>NZ_CP063780.1:0-4800000 GCF_015277575.1 Pseudomonas sp. OST1909
ATGTCCCGACTCAATCCCCGGCAGCAAGAAGCCGTGAACTACGTCGGCGGCCCTCTATTGGTGCTCGCCGGCGCCGGCTCCGGCAAGACCAGCGTGATCACCCGCAAGATCGCGCACCTGATCCAGAACTGCGGCATCCGCGCCCAGTACATCGTCGCCATGACCTTTACCAACAAGGCGGCGCGGGAAATGAAAGAGCGGGTCGGCACCCTGCTCAAGGGCGGCGAAGGCCGCGGCCTGACGGTGTGTACCTTCCACAATCTGGGCCTGAACATCATCCGCAAGGAGCATGTGCGACTGGGCTACAAGCCCGGCTTCTCGATCTTTGACGAGACCGACGTCAAGGCCCTGATGACCGACATCATGCAGAAGGAATACGCAGGCGACGACGGCGTCGACGAAATCAAGAACATGATCGGCTCATGGAAAAACGACCTGATCCTGCCCGCCGAAGCCCTGGAAGCTGCACGCAACCCCAAGGAGCAGACCGCCGCCATCGTCTACACCCACTACCAGCGCACGCTCAAGGCGTTCAACGCAGTGGACTTCGACGACCTGATCCTGCTGCCGGTCAAGCTGTTCCAGGAACACAAGGACATCCTGGAGAAGTGGCAAAACAAGGTGCGCTACCTGCTGGTGGACGAATACCAGGACACCAACGCCAGCCAATACCTGCTGGTGAAGTTGCTGATTGGTACGCGCAACCAGTTCACCGTGGTGGGCGACGACGACCAGTCGATCTACGCCTGGCGCGGCGCCCGCCCGGAAAACCTGATGCTGCTCAAGGAGGACTACCCGTCGCTGAAAGTGGTGATGCTGGAGCAGAACTATCGCTCCACCAGCCGCATCCTGCGTTGCGCCAACGTGCTGATCTCCAACAACCCCCACGAGTTTGAAAAACAACTGTGGAGCGAGATGGGCCATGGCGATGAGATCCGCGTGATCCGCTGCCGCAACGAAGACGCCGAAGCCGAACGCGTGGCCGTGGAAATCCTCAGCCTGCACCTGCGCACTGACCGACCCTACAGCGACTTTGCGATCCTGTATCGCGGCAACTACCAGGCCAAGCTGATCGAGCTGAAACTGCAGCACCATCAGGTGCCGTATCGCCTGTCGGGCGGCAACAGCTTTTTCGGACGCCAGGAAGTAAAAGACCTGATGGCCTACTTCCGGCTGATCGTGAACCCGGACGACGACAACGCCTTCCTGCGCGTGATCAACGTACCGCGCCGGGAAATCGGCTCCACTACCCTGGAAAAGCTCGGCAACTACGCTACCGAACGCAAGATTTCCATGTATGCCGCCACCGACGAAATCGGCCTGGGCGAACATCTGGACACGCGCTTCACCGATCGCCTGTCACGCTTCAAGCGCTTCATGGACAAGGTGCGCGAACAGTGCGCCGGCGAAGACCCGATCAGCGCCCTGCGCAGCATGGTCATGGACATCGACTATGAAAACTGGCTGCGCACCAACAGCTCCAGCGACAAAGCCGCGGATTACCGCATGGGCAACGTCTGGTTCCTGATCGAGGCGCTGAAGAACACCCTGGAAAAAGACGAAGACGGCGAAATGACCGTCGAGGACGCCATCGGCAAGCTGGTGCTGCGTGACATGCTCGAACGCCAGCAGGAAGAGGAAGACGGTGCCGAAGGCGTGCAGATGATGACCTTGCATGCCTCCAAGGGCCTGGAGTTTCCTTACGTGTTCATCATGGGCATGGAAGAGGAAATCCTCCCGCACCGCTCCAGCATCGAAGCCGACACCATCGAGGAAGAACGGCGCCTGGCCTACGTGGGCATCACCCGCGCACGTCAGACCCTGGCCTTCACCTTTGCCGCCAAGCGCAAGCAATACGGCGAAATCATCGATTGTGCCCCCAGCCGGTTCCTTGACGAGCTACCGCCGGACGACCTGGCCTGGGAAGGCAATGACGACACCCCCACCGAGGTGAAGGCCGTGCGCGGCAACACCGCCCTGGCGGATATACGCGCGATGCTAAAGCGCTAGAATCGACTACTTTTTAATCTACTTTCGGCGCCTGTTGCGCCATCAGAGGAAGCTTTCCGTGGAAGCACTGCACAAGAAAATTCGCGAAGAAGGCATCGTGCTTTCCGATCAGGTTCTCAAGGTCGATGCCTTTTTGAACCACCAGATCGACCCGGCACTGATGAAACTGATCGGCGACGAATTCGCCGCGCTGTTCAAGGATTCGGGGATCACCAAGATCGTCACCATCGAAGCCTCAGGTATTGCACCGGCGATCATGACCGGGCTGAACCTGGGTGTACCGGTGATCTTCGCGCGTAAGCAGCAGTCGTTGACCCTGACGGAAAACCTGCTGTCGGCAACGGTGTATTCCTTCACCAAGAAAACCGAAAGCACCGTGGCGATCTCCCCACGCCACCTGACCAGCAGCGACCGCGTGCTGGTGATCGATGACTTTTTGGCCAACGGCAAAGCGTCCCAGGCGCTGATTTCGATCATCAAACAGGCCGGCGCTACCGTGGCCGGCTTGGGGATCGTGATCGAGAAGTCGTTCCAGGGTGGGCGTGCGGAGCTCGATGCGCAGGGTTATCGGGTTGAGTCGCTGGCGCGGGTGAAGTCCTTGGCGGGTGGTATCGTGACCTTCATCGACTAAATCAACGTGTGGGAGCTGGCTTGCCTGCGATAGCGGAGTGTCAAACGACAGAGATGTCGACTGTCAGGCCCTCATCGCAGGCAAGCCAGCTCCCACATTTGATTTGTGTTGCCTGTCAGCGGGCGGTCGCCTGTAGCCCAGCAAGCAATAACCGTTGATACAAATCCTCTTTAAACCCCTCCGGCTTATCCAGACGCATCCGTACCAGATGCTCGGGATACGCCTGCGGCTCCGGTGCATCCAGTGCCGCCTTGCCCAACTCCAGAATCTCCGTCAGCTTGAATTTGCTCTTGAGCCAGTTCAACGCTCGCAACAAGTCCCGCTCCTCATCCGTGAAATCACTGCCCAACGGGTATTCCGGGAACAACCGTCGATGCTTGGCCTGAATCGCCTGGAGGCGTTCCGGCGTGTTGTCCGCAAAGCGCGGATCCAGCTGGAAGTCCTTGGGCAGCTTGCCGGCCTTTTGTGCCTGCTCAATCAAGTCGCCCTGGAAACGCGAGTCTGTGATATTGAGCAGCGCTTCGATCACCTTGGCATCCGTCTGCCCGCGCAAGTCGGCAATGCCGTACTCGGTAATGACGATATCCCGCAGGTGCCGGGGAATGGTGCAGTGGCCGTACTCCCAGACAATATTGGAACTGACCTCGCCCGCCGACTCCCGCCAGCTGCGCAAAATCAGGATTGAACGCGCACCGTCCAGCGCATGCCCCTGGGCAACGAAATTGTATTGCCCGCCCACACCGCTGAGCACGCGACCGTCTTCCAATTGGTCGGCCACGCCGGCACCGAGCAATGTGACCATGATCGCGCTGTTGATAAATCGCGCATCCAGGCGCTGCAGCCGCTTGAGTTCTTCCTGGCCGTACAGCTCGTTGATATAGCTGATGCCGGTCATGTTGAATTCGAGGCGCTTGGCGTGGGTCATTTCCTGTAAGCGCTGGTAAAAACTGCGCGGCCCTAGAAAGAAGCCGCCATGGATCGACACGCCATCGGGTTGCGCCGCATCGTCCAGGGTGCCTGCGTTGGCCTGCATCTGGGTCGCCACATCCGGGTAGACCTTGCGCCGCACAATCCCGGCATCCGCCAGCACCAACAGGCCGTTGACGAACATCTCGCTGCAACCGTAAAGACCACGGGCGAAAGGTTCGACACCGCCCTCACGGCTGATCAACGGCGCCCACTGATACACATCCAGGTCCGTCAGCAGCAATCGATAGGCTTCGTTATCGGCCTGGCGCGCCAGCAAGGCGGCAGTCAGCGCATCGCCCATGGAGCCAATGCCAATCTGCAAGGTGCCGCCGTCACGTACCAGGGTGCTGGCGTGCAGGCCTATAAAATGATCCTGGAAGCCCACCGGCATGTTCGGCGTGGAAAACAATGTGCTGCTGTCTTTTTCATCGAGCAGGTAGTCGAACGCGTCCATGCCCAACTCGGCGTCGCCGGGCATGTACGGCAAATCGCTATGGACCTGGCCGACAACGAGGATGGTTTCCCCGGCTTCGCGGCGCTTGGCGATCATCGGCAGCAGGTCGAGGGTGATATCCGGGTTGCAGCTCAGGCTCAGGCGATCAGGATGCTCGGCGCTGCTGGCAACCAGTTGCGCCACCAGGTTCAGGCCGGCGGCGTTGATGTCGCGGGCGGCATGGCTGTAGTTGCTGCTGACGTAATCCTGCTGCGCCGAGGCGCTATGGAGCAGGCTGCCGGGCTGCATGAAAAACTGCTTGACCTGGATATTCTGCGGCAGGCTGTCCTTGTGCAGGTCTGCGAGGAAATCCAGCTCGGGGTAGTCACCGAACACCCGCTCGATGAACGGTTCGAGAAAGCGCTTCTGCAAGCCATCGCCCATCGTCGGGCGGCCCAGGCTCAACGCGGTGTAGATCGTCAGCGCCCGCTCCGGCAGTTTGGCAATACGCCGGTACAGCGCGTTGGCGAACAGATTGGGCTTGCCAAGACCCAGCGGCATGCCCATGTGGATATGCGCCGGCAACCGCGCCAGTACGTCGTCAACTGCTTGCTCGATTGAACACAACTGCACCATCGGACTGCTCCCGAACATTCCATGAATTGGAGTTGGACCGAGCTTGCCGGGTCTTTGCTGCAATGAACAGCGTCGAAACACAAATCGCGAGCACAAAAAAGCCGCTCGCAAGCGGCTTTTTGGCGAACTTAAGCTTATTTCAAACCTGACATCTTCTGGATAGCGCCCTTAAGCTCGTCATCCGAGCAATCATTGCACGTGCCTTTAGGGGGCATGGCGTTGATACCGGTGATGGCCTTGGCCAGGATGCCATCAAGGCCGCCCTGATGATCGGCGCGCTCTTTCCACGCGGCCGTATCGCCAATCTTCGGCGCGTTCAGCAGACCGGTACCATGGCACGCATTGCAGTGCTTGGCGATCACCTCATCCGGCGTTTTCGCACCACCGCCACCACCCGCTGCCACAGCGACCTCCATGCCCTTGCACTCCTGGCCCTGGACGCAAACCTGGCCCACAGGCTCCAGGCGCTTGGCAATGTCATCATTGGTCGCAGCTTGAGCGCTGACAGCCCATAGGGCCAGTACGGTTGCTGGTGCAGCCAGCATTTTCATAATTAGGTTCACGCGTTCACCCTCAATGGTGGCTATTCACGCCTGCGGCCACGGTTTCGCAGGCGGCGAAAGTATAACGGTTAGCCCGGGCTGCCGAAACAACCCTATTAAATAAAGGGAGATACGGCCACACGGATACAGCTATGGGAGCCTCTGCAACGCTGGCAGGGCGCCTCTTTTGTTAAAAGTTCGCGGGCGTGGCTGCGCTGATTAGTCGCGCCGGCACATCGAACGGGTTGCGAAAACGATGGGGCTTGGTGCTTTCAAAGTAGTAGCTATCGCCAGCTTCGAGCACAAAAGTTTCAAGACCGACCACCAATTCCAGGCGACCTTCCAACAGGATCCCGGTCTCCTCGCCCTCATGGGTGAGCATTTCTTCGCCCGTGTCGGCGCCTGGCGGGTAAATTTCGTTGAGAAAGGCAATAGCCCGGCTCGGGTGCGCCCGGCCCACCAGTTTCATGGTGACGGCACCGTCAGAGATGTCGATCAGCTCATTGGCTTTATAGACGATCTGCGTCGGTATTTCCTGGAGGATCTCCTCGGAAAAGAACTCGACCATGGACATGGGGATACCGCCCAGCACCTTGCGCAGGGAGCTGATCGAGGGGCTGACGCTGTTTTTCTCGATCATCGAAATGGTGCTGTTGGTGACGCCCGCGCGCTTGGCAAGCTCGCGCTGGGAAAGACCTTTGAGTTTACGGATGGATTGCAGTCGTTCGCCGACGTCCAATGCAGGAGCCTCCTAGGATTCAGGCTTTGTTGTAATTGAGCGTTATCATGGCGACAGCGTTCAGTATTTACAACACTTGGGCCTAAATCCCGGGCAGCTGCATTCGTACCCGGCCATCAAGCGCCGCAATAGAGCCTTGGCACCCGGCGCAGGTTGCAGAAAATCTGGTACGGAATGGTATCGGCAGCAGTGGCGACGTCACTGGCGAGGATGTTCTTGCCCCACAACTCCACGGTTGAGCCAAGGCCCGCTTGGGGTAAGTCGGTGAGGTCGACACACAGCATGTCCATGGACACGCGCCCCAGCAGTTGGCTGCGCTGGCCCGCCACCAGCACCGGCGTACCGGTTGGCGCGTGGCGGGGGTAACCGTCGGCATAGCCCATGGCAACCACTCCGATGCGCATCGGCTTGGGCGTGACAAACCTGGCGCCATAGCCCACGGGTTCGCCAGCCGGCAGTTCGCGTACACAAATGATTTTGGACTCCAGGGTCATCACCGGCTGCAACCGTGCGGCAAAGGCCTGGTCTTCGCCAAATGGCGTTGCGCCGTAGAGCATGATGCCAGGGCGTACCCAGTCGCTGGCCACGCCTGGCCAGCCTAATACAGATGGGGAGTTACGCAGGCTGACTTCGGCAGCCAAGCCTTGGCGAGCTGCTTCGAATACCGTGACTTGTTCGTTGCTGCTGACGCAATCGAGCTCATCGGCGCGGGCAAAATGGCTCATCAACACGATCTTCGCGACTTTGCCGCTGGCCAGCAGGCGCTGGTAAGCCTCTTGATAATCCTTGGGGTGCAAGCCGACACGGTGCATGCCCGAGTCCAGCTTGAGCCACACGGTCAGTGGTTTGCTCAGTTTGGCCTGTTCGATGGCCTCAAGCTGCCACAACGAATGCACCACACACCACAAATCCTGTTCGATGATCAGCGGCAACTCGTCCGCCTCAAAAAAGCCTTCCAGCAACAGCACCGGCGCGCGAATGCCGGCGGCACGCAGTTCCAGGGCTTCCTCGATGCATGCCACGGCAAACCCGTCGGCTTCGGTTTCCAGTGCCTGGGCCACGCGCACGGCACCATGGCCGTAGGCATCCGCCTTGATCACGGCGAGCGCCTTGGCCCCCGTGACTTCACGGGCCAATTGGTAGTTGTGGCGCAGGGCTTGAAGGTCGATCAGGGCACGGGCTGGACGCATGGCGGCAGGCTTCTAGGCAGCAAGGTGAAGAAAAACCGGTGCCGACCAACAACGTCGGCGCCGGGAGAGGGATCGTTGCTAAGGCAGCGCCGCCACGACGGACAGCTCTACCAGGATTTGCGGCTCGCACAATTTGGCTTCAACCGTGGCACGGGCCGGGGCGACGCCTTTGGGCAGCCACTTGTCCCACACCGCGTTCATGCCGGCGAAGTCGGCGTCGATATCCTTCAGGTAGATGGTCACCGACAGCAACCTGGACTTGTCGGTACCGGCCAGGTCCAGTAAACGCTCGATATTGACCAGGGTTTCACGGGTCTGCTGTTCAATCCCGGCACTCAGGTCGTCGCCGACTTGCCCGGCCAGATACACGGTACCGCTGTGAACCACGATCTGGCTCATGCGCTCATTGGTGAGCTGGCGCTGGATTGACATGTTGTGCGGACTCCTGGTGATTGCCATAACGGGAAATATCGAGGCCGGCGGCGCTGATCTGCGGCGTTTTCTTTGCCATCAGGTCGGCCAGCAAACGACCGGAACCACAGGCCATGGTCCAGCCGAGCGTGCCGTGACCGGTATTCAGGAACAGGTTCTTGAATGGGGTGGCACCGACAATCGGCGTGCCGTCGGGTGTGGTCGGACGCAGACCGGTCCAGAAACTGGCTTGGGCCAAATCGCCGCCCTGAGGATAAAGGTCGTTGACGATCATCTCCAGGGTTTCACGTCTTTGCTGCTTCAGCGACAGGTCAAAACCGGCTATTTCAGCCATGCCGCCGACACGAATACGGTTGTCGAAACGGGTGATCGCGACCTTGTAGGTCTCATCGAGAATGGTCGAGGTGGGCGCCATTGCCGGGTTGGTGATCGGCACGGTCAGCGAGTAGCCCTTGAGCGGGTAGACCGGCGCCTTGATCCCCAGTGGCTTGAGCAGCTTCGGCGAGTAACTGCCGAGGGCCAGTACATAGCGGTCGGCGGTTTCCAGCTTGCCGTCGATCCACACACCGTTAATGCGATCACCGGCGTAATCGAGGCGCTGGATGTCCTGCTCGAAACGGAACTCAACGCCCAACTGCCTGCACATCTCGGCCAGGCGCGTGGTGAACATCTGGCAGTCGCCCGTCTGGTCGTTCGGCAGCCGCAAAGCACCGGCGAGGATATCCGTGACGCTGGCCAGGGCCGGTTCAACGCGGGCAATACCGGCGCGATCAAGCAATTCGAACGGCACGCCGGACTCTTTCAACACCGCGATATCCTTGGCGGCACCGTCAAGTTGGGCCTGGGTGCGGAACAGCTGGGTCGTACCGAGGCTGCGGCCTTCGTAGGCAATGCCGGTCTCGGCACGCAATTCGTCGAGGCAGTCGCGGCTGTACTCGGACAGGCGCACCATGCGCTCCTTGTTCACCGCATAGCGGCTGGCCGTGCAGTTGCGCAGCATCTGCGCCATCCACAGGTATTGATCGATATCGGCGGTTGCCTTGATCGCCAGCGGCGCGTGGCGCTGCAGCAACCACTTGATCGCCTTGAGCGGCACACCCGGCGCGGCCCATGGCGAGGCGTAGCCAGGGGACACCTGGCCGGCGTTGGCGAAACTGGTTTCCATGGCAGCGGCAGGCTGACGGTCGACCACCACGACATCGAAGCCGGCCCGCGCCAAATAGTAGGCACTGGTCACCCCAATGACACCGCTACCCAAGACCAGAACGCGCATTTTTATATCCTCATCACGGGCTTAGCCGCTGACGTGTGTTATTCGAGCAATGATGGGCGCAGTGTAAAAAACAATCACCAGTGCATTTCACTATATAAATGCCTATATTTGGCGACAATTCTTGGCAAAAACCCTTTTCACAGAGGCGTATCCCCTATGCGTACCAACACCCAGACCAAGCGGGAGCTGGACAAGATCGACCGCAATATCCTGCGCATCCTGCAAACCGACGGGCGCATTTCGTTCACGGAGCTGGGGGAAAAGGTCGGGCTGTCCACCACTCCCTGTACCGAGCGGGTGCGGCGCCTGGAGCGCGAAGGGATCATCATGGGCTACAACGCGCGGCTCAACCCGCAGCATTTGAAAGGCAGCCTGCTGGTATTTGTCGAGATCAGCCTGGATTACAAGTCTGGCGACACCTTTGAAGAGTTTCGCCGCGCCGTGCTGAAACTGCCTCATGTGCTGGAGTGCCACTTGGTATCAGGGGACTTCGACTACCTGGTGAAAGCGCGCATTTCGGAGATGGCTTCGTACCGCAAGTTGCTCGGCGATATCCTGCTCAAGTTGCCCCATGTGCGCGAATCCAAGAGCTATATCGTGATGGAAGAGGTGAAGGAGAGCCTGAACCTGCCGATCCCCGATTGACTCAGTCAGACCAGCACTTGCCGGGTACTCGCCATGTACTCGTGGATCTGCTTCTCGACCCGCGGATGAATCAGCTCAACCGGTCGGCGCCCATTGGGGCATGGCAAGGTCTTGGTGGTGCCAAACAGGCGACAGATCAGTGGCCGCTCGTCATACACCGTGCACCCATGGGGCCCCAGGTGCACGCAGTTCAGCTCATCCATGGCGGCCTCCTGCTCGGCGGCCGTCTTGCGTGGCAGGCGCGACATTTCCTCAGGCGAAGTGGTCACCGGCCCACAGCAGTCATGGCAACCCGGAACACATTCAAATGAAGGAATCTGTCTGCGCAGCGCGCTGACTTTCTGACTGTTGCAACTCATCGAAACACATACCCAACGGCGAATAGGCGTGGATTCTGACGCAAAACGCAGCGCGCAGACAGCTTCATCGGACCGCTGTATCCTGCGTCAAATTTTCCAAACAGGGAGGCTCCCCATGACCGCCAGCGCCCGGCATACCGCGTCCTACTACGCCGCCAGCAGCGTGCCGCACCCCGAATACCCGGCGTTGACAGGCGAGCTGCGCGCCGATGTATGCGTGATTGGCGCAGGGTATTCCGGGCTCAACACGGCTTTGGAGCTGGCCGAGCGCGGCTTCAGCGTGGTGGTGCTGGAAGCACGCAGAATCGGCTGGGGCGCCAGCGGGCGTAATGGCGGCCAGTTGATTCGCGGCGTCGGCCACGGGCTGGATCAGTTCGCGTCCGTGATCGGCAGTGACGGCGTGCGCCAGATGAAGCTGATGGGGCTGGAAGCCGTGGAGATCGTGCGTGAACGCGTAGAACGCTTCCAGATTCCCTGCGACCTGACCTGGGGCTACTGCGACCTGGCCAACAAACCCCGTGATTTGCAGGGCCTGGCGCAAGATGCCGAAGAACTGCGCAGCCTGGGCTACCGCCACGAGGTTCGCCTGCTGCAAGCCAGCCAGATGAGCAGCGTGATCGGCTCCGAGCGCTATGTGGGCGGCATGATCGACATGGGCTCTGGTCACCTGCACCCACTGAACCTGGCGCTGGGCGAGGCGGCCGCCGCGCAGCAGTTGGGCGTGAAGTTGTTCGAGCAGTCTGAAGTGACGCGCATCGACTACGGCCCCGACGTCAAGGTGCACACCGCCCAGGGCCACGTACGTGCCAAGACCCTGGTGCTGTGCTGCAACGCCTACCTGAATGGGCTCAACCCGCAGTTGAGTGGCAAGGTACTACCGGCCGGCAGCTACATCATCGCCACCGAGCCCTTGAGTGAAGCGCAAGCGACCCGCCTGCTGCCGCAGAACATGGCCGTGTGTGACCAGCGCGTGACGGTAGACTACTTCCGCCTGTCCGCCGACCGCCGCCTGTTGTTCGGCGGCGCCTGCCACTATTCCGGACGCGACCCCAAGGATATCGGCGCCTATATGCGACCGAAAATGTTGCAGGTATTCCCGCAACTGGCCGACGTGAAGATCGACTACCAGTGGGGCGGCATGATCGGCATCGGCGCCAACCGCCTGCCGCAGATCGGCCGGTTGGCGGATCAACCCAATGTGTATTACGCCCAGGCTTACGCGGGTCATGGCCTGAATGCCACGCACCTTGCGGGCAGGTTGCTCGGCGAAGCCATCAGCGGCCAGCAACAGGGGCGTTTCGACCTGTTCGCTCAGGTGCCGCACATCACCTTCCCCGGTGGCAAACACTTGCGTTCACCGCTGCTGGCGCTAGGGATGCTCTGGCACCGCCTCAAAGAACTGGTCTGATCAACTGCGCCAGAACGGCTTCAAGCCTTCCTGGCGCGCCTGTTCAGCGGTCAAACCCACGTCCAGCAGCTGCTCGCGGGTCAGCGTAAGCAACGCCTTGCGCGTGTGACGACGGTGCCAGAACAGGCTCCAGCGGCTGCCGACAGGCGCAGTCGTTGCCCGCTCCTGCCCTGCTTCCAGTTCTTGGCTGTGTAGCGCCAGCCGCACATCGCTCATGCCGTTCATTTTGCTGCCCCTCGTTGGCTTGTTGCCTTGAGTGACTAGGATGGGGGCACGGGCAAAACCATTACAGATCCAGCCTGTTTTTATTAAATCCATACAGATACTGCCTATGGACGGCTGAATCCTGTATTTTCCCTCTATCTGTACTGGTCTATCAGGAGCGGCCGCCATGACCCTTTACGTCAACCTCGCTGAATTGCTCGGCACTCGCATCGAACAAGGCTTCTATCGCCCCGGCGATCGCTTGCCCTCGGTGCGAGCCTTGAGCGTGGAGCACGGGGTCAGCCTGAGCACCGTGCAGCAGGCCTATCGGTTGCTGGAAGACAACGGCCTGGCGATGCCCAAGCCCAAGTCCGGTTACTTTGTACCCGCCGGTCGCGAGCTGCCGGCCCTGCCCGAGATAGGCCGCCCGGCCCAACGACCGGTAGAGATCTCCCAGTGGGACCAGGTGCTTGAGCTGATTCGCGCGGTACCCCGCAAAGACGTCATACAGATGGGCCGTGGTATGCCAGATGTATTGTCACCCACCCTGAAACCTTTGCTGCGCAGCCTGGCGCGGGTGAGTCGGCGCCAGGATCTGCCGGGCCTGTATTACGACAACATCCTTGGCTGTATGGAATTGCGCGAGCAAATCGCTCGACTGTCGCTGGACTCCGGCTGCCAACTGACCGCTGAAGACATTGTGATCACCACCGGCTGCCATGAGGCGCTGTCGGCCAGCATCCGGGCGATCTGCGAGCCCGGCGATATTGTTGCGGTGGACTCGCCCAGCTTCCACGGCGCCATGCAGACCCTCAAGGGCCTGGGCATGAAAGCCCTGGAAATCCCCACCGACCCGATCACCGGCATTAGCCTGGAAGCGCTGGAACTGGCGCTGGAACAGTGGCCGATCAAAGTCATCCAGCTCACGCCCAACTGCAACAACCCGTTGGGCTACATCATGCCGGAGGCGCGCAAACGCGCACTGCTGACACTCGCGCAGCGCTATGACGTGGCAATCATCGAAGACGATGTGTATGGCGAACTGGCCTACAGCTACCCACGCCCTCGCACCATTAAATCCTTCGATGACGATGGCCGCGTGCTGCTCTGCAGCTCATTCTCGAAAACCCTGGCACCCGGGTTACGCATTGGCTGGGTCGCGCCAGGGCGCTACCTGGACCGGGTGTTGCACATGAAATACATCAGCACCGGCTCTACCGCCACCCAGCCGCAGATTGCGATTGCCGAATTTCTCAAAAACGGCCATTTCGAACCGCATTTGCGCCGGATGCGCACGCAATACCAGCGCAATCGCGACTTGATGCTCGACTGGGTGAGCCGCTACTTCCCGGCAGGCACGCGCGCCAGTCGGCCCCAAGGCAGCTTCCTGCTGTGGATCGAACTCCCGGAGGGCTTCGACACCTTGAAGCTCAATCGCGTGTTGGTGGAGCAAGGCGTACAAGTGGCCGTAGGCAGCATCTTTTCTGCCTCCGGCAAGTACCGTAACTGCCTGCGAATGAACTACGCCGCCAAGCCAACCCCGCAGATTGAAGAAGCGGTGCGCAAGGTCGGCGCCGCCGCGCTCAAAATGCTGGCAGAGACGCTGCACTGACCTTTCGCCGGAAAAGGCCGTCATATATCGATAACCGCCCCGACCTGGAAGCAGCTCCCTTGATAATTCGACGGCTATTACCGTTTTTGCTGTTGGGCACCTTGGCCCTGGGCGGCTGCGCCACGGTCGACTCACCGCGTATTCCCAGCGATGCCCTGCCGGCGAACGGCTCCTCGTTCGGGCGCTCGATCCAGGCCCAGGCGGCGCCGCACCAGGGGCGCTCGGGTTTTCGCTTGCTGCCCAACAGCAGTGAAGCCTTCATGGCTCGCGCCGAGCTGATCCGCAACGCCCAATCCAGCCTCGATTTGCAGTACTACATCGTTCACGACGGCATCAGCACGCGTATGCTCGTGGACGAACTGCTCAAGGCCGCCGACCGCGGCGTGCGTGTGCGCATCCTGCTGGACGACACCACCAGCGACGGCCTCGACCAGGTCATCGCCACCCTCGCCGCCCACCCCAAAATCGAAATTCGCCTGTTCAACCCCCTGCATTTGGGCCGCAGCACCGGCGTTACACGCGCCATGGGCCGTGTATTCAACCTGTCGCTGCAACATCGGCGCATGCACAACAAACTGTGGCTGGCGGATAACAGCGTGGCCATTGTGGGCGGGCGCAATCTGGGGGACGAATATTTCGACGCCGAGCCCAACCTGAACTTCACCGATATCGACATGCTCAGCGTCGGACCGGTGGCAGAGCAACTGGGTCACAGTTTCGATCAGTACTGGAACAGCGCACTGAGCAAACCTATTGATGAGTTTGTCTCGAAGATGCCCTCCAAAATCGATCTGGCCGTCGCCCGCGGGCGCCTGGAAGCTTCATTGGCGCAATCGCGTCAGCAGAACCACGCGCTGTATAACCGCCTGCGTACCTATCAGACCCAACCCCGTATGGACATCTGGCGCCGTGAGCTGATCTGGGCCTGGAACCAGGCGCTGTGGGACGCACCGAGCAAGGTGCTGGCCAAGGCTGATCCGGACCCGCAGTTGCTGCTCACCACCCAATTGGCCCCGGAGCTGGAAGGGGTCAGCCGTGAACTGATCATGATTTCGGCGTACTTCGTTCCGGGGTCGCCCGGGCTGGTGTACCTGACGGGTCGGGCCGATGCAGGGGTGTCGGTGAGCTTGCTGACCAACTCCCTTGAAGCCACTGACGTACCGGCCGTGCACGGCGGTTACGCGCCCTATCGCAAGGCATTGCTGGAGCATGGGGTCAAACTTTATGAGCTGCGCCGACAACCAGGCGACCCCAGTGCCAGCAGTGGCCCGCACCTGTTTCGTCGCGGCAGCCTCTACGGCTCCGATTCGAGCCTGCACAGCAAGGCAATGATCTTTGATCGCGAGAAGTCATTTATCGGCTCGTTCAATTTCGACCCGCGTTCGGTGCTGTGGAACACCGAAGTCGGCGTACTGGTGGACAGCCCAGAACTGGCGGAGCATGTGCGTAACCTGGCGCTGGAAGGTATGGCGCCGACGCTGAGCTACGAGGCGAAATTGCAGGATGGCAATGTGGTGTGGGTCACCGAGGACAACGGGCAATTGCACACCCTGACCCGCGAGCCCGGCAGTTGGTGGCGCCGTTTCAATGCCTGGTTCGCCACGTCAGTTGGCCTGGAACGCATGCTTTAAGACCAAAGAAGTTCAGGCAGGCTGCGCTGCTCCAAACGCCCCTTGGCGCAGCAACAGCACCACCAGCCCCAACGCCCCCGCCGCCATCAGCAATGGCAGTGCATGACCGCTGACCCATTGGCTGCCCGCACCCGCCACCAGCGGCCCGATCAGGCAACCAATGCCCCACAGCTGCGCCACGTGGGCGTTGGCACGCACCAACGCATCATCACGGTAGCGCTCGCCAATCAAAATCAGCGACAGGGTAAACAACCCACCCGCGCTGGCGCCGAACAGCACCCACACCGGCCAGATCAGCAGTGTGTGCATCAACAACGGCACCGCCAGGCTCGACGCCAACAACAGCAGTGCACACCCCAGGAATAACGTGCGGCGCGGCAAGTAATCGGCCAGGGCGCCGATGGGCAATTGCAGCAGCGCATCACCCACGACCACTGTGCTAACCATCGCCAAGGCAATCTCGGCAGTGAAGCCCTGTTGCAGGCAGTACACCGGCAACAGCGTCAGAATCATCGCTTCGAATGCGGCGAATAACGCCACCGCCCAGGCAATCGCCGGCAAGCTCAGGCAAAAGCGCCACAGCTCGCTGAACGTGACGCTGAACGCATCAGCCGTCGGCGCCCCGGATCGCCCCAGCAACAGCAGCGGCGCCACTACCAAAAGGCCGACGCCCACCCAGAACCCGTAATCATGATCGGTGCCCATCAGGCCCAGCAGCAAGGGTCCCGACAGCTGGCTCAAGGCATAAGTGCAGCCATACAGCGCCACCAAGCGGCCGCGCCACTGCTCGACCACCAGTTGGTTGATCCAGCTTTCACCCAGAATAAATACGATGGTCAGGATCACCCCGATCATCAACCGCAGCACCAGCCACACCGGGTAGCTGGGCAGGATCGCCAGCAAACCGATAGACAGCGCCCCGGCCCACAGGCACAGGCGCATCAAGTTGGCAGTGCCGAGCCAGGACGCCATTCGGCTGGAGACCTTGGCACCCAGCAATACGCCGAATGCCGGCATCGCCGCCATCACGCCTATGGCGAAGCTGCCGTAGCCCCAGCCTTCAAGACGCAGGGATACCAACGGCATGCTCACGCCCAAGGCCAGGCCAACGCTGAGTACCGATGCCAGCACGGCGAAATAAGTCGCCCAACGCATTGCCACGCTCCTGTGGATAATTTACGGGGTCGCACAAAACAGTGTGGGAGGGGGCTTGCTCCCGATAACGGTGGGCCAGTCACCACATGCAGTGGCTGACACCCAGCTATCGGGGGCAAGCCCCCTCCCACATTTGGCCTGCAGTGCTGCTTAGAGTTTGATCCAGGTCGCCTTCAGCTCGGTGTACTTGTCGAACGCATGCAGCGACTTGTCGCGGCCATTACCCGACTGCTTGAAACCACCAAACGGTGCGGTCATGTCGCCGCCGTCGTACTGGTTAACCCAGACGCTGCCGGCACGCAGGGCCTTGGCCGTCAGGTGCGCCTTGGAGATATCCGCCGTCCATACCGCTGCGGCCAGGCCGTATTGGGTGTCGTTGGCAATGGCGATGGCTTCTTCGGCGCTGTCGAAAGTGAGCACCGACAGGACCGGGCCAAAGATCTCTTCCTGAGCGATCTTCATGGCATTGGTCACGCCATCGAAAATAGTTGGCTCGACGTAGGTGCCACCGGTTTCTTCCAGTGTGCGCTTACCGCCAGCGACCAGTTTGGCACCGTCGGCATGACCGGACTCAATGTAGGACAGCACGTTATTCATCTGCTGCGTATCCACCAGCGCACCCACGTTGGTGGCTGGGTCCAGTGGGTTGCCCGGCTTCCAGCCTTTGAGCGCCTCGATCACCAGCGGCAGGAAGGTGTCCTTGATGGAACGCTCCACGAGCAGGCGCGAACCGGCAGTGCAGACTTCACCCTGGTTGAAGGCGATGGCACTGGCCGCAGATTCGGCGGCGGCTTGCAGATCCGGCGCATCGGCAAACACGATATTAGGGCTCTTGCCGCCCGCCTCCAGCCACACACGCTTCATGTTCGATTCGCCGGAGCGGATCAACAGTTGCTTGGCGATCTTGGTGGAGCCAGTGAACACCAACGTATCCACGTCCATATGCACCGCCAGGGCGTTACCCACCGTGTGGCCATAGCCTGGCAATACGTTGAACACGCCTTTTGGAATGCCGGCTTCGACGGCCAGGGCGGCGATACGGATGGCGGTCAGCGGGGATTTTTCGGACGGTTTTAGGATCACCGAGTTACCGGTGGACAACGCCGGGCCGAGTTTCCAGCAGGCCATCATCAATGGGAAGTTCCACGGCACGATAGCGCCGACCACGCCGACTGGCTCGCGGGTCACCAGGCCGAGTTGATCATGAGGGGTGGCCGCGACTTCGTCGTAGATCTTGTCGATTGCCTCACCGCTCCAGCTCAGGGCATTTGCCGCACCGGGAACGTCGATGTTCAGGGAGTCGCTGATCGGCTTGCCCATGTCCAGGGTTTCAAGCAGTGCCAACTCTTCGGCATTGGCCTTGAGCAGCGCGGCGAAACGGATCATGGTGGCTTTGCGCTTGGCCGGCGCCAGGCGCGACCAGACACCGGAATTAAAGGTGGCGCGGGCGTTTTCCACGGCGCCCTGGGCGTCAGCCGCGTCACAGCTGGCGACAGTGGCCAGCAGACGACCGTCTACCGGGCTGATGCATTCGAAGGTGTCACCGGAAACGGCGGCGGTGTATTCGCCATTGATGTAGGCGCGGCCTTCGATCTTCAGATCCTTGGCGCGTTGTTCCCAGTCGGCACGGGTCAGGGTGGTCATGCGAGTGTCCTCCTCTTATTGAATAGAGGGCCAGGCGGGTGTCCCCCCGGCAGCCTCAAAGAATTCTTGCCCGCCAGCCAGCTGTTCGGCGCAAGGCAGCTGCCACCCTAAACCAGCGGCTGGGGATGTTTCAATATATTTGACATAACGGCGGTAAACGCCCTTGCGATGTTCATTTTAATAAACATAGACTTTGGGCTCTCCAACCGCAGGCCAGACGGGACACGCACATGAGCATCCAGGATATCGTCGACTTCAGCCAAGCCAGCACAGCCCCCGAACGCTACCGCCCTGCTGCAGAAAAAATCCTCAAGGGCGATCCCGAGCAAACGATCTACAACCACTACAACAGCCCGTGTGGCCAGATGAATGCAGGGGTATGGGAAGGTGAAGTCGGGCAGTGGAAGGTCAACTACACCGAGCATGAATACTGCGAAATTGTGCAGGGGGTTTCCGTGCTGCGTGACGCCGAGGGCAACGCCAAGACCTTGCGCGCCGGCGACCGCTTCGTGATCCCCGCTGGCTTCAAGGGCACCTGGGAAGTGCTGGAAGCGTGCCGCAAGATCTACGTGGTGTTCGAGCAGAAAGCCTGATCAGCAAATCCCAGGCAAAAAAAAGCCCGCATCGTGAGATACGGGCTTTTTTTCACAAGGAAGAAAATCAATTACTTGATTTTGCCTTCTTTGTAGATCACGTGCTTGCGAACGCGCGGGTCGAACATTTTCTTTTCGAGCTTGTCCGGGGTAGTACGCTTGTTCTTGTCGGTAGTGTAGAAGTGACCAGTACCGGCGCTAGAGATCATTCGAATCAATTCACGCATGATAGAGCTCCTTAGATCTTGCCGGCGGCGCGGATTTCGGCCAGCACGACAGTGATGCCACGCTTGTCGATAATACGCATGCCTTTGGCAGATACACGCAGGCGAACAAAACGTTTCTCTTCTTCAACCCAGAAGCGGTGATGCTGCAGGTTCGGCAGGAAACGACGACGGGTTTTGTTATTTGCGTGGGAAATGTTATTCCCAGTCACCGGACCCTTACCGGTAACTTGACAGACTCTCGACATGCCTCAGCCCTCTAAAACCACATGCCCAACCCGGCATGGGTTGGCCGCTTAATCTCTCAGTCATTTGGCGCCAGGCGCCGCGTTTCTTTAGGGTCTTACCGGCTACACCTACAAGCGAAGGAACCGGGCCCCTAGAAAAGAGCGCTGCTTTATACCAGAAAGACCCCAGTGCAACAACAGCCCGTGTGTTTTTACCAGCGTAAATCTTGGTGCCGGACGCCCGAACCGCTGCCAGTAGGGGCCGCTGTAACAGCTGACCGCTCGTCGCACAGAATGATTTACAGCGCCCGCAGGCACAGGGAAGTGCACGGCGAAACGCGCTGAGGCGCCATCAAAACAGCATTTTGGCCAAAAGCACAGGCAAAAATGGGCTAGTCATTTATCAATCAGACCTCTACGGTAGGCTTTTTCCAGACTGCACTCGCAGATGGGCCTTCGATCTGCACAGGAAACCGAATATGCGCCTCGCTGCCCTACCACTACTGCTTGCCCCCTTCTTTATCGCACCGATGGCCGTTGCAGCCACCAACTTGAGCGTCTGCACCGAGGCCAGCCCCGAAGGGTTCGATGTGGTGCAGTACAACTCGCTGACCACCACCAACGCCTCGGCGGACGTGCTGATGAACCGCCTGGTGAACTTTGATGCGGCCAGCGGCAAGCTGGTACCGAGCCTGGCAGACAGCTGGGAAGTTTCCCCCGATGGTCTGACCTACACCTTCAAGCTGCACCCGGGCGTGAAATTTCACCGTACCGATTATTTCAGCCCAAGTCGCACGCTGACCGCCGAAGACGTGCGCTTCAGCTTCGAGCGCATGCTCGATCCGGCCAACCCGTGGCACAAGATCGCCCAGAGCGGCTTCCCCCACGCCCAGTCCCTGCAATTGCCGGCACTGGTCAAGAAGATCGATGCCCTCGATCCGCTGACGGTGCGTTTCACCCTCGACCACGCCGACTCCACCTTCCTCCCGGCGTTGAGCATGGGCTTTGCCTCGATTTACCCGGCTGAATATGCCGACAAACTGCTCAAGGCCGGCACGCCTGAGAAACTCAACAGTCAGCCCATCGGCACCGGCCCGTTCGTGTTCGTGCGCTTCCAGAAAGACGCCGTGGTGCGCTACAAGGCCAACCCGGACTATTTCGCGGGCAAACCGGCTGTGGATAACTTGATCTTTGCCATCACCCCGGACGCCAACGTACGGTTGCAGAAACTGCATCGCAACGAATGTCAGATTGCCCTGTCACCCAAGCCCCTGGATGTAGGCGAAGCCGAAAAAGACCCGGCGCTGAAGGTGGAAAAAACCGCTGCCTTCATGACCGCTTTCGTCGCCATCAACAGCCAGCACCCACCGCTGGACAAACCCGAAGTACGCCAGGCGATCAACCTGGCCTTTGACAAGGGCAGCTACCTCAAGGCCGTCTTCGAGGGCACCGCCGAAGCAGCCAACGGTGTGTACCCGCCCAGTACCTGGAGCTATGCCAAGGATTTGCCAGGCTACCCACAGGATCTGGCCAAGGCCAAGGCGCTGCTGGAACGTGCCGGGCTCAAGGACGGTTTCAAGACCACAATATGGACGCGCCCTACCGGCAGCCTGCTGAACCCCAACCCGAACCTCGGCGCCCAACTGCTACAGGCCGACCTGGCCAAGGTTGGCATCCAGGCTGAAATTCGTGTGATCGAATGGGGCGAATTGATTCGCCGCGCCAAGGCCGGCGAGCACGACTTGCTGTTCATGGGCTGGGCCGGCGACAACGGCGACCCGGACAACTTCCTGACCCCGCAGTTTTCCTGCGCAGCGCTGAAATCCGGCACCAACTTCGCCCGCTACTGCGACCCCGCTCTGGATAAGTTGATCAGTGCCGGCAAGACCACCAGCGAGCAAGGCGTACGCACCAAGCTGTACCAGCAGGCCCAGGCGCAGATCCAGCAGCAGGCGCTGTGGCTGCCGCTGGCGCACCCGACGGCGTTTGCATTGGCGCGCAAGAATGTCGAGGGTTACCAGGTAAGCCCGTTCGGCCGCCAGGATTATTCGAAAATCAGCCTCAAGCCCTAGGGCGCAACCCCCTTCCCTGTGGAGCGAGCTTGTTCGCTCCTACAGGGACAGAGGTGGCTATACCCATCCGTATTCAGCCATCGACAGCGGATCACCATCTCCCACAATGATGTGATCCAGCACCCGCACATCCACCACTTCCAACGCCTTTTGCAGCATTTTGGTCAATCTGCGATCAGATGCACTGGGCTCCGCATTCCCGGAGGGATGGTTGTGGCACAAAATCACCGCTGCCGCGTTATGCGCCAAGGCACGCTTGACCACCTGCCGCGGGTAAACAATCGCAGTGTCGATGGTGCCCTGAAACAACGCCTCGAACCCCAGTACACGATGCTTTGAGTCCAGGAACAGACAGCCGAATATCTCATGAGGCTCATGGCGCAACAGCGCCTTGAGGTATTGACGCACAGCCAGCGGGCTCTCCACTACCGAGTCGGCGCGCAAGCGTTCGGCCAGATGGCGCCGGGACATTTCCAGCACCGCCTGCAATTGGGCGAACTTCGCCGGCCCCAACCCCATATGCTGGCTGAACAGCGTCTGGCTGGCCTCCAACAGCGGGCGCAGGCCGCCAAACTGCACCAGCAGATCACGCGCCAGATCCACCGCACTTCGACCGGAAACTCCAGTACGCAGGAAGATCGCCAACAATTCGGCGTCGGACAGGCTCGCCGCGCCGCCTTCCAACAGCTTCTCCCGTGGACGCTCCGCCACAGGCCAATCACGAATACTCATCCCACCTCCGTCTGTATCTGCTGCGCTGTTGCGCGGCGGACGCTGTGTTATCGTAGGCCCTCTTTTTTGCATGCGATTTCACCTGGGGAGGGGTCATCGCAGGCGTCACTGAACTGGCATCACTGAACTGGAAAGGCAAACCAATGCAGCGTCTGTATCGGAAACGCATCGTTCTCGGCGTCGGCGGCGGCATTGCCGCTTACAAGAGCGCAGAGTTGGTTCGCAGGCTCCTGGACCAGGGCGCGGAAGTGCGCGTGGTCATGACCCGTGGTGGCAGTGAGTTCATCACCCCGTTGACCATGCAGGCCCTGTCCGGCCACCCGGTTCACCTCGACCTGCTGGACCCGGCGGCCGAAGCCGCCATGGGCCATATCGAACTGGCCAAATGGGCCGACCTGGTGCTGATCGCCCCGGCCACCGCCGATCTGATCGCCCGCCTGGCCCAGGGCATCGCCGATGACCTGCTGACCACCCTGGTATTGGCCACCGACGCCACCGTGGCGATCGCCCCGGCCATGAACCAGGCCATGTGGCGCGACCCAGCCACCCAAGCCAATACCCAACTCCTGCAAAGCCGTGGCCTCAAAGTGTTTGGCCCCGCATCCGGCAGCCAGGCCTGTGGCGACGTCGGCATGGGCCGGATGCTCGAAGCCACCGACCTTGCGCTGTGCGCCGCCGATTGCTTCCAGCATCTGGCCCTGACCGGCAAGCACGTGCTGATCACCGCAGGCCCAACCCAGGAAAACATCGACCCGGTGCGCTACATCACCAACCATAGCTCAGGAAAAATGGGCTTTGCGTTGGCAGAAGCTGCGGTCGAGGCAGGCGCACGGGTGACCCTGATCACAGGTCCCGTGCATTTGCCGACCCCTGATCGCGTCACGCGAATCGACGTAGTCAGCGCCCGGGACATGCTGGCGGCCTGTGAAGCCGCCATTCCCTGTGACCTGTTCATCGCCTCGGCAGCGGTTGCGGATTACCGCCCGGAAGTCGTAGCCCCGCAAAAGCTCAAGAAAGACCCTACAAGCGGCGACGGCCTGCTCCTGCAAATGGTGCGCAACCCGGACATTCTGGCCACCATCGCCACCCGTCCGGACCGTCCGTTCAGTGTCGGTTTCGCTGCCGAGACCGAGCACCTTCTGGACTACGCCGCGCGCAAACTGAAAGACAAAAATCTCGACTTGATCGTTGCCAATGATGTCGCCAACCCGAGCATCGGCTTCAACAGCGAGGAAAATGCCTGCAGCGTGATCGACCGCGAGCTGCACGCCACCCTTTTCGCCCAGACCAGCAAGGGCAAGATTGCCCGCCAACTGATCTCTTTTATCGCCCAACGGCTGAACCAGGTTTAATTTTCATGCACGCTTTGCAAGCCAAGATCCTCGACCCCCGCATCGGCAACGAATTTCCCCTGCCGGCCTACGCCACACCAGGCTCCGCCGGCCTGGACCTGCGCGCCATGCTCAAGGAGGACACCATCCTTGAGCCGGGCCAGACCATCCTGATCCCGACCGGCCTGTCGATCTATGTCGGCGACCCGGGCCTGGCGGCGCTGATCCTGCCGCGCTCCGGCCTGGGCCACAAACACGGCATCGTGCTCGGCAACCTGGTCGGCCTGATCGACTCCGACTACCAGGGTGAGCTGATGGTCTCGTGCTGGAACCGTGGCCAGACTGCTTTCAACATCGCCGTCGGCGAGCGCATCGCCCAACTGGTCCTGGTGCCGGTGGTGCAGGCGCATTTTGAATTGGTGCAGGAATTCGACGAAACCCAACGCGGCGCAGGCGGTTTTGGGCATTCCGGCAGTCACT
The DNA here is from genome assembly GCF_015277575.1 of Pseudomonas sp. OST1909. Classification (NCBI taxonomy): domain Bacteria; kingdom Pseudomonadati; phylum Pseudomonadota; class Gammaproteobacteria; order Pseudomonadales; family Pseudomonadaceae; genus Pseudomonas; species Pseudomonas sp. OST1909. The sequence continues at coordinate 23,173 of NZ_CP063780.1, forward strand.
GACTAAGCTGAACGTGGCCGGATGCAATCGTCCGGCCACGCGCCACCGCCCGGCTTTTCAGGATGAAGAATGCGCGGAAATAATCATCGAGATTTCTCCAATGAAATCAAAGGACTACGTAAAAATAATGCTAGCGCCAATGCGCCGATGGCATTTTTACACCACGAACTCTCTGCCGAAAACGCCGTCATACCCTTCAGTTTGAGCCTGCCGGCCAGCCACATCAGGCCCGCCTTGCCCCCTTTCAGATGGAGTTTCCCCCGCGATGAGTACCGCAGCCCGCGTAGCCCCGACCTTTCCCGACAGCATTTTTCGCGCCTATGACATTCGTGGCGTGGTACCCAAGACCCTGACCGCCGAAACCGCCTACTGGATCGGCCGCGCCATCGGTTCGCAGAGCCTTGCCCAGGGCGAACCCAACGTCTCGGTGGGTCGTGACGGCCGCTTGTCCGGCCCCGAGCTGGTCGAGCAACTGATCCAGGGGCTGGCCGACAGCGGTTGCCATGTCAGCGACGTCGGCCTGGTGCCGACACCCGCGTTGTACTACGCGGCCAACGTACTGGCCGGTAAATCCGGGGTGATGCTCACCGGTAGCCATAACCCTTCGGACTACAACGGCTTCAAGATCGTCATCGCTGGCGATACGCTGGCCAATGAACAGATCCAGGCCCTGCACACCCGCCTGAAGACCAACGACCTGACCAGCGGCACCGGCACCATCACCAAGGTCGACATCCTGCAGCGCTACTCCGATGAAATCACCCGCGACGTCAAGCTCGCGCGCCGCCTCAAAGTGGTGGTGGATTGCGGAAACGGCGCGGCTGGCGTGATTGCCCCGCAATTGCTCGAAGCGCTGAACTGCGAAGTGATCCCGCTGTTCTGCGACGTCGACGGCAACTTCCCCAACCACCACCCGGACCCGGGCAAGCCGGAAAACCTGGTGGACCTGATCGCCAAGGTCAAGGAAGTGGGCGCCGACGTCGGCCTGGCCTTCGATGGCGACGGTGACCGCGTAGGCGTGGTGACCGAAACCGGCGAGATCGTATTCCCCGACCGCCTGCTGATGCTGTTTGCCCGTGACGTCGTGGCGCGCAACCCCAATGCCGAGATCATCTTCGACGTGAAATGCACCCGCCGCCTGACGCCACTGATCAAGGAGTACGGCGGTCGCCCGCTAATGTGGAAGACCGGTCATTCGTTGATCAAAAAGAAAATGAAGGAAACCGGTGCACTATTGGCCGGCGAAATGAGCGGCCACGTCTTCTTCAAGGAGCGCTGGTTCGGGTTTGACGACGGCATTTACAGCGCCGCTCGTCTGCTGGAGATCCTCAGCAAGGAAAAATCCACCGCCGAAGAACTGTTTCAGACCTTCCCGAATGATATTTCTACGCCAGAGATCAATATCCATGTGACCGAGGAGAGCAAATTCAGCATCATTGACGCATTGCACGATGCGCAATGGGGTGAAGGGGCCAACCTGACCTCCATTGATGGTGTGCGAGTCGATTACGCCAAAGGCTGGGGCCTGGTTCGCGCGTCCAACACCACACCGGTGCTGGTCCTGCGTTTCGAGGCGGATACCGAGGCCGAGTTGCAGCGCATCAAGGACGTGTTCCACGCCCAGTTGAAACGTGTTGCCCCTGATCTCCAATTACCGTTCTGATTTTTTGCCCGGAGCCCTGAATGACCCTCGAACGCGAAGCCGCTGCCAACACCGCCAAGGTCCTGTCCGAAGCGTTGCCTTATATTCGACGCTACGTCGGCAAGACGCTGGTGATCAAGTATGGCGGCAATGCCATGGAGAACGAAGAGCTGAAAAATGGCTTCGCTCGCAATGTCGTGCTGATGAAAGCAGTGGGCATCAACCCAGTAGTCGTACATGGCGGCGGGCCGCAAATTGGCGACCTGCTCAAGCGTCTGTCTATCGAGAGCCACTTCATTGATGGCATGCGCGTGACCGATGCACAAACTATGGACGTGGTCGAAATGGTTTTGGGCGGTCAAGTCAACAAAAGCATTGTCAACTTGATCAATAGCCATGGTGGCAGCGCGATTGGCCTGACCGGCAAAGATGCCGAACTGATCAGGGCCAAGAAACTCACCGTGACGCGGATGACGCCGGAGATGACCACTCCAGAAATCATCGACATCGGCCAGGTGGGCGAAGTGATCGGCATCAACACCGATTTGCTCAACCTGCTGGTCAAGGGCGACTTCATCCCGGTGATTGCGCCGATCGGCGTGGGTGCCAATGGCGAGTCCTATAACATCAACGCCGATCTGGTAGCCGGTAAGGTGGCGGAAGCACTGAAGGCTGAAAAGCTGATGCTACTGACCAATATCGCCGGTTTGATGGACAAGGAAGGCAAGGTACTGACCGGCCTGACCACCCAGCAGGTAGACGACCTGATCGCCGACGGCACCATCTACGGCGGCATGTTGCCGAAGATCCGTTGCGCGCTGGAAGCAGTCCAAGGTGGTGTAGGCAGCTCGCTGATCCTGGATGGCCGTGTGCCGAATGCAATCCTGTTGGAAATCTTCACTGATACCGGTGTGGGCACGCTGATCAGTAACCGCAAGCGTCCTTAACCGCTGCAAATAAAAAGGCCCCGCTCAATCCGATTGAGCGGGGCCTTTTTGTATAGAGCCAGAGGACAATGGAGATCCCCCTCCTACACAAGCCCCTTTCAACAAAAATTCAGTATCAGACGCCAAACTGCTCGCGGTATGCACGCACAGCCGGCAAATGCTGCTTGAGCTGCGGATCATCCTCCAGGAACTGCAACACCTGGTTCAACGACACGATACTTACCACGGGAATGCCGAAATCACGCTCCACCTCCTGGATCGCCGACAACTCACCGTTGCCACGCTCCTGGCGGTTCAAGGCGATCAGCACGCCGGCGGCCTTGGCGCCGTCCTGGGAAGCGATGATTTGCATCACCTCACGAATCGCGGTGCCGGCGGTGATCACGTCATCGATGATCAGCACATCACCGGTCAACGGAGCCCCTACCAGGCTGCCGCCTTCACCGTGGGCCTTGGCTTCCTTACGGTTGAAGCACCACGGCAGATCCTGCCCATGATGTTCCGCCAGGGCCACCGCTGTAGCCGCAGCCAGGGGAATACCCTTGTAGGCCGGACCAAAAAGCACATCAAAGGAAATACCGCTTTCAACGATGGCTGCCGCGTAGAAACGACCCAGCTGAGCCAGGGCCGAACCCGAGTTGAACAAGCCTGCATTGAAGAAGTACGGGCTGGTGCGCCCGGACTTGAGAGTGAACTCACCGAAGCGTAAAACGCCGCGATCGATGGCAAAACGAATGAAATCGCGTTGATACGCCTGCATGAAAAAAGCCTCAGATACCACGGATTTAGCTAATTAGGTGGACGGCGTGTATCATACACGCACGCGATTTTTGGGGCCATTTATGCGGATCATCAGTGTGAACGTTAATGGTATTCAGGCTGCAGTCGAGCGTGGTTTGCTCAGTTGGCTGCAAGCCCAGAATGCCGACGTCATCTGCCTGCAGGACACCCGCGCCTCCGCCTTTGAACTGGACGACCCAGCCTTCCAACTGGATGGCTACTTCCTTTATGCCTGCGATGCCGAAGTGCCCACCCAAGGTGGCGTGGCTTTGTACTCGCGGTTGCAACCCAAGGCGGTCATCAGCGGCCTCGGCTTCGAGACAGCCGACCGCTACGGGCGCTACCTGCAAGCCGATTTCGACAAGGTCAGCATCGCGACCTTGCTGCTTCCTTCGGGGCAGAACGGCGATGAAGACTTGAACCAGAAGTTCAAGCTAATGGACGACTTCGCCCGTTACCTGGATAAACAGCGACGCAAACGTCGCGAGTACATTTATTGTGGCTCGCTGTACGTGGCGCAACAGAAGCTGGATATCAAGAACTGGCGCGACAGCCAGCAATCACCGGGCTTCCTGGCGCCGGAACGGGCCTGGATGGACGAGATTGTCGGCAACATGGGCTATGTCGATGCCCTGCGCGAAGTCAGCCGCGAAGGCGACCAGTACAGCTGGTGGCCGGATAACGAACAGGCCGAGATGCTCAACCTGGGCTGGCGCTTCGACTATCAGCTGCTGACCCCGGGACTGCGCCGGTTCGTACGCAGCGCTCGCCTGCCACGCCAGCCGCGCTTCTCGCAGCACGCGCCGCTGATCGTGGACTACGACTGGACCTTGACCATCTGAGGTCCTTTTCCAGGCACAAAAAAAACCGACAGCAATGTCGGTTTTTTTGTGGCCGCTCGGTTACTTGACCAGACGCCAAGTCCACGGATAGCGATAGGCAATGCCCTTGTTGGCCTTGATCCCGGCAATGATCGTCAGTATCAACGCCCCTATCACCAGTACGGTCATCAGCAAAAAGCCGACCACCACGAAGCCCAACACCAGACACACCAACCAGGCGATGGCCACGGTGATCTGGAAGTTCAGAGCTTCCTTGCCCTGATCATCGATAAGCGGGTCCACATCCTTCTTGAACTGCCACAGGATCAGCGGCCCCAACACGCTGCCGAAGGGGAACACCAACCCTGCAAACGCCGCGAAATGACACAGCATTGCCAACTGGCGTACTTCCTTGGACGGTGCCGGAACCGGCAATTGGCTGTCATTCATGGCGCTTCTCCTTGGGGCAGGTTTAGTCAGCGAGTGCAGCGGTTTGCAGTGCAAAGATTTCGGTCATGCCCTTCTGGGCAAGGGCCAGCATCGCGTTCAGCTCAGCCGGCTGGAATGGCGCGCCTTCGGCGGTGCCCTGCACTTCGATGAAACCACCGGTGCTGGTCATGACCACGTTCAGATCGGTCTCGGCGGCCGAGTCTTCCAGGTAATCCAGGTCCAGCACAGGCTCGCCCTGGTACATGCCGACCGACACAGCGGCGATCATCTGCTTGAGCGGGTCACCCGCTTTAAGGCCACCACGCTTCTTGATCACTTTCAATGCGTCGACCAGGGCCACCATTGCGCCAGTGATGGATGCAGTACGGGTACCGCCATCAGCCTGGATCACGTCGCAGTCGACGTACAGGGTCACGTCGCCCAACTTGGACATGTCCAGCGCGGCGCGCAGGGAACGGCCGATCAGGCGCTGGATTTCCAGGGTACGCCCGCCTTGCTTGCCACGGCTGGCTTCACGCTGGTTACGCTCACCGGTGGCGCGCGGCAACATGCCGTACTCTGCGGTCAACCAGCCCTGGCCCTGGCCCTTGAGGAAGCGCGGCACGCCGTTTTCGACGCTGACGGTGCAAATCACCTTGGTATCGCCAAACTCGACCAGTACGGATCCCTCGGCGTGTTTGGTGTAGTTGCGGGTGATGCGGATCGAGCGGAGCTGATCGGCAGCGCGACCACTTGGACGTTTCATAGGGGATACCTGTACTGAGGACGAAAAACTGCCGAGCATTATAGAGCCGCGAGCCGATTCGGGGCACTTCTAAAAATTCGGTTACGAATGCGCATGTTTGGGCGCCTCCTGCGCACTGCGCTACAATCCTGCGCCTCTCGACTGTAGGAGCGAGCTTGCTCGCTCCTACAGGTCGGCCTGGCCAATCTCTATCTATCCAACACGAGGTACCTCCATGGTGCACAGCATGACCGCCTTCGCCCGTGTCGAAAAAGCCGGGGTTCAAGGCACCCTCAGCTGGGAATTGCGCTCGGTCAACAGCCGTTACCTGGAGCCACACCTGCGCCTGCCCGAGTCGTTCCGCGACCTCGAAGGCGCCGTCCGTGAAGCGCTGCGCCAGGGCATTTCCCGTGGCAAGCTGGAATGCACCCTGCGTTTTACCGAAGAAACCACCGGCAAACCGCTGCAGCTGGACCGCGACCGCGCCGCACAACTGGTGGCCGCCGCCGAAACCATCGCCGGCCTGATCAAGCAACCGGCCGCGCTGAACCCTCTGGAAGTGCTGGCCTGGCCCGGCGTACTGGTGGGCGACGCAACCGACCCGCAGGCCCTGAACGCCGAAGCCCTCGCGCTGTTCAACCAGGGCCTGAAGGAACTCAAGGCCGGCCGTGAGCGCGAAGGCGCTGAACTGGCGCGCCTGATCAACGAGCGTCTGACATCGATCGAAGCCGATGTGGTCACCCTGCGCGAACTGGTGCCGCAGATGCTTGCCACCCAGCGCCAGAAGATCCTCGACCGCTTCACCGACATGAAAGCCGACCTTGACCCGACGCGCCTGGAACAGGAAATGGTCCTGCTTGCCCAGAAAAGCGACGTGGCTGAAGAGCTCGACCGCCTGAGCACCCACATTCTTGAAGTGCGCCGCGTGCTCAAGTCTGGCGGCGCCGCCGGTCGGCGCCTGGACTTTCTGATGCAGGAACTCAACCGCGAAGCCAATACACTGGGCTCCAAGGCGTTCGATCCGCGCAGCACCACGGCGGCGGTCAACCTCAAAGTGTTGATCGAGCAAATGCGCGAACAAGTACAGAATATTGAGTAAGGCAACCTCCATGACCCACAGCACCGGCACCCTTTACATCATTTCCGCCCCTTCGGGTGCGGGCAAAAGCAGCCTGGTCAAAGCCTTGACCGACGCTGACGAGCAGATCCGCATTTCGGTGTCGCACACCACCCGCGCCATGCGCCCGGGCGAAGTGAACGGCGTGCACTATCACTTCGTCGAGCGTACCGAATTCGTCAAGATGATCGAACACGGCGACTTCCTGGAGCGTGCCGAAGTCTTCGGCAATCTCTACGGCACCTCCCAAAGTCATCTGCAGCAGACCCTGGACGAAGGCCACGACCTGATCCTGGAAATCGATTGGCAGGGCGCCGAGCAAGTGCGCCAATTGATGCCCAAGGCACGCTCGATCTTTATCCTGCCGCCGTCGCTTGAAGCCTTGCACCAGCGCCTGACCAACCGTGGCCAGGACAGCGACGAGATCATCGAAGGGCGTATGCGTGAAGCCGTGAGCGAAATGAGCCACTATGTCGACTACGACTACCTGATCATCAATGACGATTTTGCCCACGCTCTGGATGATTTGAAGGCGATTTTCCGTGCCAATCAGCTCCAGCAAAAGCGTCAACAGCAGCGTTTCGGCAAATTACTCGCCGAACTGCTCGGCTGATTGGCGCTTCCCAAAACCGCTGCAAGGGCCTTACATTGGCACTTGTAGCGGTTTTGCGAGAACCTGCGAAAAATCAGCGCTTCCCTAAACGCTGGTGATTTTTTAAACTGCTCAGTCCGCTCGCCCAACCGGGCAGCGCGCATCTTGCATTCGCTCCGAGGAATACCATGGCCCGCGTAACCGTTGAAGACTGCCTAGAACACGTGGATAACCGCTTTGAGCTGGTCATGCTCTCTACCAAGCGTGCCCGTCAACTGGCCACTGGCGGCAAAGAGCCCCTGGTCCAGTGGGAAAACGACAAGCCTACTGTTGTAGCCCTGCGTGAAATCGCTGAAGGCCTGATGAGCTACGAGTTCATTGCCAACGCCGAAATCGTTGAAGACGAACCGCTGTTTGCAGCGTTCGAGGACGAGTCCAACGAGGCCGTCTAAGCCTATGCCAGGTCGACGTAGCACGGCGCAGGGTCACAGTCATCGGCAGGAGTTCACACTTTGCCGAGCATAGACGCCCTCGCCGATCGCTTATCGGCCTACCTCGGCCCAGACCAGGTCAACCTGGTCCGCCGAGCGTATTTCTACGCCGAACAAGCCCACGACGGCCAACGCCGACGTAGCGGTGAAGCGTATGTCACCCATCCCCTTGCGGTGGCAAATATCCTGGCCGACATGCACATGGACCATCAGAGCCTGATGGCCGCGATGCTGCATGACGTGATCGAAGACACCGGCATTGCCAAGGAAGCGCTCAGCGCGCAATTTGGCGAAACCGTGGCCGAACTGGTCGACGGGGTCAGCAAACTGACCCAGATGAACTTCGAGACCAAGGCCGAAGCCCAGGCGGAAAACTTCCAGAAGATGGCCATGGCCATGGCCCGAGACATTCGGGTGATCCTGGTAAAGCTGGCCGACCGGCTGCACAACATGCGCACGCTGGAAGTGCTGTCCGGCGAAAAGCGTCGGCGCATCGCCAAGGAAACCCTGGAAATCTACGCGCCCATCGCCAACCGGCTGGGCATGCACGCCATTCGTATCGAATTCGAAGACCTTGGTTTCAAAGCCATGCACCCGATGCGTTCGGCGCGCATCTACCAGGCGGTCAAACGCGCCCGGGGCAATCGCAAGGAAATCGTCAACAAGATCGAAGAATCCCTGAGCCATTGCCTGGCGATCGACGAAATCGAAGGCGAGGTCAGTGGCCGCCAGAAGCACATCTACGGCATCTACAAGAAGATGCGCGGCAAGCGCCGGGCCTTCAACGAGATCATGGATGTGTACGCGTTCCGGATCATCGTCGACAAGGTCGATACCTGCTACCGCGTGCTGGGCGCTGTACATAATTTGTACAAACCCTTGCCGGGCCGCTTCAAGGACTACATCGCGATCCCCAAGGCCAACGGCTATCAGTCGCTGCATACCACGCTGTTCGGTATGCATGGCGTGCCGATCGAGATTCAGATCCGTACCCGCGAAATGGAAGAGATGGCCAACAACGGCATCGCCGCCCATTGGCTGTACAAATCCAGCGGCGACGAGCAGCCCAAAGGCACCCATGCCCGCGCCCGTCAGTGGGTCAAGGGCGTGCTGGAAATGCAGCAACGTGCCGGCAACTCCCTGGAATTCATCGAAAGCGTGAAGATCGACCTGTTCCCGGACGAGGTCTACGTGTTCACGCCCAAGGGCCGGATCATGGAGCTGCCCAAGGGCTCCACGGCGGTCGACTTTGCCTACGCGGTGCACACCGACGTGGGCAACAGCTGCATTGCCTGTCGGATCAATCGTCGTCTCGCGCCGCTGTCCGAGCCCCTGCAAAGCGGCTCCACGGTCGAGATCGTCAGTGCTCCAGGCGCACGCCCCAACCCGGCATGGCTGAACTTCGTGGTCACCGGCAAGGCCCGTACGCATATTCGCCACGCCCTGAAACTGCAGCGTCGCTCAGAGTCCATCAGCCTGGGCGAGCGCCTGCTGAACAAGGTGCTCAACGGCTTCGACAGTGCCCTGGACAAGATTGCGCAAGAGCGCGTGCAGGCGATGCTTCACGAGTATCGCCAGGAAACCATCGAAGACCTGCTCGAAGATATCGGCCTGGGCAACCGCATGGCCTACGTGGTCGCCCGTCGCTTGCTGGGCGAAGGCGAACAGCTGCCGAGCCCGGAAGGCCCGCTGGCGATTCGCGGCACCGAGGGTCTGGTGCTCAGTTACGCAAAATGTTGCACACCGATTCCGGGCGACCCGATTGTCGGCCACCTGTCCGCAGGCAAGGGCATGGTGGTGCACCTGGACAACTGCCGCAATATCACCGAAATCCGCCACAACCCGGAAAAATGCATCCAGCTCTCGTGGGCCAAGGATGTCACCGGCGAGTTCAACGTCGAGCTGCGGGTGGAGCTGGAACACCAGCGCGGCCTGATCGCCCTGCTGGCCAGCAGCGTCAACGCGGCCGACGGCAATATCGAGAAAATCAGCATGGACGAACGTGATGGTCGCATCAGCGTGGTCCAACTGGTGGTCAGTGTGCACGACCGCGTGCACCTGGCCCGCGTGATCAAGAAACTGCGCGCCTTGACCGGTGTGATCCGCATCACCCGTATGCGTGCATAACCGATCCATTACAAGGAGTCATTCATGACCAAGACAGTTATCACCAGCGATAAAGCCCCAGCCGCCATCGGCACCTACTCCCAGGCGATCAAGGCGGGCAACACCGTCTACATGTCCGGCCAGATTCCGCTGGACCCAAAGACCATGGAGCTGGTTGAAGGCTTCGAAGCCCAGACCGTACAAGTCTTCGAAAACCTCAAGTCCGTGGCTGAAGCTGCCGGTGGTTCGTTCAAGGACATCGTCAAGCTGAACATCTTCCTCACCGACCTGAGCCATTTTGCCAAGGTCAACGAGATCATGGGCAAGTACTTCGAACAACCCTACCCAGCCCGCGCCGCCATCGGCGTTGCCGCCCTGCCAAAGGGCGCACAGGTTGAGATGGACGCCATTCTGGTCATCGAGTAAAACACCCGGCGCAGCCCCAAAAGGCTGCGCCGGCTTCGTTTCATAAGGATTTCGTAATGCGCAAAGCGCTTGTAGCCTCTTCGTTGCTCGCACTGTTGCTGGGCGGCTGTGCCAGCAACCCGGCCGACCTGGACGTAAGCGGTACCTGGATCAACCAGGCCGCCATCGACGCGGCAGCCAAGGGCGGCCCTTTGCGTGAAGCCCTGCAATCCTATGGCCCCAACCTTGAGTGGGAGGTCAATACCAAGGCGTTGCAGGCGCGCTACTACAACGGTTTTGAAGTAGCGGAAGGCAAGTTGTCGGGTGAAAAACCCGGCGCGTGGAGCGTGGACTTCTACGGCAGCTCCGCCACCGAACTCAAGCGCAAAGGCAAACAATTGCTGCAAGTGGCCAACGACAATGAGCCAGAGCAGCTGTTCGCCCGCGCCAAAGACCCGGCCCCCGAAGGCGCACCACTGGGTGCCAACTTCGAACGGGCACTGTATGCGGCCTACATGGGCGGCGACTGGAAGATAACCGACGGCACCGGCAACGGCGCCACAGTGCAGTTCCAGGCTGACGGCAAGATCGCCGGTCTGCCTGGCGTTGACCGTTACTCACTGTGCCTGGCGGGTGATTGCGCCTCCATGAGCGGCGGCTACGACAGCATCTGGCTGCAACTGAACGGCCAGGGCAATCCATGGATCTTCGTACGCAAGGGTGAGCAGCTGGAAATCTTCCAGGCGATCAACACCGCGCAGGCGGATGAAGTGCCTCAGTTCACCCCAGGCCCACGCCAGTGGCTGCTTGAAAAGTAATAACAGCGTCATCTGGATCTAAAGGTGGGAGGGGGCTTGCCCCCTCCCACATGTTTGACCGGGTTTCAGCCTTTCAGGATGGCGGTATAGCCTTCCCGGTAAGTCGGGTATGTTGGCACCCAACCCAGCGCCTTGATGCGCGCATTGCTGCATTGCTTACTGCCGGCACGGCGCACACTGGCGTCCTCAGCCCATTCGGTTACGCCCAGGTACTCGCGCAACCAACCCACCACCTCTGCCAGTGGCGCAGGCGCATCATCGACACCGATGTACACCTTGTCCAATGCACCGCCCTGCTCCACGTGCCGCAATAAAAAGGCCAACAACCCGGCCGCATCATCGGCGTGAATCCGGTTGCCATATAAAGGCGGGTCAACCGCTACGCGGTAGCCTTGACGCACCTGGGTCAATAGCCATTCACGACCCGGGCCGTAAATCCCGGTCAGCCGCACAATGGTGGCCGGAATACCACTATTGAGCGCCACTTGCTCAGCTTCCAGCATCACCTGCCCGGAATAACCCTTCGCTTGCGTCTCTGACGTTTCGTCGACCCACTCGCCGTTCTGCTGCCCATACACACTGCTGCTGGAGACAAACAGCAAATGCTTGGGCGTCTGGCCGTAGTCGTCCAGCCACTCCAGTACATGCTGCAACCCTTGCACGTAGGCGGCGCGATAGCCGGCCTCGTCGTGGTCGGTGGCAGCGGCGCAGTACACCAGATAATCCACCCCGCCGATCGGCCAGGTGTCCGGGCAATCCTTTTTGAACAGATCGCCAGCGATGCCGATCACGCCGTCGGGCAAGCGTGAAATATCGCGGCGCAGGCCGTGGACCTCCCATTCCGAGGCCAGCAATTGGCTAGCCAGCCGACTACCCACATCACCGCAACCGGCAATCACAACAGAAGGCGCAGACATCATAAAACTCCATTCTCAAAGGCGCAGATTAGCCGCGCGAGTGGATCAACGGCCAGTAAAAAGCGAAATAAAGTAACAGTGCCACTTTAGTTAACAAGAATTACTTGCAATAATAACCGCCCATTTGTCCTCGACCCAAAAGGGTCTGGAAGGACGATCACCCATTTTTTCTCTCAGGTCCGGCCAGCATGACACGTAATACAACCCCCGCTTCGCCAACCAAGCCTCACAGCCCATCCCGCGCCTGGCGTGCGATTGCTGCGATGCTGTTCAGCGTCCTGCTGGCACCGACCGCCGCATTCGCTGATGCCACCGCACCCGCCACTCCGGCAGCTACCGAGCAGAATGCTGCTGCCCCGACGGCGCCTGCCGTTGCGCCAGTGGCTACCGACCCGGCCCAGGCCACGGGCGACGCCGCACCTGCCAACGAAACCGGCGTTGTGCTGGAAGAAGACAACACCCTGGGCATGGCCCACGACCTGTCGCCATGGGGCATGTACCAGAATGCCGACGTAGTGGTGAAGGCCGTGATGATCGGCCTGGCCATCGCGTCGATCATCACCTGGACCATCTGGATTGCCAAAGGCTTCGAGCTGCTGGGCGCCAAGCGTCGTCTGCGCGCTGAAATCGTCCACCTGAAAAAAGCCACTACCCTCAAGGAAGCGAGCGAAACCGCAACCAAAAAGGGCACCCTGGCCAACACCCTGGTGCACGACGCGCTGGAAGAAATGCGCCTGTCGGCCAACACCCGCGAAAAAGAAGGCATCAAGGAACGCGTGGCGTTCCGCCTGGAGCGCTTGGTTGCCGCTTGCGGCCGTAACATGAGCAGCGGCACCGGCGTACTCGCCACCATCGGTTCCACCGCGCCGTTTGTCGGCCTGTTCGGCACCGTATGGGGCATCATGAACAGCTTCATCGGCATCGCCAAAACCCAGACCACCAACCTCGCCGTCGTTGCCCCCGGCATCGCTGAAGCCCTGTTGGCCACTGCCCTGGGCCTGGTTGCCGCGATTCCAGCGGTGGTGATCTACAACGTCTTCGCCCGTTCGATCGCCGGCTACAAGGCTCAGGTATCGGATGCGTCGGCAGAAGTCCTGCTGCTGGTCAGCCGTGACCTCGATCACCTACCTACCGAGCGCAGCTCGCAACCGCACATGGTGAAAGTGGGGTAATCGGCCATGGGCCTGCATTTGAATCAAGGCGACGACGAACTCGTCGAGAACCACGAAATCAACGTTACGCCGTTTATCGACGTGATGCTGGTGCTGCTGATCATCTTCATGGTGGCAGCACCGTTGGCCACTGTGGACATCAAGGTTGACCTGCCCGCCTCCAGCGCCAAGCCGGCGCCGCGGCCGGAGAAGCCGATTTTCCTCAGCGTCAAGGCGGATCAACGCCTGTTCCTGGGCGAAGAAGAGGTCAAGGCTGAAACCCTGGGGCCGGTGCTCGACGCCAAGACTCAGGGCAAGAAAGACACGACGATCTTCTTCCAGGCCGACAAGGGCGTGGACTACGGTGACCTGATGAGCGTGATGGATGCCCTGCGGGCAGCCGGCTACCTCAAGGTAGGCCTGGTCGGACTTGAGACGGCAGCCAAGAAATGATCACGACGCGCCACAAACTGACGCGTTACGGCACCAGCCTCGCCGTCGTGCTGGGCGTGCATGCCGTCGCGATCATCATCGCCCTCCAATGGTCCGCGCCGCAGGTGATCCAGTTGCCGCCGGCCGCGATGGTCATCGACCTGGCGCCGCTGCCAGCGCCACCGCCGCCGCCGGCACCGCCCAAGGTCGTGGCGCCACCGCCGCCACCGGTTGAAGAGCTGCCCCTGCCGAAATTGGCCGAGGCGCCCAAACCGACGATCCAGGTGCCCAAGCCGGTCAAGCCCAAACCCAAGCCGCAACCGCCCAAGCCCGTGGAGAAAAAGCCCGATCCGCCCAAGGAGAAACCGTCCGAGGAGCCACCGAGCGAAACGCCGCCGAGCAACGCGCCTGCGCAAAAATCCGCCCAGCCCGCTCCCGGTCCTTCGGCACAACAGCTTGCCGCCCAGGCATCCTGGCAAAGTACCCTGCTGGCGCACCTGCAGAAGTACAAGAAGTACCCGCCGGGCGCCCAGCAACGTGGCAAGGAAGGCATGAACCGCTTGCGCTTCGTGGTCGATGGCGAAGGCAATGTACTGTCCTACGAACTGGAAGGCCGCTCCGGCAACGCCGACCTGGACCGTGCGACCCTGGAGATGATCCGCAAGGCTCAACCCTTGCCCAAACCGCCTGCCGACTTGTTGAAAAACGGCAGTGTCGAACTGGTTGCGCCCTTCGTTTACAACATCGATAAACGTCGCCGCTAGCAGAGCAATGTGGGAGGGGCTCGCACCCTCCCGCATCGTCTTTCACCGCGACAACAATTTCCGACATTCCCCACTCAATCCCCAGCAAAGTTCTGATAACGTGCGTCTATCGATTGCAGCCGGTATGCTTGGCCCGCAACTTCATGGACGCCCGCTATGACTCTTACAGAATTACGCTACATCGTGACCCTCGCCCAAGAACAGCACTTCGGCCATGCCGCCGAGCGTTGCCACGTCAGCCAGCCGACGCTGTCGGTGGGCGTGAAAAAGCTTGAAGACGAACTCGGTGTGCTGATTTTCGAGCGCAGCAAGAGCGCCGTGCGCCTCACCCCAGTGGGCGAAGGCATCGTTGCCCAGGCCCAGAAGGTCCTGGAACAAGCGCAAAGCATTCGCGAGCTGGCCCAGGCCGGCAAGAACCAGCTGACCGCACCGCTCAAGGTTGGCGCGATCTACACTGTCGGCCCTTACCTGTTCCCGCACCTGATCCCGCAACTGCACCGCGTCGCGCCGCAGATGCCGCTGTATATCGAAGAAAACTTCACCCACGTGCTGCGCGACAAACTGCGCAACGGCGAGTTGGACGCGATCATCATCGCCCTGCCGTTCAACGAGGCGGACGTGCTGACCCTGCCGCTCTACGACGAGCCGTTCTACGTGCTGATGCCGGCCTCGCACCCGTGGACCAAAAAGGACACCATCGACGCCGGCCTGCTCAACGACAAGAGCCTGCTGCTGCTCGGCGAAGGCCACTGCTTCCGCGACCAGGTACTGGAAGCCTGCCCGACCCTGACCAAGGGCAACGACGGCGCCAAGCACACCACGGTGGAATCCAGCTCCCTGGAAACCATTCGCCATATGGTCGCTTCCGGCCTGGGTATTTCGATCCTGCCGCTGTCAGCGGTAGACAGCCATCACTACGCTCAAGGCGTGATCGAAGTTCGCCCACTCACGCCTCCGGTGCCGTTCCGTACCGTGGCGATCGCCTGGCGCGCCAGCTTCCCACGCCCCAAGGCAATTGAGATTCTCGCCGACTCGATCCGCCTGTGTTCGGTGGCCAAGCCGCCCGCTGCGAGCTAAGCAACCGTATGACTGAGCTGTCGCAGGTGTCGGTGACGGCACTCAAGGGTGTCGGTGACGCCATGGCCAAGAAGTTGGCCAAGGTCGGCCTGGAAAACCTCCAGGACGTGCTGTTCCACTTGCCCCTGCGTTATCAGGACCGCACCCGCGTCGTGCCCATCGGCCATTTGCGCCCAGGCCAGGATGCGGTGGTCGAAGGCACTGTCAGCGGCGCTGACGTGGTGATGGGCAAGCGCCGCAGCCTGGTGGTGCGCCTGCAGGATGGTACTGGCGGCTTGAGCCTGCGCTTCTACCATTTCAGCAACGCGCAGAAAGAAGGCCTCAAGCGTGGCACCCGTGTGCGCTGCTACGGCGAGGCACGTCCCGGTGCATCGGGCCTGGAGATCTATCACCCGGAATACCGCGCCATCACCGGCGACGAACCGCCACCGGTGGACACCACCCTCACGCCAATCTACCCGCTGACCGAGGGCCTGACCCAGCAACGCCTGCGCCAACTGTGCATGCAGACCCTGACCCTGCTCGGCCCGCAAAGCTTGCCCGACTGGCTGCCGTTGGAGCTGGCGCGTGACTATCAACTGGCGCCCCTGGCCGATGCGATTCGCTATCTTCATAACCCGCCGGCAGATGCCGACGTGGACGAACTCGCCCTCGGCCATCACTGGGCCCAGCATCGCCTGGCCTTCGAAGAGCTGTTGACCCACCAACTGTCCCAGCAGCGCCTGCGTGAAAGCATGCGTTCCCTGCGTGCGCCGGCGATGCCCAAGGCTACGCGGCTGCCCGCGCAATACCTGGCCAACCTCGGCTTTGCGCCGACCGGAGCACAGCAGCGCGTGGGCAATGAGATCGCCTACGACCTCAGCCAGCAAGAACCCATGCTGCGCCTGATCCAGGGCGACGTGGGCGCAGGCAAAACCGTGGTCGCCGCCCTCGCCGCCTTGCAAGCACTAGAGGCGGGTTACCAAGTCGCGCTGATGGCGCCGACAGAAATTCTCGCCGAACAACACTTCATCACCTTCAAGCGCTGGCTCGAGCCGCTGGGCCTGGAAGTGGCGTGGCTGGCCGGCAAGCTCAAAGGCAAGAACCGTGCGAGCGCCCTGGAGCAAATCGCTGCCGGCGCGCCGATGGTGGTAGGCACCCATGCGCTGTTCCAGGACGAAGTGCAGTTCAAGAACCTCGCGCTGGTGATCATCGACGAGCAGCATCGCTTCGGCGTGCAACAGCGTCTGGCCCTGCGCCAGAAAGGCGTGGGCGGGCGCATGAATCCGCACCAGTTGATCATGACCGCCACCCCGATCCCGCGCACCCTGGCCATGAGCGCCTACGCCGACCTCGACACCTCGATCCTCGATGAACTGCCGCCCGGGCGTACGCCGGTCAACACCGTGCTGGTCACCGACACCCGGCGCGTCGAAGTGATCGAGCGCGTACGCGGCGCCTGCGCCGAAGGCCGCCAGGCGTACTGGGTCTGTACCTTGATTGAAGAGTCCGAAGAGCTGACCTGCCAGGCCGCCGAAACCACTTACGAAGACCTCACCAGCGCCCTGGGCGAACTCAAGGTCGGACTGATCCATGGCCGCATGAAACCGGCAGAGAAAGCCGCAGTGATGGCCGAGTTCAAGGCCGGTAACCTGCAATTGCTGGTGGCTACCACGGTGATCGAAGTGGGCGTAGACGTGCCCAACGCCAGCCTGATGATCATTGAAAACCCCGAGCGCCTTGGCCTGGCGCAACTGCACCAATTGCGCGGCCGCGTCGGCCGGGGCAGCGCTGCCAGCCATTGCGTGCTGTTGTATCACCCGCCGCTGTCGCAGATCGGCCGCCAGCGCCTGGGCATCATGCGCGAAACCAACGACGGGTTTGTCATCGCCGAAAAAGACCTCGAACTGCGCGGCCCGGGTGAAATGCTCGGCACGCGCCAGACCGGTCTGCTGCAATTCAAGGTCGCTGACCTGATGCGTGACGCCGACTTGTTGCCTGCTGTGCGCGACGCCGCACAAGCCTTGTTGGAACGCTGGCCCGAACATGTCAGCCCGCTGCTGGATCGCTGGCTGCGGCACGGGCAGCAATACGGCCAAGTGTGACGCCCGACGCACTTATCCGACCATCACCCGTATCAAGCTGGTTATACTCCAATGACTGTAAGAAATTGGATCAGGCCATGTCAGAAGTTGCCCTCGCCACAGCCCCACTGACCGCCCCGCCGGTCATTCGGGCGCTGCTCGCAAAGCTCGCCGTCCCCTACACGGAAGTCGCCGAACACGCGGGCCTGAACCCTGCGCGAAAGGTCCAGGCGGTGCTGCTTGAGGATGCGGTCGGCGCACTCATGGTGCTGTTCCCACAAAGCCAGTTGCTTGACCTCAACCGCCTCACCGAACTCACTGGTCGCCGCCTTACGGCCGTAGCCCCGGAGCGCGTCGAGCGTATGCTTGGCAAGCATGACCTGAGCCTGCTGCCCGGGTTGCCGCCGCTCACCAGTTCACCGTGCCTGTATGAAGGCAGCCTGCTCAACGAACCGAGCCTGCTGGTGCATTCGGGCGAAGCCGGGCTGTTGCTGGAAATCCCCAGTGACGCCTTCAAGAGCCTGCTCACCAAGGCCAGTGCCGCCCAGTTCGGCGAGCCATTGAGCAACATTCGCCCGAACCTGGACCGCCCCAATGATGACCGCGAGGAAATCACCCAGGCGATGCAGGCGTTCACCGCCCGCCGCATTCAGCAACGCCTGGAAGCGACCATCGAGATTCCACCGCTGGCCGACACGGCGCAGAAGATCATCAAGCTGCGCGTCGATCCCAACGCCACCATCGATGACATCACCGGCGTGGTGGAAACCGACCCGGCGCTGGCCGCCCAAGTGGTGAGCTGGGCTGCGTCGCCCTACTACGCCTCGCCGGGCAAGATCCGTTCAGTCGAAGACGCCATCGTGCGCGTACTGGGCTTCGATCTGGTGATCAACCTGGCGCTGGGCCTGGCACTGGGTAAAACCCTGAGCCTGCCCAAAGACCGTCCGCATCAGTCAACTCCGTACTGGCATCAGTCGATCTACACCGCTGCCGTGATCGAGGGACTGACCCGCGCCATGCCCCGTGCCCAGCGCCCGGAAACCGGCCTGACCTACCTGGCCGGGCTGTTGCACAACTTCGGCTATCTGCTGCTGGCCCATGTGTTCCCACCGCATTTCTCGCTGATCTGCCGACACCTGGAGGTCAACCCGCACCTGTGCCACAGCTATGTCGAGCAACATTTGCTGGGGATCAGCCGCGAGCAGATTGGTGCGTGGCTGATGCGCTACTGGGACATGCCGGATGAACTGTCCACGGCCCTGCGCTTTCAGCACGATCCGACCTATGACGGTCAATATGCCGAGTATCCGAACTTGGTGTGTCTGGCGGTGCGATTGTTGCGTAGCCGGGGGATTGGATCGGGGCCAGATGAGGCGATTCCGGATGCGTTGCTGGAGCGTTTGGGCTTGAGCCGGGAAAAAGCTGAGGAAGTGGTCGCCAAGGTGTTGGATGCCGAGGTGCTGTTGCGCGAGTTGGCATCGCAGTTCAGCCAGGGCTAAATCTTTCACCTGATAAACCGCTATCGCAGGCAAGCCAGCTCCCACAGTTGACCGAGTTCCAGCGTTGGAACGCAGCCAGACTGTGGGAGCTGGCTTGCCTGCGATGAATCCAACTCGGTATACCTGAAAACCCTACTTCTTTTTCTTCGGCTTCAAATACTTGGTCAACCCCTGAAACCAGATCACCAACGCCGGGTTGCCCTTGATCTGGATCGACTTGTCCTGAATCCCCGTCATGAACGCCAGTTGCTTGTTCTTCGCCTGCATCGTGGCAAAACCGTAGGCGGCATCTTTGAAGGCAATCGCAAAGGCAGGCTCAGGGTGAACACCTGAACGGCTGGTGATGCGCTGGTCTTTGACAATGAAGTGACGGGCAACCTTGCCGTCGAGGGTCTGCAGCTGGAAGGCCAGGTCTTTGTCACCCAGTTGCTGCTGGAAGGCGGGATTGGTGCGGCTGGCTTTGCCCATCATCAGGCCAAGCACCCACAGGAGAAGACGAAATTTCATGCACACGGCCTCGGTGTATTTATTGGAGTGGCCGCAGCAGTGTAACGATTTGCAAATAGAACGCCACCGATCTTGCGCTTTAGGCACAGATCGGCTGGCGTTTAACGCTTATAGCAACAAGTACTTAGACGTTAGGGCAAGGTACCGGCGCCCAGTCAACCAGGTTCGGGTTGGTGCAGTTGAGCTTGAGCTGCGAATCACCTGCGTTGGCTACCTGCTTGCTTTCAGCTTGCTTGGCCTGGGCCGTTTGCAAGGTCTTCTCGGTGGTGACCGCTTCTTTCGGCACGGTTGGCAGCACCGGCTTTTTCGGTGGCTTGGTGCCCGCGCCTTTCTTCTTGGTCGGCGTCACGACAGGCGCCACTTCGGCCTGTGCCACGGTAACTACGTCGGCACGCTGCACACCGACTTGTTGCAGGTCTTTTTCGTAAGCCTGGGTGTAGTTGTTCAGGTCTTCGCCGGCTTTGCCGTTGACTGCGACGATCAGGTCATTGGATTCCTTGAGGCCCGCAACGATTTCCGCCAGGCGCTTGCGGCCTTCGGTATCGTTGACGGTCTTGGCCTTGCGGTCGGCCACAAGCTTGGTGAACGCACTCTGGTAGCACTGCTGCGACGCCTTGGCGTAGGCGGTGCTGCGGTCGATGTCGGAGACGCTTTTATTCACGTCAGCGGCATAGGAGGCGATGCGCTGGTTGTCATCGGCGATCTGCTTCTGACGTTCGGTGTAGTAACCCGCCGCGCCGCCGGCCAGGGCGCCACCGGCAGCACCGATGGCGGCATTACGGCCACGTTTTTCCTTGTCGCCGGTCAGGGCACCCAACAACGCACCGCCAGCCGCGCCGATGGCGGCACCGGTCACCACCGACTTGGTCATGTTCGAATCGGTGGCACGCAGGTGCTGCACCGGCTCGTAGCAGTTGGGGTAGTACTCGACCTTGGTGCTCGACGCGACCTTGGACGCAGGCGACGTAGCGCAACCGGTCAACACGGTGCTGAAACCGGCCGCGATCAGCAGCAGGTGACGCTTGGAAACCGACTTACGGGAAAAAAGCATAGATGTGATCTCTGTTAAGTTTGACTTGCCCAGCACGGCCCACCGCCGCCTGAGTCCCTTCCAAGCTCGCTAGACAGCCAACGATCAAGACCGCTGACCGCTCGCTGCGAGCAATTCCTTCAAGATCGTTGCCGGGTCGGCCCGCTGTTGCTTGCGGTAGTTGCCGACATGGCGAACGAACAGTGTTGCGCGCGTCACCAGGCTCTTGCCGAGCACTGGCTTGCGATCCAACTCTTCCTTGACCCGTTGAAACTGCGCCTGGATCACCGCATCGGTGTAGCGCGTGCCGGTGGCCAGGTTGTCGATATAAATCGCCACCGCGCCGTCCAGAGCGCTGCGTCCATTGGCAATGGCGGTGGCGAACAGCTGCGCGCTGGCTTCGTCCTTGCTGTCCACGGCCTGCTGGCGACTCTTCTGCAGGTTGGCCAGGCGAATGTTGTAGTTGCTGATGGTCTCGGCCACCAACGCCGCCGACTGGATCAGGTTGCCCGCGGCCTCTTCGCGCTGCTGGGCGATCAGCGAAACGTTGCGCTTGAGCTCTTCGTTGACCAGGCCCAGCTCGGCTTGCAGCTTGGGGTCGACGCTGGCGGCGATGATGCTGTCCAGGCGCTTGGTCGGGTCCTGGGCGTCGTCGATGGCGTCAGTCAATGAGGCCAGGCGCCCTTCCTTCTGCCATTGGGCAAACAATTCCTTGTAACGCGAGCGCGGTGCCGACAGTGCGCCAATCGCCACGCGAAAGCCGGTGGTCTCGTTGCTTTGCTCAGTGCCATCGGCCGCAAACAATGGGTATTCGCGGCGCATACCGGTGAACAAGGTGCCCTCGCCTTCCAGGTAATTGCCGCCCTTGACCACAAAGCCGCCATAGGTGCCCTGGCGTCGGCCGGCATGTACCAGCTGGAACGATTCCTGGACCATTTCCGCAGCGTTGCCGATCACGTCGAACAGGCCGATGGGGTTGGGCAATTTGGTGCCGATGGGCATCAGCCGTGCCGCCTGACCGGTGCCGCCAGCGACCTGGTTGAACACCGCGTAATCAGCCAGCGGGCCATCGCTTTCGCTGCCCTCGGCGCGCCGTGGATACAAGCGGCCTTCCAGGTCCTGACGGCTAACCGCCTGGCCGCCGCGTGCGGCGTACTCCCACTCAACCTCGGTAGGCAGGCGCACAAAGCCCAGGCCGCCGTCTTCGGCCGAGGCGCCACGCCCGCTCACCGGCAACAACTCGCGGTGGTATTTCATCAGCCAGGCGCTGTACACCGCCGAAAAACGCTCGGCTTCAAAACGCGACAGCTTCACCTTGGGCAACCGCCCGGCCATGCCGGTGGGCGCGTCACACGCCGGTGCCGGTTCACCGCTGGCCAGGGATTGCGCCTGGCCCATCACCTGGGCGTATTGGCGTGCGGTCACTTCGTACTTGCCGATGAAGTACAGCATGGGCTTGAGTGGGGTCTTGGCGTCGGTCTTTGGCATCAGCGGCGCGATGACCTTGTTCCAGGCCTTGGGCAAGTCCTTGAGGGTGAACTGGCCGTTGATGAAGTCGCGGCGGTAACCGGAAATAAACGACTGCTGGTAACCGGCCTCGCCTTCGGCAAAGGGGTAGCCGAGGCTGACTTCGCGGTCATCCAGGGTGCCCTGGGCCAGCACGTAGGCGTAGCGGAACACCATGTTGCCTTCGCACGGCAGCGGCAGGCTCACGTCGTCCGGCAACGGTTTGGGATTGTCGAGCTTGTCGCTTGCCTCATCCGCCCAGGCCAGCGAGGCCAGGCTCAGCGCCACGCAGGCGCCCAGTAACTTATACATCTCTGATTCCTTCAGAAGCCTGGATACGCGCCACCCGCCACCCCCCACAGGCCGCCGCCACGGCGCTGACGCCGAGCACGGCAGCCAGGGCCAGGCCGTAGTGACGCGCCAACAGATGGCTGGCGTACTCGCCCGGCACCTGCACGAAGAGTTGATTCAAACCCGCTTCGGCCAGGCCATAAAGCCCGACACTGAGCAAGCCCGCAAAACCGGCGCTGTACAGCGCCTGCAACAGCACAAACAGCAACAGCGCGCCGGTGGAAAACCCAAGCAGGCGCAACACTGACAATTCCCGGCGCTTGCGCGCGACCGCCGCCAACGCGCCGGCAAAAATCGCCGCAAAGGCTCCGGCCAGGGCCAACCCGGCGATGATCCAGAACACAATCGACAGGTTGCGGCTCAACGACTGCACCTGGGCGATAGTGTGCGCCTGGGTCGACACCAGCAGGTTCTGCCCGGCGAAATACACCCGCAGCGGTTCCACATCACTGAGGCTGCGCGCATACAGGCGAAACGCCGGATAGATACGCTGTTCGCTCACGCCCGCCACCTCGCCGTCCCAATGCAACGCCGGCACCGCACGGCCATCGCGATAATCTTCCGCCGCTTCCAGCAGCGCTAAATCAGTCAACAGTCCATCACGGGCAAATGCTTCCAACGGCAACACCGCCAGCACTTGCAACCGCGTGCGCTGGGCCTCGACGCGCCCCGCCACTTGCCGCGCAAAGCTGGTTTCCAGCCAGTCTCCGGGCCTTGCTGCAAGCTTTTCGGCAGCGGTATGGCTGAGCACAATCTGATCCAAACCGTGAGGCATCGGTAAGCCTGCCAACAACGGATCACCCGCTGCGGTTGGCAACATTTCCAGGGTCAGCGCGCCCACTTGGGCCGTTGCCGCAATCTGCCGTGTGCGCGGCAAAGCAAACGCCACATCGCTGCGCTGCCCCAACTGCTCGATAAACGCTGCGCTGAATCGGCCACCGCCTAACGGGATAATTTCACGGGTAGCCGGATCGGTCTCCAAGCGTTCGGTCAAACTGCTAACCAGTCCAAATTTCAGGCCGAATAACACCAGCAATGGCGCGATAACCGCTACCAGCGCCAGCACCGAACAGGCCGACAGCCAACCGTCGTTGCGATAGTCCTGCCAGGCGAGTGAGGCAAGCAGACCGATGCGCATCAGCACGCCTCCCCGAGGGTTGCGGTGACGCCGCCGTCAGCATCGCGACGGCAACCGATACGCCGCACCTGCAAGCCACTGGCGCGGGCCAGGGGTTCGTCATGGGTGGCGATCACACAGGCCGCCCGCTGTTCACGGGCCCGGGCCAGCAGCGCCTGCATCACCCGCTCGGCGTTGAGCGGGTCGAGGGAAGCGGTCGGCTCATCCGCCAGCACCAGTTGCGGCGCATGGGCCAGGGCGCGGGCACAACTCACGCGCTGGCGCTGGCCCACCGACAACGCCGCCGGGCGCTTGGCCAACTGATCGCTGACCTGCAACTGCTCGGCCAGACGCGCCACGCTGCCGTCGTCCTTCAAGCCCAGCAATTGCCGGGACAACGTGATATTTCCGCGCACATCCAGAAATCCCAGCAGCCCACCGGTTTGCGGCACATAGCCCAAGTGCTGGCTGCGCAACGCGGCCAAGGCGGATTGCCGGTCGGCACGCCACAGCGCGCCGATGTCCTGCTGGTTGAACGCAAACTGCCCGACCTGATCCGGCGCCAACACCAGCGCCAGCAGATCCAGCAACGTGCTTTTGCCGCAACCACTGGGGCCGACAATCGCCAGTTGTTCGCCCGCTTGCAGGTGCAACGCCGGAATCACCAGGCTGTAGCGCTGGCTACCAACGCCCCGGCTCTTGTGCACTGCGCTCAGGTTCAACATTACGGCAGCGTCGACAGCGGCACGCGGTACAACGCATCACCCGGTTCGGCGTCGCCGAAACGGACCCAGTTGGCCACGTCGTTATGGAAGGTTTCATACAGGCGGATTTTCGAATCCAGCTCGTCGATAAAGTCTTCCTGCTCGGCCACGCTCAACGACAACCACAAATCCTGGGTCATGTTCAGCGACTTGCTGCGGTACGGCAGGCCCTCCAGGTATTCACCGAGCAGACCACCGTCGGCCAGGTTACCGCCCTTGCGCAGGGCTTGGGGGTCTCGGCTCATGTAGGCCGAGGCGCTGGCGATTTCCTGGAAGAAATCCTTGGGCGAGCTTTGGGTTTTGCGCGCCGCATCCACGACCAACTTCAGCGACTGTTGCAGGTCATTGAGTTGCAGCTTGGTCAGCATCACGCACACCTGGAACGCTGGCAGTGCCGGGTTGGTCAGGTCGCGGTCGGCGGTCCAGGCGCTGACCAGTTGCGGCGCCTGGCTGGCGGTTTTGCGCCCGAGGAAGTCCATGTGCATGGCATAACCGACCGCGGTGGATTTGTCCGCCAGACTTGGCGCCGAACCGAGCAGCGGCACCGGTTGCGGCGTGTTGTTGCGCACCTGATGCACCAGGTCGGCGAACACTGTACCGATCTCATCGACGCGCTCACCCAGCTTGCGCACATCGCCTCCCGGCACTGGCGTGTACAGGTCACCGATCTGCGGATTGGCGTCGGCGGTGAGGATGCGGTACTGGCTCTCGGCACCGGCGTGGGTTTTCTTGCCGACATCGGTGCGCAGGTGCAGCGCGTAGATCTTGATCTGCTTGCCGAGTGCGGCCTGACGCACTTCGGCTTCGTTCATCTGGGTAGCGGCGAAAGGGTCGTTCTTGCGCAGCGCACCCGCGTCGGTGACCAGCAGGATGATGCGCCCGCCATAGCCCGACCAGTCCATGCCATCCACCGCTTGCATCACCCCGGCAAACGCATCTTCGTTGAAGGAATGGCTGGAGACGGTTGAGGCTTTGACCTGGCGCGCCATATCGAGGAAGCGCTGCGGATCGCGCCCCTGGTCGAGGCTGATCAGGGTCTTGGCGACGTACTCAAGGCCAGGGGTTTTCTTGATGCTGCTGCGAAAGCCGACCAGGCCGAAGCTGACGCTGTCCAGTTCGCCGCGCTCGGCGATACGGGTTTGCAGCTCGTGTACCACGTCGCGGATCTGGTCGATGTAGGGCTGCATCGACACCGTGGTATCCACCACCAGCACCACGGCGGTGCGGAATGCATCGGCATTGGCGCTGAGCGTCGGGGTTGCCGGTTTGGCAGCCGCGCTGCGGCCTGGGTCGATGGAGGCCACGTTGAGCAACTGCACCGGCTGGCCGTTTTCGTCGAAGCTCTCTTTTGAGTCGAAAATCGGCAACAGGTAGAACTGGTTTTGCGGCACCGCGCTGGCTGTCGGCTCAAGGGCCAGGACTTGCTGGTTGTCCTCAGGGTTGTTCTGCGCCTTGGTCAGCACGCTTTTCGCGGCAGCAGGATCGGCCAACAGTTTCTCCACCTCGCCGGATTGGCGCAGGAACATCACGGGCGCACGCCCCGAGCGCTCGGTGAACTTGAGCACCAGGCTTTGTTTCCAGTCGCTGACCTGGGCGGCCGGCAACCAACCGTCGCTGCGCCCATCGGTGGCGGCGCCCACGCGTACCCACGGGCTGCCATCCACTTCCTTGCGCTGGTACACGTAGAGCACGGAAAACGCCGGCAACGCCTTACCCGGCGTGCTGCCCGCGTCTGCTGAAAGCTGGGCGCCGGGCTTGCTGAGTACGCGCTGGAACAGGGTCTTCTTGCCCGCCATCAGCAACGGGCGTTGACCGCCATCCACTGCAGCGACAGCCACCGGTGGCGTCACCGTGGGCACCACGGCGGCTGGCGGCTGAGCCGGTTCATCGCTGCCACTCAACCACCAGTAGCTGGCGCCACCAATGGCCAACGCGACGGCGACCGCCACGGCGGCCAAGGCCAATACCGGACCACGGTGCTGCTCGGAGGGGGCACTGTGCTGGGTCGGCGTTACCACCGGTTGGCGCACTATTGGCTGCGGCTGCGGTTTATCAGTCGGAATGTCGATGGTGACGGGGGTCATGCCTGCCAGATCAAAGCTCAATGGAATCGGCAGCGGCCGTACCAGCGTGGCGTCCGATTCATCCGCCGGCAGTTGATCCAGCGCCAACAACAACGCTGCCGCATCCGGATAACGCTGCGCCGGGTCTTTGGCCAACAACTTGCGCAGCACACCCTGGTAACGCCCGTGATGCACAGGCAATTCCGGCAACGGCTCAGTCAGGTGCGCCAGCGCAGTGGAAAGCGCATCGGTGCCGCTATAGGGCAGCTTGCCGACGAGGATTTCATACAGCACCACACCGAGTGCGTAGAGATCGGCGCGCCCGTCGATCTCCTGGCCCCGCGCCTGCTCGGGGCTCATGTAGCTGGGTGTACCCACGGCAAACCCGGCCTGGGTGAATTGGGTGCGGTCGTCCAGCGACTTGGCGATACCAAAGTCGGAAAGTACTGCGGTGCCATCGGCGCGGAACAGAATATTCGCCGGTTTGACGTCGCGGTGCACCAAGCCCTGGGCATGGGCATAACCCAGCGCCGAGGCGATCTGACGGATCAGCGTCACCCCCTGCTCCGGCGTCAGGCCGGCAGCGATGCGCTCCTTGAGCGTGCCGTTGGGCAGGTATTCCATGGCCATGTAATACAGCTCACCGACGTTGCCGATGTCATGGATAGTCACCGTGTGCGGGTGCGAAAGGCGCGCCAGGGTCTTGCCCTCACGCAGGAAGCGCTCGCAGAAACTCGGATCGGCCGCCAGCGCCGCGGCCATCACCTTCAACGCTACCTTGCGCTCCAGCGAACGCTGGGTCGCCAGGTACACGCTGGCCATGGCGCCTTCGCCGATCTCGCCTTCGATGTCATAACCTGGAATGACAATGTTCATGACGAAACCTTCACGACGAGGGTGGTGATGTTGTCCGGTGCGCCGCGATTGAGCCCCAGGTGCACCAGGCTGCGCACGATTTCATCCGGTGCGTCATGGCTGAGCACGTCGCGGATTTCGCGGTCTTCGACGGTCTTGTTCAGGCCGTCGCTGCACAACAGGTAGCTGTCGCCGGGAGCAATCAACAGTTCGACCGACGCCACGTCCAGTTGCGCTTCCACGCCGACAGCGCGGGTGACGATATTGGAGCGCGGATGAGTGCGGGCGTCAGCTTCGCTGAGCAAGCCGCTGTCTTGCAGGTCCTGCACGTAGCTGTGGTCGCGGGAGATGCTTTCCAGCACGCCGTCACGCAGGCGATACAAGCGACTGTCGCCGGCCCACAGGCACACACCGCGCAAGCCACGGGCGGCAAATACCACTACCGTACTGCCCATCATGGTCACGCCACGGTTGGCGGTTTCTTCGCGTACAGCGGTGTTGATGCGCAGCAGGTCATTGCGCAGCGCCGCGGTGTATTCGTCGAGGGAGCGGCCCAGCGGCACATGGCGCAGGCTGTCGACGATCAAGCTGCTGACATAGTCCCCCGCGGCGTGCCCGCCCATGCCATCGGCCACCACCCACAGGCGGTTTTCCGGCAGGTCCAGAAAGGCATCTTCGTTGACTTGGCGAACCATGCCCACATGGCTTTTGCTCGCGGATTTGTACGTCGCGCCCATCTACACCACACCTTCTTGTCCGAGCAAAAACTGCGCAAAATCATCGGCGGCAGGCAAGCCCTGGCACCGTAATAAACCAGGTGAAATACGTTGCGAACCACGGCCCCACCACAGGCTCGCGCCCTCGCACGCCTGTTCGGCCAGTGCGGTCATGCGCTGATGGGGCACCGTAACGGCCACGCGCTGCAGGCCGGCGAAACGGCTGTCGACCGCACGCGGCTCACTCGCAGGAAAGCCCAGGGCGTCGAGACCCGCGTTGAAACTTTCGAAGGTAGCGCCACTGTCCAGGGTGCTGAGCAACAGCTCTTCGGCCTGCTCGAACCAGGCGTCCGGCCCGCCCACCAGGGAGGCGGGGTTGGTGTCGTGATCCAGCAAGGTGACCACGGCCAGCGGAAAATACCGCCCGACCCGATCAATGCTCGGCATCACCACGCCCGCCGCGGCATCGGGCCCGCATACGCCCGGCGCCAGTACAAAGCGCCACAACGGGCTGACCAGGTACACGTTGAGCCAGTCACCGCCCAGGCTGTTCTGGCTGGCGAGCAAACCCGCCGCCAGCCAGCTGTCCCACGGGCCGATAAAACTCTGGGGCAAGGCGCGGCTGACAAAATCCCCGCGACTGGCCAACTTGCCGTAGAAACCCACAGTCGTCATAGCCGCTCCGGCAGGCTGAAACCGCTGAGCACGCGGCTCTTGAACGGGTTGAAGGCACTGTTGGCGCGCAGCTCGTAGGCGATGCTCGCACCATCGACCCGCAGGCGCAGGTTGAAGCGGTCCGGCGAATTGCCCGCGGTGAGATCCGATTGCTCCAGCAGACGGAACCAGGCCCACGGGCCGTCCAGCGTGATGCCGGAGCGACCACTGGCCGACGGCGGCATGATGGAAATACGCACCACGCCGATGCTGCCGGGGTTCGGCCATTGCATCGCCACCGGGCGGCTCGGGCCGTGGTCGTAGCTCAACTGCTGGCCATCCAGATCAAGCAGAAACTGGGTGATGGTCGGGTCCATCGACACCGGCTTGAGCTCGAAACGCACGATGGGCTGGGTACCCCCGGACCTGAAGAACGCATCGCGAATTGTCGCCGCCCGCTGGAAGGTTTGCAGCACGCCCGGGGCAATCCCCAGCTTCTGCGCCGCGCCCGGTTGCCAGCGCCAGGTCTGTGCCGATGTATCCACATACGGCTGCAGGTATTTGCGGAAGTAGTTGTCCATCACCCCGCCCACGCCGAAGAACTGGCCGAAGTCATCCAGGGTGGCGTCCCGCGCACTGCCCGGCGACATCGGATAGCGACCGGCCAACGACTGGCGATACACGTTGACCACTTCGCTGACCCAGGCCGCGTTCAGTTGGTTGCGTACCCCGCCCATCATGCTGTTGGTGGTGGAATTGACCACCGACTTGACCATGCCCTGCACCAGCGGCGGCTGACGCTCGGCATTCAGGCTGACCCGCGTGGCCGCAGCCGCCGCCTGGTTCTTGGCCTCGCCGAGCAGTGCATCACCGCTGGCGCCGACCATGGCGCTGACCTGCACATACAGCGCATTCATGTCCGACAGCAGGCCGTCGATGGCCGCCGGTTCGCCTTCGTTTTTGCTGACGATGCTGTTGAGTTCGGCAAAGTGCGCGGTCACCGGATCCTCCGACGCTGCCGGGGCATTCGCCGTCGGTTGCTCCTGGCCAAGCAAGCTGCCAAGGCGCTCTTTGAGCTTGTCGACGCCACCTTCCACCGGTACACCCTTGGCCGCCAACTGGCGCTCTTCGGCTTGCAGGTCGGTTTCCCTGGCGACCGCCACCAGCAGCTTTTTCAGCGGCGAGGTCGGGCCGGAAATCACCCGCAGCACGTCGGCGGCCTGGGCCACGCTGGTGATCGGCACAAAGTCGATGTCGGCAAGCAGTGCATCCCACTGACGCTGGTAGTCCTGGAAGTACAAGCGACGCACATCCGCGGCCAGGCTCACCACGTTCTGCTGATCGGCCTGTTCGTGGCCCAGCACCCATTGTTCCTCGGCCAGGGTGCCGGTCTGGTTCAGGCTGCTCAGCAAGAACGCCTGACGATAGCCCTTGGCAGTGAAGAAGCCACTCAACGGCTCACCCAACGGCTTGCCGCTTTTGCGGCTGAACACCAGCGCGGCGTCACGTCCAGCGGCTTCGTTGAGACGAAAGTCCGGGATGCCTTCGGGCAGTTTCTGGCGCTTGACCCGGTCATACACGCGCTGGGCCACCGGCAGTTGCTGCAACTGGCGTCGCAGGTCATCGATCAAGCGTGGGTCCAGGCGAGCACTCGGCGGGTGCCGTTCGAACAGCGCTTGCAGGTGCCCGGCCAGCGCCTGACGCTGATCGGCCGGAAGGTCGCGGGGCAGGTTGCGGTCCCAGTCCAGGGCGATCCAGGCCTTGATAAAGTCCGGATCGTAATGCTCGGTGTCGGCGAGCATCAGGTAGGCCTTGAGGCCCTCGTAGAGGAAGTCGGAGTTACCGCCGCCGTGCAGTTGCTCTTCGATGCGCGTCACCAAACGTGGCGCGAACACGGCGATCAACAGCTTGCGGTAGACACTGGCGGATTCGGCTTCAAGCATATCGCCCTGATACAGCCCCAGCCCTTCGGACCAGCTCGGCGAATCCCCCGCGAGGTTCTTCACCGCGTTCAGCAGTGGTAGCACCGCGAGCACTTCGCGTTGTGCCGGGCTCAGGTTCTGCACGGTCTGGCCCAGGGGCGCAACTTTCTGATCGACCTGGGCGATATACGCCTGGTTGGCGCGATAACTCACCCACCACAGGCTGCTGACCACCACGACCAGCGCAACGGTGGCCGCCAGCACACCACGTGCAATCCACTTGCGGCGCCGTTCGACCTTTGGGTTCACACCCACCAAACCACGCTCGGCAAAGGCCACAGCGGTGAAGAGTTTTTCGATGAAGTAACTGCGCCCGGTGCCGCTCTGACGCGCCAGGTGCTGGCGGTCCAGGTTCATGCTCTGGGCCATGGCGCCGATCAGGCGGTCAATCGGGCTGCCTTCCTGGGTGCCGCTGGTGAAATACACACCACGCAGCAACACGCGCTCTTCAAAGGCGTTGGGCTTGAACACACCTTCAAGGAAGCTTTGCAGACAGTCCTTCAACGCGCCGAACTGCTGCGGGAAACCGTAGATCAGGTCGCGGCGCGCCGGGTCGCGTTCCTGTTGCAGGCGCTCGACCAGGCGTTCGTTGAGGCGCTGCTCCAGCCCGGCGAATTCGCTTTGCAGGTGCGCCAACGGGCTGTCGCTGTGCTTGCCGTCGTCCAGGGCGAAGGTCATGCCCCATACCTGGGCGCGCTCTTCCTTGCTCAGGTTGTCGAAGAACTCCATGAAGCCCGGCACCAGGTCGAGCTTGGTGAGCATCAGGTAGATGGGGAAACGCACGCCCAACTGGGTGTACAGCTCCTGGATACGCAGACGAATCGCGGCGGCATGGGCGGCGCGCTCGGCGTCTGTGCCCAGCAGCAAATCCGACAGGCTGATGGCGATAAACGCACCATCGATGGGTCGGCGCGAACGTTGCTTTTTCAGCAGGTCAAGAAAGCCCAGCCACGCGGCTTTATCCACCGTCGAGTTGCTGTCCTGGGTGGTGTAGCGGCCCGCGGTATCGAGCAAAACGGCCTGATCGGTAAACCACCAGTCGCAGTTACGCGTACCACCGACGCCGCGCACGGCACCGGCGCCCAACTGCGCCGCCAGCGGAAAATGCAGCCCGGAATTGACCAGTGCGGTGGTCTTGCCCGAACCCGGCGGGCCAATGATCACGTACCACGGCAGCTCGTAAAGGTTGCGGCGTTCGTCACCGCCGAGCTTGGCTTTTTTCAGCAGCGTCAGGGCTTCATCCATGCGCTGGCGCAAGGTCGACAACTCTTCGGCAGTGGCAACACTGTTGGGATCAGCCGGGGTTTCGGCGGCCAGGCTGCGCATCACCTCGGCGGCCTGGCGGCGGGCCTGGATGATACGGAACACGCGGTAGACGAGCCACAGCGCAAATACCAGAATGATCAGCGCCCAACGTCGCCCCTCGGGCATCAACACGTCGAGCAACGGCCCGACAAACCAGATGATCAGGCTCAGGGCAATCAGGCCCAGAACGGGGATTACCCAGCGAATCATGAAACTGAAAAACGCCTTCACTCGACGCCCTCCGCCAGTACGGTGATTTCAACCCGACGATTGCGGGCACGGCCTTCGGCAGTCCCGTTGCTCGCCAGCGGCTCGGTGTCGCTACGGCCTTCGGCGCTGAAGCGATCAGCCTGGCCGGTCTTGGCCGCGAGGATCTCCAGCACCGACTTGGCCCTGGCTTCGGACAGCGCCCAGTTCGACGGGAAGCGCAGCGTGGCGATCGGGCGGTTGTCGCTATGGCCGGTGACACGCACCTGGCCCTTGACCTTGCGAATGGCATCAGCGATGCGCAGCATCAGCGGCTGGTAAGCATCGACAATGCTGGAGCTGGCGGAGGCGAACAGCTCATCGCCACGAATGGTCACCACCGAACGGTCAACCTTGTCTTCCACGGCCACGCGACCGGCCTTGATGTCTTCGGCCAGGAAGCCGGCCAGGCGCGGCCGCTCGATCACTTTTGGCTGCGCCACCGGACGGTCGATGGCCTGTACCGGGATCTCGCCCAGGGCATGGATATTCTTGAACACCGGCTCGGCGTCCGAGGCCAGTTTCATGCGCAGGCCAAACAACAACGCCAGCAATAGCGCTAGACCAATCGCCACAGCGATCCACGGCGGCATGAATTGCGCCAGGCGATCACGGGCCACGGTCACGCCGCGCCAGTGCGGCGACAGCTCACGCTCGTGTTCGCCACGGGCACTGCGAATCGCTGCGGCGGTGCGCTCGCGCAAGGCTTCCAATTGGCTGCGACCGTCGGTCATCACGCGGTAGCGGCCTTCGAAACCCAGGCACATGCACAGGTACAACAGCTCCAACAGGTACAGGCGTTCCCGTGGGCTTTGCAGGCAGTGGTCGAGCAACTGGAAGACCTTTTCACCGCCCCAGGCTTCGTTGTGCACGGTGATCAGCAGGCTTTGCTTGCCCCAATCACTGGTGCTGCCCCACGGCGTGCTCAACACCGCTTCATCCAGGGCGGTGCACAGCGCGTAACGGGCCAGCAGCACTTCGTTGCGCGCCACACCAGCCGCTTCGGCGCGTTCTTCGAACTGGCGCAGATAGGCCAACAACTGCGCCCGCAGGCTGGCTGGCGCCGGGTGGGCGATGGTGTTGCGCAGCCGCGTCAGCAACGCCAGTAAAGGGCCGGCGGCGCTTTCCAGCGGGTTCAGGCCGTGGCTCTTGCCAGTGAGGATCGGCGCAGCCGGCATCGACAGCGGCGCCGGTTCTGCGCGTGCAGGCTCCGGCGCTCGGCCACCCGGGCGCGGCATGAACTGGGTGCGGTCATCGTCATTGGGATGCATCGCGGATTATCCTCGGATCGCCCAGAAGGCCAGGTTCAAGCCCGGGAACTGCCCGGCGATGTGGAAGGCAAAGCCGCCGGAATTGCTCAACTGCTGCCAGTGCTCGCTGCCTCGGTCCAGCTCGTAGTAGGTACTACCGGCGTGGTACGGCAATTGGCGCGGCGCCACCGGTAACGGCAGCAAGCCAATGCCTGGCAGTTGCAGGTTGACCATGTCGCGAATGTGCTCCACCGAACCGACTTTGCTCTGCTGGCCGAAGCGTGCGCGCAGGGTTTCGCCGGGCACATCGGCACGCACCACGAGGATGAAACTGGCGTTGTCGAGCAGGGTCTTGTCGGCCAGCATCGCCACGTGGATACCGTAGGCCTTCTCCACAATCGGGATCGGCGTGGCCTTGCTGTCGATCAGCATCGACAGCGCTTCACGCAGGGCCGCCATCACCGGAGTGAAGCTCAGCGCCAGGTCATCGTGCTGGTATTGCGGGTATTCCTGAGGGCGGCGACCTGAAGTGGAGAAGGTCGAAAATTCACCGGCCAGGCTCACCAGCTCGCTGAAGAAGCGCTCCGGGTGCAGCGGGCTCAACTGGCTCAAATGCTGGATCAGCGGCTGGGCGCGATTGACCAGTTGCAGCAGCATGAAGTCGGCAATCTCCGAAGCGCCGCCAGCGCCGGAGGCCACCACGCGCCCCGCCAGGGCTTCGCCGCGCTGGTGCAGCAGGCCGAGCAGTTCGCTGCGAAACGCAGTCAGCGGTTTGCTTGCGGTCACATTCAGCACCGGCGGGATGTAGGTGTCGTCGAGCACCAGCGCACGGTCGGCGCGTTTTTCCTTGATGCGTACCAGGCCAATCGCGGCATAGTCGCTGATGCCGTCCTGCGCCGTCAGCAGGCGCAATGCCCGCGATCCCACGGCCACCGGGGCGCGGTTTTCGAACGGCGCGTTGTCGTCACGCACTTCACGCACCTGGCTGACATAACGCGCAGCTTCCAGCGCTTCGCCTTCCTCAACCGTGTCACGCGCACCGGCACGCTTGAGCGGCAGGGCCAGGTACACCAAGCCGTCGCGCAGGTTGTCGTCGATACTCAAAGGGCTCGGCGCCAAATCATCCTGGGGGATATTGAAGGGCGTGCCATCGGGCAACAGGCCGCGGGCCGATACGATCGCCAGTTTGCCCTGGGCCAGCAGGCCCTGGTCGATCAGCAACTCGGAAAAACCCCAGGCCCCTGCCGACAACGGACGGCTGCGCGCGTCGATTAGGTTTTCCAGGTAACGGTCATGCTGCTGGAAGTGCTGCGTTGCGATGAACATGCCTTCCGACCAGACCACGCGATTGTTCCAGGACATGGGGGCTCCGATTGCTTGTTATTGGGCTGGGCTGGAGGGGGAAACCACGACGTCGGCGCGCACGGCACGCACATCGAGGCTGATCTGGTATTCGCTGGATTGGCGCGGCGCTACGTTGATCACGGCGCGCCATTGCGCGCGGTCCAACTCGCGATAGCCCACCAGCACGCCGATCTGGCGCGTGGCCGGGTTGAGGTCGCGCTGAATGCTCAATTGCTGGCCGGGTTGCACCACCACTTCGTCCTGGTCCAGCAGGTCGAGGCCGAGGGTGGATTGCGCACGGTCAGCCAGGGCGAAGTAATCGGAGCGGGAAAAGGTCGCGGCGTTTTTCAGTTCGAAAATACGCACCCGCACCGGCGCAGCCTGGCCATTGGCGCCGGGGTTAAGCCCGGCGATCGCGTGGAAATGCAACTCGACGGCGGCGCTGTTGGCTTGCGTGTCGGCAGCCGCTTCGGGTTTGGCCGCATCGTTTGCACACGCGGTCAGCAGCAGCGCGGTAGCAGCTGCGAGTAAAAACCTGGGAATCATCCTGCGTCCTCAATGACGTGTTTAGCTATCCGTTTTATCCATAAGTGCGACGCGCTTTAGCGTCGCTGTCGTGCGCTATGCTCTTCGTAGGCCCGGCTGAATTCGCGACCGAACAGGTCCTGGAAATCCTCCTGGGCCTCGCGCGAAATGTTGCTGTAGAGCTCGGTAAACTGCTGCCAGTACTGGGCCTGGCGCGAGCCGTTGAAAATGCTCGAAAGGCCACCGGGCTTGCCCATGCGTTCCTCCAACTGCGCCGGTTCAAAGCGCGTGAGCAGGTGTTTGATCGCCGCCTCCACGCCGGCCATCACGGCCAACTGGTGGGCGCGCAAATCGTCGAAACTGTCCCGTACCGCGATGTCCGGCGCCATAAACGCCTGGTTGCCATGACGAAGCAGCAGCAGTAACGCTTCGTCGGCATTCGGGGCGAATTTCAACGGGTTGTTTTCGGCGGGGCGGATCATCGTCTGCTGCATACGGAACTCGCCCTTGAGGCTAGCCCGGGCGCGCAATACGTCGATCAGGCCCTCGACCATCAGCCGGTAGCTGCGGCCGATGCTTTCCATCTGGGCGCTGGCGTCGGCCTGGTCCAGGCGCAACTGGTCGAGACCGGCACCACGCAGGAAGGCTTGCAACAGGTCGGTAGGTTGCGCAGCGTCGGCCACGGTGAGCGCAACCGGCTCGACCACGGGCGGCGGAGCAATCGGTGCTGGGGCAATCGGCGCCGGGGCAGGCGCGGCATTGGCGACCGGCGCGGGCGCAGGCGCGTCGCCAAACAGGTCCCAGTCTTCAGGAATGACAGCGCCTTGCACCACCGGTTTCTCCACTAGCGGTACAGCAACCGGAGCCGGCGGGCGGAAATCGTGTTGTTCGGATGGCACATGGTCCGCCACGGTGGGCGGCGGCACGGCGGTGGGGCTGAGGAAGTCGAACAGGTCTGGCAGGGTCTCCATCGACGAGGCGCCGTGGAATTGCGGCGCGATCATCGGCGTAGGCGCAGGCGGACTCGCCACAGCGCCCATCAGCGCTTCGAAGCTGTTTGGCGACTCACCGGCAAACGGCTGGCTGTCGACGGCTTGCACGTTGAAGTCGATGCGCGCCTGGATTTCGTAATCGCCGATGCGGATCAACTCGCCATCTTGCAGCGGCTCGCTGTTACCCCGGCGCATACGAATACCGGCCTTGACCAACTCCACACCATTGGTGCTGTTATCGGTTAAGTAATAACGGCCATCTTTGTATTGAATAACGCAATGCTGGGAGGAGACGAGACGCTCAGGATCAGGCAATACCCAGTCATTATCCGAACTGCGACCAATAGCTATCCTGCCCTGATCCATGGACTTTTCAGCGCATTGCCCTGGGGTAATCTTGTGATAACTAGTGATAGTCAAACACAGCGACATCTTGCCTCCTTGCTGATGCATCGCGCGCGGTCTACCCAAAGGGCCACGCTTCCCTGAAGATTTGCCCGCGGTCGCGAAAACGACCGCCAAAATCTGCTTTTACCAGCATGATCGCTGATCTTAACTGGCTTGCATGACAAAAATCCTCCATGGGCACGCCTTTCGACCCGCCAGTCGCGCAGGTTGTTAAACACCGCACATCTGTCACAGAGGGCGAATAGCTTACCTTGACAAGGCATAAGTACTACACCAAAAATGCACAACTTCTTGAACATCAGTGATGGCGCAGTAGTGGCACTCTGATTGTATGACCAAGAAAACATGCACAGTTCATTGCGCAACTAATGCATGCGTTGCCCGCCTTCCAGCGGGCTGATAAGGAGATCGAATTCAGTGGATGTGCCGTTGCTGCTCACCGCCGTTTCTGCAACTTCGCCCTGTGGCGAAGACATGGAATATGACGCGCAATTTCTGCAATTGGAACGTGATGCCAAGGGCCAGCCCGAACGCAGCATGGGCGACTCGATCCTGCCCGCCGAGCCGCCGGAGTGGCGCAGCATCCAGCAGCAGAGCCTCGACTTGTTGCAGCGCAGCAAAGACCTGCGCATCACTCATTTCCTGCTGCAAAGCTCCCTCGCCTTGCAGGGCGTGGCCGGGCTGGCTGAAGTCCTTGGCCTGATCAACGCCTTGCTGCGCGAATACTGGGCCGACGTGCATCCACGCCTGGATGCCGACGACGACAACGACCCCACCGTGCGCATCAACGCCCTGACCGGCCTGACCTGCGACACCAATATTCGCCTGTTGCGCGAAAGCATCCTGACACGCTCACGCACCTTCGGGCCCGTAAGCCTGCGCGCCGCGCTCAATGCCAGCGGCCTGCAGAATTTTGCCGACGAGCAGCTGGGCAACCAGCAGCTCAACGCAGCATTCCTCGACAGCGACCCCGAGCTGCTGCAAGCCACCCGCGACGCGTTGATCGCAGCGCGTACGGCCTGCGAAGCCATCGAGCAACAGGTCAATGACCGGGTCGGCTCCGCCCAGGGCGTGGACCTCAGCGCCTTGAAGCAACCGCTCAAACAGGCCCTGCAAATACTCAATCAAGCGGTGCCTGGCACCGACAGCAGCAGCGAACCCGAGGCCGTCAGTGAAGACAATGCCCCCTCGGTCGATTTCGCCGCTGCGCCCGCAGCCCCTCGCCCGACGGGCGACATCGCTACTCGCGATGATGTGCTGCGCAGCCTCGACAAAATCCTTGCGTACTACACTCGGCACGAGCCTTCGAGCCCGCTGCCGGTGTTGTTGAACCGAGCGAAAAATCTGGTGCACGCCGACTTCGCGGCCATTGTGCGCAATCTGATTCCCGACGGCATGTCCCAATTTGAAAACCTGCGCGGCCCGGACAGCGAGTAAGCCGCCGGACCGTGCAGTAACAACACCGTCGCTCAAGCGACCAGGAGCAGCAACGTGGCGAAGCAAAGTTCTCAGAAATTCATCGCGCGCAACCGTGCGCCTCGAGTGCAGATCGAGTACGACGTCGAGCTCTACGGCGCCGAGAAAAAGGTCCAGCTGCCCTTCGTAATGGGTGTGATGGCCGACCTCGCCGGCAAGCCCGCCGAGCCGCTGGCACCCGTGGCCGACCGCAAGTTCCTTGAAGTGGACGTCGACAACTTCGACTCACGCCTCAAGGCCATGCAGCCACGCGTGGCGTTCCACGTACCCAACGAGCTGACCGGCGAAGGCAACCTGAGCCTGGATATCACCTTCGAAAGCATGGACGACTTCAGCCCGGCCGCCGTAGCGCGCAAGGTTGACTCGCTGAACCAGTTGCTCGAAGCCCGCACTCAGTTGGCCAACCTGCTGACCTACATGGACGGCAAGACCGGCGCTGAAGAAATCATCATGAAGGCGATCAAGGACCCGGCACTGCTTCAGGCACTTGCCAGCGCGCCCAAGCCTGCAGGGGAGCAGTAATCATGACTGACAATACCGCCCGCGAAGGCAGCCAGATCCTGGGTGCTACCGAAGAAGCCAGCGAGTTCGCCAACCTGCTGCTGCAAGAATTCAAACCCAAGACCGAGCGTGCCCGCGAAGCCGTGGAAACCGCGGTGCGCACCCTGGCCGAACAAGCCCTGGCGCAAACCGACCTGGTGTCCAACGACGCGATCAAGTCGATCGAATCGATCATCGCCGCCATCGACGCCAAGCTCACCGCCCAGGTTAACCAGATCATCCACCACCAGGATTTCCAACAGTTGGAAAGCGCCTGGCGTGGCCTGCACTACCTGGTCAACAACACCGAGAGCGACGAGCAACTGAAGATTCGCGTGCTCAACATTTCCAAGCCGGAGCTGCACAAGACCTTGAAGAAATTCAAGGGCACCGCGTGGGACCAGAGCCCGATCTTCAAGAAGATGTACGAAGAAGAATACGGCCAGTTCGGCGGCGAGCCTTACGGTTGCCTGGTAGGCGATTACTACTTCGACCAGTCGCCACCCGACGTGGAACTGCTGGGCGAGCTGTCGAAAGTCTGCGCCGCCATGCACTCGCCGTTCATCGCGGCCGCATCGCCCACCGTAATGGGCATGGGCTCTTGGCAGGAACTGTCGAACCCACGCGACCTGACCAAGATTTTCACCACCCCGGAATACGCCGGCTGGCGTTCGCTGCGTGAATCGGAAGACTCGCGCTACATCGGCCTGACCATGCCGCGCTTCCTGGCGCGCCTGCCATATGGCGCCAAGACCGACCCGGTGGAAGCCTTTGCCTTCGAAGAAAACACCGACGGCGCCGACAGCTCCAAGTACACCTGGGCCAACGCCGCCTACGCGATGGCGGTGAACATCAACCGTTCGTTCAAGCACTACGGCTGGTGCTCGCGCATCCGTGGTATCGAGTCTGGCGGTGAAGTGGAAAACCTGCCGGCCCACACCTTCCCTACCGATGACGGTGGTGTGGACATGAAGTGCCCGACCGAAATCGCCATCAGCGACCGCCGTGAAGCGGAACTGGCGAAGAACGGTTTCATGCCGCTGCTGCACAAGAAAAACACCGACTTCGCCGCGTTCATCGGCGCCCAGTCGTTGCAGAAGCCGGCTGAATACGACGATCCGGACGCCACCGCCAACGCCAACCTGGCCGCACGTCTGCCGTACCTGTTCGCCACCTGCCGTTTCGCCCACTACTTGAAGTGCATCGTGCGCGACAAGGTCGGCTCCTTCAAAGAGAAGGACGAGATGCAGCGCTGGTTGCAGGACTGGATCCTCAACTACGTCGACGGCGACCCTGCGCACTCCACCGAAACCACCAAGGCCCAGCACCCATTGGCGGCTGCCGAAGTGATCGTGGAAGAAGTCGAAGGCAACCCGGGGTATTACAACTCCAAGTTCTACCTGCGCCCGCACTACCAGCTTGAAGGGCTGACGGTGTCGTTGCGACTGGTATCGAAGCTGCCTTCTGCCAAGAGTGCATAAGTAACTGTTGAACCGGTTCTTCTGTGGGAGCCGGGCTTGCCCGCGATGCAGGCGACGCGGTCTGCCAGCCAGACCGCGGTGATGCTATCGCAGGCAAGCCAGCTCCCCCAGAAAAGCACTGCCCCATTGGCGGTAACCCAACATCGTGGCTGAGACCACACAGGGAGAAAACATGGCTGTTGATATTTTCATCAAGATCGGCGACATCAAGGGCGAGTCCATGGACAAGGCCCACAAGGACGAAATCGACGTATTGAACTGGAGCTGGGGCATGGCCCAGTCCGGCAACATGCATGTTGGCGGTGGCGGCGGCGCGGGCAAGGTGAATATCCAGGACCTGTCGCTGACCAAGTACGTCGACAAGGCTTCGCCCAACCTGATGATGCACTGCGCCAGCGGCAAGCACATCGACAAGGTCAAGCTGACCGTGCGCAAGGCCGGTGGCGAAAGCCAGGTCGAGTACATGGTGATCAACCTGGAAGAAGTGCTGGTCACGTCCCTGAGCACCGGCGGCTCGGGCACCGATGATCGCCTGACCGAGAACGTGACCCTGAACTTCGCCCAAGTGATGGTCGACTACCAGCCGCAGAAAGCCGACGGCACCAAAGACGGCGGCGCGATCAAGTTTGGCTGGAACATCCGTTCCAACACCAAGCGCTGATAGCCCCTGTGGCCGTGACCCCGCGCCACGGCCACAGGCATCTTGTCCCTCTCGCAACCCGTCCGTGGAGCTGCTTTGGTGGTAACTGAAATCGCTTCCCGCGACCGTCTGCAACCGTCCCTGCTGGACCGGCTGACCGACGACGACCCGACCAATCCCAAGGAAAGCGCCGACAAACGCGTGCTATCCCTGACCCAATTGAAAGCCTCGGTACTGCGTGACCTGGCGTGGCTGCTCAACACCACCTCGTTGCTTGATGCCGATGCGACGCTGCACACCCCGGCCGGTACCTCGGTGGTCAATTACGGCCTGCCGGCACTGGCGGGCAACAGCGTTTCCAGTGTCGACATCAAGGCCCTGGAAGCCCTGATCTACCAGGCCATCGCCACCTTCGAGCCACGCATCCTGCGCCACACCCTGCGGGTCAAAGCCCGTGTCGGCCATGGCGAGATGAACCACAACGCCCTGAGTTTCGAGATCGAAGGCGACCTGTGGGCACAGCCAGTGCCGTTGCGCCTGCTGCTGCAAACCGACCTCGACCTGGAGTCGGGCCATGTACGCGTGGTCAATGCCGACCAGCGGAGACGCCCATGAATCCGCGCCTGCTGGAGCTGTACAACCAGGAACTGCACCACGTGCGCGAAAGCGCCGCCGAGTTCGCCAAGGAATACCCGAAGATCGCCAGTCGGCTGACCCTGTCCGGCATGGACTGCGCCGACCCCTACGTCGAACGCTTGCTTGAAGGCTTTGCCTACCTCACGGCCCGGGTGCAGCTCAAGCTCGACGCCGAGTACCCGACCTTCACCCACAACCTGCTGGAAATCGCCTACCCGCACTACCTGGCGCCCACCCCGTCGATGACCGTGGTGCAGTTGCAGACCGACCCGGATGAAGGCTCTCTGGCCAGCGGTTTCCCCCTGCCCCGCGACACGGTACTGCGCGCCGCCCTGGGCCGCGAAACCCAGACCTGCTGTGAGTACCGCACCGCACATCCAGTAACGCTGTGGCCGTTGCAGGTCAGCGCCGCCGAATACTTCGGCAACCCCGCCGCCGTGCTCGGTCGCCTGGCCGCCAGCGAGCCGAAAGCCAAGGCGGGTTTGCGCCTGACCCTGCGCACCGGTGCCGAATTGCCGTTCAGCAGCCTTGAGCTGGATAACCTGCCGCTGTACCTCAGCGGCGCCGATGAGCAACCATTCCGCCTCTACGAACAACTGCTGGGCAATGCCTGCGCGGTGTTTGCACGCCAACCCGGCGGCGATTGGGTTGAGCGTTTGCCCCAAGACGCGTTGCGCTCCCGCGGGTTTGACGATGCCGACGCGGCGATGCCGGTAGTGGCGCGGGCGTTCCAGGGCTACCGGCTGTTGCAGGAATACTTCGCCCTGCCCCACCGCTTCCTGTTCGTCGAGTTTGCCGAACTGGGCCGGGCGGTCAAGCGTTGCGACGGCCAGGAGCTGGAACTGATTGTGCTGTTCGACCGCCACGAACCGAGCCTGGAAGGCAGCGTTGGCGCAGCGCAGTTTTTGCCCTTCTGCACCCCCGCGATCAACCTGTTCCCAAAACGCGTGGACCGCATCCACTTGTCTGACCGGGTCAACGAACACCACGTGATCGCCGACCGCACGCGGCCGATGGATTTCGAGATTCACTCGTTGAGCGGCATCACCGGCCACGGCACCGGGCCGGAGCAGCCGTTTTTACCCTTCTATGCGGTGCGTGATCCGTCGCGTTATGGCCGTGACCAGGCTTACTACACGGTGCGCCGCGAGCCACGCGTGCTGTCCAGCGACCAGCGCC
Source organism: Pseudomonas sp. OST1909 (assembly GCF_015277575.1). NCBI lineage: Bacteria > Pseudomonadati > Pseudomonadota > Gammaproteobacteria > Pseudomonadales > Pseudomonadaceae > Pseudomonas > Pseudomonas sp. OST1909. The sequence goes on from NZ_CP063780.1 coordinate 65,536, forward strand.
GCAACGGCCCGCGCTCCACCTACGTGGGCAGCGAAACCTTCGTCAGCCTGGTGGACAGCCGCCAGGCGCCCTACGGCCATGATTTGCGCCAGTTGGGCGTCACGGCGCTGTGCACCAACCGTGACTTGCCGCTGTTCATGAGCGTGGGCAACGGCAAGACCGATTTCACCCTGGCCGACAGCGCTCCGGTGCTTTCAGTGCGTTGCGTCGCAGGTCCCAGCCGCCCACGCGCCAGCCATGCCCACGATGCCAAGGCCTGGCGCCTGATCAGCCAGCTGTCGCTCAATTACCTGTCTTTGAGCGAACAGGGCCAGGGTGCCGGCGCCCTGCGTGAGTTATTGCGCCTGTACGGCGACAGTAACGACGCCGCTCTGCAATTGCAGATCGAAGGCTTGCGCGAAGTCAGCAGCAAGGCGGTGACCCGGCGCCTGCCGATGCCCGGGCCGATCGTGTTTGGCCGGGGCCTGGAAATCACCCTGCAATTCGATGAAAACGCGTTTCGCGGCACCGGTGTGTTCCTGCTCGGTGCGGTGTTGGAGCGCTTCCTGGCACGCTATGTGTCGATCAACAGTTTTACCGAGACGGTGATCCGTACCACCGAACGCGGCGAGATCATGCGATGGAAAGCCAAGCCCGGACGGCGTCCGACCCTGTGAGTACCCTGGATGCGATGCATCAGGAGCCCTGGGAATATGACTTCTTCCAGGCGCTGCGGCGTATCGAGTGCGAATCGCCGGACCTGCCGCGCCTGGGCCATTCCCTGCGCCTGTCGGATGACCCGTTGCGCCTCGGGCAACAGGCCGATTGCACCTTCGCGCCGGCCACGCTGGCGTCGGTCGACCCCGGCGGCGACGGCAAGCCGGCGCGGCTGGAGCAGTTCTTCTTCGGCCTCGGCGGCCCCAACGGCCCACTGCCGCTGCATATCACCGAGTACGTGCGCGAGCGTCAGCGCAATAACGCCGACAGCACCAGCAAGCAGTTCCTGGATGTGTTCCACCATCGCTTGCTGACGCTGTTCTACCGAGCCTGGGCCGAGGCGCGTCCGACGGTCAGCCACGACCGGCCGGACGATGACTACTGGTCCGCACGCCTCGCCGCCCTCAGTGGCCGCGGTATGCCAAGCCTGCAGAATCAGGGCCTTATCCCGGATACCGCCAAGCTGCACTACAGCGGCCACCTGTCGGCGCAAACCCGCTACCCGGATGGCTTGAAGGCGATCCTTGGCGAGTATTTCGGCCTGCCGGTAGCGATCGAGGAATACGTCGGCCAATGGCTGGAATTACCCGAGCGCAGCCGCGTCGGTGTGAGCGCCAACCAGTTGGGCGTGGATTTTTGCCTGGGCCGCTTTGTGTGGGACCGCCAGCATAAATTCCGTATCCGCCTGGGCCCGCTCAAGCTGGACGACTACATGGGCATGCTGCCCGGCAGCCAGCCATTCAACGAGCTGGTGGCCTGGGTGGCCGAGTACCTGGGCCATGAACTGGACTGGGACCTGAACCTGGTTTTGCAACAACCCGAAGTTCCGGCACTGCAACTCAACGGCCAGTTCCGCCTGGGTTTCAACACCTGGCTCGGCCAACCTGCGCATGACGCCAACGACCTAATCCTGGCCCGGCATTACGCCGATCACGCCACTACCTCAAGGAATCCAGAGCATGGGTGAAATCAGTCGCGCCGCACTGTTCGGCAAACTCAACAGCGTGGCCTACAAAGCCATCGAAGCCGCCACCGTGTTCTGCAAGTTGCGGGGCAATCCGTATGTGGAGCTGGCCCACTGGTTTCACCAGTTACTGCAATTGCAGGACTCGGACCTGCACCGCATCATCCGCCAGTTCAATGTAGAGCCGGCGCGCCTGGCCCGTGACCTTACCGAGGCCCTGGACCGCCTGCCGCGCGGCTCGACCTCCATCACCGACCTGTCCTCCCACGTGGAAGAAGCGGTGGAACGTGGCTGGGTGTACGGCAGCCTGATGTTTGGCGAAAGCCAGGTGCGCACCGGTTACCTGGTGCTGGGCATTCTGAAAACGCCGAGCCTGCGCCATGCGCTGCTGGGCTTGTCCGCCGAATTCGACAAAATCAAGGCCGAAGCCCTGAGCGAGCGCTTTGACGAGTATGTCGGCGACTCGCCGGAAAATGCCTTGAGCGCCAGCGATGGTTTCAATGCCGGTGCAGTGCCGGGTGAAGCCAGCGGTGCGATGGCGCCGAGTGCGATGGGCAAGCAGGAAGCGCTCAAGCGCTTCACCGTTGACCTGACCGAACAGGCCCGTAGCGGCAAGCTCGACCCTATCGTCGGCCGTGACGAAGAGATCCGCCAACTGGTAGACATCCTCATGCGTCGACGCCAGAACAACCCGATCCTCACCGGTGAGGCCGGGGTGGGCAAGACCGCCGTGGTCGAAGGTTTCGCCCTGCGCATTGTCGCCGGTGATGTGCCACCCGCCTTGAAAGACGTGGAACTGCGCAGCCTCGACGTGGGCCTGCTGCAAGCCGGCGCCAGCATGAAAGGCGAGTTCGAACAGCGCCTGCGCCAGGTCATTGAAGACGTGCAGGCGTCGCCCAAGCCGATCATCCTTTTTATCGACGAAGCCCATACCCTGGTGGGCGCCGGTGGTGCCGCCGGTACAGGTGACGCGGCCAACCTGCTCAAGCCCGCTCTCGCCCGTGGCACCTTGCGCACCGTGGCCGCGACGACCTGGGCCGAGTACAAGAAACACATCGAGAAAGACCCGGCGCTGACCCGCCGTTTCCAGGTGGTACAGGTTGCCGAGCCGTCGGAAGACAAGGCGCTGCTGATGATGCGCGGCGTGGCCTCGACCATGGAAAAACACCACCAGGTGCAGATCCTCGATGAAGCCCTGGAAGCCTCGGTCAAGCTGTCGCACCGCTACATCCCGGCGCGCCAGTTGCCGGACAAGTCCGTGAGCCTGCTGGACACCGCCTGCGCCCGTGTCGCCATCAGCCTGCACGCAGTGCCCGCCGAAGTGGACGACAGCCGTCGCCGCATCGAAGCGCTGGAAACCGAGCTGCAAATCATCGCCCGCGAACAGGCCATCGGCATTGCCATTGGTACGCGCCAGAGCAACAGCGAAGCCCTGTTGAGCACCGAGCGCGAGCGCCTGGCGACCCTGGAAAACCGTTGGGCCGAAGAGAAAGCCCTGGTGGATGAACTGCTCGCCACCCGTGCCACCTTGCGCGAAAAGGCCGGCGTCGTAGACAGCGGCAGCGATGAACTCCGCACGCAACTGATCGACCTGCAACAACGCCTCACCGCCCTGCAAGGCGAAACCCCGCTGATCCTGCCGACCGTGGATTACCAGGCCGTGGCCTCGGTGGTCGCCGACTGGACCGGCATCCCGGTGGGCCGCATGGCGCGCAACGAACTGGAGACCGTGCTCAACCTCGACCAGCACCTGAAAAAACGCATCATCGGCCAGGACCACGCCCTGCAGATGATCGCCAAGCGCATCCAGACTTCCCGCGCCGGCCTCGACAACCCGAGCAAGCCGATTGGCGTGTTCATGCTGGCCGGCACCTCGGGTGTGGGCAAGACCGAAACCGCCCTGGCACTGGCCGAAGCCATGTACGGCGGCGAGCAGAACGTCATCACCATCAACATGAGCGAGTTCCAGGAAGCCCACACCGTGTCCACCCTCAAGGGCGCGCCACCGGGCTATATCGGCTACGGCGAAGGCGGCGTGCTGACCGAAGCGGTGCGGCGAAAACCCTACAGCGTGGTGCTGCTGGATGAGGTAGAGAAAGCTCACCCGGACGTGCATGAGATCTTCTTCCAGGTGTTCGACAAGGGCGTGATGGAGGATGGTGAGGGTCGGGTGATCGACTTCAAGAATACCCTGATCCTGCTGACTACCAACGCCGGGACCGAGCTGATCTCCCAAGTGTGCAAAGACCCGGCGAACATCCCCGAGCCGGAAGAGATCGCCAAGGCCCTGCGCCAGCCGTTGCTGGAGATTTTCCCACCGGCACTGCTCGGGCGCCTGGTGACCATTCCGTACTATCCGCTGAGCGACGAGATGCTCAAGGCGATCACCCGCCTGCAACTGAACCGCATCAAGAAGCGCGTGGAGAGCACCCACAAAGTCGCGTTCGACTACGACGACGCAGTGGTCGATTTGATCGTCTCGCGCTGCACTGAAACCGAAAGCGGCGGGCGCATGATCGACACTATCCTCACCAACAGCCTGCTGCCGGACATGAGCCGTGAGTTCCTCACGCGCATGTTGGAAGGCAGGGCGCTGGCGGGGGTGCGGATCAGCAGTCGGGATAATGAATTGCACTACGACTTCAGCGACGCAGATTGACCTGACGGGACACGGTCAAAATGTGGGAGCTGGCTTGCCTGCGATAGCGGTGTATCAGTCAACATCAATGTTGAATGTTCAATTGCTATCGCAGGCAAGCCAGCTCCCACATTGGATTCGGTTCCTTCAGTAATCAAGACCTTTACAGGACGCCCAATGCTATTCAACCAAGCCTCACGCCTGGCCAAGATCACCAGCCCTCTCGGGCCGGATGTGCTGTTGCTCAATGAAATGGGCGGCGGTGAAGAGCTGGGCAGGCTGTTCAACTATGAGCTGCAACTGACGTCCCTGGACGCCAACATCGACCTCAACCAGTTGCTCGGCAAGCCCATAAGCGTGGGCCTGCAACTGGCGGACGGTGGCGAGCGGCACTTTCACGGCATCGTCGCGCGTTGCAGCCAGAACATCGACCAGGGTCAGTTCGCCAGTTACCAGGTCACCCTGCGCCCATGGCTGTGGTTGCTCAGCCGCACCTCCGATTGCCGGATTTTCCAGAACCTGAGCATCCCGCAGATCATCAAGCAGGTGTTCCGCGACCTGGGTTTTTCCGATTTCGAAGACGCCCTGAGCCGACCGTATCGCGAGTGGGAATACTGCGTGCAGTACCGCGAGACCAGCTTCGATTTCGTCAGCCGCCTGATGGAACAAGAAGGCATCTATTATTTCTTTCGCCATGAACAGGATCGCCACGTGCTGGTGCTGGCCGACGCCTATGGCGCCCACACCACGGTGCCGGGCTACGGGTCGATCCCCTACTACCCCAAGGACGAGCAGCAACGCGAACGCGACCATATGCACAACTGGCACCTGGCGCAGGAGGTGCAGCCGGGTTCGCTGGAGCTCAACGACTACGACTTCCAGCGCCCCAGCGCGAGCATCGACGTGCGCTCGGCCATGCCGCGCCCGCACACCGGCGGCGACTATCCGCTGTACGACTACCCCGGCACCTACGTGCAAAGCGCCGATGGCGAACACTACGCACGTACCCGCATCGAAGCGCTGCAAACCCTGCATGAGCAGATCGAGTTCGCCGGCAATGCGCGTGGCCTGGGGTCGGGCCATCTGTTCAGCCTCACCGGCTTCAGTCGTCAGGATCAGAACCGCGAATACCTGATCGTCGGCTGTCGCTACTACATCGTCCAGGAAAGCCTGGAGAGCGGAGGCGGCTCCGGTTCGGCGCAATTCGAAAGCAGCCTGACCTGCATCGATGCACAACAGAGTTTCCGCCCACTGGCCAACACCCATCGCCCTATCGTCAAAGGCCCGCAGACTGCATTGGTGGTGGGCCCCAAAGGCGAGGAAATCTGGACCGACCAGTACGGCCGCGTGAAGGTGCATTTCTACTGGGACCGCCACGACCAATCCAACGAGAACAGCTCGTGCTGGATCCGTGTGTCGCAATCCTGGGCCGGCAAGAACTGGGGCTCGATGCAGATTCCACGGATTGGCCAGGAAGTGATCGTCAGCTTCCTCGAAGGTGACCCCGACCGGCCGATCATCACCGGGCGGGTGTACAACGCCGAGCAGACTGTGCCTTACGACCTACCGGAAAACGCCACCCAGAGCGGCATGAAAAGCCGATCGAGCAAGGGCGGCACACCGGCCAACTTCAATGAAATCCGCATGGAGGACAAGAAGGGTCTGGAACAGTTGTATATCCATGCCGAGCGCAATCAGGACATCGTGGTGGAGGTGGATGAAAGCCACTCGGTGGGGCATGACCGCAACAAGAGTATTGGCCATAACGAGACGGTGACCATCGGCAGCAATCGCCTGCGGGTGGTGCGCAACAACGACACGGTGATCGTCGGTGGCGCCAAGTCCGACAGTGCCGCCACGCACTACACCATCGAAGCCGGCGAGAATCTTCGCCTGGTGTGCGGTGACAGTGTGATCGAGCTCAAGGCAGGCGGGGATATCAACCTGACCTGCGGCTCGTTCAACCTGTTTTCCACCGGCAGCAGCAAGATCCAGACAAAGGGCAAACTGGACATCAACCTGGGCAGTGACAAGGGCACATCACCCGGCGCCCAGGGCGTGCAAGACACGATCAAGTCCGCCGTCGAATCAAAATTCCCCGGCAAGCCCGGCGCTGGTCAATAACGAGATTTCTTCATCATGAATTACCTGATCAACGAAGCCCAATTCACCCTGCCCGATGCCGAGGTACAGGACACCTCGATCAATATCCTCAAGTTCGCCAAGCTGGGCACCACCCTAGTGGTGAGCCGCAGCCCATTGGCGGACGGCGAGAGCTTGCAAAGCAATTTCGAAGGCCAGCTGAAAAAACTCGAGCAGCAGGTCAAGGATCTGCGCTATTCCCCTGCACAAGCGGTCCAGGTCGGGCCGAAGCAGGACATTGACGCCTTTGAAGTACAGAACCGTTTCAACAAAGGCAGCGACAACATTTACCAATATCAGCTGGCAATGCAGATACCCGGCACCCGCCAACTGATTGCGCTGAGCTACGTCAAGACCCAGCCCCTGGGCCCTGTCGAGGCGGCTCATTGGGCAACGCTGAAAAACACGCTCAATTTTACTGCTACGCCCTGAGTCGAGCCTGAGCGATGAGTGACGATCTCTGGGCTGCCCGCGAAGGCGACGCACTGCTGCACACCTCGGTGATGGCCGATATTCTCGGCGGTGTGCTGGAAGTGGCCGCCTATGCGGCGATCACTACCGTGGGCTGCCTGGCCGTTGCCGGGGCGGTTTTCCTCGCGACCGGTGCAACCATTGCCACTGGTGGCGTCGCATTGGTGTTGGTAGTGGGCGCGGTCGTCGGCATCACCGCGGGCCTCACGGGGGCGGACCTGAAGATATCCAGTTGGTGCGAGTCCGCCGCTAACTGGGTGTTCCCGCCGGTGATCGATGCGTTCATCACCAGCGGCTCGCACAACGTGTTCATCAATGGCAAAAAGGCTGCCCGCGCTGCCGGCAAGATGACGGCTGTGCCCGTCGCGCCCAGCGAGCCGGCAGCGCCGAGCTTCCTGGATATGGCAGGTGAGTTTTTCTCGCAGATGTGGCGCCCGACCGTCGCCTCGCCTGCGCCCGGCACCGAGCCGTGCCCGCTGGATACCGTGGGGTGCAACAAGCACCCGCCGATGCCGCTGCAATTCATTGCCGAGGGTTCCAGCTCGGTATTCATCAATGGTCAGCCGGCGGCACGCAGCGGGGATCGCAGTACCTGCGATGCGAAGATTGGGACGGCTGAGGGCCTGATTTCGCCGGATGTGCGCATTGGTGGCGAGACCATCGTGGTGCAGGAGATTCGCAGCGGGAAAACGCCGGGGGTGGGGCTGGCGATTGCCGTGGTGATGGCATTGCGGGGCAATGTGAAGTGTTTCTGGACCAAACTGCCGTGCATGATCGGAAGTGCGTTGGTGGGCGGCGCGATTTCTTATGGGACCGCCAAGGTCACCTCTGCGCTCAAGGGCGCCATGAATGGCTCGCCCAATCCGGTGCACAGCGCGACAGGGGCCAAGGTCTTGGGCGAAGAGGAGGAGTTGGACTTTGTTCTGCCCGGCCTGCTCCCTATCGATTGGCAACGTTTCTACAACAGTCTCGATACACGTCGCAACGGCCTCTTCGGCGCAGGCTGGAGCGTCGACTATGAGGTGTCGGTCGAAATAGATGCCGACGAAAACCTGTTCTATATCGATGAGCAGGGACGGCGCCTGGAGATCGGTTATATCCCGTTGTCCGGTGGAGCGTTCGATCCGGGCGAAGGCCTTGCGGTGAGACGCAGCGGTGAAGGCGCGGTATTGATTGAGAGCATCGACGGTCTGTATCGGCTGTTCGAAATCGACCCGCAGAACAACTCACGGATGCGCTTGCACCTGCTGGGTGATCGCAATGAAGGGCGGATCTTTCTCGATTACGATGCCCAGGGAAGGCTTCACCGCTTGCGTGACACCCATGATTTCATGCACGTCGAGTTGAGTTATACAACTCAGCATCCGCGTCGTGTGAGCCACATCGAGCGGCGATACCTGCGCCAGGACCACTTCGATGCACGCAGCGACGTACTTGTCAGTTATCGCTATGACAGCAACGGCGATCTTGCCGAAGTATTGGATGCACAAGGCACGACCCTACGACGCTTTGCCTACGACAGCAGCAGACGCATGGTCGAGCACCAATTGGCGAGTGGTCTGCGTTGCTTCTACCAATGGGCTCAAGTACCTGGACCAGACGGCCAGGAATGGCGCGTCAGTCGGCACTGGACAGATGCGGGCGATGAATACACCTTCGACTACGACTTGGATGCGGGCATTACACGCGTAACCGATGGGTTGATGCGCGTCAGCACTCGGCATTGGAACCCGCAATATCAGATCACCCGATACGTTGATAACGCAGGCAGTATCTGGGAATTCGAATGGAACGAAGATCGCCAGTTTGCAGGCGCGATTGACCCAAAGAACGGCAGATGGCGCTTCTGTTACGACGACTCCGGCAACCTGAGTACAGTGACCGATCCGCTGGGCAGGACCCGTGGCACACAATGGCTTGCGCATTGGGCATTGCCTCAGGTTGAAACCGACCCTGCGGGCAATAGTTGGCATTACCGCTACGACCAACGTGGCAACTGCATTGAGGAAGTCGATCCACTGGGCAACCGCACGCGCTATGTCTATGACGGTTTCGGACAGCCGGTGCGCATCATCGATGCGACGGAAAAATCCAGAACATTGCATTGGAACGAGTGGAGCCAACTGGTCGAAGAAGTGGATTGTTCGGGTTATCCGACGCGTTATCAATACGATGCGTTTGGCAATCTGGTGGTGCAGACCAATGCCGAAGGTGAATCGGTGCGTTACCGATACGGCCCTCAGGCGCTGCTTCTGGAATGTCAGCTTCCGGACGGCCGCGTCGAACAATTCCAACGCAGCGCAAGTGGTTATCTGACTGCCCACGTAGACCCTGCCGGCAGCACCACACGCTATGCCTATGACATTCGCGGTCTGGTCAAACAGCGCTGGGACGCGCATAACCGTTCGGTCATGTTCGATCATGATGCCTACGGACGTCTGAGCAAGCTGACCAACGAGAACGGTGAGAGTTATCGCTTTGAGTGGGATGCAGCCGACCGCATGGTGCAGCAGCAGGACCTGGATAAAAGCCGGCGCTGCTACACCTATGACCCGCTGGATGATGTCGTCGCCGTTGACTACCTGCCGGGAACGGAAGGTGAGCCGGTAGCGCCGCTGTCACATCAGTTTCAGCGAGATCCCGTGGGACGCCTGGTCAGCAAAATAACTGCGGACGGTACCACCAGCTACGCGCACGACCTCAACGACCAACTGGTCGGTGTTACTTTCACGGCGCCTGATGGTAATGAGCAATTACTTGGCTTCAGCTATGACGCCATGGGGCAGCTCCTTGAGGAGAAAAGCTCGGCAGGGTCTGTGCAGCATCGTTACGACGAACTGGGAAATCTGATTCAAACCGGCTTGCCTGATGGTCGATGGCTGAACCGCCTGTATTACGGCAGTGGCCACCTGCATCAGTTGAATCTCGATGGAAAGGTTATCAGCGACTTCGAGCGTGATCGCTTGCATCGCGAAGTGCAGCGTACCCAGGGTCAACTCAAGACAAGTACCGCCTATGATCGAAGTGGAAGGGTCCGCTCGCGTCAGCGGCGCAGCATCGATCAGCCGTGGCAGCTGCCACCACTGGTAGAGACCGACTATAGCTACGATCCCAGCGACAACGTGATTGGACGTCATCGTGTCGATCGCGTGCACGATCATCAAGAGCATCTGGGTTACGACAGTACCGAACGGATTCTTGTCAGCCACCAGGCAGGACGGAGCGAAACCTGCGCCTATGATGCCGCAGCCAACCTGCTCGATAGTTCACATCAAGGTGGCTTGGTAAAACATAACCGGCTGCTGACCTATCAAGATAAGCGTTACCGGTACGACGCCTTGGGTCGCCTGGTCGAAAAGCGCAGTGCCTCTCGCGGTTTACAGCGCTTTGTCTACGATGCGGAAAGTCGTCTGATTGAAGTACGAAATGATAGCGGCAACAGGATAAGGATGACCTATGACCCCCTGGGGCGTCGCATTGAAAAAGCCGAGTATGGCAGCGATGGCTATCAGTTGGGGATGACGCGCTTCCTCTGGGACGAGCTGCGTCTCTTGCAGGAATCCAGGCATAGTCAGTCCAGCCTTTATATCTATGAAGATGAAGGCTACAAGCCCGTAGCCCGGGTCGACGGCACGGGGCCTGTGCAAAAAATCCGTCACTACCATAACGACCTCAATAGCCAGCCGGAGCAGCTAACCGAAGAAGACGGCGAAGTCATCTGGCGGACCAGTTACCGAATGTGGGGCGGTACGGTGGAGGAAGTGCGCGAGCCTACCTACATCGAAGAGCAGAACTTACGGTTTCAGGGGCAATATCTAGATCGAGAAACGGGACTGCATTTTAATACATTCCGGTTTTACGACCCGGATATCGGGCGGTTTACCACACCGGATCCTCTTGGGTTGGCGGGAGGGATCAATCTCTATCAATATGGGCCGAATCCGATCGCCTGGATCGACCCGTGGGGCTGGAAATGTTGGAGCACAGCAAGGAAAGGTGTTTGGAAAGCCGCGGGTGCCAATGCCCGGCCAGGCCAGTACTCAACTAGAAACCTGGCTCGAATGGCCCTAGGCAAGGCACCGCAGATGAGAATAGAGGTTCGTTATCGTAATACTCTGAGAAGCCGACTAAAGGGACGTGTTGGCAGGACCAAGGAAATCACGGTGTCGATGGAGCTGAATCATCAATACATTCCACAACGCGCCGGATCAAAAGTGGCTCATGAAGATTGGAACTTGACCAAGGCGACGCCTTGGGGGCATGAGTCAATGGACAAGTATCGCCATACCGGCTGGGATTTGGTGAGAATTGTAAAAACCACAGGGCAATTTTAGAGAACCCTTTCAGGAGCAGCAGATATGAGTGAGTTGACTGATTTTCACGTTTTCTGGGGCACGGCAATGACTGTCGCGGAAAAAAAATCTGCCTCGATGGAAGATGAAAGCGCAGAGGATTTTGCTCGCAAGCTTTACGAAGAATATGTAGCGCAAGGCGCACCGAAAAATAAAAAAAAATGGCTAACGGAGCGACTCGATAACGAATACCTTTGCATGAAGGATAAACCCGTATGGGTAGGCGAACCTGCCTGGCTGTATCATCAGGGGCACCCTATGGTCTTTTTGCATCAATTCCTGGTACCCCCTACAGCGCAGCACATCAAAGAAAGGATATCGCTAGGTGAGACTGTTTATGTATTTGGTGCAAAACACCTTGTTAAAAGGCCGACAGGGGATATATGGACCGATATCTATCGGATGGCTGTGCAAACTTACGAGGGGGAAACAACGTGGGAAATCTTCAAGTAACCTCAAGGTTTTATTTCACATAAAAAATCTAAAAAGAGGACGGGACGGATTTATTCAGCTAAATCCGCCCTCATTGCATTTACAAATCTAGTCAGCGTCAGCTTCGTTCTGCTTAAGTGTGACCAATGTTTTAACCATCTTATTCATAAACGCGTAGCGCTTTTCAACATTTTCCATACGCGCCTTGTCAGTCGGCGCCTCCGATGACTCAGACGCCTCATACGGGGTATAGATAAGCCCGTAACGCTTAGCGATGTCGGGCATTTGGCTTTCTATCGCGTCCATCCGCTTCTCAAGGTTGGTTAAACGCCCCTGTGTATCCGTTGGCGCGTCGGGGCTAGCTACCACAGCCTTCGCGTCTGGGCCTTCGTTGATGAAAATGATGCTGTTGGTCAGAGACTCAGTGTTTATTTCTGCGCCTGTAAGACGCGCCTGCATTTTTTGCTCCTCCGTCGCGGCAGGGTCTACGGTACCCGTCGTGCCGTCTGGTTTCTTTACTTCTGCTCCAGGCATCTTTGCCTGTGCTGCAACCCTTTCTTCCAGGCCTTTGGAAACGAAATGCTGCCCCACGGTAAAACCGCTATTGACCAAATTGCTGGTCCCTGACGTTAGAAGCGCATTACGTATAGTCATCGCGACTGACGGCGAAACCGGTGGGAAAGCGTTGTTCTGTTGCAAGCCGACAATGTCATTTCCAGTGTTACGTGCCGCCCCGGGACCGTTCGATCCTCCCGCTGGCTTTGGGGGCGTGGGTTTCGGCTTGGGCGCGGGAGGCGCGGGCTTAGGCTTGGGCTTGGACTCGGGTTTAGGTTTGGGCTTGGGTTTGGGCTTGAAGCTGATCCTTGGCGTGCCGAGTCTTTCAGCAGCACGTTTGCTTCGACTAACGAGTTCCTCAGGGGTCGCTTGAGGGTATTGAGCGCTCCCTTTGTTCTGACTGTAATCCGGTTTATCGTTTGAACTATTTGCCTCGGTACCCGTACTACCCGACGTCGACGGCGATTTGATCTCCGTCTTTTTTTGCTGGGTTAATGGCGTGAGCAATGGAACAAGGGGCTGATCGAAGATTTGCATATATACACCTCTAAAAATTAGTTTAGAGCGCGCTCCCTGCTGTCTCATGCCGTATGTGTCAATCCGTACCGATGTAGTTCCATATCAACTATATAATTCGATTATTACTCAATAAAAACTCGCTACAACTCAGCTTCCACTTCGACCATTAATAATTCTGCAGGAGACAACTGCTTATATTCCCCACTGCCCTTTTTTCACCCCCAATAAAAATGGGCACCCGACCCAGTCGACGTGCCCATTTTCTTTACCGCCCCGTCTCCCTTCGAGACGGTACCGCTTAACTTACGGGTTGACGCTGTCTTTGAGCGACTTGCCCGGTTTGAACGCTACGGTGTTGCTTGCCTTGATCTTCACAGGCTCACCGGTTTGCGGGTTTTTGCCGGTGCGGGCGCCGCGGTGGCGTTGCAGGAAGGTGCCGAAACCCACCAGGGTGACGCTATCCTTGCGGTGCAGGGCGCCGGTGATTTCTTCGAGTACGGCGTTAAGGACGCGGTTGGCCTGCTCTTTGGTGAGGTCTGCTTTTTCAGCGATGGCGGCTGCGAGATCTGGTTTACGCATAAATGAAGCCTCTTTGACGGTTTTTTGTTGTTATGTCCGTGCTGCTCTCTGGTGGAGCAGCGCCCAAGGCGCCGCAGGCTCTACTCTGCGGCAGACGGGAGTGAGGATGGCACGCCCTCGCACGCTCCGCCAGTCTCCAGGCGACCTTTCTACAGGCGAAACGATGCTGATTCCGACAGAACGGCTGGCATTTACGCCAGCAATGGCGGAAGTTCTTTGTTCAGGGCCAGTTTTTCCATAACGGCGCTGCCGGTCAGCGCGTAACCCAGCAGGCGGCCGCTGGCATCGCGACACAGGGCCTTGATGTCGGCGCCCTGCCCTTCGACGCTCCACACACCTTCGGTGCCCCGTGGCGCAGGTGACACCACCAGCGGGCAGACCGGGGTTTTCACGGTGATCGGCATAGGCCCATAGCTCACCGCCGTGGCGTTGCCGGCCAAGGTTTGCGCCAGGGCACGGGCGCAACTCATCAGTGGCATCACGTACAGCAGGTTCAAACCGTCGACTTCGGCGCAGTCGCCCAGGGCGTAGATGTTGGCGTGGGACGTCTTGAGGTGACGGTCCACCATGATCCCGCGATTGATTTGCAGGCCGGCGGCGGCGGCCAGGTCTACACGAGGACGCAGGCCGATGGCGGACACCACCAGGTCACAGTGGATCACATCACCGTCCGACAGGTGCGCCTCAAGGCCATCAGCCGTGCGTTGCAGGCGATTGAGCACCGGGCCCAGGTGGAAACGCGCGCCGATGCCTTCCAGCCCGGCTTGCACCGCTGCAGCAGCCGCCGGGTGCAGCAGGGTCGGCATGACCTGCTCGCACGGCGCAACCAGATCGACTTCATAGCCGCCGAGGATCAGGTCGTTGGCAAATTCGCAGCCGATCAGGCCGGCGCCAAGCAACAACACGCGACGTTTGCCGGCAGCCGCGGCGCGAAAGCGCGCGTAGTCTTCCAGGTCGTTGATCGGAAAAATCAGTTCAGCCCCATCGCCTTCGACCGGTACACGCACGGTTTCTGCGCCCCAGGCCAGGACCAGGTCGCGGTAGGCCACCGCTTCCTCGCCGATCCACAGGCGCTTGTGGCCCGGGTCGATGCCGCTGATGCGTGTGTGGGTGCGCACTTGGGCCTTGAGTTGCTCAGCCATGGCGCCGGGTTCGGCCATGCTCAGGCCATCGGCTTCCTTGTTCTTGCCAAAGCCGGTGGAGAGCATGGGCTTGGAGTAGGAGCGCCCGTCATCCGCGGTGATCAGCAGCAATGGAGTCTCGCTGTCGAGCTTGCGAAACTCCCGGGCTACGTTGTAACCGGCCAATCCTGTGCCGATGATCACGACGGGTGCGTTCATTCCCTTCTCCTTGTAGTACGTTTCTTAATTAGATGATTTCGATCATTTCGAAATCCATTTTGCCCACACCGCAGTCCGGGCACAGCCAATCTGCGGGGACATCTTCCCACCGGGTGCCTGGTGCAATACCGTCATCCGGCCAGCCGTCCTCTTCGTTGTAGATCAAGCCACAGACGATACATTGCCACTTCTTCATTACGAGCTTCCTCAAGTCCAGGCATTTTGGCCGGCGGTCGATGGATCCAGCGTTGCCGCACAGCTCAGGGCGTTTTGTACTGATCGGGGCCGGCAGATGCAAGCACGATCGACGCAAACGGCCGGTTTGGCGCGGCAAAAGTTCAGGGTGCCATGGTAAGCTCGCCGCCTCTTTTGCTGCCAATACTGACTCACCGTGCCGCACTCAATCGCCCCTTCCGATGCTTGCCAATGGCTGACCCAGAGCCTTCTGAGTCCCTTGCCCACGCCCTTGACCCTCAACTGGCTGTTTGACGAAGGCTCGCTGACGCGACGGCTGACTTGGCTGTCCAACGAGGGTTTCAGCGTGACGCCGCTGTTCGAAGGCTGGCAGCCATTGCGCGACGATGAATGTGCCGCCCTGGGCCTGGCCCCGGCCAGCATCGGCTGGGTGCGCGAGGTGTACCTGCGTGGGCATGACCAGCCGTGGGTGTTTGCCCGCAGCGTGGCGGCACGCAGTGCCTTGCAGGGCGACGGGCTGCACATGGACGAGCTGGGCAGTCGCTCGCTGGGGGAGCTGTTGTTCTGCGACCGCGCCTTTACCCGCCAGGCCATCGAAGTGTGCCATTACCCTCGCCCATGGCTACCGGCAGCGGACCAGACCGACGGTTTGTGGGCGCGCCGCTCTCGCTTCGATCGCGGCGCGCTGAGCGTGCTGGTGGCAGAAGTCTTCCTGCCGAGTTTCTGGCACGCGCTGCATGACCATCCGGAGAACTGCTGATGTATCAACGTCTGCTCAAGTCCTTGAACCGCCTGAACCCCAGGGCCTGGGATTTCATTCAGTTGACGCGCATGGACAAGCCCATTGGCATCTACCTGTTGCTGTGGCCGACATTGTGGGCACTGTGGATTGCCGGCGAGGGTTCGCCGTCGCTGCTTAATATCGTGATTTTCGTGTTGGGCGTGGTGCTGACCCGCGCCGGTGGCTGCGTGATCAATGATTGGGCTGACCGCAAGGTCGATGGCCATGTGAAGCGCACCGAGCAACGCCCACTGGTGAGCGGCAAGATCAGCTCGAAAGAGGCATTGGTGTTTTTTGCCGTGCTGATGGGTGTCAGTTTCCTGCTGGTGCTGCTGACCAACGCCAGCACTATCCTGCTATCCTTGGGCGGCCTGGCGCTGGCGGCCAGCTACCCGTTCATGAAGCGCTACACCTACTACCCACAGGTGGTGCTGGGCGCAGCGTTTTCCTGGGGGATGCCGATGGCGTTTACCGCCGAGACCGGCCATCTGCCCGCCACCGCGTGGTTGCTGTATATCGCCAACCTGTTGTGGACCGTGGGCTACGACACCTATTACGCCATGACCGACCGTGATGACGACTTGAAGATCGGGGTGAAATCCACCGCCATTCTGTTCGGCGATGCTGATCGTGTGATCATCCTGACCCTGCAAGGGCTGTCGCTGGTGTGTCTGTTGCTGGCCGGCACGCGGTTTGAACTGGGAGGTTGGTTCCAACTGGGGTTGCTGGCGGCGGCGGGCTGTTTTGCCTGGGAGTTCTGGTACACCCGTGATCGGGACCGTATGAAGTGCTTCAAGGCGTTTTTGCACAACCATTGGGCGGGGTTGGCGATTTTTGTCGGGATTGTTCTGGATTACGCGGTTCGGTAGTGCAGGACTGACGCCATCGGGGGCAAGCCCCCTCCCACATTTTGAAAGCATTCACAAATCAAGTGTGGGAGGGGGCTTGCCCCCGATGGATTCAGCAGCACCGCAGGCTTATGGCTTGATGATGTGCCAGGCACCACCCTTGCCATCCCCGGTCTTGTCACCGGCCTTCTTGTCGTCCTTGTAGGTGTAGACAGGCTTGCCTTTGTAGGCCCACTGGCTGGTCTGGTCGTCGCGGGTGATCACCGTCCAATCACCGGTCTTGGTGTCGGTGGATTCTGCCTTCAGCGGTGGCCAGTTGGTCGCGCACTGGTCCTTGCACACTGACTTGCCATCGGCGTCCTTGTCGAAGGTGTAGAGCGTCATGCCCTTGTGATCCACCAACATCCCGTCTTTAGTCATCGCAGGCTCTGCCGCAAACGCCAGGCCTGGCAGCGCCAACGCTGCGGATAGCAGCAGGGCTTTCCAGGAAATCGTGCTGTAAGTCATCGGAACCTTCCTTTTGTGGTTGTCAGGATTCGGACCCAAAGGGTAGTCCAGAGTGCCCTGAATTGCCCAAGCGACTAAATTACTGTCACACGACTGCAATAATTCCGTTATCTAATGCGGCGCAAGACAGTTAAATGACAAGAGGATTTCGAGCATGGTTGGCAGGAGCATTCTGATTGTTGACGACGAAGCGCCCATTCGCGAGATGATCGCCGTTGCGTTGGAAATGGCCGGCTATGACTGCCTGGAGGCGGAAAACTCCCAGCAGGCCCACGCCATTATCGTCGACCGCAAGCCGGACCTGATCCTGCTCGACTGGATGCTGCCCGGCACGTCCGGCATCGAGTTGGCCCGGCGCCTCAAGCGTGACGAACTGACCGGGGATATCCCGATCATCATGCTCACCGCCAAGGGTGAAGAGGACAACAAGATCCAGGGCCTGGAAGTGGGCGCTGATGACTACATCACCAAACCTTTTTCCCCTCGGGAGCTGGTGGCGCGCCTCAAAGCCGTATTGCGCCGTGCCGGCCCGACCGATGGCGAAGCGCCGATCGAAGTCGACGGCCTGATTCTGGACCCGATCAGCCACCGCGTGACCATCGACGGCAAGCCCGCCGAGATGGGCCCGACCGAATACCGATTGCTGCAATTCTTCATGACCCACCAGGAGCGCGCCTACACCCGCGGCCAATTGCTGGACCAGGTGTGGGGCGGCAATGTGTATGTGGAGGAGCGCACCGTGGACGTGCATATCCGCCGCTTGCGCAAAGCCTTGGGCGACGCGTACGAGAATCTGGTACAAACCGTGCGCGGCACCGGCTATCGGTTTTCCACCAAAAGCTGAGCCAGCCCCTTCCTCCCTTAACAGCTGACAAGGACGCATGTTTAAGTGAACCAGAACTGGCATGGCACCCTGATCCGCCACATGCTTCTGTTGATCACTGCTTGCCTGCTGGTCGGGCTGATCAGTGGCTATTACGGCTGGAGCCTGGCCGCCGGCATCGCGTTGTACCTGGGCTGGACCCTCAAACAATTGCTGCGCCTGCATGAATGGCTGCGCCAGCACAAACCCGACGAGGCGCCGCCCGATGGCTATGGCCTGTGGGGCGAGGTGTTCGACAGCATCTACCACCTGCAACGCCGCGACCAACGGGTACGCGGGCGCCTGCAAGCGGTGATCGACCGGGTGCAGGAATCCACCGCCGCACTCAAGGACGCGGTGATCATGCTCGACAGCGACGGCAACCTTGAATGGTGGAACCGCGCGGCCGAGACCCTGCTGGGCCTCAAGACGCCCCAGGACAGCGGCCAGCCGGTGACCAACCTGGTACGCCACCCGCGCTTCAAGGAATACTTCGAGCAGGACAACTACGAAGAGGCCCTGGAAATCCCCTCGCCCACCAATGACCGCGTCCGCATCCAGCTGTACCTGACGCGCTACGGCAACAACGAGCACCTGATGCTGGTGCGCGACGTCACCCGCATCCACCAGCTGGAACAGATGCGCAAGGACTTCGTCGCCAACGTCTCCCACGAGTTGCGCACGCCCTTGACGGTGATCTGCGGCTACCTGGAGACGCTGCTGGACAACGTCGACGAGATCAACCCGCGCTGGAGCCGCGCCCTGCAGCAGATGCAGCAGCAGGGCTCGCGCATGCAGACCCTGCTCAACGACTTGCTGCTTTTGGCCAAGCTTGAAGCCACCGATTACCCCTCGGATAACCACCCGGTGGCAGTGCAAAGCCTGCTGCACACCATAAAGAATGACGCCCAGGCGCTCTCCGGTGAACGCGGCCAGCAGATCACCCTGGAAGCCGACCCAACGGTGCTGCTCAAGGGCAGTGAGGGCGAGTTACGCAGCGCGTTCTCCAATTTGGTGTTCAACGCGGTGAAGTACACCCAGGACAAGGGCAATATTCGTATTCGCTGGTGGGCCGACGAACAGGGCGCGCACCTGAGCGTGCAGGACTCGGGTATCGGCATCGACGCCAAGCACCTGCCGCGCCTCACCGAACGCTTCTACCGCGTTGACTCCAGCCGCAACTCCAACACCGGCGGCACGGGGCTCGGCCTGGCCATCGTCAAGCATGTGTTGTTGCGCCACCGGGCACGCCTGGAAATCAGCAGCGTGCTGGGGCATGGCAGTACGTTTACCTGCCATTTTCCGACAACGCAGGTAACGCGTTCGCCAGTGATCGACAATGATGAATAACTCAAATACAGCACAAATCTAAATGTGGGAGGGGGCAAGCCCCCTCCCACATTGGATTTGTATGCTTTTGGAGAACAGGTTCCTTGCCCCGCCCGGCAGCGGGCACTAGGCAAGCGCCCCGTCAGCCGCTACATTGGCCGACTTGCGCCTGCCTTTCAGGCTCACCTGTCATCCCTTATTGAACACACGGAACCTGCAAAACCCCATCATGGACCCTTCCCCTGGCATTACCCTCGCTACACTCTTCGCCGATTTCGGCATGATTCTTTTTGCACTGATCCTGGTACTGCTCAACGGTTTCTTCGTTGCGGCGGAATTTGCCATGGTCAAACTGCGCGCCACGCGGGTCGAGGCCATCGCCCACAAGAACGGCTGGCGCGGGCAGATCCTGCGCACCGTTCACAGCCAGCTCGACGCCTACCTGTCGGCCTGCCAGCTGGGTATCACCCTGGCTTCCCTGGGCCTGGGCTGGGTCGGTGAGCCGGCCTTTGCGCACATCCTCGAGCCTATGCTCGGTGCCATCGGCGTGCAGTCGCCGGAGGTGATCAAGGGCGTGTCGTTCTTTGCCGCCTTCTTCGTGATTTCCTACCTGCACATCGTGGTCGGTGAGCTGGCGCCCAAGTCCTGGGCGATTCGCAAGCCCGAGCTGCTGTCGCTATGGACGGCGGTGCCGCTGTACCTGTTCTACTGGGCGATGTACCCGGCCATCTACCTGCTCAACGCCAGCGCCAACGCCATCCTGCGCATCGCCGGCCAAGGCGAGCCTGGTCCGCACCATGAGCACCATTACAGCCGCGAAGAACTCAAGCTGATCCTGCACTCCAGCCGTGGCCAGGACCCGAGCGACCAAGGTATGCGCGTACTGGCTTCGGCGGTGGAAATGGGCGAGCTGGAAGTGGTCGACTGGGCCAACTCCCGGGAAGACCTGGTAACCCTGGACTTCAACGCCCCGCTCAAAGAGATTCTTGCGCTGTTCCGTCGCCACAAATTCAGCCGGTACCCGGTGTATGACGCGGTGCGCAATGAGTTCGTGGGCCTGTTGCACATCAAGGATCTGCTGCTGGAACTGGCCGCCCTGGACCATATTCCCGAATCCTTCAACCTGGCCGAACTGACCCGCCCGCTTGAACGCGTCTCGCGGCACATGCCGTTGTCGCAACTGCTGGAGCAGTTCCGCAAAGGCGGCGCGCACTTCGCCCTGGTGGAGGAAGCCGATGGCAAGATCATCGGCTACCTGACCATGGAAGACGTGCTGGAAGTACTGGTGGGCGATATCCAGGATGAACACCGCAAGGCCGAACGCGGCATCCTCGCCTACCAGCCCGGCAAATTGCTGGTACGTGGCGACACGCCGTTGTTCAAAGTCGAACGCCTGCTGGGCGTCGACCTGGACCACATCGAAGCCGAAACCCTGGCCGGCCTGATCTACGACACCCTCAAGCGCGTGCCGGAAGAAGAGGAAGTGCTGGAAGTGGAAGGCTTGCGGATCATCATCAAGAAGATGAAAGGGCCGAAGATAGTACTGGCCAAGGTCTTGCTGCTGGACTGACCTTCGATTGCCCAATGCAAAATTGGGCAATATCCCAAGCGTCGTGACGACCTAAACGATCGTCACGCAGGCAGCGCGTTGAAACAGATATCCACATTCATCTGCGCCGCGGCCGACAGATTGACTAACGCATCAAGAGAACACTTGTCGATCTTGCCATTGAGTACGTCGTTCAGGCGAGGCTGGCTGATACCCAGCCTTAGCGCCGCATCCTTCTGGGACAGCTCCCAGCTACGAATGGTGTTGCACAACTCCAACAGCAACTTTGAGCGTAGGCGCATATTGGCGGCTTGCGCTGGCGTGTCCTCCAGAGCATCCCACACAGAGTTGAAACGTTCGGTATGTAACTTTTGATTTGTCATGGGCTTAACCTAATTCCTGCAATCTGGCACGCGCCAATTCGATATCCCGCCCTTCGGTTTTCCGTGTGGTCTTGCGCAACGCGTGCAGCACATAGACAGCTTCCGGCCGATTGACCACGTAGAACACTCGAAACGCACCCGACTCTTCAGTGATCCGAATCTCATTGACGCCCCTTCCGATCGTTTTCATCGGCTTGCAATCGAAGGGCTGCTCACCCTGTTGCAACAGATCCAACTGAAAACCGGCTGCCCTTCGGGCGTCGAGAGGAAAATCCTTGAGATCCTTGAGCGAGCTTCCTAGAAACACCACATCCTTGTGCCTTGGCATTGATTTCTCCTTTCCTGGAAAGAAAAAGCGTAATCGACGACTCAACCAAAGGCGGTGCAGCTTTGTTTCAAGGCATAGCAAAGGCTCGACAACACTGAAGCGTTATCGAGAGCCTATATCGGAACAGATATAAATCAAGCCATCTAGCAGGAATCAGACAACCGGTCGGTTGCTTGATTCAGGCCATCAGGCACCCGGCACAAAATGCTTCTGCGCCGTGCCGCGGGCGATCAGGCGTGAGATGTAGTCCAGCTTCTGCGCATCCTGGTCGATAAAGCGAAAGGTCAGTTGCAACCAGTCGCTGTCGGGCCTGGGCTCGTAGGCGACGATGGCATGCAGGTAGCCGTTGAGGCGTGCGACTTCGGCATTGTCGCCCTGCTCAAGGTCGAGCACGGCGCTTTCCAGTACCTGAGGCAGGACGTCGCCGCGCTTTACCACCAGCAACGCTTCCTTGATGCTCAGGGCCTTGATCACGCATTGCTGAGTGCCACTGGAGAGGCGCAACTGGCCCTGACCGCGACTGCCAGCCGGCGCCGCTGCTGCCGGGGCCTTCACGGGTGGGGTGTTGAGCAGACCTTTACTGGGCGCCGCCACCGGAGCCGGCTTGACCGCTTCGGGTCTGCCGCCGGTCAGGGCGCTCAGGGAGTCGTTGCCGAAGGCCGAGTTCATCTTGGTCGGCGCGCTGGCGATCAGTGCGTCGAGGCGGCCGATCTTGTGCAGGGCCTGCTTGACCTTGTTCAGCAGTTGCTCGTTGGTGAACGGTTTGCTGACATAGCCGGAAACGCCGGCCTGGATCGCCTGAACCACGTTTTCCTTATCGCCACGGCTGGTCACCATCACGAACGGCATGGCCTTCAGATGCGCTTGCTCGCGGCACCAGGTCAAGAGCTCAAGACCGGACATCTCAGGCATTTCCCAGTCACACAGCACCAGGTCGAAGGTTTCGCGCATCAGGATGGATTGCGCCTTTTTGCCGTTCACCGCATCTTCGATCTTGATTCCGGGGAAGTAATTGCGCAGGCACTTCTTCACCAGGTCGCGAATAAACGAGGCGTCATCCACCACCAATACACTGACTTTGCTCATCGACCCTTCATCCTATAAAAACCTCGGCTGGCAGTACGCCTGACTGATGGCATTTTGCCAAAACCTTGCAGTCACGTTCGGACTTTATTCGCCGCCCGCGCAAAAAATTCAGCTGCCACAAACGAAAACGCCCGGCCAATGGCCGGGCGTTAATTTCACGGGCAACCTTACTTATCGTCAGATTCGCCTGGAACATTAGGCGTTTGATCGGCGGAGCCCTCAACTTCGGCCTTCATGCGCTTGAGGCCCATGTGCCGAACGTCGGTACCGCGCACCAGGTAGATCACCAGTTCCGAGATATTACGCGCGTGATCGCCGATCCGCTCCAGGGAGCGCAGCACCCAGATAATGCTCAAGACCCGCGAGATAGAGCGTGGATCTTCCATCATGTAGGTGGCCAGCTCACGCAAGGCGGTCTTGTACTCGCGGTCGATGACCTTGTCGTACTGAGCCACCGACAACGCCAGGTCTGCATCGAAACGCGCAAACGCGTCGAGGGCATCGCGCACCATGTTGCGCACCTGGTCGCCGATATGGCGCACTTCCACGTAACCGCGTGGCGCTTCACCTTCTTCGCACAGTTGGATGGCACGGCGGGCGATCTTGGTGGCTTCGTCGCCAATGCGCTCCAGGTCGATCACCGACTTGGAGATGCTGATGATCAAACGCAAGTCCGAGGCCGCCGGCTGGCGACGGGCAAGAATGCGCAGGCACTCTTCATCGATATTGCGTTCCATCTGGTTGATCTGGTCATCGATCTCGCGCACCTGCTGGGCCAGGCCCGAGTCGGCCTCGATCAGCGCGGTGACGGCATCGTTGACTTGCTTCTCCACCAACCCGCCCATCGCCAGGAGGTGGCTGCGCACTTCCTCAAGCTCGGCGTTGAACTGCGCGGAGATGTGATGGGTAAGGCCTTCTTTGCTAATCATGTTGGCGTCCTTGGAGCGTCCGGTAAGGTGCGGAGAACCGCAGCGTCAGTGCAATCAGAACCACAGCTTCCTAGCCGTAGCGACCGGTGATGTAGTCTTCGGTCTGCTTCTTCGCCGGATTGGTGAACAGGGTATCGGTATCGCCGAACTCCACCAGCTTGCCCATGTACATGAACGCGGTGTAGTCCGAAACCCGCGCCGCCTGTTGCATGTTGTGGGTCACGATAACGATGGTGAACTTGGACTTGAGCTCGTAGATCAGCTCTTCGACTTTCAGGGTCGAGATCGGGTCGAGCGCCGAGCACGGTTCGTCGAGCAGCAGCACTTCCGGCTCTACGGCGATGGTACGGGCGATCACCAGACGCTGCTGCTGGCCGCCGGACAAACCAAGTGCCGACTCGTGCAGACGGTCCTTGACCTCGTCCCACAACGCGGCGCCCTTGAGAGCCCATTCAACCGCTTCGTCGAGAACGCGCTTCTTGTTGATGCCCTGGATGCGCAGGCCATAGACCACGTTCTCATAAATGGTCTTGGGGAACGGGTTGGGCTTCTGGAACACCATGCCCACCCGGCGTCGCAACTCGGCCACGTCTTCACCCTTGCGGTAAATATTGGTGCCGTAGAGATTGATCGCGCCTTCCACACGGCAACCGTCCACCAGGTCATTCATACGGTTGAAGGTGCGCAGCAATGTCGACTTGCCGCAGCCGGACGGGCCGATAAAGGCGGTCACGCGCTGCTTGGGGATGTTCATGCTGACGTCGAACAGCGCTTGTTTTTCGCCGTAGTACAGGCTCAGGCCCGGGACTTCGATGGCCACGGTTTCCTGGGCCAGGCTCAGGCTCTGTTTGTCGCGACCCAGGGCAGACATGTTGATGCCGTGAGGTTGGTTTTCGTGTTGCATGGGATGCTCCCTGTGCTACCAATTCGTTTCGTTGAACCGCCGGGGCGGCTTACTCAAATTCTGTGTCTGTGGGAGCTGGCTTGCCTGCGATGGCATCACTGCGGTCTGACTGATACACCGCGTCGTCTGCATCGCAGGCAAGCCAGCTCCCACATTGGACCGTGTCAGCTATCCAGCGCCTTGTATTT
Source organism: Pseudomonas sp. OST1909 (assembly GCF_015277575.1). Classification (NCBI taxonomy): domain Bacteria; kingdom Pseudomonadati; phylum Pseudomonadota; class Gammaproteobacteria; order Pseudomonadales; family Pseudomonadaceae; genus Pseudomonas; species Pseudomonas sp. OST1909. The sequence goes on from NZ_CP063780.1 coordinate 90,113, forward strand.
TTCGCGCAGGTGGTTACGAATCCACACCGCCGACAGGTTGAGCGTGGCGATCACCAGCACCAGCAGCAACGCGGTGGCGTACACCAGCGGCCGTGCGGCTTCGACGTTGGGGCTCTGGAAGCCGACGTCATAAATATGGAAGCCCAGGTGCATGATCTTCTGGTCCAGGTGCAGGTACGGATAGTTGCCGTCCAGCGGCAGCGACGGCGCCAGCTTCACTACCCCCACCAGCATCAGCGGCGCCACTTCGCCGGCGGCGCGGGCCACGGCGAGGATCATGCCGGTCATCATGGCCGGGCTGGCCATCGGCAGCACGATCTTCCATAGCGTTTCCGCCTTGGTCGCGCCCAGTGCCAGGGAGCCTTCACGCACCGTGCGAGGGATCCGCGCAAGGCCTTCTTCGGTGGCCACGATCACCACCGGCACCGCCAGTAGCGCCAGGGTCAGAGAGGCCCAGAGCAGGCCCGGAGTACCGAAGGTCGGCGCCGGCAAGGCTTCGGCGAAGAACAGGCGGTCAACCGAACCACCCAGTACATAGACGAAGAAGCCCAGGCCGAATACGCCGTAGACGATGGCCGGTACGCCCGCCAGGTTGTTCACGGCGATACGGATGATCCGCGTCAGGGTGTTCTGCTTGGCGTACTCACGCAGGTACACCGCCGCCAGCACGCCAAACGGGGTGACGATCATCGCCATGATCAGGGTCATCATCACGGTGCCGAAGATGGCCGGGAAGATCCCGCCTTCGGTGTTGGCTTCCCGTGGGTCATCGCTGAGAAACTCCCAGACCTTGCTGAAGTAGAAGCCGATCTTGGTCAGGGTGCCCATGGCGTTCGGCTGGTAGGCGTGCACCACTTTGCCGATGCCGATTTCCACTTCCTTGCCGTTGCCGTCGCGGGCGGTCAGGGCATCGCGGTTGAACTGGGCGTGCAGGTCGGCCAGGCGCGCTTCGATATCTTGATAGCGGGCGTTGAGTTCGGCGCGGTCGGCGTCCATATCGGCCTGGGCGGCGGCATCGAGCTTGCCTTCCAGTTCCAGTTTGCGCCCGTGCAGGCGGATGCGTTCCAGGCCGGCGTTGATCGCACCGATATCGGTTTTTTCCAGGGTCTTGAGCTGGGCGGCGAGCTTGTTGACACGGTCCACGCGAGCTTGCAGCTCTGGCCATGCGGCCTCGCCTTCAGCGATGACCTTGCCGTCCTGCTTGACGTTGACCAGGGTGCCGTAGAAGTTGCCCCACTCACGACGCTCAATGGTCATCAGGTTGGCCGGCTTGGTCTGGTCCTTCAACCATTCGCCGACGATCCAGGTGAAGTCGTTGCCGTTCAAGTCGCGGTTGCCGACCTTGATCAGCTCGCGGGTCATGAATTCCGGGCCCTGGTCCGGCACCGGCAGGCCCGCGCTCTTGAGGCGCTCACGCGGCACTTCTTCTTTCTGTACCACTTCGCCGATGACGATATGGTTGGCCTGGCTCGGCACGTTGTAGTTGGCCTGGATCAGGTCGGCCGGCCAGAAGTGGCCCAGACCACGCACGGCAATCACAGCCAGCAAACCAATGGTCATGATGACCGCGATGGACACCGCGCCACCGCTGATCCAGACGCCTGGGGCGCCGCTCTTGAACCATCCATTCAGGGAGTTCTGTTTCACAGACTTCTACCTTTCTTAAAGCGACGAGTATTTCTTGCGCAGACGCTGACGAATCAGCTCGGCGAGGGTGTTCATGATGAACGTGAACAACAGCAGCACCAGCGCCGAGAGGAACAGCACGCGGTAGTGGCTGCCACCGACTTCCGACTCGGGCATTTCCACCGCGACGTTGGCCGCCAGGGTGCGCAGGCCCTCGAACAGGTTCATCTCCATCACCGGGGTGTTACCGGTGGCCATCAGCACGATCATGGTTTCACCCACGGCACGGCCCATGCCGATCATCAGCGCCGAGAAAATCCCCGGGCTGGCGGTCAGGATCACCACGCGGGTCATGGTCTGCCACGGCGTGGCGCCCAGGGCCAGGGAGCCCAGGGTCAGGCCGCGGGGTACGCTGAACACGGCGTCTTCGGCGATCGAGTAGATGTTCGGGATCACCGCAAAACCCATGGCCAGGCCAACCACCAGGGCGTTGCGCTGGTCGTAGGTGATCCCCAGGTCATGGGAGATCCACATGCGCATGTCGCCGCCAAAGAACCAGGTTTCCAGGTACGGGCTCATGTACAGCGAGAGCCAGCCCACGAACAGGATCACCGGGATCAGGATCGCGCTTTCCCAGCCGTCCGGCACCCGCAGGCGAATCGATTCGGGCAAGCGGCTGAAGACAAAACCGGCGACCAGGATGCCGATCGGCAACAGCATCAGCAGGCTGAAAATCCCCGGTAGATGCCCTTCCACGTACGGCGCCAGGAACAGGCCGGCGAAGAAGCCGAGGATCACCGTCGGCATGGCTTCCATCAGTTCGATCACTGGCTTGACCTTGCGGCGCAGGCTCGGGGCCATGAAGTACGCGGTGTAGATCGCGGCGGCAACCGCCAGTGGCGCGGCCAGCAGCATGGCGTAGAACGCAGCCTTCAACGTGCCGAAGGTCAGCGGGGCCAGGCTCATCTTGGGTTCGAAGTCGGTGTTGGCGGCGGTGGACTGCCAGACGTATTTAGGCTCGTCGTAGTTCTCGTACCAGACCTTGCTCCACAACGCGCTCCACGAGACTTCCGGGTGCGGGTTGTCGAGCAGCAACGGTTGCAGCTTGTCGCCGGCCTCGACGATCACACGGTTGGCCCGTGGCGACATGCCGAATAGGCCCTGGCCGTCGACCACCGGGTCCACCAGCAGGGTACGGTGGGCGGTGCTGTGGAACACGCCGAACTTACCCGAGGCGTCGAGCGCGGTGAAACCTTTGCGGCGCTCTTCAGCACTGATTTCGACAATGGGCGCAGTGCCCATCTGGAAGGTGCGGATCTGTTTCAGGCGTTGCTCGCCATCCGGGTCGCGGGCCATGAACCACTGGGCCAGGCCGCCCTTGGAGTTGCCGACGATCAGCGAGATACCGCCCACCAACTGAGTGCTGGCGGTGACTTCGGCTGCGCCGTCTTCCAGAAGTTTGTAGCGACCGTTGAGGCTGTTGTCGCGCAGGCTGAACACGTCGGCCAGGGCGCGACCGTTGATCACATACAGCCACTGCTGGCGTGGGTCGACGAAGATGGCTTTCACCGGTTCGGTCATCTGCGGCAGCTCGATGCGCTTCTGCTCGCTGGTGACTTCACCGGTCATCATGTTTTCTTCGCGGCTCAACGACAGCACGTTCAGGTACGAACCCGCCGAACCGGCCACCACCAGGGTGGAGTCAGTGGCGTTGAGGGCGACATGCTCCAGTGGGCGACCGGCCTCATCCAACACGATCGGCGTTTCGCCGTAAGGGTATTCAATCGCTGGGGTGATGGTCTTCTTGCCGTCCGGGTACGACACTTTATAGGTGTGGCGGAACACCAGGGACTGGCCATTGGACAAACCAAGGATAACCAGCGGGCTGCCCGGCTGGTCTTCACCAATAGAAGCAACGCTGGCACCGGCCGGAAGCGGCAGGTCGACACGCTTGAGCTCTGCACCGCTATCCACTGCAAAGAACAGCGCTTGGCCCTTGTCGGAAACCCGCATGGCAACCTGGTTCTGTTCTTCAAGGGAGATCATCAACGGCTTGCCGGCGTCCTGCATCCAGGCGGGTGTCAGCGCGTCTTCCCTGGTCAACGAGGCGCCCTGGAACAGAGGTGCAACGACGTAGGCGAGGAAGAAGAAGATCAGGGTGATGGCGCCGAGGACGGCGAGGCCACCAACCAGCACATACCAGCGGGTCAGGCGATCCTTGAACGCGCGAATGCGGCGCTTGCGTTGCAGCTCAGGCGTATTGAAATCAATGCGCTTGGGGGGAGAAGTTGTCGTCATGGTGGAATTGGCCAGATCATTCATGCGCACACCCTAGCGATCCTGTATGACAGAAAGATGACAGTGCAGTGACGCAACAAATCCGCCGCGAAGCAAAGCTGGCAGCGGACTTAAAATTAGGGATGTAACCGGGCTTTGTGTGGGAGCGGGCTCCCACACGGGCCCGGTATTACACCGGGTATCGCAGGCTTAGTTGCCTTCTTTCAGACCCAGCTCAGCCAAGGCCTTGGCGGCCACTTTGGCAGGCAGTGGGATGTAGCCGTCCTTGACGACAACTTCCTGGCCCTGCTTGGACAGCACCAGTTTCACAAACTCGGCTTCCAGCGGGGCCAGCGGCTTGTTCGGGGCTTTGTTGACATACACGTAGAGGAAGCGCGACAGCGGGTATTTGCCGTTCAGGGCGTTTTCTTCGCTGTCTTCGATGAAGTCAGTGCTGCCTTTCTTGGCCAGGGCCACGGTCTTCACGCTGGCGGTCTTGTAGCCGATGCCCGAGTAACCGATGCCGTTGAGCGAGGAGCTGATCGACTGCACCACTGAAGCCGAGCCAGGTTGTTCGTTGACGTTAGGCTTGTAGTCGCCTTTGCACAGGGCTTCTTCCTTGAAGTAGCCGTAGGTGCCGGATACCGAGTTGCGACCGAACAATTGCACTGGCTTGTTGGCCAGGTCGCCGGTCACACCCAGGTCGCCCCAGGTTTTAACGTCAGCTTTGGCGCCGCACAGGCGAGTCGAGGAGAAGATCGCGTCGACTTGCTCCATGGTCAGGTGCTGGATCGGGTTGTCCTTGTGCACGAACACCGCCAGGGCGTCCACGGCAACCGGGATAGCGGTTGGCTTGTAGCCGTACTTCTGCTCGAAGGCCGCCAGTTCGGTGTCCTTCATCTTGCGGCTCATCGGGCCCAGGTTGGAGGTGCCTTCAGTCAGCGCAGGTGGCGCGGTGGCGGAACCGGCAGCTTGAATCTGGATGTTGACGTTCGGGTATTCCTTCTTGTAACCCTCGGCCCACAGGGTCATCAGGTTAGCCAGGGTATCGGAGCCGACGCTGGACAGGTTGCCCGACACACCAGTGGTCTTGACGTACGCCGGGATTGCCGGATCAACACCAGCGGCCACCGCGTTGGCGGTCGCAACGCCAGCAGCGACAAAAGTCATTGCCGCCATCAAACGTTTCAGTTTCATGCCTTGCTCCTAGCAGATAGGGATAATTGGATCGGGGCCAAGTATCGAGAGGCCGTGTGAACACTCTATGTCTGCAATGTGACAATTAGATGAAAGGCCACTATCGGGAAGCAAAGGTATGCGAAGTCAAAAACGGAACACACACTCTCTTGTGGCGAGGGAGCCTGCTCCCTCACCACAGTAGATCAGGCTGGCGTTAGCGGCCGCGTTTCCACAGATACCCACCCACCAACATCCCCATCACACACAGGACGGCCACATAGTAAGCCGGGCCCATCGGGCTCTCCTTCATCAGCAGCGACACCGCCAATGGCGTCAACCCGCCGAACACGGCATAAGCAACGTTGTAGGAGAACGACAGGCCGCTGAAACGCACCACCGGCGGGAACGCCTTGACCATCACGTAGGGCACTACACCGATGGTGCCCACGAACAAACCGGTCAATGCGTACAACGGAAACAGCCAGTCCGGGTGGGCCATCAGGCTGTGATACAGCGTCCAGGAGGTCGCCAGCAGCAGTGCGCAACCGGTGACCAGCACGCGACCGGCGCCAAAACGGTCGGCCAGGGCACCCGAGGCGATGCAACCCAGGCTCAGGGTCACGATGGCCAGGCTGTTGGCTTGCAGTGCCACCGTGGGGCTGAAGTGGTAGACGGTTTGCAGCACGGTCGGCGTCATCAGGATAACCACCACGACGCCGGCGGACAGCAGCCAGGTGAGCAACATCGACAACACAATGGCGCCACGGTGGTCACGCAGCACTGCGCGCAACGGCAGCTCGGCAGCCAGGGTCTTGCGTTGCTGCATCTCAGCGAAGATCGGTGTTTCATGCAGCCAGCGGCGCAGATACACCGACAACAGACCGAATACACCACCAAGCAGGAATGGGATCCGCCAGGCGTAATCGGAGACCTGCTCCGGGGTATAGGCCGTATTGATCGCAGTAGCTACCAGCGAGCCGAGCAGAATACCGGCGGTGAGGCCGCTGGTCAGGGTGCCGCAGGCGTAGCCGATGTGGCGCGGCGGAACGTGCTCGGAGACGAACACCCAGGCGCCCGGTACTTCGCCGCCAATCGCCGCCCCCTGGATGACGCGCATCAGCAGCAGCAAGAGCGGCGCCCACAGGCCAATCTGCGCGTAAGTCGGCAGCAAGCCCATGATCAGGGTCGGCACGGCCATCATGAAGATGCTCAGGGTGAACATCTTCTTGCGCCCCAGCAGGTCGCCGAAGTGCGCCATGATGATGCCGCCCAAGGGGCGGGCCAGGTAGCCGGCGGCGAAGATGCCGAAGGTCTGCATCATGCGCAGCCATTCGGGCATGTCGACGGGGAAGAACAGTTTCCCGACCACGGTGGCGAAAAACACAAAGATGATGAAGTCGTAGAACTCCAGCGCCCCGCCCAAGGCAGACAGCGACAGGGTTTTGTAGTCGTTGCGGGTCAGCGGGCGCGAGGGCTGCGCACTGCTTGCGGGCACGGAGGACATGGCAAGGCTTCTCTTATAGTAATCATCGTAAAGGACTGCACGCCCGTGACTTGCGGCGGGTTTGGCAAGATAGCAAATCGCCTGAAAAAGCACAGCGCCAGGAACACAGTTGCGCGCAAAAGCCCCGATACAGCGTCTATTTACCGACCAAATGAGCGTCCGGAGGTCGTCGTGGCGCCAGGGTCTCGATATACTCGCCAGTGCAAGCGCCAGACCCGCTGTCTTGAGGGGCTGCTGTGCCAAAACGTTGTTGGGTACCATCCAGCCGATTTGGCAGAGTTTCCCTTTAGTTCGCCTTACGAGAAACGCATCGAGCGGTGTATGTTGGTGCTGAAACGTTTTTCCAGAAGACGGCTATCCACTTCAAATACCCATGAAGCGTCACGGGTCAGAGGCACCCTCGGCATGATCGAACTCGAACAAGAAGATCCTATCCCGCAAGGCGATCTCGCCCTGCAAATCACTGCACTGCCGCGTGAAACCAATGGTTTTGGCGATATCTTCGGCGGCTGGCTGGTCGCGCAGATGGACCTGGCAGGCACGGCAATGGCCAGCAAGGTCGCCGGCGGGCGCGTAGCCACCGTCGCCATTGATCGCATGGCCTTCCTGGTACCGGTAGCCGTGGGTGCACAGCTTTCCTTCTATACCCAGGCTCTGGAAATTGGTCGCAGCTCGATCCAGATGATGGTCGAAGTGTGGAGCGATGACCCGCTGTCCAGCGAATGGCGCAAGGTCACCGAGGCGGTATTTGTGTTCGTCGCCATCGACGGCAGCGGTCGCACCCGTTCGGTACCGTCACGGGCGCGTTAAACCTCGCCGGGTTTTAACGGTCAATTGCCCCATTGCCTGCCACTTGAGAGAGCTTTGTTATGCCTACGCCCCACGTTGAGACGATGAAAATCGACGAGCTGGACTGCTGGCGCATCCGCCACAACGGCGCCGAGCTGATGGTGGCCCAACAGGGTGCGCATATCTTCAGTTACCAGCGCGAGGGCGAACAGCCACTGATCTGGCCGAACCCTGCGGCGGTGTTCAAGCGGGGCAAAGGCATCCGTACCGGCGTGCCGGTGTGCTGGCCGTGGTTTGGTGTTTTCGACCGTAACCCGCAGAGTGTAAAAGCCATGCGCCAAAGCGATCAGCCTGCCGGCGCCCACGGCTTTGTGCGCACCGCGCTCTGGGAGTTGGCCGGGACGGCAATCGAAGGTGAAGCCCTGCGTATCGAGCTGGTGCTGCCGACTCCTGCGAACGGCTTCCCCGGCTGGCCCCATAAGGTCGACTTGAAGTTGAGCCTGCTGCTGGACGACCAACTGCATATCCGCCTCACCAGCCACAACCGCGGCACCGACACCGTGACCTTCAGCCAGGCACTGCACACCTACTTCGCTGTGAGCGACGTGCGCAACGTGCAGGTCGAGGGGGTGGATGGCTTGGCCTATATCGATACTGCTGATGGGTGGACCGAGAAGCAGCAAGCCGGGCTGCTGCACTTCACTGGCGAAACCGATCGCATCTACCTGGATACACCGGCGCAGTTGAGCATTGTCGATAAAGACTGGCAGCGCCGCGTCCAACTCACCAGCGAAGGCTCGAAGTCCACTGTGATCTGGAACCCCTGGACCGAACGGGCCAAGGCACTTGATGACATGGCTGACGATGGCTGGCAGGGCATGTTGTGCATCGAGACGGCGAATGTGCTGGATGATGTGGTAAGCCTGGCGGCCGGTGAAAGCCACACTCTGGGCGTGAGCATCACCAGTATCACCTTGTAAACCCAATCAAATGTGGGAGGGAGCAAGCCCCCTCCCACATTGGTTATGTGTTGGGCTTTAGAGATCGGACTCCTTCACCACCCGCACCTTCCCCGCCTCCAGCGCATACGCTGCATCCGCCAAGTCGTTATTGACCTTCTCCACCTTCAACGTGCCCGTGACCCATAGCGGCGTGTAGATATCATCCAGCTTCAACCCCTTGGGATACCGCACCAGCACCAGTTGGTTAGGCGGCGGTGGCGGCACATGGATGCAGGCGCCCGGATACGGCACCAGGAAGAACAGCGTGCTGCGGCCTTTGGCATCGGTTTCCAATGGCACCGGATACCCACCAATGCGGATATTCTTGCCGTTCATGGCCGCCACGGTCTTGGTGGAATACATCACCGCAGGCAGGCCCTTGCTCTGCTTCAAGCCACCCTTTTCGGTGAACGTGCCTTGGGCTTCGGGGGAGTTATGGTCGATCTCGGGCATGGCTTCGAGGGCTTTCTGGTCCGAAAGCGGCATCAGGTCGAGCCAGTCGGTTTCCGGCAGTTCGCCAGCGTGCGCCAGGCCAGAGCCCAGCAGGAGGAGAGTCAAGAATAGACGGCGCATGGAGAGGCTCTGCAAATACAAGTGCCGAGCATTCTAGCCCTCTGCGCCTGCGCAGCGCAGAGGACTTTGTCGGCTGATTACTTCTTTTTGATCAGGCCGTAGATCACCAGCAACACGATGGCACCTACCAGCGCGCCGATGAAGCCCGCGCCCTGGCCTGCCTGGTAGATCCCCAGGGCCTGACCGCCGTAGGTGGCCGCCAGCGAACCTGCGATACCCAGCAGGATGGTCATGATCCAGCCCATGCTGTCGTCGCCAGGCTTGAGGAAGCGCGCCAGCAGGCCGACGATCAAGCCGATAAAAATGGTTCCGATGATACCCATGGCATTTCCCTCTGATTGGTATGAGTCATGCCAAAGCCTAGTCAGGCTTTGGCATCCTGCAATCAGAGAGACGGCGAGCCCCAATGGTTCCCGCCGTGGCCAGGCTTATTGTTCGGCGATCAACGCCTCAACCTTGAGAATCTGCGCTTGCAGCGTCGCACGATCCTTGCAGCGCAGGTTGGCGTGGCCGACTTTGCGTCCGGCCTTGAACGCCTTGCCGTAGTGATGCAGGTGGCAATCATCGATGGCAATCACCCGCTCAACCGGCGGTACCACGCCGATGAAGTTGAGCATGGCGCTCTCGCCGACCTTGGCCGTGGAGCCCAACGGCAAGCCCGCCACGGCCCGCAGGTGGTTTTCGAACTGGCTGCATTCGGCGCCTTCAGTGGTCCAGTGCCCGGAGTTGTGCACACGCGGGGCGATTTCGTTGGCCTTGAGGCCACCGTCGACTTCAAAGAACTCGAACGCCATCACGCCAACGTAATCCAACTGCTTGAGCACACGGCTGGAATAATCTTCGGCCAGGACCTGCAGCGGATGGTCAGTACTGGCTACCGACACTTTCAAAATACCGTTGACGTGGGTGTTGTGCACCAACGGATAGAAGCGGGTTTCGCCATCACGGGCGCGTACGGCGATCAGCGAGACTTCGCCGGTGAACGGCACGAAGCCTTCCAGCAGACAGGCAACGCTTCCCAGCTCGGCAAAGGTACCGACCACATCGGCCGCGGTGCGCAGGACTTTCTGACCCTTGCCGTCGTAACCCAGGGTGCGGGTTTTCAACACCGCAGGCAGGCCGATGCTGGCGACGGCCGCATCCAGATCTGCCTGGGACTGGATATCGGCGAAGGCCGGTGTCGGGATGCCCAGCTCCTTGAACATGCTTTTTTCGAACCAGCGGTCGCGAGCGATGCGCAGGGCTTCGGCGCTCGGGTACACAGGCACGAACTGGGACAGGAAGGCCACGGTTTCGGCCGGGACGCTTTCGAATTCGAAGGTCACCAGGTCGACTTCATCGGCCAGTTGGCGCAGGTGGTCCGGGTCGCTGTAGTCAGCACGCAGGTGTTCACCCAGGGCTGCGGCGCAGGCGTCCGGCGCAGGGTCCAGGAAGGCGAAGTTCATGCCCAGCGGCGTACCCGCCAGGGCCAGCATACGGCCCAATTGGCCGCCACCGATTACTCCGATTTTCATCAATAACAACCTCAGGCGATGCGTGGGTCTGGATTGTCCAGCACGCTGTCTGTCTGCTCAGCACGGAATTTTTTCAGCACCGCATGAAACTGCGGGTGCTTGGCGCCCAGGATGCTGGCCGACAGCAAGGCTGCGTTGATCGCACCGGCCTTGCCGATCGCCAGGGTTGCCACCGGAATGCCAGCCGGCATCTGCACGATGGACAACAGCGAATCCACGCCCGAGAGCATTGACGACTGCACCGGCACGCCCAGGACAGGCAGGTGGGTCTTGGCCGCACACATGCCTGGCAGGTGCGCCGCACCGCCGGCACCGGCGATGATCACCTCGATGCCACGGGATTCTGCTTCATCGGCATACTGGAACAGCAAATCCGGGGTGCGGTGGGCAGAGACCACCTTCACTTCATACGGAATGCCGAGTTTTTCCAGCATATCGGCGGTGTGGCTAAGGGTGGACCAATCGGACTTGGAGCCCATGATCACGCCAACCAATGCACTCATCGTCGTGCCTCTTCTCTCTGGGCGCCCGCAGGCGCGTCAAAAAACAACAAGCCACGCGGGAAATCCGGCGTGGCTTGGTGTACGAATTAAGGCCGGTTGGACCGGCCGAAGGCCGCGCAGTATACCGTAATAATCCAGATAAACAGCCCCTGAGATGACCATCTGTCTTACACGGTTAAAACACACCGTCTTGTCTTGCGGGTCAACAAACCGAGCCCCCTCTACAAGCAAAACATCTTCGCCTCCTTTTTGATTTTTATTCGGTAAACGGTAGACGGTTACGACAACCTCTGATGCTTAATCGTCAAGACACCTTATAACGAGAACTTTATTCTATTAACGGTTTTATAAAACCCTTTAAATAGAATGTTAAGGATAACAAGTATGACGCTCCCTACCCCTGACCAGCCATCGGCTGAAAGCATCATAACGATGGAAATGCCCTTGCCGGCATTTATATTGCGCAGGTTTAACGAAAACGTAAGAGACACACTGGCTGATTTCCCCGACTTCATAACGAGTGCATTCGCATTACTGAACCAAGCCCTCGAACCATTCTTGCATGAGGCCACGCTCGATGAGATTGTCTTCCTCACCTCGCAAGCGTTCTCAGACAATGCGCCAATACCGAGCGAAAATAAACTGATCGCTATTATCCATTCAATACTATTCTTCGATTCGGCACCGACAAGCTACAACAGTGACTGCGTTTTTCTCAGCACAGGAGGCCCCAGGCCACATCTGCTATCAATCGACTATCAAACTGTAATCCACGCAGTCCTGTTTAAACTCAAGGGCATCAACTATTACCTGGATCTGGTCGATAACTTCTGGACCGCCCCTCATAAAGCATTGCCACTCACCAACAAAGACTATGTCGCCAACGCCATGGCCGTCCAATTACAGTGCGCCAGAAGCGTGAGAACAGCGGATAGCTCTCTTAACCTGGAAAGTGCTTCTTTACTTTTACGCCTTGCAGATTTAAACATCGTACCCGCGGTGTGCTTCTATAAGATATCGCTTACACTACCAGCGTCAGAATCCCAGCCTGACATTCCGCTCACCGGCGCCTTTTTGATCACACTGAAACCTGAAAACCACATCGGTGACAAGAATCCCTGCGTGCTGTATATGCCCCGAATGAAAATACAGCAATTTGATTCTGTTGCCATGGTAAAGGCCTATCTGGCTATTTATCTTATCAATCCGCAGATAGAAAAAAACCCACTATTCCCGTGCATCGCCTTCAGTCAACGCGCTGCCACTCATCGCTTGATCACTCAAAGGAAATTGGATGAGCAGAACATTCGCCTGGCCAGCTTTTCAACGGATCAATTATTCTTCAGTGACTACATCCAGGGGCTGATCGACCAACAAAAACAGAATCTCATCCATATGTGGTCAGTGGCGGATCACCCGCCCATCCCGCCCGAACACTTGCAGAACACCCTTCGTCGTTATTGGATAAATCACCGAGATTTCGATTTTTTCGGCGAGTGTCTGAAGAACCATGCGCTTCCTGCATTGGAGGCCTGGAAAAAAAACCAAATAACCGCAGGAGCACCAGAGAATAATCAACCCGCTAACGTACCGGAGACGCCTCCTAGCGCAATCGCAGAAAACGAGAAAAAGCCATTACGACCGATAAAACTTCACATCATTCTTCATCAGGATCTTGAATTTAACACCTGGCAATTTTTATCGGACCTTTATTTTAAATGGTCACTCAAAACATACACCTTTGCCTCAATAAAAGAATATTATTTTTCTTGGGTGATTGATGAAATTGAACAATTATCAGGTCGCACTGTTGAACTCATAGAAATAAAAAAAGAGTCCGCACCCGAACTGTATAAGTTCAAATACCACTCGGACACCACTCTCGACGCCAGCACCCGATGGGTGAATGCGGTGACTGAATATTTAAATAAAACATCGCAAACCACGTCCCCCCTTGACAAGTTCATCCTGCTCACTCGCCATATCCCGGTCCCAAGTGAGGCACGGGGGTTCGTCAATGAAATTGGAGGTCAATTTGCAATCGCGACGCTCCAAAACTACCGAACGGCCGCACATGAAGTAGGGCACATGCTGGGTGCGGAGCATGACGCAGGAGAGATCATCTACAATGGCTGGTGGAACGAAACAACCATGCACGTAAATGACGAATTCTCAGTTTTGCGCCTCAATGCCTATCGATTTAGCGACAGAAACAGAGAAACCATCAAAACCTACCTTGGCCAGTTCGATTGATTGATCGCCGCTGCCCATCCAAATAAAGGTGAAGGTCCAACCCCGCGGCCTTCATCTTTTTCAACCTCCAGGACTCGCCGCCCCACCCTCCAACTTGCGCCACAGCAACCGCACGTTCGCCTTGCGCACCAACGCGCAGCGATACAGACGAATCTCCAGCGGCACATGCCATTGCGGGCCGCCGCACACCACCAGTTCGCCACGCGCCAGTTCGGCACGCACACTCAACTGCGGCACCCAGGCAATCCCCAAGCCTTCCAGCGCCATGCTTTTGAGGCTGTCAGCCATGGCGGTTTCGTACACGGTGGTAAAACGCAGGGCGCGTTGGCGGAGCAACAGGTTCACCGAACGCCCCAGGAACGCACCAGCACTGTAGGCCAGCAACGGCACACTGCCCTCACCTTCCAGATCGAACAGCGGTTTGCCATCGGCATCGGCGGCGCACACCGGGAGCATCTCGGTGTTGCCCAGATGCAGCGACGGGAAGATTTCCGCGTCCATCTGCATCGCCGCGTCCGGATCGTAGAACGCCAGCATCAGGTCACAGCCGCCTTCACGCAGGGCGTGCACCGCATCGCCGACGTTGGTGGCGACCAGTCGGGTGGCGATGTTCAAACCCTCGTTGCGCAGTTGCGCGATCCAGCGCGGGAAGAAGCCCAGTGCCAGGGAGTGGGCGGCAGCCACTTGCATGACTTCACCCTGCCCGCCTTCCAGGTGATGCAAATGCCGCAGTACTTCACCGAGCTGTTCGACCACGGTGCGCGCCGTCACCAGGAACAACTGCCCCGCCGCTGTCAGCTCCACGGGCGTGCGCGAGCGGTTGACCAGGGTCAGGCCCAACGCGGCTTCCAGGCTGCGGATACGCCGGCTGAACGCCGGCTGGGTCACAAAGCGCCGTTCCGCAGCCTGGGAAAAGCTGCGGGTCGCCGCCAGGGCGCTGAAGTCTTCCAGCCATTTGCTTTCAAGGTTCATCATTGCCTCCCACGCCGAATGCACCATTTTGGCACACACGCCCGCCATCATGGCTGGGTCACATCCACATTATGCCGTTTGTGCATAGCCCAGTGTTTAACAGCATTGGCCCAAAAACTTCTACAAGCCTAGCATTCGCAGCGTTCCGGCCAGTTCCGGGTCCATATCGAGATGATTTCCGTCATGTCCTCTGCTGCATCTTTCCGTACAGAAAAAGACCTGCTTGGCGTACTCGAAGTACCTGCTCAAGCGTATTACGGCATCCAGACCCTGCGAGCGGTGAACAACTTCCGCCTCTCGGGCGTTCCGATTTCGCATTACCCGAAATTGGTGGTCGGCCTGGCAATGGTCAAGCAAGCAGCAGCTGACGCCAACCGCGAATTGGGCCAGCTCAGCGAAGCCAAGCACGCTGCCATCAGCGAAGCCTGTGCCCGCCTGATCCGCGGCGATTTCCACGAAGAGTTCGTGGTGGACATGATTCAAGGCGGCGCTGGCACTTCAACCAACATGAATGCCAACGAAGTCATCGCCAACATCGCGCTGGAGGCCATGGGCCATCAGAAAGGCGAATACCAATACCTGCACCCCAACAACGACGTGAACATGGCGCAGTCGACCAACGACGCCTACCCGACCGCGATCCGCTTGGGTCTGCTGCTGGGCCATGACGCGCTGCTGGCCAGCCTCGACAGCCTGATCCAGGCGTTCGCCGCCAAAGGCGCCGAGTTCAGCCATGTACTGAAAATGGGCCGCACCCAATTGCAAGACGCCGTGCCGATGACCCTCGGCCAGGAATTCCGCGCCTTCGCCACCACCTTGGGTGAAGACCTGGCGCGCCTGAAGACCCTGGCGCCGGAGCTGCTCACCGAAGTGAACCTGGGCGGCACCGCCATCGGCACCGGCATCAACGCCGACCCACGCTACCAGGCCCTGGCCGTCCAACGCCTGGCCACCATCAGCGGCCAGCCGCTGGTACCGGCGGCTGACCTGATCGAAGCCACCTCCGACATGGGCGCCTTCGTGCTGTTCTCGGGCATGCTCAAGCGTACCGCGGTGAAGCTGTCGAAGATCTGCAACGACTTGCGCTTGCTGTCCAGCGGCCCACGCACCGGCATCAATGAGATCAACCTGCCGGCGCGCCAGCCAGGCAGCTCGATCATGCCCGGCAAGGTCAACCCGGTGATTCCGGAAGCCGTTAACCAGGTGGCATTCCAGGTCATCGGCAACGACCTGGCCCTGACCATGGCAGCCGAAGGCGGCCAACTGCAACTGAACGTGATGGAGCCGCTGATCGCCTTCAAGATCTTCGACTCGATCCGCCTGCTGCAACGCGCCATGGACATGCTGCGCGAGCATTGCATCGTCGGCATCACCGCCAACGAAGCACGCTGCCGCGAACTGGTGGAGCACTCCATCGGCCTGGTCACCGCGCTGAACCCCTACATCGGCTATGAAAACGCCACCCGCATCGCGCGTATCGCTCTTGAAAGCGGCCGCGGCGTGCTGGAACTGGTGCGTGAAGAAGGCTTGCTCGACGACGCCATGCTCGACGACATCCTGCGCCCGGAAAACATGATCGCTCCACGCTTGGTCCCGCTGAAGGCCTAAGCGTTTGTTGCACCGCTCACCAGGCTGAGGGACTAGACACCTCTCACCTTTTGAGGGCCTGAAGGCTCGTTCTTCAGGCCCTTTTTTTTGCCTCAAGGTTGTGAAATGAAGCCCATAAAAACTCCAATATCGCCCTGCAAACCCACCTTGCTTGCCACCGCGTGGCTGAAACCTTTAATCAGCCCGTGCAGACGGATCAGTCTCGCCTAGGTATAGTGCCGCCCCTCTCGCGTCTGCGGCCATCGGTAACGAGGCCCGGGTACCACGCGAAACCGCATGAATAACAACACCCGCAAAAGGATGGGGATCGAAGCGTCGTGCACTGCCTGGTGCTGAGCGATGCGTCGGACCGTCCTGCGTTTGCCATCAGAAAAATCAGCGAGGAACACTCCATGCTCGAAGTCATCAACGACTTCCTCTCAGGGAAAGTACTGATCGTGCTCATAGTCGGGCTCGGCGGTTATTTCACGATCCGCTCGCGTTTCGTTCAATTGCGTCACTTTTTCCACATGTTCTCGGTGTTTAAAGACAGCCTCAAGAGCAGCGCCGGTCAACTCAGCTCGTTCCAGGCGCTGATGCTCAGCCTGGCCGGCCGCGTGGGTGCCGGTAACATCGCGGGTGTCGGTATTGCTGTGACCCTGGGTGGTCCGGGGGCGGTGTTCTGGATGTGGGTCACCGCGCTGGTGGGCATGTCTTCGAGCTTTATCGAGTGCTCCCTCGGCCAGTTGTACAAGCGCACCGACGCTGAAGGCACCTATCGCGGCGGCCCGGCCTATTACATCCAGCACGGCCTGCAGAAGCGTTGGCTGGGGATGGTCATGGCGTTCCTGCTGCTGGTGACCTTCGGTTTTGCCTTCAACGGCCTGCAAGCCCACGCCGTGACCCACTCGCTGAACAACGCCTTCAGTCTGGATACCACTTACACCGGCCTGGCGCTGGCGGTGTTGCTGGGCCTGGTGTTCATTGGCGGGATCAAGCGTATTGCTTCGATTGCCGACCTGCTGGTGCCGGTCAAGACCCTGGTCTACATCGCCGTGACCCTGTACGTAATCGTGCTGCAATTCGACCACGTGCCGGCCATGCTCGCGACCATCGTCAAGAGCGCCTTTGGCCTTGACCAAGCCTTCGGCGGCCTGGTCGGTAGCGCGATCATCATGGGTGTGAAGCGCGGCGTGTTCGCCAACGAGGCCGGCCTGGGCAGCGCACCCAACGTTGCGGCGGTGGCTTCGGTAGAACATCCGATTGCCCAAGGCGTGGTGCAGGCGTTCAGTGTGTTCCTCGACACGTTCATCATCTGCACCTGCACCGCATTGCTGATCCTGCTCTCCGGTTTCTACACCCCGGGTTTTGAAGGCGACGGTATTGCCCTGACCCAGAACTCCCTGGCGGCGGTGGTCGGTGACTGGGGCCGCATGTTCATCTCGGTGGCCCTGGCGTTGTTCGTGTTCACCTCGATCATGTACAACTACTACCTGGGCGAGAGCAACCTGCGCTTTCTGGTCGGCAATAACCGCAAGGTGCTGATGGGCTATCGCGCACTGGTGCTGGTGCTGATTTTCTGGGGTTCGATCGAGAACCTGAGCACCGTGTTCGCCTTCGCCGACATCACCATGACCATGCTGGCCTTCGTCAACCTGTTCGCCCTGGCGTTCCTGTTCAAGATCGCCATGCGCATCCTCAACGACTACGACAACCAGCGCGCGGCGGGCATCAAGACTCCGGTGTTCGATTCCAGCCAGTTCCCCGACCTGGACCTGGACCGCAAGGCCTGGCCGGCCAATCCGGTGAAGCCTGAAGCAGCACCCTCGGCTGAACTGAGCGCTCAAGCGCAACGTTGATCACCGCTAGATGACACGCCGCCCGGCCTTGGGCATGCTCTGGGCCCGGCGGCGTTTTTCGTTCAGGAGATTTCTCATGCAACCAGCTAACAACGTGATGGTGCTCTACACCGGCGGCACCATCGGCATGCAGGCCAGCGCCAATGGCCTGGCGCCCGCTTCAGGTTTTGAGGCGCGTATGCGCGAACAGCTTGCCGACGCGCCAGTGCCCGCGTGGCGCTTCCAGGAAATGTCGCCACTGATCGACAGCGCCAACATGACCCCTGCCTACTGGCAGCGCCTGCGTACCGCCGTGGTTGAAGCCGTGGACGACGGCTGCGACGCGGTGCTGATCCTGCACGGCACCGACACCCTGGCGTACAGCGCGGCGGCCATGAGTTTCCAATTGCTGGGCTTGCCCGCACCGGTGGTGTTCACCGGCTCGATGTTGCCGGCCGGCGTGCCGGACAGCGATGCCTGGGAAAATGTCAGCGGTGCTTTGGCCGCATTGGGCGAAGGCCTGGCAGCGGGTGTACACCTGTACTTCCACGGCGCGCTGATGGCGCCGACCCGTTGCGCAAAAATTCGCAGTTTCGGGCGCAATCCGTTTGCGACCTTGCAACGCCAGGGTGGCATTGCCCGCGCCGAGTCCCTGCCGGCCGCGCTGGATTACCGTCAGCCCAAAGCCTTGGCGAATGTCGCCGTGCTGCCGTTGGTGCCGGGTATTGATGCCGCGCAACTGGACGCCGTAATCGGCAGCGGCATTCAGGCGTTGGTACTGGAGTGCTTCGGCAGCGGCACCGGGCCAAGTGACAACCCAGCCTTCCTGGCCAGCCTTCAACGTGCGCAGGACCAGGATGTGGTGGTGGTTGCTATCACCCAATGCCATGAAGGCGGTGTAGAGCTGGACGTCTACGAGGCCGGCAGCCGCCTGCGCGATGTGGGCGTACTGTCCGGTGGCGGCATGACCCGCGAGGCAGCGTTCGGCAAGCTCAACGCCCTGCTCGGTGCCGGGCTGGAGACCAGCGAAATCCGTCGCCTGGTGGAATTGGACCTGTGCGGCGAACTGAGCTGACCGGCATGTAACTTGCTCTACTTCCAGCCTCTCCTGGCTGGAAGTTCCCATGCTGCACTCCCACCTCACCACCCTCAATGCCGTGTCCTTGGTACTCAGTACCTTCGAGGCCGAAGGCTTGCCCCACGAAGCGTTGCTGGCCGGCAGCGGCATCTGCGCGGCGGACTTGAGCCGCGCCGACACGCGCATCGCCACGCACCAAGAGATGCAAGTGTGCGCCAATGCCGTGGCCCGTCAGCGCGATATCGGCCTGATCGTTGGCCGGCGTATGCATGTTTCTTCCTACGGCATACTGGGCTATGCCCTGCTCACCAGTGCCACTTTCGGTGACGCTTTGCACCTGGCCCTGCGGTATCCGGCGCTGTTGGGAACACTCTTCGAACTGAGCCTGGAGGAAGACGGCGAACGTATCTGGTTCACGGCCGGCGACTACCGCGAAAACCCGGCCCTGACCGCCTTCAATGTCGAGTTGTGTCTGGGATCACTGAAGGTCATCTGTGACGACCTGCTCGGCCATCCCCTGCCCTTGCTGGGCGCCCGTTTTGAGCACGACGCGCCGGATTATCAGGCGCGCTACGCCGAGAGCTTCGACTGCCCGCTACAGTTTCAGGCTATCGCCAACGCGTTCGCCTTTGATAAACGCTGGCTTGCCCAACCGTTGCCCCTGGCCGACACGGTCACCCACCAGGCCATGGTCGAACGTTGCCGCAAACAAAATACCGAATTCACCGGGCGCGAGGCCTGGCTGGGGCGAATCCGCCAGTTGCTGGCCGCACAACTGCACGCCGCCCCTGGGCTCGATGGCCTGGCGCAGCAGATGAACTGTTCGGCGCGCACCCTGCGCCGGCACCTGCATGACCTGGGCTGCAGCTATCAGGAACTGCTCGATGAGTTGCGCTTTGAACGCGCCAAACAGTTGTTGGCTGAGAACCTGTGGCCGATCCACCGAATTGCCGAGACGCTGGGGTTCAGCGAAACGGCGAGTTTCAGGCATGCCTTCGTGCGCTGGAGCGGCGTAACGCCGAGCCAATTTCGTGCATGACGCGCCAATGAGGGGCGAATTGCGGACACACACTTTGGCCATATTGATCCCCTTTTGGCCGCTCCTGACGTTCTCATAAACCGCGCCCACCGCAAGACTGCATACACCGATACAGCCTGCGGAGAACAACAAATGCTGACGATCTACTCGGACGATCACCACCTGCACCACGGCCGTTGTGAACTGATGGACGGGCAACTGATGCCCTGCTTTGAAATGCCCTCGCGTGCCGACCACGTGCTGCAACGGGTCAAGGCGCGGGAACTGGGACCGGTGCAGGCACCGCAGGATTTCGGCTTGGCGCCGCTGCAACGCGTTCATAGCCGCGACTATCTGGACTTCTTCAAGGGCGCCTGGCAACGCTGGACCGAATACGGCCAGGACGGTGACCTGTTGCCCTACACCTGGCCCGCCCGCACCTTGCGCCGCGTGATGCCCACCAGCCTGCACGGCCAATTGGGTTATTACAGTTTCGACGGTGGCGCGCCGATCACCGCCGGCACCTGGCAAGCGGCCTACAGCGCCGCGCAAGTCGCCCTCACAGCCCAGGCCGCCATCGCGCAGGGCGCCCACAGTGCCTTCGCGCTGTGCCGCCCGCCCGGGCATCATGCCGCCAGCGATTTGATGGGCGGTTATTGCTACCTAAACAACGCAGCCATCGCGACCCAGGCGTTCCTTGATCAGGGCTGCAAAAAGGTCGCGATCCTCGACGTGGATTACCACCACGGCAACGGCACGCAGTCGATTTTCTACCCACGCAACGACGTGCTGTTCACCTCGATCCACGGCCATCCGGAGGCAGAGTTTCCGTTCTTCCTCGGGTATGCAGATGAGCAGGGAGAAGGCATCGGAGAAGGTTTCAACTTCAATTACCCGCTACCCGCAGGTGCAGGCTGGGAGGCTTGGAGCGCAGCGCTTGAACAAGCCTGCACAGAGATCGAGCGCTACGCCGCCGACATCATCGTGGTGTCCCTGGGCGTGGACACCTTCAAGGACGACCCTATCTCGCAGTTCAAGCTCGACAGCCCGGACTACCTGGCCATGGGCGCGCGCATTGCCCGCCTGGGCAAGCCCACGCTGTTCGTGATGGAAGGCGGCTACGCAGTGGAGGAAATCGGAATCAACGCCGTCAACGTGCTGGAAGGTTTCGAGGAAGCAGCCCAATGAACATACTCAAGTCGCTCGCCCTGTGCGCCGTGGTTGTCAGTGGCGCAGCCCAGGCCGAAGAAAAAACCCTGAAGGTCTACAACTGGTTCGACTACATCACGCCCAAGGCGCTGGAAGACTTCAAGGCCCAGCACCCGTCGATCAAGTTGGTGTATGACATCTTCGACACCAACGAAGCCCTGGAAGCCAAGTTGCTCACCGGCAACTCCGGCTATGACGTGGTGGTGCCGTCCAATGTGTTCCTGGCCAAGCAGATCGAAGCCGGTGTGTTCCAGCCCCTGGATCGAAGCCAGTTGCCCAACTGGAAACACCTGGACCCCAAGCTGATGAAGCTGATCGAAGCCAACGACCCCGGCAATCAATACGCCGTGCCCTACATGTACGGCACCATCCTGATCGGCTTCAACCCAGCCAAGGTCAAGGCAGCCCTGGGCGACAACGCCGCCGTGGACAGCTGGGACCTGATCTTCAAGGAGGAAAACCTCAGCAAGCTCAAGCAATGCGGCGTCGCACTGCTGGACTCGCCCTCGGAAATCCTGCCCCTGGCGTTACAACACCTTGGCCTGGACCCCAACAGCGACAATCCCAAGGACTACGACAAGGCCGAAGCGCTGATGATAAAGATCCGCCCGTATATCACTTACTTTCACTCCTCCAAATACATGGCCGACATCGCCAACGGGGATATTTGCGTGGCGGTGGGCTATTCCGGCAGTTTTTCCCAAGCCGCCAACCGTGCCAAAGACGCCAAGAATGGCGTGACCGTGGACATGCGCCTGCCCAAGGAAGGCGCGCCGATCTGGTTCGACATGCTCGCCATTCCCAAAGGCGCCAAAAACCCGGACGACGCCTACACCTTCATCAACTACCTGCTGCAACCCACAGTGATCGCACCCATCAGTGACTTCGTCGGGTACCCCAACCCAAACAAGGACGCTACCGAGAGGGTCGACCCGGCCATTCGCCACAACCCCAACCTGTACCCGACCGACACCGCCATGGCCACGCTCTACACCCTCATCCCCCTGGACAGCAAAGCCGAACGCGCCAGGACAAGGGCTTGGACCAGGATCAAATCCGGCACCTGAAGCACCTTGGTTTGACGTGTACCTTCGAATGCGCTTGTGAAGGTGGCCTATCTAAGCACCGCCTCTCTGTGTGGCCGCGCCCTAGCATGGAAATTTCTAGCCTTGACCTCAGGGCTGGTTCCACCAAACGGCCAGACAGGGAAGCCTCACCATGAACGCCCCCGCTTCAACGACCACGCCCTCGAACACATCACGTCAGGATGCACGCATAGCGCTGCTCACCCAATTCTCTACAGGTCCTTCGTTCAGGGAGACTGCAACCCTGCTGCTGCGCGAGGCGCTACAGGAGCAGTACCCGACGCTGGATATCGACCCGGACACCGTCATGCTCGCAACGCCCACCTGGAACCTGGATGACGACCGGGTCAGCGCCGGCCCCACCGAGTACCAGGCTCTGAGTGACATCCTTGCCAGGCAGGCAGTGCTGGCGGTGCCGATCTTGTACCTTCAGGGCGAGCACTTTCTCACGCAGCAACCGATCATCGAGCCGGCAGTACACCTGCCCGTGCGCGTGAATGAAATCGCCAAGACCATCAACCAACTGGCGCCCTCGATGCTGCGGGCCTATCAGCAACAAACGATCAACTATTGGAATCAAACCAACGGCAGCGGCCCACATTGGCACGAGCTGTCGAACCTGCTGCGCACGGTGTGGAATGTCGAGGCCGCCGATGACTGGACCGCCACCGAGTGTGCCATGGCTCGCGCCCTGTTCACTCACCCCGACAAAGCCGACAGAAAGGGCAACGACCTCTACAAGCTCAGGGCTTGCCTGGTTGATATCGACCGAGTCGACGATGAAGGGCAGGTCAAGCACGTCAATGATGTGATCATCGCGGTATTGATCGGCGAACACGAAGGCAAAACCACAGTCCTCACGCATTCGCTGCTCAAGGGTTATGAAAAGTTTCCTTCGCTGGAGCTCCTGGGCCAATCCTTGCCCGCGCACCTGTCGGGCTCTGTCACGGACCCGCAAATCCAATGGCGTCTGTTTGAACCGGATGGCAATTTCTTTGATCACCAAGCCTGTGCATTGGTGTCATTGCAGATCGATACCATCGCTGAAATCGACTTCTCCGACCTGCGCAAAACCAACAACGTCGATATGGCACTGGGCACGCCACCTGCTGCTGCCCCGCCGCCTGCGCAAAGCAGCCCGGATCTGGCCTGGTACCGCGAGCAGATGCCCGACTGGCTGACAAATGCTTCACCCAGCGACTCGAATTTCTATGCTCGGCACCTCAAAGACCTCGCCGCGCTGCATAACCAGAATGCCGGTCGGTCGTTCCTGGACGACGTCCCTACTATCGAGGCGTACGCGTTGAAGGTCATCAAGGCAAAGGTGATCAAGGACCACCCGGATAGCACTAACCTGCCCTTGGAGAAGATCTTCCTGCAAATAGAGAGCCCGGTCGTGTGGGGCACTTTCGTCGTCCCGGGCCAGGTTGAGAGCAACAGGTTCAGCCTGGTTGAACTGGCCCTGCAAAACCTGATTGCAGTGCCCGTCGGTAACAAAGTCGTCAAGACCAGCAATGGTTCAAACCTGCCTGAGTGGATGACCCCTGCCTATTTTGAATCGCTGGCCACCGATGCCGATATTGGCCGTACCTACCCTGCGCTGATCAAGGAAAAGCTGCTGGATGACACTCGGGAATCTGCACGCCGTAATACGCTATATAGCCAACACCTGCGTATCCAACTGCCGATGCAGGCCTTGCAGGCCAAGATCCGCCAGGAAGACAACATTGACGAGCGTGGCTACCGTTATGTGACCGCCGTGATGCAAGAAAAGGCCACTGACAGCAAAGTGGACGGGCAAACCATCGTACTCAGGCCCTTGGCCTTCGTGCCCACCCGGCGCACGGATACCTCTGTGGACACGGTCGCCAACATGTACGTGATAGGCCCCGAAGACCCGGCGGCCGGGCCATGCCTTTTGTACCGGCCGCTGTTCACGCCGGCCCTGATGCAGTTCCCGTCGCCGGCCAACCTCATCTATACGATCGCGCAATCGAGCAGCTTGTGCGAGTCGGTCTTGGCCTGGCTGCCGGATGCGGTCCGCAGCGACTATACCAACTATGTATTTCCCGGCTCGCTGCCTTCACCTTGGGCGGTCGCCGATTACCTGGTGGAGCCCGACAAGCTATGGACCATGAGCGGGCCAATGACCTTGGGCACCGAAGTACTCAACGGTGATCGATTCACCACAATGTTCAAGGCCAATGCCCAGGCCCTGATAGAACTGGCCGACCGCCAATCGGTGTCCAACGCCGAAAGCCGTTGGGCGACCTTTAAACACGCAGGCTGGGTGATCTTCAATGGGGTGCTGCCGTTTCTGGGGCGCACCATCGGCACGGGCGCCTGGATCTGGCAGGTGGTCGATCAGCTGCAAACCTTTGTGCAAGCGCATGACCACGACGAAAAACAAGCCGAGTGGTCGGCACTCACCGATGTCCTGTTGAACCTCGGCATGGCGATCACGTTGCACGCCGCCAGCCGCAGCCACCGTACCGGCTACCCACGCAAGACCACGCCAAAGCGGACCAAAGCGACCAGCACAAAGCAGGTCACGATCAAACAAGAGGTGACCCTGACCAAGGAGTTGCCGGCCACACATTTACCGCACCTGCACACCAGCGGCGCAATCAAGCGCATACCCAGCGAACTCGCAACCGTGCTCGACAGCTTCAAGGTCAGCAAACCGCAAGGCCTCGGCGCGGCGCAAACCGCAAAAAACCAGTACCAGCATCTCTTTCATCAGGCACAAAAGTACTACGCCCCTGTGGGGGAACGCTGGTTTGAGGTCAGTGCCGGTGAAGATGAAGCGGTAGTCATCATCGACCCGAAGCAGCCCGGTCGAACAGGACCTGCGTTGATTCACAACGCTCAGGGCCAATGGTTCATCGACACTCGTCTGCGCCTGCGCGGCGCCGGTTCCAAGCAGCTGCAGGAACAGTCAAAATCCAAAGCTGAGATCAACGCGATAGAAGCCAAAAGACGCCTGACGCTATTTGAACAAAACAAACCCACTGCGCAATTGGAGTTGCAGCAGGCCCATCTGGCGATGTCGGACACCGCGTCATCCACTTCATCCGAAGTCAGCCGCCAAACCTACCTGCAAAAACTCAAGAGCCAGAGCAGCGACTACGAGAAGGCACTGCAACAGCTCAAGATATTGAATACGTTCTCGCCCAGCGCGGACTATCAGCAACACGCAATCCGCTACGTGAACGCCCAACTGGAGCTGACCCGGACCGGTATCACCGAAGCGCAAGTCGCCTTCACACCTAAACTCAAAACCGTGCTGGACCAGGTCGAACATCAAATCAGCCATCCAGAGGAACGTCATATCGACGATGCCCGCATCATGAGCGAATTGAGCCAGGACATGATCCAGCGCCTGAACTACAGCCAATCGCGGCTTACCCAACTCAAAGCGCTGGGTGAGCTGGGATTCGAGCAAATTCGCAACTACCGGAGTCAATTGCCAAGCTACACCGCCCGCGACCTCAGGGCCTTGCAAGTGTCTTTGGCGCGCAACTTATGCCTGGACGGCGACAGCATCGCCACAGCCTCGTCAGCCTGGAGTGCCATTGACACCATCGTCGACACCGCCAACCTGTCGATTCAGGCCTTGCATGAAACGTCGATGGAGCGTAGCCAGGCGCGCTTGGATGAACGCATCGAAACCCTTGGCAGCCTGGTCGAACAGTTCAAGATCATCGACGAACGCCTGCAGGATTTCCCCGACGAGTTTCCTGACGCAGCGCTGCCTGCACGTATCACGACCCTGCGCGAAAAAATCCGCGATTTCTACCGCGAAACCCTGGGTAGCCTGGAGCTGCTGCACGCGGATCGGGACACGCTCAGAAGCCGCCCGACGCCGCCTTTAACACCGCCAAGAGCAAAGCAAAAAATCATTCACACGCGCTACAACGGGGTATTGGTGGGAATACCACGACTGACAGAGGCCGGCGATGAAACCGGCATGGTGGATGTCATCTCTCCTCTCAACCAGCAGATCATGGCGACCTTCCACGAAAAAACCCCAGGTGTGTGGGTGCAGCACGTCAATCCCGTCGAGACCACTACCACCACTACTCTGGACGTCGCCACCAGTATCAGCCTGGCCCAGAAGCTTCTGGACGGGTTGGGGGCCTTCAAGCAGCGCACTGGCCAACAGGCGATCAAACCGGAGCGCAGCGCTACTGGCATCGAATGGCTGTACCACGAGCACGCGTTAAAACTGGAACAGGCCTCTGCAAACATTGAGCAGGCCCTGACCCAAAGCAACTCCACCGAGAGCAACGGGGGCTCTGCGGCTCTGGTCAACAAACAACTGGGCGAAGCGGCGCAGGCACTCTATCAAGAGGCGGCTCGCCAGAAACTGCAAATGATCAAGAAACGCCCACCCACCATCAATAGCGTGGAATGGCTTAAGCAAAACAACGAGATCGTAATCAAGAGAACCGTCAAGCGCCGCCGGCTCAAAGGGCCTGTCAAGGTCTACCTGGATGAGTACACCCTGAGTAACCGCAGTGATAAAACTGTGCTGTGGTATGCACACTTCCATTATTCGGCCGAATGGGTGCCCGCCAGGGCTTTTCTCAGGGGGCGCCTGAAAACCCCGCAAGAGCACGCCCGGGGAGTAGATGCCGACAGTCTTGACGGCCTCAACGAACAGCAAAAAACCGCGTTCTACCTCAGCGAAATAAACCGGGACCAGGCCCAGCGGTTGTTTTTCAAAGTGAAGTAACCTCAGTGCCGGATCGTATTCAAGCCAGCCACACCCGACGCAAGCGGGCCAGCGCCTGTGCGATGGCCGCCTCAGGCACGGCAGCGAACCCCAGCACCAGTCCGGCACGCTGGTCCGATGGTGGGCCGGTATCTGCCAGCCAGTAGCCGCTCAAGCCGTTGATCTCGACATCCACCGCGCGGGCTTGGGCAAGCAGCGCTTGCTCACGGGCCAGACTGTCCACGCGCACCGTCAGGTGTAAGCCTGCCGCAACGCTAGGCAAGGCGCCGACGCCTGGCAGTTCGCTGGGCCAGCCGACCAACAAAGCGTTGCGGCGGCTCAGGGCCGCACGGCGCATACGCCGGACGTGGCGCTGGAAATGCCCCGCCGCCATGAATTCGGCCATTACGGCCTGAGTGCTGACTTCGGAATGACGCATGTCCACGGCGCGGCGCCGAGTAAAGGCCTCTACCAGACCCGGCGGCAATACCAGGTAACCCAGGCGCAAAGCCGGGAATGCCACCTTGCCGAAGGTGCCGACGTACAGCACTCGACCATTGCGATCCAGCGCTGCCAGTGGCGACAGGGGCGCACCGGTGTAACGGTACTCACCGTCATAATCATCCTCGACGATCCAGCCGCCAGTACGCTCGGCCCAGGCCAGCAACTCCAGGCGCCGCGCCAGGCTCATCACCACGCCCAACGGGTACTGATGGGACGGCGTGACATAGGTCACCCGGCAATCCTTCAGGCGGTTCAAGACCTCGCAGTCAATACCATCGCCATCCACCGGCACGCCATGCAATCGGCCACCTGCCAACGCAAAGGCATGGCCTGCCGCGCGATAACCCGGATTTTCCACTGCCACGCCATCCCCAGGCTCCACCAGCAACTGTGCACAAAGGCTGATTGCCTGTTGTGCGCCACTGGTGATCACTATTTGCTCAGTCGTGCACTGCAGACCTCGCGCAGTGCGCAGGTAAGCGGCGATCAAGCCACGTAGACGTTGGTCACCGGCCGGGTCGCCGTAGCACAACTGCGCCAGGTCCGGCTTGCGCCAGAACGCCCCGTTGAGCTTGGCCCACACCTCAAAAGGGAATAGATCGAAGGCCGGTACCCCCACCCGAAAAGCCCGCGGCGGACCACAAGGAGGCTGAACCAAATGATTATGTTTGACCCTGTCCAGGCCAACACTGTGGATAACTTCACTGGCCTGAGTGCGCGCATTATCCAGACGATTTGTGGATAAGGCTGTGGGTAAGCCTGTTGAAAACCCTGTGGATAGTTTTGTGGATAGTTTTTTTGCTGTGGGCAGCTGCGAGACGTAGGTGCCGTCTCCCACCCGGCTTTCAATAAACCCCTCGGCATACAACTGATCGTAGGCGCGTACCACACTGTTGCGCGAGATCGACAACGCCGCCGCCATATCACGGGTGGCAGGCAAGCGCGTGCCACTGACCAGTCGCCCATCCAGCACGCGCTGGCGCAGCGCATCGTACAGCTGGCGTGTCAGGCCCTGGCGGCGATCCAACTCGATGCCAGCAGGGTCGAACGACATCGAGGGGATGAGGGGCGGCATATTGGACCTATGAAATGAGGGCTAGATGGCTCTTACAACGAGCCATTAGCCTGCCTAGGATGCAGGCATTCGCCAAGGAAAATTTCCATGTACACACCTCGCGCCTTCGCCCTCGATGATTTGCCCCAAATCCAGCAACTGATCCAGCACACGCGCCTTGCGCAGTTGGTGACCGTGGGTGAAAACGGCCTGCAGGCCAGCCACCTGCCGTTGCTGCTCAATCCCGACGAAGGACCCAACGGTACGCTTTATGGGCATCTGGCCAAAGCCAATCCGCAGTGGCGCGACCTGCAAAACGGCAGTGAAGCACTGGTCATCTTTGCTGGCGCCGAGGCGTATGTCAGCCCGGCGTTTTACCCCTCCAAGGCTGAGCACGGCAAAGTGGTGCCCACCTGGAATTACCTCGCCGTGCACGCTTACGGCAAGGCCGAGGTGTTCAGCGACGGCGAGCGATTACTCAAGGTCGTCGGCGCCCTCACTGATCACCACGAACGCGGCCGCGCCCAACCTTGGGCCGTCGGCGACGCGCCGGACGACTACATCGACGCGATGCTCAAGGCCATCGTTGGCTTTGCCCTGCCTATCGACCGCCTGGTCGGCAAACGCAAGCTCAGCCAGAACCGCAGCGCAGCCGATATGGCCGGCGTACGTGAAGCCCTGGCCGGCAGCGCTGATCTGCGCGACCAGAATCTCGCCCGTTTCATTCCCCAAGGAGTTGCAGAATGACCCCGATCGACATCCGCCAAGTCACCGCCGCGGACCACGCCGCCTGGCTACCGTTGTGGCTGGCCTACTTGAAGTTCTACAACACCGAACTACCGGACGCCATCAGCCAAAGCACCTGGCAACGCCTGATAGACGCTCGCGAGCCGACCCACTCGGCGCTCGCCTGGCAGGACGGCAAGGCGGTGGGCATGGTTAACTTCATCTATCATCGCTCCAACTGGAGCATCGAGAACTCGTGCTACCTGCAGGATCTTTTAGTGGATCCATCCCAACGCGGCACCGGCGTGGGTCGTAAGCTGATCGAGTTCGTCTACGCCACCGCCAAGGCCGATGGCTGCTGCAAAGTGCACTGGTTGACCCACGAGACCAACGCCACCGCGATCCAACTCTACGAACGCATCGCCGAACGCCCTGGTTTCATCCAATTTCGCCAAGGTCTTTAAGGAGCCCAGCATGTCCACTTCCCTCGCCGACTGGAAAGGCGTCCCGTCACCCACGGTTCAACTGCTTGAAGGACACTTTATCCGCCTGGAAAAACTCGACCCGGCGCGCCACGGCGATCAACTGTGGCAAGCCCTACAAGGGCCCGGTGCTGACCCGAAGCTATGGGACTATTTGCCCTACGGCCCGTTTCCCGAGCGCGGCGCCTTTGATACCTGGCTGAACAACCATGCGGCCCATAGCGACCCGTATTTTTTCAGCGTGATCGACCGCGCGAGCGGTCAGGTCCAGGGCATCCTCAGCCTGATGTCCATCGTCCCAGCCCAAGGCCGCGTTGAAATCGGCCACGTCACCTTCGGCGCGCCGATGCAGCGCTCGCCAAAAAGTACCGAAGCGGTTTACCTGCTGGCCAAGTACGCGTTCGAACAGGGCTACCGCCGCCTGGAGTGGAAGTGCAACAACAGCAATGCGCGCTCCAGGTATGCGGCCGAGCGATTGGGGTTCAGTTTTGAGGGGGTGTTCCGCCAGCATATGGTGGTCAAGGGGCAGAACCGGGATACGGCGTGGTATTCGATCCTGGATTCGGAATGGCCCAAAGTGGGCGCGGGGTTTGAGGCGTGGTTGTCTGAGGCGAACCAGAGCGGTTCGGGCCAGCTGAAAACGCTGGCCGACTGCCGGATCTAGATCTCACTCGCACCGCCCCTCCCACACTTTAATCTGCGGTGGATCAGTTGGTCAGGCGCTGCGCCAGCACCGCAATATGCTCCGGCCCGATGCCACAGCACCCACCCAAATGGCTGGCGCCACGCGCCTGCCAATCAGCAGCCCAATGCAGGTAACCCGGTGGGTCGAGGTCGTCGCGCAACGGGTCCAGGCCATCGTTGGCCGTGGCTTCCTTGGGTTGCGGCGGGAAGGCGTTGGCGTAGGCGCCGATCTGAATCGCTACGCCCAACCGCTCGAAGGTCTCCCGCGCGGCATCGATCGCCGCGCCGATCACTTCCGGCTGGCTGCAGTTGAACAACAACACCTGCACACCCAACTGCGCCGCCGCCTCGGCCGCTTCCGCTACCGGTTCGCCGGAGCGCAGGCGCGGTACGTCGTCAGTGTCTTCATCTTTCAAGGTGAACGACAGCCAGAACGGTTTACCGTCCTGCGGCAGCCCGGCATGAATCGCTCGCGCTTCAACGATTGAGCTCTGGGTTTCCGCCAGCCACAGGTCGACGTGAGGTGCCAGGCCCTGCACCAGCGGTGTCAGCAACTCGCTGACCCGCTCCGGCAGGAACAAGTCGGGCCGGTAGGAGCCAAACAGCGGCGGCAAGGAGCCAGCGACACGCACCGCCTTGCCGGACGCCTGCACCGCCCGTCGCGCCAACTCACCGGCCAATGCGGCCAGCGCCTGGCCTTCGGCGGCGAAGCGCGCCTCACCAATATGAAAGGGCACCACCGCGTAGCTGTTGCTGGTAATCACGTCGGCACCGCTGTCGATATAGGCCGCGTGTACCGCCTCCACCGCTTGCGGCGCTTCGCTCAAGGCCAATGCCGACCACTCCGGCTGGCGGAACGGCGCGCCACGGCGTTGCAGTTCACGGCCCATGCCACCATCGAGAATTACTGTGCGTGCTGCGCCCATATGCTTTTTACTCATATGCTTATGAAAATAACTCACTATGAGAGTCGTTCTTATAACTATTTAATGCGTACCGTTCGGTTAATAACAACCTCTTTTTTATTCAGGTGTTCGATTTTGAAATTCAGACCGCTGTTGGCCCTGGGCCTGACGATGTTGGCTGCTTCCACCCAAGCCTTTGGCGGTGCCACGCTGGATCGTATCGAGCAGAAGAAGGAACTGGTCGGCGTGCTGATGGAAAGCTACCCGCCGTTTTCATTTCTCAACGAGCAGAACCAGCTCGACGGTTTCGATGTGGATGTGGCCAAGGCCGTGGCGCAAAAGCTTGGCGTGAAGCTGCGCCTGGAAACCCCTTCATGGGACGTCATTGCCGCTGGCCGCTGGAGCGGGCGCTATGACATTTGCATCTGCTCCATGACCCCGAGTAAGGCACGCGCCGAGGTGTTCGACTTCCCGGTTGAGTATTACGCCTCGCCCGCGGTGATCGTGGTCAACGCCAAGGATGATCGCATCCACGAAGCCAAGGACCTGAGCGGCAAGAAAGTCGGGCTCACCAGCGCCTCCAGCTACGAGAGTTACCTGAACAAGAGCCTGGTCATCGAAGGCGCCGAAGACACGCAGCTGCAGTACCCGTTCGAAGACGTGCAGATCGCCCCGTACGATACCGACAACGTGGCCTTCCAGGACCTCGGCCTGGGCGCCGGCGTGCGCCTGGACGCAATCCTCACCAACCTGGTTACCGCGCAGCCGCGCTTGACCCAGGACAAGCGCTTCAAGCTGGCCGGCGCACCGCTGTATTCGGAGCCCAACTCGGTGGCCATCGAGAAAGGCGACGCGCAGTGGGACAGCAAAGTGCGTGAGGTCTTCGCCCAGCTCAAACAGGACGGCACCTTGAGCAAGCTGTCGCAAAAATGGATCGGCGCCGACATCAGCCAATGAGTTTTCGCATACGGCTTTACCTGACCTGGGCGGCGCTGTTCGCCCTGTTTGCCAGTTTCTTCCTGAGCTTTGACCTGAAGTTCTCGATCATTCTCGACAAGCTGCCCAACCTGGTCGGCCTGCACCTGGCGCCCAACGGTTTTCTGCAAGGTGCGGCGCTGACGCTGTTCCTGTGCCTGTGCGCCATGCTTGCGTCATCGGTGCTGGGCTTTATCACTGCGCTGGGGCGCCTGTCGAAAAGCGCGGTGGCGTTTGGCATTGCCAGTTTCTACGCCTCGTTCTTTCGTGGCACGCCGCTGCTGATCCAGATCCTGCTGATTTACCTGGGCCTGCCGCAACTGGGCCTGGTGCCGGGCGCCATCGTCGCCGGGATCATCGCGTTGTCGCTGAACTATGGTGCCTACCTGAGCGAGATTTTCCGCGCCGGCATCCTCGGCGTGCCCCATGGTCAACGCGAGGCCGCGCTGGCCCTGGGTATGCGTGACCGGGAAATTTTCTGGCACGTCACCCTGCCCCAGGCCATGCGCACCATCATCCCCCCGGCCACCAACCAGTTCATCTCGATGCTCAAGGACTCGTCGCTGGTCTCGGTGATGGGAGTATGGGAAGTGATGTTCCTGGCACAGTCCTATGGCCGCTCCAGCTACCGCTACATCGAGATGCTCACCACGGCGGCAATCATTTACTGGGTGCTTTCACTCGGACTGGAGCTGATCCAGGCGCGCATGGAGCGGCATTTCGGCAAGGGGTATGTGCGGCGCGGCTGAAGCTCAAGATCTGTTGCGTCGCAACTTGACCACGCCCATCTGCATACCGAAAGGTCGCAAGACCGCGTTAAGCGATTTCACGGTCTGATTGCCCTCGCCGTGTTCGATGTGAACGAGGGTGCGCACAGAGATTTTGCACATTCTGGCAAACTGACTCTGGTGCAAACCCGTAACTTCGGTGCGCAGGCGACGTACAGCCTCGGCGAGTTCCAATGTCCCATCGGCGAGGGAGGTCTGAATGCTTTCGATCAGCAGGGTTCGCTCTTCAACGCTGCGGCTCATGTCAGCCCCCATTCTTTAAGACGTCGCGGCAAATTCTTCAAGGCGATCGCAGGGTGATTCATGGTGACTGCCGGCAAGCCACTGGTGCTCAGAATGTCCGGCAACGCCGATAGCTGTTGCGCTATCACCCTGAGATCTTCGAATAGCTTCTGGCTGTCGACAAGGTCACCCAGACTGTCACAAACCCCTCGCCAATCCACCTCCCCTGCTCGCTCCAGCTCTTTAGGCCACTTGGTACTGCGCGTAACCCCTTCGTCGTCCATTACCATGGGTGCCATGTCGTATATAGGTGCGAGGCGCAGGGTGTTCGCTTCGCGGATAATCGATGTATTACGGCCGTGATTGTCCGAGTTACCGAGGATTTTATTCAACAGGTCGCGCTTAAGGTATTCAGCGACCAGGGCTGGCACCTCGTGCGACTGACCCGCCTCTCGCCACAAGCCAATCAACAACTCAAGTACTTCACGATGTGCCATGGCACTGCCGGGAACGGTGACACCCGCCAATGAGTAAATTGATTCCACCGCGTAACGCTGAACGCCTTGGGCAGTGACCTGTCGATCAAAGCGGTGCATCCACACACTCGGCTTGCTCGCTTCTTCCAGAGCCAGCCCTGAGGCAGCTACGGTATCCATGCCCAAGGTCTGCAGAGCTTTGTAATAGTGGTATTCACTACGCAGGATATCCTGATCCGTCTGCGTGCCTTTATTGCGCGCAAACTTCACAAACCAATGTTGTTTAACCTGTTGATCATCCAGCACGGCATCCGGGTACAGCAAACCTTGTTGGTTTTCTGTCAGCAGCAGTTTGGGCGCCTCACCGCCCGCACCTGTCGCACCACCGATGGCCGCTCCTTGCTCATAGGCGTATTCAAGAAAGCGGCTGTCGCGCTGGACCACGTCATGGCGCTCAAATCCCATGGGGGGTCGCATGTCCAAGGCTTCAATCGACTCCTTGATGCGCATGTGACCGATGGGAGCGGGCGTGCTGCGCATCAGCAGAAATAGATCTGCGCTTATGTCATCCGTTTTTTCCCGACCCACACGCGCCATAAGAAAACGCTTAGCCGCCCCCGCAGGGGCGAGGTCATGCACAAAAGCGGGAGCACATGAGGCTCTATTACCTCCCCATTCCAGAGGAAATCTGGCGCTAACAGCCTTGTCGAAGAGGCGGCTCATGTCCTCAAGATGTTCCACCAAGTAGTGCTGGTCATAGCCAAAACTGCATCGGCTTTCAAAACCTTGCTGCGGTGTATCAAAAGTCAGAAACATAGCATCCCGCCAATGGCCTTCGACGTAGGTTTGTAAGGTCAGACGGAGCATGGTTCGCACCTGCAAGTTAATGCGTTTATCTACGCATATCAGACGTTAAATATGCAATATAGTGCATACTTTAGCGCAAACCCAGCTTTTAATCTGCATTAAAATGCGTAGAACCAATAGGCGCGGTAGCGAAACAAGCACCACAGTTTGGCCACTGGCAGATAAGTTTTTAATCGCACCTGACTAAAGACAACTCCCGCAAACCAGCGGTCAATGGCCTGACAGTTATCGCCCCACGCTCCCGCTACATTCCCGACCTCATTCATCAGAGGTCGGGAATTCATGCCCTTTACATCCCAAAGAATCGCAGCGTTCATCAGCCTTGTTATTGCCGTCAGTGTGCAACCTGCACAAGCGCGGGGTGACATCGAATACACATCATTTTCTTACCAACCCTATGATTCGCTCGACACTGAGTGGGCCTTCGAACCTGAAGTCGGTACGCCGCCAATCCCTGGGCCCTACCCCGGCTACTTCATTGGCCAAGCCTCCACCTACAATGGCGTGCAAGTGGCCAAGGTGCTGGAGCCGGCGCTGCTTGAACTGCTCAAGTCCGGCGAATTGACCTCGGAGGAGCTCAAGGAGCTGCAAAAGGTAAATGACGCACTCGCCGCACAGCCCGGCGGGATCGGCGCAGCCCTGGAGCAATTGGCCGGTAGCCAGAACGCGAACCTGCTCAGCGCCACATACGCCGTCACCAGCCACATCAGCAGCCAATTGCTCTCGTCCCTGCGCAACCTGCCCGACGACGACAACGGTCGTTTCTGGGTACAAGGGTTGAGTAACGGCGGCCACCTCGACCCACGAAGCGGCAGCGCCGGACTGAAGCACGATAGCAAGGGTCTGATGCTGGGCGCCGACTGGGCAGTGGATAACGCCTGGCGTGTGGGTGTTATGGGGGCAAAATCCGCCAGTGACCTGAAGGCGCACCGCTTCTCCACCGAACTGGACAGCTTGCACCTGGGCGCATACGCGGTGCGTCAGGACGGCCCGCTGGCCCTTCGCCTGGGGGCGATTTACAGCAGCCATGCCGGGACCAATCGGCGCGACGTCAACCTGCTCGATTACAAGGACTCGCTCAAGTCTCGTTACGATGCCCAAAGCCAAACGCTGTTCTCTGAGCTGGGCTATCAATTGGGCAGCCAGGACCTCCACATCGAGCCTTTCGCTGGCCTCGGCTACCAGCGTCATCACCGCGACGGTTTCAAGGAAAGTGGCGGCCTGACCGCGCTGAACGTCGGCGCGCAGACCCAGCAGAACCTTAACAGCACCGTTGGCCTGCGCCTGGCGACGGTTTACAGGCTCGATGATCAGGTCAGCCTCACGCCTCACCTCAGCGCCGGCTGGAAACACCTCTACGGCGCGGTTGACAGCCAGGTGCACCAAACCTATCGCAATGCACCCGTTGCGCTTGATGGCTTCACCATTACCGGCACGTCCCTGGACCGCAATAGCCTCGACGTAAACCTGGGCCTTGATCTTGCGTTATCCAAGCAACACACCCTGGGCCTGGCTTACAGCGGCCAAGCTGGCACCCATAGCCGCAACCAGGGTTTGAAGGGGCAATGGACGATGAGCTTTTAACCGAGCATCGTCAGACGACATCCCG
Organism: Pseudomonas sp. OST1909; assembly: GCF_015277575.1. Taxonomy (NCBI): domain Bacteria; kingdom Pseudomonadati; phylum Pseudomonadota; class Gammaproteobacteria; order Pseudomonadales; family Pseudomonadaceae; genus Pseudomonas; species Pseudomonas sp. OST1909. Next base: position 126,128 of record NZ_CP063780.1, read on the forward strand.
ACAGCGAGCCTTCTTACAATCATCTGCTCTGCCAGCCGACATCTGTCGGCTGTTACCTGCGTTAGTTTTCGACCTCAAGCACACTTGAGGTCGAAACCCAATGTTACGAGTACCCCACCAGTTTGCGGCCTATATCCCCCTGCCTGGCTGTCCGGCAACAGCCCCTGTTTATGCTGAAAAAAGTAACGCTATCGAACTCGCCACCGGTGGTCATTTTACCAACTACGGGCACATATCCACCGGGCCTTCCACGCGCTTCAAGGAGTCGTATAGCGGCATAAGCGCGAACAGCGCAGAAAGCATAATCGTCAACCACGGAGCGGTAGCGGGTGGCAGCAACGGCATCAAAGCCACCGACGATGTGACGCTGATCAATCACGGCGTAATCATCGGCCATAAAGGGGCCGGTCTGAAATCCAAGGGCAATGCAGACGTCGTCAACTACCGCATCATCAGGGGCGCGGATGCCCAGCGATCCAAAGAGAATGATGGCGACGGTGATGGCCTGGACATCGACAAACGTGCACGCGTGCACAACTACGGGCTCATTGAAGGCACCGGGGCCAATGGCGCGGACAAGAACGGAGCCCCCAACACCAGCGAAGGCATCGCCATGGGCGGCGGCGAAATCTATAACCGTGGAGTTATTCGCGGCGCACATCATGGGGTGCTGGTAGACAATGGGGACTTGGGGCCGGCCTATGGGAGCACCTCGTTGATCAACGAGGGCATCATCACCGGTCGCAACGGCTACGGCGTCAGGCTGATCGGAGAACACAATGACCAAGTCACCAACGATGGGCTGATAAGCGGCACCGAAGGCATCGCCCTGGATATGGGGGGTGGCGATGATGTGTTGACTGTGCGCGGTAACGCTCAATTCAACGGCAAAGTAGACGGTGGCAGTGGCACCAATCACGTCGTGCTGGACGATGTCCAAGGTGGCACTTTCAACGGCGCCCGCCGTATCCAGCACCTGTGGATAGGCAGCGGTTCCTGGACCCTCGACGGTGCGCTGGACGCCAATCAGCAAGGCCGAGTCTCTCGCGGGGCAACGCTGATCAACCAGAGTCACATCGGTGGCTCAATGACGATTGATGCAGGCGCAACTTACACCGCAGGCACGGTAACCAATCTTGACGTTGCCGGCACGCTGCTGCTGGACCCTGCGCTGAAAAGCCAGACGCGAATCAAGCACGACCTTGACCTGGCAAACGGGTCGACCCTGGCCTTCATCCTCGGCATGGGAGAAGCGCACAGCACCTTGAAAGTCGGCAACAGCGCCCGCCTCAAGGGCACAACACTGAATATCCAGGTCGAACACGAAAACGACGAACTGCTTACCCGCCAGTTACGTGTTATCGACGCTGCTCAGATTGAGGGACGCTTCAACAGGATCACCAGCAACCTTAAAACCTTGACGCCGAGGCTGATCTACACACCCAGCGGGGTCTTTGTCAGTTTCAGGCGCCAACCCTCTACAGAGGCCTGAATTCCAGGCAAAAAAAAGGAGGGCACCTGCCCCCCCGAGGATTAAGCGGTAGTGTCGAAGGCTGTTATCAGCCTTCGATCTCAATCAGGATCTCACCCGGGTTGACCCGGTCGCCCTTGGCCACATGAACAGCGGTCACCTTGCCGGCAATCGCGGCCTGCACTTCGGTTTCCATCTTCATGGCTTCGGTAATCAATACAGCCTGGCCGGCCTTGACCACGTCGCCTTCCTTGACCAGCACATCAACGATATTGCCCGGCATCGCCGTGCTGACATGGCCGGGTTCGGTGGCGTGCTTGCGCTTGCTGCCGCCACTGCTGACGAACTCGTTGAGCGGCTCGAACACCACCTCTTCTGGCATACCGTCGATGGACAGGTAGAAGTGGCGCTTGCCTTCAGCTTTCACGCCGACACCGGTGATGTCCACACGGTAGCTTTCACCGTGCACGTCGATGACGAATTCAGTCGGCACGCCTTCGCCACCGGCACGTGCCACACCGCCTGCCTCCGGAATCGGCAGCAGGACTTCAGGGGCCAGAGTGCCTGCGTCGCGTTCTTCAAGGAATTTGCGCCCGATATCCGGGAACATGGCGTAGGTCAGCACGTCTTCTTCGGACTTGGCCAACGTGCCGATTTCACCGCGCAGCTTGGTCATTTCCGGCTTGAGCAAATCAGCCGGACGAACGTCGATGACCTCTTCGCTGCCGATGGCCTGACGGCGCAGCTTTTCGTTCACAGTGCCCGGGGCCTTGCCGTAGCCGCCTTGCAGGTAGAGCTTCACTTCGTTGGTGATGGTCTTGTAGCGCTCACCGGCCAGCACGTTGAAGAACGCCTGGGTGCCGACGATCTGCGAGGTTGGAGTGACCAGCGGCGGGAAGCCGAGGTCTTCACGTACACGTGGGATTTCGGCCAGCACTTCACTCATGCGATTGAGGGCGCCCTGCTCTTTCAACTGGTTGGCCAGGTTGGAAATCATCCCGCCCGGTACCTGGTTGACCTGCACACGGGTGTCGACTGCCGTGAACTCGCTTTCAAACTGGTGGTACTTTTTACGTACCGCGTAGAAGTACAGGCCAATTTCCTGCAGCAGCTCCAGGTCCAGGCCGGTGTCGAACTCGCTGCCTTTAAGGGCGGCGACCATCGACTCGGTGCCCGGGTGGCTGGTGCCCCACGCGAAGCTGGAGATGGCGGTGTCGATATGGTCGGCGCCGTTTTCGATAGCCTTGAGTTGGCACATCGCAGCCAGGCCCGCGGTGTCGTGGGAGTGGATAAAGATCGGCAGGTTCTGCTCGGCCTTGAGCGCCTTGACCAGTTCGCCAGTGGCATAAGGAGTCAGCAGGCCGGCCATGTCCTTGATCGCGATAGAGTCGCAACCCATGGATTCCAATTGTTTGGCCTGGGCCACGAATGCATCGACGGTGTGCACCGGGCTGGTGGTGTAGGCGATGGTGCCCTGGGCATGTTTGCCGGCAGCCTTGACCGCTTCGATGGCCACACGCAGGTTACGCACGTCGTTCATGGCGTCAAAGATGCGGAACACATCGATACCGTTGACGGCAGCCTTGGCCACGAAGGCCTTGACCACATCGTCGCTGTAATGGCGGTAGCCCAGCAGGTTCTGGCCACGCAGCAGCATTTGCAGGCGCGTGTTGGGCAACGCAGCGCGCAGTTTGCGCAGGCGCTCCCACGGGTCTTCTTTCAAAAAGCGCACGCAGGCGTCGAACGTTGCGCCACCCCAGACTTCCAGGGACCAGTAGCCGACTTTGTCGAGCTTGTCGCAGATCGGCAGCATGTCGTCGGTGCGCATACGAGTGGCCAGCAACGATTGATGGGCGTCGCGCAGGATAGTGTCGGTTACGAAAATCTTCTTGCTCATTCTTATATTCCTCACAGGCCTGCGTGGGCGGCGATGGCGGCAGCGATGGCCAGGGCCAGCTCTTCGGGTTTGCGCTTGATCGAGTAGTTGGTCAGCTCAGGGTGGCTTTCCACGAAACTGGTGTTGAACTGGCCGCTGCGGAATTCCGGGTTGCGCAGGATTTCCTGGTAGTAGGCGGCGGTGGTCTTCACGCCTTGCAGGCGCATATCGTCCAGGGCACGCAGGCCGCGGTCCATGGCTTCTTCCCAGGTCAACGCCCACACCACCAGTTTCAAGCACATGGAGTCGTAGAACGGTGGGATGGTGTAGCCGGTGTAGATCGCTGTATCGGTACGCACACCGGGGCCGCCGGGGGCGTAGTAACGGGTGATCTTGCCGAAGCTGGGCAGGAAGTTGTTTTTCGGGTCTTCGGCGTTGATGCGAAACTGCAACGCGAAACCACGGTGCTGAATGTCTTCCTGCTTCACCGACAGCGGCAGGCCCGAGGCAATGCGGATCTGTTCGCGGACGATGTCGATGCCGGTGATTTCTTCGGTGATGGTGTGTTCCACCTGCACCCGGGTGTTCATCTCCATGAAGTACACCTCGCCCTCGGCGAGCAGGAACTCCACGGTACCGGCGTTCTCGTAGCCCACGGCCTTGGCCGCACGCACCGACAGGTCGCCGATGTAGGCGCGCTGTTCAGGCGTCAATTGCGGGCTGGGGGCAATTTCGATCAGCTTCTGGTTGCGACGCTGGATCGAGCAATCGCGTTCGAACAGGTGCACCACGTTGCCAAAGCTGTCACCGAGGATCTGCGCTTCGATGTGCTTGGGATTGACGATGCATTTTTCCAGAAACACTTCCGCCGAGCCGAACGCCTTGGTGGCCTCGGAAATGACGCGGGGGAAGGCTTGTTCAAGTTCTTCGCGACTGTTGCAACGACGGATACCGCGCCCGCCACCACCGGAAGTGGCCTTGAGCATCACCGGGTAACCAATGCGGTCGCCTTCGGTCAGCGCTTCGTGGATATCCGCGACGTTGCCCTCGGTGCCGGGAGTGACCGGCACACCGGCCTTGATCATGCTGCGGCGCGCTTCGGTCTTGTCGCCCATGCGGCGAATCACTTCGGCCGAAGGGCCAATGAACTTGATGCCGCGCTCGGCACAGATATCCGCCAGTTCGGCATTTTCCGACAAGAAGCCGTAGCCGGGATGCAGCGCGTCGCAACCGGTTTCCACCGCCAGGTTCACCAGCTTGCGCGGGTTGAGGTAGCCGGCCAGGGGCTCGGCACCGATGCTGTGGGCTTCGTCGGCACGTTTGACGTGCAACGCGTGGCGGTCGGCGTCCGAGTAAACCGCGACCGAGCGAATGCCCATCTCGGCGCAGGCACGCACGATTCGTACGGCAATTTCACCACGGTTGGCGATCAGGATCTTTTTTATCACTTGGAAATTCCCTTGAGCCGATTGCTGCGTTTTTCGACCCGCTTGAGGTGGGTCGGCGCGTGACCAAATGTTTCATGACAGTCGCGAGACACACACTAAGCCCGCCAAGGGATTAACAAAAATCAATAATTATTGGGTCATGCATAAGCAAAGACTTATAGTTGCCGGTATGGCCGGGGCTGAGAGGGGATAAATAATGCGTAAGTCATTGATGAGGCTGACATTAAGGCAACTTCAGATCTTTCATGAGGTGTGCGATTTGCGCTCTTACAGCCGTGCCGCCGAGGAAATGTCCCTCACGCAACCGGCCGTCAGCCTGCAAATCCGCCAGCTGGAAGAACTGATCGGCCAACCGTTGTTCGACTACGTCGGCAAGAAGCTCTACATGACCGAGGCCGCCGAAGCCCTGCAACGGGCCAGTCGCGATATTTTCGGACGCCTGGAAAACCTCGATATGCAGCTATCGGACATGCAGGGCTCACTGCAGGGCCAACTGAAGCTGGCGGTGGAATCGAGCGCCAAGTACTTCGTGCCGCACCTGTTTGCAGCTTTCAAGCGCCAGCACCCGGAAGTGCAACTGCACCTGACCGTGGTCAATCGTGCCCAGGTAATCCGCAGGCTTTCGGATAACCGCGATGATCTGGTGATCATGTCCATGGTGCCCCAGGACATGGGCCTGGAATTCCTGCCGTTTCTCAATAATCCGATTGTCGCGGTGGCGCTGCCGGATCATCCGTTGAGCCTGCAAGGGCCGCTGCGCCTGCAAGACCTGGAGCCTTACACGCTGCTTGTCCGCGAACCAGGTTCCGGCACGCGGCTGGCGTGCGAAGAGTACTTCAAGGAAAAACGCGTGCACTTCACACAGACCGTGGAAGTGGCCTCGGCCGAGGCGCAACGAGAGTGCGTGGTCGCAGGTTTGGGTGTGGCGCTGCTGACGCGCCACGCCTTGAACCTGGAACTGGCCACCGGCGGGCTCAAAGAGCTGCCGGTGGAAGAACTGCCGCTGTACCGCAGTTGGTGCCTGGTGCAGGCCAAGGCCAAACGCCTGTCACCGGTGGCCCATGCGTTCCTGGGCTTTATCCGCAGCGAACGGGTGCAGATCAGCGCGCTGGCTGAGCGTTTCGCTGGGCAGCCACGGGTGCCTGCCAATGGAGTTCCGGGTAGTCACTGATGCTCTGGAGCAACTGGCGCTCTTCGCAACGGTCTTCGATGGCGCGACGGAACGCCATGCGGCGCTGGTCTTCCTGCTGACGACGGGTCTTGACGGTGCTGTTGCTGTCTTCGTAGTGCCGAGTCATGTGGAGTCTCCCAATGCGAGTACGGGGGAGTACAGGATGGGCGCGACGGATGACGGGGGGATGACAGCCTCATGAAGATTCTGGATGCATGGAGAATCTAATGTGGGAGCAAGCCCCCTCCCACATTGAGCTCTGTGTGCAGGTATTTAGTCGTCGAGGGCTTTGACGGACTTGGGTGACAGACGCAGGCTACGCAAGCTGCGTTTAACGCTCTTGAGGTGGTTGACCAGGCTCGGGCCGCGAGCCATGGCCACGCCCATCGCCAACACGTCGATCACCACCAGGTGGGCAATACGCGAGGTCAGCGGTGTGTAGATTTCGGTGTCTTCATGCACGTCGATCGCCAGGTTAACCGTGGACAGCTCCGCCAATGGCGTCTGGCTCGGGCACAGGGTGATCAGCGAAGCGCCGCTTTCACGCACCAGGTTGGCGGTGATCAGCAGGTCTTTGGAGCGACCGGACTGGGAAATACAGATGGCCACGTCAGTGGGCTTCAACGTCACTGCCGACATCGCCTGCATGTGCGGGTCGCTGTAGGCCGCGGCCGTCAGCAGCAGACGGAAGAATTTGTGCTGGGCATCGGCAGCCACCGCGCCGGAAGCGCCAAAGCCATAGAACTCGACGCGCTGGGCCTGGGACATCGCGGTCACAGCCTTTTGCAGCTCCACCGGGTCGAGCTTCTCGCGCACTTCCATCAGGGTGTGCAGGGTGGTGTCGAAGATTTTCAGGCTGTAGTCGGCGACGGAGTCGTCTTCATGGATGGCAAACTGGCCAAAGCTCGCGCCGGCCGCCAGGCTTTGCGCCAGCTTGAGTTTCAAATCCTGAAACCCGGAGCAACCAATGGCGCGGCAGAAGCGCACGATGGTCGGCTCGCTGATACCCACGCTGTGAGCCAGATCGGCCATGGAACTGTGCATCACGGCCGCAGGGTCAAGCAGCACATGATCGGCAACCTTGAGTTCCGATTTGCGTAACAGGTGGCGCGACTGGGCGATATGTTGCAACAGGTTCAAAGGGCAGGACTCTTGTTATTGGCAGGTGCCAGGGATGTAGCAAGCTTGTAGTTATACTACAAGAATTGTCGTTTTGCCCGTTCGATGCATCACTAAATCGCCCTGCTCCCCTCTGGTTTCAGCGGGCAGACGCCATGTAGCCATAAAGGCAGCCAACGCGGCGTTAAGAAAAATCTGCATTTTTGCGTAACAAATCCGCCAGCCCTTCGGCGTGCATTGGCGGGCTGATCAGATAACCCTGCACCTCATCGCACTGTTCACCGCGCAGAAAATCCAGCTGCTGCTGATCCTCCACGCCCTCGGCCACCACCTTGAGCGCCAGCCCATGGGCCATGGCAATGATAGCCCGCGTGATAGCGGCATCCTCACGCGCCTGACCGAGACCACGGATAAAGGCCTGGTCGATCTTCACGTAATCCACAGGAATACGCTTGAGGTAACTGAGGGACGAATAACCGGTACCAAAGTCGTCGATGGCCAGCTTCACCCCCAGGTCACGCAACTGCTGGAAAGTGGCGATGATGTGCTCAACGCTATCGAGCAACTGGCTTTCGGTGAGTTCCAACTCAAGGTATTGCGGGTCCAGTCCGGTCTCTTCCAGGACCTGGCGTACCAGGCTGACCAGCTTGCCCTGACGCAGCTGATGCACCGACAGGTTCACCGACACGCGAATCGGCGCCAGCCCCTGGCGCTGCCACTCGCAAGCTTGCCAGCACGCCTGGCGCAGCACGAACTCTCCCAACGGCACGATCAAGCCGGTTTCTTCAGCCAGGCCGATAAAGTCCCCCGGCGGCACCATGCCCCACTGCGGATGCTCCCAGCGAATCAGCGCCTCGGCGGCATTCAGCTTGCCGGTCGCCAGGCACAACTTCGGCTGGTAGAACACGCTCAGATGGCGCTCCTCGATCGCTTTGCGCAGGTGGTTTTCCAGCTGCAGACGCTCCAGGGTGCTGGCTTGCAAACTGTCGGTGTAAAACTGGAAATTATTGCCGCCCAGATGCTTGGCGTGCTGCATGGCCATATTCGATTGGCTGACCAACGCAGAGATTTCCCGCGCATTATCTGGCAGCAAGCTGACACCCATAGAAGCACTGACCACCAGTTCGTGCCCCTCCACCGTTACCGGTACCCGCAGTTTCGCCAACAGCCGCGTCGCCACGCGCGCCAGGCTCGACAAATTGCCGTAGGCATCGAACAGCACCGCGAACTCATCGCCGGACAAGCGCGCAATGGTGTCGGCTTCGGGCAGCGCATTGATCAAACGCCGGGCCATTTTCTGTAACAACTGGTCGGCCACTTCATGGCCCAGGCTGTCATTGAGCAGCTTGAAGCGGTCCAGGTTGATATGCAGCAGCGCCAGGCTGCGCCCGCCCTGGCGCACGCGTTGATGGGCTTCGTGCAGCCGTTCGCGAAACAGCGAACGGTTGGCCAGGCCGGTCAGCTCGTCATAGTGAGTAAGGTAGCGCATACGTTCTTCGGATTCGCGCCGTGCCGAAAGATCGGCGAAAAAGCCTACAATATGGCTGACGTTTCCCCGAACATCGCGCACCACATTCAGTTGCAACCACTGCGGGTAGAGCTCGCCGTTTTTACGCGTTTCTATCAACTCGCCCTGCCAGGTGCCACGGCTGAGCAGGGCCTGGCGGATCATCGGGAAGTGGCGTCGCGCATCGCGACTGCTGGGCAGCTCCACGACATTGCGACCAAGCATGTCGTGGATGTCAAAACCGGTGACACGGCTGAACGCTTGGTTCACCGCAATCAGCGCGTACTCGGGATCAAGGATCACGATCCCCTCGCTGGCCGCCTCGAACACCGTCGAGGCGAGCCGTTGCTGTTCTTCCAGCGCCTTGCTGGCACTGATGTCGCGGCGCGTGCCGAGCATCCGCACGACGCGGCCGTTAGGCGCACGTTCTACTGCGCGCCCACGGTCCTGGATCCACATCCAATGCCCATCGCCATGACGTATCCGGTATTCCACCTGATAATCCTCACTGCGACCTTTCAAGTGCTCCACCAGCGCGTGCTTGAGCAATGGCAGGTCGTCGGGGTGCAGGCGCGGCTTGAGGTGGCTGAGCATCGCCTTGACGTATTCAGGCTCCAGGCCGAACAGTTCCTTGAGCTGAGTGTGATGGACTTCGTCGGTTTGCAGGTTCCAGTCCCACAGGCCCAGTTCACTGGCTTGCAGGGCCATGGCCAGGCGCGCTTCGCTGGTATTGAGGGCGAGGCTGGCGGCATCCAGTTCCTGGCTGCGTTGCGCCACGCGGTCTTGCAGGCCGATTTGGGCTTCGCGCAGGTCCTGCTCGACCTGGCGGCGCTGCTCGACTTCACGCACCAGCTCCAGGTTCAGCTGCTCGCTGCGCTGCCGGGCCTGCTGCAGGTGCTCGATCAGGGCCTGGTTCTGGAAGCGACGCAACAGCCCGCGCTGGATCAAGCGGTTGACCTGCCACGCCACCAGGCTCAGGGACGCCAGCAGGATCAGGCCAAGCACGCCCCAGCCCTGCTGCTGTGGGGTGCCATTGCAGAAAAGATAAGTAATGGCCGGCAACAGGCAGGGCAAGGCAAATGACAGGAAGGCCCAAAGGCTCACGGCATAGGCCACGCTGGCCGACAAGGTAGCGGCGCCGATCAGGCCGAACACCCAGGCCTGATGCATGAAACTGTCGGTGGGTACCAGGGCGATGGCGGCAATGGACAGGGTAAGGCCGCTGACCGCCGAGCCGAGCATGAACATACGCCGCCACACCGGTTGGGCCTGGCGGCTGGGCATGGCCGAATCAAAAGCCGCCACCTGGATCACGCGCATCGCCACCAGAGCGAGTAACCAGAGCAACCAGAGACTGTCGAGCAGGTAGTGCTCGGGATTCCACAGCAACCAGGCGCAGACCAGGCCATTGACCAGCATCAGCAGCGTCGGCAGCAACGAGCCCTGATACAGCAGGCGTGTGCGCTCGACCGCCATTTGGGTTGCATAGTGTTTGCGGATGACCTGCGCGGGCGCCACCGAGGGGCCAAACAGGTCAGTGCTAAGGGTCATAGGCGATGTTCTTATAATGGTGAACCCGAAACGTCGACGGAGCATACACAAGCAAGCGCCTGGGCCAAACTGCCCCACGTCATAAAAAACCGCCTGCAATGGGCCGCAAACCTTTGGCCCAGACAGCTTGAGCAAGACGCGGCGCGGGCTGCGGCCCATGACCGACCGGTCATCCCTCGCGACAGAATCTTTGCCCGCTGGGTGGTGTGCGAAGTGTTTTGCGTCGACCACCGGGCATTGGGATTTGCCCGAGCCCCTTTAGGCCCATAGAATGCGTCGATGCGCGATGATCTCTCTCTTTTGCTGAACTCCCTCAACGATGCCCAACGCCAGGCCGTAGCGGCCCCCGTTGGCCGTCAGTTGGTCCTGGCCGGTGCTGGCTCCGGTAAAACCCGAGTGCTGGTGCACCGTATCGCCTGGTTGATCCAGGTCGAAAACGCGTCCCCGCATTCCATCCTGTCGGTGACCTTCACCAACAAGGCCGCTGCCGAGATGCGCCATCGCATCGAGCAGTTGATGGGCATCAGCCCGGCCGGCATGTGGGTGGGTACCTTCCACGGCCTGGCGCACCGCCTGTTGCGGGCCCATTGGCAGGAAGCGGGGCTGAGCCAGACCTTCCAGATCCTCGACAGCGATGACCAGCAACGCCTGGTCAAACGGGTGATCCGCGAACTGGGCCTGGATGAACAACGCTGGCCGGCGCGTCAGGCCCAGTGGTTTATCAACGGCCAGAAAGACGAGGGCCTGCGCCCGCAACATATCCAGGCCAGCGGCGACTTGTTCCTGGCCACCATGCGCAGCATTTATGAAGCCTACGAGGCGGCCTGCGCACGCGCCGGCGTGATCGACTTCTCCGAACTGTTGCTGCGCGCTCTGGACCTGTGGCGTGACAACCCCGGTTTGCTGGCCCATTACCAGAAGCGCTTCCGCCACATCCTGGTCGACGAGTTCCAGGACACCAACGCCGTGCAGTACGCCTGGTTGCGCCTGCTGGCCAAGGGCGGCGACAGCCTCATGGTGGTGGGTGATGACGACCAGTCGATCTACGGCTGGCGCGGCGCGAAAATCGAGAATATCTATCAGTATTCCGAGGACTTCCCGGACGCGGTGACCATTCGTCTGGAGCAGAACTACCGCTCCACCGCCGGGATTCTCAAGGCCGCCAACGCCTTGATCGCCAACAACACCGGGCGCCTGGGCAAAGAGCTGTGGACCGACGGCGGCGAAGGCGAAGCGATCAACCTGTATGCCGCGTTCAACGAACACGATGAAGCACGCTACGTGGTGGAAACCATCGAAAGCGCGCTGAAAACCGGGCTGGCCCGTAGCGATATCGCGATTCTGTACCGCTCCAACGCCCAATCGCGGGTACTGGAAGAAGCCTTGCTGCGCGAACGTATCCCGTACCGCATCTACGGCGGCCAGCGTTTCTTCGAGCGTGCCGAAATCAAGAACGCCATGGCCTACCTGCGCTTGCTCGAAGGCCGTGGTAACGATGCGGCGCTGGAGCGGGTGATCAATATCCCGGCCCGCGGCATTGGCGAGAAAACCGTTGAAGCGATCCGCGACCATGCGCGCCATGCCGATGTGTCGATGTGGGAAGCCATGCGTTTGCTGATCGCCAACAAAGGCTTGACCGGCCGCGCCGCCGGGGCCTTGGGGGTGTTTGTCGAGCTGATCGAGAACCTGGCCGCCAAGTGCGCAGAAATGCCCCTGCACTTGATGACCCAGACCGTGATCGAGCAGTCCGGCCTGATCGCCTACCACGAGGCGGAAAAAGGCGAGAAAGGCCAGGCCCGGGTCGAAAACCTTGAGGAACTGGTCAGCGCTGCCCGCGCCTTTGAAAACACCGAGGAAGATGAAGAGCTGACGCCGCTCGCCGCCTTCCTGGGTCATGCATCACTGGAAGCCGGCGATACCCAGGCCGATGAGCATGAAGACAGCATCCAGTTGATGACGTTGCACAGCGCCAAGGGCCTGGAATTCCCCTATGTGTTCCTGGTGGGCATGGAAGAAGGCCTGTTCCCCCACAAGATGAGCCTGGAAGAGCCCGGCCGCCTTGAAGAAGAACGCCGCCTGGCCTACGTGGGCATTACCCGGGCGATGCAGAACCTGGTGATGACCTACGCGGAGACCCGACGCCTGTATGGCAGCGAGACCTACAACAAGGTGTCGCGTTTCGTACGTGAAGTGCCGAAGGGCTTGATCCAGGAAGTGCGCCTGTCCAACAGCGTCAGTCGCCCGTTCGGGGGCGGCCAGCAGCAGAACTCCAGCACTATGTTTGCCGGTTCCGAGATTCCTGAAACCCCGTTCAGCCTTGGCCAGCAGGTCAAACATGCGATCTTCGGCGAAGGTGTGATCCTCAATTTCGAAGGCGCCGGTGCCCAGGCCCGGGTGCAGGTGAACTTCGCCGAAGGCAGCAAGTGGCTGATGATGGGTTACGCGAAGCTCGAAGCGGTCTGAAGCGAGCTGTTTGTGGCGAGGCAGCTTGCTCCCTCGCCACAAGAAACACTGCGTAACATGAAGATTATTGGCCCGCCCTTGTTTTAGAAGAGCACGGGCCAATATCTGTAGTTAGTCCTACAGACCCTTCGGATTTGGTCTTACGCAAAAGCCCGAAACATTATGCCGCTAGCCACTGCCACGACACCTGTGCAACATGGCGCGCGTGCAATCCACAAATGGGAATTCCCTTTATGAAACGTTTTCTTAGCATCGCCATGGCGTTGTGCATCGGCTTGACGATGAGCCTGGACGCCAACGCCAAACGCTTCGGTGGCGGCAAAAGCTCTGGCGCAGCGCCGACTCACCAAACCAGTCAAATGGCTCCATCCGCCGGTGCCGGCGGTGCTGCCGCAACTGCGGGTGCAGCCGGTGCGGCTGGCGCTGCTGCCAAGGCCGGCGGTGCTTCGCGCTGGTTGGGCCCTCTGGCCGGTATCGCCGCCGGTGGCCTGCTTGCGTCCATGTTCATGGGCGGCGGCTTCCAGGGCATGCAGATCTTCGACATCCTGATCCTGGCCGTCATCGCCTTCGTGATCTTCCGCTTTATCGCTGCCCGTCGCCGCAAGCAGCAGGAGCACCTGGCTCCAGCCGGCGCGCCGATGCAGCGTGAAGTGTTCGAGCAGAAGCCAGCCATGGGTTCGATCTTCGGTGGTTCGGCAGCACCTGCCGCCGCCCGTCCGGTGATCAATGCTCCGGCCTGGTTCAACGAAGAGCGTTTCGTAGAAGCGGCCCGCAGCCACTTCCAGTCCCTGCAACAGCACTGGGACGCTAACGAAATGGACAAGATTGCCGAGTTCGTGACCCCGCAACTGCTGGAGTTCCTCAAGCGCGAACGCGCCGAGATCGGCGATGCGTTCCAGTCGACCTACATCGACGACCTGCGCGTACAGCTTGAAGGTGTGGATGATCGTGCCGACAAGACTATCGCCACCCTGACCTTCAGCGGCGTGTCGAAGTCGTCGCGTTTCGACCAGGGCGAAGTGTTCAGCGAAAGCTGGAACATGGAACGTGCCCAGGGCGAGAACCAGCCATGGCTGGTCGCCGGTATCCGCCAGAACGGCTGATACTCACGCGTTTGAGCAAGCGGTAACAAAAACCCCGGACATGTCCGGGGTTTTCTATTTCACGGTTGCACTTATAGCGAGCTACTGTATAAAACGCCCCTATAAACCGCGCCATCTAGCAAGAGGATCCCGGCCGTGGAAGAAATCATCGAACAATTGCGTGAAGCCAACGAACCGGTCCCGGTTCCTTTGGAGCTGCCTGACGAAGACCTGCTGGTGGAGATCGAGGAACAACTGTTCATCGACATCCCCTTTGTCTTCCGCGAATTCCTGCTGACTGTCAGCGACGTGGTGTACGGCAGCCTGGAGCCGGTGACCGTCACCGACCCACAATCCCATACCTACCTGCCGGACGTTGCCGCCAACGCCTGGGACGCCGGCGTCGACCGCAGCATGATCCCGATCTGCCAGGACGGCGATGACTACTACTGCGTCGAAGAAGACGGCACCGTGGTGCTGTGGTCCGGTGAAGAAGAACTCGTTACCGAAGAAACCTGGGAGTCGGTGTGGCACTGGGCGCGGGACGTCTGGCTGGAAAGCTGAGTCCCACACCCAACCTTTAGTGCTCCGGCGTATCCTTGTGGTTATCTAATGTTTCCAACAAGGCCACCTGCATCCGCGTATGCACCCGGATAAACCAGCGCCAGAGCACCGCAGCCACTGCAGCCGTGACCACGGCGATCAGCACCAGCAACTTGTTGGTCGGCAGAATGCTGGCCGACAAGGCTGCCAGTAACAGGAAGATCACCAGCAGTGAGAGCAGCGGAATCAGCTCCGCGATCACCCTTCGCACACGCTGGGTATGCCGCCCGGCCATCTCCGGCTTCACACTCATCTCGGCCAGCAACATCGACAGCGCCTTGAGCTTGCGATACGCCGCAATCAGGAACGGCAGCGACAACAGCAGCGCCCCGCCCCAGATCAACGCCTTCTGCCAGCTCTGATCACTGATCCAGCCTTCCAGATACCCGCCGATGCGCGCCGCGAAAAAACTGCCAGCGAAGAAGATCGCGATCACCAGTGCCAGATTCACCCCGACTTGCAGGATGATCTTGCGGATCATCGAGGCCAGCATTGCACCCTCGCCCTGGGGCTGGATGCTGCGCAGCCATTCGCCATACAGTCCGAATACCCGGCTCATGCGCTTGGGCATTACCGCTGCGATCTTCAACGACAGCGGGTCAGCCCCGCGAATCAGGTAGGGGGTGAGCAAGGTCGTAATCGCCGAAACAGCCACGGCCACCGGGTACAGGAAGTCGCTGGTCACCTGCAAAGTCATCCCCAGCGCTGCGATGATGAAAGAAAATTCGCCAATCTGTGACAGCCCCATACCGACCCGCAACGAAGTACGACCATCATTGCCCGCGATAAAAGCGCCCAGGCCACAGGAGAGCATTTTGCCCAGCACCACAGCCACGGTGATCACGGCGATCGGCCACGCGTATTGCAGCAAGATCTGCGGGTCGATCATCAAGCCAATCGCGACAAAGAAGATCGCGCTGAACATGTCGCGAACGGGTTCGATCAAGCGCTCAATCTTAATCAACTGACGGGATTCAGCCATGATCGCGCCAATCAGGAAGGCGCCGAGCACCATGCTGTACTCCAGCTTCACCACCAGCAGGCAGAAGCCGAAACACAGGCCCAACACTGTGATCAGCAGCATTTCGTTGCTTTCAAACTTGGCCACGTAAGCCAGCAGGCGCGGCACCAGCAAAATGCCGATCACCAGCGCGACGATCATGAACAGTGAGAGTTTGCCGACCGTGGAGAACACTTCGCCTGAGCTGACCGTGCCACTGACGGCGATGCTAGACAGCAGGGCAATGATGCCGATGCCCAGGATGTCCTCGACGATCAATACCCCGAAAATCAGCTGGGCGAAACGCTGGTCTTTCATCTTCAGGTCATTGAGGGCCTTGACGATGATGGTGGTCGAGGAAATCGCCAGGATCGCGCCGAGGAACAGCGAGTCCATGGTGCTCCAGTCGAACCAGCGGCCAATCTCATAGCCGATCCAGATCATCAGGACGATTTCCAGGAAGGCCGCGATAAACGCCGTGGCGCCCACCTTGAACAGCTTGCGCAGGCTGAACTCCAGGCCCAGGCAGAACATCAGGAAAATCACCCCAAGCTCAGCCAGGGTCTTGATCGTGTCTTCATCATGGATCAGGCCAAACGGCGGGGTATGCGGCCCGATAATAAAACCCGCGACGATGTAGCCCAGCACCACCGGCTGCTTGAGGCGGTGAAACAGGATGGTCACAACCCCTGCCACCAGCATGATCACGGCCAGGTCCTGGATAAAGCTGATGGCGTGCATGGCGAGGGACTCCTTGAGGTACCAGCGCTTTTCCCACTTCCGGCCGCCTTTGTACGGTCGCAAAGAGCGGAAGGAAAAGTCTGCCTTGATCGTAAGAAATGCCCTGAGATGGGCTTTTGAAGGTTAACACCGCGACTTCTGCTGAAAAGCCGGTGCAATATATGGAAACAGATCGATGCACGCGTGACGGCAAGCTGCCCACCAGCGTCCCGTTAGGGATGGCGCTGCAAAGACTCCAGCACCCGCAGAGGTGCCCTCCCCCCAACCAATGCCTACAACCCGTGAGTGTGCTATGGAACCCGGAAACGCCCAGCTGTCGATGACGGTACTGATGACCCCTGACATGGCCAACTTCTCAGGCAATGTCCACGGCGGCACGCTGCTCAAGTACCTCGACGAAGTGGCCTACGCCTGCGCCAGCCGTTATGCCGGTCGTTATGTGGTCACGCTGTCGGTGGACCAGGTGATTTTTCGCGAACCGATCCATGTCGGTGAACTGGTGACTTTCCTCGCGTCGGTCAACTACACCGGCAATACGTCGATGGAAGTGGGCATCAAGGTGGTGACCGAGAACATCCGTGAACGCTCGGTGCGCCATACCAACAGCTGTTTCTTTACCATGGTGGCCGTGGACGACCAGCGCAAACCTGCCGCCGTGCCGCCGCTGCAGCCGCAGAACAGCGAAGACAAGCGCCGCTTTGTGCAGGCCCAGCAGCGTCGGCAGATTCGTCAGGAGCTGGAAAAGCGTTACCGGGAGATCAAAGCCGACGCGCCGTAATTTGTAAACCCACGGGCTCCCTGTGCTTACAAACTGATCGGTGTGGCTTCGAAGCGCACACGAGGGTGGGCAATACGGTCCTGAGCCCGCACCAGTTCCAGTTCATAACTGGCGCAGGCCTGGGTCTCCAGTAGCACTTCATGCACCGCTGCGGCGGTGAATTCAAAGGCTGCCACCAGGCTATCGCCCAACAGCACCCGCGCCAGGAACAGGCCCGACGTCAGGTCACCCACACCCACCGGCTGACGCGGGAACGCCAACAGCGGCCGACGCAAGTGCCAACTGCCCTCAGCCGTCACCAACAGCATTTCAAAACCTTCCGGCAGTTTGCCTGGGTAATCCAGGTGCTTGACCAGCACCGCTTTGGGCCCGCGGGCCAGCAACGCCTTGGCCATGACCAGGCAATCAAACAGCGATTGCGGCTTGCGCCCGGCAAAGCTGTCCAGTTCCAGTTGGTTGGGGCACAGGAAATCTGCCATGGCCGCAGCCTCATCAAGCAGGAAATCGCTGACCTCCTGTGGCACGATGCAACCCTTTTCCGGGTGGCCCATCACCGGGTCGCACAGGTACAGCGCCTTCGGATTGATCGCTTTGATACGGGCCACGCCGCTAAGGATTGCACGGCCCTGATCGGCGCTGCCCAGGTAGCCGGACAGCACCGCGTCACAGTTGCCCAGCTCACCAATCGCGGCAATGCCTTCTACCAAGGCCGGAATTTGCTGCGGCGCCAACACTTCGCCCGCCCACTGTCCATACTGAGTGTGGTTGGAGAACTGCACCGTATTGAGCGGCCAGACATTCACTCCCACACGCTGCATGGGGAACACGGCGGCGCTGTTTCCGGCGTGGCCAAAGACCACATGAGACTGGATCGCAAGCAGATGAGGTGTGCGTTTCATGCGGGAGATTTCCGTAAAGCCGTTGAAATTCTGGCCGCGCAGTATGCGACTAAACGCAGCCTGTACGACAGACCGGCGACGCAGTTAAGCTGCTCTCACTTTGTTGGAGTTCATGGAATGCTGACCCTGGGAAACATCTTCGTGCTGATGCTGCTGGCGACTGGCGCCGCCTGGGTTTGGCACAACCACGGCCTGCGTGAGCGGGCGCTGGAGCGGGTCAAGCAGCATTGCGCCAAGCTTGATATCGAATTGCTCGATGGTGCGGTTGCGTTGAAACGCATCGGTTTTGTGAAGGATGCCAATGGCCGGCGGCGCCTGGCACGCGTCTATAATTTCGAATTCACCGTGACCGGGGAAACCCGCCATGCCGGGACGATCACCCAATTCGGCGCCCACAGTGCGCAGATCGAACTGGCACCCTACCCGTTCGAAGCCAAGGAACCACTGCCTAGCGCCGAAGTGATCGAATTGAGCCAATGGCGCCAGGACCACGCCACCAAGAACCGTCAGTAGCGGCAGGCTGCCAGCGCAGCCTGCAATGCGGCCACGTCCCGTGGTTCGCTGAAGATCAATTCGATACGCGAATCGCGTCGCCATTCGCTGGGTTGCCAGGTTAGGACGCTGTTATCCACAGCATTGGCCGAAACCCAGTCTTCGCCGCTGTGGATAACCAGTTTGGCACGATGCCAGTCGAGGCCTGATAGCCAGCGATGCAGACGGCTGACATCGAATTGCTGGCTGGGGTGCCATCGCCAGCCGATACTCCACCCCCCCTCCTGGCCCTGACTCAAACAGATGGGCAAGGCAGGATCGCTCCAGATGGCCGGCATTTGCGCAAGGCCTTCAGGCGCCGCGAAGTTATCCACAGCCGCTTGGGCCTGCGCATTCAAGCCCGGCAACTGGTCGATTGGCAGCTGAGCCTGGCGTGTCCAGTAAAGCGCGCAATCGGGTAGCTGCCGTTCAATCGCCTGACGCTGTGCGGCATTCAGGGCCTCATCCTTGTTCAACACCAGCAGGCCAGCACTTGCCAGCGCCGCTTGCTGTGCCTGCGGCAAGGGCTTGCCTGCTGCCAACGCCTGGGCATCCAGCACCAGCACGCTGGGCTGCACGGCCAGCACGTCTTGCCATGGAGCTTCCCGCAGTTGTTTGAGCAACTGCGCAGGATGACCCAAACCTGAAGGTTCTATAAACAGCCGATCCGGTTTGGCCTTACGCAGCAAACGGCCCAGGCCTACCTGGAACGGTGCACCATTCACACAGCACAGGCAGCCACCCGCTACCTCGCCCAAGGCGACGCCGTCAGCGTCTTGAGTCAGCAAGGCAGCGTCCAGGCCGATCTGGCCAAATTCGTTGATCAGCACCGCCCAACGCTCGTTGGCCGGGCGCTGAGCGAGCAGGTGCTTGATCAGGCTGGTCTTGCCGGCGCCCAATGGGCCGGCAATCACATGGGTGGGTATGTTCTGCAACATTGGAAACATCATTCTGGCCGTGTAGAGCGTTTGATCCTACGCGGTTATGCCAGCCAATCCAGCGTCAGGATCAACCGGCGCTCATCGGCCTTGAGCGCTGGCGAACGATGGATCAGGCCATGCCCTTCGTTGCCGTGCCATTTGGTGCCCTTGAGCAGCGCCACCTCACCGCAGTGGATCTGCTCGATACGCCCGGTAGGTTCAGCATCCGCCTGGCTCAGTTTGCGGCGATCCATCACACCTTCGCGCAACCATTGGCTGCCGATACCGGCATAGGTGGTGATCAGCCGAACCGGCACATGATCAACGTGAAAACGCGGGCACATGGCCTTGTCCAACAGCCGCAAACGTACGCCAATACGCTTGGCGCCGAGCAGGCAGGCAAATGCACTGACCAGCCATGACAGATCGGCGATAAAACCTTCGTAACCCTCAAGATCGCGGCAACTGGATGCCAGACCCTGCAAGTTCGGCACGGCGTCCTCGTTTTCGAGCTCAATCACCAGGGATTCGGCGAGCGGCTCATTGAGCGCCACCAGCAAAGCGCCGAACTCGGCGATATGCAGGGGCAGCTGACGTTGCCACAGCGCCAGGTTGACGCCATCTTCGAGGATATCGGACAGTGCCAACGGAGTTTGCCCACACGTC
Source organism: Pseudomonas sp. OST1909 (assembly GCF_015277575.1). Taxonomy (NCBI): domain Bacteria; kingdom Pseudomonadati; phylum Pseudomonadota; class Gammaproteobacteria; order Pseudomonadales; family Pseudomonadaceae; genus Pseudomonas; species Pseudomonas sp. OST1909. Next base: position 145,954 of record NZ_CP063780.1, read on the forward strand.
TGGCGGATCACGGGGCGCAGGGGGATAACCGGGGCCAGCATCAGGCGACCTGCTCATACCAAGGGCCGAAAGGATCAGGCAGCTGGCGCCAACCTTCGACACCCAGGGCCATTTCTTCATCATTGAGCAGGCAGGCATCCAGCTCCGCACGCATCAGGTTGAAGTCGATGTTTTGCCCGATAAACACCAGCTCCTGGCGGCAGTCCCCTGTGCTCAGTTGCCAGTTGCCCATGATCGCGGCCACGCTTTCCTCGTCCTGTGGCCATTGGCTTTTTGGCACAAAGCGCCACCAGCGTCCGGCAAAGCCATGGCGCATCAAGCCACCGGCCTGGGACCAACTGCCGGCGTCCTGATGTTTGCTGGCCAACCAGAAGAAGCCCTTGGAGCGCAACAGTTTGCCGTTCACCCAAGGGCGATCGATAAAGTCGAAAAAACGCTGTGGATGGAAGGGGCGGCGCGCACGGTAAGCGGTGGAGGCAATACCGTATTCTTCGGTTTCCGGCACATGCTCACCGCGCAGCTCCTGCAACCAACCCGGCGCCTGGGCAGCGCGTTCGAAGTCGAAACGGCCGGTGTTGAGGATCTTGTGCAGCGCCACCTCGCCCATGACCATCGGGATAATTTCCGCCTGGGCGTTGAGGCGCTCAAGGATGGCCATCAATTCTTCACGCTCGCGGCTGCTGATCAGGTCGATTTTGCTGATCAGGATGACGTCGGCGAATTCGATCTGTTCGATCAACAGGTCAGTGATGGAGCGCTCATCTTCTTCACCTAGGGTTTCGCCGCGGGAAGCCAGGCTTTCGGCGGCCTGGTAGTCGAGCAGAAAGTTCATGCCATCGACCACGGTAACCATGGTGTCCAGGCGTGCAATGTCGGCCAGGCTTTGCTCGTTTTCATCGCGAAAGGTGAAGGTTTCGGCCACGGGCAGCGGCTCGGAGATACCGGTGGATTCGATCAGCAGATAATCGAAACGCCCTTCCTTGGCGAGCTTGGCGACTTCTTCCAGCAAGTCTTCACGCAAGGTGCAGCAGATGCAGCCGTTGCTCATCTCCACCAGTTTTTCTTCGGCACGATTGAGCGTGACGTCGCGCTGCACCTCGCTGCCGTCGATGTTGATTTCGCTCATGTCGTTGACGATCACCGCCACCCGCAAGTTGTCGCGGTTGCGCAGGACATAGTTGAGCAGTGTGCTTTTACCGGCGCCGAGAAAGCCGGACAACACGGTCACGGGGAGACGATTGGGCATCAGGTATTCCTCATCAGGGTTGGCCGGTCAAACTGCCCGTTTATGGCGTTCGCGCAGCTCTTCACGTTCTTTGGCTTCGATACACAGGGTTGCGGTGGGGCGCAGCAGCAGGCGTTGCAGGCCGATGGGCTCGCCGGTTTCACGGCACCAGCCGTATTCACCGCGGGCCAGCAGCTCCATGGCGTCGTCGATCTTGTCCAACAGCTTTTTTTCCCGCTCGAGCAAGCGCAGTTGCCATTGGCGTTGTTCTTCGGCGCTGCCGATATCCGCCAGGTCGCTGTTGGTTTCCTGCTCGCGCAGCGCCTGGAACTCAGCGTCGATACGCGCTTGCAGTTCATCGCGCTGAGCCAGCAGCAGTTCGCGGAAGAAGCGCTGTTGGGCTTCATTCATGTAGTCAGTAGCCGGTTGGGCCAGCAATTCTTGTTCGGTCATGGGAAACGGTTCACGGGTGGGTCTGTGCTTTTATGTTATAGTATAACAATACAAATAAGCCAACCTCCCTTGCTCCTCACGACGAAGGGCGCAATGCTTGATCACTTTCGCCCCCCCGAGAAACACGATGAGATACGTACTGTGCGCCCTGCTATTGGCAACCGCAGGACCTGCCTGCGCCCAAGTCCCAAGCCCGTTGGCCAACTGCACCCGCAGCGCCACCTTGCTGGCTTGCGTGGACCCGCTGGGCAATGCCTACAGCGTGGCGACTGCGGGCAACATCACTTACCTGCGCGGTTTCGAAGTGATCGGCAAACGCTATTGGGCGCAGACCAATAGCCGCTATGGGCAACTGACGTTCTTCACCGGGTTGGCATCGGATGGCGAGGCGTGGGTTGGCTACACGCGTCGCGTGGGCTGGACCACCATCAACCGGTTTTCCAGTTCAGGCGGCGCCAGCGCCAAGTTCACCTGTAACCGAATGACCGGCTGTTAAGCCTGGGTTTTGTGCTGTTCCTGCACCCAAGCCATGTAGCTGTTGATGGGCGGGTTCTTCTGGAAGTACTGTTTCAAACCTTCAAAAAGCCGATCCGCCACCGCTTGTTGATGACGCGCCGTCACCAGCCTCTGGGCGTCTCGCGCGTTGGAGATAAACCCGGTCTCCACCAGAATCGAAGGCACGTCCGGTGACTTGAGCACCGCGAACCCTGCCTGTTCCACCCGCTTCTGATGCAGGCTGGTGATGCTTTGCAAGCTGCCCAATACCGCGCTGCCCAATTGCAGGCTGGAGGCGATGGTGGCGTTCATGGACATGTCGAGGATCACCCCGGCCAGCATCGGATCCTTGTCCTTCAGATTGAGTAACGTCGTGGCGCCCAAGAGGTCTGCGCCGTTCTCGCGCTGGGCCATGAACCGCGCCGTGGCAGAGGTGGCACCGCCTTCCGACAACGCATACACCGAAGCGCCCGATGCAGTAAGCCGTGGCGCGGCGTCGGCGTGCACCGAGATGAACATATCGGCCTTGTGCTTGCGGGCGATGTCCACGCGCTTGCGCAGCGGTACGAAGAAGTCGTCGTTGCGCACCAGCTTTACGGCAAAACCTTTTTCACGTTTCAAACGTTTCGCCAGCAACTGGGCGATCGACAGCACCACATCTTTTTCGCGCTGGCCCTTGGAGCCGACAGCGCCCGGGTCTTTGCCGCCATGGCCGGGGTCAACCACCACAATGATGTCGCGTTTGGGATGCGCCTTGTCCGCCGGCACCACCAAGGGCGCCGGTTCAGCAGCGATTTGACGGGGCGCGTGCGTGGCGTTGGTCAGGTCCAGCACCAGGCGATGGCCTTGGCCATCCTGGGGCGGCAGCACAAAACTGTTGAGCTGCATCGGCGCGACCAAATCCAGGACGATACGCGTATCGCTCTTGCCGAAATGCCCGGAGCGGATCGAGGTAATCCCACTGTTCTTCAGCGCCAGTTGGGAAAAGTCGCCGCTGAGCCCGGCGCCACTCAAGTCGATGATCAGACGATCCGGCGACGTCAGGGAGAACGTCTTGTATTGCACCGGGCCGCTAAGGTCGAACACCAGCCGCAGCTTATCGTCAGAGCGCCACAGCCGCGCATTGCGGATCTGCGTGGCGTAGGCCCCCAAAGGCAACGTGAACAAGGGGCTGACCAGCAGCAGGTTAAGGAGCTGACGTCTGTGCATGACATATACCGCAGATAAAGGAGCATCCCTACTCGACAGGACTGAACAAAGGCTGGGACAGAAATTTCATCGTGACGACTATTGTTATACTATAACATGACCAATCATTTCCAACGATGGACCTGCTCATGAATGCGCTGACTCTGCCGGATATCGCCGCGCAGGCTTCACGCCAAGCCTTGCCACTTGACTGGGTGGGCATGTGCGGCATTGCCCTGCCTGTGTTGCTCGACGGCCAACACCTGGCCGCTAAAGCCGATGCGGGCGTAAGCCTGAACGACGGCACGGCCCGTGGCATTCATATGTCACGCCTCTACCTGGCGTTGGAAATGCTCGAACAGCAACCCCTGACACCTGCACTTTTGCGTAATGTACTGCAGCGTTTTCTCGACACACATGAAGATTTATCTAAGAACGCCTACCTGCGTATTCACACAAATCTGTTGTTAAAACGCCCCGCGTTGGTCAGCCCTTTGGAGGGGTGGAAAAGCTATCCGGTCAGCATCGAAGCGCGCCTGGAAAATCAGATGTTCCACGTGGAACTAAAAATTGACGTTACTTATTCCTCAACGTGCCCTTGCTCCGCTGCCCTGGCCAGACAGCTGATTCAGCAGCAGTTTCTCGAAGATTTTGCCCACACACCTCTGCAGCATGAGGACGTGTTGAGCTGGCTGGGCAGCGCCAACGGTATTGTGGCCACGCCCCATAGCCAACGCAGTACCGCGCAGTTAAACGTTCAGCTGCAGGGTGACGATCTGGCGATAGTCGACTTGATCAACGCTGCCGAAGCAGCTTTGGGCACTGCCGTACAAACCGCGGTGAAACGTGCGGATGAACAAGCGTTCGCCCTGGTTAACGGACAGAACCTCATGTTCTGCGAAGACGCCGCACGCCGCTTGAACCTCGCGTTGAAGCGCTCGAATGCCGTCAAAGCCTTCCACCTCAAAGTGATCCACGCCGAAAGCCTGCACGCCCACGATGCGGTGGCTGAAAGCCGTTGGACGAGAGACTTTGCATGATTACCTGCCACGCTTTGCGCTGGGGCGCCCCCGGCCAACCACTGACGCCGGCGCTGAACCTGACGCTGGAAAAAGGTAGCCTCACGGGGATTATCGGCGCCAATGGCACCGGCAAGAGCAGCCTGCTCAAAGTAATCGCCGGGGTGCAAAAGCCGCTGACGGGCAAGGTGCATGTCGATGTTCCACGTCGCGGCGGCTTGTCGTTCTTGCCCCAGCAACAACACCTGGATCGTCAGTTTCCGATCAGTTTGCAAGAGCTGGTGGCTGCCGGTTTCTGGGGCACCCAGCTGAATTCACATGAACGCAACGAGCGCCTGCACGCCGTATTGGACGACTGGTGTCTCAGCGGTTTGGAACAGCGCCCGCTGATGGCGTTATCCGGTGGCGAACTGCAACGCGCCCTGCTCGCCCGTATGAGCCTGGCCGACTCCCCCATCCTGCTGCTCGACGAACCCCACGCCGCCCTCGACGAAGACGGCCAGGCACTGTGCTGGAAACACATCCATACCTGGCACAACCAAGGCCGCACGCTGGTGGTCGTCTGTCATGACTTGGCGTCCGTGCGTCACCACACCCAGCACGTGCTGCTGCTTAAAAACACCGGCTGCGTGTTCGGCCCCAGCAAAGAGCTGATCCGCCCGCAACCACAGATGCAGGTGGCCTGATGCACCTCACCGCTCACCTGTGGATGCCATTCCAGGATTTCGTGTTTATGCGCCGCGCACTGATCGGCGGGTTGGTGCTTGCTTGCAGCACCGCCCCCTTGGGCGTGTTCCTGATCCTGCGACGCATGAGCCTGATCGGTGACGCCGTGGCTCACGGCATTCTGCCGGGCGCCGCACTGGGCTTCTGGTTCGCAGGGCTAAGCCTGCCCGCGCTGACCCTCGGCGGCCTCGGCGCCGGCCTGAGCATGGCCGGCCTGGCGGCGTGGATCACCCGCCGCACCGGCCTGCGCGAAGACGCCAGCCTCGCCGCCATCTACCCCATTTCGCTCGCGGCCGGTGTATTGATCCTGGGCATTGCCGGCAAACGCTTGGACCTGCTGCACCTGTTATTCGGCTCCGCCCTGGCCGTGGACGAAACCACACTGACCGGAATGCTCTGGGTGTCCAGCTTCAGCCTGATCGCCATGGCACTGATCTACAAACCCCTGCTGCTCGACACCCTTGACCCGCTGTTCCTGCAAACCGTCAGCCGCCTTGGCCCACTGGCCCACGGCCTGTTCCTGACCCTGGTGGTGCTGAACCTGGTGATCGGTTTTCAAGCCATCGGCGCACTGATGGTGGTGGGCTTGATGATGCTGCCGGCCATCGCTTCACGCTTCTGGAGCCGGCGCCTGCCGGTGTTGATCGCAGTATCGGCGGTGCTGGGATGCCTCTCCGTGTGGCTGGGTTTGCTGCTGTCGTTCTACTACTCACTGCCCAGCGGCCCGGCGATCGTGCTGGTGGCGGGCGCCGGATATGTGTTGTCCGTGGTATTCGGTCCGGTGCATGGCTTATTGCGCCGCCCTCCTTTGCCTACATCCTCATGAGGTGTTTCCCGATGCGCGCTCTTCTTGTGTTGTTCAGTCTGTTGCTGCCGCTGTCGATGGCTCACGCCGCAGACAAACTCCAGGTAGTCACCAGCTTCAGTATTCTCGATGACATCACCCACCAGATCGGTGGCGACCATATTCAGATCAGCAACATGGTCGGCCCGGACGCCGATGCTCATACCTATGAACCCACACCGGATGACGCCAAAGCGCTGCTCAAGGCCAAGGTCATCATCAAGAACGGTCTAGGTTTCGAGCCGTGGCTGGATCGCCTGGTCACCAGCACTGAAACCACCGCTACGGTCGTCACCGCCAGCAAAGGCGTGATCTCGCACACCATGGACGAAGACGGCGAGACCATTCCCGACCCACACGCCTGGCACAACCTGGCCAACGCCGAAATTTATGTGAGCAACATCACCAAGGCATTGGTGGCCGCCGACCCTGCCAATAAAAGCGACTACCTGCGCAACAGCCAGGCTTACCTTAAACAAATCCACAGCCTGCTGGCCGAGGCCAAGGCCAAGTTCGCTGCACTGCCGTCGGGCAACCGCCGCATCGTCACCTCCCATGACGCCTTCGGCTATTTGGGCCAGGCGTATGGCATCCAATTCCTCGCGCCCCAGGGCTTGTCTACCGAGCGTGACCCGTCGGCCGCCGAAGTCGCCGCGCTGATCACCCAGATCCGTAAAGACAAGGTCAAAGCCGTGTTTATCGAAAACATCAAGGACTCGCGCCTGCTCAAGCAGATTGCCGATGAAAGCGGCGCGCAGATAGGCGGCACGCTGTACTCCGACGCCCTCGCCGCTCAAGGCCCGGCCAGCACCTTTATCGGGCTGTTCGAATACAACCTGAACACCCTGTGCGCGGCGTTGAGCAAACCATGATCCGCAAAAACCCTTCAGGTGACCTGCCGGTAATTGCTGAATCAGCCTACGTCGACAAGACTGCGATCATCTGCGGCAAGGTCATCATCGGCGAGAACGTCTTCGTCGGCCCCTACGCCGTGATCCGCGCCGACGAAGTCGATGCCAGCGGCGCCATGGACCCGATCACGATCGGCGCGAACTCCAACATCCAGGACGGCGTGGTGATCCACTCCAAGTCCGGCGCGGCGGTGACCATTGGCGAGTTCACCTCCATCGCCCACCGTTCCATCGTCCATGGCCCCTGCACAGTCGGCGACCGCGTGTTCATCGGCTTCAACAGCGTGCTGTTCAATTGCGCCGTCGGCGATGGTTGCGTGGTGCGCCACAACTCGGTGGTCGATGGCCGCGACCTGCCCGAGGCCTTCTACGTGCCCTCCACCACCCGCATCGGGCCTAACACCGACCTGTCGCAATTCCCGCCGGTGAGTGTCAGCGCCTCGGAGTTTTCCGAAGACGTGGCACGCACCAACGTCGACCTGGTGCGCGGCTACAAAGCCTTGCAAAACGAGTTCTGAGCCATGAGTCGCCTGCTGATACGCAACGCCCGCCTGGTCAACGAGGGCCAGGTATTCGACGCCGACGTGCTGGTCGCCAATGGCCGTATCGAGAAGATTGCCGCCAGCATTGAAGGCGCTGACGAACCGGTAGAAATCGACGCCAAAGGCCAGTGGTTGCTGCCGGGAATGATCGATGACCAGGTGCATTTTCGCGAACCCGGCGCGCCAGACAAAGGCAGTTTCTACAGCGAATCCCGTGCCGCGGTGGCCGGCGGTATCACCAGCTTCATGGACATGCCCAACACCCACCCAGCCACCTTGGACCTGCAATCCCTGGCCGATAAAAAGCGCCGCGCTGCGTTGCACTCAGTGGCCAACTACGGTTTTCACTTTGGCGTAAGCCACGACAATCTGGATACCGTCGCCGGCCTCGACCCCTGTGAAGTGGCTGGAGTCAAAGTGTTCATGGGCGCCTCCACCGGCAACATGCTGGTGGACGACCCACGTATTCTGGACCGTTTGTTTGCCGAAGTGCCGACCATTCTGCTCGCGCACTGCGAACACACCCCGAGCATCCTGGCCAACGAGCAACGCTTGCGCGAGCGCTTTGGCGAGCGCATTCCCGCTGTCGCTCATCCACTGATCCGCGACGCCGAAGCATGTTATCGCTCGTCATCGTTTGCCGTGGAACTGGCCCAGCGCCACGGCACGCGACTGCACGTGCTGCACCTGACCAGCGCCCGCGAACTCGCGCTGTTCGAAGACAAGCCCCTGGCCGAAAAACACATCACCGCCGAGGTCTGCCTGCATCATCTGCTGTTCGACGACCGCGACTATCACCGCCTCGGCCACCAGATCAAATGCAACCCGGCCATCAAGACACGCGCCGACCGCGACGCGCTGCGCCTGGCGTTATTAAGTGATCGCCTGGATGTGATTGGCACTGACCATGCGCCGCATACCTGGGCGCAAAAACAATTGGGCTATCGTGAAGCACCCTCGGGTTTACCCCTGGTGCAGCACGCCCTGCCGGCACTATTGGAGTTGGTGGCCGACGGGCATTTGCCTCTGACCACACTGGTGGCGAAAACCAGTCATCGGGTGGCCGACCTGTTTGCCATTCCTGATCGCGGTTACCTGCGTGAAGGCTATTGGGCCGATCTGGTGTTGATCAAACCTGAGCCTCAGGGCAAACCGGTCAGCAGCCAACCGATTCTCGCTCGTTGCGGCTGGACACCCTTTGCAGAGCGCAGCTTTCGTCACAGCGTGAGCACCACGCTGGTGTCCGGCCACCTGGCCTGGCACAACGGCCAGGTGGTCGACAGTTGCCAGGGCTTGCCCCTGCACTTTCTGCGTTAAGCGCGGGGTTTGACCGTACCGCAATCGTTGCCCAGCCACTGAGCGTGGCTGTCCAGGCTGCCCTTCTGCTGGATGCCCGTGGCATTGAACGTACCATTGACGGTGGTGGTGAATTCCTTCTGGCTTTGGAAGGTCGCTACACCCGTGCCCTGGGCTTTGGGGCAGCTGAAACGGAACTTCCATTGGTTGCCGGTCTTGTCAGTCACTTCCTGCTTGCAGCCCGATTGCGGGTCGGTCAGCGGGATGGAATCGGTGGCAACCTGGGCTGGGGTCAGGCACACCTGCACACCCTTACTGGCCATGTTGATGCCTTGCTTTTCGAGCATGGCGCGCTGTTCAGGAGTCATTTGTTGCTTGAGCTGACCGAGGATCAGCGACAGGTCCGGCAGGTCCTGGTTATCGACTTTCATATTGCTGGTGGTCAACTCCCACAAGCCCGGCGCCAGCATCTGCGCCTGCGCCGCCACCGGCAGCGACAAACCAACAACCATGGCCAAACCAAGCAGACGAGCATTCATCGGGTAACTCCTGGGTAATTGTGCGTGTTAGACGTCGCAATGCGGCCAGTGTTGCACGGCAAATAAAATAGCGACATTCGCAACGGTTCATGGTCTGTTACGCACTGGACTGCCTGGAGTAATGTCGTTCATGGATTTCTTTGGCCCGCACCTGCTCGCCTACTTCATTGCCACGCTGCACGTTCTCGGGAGCCTCGCCGCAATTCACGCGGTACTGACTGTCCGCACCGCCCAAGGCTCGATCGCCTGGGCCTTGTCGCTGATGTTCATGCCTTACCTGACGCTGATCCCTTACCTGATCTTCGGCCGCAGCACCTTCGACGCGTACATCCAGGCCCGTCGCCAGGCCAACCAGGAAATGCACACGGCGATCGCCGAACTGAATTGGCGCCCGTGGGTAGAGGAAGCGCTCGCGGCGCGCAACTCCAGTGCCTATGCCTCCCTGCGAGCCATGCCCAAGCTCGGGCGCATGCCGTGTCTGGCTAATAATGAAGTGCGCCTGTTGATCAATGGCGAGGCTACTTTCGGCGCGATTTTCGAGGCGATTCGCAATGCCAGGACCGCCGTGCTGTTCCAGTTTTTCATCATCCATGACGATGAGCTTGGCCGCCAATTGCAGGTGCTATTGAAGGAAAAGGCCGCCCAGGGCGTAGACATTTACGTGCTGTACGACCGCATCGGCAGCCACGCCCTGCCCCATCGCTACGTACAATCGCTGCGCGACGCCGGGGTGCAGGTCAAGGCGTTCGCCACCCGCAGCGGCTGGCTCAATCGTTTCCAGGTCAACTTCCGTAACCATCGCAAGATCGTGGTGGTGGACGGCATCACCGGCTTTGTCGGCGGGCACAATGTGGGCGATGAGTACTTGGGCAAAAAGCCGCCGCTGGCGCCATGGCGCGATACCCATGTACAGGTCACAGGCCCGGTGGTGGCCTGCCTTCAGGAGTCGTTTGCCGAAGACTGGTTCTGGGCGGCACGGCAACTGCCGCCGCTGATCCTGCCGGACGCCTACCCCGAAGACGGCGTGCTTTGCCAACTGCTCGCCAGTGGCCCGGCAGACCCCTATGAAACCTGCTCGCTGTTTTTCGTCGAGGCCATCCACGCCGCGACCGAGCGGGTATGGATTACCAGCCCGTACTTCGTCCCCGACGAAGCCGTATTCGCCGCACTGCGCCTGGCGGTATTGCGCGGGGTGGATGTGCGTCTGCTGCTGCCGTCACGGCCCGACCACCGCATCGTGTATGCGGCGTCCAGCCTGTACGCCATCGAAGCCGTGCGCGCAGGTGTGCGGGTGTTCCGCTACAAGCCCGGGTTTCTGCATCAGAAGGTGGTGTTGGTAGACAGCGAAATCAGCGCCATTGGCAGCGCCAACATGGACAACCGTTCGTTCCGGCTCAATTTCGAAGTGATGTTGCTGACGGTGGATGAGGCTTTCGCCAGCCAGGTTGAACACATGCTCCTGGACGATTTTGCCCTGTCCCATGAAGTCAGTCAGGAAGAAAGCCGCGAGACGCGACGCCTGCAACAGTTGGGGATGCGGGTGGCGCGCTTGATCTCACCGATTCTCTAACAGACAACGCAGGGAAAATGTGGGAGGGGGCAAGTCCCCTCCCACATTTGGATCTTCAGTGTTCTGGAAAATCGGCTCAGCGGTAGAGATCTTCCCGCGTCCACGGCAACTCATGGCCCCCATCGGCATGGGGTTTGACCGCCAATATCTGATGCAAATTGATCCAGCCCCGAGCAAACGCATAAGCGCAACCGGCCAGGTAAAGCCGCCAGATGCGCAGCGCCTGCTCCGGCACCATCTTCGCCGCCGCTTCCAGATTGTCTTCCAGGCGCTCGCTCCAATGGTCCAACGTGCGGGCGTAGTGCAAGCGCAAACTTTCGACATCCACCACTTCCAACCCGACCTCGCTGATCTCGGCAGTCATCATCGCCAGGTGAGGCAGTTCGCCGTTGGGAAATACGTAGCGCTCGATAAACTCCCCAGCGCCTCGGCCCACTGGGCGACCATCGGTGTGTTTGGCGGTAATGCCATGGTTCATCACCAGGCCGCCTTCACGCACGGCACCGAACAGCGTCTGACAGTACTGCGCCAGGTTGGCGTGGCCGACGTGTTCGAACATACCCACGCTCACCACTTTGTCGAAGCGGCCATCCTGGGGCAGGTCGCGGTAGTCGAGCAGTTGCAGGTCGACCTGATCCTCCAGGCCCTCTGCTTTCACACGCTCCCTGGCCAGCGCCAGCTGTTCCTTGCTCAAGGTGATACCAAACACCTTGACTCCGAATTCCCGCGCCGCAAACCGCGCAAGCCCGCCCCAACCACACCCCACGTCGAGCAGGTACTCGCCCGGCTGCAGCCGCAGTTTGCGGCACAGGTGACGGAATTTGTCTTGCTGGGCCTGGTCGATGGATTCGCTGCCGGTTTCAAAATAACCGCAGGAGTACGCCATGTCCTGATCCAGCCATAGCTGGTAGAACTCGTTGGACAGGTCGTAATGGTAGGAAATGGCTGCCGCGTCGGTGGCCTTGTCGTGGATCGAGCGCACCGGACGGCTGCCTTCGTCGTCATCGATCAAGGCGTGGCTCAACTCGTCACATACCCTGATCACCTCGGTGATGGAGCCTTCCAGCTCCAGTTTGCCTTCGACGAAGGCTTCGCCCAGTGAATCGAGCGTTGGGTGGGTCAGCTTGGACACCATCGTGGGGTCCTTGACCACAATCGTCACACTGGGCTCAGGTCCCAAGTTGAATTCATGGCCGTCCCAGAGTCGAAGACGCAACGGTAGCTGAAGATTCTGTAAGGCCGGTGGAAGTTGCGCGAGCATGAGTAATCCCCCCTTGTTTCAGACGTCTGGAGTGAGGGTAGACCATCCGAAGACAAAGTAGGAGGCTATCGATTTAATAGCACGTCTCTATGGGGCCCGGAATTCGAGCAAACCGTCCTGGATCCACTGTTTCAGCCACGTGGCCGCTTGCAGCGACGCACCCTCTGAATAAGTGACTGCCAACTCTGCGCACAGTTCTGAAAAATTCCAGCCGGTAGTCACCATCCCTGCCAGTGCACAGGCTTCGTCAGGCCCCAGGCTGCGGTAGTGACACACATTCTGATGACGCCATACCAGGCAGATTTGCATCGGGTCCAGCGCCTGGCTGCCGGGAAAACCCGATGCATCCTTGCTGGCTCGCCAGATCGCCACCGTGTTGAAACGGCACAGCAAATGCTGCACTGAAGGCGCCAGGCTTACCTGCAGCGTCGGCCAGTCCCCGGGTGCCAATTGCGCCATGTCATTCACGGTCAGCGGCGTACCCTGGGGTGCATCGAACGCCAGGGTAAACGCCCACTCCAGGCGCGCCAATTCAGCCAGCGGTGCACTTTGTTCTGCGACCAAGTGCTCAAGGATAAACATCGAAAAGCGCTCACCGAGCCAACGCAGGCTGTAGTGGGCCGAGGGGTAACGGCGAACGTAGGCTTCGCTCAGCGCGGCAAATTCATCATCACCCAGCCAATATCGGATAGCGCTGAAGTCATGGCACAGCACTTCCTTCAATCGCGACAGATAGGCGTTGTGGTAAATCGCCAGGCCGGTGTCCACATCCAGGGTCGGCCCCCCCAGCAAGGTGGCGGCAAAGCTGCTGTTGGCAGCGCAAGGTTCAGATAACAGGTGCTCTTCAAAAGCCAATTGCCAGTCGATCAGGCGCATAGCGATCTCCTGGCCAGGGCGCTGGCAGCCAGCTCGCGGGCCTTGCTCAACTCAGTGAGCAACTCTTCGAACGGCGGGAAATGATCATCGCGCTCCAACAGCGTCGACACCGGCCCCAAATGCTCCAGGGTCTGTTGGTAAAGCGCCCACACCGGGTCGCACACAGGATGGTCGTGGGTGTCGACCACATAGTCGCCGTAGTCCATATGCCCGGCCAGGTGCAGTTGGCGGATGCTCTCGGGCGGCAGGTTGCGGATAAACGTCCAGGCATCAAAGCCATGGTTACGCGCACTCACATACACATTGTTCACATCCAGCAGCAACTGGCACCCGCTCAGGTGGGCCAAAGCGTTGAGGAACTCCCACTCGGTGAACTCATCAGCCTTGGAGCGCACATAGCTGGAGACGTTTTCCAGCACCAGCGGGCGCTGCAACACGTCCTGCACCTGACGCACACGACCGGCCACGTGATAGAGGCTTTCTTCGGTGTAGGGCAGCGGCAGCAGGTCATGCAACTGGTGCGCGCTGCCGCGGCTCCAGCACAGGTGATCGGAAATCCACGCCGGCTGGATGCGCTCGGCGAGCTGTTTGATTTGCGCAAGGTAATCGGTATCGAGGGCATGGGGCCCACCGATGGACAAGGACACACCGTGCATTACCACGGGGTAACGCTCGGCTATCGCATCCAGGTAGTACAAGGCTTTGCCGCCCTGCACCAGATAATTCTCGGAGATCACTTCGAACCAATCCACGGCCGGCGACTGTTCGAGGATCTGCTGGTAGTACTCACTGCGTAAACCCAGGCCGTAACCCAGACTTGGAAGGGACGCGGACATGACTCACTCCTGGGCAAAGTGTCCGCAGCGGTGGCAGGCAGCCGCCGCGGTTGCACTCGTTTGCCGGTTACTCGCCGACTTTACCGCCAGCGGCGTCGCAGGCCGATTTAGTCATGGCCTTGAAGCCCATCCCTTTGCACTCGCCCTGGCCCTTGCACGCGTGGTCCTTGGTTTTGCAGTCGTTCATGCCTTTGCAGGAGGTCACGCCGTAGCAGTGAACGGTGGCGTCTGCGGCTTGTACCTGAGTGGCCACACCCGCGAACAGAGAAGCAGCGGCCATCGCGAGGGCGGCACCAGCAGCAGCGGATTTAATGCTCATTGTTGTATTCCTCATGATCAGTAGTGGAGCCGGTCCGAACGGATTGTTCAGTCTCGACACACCACTAGAGTGAGGCCCCCCATCGGCGTTACAGCCGTGTGCAAATATTTCTGAAATTATTCATCAAGCTTCAACAGAGGCTCCTGGAAGCGTAATAACCGCCCAGCGTTACCCAGCACCAGCAAGGTACTGAGGTTATGCAGCACCGCCGCAATCATGGCACCCGCCGCGCCCAACCAGCCAAAGGCCGCGAACACCACGATGGCCAACGTCCAGCCCAGGCCGATGATCACGTTCACCTGCAACGTCTGCCGGCACTGGCGGCTCAAGCGCACGCAGGTACCCAGGCGGCGCAAGTCGCTGCCGATCAACACCACGTCCGCCGATGCCAGGGCGATATCGGCACCGCCCGCCCCCATCGCCACACCAACCACACCGGCCTTGAGCGCCAACGAATCATTGATGCCATCGCCCACCACCATCGGCCGGAAGCCGCTGCTGATTTCACCCAGCACGCGGTTGAGCTTGTCTTCCGGCAAGGCTTGGGCTTCGACATCACTGATGCCCACCTCCAGCGCCAGGCTGTCGGCCACGCTTTGGCGGTCGCCGGTCAGCAGCAACTGGCGGCCCAGGCCCAAATCACGCAACTCTTGCAGGGCCTGGCGCGCCTCCGGCTTGACGCTGTCGGCCAGCAACAGCCAGGCCAGGAAATCGCCGTTCAACGCCAACCCGGCAATTGGGCCGTCATGGCTGGGAACGCCGCTGGTGACGATGCCCAATTGTTCGAACAACTCCGGCCGCCCCAGCGCCGCTTCGCCCTGTTCGGTCTGTGCGACCACGCCCAGGCCCTGACGCTCGCGAATGTCGGTGAGCGCCAGTAACTGCTCCTGAGTCGCCAACCCCGCCAACGCTCGGCTGACCGGGTGACTGCTCGCCGAGCCGAGGCTGGCCGCCAGGTTCAGCAGCTCCTGGCGATCCGGTGCGGTGGTCTCGATGGACTGCAAACGCAGGGTGCCAAAGGTCAGGGTGCCGGTCTTGTCGACCACCAACGAGGTCAGGTCAGCCAATTCTTCGAGAAACGCCGAGCTGCGAATCAGAATCCCATGACGCGCCGCCACGGCGATCCCGGCAATCGCCGTGGCCGGCGCCGACAGCACCAAGGCACACGGGCACGCCGCCACCAGCACCGCCAGCATCGCCTGCGCATCGTTGGTGACGAACCAGGTGACCGCCGCCAGCAACAGCACCAACACCATATAGCTACCGGCATAACGCTCCAGCAGCCGAGTGATCGGCGGCTTGGAGCGCTCGGCGTTCTGCATCAGTGCGATGACTTTGCCCAAGGTCGATTCGTTGCCAGTGCGCGTCACTTCAAGGCGCAACAGACCATCAAGGTTGATCGCGCCACCAAACACCTGCACGCCAACGCCGGCTTCCAGCGGCACTGACTCACCGGTGATCGGCGCCGTGTCCAGGCTCGCCTGGCCGGACAGCACCACGCCATCGGCCGGCACGCGGTCGCCGGCGCGCACTTCGACGATATCGCCGGGGTTCAGCGTGGCGTTATCCACTTCGGTGATGGATCCGTCAGCCTGTACCAAACGCGCGTGGCTGCGGGTGAGTTTGCCCAGGGCATGGATCGCTTCCTGGGAGCCGATTACGCTGCGCTCTTCCAGCACATGGCCGAAGATCATGATGATCGGCAACAACGCGGCGGTGAGCAGATCGCCGGTGGCCCAGGCGCCAAGCATGGCCAGGGCAATCAGTTGGTCGGTGATGCCGTGCAAGCTGGGAAAGCGCAGGCTGTACCAGGCCGAACGCATCACCGGCACCGCCACCAACAGCGATGCCACCCCCAGCAGCAATTGGCTCACACCGTTCTGATCCGGCGCCAGCCAGCGCCACACCAGGCCCAGCACGAGCAACCCAAGGGCGAGCATGGCCAGGGTCAATTGCCGGGCAGCGCTGCGCTGTTCGGCCGAGGTCAGCATGGGTGCGCTCATTGTTCGGCTCCCTGGATGATCAAGCGGGAGTCGTCTTTGGGATCGACGGTGGTCACGGAACCCGCCTGGCCGAGAATCTTCGGCAGGCGTTCGCGGTATAGGCGCAACAGCAAGCCGGGGTCTTTGACCTGGGCGAGGCTGGCGACGGTAGCGGTTTGCGCCTGGGCATTGGCCAAGCGTTCGCTGGCCTGGGCGTGGGCGACTTGCACCTGGCGGTCAGCCTCCTGATTCGCGGTCTGGGTGAGTTTTTCCGCTTCGGTGCGGGCGTTGGCCACCGCTTTATCCGCTTGCTGGCTGGCGGTCAGCACTGCGTTGAAGGCATTCACCGCCGGGCCCGGCAGGCTCGATTGCACATCGACGCGGGTGACTTCGATGCCCAGGCCCAAGCCGCTGGCAGCCAACTCGGCCAGGCGTTTATTGATGCCTTGCACCAAGTCGCCGCGCAGTCGCTCGCGGCGTTCGGCGGCGCCATTGTCGCTGCCGATCAGTTCAGGGCGTGCTACCAGAATGGTGTCCAGATCCCGCGCTGCCGTCAGGGCTACGGCGCTGCGCGTCACCAACCGATCCAGCGCAGGCAACACGTGGTCGCCCTGCAACACGAATGCATAGGGCTCGGTCACCTTGTAGAACACCCGCACATCCAACTGCACCACCCCGGCATCGCCGGTCAGCAGGTAGCCGGAACCGGCCAGGGCATCGCTCAACGGCGTAGCGAAACTGGCCACGCGATCGGCCTGCAACGCCGCATCGGAACGCAGCAGGTTCTCCACTCGGCGCTCGATCACCCGGTCCGCCGCCGGCAGCAACACCACCTGCTCGAACGGCTGCGGCCAGGCCAGCAACAGCCCGGCGTTCTGAATGCGATCAAGGGCACCGAAGTGCAGGACCACCGCGCGATTCTGCGGGTCGATCTGGCGCACATTGGAAAAGGCCCAGGCCAACGCCGCCAACACAGTGACCGCGTACAGCGCCAGGAAGGTCAGGCGCCCGGCCTGAATCCAGGGGCTGTCGGGACTGTCGCGTTCGCTCATGGCTGGATGTCCTTCGGCCCATCCACCAGGGCGCGGAACGGCGCGGCGTCGGTGCGCAGGATGATTTTGGTACCCGGCGTGACCACCGTGCCCAAGGTATCCAGCGAGCGTAGCAGGTTGTACAACTGCGGATTACCCGCGTAGGCACGGCCATAAATCTGCGCGGCTTCTACCCGCGATTGCGCTTCGATATCGGCGGCTTTCACCGTGGCATCGGCCTGCACGATGCGCGCATCACGCTCGGCGGCGGAGCGGATTTGCGCCGCTTCGCGCTTGCCCACGGCGGTACGTTCAGTGGCGATGGTTTCCCGCTCGGCGCGCATACGATCAACCGTGGCGGTGAGTGTCACCGAAGGCAATGTCAGGCGCTCGATGCCGACCTGCGCCACGCGCACGCCGTAAGTGGCGAGCAATTGTTGATCAATCTGCTGGCGCAACTGCGCTTCAAAATCGGCGATACGCACTTGGCTGGCGTCGGTGTTGATCAAGCTGGACAGGTCAAAGCTGGCCGCCGTGGTTTCCAGCGCCGAGCCGACGAAGGTGCGGATCTGCCGCGCCGCTTCGTCCGGCTGGTTCTGCACTGCGCGCATGAAGCGCTGCACATTGTCGGCATCGCCCTGCACCTGCCACGCCACATAGGCCTGCACGATAATCCGCAGGCCATCGCGGGTGCCCACGTCCTGCAAGCCACTGGACGTGGTGCGCAGGCGCAGGTCCACCGGGATTGCCGCTTCGAATGGCGCCGGCCAGCGCCAGCCCAGGCCCGGTTCCAACAACACTCGCGCGGGGTTGCCGAAGCGGGTAATCACCGTGGCCTCGCCGGAGCGCACCTGCACCAGGCTCGCCGCTGCCACGGCAAACAGCACCAGTAACGCCGCCAAGGCCATGCGCCGCCAAGGGAAAGGCCCGGCCGCTTGCTCATCACCATGGTGGTGATGGTGGTGGCCGTGATGATGATGACCGTGATCGTGGGAATGAGCGCTCAACAGACAGACTCCTTATTGAACGGCTTTGCGCGGCGCCAGTGGATCGGCGGGCAAAGTAAAAGAACGCAGATCAATCGTCGGCGCACTGTCGGCGCCCAAACGATGATCCAGAATAAGCAGCTTGGCGTGGGCCAGGCCCAGGCTCAGTTGGCTCAGGTACTGTTCCAGCACGAAAGCCTGGCCCGCCGCGGCATAGGCTTTTTGTTCGGCGGCAAAGCGCAGGTTCGCCGCTTGGGCGCCAGCATTCACTTCGCGGGCGCTGGCCTGGGCCTGATCACGGACGGTGCTGGCTTGCAGCAGCGCCAGGTTGGTCTGCTCGCTGGCCGCGCCACGTTCACGGGCAATCAGTGCCTGGGCGCCGATCTGGGCGGCTTGCACACCGTGGTAAGCATTGGCGGCGCCAGCCGGTGGGTGGATCGCTTCAACCACCGTGGCGAGGATCTCCACCCCGCTGTCGAGGGTGTGCAGGTCTGCTTGCACCGTGCGGCCAATCTCGTCGGCGAGGCTGGTGCGTTGTTCACCGAGCAATTCGTCGAGGGTGCGCGAGGCAAAGTCATGCACCAGGATGCGGCTGGCGGTGCTGCGGATCAGGGTGGGTATGTCCGCGCTGTTGTATGTGGCGGCAAGCGCAGCCTGGTCGGTGAGGCCGATGCGGTAGACAAATCGCACGTCCATGTTGACGATCTGGAAGCCCTGCTTATCGCCGCTGCTGCTGGCGATGACCTGGGATTTGTCATTCACATGGCTGGCGTCCCACAGGCGGTTGGCAATCAACGGCGCCGGGCCTTCGGCAGCGGCCAGCTCCGGTGTGGCGGCTTCGCTGACGCTGGTCGCCAACTCATGCACCACGCCGTTCTCCACGTTGAGTACGCGACCCAGCGGCCACGGCAAACCCGTATGCAGGCCGGGGCCGAACACCTCGACCGGTTTGCCGAAGCGCTCATAAATCCCACGCCCTTGCAGAGGTACTTCATGCACGCCGGTCAGCGCCCAGCCTACCGCCAGCACCACCAGCAACACCGGCAGGAAAGCCCGGCGCATGTAGGTGAAGGCCCAGATCTGGCGTAGGTCGATGCCAAAACGGTTGTGCAATTCATGCTGCAACGCCAGCAACGGTTGTGGCGGCCAACGCAGCAGGCCGGCGATAAAACTCTGCGCCATCAAGCGCGGCTCAAGGCGCGGCTGGCGCGGGCTGAACAGCGACAGCACGCCCCGCAGCAGGAACTCCAGCGCCACCAGCGCCGGCAACAGGCCGACGAGTGTCGCCAGACGCAGCGGCCACACCGACTCGGCATTGGCAAACAACAGGCAGATGGCACTCAGCACCAGGCAGATAATCGCCACCCGACTCAACTGCGCCAGCTGTGAAGCTTCCGGCCACTGGGCGGCGGTTTCCTGGGCCAGGCGACGCTCGAACACCAGCAAGCCAAAAGCCAGCCCCAATGCCAGCGCCGCACCGATGCTGGCGGACTGACCGATGGCCGCAGCAGGCAAGGCCAAGTCCCAGAACTGGATAACGCTGACCAACGCCAGCAACGACCAGCCAGCCAACCACAGCACCGGTGCGCCAACTTGCGCCAGCAGGCCGTTGCCGAAACGGTTGATCAGCCCCTTGTGCCAGGCAGTGGGCTCAATGGGTTGCTCAATCAACTCAGCGCTCGGCACCTCCAGCGCCTGGGCACGCCAATCAGCCACCCACCAGGCCGACTGCAACCCGGCCACCAACAGCAGCAGGGCCGAAGCGCAGTTGATCAACACCACCGGCCAGATCGACAGTGGCGCAAACAACGCCACGAACAGCGCCAACACCCATCCGCTGATCGCCAGGGTCGTCAGGCTGATACCCGCTTGGCGTAACCGACGGGCATGGAACAGCCCTTGCTGAAAACGCGCCAGGCCTTCTACCGAAGCGCCATCAGCTTCTAAATCCACCTGCATCCGCTCAATGCCCACCTGTACACAATTCGTTACGATATAACACGAAGCGTGAAATTTTTGTTCGCTTTTGCATCCACTCTGAATCCCTTGTGGGAGGGGGCTTGCCCCCGATAGCAGTGTGTCAGTCGACTGATTAGTTACTGGTACACCGCAATCGGGGGCAAGCCCCCTCCCACATTTGTTTTGCTGTGCTCTCTGGATTGTGACTAACCCCCTATAAACACGAGCCATCACTGGTGTCGGCTGCGATTAATCGGCACACTCCGAAACAGCTTTTCGCGGGTTCACGGACAAGGAAGCGCCACCCCATGATTTCCATCTACCAACTCAAACCGCGGTTTCAAAACCTGCTGCGCCCGCTTGTGCAGCGCCTCTACGACAACGGCACCACCGCCAACCAGATCACCGTGCTGGCCGGAGTTGTTTCGCTGCTGGTGGGGTTGTTGATCGCAGGCTTCGCCCAACACCTCTGGCTGTTTGCGTTGATCCCTTTATGGATGATCGTGCGCATGGCCCTCAACGCCATCGACGGCATGCTCGCTCGAGAATTCGGCCAGCAGTCACGCCTCGGCGCTTACCTCAATGAACTGTGCGATGTGATCGCCGACAGCGCGCTGATCCTGCCCTTTGCCCTGATCCCCGGCGTGAGCCCGGTGCCGGTGGTGCTGGTGACACTGCTTGCGGTCTTCAGCGAGTACGCCGGTGTGTTGGGGCCGATGGTGGGCGCATCGCGTCGCTATGACGGGCCGATGGGCAAGAGTGATCGGGCTTTTGTACTGGGTGTACTGGCCACCGGCGTGGCGCTGGGCTGGCTCGGCGCCGGTTGGGTCGAGGCAGTGATGTGGCTGATCGCCGCCCTGCTCGCCTATACCTTGGTCAACCGGGTGCGTCAGGGCCTCAAAGAACAGCAACAAACTCCCCCTTCTGCATAAGGATTTTGCGATGCGCGAACAGCAAGAGCACACCTTCAGTACCCATGATGGCGTCGAGCTTTTCTACCGGCACTGGCCGGCCACGGCAGACGCCGGGCCGCGCAAGGCAATCCTGTTGTTCCATCGTGGCCATGAGCACTCCGGACGTATTGCCCACCTGGTGGATGAACTGGACTTGCCGGGGTTTGATTTCTTCGCCTGGGACGCCCGCGGCCACGGCCAATCGCCCGGCGAGCGCGGCGACAGCCCCAGCTTTGCCACCAGTGCCCGTGATGTGCAGACCTTCTGCGACCATATCGGCGCCACCTACGGCATCGAAGAGCAAAACCTGGCCGTGATCGCCCAAAGCGTCGGCGCAGTGATCGCGGCCACCTGGGTTCACGACTACGCGCCAAAAATCCGCGCCCTGGTGCTCGCCTCGCCCGCTTTCAAGGTCAAGCTGTACGTGCCCTTCGCCCGCCCGGGCCTGGCCTTGATGCGCAGGTTTCGCGGCAACTTTTTCGTCAACAGCTACGTCAAGGCCAAGTTCCTCAGCCATGACCCGGAACGGGTAGCGTCCTACGACAGCGATCCGCTGATCACCAAGGCCATCTCGGTGAATGTGCTGCTGGGCCTGTACGAAGCGGCCGACCGGGTTGTAGCCGACGCCCAGGCGATCCAGGTGCCTACCCAGTTGCTTATCTCCGGCTCCGATTTTGTGGTGCACCGTAAACCCCAGCAGCAATTTTTCGACCGCCTCGGCAGCCTGAAAAAAGAGCTGCATATCCTCCCTGGGTTTTTCCACGACACCCTCGGTGAACGTGATCGAGCCGTGGCCGTGAGCAGCGCCAAACGCTTTATCTTGCAGAACTTCGCACACCCGCTGGACCGCGCCTCTCTACTGGACGCCGACAAACTTGGCGCCACCTGCGCCGAATCCGAATCCCTTGCCGCGCCACTGCCACGCAATTCGCTGCGCGACCTCTACTGGCGCATGACCCGCGCCAGCATGGGCCTGGGCAAGAACCTGTCGGACGGCGTGAAACTGGGCTTCGACACCGGTTTCGACTCCGGCAGCACGCTGGACTACGTGTATCGCAATAAGCCTACCGGCAAGGGCGGGCTGGGGCGGATGATCGACACCAACTACCTCAACTCCATTGGCTGGCGCGGTATTCGCCAGCGCAAGCTGAACGTCGAGGAACTGCTGCGCCTGGCCATGACCAAGCTGCGTGACGAGCACCGCGAGGTCCGTATCGTCGATATCGCCGCCGGCCACGGCCGTTACATCCTTGAAGCCTTGCAGGGCGTATCGCCGTTGCCGGAGTCGATCCTGCTGCGCGACTACAGCGACATCAACGTGCGCGACGGTGGCGCGCTGATTCGCGAGAAGGGCTTGGGGGACATCGCCCAGTTCGTCAAAGGCGATGCGTTCGACCGCGCCGACCTGGCTGCCCTGGACCCCAAGCCGACCTTGGCCGTGGTGTCCGGGTTGTATGAGTTGTTTGCCGATAACGCCATGGTCGGTGGTTCACTGGCGGGGCTGGCCGAAGCTGTGGAACCTGGCGGTTACCTGGTCTACACCGGGCAGCCGTGGCACCCGCAGTTGGAGCTGATTGCCCGCGCGCTCACCAGCCACCGCCAGGGCCAGGCCTGGGTGATGCGTCGGCGCAGCCAGGCGGAAATGGACCAGTTGGTTGAAGCCGCGGGCTTTCGCAAGATCACCCAGCGCGTGGATGAGTGGGGCATTTTCACTGTGTCCCTGGCACAGAAGATCTGAACATGCGCGAACCCGGTTTATTGAAACCCGCGGTGCTCTGGCTGCTGCTATTGGCGCCGCTGTTTTTCAGCACCTACGGCTTCGCCACCTGGGTCACCAGCCAGCGCAGCGACGTCGGCACGCTGGTGTTCGGCTGGGAAAGCCATATGCCGTTCTGGGCCTGGACCATCGTGCCCTATTGGTCCATCGACCTGCTCTACGGCTTCTCTCTGCTGCTACCCAATACACGGCATGAGCTGAAACAACATGCACTGCGCCTGCTGAGTGCGCAGGTGATTGCCGTCAGCTGCTTCCTGATCTGGCCGCTGCGCTTCACCTTTGAGCGGCCAGAGCTGGACGGGGTGTTTGGCTGGCTATTCGCGGTGCTGGCCGGTTTCGACAAACCGTTCAACCAGGCACCTTCGCTGCATATCGCGCTGCTGGTGATCCTGTGGGTCATGTATCAGCGGCACACCCAGGGAGTCTGGCGCTGGGTGGTGCATGGCTGGTTTGCGCTGATCGGCATCTCGGTGCTGACCACTTATCAACATCACTTTATCGACTTACCCACAGGCGCCCTCGCGGGGTGGCTGTGCGTGTGGTTATGGCCAGTGGAGCACCCGAGCCCATTGTTGAGTGCGCGGTTGACGCGGGATACCCAACGCTGGCGCTTGGCCGTGCGCTACGGGCTGGGTACGCTATTACTGCTGGCACTTGCCCTGGTACTGGGCGGCGGCTGGCTGTGGCTGCTGTGGCCAGCGGTTTCCCTGGGTTTGATCACAGCCAACTACCTTGTGATCGGCGCGTCGGGCTTTCAAAAACGTGCGGATGGCCGCCTTACGCCTGCAGCCCGCTGGTTGTATGCGCCTTATTTAGCGGGTGCGTGGGTCAATTCGCGGCTGTGGACACGCAAACATCCACAGCCGGACCTGATTGTGGATAACGTCTGGCTGGGGCGCATTCCTACGGCCAGCGAGCAGGGTTCATTCAAGGCCATTGTCGATCTGTGCGCCGAACTGCCGATTAATCCACTGGGCCGCGCTTATGCCTGCGTGCCGGTACTGGACCTCATCACCCCGACACCCGACGAATGCCTGGAAGCCGCACACGCCATTGAACGCCTGCGAACGAGCGGCCCCTTGCTGGTGTGCTGCGCCCTCGGTTACTCCCGTAGCGCCACCGCTATCGCCGCCTGGCTGCTGAATACTGGCCGAGCCGCCACGGTCGATGAAGCACTGGCTATTATTCGTACAGCACGGGCCACTGTGGTCCTGCACCCCGCACACCGTAAAGCGTTGGAGGGTTTGCACCATGCCCGCTGATATGGAACTCCAGGTAGTCGCCAGCCTGCTACGCCGTGGCCGTTCCCTGGATCAGTTATCCACAGGCCTGACGTTGCTCGGCGTACTGTTCGGCCTCGCCCAACTGTTGTTGGCCAGTATCTCGACGATCTGCCTGCTGCTGGCCCTGTGGATGATCGTGCTGGGCCTGCTGCAAAAGTACTGGGCGCTGCGGGTGGCCTTCGACGCCGACCTGTTCGCCTTGCTGGCCCGCGACGTTACCCGCACCCCAGACCTTGATCAGGCCCTGCAAACCCTCGGCCTGCAATCGTCCAAGCGAGCCGGTCGGCCGTGGACCGAACGCCGCCGTGGCGCCCTTAAACTATTGCGTAAACAAGCCTGGTTGCTGGGCGCGCAAGCGCTGCTGACCTTGGGCGTCATCCTCGCCAGCCCTTGGCTGCCTTTCGCCGGATAAGGAATTCCCATGTTCGAACCCGTGGTCGCCACGCTGATTACCTCCATGGCCCGCACCGTCACCGGCGCTCGCAGCCTGTGGCTGGGGTGCGCGCCAGTACCGGTGCAACGTATCTATTTCGCCAACCACAGCAGCCACGGCGACTTCGTGCTGGTGTGGGCGTCACTGCCGCAGAACCTGCGCAAATTCACACGCCCGGTGGCCGGCAGCGATTACTGGAACAAGAGCGCGCTACGCCGCTACATCATCAACCGGGTGTTCAATGGCGTGCTGATCGACCGCGAGCGCAAAGAGCCTGTGGATAACCCATTGCTGCCCATGCTCGCAGCCTTGGAAGGCGGTGACTCGCTGATCATCTTTCCTGAAGGCACGCGCAATCTGGAGGACGGTTTACTGCCATTCAAAAGCGGCTTGTATCACCTGGCAAAAAGTTACCCACAGGCCGAGTTGGTTCCCGTGTGGATAGCCAACCTCAACCGGGTTATGCCCAAAGGGCGCGTGCTGCCACTGCCGTTGTTATGCACAACCAGCTTCGGTGCCCCCCTGCAATTGGAGGAAGGCGAAGACAAAGCCGCATTCCTCGCCCGCACCCGCGACGCCCTGCTCGCCCTCGCCCCGGAGCACTCCTGAAATGGATAGCCAAACCCTGATGTTGTTCGGCGGCATCGGCGCGATCCTGGTCATCGCCTCGCTGATCGGCCTGATCCTCAAGCTGCGCACCCGTGGCAGCCCCAACGCAGTCATCGACAACCTCAACGCCCGCATCAACGCCTGGTGGGTCATGGTGGTAGTGATCGGCGTCGCCTTCTGGCTCGGCACCGGCGCGGTGATCCTGCTGTTCTACGCGGTGTCGTTCTACGCCCTGCGCGAATTCCTCACCCTCACCCCGACTCGGCGCAGCGACTACCCGGCCCTGGTGGCCGCGTTCTACCTGGCCCTGCCACTGCAATACGTGCTGATCTACGCCGACTGGTACGGGCTGTTCTCGATCTTCATTCCGGTGTACGTGTTTTTGCTGCTACCGATCCTCGCCTCCCTGGGCGGCGACAGCACACACTTCCTGGAACGCGCCTCGAAGGTGCAATGGGGGCTGATGATCGCGGTGTTCTGCGTGTCCTTCGTCCCCGCCCTGCTGACGCTGGACATTCCCGGCTACGAAGGCCGCAACCTGCTGCTGATCGCCTACCTGGTGATCGTCGTGCAACTCTCGGACGTACTGCAGTACGTATGCGGCAAGCTGTTCGGCAAACACAAGATCGCGCCCAACCTGTCACCGTCGAAAACCGTGGAAGGTTTTGTCGGCGGGATCCTGTTGTCTTCACTGATCGGTGCAGCGCTGTGGTGGACCACGCCGTTCAACCCTTGGCAGTCGTTCCTGATCGCGCTGCTGATCAACTTGCTGGGCTTTGCCGGCGGGATTGTGATGTCGGCGATCAAGCGTGACCGCGGCGTAAAAGACTGGGGGCACATGATCGAAGGGCACGGTGGGATGCTGGATCGGCTGGATTCGGTGTGCTTTGCGGCGCCGATCTTCTTTCACCTCGTGCGCTACTGGTGGACCTGAGCACCAGCCCTCAATACTGACAAAGAACAAACTGTGGGAGGGGGCTTGTGTACTTTCAAGACCACTAGGCAGTGATCTCGACGTAGCTCGATTCCCCGCCTCCCGTCGCACCCGATAGCCAGCCCCAAACGAAACTCAGCGTGGTGCGCCCGGCGTGATCCACGCCTACCGTGCCACGTGACCACCCCGCGCGCAGTTCACCTTCCAGGGTTACGCACTGAAATAGCAGCTCGATGGTCTCTGCACCGGTCACCCGCCCGACCTGCGTGCCCACGCGAATCCGGCCACCCTGGTAAGTGCTCGAAATCACGCCATCTTCGATTTGGTAATGAAACACAGTGCCGGTGCCGGACACCCCTTTGGCGTTGTTCGCGACCGCAAACCGACGATCGTGCAAACGTGCCTGGACAGTAGCAGAAGGGTGTTGCATCAGTACGCATCCTTGAATTAAGCGAATCCAAAACGTAAAAAAGGGGCTGTTGAAAACAGCCCCTTTTGGGTACGTCAGTAAGCCTTACTCCACCGTCACCGACTTAGCCAGGTTACGCGGCTGGTCAACGTCGGTGCCCTTGAGCACGGCGACGTAGTACGACAGCAACTGCAGCGGGATGGTGTAGAGGATCGGCGACAGCGTGTCGTGGATGTGCGGCATGTTGATCACGTGAGTGCCTTCGCCATTGGTCATGCCCGCCTTCTCGTCTGCGAAGACGATCAGTTGGCCACCACGGGCGCGTACTTCCTGCAGGTTGGACTTGAGCTTCTCCAGCAGTTCGTTGTTCGGCGCGACGGTGACCACCGGCATGTCGTCATCCACCAAGGCCAGTGGGCCGTGCTTCAGCTCGCCGGCCGGGTAGGCTTCGGCGTGGATGTACGAGATTTCCTTGAGTTTCAGCGAGCCTTCCATTGCCACCGGGTATTGCGCGCCACGGCCGAGGAACAGGGTGTGGTTCTTGTCGGCGAACAGCTCGGCGACTTTTTCCACGGTGCTGTCCATGGCCAGGGCTTCACCCAGGCGGGTCGGCAGACGACGCAGTTCTTCCACCAGAGTGGCTTCGACGCCCTCGGCGAGGGTGCCGCGTACTTGACCCAGGGACAGGGTCAGCAACAACAGGCCTACCAATTGGGTAGTGAAGGCCTTGGTGGAGGCCACGCCGATTTCGCGACCAGCCTGGGTCAGCAGGGTCAGGTCGGATTCACGCACCAGGGAGCTGATGCTGACGTTGCAGATGGCCAGGCTGCCGAGGAAGCCCAGCTCCTTGGCATTGCGCAGGGCCGCCAGGGTGTCGGCGGTTTCGCCGGACTGGGAGATGGTCACGAACAGGGTGTCTGGCTGCACTACCACTTTGCGATAGCGGAACTCGCTGGCAACTTCGACTTGGCACGGGATGCCGGCCAATTCTTCCAGCCAATAACGCGCGACCATACCGGCGTGGTAGCTGGTGCCGCAGGCGACGATTTGTACATTGCGCACTTTGGCGAACAGTTCGGCGGCTTGCGGGCCGAAGGCGTTGACCAGCACCTGGTTCTGGCTCAGCCGACCTTCCAGGGTGCGTTGCACCACGGATGGCTGCTCGTGGATTTCCTTGAGCATGAAGTGGCGGAACTCGCCTTTGTCGGCGGCTTCGGCCCCGTCGCGGTATTGCACGGCTTCACGCTCGACCGACTGACCGTCAACGTCCCAGATCTGTACGCTTTCACGGCGGATGTCGGCAATATCGCCTTCTTCCAGGTACATGAAACGGTCGGTCACCTGGCGCAGGGCCAGTTGGTCGGAGGCAAGGAAGTTCTCGCCCAGGCCCAGGCCGATTACCAATGGGCTGCCACTGCGCGCGGCAACCAAGCGGTCAGGTTGGCTGGCACTGATCACGGCCAGGCCGTAGGCGCCGTGCAGCTCTTTGACTGTGGCCTTGAGGGCTGTGGTCAGGTCACTGTGGTCTTTGAGCTTGTGGTTGAGCAGGTGGGCGATCACTTCGGTGTCGGTGTCCGAGGTGAACACGTAGCCCAGGCCCTTGAGTTGCTCACGCAGCACTTCGTGGTTTTCGATGATGCCGTTGTGCACCACCGCCAGGTCACCGGAAAAATGCGGGTGGGCGTTGCGTTCGCACGGCGCGCCGTGGGTGGCCCAACGGGTGTGGGCGATACCCAGGCGACCCGCCAGAGGCTCGCCGGCCAGAGCCTGGTCCAACTCGCTGACCTTGCCCGGGCGGCGCATACGCTCCAGCTTGCCGGCGTTGGTGAAGACGGCCACGCCTGCGCTGTCATAGCCGCGGTATTCCAGGCGCTTGAGGCCTTCGATCAGGATGGCAGTTACGTTACGTTCGGCGACTGCGCCAACAATTCCACACATGGTGTTTCTCCTAGATGACTGCCGCGCATATCAGCGTAATGCCGCGGGCTTGGATCTGGTCGCGGGCCTCAAGTGGCAGGCGATCATCGGTAATAAGGGTATGGACACTGCTCCAGGGCAGCTCCAGGTTGGGAATCTTGCGGCCAATCTTGTCGGACTCGACCATCACCACCACTTCACGGGCGACCTCAGCCATCACACGGCTCAGGCCCAGCAGTTCGTTGAAGGTGGTGGTGCCGCGCTGCAAGTCGATGCCGTCGGCGCCGATGAACAACTGATCAAAATCGTAGGAACGCAGCACCTGCTCGGCGACCTGCCCCTGGAACGAGTCCGAATGCGGGTCCCAGGTACCGCCGGTCATTAACAGCACCGGTTCATGTTCCAGTTCGCTCAGGGCGCGGGCCACATTCAAGGAATTGGTCATAACCACCAGCCCGGGTTGATGACCGAGTTCCGGAATCATGGCGGCGGTGGTGCTGCCGCTGTCGATGATGATGCGCGCATGTTCACGCAAGCGCACCACGGCCGCACGCGCGATGGCACGCTTGTAGGCCGAGACGGGCTGGGCGGCGTCGCCTACCAGCTCTTGGGGCATGGTGATTGCGCCACCGTAGCGACGCAGGAGCAGGCCGTTACTTTCGAGGGCGGCCAAGTCCTTGCGGATGGTGACTTCCGAAGTTTCGAAACGCTTGGCCAGTTCGTCCACACTGACTTCGCCCTGTTCATTGAGCAAGGTCAGGATATTGTGGCGTCGCTGGGGAGTATTTCGTTTCGACATGGTAATGATAAGTTTCGTTTCGAAAGATAACGAAGGCAATCAAAACCTATTAGCGAAAGATCGTCAAGCGGGGGCGATAACTATTTTTCGAAACAACACCGGCAAATTTGGGAGGGGGCTTGCCCCCTCCCACATTGGAGTTTTGACGCTGCCAAGGCTGTGGATAACTCAGGTCTTCTTGATTTTGACCGGGCGTTTCCAACCGTCGATATTGCGTTGACGGGCGCGGGCTACCGCCAGCTGGGACTTATCCACATCCTGGTTGATGGTCGAGCCTGCCGCTGTATTTGAACCATCGCCAATGGTGACGGGAGCAATCAGCGAGTTATTGGAGCCAATGAATACATCTTCACCAATCGTCGTCTGGTACTTGTTGGCGCCGTCATAGTTGCAGGTGATGGTGCCGGCACCAATGTTAGTGCGAGCGCCGATGACGGCATCGCCCAGGTAAGTCAGGTGACCGACTTTTGCACCTTCGCCGAGGTGTGCGTTTTTCAGTTCGACAAAGTTGCCTACATGGGCCTTGGCCCCCAGCTCGCTACCTGGACGCAAGCGCGCAAACGGCCCCGCATCGCTGCCCTCACCCATCACGGCACCGTCGACATGGCTGTTGGCCTTGACGACCACGCCTTTGCGCAAGGTGCTGTCCTTGATCACGCAGTTCGGGCCGATGACCACATTGTCTTCAATGATCACCCGGCCTTCGAGGATCACGTTGATATCGATCAGCACGTCGCGGCCTACTGTTACGTCGCCACGCACATCGAAACGCGCCGGATCACGCAGGGTCACTCCCTGGGCCATCAGACGCAGGCCTTCACGCAACTGGTAGTGACGCTCCAGCTCTGCAAGCTGCTTGCGGTCGTTGGCGCCCTGCACTTCCATCGGGTCGTGGGGCTGCTCAGTGGCGACCACCAGGCCATCGCTGACGGCCATCTCAATGACGTCGGTGAGGTAGTACTCGCCCTGGGCATTGTTGTTGGACAGACGGCTCATCCAGTCGCCCAGCTTATCGGCAGGTACGGCAAGAATGCCGGTGTTGCCTTCGGTAATGGCGCGCTGGGCTTCACTGGCGTCCTTGTGCTCGACGATCGCGGCAACCTTGCCGTCGGCATTGCGCACGATGCGGCCATAGCCGGTAGGGTCGTCCAACTCAACAGTCAGCAAGCCCATCTGGCCAGGCACAACGTGCTTGAGCAGACGTTGCAGGGTTTCTACTTCAATCAGCGGTACATCGCCATAGAGGATCAGCACCGTGTCGGCGGCAATGAAGGGTACGGCTTGCGCGGTAGCGTGGCCGGTGCCCAGTTGCTTGTCTTGCAATACGAAATTCAAGTCGTCCGCTGCCAAGCGCTCGCGGACCACATCGGCACCGTGGCCGATCACCACATGAATACGCTGCGGGTCCAATTGCCGGGCGCTGTGGATAACATGACCCAGCATGGAGTTACCCGCGACCGGGTGCAGCACCTTGGGCAGGGCTGAACGCATACGGGTGCCCTGGCCTGCGGCGAGAATGACGATTTCAAGAGACATGAATGGCTACCAATCCTGGGCGGTCCGGGTTCAGACCAAAGAAGTGTTTTGCAAAAAAAGAAAAAGGGTAGCCGAGGCCACCCTTTTTAATCAATCACGCATGAAGTGTAACGGCAAGGCCGCTTACTTCTTGCGGATCTGCTGGAGCGTACGCAGCTGAGCTGCAGCCTCGGCCAGACGAACTGCAGCAGCGCTGTAGTCGAAGTCTGCGCCTTTTTCGTTCAGGGCCTTCTCGGCAGCCTTGACGGCTTCCTGAGCGGAGGCTTCATCCAGGTCGCCAGCACGTTGCACGGTGTCGGCAAGTACCTTGACCATGTTCGGCTGAACCTCGAGGAAACCACCAGAGATGTAGAACACCTCCTTTTCCCCGCCTTGCTTGGTCAGAGTGATCGGACCTGGCTTCAAGCTTGTGATCAGCGGAGCGTGACCCATGGCGATACCAAGATCACCCAAGTCGCCGTGCGCTGTTACAAACTCGACCAGACCGGAGAAAATTTCCCCTTCCGCGCTGACGATATCGCAATGGACTGTCATAGCCATCTGATTGCCTCAACCTGATGAGCGCCCGTTGCCGGGCGCCTGGATTACAGTTTCTTGGCTTTCTCGATCGCTTCTTCGATGCCGCCGACCATGTAGAACGCTTGTTCTGGCAGGTGGTCGTAGTCACCGTTGAGGATGCCTTTGAAGCCAGCAATGGTGTCTTTCAGGGAAACGTATTTACCCGAGGCACCGGTGAAGACTTCAGCCACGAAGAACGGCTGCGACAAGAAACGCTGGATCTTACGAGCACGGTTTACCAACTGCTTGTCGGCTTCCGACAGCTCGTCCATACCCAGGATCGCAATGATGTCCTTCAGTTCTTTGTAACGCTGCAGCACGTACTGAACGCCGCGAGCGGTGTCGTAGTGCTCCTGGCCGATCACGTTCGGATCCAGCTGGCGCGAAGTCGAGTCGAGTGGATCGACCGCTGGGTAGATACCCAGGGAAGCGATGTCACGGGACAGAACGACGGTGGCGTCCAAGTGGGCGAAGGTGGTGGCTGGCGACGGGTCGGTCAAGTCATCCGCAGGTACGTATACCGCTTGGATCGAGGTGATCGAACCTTCCTTGGTCGAAGTGATACGTTCTTGCAGAACGCCCATCTCTTCAGCCAGGGTCGGCTGGTAACCTACTGCAGAAGGCATACGGCCCAGCAGTGCGGATACTTCAGTACCGGCCAGGGTGTAACGGTAGATGTTGTCGACGAACAACAGAACGTCGTTACCTTCGTCACGGAACTTCTCGGCCATGGTCAGGCCAGTCAGTGCTACGCGCAGACGGTTTCCCGGCGGCTCGTTCATCTGACCGTAAACCAGTGCCACTTTGTCCAGAACGTTGGAGTCCTTCATCTCGTGGTAGAAGTCGTTACCCTCACGAGTACGCTCACCCACACCTGCGAACACGGAATAACCGCTGTGCTCGATGGCGATGTTACGGATCAGTTCCATCATGTTTACGGTCTTGCCTACACCGGCACCACCGAACAGACCGACTTTACCGCCTTTGGCGAACGGGCAAACCAGGTCGATAACCTTGATGCCGGTTTCCAGCAGGTCGTTGCCGCCCGCTTGTTCTGCGAACGAAGGTGCTGCGCGGTGAATGCCCCAGCGCTCTTCGGTGGCAATCGGGCCAGCTTCGTCGATCGGGTTGCCCAGTACGTCCATGATCCGGCCCAGGGTCGCTTTACCGACCGGTACGGAGATGGCAGCGCCAGTGTCGACAACGTCCAGACCGCGCTTCAAGCCTTCGGTGGAACCCATCGCAATGGTACGAACTACGCCGTCGCCCAGCTGCTGCTGAACTTCCAGGGTAGTTTCCGCGCCTTGTACTTTCAGCGCGTTGTAGATGCTCGGTACGCTGTCGCGTGGAAATTCCACGTCGATAACGGCGCCGATGATTTGAACGATACGTCCGCTACTCATAGCTGGATCCTCTGAATATTTGAACCGTTAAACCGCGGCAGCGCCGCCGACGATTTCCGAGATCTCTTGGGTGATCGCAGCCTGACGCGCCTTGTTGTAGATCAGCTGCAAATCGCTGATCAGATCACCGGCGTTATCGGTAGCGTTTTTCATCGCGATCATCCGCGCCGCTTGTTCAGCTGCGTTGTTCTCGACCACCGCCTGGTACACCTGCGACTCCACGTAGCGCACCATCAAGCCGTCAAGCAGCTCTTTGGCGTCTGGTTCGTAGAGGTAGTCCCAGTGGTGCTTGAGTTCCTGATCCGGAGTCGCCACCAGTGGAATCAATTGCTCCACGGTTGGCTGCTGGGTCATGGTGTTGATGAACTTGTTGGATACCACGGAAAGGCGGTCAATACGGCCTTCCAGGTACGCATCCAGCATCACCTTCACACTGCCGATCAAATCATTGATCGACGGCTCTTCACCCAGATGGCTGATAGCTGCAACGACGTTACCGCCGAAGTTGCGGAAAAAGGCCGCACCCTTGCTACCCACCACACACAGATCGATCTCGACGCCGTTTTCGCGGTTTACCGCCATGTCCTTGACCAGGGCCTTGAACAGGTTGGTATTCAGACCACCGCACAAACCACGGTCACTGCTCACTACCACATAACCTGCACGCTTGACGGCGCGCTCGATCATGAACGGGTGGCGGTATTCCGGGTTGGCGTTGGCCAGATGCCCAATTACCTGGCGGATACGCTCCGCATAAGGACGGCTAGCAGCCATGCGCATTTGTGCCTTGCGCATTTTGCTGACCGCCACTTTTTCCATGGCGCTGGTAATTTTTTGCGTGCTTTTGATGCTCGCAATCTTACTGCGAATCTCTTTTGCGCCTGCCATGTAACACCTATCAGGTTAGCAAGCGGGAGCCTTGCGGCTCCCGCTGCGGCTTACCAGGTTTGGGTGGCCTTGAACTTCTCGATACCGGCTTTCATGCCAGCGTCGATATCGTCATTGAAGTCACCCTTCACGTTGATCTTCGCCATCAATTCGGCGTGATCGCGGTTGAAGTAAGCAATCAGCGCTTGTTCAAAGCTGCCGACCTTGGCGATTTCAACGTCGGTCAGGAACCCACGCTCAGCGGCATACAGCGACAACGCCATGTCAGCGATCGACATTGGGGCGTATTGCTTCTGCTTCATCAGCTCGGTAACGCGCTGACCATGCTCAAGTTGCTTACGGGTCGCTTCGTCCAGGTCAGAAGCGAACTGGGCGAATGCCGCCAGTTCACGGTACTGAGCCAGAGCGGTACGGATACCACCGGAAAGCTTCTTGATGATCTTGGTCTGAGCGGCACCACCCACACGGGATACCGAAACACCGGCGTTCACAGCAGGACGGATCCCGGAGTTGAACATGGCCGATTCCAGGAAGATCTGACCGTCAGTGATGGAAATCACGTTGGTCGGAACGAACGCGGAAACGTCGCCAGCCTGGGTTTCGATGATCGGCAGTGCGGTCAGGGAACCGGTTTTGCCGGTCACTGCGCCGTTGGTGAACTTCTCTACGTATTCTTCCGAAACGCGGGAAGCGCGCTCCAGCAGACGGGAGTGGAGATAGAACACGTCGCCTGGGTAGGCTTCACGGCCTGGTGGACGGCGCAGCAGCAGGGAAATCTGGCGGTAAGCCACTGCTTGCTTGGACAGATCGTCATAAACGATCAGCGCGTCTTCACCGCGGTCGCGGAAGAATTCACCCATGGTGCAACCGGAGTACGGTGCCAGGAATTGCAGCGCAGGAGATTCCGAAGCACTGGCAGCCACGATGATCGTGTTGGCCAGGGCGCCGTTTTCTTCCAGCTTGCGAACCACGTTGGCGATGGTCGATTGCTTCTGACCGATGGCTACGTAGACGCAGAAAATGCCGCTGTCTTTCTGGTTGATGATCGCGTCGATCGCCAGAGCGGTTTTACCGATCTGACGGTCACCGATGATCAGCTCACGCTGGCCACGGCCGACCGGGATCATGGCATCGACAGCCTTGTAGCCAGTCTGTACAGGCTGGTCTACCGACTTACGCCAGATCACGCCTGGAGCAACTTTCTCGACCGCGTCGGTCTCGGTGTTGCCCAGTGGACCTTTACCGTCAACAGGGTTACCCAGTGCGTCGACTACGCGACCCAGCAGTTCCTTACCAACCGGAACTTCCAGGATGCGGCCTGTGCACTTGGCGCTCATGCCTTCAGCCAGACTGGTGTACGCGCCCAATACAACGGCACCTACGGAGTCTTGCTCCAGGTTGAGGGCCATACCGTAGACGCCGCCCGGAAACTCGATCATCTCGCCGTACATTACGTCGGCCAGACCGTGAATCCGCACGATGCCGTCAGATACGCTGACGACAGTGCCTTCGTTACGGGCTTGGGAGGTCACATCGAGCTTGTCGATGCGGCCCTTGATAATTTCACTTATTTCGGAAGGATTGAGTTGCTGCATTGCTCTGCTGCCCCTTCAAACTCAAGATTTCAATGCTTCGGCAAGTTTCGCGATTTTGCCGCGAATCGAGCCATCGATAACCAGGTCGCCGGCACGGATAACAACACCACCAATCAGGGATGCGTCCTCCGAAGCTTGCAGGCGCACTTCCCGATTGAGTCGTGCACTGAGAACCTTGGCGAGTTTGTCTTGCTGTTCTTGGTTCAATGCGAAAGCACTGGTCACTTCAACGTCTACCGATTTCTCTGCTTCGGCCTTGTACAGGTCGAACAGAGCGGCGATCTCCGGCAATAGCGGGAGACGGTCGTTTTCGGCAATGACGTGGATGAAGTTCTGCACCTTCACATCAAACTTGTCGCCGCACACTTCAATAAAAGTGGCGGCCTTGTCTGCGCTCGTCAGGCGCGGGGCCTTGAGCACGCGCTGCATGGTGTCGTCTTGCGACACTGCTGCAGCCAGGCCGAGCATGGCTGACCAAGAGGCCAGCTGCTGGTGGGCCTGGGCGTGCTCGAAGGCTGCCTTAGCGTAAGGTCGGGCCAACGTGGTCAGTTCTGCCATGATCGCCCTCGCTTAAATTTCAGCAGCCAGTTTGTTAACCAGCTCCGCGTGCGCGTTTTGATCGATTGTGGCACCGAGGATCTTCTCAGCACCGCCGACCGCCAGAGCACCCAGTTGGGCACGCAGCGCGTCTTTGACGCCGTTCAGTTCCTGTTCGATCTCGGCATGAGCCGAAGCCTTCACACGGTCAGCTTCGACGCGGGCTTTTTCAACAGCCTCTTCGACGATCTGGTTACCGCGTTTCTTGGCTTGCTCAATGATCTCGGCTGCCTGTGCTTTAGCTTCGCGCAGTTGCTGACCCACTTTCTCGTGGGCCAACTCCAGGTCGCGAGCTGCACGGCTGGCAGCGTCCAAACCATCCGCGATCTTCTTCTGACGTTCGTGCAAAGCCGCGATGACCGGAGGCCACACGAACTTCATGCAAAACACTACAAAAATGAAGAACGCAACGGATTGGCCAATCAGGGTTGCATTAATGTTCACGCCAACACCTCGCTCATTCGTTGTCCATCACCCCAATCACTCGAAAATTCGAGTGATTAGCCAGCGAGTTGACCAACGAAGGGGTTCGCGAAGGTGAAGAACAGTGCGATACCAACGCCGATCATGGTCACGGCGTCGAGCAGGCCGGCGACGATGAACATTTTAACTTGCAGCATTGGGACCATTTCTGGCTGACGCGCTGCGCCTTCCAGGAATTTGCCGCCCAGCAGGCCGAAACCAATGGCAGTACCCAGGGCGCCCAGGCCGATCAACAGTGCAACAGCGATAGCGGTTAGACCAACTACAGTTTCCATCTTTCCTCCCGACTTTTACGTCGTATGGTTTAGGTTTTTTAGATTTTAAAGCGGTAAAACAAATCGTTTCATAGCCCTGTTGGGCCACCTTCCCGTTTGACCGGGAAGGACATCAGACTAGTCGAGACTGGTCTTAATGGTTCTCTTCGTGCGCCATCGACAGATAGACGATGGTCAGCATCATGAAGATGAAGGCCTGCAGGGTAATGATCAGGATGTGGAACACAGCCCACGCCCACTGCAGTACTACGCCCAGGCCGCTAAGCCAGAGCAGACCGCTGCCGAACATCACAGCGATCAGAATGAACACCAGCTCGCCGGCATACATGTTGCCGAACAGTCGCAGAGCCAGGGAAATCGGCTTGGCGATCAGGGTCACGAATTCCAGCAGGAAGTTCACCGGGATCAGCAGGGCTTGAACGAAGATGTTCTTGCTGCCGAACGGGTGCAGGGTCAGTTCGCCGATGAAGCCACCGATGCCCTTGACCTTGATGCTGTAGAAAATGATCAACGCGAACACCGACAGGGCCATGCCCAGGGTAGCGTTCGGGTCAGTGGTGGATACGGCACGGAATGGGATGTGCGGATCGCCGGAGATCGCCATGGCCAACTGAGGAATCCAGTCCACCGGGATCAGGTCGACGGCGTTCATCAGGAACACCCAGACGAAGATGGTCAGTGCCAACGGTGCAATCACCGGGCTACGGCCATGGAAGCTGTCTTTCACGCTGCCATCGACGAATTCGACCAATACTTCAACGAAGTTCTGCAAAGCACCTGGCTGACCGGAAGTCGCCTTCTTTGCCGCCATGCGGAAAATCAGGACGAAGATCAGACCCAATGCGACCGACCAACCCAGAGTATCCAGGTGGAAAGCCCAGAAACCCATTTCTTTGGCTTCTGCTGCGGTGTGGGCAAAGCCCCAGCCGCCATTAGGAAGCTGACCGAAGGTCAGGTTCTGCAAGTGGTGCTGGATATAGCCCGAAGCGGTTGTTTCTGCCATGGTTGCCTCAAACGCCCTAAGGTTTCGAAAGTCTTGTTTTCATTAGCAGGGGAGCGAACCAGCTGACCAGTTGGGTCAACACGAAGACGCCGAATACAGCCAGCGGCGCCAATGGCTTCACACCTGCAAAGGTCAGTGCAAACAGCACTGCCGTCAAAATCAGTTTCCCTGCTTCGCCGGCATAAAAAGACCGCACGATAGCCTGGGCTGCTCGGGCGCCGGAAAACCGAAAGGCCCTGTGAGCAAAATACATATTGGGCAGCAAGGCTATCAGGCCTCCGCAGAGTCCTGAATATCCGGCTACGACTCCATGCCAGTACCAAAGCGCCAAAGCGGCGATCAGCAAAATGACAAATTGAGCCAACAAAACCGGAAAAACAGCCAAGCGATGGAACGGCAACGTGTTTGGCGTGCGGGTTTCCATCACTCTTGCTCCTCAATGGTCGGCTGCCGGAAATCAATAACTTGGCATAATTTGTGCCGACAAAATGCGCGCAGAGTATAGGGGCGGTTCTGCCCCTATTCAACTGTCGGGTAGTGATTTCCGATCACGCGCTACATAAGCAAATGTTTCAGCGGATGTGGGCAAGGACGCCCTGAAGCTCATCGAGGGAGTTATATCCGATGACCAGTTGCCCTTTGCCCTTCTTGCCGTGGCGAATTTGCACCGCAGAGCCTAGCCGCTCGGCCAGGCGCTGCTCGAGGCGCGCGATATCCGGATCAGGTTTGGCGGTTTCAACCGGTGCAGGTTTACCGCTGAGCCACTGGCGAACCAGGGCCTCGGTCTGACGAACGGTGAGCCCTCGTGCGACAACGTGTCGCGCCCCTTCAACCTGTTGATTTTCCGGCAAACCCAGCAAAGCACGAGCGTGGCCCATTTCCAGGTCGCCATGGGACAACATGGTCTTGATGACTTCCGGCAAGGCGATCAGACGCAGCAAGTTGGAAACCGTGACACGGGATTTTCCCACCGCCTCGGCCACTTGTTGCTGGGTAAGCTGAAATTCCTGCTGCAAACGCTGCAATGCGATCGCTTCTTCGATCGGGTTGAGGTCTTCGCGCTGAATGTTTTCGATCAAGGCCATGGCGATGGCGGTTTCATCCGGCACATCGCGCACCATCGCCGGGATGGTGTCCTTGCCGGCCTGTTGGCTGGCGCGCCAGCGACGTTCACCGGCGATGATCTCAAAGCGGCCAGCGCCAATCGGGCGCACCACAATCGGTTGCATCACGCCCTGGGCCTTGATCGAGTTGGCCAGTTCTTCCAGCGCCTGGGGATCCATGTCCCGCCGTGGCTGGTATTTGCCGCGCTGGATCAAATCCAGGGGCAAGTGCTGCAGCTCGCGCTCGTCGGCCTGCACCGCTTGTTCTTCAAGCGATGTGACGGTAGGACCACTCAGCAGTGCATCCAGTCCACGTCCGAGACCTCGTTTCTTGACGGCCATGGGGATTCCTTAAGTTGGCTGGGCGGCAGCGGTGCGTGAATTGCGGCGTTGACGGCGAACCATCTCGCCGGCGAGCGCCAGGTAGGCAATGGCACCACGCGAGGACTTGTCGTACGCCAGCGCAGGCATGCCATAGCTTGGCGCTTCAGCCAGGCGGATGTTGCGTGGGATGACGGTGTCGTACAACTGGTCGCCAAAATGTTCCTTGAGCTGCGCCGACACATCGTTCATCAGGCTCAGACGCGGATCGTACATGGTCCGCAGCAGGCCTTCGACTTTCAGGTTCGGGTTGAGCAACTCGGCGATACGCTTGATGTTATCCACAAGGTCGCTCAAGCCTTCGAGGGCGAAGTACTCGCACTGCATTGGGATAATCACCCCATCAGCGGCCACCAGGGCGTTGAGCGTGAGCATCGACAGCGACGGTGGGCAGTCGATCAGAATGTAGTCGTAATTCTCTCGAATGGGCGCCAGGGCGCTACGCAGACGGCTTTCTTTCATCTGCATTTCCAGCAGCACCACTTCCGCCGCGGTCAAATCGCGGTTGGCTGGCAGCAGTTGGTAACCACCATGCTCGGAATAGTGCATGGCCTGCGCCAGGTCGCATTCGCCAATCAGCAAATCATAGACCGAGTTTTCCAGGCCGTGTTTATCCACACCGCTACCCATGGTGGCGTTGCCCTGTGGATCGAGATCGATCAACAGCACCCGACGCTTGGTGGCGACCAGGGATGCTGCGAGGTTGATACAGGTGGTGGTCTTACCCACGCCACCTTTCTGGTTCGCAATCGCGAATACCTTAGCCATTCTTGCTTGTGTTCCCAATCATGCCGTGCGGCGCAGTATCAGCAGATGGCGTTGGCCTTGGCAACCGGGTACGGCCAAGGCGTGTTCGCTATCGAGGTGGAAGTCTGCCGGCAATGCTAACAGCTCGTCGCTTGGATGGACGCCCTTCATTGCCAGCCAGCGGGTGTCACGGTCGCCGAGATGGCGGGTCCAGTTGCTGAAATTCTCCATGCTGCTGAACGCCCGGGACACAATGCCGTTGAAAGGCTGTTCAGGCGTGAAGGCCTCCACGCGGCTGTGGATAACCTGCAGGTTATCCAGCTTGAGTTCGAGTTTGACCTGGGTCAGGAAGCGGGTTTTCTTGCCGTTGCTGTCCAGGCAGGTCACTTGAGACTCGGGAAACAGGATCGCCAATGGAATGCCAGGCATCCCGCCGCCACTGCCGACGTCGAGCCAGCGGCCGTTTTCGATGAACGGCATCACGCTGAGGCTGTCGAGCAGATGCCGTGACACCATCTCATCTGGATCACGCACAGCGGTGAGGTTGTAAGCCTTGTTCCATTTGATCAACAGGGCCAGATAGCTCAGCAATAACTCTTGCTGGGCTTCGGTGAGGGCCACACCCAACTGGCGCGCTCCTGTGGATAACTCTTCGGCGTGTTGCGAGGTGACCAACGAACTCAAGCGCTTTGCTCCAACTGACGGCCCGCGCCGCGTTTTTTCAAATGAATCATCAACAGCGAAATGGCTGCAGGAGTGACGCCTGGAATGCGTGAAGCCTGGCCAAGTGTTTCCGG
Source organism: Pseudomonas sp. OST1909 (assembly GCF_015277575.1). Classification (NCBI taxonomy): domain Bacteria; kingdom Pseudomonadati; phylum Pseudomonadota; class Gammaproteobacteria; order Pseudomonadales; family Pseudomonadaceae; genus Pseudomonas; species Pseudomonas sp. OST1909. The sequence continues at coordinate 186,492 of NZ_CP063780.1, forward strand.
CCGAGTTATCCCCAGCTTGCTTTGAATTTCTTTCGACAGCCCGGAAATCCCGGTGTAGTCGATATCCACAGGCAGCTTGGTATCTTCACTGGCGCGCAGGCGAGCGATTTCGTCCTGCTGGCGATCAATGTAACCGGCGTACTTGGTCTTGATCTCGACCTGTTCGGCAACCTGTGGATCTTCCGCGCTCTGGCCTGTTACTTCGACCAAGCCAGCGTAGTCGATTTCCGGACGGGACAGCAGGTTCAGCAGGTTGTACTCATGGGTCAGAGGCGTGCCGAATTTTTCCGCAATCGCATCGCCTTGTTCGGTGCCCGGGCGAACCCAGGTACTTTTCAGGCGTTGCTCTTCAAGCGCAATGCTTTCACGTTTTTTGCAGAAGGCAGCCCAGCGCGCGTCATCGACCAGGCCCAGCTCGCGACCTTTTTCAGTCAGGCGTAGATCGGCGTTGTCTTCGCGCAGGATCAGACGGTATTCCGCGCGGGAAGTGAACATGCGGTACGGTTCCTGGGTGCCCAGGGTGATCAGGTCATCGACCAATACGCCGATGTACGCTTCATCACGACGCGGGCACCAGCTGTCTTTGCCTTGTGCACGCAATGCCGCGTTGGTTCCGGCCAGCAAACCTTGGGCGCCGGCTTCTTCGTAACCGGTGGTCCCGTTGATTTGGCCAGCAAAGAACAAACCGCCGATTACCTTGGTTTCCAGGCTGTATTTCAGATCACGCGGGTCGAAGTAGTCGTACTCGATGGCGTAGCCGGGACGCACGATGTGCGCATTTTCCATACCACGAATCGATTGCACGATCTGGATCTGCACGTCGAACGGCAGCGAGGTGGAAATCCCGTTGGGATACAGCTCGTGAGTGGTCAAGCCTTCGGGTTCGATAAAGACCTGGTGGCTTTCCTTGTCGGCAAAGCGGTGGATCTTGTCTTCGATCGACGGGCAATACCGCGGGCCAATGCCTTCGATTACCCCGGAATACATCGGCGAACGATCAAGGTTCGCGGCAATGATTTCGTGGGTACGGGCGTTGGTGTGGGTAATCCAGCAACTGACCTGTTTGGGGTGCTGCTCTTTGGAACCCATGAACGACATCACCGGGATCGGCGTATCGCCGGCTTGCTCGGTCATCACCGAGAAATCCACAGAGCGCCCGTCAATGCGTGGCGGGGTACCGGTTTTCAAGCGGCCGACGCGCAGCGGCAGTTCACGCAGACGTTTTGCCAGGGCAATCGACGGCGGATCACCGGCGCGACCACCGGAATAATTTTGCATACCAATGTGGATAAGTCCGCCGAGGAACGTCCCTGTGGTCAGTACTACCGAGTCTGCGTGAAAACGCAGACCCATTTGCGTAACGACGCCGCGTACCTGGTCTTGCTCGACGATCAGGTCATCGGCAGCCTGCTGAAATATCCACAGGTTCGGCTGGTTTTCCAGGGTTTCGCGCACCGCTGCCTTGTACAGGATGCGGTCGGCCTGGGCTCGGGTAGCCCTTACGGCCGGGCCTTTACGGCTGTTTAGCACGCGAAATTGAATACCACCTTTGTCGGTGGCCATCGCCATTACACCGCCAAGGGCATCGATTTCCTTGACCAGATGGCTTTTGCCAATCCCGCCAATAGCGGGGTTGCAACTCATGGCACCGAGGGTTTCCACGTTGTGCGTAAGCAACAGGGTTTTTACGCCCATGCGTGCTGACGCCAGTGCTGCCTCGGTACCGGCATGACCGCCGCCGATGACGATCACTTCAAAACGGGAAGGGAAATCCACCACGCACCTCGTGCCTGCTTATGTAGGTAATCAGGAATTGTCTGTTGAAAGAGTTTTGGAACTATGGCGGCAAGTATAGGGACTTCGCCCTTCCTAAAGAACCCTTTGCACAAAATTTAACCAGCTGTGGATGAATCACAGACAATAGAAATTAAAAGAGAGAAATTTATTAAATCTTTGTTTTTATGTTTATTTCTACTGAGCAACGTTTCTGTGGATAGATCTCTACAGCCCTTTATATTCAATGTGTACAGCGATTCAAAAGTCTGTGGTCATGTGCCAATGAGGCCCTTGGATAAGTGCTTTAAGCCTGTGGATTAAAGTGATGGTTATCCACAGACGGGTTTTTACTCAGGTTTCAAGCCCTGTTATCAACTGGGCACAGGTGCGGTTACTCACAGGGTTTAATCCACAGAAAAGTACCAGCCGAGGCGAATAGCGCGCACGGAAAAACACCGATTGCTCGGCGAGTCAGTCAAAAAATGATTGGGTTGCCCTGAAACGGGCTGAACAGACAGGCGCGAATGGCCTGTCTGTGGACAACGAAGGTCTATTTACCGATGCAGAAGCTGGAGAAGATCCTGCCCAGCAAATCGTCCGAGCTGAACGCGCCGGTAATTTCTCCCAGCAGTTGCTGTGCTTGACGTAAATCTTCAGCCAGCAGCTCCCCAGCACCCGCCAAGGTCAGCTGCGCCCGGCCGTGCTCCAAGGCGGCACTGGCATGGCGCAGTGCCTCAAGATGCCTGCGACGTGCACTGAAGCTGCTTTCCGAGGTCTGTTCATAGCCCATGCAGGCCTTGAGATGCTCACGCAGCAATTCCAGGCCGTCACCTGCCGCTTTGGCGCTCAGGCTGATAGTGACATGGCCATCCTCACTGGTTTGCAGGGCAATCGCTTCACCCGTCAGGTCGGCCTTGTTACGAATCAAGGTGACTTTGGCCGGGTCAGGCCGTTGCTCAAGGAATTCTGGCCACAGCGCAAAAGGATCCACAGCTTCCGGTGCCGTGGCATCGACAACCAACAACACACGATCGGCTTCCCCGATAGCCTTGAGCGCGCGTTCCACACCAATTTTTTCCACCTGGTCGTCGGTGTCGCGCAGCCCGGCGGTGTCGACGACGTGAAGCGGCATGCCGTCGATGTGGATATGTTCGCGCAAGATATCCCGGGTAGTGCCGGCAATCTCGGTGACGATCGCCGCCTCGCGCCCTGCCAGGGCGTTGAGCAGGCTGGATTTTCCGGCATTGGGCCGGCCGGCAATCACTACGGTCATGCCATCGCGTAGCAACGCGCCCTGCCCGGCTTCACGCAGGACTGTGGATAATTCCTCACGGACCTTATCCAACATCGCCAGCACATGGCCATCCGCGAGGAAGTCGATTTCTTCTTCGGGAAAATCGATCGCCGCTTCAACGTAGATACGCAGGCTGATCAATTGCTCGGTCAAGTTATGCACACGCAGGGAAAAAGCCCCCTGCAATGAGCGCAAAGCGTTACGCGCAGCCTGTGCAGAACTGGCTTCGATCAAATCCGCAATCGCTTCGGCTTGAGCCAAATCTAGCTTGTCGTTCAGAAATGCCCGTTCACTGAATTCCCCTGGCCGTGCCAGGCGGCAACCCAGTTGCAAACAACGCTGCAGGAGCATATCCAGGACCACAGGACCACCGTGCCCCTGTAATTCCAGGACATCTTCACCGGTGAAAGAGTTTGGTCCCGGAAAATAGATCGCCAAACCCTCGTCCAATACGCTTTGGTCGGCATCCAGAAACTGGCCGTAATGGGCATAACGGGGTTTCAGCTCTCGGCCACTGATTGCCTTGGCCGCAACGCCCGCCAAGGGCCCGGAAATTCGAACGATACCGACTCCGCCTCGGCCCTGAGCGGTGGCGACAGCAGCGATGGTTTCACGAGGAGCGCTCATCAGCAGGTTCCAGAACAAAAGTGACGGAAAGCAAAACGCCCCACTAGGGGGCGTCTTGAGTGGTTATCCACAGAGTAAATTACGCCTCGGCTTTTTTGGTAGCCGCTTCGATCTTACGTGTGATGTACCACTGTTGAGAGATCGACAACACGTTGTTGACCACCCAGTACAGTACCAAGCCAGCAGGGAACCACAGGAAGAAGAAGGTGAAGATGATTGGCATCATTTTCATTACCTTGGCCTGCATCGGATCCGGCGGGGTTGGGTTCAGACGCTGCTGGATAAACATGGTCGCGCCCATGATGATCGGCAGGATAAAGAACGGGTCCTTGATCGACAGGTCAGTTATCCACAGCATGAACGGCGCTTGGCGCATTTCCACGCTTTCCAGCAGTACCCAGTACAGCGACAGGAACACCGGCATCTGTACCAGAATAGGCAAGCATCCACCCAGCGGGTTGATCTTCTCTTTCTTGTACAGCTCCATCATGGCCTGCGACATTTTCTGCCGGTCATCGCCATGTTGTTCTTTCAGTGCCGCCAGTTTCGGGGCAACAGCACGCATACGCGCCATCGACTTGTAGCTGGCTGCCGACAGTGGGAAGAAGATCCCCTTGATCAGCATGGTCAGGAAGATGATCGACCAGCCCCAGTTACCGACGATGCTGTGGATATGTTGCAACAGCCAGAAGATCGGCTGGGCAATGAACCACAGGAAGCCGTAATCCACAGTCAGTTCCAGACCTGGGGACAACTCTTTCAATACGGCCTGGCTTTTAGGGCCGGCGTACAGCGTAGCGCTGGTTTCAGCCTTGGCACCTGGAGCGACGGTCAACGCCGGGCCAGTGAAGCCAATGATGTAGTTGCCCTGGCTGTCCTTGCGGGTTTGAACCAGGTTCGCGTCGCCCTTGTTCGGAATCCAGGCGGTTACGAAGTAGTGCTGCAGCCACGCTACCCAGCCACCCTGGACGGTTTCTTTCAGCGTGCCCTTGTCGATATCTTTCATCGACACTTTTTTGTACGGCTCGTTACTTGTCCACAGGGCGGCGCCCAGGTAAGTCGCGGTGCCGGTGGCGGTGCTGGAAGACGGATCGGAGCTGGCGTCACGCTTGAGCTGGGCAAACAGGTTGCCGCTCCAGGCTTTGTCGCTGGTGTTGTCGATCAGGTAAGTGACCTTCAAATCGTACAAACCACGGGTAAAGCTGAAACGCTTGATGTAGTTGACGCCGTCGAGGCTGAATTTCAGGTCGACGTTCAACTGGTTCTGGCCGTCTGCCAGTTGATAAGTCTTTTGCTCGGTCGAATAAACCGGACGACCGGTAGCACGTGCATCCGGACCATTGGTGCCGGTCAGGCCGCTTTGCGCCAGATAAGTACGTTCACCGCCGTTATCGAACAGCTGGAACGGAACATCCGGATGATCCTGGCGACGTGGATAAAGCGGCAGCTTCAGCTGTGCGATATCACCACCTTGTGGGTCGATAGCCAGGTCGAGCACATCCGTTTTCACGTGGATGAGGTCTTTGTTGGTGACCACTGGCGTTTCTAACGGGGCACTTGTCTCGCCATTCGCGCTGGGAACATCGGCACTCGCGGACGCATTGTTACCCAGCGGGGTGTCCGGAATAGCCGGCGCAGCCTGATTGGTAGCAACATTCTGAGTCGGCAGGGCAGCCTGGCCGTAGTCCTGGTTCCATTTAAGGACCATGACATAGGACACGATTGCCAGGGCGACGATCAGGATTGTGCGTTTAATATCCATGATTACTCGGCCATCGAAGAAGAACGGGAGGTAGGGATAGGTGGAACCGGGTCATAACCACCGGGATTCCACGGATGACAGCGACCTAAACGACGAAAGGTCAGCCAGCCACCGCGCAGAAGACCATGATTTTCTATGGCCTCTAACGCGTAGCAGGAACAACTGGGGTAGAAACGACAGTGGCTGGCCATCAGAGGACTAATGGCATAGCGATAAAACTGGATCGGAACGATTGCCAGTTTACGCATCAAGGCTGTCTACCCCTACAGTTTCGGTGCTGACTGCTGGTGCTGGCTTGTGGGTACGAGCCAAACGTTTCCAGAGCTTGCCGAAATGCTGAATCAATTCGGGGTTTTCTACATCACCCAAGCCTTTGCGCGCGACGATAACAATATCCCAACCAACCAGAGTGTCCTGGTGGAGGCGAAACGATTCGCGCATCAGACGCTTGAGGCGATTGCGCTCAACGGAGAGCTTGACGCTCTTCTTGCCAATCACCAGCCCGAGACGGGGGTGATCAAGATCGTTGTTACGCGCAAGGAGCAGGAGATTTTTCCCCGGAACCTTGCCGGTGGGGGAGTCAAAGACTGCCTTGAAATGCCGGGGGGTAAGCAGACGCTTTTCCCGACTGAAGTCCTGACTCACCACCAGTACCGGATTATCAAACTGCCAGACGCGCACGACCTTTGGCGCGGCGACGCGACAGGACAGCACGGCCGTTCTTGGTAGCCATGCGAGCACGGAAGCCGTGAGTACGGGCGCGTTTGATGGTGCTTGGTTGGAAAGTACGTTTCATGGCGTTGTTACCTGGTTCGTCCACAACGGGCCGGAATGGCCCCCGTTTTAAGAGACCGGCGATTCTAGAGAAAGCAAGCCTCTAGGTCAATTTCCAACCAGCTTTTCCTTCAATTAGATCTTTGTTGCCTTCCGAGCCGTTCTGCTTTCATCCGCCATGCCATAGATATAAAAATAAAGAAGGAAGTTATTTAAAGCTTTTCTGTAAAGCTTATAAAAGCTAGCCAGGCGATCATCTGTGGATAACTGCCTTTAGCCCTTATTCTGCGTGCTGTACAGAGAATGACAACACGGGGGAGAAGCAGTGCTCTGCCTGTGCTGCGCTATCGGATAAGCTGTGCGTGGAATGGGTTGTTATCCACAGGCCAGTTACCCACAGACTTTTGCCCCCACTTGTGCAACGAGCTCAGGGTGGCTTATCCACAGAGCTTATGCACAGACCATTGGTCGCCTTTTCTGCGGTTAACACATTGATTTTGGGTGCCCTGTGAGCAACCTACATGTGGATAAGTGGGCGGCTGGTCGCTACAATGGCGGCTGTTTTTGCCTCACCGGCTTTCAACTTAGGGGATATCCGTGTCAGTGGAACTTTGGCAGCAGTGCGTGGAGCTTTTGCGCGATGAGCTGCCTGCCCAGCAATTCAACACCTGGATCCGTCCGCTACAGGTCGAAGCCGAAGGCGACGAGTTGCGTGTCTACGCACCCAATCGTTTTGTTCTCGACTGGGTCAATGAGAAGTACCTGAGCCGCGTTCTCGAATTGCTCGACGAACATGGCAATGGCCTCGCGCCCGTGCTCTCCTTATTAATAGGCAGCAAACGTAGCTCGGCACCCCGTGCTGCGCCGAACGCGCCTTTGGCTGCAGCGGCATCGCAAGCTCAGGCGGCAGCGGCACCGGTTGCTGCTTCTGCTGCGCCTGCTGCAACGCCGTCCAAATCCTCTGCGCAAAAAAATGCGCCGGAGCATGAAGAACCGTCTCGCGACAGCTTCGATCCGATGGCAGGCGCCAGCTCCCAGCAGGCTCCCGTTCGTGCCGAACAGCGCACTGTGCAGGTTGAGGGTGGGCTCAAGCACACCAGTTATCTGAACCGCACCTTCACCTTCGAGAACTTCGTCGAGGGCAAGTCCAACCAGCTGGCCCGTGCAGCTGCCTGGCAAGTCGCCGATAACCCCAAGCACGGTTACAACCCGCTCTTCCTTTATGGCGGCGTTGGCTTGGGTAAGACGCACTTGATGCACGCCGTGGGTAACCACCTATTAAAGAAGAACCCGAACGCCAAGGTTGTGTACCTGCATTCGGAGCGCTTCGTGGCTGACATGGTCAAGGCCTTGCAGCTCAATGCGATCAACGAGTTCAAGCGTTTCTACCGCTCCGTTGATGCTTTGCTGATCGATGACATTCAATTCTTTGCTCGCAAGGAACGTTCCCAGGAAGAGTTTTTCCACACCTTCAACGCCTTGCTCGAAGGTGGCCAGCAGGTCATCTTGACCAGTGACCGTTACCCGAAAGAAATTGAAGGCTTGGAAGAGCGCCTGAAGTCGCGTTTCGGCTGGGGCCTGACCGTTGCGGTAGAACCGCCGGAGCTGGAAACCCGGGTCGCGATCCTGATGAAGAAGGCCGATCAGGCAAAGGTTGATCTGCCTCACGACGCTGCCTTCTTTATTGCCCAACGCATTCGCTCCAACGTGCGTGAGCTGGAGGGCGCGCTCAAGCGGGTCATCGCTCACTCGCACTTCATGGGCCGTGATATCACCATCGAGTTGATTCGCGAATCCCTGAAAGACTTGTTGGCCCTGCAGGACAAGTTGGTGAGTGTGGATAACATCCAGCGCACCGTGGCCGAGTACTACAAGATCAAGATTTCCGACCTGCTTTCCAAGCGCCGTTCGCGCTCGGTTGCACGCCCGCGTCAGGTGGCCATGGCTCTCTCCAAGGAGCTGACCAACCACAGCCTGCCGGAAATCGGCGATGTGTTTGGCGGTCGCGACCACACCACGGTCTTGCACGCCTGCCGCAAAATCAACGAACTTAAGGAATCCGACGCGGATATTCGCGAGGACTACAAGAACCTGCTGCGTACACTGACTACGTGATGACACCAGCGCAGCTTATTAAGGCAAGGGACTAGACCATGCATTTCACCATTCAACGCGAAGCCCTGTTGAAACCCCTGCAACTGGTCGCAGGCGTCGTCGAGCGCCGACAGACCTTGCCGGTGCTTTCCAACGTATTACTGGTGGTCGAAGGCCAGCAGTTGTCCTTGACCGGTACCGACCTGGAAGTCGAGCTGGTTGGTCGTGTGCAGCTTGAAGAGCCCGCCGAACCCGGCGAAATCACTGTGCCGGCGCGCAAGCTGATGGACATCTGCAAAAGCCTGCCCAACGATGCGCTGATTGACATCAAGGTCGATGAGCAAAAATTGGTGGTCAAGGCTGGCCGTAGCCGGTTCACTCTGTCGACCTTGCCGGCCAATGACTTCCCTACCGTGGAAGAAGGGCCAGGCTCGCTGACGTGCAGCCTGGAGCAAAGCAAGCTGCGCCGCTTGATCGAGCGCACCAGCTTCGCCATGGCCCAGCAGGACGTGCGCTACTACCTTAACGGCATGTTGCTGGAAGTATCCGAAGGCATCATTCGTGCGGTTGCCACTGACGGTCACCGTCTGGCGATGTGCTCGATGCGTGCCGATATCGGCCAGCCTGATCGTCACCAGGTGATCGTCCCCCGCAAAGGTATCCTTGAGTTGGCGCGCTTGCTCACCGAGCCGGACGGCAATGTCAGCATCGTGTTGGGTCAGCACCATATCCGCGCGACCACTGGTGAGTTCACCTTCACCTCCAAATTGGTTGACGGCAAGTTCCCGGATTACGAGCGTGTGTTGCCTAAAGGTGGCGACAAGCTGGTGATTGGCGATCGCCAGGCCTTGCGTGAAGCGTTCAGTCGTACTGCGATTCTGTCGAACGAAAAGTACCGTGGTATTCGCCTGCAATTGGCCAACGGCCAATTGAAAATCCAGGCCAACAACCCGGAGCAGGAAGAGGCAGAAGAAGAAGTGGGCGTCGACTACAACGGCGGCTCTCTGGAAATCGGCTTTAACGTGAGCTACCTGTTGGACGTGTTGGGCGTCATGACTACCGAACAGGTTCGCCTGATCCTGTCGGACTCCAACAGCAGCGCCCTGGTGCAAGAATCCGATAACGACGACTCGGCTTATGTTGTCATGCCGATGCGCCTGTAATCATGCTCAGCAGAAGCTAGATGTCCCTTAGTCGCGTCTCTGTCACCGCGGTGCGCAATCTGCACCCGGTGACCTTCTCCCCTTCCCCCCGCATCAATATCCTCCATGGCGCCAACGGCAGTGGCAAAACCAGTGTGCTGGAAGCTATCCACTTGCTGGGGCTGGCTCGGTCCTTTCGCAGTGCCCGCCTGTTGCCGGTGATTCAGTACGAACAGTTGGCGTGTACAGTGTTTGGCCAAGTCGAGTTGGCGGAAGGTGGTCAAAGCGCACTGGGGATATCCCGCGATCGCGGCGGGGAATTTCAGATTCGTATCGACGGGCAAAATGCGCGCAGTGCCGCACAACTTGCAGAAATTCTGCCGTTGCAGTTGATCAACCCCGACAGCTTCCGTCTGTTGGAAGGTGCACCGAAAATCCGCCGCCAATTCCTCGATTGGGGTGTGTTCCACGTGGAACCCCGCTTCATGGCCACTTGGCAGCGCCTGCAGAAGGCCCTGCGGCAGCGGAACTCATGGCTGCGGCATGGTACACTTGACGCCGCTTCGCAAGCAGCCTGGGACCGAGAGCTGTGCCTGGCCAGCGACGAAATAGATGAATACCGTCGTGCCTATATCAAAGCCTTGAAACCAGTCTTTGAGCAGACCTTGAGCGAGTTGCTGGATCTCGAGGGGCTGACGCTGAGTTACTACCGAGGTTGGGACAAAGACCGTGAGCTCAGTGCTGTGCTTGCGACGTCCCTGCAGCGGGATCAGCAAATCGGACACACCCAGGCCGGCCCCCAACGCGCTGATTTGCGCCTTAGATTAGGTGCACATAATGCTGCGGATATTTTGTCCCGCGGCCAGCAGAAGTTGGTGGTGTGTGCGCTGCGTATTGCGCAAGGGCACTTGGTTAGCCAGGCCAGGCGCGGTCAGTGTATTTATCTGGTGGATGACTTGCCGTCGGAGCTCGACGAGCAGCACCGCCGTTCGCTATGCCGCTTGTTGGAAGACTTACGCTGCCAGGTATTCATTACCTGTGTAGACCACGAATTATTGAGGGAAGGCTGGCAGACGGAAACGCCAGTCGCTTTGTTCCACGTGGAACAAGGCCGTATCACCCAGACCCACGACCATCGGGAGTGAAGGCATGAGCGAAGAAAACACGTACGACTCGACCAGCATTAAAGTGCTGAAAGGTTTGGATGCCGTACGCAAACGTCCCGGTATGTACATTGGCGACACCGATGATGGTAGCGGTCTGCACCACATGGTGTTCGAGGTGGTCGATAACTCCATCGACGAAGCTCTGGCCGGTCACTGCGACGACATCAGCATCATTATCCACCCGGATGAATCCATTACCGTGCGTGACAACGGTCGTGGCATCCCGGTAGACGTGCACAAAGAAGAAGGCGTTTCGGCGGCAGAGGTCATCATGACCGTGCTCCACGCCGGCGGTAAGTTCGACGACAACTCCTATAAAGTATCCGGCGGGTTGCACGGTGTAGGTGTGTCGGTAGTGAACGCGCTGTCCGAAGAGTTGATTCTCACCGTTCGCCGTAGCGGCAAGATCTGGGAACAAACTTACGTCCACGGTGTGCCACAGGAGCCGATGAAAATCGTTGGTGACAGTGAAACCACCGGTACCCAGATCCACTTCAAGCCATCGGCTGAGACCTTCAAGAATATCCACTTCAGCTGGGACATCCTGGCCAAGCGCATTCGTGAACTGTCCTTCCTCAACTCCGGTGTTGGCATCGTCCTCAAGGATGAGCGCAGCGGCAAGGAAGAGTTGTTCAAGTACGAAGGCGGCCTGCGTGCTTTTGTTGAATACCTGAACACCAACAAGACTGCGGTCAACCAGGTGTTCCATTTCAACATCCAGCGTGAAGACGGCATCGGCGTGGAAATCGCCCTGCAGTGGAACGACAGCTTCAACGAGAACCTGTTGTGCTTCACCAACAACATTCCCCAGCGCGATGGCGGTACTCACCTGGTAGGTTTCCGTTCTGCGCTGACGCGTAACCTGAACACCTACATCGAAGCGGAAGGTTTGGCGAAGAAGCATAAAGTCGCCACCACCGGTGACGATGCCCGTGAAGGCCTGACGGCGATTATCTCGGTCAAGGTGCCGGATCCGAAGTTCAGCTCCCAGACCAAAGACAAGCTGGTGTCTTCCGAAGTGAAGACCGCGGTTGAACAGGAAATGGGCAAGTACTTCTCCGACTTCCTGTTGGAAAACCCCAACGAGGCCAAGCTGGTTGTCGGCAAGATGATCGATGCTGCCCGCGCCCGTGAAGCCGCGCGTAAAGCCCGTGAGATGACCCGTCGTAAAGGCGCGCTGGATATCGCCGGCTTGCCTGGCAAACTGGCTGACTGCCAGGAGAAGGACCCTGCCCTCTCCGAACTGTACCTGGTGGAAGGTGACTCTGCTGGCGGTTCCGCCAAGCAGGGTCGTAACCGTCGCACCCAGGCCATCCTGCCGTTGAAGGGCAAGATCCTCAACGTTGAGAAGGCGCGCTTCGACAAGATGATTTCCTCTCAGGAAGTCGGCACCTTGATCACTGCACTTGGCTGCGGTATTGGCCGTGATGAGTACAACATCGACAAGCTGCGTTACCACAACATCATCATCATGACCGATGCTGACGTCGACGGTTCGCACATTCGTACCCTGCTGCTGACGTTCTTCTTTCGTCAGTTGCCAGAGCTGATCGAGCGTGGCTACATCTACATTGCCCAGCCGCCGTTGTACAAGGTGAAAAAAGGCAAGCAAGAGCAATACATCAAAGACGACGACGCCATGGAAGAATACATGACACAGTCGGCCCTGGAAGATGCCAGCCTGCACCTGAACGACGAAGCCCCGGGCATCTCCGGTGAGGCGCTGGAGCGTCTGGTCAACGACTTCCGTATGGTCATGAAGACGCTCAAGCGTTTGTCGCGCCTGTATCCTCAGGAGTTGACCGAGCACTTCATCTACCTGCCGGCCGTGAGCCTGGAGCAGTTGGGCGATCACGCCGCCATGCAGGATTGGCTGGCCCAGTATGAAGTGCGTCTGCGTACCGTCGAGAAGTCTGGCCTGGTGTACAAAGCCAGCCTGCGCGAAGACCGTGAACGTAACGTGTGGCTGCCGGAGGTCGAACTGATCTCCCACGGTTTGTCCAACTACGTCACCTTCAACCGCGACTTCTTCGGCAGCAACGATTACAAAACGGTCGTTACCCTCGGTGCGCAACTGAGCACCCTGCTGGACGATGGTGCTTACATTCAGCGTGGCGAGCGCAAGAAAGCGGTCAAAGAGTTCAAGGAAGCCCTGGACTGGCTGATGGCTGAAAGCACCAAGCGCCATACCATCCAGCGATACAAAGGTCTTGGCGAGATGAACCCGGACCAGCTGTGGGAAACCACCATGGACCCGGCTCAGCGTCGTATGTTGCGTGTGACTATCGAAGACGCCATTGGCGCAGACCAGATCTTCAACACCCTGATGGGTGATGCGGTCGAGCCTCGTCGTGACTTCATCGAGAGCAACGCTTTGGCGGTGTCTAACCTGGATTTCTGATCAGGTAAACCCGCTTGAATAAAAAGGCCAACGCTTAGCGTTGGCCTTTTTTATTGGGTGATGGTTAAGCGTTTTAAAATGCTCCACGTGGAACATCGTGATTTTCAACTTTGAGCCGTTGTCGCCACACTCTCCAAACGATACCCATATCCATAGATCGTCAACAGCTGCCAACCGCGATCCGCCGTCAGCCCGAGCTTGTTACGCAGTCGGTAGATATGGGTATCCAAAGGCCGTGACGAGACCATTTCTTCATGGCTCCAAAACCGCTCATACAGGTACTCGCGGGACAGCGGCCGGGCCAGGTTGGCAAACAGGCAGCTGGCCAGGCGGTATTCCCGCTCTGTCAGGTTAATGGGTTTGCCTGCGCGGGTGACGGTCAGTTCGGCATCGTCGAAGGTTAGATCATTAAAGCTCTGTACTTCCTGGGTAGCTGACTTCTGCAAGCCGTGACGTCGCAGGACGGCACTGACGCGTGCTTTGAGCTCGTTGGGGCGAAAGGGTTTGCTGACGTAATCATCTGCTCCGCTGTTCAATGCCGTGACGATATCGCTCTCGGCATCGCGACTGGTGAGCATGATTACCGCGGGGGGCGATTCCATGTGTTCGCGGGTCCAGCGCAACAAGGCAATGCCCGAGATATCCGGCAGTTGCCAGTCCAGGATCAGCAGGTCAAAGGTTTCCCGCCGCAGTTGGCGCAGCAGGTCTTCGCCGCGCTCAAAGAAATGCAGCGACCATGGCTGTTCTGCAGTGCTGGGAATCTGTCGCAGTGTCTGTTCCACCCGTCGCAACTCGGCGGGCTCGTCATCCAGTATTGCGACTCGCATGGGGGTCCTTCCTACAAAAAATACGACTGCTTTAATGAGAGGCGACTGTGCAAAGCCAGCCTCTGAATCTGAACAATTATGGGCGGATTCTACGATCCTTGTATCTCTCGATACGCTGATAAGATCCCGTGATGCTCAAAGCAAAGATACCGGCTCCTGTCTGTGAGGAAAAGGACTCGCTCATACCCCTGCCCTGCAACAAGGTGAGGTATGGTTTGTTGCACGGTTCTGGGTAAAGTCCTCAACTGAGACCGAAATAAGCTTCACTGGTTTCAGAACACTGTTGAACGTCACCACATGGAGAGGGAGCGGGCCTATGACACCTTTACCCGATGACCATCAATGCCTTCGCATACTTTCGGCGGTAGCCCTGTGAAACTATGGCGCAAAGCCGAGAAACGCCAACCCACCCAGGCACAGCTGTTGTTCCACGGGTTGGTCCGTGAATGGTTGTTGATCGGGCTGGTGTTACTGCCCTTTACCGTTTACCTGTCCTTGAGCCCGGGCCTGGCACTGAATAACCCTCTCTATGACAGCCTGCGCCGACTGACACCTTTACCGGTGGATCCACGGATTCTGCTGGTCACCATTGATGCGCCCAGCCTGGAAGTACTCGGCCCATGGCCGTGGCCGCGCAGCGTGCATGCAGATCTGATTGAACGCCTTAGCGCCGCCCAGCCGGCGGGCATTCTGTTTGACGTAGTCTTCAGTGAACCTAGCAAGGGGGCCGATGGACGACGCTTGGCCGATGCGGTCTGCAATGCCGGCAATGTACTGCTGCCCATCGTCGGTGATAGCAGTGTAAGGCCCAGCCTGCCAGGAGAGCCGCTGTCACCCTTGCTCAAGTGCGCCAAGGGCGTGGGGCATATCAACGTCGAAGCGGATAGCGACGGCATCGTACGCAGCGTGTATCTGCGTGAAGGCCCGCCGGGAAGCACGCTCCCTCAATTGGCATGGCTGGCGTACGCGCTGAGTGAGCAAGCACCGGTAATGCCTGGCCTGGCCCAGGAGCCCAGCAGCCAGCAGTGGCATCAGGAGCATGAAATCCGCGTGCCTTTCACCTCGGAAGATGACCACTTTCCCAGCGTGTCCTACCTCAGCGTATTACGCGGCGAGGTACCTCCCGAGACACTGCGTGGCCGGCTGATTCTGATAGGTGCCACGGCGTATGGAATGGCTGATCGTTTTGTGACACCGCTCTCCTCCACCGTCGGCACGACGGCAGGAGTGGAGATCCAGGCCGATATCCTCAATGGTCTGTTGCAGGGACGCAGCATTGTCGACCTGCCCGGATGGCTTGCAGCCCTGTTGGCGACATCTCTGGTGACCTTGCTGCTGGGCCTTCTGCTGTATCGCCCTCGCTACGCCCTGTGGATGACCCTGGGTGGCATGACCGCGGCGCTGCTGGGCTCATGGGCATTGCTGCGCCTTGGGCATTGGTGGTCCCCCGCCGCGTGCTTAATCGGGCTGTTACTCAGCTACCTCATCTGGAACTGGCGGCGCCTGAGCGTCATCCTGGCCTACTTTGGTTGGGAACTGGCGCGGCTGGACAACGAACCCAAGGTACTCCCGGAGCGTCGTCGTGCGCCCGCCAGCAAGGGTGATGTGTTGCAGGGGCGGATCTTTGCCCTTGAGCAGGCAGTCAGTCGTACGCGTGATACGCGGCGCTTTATGGCTGACGGGTTGGAGTGCCTGCCGGTGGCTACGCTGATAACCGACCCACAGGGCAATATTCTGTTGGCCAACCGCGTCGCCCGTGATGTGTTCGGTAACGACCTGGTCAATTCAAACCTCATCGAACAACTCGCCGATTTGGGTTATCCCCCGCTGCACAATGGCGTACGCCCTGCCCTGTCGGCACTGGAATTGGTCGAGTTCCGCGATATCCACCAGCGCAGTCTGCGGATGGAGCTTGCGCCCTTGCTTCCGGCCGAAGGTGACTTCGCCCTCGGCTGGCTGTTGAGCCTGACGGACCTGAGCAAGGAGCGAGAAGCCCAGCAGCATCGCGAGACCATGCTGCGTTTCCTCTCCCACGACCTACGCGCACCCCATTCGGCGATCCTCGCCCTGCTGGATGTGCATAACGGCGAATCGCCAGTCTTTGCCCAGGTCGAGCAACAGGTCAGACGGGCCTTGAGCCTTACCGAATCCTTTGTGCAATTGGCCAAGGCCGAGGCTGACGGTTACCAGTTCCAGCCTACCTTGTTCGCCATGCTGGTGATGGACGCCTTTGATCAAGTGGCGGTGATTGCGCAACTCAAGGGCATCCACCTGGTCCACGACCTGGATGAAGCGGATGAAGCCATGATCCATGCCGATCAATCACTGCTCACCCGTGCGTTGTTCAACGTGCTGGAGAATGCGATCAAATACTCCCCATCCGGCACTACCGTCAGGTTAAGACACGGCAGTGCACAGGGTTGGTTGGAATGCCGCATCAGCGATCAGGGGCCGGGGATTGCCCCCGAGGATTTACCGGAACTGTTCAGCCAATACCGGCGTTTCGATTCGGCCCAGGGCAGTGATGGTCTTGGACTGGGGCTGACGATGGTTAAGGCCGTGGTGGAACGGCACGGTGGACGCATCGTTTGTGAAAGTGAGCTGGGCAAGGGCTCGACATTCATTCTGTTATTGCCGCAGCTGGAAGACTAAAAACCGACTTTTCTGCTGTGCATAAAAAACCGGTCACAAGGACCGGTTTTTTATGAAGAAAAAACTTATGCACGTTTTTCGAGATTTTATGACCTTCAGAAATATGCAGCTAAATCAGAAGGTTAGGAATCAAAAAAGCCAATTCGCCAACAAAGCGTGCACAGGTTATCCACAGATCCTCAAATCGCCGGAGTCTCGACCACCACAGGCTCAGGAGGCAGGGAACCCATGGCTCGCTGCTGCGCTTCATTCCACGCTGCTGCGCGGTCGTTCAGTGCAGCAATCGCACGCGGCCCCTCGCCTTCTGCGTACATCGGCTCGCCTATAACCACGGTGATGGTGCCAGCGCGTTTGGCCCAGCCGGTCTTCGGCCAGAACTTGCCGGCATTGTGGGCAATGGGCAGCACCGGCAGGTTGGCGTTGACCGCCAATGCGGTACCGCCCCGCGAAAACTTGCCTACGGTGCCGTAGGGCACACGCGTACCCTCGGGGAAGATCAGTACCCAGACGCCGTCCTTGAGCAACTCGTCGCCCTTCTTGGCCACGTGCTTGAGCGCCGCCTTGGGGTTGTCACGGTCAATGGCGATCGGGCGCAACATGGCCATGGCCCAGCCAAAGAACGGCACGTACAACAGTTCACGCTTAAGCACCTGGCTCAGGGGCGAGAAGTACGCGGAGAGAAAGAAGGTTTCCCAAGTGCTTTGGTGGTTCGACAAAATCACGCAGGGTTGGTCCGGGACGTTTTCTGCGCCCTTGACCTCGAAACGGATGTTCAGGAACACCTTGCTCAGCCACAACGCGCAACGGCACCAATAAACGTTGATGAAGCGATAACGCGCCTTGAACGGCAGGAAGGGGGCAATAAAAAAGCTCAGGGTGCACCAGAGAAACGAACTGGTGCCCAGCAGCAGGTAAAAGAAAAAGGTTCTGATGGCCTGCAAGATCGACATGGCGGCATTTACCGTTGCGGGACACGGCCCGCCTGTTAAAAGCGCACTCCCGAACAGTCCTTGGTCAGGAAGTCGAGGGCGGCTAGTTGTTAATAAGTTCTGCGGCAACCGCCGCCAGATCGTCAAAAATCAAAGTGCCTACCGGCAGGTTTTTCGCCTGGGTCTTTTCGCCTTTTCCGGTCTTTACCAAAACTGGCTGAGAGTCGACGGCTTTGGCCGCCTCCAGGTCACCGAGGCTGTCCCCGACGAACCATATCCCAGCCAAGGGCACCTTGTAATGTTCTGCAATAATTTTCAACATGCCAGGCTTGGGCTTGCGGCAATCGCAGCCCTCATCCGGCCCGTGAGGGCAGTAAACCACCAGCCCCACCTCACCGCCCTGTTCGGCCACCAACGTGCGCAAGCGCGCGTGCATGGCGTCCAGGGTAGCGATGTCGTAGTAACCGCGGGCGATACCGGACTGGTTGGTGGCGATGGCCACCGTCCAGCCGGCTTTGCTCAACTGCGCGATGGCCTCGATCGAGCCGGGCAAGGGGATCCACTCCTGTACCGACTTGATGTAAGCGTCGGAGTCGTAGTTGATCACCCCGTCCCGATCGAGAATCAGCAGTTTCAACATGATCAACCCAATACGGAAATGTCAGCGATATTGATGAACAGGCCACGCAGACGCGCGAGCATGGCGTAACGGTTTTTCCGCACGCCGGCATCGTCGGCATTGATCATCACCGCTTCGAAGAAGGCGTCTACCGGTTCACGCAGAGACGCCAGGCGCGCCAACGCTTCAGCGTAGTTACGCTCGGCGATCAGCGGTTTCACGGCGTTCTCGGCCTTGGCGATGGCCGAGTTCAGAGAGAACTCCTTGGCATCGGCAAACAGGCTTGGGTCAACGTCGGCATTGCCGAGGGTGTCGGCCTTGCTCAGCAGGTTCGACACGCGCTTGTTCACGGCGGCCAGGGCATCAGCTTCCGGCAGCTTGCGGAATGCCTGTACGGCTTGTACACGCTGGTCGAAGTCCAAGGCAGAACCCGGTTGCAGGGCACGCACCGACAGGTAGACCGAAACGTCCACGCCTTCGTCTTCATAACGCGCACGCAGGCGGTCGAACACGAACTCCAGCACTTGCTCGGCCAGGCCGGCTTGCTTGACCTTGGCGCCGAACTGGCCGACGGCGAACACCACGGCCTGGGTCAGGTCGAGGTCCAGCTTCTTGTCGATCAGGATGCGCAACACGCCCAAGGCCGCACGACGTAGGGCATAGGGGTCTTTACTGCCGGTGGGCAGCATGCCGATGCCGAAGATGCCAACCAACGTATCCAGCTTGTCGGCGATGGCCACTGCCGCACCGGTCAGGGTGGTCGGCAGCTCTGCACCGGCACCGCGCGGCATGTACTGCTCGTTCAGGGCCAGGGCGACTTCTTGCGGCTCACCGTCGTTGAGGGCGTAGTAATAACCGGCAACGCCTTGCATCTCGGGGAACTCGCCGACCATCTCGGTGGCCAGGTCGCACTTGGACAGCAAGCCGGCACGTGCGGCCCAAGCTGCGTCGCCACCAATACGCGGGGCGATGTAGGCCGCCAGCTTGGAAACCCGTGCGGCCTTGTCATAGACACTGCCGAGTTTTTCCTGGAACACCACGTTTTGCAGGCGCAGGTTGAAGTCTTCGAGCTTCTGCTTCTTGTCTTGTTTGAAGAAGAACTCGGCATCGGTCAGGCGCGGGCGAACGACTTTCTCGTTACCGGCGATGATCTGCTGCGGGTCCTTGCTCTCGATGTTGGCCACAGTGATAAAACGCGGCAGCAACTTACCCTCTGCGTCCAGCAGGCAGAAATACTTCTGGTTGTCCTGCATGGTGGTGATCAAGGCTTCTTGTGGCACGTCGAGGAAACGCTCTTCGAACGAGCACACCAGCGGCACCGGCCATTCCACCAGAGCGGTAACTTCGTCCAGCAGGCTTGGCGGCACGATGGCGGTGCCTTCCTGCAGGCGGGCCAATTCTTCGGTGCGCTTGCTGATCAGCTCGCGCCGCTCATTGGCATCGGCCAATACGTAAGCGGCGCGCAGGTCGTTGAGGTAGTTGGCCGGCGAAGTGATGCGCACGCTTTCGGGATGATGGAAGCGGTGACCACGGGAATCACGACCAGCCTTCTGGGCGAGGATGGTGCAATCAATGACCTGGTCACCGAGCAGCATTACCAGCCATTGGGTCGGACGTACGAACTCTTCCTTGCGCGCACCCCAGCGCATGCGCTTGGGGATAGGCAGGTCGTTCAGGGAGTCTTCAACGATGGTCGGCAGCAGGCTGGCGGTCGGCTTGCCGGTGATGACCTGGCTGAAACGCAGTTTCGGACCGCTCTGGTCGATCTCGCTCAGCTCTACGCCACATTTCTTGGCAAAGCCAAGGGCGGCTTGTGTCGGGTTGCCGTCGGCATCGAAAGCTGCCTGGCGCGGTGGGCCGTCCAGGTTGATGTTGCGGTCCGGCTGCTGGGTTTCCAGCGCGGTCAGCAGCACAGCCAGGCGGCGCGGCGCGGCGTAGACTTTTTTGGCTTCAAACTTCAGGCCGGCAGTCTGCAGGCCTTTTTCGATACCGGCCAGGAATGCATCGGCCAGGGTATTGAGTGCCTTGGGTGGCAGCTCTTCGGTGCCCAGTTCAACCAGGAAATCTTGAGCACTCATTGTGCAGCCTCCAGCTTAGCCAACACTTCATCACGCAGGTCAGGGGTTGCCATCGGGAAGCCCAGCTTGGCGCGAGCCAGCAAATAGGCTTGGGCGACGGAACGTGCCAGCGTGCGCACACGCAGGATGTATTGCTGGCGCGCAGTTACCGAGATGGCACGGCGGGCGTCCAGCAGGTTGAAGGTATGGGACGCCTTCAACACCATTTCATAGCTTGGCAACGGCAGCGGCTGGTCGAGTTCGATCAGCCGCTTGGCTTCGCTTTCATAGAAGTCGAACAGTTCGAACAGCTTGTCGACGTTGGCGTGTTCGAAGTTGTAGGTGGACTGCTCCACTTCGTTCTGGTGGAACACATCGCCGTAGGTCACCTTGCCGAATGGGCCATCAGCCCATACCAGGTCGTAGACCGAATCCACGCCTTGCAGGTACATGGCCAGACGCTCCAGGCCATAGGTGATCTCGCCGGTGACCGGGTAGCATTCGATGCCGCCCGCTTGCTGGAAGTAAGTGAACTGCGTCACTTCCATGCCATTGAGCCAGACTTCCCAGCCCAGGCCCCAGGCGCCCAGGGTTGGCGATTCCCAGTTGTCTTCGACGAAACGGATGTCGTGCACCAGTGGGTCCAGGCCCACATGCTTGAGCGAGCCCAGGTAGAGTTCCTGGAAGTTGTCCGGGTTGGGCTTCAATACCACCTGGAACTGGTAGTAATGCTGCAGACGGTTCGGGTTTTCGCCGTAGCGGCCGTCAGTCGGGCGGCGACTGGGCTGCACATAAGCGGCGTTCCAGGTTTCCGGGCCGATGGCCCGCAGGAATGTAGCGGTGTGGAAAGTGCCGGCGCCTACTTCCATATCGTAGGGCTGAAGTACCACACAACCTTGCTCGGCCCAGTACTGCTGGAGGGCGAGGATCAAGTCTTGGAAGGTACGCACGGCTGGCGTAGGCTGGCTCACGAAATTCACCTGTTACTTGGGCTGCGATTTAAAGAGCGGGAGTATACCCGATTCGGCCCCGCCACCACTCCCTGGAGCCTTATGCCACGCTGCTTTTGGTGTTCTGAAGATCCGCTGTACATGGCTTATCACGATCAAGAGTGGGGAACGCCGCTGCGCGATGCGCAGGGTTTGTTCGAGTTGCTTTTGCTCGAAGGGTTCCAGGCGGGTCTGTCCTGGATCACTGTTTTACGCAAACGCGAGCATTATCGAAAGGTCTTGTTCGGCTTTGATGCGCAGCGTCTGGCGCGGTTAAGCGATGAAGAAATCGAGGCGCTGATGCAGGATCCGGGCATCGTGCGCAATCGCTTGAAGCTCAATGCTACACGGCGCAACGCGGCGGCCTGGCTGGCGCTGGAAGACCCGGTGGGGTTGCTGTGGTCATTTGTCGGCGGCAAACCCAAGGTCAATCACTTCAAGGATCGCAGCGACGTCCCGGCCATTACACCCGAGGCTGAAGCCATGAGCCGCGCCTTGAAAAAAGCCGGTTTCACCTTCGTCGGGCCGACCATCTGCTACGCCTTCATGCAGGCCTCGGGCATGGTCATGGACCACACCCAGGACTGTGACCGTTACGCGGACTTGGTCAACGCCGGTTAGAATGCCGGTTTTGCGCACCACACACGATCAGGAGTGACCTGTGGAAAAGTTTAAAGGCGCCTTGCTGGTAGGCGCTCTCCGGTTGTTTGCCCTGCTGCCCTGGCGCGCTGTACAAGCCGTCGGCACGGGCATCGGCTGGATCATGTGGAAAACCCCCAACCGCTCCCGCGACACCGTGCGGATCAACCTCTCCAAGTGCTTCCCGGACATGGACCCGGCCGAGCGCGAGCGCCTGGTGGGCCGCAGCCTGATGGACATCGGCAAGTCTCTCACCGAAAGCGCCTGCGCGTGGATCTGGCCAGCCCAGCGTTCCATCGACCTGGTGCGGGAAGTCGAGGGCCTGGAAGTGCTGCACCAAGCCCTGGCCTCGGGCAAAGGCGTGGTGGGTATCACCAGTCACCTGGGCAACTGGGAAGTGCTGAACCACTTCTATTGCAGCCAGTGCAAACCGATCATTTTCTATCGCCCGCCCAAGCTCAAGGCGGTGGACGAACTGCTGCGCAAACAACGCGTGCAATTGGGCAACCGCGTGGCGGCGTCGACCAAGGAAGGCATTCTCAGCGTGATCAAGGAGGTGCGCAAAGGCGGCCAGGTAGGCATTCCTGCCGACCCGGAACCAGCCGAGTCCGCCGGCATCTTCGTACCGTTTTTCGCCACCCAGGCCCTCACCAGCAAATTCGTGCCGAACATGCTCGCGGGCCACAAGGCTGTTGGCGTATTCCTGCACGCGTTGCGCCTGCCGGACGGCTCAGGCTACAAAGTGATCCTGGAAGCGGCGCCGGAAGACATGTACAGCACCGACACCGCCACCTCCTGCGCGGCGATGAGCAAAGTGGTGGAGCGCTATGTCGGCGCCTACCCGAGCCAGTACATGTGGAGCATGAAGCGCTTCAAGAAGCGCCCGCCGGGTGAGGCGCGGTGGTACTGATTCACACCTGACTCAAGACCGATATAGAAACAATGTGGGAGGGGGCTTGCTCCCGATAGCGGTGGTTCAGTCAAATATGCATTGGCTGACACACTGCCATCGGGAGCAAGCCCCCTCCCACATTTAGTCCTGTATCAAGCCTGGCGATCGAGTTTCTTCAGGAACACGGTCATCTCTTTTTCGGCCTGCTTGTCGCCGTGGGCCTGGGCCGCTTCAATGCCTTTTTCCCACGCCTGTCGTGCTGCGGCACTGTCACCTTGGGCCTGGTGTGCCTTGCCCAACAGCTTCCACGCCGCCGAATACTTCGGATCGAACTCGACACACTTGCCCAGATGCTCGGCGGCTTTGGCGTTGTCCTTCAAGTCCATATAACCCTTGCCCAAGCCGAAGCGCAGCAGCGAATTATCCACACCCTTGGCGAGCATTTTTTCCAGGGATTCGAGCATGTCGGTCACTCCGTTTGATCAGAAAAAGCTCAAGCCCACGTGGAACAGCTTCTCTACATCGCGGATATGTTTTTTATCCACAAGGAACAGAATCACATGGTCTCCGGTGGCGATCACCGTGTCGTCGTGGGCGATGATCACTTCTTCATCGCGGATGATTGCACCAATGGTGGTACCCGGCGGCAGGCCGATATCGCGGATGGCCTTGCCAATCACCTTGCTCGACTTCGAATCACCGTGGGCAATCGCCTCGATGGCTTCCGCCGCACCCCGGCGCAGGGAGTGCACGCTGACAATATCGCCACGCCGCACGTGGGCGAGCAAGGTACCGATGGTCGCCAGTTGCGGGCTGATGGCGATGTCGATATCGCCGCCCTGGATCAGGTCCACATAGGCCGGGTTGTTGATGATGGTCATCACCTTCTTCGCTCCCAACCGCTTGGCCAGCAACGACGACATGATGTTGGCTTCGTCATCGTTGGTCAGGGCGAGGAAGATATCGGCGTCGGCGATGTTCTCTTCCATCAGCAGGTCGCGGTCCGAGGCGCTGCCTTGCAGCACGACGGTGCTGTCGAGGGTGTCGGACAAATGCCGGCAACGCGCCGGACTCATCTCGATGATCTTCACCTGGTAGCGGCTTTCGATGGCTTCGGCCAGACGTTCGCCAATCTGCCCACCGCCAGCGATGACAATGCGTTTGTAGCTTTCATCGAGCCTGCGCATCTCGCTCATGACGGCGCGAATATTCGCTTTGGCGGCGATGAAAAACACTTCGTCGTCGGCTTCAATCACCGTATCGCCCTGGGGCAGGATCGGCCGGTCACGACGGAAAATTGCTGCTACGCGGGTTTCTACATTTGGCATGTGTTCACGCAGCTGGCGCAGTTGCTGGCCCACCAACGGCCCGCCGTAGTACGCCTTTACCGCCACCAGTTGCGCCTTGCCCTCGGCGAAGTCGATCACCTGCAAGGCGCCAGGGATTTCGATCAGGCGCTTGATGTAGTGGGTGACCACCTGTTCCGGGCTGATCAATACGTCCACCGGAATGGCGTCGTTATCGAACAGGCCGGCGCGAGTCAGGTAGGCCGCTTCGCGCACCCGGGCTATCTTGGTCGGGGTGTGGAACAACGTATGAGCGACCTGGCACGCGACCATGTTGGTCTCGTCGCTGTTGGTCACCGCCACCAGCATGTCGGCATCGTCGGCACCCGCCTGACGCAGCACCGTTGGAAACGACGCCCGGCCTTGTACCGTGCGGATGTCCAGGCGGTCGCCGAGGTTGCGCAGGCGCTCGGCATCGGTGTCGACCACGGTGATGTCGTTGGCTTCGCCGGCCAAGTGTTCGGCCAGCGTGCCTCCGACCTGCCCTGCCCCAAGGATGATGATTTTCATCCGGTCACTCCCTTAAAACCATTCAGCCGCGTGCGGCGGCGATCTTGATCAGTTTGGCGTAGTAGAAGCCATCGTGCCCGCCTTCCTGCGCGAGCAGTTGGCGGCCGTGGGGCTGCTTGATGCCGGCGCTGGTAGCGAGGTCCAGTTCGCGCGCGCCGCTGGTGCGGGCGAGGAAGGCTTGGATGACCTCAGTATTTTCGGTGGGTAGCGTGGAGCAGGTGGCGTACAGCAGGATGCCGCCGACTTCCAGGGTTGGCCACAGGGCGTCAAGCAATTCGCCTTGCAGCACCGCGAGGGCGGCGATGTCGTCGGGCTGGCGGGTCAGCTTGATGTCCGGGTGCCGACGGATTACGCCGGTGGCAGAGCAAGGTGCGTCCAGCAGGATGCGCTGGAATGGCTTGCCGTCCCACCAGGTCGCGGTGTTGCGGCCGTCGGCGGCGATCAGGTCGGCGCTGAGGCCCAGGCGTGCAAGGTTTTCCCGCACGCGCACCAGGCGTTTGGCTTCAAGATCCACAGCCACTACACCGGCCAGGTCTTTTTCAACTTCAAGGATGTGACAGGTCTTACCGCCAGGGGCGCAGCAGGCGTCGAGTACGCGCTGGCCGGGGGCCAAATCGAGCAGGTCGGCCGCCAATTGCGCGGCCTCGTCCTGCACGCTGATCCAGCCTTCGGCAAAGCCCGGCAGGCTGCGCACATCGGTGGCGGCTTCCAGCACGATGCCGTCGGTGCTGTACACGCACGGGGTGGCGTTGATGGCCGCGTCGGCCAGTAATTGCAGATACGCATCACGGCTATGGTGGCGACGGTTGACCCGCAGGATCATCGGCGGGTGCGCATTGTTGGCCGCGCAGATAGCTTCCCATTGCTCGGGCCAGAACGCTTTCAGGGATTTTTGCAGCCAGCGCGGGTGGGCGGTGCGCACCACCGGATCATGTTCCAACTCGGCCAGCAGCGCTTCGCTTTCACGCTGGGCCCGGCGCAGTACGGCATTGAGCAGGGCCTTGGCCCAAGGCTTTTTCAGCTTGTCGGCGCAACCGACGGTTTCACCGATGGCGGCGTGGGCCGGTACGCGGGTGTAGAGCAATTGATAGAGGCCCACCAGCAACAGCGCCTCGACATCAGCGTCTGCCGCCTTGAACGGTTTTTGCAGCAGCTTGGCTGCCAGTGCCGACAACCTTGGCTGCCAGCGGGCGGTGCCAAAGGCCAGGTCCTGGGTGAAACCGCGATCCCGGTCTTCGACCTTGTCCAATTGCGTGGGCAATGAACTGTTCAGCGAAGCCTTGCCGTTGAGCACGGCAGCGAGAGCCTTGGCGGCGGCCAGACGTGGGTTCATTGAGCGGCCACCCCGAGGATCGTGCCCAAGGCAAATTTCTCACGGCGGCTATTGAACACATCGCTGAAGTTCAGCGCTTTGCCGCCGGGCAATTGCAGACGTGTCAGGCACAGCGCCTGTTCACCGCAAGCGACCAACAGCCCGTCTTTGCTGGCGCCGATAATCTCGCCGGGGGCGCCTTTGCCATTGGCCAGGGTCGCGGCCAACACCTTCAAGGCTTCGCCGTTCAGGGTGCTATGGCAGATTGGCCATGGGTTGAAGGCACGTACCAGGCGCTCCAGCTCCACGGCCGGGCGGCTCCAGTCGATGCGCGCTTCGTCTTTGTTCAATTTGTGCGCGTAGGTGGCCAGGCTGTCGTCCTGTACCTCGCCTTCCAGGGTGCCTGCTGCGAGGCCGGCGATGGCCTGGATCACGGCAGGTGGGCCCATTTCGGCAAGGCGGTCGTGCAGGCTGCCGCCGGTGTCTTGCGCGGTGATCGGGGTGGTGACCTTGAGCAGCATCGGCCCGGTGTCCAGGCCCGCCTCCATGCGCATCACGGTCACGCCGCTTTCGCTGTCGCCCGCTTCCACGGCGCGCTGGATCGGCGCCGCACCACGCCAGCGAGGCAGCAGCGAAGCATGGCTGTTGATGCAACCCAGGCGCGGGATATCCAGCACCGCCTGGGGCAGGATCAAACCGTAGGCCACCACCACCAGCAGGTCCGGTTTCAGCGCGGCCAGTTCGGCCTGGGCTTCGGCGTTACGCAGGGTCGGCGGTTGCAGCACCGCTATGTTGTGTTCAAGCGCCAATAGCTTGACCGGGCTCGGCATCAGTTTTTGCCCGCGACCGGCCGGGCGATCCGGCTGGGTGTACACCGCGACGATGTCATAAGGGCTGGCAAGCAGCGCCTTGAGGTGTTCGGCGGCGAATTCAGGGGTGCCGGCAAAAACAATGCGCAATGGCTCGGTCATGGGAGTTCTCGGTTAAAAACAGTCACAAAAGAAAAAGGCTTGCCGCAGCAAGCCTTTGGAAGAAGGGCATCAAGCTTGCTGGCGATGCTTTTTTTCCAGCTTCTTCTTGATCCGGTCCCGCTTGAGCGTGGACAGGTAGTCGACAAACAGCTTGCCGTTAAGGTGGTCGCATTCATGTTGGATGCACACTGCCAACAGGCCTTCGGCAATCAGCTCAAACGGTTTGCCATCACGGTCCAGGGCCTTGATCTTCACGCGCAACGGGCGTTCGACGTTCTCGTAGAACTCCGGCACCGACAGGCAGCCTTCCTGGTATTCGCCCATCTCATCGGTCAGCGGTTCGAACTCGGGGTTGATGTACACCCGGGGTTCGCTGCGATCTTCCGACAGGTCCATGACCACGACACGCAGATGCACGTTGACCTGGGTAGCGGCGAGGCCGATGCCCGGAGCTTCATACATTGTTTCAAACATGTCATCGACCAACTGACGAACCTTGTCGTCCACTACGGCCACCGGCTTGGCGATCGTGCGCAGGCGCGAGTCGGGAAATTCGAGGATGTTCAAAATAGCCATAAGCGTAATTGCTGCACATGTGAGGTAAAGACCAATCGGCGGTGGGATGGACCCACACGGCCGGTGTGAAACGCTCAGAAGCCACGAGGGCCAAGGCATTTCACGCGAACGCACATAATAAAGGAGATTCACCCCATGAGGAAATCGCTACTCGTCTTGCTGCTGTGGGCCCCCGTCACCATGGCGTTGATTCCCAAGCCCGCTGAACGCCTGGATCACGCGACGCAACAGGCCATCCAGCATTTTTTACTGCATAACCGGATTGTCGATACGCCCCAGGACCTGGACAACGCGCCTTATATCGTCGCAGCGCAAGGCGGTCGTGTGCTGGGGGCCAATGGTGAGCGCGTGCATGCTCGCGGTCATCTGGACCCGGCCCAGCCAAGCTACGGAATCTTTCGTCGAGGCAAGGTCTACACCGACCCAGGCACCCAGGAGCTACTAGGCATCAATGCCGACGATATCGGCACCGCACGCTTTGTGCTCGCCGACGACCTCACCACCCTGGTGGTGCAGCGGGTTACCCAGGAAATCCGCCCAGGTGACTGCTTGCTTGGTGCCCAACGTCCAGTCGCGCTGAACACCCTGGAGTCAGCCAAATCAACGGCTTTTATCGCAGGGCACATCATCGACATCCCCAGGGGCGTCACTCAGATTGGTGTGCTGGACGCCGTGACTCTGAACAAGGGCCGCCGCGATGGATTGATCGAAGGCCAGTTACTGACGGTGATCAAGGCGGGTGCCACGGTGCGAGACGTCCTTACCGGCACGCCAACACAGCTCCCGGAAGAACCGGCCGGCACCCTTCTGGTGTTTCGCACCTATGAAAAACTCAGTTACGCCTTGGTGCTCAGTGCTTCACGCGCGCTGGCTGTAAAGGATCGGTTCGAGACCCGTCAACAAGCGCAATAAATAGCCTGCTAAATAAGTTACCAACAGAGTTATCCACAGCTTGTTCCGGTCAAGGATGATCAAATGAATCCGATAAACAGTAGCGAAATTTCTCCGGCAGAGCTGGAAGCCCGACTACGCTTGCACAGGCTGCCAGAACTGGGTCCCAAGCGTTTTCACGTATTGATCCAAGCGTTCGGCTGCGCCTCCAAGGCCCTCAGTGCCCCTGCCAGTGCCTGGCGTTCCCTCGGGGTGCCCGCCATCAGCGCAGATGCTCGGCGTAGCCCGCAAATCCGTGATGGCGCCAGTGCGGCATTGGCCTGGTTAGAGCGTCCGGCCCAGCATTTGCTGATGTGGGACCAACCTGAGTACCCGGCCTTGCTCGCTCAGATCGACGACGCACCGCCGCTGTTATTCGTTGCGGGCGACCCGGACATTCTGGAAAAACCACAGTTGGCCATGGTCGGTAGCCGGCGTGCTTCCCGCCCCGGCATGGACACGGCCGCCGCCTTTTCCCGCAGCCTGGCGAGCGCCGGTTTTGTCATCACCAGTGGTTTGGCGCTGGGCATTGACGGCGCAGCACACCAGGCAGCGCTGGAGGTGGGCGGTCGTACAGTCGGGGTGCTTGGCACCGGGCTGGAAAATTTTTATCCACAGCGCCACCGCAAGCTCGCTGCCGCGATGATTGCCCAAGGCAGCGCGGTGATTTCTGAGTTTCCGTTGGACGCGGGGCCCCAGGCCGGTAATTTTCCACGGCGCAATCGGATTATCAGCGGGCTCTCGCTGGGGGTTCTGGTGGTGGAAGCCAGCATGGCCAGCGGTTCGCTGATCACCGCACGGCTGGCCGCAGAGCAAGGGCGCGAGGTGTATGCGATCCCGGGCTCCATTCACCATCCCGGTGCCAAGGGTTGCCATCAACTGATCCGTGATGGCGCGGTGCTGGTGGAAACCATCGAACACATCCTTGAGGCGCTGCGCGGTTGGCAGGCGTTATCGCGCCCTGCGCCGGTGCCGATCACCCACCCACTGGTGGCACTGCTGCATGCTGCGCCGCATACCAGTGAAGCCCTGGCGATTGCCAGTGGTCGGCCGTTGTCCCAGGTGCTGGCGACTCTTACGGAGCTGGAGCTGGAAGGCAAGGTCATCTGCGAAAGCGGGCGCTGGCTGGCGCGTTGCCAGGTTTAGGTGCTGCCGGTTTTTGGCGCTGGGTTTTGTAACGAAGATCGGTAAACTGCCCAGAGCTTTAGTCCGGAGATTAAATAATGGTCAACAGGTGGCGTGTGCTGCAAGCCGCACGGGAAATTCGCGCAGGCGCGGTGATTGCCTATCCGACCGAGGCAGTCTGGGGCCTGGGTTGCGACCCGTGGAATGAAGAAGCGGTGGATCGGCTATTGGCGATCAAGAACCGCTCGGTGGACAAGGGCCTGATTCTGGTGGCGGACAACATTCGTCAATTCGACTTCCTGTTCGAAGACTTCCCGGACACCTGGATCGATCGCATGGCCAGCACCTGGCCCGGGCCGAATACCTGGCTGGTGCCCCACCAGGACTTGTTGCCCGAATGGGTCACGGGTATGCATGACACCGTGGCGTTGCGGGTTACTGATCACCCATTGGTGAGAGATTTGTGCGCCCAGGTCGGGCCGTTGATCTCCACGTCGGCCAACCCTCAGGGGCGCCCGGCGGCACGCACGCGTATTCGCGTGGAGCAGTATTTCCGCGGGCAAGTGGACTTGGTGTTGGGTGGCGCGCTGGGTGGGCGCAAGAACCCAAGCCTGATTCGGGACCTGGCGACAGGTGAGGTCGTGCGCCCCTCCTGAGACCGAGGCGCGGCCATCGCGGGCAAGCCCGGCTCCCATATTTGATCAGTCACCGCGGTCAAATGTGGGAGCTGGCTTGCCTGCGATGACGCACTCAAGGCAACAGAATGGTTGAGCCAGTCGTGCGTCGCGCCGACAACTCGGTCTGCGCTTTGGCCGCATCCGCCAGCGGGTAGCGCTGGTTGATATCAATGCGCACCTTGCCGCTCTTGATCATCGAAAACAGATCGTCCGCCATCGCCTGCAAGTTCGCCGGATTGTTGGCGTAGGTTGCCAGCGTCGGGCGGGTCACGTACAGCGAGCCCTTGGCCGACAGAATGCCCAGGTTCACCCCGTCCACCGCGCCCGACGCGTTGCCAAAGCTTACGACCAAACCCCGTGGCGCCACGCTGTCCAGAGAGGTCAGCCAGGTGTCCTTGCCGACGCCGTCGTACACCACCGGCACCTTTTTACCGTCAGTCAATTCCAGCACACGTTGTGCGACATTCTCCTTGCTGTAGTCGATGGTTTCCCAGGCACCCAGGGATTTGGCCAGGGCGGCCTTTTCCGGCGAACTCACGGTGCCGATCAGCTTCACGCCCAGAGCCTTGGCCCATTGGCAGGCCAGGGAGCCCACGCCACCGGCAGCAGCGTGGAACAGGATGGTTTCGCCGCCTTTCAATTCGTAGGTCTGGCGCAACAGGTATTGCACGGTCAGGCCCTTGAGCATGGCCCCGGCGGCCTGCTCGAAACTGATGTCATCCGGCAGGTGCACCAGGTTGGCGGCGGGCAACACATGCAACTCGCTGTAGGCACCCAGCGGGCCGCTGCCGTAGGCCACGCGGTCGCCGACTTTGAACTGGGCGACTTCACTGCCCACGGCATCGACGACACCAGCGCCTTCAGCGCCCAGGCCCGATGGCAGCGCGGGCGGTGCGTAGAGGCCACTGCGAAAATAGGTGTCGATGAAGTTCAGACCGATGGCCTCGTTACGCACCCGCACCTGTTGTGGGCCAGGCTCCGCTGGCGTGTAGTCCACATACTCAAGTACTTCGGGGCCGCCGTGGGCGCTGAACTGGATACGTTTGGCCATCTGCACTTCTCCTTGGGTTCGAATCTGCGTAGCCCCCTATCGGACTCCTAAGCTTGATCTTCGTCAACTGCCGCGCACCTAAGTGCAGTGGCATGTGGGCGCAGTGGTATCCTGTGCGCCCATTTGCCGCCGACGCCCAATGGCCTCGCGTAGCTTTGCCCGATTCAAGGTGATGCCATGACTACCCGCACCGAGGCCGTTAAAGCCTACCTGCTTGACCTGCAAGATCGCATTTGCAACGCCCTGGAAACCTTCGAGACGGACGCTCGCTTTATCGAAGACGCTTGGACCCGGCCTGCCGGTGGTGGCGGTCGCACCCGTGTGATCGAGAACGGTTCGGTGATCGAAAAAGGCGGCGTTAACTTTTCCCACGTGTTTGGCAGTGGTTTGCCACCGTCCGCCAGTGCCCATCGGCCTGAGCTGGCTGGTCGGGGGTTTGAAGCCTTGGGCGTGTCACTGGTGATTCATCCGCATAACCCGCATGTGCCGACATCCCACGCCAATGTGCGCTTTTTCATCGCTGAAAAAGAAGGCGAAGAGCCGGTGTGGTGGTTCGGGGGCGGCTTTGACTTGACCCCGTATTACGGCAACGAAGAAGACTGCGTCCACTGGCACCGTGTGGCCGAGCAAGCTTGTGCGCCCTTTGGCCCGGACGTGTACGCACGCTATAAAGCCTGGTGCGACGCCTATTTCCACATCAAGCATCGCAATGAACCTCGCGGTATCGGTGGCCTGTTCTTCGATGACTTGAACGAATGGGGCTTCGACACCTGTTTCGCCTTTATCCGTGCCATCGGCGATGCCTATATCGATGCCTACCTGCCGATTGTGCAACGTCGCAAGGCCATGGCGTATACCGAGCAGCAGCGTCAGTTTCAGGAGTTCCGCCGGGGCCGCTACGTCGAGTTCAACCTGGTCTATGACCGTGGCACCCTGTTCGGCTTGCAGTCGGGCGGGCGTACGGAGTCGATCCTGATGTCGCTGCCGCCCCAGGTCCGTTGGAGCTACGACTGGAAGGCCGAGGCCGGTAGCGAGGAGGCGCGCCTCACCGATTATTTCCTGCAAGACCGCGACTGGCTCGGCGTCGTTGCACCCAAGGCGGCGGTGTGATGGACCGTTATGTCGTGTTCGGCAACCCCATCGGCCACAGTAAATCGCCGCTGATCCACCGCATGTTCGCCGAGCAGACCGGCGAACAACTGGACTACAGCACGTTGCTCGCGCCGTTGGAGGATTTCACCCACTGCGCCCGTGAGTTTTTTCGCCATGGCCGTGGCGCCAACGTGACCGTGCCGTTCAAGGAAGACGCCTATCGTTTGGCCGATACCTTGACCGAACGTGCCCAGCGCGCTGGAGCCGTGAACACCCTGAGCAAACTGGCGGACGGTACGTTGTTGGGCGACAACACCGACGGCGCCGGCCTGGTGCGCGACCTGACGGTCAACGCCGGGCTGAACCTGCAAGGCAAACGCATTCTGTTGTTGGGAGCCGGTGGCGCGGTGCGCGGTGCACTTGAGCCGTTGCTGGCACAGCAACCCTCTTCGTTGATCATCGCCAACCGCACCGTGGAAAAGGCCGAGCTGCTCGCTGAGCTGTTCGACGACCTGGGCCCGGTGTCTGCCAGTGGTTTCGATTGGCTACGTGAGCCGGTGGACGTGATCATCAATGCCACGTCCGCAAGCCTGTCAGGCGATGTACCGCCGATTGCCGGCAGCCTGATCGAGCCGGGCAAGACGTTCTGCTACGACATGATGTACGCCAAGGAACCTACCGCGTTCTGCCGCTGGGCTGCGGAACACGGCGCTGTGGTGGCGATGGATGGTTTGGGGATGCTGGTGGAGCAGGCAGCGGAAGCCTTCTTCCTGTGGCGTGGTGTGCGCCCTGATTCAGCGCCGGTGTTAGCCGAACTACGCCGTCAATTGGCCTGATCGTGTTCAATCTTGGAAATGGAGGGGGCAACTCTTGGCCCCTTCCAGTTTTCTTAACTCTTCGATTACTTGCGGCCTGGCCCCACGCAAGGTCAGGCTACGCCCCAACCGCGCCAACCGCCGTGCCTCCTGATGCAGCATCTCCACCCCGGAGTAGTCGATAAAATTGATCTGCTGCGCTTCGATCACCACCCGCGTGCCCTGCAGACTTTGCAGGCGTACTTGCAGGTAATGGCTGGCGCCAAAAAAGATCGAGCCACCCACGCGTAATACATCCTCGTCCCCATCGCGCCATTGCTGAACCCGTGGTTGCGAGGTGCGCTTGAGGTAGAAAAACAGCGATGCCAACACCCCGGCATAAATCGCCGTTTGTAGCTCCAGCAGCAAGGTGGCGACACACGTCAGGCCCATCACCACGAATTCGGCGCGGCTGACACGAAACAAAGCACGAATCCCTCGATGATCCACCAAACCCCAGCAAATCAGCAGGATGCTGGCGGCCATGCTGGGGATGGGAATATGCGCGATCAACGTCGCGCCGAACAACGCAAATAACGCCACCCACAGCGCGGAAAACACCCCAGCCAGGGGCGAACAAGCACCCGCCTCGTAACTGAGGCCCGAACGGGTGAACGAACCGGCTGACAGGTAGCCGGAGAAAAATCCGCCAACGATGTTGGATAAACCCTGGGCGCGCACTTCCTGGTTGGCGTCGAGTAATTGTTGCGAGCGAGCCGACAGTGAGCGTGCAATCGACAGGCTGGTCACCAACCCCAGCATCCCCACCGCCACCGCGCTGGGCAACAGGCGCAGTACCAGGTCCAGGTCCATCGGCAATGGGCTGAACGGCGGCAACTGGCCGATAAACGAACTGACCAGCGCCACATGCCCGAACATCGTCGGCCACAGCCATGCCGTCAGGCTACCCAAGACTAAAGCGATCAACAGCGTCGGCCAGCGTGGCACCAGCGACTTGAGCAGTGCGCCCACCAGCAAAGTGCCGAGCCCGAGGATCACGGACGCACGATCCCACTCACCGCCATGGTCGACCAGCGCCAGCAGGCTGTTGAGGGCGGTGGCCTGGCTCGGCAAGTCCAGCCCCAGCAGGTTCGGCAACTGCCCCAGGGCAATCACCACCGCGGCGCCCAGGGTGAAACCCAGCACCACCGAATGGGAGACAAAATTCACCAGCGCGCCAAAGCGCAGAAGGCCGAGCAACCACTGGAACACCCCGGCGAGGAAGGTCAGCAACAGGATGAGGGTGATGTAGTCCTGGGAACCTGGTACCGCCAATGGGCTGATACTGGCGTAAAGCACGATGGAAATCGCCGCTGTGGGGCCGCAGATCAGGTGCCAGGAAGAGCCCCACAGGCAAGCGATCAATACCGGGAGGATGGCGGCATATAGTCCGTACTCCGGCGGGAGCCCGGCGATCAGTGCGTAAGCAATCGACTGTGGCAGGGCCAGTACGGCGCCACTGAAGCCGACGATGGCATCCCGGCCGACGCTGGCGCGGGTTTGGCGCGGGAGCCAGCTGAGGAAGGGGAAGAGTGTGTGGCGGTTGGGCCGGGGCATCGCAGGCTCGGGTAGAAGGTTTGGCTTAGAGTATCAGTACACACCGGCTCCCTGTGGGAGGGGGCTTGCTCCCGATAGCGGTGTTTCAGCCAATACATTCATAGCTGATAGGCCGTCATCGGGGGCAAGCCCCCTCCTACATTTGGATCGAGGCGCATCTTAGAGTTGGGCTTTGACCGCGGGCAACGCATCCTGGCCATCCAGGGTTTTCACGCCGTCGAGCCACTTGTCCAGCACCGCGGGGTTGGCCTTGATCCACGCCTTGGCCGCCTCGGCATTGCTGACCTTGTTGTTGGCCACCTGCGCCATGATGCCGTTCTCCATCTCCTGGGTGAAACTCAGGTTGGTCAGCAGTTTGGCGACATTCGGGCAGGCTTGGGCGTAACCCTTGCGGGTCAAGGTATACACGCTACCGGTGGCGCCAAAATACTGCTCGCCGCCCTTGAGGTAATGCATTTTCAACTGCACGTTCATCGGGTGCGGCGTCCAGCCGAGGAAGGTGACGAAGCGCTGTTTCTTCACCGCTCGCGACACCTCGGCGAGCATCGCCTGCTCGCTGGATTCGATCAGCTTCCACTGGCCCAGGTTGAAGTCATTCTTCTTGATGATCTCCTGCAACGAGATATTCGCCGGCGCGCCGGAGCCGATGCCGTAGATTTTCTTGTCGAACTTGTCGGCAAACGTGTTCAGGTCGGCAAAGTCACGTACGCCGGCGTCCCATACGTAGTCCGGCACCGCGAGGGTGAACTCGGTGCCGTCGAGGTTCTTCGCCAGTTGCACCACATCGCCGTTGGCCACGAACTTGTCATAAAAACCTTGTTGCGCCGGCATCCAGTTGCCGAGAAACACATCCACCTGGCCGTCCTTGAGCCCGCCAAAAGTGATCGGCACCGCCAGGGTATCGACCTTGGCTTTGTAGCCCATGCCCGTCAGCAAAAAACCGGTAATGGCATTGGTGGCGGCAATGTCGCTCCAGCCTGGATCGGCCATCTTTACCGTTTCACAGCGAGCGTCTGCGTACACATTGGCGCTGCCCAGCGCCAATATGCTCAGTACCACGGTCAACTTTTGCATGGCCTTCCCTCTGTCTGTTTATTGGTTTTGGCAGGGTTGTGGATAACGTGCCTTGCGCTCCAGGTCGTCGAGGTCGATATGGTTGCGCATGTACTGCTGACTGGCATCCACCTGTGGCTGGTGATCCCAGCTCTTGAGCGTGCCTTGAGTCAGTGCCTCAAACACCAGACGGCGGCGACGCTGGCTGGCAAGCACTTGCTGATGGATCGCCGGGATGTCCCATTTGGCCCGCGCCTCATGCAAAAAGGCCTCGAACAGCGAGCGATGCTCTGCTGACAGGCTGAGGTTTTCCCGCTCGTGCGGGTCGTTGCGCACATCAAACAGTAGGCAAGGGTCGTCTTCGCTGTAGATAAATTTGTAGGCGCCCCGGCGAATCATCATCAATGGGCTGATGGTGCCTTCGGCCATGTATTCGCCAAACACTTCGTCATGCCCGCCCTGCCCTTGCAAGTGCGGGACCAGAGAGCGACCGTCCAACGGCAAGTGCGGGTCCAGCTCGCCGCCGGCCAGCTCCACCAGGGTCGGCAGCAGGTCGGCGGTGGACACGGCCTGAGTGACCCGCCCAGCCGCGAATTGGCCCGGCGCACTGATCAGCAGCGGCACGCGGGCGGCCATTTCAAACCAGTGCATTTTGTACCAGAGGCCGTGCTCGCCGAGCATGTCACCGTGGTCGCCGGAGAAGATGATCAGGGTGTCGTCAGCCAGGCCGGTGTCTTCCAGGGTTTGCAGGAGTTTGCCGACATTGCTGTCGATGTAACTGCACGCACCGAAGTAGGCGCGACGGGCATCGCGGATCTTGTCCACAGGCAGCGGTTTATCCCACAAGTCATAAACCTTGAGCAGACGCTGGGAGTGTGGGTCCAGCTCTGCTTGGGCCGGCGTTGCAGGCAAAGGGATGTCGGCGTCGTCGTACAGGTCCCAGAACGGCTTGGGAATGGTGTAAGGGTCGTGGGGATGGGTCATCGATACGGTCAGGCAGAACGGTCGGTCGCCGTCCTCGCGGATATGGTCGAACAGGTATTGCTGCGCCTTGAACACCACCTCCTCGTCGAAGTCCAGCTGGTTGGTGCGCACGCACGGGCCCGCTTGCAGCACCGAAGACATGTTGTGGTACCAGGTGGGGCGTACGTCGGGCTCATCCCAATTCACCGCCCAGCCATAGTCCGCGGGGTAGATATCGCTGGTCAGGCGTTCTTCATAGCCGTGCAACTGGTCGGGGCCACAGAAATGCATCTTGCCCGACAACGCGGTGCGGTAGCCGAGGCGACGCAGGTAGTGGGCATAGGTCGGCACATCGGCGGGGAAATCGGCTGCGTTGTCGTAGGCGCCGATCTTGCTCGGCAACTGGCCGCTGACCAGGGTGAAGCGCGACGGCGCACACAACGGACTGTTGCAATAGGCGGCGTCGAATACCACGCCTTGGGCGGCGAGGCGGCTGAGGTTGGGCAGCTTGATCGAGGAAGGCCCGTAGAACGGCAGCATGGGCGCGGCCATTTGATCGGCCATGATGAAAAGAATGTTCTTGCGCTTCATGGTTTCTCGGCATTCCATAGTCAGTGTTTATGCCAATGAGAATGCAGCCCATGGAAATCAGGGTAAAGCCCATGACAAGCAATGCCTAGGATAACGACAGCTTATGTATGAAGCGCTGGGTAACCTCTCTCTCGATCTGCTGCGTGCCTTCGAAGCGGCGGCGCGCCACCGCAGTTTTACTGCCGCGGCGATGGAGCTTGGCACCACCCAGCCGGCGGTCAGCCAGCAGATCAAGCGGCTTGAAGAACAACTGGCAATCCGCCTGTTTGACCGAATCTATCGCGGTATCGAACTGACCGACGCCGGCGTCCTGCTGTTCGAGCACGTACAGGGCGGCCTGCAAAGCATCAACCAGGGGCTCAGCACCATCACCCAACAGGATCAGCACGAAGTGCTGCAAGTGGCTACCGACTTCGCCTTCGCCGCCTATTGGCTGATGCCGCGCCTGCATCGCTTTCACCAGGCCAACCCGCAGGTGGATGTGAGTCTGGTTACCAGTGAGCGCAACCATGCCAGCCTGCGCAGCGATATCGATGTGGCGGTGCTGTTCGGCGATGGCCGTTTCAGGCAGGGCGACAGCCTGTGGTTGTTTAATGAGGAAGTGTTCCCGGTATGCAGCCCGCAGTGGCTCAAGGCTCAGGCCGCGCCAATGACGGTGCAATCCTTGCCCGAGTACCCGTTGCTGCACCTGCGCCAGGAAAACAACAGCCAATGGTTCGACTGGAGCGGGGTGTTTCGCGAATTGGGTATAACCGCTGCGCCAACTCCCGGACAATTGCGCTTCGACAACTACACCTTGCTGATTCAGGCTGCGATTGCCGGCCAGGGCGTTGCCATCGGCTGGCGCCACCTGGTGGATAACCTGCTGGAACAGAACTGGCTGTGCCGACCGATCAGCCCCACGGTGACCTCGCGTTTCGGTTATTACGTGGTGCAACCCCAGCGCAAACGCCGCGGGCAGTTGGTTGAGCGTTTTGTCCAATGGCTGATGGCGGAACAAGCCAGCAGTGCGCAGTCGTTGAGCGGGCTGGCCCTGCCTTCGATTGCGGTCTAGGATCGGCACATCGTGGATCCGGAGTCCGTCATGCAACGTATCAAGGGCTATCACGCCCATATCTACTTCGACGCCAGCACCATCAACCAGGCGCGCACGCTGTGTGAGGACGCCGCCAGGCTGTTCCCGTTGCGCATGGGCCGTGTGCATGAGCGGCCGGTGGGCCCGCATCCGGATTGGAGCTGCCAGCTGGCATTCGAGCCGGAATACATCGGCGTGGTGTTGCCGTGGCTGGCGCTGCACCGCGATGGCTTGGTGGTCTTCCTGCATCCTGAAACCGGCGATGACCTGAAGGATCACACCGACTACGCGATCTGGATGGGTGCTATGCGCGAGCTAAATCTGTCGGTTTTTTAACTTTCCTTATCAGATAAAACCTTGCCTTTCCCTAAGTAAAAACAGGGAGCGGCGTAGGATTAATCTTGCTTCGTCTCATTATATGGGATTGATATTTATATATTGAGATATTCCAGCGCGTAGGTTTATATTCGCCCATCTGCTTTTTTCAGCACCCACTCATTTCAGGTGAAGCGATGCAGGCGCAATTGATCGCGCTCGATTGGGGGACCAGCTCCCTTCGTGCTTACAAACTCGGCTCGGCGGGCGTTGTGCTGGAACAGCGCGCGCAAGCCTGGGGCATCATGCATTTGCCCAGCGAGCCACGGGACATCAACGGTATTCATTGCACTGACGGCTTCGAGTTGGCGTTCGATAGCGCCTGCGGCGATTGGCTCGACGCCCAGCCTGAATTGCCAGTGATTGCCTGCGGTATGGTCGGCAGCGCACAGGGCTGGAGCGAGGCGGCTTATTGCGCCACGCCTGTGGATGTCGCCAGCCTGGGCTTGGCGTTGCACCGCGTGCGCAGCCTGCGCGGGGTGGATGTGCATATTGTGCCGGGGGTGATCGAGCACGCGGGTTTACCCAATGTGATGCGCGGCGAAGAAACCCAGGTACTCGGCGTGCTGCAGGGGCTTGGGGCCCAAGTGTTGATCGGGTTGCCCGGCAGCCACTCCAAATGGGTCGAGGTGAGTGAAGGCCGCATTACGCATTTCGACACCTTCATGACCGGCGAACTGTTCGCGGTGTTGAGTAAACACAGCATCCTGGGTCGCACTCAACAGCCGAGCGAACAACTCCAGGCCGAGGCCTTTGATCGTGGCGTGCACGTGGCGCTTTCAAAGGATGGCAGGCGTGGCGTGCTGTCGACCTTGTTCAGTGCCCGTACCCTGGGCCTGACGGCTGAGCTTGCGCCCAACCAGCAGCCCGACTACCTGTCCGGCCTGTTGATCGGCCACGAACTCGCCGGTTTGCCAGACAGCGCCAAAACCAAACCGATCATCCTGGTTGGCGCCGCCCCACTCTGCGCCCGCTATCAACGCGCTCTCGCCCTTTGCGGCTTCGCCCACGTCAGCCTGGCGCAGGAAGCCACCGAGCGCGGCCTGTGGCAATTGGCCGTGGCGGCTGGGCTCACTCAACCTGTAACGGAGGCCTGACATGCTCAAGCAAGCACTCGCGCAAAACGGTTTGATCGCAATCCTGCGTGGCGTACGCCCGGACGAAGCCCAGGCCATCGGCCAGGTGTTGTACGACGCGGGTTTTCGTGTGATCGAAGTCCCGCTCAATTCGCCGGAGCCATACACCAGCATTCGCACCCTGCGCGACAGCCTGCCCGCCGATTGCCTGATTGGCGCCGGCACGGTGTTGACGCCTGAACAGGTCGAGCAGGTGAAGGCGGCTGGCGGCCAGGTGATTGTCATGCCCCATAGCGATGCCAAAGTACTGCGCGCCGCCAAGGCCGCAGGCCTGTACTTGTCGCCTGGTGTGGCGACACCAACCGAAGCGTTTGCCGCACTGGCCGAAGGCGCCGACGTATTGAAGCTGTTCCCGGCCGAGCAGATCGGCCCTTCGGTGATCAAGGCGTGGCTGGCGGTATTGCCGGCGGGCACGCTACTGCTGCCGGTAGGCGGTGTTACGCCGGACAACATGCAGGTGTTTATCGACGCCGGCGCGAAAGGGTTCGGGTTGGGCTCCGGGTTGTTCAAGCCGGGAATGACAGTGGATCAGGTCGCGAGCCGTGCCCAGGCTTATGTCGCCGCCTGGAAAGCCCTGAGCTGATAGCAAGTTCCGCGCCCGCAGGCGCTGCATCCATAAGAGAGACAAGAGATGAAAATCACCAAATTGACGACCTTTATCGTCCCGCCGCGCTGGTGCTTCCTCAAGGTCGAAACCGACCAGGGCGTGACTGGCTGGGGTGAGCCCGTGGTCGAAGGCCGCGCTCACACAGTGGCCGCCGCCGTCGAAGAACTGTCCGACTACCTGATCGGCAAAGACCCACGCAATATCGAAGATATCTGGACGGTCCTCTATCGCGGCGGGTTCTATCGCGGCGGTGCCGTGCACATGAGCGCCCTCGCCGGTATCGACCAGGCGTTGTGGGACATCAAGGGCAAGGCGCTGGGCGTCTCGGTCAGCGATCTGCTGGGCGGCCAGGTGCGTGACAAGATTCGCGTGTACTCGTGGATCGGTGGCGACCGCCCCGCCGACACTGCCCGTGCAGCCAAAGAGGCCGTGGCTCGTGGCTTCACTGCGGTGAAAATGAACGGCACCGAAGAACTGCAGTTCCTCGACAGCTTCGACAAAGTCGACCTGGCACTGGCCAATGTCGCTGCCGTGCGCGATGCGGTGGGCCCTAACGTCGGTATCGGCGTCGACTTCCATGGCCGCGTGCACAAGCCCATGGCCAAGGTGCTGATGAAAGAGCTCGACCCTTACAAACTGATGTTCATTGAAGAACCGGTGCTCAGCGAAAACTACGAAGCATTGAAAGAGCTGGCGCCGCTGACCAGTACGCCGATTGCCCTGGGCGAGCGCCTGTTTTCGCGTTGGGATTTCAAGCGCGTGCTCAGCGAAGGCTACGTCGACATCATCCAGCCGGACGCCTCCCACGCGGGCGGGATTACCGAAACCCGCAAGATCGCCAACATGGCCGAAGCCTACGACGTGGCGCTGGCCCTGCACTGCCCACTGGGCCCGATTGCCCTGGCAGCGTGCCTGCAACTGGATGCGGCTTGCTACAACGCATTTATCCAGGAGCAAAGCCTGGGTATCCACTATAACGAAAGCAACGACCTGCTCGACTACGTGCGCGACCCGGGCGTGTTCGACTATGACCAGGGCTTTGTGAAGATCCCCAACGGCCCGGGCCTGGGCATCGAGATCAACGAGGAGTACGTGATTGAGCGTGCGGCTATCGGCCATCGCTGGCGCAATCCGATCTGGCGCCATGCCGATGGCAGTTTTGCCGAGTGGTGATTTCCACCTGATTGAAACGCGCTAAAAAGGTGGGAGCTGGCTTGCCTGCGATGGCGGTGGGCCAGTCACCGCAGCGGTGCCAGTCATGCCGCCATCGCAGGCAAGCCAGCTCCCACATTGAGCGCGTTCCTTCCTCAACAAATATAAAAAGAGGCACCCCCCATGCACCCTGAATCCCTCACCGGGCAGGCACCCTTAGTCACGCCCAGCCGAAAGCGTTTTTTCATCATGGTGCTGCTGTTCATCACCGTGGTGATCAACTACCTAGACCGCAGCAACCTGTCGATTGCCGCGCCTGCGCTGACCAGCGAGCTGGGTATCGACCCGGTGCAGGTCGGGCTTATTTTTTCCGCTTTCGGCTGGACTTACGCGGCCATGCAAATCCCCGGCGGCTGGCTGGTTGACCGCGTGCCGCCGCGCATTCTCTACACGGCCGCCCTGCTGCTGTGGTCGATTGCCACCGTGATGCTCGGTTTCGCCGCCAGCTTTATCGCGTTGTTCGTGTTGCGCATGGCCGTTGGCGCGTTGGAGGCGCCGGCCTATCCCATCAACAGCCGAGTGGTCACCACCTGGTTTCCCGAGCGCGAGCGCGCCACGGCTATCGGCGTCTACACCTCCGGGCAATTCGTCGGCCTGGCGTTCCTCACCCCGGTACTGGCGTGGCTGCAGCATCAGTACGGCTGGCACATGGTGTTTGTGGTGACCGGTGGCGTTGGCATCCTGTGGGCCGCGATCTGGTACGCGGTGTATCGCGAGCCCAAAGATTTCAAAGGCGCCAACGAAGCCGAAATCCAATTGATCCGCGACGGTGGCGGGCTGGTGGACATGCAGGCGAAAACCGTCAAGGCACCCTTCAGTTGGACCGACCTCGGCATCGTGCTGAGCAAGCGCAAGCTGTGGGGCATTTACCTGGGCCAGTTTTGCCTGAACTCCACGCTGTGGTTCTTCCTGACCTGGTTCCCGACGTACCTGGTGAAATACCGCGGCATGGACTTTATCCAGTCTGGTTTGTTGGCCTCCTTGCCGTTCCTGGCCGCTTTTGTGGGCGTGCTGTGTTCGGGGGTGTTTTCCGATTGGTTGATCCGTCGTGGCGCCTCGGTGGGCTTTGCCCGCAAGTTGCCGATCATCAGTGGGCTGCTGATTTCCACGGCGATCATCGGTGCCAATTACGTGGACTCCACGGCGTGGGTCATCGCGTTTCTGGCGGTGGCATTTTTCGGCAATGGCCTGGCGTCGATCACCTGGTCGCTGGTTTCGACCTTGGCGCCTGCGCGGTTGCTGGGGCTCACCGGAGGCGTGTTCAACTTCATCGGTAACCTGTCGGCAATCGCTACGCCCATCGTGATTGGCTTTCTGGCCAGTGGTTCATCGTTTGCACCGGCGATTACTTACATCGCGGTGCTGGCGTTGCTCGGCGCGCTTTCCTACATATTACTGGTAGGCAAGGTCGAGCGGATCGAGCTGTAAAAAAGGGCGACCTTGGAGTCGCCCTTCTTTCGCGATTACGGCACCGACATTTCGTTATGGAAAATGTTGTGTGGGTCCCAGCGCTGCTTGGTACGCCGCAGGCGGCTTTCGATGATCAGGTCGGGAAAGAAGATCTTGTACCACTGTGGGTTTTTGCCATTGGCCGGATTGCCACCGATGTAGGTCATATCGAGGTCGGGATAATTGATGTAACAACCTTCAAACTCGTCGTTGATCGGTACGCCCTGATCATCGGCGAACGCGTTGAAGTACAACCCTCGGATCCAGTCGGCATGGGCTTGATCCGAGGCGGCGCTGTCACCGCGCCAGTAACATTGTGGTTGCCACTTGAGGTATGACGAGCGCTGAGCGGCCGACGAATCCCGGCGCACCGGCCCGCTGGCGGCGTTGATCTGGCCGCCGAAAGACTGAATCTGAATGAGGCTTTGTGTCAGGTGGTTATCAGGGTCTGGCCAGGTCAATGTGGTCCAGATGGCGTCCAGCACTTGAGGGCTGAAAGGGCCCTTCTGGTAGGCCGATTTATAGCGCCCACGCTGGTTGTCCCCCGAACCGTTCAATGTCTGTTGGCACACCAGCCAGTCCAAGCGTTGAGAGGCTGCTCGGGCGGATGACACTGAGTCGATGGTGCGCCCGTTGGTAGTGCTGCGCGGCAGATGGATGACGTGAAATGGGACCAGGGACTCTGTAGCGGGCAGGCCAATGGCTGTGAGCATCTTGTCGACGAAGTCATCGAAGGGCGCCCGATCGTTCAGCTCGCCATCCTTGTCCACATAGTGAATACCCAGGGTCACATTGCCTGTGTGCTGGTGGCGCATCTCCAGCTTGGTCGCCAGGCCCCAAGTGTCCGTGTTGCTTTGATTGCTGGCGAACCATGACTGATAGGCCACCAGCAGGTTATCGAGTGCAGGCTTGGTCAGTACCGACCAGTCCCATTCCAGCACCAGCCACAGTACCTCTTTCGGTGCCGGTGGCAGGTCTTTGAAGTAATAGCTGGTGATGATGCCGAACTGTCCGCCACCGGCACCGCAACACGCGGCGAACAGGTCCAGTTCGTCCTGATTGGTGCTGTTGCGAGAAACGTG
Organism: Pseudomonas sp. OST1909; assembly: GCF_015277575.1. Lineage (NCBI taxonomy): Bacteria > Pseudomonadati > Pseudomonadota > Gammaproteobacteria > Pseudomonadales > Pseudomonadaceae > Pseudomonas > Pseudomonas sp. OST1909. Next base: position 230,676 of record NZ_CP063780.1, read on the forward strand.
GCGCGGTTCGAGGCCTTTGCCAAGGCTGTCGGGCACCAGGATATCCACACCGCTGAGCCAGTCACATACCAGTCCATACTTGCGCGACAGCAGCCCATAGCCGCCTCCGCAAATATGCCCGCCCAAACCCACTGAATAACACGAGCCACCGGGCAGGGTTTTGTTGGCCAGCTTGTATAACGCGACATAGGCATCCCAGTTTTGTCCGCCGGCTTCCAGGCGAAAGCTGTGGCGTTCAGCAGCGCTGGGGTCCAGCTCGGAGCCGATTTGCCCATTGGCGTCGTAGACCACCTGGTTCAACGCACTGATATCCAGAATCGACAGTACCTCAAGTGGACTGTCGGGCATCTTGTTGGCGACAAAGCCTTCGTAGCAATGACCACCACTGCGTACGGTGATGCGTCCCTCGGGAAGGGCCAATGCCTGCGCGGCGGCGTCAATGATGTCTTGTGGGCTGCGGCAGAGGTAGATCAGGTTGGCGCCATTTTGCGAAGACTGACCCTGCACATTGCCCAACGGCCAGCGTAGGTTGAAGCCCTTTTGCAAGGTTGAGTGACGGGAGTCTGAAGAGGTAATGAGATCAAAGGCCATGATGTACTCCTGAGAGCCAGGGATGACTTCTGATGCAACTAACTTAACGACCGGGAAGCAAGAAATGCGGGGGGCTTGCGAGGGTGGTTAGACGGCAATAGGCATGGAAGTGCGTTGGGGTGACGTGGTGTCACCCCTCAGCGTAGCGCAAGTATCAAAACGCAGGTGCTTACTTGCGTGCGTTGCGCACACCTGCCGACAGCGCCGCGCAATGACTCAGCACGCCATCGATCGCTTGCTGGTCGCTGCCGGCATTGGCGATGTGATCGATCAGTGCCGAACCCACCACCACACCGTCGGCCAGGCGCGCAATGGCCGCAGCTTGTTCCGGTGTACGAATACCGAAACCGATGCTGATCGGCAGGTCGGTGTGGCGACGCAGACGCGTGACCGCTTCTTCGACGTGTTCCAGCGTGGCGGCGCCGGCACCGGTCACGCCTGCTACCGACACGTAATACACAAACCCGGAACTGCCGTTGAGCACCGTCGGCAGGCGCACGTCATCGGTGGTCGGCGTGGTCAGGCGGATAAAGTCGATGCCCGCGGCCTGAGCCGGGTCGCACAACTCGCCGTTGTGTTCAGGTGGCATGTCGACCACGATCAGGCCGTCGACGCCGGCTGCCTTCGCATCGGCAATAAACTGCGGCACACCGTATTTGTGAATTGGGTTGAAGTAGCCCATCAACACCAGGGGGGTGTCGCTGTCGTCGGTGCGGAACTCGCGGACCATTTGCAGGGTTTTCGCCAGGTTTTGCTTGGCGTCCAGCGCACGGATATTAGCCAGTTGAATCGCCGGGCCGTCTGCCATCGGATCGGTGAAGGGCATGCCCAGCTCGATCACGTCGGCGCCGGCGGCCGGCAAGCCCTTGAGGATCGCCAGCGAGGCGTCATAACCCGGGTCGCCAGCGGTGACGAAGGTCACCAGGGCGGCGCGGTTTTGTTCCTTGAGTTGCGCAAAGCGGGTTTGCAGGCGGCTCATTTAGTGTTTCTCCTGCTTGGACTGTTCCATGTGATGCATCACGGTCTGCATATCTTTGTCGCCACGGCCCGAGAGATTGACCACCATCAGATGATCCTTGGGCAGGGTCGGCGCGCGCTTGAACACCTCAGCCAGGGCGTGGGCGCTTTCCAGCGCAGGAATTATCCCTTCCAGGCGGCAGCATTTGTGGAATGCATCCAGGGCTTCGTCATCAGTTACCGAGGTGTACTGGACGCGGCCGATGTCATGCAACCAGGCGTGCTCAGGGCCGATGCCGGGGTAGTCGAGGCCGGCGGAAATCGAATGAGCGTCGATGATCTGGCCGTCGTCGTCCTGCAGCAGGAAGGTGCGGTTGCCGTGCAGCACGCCGGGTACGCCGCCGTTGAGGCTGGCGGCGTGCTTGCCGGTTTCGATGCCATGGCCCGCTGCTTCGACGCCGATGATTTCGACGCTGGTGTCATCCAGGAACGGGTGGAACAAGCCCATGGCGTTGGAGCCACCGCCGATGCACGCCACTAGGCTGTCCGGCAGGCGGCCTTCCTGGGCTTGCAGTTGGGTGCGGGTTTCCTTGCCGATCACGGCCTGGAAGTCGCGCACCATGGCCGGGTAAGGATGTGGGCCGGCCACGGTGCCGATCAGGTAGAAGGTGCTGTCGACGTTGGTCACCCAGTCACGCAGGGCTTCGTTCATGGCGTCTTTGAGGGTGCCGGTGCCGGCGACCACCGGGATCACTTCGGCACCCAGCAGCTTCATGCGAAACACGTTGGCCTGCTGGCGCTCGATATCGGTGGTGCCCATGTAGATCACGCATTGCAGGCCGAAGCGCGCGGCAACGGTAGCGGTGGCTACGCCGTGCATACCGGCACCGGTCTCGGCGATGATGCGCTTCTTGCCCATGCGTCGCGCCAGCAGGATCTGGCCGATGCAATTGTTGATCTTGTGCGCGCCGGTGTGGTTCAGCTCTTCGCGCTTGAGATAGATCTTGGCGCCGCCACAGAACTCGGTCAGGCGTTCGGCGAAGTACAGCGGGCTTGGGCGTCCGACGTAATCGCGCTGGAAGTAGGCCAATTCTTCATTGAACGCTGGATCCACCTTGGCCGCTTCGTATTCACGGGCCAGGTCGAGGATCAACGGCATCAGCGTTTCAGCCACGTAGCGGCCGCCGAACGCACCAAACAGGCCGTTGGCGTCAGGGCCGTTGCGTAGATCGGTCTGGGACTGGGTCATGGGACGCTCCAGGAAGAGATGTGTTTAAAGGCAATGACGGTCACTCTACTCGTGACGCCTTGGCCTGAAAACCGATAAGATCGCCATAACCTGTCAGGAAAACTCACAGATGAGCCGCGACCTTCCACCCCTCAATGCCCTGCGCGCGTTTGAAGCCACCGCCCGCCTCAGTAGCGTCAGCCAAGCCGCCGAGCAACTGCACGTGACCCACGGTGCGGTCAGCCGGCAGTTGAAAGTACTGGAAGAACATTTGGGTGTGAGCCTGTTCGTCAAGGATGGACGTGGCCTTAAACTCACAGATGCAGGCGTTCGGCTTCGGGATGCCAGCGTGGAGGCTTTCGAGCGGTTGCGGGACGCGTGCGCCGAACTTACCCAAAGCAGCGCCGACGCACCCTTTGTGCTCGGTTGTTCGGGTAGCTTGCTGGCGCGCTGGTTTATCCCCCGGCTGGGGCGCTTGAATGCCGACTTGCCCGATTTGCGCCTGCACCTGTCGGCGGGCGAAGGCGATCTGGACCCCCGGCGGCCTGGCCTGGACGCCTTACTGGTATTCGCCGAGCCGCCGTGGCCGGCCGATATGCAGGTGTATGAGCTGGCCAGCGAGCGAATCGGCCCGGTGTTGAGCCCTCGTTTCGCAGGTTTTGAACAGTTGCGTCAGGCTCCAGCAACGGCATTGCTAAGCGAAGCGTTGTTGCACACCACCTCACGACCCCAAGCCTGGCCCAGCTGGGCGCGGCAACACGGCATCGAGCCCGGCGCGTTGAAACTCGGCCAGGGGTTTGAGCACTTGTATTATTTGCTGGAAGCGGCAGTAGCAGGATTGGGAGTGGCGATTGCGCCAGAACCACTGGTGGCAGAGGACCTGCGAGCGGGTCGCCTGGTGGCGCCGTGGGGCTTCAGCGAAACCCCGGCGCACCTGGCTTTGTGGCTACCCAAGCGCGCCGCAGACGGGCGCGCCGGGCAGTTGGCGCAATGGCTCAAGGCTGAGCTGTTGCGTCAACCGGTGTAACCGGTCAATCAGTCACCGCGCTTGCACAGCAGGTAAGCCGCCAGCAGGCCCAGCGCGCCCACGGCGACGCCCGCGGTCGTCCATGGGTGCTCTTGTGCGTAGTCACGGGTGGCAGCGCTGGTTTCGCGGATTTTGACTTTGCTTTCTTCATAGGCGTCGCTGATCAGGTGGCGAGAGTGCTTGAGGGCGTTCTCGGCATTGCTTTTCAGGGCCTTCAGCGTTTTGCGCGACTCATCGGACGCGTCGTCCTTGAGGCTCTCCAGAGATTTGAGCAGGCTCGAAATCTCGGCTTCCATGCTTTCCAGCGACGCTTTGCGTAAAGAAGTGTTGGCCATGTGGACATCTCCTGAAGTGATTGAGTGGCGTGTGTAGATACCGACTGCGCCGGTTTCAGAAAGTGCAGTAATTCTGAACTTTCACCTCCAAGCGGTCGCCAGAAGCAGTAAGCACATTCGCTGCTAGTCTTGATTGACGACCTACAGGAGAAACGCCATGAGTGATCATCACACCTACAAGAAAGTCGAATTGGTGGGCTCTTCCACCACCAGCATCGAAGACGCAATCAACAATGCTCTGGCTGAAGCCAACAAAAGCATCAAGCACCTGGAGTGGTTCGAGGTGACTGAAACCCGTGGTCACATCAAGGATGGCAAGGCTGCGCACTTCCAGGTCACCCTTAAAGTGGGATTCCGAATTGCCAGTAGTTGACCGGGTGAATTGAACTTTGCCCGCTGGCCGATTGCCATAACCTGCGCTACAAACAACGGGTGCCGATGCGATGAGCGTCGGCACGCTCTTTTTTGATCAGCGCAAGGAAGGTAACGGATGAAGAAGTTTCTGTTGGCGGTGGGTTTGTTGAGCATTGCGGGTACGGCTCTGGCGGCCGGTAAGCCTTGTGAAGAGCTGAAAAGCGAAATTGCAGCGAAAATCGACGCCAAGGGCGCTTCGGGTTATTCGCTGGAAGTCGTGGATAAAGGCGCTTCGACCGACGCTAAAGTGGTCGGCACCTGCGAAGGTGGCACCAAGGAAATCGTCTACAAACGCGGTTAATCTCGTGTTGCAGACATAAAAACGACGCACAGGTGCGTCGTTTTTTTCGCCTGGGATTTAGCCCTTCATCACCTGTGCCAGCAGCTCGTAGGAATGAATCCGGTCGGCGTGCTCATAAAGGTCACTGGTAAAAATCAGCTCATCGGCGCCGGTCTGCTCGATCAACACCTCCAGCTTGGCGCGAATCTTCGCCGGGCTACCCACCATGGCCAGGCCAAGGAAGCTACCCACTGCGTCTTTTTCATGGGGCAGCCACAAGCCGTCCATGGTGTTTACCGGTGGGCGCTGCACCAGGCTCTGGCCGCGCATCAGCGCGAGGATGCGTTGGTACATCGAGGTGGCCAGGTAATCGGCCTGTTCATCGGTATCGGCTGCCACCAGTGGAATGCCGAGCATCACGTAGGGCTTGTCCAGTACCGCCGAAGGCTTGAAGTGATTGCGGTACACACGAATCGCCTCATGCATCAGGCGCGGTGCGAAGTGGGAGGCGAAGGCGTAGGGCAAGCCACGCTCACCGGCCAATTGCGCGCTGAACAGGCTCGAACCCAACAGCCACACTGGCACATTGGTGCCCGTGCCCGGTACAGCGATCACCCGTTGGTCGGGCGTACGCGGGCCCAGGTAGGCCATGAGTTCGGCTACGTCTTCGGGGAAGTCATCGGCACTGCCGGAGCGTTCACGGCGCAGGGCGCGAGCGGTCATCTGGTCAGAACCGGGCGCGCGGCCCAGGCCCAGGTCGATACGGCCTGGGTAGAGGCTTTCCAGAGTGCCGAACTGTTCGGCAATCACCAATGGCGCGTGGTTAGGCAGCATGACGCCGCCGGAACCGACACGAATGGTCGAGGTGCCGCCAGCCAGATAGCCGAGCAATACTGAAGTGGCCGAACTGGCGATGCCATCCATATTGTGGTGCTCAGCCACCCAGAAGCGGTTGTAGCCGAACTTTTCCACGTGTTGGGCCAAGTCCAGGGAATTGCGCAGCGATTGCGCCGGGCTGCCATTGGCACGCACGGGCACCAGGTCGAGGGTCGAAAACTTTACGTCGGACAGCGATTTCATCAGCCTGCTTCTCCAATAGGGCGTACAGGCTTTTTTAAACCAGCTAAAACCTGCCGCTGCATGTGCATACTTCATGCAATGAGGGCATATACCCGAGATTCAATAGGTGGCTCCGAAATTTCCTACTGTATCGATAGGTTTCTCCGACAAGGTGAACTTTGCCCACGGGTCTATCCTCAGAACCCTTACTGACGCAAAACCACCGTTCGAGGAGAAAGCTATGAGTATCGTTAAAAAGGCATCCGCGCATTGGGAAGGTGATCTGAAGACAGGCCTGGGCTCCATTTCCACTGAAACCGGCGTGCTGCGCGAAGCGCCCTACGGCTTCAAGGCCCGTTTCGAGGGCGGCAAGGGCACCAACCCTGAAGAGCTTATCGGCGCAGCTCACGCCGGCTGTTTCTCCATGGCGTTTTCCATGATTCTCGGCGATGCCGGGCTCAAGGCTGACAGCATTGATACCCAGGCCGAAGTGACCCTGGACCAGGTCGAGGGCGGATTCGCGATCACTGCCGTGCACCTGATCCTCAAAGCCAAGATCCCGGGCGCGAGCCAGGCGCAGTTCGATGAATTGAGCAAAAAGGCCAAGGAAGGGTGCCCGGTGTCCAAAGTGCTGAATGCAACCATCACCTTGGATGCCACGCTGGTCAACTGACACAGCAGTACTCATGTGTGGGAGCGAGCAAGCCCGCTCCCACATTTTCAGTTGTGCGTTAAATCAGAACTCGTGTTTGTAAAATGTGGTCGAATAGCCCATGCAGCCTAGGCGCACACTCGTGCGCAGCGCATTCAGGGAGCTACACACATGAAACGTTTTGCCTTGGCAATCATCTGCGGTGTATTGGCCACTTCGGCCGTGGCCGCGCCAAAAGATTGTGAAGAGCTCAGGAAAGAAATCGAAGTGAAGATCCAGGCCAAGGCGATTCCGTCCTACACCCTGGAAATAATCACTGCCGAAGAAGCCGAGAACCATGACAGCGCCATGATCGTCGGTTCGTGCGAAAACGGTACCAAGCGCATCATCTATCAGAAAAACAATGACTGACTCAGATGCAGTTGACGCTGCGTTCTTCGGCCAGCAACTGGCGCGCTGAGTCATACAGCCGGATGTTGGGCGTGAACGCCAGCGAGCGACCTTCGAGCACATAGCGTTGGCCGGCCTGGAAATGGTCGTACTGCAGGGTCATGAAACAGGTGCGATACATCATCTGGCTAAGGCCCCCCAAACCGCCGCCGGCGGGCACTTCAAAGTCAAAGCGCACCATCAGCTCGTGAGGGCCGGGAGGCATTTGGAAGAAGCGCCCGTCGTTGAGGTTTTTCCCGTCCAGGCGCTGAGCCATGACCAATTTGGAGCCCGGCGTCGGCGTGGTGAAATCCACCCAGGCCTGTTGCGGGTCGACAGGCGGGATGGGGGCCGAAGTGCAAGCGCTGAGCAGGAGGGCGGCAACGGGCAATGGAAACTGACGCATGGCAGGTACTCAACGCGAGAAGAGCCTTGAGTATAAACATGCCGCGCCATGGAAAAATTCCGTTCAAGCGCGATAGTCTGGCGAATAAATCACCCAGGAGCAGTCGGGGCATGATCAGGTGTTTTCTTCCAGGGTTGATGGTTGTGCTACTCAGCGGTTGTTCCAGCGTCAGTTATTACAGCCAGTTGGCGAGCGGTCAGTGGCAGTTATTGCGGGCCCGGGAGCCGGTTGCCGAAGTCATCGCCGACCAGACTCGCCCTCAACTATTGCGCGAGCATCTCGTGCAATCGCAAAAAGCTCGCACCTTTGCCAGTGAGCACTTGCATCTGCCTGATAATCAAAGCTACCGGTTATACGCCGATATCGGCCGGCCCTATGTGGTCTGGAATGTCTTCGCCACGCAGGAATTTTCTCTGGCTCCTGAAAACCACTGCTTTCCTATCGCCGGTTGCGTTGCCTATCGCGGCTACTACAACCAAGGCGCGGCGCGTGGCGAGGCGGCGCTGTTGCGGCAACAAGGCATGGACGTGTCGATCGGTGGCGTCGAAGCCTATTCCACCCTGGGGTGGTTCAACGACCCGATCATGAGTTCGATGATGAGTTGGGGTGATGAGCGCCTCGCGACTCTGATCTTCCACGAACTGGCCCACCAGCGTTTCTACGTGAAGGATGACACCGAGTTCAACGAGTCATTCGCCACGTTCGTCGAGCAGGAAGGCACCCGTCAGTGGCGGGCGGCACGGGGCCTGGCGCCTGTCAGCGATGCGGCGTTGAAGCAACGTGATCAATTCATCCGGCTGATTCTCGATACCCGCAAACGCCTGGAGGCATTGTATGCGCAGCCGTTGGCAGCGCAGGTGATGCGGCAGGCCAAGGCCGTGCAGTTCGAGCGCTTGCGCACTGAATACCGGCAGATGCGTGATAGCCAATGGGGTGGCGACAAGCGCTATGACGCTTGGATCAACCAGCCGATGAACAATGCGCGACTGCTGCCATTCGGGCTGTATGACCGGTGGGTGCCGGCGTTTGCGGCGTTGTTTGCGCAGGAGGGTGGGGATTGGGTGAGGTTTTATAAGGCGGTGGAAAGGTTGGGCGGGTTGCCGGTTGCGCAGCGTAAAGCAGCGTTGAGGCAGTTGGAGAGTGTTGGCCCTTAGGGCCTCATCGGGGGCAAGCCCCCTCCCACATTTTGATATGTGAACACATTCAAGTGTGGGAGCGGGCTTGCTCGCGAAAGCGGTTTCAAGAGCGCTGCAAAAATGCCTGGTGCATCTGTGCCAACGTCTCGAAGTGCCAGGTCGGCGCCTCGGCACTCAACTCTTCGAAACTGCCGAACCCATACCCTACTGCCGCCGAATCCAACCCATTGCTGCGTGCGCCGATCAGGTCATGCTTGCGATCACCGATCATCAAGGTAGTGGCCGGGTCCAGCCCTTCCTCACGGATCAAGTGGGCGATCAACTCGACCTTGTTGGTACGCGTGCCGTCCAGTTCGCTGCCGTAAATCACCTTGAAGTGCTTGGCAAAGTCGAAATGCCGCGCAATCTCGCGGGCAAATTCCCACGGTTTGGAGGTGGCCACGTACAGCCGGCGCCCTTGGCTGTTCAGGTCTTCCAGCAGCGGCAGGACGCCGTCGAATACGCGGTTTTCATACAGCCCGGTGACCTTGAAGCGCTCGCGGTAGAAATTCACCGCTTCCCAGGCCCTGGCCTCGTCGAAACTGTAGAACTGCATGAACGCTTGCAGCAGCGGCGGGCCGATGAAGTGTTCAAGCTTGGTCAGGTCAGGTTCGTCGATACCCAATTTGCCAAGGGCGTACTGGATCGAACGAGTGATGCCCTCACGCGGATCGGTGAGCGTGCCGTCCAGGTCGAAGAGGACCGTTGGGTGGTTGAGGGTCATTGATCGAATCCTTCTGCCAGGTGCAGGTCTTTGAGCTTCACGTAGTTCGCAGCGCTGTAGGTGAAAAAGGCGCGCTCCTTGTCAGTCAGCGCGCGGACCTGTTTAACCGGGCTGCCCACATACAAAAACCCACTGTCGAGTTTCTTGCCGGGTGGCACCAGGCTGCCGGCGCCGATGATCACGTCGTCCTCGACCACGGCACCGTCCATCACGATGCTGCTCATGCCGATCAAGACGCGGTTGCCCACCGTGCAACCATGCAGCATGACTTTGTGGGCGATGGTCACGTCGTCGCCGATCAGCAGCGGGAAACCATCAGGATTGAACGGCCCTGCATGGGTAATGTGCAACACGCAGCCGTCCTGCACACTGGTGCGTGCGCCGATGCGGATGCGGTGCATGTCGCCGCGAATCACCGTCAGCGGCCAAACCGAGCTGTCGGGGCCGATTTCGACATCGCCGATCACCACCGCCGAAATATCGACAAAAGCCCCGGCGCCCAGGGTTGGCGTGTGGTTCTGATAGGTGCGAAGGGTCACGATAGCCTCTCTCTCTTCTGCTGATAGCTGCGGTGGGTGTTGATTGTAATTAAGATGGCCCCATCTTTGTTCTTACATGTTTCTTCAGCCAAGGTGCCAACCGTGAGCGCGAACAACCCTCTTTTGCAGTCCTACGACCTGCCGCCGTTCTCGGCGATCCGTGCCGAGCACGTCCAGCCGGCCATCGAACAGATCCTCGCCGACAACCGTGTGGCTATCGCAGACATCCTGCAAAGCCAGGGCAAAAATCCGACATGGGCCGGTCTGGTCCTGGCCATGGATGAACTGAACGACCGCCTTGGCGCTGCCTGGAGCCCGGTCAGCCACCTCAATGCAGTGTGCAACAGCGCCGAGTTGCGTGAAGCCTACGAGGCTTGCCTGCCCGCCTTGAGCGCCTACTCCACCGAGATGGGCCAGAACCGTGAACTGTTCCAGGCTTTTGAAGCCCTGGCCAACAGCCCAGAGGCCGCTGGTTTCGACGTGGCGCAAAAAACCATTCTGGAACATTCCCTGCGCGATTTCCGCCTGTCGGGCATCGACCTGCCGCCGGAGCAGCAAAAGCGCTACGCCGAAGTGCAAAGCAAGCTGTCCGAGCTGGGCAGCAAATTCTCCAACCAGTTGCTGGACGCTACCCAGGCCTGGACCAAACACGTCACCGATGAAGCCACCCTCGCCGGCCTGACCGACTCGGCCAAGGCGCAAATGGCTGCCGCCGCCCAGGCCAAGGGCCTCGACGGCTGGCTGATCACCCTGGAATTCCCCAGCTATTACGCCGTGATGACCTATGCCCAGGACCGCGCCCTGCGTGAAGAGGTCTACGCGGCCTACTGCACCCGTGCGTCGGACCAGGGCCCGAATGCCGGTCAGAACGATAACGGCCCGGTGATGGAACAGATTCTCGACCTGCGTCAGGAACTGGCCCAATTGTTGGGTTACGCGTCCTTCGCCGAGCTGAGCCTGGCTACCAAGATGGCCGACTCCAGCGACCAGGTGCTGAGCTTCCTGCGGGATCTGGCCAAACGCAGCAAGCCGTTCGCCACCCAGGATCTGCAACAGCTCAAGGCTTACGCCGCCGAACAAGGCTGCGCCGACCTGCAAAGCTGGGACAGCGGTTTCTATGGCGAAAAATTGCGTGAGCAGCGTTACAGCGTGTCCCAGGAAGCCCTGCGTGCTTACTTCCCGATCGACAAAGTGCTGGGCGGCCTGTTTGCCATTGTGCAACGCCTGTACGGCATCGAGATTGCCGAACAGAAGGGCTTCGACACCTGGCACCCGGACGTTCGCCTGTTTGAAATCAAAGAAAATGGCGAGCATGTCGGGCGCTTCTTCTTCGACCTGTATGCCCGCGCCAACAAGCGTGGCGGTGCCTGGATGGACGGTGCCCGCGATCGTCGTCGCACCGTCGATGGTGTGCTGCAAAGCCCGGTCGCCAACCTGGTGTGCAACTTCACGCCAGCCGACAGCGGCAAGCCTGCGCTGCTGACCCACGATGAAGTCACCACCCTGTTCCACGAATTCGGCCACGGCCTGCATCACCTGCTGACTCGCGTCGAGCACGCCGGTGTATCCGGGATCAACGGCGTGGCGTGGGACGCGGTGGAATTGCCGAGCCAATTCATGGAGAACTGGTGCTGGGAGCCCGAGGGTCTGGCGCTGATCTCCGGCCACTACGAAACGGGCGAGCCATTGCCCCAGGACCTGCTGGAAAAAATGCTCGCGGCGAAGAATTTCCAGTCCGGCCTGATGATGGTGCGTCAGCTCGAGTTCTCGTTGTTCGACTTTGAGCTGCACGCCACTCATGGCGATGGCCGCAGCGTGGCGCAGGTGCTTGAAGGTGTACGCGATGAAGTCTCGGTGATGCGTCCGCCGGCCTACAACCGCTTCCCCAACAGCTTCGCGCACATCTTCGCCGGTGGTTATGCGGCGGGTTACTACAGCTACAAATGGGCCGAAGTGCTCTCGGCCGACGCCTTCTCCAAGTTCGAAGAAGACGGTGTGCTCAATGCCCAGACCGGGCGTGCGTTTCGCGAAGCGATCCTGGCGCGTGGCGGTTCCCAGGCGCCGATGGTGCTGTTCGTCGACTTCCGCGGACGGGCGCCGTCGATTGACGCACTCTTGCGCCACAGCGGCCTGAGTGAGGACGCGGCAGCATGAGTGAAGCGCCTGTGATTACCAAAAAGCAATTTATCGCCGGGGCTGTCTGCCCGGCGTGCAGTGAGCCGGACAAATTGAAGATGTGGACCGAAGACAACGTGCCGCACCGCGAATGCGTGGCCTGCGGGTATACCGATACGCTGAATGATCAAGGCTTGTCGGTGCCCAAGGAGCTGGGCACGCGGGTCAATACGTCTGCGTTGAAAGCGCCGGCGGATCCGAAAGTGCAGGCGGTGCAATTCTTTCCTAACCCGAAGCTCAAAAAAGACTAAAACCTGACTCACTGTAGGAGCAAGCTCGCTCCTACAGTTTTTTCTCTTCCTTACCCGTCGTGGTGACCCAGTCTTTCATTGAGCACAACGCGAACGCACTGGTGCTGCAATCGCCATTCGCCAAAGCTGTACGCAACTTGTCGACATCGGCTTTCATCATGTAGCGAACCACGTCCTTGAAGCCATTGCTGCTGCCGAAACCACCCAAGGTCATCTCGTTCAGCGCGTCCTCCTTGCTCCATCCCTGAACCACCACTCGATACATCGCTGCCATCAGGCCGGTCCGGTCGGCGCCGTGCTTGCAGTGCATCAACACCGGGCCATCTGCTTCTGCTGTCTGAATCGCTCTGATCGCCGCCAACACGTCGGAATCGTCGACATGGTTGGTGCGATAGCTCAACTGCACCTGTTTGATATCAGATGATTTAAGCCACTGCGCATCAGATTCCGGCAAAAAGTTGATGACGGTAGCGATTTTGAGTTTTTCCAAAATGGGCAGCGCATCACCGTCTGGCAATGCACTGCGATAGAGCGTGGGTGTCATTTGATGCAGGTTGTATTGGTCACCCACTGGTTGGGCCCATTCCGGTGAGCGGATCGAGACCGCGTCATCGGCCTGGGCTTGAAGTGTGTTGAACAGGGCCATGACCGCCAAGCCGAGGATAGGCAGTAATCGTGTGTTGAACATGGACAGTGTGACCGAATAAGGAAGTGGCTGATGGGCCGCAGAGTCACTTAAGGGCGGTCAATGTCGCGTGAGGTCTTCGTCAAAGAATTGTGATTCATCCGATCTGATCCGGTGTTTTTCTCGCTGAATCGACTCTTCTCAATTCTTAGCCTGCTATCATTTGTAACTATTGTTTGCCAATGTGTTCTATGTTTTTGGATCCCATTGCTTGGCAAGCCTTCACGCTGCTCCCAGAAGCGGCGGATAAACCCGTGACCACATGATGAGGTGTACCCATGTCTGATCAAGATCAAGACAACCCCCGGCGTGACTTTCTACGCAAATCCTTGACCTTGATCCCGGTGGTCACGGTTGCCAGCACCGGCCTGGGTGGTTCGATGCTGATGGCCACGCCGGAGCCTGCCCAAGCGGCGCCGGCCAAACCTGCGACGAGCGATAAAGCCTATGAGCCGAGCTATTTCACGGCCGAGGAATGGGCGTTCATCAACGCCGCCGTCGAGCGCTTGATTCCGGCTGATGCCCAAGGCCCTGGCGCACTGGAAGCTGGCGCGCCGGAATACATCGACCGTCAGATGAGCACGCCCTACGCCAGCGGCGCCCTGTGGTTCATGCAAGGTCCCTTCAACGCCGATGCGCCGCCGGAAATGGGCTGGCAGAGCAAATTGGTACCCAAGGAAATCTATCGCCTGGGTATCGCTGCAACGGACGCTTGGTCGAAAGCGTTCAACGGCAAGGCTTTTGCTGCGCAAGACAGCGCTACCCGAGACGATATGTTGCGCCGTCTGGAGGCTGGCGGCAGCGAAGTTGCCGCGCATTTCGACGCCGTGCCGCCAAAGATGTTCTTTAACCTGTTGCTGCAAAACACCAAGGAAGGTTTCTTCTGCGACCCGATCCATGGCGGCAATAAAGGCATGGTCGGCTGGACCATGATCGGCTTCCCCGGCGCCCGCGCCGACTTCATGGATTGGGTGGAACGCAACGAGCAATACCCCTTCCCGGCTGTTTCCATTCGCGGCGAGAGGGCATAAACGTGGCGACCATCATGAAGAAAGTGGATGCAGTGATTGTAGGCTTCGGCTGGACCGGCGCGATCATGGCCAAGGAGCTGACGGAAGCAGGCCTCAACGTGGTAGCGCTGGAGCGCGGCCCGATGCAGGACACTTATCCGGACGGCAACTATCCCCAGGTCATCGACGAATTGACCTACAGCGTGCGTAAGAAGCTGTTCCAGGACATTTCCAAAGAGACGGTAACCATTCGCCATAGCGTGAATGATGTGGCCTTGCCCAACCGTCAGCTCGGTGCATTCCTGCCCGGTAATGGCGTGGGCGGCGCGGGGCTGCACTGGTCGGGCGTGCATTTTCGTGTCGATCCGATCGAGTTGCGTATGCGCAGCCATTACGAGGAACGCTACGGGAAGAACTTCATTCCCAAGGACATGACCATCCAGGATTTCGGCGTCAGCTATGAAGAGCTGGAGCCGTTTTTCGACTATGCGGAAAAAGTCTTCGGTACCTCCGGGCAGGCCTGGACGGTCAAGGGCCAGTTGGTAGGCGAAGGCCGTGGGGGCAACCCTTACGCGCCGGATCGCTCCAACCCGTTCCCGTTGGAGGCGCAGAAGAATACGGTCTCCGCACAACTGTTTCAGAAAGCAGCGACGGAGGTGGGTTACAAGCCTTACAACCTGCCTTCGGCCAATACGTCGGGGCCATACACCAACCCCTACGGCGCGCAGATGGGGCCGTGCAATTTCTGCGGCTTTTGCAGTGGCTACGTGTGCTACATGTATTCCAAAGCGTCGCCGAACGTGAACATCCTGCCGGCCCTGCGCCAGGTACCCAACTTCGAGTTGCGGCCCAATTCCCACGTACTCAAGGTCAATCTCGACAGCACCAAGAAAAAAGCCACCGGCGTGACCTATATCGATGCCCAGGGCCGCGAATGCGAACAGCCGGCAGACCTGGTGATTCTCGGCGCGTTCCAGTTCCACAACGTGCGTCTGATGTTGTTGTCGGGCATCGGCAAACCCTACGACCCGATTACCAATGAGGGCGTGGTGGGCCGCAACTTCGCCTACCAGAACATGGGCACCATCAAGGCGTTCTTTGATAAGGACACCCACACCAACAACTTCATTGGCGCGGGCGGCAATGGCGTGGCCATCGACGACTTCAACGCCGACAACTTCGACCACGGCCCCCACGGCTTCGTGGGGGGCTCGCCGATGTGGGTCAACCAGGCGGGCAGCCGGCCGATTGCCGGTACTTCCAACCCGCCGGGCACGCCGGCCTGGGGCAGCGCCTGGAAGCGTGCCACCGCCGATTACTACACCCACCAGGTGTCGATGGATGCCCACGGTGCCCATCAATCCTACCGGAGTAACTACCTGGATCTGGATCCGGTTTACCGCGATGCCTACGGCCTGCCGCTGCTGCGCATGACGTTCGACTGGCAGGAAAACGACATCAAGATGAACCGCTTCATGGTCGAGAAAATGGGCAAGGTCGCACAGGCGATGAACCCCAAGGCCATCGCCGTGTTGGGTAAAAAAGTCGGTGATCACTTCAATACCGCCTCTTACCAGACCACCCACCTCAACGGTGGCGCCATCATGGGCACCGACCCGAAAACCAGTGCGTTGAACCGCTACCTGCAGTGTTGGGATGTGCACAACGTGTTCGTCCCGGGCGCGTCTGCTTTCCCACAGGGCTTGGGCTATAACCCTACCGGCCTGGTGGCAGCTTTGACCTATTGGTCAGCTCGAGCAATCCGCGAGCAGTACCTGAAAAACCCCGGCCCACTGGTTCAGGCATAAGGAGCGATGACCATGAAAGCACTCGTTATCGCCTCCCTGGCGCTCTTCAGCAGCTGCTCGGTGAGCGCTGCGGAATCTGACTTGATCAAGCAGGGTGAATACCTGGCACGTGCCGGCGACTGCGTGGCTTGCCACACCGCCAAAGGCGGCAAACCCTTCGCCGGTGGCCTGCCGATGGAAACGCCCATCGGCGTGATCTATTCCACCAACATCACCCCAGACAAGACCGGCCTGGGCGACTACAGCTTCGAAGACTTCGACAAGGCTGTGCGCCATGGCGTCGCCAAGAACGGCAGTACGCTTTACCCGGCGATGCCCTATCCGTCCTACGCGCGTGTCAGCGATAGCGATATGCAAGCGCTGTATGCGTACTTCATGAAGGGCGTCGAGCCGGTCGTCCAAGAGAACAAGGACAGCGATATCCCCTGGCCTTTGAGTATGCGTTGGCCGTTGGCCGCGTGGCGCTGGATGTTTGCGCCGGCGGTCGAGGCGCAACCGTCACCAGCCGCAGCGGATCCGGTGATCAGCCGTGGCGCGTATTTGGTGGAAGGCCTGGGACACTGCGGCGCCTGCCATACGCCGCGTGCCCTGACCATGCAGGAAAAAGCCCTGAGCGCCACTGACGGCAACGACTTCCTGTCCGGCAGCGCGCCGTTGGAGGGCTGGATTGCGAAAAGCCTGCGTGGCGACCACAAGGACGGCCTCGGCAGCTGGAGCGAAGAGCAACTGGTGCAGTTTCTCAAGACCGGTCGCAGTGACCGCAGTGCGGTGTTCGGTGGTATGAGCGATGTTGTCGTCCACAGCATGCAGTACATGTCAGAAGATGACTTGACCGCTATCGCCCGTTACCTCAAGAGCCTGCCGGCGGTGGACCCCAAGGATCAGCCGCACCAGTACGACAAGCAGGTGGCCGAGGCGCTTTGGAAAGGTGATGACAGCAAACCGGGCGCCTCGGTGTATATCGACAACTGCGCGGCCTGCCACCGCACCGATGGTCATGGCTATACGCGGGTGTTCCCGGCGCTGGCGGGTAACCCTGTAGTGCAGACGGCGGACGCCACGTCGTTGATCAACATTGTGTTGAACGGCGGTACCTTGCCGGCGACGCATACCGCGCCGTCCACCTTCACCATGCCGGCGTTCGCCTGGCGCCTGTCGGACCAGGAAGTAGCCGATGTGGTCAGTTTTATCCGTGGCAGCTGGGGTAACCAAGGTGCGCCGGTAAACGCCAGCGATGTGGCAGGCCTGCGCAAAAGCGATATGCGCACTACGTCGGGTGATGATCTGGGGCAGGTGACGCAAAAGCACTGATCCCACTCTAGCCGCCCAACGGCACTGGTCAGCAACCCCGCGCCTCGATACTGTATATAAAAACAGTATCGAGGCGTTTTCATGACTACTGCGCTGCCGCCCCGGGGTCGGGGTACGGCCACCAACCTGCACAACCGGTTTGCACCTACGCTCAGCGTGGCCGAGGACGATGGCTGGTACAAGGAAGTGCCGCCCACTCAAGGCACCGAAGTGCGTATCGAAACGGCCAAGACCATCATCACCCGCAACAACTCGCCGGACTTGCCGTTTGATCGCTCGATCAACCCTTACCGTGGTTGTGAGCATGGGTGCATCTATTGTTACGCGCGGCCCAGCCATGCCTATTGGGACATGTCCCCGGGGCTCGACTTCGAGACCCGGCTGATTGCCAAGAGCAATGCGGCCGATGTGCTGGAGCAGCAGCTGTCCAAGCCTGGCTATGTGTGCGCGCCGATCAACCTGGGCTCTAACACCGATCCGTACCAGCCTATCGAACGCGAATACAGGATCACGCGGCAAACCCTTGAAGTGCTGCTACGCTACCGTCACCCGGTGACGATCATCACCAAGGGCTCGCTGATCCTGCGTGATCTGGACCTGCTCACCGAGTTGGCCCGTCAGCGCCTGGTGGCGGTGATGATCAGCCTCACCAGCCTGGATGACGAGCTCAAACGCATCCTGGAGCCACGCGCGGCGGCGCCCAAGGCGCGGTTGCGGGCCATTCGGGTGATGCGCGACGCGGGTATTGCGGTGGGTGTGCTGTGCTCACCGATGATTCCGATGATCAACGACAGTGAGCTGGAAAACCTGCTGACCGAGGCTCATGCGGCTGGTGCGCAAAGCGCGGCGTACATGATGCTGCGCCTGCCGCTGGAAGTGGCGCCGCTGTTCGAGGAGTGGCTGGCGGCACACTACCCGCAGCGTGCGGCTCATGTGATGAGCCTGGTGCGTCAGGTACGCGGCGGTGAGGTGTATGACAGCCGCTTCGGTGTGCGCATGCCGGGTGAAGGGCCCTTTGCCGATTTGCTGGCTCAACGCTTCAGCAAGGCGATCAAGCGTTTGGGGCTGAATCGACGCGAAGGATTCAACCTGGATTGCACCGCATTCTGCCCACCGGGCAGACAGATGGCATTGTTGTAAACTGAAGAAGATGGCGGTGAATTTACCGTAGGAATAGTCGCCTTTTGACATCACTGAAACCCGCGATCTAGAGCGTTTCATTCAGTTTGAGTTAAGTTTCAGCGGTTACCTTGTTCAGCGAGTGACTGACGAGTCGGTGCCCTGGTCTGCGGTGGTTTTACAACTATTTCACTGCCCCGGCGTCGAACTGACCTGAACCCTCCCCTGCATTGATCAAGAGGATGAATCATGAGTGACAAGGATAAACAGCCGTTGGCTGCGTCGGCTTCAGCCCCTGTGGCGGAGTCCGCCGATGCAGCGCTGCAACACATCGTTGACGGTTTTTTGCATTTCCATCACGACGTCTTCCCCCAGCAGGAAGAACTCTTCAAGAAACTTGCCACGGCCCAAAGCCCGCGCGCAATGTTCATTACCTGCGCCGACTCGCGCATCGTGCCCGAGCTGATTACCCAAAGCTCCCCGGGCGACCTGTTCGTGACCCGTAACGTCGGTAACGTGGTGCCTCCCTACGGCCAAATGAACGGTGGTGTCTCCACGGCCATCGAGTATGCGGTGCTTGCCCTTGGCGTACAGCACATCATTGTGTGCGGGCACTCCGACTGCGGCGCGATGCGCGCGGTACTCAACCCAGACAGCCTGGAAAAGATGCCGACGGTCAAGGCATGGCTGCGTCACGCCGAGGTCGCCAAGACCATGGTCCATGACAACTGCGACTGCGCCAACGAAGGCGAGAGCATGGCGGTGCTGACCGAAGAAAACGTTATTGCCCAACTGCAACATTTGCGCACCCACCCTTCCGTGGCTTCGCGCATGGCCAATGGTCATTTGTTTATCCATGGCTGGATCTACAACATCGAGACCAGCGAAATTCGGGCCTACGATGCGGATAAAGCGGCGTTCAGACCGCTGAACGGCACCGAGCCGATCCCTTCAGCGACGCCTAAAGCGCGCTTCTAAAACACTTCCCTGCCGGGTAACGCGGTGGCTGCCATGGACGCAGCCAGGCTTTACCGCGCCCGGCGAATGCCTCGGGAGAGTCATCATGCGTGCTGCTCAATTGAAAGCTGTTTTGCCACGAGAGCTGCTCGCCTCGGTGGTTGTTTTTCTGGTTGCCCTGCCGCTGTGCATGGGCATTGCGATCGCATCCGGTATGCCGCCCGCCAAGGGGCTGATCACCGGGATCATCGGTGGCCTGGTGGTGGGCTGGTTGGCTGGGTCGCCGCTGCAAGTCAGCGGCCCGGCGGCTGGTTTGGCGGTACTGGTGTTCGAACTGGTGCGCCAACACGGCATGATGATGCTGGGGCCGATCCTGCTGCTGGCCGGCTTCCTGCAGCTGGTGGCCGGGCGCTTGCGCCTGGGTTGCTGGTTTCGTGTCACCGCGCCGGCGGTTGTCTACGGCATGTTGGCGGGGATCGGCGTGTTGATTGTGCTTTCGCAGATCCATGTGATGCTCGATGGGGCGCCCAAGCCATCCGGGCTGGATAACCTGGCAGGCTTCCCGGCGGCGGTGGCTGAAGCGCTTCCGACCCTGGGTGGCGGGCTCGGGTGGCAGGCCGGCCTGCTCGGTCTGTCGACCATGTTGGTCATGTACCTGTGGGACAAATTCCGCCCGCGGCAATTGCGTTTTGTGCCGGGCGCCCTGCTGGGGGTGGGGCTGGCGACCGTCACCAGCCTGGTACTGGCCCTGCAGGTCAAGCGCGTGGAGGTCCCGGAAAATCTCGCGGATGCCATTGACTGGCTGCGCCCCAGCGATCTGCTCAACCTAGCCGACCCACAGCTATTGATCGCAGCTTTCGCCGTAGCGTTTATCGCCAGCGCCGAAACCCTGCTGTCTGCCGCAGCGGTGGATCGTATGCACAGCGGCCAGCGTTCCGATTTCGATAAGGAATTGTCTGCCCAAGGTGTCGGCAACATGCTCTGCGGCCTGGTGGGTGCCCTGCCGATGACCGGCGTGATCGTGCGCAGCTCGGCCAACGTCCAGGCCGGGGCCACCACTCGGTTGTCGGCGATGTTCCATGGCCTGTGGTTGCTCGGTTTCGTGCTCTTGCTGTCGAGCGTGCTGCAAAGCATTCCGGTCGCGAGCCTGGCGGGTGTGCTGGTGTACACCGGGATCAAGCTGGTGGACGTCAAGGCGTTCAAGGCGCTGGGGCGTTACGGGCGGATGCCGATGTTCACCTATGCGGCCACGGCACTGGCGATCATCTTCACCGACTTGCTGACCGGTGTGCTGGTGGGCTTCGGACTTACGCTGCTCAAACTGGCCTTCAAGGCTTCGCGGCTGAAAGTCAGCTTGATCGACCTGCCTCAAGAGGGGGAGATGGAGCTGCGCTTGACGGGTGCGGCGACCTTTCTGAAAGTGCCGGCGCTGACTCAGGTGCTGTCGGCGGTGCCTGCGGGGACCACGTTGCATGTGCCGCTGAGTAACTTGAGTTACATCGACCACTCTTGTCTGGAATTGCTGGAGGAGTGGGGACGGGCCAATGCGGCCAAGGGCTCGACGCTGGTGATCGAGGCACGGGGATTGAAGCGCCGGCTGGAAGGCCGGGTGCGTACGACGGTGGGGATAGGATCAGCGCCTGTCTGAGCGCCAAAAAATTGTGGGAGCCGGGCTTGCCCGCGATGGCGTAGTGTCAGCCAACAAATTAGCTGACTGACCCACCACCATCGCGGGCAAGCCCGGCTCCCACATTGGATCTTTATCGGATCTGAAATTTACGCCATCTGATCCAGCGTCAGCTCAACCCCAAGCTGGCGCGACAGGCACGGCCAGCGTTTCCATGCCGCTTCTGTTTCCGGGCTTTTGAGCTGTTCGCGGTAGGCCTCGACTGACTCCAGCGCAAAACTGTCTTCGTTGAGCATTTCATCCACTGCGTGGTGTACGGCTTCATCCAATTGGTTGGCGAATGTTTCGCCGATCAATTGATGGGCAATCACGTTGGCCACGGTGGTATCCGCCGGAATCAACGGCTGGCCGAAATGCTTGATATACAGATCGTTGACCTCCTCCACCAAGCGATGGGCCAGGTAAGCTTCGTCCAGCAGGCCGTCCAGGCCTTCGTGGCCGGCCAGGATCGCGGGGGGTTGCAGGAAGAAGTGTTCGGCGATTTTCAGCACCGGCTTGATCTGGCTTTCAATTCCGGCCTCGCGGGCCACGTCATTGGCAGCGTCCAGCAAATCGGGAACCAGGTCGATGTAAGCGGTGACAAAGCGCGTCATAACGATGTTGCGATCACCGTCAGCCAGGGAAATGGCTGAGTGCAGGTGCGGCAATTGTTGTCCCAACTGAGTGGCAAGTTGGCCGGTGCTGGCTTCGTGTTGATGGGCACGGGAAATCTGCTCGCGCAATGCGGCGGTGTTCATGAAGGCTCCAGTGAAACAGGCGTAGGAAAAGGGAGAGGATAAGGTAGTTCGTTTATACGAACGCCTAAGACGCATTTGTCATAATTATTTCATGGTTATACGCAGGCGTTATATCGAAATGCCATCGTTCGTCGGATAAACGATTCCGCCGCCCATTTTACGGGGTCCGTCTGTCTGTTTCTATTCATTTGCCCCCACACATTGCGGGGTTGCTAGGGCTGTCTATACTCGATTTTGTACGCAATTAGCTGATGACGCCCAACTGCATGGCGCAGGCAAGGCTTGGCGGTTGTAAGCAGTATGGAAGCCGCTCCCTTGGCCGCAGGTGCAAACCGGCGGGATAACAAGAAACATAAAGGGGAACCCGCAATGACGCGACATCCACACGTATGGATGGGCCTCCTGTTGTGGTCGGTATTCGGCCAGGCGCACGCCGCCTGGACAACGAATATGGCGCCAGGGGCTACTGAAGTCAGTCACGCCGTGTTTGACCTGCACATGACCATTTTCTGGATCTGTGTGGTGATCGGCATCGTCGTGTTTGGCGCGATGTTCTGGTCGATGATTTTGCACCGGCGATCCACGGGCCAGGTCGCAGCCAAGTTCCACGAGAGCACCACGGTGGAAATTCTCTGGACGGTCGTGCCCCTGCTGATCCTGGTGGCCATGGCGATTCCGGCGACCAAGACCCTGATCAACATCTACGACAGCAGTGAGTCGGATATCGATATCCAGGTCACCGGCTACCAGTGGAAGTGGCACTACAAATACCTGGGCCAGGATGTGGAGTTCTTCAGCAACCTGGCCACGCCCGCCGAGCAGATTCATAACCAGGCCACCAAGGGCGAACATTACCTGTTGGAAGTCGACCAGCCGCTGGTGTTGCCGGTGGGTGCCAAGGTGCGCTTTCTGGTGACCGCCGCCGACGTGATCCACTCCTGGTGGGTGCCGGCCTTTGCGGTCAAGCGCGATGCCATCCCGGGCTTCGTCAACGAGGCCTGGACCCGTGTCGAGAAACCCGGCATCTACCGCGGCCAGTGCGCCGAGCTTTGCGGCAAGGACCACGGCTTCATGCCCATCGTGGTCGAGGTCAAGTCCAGGGCCGACTACGACACCTGGCTCGGCGAGCGCAAGGAAGAAGCGGCCAAGCTCAAGGAGTTGACCTCCAAAGAGTGGACGCTGGACGAACTGGTGGCCCGTGGCGACAAGGTCTATCACACCACCTGTGTTGCCTGTCACCAGGCTGAGGGCCAAGGTTTGCCGCCGATGTTCCCGGCGCTCAAGGGCTCGAAAATCGCTACCGGCCCCGCCGCCGATCACCTGGGCATCGTCTTCCACGGTAAGCCCGGCACCGCGATGGCAGCCTTCGGCAAACAACTCTCGGAAGTGGATATCGCCGCCGTGGTGACTTACGAGCGTAACGCCTGGGGCAATAACAAAGGCGACATGGTCACGCCCAAAGACGTGCTGGCTTTGAAACAGGCCGAAAGCAAATGACTACTTTCAACGCCAATACCCTGAATCGCCCCGCTCACTCGCTTGCAGGAGAACGGCCATGAGCACTGTGATTGACCACGGTCATGCCGACCATGCCCACGGCCCCGCCAAAGGCTTGATGCGCTGGGTGCTGACCACCAACCACAAAGACATCGGCACGATGTACCTGTGGTTTGCCTTCACCATGTTCCTGCTCGGTGGCTCGTTTGCCATGGTGATCCGCGCCGAGCTGTTTCAGCCGGGTCTGCAGATCGTGCAACCGGCGTTTTTCAACCAGATGACCACCATGCACGGCTTGATCATGGTGTTCGGCGCGGTGATGCCGGCCTTCGTCGGGCTGGCCAACTGGATGATCCCGCTGATGATCGGCGCGCCGGACATGGCCCTGCCGCGCATGAACAATTTCAGCTTCTGGCTGCTGCCGGCGGCGTTCCTGCTGCTGGTTTCCACCTTGTTCAGCCCCGGTGGCGGGCCGAACTTCGGTTGGACTTTCTATGCGCCGCTTTCCACCACCTATGCGCCGGAAAGCGTGACGTTCTTTATCTTTGCCATCCACCTGATGGGCATCAGTTCGATCATGGGCGCGATCAACGTGGTCGCCACCATCCTCAATCTGCGTGCCCCCGGCATGACCTTGATGAAAATGCCCTTGTTCGTGTGGACCTGGCTGATCACCGCGTTCCTGCTGATCGCGGTGATGCCGGTGCTGGCGGGCTGCGTGACCATGATGCTGATGGATATCCACTTCGGTACCAGCTTCTTCAGCGCGGCCGGTGGCGGTGATCCGGTGCTGTTCCAGCATGTGTTCTGGTTCTTTGGCCATCCCGAGGTGTACATCATGATTCTGCCGGCGTTTGGCGCCGTCAGCTCGATCATCCCGACCTTCTCGCGCAAGCCGCTGTTTGGCTACACCTCGATGGTCTACGCCACGGCGAGCATCGCGTTCCTGTCGTTCATCGTGTGGGCGCACCACATGTTTGTGGTGGGCATTCCGCTGGTGGGGGAATTGTTCTTCATGTACGCCACCCTGCTGATCGCCGTGCCTACGGGGGTGAAGGTATTCAACTGGGTCAGCACCATGTGGCAAGGCTCGCTGACGTTCGAGACACCGATGCTGTTTGCGGTGGCCTTCGTGATCCTGTTCACCATTGGCGGCTTCTCCGGGCTGATGCTGGCGATTGCCCCGGCGGACTTCCAGTACCACGACACCTACTTCGTGGTGGCGCACTTCCATTACGTACTGGTGCCCGGCGCGATCTTCGGGATCTTCGCTTCGGCCTACTACTGGCTGCCGAAATGGACTGGCCACATGTACGACGAAACCCTGGGCAAGTTGCATTTCTGGCTGTCTTTCGTGGGCATGAACATGGCGTTCTTCCCCATGCACTTTGTAGGGCTGGCGGGTATGCCGCGGCGGGTGCCGGACTACAACCTGCAATTCGCCGACTTCAACATGGTTTCGTCCATTGGTGCCTTTATGTTCGGCGCCACACAGATCTTCTTCCTGTTCATTGTCATCAAGTGCATCCGTGGGGGCACGCCGGCACCGGCCAAGCCCTGGGATGGCGCCGAGGGCCTGGAATGGAGCGTGCCCTCGCCTGCGCCGTATCACACCTTCACCACCCCGCCGGAGGTCAAATGAATACCTCTGTGTGTTGCGAACGCGCCCCTCCCACATTGACCGCGCCAGCCTTGGGTGGGTGTCATGTCTGACTCCGTGCCGATCAAACGCCTGGTCACCCGCCTGCTGATCCTGGTGCTGGCGATGTTCGCCTTCGGCTTCGCGCTGGTGCCGATCTACGACGTGATGTGCAAGGCCTTCGGCATCAACGGCAAGACCGCCGGGCAGTACGAGGGCGAGCAAATGGTCGACCCCTCACGTCAGGTTCGGGTGCAGTTTTTGTCCACCAACGCCATCGACATGGTCTGGGAATTTCATTCCAAGGCCGATGAGATTGTGGTCAACCCGGGGGCGGTCAACGAGATGCTGTTCGTGGCCTACAACCCCACCAATAAGCCGATGACCGCCCAGGCGATCCCGAGTATTTCCCCGGCCGAAGCGGCCATGTATTTCCACAAGACCGAATGCTTTTGCTTCACCCAGCAAGTGCTTCAGCCGGGTGAGCGTATCGAGATGCCGGTGCGTTTTATCGTCGACCGCGCGATGCCCAAGGATGTGAAGCATTTGACCCTGGCGTACACGCTGTTCGATATCACTGCGCGCCAACCGCCGGTGGCCGCGAGGACCGGGGGCTAGCTACTGTTTGCCCCCTCAATCAGGAGAGCGAATACATGTCGACTCATGATACGTACTACGTACCAGCGCAAAGCAAATGGCCGATAATTGCCACGATTGGCCTGCTGGTCACCGTGTACGGCCTGGCGGTGTGGTTCAACGACTTGAAGGCTGCGCGCCCCGAATCCCACGGGCCGTGGATCTTTTTCGTGGGCGGCCTGTTGTTGGCCTACATGCTGTTTGGCTGGTTCGGTGCGGTGATCAAGGAAAGTCGCGCCGGGCTGTACAGCGCGCAAATGGACCGCTCGTTTCGCTGGGGCATGACCTGGTTCATCTTTTCGGAGGTGATGTTCTTTATCGCGTTCTTCGGTGCACTGTTTTATGTGCGGCACATGTCGGCGCCGTGGCTGGCAGGTGAGGGCTCTAAAGGCGTTGCGCATATGCTGTGGCCGAACTTCGAGTTCGCCTGGCCCTTGCTCAATAACCCTGACCCCAAGCTCTATCCTGCGCCTGAAGGCACCATCAGCCCGTGGGGCCTGCCGTTGGTGAATACCATCCTGCTGGTGAGTTCCAGCGTGACCATCACCATCGCCCACCATGCCCTGCGTAAAGGCCATCGGGGTGCGCTGAAGATCTGGCTGGCGATCACCGTGCTGCTGGGCCTGGCGTTTCTCGGGTTCCAGGCCGAGGAGTACATCCACGCCTATAAAGAACTGGGCCTGACTCTGGGTTCAGGGGTATACGGCGCCACGTTCTTCATGCTGACGGGCTTTCACGGCGCCCACGTAACCATCGGCACCATCATTTTATTCGTGATGCTGATGCGCATCCTGCGTGGGCATTTCAACGCCGAGCACCAGTTCGGCTTCGAGGCGGCCAGTTGGTATTGGCACTTTGTGGACGTGGTGTGGATCGGGTTGTTTTTCTTTGTTTATGTGCTGTGAGGCGGATTACCAAGGCGCATGAGAGACCAGTTGGCCGCTGAAAAAGCCCCAGGCGATCAAGCCCACGGTGATCACGGCCAGTACCACACGCACGGTCAAGGCAGTGACGAGGCGGTTGGAGTTGCCCTCGTCCTTGACCAGGAAGAACAGGCCACTGAACAGGCTCACGACAGTCGCGATCAGCATCATGGCAATGGCTGCTTTGAGCATGGTCTGGCTCCAGGGCTACAGAGGGAGGGGCGATGAGATCCAGTATAGCCAGTGCCATGCAGCGCTTTCGTCCAGGTATCGCGCCGACGCTGGTGGTGCTGGTGTTGCTGCCGCTCATGGTGAGCCTGGGGTTCTGGCAACTGTCCCGTGGGCATGAAAAACAGCTGCTGGTGGAGCGTTATGCCGAGCGCCGCGCTGCCGAGCCGATCAGCAGCGCGCAGCTCAATGATATGGCCGACCCTGCCTTTCGCCGCGTCCATCTTCGCGGGCAATTAGACGCTGCGCACAGCGTATTGCTGGATAACCGTATGCGTGACGGCAAGGCGGGTGTCGAGCTGCTGCAACCCTTTCAGGACCAGGCTAGCGGCCTGTGGCTGTTGCTTAATCGCGGCTGGTTGCCGTGGCCGGACCGGCGCACGCCGCCGGCCTTCTCCACGCCTGAACAGGCATTGAATCTTGACGCCTGGGTGTACGTCGCCCCCGGCGAGACCTTCCAACTGCATGCCGACCCTGCCAGCGCGCAATGGCCACGTTTGCTCACCGCACTGCATCCCGCCGCGCTGTGGGACGAGCTGGGGCGCGGCGGCTTTGCCTACGAACTACGTGCCGAAGCGGGCCCCGGTACGTACGAAACCACCTGGCCAATCGTTGCCATGGGCCCGGAAAAACACTTGGCCTACGCCGTGCAGTGGTTCGCCATGGCACTGGCGTTGCTGGTGCTTTACCTCTACCTCGGATGGCACAACAAAAAGGAGAAGCCCCATGGGAGCGGCCATGAATCCACCCAGCACGTCTGAAACGCCGGACCGGCGCAAAGGGCGCTGGCAGCTGATTTTGATCCTCATGATGGTGATCGGTCCGATGGCGCTGGCCACCTTCATGTACAAGTTGCAGTTCTGGGTGCCGGACAGCCGCAGCTATCACGGTGAACTGATCGGCAACGGCCAGACCCGTGCCGATATCGGCGTGCAGGCCGCTGAAGGTCGTTGGCAACTGTTGGTCACCGCACCTACCGCCTGCGCCGGCGATTGCCAACAACTGGTGTACCTGGCGCGCCAACTGCAAATCAGCCTTGGCCGTGATGCGTCCCGCGCCAATCATGCCCTGGCGGCTGCGCAACCGCTGAGCACCGACTACGAGGCCAAGCTCAAGGCTGAATACCCACAACTGCAGCGCTACCCGCTGGATGTGTCGACCTTTGCCAGGAACGCCGCGGCGCCCGGCGAGGCTCAACTGTGGATCGTCGACCCCCACGGCAACCTGGTGCTGCGCTACGACGCCAAGGTCAAGGGCAAGGACTTGCTCAACGACCTGCGCCTGCTGCTGAAACTGTCGAACATCGGATAGGGGCACCGTCATGGCCAAGCCTGGATTTCGCCTCGCGCTGTTTGCCACCTTGCTGGCGCTGATCGTCGTGCTGCTCGGCGCCTATACCCGGCTGACCCACGCGGGGCTCGGCTGCCCGGACTGGCCCGGTTGCTACGGCTTTATCAGCGTGCCGCAAAGCGCAGCCCAGTTGGCCCACGCCGAACTGCATTTTCCGGATACGCCGGTAGAGGCCGATAAGGGCTGGGCAGAAATGACCCATCGCTACTTCGCCGGCACCCTGGGTCTGCTGATCGCGCTGCTGGCGGCGCGTGCGTGGAGCCATCGACGCGACCCGGGCCATCCGGTGAAGCTGCCATTGTTTGTATTGGTGGTGGTGTTCGCCCAGGCGGCCTTTGGCATGTGGACGGTGACCTTGAAGCTGTGGCCACAAGTCGTCACCGGGCACCTGTTGGGTGGTTTTGCGACCTTGAGCTTGCTGTTTTTGCTGACCCTGCGTTTATCCGGCGTGCTGCCGGCGCTGATCGTGCCCAGGCGCCTGCAATATTGGGCAACGGCGGGGCTGGTACTGGTAATCGGGCAGATCGCGCTGGGCGGTTGGGTCAGTTCCAACTACGCGGCCGTGGCCTGTGTCGACCTGCCGACCTGCCACGGCCAGTGGTGGCCGGCGGCGGATTTTGCCAATGGCTTTCACCTGACCCAGCATATCGGCCCCAATTACCTGGGCGGCCAACTTGATAGCGAGGCGCGCACGGCGATCCACCTGACCCATCGCATCGGCGCGGTACTGGTCACCTTGGTGCTATTGGGGTTGGCCTGGCAACTGCGTGCAGTGGGCATGACGCGGTTGGCGGGCTTGCTGCTGATCGCCCTGTCTGCGCAAATCTGCCTGGGTGTGAGCAATGTGGCGTTCGGCCTGCCGCTGCCGGTGGCGGTGGGTCACAACGCGGGTGGAGCGGCCTTGTTGCTGAGCCTGGTGCTGGTCAATTACCACGCCCGCACGAGCCTGGTCCGGGTTCGCGACCCACTGCCGCTGGGTTGGCGGTTTGTCCCGCGCAAACAGGTATCAGGCCTGATCACCCTTAAAGGAGAGATGCCATGGCGACCCTGATCGGCGCAGGTCACGATCGGGCAATCTGGCGTGACTATCTGGAGCTGACCAAGCCCAAAGTGGTGGTGCTGATGCTGATCACCTCGCTGGTGGGCATGTTCCTGGCCACTCGCGCTGGCGTGCCGTGGACGGTGCTGGTGTTCGGTAACCTGGGCATTGCCCTGTGTGCAGGCGGCGCGGCGGCGGTTAACCATGTGGTCGATCGGCGGATTGATGCGCTGATGGCGCGCACCCATAAGCGGCCACTGGCTGAGGGCCGTGTATCGCCCGCTGCAGCATTGGCCTTTGCGTTGTTGCTGGCGGTGGCGGGCCTGGCGCTGCTGCTGGCGTTCACCAACCCTCTGGCGGCCTGGCTGACATTGGCGTCGCTGCTCGGGTACGCGGTGATCTATACCGGCTTTCTCAAGCGAGCGACCCCGCAAAATATCGTCATCGGTGGCCTCGCCGGGGCAGCACCGCCGCTGCTGGGTTGGGTGGCCGTCACCGGGCATGTGAGTGCCGAGCCGCTGCTGTTGGTGCTGATTATCTTCGCCTGGACCCCGCCGCACTTCTGGGCCCTGGCCATTCACCGCAAAGAGGAATACGCCAAGGCCGACATCCCCATGTTGCCGGTCACCCATGGCGAGCACTACACCAAGGTGCATATCCTGCTATATACCTTCGCTTTGCTGGCGGTGAGCCTGATGCCCTATGTCATCCATATGAGTGGCGTGCTCTACCTGGCCTGCGCCCTGGTTTTGGGCGCACGCTTTCTGCAATGGGCCTGGGTGCTGTACCGTGGCACCCAGCCGCACGCGGCGATCAACACGTTCAAGTACTCTATCTGGTACTTGCTGTTGCTGTTTATCGCCCTGCTCGTAGACCACTACTTACTGTTGAACCTATGACTCGAACTCAAAAAACCGTCTTCATCCTCGTGGCCCTGGTGGCGTTGATCATGGGCCTGACCGTCAACAAAGTGCTCTCGGGCAAAGGCCAGGGTGACCCCACCGCGCTGATCGACGCCGGCATCATCCTGCTGCCGCAAAGCCGCCAGTTGCCCGCAGTGAGCATGACCAACCAGGACGGCCAGCCGGTGCTGGCCAATGAATTGAAAGGCAAGTGGAGCCTGTTGTTCTTCGGCTACACCTTCTGCCCGGATATCTGCCCGACCACCCTCGCCCAGCTGCGCCAGATCAAGAGCGAGCTGCCCAAAGAGGCTGTGGATAAGTTGCAGGTGATTTTGGTCAGCGTCGATCCGAACCGCGATACTCCGGCCCAGCTCAAGCAGTACCTGGGTTACTTCGACCCGCAATTCCAGGGCCTGACCGGCGCGAATGTTGAGGATGTGCAGAAGGTTTCGAATGCCGTGAGCATCCCCTTCATTCCGGCAGATACCAGCAAGCCGAACTACACCGTGGACCACAGCGGCAACCTGGCGCTGATCGGCCCGGACGGTACCCAGCGTGGGTTTATCCGTGCGCCGTTGAACAACCAGAAGCTGGTAGCGCAGTTACCAGGCTTGCTACAGCGCAAGTAGCAGGCAACACAAAGCAAATGTGGGAGGGGGCAAGCCCCCTCCCACATTTTGATCTCCGGTGTGTTGGAGATCGGGGCATCAGAACGCCGGCTTGATCGCGCCTTTGTACTTCTCTTCGATGAATTTTTTCACTTCAGGCGTGTGCAAAGCTGCAACCAGCTTCTTCACTGCGTCCGAATCCTTGTTGTCTTCGCGGGTCACCAGAATGTTCACATAAGGCGAGTCGCTGCCTTCGATGACCAGGGCGTCCTTGGATGGGTCCAGCTTGGCTTCCAGGGCGTAGTTGGTGTTGATCAGCGCCAGGTCGACCTGGGTCAGCACGCGTGGCAGGGTGGCGGCTTCCAGTTCGCGGAACTTAAGTTTTTTATCGTTGCCGGTGATGTCCTTGATGGTCGACAGGATGTTGGTCGGGTCCTTCAGGGTGATCAGACCGTTCTTGGCCAGCAGCAACAGCGCACGACCGCCGTTGGTGGCGTCGTTAGGGATCACCACGTTGGCGCCGTCAGGCAGGTCGGCCAGTTTCTTGTACTTGCTGGAGTAGGCACCCAGGGGTTCCAGGTGCACGCCGCCAACGCTCACCAGGTGAGTGCCCTTGGCCTTGTTGAACTCATCCAGGTACGGCTGGTGCTGGAAGAAGTTGGCGTCCAGGCGTTTTTCAGCCACTTGCACGTTTGGCTGCACGTAATCGGTGAAAACTTTGACCTGCAAATCCACACCTTCTTTGGCAAGGGCAGGCTTCACGAATTCGAGGATTTCCGCATGAGGCACCGGCGAGGCAGCGATCTTGATCGTCTCGGCATGGGCGGAAAACGCGGCAACGGCAGCGAAGGCAACCAGTAGTTTTTTCATCCAGCAAGCTCCTTGTTCGGGCATCTGCCGGCTGTTAGCCGGCAATGGCCGTTATTTTCGAGAAAAATGCACCACCAGCCTGTCGCCGACGGTTTGCAGAATTTGCACCAGGATCAACAGCATTACCACGGTGACTACCATCACATCGGTCTGGAAGCGCTGGTAACCAAAACGGATTGCCAGGTCACCCAGGCCACCAGCTCCGACTACACCGGCCATGGCCGTGTAGGAAACCAGTGTAATCGCCGTCACCGTAATCGCCGCGAAAATGCCGGGGCGCGCCTCGGGCAACAAGGCGTTGGTGATGATCTGGCGAGTGCTTGCACCCATGGATTGGGTGGCTTCGATGATGCCGCGGTCGACTTCGCGCAGGGCCGTTTCTACCAGCCGCGCAAAGAATGGCGTAGCACCTACGACCAGCGGCGGGATCGCGCCGGCAACGCCCAGCGATGTACCGGTGATCAGGACGGTGAACGGAATCATCACGATCAACAGGATGATGAACGGCAGCGAGCGCAGGATATTCACGATCAGCGACAGCAGCGCGTACAGGCCTTTTTGTTCGAACAGCTGGCGCGGGCTGGTCAGGAACAGCAGCACACCCAGAGGCAGGCCCAACAGCACGGTGAAGAACAGCGAGCCGAACAGCATGGTCATGGTGTCGCCGGTGGCGAGCCAGATTTCGGACCAGTCGATATTGGCAAAGAAGCTCAGGAAAACGTCCATCAGCGCAGGACCTCCATGTGAACGTCGGCGGCGGTGAAGCGCGCAAACGCGGCGTCCATGTCACCGCCGGTGACGGCGAGGGTCAGTTGCCCGTAAGGGATGTCTTTGATGCGGTCGATACGACCGGCCAGGATGCTGTAGTCCACGCCTGTTTCGCGAGCGACGGTACCTAGCAATGGCGCGTAGGTCGCATCGCCCTGGAACGTCAGGCGTACGATACGGCCCGGCACGTGGGCGAAGTCGTCGCGCTGCTCGCCTTCGTCAACCTGTTCGGCTTCCTGAACGAAACGCTTGGTGGTCGGATGCTTTGGGTGCAGGAACACATCGGCGACCGAACCTTGCTCGACGATCACGCCAGCGTCCATCACTGCAACTTGGTCACACACGCGGCGGATCACATCCATTTCATGGGTGATCAGCACGATGGTCAGGTTCAGTTCGCGGTTGATCTCGGCCAACAGTTGCAGGACTGACGCGGTGGTCTGTGGGTCGAGGGCGCTGGTGGCTTCGTCGCACAGCAGGATCTTTGGCTTGGTCGCCAGGGCGCGGGCAATACCGACGCGCTGTTTCTGACCGCCGGACAACTGCGCCGGGTACTTCCTGGCGTGGTCCGACAGGCCGACGCGAGCAAGCAGCTCAGCCACGCGCTGGTCGATCTCCTTGCGCGACAATTCACCGGCAAGCGTCAGTGGCAGAGCGACGTTGTCGGCCACGGTCTTGGACGCCAGCAGGTTGAAGTGCTGGAAGATCATCCCGACTTGCTGGCGCAAGCGGCGCAGGCCGTTGGCATCCAGGGCGGTGACTTCTTCACCGTCGACCGTGATCTGCCCACCGCTGGGTACTTCCAGGCGGTTGATCAGGCGCAGCAGTGTGCTTTTACCCGCACCCGAGTGGCCAATCAGGCCAAACACCTGGCCATTGGCGACGCGCAGGCTGGTGGGGTGCAGTGCGGGGATATCCTTACCGGCGACGCGGTAGGTTTTATGGACGTTTTGAAACTCGATCACGTAGCGAACCTTGTGGGGCGCATTGAAAAGGGATCAGCGGTTAGCCGGGCGCGCATTTTAGCCTGTCCATCTAGTGTTTCTTAGCATTTATTTCGTATCCATCCAGCGATTTGGCAATAACGAGACCAAAGGTCATAAAAAAGGAACGGCGCAAAACCCTGTCAGTCACTACTTAAGCAATTCGATCTCCCGGGTGCCGTGCCTGGGGTTTCGCTCAAACGAGCCGGGGACCGCTCTGGCCACTTTGACTAAGGAGTTTTGACTGATGAGTACCAAGAAGCCAGCCACCCCGCCCAAGAGTGAAGTCGCGGGCACTGATACCCTGGACCGAGGCAATACCAACGCCAAATTGCAGGCGTTGGAAGAATTCCGTTCCGATGCGACCGGCCAGGCCCTGCGCACCAACCAGGGCGTGAAGATTTCCGACAACCAGAACAGCCTGAAAGTCGGCGCCCGTGGCCCTTCGCTGCTGGAAGACTTCATCATGCGTGAAAAGATCACGCACTTTGACCATGAGCGTATCCCTGAGCGCATCGTGCATGCCCGTGGTACCGGCGCCCATGGTTATTTCCAGAGCTATGGTGACCATTCGGCGCTGACCAAGGCCGGTTTCCTGCGTACGCCCGAGCATAAAACGCCGGTATTCGCGCGTTTTTCCACGGTGCAGGGCCCGCGCGGTTCCGGCGACACCGTGCGCGATGTGCGCGGTTTTGCCGTGAAGTTCTTCACCGACGAAGGCAACTTCGACCTGGTGGGCAACAACATGCCGGTGTTTTTCATTCAGGATGCGATCAAGTTTCCTGACTTCGTACACGCGGTAAAACCTGAGCCGCACAACGAGATTCCTACCGGCGGCTCGGCACACGACACCTTCTGGGATTTCGTGTCGTTGCAGCCGGAGTCGGCGCACATGGTGATCTGGGCCATGTCTGACCGGGCGATTCCAAAAAGCCTGCGCGCCATGCAGGGTTTTGGTGTGCACACCTTCCGCTTGATCAACACCGAAGGTAAATCCAGCTTCGTGAAATTTCACTGGCGCCCAAAAGTAGGCACGTGCTCCCTGGTATGGGACGAGGCGCAAAAGCTGGCCGGTAAGGACACCGACTATCACCGCCGTGACCTGTGGGAATCGATTGAGAGCGGCGATTACCCCGAGTGGGAACTGGGTGTGCAGATCGTGGCGGAAGAAGACGAACACAAGTTCGATTTCGACTTGCTCGACCCGACCAAAATTATCCCTGAAGAGCTGGTGCCGATCACGCCGCTGGGCAAGATGGTGCTCAACCGTAACCCGGATAACTTCTTCGCTGAAGTCGAGCAGGTCGCGTTTTGCCCTGGCCATATTGTGCCGGGCATCGACTTTACCAACGACCCGCTGCTGCAAGGCCGCTTGTTTTCCTACACGGATACGCAGATCAGTCGATTGGGCGGCCCCAACTTCCATGAGATTCCGATCAACCGCCCGGTGGTGCCTTTCCATAACGGCCAGCGCGACGCTCAACATCGCACCGTGATCGATAAAGGGCGGGCCTCGTACGAGCCGAACTCGATTGATGGTGGCTGGCCGAAAGAAACGCCTGCCGGTCCTGCCGATGGAGGTTTCGAGTCCTACTACGAGCGCGTCGATGCCAATAAGGTGCGCGAGCGCAGCGAGTCGTTCGGCGACCATTTCTCCCAGGCCACGTTGTTCTACAACAGCATGAGCCACCACGAGAAAGAGCACATCATCGCGGCCTACAGCTTCGAGTTGGGCAAGGTTGAGCGCGAGTTTATCCGGGCGCGCCAAGTCAACGAGATCCTGGCCAACATTGACCTGGAACTGGCCAAGCGCGTGGCGCAGAACCTGGGCTTGCCGGCGCCGACCAAGGGCACAGTGCCTGCACGTGAAACATCGCTGAAGGAATCACCGGCATTGAGCCAGGTGAATTTGCTGTCTGGCGATATCAAGACGCGCAAAGTGGCGATTCTGGCGGCTAACGGCGTTGATGGTGCGGCAATTGATGCGCTAAAGGCAGCGCTGGAAGCTGAAGGCGCGCATGCCAAGTTGCTGGGGCCTACTTCGGCGCCTGTGACCACCGCGCAGGGCAAGACGCTGCCGGTCGACGCCTCGATGGAAGGTATGCCGTCCATTGCGTTCGACGCGGTGTTTATTCCGGGCGGCAAAGAGTCGGTGAAGGCGCTGAGCGGCGATGGCGTGGCGTTGCATTACGTACTGGAGGCGTACAAGCACCTCAAGGCGATTGCGGTGGCCAGTGATGTGAAACCGTTGCTGGACTTGTTGAAGCTGGAAGCGGATGCGGGGTTGATCGTGGGCGCGGATGCCAAGGCGTTCAAGGCCTTCTTTGCGGCGATTGCACAGCATCGGGTTTGGGAGCGGGAGCCGAAATCCAAGGCGATTCCGGCTTAAATTATCGGTTGTTTGTTAGATCGTCATCGCAGGCAAGCCAGCTCCCACACTTGAATGTGTTCACCCTTCAAATGTGGGAGCTGGTTTGCCTGCGATGCTTTTAGTCCGCCTTGCGCGGTATCAGCACAACCTGCGCCGGAATGTGTTTCAGAATCTGCCGGTGAATCTTCAGGTCATACCCCGAATCAATTCGCTTCACCCGTTTGGTCAGCAATGTGGCCAGCCACGGGTAATCCTGGGTGCGTGGCACCTGGATGCTGACATCGCACTGGTAATTCACCACGTCGGTGGCGATGGCATCCAACTGATGACGCATGTCTTCGACATCCGCGAGGTTCAGCGCCACGGTGGTGCTCGGCGCTGCGGGGTCGATGACCTTGGCCGCAGGCTTGGCTTCGGCGGCTTTCAACGCGGCTTCTGCCTGATCCAGCTCGGCCTTGCGCGCATGGCTGATAGCGCTGTTGACGCCACCGGTCAGTGCCGGGGCTTTTGGCATCAGTGCGCGGGCCCGGCTCAGGGCGGTGGCGGCGGCGTTGACATCGCCTTTTTGCAGCACGATCTGGCTGCGCTGCAGGTAGGCTTCGGCCAGTTGACGCTGATAGGCCTCAAGTGCGGGATCGTTGGGGGACTGGGCCTGCAACGCCGCAAGTTGGTCTTCGGCGGTTGCCAGCTCGCTGCTGGCCAGGTTTTGCTCCAGCTGCGCGATGGCCACAGCGCGTGCGTCCGGGGCCTCGGGGGCAGCGGGCGGCGTGCTTTGACAGGCACCCAGCAGCAGGGAAAATGCGGCAAGGAGCAGATAACGGGAGGTGAACGGCTTCATTCCTGCGACTCTCTATTTGCGCAAAAAGCGAGCAAGTCTACACCCCTCGACGGGGCAGGACAAAACTCAGCAGAAACAGGGCGGCCGCCGTAACCACAATCGACGGCCCGGCTGGCGTGTCCTTGAACCAGGACAGCGCCAGGCCCCCGCACACTGCACACATTCCCAAGAGGCTGGCGCCGATTGCCATCTGCTCCGGTGAGCGGGCATGACGCTGTGCGGCGGCGGCGGGAATGATCAGCAGCGACGTGATCAACAATACGCCGACTATCTTCATCGCGACAGCGATCACCACGGCGATGAGCAACATCAGAGCCATGCGCAGCCCCGCGACGGGCAAGCCTTCAACCCGGGCGAGTTCTTCATGCACGGTGATCGCCAGCATCGGGCGCCACAGGGCCACCAACAACACCAGTACGCCAGCGCTGCCGCCGAGGATCCAGGCCAGATCAGTCGGGCTGATCGCCAGCAGGTCGCCGAACAGGTAGGCCATCAGGTCGATGCGCACTTCATGCATGAAGCTCAATACCACCAGGCCCAGGGACAGGGTGCTTGGCGCGAGGATGCCCAGCAGGGTGTCGGAGGCCAGCGGCTGGCGTTGTTGCAAGGTCACCAGCAGTACCGCCAGCAGCAGGCAGCCCACGGTCACGGCGATGGTCGGGCTCACGTCCAGCAGAAAGCCCATGGCCACGCCCAGCAACGCTGCATGGGACAAGGTGTCACCGAAATAGGCCATGCGCCGCCAGACCACAAACGAGCCCAGCGGGCCCGCCACCAGTGCCAGAGCCAAGCCTGCCAGCAGGGCGTAGAGCAGAAAATCAGCCATGCTTGCAGCTATCTCCATGAACGTGGGGAGTATCGACAACGGCACCATGCAGGTCATGGGCGTGGTCGTGATGATGGTGGTAGATCGCCAGGCTCTGGGCGTTTTTGCCGAACAGTTCCACGAACGCCGGGTCGCCACTGACCTGTTCCGGGTGGCCGGAGCAGCACACGTGGCGGTTGAGGCAGACCACCTGGTCGGTGGTGCTCATCACCAGGTGCAGATCATGGGAGACCATCAGCACGCCGCAGCCATGGCGGTCGCGCAGGCGGGTGATCAGGCTGTACAACTCGGCCTGGCCGGCGACGTCGACACCTTGTACGGGCTCATCGAGCACCAGCAACTCTGGCTCGCGCAACAAGGCGCGGGCCAGCAGCACGCGCTGCATTTCGCCGCCGGAGATGCTTTGCACCGGGCTGTCGATCACCTGCTCGGCGCCGACTTCCTTGAGTGCGGCCTGTGCACGGGCGCGGTCGACACCGGGCACCAGGCGCAGGAAGCGCAATACGGACAGCGGCAGGGTCGGGTCCACATGCAGTTTTTGCGGCATATAGCCCACGCGCAGTTTGGGCTTGCGCCATACACTGCCGCTGTCGGGCTTGAGCAGGCCAAGCACGGCGCGCACCAGGGTGGTCTTGCCTGCGCCATTGGGGCCGATCAACGTGACGATTTGCCCCGGCTCCACGCTCAGCGCGATGTTTTCCAGCACGTTCTGCCCGGCGAACGTGACGCCGACCTGCTCCAGACGGATCAACGCGTTGCTCATCAAGCCCCCTGGCAGCCCGCGCACAGGCCGACCACTTCAACCGTTTGCCCCTCGACCTTGAAGCCGACGTCGGCAGAGCTTTGGATAATGGCGTCACTGATGCTTTTTTGTTCAAGCTCGATGGCCGCGTGGCACTCGCGACAGATCAGGAACTGGCCCTGATGCGCGTGCTCCGGGTGGTTGCAACCGACAAACGCGTTGAGCGAGGCGATACGGTGAACCAAGCCATTTTCCAGCAGGAAATCCAGTGCGCGGTACACGGTAGGTGGTGCAGCGCGGCGGCCGTCCTGTTCGCTGAGTACGCCAAGAATGTCGTACGCGCCCAGCGGTTTGTGGCTCTGCCACACCAACTCCAGCACCCGGCGACGCAAGGCGGTCAGGCGCAAGCCTTTTTGTGCGCACAGGGTATCGGCCTCTGACAATGCGGTGTGCACGCAGTGAGAGTGGTCGTGGGGACGGCTGGCAAGCGGTGTTTTAGGCATGAGCGGCGACAGATATTTGATAGAGACGTTATTATGTTACCCGTTCCTACGCCATTGAGTGGTCATCGTGTCCCGACTTTTTCCCGTTTTTGTCGTATTTGTCACCAGTTTGTTCGTTGCGGGCGCCGCTCAGGCCGATGTGAAGGTGCTGACCAGCATCAAGCCGTTGCAACTGATTGCCGCGGCGGTGCAGGACGGTGTGGCGGTTCCGGAGGTATTGCTGCCGCCGGGGGCGTCGCCGCATAACTTCGCATTGCGCCCATCCGACGTACGGCGCGTGCAGTCGGTGGACCTGTTGTATTGGATCGGACCGGACATGGAAACCTTTTTGCCGCGCGTGTTGAAAGGCCGTACGGCCAATACCGTGGCGGTGCAGGACCTGCCGGGCATGAAACTGCGCATTTTCGGCGAAGATAGCCACTCTCACGCTGACGAAGCCAGCGACCATGATCACGATCATCGCCCAGGCAGCGTCGATGCACACTTGTGGCTGTCGACAGTCAATGCACGAGTAATTGCCACGCGCATGGCTGCGGACCTCAGTGCGGCTGATCCAGTGAACGCCGAGCGTTATCAGAGCAACGCCAAAGCTTTTGGTGAGCGCCTGGACGCGCTGGATGCACGCTTGAAAAAGCGTTTGGCGGGTGTCGAAGGCAAGCCTTACTTCGTGTTCCACGAAGCCTTCGATTACTTCGAAGAGGCTTACGGCCTCAAGCACGCCGGCGTGTTCAGCGTGGCCGCCGAGGTGCAGCCAGGCGCCCAGCATGTGGCGGCGATGCGTACGCGCTTGCAGGAGGTGGGTAAGACCTGTGTGTTCAGCGAGCCGCCGCTGCGCCCGCGTTTGGCCGAGACATTGGTTGCTGGGTTGCCGGTGAAGCTGGCGGAGCTGGATGCGCTGGGTGGCTATACCCCGGCTACGGCGCAGGGCTATGAGCAGGTGCTGGAAAAGTTGGGCAATGACCTGGCCGGTTGCCTGGAATCGCTATAGCGCCGTACTGCCTCGCTCCTACAGGGGCAGGTTACAGGGCGAACGGCAGATGCACAGTGACCTGCTGGCGTTGCAGCAGGCGGTGCTCGAACTCAGCGGGATCGTGAATAAGAACATCCTGCCCGGCAAACGACTCCGCCGCGATCAACCGTGACAACCAGAACCGTACGCACGCCACGCGCAGCATGGTCGGCCATAGCTCGGCTTCCTTCGCAGTAAACGGTCGCAGCCCTGCATAAGCCCCCAGCAGCGCCCGGGCGCGTTGCCCGTCGATCGCGCCATCGGCGTCCGAACACCAGTCATTCAAGGCAATCGCCACGTCGTAGAGCATCGGCCCCGAGCAGGCGTTGTAGAAGTCGATCAAGCCCGTCAAGTGCGTGCCTTCGAACATCGCATTGTCGCGAAACAGATCGGCGTGAACGTTGGCCCGTGGCAGGCCGAGGATGTCAGCCTTGTGGGTTTCGATCTCGCTCAACGCGTCCTGCAACAGGCGCTGCTGCGCGTCGTTGAGGTGTGAAATCAGCTGCGCGCCCTCACTGAGCATCCAGTCCAGCCCGCGGTCGGTCTTGCGCTCCAGCACTTTTTCGCCCTGAGTCGCCAAGTGCAGGTGGCCGAGCAGGCCGCCGACCTGGGCGCAATGTTGGGCGTTGGCGTCCTTGATGTGCTTGCCGGCCAGGCGCGGTTGCAGCAAGGCGGGTTTGCCCTTGAGTTCGCGCAAAGCGATGCCGTCGGTGGTACGCAAGGCGTACGGCACCGGCAGGTCGGCGTCGTGGAGCACGTCGAGCAGTTCGATGAAGAACGGCATTTCTGCCACGGGGCCGCGCTCAACCAGGGTCAGGACAAACTCACCCTGCTCCAGGCTGATAAAGAAATTGGTGTTTTCGCTGCCAGCGGCAATCCCCTGGAAATCAAGCAGGCGGCCGAGCCCATAAGGGGCGAGAAAGGTTTCCAGCTCGGGCCGAGCCAGGGGGGTGAACACAGACATGGTTAAAACTGCCGTTACGGGCGCTGGCTTAGCAGCGCCGGTTAAAATTAAGAAATCATTTCCATTCGAAGATCTTCCATGACGGGATCAGCATATCCGGCTGGTCAGAGCGGATGAAGTTCGCATCGGTTCCGTCAGCGCGCACCAGGAAATAAGGTGGAGCGCCCTTCGGGGTAACCTTGATGGCGTACAGGAAGCCGTTCTGGCGATACTCCTGGATAGTCTTGTCGCCTTCCGTGCGAATGGTAACTTCCGGGTCTGCCGAAGGGGCATCGTCTGCCGCCATGGCAGCCATCGGAGCGAGTGCAATCAAACCGGTCAACAGCAGGCGATTGAATGTACGCATGATAACCTTGTCCCTTTGTTTTCATTGGTCCGGCTATTCTAGCGCCTGACCCGCCGAAAAGGTTGATCCTGCTCATGAGCCAAGCGCCCCTCGTCCTGGTGGACGGTTCTTCTTATCTGTACCGCGCCTTCCACGCGCTGCCACCGTTGACCACCTCCAAAGGCCTGCCGACCGGTGCGGTCAAGGGCGTGTTGAACATGCTCAAAAGCCTGCGCAAGCAGTACCCGGACAGCCCGTTCGCGGTGGTGTTCGACGCCAAGGGTGGGACCTTTCGCGATGAGATGTACGCCGAGTACAAGGCCAACCGCCCGAGTATGCCCGATGACATGCGCCTGCAAATCGAGCCGCTCCATCAAAGCGTGATCGCCCTGGGCTTCCCGTTGCTGTGCGTCGAAGGCGTCGAGGCTGACGACGTGATCGGCACCCTGGCCCGCAGCAGCGCGGCCGCCAGCCGCCCGGTGGTGATTTCGACCGGCGATAAAGACATGGCACAGCTGGTGGACGGGCACATTACCTTGGTCAACACCATGACCGGTAGCTCGATGGACGTTGAGGGCGTAAAGGAGAAATTCGGCGTCGCTCCCGAGCAGATCATCGACTATCTGGCGTTGATGGGCGATTCGTCCGACAACATCCCAGGCGTCCCGGGTATTGGGCCGAAGACCGCCTCGGGCTTGTTGGTGGGAGTGAATGGCGGCCTCAAAGAGCTTTATGAGCAGCTGGATATTGTGCCGACGCTGCCTATCCGCGGGGCCAAAACCCTGCCAGCCAAGCTTGAAGAGCACAAGGAGATGGCATTCCTGTCCTATCAGTTGGCGACGATCAAGATCGATGTGCCACTGGACGTGGGCCTGGATGACCTGCACCTGATCGAGCCGGATCGCGAAAAGCTGCTGGAGCTGTACACGCTGCTTGAGTTCAAGAGCTGGTACGACGAGATCCAGCGCGATGCCAAGCGTGTGGAGCTCAAGTCGGCGAGCGAGGTTGCACCTGCCGCCGAAACGCCGGTCGAGGCCGTTATATCGGTACCGGTAGAGGCGGTTTACACCACCGTCCTGGACCAGGCCACCTTCGACGTGTGGCTGAAAAAACTCAACGATGCGCCGTTGTTTGCCTTTGATACCGAAACCACCGGCATTGACGCTCAACAGGCGCAATTGGTTGGGGTCTCGTTTGCTGTGCAGCCCCATG
Source organism: Pseudomonas sp. OST1909 (assembly GCF_015277575.1). Lineage (NCBI taxonomy): Bacteria > Pseudomonadati > Pseudomonadota > Gammaproteobacteria > Pseudomonadales > Pseudomonadaceae > Pseudomonas > Pseudomonas sp. OST1909. The sequence goes on from NZ_CP063780.1 coordinate 272,465, forward strand.
AAGCCGCCTACATCCCGCTGACCCATTCCTATATCGGCGCGCCGGATCAATTGGATCGGGACACCGTGCTGCTGGCCTTGAAACCGCTGCTGGAAGACCCGACCAAACTCAAGGTTGGCCAGCACGCCAAGTTCGATATGAACATCCTCGCCAACTGCGCCATCGGTGGCGACCCTGCACAGGGCATCACTGTGCGTGGCATCGCCTTCGACACCATGCTCGAATCCTACGTGCTGAACTCCACGGCGACCCGCCATGACATGGACAGCCTGGCGAAAAAGTATCTGGACCACGACACGGTCAGCTTCCAGGACATTGCCGGCAAGGGCGCCAAGCAGCTGACATTCGACCAGATTGCCCTTGAACAGGCTGGCCCTTACGCGGCCGAAGATGCCGATGTGACCTTGCGCCTGCATCAGGAGCTGCACGCAAAGCTGGCCGCGATCCCGAGCCTGGCCAGTGTGCTGACGGATATCGAGATGCCGTTGGTGCCGGTACTGGCACGCATCGAGCGCCAGGGCGCATTGGTGGACAAGGAGCTGCTGGGCATCCAGAGCATCGAGCTGGGTAACAAGATGGTCGAGCTGGAGCGCCAGGCCTTCGAGATCGCCGGTGAAGAATTCAACCTTGGCTCACCCAAGCAGCTTGGGGCGATTCTCTACGAGAAGCTGGGGATGCCGGTGTTGAAAAAGACCGGCAAGGGGCAGGCTTCCACCGCCGAAGAAGTGCTGGCCAAACTGGCCGAAGATGATTTTCCGTTGCCCAAGGTGCTGATGCAGTACCGCAGCATGAGCAAGCTCAAAAGTACCTACACCGACCGCCTTCCGGAGCAGATCAACCCTCGCACCGGGCGCATTCATACGTCTTACCATCAGGCGGTAGCGGCAACCGGGCGCTTGTCCTCCAGCGACCCGAACCTGCAGAACATCCCGGTGCGCACCGCCGAAGGGCGGCGGATTCGCCAGGCGTTTGTCGCGCCCAAGGGCTACAAGCTGCTGGCGGCGGACTATTCCCAGATCGAGCTGCGGATCATGGCGCACCTGTCCAAGGACGAAGGGCTGATGAACGCCTTTCGAAACGATCTGGACGTGCACACCGCCACGGCTGCCGAGGTATTCAAGGTTGAGCTGGCTGAAGTCACGTCCAACCAGCGCCGCAGTGCCAAGGCGATCAACTTCGGCCTGATCTACGGCATGGGTGCCCAGAAGCTCGGCAAGGACATCGGCGTCGATACCAAGACCGCCAAGGCTTACATCGATGTGTACTTCGCCCGCTATCCAGGTGTTCGCGAATACATGGAGCGCACGCGTGCCCAGGCAGCGGACCAAGGCTATGTGGAAACCTTCTTCGGGCGGCGCCTGTACTTGCCGGATATCAACTCCAACAAGCCTCAGGAGCGCGCTGCGGCAGAGCGCACAGCCATTAACGCGCCCATGCAGGGCACGGCGGCGGACATCATCAAGAAAGCCATGGTGCAGGTGGATAACTGGCTGACCGAGTCGGGCCTGGATGCCAAGGTAATCCTGCAAGTGCACGATGAATTGGTGCTGGAGGTGCGTGAGGACCTGGTCCCACAAGTCAGCGAGAAGATTCGCGAACATATGAGTGCTGCAGCCCAACTGGACGTACCGTTGGTGGTGGATGTGGGCGTGGGCGATAACTGGGACGAAGCGCACTGATTGCAGAGCTGCGCCAACACCGAGGGTGCTGGCGCAGTGCTTTAGAGCGCAAATCGCCGTCAGTTATTTCCAATAGTTTTTTGGAGCTGCCGGAACTTAACCTGTGAACTGCCACTCAGAGTTACTGAATGGGTGGTGAAGCCCTTCAATGCTCCTATGTTGTGTTAAGTGTTGGCAGATATCTGGACCCCGCCCTAGCGGTCCGGAACTTGGACCCCGAACTTCCCTCCCCATACGAAGTCCGGGGTTTTTTTTGCCCGCAGAAAAGTTACTCGGTAGCTTCTGCGCCTTTGTCCGCCAATTCCATCCAGCCGGCCAGCACGGTGTAAGCCTCTTCCAGGCCCATGCGCTTCGGCGCCGAGAACAGCTGGATAGTGATCGTATCGCCCCAGCCCTTACGGATGTCGGACTGCACTTTGAGCAGCGTGTTCTTGGCTGCGCCGTAGGTGAGCTTGTCGGCCTTGGTCAGCAGGATGTGCATCGGCATGCCGCTGGCGACGGCCCAGTCGAGCATCAGCAGGTCGAAGTCAGTCATCGGATGGCGGATGTCCATCATCAGAATCAGACCCTTCAAACTCTCCCGGCCACCCAGGTAAGCCTCAAGGTGACGCTGCCAGTGCAGCTTCAGCGGGATAGGTACTTTTGCATAACCGTAGCCCGGCAGGTCGACCAGACGCCGATCATCGTCTAGCTTGAAGAAATTGAGCAGTTGCGTGCGACCCGGGGTTTTCGAGGTGCGCGCCAGGCTGGCGTGGGTCAAGGTGTTCAGTGCGCTGGATTTGCCAGCGTTGGAGCGGCCGGCAAAGGCGACTTCAAAGCCCTCGTCATCGGGGCATTGGTCCACTTTGGCGGCGCTGAGCATGAACGTGGACTGTTGGCACAGGCCGAGGATGGGATTCTTGAGTTGCATGAGATTTCCGATGTGGGCGGTGCCGAAAAAGGGTGCGGCAAGCGGTGTCGTTTCCGTTTCAGTAGCGCCAGTATATAATGCCGCAGATTTTGTGTGTGCTTTGTCCCAGCGAAGGATGAAGCTCACGGGAGCGAAAGACCTTTATTGCGCATTAGAACGCAAAACGCTCTCAAACCCTGAAAAGGTCGATGTATGGCCTCAATGGTTGCCGCTTTTGGTGTCCTGAACCCGCTTTATGGCGCTCAGGCTACACAGGATCCACAAGCGCTGTACAACCGTGTTTGTGTGGTCACGCTGATGCAGCGCGTGACCCAGGGTTTCAAGGCAATGCCGCCGCGTGGTTTGTGCATGGACTGCAGTACTGAGGATTACCAGGCCGTCATTGAGTTGGCGGTGAGTAAACCCGGTAGATAACTCTTAAACCCTTAGCCGTAGTTGGATTAGCTGATGAACAAACTGATCGTGAGTCTGCTGTTGACCTTGGGCATCACAGGCGCTGCCGTCGCTGCAGAGGGCCCCGTCAAAGGTGATGCCACTGCCGGTCAAGCGAAAGCCGCCGTATGTGGTGCCTGCCACGGGCCGGATGGCAACAGCCCGGCGCCGAACTTCCCCAAACTGGCCGGCCAGGGTGAACGTTACCTGAGCAAGCAGATGCACGACATCAAGGACGGCAAGCGCACAGTGCTGGAAATGACCGGCATGCTGACCAATCTCAACGATCAGGACCTGGCGGACCTCGCGGCGTATTTTGCCAGCCAGAAAGGCAGTGTGGGAGCTGCTGATCCTAAATTGGTCGCTCGCGGAGAAAAGCTGTTCCGTGGCGGTGACCTGGAAAAAGGCTTGCCAGCCTGCACCGGTTGCCACTCGCCAAATGGCGCAGGCAACGCCGCCGCTGGCTTCCCGCACCTGAGCGGCCAGCACGCCACCTACATCGCCAAGCAGTTGACTGACTTCCGTAAAGAAGAAGCCGGCCGGGCCAATGATGGCGATGCAATGACCATGCGCACCATCGCTCGCAAGCTGAGCGACGAAGACATCGCAGCCCTCTCCAGTTATATCCAGGGCCTGCACTGACCGGGCTCGACGTTAACGCTCGATTAATCCCGCGATGCAAGCATAAAAAGGGTGGCTCAGGCCGCCCTTTTTTGTGGCCGCTGCCGTTACACTAACGAACTCATGCCCGCGTAGACCTGTCACAACAAAGGTCGCGTGAGGCGACTTTATTTGTCCAGGAGTAAAGCATGCGTAATCTGATCCTCAGCGCCGCTCTCGTCACTGCCAGCCTCTTCGGCATGACCGCGCAAGCAGCCGATGTGCCGCTTGAAGCCGGTAAAACCTACGTTGAATTGGCTAACCCTGTACCGGTGTCGGTACCCGGCAAAATCGAAGTGGTGGAGCTGTTCTGGTATGGCTGCCCGCATTGCTACGCTTTTGAGCCGACCATCAACCCATGGGTTGAAAAACTGCCCAAGGACGTTAACTTCCGTCGCCTTCCCGCCATGTTCGGTGGCCCATGGGATGCCCACGGCCAACTGTTCCTGACCCTCGAAGCCATGGGCGTGGAACACAAAGTACACAACGCTGTTTTCGAAGCGATCCAGAAACAGGGCAAGCGCCTGACCAAGCCGGACGAAATGGCTGACTTCGTCGCCACCCAGGGCGTGGACAAGGACAAGTTCCTGGCAACGTTCAACTCCTTCGCCATCCAGGGCCAGATCAAGCAGGCCAAGGAACTCGCGCAGAAGTACGGTGTGCAAGGCGTTCCAACCCTGATCGTCAACGGCAAGTACCGTTTCGACCTGGGCACTGCCGGTGGTCCTGAAGCGGTCCTCAATGTTGCCGACCAACTGATCGCCAAAGAACGCGCAGCCAAGTAAGGGGCCCGCCATGCGCCGCTGGGGTACCGAACGCGTCGTTGGCTTGCACGAGCCGCAGGTCAACGAACACCACCTGCAAGCCACGGGCCTGCCGGCAGACAGCCGCTTGCGCCTGCTCAGCTTCAACATTCAGGTGGGCAACAGTACCGAGAAATACCGGCACTACCTCACCCGTGGCTGGCAGCACGTTCTACCGCACAAGGGGCGTACCGGTAACCTGCAAAAGATCGGCGACCTGCTCAGCGACTTCGACCTGGTCGCCTTGCAGGAGGCTGACGGCGGTAGCCTGCGCTCGGGCTACATCAATCAGGTGGAGCATCTTGCCCAGCTCGGCGCGTTCCCGTATTGGTATCAGCAGCTCAACCGCAACCTGGGGCGCCTGGCACAGCACAGTAATGGTGTGCTCAGCCGCTTGAAGCCGACCGCCATCGAGGATCACCCGTTGCCGGGGCCGAAAGGCCGCGGTGCGATCCTCGTGCGTTTCGGTGAAGGTCCTGAAGCCTTGGTGGTGGTGATGATGCACCTGGCACTCGGTGGGCGTACCCGCAACCTGCAGCTTGCCTATGTGCGTGACCTGATTGGTAACTACAAGCACCAGGTGTTGATGGGGGACATGAACACCCATGCCAACGACCTGTTGCAGAATTCCCCGCTGCGCGACCTGGGCCTGTTGGCCCCGCAAGTCGAAGCCACATTTCCCAGCTGGCGCCCGCAGCGCTGCCTTGACCACATCCTGCTCAGCCCGAGCCTTACACTGGAAAGTGTGCGAGTGCTGGCGCAGCCCATTTCCGATCACCTGCCCGTCGCGGTAGAGATTCGTCTGCCGGGTTCGCTTACCGCTGATGCATTACCCGCGTTGAGCCCAGGCCCTCGCGGACCTCTTGCATGAGCGACGACGCCCAGCGCTGGAAAGAGAAATACCTCAAGAGCATAGAGCAACAAGACAAGCTCGAACGCCGCTGGGCCGCCCGCCTCGACCTGCTGCGCCGCGGCCTGGTACGCAGCACGCTGGCGGCTGAAGGAACTGACCGCGCCGTTGATCAATGCATGAAAGAAATGCGTGATGTGGTGCGTACGGACGACATGGACGCAGCCCTCGCCGCGCTGTTGCCGCGCCTGGAAAAGGCTGTGCTGGATTCCGAGCAGCGCCGCGAAACCCGGGTTGACCAGATCAGCACCGCACTCACGGCCCTGGTTGCCCAGCTGCAAAAGCTTGCGTTGCCCCGCGAGGTGGCCCGCCCGCTGAAAGCCTTTGCCAAACAGCTCGATAGCCGCGTCGGCCAAGCGCGGGAGATACCGCTGTTGCTCAGTGAGCTAAGCAGCCTGCAAGGGCAAGCGCTGAATAATCTGGAGCCTGAAAGCGAAGCCTCGCGCGCAGGTCCTGGGCTGCTGCAGCGCCTGTTTGGCAGTAAGGAGGCATCAAGTGATGCGCCGCAGGTTGACGCTGCGCCACTGCCCACCGCACAGGTGGCGCCGTCAAAGCCCGCTGCGCCGCCACCTTCGCCCGAGCCGCAGGAGCCCGTACAGTCCGAAGAGTTGACCCAGGCCTTGCGTGCCTTTGCACCGCAACCACAAACGGCCATCGCTCCCGCATCGGAACCGGTAGCGCCGGCCCTGGTGGAAGCGGCCCGCGACACCTTCGCATTCGAGGCACCGCCTCCAGCGGCCCCGATTGTTTCACCTGCGCAGGCCCCTGAGCCGCCGTTAGAAGAGCCGGCCCCTGAAAGCGCGCTCGCCGCCTTTATTGAAGCGCCGCAGGTTGAAGTCGACGCGCCGGATCAAACCAGCATAGGTAGCCTGTCTCTCCCGCCGGTGCTGGAAATTCCCGAGCCCGACGAACTGCAGTCCGATGGGATATACGCCCTGCCCGACTCGCCTGAGCCGTCCTACAGCTCGGTGGCCAAGCACATTGAAGATACGTTACTGGGCTTGTTGGAAGACCTGTCCCTGCCTGAACGTCACCGGCCCCAGGCCGAAGCCATGCGCGAACGGCTTGCCCACGGCTTGAATTGGTACGAACTGATCCCGATCCTGGATGACCTGGCGGTGCTGATGCTGGCGATCACCGACAGTGGCCAGCATGAGTTCGAGGCTTATCTCAAGCAACTCAACGAGCGCCTTGAGGCATTTCAGGGCCACCTGCAGGTTGCCAGCGAGGGCCATGCCGATAGCAGCCTGGCCGCGCGAGAGCTGGATACGCAGATTCGTGAACAGGTCGACGGGTTGCAAAGCAGCGTGCAGGAAGCCGCCGATCTGAACAGCCTCAAGCAGGTACTCGAAAGCCATCTCGAAGGCTTGCTCGGTACCATGGACGAGCATCAGCAGCAGCGTGACCAACGTGAGCAGGAAGTGGCGGCGCGCCTCAAAACCCTGGCTGAGCGAGTGGCCAACATGGAGCAGGAAGCCCAGGGCTACCGTGAGCACCTGGAAGTACAGCGCCAGAAGGCCTTGCTCGATCCGCTGACCGGTCTGCCCAACCGGGCAGCGTGGAGCGAACGCCTTGATCACGAGGTCAACGCCTGGCATCAACGCGGCAACAGCTTGTCGCTGGCGATGCTCGACCTGGATCATTTCAAACGCATCAATGATGGCTACGGTCATCTGGCGGGCGACAAGGTGCTCAAGATCATCGCCAACGTGCTGAGCAAGCGCCTGCGGCCCACCGACTTCATCGCGCGTTTCGGCGGTGAGGAGTTTGTGCTGCTGATGCCCGACTCAGCCTTGGCGGATGCTTTGGCTGTCGCTCAAGGATTGCGCGCGGCCATCGAGGCATGCCCGTTCCACTTCAAGGGCGAGCCGGTGACGATCACGGTGTCCATGGGCGTAGCACAGTTTCAACCTGGCGAGCGCAGCGACTTGGCCCTAAAGCGAGCCGATGAAGCGCTTTACAGGGCCAAGGCAGCGGGACGCAATCAAGTGCAGGTGGCATAAAAGATGTTCCATTTTGTAATTTGACCGCCGGGCTAATTACGTTACGTTACACTGTTGCATTATCGTCTCTCAGTGTACTGCTCCTGCCATGAAATCCTTGTCTATCGCTTTTGTGTTTCTCCTGCTCGCCGGTTGCGCCAGCGGCCCGCGGCTGAATACCAGCCACCCTTCGGTGAACCACGACAACCGCGTGCAGTTCGTTGTCGTGCATTACACCTCTACCAACCTTGAGCGCTCGCTGGCGTTGCTGACCCATGGCCAGGTGAGCAGCCATTACCTGATCGGCGACGACGCCTCAGGCACCATCTACAAGCTGGTGGATGAAAGCCAGCGTGCCTGGCACGCGGGGGAAAGCGAGTGGATGGGGCGCACCTGGCTCAATTCCAGCTCCATCGGCATCGAAATCGTCAACCCTGGGTTCCGTGATACGCCCACAGGGCGTGTGTGGTACCCGTATTCCGAAGCGCAGGTGCAGTCGCTGATCGTGCTGCTCAAGGACATCAGCAAGCGTAACGGTATCGAACCCAAGAACATCATCGGGCATAGCGACATTGCCCCACTGCGCAAGCTGGACCCGGGGCCGCTGTTTCCCTGGAAGCGTCTGGCCGCAGAAGGTCTGGCCGTCTGGCCGGATGCACAGGCCGTGGCCCGGTTCCAGGTGCAGTACAGCGCTCAGCTGCCGAGCATCACCTGGTTCCAGGAAGAACTCGCTCGCCTGGGCTATCAGACGCCGCAGACCGGGGAGCTGGATGTGGCCACGCGGCACGTGATCGCCGCCTTCCAGATGCGCTTCCGCCCTTCATTGTTTGATGGCACTCCGGATGCTGAAAGTGCTGCGATCCTGCGGGCCTTGAACCAGCGCTGATTGTGTAGATGTAGGGGCGAGCAAGCTCGCTCCTACAACGGTAATGCCATATAGAACTGCGTACCCTGCCCCGGCCGTGAATACACGCCCATGCGGCCGCCGTGCAACTGCACGATCTCCTTGCACAGGGCCAGCCCCAGGCCCGCGCCGCCTTTCTTGCGACCCACCTGCACAAAGGGTTCGAAGATTCGCCCTTGCTGGCCATAGGCGATACCTTCGCCGTTGTCTTCAACACTGATAATCACCCGTTCGCCATGACGCCGTGCCTGCAGGCGAATCTGCCCGCCTTCGGCGGTGTGGCGCAACGCGTTGCCGAGCAAATTGTCGAGCACGCGCTCCAGTTGCACCTGGTCGGCATACAGTCGCGGCAACTCCGGCTGGGCTTCCACCAGCAACTCAATGTGCTGCGCATTGGCGGGTTCGGCAAATCGCGCCCGTGCGTGTTCCAGAAGGTCGGTGACATCGCAGGCCCCCAGGGTGAGTTTTTGCAGGCCGTTCTGGTAGCGCGAGAAGTTGAGCAAGTCGTTGATCAACTGCATCAGGCGCTGCATTTCTTCGTTGACCGTATCCAGCAGGTCCGCTTCACGGGAGTCTGCCGGGAACTTCGCGCGCTCGCGAAACAGGCCGAAGGCCATATGCATGCCGGTCACCGGCGTGCGCAGTTCATGAGAGGCGCGTAACACGAACTCGCTACGCACTCGTTCGAAGGCGCGCTGTTCGGTAACGTCATGCAGCACCATCACAGCCCCCAGAATATGACCCTGTGTATGGCTCACAGGGGTCAGGCTGTAGGTCAGCAGGCGCAGTTCGCCCTCGACTTCCACTTCCAGATCATCCGGCGCCCGCTCCAGGTTGCCGCCGCGCAGCACCAGTTGCAGTTGTTCATCCATCTCTGCACGACCCAGAGCTTCGCCCAGGCCCTGACCGAGGCGCTCTTCGTCCCAGCCCAGTTGGCGCTGTGCAACCGGGTTGAGGTGCTCCAGGCAGCCCTGCCGATCAATCATAAGCAGGCCGTCATCAATACTGTCGAGCACGGCTTGCAGACGCTGTTGGCCGGCCAGCAGTTCATCGACATTGGTGGCCTGATGCTGGCGCAATGCTTCGGCCATGATGCCGAAACGGCGGGTCAGCTGATTCATTTCCGCTGCTGAGGAGATAGGCAGCGTCACTTCAAAATCGCCCTGTCCGATCTTGTCGGCGGCTTTGGCCAGTGCCTCGATCGGTCCGCCAAAACGCCGCGCGATGCCATGGGCCGTGACAAAGCCAATGATCAACACTGCCAGTCCCACCAACCCGAGCAGCCCTGCAATCAATAACGCGCGCTCACGGGACTTGTGCTCGCTGGCGCTAATGTTCTCCAGTGCCTGCTTGTGATCGGCAATCAGTCCGTTGCGCAGTATGTTGAAGGTTTCAGTGATTTTTTCCTTGCTGCCCGGCGGCGGTGTTTCCTGCTGGGATTGGTCGAACGCTTCGAGCAGGTTCTGATAGTCGGAGCGGGCCTGGCCAAAGCCATGGCTTTTACCGATCGACTGCTCATGGGCGACGCCTTGGTCCAGCAGGTCGAAATAATGCTGCTTGGAGGCCCTCAGGGCCTCAGGGTCGGGTCGTTTCTCCAGCATCATGATCAGCTGGTCGCCCAGGCTCTGACGCAATTTGAGTCCCAGGTCCAGGGTGATGAAGTTACTGCGAATCAGCGATTCCTGGGTCTTGGCCATTTGCATGACGCTGACCAAGCCCAGGATCAATCCCAGCAAGGCCACGGTGATCAGCGCTGAAATGCTCAGAAATAATCGAGTGCGCAGTTTCATCGCGAGCTTCATAAGGTCCTGCTCACAGGTTGTACTGTTTGCGTTTGCGGTACAGGGTCGACGCGTCGATTCCGAGGGTGCGAGCTGCTTGATCCAGCGTGTCACTGGTGGCGAGGACGGCGCCGATATGGGCTTTTTCGAGCTCGTCCAGGCTCAACGCCGCGCCGATACGGGGCGCGTTGTTGGTCGGTTGCTCGGCCATCCCCAAATGGCTGATCTCTACCTTCTCCTGAGGGCAGATGATGCTGGCGCGCTCCACTACGTTACGCAGCTCGCGAATGTTGCCGGGCCAGCGATAGTTGAGCAGCGCTTCACGGGCCTGATCACTGAAGCCGCGCGCGGGGCGGGCGTATTCCTTGACGAAGCGTGCCAGGAAGCGGTCAGCCAGCGTAAGGATGTCTTCACTGCGTTCGCGCAGCGGCGGCAGGTGCAGGGTGATGACATTGAGGCGGTACAGCAAGTCTTCCCGGAAGCGGCCGTCGCGCACCATGTCTTCCAGGTTCAGGTTGGTGGCGGCGAGGATGCGCACGTCGGCGCGGCGGGTGACTGGGTCGCCCACACGCTCATATTCCTTATCCTGAATGAAGCGCAGCAGCTTTGGTTGTAACGTGAGGGGAAAATCGCCGATCTCGTCGAGAAACAACGTGCCGCCGTCAGCCTGGTTAACGCGTCCCAAGGTGCTTTCACTGGCGCCGGTGAACGCGCCGCGACTATGGCCGAACAGTTCGCTCTCCATCAGCTCGGCGGTCAGTGACGGGCAGTTGATGGTCACGCAAGACTTCTTGGCGCGTTTGCTCCAGCCGTGAATGGCACGGGCCAGCTCACCTTTACCGGTGCCGGACTCGCCAAGGATCAAGATGTTTGCATCGGTCCCGGCCACCTGGCGCGCAGTTTCCAGTACCACCATCATCGATGGGCTGTGAGAGTCGAGGCCATCCTTGGGCTGGCGCACTGCGCCTTCCAGGGCCTCCAGTCGCGCAGAGAGCTGGCGCACTTCCAGTTGCTTGGCGGTGGCCAGGCGCAATTGGTCCGGACTGCAGGGTTTGACCAGGTAGTCGGCGGCACCGGCCTGGATTGCGTCCACGGCGGTATCCACGGCGGAGTGGGCCGTGACGATCACCACACGCATCCACGGAGCCTGGATACGCATCTGCGCGAGTACATCCAGGCCGTTGTCCTCGCCCAGGCGCAAGTCCAGAAAGCACAGGTCGAACACCTGGCGCTGCATCAGGGCATCGGCCTGGGCGGCGCTGTTGGCGGTGGCAACGGTGTAGCCCTCGTCTTCCAGGCAATAACGGAACGTGCGGAGGATTGCGGATTCGTCATCCACTAAAAGAATGCGGCCTTGAAGCTCCTTGGCTGAATCCATCTGTCCCGCGCTCCTTAACTATTAAATAAGATGGTGTTTAGTCCCGGAATAATCGGGCAAGTTGCATGGTTTATTCTGATTCATAAAAGGCATCTTCGTGTAGGTATCTACACGCCTTCCTACAAAGCGCCGGCTGATGGCCTTCTTGTGCGTTATCGCGACTTAGGCAACTGAGCGTGCGCTTTCGATCCTCTGACCCGACCACTGGCCATCGTGCATTTCGCACGGCATCTAAAGAGGCATCGTGCAGGATGCTGGGTGCTACATCCTTGCGCGCCACATAACATATTGATTTTATTGTGTTTTATTTTGCAATAAAGCTGGCACGCAGTCTGCAATATCCCTCCCAAGAGTGTCATGAACGAATAATCAGAATGCGGGAGAACAGCAGCATGACTCGCCAAAGCCTCAGCCAATTGCGTGTATCGCCGCTGCGTATGCAGCAGGGCCTGTTTGCCAGCCTGGCCTTGATGGTCACGTTGATTGCCGGCCAGCAGATGCAGCACTGGCAGCAGAGTGAGCAGCCAGCCCCGCAATTTGAGCGTCCGGTGATGACCCAGAACCATTTCCGTTCCATTGGCAGCGCCAGCGCTAATGTAACTGCCCCGCAATTGAGCTTGGTCGATCAGGATTCCACTCTGGACGAACTGCCTGCTCAAGAGCGCTGGGTGTTCTAGGCAAGAACAAGTCGCTTGTGTTGAGCGACTGCACGGCACTACCGCTGTTACCCCTATAGAAGCATAAGGAGAATCACCATGTTGAGTTGGGCAATCACATTTCTGATCATCGCCATTGTCGCTGCAGTCCTGGGCTTCGGTGGTATCGCTGGCACCGCCACCGGCATCGCCAAGATCCTGTTTGTCGTCTTCCTGGTGATGTTCATTGCTTCGTTCTTCTTTGGTCGTAAAGGCCGAGGTTGAATATGACCACTCTGCCCTTTAAAGCCATTGCTGCCGCCCTGCTCTTGGGCGGCAGCAGCCTGGCGTCGGCCGCCAATGACGGTCAGTCCCGGGCTAACGAATTGCTCAGCGCGGACCCGCAGTACCGTGAGACTTGGCAAGACGTGGTGAAGAAAGAACAGCGCCTGCCGGAATGGGTCATGAACCTGTCGGGTACGGCCGAACAAATGAATGCTGTTGAAGAGGACGGTGACAAGTATCTGGTGGGCCCGCTTTGCGAAACTGCGGATACCTGCTTGAACAAGCGCCTCATTGTGGCCTTCAGTTTCGATAAGGAAGATGCCTACGCGATGTTGGTGGAAGTCCCAGCCGGTTTGCCGGCCGACAAGTCCCCGACACGGCATGCTGATTACCGTTTCCTCGGTAAGCCGGATGAAGGCATGCAAAAGCTGTTGATGGAACAACTGAAGAAAGATCCGAATTGGTACTAGGTTCCGTCTGAGACGGAGCCAGCGTCCATAGAAAGAAGCCCCTGCGCTTCTTTCTGTTTGCATCACTCGCCAAGGGTGGTGCATGACCAGGGGGCCGGGTTGCTCTGATCGATCAAGATCGGCGTGACCTACGGGTACAGGGAGTGCCTGCGAAAGGGCCGGGTCAGGCGAAAAGCTGCGACGCAAGTTCACAAGTCCTCAAGCTTGCTGAACTTGCGGCGGGCTTACGACTCTCATGCCCGCGCTTGGCTCTCGCTTCATGGCTCTCGCTTTATGCCTCTCATAGTCGCAATTTTGCTTTTTGCCTCTCGCCAACCATTACCGGGTATGTCGAGGCGACCATCTATCGAGAAATTTTCATACGCGCCATAGGACATTTCCGGTGCTAGGTGGTGGATTTCTCACGCATTTCTGCCAAACGTTGCAAGTCGTTCAGCATCACTGAGCGAGCCTGATTTGGCCGCCTCACGGCATATTCACCCGCCTGAATGGCGTATTCGAACTGACCGTTTGGACAATTATTTTCAAAAAAAGCCATGCCGATTCGGCATAGGGTAGGCGTTTACGGCATTAGACGTCGCTCCCTTGCATGGGAATAGTTGCGCCTTTTTTCGCCTACCAGTAAGCCATTTCGGCCACGCTGCGGTGACCTTCCATGGAGGCTGATGCACACACTTTTTCGCTTTCGAGCGTTGCAGCTGGCGCATTTGCCATAAGTCCACTTGAAGTAAGGGTAATGACATGAAGAAGGCAAAGCTAAGCCTCGCCTGGCAGATCCTCATCGGTTTGGTACTGGGGATCGCAATCGGTGCAGTGCTCAACCATTTCAGTGCTGAAAAGGCCTGGTGGATCAGCAATGTATTGCAGCCGGCAGGCGATATCTTTATCCGCCTGATCAAGATGATCGTGATCCCGATTGTGATTTCCTCGCTGATCGTCGGCATTGCCGGTGTGGGTGACGCGAAAAAGCTCGGTCGCATCGGCGTCAAAACCATCCTTTACTTCGAAGTGGTCACTACCATCGCCATCGTGGTTGGCCTGCTGCTGGCCAACCTGTTCCACCCGGGCGCCGGCATCGACATGAGTACCCTGGGTACCGTCGACATCTCCAAGTACCAGGCGACCGCCGCCGAGGTGCAGCACGAACATGCGTTCATCGAAACCATCCTCAACCTGATCCCGTCGAACATCTTCGCGGCGGTTGCCCGTGGTGAAATGCTGCCGATCATCTTCTTCTCGGTGCTGTTCGGCCTGGGCTTGTCGAGCCTCAAGCCTGAGCTGCGCGAGCCGCTGGTGACGATGTTCCAGGGCGTGTCCGAGAGCATGTTCAAAGTCACTCACATGATCATGAAGTACGCCCCTATCGGCGTGTTTGCCCTGATCGCGGTGACCGTCGCCAACTTCGGCTTTGCCTCCTTGCTGCCGCTGGCCAAGCTGGTGATCCTGGTTTATGTGGCCATCCTGTTCTTTGCCTTTGCGGTACTGGGTCTGATCGCCCGTCTGTTTGGCTTCTCGATCCTGAAAGTGATGCGCATCTTCAAGGATGAGCTGGTACTGGCTTACTCCACCGCCAGTTCCGAAACCGTGCTGCCCCGGGTGATCGAGAAGATGGAAGCCTACGGCGCGCCGAAGGCGATCTGCAGCTTCGTGGTGCCGACCGGTTATTCGTTCAACCTCGACGGTTCGACCCTGTACCAGAGCATCGCGGCAATCTTTATTGCCCAGCTGTATGGCATCGACCTGTCGATCGGCCAGCAACTGATGCTGGTCCTGACCCTGATGGTGACCTCCAAAGGTATCGCCGGCGTGCCGGGTGTGTCCTTTGTAGTGTTGCTGGCTACCCTGGGCAGCGTGGGCATCCCGCTGGAAGGCTTGGCATTTATCGCCGGTGTCGACCGTGTGATGGACATGGCGCGTACCGCACTGAACGTGATCGGCAATGCCTTGGCCGTATTGGTCATCTCCCGTTGGGAAGGCATGTACGACGACGCCAAGGGCGAGCGCTACTGGAACTCCCTGCCGCACTGGCGCAGCAAGGAAGCGTTGCCGGCCGGCGAGACCACTCGCGGCTGATAGCACGATTGCGCTGACACGAACCCCGGATAATTCCGGGGTTTGTCGTTTCTGTCAGCCCCGCTATCATTCGCCCCATCTTTCGGGGGATTCAACTGATGCTAAATGGCCTGTGGCTTGGCTTCTTTGTCGTGGCAATGGTGTCAGCACTGGCGCAATGGCTGGTGGGCGGTAACGCCGGGATTTTTGCGGCAATGGTCGAAAGCATTTTCGCCATGGCCAAATTGTCGGTGGAAGTCATGGTGCTGCTGTTCGGCACCCTGACCTTGTGGCTGGGCTTTTTGCGCATCGCTGAAAAAGCCGGGATCGTCGATTGGCTGGCCAAGGCGCTCGGCCCGCTGTTTCGAAGGCTGATGCCGGAAGTGCCTGCCGGTCACCCGGCCATCGGCCTGATCACCCTCAACTTCGCCGCCAACGGTTTGGGCCTGGACAACGCCGCCACGCCCATCGGCCTGAAAGCCATGAAGGCCTTGCAGGAACTCAACCCCATCCCCAACACGGCGAGCAACGCGCAGATCCTGTTCCTGGTGCTCAATGCGTCCTCGCTGACCCTGTTACCGGTGACCATCTTCATGTACCGCGCCCAGCAAGGCGCCGCCGACCCGACGCTGGTGTTCCTGCCGATCCTGCTGGCCACCAGCGCATCGACCCTGGTGGGCCTGCTGTCGGTGGCGGTGATGCAACGCCTGCGGTTGTGGGACCCGGTGGTGCTGGCTTATCTGATTCCTGGCGCGTTGGTGCTGGGCGGCTTCATGGCGCTGCTGGCGACACTCTCGGCCACGGCGCTGGCCGGTTTATCCTCGATCCTGGGCAACCTCACGTTGTTTGGCCTGATCATGCTGTTTCTGGTGATCGGCGCGTTGCGCAAGGTCAAGGTATACGAGGCCTTCGTCGAAGGGGCCAAGGAAGGCTTCGACGTGGCCAAGAACCTGTTGCCCTACCTTGTGGCGATGCTGTGTGCGGTGGGCGTGTTGCGGGCCTCGGGCGCGTTGGACTTCGGCCTGGAAGGGATTCGCCATGTGGTGGCCTGGACGGGCATGGATACACGGTTTGTCGACGCGCTGCCGACTGCGATGGTCAAGCCGTTCTCCGGCAGTGCGGCGCGGGCGATGCTGATCGAGACCATGCAGACCCAGGGCGTGGACAGCTTCCCGGCCTTGGTGGCGGCGACAATACAGGGCAGTACTGAGACCACCTTCTATGTGTTGGCGGTGTACTTTGGTTCGGTGGGCATCCAGCGCGCGCGACATGCGGTGGGCTGTGCGTTGCTGGCGGAGTTTGCCGGTGTCGTGGCGGCTATTGCGGTGTGCTACTGGTTCTTCGGTTAAGCCTTAGATTGCTATCGGGGGCAAGCCCCCTCCCACATTTTGATTTGTGAATACATTCAAAAGTGGGAGCTGGCTTGCCTGCGATGAGGCCCTCAGCGTCTAGGTGCTGTATTGCCCTGCGCCACTACCCAATCCACCACCTGCTTATTCAACTGATCCCCGGCCTGGCCAAAAGCAGCCACCACCGCTGGCACCTTGGCGTCACTCACCGGCTGCCTCACTTCAAACCGCCGGCTGGCAATAATCCGCTGATCGCTGCCGCGCACCAAACGCGCATCCAGGCGAATCACCACCTCCACCGCGTCACCCCGGTATTCACTTTGAAACGCTTGCAACTGCCCGCCCAACTCATAGTCGGCTTGCAGGTTGGTCTCGTCCGTACTCAGCAGCGTTACCCGTCCATCGCGTTGGAAGCCGTCCAGCAGGCGGTTGCGTAAGAGTACCGGCGCCGGGTCGCTCCAGCGTGAGTTCGCATAGCTGCTGATCAGGTTGCCGTCAGGCACCACGGCAATGCGTGGACTGTCGAGAAACTCGCTGGTCTGGGGTTTGGCTACGCGCAGCGACC
Source organism: Pseudomonas sp. OST1909 (assembly GCF_015277575.1). NCBI lineage: Bacteria > Pseudomonadati > Pseudomonadota > Gammaproteobacteria > Pseudomonadales > Pseudomonadaceae > Pseudomonas > Pseudomonas sp. OST1909. Next base: position 289,260 of record NZ_CP063780.1, read on the forward strand.
AACTCACCGGCGTGCCTTGGGTCGTTGGTTGAGTGGAGGCCAGGCGGTACACGTCTGACGGGTCAGGCTTGGGCAGAATCGAGCAGGCGCTGAGCAATGCGAGGGCCACAGGGGCGATCATCAGGTAAGCACGCTTCATGGCGTGAACTCCTTGTTCTTGTCACTGCCCAGCAGGTAACCGCTGGGGTTGGCTTCCAGGCGACGGGAGATGGCGCGCAGCGAACCGAGGGTTTCACGCAGCTCACGCACCGCTGGCGCCAGTTCGTTGAGGCCCTGCATACCGCTGTTCACCGAGTCCTGGTTGTTGGTCAGCAAGCTGTTGATGGTGGCGGTGCTTTGTTCCAGGGATTTCATCGCCTGCTCGGCGCTGCCAAAGGCTTGCTTGCCTTGCTCGTTGAGCAGGCCATTGGCGCTGCGCATCAACACGGTGGTTTGCTCCAGCGCGGCACCCGCCTGTTTGCTCACCTGCATCAATTGCTGCATCACCACCTTGATGTCGCCGCGTTGCTCGGCGATGGCACCGGTGGTTTGTTGCAGGTTATCCAGGGTGTTGCTCAAGCGTTCGACGTTTTCCCGGGAGAACATGTGGTTGGCGTTGTGCAGCAGCAGGTTGACGCTGGTCATCAGGTCGTTGCTGTTATTGAGCAGGCGCGCGATGGGCGATGGGGACGCGATGATTTCCGGCAGGTTGCCGTTCTTGCCCTTGAGTTCCGGGCTCTGCGGGGTGCCGCCGCTGAGCTGGATGATCGAGGTGCCGGTGATGCCGGTCAGCGCCAGCTTGGCCTGGGTGTCTTCCTTGATCGGCGTCTGCCCGGCCAGGCGGATGCGGGCGAGGACGCGACGCGGGTCTTTGGGGTCCAGGCGCAGGCTGGTGACGTCGCCTACCTTGATCCCGCTGTACTGCACCGCACTGCCTTGGGACAGGCCGCTGACCGCTTCGTTGAAGATCACTTCGTAATCCTGGAAGGCGCTGTCGACGCTGGATTTGGCCAGCCACAGGCCGAAGAGCATAGCGCCGACCACCACAATTACGCTGAACAGTCCGATCATCACATGATGGGCTCGGGTTTCCATGTCATACCTCGTTGAACGATTGAGCGGCATCCAATGCCGCGCGGCCCCGGGGGCCGTGGAAATATTCGTGAATCCAGGCGTCGTCCGTTTCCGAGACAACATCGATGGCGTCGGCCACCAGCACTTTCTTCTGCGCCAGCACCGCCACGCGGTCGGTGATGGTGTACAGCGTGTCGAGGTCGTGGGTGACCAGGAACACGCTCAAGCCCAACGCATCGCGCAGGGTCAGGATCAGTTGGTCGAACTGCGCTGCGCCAATCGGATCGAGGCCAGCGGTGGGTTCATCGAGAAACAGGATGTCCGGGTCCAGTGCCAGCGCACGGGCCAGGGCCGCGCGCTTGATCATGCCGCCGGACAAGGAAGCCGGGTATTTGTCGGCCGCTGACAGGGGTAGCCCGGCCAGGGCCAGCTTGACTGCCGCCAAGTGCTCGGCGTCGGCGCGGCTGAGGCCGGCATGTTCGATCAATGGCAGGGCAACGTTCTCGGTAACGGTCAGCGAGGAAAACAGCGCGCCCTTCTGAAATAGCACGCCAAAGCGCCGCTCCACCAGCGAGCGTTCGTGCTCAGACAGGCTCGGCAGGTTCTTGCCGAACACCCGCACCTCACCTTCGCTGGGCCGACGCAGGCCGACGATGCTGCGCAGCAGCACCGACTTGCCGCTGCCGGAGCCGCCGACCACTGCCAGAATCTCGCCTTTGTATAAATCCAGGTCGAGGTTTTCATGCACGCTCTGGCTACCAAAGCGGTTGCACAGGCCGCGTACCTCAATAACCGCCTCAGTGGGCGTACGGTGTAGACGACTCACCAGCCCATCTCCATGAAGAACATCGCGGCGACCGCATCCAGCACGATCACCACAAAAATCGACTGCACCACACTGGATGTGGTGTGCGCGCCGACTGATTCGGCGCTGCCGCTGACCTTGAAGCCTTCCAGGCAACCAATGGCCGCGATCAGGAAAGCGAAGATCGGCGCCTTCACCATGCCCACCAAAAAGTGCTGCACGCCAATGTCCGATTGCAACAGCGAGAGGAACATCGCCGGTGAAATATCCAGGGCCACCGCACACACCACGCCACCGCCGACAATCCCCGAGAGCATCGCCAGGAAAGTCAGCATCGGCAGCGCCACCAGCAGCGCCAGAACCCGCGGCAATACCAGCAGCTCCATCGGGTCCAGGCCCAGGGTGCGGATGGCGTCGATTTCTTCGTTGGCCTTCATTGAGCCGATTTGCGCGGTGAACGCACTGGCGGTACGGCCGGCGATCAGGATCGCGGTGAGCAGCACGCCGAATTCGCGCAGGAAAGAGAACGCCACCAGGTCCACGGTAAATATCGTCGCGCCAAAACTCTTGAGCACGGTGGCGCCAAGAAACGCCACCACCGCGCCCACCAGAAAGGTCAGGAGGGCCACGATAGGTGCGGCATCGAGACCGGTCTGTTCGATATGGGCGACCATCGGCGTAAGGCGCCAGCGCTTGGGTCGAAACATCCCGCGGACGAAGGTCTCAAGGATCAGGCCAATAAAACCCAGGAGTTTCTTGGCGTCTTGCCAGACGGTGTCCACCGCGCGGCCGATACGGGCCAGCACCTGGATGCCGGCGCTTTCTTCCGGCTCTTTGAGCGGGACGCAAAAATCATTGAGGGAGCGGTAGACCGTCTTGAGCAGCGCCCGGTCGGCGGCCGACAGGCTGCAATCGGTCTGCTCGGCGCAGTGCTGGATGCGGTCGGGGCCCAGCAGCTCGACCAGCAGTGACGCGCCGGCGGTATCCAGCGCACCGAGGCCGTTAAGGTCGATGCGGGCGCCGCCGTCGTACTGGCCATCGAGTGTGTCCGACAGCTTTTTCAGGTTGGCGTAGTGGGCAAGCGTCCAGTCGCCAGTAATCCGCAGTGAGGGCGGGGTGCTGGACGTATCAAGATGGGCTGCGCCGGCGGTCGTGCGAGTGGTCATAAGCTCCGAGCTTGTTTGGCTATCCACAATGGCTACGTAATAGCACGATCTGACCTACTTTGGGTTGTCCGCTTGTGCTGTGTCGATCACCTTGAAGCGCAAGACGCCGATCACCTGGCCGTCCTCGGTGAGGACCTGCACTTGCCAGCGCCCCGCTGCGTCGCCCGGGAAATTCTGCTTGTGCGTCCAGGCGCGATAGCCCTCCTTGCGCCCACCGTGGATATCCAGAGCAATGCGGTCGACTTCCTTGCCGTTGAATTTCCACACATGGTAGATCCGCTCATCCAGCCCGCGTGGGGCGTTGATTGCGGTATAGGCGTAGAGGCCACCGCTGCGCAACTGGTCGGCGGTGACCTCCTTGAGGTCATCGCCCGGGGTGCGATCCTGCAGTTGGGTGCTGATGGCGACTTCGGTCATCCACAGGGTGGCCGGCGGCACCCAGCTACGCAGGAACCAGCCGGCGCAACCGATCGCCGCCGTGACCCCCAGCAGCATCGCCCAGCCTTTGAGGCTGCGCAGCGGCAGGCTGACCGCCAGGCTCGGGATCGACAGCGCCATGGCCACACCGAGTGCCAGCTTGTAACTCTGGGCAGTGGTCAGGTGCATGATGATGGGCAGCGCGGTGAGCAATGCGGCGAACAAGGTCAGGGTGTGCAGGGCCAGGAACAGCGAGCGCTTGGGCGCCAGCCACTTGTAGTACAACGGGTCGATGATCGACACCAGTGCCGCCGCGCCGAGCAGGCCGGTGAACAACGACTGGCCGCTGTTCCAGGCGGTGGTGACGAAAAAGAAGGGCAGGACAAAGAACAGGCTTTCCTGGTGGATCATCTGCGTGGCATAGCGCAGCAGCGGTTCCGGGATCTCGCGCTTGAAGAGCTTGGCAAACAGTTGGGTGAAGCTGTTTTCCAGCATCAGCCACAACCAACTGACCAGCATGATGACGGCGATCCAGCTGGCCATGCCTTGCTGGCGGTCCACCAGGATAAAGCTGCCCACACCCGAGATAAAACCGCCGAGTGCAATTACCCCTGGGTAGCGCTTGATCAGTTCGAGGATGCGCTGGATTAGATGGGTCAGGTTTGGCATTCGGCGGTTCGCAGTCTTTGTAGGAAAAAATCCCAGACAGAATAACGTCTTAGCGCTGGGCTCGGTGCTTCATTCCATGATCCGTTGGCGATAACGCCGAACGCCAATCAACACTATGGCGATGAGCCCAAGAACGCCCGCACCTATCCAGGTCAGGGCGTCATAGCTCAACAACGGCTTTTCGATGCGCCAGTAGCCCGGTTGCTTGAAGACCTCGCGCATCGCCTGGTTGGTTTGCGAAAGGCTCACTGCCTTGATGCGCTTGACCGGGTCGCTGAAGCGGCCGTCAGCGTAGTCGCCGGCGGCACTCCAGTAATAATCGGCCAGCGCACTGTTGCCCTGTACCGCCCAGGCTTGGCGAGCAATGGCAGCCTGCTGCAGGCGAGTGAACACCTTCGGGTCGATTCCGTCCTTGAGCAGTTGTGCCTTGAGGTCTTGCAAGACTTGCTCGGCTTCAGGGAGATTTTCCCGTTCGAGGTCGGCGTTCAGGCTCAGGAAGCCTACGCCGCCGAGCACTTCGCGTTCGCTCCAAGGGCCGTAGGACAAACCGTGCTTCAGACGCAGCTGTCGATACAGCGCCCAATCGAGATAATCCTTGAGCAGGTCGTAGGTTTCGTCATGCTGGTCGTCCAGCACCGGCTCGGGGAACAGCCAGTGCAGTTTGGCGCCATCGCCGACCCAGCCATGGACCAGGTCGCGCTGGGTGGCGGCGGTGTGCTGGATCTGCGGCAGCGGGCGATGCTCGCTTGGGTCTACCGGGTCGAGCTGGCCGTAGGTGCGTTCCAGGTAGGCTGGCAGCAGCTTGTCCAGATCGCCGACGACGATCAGGGTCATGTTGTTGGGCGCGTACCAGGCTTTGCGCAGTTTCTCCAACTGATCGCGGGTCAGGTGGCCGACCTGCGCGCGTTCGGCGCATTTGAGCCCCAACTCGACGGCCAATTGGTTGCTGGCGCTGTGGCCCAGGTCCTGGCGATCCAGCAAACGTTGCAGGTGCGAATAATGGCCGCCGTCTTCGCGCTCGACCACCTGCTTGGCGGCGTTGATATTGGCATCGGTCAACTGCGTGCGGGTCAGGATTGCCAGCAGCAGGTCCAGCACCTTGCGCTGGTTGTGCGCGGGGGCCTCGATGACGAATGTAGTGTCGGCGTTGCTGGTGTAGGCGTTCCATTCGCCGCCCAACGCTTGCATGCGGTCTTCGAGGTCGCCTTCGCCACCGCCGTCGATGCCGCTGAACAGCAGGTGTTCGAACAGGTGGGGAAGCTCTTTGTCTTCGCAACCGAAGTCATCCAGGCCCACGCCGACCACCAGGCGGATGGCCACGTGCCCGCGTTCGGTGCCCGGTTTGAGCAGCAGCTGCAGGCCGTTGGGCAAGGTGTAGCCCTCGACTTGCTGACGGTCGAAGGCAAAGGTGTGTGCCGATCCTAGAAGCAGGCAGGCGAGTAACAGGCGACGCATAACAAGCTTCCTGGCGAGTGAGGTCCATTGTTAACTGACTTCACTGGCCGTCGTACGTTCAGGGCGAATGGGTGATGTCGGCAATATCTTCGGTGGAGAGTGCGCCAGTGTCGGACGTTTCCAAGACTACATAAGCGCTGCTGCAAAACAACGAGTTCAAGCGTTTCATGTCGGCGATCAGCTCCAGGTGCAGGGAGCTGGTTTCCAGGCTCTGTACGATCTTGCGCTGCAGGCGGCTGACATGGGCGTGAGCCAGGCGACGTTCCTGGGCGCGGAAGCGGCGTTTTTCACGCAGCAATTGGCGAGCGCTCTCCGGGTCGCCGCTGAGAAACACCGACAGACCCAGGCGCAGGTTGGCGATCAACTGGCTGTGCAGACCGCTGAGTTCTTCCAGGCCCACTTCGGAAAACTGCCGTCGCTGCGAGGTTTTCTGCTGCTGGACCTTGCGCAACATGCGTTCGATCAAGTCACCTGCCAGTTTCAGGTTGATCGACAACTCGATGATCTCCGCCCAGCGGCGGTTGTCTTGTTCGCTCAGGTCTTCACGGGGCATTTGCGCCAGATAGAGCTTGATCGCGCTGTAGAGCGCCTCGACGTCATCGCTGAGGCTGCGCATTTGCTGGGTGATTGCGGTTTGATTACCGCGCAGCACCTCCTGCATGGAGGTGAGCATATTGTCGATCAGGTCACCCAGACGCAGGGTTTCTCGCGCGGCGTTGGCTAAGGCCAGGCTCGGCGTGGTGAGCGCGGCCAGGTCGAGGTGGCGTGGTTTGACCTTGCCATTGGTTTCTTCGCGCTCGGGCAACAGCCAGGCGCACAGCCGCGCCATAGGGCCAATGGTGGGCAGCAGAATCAAGCAGCGCGTGACGTTATAGAGCAGGTGAAAGGTGATGACCATGCCTTGGGCGCTGTAGTCCAGGCCGTCCATCCAGCCCACGAGCGGGTCAAGTACAGGAATGATCAGCAACAGGCCGATCAGTTTGTACAACAGGCTGCCCAGGGCCACTTGGCGGCCGGCGGTGTTTTGCATGCTGGTGCTTAGAAATGCCAGCACACCGCTGCCGATATTGGCGCCGATCACCAGGCCGATGGCCACGTGCAAACCGATCACGCCGGCGCCGGCCAGGGTGGCCGTAAGCAGCACGGCGGCGAGGCTGGAGTAGGAAATCATTGCGAACAGCGCGCCGACTAGGGCGTCGAGCAAGATATCGCCGGTCAGCGAGGCGAAGATCACCTTGACGCCCTGGGCATGGGTGATGGGTCCGGCGGCCTCGACGATCAATTGCAGCGCGAGGATGATCAGCCCAAGGCCGATCCCCACCCGGCCCAACTGCCCTGCCCGCGTCTGTTTGCGCGACAGGAAGAAAATCACCCCAAGGAAGATCAGCAGCGGCGACAGCCAGGACAAGTCGAAAGTCAGTACCCGCGCCATCAGCGCGGTACCGACGTCGGCACCAAGCATGGTGGCCAAGGCCGGTGTAAGGCTCATCAACCCCTGGCCGACAAAGGAAGTGACCAGCATCGCCGTGGCGTTGCTGCTTTGCACCATGGCGGTCACCAGGATCCCGGCGATAAAGGCCAGCCAGCGCTTGGACATGTTCTGCCCGATGACTTGGCGCAAGTTGGAGCCGTAGACCCGCAGGATGCCGGTACGGACGATGTGCGTGCCCCAGATAAGCAGGGTCACGGCGGAAAGCAGATTGAGCAGGGTCAGCATGCTCGGCCCCCCGTGTAGGTGCGCTCCAGGAGGAGCGAAGGAAAGTTACCGCGTGCCGTTCTACGTCTTGTACTTAAGCTGTAGTTGGCTAATGGGCTCTGCGCCAGCATCGCATAGCTAAACTCCGGATTGAAACAAAACTGTCATGAAATCAACTTTTTGGCAGACGAAAAAATGGGGCGCAAGCGCCCCATTTCAGCAGCGGGTCAGGTTTATTGACCCGGAATGTCTTTACGCAGTTTCACTGGATCCTGCTGCTTCTTCTTTTTGGCGATGGCGGTGCGCATCTTGATGTTCACCGCTTCCACTGCCAGCGAGAACGCCATGGCGAAGTAGACATAGCCTTTTGGCACATGCACGTCGAAGGATTCGGCGATCAGCACAGTACCCACCACCAGCAGGAACGACAGCGCCAGCATTTTCAGCGACGGGTGCTTGTCGATGAACTCGCTGATAGTGCCGGCAGCCAGCATCATCACCAGTACGGCCACGACGATTGCAGCCACCATCACCGGCACATGGGAAACCATGCCGACGGCGGTGATTACCGAGTCCAGGGAGAACACGATGTCGATGATGGCGATCTGGATGATGGTGTAGATGAACTTGCCACCGGCGCCTTTGGGCTCGTCGTTGGTTTCGTCTTCCCCTTCCAGGGCGTGGTACATCTCCTGGGAGCTTTTCCACAGCAGGAACAGGCCGCCGAAGAACAGGATCAGGTCACGGCCGGAAATGCCCTGGCCAAACACCACGAACAGGTCGGCGGTCAGTTGCATGACCCAGGTGATCGACAGCAGCAACAGGATGCGCGTGACCATGGCCAGTGCCAGGCCGAAGATCCGGGTACGCGCCTGCATATGCTTGGGCATGCGGCTGACCAGGATCGAAATCATGATGATGTTATCGATGCCCAGGACGATCTCGAGAGCCGTCAGGGTGAAGAAGGCAATCCAGATTTCCGGATTGGTCAGCCATTCCATGTGTATTCCTTTGAGCAAGTGTTAAACCGCGCAAGCTGTAGCGCCGCGCGGTGAGTCAGTACGATTATAGAGTGCTGAACAGCGGAAAAATCCCCATCAGCAATGCGGCGAACATTATGCACAGGCATACCAGCACTGCCCACTTCAAGGTGAAGCGTTGGTGGTCGCCGAACTCAATACCCGCCAGCGCCACCAGCAAGTAAGTCGAGGGTACCAGCGGGCTGAGCAGGTGCACGGGTTGCCCGACGATCGACGCACGGGCCATTTCGACCGCGGTGATGCCGTAGTGGCTGGCCGCTTCGGCCAATACTGGCAGTACGCCGTAATAGAACGCATCGTTGGACATGAAGAAGGTGAACGGCATGCTCACCAGCGCAGTGATCACTGCCAGGTACGGGCCCATGGCTTCCGGGATGACCGCCAGCAGGCTTTTTGACATGGCGTCGACCATGCCGGTACCCGACAGGATGCCTGTGAAGATCCCGGCGGCGAAGATCAGTCCGACGACCGCCAAGACGCTGCCGGCGTGGGCTGCGACGCGGTCTTTCTGCTGTTGCAGGCACGGGTAGTTGACGATCATCGCGATACTGAACGCCACCATGAACAGCACCGGCAGCGGCAACAGGCCGGCAATCAGGGTGCACATCAGGGCCAGGGTGAGGGCGCCGTTGAACCAGATCAGTTTCGGGCGGCGGGCGTCGGGGAATTGCGACACGCTGATTTCGCTGTGGTCGATCTCGTCGCCCTGCAGGTGCAGTTCACCCAGGCGTGCGCGCTCACGCTTGCCGTACATGTAGGCAATTACCAGGATCGCCACGACGCCAGCGGCCATGGCCGGAATCATCGGTACGAAGATGTCGGACGGATCCACATGCAACGCACTGGCCGCACGAGCCGTCGGGCCACCCCAGGGTGTCATGTTCATTACACCGCCGGCGAGAATGATCAGACCGGCCATGATCCGCGGGCTCATGCCGATGCGCTGGTACAGCGGCAGCATGGCGGCCACGCAGATCATGTAGGTGGTGGCGCCATCACCGTCCAGGGATACCACCAAAGCCAGCACGGCAGTGCCGACCGAGACTTTCAGCGGGTCGCCCTTGACCATCTTGAGGATCTTGCGCACGGCCGGGTCGAACAGGCCGGAGTCGATCATCAAGGCAAAGTAGAGGATGGCGAACATCAGCATCACGCCAGTTGGCGCGAGCTTGGTGATGCCTTCGAGCATCATCGGGCCGATCTTCGGCGCGAAACCGCCGAACAGTGCAAACAGGATGGGCACGATGATCAAGGCGATCAGCGCAGACAGGCGCTTGGTCATGATCAGGAACATGAACGTGATGACCATGGCAAAGCCAAGGAAAGTCAGCATAGGAATACTCCAGGCGTAGCGCGGCTAGGGAATGGCGAACCGGGTGAGGGTCAGCGCAGAACGAAAGGCACGAGGCGTACGGGGGGAGTGGGTGCGAACAGGCGGGTACGAGCGGACATCGGGAATCACCATTGTTGTTGTTTACAGCCGGTCTGTTGCCGGCAGTTGGGGCGATCCTAGACGGGTAAGCTTTCAGCCAGCTTTCGCCACTAAAACTGTTGATGAAGGGGCGACATCTGGTCTTGAGGCTCATGCAGAACAAAATGTGGGAGCTGGCTTGCCTGCGATGAGGGTGTATCAGCCGACATTTCCTATGGCTGTGACATCGTCATCGCAGGCAAGCCAGCTCCCACATTAGAACAGTGGTTGCTACGAAAATATCAGGGCAGTTCGAGGCCGCCGGCCGCTTTATGCAGCGCACGCAAATGCTCACCCAGCTGCTTGAGGTTGGCCTCACACGCCGCAATCTCGGCAGCACGGGCCGGATCGAGCAGCGCCCTTACCTCTTTATCCAGCTCGCCGGTCAATGATTGCAACTGCTTCTGACGTTCGGCGCTCTCCGACTCCAGGCGCTTGGCTTCCGAAGGTTGCGGCAGGCCATAGCCGCCACTGTCGAGCAACTCGGCCGGGCGACTGAGAAAGCCACTGTTGGCGAGGATCTGTTGCAGCGTGTTGTTGGCTTTCTCCATGCCGCCATTTTTCAGCTCGCGGGCATTGAGATAGCGCTGTTTGACTTCGTCCTGGGCGAGCATCAGTTGCTTGCGATAGCTGGCTTGTTCAAGCAACAACAACGCAGCGCTGGTACGCAGGTCGGCCTGGCTGAACCACTGGCGGCGCGCTTGCGCATCCAGGGCCAGCCAGTCTTCGACCTGGGTCTGCTTGATCGGCAGGCGCTTGCGCAGCACATCGAACATCGCCTGGTAACGCTCACGGAACGAGTCGAAGTGATACCCCAGGCGCAGTGCCTCGCGCTTGTCATTCAATACGCTGGTGTCGGCCAGGCCGCGCGCGCTGAGGACTTCGAGCAAACCGTTGGGGGTGATGTTGTCCAGGCCGGTCAATTGCGGGTTGGCACTGCCACTGCGTAACAGTTTCAGGCTTTCAACCGCACAGTTGTTGGAGATAAAGAAATAGTTGCCGTCATAGCTCCAGTGCATTTCAGCCGCATGCTCGACGGTGTCGTTGATTTCCTGGCGGTTGAGCTTCAGCGGTACCGACGCCAGGCCTCGCAATTCGGTCTTGGTGTATTCATCGATGACCTGGGCCAGCGGCAATACGAACAGTCGCGACGGGTACTTGCCCACCAGCCCATCCCAGCTCGACAGCTGTACGTCACCGACGAAGGCGCGGTAGGACAGCACCAGGTGGCGGTCCAGATCCAGCCGGCAATCGGGGCCACGCGGGCGACCTGGCGCGCAGATCACCAGGCGCAACATGCTATGGCCCCAGCGGCTCACCAGATTCTGGTTGGCTTCGGCGAGCAGGTAATCGATTTCATACACCCGTTCCGGGTCTATTTGCCCCAGTGGCGTCTTGGCGAAGTCATTGCCGGCGTTCAGGAAGGGGTATGTCTTGGCACAGGGTTGCTGTTCGGGCGGCGCCCAGCCGAAATGTTCCTTGTAATAGCGGAACAGCGCAGGGCGTCGGCAGGCGTAGCTGGGGTCGAGGAGGAAGTACTCCATGTTGACCGCCACGAACTCCAACGGGCTGGTGGTTTCGTAGATGTCCGGGCTGCGCACCACCTGATTGTTGTGCTGTTCACGTTCGCCGCGGCGGCCGACATATTGTGGCCAGCCGGCGAGGTCCAGCAGGCGTGGATCATCACTGAGAGTGAAGCGCCGGTCGTTCTGGCCACGGCATTGATCGGGCAGGCCGATCAAGCCGGTGATGTTGTTCTGGCGACTGCAACGCTGGATCAGTGCGCGCTCGTCTTTGGGCCACAGGCGTGCGCGGTCGTAGATGTGGGTCAGTTCATGCAGCACCGTGGCGAGCAATTCCTTGCGCACTGTGCCGTGGGGGCGATTGGTTTTGAGGGCGGCGGCGCTGCCGTCGGTCAGGCTGGCGAGCAGGTTTTGATTCAGGTCCAGCTCCGACACCAGGGACGCCTGGCCATAGGCATTTTCAGGCATCTTGTCGGTCCAGCCGACATCAATCCGCCGATCCAGTTGCTCGACAAAACGTGGCGGTAAGGCGTTCAGCGCTTCATCGAGCAATGCCTGGCTGGCCCGCTGTTCGGCCGCGCTCAAACCATCGGTTTTGAGCCGCAGTTGCAGGCTGGCCTGGGCTGTACTTGCACACAGCAGCACGGCCCCGGCCAGGAGCCAGGTTTTGATGCGCCTCACAGAGCGAGGATAGCTTCGGCGAGGGTCTGGTCGCTGGCATCACGGGCTTCTGGCACGCGGGTGCGAAGGGTATCGAACGCGGCTTCAAGCTGGGCGCCGCGGATCTCGCCATTCGTGGCGACGAAGCTGGCGGCGTCGTCGTGGGCTTCGCGCACGATTTTGGAGTCGCGGATGGACGTGGTGGTGTCCGAGGTGAAATCAATGGTGCGCGCCGATGCACGCACGATGATGTTGCTGGTGGCCTTCAAGGTTTGCGCCTGGGCGACATCGACCAAAAACAGCAGGCCGAGGGCGGCGACGATCAACGGGCTACGCATCGAGTGACTCCGAAATACAAAGATAACTATTGGACGAGAATTGCTTGCGCCAGTTCAAGGTCGCTCGCATGAAGTTTTGGCCGACTGTGGCGCAGATAATCCAGCGCGGACTCCAGGCGTGCGCCCCGCCATTGGCCGTCAGTGGCAATGAAAGCGGCAGCATCATCCTGAGCGGCCATCACCAACTTGTTGTCGAACGGAGCAGAGGTCACCTTGCCGCTGGCATACACGCTGACAACGGTGCTCTGGGTGGACACATCCATGGCCAAAGCCAAGGGTGACCAGCAGGCGCAAAACAGTACGGGAACAATCAACAGGCGGTATGAAAAAACCATGGGACTCGACAACTGAAAACGAGCGCCAAGGCTAGCGCAATGACCAGGCGAGGGCCAGCGCCGAGGCATTCGGGAGCGGCAGGCGCTCCCGTCTGTTGCCGCAGATCAGATCGCCAGGATTGCCTGTGCCAGCTGTGCATCGGTAGCGATGGCCAGTTGCGGCGCTTGCTGGCGGATGTGGGCCAGGGCGCTTTCCAGTTTCACGCCACGGATAGCGCCTTCGCTGGCGACGAAGCTGGCTGCGTCATCACGGGCGGCCTGTACGACCTTATTGTCGCGCAGGGAGGAGGTCGCATCGGAGGTGGCGTCGGAAGTGGCTTTCAGGGCGCCAACGATCGAGTCAGTGGTCATGATGAAGCTGCTCGCGTTAGCGTTGGCGGCCAGGGTGAGCACGGCGGCGGTGCACAGCAGGCGAAGGCGGGGCATGGGGTAACTCCTGTAGACGAAATAAGGTGGCGCGACGCGGCCACAGTGAGACGGACTGGGACTGTTGAGCATCAGACGCTCGCTCTACAGGGTTCGCCACGTGGTGAGTGGATATTAGGCTTGGACCGGTGCAACAGGAAGCCTGTAATTTAACTGTACTGGTTAATAATTATTTTATTAAAACTGTACCTGTAGGTGGAAATCCTACCGATTCAATGCCCTTTCGCAGAAACAACAAAGCCCGCCTCCGGTTACCCGGGGCGGGCTTTGCTTTAACAAATCAGAGTGCTGGCGGTGGACCCGGTGGGTCAGGGCCAGCGGGCGCTGCTTAGCGCCAGAACGGCTTGCTCAGCTCTTCGTAGCGTTGAGCTTCGCTGATACCGGCGTCAGCCAGCAGACGCGAATCCAGGCGAGCCAATTGGTGGCGGCTGGAGATGCGGCGCTGCCACAACATCAGGTTGGCGAGAACGCGCAAAGGCAGGGAAGCGTTGGTGTTTACAGCTTTCTCTTCGAAGAACAGTTCGGAACTGAGTGTACGTTCCATGATGACATCCTTCCGCTTGTGGCGGGATTAGGTAGTGGTTTAACTGATGCCAATGATCCTCCTCCGGCGCAAGACTCTCTAGATACAGTTCACCTGTATTGTGAGGGGCCAGTTAACTGTTTAATACGGCTGTACGGTACGGAAATGGGGCAACTGTACCTGTGCGCACCTAAAAGGTGCGAAATTGGTGTTTTCAAGATGAGTTGTGGGATATTTAAGTAGGAAATGAGCGGTACAGTAGTACAGTTTATTGCATAGACACTGGCTAGGCTGCCGAGCTGATGAAACTGTAGTTGCATCAGCTCGGATCTGTATTCATCAAGCCTTGAGCATATGCCCGGTTTCTTCCAGGTTGATGTGCCAACTCAGTGCCTGGCGCAGGATATGCGGCGTGTGCCCACCGATGGCACAGGCGGCTTCGAAGTAAGTATTGAGCGCGTCGCGGTAGGCCGGATGCACACAGTTGTCGATGATCACCCGCGCACGCTCCCGCGGTGCCAGGCCGCGCAGATCGGCCAAGCCCACTTCGGTGACGAGGATGTCCACGTCATGTTCGGTGTGGTCCACATGGCTGACCATCGGCACCACGCTGGAAATCGCGCCCCCCTTGGCAATCGATTTGGTGACAAAGATTGCCAGGTGCGCGTTGCGCGCGAAGTCCCCGGAGCCGCCAATGCCATTCATCATCCGCGTGCCGCAGACGTGGGTGGAGTTGACGTTGCCGTAGATATCGAACTCCAGCGCGGTGTTGATACCGATGATGCCCAGGCGGCGCACCACTTCAGGATGGTTGGAGATTTCCTGTGGGCGCAATATCAGCTTGTCCTTGTAGTGCTCCAGGTTGCCGAAAACGTCGGCATTGCGGCGCTCCGACAAGGTAATCGAGCTGCCGGAGGCGAAGCTCAGCTTCCCGGCGTCGATCAGGTCGAAGGTCGAATCCTGCAGCACTTCCGAGTACATCGTCAGATCTTCGAAGGGCGAATCGATCAAGCCACACATCACCGCGTTGGCAATGTTGCCGATCCCGGCTTGCAGCGGGCCGAGTTTGTTGGTCATGCGTCCGGCGTCAACTTCCTGCTTGAGGAAGTTGATCAGGTGGTTGGCGATGCCTTGAGTGTCATCGTCAGGCGGCGTCACGGTTGAGGCAGAGTCGGCCTGGTTAGTGACCACGATAGCGACGATTTTCTCTGGCGGGATCGGAATCGCAGTGCTGCCAATGCGGTCGTCGACCTTCACCAGCGGGATAGGCGTGCGCGTCGGCCGGTAGGTCGGGATATAGATGTCATGCAGCCCTTCCAGGTTCGGATTGTGCGCGAGGTTGATCTCGACGATCACGTGCTTGGCGAAAATTGCGAAGCTGGCTGAGTTGCCTACGGACGTGGTGGGCACGATGTGCCCTTGTTCAGTGATGGCGACCGCTTCGATTACCGCAATGTCCGGCAACTTGAGCTGGTTGTTGCGCAGTTGCTCGACGGTTTCCGATAGGTGCTGGTCGATAAACATCACCTCGCCAGCATTGATCGCCTTGCGCAGCGTGCTGTCGACTTGAAACGGCATACGTCGCGACAGTACGCCAGCTTCGGTCAGTTGCTTGTCCAGGTCATTGCCCAGGCTGGCGCCCGTCATCAGCGTGATTTTGAGGGGCGAAGTCTTGGCGCGTTCGGCCAGGGCGTGGGGGACGGCCTTGGCTTCACCGGCACGGGTGAAGCCGCTCATGCCGACGGTCATGCCGTCCTCGATCAGTGCAGCGGCGTCTGCCGCGCTCATGACCTTGTTCAACAACGAAGGCAAGCGGATACGATCACGGTACATGAATTGTTATCTCAGGCTACGGAAGCAAGGTGGGCAGTGTAGTGATTTCAAAAAGTTTCGGCCCGCTACCATGGTCGAATGCCAGGTGGCGATTTAGAGCCTTTGGTCGGGTTTCATCCGCTAATAAAAAACCCCAGCCTACGTGAGGCCAGGGTTTCGGGTATTGCGCTGGCGCAGTGTTATTCGACAGCTTTGACCATATCTTCGATGACCTTCTTGGCATCACCGAAGACCATCATGGTCTTGTCCAGGTAGAACAACTCGTTATCCAGGCCTGCATAGCCGCTGGCCATCGAGCGCTTGTTGACGATGATGGTCTTGGCCTTGAACGCCTCGAGGATCGGCATACCGGCAATCGGTGAGTTCGGATCGTTCTTGGCCGCCGGGTTGACCACGTCGTTGGCGCCCAACACCAGCACCACGTCAGCCTGGCCGAACTCAGAGTTGATGTCTTCCATCTCGAACACCTGGTCGTAAGGCACTTCGGCCTCGGCCAGCAGCACGTTCATATGCCCAGGCATACGGCCCGCCACCGGGTGGATCGCGTACTTCACGGTGACGCCGCGATGGGTGAGCTTTTCGGTCAACTCTTTAAGCGCGTGTTGTGCCCGCGCAACGGCCAAGCCATAGCCCGGCACGATGATGACCGTGTCGGCGTTGGTCAGCAGGAAGGTAGCGTCGTCGGCGGAGCCGGACTTCACCGGGCGAGCTTCTTTAGAGCCAGCTGCTGCACCGGCGTCTGGCGTATTGCCGAAACCGCCCAGCAGTACATTAAAGAAGGAGCGGTTCATCGCCTTGCACATGATGTAAGACAGGATCGCGCCGCTGGAGCCGACCAGGGAGCCGGCGATGATCAGCATCGAGTTGTTCAGCGAGAAGCCAATGCCCGCCGCTGCCCAGCCGGAATAACTGTTGAGCATCGATACCACTACCGGCATGTCGGCGCCGCCGATCGGGATGATGATCAGCACGCCCAGCACGAAGGCCAGGGCCAGCATCAGCGCGAACGCAGTGAGGTTGCCGGTGAACATGAACGCCAGGCCCAGACCCAGGGTTGCCAAACCGAGCACCAGGTTCAGCTTGTGTTGCCCACCAAACTGTACCGGTGCGCCTTGGAACAGGCGGAACTTGTACTTACCGGATAGCTTGCCGAATGCGATCACCGAGCCGGAGAAGGTGATAGCACCGATGGCGGCACCGAGGAACAGCTCCAGGCGGTTACCGGCCGGGATCGAATCGCCCAGGTGTTTGACGATACCCAGGGACTGTGGCTCGACGACCGCTGCAATCGCGATAAACACCGCTGCCAGGCCGATCATGCTATGCATGAACGCCACCAGCTCCGGCATCTTGGTCATCTCTACGCGTTTGGCCATGATCGAGCCGGCCGTGCCGCCGACCAGCAGGCCGACGATGACGTAGCCGATACCGGCGGTGGCCAGCTCCGCGCCGAGCTTATAGATCAGGCCTACGGTGGTCAGCACCGCCAGTGCCATGCCGAGCATGCCGAACAGGTTGCCGCGTCGGGAGGTGGTGGGGTGCGACAGGCCTTTGAGGGCCTGGATGAAGCAGATCGACGCGATCAGGTAGAGCGTCGTCACCAGATTCATGCTCATTACTTCTGCACCTCTTCTTTCACAGCTTTGGGCGCTTTCTTCTTGAACATCTCAAGCATCCTACGCGTAACCAGGAAACCGCCGAACACGTTAACCGCAGCCAAAGCTACCGCCAGGGTGCCCATCGTCTTGCCCAACGGCGTCACGGTGAGGGCGGCGGCCAGCATGGCGCCCACAATCACGATCGCGGAAATCGCGTTTGTCACTGCCATTAATGGCGTATGCAGCGCGGGGGTAACGTTCCAGACCACGTGGTAACCGACATAAATCGCCAGCACAAAGATGATCAGGTTGTAGATACCGGGGGAGATAAGCTCTTCCATCGTCTGAATCCCTGCTTAGGCGTTTTTGCGGATGACTTGGCCGTCGCGGCACATCAGGCACGCGGCGACGATGTCGTCTTCGAGGTTGATTTCAAACTGCCCTTCCTTGGTTAAGACCAGCTTCAGGAAGTCCAGCAGGTTGCGTGCGTACAAGGCCGAGGCATCCGCGGCGACAGCGCCTGCCAGGTTGGTCGGGCCGCAGATGATCACGCCGTTTTCCACCACGACTTGGTCAGCGACGGTCAACGGGCAGTTGCCGCCCTGAGCTGCGGCGAGGTCGATGACCACCGAGCCGGGTTTCATCTGCGCGACGGTATCGGCGCTAAGCAGGGTAGGCGCCTTGCGGCCTGGGATCAGTGCGGTGGTGATGACGATGTCGGCCTGCTTGGCACGTTCGTGCACGGCCAGGGCCTGGCGCTGCATCCAACTGGTGGGCATCGGGCGCGCGTAGCCGCCGACACCGACGGCGCATTCACGCTCTTCATCGGTTTCGTAGGGCACGTCGACGAACTTGGCGCCCAGGGATTCGATTTGCTCTTTTACCGCCGGACGGACGTCGGACGCTTCGATGACCGCGCCCAGGCGTTTTGCCGTGGCGATAGCTTGCAGGCCCGCGACACCGGCGCCGAGGATCAACACGCGCGCAGCTTTCACAGTGCCAGCGGCGGTCATCAGCATCGGCATGAAGCGCGGGTAGTGATGGGCGGCCAGCAACACAGCCTTGTAACCGGCGATGTTGGCTTGCGAAGACAGCACGTCGAGGCTTTGGGCCCGTGAAGTGCGCGGCGCGGCTTCGAGGGCGAAGGCGGTGATGCCGCATTCGGCAAGCTTGGCGATGGTTTCGTTGCTGAACGGATTGAGCATGCCCACCAATACGGTGCCGCTTTTGATCAGCGCCAGTTCGCTGTCGCTGGGGGCAACCACCTTGAGGATCAGCTCGGCGCCGAACGCATCGCTGGCACTGCCAATGGTTGCGCCTGCCGTTTCATAAGCACTGTCGACGATGCTGGCGTTAATGCCTGCACCGCTTTGTACAGTGACCTTATGGCCCTGGCCGATCAGCTTCTTGATGGTTTCCGGGGTGGCAGCCACCCGCGTTTCACCGGTCTGGGTTTCGAGAGGAACACCAATGTGCACGTCAAATCTCCTGCATGATCTTTTTGCTTTTGATCTTTTTGTAAAAAGGCCAGTGCACCGCGAGTGGCGCAACTGGGGCGACCGATCAGCACGATCCCGCTGAAATGACAGCGGGGCGCGGCATTTTGCAGGCGAACTTTACGGCCTTCAAGAGATTATGACGGGTGACGAAAAATTAACTACAAGTCACCCTGTGACTGATTGTCGCAACCGACTTAAATAACCTCTTTAAATACAAGTCTTTAAAGGGTCAAGGGCATTTATTCGATGTTTTCCAATCGCCGACGTGAATGGTCGCTTATAGGCTGGTATTAGTCGCTACAAGCCATGTAGATCATGGCCTTGAGCCTTGTTTTCGCTCGACCGGTACAGACTGTCTAAATGCGACATATACGTATATCTGTAGGATTAAAAATAACCTGACTACAGGGTCAGCAAGTTAGCTTTATCCTTTAAATGCCGGGGTTGTAGCGCTTTGATTGTTCAATCAGCCAGTCCTTGAATGCGTGTAGCGAGGCCGATTCGACTTTTTTATCGGGAATCATGAGGTAGTACGCCTTTTCGCTGCTTAGCGTTTCGGTGCTCGCAATCACCAGTCGCTGCTCCTTCAGCTCGCGCTGGATGAGGAAGGGAGGTATGAGTGCGATGCCCATGTCATGCATAGCCGCTTGGGACAACATCGAGAATAGCTCGTATCGAGGGCCTGTCATGTCGCGCGGCAGGCTCAGCTGTTGCGCGTTGAACCACTGACGCCAGGCATAGGGGCGTGTTGTCTGCTGTAGCAGCGGTAATTCGGCGATCTCTTGAGGAGTTAAGTGCGCGCGGCCTCCAAGTAAGTGTGGACTGCACACCGGGACAGGGTTTTCTCCCATCAGCCGGTGTGACTCTGTGCCGGACCAATCGGCATCGCCGAAGTAGATCGCGGCGTCGAACGCAGTGTCGGCGAACAGGAACGGGCGTGTCCGATTGGTCAGATTCACGGTCACCTCCGGGTGCCGGTCCTGAAAGTCCTTGAGGCGTGGAATCAGCCATTGCGTGCCGAAGGTCGGTACCACCGCCAACTCGATGGCGTTGGTGCCCTGCTGACCCATGACCGAGAGGGTGTCGCGCTCTACGGCGTCCAGCTGTGTAGCAACTCTGCGGCTGTAAGAGAGCCCTGCCTCTGTCAGCTTCACCCCTCGACGCGATCGGCGAAACAGTTCGACACTTAAAAACTCCTCAAGGCTGGCGATCTGTCGACAGATGGCGCCTTGGGTGATGGAAAGCTCCTGTGCCGCCTTGGTGAAGCTTTCGTGACGGGCTGCCGCTTCGAAGCTGATAAGCGCGGTGGTGCTAGGGATTTTTCTGCGCATGTACGTTGCCCTCACAGATAAGGCGCATTTATGGGCTTTTCGAGTATTACGGAGTGAGAAATTAGCACAACCCTATGCAGAAACCTCGTTTGCCCTCTGCGCGTGGCCGGCCTAGTCTGAATCACGACTTCCGTTTTTATCCGCGAGGACTTATTCATGGCTGGCAAGGCAAGCTTCAACTGGATCGATCCACTGCTGCTGGATCAACAGCTCACTGAAGAGGAGCGCATGGTGCGTGACAGTGCCGAGCAGTTTGCTCAGGACAAGTTGGCCCCTCGCGTGCTCGAAGCCTTCCGTCATGAAAAGACTGATCCCGCTATCTTCCGTGAGATGGGAGAAACCGGTTTGCTGGGCGCGATGATTCCGGAGCAATACGGTGGCAGCGGCTTGAACTACGTCAGCTACGGGCTGATTGCGCGTGAGGTGGAGCGTGTCGACTCCGGCTATCGTTCGATGATGAGTGTTCAGTCGTCACTGGTCATGGTGCCGATCAATGAGTTCGGCACCGAGGCGCAAAAACAAAAATACTTGCCGAAATTGGCGTCCGGCGAATGGATTGGCTGTTTCGGGCTCACCGAACCCAACCATGGTTCTGATCCGGGCGCGATGATTACCCGTGCGCGAAAGGTAGATGGCGGCTACAGCCTGACCGGCGCGAAGATGTGGATCACCAACAGCCCGATAGCCGACGTGTTTGTGGTGTGGGGCAAAGATGATGCAGGCGATATCCGTGGTTTCGTCCTGGAAAAAGGTTGGAAGGGCCTTAGCGCCCCGGCGATTCACGGCAAGGTCGGCTTGCGAGCGTCCATTACCGGCGAAATTGTCATGGATAACGTGTTTGTGCCGGACGAGAACATTTTTCCGGATGTACGTGGCTTGAAGGGGCCTTTTACTTGCCTGAATTCGGCGCGCTACGGTATCTCCTGGGGGGCGTTGGGGGCTGCTGAGTTCTGCTGGCATACCGCGCGTCAGTACACCCTGGATCGTCAGCAGTTTGGTCGGCCATTGGCCGCAACGCAGTTGATCCAGAAGAAGCTGGCCGATATGCAGACCGAGATCACCTTGGCTCTGCAAGGGTGCCTACGTCTGGGGCGGATGAAAGACGAGGGGACCGCAGCGGTCGAGATTACATCGATCATGAAGCGTAACTCGTGTGGCAAGTCCCTGGACATCGCCCGCATGGCCCGCGATATGTTGGGCGGCAACGGCATCTCCGACGAGTTCGGGGTGGCGCGCCACCTGGTCAACCTCGAAGTGGTCAATACCTATGAGGGAACCCACGACGTGCATGCCTTGATTCTTGGGCGCGCACAGACCGGTCTTCAGGCGTTCTATTAATAGGAGCACGGACATGGGCGCGCTTTCCCACCTGCGGGTACTGGATTTATCGCGTGTACTGGCGGGCCCTTGGTCCGGGCAGATTCTTGCGGACCTTGGGGCCGAGGTGATCAAGGTCGAAAGGCCAGGCAGCGGTGATGACACGCGCGCCTGGGGGCCGCCCTTCCTCAAGGACGCATACGGCGAAAATACCAGTGAGGCGGCGTACTATCTGTCCGCTAACCGAAATAAAGAATCGGTGACCATCGACTTCACTAAGCCTGAAGGGCAGAAACTGGTGCGTGATCTGGCGGCCAAGTCGGACATCCTGATCGAGAACTTCAAAGTCGGTGGTCTAGCGGCTTATGGGCTGGATTACGAGTCGCTCAAGGAGATAAATCCTGAGTTGATCTACTGCTCGATCACGGGCTTTGGGCAGACGGGGCCTTATGCAGCGCGTGCCGGCTACGACTTCATGATTCAAGGGCTGGGTGGGTTGATGAGCCTGACCGGCCGGCCTGAAGGTGATGAGGGCGCAGGACCGGTGAAAGTCGGTGTGGCATTGACCGATATTCTCACGGGGCTCTATTCGACCGTCGCGATCCTGGCAGCGTTGGCTCACCGCGATCATGATGGCGGTGGGCAACATATCGATATGGCGCTGCTGGATGTGCAGGTGGCTTGCCTGGCTAATCAGGCGATGAATTACCTGACCACCGGAGTGTCGCCAAAACGCCTGGGCAATGCGCATCCGAACATCGTGCCGTATCAGGATTTTCCTACGGCTGATGGTGATTTCATCCTGACGGTGGGTAATGACGGCCAGTTCCGCAAGTTCGCTGAAGTTGCTGGGCAGCCGCAATGGGGGGATGACCCGCGTTTCGCCACTAACCAGGCGCGAGTGGCCAACCGTGCTGCACTGATTCCGTTGATCCGCCAGGCGACTGTCTTCAAGACAACGGCTGAGTGGGTGTCGCAATTGGAGAGAGTGGGCGTGCCCTGTGGACCGATCAATGATCTGGCGCAAGTTTTCTCCGATCCTCAGGTCAAGGCGCGCGGCCTGGCGATGGAGCTTCCCCATGCGCTGGCGGGGATGGTGCCTCAGGTGGCCAGCCCGATACGCTTGTCCAAGACGCCAGTGGAATATCGAAATGCACCACCTCTCCTGGGGGAGCACACGCTTCAGGTGCTGCAGGGGATTTTGGGGCTAGGGGCAGCTAATGTGGCTGCGTTGAAGGAGGCGGGTATCGTCTGAATGATTTCCTTCTATATAGAGGGAAATCATGGCGTTCCTATAAGTGGTGGTGGTTTTCTAATCAATTCTAACTAATTGATAGAAAAGCGGAATTAAGAGTTGACGGCAGATTCTGGAAGCCTATAATTCGCCCCACTTCCGGCGCAGTCGAAACGGAAAACTCCTTGGTAAACAATGAGTTACGTAGTTTTCGGCAGTAGGTTGCTTCAGTTCATCGAAGCCAAAAGGAAGTTGAAAAAGAGGTGTTGACAGCAGCGTGTAACGCTGTAGAATTCGCCTCCCGCTTCGGAGAGATCTTAAGCGCAAGTGGTTGAAGTTGTTGAAGAAATCTTCGAAAGCTTCTGAAAATAATCACTTGACAGCAAATGAGGCTGCTGTAGAATGCGCGCCTCGGTTGAGACGAAAGATCTTAACCAACCGCTCTTTAACAACTGAATCAAGCAATTCGTGTGGGTGCTTGTGGAGTCAGACTGATAGTCAACAAGATTATCAGCATCACAAGTTGCTCCGCGAGAAATCAAAGATGTAACCAACGATTGCTGAGCCAAGTTTAGGGTTTCTTAAAAACCCAAAGATGTTTGTACTGAAGAGTTTGATCATGGCTCAGATTGAACGCTGGCGGCAGGCCTAACACATGCAAGTCGAGCGGTAGAGAGAAGCTTGCTTCTCTTGAGAGCGGCGGACGGGTGAGTAATGCCTAGGAATCTGCCTGGTAGTGGGGGATAACGTTCGGAAACGGACGCTAATACCGCATACGTCCTACGGGAGAAAGCAGGGGACCTTCGGGCCTTGCGCTATCAGATGAGCCTAGGTCGGATTAGCTAGTTGGTGGGGTAATGGCTCACCAAGGCGACGATCCGTAACTGGTCTGAGAGGATGATCAGTCACACTGGAACTGAGACACGGTCCAGACTCCTACGGGAGGCAGCAGTGGGGAATATTGGACAATGGGCGAAAGCCTGATCCAGCCATGCCGCGTGTGTGAAGAAGGTCTTCGGATTGTAAAGCACTTTAAGTTGGGAGGAAGGGTTGTAGATTAATACTCTGCAATTTTGACGTTACCGACAGAATAAGCACCGGCTAACTCTGTGCCAGCAGCCGCGGTAATACAGAGGGTGCAAGCGTTAATCGGAATTACTGGGCGTAAAGCGCGCGTAGGTGGTTTGTTAAGTTGGATGTGAAATCCCCGGGCTCAACCTGGGAACTGCATTCAAAACTGACTGACTAGAGTATGGTAGAGGGTGGTGGAATTTCCTGTGTAGCGGTGAAATGCGTAGATATAGGAAGGAACACCAGTGGCGAAGGCGACCACCTGGACTAATACTGACACTGAGGTGCGAAAGCGTGGGGAGCAAACAGGATTAGATACCCTGGTAGTCCACGCCGTAAACGATGTCAACTAGCCGTTGGAAGCCTTGAGCTTTTAGTGGCGCAGCTAACGCATTAAGTTGACCGCCTGGGGAGTACGGCCGCAAGGTTAAAACTCAAATGAATTGACGGGGGCCCGCACAAGCGGTGGAGCATGTGGTTTAATTCGAAGCAACGCGAAGAACCTTACCAGGCCTTGACATCCAATGAACTTTCTAGAGATAGATTGGTGCCTTCGGGAACATTGAGACAGGTGCTGCATGGCTGTCGTCAGCTCGTGTCGTGAGATGTTGGGTTAAGTCCCGTAACGAGCGCAACCCTTGTCCTTAGTTACCAGCACGTAATGGTGGGCACTCTAAGGAGACTGCCGGTGACAAACCGGAGGAAGGTGGGGATGACGTCAAGTCATCATGGCCCTTACGGCCTGGGCTACACACGTGCTACAATGGTCGGTACAGAGGGTTGCCAAGCCGCGAGGTGGAGCTAATCCCACAAAACCGATCGTAGTCCGGATCGCAGTCTGCAACTCGACTGCGTGAAGTCGGAATCGCTAGTAATCGCGAATCAGAATGTCGCGGTGAATACGTTCCCGGGCCTTGTACACACCGCCCGTCACACCATGGGAGTGGGTTGCACCAGAAGTAGCTAGTCTAACCTTCGGGAGGACGGTTACCACGGTGTGATTCATGACTGGGGTGAAGTCGTAACAAGGTAGCCGTAGGGGAACCTGCGGCTGGATCACCTCCTTAATCGACGACATCAGCTGCTCCATAAGTTCCCACACGAATTGCTTGATTCATTGAAGAAGACGATAGAAGCAGCTTTAAGCTCCAAGCTGATAGCTCTTAGCTAATCAGTTACGCGCTCGAAATTGGGTCTGTAGCTCAGTTGGTTAGAGCGCACCCCTGATAAGGGTGAGGTCGGCAGTTCGAATCTGCCCAGACCCACCAATTTTGTTATGGGGCCATAGCTCAGCTGGGAGAGCGCCTGCCTTGCACGCAGGAGGTCAACGGTTCGATCCCGTTTGGCTCCACCACTACTGCTTCTGTTTGTATAAAGCTTAGAAATGAGCATTCCATCGTTGTGATGGTGAATGTTGATTTCTAGTCTTTGACTAGTTCGTTCTTTAAAAATTTGGGTATGTGATAGAAAGATAGACTGAACGTTACTTTCACTGGTAACGGATCAGGCTAAGGTAAAATTTGTGAGTTCTCTTAATCGAGAAATTCGAATTTTCGGCGAATGTTGTCTTCACAGTATAACCAGATTGCTTGGGGTTATATGGTCAAGTGAAGAAGCGCATACGGTGGATGCCTTGGCAGTCAGAGGCGATGAAAGACGTGGTAGCCTGCGAAAAGCTTCGGGGAGTCGGCAAACAGACTTTGATCCGGAGATGTCTGAATGGGGGAACCCAGCCATCATAAGATGGTTATCTTGTACTGAATACATAGGTGCAAGAGGCGAACCAGGGGAACTGAAACATCTAAGTACCCTGAGGAAAAGAAATCAACCGAGATTCCCTTAGTAGTGGCGAGCGAACGGGGACTAGCCCTTAAGTGGCTTTGAGATTAGCGGAACGCTCTGGAAAGTGCGGCCATAGTGGGTGATAGCCCTGTACGCGAAAATCTCTTAGTCATGAAATCGAGTAGGACGGAGCACGAGAAACTTTGTCTGAATATGGGGGGACCATCCTCCAAGGCTAAATACTACTGACTGACCGATAGTGAACTAGTACCGTGAGGGAAAGGCGAAAAGAACCCCGGAGAGGGGAGTGAAATAGATCCTGAAACCGTATGCGTACAAGCAGTGGGAGCCCACTTTGTTGGGTGACTGCGTACCTTTTGTATAATGGGTCAGCGACTTATTTTCAGTGGCGAGCTTAACCGAATAGGGGAGGCGTAGCGAAAGCGAGTCTTAATAGGGCGTCTAGTCGCTGGGAATAGACCCGAAACCGGGCGATCTATCCATGGGCAGGTTGAAGGTTGGGTAACACTAACTGGAGGACCGAACCGACTACCGTTGAAAAGTTAGCGGATGACCTGTGGATCGGAGTGAAAGGCTAATCAAGCTCGGAGATAGCTGGTTCTCCTCGAAAGCTATTTAGGTAGCGCCTCATGTATCACTGTAGGGGGTAGAGCACTGTTTCGGCTAGGGGGTCATCCCGACTTACCAAACCGATGCAAACTCCGAATACCTACAAGTGCCGAGCATGGGAGACACACGGCGGGTGCTAACGTCCGTCGTGAAAAGGGAAACAACCCAGACCGTCAGCTAAGGTCCCAAAGTTATGGTTAAGTGGGAAACGATGTGGGAAGGCTTAGACAGCTAGGAGGTTGGCTTAGAAGCAGCCACCCTTTAAAGAAAGCGTAATAGCTCACTAGTCGAGTCGGCCTGCGCGGAAGATGTAACGGGGCTCAAACCATACACCGAAGCTACGGGTATCACGTAAGTGATGCGGTAGAGGAGCGTTCTGTAAGCCTGTGAAGGTGAGTTGAGAAGCTTGCTGGAGGTATCAGAAGTGCGAATGCTGACATGAGTAACGACAATGGGTGTGAAAAACACCCACGCCGAAAGACCAAGGTTTCCTGCGCAACGTTAATCGACGCAGGGTTAGTCGGTCCCTAAGGCGAGGCTGAAAAGCGTAGTCGATGGAAAACAGGTTAATATTCCTGTACTTCTGGTTATTGCGATGGAGGGACGGAGAAGGCTAGGCCAGCTTGGCGTTGGTTGTCCAAGTTTAAGGTGGTAGGCTGGAATCTTAGGTAAATCCGGGATTCTAAGGCCGAGAGCTGATGACGAGTTAACTTTTAGTTAACGAAGTGGTTGATGCCATGCTTCCAAGAAAAGCTTCTAAGCTTCAGGTAACCAGGAACCGTACCCCAAACCGACACAGGTGGTTGGGTAGAGAATACCAAGGCGCTTGAGAGAACTCGGGTGAAGGAACTAGGCAAAATGGCACCGTAACTTCGGGAGAAGGTGCGCCGGTGAGGGTGAAGGACTTGCTCCGTAAGCTCATGCCGGTCGAAGATACCAGGCCGCTGCGACTGTTTATTAAAAACACAGCACTCTGCAAACACGAAAGTGGACGTATAGGGTGTGACGCCTGCCCGGTGCCGGAAGGTTAATTGATGGGGTTAGCTAACGCGAAGCTCTTGATCGAAGCCCCGGTAAACGGCGGCCGTAACTATAACGGTCCTAAGGTAGCGAAATTCCTTGTCGGGTAAGTTCCGACCTGCACGAATGGCGTAACGATGGCGGCGCTGTCTCCACCCGAGACTCAGTGAAATTGAAATCGCTGTGAAGATGCAGTGTATCCGCGGCTAGACGGAAAGACCCCGTGAACCTTTACTATAGCTTTGCACTGGACTTTGAATTTGCTTGTGTAGGATAGGTGGGAGGCTTTGAAGCGTGGACGCCAGTCTGCGTGGAGCCAACCTTGAAATACCACCCTGGCAACTTTGAGGTTCTAACTCAGGTCCGTTATCCGGATCGAGGACAGTGTATGGTGGGTAGTTTGACTGGGGCGGTCTCCTCCTAAAGAGTAACGGAGGAGTACGAAGGTGCGCTCAGACCGGTCGGAAATCGGTCGTAGAGTATAAAGGCAAAAGCGCGCTTGACTGCGAGACAGACACGTCGAGCAGGTACGAAAGTAGGTCTTAGTGATCCGGTGGTTCTGTATGGAAGGGCCATCGCTCAACGGATAAAAGGTACTCCGGGGATAACAGGCTGATACCGCCCAAGAGTTCATATCGACGGCGGTGTTTGGCACCTCGATGTCGGCTCATCACATCCTGGGGCTGAAGCCGGTCCCAAGGGTATGGCTGTTCGCCATTTAAAGTGGTACGCGAGCTGGGTTTAGAACGTCGTGAGACAGTTCGGTCCCTATCTGCCGTGGACGTTTGAGATTTGAGAGGGGCTGCTCCTAGTACGAGAGGACCGGAGTGGACGAACCTCTGGTGTTCCGGTTGTCACGCCAGTGGCATTGCCGGGTAGCTATGTTCGGAATAGATAACCGCTGAAAGCATCTAAGCGGGAAACTAGCCTCAAGATGAGATCTCACTGGAACCTTGAGTTCCCTGAAGGGCCGTCGAAGACTACGACGTTGATAGGTTGGGTGTGTAAGCGCTGTGAGGCGTTGAGCTAACCAATACTAATTGCCCGTGAGGCTTGACCATATAACACCCAAGCAATTTGTTTCTCGAAAGAGCATCAGATTGCGGTGTGTGAAGACGAAGATGAACCGAAAGTTCGACGCTCACAAAACACCGAAAGCTGTCACATACCCAATTTGCTGAAGCGAGACCAACTGGTCGCGACTCAGTACCCGAATTTCTTGACGACCATAGAGCATTGGAACCACCTGATCCCATCCCGAACTCAGCAGTGAAACGATGCATCGCCGATGGTAGTGTGGGGTTTCCCCATGTGAGAGTAGGTCATCGTCAAGATTAAATTCCGAAACCCCTGTTTGCTAACGCAAACAGGGGTTTTGTTTATGTAGAAGCTCATGAATTTCACCGGCACGTTGCCAACGCAACGGTCTGGTACACAGAATTTCTTGACGACCATAGAGCATTGGAACCACCTGATCCCATCCCGAACTCAGCAGTGAAACGATGCATCGCCGATGGTAGTGTGGGGTTTCCCCATGTGAGAGTAGGTCATCGTCAAGATTGAATTCCGAAACCCCTGTCTGCTAACGCAGACAGGGGTTTTGTCGTTTAAGGCTCTATTTCACACCCTCCCGCCTTCAGCTACCGCCTGTCGGTTTCCTACGTAAAAAGAAGATGCTTCACACAAATTTCTAAGCTTTGCCGATGTTTGGCCGAAAGCCTGACGAGCCATGCGTGCACCGAAATAGAGCGACCGCAGAGTCCGCCTATCCCGTTACATGGAATGTTCTACTCGGCACGCTCACCCCCCTTTGGCAAAAAGAAGTCGATGAAATGAATCTCAAGTTCAGTCATAAAATTCTGTTGGCCGCGTCAGGCGTCGTGGTTTTAGCCTTCGCGTTATTCACCCTCTACAACGACTACCTGCAACGCAGCACGATCAGGCAAAACCTGGCCTCGTCTATCGAGCAATCCGGCGAGCTTACCGCCAGCAGTGTGCAGAACTGGCTCAGTGGTCGCATCCTGGTCCTCGAGAACCTGGCGCAGAACGTTGCCCATCAAGGCAGTGCCGTCGATCTTCCCGGGTTGGTGGATCAGCCAGCGTTTACCTCCAACTTCCAGTTCACCTACGTGGGCCAAACCAATGGCGTATTTACACAACGCCCTGACGCGAAGATGCCTGACGACTATGACCCTCGTCAGCGCCCTTGGTACAAGCAGGCAGTAGCTGCAGACAAAACAATGCTTACCCCGCCTTATATGGCGGCTGTAGGCGGTCAGATCGTGACAATTGCCATGCCGGTGAAGAAGAACGGCGAACTGTTGGGTGTTGTTGGGGGTGACCTTAGCCTGCAAACCCTGGTGAAGATCATCAACTCGGTAGACTTCGGCGGCATTGGCCATGCGTTTCTGGTCAGTGGCGATGGTCAGGTCATCGTGAGCCCTGACCAGGACCAGGTGATGAAAAATCTCAAGGACATCTACCCTGGCACCAACGTGCGCATCGAGAAGCTCAACCAGGACGTTGTTCTCAATGGCCAGGATCGTATTCTTTCGTTCACGCCTATCAGCGGTTTGCCCGGCGCCGACTGGTACATCGGTCTATCCATTGATAAAGAAAAAGCCTACGCCCCGCTGGGCAAGTTCCGTACCTCGGCTTTGATTGCAATGCTGATCGCCGTTGTGGCCATTGCCGTGCTCTTGAGCCTGTTGATTCAAGTGTTGCTGCGTCCGTTGACCACCATGGGCGTCGCCATGCAAGACATCGCCCAAGGCGAAGGCGATTTGACCCGACGACTCGCAGTGACCAGCAAAGACGAATTCGGCGAAGTCGGCAGTGCATTCAATCAATTCGTCGAACGCATCCACGCCTCGATTTCCGAGGTGTCTTCGGCAACGCGTCAGGTGCATGATTTGTCCCAGCGCGTGATGGCATCGTCCAATGCTTCGATCATCGGTTCCGACGAACAGAGTGCGCGTACCAACAGCGTAGCTGCGGCCATCAACGAACTGGGCGCTGCCACCCAGGAAATCGCCCGCAATGCAGCAGATGCTTCGCAGCATGCCAGCGGTGCCAGCGAACAGGCTGACGATGGCCGCAAGGTGGTTGAGCAAACCATCCTGGCGATGTCAGAGCTGTCGCAGAAGATCAGTCTGTCCTGCACTCAGATCGAAACCCTTAACGCCAGTACCGACAACATCGGGCATATTCTGGATGTGATCAAAGGCATTTCCCAGCAGACCAACTTGCTCGCCCTCAATGCGGCAATTGAAGCCGCCCGTGCTGGCGAAGCCGGGCGTGGGTTCGCCGTAGTGGCAGATGAAGTGCGCAACCTGGCACACCGTACCCAAGAGTCGGCAGAGGAGATCCACAAGATGATCACTTCGTTGCAGGTGGGCTCGCGTGAAGCGGTGACCACCATGAATGCCAGCCAGACTTCCAGCGAAGAAAGCGTTGAAGTGGCCAACCAGGCGGGTGAGCGCCTGATCAGCGTGACGCAGCGTATCGTTGAGATTGATGGAATGAACCAGTCGGTTGCAGCTGCCACCGAAGAGCAGACCGCTGTCGTTGAAACCCTCAACGTCGACATCAACCAGATCAACCTGTTGAACCAGCAGGGTGTGGCCAACCTCAACGAGACGCTCAAAGACTGCGATGCACTGTCCCAGCAGGCCAGTCGATTGAAGCAATTGGTCGATAGCTTCAAGATCTGATCCTGTCTGCATCGGAGCGAGGCCTCTCGCTCCGAATGCTGATTGACGCAGTAGTTTCGTCGGCGATTTCTGAAGCCGTTCAGAGGAAGCTGATGGCCCTGAGGTAATCACAGCCTTTGCGTAACAGCGCCGGGCTCTTTGACGGATAGTCCATACCCATTCTTTCCAGACCCCATCGGGCATTGTCGTAACGGATCATCGACGTATCGCCGATGTCTTCGTCCAGTTCGTCCAGGTAGAAACCCAGCACACCGAACAACGCGTTATCACGGCCAACCGTTCGCAGCGCCTGCTGCCAGTCTTCAACGCTTACCCGGTCGAAGGCGTGCCCGGCCTGGCTGAATGCGTCGAGGTACTTATCCCAGCTCAAGGGCTGTGGGTTGTGCAGGTTGAACACGTTTCGCCCAAAGGCAAATTGGGCGCTGTGGAAGGCTATGAAGCCAGCCAGGAAATCCACCGGCATCAGATCGAAGTTCACCTCCAACCGGGGGACCAGCCCCAATTGCAGAGACCCCTTGAGCATCAGCATCAGGCGGTTCTTCTGCGGTTGGCAGACGCCGCTCTGACTGTTGAAACTGATATTTCCCGGCCGATGAATATTGACCCAGGCCCCTTGTTCGACGGCCCTTCCCAGCAATCGCTCAGCTACCCATTTCGAGAGGTTGTAGCCATTTTTCACATACAGCGGCTGCGCGCGCCCGGCGGGCGATTCAAGGACGTGCCCATCGGCGTCCACGCTGCTGCAGGCCGACAGCGTCGAGATGAAGTTAAGGACCTTCTTACAGTGGGTCTCGCAGAGGCGCAGGCACTCAAACACCGGCTCGACGTTGTCTCTGGCGAGTGACGCATAATCCAGTACATGATTGACCTGTGCGGCGTTATGCACCAGCACACCATAATGACGGGCAAGATAGTCATACACATTGCCGGCCAAGCCCAGGCGGGGTTCGCGCATGTCAGCGGCATACACCCGCACTCGGCTCAGGTCCAAATGTTCCAGGCGGTATTCCCGCAGTGCCTGGGTGAATCGCGCCGCCGCTGAATGCCCGGGCAGTTCCCGCACCAGACACGCTACTTCCAGCGCCCCGCCGGCCAGTAGCGCTTGGACGATATGTACCCCGACAAAACTGTTCGCCCCGGTGACGATCGCTTTGCGTGGGTCACCCATGCGGGTATCAGGCAGCACCTCGATCCCCAGCATTCTTGCTGCATCTTTTTCCATCCGGTGGGTAGGGGTATCAGGCAGCGCCCCGCCGTCCATCAGTGCGGCCAACGTGCGGATGGTCGGTGTCTCGAAAAAGGGGCTCAGGCAGAAGCTACGACCAAACTGCTCACGCAGGCGCAACAATAGGCTCGACAACAGGATGGAGTGGCCGCCGAGGTTGAAGAAACTGTCATCGATCGAAATTTCGCCTGCGGATAAGGCCAACAACTCTGCCCATAAGTCCACCAACTGTTCCTGCAGAGGTGTTTGTACAGGGTTGCGAGTCGCCCCGGCCAGCGTGGATATTGGCAGGGCCAATAATGCCTTCCGATCGACCTTGCCGTTACTCGTACCGGGCATACAGGCCAACTCGCTCCAGGCGACCGGCTGCATATGTACAGGCAACCACTGCCGGGCATGTTCCTTCAGGCTCTGCAGCGTAGCGCCGGGTTCGGGCTGGGCGGCAAAACCTATGACTCTGTGCGTCGGATCGATCACCACTGCCACTTGGCGAAACAATCGACTGTCGCGCAGGCACTGCTCAATCTCCTGAGGCTCGACTCTAAAGCCACGGATCTTGACTTGATCATCCCGACGCCCGCCGAGCTCGATGCCATCTTGCGTCCATTTCGCCAAATCGCCGCTGCGGTAAGCCTTGAGAACCTGTCCATTCGGCAGCCTCAGCGTAACGAATGGACTGTCGGGTTGCGGCGGTGCATTCCAATAGCCGAGGCTGACGCCTGGACCGGCAATGTACAAATCGCCCGTGACCTGTTCATCCACCGGTTGCAGGTTTTCGTCGAGGATTAACACCTGGCTGTTGGCGATGGGGTAGCCGATGTTGCGATGGCTATCACCTTGTTGGAATACCCGGTGTGTTGCCAACACTGTGGTCTCGGTGGGCCCATAAAGGTTATGCAACTGGCATTGCCCCGCCAGTTGTTCGATCACATAGGGCTCGCAGAAATCGCCGCCGGTCAGCAAGTGAGTAAGGCCCAGTGGCTTATCCAGCGGCAGAATGCTGAGCAGCGCCGGTGGCAGAAATCCATGACTGATGCGTTGCTGGCGAATCAGCTCTACCAGTTGGTGAGGGTCGTGACGTTGATCTGCGCTGGGGACAATCAATTCAGCGCCGGCGATCAAGGCCGGGAAAATATCGATCAATGACGAGTCGAAGCCCAGTGGCGAAAACTGCAGGACGCGACTGTGTTGATCCAACCCCACACAGGTTGTGAGCCACGCGCTGAAATGCGCCAGATTGTAGTGGCTCAGGAGTACACACTTGGGCTGGCCGGTGGTCCCCGACGTGAACAAGGCCATGCAAGGCTCGTCGGCAAGGGGGTGATGGCGCATCAGCGGTTGTATCGCGTCGACGTCGTGCACAGCGATTTGGCTGACATCAAGGGACGCGAAGCCATCTCGCAAAGGATGATGACCGTTATCCAGCAGCACAAAGGCCTGGAGGCTTTCCAACATGCTGCGCTGACGCTGCACCGGGTGATCCGGGGCCAACGGCAAATACACACAGCCGCAACCCAGCACCGCAAGAATACTTGCATACAGCTCGGTGGATTTTTCCAGGCACACGCCGATCACCCGTGGTGCTTGCACGCCTCCCAGCAAGGGAAGCAGGCGTTGCTGGATCGCTATGGCATGGCGATGAAGTTGCTGATAAGTCAGCATGCCCCCCGCGATATTCAACGCTGTTCGATTCGCGAAGGTCTCAAGACTGGCCTGTAGCGCTTCAATCATGGGCATCTGGGCTGCCCGCAGTAAGGCCGGGTCTGTCGTGCGGTTGAACCGATGCATGAATGCCACTGCTTCCAGCCCTTGCAGGCCCTGTTCGGGCCAGTCGTTAGCGGTAGCGGCTATAGAGAAATAACCTGGATCCCTTGAAAAACCACAGACCAACCAAGCTGCCCACTCCACCAATGCGTGCGTTGCCTGCTGGTGTAATCGCTGGCCGTTGCCGCTGGGTTCCTCGGCGACGCCCTGCACAGCCAACAGGCGGCGCTCGCGGTCATAGCAGCGCAACTGCAGCGAGGGCAGCCCGTGCTCGGATAGCGGGCCGATACCCACGCGCAGGCTTATCCATGGCACGTCGGTTGGCAATGGCGGCAGCGGCTGCCCCCCATCTTCGATTATCAGGTCGACAGACCCTGCTCCTGCGATATGGCCGTATTGCTCCAGCACTTGCTTGAGCTCGTCCAGGGCTTTGCTGGAGGTACTCCACGCGATCTTTAAACGCCGCATGCCAACCTCCCTGGTACCGGCAGGTAGGCGCTCAATGCCTGGGCGACGCTGGGCGTTTGCAGTACACCGCTGTGGCGCAGCAACCCCATGATATTGGCCACCAGTGGATGTTGGTGGGTGATGGGAAAATCCAGCGCATGGATTTCATGACGTAGCGCAAGACGAGTATCGGCACTGATGTCCAGGTGTTCGATCAGTTGCAGGTCGAAGTCTTGTTGCAGATCGTTGGTCAGGTAGCGCGCCAGGAAAACAGGCAGCGCTTGAGCGATGCTGTCGCGATCTTGCGGGGTTGCCGACTGCCAGTAAATACGCACCAACTGAGCCCAGAACCGCGCATGACGGCCCTCATCGAACAGGTGATCGGCCATCAGGCCGCGCACAGACGATTTGACGCTGGCGTCTTTTGAGAACGCTGCCACATCATGGGTAACGGTATTTTCAGCAATGGCCACGACGATTAATTCAACGGCATCGTGCAAGTGCGCCGGCACCTTTGCCTGCGCTGCCGGTAGCGCGCGGCTCAATTCAATTTGCCCGGGTAGATTGAGCGGTTCGATCCCGGTCATTTCCACGGCTTGCTGAAGAAAATCCAGCGCGACCAACGCGTGGTAATCCTCGTCCACAACGACCGTCATCGCGTCGTAGCGGCAAGCGAGTGGGAAGGGCAGGGAGAAGCGGTTTTTCGCGATGCTGCGAGCGGTCTTGTCGACGATTTCGGTTTCGAAGATCACCACATCATTGACGAATTTATAGAAGCTTTGCGTCAGCACGAAGTTGCGCCACTGCGGGCAGTGTTCAAGGAAAGTTGCACTCAGCACCAGCGGTTGGCGGCACAGGGGAAAGATGAGTTTGCCGTCGTTTTCCAGTACGCGTCGGGGGCGTGTGCGGATGGTAGCGCGACGCTCCCAATCATCGGCAAAGGATTGGTAATTGACGGCGTTCATGGGCGAACCTCTTGCAGCGTAGCCAGCACACTGTCCCAGAACATAATACGGCGCTCCACGGCGCCAAGGGCGGTGTTATCGGCTTGTTTCTGGCGAAGCGGATCTGTGCCGATCAAACGCTGGAGCAACTGTTCTGCCGCTGGCCCATGGTCGTGGCTGTCCACTTCGATATGGCGGTTGAGGTAGTGGAAGAAGGTAGGTGTTTCACGCTCAATGAACGCGTTGCTGTGCATCAAGCCTTCAAACATCGAGGGAATGACACTCTCGCGTCCATGCAGGAAGGCCGCCGCCACACAGTGGGTGGGCGCACTGAGCGCGATTTGCAATGTGCTGTCGACAAATTGCACCACGCCACGGGGCGCATCGATCATCTGCAAAGCCGCGCTGGCTTCCACGCCCTGATGCTGCAGATCAATGAGGCGTGTGATGGCGGCGGTGTTGGCGCCTACCTCTGTCATGGCGTCCAGGTAAAGCTCGAAATGACTGCAATGGCCGCGTGTTGGATGCTCATCCGATTCCTCGCCCAGCACAATTTCATTGATCAAGCGGGCAGCGTGGGGGTCTGCGGGAGGGAGCCAGGGGATTTGAGTGCACGTCAGGTCTTGTTGCAGGCGCTTGGTCAGAGTCATGAAGTCCCAAACGGCGAATACATGGTGCTCCATAAAGTATCGCAACTTGGCGAGTGAGGTTATTTCTATAAATAACGGATGGCCGAAAAGTTTTTGTTTTCTTTGTTCGATAAAATGTTGATGCATGGTTGACGCCTATAAGTTGTTGCAAGTGCTCTAAAAGCAGTGTTGGGATTTTTTTAGTTGTGTTGGAAGTGTAACGTTTAGTCAAGGCCGCGCAGATAGCGCAACTCTTGATAGAGTTGTGCCCAGTGGATTGAAGGGGTGCGGTTGGTCGGGCGAAGATAATAAGCTGATTAAACGTTAGGGGCGGATTATAAAAGTATTAGATGTTTTGTCCGCAAGCTGTTGCAGGAGCAACGGGTTGTTTAAGTGTGGGAGAGTTCCTCGGTGTTAGTAGCCTTGTAAGTTTTACTGCCTGTCATTATGGTAACTTTCCTGATGGAAAGTTACCCCGCATAGTGTAATGATCAGCGAGTAATGAAGGCCCTATTGCGCGACTTTTTTGTCGGCGCTTTCGAGACCCTTGAGGTAGTTAGCGATCACTTCCATACCGCGCATCAAGTGATTACGCAGCGTCAGAATGCTCTCGTCGATCTTTTTCTGCGCCACCAGGCTCAACAGTTCACGGTGATCCTCCTGAGACGTTTCGCCCAATCCCATCGCTTCAAGATTGAAGCGCAGAAAGCGTTCCTCTTCATTCAGCCCGTGCTCCACCAGATCGAGCAGTCGCTGATTGGGGGCCTTGCCGTACAAGACCATGTGAAACAGGCGATTGAGGCGGCCAATCTCTCTGTAGTCTTTCTCACATTCCAGCGCATTGATACAGGCCTCGGCCTCGGCAAGGTCGGCGTCACTGAGCAACGGGATCGACAAGCGCAGGGCTTCAGATTCGAGCAACATGCGCAGTGCATAGGTCTCAGCCGAATTGTCCTCGATCAACGGCGCCACCACGGCCCCCTTGTGGGTCACCACATGCAGCAGGGATTGCGCCTCCAGTTGGCGCAAGGCTTCGCGCACGGGCATACGGCTGACGCCGAACAGACTCGCCAGTTCCTGCTGGCGCATCGCGGTGCCACAGGGTAATCGCCCATCGAGGATGGCGTTGCGCAACGTTTCTTCAATGACGGCGCGAGCAAGATGGGCGGGAATAGGCCCGCTTATTTTGATG
Source organism: Pseudomonas sp. OST1909 (assembly GCF_015277575.1). Lineage (NCBI taxonomy): Bacteria > Pseudomonadati > Pseudomonadota > Gammaproteobacteria > Pseudomonadales > Pseudomonadaceae > Pseudomonas > Pseudomonas sp. OST1909. The sequence goes on from NZ_CP063780.1 coordinate 326,066, forward strand.
CTGCTTAAAGGGTTCGGCTTCTGCGTCACGGTTACGCTATCCTCCTTTCTTGAATAATAGTGTGGTCAATTGGATCCAATGCACACTAAAGACGGCCCAAGCGCTTGTCAAACAGCCAAAGTTTCCGTTTGTAAGGGCTTACACAGCATACTTTGTGTCTCCCACAAGGGGCGGTTATAAACTCGGTCCTCCTATGAATGATTGCACTGTGCCATTGTTTTTTGTAGGGCCAGGCTTCACCATTCCTCGAAATTGCGTCTCTTTCATGGACAGAACGCCTTGGCGGTAAGTTTTATTCCCTATCGAGTTCTTTGCTGGCTGTTATCAGCAATTCTGTTGGCCGGCTTGATGCTTGGCGGGCTGCGTGCCGATTGGGATTTCTCTCAGATCAGCCGCAAGGCTACCGCCGTGTACGGGCCGCTCGGCGAAGGGCAGCAGCGTATCGACGCCTGGCAGCGGCTATTGGCGAGCCAAAAACAGGTCAGCGAGCCGGAGCAGCTCAAGGTCGTGAATTTGTTCTTCAACAAGCAAATGACCTACGTGGAAGACATCGACCTCTGGCACGCTGTCGATTATTGGGAGACGCCCGTCGAGGCCCTTTGGAAGGGGGCCGGTGACTGTGAAGACTACGCGATCGCAAAGTATTTCAGTTTGCGTCATCTGGGTGTGTCCAGCGACAAATTACGCATTACCTACGTCAAGGCTTTGCGGCAGAATCGCGCGCACATGGTTCTGACCTATTATTCGACGCCTGACGCTATCCCGCTGGTGCTCGACAGCCTGATGGACGAAATCCTGCCGGCTACCCGCCGCACCGATTTGGTCCCGGTGTATTCATTCAACGCCGAGGGCTTGTACTTGCCCGGCGCCAAGGGCAACAAGAAAATCGGTGATACCAAACGCTTGTCGCGCTGGCAGGATGTGTTGAAAAAAATGCGTGCGGAAGGCTTCCCAGCCGAGCCTGCCAACTAGGAGTAACTGATCGGATGTCTCTGTTCAAACAACTATTGATCGCAATCTGTCTGTTCCTGGTGGTCGCCTTCAGCGGCAGTTTCATGGTCAGCCTGGAAAGCTCGCGCACCCAATACGTCAACCAGCTGCGCTCCCATGCTCAGGATGCCGCGACGGCGTTGGCGCTGTCGTTGACCCCCAATATCGACGACCCAGCCATGGTGGAGCTGCTGGTCAGCTCGATCTTCGACAGCGGCTACTACGCCAGCATCCGTGTGGTGGACCTGGCGACGGATAAAACCATCGTCGAGCGCAGCGGCATTCCTGATAACAACGGCGTGCCCAACTGGTTCGTAAAGTTGATCGGCCTGGAGCCGGCAGGTGGTGATGCGCTGGTTAGCCGTGGCTGGGAGCAGGCGGCGCGAGTCGAAGTGGTCAGCCATCCAATGTTCGCCCTGGCCAAGCTCTGGCAAAGCGCCTTGGGTAGCCTGGGCTGGCTACTGCTGTGCGGTGCGGTCAGTGTGGTGCTCGGTGGGCTGTTACTGCGCCGGCAATTGAAGCCGTTGGACTACATGGTCAAACAGTCCCACGCGATTGCCCGCCGAGAATTCCTCAGCCTGCCCGACCTGCCTCGCACGCCGGAACTGCGGCGAGTGGTGCAAGCCATGAACCAGATGGTGGAAAAGCTCAAGGCGTTGTTCCAGGAACAGGCCGAACGCAGCGAAAAACTGCGCACCGAGTCCTATCAGGACAACCTCACCGGCCTCGCTAACCGGCGTTATTTCGAAATGCAGCTCAACGCCCGTGTCAGTAACCCGGAAGACACCAACTCCGGTTACTTGCTGCTACTGCGGGTCAAGGACCTTGCCGGCCTCAACCAACGCCTGGGCGGCCAGCGCACCGACCAATTGCTGCAAGCGGTCGGCCAACAACTGCTGCGTCAGTGCGAGCCGTACCCGGAAACCCATAACCTCGTTACCCGTATCCGCGGCGGCGAATTCGCTGTGCTGGCACCGGGACTGATGCGTGAAGAAGCGCTGCAATTGGCGCAGAACCTGGAAAGCACCTTGCTCAGCTTGCAGGCGACCGGCGCCAGCGATGTGATGCCGGTGGCCTATATCGGCCTGGCGCCGTTCAGCCATGGCGATGCGCCACAAGCACTGCTGACCCTCGCCGATCAGGCGCTGGCCCAGGCCGAAGCGCAGGGCGATACCAGTTGGGTGTGCCTGGACAGCAGCGCCGCCGCCAGCGTCGGTGACGATCACCATGCCTGGCACACATTATTGGACCAGGCCCTGACCCAGCAGCGCTTCCAGCTGTACTTCCAGCCGGTCGTCGCCAGCCAGGACCCACAATTGGTCTTGCATTACAAAGTACTGTCGCGCCTGCAGGACGAGGAAGGCCACACGATACCGGCCGGGCGCTTTCTGCCGTGGCTCGAGCGCTTCGGCTGGTCGGCCCGCCTGGACCGTTTGATGCTGGAACAAGTCCTCAAGCAGATGGCCAGCCACAACCATAACCTGGCGCTGAACCTCTCGGCCGCAACGTTCCAGGATACCCAGGCCCTGAATCGGATTTATGACCTGCTGCGCCAGCACAGCAACCTGGGCTCACGCCTCACCCTGGAGATTGGTGAAGAGCAACTCCCCGAGCAACCGGTGCTGGAACAGATGACCCACCGCCTGCGCGAGCTGGGTTTTTCCCTCAGCCTGCAGCGTTTTGGTGGGCGGTTCAGCATGATCGGCAACCTGGCACGCCTGGGCCTGGCCTACCTGAAAATCGATGGCAGCTACATTCGCGACATCGACCAGGAAAGTGACAAGCGTCTGTTTATCGAAGCCATCCAGCGCGCAGCCCACAGCATCGATCTGCCGTTGATTGCCGAACGTGTGGAGACCGAGGGCGAGCTGAAGGTCATTCGCGAGATGGGGATTTTTGGTGTGCAGGGCCAGCTGTTTGGCGAGCCTGCGCCCTGGAAATCACACTGACATCAGGACATTCAAATGTGGGAGGGGGCTTGCCCCCTCCCACATTTGAATAAAGGTTCGGCGTCAGGGCTCAGATCAGTCCTTTCTCGTCATCATCAATCAACTGGCTCAACCCACCCAACGCTTCCCGCGCGTGGTTACGGTCCATCAACTTGGCCTGTGCCGCCGGCGGCAGGTCGGTCACGCTGATGACGCCTTTGCGGGTCAGCACCTGGATCAAGTCATCCAGCACCCGGATCATCTCCAGGTCGCTCTGCTTGAGTTGGGCCAGGCTGGTTTCCACCACTTCGTTGGCGTACCAGGCCTGGATCTCATGGTGATCGGCCGGCAGGGTTTCGGTGGACTCGGTAAAGGCGGCCGCCTCTACGCGAATCAGCGCGCCCAGTGCATCACGTTGCACGTAAAACATAAGAACCCCTCGAATATGAGCCACATGCGTTCAACAGCATAGGTCAACGCTGCGTGTATGAGCGTGAGTATGCGACGCACCGCCCGCCAGGGCCAGCGGCCCATAAGGCAAAAAAATCGGCCGCCCGGGAAGGCGGCCGATCCATTGCATCTTAGCTATGGTCGATCTTGATGGTAGGGTCGGCGCCAGTGATCAGCGAGTTGATGCTGACATGGGACCAATCATTGCCTTCCAGCTTGATGGTCACATCGGCATTGGCCAGGCCACCGGCGGCGTTGAGCTTGCCTTCGCTGCTGACTTGCAGGGTCGACACGCCATCTACCGTGGTGATCTTCAGGTAGTTGTCGATGGTGCTGTCAGTCTCACCTTTCAACAAATCACGCAGATCAATGCGGTCGCCTTCCGAGGCCTTGAAGTCCTTGATCACATCGTTGCCGATGTCACCCGCCTTCCACACAAAGGTGTCGGCACCCGAACCACCAATCAGGATGTCGTTGCCCTGGCCGCCGATCAGCGTGTCGTTGCCGGTGCCGCCCAACAGGATGTCATTGCCTTTGCCGCCGTCCAGCAGGTCGTTGCCGCCCTGGCCGAACAGGATGTCATCGCCAGCGCCGCCCAGCAGCGTGTCGTTGGCGTCCTTGGCGCCGGAGACGTCGAAGTCCACGTAATGCTCGGTAACGTACTGGTGAACGTTAGAGGCGGTCACCGAAGAGACGGTCACGCCGGTCTTCTGCGCCACAAATGCCTGCAGTGCGTTGTAGCCCTCACCGTTGATCCCGCTGAAGCTCACCAGGTCGCCGAACAGGATGTCGTTGCCATCGCCCCCGATGACGGTGTCTGCGCCAGGCAACGTCGCCTCGGTGTGGCCGAGGATCGCGTTGGCCAGGTCCTTCGGATCGATGTTGGCTTGCGGCTTGCCATCGCTGTCGTACGGAGCCAGCTGGTTCAAGCTGACCCCGCTGTTGAGGCCGATGGCTTCTACACCACCTGTGGACAGGCCTTTGAGCAGTGCGAACGCGCTGTTGGAGTTGAGGGTGGTGGAGTAGTCGGTATCGTACCCGAGGCCGCCTTGTACGGATATTTCATAGGTGCCATCCCCTTGGGCATGGATTGTTCCAGGGTTGGACTGCGTCCAGCCCCACCAGTTGTTGGTCCACAGGGTTACCTTGCCAGCAGAGTCGATATCAATTAAATGACTCGAGTCGATGTTGATCCGGGTGGCGGTACCTATGGTGTAGTTGTTCATGGTGACGACATCATCAAGCCTGACGTTGCCGTACAAGTACGGGTTGGTCTGCTCGGCCGCCTGGTAAAACGTCGGTTGACCATCGGTGATGAAGTACGTTGTGTTGATTGCGTCTGTGTTGCCAGTCGCCTGGGCACTTTTGAAGAAGTTGGACGCGGCCTTGAACACGTCTTCGTAGTTGGTCCCGCCGGTAGATACCATGGAATCCAGGACTTTCTGCAGCGAATCCAACGCACCTGGGTCTTTCAGGTTGACTGTGACCGTGCGATTGACCTGGTCACTGAAGTCAGCCAGGAAGATGTTCACCGTGCCAGAGGTGCTGGAGCCGATACTGTTTTTCAGCGAGTTGAACGTGGTGGTCAGCGAGGCTTTCGCCGCCGCTATCGAGTTCGCGCCCATACTGCCCGACGTATCGATCATGAACGCGATGTTGTAGTTCTTGCCCTGCACCACGTTCAGGCCGGCGACGTCGGCCACGACGATGTCGTTGCCATCGCTGCCATTGATGGTGTCGCTGCCCGAAGTGCCGGTTACCGGGTTGTAGGTTGCCGGATGCACCGTGACTGGCAATTGCGCGGTGGTAGTTGCCGAACCACCAATGCTTTCGGTGGAGGTCGAGGTGACCGTCAGGTTGAACTGGCCGCTGTAGTAGGTCGGCGGCTTGATGCTCAGCGTGTTCAGGTCCCAGCCGGTGACGTTGACTTCACCCACGGTCTTACTTGCGGTAAAGGTGTGGCCCGACGCGTCGGTGAGTACCGAACCTGCCGGAATGCCACTGACCTTCACGCTCAAGGTTTCCGAGCCGTCGGTATCGGTCAGTGCGGTGGTGACCTTGGACAGTTTGACCGTGCCGTTTTCCTGGCCTTCGTTGAGCTTGTAACCCACGTAGTAACCGTCACCGTTGCTGCCATGCAGGTCGGACACGGTGACGCCGGCGTTGGTCAGGTCGGTAAGGCCGGTGTACAACGGCACGGTGCTGGTGCTCAGGTTCTGCACCGCCCCGCCGTTGATCGACAGGTTGACGTCAAAGCTGCCAGGCCCCGCTTGGTTGGCCTGGTAGATCTCAAGGCTGTAGTAACCGGTGGTGGTTGGCGTGAACGAGCCGCTGAACTTGCCGCTGTTGGTGCCCCACAAGCCGCTGGCCACGTCTTTACCGCCAACGTTGACCACCACGCTGTCATCGGCGATGCCGCTGAAGGTGTAGCTCTTGCCCGCTTCCATGTAGATCAGGCCGGAGATTTTTGAGCCAGAGCCGGCGGTGACGTTGTCGACAGACTCGACGTTGGTCACCACCGAGGTGTTGTTCGGCGTGCCCGCGTTATCGATGGCTTTTTTCAGCACGTCCGGTGCAGCGCCGTTGCCGTTGTTGCCGAGGCCGGCAATGCTGTTCCAGCCCTGTTTGACCAGGCCGGTGGAGGCAACGTTGTTGTCTGCCACGCTCAGGGTCGGCGCGTCGGCTACCGGCGTGATATCGACTTTCACCGTGGCGCTGGTGCCCAGGTCCTTGCCATCGGTTGGCTGGAACTTGAACTGTGCGTAGTCCGCTTGCTTGTTGCCCAAACCGGTGCCGCCGTAACCATCGGCGCCGGATTCGTTGGCGTTAGGCATAAAGCGCAACTGGCCGCCGTCGATCTGGGCCTTGGTGAAGGTCTGGCCGTTGGTCACGTTGGTCCAGGTACTGCCATCCGCTGCCAGGAACTGCAATTTGCCGGCGACTGGCAGCTCGGTGATTTTCACCCCCAGGCTGGCTTGCGGCGAGTCCACATCGGTCACGCCGAAGTTGGCCCAGGTCAGGGCCAGCGCGGTGTCTTCAGTGCCGGTTACGGCACCGCCAGTCGCCACCGGCGCATTATTGACCGCCACCACGTTGACGGTGGTGGTGGCAACGTTGGAGTAGTTGCCGCCATCGGTCACGCTCACGGTAATGGTGCGTGGCGTGGTGCTTGGGTCGTGGCTGTTGTTGGTGAACGTGATGTTCTTGATCTGCTGCATGTAGTCGGCCAGCGACGCCGTGCCGGTCAGGGTCAAGGTGATTTTACCGGTCACAGGGTCGGTGGTCGGGGTCACGTTGATGCCTGTCACGCCGCTGAAGTTCAGCGAGTCGCCTGGCTGGCTGTTGGTCAATACCACGGTGGCGCCGGTCAGTTGGGTGCTGTCCGGGTCGGTGATCTTGATGTCAGTGTCAGCAATTGACACACCGGTGCCGCCTTCGGTGAAGGTGGTCTTGAAGTCCGCACCGCTGGCGCCGCTGGAGTTGTTGGCATCCAGGTCGATGACCGGCGGCGCATCATTGTCGATGATGTTGGTGGTAACACTGCCATTGCCGACCACCAGGTTTTCGAAGTTGCCGCCAGTGGTCTTGTCGATGGTGATGACGATATTTTCCGTCGGCTCGGTGATCTTGTCGTCGAGCGTGCGGATATCAAACGGTACGCTGCTGGAGCCTGCCGGGATCTTCACGGTGTACACGCCATTGAAGTCCGAACCGTCGGTAGCGGTGCCGCTGTACTTGAGCGTCACGGTCACGTCGGTTTGCGGCGGGTTGCTCAGGGTCAGTGTGTAGTGCGCCGTACCGCCTTCAGTCACCGACGCATCGCCGGTAATGCTGATGGTGGTGTTGCTGACCACATCGGTCACTTTGGTGACCACGGTGCTGCCGTCGACGATCAAGTGTTCGTACTTGTCGCCACCGCTGACCACACCCGTGATTTTAGTGGTGACGTCATTGGCGCCGACATACGCATCGTTAGGTGCGGTGGCGGTGGTGAAGCTGGTGGACTTGCCATTGCCGATGGTAATGGTCGAGCCGTTATCCAGCTTGACGACCAGGTCTGAGCCAACGTTGTTCACCGCCACGCCGTTCTTGTCGACCAGGGACGCGGTGTACACGATCTGCCCGCCTTCGCTGACAGAACCAGTGGCTTTGAGCACCACAGTCACGTCGTCGATGGTGTCGTTGATGGTAGTCGTGGCGCCGCCCGGTGTGATGCTCACACCCTCGAAATTGCCGCCGGTAGTGCCGGTGATGTTGACGGTCTGGGTGCTCTTGTCGATGAACACATCATCAGTCGGCGCAGGGACGGTCACCGTGCCCACGGTCGCGCCTTGCTTGATGGTGATGCTCGAACCGTTATCGAGCTGGACCACCATGTCGCTGCCGGCCTTGTTGTTCAAGGTAGCGGTGTAAGTGATCTGGCCGCCTTCGTTGACAGCCGTCGGGGCGGTCAGGGTGACGGTGGTCAGGTCGGTGGTGCCCGGCGTGTCGGTGACGGTGGTATTTACTGCGGTAGTGCCAGGGACCAGGTTTTCGAAATGCTCGCCGCCGGTCACGCCTTTGATGGCGGTGGTGACGGTCTGGTCGCCTTTGTAGACGTCGTTAGGCGCTACGGTGGTAATGGAGCCGCTCGACTGATTCACGCCGATGGTGATGGTCTTGCCGTTATCGAGGGTGACGATCAATGGGTTGGTGATGTTGGTCACCGGCGCGCCGTTTTTATCCACAAGGCTGGCGGTATAGACGATGTTGCCGCCTTCACCGACGGTGGTAGTGGCGGTCAGGACTACATCGACTTTATCGATGGTGTCATTGATCGTGGTGGTTGCACCGTTGCCTGCAACTTCCAGTTTTTCGAAGTTGCCGCCCGTGGTTTCGGTGATCTGGACGGTCTGTGTGCTCTTGTCGATGAACACGTCATCGGTCGGTGCAGGGACGGTCACGGTGCCGACGGTGTCGCCAGCCTTGATGGTAATGCTTGAGCCGTTGTCGAGTTTCAGCGTGACGTCAGTACCGGCCTTGTTGCTCAAGGTAGCGGTGTAGGTGATCTGGCCACCTTCGTTAACGGCACTTGGCGCTGTCAGCGTAACGGTGGTGGTGTTATCAGTACCCGGTGTGTCCGTAACGGTGGTGTTCACCGCCGTCGTGCCAGGGACCAGGTTTTCGAAGTGCTCGCCACCTGTCACGCCTTTGATAGCGGTGGTGACGGTCTGATCGCCCTTGTACACATCATCAGGAGCAATAACCGAAACGCTACCGCTCGATTGGTTTACACCGATGGTGATGGTCTTGCCGTTATCGAGGGTGACGATCAATGGGTTGGTGATGTTGGTCACCGGGGCGCCGTTTTTATCCACCAGGCTGGCGGTGTAGACGATATTGCCGCCTTCGCCCACGGCAGTCGTGGCGGTCAGGACTACATCGACTTTATCGATGGTGTCGTTGATCGTGGTCGTTGCGCCGTTGCCTACGACTTCGAGTTTTTCGAAGTTGCCGCCAGTGGTCTCGGTGATCTTGACGGTCTGGGTGCTCTTATCGATGAACACGTCATCGGTAGGTGCAGGGACGGTCACGGTGCCGACGGTGTCGCCAGCCTTGATGGTAATGCTTGAGCCGTTGTCGAGTTTCAGCGTGACGTCAGTACCGGCCTTGTTGCTCAAGGTAGCGGTGTAGGTGATCTGGCCACCTTCGTTCACTGCATTCGGCGCAGTCAGCGTGACAGTAGTCGTGTTGTCGGTACTCGGTGTGTCCGTGACGGTGGTGTTCACTGCCGTAGTGCCAGGCACCAAGTTCTCGAAGTGCTCGCCGCCAGTGACGCCTTTGATGGCGGTGGTGACGGTTTGATCGCCTTTGTACACGTCATCAGGAGCAAGAACCGAAACAGTGCCGCTGGTTTCATTCACACCAATGGTGATGGTCTTGCCATTGTCCAAAGTCACGGTCAGCGGGTTGGTGATGTTGGTCACCGGCGCGCCGTTTTTATCCACAAGGCTGGCGGTGTAGACGATATTGCCGCCTTCGCCAACGGTGGTGGTGGCCGTCAGAACCACATCGACTTTGTCGATGGTGTCGTTGATCGCGGTCGTTGCACCGTTGCCTGCCACTTCGAGTTTTTCGAAGTTGCCGCCGGAAGCGTCAGTAATCTTGACGGTTTGAGTGCTCTTATCGATAAACACGTCATCGGTAGGAGCAGGCACAGTCACGGTGCCGACGGTGTCGCCCGCTTTGATGGTGATCGACGAGCCGTTATCCAACTTCAAGGTAACGTCAGTGCCCGCTTTGTTGGAAAGCGTGGCGGTGTACGTAATTTGACCACCTTCGTTGACAGCACTTGGTGCAGTCAGTGTGACAGTCGTGGTGTTGTCAGTGCCGGGGGTATCGGTGACGGTGGTGTTTACCGCCGCAGTGCCCGGTACCAGGTTTTCAAAATGCTCGCCGCCCGTCACACCCTTGATCGCGGTGGTGACAGTCTGGTCGCCTTTGTACACATCATCAGGAGCAATAACCGAAACGCTAGCGCTCGATTCGTTAACACCGATAGTGATGGTTTTGCCGTTATCCAATGTCACGGTGAGCGGGTTGGTGATGTTGGTCACCGGCGCACCGTTTTTATCCACCAGGCTGGCGGTGTAGACGATATTGCCGCCTTCGCCCACGGTAGTCGTGGCGGTCAGAACCACGTCGACTTTATCGATGGTGTCGTTGATGGTGGTGGTTGCGCCATTGCCTGCAACTTCCAGTTTTTCGAAGTTGCCGCCGGAAGCGTCGGTGATCTTGACCGTCTGCGTGCTCTTGTCGATGAACACGTCATCGCTCGGTGCGGGCACGGTCACGGTGCCGACCGTGTCGCCCGCTTTGATGGTGATCGACGAGCCGTTATCCAACTTCAAGGTGACGTCGGTGCCGGCCTTGTTGCTCAAAGTTGCGGTGTAGGTGATCTGGCCACCTTCGCTCACTGCGTTTGGCGCGGTCAACGTGACAGTCGTAGTGTTATCGGTACCCGGTGTGTCAGTCACAGTTGTAGTGACTTTATCGGTCCCTGGAATCAAATTCTCGAAGTGCTCGCCGCCAGTCACACCTTGGATGGCGGTAGTGACGGTCTGGTCGCCTTTGTACACATCATCCGGTGCAAGAACCGACACGCTAGCGCTGGATTCATTCACGCCAATGGTGATGGTTTGGCCGTTATCCAGAGTCACGGTCAGCGGGTTGGTGATGTTGGTCACCGGCGCACCGTTTTTATCCACCAGGCTGGCGGTGTAGACGATGTTGCCGCCTTCGCCCACGGTAGTCGTGGCGGTCAGTACAACATCTACCTTATCGATGGTGTCGTTGATGGTGGTGGTCGCACCGTTGCCTGCAACTTCCAGTTTTTCGAAGTTGCCGCCAGAAGCGTCAGTGATCTTGACGGTCTGGGAGCTCTTATCGATGAACACGTCATCGGTAGGTGCAGGGACGGTCACAGTGCCGACGGTGTCGCCCGCTTTGATGGTAATGCTTGAACCGTTATCCAGCTTCAACGTGACGTCAGTACCGGCCTTGTTGCTCAAGGTCGCGGTGTAGGTGATCTGGCCACCTTCATTAACGACACTTGGGGCAGTCAGCGTGACAGTCGTTGTGTTGTCGGTACCGGGGGTATCGGTGACAGTGGTGCTCACTGCCGTAGTGCCAGGCACCAAGTTCTCGAAGTGCTCGCCGCCAGTGACGCCTTTGATGGCGGTGGTGACGGTTTGATCGCCTTTGTACACATCATCAGGAGCAATAACCGAAACGCTAGCGCTCGATTCGTTCACGCCGATGGTGATGGTTTTACCGTTATCCAAGGTCACGGTCAGCGGGTTGGTGATGTTGGTCACCGGCGCGCCGTTTTTATCCACAAGGCTGGCGGTGTAGACGATGTTGCCGCCTTCACCGACGGTGGTGGTGGCGGTCAGAACTACGTCCACCTTGTCGATGGTGTCGTTGATCGTGGTGGTCGCACCATTGCCTGCAACTTCCAACTTCTCGAAGTTGCCGCCCGTGGTTTCGGTGATTTGAACGGTTTGCGTGCTCTTGTCGATGAACACGTCATCGGTAGGCGCAGGGACGGTCACGGTGCCGACGGTGTCGCCCGCTTTGATGGTGATCGACGAGCCGTTGTCGAGTTTCAACGTGACGTCGGTACCGGCCTTGTTGCTCAAGGTAGCGGTATAGGTGATTTGGCCACCTTCGTTGACAGCACTCGGCGCAGTCAACGTTACAGTCGTAGTGTTGTCGGTACCCGGTGTATCCGTAACGGTAGTGTTCACCGCCGTAGTGCCCGGGACCAGGTTCTCGAAGTGCTCGCCGCCAGTGACGCCTTTGATGGCGGTGGTGACGGTTTGATCGCCTTTGTAGACATCATCCGGTGCCAAGACGGAAACAGTGCCGCTCGACTGATTCACGCCGATGGTGATGGTTTCGCCATTGTCCAAAGTGACAGTCAATGGGTTAGTAATGTTGGTTACTGGCGCGCCGTTCTTATCCACAAGGCTTGCGGTGTAAACGATATTGCCGCCTTCACCGACGGTGGTGGTGGCGGTCAGGACCACATCGACTTTATCAATGGTGTCGTTGATCGTGGTGGTGGCGCCGCTGCCCGCGACTTCCAACTTCTCGAAGTTGCCACCCGTGGTCTCGGTGATTTGAACGGTTTGCGTGCTCTTATCGATGAACACGTCATCGGTAGGCGCAGGGACGGTCACGGTGCCGACGGTGTCGCCCGCTTTGATGGTGATCGACGAGCCGTTGTCGAGTTTCAACGTGACGTCGGTACCGGCCTTGTTGCTCAAGGTAGCGGTATAGGTGATTTGGCCACCTTCGTTGACAGCACTCGGCGCAGTCAACGTTACAGTCGTAGTGTTGTCGGTACCCGGTGTATCCGTAACGGTAGTGTTCACCGCCGTAGTGCCCGGGACCAGGTTCTCGAAGTGCTCGCCGCCAGTGACGCCTTTGATGGCGGTGGTGACGGTTTGATCGCCTTTGTAGACATCATCCGGTGCCAAGACGGAAACAGTGCCGCTCGACTGATTCACGCCGATGGTGATGGTTTCGCCATTGTCCAAAGTGACAGTCAATGGGTTAGTAATGTTGGTTACTGGCGCGCCGTTCTTATCCACAAGGCTTGCGGTGTAAACGATATTGCCGCCTTCACCGACGGTGGTGGTGGCGGTCAGGACCACATCGACTTTATCAATGGTGTCGTTGATCGTGGTGGTGGCGCCGCTGCCCGCGACTTCCAACTTCTCGAAGTTGCCACCCGTGGTCTCGGTGATTTGAACGGTTTGCGTGCTCTTATCGATGAACACGTCATCGGTAGGCGCAGGGACGGTCACGGTGCCGACGGTGTCGCCCGCTTTGATGGTGATCGACGAGCCGTTGTCGAGTTTCAACGTGACGTCGGTACCGGCCTTGTTGCTCAAGGTAGCGGTATAGGTGATTTGGCCACCTTCGTTGACAGCACTCGGCGCAGTCAACGTTACAGTCGTAGTGTTGTCGGTACCCGGTGTATCCGTAACGGTAGTGTTCACCGCCGTAGTGCCCGGGACCAGGTTCTCGAAGTGCTCGCCGCCAGTGACGCCTTTGATGGCGGTGGTGACGGTTTGATCGCCTTTGTAGACATCATCCGGTGCCAAGACGGAAACAGTGCCGCTCGACTGATTCACGCCGATGGTGATGGTTTCGCCATTGTCCAAAGTGACAGTCAATGGGTTAGTAATGTTGGTTACTGGCGCGCCGTTCTTATCCACAAGGCTTGCGGTGTAAACGATATTGCCGCCTTCACCGACGGTGGTGGTGGCGGTCAGGACCACATCGACCTTGTCGATGGTGTCGTTGATCGTGGTGGTTGCGCCGTTGCCTGCCACTTCGAGCTTTTCGAAGTTGCCGCCGGAAGCGTCGGTGATCTTGACCGTCTGGGTGCTCTTATCGATGAACACGTCATCGGTAGGTGCTGGAATGGTCACAGTGCCGACAGTGTCGCCAGCTTTGATGGTGATGCTTGAGCCGTTGTCGAGTTTCAACGTGACGTCAGTACCGGCCTTATTGCTCAAGGTCGCGGTGTAGGTGATCTGGCCACCTTCGTTCACTGCACTCGGCGCGGTCAGCGTGACAGTCGTAGTGTTGTCGGTGCCCGGTGTATCGGTGACAGTGGTGTTCACCGCCGTAGTGCCCGGCACCAAGTTCTCGAAGTGCTCACCGCCAGTGACACCAGTAATGGCGGTAGTGACGGTCTGGTCGCCCTTATACACGTCATCCGGTGCCAAAACCGAGATAGAACCGCTGCTTTGGTTCACACCAATAGTGATGCTCTGGCCGTTATCCAAAGTGACAGTCAGCGGATTGGTGATGTTAGTCACCGGTGCACCGTTCTTATCCACAAGGCTGGCGGTGTAGACGATATTGCCGCCTTCACCGACGGTGGTGGTAGCGGTCAGGACCACATCGACCTTGTCGATGGTGTCGTTGATCGTGGTGGTGGCGCCGTTGCCCGCAACTTCCAGTTTTTCGAAGTTGCCGCCGGTGGTTTCGGTGATTTGAACGGTCTGGGTGCTCTTGTCGATGAACACGTCATCGGTAGGCGCAGGCACAGTCACAGTGCCGACGGTGTCGCCCGCTTTAATGGTGATCGACGAACCGTTATCCAACTTCAAGGTGACGTCAGTGCCCGCTTTATTCGAAAGCGTAGCGGTGTACGTAATTTGACCACCTTCGTTCGCTTCGGACGGAGCTGTCAGCGTCACGGTAGTGGTGTTGTCGGTACCCGGTGTGTCCGTAACGGTGGTGTTTACTGACGTAGTACCTGGAACCAGATTTTCAAAGTGCTCGCCGCCGGTCACACCCTTGATAGCGGTGGTGACGGTCTGATCGCCTTTGTAGACGTCATCCGGTGCCAAGACCGAAACAGTGCCGCTCGACTGATTCACACCGATGGTGATGGTCTCGCCGTTGTCCAGGGTGACGGTCAGCGGGTTGGTGATGTTAGTCACCGGGGCGCCGTTCTTATCCACAAGGCTGGCGGTGTAGACGATGTTGCCGCCTTCACCCACAGTAGTCGTGGCGGTCAGGACCACATCGACCTTGTCGATGGTGTCGTTGATCGTGGTGGTTGCACCATTGCCTGCGACTTCTAACTTCTCGAAGTTACCGCCCGTGATTTCGGTGATTTGAACGGTCTGGGTGCTCTTGTCGATGAACACGTCATCGGTCGGTGCAGGCACGGTCACGGTGCCAACAGTGTCGCCCGATTTGATAGTGATCGACGAGCCGTTATCCAACTTCAAAGTGACGTCAGTACCCGCTTTATTGGAAAGCGTAGCGGTGTACGTGATCTGGCCGCCTTCGTTAACGGCGCTAGGCGCGGTCAGCGTAACAGTCGTGGTGTTGTCGGTACCCGGTGTATCCGTAACGGTGGTGTTCACCGCCGTAGTGCCCGGGACCAGGTTCTCGAAATGCTCGCCACCGGTCACACCCTTGATCGCGGTGGTGACGGTCTGATCGCCTTTGTAGACGTCATCCGGTGCCAAGATCGAAACAGTGCCGCTGGACTGATTCACACCGATGGTGATGGTCTCGCCGTTGTCCAGGGTGACGGTCAGCGGGTTGGTGATGTTAGTCACCGGGGCGCCGTTCTTATCCACAAGGCTGGCGGTGTAAACGATATTGCCGCCTTCACCGACGGTAGTGGTAGCGGTCAGGACCACATCGACCTTGTCGATGGTGTCGTTGATCGTGGTGGTTGCGCCGTTGCCCGCAACTTCCAACTTCTCGAAGTTGCCGCCAGAAGCGTCAGTGATCTGGACCGTCTGGGTGCTCTTATCGATAAACACGTCATCGGTAGGCGCCGGAACAGTCACGGTGCCGACAGTGTCGCCCGCTTTGATAGTGATCGACGAGCCGTTATCCAACTTCAACGTGACGTCAGTGCCCGCTTTATTCGAAAGCGTAGCGGTGTACGTGATCTGGCCGCCTTCGTTAACGGCGTTAGGCGCGGTCAGTGTCACGGTAGTGGTGTTATCGGTGCCTGGGGTATCCGTAACGGTGGTGTTCACCGCCGTAGTGCCCGGGACCAGGTTCTCGAAATGCTCGCCACCGGTCACACCTTTGATAGCGGTGGTGACGGTTTGGTCGCCCTTATACACATCATCAGGAGCTAGAACCGAAACGCTACCGCTCGACTGGTTTACGCCAATAGTGATGGTCTTGCCGTTATCGAGAGTGACGGTCAACGGGTTGGTGATGTTAGTCACCGGCGCACCGTTCTTATCCACAAGACTGGCGGTGTAGACGATGTTGCCGCCTTCACCGACGGTGGTAGTGGCGGTCAGGACTACATCGACTTTATCGATGGTGTCATTGATCGTGGTGGTTGCACCGTTGCCTGCAACTTCAAGTTTTTCGAAGTTGCCGCCCGTGGTTTCGGTGATCTGGACGGTCTGTGTGCTCTTGTCGATGAACACGTCATCGGTCGGTGCAGGGACGGTCACAGTGCCGACGGTGTCGCCAGCTTTGATAGTGATGCTTGAGCCGTTGTCGAGTTTCAGCGTGACGTCGGTACCGGCCTTATTGCTCAAGGTCGCTGTATAGGTGATCTGGCCACCTTCGTTCACTGTATTCGGCGCAGTCAACGTTACAGTCGTAGTGTTATCGGTTCCCGGAGTGTCAGTCACCGTCGTGGTGACTTTATCGGTCCCAGGTACCAAGTTCTCGAAGTGCTCCCCACCGGTCACACCCTTGATAGCAGTGGTGACGGTCTGGTCGCCCTTGTAGACGTCATCCGGTGCCAAGACCGAAACAGTGCCGCTCGACTGATTCACGCCAATGGTAATGGTCTCGCCATTGTCCAAAGTGACAGTCAATGGGTTAGTAATGTTGGTTACTGGTGCGCCGTTTTTATCCACAAGGCTGGCGGTGTAGACGATGTTGCCGCCTTCACCGACGGTGGTAGTGGCGGTCAGGACTACATCGACTTTATCGATGGTGTCATTGATCGTGGTGGTTGCGCCGTTGCCCGCAACTTCCAGTTTTTCGAAGTTGCCGCCAGTGGTCTCGGTGATCTTGACGGTCTGGGTGCTCTTATCGATGAACACGTCATCGGTAGGCGCAGGGACGGTCACAGTGCCAACGGTGTCGCCAGCTTTGATGGTAATGCTTGAGCCGTTGTCGAGTTTCAACGTGACGTCAGTACCGGCCTTGTTGCTCAAGGTAGCGGTATAGGTGATCTGGCCACCTTCATTTGCTTCAGACGGTGCAGTCAGCGTCACAGTGGTGGTGTTATCGGTGCCCGGAGTGTCAGTGACAGTCGTGGTGACTTTATCGGTACCTGGAATCAGATTTTCAAAGTGCTCGCCGCCGGTCACGCCGCTGATAGCAGTAGTGACGGTTTGGTCGCCTTTGTAAACATCATCCGGCGCTACGGTGGTAACGGTGCCGCTCGACTGATTCACACCAATGGTGATGGTCTCGCCGTTATCCAGCGTGACGGTCAGCGGATTGGTGATGTTAGTCACCGGCGCGCCGTTTTTATCCACAAGGCTGGCGGTGTAAACGATATTGCCGCCTTCTCCAACAGTGGTGGTGGCGGTCAGAACCACATCGACCTTGTCGATTGTGTCGTTGATCGTGGTGGTTGCGCCGTTGCCCGCAACTTCCAACTTCTCGAAGTTGCCGCCAGAAGCGTCAGTGATCTGGACCGTCTGGGTGCTCTTATCGATAAACACATCATCGGTAGGCGCCGGAACAGTCACGGTGCCGACAGTGTCGCCCGCTTTGATAGTGATCGACGAGCCGTTATCCAACTTCAAAGTGACGTCAGTACCCGCTTTATTGGAAAGCGTGGCGGTGTAAGTGATCTGGCCACCTTCATTCGCTTCGGACGGAGCTGTCAGCGTCACGGTCGTGGTGTTATCGGTGCCCGGAGTGTCAGTGACAGTCGTGGTGACTTTATCGGTCCCAGGTACCAAGTTCTCGAAGTGCTCGCCACCGGTCACGCCTTGGATGGCGGTGGTGACGGTTTGATCACCCTTGTAGACATCATCCGGTGCCAAGACGGAAACAGTACCGCTGGACTGATTCACACCGATGGTGATGGTTTGGCCGTTATCCAAGGTGACAGTCAGCGGATTGGTGATGTTGGTCACCGGCGCGCCGTTCTTATCCACAAGACTGGCGGTGTAAACGATATTGCCGCCTTCACCTACGGAGGTGGTGGCAGTCAGAACTACGTCCACCTTGTCGATGGTGTCGTTGATCGTGGTGGTTGCACCGTTGCCTGCAACTTCCAGTTTTTCGAAGCTGCCGCCCGTGGTTTCGGTGATTTGAACGGTCTGCGTGCTCTTGTCGATGAACACGTCATCGGTAGGCGCCGGCACAGTTACGGTGCCGACAGTGTCCCCAGCCTTGATGGTGATCGACGAACCGTTATCCAACTTCAACGTGACGTCAGTACCGGCCTTGTTGCTCAAGGTAGCGGTGTAGGTGATCTGGCCACCTTCGTTAACGGCACTCGGCGCAGTCAACGTAACAGTCGTGGGGTTATCGGTACCTGGGGTATCGGTAACGGTGGTGTTCACCGCCGTAGTGCCCGGCACCAGGTTTTCAAAGTGCTCGCCGCCCGTAACGCCGCTGATGGCGGTGGTAACGGTCTGATCGCCTTTGTAGACATCATCCGGCGCTACGGTAGTAACAGTACCGCTGGATTGATTCACACCAATGGTGATGGTCTGACCGTTATCCAGAGTGACAGTCAACGGATTGGTGATGTTAGTCACCGGCGCGCCGTTTTTATCCACAAGGCTGGCGGTGTAGACGATGTTGCCGCCTTCGCCGACGGTGGTGGTGGCGGTCAGAACTACGTCCACCTTGTCGATGGTGTCGTTGATCGTAGTAGTGGCGCCGTTGCCTGCAACTTCCAACTTCTCGAAGTTGCCGCCCGTGGCCTCGGTGATTTGAACGGTCTGCGTGCTCTTGTCGATGAACACGTCATCGGTCGGCGCAGGCACGGTCACAGTGCCGACGGTATCGCCAGCTTTGATGGTGATCAACGAGCCATTATCCAACTTCAACGTAACGTCAGTGCCCGCCTTGTTGGAAAGCGTAGCGGTGTACGTAATCTGCCCGCCCTCATTCGCCTCGGTCGGCGCAGTCAGCGTAACGGTAGTTGTGTCGATCGAATCGGTAATTGTGGTGACTGCCGCAGTTGTGCTCGGCACCAGGCTTTCAAAGTTGCCGCCAGTCGCGCTGGTAATGGTGGTGCTGACCGTGCTGCCGTTGACGTAGACATCATTGGGCGCGGTGTCCACGACCACGCTGCCGACAGACTCGCCAGCCTTGATGGTGATCACCGAGCCATTGCTCAAGGTAACGTTCACCGGGGTCTGCGCCGGGTTGGTCAGGGTAGCGGTGTAGGTGATCTGGCCGCCTTCGGTCACGTTGCTGTTGGCTGTGAGGGTAACGGTGGTGGTGTCGACCGAATCGGTAATGGTGGTGACCGCAGGCGTAGTGCTCGGTACCAGGCTTTCGAAGTTGCCGCCAGTCGCGCCGGTAATGGTGGTGCTGACGGTGGAGCCATTGTTGTAGACGTCGTTGGCCGCAGTATCGACCACAACGGTACCTGTCGACTCACCAGCCTTGATGGTGATCACCGAGCCATTGCTCAAGGTGACATTCACCGGGGTCTGAGCCGGGTTGGTCAAGGTGGCGGTGTAGGTGATCTGGCCGCCTTCGGTCACGTTGCTGTTGGCTGTGAGGGTAACGGTGGTGGTGTCGACCGAATCGGTAATGGTGGTGACCGCAGGCGTAGTGCTCGGTACCAGGCTTTCAAAGTTGCCGCCGGTTGCACCGGTAATGGTGGTGCTGACGGTCGAACCGTTGTTGTAGACGTCGTTAGCCGGAGTATCGACCACAACGGTGCCGGTCGACTCGCCAGCCTTGATGGTGATCACCGAGCCATTGCTCAAGGTGACATTCACCGGGGTTTGCGCCGGGTTGGTCAGGGTGGCGGTGTAAGTGATCTGGCCGCCTTCGGTCACGCTGCCGTCAGCTGTCAGGGTAACGGTGGTGGTGTCGACCGAATCGGTAATGGTGGTGACCGCAGGCGTAGTGCTCGGTACCAGGCTTTCAAAGTTGCCGCCGGTTGCACCGGTAATGGTGGTGCTGACGGTCGAACCGTTGTTATAGACGTCGTTAGCCGGGGTATCGACCACAACGGTACCTGTCGACTCGCCAGCCTTGATGGTGATCACCGAGCCATTGCTCAAGGTGACATTCACCGGGGTTTGCGCCGGGTTGGTCAGGGTGGCGGTGTAAGTGATCTGGCCGCCTTCTGTCACGGTATTGCTCGCCGTCAGCGTGACGGTGGTGGTGTCGATGGTGTCGGTGATCTGCGTTACGGCCGGGTTAGGGTCGATGGTCAATACCAAATTGCCGCCGCCGGTGGTACCGGTAACGCCGACGCTGATCTGGCCCGGGTCGATGTACGGGCTGTCATTAGGGGCCAGAGGCACATTGACGGTGCCGGTCAACTGGCCCGACGGGATGGTAATCACCGCGCCATTGGTCAAGGTGACGGTCAGGTCGCTGGTGGAGGGCCGCGTCACGGTGGCGGTGTAGGTCAGCACGCCGCCCGCTTCGGTGATGGTCGGCGTCGCGCTCAGGGTCAGGGTCGAAGGCTGCAGCACCTGGTTGCCCGAGTCCGCCGAGCCTGGCGCTCCGCTCAGGGCGTTGAGTGTCGAAGTGCTTTGGCCGATAGGTGCAGTCGGGAAGCCAATGGTCGGGTCGACACGGCCGGCGGTCGCGTCCAGCACCACAAAGCTGTGGCCACCCCCGGCGGCACCATTACCGGTAGCGTTGGCGCCTGCGGCGGTGGCTTCCAGGTCGGTGGTCGGGTCGGCGCCGGCGGCGATGGCTTGTTGCAGCTCGGCAACCGATGGCGCGGCTTGTTCGCTGGCCGCGGCCAGATCGGCAGTGGAGTCCGGCATATCGGCGCTCCACTGGGTGTCCCGGCCCAGGTCCAGAATGCGGCCGTCGGCCAGTTCCAGGCTGACTGCGCCCGACATGCCTGTGTCGATCTGGTCGCCTGCAAACAGGCGGTCACCTTCTACAAGGACGCGACGTGTTCCTTCCGGAGAAATAACGAAAACTTGACCAACAATGCTTTTGACGATGGCAACAACACTGCTCATTAAAATTTTCTCCGGCGATCCGTTTCGACAAATTCCATTTCGCAGCGCGCTATTAGCGCTGCCAATTGGGAGGGCGTAGTCTATATATGTATTGACGTCAAATATTTGGCTAGATTTTTTAGCGATCTAGTTTGTGCCAAAGTATTGACCTTATGGTCGCCATCCTAAACAATCGCCTCTGTAATGTCACATTGATATTTATGCGGCGAACCGTCCTACATGTGTGAAGCAGTTCCGCTTTTTGAACTTTCCGACGTACGGTCATTACGGTAGCCATTATCCGACGCAGCGGTACTCATCGCTGTGATTTGAGACAAGAAGTCCTGGGGAATTTTTTAATGCGTCTGCACCTGTTCAAGGCAATACCGTTCGTTCTCGCCGCCAGTTTCGTACAAGCCCAGACACTGCCCCAAGCCATGCAGCAGGCATTGGATGTACACCCGGAAATCCAGGCGGGTGTAAACAGCCGTATCGCCGCCGATTACCAATTGCGCGCTGCTCAAGGCGGTTATCTGCCGCGTGTCGACCTGAACGCCGGTTACGGTCGTCAAGGGACTGACAACGCCACTACCCGCGCCAACAACCCCAGCGGCAATCACTGGGACACGCTCAACCGCGGTGAATCCAGCCTGCGCCTGCAACAAATGATTTTTGACGGTTTCGCTACCTCCAGCGAAGTCGGGCGTCAACAAGCCAACGTTAATTCCCGCGCTTACTCCTTGCTCGGTACTTCCGAACGCACAGCGCTGACCGTTGCCCAGGTTTACCTGGAAGTATTGACCCGCCGTGAGTTCGTGCGTCTGGCCGAAGACAACCTGCGCAACCACGAGCGCATCTACGACCAGATCAAGTTGCGCACGGAGCGCGGCGTCGGCAACGGTGCCGACCAGGACCAGGCCGAAGCGCGCCTGGCCCAGGCCCGCAACAACTTGATCACCGAGCAAACCAACCTGGCCGACGCACAGGTCAACTACCTCAGCGCCGTAGGCCAGATGCCAGACCAACTCGAGCGCCCGGCCCCGTTCATGGCCATGCTGCCGGCGGACCTGAATGAAGCCCGTCGCCAGATGCTCGACAACAGCCCGGTCCTGCGCTCGGCTGAGTCGGATATCTCCGCCGCCGAGAAGCAGTACGAAGCCGCCAAGTCCACCTTCTACCCGCGCTTTGATGCTGAGCTTGGCACCAACGCCGACAACAACGTCTCCGGTGATCCCAACCACAGCAACGGCTGGGAAGCCATGGTGCGCATGCGCTTCAATCTGTTTGCCGGTGGCAGCAACAAGGCTGACCTGCAATCGAAGTCCTACCAGGCCAACCAGGCCCTGGATATTCGCAACAACGCCTTGCGCCAACTCAATGAAGAGCTAGGCTTGGCTTGGAACGCCTTGAACAACGCCAACGCGCAATTGCCGGTCGCCCAGCAGTATGTGGATCACAGCACCCGCGTACGCACGTCCTACCAGCAGCAGTTCAGCCTTGGCCAACGTACCCTGTTGGATTTGCTCGACAGCGAGAATGAATTGTTCACCGCTTCCCGCCGCCTGGAAGAAATCAAGAACATTCAGTTATTTACTCAGTACCGAATCAAGGCGACCATGGGCGAATTGCTCAAGAGCCAGGGAGTGGTCGCACCGATGGCCTCCGTCGTGCAGAACGACGTGAAACCTAAAGTCCAACTGCCTGGGATGAATTGAGCCATCCCAATAGCCCCATCTGTTAGTCGAGAGTGCACCGCGTGGAATCTGAAATCGGTCGAGTTCATCTCAGTCATGATCCACGCGCTTTGCACGACGACCCGTTGCTCGACGGGTTGCTGGCGCTCTGCGCACTGCACCAGAAGCCTGCCAGCGCGGCCATGCTCACCACCGGCCTGCCGCTGCCCTCGCAACGCCTGAGTGCTGAACTGCTGCCGCGTGCTGCTGCGCGGGCCGGGCTGCAAGGCCGGCTGTTGCAACGCAAGCTGGAACAGATCCCGACGATTGCATTGCCGGCCCTGCTGTTGCTCAAGGACGGGCGCAGCACCGTGCTGGTGGGTTGGCAGGGCGACGATGAGGCGCGGGTGCTGCTCAGCGAAAGTGACGGCGGCGAAGTGCTGATCAAGCGCGAAGCATTGGCCGACGACTACATCGGCAAGGTCTTCTTCGCCCAGCCGCAACACAAATTCGACGTCAACCACGGCAGCCTGATTCCACGGGCGCGTTCGTGGTTCCGTGACACCCTCATGCGTTCGCGCTGGCTCTACACCGACGCCATCGCCGCCAGCTTCCTGATCAACATCATCGCCATGGCCGCGCCGCTGTTCGTGATGAACGTGTACGACCGCGTCGTACCGAACCAGGCCACCGCCACCCTGTGGGTGTTGGCCGTGGGCATCTGTGGCGCATACCTGTTCGACCTGATCCTCAAAAGCCTGCGCAGCCTGTGCCTGGACCTGGCCGGTAAAAAAACCGACCTGATCATCTCGGCCACGCTGTTCGAACGCATCGTCGGCATGTCCATGAAGTACCGCCCGGCGCGGGTCGGCAGCTTTGCCCAGAACATCCATGAGTTTCAAAGCCTGCGCGATTTTCTCGCGTCGCTGACCCTCACCAGCCTGATCGACCTGCCGTTCACGCTGCTGATCTTTATGGTGATCGCCATCCTCGGCGGGCACCTGGTGTGGATCCCGGTGCTGGCGTTTCCGCTTGCCCTGGGCATCGGCTATGCCCTGCAAAAGCCCTTGGTAGCCACCATGGAACGCACCATGGCCCTGGCCGCTGAACGCCAGTCGAGCCTGATCGAAACCCTCGCCGGGCTCGATGCGGTCAAGGTCAACAATGCCGAGAGCGAGCGCCAGTATGGCTGGGAACAGACCATCGGCACCCTGAGCCGGCTTGAGCTGCGGGTGAAGTTGCTGTCGGGCCTGTCGATGAACATGACCCTGCTGATCCAGCAATTGGCCGGCGTGATCATGATCGTATTCGGCGTGTACCAGATCATCGACGGCAACCTCAGCATGGGCGGCCTGATTGCCTGCTACATGCTCAGTGGCCGCGCCTTGAGCCCGCTGGCTTCGCTGTCGGGCCTGCTCACGCGCTACCAGCAAGCCAAGGTCACCATGACCTCGGTGGACCAGATGATGGAGCTGCCTCAAGAGCGCAATTTCGAAGAGCGCCCCATGAGCCGCCGCACCCTGCAAGGCGCCATCGAATGCCGGGGCCTGAACTTCACCTACCCCAACCAGCAGAACCTGGCGCTGAAGAACATCAACCTGGTGATCAAGCCCGGGGAAAAAATCGGCATCATTGGTCGCAGCGGCTCGGGCAAAAGCTCCCTGGCCAAATTGATCGTTGGCCTGTACCAGCCCGACTCCGGCGCCCTGCTGGTGGACGGCGTGGACGTGCGCCAGATCGACGTCAGCGAGCTGCGCCACAACATTGGCTACGTCGCCCAGGATATCCAATTGCTCGCTGGCACCCTGCGCGACAACCTGGTCAGCGGTGCGCGCTACGTCGAGGACGAAATGGTCCTGCAAGCCGCCGAGCTGGCCGGTGTACATGAATTCGCCCGTCTGCACCCCCAGGGCTACGAGTTGCAAGTGGGCGAGCGTGGTCAGAACCTCTCCGGCGGCCAGCGTCAGAACGTCGCCCTGGCCCGCGCGCTGTTGCTCAACCCGCCCATCCTGCTGCTGGACGAACCCACCAGCGCCATGGACAACACCGGTGAAGAACGCTTGAAACAACGCCTGCAAGCCGTGGTGCAAAACAAGACCGTGGTGCTGGTCACGCACCGAGCCTCACTGCTCTCGCTGGTGGACCGCCTGCTGGTGGTCGACCGTGGGCAGATTCTCGCGGACGGCCCGAAAGCCGTGGTCATGGAAGCGTTGAAGAAGGGGCAGATCAGTGTTGCTTAAGTCCATCAAGAGTGCGGTCGGCCGCTATTTCAAAGGCACCGACTCGCTGCAGGGCCAGCCCCTGCCCGAGGTCAACAAAGCGCTGATCGAAGATGCCCCGCGCGTCATTCGCCTGACCATCTGGGCGATTATCGGGTTTTTCGTGTTCCTGGTGGTTTGGGCGGGTTTCTCCGAGATCGACGAAGTGACCCGTGGCGACGGCAAGGCAATTCCATCGTCCAAATTGCAGAAAATCCAGAACCTGGAAGGCGGTATCGTTGCCGAGCTGTACGTCAAGGAAGGCCAGATCGTAGAAGCCGGCGCGCCGCTGATTCGCCTCGACGACACTCGGTTCGTTTCCAACGCCGGAGAAACCGAAGCCTTGCGCCTGGCCATGCAACTGCGTGTCGAACGCTTGAGTGCGCAGGTGGATGATCGCCCACTGAACATCCCCGACGACGTACTCAAGGCCGCGCCGAGCCAGGCTGCCAACGAGCGCTCCTTGTATGAGAGCCGACGCCAGCAGCTGAAAGACGAAGTCGGCGGCCTGCAGGAGCAACTGGTACAGCGCCAGCAGGAACTGCGCGAGTTCACCTCCAAGCAGGGCCAGTACCGCAGCCAGTTGTCTCTGCAGCGCCAGGAAATCAACATGTCCGAGCCACTGGTGGCTCAGGGCGCGGTATCGCCGGTGGAAGTGTTGCGCCTCAAGCGTGCCGAAATGGAAACCCGTGGCCAACTGGACGCCACCACCCTGGCAATCCCCCGCGCCGAATCGGCGATCAAGGAAGTGCAGCGCAAGATCGACGAAACCCGTGGCAAGTTCCGCAGTGAAGCCCTGACCCAGCTCAACGAGGCTCGCACTGAACTGAACAAGGCCGAGTCCACGGGCCGCGCGTTGGACGACCGGGTCAGCCGTACCCTGGTCACCTCGCCGGTGCGCGGGATCGTCAAGCAACTATTGGTCAACACGGTCGGCGGCGTGATCCAGCCGGGCAGCGACATGGTCGAAATCGTACCGCTGAACGACACCCTGCTGGTGGAAGCCAAGATCCGCCCACAAGACATCGCTTTCCTGCACCCGGGGCAAGAAGCGGTGGTCAAGTTCACCGCCTATGACTACACCGTCTACGGCGGGCTGAAGGCCAAGCTCGAACGCATCGGTGCCGACACCATCACCGATGAAGACAAGAAGACCACTTACTACATGATCACCCTGCGTACCGACCGCAGCCACTTGGGCACCGATGAGAAGCCGTTGCTGATCATCCCGGGCATGGTTGCCTCGGTGGACATCATCACCGGCAAGAAAAGCATCCTCAGCTACCTGCTCAAGCCGATCATCAAGGCGCGGGCCGAGGCGTTGCACGAGCGTTGATCTTCAGCGCCTGTACCGACCTCATCGCAGGCAAGCCAGCTCCCACATTTGAATGTGTTCGCAAATCAAAATGTGGGGGGGCTTGCCCCCGATGAGGCCATCAGCATCCCCGAGCACCTCAAACCAAACGCCATATCGATATGCCCTAACAGTATTTAAACTTCCATTCTTATGCCTATAAATTCACTCCCCTGTCCGCCGGGAGTGAAACCAATGTCCGCCACCGCTGCTGCCCCCACCACCACCCAAACCTTCGACATCCGGCCCTTCCCTGGCAGCGTCGGCGCCGAGATCATTGGCCTGGACTTATCCCGCCCGGTCAATGACCAGGACTTCGCCCGTATCCATCGCGCACATCTGGACCACCACGTCGTGGTGTTCCGCGACCAACGCATCACCCCCGAACAACAGATCGCCTTCAGCCGCCGTTTCGGTGTGCTGCAGATCCACGTACTCAAACAATTCTTGCTGGCCAACCACCCGCAAATCCTGATCGTCTCCAACATCATCGAGAACGGCCAATCCATCGGCCTAGGGGACGCGGGCAAGTTTTGGCACTCGGACCTGTCGTACAAGGAACTGCCCAGCCTCGGCTCGATGCTGCACGCCCAGGAACTGCCTGCCGAAGGCGGTGACACCCTGTTCGCCGATATGCACAAAGCCTGGGAGCAATTGCCCGAGCACCTGCGCAAAGCCGTTGCAGGCCGCAGTGCTGCGCACTCCTACACGGCGCGCTACAGCGAAACCAAATTCGAAGGCAACTGGCGCCCGACCCTCACCCCTGAACAACTCGCCCAGGTCGCCGAAGTGGTGCACCCCGTCGTGCGCACCCACCCTGAAAACGGCCGCAAGGCGTTGTTCGTCAGCGAAGGCTTCACCACTCGTATCGTCGGCTTGCCCGATGACGAAAGCCGTGACTTGCTGGCCCAACTCTATGCCCATAGCGTGCTGCCGGAAAACATCTACCGCCACCAGTGGCAGCCTCACGACCTGGTGTTCTGGGACAACCGCTCGCTGATCCACCTGGCCGCCGGTTGCCCAAGCCACCTGCGCCGCAAGTTGTACCGCACCACCATCCAGGGCGATTCGCCTTTCTGATTCGGAGCATGAGCATGTCCAGAAGTCTTCCATTTGCACGCTTGGCTTTGACAATAGGCTTGGGCATCAGCCTATTGGCCGGCAGCCTGATCGCACCGACCGCCGCCCAGGCCGAAGGCAACATTCGCATCGCCGAGCAGTTTGGTATCGTTTACCTCTTGCTCAACGTGGTGCGCGACCAAAACCTGATCGAAAAATACGGCAAGCAAGAGGGCATCGACATCAAGGTCGACTGGACCCAGTTGTCTGGCGGCGCAGCCGTCAACGACGCTTTGTTGGCCGGCTCCATCGACATCGCCGGGGCCGGCGTCGGCCCTTTGCTGACCATCTGGGACCGTACTCACGGCAAGCAGAACGTAAAGGCTGTGGCCTCCCTGGGTAACTTCCCCTATTACCTGATCAGCAATAACCCCAAGGTCAAAACTATCGCCGACTTCACCGAAAAAGACCGTATTGCGGTGCCGGCTGTGGGGGTGTCGGTGCAGTCGCGCTTCCTGCAATACGCCGCAGCCAAACAGTGGGGTGACAAGGAATTCAATCGCCTCGACAAGTACACCGTCGCCGTCCCGCATCCTGACGCTACCGCAGCGTTGATCGCCGGCGGTACCGAGTTGACCGGGCATTTTTCCAACCCGCCGTTCCAGAACCAGGCCCTGAGCAACCCTAACGTGCATGTGGTGCTGAACACCTATGACTTGTTGGGCCCGAATTCTCCGACGGTGCTGTTCGCCACCGAAAAATTCCGCAAAGACAATCCGAAAACCTACGCGGCATTTGTCGAAGCGTTGACCGAAGCTGCGCAATTCGCCCAGAACGACAAAGGCGCGGCGGCTGACACCTACATTCGTGTCACCAAGGCCAAGATCGACCGTGCCGAACTGCTGAAAATCATCGACAACCCGCAGTTCGAATTCAGCGTCACCCCGAAAAACACCTACCCGCTGGCCGAATTCCTCTATCGCGTGGGCGCCATCAAGAACAAGCCTGAATCTTGGAAGGACTACTTCTTCCAGGACGCCAAGCCCTTGCAAGGAAGCTGATATGAACGCGCTTTTGCAAGGCCACACGGCCAGCAGCCTGAACACCGCCGAGCCACTCTTGGCCGTGGACCACGTCAGCCTTGAATACCGCACCCCTGAGCGCGTTGTGCGGGCCACCCATCAGGTCAGTTTCAAGATCGACCCGGCGGACCGCTACGTCTTGCTGGGTCCATCGGGCTGCGGCAAGTCCTCCTTGCTCAAGTCCATCGCCGGGTTTATCAAGCCTTGCGAGGGCGAGATTCGCTTGCTGGGGCAGAAGGTCGAACAACCCGGCCCGGATCGTATCGTGGTGTTCCAAGAGTTCGACCAGCTCCCGCCGTGGAAAACCGTCAAGCAGAACGTGATGTTCCCGCTGCTGGCTTCTAAAACCCTGAGGCGCCCTGAAGCCGAGGAACGTGCGCTGCACTATCTCGATAAAGTTGGCCTGAGTGCTTTCGCCGACGCCTACCCTCACACCCTTTCCGGCGGCATGAAGGCCCGTGTGGCGATAGCTCGCGCGTTGGCCATGCAACCGAAAATCCTGCTGATGGACGAACCCTTCGCCGCCCTCGACGCCCTGACCCGACGCAAGATGCAGGAGGAATTGCTGCTGCTCTGGGAGGAGGTGCGTTTCACCCTGTTGTTCGTCACCCACTCCATCGAGGAAGCACTGGTGGTGGGCAATCGCATCCTGTTGCTATCGCCTCACCCCGGGCGCGTGCGTGCCGAAATCCACAGCCATCAATACGACCTGCACAGCCTCGGCGGTGTGGAATTCCAGGCGTCGGCGCGGCGTATTCATCGCCTGCTGTTCGATGAAGCGGCCGAGGCCGAACGCGAGTTGGGCTTCGCTGATATTCGCATCGCTTATTGAAGGGGCCGACGTATGCGCCAGGAATTTGAAGTAACCCTCGAACCATTGCTCAGCGTCCCTGTGGAACGCGAGCTGCCGTTTCGCCAGCGTCTGTGGCAACAAGGCTGGCTGCGCAAGGGCCTGATCCTGATCGTGCTCGCCATCATTTGGGAAGTGGTCGCCCGCTACCAGAACAATGACCTGCTGCTGCCGAGCTTTTTGCAGACCTTCCAGGCGCTGTTCGATGGCCTGCTCAGCGGCGAGTTGCTCAGCAAAGTCAGTATCTCGCTGGCGGTGCTGCTCAAGGGCTACCTGATCGGCATCGTGCTGGCGTTTGCCTTGACCACACTGGCGGTGTCGACCCAGTTGGGTCGCGACTTGCTCAGTACGTTGACCTCGATGTTCAACCCGCTGCCGGCTATCGCGTTGCTGCCGTTGGCGCTGCTGTGGTTCGGGCTGGGGCAGAACAGCCTGATCTTTGTGCTGGTGCATTCGGTGTTGTGGGCTCTGGCGCTCAACACCTATTCGGGGTTCCTCGGCGTATCCGAAACCCTGCGCATGGCCGGTCGTAACTATGGCCTCAAGGGCATGCGCTTCGTACTGTTCATCCTGATCCCGGCGGCGCTGCCGTCGATCCTGGCCGGGCTCAAGATCGGTTGGGCATTTGCCTGGCGTACGCTGATCGCCGCGGAGCTGGTATTCGGCGCCACCAGCGGCAAGGGCGGGCTGGGGTGGTATATCTTCCAGAACCGTAATGAGCTGTACACCGACAAGGTCTTTGCCGGTTTGGCCGTGGTGATCCTGATTGGCTTGCTGGTAGAAAACCTGGTGTTCAACACCTTCGAACGGTTGACGGTGAAACGCTGGGGCATGCAGCGCTGAACCGTCGATCCCTGCTACGATTGCACCCAGTTCACTCCCCACAGATCACGAGTGCTTGGCATGCAATTACCAGACATGAACCTGTTGGTCGCCCTTGATGCGTTGCTCGACGAGGGCAGTGTGGTCGGCGCCGCACGGCGCATGAACCTCAGCCCGGCGGCCATGAGCCGTACCCTCACGCGTATCCGTGAAGCTGTCGGTGACCCGATCCTGGTACGTGCCGGCCGCGGCCTGGTGCCCACGCCCAAGGCGCTTGAGCTGCAAGGCCAGGTACGCAATGTGGTGGAGCAGGCGGCGTTGCTGTTTCGCTCGGCGGATCAAGTCGATTTGAGTACCTTGCGCCGCCGCTTCAGCGTACGCGCCAATGACTTTTTCATCGGCGTATATGGCGGTCGGTTGTTCGACACCATGGAGCGCGTGGCCCCGCTGTGCGAGCTGCGTTTTGTGCCTGAAGGCGACACCGACGACGAAGCCCTGCGCGAAGGGCGCCTGGATCTGCGTGTGAGCAACACCATGCCGGTCAGCCCCGAAGTGAAGGTGCAGAACCTGTTCTCCACCACCTTCGTCGGCCTGGCGCGACAAGATCACCCACTGTTCGACGAAGAGATCACCGCCGCACGCTTTGCCAGCTATTCCCATATCAGTATCTCGCGCCGCGGCATCGCCCGCGGGCCGATCGACACCGCGCTGAACGAGCAGGGCCTGGAGCGCCGCGTGGCGATGATCGCGCCGGGCTTCCACGGTGCCATGTTCATGTTGCCGGAATCCGACCTGATCATGCCGGTGCCCAAGGAAGCGCTCCTGAGCGCCAAACGCCTGAACCTGCCATTGCGTGCATTCCCGCTGCCGATCTCCTTGCCGACCCTGGTATTGGCCCAATCCTGGCACCCGCGTTTTGACAAAGACCCCGCGCACAAATGGCTGCGTGAAACCATGCGCGAGAGTTGCCACGCCACCTGGCTGGAAGCTCAACCGGTATAAAGCCAACGCGGTCAATGTGGGAGCTGGCTTGCCTGCGATAGCGGCCTGCCAGGTGAAAAATGTGTTGTCTGACCCACCGCGATCGCAGGCAAGCTAGCTCCCACAAGGTTAAGTGGTGATGCCCGAAGTTGCGTCTGGCGCACTTATAACCTACCAATAAGTCACTTTTTGTCATGCATGTGCCTGATTAAACTGCTCAGGTATTTCTCATTCCGAGTTACCTGTTCATGACATCCCTCGCTGCCCCCGCTTTTCAGGCCGCAGCCAAACCTGTTGCCCCGGCCCCGCCCGTGTTCGGCCCGCGCATCATCATCGGCCTGGTCGGCGTGTTGTTGGCGGTGCTGGTGTCCGGTCTCAACGAGATGGTCACCAAGGTGGCCCTCGCCGATATCCGCGGCGCGCTGTACATCGGCTTTGATGAAGGCACCTGGCTGGTCGCCGCCTACACGGCCACGTCCGTGGCGGCCATGGCCTTTGCGCCGTGGTGTTCGGTGACGTTTTCCCTGCGCCGTTTCACGCTGTGCGCCATCGGCTTGTTCACCGTACTGGGCATTCTTTGCCCGTTCGCACCCAACTACGAAAGCCTGCTGCTGCTGCGTACCGTGCAAGGCCTGGCCGGTGGCGCGCTGCCGCCGATGCTGATGACCGTGGCACTGCGTTTCCTGCCCGCCAACGTCAAGTTGTATGGCCTGGCCGGCTACGCCCTGACCGCCACCTTCGGCCCGAGCCTGGGTACCCCGCTGGCGGCGTTGTGGACCGAATACGTCGGCTGGCAGTGGGCGTTCTGGCAAATCGTCGCGCCGTGCCTGCTGGCGATGGTCGCCGTGGCCTATGGCATACCGCAGGACCCGCTGCGCCTGGAGCGTTTCAAACAGTTCAACTGGCGCGGCCTGCTGCTGGGCTTTCCGGCTATCTGCATGTTGGTGATCGGGCTGTTGCAGGGCAATCGCCTGGATTGGTTCGAGTCGGGCCTGATCACCTTCCTGTTGTGTGGCGGCACGCTCTTGCTGGTGTTGTTCATGCTCAACGAATGGTCGCAGCCAATACCCTTCTTCAAATTGCAGATGCTCGGCCTGCGCAACCTGGCCTTCGCCCTGATCGTGCTGGCAGGCGTGCTGATGGTGCTGACCTCGGTGATCATCATCCCCTCCAGTTTCCTTGCCCAGGTCCAGGGTTACCGGCCGCTGCAAACTGCGCCGGTGATGCTGCTGATGGCGTTGCCGCAATTGATCGCGTTGCCGTTGGTGGCGGCGTTGTGCAACCTGCGCTGGGTCGATTGTCGCTGGGTGCTGGGGATTGGCCTTGGCATGTTGGTGCTGTGCTGCATCGGCAGTTCACACCTGACCTCGGCGTGGATCCGCGACGATTTTTATGGCTGGTACCTGTTGCAGATTTTCGGCCAGCCGATGGCCGTGTTGCCACTGCTGATGTTGTCCACCGGCAGTATTCAACCCATCGAAGGGCCGTTCGCTTCGGCCTGGTTCAATACCGTCAAGGGCCTGGCCGCTGTGATCGCCACTGCGGTGCTGGATACATTGACCACCCAGCGCGGGCATTTCCATTCAACCATGTTGGTGGACCGCCTCGGCAATTCACCCCTGGCCGACACTGAGGCGCCAGGCCTCGCCCACCGCTTGCACGAGCAGACCGTGGTGCTGACCTCTTCGGATCTTTACGTCGTCATGGCCGGTGTCGCGGTGGCGTTGATCCTGCTGATTTTCTGGATGCCCACGCGGATCTATCCGCCTCGCGCTCCGGCCTGACCACAAGGACTTTCCATGAAACGCAAAGACAAAATTGCCGTCTCCGTTATTGCTGTATTTGCCGTCGGCGTGCTGGTTTACCTGGTTGCGCCGGGGGTACTGGGCAGCAAGCGCCAGACCACCAACGACGCCTTCGTCGCCGCCGACTTCACCCTGGTGGCGCCGCGGGTGGCGGGCTTCATCAAGGAAGTGCTGGTAGAAGACAACCAGCGCGTCAAGGCCGGCCAACTGTTGGCGTTGATCGACGACCGCGACTTTCGCGCCGCCGCCCAGGCCGCCGATGCCGACACCTTGGTCGCCCAGGCCCAGTTGAAAAACGCCAGCGCGACCCTGGAGCGCCAGAGCTCGGTGATCGCCCAGGCCCAAGCCACCGTCGCGGCGGATCGCGCCGAAGTCGCCTTCGCCGAACACGAACTGAACCGCTACAACCACCTCGCTGGCGTCGGCGCAGGTACCGTGCAGAACGCCCAACAAGCCAAGACCCGTATCGACCAGGCCACCGCACGCCTGGCTAAATCCACCGCAGTGCTGGCCGCCGAACGCAAGCAGGTGGAAATCCTCACCGCCCAGCGTGACGCCGCCGAAGGTGGGCTCAAGCGCGCCCAGGCGGCGTTGGAAATGGCCAGTTATCAGCTGTCCTACACGCGCATTGTCGCGCCGGTCGATGGCATGGTCGGCGAGCGAGCGGTGCGGGTCGGCGCCTATGTGACGCCGGGCAGCAAGATCCTCGCGGTCGTGCCGCTGGCCGAGGCCTATGTGGTGGCCAACTTCCAGGAGACGCAACTGTCGCATATGCACGCGGGGCAAGCGGTGCAGGTCAGCGTCGACAGCCTTGACGGCGAACTGCTCAAAGGCCATCTGGAAAGCCTGGCGCCGGCCACGGGGGTGACCTTTGCCTCGGTCAAACCGGACAACGCCACCGGCAACTTCACCAAGGTGGTGCAGCGTATTCCGGTGAAGATCGTGCTTGAGCCGAACCAGCCATTGACCGAGCGCCTGCGCGTCGGTATGTCGGTGGAAGCCAGCGTCGATACGCGGCCGGTCGCGCAACAGCGCGAGGTGGCCCAGCAATGAAACACGTCGCCTGGCTCACCTTGAGCCTGATCAGCCTGAGTGCCTGCACGGTCGGCCCCGACTTCCAGCGGCCCGAGAGCCCGCAGATCAATCAGTGGAGCGAACCCCAGGGCCGACAAGCTGCCAGCCGTGCCGTCAGCGATCCCTTGCAGGAGCGCTGGTGGGACGTGTTCCACGACGCGCAGCTTTCCGCCCTGACACGCCGCGCCCTCAGCGATAACCTCGACTTGAAACTGGCCAGCAGCCGCCTGCAACAGAGCCGCGCCGTACGCCAGGTGACCACCGCCGAGCGTTACCCCAATGTCGATGCGGGTGGCGGCTACCAGCGCAAACGTAACAGTGGCAAAGGCTTGAACGACCCTTCGGGCGAGAACGGCCGCGCGGCCTTCAACCAATGGGACATGGGCTTCTCGGCCTCTTGGGAGCTGGATTTCTGGGGCCGGGTCAAGCGTGAAACCGAAGCAGCCGACGCCACGCTGGAAGTCGCCGAAAACGACCGTCGTGCCGTGCTGTTGTCGGTGTTGGCCGAGACCGCCCAGGACTATATCCAACTGCGCGGCGTGCAGAACACCCGTGCCGTCACCGAGCAAAACCTCGACGTCGCCCGCCACAGCCTCAAGCTCTCGCAACTGCGTCTGGCCGATGGTGTTGCGACCGACCTGGACGTGGCCGAAGCCGCCGCCCAGGTCGCGGCCATCGAAGCGCGTCTGCCGGATTTGCAACAGCGCCAGGACCAACTGATCAACGCCCTCAGCCTGCTGATGGGCGAGCCACCCCAGGCCCTGCACACGCAGCTGTCCAAGGATGCACCCGTACCGCAAACCCAGCGCCAGGTCGCGATCGGCCTGCCTTCGGAGTTGGCTGAACGGCGCCCAGACATTCGCCAGGCGCAAGCGCGCCTGCACGCCGCCACCGCCAGCATCGGCGTCGCCAAGGGCGATTTCTACCCGCGTATCACCTTGACGGGCAGCCTCGGCTCCCAAGCCATGCAACTCTCGGATTTCGGCTCCTGGGGTTCCCGCGCCTTTGCCTTCGGCCCGCAATTGAGCCTGCCGCTGTTCAACGGCGGGCGCCTGCAAGGCATGGTGGATTTGCGCGAGGCCCAACAACAGGAAGCCGCTGTGGCCTACCAGCAAACCGTGCTGCGCGCCTGGCATGAAATCGACGATCAATTGTCCCGCTACAACGCCAGCCAACTGCGCCGCGACAGCCTGGCCGAAGCGGTGCGCCAGAATCAGATCGCGCTGACCACCGCGCAACATCAGTACGTCGAAGGCGTGGCGGATTTCGTCAACGTACTCACCGTGCAAAGCGCATTGCTGGCGACGCAGGAGCAGTGGGTGGAAAGCTCCACCGGCGTGTCACTGGCCATGGTCGGCTTGTACAAGGCGCTGGGAGGAGGGTGGGAGTCGGTGTATCCGTTGCAGACCGCCGGGCGCTGAGCGACAAAGAGTTTTTGTCAGCCGCCAAATAAGATGTAATGATAATTGCTCTCAATAACACTCTGAGCTTTTCATGGGCATCGCGACTGACGGCCAGCAACAGCTTCACATCTTGTACCGCGACCATCACGGCTGGCTGCAAGGCTGGTTGCGCAGGCGCCTGGGCGACCGCGAACACGCCGCCGATGTGGCGCAGGACACCTTCCTGCGCCTGTTGGTGTCCGGGCGTTTTCCGGGTGACAAGGAAAGCCGCAGTTACTTGGCACAAATCGCGCGCAACCTGGTGATCGATCAATGGCGGCGCCTGCGTATCGAGCGCGCCTACCTGGAAAGCATCGCGCACCTGCCCGAGCCCGAGTCGCCGTCCCTGGAAACCCGCGCACTGATCCTCGAAACCCTGATGCAGATCGACGCCATGCTCGACCACATGCCTGACAATGTGCGCCGCGCATTTTTGCTCGCGCAGTTCGAAGGCTTGAGTTATGCGCAGATCGCCGAGCGCCTGGGCGTCACCGTCAGCTCGGTACAGAAGTACATGACCCGCGCGATCGTCGCCTGTTACCAGGTGGTCTACGAAGAATGAATCACGATGCGCCCATCGCGCCGGCGATTGTCGAGCAAGCCAGCGAGTGGCTGATGCTGCAATGGGGCGGCGAACTGCAAGGGGAACAACGCCAGGCATTTGCCCAATGGCAGGCGGCCGATCCGGAACACCGCCGCGCCTGGCAGCGCTTGCAGCAGTTGCAACACACCCTTGGCGGCGTGCCCGCCGACAGCGCTCGCGCCGTGTTGCGCGACACCCCGGATACCCAGCGCCGCGCCGCGCTGAAGTTGCTCGGTTTGCTGTTGGTGGCCGGGGGCAGCAGTTATCTGGTCCAGCGCAGTGAACCCTGGCAGGCCGCCTTGGCCGAGCACCGCACGGCCACGGGCGAAATTCGCCACGTCACGTTGAGCGACGGCACGCTACTGGACCTCAACAGCGACAGCGCCGTGGACCTGCGTTTCAGCGCCACCGAACGGCGTATCCGCTTGATCCGTGGCGAAGTGCTGCTGACCAGCGGCCACGATCCCTCCCGCCCGTTGATCGTCGAAACGCCTGCCGGTGATGTGCAGGCCTTGGGCACACGCTTTGCCGTGCGCGAACTGCCCGACGGCAGTCGCGTCGACCTCTACGAAGGCCGCCTGCGGGTTACGCCGCTGCATGGCACGGCGATTCAAATGAATGCCGGTGACAGCCTGTGGTTCAACGCGCACCAAAGCGCTGCGCTGCCGGCGGTGGGCGCCAATGCCAGCAGTTGGACCGAACATCGTCTGGTTGCCGAGCGCCAGCCGCTGGGCGAGTTCGTGGCGCAGTTGAGCCGCTATCGCCCGGGCCTGTTGCGCTGTGACCAAGCGGTATCGAACCTGCTGTTGACCGGCGTGTTCCCGCTCAACGATACCGACGCGATCCTTTCGGCCCTGGAGCGCTCCTTGCCGGTGCGGGTGCAGGCTGTGACGCGCTACTGGGTGACGATCAAGGCGCGTGCCTGAAAAAAATTCTGCCGACGCTTGTCGGTTTCTGCGCGTCGTGCGGGATACCTCTTGAAAGCCAATCAAGAAGCGTTCTCACGGGGAGTCCTGCAATGTCGCATCACCCAATCCAACCCTTGGCCCGCGCTCTGCGTCGTGGCCTGTTTGCCGGCGTGCTGGCGACGATGCCTGTGCTGCCCAGCCTGGTCCAGGCTGCAGAAAGCACCGAAGCACTGCGCACCTATGACATTGCGGCGGGTAACCTCGACCAGGCGTTGAACCGTTTCGCCAGTGCCTCGGGCATCCTGCTGTCGGTCGATGCTGCGCTCACCGAAGGCAAGCACAGCGCCGGCTTGAAAGGGCGTTACGGCATAGGCTCAGGGTTGCAGCGCTTGTTGGCGGGCAGCGGTTTGGCGGCTGTGCAGTCCCAGGGGGGTTGGTCGTTGCAGGCTATCTCCGGCGACGGGGCGTTGCAGTTGGGCGCGACGCAGATCAGTGGCCGGCAGGAACAGGAAAGCGCCTGGGGCCCGGTGGACGGCATTGTCGCCAAGCGCAGCGCCTCCGGCAGCAAGACCGACTCGGCGCTGGTGGAAATCCCCCAGACGATCAACGTGATCACCGCAGCCGAGATAAAGGCCCGTGGCGCCCAGAGTGTCACTCAGGCGTTGCTTTACACACCCGGAATGAGTGCCGGCGGCTTTGCAGACCGGGTCAAGTTGTTCGACGAACCGACCTCCCGGGGTTTCGCGCCCACGCCGCTGTATCTGGACGGCTTGCACTTGCCCTACGGCGGAGGCAGCACCGGGGGCGCGTTGCAGATCGAGCCGTATTCCCTGGAGCGCATCGAAGTGCTCAAGGGCCCGGCGTCTGTGCTTTACGGCCAGAACCAGCCGGGCGGCATCGTCAATATGGTCAGCAAGCGCCCCAGCGAAACCCCGATACACCAAGTGGTGCTGGAGGCTGGCACCTACGAACACAAAAGCGCGGCCATCGACCTGAGCGGCCCGCTGGACGAGGAGGGGCAGTTGCTCTACCGCCTGACCGGGCTGGCCAACGACGCGCAAGACGAAATCAACTACGTCGAAAACAAGCGCCAGTTCATCGCCCCCAGCCTCACCTGGCGGCCCAACGACGACACCAGCCTGACCCTGTTCGCCCAGTACCAGAAAGACAAAGGCGTGCCCGAAGCCCAAGGCTTGCCGGCGTCTGGCACGCTGTGGGACAACCCCAACGGCAAGATCAAGCGCGATGTGTTTATCGGCGAGCCGGGCGTCAACCAATACAACCGCGAGCAATACGTGTTGGGCTACGAGCTTTCCCATCGCCTCAACGACGTCTGGACCCTCAAGCAAAACGCGCGCTACGCCGAGGTCGACGACCGCTACACCGCGCCGTTGCACGGCTACCGCTTTGTCGCCAACCCAAACACTGGGGTGCAGGACCAACGCTATCTGCAGCGCTTCGGCGTGGACTGGTCGCAGACCAATAAAGTGTTCGGCGTGGACAGCATCGCCCAGGCTGAATTCGACACGGGCGCGTTGTCCCATACCTTCATCGTTGGCCTGGACTACTACCATTCCAACTCGCAGTTTCATGGCTTGTATGACCGTAACCCACCGGTTATCGACCTGTTCAAACCGGTGTACGGCCAACGCCTGAATTTCGGCCAACCGTACCGCTGGGACCGCACCATCACCCAGACCGGCCTGTATCTGCAGGACCAGATCAAGCTGGATAAATGGGTGCTGGTACTCGGTGGCCGCTACGACTGGGCCAATGTGGTGAACAAAGAACCGATCCAGGACACGCGCTTCGCCAGTAAAGACCAGGCCTTCACTGGCCGTGCTGGCCTGGTGTATCTGTTCGATAACGGCGTATCGCCCTTCGTCAGCTATTCAGAGTCCTTCTTGCCGCTGGCCGGCACCGATGCGAATCGAAAACCGTTTGAGCCGTCCACCGGCAAACAATACGAAGTGGGCGTGAAGTACCAGCCACCTGGCCAAAAGAGTTTTATCCAAGCCTCTGTTTACCAACTGGACCAGGACAATGTGCTGACCACCAACCCGGTAGACACCACCTTCAGTACCCAAAGCGGTGCGATGCGCTCGCGGGGTGTTGAACTGGAAGCCAAGGCCGTCTTGAGTGACGCCTGGGAAGTGGTTGCCTCGGCGTCGCGCAATGACATCAAGTACACCAAGGACAACGACGGCCGCCAAGGTCGCCACCCGGCCGGCATTTCCCCGCTCACCGCCTCGATGTGGGTCAACTACACCGTGTTGGGTGACACACCGCTGGCTGGCCTGGGTGCGGGCCTCGGCGTGCGCTATGCCCGTCAAAGCCTGGGCGACTACTACGAGGGTGCCTTCAACGTACCGTCCTACAGCGTCTACGATGCGAGCCTGAGCTACGACCTGGGCGCCTCGCCGCTCAAGCTCAAAGGCGTGAAACTGGCGATGAACGTGCAGAACCTCACCAACAAGACCTACGTCTCGCAGTGCACCAGTGATCTGGATTGCTACTACGGGGAAGGGCGCACGGTGGTATCGAGCTTGACGTACGATTGGTAACTAAGCGTTTACGTGATATTTGCCGCGGCGCGCACCTGTCAAAGGTGCGCTCTGTTGCCGCCCGAGATCTTTGACCCTACACCAGGTCCGCTGCAAATCGTGTACACACATTGGAAAGCATGCGCACATCGGCACCGCTACAGCCTGCCGCTTCGAAAAAGCCGGAGGCTTCTCGCACGACGGCATACATATCCTTGACGATGGACCTTGCTTCCTCCGCGCCCAACCCAAAGCGTTCAGGCGTACTCAGCAAGTTGCTGACAGACGATACCCTGCCCTCATTCCCGATGATCAACGCCTGCAAGCCTAGTTGCGTGGGGTGAGGCAACACGTCAAATACTGGTGCAAGGGAATAGCCCGAAGCGCTGGTCAATAGCAGTCCGGTTTGTTTCAGGTGGTCGTCGCTATTGCCGATCAGCACATTACCTTCGTGAGCCAACTGTTAGCGTAGCGAAAAACGAATCCATTCCCATGCATGGCCACTTCGCCAACTGGAACCGGGTCACCGACGCAGTGAGCTGAAAAGACGAAGGTATTACCAATCGGCTTCCAGGACATCGGGTTCTCCTTCAGTGCGAATTCGCTCAGGCTCACGGGCCAGGCTCATGGTAATCCCAACCTGGTCAAGTTCTGGTGACGCAATGCTCGCCATACCTTCTTCCAGGTCCATCGCGCTAAGCACATTCATCAGCACGCCGAGGGATACGCCGGCCTCGCCCTGTCTCAGCCGCTGATACGTCTGTCGTGTAATGCCCGCCCGGCTGCATATGGTCGAGATTTTCAACCGGCGACGAATGCGGGCTATTTCGATACCGTTCCCGATACCTCTCATCAGTTCAGCGCTTCTCTCTGAGATATACCCTTTGTGGGGGTATGGCTTGCCTGTTTCATGCATGATATATCACCCCTTAAAGCAGTAAGGGCAACTTATATCATCCAAGCCGCTAAGGCCACACTCAAAAAAAACCGGTTTGATAGACGGTTTTTTCAATGTTTGGAAGATTCAAGGGTTCTGCAAAAACACCACATACCCCCGAAACCACTCATTCCCTTGCAAATACCCTGGCGCCTCCCACTCGCCGCCTTGAATCAAACCGATCTTGAACGGAACTCCCATTCGGTTCATCCGTGGCAGGTACGCCGCGTAATCCGGGATGCTGTGCCGCCCCTGATACGTCTGCACCACCACTTCGTCCACCACGCCTTTGAGCTGGGCGATGGCGGCCGGGTCGGCGTTGCTGCTCCAGTCCATCAGGCCGGTGATGCTTAACCGCAGGTCGGCAGGCAGACGCCGGCGCAGGTCGCGCAGAAAATCAGCGTATTCGTGCAGGTACTGGGTGCGGGCGTCAAAGTCGATCTGGATGCCGATCACAGGGTTACCCGCGTCGCGCCAGCGTTGCACCTGGCCGAGCAGTTGGGTGTAGACCTGTTCCGGCCAGTGCAAGGTGTGGGCGCGATAGACCACCCAGATTTCGCCTTGGGTCAGGCGCGGTACGCTGATGCCTTGGGCGATCAATTGCACGCCGCGCTGGGGCGCGCGGCGTGTGGAGTTGATCTGGCCTTGCAGGATGTACAGGGTTTTTGCCTGCTTGATCACAGGTTGAGGCGTGACACCACTCCACAGCCAGAAAGCGTCATAGTCGCGGGCGTCGACGGCGCCGAAAGCCGGGCTTGCCAGCAACAACAAGCCCAGCCACAGCGACTTCACCAGTAGTACTGCAGCGATTTGCCCCACTGGGTATCGGCAAAACCGGTCTTGAGCTGGCGGAACCAGGCTTTGCGCACCGCGGGCGCGACGTCTTCACCCCCGCAGCTGTTGTAACCGGCCGGCGCGTAGCAGTTGATGGCGCGGAACAACGCGTACGCCTTGTCGGTTTTCGGTGCTTTGGCGTTGGCGATCACCTGTTTGTAGCCGTCCAGGCGCGAGAAGGTTTCACCCTTGAACTGCGAGGCGGTGCTGCCCAGGCTGCCGGCGGCGCGGGGTTGCTCCAACGGCATACCGTCCAGGCCGTTGCGCAGGATGAATTCACCGAAGCAGTTCAAGGCGTGCGGGTTTTTTGCATCCTCCTGCAAGGTCGCGGCGGTTTGCGCGATGCTTGGGCAGGCGTAGCCGGATTCGGCTTTGTCACCGTTCCACTGGAACAGCTTCAGGGTTTGGCCACTGGTGTAGGTGTAGCCCAGGCTGGTACCGAGTTTTTCTTCGGAGAACGAGGCCTGCTTTAGGTCGTCGGCAAAGGTCGCGAATTGGCGGTGCAGCAGGTCTTTGTAGAGCAGCACGAATTGCGCGCTCTGGCGTTCGGTCGGGTCGCTGGCGTTGGCGATCTGCTGGCGCAGCAGGTCGGGCCCGGCGACGTTGCGCAGCAGGATGTAGCGCACTTGCTTGGCGCTGATCGGCGAGTCGGTTGCGAACACCTTGGCCAGTTGGCCGCTGCGCTCATAGTTCATCGCCAGGGCCAGCTCCAGTTGATCGCGTTGCAGCGGTTGCTTGGCCAGCGGTAGCATTTGCAGCCACAGGCTCTCGGCGCCCTTCCAATCCTGCTTGGCCTCCAGTGCCAAGGCGCGCAAGGTCTGCTGGCTGAAGGCAAAGTAGTCGAGGTTCGACGGCACGTCCGCAGGCAGATGCTTGAGGGCAGCATCAGGTTGATGCTCGACGTACAGGGCGTACGCCGCTTGCAGGTAGTCGAACAACGCCGGTTCGTTGGCGAATGTGCCCTTTTGCTTGTCGAGGTCTTCGCGGCTCAACAGCGGCGGCGTATGGGCGCGCATCGCCATCAGGTCGCTGACCACTTGCAGCATCGGGCTGTTCGCCGAGTTGTTGCCGACCATGAGCAACTTGAGGTCGGCTTCTTCAACCAACTCGTCGACGCTCACGTTACGCTGGCCGTCAGTGGCCTCGGTAAATTGCCAGGTGAAGTCTTCGGCGAGCTTGGCGTCGTCGTTCGCCAGCCAGTGCACGCGGCGCAACAGGCCACGGGCGGATGCAACGTAATCGCCTTGTGGATAATGTTTCAGGTAACCGAGAAAGCCTTCTTCGGCGTCGCTCAAGGCAGACTTATCCACATGCTCGCGTTGCGGCATACCGTACTCATCGAAGGCTTCGGCCTGGGCCCGGTTCAACGAGGTGCGTGCGGTCATGTACAGCGCGGTTTCTTTCAGCCAGGGCACCTCGCTGGTCGAGGCAGCGGCGAAACCGCGCTCGGCGTAAACGAAGCGACCGCCGTAGAAATCGGCGGCGGCCTGCAGATAAGTGCGAAACAGCTGGGCATTGGCCGAGGGCGTCAACTGCGCGTCCACCACCTGGCCTGTGAAGTCACAGGTGGTCAGCAACTGCAACCGCGCTTTCACCAGCACGTCGCGCTCGGCTGGCGGCATATCGGCTTTGATCACCTGACTGATAAACGCCGTGGCGCTGTCATCGCTGTTGCTGCGGCAGCGGCTGCCTTCGCCATTCAGGAACGCTTCACCGGCAGTCTTGTATTCCTCGCGCTTGATGCCCAGCGGTTGGAGCAGGGTGTCGAGTTCGGCCGTGCGTGAATCGTCCGCTTTGTTATCGGGCTCATCATTCGCGGCCGGCACCGGCACCAGGCGATACACCGGAAACGGCACCGGGCCGAAACCCTGGGCCAAATCGTCTTCGCCCAAGGCATTGGGCGTCAGCGGCGCGGCTTTTTTGTCGGCCAGCAACAGGCGCAGGTTGACCCGGCTGTCGTTGCCCGGGCTGAGAAAGGGCTGGTTGCTGCACGGTTCGAGGCTGTCACGCGAGACGCGCCAGTCGGGGTAGCATGAATCGTCGGAACTGGCCTGGGCCTGTAGGGAAATACCGGCCAGCAGGGCCAGTGCCAGAGGTGACAAAAAACCGATGCGCATGACGTGTCCTTGATCCTGAGTCCTTGGAGGGCCCCAATAATAGCCTGTTCTGAGCGGTGCTTCGGTGAGGTCCTACGCAAAATACCGATTTGTCCGATTCCAGCGGCGAAGCCTGGGCTTTTGTCCTAGAGTGGCGGTGTTTGCGCTCAGGCAAGCGAGCTAATGCCAGGGGTATTGAAGTGCGTCGGTCTGTGGTTGAGCAAAACGAAAAAGCCGGAGCGCTGCCAGCCTTGCAGCGCCTGACCTGGCAAGGTGCTGGTCGGCTCAGCCGTCTCTGGTGGGTACCGATCCTGGCGCTGGCCATGGCCCTGCGGTTTTACCACCTCACCTCGGCGGCAATCTGGGGCGATGAAGGGTCGAGCCTGCTGCTCAGTGAATACGCCATGGCCGACCTGTGGTTTCACGCGGCCCATGATGTGCATCCGCCGCTGTATTTCTTCCTGCTGCGCGGCTGGATCGAAGTGTTCGGCGACAGCATCGGGTCCATTCGCAGCATGAGCGCGCTGCCAGGCGTAGCCGTGGTTGGCTTGGGCATCTGGCTGACGCGGCAACTGTCCACCCGGCGCGCGGCGGTGCTGGCGGGCATCCTGCTGGCG
Source organism: Pseudomonas sp. OST1909 (assembly GCF_015277575.1). NCBI lineage: Bacteria > Pseudomonadati > Pseudomonadota > Gammaproteobacteria > Pseudomonadales > Pseudomonadaceae > Pseudomonas > Pseudomonas sp. OST1909. Next base: position 369,529 of record NZ_CP063780.1, read on the forward strand.
CTGTTGCCGACGGCGGTGCGCTACAGCCAGGAAGTGCGCATGTATTCGCTGCTGGGCGTGTGGCTGCTGGGCGCCACGCTGGCGCTGGTGTACTGGATGCGTCAGCCCGAGCGCACGCGTTACCTGGCCGTCTATGTGCTGTTGATGAGTGCCGGTTTTTACACGCATTACTTCACCGCGCTGTGCGTGCTGGTGCATTGGGCTTATCTGGGAATGCAGGCGCCAGGCCAACGTTTGATAACGCGGCCTGCATGGTGGGCGGCCAACGTGGCGATCGTGTTGTTGTACCTGCCTTGGCTACCGAACCTGTTGGACCTGGTGCAGCATGTCGACCAGCTCAAGGTGGGCGGCGACATCGGCTGGGAAGAGCCGGTCAACCTGCTGTCTGTGCCCTCGATGATCTGGCAGTTCGTGTTGCAGGATGACGGCGCTGACTTGTGGGCGCCGCTGTTCTGGATATTTCCGCTGCTGCTGGTCGCGGTGGTGTGGATGACGGCCTGGCGCCACCCGGCAGCGCGTTTGCCGGCGTTGTTTTTCTTGTTGCCGTTGCTGTTGGTGTATGGCGTGTCGTTTATCTCGCCGGTCTTTATCGAGCGCTACCTCACGGTGTATGCCCTGGGTTTGCCGATCGTCCTGGCGCTTGCCATTGACCGCTTGCCGTCACGCTTGTCATGGCTGGGCGCAGCGCTGTGGGTGCTGTTTGTGGGCATGGAACTGCTGGGCCTGAAGAACAACTTCGAGGTAGATGAGCACGACCAATTCAACGTGCCGGTGGAGTTCGTCAATCGCAATTACCAGGAAGACGACCGCATCGTCCTCAGCGACATGATGTGGTATCTGAGCTACGTGTATTACGACCAGACCGACGCGCAACTTCAGCTCTACACCCCGCCAAAACCCGACGGCACCTCGACACGACCGAATGCCTATGGCTTCGGCACGCTGGTGGATCAGGATGGCGGGCGAATCTATCTCGACCGTCTATCGGCGTTGCCGGCCACCACCCGGCGCGTATGGCTGATCAGCAGCAACGAAGCCCCCGACGACTTTGCCCCGCTGCCGCAAGGCTGGCACGAACTCAGTCGCCAGGACGGCGGTGGCGCGCGGGCGCGTCTGTTCGTGCTGTGCAACGTGCCAGCACCGCAGCCCGAGGGTTGCCGCTAGACTCGGTTAACCCTTCACCCTCAGGAGTTCATCATGGAATCGCCAGTGCATAGCTTGCCGTCATTGTTCAAACAGCTTGGGTTGGAAGATGACCCGGTCAGCATTGATCAGTTTGTGGCCGCTCATTCGCCGCTCAAGCCGGAGTTGAAATTGGCGGAGGCGTTCTTCTGGACAGATAGCCAGAAGGCGTTTTTGCGTGAGGAAATTCTGGAGGATGCGGATTGGGCGGAGGTGGTGGATGAGTTGAACCTGATGTTGCGGGGTGGGCGAGGGGTGTAAAAAACTTAGCCGTTACGCTAAAACTTGAAAAAATCTGGGCTTTAATCGCTTCAGTGAGCTTTTTCTGAGGTTACGCGATGTCTTTGGTTGGTTATGCCCATCTCCATCAGTCCCTTGGGCTGAAAAATAGCCCGGGCATCCGACGCTGATCCAAATGTGGGAGGGGGCTTGCTCCCGATGAGGGCGTGTCAGTAAATGCATCTGTGGCTGGCCCATCGCAATCGGGAGCAAGCCCCTCCCACATTCGCCCGGCGGTGTGGCCGCTGAATCGCTCCATCCATCGAGAAATTGTTTCAAAACTTGACGAAGACTCGCCCCTCCACCATATTAATAGTTAGCAAACTAACTGTATGCGAACTATCCAGTGTCCCAATCCCTCGAACAACTTCAGATGAACCTGAGCAGCAGCATGGTGGTGGGCGCCCGTAACTGGCGCAAGATCTGCCAGACCACGCTGGTGAGCTATGGCATCTCCGAAGCCTGCGCCGTGCCGTTGTTGATGATCGGCCGCCTGGGTGACGGTGTGCACCAGGTCAAAGTAGCCCAGGCCTCCGGCATGGAGAGCCCGTCACTGGTGCGCCTGCTCGATCGGCTGTGCGGCGACGGCTACGTATGCCGCACCGAAGACATCCACGACCGTCGCGCCAAGGCCCTGAGCCTCACCGAGCGCGGCCGTGAACTGGTGCAGGCGGTAGAAGCCCAACTGGTTCGCCTGCGCAAGGAAGTCCTTGTGGATATCGCGCCCACCGACCTGGAAGCCGCACTGCGCGTGCTGCGCGCCTTCGAAGCGGCCGAGGCTGTGGCGCCTTGAACGGATTTTTTACCGGTTTCCCGCCCGCCCGCGACTGGTTCTACGGGGTCCGCACGTTCGCCGCGTCGATGATTGCGCTGTACATCGCCATGCTGATGCAAATGCCGCGTCCGTACTGGGCGATGGCTACCGTGTATATCGTCTCCAGCCCGTTTGTCGGGCCCACCAGTTCCAAGGCTTTGTACCGCGCCATTGGCACCTTTATGGGCGCAGCGGCGGCGGTGCTGTTTGTGCCGATGTTCGTGCAGTCGCCTTACCTGCTGGTGGTGGTGATCGCGTTATGGACGGGCACCTTGCTGTTCCTCTCCATGCACCTGCGCACGGCCAATAATTACGCCCTGATGCTGGCCGGCTATACCTTGCCGCTGATCGCCCTGCCAGTGGTGGATAACCCCCTGGCGGTGTGGGACGTGGCTGAAGCGCGTACCGAAGAAATCTTCCTTGGCATCGCGGTCGCAGCGGTGGTGGGCGCAATGTTCTGGCCACGGCGCCTGATGCCGGTGTTCGATGGCTCGGTGGCCAAGTGGTTCAGCGATGCTCAGGTCTATAGCCAACGCTTCCTCACCCGCCAGATTGAACCTGAAGCGGTCAGCAACCTGCGCGGCGGCATGGTTGCCACCTTCAACACCCTTGAGTTGATGATCGGCCAGTTGCCCCACGAAGGCGCGCGGCCGCAAACGGTGCGCAACACCAAAGAACTGCGCGGGCGCATGATTCATCTGCTGCCGGTAATCGACGCGCTGGATGACGCGGTGTACGCCATCGAGCATCGCGCACCGGAGTTTCTCGACCGGCTCAAACCGTTGCTGGAGGAAGCCAACGCCTGGCTGCAAAGCACCACTGAACAAGCGCCCCTGGAACGCTGGCGTGTGCTGCGTGACCAGATCGACGCCGCCCAACCCCAGGGCGAAGCGCTGGATGACCGCCACACGTTGCTGTTCTCCAACGCCCTGTACCGCCTCGGCGAATGGGTCGACTTGTGGCAAGACTGTCGCAGCCTGCAAGCCGCCATCCAGTGCGAAAGCCAGGACACCTGGCGCGCCGTCTACCGCCACTGGCGCCTGGGCCGGCTCACGCCATTTCTAGACCGTGGGCTGATGTTCTACTCGGCGTTTTCCACCGTGACCGCGATCATCGTCGCCTCGGTGCTGTGGATCCTGCTGGGCTGGACCGATGGCGGCAGCGCCGTGATCCTGGCCGCCGTCGCCTGCAGCTTCTTCGCTTCGATGGACGACCCGGCGCCGCAGATCTACCGGTTCTTTTTCTGGACCGCCATGTCGGTGCTGTTCGCCAGCCTGTATCTGTTTCTGGTGCTGCCCAACCTGCACGATTTCCCCATGCTGGTGCTGGCTTTTGCCGTGCCGTTTATCTGCATCGGCACCCTCACGGTACAGCCACGATTCTACCTGGGCATGTTGCTGACGCTGGTGAACACCTCGTCGTTCATCAGCATCCAGGGCGCCTATGACGCGGATTTTCTCAACTTCGCCAACGTCAACCTGGCCGGGCCCGTGGGCCTGCTGTTCGCATTTGTGTGGACCTTGATCGCCCGGCCCTTCGGCGCCGAACTGGCGGCCAAGCGCCTGACCCGTTTCAGCTGGCGTGACATCGTTGGCCTGACCGAGCCCGCAACCCTGAACGAACACCGGCACATGGCCGCGCAAATGCTCGACCGCCTGATGCAACACCTGCCGCGCCTGGCCCTTACCGGCCAAGACACCGGCAGCGCCCTGCGCGACCTGCGCGTGGCGCTGAACCTGCTCGACCTGCTGGCCTACTCGCCGCGCATCCTCGGTGTGCCACGGGTGTTGCTCAACCAGGTGGTGGAAGGGGTGGGCGGGTACTTCAAAGCGTGCCTCAAGGCCGGTGAACGCTTGCCCGCACCCAGCGGTCTGCTGATGACCCTGGACCGCACGCGTCGCGCCCTCAACGGCCAGGGCCTGCAAGACGAAGACGACACCCGCCTGCACCTGCTGCACGCCTTGGCCGGCCTGCGCCTGGCGTTGTTGCCCGGTGTGGAATTCATTGGCGGCACGGAAATGGAAGCGCCGCTACCCGATGGAGCGCCTTTATGATCGGTGATCTGGATATCAGCGGGGTGTTCCTGCCCACGCTGCTGGTGCTGATGGGCATTACCTATGTGTTGTTTCTGGTGGTGCACGGGCTGTTGACGCGCATGCACTTCTATCGCCTGGTCTGGCACCGGGCATTGTTCAATGTGGGGCTGTACGCGCTGTTGCTGGGCGCGGTGGACTCACTCAGTCGATATCTGATGACATGAAAAAACCTTTTTTGACTATCGGCCGTGTCGTCCTGACGTTGTTGATCGTGAGTTTCGCGGTCGTCGTTGTGTGGCGCATGGTCATGTACTACATGTTTGCCCCCTGGACTCGTGACGGCCACATCCGCGCCGACATCGTGCAGATCGCCCCGGACGTCTCCGGGCTGATCCAGCGGGTGGACGTGCGTGACAACCAGTTGGTGACCAAAGGCCAGGTGCTGTTTGCCGTCGATCAGGACCGCTTCAAGCTGGCCCTGCGCCAAGCCCAGGCCGCCGTGGCCGACCGCCAGGAAACCCTGGCCCAGGCCCAGCGCGAGTACAAGCGTAACCGTGGCCTCGGTAACCTGGTGCCCAGCGAGCAGTTGGAAGAAAGCCAGTCCCGCGTGGCTCGCGCCCAGTCCGCCCTGGCCGAAGCCCAAGTGACGGTGGACTCCGCCCAACTCAACCTCGACCGCTCGGTGATCCGCAGCCCCGTGGACGGCTACGTCAACGACCGCGCGCCGCGTACCCAGGAGTTCGTCACCGCCGGGCGCCCGGTACTGTCGGTGGTGGACAGCAATTCCTTCCACATCGACGGCTACTTCGAAGAGACCAAGCTCGACGGCATCCACGTCGGCATGGGCGTGGATATCCGCGTGATCGGCGACAACGCTCGCCTGCACGGGCATGTGCAGAGCATCGTCGCCGGTATCGAAGACCGCGACCGCAGCAGCGGCTCCAACCTGCTGCCCAACGTCAACCCGGCGTTCAGTTGGGTGCGCCTGGCCCAGCGGATCCCCGTGCGCATTGCCTTTGACGATGTGCCGGCGGACTTTCGCATGATCGCCGGGCGCACGGCGACGGTGTCGATCATCGACGACGAAGTTAAAGACGGGGACAAACCATGAAGCGGCTCCTGGCAACCGCTTCCCTGGGGTTGTTGCTGTCTGCCTGCCAAGTAGTAGGCCCGGATTACAAACTGCCGGAACAGGCCGCAGTCAACCGTGGCGACCTGCAAGGACCGATCATGGGCGAGGGCAGCAACGTGGTCTCGGCGCCGGTGCCGGCCGATTGGTGGAAGCTGTATAAAGACCCGCGCCTGGACCAGCTGGTGCAGCAGGCCATGGCCTCCAACACCGACCTGCGCGTGGCCGCCGCCAACTTGCAGCGTTCGCGTTACCAGGTGCAGCAAGCCGAATCCGCCGGCGGCTGGAGTGCCGGCGCCAAGGCCGAGGCCCAGCGCTTGCAGGAATCTGGCGAAGCATTTTTGCTGCCGGACAAAGTTCCGGTCGGCAACATCGGCAGCGTCGGCATCACCACGTCCTATCAGTTCGACCTGTTCGGCACCTTGCAGCGCGGCATCGAAAGCGCCAAGGCCAGCGCCGATGCAACCCAGGCGGCGGCGGATATCGCTCGCATCACCCTGGTGGCCGATGTGGTGCGTTCCTACACCCAGGTGTGCGCGGCCAACGAAGAGCTGGCGATTGCCAACGAATCCCTCGACCTGCAAGCGCAGAGCACCAAGCTGACCCAGCGCCTGCGGGATGCCGGGCGCGGCGACGAAACCCAGGTGACCCGCTCGCAAACCCAATACAAATCCCTGCGCGCCGACATTCCGCGCTATGAAGCCTCGCGCCAGGCCGCACTGTTCCGCCTGTCGATGCTGCTGGCCAAGCCCGTAGACCAACTGCCGGCCGGCACAGGCACCTGCGCCGAGCTGCCACACATCGCCCAGCTGCTGCCGGTGGGCGACGGTGCCACGCTGCTCAAACGCCGCCCTGATGTGCGCCAGGCTGAGCGCCAGTTGGCTGCCGCGACCGCACGTATCGGCGTGGCCACCGGCGCGCTGTATCCGGATATCAGCATCGGCGCCACGGTAGGCACCGTGGGCCTGCTGGAAAACCTCGGCACACCGGCCACCAACCGCTGGGGCTTTGGCCCGATGATCAGTTGGACCGTGCCGACCAACGGCGCCCGAGCGCGTATCCATGAAGCCGAAGCCGCGACCCAGGGCGCTTTGGCGCACTTCGACGGCGTGGTGCTCAATGCCATCCGCGAAACCCAGACTGGCCTGGCGCAATACACCGCGGTGCTGCAGCGCCGCGACGCCCTGGCCGAAGCCGAACAGTCGGCGCGAGAAGCCGCAGGCCAGACCCATCGTTTCTTCCAGGCCGGTCGCGAATCGTTCCTGGCCGACCTGCAAGCTACGCGCACCTACACCGATATGCGCGCGCAATTGGCGGCGGCCAACACCCAGGTTGCCATGAGCCAGATCGATCTGTTCCTGGCCCTGGGCGGCGGTTGGGAAAGCGGACGAACGCAAGGGGTAAAACCCGGCAAACCGTGAGGTGATTGCTATGCTTTGTCAGGTGAGGCGCCGTGACGCCTCACCCGACAAAGCTCGCGTTTGCTCATGGGGATTCCAATAATGAAAAACCCTTATGCTCCCGCTTTCTGGTGCGTGCTTTTCGCACTGGTATTGTTATCGGCCGCGTATTTCTACGGTGTCATGCTCGCCCATCAACTCGACAAGGCCATGGTGTTCCTGGACAGCGCCTGCCTGGTGATCGGTACCCTGTCCATCGGCGTAGTGGCCTGGGCGTCTTATCAAAACCAGCGAGTGAAGAAAAAGCTCCTCGAACAAGGCAAGACCCGCGTGGCGATCTGGGACACCAAGGTTGCCCTGCGCCGCGTCGAAACCGTATTCGACCGCTATTTCTGGGGTAGCTACTGGCAGCCGGGGCGCACCTTCCAGGAGGTCATGGGCGACCTTACCGGCACGCCGCTGGAAAAAAGCCTCGAAGTCCTGAAAAAACAATGCGTGCTGCTGGATCGACAGGTCGCAGACGGTAGGCACTGGCTCGATAACGCGCGGGAATTGTCCGATGTCGCCACGCAAATGGCCCGCGAGCGCTACCAACTGGATTTTTGCGACCCCAAGACCGACACCCCCGGCAATGCCGTGATCCACCGCGAGTTTGAGGTGTTGGTGTACACCTGGACCGCCCGCTTGAAGAGTTTTGATCACCAGCTGGACGAAATCGAGCTGGAGTACTCCTGAACTCCTGCTGAACTGATCCCTCTGAAAGGCTGGGCCGTTTGCGCTCGCCAGTGCTAATCTTCCCCCGTTTTCGGCGGGCTTGAGCCAACCCCTTCGGGGTTCAAGGAAGACAGCCCACTTCTCACAGGATTTGATCAGGTCACTTCATGAATAAGCCAGCAGTTGTTTTCTTGGGTTTTGTTGTCGCCATCGGCGCCGTCAGTGCGGGCGGCGCCTGGTACACCGGTAAACAACTGGAGCCGGTCCTGCAAACCGCCATCCAGAACGCCAACAAAGAGTTGCAGACCTCCATGGCCGGCGTCGACGGCAGCGTGGCTCTGGAGTTGGTGTCTCTGGACCGTGGCGTGTTCAGCAGCACAGCGCACTATCGCCTCAAGGGCCAGGGCAGCGTGTTCGGCGAAGACAACCCGAACCCTGAGTTGCTGTTCGTCGACCATATCGAGCACGGCCCGTTGCCGTTCTCGCGCCTGGTGACCCTCAAGTGGTTGCCGGTCATGGCCACCAGTCACTACGAACTGGAAAAGAACCCCACCACTGAAAAATGGTTTGCCGCCAGCAAAGACGTGTCGCCGCTCAAAGGCGTGGCGAACATCGGCTACAGCCGTTCGGTCAGCGGCAACATCGAATTGCTGCCGCTGGAGTTCAAGGACGACACCTCCTCGGTGAGCTTCTCTGGCGCCAACCTGGAATTCGACAGCAGCGCCGAAGGCCAGAAGGTCAAGGCTGATGGCTTCATGAACAGCCTCAAGGTCGCGGCAATCGATGCCAATGGCGCACCGTTCGAAGCGGAACTGGCCGGCCTGACTGTCGCCAGCAACCTGGAGAAATCCACCTTTGGCTTCTACACCGGCCAGAACACCGTGGAACTGACCGACACCAAGGTCACCTTCGGCCCGCAGAAAGCCGTGCTGACCCTCAAGGGCTTCGAGCAGAAAGACTCCACCCAAGCCAAGGACAACAACCTGGCTGGCCGCGTCGACTACAAGATCGACGAGATCGGTTATCAGGGCAAACCAGTCGGCTCGGCCGCCATGGCCGTGAGCATGAAGAACGTCGATATCCCGGCGATGCTGGTGCTGACCAAGCTCTACCAGGACAAGATGCAGCCGGTGCAAGCCGCGGCTGCCGCCGGCCAACCGGTGCCGGAGCTGCAATTGACCGAAGCCGAGCAGGCCCTGGCCGAAGCCAACGTCAACCAGGTACTGGCTGCCAAGCCGCAACTGGCGGTGGAAAACCTGTCGCTTAAAACCACCCACGGCGAAAGCAAGTTCAACCTGGTGGTGGACCTGGCCAAGCCAACGTCCATGGAGCTGCCGCCGGTTGAACTGGGCAAGCAGATGATTGCGCTGCTGGATGCCAACCTGACCCTGTCCAAGCCGATGGTCAGCGACGTAGCCGCCCTGCAAGCGCAGGTCGGTGGCGTGACTGACCCCAAAGCCATCGAGCAGCAATCGCAGATGGCGGCCGAGATGGTCAGCGGCATGGCAGTCGGCACCCAACTGGCAACCCTGGTGGGTACCGATGTGGTCTCCAAGCTGCACTACGCCAACAACGAAGTGACTTTCAACGGCCAGAAGATGACCGTTGAGCAGTTCATTGGCTTTGTGATGTCGAAAGTCGGTGCGGTGAGCGGCGCCCAGTAAGCGCTGAAAATGCAATAAAAAAATGTGGGAGCAGGCTTGTGTGGGAGCAGGCTTGCCTGCGATAGCATCGCCCCGGTCTGGCTGAACGACCGCGGTGCCTGCATCGCGGGCAAGCCCGGCTCCCACACAAACCCGGCTCCCACATTCGTTTTGTGTGAGGGCAAAAAATCGCGATCGCACAATTCTGAACAATTGTTCTGAATTGTACTTCCCCCTACGTCGCTAAGAGATAGTTCCTACAGGAAAGCTAGGTCGGGTCCCGAGACGCCGACACCCTGATGCGTTTCGCTCAGGACCATCTATCGTTAGGGCTTTCCGTGTGTAAGGAAGCTCACGATATGCTGCGAAACCTCCCCTACAGTGCTTCAGGCCGGTTGCGTCTGCTTATCGGGGCCGCCCTGTGCAGCCAATTGCTGGCCCCTGGCCTTGCGTTTGCCGATCCCGCCTACGATGCCCTGATCATCCAGGCCCGCAACGGTCACTTCACGCCGGCGTTGACGCAACTGCGCCAACTGTCTGCCGAACGCCAAACCCCAGGCCAGGTCAGCGACCACCTGGTGATTGCCGGTTGGGCCGGGCAAGACGACGAAGTGCTCAAGGTGTACGAAGCACAAGGTAAGCACCGCAACCTCACCACCCAGGCACTTGCCACGGTGGCGCGCACCTATCGCAATCAAAAACAAAGGGCTCAGGCCGAAGCGGTCTATCGCCAGGCGCTGCTGCGTGAACCGAATAACGTCGACCTGCAACTGGGCCAGGCCCTGACCCAGGCCGATGGCGGCAAGGCCAACGAAGCGGTGCAACGCTTGCGCACGATGGTGGCGGCGCAACCCAATGACCCGAACCGCCGCATGGCCCTGGGTTATGCGCTGACACGCGCCGGCTTGAATTACGACGCCTTGTTCGAGTTCGACCAAGCCTTTATCCGTGCCGGCGACAAGCCGGAAGTGGCCCGTGAATACATCGTCGCCCTGCAAAAGGCGCGCTTGCCCGAAGCCGCCCTGCGCCTGTCGGCCAAGCGCCCGGGCCTGGTGGACGCGGTCACCCAGCGCCGCCTGGAAGGCGACCTTGCCGCCGAGCGTGTGCGCATGGCCGAGTTCGCTACGCGTACCGAAAAAGAACGCTACGTCATCGCCGATCGCGCCTTGCAGGATTACGACAAGCTGATCAGCCGCTGGGCCCCGGACGCCACTGCCCACGACGACGTCGTGCGCTGGCGTATCGACCGGCTTGGGGCACTCAAGGCCCGTGCACGCACCGCTGAGGTGATTCGCGAATACGAAGTGCTCACCGCCCAAGGCGTGCAGTTGCCGACCTACGCCGTGCGCTGGGTCGCCGCATCCTACCTCGACCAGCGCCTGCCGGAAAAAGCCGCGCCGCTGTATCGCCAGGCGCTGACTGCGGCGGATGCCGACGTCGGTGATCATGTCAAAGACAGCACCGCCCTGTTCTACGCCTTGTTGGAAAACGATCAGGTGGATGAGGCGCGTGCGGTCGCCACGCAGCTGGCCAGCACCGAGAAACCTCGGGTTGAACTCAAGGGTTTGCCTATCGGCAACCCTAACGACGAATGGATGGACGCCCAGCAATTGGCGGCCCAGGCCGGTACCTATGGCGCCGACCTGAATGCCAGCGAACAGGCGCTGGAAGACCTGGGGAGCAAAGCTCCGGGCAGCATCGGTGTACGTTTGGCACAGGCAGAAATGTACCGTGCCCGTGAATGGCCCAGACGCGCTGAAGACTCCCTCAAAGAGACCGAAAACCAGAGCCCCCGTGACATCGGGGTGGAAATGTCCCAAGGCTTCACCGCGTTGGACCTGCAGGAATGGCGGCAACTGGACCTGCTCACCGATGACGTCGTTGCCCGCGCCCCGGACAACCGCCAGGTACAGCGCCTCAAACGCTTGCGCGACGTGCACGACATGGCCGAAGTGCGGGTGGAAGCCTACACCGGCAAAAGCTTCGGTGGCGGCAACAACCAAGCGGCCGGCGCGGTGTCGGGTAGCCGTGACTGGGGCATAGAAAGCGTGATCTACACCCCGCCCATCGACGAGGACTGGCGCCTGTTCGCCGGTGTCGGTTACGGCACTGCCGATTTCGCCGAAGGTACCGGCCATCACCGTTGGCAGCGTGTGGGCGTGGAGCGGCGCACCCGCGACATGACCATCGAAGCCGAAGTGTCCAACCATTCTTATGGCGATGGCGCCAAACAAGGCGCGAGCGTGTCGATCGCCCGCGACATCAACGACCACTGGCAGTACGGCGGCAGCCTTGGCTACCTGCTCAACACCACACCGTTGCGAGCGTTGAATGAAGGTGTCACGGCCAACGGCGGCAGCGGTTTTATCCGCTGGCGCGCCAACGAAAGCCGCGAGTGGAAACTGGCCGTCAGCCCGTCGCATTTCAGCGATGGCAACGACCGCGTCGAAGCCTTGCTCACCGGCCGCGAAGGCATCTACAGCTCGCCCAAAGTGCAAGTAGAGCTGGGCCTGGAAGTCGGTGCCAGCCGCAACAGCAAGGAAGACACGATCTACTTCAACCCCAAGTCCGACTTCAGCGTGTTGCCTACCGTCAACGTCAACCATGTGCTTTATCACCGCTACGAAACCCAGTGGAGTCAGCAGTTCCAGCTCGGTGCGGGTACCTATAGCCAAAAGGATTACTCCACCGGCGGCGTCGGCTTGATCGGGTACGGCCAACGCTTTCGCTGGAATGACGTGCTGGAAGCCGGCGCCAACCTGAGCCTGGTCAGCCGACCTTACGACGGCGAGCGCGAACGCGATCTGCGCCTGCTCCTGGACCTCACTTACCGTTTCTAGAAGAGCCTGACCATGACCCTCCTCAGTCGTTTTTTTCTGGTCCTGGGTGTAATGCTGGCCGCCGCATGCGCCCAGCAACCCGCGCCATTCGTTCCACCTGCCGAGCGGCCGACACTGGCCAGCGAAGCGCCGTGGCCGAAGAACCATTTCCTGGGCATTGCCTACCACGACGTCTCGGACAACGACCCTGACCAGGCCGTGGTGGCGGTGCGTACCGAGCGCTTGATCGAGCAATTGGCCTGGCTGCGCGAGAACGGTTACCAGGCGGTCAGCGTGGATCAAGTCCTTGCTGCGCGCCGGGGCGGGCCGACACTGCCGCCCAAGGCCGTGATGCTCAGCTTCGATGACGGCTATTCCAGCTTCTACACCCGTGTGATGCCGATCCTGCGGGCCTACAATTGGCCGGCCGTGCTGGCGCCAGTGGGCAGTTGGATCGACACGCCGCTGAACCAGCCGGTGGACTTCGCCGGTACACCGCGCCCACGGGGCGACTTCCTGACCTGGCAGCAGATTCGTGAAGTGTCCCGATCGGGCCTGGTGGAAATCGCCGCCCATACCGACGCCAATCACAAAGGCATACTCGCCAATCCCCAAGGCAACCTCGAACCGGCGGCCACCACGCGCCGCTATGACCCGGCGACCGGCCGCTATGAAACCGAAGCGCAGTTCCAGGCGCGGATGCGTACTGACGTAGCAGCCATCTCCAATAAAATCCGTACCGTCACTGGCAAGGCTCCACGGGTATGGGTGTGGCCGTATGGCGCGGCCGATGGCACCACCCTGGCCGTGGTCGGTGAGCACGGCTATGAGATGGCGCTTACGCTGGATGACGGTTTGGATGATTCCAACAAGCTGATGAACAGTCCGCGCTTTTTGGTGGCCTCCGACCCGGATGGTGAGCACTTCGCCAGCAGCATGGTTTCGGTTCAGGCCAAGGCACCGTTGCGCGTCGTGCATGTGGACCTGGATCACGTCTATGACCCCGACCCGGTTCAACAGGCGCACAACCTCGATGTGCTGGTGCAGCGCGTGGTGGACATGGGCGCCGTCACGGTGTTCCTGCAAGCCTACGCCGACCCCAAGGGTGATGGCCTGGTGCATTCGGTGTACTTCCCCAACCGCCACCTGCCGATGCGCGCCGACCTGTTCAACCGCGTTTCCTGGCAGTTGCATACCCGTGCCCACGCCAGTGTGTTTGCGTGGATGCCGGTGCTCAGCTTTGCCCTCGACGCCAAGCTGCCACGCGTGACCCGCTGGGACCCGCAGACCGGCAAGGTTGCTACCGATCCGGATCAATACAAGCGCCTGTCGCCCTTTGATCCGAAAGTGCGGCAGCTCATCGGCGAGATCTACGAAGACCTGGCGCGTACCAGCAACAGTGCCATCGACGGCGTGCTGTATCACGACGATGCGCTGCTAAGCGACTTTGAAGACGCTAGCCCCGCCGCACTCAAGGCCTATGCTGCCCAGGGCTTGCCGGACAATATCGCTGCGCTGCGTGCCGACCCTGCGGTGATGCAGCGTTGGACTCGCTTCAAGAGCCGCTACCTGACTGATTTCACCAACGAGCTGACCGTGAAGGTGCGCGCCATTCGCGGCCCGCAGATCCTCACCGCTCGCAATATCTTCGCCGAGCCGATGCTCAACCCCGGCAGCGAAGCCTGGTTTGCGCAGAACCTCGATGACTTCCTCAAGACCTACGACTGGACGGCGCCCATGGCCATGCCGCTGATGGAAGGCCAGTCGCTGAAAGACTCCAATGCCTGGCTGGAAAAGCTGGTGGCCACGGTCAAGGCACGCCCCGGCGCACTGGAAAAGACCGTCTTCGAACTGCAAGCCAAAGACTGGCGCACTCAAGCCGCGCCGGATATCAGCGCTGAGCAATTGGCAGAGTGGATGGGTGTACTCAAACGCCAGGGCGTCACCAGTTTCGGCTACTACCCGGACAACTTCCTGGAAAACTCCCCGGACTTGAAGACGATACGTCCGGCCCTCTCCAACCAATGGAATCCTTGATCATGTTCGACAGAATCCTGGCTCTATTCGTGTTGGCGCTGGTATTGGGCTTGCCTCTGGGCCTGATCTTCCTGATCACCGGGCAGTTTCTGATGGACTTCGTGTTCTTCTACCCGCTGTTCATGTCGGCGCTGTGGATCGCCGGCGGCTTGTACTTCTGGCTGCACTGGGAGCGCCATTGGTCGTGGGAGGAAGACACCCCGGCGCCGATCCTGGCCGGCGAGCCGCTGATTTCGATCATCATCCCTTGCTACAACGAAGGCGATAACGTCGCTGACACGATGGCGGCCGCGTTGGCCCAGGTGTACCCAAACATCGAAGTGATCGCGGTCAACGACGGCTCCAGCGACAACACCGCAGCGGTACTCGATGCCCTGGCACTGCAACACCCACGCCTGCGCGTGCTGCACCTGGCGCAGAACCAGGGCAAGGCCGTGGCCCTGCGCATGGGTGCGGTGGCCGCCCGCAGCGAATACCTGGTGTGCATCGACGGCGATGCGTTACTCGACAAGAACGCGGCGGCCTACATGGTCGCGCCGATGCTCGACAACCCGCGCCTGGGCGCCGTCACCGGCAACCCGCGCATCCGTACCCGTTCCACCCTGATCGGCCGGGTGCAGGTCGGCGAGTTCTCCTCGATCATCGGCTTGATCAAGCGCACCCAGCGGGTGTTCGGACGGATCTTCACGGTCTCGGGTGTGGTGGTGGCGTTTCGCAAGAAGGCGCTGGACCGCATCGACTACTGGAGCACCGACATGATCACCGAAGACATCGATGTCAGTTGGAAGCTGCAACTGGATCATTGGTCGATCTTCTACGAGCCGCGTGCCCTGTGCTGGATCCTCATGCCCGAGACCGTCGGCGGCCTGTGGAAACAGCGCCTGCGCTGGGCCCAGGGTGGCGCCGAAGTGCTGTTCAAGAATATTCGCGGCATCTGGCAATGGCGCCATCGCTACCTGTGGCCGCTGCTGTTCGAATACTGCCTGTCCACCGGTTGGGCCTTCACCTTCCTGCTGTCGGTGATCTTCTGGGCCGTGGGTAAATTCGTCACGCTGCCGGCGGCGATTACCGTGGACTCGTTGGTGCCACCCGCGTTTACCGGCCTGGTGCTGGCGATGGTGTGCCTGCTGCAGTTTGCGGTCAGCATCCTGATCGACCGGCGCTACGAAAAAGACCTGTGGAAAACCCTGTTCTGGACCGTGTGGTACCCGATGGTGTTCTGGCTGGTGAGCCTGTTCACCACGCTGGTGAGCTTTCCCAAGGTGTTGTTCAACCAGCATCAAAAACGCGCACGCTGGGTCAGCCCGGACCGTGGCATCAAACCTGCCCAAGAGGAGGCGTGAGCATGAAACTGGTCAGAACTCGCCAGAGCCCTGTGATGTGGATCATCGATGTGTTGCTGACCCTGCTGGCCTGGGGCGGGCTGGTCTGGCTGCTGGCACGTGGCATCGGCGCCATGCTCGAGACCCATGGCGGCCCACGCATCGAGGCGCCGATCTTTGCCGCGCTCAACACCTTGCAGATCTACCTGTGGATCGCCTTGTTCAACGCGTTGATCCTGATCGGCTGGGCGCGCTATCAACAGCGCCGCGGCCGCCAGTTTGCCCAGCGCCGCGCAGAGGCCAATGCCCTGAGCGACAAGCACCTGAGTGAAAGCTTCAACCTGGGCGATGGCGACCTGGAACAACTGCGCCGCCCTGGCGTGCTGGTGATCCACAACGATGAAGAGGGCGGCGTCGAAGAGGTGAAGTCCCACGTCTCCCGCGACGTCGAACGCCCTGGACTGACCCTGGTACCCGGCGCCGACAAAGACAAAGGCATTGGCTGACATCCTCAATGCTGCGACTACCCAATGTGGGAGGGGGCTTGCTCCCACATTGGTTATTTCCCACCCTTTAGATTGCAGTGGTTCAACCCTCTCCTTGGAATTCCGATAAATGGGATCCAATTCACAAAACCCCCGCGAACTTTTCTCCTTTTCTCGGTACTAACCTAACTCGACGAAACTTGATGGCTAAATAATGGCAATCAAAAAACCCTTCGTCGAATTGCCATCAAAATCGCTGCCACTTGTCGGAATAATCACTTCCGTTGAAAAGGCTCAGCCCTTTTGATGAAAATTTATATTTATTAATCAATAGCTTGAAGACTATTTCAGCGAACGGCCCAACTTCGCCCGTTTCTAGGCTAGCTGGAAGTTCGATGTTAGTTTCGCGGCCCTTGATTTTCGATGGATCGAACATGTCTTCGTTATTGCCACGGACTCGGTTTCTTCTCTGCACGTTCCTGCTCACCTGCCTGAGCCTGAACAGTGCATCCGCCGCCCCCACGCCTGGCGATCAGGACTTGATCCGTGACCGGCAGAATCGCCTGCTCGAAGAGCAGCAGCGGCGCCTCCAGGAGCTTCAGGACCTGCCCGGCAAAGCGGAAAAGCCCCAAGCCCCGGCAAGCCCTGCCGACACTCGGTGCTTCCCGATCAAAACCATCGAACTCAAAGGTGCCGACAGCCTGCCGGCGCCCGAGCGCGAGCGCCTGCTCAAGCCCTACATCGGCCAATGCCTGGGCGTGTCGCAGCTTAACGATTTGCTCAAAACCATCACCGACTACTACCTCGGCAAAGGCCGCGTCACCAGCCGTGCCTACCTGCCGCAACAGGACCTTTCCACCGGCCACCTGCAAGTGCTTGTGGTCGAAGGCAAGCTCGAAGCCTTGCGCAGCGCCGAAGGCAGCACAGTGACCGACCGCGAACTGGCCATGGCCTTTCCCGGCAAGGTCGGCGAAGCGCTGAACCTGCGTGAGATCGAGCAATTGGTGGACCAGCTCAACCGCCTGCCGTCCAAACAAGCACAGATGGAGCTCACCCCCGGCAAGCAGATCGGCGGCAGCGATGTGGTGGTCAAGAACACCGCGCAAAAGCCCTGGCGCGCCAGCCTGTCGCGCAACAACGACGGGCAGAAAAGCACCGGCGAACAGCAATGGGGCGCCGGCCTGGAGTGGGACAGCCCACTCGGCCTTGGCGACCAACTGATGCTGCGCGGCGGCCACGACGCCATCAGCGATCACCAGAAAACCTCGAAAAACACCATGCTCTACTACAACGTGCCCTGGGGCTGGTGGAACTTCAGCTACACCTACAGCGAAAGCGACTACCGCACCTACGGCATCGCCGACGGCTTCAAATACAAGCAGGACGGCGACAACCAGAACCACCAACTGCGCGCCGAGCGGGTGATCCATCGCGACGACGTCAGCAAGACCTCGGTCAACGTCGGCCTGGCGCACCTGCGTACCAACAACTACATCCTCGACGTGCGCACCGCGCCCAGCAGCAACCGCCTCAGCGAACTGCAACTGGGCGTCAACCACGGGCGGCGCATCGGCAGTGCCTTCGTCAACCTGGACCTGGGCATGCAAAGCGGCATCGGCCTGCTCGACGCCCAGGCGCAAGACGAGCGTGACCCAGCAGGCCGTCGCCAGCCGAACTCGCGCTACCGCAAATACACCGCCACGGTCAGCTACCTGCAACCGTTCAGCCTGTGGGGCGAGTCGTTCAGCTTCAGCAGCCTGGCCACCGGGCAGCGCAGTGAAGACCCGCTGTTTTCGCCGCAACGCATGAGCCTCGGCGGCTCGGCCTCGGTGCGCGGTTTCAAGGACCAATTGCTGACCGGCGACAGCGGCGGCTACTGGCGCAACGAAGTGCGCTGGGCACGCCCGGTGACCCTCGATTGGATGCGCCCGGCCTTCTTCGAATACGGCGCCAGCGTCGGTTACGACCAAGGCGTGATCCGCAACGACCGCTATAACGACAACGTTCATGGCCGGGTGTCCAGCAACTCCCTGGAGCTGTTCGCCCGTGGCAAACACGTGAGCACCAGCGTGACCTTTGCTCATTCGTTAGAAAGACCCGGTGTAGTCACCGAGCGCGAAGCGCCGATCTACTTCCGCATGGATTTTTTCCTGTAATTCAACGCCCCGCTGCATGAGAGCCTGACAATGGATGTTCGCCAATTCGCCTTCCTGGCCCGCCAACCTTCTGCCGCCCTGAAGCGCCGGGACGCGTTCTTCGGCCTGCCCAAGCGCGGGCTGGCGTTGATCCTCGCCAACGCATTGTTCTGGCAGCCGCTGCTGGCCCAGGCCGAGGGCATTGTGGTCAGTGCGCCGGGCACCACCGTGGGCGCGGCGGGCAATGGCGTGCCGGTGGTGAACATCGCCACCCCCAATGGCGCGGGCTTGTCCCATAACCAGTTCAAGGACTACAACGTCGGCCCCAACGGCGTGATCCTCAACAATGGCAACGGTGCCATGGTCAACACCCAACTGGGCGGGATCATTGTCGGCAACCCCAACCTCAAGGGCAGCGCGGCGAACGTCATCCTCAATGAAGTCAACGGCGGCAGCCCCAGCCAGTTGCGCGGCTACACCGAAGTGGCGGGGCAGTCGGCCAAGGTCATCGTGGCCAACCCGTACGGCGTGACGTGCAGCGGTTGCGGCTTTATCAACACCCCCAACGTCACCCTCACCACCGGTAAACCGGTGCTCGACGCAAGCGGCCAGTTGCAGCGCTATGAAGTGGACGGCGGCGCCGTGACCATCGACGGCCAGGGCTTGAACGCCAGCAACGTCGAACGCTTCGACATCATCACCCGCTCGGCCAAGATCAATGCACAAATCAACGCCCGCGAACTCAACGTGATCGCCGGGCGCAACGACGTCGATGCACAAAGCCTGAAAACCACCGCCCGCGCCGACGACGGCAGCGCCAAGCCGGAGCTGGCGATCGACTCCTCGGCCCTGGGCGGCATGTATGCCGGCGCGATCAAACTGGTAGGCACCGAAGCCGGTGTGGGCGTGAAACTCGACGGCACCCTGGCCGCCAGTGGTGGCGATATTCAGCTCGACGCCAATGGTCGCTTGAGCATGGCGCAAACGGTGGCGACCGGTAACGTCAACGTCACCGCGCAAAACATCGACCTCACCGACAAGGTCTACGCCAACGGCAATGTGCAGGTCACCAGCGCCCAGGCCCTGGTCAACCGCAAGAGCATCGCCGCCGGCCAGCGCATCGAGATCAACGCGGCCAGCGTGAACAACCCGGGCATCATCGAAGCCGGCGTCGCCGCCGACAACAGCCGCAACACCACCGGCGATCTGGTGGTGAACGCGCAAACCGTCACCACCAGCGGCAACCTGCTGGCCAGCCGCGCCCTGGCGATTACCGCCGCGCAAGCGCTGACCAACCAGGGCGCGATCATCCAGGCCAAGACCGTCGAGGTCAGCAGCGCCAAACTCACCAACCAGGGCGCCAGCGCTCGCCTGTTTGGCGAGCAGAGCCTGGCGATCAACTCGCCGGCCATCGTCAACCTCGGCGGCTTGATCCGCTTCGGCGAAGGCCAGGCCGCCACGCTCAACAGCGCATCGCTGGACAACCGCCAGGGCCGTATCGAAATGGCCGGCGGCAGCCTGGTGCTCACCAGTGCCGAATTGAACAACAGCGGCGGGCAAGTTATCGCCAACGACCTGACCGTCAACGCCGGCAGCCTGAACAACCAGAACGGCGTACTGGTGGCCAAAACCGCGACCGTCACTGCCAGCAACCTCGACAACAGCCTCAAGGGCTTGATCCAGGCCGACGGTGGCGCGCTCAACCTCGCCGTTTCCAACACCTTCAACAACAACCAGGGTTTCGCCCAGGCCAGCACCGATCTGAACGTTACTGCCGGTACCCTCAGCAGCAACGCAGGCGGCGTACTGAGCGCCGACACCGGCAAGCTCACCCTCACCGCCGCGCAACAGCTCAACAACGCCCAGGGCCGCTTGCAGGCCGGGCAGGGCGATATCGAACTGCACGCCGCGAACCTGGATAACCAGAGCGGCACAATCGTCGGCAAGCAACTGCTGCTCGACGTGGCTGGCGGCGATATCGACAACCGCGCCGGGCGCGTGTTGGGCGACCACCTCGACGTACGCGCCTCGGGCCTCGACAACCGCAACGCCGGCCTGCTGGCCGGTGGCGCCCAGGGCGTAAGCCTGCTGCTCAAGGGCCCGGGTCAGTTGCTCAACGCCCAGGGCCGCATCCAGAGCGAGGGCCTGCTGCAATTGCAAGGCGAGCGCTTCGACAACAGCGCCGGCATCCTGCTGGGCCAGACCGTCGACGTCACCGCACAGACCTTCAACAACAGCAACAAAGGCGCGCTGGTCAGCGATGGCGGTGACGTTGTGCTCAAGGTCAGCGACCTGCTCACCAACGTCGGTGGCCAGATCGACGCGGGCGAACGCAGCGTGCTGGTCAAGCAACTCACCACTCTCAACAACGACGGCGGCACCCTGCGCGGCAAGCGCCTGGACATCGCCGCCCAGCACCTGAACAACGACAACGGCCAACTGCTGGCCGGCGCCGAAGGCCTGAGCTACAGCGGCCAGGATGTGAGCAACCGCAAGGGCCTGATCCTCAGCGGCGGCGCCCTCACCGAGTTGAATACCACCCGCCTGGATAACCAGGGCGGCACCGTGCAAGGCGACAGCCTGACCGTCACCGCCAACAGCGTCGACAACGGCAGCGGCGGCCTGATGGCAAGCCTGGTCGGCAACCTGCAACTGACCGTCGAAGCCCTGGCCAACCGTGGCGGCAAACTGTTCGGCAAAGAACAAGTGACCGTCAGCGGCGCCACCCTCGACAATAGCGCGGGCGGCCAGGTCAGCGGCAATCAGATCAACCTGACCTCACGCGACACGCTCACCAACCAGGGCGGTTTGGTCGAAGCTAACCAGGGCCTGACCCTCACTGGCGGCAACCTCGATAACAGCGCCAACGGCCAACTGCGTGCCCTGGGCGGCGCCAGCAGCCGCGTCAACCTCAGCGGTGCGTTGAACAACCAGAACGGCACCCTCGAATTCGGCAGCCAGGCCTTCAGCCTTGACGCGGCCAGCTTCAACAACCAGAACGGGATGCTGCAACACGCCGGCACCGGCCTGTTCCACCTCAACACCGCCAGCCTCTCCGGCAGCCAGGGCAATATCCAGGGCATGGGCAGCGCCGACTGGGCCTTCGGCAACGTCGATGGCCTGGGCCGTGTGCAACTCAACGACGTGCTCACCTACAAGAGCGACCAGGGGCTTGCCCTCAAGGCCGGCGACCGTATGGCCAGCGCCAAGGGCTTGATCCTCAACGTGGCCAGCCTGGACAACGGCGGCGAACTGCTCAGCGACGGTGACATCAGCATCACCACCGGCGATATCACCAACAGCGGCCGCGTCTCGGCCCTGCAAACACTCACCGTCGCCGCCAACAACCTCAGCCAGAACGGCGGCCGCCTGGCCGCAACCAATGCCCGCCTGACCCTGGGCGGCACCCTGGACAACCTCGGTTTCCTCACCGCCCGCCAGCAACTGGATATCGCCGCCGCGCAAATCAACAACCGCGGCACCCTCGGTGCCCAGGGCGCAGTGAACCTCACGGCGGTCAACGGCATCACCAACGCCGCCGACACGCTGCTGTTCAGCGGCGGCGACATGACCCTGCGCAGCAATGGCTTCAGCAACAGCTATGGCGATGTCTACAGCAAAGGCAACCTGAGTTTCGCCGCCCGCGATGGCGGGCGTGCCGTGCTGTTCAGCAACCGCTCCGGCACCGTGGAAAGCGAAGGCTCAATTGGCATCAATGCAGGCTTTATCGAAAACGCCAAAGACGAATTCGAACTCGGGCAGACACTGACCACCGGCAGCTTGAGCTGGATCTGTGGCCAGCACTGCGGCGAGAGCGACAACTGGGAACGTGGCGAGATCACCATCTACGAGACGTACCTTGAGGCGGCGACCAAGGACTCGGTAGCGGCGCGCCTGGTGGCTGGCAAAAACATGTTGCTGCAAGGCGACAATGTGCAGAACCGCTACAGCCTGATGGCCGCCAATGGCGACCTGAGCATTACTGCCGGTGACCTGCTCAATCAGGGCGCCGCCACGCGCACGGGCCAGCGCAAGCTTGTCATCGGCACCCCAGGTCACGTCTCCGACGATTTGTTTGAACGCATGCAATATGTCGACGTGCCCGCGTTCAATGCGGCCACGGCGGCCGGGAATTTCGACAAGGCGCGCTTCGAAGAACTCAAAAGCCGCTCACCCAATAGCCTGCCGTTCGCCTACGCAAGTGACGTCACCACCTGGACCAACAACAGCGGCCCCGGCTACGACGCCACCCTGCAAGCCGGCGGCACGGTCAACCTCAACGTCGCCCGCACCCTGCAAAACGGCACGCTGCACAACAACACCCTGGCCCAGTTGACCGGCACCCTCGGCGACGACCAGACCGGCATCCCCGTCGGCGGTATCAACATCAACCTGAGCAAACACGCCAACGACCCGAGCGCCCAGGCGCCCGGCAGCGTATTGCCCGTGGTGGGCGTGGCCCCCGGTGGCGGCTTCGTACCGGTGGACTACACCGGCACCGCCTTCGCGCCGGTCGACCCCACCAGCTCGCCGACCTTCCAACTGCCCAAGGGCGAGTACGGCCTGTTCGTCAAAAACGCCGACCCCACCAGCCACTACCTGATCGAGACCAACCCCGAATTCACCTCGGCGTCGGGCTTCTTCAGCTCCGACTACATGCTCGGCAAACTCGGTTTCAATGCCGACAATGCCTGGCGCCGCCTCGGTGACGGCCAGTACGAAACCCGCCTGATCCGCGACGCCGTCCTCGCGCAAACCGGCCAACGCTTCCTCGCCGGCGGCCTGTACAGCGACGCCGACCAGTTCCGCTACCTGATGGACAACGGCCTTGCCAGCAAAGACGCGCTGCGCCTGAGCCTGGGCGTGGCCCTCACCGACCAGCAAGTCGGCGCCCTGACCCACGACATCGTGTGGATGGAAAACCGCGTCATCGACGGCCAGACCGTGCTCGTACCGGTGCTGTACCTGGCCCAGGCCGACTCGCGCAACGTGCGCGGCAACAGCCTTATCCAGGGCCGCGACCTCAACCTGGTCACCGGCGGCGACCTGATCAACGTCGGCACCTTGCGCGCCAGCAACAACCTCTCCGCCATCAGCAGCGGCAGTATCTACACCGGCGGCCTGGTTGAAGCCGGCAACAACCTCAACCTGCTGGCCCAGGACAGCATCCGCAACGCCATGGCCGGCGAAATCCGCGGCAAACAAGTCAACCTCACGGCGCTCAAAGGCGACATCACCAACGAAACCACCGCCATCCAGGTGCGTGACGGCGCCGGTATGCGCACCCTCACCGACACCAGCGCCGGCACCATCGTCGCCCGCGAAAACCTCGCCATCGACGCCGGGCGCGACCTCACCAACCGAGGCGCACTCACCGCTGGTAACGACGCCAACTTAACCGCCGGCCGAGACCTCAACCTCATCGCCGCCAGCGACACCAGCGTCAAACACGAGTCCCGCGACGGCGGCGAGAAATCCAGCATCACCACCGACGTCAAAAACCTCGCCGCCAGCGTCACGGCGGGCGGCAACCTCAACATGCAGGCCGGACAAGACGTCAACATCATCGGCAGCACCGCCACCGCCGGCAAAGACCTCAACATCGCTGCCGGCCGCGACCTCAACGTCGCCTCGGTCAGCGACATGCACAACGTCGAGGGCAAGGAAAAGGACGGCAAAAAACGCATCAAGACCGCGGACGACCAGACCACTCAAGTGGCAAGCGTGCTGACGGCGGGTGGGGATTTTGTCAGCCAGGCTGGGCGTGATACCACGATTGTGGCGAGCAGGATCAGTGCGGGGAATGAGGCTTATCTGTATAGCGGGGATAAGTTGAGTTTGTTGGCGGCGCAGAACAGCACCTACAGCCTTTACGACATGAAGGAGAAGGGTGGCTGGGGCGCCAAGAAGACCAAGCGTGATGAGGTGACCCACGTCACGAATGTGGGGACTGAGATCAAGACTGGTGGTGATCTGTCGCTGGTCAGTGGCGGTGATCAGTTGTATCAGCGGGCCAAGCTTGAAAGTGGTAACGACCTGGCCATCACCAGTGGCGGTGCGGTGACGTTCGAGGCGGTCAAGGACCTGCATCAAGAGAGCCACGAGAAGAGCAAGGGTGACCTGGCGTGGACCAGCGCCAAGGGTAAGGGGAATACCGACGAGACATTGCGTCAGAGTGAGTTGGTGGCGCAGGGCGAGTTGGCAATCAAGGCTGTGGACGGCTTGAAGATTGATGTAAGGCAGGTTAACCAGAACACGGTAAGCCAGACCATCGACGCGATGGTCCAGGCGGACCCAAGCCTCGCCTGGATCAAGCAAATGGAGCAGCGTGGCGATGTTGACTGGCGCGAGGTCAAAGAGCTGCACGACAGCTTCAAATACAGTAATTCCGGCCTGGGCGCCGGCGCGCAAATTGTCATAGCGATCATTGTTACCTACTTCACGATGGGGGCAGCAAGCGGCGCAATTGCCGCCGCTGGGACGGGTACCTCGATGGCTGGTGCGACGGCTGCTGCCACTGCCACATCTGCCGCAGGCTGGGCCAATGCTGCGGGCAGCGTTGTGCTTGCCGGTATGGCGAGTAATGGTGCGATCAGCACGATCAATAATCGTGGCAATTTAGGCGCAGTGGTCAAGGACGTAACCTCCAGCGATGCGATGCGGGGCTATGTTGTCTCGGGTGTTACCGCGGGGCTGACCGCAGGGTTCTACGACGACTGGACCAGCACGCAGACAGGCACTACTACTGCGCTGCCTAACTCGGGCGCAGTGACATCTGCGAGCCCATTGAGTACCTGGCAAGGTGTTGGTCAATTTACTGCGAATCAGGTTCTGCAAAACGGCACATCGGCCATCCTGACTAAAGCGCTGGGAGGAGAAGCCAGCTTCGGGGATGCATTGCAAAGCAGCCTTGCCAATGCATTTGCTGCCTATGGCTTCAACATGATTGGTGATGTCTCCAAGAATCGGTTCGCCGACGGCGGTATCACCAAGATTGGACTGCATGCGTTGATGGGCGGGCTGGCAGCTGAAGCTGCTGGCGGCGATTTCCGTACTGGTGCGTTGGCAGCAGGTGTGAACGAAGCCCTGGTAGACAGCCTCGCCAAACAGTACGCCAGCATGCCGGAGGATAAGAGAAAGAGCTTGCTGGTGATGAGCTCGCAGTTGATTGGTGTGCTTGCGGCGTCGGTGGACAGTGATGCTGACGGTGAGAGTTTGCAAACTGGAGCATGGGTGGCGGGCAGTTCGACACAGTACAACTACCTCAACCATGAAGAAAACCAAGAGCGCTGGGCTGCCAAGAAGAAATGCCAGGGAGGAGATAGTGCTGCGTGTGGGCGTGCTGACGCTCTGGATGCTCTAGATAAAAGTCGAGATTTGGCGCTAACCACAGCCTGCAGTGCGAATGGTGCAGGTGCTACCTGTCGTTCTTTACGGCGAGAAGCTTCGGAGGCTGCTCGAAGCCTTGTGGTTGCGAGATTTGGCCCTGAGGCTAAAGAGCAGGCTAAGCAAGTTGAGCAGAATAAAGAGCTTGCGGCGTATTCCATTGAGGCGGAGCTTCGAAGCATTAAGCAAGTAGATAGCCCGATTGCGCTTGCTCAGACAAAGCGCCTGGCTGAGCAGCTCGCTGAATTTGGTTCAGACTTCATTCCGGTTTACGGCGATGCAAAGGGCTTCTATGAGGCTGAGGATCCGTTTGACTATGCCATGGCGAGTATTGGACTCATCCCGGGCGCCGGGGATGCGGCACAAAAAGTTTTAGGTAAGGCTAAAAAGCTGTATTTGGAAGGAAAGGTTGCTGAGTCTGCGGATTTGGTAGAAGAGCTAGCAAAGAGCTTACCTTCAGGAGCAGGTCCTAAAAATCCACTTCTTGGTGATTCGCTACCCCGAAGCGGTGATCGTTTAGTTGTGAATCAAGGGCCCGTACCTACATGTGGTCACAACTCATGTGGCATGGTTTTGGATACCATGGGACATAAAGTAGACATAGGAAATCTGATTGAAAAGCTTCCACCCGGAAAAGACGGGATTTTCCCTCAGGACGTTGCGAATTTGATGAAGTCTGAGGGCGTCAACACGGCAGTTTATGCAAGCCGTAACGTTGCTGATTTGGCAAGATACACAGCAAACGGAACGCCTGTTATTGTCCAAGTGGTGGATAAAGCAGCGGGTACCGGATTTTCCCATTTTGTTGTGGTCGACGGCATTACGACCAGAAATGGCATTTCTGTCGTAGCAATTCGTGATCCTCATGGTAAGCAGTATTTTAGCCCCGCGACTACTTTTGAAAAGAATTTTTCAGGTTATGTTGTTGTTCCAAAGGATGCTCTGAAATGAAATTAAGCATTAAGTTTCCCGAGAATTTGTTAACCCACAGCCTGCTCGAGCAAAGGCTGATTCCTTGCATTTGCAAAATTGCAACGGAGTTTGAAATTGAATTTTTGGACCCTTTGCCAGAAGCTGCAGGAACCGTTCTGGAGTGGGATCGTGCAGAACTTGAAAAAAGAGCGATAGGTGGGGTAGGTGGGCAATACTCTCACTATGCACACGGTCGGGTGTCGTTAAAAAAAGTTGATATTGATATCTACCAAATATTGGATCTTGAAATGTTTTATAGGCTTTTTGGATGGTGCAGCATCTTGGAAGATGGCAACTATGCGCCGCCGGGGCAGTTTTGGGATGATGAATAAGTTGAAGAAAAGGGGACTGAAGAAAAGGGACAAGAAAAGAGGGCAGATTTATCTAGACTAGAGTTTAAAGGCTGTTTAGTCCTGAAGCAGGTGTAAACCTATTTCAGGACTAGACAGTCCCCTTTTTTCGTTGATTCGTGACAAAAATATTGGAAGGGATTAAGTCAGAAGCAGTAATCGTGGGTAGTGAAGTTGATAAATGGCTTACGAGGGACTGAAATGAGATATTACTTAATGCGACAAGATGTAACTGTCTGCGATAGGTGGGTGCTCGGAGATGTACATCATGTAGATAACTGGCATTTCAGTGATCCTGCAGTTAATTTTACGGAGCCAGGCACATATACCCTCGATGTAAGGTTCGACGGTAAAGAAGTTGATTATTCCCTCGCTGGATACGCCAGTGTTCCTGTTTTAAGCGAGAGGGCAAAAAATTCGCTCGCCGGTTTGCCAGAGATAGACGAACTTTATCAGCATGTCGTTTTTGAGCCGGTTAAGATAAACAATAAAGTGGTTTGCCAGAGCTATTTTTTGATGATTATAGAAACGCAAATCGATTGCGTGGATGAAAAGCGCTCTCGCTATAAAAAGTTTGAGGTAGATGATCCTGTTAGGCCAGATATGGCCGGCAACTATCGTGCTTTCTACAATTTGGTGGTTGACCCGGGTAGGGTCGGATCAAGTCATATATTTAGACTTAAAAAATATTTGGGTGCGATCATAGTAAGTGAAGAAGTGAAACGGCGACTTGTGGCAGCTGGTGTTGTCGGCGTACTGTTTGAATCTGTTAATGGTGATCAAGAAACCGTTACCTAGTTAGTCAGGTAGTTGGGGGAAGGCGGCGAATTTGCTTAATTCGTGGTGGTAGTGCAAAGGCCATTGATTAAATCTGCCCCCCTTTTGTTGTGTTTAATTACATGGGGGGCGATTTGTGTCGGACAAACAAGTATATGAGCTAACGATTGATGATCTTGATCGCTACAGCGTTTGGTTTTTTCCGATGGACGATACCGTGGAGGATGAGTTAACTGTACGCCCCCTCGCCGAGCAGGAAACGTGCTCAGACTTTCAGATTATCGTTCGAGCTGATTTTTTTGGTGAAAGACACTCTGTGTATCGCGGCTATTTGTATTGGAACTCCAATTCCGCAATTGAATGCTTAAAGCCTGTTGTATTGTCTGATAAGGGAGCCGTCGTAAATTTTTGGAGCGGTATAGTAACTCCCGCGTGGGAAAGTTCAGAGTTTGCCGGTTCGATTAGATCCGAGCTGCCTATTTCTTATGCCTCGGAATCGGTTTTCGATCTTCCTTCCATTTGCGGAAAGCTGGAGGGACTTTATTATCTTTCTGATGATCAGGTGTGCTGCGTTAAATGACGCGAGAAAAGGGGGGTGATTTATTTAAATTTGCGCTTGGATCTATTAAATAAATCTGTCCCCTTTGTTCTGCTGTTTGTCACGGTACTCCAGTCAGCAATATATTAAACCAAATTACAGGGTTTAATGGGTTTGCTACATTGCACGATGGTTGGATGATTAACTTGGAAGCTCACAAACAAGCTGATATGTCGTTTTTTGAAAATTTGGGCAGCATGCCGCCTGCTCTGCTTGTAAATTATGGAGCACTGTACGATAAGTACCGCCCAACAATTGAGTCGCAGAAAAAGCGTGAAAATTAATAAATGGCTTTTGGTAGTATTATTGTCGGCCTTGGCTGGCTGCGCACCTTCCCATTCCAATTGGGAAAATGGAATGAATCTATGGGTAGGTACTCATTTCGATTCCCACCTTTACAAAGACTGCACTCGAGGATGTGGCGACTCATATTGGTCGCCTGTAAATAAAAATAAGACCTTTGATAAGGTTGTTGATGAAAACGGAGGCAGGCGGTATTACATAACTTGGATTAGAGATTGCCGATATTCGGTTTTTGTCGCTGCGGATCGGCTAATAAAGTCATGGAGATACGAAACTTCTAACGTAAAAGGATGTTATGTCTTTTAACTGTTGTTTTAAGGGAAAAGAAAAGAGAGAAAAGGGGGCGAGAGAAAAGGAAGAGAAAAGGGGGCGGATTTATTTAAATGGCTAAGTAAAAAATAAGTCTGTTTCGAATGGAGCTGCGATCGAAGGGGACAGATCTATTTGCATGGAGCCGTTTCGGTGAAGAGTCGAATATAGGATATATTTTTGTTTTTAGAGCAGAAAAGGGGGCAGATTTATTTAAATTAGAGTTGAAGAGCATATTAAATAAATCTGTCCCCTTTTGTTCCTTTTGTTCTTTTGTTCGCAACGGCCCGTGAGAACTCTTGTCCAGGACGAATCAGGCCGGTATTGGTTGCAAGGGCAAGGTGGGGGAAAATTACCCCTTCAGGTTCTTACGATTTTGTCACATTGCCGGATGGGACTATCAAGGTAAGCCGCCCAAATGTGAATGAGCAATTTTCAACCCATCTGGGGTAGCGTGGGGGGGAAGTTAAATATGCCGGCTCTATACGCTTTGGTAATAATGACGGTCCAGAGCGAGGAAAAATAACAAGATGGGATAATAGTTCCGGTCATTATCAGCCACCTGCTACCCTAAAGGCTAACTCTGGGTTACCGGAAAACTCATTTAATCCAAGGAAATAGTTTGGTATGGATTCAAGATTGATATCACTCTGTAAAGAGTTGGCGAAAATGACTTCTGATCAGGCGGCAGCTTGGATATTGAGCCGGTACCCGCTTACTTCAGATAATTGGGGTGAAGCTTTATTACTCCTTCCTCATAGATCTTGGAAAAAACCAGAGCAGAAACGTTTAGCGGATTATTATTTTAAGAAAATTCCGTTCTCTAGCGCTAGAGGATATGAAACCTTCGCGTCAATTATGCCAGTTAAGTTAATGGTTGCATGCATTAACGATGCATTGCCCAAAGATCCTAGCAGGCTCGAGTTATTGTTTTATCATCTTGTCCCAGTGCTTAAGCGTTTTGCGAAGAATGATGCAGATCGAAAAATTATTGAGACTTTACTTTCGGCTTTTTCGATAAATTTTCCAAAAGATAATTGAGAACAAAAGGAGGCGGTTTGTTTGATCTTGCTAGAGAAGTGAAAAAAGGGAGCGGAAAAAAGGGAGCAGATTTATTTGAATTAGGGTTGAAAAATCTATTAAAAAAATCTGTCCCCCTTTTCTGATTTCCGGATCAGCATCAGGGTGGAATACATCGTGCTGGAGGTGTGCCCAGAGAGATTTTTTCAGATAAAAAGTAGGGGGTGAAGGTGGATATTAAAACTTTTTTGAAGAGTAAGAAAGAAGAGCATTTGCTTGATGGCTTGGCTGCTGTAGATGATGTCAGTCTTAATGCAATAAAGGTAGGGCAGAAAAATGCTCCTGATGATTACTTGGAGTTTTTGCAGGAGTTCGGAAGTGGGGAAATTGAAACAGCCGGATTTATGCTTTATAACGGCCTCCTAGAGGCAAGTGATATTTTTGATGATGAGACTGCGGCGCAATTCGAAAGTGTTATGATTTTTGGTGATGATATGCAGGGGCGATGCGTCGGTTTTGATAAAAATGATAAATGGGCTGTAGTGAAAATAGACTCTGCAGATATGAGTGTTAAGAAGTTATGTGAAACATTTTCTTTGTTTGTTTATAGTTTGTTGAGGTGACTCTGGGAGAAAAGGGAAGGAAATGGGAAGGGAAAGTGATTAAGCCTAGATCAAGGTGGCAGGCGTTTTTGTTATTGTTGATTTATCTGTTTTTATTGTTTTTGTTGGTGGGGGTTATCGCAAAGCTCATGGGGGCGCTGGTTAATTATTCAAAGATTGGTGTATGGGACTTTAGTTGGGCTGAAATCGTAGATATGTTACCCGGTGTTTTTGCCTATGCAATACCTACTGGGGTAGGCGTTTGGATACAGTCCTGGTTGAAAAATCGTAAAGAGAGTGGCCAAGGGAATTGAGCGCAAAGCGGGCGACACAAAGGCCGCCCGATTTTCACTCAGGACGGATCGGCATTCAGCCTGCGACTGATGACATCCAGCAAATCACACCCATCGCGCAGCGGAATGGCCAGCAAGTGGGCGAAGTCTGAAAGCACTACGGCATCGCTGCTGAGTTGTTCGCGGAAGGCCAGGTTTTCCAGCAGTTGGGTGACGGCCCGAATGCGATGCACAGCCGCGTCGTGAAGGACGTCGAGAGGTGCCTGGGTGTCGATGATCAGCGCTGGGACGGTGCAGTCGTGGCCGGTTAGGGGCATGTATCGATTCATCATTAAGCTCTCTGGATTATTGAGGGCTCGTTCTTCGGGTCGCCAAACCCGGTCACCTTTTGGGTGACGGCCGGACTATAAGCCGCACCACCAAGCCCGCGCAAGGCATCAAAATGCCGCCGCTTCGGAGCGTGTACGCAGCTACTAACGTCTTGCCACCCATTGCCGACATACTGCTCACGAACAAACGCACTACGACTATGCAAATCTGAAAGCCTCACCCCAAACATTAAAGGACCAATGTGAAAAACCTCCTCCTCATTCTCTTCGCCACCCTCATTCTCGGCGGTTGCGTCAGCCACCCCCTCACCCCCGAAAACCGCGCTCAGATCAAAACCGTCAAAGTCCTGCCCGTGAAGTGGGAAAAGAACATGGTGTACTTCGGCCGCGAACAGGCCTGGGGCGCGGCCCTGGGTGCCGGGGTTGGCGCCGGTGTTGGCATGGCCAGCGGGGCGTCCAAGCTGGGTACGGCGGCGTTGAGTGGCGCCGGGTTTGCCGCGGGCATGAGGCTCGGGCAGTTGGCCGAGATGCCGACGCCGGTGGCCATCCTGACGGTGATGGAGGCGGAAAAACTCGATGTAGGCGTGTTGCTCAAGCAGGGCTTTGTCGATGAGTTGGGCAAGACTTCGACGCTCAAGGTGGTCGGCGACGATGAGCCCGCCGATGCGCAGATTCAGCTGACCGTGTCCGAGTGGGGCTTTCGCCTGACCCAGGGTTTCAGCAGTGTGATTTATCCGACCCTTAACGTGATGGCGCAGATGGATCGCGGCGATGAGATGATCTGGCGCACCTTTGAAGCGGTCACGCCGTTTAATGGCCAGAACGTCTATGGCTACACGCCGCTCACTTACCGCACTGACCCTGAAGCCTTGCGCCGGGCGTTGACCGGGATTACGCAGATTTCTGCGCAGTATCTGGTGAAGGAGCTCAAGTAGGTCTGTGCGAAGGCTGGCGGCTGTTGGTGGGCGGGCTTGGACTAATGCCAGTCAGGGTTAAGCGCAGTTCCCCTGTGGGAGCGGGCTTGCCCGCGAAGGCGGTGGGTCAGTCGCTGCATCTGTTGCTGCACTGCCGCTTTCGCAGGCAAGCCAGCTCCCACATTTGATCTTCGTTGCTTTGGGCATTGCGTTCGTTTAATTGATCGGCATTGGGCTTGCCCGCGAAGGCGGTGGGTTAGTCGCTGCATCTGTTGCTGCACTACCGCTTTCGCAGGCAAGCCAGCTCCCACATTTGATCTTCGTTGCTTTGAGTATTGCGGTCGGCAGTAGGGTAAGCCCCCCACCTATGGCCGAAACAACTTGAGAACCGCTCTCAACCCCGTAAAATGCAGCAGCCGTTGCATCACCGTCTTTCAGGGAAGAATCCAGGCCAGCGCGCTTTCAGGCTGCCTATCTCCTTGGAAAACCCGGCAACGCTGTTTTCCTCACCCAAGGAGCACCCTGTGAAGACACTGTCCAAAATCCTGCTGTCGGGCCTCACCGCCGCGGCGCTCTTGACCGTGGCCGGTTGCGCCACCGAGAGCAACCGCGCGATGCCGGTGGAGCAAGTCGCCAGCGCCCACGTAGCCTATTCCGGCGTGCGTGTGCCGATTGCCGTGGGCAAGTTCGACAACCGCTCCAGCTACATGCGCGGCATCTTCTCCGATGGTGTCGACCGTCTCGGCGGCCAGGCCAAGACCATCCTCATCACCCATTTGCAGCAGACCAACCGCTTCAGCGTGCTGGACCGCGACAACATGGGCGAGATCTCCCAGGAAGCCAAAATCAAAGGCACCGTGCAGAAGCTCAAGGGCGCTGACTACGTGGTGACCGGCGATGTGACCGAGTTCGGCCGCAAAGAAACCGGCGACCGCCAGCTGTTCGGCATCCTCGGCCGTGGCAAGACCCAAGTGGCCTACGCCAAAGTCGCGTTGAATATCGTCAACATCAACACCTCCGAAGTGGTGTATTCCACCCAGGGCGCCGGTGAGTACGCGCTGTCCAACCGTGAAGTGATCGGCTTCGGCGGCACCGCCAGCTATGACTCCACCCTCAATGGCAAGGTGCTGGACCTGGCCATGCGCGAAGCGATCAACCGCCTGGTCGACGGCATCAACGCCGGCGCCTGGAACCCGCGTAACTGATCAGCCACACCACAAGGAGCAGTACACGGATGAGCAAGGCAGTGAGGTTAGCGCTGACGCTGGCGGCAATCGCAACGGTAACCGGGTGCCAGACGGCGCCCCAGCCCCTGTATCAATGGGAGAGCTACCAG
This sequence comes from Pseudomonas sp. OST1909, assembly GCF_015277575.1. Lineage (NCBI taxonomy): Bacteria > Pseudomonadati > Pseudomonadota > Gammaproteobacteria > Pseudomonadales > Pseudomonadaceae > Pseudomonas > Pseudomonas sp. OST1909. Next base: position 402,713 of record NZ_CP063780.1, read on the forward strand.
CCGCAGGTTTACGAGTACTTCAAGGGCGAGCCCAAGGAAGCGCAGGTGGAAGCACTGGAGCGCGATCTGCAGAAGATCAACGCCAGTGGCCGCAAGGCACCGCCGGGTTACCACGCGCACCTGGGCATGCTGTACATGAACATGGGCAAGGATGACCAGATGGTGCAGGAGTTTCGCACCGAGAAGGCGCTGTTCCCTGAGTCCGCTGCATACATGGACTTTCTGTTGAAAAACGCCAAAGCCGGAGTCGCCACCAAATGAGCCTGTTAAAACTCACCGGCGCCTTGCTGGCCCTGGCGTTGCTCGGCGGTTGCGCCGCGCCCAAGACGGTTGATTATTCGGCGTACAAACAGGCGCGGCCCAAGTCGATCCTGGTACTGCCGCCGATCAATGAATCGCCGGAAGTGCAGGCGTCCTACAGCCTGGTGTCGCAAGTCACCTACCCACTGGCCGAAGCCGGCTACTACGTGTTGCCGATTGCCCTGGTGGACGAAACCTTCCGCCAGAACGGCCTCACCACCGCCAACGATATCCAGGCCGTACAGCCGGCCAAACTGCATGACATCTTTGGTGCGGACGCGGCGCTGTACATCACCATCAGCGAGTACGGCACCCAGTACATGCTGATCTCCAGCGACACTTCGGTGACGGCCTCGGCCAAACTGGTGGACCTGCGCACCGGCACCACCTTGTGGACCGGTTCGGCGCGTGCGTCGAGCGAGGAGGGCAATAACAACGGTGGCGGCCTGGTGGGCATGTTGATCACGGCCGCGGTCAAGCAGGTGATCAACAGCTCCACCGATGCGGCGCATCCGATTGCCGGTATCACCAGTGCGCGCCTGCTGTCGGCGGGGCAACGCACCGGGCTTCTGTACGGTCCGCGTAATCCCAAGTACGGCACGGACTGAACCGCGTCACCTCTGACGACGGTGCTGTTGGATCAAGTCGATGCGGGTGGCCGTGCCCATTGAGTCGCGCTGCCCGTTTACGCTGGCGCCGATGGAACCGTTGTGCAAGGCAACGATTTCGCCCGTATCGACGCTGATCAGCGGTGAGCCGGAAGTGCCGGGCTTCTTGAAGGCATCATGGTAGACCGTGCCCTGATTACGGCTGTGCTGGTCGTATCCCTTGAGTGTGGTGGGTTGGCCCTTGGTATTTAGAAATGAAATGCCGAGGGCCTCTTGCCCATGGTTGGGCATAAAGACTCTCTGCCCAGGCGATGCTTGGGGGCCGGAGGCCAACTTGAGCGGCCGGAACTGCTCGGCCAAGGCTTTTTTCTCGCCGACGGGCAAGTCGACACGCAGCTCGGCGTAGTCCAACCGTGCATCGCCACTGAGCGGGTTGGGGTCCAGCGGCACTTTGCGCTCTACCTTCATTCGGCCGGTGCTGTCTTGTTCATACCCCAGCCAAAGTTCGAGCTTGCTGCCTTTGGCCAACGCGTCGCGCACATGTTGGTTGGTCAGTACGCTGTTGCCATCGTTGATCAGCGAGCCGGTACCCAACGAACGGGTATGCACGCGTTCGTAGCCCCATGAGTCCCGCGTGACGCTCACTTCGCGAATCGTGCCCACGGCCCTGGCCGCGGTATGCATCGGCGTGCCCTTAAGGGATGCGTTGGCGTAGTTCTGCAAGGAGAACGGCGCTTGTTGTGGCACGGCCATTTGTTCGGGGCGGGGCGTGTACGGTGCTACTTGCCCTGGCGTCGGCGGTTGAGGCCTGACCTGGGCGGGCCAGGTTGGCGCATTGCTTGCGCGTGCCAGTGCGCTGGCATAACTGGCTCGTTGGCCGACTGCGGGATGCTCATAGCGGTGTGTGAGGTTGTTGCTTACGAAGGTCATCGTGGTTTCTCTGATGTGAAAAGCCTCCAGGAAGCTCAAGAAACAGACGGTTCTGACTGGGAGGCGAGCTCTCGATATGTGGTTGCTGGTGACGGCCGGTTCAGTCGGTTGTGTCTCCAAGTGTGAGGCAGCGATCGGAGCGGATAAAGTGTTTAACCCGTATGAGTGCCGCCTCACGTCTGATCTGTTGAACGGCTCATTCACTCACGAGGTTCAGCCCATGTCCCGCCCTTTGCTCTTGCTGCGTCCTGCTGCCCAAGGCTTTGCCGTCACCCTGCTGGTGGCGCTGGCCGGGTGTGGGCTGTCATCGTCTCCCGAAGTCGCCAAACCGATTGAATCGGCGCCTCTCGCCGAACTTCACAGCGCGCCGATCCAGAATGCAGTGGTCAAGCGAATGGCGATGCCGGCATCGATGGCGGTGCGAGAAATGGCGACGATGGACTACCGCAGCGAACCCCGCGAGCAATACGCCAACCTGCCGGATAACCCGGTGCATAGCGTCGCCGAAACCCCGGTTTCCACCTTCAGTATCGACGTCGATACCGGCAGCTACGCCAACGTAAGACGCTTCCTCAACCAAGGTCGCCTGCCACCCGAAGGTGCGGTACGACTGGAGGAAATGGTCAACTACTTCCCCTACAACTACGCACTGCCCACCGATGGCTCCCCATTTGGCATAACCACCGAGCTGGCCGCCACGCCGTGGAACCCGCGTACAAAACTGCTGCGCATCGGTATCAAGGCCTCCGATCAAGCCGTGGCAGAACTGGCGCCCGCCAACCTGGTCTTCCTGGTGGATGTGTCCGGCTCCATGGACCGTCGCGAAGGCTTGCCGCTGGTCAAAAGCACGCTGAAATTACTGGTCGATCAACTGCGTGATCAGGACCGTGTGTCACTGGTGGTGTACGCCGGTGAATCCCGCGTGGTGCTCAAGCCCACCTCGGGCGCTGAAAAAGCCAAGATCCGCAACGCCATCGACCAACTTACCGCCGGCGGCTCCACCGCAGGCGCGTCCGGCATCGAACTGGCCTACCAGATGGCCCGCGAAGGTTTTATCGACAAGGGTATCAACCGCATCCTGCTGGCCACCGATGGCGACTTCAACGTGGGCATCAGCGACTTCGACAGCCTCAAGCAAATGGCGGTGACCCAGCGCAAAAGCGGCGTGTCCCTGACCACCCTTGGCCTCGGTGTGGATAACTACAACGAACACCTGATGGAACAACTGGCCGACGCGGGCGATGGCAACTACGCCTACATCGACAACCTGCGTGAAGCGCGCAAGGTGCTGGTGGAGCAACTCAGCTCGACCCTGGCCGTGGTCGCACGGGATGTGAAATTGCAGGTGGAATTCAACCCCGCCCAGGTCAGCGAATACCGCCTGCTGGGCTATGAAAACCGCGCCTTGAAGCGTGAGGATTTCAACAACGACAAGGTCGATGCCGGCGAAATTGGCGCAGGGCACACAGTGACGGCGCTGTATGAAATTGTGCCCAAGGGTGAGAAGGGCTGGTTGGAGCCTTTACGCTATGCCGCCGCGCCTACGACCGAAGGCAAATCCGCCGAGCTGGCGATGCTACGGGTGCGCTACAAGCCCGCTGCGGGCGGCAAGAGCCAATTGATCGAGCGGCCTATCGCCAACCAGGCCACCCCGGCCAGCGACGACCTGCGCTTCTCCTCTGCCGTTGCCGCGTTCGCCCAACAGCTCAAGGGTGATGGCCGCTACACTGGCAACATGAGTTTGCAAGACACCGCCACACTGGCCCGCTCGGCCCGCGGCGATGACCCGTTCGGGCTGCGCAACGAATTCGTGCAACTGGTGGAACTGGCCCAAAGCCTCAAACCCTGATCTGGCCCACAACGATGTTCAAATGTGGGAGGGGGCTTGCTCCCGATGGCGGTGTGTCAGTATCCGATGTGCTGTATGACCCACTGCTATCGGGAGCAAGCCCCCTCCCACAGTAATCCTGCTTCGGCTGACAAAAAGGAGTTCGCCCATTACATGGCCGTCCCAGACGATCCACCCAGCGACGAATCGCTGCTGGCCCGCTACCGAACCGGCGACGCTGGCGCGTTTGAAGCCCTCTACACGCGCCACCGTCAGGGCCTGTACCGCTTCCTCGTGTCCCTGTGCAACAAAGCCGAACTGGCCGAGGAAATCTACCAGGACACCTGGCTCAGCCTGATCCGCAGCACCACCCAGCCACAAGGCCGGGCGAGTTTTCGTACCTGGCTGTTCCAGATCGCCCGCAACCGCCTGATCGACCACTGGCGCAGGCACGGCATCCACAACCCCCTGCACGACAGCTACGACGAACAGTTGCACGCCCAACCCGACGACAGCGCCGGCCCCGAGCAACAACTGAGCCTGAGCCGCGACCAGGCGCGCCTCGACGCCGCCCTGCAAGAACTGCCCGAAGACCAGCGCGAGGTGTTTTTGTTACGCCTGCATGGCGACCTCGAAGTGCCGCAAATCGCCACCCTCACCGGCGCCCCGCTGGAAACCGTAAAAAGCCGCTTGCGCTACGCCCTACAAAAATTGCGGCGCCTGCTGGCCGAGGAGGTACCTGTATGACTGACGCCCGACACACCCCTGACGACGCGCTGCTCCAGCACTACCGTCAACACAGCAAGGGCGAACCGCCCGCGTCCCTCGACGCCTTCATCCTCAACGCCGCCCGCCGCGAAGCCCCGCAGCCGCAACCCAGCTTGTGGCAACGCTGGCTGCAAGCCTGCCAACGCCCGCGCTGGCAAATGGCATTCGCCACCGTCGCCGGGTTGGCGCTGATGATCGGCGTGGTCATGCGCTCCCCCGTGCCGCAACCCGAGATATCCACCGCGACATTCTCCGCGCTGCGCCACGAAGATGCCGCCCACCCAGCGCCGCAAGCGTTTTCCGCCCCCGCGCCAATGGCCCGCATGGCGATGGCGCCACGGGTTGAAAGTGCTCCAGCCCAGGCTGAAATCGCTGACGTAATGGCGGCCCCGCCAGCGGAAAGACTCAGCAAGGCGGCGCCGAATGCATTGCCATCTTTGGAGCAGGAGTTACAGGCCATCGTGAAGCTGCGTGAGGCCGGGGAGAGCAAGGCGGCTGATGAAAAGCTGTTGGCGCTGCATAAGCGCTTTCCGAAGGAGGATCTGCCGGCGCGGTTGGAGGTGTTGCAGAAGCGCTGAATCAGCACGCACAAAAAAGCCCTGGGCCTCACGACCTGGGGCTTTTCCATTTCATATCTGGTGCCCCGGCGTCGTTTGAACTGGGCGTTAAGGATGCCGTATTTACTGGATCTCGCAGGGGTTGTGCCGGTTGGGCATACACGTGGGCATACATGGCCCTTTCTGCTGTGCTTGGATTTACGCCTGTGGTGGGTGCTTTTCTATCTCGGGAGGACGTTGTTTCAGCTCCGTCTCACGGATTACGCGGCCAGTCGTACCATCAAGCTTAAATAGGGTTCTGCCCACGAGTAGAAACGTACTTTTACTGTCCGCCAGGATCAAATGGCCTACCAGGCGTTCGCCCTTGTCGGTTACCACGGTATCCACCGCTTCGAGGTCCCCGGCAGTTTCTAATTGGGTATACCTTTTAAAATCTGCAAGCCCAGCCCCCCTACCTTGTTGAACTCCTGCGCCAGGAGCGAAGAACGCCATAAACATGGCAATCCCTATCCATGCTGCAAGTCCAATCACTACGTTGGCCTTGGGCTTCCTCGTTATAACCGCAACAAAGAGCGCAGCAATCGCCACAAATGCGAAAGCCAGAAGGCCGGGTCCTACGATGGGCCATTGTTCCGCAGCGTCCAATGCACCAGAGAATAGACTGGTGTACCCATGCAGAAGCAGTGTAGGTGTGCTCAGTGATAGCTCGTTCTGGTCGATACCGAACTGCTGAAATCTGCCGGATAGGAGCGAGTACCCGTAGATCACCAGCGCGGCCTGCGATGCTAGCGCTCCAAATGTAATCAGTTTGAAAGCCAGGTCTGTATTGGTTTTCGCCTCCTTGGCAGCTGGGTCATCTAACTTCTCGTGATGTGCAGGGGCTGAGGAAGCAGTGACGTGGATGGGTGTAAGCAGCTCTACCCTCAGCGGTTTGTCTCTGCGCCAGAACATGGTGTTTCCTACTCCAGTGGGTGACCGGAGAAAATACCCCCGAATCTGGTGCGAGGGTAGGTCTGACATGTCGCTAGGGGCCTTGGAGCATTCTAACCGCAGGGGGATCGATCTCTGTAAGAGCGGGACCGACGTATGGGGACGAGAACGTATCGACGGACGCATGGAATGGGTTTATTTACCCTCAGTGTTTCTGGCGCCCGATGCACCGCACCGGGCGCGAACTACTTACTGCGGGTGCGGCCCACCAGGCTGCATGGCTAGGAGCAGGTCATCGACGATTGCTTTACCCATTTCACACAGGTAGTGCGAGGCAAACGCGAACTTCTCCGCCTTGGGGTCCATGGCGGCTTCAAGCGAGAGCATTTTTGCGTAGTAGAGAACGTGCGCTGCGTGTTCAAGGGCTTCCAGAATAGGAACCCCGGCATTGACTCGAAACAATTTCAGATGGCTTTTTCCCTCGCCACAATCTGCGAAGGTCTGAGCGCCAATGGTTTTGGCTTCTGCGGGTGGGGTACTCATCGCTGACCTCCCACTTACATGGGGGTGGTATTGGTACGGACGGCATTACGGTAATCAAGCATGGTGTGAAACCTCTCTGAATGACCAACTGAGACGGCCACACATCGTTTCCAGGCGATGGGTGGCAGCCGTGCGCAGGCTGGAAACCGAGACAGAGACTACTCGGCAGACACGAATGTCTCCCGCACACGGCCGCCATAAAGCACAAACGACAGACATAAAAAAAGCGCCCGCTGATTGTTTGACGACGCTACGTGCGTCTCGGTGACGGGTTTCCAGGCCCGGTCGCTGATGAGCAGCGACCGGCGAAGACTAACGCGAAGAGCTAAGGGCTGCAACGTGAAGATGAGGTAGGATGCGTTTGGTGATGCAATGATAATAAATGAGGTGGTCTTCACGTCTAGTTTAAATACGGTATGCAGCAGTAACTATATTTCTAGTTGGATTGTTGGGGGCTAGGAGTCCTGAGCTTTGCCGAGAGTTTTTATTTCTAAATAATATGCTTCGTATTTTTTAAACCTCTGTGTGCGAATTTCGTTGAGTTTACTTTCTTTAGAGATTTTTTGAATTGCTTCGTACGTGCATAAAAATATATGTTGAGCACATTCGTTTGAGAAGTTGTCACTAAATGTTGTGTTGGAGATTTCTAAGCAGTTTTCTGCGTGTTGTTGCACGTGCTCGTTGGTAGAGGATGTAAAATAGTTATAGAAGTCGTTTGTGGATTTTTTATGAAGGCCACTCATGACTTTACGGCCAAAACCGCCGTAACCGTAAGCCATATCCATCATTGACGCCATCGTCATATCATCTTCTTGGTTGTTTATGAAGCTTTTAAGTCTGGCCAATAATTGTGGGTGTTCTGGATCTAATCTGAAATGGCTACTGTCTCGATACAAACAATTTGCTTTTGCAGTTTCAAAGTGAGCTTCGATAATTTCGTTCACTCTTTCATGCATGCCTAGTTCTGAGAAAAGCCAGCAAACCGAGTCAACTTCACGAATTTTCATTTTGTGCAAACAAATACTCAGCGCACGTTCGAATATGTCTACTATCTCGTCTTGATTGTTGACAAATGAGCTTTGGTATTCACTCCACGCTGCTTGTAATAGTGACATATCTTTGTTGTGTTGAATCGTGTCAGCTAGGGTTTTTAGTACTATTTGTATCTGTTCTTTATCTGCATATCCTTTTTCAATTAGGGATATAATTGCTATATCTAGATCATTCGCTCCACTAAAGCCATAGTCGTTCAAATACTCGACTTTTGCTAGGTCGTTTTTTTGTTGCTCTGTAATTTCGTTTCTGTTTTGGAATAGTGGGGTCTTAGGTAGCGGGTTTCGAAGAAATTCTAAGTCAATATCGAATGTGTTTTTCCCATATGCTGAAAGAACTGCAAGAGGTAAAATAATCATTGATCTATTGTATAGTTCAATAGGGGCGGATGAAAGAATAGGAGACAGGGTGTCGTGAAATAGTGCTATTTTTTTTAATAGTCTTATGTTGTTTATTTTTAATTTTTCTATATGTTGGGTTAAGGTCTGCGGGTGTCCAATGCCAGGTGGGAAAATAATGTTTATACTGTCAATTATTTCTGGTGAGTAGGTGACCTCATAGTCAAAAACTTTTTCGCTGAAGTCGAAAAATTCATCATTTGATTTAAGGAAGTTTTGATTCAAGATTAGTATGATCGAGCAATTTCTTGACTCTATTAAATTGGAAATCAGTCCAAAAAGATCTCTGGTGGACAATGCGGTGCTCTTGCGTTCGAAGTCATCGATGCAAATTAATGTGTCGGAAATCGTAGAGAATTGTATCGAGTCTACTATTCCTCCAATTCCTCCTAAGTATGGTATTTTAATTTCATTTGCGTAGCCTGTTAATTTCCTTAGAATTGATGGGGTTGAACTGCTTTCAAGTTTTTTGAAGTTTTCTGTAATGCTTTCTTTTGTTGCGATCTTTCCCGCGTGCTCTCTTTTGACGCTATTTGTAAAGATCGCGCGCTTTAATTCGGCTAGATTTGATAATCCGAATAGTGAGATGTAAGCATAGTTGGCGCGAGCAAATTCATTTCGATGTTGTTTTACTGTTTGATCCCATATAAACGTTTTTCCCGTGCCCCATTCACCTTTCAGAGTTATAGATCTGCTTTCTTTGGTTGTGACGAAGTGTTGGAGTGCATTTTTAACATTTGTAGTCGTCATGGTCTTCCCTGACATTCATTGAGTCATAATGGATTCTAACTCAGTCAGAATTCTAGGGAGAGATGTAGTTTAGGACGAAAAAAGGGACAGATTTATTTTCACGGCGAAAAGAGGGCGGAAATCCCGGACCGCCCAAACCGAAACCCCGCTCGACTCCCTCCCAACACCGCCCCCTACAATCCCTACACAACTCAACCCCTCCCTCACCACCCCCCAACCCCAAAAACCAAAAAAGCCCCAGATCTCTCGACCTGAGGCTTTTTCATTTCATATCTGGTGCACCCGGCGGGATTCGAACCCACGACCCCTGCCTTCGGAGTCCTAAAAGTCGACGTTTAGAATCAATACGTTAGCGGGGATTAGCTGAGGAATCAATGGGTTGTGTTAGCTGGAGTTAGCCTATTTGCGCCCCGGTTAGCAGGGGGACTGTGGCAAATTTGTGGCATTTTCACGCTATCATCGGCACGCAGCAAACAAGGCATTGCTCGCCGCACAGTGCCTTGTTGTGCCAACTGGGTGAGTCGCTTTGCGGTTCAAGCTAAGAGTGGCAAGCCCAACTCTTTTAGGAACGTATTGTGTTTATCCCGTGCCTGCTGAATTGCTTTTTCAAGCTCAACCAGTTCGTCATGTACATTCTCTAACTCAATCTCGGTCTCGGCACTCGCCGTGCTGATGTAGCGAGAAATATTCAGGTTATAGTCGTTCTTTTCGATCTCCCCCATCCCCACACGACGAGCATAGCGTGGCTCCTCTTTGCGGAACTGATAGGTCTCAATGATATTGGCGATGTTTTCGTCGGTCAGTTGGCTCTGACGCTTACCTTTGATGAAGTGTTCAGCCGCGTTGATAAACAGCACATCGTCTGGTTGCTTGCACTTCTTAAGCACGAGAATGCACACCGGGATGCCTGTTGAGTAAAACAGGTTGGATGGCAAGCCGATCACGGTGTCGATGTGGCCGTCTTTTAGAAGCTTGGTACGGATGCGCTCCTCGGCACCGCCACGGAACAGCACGCCGTGGGGCAGGATGATGGCCATCACGCCCTCATCTTTTAAAAAGTGAAAGCCGTGCAAGAGAAAGGCAAAGTCTGCAGCCGATTTCGGGGCCAAGCCGTGGTTTTTGAAACGCACGTCATCGGCTATGGCTTCTGTCGGGTCCCATCGATAGCTGAAGGGCGGGTTTGCGACGACAGCATCGAACGTGGGCTTTTTAGCAGGGTTTAGCTCGCGCAGAATGTCCCAATCGTTATTCAAGGTGTCGCCGTGGTAAATCTCGAACTCGGTGTCCTTCACCCCGTGTAGCAGCATGTTCATGCGGGCCAGGTTATAGGTGGTGATGTTCTTTTCTTGGCCGTAAATCTTGCCAATACCGTATGGCCCCATGCGCTTACGCACATTTAGTAGCAGCGAGCCCGAGCCACAGGCGAAGTCCAGTACACTTTCTAGGCGCTTCTTGGTGCCGGTTTTTGGGTCTTGGCCGTCTAGGGTGACGATGGCAGATAGGATGTCGGAGATCTGCTGGGGCGTGTAGAACTCACCCGCCTTCTTGCCCGAGCCAGCGGCAAATTGACCGATCAGATATTCATAGGCATCGCCCAGAGCATCACTATCTGTAGAGAAGTCGGCTAGACCTTCGGCGATCTTTTGGATAATCACACAGAGCTTGGTATTGCGCTCCGTATAGCTCCTGCCCAGCTTGGGGGAACCCAGATCGATTTCCGAGAAAAGGCCCTGGAAGGTACTCTCAAAGGACTCGGTCTCGATGTATTTAAAGCCAGCTTGCAGCGTTGTGAGCAGTTCCTCGTCCTGGGTGCGGGCCATATTGGCGATGCTGTTCCACAGGTGTACTGGCTCAATGACGTAATGCACCTTGCGGCGCATCTGCTTCTCAAAAGCCGGGATATCAGCTTTATTATCCTCGTACCAGACTTGCAGAGGAGTCGATGCTCCCGTTTTTAGCAAAACGTCAGCGAGCAACTCTGGATAGTCTTTTCCAAGTTCCTTCTTGGCCGCTATCTCGTAGTTGTCCGAGAGGTAGCGCAAGAAGAGGAAGGACAGCATGTAGTCGCGGAAGTCGTCCGCATCCATAGCTCCGCGCAGTTGATCAGCAATGGTCCAAAGGGTTTGGCCAAGTTGTTTTCTGTTGGTGTCATTCATGTGCTGGTTTCGCTTGTGGGCCTGAGGTGGGGGCGACGGCCGCTATAGCTGCAGCTGGCTTCGCACCCAATAGGTCAGGCAGGGCAAATTTAAAGGTGCTGATGAAGTCTCTGAGAATGCGGCGGAACAAGTCTTTGTTGTCCTCACCCATTTCGGTGGGCTCATGGATGGCGTATTTGCCATGGCTCAGCAGCTGGAGGGCACGGTTGTAGAGTGCTGAGTCTTCCTCACTCGCGAGCGCTTTAAGGCAGAAGGAAATATCGGCATGACCAAAGAACGAGGCCGTTTTTTCCATGATGCTGCGCAGCGCATTGAAGTGAAAGGTGTAGAGCTTGCCGGAGTTGTGATCGGCAGCCACCTGCAGTTCGGCTAGTGCCGCAACGTGATGGAAAAAAGGCGTGTCCTCGGTGGCCCGAAGGGTAAAGGCCCCCTCACCATTCGCGCGGTGCAGGTAGTAGCGCTTGTGAGACACCTTCGGTTCCCCTTCCTTCGCCCGCCCAATTTCATTGCACATCACATTGAAAAAGAGTGCGTGGTGGGAGGAGAAAATGATTTTCACAGGAGCCGCCGCACCATTCTGTCCTGTCCTGCTCGCTGCTCGACGAAGGAGTTTGGCGAGGTCGCAGGCGACGGAGATGGCGTTGTTATCGTCCAGTGATGAAATCGGGTCGTCAATATAGGCGTGCTTCACCGCCGGATAAGCGTCGGGATATTTCAAAAGCTGTTCACAGATGGCCATGAAGACGCACCATATGAAGATATTCTGCTCACCACGGGAGACTTTGATGTGCGAATGCTCGCCTTTGCGGAAGCTAACGAACACAGGTCTGTAGAATGACTCGTTGCCCTGTTGCACTTGTTGGTACTTGAAATCGAAGTCAAAGTCGGCGTAACGCTGCAAGTACTCATCAATAGCCGGCTCCAGAGGCTCGTTCTTGAACCCGTCAAAGAACCGCGATGCCTGGTTTATTTCCAAGCCGCGAGCCGTGTCGTTTTCAATGTCATTGTCCCAAGTAAACAGATCTTCAGTGTAGGCATTGAAGTAAAGGGTATCTGCGATGCCATCAGGATTCTTTTTCGTCTTACGCTTTCCGATGTCCTTGAACTCCATCGAGAGCCGCGTCTTGCCGGTGCGATTGTAGGCATAGACAAGGATGAGATCTGCACCACCTAAATCATCACGCAACTTTCTTGCGAGTGTATTGTGGCTGGCATATCTGTTGATCTTTGGCTTGTTGCTCATGCCTCAACGACCTCTATGGACGGAAAAAGTTGTTGTATCAGCCCTTTCTTGTGAGTTTTGAGGGCTTCGAGCTTTTTGGTTTGCGCGGTGATGAGGTCGTCAAGGGTGGTGAGGCAACCGACGATGCGTTGTTGCTCAAGCAACGAGTTGGGAAAGTGGAAGACTACTTCGCCAATCTTTGTCGGCGATGTATGTCGCACCTTTGCACCGGCTGCGCTGGCGTGAATCGCCTTCCGAACGGGCAGGGTGTTGAAGACATGAAAGAAGAACTCGGTCATCCAAGCGACTCCGGGCCTTTTCCTAACAAGACCTAGCCGCTGGTTGTGCAGGAACTTATCGGACTCTGGAACGAGTATCGGGCTGCCAAGCAAACCAGCGGCTTGCTCGGTCATAGCTAATAGCAAGTCTCCGCAATTGAGTATGTAGTCTTGGGGGATTTCGCCGCTGTAGTATTTCTGTTTATCGCCTCGGTCGCGGTAGCCGCCGTCCTCGTAAAAGTTACCGGGTGTAAGGAGTACATACTCGCCTTCGTTGCTGAAAAACTCTCCATCGAAGGCAAAGCCATGTTTGATGCTGCAGAGATTGGAGAACGGTTTCTCCTCCCACCCACCGACGCTCTTGAATTCAGGGAAGCGGAGGCGAGGTTGGGTTTCACGTTCGCGGGGGAAAAGCTGCTGCATTAGTCCTTTTTTATGGGTCTTGAGTGTGTCCACTTTGCGGCTTTGGGCGGCGATCAGTTCGTCCAGCGAGCTCAGGCAGTCGGCGATTTTTTGTTGTTCGGGGAGCGAAGGTACCGGAATGAGTAGCGCCGAAAACTGCGTATAGCTGATCATTTTGCCGTCGCGCAAGCCTTCAAGGTTCTTGGTGAGGAGGCGAATGAACCTCTCTGTCTTAAAGTAGTGCTTGAAGTATTCGGAGACACCGTTATGGCTACGCCTGAGGATGACATAAGCGGGGCTACAGATACCGTGGTAATGCGAATACTCGATGCCTCCTTGGAACGACCTGAGGCTAATAATAAAGTCGCCTACCCGGACGACTTTGTAGCTTTCGATGCTCTTCTCTGAGACCGAAACATGGTAGTCGATCAGGTGTCGAGGTATTGCCCCGTGCTCCTGAGTAATGGCTAGCACAGGAAGGCCGGGTTCCGGTTTTCGATTATTGATTTGATTAAATAAGGCATCACCGGCCAGCTCCTTCCACCCCTCGGCCTCCCGAAACTCGGGAAACCGAAGTTTCGGTGCCCGTGTTGGCTTGTTATCGTCCATTGCGTTGCTTGCTTCTTGATTACTGCTCATACGCGCTCAGTCCTGAAATCTCACGGCCTTGGGCACGTTTGCTAAGGAGGGGGTGCAGGTCTTTCATCAGCGCCAGTTCAGCATGGGCGCGGGCTTTCCAACCGAGATCAAGCGGGGCCATCAGGTCGCTGAGCTGTTCGCCGTCGAAGATCATGCGTTGCAGAATGCCCTCCACGAACTCTTGCAAGACGGCTGGGGCGAGCTCGTGTTTGCCTGCGATGGCGGCGAGTTCGGCGGCGTCCTTGTATTGCTTGAAGCGGCGATAGCCGTCACGGATCGCGGTTTCGCTTAGGCCCTCGCCGGCCTTGAGTGTGGCGATATAGGCGGCAATGTCGTCGCGCTCGTTCATAAACTTGGCATCTGCCTGGATCAAGCCAATCAGCTGATCGCGGCTCATCCTCTGCTTGCTGGGCTCTTGCTGCGAGAAACGCGACATCAAGCCCACGATGTAGTCGTAGTCAATCACGGCAGAGGCGAATAGCACGAACTCGAAATCGAGCTGGTTCACTGCGTCGTTTTTGCCATCTGTGTCTTTGCCGCTTTTATCTTGCTGGGCCTTGAGGCGTTGGGCTGTTTCCAGATAGGCACCGCGAAAGCCCAGCATGCTTTCCTTGGGCAGAATCTGTTCGATGGCGGCGGCGTTGTCGGCGGTGAGATCAGTGTATTGGTCGAGCTGGGTCTTCAGGCGCTGCACGTCTTTAAAGTGGCCGATAAACGCGGCGCGGGCGTCGTCGCCTCTCAGATTGGGCACTGCTTCCGGTGCGCAGGCCACACCCTGGGATTGCATAAAGTCATCCAGCTTTTGCACGGCGGCTTGGAATTTTTCAATCACCACTGGAGCCTTGTCCACCAGCCAAATTTCGCGAGCCTGTTGGCCGGTTTGTTCGCCAGAGAAGCGGGTAATGGCGGTATCGACCGCGTCTTGCTGCTGGCGGAAATCCAGAATATTGCCGTAGGGCTTGGTGCTGTTCAGTACGCGGTTGGTACGCGAGAAGGCCTGGATCAAACCGTGGTACTTGAGGTTTTTATCCACGTAGAGGGTGTTTAGGTATTTGGAGTCAAAACCGGTGAGCAGCATGTCGACCACAATGGTGATGTCGATTTTCTGCGCATGCGGATGGTCGGCATTGGGCCACTGTTGATCTTTGATGCGTTTTTGCACGTCCTGGTAGTAGAGGTCGAACTCACCGATGCTGTGGTTGCTGCCGTAACGGTTGTTGTAATCTACCAGAATAGCTTTGAGCGCGGCTTTTTTGCCTTCTGGGTCTTTTTCGTTGTCCTGCTTTTCTTGCGGCAGGTCTTCCTGAATTTGTTTGACGTCCGCATTGCCTTCGGCCGGTGGCGAGAACACGCAGCCAATATTCAGCGGCGGGTAGTCCGGGTCGGCTAGTTGTTTGGCGTGTTGCAGTTCGGCAAACAGGCGGTGGTATTCAATGGCGTCGTTGATGCTGGCAGTCGCCAAAATGGCATTAAAACGACGCTGGGCGGTGGCCATGTCGTGTTTGGCGAGGATGGCGTCGACCACGGCGCGCTTGGCCAAACCTTCCCCAGGTTTGGGCGTTTTTTTGCCTTCTGGTTTGAAGTAGTCGATATGGAAGCGCAGTACGTTGGCGTCTTCAATCGCGTGGGTAATGGTGTAAGCGTGTAGCTGCTTCTCAAACAGCTCATCGGTGGTTTGGTAAGACGCCTGCTGGTCTTCCACTTTTACCCGTGAGGCGTTCTCTTCAAAGATGGGCGTGCCGGTAAAGCCAAAGAGCTGGGCTTTGGGGAAAAACTCTTTGATGGCTTTGTGGTTTTCGCCAAACTGGGAGCGGTGGCATTCATCGAAGATGAAGACAATGCGTTTGTCGCGCAGTGGGGCCAGCAGCTCTTTGTAGGTGGGCTGGTCGTTGCGTTTGCGTTGTTTATTGCGTCTGCTGGTTTCATCCAGAGCGAGGCCGAGCTTTTGGATGGTGGTGACGATTACTTTGTCGGCGTAGTCCTCGGACAGAAGTCGGCGCACCAGCGCAGCTGTGTTGGTGTTTTCTTCGACGCAGCCCTCCTGGAATTTGTTGAATTCCTCGCGGGTCTGGCGGTCGAGGTCTTTGCGATCGACCACAAAGAGGCATTTCTCGATTTCTGGGTTGTCCTTGAGCAAGGTGGACGCTTTGAAGGACGTAAGTGTTTTGCCGCTGCCGGTAGTGTGCCAGATATAGCCGTTGCCGCAGTTTTGCTCGATACAGTCGACAATGGCTTTGACGGCATAGACCTGATAAGGGCGCATCATCATGAGCTTCTGCTCGCTGGCGATCAGCACCATGTAGCGGCTGATGGTCTGGCCAAGCGTACATTTGACCAGGAAGGTCTCAGCGAATCGGTCGAGGTAGGTAATCTTTTTGTTCGTTTCGTCAGCAAACTGATAGATGGGCAGGAAGCGCTCATCGGCGTTGAACGAGAAGTGACGGGCATTATTGTTGGCGAAGTAATAAGTGTTGTCGCGGTTGCTGACGATAAATACCTGCAAAAAGCACAGTAGGGTTTTGGTGTAGCCGTTGCCGGGGTCGTTCTTGTATTCGACGACTTGCTCCATGGCGCGGCGCGGGTTGACGCCCAGGGTTTTTAGCTCAACTTGAACGCACGGCACGCCATTAATGAGGATGAGCACATCGAAGCGGTGGTGGCTGTTGTCAGTGTTGATGCGTAGCTGATTGACTACCTCGAAGGTGTTTTTGCACCAATCTTTAATGTTCACCAGTGTGTAGTTCAGCGGGGTGCCGTCTTCGCGGGTGAATGCATTCCGCTCGCGCAGGGTACGCGCCGCCGAAAATACATCAGGGGTGACGATCTCGTCGAGCAGGCGGGCGAATTCACCATCAGTAAGGTGAACGCGGTTGAGGGCCTCGAATCTCTCACGAAAATTACGCTCTAGCGAGGCGCGGTCGGTGATGTCGGGCCGGTAGGTGTATTTGAGCTCAACGAGCTTGTCGATAAAGCCCTGTTCGATTTTTTGCTCACTCATTGAGGTGCTCTGCGATCTTCATATGGCCCTTAGTAAACATGACGGCATTGAATCGCCACGTGTTGGTTAGAAAGGGCTAGGTTGTAGTCATTGGACCAGCTGACCTGCACGATACCCATCCTACGGCGCGCATTGAGCCCTAGAACAGGCAAATTGCGGCTTCGGCATTGGTTAAGTATGACCCCGTCACGGACGACGACCGTCCGCTCCTGGCCCCTAGCCGTCGTTGAGGAGCGCCTAAACGTGGACGAAACGCTGTTTCATGCCTGCACATTATCATGGCTGAGAGCGTGCTCGAAGGACTTGGTAAAGCTGATAAGATCATTGTTCAAGACCTGACACAAATCCCGCAACTGCACTGTATCCAGCCGCCTTACCCCCCTTTCCACATCGCTAATGAACGATTGCGGTCTCCCCAATGCGGCAGAACATTGCGCTTGGGTCATACCTGACTCAACACGCATGCGTTTCAGCACCTGTAGAAAGATCACATGCTCACGTCGATATATAGCCTTTGTCATAGCCGTGTCCGGGCAAGGTTCGGCTGATCACGCTATATCTGCTTTTGGGATATCTGATTTTCAGTTATTTTGTCTGTATTTGGATGGTTTAGGAGGCTGCATGAGACTGGTCTGGGAGTTGTTTCGCGTGGCATGGGCTGTCGGGTGTTTGCCGGTCGGTGCGCTTTTGCTTGTGGTTTTGGTTTTTTCTGGCTTCAACCTGCCATTTTTTCTGGGTTTGGCCAACGGCGAAGACCCGGCAATTCGTTGGCTGTTCTGGGTCTTGGTTCTCTACTTCGTCGGGGGCAGATGGCTGTTCTCCCGAATCAACCAGCGCTATGCCGAAAAACTGAGGAGAATGGTCGCTGGCTATCAGGCTGAAGGGTTCCACCCGCAGGCAGAAGTGTTCGCGAAGATTAATGACGCCTACGTTGGTATCGACCTGCAATCGAAAAGGCTGCTGGCCTACCCCGTAGGTCAGGACGGTCATCTCTTCCGTTTGGATGAGATTCGATCCTGGCGCATTCTTCCAGTCGGCAAGAGCAACCATCGATTGGAGCTGTTGACCAGCGATTTGGCTATCCCGACGTTCAGCCTAGCGCTTAAAACGGCCGACGTGACCGATACGGAGGCGCGGCTGCATGCAATCTTCAGCACTTAACAAGTTCATGGAGCCTTCACTTATCCATTCGGAGTAGCCAGATGACCGACGTAGCCTCAGGCAGTTTTTGGCAGGTAGATATCGCTCCTGAAGCTAGCTAACGCCACCATGCGTTTGGCCAATCAAGCACTGGCTTCTGAAAATGTTTCCGTCCTACCCGCTCTCGGGTTTTCGCTCGTTCACATTCGAGAGCTAAGGCGCAAAGGCGGCTTCAGACCGTCTTCCATTGCGCAGAACAAACGAATGATCAGTTGCCTACAACGAAGAGAACCTGCCCATGCTCATTGACCACATTCCATTGAGAATTGCGTCCGGCGTCCTGGCGGCTAAGACCATCGAGTCTGTCCGCCGATCCACTTCGTATCAGGCATGCGGCTGGCAGATTCTTGACCGCTGGGCGTTCAATTGTCCCGAACAGCTTCGCGCACTCGAAGCGCAGGGAGAGCTGCTGCTTTTAGGGCGGTTGCTTGAACAGCAAGTCGTCGAGCATGAGGCGCTCATTTCGCCCCTCGGGTTGGCTCTGCGGGGAGACGGTTTGGCAGAGCATGAGGTTCTTGCGCTGTGGGGCATCTCTACCGAGTTGTGAGCCATCGACGGCAGCGGGGTCTACCAAAACTTTCCGGCCAGTGGCCGTGGTGGGGTCTCGGGGCTTGCCCTGAGCAGGGACGGTAGGCAAAGCAAGGGAGTGAAACGACTGAAGCGTTGCCGGTTGTGCGCACGCCATTCATGGCGGTAGTACAAACCCTACCCTGTCCCAGTCCTTATCCTCCAAATGGTTGCAGCCTTTGTGGACGATGTTGGTGACTAAAAGTTGTCTGTACGTTGGTCCTGGTTTTCTTAGCCCTCGATGAATAAAAGCGTCGTTGGGGAGGGTGCAGAGGGAATCGTCTAATGACTTGATAGACACAAGAATCAGACGCCATCGGCCTAACAAAATTGATCATCAAAATATTCTGCGAAGTGAGCGCGGTAATTTTCAGAAAACACCGCAACACGACGCTGTACGAAGCAGGGCGTTGCCTGTGACGGTGTCAGTATTTTGAAATGCGCGCGTTTGCCGTTTGTGACTGTGCGTGCATCGCTCGGGTAAGAAGAGAAAAACATCTGGGAGCACAGGGAAAGGTAGATCTGGTGATGCTGAGGGAGGCATTCGGTAGGCAAATCTGGGTACGTCATCCATATCTTGAGTAAACGCTATGAGTGAAAGCTGGCTGAAGAAGATGTGGTCGCTTGCACTGCGACGGAAATCTGTAGACGCGATGAACGGTGGTAAACCGTTTACCAGGTGCGGAACACTCATGGTCTATGCGGGAGAGCTCAAGCTGATGCCTGAGCTCATTCCCGAGTCAGAACCTGCCAGACGCGCCACGCTGGCGGATTCAGATTGAGTGCAGCATCTAGATTGGCTGAACGCATGTGAGTCAAAGTGGAGCGTGTGAACTGATACGCACCTTGCGTGGGCGGAGCTCAGGGCTAGCTGCTTAGACTACTTTCCTGAATCAAACAGAGCTCTGGCATAGGGGCCATAAGTCGCGATGACATTTTCGATGTTATCCCGATCGTTACAGCTCAAACTACGGGTCAGATCAAAGAAGCTGTTTCGCTCGGCTTTCCACAAGCTGATGATTTCAGCATTCGGCTCGGCTTTCTTTCGCTCGTAGAATATTGACTCGGAGCGTAGCGCTATCAAGCAGCCCAAGACGTCCTGGGCAATTTCTAGTCTATGAGCATCTGATGGTTGGATCATCGTTGAGAACTCCTGCTGATCATGATCAGTACGTCATGTGAGAGTTTCTGAATTTTGAATGGTTTCGTAATCGATGGTCATCATGACTGTAGCTCGGCTGCTGTGGACTGCATCGATTGGTAGCTGGGAAACATCCCGCGATCTAGGACACGTTTTGACAGACGCTGTTGTTAGCTGAAGAATGGCTGCATGCACAAAACAGAATCAGAAACTTTGGGTATTGAGGAGTATGAAGCATTCGAGCTTGTGGCTCGGGAGCTTCATACCCATTTTTCAAGCGGGCGGAAAAATTTTGCGGTGCGAGTGCCCTTAAATTTAGTGAGCTATTTGTTCATTGGGATTTTGCGGAAATCTCGGTTGCCGAAAATTCAGCTTGAAGAGGCCATATCGAAATTAGAGCTTGCTGTCGAGGCTAGGACGTTACGGCGGTACGTCAGCGGGCATGCCCGGATGACATGGTGGGTGTTTCAACGATTGGTTTTCTGGGCGCGGGAACAGAAGTGGATTAGCACGTGGACGTGCTGCGACTTGATATCGAAAGCCCATCTCTGCGAGGTTGCTCAAATCAGTGCGCGCGAGCTTTTGAACGAGCGTAAGCGCCTTGTTTCAGCGACTGAAATACGAAGAGAGGAAATGGTCACGCGCTTTTATGAAAACATCGCACTCAAGGACTTAGAGCAAGAGAAAAAAGCAGTCCCATCTATTCGAAGATACGATGAAGTCAGAGAGCTCGCGCGCTCCCTGGGATTAGATACAGCTGATTAGCCTCAGGCCAGCTTGGCCACCAACGCTTCAGCATGTTTACCTCGCGATGCTCGGTGACACTGACATTCGCTGCCACTTGTGAAGGGAATCCTGATGTCCGTTCCGACATACGACAAATTCATTGAACCGATTTTGCGCTACTTGGCAGCTAATCCCGAAGGCGCCACAGCACGCGACACCCATGAGGCTGCGGCCAGGGCTTTAGATTTATCCGAGTCACAACTTCAAGAGCTAATCGCGAGTGGGCAGGCGACTTATAAAAACCGTGCCGGTTGGGCTCATGACCGCCTCAAACGTGCCGGTTTATCTTCCAGCGCCAAGCGAGGCTACTGGAAGCTTACCGAAGCTGGGACGGATTATTCCGTCCAGCATCCGTCACCGCTAACAGCCGATCAGGTGGAAAAACTTGCCATAGGTTTTATGGACGTGAGGCTGAAGAGCCCTACCGATGCCGTCCCGCTTGACGGGGTAGAGCAAGGCGAAGACACGCCAGTATCAGCAACAGTTAGCCCTGACGATCGGTTGGATCAGGCTTTGCGCGAGCTACGTGATGCAACCGCAAGAGACCTACTCGATAGCCTACTTCAAGTCAGTCCAAACCGTTTTGAAGTTATTGTGCTCGACGTATTGCACAGCCTCGGCTATGGAGCTAGCCGAACAGATTTGCAGCGTGTGGGAGGTAGCGGAGATGGCGGAATTGATGGAGTAATTTCCCTCGATAAGCTCGGTCTGGAAAAAGTGTATGTCCAGGCCAAGCGCTGGCAAGGCACTGTCGGTCGGCCTGAGTTGCAAGCATTCTATGGTGCTCTTGCTGGTCAAAAGGCCAAACGAGGGGTATTTATCACCACCTCCGGATTCACCAAGCAAGCTATAGACTTTGCCAGCTCTGTGGAGGGCATGGTGCTCGTGGACGGGATCCGCCTAGTTAACCTGATGATGGACCACGAGGTGGGCGTAACGTCCAGGCTTCTCAAGCTTCCGAAACTGGATAGCGATTACTTTGACGAAGAAAGAGGGTTTTGATCGCGCTTAACTTACATTTGGCAAAGCCGTCGCGATTAAAGGTAATGCCGTTACCAATCAGGCTCTAGCTCTGTGCTGAGGTGGATGCCCATGATCCTTGCTTTGCGGTACCTCAACGGCTCTGCATTGATCTCCAAGGCAACGAGGCGGCTTGCAGCGTTCACTAGGCTGTTGAAGCGGTCGTCATGAATAGCTACATACACGACTAACTTCTTGTCAGACGCCTGCATTGAGCCGATGCAGAGAGGTGCTGACTTGCCCTGTAGAAGTAGCGGGTCAGCGTATAGGTAGCATTCTATTGTTGGATATTTGAATGCTTCGGGATGTCGCACGGAACCGTAGAGCCTAAGCGCAGCATGCTCGAAGTAATAGTCACCGATTGGCTTGGTATCCGTAGCGGTGGCCATGCTAAAGGACCATGACATATCCCACCTCCATATCCGGGCTTGGACGATTATCCGCTCAATAGTTCTACGATTTCTTCCTGCCATAGCATCCTTCCTCTCGCAGGGGGCAGACCTTTATCACGTCCTGGCACCTGCGTTTCACCGCGGAACAGATCCACTCAAATTTTCAGCTAGATACAAGGTCAAGGCCATAGCGTTCTGCGGTTTACCTGATGCAGATCGGTAGCTCTCTGCCATCGCATTGACTACGAGCTGAGGTCGAAATCGAAGTTTTCCGCTGGTCATAGCCTTTACAATTGCCCTGTGAACATCAGTCTGATGCTCTGCAGGAATTCCGGACATATCCAGCTTGTTGGAAGCAAGATACGACGTTTGCGTTTCAGTTAATGGTTTAGGTTGAAGTTTAGTGTTATGCCGAATCTGGTCCGATACGGTATCGATACCGCATCCGTGGGGTATCGATATCTCTTCCAAGCCTGGGTCTGAGGGCGGACGGAGGGCATCATTGATCCATCGCCGCTGATCCACAGTCAGCCTTTCTTTAAAGTCGCGGAGGAAATCGTCAAGCCACTCGTCAGGAATGCGGCGAATTTCTTCAAGCGTTCTCGCTCTCAGCTTTGGCCCCGTAACCTGAGTAGCAGTGTGGTGATCCCACCAGATACGTACCCAAACGACGTATCTGACATGATCGTATCTAGCCAAGCCCTCATCTTGTAGTCGATGAATGACCTGTAGCCATTGATCTGCCGTCCAGCCAATCTCGGCTCCTGCGATGCGTGGCACAAGTGGGTACACGCCTGTGATGTTGCTGTCAGGAGCTGTTAGAAGGTGCAGCAACGCAACTTTGTCTTCAGTGGTGCAATTCAGCAGGCGTGGGGAGCGCCAAAAATTCTGATCCCTAATGGTTCGTTGTCTGCCCATGCTCACGGCTCCTGGTGCAAACGTACGGGGATGACGTAAAGGACGATCATTGTCGCGCCTCCACCTGCACTTTCTTGGTTGGCCTCCCTATGTGTTTTGGTTTTGATGAGGCGTTTGTCATGGAGGG
The DNA here is from genome assembly GCF_015277575.1 of Pseudomonas sp. OST1909. Lineage (NCBI taxonomy): Bacteria > Pseudomonadati > Pseudomonadota > Gammaproteobacteria > Pseudomonadales > Pseudomonadaceae > Pseudomonas > Pseudomonas sp. OST1909. Next base: position 425,224 of record NZ_CP063780.1, read on the forward strand.
GCGATGAGGGGGTTCGGCATTGCCTGTGCGCATCCACGCTCTTAAGTCACCTAGCCTCCATCGCAGTCTTGAGAGTCCTGGTACAGGCTCAAGCCCTGGCAACTTACGCTGACGTACCGTAAGCACGCTGAATCCCGTCAACGCAGCAACTTCAGACACGCCGATCAGGACGTCGTCGCCAAGCTTCTGTATTTTTTGGATGGTTTCGTAATCTACTGGCATCGGGTTATCGCTCGATTGATCTGGTCGACATAGATTTCGCCAGTAGAGCGGCTAACAGCTAGGACATCTTTTTAACAGATGGGTTGTGGGGAGCGGGGGCGTGGGCTTTAGCCTGCTGTGGAGACCGACCGTTCGCGATGGATTGATATCGGCCGACTCTGCTGAAAAAGTCGGTCATCGTTTCCACGGCAGAAGAGTACGCGTCCGATATTGAAGTCTTTACTTTTCGCAGAGGTTTCCATATGCGGAGTTCAGGCAGCAGCGTGCAAAAATGGCATTCTCACTGTCAATGGCCAGACAGTTTTGGATGACCTACTTTTTCAACAAAATCGGCTAGAAGCGGGCGTTCGACTTGGTACGCTTTTAACTCAAAGTGGTATCGCCATTGATCTATCCAGCATCGGCTGCAGATAATCGCTCCACTCGATAACTGCTATTAAAGCACTGCGCCAATGCTGCTGCGGAGACGGTTCAGGTTCGCAGCAGTGTAAGCGGGCATGACAAGATCCACATCACCCACTCCGACACGGTAGGGGCGCGGAAGCAGAGTCGGACTTGCCCTCCGGAGTAAGGGCCGGATTGATCATTACGGCGAGCTACACTTGGCTCTCCACACCGGATCGCATGAGGGTAACGACATCTACTAGGTGTGAAGGCTCTGTCCTAGATAGTCCCGGACTTGGAACAGATTTAACGAGAACCTCGACGCGTCTTCAGGACGCACAACGATAATCAACTTGTTGGAAAACGCTCGCTGGTTGCAGGCATCCGCGAACGACTGAGCGATGCGCTCAATCATCTTCTTTCTAGGATATGCGACACGTCCACGCCCCGTACCCATCAACGGCATTACGATGTCGCCGACCTCGGCCTTAGACGACAGGTTAACCCAGAGCTTGTCGAGTGCCTCGTCAATCATCTTTAAGTCTGACGAAGCATTCCCGGTTTCGTCCATGTGCGACATTGCCACGAGGTAAAAATTCTTGCTATGTGCGCTCACGCGCGCGACGGTACCAATTGGGTACTCTTGCTTCTTGCCTGGGCGTCTGTCATTGGTGGTGAACTGCTCCCCCGAAAGCGACACTTCGATTTGACGATCAATCTCTGTCGTTTGACCATTGAAGTAGTTCGTGGCTAATTGACCCTGTAAGCTCGTCACAGCAATGAGCCCCGACGACATATCCGTATCGAACGTTGAACTGGTACTGATGATGACTTCGCCAGGAATTTTGAACAGGTCGCCAATCATGACTTCGACAGCAAAGTCCTTCTGTGGAATTTTATAACTGACGCGTGAAAGGGGCCTGCGCGTAGAAAGCACATACAGCAATGCAAGCACGACCAAAAAAATTAGGCCGTAGTAACTGTGCTGATCCTTCTTGTAGATGTTGAAGGCATCAGCCAAGTCGACGCAAAGGTACAAGATACCCACGACAGCAAAAAACTTCCCGATCGCTTCGCCGGAGAATAGTGCGTAGCGCCAATAAGCCCGCGTTCTAATAGACTCGAAGAAATATCTCATAGCCCGAGCCCCCTATACACATCATCGGAGTAGTAACGGTCTCCAGTCGTGCCCGCGCTGCGCAGCCGGTGAAATTCGTCGGGCCAGTGGTACATCGCGTGTTCGATAATGTTGTGATTAAACGAGGTGTAAAGCACGAGTCGATCCCGAATTGTTGACGGGCAACGGTCATCCATCTGTCGACTTCCATTCAAATTCACGGCGATGATGGGTAGGTCAAGCCGCAACGCCACTTCAAGTTCCCACTTTACGAACTTTGTCAAAAATCTAGTGTTCTCGCCGATTAGCACCACAAGCAGCTTTGAGTTAGCGAATCGCTCCCGAAGCTGGCGCTTAATGCTTTCTTCCTGGCTCGAATCCCGCGCGGTGTTTAGGTCATGCGCATTGTGGAAATTGAGCGAGAAGCCGTCATGCGCCTTCCACGCAGCCATAAGACGGTAGTAGTGCATGTCTTTGTCGCCGTCAAAGGCGATGTAGGTCTGGTTTCTGTACGCCATTAGACTTCCCTTTGATTTATTTTATTGATTTTTAGGCGTGTAGACCGGTGGTCATTAGAGAAGAAAATAGGACCTTCTGGTAAGCTTAACTCAGGTCGGAGGATTCACCCAAAACACACGCCCAGTTCGGCGTCCTTGCTTGCAAACATTTTCTTGCACCCCGCAGCAAAGCCGTCGCCGCGAAGCTAGCTATCAGCGACTGCTTGGGTCGGTTTCTGGAATGCAAATGGGCCCCGTCTGAGCAATAGTCACAGCCGGGTGTGGTCCGATCAGGCAAGTTTTGCTGCAAGCTCTTCCGCGGTAATGTTGTAGTAACGCTTCAGCATGTTGACCTCCCTATGTCCCGTCACGCTGGCAAGCTCGATCAAGTTCGGCAGCTTGGTTGCCAGCCGACAGGTCGCTTCATGCCGTAGATCGTGAAAGCGCAGATTGATCAGAAAGTCTTCTTGAGGTGTTACCTGCGCAGCCCCGCAATCTGCCAAGTATTTCAGCCTTGCACGTTCAAGGCCTCGTACAAAGGCCTTCTTAAGAGCGTCGGCGGTAGTGGGGAAGACTCGACCGCACAGCGAACGCGGCAAGTCCTTCAGCAATTGAATAGCCTTTGGTGAAAGCGGTACGGTTCTGGGCAGTCCGTTCTTCGTTGCTGGGAGATGTGCGGTTCTACGATCTAGGTTCACATGCTTCCAGCGCAACTCGAAAATCTCGCCTCGGCGCATTGCTGTCTCAATCGCCAGTTGGACGATGGGCCGTATCCAGGGGTTGTGTGAGGCATCTGCATAAGTTCCGTCAGCGCGGCGCTCTCGAAGCTCCAAAGCGCTGAGAATATATTGCTCCTCAATTGGATCGAGCCGTCGCGAGCGTTCGTCGTTGTAGCTGGGACGGCTGACCATCCTGACGGGATTCTCTGCCATATGAATTCCCCACTCACGTCGAGCGACCTCGATCACGCATTGAAACAAAGCCAGCTCACGCTTGACCGTGTTGCCCTTACGGATCTTCAGGCGCTCGTCACGGTAGCGCGCAAAATCTGAAGAGGTGAGGGTGGCAACGATGCGCGTTGCCAGTGGATGACGCTTGAGCGCTTCCAGGCGTTTGATTTCCGAATACGCGCCCTTGTGCTTCGGAGCAATCTCGGAGATGTAGCGATCAATGAGTTGATGAAAGGCGGTGCGTTCAGCCTCGACGCGAGAGACAAAGATGCCCCGGTCGATTTCGCTTTCGATCAAGCGCGCCCAGGCTTGGGCGTCTGATTTGGTTTCGAAGGTTTTGCGCTGGGCTGGATAGCCCTTACGGCGGATTTGCGCTTCCCACTGATACTCGCCGCGATTCCTGATTGTTGCCATTTCGACCATTCCCGCCACTTTTGAGTGTGGCAAATTTGTGGCAAAAACGACTTTCAGGACTAGGACAGGTTTCTGTCAGGAGCGCTATCCCCTTGTAATACAAGGGAAAGAAGATGGTGCACCCGGCGGGATTCGAACCCACGACCCCTGCCTTCGGAGGGCAGTACTCTATCCAGCTGAGCTACGGATGCTTGTGCGGGCGACATCATACCCATGTCGACCTGATGCGTCCATTCCGGCATTTCCCCCGCTGCCTGTCGTCCATTTCCGACAAAAAATGGCTAATCGCCACCCTCATTCACAACTCCCCGCGCCGCACGTCCCTTTGTTTGCTTTGCTCTTGTGGCTTTAACCCGCTTCCACGCCGCAATTCCCCAGGTGAACGCATGCATTCCAAAGGAACCGTGATGCTCGATCTCCCGCTCAGACAAACCCTGCTGGCTCGCTCCGATTTGTTTCGAGGTATGCCGGAGCACCTCTTGCGCTACGTCGCCACCCATATGGTGGAGCGCACGCTGGATGATCGTGAGCTGTTGTATTTCAAGGACGACACCCTCGAATTCATTGCGCTGGTGGTGGAGGGCCGGATTTATTCGGTGGTGCATGGGCCCGATGGTCGGGAGCAGATCATTGGCAGTACCGGGGCCGGGCAGGTGGTGGGGGAGACGGCGTTGATCAAGGATCATGGGCGCGAGTCTTCTACCTTTGCCAGCGGGCCCACGCGGTTGTTGCAGTTGGGTAGCCGGCATTTTGCTGTGTTGTTTGAGGAGCCGGTGTTTCTGCGGCGTTTGTTGATGTTGATGATGCTGCGTTTGCTGCACGCCATCGAGTTGCTGGAGTTGGTGTGCCTGCATCGGCTGGAGTCACGGTTGGCGCGGTTTCTGTTGGCCAACCTGGGCGAGATCGACCTGGCGCTGGCCTTGCCCAGTGTGTCGCTGCCCGCCAGCCAGGGGGTGTTGGCGTCGATGCTGAATACCAGTCGCCCCAAGCTTAATGTGCAGCTGCAAGTGTGGCGTCGCAATGGCGTGATCAGCGGCAATCTGGAGCGCATGGTGATCAACGATGTTGAGCAGTTGCGGCGCAAGGCTTTTGCGCTGAATTAGTTGCCGCAGTGTTCCCCAGGTAACAGCGTACCCCCGTCGAGCCCTCGCAGACTGGCCCTTCATCAAGGATGCACAGGAGTGCTGGCGATGGGGATGACTGTTGAGTTCAAGGATCAATGGGCTGCCGATGACCGTTTGTTCGAAGCGAGTTGGCGCGCCGTGCAGGGCGAGCTGAAGCGCCGTGCGCTGCGACGGGCCAAGGGCAATCTGGATCAGGGCCAGGAGTGGCTGTCGGCCACGGCGATCAAGGCCCTGCTGTTTTTTCGGCGTTCGCCGGAGCGCATTCGTGACCCTGAGGGGTTTCTGTTTCTGGTGCTCGACCATGTGTTTCTCGACAGCTTGCGGCGCAGCAAGCGCGAGGGGCGGTTGTTCGATGATTCGGTGGATCTTGAACACGATCACCTGGCCGCGCTCGCCGCGCCCTGCGCCTCGGTGCTGGAGCGGGTGGAATGTTATGAGCGCCTGGAGCAGATCGAGGCGCACGTCGCACGGTTACCGCTGTTGCAGCAGCGCTTGTTCGAGATGCGTTTTGTCGACGACCTGCCTTACCCGCAAATCGCCGCCGAGCTGCACGTCAAGCTGCCGCTGGTGCGCAAGCGCGTGCAACTGCTGCGTAGTGCCTTGCGCTGAATGTGATTCACACAGGTTGGCGTGGGGCGTTCTAGAGGTATGAGCGCAGCACGCCGCCGCTATCCACACCCAAACCTGGGTGAATGCCATCAAGGAGAGATGTATGACAGAGGTCAACAGCCAGATCACCGACGCGGTCACCCAAACCAACGTCAAGGTGGTGGCCGAGGCGCCGGCCCAGGCCATCGCGTCGCTGTACCAGGTGGCCAGCAGCGCGGCGGGCCTGTCGTTGCAGAACGCGGTCAACAGCCAGCAGGCGATGAACCAGATTTCCAACGCGGTGATTTCCAAAGCCGTGGCGCTGATCATGCAGATTGGCGAGAAGGGCTGAGGCCTCGGGAGATCGATTATGTCGTGGTTCAGTCGCAAAAAACCCGCCGCCTCCCAAGTAACGCCCGCTGCCGACCCTCCGGCGCCAGCGCCCCCTGCACCGGCTTCGCGCTCGATCATGGCACGCATGAACGAGCACCTGCTCAACCAGGTGAGCACGCCGTCGCCCGACAGCACGGCGGCGCTCAATAGCCAGATCGTGCAGGCGGTGCAGTTCACCAACTCGCAGAACTTTGCCTATGCCCCGGCGCAGATCGCGGTGCCGGCCGACATGATGATCAGTCAGGCGGCCGGGTTGGTAGCGCAGGCGGCGGCGGGGTACTTCGACGGGGTCAGCAAGATCGCCCTGGCGGCCCAGGCCGTGCTGCTTCAGCAAATGACCGAGAACATCGTCAACGACAACCTGCCAGGCGCTGCCGAAGACGCCTTGGGCGCCTTGGCCACCGACCTGCTGGTGGGCGCCGCTGCCGCCGTGGCTGCCGCCGCCGGAGCCATGGAGGCCGAAGCCGCCAGCGTGGCCATCGACAAGATCGACCAGAGCATCGCCAAGTACGCGAGCACCCTGGCCAACCGGGCCGCGCCAGCGGCCTGAACCCAGCACAGCGCTCCAGCGTTCGGCTGGAGCGGTGCAACAGCAACTTGAAAGCAACTTTTCTTGAGTGAGGAGCGACATCATGCAGCCTGGAGATATTATTTTTTCTGTCAAACAAGATGACGACAGCGCTACGCGGGCGTTTATCAAAGCCGGTCAACTGGTCAAGGCCAAGGTTTTCTCGCAGGACACGACCTACCTGAATGTGGTTCACCCGGCGATTGCGGTAAGCGACACGATGGTGATCGAAAGTGTCGGCAGTGGCTTGGCCCTGACCGACCTGAGCCTGGAAAAACCGCCGCGCTCGGCGATGGTGTTTTCCTGCGTGGATACCGAACTGGGCGAGGCGGCGACGGTGGCTGCCAAGCAGTTCTACTTCGACAAGATCGGCGGTGATATTCGGGGCCGCTACAGCGTGTGGAACGCGATGATTTCAGCGTTCCGGCGCTGGACTTCCGATACCAGCCTGGTGACGCGGATCAACGAGTCCATCGACATCGGCAGCGGGTCCTTTTGTTCGCAGTTCGCGGCCAACTGCTATGAAGTCGGCAACCTCTACAACGAGGCCAATCTGCTGCCGCCTCCGCCTGCCATTTTCCCCAACCAGCCTAGCGCCATAACGCCTGCGGAGTTGGCGACCTTCTGTGATTCCTCGCCGCACTTTTACTTTGCAGGGTTCTGGCAGGACAACGTTGAGGTGCGGCTTTAGCGGCGCTGTTGCCGTCCAGCCAGTGCCGCAGGAGGTTCACATGCAGCCACCGGTTCTATCCAGCGCTGATCGCCAGCGGCTTGAGGCGATGCTGCGCAGCCCGCAAATGTTCGACGGTGCGCCGCGAGCCATCGTTGACGAAAGCCTCAAGCGCGCGGTGCAGGTGCTTGAACAATCGAAGACCAACGAGCAGGCCATTCGCCAGGCGGCCCAGCAGAGCGAGGCGGCGGTACGCCAAGCGCTGAGTGGCGCGCCCGATCAAAGCGTCGAGCAGTTGGATCTCAAGCGTGAAGTGAACAAGGAGATCCAGCAGTTGATCGCACGGATCGAGGCCGCCCTGGCCGGACCTGCGAAATCCTGAAGCCACAGGTTTCACAGCCCTTGTTTGGCAACGTTCATTGATGAACACGGAATGCACCGTGTACTAAATAAGGAAATTGATCATGGCATTTGTTAACGAGCAAATTACCGACGCGGTCACCCAGACCAACGTCAAAGTGGTGGCCGAATCGCCAGCGATGGCGATGAGCACCATCTATCAATCCATGGCGCAGGCCACGGCGATTCTGTTCCAGAACGCCGTGTCGGCCCAACAGCAGCAAAACACCCTGGCTCAGGCGGCCACCAACCAGGGCGTGATGCAGATCTACAGCGTCGATACCACCGCAGGTGCGGCGGCCACCGAGAAAGTCGCCCAGGGCGGCGTGTCGGATAACCTCACCAGCCTGTTGACCGTGCTCAAGTCTTTCCAGCCTTAAGCACTGAGCGATAACGGATGTTGTTCTTTCTCAACCCAGGAGTTTCAACCATGAGTACAGTCAGCCCGCAAATCACCGATGCCGTCACCCAGACCAACGTCAAGGTGGTTGCCGAATCACCCGCGATGGCCATGAGCACCATCTACCAATCCATGGGCCAGGCCACGGCGATCCTGTTCCAGAACTCGGTCTCGGCCCAACAGCAACAAAACACCCTGGCCCAGGCCGCCACCAACCAGGGCGTGATGCAGATCTACAGTGTCGACACCACCGCTGGCGCCGCGGCCACCGAAAAAGTCGCCCAGGGCGGCGTGGCCGACAACTTGACCAGCCTGCTGGCTGTGCTCAAGTCGTTCCAACCTTAAGCTGCGAGGTCCCCAGCAGCCCCGGCGCCCACAAGGCTCCGGGGCTGTTGTCGTGTGCGCTTGATCTGAAAGATGAGCCGGATGCGCCATATTCGTTCTTTTTTTCGAACATCCTATTGCCCTGTACCCCCATTGATCCTAGGATTCGTTTGAGATTTCAAACGCTCTGTCTCCCGTGCGCACTTTTATTTCTTCCGCGCGCTGGGGCTGATTTCCCTGACGGCAGCCCACAAGGCGCCTTTCAACAACTCTAATTCGCTCCGCGTGCGCGCGGTGCTGTTAAGGAAAGCCGACATGCAGCTCAAAGATACCCAATTGTTCCGCCAGCAAGCCTTTATCGATGGCGCTTGGGTCGATGCGGACAACGGTCAGACCATCAAGGTCAACAACCCGGCCACGGGCGAGATTCTCGGCAGCGTGCCGAAGATGGGCGCCGCGGAAACCCGCCGTGCCATCGAAGCCGCCGACAAGGCGCTGCCGGCCTGGCGTGCACTCACCGCCAAGGAGCGCGCCAACAAGCTGCGCCGCTGGTTCGAACTGTTGATCGAAAACCAGGACGACCTCGGCCGCCTGATGACCCTCGAACAAGGCAAGCCGCTGGCCGAAGCCAAGGGCGAAATCGTCTACGCCGCCTCCTTTATCGAGTGGTTCGCCGAAGAAGCCAAGCGCATCTACGGTGACGTGATCCCCGGCCACCAGCCCGACAAGCGCCTGATCGTGATCAAGCAGCCTATCGGCGTGACCGCAGCCATCACCCCGTGGAACTTCCCTGCGGCGATGATCACCCGCAAAGCCGGCCCGGCCCTGGCCGCCGGTTGCACCATGGTGATCAAACCGGCCTCGCAAACGCCGTTCTCGGCCCTGGCCCTGGTTGAGCTGGCGCACCGCGCCGGTATCCCCAAAGGCGTGCTCAGCGTGGTCACCGGCAGCGCCGGCGACATCGGCGGCGAACTGACCAGCAACCCGATCGTGCGTAAATTGTCCTTCACCGGTTCGACCGAAATCGGTCGCCAGTTGATGGCCGAATGCGCCAAAGACATCAAGAAAGTCTCCCTGGAGCTGGGCGGTAACGCACCGTTCATCGTGTTCGACGACGCCGACCTGGATAAGGCCGTCGAAGGCGCGATCATCTCCAAGTACCGCAACAACGGCCAGACCTGCGTGTGCGCCAACCGCCTGTACATTCAGGATTCGGTGTACGACGCCTTCGCTGAAAAGCTCAAGGTCGCGGTGACCAAATTGAAGATCGGTAACGGTCTGGAAGAAGGCACCACCACGGGCCCGTTGATCGACGAAAAGGCCGTGGCCAAGGTTCAGGAACATATCGCGGATGCCCTGAGCAAAGGCGCCACGCTGCTGGCCGGTGGCAAGGCGATGGAAGGCAATTTCTTTGAGCCGACCATCCTCACCAACGTCTCCAAAGACTCCGCCGTGGCCAAGGAAGAAACCTTCGGCCCTCTGGCGCCGCTGTTCCGCTTCAAAGACGAAGCCGATGTGATCGCCATGGCCAACGACACCGAGTTCGGCCTGGCGTCGTATTTCTATGCGCGTGACCTGGGCCGTGTGTTCCGTGTGGCCGAGGCCCTGGAATACGGTATGGTCGGCGTCAACACCGGGTTGATCTCCAACGAAGTGGCACCGTTCGGCGGTATCAAGGCCTCGGGCCTGGGCCGTGAAGGCTCCAAGTACGGGATCGAGGATTACCTGGAAATCAAATACCTCTGCCTGGGTATCTAAGGCGCGGGATTGCAGTAAACGCAGAGGGCACGAGAGCGCTGTCCCTTTGCGTGCTTCACATCGTTATTCGTAGTGGCCGGGAAAGCTGGGGCAGTCGATCATCGAATGCTGCCGTAGTTGCCTCCCCGCCACGTATGCCTTGGACCACGCCACCCGATGAGTGGCGAATGAGGACTTTATGAGCAAGACCAACGCTTCCCTGATGAAACGCCGCGAAGCCGCTGTACCGCGCGGTGTTGGCCAGATTCACCCGATCTTCGCCGACTCTGCGAAGAACGCCACCGTGACCGACGTTGAAGGTCGCGAGTTCATCGACTTCGCCGGCGGTATCGCCGTGCTGAACACCGGCCACGTGCACCCGAAAATCATCGCGGCCGTGACCGAGCAGTTGAACAAGCTGACCCACACCTGCTTCCAGGTATTGGCCTACGAGCCCTACGTAGAAGTGTGCGAAAAAGTCGCCGCCAAGGTGCCGGGTGATTTCGCCAAGAAAACCCTGCTGGTCACCACCGGTTCCGAAGCGGTCGAAAACGCCGTGAAGATCGCCCGCGCCGCCACGGGCCGCGCCGGCGTGATCGCCTTCACTGGCGCTTACCACGGCCGCACCATGATGACCCTCGGCCTGACCGGTAAGGTCGTGCCTTACTCGGCCGGCATGGGCCTGATGCCAGGTGGCGTGTTCCGTGCGCTGTACCCGAACGAACTGCACGGCGTGAGCGTCGATGACTCGATCGCCAGCATCGAGCGCATCTTCAAGAACGATGCCGAGCCGCGTGATATCGCCGCCATCATCATCGAACCGGTGCAGGGCGAGGGCGGTTTCTACGTCGCGCCGAAAGCCTTCATGCAGCGCCTGCGCGAACTGTGCGACAAGCACGGCATCCTGCTGATTGCCGACGAAGTGCAAACCGGTGCCGGGCGTACCGGTACCTTCTTCGCCATGGAACAGATGGGCGTTGCCGCCGACCTGACCACCTTCGCCAAATCCATCGCTGGCGGCTTCCCGCTGGCCGGTGTGTGTGGCAAGGCCGAATACATGGATGCCATCGCCCCAGGCGGCCTGGGCGGCACCTATGCCGGTAGCCCGATTGCCTGTGCGGCAGCCCTTGCGGTGATGGAAGTGTTCGAAGAAGAGCACCTGCTGGACCGCTGCAAGGCTGTCGGCGAGCGCCTGGTGACCGGCCTCAAGGCCATCCAGGCCAAGTACCCGGTGATCGGCGAAGTGCGTGCCCTGGGCGCGATGATCGCGGTCGAGCTGTTCGAAGACGGCGACACCCACAAGCCAAACGCTGCCGCCGTTGCCTCCGTGGTGGCCAAGGCGCGTGACAAGGGCTTGATCCTGCTGTCTTGTGGTACTTACGGCAACGTGTTGCGCGTACTGGTGCCGCTGACCTCGCCGGACGAGCAGTTGGACAAGGGCCTGGCGATTATCGAAGAGTGTTTCTCTGAACTCTGAGACGCCCCGCTCCTACGAAAAGCAAAAAAACCGCTTCGGCGGTTTTTTTGTGCCTGCTTCATTGTACGCACGCGGCGGCATTGTCTAAGGTGCAAGCATTGCCGATGGAGCGTGCTGGATGACTGCTGTTGATTTACCTGCTGTACCCCGAGTGTTGATTGCCGAGGCGGACCCCTGGTCGCGGGACCTGCTCAAGCAAGTGTTGTTGAATGTGCGTTGTGATGCGCGGCTGGATGTGTGCGCAGATGGTGACCACGCTGCTGCGCTGTTGCGTGAGAAAAGCTATGACCTGATCCTGGCGGATTGGGAGCTTGCAGGCGTCGATGGCCTGAGCCTGCTGCGCAGTGTGCGCCAGCAGCGCCGCTCCCCCGCATTGCCATTTATTCTGCTGAGCAGTCGCAACGACAGCGCCAGCGTACGCGAAGCCTTGCCCCTGGCGCCCACGGCCTACCTGACCCGCCCGCTGAACATGGAGAGCCTGACCCAGCGCCTGCAAGACCTGCTGCTTAACGAAGGCGAAAGCGTGTATTGCGAGATCCCGGCGCTGGCACCGGGAATGACCTTGCCAGCATTCCTGGAGCAGCGCCGAGAGGTCTGCGATGGCGCACCGTTGCGCGTGGACGTGAAAGCGGCGGTGCATCGCAGCCTGGGCCCCGAGGGCGTGGACCTGCAGCAGCTTGAAGATCAGGTGCGCATGGACCCGCAAATCACCGCTGTGCTGATCGCTGCCGCCAACAGTGCGGGGTATCACGGCACGCCGGTGCAGACGCTGCACGCGGCCCTGAACAAGCTGGTCCCCGGGCAAAGCATGAACCTCATCCTGGGCCTTGCGCTCAAGCACAACGTGGTGCTGGGTGACCCCGGCCTGGTGGCCTACGCCGAGCGGCACTGGCAGTTGTCCGAGGACAGCGCCGAGTACGCCCGGCGCCTGGCACGCATGTTGGAACTGGATCACCAGCGCTGCTACAGCGCCTGCATCCTGCATCGGTTGGGCGACCTGGCCTTGTTGCGCTGCCTGGAAGACTGGCGTCAGGGTGGCGGCGCCCTGGATGACGAAGCGATCGGCGAATCCCTCGACAACTTCGGCGCCGCCTACGGTTCGGCGTTGCGCACGCGTTGGCGCTTGCCGCTGGAGTTGCGGCAGTTGATCGCAGGGATCTATTCACTTGAAGGCGGGGTGTATTCGCGCGAAGCCCTGGTGGTGAACCTCGCAGTGCAAATGGCGCGGCTGACTGAGCACGAAGGGCTGGAAGAACTGGCGGGCAGCAAGACCGCGCGGCTGCTCAAGGTCGGCTTGCCGGAACTGACCCGAGTGCGCAAAACCTGAAACACACACCGATCAATTGTGGGAGCTGGCTTGCCTGCGATAGCGGTGGGTCAGCCAAGACGCCATCGCAGGCAAGCCAGCTCCCACAGTTGATCGGTATTAACCGGCTATAACGCGGTTCTTGCCTTGGCGTTTTGCCTCGTACATCGCCGCATCCGCTCGCGCAAACAGGCTGTCGAGGGTGGAGTCGTCTTCGCGCAGGCCGGCCAGGCCCTGGCTGACAGTCACATTGAATTCATGCCCTTCGTAGCTGAACACCAACGCCTGGATTTCCTTGCCCAACCGCTCGGCAACCTGCAGGGCCATCTCCGGTGGGCAACCCGGCAGGACGGCGGCAAACTCTTCGCCGCCAATGCGCCCGAACAGGTCGCCACGGCGCAATACCCCCCGACCACTCTCAGCGATGCGCCGCAGCACCTGGTCGCCCTCCAGGTGGCCGTAGGTGTCGTTGACGTCCTTGAAGTCATCGATGTCCAGCAACAGGAACGCCAGCGGCGTGCCCTGAACGCAGGCGTTGTCGAACGCCTGGTTGGCGCATTCGAAAAAATACCGGCGGTTGCTGCTTTGGGTCAGCACGTCGGTGGTGGCCAGACGTTGCAGTTCCAGCTCCAGCAGCTTCTTTTCGGTGATGTCTTCGGCCATGCCAACCACAATCAGCGGTTCACCGGGCACCACCTGCTGGTTGATGTAGCACTTGTCACTCAGCCAGCGGATTTGCCCGTCGGCGGTGATGATGCGGTACTCGCGGTCTTCCACGGCGCCTTGTTCCAGCACGCGGGCCAGGCTGTGTTCGGCGTAATCGAGGTCTTCGGGGTGAACGCTGTTGCGCCATTCGCGGTGGTCGGCCAACAGCAAGCCGGCCGAACGGCCGAATATGCGCTCGTAGGCTGGGCTCACATACAGCACGCGACGGGTAGCCCAATCGATGGCCCAGAGCACGGCGTTCACGCTCACCAACAGCGAACTGAGCAATTGCTCGCGCTCACTCAGCCGCTCCACTTCGCCCTGGGCATGCATCAGCGCCAACAGGGTCGCCGCCGCGGCCGGACGCGGCGGCTCGGCAGTGGGCACATCGGGCAGGCAGGGCTTTTCGTGAACCATCGGTACAACTCTCTCTGGGCGCGCCGCAGGATGGAGCAGCGGTCACTACAAGGGGTCACCATGATGGCGAAGTGTTCTTTGAGAGAGGGGATTTGCAGTGAAGTTCCGTGATCGGCATGGATTGACGGTGCCCGGAAAATGGCGCCAAAAAGCCAGTGTGTGGGAGGGCAAGCCCTCCCAAAGTACCGTCAGACCGCCGCAGGGCGCAGCGAGTAGGTCTTCAACTGGTGGGCAAAGTCGCGCAGGGATTGAATGCCACTGGCCTCGGCTTCGTGCACCCATTCCTTGATCGCGGCCAGCATATCGTGGCCATTGGTGCTGGTCTTGAGCCAGATCTGCTGGAGCGCCAGACGCTTTTCATAGATCACGGTCAGCGCATGGCTGTGCTCCAACATGCTTTGGATGCGCAAGTGGTGACGGTCATCCAGCAAGCTGGTTTCCCGTGACAACAGGCGCTTGGCACGATGGAACTGGTGACGTACCGAGTGATCGACCTTCTCCAGCTCCTGCTTGACCAGCGGGCCGATTACCAACTTGCGGTATTGGGCCATGATCTGGAAACGGTTGTTGAGGATCGCCATGGCGGTGTCCATGTCCAGGCTGCCCTTGCCTTCGACGCGGTGGGCGATGGGGGCAACACGCTGCACCTTGGCCAGGCGCAGGAAGCTGAACACCTTGATCCAGGCCCAGCCCAGGTCGAACTCCCACTTCTTCACCGACAGCTTGGCCGAGTTGGGGTAGGTGTGGTGGTTGTTATGCAGCTCTTCGCCGCCGACGATGATGCCCCACGGCACCAGGTTGGTGGCGGCGTCACGGCATTCGAAGTTGCGATAGCCCACGGCATGGCCCAGGCCATTGATCACGCCGGCGGCCCAGAACGGAATCCACATCATCTGGATCGCCCAGATGGTGATACCGATGGTGCCGAACAGCAGCAGGTCGATCACGCCCATGAGCGCCACGCCCAACAGCGGGTAGCGCGTGTAGAGCTTGCGTTCGATCCAGTCGTCCGGGCAGTTCTTGCCGTAGATGCGCAGGGTCTCTGGGTTCTCCGCCTCGGCACGGTACAGCTCGGCGCCTTTGCGCAGCACCGTGGACAGGCCCTTGATCACCGGGCTGTGCGGGTCATCGACGGTTTCGCATTTGGCGTGGTGCTTGCGGTGGATGGCGGTCCACTCGCGGGTGTTCTGCGCCGTGGTCAGCCACAGCCAGAAGCGGAAGAAGTGTTTCAGGCCGGCATTGAGCTCAAGGGAGCGATGGGCCGAATAACGGTGCAGATAGACAGTGACCCCAATAATGGTCACGTGGGTCATCAACAGCGTGACTGCCACCAGTTGCCAGGCTGACAGGTCAAGAAAACCGTTGTACCACATAGGCTGTATGGCCCTCAGATAAAGAAAAGAACAGCTCACGCATTATCACTAAGCCTACAGAGAAAACCAGCCGCTCTTTCAGATAGGAGTGACTGGATGTTTCTTATTCTATAATCCCCAGCCTTCGTAGGGCGATTCTGTTTTTTTGGTAAGGATTACTGACCATATGCTGTTTTCATACCGAGGAGCCCTACGTGCGGGGCTGGTATACCTGCTGATTTCCGTTGTATGGCTCAGACTCAGCCACCAATTATTGATCAACTTTATTGATGAACCGGGGGCGCTGGCGCATTGGCTGCAACTTCGCGGCTACGTGTGGGTAGCCCTGAGTGCGCTGGCCATATACCTGATGGGCGTACGTTTCGCCCGCGCCCACCAACTGCAGCTACCCCTGCAAGAAAACCGCGTACGCCTGCAACAGGCGGCAGCCGTGTTCGATTGCACCCGCGAAGGTGTATTGGTCACCGATGCCCAGGGCCTGATCGTGCACGTCAACCGGGCATTCATGGAGATTACCGGCTACCGCCGCGAAGACGTCATGGGCCGACCACCCAGCCTGTTCAAGTCCGGGCGCCATTCGTCGGCTTTCTATCAACAGATGTTTCAGACCCTGGAACGCGAAGGCGAATGGAGCGGCGAAATCTGGAACCGCCGCAAAAGCGGCGAGGTGTATCCACAGTGGCAAACCATCCGTGTGATTCGCGATGAGCGGAGCCATATCAGCCATTACGTCGCGGTGTTCTCGGACATCAGCGCCATCAAGGACTCCGAACACGAACTGGCGCACCTGGCCCATCACGACCCGCTCACCGACCTGCCCAACCGCCTTTTATTCACCGATCGTACCGAGCAGGCCCTGGCCTCGGCGCAAGTGCACAAGCGTGGCTGTGCCCTGCTGTTGATGGACCTGGACCACTTCAAGATCATCAATGACAGCCTGGGCCACAATGTTGGAGACCAGTTGCTCAAGCTGGTGGCTGACCGTCTCAAGGGCCTGTTCGGGCCTGGGGTCACACTCGCGCGGCTGGGCGGCGACGAGTTCGCGGTGCTGGCGGAAAGTTGTCCACAGGTGATCCAGGCCGCTGCCTTGGCGCAGCGCATGCTCAATGCCATGAAAGACCCGTTTGTTTTTGACGGTAATCAATTGTTTATCAGCGCCAGTATTGGCATCAGCCTGTTCCCCAGCGATGCCTTGAGCGCCGAGCAATTACTGCGCAATGCCGACTCCGCGTTGTTCAAGGCCAAAAGCGCCGGCCGCGAGGGCTATGCCCTGTACACCGAAGAGCTGACCGCTCACGCGCAAAATCGCGTGGAGATCGCCAGCGAACTGCGCCGGGCCCTCGACCAGCAGGAACTGCGCGTCTACTACCAGCCGGTGCATAACCTGCCCGACAGCCGTTTGGTGGGCGTTGAAGCGCTGGTGCGCTGGCAGCATCCGGAGCGCGGCCTGGTGCCCCCTGGCGAATTCATCCCCATCGCCGAACGCACCGGGTTGATTGCCGATATCGACGCGTGGGTGATGGACCAGGCGTGCCGGCAGATGTGCCAATGGCTGGCGGACGGCGCGCCGTTGGGCTTTATCGCCGTCAACGTCTCCAGCCGCCTGTTTGCCCGGCGTGAACTCTATGAACAAGTGGCTCAGGTGCTGCACGACACGGGCCTGGACCCGGCGTTTCTTGAGCTGGAAGTCACCGAAAGCGCTGTGATGGACGACCCGGAGGTGGCCCTTGAGCAACTGCACCGTCTGCGCGAACTGGGCTTGCGCCTGGCCATCGACGATTTCGGCACCGGCTACTCGTCGCTGTTGCGCCTCAAGCGCCTGCCGGTGCAGAAGCTGAAGATCGACCAAGGCTTCGTCGCCGGTCTGCCGTGGGACGAAGACGACGCCGCGATCGTGCGTGTGGTCATCGCCCTGGCCAAAAGCATGGGGATGCAGGTACATGCCGAAGGAATCGAGCAGGTGGAACAGGCGCGGTTCCTGTTGGATCAGGAGTGCGATATGGGCCAGGGATACTGGTTTGGACGGCCGATGCCGGCCGACGCTATCGACTGGACCCGAGCACCCCAAATCCAGACTTGAAATGCGCTCAAAATGTGGGAGGGGGCTTGCTCCCACATTTGGATCACATCAGGCCTTAACTTCAGCATCTGAGCAGAAAATCCACCCGCAACCCTGCGCCCTATCAGAAAATTCTTTCTGGTTATATAAACATTCTTAAATAGTATTTTTAAGAATATCCACGCTTATCTACTATCGCCCTCACGCCGCAAGCAGTGTCGTCACTGCCAGGCACTATTCATTTCAGGAGCGAGACCATGAGCGCATCTCTACGTAGCGTCGACGGCCAGGACGAAGCAGCCATTTTGCGTGAGATCCAGAGCGCCTTGCGCGATCTGCGCTTTGGCGCGGTGGAAATCACTGTGCACAACGCCCAAGTGGTACAGATCGAGCGCAAGGAAAAATTCCGTCTGCAGAACCCGGGTAACAAACCGAGCTGAGCAAGAACGGCGATAGACCCGCAACTATAAGAAAAGCCAACACTCAAGAATTTCAGGAGCTTCTATGTCGTCGATTCGCCGTTATGCCTTGGCCGCGCTGGCCAGTGCCGTGTTTGCCGGTTCCGCTGTTGCCAAGGACTACGAGTTGCTCAATGTCTCGTACGACCCGACCCGTGAGCTGTACCAGGACTACAACGCAGAGTTCACCAACTTCTGGAAGCAGTCTCACCCCGGCGACAACGTCAAGATCCAGCAGTCCCACGGCGGCTCGGGCAAGCAGGCACGAGCAGTGATCGACGGCCT
Source organism: Pseudomonas sp. OST1909 (assembly GCF_015277575.1). Classification (NCBI taxonomy): domain Bacteria; kingdom Pseudomonadati; phylum Pseudomonadota; class Gammaproteobacteria; order Pseudomonadales; family Pseudomonadaceae; genus Pseudomonas; species Pseudomonas sp. OST1909. The sequence goes on from NZ_CP063780.1 coordinate 443,091, forward strand.
GCGCGCCGACGTGGTGACCCTGGCCCTGGCCGGTGACATCGATGAAGTCGCCAAGCTGGGCAAGACCCTGCCGGAAAACTGGCAGACGCGTCTGCCGGACGCCAGCACCCCGTACACCTCGACCATCGTGTTCCTGGTGCGCAAGGGCAACCCTAAAGGCATCAAGGATTGGGGCGACCTGATCAAGAAAGACGTGTCGGTGATCACGCCCAACCCGAAAACCTCCGGCGGGGCGCGCTGGAACTTCCTTGCTGCCTGGGCCTATGGCCTCAAGGCCGGAGGCAGCGAAGCCAAGGCTCAGGAATACGTGAAAGAGCTGTTCAAGCACGTCCCGGTACTGGACACCGGCGCCCGGGGTTCTACCATTACCTTCGTCAACAACGGTCAGGGTGACGTATTGCTGGCCTGGGAAAACGAGGCGTTCCTGGCCTTGAAAGAAGACGGCGGCGCCGACAAGTTCGACATTGTCGTGCCGTCCCTGTCGATCCTGGCGGAGCCGCCGGTGGCTGTGGTCGACAAGAACGCCGAGAAAAAAGGCAATACCGAGATCGCCACCGAATACCTCAAACACCTGTACAGCCCGGCCGGCCAGGAGATTGCGGCGAAAAACTTCTACCGCCCACGCGATGCAAAAGTAGCCGCCAAATACGCCCAGCAGTTCCCGAAACTGGACCTGGTGACTATCGACAAAGATTTCGGCGGCTGGAAAACTGCCCAACCGAAATTCTTTAACGACGGTGGCGTGTTCGACCAGATCTACACGGCGCAGTAAGCCAAAGTAACTGTAGGGGCCTGACTTTCTGTAGGAACTGGGCTTGTGTGGGAGCTGGCTTGCCTGCGATAGCATCACCGTGGTGTGGCTGATACACCGAGGTGCCTGCATCGCGGGCAAGCCCGGCTCCCACAGAAAAGCCAGCTGCCACAAAAAGTGCGCTCCTACAGTGGTTTCTACCCTTTAACCAAGGACTCTTATGTCGCGTCGTATTTCCCCCGTCATACCCGGCTTCGGGCTGACGCTGGGCTACACCGTCGTGTACCTCAGCCTGATCGTGCTCATCCCGCTGGCGGCGATGTTTGTACACGCCGCTCAACTCACCTGGGATCAGTTCTGGAACATCATCTCCGCACCTCGCGTGCTGGCGGCGTTGAAGCTGAGCTTCAGCACCGCGCTGTACGCCGCGCTGATCAACGGCGTGATCGGCACGCTGCTGGCCTGGGTGTTGGTGCGCTACACCTTCCCTGGCCGCAAGATCATCGATGCGATGATCGACCTGCCGTTCGCCTTACCCACTGCCGTCGCCGGTATTGCCTTGACCGCGCTGTATGCGCCTAACGGCCTGGTCGGCCAGTTCGCAACCGACCTGGGCTTCAAAATCGCCTATACCCCCTTGGGCATCACCCTGGCGCTGACCTTCGTGACCTTGCCCTTCGTGGTGCGCACGGTGCAGCCGGTACTCGCCGACATCCCCCGGGAAGTCGAAGAGGCCGCCGCTTGCCTGGGCGCCAAGCCACTGCAGGTGTTCCGCCATATCCTCGTGCCGGCATTGTTGCCTGCCTGGCTGACCGGGTTCGCGTTGGCCTTCGCCCGTGGCGTGGGTGAGTACGGTTCGGTGATCTTCATCGCCGGTAACATGCCGATGAAGACCGAAATCCTGCCGTTGCTGATCATGGTCAAGCTGGACCAATACGACTACCGCGGCGCCACCTCCATTGGCGTGCTGATGCTGGTGGTTTCCTTTGTCTTGCTGCTGCTGATCAACTTGTTGCAGCGGCGCATCGAACGTCCATAAGGAGGCGCGGAACATGTCCCAATCGTCTATTTCCGCCGCGTCCTCGGCCAACGCTGCCCGCCGTGGCAGCGCGACGTCGCGACGTATCCTGATCGGCCTTGGCTGGCTGGTGTTCGCCCTGTTCCTGCTGTTGCCGCTGGTGATCGTGGTGTCCCAGGGCCTGAAGAATGGCCTCGGTTCGTTCTTCACTGCGATCCTTGAGCCGGACGCGCTGTCGGCGCTGAAACTCACGGTGATCGCCGTGTTGATTTCGGTGCCGCTCAACCTGGTGTTCGGCGTCAGCGCGGCCTGGTGCGTAAGCAAGTATTCGTTCCGTGGCAAAAGCATCCTGGTCACGCTGATCGACCTGCCGTTCTCGGTTTCACCGGTGATTGCGGGCCTGGTCTACGTGCTGATGTTCGGCGCCCAGGGCTTCTTCGGGCCGTGGTTGCAGGAGCATGACATCCAGATCGTGTTCGCCTTGCCCGGCATCGTGCTGGCGACCATCTTCGTTACTGTGCCGTTCGTGGCCCGGGAATTGATCCCGCTGATGCAGGAGCAAGGCACCCAGGAAGAAGAGGCCGCGCGCCTGCTGGGCGCCAATGGCTGGCAGATGTTCTGGCATGTCACCGTGCCGAACATCAAGTGGGGCCTGATCTACGGCGTGGTGCTGTGCACGGCGCGGGCTATGGGCGAGTTCGGCGCGGTGTCGGTGGTGTCCGGGCACATTCGCGGCGTCACCAACACCCTGCCGCTGCACGTCGAGATCCTCTACAACGAATACAACCATGTTGCCGCGTTTGCGGTGGCCAGCCTGTTGCTGATCCTGGCGCTCTTCATCCTGCTGCTCAAGCAGTGGAGCGAGAACCGAATCAACCGCCTGCGCAACAGCGCCGGTGAGGAATAAGTCATGTCGATCGAAGTCCGTAATGTCAGCAAGAACTTCAACGCCTTCAAGGCCCTGGACAGCATCAACCTGGATATCCAGAGTGGCGAGCTGGTGGCGTTGCTGGGCCCGTCCGGCTGCGGCAAGACCACCTTGCTGCGCATCATCGCCGGCCTGGAAACCCCGGATGCCGGCAGCATCGTGTTCCACGGCGAAGACGTGTCCGGCCACGATGTGCGTGATCGCAATGTCGGCTTCGTGTTCCAGCACTACGCCTTGTTCCGCCATATGACCGTGTTCGATAACGTCGCCTTCGGCCTGCGCATGAAACCAAAAAACCAGCGCCCGAATGAAAGCCAGATCGCGGCCAAGGTCCATGAGCTGCTGAACATGGTGCAACTCGATTGGTTGTCCGACCGCTACCCGGAACAACTCTCCGGTGGTCAGCGCCAACGTATCGCCCTGGCCCGCGCCCTGGCAGTAGAGCCGAAAGTGTTGCTGCTGGACGAGCCCTTCGGCGCCCTTGATGCCAAGGTGCGTAAAGAGCTGCGCCGCTGGCTGGCGCGCCTGCACGAAGACATCAACCTGACCTCGGTCTTCGTGACCCACGACCAGGAAGAGGCCATGGAAGTCGCCGACCGCATCGTGGTGATGAACAAGGGCGTGATCGAGCAGATCGGCTCACCGGGGGATGTTTACGAAAACCCGGCAAGCGATTTTGTTTATCACTTCCTGGGTGATTCGAACCGCCTGCATTTGGGCGAAGACAAGCACCTGCTGTTCCGACCCCACGAAGTGTCGTTGTCGCGGCATGAACTGGAAGATCACCATGCGGCCGAGGTACGCGATATTCGTCCGTTGGGTGCAACGACTCGCGTGACCTTGAAGGTGGAAGGGCAAAGCGAGTTGATCGAGGCCGAGGTGGTGAAAGACCACGACAGCCTCACCGGGCTGGCGCGTGGCGAGACCCTGTTCTTCAAACCCAAGGTCTGGCAAAAAGCTTAAGCTCAATACAGAACCCAATGTGGGAGGGGGCAAGTCGAATCGTCGCACCGCCCCTCCCACATTTAGACTTCACTTGGCTTGAGATCGCGGCGTCCCACCGGGCCTGAACGTTGTTCAATCTGCTTTTGCAGGTCCTGCCGCAACCCCAGCAAAAACGCCAACTCCGCCACCACAAACAACGGCCCCACGATCAGCCCCGACACATCGTCCACAAACGCGGGTTTCTTGCCTTCGTAGTAATGCCCGACAAACTGAATCACCCAGCCCACCACAAACATACCCACGCCACTGCTCAGCCATACCATCGTGCTCTGTGCCGCCAATACATGCCCAGCCCATACCGACAGACCCATCAACACCGTCATCAGCGCGCCCAGGGCCAGTTCCAGGCGCAGGTAGAACCACGCCGAGAACAACGCCAGGATCACCGCTGGCGAGACCCACAGGCCACCCACCGCCCACTCGGGGCGTGACAGCAGCACGGCCACGGCAACCACGATCAATGGGATACCGATAAAGTGGCTGGCAATATTGCGCGGGTCGCGGTGGTAGGCGGCGTATTGACTGAGGTGGTCGACGAGGCTTTTCATTGTTGTTCCTCCTGTAGGATGTTTGATCATGCCCTGTCAGTCGGTGCCTAACTGTCAATTGGGCGACAATCTTCGGAGTTCCCATGGACACAGGCAAATGGCACGCGCAGTTGGTTCGCGGTCAGTGGTTCAGCCACTTGCCGCCAGACTTTCAGCGTAGCCTGCTGGGCGCAGCGCGGTTGCGCGTGCTGACAGCAGGGCAGTTTCTGTTCAAGCGCGGCGACCCGCCGTGTGGCCTGTATGCGGTGCTGGAAGGGGCGGTGCGCATCAGTGCTGTCAGCGCCCAAGGCAAGGAAGCGGTGTTGAGCCTGGTGGAAACCCCTCACTGGTTCGGCGAGATCTGCCTGTTCGACAACCTGCCACGCACCCACGATGCCCTCGCCACGGGAGCCTGCACGCTGTTGCAGATACCGCAGGCGGCGATACTCAAGATTCTTGAACAACAACCGGTGTTCTGGCGCGATATGGCGCTGTTGATGAGCCATAAACTGCGCCTGTCTTTGATCAATATTGAGCAGATAAGCCTGATGCCCGCCTCAAAGCGTCTGGCCCATCGGTTGCTGATGATCGCCCAGGGTTACGGCGAAATAGAGCAGGCGCGCCGCGTGTTGCAACTGCCTCAGGAGGATCTGGCTGCGATGCTGGGCCTGTCGCGCCAGACCATCAACAGTCTGCTCAAGGCGCTGGAGCAACAGGGCACCATTGGTTTGAGCTACGGCGCCATCGAGATACTGGACCTCGCCGGGCTGCGCCTGGCCGCGGGCCTATGAACCGCGATAGGTGGAGAAGCCGTAAGGGCTGAGCAACAGCGGGATGTGGTAGTGCTGGTCGACCTGCTTGACCTGGAAAATCACCGGCACCTCGGGGAAGAACGTCTCGCGGTTGGCCTTCTTGTAGTAATCGCCGGTCTTGAACACCACACGGTACTCGCCCGGCTTCATGCTCTGGTCGGCGGGGAACAGTTCGGCGATGCGTCCCTGTTGATTGGTCACGCCCTGGGACAGTGATTGCCACTGATCGCCCACATGCTGTTCCAGGGTGACGCTGACACCGGCCGATGGCAGGCCGTTTTCCAGGTTGAGCACGTGTACGCTCAGCGGGTTGCCGGCGGCCAGGGCCAGGTTGCACAGGCTACTCAGGCTGAGGGCGGCAAGGGTCATGTTTAGGGTTTTCATCGGGAAGTCCTTTTGGAAGGGGTCAAGTCAGGGGGTGATTTTCAAGCCCAGTTGCTCGGCAGCCTGTACGGCGCAGGCTTCGTCCTGCGCAGCGCCGCCGGCACCGGCGATGCCCAGCGCGCCGACCAGTTCAGCATCAGCGAACAGCGGCACGCCGCCGCCGAGCAACAGCAACTCGGGCAAGCTGTTAAGGTTGGCAGCCTCGGGGTTGGTGCGGGCTCGCTCGGCGAATAGCCGGGTTGGGGTTTTGCTCGACAGCGCCGTGTACGCCTTGCGCTGGCTGGCGAGGCTGTTGTGCGGGCCGACACCGTCAGCCCGCAGGCCCAGCAGCAGGTTGCCGCCGCGATCAAGTACCGTCAGCGCAGCCGTGCAATGGGCCAGGCTGGCGTCGGCCAGTTGGCGTGCGGTGCGCAAATCCAGCTCGGCGTGGCGCGGCAGTTGTGGCGTGGCCTGGGCAGTGGTGGTCACAGCGAGGCTCAAGAACAAAGCGGTGCGATACATGTTTGTGGCTCCAGGAGGCAGGTGCTCACGGTAGCCAGTGGACGCGGACAAAAGCCGCACAATTGGATGACAGGTTTGTAATCAAACCCAGAGGAAAGACATGCAGGTGTTGTTAGTGGAAGACCAGCCGCAACTGGCGCAGCTTATGGCCCAGGGTCTGAGCGAGGCCGGCTTCTCTGTGGAAGTTGCGGCCAACGGCATGGCGGCGCAGCGGTTTGTGGAAAGCTCTGTGTACGAGCTGGTGATTCTGGATGTGATGCTGCCGGGCTTGAACGCCTGGAAATTGCAGCAGGCGATTCGCCAACGCGGCAAAACGCCGATTTTGTTTTTGACCACGCCGGGCGGCATTGAGGACCGATTGCGGGGGTTGGAGCTGCACGAGGATGATTACCTGCTCAAGCCGTTTGACGCCAAGGTGTTGGTGGCACGGGTGAGGAAAGTATTGCGCCGGGATCGTGGGCGCTGATTGCCTGGCGACCGCTATCGGGAGCAAGCCCCCTCCCACATTTGACCGCGTTCACAGTTCAGTGTGGGAGGGGGCTTGCCCCCGATGAGGCCATCACAGCCACTGAAAAATCCTCCTACCGCAACCCCTCCCGAAATTGCCCGGGCGTCATCCCTGTCCAGCGTTTGAACGCCCGGTTGAAACTGCTGGTATCGGCAAACCCGAGCAAATGGCTGATCTCGGCCAACGAACACTGCGGATCCCTCAGGTGCAGCAACGCCAGGTTCTGCCGGCACTCATTGAGCAGCGCATCAAACCGACAGCCTTCATCCGCCAGGTGGCGCTGCAAGCTGCGCAAGCTCAGGTGCAAGGCCTGGGCAACGCGTTCGGCACTCGGCTCGCCATCGGGCAATTGCGCCTCGATGACGGCGCGCACCTTGCGCTCCCAGGTCAGTGGTTGCAGATGGGCGAGGGTGCGCTTGAGCACGGTTTCATTGTGTTCGGCCAATTCCGGATTGGCGTCGTCGAGATGGCTGTCGAAGTCGTGCGCAGCGAACTCCAGGCGGTCTTCGTCGGCGGCAAAAAACACCGGCGAGCGCAAGACCGTATGCCACGGCGTGGGGTCGGCGGGTTCCGGGCGCCTTAGATAAACGGCCAACGGCGCGTAGTCACGCCCCAGGCGGTTGCGGCAAGTGCGCACATAGATCGCCACGAAGGCGTCGATGGCCTCCGGCGCCGGCGCGGGGCTGCCTTGGGGTTGGAGCAGGCGAAAGTGGTACGCGTCGCCATGGCGGGTCAGCTCCAGGCTCAGGGCGTCACTGACCACCTGGTGATAGCGCACGATGCGCTCGAACACCTCGCGCAAGCTGCCGCTGGCCACCAAGGCATAACCGAGGGCGTGAAAGGTGGTGGGGCTGACGAACCGCGACACCCGCAAGCCAATCGCCGGATCACCGCTGGCCTGCACCGCCAGTTGCCAGAGGCGCGTGGTGGCCGACAACGGATAGCGTGCGTTGGGGTCGTCCATCTGCTGCGGGTCGAGCCCAGCCTCGGCGCACAGCGCTGCGCTGTTCAGGCCCAGGGCGTCGAGCTGCTTGCGCAGGGCGCGGGTCCAACTGGCGAGGGAAGTGGGTTCGGTCATGGCGATTGGCGCTTGCGGTCAACAGGTTGGCGTCCGAGGCTAGCATCCTGCCCGATCGCTTAGGGCAGGATGGACACATCAATGTACAAGAGGATGGAAGCATGGACGGTACTTCTGCAAGCCCCCAACAGATGAACGCACAACAACGTTCAGCGCATATCCGTGAGGTGGTGCTGGCCGAGGGCGCGCGATTGCGCCAGCGCCATCCCTGGCTGCTGCATCAGGACGCCCTGGGCGCGGGCATCCTGGCGTTTGCCTTGTTGGGCATGCTCGGCTCGGCGGCGCTCTATATCAGCGGTCACCTGGCCTGGTGGGCGTGCCTGCTGCTCAATGCGTTCTTTGCTTCACTGACCCACGAGTTGGAGCACGACCTGATTCACAGCATGTACTTTCGCAAGCAGCGCCTGCCCCACAACCTGATGATGGGCCTGGTATGGCTGGCACGGCCAAGCACGATCAACCCGTGGATACGCCGGCATTTGCACCTCAACCATCACAAGGTCTCCGGCACGGAGGCCGATATGGAAGAGCGCGCCATTACCAACGGCGAGCCCTGGGGGGTTGCGCGCTTGCTGATGGTGGGCGACAACATGATGTCGGCCTTGATCCGAATGCTGCGGGCCAAGACCTGGGCACACAAGCTCAGCATCCTCAAGCGCGTGGTGCTGGTGTATGCCCCGCTGGCACTGCTGCATTGGGGCGCCTGGTACGTCTTCCTGGGCTTTCATGCCGCCAACGGCATCGCCAGCCTGTTGGGCGCGCCGATCATGTGGTCGGCCGGCACCTTGCAGATGATGCAGGTGATCGACATCGCTGCAGTGGTGATCATCGGCCCCAACGTATTGCGTACGTTCTGCCTGCACTTTGTCAGCTCCAACATGCACTACTACGGCGATGTGGAACTGGGCAACGTGATCCAGCAGACCCAGGTATTGAACCCCTGGTGGCTGTGGCCGTTGCAGGCGTTCTGCTTCAACTTCGGCAGCACCCATGGCATCCATCACTTTGTGGTGAAGGAGCCCTTCTACATTCGCCAGATGACCGTCAAGGTGGCGCATAAGGTCATGGCCCAGATGGGCGTGCGCTTCAATGATTTCGGCACCTTCGCCCGGGCCAATCGGTTTGAGCGCCAGGAGCAGCCGGCCGTCAAACTCGCTTTCAGCAAGCGATGAACGCCAGGGGCAGGTCGCGGATCTGCTCGCGCACCGGCGGCTGGTAGTGGTCATCACTGATCAATTCATGCAGCAGCTCTTCGCGCAGTTGGTGGAATTCAAAGCTGCTGCGCTGGCGCGGGTGGGGCAGGGTGATGTCCACCACCTGCTTGATGCGCCCCGGCCGGGGCTCCATCACCACCACGCGATCGGCGAGGAAAATCGCCTCTTCCACATCATGGGTGACCAGCACCGTAGTGATCCTGGCGCGGGCGCGAATGGCCAGGAGTTCGTCCTGCATCTGCTGGCGAGTCAGTGCATCCAGGGCGCCGAACGGTTCGTCCAGCAACAGGATGCGTGGGCTGGCCACCAGGCCACGGGCAATTGCCACTCGTTGGGCCATGCCGCCGGAGAGTTGGTGGGGGTAGGCGCGGGTGAAATCAGTCAGGCCCACCAGCTCGATAAAATCGCTGATGCGTCGGTTGCGCTCGGCCTCATTCAGCGGCTCGTTGACCAGGCCCAGGCCGATGTTCTGCGCCACGGTCAGCCAGGGAAACAGGCGATGCTCCTGGAACACGATGCCGCGCTCGCCACCGATACCGCTGACGGCCTTGCCATCAACCTGGATCTCACCGCGATATTGTGTGTCGAGCCCCACCAGCAGACGCAGCAGGGTGGACTTGCCGCAACCGCTGGCGCCGACAATCGCGACGAATTCCCCTTCGGCAATCTGCAGGTTGAATTCGCGGATGGCTTCCAGTTCGAAGCCGTCGACGTCGAAGCTTTTGCCCACATGGTTAAAGCTGACAATTGGTGCGTTCATGCGTGTCTCCAGCGGGTGGCACGGGTTTCGATGCGTTGGCCGATCAGGTTGAGGGCGGCGCCGGTGAGGCCGACCAGGAGCATACCGCTCATGATCAGGTCCATGCGCAGCAACTGTTGGGCGCCGATCATCAGGCTGCCGATGCCGCCGTCCGAGGGCATGAAATATTCCGCGCCGATGGTGCCCATCCAGGCGTAGATCAGGCTCAGGCGCAGGCCGGCAAAAATCCCCGCCGCGGCCCCCGGCAGTACCAGACGACGCAGGCGTTGCCACAGGCTCAGGCGCAGCACTTGCGCCGCCTCACGCAGTTGCGGCGACAGGTTGAGCACGCTGCGCTGGGTGGCGATAAACAGCGGGAAGAACGCCGCGAGGGCGATAAACACCCACTTGGCCAGTTCCCCCAGGCCGAACCAGGCAGTGAGCAGCGGCACCCAGGCGAAAATCGCGATCTGGCGCAGCGCGGCCAGGGTCGGGCCGAGTACCCGCTCACTGCGCCGCGACAGCCCCAGCCACAAGCCCACGGCAAAGCCCAGGCTGCCGCCGAGCAGCAAGCCGCCCACGGCCCGCCCAAGGCTTTTGCCCAACGCCGTGGTCAGGCTGCCATCCAGCACGCCCGCCACGGTGGTTTGCAGCACCGCTTGGGGGCTGACCAGAATGTTCGGGTCGACCCAACCCTGTTGCGTCGCCACTTGCCACAACGCCAGCAATAGCAGCGGCAACAGCCACGGTTGCAAGCGTTGCCAGCCTTCATAGCGTGGCCCGCGGCGGATCTGCGCTGTAGCCGGATGGGGCCAGTGCACCCACTTGCGATCCAGCCAACCGATGCCGCGGTCCATCACCACACCCAGCACGCCGATGACCACGATGCACACAAAGACAATATCGAGCATGAACAACTGGCGCGCCCACACCATCAGGTAGCCGATGCCTTCGCTGGAGGCCAGCAACTCCACGGCCAGCAACGACGTCCAGCCCGCCGCCAGGGCCAGGCGTACCCCGGCCATGAACGCCGGTAGCGCAGCGGGCAGGATCAGGCGGCGGATCAGCAAGTGGGTGGGCAGGCGCAACACGCGGGCGGCTTCGCGCAGGTTGGGCTGGGCATCGCGCACGCCCACCAGGGTGTGCAGGGTTACGGGCACCACAATGGCCTTGACCAGCACCACCAGTTTCAAGGTTTCGCCAATGCCGAAAAACACCATGAACAGCGGAATCCACGCCAGGGTCGGGACCTGCGACAGCGCGCTGAACGTGGGGAATACCAAACGCTCGGCGCGGGCGCTGAAACCCAGGATTGCGCCGAGTATCGCGCCCACGCCGATACCGGCCAGCAGGCCCCAGAACAGGCGCTGCAAGCTGATCGCAAGATGGCTCCATAACTCGCCACCGGCCAGCTCCACTGCACTGCTCCACACCAGGGCGGGGGCGGGCAGAATCTGTTCGCTCATCCAGTGATTGCGACTGGCCAACCACCATAGGGCAAACAACGTGAGCGGCAGCAGCCACGGCAACAGGCGCTGACCCAACTGCGGCCAACGCGGCATTCTGCCGTTGGACGGGGCCGGCAGAGGTAGGCTCAAAAGTGAAATCCGGGCCATGGAAGACCTCCGTGTCGCCAAATGCATTATGTGATTTCGATCTTATAAAAACGTAATCAAGATGATTGCGAGATAAGAGAAATCATTTAAAGCCTCAGCTCTCCACGCATCCAATGCATTCGAAGAATATTTTCGATGCTATTCATGCATACCGCTCTGGAGCCTGTGTATTCGCTCGCATAGTCCAAAAAGATATTAAATTGTGCATTTATAGTATTTAAAGTTTTGTTCATGCTGTGCCTATTTTTTGCTCCCCAGGCGACCGTCGCCCACCAGGAGCTGCGCTTATGAAACTGCCCTTCAAACGTCTGATCAGCCTGTTCGCCGGTACCGCCCTGGCCGGGCTGGTGCATGCCGCTGACCTCAAGGAAATTCGCATTGCTGTGCCAGACCTCAGTGCCGGTAGCCAGCACAGTGGCGGCGGCATCACCGACGTTTTGCGTGAACAGCAAATCTATGAAAAAGCCTTTGCCGACCAAGGCATCAAGATCCAGTGGAATTACTTCAAGGGCGCGGGCCCTGTGATCAATGAAGCCTTCGCCAATGGCCAGGTGGACCTTGCCTATCTGGGTGACCTGGCGGCGATCATCGGCCGCTCCAATGGCCTGGATACTCGCCTGCTTAGCGCCACCGCGCGTGGTGTGAAGCACTACCTCGGCGTGGTGCCGGGCTCTGGCATCAAGACGCTGCAAGACCTCAAGGGCAAACGTGTCGCAGTGTTCCGCGGCACGGCCAGCCAGTTGTCGTTCGACAGTGCATTGGCCAGCCAGGGCTTGAGTGAAAAGGATTTGAAGGTCATCAACCTGGACTTCAATGCCGCCAGCGCTGCGCTGGCCGCCAAGCAGATTGACGCAACCTGGGGCGGTTCCACTCTCACGGCGTTGCAGGCCAAAGGCTTGGCAGAAATACCGCTGACCACCAAGGACCTGGGCGATGCCGGCAGCATCCAGGCCGTGCTGGTGGGCAGCGCCAAGTTTGTCGACGAACACCCAGATGCTGTGGCCAAGCTGCTCAAGGCCCAGCAGCAGGCGGTGCAGTGGTTGACCGATGACAACAACAAGCAAGCCTACATCGCGTTGGTTTCCGGGCTGGCCAGCTACCCGCCGGTGATCCTGACCAATGATTTGAAAGACCAGAAACTCAGTGAGATTTTCCCCTCGACCCTGGACCCGGTGTTTCTGGGCAAATTGCAGGACGCGGTGAATTTGGCCTCGAAGGAGAAGTTGATTCGCAAGTCGTTTCAGGTGAGTGATTGGGTGGCGCCGGGGTTGGTGGCGGCGGGGCTCTGAGTTTTTCGGTGCTTGGGCTATCGCTATCGCAGGAAAGCCAGCTCCCACACTTGAATGTGTTCACCGCTCAAATGTGGGAGCTGGCTTGCCTGCGATGAGGCCCTTCAAACCGCCACACTTACCTGCTGGCTATCCACTTCCACCAACACCTCAATCATCGCCTTCGCCGCCGGCGACAACCGCGACCCAGTGCGACTGACAATCCCGCAACGCGCACTCATGGTCTCCATGTTCTGTGGCAGGTTGCGCCAGTGCAGCAGCACCAGCGAACCGCTGGCCACATCCTCGGCGAACGCTTCCTCGGTGCCCACGCCGATGGCGTTGGATTGCAGCACAATCTTCACCAGCGCCGGGAAGTGCTCGGTCTGGATGCTCGGGGAAAAATCCATGCGCCCACTCAGGTTCGCCAGCAGTTTGCGAATGCCCTGGGAGATCAGCGGCGCGGCCAGCGGATAGTCGAACATATCGTTGGTCGACAGGCTGTCCTTGGCCAGCAACGGGTGCCCGGGGCGGCAGAAAAAGACGCCGCGCTTGGGTGTCAGTGCGCGGGTCTGGAAATTCGGGTCGGCTTCGAACTGGCGGATGTCGGCGATAAAGAATTCGATCTCTTCACGGCTCAGGCTGCGGCTGAGGGTTTCCCAGTTGTCCACCTGGAAACTCGTGCGGATTTTCGGGTGGGCGTTGATAAATCGCGCCACCGCATCCGGCACCAGTTTCGCGGCGGGCGCCGGGCCGCAGCCGAAGCGCAGGTCGCCGGCGTCGAGCTTGGTCATGCGCGTCACTTCACTGCTCAGCAGCGCTGCGCCATGCACCAGGCTCAGGGCATGTTGCAGCACCACCTGGCCTTCCGGTGTAGGGCGCAGGTCCTTGTGGCCACGGTCCACCAGCACGCAGCCAAACTCCTGTTCCAGCCCCTGGATGCTGCGGCTGAACGCCGGCTGAGTGATGCCCATGGCGTCTGCGGCACGCACGAAACTGCGGTGTTCGTTGAGGGCGATGAAGTAGCGCAGTTGGCGAAGATCCATATGCTTTCCCGGCATTTTAAAAATAGGTCGAAGGCATTTGCGACTAAGCAAGCTGAGGTTTTAAATGCAAGCTCTTATTCCGTCAACGAAGCATTGATTCATTTGCTAGATCTAAAATGCATATGGATAGAGCGTTGCTGGAAAGCATCTCCACCATCAGCAGGCACATGAGGGTCATCACAATGAGCAACGCCGCATTAGCTGTTCAACCCATCGCCCACGCGCTCGACATCCACCCGGTGGCCGGTCGTATCGGCGCCGAGATCCGTGGCATCAAACTATCCGGTGACCTGGATGCCGCCACCGTCGAGGCCATCCAGCAGGCACTGGTGCAGTACAAGGTCATTTTCTTCCGCGAGCAAACCCATCTCGATGACCAGAGCCAGGAAGCCTTCGCCCACCTGCTTGGTGAGCCGATTGCACACCCTACGGTGCCGGTGCGCGACGGTACGCGCTTTCTGATGGAGTTGGATGGCACCCGTGGCCAGCGCGCCAACTCTTGGCATACCGACGTGACCTTCGTCGACGCCTACCCAAAGGCCTCGATCCTGCGTTCGGTGCTGGCGCCAGCGTCCGGTGGCGACACCGTCTGGGCCAACACAGCTGCCGCATACAACGACCTCAGCGTCGAGCTGCGTGCATTGGCTGATCACCTATGGGCAGTGCACAGCAACGAATACGACTACGCCGCACGCAAGCCGGATGTGGCGGTGGAGAAGCTGGAGGAATACCGCAAGGTCTTCACTTCCACGGTGTACGAAACCGAACACCCGGTAGTGCGGGTGCACCCGGTCAGCGGTGAGAAAACCTTGCTGCTGGGGCACTTCGTCAAGCGCCTGAAAGGCTATTCCCAGGCGGAGTCGGCACAGTTGTTCAACCTGTTGCAAGGTCACGTCACCCGCCTGGAAAACACCGTACGCTGGCGCTGGAATACCGGGGACGTGGCGATCTGGGATAACCGCGCCACCCAGCATTACGCGGTGGACGACTATGGCACCCAAGAGCGCATCGTGCGCCGGGTCACGCTCAAGGGTGATGTGCCGGTGGGTGTGCAGGGGCAGCGCAGTCAGACCACCAAAGGACTCTAAGCCAGTTGGAGATCAAAATGTGGGAGGGAGCAAGCCCCCTCCCACATTTAAACCTGTGTCGTTCTACCAGACCCCGATTTGCACGACTTTTTCCGCCTCCGGCTCCCCATAGCGAAACCATTGCCCGCGCACTTCGATCTCGGTGTGGCTGATGGTGGTACGCCGCTTCAACCCGCGCAGCCATTCGAACAGATAACCCAAGTGAGTCTCGCGCACCTGTGCATAGGCGGGATCGCTGCCCAGGTCGTGGATTTCCTGCGGGTCGTTTTCCAGGTCGAACAGCTGCGGGCGAAAGCCGTCATAGGCCAGGTACTTCCAGCGCTCACTGCGCACCATGGTCATGCGGCAACGGTCGATGGGCTGCGCCAGGCGTTCCCGGGCCGGGGCCTGGAAGGCGTAGTCGTATTCGGCAATGGCGTAGTGGCGCCAGGTGGGTTGCTCGCCGTGCAGCAGTGGGATCAGCGAGCGGCCTTCGAGGCGATGGTCGGCGGCGGGCAGGCCCAGAGCGTCGAGGAAGGTGGGCAGGGCGTCGATGGTTTCCACCAGGCGTGCGTCCACGCTGCCACGGCTGACATCGGCACTGGCCCGTGGGTCGCGCACGATCAAGGGAACACCCACCGCAGGCTCCAGCAAAAACTCTTTTTCACCGAGGTAATGATCGCCGAGGAAGTCGCCATGATCGCTGGTGAACACGATCAGCGTGTCGTCCCAGCGGCCAGTGCTTTGCATGAAATCAAACAGCCGCCCGAGTTGATCGTCGATTTGTTTGATCAGGCCCATGTACGTGGGAATCACCGTGAGGCGTACTTCATCCCGGGAAAAATTCAGGCTCTCCTGGTGTTGTCGAAACGCTTGGTACACCGGGTGATCGCTGGTGTGTTCAGGTTGAATCGGCGCCTGGATATGCTCGGCGCCGTACAACGCGTGATAGGGCGCCGGGGCGATGTAGGGCCAGTGCGGCTTGATGTACGACAGGTGCAGGCACCATGGCTGCTGCCCCTGCTCGCCGATAAAGTCGATGGCGCGCTCGGTGGTGTAGACGGTCTCCGAATGTTGTTCGGCCACCCGTGCAGGCTTGCCCGCGTTGCGCATGTGCCAGCCGCTGAGGATCTCACCGTCTTCGTCTTGGGCGGCGTTGGCCCATTCATGCCAGGGGTTGCGACCACCGTAGCCTTGCTCGCGCAGGTAGTGGGTGTAGGGCGCCGACTCGCGTTTGTCGTCGAACAGCGGGCTGTCGGGGTAGATGCCGTCGTGGCGCAGGTACGCGTCAAAGCCCACCTCATTGAGCGGCTCGGCCTGGGCACTGTCGGGGTCTATATGCAGGCGTTGTAACGCCTCCACGTTCGGCGTGGCGTGGGTCTTGCCCACCAGCGCGGTGCGGATGCCGTGGGGGCGCAGGTAATCACCGATCGTCAGTTCTTCCAGCGGCAGCGGCACGGCGTTCCACGCCACCTGGTGGCTACTGACGTAACGCCCGGTATAGGCCGACATGCGCGACGGCCCGCAGATGGTGCCTTGTGTATAGGCCCGACTGAAACGCACACCGGCAGCGGCCAGGCGGTCGATATTGGGGGTGTGCAGATGGGCATGGCCGTAGCACGACAGGTAATCGCGGCGCAGTTGGTCGCACATGATGTAGAGCACATTGCGCACGGGTTTGGGGTCAGACATGGAGGTTTACCGGACGAAGGACAGGAGCGTTTTTTCGCCGTTCGCAGGGTGTGCTGGCAAGTGCATTTGAGGTCTGGATTTTATGCAGGGAATGCATGGGTGTGGCTGCTGGCGCCATCGCAGGCAAGCCAGCTCCCACAGGGGAATGCATTTCAAATGGGGAAGCCGGCCCGCCAGCCGACGCCCATCTACCTGACACTCCGCGATCAAATTGTGGGAGCGGGCTTACTCGGCGAAGGACCTGATGTGAGCAGCCAGCTCTGCCAGCTCTTTATCGTCTTCCCCGGTCCCGTGCATCGGGAATAATTTGGCGTGCAGATGATCGACGCCGTAACCCTCCAGAATCATGCCCGTTCTAGCCACACCTTTTAGCGCTTCGTCCAAAAGCTGCGCCGTCTTCTTGGCTGCGATGACCAAGTCACACAGCACGGTGTCCGGTTCGGCAAACGCGTAGCTGCCGTGATGGGTTTTGGGGATAACGACACTGAACCCCGGCGTGTTGGGAAATATGGAGAGAAAGGCTATGTGGGTCTGGTCTTCCCATAGGAGGTGGCGGGCCTCCGTTCACCACTGACTCAGACCGCAATATTTTCCAACGCATAAGCATCCTCGTCCCTCTCATCAATCTCCTTGATCTGCTCAATCATCGCCTCCGCCAACGGCGACAAACGATACCCCGCACGGCTGACAATCCCGTAGCGGGTGTAACGCTCCTCCAGGTTTTCATCCAGGCCATCGATTTTCAAACACACCAGCTCGCCCCGCGCCATGTGCAGCACATCGCTGTTGGCGCTGACGATGCCAATGGCGTCCGAGCGCAGCACCACACCCATCAGGCTATAGCCGTTTTCGCACTCCACATTGGGTTGGTAATCGGGCCGGCCGCTGAGGTCGACGATGACCTTGCGCAGGTTCGGCGGGCGAATGGTGACCGCCAGCGGATAACTCATCAGTTCATCGGCGCGGATGCTTTCGCGGCCGGCCAGGGGGTGGCCGGCGCGGCAGCAGAAATACCAGCGGCGTGGGCGCAGGCGGTGGGTGTGGTAGTCGGGGTTGGCTTCGAAGTGGCGAGTGTCGGCGACGAAGAATTCGAACTCTTCGCTGAGCAGGCGTTTGCCCAGGCTTTGCCAGTCATCCACCTGGAACTGCACGCGGGCCTTGGGGTAGCGCCCGATGAAACTGCCGATGGCGCGCGGGATCAACCCACCTGCCGGGGCCGGGCCGCAGCCGAAGCGCAGTTCGCCGGCTTCCAGGCCGTTGAACTGGCTGATCTCGTTGGCCAATTGTTGGGCGCCGCTGACCAGGCGCCGGGCATGTTCAAGCAGTACCTGACCTTGCTTGGTGGGCGCCAGGTCCTTGCGGCCACGGTCTACCAGCTGGCAGCCGGCACTGTGTTCAAGGGCCTGGATGCTGCGACTGAACGCCGACTGCGACAGGTTCACGGCCAAGGCTGCCGCGACAAAACTGCGTTGCTCGGCGAGGGCGATGAAGTGGCGAAGCTGGCGCAGATCGATATGCATTTTTCACATCAAAAATATCCGGGAAATGCATTGGCTATGCATTAGGTCGACTCCTTATAAAGGCTATCTCTTATGCAGTAAATGTTCGTAAAAACATAAATAAATAACCTTTAGGAATATCTGGCGACGGATATCTCCGGGTTCTGGAGCCGCTTATGAGTCTGTTCAAGTCCTTGCCGCTGGCGATGCTGGTGGCCGGTAGCAGCAGTTGGTCGCCTTCCCAGGCCGCTGAAACACCCGCGCCTGCCGGCAAGGGCGAAAGCGCCAGTGGCCAACTGGAAACCGTCACCGTGACCGCCCGGCGGCGTACCGAAAGTGCCCAGGCCGTGCCGACGCCCATGAGCGTGGTCGGTGGGCAGGCGCTGGAAACCCAGCGGGTGTACCGCATCCAGGATTTGCAGCAACTGGTGCCCAGCGTCAACGTCGCCTACATGCACGCGCGCCAGTCCAGCGTGTCGATTCGCGGCCTGGGCAACAACCCGGCCAGCGATGGCCTGGAAGGCAGCGTGGGGTTGTATATCGACAACGTCTACCTCGGGCGCCCGGGCATGGCGGTGTTCGACCTGATGGACATCGAGCAGCTTGAAGTACTGCGTGGCCCGCAAGGGACGTTGTTCGGCAAGAACACCACCGCCGGGGTCATCAACATCAGTACTCGCGCACCGAGCTTTACCCCGGAGCGCAGCATCGAAACCTCTCTGGGCGAGGACGGTTATTTCCAGACCAAGGGCACGATCTCCGGCCCACTCACCGAGGACCTGGCAGGACGCTTCTCGGCCTATCGCACCCGCAGCGACGGCGACATCAAGAACGAGCACGACGGCCATGAGCTTAACGGCGGTTCGCGCCAGGGCTTTCGCGGGCAACTGTTGTACAAGCCCAACGAGGCGTTCAACCTGCGCTGGATCGGTGACTACAACGAAGAAGATTCCAGCGCCGGCACCCGCGTGTTGTACAGCACCGGGCCGACCATCAATGGCACCAACCTGTATCAATCCCGGGCCAACGCAGCGGGGGCGACCCTGGTGGATGGCACCCATCGCAAGGTCAACCTGGACAACGACCAGCATGTCACCGTGTTCCAGGGTGGTACCTCGCTGGAGGCCAACTGGACGCTGCCAAGCGACTTCACCCTGACGTCGGTGAGTGCCTATCGGTGGTGGAATTTCACCCCACGCAATGATGACGGCCTCAACGTACCGGCGTCGTATAACGCCGGGGTTTCGGTGGAAGATAAACAGTGGTCCCAGGAGTTCCGCCTGGCATCGCCTACCGGCGGCTTCTTCGATTACGTGCTCGGCGCCTATTACTTCGGCTCCGACCTGGACAACAAATCCTTCGCTTATTACGGCCCCAAGGCCGATATCTGGAACGGCACGCCAGCCGGCGCTTTGAGCAATGTGAGCAGCGTCGGCAACGGGCATATCCGCACCGATAGTTTTGCGTTGTTCGCCCAAGGCACCTGGCACCTCACCGAGCGTCTGGATTTCACTGCCGGCCTGCGCGGCACCTACGAAGAAAAAAGCGCCTGGGTCACGCGCAATGCCCCGCTGGGCGGCGCTGCGGTGAGCGGTGCGGCTGCCACTGCACGGCGTGGGCGCACCGGGGCGTATGACTCGGGCGACCTGACGCAGTACAGCGCCACCCCTTCGGGGCTGCTCAACCTCAGTTATCACTTCAATGACAACCTGCTGGGCTACGCGACGCTGTCCCACGGCGAGAAGTCTGGTGGGGTCAACCTGGCAGTGGGGTCTGCGCCAACGGCCGGGGCCGACTCGTTAC
Organism: Pseudomonas sp. OST1909; assembly: GCF_015277575.1. NCBI lineage: Bacteria > Pseudomonadati > Pseudomonadota > Gammaproteobacteria > Pseudomonadales > Pseudomonadaceae > Pseudomonas > Pseudomonas sp. OST1909. The sequence goes on from NZ_CP063780.1 coordinate 462,547, forward strand.
TGATCGGCACCGAGCGCGCCAACAACGCCGAGCTGGGTTTCAAGAGCACGTTGTGGGACCGCCGCCTGCAACTCAACGCCAACCTGTTCTGGACCCAGGTCAACGGCTACCAGACCAACGCCTACGACCAGGACAACCGCGTGCAGTACCTGACCAACGCCGGTTCCGTGCGTTCGCGGGGCGTGGAAGTGGAAAGCACCCTGGTGCCGATCAAGGGCCTGACCCTGAATATCAACGGCTCGTTCAACGATGTGAGCTACCTGTCGTACAAGGATGCGCCGTGCCCACCCGAAACCAGCTTGCGCCCTGGTGCACCGGCGTCCTGCGACCTCACGGGCCATCAAGTAGTGGGCGCGTCCAAGTGGATCGCCAACGCCAACGGCGAATACAAATGGAACCTGGCTAACGGTTTGGAACCCTACGTCACCGGCAGCTACGCGTTCCGTTCCAAGGCGGTGGGCACGGTGGAAGATTCCGACTATGGGCAGATCCCGGCGTACGCGGTGGTCAACCTGTCGACCGGCCTGCGCGGCAATTATGACCAAGGGCAGTGGGACGTGTCGCTGTGGCTGAAAAACGCCTTCGACAAAACCTACTACACCACCCTGTGGACCGGCGGAAACGGCGGTTACGAGGGCCTGTTGGGCACGCCGCGCACCCTAGGCGTGACTGGGCGCTACGACTTCTAGGTCAGTGCGATAGGTGGCCGGGCTGAACACCCGCGTCACCAGCAGCATCGCTACCACGGTCACCGTCAGCACCACCCAGGCGCTGACGAAGTTGCCGGTGAGTTCGCGCAACCAGCCGGTCAGCCACGGCGAAAGTGCATTGATCAGAAACCCCACGCCTTGCACGAACGCCGCCAGCTGCCCGGCTTGGCGTGGGTCGCGGTGGTGGTCGAGGGTCAGCAGCAGGCTCAGGGCGAAACATGCGCCCAGGCCGAAGCCGATCAGCGCCACCCACAGGTGCGGGAATTGCTGTGGCGCCATCAGCAGGCCGAGGTAGCCGACCGTTTGCGCCAGCAGGCTGATGCTCAGCAACGGGCGCCGGTCAATGCCGCGCTGTGCCAGCACCGGCATCAGCAATGCGGCGATCACCTGGAAGATGGTCATGAACGCCAGCAACGACCCGCTGGGCAGCACGCCCCAACCCAGTTGTTGATAGTAGGCGGGCAGCCACGCGACCATGCTCATGTAGCCACAATTGACCAGGCCGAAATACAGCGCCAGCAGCCAGGCACGCTGGTTGCGCAACCCTTTGAACGCAGGTGCCTGTTGTGGATTTCGCGCGGCACCCAGCGGCAGCCAGGCCCATAGCAGCAATGCCCCCAGCGCCGGCAACAACCACACCCCCAGGCCCGCCTGCCATTGCTGGAAATGCATGGCCACCACAGGGCTAAGCAGCGCCGCCAGCCCACCACCGGCCATCAGCGAGGCCGAATACACGCCCATCGCCACCGGCACGCGGTGATGAAATTCGCGCTTGATCATCGCTGGCACCAGCGCCTGGATCAACGCCACGCCCGCGCCACCGAGCAGTGCGGTAACCAGCAGCGCCGAAGCCTGGCCCATCAACCAGCGCGTCAGGCACGCCAGCAAAATCATCAACAAGCCCAGGGCGATGCCGCGACGTTCACCCAAGCGCGCTTCCACGCGCACGCCGACCAGTGCCACCAGCCCCATGCAGATCACCGGCAGGCTGGTGAGCAAGGCGCTGCTCTGGAAGCTCAGCCCGGTGGCCTGGCGAATCTCGCCGAGCAGCGGGCTGATGGAGCTGAGGATCGGGCGCAGGTTCAGGCCGAGCACCACCAGCAGGCCCCAGCCAGCGAGGGATTTATTCAGGGTCATGCAGGGTTTTCCACTGGTGATACAACGCTGTCATTGCGCTGTCGGGCAGGTACTGGATGGGCAGGCGTTGCGCACCGATGGGCAAGCCAACCTGTTGGCTGATGGCTGCGGTCGACAGGCCGAACGGCTCGGCCATTTCGTTACTGGCGGCAAACACCACCCGTTCTACACCGCACAGGTACATGGCGCTCAGGCACATCGGGCAAGGCTGGCCGCTGGCGTAGATCACGCAGCCGTCCAGGCGTGCACCCAGTTGGCGGCTCGCTGCACGGATCGCCAGCAGCTCGGCGTGGGCGGTGGGGTCCTGGGTCAGGTGGATCTCATTCACGGCTTCCACCAGCACTTCACCGCTGCGCGTCAGCACCGCGCCGAAGGGTCGGCCGCCTTGGACGACGTTGGCGCGGGCCAAGGCGATAGCGCGTTGCAGGTGTGGTTGATCGTTGGTCATACAAGCCCCCGGGCGCGATGAAAGGTGAAGTATGGTCAGGCAGCGGGGTATGCTGAAATTAAATATAAACATGCCAATCAGTGGCAAACGCAATGGTGATGACGTTGTTCGATCCCGTGTTGTTGCGCAGTTTTGTCGCCGTGGTGGACTGCGGCAATTTCACCCGCGCCGCCGAGCGCCTGCATTTGACCCAGTCCACTGTCAGCCAGCAGATCCGCCGGCTTGAAGACGCAGTGGCTTGTCAGTTACTGGACCGCGACCAGCGCCGCGTGGTGGCTACCGCCGAGGGTGAGCGTCTGCTCGCGTATGCGCGCCGCATTCTCGCACTGCACGAAGAAGCCGCCGACGTGCTGATCAACCAGCAGAGCGACGGTGTGTTGCGCCTTGGCGTGCCGGAGGACTTTGCCGCCGAGCGCCTGATGCCGCTGCTTTCAGCGTTTGTCGTGGCCTATCCACGGGTGCGGCTGGAAGTCACCAGCGGTCTGGGCCCTGAATTGCAGCGCCAGTACCGGGGCGGTGAATTCGATGTGTTGCTGGTCAAGCAGATGGGCGACAGCGACGACTGTGTAGCGTCGTGGCCGGAGCCCTTGTATTGGGTCGACAGCCTGAGCACCCCGGCGCTGGGCCGCGATCCGCTGCCGCTGGTGGCTTTCCCGGTGGGCGGCTTGTACCGCAACGACATGCTTCACCATCTTGAGCGGGCCGGCTGGCGTTGGCGCATCGGCTACTCCAGTGCCAGCCTGGCCAGCGTGTGTTCAGCGGTGGCGGCAGGCTTGGGCATCAGCCTGTTGCCGGAGCGGGTGTTGCAACCGGGCCATCGCATACTCGGCCCGGAGAGTGGCTTGCCGCCTGTTCATGGCGTGCGATTGGCCCTGTATGGCCGCAGTGGTTTGGGGGCAGCGGGCCAGAGTTTGCTGGGAGAATTGCTGGCGTTGTGCAGTGGAAACCCGCACTGAGCCATACCTTTGCTGAATATTTTGTATGCCTTTAAAGCATTGAAAAACAAGGGTTTGGCGCCAGGCCCCGAGCCACGTGGCTTTGACGTCAGCGACTGTTGTATTTATGCGATTTTGTTCTATCTATAACTTTAAAGATTACTTTAAGAGATAAGTGTCTGGCCCCGATGATTCAGCCCTCGACGGGGCTGCACGCTGGCCCGTCGGTTTTTCAAAACCGTAGGGAGTGAATCAATGGGCAATGTCCAGACCGCCGCCAGTGCACCCGAGGCGCAATGGCGCCAGGCACCGAGTGGTGAGTTGGTCGACCTTGGCCGGCCGCATCGCGCGCCGTTGGGGCAATTGCGCCTGCAGAAGACCCCGAAGCGTTTTTCCAGCCACCGCGAAGGTATTTTGCTCGGGTTGCTGGTGTTGGCGCTGCACGGCGCAGTGATCTATTGGGTGAGCCAGAAACCCACGCCGGTGCTGCCGATTGTGCCGCCGGAAATTCCGCCGATGACCATCGAATTTTCCCAGCCGGCGCCGCCGGTGGTTGAACCGCCACCACCTGTACCGCCACCACCGCCGCCACCTGTAGTCGAGCCACCGCCGCCGGTGGTGGATGAGTTAGCGGCCAAGCCGGCGCCGCCCAAACCCATTGCGAAACCCAAACCCAAGCCCGCGCCGAAACCTGAGCCCAAGCCGGCCCCCAAAGCCGTCGAGCAGCCGCCTGCGCCACCGACGCCAGCCCCACCTGCTCCGCCCGCACCTGCGGCGCCAGCGCCGGTGACGCCGGCTTCGGCCAACGCCGCGTACCTGAAAAACCCGGCACCGGAGTACCCGTCACTGGCTCAGCGTCGCGGTTGGGAAGGCACGGTGCTGTTGCGGGTGCATGTGCTGGCCAGCGGTAAGCCGGGTGAGATTCAGGTGCAGAAAAGCAGCGGGCGCCAGCAACTCGATGACGCCGCACTGGCCGCCGTAAAGCGCTGGAGCTTCGTACCGGCCAAGCAGGGTGATGTGGCTCAGGACGGCTGGGTCAGCGTACCGATCGACTTCAAGATTCATTAATTATTCGGTCGCGGTGTGCACACGCCGCGACCTGCACAAGAGGGAAAACATCATGGCATTAGCGTCTCCACTTGAATCCATCGAAAGCGCGGTGATCTGGCTGCTGGTGATCTTTTCGGTCGCCACCTGGGGCCTGGCCTTGCTCAAGGGCGTGCAGTTCGGTCGCCTCAAGGCTCAGGATCGCAAGTTTCACAAACAGTTCTGGGCGGCATCGAGCCTCGATTCAGCCGCCGAACTCGCCGAAACCCAGCCCGGCGCCGCCGCGCGCGTGGCCCAGGCCGGCTATGCCGCAATCCAGGTTGGCGATACCCCTCACGCTGCGGATCTAAGCCAGGCGATCAATCATCAGGACCGCCTCGAACGCGCCCTGCGCCAGCAAATCGTGCGCGAGCGCCGCTCCCTGGAGACCGGCCTGGCTGTGGTCGCCAGTATCGGCAGCACCTCGCCGTTTATCGGCCTGTTCGGCACCGTGTGGGGCATCATGGAAGCGCTGAAGGGGATCAGCGCCGCCGGGTCCGCCAGCCTGGAAACCGTGGCGGGGCCGATTGGTGCGGCGTTGGTCGCGACCGGTGTGGGGATCGCCGTCGCGGTGCCTGCGGTGCTTGTCTACAACTACTTCCTGCGCCGCTTGAAACTGACGGCGGCGGACCTGGACGACTTTGCCCACGACTTCTACAGCCTGGCGCAGAAAAATTCGTTCCGTGTGCTGCTGCACCCAACACTGGCCAAGGCCAGCGTCGGCAGCCCGCAGAAAGTGAAGGAGGCGTCCTGACATGGCCTTCTCCACGCAAGACAGTGACGAGGTGCTGAGCGAGATCAACGTCACGCCGTTGGTGGACGTGATGCTGGTGCTGCTGGTGGTGTTTATCGTCACCGCGCCGCTGTTGACCAACTCGATCCCGATCAACCTGCCCAAGACCCAGGCCGTGGCACCGGTTGAGCAGAAGGATCCATTGGTGGTGAGCATCGACGGTGCCGGCAAACTGTTTATCAACAAGGACGAAATCCAGCCGGACCTGCTGGAATTCAACCTGCAGTCGGCCAAGGCCAAGGACCCCGATGTGCGTGTGCAACTGCAGGCTGACGATGGAGTGAACTACGGCGAGGTGGCGCGAGCCATGGCGTCGATCGAGCGTGCGGGCATAACCAAGTTGTCGGTGATCACCGCACGTTAGTTTCAAAAAGTCTCCACAGTTTTTGGGCCGCTTTCCTTGGCAGGGTGCGGCCTTTTTTTATTTAAGCGTTATGACGTTTATAGGAGAAAAGAATTTACACGTTTTTGAATGTTTCCAGGCGTGCAATTCGCAACGGTATGATTATTCTGGTCGGTGCACGGAGTAATTTAATTAAAGGAGCAGTTGCATGAACGTACGTTTTCCTATTCATTCAGTAAGTGCATTCGTGAACCCGCAAGTAACGACCCCTCAACCTGAAGAAAAAAACCCCGTCGGGGTTTTTTCACGGCCTGATAGACCCGGTCCGCAACACCCTTTAGCGCAACGATCGTCAAGTCATGTCGGCTCTCGGGAAAGTACCACTTCAAAAGTGCTCAAGCCTAATCCTGAAATAGATGCTTATATCAGCACGCACGCATCCGATTTCATTTCGCCTGAAAAAGAAATTTCGACTATTTTGTCCGCCAAGATAAAGCAGCATTGGGGGGTGGATATTGATCCTGACACCACGTATCTGGTTACGTTTAAACCTAATGGTACTGATGAAAAGGATGTTGTAGAGAAAGTAACGCTGACCCAGGCGGCTTTGAAAAATAGGCAAGATGTAAAAATTGAAGATGATGAGGGGTGGTTTCGAAAAATCGCCAAGTTTTTTTCACCGGCAGTTTATATAACCAATAAGATTGAAGGCTGGGTGGAGGAAGCACACAGCCGACAAGGTATTTATCGGCAGCCAGGTTCTCCAGGTGCTGCGCTCTATAGCGCGGCCACTCAAGTGGCCATTCCTGTTGAGGACTTCAAAGCCTTGGTCTGGGATACAGACCGAACCCAACTTTACAAGAATACGCTGGACGGGTTTTGGGACAAGCACAGCGGTTCATACGCTTCATTGAGTAAAATATCCTATCTTAAAGCGATCCATCTACAGCGCTTGGAAGGGACGCTTGGCCCTGTCGAGGCGGCACTTGCCCAGCGGGCGTTAGGGCCTATTGCGCAAAAGGAATGGTCGGAGCTGACGGTGCAGGATTTTTCAGCGCCTCGCATAAAGGATCCTAATGTGGATATTGGGTTGCTGAGCATCAATGGCTTGCAGTCAACCGACTTGATGTGTGTGACCGATCGCAGAACCCAACTGACGTTGCTGTACATCCCTGGTAACTCCTCGCCGATACATCGTTTCGATAACCCTCAGAAAATGAAAACCTGGTTGGCTGAGCAGGCCACCGATCCAGTAAAGCGCGCCTCACTGCTAACCCATTTCTCTCTCAAGGACCAAGCCGACAAGTCGTTTTCAGATGGTGTGCGTCAATCCCTGGAAGGGATGGCAAATTGGTCCAATGCGCAGGCGTCAGGGAGCGCTTTCCTTTCAGGGCTCAATGGCTGGGTACCTGATCGCTTTATCACGGTTGACCCTTTGCGCAACGATCCTTTTGAAGCGGTCAAGGTTCGACAAAAGGCGCGGTCATATTCGGATGCGGAAAACGCGATCGTCAGCGATGGCGACTACACCAAGAACAAAGTGTTGCAAGGCGTGGAAGAGGCCACGAAGGTCGCGATGTTCATGACGCCTCTCGCGTTGGTCATGCCGGAAGTCGCGATAGGCCTGGATGTTTTCTTCATGGCTGCCGGGGCCACTCAAACAGGTATCGGTATTGATGATGCCGTCAAAGGTAAAGCGACGGCCTCTGACCGGATCGTTTTCGGGGTATTGAATGCTGTACCGCCCTTAGCCACCCATGCGGGGGCTCCACTGGCGAAAGTGATGACAGGGAGAGTGTCCAGCGAGGGCATTGCAGCCGGGGTTGATGCTACAACTCGGGTGCCCGCTCAAGTGCCTGAACAAGGGCGTCCATTCTTCAATCCGCCACGACGAGTCAATGGCCATATCGGCTACCCGATGGGGCCTGTTTCACCGCCGGTGATCCGCGAAGAGTTCACGATACCCATGGACGGTGTGCAATCAGCGTTCAAGGGATGGAATATGATTTATTTTAACGAATACCTTGTTCCAGTTACGTATGACGTAGGGGCAGGCCTCTGGCGTGGGCTTACCGATGACGGTGAGGCGGCGGCAGACATATTTTATTGGCGTAATAGTCAAGGGGAATGGCTGAGTGGTACCGAGTCTGAAGCGCTTGCAGGTAGTAAAAGCTCACCTGCTTCGGTTATCAATAAAACGCTGACGCTGCCGAAGTTACCGCCGCTACCGTCGGGTGCTACGCCGGTACCTAAAGTTATTCACTATTTTTGGGCCGGCAACGAGATGCCAGAACACTTGATCGAAAATATTGCGGAAAACTCCAGAAACAGTCCAGGATACAAGTCCATTGTTCATGTGGATGCAAATAACGCGAATGCTTTTCAGAAAATAAAGTCTGCGCTGGATCACAAAGTGGGTGGGCTGGAAGTGCATGATCTAAAAGAGGATGAGGCTTTTCGAGAACTGAACGATAGTAAATATGGAGAAATGTATCAGTACTTTCGCTCAGGCCAGGGGCAGAATTTGGCAGCCTCATCGGACGTGATGCGCGTGGCATTGATAAAAAAGTACGGTGGAATATATCTGGATACAGATGATGCGCTGACGTTTAACGTGGGGGAGGTCACGCTGAACGCTACGCAACATGATGTATTGATGAGCTCGCCCGTCACGTATGCAGGTGCGGATTTCAGCGGGTTCAATACAAGTAATTTTGCAAGTCATCCAGGTAATCCGTTATTCGATAAGATTCTGGAGGAGTCGTATCAGCGATACAAAGCCAACGAACCGTGGTTTAACACCCATCGTCCTTTCCAGCACGACAGCTCGACTGATATAGAACGGCAAGCCTATAAAGAGTACGAAACGAAAATTTTCGAGGTGACCGGGCCGAGAATGTTTGGTGATGTAATGGTGCAAGAAGATTATGGTTTTTTTCCGATGATTGATGAAGTTAACGAGCTAATTGGTACGCGTTTTGTACTTCCCGAAGGCTATAGAAATACATACGCAGAAGCACAGAGTTTTTATATGCCAATGCACAGTAAGTTTGGGGTAACTATCGGCTCAGAGCACTCTATGCATCACTCTCGTTGAATCGGCAAAGCGGTCGTCGTCGTTGTTGAGAGCTGGGTTATACAACTCAACGACTGACGGCATTACAGCCATCGCCCCCTGACGCCTTGGTGTTGGGGGGCCAATGGTTTGGGTTGCATGAATGACGGAGGAGCAGGTTTCGAAAAAAGTAACGTTATGAGTTTTTGGTTATTAATAAATTCCTTTTTATTCCTTATTTGATTGTTTTGACGCCTCTATACTGACCAGAACGTTAAACGCTGCAGGAGGGCACACCCATGCACAGCGAGTCGATTCGTTATCTGATCGTGCCGGGCTGGCAAGGATCGCCAGAAGATCATTGGCAAACCCATTGGCAGCACAGCTTGCCCAACAGCGCTCGCGTGGAGCAGGCCGATTGGCTGACGCCGCGTCGCGAGGATTGGGTAGCCGCACTGGCCGAGGCCATTGCTGCCGACAGCACGCCGGTCATCCTGATCGCCCATAGCCTGGGTTGCATCACCGTGGCCCATTGGGCCGCCACCGCCCCCGTGCATTTCTTGCGACAGGTACGCGGTGCGTTGCTGGTGGCTCCGGCAGATGTCGAACGCGTGGCGTGTGCACCGGCACTGCGCAATTTCGCACCGATTCCTGCCGATTTGTTGCCATTCCCCAGCCAAGTGGTCAGCTCCGACAACGACAGTGCCGTCAGCGCCTCCAGGGCTTTGGAGTTGGCGCGTCAATGGGGCGCCGAGGCCGGCATCCTCTCGGGTGCCGGGCATATCAATGTGAAGTCCGGCCACCGGCGCTGGGAACAAGGTTTTGCTTACCTTTATCGCCTGCAACATCGCCTCGAGCACCATGCTCGGCGTAGCGCCTAATATTTTTTCAACGCCCCGTCCCTGAGTGGATTGGGGCGGGAGCCTGCCATGAGTCTGCATGAAACCTACGGCCAGCCTTTGCTGACCTTTCCCGATGCCGAAAAGAGCCCACTGAGCATCCGCGCCAAGGCGTTGGTGTTCGTCGACCCACGCTCACGCCAACTGCGTGAAGAATTGGAAAGCCTTGCGCCGCGCGCCTTACCCGTATTGATCCGCGGTGAAACCGGCAGTGGTAAAGAACTGCTGGCGCGACACATCCACCGTGGCAGTGACCGTACTGGCCTGTTTGTTTCGGTCAACTGTGGTGCCATCAGCCCCACCTATGCGGATGCCGAGTTGTTTGGCTATGCCGCCGGCAGCCACAGCGGCGCAGCGAGCAGTCGGGCTGGCTGGTTTGGCTCCGCCAACGGCGGCACCTTGTACCTGGACGAGATTGGTGACTTGCCGCTGCCGATCCAGGTGAAATTGCTCTCGGCCCTTGAAAATCATGAGGTCACCCGCGTCGGTGCCCATCAGCCCAGCCCGGTAGACGTACGTCTGGTCGCCGCTACCAGCATCGACCTGGCCCAGGCCGTGGCCGTGGGCAAGTTTCACGAGCGCCTGTTTCATTACTTGAGCGAAGGCCGGCTGGACCTGCCGGCGTTGCGCGAGCGGGTAGGGGATATTTTGTCCTTGGCCGAGTATTTCCTCGGCATCTACAGCCAGCGCCTGGACCTGCCGGTGCCACTTATCAGCGACGCCGCTCAACAGGTACTGGAGCGTCACACCTGGCCGGGCAATACCCGCGAACTGGAAAACGTCATTCACTTTGCCTTGCTGGTGAGCAGTGGCGATGAAATCTTGCCCGAGCATTTGAACCTGCCGGTGGCCGGCTCGCCGCTGGAGCAAGTACGACGAATTTTTGCCAGCGCCAGCGCGTCCGAGCGCGAATCGCTGCGTACCTTCCTGTATGAACAAAATGGAATATCAACGTGAATAAAAGATATTGTTCGGGAATAAAAAATCTAGGTATTGTCCTTCCTACGCCGCGATAGCATTTCGCTGGCACCTCACATAAAAAATGGTCGTTAGAAAAGGACACTGCATGAAAAAGGTTCTGTTGTTTACCGCCCTGGCGGCTGCCCTGACTGCCGGCTTCGCCCAGGCCAACGAAAAGCTGGTGGTCGCGGCCACGCCGATTCCGCACGCTGAGATCCTGGAGTTGATCAAGCCGACCCTGGCCAAGGAAGGCGTGGACCTGCAGATCAAAGTCTTCACCGATTACGTGCAGCCAAACGTGCAAGTCGCTGAGAAGCGCCTGGACGCCAACTACTTCCAGACCCTGCCGTACCTGGAAAACTTCAACAAAGGCAAGGGCACCAACCTGGTCACGGTAGTCGGTGTGCATGTTGAACCCATCGGCGGCTACTCGAAAAAGATCAAGAAAATTGAAGATCTGAAAGACGGCGCGACCGTGGCCATCCCGAACGAAGGCTCCAACAGTGGACGCGCTCTGTTGCTACTGCAGAAGAGCGGGCTGATCACCCTGAAAGACCCGACCAACGCGTTGTCTACGCCAAAAGACATCAAGGACAACCCGAAAAACCTCAAATTCAAAGAGCTGGAATCGGCCCTGCTGCCACGTGTGCTGGATCAGGTTGATCTGGATGTGATCAACACCAACTACGCCCTCGAAGCCGGCCTGAACCCGGCCAAGGACGCGTTGATCATCGAAGATGCCAAATCCCCTTACGTGAACTTCCTGGTAGCGCGCCCGGACAACAAGGACAGCGACGCTATCCAGAAACTGTCCAAGGCCCTGACCAGCCCGGAAGTCAAAGCTTTCATCGAGAAGAAGTACAACGGCGCAGTCGTGCCGGCGTTCTGATGTAACTCAAAACCCCCTTCAAGGTTTCAACGCCGACGGCTACTACAGCGTCGGCGTTTTTTTATCTGAAATACGGTCAAAACTGTGGGAGCTGGCTTGCCTGCGATAGCGGTGGGTCAGTATCACTGCTGTATCTGACAGACCGCTATCGCACGCAAGCCAGCTCCCACAGAGGTTAGTTTTTTGGGTGATATCAATATGCTATTTCGGTATTTAAATTTTGCTTTTTATACCTTTAAAGTTCGCGCTACCCGACGTTATCCACGCCGGAACGGATTGCGCTCGCAGCATTACCCATGCGGCGATATGGACTGCACATGACCTTCGATTTCGCTTTTATCCTCAGCACCTTGCCGGCGTTCCTGCAAGCGGTGGGCGTAACCCTGCAAGTGGGCCTGATCGCCATCGGCACCTCCTTGCTGGTGGCGCTGATCAATGCAGCCTTGTTGGTGTTTCGCACGCCGTACCTGTCACGGCTGGTAGCGCTGTATGTGGAGCTGGCGCGGAACACGCCGCTGTTGATCCAACTGTTTTTCGTCTACTTCGCACTGCCGGCCCTGGGTTTGAATATCTCCGGGTTCTGGGCGGCAATCATCACCATGACCTTTCTCGGCGGCGCCTACCTCACTGAAGTGTTGCGCGCCGGTGTGGAAGCGGTGCCGCTGGCGCAGATCGAGTCGGGCAAGTCCATTGGCCTGTCCGACTGGCAGTTGCTGCGCCATGTGATTCTGCCCCAGGCCGGCATCCTCAGCCTGCCGGCGCTGTTCGCCAATTTCATCTTTCTGCTCAAGGAAACCACGGTGGTTTCCGCAGTGGCGGTGCCGGAGATTCTCTACACCACCAAGAGCTACATCGCCCTCTACTACAAGACCTACGAGATGCTCGCCGTGCTGACGCTGATTTGCGTGCTGCTGTTTTTGCCGTTGTCGTTGCTGCTCAGCCGTTTGGAAAGGAGGCTCCAGCATGGCCAGTTCGGGTCTTGAGTTGCTGTGGGTGTCGTTGCCACAACTGGGCAAAGGCGCTGCGCAAACCCTGTCGATTTCGTTTTTGAGCATCGCTTTCAGTACGGTCGGCGGCGTGCTGTATGGCGTGCTGCGCACCTTGAATAACAAGGTGATCGACGGCGTGCTGCGCATCTACCTGGAGCTGTTCCGGGCGATTCCGGTGCTGGTGTGGTTGTACCTGCTGTTTTTCGGCCTGCCGATTTTCTTTGGTGTGAGCCTGCCGAGCTTCTGGTGCGCAGTACTGGTGTTGTCGCTATGGGGCGCCAGCGAAGTCGGCGAGGTGGTGCGCGGTGCATTGCATTCTCTGCCGCGTGGCCAGCGTGAAGCGGGCTTGTCGATTGGCCTGTCCGACCCGCAGTTGTACGGCTACGTGCTGCTGCCCCAGGCCCTTAAACGCATGACGCCGCCGACCATCAACGTCTACACGCGCATCATCAAGACCAGTTCCCTTGCGGTGCTGATCGGCGTGGTGGATGTGATCAAGGTCGGCCAGCAAATCATCGAGCGTACCTACGAGTCGGTATTGATCTACGGCGCGCTGTTCCTGTTTTTCTTCTTTATCTGCTACCCGTTGTCGGCCGCCTCCAAGGTGCTGGAACGGCGCTGGGCCCAAGCATGAGTGCATTGATCGAGTTCCAGGGTTTCAACAAATTCTTTGGCCAGGCGCAGGTGCTCAAGGGTATCGACCTGAGCGTGCAAAGCGGCGAAGTGGTGGTGATCCTCGGCCCCAGCGGCTGTGGCAAAAGCACCTTGCTGCGCTGCCTCAATGGGCTGGAAGTCGCGCACAGCGGCAGCCTGCGGTTTGCAGGCGTTGAGCTGCTGGATAAAAACACCGACTGGCGCCAGGTGCGCCAGGACATCGGCATGGTGTTCCAGAGCTACCACCTGTTCCCGCACATGAGCGTGCTCGACAACATCCTGCTCGGCCCGCTGAAAGTGCAAAAACGTGACCCCCGCGAGGCCCGTGAGCAGGCGCAAAAACTGCTGGAGCGCGTGGGCCTGGCCGACAAGCGCGACGCGTTCCCGCGCCAGCTCTCCGGCGGCCAGCAGCAACGCATCGCCATCGTGCGTTCGTTGTGCATGAACCCCCAGGTCATGCTCTTTGATGAGGTCACGGCGGCCCTTGACCCGGAGATGGTCAAGGAAGTGCTGGAAGTGATCCAGGGCCTGGCCCGCGATGGCATGACCCTGCTGATCGTCACCCACGAGATGGCCTTCGCCCGCGCCGTCGCTGACCGCGTGGTGTTCATGGAGGCCGGTCGCATCCTCGAACACAACACCCCCGAGGCATTCTTTACGAACCCGCAGACCGCACGCGCGCAGCAGTTCCTGGAGAAGTTCTCCTTCGTTTCAACACTGCCCAAAAAGATCAAGGAACTGGAGCTGATATGAAAAAACTACTGCTGCCACTGTTTGCCGTCGCCTTGCTGGCCGGTTGCGATAAAAAGGCCGAAGAGCCTGTAAAACCCGCGGCTGTCAGCTACATCGACAAAATAAAAGCGCGGGACAAGCTGATCGTTGGCGTCTTCACCGACAAGCCACCGTTTGGCTTTGTCGACGAGGCTGGCCGCTACGTCGGCTTCGATACCGACATTGGCCGTCAATTCGCCAAGGACCTGCTGGGCGACGAAAACAAGGTGGAGTTTGTCGCCGTTGAGCCCGCCAGCCGCATTCCGTTCCTGCAAAGCGACAAGGTCGACCTGATCCTCGCCAACATGACGGTGACGCCTGAGCGCAAGGAAGCGGTGGACTTCACCAACCCCAACCTGAAAGTCGCGGTGCAGGCCCTTGTACCGAATGACAGCACGGTAAAAAGCCTGGATGACCTGGCCACTCGCACCACCATTGTCACCACCGGCACCACCGCCGACATCTGGCTGACCAAAAACCACCCTGACTGGAAGCTGCTCAAGTTCGAGAAAAACTCCGAGTCGCTGCAAGCGCTGTCGGCCGGGCGTGGCGATGCTTATGCCCAGGACAACCTGGTGCTGTTCAGCTGGGCCAAGCAGAACCCGGGCTACCGTGTGCTGGCAGAAAAGCTGGGTGATGAAGCACCGATTGCCCCGGCGGTGAAGAAGGGCAATACCGAACTGCGTGACTGGGTGAATGCCGAGCTGGCAAAGCTGGGCGAGGAGAAGTTCCTGCTCAAGCTCTATGACCAATATGTGCGCAAAGAACTGAGCGATGACACCAAGCCTGAAAGTGTGATTGTTGAAGGCGGGAAGTGGCAGGGCTGAAACCTGACTTTTTGTGTTGGCTGCACCGGCCTCATCGGGGGCTTGCTCCCGATGAGGCCGGTACAGTCACCACCTACTCCGGCCAATGCCAGGCCGGCCCATCCAGAATCCCTTGCCCCACGATCCGCGTTTCCCCCAACACCTTCTCCAGCACAATCGAATTGCACCCCTCATCCTGCTGCAACGCCGCAATCAAGCGGCTGGCATGGGACACCACCCACACCTGACATTGCTTCGACGCCTGGATAATCAAGCGCGCCAATGCCGGCAACAGGTCCGGGTGCAGGCTGGTCTCAGGTTCGTTCAGCACCATCATGGTTGGCGGCCGTGGCGTCAGCAGTGCGGCGATCAACAACAAGTAGCGCAAGGTCCCGTCCGACAGCTCCGCCGCCGACAACGGCCGCAGCAAGCCTTCCTGATAGAACTCAATGGCAAAGCGTCCGCCTTGCAACGGTTCAATGTTCAGGCGCGCACCCGGGAATGCATCGCTGACTGCACGTTGCAACGCCTCGGGGTCGCCGATCTCGCGGATGGTCTGCAACGCGGCCGCCAGATCGCGGCCATCGTGATGCAACACCGGCGTACGCGTGCCCAACTGGGGCTGGCGCACTGGCGCGTCCACGTCGCTGCGAAAGTGATCATAAAAGCGCCAGCCACGAATGCTTTCACGCAACAGCAGCACTTCCGGCGAGCCGCGCAGGCTGCCGACCTGATCGAACAGGCTGTGGTAGTTGGGTGTGTGCTGCGCCAGTACATCCCAGGCACGGCCTTCGCGGGCACGCACCATGGCACCTGAGCGCTGCACCAACAGGCTGGCCGGGCGGTAGATGTGGCCGGCCCAGATGCATTCCTTCTTCACTTCGGGGTCGAGGCTGAAGAACGACGAGGTTTTTTCCGGCAATCCCAGAGAGATTGCGTAGCTGAAATCTTCGGCGGCAAACCCCAGGCGCAGGCGTTTGACGCCTTGGCGCACATTGGATTCGATCGGTACTTCACCAGTGCGCATACGCCGGCTGATGGTTTCCGGCCCGGCCCAGAAGCTCGAGTCCAGCCCGCCTTCACGGGCCAGGGCATTGATCACTCCGCCCTGGGCGGTTTCTGCCAGCAGGCGCAGGGCCCGGTACAAGTTGGACTTGCCGCTGCCATTGGGCCCGGTGATCAGGTTCAAGCGGTCCAGCGGCACTACCAATTTATTGATCGAGCGGTAATTGGCCACCGCGAGGGTTTTGAGCATATGCATTTAATCGGCTGGGGAACCATTGGAGTATGGGATCCTCCATGCAGATAAGGAACCCTGATCTAAGCTCACAGTCGCATACACACTTGTACCTTGCGTCACGCAAAAGGAGCCTGCATGGGCGGTCGCACTTCGACATTTATTTTCAGCCTTGGCCTCCTGGCGCTGCTGAGCGGCTGTGGCCAAGACAAAGCCGAGCCCAAGCAGCATTCACGGGTATTTGTGCAAACCGTGCAGCCGGCGGATTTTGCCGCGGCGGTCACGCTGACGGGCGATATCCAGGCGCGGGTGCAGACCGATTTGTCCTTTCGCGTGGGTGGCAAGATCATTCAGCGCATGGTGGACGTGGGCGACCGAGTAACGGCCAAGCAAGTACTGGCCAAGCTTGACCCCAAGGACCTGCAAACCAACGTCGATTCCGCCCAGGCCCAGGTTGTGGCCGAACAGGCGCGGGTCAAGCAGACCGCCGCCGCCTTCGTGCGCCAGGAAAAACTCTTGCCCAAGGGCTACACCAGTCGCAGCGAATACGACGCTGCTCAGGCCGCATTGCGCAGCAGCCAAAGTGCCCTGGCCGCCGCGCAGGCGCAATTGGCCAACGCCCGTGAGCAACTTGGCTACACGGCGCTGGTCGCCGATGCACCGGGGATCATCACGGCGCGCCAGGCCGAAGTCGGCCAAGTGGTTCAAGCCACCGTACCGATCTTCAGCCTGGCCCGTGATGGCGAACGTGACGCGGTGTTCAATGTGTATGAATCCCTGCTGGTGGAGCCGCCGCCGGATGCGCCGATTACCGTCAGCCTGCTGGAAAACCCGAACATCAAAGCCGTGGGCAAGGTGCGTGAAGTGACCCCGGCAGTGGCGGCCAATACCGGCACCATACAAGTGAAGATCGCCCTGCAAAACCTGCCCAAAGGCATGGAGCTGGGCTCGGTGGTGAGCGCCACCGCCAACGGCCCGGCCAAGGCCAGCATCGAATTACCCTGGGCGGCCTTGACCAAAGACCTCAGCGAGCCCGCCGTATGGCTGGTGGATGCCGACGGCAAGGCGCAGTTGCACAAGGTCAAGGTGGCCCGTTACCTCACCGGCAAGGTGATTATTGGCGAGGGCCTTAAAGGCGGCGAAAAAGTCGTAGTGGCCGGTGGGCAATTGCTGCACCCCGGCATGGTGGTCGAGATCGCCCGGCAAGGAGCCCAGCCATGAAGCAACTGACGGTTATCGTCGCCGCCAGCCTGTTGCTGATGGCTTGCTCCAAGGAAGAGGCGCCGCCTGAGCCTGTGCGCCCGGTGTTGTCCATGCAAGTGAAGGCTGAAGATCAGGAAAACCTCGGCCGCTTCGCCGGCACTATCCAGGCCCGCTATGAAAGCAACCTGGGTTTCCGGGTGCCGGGCCGCATCGCCCGTCGCGCCGTCGACGTGGGCGCCGAGGTGGAGAAGGGCGCCTTGCTTGCCGTGCTCGACCCCACCGACCAGCAGAACCAACTGCGTGCCGCCCAGGGCGACCTCGCCCGCGTGCAGGCACAGTTCATCAATGCCCAGGCCAATGCCCGTCGCCAGCAGGAGCTGTTCAACCGGGGCGTCGGCGCCCAGGCTCAGTTGGATGTGGCGCAGACTGACCTGAAAACCACCCAGGCCACCCTTGATCAGGCCCGCGCCTCGGTCAATCAGGCCAAGGACCAACTCAATTACGCCGAACTGCACACCGACCACGCCGGTATCGTCACCGCCTGGAATGCCGAGGCTGGCCAGGTAGTCAGCGCGGGGCAGCAGGTGGTGACCCTGGCTCGCCCGGACATCAAGGAGGCAGTGATCGACCTGCCTGCCGGCCTGGCCGAGCGCCTGCCGACGGATGTGGTGTTTCTGGTCGCCGGGCAACTGGACCCCAGCGTGCATACCACCGCCGTCGTGCGCGAGATCGAACCCCAGGCCCAAAGCGCCACGCGCACCCGCCGCGCACGCCTGAGCCTGACCGACACCCCCGCTGCGTTCCGCCTGGGCACCGCCATCAGCGTGACCTTGAGCAGCGCCATTACGCCGCGTATCGAATTGCCCTTGAGCGCCTTGCAGGAAGTCGACGGCAAGACGCGCATCTGGCTGCTTGATACCCAGAGCCAGACTGTGCAGCCACGCGACGTCAGTGTGGTCAGCCGGGATGCTGACAGCGCCTTGGTCAATGGCGGCATCAAAGCCGGTGAACGCATCGTCACCGCCGGCGTGAACAGCCTGAAACCCGGGCAAAAAGTCAAAATCGACGAGGACAGCCCACGATGAAAGGGAGCTTCAACTTATCCGACTGGGCCCTCAAGCATCAGTCCTTCGTCTGGTACCTCATGTTCGTCGCGCTGCTGATGGGCGTGTTCTCGTATATGAACCTGGGGCGCGAGGAAGACCCCTCGTTCACCATCAAGACCATGGTGATCCAGACCCGCTGGCCGGGTGCTACCCAGGAGGAAACCCTCAAGCAGGTCACCGATCGCATCGAGAAAAAACTCGAAGAGCTCGACTCCCTCGATTACGTGAAAAGTTATACGCGGCCGGGTGAGTCCACGGTGTTCGTGTTCCTCAAGGACACCACCAGCGCCAAGGCCATTCCGGAGATCTGGTATCAGGTTCGCAAGAAGATCGATGATATTCGCGGCACCTTCCCCCAGGGCTTGCAGGGGCCGTCGTTCAACGATGAATTCGGTGATGTGTTCGGCTCGGTGTACGCCTTTACTGGCGACGGCTTGTCGATGCGCCAGTTGCGCGACTACGTGGAGCAGGTGCGCGCCGAAATCCGCTCGGTGCCGGGGCTGGGCAAGGTCGAGATGATCGGCCAGCAGGACGAAGTGATCTACCTGAACTTCTCCACGCGCAAACTCGCGGCGTTGGGCATTGATCAGCGCCAGGTCGTGCAAAGCCTGCAATCGCAGAATGCGGTGACGCCCGCCGGGGTGATCGAGGCCGGGCCGGAGCGGATTTCGGTGCGCACCTCCGGGCAGTTCGCTTCGGAGAAAGACCTGGCCAACGTCAACCTGCGCCTCAATGACCGCTTCTATCGGCTGGCGGATATCGCCGACATCAGTCGCGGTTACGTCGACCCGGCAAGGCCGATGTTCCGTTTCAATGGCAAGCCGGCGATTGGCTTGGCGATCGCTATGCAAAAGGGCGGCAATATCCAGTCGTTCGGCAAGGCGCTGCACGGGCGCATGGATGAGCTGACTGCCGATCTGCCGGTGGGCGTCGGTGTGCACAAGGTGTCCGACCAGGCCGAAGTGGTGGAAGAGGCCGTCGGCGGCTTTACCAGCGCGTTGTTCGAAGCCGTGATCATCGTGCTGGTGGTGAGCTTTATCAGCCTCGGTATGCGCGCCGGGCTGGTGGTGGCGTGCTCGATTCCATTGGTGCTGGCGCTGGTGTTCGTGTTTATGGAATACAGCGGTATCACCATGCAGCGGGTCTCGTTGGGCGCCTTGATCATTGCCCTCGGCCTGTTGGTGGACGATGCGATGATCACCGTGGAGATGATGATCACGCGCCTGGAAAAAGGCGAAACCAAGGAGCAGGCCGCCACCTACGCCTACACCTCAACAGCGTTCCCGATGCTCACCGGTACGCTGGTGACCGTGGCCGGTTTCGTGCCGATTGGCCTCAATGCCAGCTCGGCGGGCGAGTACACCTTTACTCTGTTCGCGGTGATCGCCGTGGCGATGCTGGTGTCGTGGGTGGTGGCGGTACTGTTTGCGCCGGTGATCGGTGTGCATATTCTCAGCGCCAATGTGAAACCGCATAACGCCGAGCCTGGGCGCATCGGCCGCGCGTTCAATGGCGGTATGCTCTGGGCCATGCGCAACCGCTGGTGGGCCATCGGTATCACCGTGGCGCTGTTTGTGGCCTCGGTGTTTTCCATGCAGTTTGTGCAGAACCAGTTTTTCCCGTCATCGGATCGCCCGGAAATCCTGGTTGATCTGAACCTGCCGCAGAACGCCTCGATCAACGAGACGCGCAAGGCGGTTGACCGCCTCGAAGCGATCATCAAGGACGACCCGGACATCGCTCGCTGGAGCACCTACATCGGCCAGGGCGCGATCCGCTTCTACTTGCCGTTGGACCAACAACTGGAGAACCCGTACTACGCGCAGTTGGTGATCGTCAGCAAGGGCCTGGAAGAGCGCAGCGCCTTGATTGCGCGATTGCAGAAACGCCTGCGCGATGATTTTGTCGGTATCGGCAGCTATGTGCAGCCGCTGGAAATGGGCCCGCCGGTCGGGCGGCCGATCCAGTACCGCGTGTCCGGCAAAGACACCGACCAGGTGCGCAAGCACGCCATCGAACTGGCGACCTTGCTGGACCAGAACACCCACCTGGGCGAGATCATCTACGACTGGAACGAACCGGGCAAAGTGCTGCGCGTTGATATCGCCCAGGACAAGGCGCGGCAACTGGGGCTGTCGTCGGAAGACGTGGCGCAGTTGATGAACAGCGTGGTCAGCGGCGCGGCGGTGACCCAGGTGCACGACGATATCTACCTGATCAATGTGGTCGGTCGCGCCGAAGATGCCGAGCGCGGTACGCCGGAAACCTTGCAGAACCTGCAGATCGTTACGCCCAACGGCACCTCGATCCCGTTGCTCGCATTTGCCACGGTGCGTTACGAGTTGGAGCAGCCGCTGGTGTGGCGTCGTGACCGCAAGCCGACGATTACCATCAAGGCCGCGGTGCGCGATGAGATGCAGCCGACCGACCTGGTCAAGCAACTGGCGCCGACCATCCAGAAATTCAGTGACGGCTTGCCGGTGGGCTACAAAGTCGCTACCGGCGGTACCGTGGAGGAAAGCGGCAAGGCCCAGGGGCCGATTGCGAGTGTGGTGCCATTGATGCTGTTCCTGATGGCCACGTTCCTGATGATCCAGTTGCACAGCGTGCAGAAAATGTTCCTGGTGGCCAGCGTTGCACCGCTGGGGTTGATCGGCGTGGTGCTGGCGTTGATCCCCACCGGTACGCCGATGGGCTTCGTAGCGATCCTGGGGATCCTGGCGCTGATCGGCATCATCATTCGTAACTCGGTGATTTTGGTGACGCAGATTCATGAGTATGAAGTGGCCGGCTACACACCGTGGGATGCGGTGGTGGAAGCCACCGAGCATCGACGTCGGCCGATTCTGCTTACGGCGGCAGCGGCGAGCCTGGGCATGATCCCGATTGCCCGGGAAGTGTTCTGGGGGCCGATGGCCTACGCGATGATTGGCGGGATTATCATCGCCACGTTGCTGACGCTTTTGTTCCTGCCGGCGCTGTATGTGGCCTGGTACAAAATCCGCGAACCCAAACAAGAGCATCAGGAACAACGCGGTTAAAAATGTGGGAGGGAGCAAGTCGAATCGTCGCACCGCCCCTCCCACATTTGGATCTTCATCTCGCTTGAGGCTGTGGGAAGCTTCCGAAAGATCCACTTGTTGCCCCGGCCACTGTCTGCATGTTTTACCCTCTCGACCTAACTTCTCCGTCCAGGTCGATTCCCATGCAGTGCCTGCGCCTCATCTTTGTGCTCTGTGCGCTTGTTCTTGCGCCCTCAGTCTTTGCCTCCACCGTGCTGGAAAACGCCCTGTGGCGCGTTGACCTCGACCCTGCAACCCTGGCGCTGCGTGTCACGCCAGCGGGGGAGGCCCCGGTACAAGCCTCCAGCGGTGTCGCCGTGCACGCTGTCAGTGCGTTGCAAGCTGATGCCGCACAGGTCTCCTGGCAATGGGACAGCGGCGCCTACCGCCTGACGGCCCGGCTTGAACAGCGCGAACTGTCCCTGTCTATCAGTGCCCGCGAGCCGGGTGAATTGGCCCTGCTGCGCCAGCCGGCCGCGGCCATGGGCCAGGCGCTGATCTGGCCGTTGGCTGAAGGGCATTATGTGCCCTTTGATAACCCCGTGTGGAAGGCGTTCCTGTTTGAGCACGGCGAAGTCAATACCACCCAGGACCTGAGCTTGCCCTTGTGGGGCCTGGATCACGGGCGCTTCACGCTTAACTGGCTGCTGACCAACCCCTACAACAATCGCCTTGAATGGCAAGCGGACGGCCAGGGCCTGGCGCTGTCAGCGGTCCATGAATTCACCACCCTTGCCCCCGATGCGCCGATGACGCTACGCCTGTACCTGGGCGATGCCGACCCATTGGCCGGCGCCAAGCGTTATCGCCAATGGTTGGTGGAGCAGGGCCTTTACGAGCCGCTGGCGGACAAGCTGCGGCAAACCCCTGAGGCGGTAAAATTGCTCGGCGCCAGTCACGTTTACCTCTGGGGCAACGGCTTGCTGACGCTGGATGATGTCCGTGATTGGCCAACGTTGATCAAACGGCTGCGCACCCATGAGCTTGGCAGGCTGCTGGACAAAGAGTCTGCGAAGGTGCTCGCACAGACAACCGCATTGAATCGTTATGAGCAAGCCGTGCTGCTGCGTGGTCTCAATGCGGCCATCAATCAGAAGGCCCGGCAAGCCTGGCAAGTGGAAGAGCCTGACATGAGTCGCCTTGCCACTCGCTACGGCGAGTTGCGTAGCGAGCTGGCCGTGGATTTTGCCTCAGCCTTGAGTGATCGCCCCGAAACCTGGGGGCATTCGACTATCCAAGCCTTGCGTGACGCGGGGCTCTCGCGTCTGCTGTTGACCCTGGGTGATGGCTGGGAAGGCGGGCTCTGGCATCCCGAAAAGATTCGCGCAGGCTTGGATGCCGGGTACCTGATGGCGCCTTACGATTCGTATGAAACGGCGCTGTCGGCCGGCGAAAATCCGGATTGGGCCACCGCCCACCTGGGCGGCAAGGCGTACCGCGACTGCGCAATCATATTGAAGAACGGCCAGCCGAAAACCGGCTTCCAGCAATCCGGCCACTACACTGACCCGCGCTGTGTGCGACCGTTGCTGGAAGCACGGGTAAAAGCGGTGCAGGCCGCAGCCGGTTTCAATGCCTGGTTCCTCGATGCGTACGCCACCAGCATGGTCTTTGACAGCTACCGCGACGGCGCCTCCATGAGTCAGGTGCAGAATGCCCAGGGCAATATCGACGCCTCGCGCTGGCTCAACACTTCGCTAAAACTGCCCGCAGGCTCCGAAGACGGCAACGCCATCACCGCTCAAGGCATCATGTTTGCCCATGGTATGCAAACTCCGGTGATCGGCTGGGGTGACCGGGAAATGACCCGCGACCGGCAGTCGTCCTATTACGTCGGCAACTGGTACCCGGCGGAGCAGCCGTCGGTGTTCTTCAAGCCTGTGCCGTTGAAAGCGTCGCTGCGCACGGTGTATTTCGACCCGACGATGCGGCTGCCGTTGTATCAGGCGGTGTTCCATGGCTCGGTGATTACCACTCATCACTGGCTGTTCGACAACCTCAAGCTGAGCAATGTACGGGCTGAAAATGAACTGGCCCAACTGCTCTACAACGTACCGCCGCTGTATCACCTGAGCGCGGCGACACTCAAGGACAGGCTGCCGGTGATTCAGCGCCAGGACCGGTTCTTTCGGCCACTGCATCAACGGTTGGGGACTCAGGCAATGACTGAGTTTCGCTGGCTGACAGCGGACAAACTGTTGCAGCAAACCACCTTCGCCGATGGGACGCGGTTGGTGGCGAATTTTTCGGACGCGCAGAAAGATGGGTATGCCGGGCGCAGTGTGACGGCGCTGGTGGAGGGGGAGGAGCCGGAGGTGTATCAGGTGAAATAACGCTGCCCGTTACGGCGCCATCGCGGGCAAGCCCGGCTCCCACAGTGAAATGCATTCCGAATGTGGGAGCTGGCTTGCCTTCGATGAGGTCGGTACAGGCAATGCGGCACTAAATTTTACGCCACACACTCGCCAACCAAGGCTGCTGTTCCCGCGGCAACCCGGCCGGCCGGTAGTAGTGCTCCAGCTCTTCAAATCCGGCCTCGGTCAGCAAGCCCCGCCACGCCTCCAGGTCGTGATAAGAGCCATACCGCGGCCCATTCCAACCCTCCTGGTTCTCACCCCGTGGGTTGGAGCTGAACAGCACGCCTCCAGGCTTCAACGTGCCATGCAGCTGCTTGAGAACCCGCGGCAATTCCTGCTTGGGAATATGAAACAGCACCGCATTGGCAAACACGCCATCGAAGCGCTCGGGTGGCAGGTCCAGCTTGAGAAAATCCTGTTGCAACACCTCACAGCCGCTGTCGTCCCGCGCCATCTGCGCAAACCGCTCGGAGCCATCCAGCCCCACGGCTATATGCCCCATGCGCGTAAAAGTCTGCAAATCCCGCCCCGGCCCACAGCCGAAATCCAGCACGGTAAACGGCGCGGGGCCCTGGATATGCCGCAGCAGCGCGTCGATGTTCTGGCTCACATCGTGATCGCGTGTGCCTTCACGAAAGTCTTCGGCCACCTTGTTGTAATGGCCCAGGGTGGTGGAGGTGATCTGGTTGAGGTCGTCGGGGGCGAGTTTCATGGCGTGGCGCACTGCTGCGGTTGAGGTCGTTGGACTATACCCCAGGACGCGTCCGATGCAGTTGAAAGACGTTTGCCTGCTGTAGGACGGTTCGCGGTGTTTGTGCTGTCAGCATCTGACATACCGCACGGCAGGATTCTGGTTAACATCGGGCTTTACTTGAAGAGGCTTGTACATCCATGGAACCGGAAAAACGTCCAACCACTGGTGAAAAAACCACTCGTAACAAAGTCGACCAATACGCCACGAAACTCAGCAGCGGCCTGTTCTGGCTCAATGAACGCGCCTGGCCGCTGACGGTGGGGATCCTGTCGGTGGCAGGCTTGTATTTGTACCAGTACATCCAGGTGGAAAAGGTACCCCTGAGCATTCTGTCGGCCGCCGCATTCACTGCGCTGCCGGCGATGTTCGCCATGCTGGTGTTTGTGATCGGCATGATGGGCGCGTCGATCCTGGTGCCCACGTTAATCTTGTTCACGCGGCTGAACGGCACGGGTGTGCGCCTGAGTGATCAGCTCAATCTCAGCCCGGCATCGCCGCAGGTGACGGCGCAACATCGCCGTTTGTTGCTGCACTGGGCCGCCAGTCTGGTCGTCATGGGTATCTTTTGGATGTCCGCTGTTTACCTGTCCGTGAATGCCCAGAGCGGGCCTCTACTGACCATCAGCTGGATAGTGGCGGTCGTGCTGGCGGTTGTGGTCTACGTTGGCATCATCCTTCGTGCCCGTCCCGCCCATATTGCACTGCGTGACCTGTCCGGCGAATTCTGGCTGGCCAGTGTCGGTGCAGGTGCCGTTCAAATGCTGGTAATCCTCATGGTGACGGTGCCGGTCTCCCGGGCCTTTCGCGAGTATTCCGACAGTGCGGTGCTTTTTGCGCCGTTCATGTTTGCCGAACTGGTGGTGCTGTTCCTGGTCCAGGGATGTGCCGCTTGTCTTGTGGTGTGCATGAGGGATCATAAAAACCCGGTGGCATTCGCCTCAATGGCGGCCTTTGCGCTCATCGTCTTCCTCGGGCTGATCCCGGCAAGCGGGTCGAAGCTGGGTGGGTTGCCATTGCAAGGCTCCGCCTCCGGAGGGCGCGTGTGTACGCTGATGACCTGGTCGGACGACGCCAAGGTTCTTCGCGTGCTGGTAGACGCCGACAACCCGCAGCGCAGCGTGAAACTGCGGGTAATGGCAGACTCGGACGGCAGCTACATCGTGCGCCCCTGGCAGGCCAAGGAAAAAACCGTCAGCTTCGTGCCCCATGCCAGCGTCGCGCAGTTGGACGAATGCCCGTGAGTTCAGCGTTTGTTCAATACCCGCGCCAAGCGATCCCCACTCAGTTGAATTACCGCCACCAGCACCACCAACAACACAATCACCGTCAGCATGATCTGGGTGTCAAAGCGCTGATAGCCATAGCGGTAGGCAATGTCGCCCAGGCCACCGGCGCCAATCGCCCCGGCCATGGCCGATGAGTTGATCATGGTGACCAGCGTGATGGTGAACCCGCCGACGATCCCCGGCAGGGCTTCCGGCAGCAGCACATGCCAGATGATGTGCCAGCGGCGGCAACCCATGGCCTGCGCGGCTTCGATCAGGCCATGATCGACCTCGCGCAGGCTGACTTCAGCGATGCGTGCAAAGAACGGTGTGGCGGCGATGGTCAGCGGCACCACGGCCGCCCATACGCCATAGGTGGTGCCGACAATCAGCCGAGTAAACGGGATCAACGCCACCATCAGGATCAGGAACGGAATGGAGCGGAACAAATTCACAAACGCCCCCAGCACGCGGTTAAGCGCCGGCGCCTGGTAGATACCGCCCTTGTCGCTGGTGACCAGGAACACCGCCAGCGGAATGCCCACCAGTAATGCAATCAGCGACGACACACCGACCATCAACAAGGTGTCGATAGCGCCCTGTACTAAACGATCAAACCACATAGCCCAGCACCTCCACCCGTTGTGCCCAATTGCCGGCGCGGTTACGCAGCTCTTCGGCATTGTGCGGCGAGCCATTCACCGCCAGCAGTAATTGCCCCAAAGCGTGCCCCTGGATACGTTCCACACCGCCTTGCAGCAAACGCACGCGGCCGCCGAGGGCGCTGAACAGTGCGGCCAGGTCCGGCTCATCGGTATCGCTGCCGGTGAACTGCAAGCGCAGCACCAGCGCCGCATCAGCCGAGGTTTGTGTCGGTTGCAGGCGGTTTTGCAATTCGGGCGGCAGGCCGTGTTGCAGCGGTGCGAGCAGGGTTTTGCTGACCTCATGCTGCGGGTTGCCGAACACTTGCCACACCGGGCCTTGCTCGACGATGCGCCCGTGTTCCAGCATCACCACGCGGTCGCAGATTTCGCGGATCACCGCCATCTCATGGGTGATCAATACGATGGTCAGGCCCAGGTGTTGGTTGATCTCACGCAGCAGGCCGAGGATCGACTGGGTGGTCTCCGGATCGAGGGCCGAGGTGGCCTCGTCGCACAGCAGAATCTCGGGGTCGTGCACCAGCGCGCGGGCGATGCCGACGCGCTGTTTCTGCCCTCCGGAAAGCTGCGCCGGATACGCCTTGTGTTTGTCTTGCAGACCTACCAGCTCCAGCAGTTCATGCACCTTACGCACGCGTTGTGCCTGGGTCACGCCGGCGACCTTGAGAGGCAGTTCGACGTTCTGCCACACGGTCTTGGCCGACATCAGGTTGAAGTGCTGGAAGATCATGCCGATGCGCCGGCGCAGCGCTACCAGGTGGTCTTCATCGAAGCCGCCGATATCCACCTGATCGATCAGCACGCGCCCGCTGCTGGGTTGTTCCAGGCGGTTGATGGTGCGGATCAGCGACGACTTGCCGGCGCCGCTGCGGCCGATGATGCCGAACACTTCGCCACGCTGGATCGCCAGGTCGATGCCTTGCAGGGCGTGCACGGTGCCGTCATAGGTTTTGCCCAGGTTGATAAAACGCACGTGGGCGCGATTGAGGTCCGGGTGCAGTTCAGTCTGCTCGGCGTCCCTGGGTGCATGGTCCAGGCCGCTAAGTTGGGCGTTGGCGGCGGTCATTTTTTATCTTCCCAACCCACTTGATAGAGCTTGCCCAGGGATTTATCCAATGCGGCACGTACCACCGGCGAGTGCTGGTAGATGTCGACGAACTTGATCACTCGTGGGTCGGTCTTGCTCTTGGGCTGAATCACGAACTGAATCACGTACTCCGGGTGGTCGAGGCCATCGAACAGCAGCGCCGATTGCGCATCGAAGGTCTTGGACAGGCGGATATACGCCGGGTAGCCCTGCACCAGGTCGGCGTCGTCGTAGGCGCGTACCAGTTGCACGGCTTCCACCTGCAGGATCTTGAGCTTTTTGGGGTTGCTGACGATGTCTTCTTCGGTGGCCTTGTAGCCCACGCCCGGCTTGAGGGTAATCAACCCGGCCTTGGCCAGCAGTTGCAGGCCGCGCCCGCTGTTGATCGGGTCGTTGGCAATGGCCACGCTGGCGCCTTCGGGCAGGTCGTTGAAGCTTTTGTATTGCTTCGAATACAGGCCGACGTTGTTGATGATGCCCGGTGCGTAAGACACCAGGTCAAACCCGGCGGCGGCCTTGGCGTTTTCCAGGAAGGGAATGTGCTGGAAGTAGTTCACGTCGATATCGCCGGCGGCGAGGCTGACGTTGGGGGCGATCCAGTCGCTGAACTCGACCAGTTCGACTTTCAGGCCCTGTTTGCCGGCCTCTTCAACGGCCGCTTCCAGCGCAATGGCGAAGGCGGCGGTGGTGCCGATTTTCAGTGGTGGGTCGGCGGCGAAGACCGCTGTGCTGAATAAGCCGAAGGCCAGGGCCAGTGCTTTGACTGGGTAGGTGAGCAGGGTCTTTTTCATCATCAATTTCCAGTCATAAGGTATAGGCACAAACAATGGAGATCCAATGTGGGAGGGAGCAAGCCCCCCTCCCACATTCCTGATCAGTGTCGGTAGCTGGAGCCGGTGTGTTGTTCGGGTAAGCGAGCGGTGCCGCGGAAAACTTTTTCCCGCAACGTGCCCTGCTCATAGGCGGTCTTGTACGACCCACGTCGTTGTAGTTCCGGTATCACCAGGTCAATGAAATCCACATAGCTCTCCGGCGTCACAATGCGCGTCAGGTTGAAACCATCCAGCCCGGTTTCGCTGATCCAGGATTCCAATTCGTCGGCAACCTGTTCAGGCGAGCCCACCAGGGTGATATAGCGTCCGCCCAGGGCGTGCTGTTCGAGCAATTTGCGCCGGGTCCAGTCGTTGTTTTGCAGGTTCTTGGTGGCCGACTGGATCGCGTTGCTCTTCACGTACTGGATCGGTTCGTCCAGTTCGTAGGCAGAAAAATCAATCGCCGTGGACGCCGAAAAGTGCGCCACGCCGGCTTCCGCACTGGCATAGCTCAGGTACTCGGCGTGCTTGGCCCATGCAAGCTCCTCGGTGGCGCCCACGATCACGTTGAGGCCCATGAACACCTTGATGTCATCCGGGTTGCGCCCAGCCTCCACTGCGCTGGCGCGTACCTTGTCCACCTGTAGCCTGGTCGCGGCCTTGTTCTGCCCGCTGATGAACACGCACTCGGCGTGGCGCCCGGCGAACAGCAGCCCGCGCTCGGAACTGCCGGCCTGGAACAGCACTGGCGTACGCTGCGGCGATGGCTCGCACAGGTGATAACCCTCTACCTGATAAAACTCACCGTGGTGCTCCACCTTGTGCACTTTGCCCGGTTGCGCATACACACGAGTTTGCGGGTCGTTGAGCACCGCGTCGTCTTCCCAGCTGCCTTCCCAGAGTTTGTACAACACCTCCAGGTATTCATCGGCCTGGTCGTAGCGCCGGTCATGTTCGACCTGTTCGGTGAGGCCCATGGCTTTGGCGGCGCTGTCGAGATAGCCGGTGACGATGTTCCAGCCGACGCGGCCACGGCTCAGGTGATCGAGCGTGGACATGCGCCGGGCGAACAGATAGGGCGGCTCGTAGGTCAGGTTGGCGGTAAGGCCGAAGCCAAGGTGCCGGGTGACGGCGGCCATGGCCGAGACCAGCAGCAACGGGTCGTTGACCGGTAGTTGGATGGACTCCTTGAGCGGCACGTCAATCGAGTTCTGGTACACGTCATAGACGCCGACGATATCGGCGATAAACAAACCATCGAACAACCCGCGCTCAAGAATCTGCGCCAGTTCGGTCCAGTATTCGAGGCTCTTGTACTCGGTCGAGTTGTCCCGTGGGTGAGTCCACAAACCGTGGTTGATATGCCCGATGCAGTTCATGTTGAAGGCATTGAGCAGGATCTTTTTCTTGCTCATCAGATGGTCCCCCGCAGCGGCGGGTTTTCATCGTTGAGGTAATAGTTGCCTACCGCATGGTATTTCCAGCGCACCGGATCATGCAGGGTGTGCACCCGGGCGTTGCGCCAATGGCGGTCCAGGCCATGCTCGGCCAAAGTCGCCTGGCTGCCGGCCAGTTCGAACAAGGTGCTGCCCGCCGCGAGGGAAATCTCGGTGCTCAGGGCGCGCACTTCGGCCACGGCGATGGACGCGGCGGCGACGGTCTGGGCATTGCTGTCGGCCTGGGCGCGGTCGAGGAATTCGCCGGAGCGCTCCAGCAACGCCTCGGCGGCGTGCAAGCGAATGCTCAGGTGGCCGAAGCTCTTTAGAGTCAGCGGGTCTTCGGTGGCCTTGTCGTTGCCGGAATCGATCCACGGGCGGGTCTTGGTGCGCACAAAATGCAACGCATCTTCAAAGGCTGCGCGGGCGATGCCGGTGTCGATGGCGGCGTGAAGGATCTGCGCCAAAGGCCCCACGGTGGTCGGGCGTTCGAAGGCGCTCTGGAATGGGATCACGTCCTGCGCTGCGACCCACACGTTATCGAACACCACCGAGCCGCTGCCGGTGGTGCGCTGGCCGAAGCCGCTCCAGTCGTCGATGACCGTCAGGCCCTCGCTGTCACGGGGTACGAACGCCAGTTGCTGGATGCCGTTTTCATCCACCACCGAGGTGGGAATGCGTTGGGCATAGATCGCGCCGGTGGCGTAGAACTTGCGCCCGTTGATGCGAAAACCGTCGCCGTCGCGGGTGAGGCTGGTCACGCGGTCATGGGCGGTCTTGGTGCCCAGTTCCGCCAACGCGTTACCAAAGCGCTGGCCGGCCAGCACCTCGGCGTACAGGCGCTTTTGCTGCTCGGGGTTGCCGTTTACGCGCAGCACTTCAAGGGCATAAAAATGATTTTGCGGGATCTGACCCAAGGAGCCATCGGCCTGGGAAATCAGTGCAATCACCTTGGCCAGGGTGACGTTGGACACGCCCGCGCCACCGAATGCCTTAGGCACCGTGATACCCCACAGGCCGGAGCGCGAAAACACGTCCAGCTCGGGCCACGGCAGGCGGCGTTCGCGGTCGCGCTGGGCGCTGTCGCGGCGCAAATCTTCAGCGAGGTCGCTGGCGACAATAAGGGCTTGCTCATCGCTGGTGATAACCGCGACGTGGTGAGAAAGGGTCATGAGTTTCTCCAGAAGCTCGTGGAAAAAGTGTTCTGGTCGGTTAAATCCAGGAATGACGAGCAGGTAAGGTGCCGTTCAGTCGATAGGCGCCGATGGCGTGATACTTCCAGCGCACCGGATCGTGCAGGGTATGCACCCGCGCGTTGCGCCAGTGACGGTCAAGGTTGAATTCGGCGAGGGTGGCGCGGCTGCCGGCCAGTTCGAAGAGCTTTTCGGTGACCTGCAATGCCACTTCGGTGGTGAGCACCTTGGCCTCGGCCACGGCAATCGAGGCGCGCGCGGCGGACTGCGCGGTGATCGGTGCCGCGCTGACCTGGTCCAGTACCTGACCGGCCTTGCGCAACAGTGCCTCGGCAGCGTGCAGTTCGATCTTCAACTTGCCGATATCGGCGATCACATACAGGTCATCGCTGGCCCGCTCGACCTTGGCGTCGATCCAGGGGCGTGAACGCTCGCGTACAAAGGCGATAGTGTCGTCGAGGGCGCCACGGGCGATGCCGGCGTCAATGGCTGCCTGGATCAGTTGCGACACGGCACCCTGGATATTCGGGCTTTCGCCCAGGCGCCAGTTGTCGATGACCAACTCCGGGTCTACCGCCACCCGGTCAAGCAGCACGGTGCCGCTGGCGGTGGTGCGTTGGCCAAAACCGGACCAGTCATCGACGATGCGCAACCCCTCGCTGCCGCGCCGCACAAAGGCCATGACTTGCTTGCCGTCATCGTTCAACGCCTTTATCGCGACCCAGTGGGCAAACAATGCGCCGGTGGAGTAGAACTTCTGGCCGCTGACCACGAACCCATCGCCTTCGGCCGTGAGGCGTGCCTTGAGTTCCAGCGTGTTTTTGGTACCGCGTTCCGGGCCGCCGTTGCCGATGCGCCACCCGTCGAGCACGCTTTGGAACAGCTGCTTTTTCTGGCGCTCGGTCGCGGTGCCCTGCAACACGTGCAGGATGCCGAAATGGTTCTGCGGGATCTGCCCGAGGGCCGGGTCGGCTGCGCTGATGATCGCGAAGACTTCGGCCAGGGTCACAAACGACACCTGTGGGCCGCCGTATTCGCGGGGAATGGAAATACTGCCCAGGCCGCTGCGGGTGAATTGTTCGAGTTGCGCCCACGGCAGTTTGCGCTGCTGGTCGCGCGTAGCGGCCTGCAGGCGCGCAGCCTGGGCCAGCTCATGAGCCGCACTCAGTGCCTGGGCGTCGTTGCGCAGCACCGTGGCGGGCAACAACAGGGGGGCTACGTCCAGATCACTCTGGGGGGGTGTTAGAGCCAAGTTAGACATCAGCGCCGCTCCTTGGCTGCACGCAATGCCCTGGCGTTATGCACCGGGGTAATTCTGACCATACCGACCTCGCATTCAATGAAATAAAAACAGAAAAATCAGGAATGTCCGGTGGTCCGGTGCATATACCCTAAGCGTGTTAATTCTTTAAATAAACTAACTTTTAGGAATATGCATAGAAGGGCTGTCACCCCGGTTCACAGGGTGAGCCGAAGCGACGCGGTTGATAGCCCGGCGCGGGCGAGGCAGGCGGGGTTGGCAAGACTGGCGTGCAGGCGGCGATACGTAGCGTGCGGGCCGGTGCCCAGCGTGAATTATTGCCAACGCGATCGAGAATGCAGTACGTGACTTCCAATCGGCAGTCGTCGCCCGCTTCGACAATGATCTGGGACGGTACCCACACCTGCACTGCCAGGCCAACGTTTTTGGCCTGGATTTTCGGCAGGTCCAGGCGCACATCACCCCAGCGCAGGGTGATGGCATCCCCGGCACTCATGTTCAAGTAAGGTTCGATCGTCAGCGGAATGCCGCGCCGAACCTGGTTGGTGTTGACGCCATAGCGGCGGATCGTCTCGGGCAAGCCCACGGGGGCGAGATTCTGGTTTTCATCACTTTCGTGGTTGAGGCATGGCGCAGGCTGGCCTCCGGGGTAGTTGGTCTTGACCCGCACCAGGGCGACGGCCGAGCGCATCGGGCCATGGCCGATTTGCAGGACCTGGTAGTGGACGCGTGCCGGCCCGTCCTGCACGAAGCTTTCCGGTACCCACAGATGAGTGAAGGTGCCGATCTTGCACGCCGTCACCTTGCGCGAGGCGGCAAAGCAGTTGTTCCAGAACAGTTCGATCAGGTCGCCTTCCTCCATGCCCGAGTAGGGGGATATGTCGACCTGCAGATGGGTAGAGGCCAGGGCGCTGATGCCGTTTCCTACCGCCTGGGGCAGCTTCGGGGCAGGCAGCATGGCCAGGGTTTGAGTGTGTGTCATAAGTAATCTCCTTGTTGCAGCCAGCAGTCATCGTTCCGAACCTTCGGCGCATAGGCACAGGGCGATTCGAAAGGAACGATTCAGTCAGTAGCCGGGATGGGATCCAATCCTCAAGGCGCTAGATAAGAGGGTTGGCCGGGGAGCGTCAATGGAGGCAAAGGGCTAAACGGCGGGTTTGAGGATATTCAGAAGGGTCTGACGGGGAGGGGGATTTTAAGGGAGGTACGGCGGGGTATTTTATGCGCTGAAATGGTAACCCGTTGTAGGAGCGAGCTTGCTCGCGAAGAACGTAAACGGTAACGCGGTGATTCAGATCGACCGAGTTGCCTGGGCGTTTTTCGCGAGCAAGCTCGCTCCTGTGGAGGGTGGGTCAGTGGGCGAGGAATTTGCTCAGAAACTGCCGGGTGCGTTCTTCCCTGGGGTTGGCGAACAACGCTTTGGCTTCACCCTGTTCAACGATCACGCCCTTGTCGAAAAAGATCACCCGGTTGGCCACGTCCCGCGCAAAGCTCATTTCGTGGGTCACGATGACCATGGTGCGGTTTTCTTCGGCCAGGCTGCGAATGGTCGCCAGCACTTCGCCCACCAGTTCCGGGTCGAGAGCCGAGGTGGGTTCGTCGAACAGAATCACCTCCGGCTCCATGGCCAACGCACGGGCAATCGCCACACGCTGTTGCTGGCCGCCGGACAGCCGCCTCGGGTAGGACGCCTCCTTGCCCGCCAGGCCGACCCTGGCCAACAGCTTGCGCCCCAGTTCGGTGGCCGCTTCCCGTGGCATCTTCTTGACCACAATCGGGCCTTCGATGACGTTTTCCAGCGCAGTGCGGTGGGGGAACAGGTTGAAGTTCTGGAACACAAAGCCCACGTGCTGGCGCAGACGCCGCACCAGCCCCTGTTGCTGGTTGAGCGGCTTGCTGCCGTCGATCTGGATATCCCCCACCTTGATGCGGCCGCTGGTGGGTTCTTCGAGAAAATTCAGGCAGCGCAGGAAGGTGGTCTTGCCGGAACCGCTGGGGCCGATGATGGCGACCACTTCGCCTTCCTTGACCTCAAGGTCGATGCCGTCAAGCACCACTTGACCGTTGAATTGTTTGGTCAGTTTTTCAACCACGATCATGCTTCAGGACTCCAGGTCATGCCGGTTGACCCGGTCTTCCAGACGATTCTGCAGATGCGCCAGGATGCTCGCCAGGATCCAGTAGATCAGGGCTGCGGACAGATACATGGTGAAAATTTCGAAGGTACGCGCCGATACCAGTTGGGCCTGACGGAACAGCTCGGGCACCTGGATGGTGGCGGCCAGCGCGGTGTCCTTGACCAGCGAAATGAAGCTGTTGCCCAGGGGCGGCAATGCCGTGCGCATCGCTTGCGGCAGAATGGCCCGGCGCAGGGTTTGCGCACGGGTCATGCCAATACTGGCGGCGGCTTCCCACTGGCCACGCTCGATGGAGGCGATGGCGGCCCGCAGGATTTCACACGCATAAGCGGCCATGTTCAGCGAAAAACCGATCATGGCCGCCGGGATCGGATCCAGCTCGATGCCCACTTGCGGCAAGCCGTAGTAGATCAGGAACAGCTGCACCAGCAACGGCGTACCGCGAAAGAACGATACGTAGACCCGGGCCGTCCAGCTCAGCAACTTGAAGCGCGACAGGCGCATCAAGGCCAGGCCGAAGCCCAGCAGCAAGCCGAAAAACATCCCGCCCAGGCTAAGGATTACCGTGTAGTACGCGCCCTTGAGCAGAAAGGGCGCGGAGTCCAGCGCGAGTTGAAAACCTGCTTCCATTATTGAGTGACGTCAGCGTTGAAGTACTTCTCGGACAGCTTCTTCAAGGTGCCGTCGGCGCGCAGTTTGTCGAGGGCCGTGTTGACCGCGTCGAGCAATTCAGGCTCGCCTTTGCGCAGGGCGATACCGGCTTCCTGACGGGAGAAGGCGTCGCCGGCAGCGGCAGTGTCGGGGGCTTTCTTGGCGTATTCGAGGGCGGCCAGGCGGTCGATCAGGATCGCGTCGATACGGCCGATGCGCAGGTCCTGGAACTTGGTTGGGTCGTCGTTGTAGGTCTTGATAATGGCTTTGGGTTGATTGTCCTTGAGCCATTGTTCGTAGTTGGTGCCCAGGCCCACGCCGACTTTTTTACCGGCCAGGTCGTCGGCATTCGTGATCGAGTCGACGTTCTTTTTCAGCACCAGTGCTTGGATGCCGGACACGGTGTAGGGCTTGGAGAAATCGTACTTTTTCTTACGTTCTTCAGAGATGGTCACCTGGTTGACCACGGCGTCCAGGCGCTTGGATTCCAGCGCGGCGAGAATGCCGTCCCACGGAGTAGCTTGCAGCTTGACCTTGACGCCCAGCTCCTTGGCCAGTGCTTCGGACAGTTCCACTTCGAAACCGCTGAGCTTGCCGCTTTCGTCGACGAAGCTGAACGGTGGGTAGGTGCCTTCCAGACCGATCTTGATCTCGCCGGCCTTCTTGATGGTGTTCAACTGCTCGCCGGCAACCGCCAGGCCCAGCCAACCGGCGCCAAGCGCCAGGCCCAAAGTGCTGACCAGCAGCGTGCGACGCAATACAGAAATAGTCATGAAGAGCCCCTGTGTTTTTATGGTGAGCGAAGCAGGTGACGCAGTAGTCGTATCCTGCCTTAAAGCGCGAAGCGCGTCTTCGCCTTCGGCGCGATGATAAAGCGGGTTTTTAAGACTTGAAAATAATAAAAAAACAATTTCATATTTCTTTTAAGAATATATGGGTATTCAATCAATTGAATACTGAGTCATAGGCAAACAATGCCGGCGCCCCACCGGTATGCAGGAAAATGATCGGCCCCTCTTCAAACCGCTGGCGCCCGATGCCGTCCAGCAAACCGGCCATGGCCTTGCCGGTATAGACCGGGTCCAGCAGCAGACCTTCCTGGCTGGCCAAAAGTTTGATCGCGGAAAGGGTGCCGGCATTCGGTTCGCCATAACGGGGGCCGAAATACTCGTCCCACAGGATCACTTTAAAGGCGTCGGGAATAGCCACTCCAAGCAACTCGGCAGTGCGTTCTGCCAGGCTTTGCACTTTGGGCAACTGCGCTTGCTCGGTGCGCGACACGGTGATGCCGATCACCGGCAACTGCGGCAGTACTTCGCTCAAGGCCAGGGCCAGGCCGCTGTGCGTGCCGGCACTGCCTGAGGCGAGCACCACGGCGGCAAACTCAATCCCGCTGTCTTCAATCTGCGCGGCCAGTTCCAGCCCTGCGCGCACGTAACCCAAAGCGCCGAGTGCATTGGAGCCGCCGATAGGCACCAGGTAGGGTTTCTTGCCATTGCTGCGCAGGCGGTCGGCGAGGGCGGCGAGTTGGGCATCGGCGTTGTCGAGGTTTTCCACCAGCTCCACTTTGGCGTCAAACAACTCCAGCAGCAGGCGGTTGCCATTGGCCAGGTAGTTGGCGTCTTCGGTGCCAGTAGGGTTTTCCAGCAGAGCAACGCAGCCCAGGCCGAGTTTGGCGGCCAGTGCGGCGGTCTGGCGGACGTGGTTGGACTGGATCGCGCCGGCGGTGACCAAGGTGTCGGCGCCCTGGGCAATGGCGTCGGCCGCCAGGTATTCGAGTTTGCGCAGCTTGTTGCCACCCATGGCCAGGGGCGTGGTGTCGTCGCGCTTGACGTAAATGTCCCTGCCCAGCCAGGCCGACAGCCGTTCAAGTTTTTCCAGAGCGGTGGCACCGCCCAGTAGTTCCAGACGGTTAAAGCGCTCGAGCTGTTGTTTGATCATGGCTACGCACGGTGACTGAATGATGGGGAGGACTATAGGCAGGCACTTTTCATCGGGCAACCGTCAATCGCTTATGAACAATAGTTCTTACGACCACACCATTGGTTCTTAAGAGCTGCCAGGGTGCATACCGTAAAGTGATGGCCATTTCGTCAGGAGTGAATACCGTGAGTGAGCGTTCCAGTCATTGGCAATTGCAGACCATCGTCAGCCAGCTGCGCGGCGCGCGGGACCAGTGGCGAACGCGCAATGGTCGCTTGAGCGGCGAGCACGGTGGCCGTGAATTGCCGTCCCGCGAGGCGGTGGCGCAGATCCTCGAAGCCTTGTGCGGTGCGCTATTCCCCATGCGCCTGGGCCCGGTGGACCTGCGTGAAGAAAGCGAAGACTTCTACGTGGGGCATACCCTCGACGTAGCGCTCAACGCCTTGCTCGCCCAGGCGCGCCTGGAGTTGCGCTACGCCGCACGCCAGGGCGGCGAAGATGACAGCGGTGTGGATGCCCATGCCATTCGGCTGATCCAGGATTTTGCGCTGGCATTGCCAGCCCTGCGCAGCCTCTTGGATACCGACGTACTGGCCGCCTACCACGGCGACCCGGCTGCACGCAGTGTGGATGAAGTGCTGCTGTGCTACCCGGGCATCCTGGCGGTGATCCACCATCGCCTGGCCCACCACCTGTACCGCGCAGGCTTGCCGCTGTTGGCGCGCATCAGTGCGGAAATCGCCCACTCGGCCACTGGCATCGATATCCACCCCGGCGCGCAGATCGGCCCGAGTTTCTTCATCGACCACGGGACTGGCGTAGTGATTGGCGAGACGGCGATCATCGGCGAGCGCGTGCGTATCTACCAGGCGGTGACACTGGGCGCCAAGCGCTTCCCAGCCGATGAGGACGGGCAGTTGCAAAAAGGCCATCCGCGGCACCCCATTGTTGAGAATGATGTGGTGATCTACGCCGGGGCGACGATTTTGGGGCGGATCACCATCGGCCAGGGTTCGACCATTGGCGGCAATGTGTGGCTGACCCGCAGCGTGCCGGCGGGGGCGAATATCACCCAGGCGAACTTGCAGCATGACGATGGGGCGCAAAAGTAATACCTGAGCCAGCTCCCACATTTCGT
This sequence comes from Pseudomonas sp. OST1909, assembly GCF_015277575.1. Lineage (NCBI taxonomy): Bacteria > Pseudomonadati > Pseudomonadota > Gammaproteobacteria > Pseudomonadales > Pseudomonadaceae > Pseudomonas > Pseudomonas sp. OST1909. The sequence continues at coordinate 500,307 of NZ_CP063780.1, forward strand.
ATGTATTTCAACGTGGGGTCGCTGAACGATTTGCCTTCTTCATCCGTCATACCAATCCTTGAGCTAGTGTAGGAATCATCTACCACTCAGCCCTGCGATTAGTCCCAGACCGCCTATTCATGTTTAACTTGAACGTTCGTTCAAGTTAAACCCGGTGGTTCGCTGCCCGCTCACAACAGGAGGCTTACCTTTGCTGAGTCCGTTATTTACAGCCATATCCCGCAACCTTGAGGTGCATCGTTCATGAGTGCATCGTCCACCCCTTCCAGCGGCATGGTGCGCATGAATGCGCCCGTTTTCTACTTTGCCGCCACCTTCATCCTGCTGTTTGGCATCACGGTCATCGCTATCCCGCAACAGGCCGGAGCCTGGCTGCTGGCGGCGCAAAACTGGGCGGCCAATACGGTCGGCTGGTACTACATGCTGGCGATGACCCTGTATCTGGTCTTCGTGGTGGTCACCGCGCTATCGGGCTACGGCAAGATAAAACTCGGTGCCGACCACGACGAGCCCGAATTCAGCTACCTGTCATGGGCCGGCATGTTGTTCGCCGCCGGAATCAGCATCACGCTGTTCTTCTTCTGCGTCTCGGAGCCGTTGACGCACCTGGTGCAGCCGCCCCAGGGCGAAGCGATGAACGCCGATGCAGCGCGCCAGGCCATGCAGGTGCTGTTCCTGCACTGGGGCCTGCATGGCTGGGGTGTGTTCGCGTTCGTGGGCATGGCCCTGGCGTATTTCGCCTACCGGCATAACCTGCCGCTGGCATTGCGTTCGGCGCTGTACCCGCTGATCGGCAAGCGCATCAATGGCCCTATCGGTTATGCGGTGGATGGCTTCGGTATCATCGCGACGGTGTTCGGCCTTGGCGCTGACATGGGTTTTGGCGTGTTGCACCTCAATTCCGGCCTGGACTACCTGTTTGGCATTGCTCACACCCAGTGGATCCAGGTGGGCCTGATCACGTTGATGATGGGCGCGGCGATCATTGTTGCGGTAGCCGGCGTCGACAAAGGCGTACGGGTGATGTCCGACATCAACATGCTGCTGGCCTGTGCGCTGTTGCTGTTTGTGTTATTCGCCGGGCCTACCCAGCACTTGCTCAACACCTTGATCCAGAACATCGGTGACTACCTGGGCGCGCTGCCGACCAAGAGTTTCGATGTGTACGCCTACGACAAGCCAAGCGACTGGCTGGGCGGCTGGACAGTGTTCTACTGGGCCTGGTGGATCGCATGGTCGCCGTTTGTAGGTCTGTTTATTGCGCGTATCTCCCGTGGCCGCACCATCCGCGAATTCGTGTTTGGCGTGCTGTTGATTCCGCTGGGCTTTACCCTGGCGTGGATGTCGATCTTCGGTAACAGTGCCATCGACCAAGTGCTCAACCATGGCATGGCTGCGCTGGGCCAGTCGGCCATCGATGACCCGTCGATGAGCCTCTACCTCCTGCTGGAAACCTACCCGTGGAGCAAGACGGTGATTGCGGTCACGGTGTTTATCAGCTTTGTGTTCTTTGTGACCTCGGCGGACTCAGGCACAGTGGTGCTGTCCACTTTGTCATCCAAAGGCGGCAACGCTGATGAAGACGGGCCGAAGTGGCTGCGGGTGTTCTGGGGTGCGATGACAGCGCTGGTGACCAGTGCCCTGCTGTTCGCCGGCAGTATCGACTCGCTCAAATCAGCGGTGGTGCTGACCTCGCTGCCGTTCTCGCTGATTCTGCTGCTGATGATGTGGGGGCTGCACAAGGCGTTTTACCTGGAGTCGCAAAAGCAGATCGCGCAATTGCATTCCCTGGCGCCAATATCGGCTTCACGCAAAGGCCGTGGCGGCTGGCGCCAGCGCTTGAGCCAGGCCGTGCATTTCCCGTCACGTGATGAGGTGTATCGCTTCCTGGAATCGACGGTGCGCCCGGCGATCGAAGAAGTGACGGCGGTGTTTGTCGAGAAGGGCCTGAATGTAGTCACTCAGCCGGACCCGTCCAACGACAGCGTCAGCCTGGAAATCGGCCATGGCGAGGAGCACCCGTTCATCTACCAGGTGCAGATGCGCGGCTATTTCACGCCGTCGTTTGCCCGCGGTGGCATGGGTTCCAAAGAGATCAACAACCGCCGTTACTATCGTGCGGAGGTGCACTTGAGTGAGGGTAGCCAGGACTATGACCTGGTGGGCTATACCAAGGAGCAGATCATCAACGACATCCTCGACCAGTACGAGCGCCATCTGCAGTTCCTGCATTTGGTGCGCTGATACCGTTCCTCTCAAGTAGGTCTTTGCTGTAAAAGGAAGAGGCAGACTTAAGCGATTCAGCGGGTTAAAAGGCTTGGGAATAACCTTATTCCCGAGCCTTTCAACCCTCAGTCCAGAGAGGATTCGATGACGTACATTGCTGCCGAAAACCGCTATGAATCTATTCCCTATCGCCGCGTAGGCCGCAGTGGGTTGGTGCTGCCGGCACTGTCCCTGGGGCTGTGGCACAACTTTGGCGACAGCACCCCGATCGACACCCAGCGCGCTTTGCTGCGCACGGCGTTCGACCTGGGTATCAATCACTTCGACCTGGCCAACAACTACGGCCCGCCCTATGGCAGCGCCGAGATCAACTTCGGTCGGTTGCTGCGTGAAGACTTCAAGCACTACCGCGACGAATTGATCATTTCCAGCAAAGCCGGTTGGGACATGTGGCCCGGCCCCTACGGCCAGGGCGGTGGCTCGCGCAAATACATCCTGGCGAGCCTGGACCAGAGCCTGCAACGCCTGGGCGTCGACTACGTGGATATTTTCTACTCCCACCGTTTTGACCCCGACACGCCCCTGGAAGAAACCGCCAGCGCCCTCGCCACTGCCGTGCAACAAGGCAAGGCGTTGTACATCGGTATCTCGTCCTATTCCGGGGTGAAAACCCGCGAAATCGCAGCCTTGCTCAAAGATTGGAAAGTGCCGCTGTTGATTCACCAACCGGCTTACAACCTGCTCAACCGCTGGGTGGAAAAGGACCTGCTCGACACCACCGAAGAACTTGGCGCTGGGGTGATCGCCTTCACGCCGCTGGCCCAGGGTTTGCTCACCGACAAGTACCTCAATGGCATACCGGCCGATGCACGGGTCAATCGTCCGGGTGGTGGTTCGTTGCAGGCCCAACACCTGTCCGAAGCCAACATCGCTCATGTGCGCGGCCTGAATGAAATCGCCCAGCGTCGCGGCCAGAGCCTGGCGCAATTAGCGCTGGCCTGGACCCTGCGTGATCCACGGGTCACCAGTGCGCTGATCGGTGCGAGCCGGCCGGAGCAGATTATCGAGAACGTTGGGGCGTTGAAGAACTTGAGCTTCAGCGCTGAAGAACTGGCGCAGATTGATCGGTTTGCGCAGGAGGGTGGGATCAACTTGTGGGAAAAGCCATCCACTGCTGAATAACTGACACAACTGGGTCAAAAATGTGGGAGGGGCGGTGTGGCGACTAGAACGGCACATCCCCAAGAATCGTCGCCCGGTGCATCACCCGCCGCTGTGGCCGGTAGTCATCCACGGCGTAATGCTGGGTCACTCGGTTATCCCAGAACGCCACGTCATTTTCCTGCCAGCGCCAGCGGATGGTGAATTCCGGGCGCGTTGCATGCGCGAACAGCAGTTTGAGAATCGCCTCGCTTTCGGCCGGCTCCAGTTCGTTGATTCTGGTGGTGAAGCCGTCGCTGACGAACAGCGATTTACGCCCACTGACGGGATGGGTACGCACCACCGGATGCGACAACGGTGGGTTCTTGCGGCGGGTTTGCTCCCAGCGCAGCAAGTCTTCGGCGGTATTGCCAAAACGCTCCAAAGGAAAAGATTTGGTGAAATCGTGGGTGGCGGTGAGCCCGTTGAGCAATACCTTCAACGGTTCGGAAAGCGCCTCATACGCCGCAATACCACTGGCCCACAGCGTATCGCCGCCAAACGCCGGCAGCAGCTTGGCGCTGAGCACCGCGCCCAGAGCAGGCGTGGGCAGAAAGGTCACGTCGGTATGCCACACCGCGTTGTCACGCACATCGGTGACCGCGGTGTCGAGGATCAGCACTTCGGGCTGTTCCGGCACGTTGGGGTAGATCGGGTGGATGTGCAGGTCGCCAAAATTGGCCGCGAACCGTGCCTGTTGTTGCGGGGTGATTGGCTGATCACGGAAGAACAGCACCGAATAGTCGAGCAACGCCTGTTCAATGGCGTCGCGCTGTTCAGGGGCCAGCGGCTGAGTAATGTCGACGCCACTGATCTGGGCGCCCAGGGCGGTACTTAATGGGGTAACGGTCAGGCTGCTCATTGTAGATTCTTCACTCAGTGTGCCTGGCCATGCCAGGGCACTAATTTACGCTGCAGGGCGCGCAGGCCCATTTCCATGGCGAAGGCGATCAGGGCGATCACCAGGATCCCCAGCACCACCACATCGGTGACCAGAAACTGCGCCGCCGACTGCACCATGAAGCCCAGGCCACTGGTGGCGGCAATCAACTCGGCGGCGACCAGGGTCGACCAGCCCACGCCCAGGCCGATACGCACACCGGTGAGGATATCGGGCAGGGCGCTGGGCAGGATCACATGGCGAATCAGTTGCGCACGGGTGGCGCCCAACGACTGCGCAGCCCGCAGCTTGGCCGGGTCGACGGTGCGCACCCCGGTTGCGGTGGCGATGGCGATCGGGGCGAAAATCGCCAGGTAAATCAGTAGCACCTTGGACAGCTCGCCAATGCCGCACCAGATCACGATCAGCGGCAGGTAGGCCAGCGGCGGAATCGGCCGGTAGAACTCGATCAACGGATCGAAAATGCCTCGGGCAATGCGGTTGGCACCGATGGCAATCCCCACCGGCACGGCGGTCAGCACCGCAAAACCCAGGCCCAAGCCGATGCGGCTCAGGCTCGCGCCCAGGTGCTGCCACAAGGTGGAATCCATGTAGCCGGTGGTCGCCAGCAGCCAGCCTTTTTGCAACACGGCGGACGGTGGTGGCAGGAACAAAGGTTCGATCAAACCGGTGGCGGTCACCGCCCACCACAGGGCAAGCAGAGCGACCAGGGTCAGTACGCTGATCCAGCGCGTGCTCAGGCTGCGGCGTACCGGGATAACGGCAGGTGCCACCGGCTTGCTGGCCGTGGCGGGAAGTTCGTAGCTGCTCATGCGTACACCTGCCGTTGGGAGAACACTTTGCCCAGCACGTGCTCGCGGGTTTCGATAAAGCGCGGGTCGGACTTGATTGCGCGGGCTGATTCACCGGCAGCGTAACGTTGGCCGAAATCCAGCTGCAGGCGTTCGACGATCTGGCCGGGGTTGGGCGCCAGCAGGATCAGGTCCGTGGCCAGGAACACCGCTTCTTCAATGTCATGGGTAATCAGGAACACCGGCTTGGCCGTGCGCCGCCACACTTGCAGCAGCAACTCCTGCATTTGTTCGCGGGTGAAGGCATCCAGCGCACCGAAGGGTTCGTCCATCAGTAATACGCGAGGGTCGGCCGCCAGGGCGCGGGCGAGGCCAACGCGTTGCTTCTGGCCGCCGGAGAGTTGCCAGATGCGCCGGCTGTCGAAACCGGCCAGGTCCACCAGAGCGAGCATTTCGCGGGCGCGTACTTCGCGCTGCGCCTTGGGCACGCCGGCCAGTTCCAGGCCGAAGGCGACGTTGGCCAGCACGTCCTGCCAGGGCAGCAGGGCGTCGTCCTGGAACACCACACCGCGTTCGGCGCTGGGCCCTTTGACCGGCACACCGTCGAGGGTGATACGCCCGGCAGAAGGCTCGACGAAACCGGCAATCAGGTTCAACAGCGATGTCTTGCCACTGCCGGAGGGGCCCAGGGCGACCAGCAATTGCTGGGGCCCAAGGTCCAGTGAAATATCGGACAGTACCGGTTCCGGGGCGCCTGGGTACTGTGCGCTGATGCGCTCCAGCTGTAGCAAGGCCATCGCGATGAACTCCTTGGATCAGTTAGAAATGAACTTGGCGCTGACGTAAGGGGCGTAGTCGGGCAGTACGGCATCGACCTTGCCTTGTTCCTTGAGGAACACAGCAGTGTCGGTGACTGCCTTGGTGGTCGGCGCGCCCAGCAGGGTCACCTGGTCAGCGGCCAGCGGGTAGACGTTGCCTTGCAGCAGCAAGGGAATATCGCTGGCCTTGGCGCCGGAGAGTTTCACCAGCTTGTCGACGTTGCCGGTGTCGGCGAGCCAGGCTTGTGGGTCTTTGCGGTAGGCGGCGTAGGCATCCAGGGTGACCTTGGCGAAGGCGGTAACGATGTCCGGGTGCTTCTCGGCAAAATCCTTGCGCACGATCCAGGCATCGAATGTTGGCGCGCCGAACTTGGCCAGTTCGCCGGAGGTGATCAACACCTTGCCGTTTTCCTTGGCTACACCCAGAGCCGGGTCCCACACGTAGGTGGCATCGATATCACCGCGCTTCCACGCGGCGATGATGGCCGGAGGCGCCAGGTTGAGGATGGTGACTTTGGCCGGGTCGATGTTCCAGTGTTTCAGCGCGGCAAGCAGGCTGTAGTGGCCGGTGGAGACGAAGGGTACGGCGATTTTTTTGCCGACCAGGTCCTGCGGGCTGTTGATCCCCGACCCATTGCGCGCCACCAGGGCTTCAGCCCCGCCGATCTGGGTGGCAACGAGGAAGGTTTCTACTGGGACTTTGCGGGTTACCGCAGCGGTCAGCGGGCTGGAACCGAGGTAGCCGATCTGCACGTCGCCGGAGGCAATGGCGGCGATGATGTCGGCGCCATTGTCGAATTTGCGCCAGTCGATTTTGGCGTTGGTAGCTTTTTCATAGGCCCCGTCAGCCTGGGCGACTTTGGCCGGGTCGACGGTGGTCTGATAAGCGATAGTCACGTCCGCCGCCTGGGCAAACAGACTGGCACCGGCCAGGGACAACGCGGCCAGCAAGCGCAGAGGGGTCAGCAGTTTCAAGGGGAAGCTCCTCAATCAGGCGGCCGAGAGTCGGCGTGTGAGGAGACTAAATGATCTAAGAACTCGAAAATAAATAACCTTTTCGAATTAGCTTATGAGTAGAAAGGTTGAAGCAAATCTTTGTACCGGTGATGACCAAATGTGGGAGGGGGCTTGCTCCCGATTGCTGAGTGTCAGCCACTGCATCGGTTGGCTGACCCACTGCTATCGGGAGCAAGCCCCCTCCCACATTTGAACTAAGTAGAGCTCCGGTTAGTTGCTGATGGCCAGGATGCTTGCCTGGTACGACCCGACAAACACATCGAAATCGCCCACTTCGTTCTGCTCCAGCTCCACCTGTTGCGCCAGCGAAGCACGCGCCAGTTCTTCGAAGTGCGCTTGTTCTTCAGCAGCCAGGGGCTGTTTGCGGAAGTACTCGGCATGGACCTCGCTCTGATGCAGGGAGAACTGCGCGAAGCTCTCCTTGCGTTCAGCCATGGCCGCCAACACCTGGGCCGACGGCGTCAGGGACGGGTCCTTGACCTTGGCCAGTTGGGCATCCAGCGCTTCACTGTGTTCGGTAATACCTTGGCTCTCGTCGAGCAAGGCAGCCAATGGTGCAATCTTCTCCAGCAACTGCGCAGCCCATTCCTTCATGTCCACCGGCTGGCCGTCACGCTGCAATTGCAGGCCCGGACGCCGACCTTCCTTGACCACGCTGAGGAAGTTGGAGGTGGCGTTGCCGCACTCGTTGTTGGCGAACAGCGGGCTGTCGTTCAGCGCGCAATACAGCAGGAATGCGTCGAGGAATCGCGACTCCGGCAAGTCGATCCCCATCGGCAGGAACGGGTTGATGTCCAGGCAACGCACTTCGATGTACTGGATGCCACGGGCCATCAGCGCCTGGATCGGCCGCTCGCCGGTGTAGGTCACACGCTTGGGGCGGATATTGGAGTAGTACTCGTTTTCGATCTGCAGGATGTTGGTGTTGAGCTGCACCCACTCACCATCCTTGTGCGTGCCGACTTCAACATACGGTGCGTAGGGCGTTGCCACCGCTTCGCGCAGGCTGTCGGTGTAGCTGGCCAGGTCGTTGTAGCAAGGCGTCAGGCCAGCCTGGGCGTTGCTTTGGTAACCCAGGTCGCTCATGCGCAGGCTCGTGGCGTAGGGCAGGTACAGGGTGTCGGCATCCAGGGCTTCAAGCTGGTGCGAGCGGCCGCGCAGGAAACCGGCGTCCAGGGCTGGCGAGGCACCAAAGAGGTACATCAACAGCCAGCTGTAGCGACGGAAATTACGGATCAGCGCGATATAGGCCGTGGACTGATAGTCACGGTCGGTACCGACAAAGCCTTCGGCTTCCTTGAGCAACGGCCACAGCTGTTCCGGCAGCGAAAAGTTGTAGTGGATGCCGGCGATGCACTGCATGGTCTTGCCGTAGCGCAGGGCCAGGCCCTTGCGGTACACATACTTGAGCTGGCCGATATTGGAGGTGCCGTAGTAGGCGATCGGAATATCTTCCTCGGCCGGTAACGGGCACGGCATCGAGGGGCTCCACAGGTATTCGCTGCCCAGCTTGGAGTAGGCAAAGCGATGGATCTTGTCCAGGCTGCCCAGGGTCTCGGCCGGGTTGGGCAGGGCTGGGGTGATGAACTCCAGCAGCGATTCCGAATAGTCAGTGGTGATCTGTTCGTTGGTCAACGCAGCGCCCAGGGCTTCAGGGTGCGGCGTTTGCGCCAGGCGACCCTCGCTGGTGACGCGCAGGCATTCGCGCTCGATGCCGTGCAAGCACTGCTCTAGCAGGGAGAGGTGTTCGCGCTTGCCGAGCAGGGCCAGGCGGCGGTTGAGAAGTTCGCTCAAGTTGGATTCCTTCACGCGTCAGTCGCCCCAATATGGGGGTGGGCAGGACGGTCTACAAGGGTGAAGTGGAAACTGGCGTGATCGCCTGGTTCTGAGTCGATTTGACCCGCTCTGAATTTGCCGACTTCACTCCATGAATTGGGCTACAGCGCAGCGAGAAAATTCCGACGCTGTTATCGCAGCGCCGAAATTAACTCAAATTGAGGGTGGGGAGCTATAGGGCAGCGAACGTGCCCTGCGCTTTTGCGACAAGTCTTTCGCCCTGGTACACGTCGGCTTCGACCACCAACGTGCGCCGGCCGGCGTGGATTACCCGGCTGGTGCACAGCACGTCACCGTCTTCGACGGCGCGAATATAGTTGATCTTGCATTCGATGGTGGCGCTCTGCTGGTCGAAACCATGGGCGCTGGAACAGGCCAGGCCCATCGTGATGTCCACCAGGCTGAAAATCGCCCCGCCATGGAGCTTGCCTGCACGGTTGCGCAGGTGCGGCTCCAGGGTCAGGGCCACCTCGGCAACGCCTTCATCCAGGCGCTGCAGGCGGCAGCCGATCAGCTCGCTGAACGCGCTCTGGGTCAAGCCAGCCGGGATCTCCATCAACGCTTCTTCAACTGTTTGGCATTGGCGAACAGCGATGCCATGGCGTTGTTGCTCGGCGCGGCAGTCGTAGCTTCCTTGCGCGGCGCGGTGTTCTGCGACTGGCGCGGTGCCGAACCTGGGCGAGCGCCACGAGCACCGTCGATCTTCTCGCCCGGGGTATCGCTCATGCGCATCGACAGGCCCACGCGTTTACGCGGGATATCGACTTCCATGACCTTGACCTTGACCACGTCACCGGCTTTGACCGCTTCACGCGGGTCCTTGATGAACTTCTCCGAAAGCGCGGAGATATGCACCAAACCGTCCTGATGCACGCCAATATCCACGAAGGCGCCAAAGTTGGTCACGTTGGTCACTACACCTTCGAGGATCATGCCCGGTTGCAGATCCTTGAGGTCTTCGACGCCGTCCTGGAACTCGGCGGTCTTGAACTCGGGACGTGGGTCGCGGCCAGGTTTTTCCAGCTCTTGCAGGATGTCGGTGATGGTCGGCACACCGAAGGTTTCGTCGGTGTACTTCTTTGGATCCAGACGCTTGAGGAAGGCGGCGTCGCCGATCAGCGAGCGGATATCACGGTCGGTCTCGGCGGCAATGCGTTGCACCAGCGGGTAGGCTTCCGGGTGAACCGCCGAGGCGTCGAGCGGGTTATCGCCATTCATCACGCGTAGGAAGCCGGCCGCTTGTTCAAAGGTTTTTTCACCCAGGCGTGCGACTTTTTTCAGCGCAGCACGGGTTTTGAACGCACCATTTTCGTCGCGATGGCTGACGATGTTCTGCGCCAGGGTCGCGTTGAGGCCCGAGATTCGCGCCAGCAGTGCCACCGAAGCGGTATTCACGTCTACGCCTACGGCGTTTACGCAATCTTCCACCACCGCATCCAGGCCGCGTGCCAGTTTAAGCTGCGATACGTCGTGCTGGTATTGGCCGACGCCGATGGACTTAGGATCGATCTTCACCAGCTCGGCCAGCGGATCTTGCAGGCGACGGGCGATGGAAACGGCGCCACGGATCGACACGTCGAGGTCCGGGAACTCCTTGGACGCCAGCTCCGAAGCCGAGTACACCGAAGCACCCGCCTCGGAGACCATGACCTTGGTCATCTTCATGGCCGGGTATTTTTTGATCAGCTCGGCGGCCAGCTTATCGGTTTCGCGGCTGGCAGTGCCGTTGCCGATGGCGATCAGGTCTACCGCGTGCTTGGCGCACAGGGCGGCAAGGATCGCCAGGGTCTGGTCCCATTTGTTGTGCGGCACGTGCGGGTACACGGTGGCGTGGTCCAGCAGCTTGCCGGTGGCGTCGACCACCGCGACCTTGCAACCGGTGCGCAGGCCCGGGTCGAGGCCCAGGGTGGCACGCGGGCCGGCCGGTGCGGCCAGCAGCAGGTCGTGCAGGTTGTGGGCGAACACGTTGATCGCCTCGGTTTCGGCGCCGTCGCGCAACTCGCCCAGCAGGTCGGTTTCCAGATGGGTGTAGAGCTTGACCTTCCAGGTCCAGCGCACGACTTCACCGAGCCACTTGTCCGCAGGGCGATTCTGATTCTGGATGCCGAATTGTTGACCGATCATGCCTTCGCACGGGTGCATGGTGCCCGGCAGCTCGTCGCCGACCTTCAGCGCGGAGCTGAGAATGCCTTCGTTGCGGCCACGGAAAATCGCCAGGGCGCGGTGGGACGGCATGCTTTTGAGCGGCTCGTCGTGTTCGAAGTAGTCGCGGAATTTGGCGCCTTCCTCCTCTTTGCCGGCGATGACGCGGGCGCTGAGGATGGCCTCCTGCTTCAAGTAGGTGCGCAGTTTTTCCAGGAGGCTGGCGTTTTCGGCGAAGCGCTCCATCAGGATGTACTTGGCGCCTTCGAGGGCAGCCTTGACGTCGGCGACGCCTTTTTCAGCATCGATGAAACGGGCGGCCTCGGTTTCCGGCGTCAACGACGGGTCGTTGAACAGGCCATCGGCCAAATCGCCCAGGCCGGCTTCCAGGGCGATCTGGCCCTTTGTACGACGTTTCTGTTTGTACGGCAGGTAAAGGTCTTCGAGGCGGGTCTTGGTGTCCGCGAGTTTGATGTCGCGCTCCAGTTGAGGGGTCAACTTGCCCTGTTCCTCGATGCTGGCGAGGATGCTGATACGCCGTTCGTCGAGTTCTCGCAGGTAGCGCAGGCGCTCTTCCAGGTGACGCAGTTGAGTGTCGTCGAGGCTGCCGGTCACTTCTTTTCGGTAACGGGCGATGAAAGGCACCGTGGAGCCTTCATCCAGTAGAGCGACGGCCGCTTCGACCTGTTGTGGGCGTACACCGAGTTCCTCGGCGATGCGGCTGTTGATGCTGTCCATAAAACCACCTGAAATTCTTAAAATCAGCGCGCCGGCCCGTAAAAACAAGGCCCGGCGAGGCTGGTTGAGCGGCCCGACTGGCGCCGCTGCCTGGGTCAAGAGGCTGCCTATTGACCCTCGAAATCGAAAAATTCACGACAAGCGGGTAAAAAAGCCCGGCAGCAAACGGTAACGATCTGACGTTGCCCTGCACGGAGGCGCCGCATTATAACCAGCGTTCTGCTATTGGGGGGTACTGCGCCGGAGGTTGTAGGGCGTGGGTTCGCTGGCAGTAGATGAAAAATCTGCTAACAATGCACACGGTGCGTATAACGGCAGCTACGCCATAATGCGCGCCGAGATAAGAGGAGCATCCAATGAGCAGCACCGCACAAACTGCTGAAGGCGAAAAAATTCTCATCGTTGATGACGATCCGGGGCTGAGCAGCCTGCTGGAGCGTTTTTTCAACTCCAAGGGCTACCGTGCCCGCGCGGTGCCGAACACCGAGCAAATGGACCGCCTGTTGGGGCGTGAAGTGTTCAACCTGGTCGTGCTCGATCTGATGCTGCCCGGCGAAGACGGCCTTACCGCCTGCAAGCGCCTGCGTGGTGCCAACAACCAGATTCCAATCATCATGCTCACCGCCAAGGGCGATGAGCTGAGCCGCATCAAGGGCCTTGAACTGGGCGCTGATGACTACCTGGCCAAGCCGTTCAACCCTGATGAGCTGATGGCGCGGGTCAAGGCCGTATTGCGTCGCCAGGCACCGGCCGTGCCGGGCGCACCGGGCAGCGAAGACGAAAGCGTCACCTTTGGCGACTACGAACTGTCGTTGGCCACCCGTGAGCTCAAGCGTGGCGAAGAAGTGCACATGCTTACCACCGGCGAATTCGCGGTGCTCAAGGCTCTGGTGATGAACGCCCGTCAGCCGCTGACCCGTGACAAGCTGATGAACCTGGCCCGTGGCCGTGAATGGGACGCCCTGGAGCGCTCCATCGACGTGCAGATTTCCCGACTGCGCCGGATGATTGAGCCGGACCCCTCCAAGCCGCGGTATATCCAGACGGTGTGGGGCGTGGGTTATGTGTTTGTGCCGGATGGCACCGCAACCAAGTGACCGATGATTTGCAGGGGCGGGTATCCGGCGTTTGACTCCATGAGAGTCGACGGGATGCCCGGCGTCTGCAATTCTGCGAGCACCGCTCGTTCCTGCAAGGTGTGCAGCTTTCATCTATGAAAACCCCGCTGTGGTTCCCACAAAGTTTCTTCTCTCGCACCCTTTGGCTGGTGCTTATTGTCGTTCTGTTTTCCAAGGCGCTCACGCTGGTTTATCTGTTGATGAACGAAGACGTGCTGGTGGATCGGCAGTACAGCCACGGTGTGGCCCTGACGTTGCGGGGCTATTGGGCCGTAGACCCTGAGAACCGAGAAAAGGTGGCCAAGGCGTCGACCTTGACTCGGGTTGATGGGGCCGGCGTGCCTGAAGGCGAGCAGCATTGGCCTTACAGCGAGATCTATCAGCGCCAGATGCAGGCCGAACTGGGCGCCGACACCGAGGTGAGGCTGCGCATGCATGTTTCACCGGCGTTATGGGTGCGGGCACCTAGCCTGGGCGATGCCTGGATCAAGGTGCCGCTTTATCCGCACCCGCTGCGCGGGCAGAAAATCTGGAACGTGCTGGGCTGGTTCCTGGCCATCGGCTTGCTTTCAACGGCCTCCGCGTGGATCTTCGTCCGTCAGCTCAACCAACCACTCAAGCGCCTGGTATTTGCCGCTCGCCAATTGGGCCAGGGGCGCAGTGTGCGCCTGCCGGTCAGCGACACGCCCAGTGAGATGACCGAGGTGTACGGCGCGTTCAACCAGATGGCGGAAGACGTCGAGCAGGCCGGGCGCGAGCGCGAGCTGATGCTGGCAGGCGTGTCCCATGACTTGCGCACACCGTTGACGCGATTGCGCCTGTCCCTGGAGCTGATGGGGGACCATACCGACCTCACCGATGACATGGTGCGCGATATCGAGGACATGGACGCTATCCTGGACCAGTTCCTGGCCTTCATCCGCGACGGGCGTGATGAAGTGGTTGAGGAGGTGGACCTCACGGACCTCGTGCGTGAGGTGGTTGCGCCCTATAACCAGAACGGTGAGCAGGTGCGCATGCGCCTGGAGCCGATCCAGCCGTTTGCATTGCGCCGGGTCTCGATGAAGCGCCTGCTGAACAACCTGATCGGCAACGCCTTGCATCATGCCGGTTCCGATGTGGAGGTGGCGGCGTATGTCTCCGGTGACAGTGCCGCGCCTTACGTGGTGCTGAGCGTGATGGACCGTGGCACGGGGATCGACCCTGCCGAGCTTGAGGGTATCTTCAACCCGTTCACCCGTGGCGACCGAGCCCGAGGTGGCAAGGGCACCGGGTTGGGGTTGGCGATCGTGCGACGAATCGCCTCGATGCATGGCGGAAATGTCGAGTTGCGTAACCGGGAAGAAGGCGGGTTGGAGGCGCGGGTGCGCTTGCCGCTTGGGTTGATGCTGCCTAGAGATGCGGTCTGACAAACAACAAATATCAAAAATGTGGGAGGGGGCTTGCTCCCGATGGCGGTCTTTCAGTCAAGAAGTTCAGTGACTGTGACACCGCTATCGGGAGCAAGCCCCCTCCCACATTGGTTTCATGTCGGGATTAAAATAGGCTTTTAGCCTTTGCCCTTGGTCCGAGTCATATTCGGCCCACCATTCTTTTCCAGATGCTGAATGATGATCCCCGCCACGTCCTTGCCGGTGGTGGTCTCGATCCCTTCCAGGCCCGGCGATGAGTTCACTTCCATCACCAGCGGCCCATGATTGGAGCGCAGGATATCCACGCCTGCCACGCTCAAGCCCATCACCTTGGCTGCCCGCAGTGCGGTCATGCGTTCTTCCGGTGTGATCTTGATCAGGCTGGCGCTGCCGCCACGGTGCAGGTTGGAGCGGAACTCACCGGGCTTGGCCTGGCGCTTCATCGCCGCGATCACTTTGTCGCCCACCACGAAGCAGCGAATATCCGCGCCGCCGGCTTCCTTGATGTACTCCTGCACCATGATGTTCTGCTTGAGGCCCATGAACGCCTCGATCACCGATTCAGCTGCCGTCGCCGTTTCACACAGCACCACACCGATGCCTTGGGTGCCTTCCAGTACCTTGATCACCAGCGGTGCACCATTGACCATCTCGATCAGGTCAGGGATGTCATCCGGGGAGTGTGCAAAGCCTGTGACCGGCAAGCCGATACCCCGGCGTGACAGCAACTGCAGCGAACGCAGTTTGTCCCGCGAGCGGGCAATGGCCACGGATTCGTTGAGAGGAAACACCCCCATCATTTCAAACTGACGCAACACCGCGCAGCCATAAAACGTCACCGAAGCGCCGATACGCGGGATCACCGCATCAAAGCCTTCCAAGGGTTTGCCCCGGTAGTGAATCTGCGGCTTGTGGCTGGCAATGTTCATGTAGGCACGCAACGTGTCGATCACCACCATTTCATGGCCACGTTCAGTGCCGGCCTCGACCAGGCGGCGGGTGGAATACAGACGCGGGTTTCGCGACAGCACAGCAATCTTCATGCAGCACCTGGGGCAGAAATAGTGGAGACCGGGAACACCGGCTTGTCTTGAACGTACTTGACGCCTGGATTGACGACCAACTGGCCGTCAATCAACGCCTTGGAGCCCAGTAACAGGCGGTAACGCATGGCTTTGCGACAGGCGAGGGTGAATTCCACCCGCCATACCCGGTCACCCAGCGCCAGGGTGGTGCTGATCACGTAGCGCACCTGCGCATGGCCATTGGAGCTCTTGATGGTTTTCATCGTCACCAGGGGCGCTTCGCAGCGACGGTGACGCAGTTGCACCACGCTGCCCAGGTGCGCGGTAAAGCGCACCCACTTTTCACCGTCGCGCTCAAACGGCTCGATATCGGTGGCGTGCAGGCTTGAGGTGCTGGCACCGGTGTCGATCTTCGCGCGCAGGCCCGCCACTCCCAGGTCGGGAAGTGCCACCCATTCACGCAGACCCACAACGGTCAAATGGTCAAATGTCTTCAATATGGGTACCGGTCAATTTGCCCAGGCTTGAGGAGAAACCTTGGCCAGGGCATTGAATGCAGGTTTGGCGAACCAAAAACCCTGCATCAGAAATATTCCACAGTCGGAGAGGAAATCCCGCTCGCCAGCACTTTCGATGCCTTCGGCGATGACAGTAACTCCCAACTGCTCACAGATTGTGACAATCCCCCGGACGATCACCTGACGGACACGGTCTTGATCGACATCGCGAATCAACGCCATGTCGAGTTTGATCAGGTCGGGTTGGAAATCGGCCAGCAGGTTCAGCCCCGAATAACCCGCACCGAAGTCGTCGATGGCGGTCTTGAAGCCGAATTCGCGATATTCACGCAGAATATTCGTCAAATGGCGATAGTTATCTACATGCTCGCTTTCCAGCGTCTCGAAAATCAGCCGGTCCAGCGGGAAATTGTGCGCCCGGGCGGCCTCCAGGGTGCTGCGAATACACAGTTCCGGGCGATATACGGCATTGGGCATGAAATTGATGGAAAGGTGAGTCTGCATGCCCAGCGCTGCGGCACCGGCGATGGCCTTGGTTCGGCAGCGCTGGTCGAAGTGGTAGCGATTGGTTTCGTTGACCTGGGCCAGCACCGACAGCGCGCCTTCTCCCTGGGTACCGCGCACCAAGGCTTCATTGGCGAATATCGAGTGGTCACGCAGGTCTACGATAGGCTGGTAGGCGAACGCAAAGTCGAACCCCAGAGGCTCGCTTTGCTGGCAACCCACGCACCGCTGGTTGGGCGAGGTGAGTGAAAGGGGGAAGTCGGTCACAGCGTATCCTCGCGAAAACAGGGTGCTACCTGGCGTATCTTAGGTGAGCCTTGGGGTTTATGCGTCGAAGGGTTTCAACGGTAAGGTTGCGACATTTTTCAGAGCGAGGAATTCAAGTGGGTCAAAAACAGGAAGAGGAAGAAAAGGTCCGACTGGACAAGTGGTTGTGGGCCGCGCGGTTCTACAAAACCCGTGCCCTGGCCAAGGCCGCAATCGAAAGCGGGAAGGTTCATCATCGCGGCGAGCGCTGCAAACCGGGCAAAGAGCCACGTATCGGTGATGAGTTTCAGATTCGTACAGGATTTGATGAAAAGACCGTCGTGGTGCAGGCGCTTTCTGTCGTGCGCCGCGGGGCACCCGAAGCGCAGGCGCTGTACACCGAGACCGAAGCGAGTATCGCCAAGCGCGAAAACGCAGCGGCCATGCGCAAGGCCGGAGCGACCGGCATGACCACCGATGGCAAGCCAAGCAAGAAGCAGCGCCGCGATCTATTCAAGTTCCGCGGCAGCGGCAACGACGATTGATTACGAATCTCCTGCCGGCAGCAGATCAAAATGTGGGAGGGGGCTTGCTCCCGATAGCAGAGTGTCAGCCAATACACTTGTGACTGAGCCACTGCAAATCGGGAGCAAGCCCCCTCCCACATTTAACCCGCGCATTTAAGGAGCGGTGCGTATGACGCTCAATCGCCCGATCACCGGCAGTTTTCCAAGCAACCCGAACACCGGCGCGGTTACCCGCAACAGGAACCCCGACACCTTCGCCGCAAACGGCGTGTAATACCCCCACCCCAGCGCCAACAGCGCCAGCAGTACGCCACCTATGTAATCGTCCTGACCCCAGTGCGCGCCCGCAACCAGGCGCGGCATCATGAACAGCAGCGCCAGGCCCCAGATCACCAGCACCTGGCCGATGCGCTTGGCAAATACGGTCATGAACATTCCCCAGATCAACAGCACCGAGGCATGGTCGCCCGGGAAGCTCTGGCTGGAACGGTCCTTCAACTCCCAGGTTTTCTCCAGCCCCGGGAAAAAATCACTCATCTGAATCGCGCCGCCGATCACCATGGACGGGCTGCTGTGCTGCCAGCCCATATGCGCCGCGAGTTTGGAGAACAACATTCGAATAAACAGCAACAGCAGCAGAATGCCGAGAAAACCAAAAAACGCCTGGCGCACCTGCACGGCCTTGAACACCCAGTCACCGCGGATCAGCAGCGTCAGCAAAATAACGCCGACCACTGCATCAAACGGCCGCAGACTGGCCACGGCCCACACATGCAGCCAGGTCGAATGGGTGGCCAGCGGGCCATTGAGCAGATGAAACAGCCACTCGTCGAAAATCACACACAGCATCTGGCCCGTGGGCCACAGCCAAAAACACAGCAGTCCGATAGCGAGTAGATTGCAAAGAGCCCATCGCCGGAGGTTCCAGTTGGCTTGGAACAAACCCGGATTGTTCATAAACTGTCCCTCATCGCTCTATTCAGCTCCTTGAATTCAGGAGAAGTCGCACCAAGATGGTGCTAAAGCGTTTAATTTTATAAACCTTGTAATCATTTTGTCATCACTTCAGATACCCAGACCTATGACTGATCTACCGGATACCGACTTCACCCAACGCTTCATCTTCGATGAGAGCGATGCCCGCGGCGAGATGGTGTCGTTGGAGCTCAGCTATGCCGAAGTCCTTGCCAAACACGCCTATCCGGAGCCGGTCGCGCAATTGCTCGGCGAGCTGATGGCCGCCGCGGCGCTGCTGGTTGGCACCATGAAGTTCGACGGGTTGCTGATCTTGCAGGCCCGTTCTGAAGGGCCGGTGCCCATGTTGATGATCGAGTGCTCCAGCGAGCGCGAAATCCGTGGCCTGGCCCGTTATGAAGCCGACCAGATCGCCGCGGACGCCACCTTGGCCGACCTGATGCCCAATGGCGTCCTGGCACTCACCGTCGACCCGACCGAAGGCCAACGCTACCAGGGCATTGTCGACCTCGATGGCCAAACCCTGTCGGAGTGCTTCACCAACTACTTCGTAATGTCCCAGCAGGTGGGCACCAAGTTCTGGCTTAACGCCGACGGCAAACGTGCCCGTGGTTTGCTGGTGCAACAATTGCCGGCCGATCGCATCAAGGATGAGGATGATCGTGCCGAAAGCTGGCGGCATATCATCGCCTTGGCTGACACGTTGAAGGCCGAAGAACTGCTGGGCCTGGACAACGAAACCATCCTGCACCGCCTTTACCATGAAGAGGCTGTGCGGCTGTTTGACTCTCAAGCCTTGCACTTTCATTGCAGCTGTTCGCGCGAGCGTTCGGGCAACGCCTTGGTCAGCCTGGGCCTGGAAGATGCGCAAAATCTGGTGGTGGAACACGGCGGCCATATCGAGATCGATTGCCAGTTCTGCAACCAGCGCTACCTGTTCGATGCCGCTGATGTAGCCCAATTGTTCGCCGGAGCGGGCATCGACACCCCTTCCGACACCCGCCACTAAAACGTTTAAGCACAGGTAAATCACCTGACAAACGCCGGATTAGAGGTGTTCTGACGGGAGGGCCCTACTCTTTTTGGGCTTTTCTGGCATAATCCGGCCCACTTTTTTCGCGGTAGTAGTGCGCAACTTTCTACTACAAAACGTTTGGAGCACTCGGCCATAGGCCGACGGGGAACCTCATGACGCAAGCCAATAACGCCGTATACACCGATCTGAGTGTTGACGATCTGGTCAAAGAAGCCCTGCAGCGCGGTGAAGGCGTGCTTGCCGATACTGGTGCGCTGGTTGTCGAAACCGGTCACCGCACCGGTCGTTCGCCGGTCGACCGTTTTATCGTTGAAGAGCCTTCCACCCAGGACGCCATTGCCTGGGGCCCAATCAACCGCAAGTTCCCGGCCGACAAGTTTGATGCCCTGTGGGCTCGCGTCGAGGCGTTCAACAACGCGCAAGAGCATTTCGTTTCCCATGTTCACGTAGGGGCCGCAGAAGACCACTACCTGGCCGTGAAAATGACCACCCAGACTGCCTGGCAGAACCTGTTCGGTCGTTGCCTGTTCATCAACCCGGCCCAGTACAACCCGGCCGGTCGTGAAGAGTGGCAAGTGCTCAACGTGGCCAACTTCGAGTGCGTGCCAGAGCGTGACGGCACCAACTCCGACGGTTGCGTGATCCTCAACTTCGCACAGAAAAAAGTGCTGATCGCCGGTATGCGTTACGCCGGTGAAATGAAAAAAGCCATGTTCTCGGTGCAGAACTTCCTGCTGCCGGCCGCCGACGTACTGCCGATGCACTGCGCCGCCAACATTGGCGAAGCGGGCGACGTGACCCTGTTCTTCGGCCTGTCCGGCACCGGCAAGACCACCCTGTCGGCCGACGAAAGCCGTTACCTGATCGGTGACGACGAACACGGCTGGGGCGAAGGCGTGGTGTTCAACATCGAAGGCGGTTGCTATGCCAAGTGCATCGACCTATCGGAGAAGAACGAGCCGGTTATCTGGAAAGCCATCAAGCACGGCGCCGTGCTGGAAAACGTCGTGATCGACGAGGCCAAGCACGCCGACTACGCTGATGTCAGCCTGACCCAGAACAGCCGTGCCGCCTACCCGCTGGAGCACGTTGCCAAGCGTTCCGAGAAAAACCTGGGCGGCGAGCCAAACGCAGTGATCTTCCTGACCTGCGACCTGACCGGCGTACTGCCGCCCGTGTCGATCCTCAGCGAAGAACAAGCGGCCTACCACTTCCTGTCCGGCTACACCGCGTTGGTGGGCTCGACTGAAATGGGTTCCGGCAGCGGTATCAAGTCGACCTTCTCCACCTGCTTCGGCGCGCCGTTCTTCCCGCGTCCGGCCGGCGAATACGCTGAGCTTTTGATCAAGCGCATCCGTGGTTTCGGCTCCAAGGTCTACCTGGTCAACACCGGCTGGACCGGTGGCGGCTACGGCGTTGGCAAGCGCTTCAACATCCCGACTACTCGCGGCGTGATCGCCGCGATCCAGAGCGGCGCGTTGATCGGTGCGCAAACTGAACACCTCGACACTATCAACCTCGACGTGCCATTGGCCGTACCGGGCGTTGAGACCGGCCTGTTGAACCCACGTAACACCTGGGCTGACAAAGCCGCCTACGACGAAGCTGCGAAAGCGCTGGCGGGCCTGTTCATCGAGAACTTCAAGAAGTTTGAAGTGAGCGATGCGATCAAGGCTGCGGGTCCTAAGTTGTAAGACTCAGCTGTTGTGAAAAAGCCGCCTCCTGTAGGCGGCTTTTTTGTGCGCGCAGGGTTAGTGGGCGATGTGCAGCAGCACCGCGCCGACCAGCACCAGCACAACCCCGAGCACCTGTACCGCCGACAAGCGCTCCTTGAAAAACACAAACCCCAGGATCGCCGCAATACCGCCCGATAGCGTACTGATCACCGTCACCACCGATACCGACCCTGCCATCGCACCCCACGAAAACGCCGAGAACCCGCCGAGGTTCATCAGGCTCGCACCGGTCAACGTCGCGCAATTTTTCAGCGGTGGGATCTTCAGGCCGTCCTTGATCTTCAGCACCATCACCACCAGCACGCACAGGCCCACCAGGTACCCCAACCACAACATGGTGATCGGCCCCAGTGCCGGCAGGGTGTAGCGACCTTGCAGCCAGAAACTGGTGCCGTACAGCGTTGCTGCGAGCATGGCGTAGGCGATGGACAGACGCGGGTTGTTGTGGGGCGTGCCGTTGTCCTTGTGGATGCTGGACAGGATCACGCCGATCACGCACAGGGCGATGCAGCCCAGTTGTATCAGGCTGATGTGCTCACCGCTGGCCCAGGACAGCAGGGTGGTCACCACGCCATAGGACGTGACCAATGGCGCGACGATGGCGGCTTTGCCCAGGGCGAAAGCCTTGGACAGCGCGAGGGCGCCAGAGACGGTCAGCAGGGCCGCTGCGATGCCCAGGAGCCAGACGCTCAAGGGCGCATCGATGGATTTGAACAGGAAGGCCGGGAAAATGACCAGCAGCAGAGTCATGATCAGAAAGCCAAGGGCCTGGCCAAAATACACCGCGCGTTTAACGCCAACGGCGCGAGCGTTGAGGCCCACCAGAAAGTCCGTGCCACCCCAGAGCAGGGCGGCCAGCAGGCCCATTAGTACGTCCATGTAAGATCCCTGTTATGTATACCGCTCGCCAGATTAGCGCAGAACCAATGTGGGAGGGGGCTTGCTCCCTCATTGGTATCTCAGTGCTCTTGGGATCAGCTCAGGTTTTCCAAGGTCTGCGTGTCCCACCTTTGGGTCTTGATCGCCAGGTAGAGCATACCGATGGTCAGCGGTATTTTGTCGCCACGGCCTTTGGCGCGCCGCTTCAAGAATAAGTCGAACATCGGCGGCTGAAAGTAACGATAAGCGTCGTAGTCGCTTAGGTCGACCCCAAAATCCTGTTCCAGCGCCTCCATGAATTGCTTGGCCTCAACACCATCGCAAGCAAGGTCGAAGTTGAGCGAGGTTTGCAGGCTAATGGTCTTGTGTTTCGGCAAGCCGATTTCTTCATGCAGCAATTGCAGGAGCTGCTGCATGACGGGGTCTTCGGGGAAGTGGGGGGCCAGGTTCATGGCTCATGGCACCTCTTCGCTTCGAGTGTCTGGGTATCCCAGTGCTTGGCTTTGACAGCCTGATAGAGCATGTCGATGGTAAGTGGGAGCTTTTCCTCACTGCCTCTTTCTACATATCGCAAATGTGCGTCAAAGCTGCGGTGTTTGAAGTAGCGGCTGTTTTTGTAGTCGCCTGATCTCAGGCCAAATTCTTGCTTCAGTACCCTCATTAATTGCTTGGCTTCGGTACTGCTACAGCCAAGATCATGATTGACCGATGTGTCGAGGGTGATCGCCTTGTGCTTGGGCAGGCCGATACCTTCGTGCAGGACTTGCAGAAGGTGAAGCATGATCGGGTCGTCAGGGAAGTCAGGCGCAAGGTTCAAGATTGGGGCAATCAACAAAGGGTGAGTGGTTTTTACTCTGCGATAGATATTCGGGGTGCTCAGCAACCCGATGCCTGTCACGAAGGCGACTATCGGCAGGCTTTCAAGCTGTGCCCCTATGGTCCAAGAAGTGGCATACAACAGAACTGTTGGGCCTGTTATCAATAGACAGAGCCCAAGCCATTTTCTGAGTACGGGCAACTTTATTGTCCTATCAATAACGGCGGCCAGTACTAGGAAGAGAAGCAGATTGATCCACTGCATGTGTTCATTCACCGCACTAGCCACCTTGGAACTGCCGAACCATTGCCGACAATGATCGCTGAGGACCAATTCCGCCGTTGACCTGTGCGTCGACGCCGATAACAACGTCACCGGCGTGATAGCTGCGAATGATGCCTTTAATCGTCAGGCTAAGAGCTGTTCCGGTAGCGAGCCCAATTGCAGGCGATACCAGGCTCATTGGCGCTGATACTGCGCCGCCGATGAGTCCTGCAACGATTTCCCCGCGAACGTTGAGCAAGTCAGCTTGTTGCCGGGTCAGCGGTTTGGAGATAGCAACAGTCATCTTGCAAGGCAAATCACGGGCAAGCATTTTTTCGTAGAGATCGACTAGTCGATGACGCA
This sequence comes from Pseudomonas sp. OST1909, assembly GCF_015277575.1. Taxonomy (NCBI): domain Bacteria; kingdom Pseudomonadati; phylum Pseudomonadota; class Gammaproteobacteria; order Pseudomonadales; family Pseudomonadaceae; genus Pseudomonas; species Pseudomonas sp. OST1909. Next base: position 523,396 of record NZ_CP063780.1, read on the forward strand.
CCTCGTTTGCGCTGGAGCCAGCTTCTAATAAACACAGCTTTGCCAGCACGTGTCGGTGGGTTGGTAAAATCGTAAGGCGAATCACCGTGAAAGTGATGCCATAGTGGCCGATATATTGAGTCCTTTCGATTTCCACAAATTGATGCCGACAGAGCTTGGAGAGGGCTCTAGTTTCGCTCAGGCGAAAGGCATTTCCGTAGAGGGCGAGCGATTGTTTGAAGCAGTTTGGGAAGCGGACGACGCGCCATTTGGTGGTTTCTTACAGTGGTTTCCTGGGTTTACGGCTTGATACCGATTTGGCAGGCTGAACTGGCAAAAAGTGGGAGCCGGGCTTGCCCGCGATGGCGGTGCGTCAGGTTTAAAAAATATAGCCTGATACGCCGCCTTCGCGGTTCGATCAGGTACTGGGAGGCTTACTGATACACCGCTCAAAAATCGCCTCCAGTCCCCGATAGTCACACGCCACCGCATCAATATTCGCCGGTATCCATGCCGCGTGTTTCACCAGCCACCAATTCACCGAAAACCCCGCATTCACGATGATCTGTTCAAAGAGGATCCGCTGTGCCCGTCCATTGCCTTCGCGGAAGGGATGGATGACATTCAGATCGCCATAAGCTTCAGCGATGTGGTGAACGAGATCGGCCTGGGACGCGCCGGTATACCAATTGGCTTCCTGCATATGCCGAATGATCTTCGCCGCTTCCGGCGGGATGCGCTCCGGGGTGCAGAACAGCGTGTCACCTTTCTGGATGTTGACGCTGCGCAGTTCACCGGCCCAATCGTAGATGTCACCGAACAGGATGCGGTGGATGTGTTGCAGACGTTCGAGGTCGTAGGGCGGCGGAAACAGCGGAAGATTGCCTACTGCAATCTCGGATAACTCCCGCTCTGCCTCGTGCAGGCGGTGTTCATCGAGCAAATCGAGGCGGTTGCGCAGGACGCTGCTACCGGGGTAGCAGTGCGGGTCCTGGCCCACCCCGTATTTGTCGAGCATCAGCGCGAGGTGTTGCGGTACTTGGCAAGGACGGCTTCGCGGGTCGGCAGGGGCTTGTCGACATCGGCCGGTTGGGTATCGAACCCTTCCAGGCGCAGGCTGGCCAGATAATTGGAGCGGCGGATCTTGTGATAGTGATCCTGTTTTTGCTCAAACGTCAGTTCGCTCATTGCAGCGTACTCCTGGTTAGCAAGGCTTTGATTGTAGCGCAATGCATCAGGGGGAAGGCAGGATAAAAACCAAGTCGTAACCTGTATCAAAAACCCGCAGAAGATCTTAATTCAATGTGAGCTTTCGCAATATTCCCCTTCGGCCCTGGGCCATCCTTCGCCTGTGTATCATCCTGTCTCTTATTTCCTTGCGACCTTTCTCGATTCGCCGAACTTACTGGGCTACGTTTTTAAGCCACGTTCAGCGGTCAATGGAGTGACAGCCTTATGCACGACACCCTCCAGCAGGTCTTTGGTTATCCACAGTTTCGCCTCGGCCAGGAAGAGACGGTCAGCGCCGTCTTGGCCGGACGTTCGGCAGCGGCAATTTTCCCTACGGGGTCGGGTAAATCTTTGTGCTACCAGCTGTCGGCGGTGTTGCTGCCGCACCTGACGCTGGTGGTGTCGCCTTTACTGGCGTTGATGCAGGATCAATTGGGGTTTCTGCAGCGCCATGGCATTTCGGCGGGCAGTATCGATTCGGCCCAGAGCCGCGATGACGCCAATGATGTGATGGCTCGTGCGCGTTCGGGCGAGCTGAAAATCCTGATGATTTCGGTGGAACGCTTGAAGAACGAGCGTTTTCGTAACTTCCTGCACAGCGTGCAGATTTCGCTGTTGGTGGTGGATGAGGCGCACTGCATCTCCGAGTGGGGCCACAACTTCCGCCCCGACTATTTGAAGCTGCCGGACTACCAGCGCCAGTTCAATATCCCGCAAGCGTTGCTGCTGACCGCGACGGCCACACCCAAGGTAATCGCCGACATGCAGGCCAAGTTCGCGATTGCTCCGGGTGACGTGGTTACCACAGGCTTCTACCGGCCCAACCTCAACCTGCTGGTGGAGCCGGTCAGCGGCCAGGACAAACGTCGCCGGCTGGTGGAGTGGATGAGAGAGCGGCCCAACCAGCCGAGCATTGTCTACGTCACCTTGCAGAAAACCGCCGAGCAGATTGCCGAGCACCTGAACCGCCACGGTATCCAGGCCGAGGCCTATCACGCGGGTTTGCCCCACGATAAGCGCGAGGGCATCCAACAGCGTTTCATGGGCGGACGTTCCAATTGCATTGTCGCGACGATCGCGTTTGGCATGGGCATCGACAAGAGTGATATCCGCAACGTGGTGCACTTCGACCTGCCCAAGTCCATCGAGAACTACAGTCAGGAAATCGGCCGTGCAGGGCGTGATGGGCAACCGTCGGATTGCCTGGTGTTGGCCAATCGCGACAGCCTCAATGTGCTGGAAAATTTCGTCTACGGCGACACGCCGGAGCAAGAGGGCATTGGCCGTGTCCTCGAGGAGTTGCAGGCCGCACGCAGTGAAGGGCAGTGGGAGTTCCTGCTCAGGTCGTTGTCCGATCACAGCAATATTCGCGAGCTGCCACTCAAGACGCTGCTGGTGCAGTTGGAACTCAAGGGTGTGATCGCGCCGCGCTACGCGTTTTATGCCGAATACCGTTTCAAGTACCTGGTCGAGCCCGACGCTTTGCTCGCACGTTTTTCCGGCGAGCGGCAGCAGTTCGTCGCGGCGATCATCCAGGTGTGCAAGCGTGCGAAAACCTGGGCAACGGTGGATTTCGACGCGCTGTATCAACAGCACAATGCCGAGCGCAGCCGGGTGGTCAAGGCGCTGGATTACTTCCAGGAGCAGGGCCTGATCGAGCTGGAAAGCAGACAGATGACCGAGGTCTACAGTTTGCTCGACACCGATTTCGAACCACAAACCTTGAGCGCTGAGTTATACACAGGCTTCAAGCAACACGAGGTGACGGAGGTAGCGCGGATTCACGCCATGCTCGACCTGTTCGCCACCGAGCACTGCCTGGGGCAGCGCCTGGCGCAGTACTTTGGTGATGAAAACGCTCCCCAGCGTTGTGGACATTGTTCGGTGTGCCACGGCCATGTCGCGTATCTGCCGCCTCCGCCAAGCCTGCCGCCGCTTGTGGATAAAAGCTTCATGGGGCTGTGCGGCGATTTTATCCACAGGCATCATGAGCACACTGGCGAGCTACCCAGTGCCGAGCGGCTGACGCGGTTTCTTGGCGGTATCAGCGTGCCGTTGTTTACCAAGTTGAAGGCGCGGGGCATTCCCGGTTTCGCCGCGCTGGAGGACTACCCCTACGCCGAAGTGCGCGACTGGGCCCGCGCTCAATTAGACCTACTCTGAAGAGACTTGCCGATGCCTGACTCAACGCCCTTGCGCGCCGATTACCGCTATTTCCAGCCGATCACCACACGCTGGCACGACAACGATGCCTACGGCCATGTGAACAACGTCACCTACTACAGCTTTTTCGATACGGCGGTGAATACCTACCTGATCGAACAGGGCGGGTTGGATATTCATGACGGTGAGGTGGTGGGGTTTGTGGTGAGTTCGGCCTGTGACTATTTTGCCTCGATCGCTTTTCCCGAACGCATTGAAGTCGGGCTACGGGTGGGCAAGTTGGGCAACAGTTCGGTGCAGTATGAGCTGGCGGTGTTCAAGGCAGGCGAAGAAGAGGCCTGTGCGGCGGGGCGCTTTGTGCATGTGTTTGTGGATCGGGCCTCGAACCAGCCTGTGCCGATACCGGGGATGTTGCGCGAGGCGTTGCAGCGACTGGTGGTCTGACCTTGCGGCACCCCATGTGGGAGGGGGCTTGCTCCTCCCACATTACTACTGCGGTGCTCTTCAGAGCTTACCGATGACGGTAGTGGTGCTTGTTCTTGCGATGCCCATAGGCATGACCACGGCCCGGATGGCCATCGCGGTAGTAGCGACGGTCGTCACGGTCGCGGTCGCGATAACGGCGGTCGTCGCGGTCACTTTCGTTACCCATGTAGTTGCCCAGTGCACCGCCCGCGCCACCGCCGGCCGCCGAGCCGATCAGTGCGCCGGTACTGCCGCCGACACTGCGGCCCACGACGTTGCCGCCGGCTGCGCCCAGTGCGCCGCCAATGGCGGCTTCGCCACGGCTGCGCTTGTCGGCGCCGACCGCACTACCACCCGCGCCGCCCAGGGCCGCGCCGATGGTCGAACCGGTATTGCCGCCCAGCTGCTGGCCGACAACAGAACCTAGAACCCCGCCCAATGCGCCGCCTACACCGGCTTCGGTGGTGCCACCGGCCATGGCTGCGCCACTGACCAGGCCAAGGGACAACAAGAGAATCGAGGAGAACTTCATTCAGGGAAACCTCAAGGGGATGACGGCGCGATCCTGAGGTTGTATCGGGTCGCTGACAATCGAAATCCGACCGGCGGCAGAGGTTGTATACAATTTGCTAAGTTGCTGTTTTGTATGGGGAACTTAAGTTGTTTTTACAGGTCTTTAGTTACTTCGGAACGGCCGCTTTTATGCAAAAGCGGCCTTTTTTGTGCCTGTAGAATGTGCGGTGCTTGTGCTGGCCTCTTCGCGGGCAAGCCCGCTCCCACATTAGATCGGTCCACACAGTCTCAATGGTGAACCCATCCCAGTGTGGGAGCGGGCTTGCCCGGGAAAGCAGTAGTTCAAGCAACACATATCTCGGATCAAGTCAGGCCGAGCGCGCCATGATCAACCCACTGTCACTCGCCGCTTCCAAGCGAATCGCAACAAACTTCGATGTTGGCGTGTGGCTACCGTCGCCAGTGCTTTCCAATGGCACCAATGGGTTCACTTCCGGGTAGTAAGCCGCCGCCTGCCCCGCCGGAATATCGAATGCCAGCAGCGTAAAGCCCTTCACACGGCGCTCACGGCCGTCTTCCCACAGCGACACAATGTCGGCCTTCTGCCCCGGTTTGAAGCCCAGGCGGATAATGTCGGCTTCATTGACGAACAGCACGTCACGCTGGCCTTTGACCCCGCGATAACGGTCGTCCAGGCCATAGATGGTGGTGTTGTACTGATCATGGGAGCGCATCGACTGCATGATCAGGTCCGGCACCCGGCCCGTGGCGTGGGTGCGTTCGTGGATCAGGTCCTTGGGCAAGATGTTCGGGCGGAAGTTGGCGCGGCCCGACGGTGTGTTCCAACGGCGTGCGCCGGCGGAGTTGCCCAGGTAAAACCCACCTGGATGTTTGATCTTCTCGTTGAAGTCCTTGAAACCAGGGATGGTGTCGGCGATCAGGTCGCGGATGCGTCCGTAGTCGGCCACCAGCCAGTTCCAATCCACGGGCGTGCTGCCCAAAGTGGCGGCAGCAATGCCTGCCAGGATCGCCGGCTCGGACTTCATCAGTTTCGACAGCGGCTGCAGTTGGCCATTGGAGCCATGGACCATGCTGAACGAATCTTCCACCGTCACCGCTTGCGGGCCGTCGGCCTGGATGTCGATATCAGTACGGCCCAGGCACGGCAGGATCAGTGCGTCTTTACCGTGCATCAGGTGGCTGCGGTTGAGCTTGGTGCTGATTTGCACGGTGAGGTCGCAATTGCGCAGGGCTTCGAAGGTACGCGGGCTGTCTGGCGTGGCTTGGGCGAAGTTGCCGCCCAGGCCGATAAACACCTTGGAGCGGCCTTCGAGCATGGCGTGAATCGCTTCCACCACGTTGTGACCATTGTCTCGCGGCACCTGAAACTGGAATCGACGCTCCAGCGCGTCAAGGAACGCCACCGGTGGGCGCTCGTTGATGCCCATGGTTCGATCGCCCTGCACGTTGCTGTGACCGCGCACGGGGCACAGGCCGGCACCAGGGCGGCCGATATTGCCACGCAACAGCATCAGGTTGGCGATTTCCTGGATGGTCGGCACCGAGTGACGGTGCTGGGTAATCCCCATTGCCCAGCACATGATCACGTTTTTGCCTTTGGCGTACATGCGCGCCGCTTGCTCGATCTCGACCAGGGTCAGGCCGGATTGCTCGACGATTTCTTCCCATGAGGTGTCGTCGATCTGGCCCAGATACTCCAGTACGTTGGCGGTGTGCTCATTGAGAAAGTCATGGTCGAACACCGCTTCCTTGCCTTCGGCCAGCGCTTGGCGTTCCCACAGCAGCAGGAACTTGGCCATGCCGCGCAGAATCGCCATGTCGCCGCCCAGGGCCGGGCGGAAGTAGGCAGTGTTGGTCGGCTTGTCGCCGTTAGTGAGCATTTCCAGCGGATGTTGCGGGTGCTGGAAGCGCTCCAGGCCGCGCTCTTTCAGGGGGTTGATGCACACCACCTGGGCGCCGCGCTTCACCGCTTCGCGCAACGGTTCAAGCATGCGCGGGTGGTTGGTGCCGGGGTTCTGGCCCCAGACGAAAATAGCGTCGGCATGTTCGAAGTCGTCAAAGGTCACGGTGCCTTTGCCCACGCCCACACTCTGCGCCAGGGCTACGCCGCTGGCCTCGTGGCACATGTTCGAGCAGTCCGGGAAATTGTTGGTGCCGTAGGCGCGCACAAACAGCTGATACAGGTAGGCGGCTTCGTTGCTGGCGCGACCCGAGGTATAGAACTCGGCCATGTTCGGGCTGGGCAACGCGTTGAGGTGCTTGCCGACCAGGTCAAATGCCGCATCCCAGCTGATGGGGGTGTAGCGGTCGGTTTCGGCGTCATAGCGCATCGGCTCAGTCAGGCGGCCCTGGTATTCCAGCCAATAGTCGCTTTGCTCCAGCAATGCCGTGACGCTGTGCTTGGCGAAGAAGGCTGCATCGACGCGGCGCTTGGTGGCTTCCCAGTTGACCGCCTTGGCGCCGTTTTCGCAGAACTTGACCATGCCGCTTTCCGGCGAGTCGCCCCAGGCGCAGCCCGGGCAGTCGAAGCCGCCGTTCTGGTTGGTCTTGAGCATCATGCGCAGGTTTTTAAGCGCGTTATCGCTGGTCAGCCAGGCTTGCGCCACGCTGATCAGCGCGCCCCAGCCGCCGGCCGGGCCTTTATAAGGCTTGTAGCGCGGAGTCGGGGTTTGGTCGGCTTGGTGGTGAAGGCTCATGGCTGGTGCTCCATCGCTGGGCTGTAGACCCGTGGCGCGCTTTTCTGCGGCAGGTGGATGAGATTGAGGTTGTGCCGGCGCGCCCATTGCAAGGCCAGGCCGGTGGGCGACGACAGGCTGACCAGGGTTTGGATGCCTGCACGCAAGACTTTCTGGATCAATTCAAGGCTGCAGCGGCTGGTAACAATCGCCAGGCCGCCGTCGGTCGGAATCTTTTGGCGGATCAAAGCGCCGATCAATTTATCCAAGGCGTTATGCCGGCCGATGTCTTCACGGCCCAACAGCAATTCGCCTTGATCGTTCATAAACACCGCCGCGTGCACTGCGCCGCTGTACTGGCCCAACGGTTGGAACGCACTGATGCGCTGGCGCAGGCCATCGAGCCATTGCGCGGGCGGCAAGGGCGCGCCGGGCAGCACTTGAAGGTCGGGCAGGGCCTGTTCAACCGCTTCTACACCGCACAGGCCGCAGCCGCTGGTGCCCGCCAATTGGCGGCGCTGCTGCTTGAGGTTCCAGAAGGCGCGGCTGGAAATCTGTACCTGAGCATACTGAGCGGAGCCCGCGCCGCTGATTTTGAGATCATAAATGTCGCTAACGTCGGCAATAATCCCGCTGCCGAGGCTGAAGCCGACGATAAAATCTTCCAGGTCGGTTGGTGTGACCAGCATGACCGCCTGACTGATGTCGTTATAGGCAATGGCCAACGCCACCTCTTCGGCCAACGCAGTGCTGCCGACTTCAGTGTGTTCAAGATTGCAGTATTGGTAGCTCTGGCTGGCGGCGGGCGCGGGCGTTTCAAGGGCGGGCGCCGCGCAGGTTGGGCGCTTGGCGTTCATGGGGCAGTACCACCGACGGATTGATCAGTGTTCAGACTAGGCGCGACAAAGGGTCGCGTCTAATTGCCAGTATTGATGTATTGATAGATGGCGTCGATCAAGGTTCCCGCCCATTTCGCCGGGGGCTTATTCCAGGGACGGCGGATCTGGATACTTTTGAGTCTTTAGCCGGTTTGGAACCCAAGTCTGCTGGACTGGTCTAGTCTTGGGCATCTGGAAATTAAATCCCAAGGAGAGCGCACCATGAGTATTTTTAGCTTTATCAAAGAAGCCGGCGAAAAGATTGTCGACCTGTTGACGCCGGGTAATGCGAATGCCAGTGAGCAGCTGAAGGAACATGTGAGCAAGGTGGGCCTGGGTAATCCAAACGTGCAGACCACGGTGGACGGCGACAAGGTCACTGTGACTGGTGAAGTGGCGAGCCAGGAAGAGAAAGAAAAGATCCTTTTGGCGCTGGGTAACATTGCCGGCGTGGCAAGCGTAGACGACCAGATCACTGTAACCGGTCCAACCGTGGCCGCTGCTCGCTTCGTTGTGGTGAAAAAGGGCGACACACTCAGCGCGATTTCTCTCGCGGTGTACGGTAACGCCAACCAGTACAACAAGATTTTCGAGGCCAACAAGCCGCTGCTGTCGCACCCGGACAAAATCTATCCAGGCCAGACACTGCGTATCCCTGAGTAATACGCAGGACAAAATGTGGGAGGGGGCTTGCTCCCGATGGCGGTGGTTCAGTCACCTGATACTTGGCTGATACACCGCCATCGGGAGCAAGCCCCCTCCCACATAGGTTCAGAGCCCGACAATGAGATCGCGGTAATCCTCTACTGCCGCGAACTCTGCGGTGTCCTTCGGGCCTTTCTTGCTATCCGGCTCTTTCACCGCCAGCAAATGCCCCACGCCGAAATCCCTGGCACTGCGCAGGATCGGCAAGGTGTCATCGATAAACAGACTACGGGCCGGGTCAAAGTGGATATCGGCTTGCAACGCTTCCCAGAACTGTGGGTTTTCCTTGGGAAAACCGTAGTCATGGGAGCTGATCAATCGCTCGAAATACGGCGCCAGTTCAATGCGTTCCAACTTCAATGACAGCGAATCACGATGAGCGTTGGTGATCATGATCACGCGCTTGCCGGCCTGTTTGATCGCCTTCAGAAAAGTATCGGCATCCGGGCGCAGGGCGATCAGGTGGGCGGTTTCCAACTTGAGTTCGCGCACCGGGATCGCCAGTTCAGTGCTCCAGAAATCCAGGCAATACCATTGCAACTGTCCGGCGTTACGCTCAAACAAAGGCTGCAACTCCATTTCGGCCATGGCCCGGCTCACGCCGTGCAGTTCGGCGTAGCGGTGGGGCAGGTGTTCCATCCAGAAATGGTTGTCGTAATGCAGGTCGAGCAGGGTGCCGTCCATGTCCAGCAGGACGGTGTCGATGGCGTGCCAGGGCAAAGAGGGCATGGTGCGTTCTCATGTAAGTAAAGATATCCGACACAGACAATCGGAAAAGCCACGGTATAGTAACCCGATCACGCCAAGGAGCCGCTTATGCGCCAGAAACCCACCGTCCTCGCCCGCGAAATAGTCGCCAGTAGCCGTTTGTTCCGCGTGGAGGAAGTGCAGTTGCGCTTTTCCAATGGCGTTGAACGGACCTACGAGCGCCTGGTGGGGCGCGGCGCGGGCTACGGCGCGGTGATGATTGTGGCGATGATCGACGAGGATCATGCATTGCTGGTCGAAGAGTACTGCGGTGGCACTGACGAATATGAATTGTCCTTGCCCAAAGGCTTGATCGAGCCCGGCGAGGACGTGCTGGCGGCGGCGGACCGCGAGCTCAAGGAAGAAGCTGGCTATGGCGCACGGCAGTTGGAGCACATCACCGAGCTGTCGTTATCGCCGGGCTATATGAGCCAGAAAATTCAGGTAGTACTGGCCACCGACCTTTACGAAGAGCGCCTGGAGGGCGATGAGCCTGAGCCGATGCGCGTGGACAGGGTCAACCTGCGGGAGCTTTCGGCGCTTGCGCAAAACGAGCAATTCAGCGAGGGCCGAGCGCTTGCCGCGCTGTACCTGGTACGCGATCTGTTGACCCAGCGTGGAGCGTTCAACGCATGAGCGAACTGTTTTTAGGCCACCCGTTTATCGCCCCCGTGATCGAGCTGGCACGCCAGGCCGGCGAAGCTATCCTGCCCTACTGGCGCGCCAATGTAGCCGTGACCTCCAAAGCGGATGATTCGCCGGTAACGGCTGCCGATCTGGCCGCTCACCATCTGATTCTCGCGGGCCTGACCGCGCTCGATCCGAGTATTCCGGTACTGTCCGAAGAAGACGCCGATATCGATCTGAGCGTGCGTGCCCAGTGGCAGCGCTGGTGGCTGGTGGACCCATTGGATGGCACCAAGGAATTCATTTCCGGCAGCGAAGAATTCACTGTCAATATTGCCTTGATCGAACAGGGCCGCGTGGTGTTCGGCGTAGTGTCGATGCCGACCACTGGCCGTTGCTACTTCGGTGGCGCGGGCCTTGGGGCATGGCGTTCAGATGTGAAGGCCGCACCCAAGCAGATCCAGGTACGCCAGACTCCGGCCGTGGGCGAAGCCTTTACTGTGGTCGCTAGTCGTCGGCATACCAGCCCTGAGCAGGAACGCCTGCTGGATGGCTTGAGCGAAGGTTTGGGCGCGCTGAAGCTGGCGAATATCGGCAGCTCGTTGAAGTTTTGCCTGCTGGCCGAAGGCAGTGCTGACTGCTATCCGCGCCTGGCACCGACCTCACAGTGGGATACCGCTGCGGCACAGGGCGTACTGGAAGGCGCGGGAGGTGAAGTGTTGGAGTTGAACGGTCAGCCGTTCAGCTACCCGGCGCGGGAATCGCTATTGAACCCGTTCTTTCTGGCGCTGCCAGCCAAGGCCGCATGGCGTGAGTGCCTGTTGACCCTGGCCAGATCTTAAGATCACTGCAGAGCAAAATGTGGGAGCGGGCTTGCCCGCGATGACGGAGTGTCAGTCATACAGGTATTGGCTGATCCACCGCTATCGCAGGCAAGCCAGCTCCCACTTTTATTTTATGTAATGGCTGCTAGCGGTGCAGGACGTACTGGCCGGTAAAGGCCACTGCACGCTCCTCACTGCCTTCATTCACAATCCATGTCTCCAGCGCCAACCGCGCCCGTCCATAACGCTTGTACGTCGCCAGGAAACGCTTCCACACTTTTTCTTCCGGCGCCGCGCAAATGGCCGTTGCATCCTGCGTCACCGGCAGCGGATAGCTGATCTGCCCTTCCTGAATCACGATATGACCGTCTTCTATTCCCGCTTCGCGCAGCTTCAGGTGCAGCCAACCCCAGCCTGCCAGTACGGCGCCACAGTAGAGGCTGCCACCGAACATGGTGCTTTTGTGGTTGATATTGGCTTGCAAGGGCAGGTGCAGCTGCAGTTGGTCGTGTCGCCAGTCGAGCACCTTGAGACCCATCTCCCGGGTGAGGGGAATGTCGTGGTGAAGGACGGCTTCCAGGTAACGGCTGTCGCGGCTCATAGCGGTCTCTTGGTGGTAGGCGGGTTCATTCGTCGTCGGCGCTGTGGCTGGTGCTGTCGGCGAAGTTCAGACCGTGTTTGCGTAACTTGTCGTGCAAGGTCTTGCGCGGCACGCCCAACGCTTCGGCGAGGCTGCGCACGGAGCTGTGAGGGCGGGTGAGTTCGGCGGCGATCAGGCTTTTTTCGAACTGCTCGACTTGCTCGCTCAAGCCCCCGGGCGTGGACGTCAGCACGCCGGCGGCGGGATTGTCCTGGGCGCTATCGAGCGCCAACTCCAGGCCCAGGGCGAAACGCTCGGCGGCGTTTTGCAGTTCCCGCACATTGCCCGGCCAGCTGTGGCGCAATAACAGCGCGCGTTGGCCCGGTTGCAGCTCATGCAGGGGCAGGCCGTGGCGGCTGCTGGCCTCGTCGGCGAAGTGCTGGAACAGCATCAATGCATCTTCACCACGCTCGCGCAGGGGCGGGATGCGTAGCGGTGCGACGTTGAGGCGGTAATACAAGTCGGCACGGAAACGGCCCTGGTCGGCGGCTTGGCGCAGGTCTTCCTTGGTGGCGGCGATAATGCGGATATCCAGCGGGATCAGCTGATTGCCACCCAAGCGCTCCACCACGCGCTCCTGCAACAGGCGCAGCAACTTGACCTGCACATCCAGGCTCATGCTTTCGATTTCATCGAGAAACAGCGTGCCGCCATTGGCGAACTCGAACTTGCCGATGCGGCGTTTCTGCGCGCCGGTGAACGCCCCCGGCTCATGGCCGAACAGTTCGCTTTCTACCACCGATTCGGCCAGCGCCCCGGCGTTGATCGCCACAAATGGGCCACTGCGGCGACTTGAAAGGTCATGCAGGGCGCGGGCGACGACTTCTTTGCCAGCACCGGTTTCGCCCAGGATCAGCACATCGGCCTTGGTCGCGGCCAAGGCGCCAATCTGCTCGCGCAGGCGCAACATTTGCGGGGAGTGCCCCACCAGGCGCGTGCTCAGTTGCTGACGATCGCTGAGGGCCAGGCGCAGGCTGCGGTTGTCCAGCACCAGGCGACGCAAGGCCAGGGCGCGGCGCACGCTGTCGAGCAGTGCGTCGCTGGCGAAGGGTTTTTCGAGGAAGTCATACGCGCCGGCACGCATGGCCTGTACCGCCAACGGCACGTCGCCGTGGCCGGTGATCAGCAGCACCGGCAGGTCCGGGTCCTGGCCATGCAGTTCGGCCAGCAGCTCCAGGCCGTCCATGCCGGGCATACGGATGTCGCTGACCACCACGCCAGGCCAGTCGCGGGACAGGCGTGCGGTGAGGCCGGTGGCTTCGCCCAGGGGCAGGACTTTGAGTCCGGCCAGGTCCAGGGTTTGGCACAGGGCTTGGCGCAGGTGTGGATCGTCGTCGATCAACACCACCTGAATCTGGTTGTCGATGCTCATACACTGCGGTCCTCGGACGGTTGCAGACTGACGCCCGGCGAGCCGGCACGCAATTTCAAGGTTAACAGCGCGCCGCCTTCCTTGTGGTTGGCGAACAACAGTTCGCCACCAAAGGCGCGCATCAGGGTGTCGCAGATTGCCAGGCCCAGGCCCAGGCCCTGGGTGCGCGTCTTGGTGGTGTAGAACGGCTCGCTGGCGCGGCCCAGGGCTTCCATGCAAAAGCCTGGGCCGTTGTCGCGAATGTACAGGTTGACGCCCTGGGGCGTGGTTTCGGCACTCAGCCAGAGTTTGCGCGGCGGGCCTTTTTCGGTGAGGGCGTCCAGGGCGTTGGCCAGCAAGTTACCCAGTACCTGGCGCAGACGGGTTTCGCCGGCCTGCACCCACAGGGTTGCCTCCGGCAGGTCGCGGATCAATTCCACTTCCATCGAGCGCCGCCGTTTGGCCAGCAACGCCAGGGCGTCATCCAGGGCCGGTTGCAAGGCTACGCTCTCCGGCGCGTGACGATCACGGCGAGCGAATGCACGCAAATGGGCGATGATCGAGGCCATGCGCCCGGTCAGCTCGCTGATCAGTTTGAGGTTGCCGCGGGCATCGCTGGTGCGCTCATGGTCGAGGAGGATTTCGGCGTTTTCTGCATAGCTGCGAATCGCCGCCAACGGTTGGTTCAGCTCATGGCTGATACTCGCTGACATGGTGCCCAAGGCGGAGAGTTTACCGGCCTGGACCAGGTCGTCCTGGGCGCGCACCAGTTCCTGCTGGGCGTGTTCGCGCTCCAACACTTCCTGTTTCAGGCGCCGGTTCAGGCCCTCCAGGTCGCTGGTACGCTCGGCCACGCGCATTTCCAGCTCACGGCGGGCCTTGGCTTCGAAGGCGATGCGTTCCAGATAGTGCCGACGGCGCTGCATCAGCAATCCCAGCAACAGCATCAGCACCAACAACGTGGCACCGCCCACGGCGACAACCGTGCGCACCGGACGGTTGATCAGCGAGCGTGGCGCCAGGATTTCCACATTCCAGCCGGTTTCGGCGATGGCCGTGGATTGGCGCAGCCAGGCGCTGCTGCTCAGGCTCAGCGGCTGCGGGTCGCGGGTGGGGTAGGGCTGGATGGCGATGATGGCCTGGCGTTCTTCGGCGGTCAGTGGCCGTGTGGCGCGGAATCGCCATTGCGGGCGCGAGGTGAGGATCACCACGCCGTTGTGGTCGGTGACCAGCAGTTGTTCCGGGGTATTGCCCCACAGGCTTTCGGTGTGATCAAGGTCGACCTTGACCACCAGCACGCCGATGATGGTGTCGCCGTCACGCACCGCGGCGGCGAAGAAGTATCCGCGCTTGGCTGAGGTGGTGCCCAGGCCGAAAAACCGACCCAGGCGCCCGGCCATGGCTTCGCTGAAATAGGGGCGAAAGGAGAAATTGCGCCCGACGAAGCTGTCTTGTTTGTCCCAGTTGGAAGCGGCAAGGGTCTTGCCGGTGGTGTCCATCAGGTACATCACTTCTACGCCCGCCTGGTCGGCGACATCCTTGAGCAACAGGTTGGCATTGGCCAGGTTGGTACTGACGTGAGGTGCGTCCAGGGCGATGCGCAGGGCCGGCAAATCGCCGAGGATTTGCGGCAACACTTCGTAGCGGTGCAGGGTGCCCAACAGGTTGGCGACATACAGGTCGAGAGTCTGGCGGTTTTGCCCGGCCAATTCGCTGCGATAGTAGCGCTCGGCCAAATGCTCCAGCGGCCATAACAGCGGTGCCAAGCACAATGCCAGCAGGGCGAGGCTGCGCCAGCGGGGTCTTCGCGGAAGGGGTGGAGTCATGGGGAGTGTGCGCCTGTGGGTACAGGCGCATTATGCCTAGTGCTGCCTGGCAAGACACTCGTGCAATGCATCTTGCCAATGGGGCTGGCTGACGTGCCATTGCTGTTGCAGACGCGAGCAATCCAGGCGCGAGTTCAGCGGGCGCTTGGCGGGGGTGGGGTAGGCACTGGAAGGGATCGGCTCCAGTTCGGCGCAGGCTTTGCCTTCGATCCGCAATTGCTCGCCAATGGCTTGGGCAAAGCCGAACCACGAGGTCTCACCTTGTGCGGTGAGGTGGTAAACGCCCCAGTCCCCGGCCTTGCCAGCCTGCCACTGCTGAATCAGCGCGCGGGTGCTGCTGGCGATGGTCCCGGCCCAGGTCGGCGCACCGATCTGGTCGGCGACGATGCGCATCTGCGGTTTTTCCTGCAGCAGGCGCTGCATGGTCAGCAGGAAATTCTTGCCATGGCTCGAGTACACCCAACTGGTGCGCAAGATCAGGTGTTCGCCACCTACGGCAGCAATCGCCTGTTCACCCGCCAGTTTGCTCTGACCATAGACACCCAAAGGGTTGGGTGTGTCGCTTTCGATGTAAGGGGCAGGTTTGCTGCCATCGAACACGTAGTCGGTCGAGTAATGAATCAGCGGGATGCCCAGTGCCTTGGCTTCCTCGGCGAGGATGCCGGGGGCGATGGCGTTGATCGCAAAGGCTGCGTCCGGTTCGCTCTCGGCCAGATCGACGGCAGTGTGGGCTGCCGCGTTGATGATCAGGCCAGGGCGGTGGGCGCGTACCTGTTGGCGGATGAGGTCAGCGTCGGCCAGGTCAAGCTGGTCGCGGCCCAGGATGACGAGTTCGCCAAGACCCTGGAGCCGCTGTTGCAGCTCCAGGGAGACTTGGCCGTGTTGGCCGGTGATTAATATTTTCATGGGAACAGGTCGGCTTCCATCAGCAGTTTTCCGACCTGGTCTTTGGCAGACAGTTGCGGCGGCTCGACCAGCTCCCAGTCGATAGCCAGCGTTGGGTCATTCCAGAGAATGCTGCGCTCGGCGCTTGGCTGGTAGTAATCGGTGGTTTTGTACAGGAACTCTGCGTGGTCGCTCAACACCACGAAACCATGTGCAAAACCTTCTGGCACCCACAATTGACGATGGTTCTGTGCCGACAGGCGTACACCCACCCAGTTTCCGAAGTTTGGGGAGCTGCGACGGATGTCGACGGCTACATCCAGCACTTCGCCGTGAGTGACACGCACCAGCTTGCCTTGAGTGTGCTCAAGCTGATAGTGCAAGCCCCGTAGTACGCCTTTTTGCGAGCGCGAGTGGTTGTCCTGCACAAAATCACGCTTGAGCCCGGTAGCTGCTTCAAAAGCGCGGGCGTTGAAGCTTTCGTAGAAGAAACCGCGCTCGTCACCGAATACCTTTGGCTCAAGGATCAGCACGCCGGGTAGTGTGGTTTCAACTACGTTCACTGGGTCTCTCCGGCGAGGGAATACAGGTACTGGCCATAGCCGGTCTTGCCGAAGTATTTGGCGCGTTCCAGCAGATAGTCGCGGTCGATCCAGCCGTTTTCGTAGGCGATCTCTTCCAGGCAAGCCACTTTCAAGCCCTGGCGGTGCTCGATGGTCTGCACGTAAGTCGAGGCCTCCAGCAGGCTGTCATGGGTGCCGGTGTCGAGCCAGGCAAAGCCGCGACCGAAGCGTTCTACATGCAGGTCGCCGCGCTGAAGATAGGCGTTGTTGACGTCGGTGATTTCCAACTCGCCGCGCGGCGAAGGCTTGACGGCCTTGGCGATCTTGATCACGTCGTTATCGTAGAAATACAGGCCGGTGACGGCATAGGGTGACTTGGGCTTCGCCGGTTTTTCTTCAATGGACAGGGCGCGGCCCTCTTTATCGAAATCAATCACACCGAAGCGCTCCGGGTCTTTTACCCAGTAGCCGAATACCGTAGCGCCCGATGAACGCTCGGCTGCAGTGCGTAATTGATCACTAAAATGTTGGCCGTGGAAGATGTTGTCCCCCAGAATCAGGCACACGGCGTCATCACCGATGAACTCTTCGCCAATGATAAATGCTTGAGCCAACCCGTCTGGAGACGGCTGTTCGGCATAGGTGAAATGCACGCCAAACTGGCTGCCATCTCCCAGCAGGTTTCGGTACTGTGGCAAGTCTACCGGCGTGGAGATCACCAGGATGTCCTTGATCCCGGCAAGCATCAGCACGGATATCGGGTAGTAGATCATGGGTTTGTCGTACACCGGCAACAGCTGTTTGGACACTCCCAGAGTAATGGGGTGCAAGCGGGTGCCGGAGCCGCCAGCCAATACGATGCCCTTCATCATGCGATTAGATCCTTCAAGTCGGTGTTGCCCAATCGTTCGCCCTGATAACTACCGTCCTGGACCCTGCGGCACCATTCCAGGTTATCGAGGTACCACTGCACGGTTTTGCGCAGTCCTGTCTCAAAGGTTTCTTCCGGGACCCAGCCCAGTTCGCGTTCGATCTTGCTGGCGTCGATGGCGTAGCGCTGGTCGTGGCCAGGGCGATCCTTGACGAAGGTGATCAGGTCAGTGAATTTTGCCACGCCGGCGGGGCGCTGCGGCGCCAGCTCTTCCAGCAGGCCGCAAATGCCACGTACCACGTCGATGTTCTTCTGCTCGTTATGACCACCGATGTTGTAGGTCTCGCCCACCACCCCAGTGGTGACCACTTTGAGCAGTGCACGGGCATGATCCTCGACGAACAGCCAGTCACGTACCTGCAAACCATCGCCGTAGACAGGCAGTGGCTTGCCCGCCAAGGCGTTGAGAATAACCAGCGGGATCAATTTTTCGGGGAAGTGGAATGGCCCGTAGTTGTTCGAGCAATTGGTCAGCAGTATCGGCAGGCCGTATGTACGCTGCCAGGCGCGTACCAGATGGTCGGATGCCGCCTTGCTCGCGGAGTAGGGAGAGCTGGGCGCGTAAGGGGTGGTTTCGGTGAAGAGGTCGTCTACGCCGTGCAGGTCGCCATACACCTCGTCAGTGGAAATGTGGTGGAAGCGGAACGCGCTTTTGGCCGGTTCTGCCAGCTTCTGCCAGTAAGCCCGTGTGGCTTCCAGCAGGCTGTAGGTGCCGACGATGTTGGTCTGGATAAAATCCGACGGACCGTCAATGGAGCGGTCAACGTGGGACTCGGCCGCCAAGTGCATGATCGCATCAGGTTCAAAGCGTGCGAGTACGGCGCTGACGGCGGCCTGGTCGATGATATCGGCCTGGACAAACTCATAGCGGCTGTTGGACGCGATGCTGGTCAGCGACTCCAGGTTGCCGGCATAGGTGAGCTTGTCCAGATTGAGCACTTCATGTTCGGTATCTTGAATCAAATAGCGGATCAGGGCTGAGCCGATAAAGCCAGCGCCGCCAGTAACGAGAATGCGCATATCGGAGGGCCCTTTCCTTAGATGGACATTAAGCGAATGAAGCATAGCTTGAGTTGTGAGGGCCGGGTGGTGCAAGTCCGGCGTTTACTGGGGGTTGCCTTGTGACCCGGAACAATGGCGATATAGACGACTGAAAAAACAAAGGTCGTCACAATGTCGTTAGCCACATTGACCCACCGCGCCAGTTTACCTTGCCCACAAGTAAGCCCCGACCAGGCGGCAAGCCTGCTCGAGCGGCATTATGGGATGAGCGGTGTGCTGCAAGCGTTGGGCAGTCAACAAGACCTCAACTACAAGATTGACAACGCCCAGGGCCGTTTTGTTCTCAAAATCTGCCGCGGTGACTACGCCGCCGTTGAACTCGAGGCCCAGCACGCGGCCCTCAATAGTCTGCAAGCACATGTCCATCTGCGCGTGCCCAAGGTGATTCAAGCGTTGGATGGTAGTGAGCTGCTGACGGTAGACGTGGACGGGCACACCCTGCACCTGCGGCTACTGGAGTACATCGACGGCCAGCCCCTCACGCATTTACCGCACCTGGGCCGCGAGGTGATCGCAAGCTTCGGTGAACTGTGCGCGCAGATGAGCCTCGCGCTGCAAGGTTTCGAGCATCCGGGCCTTGCGCGCACCCTGCAGTGGGATCCGCGCCATGCGCAGGCGTTGATCACTCATCTGCTGGCAACCTTGCCTGACCTGCCGCAACGCGCCGTATTGGAGCACGTAGCCACGCAGGTCGAGGCGTATGTCCAACCGTTGGCACCACGCCTGCCGTGGCAAGCGGTGCACCTGGACATCACCGATGACAATGTGGTGTGCCAGCGTGATGCCCAGCGGCGCTGGCGTATTCACGGCGTGATTGATTTCGGCGATCTGGTGCGCACCTGGCGGATTGCCGACCTGTCGGTAACCTGCGCGTCCCTGTTGCACCACGCCCACGGTGACCCGTTTGCGATTCTGCCGGCAATCCAGGCCTGTCACGCGGTGATGCCGTTACAGCGCGAAGAGTTGGAGGTGTTGTGGCCGCTGATCGTCGCCCGCGCGGCGGTGCTGGTGCTCAGCAGTGAACAGCAGCAACGCCTGGACCCGGATAACGCGTATTTAAAGAAAAATGCTGAGCACGAGTGGGAAATTTTTCATGTTGCGACGGCGGTGCCGTTTGCGCTGATGCAAGCGGCGATTCTCACTGGCGTTGGCGAGACGTTGCCACCGGTTGCCAGCCATGACTTTGCACCCTTGTTGCCGGGCCTGGTGGGCCGCGAGTTCGCGCTGATCGACCTGGGCGTACTCAGCCCGCATTGGGAGGCCGGTAATTGGGAAACCCCGGAAATGGATCGGCGGTTGCTGGCTGAAGCAGCGGCAGTACATGGGCTGGCGGCCAGCCGGTATGGGCAATACCGCTTGTCGCGTACCTGTGCCGACAGCGCGGTAGAGCCGCAGACCTTCCCCCTCCATGTCGAACTGCATCTGCCCCACGGCAGCGTGCTGCAAGCCCCCTTTGCAGGCACGCTGCGTGAAGGCGCCGATGGCTTGCTGTGCTTGCACGACCCTAGGCTGAGCCTGCGTGTGTGGGGCTTAAAAACGTCACTCACGCCTGGAGCGTTGGTGGTGAAAGGGCAAGTAATGGGTGAGGTTCACGCGCCGTTGATTGTGCAGTTATGCAGCGCCGACCTTGAGCCGCCACTGTTCTGCACGCCCTCCCGAGCCTCGGCCTGGCAGGCGTTGTGCCCGTCACCGGCGGCGCTGTTGGGGCTGGCCTGCGATGCCGAGCCGGAACTGGACCCGCAGGCCCTGCTGGCCCGGCGTGATGCCAGCTTCGCCCGCTCCCAGAAGCATTACTACGTGGACCCGCCACGTATCGAGCGAGGCTGGCGCAACCACCTGATCGACATGCAGGGCCGATCCTACCTGGACATGCTCAACAACGTAGCCGTGCTGGGCCATGGTCACCCGCGCATGGCCGCGGTAGCAGCGCGGCAGTGGTCGCTGCTCAACACCAACTCGCGGTTTCACTATGCCGCGATTGCCGAGTTTTCCGAACGGTTGCTGGCGCTGGCGCCCAAGGGCATGGACCGCGTGTTCCTGGTCAACAGCGGCACCGAAGCCAATGACCTGGCGATTCGCCTGGCCTGGGCCTACAGCGGCGGGCGCGACATGCTCAGCGTGCTGGAGGCGTACCACGGCTGGTCGGTGGCGGCAGACGCCGTATCCACATCAATTGCCGATAACCCCCAGGCATTGAGCAGCCGCCCGGACTGGGTGCACCCGGTGACAGCACCCAATACCTACCGCGGCGAATTCCGCGGGCCGGACAGCGCACCGGACTACGTGCGAAGCGTGGAACACAACCTGGCGAAAATTGCCGCAAGCCAGCGCCAGTTGGCCGGATTTATCTGTGAGCCGGTATACGGCAATGCCGGGGGCATCTCTCTGCCGCCGGGTTATTTACAGCAGGTGTATGGCTTGGTCCGTGCCCAGGGGGGCGTGTGCATCGCCGATGAGGTGCAGGTAGGTTACGGCCGCATGGGCCACTTCTTCTGGGGCTTTGAAGAGCAGGGTGTGGTGCCCGACATCATCACCATGGCCAAAGGCATGGGCAACGGCCAGCCTTTGGGGGCGGTGATCACCCGTCGAGAAATTGCCGAGGCGCTGGAGGCCGAAGGGTATTTCTTCTCGTCATCGGGGGGCAGCCCGGTCAGTTGTCAAATCGGCATGGCGGTGCTGGACGTGATGGAAGAAGAGAAACTCTGGGAAAACGCCCAGGTGGTTGGGGGGCATTTCAAGGCTCGGCTGCAAGCGCTGATCGACCGCCATCCGCTGGTCGGAGCGGTACACGGTTCGGGCTTCTATCTGGGCCTGGAACTGGTGCGCGACCGACACACCCTGGAGCCAGCGACGCAAGAGACGGCGCTGTTATGTGATCGTCTTCGGGAATTAGGGATTTTCATGCAGCCTACGGGTGACTACCTGAATATTCTCAAGATCAAACCGCCGATGGTGACCACCCGGCAAAGCGTGGACTTCTTTGTCGACATGTTGTCGAAAGTACTGGATGAGCAGCTGTGATAGATCGATTGTTATCGGCTATTTTGTGTAATATTCGGGATCTGTAATCGTTAAGCGCTTCCAAAGCCGATTTTTATCCATATCAAGTCGGTCTTCACCCCATTCGGAGTTTTGAACGCCATGACCACCCTGCACAGCACACCTCGCGCCGATGGCTTCCATATGCCTGCCGAATGGGCGCCACAAACCCAAACCTGGATGATCTGGCCCGAGCGCCCCGACAACTGGCGTCTGGGCGGTAAGCCTGCGCAGGCCGCCCACGTGGCTGTGGCCAAGGCCATCGCCCGCTTTGAGCCCGTGACCGTTGCGGTTTCCGCCGGCCAGTACGAGAACGCCCGTGCGCGCCTGGATGTACCCAATATTCGCTTGGTGGAAATGTCTTCCGACGATGCCTGGGTCCGCGATACGGGCCCCACGTTCGTGATCAACGACAGCGGCGAGGTGCGGGGCGTGAATTGGGATTTCAATGCCTGGGGTGGTTTTGACGGCGGCCTGTATGCACCATGGAACCGTGACTCCCAGGTAGGCGGCAAGATCCTCGAGATCGAGCGCGCGCCGCGCTATCGCACCCAAGGCTTCGTGCTTGAAGGGGGTTCGATCCATGTGGATGGCGAAGGCACCCTGATCACCACCGAAGAGTGCCTGTTGAACCGCAATCGCAACCCGCACCTGGATCGTGCGGCCATTGAAGCTGTACTGGCTGATCACCTCGCGGTGGATAAGATCATCTGGTTGCCGGATGGCCTGTTCAACGACGAAACCGATGGCCATGTGGATAACTTCTGCTGCTATGTGCGCCCGGGCGAAGTGTTGCTGGCCTGGACCGATGACCCGCAAGATCCGAACTACCCACGCTGCCACGCAGCCATGGATGTGCTGCAAAACAGCACCGACGCCAAGGGACGCGCGTTCATCGTGCATAAAATGCCGATCCCGGGACCGCTGTATGCCACCGAGGAAGAATGCGCCGGTGTCGACCCGGTGGACGGCAGCCAGGAACGTAACCCGAGCGTGCGGTTGGCCGGGTCCTACGTCAACTTCCTGATCGTCAACGGCGGCATCATCGCGCCGAGTTTCGATGACCCGCTGGACCACCAGGCCAAACAAATCCTGCAGAGCCTGTTCCCGCAGCACGAAGTAGTGATGGTGCCGGGCCGCGAACTGTTACTGGGGGGAGGCAATATTCATTGCCTGACCCAACAGCAGCCCGCACCGCACAGAAATTGAGTGTAGTTGTAACGGTGCTTTGAGGGCGCGTGGGCGCTGCGCAACCGCAGTGTTCCAGCCAAGCCCGCGACCCAGCCAGGTCGCGGGCTTTTTTGTATCTGAATGCCAAGGCGGACGGCACATTGGCATAGCTCTTGTATCGCTGTCGGCACAGTGAATCTGTGCGATGACTGCGCAGTTCTGTCACAAACCTTGAGTAAGTTAGCCGCTCACGCAGCAGGAGAGAGCGCTGAAATGAATGCCGATATCGACCTGATGAACACGCGCACGTTTCACCCCTTGCGAGTCAACGGCGATGCGATCCATGCGTTGGCGCTGTGGTTGAAGGCAAACGGCTCGCGACAGGTCAGGCAGGTGCCTGACTTGCGCAGCGTGATGAGAGAACGCTACCCGGTGGGGTTGTTCACGGAGGATGAAGTGCAGGCGTTATGCGAGTTGATGAGTAAGTGAAGGCACACTGCAGTCAGTGTGCCAGATGAAATATTAGAAACTGTAGGTACCGGTGACCACCAGGCTACGCGGCTCTCCTGGTTGAATCTGCGCCGCACTGGTCGCCGAGGCGTAGTAATTTTTGTCGGCAATATTGTTCAGCGCCGCTCTCACGTCCCACTCTTTCTGACGGAACCCGGCCAGCGCGTCCCAGCGCCCGTATCCCGGCAGTACCACGGTGTTGAGGCTGTCGGCGTAGCGATCACCCACCAGGGTCAAACCGGTTTCGGCGTACCAGCCCATTTCCGGTTTCCAGGTGATGAACACGCTGGCATTGCGCTTGGCCACGTCGCTGATACGTTTGCCTTCAAAGCCGTTGTTGTCCTTCTCCACCTTGGCGTCCTGCAGGCCTACACCGCCGCGTACGTACCAGTTGTCGATGATCTTGCCGGTGGCCGTCAGCTCCACGCCGCGTGAGCGTTGCTCGCCGGTGAGCAGGGTGATGGTGCGGTCCAGCGGGTCGCTGGTGCGGCGGTTGTAGAGTTCCAGCTCGTACACGGCGAGCGTGGTGCTCAGGCGGTCGTCGAACCAGTCGCTCTTCACGCCGATTTCCTTCTGCTTGGTCAGCTCCGGGCTAAGGTCGTTGACGTTCCCGGCGGCGTTCGGCGTGATACCGATCAGGCCGCCGCCCGCTGGCGAGAAGGTCTTGCTCCACGAGGCATAGAACGAATGATGCTCCAGCGGCGTCCACACCAGGCCGACGCGCGGGCTGGTGCTGTGGCTCTTCACGTTCTCCTGGGTGTTGAGCACCTTGCTGGTGGTATCCACTTCAAAGCGGTCATAACGCAGCCCGCCCAAAAGTTGCCACTGGTCGTTCAGGCGCAGTTGATCCTGCACATACAGCGCGCTGCTTTCGACTTCAGTGTGGTTGTAACTCGACAGTCGCATGCTCCCTGTGTGGCTCAGGCGGCGATTGGGTTGGTTGAGGTCCAGGCTGGGGACCGTCCTGGCATCCCGAGCCGAGTACAGCTTCGGATCGCGGCGCTGGCTGCCCAGCTCGATACCGGTGAGCAGGCGATGCTCCAGGCCAAATGTGTCGAAACCACCCTCCAGCTCAAGGTTGTTGAAAACATTGCGGGTGGTCAGGTCTTGCTGCCAGTGTTGGCGGCTGACGCTGTTGGTTTTCGCGTCGTAGCCGGTCTGGTAAGTGTTGTCGAAATCGCTGTCGAGCTTGAACACCCCGAGGGTGTGGCGCAGTTGCCAGTTGGCGTTGAGCTCATAGGCGAGCTTGGAGCGCAGTGACTGGGATTTATCGTCGATGTAGTCGCCGTGATCGAAATAAGTGGTGCTGCGGCTCACATCAGCCGGGCGCCCGTTGACCCCGGGAATGCCACGGTCCGGCGTGCGGTTGTAGCGGCTGTATTCGTATTGCACCAGCCAGTTCAGGTCGGGCGTGAGCTGCCAGCTCATCGACGGCGCAAACAACTGGCGGTTGCCGCTGACGCCATCGCGAAAGCTGTTGTTGTCCTGGTTGCCCATGTTCAGGCGCAGGCTGATGGTGTCGCTCGGGTCGGCGCTCAGGTCGGCATACAGGCTGCGCAAATCGTTGCTGCCACCTTGGGCTTCGATACTCGACTTATGGCCCGGCGTGGGCAATTTGCTTACGCGGTTGACGATACCGCCCTGGCCACCTCGCCCGTACAGCACGGCGGCCGGGCCCTTGAGCACTTCGATACGCTCGATGTTGTGCAGGTCGCGCACGTATTGGCTGTCGTCGCGAATGCCGTCCAGATAGAAGTCATTGCTGGCGTCGAAACCGCGTATGCGCAGGCTGTCGAAGCGTGTGTCGGCGCCGCTGCTGACGTTGGGAATACCGCTTAACGCCTGGCCCAGGTCGTTGGTGCCGTAGGAGCGCAGATTGTCGGTTTTTACCGAGTCGATCGCCTGGGGCACATAGCGTACGGAGGTCGCGGTGCGGGTGGCGGTGTTGGTCTCTTTGACCCGTGGGTCGTCTTCATCCGCTTCGGCATTGATCGAGGTCTCGGGCAATACGGTAGTCGCGCAGGCAAAACCGGCAGACAGCAGCATGGAGAGCCCAAGGGCGATGGGCGTCAGGCAAGGGGTGGGCATGGGTGTATCCAACAGGTTGGGCAGGAAATTTGCGCGAATGGTAATGCTTTGCATTTGCGCGTGTTATCTATTCCCTGTCGTGTCGCTGGCATATTTGTTACTTGATGTGTTTTTTACCGGTGGCGTAGGTCATTCAATCGTTTTCAGCGTAGTGCTTTAGCTCGCCCCTTAGACGAATATCGCCTAAATACAGACGATTCACGAAATTGACACATAGTTCAACGCCCGCATAGGATTGCGCCCAACGCCTGTGGCTCACCGCCATGACTTACTCCAATAAAAAAAGGCCCGCGGCAGTTCAGTCGTCCGCGGGCTTTCTTTTTGCGGCAAAGGTCGACACCAGAAATAGCAACATGGAGCCTGGTGTCACAGCGCGTACTCAACCCGTAATAAGGAATATAAGAATATGTTGAAGCAACGGATGAGTCTGATCGCTCTGGGGATTTTGAGCGCATCGACAGCAATGGCAAACGACCAGGAGCAATCCAAGGGGTTTGTTGAAGATAGCCACCTGAACATCGCCGCACGTAACGCCTACATCAGCCGTGACTACAAAAACGGCAAGCAGGACAAAGCTGAATGGGGCCAAGGCTTCATCGGCAAGTTCGAGTCCGGCTTCACCCAAGGCACCGTAGGTGTGGGTGTGGATGTGATTGGCCAATACGCTATCCGTCTGGACGGTGGTAAAGGCCGCAGCGGCGCTGGCGGTATCGACTTCTTCAAGCAAGGTGACAGCGGTGAAGCCGCCAACGACCTGGCCAAAGGTGGCGCGGCCGTGAAGGCGCGTATCTCCAACACCGTGATCAAATACGGTCAGCAAATGCCGGCCGTACCGGTCCTGCAGTACGATAACTCGCGCTTGCTGTCGGAAACCTACGAGGGCACCTCGATTGTTTCCAAAGAGATCGCCGGCCTGCAACTGGACGCCGGTCACTTCACCAAGGAAGCTCGCAAGAGCGCCGAGGGCAGCGACAGCGGCCGCTTGAAGAGCATCAACTACATCGGCGGTAGCTACAAATTCACCGAAAGCCTGTCGGCTGCCCTGTATGCCTCCGACATGCAGGACGTGCTGAAAAAGCAATACGTCAACGTCAACTACGTGCTGGCCCTGCCAGAGAAGCAATCGCTGACGTTTGACTTCAACGGCTACAAAACCAAGCTTGATCGCAGTTTCGCCCTGGAAAACCAAGGTGATGCGGACGCGCGCGACAACAAGATCTGGAGCCTGGGCGCGACCTGGGCCGTTGGTGCGCACAGCTTCACCCTCGCTCACCAGCGCAGCACCGGCGACACTGGCTACCTGTACGGCGGCTACCGCAACGCTGGCGGCATCGGCGACGGCGGCAATACCATCTTGCTGGCCAACTCCTACTGGTCCGACTTCAACGGCAAGGACGAGCGTTCCTGGCAAGCAGGTTACGGCATCGATTTCGCCACCTTCGGCGTACCGGGCCTGACCTACAACATTGCCTACGTGCGTGGCACCAACATTGACGACGGCAGCGGCCGTGGCGATGGCACCGAGCGTGAAATCTGGAACCAGTTCAAGTACGTCGTACAGAGCGGCCCAGCCAAAGACCTGAGCCTGCGTGCTCGCGCCTCGTGGCTGCGCGTTTCCAACAACGCCAGCAACTACAACGTAGGCGGTAACGAAATCCGTCTGTTCGCCGACTACCCGATCAACGTTTTCTAATTGATCGAGCGTCGTGCCTGATGCCAGGCAATAAAAAACCCCGACTGGTTCGGGGTTTTTTTATTCCAGGTGCGAATGTTGCCGCCTAGGCCTTGGCCGGTGCGAGCTTCTTGCAGTTTTCCTTGCGTGTCGGGTACTGCTCGCACTTGCGCAACACCGTTTGCACCTGCTGCACATTCTGCAGTTGCTGGTTGGCCAACAGCTTTTCGGTGATGAACAGCTCCTCCGAGCCCAGATTGCGTTCAGCCTTGTCGATCATCGCCAGGGCCGATTGCCCATCACCCCGCTTGAGGTGATAGCTGATCATCAAGTCATAGGTGGAGGGGCCGGCCAGGGACCAGTCCTTGATCGCCTGCAACTCTTTCACCGCTTCGCTGTTTTTGCCCTGGGCCAGGCGCACGGTATAGGCCGTGCGCCGAATGCTCGGCTGGTCCTTGACCGGTGACGCCAGGGCCTTGCGGATAAACCCTTCAGCATCCGGCACTTTGTTTTTCTCCAGGGCATCGATGGCGAAGTACGCGTCTTTATAACCCTGTAAGGCCTTCGCCACTTGCGGCGTAGTCTTCATCTTCGACCAGCTTTGTGGGTTGACCCGAGCGCGGCGTTCCTGGCGATATTCGCGTTGCAAGTACTGGCGCAGCTCGGTGTCACGGTCCATCGCCGACATGTGCGAGCGGTTGAAGTATTGCGTGGTTGCGGTGATGCCGGTGGTCAAGCCGTCCTTGACCAGCACGTCCAGCTCTTTGGTGAACTGGTTGAGATTGAACTGCTGCAACGAATCCTGCATGGCATTCTTGCGCGCCGTGAGGAAGCCCGTGAGCAAGGGTTTCTGCTTGCCCTGGAAGTCGTTGAGGCGCTCCAGACTATGGGTGGCGGCACGCGGTGCGTAACCGGCGCGGATCATCAAGTCAGTGCCCAGCAAGTCGGCCTGGTCTTCCTGGCTGCGGCCCCAGGCGGTGCTCCATACCTGATCGGAAAAGGTATTGGCCAGTGCGGTGTACAGCACGGTGTTACCGATGGTCTTTTGCGTGCCGGCCGGGTCTTTACTGAACAGTTTCATCGTCCCGGAGCTGCGGTCGACGCCCGTATCGGCAGCCATGGTGGCCAAGGCGACCGTGGAGGCGACGGTGGTGAACATGTCTTTCTGCTGCTGGAAGGCAGCCATGCGGTCGTGGTGATGCAGCAGCACGTGGCTCATTTCATGGCCAAGCATCGCCGCGATTTCGTCTTCGCTGGCGACGTTGTCCAGCATACCCAGCGGTACGAACAGGTTGCCGTAAGGGTCTGCCGATGGCCCGAAACCATAACTGTCGGTGATCTTCACCTGCAGCGGCGGCAACTCCCCCGGCCAGCCCTTGGACAAGCGCATGACAATGCCCTGCAAGTAGCCTTGCAGCATCGGGATATCCACCAGGTTCTGCTGGCGCGCCTCGGCAGCCGGCACCGCCCGCCCGTCGTAGCTCAGGCGCTGTTGGCTCTGGCGCTGTGGGTCGAGCTTGTAGTACTGGCGCACGTCGGTGTTGTCCACGTAGTGGCCCTGGACCCGAGATTGGGTCGAGGGCCCCACCAGGTTCAGGAACGCCTGGTCTGCGCCCTTCAAGGTCGCGCAACCACTGAGCACGGAACAGGCCAATAGGCTGGCTGCCACTCGATATCCCTTCACCGCAACGCTCCTTTTATTGATTGCAACCGGCACCAAAACCGATGGTGGAATTATTGCGGCTGTCCTTGGCCTGGCTTTTGGTCAGGCCCTGGCAAGGCAGGTCGACGACGTTCAGCGGCGGTTCGATGCGCAGGTCCATGGTGTCCAGCCAGACCTTCTGGCCTGCCAGCTCGACCTGCACCAGGTCCAGCGCCTGGTTGTACTGCAACACCGGTACGGGCTGGGTGGGCGCATCCTTTTTCGCCAACTCACGTTGTTGCTTGCCTTGCTCGTCCAGTACGGTCACTGGGTCGGCCAGGAACGCTTTGATACTGTGAGTTTCCGCCCAGGCACCCTGGGTGAAGAGGGCAGTGAGCAAAACGATGAGACTTCTGTTCATCCTTGAATTCCTTGAGTCAAATGACAAAACGGCACACTCAGCGGTCGCGGTCGAAGAAGGCTTCGATCCGCTCGCTGAACAACACCAACGACAGCAAAACAATACCCAGCACGTTGACCGGGGTGATGTCATTGAGGCTCAGCAACACACTGACCGCCGCCAACATCGACATCACCAACAGCCACGACGGGCACGGCGAAGTAAAAAACCAGATTTCCTGGCGCCGCCACCGGCTCCAGGTGCGCTGGCCCGCCAGGCGACGTGCGTGCAGCGCCTTGAGCACGGCAATCAACGCCAGCAGCCCGAGCTCCAGCAGGTCCAGCCAATTGAAGGGCAAGCGGGGAAAGTCGGCCGGTTCATGGTCGTAGTCCATGCCAGAATTGATCAGGTTATCCAGGGCCATGGCGTGCAAGTACACGCCGGGGAGTTGGCCATGTACCGGCGACTCCACCAGATCCCCCGTGGACGCGATATTGGCGCCCACCAGCACCAGGCGGTCGCGCAGCAACTCTGCGATCAGTGCCTGATCATCGGGGTCGCTGACCTCCAGGTCACTGGCCGACAACGTCAGCGTATAAGGGCACCGCGCCTGGGCCGAGTCATCGAGCTTCCAGAACACGGCCTGAAAGAACTGCGCCACCCCATCCAGCAAAAAATGCCGCGCGGGCGCGCAGTGGCGGATATCAGCAATCCGCGCCTGTTCCGCCGCCAGCTTCAGCCCCCATTGCACAGCGATGGGCTGGCGCTGCGCAGCGGTTTGCGCATCCACCGGCGGCTGTTTGCAATGTTGCTTGGCACAAAACTCGCGGTACAGCGCCATCGCTGGGGTTTCCAAAAGCCCCGCCTGTGTGTGCATGGCCAGCGGGTACTTGTCGTCCACCCCTTCCCATACCACCAGCGCTGTGCGGCTGACCTGCATAAGAGGCGCCAGCGTATTGGCCTGGCCCGCCTCCGCACGCGTCAACCCGGTATTGGCCAACCACAGTGGGATGCCCTGGCGTTGATAACGCTCAAACACATTCGCCAGCAACTGGCTGCTTCGCGCCGGGTCGCCCAACGAGTGCTCATGGCTGTACAGCAAATCCACAAACACCGCCCCAGGCTTGTACGCCAGCAAGCGCTTGAACAACTTGCTCTGCTCGCCATAGGGCATTGGCCAAGAGGTGTCGTTGCGCATCAGGTAGGCATCATCAATCAACACCACCGCCACCCGCTGCTGCCCAAGGCTCGGGTAGTGGCTGGCGAACATACGATTGAGCCACTGCGCCGACGCCTTGTCGCTGGAACTGGCCAAGCCGAAAGGATCAAGAATCGCCAGCAACACGATGATGACCGCCAGCCAATAGCGGCGGTATTTGAACAGCGGGGGGTTGGACAACATCCATGTCTCGATAAAAGCGCAAGCAAGGCGGGGTTTTTAAAGGAGTGGGGAGGGGGTGTCAATCGAATAAGTGGCTAAGTGCCATATTGCCTTTGGCTCGTCTTTCGCAAAAAGCCCCGACCTATTCAGGCCAGAGCTTTCCTCTGTGGGAGCCGGGCTTGCCCGCGATGACGTCAGCCCGCGAACCACACGACTTCTTTATTGCTCAACATTCCCTGGCGACTCCAACACCTTCACCACATCATCAATCACCGCCTTGCTCATCTCCTGCAAATAATGCGACGCCCAGGCATAACGGTCCGTGTCTTTCGTCATCGCCGCGTCTTCCGCGAGCAGCTTGGCGAGGTGGAGCAAGTCGGAAACGTGATGCAAGGCTTCATGCAGGGAAACACCGCTGTTGACGCGGAACAGAGGTTGGTCGGAGTGAAAGGAAAAGGGGGTGACGCCGAGGGTGGTTAACGCGGATGGATTTGGAGCGGTCATTGGTAGAACTCCCGTATCGAGTGAGAGCTACCACGTCGTTATTTCAACGAATGCGTGGCGCTAAGGCGCCTGCATCAAGTCGGGTTCTCAGGCCCGGTCGCTGAATTGGCAGCGACGGGGAGGAGGGTAGCGTGGTGGGGCGTGGGGAGCAATCAGGAAAATAGATCTGTCGCGTTGGAAGTCAAACCTGGGCAGCGAGCACTGGTTGCTGATGCGATTATCTGTTTTATGGATTCGCCATAATTATTGGCCAGCCATAATTTCATATAAAAAGTGGGATGCCCGAAAGGACATCTCGAAGTGGACTTAGCTGTGCTGGTCAAGATCAGCCAGCACGCCGGCCTGCGCTTTCGCGTCCCGGATCGGCCTTAAGCTGGCGTCAAGGCGCCTTTTTTCTACAGCCTGGAAGTTGGCTACCAAGCCATGGACAGCCTGGCCCCGGTTTTCAGCATTCCCGACTTCATCTGGCAGCAGCAGGGTGACGGGGAAGTATTCGTGCGCAGTCGGGCCGACAGCTTCTTTGGCGTTCGCTCGCCGCTACACGTGCCGGTGGAGCTGTTCGATGACTACCAGGGTCATCAAAGCGCGAAGATTGCGGCCCTTCCCGGATTGCGGCCAGATGCAACAATCAACCACGGAGAGCGCATCACGCGGGAAAAGGGGGCGGGTTTATTTTCACTCTAAGCACAATGCCGTGGGGGGGGGCAGATCTGGCCGCTGCATCGTAAAAATCGAAATCGGGTCTGAGGCAAGCAGCCCTCGATTTTAAGTGTGGACACTTTTTGGGCATTTCAGCCAAAAGGGCGATTCAAATTTCTATAGTTTCCTAAACCCCAGAAACCACAAAGCCCCGCATTGCGGGGCTTTGAGATATGGTGCCGGCACCAGGAGTCGAACCCGGGACCTACTGATTACAAGTCAGTTGCTCTACCAACTGAGCTATACCGGCGTGTTAGGGCGACGATTATAGCGATTGGAAAGGTTCTGTAAACCCCTGAATTCTGACTATTTTTGCAAAAACCAAGGTTTCTTGCGATTAGCGTGTTTTCCACACGGCGTGGCAGCGTAAAAAGCCGTCACTTCGGCGTCAGGCCAGGTACCCCGCGTACCTGAGCGATCCGGCGCCCAACGAGGTTCTCCGCCCGCTGAAACCGCCAAAAACCACCCTACCAAAGTCCGCTTTATACGTTTAACGTCTGATGCTTATGCACAATCGGTTGGTAACAGCTGTCACGAAACGGCCATTTTGTGCAGCCGTTCTCAACACGCTGCAACTGCCTGTTTTGCGTGCGTTTTATTTTGTGAACAAAAAATGACCAGCCTCGCTTTTGGCGTTCAATGCCGATTGCTACAGCCTCTGCAAAGATTCCATCAACAGAGTTATCCACAGGGCGCGTGTTGGAAATTTTGCACCTTATTCGCGCTGGGCCAGCACCATCAGGTTGCGTGGGGTGAGTGTTGGTTCGCAGAAGGTGCCGACCTCGACGTTGTAGCCCTGTTCGCTCAAAAACAGGGCGCGGTCCAGCACCAGCCACATTTCCAGTGGGCGTCGAAACAAACCCCTTACCAACTCCAGGTTTCGCACTTCGGCCAGGCGCTGCCAGCCGTGGGCTTCGAGCGCCGGCCAGTCTTGTTCACCTGTGGATAAATTCTTGAGGTTTGCCAGCTCGCGGCAGTAGTCGGCGAAGGATTTATCCAGCCAACTGGCGGGCAGGGAGGGCGTCGGCAGGTAGTCGTTGCAGCCGCGCAGTTGCCGCTGTAGTCGATCAAAGCCCAGGCGCCGCGCCATGGAGGTGTCCCGTTGCTGGCGCACGCGGTTGCCGGCGGTGACGGTTTCGCTCAGGGGCAATCCCAGATCGTCGATCGACAGGGTTAGCAGGGAGGCGCGCCCGGCGCCGGACAGTGCCTGGTAGCGCTCGGCATTGATGCGGTTGTAGCAGCAGGGCGCCAGCGCCAATTGTTTGCAGCCAGCGGCGCTGGCCAGTTGCAGCAGGCGCACGTGCAGGTCGCCGCAGGCGTGCAGGGCCACAGGTGTGTGTTCGGGGTCGATCGCTACATCGGCCATCACGTCTTGCAGGCAATGGGCAGCGGGCAAGCCGTGGTGATCGCTCAGGGTTTGGCCGGACGCAATCAGGGCCGGGTCATATTCCAGGCAAGTCAACCGTTGGCCGGGTTGCAGCAGGCGGCGGCCAAGATGGCCTTTGCCGGCGCACCAGTCCAGCCAGTGGGCAGGCGTCTGGGCAAAAGTCAGTGCGGCGCCGAAGGCTTCGATCTGTTGCCACTTGCGCCCGGGCACATCCACATTCAAACGATGGCGAGCAGGCTCAAGGGTGTGCGTGGGTAACTTATCCACAGTGCTGAGGCGCAGCGCGTGAGCGGCCAGCTGTGGAAAAGGTGCGGGCGCGGGCAGGTCGTAAGGTTGGTTGTGACTGGCTTCCGCTTCGGCCAACGAACGCCGACGCAGCCACTGGGATAACTCGGGATGCTCGGTTTCCCAGGGCAGCTGCAACTGAGTAAAGGGCCGTGGTCGCCACAGCCCTTGGTACTCGATCAGGAATGCATCCAGTGCCTGGAAGCGTGCCTCAACGTCCTTGGCACGCATCGACGCGCAGCCACTTTTCCAGCAGTTTGAAACCGCGCACCAGCACGTAAGCCATCAGCAGGTAGAACAAACCCGCGGCGAAGAAAATCTCTACCGGCAGGTAAGTGCGGGCAATGATGGTGCGGGCCATGCCGGTCAGTTCCAGCAGGGTCACGGTACTCGCCAGGGCACTGGCCTTGAGCATCAGGATCACTTCGTTGCTGTAGGCCGGCAGGCCGATGCGCGAGGCGCGTGGCAGGATGATGTAGAACAGCGTTTTCGGTTTGGACATGCCCAATGCCCGCGCTGCTTCGATCTCGCCCGGCGGAATGGCCTGGATTGCACCGCGCAGGATCTCGGCGATATAGGCCGCGGTGTGCAAGGTCATGGTGGCCGTGGCGCACCAGAACGGATCGCGCAGGTACGGCCACATGAAGCTGTTGCGCACGGCATCGAACTGCGCCAGGCCGTAATAGACCAGGAACAACTGCACCAGCAACGGCGTGCCACGGAAGAAGAAGATGTAGCCATAGGGCAGGGCGCTCACGTACCAGCGGCGCGAAGAGCGCGCGATACCCAGTGGAATCGCCAGCAGCAGGCCGGCGATCACGGCGATTGCCACCAGCTCCAGGGTCAGGGTGGCGCCCTGAGCCAACTTCGGCAGCCACTTGATGATCACGGCCCAGTTCAGGCCCAGGTCAAAGTGCGATAGCCAGCTGTAGTCGCCGCTCATTGGGTGCTCCTTGCAAAGCCGCGGGCGGCGCGTTTTTCCAGGAAGTGCATGCTGGTCATCGCCAGTACGGTCAGGCCCAGGTACATGAACGCCGCAACCATGAAGAAGGTGAATGGTTGCTTGGTGACGGTCACGCCGATCTGCGCGTGGCGCATGATTTCTTCAAGGCCGATCACCGACACCAGGGCGGTGTCCTTCATCAGGATCATGAACAGGTTGCCCAGGCCCGGCAGGGCGATACGCCACATCTGCGGCATGATCAACCGGGTGAAAATCCGAAATTTCGACAGCCCCAATGCCACACCGGCTTCGCGGTGACCCTTGGGAATGGCGAGGATCGCGCCGCGAAACACTTCGGTGGCGTAGGCGCCGAAGCACAGGCCCAGGGCGATGACGCCGGCGGCGAAGGCACTCAGCGACAGGTCGGGGTTGCCAAAAAACTCACCCAGGGCACGCATCAGGTTGACGGTGCCGAAGTAAATCAGCAGCACCCACAGTAATTCGGGAATACCGCGAACGATGGTCGAATACGCACCGCCCAGCCATTGCAGCGGCTTGTACGGCGAAGTCTTGGCCAAGGCGCCGGCAAGGCCGAGCACCAGCCCCAGGCACAGGGCCGTGAGCGCCAGTTTGACGGTCATCAGCGCGCCGGCGGCGAGGGCCGGGCCGAATCCGTAGAGATCGAAATTCATGGTGTTTTCATATCGCGGCAGGCATTGCTAAAAGCCGGCGCGCCCACAGGAGCGCGCCGGGCAGGTCGTTCAGATCATTCGATGCTGAACGGGAAGTACTTGTCGTTGATCTTCTTGTAGGTGCCGTCTGCCTTGATCTCTGCCAGGGCTTTGTTCAGGCGCTCGCGCAATGGGTCGCCCTTGCGCACGGCGATACCGATCTTGTCGCTTTCCACCACCGGGTCGCCTTTGAACTCATAGGCCGAACCGTCTTTGCTCTTGAGCCACTCGTACTGCACGTACTTGTCGGCGAGGATGCCGTCGAGGCGACCGGAGGTCAGGTCGAGGTAGGCGTTTTCCTGAGTGTCGTAGAGCTTGGCTTCGGTGTCCGGCAGCTTGTCTTCCAGGTAGGTACCGGCCAGCGTTGCACGCTGTGCACCGATCACCTTGCCCTTCAGGTAAGCGGCGTCAGTCTTGAAGTCTGCCGTGGCTTTTGGCGCAATGAACTGCAGCTTGTTCGAGTAGTACGGGTCGGTGAAGTCAACCGCTTGCTTGCGCTCATCGGTGATCGACAGCGAAGACACCAGGAAGTCGAACTTCTTGGCGTTCAAGGCCGGGATGATGCCGTCCCAGTCGGACACATACACTTCGCACTTCTCGACTTTCATCTTGGCGCACAAGGCGTCGCCGATGTCCTTGTCGAAGCCCACTACGTTGCCGCTGGCGTCTTTATTGTTGAAGGGCGGGTAAGCCGCTTCGATCCCCATTTTCAAGGTTTCTGCCATGGCTGTGGCGCTGAACGCCATCGAGACGGCCGCGGCCAGAAGGAATTTCTTATAGGTCTGCATGCATGTTGCTCCGTTAGCGGTTGCTGGACATGAATTGTTTGCAGCGCGCCGAAAGCGGGTTTTCAAACACCTGCTGTGGCGATCCTTGCTCTTCGACCAGGCCCTGGTGCAAAAACACCACTTCGCTGGATACCTGGCGGGCGAAGCCCATTTCGTGGGTGACCAGCAGCATGGTGCGGCCTTCTTCGGCCAGTGCGCGGATCACATTAAGTACTTCCTGAACCATTTCCGGGTCAAGCGCCGACGTGGGTTCATCGAACAGGATGACCTTGGGTTGCATCGCCAGGGTGCGCGCAATCGCCGCCCGTTGTTGCTGGCCGCCGGAGAGTTGTGCAGGGTACGCGTGGCGCTTGTCGGCAATACCGACCTTGGCCAGCAAGGCCTCGGCCACTTCTATTGCTTCAGCCTTGCTTTGGCCGAGCACGCGACGAGGGGCCTCGATGATGTTGTCGAGGATGCTCATGTGCGGCCACAGGTTAAAGTTTTGAAACACAAAACCAATTTCGCTGCGCAGGCGGTTGATCTGCTTGCCGTCGGCGGCCATCAGCTCGCCGTTTTTTGCGGCTTTGAGCTTGAGCTCTTCGCCAGCTACCAGGATCTGGCCCTGATGCGGGTTTTCCAGCAGGTTGATGCAACGCAGGAAGGTGGACTTGCCGGAACCGGAGGAACCCAGGATCGAGATCACATCGCCGTCGCGAGCGGTCAGCGAGATACCCTTGAGTACCTCAAGCTCACCATAGCGTTTGTGCAAGTTGCGGATTTCAAGCGCGGGCGTGGCCTGGGCCATGTGCGGTCCTCATTGTGTTCGTTGCGATCTTCGCTGTTGGGCCGCCTTCCTGGCGAGGCGCCAAGCTAGCATAGCGTTTGGATGACAGCCAACAGCGCTGCGGACGGTTAACTGGTGGTCTGCGGCAGTGTGTCGCATCGGCGCAGTAGCGTGTCGCGCCATCAACAACCTACAGACGTTTGAACCGGAAAGATCCACAGGCTTCGCGTAAAAAAGGGCGCGATGGTGCCAGCTTTGGCCGGGTGTTGGAAGGGTTAACCGGGCAAACGGTCCATATCAGCCCGTTTATGGGGCGTCACGTACTTTTTGTGTGTGTTTTTGGTGCGTCTGATTGGCTTGAAGGTGAGTCGCACGGTAACGCTATAGCGGAATGCCATGATTCTCAAAGACTTGCGAGCGCCGATGAATTGTCCTACAACCCGCGTCAATGGCGGCTCTGTTACATTTTGGCGCAAATCTTGCGTAAAAAATAAAGAACGCCCTGTTGGATTCTTTTCACGAGAAAGGCTGCAGGCCGGGCGAACCCGTTTTCGCAATTCCTCGCAAAGGTGTGTCAATGAGTAGTACTCAAAGCTCCAATGACCTCGAACAGGGGCTCAAGCCGCGGCATGTCACCATGCTGTCGATTGCCGGCGTAATCGGCGCAGGTTTGTTTGTAGGCTCTGGCCATGCGATTGCTGCCGCCGGCCCCGCCGTGCTGCTGGCCTACGCGGCCGCCGGTACGTTGGTGGTGCTGGTGATGCGGATGCTGGCCGAGATGGCTGTGGCGTCACCCGATACCGGTTCGTTCTCTACCTATGCCGACCGCGCAATTGGTCACTGGGCTGGGTTTACCATTGGTTGGTTGTACTGGTGGTTCTGGGTGCTGGTGATTCCGTTGGAAGCCAACGCGGCGGCGACTATCCTGCACGCCTGGTTCCCCGACGTGGCGATTTGGGTGTTTACCCTGGTCATTACGTTGTTGCTGACTGCAACCAACCTGTTCAGCGTGAAGAACTACGGTGAGTTCGAGTTCTGGTTTGCGTTGATTAAAGTCGTGGCCATCGTCGGCTTTGTAATCCTCGGCCTGGCCGCGATCTTCGGCTTTTTGCCCACCAGCCAGGTCAGCGGTGTTTCGCACCTGTTCGATACCCAGGGCTTTATGCCTAATGGGATGGGCGCGGTTCTGGCAGCGATCCTGACCACCATGTTCTCGTTCATGGGCACTGAGATCGTCACCATCGCTGCAGCGGAATCCAAGAACCCCGGCCAGCAAATCACCAAGGCCACCAACTCGGTCATCTGGCGGATTGGTTTGTTTTACCTGCTGTCGATCTTCATTGTCGTGTCGCTGGTGCCTTGGAACGATCCGACCCTGGCCGCCGTAGGTTCCTACCAGACGGTACTTGAGCGCATGGGCATCCCGAATGCCAAGCTGATCGTCGACCTGGTGGTGCTGGTGGCTGTTACCAGTTGCCTCAACTCGGCGCTCTACACCGCCTCGCGTATGTTGTTCTCCCTCGGGCGTCGCGGTGATGCACCAGCGGTGGCCAAGCGCACCAACAAAAGTGGTACACCTTATTGGGCGGTGTTGCTGTCCACCGGTGCGGCGTTCCTGGCGGTATTTGCCAACTACGTGGCCCCGGCGGCCGTGTTCGAATTCCTGCTGGCCAGCTCCGGCGCCATTGCGTTGCTGGTGTATCTGGTGATTGCCGTGTCGCAACTGCGCATGCGTCAAAAGCGTGCGGCGGCGGGCGAGAAGATCGTGTTCAAAATGTGGCTGTTTCCTGGCCTGACGTACGCCGTGATGGTGTTTATCGTCGGTACGTTGACCATCATGCTGTTCCAGGAAGCGCACCGGGTCGAGATCATCGCGACGGGAGTGTTGAGCTTGCTGGTGGTGCTGGCTGGGTTGTTCGTGGCGAGCCGCCGCAAGGCCCAGAAGGTAGGCGCAGCAGTGCTCAACTGACGGAATGTGACGCAAATGTGGGAGGGGGCTTGCCCCCGATGGCGGTGTGTCAGTCACTTGGATGTTGACTGAGACTCTGCCATCGGGAGCGAGCCCCCTCCCACATTTTGATATGTGTCAGTCTGTTGAGGCTGTCAGCGCCTGGGATGCTGCTACATAGTCCGCCTGGAATTGCGGCGATTCGATCCACGCCAACGCAGCGGCCTCGTCATCGCTGTCAGTGGCCCACTGCCGATATTCAATCAGCGCCGCCAGGATAAAGTCGGTCGCTTCCTCTTCGCCTTCCTGCTCCAGCACCAACGCCAACAGCGGGTGCGCCAGGAATACCGCGCACAGTGCCTGCTGGCTGATCTCGCCTGCGGTGCGCATCTCGACGAACAGTTCGGTCAAGTCCACCGATTCAAGATCGATGCGGCTGTCGTCGCCGGCGAACGCATCCGGCTTGGCCGCGACGGCGCGCTGGGTGCGGTTTTGCTTGGCCTTGGTCTTTGCCCGCTGGGCGCGTTTTTGCTGCTTGTTCGGCGAGGCCATGGGCTCAACATCCTTGGGTTCTGGATCGGGGTGGAGTATTGAAGCGCAGGTTGGGGCAAATCCCAAGGAAATCCGGGCGGGGTTTGGTCGTTCATCGCGCTCGACCACCAGGCCATAGATCAATAGGCTACGCCTTTGTCATCTGCCAGAGCGTCTTCATGACCCGCGATGCCCTTGAGCATAACCAGATCCCGTTCTATTTTGTCGCCATCCTGCTGGCCGTTGCCTGTGGAATGTTCGCGCCTCTAGTGGCTCACGGTTTGAGCGTATTGATCACGCCTGCCATCGCGGTATTGATGTACGCGATGTTCCTGCAGATTCCTTTCCTCGATCTGCGCCAGGGTTTGGGCAATATCCGCTTTGTCTCGGCGTTGTTGCTGGCCAACTTTGTTCTGGTGCCATTGCTGGTGTGGGCGCTGACCCGTGGCCTGCTGGGGCATCCCGCGCTGTTGGTGGGGGCATTACTGGTGTTGTTGACGCCCTGTATTGATTACGTGGTGGTGTTCACCCACATCGGCAAGGGCGATTCGCGGTTGATGCTGGCGGCCACACCGTTGCTGTTGCTGCTGCAGTTGGCACTGCTGCCGGTGTACCTGGGTTTTATGCTGGACGCACACTCGGGTGTGGTGGTTGAGATCGGCCCGTTTATCGAGGCATTCCTGTTGTTGATCGTGGTGCCGATGCTGCTGGCTGTGCTGACGGCCTACCTGGCGCGACGATCAAGGCTGGTCGACAAATGGAGCAGTGCGTGGGCGTGGTTGCCGGTGCCGGCGATGGCCCTGGTGCTGTTCGTGGTGATCGGGTCGCAAATCACATCGGTGATGCGCGACATCGACCTGCTGCTGCCGGTGCTTGCGATCTACCTGGGCTTCGTACTGCTGGCACCGCTGATGGGGATCCTGGCTGCGCGACTGTTTGCGCTGCCTGCGCCAAGCGCACGGGCGGTGACGTTCAGTGCTTCGACGCGCAACTCGCTGGTGGTATTGCCATTGGCGCTGGCTTTGCCGGAGGACATGCGCGGGTTGGCTGCCGCAGCGGTGATCCTGCAAACCTTGGTCGAGTTGGTGGCCGAGTTGGTCTACGTTCGCCTGATCCCGGCAGTGGTGTGGCCCGCAAGTCGATAAAAGCGTGAATGTTCAGGTTTGTTCAGGCGCTATTCAGGGCAGTGCTCGGCACCATACGCCAGCGCTTCCCACCTGACAGGTCACCCGATGGATCATCGCAACCGTTTTCGCCTGGAGTCCTTGGGCCTCTTTCTGATCGCCCTGTTGTTGTTCACGTTGGGGATCTGGGATCAGCAGCCTCAGGGTTTTGATGGGCGCTGGGCGCTGTTCATGCAGGAAATGTTTCGCCACGGCGCAAGCTTTTTCCCCACTACTTACGGTCAGCCTTACGCGGACTACCCAGGCACCGCGACCTTCTTCAGTTTTGTATTCGCCCGCTGGTTTGATGCGCCGAACCATCTGGCGAATGTGCTGCCCACCGCGCTTGCATCGGCCGGTGTGATCGCGCTGATGTACCGCCTGCTGGCGCCGTTCAGTCGCCCATGGGCATTTTTGACGGTGCTGCTGACGCTGCTCACCACCCAGTTGCTCGAAAAATCGCGTTCGGTCTGCCTGGACCAGATGATTGCGCTGCTGTGTGTCGGCAGCTTATATCTGCTGCACAGTGGTGAGCGCCTGGGGTCGACGCTGAGGCAACTGGCGGTGTTCCCGTTGTTCGTCCTGGCCTTTGCCATTCGTGGCCCGCTGGGGTTGATCGAGGTGTGTGGAGTGGTGTGCGTGTATTGGGCGCTGGGCAGGCCGGGCGAACGCGTCCGGCAAGTCATGATCCACGGGGTTATCGGCCTGGTGCTGCTCGCGGTGTGCTGGTGGCTGCTGATAAAGCTTGCGCGATTGAGTGGCGGTGATGCCTTTGCTGATGAGGTGTTCAGGATGCAGGTCGGCGGGCGCCTGGATGAGTCCGGTGAGCCGTTCTATTTCTATTTCCAGCTGAGTTTGTACCGTTACTTCCCGGTGGTGCCGCTGGCGTTAGCCACTCTGGTCGCGCTACGCGATCGCTGGCCTGAGCGCTGGGTCGACGGGCAGCTGCAACTGCTAGTGCGCCTCGGGGCGTGTGGCTTGATGATTCTGCTCGGGTTGTCAGTGCCGCACTTCAAGCGCGCTTATTACATCTTGCCGATGGTGCCGATGTTTGCGGCTGTTGCGGCCTATGGGCTGCTCCAGGCGCAAGGTTGGCTGTTGGGCGTGCGCCGTTGTTACGAAGGGCTTGTCGCAGCGTTACCGGTGTTGTGCGTGGTTGTGTTGTTTGTGTGTCGGAACGCCTGGCACAAGCAGGGCTATTGGCCGGATATTTCCCTGCCGCTGATGATTGGTGTGTTGGCGGTGTTGCAACTCGCGGCGTTGATTGCCTGGCGCCGGCCGTTGCGTTTGGTATGGCTCAGCGTGATCGCACTGGCGGCGCAATGGTTGTTGCTGGTAGCGGTGATAGAACCGGCCAAGGACCTGCAATTCGACACCCGACGGTTTGTCAGCCAGGTGGAGGCGCTGCGGGAATCACAGCCGGGCCCTTTGGTATTTGTCGACCTGGCCCGAGACACCTGGGCGGTGCGCTACATGATGAATCTGGATCACGATGAGCAGCCACTGTTTGTCGGGCGTCACCAGCTTGAGAAACTGAGTGAGCTGCCGCGACCATGCTGGGTGATTGTGCCGCGCAAGGAGACTGCGCTGTTGAAAGGCTCGCCGGTGGAGCAATTGGCGCCAAGCTTTGCGGGGCGGTTGAATGACAATCCGTTGATGGTGTTTTTGCTCAGGTGAAGAGGCCCTCGCACAGAGGGCCTATTGAGCGGCTGACTATTTGCAGCGATACCCCTCAGGCATCGTCACCGTGTAATTGCGCTGCACGCGGTCCTGGAAGTTCAGGTTCTGCAGGCCCTGCTGCACCAGGAAGGCTTCGACCTTGGCCGCCTGGCAATCGTCGTTATAGGACGATACTCGAAGCACATACACGGCGCGCCTGCTCGCCTCGTCCCGCGCGGTAGCCCGGAAGGTGGTGAGGGTGGTGTAACCGGTGCGTTCCGATGTGCCTACCGGGCCATAGGAGGTGTTCGGGGTGCTGGTGCAGGTCAGTTGATCGGTCTTTTTCTTGTTCTTCTTGCACTGCGTGGTGGTGCTGTTTGCCACCTGGCCATACTCGGTAGCGGTGTAGCGGTAAGTGACCTGCTTGCTTTCGACGTCAAGGGTGATGGTCATTTTGATCGGTGCATGGTTCTTGGGAAGCGTGGTGTCGGTAAAGACATTGCGAAAGCCCTGGTCCTTCATGGCGCTGACCATGTCGCGCAGGTAGTAGCGGGCATTGAGTGCGTTTTCGTCGCTGCCCCCGACAGACGTCACCAGTACGGTTGCCTGGCGGTCGAAGTGATAGTCCGGATCGGGTGTCGCGTTGATCGCTACGTCCATTTGCGTGGCGCATCCACTGAGTAGTGCAGTCAGCAGTAATAGCGAGCAGAGCAAGAGGCGTGTCATGAAAGAAACCTTACAGCTGTGAATTGGGTAAAGGGTGAACGATTGACGCCAGTGAAAAACAAGCCTCAATCGCTCTGGGGCTTAGCTTAGCCTGCGCAGGATAGGGTCAGGCAAAACACAAAGGGTGCGCGCACCTCGACTTCACCATCCTTGAGAACTGACGC
The DNA here is from genome assembly GCF_015277575.1 of Pseudomonas sp. OST1909. Taxonomy (NCBI): domain Bacteria; kingdom Pseudomonadati; phylum Pseudomonadota; class Gammaproteobacteria; order Pseudomonadales; family Pseudomonadaceae; genus Pseudomonas; species Pseudomonas sp. OST1909. Next base: position 565,677 of record NZ_CP063780.1, read on the forward strand.
AGGCGGAGCAGGCATTGGCGATGCGGCTGGAAGAGAGGCCTGCACGGCAGCAACAAAAAGCTCAGAGCCTGAGTGACTGATCACGCGCTGACGCAACAAATTGCCGTGGGCATCGATGATGAATTCAATATTGACCTGGCCTTCCAGCCCCTGCGCCTGAGCGTTTGCCGGGTAAAATTTGAACAGTTGTATATGGCTTATCAACTGTTGTTCCCATAGCTGCTGTTCTGCCAGTTGCTCTGGGGAAGGGGTTCTTGCGCAGGCGCCAAGCAGCAGGGCAAGTGCGATCCAGCAATACTTCATACATATTTCCTTGAGCATTTTTTGCGTCCGTACTATCTGGTGCCAGGGAGTATTTCAAATCCAGGCGATTGGAAGGCTCACTCCCTCGACGGCTTTGCCGATTGACTTGATCGGTGCCGGTATCCTGATTGCCTGAGTCAAAGCGCTCCTGCTCGGCATCCGGGTCCAGGGTGATCCAGGGCCCATTAAATCGCAGGCAATAAAAAACCCCAAGGACACATTGTTCCTTGGGGTTTCTCGGTATTTTGGTGCCCAGAGACGGAATCGAACCGCCGACACGGGGATTTTCAATCCCCTGCTCTACCGACTGAGCTATCTGGGCAACGGGGCGCATTAAACGGGTTTTTCAGGGGGTCGTCAAGCAAGTTTTCAAAAAATATTTAATTATTACCGTCGCTTACGTGCAGACCCCGGTTTTTGATCAATTATTGAGCAGGCGGCACGTAGCCGTCGGCCTTGGCGTATTCCTCGCCGGAAAAGAACTTGTCCATTTCGCCGGCCAGGTATTTGCGGTCTTCGGCGTTCATCATGTTCAGGCGTTTTTCGTTGATCAGCAGGGTCTGGTGTTTCAGCCAGTCACCCCAGGCTTTGGCGGAGACGTGGTCGTAAATGTCCTGGCCCTTGGCACCTGGGTACGGAGGGCGCTCCAGGGCTGGCAGTTCTTCTTTGTACTTGCGGCAGATAACGGTGCGGGTCATGACGAAACTCCTGCGTTCAATGCTTGCGCCGCGTGCTTCAGCAGTTTTTTCACCGGGGCGGCAAGGCCCAGGCGCGGCGGGGTGGCGAGGTTATACCAGAGCCAGTCGGCCTCGGCCACGTGATGGGCGGATTCCTCGACCTGGACCAGCCAGGGTTCGATAGCCAGCTGGAAGTGGCTGAAGGTGTGGATCAACCCCGGCAGTTCCTGATGCTTGCCCAGTGCGAGTGCGTGCTGGTTGGCCAGGTGGTCGAGGTCGCTCAGGTCATCCAGCTCGGGCAAGCTCCACAAACCGCCCCACAGGCCCGTGGAGGGGCGACGGTAAAGCAGGATCGCGCCCTCGGCGTTCGCCAGCATGGGCATCAGCGTGCGCTTTTGCGGGATGGTCTTGCGCGGTTTGGGGATCGGGTAACGCGTCTCCAGGCCGAGCATGTGGGCTTCGCAGCCTTTTTCCAGCGGACACAGCAGGCAGCTGGGTTTGCTGCGGGTGCAAAGCGTGGCGCCCATGTCCATCATCGCCTGGGTGTAGGCGTTGACGCGGGTATGGGGGGTAAAGCGCTCTGCGGTGGCCCACAGCTGCTTGGCCACCTTGGGCTCGCCCGGGTAACCCTCTTGGGCGGTAAAGCGCGCCAGCACGCGCTTGACGTTGCCGTCGAGGATCGGCGCGCGCAGGCCCATGCTCAGGCTGGCAATCGCGCCAGCGGTGGACAGGCCGATGCCGGGCAGCTCGGTGAGTTTTTCCACATCGCGGGGAAACTCGCCGCCGTACTCGTTCACCACGATCCTGGCGGTCTTTTGCAGGTTGCGCGCCCGGGTGTAGTAGCCCAGGCCGGTCCACAGGTGCAGCACTTCGTCTTCCGGCGCGGCGGCCAGGGCTTCGACCGTCGGCAGGGACGCCATGAACCGGTCGAAGTAATTGAGCACCGTGCTGACCTGGGTCTGTTGCAGCATGATCTCCGACACCCACACCCGGTACGGGGTGATGCCCTGTTGCCAGGGCAGGTCATGGCGGCCGTGACGGTCGTACCAATCCAGCACCGCCTCTGAAAACTGCTCGTTTCTCATCGGTTGAACAGGCCTTTCAATGCGTCTTTGAGCTTGGGATTAACCTTGTCGAGCTTCTCTTCCAGCTTCTCGTTCAGGCGATTGCCGGCAGCCTTGAGGGCGACCTGGCCCAGGCCGTCCTTGTCCAGGCGGCAGGCCTTGGCGCCCAGCTCCAGCGGGCCACGGCAGCGCAATGGCACCTCAATGCCCTGGAAGTTGGCGCCGACCTGGCAGGCCGGGTCCGGCACCTCGCGCTTGTCGCCTTCGACAATGATGCCGACGCGGTAGTCCATGCCCAGCACGCGCAAGTCGACATCGCCGTTGCCATTGACCGTCAGCCCTGGGATACGCACTTTCAGGTCAGGGTTGCTGGCCACGCCGTTACGCAACGTCAGGTTGCCGCGCAGTTCCTGGAAGGGGGTGTCCTTGCCCGGTGGCGTGCTGGCCAGGGTCTTGCGGTTGAGCAGGGCGATACCGGTGCAGACTTGTTGCTCGATATTGGCGTTGAGCAACACGCCGTTATTGATCACAAAGCTGGCGGTGCCGTTGAGGCTGTCGATCAACGCCTTCTGGCTGTTGCCACGCCCGGTCAGGTTGCTGTCCAGGGTGACCAGGCCTTTGACCGGCGGGTTTTTCCCCTGGGCCTGCAGGATCTTCTCAACCGGTACTTGCTTGATATGGGTTTGCATGGCCAGAAGCGGGAGGTCCTGGCGCACATCGAGCGTGCCGTTGGCCTGGAAGGTGCCGTTGTAGAGCCCACCGCTCAGGGTGTCGAGCTTGAGCTGGCCGTCGATGCCGGAGGCTTTCAGCGCCGCGTTCTGGATCGGCAGCTGGCTCAGGGTCAATTGGCCGAACGCAAGGTCGGCGTCGATATCCAGGCTGCGCAGGCGGGTCAGCGGCAGCAGCTTGTCGGTACTCCAGGCGCCTTTGGTCGGGGCGTCCGGCAGTGGCGTGTTGCCGCCGGCTGCCATCGCACCAGCCTCGCTGTTCTGCACTTCGGCCTGGCGAGCGGCGGTTGCGCCTTTGGCTGCTTCTGATTTGGCCGGCAAGTAGTTGTCGGCATTGAAGATATCGGCCTTGAGCTGTACGCGCAGGGACTGCTTGGCGAAATCATCGACAGCGACACGGCCGCTGAAGGTGCTTTCGTCGAGTTTCAGGTTCAGGTTTTCCAGGGCGACGCTGGTAGGCGTGCCCTTGAGACGGCTCACCAGCTCGACCTTGCTCAGGCTACCTGGGGCCATGGCCGGCAGCGGGTGGCCAACGCTCTCAAGGAACCTGGCCAGATCGAACTGGGCCACAGACAACGCACCACTGACCTGCGGGGTCTTGTCCAGGTCGTTGACCTTCAGTTCGCCCAAGGCGCGCAACTGGTTGGCCGACAGTTTCAGGTTGGTCCATTCGGCGACGTTGGCCGCCAGATCCACCAACAATTGGCCCTGGGTGGAGAAGCTGACGGTCTTGCCTTGCAGCGGTTCGCCGGTGGCTTCGCCGCTCAGGCGCATGTCTTCGAACTGGTAGCGCTTGAGGGCACGCTGGATGCGCAAGTTGCCGTTCAGCTCGGTCTTGACGCGCATCAACGGCTGGTTACTGCCCAGGAACGCGGTGAGTTTGAGCGGAATGCTGGCGCCTTCGTGGATGGCACCGGCGCTCAACTGGATGCTCTCGGCACTCAATTGCTTGCCGGTCTGCTCATCGGTGTATTCCACGCGAGCGTTGTTGATGGTCAGGCTGTCGATGTCCAGGCGGATCGGCTGCGGGGGTTTTTCCGGCTTGGTTTCAGCCACCGTTTCGACGGGGGCCGGCGCGGGGGCGTCCGTGGTTTCGTCGGGCAGGTTCTTGCCGATGTCTTCCCAGTTGCCATGGCCCTGCTTGTCGCGGTTCAGGCGCAGGTTCAGGCCCTCGACACGTACATCGCTCATCTGCACTTCACGGCGCAGCAGCGGCAGTACGCGTACCGACAGGCCGAGCATCTGCAAGTCGGCGAAAGGTTGAGTCGGTGCGGTCAGGGTCGCGACGCTGGCCTCGTGCAACTCCAGGCCCAGCCAGGGGAACAGGCTCCAGCCGATATCGCCATTGAGCGTCAGCTCGATGTGGGCCTTGTCGCGGGCTATCTGGCGAATTTCTTCTTTGTAGTCGTTGGGATCGAAGAGGTGGGTCAGGGCAAAGCCGAGCGCCACAATGATCAGCAACAGCCCGAGAAGTACCAGACCCAGGATTTTGCCGAACGCTTTCATGGGCGAGTCCTTGTATGTCGATTTCAAAATTTAGCCGAAGAGTATAACGCCCGACGGCCTGCGTCAGTTCACGGATCGTTACATTGTATCCACGGGGGCCGAAATGAGATTTTGACGTCAAAAAAGTACAGATAATCCTAAAAAGGTAGTGGCAGTTTGATTTTTCTGTCATCCACTGGTGCTAATCTCTGCACGTTCGTCCGCCTTCTGCGACTTAACGTCGCGCCTAAATGGAGCTTCACTCAAAAAAACGGCCACGCTTTGCGTGCAAGGCCGAGGAGGAGAGCGCCTGACGGACGCATACCAATAACTGGGGGAAACACCAATGAGCACTAGCACTGTGGCCGGCACCGCCGCCGCACAGCCTGCGTTCCTGTCCAAGGAGCGCATTATCGCCAAGCCCGGGTTCAACCGCTGGCTGGTTCCACCGGCCGCCCTGGCCATCCACCTGTGCATCGGCATGGCCTACGGCTTCTCGGTGTTTTGGCTGCCGTTGTCCAAAGCGCTGGGTATCACCGCACCGGTCGCCTGCGCGCCAGACATGAGCTTTATCGCCCAAGTCTTCTCGTCCCAATGCGACTGGCCCATCTCCATGCTGGGTTGGATCTACACCCTGTTCTTCATCTTCCTGGGCTGCTCGGCCGCGATCTGGGGCGGCTGGCTGGAACATGCCGGGCCACGCAAGGCCGGTGTCGTCTCGGCGTTGTGCTGGTGCGGTGGCCTGCTGATCTCGGCGCTGGGCATCTATACCCACCAGATCTGGCTGATGTGGATCGGCTCCGGGGTCATTGGCGGTATCGGCCTGGGTCTGGGCTATATCTCGCCCGTTTCGACCTTGATCAAGTGGTTCCCGGACAAGCGCGGCATGGCTACCGGCATGGCGATCATGGGCTTCGGCGGCGGCGCGATGGTGGGTGCGCCCCTGGCTGCGGCACTGATGGGGCATTTCTCTTCGCCGACCAGCGTGGGTGTATGGCAGAGCTTTGTGGTCATGGCGGCGATTTACTTCGTGTTCATGATCGGTGGCGCACTGCTGTATCGCGTGCCGCCGACCGGCTGGAAGCCTGAGGGCTGGACCGCGCCGGCGAAAAAAGCCAGCAACGCGATGATCACTCACCGCCACGTGCATGTGAATGTCGCGTGGAAAACCCCGCAATTCCGCCTGGTATGGCTGGTGTTGTGCCTGAACGTATCGGCCGGTATCGGCATCCTCGGCATGGCCTCGCCACTGTTGCAGGAAGTGTTCGGCGGCAAGTTGCTGGGTGTTGATGTGCCATTTGGCCAGCTGGATGCGGGTCAGCTTGCCTCCATTGCAGCCATTGCCGCTGGTTTTACCGGCCTGTTGAGCCTGTTCAACATTGGTGGCCGGTTCTTCTGGGCGTCGTTCTCCGACTATCTGGGACGTAAGAATACCTACTTCGTGTTCTTCGCCTTGGGCTTTGCCCTGTACGCGCTGATCCCGAACCTGGGGCATCTGGGCAACGTGGCGCTGTTCGTGGCGGCGTTCTGCATCATCCTGTCGATGTACGGCGGTGGTTTTGCGACGGTCCCGGCTTACCTGGCCGACTTGTTCGGTACCCAGATGGTCGGTGCTATTCACGGTCGCCTGCTGACCGCCTGGGCTGCTGCGGGCGTGTTGGGGCCGGTACTGGTGAACTACCTGCGTGAGTACCAGTTGAGCATCGGCGTTGAACGCGCCGCGGCGTATGACATCACGTTGTACATCCTTGCCGGCCTGCTGGTGCTGGGTTTCATCTGCAACCTGCTGGTGCGCCCGGTGGCCGACAAGTACTTCATGACCGATGCCGAACTGGCCGCCGAACAGGCGCTCGGGCATGACAAGGGGGCCGATGCGTCCACCGTGCTGGAGTGGAAGGCCTCCGCCGCCAGCAAGCCGTTGGCGATCGCTGCCTGGCTGGTGGTAGGTATTCCGTTGGCGTGGGGTGTGTGGGTGACCCTGCAGAAAACCGCAGTACTGTTCCACTGATACCAAGTGTGGGAGAGGGCTTGCTCCCGATGGCGGCGCATCAGTCAGTGCATTGTTGACTGATCTACCGCTATCGGGAGCAAGCCCCCTCCCACATTGGTTATGCATGTACGCACATGTCTATCTCCGACACGCCGTCAGTCTTATCCCCTTCGATGTTTCTGTTTGGCGCCCGCGCCCCTATAATGGCTGCCTTTTTCGCCCAATGATTTTGCGGAGCTGGTGATGGCCGAACGTAAGGCGTCTGTCGAGCGCGACACTCTGGAAACCCAGATCAAAGCCTCGATCAACCTGGATGGCACCGGAAAGGCCCGATTTGATATCGGTGTCCCTTTTCTTGAGCACATGCTGGACCAGATCGCCCGTCATGGGCTGATCGACCTGGATATCGTCGGCAAGGGCGACCTGCACATCGACGACCACCACATGGTGGAAGACGTGGGCATCACCCTCGGCCAGGCATTTGCCAAGGCTATCGGCGACAAGAAAGGCATCCGTCGCTACGGTCATGCCTATGTTCCGCTGGATGAAGCGCTGTCGCGTGTGGTGATCGACTTCTCCGGCCGCCCAGGCCTGCAGATGCACGTGCCCTACACCCGCGCCAACGTGGGCCGTGGCTTTGATGTGGACCTGTTCCAGGAATTCTTCCAGGGCTTCGTCAACCACGCACTGGTCAGCCTGCATATCGACAACCTGCGCGGCACCAACACCCACCACCAGATCGAAACCGTGTTCAAGGCTTTCGGCCGCGCACTGCGCATGGCTGTGGAAGTCGATGAGCGCATGGGCGGGCAAATGCCGTCGACCAAGGGCGTCCTGTAATGCAGACGGTCGCGGTTATCGACTACGGCATGGGCAACCTGCACTCGGTGGCCAAGGCCCTCGAACACGTAGGCGCCGGCAAGGTGCTGATCACCAGCGATGCCAACGTGATTCGCGAAGCCGACAGAGTGGTGTTCCCAGGCGTCGGTGCGATTCGTGATTGCATGGCCGAAATCCGCCGCCTGGGCTTTGACAGCCTGGTGCGCGAGGTCAGCCAGGATCGTCCATTCCTCGGTATCTGCGTCGGCATGCAAGCCTTGCTCGACAGCAGTGAGGAGAACGGCGGCGTCGATTGCATCGGTATGTTTCCCGGCCAGGTGAAGTTCTTCGGCAAAGACTTGCATGAAGACGGCGAGCATTTGAAGGTCCCGCACATGGGCTGGAACGAGGTGCGCCGCACTGTCGACCACCCGCTGTGGCACGAAATCCCGGACATGGCGCGTTTCTACTTCGTGCACAGTTACTACATCGCTGCCGGTAACCCGCGCCAGGTGGTGGGTGGTGGGCACTACGGTGTCGACTTCGCCGCAGCGCTGGCCGAGGGTTCGCGTTTTGCCGTGCAATTCCACCCGGAAAAGAGCCATACCCATGGCCTGCAATTGCTGCAGAACTTCGCCGCGTGGGATGGTCGCTGGTAAATGGCCAAGAAACCGAAGCCGCCGATCTTGAACCTCACGCCCGAGCAAGAGCGTGAGGCAACCGACAAGATCAAGCGTTTCATGGAAGACCGCTTCGAGCTCAAGCTGGGCTCGTTCGAGGTCGCCGAGATTCTTGAGCTGTTCACCACCGAAGTGGCACCGCACTATTACAACAGGGCGATTTTCGACACGCAGACGCTCCTTAAGGAAAGGTTCGAAAGCATCGAAAGCGACTTGTGGTCGCTTGAGAAACCCTGATTTCCCAAGCATTGCTGAATATCGAATAAGGTTTGCCAGATGCTGATTATCCCCGCTATCGATCTCAAGGACGGCGCTTGTGTACGCCTGCGCCAGGGCCGCATGGAAGATTCCACGGTGTTCTCCGACGACCCGGTGAGCATGGCCGCCAAATGGGTGGAAGGTGGCTGCCGTCGTTTGCATCTGGTGGACTTGAACGGTGCCTTCGAAGGCCAGCCGGTCAATGGTGAGGTGGTCACCGCGATTGCCAAGCGCTACCCGAACCTGCCGATCCAGATCGGCGGCGGCATTCGCTCCCTGGAAACCATCGAGCATTACGTCAAAGCTGGCGTGAGCTACGTGATCATCGGCACCAAGGCCGTGAAAGACCCGGCCTTCGTCGCCGAAGCCTGCCGTGCGTTCCCAGGCAAGGTCATCGTCGGACTGGATGCCAAAGACGGCTTCGTGGCTACCGACGGCTGGGCTGAGATCAGCACCGTGCAGGTGATCGACCTGGCCAAGCAGTTCGAAGCCGACGGCGTGTCCGCCATCGTTTATACCGATATCGCCAAAGACGGCATGATGCAGGGCTGCAATGTGCCGTTCACCGCAGCCTTGGCAGCGGCCACGAAGATTCCGGTGATCGCTTCCGGCGGCATTCACAACCTGGGCGATATCAAGTCGCTGCTGGACGCCAAGGCGCCTGGCATCATCGGCGCCATCACTGGCCGTGCGATTTACGAAGGTACCCTGGACGTTGCCGAAGCCCAGGCTTACTGCGACGCCTACAACGGCTGAGGACTGACCATGGCGCTGGCCAAACGCATCATCCCTTGCCTGGACGTCGACAACGGTCGGGTGGTCAAGGGCGTCAAGTTCGAGAATATCCGCGATGCCGGCGACCCGGTGGAAATCGCCCGTCGTTACGATGAGCAGGGTGCCGACGAGATTACCTTTCTCGACATCACCGCCAGCGTCGATGGCCGCGACACCACATTGCATACCGTCGAGCGCATGGCCAGCCAGGTGTTCATCCCGTTGACCGTGGGCGGTGGCGTGCGCACTGTGCAAGACATCCGCAACCTGCTCAATGCCGGCGCGGACAAGGTCTCGATCAATACTGCCGCGGTATTCAACCCCGAGTTCGTCGGTGAAGCTGCGCAACACTTCGGCTCGCAGTGCATCGTGGTCGCGATCGATGCCAAGAAGGTCTCCGGCCCGGGCGAAACCCCGCGCTGGGAGATCTTCACCCACGGCGGGCGCAAACCTACCGGGCTGGACGCGGTGGAGTGGGCGATGAAGATGGAAGGCTTGGGCGCCGGTGAAATCCTGCTGACCAGCATGGACCAGGACGGCATGAAAAACGGCTTCGACCTGGGCGTGACCCGCGCTATCAGCGATGCACTGGGTATCCCGGTGATCGCCTCCGGTGGCGTCGGTAACCTGCAGCATTTGGCCGACGGTGTTATCGAAGGCCATGCCAGCGCAGTGCTGGCGGCGAGTATTTTCCACTTTGGTGAATACACCGTACCTGAGGCCAAGGCCTACATGGCAGCGCGCGGTATCGTCGTTCGCTAAACGCTGCTGGACACCATGGCAGGCTCGCGGCACTCTCTGCGCTTGCCATGGATTCCGGTAGCCTTCATGTTCAAACACCTGCTGCTCGCCCTCGCCAGTACCTCCATGCTCATGGCCGGTACGGCCCAAGCCGAAGAGCCGTCTGACGCCTCCCTGGTGCTGCTGACGGAAAATTTCCCGCCCTACAACATGGCGAAAAACGGCAAGAACTTCGCCAAGGACGAGAACATCGAAGGCATCGCCGTGGACATTGTGCGCGAAACCTTCCAGCGCGCCGGCATTTCCTACAACCTTACGTTGCGTTTTCCTTGGGAGCGAATCTACAAACTCGCCCTGGAAAAGCCTGGCTACGGTGTATTTGTGATGGCGCGGCTGCCGGACCGTGAAGCCTTGTTCAAATGGGTCGGCCCCATCGGCCCGGACGATTGGGTGCTGCTGGCCAAGGCTGACAGCAATATCCAGCTCGACGATCTTGAGCACGCCCGCCGCTACAGGATCGGCGCTTACAAGGGCGACGCGATTGCCGAAACCTTGGGAAAACAGGGGCTCAATCCGATTGTCGCTCTGCGCGATCAGGACAATGCGCAAAAGCTCATGGATGGCCAGATCGACCTGTGGGCCACTGGCGATCCCGCCGGGCGTTATCTAGCGCGCCAGGTGGGTGTGAGCGGGCTCAAGACGGTGTTGCGGTTCAACAGTGCGCAGCTTTATTTGGCGTTGAACAGGGAAGTGCCTGATGAGGTGGTCGCCAAGCTCCAGGCTGCGCTGGATGAGTTACGCAAGAGCGGTCGTGTAGACGAAATCATGGCGCGTTACCTCTGAAGTTGGCAGTTGCGCAGAATAAACGCGGTCAAAATGTGGGAGGGGGCTTGCCCCCGATAGCAGTAGATCAGCCAATACATTTTCAGCTGACACACCGCCATCGGGGGCAAGCCCCCTCCCACATTGGATCTTCGCTGCCTTCATTTAGCGGTAAATGCCGTTTTTGCCGTGGGCACTCATGGCCTGGTTACTGCGCACGCTGATCATCAACTTGATATTGATCCACTCCACGCCCTGGGCCTTGAGCTTGGGCAGCTCGCGCTCCAGCACCGCCAGGGTCTGTGGGTAAGGGTGCCCGATCATCACCGCCGAACCCTGCTTATGCGCCAGCTTGATTGCGGTTTGCAGTTGGGTGGTAATCGCCGCCTCGGTGCGTTCGTCATCGAGGAACACATCCCGCGATACATGCGCCAGCCCGATCTTCTGCGCCTCGGCGGCGGCGACGGTCTGCGCGCTGGTGCGGCTGTCCACAAAGAACTTGTGGCGCCGTTGCAGCTCGGCCATCAACCACGTCATGGCCTGCGGCTGCGCGGTCATGCGGCTGCCCATATGGTTGTTGATACCGGCAGTGTAGGGCACGGCTTCAAACGCGGCGTCCAGGCGCTTGCCGAGTTCTTCCACCGGCAGCTCGGGGTGCCAGGCGAAGGGGCCGGTGGCCGGGTCCATGGGCATGTGCAGGATCACGATCTTGCCGGCCTTGTGCGCCTCGCGGGCGAATTCGGCGGCATGGGGCGTGTCGGGCATGATCGCGGCGGTCACCGGGCCGGGCAGCGCAAGTACACGGCGATCGCGCGGCAGGTTTTGCCCCAGGTCGTCGATGATGAGGGTCAGGTAGGCTTTGTGGGGTTCGCCGGCAGGGGCCGCGTGAGCGACACCTGCCAGGCTGCACAGCACAGCGATGATCAGGGCAAAACGCATGATCAACGGCTGCGCGTGATGCTCAGGCCCTTGAGCAGGCTCAGCGCCTGGGCCAGTTGGTAGTCATCGTCCTGCGGCATCGGTTTGGCCTTGGCGCCGCTACCGGTAGGCTGGTCGGCACCGCCGTTGCCATTGCCCAAGTGACCCTGCAGGTCGGCCTCCTTGTAGTACTCGCCGTCGATCTCGTTGGTGATCTTGGCCCTGCGCACTTCGATGTCCGGCACGATGCCTTGGGCCTGGATCGAGCGGCCGTTCGGTGTGTAATACAGCGCTGTGGTGATTTTCAATGCGCGTTCGTTGTTCAACGGTAACACCGTCTGCACCGAGCCTTTGCCGAAACTGGTGGTGCCCATCAGCACGCCGCGCTTGAGGTCTTGCAGGGCGCCGGCGACGATTTCCGACGCCGAGGCACTGCCGCCGTTGATCAGCACCGCCAACGGCACGTTTTCGCTCAGGTCGTTGCCGGTGGCCGAGAAGCGCAGTTCGGAGTTGGCGATACGGCCTTTGGTATAAACGATCAGGCCCTTGGTGACAAAGTGGTCGACCACCTCAACTGCCGACTGCAACACGCCGCCGGGGTTGTTGCGCAGGTCGAGCACGATGCCGTTGAGTTTCTTGCCATTGTCTTTGCGCAGCTTGGCCAGGGCCTTGGCCACTTCGTCGCCGGTCTTGACCTGGAACTGGGTGATACGGATGTAGCCGTAGCCCGACTCCAGCAACTGGCTCTTCACGCTCTTGACCGTGATGGTCGCGCGGGCCAGGGTCACGTCAAACGGGTTGCCGCCGTCGCGTACCAGGGTCAGGGTGATTTTCTGGCCGAGCTTGCCGCGCATCTTGTCGACGGCCTCGGTCATGCTCTGGCCACGGGTCGGCTGGCCGTTGATCTTCACGATCAGGTCGCCGGCCTGGATACCGGCCTTGGATGCAGGGGTATCGTCGATGGGCGAGACCACTTTGATCTGGCCGTCTTCGGAGCCCACTTCGATGCCCAGGCCACCGAACTCGCCGCTGGTGCTTTCCTGCAGCTCGGCGAAATCTTCAGGGCCCAGGTAGGCGGAGTGCGGGTCGAGGTTGCTGAGCATGCCCTTGATGGCATTTTCCAGCAGGGCCTTGTCGTCTACGGGTTCGACATACGCTGCCTTGATCCGGTCCATGACCTCGGCAAAGGTGCGCAGCTCATCCAGCGGCAACGGCGCCTTGGTGGTCGCGGCCATTGCAGCGGGTGCAGCCTGGTCGGCAAAAGCCAGAGGCGCGCCGATCACCAGGGCGATCGTCAGGGCCAGCGAAGTGAGGCGGGACAAATGCAGCATGTCGAACGAACTCCTAATGTAGATGCGGCCCTATCCTTGGGAACGGCACCATTGTGCGGGATCGCTCGGGCGACCCTGCTGACGAATAGCGAAGTACAGCGCCGGGGTGTCCTGGCCGCCACTGTTACCGACAGTGGAGATGGATTCACCGGCTTTTACAACATCACCTGCCGACTTGAGTAATGTCTGATTGTGGCCGTAAAGGCTCAAATAGCCATTTCCATGGTCGAGAATCACCAGTAAACCGGCGCCCCGCAGCCAATCGGCAAACACCACGCGCCCACCGTGAACGGCATGGACCTGGCTGCCGGCTGAGGCGCTGATCATCACCCCATCCCACTTGGCGCGGGTGTCATCGCCACGGGTTTCCCCAAAGCGTGCCAATAGTCGACCATCAACCGGCCATGGAAGTTTGCCCCGCGCTGAAGCAAAAGGGCCGCCGAACGACTCGCCGCTGCTGGAAACCAGCGGGCCGGGGCTGGCGCGCGCGGGTTTGCGCGGTGCCGGCGCGTCGCTGGTGGCAGCCAGTTCGGCCTCACGCTGACGCTTTTTTTCCGCTTCCTGCTGGGCGATCAGCGCTTTTTGCCGCGCTTCTTCGGCCTCGCGTGCCTGGCGGGCCAGGGTTTCTTCGATGGTCTTGAGCACTTTGGCCAGGTCGGCCTGATCCTGCTCGCGGGCCTGGAGCTTGGCGTCGCGGGCTTTTACATCGCTGTTGAGCTTGGCCAGGGCCTGCTGGCGCTCCTTGCGTACCTTGTCCAACTGGTCGCGCTGAACGTCGAGGGCGCTTTTCTGGTCGAGCAGTTGCGACTGCTGGTCGGCAATTTCCTGCTCGACATTGGCCAATTGGCGCAGGGTTTCATTGAAACCCTTCAATTGCGCCAGGCGCGCCTGGCTCAGGTAATCGTAATAGGTGAGGGTGCGGGCGAATTTTTCCGGGTTCTGCTGGTTGAGCAGCAGCTTGAGGTATTCCTGGCGGCCGCTCTGGTAGGCGGCGCGGGCCTGGATCGCGATCAGGCGTTGCTGTTCAACGCGTGCGCTCTGGAGTTTTTTTTTCTCAGCGTCGAGTCGCTCCAGTTCCGACTCGCTCTTCTTTAGTTCTTTTTGCAACTCCTGGACCTGCTTCTCAAGCTTGCCCATTTCGGTTTCCGTGCCGCGCAGGTCTTTTTGCACCCCGGATTTTTCTTCCTGGAGCTTGCCGAGCAGCTTTTTCAGCTCGGTAATGTCCTGACGCGTAGCGTCCAACTGTTGTTGGGTTTGTGCGCGCTCATCGGCAAACGCCGGTTGGAGCAGGCAGACAAGAGCAAGGGTTATCAAGGCGCGAAGCATAGAGGCGGGCGACACCAGGGGAAAAGGACGGCCTAGTATGCCCGCCAAGCGCTGCAAAAAAAACGCCCAATTGGGGCTTGCGGGCAAGATAGGTGCCGAGTGGCGGTGGTATGGCAAAAAGATATCTACCAAACGCCACAAAACCAATGTGGGAGCGGGCTTGCCCGCGATTGCGGTGGGTCAGCGACATAGATGTCGACTGATTAGCCGCTATCGCGGGCAAGCCCGCTCCCACACTGTTTTGTGGCGTACTTTGGATCAGACCAGGATGGAGGTCCCGGTCATCTCCTTCGGTTGCTCCAGCCCCATCAGCATCAGCATGGTCGGCGCCACATCCGCCAGTACGCCTCCATTACGCACTTTGAAGTCGCGCTTGCCAACGTAGATGAACGGCACCGGCTCGGTGGTGTGGGCGGTATGCGCCTGACCGGTGGACTCGTCGGACATCTGCTCGCAGTTGCCATGGTCTGCGGTGATCAGCGCTTCGCCGCCGACTTTTTCTAGGGCGTCGACAATGCGGCCAACGCACAGGTCCAGGCATTCAACGGCCTTTACCGCCGCTTCCAGGTTGCCACTATGGCCGACCATGTCGCCGTTGGCGTAGTTGACGACGATCACGTCGTAACGCTGGTTGTCGATGGCATCGACGATCTTATCGGTCACTTCCGGCGCACTCATTTCCGGCTGCAGGTCGTAGGTGGCGACTTTTGGCGATGGGATCAGGATGCGCTCTTCGCCCGGGAACGGTTCTTCGCGGCCGCCGGAGAAGAAGAACGTCACGTGGGCGTACTTCTCGGTCTCGGCGATGCGCAGCTGGGTCTTGCCGTTTTTCGCCAAGTAATCACCCAGCACGTTTTCCAGGCTGCCCGGGGCGAACGCCGACGGGGCCGGGATGTTGGCGGCGTATTGGGTGAGCATGACGAACTCGACTTTCGGCTGGCGTGCGCGCTCGAAGTCCTTGAAACCTTCATCGACGAACACATGGCTCAACTCGCGGGCACGGTCGGCGCGGAAGTTCATGAATACTACGGCGTCGCCGTCTTCGACCTTCACCGGCTCGCCGATGGTGGTGGCTTTGACGAACTCATCGCTCTCGCCACGGGCGTAGGCCGCTTCCAGGCCTTCCTGGGCCGTGGCGGCATTGAATTCGGCCTGGCCGTCGACGATCAGGTTGTAGGCCTGGGACACGCGGTCCCAGCGGTTGTCGCGGTCCATGGCAAAGTAACGGCCCACCAGGCTGGCGATGCGGCCCTTGCCGAGGGCGGCGAAGGTGGTGTCGAGCAGTTCGATGGACGATTGCGCGCTTTTCGGCGGGGTGTCGCGGCCGTCGAGGAAGGCGTGCAGGTAGATCTTGTCGGCGCCGCGCTTGAAGGCCAGTTCGGCCATTGCCACCAGATGGTCCTGATGGCTGTGTACGCCGCCGTCCGACAGCAGGCCCATGAAATGCACGGCCTTGCCGGCGGCCACGGCTTTATCGACCGCGGCGCAGATGGTCGGGTTCTCGAAGAACTCGCCATCGCGGATCGCTTTGGTGACGCGGGTGAAGTCCTGGTATACCACTCGTCCGGCGCCGAGGTTCATGTGGCCGACTTCCGAGTTGCCCATCTGGCCGTCCGGCAGGCCCACGTCCATGCCGGAACCGGAGATCAATCCGTTGGGGACGGTAGCGCTCAGGCGGTCCAGCACGGGCTTGTTGGCCGAGTACACGGCGTTGTCGTGGTGGCTTTCACTGTGTCCGAAGCCATCGAGAATTATCAGGACCAAAGGTTTAGGCGTGGTAGTCATAGATCCTCTCGCGGCGGTAATAAAGGAAGACAATGGAAAAGGGAGTGGCAGTTTAAAGCGAAGTTCCGAGCGCGTCACCGCTTTACGGGGGTTGGCCCTCCTTGGCGGCTGTGTATACTTACCGCCATTTTAACGCCCTGGAACCTCCTTGATGGTTGATCACCTGATTGCATTTGCCACTGCCCACTACCTGCTCGTGGGTGCCTTCGTCATCCTGCTGGCGTTGCTGATCGCACATGAACTGAGCCGCGGTGGTCGCAGCCTGAGCACGTCGGAGCTGACCGCGCTGGTCAACAAGGATGAGGCCGTTGTCGTCGATATTCGCCCGGCCAAGGATTATGCCGCCGGCCATATCGTTGGCGCCCTGAACATTCCCCAGGACAAGCTGATCGCACGCTTGGCCGAGCTGGAAAAATACAAGGCCAAGACCATCATCCTGGTCGACGCCCAAGGCCAGCACTCCGGCACCCACGCCCGCGAGATGCTCAAGACCGGCTTCACCGCCGCCAAGCTGTCGGGTGGTATCAGCAGCTGGCGTGGCGATAACCTGCCGTTGGTGAAGTGATATGAGCCAGGTTGTCGTGTATTCCAGCGATTGGTGCCCTTACTGCATGCGGGCCAAGGCCCTGCTTGAGAAAAAGGGTGTTGCCTTCGAAGAGATCAAGGTCGATGGCAAGCCCCAGGTGCGTGCCGAAATGGCCCAGAAGGCCGGCCGCACGTCGGTCCCGCAGATCTGGATCGGCGCCAAGCACATCGGTGGTTGCGATGACCTGTTCGCTCTGGAGCGCGCCGGTAAACTTGATGCGCTGCTGTCCGTCTGACTGCTAACCCCTTAAGAACCCCAAGATAAAGAAGGATCTGCGATGACTGATCAACAGAACACCGAAGCAGCGCAAGACCAAGGCCCACAGTTTTCGCTGCAGCGCATCTACGTGCGTGACCTGTCGTTCGAAGCGCCGAAAAGCCCGACGATCTTCCGTCAGGAATGGACCCCAAGCGTTGCGCTGGACCTGAACACCCGTCAGAAAGCCCTGGAAGGCGACTTCCACGAAGTGGTGCTGACCCTGTCGGTCACCGTCAAGAACGGCGAAGAAGTGGCCTTCATCGCTGAAGTGCAACAGGCCGGCATCTTCCTGATCCAGGGCCTGGACGAAGCGTCCATGAGCCACACCCTGGGCGCGTTCTGCCCGAACATCCTGTTCCCGTATGCCCGTGAGACCCTGGACAGCCTGGTCACCCGTGGCTCGTTCCCGGCACTGATGCTGGCTCCGGTGAACTTCGATGCCCTGTACGCCCAAGAGCTGCAGCGCATGCAACAGGAAGGCGCGCCGACCGTTCAGTAAGTCGATGCGATAAAAAATGTGGGAGGGGGCTTGCCCCCGATAGCGGTGGACCAGTCACTTAGATGTTGACTGACACTCCGTCATCGGGGGCAAGCCCCCTCCCACATTTGTTATGCGGTGTTACTTAAAGCCAAGCTGGCGCCAGCCTTCGTAGACGGCCACTGCGACGGTGTTGGACAGGTTCAGGCTGCGGCAGCCCTCGCGCATCGGCAAACGCAGGCGGTGGCCATCGGGCAATGCGTCGAGCACCTCGGCCGGCAGGCCACGGCTTTCCGGGCCGAACAGGAAGGCATCGCCCTCGGCAAAGCTGGCATCGTGAAACGGGCGCGAACCCTTGGTGGTGAACGCGAACAGGCGCGGATGGCCCAGGCTTTCCAGGCAACTGGCCAGGTCGGCGTGACGCTTGAGGGTGGCGTACTCGTGGTAGTCCAGCCCGGCGCGGCGCAGGCGCTTGTCGTCCATGTCGAAGCCCAACGGCTCGATCAAATGCAGGTGGCAGCCACTGTTGGCGCACAGCCTGATAACGTTGCCGGTATTCGGCGGAATTTCTGGTTGAAAAAGGATGACGTGAAACATGCACGGCTCCGAAGGCAAAGATGCGCTGCATTCTACCCCTGAAGAAGACCCGAGGCCGAAGCTATTGCCGAGGGTCATGGGTTCATTGGCGATTGTCGGCCTCATGGTAGGCCTGATGATCGGCCGCCTCACCACCCCGGATCCGGTTGAGCTGCAACAGGTCGAAACCGCGGCGGACGGCGTGGTGGTGTGGTTCAACAGCGAACCCAAGCTGCACGGCGAGCATATCGAGGGCACCGTGGCGCTGCTGTTTGACGCCCAGGGCAAGGCGGCCAGCGGGCAGCTCAAGGTCAACGACAAGGATGTGAACTGGCGCGTGCGCAAGACCGATGGCGGTTTGCTGCTGAACCTGGTGGCGGCGCGGCCGTTGCGTGGGGAGTGGACAGGCGAAGCGGTCAACGACCGCTGGCGGTTGGAGATCCATCTCCAGGAGCAATAAAAGAGGGAGTTCCCGGCCTGCCTGTACCAGGGCTCCCAAAACGGATGAAGCCAAGGGCTTCGGTGTTAAAGAGGGGATTCTCGGCCTGCCTGTACCAAGGTCCCCGAAACTGGGTTGTACGAGGGTTGTTGCAGGGCGCGTGCCAGAGTTTGCAATTTCACCCATAAAATTTTTCCAAAAAGCGCAAAGCCCCGTAATCCGGGGCTTTGGTGGTTTCAGCTTGCGAGAGTTGTTCCGCGATAACGGTCTTCCACGTATCCGGCCCGTGCCCGATGCCGGTTCATGGTGCATTGAAGCGGTGCACAGTCGTGGAATTGCAGAGATCCAAATGTGGGAGGGGGCTTGCTCCCGATAGCGGTGGGTCAGACACAGATGTGGTGACTGAACTACTGCTATCGGGAGCAAGCCCCCTCCCACATAAGACTTTCAGTGGATCTGGGAGGTGTGATCAGGCCTCATCACCCTCATCATCATCCCCACCATCTACCTTCATCCCCAATTCCTTGATCTTGCGCGTCAGGGTATTGCGCCCCCAACCCAGCAGCACGGCCGCATCGCGACGGCGGCCGGCGGTATGCTTCAACGCGGTCTCAATCATGATCCGCTCGAATGCCGGCACGGTGCTGTCCAGCAGGTTCGACTGGCCGCGCGCCAACGCCTGGTCGGCCCATTGGCGCAGCGCTTGTTCCCAGTTGGTTACCGGTGCCGAATCCTGCGGCAGGCTCAGCAGCTCAGGCGGCAGGTCGCTGATATGCACTTCACGCCCGGAGGCCATTACGGTGATCCAGCGGCAGGTGTTCTCCAGCTGGCGCACGTTGCCGGGCCACGGCAGGTTCTTGAGGTATTCCTCGGTCTCGCTTTTGAGCAGCTTGGGCTCCACCGCCAGCTCCAGGGCGGCGCGGCTGAGGAAGTGGCGGGCGAGAGTCGGAATGTCTTCGCGGCGGTCCGACATGCGCGGGATATGGATGCGGATCACATTGAGGCGGTGGAACAAGTCCTCACGGAATTTGCCCGCGTGTACCAGGGTTTCGAGGTTCTGGTGGGTGGCCGCAATGATGCGCACATCGACCTTGACCGGTGTGTGCCCGCCGACACGATAGAACTCACCGTCCGCCAACACCCGTAGCAAGCGGGTCTGGGTATCGGCCGGCATGTCGCCGATCTCATCGAGAAACAGCGTGCCGCCGTCGGCCTGTTCAAAGCGCCCGCGCCGCAGGTTGGCCGCACCGGTGAACGCGCCTTTCTCATGGCCGAACAGCTCGGACTCCATCAGGTCCTTGGGGATCGCCGCCATGTTCAGCGCGATAAACGGCGAAGCCGCCCGTGGGCTGTGACGGTGCAGGGCATGGGCCACCAGCTCTTTACCGGTGCCCGACTCGCCATTGATCAGCACAGTGATGTTGGAGTGGCTCAAGCGCCCGATGGCGCGAAACACTTCCTGCATCGCCGGCGCTTCACCGATGATTTCCGGGGTGCGGGTCAGGGTTGGCGGGGCTTCCTGGTTCTGTTGTTCCTGGGCGTGCTGGTTGGCGCGCTTGACCAGCGCCACCGCCTCATCCACGTCGAATGGCTTGGGCAGGTATTCAAAGGCGCCGCCCTGGTAGGACGCGACAGCGCTGTCCAGGTCCGAGTGCGCAGTCATGATGATCACCGGCAAGCGCGGGTGCTGCTCGCGGATGCGCGCCAGCAAGTCCAGGCCGCTTGCGCCGGGCATACGAATGTCGGAGATGATCACGTCCGGCTGCTGGCGTGCCAGGCGGCTCATCACTCCGTCGGCGCTGTCGAAGCTTTGGGTGGTCATGCCTTCCTGTTGCAAGGCTTTTTCCAGGACCCAACGGATAGAACGGTCGTCATCGACGATCCAGACAGTTTCACTACGGCTCATGTCGTGGGGGCTCCTTGTTCCAATGGCAGGAAGATCGAGAACGTGGTGTGGCCGGGATGGCTCTCACATTCGATCAGGCCCTGGTGCTGGCTGATGATGTTCTGGGTAATGGCCAGGCCCAGCCCGGTACCGTCCGGGCGGCCACTGACCATGGGGAAGAAGATGGTTTCCTGCAGTTCGGCGGGAATGCCCGGACCGTTGTCGATGATTTCGACCTTGGTCACCAGGCGATGGCGTACATGGCCGATGGTGAACTGGCGCAGGGCGCGCGTGCGCAGGCTGATGCGTCCCAGGCGCAGCTCGTTCTGGCTGCTGATGGCCTGCATGGCGTTGCGCACGATATTGAGCACCGCCTGGATCATCTGCTCGCGGTCGATCAATACATCAGGAATGCTCGGGTCATAGTCGCGTACCAGGGTGATGCAGCCCTGGCTTTCGGCCTCGACCAGTTGGCAGACGCGCTCCAGCACCTCATGCACGTTGGTCATCGCCAATGACGGCAACTTGTTGGAGCCGAGCATCCGGTCCACCAGGTTACGCAGGCGGTCGGCTTCTTCGATGATGACGTTGGTGTAGTCCTTGAGATGCTCCTCGGGCAGCTCGCGGGCCAGCAGCTGCGCGGCACCGCGAATCCCGCCGAGCGGGTTCTTGATCTCGTGAGCCAGGCCGCGCACCAGCATCTTGCTGGTTTCCTGCTTGGACAGCTGCGCCTCTTCCTTGGTGATGCGCAGCAGGCGGTCGCGGGGGTGTACTTCGAGCAATAGCAGCGTGGCGCCATTGCTCAGAATGGGGGTTACCGCGTAATCGACCGTCAGTGTCTGGCCGGTGAGGGCGGTGAGCATCGCTTCGCGCTTGGTGAACGGATGTGCCTGCTCCACGGCCTGGCGCAACGAGCTCAAGGCTTCGGCCGACTCGGTGAACAGCTCGCTGATGAACTGCCCATGGCTGCGCTGGCCGCTGATGGCCAGGAGCATCTCCGCCGCCGGGTTCATGTACTCAAGGCGCAGATCGGCATTGAGCAGGATGGTCGCGGTGGTCAGGTTGTCGAGTAACAAACGGTGCAGTGCATCACTGATGGTCATCGGGACCTCTTTTGGAGCAAGGCGCAGGCTTGAGGCACACGCTGATACAAGGAAAATGCAAAAACCAAACCAAGGCTCCGAAAAGAAGCGTTAAAGCCCTGAAATAGGCGTTTGTGGCGCGAAACTGTGGCGTTCTGCCAGTTTGATCGGGAAGATTCGAACCAAAATGGGCTGTGGCTGGAGTGAGGGTGCAACCTATCGCACCAATATAGTGCGGTTTTGCGAAGGTTGTTCAGGAAGCTGCCAGAGATGGCCCTGAATGCATACAGTCCAAATGTGGGAGGGGGCTTGCTTCCACATTTTTACCGGGTTTGCAGTCATTAACCTTTGTAGATGCAGAGTTCGGCGGTGGCGCGGATCATTGCCAGTTGGCGCAGCGGATCATTCAGCGGCTCATGCACGGCGGTGGCCAGCCATTGGGGGCACTGTGGATCGGCACGGTGCGGGGTGAAGTCGGCCAGTTGTTGCAGCAGGCGTTTTTGCAGCTCATCCAGCTGCGGGCGAATCTGCTTGATCAGGTCCGGGCGCGGCTCGTCTGGGGCTTTGCCCTGGAACTGCCAGTCGGACAGGTGGGTGTATTGCACCAGTTTGTTCGCCTCGATCTGCGCGGAGAAAAACTGCTCGGCGGCGGCGGGCTCAAGCTTGTAGCTCGAGGCCTGAGCGACGACGCTGGCGATCACTTCCTGCTCGCGGTTTTTGTCTTCGACGGGCTTGTGGCTGTCCCATTTGCTCAAGGCCACCTGGTCGGCAATCTCCAGGCGTTCGGCGATGCTGTTGAGCAGGGGTTCGAGCGTAGGCGGCGCAGCGCTCGCACTGGCACTGATGAACAGCAGGGCAAATACAAGTCGATGCCTCAAAGGTGATCTCCTGTGGGAGCGGGCTTGCCCGCGATGGCGGTATGTCAGTGATACAGCAGGTGGCCGGTAGTGCGCTATCGCAGGCAAGCCAGCTCCCACACTTTGATTGGGTTTGCAGAGCTGGCGTAGCGTAACGCCCAGGCAAAAAAAGACCTCCCGGGGGAGGTCTTTTTCGTCACGCCGCTCTTAAGAAGCCGCGCTACCGGATCAGCAGCTGTAGTACAGCTCGTATTCCAGTGGGTGTACGAAGGTGCGCACCTTGATTTCTTCTTCGCTTTTCAGGGCGATGTAAGCGTCGATGAAGTCGTCGCTGAACACGCCGCCTTTGGTCAGGAACGCACGGCCCTTATCCAGCTCTTCCAGGGCTTCTTTCAGGCTGCCGCACACTTGTGGGATCTCTTTGGCCTCTTCAGGCGGCAGGTCGTACAAGTTTTTGTCGGCGGCGTCGCCAGGGTGGATCTTGTTCTGGATACCGTCCAGGCCAGCCATGACCAGTGCAGCGAAGGCCAGGTATGGGTTGGCTGCCGGGTCCGGGAAGCGAGCTTCGATACGGCGAGCGCGAGGGCTGGACACGTAAGGAATACGGATCGAGGCAGAGCGGTTACGCGCCGAGTAGGCCAGCATTACCGGAGCTTCGAAACCTGGGACCAGACGCTTGTAGGAGTTGGTCGACGGGTTGGTGAAGCCGTTCAGGGCCTTACCGTGCTTGATGATGCCGCCGATGAAGTACAGGGCGGTGTCGGACAGGCCGGCATAACCTTCACCTGCGAAGGTGTTCTTGCCTTCTTTGGCGATGGACAGGTGAACGTGCATACCCGAACCGTTATCGCCGTACAGAGGCTTGGGCATGAAGGTAGCGGTACGGCCGTAAGCGACGGCAGTGTTGTGTACGCAGTACTTCAGGGTCTGAACTTCGTCAGCCTTGGCCACCAGGGTGTTGAACTTCACACCGATTTCGTTCTGGCCGGCAGTCGCCACTTCGTGGTGATGCACTTCGATGACCAGGCCCATGTCTTCCATGGCGTTGCACATGGAGGTACGGATTTCGTGGTCGTGGTCGAACGGTGGAACCGGGAAGTAGCCGCCTTTGATGCCTGGACGGTGGCCATGGTTGCCGCCTTCCACGTCCTGGTCGGACATCCACGAACCTTGTTCGGAGTAGATCTTGAACATGGAGCCAGAGATGTCGGACTTGAACTTAACCTGGTCGAAGATGAAGAACTCTGGCTCCGGGCCCACGAATACAGTGTCACCAATACCGGTGGACTTCAGGTATTCCTCGGCACGCTTGGCGATCGCACGTGGGTCGCGGTCGTAGCCTTGCATGGTCGACGGCTCGATCACGTCGCAGACCAGGATCAGGGTCGGCTCTTCGGTGAACGGGTCCAGCACGGCAGTGCTGTCGTCCGGCATCAGGATCATGTCGGAAGCTTCAATGCCTTTCCAGCCGGCGATGGAGGAACCGTCGAACATTTTGCCTTCTTCGAAGAAAGCATCATCCAGCGCGTCGCGAGCCGGCATGGTCACGTGGTGCTGAGTGCCTTTTGTGTCCGTGAAGCGCAGATCAATCCATTTAACGTCATGATCTTTGATGAGTTGAACCGACTTCGACATGGTGTCCTCCGGGTGGCTTCGGGCTTGGGTAGTGGAGTTAGCCCTTAGAATGTGGGTGATGCCGGCGCGGATACTCCGCCAAGGCAACCTGCCTCACAAGAGAGCAAATTACATGCCAGTGCGCCAACATGGTCTTTTTGCCTCAAAATGGCCCCTAAAGCGGTGCAATAGGCCAAAGCGCGAGAAATAGCGCACTGCAATGTAGCGTTTATTTGTGTAAATGACCTGTTTTGGTGCGTTGCACGTTCGATGCATATTAACTGGTTAAACCTTGAGCGATTTCCGCTATAATCCGCGCCCCCCTTTTTCAGCAGGCCCGGCGCGCGCTGTTTCCATGAAATTAATCGTTAAAGTCTTCCCCGAGATCACCATCAAAAGCCGACCGGTACGGACGCGTTTCATCCGTCAGTTGGCCAAGAACATCCGTGCCGTGCTCCGTGACCTGGACCCGGCTGTGGTGGTGAACGGCGTGTGGGACAACCTCGAGCTGGAAACCCGCATTACCGACGCCAAAGCCTTGAAGGACATGACCGAGCGCCTGAGCTGCATGCCGGGCATCGCGCATTTCCTGCAGGTGGATGAGTACCCGCTGGGCGACTTCGATGACATCACCGAAAAGTGCAAGCAGCACTACGGCAGTGCGCTTGAAGGGAAGATTTTTTCGGTGCGCTGCAAGCGTGCCGGCAAGCACACCTTCAGCTCCATGGATGTCGAGAAATACGTCGGCAGCAAGCTGCGTCGCGAGTGCGGCGCCGCTGGAATTTCCCTTAAAGCGCCGCAAATTGAAGTGCGCATGGAAATTCGCGACCAACGGTTGTTTGTGATCCACAGCCAGCACAACAGCATCGGCGGCTACCCGCTGGGCGCCCTGGAACAGACCCTGGTATTGATGTCCGGCGGTTTCGATTCCACGGTGGCGGCCTACCAGATCATGCGCCGCGGCCTGATGAGCCACTTCTGCTTCTTTAACCTGGGCGGGCGTGCCCATGAATTGGGCGTGATGGAAGTTGCGCACTTTATCTGGAAGAAGTACGGCAGCTCCCAGCGCGTGCTATTTGTAAGCGTGCCGTTCGAGGAAGTGCTGGGCGAAATTCTCGGCAAAGTCGATAACAGTCATATGGGCGTGGTATTGAAGCGTATGATGTTGCGCGCCGCTTCTCGAGTCGCCGATCAATTGCAGATTGACGCGCTGGTGACCGGCGAGGCGATTTCCCAGGTGTCCAGCCAGACGCTGCCGAACCTGTCGATCATCGACTGCGTCACCGAGAAGCTGGTGTTGCGCCCGCTGATCGCCAGCCACAAGCAGGACATCATCGACCTGGCAGAGCAAATTGGCACCGCCGACTTTGCCAAGCACATGCCCGAGTACTGCGGGGTCATTTCGGTGAACCCAAAGACCCACGCCAAGCGTCACCGCGTGGAGCATGAAGAGAAAGAATTCGACATGGCGATTCTGGAGCGTGCGCTCGAGAACGCCAAGCTGGTCCCAATCGATCGGGTGATCGACGAGTTGGGTCAGGATGTAAAAATCGAAGAAGTCAGCGAAGCCCTGGCCGGCCAGATCGTCATCGACATCCGTCACCCGGATGCCGCTGAGGATGAGCCGCTGGAAATCGCCGGCATCGACGTGCAAACGCTGCCGTTCTACGCACTGAACGCGCGTTTCAAGGAACTGGATAACAGCCGTCAGTACCTGTTGTATTGCGACAAAGGCGTGATGAGTCGCCTGCATGCCCACCATTTGCTCAGTGAGGGGCATGCCAATGTGCGCGTTTATCGACCGAGCTAAGAGCCCGGGGCTGTTTGCCTGTGGCCTGCGTCACCGGCCCCCCGACTCTGCCGTCAAGCTGTAACGGCAAGGCCTGACTCTACTGTTAATCGCTGCCACGACCTGTCAGCACACCGAATCCTCTGATCGAGATACACAAGTGATCGAAAATCTACGTAACATCGCCATCATTGCTCACGTTGACCATGGTAAAACCACCCTGGTAGACAAACTCCTGCGTCAATCCGGCACCCTGGAGCGCAACGAGCTCAACGACGAGCGCGTGATGGACTCCAACGACCAGGAAAAAGAGCGCGGTATTACCATCCTGGCAAAAAACACCGCCATCAACTGGAACGGCTACCACATCAACATCGTGGATACCCCGGGCCACGCCGACTTCGGCGGCGAAGTAGAACGCGTAATGTCGATGGTTGACTCCGTTCTGCTGCTGGTTGACGCTCAAGACGGCCCTATGCCGCAAACTCGTTTCGTGACCAAGAAGGCTTTCGAAGCCGGCCTGCGTCCGATCGTGTGCATCAACAAGGTTGACCGTCCAGGCGCGCGTCCGGACTGGGTTCTGGACCAGATCTTCGACCTGTTCGACAACCTGGGTGCTACCGAAGAACAGCTGGACTTCCAGGTCATCTACGCCTCGGCCCTGAACGGTATTGCTGGTCTTGACCACACCGACATGGCTGAAGACATGACCCCGCTGTACCAGTCGATCGTCGACAACGTACCCGCGCCGAAAGTTGACCGTGACGGCCCGTTCCAGATGCAAATCTCGGCACTGGACTACAACAGCTTCCTGGGTGTTATCGGCGTGGGCCGTATCGCTCGTGGTAGCGTCAAGCCGAACACCCCGGTTGTGGCTATCGGCGCCGACGGCAAGAAGCGTAACGGTCGTATCCTGAAGCTGATGGGTCACCACGGTCTGCACCGTATCGACGTTGAAGAAGCTTTCGCTGGCGACATCGTATGCGTAAGCGGCATGGACTCGCTGTTCATCTCCGACACCCTGTGCCAGCCGGACAACGTTGAGGCGATGAAGCCTCTGACCGTTGACGAGCCAACCGTTTCCATGACCTTCCAGGTAAACGACTCGCCGTTCTGCGGTAAAGAAGGCAAGTTCGTGACCTCCCGTAACATCAAGGAGCGTCTGGACAAGGAGCTGCTGTACAACGTTGCTCTGCGCGTTGAAGAAGGCGACTCGGCTGACAAGTTCAAGGTCTCCGGCCGTGGTGAGCTGCACCTCTCGGTACTGATCGAAACCATGCGTCGCGAAGGCTTCGAAATGGGTGTTGGTCGTCCGGAAGTGATCATCCGTACTGTTGACGGCGTGAAGCAGGAACCGTTCGAAAACGTCACCATCGACACCCCTGAAGAATCCCAGGGCAAGGTCATGGAAGAGATGGGTCTGCGTAAGGGCGACCTGACCAACATGGTGCCGGATGGCAAAGGCCGTGTACGTCTGGAATACAACATCCCTGCTCGCGGTCTGATCGGTTTCCGTAACCAGTTCCTGACCCTGACCAACGGTGCTGGCATCCTGACCTCGATCTTCGATCGCTACGACACCATGAAGTCCGGCGACATGTCCGGCCGTCAGAACGGTGTTCTGGTATCGGTAGAAACCGGCAAGGCGCTGACCTACTCCCTGGAAACCCTCCAGGCGCGTGGCAAGCTGTTCGTTGAACACGGTCAAGAGATCTACAACGGCCAGATCGTTGGTCTGAACAGCCGTGACAACGACATGGGCGTCAACCCAACCAAAGGCAAGAAGCTCGACAACATGCGTGCTTCGGGCAAAGACGAAACCATCGCTCTGGTTCCACCTGTTCGCTTCACCCTGGAACAGGCCCTGGAATTCATCCAGGACGACGAGCTGTGCGAAGTCACGCCTAAGTCGATCCGCCTGCGTAAGAAGATCCTGGACGAAGGCGAGCGTACCCGCGCTGCCAAGAAAGCCAAGAACTGAGTTAACTCAGGCTGAATGAAAAACGCCCCCGGTCGAAAGGCCGGGGGCGTTTTTTTGTGCCTGCTGTTTGTGTGTTGTCTTTACTGGCCCCATCGCAGGCAAGCCAGCTCCCACAGTTGAATGTGTTCCCAAATCAAAGTGTGGGAGGGGGCTTGCCCCCGATGAGGCCCTTCAGAACACTACAAAACCCGAGTCAGAATTTATCGAGAGTCTTGAAGTTGGTCTCGCGCACCACTTCTTTCGGCTTATACGCGCAATACCCCGGCCGCGGCCCGATTTTCGGGTGGTTGCGGCAGGTATCCGGGCGCTTGTCATAAATAGTGCAGAAGCGCGTCTTACGATCTAGATACAGGCAGTCGTTGTTGCTCATGCGCTGTAGGGTAAAAATCTCGGATTTGTTGTTGTAGCGCTCGACGATGCCTTCTTTCTGCAAACGCTTGGCGATGTTCTTCGGCGGGTCGCCACGCTCGAACTCGTCGACGATGCCAATGCGGATCAGGTCCTTGATCTTCACCTCAACCGGCAGGGTGCAACAGCTGGACACGCAGCCGCCGCACATGTGGGCGGAATATTTCTGCCAGGTCTCTAGACGGTCGAGTTCCGCGGCGGCGATCAGTTGAGGCTTCATCAGGGTTCCAGGGTGGGGCGGTATACGGGCGCGGGATCATACCGGGATTGGTGGTTTTTTGAACAATATTTTGCAGGTTTCAGCTCAAAGGCTTCGCCGCGGGCTGATCGGGCACGACCCCTGCATCAAATTCAGCCAATGGTGAATGAGTTAAAAAACTGCCGAACCAGCACGTCTACCGTCTGTCAGACCGACTAGGCTCTAGCAACTCCTTCAATCTCGCCCGAGGTCGCACCGATGTCTCAGGAACCGCTTGCACGAGAAGCAGAGGTAGCCGCATTCCGCGATGCTGTCTTGACCAAACTCACCTACGCGGTGGGCAAAGACCCGGATCACGCCTTTGACCATGACTGGTTCGAAGCCATTGCCCTGGCCGCCCGCGACCAGATGGTCGATCACTGGATGGACCACACGCGGCGTATTTATCGCAAAGGCCAGAAGCGCGTTTATTACCTCTCGCTGGAATTTCTCATTGGCCGTCTGTTGTACGACAGCCTGAGCAATCTGGGCGTGTTGGAGATCGCCCGTGAAGCGCTGTCGGAGTTGGGAGTCGATCTGGAGCGCATCCGCCTGCTGGAGCCCGACGCGGCTCTCGGCAATGGTGGCCTGGGCCGTCTGGCGGCGTGCTTTATGGAAAGCATGTCGACCCTGGGGATTGCCGGCCATGGCTATGGCATTCGCTATGAACACGGCTTGTTCCGCCAGGCCATCGTTGATGGCTGGCAGCAGGAGCAGACCGAACGCTGGCTGGATTTTGGTAACCCTTGGGAATTCGAACGCGCCGAAGTGATTTACCCGATCGGCTTTGGCGGCAGCGTCGAAACCCTGGCGGACGCCTCCGGCAAGATGATCCAGGTGTGGTCGCCCAACGAAACTGTCAGGGCTGTTGCCTATGACACCCCGGTAGTCGGCTGGCGTGGCGCGAGCGTCAACACCCTGCGCCTTTGGCGTGCACGGGCAGTGGAAGACTTGCACCTGGAGCGCTTCAATGCCGGTGACCACTTGGGCGCCGTCGCCGAAGTAGCCCGTGCCGAAAGCATCTCTCGCGTGCTTTACCCGGCCGACAGCACCGAAGCGGGGCAGGAACTGCGCCTGCGCCAGGAGTACTTCTTCGTTTCGGCGTCCTTGCAGGATTTGCTGCGCCGCCACAAGAACATGCACGGTTCGGTACTGAGCCTGGGCGAACACGCCGCGATCCAGCTCAACGACACCCATCCGTCCATCGCCGTGGCCGAGCTGATGCGCCAACTGGTCGACCTGCATGATGTGCCGTGGGAAGCCGCGTGGGATGTCACCGTCGAAACCCTGTCGTACACCAACCACACCCTGCTGCCCGAGGCGCTGGAAACCTGGCCCGTAGGTCTGATGGAGCGCATGTTGCCCCGGCACATGCAGATCATCTACCTGATCAACGCCCAGCACATCGACTCGTTGCGCGCCAAGGGCATCCACGACTTCGACGTACTGCGCGCCGTCTCGCTGATCGAAGAAGACAACGGCCGCCGCGTGCGCATGGGCAACCTGGCATTCCTCGGCTCCCATAGCGTCAACGGTGTATCGGGCCTGCATACTCAGCTGATGCGCAGCACGGTGTTCTCCGAGCTGCACAAGCTGTATCCCGAACGCATCAACAACAAAACCAACGGCATCACCTTCCGCCGCTGGTTGTACCAGGCCAACCCCAAGCTGACCGATATGCTGGTGGAAGCCCTGGGGCCGGATATTCTCGACCAGCCCGAGCAGCGTTTGATCGAATTGGAGCCGTTCGCCGAGAAGCAGGCTTTCCGCAAGTCTTTCGCTGAACAGCGCCTGCACAGCAAGCGAGCACTGGCCCAGATCATTCATGAGCGCCTGGGTATCGCGATCAACCCGGCGGCAATGTTCGATGTGCAGGTCAAGCGCATCCACGAATACAAGCGCCAACTGCTCAACCTGCTGCACACCGTGGCGCTGTACCAGGCGATCCGCGCCGAGCCGGGCACCGACTGGGTGCCGCGGGTGAAAATCTTCGCCGGCAAGGCTGCAGCCAGCTACCACCAGGCCAAGCTGATCATCAAGTTGACCAACGACATCGCCCGCACCGTCAACAACGACCCGACCGTGCGCGGTTTGCTCAAAGTGGTGTTCCTGCCCAACTACAACGTCAGCCTGGCGGAGAGCATCATTCCGGCGGCGGACTTGTCGGAGCAGATTTCCACTGCCGGCTTCGAGGCCTCGGGTACCAGCAACATGAAGTTCGGCCTCAACGGCGCGCTGACCATCGGCACCATGGACGGCGCCAACGTGGAAATGCACGAGCGGGTCGGCGCCGAGCACATGTTTATCTTCGGCCTCAGTGCCCAGCAGGTGGAAGCCCGCAAGCACGCCGGTGAGTTCAACGCCGGGCCGGACATCGCCGCGTCCCATCGCTTGAACGACGTGTTGCAAGCGATCCGTGGCGGGGTGTTCTCGCCGGATGATCCGGGGCGCTATGTGGGCTTGATCGATGGGCTGATCGACTACGACCGTTTCCTGGTGTGTGCCGACTTTGACTCTTACTGGGACGCCCAGGCGCGGGTCGAAGCCCACTGGCACGATTCCAAGGAATGGTGGCGTTCGGCGGTGCTCAATACCGCGCGCATGGGCTGGTTCAGCTCGGACCGGACCATCCGCGAGTACGCCACCGAGATCTGGAAAGCCCTCGACTGACCACTGCGGTTAAAAAATGTGGGAGGGGGCAAGCCCCTTCCTACATGGGTTCTGGGATGTTGGAGAGGGTCGTGGTGCCAGGTCGTGAACTCTATTGGCGTTAAATCCTCTGATTAGAGGA
Organism: Pseudomonas sp. OST1909; assembly: GCF_015277575.1. Taxonomy (NCBI): domain Bacteria; kingdom Pseudomonadati; phylum Pseudomonadota; class Gammaproteobacteria; order Pseudomonadales; family Pseudomonadaceae; genus Pseudomonas; species Pseudomonas sp. OST1909. The sequence continues at coordinate 596,360 of NZ_CP063780.1, forward strand.
AATAACCCTCGACTCGCGTTAAACTGCGCGGGTTTTCAGCCCCCCATTCTCCGGAGCCTTCCATGTCCCGCGTTACCCTGAGTCGCTATTTGATCGAGCAGACCCGCAGCAACAACACGCCTGCCGATCTGCGCTTCCTTATCGAAGTGGTGGCGCGTGCTTGCAAGGAAATCAGCCACGCCGTTTCCAAAGGCGCACTGGGCGGTGTCCTGGGCAGCATGGGCACTGAAAACGTCCAAGGCGAAGTGCAGAAGAAGCTCGACGTACTCTCCAACGAAATCCTGCTTGAAGCCAACGAGTGGGGCGGTCACCTGGCCGGCATGGCGTCCGAAGAAATGGACAATGCCTACCAGATCCCTGGAAAGTACCCGAAAGGCGCTTACCTGCTGGTATTCGACCCACTGGACGGTTCGTCCAACATCGACATCAACGCACCGGTCGGCACCATCTTCTCGGTACTGCGTTGCCCGAATGAATACCTGAGCCAGAACGAAGCCCTGAACGAAAAGGCCTTCCTGCAGCCGGGCACCGAGCAGGTCGCTGCCGGTTATGCCATCTACGGTCCACAGACCATGCTGGTGCTGACCCTGGGCGATGGCGTCAAAGGCTTCACCCTGGACCGCGAAATGGGCAGCTTCGTGCTGACCCACGAAGACATTTCGATTCCTGCTTCTACCCAGGAATTCGCCATCAACATGTCTAACCAGCGTCACTGGGAAGAACCGGTGAAACGCTACGTCAACGAGTTGATGGAAGGCGAAGAAGGCCCGTTGAAAAAGAACTTCAACATGCGCTGGGTCGCTGCGATGGTTGCCGATGTGCACCGCATCCTGACCCGTGGTGGCTTGTTCATGTACCCACGCGACGGCCGCGAGCTGTCCAAGCCGGGCAAACTGCGCCTGATGTACGAAGCCAACCCGATGTCGTTCCTGGTTGAGCAGGCAGGTGGTGCGTCCACCGATGGCCACCAGCGCATCCTCGACATCCAGCCTGAAGGTTTGCACCAGCGTGTGGCGGTGTTCCTGGGGTCCAAGGAAGAAGTTGAGCGTGTGACCAGCTACCACAAGAAGTAATACACGGCGATAAGTTATCCACTGTGTTGTGAGGCCGTTCACCCTTGAAGAAGCCCCGAAACGTTTCAGCGTTTTCGGGGCTTTTTTGTTTTCGCTCGTCGGGAACCAGACACCCCTTTTCCCTTCTAAGCTTCTGGCAGATACCCCAGCTGCTTTGTCTCTCCAGGAGCTTTTCCATGTCTTTACGCCGTCTCGCCCTGCTGACTTTTTGCGTGCTGTTAGCCGCTTGCAGCAAGGTCACTCAAGAAAACTACCAGAAACTGTCGGCTGGCATGGCCAAGGCCGAGGTGGAGTCGTTGCTGGGTAAGCCGACCGATTGTTCCGGTGCGCTGGGCATGTCCAGCTGCACCTGGGGCGATAAAAACAGCTTTATCAGCGTGCAGTACGCCGGTGACAAAGTTCTGATGTTTTCCGGGCAAGGCCTGAAGTAAACCGGGGCGCGAGCCTGCGGGAGAAGAAGAATGATGCGTTTTGTTTTGTTCCTTTGCGCCAGCCTGTTTTTGGCGGGCTGCGCCAGCCATTCTGGCGATGATCTGCAACCCAAGACGGCAACCAACGTCAACCTCAAGCGTTACCAGGGCACCTGGTATGAGTTGGCCCGATTGCCGATGTACTTCCAGCGCAACTGCGCGCAGTCCGAGGCGCGTTACACCTTGCTGCCGGATGGCGACATGTCGGTGTTCAACCGCTGCCTGACGCCTGAATGGAAGTGGCAAGAAGCCAAAGGCACAGCCACGCCGCAGGTGCCTGGTAAAACCGACAAGCTCTGGGTGGAATTCAATAACTGGTTTACGTCACTGTTGCCGGGCGTTGCCAAGGGCGATTACTGGGTGCTGTATGTCAGCGATGACTACAAGACCGCCATCGTCGGCAGCCCGAGCCGGCGCTATATGTGGATCCTGTCGCGCACGCCGACGGTGAGTGCCGAGACGCGTGAAGACCTGTTGAGCAGGGCGCGACAGCAGGGGTATGACACTACGCGGTTGATCTGGCGTACGTCGGACAAGCAGATGGCGAAGACGTCCCAATAATTCGCAGCACCCCCAATCAAATGTGGGAGCTGGCTTGCCTGCGATAGCATCAACCCGGTGTAACTGATGCACCGAGGTGTCTGTATCGCAGGCAAGCCAGCTCCCACATTTGTTATGGGTTGGCCGTTAGTCCAGCAAGTCTTTCAAGACCTGGGTGAATGCCCGGTTGCTGTCTTCTTCGCCGGCATGATGCCCCTCCCGCACCACCCACTTGCCATTGACCAGCACATCGCGCACTTGGCGATCGCCACCTGCAAACAGCCAGCGATTGAGAATCCCATCCTCACTGGCGGTCGCCAGGTACGGATCGTTGCCGTCCAGCACGATCCAATCCGCCCGCTTACCGACTTCCAGGCGTCCAATCGGCTGGCCAAGCGCCTGTGCGCCACCGTCCAGCGCAGCATCGAACAGCGTGCGGCCAACCATTGGCTGATCACTGCGATACAGGCGATTACGCCGTTGATCGCGCAGACGCTGGCCGTATTCCAGCCAACGTAATTCCTCCACCACGCTCAGTGAAACATGGCTGTCGGAGCCGATACCCATGCGTCCGCCCTGGGCAAGGAAATCCACCGCCGGGAAAATCCCATCGCCCAGGTTGGCTTCGGTGGTCAGGCACAAACCGGCAATGGCTCGGCTGTTGGCCATGCGCGTCACTTCGTCAGCATCGGCATGGGTGGCGTGCACCAGGCACCAGCGCTCGTCCACTTCAACGTTGTCATACAGCCATTGCAGCGGGCGTTTGCCGCTCCAGGCCAAGCAATCGTCGACTTCTTTTTGCTGCTCGGCGATATGGATATGCACCGGGCAGGTCTTGTCACTGGCCGCCAGCACTTGCTGGATCTGTTCGGGGGTGACCGCACGCAGGGAGTGAAAACACAGGCCCAGTTGCTGCGCAGGTTGTGCCGCCAGGATCGGCTGCAAACGCGCTTGCAGGTCCAGGTAGTGCTCGGTGCTGTTGATAAACCGGCGCTGCCCTTCATTCGGCGCCTGGCCACCGAAACCTGCGTGGGTATAGAGCACCGGCAGCAAGGTCAGGCCGATCCCGCTGCTGGCGGCTGCCAGGCTGATCTGGCGTGACAGTTCCGTACGGTCGGCATAAGGCTGGCCATTGGTATCGTGATGCACATAATGAAACTCGGCCACCGAGGTGTACCCAGCCTTGAGCATTTCGATATACAGCTGGCGGGCGATGACCTGTAACTGCTCGGGGTTGATCTTGCCGACCATGCGGTACATCAAATCGCGCCAGGTCCAGAAGCTGTCATTGGGGTTGCCGGCCACTTCGGCCAACCCCGCCATGGCACGTTGGAACGCATGGGAGTGCAGGTTCGGCATACCCGCCAATACTGGGCCGCCGAGCCGTTCGGCGCCGTCTGCGCTGGCATTGGCCGCAACCTTTGTCAGCAGGCCATCAGCGCTGACTTCAAGACGTACATCGTTGGCCCATCCATTAGGCAGCAGCGCGCGTTCGGCAAAGAAAGCGGACATGATCAAGGCACCCCGGTCGTGTGTTTATTTGTATATACATATACAGACGTTTGCCTGCTCGGTAAACTCCGGCAATCTATGCATCTTTTTCCCCTGCAAGGATTCCTCGTGCCGACTCCGCCTGCCAAGTCTTCGCTGGCTGCCCACATGGACGAAAGTCCGGCGCCCTTGTATGCCCGCGTCAAACAGATGATCAGCCAGCAGATCCTCAACGGCAACTGGCCGCCCCATTACCGCGTGCCGTCGGAAAGCGAACTGGTCAGCCTGCTGGGTTTCAGCCGCATGACCATTAACCGCGCCCTGCGCGAGCTCACCGCCGAAGGGCTGCTGGTGCGCATGCAAGGCGTGGGTACGTTCGTGGCCGAGCCGAAGAGCCAGTCGGCGCTGTTTGAAGTGCACAACATTGCCGATGAAATCGCTTCCCGCGGGCATCGGCACACGTGCCAGGTCATCACCCTGGGCGAAGAGGCCGCGGGTTCCGAACGCGCCGTCGCCCTGGAAATGCGTGAAGGTGGGCGAGTGTTCCACTCGTTGATCGTGCATTACGAGAACGATATTCCCGTGCAAATCGAAGATCGTTTCGTCAACGCCCTGGTTGCGCCGCAATATTTGCAGCAGGACTTCACCCAGCAAACCCCCTATGCCTATCTGAACCAGGTCGCGCCGTTGACCGAGGGTGAGCATGTGGTCGAAGCGATCCTTGCCGACGCAGCCGAGTGCAAGCTGTTGCAGATCGAGCCGAGTGAGCCGTGCCTGTTGATTCGCCGTCGCACCTGGTCGGGTCGCCAGCCGGTTACCGCTGCGCGATTGATCCACCCCGGTTCCCGTCACAGCCTGGAAGGACGTTTCAGCAAATGAGTACAGTGAAGGTCTGGCGCGCCGCCGACTACGTGCGCATGCCGTGGAAAAACGGTGGTGGCAGCACCGAAGAAATCAGCCGCGACGCCGGCACGGGCCTGGATGGATTTGGCTGGCGTTTGTCGATTGCCGATATCGCCGAGTCGGGTGGTTTTTCCACCTTCGCCGGTTACCAGCGCGTGATCACGGTGATCAAGGGCGCGGGCATGGTGTTGACCGTGGACGGCGAGGAACAGCGCGGCTTGTTACCGTTGCAGCCGTTCGCGTTCCAGGGTGAAAGCCAGGTTTCCTGCCGCTTGATCACCGGGCCGATCCGCGACTTCAACCTGATCTACTCGCCCGAGCGTTACCATGCGCGCTTGCAGTGGGTGGACGGTGTGCAGCAGTTTTTCAGCACGGCCCAGACGGTGTTGGTGTTCAGCGTGGCGGATGAAGTGAAGGTGCTGGGCGAGAAGCTCGGCCATCACGATTGCCTGCAAGTGGACGGTAACACTGGCTTGCTGGAAATATCGGTCACAGGCCGCTGCTGCCTGATCGAACTGACCGCACTCGGTTAAAAACTGTGGGAGCTGGCTTGCCTGCGATAGCGGTGTATCAGCCTAGGATGTGCTGACTGACACACTGTTATCGCAGGCAAGCCAGCTCCCACATTTGTTTTTGCATTGTTCACAAAATCTGTTTCCAGCCCGCGCACCAATTTGTTACCGAATGCCCCAGCGTGACGCAAAGCTGCGCCGACGTGCCCCATCCTCCTGTCCGCAAAACATCTCTGTAAGAAATTTCATCAAGCTTCCAGGCCTTTATTTTCAAGGCTTTTGCTCATCTTCGAAAAAAATCTGCAGGGCTCACTCAGAAAGTTGGCCGCTCGATTGCATATGCTTGTACATACAAGTAAAGATGTGTGCGTAAGAGCTTCCTTCGCACCATCCATGTTCGCGCATCGATCGCCGAGGAGTCCTAGCAGTGACCAAGTCTACAAAATACCGTGACGTCGAAATCCGCGCCGCCCGCGGTAACAAGCTCACCGCCAAAAGCTGGCTGACCGAAGCGCCGCTGCGCATGTTGATGAACAACCTCGACCCACAAGTGGCCGAGAACCCCAAGGAACTCGTGGTTTACGGCGGTATTGGCCGTGCGGCGCGTAACTGGGAATGTTACGACCAGATCGTCGAGAGCCTCACCAACCTGAATGACGACGAAACCCTGCTGGTGCAGTCCGGCAAGCCGGTCGGCGTGTTCAAGACCCACAGCAACGCCCCGCGCGTACTGATCGCCAACTCCAACCTGGTACCGCACTGGGCCAGTTGGGAGCACTTCAACGAACTGGATGCCAAGGGCCTGGCCATGTACGGCCAGATGACCGCCGGCAGCTGGATCTACATCGGTAGCCAAGGCATCGTCCAGGGCACCTATGAAACCTTCGTCGAAGCTGGCCGTCAGCACTACGATTCAAATCTTCAGGGCCGTTGGGTCCTCACTGCTGGTCTCGGCGGCATGGGCGGCGCGCAACCGTTGGCCGCGACCCTGGCCGGCGCCTGCTCGCTGAATATCGAGTGCCAACAGGTCAGCATCGACTTCCGCCTGGCCAGCCGCTATGTCGACGAACAAGCCACCGACCTCGATGACGCCCTGGCGCGCATCGCCAAGTACACCAAGGAAGGCAAGGCCATTTCCATCGCCCTGCTGGGCAACGCCGCCGAAATTCTGCCAGAGCTGGTCAAGCGTGGCGTGCGCCCGGACATGGTCACCGACCAGACCAGCGCCCACGACCCGCTCAACGGCTACCTGCCGGCCGGCTGGACCTGGGACGAATACCGCGCCCGCGCCAAAACCGAGCCGGCTGCCGTGATCAAGGCGGCCAAGCAGTCGATGGCTGTGCACGTCAAAGCCATGCTGGAATTCCAGAAGCAGGGCATCCCGACCTTTGACTACGGCAACAACATCCGCCAGATGGCCCAGGAAGAGGGCGTGGAAAATGCCTTCGACTTCCCGGGTTTCGTACCGGCCTACATCCGCCCGCTGTTCTGCCGTGGCATCGGCCCGTTCCGCTGGGCGGCGCTGTCTGGCGACCCGCAAGACATCTACAAGACCGACGCCAAAGTCAAAGAGCTGATCCCGGACGACGCCCACCTGCACAACTGGCTGGACATGGCCCGCGAGCGCATCAGCTTCCAGGGCCTGCCGGCACGTATCTGCTGGGTCGGCCTGGGCCAGCGCGCCAAACTCGGCCTGGCCTTCAACGAAATGGTACGCAGCGGCGAGCTGTCCGCCCCTGTGGTGATCGGTCGTGACCACCTGGACTCGGGCTCTGTCGCCAGCCCTAACCGCGAAACCGAAGCCATGCAGGATGGTTCCGATGCCGTGTCCGACTGGCCACTGCTCAACGCCTTGCTCAACACCGCCAGCGGCGCGACCTGGGTCTCGCTGCACCACGGTGGTGGCGTGGGCATGGGCTTCTCTCAGCACTCAGGCATGGTGATCGTCTGCGACGGTACCGATGAAGCGGCCGAGCGGATTGCGCGGGTGCTGCATAACGACCCGGCGACCGGGGTGATGCGTCATGCCGATGCCGGTTATCAGATTGCTATCGATTGCGCCAAAGAGCAGGGCCTCAACCTGCCGATGATCAAGTGACCCATGTGGGAGGGGGCTTGCCCCCGATAGCGGCGGGTCAGTCATCTGATCTGTTGGCTGATACACCGCAATCGGGGGCAAGCCCCCTCCCACATTGGATCGGCGGCAACCCCAAGACAATCCATCAGAGGTTGAACAACATGGCTGCAAACGACACCACCCCGTTGATCGAAAGGCGTTCGATCGACTACATCCCGGAAGCGGAAAGACACGGTCGTCTATTGAGCCAGTTCACCCTATGGATGGGTGCCAACCTGCAGATCACCGCGATTGTCACCGGGGCCCTGGCCGTGGTGCTGGGTGGTGATGTGTTCTGGTCGTTGATCGGCCTGCTGGTCGGTCAACTGATCGGTGGCGGGGTCATGGCGCTGCATGCGGCGCAAGGCCCCAAGCTTGGTTTGCCGCAGATGATCTCCAGCCGTGTGCAGTTCGGCGTGTATGGCGCGGCCATCCCGATCGTGCTGGTGTGCTTGATGTACCTGGGTTTCACCGCGACCGGCACCGTGCTGTCGGGGCAGGCGCTGGGCCAGTTGTTCGGGGTCAGCGACAGCGTCGGTATCCTGATTTTCGCCAGTGTCATTGTGCTGGTCACCGTGCTGGGTTATCGGGTGATCCATTTCATCGGCCGTGTCGCCAGCGTCATTGGCGTGATTGCCTTTGTGTACCTGTTCAGTCGGTTGATGAGCCAGACCGACGTTGGCGCGCTCCTGCAAATCCGTCATTTCAGCTGGAGCAGTTTTCTGTTGGCCGTGTCGCTTGCGGCCTCCTGGCAGATCGCTTTCGGCCCCTATGTGGCGGACTATTCGCGTTACCTGCCGAGCAACACGTCGTCGGTGAAAACCTTTCTCGCCGCCGGCGCGGGTTCGGTCATCGGCGCGCAGGTGGCAATGGTGCTCGGCGTGTTCGCCGCGGCCATGTCCAATGGCCAATTTGCCGGGCATGAAGTGGCCTACATCGTTGGCTTGAGCGGCACAGGGGCCACTGCTGCATTGCTGTACTTCAGCATCGCGTTCGGCAAGGTCACCATTTCCACGCTCAACTCCTACGGCAGCTTTATGTGCATTGCGACCATCATCAGCGGCTTTCGCGGTCGTCTGGAAGTCACGCGTGTTCAACGCCTGGTGTTCGTGCTCGCCATCGTCGGTACGGCAACCCTGATCGCCTTGCTCGGCCAGCACTCGTTCCTCGGTGCGTTCAAGTCGTTCATCCTGTTCCTGCTGGCGTTTTTCACGCCCTGGAGCGCGATCAACCTGGTGGATTACTACTGCATCACCCGCGAGCGCTATGACGTGCCGGCACTGGCCGACCCGAACGGTCGCTATGGCCGCTGGAACCTGTTGGGTATCAGTGTCTATGTCTTCGGCGTGTTGGTGCAGTTGCCGTTCATCTCGACCAAGTTCTACACCGGCCCTTTGGTAGCCGCGCTGGGTAACGTGGACATCTCCTGGATCATCGGCCTGGTACTGCCGGCGGCCCTGTATTACGTGTGTGCGAAAAAATGGCACGGCACGGTACCCGATCACCTGATCCTGCCGACAGAGCAGGGCGCTTTACCCACAACAAACGGGCTGGCTGCACAAGCCTGATGGGACGTGGACAGGGCAGGACGCCTACTGACTGCCGTAATCCATTTCATGATTGGGAGCGTCACAACAATGACTATGAATAAGACCTTGCTGGCTACCTTGTTCTCAGCGGGCTTGCTGGCAAGCGCCGGCGCCCAGGCGGCCGGCTGGTGCGAGTCCGGCAAGCCGGTGAAATTCGCCGGCCTGAACTGGGAAAGCGGCATGTTGCTCACCGACATCCTGCAAGCCGTGCTGGAAAAAGGCTACGACTGCAAAACCGACAGCCTGCCAGGCAACTCCATCACCATGGAAAACGCCTTGGGTAGCAACGACATCCAGGTCTTCGCCGAAGAGTGGGTAGGCCGCAGCGAAGTCTGGAACAAGGCCGAGAAGGCCGGCAAAGTCGTCGGTGTAGGTGCCCCGGTGGTCGGCGCGGTGGAAGGCTGGTACGTGCCGCGTTATGTGATCGAGGGCGACGCCAAGCGCAAGCTGGAAGCCAAGGCCCCGGACCTGAAAAGCATCGCCGACCTGGCCAAATACGCCTCGGTGTTCAAGGACCAGGAAGAGCCCTCCAAGGGCCGTTTCTACAACTGCCCGGCCGGCTGGACCTGTGAGCTGGACAACAGCGAAATGCTCAAGAGCTACGGCCTGGAAAGCACCTACACCAACTTCCGCCCAGGCACCGGCCCGGCGCTGGATGCGGCGGTGCTGTCGAGCTACAAGCGCGGCGAGCCGATCCTGTTCTACTACTGGTCACCGACACCGCTGATGGGCCAGGTCGACCTGGTCAAGCTGGAAGAGAAGCCCGGCGTGGATAAGAGCGTAAGCATCAAGGTCGGCCTGTCCAAGACCTTTCACGAACAAGCGCCAGAACTGGTGGCCGTGCTGGAAAAGGTCAACCTGCCTATCGACCTGCTCAACCAGAACCTCGGCCGCATGGCCAAGGAGCGCATCGAGTCGCCAAAACTGGCGAAAATTTTCCTCAAGGAACATCCTGAAGTCTGGCACGCCTGGGTGAGCGACGACGCAGCCAAGAAAATCGAAGCGGCCTTGTAGGTCAAGTGTGCACGGCTACCCTCAGGGGTGGCCGGGCGGCTGGCCACAACCCACTGGATCGAGAGCACGATATGTTTCCTGAGAGTTTTACGTTTTCCATCGCCGACTGGGTCAACGGTTGGGTGGACTCGCTGGTCACCAACTACGGCGATGTGTTCCGGCACATCTCCGATACGCTGCTGTGGGCCATCGTCAACCTGGAAGGCCTGCTGCGCATGGCGCCCTGGTGGCTGATGCTGGCCATTGTCGGGGGCATCGCCTGGCACGCCACGCGCAAGCTGGTGACCACGGCGGTGATCGTCGGTTTGCTGTTCCTGGTGGGTGCCGTTGGCCTGTGGGACAAGCTGATGCAAACCCTGGCACTGATGATGGTCGCCACGGTGATCTCGGTGCTGATCGGCATTCCCCTGGGCATCCTGTCGGCGCGCAGCAATCGCCTGCGTTCGGTGCTGATGCCGCTGCTGGACATCATGCAGACCATGCCCAGCTTCGTGTACCTGATCCCGGTGCTGATGTTGTTCGGCCTGGGCAAGGTGCCGGCGATTTTCGCCACGGTGATCTACGCCGCGCCGCCGCTGATTCGCCTGACGGACCTGGGCATTCGCCAGGTCGATGGCGAAGTCATGGAAGCCATCAACGCCTTTGGCGCCAACCGCTGGCAGCAACTGTTCGGCGTGCAATTGCCGCTGGCGCTGCCGAGCATCATGGCCGGGATCAACCAGACCACCATGATGGCGCTGTCGATGGTGGTGATCGCCTCGATGATCGGCGCCCGTGGCTTGGGTGAAGACGTGCTCGTCGGCATCCAGACCCTCAACGTCGGCCGTGGCCTGGAAGCCGGGCTGGCGATCGTGATTCTCGCAGTGGTCATCGACCGCATTACCCAGGCTTATGGCCGCCCACGGCATGAGGCGAGCAAATGACGACTGTCAGCAAAATCGAAGTCAAAAACGTCTTCAAGATCTTCGGCGCCCGTTCCAAGGACGCCCTGGCGATGGTCGGCCAGGGCAAGACCAAGGATCAGGTACTGGCCGAGACCGGCTGCGTGGTCGGCGTGAACGATCTGTCCTTGAGCATCGGCACGGGTGAGATCTTCGTGATCATGGGCCTGTCGGGCTCCGGCAAATCCACTTTGGTGCGCCACTTCAATCGCCTGATCGATCCCACCAGCGGCGCGATCCTGGTGGACGGCGAAGACATCCTGCAACTGGACATGGAAGCCCTGCGCCAATTCCGTCGCCACAAGATCAGCATGGTGTTCCAGAGCTTCGGCCTGTTGCCCCACAAGAGCGTGCTCGACAACGTCGCCTACGGCCTCAAAGTGCGCGGCGAAACCAAGCAGGTATGCGCTGAGCGCGCCCTGCACTGGATCGAAACCGTGGGGCTCAAGGGCTACGAAAACAAATACCCACACCAGCTTTCCGGCGGTATGCGCCAGCGTGTGGGCCTGGCCCGCGCCTTGGCCGCAGACACCGACATCATCCTGATGGACGAAGCCTTCAGCGCCCTCGACCCGCTGATCCGCGCCGAAATGCAGGACCAGTTGCTCGAACTGCAAAAGACCCTGCACAAGACCATCGTGTTTATCACCCATGACCTCGACGAAGCCGTGCGCATTGGTAATCGCATTGCGATCCTCAAGGACGGCAAGTTGATTCAGGTCGGCACGCCCCGGGAGATTTTGCATTCGCCGGCGGACGAGTATGTGGATCGGTTTGTTCAGCGCCGGGCGGCGGTGGTCTGACGGACGCCATCGCAGGCAAGCCAGCCCCCACATTTGATTGGGTTCACACAGTTCAAATGTGGGAGCCGGGCTTGCCCGCGATGAGGCCGCCAAAGGTTTAGAGAATATGAAGAGGTCAACGATGTCCCAGGCAACCAAAATCATCATCGCCGACGCCCCGATGCGCTGGCAGGACGTCGCCGCCGTTGCTCGCCACGGCGCAGTGCTCGAACTCTCGGGTCACGCCTGGGCGCGCATCGACAATGCCCAGGCCATCGTGCAGCGCATCGTCGCCAGCGGCGAGCGCGCCTATGGTGTGAACACCGGACTGGGCGCGTTGTGCAATGTGTCGCTTGAGGGCGAGCAACTGAGCCAACTGTCGCGCAATACGCTGCTCAGCCATGCCTGCGGCGTCGGCCCGGTGCTCAGCGACGAGCAGACTCGCGCGATCATGTGCGCGGCAATCATCAACTACAGCCACGGTAAATCCGGCCTGCACCCGCAGGTGGTGCACGCGTTGCTGGCGCTGCTCAATCACGACATCACGCCGCAAGTGCCATCCCAGGGTTCGGTGGGGTATTTGACCCACATGGCCCATGTCGGCGTGGCCTTGCTCGGCATCGGCAATGTGAGCTACCGCGGCCGGATCGTCACGGCGCAATACGCGTTGCAGGCTGAAGGCTTGCAGCCCGTGGTACTCGGTGCCAAGGATGGCCTGTGCCTGGTCAACGGCACGCCGTGCATGACCGGCCTGAGTTGCCTGGCCCTGGCCGACGCGCACCACCTGTTGCAATGGGCCGACGTGATCGGCGCCATGAGTTTCGAAGCCCAGCGCGGCCAGATCGATGCCTTCGACGAAGAAATCATCGCCCTCAAGCCGCACCCGGGTATGCAGCAAGTGGGCAGCAACCTGCGTGCGTTGCTCGACGGCAGTGAGGTGATCGCCAGCAGCAAAGGTATCCGCACCCAGGACGCCTTGAGCCTTCGCTCGATCCCGCAGATCCACGGCGCGGCCCGCGATCAGGTGGAGCACGCCACGCGCCAGATCGAGACCGAACTCAACAGCGCCACCGACAACCCTTTGGTGCTCGGCACGCCGGTCAGCTACCGCGTGGTGTCCCAGGCCAACCCCCACGGCCAGTCCGTGGCGCTGGCGGCCGACATGCTCGCCATCGCCATGGCCGAAATCGGCTCGGTGGCCGAGCGCCGCCTGGATCGCCTGATCAATCCGCACGTCAGCGGCTTGCCGGCCTTTCTGGTCAGCAACCCCGGGGTCAACTCCGGGATGATGATCGTGCAGTACGTCGCCGCGTCCTTGTGCGGGCAAAACCGCCAGTTGGCGCAACCGGCGGTGCTCGACAACTTCGTCACCTCGGGCCTGCAGGAAGACCACCTGAGCATGGGCACCAACGCCGCGCTCAAGCTGCACCAGGTATTGGCCAACGTCACCCAGATTCTTGCCATCGAATACTTGCTGGCGGCCCAGGCGTTCGAGTTCCTCAAGGACCAGCGCTTGGGCGCCGGTACCGACCACGCCTGGCGCTTGCTGCGCGAAGTGGTCCCCGCTTACGAGCAGGACCGCTGGCTGGCGCCGGATATTGCCGCCGCTGCCCAGTTGCTTAAAGACACTGCGTTACCGAATTTGCACTGAACACTTAAGAATAATTCACAAGGAGAACGAATGTGACTGCGCTAAACCTGATTCCAGGCCAACTGAGCCTCGCCCAACTGCGTGCCATCTACCAGCAGCCGGTAACCCTCAGCCTGGATGACAGCGCCTCGGCCCAGATCGAAGCCAGCGTTGCCTGCGTGGAGCAGATCCTCGCCGAGAACCGCACCGCCTATGGCATCAACACCGGTTTTGGCCTGCTGGCCTCGACCCGTATCGCCAGTGAAGACCTGGAAAACCTCCAGCGTTCACTGGTGCTGTCTCATGCTGCCGGCGTCGGTGAGCCGATCAGCGATGCGCTGGTGCGGCTGGTCATGGTGCTCAAGGTCAACAGCCTGAGCCGTGGTTTCTCCGGGATCCGTCGCCAGGTGATCGACGCGCTGATCGCGCTGATCAACGCCCAGGTGTACCCGCACATTCCGCTCAAGGGGTCGGTCGGTGCATCCGGTGACCTGGCGCCATTGGCGCATATGTCCCTGGTGCTGCTCGGCGAAGGCAAGGCGCGCTACAAAGGCGAATGGCTGGACGCGACCGCAGCGCTGAAAGTGGCTGGCCTCACACCGCTGACCCTGGCCGCCAAAGAGGGCCTGGCCCTGCTCAACGGTACCCAGGTGTCCACCGCTTATGCGTTGCGCGGCCTGTTCGAAGGCGAAGACCTGTTCGCCGGTGCCCTTGCCTGCGGCGGCCTCACCGTAGAAGCCGTACTGGGTTCGCGCTCGCCGTTCGATGCGCGTATTCATGCCGCGCGTGGCCAGCGTGGGCAGATCGATGCGGCTGCGGCCTATCGTGACCTGCTGGGGGAAAGCAGCCAGGTCTCGCAGTCGCACCAGAACTGCGACAAGGTGCAAGACCCTTACTCCCTGCGTTGCCAGCCACAGGTCATGGGCGCCTGCCTGACCCAGTTCCGCCAGGCTGCCGAAGTGCTGGTGGTGGAAGCCAACGCGGTGTCGGATAACCCACTGGTATTTGCCGCCGAAGGCGATGTGATTTCCGGTGGCAACTTCCACGCCGAACCGGTGGCCATGGCCGCTGACAACATGGCCCTGGCGATTGCCGAAATAGGCTCCCTGAGCGAGCGGCGCATCTCGCTGATGATGGACAAGCACATGTCGCAACTGCCGCCGTTCCTGGTAGGCAATGGTGGGGTGAACTCCGGTTTTATGATCGCCCAGGTCACTGCCGCTGCGCTCGCCAGTGAGAACAAGGCACTGGCCCATCCCCATAGCGTCGACAGCCTGCCGACTTCGGCCAACCAGGAAGACCACGTGTCCATGGCCCCGGCTGCGGGCAAGCGCCTGTGGGAAATGGCCGAGAACACCCGTGGCATCCTCGCGGTGGAATGGCTGGCAGCGTGCCAGGGCCTGGATTTGCGCGACGGCCTGAAGACCTCGCCGAAACTTGAAAAAGCCCGCGGCATCCTGCGCGATAAGGTGGCGTTCTATGACAAGGATCGCTTCTTCGCCCCGGACATCAACGCTGCCAGCGAACTGCTCGCTACCCGCTGCCTGAATGAGCTGGTACCGGCCAAGTTGCTGCCGAGCCTTTAAGCTCACCGGTACCCAATGTGGGAGCTGGCTTGCCTGCGATAGCGGTGTGTCTGCGCCAGATGGGCTGGCTGGAAGTCCGCCATCGCAGGCAAGCCAGCTCCCACATTGATTTTCGCCAGATTCAGATTTTCTCGGGATAAGAATAATAGGGAAGAGAAATGCACCAGCCAGAAAAAGGTTTGAAACGCGGGCTCAACGCCCGACATATTCGCTTCATGGCACTCGGTTCCGCGATCGGCACCGGGCTGTTCTATGGTTCGGCCTCCGCTATCCAGATGGCCGGCCCCGCCGTGCTGCTGGCTTACCTCATCGGCGGCGCCGCCGTGTTCATGGTGATGCGCGCCCTCGGTGAAATGGCCGTGCACAACCCGGTGTCCGGCTCGTTCGGCCACTACGCCAGTACCTACCTGGGGCCCATGGCGGGGTTTATCCTCGGCTGGACCTACGCCTTTGAAATGATCATCGTCTGCCTGGCCGACGTTACCGCGTTCGGCATCTACATGGGCTTCTGGTTTCCCGAGGTAGCCCGTTGGGTCTGGGTGCTGGGCATCGTGTTTTTGATCGGCGGCCTGAACCTGTGCAACGTCAAGGTCTTTGGCGAAATGGAGTTCTGGCTGTCGTTGCTCAAGGTCGGCGCCATCGTGGCGATGATCCTCGGCGGTTTCGGCATCATGCTGTTCGGCATTCACTCGGCGGGTGAAACCCAGGCTAGCGGCCTGAGCAACCTGTGGGCGCACGGCGGCTTCATGCCCAACGGCATTGGCGGCTTGATCGCCTCGTTTGCGGTGGTGATGTTTGCCTTCGGCGGTATCGAAATCATCGGCATCACTGCCGGTGAAGCCAAGGACCCGCAGCGCGTGATCCCCAAGGCGATCAACGCGGTGCCGCTGCGTATCCTGTTGTTCTACGTGCTGACCCTGTTCGTGCTGATGGCGATCTACCCGTGGCCGCAAATTGGCAGCCAGGGCAGCCCGTTCGTGCAGATCTTCAGTAACCTGGGGATAGGCTCGGCGGCGACCATCCTCAATATCGTGGTGATCTCGGCGGCGGTCTCGGCCATCAACAGCGATATCTTCGGCGCCGGTCGCATGATGTACGGCCTGGCCCAGCAAGGGCAGGCGCCCAAGGGCTTCGCGCAGTTGTCCAAACAAGGCGTGCCGTGGATGACCGTGGTGGTCATGGGCGCCGCGTTGCTCGGCGGCGTGGTGCTCAACTACCTGATCCCGGAAAACGTCTTCCTGCTGATCGCTTCGATCGCCACCTTCGCCACCGTGTGGGTCTGGCTGATGATCCTGTTTACCCAGGTCGCCATGCGTCGCTCGATGACCAGGGAGCAGGTCGCCGAACTGAAATTCCCGGTGCCGTTCTGGCCCTATGCGCCGGCAGCGGCCATTGTGTTCATGCTGTTTGTGTTTGGCGTGCTCGGTTACTTCCCGGACACCCAGGCGGCCTTGATGGTCGGCGCTGTGTGGATCGTGCTGCTGATCGTCGCGTACCTGCTGTGGGTCAAGCCCGCCGCCGGGCAAGCGGCCAAGGTCCATTACGAACAGGCTTTGTCTCATCGATAACTTAGGGAGGCGTTGATGAAAACCCTTTGGCAACACTGCCACGTCGCAACCATGGCCCAAGGCAAATACTCGATTATCGAGGATGCCGCCATGGTGACAGCGGGCGCGCTGATCGAGTGGATCGGCCCGCGCAGCCAGGCACCTACGGTCGATTACGCCCAGGTGCATGACCTGCAAGGCGCGTGGGTCACCCCCGGGCTGATCGACTGCCACACCCATACCGTGTTTGGTGGCAATCGCAGCGGCGAATTCGAGCAGCGCCTCGAAGGCGTCAGCTACGCCGACATCGCGGCCAAGGGCGGCGGGATTGCCAGTACCGTGCGTGCCACGCGTGCAGCCACGGAAGATCAATTGTTCCTGAGCGCTGAAAAACGTCTGCGCAGCCTTTTGCGTGACGGCGTGACTACCGTGGAGATCAAGTCCGGCTACGGCCTGGATCTGCCCAACGAGCGCAAGATGCTGCGCGTGGCCCGGCGCCTGGGTGAAACGCTGCCGGTCAGCGTGCGCGCCACATGCCTGGCCGCTCACGCGCTGCCGCCGGAGTACAAGGACCGCGCCGATGATTACATTGAGCACATCTGCAATGAGATGCTGCCGGCGCTGGCCGCAGAAGGCCTGGTGGATGCGGTGGATGCCTTCTGTGAATACCTGGCGTTTTCCCCCGAACAGGTCGAGCGCGTGTTCAAGGTTGCCCAGCAACTCGGCTTGCCGGTAAAGCTGCACGCCGAGCAACTCTCATCGCTGCACGGTTCCAGCCTGGCGGCGCGCTATCACGCGTTGTCGGCCGACCATCTTGAGTTCATGACCGAAGAAGACGCCATCGCCATGGCTGCTGCCGGCACGGTCGCCGTGTTGCTGCCGGGCGCTTTCTACTTCCTGCGCGAAACCCAGTTGCCGCCGATGGAGGCCCTGCGCAAGCACGGCGTGAAGATCGCCATCGCCAGCGACCTCAACCCCGGCACTTCCCCGGCGTTGTCGGTGCGCCTGATGCTGAACATGGCCTGCACCCTGTTCCGCATGACGCCCGAAGAAGCCTTGGCCGGTGCCACGCAACACGCCGCCACCGCGTTGGGCATGGGCGACACCCATGGCTCACTGGAAGCGGGCAAGGTCGCTGACTTTGTCGCCTGGCAGATCGATCGCCCCGCCGACCTGGCCTACTGGCTGGGTGGCGAACTGGATAAACGCGTCGTGCGCCACGGCGTCGACGTCACTGTTTGAGAGGATGCAGTTGTGGATAAGGTTCTGACATTCAAACAAGGCCGCGTACCGCTGCTGATCAGCATGCCCCACGCCGGCCTGCGCCTCACCCCTGCGGTGGAGGCTGGGTTGATCCCCGAGGCGCAAAGCCTGCCGGATACCGACTGGCATATCCCCCTGTTGTATGACTTTGCTGAAGAACTGGGCGCCAGCACCCTGGCTGCGGAGTACTCGCGGTTTGTCATCGACCTCAACCGGCCCTCCGACAACACGCCGCTGTATGCCGGAGCTACCACTGGCCTGTACCCCGAGACGCTGTTCGATGGCGTGCCGTTGTTCCGTGAAGGGCAAACGCCCTCCGAGGAGGAGCGGGCCAACTACCTGCAAAAAATCTGGGGGCCGTACCACCGCCAATTGCAAGAAGAACTGGCACGCCTCAAGGCCGAGTTCGGCTATGCGTTGCTGTTCGATGCGCACTCGATCCGCTCGGTAATCGCGCACCTGTTCGACGGCAAATTGCCGGACTTCAACCTGGGTACTTTCAACGGCGCTGCATGCGACCCGCAGCTGGCCAGCCAACTGGAAGCGATTTGCGCCCAGCACCCGCAGTACACCCATGTGTTGAATGGGCGCTTCAAAGGCGGCCATATCACCCGTCACTATGGCAACCCGGCGCAGGATATCCACGCGGTGCAGCTGGAGTTGTGCCAGAGCACCTATATGGAGGAGTTCGAACCGTTCCGTTATCGCCAGGATTTGGCCGAGCCGACTCGGGTGGTGTTGAGGCAGTTGCTGGAAGGGCTGTTGGCCTGGGGACAAAAGCGCTACGGCTGAAGTCGCTATCGCAGGCAAGCCAGCTCCCACACTTGAATGGGTTCACAGATCAACATGTGGGAGCTGGCTTGCCTGCGATGACGGCCCAACAGTCGCCCCTGTACAACTGCCGGTCGCCACAGGTCGAGTTCATCAGGGTTTTGCTGGGTAAGGTTGTGAGTAGGGCGCATCAGACGCCATCCCCACAATAAAAAACTGCCGAGTGAGACCACTTCCATGAAACGACTGTTGTTGACCCTCATGCTCAGTGGCTATGTGAGCAGCCATGCCATGGCCGCCGAACCGGCTTCCTGCAAAACCATCCGCATGGGCGTGGTCAGTTGGACCGATGTGGTTGCCACCTCTGGCATGGCGGACGTGCTGCTCAGTGGCCTGGGCTACGACAGCAAACAGACCAGCGCCGTGCAGCAGATCATCTTTGCCGGTATCCGTGACAAGCGCCTGGATATCTTCCTCGGTTACTGGAAACCGGCGATGGACAACAACATCGCCCCGTTCCTGGCGGCCGGGCAGGTCAAGGTGCTCGACACGCCGAGCCTGGCCGATGCCCAGGCCACCCTGGCGGTGCCGCAATACGTGGCCGATGCCGGCTTGAAGACCTTTGCCGACATTGCCCGCTTCAAGGACAAACTCGGCGGCAAGATCTACGGCATCGAGCCGGGCAGCGGTGCCAATACCGATATCCAGAAGATGATCGACACCAACCGCTTTGGCCTGGGCGGCTTCAAGCTGGTCGCGTCCGGTGAAGCGGGGATGCTCGCTGCGGTGCAACGTGCGGTGAATCGCAAAGAGTTCGTGGTGTTCGTCGGCTGGACTCCGCACCCGATGAACCTGAACATGCAAATGGCCTACCTCACCGGCAGTGAAGATGTGTTCGGCCCCAACGAAGGTCGCGCCACGGTGTCTACGGTGACAGCGCCGGATTTTGCCGAGCGCTGCCCGAACGCCAACCGGCTGCTCACCAACCTGACCTTCACCGCCGCCCAGGAAAGCCAGTGGATGGTGCCGATCATGGCGCGCCAGTCGCCCCAGGAAGTGGCGAAAAAATGGCTGCGCGAGCATCCCGAGGATCTACAGCGCTGGTTGGCCGGGGTGGCAGCCTTTGATGGTAGCGATGGTGTTGCTGCCGTCCAGGCCAGCCTTAAACCCTAGAGACACCATCGGACCAGTGTGAATAAGGTGTGCACATGTACCCTATTTCTTCGCAGATGCGCGCCTTTGTCGCGAAGACCGAAGCTTTTACCAGCGATGACTCATCGCTGGCTGGCCTGCGCCAAACCTACAACCGCATGTGCCAGGCATTTACCCCGCCCGTACCCGCGGAGCTGCACATCGCAGATTTTTCTGTAGGAAGTGTCAGCGTGCGCAGCTATCGGCCCGAGGCGCCTGATCCAGCAGAAGGCTGGCCCTGCCTCCTCTATATGCACGGTGGCGGTTGGGTCGTTGGCGGGCTGGACTCCCACGATTTCATCTGCTTTGAACTGGCCGCCACGCTGCAAGTGTTGGTGATCGCCATCGACTACCGCTTGGCCCCTGAGCATCCTTACCCCGCGGCCTACAACGATTGCCGGGCGGTATGGCAGGCGATCCAGGCAGGCGAGGGGCTGCCTGCCATCAACCTCGAACGGCTGGTGGTGATGGGCGACAGCGCCGGTGGCAACCTGGCGGCGGCGTTGTGCCTGGGGCTGCGCGATGACCGGCAAGCAATGCCCCGCGCCCAGGTGCTGGTTTACCCAGGCTTGGGTGGCCCCGCCGACTTGCCCTCGCGGGCTGATTGCTGGGATGCACCGTTGCTCAGCCGTGCCGACACTGAGGACTACTTGGCGTTGTACCTGGGTGACACGCGCATACCCTCGCCCTACGCCATGCCACTGCTGGCCGAGGCGTTCGACGGGCTACCCAAGGCGCTGATCGCCGTAGCCCAGTTCGACCCGCTGCGCGATGACGGCCGGCTGTACGCCGAGCGCCTGCAAGCTGCAGGCGTGGAAACCGTGCTGTATCCCGGCAAAGGGCTGGTCCACGGTTGTTTGCGTGCACGCGGCCAGGTGCCGGAGGTGGATCGGCTGTATGACTATCTGCTCGGTTACCTGAGGCGCGAACTGCTGACACAGGTCTAAGCGCTCAATGACATGCTCATTGCACAATTCGGGTTTATGATGCGAGACGGCAAAATAATAGACGTCCCCCCAGGGATGAACCCGACACCCTACGGAGCGCGCAATGCAGACTTGGTACCCGCAGATCAAACCCTACGCCCGGCATGATCTGGCAGTCGATGACACCCACACGCTGTATGTCGATGAAAGTGGCTCTCCCGAGGGCTTGCCCGTCGTGTTCATCCACGGGGGGCCAGGTGCCGGTTGCGACGCCCAGAGCCGCTGCTACTTCGATCCGAACCTCTACCACATCGTCACCTTCGACCAGCGTGGCTGCGGGCGCTCCACCCCTCGCGCCAACCTTGAGAACAACACCACCTGGGATCTGGTCGCCGACCTTGAGCGCATCCGCGAGCACCTGGGCATCGACAAATGGGTGCTGTTCGGCGGCTCCTGGGGTTCAACCCTGGCCCTGGCCTACGCACAAACCCATCCAGAGCGTGTGCTTGGCCTGATCGTGCGCGGCATCTTCCTGGCCCGCCCGCAGGATATTCACTGGTTCTACCAAGAGGGCGCGAGCCGCCTGTTCCCGGATTACTGGCAGGACTACCTGGCGCCGATCCCGGTGGAAGAGCGCCACGACATGATCGCCGCCTACCATAAGCGCCTGACCGGCAACGACCAGATCGCCCAGATGCATGCGGCCAAGGCTTGGTCCGGTTGGGAAGGGCGCATGTTGGGGCTGTGCCCGAGCCCCCAGCATGTGGAGCGTTTTTCCGAGCCGCAACGCGCACTGTCCATTGCGCGCATCGAGTGCCATTACTTCACCAACAACTCCTTCCTGGAGCCCAACCAGCTGATTCGCGATATGCACAAGATCGCCCATCTGCCGGGCATCATCATCCATGGTCGCTACGACATGATCTGCCCGCTGGATAACGCCTGGGAGCTGCATCAGGCCTGGCCCAACAGTGAATTGCAGGTGATTCGCGAGGCGGGTCACGCCGCGTCCGAGCCGGGCATCACCGACGCGCTGGTGCGCGCCACCGGCGAGATGGCACGGCGCCTGCTTGATCTGCCGCCTGAAGAAGCATGAAGGGCCTGTTGCAGCGGGTGCGTGGCGCCCGCGTCGAAGTGGCCGGTGAGGTCGTGGGGGCGATTGACCAAGGTTTGCTGGTGCTGGTCGCCGTAGAACCTACAGATACGCCCGAGAGCGCCGACAAACTGTTGCACAAGCTGCTTAACTACCGGGTGTTCAGTGACGCCGAGGGCAAGATGAACCTCTCGCTCAAGGATATCGGCGGCGGGTTGCTGCTGGTGTCGCAGTTCACCCTGGCGGCGGATACAAAGAGCGGGCTGCGGCCAAGCTTCTCCACCGCGGCCCCTCCGGCCCTGGGAGCGGAGCTTTTTGAGCACTTGTTGTTACAAGCGCAACAATTGCATGGCAAGGTGGCGTCAGGGCGTTTTGGCGCTGATATGCAGGTGCATTTGGTCAATGATGGCCCTGTGACCTTCCTCTTACAGACATGAATGTATGAAAAACGACTTTAATGCCTAAAAACGCAGGTTTTCGCTACAAATACTTCGCTGTCCCTGATGCGTTGTCTCGCGGGCTACTAGATAATCGCGCGCTACGGGGATCAGCGTTGTTTGGTCCATTTTTGACTTAGGTAGAGCCTTGTCCGATAGCCTTTGGGGAATCATTTTGCCTTGGGGGAGTCGGAACATTGCTCGCCAACCTGGCATATAGATAGCTGGCCGTTGGTTTTTTGATCTGTTTTCGGCGAGGGTTGCTCGTGATTGTTAGTCCCTGTAATGCACCAAAATTGTCTGCCAAACGGTTACGAAACGCACTGGTAACGGGCTCTGCCCTGTTTTGCCTGTTCGGCGCGGGTCAACTGTGGGCATTCAGTCTGGATGATGTGTCGGCCAAGGCAAAAGAGCTGGCCGGGCAGAAATACGAAGCTCCGCGCAGCAATCTGCCGAACGAATTCCGCGAAATGAAATTCGCTGACTACCAGAAGATTCGTTTCCGCAACGAAAAAGCCGAGTGGGCCGATCAGAACACCCCGTTCAAGCTGTCCTTCTATCACCAGGGTATGCATTTCGATACGCCGGTGAAAATCAATGAAGTCACCGCTGACAGCGTGCATGAAATCAAGTACGACCCGACTCGCTTCGATTTCGGTGACGTGAAATTTGATCCCAAAGCTACCGAGCAACTGGGTTATGCCGGTTTCCGTGTGCTTTTCCCGATCAACAAGGCCGACAAGCAAGACGAAATCATGACCATGCTCGGCGCGAGCTATTTCCGCGTCGTCGGCAAGGACCAGGTGTATGGCCTGTCTGCCCGTGGCATGGCTATCGATACCGCGCTGCCGTCCGGTGAAGAGTTCCCGCGGTTCACCGAGTTCTGGATCGAGCGTCCAAAGCCGGGCGACAAGCACCTGGTGATCTTCGCCCTGCTGGACTCGCCGCGCGCTACCGGTGCCTATCGTCTGATCCTGCGGCCCGGCACTGACACCGTGGTCGATGTGAAGTCCCAGATGTTTCTGCGCGACAAGGTCAGCAAGCTGGGGGTTGCCCCGTTGACCTCGATGTTCCTGTTCGGCGCCAACCAGCCTTCCAAGGTGCTTAACTACCGTCGCGAGCTCCACGATTCCAGCGGCCTGTCGATCCACGCCGGCAATGGCGAATGGATCTGGCGCCCGTTGAACAACCCTAAACACCTGTCGGTCAGCAACTTCAGCGTCGAGAACCCGCGTGGGTTCGGCCTGCTGCAACGTGGCCGCAACTTCAGCCACTACGAAGACCTGGACGACAACTACGACAAGCGCCCAAGCGCCTGGATCGAACCTGAAGGCGATTGGGGCAAAGGCTCCGTTGACCTGGTAGAGATCCCGACTGCCGATGAAACCAACGACAACATCGTGGCGTTCTGGAGCCCGGCCGAACTGCCGGAAGTCGGCAAGCCGCTGGACATCGCCTACCGTCTGCACTGGACCCTGGACGACGCTGCATTCCATTCGCCGGACAGCGCCTGGGTCAAGCAGACCCTGCGTTCTACCGGTGACGTGAAGCAATCCAACCTGATCCGTCAGCCCGATGGCAGCGTGGCCTACCTGGTGGACTTCGAGGGCCCGGCCCTGAAGAAACTGCTGCCGGACGCCCCGGTGCGCAGCCAGGTGAGCGTGGGCGACAACGCCGAACTGGTTGAAAACAGTGTGCGCTACAACGAACACACCAAAGGCTGGCGCCTGACCCTGCGCATGAAGATCAAGGACGCAGGCAAACCGACCGAAATGCGTGCGGCACTGGTGCAGGATGTGGTGCAACCAGCGCCTGAGCCGGTTTCCAATCACGTGTTGAAGGCTGACAAAGTCCTGGCCAAGCAGCACGAGAAACAGGCCAGGAAAGACGCAAAAGACAAGCAAGACCCGCAGCCAGAAGCTGCCCCAGCCACACCGGAGCCGGCCAAGACCGAACAAGTCCTGACCGAAACCTGGAGCTATCAGTTGCCTGCCGATGAGTAATTCAAATGTCCGGCCAGAGACTCTGAGCGAGTATCTGGCGCACCTCCCGTTGACCGCTGAGCAGCGCGCCGAGCTGGCGGGCTGCAACTCGTTCAGCGAATTGCACGAACGCTTGTCGTCGTCGACTTTCGACGCACCGACTGAGGCCGCCCAGGCTTCGGTCGGCCGTCGCTTGACCCTCAACAGCGCCGAAGAGCTGCAAGACGCCGAGATGCTGGCGCTCGACGCCAGCGGTCGCGTGTGCCTTAAAGCCACGCCGCCGATCCGCCGGACCAAAGTGGTGCCCGAGCCTTGGCGCACCAACATCCTGGTGCGCGGCTGGCGCCGGATGACGGGTCGCACCAACCCGCCCAAGCCACCCAAGGATGAGCGCGTACTGCCCGCTGCCCGCTGGCGTACCGTGGGTTCGATCCGTCGCTATATCCTGTTGGTGTTGATGCTGGGCCAGACCATTGTCGCCGGCTGGTACATGAAAGGCATCATGCCGTACCAGGGCTGGTCGCTGGTCGACTTCGATGAGATCCGCAACCAGACCCTGCTGCAAACCGCCACTCAGGTAATGCCTTACGCGCTGCAAACCAGCATCCTGATCATGTTCGGGATTCTGTTCTGCTGGGTCTCGGCCGGTTTCTGGACCGCACTCATGGGCTTCCTGGAACTGCTGACCGGTCACGATAAATACCGCATCTCCGGTAAAAGTGCCGGTAACGAGCCAATTCCGAAGGATGCGCGCACTGCACTGGTGATGCCGATCTGCAACGAAGACGTGCCGCGGGTATTTGCAGGTTTGCGTGCCACGTTCGAATCGGTAGCCGCCACCGGTGACCTGGATCGCTTCGATTTCTTTGTGCTCAGCGACAGTAATGACGCCGACATCTGCATCGCCGAACAGCAAGCCTGGCTCGACGTGTGCCGCGAAGCTGGCGGCTTTGGCAAGATCTTCTATCGCCGCCGCCGCCGTCGTGTAAAGCGCAAGAGCGGCAACCTCGACGACTTCTGCCGTCGCTGGGGTGGCGACTACAAATACATGGTCGTTCTCGACGCTGACTCCGTGATGAGCGGCGAATGCCTGACTAGCCTGGTACGCCTGATGGAAGCCACGCCGGATGCGGGGATTATCCAGACCGCGCCGCGGGCGTCGGGCATGGACACCCTGTATGCGCGTATGCAGCAGTTCGCTACCCGCGTATACGGCCCATTGTTTACCGCCGGCCTGCACTTCTGGCAGTTGGGTGAATCCCACTACTGGGGTCACAACGCCATTATCCGCATGAAGCCGTTTATCGAGCACTGCGCCCTGGCGCCGTTGCCAGGTAAGGGCGCATTCGCTGGTGCAATCCTCTCCCACGACTTCGTTGAAGCCGCGCTGATGCGCCGTGCCGGCTGGGGCGTGTGGATTGCCTACGACTTGCCGGGCAGTTACGAAGAACTGCCGCCGAACCTGCTGGACGAACTCAAGCGTGACCGTCGCTGGTGCCACGGTAACCTGATGAACTTCCGTCTGTTCCTGGTTAAAGGCATGCACCCGGTGCACCGTGCGGTGTTCCTGACCGGCGTGATGTCCTACCTGTCGGCGCCGTTGTGGTTCTTCTTCCTGGTGTTGTCCACGGCGTTGCTGGCGGTGAACACCCTGATGGAGCCGCAGTACTTCATGGCGCCGCGCCAGTTGTACCCGCTGTGGCCACAATGGCACCCGGACAAGGCGGTGGCGCTGTTCTCCACCACCATCGTGCTGTTGTTCCTGCCCAAGCTGCTCAGCATCATTCTGATCTGGGCCAAGGGTGCCAAGGAGTTCGGCGGCAAGTTCAAGGTGACCTTGTCGATGCTGCTGGAGATGCTGTTCTCCATGCTGCTGGCGCCGGTGCGGATGATTTTCCACACCCGTTTCGTCCTCGCCGCTTTCCTCGGTTGGGCTGCCACCTGGAACTCGCCGCAGCGTGACGACGACTCCACGCCTTGGAGTGAAGCGGTCAAGCGTCACGGCCCGCAAACCATTCTCGGCTTCCTGTGGGCGCTGTTGGTGGTGTGGTTGAACCCAAGTTTCCTGTGGTGGCTGGTGCCGATTGTCGGCTCGCTGATGCTGTCGATTCCGGTGTCGGTGATTTCCAGCCGGGTCAAGCTGGGCCTCAAGTCCCGTGACGAGAGCCTGTTCCTGATCCCCGAGGAATACAATCCGCCGCAAGCGCTGCTGTCGACCGAGAAGTACACCCACGAAAACCGTTGGCACGCCCTCAATGACGGTTTCGTGCGTTCGGTGGTCGACCCGCAGCAGAACGCCCTGGCCTGTGCCTTGGCGACCTCGCGTCACCGTGAGGCCGAGCCGATCGAGTACCTGCGCATTGAGCGCGTTCGCCATGCGTTGAAAGTCGGCCCTGCCGGCCTCAACAACAGCGAACGCCTGGCCCTGCTCAGCGACCCGGTAGCCCTGGCTCGCCTGCATGAGCAGGTCTGGAACGAAGGTCATGCCGAGTGGCTCGGTGCCTGGCGTGCTTCGATCAAGGCTGATCCGCACGCGCCATTGCTGCCTCTGCAACCGCAGTCGCCGCAGGCCCAACCGGCCTGATTCAGACGCCCCCGAGGGTTCGCCTCGGGGGCGCTGCAGACGCTGGTCCTACAGCGTTTACAGTCGCTTCCTTTTATCCCTAACTCCTTGTTATTTCGAAACAAAAGACCTTTGATCGAGGCGTATTGTGGTGCCTGTCGCTGGGTTAGCATCGCCCCCAAAATTTGACTCGCCACGGGGGCATTCATGATCAAAAGGTATTGTTCGGTATTGCTGGTTAGCGTTTTCCTATGGGCTTACGCGGGTCTGCTGAGTGCGGGCGCCCTGGACGATGCTGTTCGTCGCGGCGTGTTGAAGGTGGGGACCACGCCCAATTACGTGCCCTTCGAGATGCTCGATAAGCAGGGGCGCATCGTCGGTTTTGAAATTGACTTGCTGCGCGCCATGAGCCGTGCGCTAGGCGTGGAGCTTGAGCTGATTGCAGTGCCGTATACGGATTTGGTCCCGGGGTTGATGGCGAAGAAATTCGACCTGATTGGCAGTGGCATGACCGTCACCCAAGAGCGCAACCTGAAGCTCAACTTCAGCGACTCTTTCATTGTGGTGGGTCAGACCGTGCTGCTGCACCCCCGCCTGGCCGGCATCGTTTCCAGCATCGAAGAGCTGGACGACGCCAGCTACCGGGTGGTGACTATCCAGGGCACGACCGGAGAGGCAGCAGCCCAGCGTTTTCTGGGGGCTGCTCAACTGGGCACGGTGACGACCCCGGAAGACGGTGTGCGGCAGGTCGTGGAAGGCAAGTTCGATGCGTTTATCCATGATGCGCCCTACAACCTGATCGCGATGAGCCGGCCGCAGAACAGCGCCTTGTTGACACTGGAACAACCCTTCACCTTTGAGCCCCTGGCGTTTGGTTTGAAAAAGGGTGATTACGACAGCCTCAACTGGATCAATCACTTTCTCAATCAGATCGCTCAGGATGGCTCCTACGATCGCCTGCATGACAAGTGGTTCAGGGACACGGCCTGGATGGCAGAGATTGAGTGATCGTCATAACTACTTACACATCAATCAATTGTCGAGGGGCTACGTAAACGCATCTACCCCTGCGCTTGACTGCACCGCCGTAGGACTTTTACGACATACGCCGACAACATTTACCGGTGAAACCTTTGTGACGGACAACGAGTGGGTTAGGATCGCATCCCGAAATGGCGCAGCCCTTTTGTGCGCCGACCTTATAAGAATCGTTCAGGGGTCTTGATGATGAAAAAGTATCTTTCGATGCTGATGCTCGGCGTCACCGCGATGGTCGCTGCCACTGCGGCCCAGGCTGGTGCCATCGACGATGCGGTCAAGCGCGGCACGTTGAAAGTCGGCATGGACCCGACCTACATGCCGTTCGAAATGACTGACAAGCGCGGTGAAATCATCGGCTTCGAAGTCGACATCCTCAAGGCCATGGCCAAGTCCATGGGGGTCAAGCTGGAGCTGGTGTCCACCGGTTATGACGGCATCATCCCGGCCTTCCTGACCGGCAAGTTCGACATGATCGGCAGCGGCATGACCCTGACCCAGGAGCGCAACCTGCGCCTGAACTTCAGCGAACCCTTCATCGTGGTCGGCCAGACCCTGCTGATCCGCAAGGACCTGGAAGGCACCATCAAGTCCTACAAAGACCTGAACGATGAGAAATACCGTCTGACCTCCAAGCTCGGCACCACCGGTGAGATGGTCGCCAAAAAGCTGATTTCCAAGGCCAAGTACCACGGCTACGACAACGAGCAGGAAGGCGTGCTGGATGTGGTCAACGGCAAGGCTGATGCCTTTGTGTATGACGCGCCGTACAACGTAGTAGCCGAGAAGAAAGTCGGCAACGGCAAGCTGGTGTTCCTGGAAGAACCCTTCACCTTTGAACCCCTGGCGTTCGGTTTGAAGAAAGGCGATTACGACAGCATCAACTTCATCAACAACTTCCTGCACCAGATCCGTAACGACGGCACCTACGATCGCATCCATGACAAGTGGTTCAAGAGCTCCGAGTGGCTCAAGGACATGGAATAAGGCCTGACACCGAGTTGCCTGCATCGCAGGCACGCCAGCTCCCACATTTGACTGTATTTACACATCAAATGTGGGAGGGGGCTTGCCCCGATGGCGGCCTATCAGGCAACACATATCCGGAAAGTGAAATGAAACAGAAAAAAGCCCAATGGCCCTGGCACCTGCTGACGGTGGTCGTGCTGGTCGGCCTGGCTGGCGCCTTGTACTACGCCACCTCGTTGATGTCCTACGAATGGCGCTGGAACCGCGTACCGCAATACTTCGCCTATCAAGCCGAAACCTCCCAGCGCGCCGCGGATATTTCCACCGTGGTCGAGTTGGTGCGTAAAGGCGATGTGGCCGAAGTCACCCTGCGCAACGACGCGGGGGCCGAGCAAAAGCTCACAGTTGCCGACAACAGCCTGCAAGTGGCGCGCGGTGATGATGTGGCTGAAGGCGATGTGGTCGGCGTGACCCGCCAGTGGGCGCTGGGGCCGTTGATGTGGGGCTTGTGGACCACGTTGTGGCTGTCAGTGGTGTCCGGCATCTTGGGCTTGGCGATAGGTTTGGCGACCGGTTTGTGCCGGCTCTCCAAAAACCCGACCCTGCGGGATTTGTCGACGATCTACGTCGAACTGGTGCGCGGTACGCCGCTGCTGGTGCAGATTTTCATTTTCTATTTCTTCATCGGCACGGTGCTCAACCTGTCCCGGGAGTTTGCCGGGATCGCCGCGCTATCGTTGTTCACCGGCGCCTACGTGGCCGAAATCGTCCGCGCCGGCGTGCAGTCCATCACCCGTGG
Organism: Pseudomonas sp. OST1909; assembly: GCF_015277575.1. Lineage (NCBI taxonomy): Bacteria > Pseudomonadati > Pseudomonadota > Gammaproteobacteria > Pseudomonadales > Pseudomonadaceae > Pseudomonas > Pseudomonas sp. OST1909. The sequence goes on from NZ_CP063780.1 coordinate 625,586, forward strand.
CCAGGATGAAGCGGCGCGTTCCTTGGGCTTGAGCGCCAGCCAGTCGATGCGCCATGTGGTGTTGCCGCAAGCCTTCAAGCGCGTGCTGCCACCCCTGGCCGGGCAATTTATCAGCCTGGTCAAGGACACGTCCCTGGTGTCGGTGATTGCGATTACCGAATTGCTCAAGAGTGGCCGCGAAGTGATCACCACCTCGTTTTCGCCATTCGAGATCCTGTTCTGTGTGGCAGGCCTGTACCTGCTGATCAACCTGCCGCTGTCGAAAATGGCCAGCCGGCTTGAGCGGAGGCTCGCCCAAAGTGATTGAAGTGCGCGATCTGGTAAAAGTCTTCGACACCCGTGGGCATGTGGTACGCGCGGTTGATCACGTCACCACCCAGGTGGCCAAGGGCGAAGTGCTGGTGGTCATTGGCCCGTCCGGTTCCGGCAAGTCCACCTTCCTGCGCTGCCTCAATGGGTTGGAGGCGTTCGACTCGGGCTCGGTGAGCATTGATGGCCTGCAATTGGCCGATCCTAAAACCGATGTGAACGCCTATCGCCGTGAAGTCGGCATGGTGTTTCAGCATTTCAACCTGTTCCCCCACATGACCGTGCTGGAAAACCTGTGCCTGGCGCAAAAGGTCGTGCGTAAGCGCGGCAAGCAAGAGCGCGAGGCCAAGGCGCTGGCTCTGTTGGAAAAGGTGGGCATCGCGCAGAAGGCCCATGAGTTTCCATCGCGCCTGTCTGGCGGCCAACAGCAGCGGGTTGCGATTGCCCGGGCGCTGGCCATGGAGCCCAAGGTGATGCTGTTTGACGAGCCCACTTCGGCGCTCGACCCGGAAATGGTTGGCGAAGTCCTCGACGTCATGAAGACCCTGGCCCTGGAAGGCATGACCATGGTCTGCGTGACCCACGAGATGGGCTTTGCTCGCGAAGTGGCGGACCGGGTGCTGTTCTTCGACCATGGCAAACTGTTGGAGGACGCAGCACCCGCCGAATTCTTCGCAGCGCCGAAAGACCCGCGCGCCCAAGCCTTCCTGCGCCAGGTGTTGTAACTGCTCAGACCTTGAACCGGCCTACCGAGCGCGCCAGGTCTGTGCCCAGGCGCGCTAGCTCAATGCTGGCCGCCGCCGTCTGCTCACTGGCGGTCGAAGTTTGTTCCGACGCATCCTTGACCTTCAGTACGCTGCGGTTGATCTCTTCGGCTACCGCGCTTTGCTCCTCGGCTGCTGCGGCAATCTGCGGGTTCATCTCCTGAATCACCGATACCGTACGGGTGATGTTGGCAAGGGCTGCGCCTGCGCGGCGCGTCAGCTCCACGCTGTTGTCGGTCAGGCTGAGGCTGTTGTCCAGGATATCGGCGGTGTGTTGCGTGCCACGCTGCAAACCCTCGATCAATACCTCGATTTCCTCGGCTGATTGCTGTGTGCGCTGGGCCAGGGTGCGTACTTCGTCGGCCACTACGGCGAAACCACGACCTGCCTCACCCGCGCGTGCCGCTTCGATAGCGGCGTTAAGGGCCAGCAGGTTGGTTTGCTCGGACACCGATTTGATCACCTCCAGCACGCTGCCGATCTTCTGGCTTTCCTGTTGCAAGCCTTGCATCGCCAGGCTCGAGCGGTTCATCTGCTCGGCCAGATGTTCGATATGGGTAATCGCTTCGCCCACCACCTGGTCGCCCACACCCGCTTGTTGATCAGCCTCAGTGGCGGCAATCGAGGCTTGCTCTGCATGACGAGCGACCTCTTGGGAGGTAGCGAGCATTTCGTTCATAGCGGTGGCAACTTGCTCGGTTTCCAGTTTCTGGCCATTGACCCCGGCGCGGGTTTGCTCGGTGACGGCGGACAGTTGCTCGGCGGCGCTTGCGATCTGGCGGGCGCTGTCGTTGATACCGCCGATCAGGGCGCGCAGGTTGAGCGTCATCTGGCCGATGCTGCGTTGCAATTGGCCCAGTTCGTCGCGCCGCGAGGTAGTGATATCGTGACTCAGGTCGCCCTCGGCGATGCGGTTGGCTGTCAGCAGCGCCTGGCGCAACGGCCGCACGATCTGGCCGGCGATCAGCCAGGCGGCGAGGGCCCCGAGCAGCAGCGCTGCGCCTGTCACGTAGAGCAACATCAGGCGAGCCAAGTCTGCTTCTTTGTCGCGTTGCAGGGTCTGTTCCTCGCTCAGGCGGTCGCTTTGCGAGAGTAACTGGTCCAGCCACTGCTCCAGTTGATTCTGGGTGTTTTCAACAGTGACCTGCGCGTCCTTGACGCGGTTGAGTTGGGCGCGATAGTCGAGCAGGGCGCTGTTCAGAGCGGTGCTGTCGACCGCTAAAGCCGTCACGGCAGACTGAGCACCGTCGAGGGCCTTGAGCGCGTCGTCCACGCCTTGGGTGTAAATCTGCAGTGTGTCTGCGGCCCATGCCGGTGTCTTGGCGCGGTCTTCGGCTTTTTCCAAGGCCAGGCGCAGGTTTTCCACGCTATCCAAGGCTTTCTCATCGTTCTGGTCGGGCAAGTCACTGGAAAATTGTCCAAGGGTGTCGCTGGCCGCCACAGAACTGCTGGTGAGCCCCTTCTGCGCTTGCTCACGTTGTTGCATCAAGGTGGGTAGCCCGCCCAGTGCGGTCTTGAAGCGCGCGCTGAGGCGACTGGAGTCTTGGACTTGCTGCAGATGTGCCTGGATTTTCAGGCGATCCGCCAACTCGACCAGGTAACCGTCGATTTTTTCCATGTGCCGGCCGATCTTGTCGAAGTTCGTCGGTTCATTGAGGGTGCGGTACACAATCCGTTCGGCGCGTAGTTCTTCACCGGTCACGGCCAATCGAGAAAGGGTGGTCAAGGTTTGTGCACGAAAGAGCGAGTCGTTCAGTGCCTGCCATCCCGTCAGGGCGACAGCAATGCACAGTGCCAGCACCAGGCCGAAGCCAAGGATAAGCTTGAGGGTGACGCTGGTATTGCCCAATACGCGGGTCAGTGGTCGAAACATGATGCACCTCCATCAGCAAAGAGAAAGCGTCTCGCAGTCCGACTGACGCAGGTCAGGAGGAGTGGGAACGCTAAATCTTTTCGGCACGGGGCGCGTAAGTGTTGACCTGAAAGACGTGTAGGAAATTTCACAAGTTGCAGGGAGCACCCAGCAGGGTCACTCCCTGGTGTGAGCGTGTCAGACCCTGAAGCGGCCGACCAATGCTTGCAGATGAATGCCCAGGCGCGCCAGTTCTGCACTCGACGCAGCGGTTTCTTCGCTGGCCGAGGACGTCTGTTCGGATACGTCACGCACATTCAACACGCTGCGGTTGATCTCTTCGGCTACGGCGCTCTGTTGCTCGGCGGCGGTGGCGATTTGTGAGTTCATCGCCTGGATGGTTGAAACCGTGCGGGTGATATTCGCCAATGCGCTGCCGGCGCGACGAGTCAGTTCAACGCTGCTGTCGGTCAGCCCACGGCTGTTGTCCATGATGGAGGCCACCTGCTGGGTACCGTTTTGCAGGCCGACGATCAGCTCTTCAATCTCTTCGGTGGACTTCTGTGTGCGCTGGGCCAGGCTGCGCACTTCATCGGCCACCACCGCGAAGCCACGCCCGGCCTCCCCGGCACGCGCCGCTTCAATGGCCGCATTCAGCGCCAGCAGGTTGGTTTGCTGGGCGACGGATTTGATCACGTCAAGCACGCTGCCGATCTTGTCGCTTTCGCGCTTCAGGTCGCCCATGGCGAGGGTGGAGTTGCCGACTTCGGTCGCCAGACGTTCGATCTGGGCGATGGCTTCGCCGACCACCTTGTCACCTTCACGGGCCTGTTGGTCGGCGGCCACAGCAGCTTCCGAGGCTTGCTCGGCATTGCGTGCAACTTCCTGCACGGTGGCGGCCATTTCGTTCATGGCGGTGGCGACCTGATCGGTCTCGACCTTTTGGCTGTTGACCCCCGCGCTGGTCTGTTCAGTCACGGCCGACAACTGCTCGGCCGCGCTGGCGATCTGGGTGACGCCGTCGCTGATACCACCGATCAACGCGCGCAGGCCCACGGTCATGCTCTGCATGGCGCGTTGCAACTGGCCCAGCTCATCCTGGCGGCCAGAGTCCAGGTTGTGGCTCAGGTCGCCGGAGGCCACGCGCTCGGCGACCTTGAGGGTCTGGTTCAGCGGGATGACGATCTGGCGGGTGATGGCCCAGGCTGCGAACAGGCCGAAGACCATCGCCAGTACGGTGGCGAGCAGCAACAGATACTTGGCCTGGGCCACATCGTGGTCGCGCACTGCGGTTTGCGACGTGGTGAGTTTCTCGCTATGGCCCAGCAGAATATCGCCCTGGGCGCTCATGATTTTAAGTGCGGCGGCACTGGCCACCTGGGAGTCGCGATATTGGCTGACGGCGGCGCGATAGGCTTGCAGTGAGACACCAGCCTCTTGCAGGTTGGCCTGGTAGGGCGCTGGCAGTTGGCTTTGCAGTTCGGTGATTTTCTTCAGGGCATTGTCGATGGCATCAAGGGCCGGTTGCTCGGCCTCGACTTTGCCGCTGTAGGTGTAGCCGCGTACCTGGAAGCGCGCTTGCTGGATCAGCTTGGCCAGGTCAACCACGCTGTTGAACTGGGTGACGCTGTCGCCTTGCAGGAGGCTTTTTTCAATCTCGTTGGTTTTGGCCACGGCATTGTCGGCGGTGTCGCCGAGCTTGCTGCGCGCGCCCTCACGCTTGAGGCCCGCCTGGACCATGGCCGCGAAGGCTTTTTTGTATTGGCTCAACGCTTCCTGTTGTTGTTCGACGAGGGCCTTGTCATTGGGCTGTTCGATTAACTGCGCGGCGGTTTCAAGGCCATTGTCCAACTGAGTAATCAGGCCGGTGACCGCGTCGGTGCCTTGTTCGCCGCGGCGCATATCAAAGTCCAGGCGCGCCAGGCGCAGGTCTTTGGTCAGGCCATTGAGGCTGGAGATAAAACCCAGCTTATCGCCGCGATTGATCACGTCGCCCAGGCCGGTCCAGCCGGTAAAGGTGATCAACAGCGTCAGGATCAACACCAGGCCAAAGCCGACGCTCAGCTTTCGGTTGACGCTTACATTCCCCAGTTTCTCGGCTAACCAACGATACATGCTGCGAACTCCCCTGGAACAAGGCTTGGACTTATTCAGAGGCTATCGGCATGGGCATAGGATTCTGTAGCGCCACAGATCCAATGTGAGAGGGGGCTTGCCCCGATGGCCATAGGTATCTACACAACTTTGTAGTCGCCAATGGTAACCACGATGCGAAGCGAGCCGCTCTTGATCTTGATCTGCTTTTGATCTCAGGCGCCCCGTCAAACCACGCTGGCCGGAATTCGACAGGGATTTGGGGGGTAAACCGGCAGGGATGCCGGTTTAGCCGCCCCGCGCCATGGATGGCGCGTGGCGGCGGCCCCCCAAATCACTGGCGGATTACGGGCACACCGAGCCTGGGCGAGGTGCCGAGTGGTGGGGCAAGAGCGTTTTGCTTACTTTTGCGCTTTTCAAAAGTGAGCCGCCGTCAGGGCGGAACCCCAAGTGGCCGTTACCGCAGGAATGGATATGTACTCGGTATAACTGTGTCGGCTGTCAGGCCGCCTTCGCGAGCAAGCCAGCACTCACAGTTTGATCGTAGGATGTCAGGTAGATAAGCGTCGGCTGTCCGTCACCACGGGAGCAAGCTCCCTCGCCACAGGTTCGGCGCAATGCCCAAAGTTGTGTAGATACCTATGCCTCGATGGCAGAGTGTCAGCCACCACATTCAGTGATTCATACACCGCTATCGGGGGCAAGCCCCCTCCCACATTTAGGTTGCGGTGTTTTTGGATTTGATATCAGAACAGTCGGGCGAGCAGGGCCGTCACGGCGGTTTCAACCCGTAGGATGCGCGCACCAAGCTGCACCGGTTGCAAACCGGCCTTGGTCAGCAGCTCGACTTCATAGGGAATCCAGCCGCCTTCCGGGCCAATTGCCAGTGTTACCGGCTCATCCAGCCCCCGAGGGCACGCAGGGTAATCACCGGGATGACCGATCAGGCCCAGGGTGCCGGCAGTCATGGCCGGCAGGCGATCTTCGACAAACGGCTTGAAGCGCTTTTCGATAATGATCTCGGGCAGCACCGTGTCCCGCGCCTGTTCCAGGCCGAGGATCAGTTGCTCGCGAACCGCCTCGGGCTCCAGGAATGGGGTCTGCCAGAAGCTTTTTTCCACGCGGTAGCTGTTGACCAGCACGACCTTGGGCACGCCCATGGCCGCCACGGTTTGCAGCACCCGGCGCAGCATCTTCGGGCGGGGCAGGGCCAGCAGCAGTGTCAGGGGCAGCTTTGGCGGCGGCGGTTGGTCGAAGCTGACTTGCAGCTCGGCTTCGCCTGCGTCCAGGCGCAGCAGTTGGGCATTGCCCATCAGCCCGCCAATGCGGCCCACGCGCAGGTTGTCGCCTACAGCGGCGCGGTGGACTTCCTGCATATGCACCAGGCGCCGATCACGCAGCACCACGCGGTCGGCCGCGATGAAGTCGGCGTCTTCCAGCAGCAGCAGGTTCACGGCTGGGTCGCTGGCGGCTGGTCGTCGTCGGCAGGCTGGTCGTCCGGGTGTTCGCCGCGCTTGCTGATCAAGCCGCTGAACAGGATGCCCACTTCAAACAGCATCCACATCGGCACGGCCAGCAAGGTCTGGGAGAAGATGTCCGGCGGCGTGAGGATCATGCCGACCACGAAGCAGCCGATGATCACGTACGGGCGGATCTTCTTCAGGTACTTGACGTCGACCACTCCGATCCACACCAGCAACACCACCGCCACCGGGATTTCGAAGGCCACGCCAAAGGCGAAGAACAGCGTCATCACGAAGTCGAGGTAGCTGGTGATATCGGTCATCATCTCCACGCCGGCCGGGGTGGCGGCGGCGAAGAACTTGAAGATCAGCGGGAACACCAGGAAGTAGGCGAAGGCCATGCCGGTATAGAACAGCAGGATGCTCGACACCAGCAACGGCACTGCGATGCGCTTCTCGTGCTTGTACAGGCCCGGCGCAATAAAGCCCCAGATCTGATGCAGGATCACCGGGATCGCCAGGAACAGCGAAACCATCATGGTCAGCTTCAATGGCGTCAGGAACGGCGACGACACGTCGGTGGCAATCATCGTCGCGCCGACAGGCAGGTACTGGCGCAACGGTGTGGAAACGAAGGTGTAGATCTGCTGGGTGAAGGCAAACAGCCCGGCAAAGATGATGAAGATGGCCGCTACGCAACGCAGCAGGCGGGTACGCAACTCGGTGAGGTGCGAGACCAGCGGCATGTGCTGGTCGTTTTCCGGTTTATCAGCGCTCATGGGGCTCGCGGCGGCAATGTAGGGTCATGGGGCGCGGGCGACGTAACGGGTGTCGGCGCGGGCTCTGTGGGGGCGGGCACGGGTTCTGCAGCGGGGACCGGCGCGATGCTCTGCTCGGCCACCGGAGTGACCGGCTTGGCCGGCTCCTGCACCGGGGAAAGAATCTTGCGCGCCTCCTGCTCCAACGACAGGATATGTTCGTTGTGCAATTGCCGGCGGATCTCGTCGGCACCGATTTCCCGTTCAACTTCCTGTTTGATCGCGTTGAAACTGCGTTTCAGGCGCCCGATCCACAGGCCGGCGGTGCGTGCGGCACCGGGCAGGCGTTCCGGCCCCAGTACCAGCAGGGCCACCAGGCCGACGAGCAGCAGTTCAGAGAAGCTGATACCAAACATTAGTCAGTGCTCACGAGTCTTTGCGGGTCGGCTCTTGGACTTTTTCAGCCTGCACGTCGAAGGTACGACGCTCGGTGATCGGCTGGGCGGCCTGCGGGTGCACAGGCTGTGCCGGTGGCACCGGGTTTGCGCTTGGCTCGGCGGGTTTCTCGTCGTCGTTCATGGCTTTACGAAAGCCCTTGATCGACTCGCCGACGTCGGTGCCGAGGTTTTTCAGTTTCTTGGTGCCGAACACCAGAACAACCACCACCAGAATGACGATCCAGTGTTTCCAGTCAAAAATGCCCATGCTGCAAATCCTCAAGTCTTGGTTAATCAGGCGGACGGGCGCGAGGCCTTTTCGGCGTGCCCGGACAAGCCGAAGCGACGGTCCAGTTCATCCAGCACGGCCTGTGGATGCTGCCCCAGTTGGGCAAGCATGACCAGGCTATGGAACCACAAGTCGGCGGTCTCATAGATTACATCGCTGTAATCACCGCTGATTTGCGCGTCCTTGGCCGCAATGATGGTCTCGACGGATTCTTCGCCGAGTTTTTCCAGAATCTTGTTCAGACCCTTGTGGTAAAGGCTAGCGACATAAGAGCTGTCGGCATCCGCGCCTTTGCGGTCTTCCAGCACCTGGGCCACACGGTTCAGGGTATCGCTCATGTTCAGTGTCCTGCCGAATAAATGGCGTGCGGGTCTTTAAGCACTGGGTCCACTGTCTTCCATTCGCCGTCTTCGAAGACGCGATAGAAACAGCTGTGGCGCCCGGTATGGCAGGCGATGTCGCCGATCTGGTCGACCATCAGGATCACCACGTCGGCGTCGCAGTCCAGGCGCATTTCATGCAGCACCTGCACGTGCCCGGATTCTTCGCCCTTGCGCCACAGTCTGCCACGCGAACGTGACCAGTAGATGGCGCGCTGCTCAGTGGCAGTAAGGCTCAGCGCTTCGCGGTTCATCCAGGCCATCATCAATACGCGCCCGGTCTTGTAGTCCTGGGCAATGGCCGGCACCAGGCCGTCACTGTCCCACTTGATCTCGTCCAGCCAGTTTTTCATGTTCGGCTCCGGCAATTTGCGACAGTGTATAACCGGATTGGCTATCGACGCACGATCAGATAAACACCCACCGCCACCATGATTCCGGCTGGCCAGTGACCGAGTTGATTCAGCGGCCCGCCGATCACCAGCATCACACCGCCCACCAGGTGCGCGGCGCCGAGCAGGCGCAGGAACCAGTCGTCCTTGCGCTTGCGCCAAGGCGGCTCGGGGTCTTTGGCGTGGGGCTGGGACATGCGCTCCAGTAGGTCGCGGGTCATGTTGGCCAGGTGCGGCAGTTGTTCGAACTGGCTGTGCAGGTTGCCCAACATGGTCTTCGGGCTCATCCGCTCACGCATCCAGCGCTCCAGGAACGGTTGCGCGGTGTTCCATAGATCAAGGTCCGGATACAACTGGCGGCCCAGGCCTTCGATGTTGAGCAAGGTTTTTTGCAGCAGCACCAACTGCGGTTGTACTTCCATATTGAAGCGCCGCGCCGTCTGGAACAGGCGCATCAGCACCTGACCGAAGGAAATATCTTTTAACGGTTTTTCAAAGATCGGTTCGCATACGGTACGGATCGCCGCTTCGAATTCGTTGAGCTTGGTTTCCGCCGGCACCCAACCCGAATCGATGTGCAACTGCGCCACGCGGCGGTAGTCGCGCTTGAAGAACGCAAACAGGTTGCGCGCCAGGTAGTCCTGGTCTTCCGGGGTCAGGCTGCCAACGATGCCACAGTCGATCGCGATGTACTGCGGGCTCCACGGATTGACGGTGCTGACGAAGATGTTGCCGGGGTGCATGTCGGCATGGAAGAAACTGTCGCGAAATACTTGGGTAAAGAAGATCTCCACCCCGCGTTCGGCGAGCATCTTCATGTCGGTGCGCTGGTCGGCGAGGGTGGCCAGGTCGGTGACCTGCACGCCGTAGATGCGCTCCATCACCAGCACTTTCGGCCGGCACCAGTCCCAATACACTTGTGGCACGTACAGCAGTTGCGAGCCTTCGAAGTTGCGTCGCAATTGGCTGGCGTTGGCCGCTTCGCGCAGCAGGTCGAGCTCGTCGTAGATGGTTTTTTCGTAGTCGGCGACCACATCCACCGGGTGCAGCAGGCGCGCGTCGGCAGAAAAACGTTCGGCCGCCCGAGCCAGGATAAACAGCCACGCCAGGTCCTGGCCGATGATTGGCTTGAGGCCCGGGCGAATGACTTTTACCACCACCTCTTCGCCGGTCTTGAGCTGTGCGGCGTGGACCTGCGCGACCGAGGCCGAGGCCAGGGGCTCGACATCGAAGCGGCTGAACACCTCGCTGATCTTCTGGCCCAGTTGTTCTTCGATCAGCGCCATCGACTGCTGCGAATCGAAAGGCGGCACACGATCCTGCAACAGCATCAGTTCGTCGGCGATGTCTTCAGGCAGCAGGTCGCGGCGGGTGGAGAGGATCTGCCCGAACTTGATAAAGATCGGCCCCAGATCCTGCAACGCCAGGCGCAGGCACGCGCCTCGGCTGAGCTCCAGCTGTTTGCGCGGGAACCAGCGCCACGGCAGCACATAACGCACCGCCAGCAGGAACCAGGGCAGGGGCAGGGCAAACAGCAGGTCATCGAGGCGGTAACGGATTACGACGCGCTGGATACGAAACAAACGGCGGACGGCGAGCAGCTTCATGCGTTATCGCTTGGATCAAGGGAGCGGCTCAGGCGTTCGAAGCGGGCCTCGAGGCGTTCCAGGTCGATTTTGGCCTTGTCGAGCTCACGAAAGCGCGCTTGCGCTTCCCGTTGCCCAACCAGGGTGCGCGATTCTTCGCTCAGGTATTCGGCGAGGTTCTGGTTCAGGCTGGCGAACCCTTGCTGGTACCAGCGCGAGCGGCTGCGCAGGTGCCCGCTGAGCAACTGGGTGGCGACCGGGCCGATCCAGCGCGAGAGTTCGTATTCCCAATCCAGCTCCAGGTCCTGCAGCACGGCGGCCAGGTCCATCAGCACCGCACTGTCGCCTTCCAGCTCCACCTCGGGGCTGTGCAGGATGGCGGTCTTGTTGCGGCTCAGGGCCAGGTGCAACAGGCTGGAGGCCGGTGCACGCAAGGTGCAGTCGGCGTCGGCGGCCCATTGAGTGGCGAGCAGCAAGCCTTCATCGCTGGGCAGGATAAACAGCTGCACAGCGGGGCTGCGGCAGTCGACGGCAATGACTTTGCCGTTCAAGTGCGCGAGCCGTGCCAGGGCGGTGCTGTCCAGGCGCAGAACACGGTTGAGGCCATGTTCGACGCTTGCGAGAAGGCCTGCGAGCAGCATCAGGGTTTGATACCTCGGTGCAAGGCAACGATGCCGGAGGTCATGTTGTGATAGGTCACGCGGTCGAAACCGGCCTCCACCATCATTGACTTCAGGGTTTCCTGGTCGGGGTGCATGCGGATGGATTCGGCCAGGTAGCGGTAGCTCTCGGCGTCATTGGTGATCAACTTGCCCATCAGCGGCATGAAGGCGAACGAGTAAGTGTCGTAGACCTTGGACATCAGCGCGTTGGTCGGTTTGGAGAATTCCAGCACCAGCAGGCGGCCACCCGGCTTGAGGACACGCAGCATCGAGCGGATCGCGTCCTCCTTGTGAGTGACGTTGCGCAGACCGAAGGCGATGGTCACGCAGTCGAAATGGTTGTCGGGGAACGGCAGCTTCTCGGCGTCGGCCTGGACGAACTCGATATTGCCGGCCACACCTTTGTCGAGCAGGCGATCGCGGCCGACCTTGAGCATCGAACCGTTGATATCGGCCAAAACCACCTGACCGGTGGGGCCGACCAGTTTGGAGAACTTGGCGGCCAGGTCGCCCGTGCCGCCGGCGATATCCAGTACCCGGTTGCCGGTGCGTACGCCCGACAACTCGATAGTGAAGCGCTTCCACAGACGGTGCATGCCGCCGGAAAGCACGTCGTTCATCAGGTCGTACTTGGCCGCCACGGAGTGAAACACCTCAGCGACTTTTTCCGCCTTTTGGCTTTCCGGGACGTTCTTGAAGCCGAAGTGAGTGGTGGGTTCGGCATCGCTGCCTTTGCGCTGATCAGTCATATCGCTGTCACCAAAAGAGAATGCGGGACATGATAATCCCCAAGGCCTACTTTGTCTTGGCAAGGCTGCAGGTAAGATAGAGGCTCACCGAGGCCATTTGCCGCATGGCGGGTGTTCCGAGTCGTTATAAAGAGGAGTCATTGCAATGGCCCGTATTACCGTTGAGCGTGAACATACCCTGGGAAAAGAACAGGCGCGGGCCAAGGCTGAGCAATTGGCGCGCAAACTCGAGGATAAATATGGTGTGGAGTCTTCATGGGCCGGCGATACCCTGAAGCTGAAACGTTCCGGGGTTAAGGGCACGGTCGCGGTGGCCGATGACTCGCTGCGCATCGAGGTAGAACTCGGCCTGTTGATGTCGGCCATGAGTGGCACGATCAAGTCCGAAATCGAAAAAGCCTTGGATAAGGCGTTGGCCTGACTTAGGGTGCCGATTCTAATTTTAACCCCTACTTTGTGCCCAAGCCCTCAACTCCTGCGGGCCGTCCTCCACCCTTTTTGCGTGAGGTGCACCATGGCCAAAGTTATTTTGAAGAAAAAAATCGACGTTCAAACCACCCCCCTGAGTGAGGTTAAAAGCTATGCCCGCAAGATCTGGCTGGCGGGCCTTGGTGCCTATGCAAAGGTCGGCAACGAGGGCGGCGAATACTTCAAAGAGCTGGTCAAGAGCGGCCAACGCGTTGAAAGCAAAGGTAAAAAAGTTGTAGTTGAACAACTTGATGCCGCCAACAGTCAGATTGATCAAGTAAAGAGTAACGTCTCCGGCGTCAGGGGCTTGGTTGAAGTTCAGCTGGATAAAGTTGAAAAAGCTTTTGACACGCGTGTTGCAAGTGCCTTGAATCGAATCGGCATTGCGTCTAAACATGACGTGGAGACACTCTCTGCTAAGCTCGAAGAGCTGACGGCATTGCTCGAACGTGTCGCGCGTAAACACTAAGGAGACATCGGGATGGCTGTTAAAAAGACTACTCAGAAAGAAGGCAGCTCGTGGGTCGGGGAAGTTGAAAAATATTCCCGCAAAATCTGGCTTGCTGGTTTAGGCGTGTACTCGAAGGTTAGCAGTGACGGCGGTAAATACTTCGAGACTCTGGTCAAGGACGGCGAGAAGGCCGAGAAGTTGACCAAGAGCACAGTCGGTAAAAAAGTGGACGCGGCCAAGGCAACCGCCGGTTCCGCCAAGTCGAGCATTTCTGACACTTGGGGCAAGTTGGAAGAAACCTTCGACAAGCGCCTCAATAGTGCAATTTCGCGACTGGGCGTACCCAGCAAGGCTGAATTGAAGACGCTGCACAGCAAGGTCGATACCTTGACCAAGCAAATTGAAAAACTGACCGGCGCCAAAGCGGCTCCTGCCAAGACCGCCGCGGCCAAGCCTGCAGCAAAACCGGCTGCCAAACCTGCGGCTAAAACAGCCGCTGCAAAACCCGCCGCGAAAACTGCCGCCAAGCCTCTGGTTAAAGCCGCCGCCAAGCCGGCTGCAAAACCCGCTGCCAAGGCACCAGCCAAAGCCGCTGCGAAACCTGCGTCCAAGCCAGCGGCTAAAACCGCTGCCGCCAAACCGGCCACCAAGCCTGCCGCTAAGCCAGTGGCCGCTAAAGCCGCCGCGAAACCTGCGGCTAAACCGGCTGCCAAACCTGCGGCTAAAACCGCTGCTGCCAAACCTGCTGCCAAGCCCGCTGCTGCGAAACCAGCAGCCAAGCCTGCGGCCAAACCTGCAGCGGCCAAAAAGCCTGCGGTAGCGAAAAAACCGGCAGCAGCAAAGCCTGCCGCAGCGGCCAAGCCGGCAGCGGCGCCAGCACCGGCCGCTTCTACCGCCAACTCGGTGTCCGCACCGACGCATACGGCTGCTACCCCGACTGCAACGCCGGTCACCCCGACGCCATCCAGTCAGTCCTGATTTTTCCGGGACACAAAAAAACGCCCGGTCTGCGAAGACCGGGCGTTTTTTATGCAAGCCTAAAAAACGCTGCATTTCCAATGTGGGAGCGGGCTTGCCCGCGATGGCGGAGTGTCAGTCATACAGGCATTGGCTGATCCAACGCTATCGCGGGCAAGCCCGCTCCCACATGTTTAATCAGTGTCATCCAGATATTTCAAGGCGAACTTCTCAGTCGCCTTCCGCGCCGTCGGTAACAGATGGGGGGCCACCAGCATCATGATCTGGTACACCACCACTCGCACCTCACCCTCACGGTCCAGAATCCGTTGGTAATCCAGGGAAAACAGCAGGGTCAGGGTGATCTGTTCCACCAGCTGTCCCAGTGCCTGGGTGTCACTGACCAATTGCCCCGAGGCTTTCAACCGCGCTAACAATGAGGCCAGGGTGCGCTTGAGCGCCGTGAGCAGGTTGCGAATGCCCTTGGCCAGCTTCGGCAGGCGCCCGGCCAGGTTCGACAGGTCCTGGAACAGGAAGCGGTAGTGGGCCATGCGCTCGACAATCAGGTGCAGGAACAGCCAGTAATCCTCGGCCTCCAGTTGCGCATTGGCGGGAGGATCGAGCAATGGTGCCAACTCGCATTGAAAGCGCTCGAACAGCCCCAGCACCAACGGCTCCTTGCCGTGGAAGTGGTAGTAGAGGTTGCCGGGGCTGATCCCCATTTCATTGGCCACCTCCATGGTCGAGACGTTCGGTTCGCCCTTGTGGTTGAACAACTGCAAGGCACATTCAAGGATACGGTCGCGGGTCTTCATCCAGTCTTCTTAATGTGATCGTTGAGCTCAACGCACCCGCACATAAGTGCCTGGCGCTGCTTCCATCGGTGGGTAGTTCTGGTTGCCCAGGGCGGTAAGCGTTTCGCGTTGTACCCCGGAGCGTTGTTGTATCCATTCCAGCCACTGCGGCCACCAGCTGCCTTCGACATGCCGGGCGTCGTAGTACCAGGCACGCGGGTCACTGCTCAGCTTGAGGTTCTCGACGTAGTTGGCCTTGGGGTTGCCCGGCGGGTTGAGGATGCTCTGGATATGCCCGCTGTTGGACAGCACAAAGCGCCGCTCGCCGCCCAGCAGTTGGGTGGAGCGATACACCGCGTCCCACGGTGTGATGTGGTCGTTGATCCCGGCCACGCTGAAGCTGTCCACCGTGACCTTGCGCAAGTCGATGGGCGTGCCGCACACCTCCAGGCCGCCAGGATGGCTCAGGGGGTTGTGCTTGAAGAAGTCCAGCAGGTCGCCGTGCAAGGCGGCGGGCAGGCGCGTGTTGTCGTTGTTCCAGTACAGGATGTCGAAGGCCGGCGGCTCCTTGCCCAGCAGGTAATTGTTGATCCAGTAGTTCCAGATCAGGTCGTTGGGGCGCATCCAGGCAAACACCTTGGCCATGTCACGGCCGTCCAGCACGCCCTCCTGGTAGGAGCGACGCTTGGCGGCTTCCAGGGTTTGTTCGTCAGCGAACAAGGTTGCGGGGCTGTCGATCTGGCTGTCGAGCAGGCTCACCAGGTAACTGGCGCTGGAGATGCGCCGCAGCTGACGCTTGGCTTGCAGGTGGCCTTGCAGGGCGGCGATGGTCAGGCCACCGGCGCAGGCGCCCATCAGGTTGACCTCGCGGGCGCCGGTGATGGCCCGGCAGACATTCAGTGCCTCCTCCATCGCCGCCACGTAGGTGGACAGGCCCCATTCGCGATGGCGCACGTCCGGGTTGCGCCAACTGATCATGAAGGTTTGCAGGCCATTTTTAAGGGCATATTGCACAAAGCTGTTGGCCGGGCTGAGGTCGAAGATGTAGTACTTGTTGATTTGCGGCGGCACCACCAGCAGCGGCTTGGCGTACTGTTTTTCGCTCATGGGCTTGTACTGGATCAGCTCCAGCAGTTCGTTGCGAAACACTACCGAACCGGGCGTGGTCGCCACCGTCTTGCCGACTTCGAAGGCGTGTTTGCTGACCTGGCGGGGCAAACCGTTGTTGTGCAGCAGGTCTTCGAACAGGTTACTCACGCCGCGCACCACGCTGTTGCCGCCGGAGTTGAGCAACTCCTTGATCGCCAGCGGGTTGAGCAGGGTGTTGGAAGGGGAGACGGCGTCGTTGAGCAGGGCGAAGGCGAACTGCGCGCGCGCGCGATCATCGTCACTGAGGGTGCTGTCATCGATCCACTGCCGCGTCTGTTTCTGCCAGCTCAGATAGGCTTGCAAGCTGCGCCGGTACAGCGGGTTGAGCGTCCAGGTGGGGTCGCTGAAGCGATTGTCCCTTGGGTTGGGCTCGTGCACGGTCTCACCCAGCAGCACACGGCCCAGTTGGCCGCCCAGGGCCAGGGCGTGGCGGGCGGTGTGCACCGGGTTGCGCAGCCCGTGCGCGGCGACGGTGCGCAGGGTTGACAGCAGGTCGCGGCCGCGCAGGCCGGTGATCGCATTTTGTGCGTTGATGAACGCTGCGGGGGTGGGCGCCGGGTTCGTCACGGGTCTTTCTCGCATGAGCCAACACTCCTTCGTCAAGACATCAAGCAGGCACGCCAATCCAGAACCATAGTCGGTTCCTGGCAACTTGCGCGGTGGTGTGGTCCTTCACACCGCCGGTCGCGGATGTATCACTGCACGCAAGCGCTCCTCTTCGAGAAACTTCATGATGATCGGCGCCACCGCTTCAGCCCGGGTGATCAGGAACAGGTGGCCGTCATCGATGATGTGCAACTGCGCATTGGGGATGCGCCAGGCGAGCATGCGCATGTTGACCAGCGGGATCAGCGGGTCATCGTCCCCGGCCAGCACCAGGGTGGGCTGGCGAATCTTGTGCAGCCAATGAATGCTGGTCCAGCCCAGCCCGGCGAACAATTGCCAGTAGTAACCCAGCTTGCCAGCCGAGCGTACTTTGCTGGCATGTTCGGCGGCCAGGTTCAAATCGCGGCGGAACGAGCCGCCATAAATCATCGGCGCGATGCGCACCACATGGGAGGGTTGGATATAACGCCGGGGGCTGGCCATCAGCCACAGCACTTTGGGTTTGCCCGGCACCATAAAGGCCCCGGCAGCTGTGGCCGCCAGGATCAGCTTCTTGCAGCGTTCCGGGTAGTCATAGGCGAACTGCTGCGCCAGCGCGCCACCCCAGGACACGCCCACGGCGTTCACCTGGCCGTAGTCGAGGTAATCGAGCATACGCGCAGTGAGTTTGGCCAGGCCCGGGAAGCGATAAGGCCGCTTCGGCGTCGAGGAACCGCCAACGCCGGGCACATCGAACGCAATCACTTCCAGGTCCGGGTCCAGGGCCTGGACGAACGGGAACACCAGCTCAAGGTTGGCGCCGATGCCGTTGAAGATCAGCAGCGGGGTCAAGTGCGGCTTGCCCGGGCGTACCGCCGTGCGGATGGTCTGGCCATCCAGGTCGATGGTACGGAAGATGAACGGTTGCGCCATGCTCAAGCCCTGTGAAGTGGTGCTATTGGTCTGTAGGAACCCGTTCAGTGTGGGAGCTGGCTTGCCTGCGATGGCATTCTTTCAGGCAGCGATTAGTGAGCAGGCCCATCGCTATCGCAGGCAAGCCAGCTCCCACATCTGATCTCATTTCAATCACAAGAATGCCTAGCGTTCATGTACATAGGTACCTGGCGCCGCTTCGGCGGCGGCATAGGTTTTACTGCCTAATGTCGCCGGGGCTTTTTTCAACTTCCCCGCCCGTTCCGCCTGCCACACCTGCCAGTGCAGCCACCACGAATCGGTGTGCTTGGTGGCGTTCTCCTGCCACTGCAACGCACTGCCCGACAAGCCCTCGCTGGTCTGGTAGCGCGCCTTGGGGTTGCCCGGCGGGTTGAGGATGCTCTGGATGTGCCCACTGCTGGAGAGCACGAACTCGACCTTGCCGCCGAACAACTGCGCCGACTTGTAGCACGACTGCCACGGCGTGATGTGGTCGTTGGTGCCGGCCAGGGAGTAGATGTCGGCAGTGACCTGCTTGAGGTCAATGGGCGTGCCGCACACTTCCAGGGCGTTGGCGCGTACCAGTGGGTTGTTCTTGAACAGTTCGATCAGGTCGCCATGGAAAGCGGCCGGCAAGCGGGTGGTGTCGTTGTTCCAGAACAGGATGTCGAACACCGGCGGTTCGTTGCCCAGCAGGTAGTTATTGACCCAGTAGTTCCAGATCAGGTCGTTGGGGCGCATCCATGCAAACACCTTGGCCATGTCGCGGCCTTCCAGCACGCCGGCCTGATAGGAATGGCGCTTGGCTGTTTCCAGGGTTTGCTCGTCGACAAACAGCGCCACTTGGGTGTCCAGGGTGGTGTCCAGCACGCTCACCAACAGGGTCAGGGCGTTGACCTTCTTCTCGCCCAGCGCCGCGTAGTGGCCCAGCAGTGCGGTGCAGGTGATGCCACCGGAGCAGGCGCCGAGCATATTCACGTCCTTGCTGCCGGTAATTGCCGTGACCACATCGACCGCTTCCTTGAGCGCCTCGATATAAGTAGAGAGCCCCCACTCGCGCTGGGCCTTGGTGGGGTTGCGCCAACTGACGATAAAGGTCTGTTGCCCATTGCGCAGGCAGAAACGCGCCAGGCTTTTTTCCGGGCACAGGTCGAATACGTAGAATTTGTTGATCTGCGGCGGCACCACCAGCAGTGGGCGCTCGTGTACCTGCTCGGTGATGGGCTTGTACTGGATCAGCTCCAGCACATCGTTGCGAAACACCACCGCGCCTTCGCTGGTGCCCAGGGTCTTGCCGACCTCAAAAGCGCCCATGTTGACCTGGCTCGGCATACCGCCGTTGTGCACCATGTCCTTGGCCAGGTGGGACAAACCGTCGAGCAGGCTTTTGCCGCCGGTTTCAAAGAAGCGCTTGACCGCCGCCGGGTTGGCCGCACTGTTGGTGGGGGCCATGGCTTCGGTCATCAGGTTGATCACGAAGTGGCCACGGCTGATGTCTTGTGCCGGCAGGTTGCTGTCGTCGATCCAGTCGTGGAGTTCCTTGCGCCACGCCAGGTAAGTCTGCAAATAACGTTTGTAGAGCGGGTTCTGGCTCCAGGCCGGGTCGTTGAAGCGACGGTCATCGCCTTCAGGCACCAGTTGGGATTTGCCGAACATCACATTCTTCAACTCGACGCCAAAGTGGGCGACGTGCTTGACGCTGTGCAACGGCTGCTTGATGGCTTGGGTCAGCACCATCTTGGCCGAGGCCAATAAATCCTTTTTGCGTAACGCGATGATCGGGTTCAGCCCCAGGGTGTTTTCCGAGGCCTGGCGTTTCAAGTCATCGTTATTCTTGTTACTCATCTACGACGCTCCATTGTCCGAAAGACGAGTACCGGCGATTGCTGCGCACCCAATTTCGATACACGACACCAGCCTGGTACTGCGACCCGGGTGACCGTTGATACCGCATCGTCAAATGCAGGGAACTTGCCAGCTCCATTGGTTACCCGAGTTTATTTTTTTTCGCAAGCGGGCCGATCATTGGCCACGCGACAGGGCATTCAAGCAGATGAAATTAGAAAATGCGCTCTAAAGACCAAGATGCCTGTGCTAGAGCATCAGCCGCACGACCGACTCACTCGGGTCGCGGGTTTTTCCGGCCGCTTTGAGCTCGGCCAGGTAGTCGGCCCATAGCGCGTCCTGACGTACGGCCAACTGGTAGAGGTAGTCCCAAGTGAACAGTCCGCTGTCATGGCCGTCATCGAAGGTCAATTTCAGTGCGTACTGGCCGGCCGGTTCGACCTGGGTCAACCTGACATTGAGCTTGCCGAATTGCAGGATGGGCTTGCCGTGGCCCTGGACCTCGGCCGAAGGCGAGTGAACCCGCAGGAATTCGGCGGGCAGTTGGTAGGTTTCACCCGGCCCGTAAGTCAGGCCAAGGGTATTGGAGGTTTTGTGCAGGTTTACTGCGGTAGGAAATTTCGACATTGGAGATAACCCTGAAGGAACCGGCCCAAAATGTGGGAGGGACCAATGTGGGAGCCGGGCTTGCCCGCGATGCAGGCACCTCGGTGTTTCAGGAACACTGAGGTGATGCTATCGCAGGCAAGCCAGCTCCCACACAAGCCACTCCCACATTGAGTGAGGCTTACAGGATATAACGAGACAAGTCTTCGTTCTGCGCCAATTCGCCCAAGTGGCTGTTGACGTAGTCAGCATCGATCTTGATCGCTTCACCATTCTGCGCACCCGCCATGTCGCCGGCACTGAACGACACTTCCTCAAGCAAGCGCTCAAGCAAGGTATGCAGGCGTCGGGCACCGATGTTCTCGGTCTTCTCGTTGACCTGCCAGGCGATTTCCGCCAAACGCTTGATACCGTCCGCCTGGAACTCGATACCCAGGCCCTCGGTTTTCAGCAACTCACGGTACTGCTCGGTGAGCGAGGCGTGGGGTTCGCTGAGGATGCGCTCGAAGTCGCCAGGGGTCAGTGCCTTGAGTTCCACGCGAATCGGCAGGCGGCCTTGCAGCTCGGGCACCAGGTCGCTTGGCTTGCTCAGGTGGAACGCACCGGAAGCGATAAACAGAATGTGGTCAGTCTTGACCATGCCCAGCTTGGTGTTGACTGTGCAGCCTTCGATCAGCGGCAACAGGTCACGCTGCACACCTTCGCGGGATACATCGACGCCACCGGAGTTGCCACGCTTGGCCACTTTGTCGATCTCATCGATAAACACGATGCCGTGCTGCTCGACCGCTTCCAGGGCCTTGGCCTTGAGTTCTTCCTCATTGACCAGGCGCCCGGCTTCTTCGTCGCGCACCAGCTTCAGTGCTTCTTTCACCTTGAGCTTGCGGCTTTTCTTCTTGCCCTTGCCCATGTTGGCGAACAGGTTCTGCAACTGGCTGGTCATTTCTTCCATGCCAGGCGGGGCAGAAATATCCACGCCGGACACTTCAGCCACTTCGATCTCGATTTCCTTGTCATCCAGCTGGCCTTCACGCAGGCGCTTGCGGAACAGCTGGCGAGTATTGGAATCCGACGACGGTGCGGCGTCTTCGTTGAAACCCATGCGGGCCGGTGGCAGCAGGGCGTCGAGGATGCGCTCTTCCGCTGCGTCTTCAGCACGGTGGCTGACCTTGGTCACTTCCTGTTCGCGCAGCATCTTCAGGGCGGCATCGGCCAGGTCGCGGATGATCGACTCGACATCACGGCCCACGTAGCCAACTTCGGTGAACTTGGTAGCTTCGACCTTGATGAACGGGGCGTTCGCCAATTTGGCCAGGCGCCGGGCGATTTCGGTTTTACCGACACCGGTCGGGCCGATCATCAGGATGTTCTTGGGGGTTACTTCAACACGCAGTTCTTCGGGCAGTTGCATCCGGCGCCAGCGGTTACGCAGCGCAATGGCAACGGCGCGCTTGGCATCGTCCTGGCCGATGATATGGCGATTGAGTTCATGGACGATTTCGCGGGGGGTCATGGACATAGTGTCTGGCGGCCTCAAGCGGGAATAAGCCTACGGCTTACTCGGCGAGGTCCTGCTCCTCAATGGTCTGGTTGTGGTTGGTGAACACGCAGATATCGCCGGCGATACCCAGAGCGGTCTCGACGATCTCACGGGCCGACAGGTCGGTTTTCTTCAGCAGCGCGCTGGCTGCCGCCTGGGCATAGCCACCGCCGGAACCCATGGCGATCAGGCCATGTTCGGGTTCAACCACGTCGCCGTTACCGGTGATGATCAGCGAAGCATCTTTGTTCGCGACAGCGAGCATGGCTTCCAGGCGGCTGAGGGAGCGGTCGGTGCGCCATTCTTTGGCAAGTTCGACAGCGGCGCGCACCAGGTGGCCCTGATGTTTCTCAAGCTGGCCTTCGAAGCGTTCGAAGAGGGTAAAGGCGTCGGCGGTAGCGCCTGCGAAACCGGCAAGTACCTGGCCGTGGTACAGGCGACGCACTTTTTTCGCGTTGCCTTTCATCACGGTGTTGCCCAGGGAAACCTGGCCGTCGCCGCCCATGACGACTTTGCCGTGGCGACGTACTGAAACGATGGTGGTCAAGGGGAGAGTCTCCACGCAGCGGGGCGAAAATGCCCTGATGAGAACTCATATGGGGGTGGCGGGGGGGATTTCAACCGTAGGACGGGTGCGCGGACGAGTGGTGTTTATTGATCCGACACCTATTCAAGAACACCGCAAAACCAAATGTGGGAAGGGGGCTTGCTCCCGATCGCGGTGTGTCAGTCGCTGAATATATTGACTGATATACCGCCATCGGGGGCAAGCCCCCTCCCACATTAGCTCTGCTATGTCTTCGAAATCAGCGGCTCTGGCGTTGTTGTAACAACAGGTTGCTAAACCCGGCCCCGGCCAATTGTTTCTGCGCCACGGTCAGTTGTTCGCGGTTGCTGAACGGCCCTACCAATACGCGATACCAGGTCGCGTCCTTCACCGTGCCGGACTCAACCGATACCGATTGGCCCAACAGAATGATCTGCGCACGCACACGATCGGCATCCGCCTGTTTCGGGAACGAGCCGGCCTGCAGGAAGAACTTGGTCACAGGCGCGGCCTTGGTCGCTGCCACTGGCGGTGCTGGCGGCGGAGTGATGCCGGCCAGTGCAGCCTGGGCGCGAGCCGTGTCGATTTTCGCCGCTTCCGCTGGGGTTACTGGCGTGGTCGGCACTTGCGGGGTCGGCAGGGTTTTCTCCGGCACGGCGTCGGGCGGCACGATCACTTCCGATTCCGGCAGCAGCGTGTAGAAGTCGTATTTCGGCTTCACCGGTGCGGTCGGGCTTGGCGCAGTCTTGTTGGCCTCGGCAATTTTCGTGGCCTTCTGCTGCTCCTGTTTGACGCGCTTGACGTCATCGCCCTGGCCAGGCTCCAGCTTCATCAGAAACACAACGAAGGCACCGACCGTCAGGCCGATGGCCATCCACAGCCAGCCCGGGATCGGCTGCTTCGCCGGGGCCTGATAACGGCTGGCGCCGCGTTTGGGTGCAGGTTTTTTCTTGGCAGCCAACTTACATACGCTCCAGAGTTTCCAGGCCCAAGAGTTCCAGGCCTTGCTTGAGGGTGCGTCCAGCCAATGCGGCAAGGCGCAGGCGACTTTGTTTCTGGGCTTCGTCGTCGGCGGTCAGGATCGGGCAGTTCTCGTAGAAGCTGGAGAACAGGCCGGCCACTTCGTACAAATAGGTGCACAGGATGTGCGGCGTGCCTTTTTCGCCAACGCTGTTGAGCACTTCGCTAAATTGCGCGAGCTTGGCCGCCAGTTCCTGTTCATGGGCGGCGTCCAGCACGATCTGGCCTTCGACTTCGCTGAAGTCCTTGCCCAGCTTGCGGAACACGCCGGCCACGCGGGTGTAGGCGTACAGCAGGTACGGCGCGGTGTTGCCTTCGAAGTTGAGCATCAGGTCGAAGTTGAAGCTGTAGTCGCTGGTGCGGTGCTTGGACAGGTCGGCGTATTTCACTGCGCCAATGCCCACCACGCGGGCGATGTTGCGCAGGTCGGCCTCGGCCAGCTCCGGGTTCTTTTCCTTCACCAGGTTGTAGGCGCGCTCCTGGGCTTCGGTCAGCAGGTCGATCAGCTTGACGGTGCCGCCGTCGCGGGTCTTGAACGGGCGGCCATCGGCGCCGTTCATGGTGCCGAAACCCATGTGTTCCATGTGCATCGGGTGGGTGACGAAACCGGCGCGACGGGCCACTTCAAACACTTGCTGGAAGTGCAGGGCCTGGCGCTGGTCGACGAAGTACAGCGCCCGGTCGGCCTTGAGCACGCCGCTGCGATAGCGCACGGCAGCCAGGTCGGTGGTGGCGTAGAGATAGCCGCCATCGGCCTTGACGATGATCACCGGCAGGGGTTCGCCGTCGGCGGTCTTGAATTCTTCGAGGAACACGCACTGCGCGCCGTTGCTCTCGACCAGCAGGCCCTTGGCCTTGAGGTCGTTGACCACGTTGATCAGGTCGTCGTTGTAGGCGCTTTCGCCCATCACGTCGGCCATGGTCAGTTTCACGTTGAGCAGTTCGTAGATTTCCTGGCAGTGGGACAGGGAAATCTCACGGAAGCGGTTCCACAGCGCCAGGCATTCCTGGTCGCCGGCTTGCAGTTTGACCACCAGGCCACGGGCGCGGTCGGCGAATTCTTCGGATTCGTCGAAGCGTTTCTTGGCGGCGCGGTAGAAGTTTTCCAGGTCGGCCAGCTCGTTGCTGGTGATCGGGTTTTCCTGCAGGTAGGCCATCAACATGCCGAACTGGGTACCCCAGTCGCCGACGTGGTTCTGGCGGATCACGGTGTCGCCGAGGAACTCCAGCACCCGCGCCACACCGTCGCCGATGATGGTGGAGCGCAGGTGACCGACGTGCATCTCTTTGGCCAGGTTCGGCGCCGACAGGTCGATGACCACGCGTTGGGTGTCGCCAGCCTTGTGTGCGCCGATTTTGGCATCGGCCAGGGCTGCGTCCAGGCGCGAAGCCAAGGCCTGGGTGTTCTGGAAGAAGTTGATAAAGCCCGGGCCTGCGATTTCGGCCTTGGTGACACTGGCGTCAGCCGGCAGTGCAGCGATGATTTTTTCCGCCAGGTCGCGCGGTTTCATGCCGGCCGGCTTGGACAGCATCATCGCGATGTTGCTGGCGAAGTCGCCGTGGGTCTTGTCGCGGGTGTTCTCCACCTGGATCGCCGGCGACAGGCCTTCAGGCAACACACCTTCGTTGACGAGTTGGGTGAGGGCTTGTTGGATCAGCTGGCGAATGGTGTCTTTCATGGTGTTCTCTTTCGACCGCAAGCGGCGGCGCGCGATGCGCAGGTGGAAAAGCTGGGCATTATCCGTGGCGAGGGCGGGCTTGCCAACCGTTCAGACTAGATGGCGGACCTGCGGGCCTCATCGCGGGCAAGCCCCCTCCCACATTTGAAGGTGTTCACATTTCAAAATGTGGATGGTGGCTTGCCTGTCAATACAAATCTACCGGGTCTACATCCAGTGACCATCGCACTTGTCGGCCGCTGGGTATTTGCTCCAGCTCAAGCATCCAGCTACTTAACAGTCGATGCAGCGGTGCGCGGGAGGTTGCCTGCAAGAGTAGCTGAGCCCGATAACGCCCGGCACGCCTCTCCATGGGCGCAGGCACAGGGCCGAGCAATTCGATGCCGGTCAGGCCCAACTCGCCCAGCAAACGTTCGGCCACGCTGCAGGCTTGATCGAGGAAACCTTCGGCCTGGCCGGGTTTGTGGGCTTCGGCACGCAGCAACGCCAAGTGCGCAAAGGGTGGCAAGCCGGCAGCGCGACGTTCGCTCAATGCCTGCTCGGCGAAGGCAAAATAGCCTTGTTCCGTCAGTTGAATCAGCAGCGGGTGGTCGGCCAGGTGCGTCTGGATAATCACCTTGCCCGGCTCTTCGGCCCGTCCTGCGCGCCCTGCCACCTGCACGATCAACTGCGCCATGCGTTCGCTGGCGCGGAAATCCCCGGAGAACAAACCTCCGTCGGCATCCAGGATCGACACCAGGGTCACCCGTGGGAAGTGGTGCCCTTTGGCGAGCATCTGCGTGCCGATCAGAATGCACGGTTGGCCTTTCTGAATGGTGGCAAACAACTGGTTCATTGCATCTTTGCGCGACGTGCTGTCGCGGTCGACCCGCAGCACCGGGTAATCCGGGAACAGAATGCCCAGGCGCTCTTCGGCGCGCTCGGTGCCGGCCCCTACCGGGCGCAGGTCGACCTTGCCGCACTGCGGGCAATGGCGTGGCACCCGCTCTACATGGCCGCAGTGATGGCAACGCAATTCGCCGTGGCGCTGGTGCACGGTCATGCGCGCATCGCAGCGCTCGCACTCGGACATCCAGCCGCAGTCATGGCACAGCAGTGTCGGCGCAAAGCCGCGACGGTTAAGAAACACCAATACTTGCTGGCCCGCGGCGAGGGTCTGGCCGATGGCCTGTTGCATCGGACCGGAAATACCGCTGTCCAGCGGGCGGCTTTTCACGTCCAGGCGCAGGAAGCGCGGTTGTTTGGCGCCGCCGGCGCGCTCGTTCATGCGTAGCAGGCCATAACGGCCGGTGTAGGCGTTATGCAGGCTTTCCAGGGACGGCGTGGCCGAACCCAGCACGATCGGGATGTCTTCCTGGCGTGCGCGTACCAGCGCCAGGTCGCGGGCGTGGTAACGCAGGCCTTCCTGCTGTTTATAGGAGCCGTCGTGCTCCTCGTCGATGATGATCAGCCCGGGGTTTTTCATCGGGGTGAACAGCGCCGAACGGGTGCCGATAATGATGTCTGCCTCGCCGTCCCGCGCTGCCAGCCACGACTCCAGGCGCTCACGGTCATTGACCGCCGAGTGCACCAGGGCGATGCGCGCGTTGAAGCGCTGCTCGAAACGCGCCAGGGTCTGTGGGCCCAGGTTGATCTCCGGGATCAGCACCAGTGCCTGCTTGCCGGCCTGCAGGGTTTCGCGGATCAGTTGCAAATACACTTCGGTCTTGCCGCTGCCGGTGACGCCGGCCAGCAGGAACGCATGGAAACTGTCGAACCCTGCGCGAATCGCCTCATACGCGGCGCGTTGCTCGGGGTTGAGCGGCAATTCCGGTTGGGCCAGCCAGTGTTCGTGGCGTGGGTCCGGGGCGTGCTTGCGGATTTCCACCTGCACCAGTCCCTTGGCCAACAGCAGGTCGAGGCTGTCTTTGCTCAGCATCAGCTTGCTTAACAGCTGATGGGCGACGCCATGGGGATGCTGGGCCAGTGTGGCCAGGGCTTCACGCTGGCGCGGGGCGCGGGCGATACGCGGGTCGTCGAGGCGTGCACCGGGCGCCATCGACCAGAAACGTTCCTGGCGCGCTTCGGCCAGTTCGCCCTGGCGCAGCAGCACTGGCAGCGCCCAGCTCAAGGTATCGCCCAGGCTGTGCTGGTAATACTGCGCAGTCCACAGGCACAGCTTGAACAGTGCCGGCGGCAGTGGCGGTGTGGCGTCGAGGATGGCCAGGGCCGGCTTGAGCTTTTCCGCCGGGACCTCGCTGTGATCCGCGACCTCCACCAGGATGCCGATCATTTCCCTGCGCCCAAACGGCACACGCACGCGCATCCCTGGCTGCAACTGCGCCCGCAGCACGCCGGCCGGGGCCCGGTAATCGAACAGGCGGCGCAGGGGGGAGGGCAGGGCTAGGCGCAAAATGGCGTCGGGCACGCGGGGCATCTCATATAAAGGCAGGCAGTGGGGCAGGGGCGCGAGCCTAGCAGAGCGGGGAGGGCTTGGGTATGCCACGGTTTTCTGATGAAAGGAGGTTTTTGGCCAGTAGCGCCGCTTGCGCGTTTAAAAAGGTCTGGTAGAATCCGCGGCCTAATTACGTGCGGTATTCGACAATAGTGTCGAGTGGCGGCACGCTAGCCCGAGGAAGTGCCATGAAAGCCGATATCCATCCAGCGTACGAAACCATCGAAGTTACCTGCAGCTGCGGCAACAAGTTCGAAACTCGTTCGAACCTGTGCAAGCCACTGGGTACTGACGTATGCAACGAGTGCCACCCGTTCTACACCGGTAAGCAGAAAACTCTGGACACCGGCGGCCGTGTACAGCGCTTCGCAGATCGCTTTGGTGCTTTCGGCAAGAAGCCTGCTGCTACTCCAGCAGAGTAAGGCTCAAAAGCCTTATGGGCTTTTGCCAGCTGTTGAAAAAGGCGTCCCTTGCGGGCGCCTTTTTTGTGCCCGGGATTTGGCTGGCAACCGCCCAGGCCGCGGTGTTCTGCCCGGCACCCGCTTCCGTGGCGCGGGTAGAAGTGCAGCGCGTGGTGGACGGCGACACCGTACGCCTCAAGGATGGCCGCAGCGTGCGGATGATCGGCCTCAATGCGCCGGAAACCGGCAAGAAGGGCCGTACTGACGAGCTGTTTGCCGTCGCCGCCCGCCAGCGTCTACAAGCATTGGTGCAGGCCAGTGATGGGCGTGTCGGTTTGGTGTCTGGCCGCGAGGGCAAGGATCATTACGGCCGCACCCTGGCCCACCTCTACGGCGCCAATGGCGAGAACCTGGAAGCGCAATTGCTCGCCGAGGGCTTGGGCTTCCAGGTGGGGGTGGCGCCGAATGTAGACCTCGCCACCTGCCAGCAGGCGGCGGAAAACAGCGCCCGCCAGGCGCGCCTGGGGCTGTGGCGCCAATCGCCGGTGCAAACGGTGGCGCAACTCAAGCGCTCCGGGTTTGCGCTGGTAACTGGCCGGGTCAGCAAGATCGAGCGCAATCGCGGTGGCATCTGGATTGAAATCCAGGGGGCACTGGTATTACGTATTGCCCCCGAACTGATCAGTCAGTTCGATCCGGCCATGCTCAATGGTCTGCAAGGTCGCACTATTGAAGCGCGCGGCTGGGTGCAGGATCGCTCCCGCCGCGGGGGTTTGAAAAGAGGTCAATTACGCTGGCTTCTGCCAATAACCGACCCAGGCATGCTGAAATCGACGCATTGAATAAAAAATTGTAGACATTTTTTATTTCGATTGTGAACAGTTGAGCCCTTGTATCCCGTGGCTCTTGGCCAAAAGTCGTAGCCCAGGGCCCTTGACACCTGTGACTGCCCAGTCTTGTAGGGACTTTGCGACACGCGTATCCTCGGCGGTCCGTCGACCAACAGTAAAAGCGGAATGCCGATATGTCTGATTTGAAAACTGCCGCTCTCGAATACCATGCCCATCCTCGTCCAGGAAAGCTGAGTGTAGAGCTCACCAAAGCCACTGCCACTGCTCGCGACCTGTCGCTGGCCTACAGCCCTGGTGTTGCCGAGCCCGTACGTGAAATCGCCCGTGACCCAGAACTGGCGTACAAGTACACCGGCAAGGGCAACCTGGTTGCAGTGATTTCCGATGGCACCGCGATCCTTGGCCTGGGTAACCTCGGCCCATTGGCTTCCAAGCCAGTCATGGAAGGTAAAGGCGTGCTGTTCAAGCGCTTTGCCGGCATCGACGTTTTCGACATCGAAGTCGATTCCGAGAGCCCGCAGGCTTTCATCGACACGGTCAAGCGCATTTCCATCACCTTCGGTGGCATCAACCTGGAAGACATCAAGGCACCTGAGTGCTTCGAGATCGAAAAGGCCCTGATCGAACAGTGCGACATCCCGGTATTCCACGATGACCAGCACGGCACCGCGATCGTTACTGCGGCGGGCATGATCAACGCCCTGGAAATCGCCGGCAAAACCCTGGGTGAGGCGAAGATCGTCTGCCTGGGCGCCGGTGCTGCGGCCATTTCCTGCATGAAGCTGATCATCAGCATGGGCGCCAAGCTGGAAAACATCTACATGGTCGACAGCAAGGGCGTGATCCAGTCCGAGCGTACCGACCTGAACCAGTACAAGGCGATGTTCGCCCACCCGTCCTCCAAGCGCACCCTGGCTGACGCCCTCGATGGTGCCGACGTGTTCGTCGGCCTGTCCGGCCCGAACCTGCTGAGCGCCGAAGGCCTGAAATCCATGGCGCCGAACCCGATCGTGTTCGCCTGTTCCAACCCGGATCCGGAAATCTCGCCTGAGCTGGCTCACGCCACTCGCAGCGACGTGATCATGGCTACCGGCCGTTCGGACTACCCGAACCAGGTCAACAACGTACTGGGCTTCCCGTTCATCTTCCGTGGTGCCCTGGACGTTCGCGCCAAGCGCATCAACGAAGAAATGAAAGTAGCGGCTGCCAACGCCCTGCGTGAACTGGCCAAGCTGCCGGTGCCTCAGGATGTGTGCGACGCCTACGGTGGTGCCAAGCTGGAATTTGGTCGTGAGTACATCATTCCAAAACCAATGGATAAGCGCCTGATCACCCTGATCTCCGATGCCGTGGCCAAGGCCGCGATCGAGACCGGTGTAGCAACCCTGCCGTATCCAAAGAACTACCCGCTGCAAAGCGTGGATGATGTGTTCAACGGCTAAGCCGTTATAGCGCACCAACAAAAAGCCCCGTCTCTCGCGAGTCGGGGCTTTTTGCTGCGTGACAATTATCTAAAGATTTGTGAAGGCCAAATGTGGGAGGGGGCTTGCTCCCGATGGCGGGCTGTCAGCCAATGAATAGTTGACTGATACACCGCCATCGGGAGCAAGCCCCCTCCCACATTTGGATCTATGTTGCGTCTTGGATCGGGTCAGAACAAATCGATCGGCGCGCCTTCGTCCGCCGGCAGCGGGCTGCCTGGTACAACCCCGTTGCCCAGCTCGTTGACCGACGGCGGCGTGTCCTCGCTCTTGAACAGCTCGAAGTAAGCATTCGGCGTACTCGGCGAAGCCGCACGTCCACTGATCGGATCGATGCGCAGGCTGAGGATGCCTTCCGGTTCCGGTTGGGTGTGCAAAGGCTTGTCCTTCAAGGCCGCGCCCATGTAGCTCATCCAGATCGGCAGGGCGACGGTGCCGCCAAACTCGCGGCGGCCCAGACTTTCAGGCTGGTCGTAGCCGGTCCACACAGTGGTCACGTAGTCGCCGTTATAGCCAGAGAACCAGGCGTCCTTGGATTCGTTGGTAGTACCGGTCTTGCCGGCAATATCTGCGCGGCCCAGGGCCAGTGCGCGGCGGCCGGTGCCCTTCTTGATCACGTCCTGCAGGATGCTGTTGAGAATATAGGTGGTACGGCCATCCACGATGCGCTCGGCAACTGCCGGGGCTTGCGGTTCGGTGGTCGCGGGGGCGGTTGCCGCAGGCGCTGTGCCTGGCGTGGGCTCGATGGTAATGCCGCCATTACCCGGTGCTGCGAGACCATCGGTTGCCGCCACACCATTGACCACATCACCGGGCACCCGTGGCGGGTTGGCGGTGAACAGGGTGTCGCCATTGCGGCTTTCGATCTTGTCGATCAGGTACGGCGCGATCTTGTAGCCGCCGTTGGCAAAGGTGCTCCAGCCGGTGGCGATTTCCATCGGCGTAAGGGTTGCGGTACCCAGCGCCAGGGACAGGTTGGGCGGCAAGTCCGACTTGGCGAAGCCGAAGCGCGTCATGTAGTCGATGGTCTTGCCCACGCCCATGGCCTGCAGCAGGCGGATCGACACCAGGTTGCGAGACTTGTACAACGCCTCGCGAATGCGGATCGGGCCGAGGAAGGTGTTGGTGTCGTTCTTCGGCCGCCAGACCTTGTCCAGGTATTCATCGACAAACACGATCGGTGCGTCGTTTACCAGGCTGGCGGCGGTGTAGCCGTTGTCCAGTGCGGCGCTGTAGACGAATGGCTTGAAACTTGAACCCGGCTGGCGCTTGGCCTGTATCGCACGGTTGTAGTTGCTCTGCTCAAAGGCGAAACCGCCGACCAGCGCGCGGATTGCGCCGTTCTGCGGATCAAGGGATACCAGGGCGCCTTGGGCGACCGGCACCTGGCTGAACTTGAGGCTGTCATCCTTCTGGCGTTGCACGCGGATCAAATCACCCACCTTGGCCACGTCGGACGGCTGCTTGGGCATCGGCCCCATGCTGTTGGTGTTCAGGAACGGGCGCGCCCATTTCATGCTGTCCCACGCAACGTGGGCTTCACCGGCGCGGGTCAGCACTTGAATGCCGTCTTTGGTCACCTCGGTGACGATGGCCGGCTCCAGGCCGCTGATCGAGCGCTGTTTGCCCAGTTCGGTGGTCCAGGCACTCAGGGTCTTGCCCGGCAGGCGCGACTCGGGGCCGCGGTAGCCGTGACGCTGATCATAGGTGATCAAGCCTTCGTGTACGGAGTTGTTGGCGATTTCCTGCAAGTTGCTCGGAACCGTCGTGGTCACGCGAAAGCCTTCGGTGTAGGCATCGCTGCCATAACGGCCAACCATTTCGGCGCGGGCCATTTCGGCGATGTACGGTGCATTCACTTCCGGCGTCGGCACGTGATAGCTGGCGTTCAGGGGCTCGGCCACGGCGCTTTCATAAGCGGCCTGGTCGATCTTGCCCAGCTTGTACATGCGCCCCAGGATCCAGTCGCGACGTTCTTTACTGCGCGCCGGGTTGGCCAGTGGGTTGAAGCGCGACGGCGCCTTGGGCAGGCCGGCGATCATGGCCATCTGCGCCAGGCTGGCGTCACGAATCGATTTGCCATAGTAGACCTGGGAGGCGGCCTCAATGCCGTAGGCGCGGTTGCCCAGGTAGATCTTGTTGACGTACAGCTCGAGGATTTCGTCCTTGGTCAGTTGGCGTTCAATCTGTAGCGCCAGCAGGATCTCGGTGGCTTTGCGCGAAAAGCTGCGCTCGCTGGTGAGGAAGAAGTTCTTCGCCACCTGCATGGTGATGGTGCTGCCGCCGGATTGAATGTGTCCGCTCTTTACCAACTGAGTGGCCGCACGCACCAGGCTGCTGGGGTCGACACCGTAGTGGTTGGCGAAATTGTCATCTTCTGCCGACAGCAATGCACTGATGAAATTGGGTGGAATGTCGGCGAAACGGATCGGTGTGCGGCGCATTTCGCCGAACTCCGCGATCAGTTTTTCGTCGCTGCTGTAGACCCGCAAAGGAATCTGCAACTGGATACTTCTGAGGGCCTCTACGGAGGGCAAACCCGGACTAAGGTAGAGGTAGGCCCCGCTGAGTACGAGCAGCAGCCCGCAGACGATCGCGACTATGGAGTACCCGAAAAACTTCAGCAGACGAATCAAGGCTTTTGGATTTCCAGAGAAAAGAATGAGTTACGCGTCGGGGATGCATGGCAAACGATGGATCGACCCGGGCAGCAGATAAAAAAGCGGGAAAAAACGCTGGGCATTAAAGCATTTTTCAGCTTGGGGCGTCATTCGCGTGCCTCGAACAAGCCGACCGAATGCAGGGTGCCTGGCGGCAATCAAGCGAGATGACAGCCGGTATGACAGGGAAAGTTTTGGGGAGTTTTATGGGAAAGGGATTTTTCAGGCGAAAAGCCGACATCATCTTGGGTGTCGACATCAATGACAGCGGTATCAAGCTGATCGAACTGAGCCGTTCATCGGGTGGTTTCAGTGTCCAGGGCTATGCCACCCAGGCGCTGCCCGCCCATGCGGTCGTCGATGGCGCGTTGCTGGACGTCGAGGGCGTGGGGCGAGCCTTGCAACAAGCGTTATCCTGCCTGCGCACTTCGGCTCGACACGCCGCTGTGGCAGTGGCGGGCCCTTCGGTGATCACGCGGTTGATCGAGATGGATGCGGGCCTGCGCGACGAAGAAATGGCCTGGAAGATCCAGATGGAAGCTGACCAGTTCATTCCTTATCCATTGGATGAGGTTGCGATCGACTTTCAGATCCAGGGCCCATCGGCCCAAGGGCCGCAGTGGGTTGAAGTCATGTTGGCGGCCTGTCTGCGCGAGCAGGTCCAGGCGCGAGTGGCGGTTTTAGCCCTGGCGGGGCTGGTGCCGCGGGTGGTCGATGTCGAAGGGTTTGCATTGGAGCGCGCTTGCCGTCAGGATTTTGCCAGCTTCACGCCGGGTCATCGAGTCGATGGTGCACAATGGGCCGTGGATGCCCAAGGGATGGGAGTGGCTTGCGGGTTGGCCCTGAGGAGTTTCGCTGGATGACACGAATCAATCTTTTGCCTTGGCGTCAGGCGCTGGCAGAGCGCAAGCGCAGGTATTTCATGGTGCTATTGCTGGCATTTGCCTGCCTGGCGATGGCGGCCGTGTGGCTGGCTGACCAGGTGATCGACCAGGCGATAGATCGGCAAGTGAGCCGCAATAGCCGCTTGGGTGAGGAGGTGGCTACCCAGGATTCGCGGATCAGGACCATCGACGACCTGCAGGAGCGAAGCCAGCAACTGGCCGAACGCATGAAGGTGGTGCAGGATCTGCACGACGCCCGCTCTTCCGGCGCCCGACTGTTCGAGCAATTGGCTCGTGCAATGCCTGAAGGTGTCCATCTGCATGAGGTGGTCGCAAACGGTGACACCATCAGCATTCGCGGCACGGCTGAAAGCAACCAGGATATCGCCCGGTTGATGCAGCAGCTCAAGCAGTCATCCCAAGGCTCCAGCTCGACTCGTCTGCAGCGTGTGCAGGCCGATGGAGCACGCGGCGAAAGTGAATTTCAGCTGATGGTGCGCCAGGGAGAATCCAGCGAGGCGCAACCATGAGCCTGCCCAGGCTCGATTTTCCCACGCTCTTCTACAACGCTGCTAAATGGCCCTTGTCTGGCAAGGTCCTGCTTGGCTGTGGGCTGGCCGGTCTGGTGCTGCTGATAGGAGAGGTTGCCTACCTGAGCTCGTCACGTGAGCGATTGCACGGGTTTGAGGCGCGGGAGCAAACGCTACAGCAGCAGTTGGCGGAAAAAACTGAACTGGCCTCCAGCCTTGAGGCGCGCACCGATCAGTTCAGGGCAATGGAGGACAAGGTCACAGGCCTTCTACGTCAATTGCCCGGCCAGTCAGAGGTGCCGGCCTTGCTTGAAGACATCGCCCGATTGGCGGTTGCCAATGGAGTATGGGTCGAGGGCATCACGGTGTTGGATGAAGAGCCTCGTCAGCTCTATATCGAGCAACCCATGCAAATCGGCGCCACCGGGGCGTATCACGACCTGGCGGCATTCATCGGTGCCCTGGGTGGGTTGCCGCGCGTCGTCACCGTGCAGGATGTTGCACTGGGGCATGACGGCGCCTTGCTGCGTCTGAACATGCTGGCAAAGACCTATCGGCGTACCACGCAAAGCGCCAAGGCCCGCGAAGCGTTCGACCCGGCTCAGCCATTGGTCTACACCCCATCGTTTGTGCGCGACCCGTTTCAGCCGCCCGGTTTGCAAGTAACTCGCGTGCCGGGGCGACCGGCCCTTGCGCCGGATCTCGCTCGGCCACGGGGGCTGCTGGAAGGCATGAACATCGATCAGTTCGAAATGGTCGGCACGCTGTCGTTGGGGGCGCAGGCTTTTGCCCTGCTGCGTGCCGGATCCAGGGTGCACCGGCTGACGATTGGTGATTACCTGGGGCCGGATCATGGCCAGGTCACGGCCATTCAAGAGGGGTCTATCCACTTGGTCGAACGGTTTCCCGATGAACAGGGCGGCTGGCTCGAACGCCCGCGAACCCTTGTGTTGAACGTCAACTCATAACGGAATCAAACAATGAAAAGGACTTTCTCGTCCTTCGGTGTGGCGCTATGGATAGCGTTCACGGCACCGATGGCTGCTGCTGTGCCCAATCGCCTGGACCTGATCCACCTGCCGCCGCCCGACAGTGCAGCGTCGGTCAGCTATACAGGCACCCGGCTGAATCTGAATTTCCAGGACATCGACCTGCGGGCGGTCTTGCAGCAAATCGCCGATGTCGCCGGGCTCAACCTGGTGACCAGTGATGAAGTGCAGGGCTCAATTACCCTGCGGCTCAAGGATGTGCCTTGGGATCAGGCGCTGGATCTGGTGCTGCAAACCAAAGGTCTGGATAAGCGCGTGAAAGCCGGTGTGTTGCTGGTGGCACCTGCGGATGAGTTGGCCGCTCGCGAACTGCTGGCGCTGGAGTCGCGCAAGCAGATGGCGGAACTCGCACCGCTGCGTCGGGAGCTGCTGCAGGTCAACTATGCCAAGGCGGCGGACCTGGCCAAGCTGTTTCAGTCGGTCACAGGTTTTGAAGGCGTCACGGATGAGCGCGGCTCGGTGGCGGTGGATGATCGCACCAACAACATCATCGCCTACCAGACCGGCGAACGGCTCGAAGAGCTGCGGCGTATCGTGGCGCAACTGGATATTCCCGTACGCCAAGTGATGATCGAGGCGCGAATTGTCGAGGCCAATGTCGACTACGACAAAAGCCTGGGCGTGCGCTGGGGTGGGCGGCTCAGTCATGGCAGGGGAAGTGTCGCAGGTGTTTCCAAGCCCGTGGCAGACGGCGCCGAACCGCCGCAAAACCCGCCCGGCTCCCCGTTTGTCGATTTGGGTTCGCTGACCGGTACCTCGGGTCTGGGCGTGGCCTACATCACCGACAATCTACTGCTGGACCTTGAGCTGACAGCCATGGAGAAAACCGGCAACGGCGAAATCGTCTCGCAGCCCAAGGTGGTCACGTCCGACAAGGAGACGGCACGCATCCTCAAGGGCACCGAAATTCCCTATCAAGAGTCCACCTCCCAGGGCGCTACCTCGGTATCGTTCAAGGAGGCTTCGCTTTCGCTGGAGGTCACGCCGCAAATCACCCCCGACGACCACGTGATCATGGCGGTCAAGGTCACCAAGGATGAGCCCGACTACTTGAACAGGCTCAATGACGTACCGCCGATCAAGAAAAACGAGGTCAACGCCAAGGTGCTGGTCAGGGATGGCGAGACCATCGTCATCGGTGGGGTTTTCTCCAATACCCAAAGCAAAGTGGTAGATAAAGTGCCATTTTTGGGCGATGTGCCGTATCTTGGCCGCCTTTTCCGGCGCGATGTGCTGGCGGAGAAAAAATCCGAGCTGCTGGTATTCCTGACTCCGCGTATCATGAATAACCAGGCGATTGCTGTGAGTCGTTGATTCTGTGCGAAATTTGATTCTTGTAGGGCCGATGGGGGCTGGAAAGAGCACCATCGGCCGTTTGCTGGCCAAAGAGCTGCGCCTGCCGTTCAAAGATTCCGACAAGGAAATTGAATTGCGCACGGGTGCCAATATCCCATGGATCTTCGATAAAGAAGGCGAGCTGGGCTTTCGCGACCGCGAGCAGGCGATGATTGCCGAGCTGTGTGGCTGCGATGGCGTGGTATTGGCGACCGGCGGTGGCGCCGTCATGCGCGACGAAAACCGTCGAGCGCTGTATGCCGGTGGTCGGGTAGTGTATTTGCATGCCTCGGTCGAGCAGCAGGTGGGCCGCACCGCCCGCGATCGCAATCGCCCGTTGCTGCGCACGGCCAACCCGGAAAAAACCCTGCGGGACCTGCTGGCGCTGCGCGATCCGCTGTATCGGGAAATCGCCGATCTGGTGGTGGAAACCGATGAGCGACCCCCTCGGATGGTGGTGCTTGATATTCTGGAGCGCCTGCAGCGGTTGCCACCCCGTTAAAGCCTGGCCGGAAATGCGCTATTCTCGGCGGCGCGCCATAACCTTGTGAGGTGTGGCGTAGAGCCATCAGGTGATGTCGGATTGCGACATTGCCGGTCGTCAATACATCTTCAACGCGGGGAAACATGCAGACACTTAAGGTCGATCTAGGCGAGCGCAGCTACCCGATCCACATTGGCGAAGGTCTGTTGGACCAGCCCGAACTGCTCGCGCCGCATATTGCCGGTCGGCAGGTGGCGATCATTTCCAACGAAACGGTTGCGCCCCTGTATCTTGAGCGTTTGAGCCGCAGCCTTGCGGCGTATTCGGTGATTTCCGTGGTGTTGCCCGATGGCGAAGCCCACAAGAACTGGGAAACCCTGCAACTGATCTTTGATGGCCTGCTGACTGCGCGCCATGACCGTCGAACCACCGTGGTTGCCCTGGGCGGCGGTGTGATCGGCGATATGGCCGGTTTTGCTGCAGCCTGCTACCAGCGTGGCGTGGACTTTATCCAGGTGCCGACCACCCTGTTGTCCCAGGTCGATTCTTCGGTGGGCGGCAAAACCGGTATCAATCACCCGCTGGGCAAGAACATGGTCGGTGCGTTCTACCAGCCACAGGCCGTGCTGATCGACACCGCTACCCTCAACACACTGCCACCGCGCGAGTTGTCGGCGGGCCTGGCGGAAGTCATCAAGTACGGGCTGATCTGCGACGAGCCGTTCCTGAGCTGGCTTGAAGAACATGTAGATGCCTTGCGCGCACTCGACCAGGTGGCCTTGACCGAAGCGATTTCCCGCTCCTGCGCCGCCAAGGCGCTGGTGGTCAATGCCGACGAACGGGAGTCCGGCGTGCGCGCTACCCTGAACCTGGGCCACACCTTCGGCCATGCGATCGAAACGCACATGGGCTATGGTGTGTGGCTGCATGGGGAAGCCGTAGCGGCTGGCACGGTGATGGCGTTGGAGATGTCGCAACGCCTGGGCTGGATCAGCGCCCAGGAGCGTGATCGCGGTATCCGCCTGTTCCAGCGCGCCGGCTTACCGGTCATCCCTCCCACAGAGATGACCGAGGCAGATTTTCTCGAACATATGGCAATAGACAAGAAAGTGATCGACGGTCGACTGCGACTGGTACTGCTGCGCCACATGGGCGAGGCGGTGGTGACCGACGATTATCCGAAAGAGATTTTACAGGCCACGCTGGGAGCGGATTACCGCGCCCTGGCCCAGCTTAAAGGTTAATAAGATCCCGATGACTAGTTTGCATGCCGACGAGGCGTTCCTCGGCCATTATCACTTGAGCCATGACCCTTTTGCTCCACGGGTACCTGGTTTCAAATTCTTCCCTGCCCAGCGCAAGCCGGTATTGGGGCAACTGCATCATCTGGCGCGCTACAGCCAGTTGCTGCTGGTGGTCACGGGACCGTTGGGCAGTGGCAAGACCTTGCTGCGCCAGGCGCTGGTCGCCAGCACCAACAAGCAATCGGTGCAGAGCGTGGTGGTATCGGCCCGTGGCGCCGGTGACGCAGCGGGTGTACTGCGCCAGGTTGCACAGGCCCTGGACGTATCCAACGCCGAGCCGAACGCGATTCTCAAACAGGTGGTGCAACTGGGTCTGACCGGCCAGGAAGTCTACCTGCTGGTCGACGATGCCGAGCAGCTTGACGAATCCGCGCTGGAAGCGCTGTTGGCGCTGGCCGCGGGCACGCCGGAAGGCCGCCCGCATGTGTTCCTGTTTGGCGAATCGTCGTTGATCGCCGATCTGGAGCAGATCAGCGGTGAGCAAGAGCTGTTCCACGTCATCGAATTGCAGCCGTACGAAGAGGAAGAAACCCGCGAATACCTGGCTCAGCGCCTCGAAGGTGCAGGGGCCGGTATCGAACTTTTCTCCGCTGCGCAGATCTCTGATATTCACGAAAGCTCCGATGGCTGGCCTGGAAACATCAACCAGGTTGCCCGCGATGCGATGATCGAAGCCATGATTGCCAGCCGCTCTGCGGTCAAGCGTCCAAAGATGGGGTTCACTATGCCTAAGAAGCACGTATTGGCTATTTCCGCCGTTGTCGTGGTCGCTGTAGCCGCCGCCTGGTTGATCCCGGGTCGCAACAAGGCACCGACAACAACCGGCGCGCCAACTGAGCAGGCGCAGTTGCCACTGGGCAAGCCCACGCCAAATGTCGAATTCGCCAACTCCGGCCAACCGACCAACCTGCCGATGGTCGGCCAGCCTGTAATGCGCGGCCCGCTGGCTGAAGAAGCCGGTGGCATCTCCGAAGGCGATGACGGCGTGCCGGTGGAAGGCTCCAGCGCCACGCCGCCGACCGTGACCACCACCGCGCCACCAGCGGGCGTACCGGCCGGCACGCCAGCAACCCCAGTAGCGCCTGCCGCACCGGTTGCGCCAGTTGCCAAGCCGACTCCGGCGCCGACAGTAGCGACAGCCAAGCCCGCAGCACCAGTTGCCAAGCCGGCACCGGCCCCCGCGGCCAAGCCTGCTGAAAAACCTGCCGCTACCGTGGCCAAGGCCGGCGCCGCTGGCAGCAGCTGGTACAGCAGCCAGCCTACCGGCAATTTCGTGGTGCAGATCCTCGGCACCAGCTCTGAAGCCAACGCCCAGGCGTTCGTGAAAGAGCAGGGCGGCCAGTACCGTTATTTCAAGAAAGTGCTCAACGGCAAGCCTCTCTACGTGATCACCTACGGCAGCTTCCCGAGCCGCGCCGCAGCCGATTCTGCCATCAAGGCCTTGCCAGCGAAGGTTCAGGCTGGTAAACCTTGGCCTCGCACTGTTGCCAGCGTTCAACAAGAACTGGCAGCAACTCGCTGAAGATCCGGCGGCCTTACCCAGGCCGCCCTCCCGGCACCTCAAAAAACAATCGCAAGGCGTGCAGTCCCCCGCAAGGACCGCGCGCTTTGTGGTGTCTGCGCCACAGTAGCTTTTGAGTCGTAGCGGTCAGAATTAAAAAAGTTTTGACTAGCACAGCATATCGCTTTAAACCTTTCATAAATGCGACATAGATTTGCGACATTTCGTCGCTAAATTTGTGAGCGTCTGTGTCGGTGTGTACAATGACCTCCCTTTTGCCCCCGCTAAGCCGGCGTACGTTCGGCGTGGAAGGTAACCGGTTGAATTGAAAAGAAATTTGCCTCGATATAAGAGGCAGCCTGGTGAGAAAGTGTCTATGAAAGCAGGTCTGTACCAACCCGATGAATTCAAGGATAACTGCGGTTTCGGCCTGATAGCCCACATGCAGGGCGAGCCCAGTCATACCCTTTTGCAAACGGCCATCGAGGCCCTGACCTGCATGACCCACCGCGGTGGGATCAACGCCGACGGCAAGACCGGTGACGGTTGCGGCTTGCTGATTCAAAAGCCCGACCAGTTCCTGCGCGCTGTCGCCAAAGAGCATTTTGCGGCCGACCTGCCCAAGCAGTACGCCGTGGGCATGGTGTTTTTCAACCAGGACCCGGTAAAAGCCGAAGCCGCTCGCGAGAACATGAACCGCGAGATCGTTGCTGCCGGCCTGCAACTGGTCGGCTGGCGCAAAGTGCCAATCGACACCAGCGTAC
Source organism: Pseudomonas sp. OST1909 (assembly GCF_015277575.1). NCBI lineage: Bacteria > Pseudomonadati > Pseudomonadota > Gammaproteobacteria > Pseudomonadales > Pseudomonadaceae > Pseudomonas > Pseudomonas sp. OST1909. The sequence continues at coordinate 665,573 of NZ_CP063780.1, forward strand.
TCGGCCGCCTGGCCCTGGAGCGCCTGCCGCAGATCGAACAAGTGTTCATCGCAGGCGACGGCCTGAGCGACCAGGACATGGCGATCAAGCTGTTCACGTCCCGTCGTCGTTCGTCGGTGCTCAACGCCGCCGACACTGACCATTACATCTGCAGCTTTTCCCACAAGACCATCATTTATAAAGGCCTGATGATGCCGGCGGATCTCACCGCCTTTTATCCAGACCTGAGCGATGAGCGCCTGCAAACCGCGATCTGCGTGTTCCACCAGCGCTTCTCCACCAACACCCTGCCGAAATGGCCGCTGGCCCAGCCATTCCGCTTCCTCGCCCACAACGGCGAGATCAATACCATCACCGGCAACCGCAACTGGGCCGTGGCCCGTCGCACCAAGTTCGCCAACGATTTGATGGACCTCGAAGAGCTCGGCCCGCTGGTCAACCGCGTGGGTTCCGACTCCTCCAGCATGGACAACATGCTTGAGCTGATGGTCACCGGCGGCATCGACCTGTTCCGTGGCGTGCGCATGATCATTCCGCCTGCGTGGCAGAACGTCGAGACCATGGACCCGGACCTGCGGGCGTTCTACGAATACAACTCGATGCACATGGAGCCCTGGGACGGCCCGGCCGGCGTGGTCATGACCGACGGCCGCTACGCGGTGTGCCTGCTCGACCGTAACGGCTTGCGCCCGGCGCGCTGGGTCACCACCACCAACGGCTTTATCACCCTGGCGTCGGAAATCGGCGTGTGGGACTACAAGCCTGAAGACGTGATCGCCAAAGGCCGTGTCGGCCCTGGCCAGATCCTGGCCGTGGACACCGAAACCGGGCAGATCCTCGACACCGACGCCATCGACAACCGTCTGAAGTCGCGTCACCCGTACAAGCAATGGCTGCGCAAGAACGCCCTGCGCATCCAGGCGACCATGGAAGACAACGACCACGGTTCGGCTTTCTACGACATCGACCAGCTCAAGCAATACATGAAGATGTACCAGGTCACGTTCGAAGAGCGCGACCAGGTGCTGCGCCCGCTCGGCGAGCAAGGCTACGAAGCCGTAGGCTCCATGGGCGACGATACGCCGATGGCTGTGCTGTCCCAGCGCGTGCGCACGCCGTACGACTACTTCCGCCAGCAGTTCGCCCAGGTGACCAACCCACCGATCGACCCGCTGCGCGAAGCCATCGTGATGTCGCTGGAAGTGTGCCTCGGTGCCGAGCGCAATATCTTCCAGGAGTCGCCTGAGCACGCCTCCCGTGTGATCCTCAGCTCGCCCGTCGTTTCCCCGGCCAAGTGGCGCTCGCTGATGACCCTGGAGCGTCCAGGCTTCGATCGCCAGATCATCGACCTGAACTACGACGAGAGCCTCGGCCTTGAAGCCGCTGTGCGCAACGTCGCCGACCAGGCCGAAGAAGCGGTACGCGCCGGTCGCACTCAGATCGTACTGACCGACCGCCATATCGCGCCGGGCAAGTTGCCGATCCACGCGTCCCTGGCGACCGGTGCTGTGCACCACCGCCTGACCGAAAAAGGCCTGCGCTGCGACTCCAACATCCTCGTGGAAACCGCCACTGCCCGTGACCCGCACCACTTCGCGGTGCTGATCGGCTTCGGCGCCTCGGCGGTGTACCCGTTCCTGGCGTATGAAGTACTCGGCGACCTGATCCGTACCGGTGAAGTGCTGGGCGACCTCTACGAGGTGTTCAAGAATTACCGCAAGGGCATCACCAAGGGCCTGTTGAAGATCCTGTCGAAGATGGGCATCTCCACCGTCACCTCCTACCGTGGTGCGCAATTGTTCGAAGCCATCGGGCTGTCCGAAGAGGTCTGCGAGCTGAGCTTCCGTGGCGTGCCGAGCCGTATCAAGGGCGCGCGTTTCGTCGATATCGAAGCCGAGCAGAAAGCCCTGGCAGCCGAAGCCTGGAGCGCGCGCAAGCCGATCCAGCAAGGCGGCCTGCTCAAGTTCGTGCACGGTGGCGAATACCACGCCTACAACCCGGACGTGGTGAGTACCCTGCAAGCCGCCGTGCAGCAGGGCGACTACGCCAAGTTCAAGCAATACACGAGCCTGGTGGATAACCGCCCGGTGTCGATGATCCGCGATCTGTTCAAGGTGAAGACCCTGGACACGCCGATGGATATCGCCGAAGTCGAGCCGCTGGAATCGATCCTCAAGCGCTTCGACTCCGCCGGTATTTCCCTGGGCGCCTTGTCGCCTGAGGCTCACGAAGCCCTGGCCGAAGCCATGAACCGCCTGGGTGCGCGTTCCAACTCCGGCGAAGGCGGCGAAGACCCGGCGCGTTATGGCACGCTCAAAAGCTCGAAAATCAAGCAGGTGGCCACCGGCCGTTTCGGTGTGACCCCGGAGTACCTGGTCAACGCCGAAGTGCTGCAGATCAAGGTGGCCCAGGGCGCCAAACCGGGTGAGGGCGGGCAATTGCCAGGCGGCAAGGTCAACGGCCTGATCGCCAAGCTGCGTTATGCGGTGCCGGGCGTGACCCTGATCTCGCCGCCGCCGCACCACGACATCTACTCGATTGAAGATTTGTCGCAGCTGATTTTCGACCTCAAACAAGTCAACCCGCAGGCGCTGGTCTCGGTGAAACTCGTAGCGGAAGCCGGCGTAGGCACCATCGCCGCTGGCGTGGCCAAGGCCTATGCCGACCTGATCACCATTTCCGGCTACGACGGCGGCACCGGTGCTTCGCCGCTGACCTCGATCAAGTACGCCGGTGCGCCGTGGGAGCTCGGCCTGGCCGAAACCCACCAGACCCTGCGCGGCAACGACCTGCGCGGCAAGGTGCGGGTACAGACCGACGGCGGCCTGAAAACCGGCCTCGACGTGATCAAGGCGGCGATCCTTGGCGCCGAGAGTTTCGGCTTCGGCACCGCGCCCATGATCGCGCTGGGCTGCAAATACCTGCGTATCTGCCACCTGAACAACTGCGCTACCGGCGTGGCGACTCAGAACGAAAAACTGCGCAAGGACCACTACATCGGCACCGTCGACATGGTGGTGAATTTCTTCACCTACGTCGCCGAAGAAACCCGTGAGTGGCTGGCCAAGCTGGGCGTGCGTTCGCTGGAAGAGCTGATTGGTCGCACCGACCTGTTGGACATCCTCGAAGGCCAGACCGCCAAGCAACAGCATTTGGACCTGACACCGCTGTTGGGCAGCGATCACATCCCGGCAGACAAGCCACAATTCTGCCAGGTGGACCGCAACCCGCCGTTCGACAAGGGCCTGCTGGCCGAGAAAATGGTCGAAATGGCCGGCTCCTCGATCAGCGATGCCAGCGGTGGCGAATTCGCCCTGGATATCTGCAACTGCGACCGTTCCATCGGTGCTCGCATCTCCGGTGAAATCGCGCGCAAGCACGGCAACCAGGGCATGGCGAAAGCGCCGATCACCTTCCGCTTCAAGGGCACTGCGGGCCAGAGTTTCGGTGTGTGGAACGCCGGTGGCCTGCACATGTACCTGGAAGGCGATGCCAACGACTACGTGGGCAAAGGCATGACCGGCGGCAAGCTGGTCATCGTCCCGCCGGCTGGCAGCGTATACAAGACCCAGGACAGTGCCATCATCGGCAACACCTGCTTGTACGGCGCCACCGGTGGCAAGCTGTTTGCCGCGGGTACTGCCGGTGAGCGCTTCGCCGTGCGTAACTCCGGTGCCCACACCGTGGTGGAAGGCACTGGCGATCACTGCTGCGAGTACATGACCGGCGGCTTTGTCGCGGTACTGGGCAAGACCGGTTACAACTTCGGTTCGGGCATGACCGGCGGTTTCGCCTACGTGCTCGACCAGGACAATACCTTCGTCGACAAGGTCAACCACGAGTTGGTCGAGATCCAGCGGATCAGCGGTGAAGCCATGGAGTCCTACCGGAACCACTTGCAGCACGTGCTGGACGAGTACGTCGAGGAAACCGGCAGCGAATGGGGCCGGGAACTCGCCGAGAACCTCGATGATTACCTGCGTCGTTTCTGGCTGGTCAAGCCCAAGGCTGCCAACCTGAAATCGTTGCTTTCCAGCATCCGTGCCAACCCGCAGTGATATGCGCCTGAACAGTTTGATGAGGTTTTAACATGGCTGAACGTCTGAATAACGACTTCCAGTTCATCGATGTCGGGCGCAAAGATCCGAAGAAGAAACTGTTGCGTCAACGCAAGAAAGAGTTCGTGGAGATCTACGAGCCCTTCAAGCCCCAGCACTCGGCCGATCAGGCCCACCGCTGCCTGGGGTGCGGTAACCCGTATTGCGAATGGAAGTGCCCGGTGCACAACTTCATTCCCAACTGGCTCAAACTGGTGGCCGAGGGCAACATCCTCGCCGCCGCCGAGCTGTCGCACCAGACCAACACCCTGCCTGAAGTCTGCGGCCGGGTGTGCCCGCAAGACCGTCTATGTGAAGGTGCCTGCACCCTCAACGATGGCTTCGGCGCGGTGACCATCGGTTCGGTGGAGAAGTACATCACCGACACCGCGTTCGCCATGGGCTGGCGCCCGGACATGTCCAAGGTCAAGCCGACCGGCAAGCGTGTTGCGATTATCGGCGCGGGCCCGGCGGGCCTGGGGTGTGCCGACGTGCTGGTGCGTGGTGGCGTGACCCCGGTGGTGTTCGACAAGAACCCGGAGATCGGTGGCCTGCTGACCTTCGGTATTCCCGAGTTCAAGCTGGAAAAAACCGTACTGAGTCACCGTCGTGAAGTGTTCACCGGCATGGGTATCGAGTTCCGCCTCAATACCGAAATCGGCAAAGACATCACCATGGAGCAACTGCTCGCCGAATACGATGCGGTGTTCATGGGCATGGGCACCTACACCTATATGAAGGGCGGCTTTGCCGGTGAGGACTTGCCGGGCGTGTATGACGCGCTCGACTTCCTGATTGCCAACGTCAACCGCAACCTGGGCTTTGAAAAGTCGCCGGAAGATTTCGTCGACATGAAAGGCAAGAAGGTCGTGGTGCTGGGCGGTGGCGACACCGCGATGGACTGCAACCGTACCTCGATCCGCCAGGGCGCCAAGTCGGTCACCTGTGCGTATCGTCGCGACGAAGCCAACATGCCCGGCTCGCGCAAAGAGGTGAAGAACGCCAAGGAAGAAGGCGTGAAATTCCTCTACAACCGCCAGCCGATTGCGATCGTCGGTGAAGACCGCGTCGAAGGCGTGAAGGTGGTCGAGACCCGTCTCGGCGAACCGGATGCCCGAGGCCGTCGCAGCCCCGAGCCGATCCCGGGTTCCGAAGAGATCATCCCGGCCGATGCCGTGGTCATCGCTTTCGGTTTCCGTCCAAGCCCGGCGCCCTGGTTCGAGCAGTTCGAAATCCAGACCGACAGCCAGGGCCGCGTGGTAGCCCCGGAGCAAGGCCAGTACAAGCATCAGACCAGCAACCCGAAAATCTTCGCCGGTGGCGATATGGTGCGCGGTTCCGACCTGGTAGTGACGGCGATCTTCGAAGGCCGCAATGCCGCCGAAGGCATCCTGGATTACCTTCAAGTTTGATTTGAAACACGGTCAACTGTGGGAGCTGGCTTGCCTGCGATAGCGATAGTGAATTCACCACCGCCATCGCAGGCAAGCCAGCTCCCACACAAACCCCATTCCAGATAGGGTTTGGTGGTGTCTGTCATACCGCAAGACACCGCGACAAATTGACCCGATAGACAAAAGGCACGGCGCATTCCGTGCCTTTTGCGTCGCGCTCTGAGAAAATGCCCGCACTTTTTTTGCGGATGCCGACATGACTGCCCTCAAGAACGACCGTTTCCTTCGTGCCCTGCTCAAGCAACCCGTAGACGTCACCCCGGTGTGGATGATGCGCCAAGCCGGTCGCTACCTGCCGGAATACCGCGCCAGCCGCGCCCACGCCGGTGACTTCATGAGCCTGTGCATGAATCCTGCGTTCGCCTGCGAAGTCACGATGCAGCCGCTGGACCGCTACCCACAACTGGATGCGGCCATTCTCTTCTCCGATATCCTCACCATCCCCGACGCCATGGGCCAGGGCCTGTACTTCGAGACCGGCGAAGGCCCGCGCTTCAGGAAAGTCGTCAGTACCCTGGCCGATATCGAAGCCTTGCCGATCCCTGATCCGCACAAAGACCTCGGTTATGTGATGGATGCGGTCAGCACCATCCGCCGCGAGCTCAACGGTCGCGTGCCGCTGATTGGCTTCTCTGGCAGCCCGTGGACGCTGGCCACCTATATGGTCGAAGGCGGTTCGTCGAAAGACTTCCGCAAGACCAAGGCCATGCTCTACGACAACCCGCAAGCCATGCACCTGTTGCTGGACAAGCTGGCGCAGTCGGTGACCTCCTACCTCAACGGCCAGATCATGGCCGGTGCGCAAGCGGTGCAGATCTTCGACACCTGGGGAGGCAACCTGTCGGCGGCGGCGTACCAGGAATTCTCCCTGGCCTACATGCGCAAGATCGTCAGCGGGCTGATCCGCGAACACGAAGGCCGCAAGGTTCCGGTCATCCTGTTCACCAAGGGCGGCGGCCTGTGGCTGGAAAGCATCGCCGATGCTGGCGCCGATGCATTGGGCCTGGACTGGACCTGCGATATCGGCGAAGCCCGCCGTCGCGTTGGAAACCAGGTTGCGCTGCAAGGCAACATGGACCCCACTGTGCTGTACGCCAAGCCGGAAGCGATCCGCACGGAAGTCGGGCGCATCCTGGCCAGCTATGGCAAGGGCACCGGCCATGTGTTCAACCTCGGCCATGGCATCACGCCGGAAGTGAACCCGGAACATGCGGGCGCGTTCCTGCGTGCAGTGCACGAACTGTCGGCGCAATACCACGAGTAAAACGCAAAACAAAATGTGGGAGCTGGCTTGTCGGGTCGCCGCATCGCTGCGATAGCGGTGTTGAATTCACCGCCGCCATCGCAGGCAAGCCAGCTCCCACATAAAGCAAGTAGCCTCAGGTTTCCACATGCCCCAACGGCGGCAACTTCGCCAGCTTCAACGCCACCAGCAACGCGCCGATCAGTAGCGCGATAATGAATCCGCCAATCCCGTTCCACCCGGCAAAATGCCAGAAGAACCCGCCTGCCGTCCCGGCGATACTCGATCCCACGTAATAGCAGAACAGGTAAAGCGACGACGCCTGCCCCTTGGCTTTCACCGCACGGCGGCCGATCCAGCTGCTGGCCACCGAGTGGGCGCCGAAGAAGCCGAACGTGAAGATCAACATGCCCGGCACCACCAGCCACAGCGGGGTGAACAGCGTCAGGGCCATGCCGGCGAGCATCAGCACGATGGTGGCCCACAGCACGCGGCGGCGGCCAAGGCGGTCGGCCAGAGAGCCGATCTTGGCCGAACTGTAGATGCCCGAGAGGTACACCAGCGACAGCAGGCCCACTACGGCCTGGCTCAGTTCATAGGGTGAGGCCAGCAGGCGATAACCGATGTAGTTGAACATCGTTACGAACGCGCCCATCAACAGGAAGGCTTCGAGGAACAGCCACGGTAGGCCCGCATCCTTGAAATGCATGACGAAGCCATCCACCAGGCTGCGCGGCTTGAGGCTGCTGGCGCGGAAGTTGCGCGATGGTGGGAGGATCTTCCAGAACACCGTGGCCGCGATCAGGGCCAGGGCGCCGATGATCAGCATTGCGGTGTGCCAGCTGACGAAGTCGATCAATACGCCGATGATCAGTCGGCCGCTCATGCCGCCAATCGCGTTGCCGCCGATGTACAGGCCCATGGCCAGGCCGATGTGCTGCGGGTGGATCTCTTCGCTGAGGTAGGTCATCGCCACGGCAGCCAGGCCGCTCAGGGACAGGCCCACCAGCGCCCGCATCAGCAGAATCCCCTCCCAGGTCGGCATCAGACCGCTGGCGATGGTGGCCAGCGCCGCACAGAACAACGCGGCGACCATCACCGGCTTGCGCCCCAGCCTGTCGGATATCGGCCCGGTGATCAGCAGGCCGCAGGCGAGCATCGCGGTCGCGACCGAAAGAATCAGGCTGCTTTGCGCCGCATTGATGGAAAATTCGTGGGACAGCGCCGGCATCATCGGCTGTACGCAATACAGCAGGGCGAAGGTGGCAAACCCGCCGGAGAACAGCGCCAACACCGTGCGCATGAACATCGGCGTGCCTTTTTCGATGTACTCGTCATTAAGCTGCGCCACCACCTCATCGAGGGCTGAGGGCGGGGTGTGTTGGGCAAGTGGAGCAACAGCAGGATTCACGGGGGACCTCGGGGAGGAAAGTCTGCCAGGACTGGCAATACGAAAAAGAATATAGCTGGCTAATGATTCTTTCCAATATATTGTTCGACCTGTTTGATAGGTTCTACGACCTAATGAGGTGTGCATGGAATTACGTCACCTGCGGTACTTCATCGCCGTCGCTGAAGAACTGCACTTTGGCCGCGCCGCGCAGGTGCTGGGCATCTCGCAACCGCCCTTGAGCCAGCAGATCCAGGCACTGGAGCAAGAGGTGGGCGCGCGGTTATTTGAGCGTACCAATCGTCGGGTCGAGCTGAGCGAGGCCGGGCGCCTGTTCCTGCAAGAGGCGCGGCTGGTGCTGGCCCAGGTCGACAAGGCGGCGGATGTGGCGCGCAGGGCGCAATTGGGAGAGCTCGGCGAACTGAAGATCGGCTTCACATCTTCCGCACCGTTCAATTCCAGCATTCCCCAGGCGATCTTCGCGTTTCGCCAGGCTTTCCCGGCGGTGCACCTCAATCTGCAGGAGATGAGCAGCACCCAGGTGGCCGAGTCATTGGTGGATGAGTCGATCCAGGTCGGGCTGATGCGGCCTTTGCCGTTGCCTGATTCGCTGAGCGTGGTCGAGCTGATGCGCGAGCCGTTGGTTGCCGTATTGAGCGCCGGCCATCCGTTGGTGGAAGGCAGCGAGCGCGGCCTGCACCTGGCGCAGTTGGCGCAGGAGCCCTTTGTGTTTTTTCCGCGCACCTACGGCAGCGGCCTGTATGCCCAATTGCTCAGCCTGGCCCGCGACGCCGGTTTCAGCCCGCACTTTGCCCAGGAAGCGGGGGAGGCGATGACCATCATTGGCCTGGTGGCGGCAGGGTTGGGCGTGTCGGTGTTGCCGGCGTCTTACCAGCGTATCCGCATTGATGGCGTGGTCTACCGCACACTGCTCGACCCGGAGGCGATGACGGCGGTGTGGCTGGTGCAGCGCAAGGGCGTGCAAACGCCGATGGCGAAGGGGTTTGTGGAGTTGTTGACGCACAGGGCATCTACGTAACGAAGCAGAGTGATGTGGGAGCTGTCGAGCTTTAGCGAGGCTGCGAAAGGATCACCGCGTTGTATCTGAAAGACCGCAGCGCCTGCATCGCAGCCTCGCTAAAGCTCGACAGCTCCCACATTTGATCGGCGGTCTTTTCCGAGTGCGGTTGCTTCAGGCATACTGGCCGAGTTCCCGAAAGGGGCTTGTGAGACTCTGAGGATCCTGGGTAACCAGCCATCGCAGAGCCAGGCAGGAAGCGGTGATGACAAGCCAACCTGTTTGTGAAGAGGGCGCCGAAAGGCGCCCTTTGTCGTTTCTGGCCTTACTGCATCCCGGTCGAGCGCAACCCTGCCAGGATGTCCCTATCCAGCATGCTTATCCAACGGTTGTAGTTGCGATGGATCTTGCCGTCCTTGTAGCCCAGGTCGCGGCTGTCGCGGTAAGTGATGGCGTAGCTGTTGCGGGTGTAGCGGATATCGATTGCTGCATAGAACTGGCCGCGCACGGTGATCTCGGCCTGCACCAGTTGCGGGCTCAGGCGTTGTACCGTCCACTCACGTTTTTGCAGGGCGGCGACGATCACCTGTTTCATTTTTTCTTCGCTGACCTGGGTCGTGGCCGGCAGTTCGTGCTGGGTGTTGAGCACCGGTTTGCTGGTGCAGCCGGCAGTGGTCAACAGGGCCAGGGTGATCAGGGTAGCGCGTAGCAGGGAAGACATTCCGTTTTCTCCAATCGATTAAAAAGTCAGGCCCAGCGGCGGAAGATCAGCGAGGTGTTGACGCCGCCGAAGGCAAAATTGTTGTTCATCACGTAGTCGTTGTGCATCTGCCGAAAGCCACCTTGCAGGTAGTCCAGTTCGCCGCATTGTGGGTCGACCGAATCCAGGTTGAAGGTGTGCACGTACTCGTCGCGGTTCATCATTTCGATGCTGAACCACGACTCCAGCGCGCCGCAGGCACCCAGGGTGTGGCCGAGGAAACTCTTCTGCGAGCTGATCGGCATTCGGCTGCCGAACAGGCTGCTGGTGGCTAGGGTTTCGGCGATGTCACCCTGGTCGGTGGCGGTGCCGTGGCCGTTTACATAGCCGATGGCAGAAGGCGCAAGCCCGGCGTCTTCCAGGGCCAGTTCCATGGCACGGCGCATGGTTTTCTGTTCCGGGCGGGTGGTGTGCTGGCCGTCGGCATTGCTGCCAAAGCCAACCAGCTCAGCGTGAATATGCGCGCCGCGCGCCAACGCGTGTTGCAACTCTTCCAGTACCAGGATGCCGGCGCCTTCACCAATCACCAGGCCATCACGGCCGCTGTCGTAGGGGCGCGGACTGGTTTGCGGCGCATCGTTTTTCAGACTGGTGGCGTAGAGTGCATCGAACACCATGGCTTCGGTGGGGCACAGTTCTTCGGCGCCGCCGGCGAGCATCAATGGCAGGCGCCCGAACTTGATTGCCTCGTAGGCATAGCCGATGCCCTGGCTACCGCTGGTGCAGGCGCTGGACGTGGGGATCAAGCGCCCGGTGAGGCCAAAGAAAATGCTGATATTCGCCGCGGTGGTGTGCGGCATCATCCGCACATAGGAGTTGGCGTTTAGCCCCTCGGCCACGGAATTGAGCAGCATATTGCCGAACGCCTTGATCTCATCGGTGCTGCCGGTGGACGAGCCACAGGCCACGCCCATGCGCCCGTCCTTGATCGACGGATCACCGAGCAAGCCGGCATCCTGCAGTGCCTGCTCCGCTGCCCACACCGCCAGGCGCGAGACACGGCCCATGCTGCGCAATTGCTTGCGGGTCCAGTGCGCGGGCACCACAAAATCATCAATCGGCCCGGCCAGGCGCGTGTTCAGTTCGGTAAAGCGGTCCCATTCATCCATGCGCCGGATACCGCTGCGGTTGGCGCGAAAGTTGGCGGCGATGGTTTCCCAATCGCTGCCCAGGGAGGTCATGCCGGCCATGCCGGTGACGACGACGCGCTTCATCAGCACAAGCCTCCGTTCACGGCCAGCACCTGGCGCGTGATATAGCCGGCTTCGGCCGACATCAGGAAATTCACCGCGCCGGCGACTTCTTCCGGGGTGCCCATGCGTTGCGCGGGGATCATTTTCATCAGTTCTTCGACGGGGACGTTTTCATCCAGCATCGCCGTGTCGATCAACCCCGGCGCCACGCAGTTGACGGTGATCTTGCGTTTGCCCAGTTCGATGGCCAGCGCCTTGGCTGCGCCGATCAGGCCGGCTTTTGAAGCACTGTAATTGACCTGGCCGCGGTTGCCGATCAACCCGGACACCGAGGTGATGCACACGATACGCCCAGCGGCGCGTCGCCGAATCATCGGCATCATCACCGGGTGCAGCACGTTATAGAAACCATCGAGATTGGTGCGCATCACCACGTCCCAGTCGTCTTCCGACAGGGCCGGGAAGGCGCCGTCGCGGGTCAGGCCGGCATTGAGCACCACGCCGTAGTAGGCGCCATGTTGCTCCACATCGGCTTCAAGGATGGCCTTGCAACTGGCGCGGTCGGACACGTCGAATTGCAGCACCCGCGCCTTGCGACCCATGGCCTCGATCTCGACCTGCACGGTGTCGGCTTCGGCGCGGCCATTGCGGCAATGCAGCACGATGTCATGGCCGGCCTGGGCCAGGCGCAGGGCAATGGCGCGGCCGATGCCACGGCTTGAGCCGGTGACCAGTACGGATTCAGTCATGACGTTGGGTCCTTCGATTCATCTAAATAGTTGGCCGCCTGGGGCGGTCGAAATACGTTCAGGCGCGCACTGGCCTGAATGCCGTCGCCGGTGAGGTGGCATTCGAACACACCCATGCCGTTGTCGTCTTCCAGGGAGCGCAGGCCGTGGATATTCAGCTGGGCGCCTGCCGGGAAGTGCTCCACGTTGCACTCGAACTTGCGTGTACCCAACAGGAAGCCCAGTTCCACCGCGCGGCCTTGCTGGCGTGCATGGCAACCGGCATAGGCGGCGACGCTTTGCGCCATCAATTCCAGGCCTACCCAGGCCGGCAGGCTACCGTCAGGGCGGTTGAACAGGCCGTCGGGCTTGACGGTGACGCGGGTGCGGATCTGCTCATCATCGAACGACAGCACCTGGTCGATCAGGATCATGTCGCCCGCGTGGGGTAGCAGCTCGGCAAGTGGCCAATCGATCATGGGGCCTCTGCGATTATCAGGCTGACGTTATTACCGCCGAAGGCAAACGAGTTGCTCATCAGGCAGGTTTTTTTCAAGCTGTCGCCGCTGTGCGTCCATTGCAAGGGCGGCAGCGCCGGGTCGGCGTGGCCGTCCCACACGTGGGGCGGCAGCAAGCCGTGGCCCAGGCTCAGCCAGCAGAACGCCGCTTCCAGGGCTCCGGCGGCACCGAGGGTGTGACCGGTCATGGGCTTGGTCGACGAACAGGCCACACCGCCGGGGAACAGGCTGGCGACCGCCTGGCTTTCCATGGCGTCGTTGTGTTGGGTGGCGGTGCCGTGCAGGTTCAGGTAGCCGATCTGCTCGGGAGCCAGCTTTGCGCTGGCCAGGGCCTTGCGCATCGCTTGCAACGCGCCCTTGCCGCTGGGTTCCGGCGCGGAGATATGGTGAGCGTCGCAACTGGCACCGCTGCCCAGCAAGGCGATCGGTGCCGGCTCGCGGCTCATCAGGAACAGTACCGCCGCCTCACCGATATTGATGCCGTTGCGGTTCACCGAGAACGGGTTGCAGCGCTCGCTGGATACCGCTTCCAGCGAGGTAAATCCGTTCAGGGTCAGCTTGCACAGGCTGTCCACGCCGCCACAGATTACCGCATCGCACACCCCCAGGTTCAGCAGGCGCTGGGCGCTCATCAAGGCACGGGCGCTGGAGGTGCAGGCGGTGGAAATCACATAGGCCGGGCCGCTCAATTGCAGCCAGTCGGCGAGGAAGTTTGCCGGGGCGCTGAGTTCCTGTTGCTGGTAGTCGTAGTCGGCAGGGAACTGCTTGTCGCGCAGGTAATGAGCAATGCCACGGCTGGCTTCGTCGATGCCCGAGGTGCTGGTGCCAAGCACCACGCCGACTCGCCCTGGGCCATAGGTTTGAATGGCCTGACGGATCTCATCTTCAATCTGCAACGCCGCTTCCAGCAACAACTGGTTATTGCGGCTGCTTTGTTGAGCCAGTTCCACCGGCAGAGGCACCAGTTCGCCCTGGACGGCAGCCACCGGCACTACGCGCTCCGGCACCCAGCCGCTTTCGGCGCGCATCCCTGAACAGTCACCGGCAAACAGGTTGCGGCTGACTTCGGCCTGGCCTCGGCCAAGGGCGCAGATCACACCGAGGGCATTGAGGTAAGCGGTCATCGGCTGATACCTAGCGGGGTGATGCGATAACTCAACGGCTGGCCGGCCATGTTCACGCTGAACACCTCGGAAGACTGATAGATGATTTGCCAATGGCCCGGCAGCGTGCGCGTCAGGTCCATGGCCTGGGCGTGCGGATACAGCGCTGGCACATCACCGGCCGGGGTCAGGGCAAACAGCAGCGCGGCAAACAGCTCCCGCGCCTGGGGATTGGGGGGCAGCAAGCCGTCGGCCTGCCACTGCCCATCGAGCAGTTTTTGCCGGGCCAGGGGAATGCCCAAGGGGTCCATCATCGACCAGCGAATCGCGTGGCCTTCGCGCTGGATCACCAGCAGCCAGTCCTGGCGCTGCCCGTCCGCCAGGCGCTGCACATGCAGTTGCATCGGCAAGGCCAGGGCCGGGATTTTTTCCGGCAGCGGTGCCTGGCTGGCGCAGGCACTGAGCAGCAACAGGCAACCCATTAACAGCAGGCGCATCATGAGGCGGCGTTCTCCAAAGGTTTGCGCGCAACGCAGTTGACCAGGGTTTCCTCGCGCTGGCCCACCGGCGGCGCCTTGCGCAGACCCCAGCGCTCCAGCAGGCCGAAGTCGCTGGAGCGGCTCCACCACAGGTAGGGGTACGAGACATTCTGCGAGTCGAATTCAAAGCCTTGCTCGCGCAGCATCTCCAAATACTCTTCAGCGCTTTTTTGCACATGCATCGGGTGGCGGAACAACCAGCGAATCACCCAGGTGTCGATATAGGCTTCGGTGGATTCGGCAAACAGCAGATAGCCGCCCGGTTTGAGTACCCGATAGAACTCCTTGAGTGCGCGATGTTGCTCGACCAAGTGGTGAAAGGTCTGGTGGCAAAACACGATATCGACGCTGGCGTCCGGTACATCGAGGGTGGCGCAGTCACTGGCGATCAGCTCGACAGCCAGGCCCTGGCGCGCAGCCTCTTCACGGCTCAGCTCCAGGCTGTGGGGGTCGGCATCCAGGCCGATCAGACGTGAAGGCGCAAACACCTGCTGCAGCAACCGGAAGGATTTACCCTGGCCACAACCGGCGTCCAGCAACACCGGTGCCACCGGCAGCGGCTCGCTGAACAGGCTGCGCAGGTCGTTGATCGCCACGCGCAATACGTGATGCTGCCAGGTGTGGCTGCGCAGGAACCAGAAGCCGAACCTGGTTTCCTCGACGTAATTTTTGCTCAGGTAGTTTTTTTCAACGGCAGGACTGCTCATACCGCTTCACTCGCACAAATATCCGACAACATCCGCAATCGCCGTTTCGGCTCGCTGACAAACGGGTTGCGCTCATCCCAGGCGTAACCGGCCAGGATCGAACTGATCATGCGGCGAATCTCCGGCGAGCTGCCGGGATGGAAAATCACATCCTGGAACGTACCGGCATACCAGCCTTCGACGTAGCAGCGGAAGGTATCGACACCGCGCTTCAAGGGTTCGGCGAATTCGCTTTGCCAGTCCACGGTCTCGCCGTTGAGCTGACGGTGCAGCACAGCGGCGGCCATGCTGGCCGACCGCATGGCGATGGTCACGCCGGACGAGAACACCGGATCGAGAAATTCCGCCGCATTGCCCAGTAGCGCAAAGCCTGGGCCGTGCAGGCTTTTGACGTTGGCCGAATAGCCGCCGATGCTGCGTGCCGGGGTGTCCCAGGCGGCGTTTTGCAGCACGGCGGCCAGGCTTGGCGTTTCATCGACAAAGCTGCGCAGGCAGGCGTCAAGGTCGCTGTCGCGGCCATCGAAATGTTCTTTGGCCGCGACCACGCCCACCGAGCAACGGCCGTTGCTGAACGGGATGGTCCAGAACCAGATGTCGCGCTGGGTCGGGTGGGTGGTGACCAGAATTTTGCTGCGATCAAAGCCTGGGTGTTCGATGCAGTCTTCGATGTGAGTGAACACGGCCTGGCGCAGCGGGAAGTTCGAGGGCGCCTCAAGGTCCAGCAGGCGCGGCAGCACGCGGCCATAGCCGCTGGCGTCGAGCACGAACTTGGCTTTGATGTGGTACTCGCTGCCGTTCTGTCGGCGCACATGCAGGTAGCGGCACTCGCCGGAGAAATCCACACCGACAATGCTTTGGCCATAGCGGATTTCCACACCTTGCAGCGCCGCCTGATCGGCCAGCAACTTGTCGAACTCGCCGCGCTGCACCTGGAAGGTGGTGGGCTTGCCGTTGCTGAAGGTGTCGCCAAAGTCAAACGCACTGTAGCGCTCGCCCCAGGCGAACGCGGCGCCGGTTTTTACCTGGAAGCCCGCCGCTTGCACAGCGTCGAGCATCCCGGCTTCTTCGATGAAGTCGATGCAGTGCGACAGCAGGCTTTCGCCAATCGAAAAACGCGGGAAATGCTCGCGTTCGATGATCAATACATCATGCCCTTTGCGCTTTAGCAGCGCGGCCGCAATGGCACCGGATGGCCCGGCACCGATCACCACCACCTGGCGACGTTCCATTTCAACTGTGGGCACGAGGGCTCCTTGCCGCATGGGCGATAATCGCATTCATAAGGTGTGTTTCTGCTGGGCGGCCCAGGGCGCCAGCATAAAGCTGAATGCCAGGCCCAGGCTGACCGATAAACCGAAATTACTCACGGCCGGTGTACTCGACACCGCCAGCAGGCCGAACGACAACCAGGTTGTCAACGCCGCCAGCAGTGTTCCCAAGAGGCTGACGGCCGGGCCGCCGATCTGCTCGCGCATCAAGATCGCGTAGTCAACGCTGATGGCCGTGACCAGCAACAGGCCAAACAGGCTGAACAAGGTCAGCGGCTGGCCCAGCCAGCCGAGGCTGGCCAGGCTGCACAGCGCGGCCAGCAGGGGCAGGGCGACGATACGCAAGGCGCCGCCAAAACCGAAGGGCACAATCAGCAACAGCACGATCAGCACGCACGACAGCAACTTCAATTCGGCTGCGCTGATTTGCGTGTCGGCAAACACGCGGTTCAGGTCGCCCAGGCGATCGACCAGTTGCACGCCGGGCAAATCCAGCGCCTGCACCCGCAGCAACGCCGGGTTGTTCAAGCCTTGCAGGCTGACCATGGCCGCCACGCCGCCGTCGACCGGGCCGAGCCAGAGCGTGCGCCAGGGTTCGGCCAGCGGGCCTTGCAGGGCTGCGTCAATGTCTTGAGTGGGCAGCGCCTGCAACTGCGTGACTTCAGCCTGCAGGGCACTGACGGGCACGCCGAGGTCCAGCAGCGGTTGCCAGTGCTGCGCCAGAGTGTTCAGCGCATCGCGCAGTTGTTGCTGCTCCTCGGGCAGGTTCACCAGTTGACTGAGCGCCAGGTAACCCTGGAGCTTGTCCATGTTCACCAACTGATCCAGGCGTTTGCCCAAGGCGGCTTGGCGTTCCAGCAACTGCTGCTGATTATCTGCGCGCACCAGGAAAAACTGGCTGGTGGGCTGGAACCCGGTGATGCGCGCTACGGCCTGTGTTTCCTGGAGCAATTGCGGCGGCGCGCCGATCCACTGGCGAATATCGTTCTTGCTGTTGAGCTGCCACAGGCCGGCGGCGCAGAACACCAGCACCGCCACCAGCAGCACTGAACCGGGCACGCGTTTGATCAAGGCGGTACGCAGTTGCCATAGGGCCTGGGCGACACGCAGCGGCCATTGCGCCGGACGCAGCTCCACGCCCTTGAGCAGCGCAGGCAGCAGGCACACCGCACACAAATAAGCCCCCACCAGCCCGGCGGCGGAGAACACCGCGATTTGCGTCAGCGCCGGGAAGGGTGTCCAGGCCAGCGCCAGATAGCCGATGCAACTGGTGGCCAGGCTCAGGCTCAGCCCCGGCAGGGTCAGGCGCAACGCCGGCCAACTGCGCCAGGGTTGCAGGCTCCAGCTTTTGGACAGGTAGTGCAGTGGGTAATCCACCGCCACGCCGATCAGGCTGGAACCCAGTACCAGGGTCATCACATGCATATGCCCAAACAACGCCACGCAGGCCACCGCGCCAAACAGCATGCCCACCAGCACCGGCACAAAGGCCAGCAACACCCTCCAGCGCCGGAAGGCCAGCAACAGCAACAACAGGATGCCGATGGTTGCGCCACCGCCGACCCAGGTGATTTCCCGCGTGGCTTGCTGCTGCCCATTGGCCGCGTAGAGCAAGCCGCTGGCGGCGAGCAATTGCGCGCCGTCCTCACCAGCCTGCTCGCGGCTGGCCTGGAGCAAATCCGCCACTTGCAACGGCAATTTCATATCGAAGGCATTGCCGTGGGTGCGTGCCCGCACCAGCACCCAGCTTTGGCCGTCGGCTTCGGCGATCAAGGCGCCGCTGCCGATGTCCAACTGAACCGCGCCGTGTTGTGGCTGGCTGTTCTGGATACGCCCGGTCAGGCCGAGCCAGTCGTCCTGGCTCGGCACCAGGCTGAAGCCGGTGAACGGGTCGAACAGTGCTTGCACCCGTTGCTGGATGAAGGCGTCGGGTTGCTCAATCAGTTGCTCGCGGTCCTTGGCCGAGAGCATCGACAAGCGCCCGCGCAGCAGTTGCTCGCGCAACGCCGGCAAGTCGGCTTGCAGGTTCCATTGCACCCGTTCAAACAGACCGCTGGCCTGCCAACGCTCGCCCATTTGCTGCGCCGCGGCCAGTGCTTGCTGGCGGTCGGCATGGCCCACCAGTACCAGCATCTCGCGGTTCAGCGGTTCTTGCATACGCTGTTCGGCCTGCTGTTCCAGGGCGTCCGGCGTACTGCCCGGCACCAGTTCCATCAGGTTGGCCGACAACGGCGCGCCATCGCGCCACTGCCAGCCGGCCAGGGCCAGCACGGCCACCAGCAGGATCAGGAACAGGCGCGGCAGCAGGCGCTCACTGGGCAAAGTCGTGTTGCTCCGTATCGCTCAAGGGTTGGTCGGCCGTGCTGTCCTGCATACGCAATACAGTGCTGTCGCCCTGGGTTTCCAGCAGCTCAATGGTTTGCACCAGTTCGCCGCCGTCGATATTGATCCGGGTGAACACTTGCTTGAGCAGCAATGAGCGCGGGGTCAGCGTGAGCTTCCAGTTGTGGGCCTGGCCTTGCAGTTGCAGTTCGAAGTCACGCTGCAAGCCGCTGCTGTCGCCCTGCAGCACCGCGAGGAACAGGCGATTCTGCTCGGCCCCGGCGCTCTTGTTCGGCAGCGGTTGCCAGCCATTGGCGTCACGCCGGGCTATGCCTTGGCCTGTGATGCGGTAGTCCTGTTGCAGCGGGGTCTTGAGCAGCCATAACAGGCCGTGGTCCTTGGCGAGCACGAAGGTGCCTTTGCTGACCAGCGGCTGGGGCAGGGCGCGCAGGTGTTTTTCCTGGGTGAAGTTGCCGTGCATGACAGAGGGTTTGGCAAGCTGATCGCTCAACTGCTGCAAGTCGAAAGCCTGGGCCAAGCCTGGAACGCCCAACAGCAGGATAAGCACAATCCCTGTGGGAGCGGGCTTGCCCGCGAAGAACCTGAGGACGCTGCGTAGTGTCAGGCGTCGTGCGTTATCGTTAACGACCATCGCGGGCAAGCCCGCTCCCACAGGGGTCAGCATTTCAGGGCCCTTTCTACGGCATCGGTGAATATCGTGGGCGAGGCAAGTTGCATCTCGCGGTTGGCGATTTGCACCGCCACCTGCACGGTGCTGGCGCGGGTCAAACGCTCGCCGCTCGCCAGGTCAGTGATCAGGTAGTTGACCTTCAAACGGTTCTCCCACTCCACCAGGCTGGCACGCACATTGAGCGTCTGACCGAAGGTCGCGCCACGTACATAGCGTAGCTGCATGTCGATCACCGGCCAGGCGTAGCCGGACTCGAGCATCGCCGTGTAGTTATGGCCGATCTTGTCCAGCAGCGCACAGCGCGCCACTTCCAGGTATTTCACGTAGTGCCCGTGCCACACCACGTTCATGGTGTCGATATCGAAAAACGGCACGAGGATTTGCGTGTCGCAGTGCAATACGCCGGGGCTACGCATGCAGCCTCCAGTGTTGCGTGGCGATGCGTTGCAGGCACAGGCGCAGTTCGCCTTCCAGGGCACGGTCTTCGATGACTGGCGGGAAGTCCATGGCCAATTCTGCGTGCATTGCGGCCAGTGCCGGTGGCAGCGCTCGGGCATCTTCTGCTTGGGCGCGCAGCCACACACCCTGGTTGGCGGCGAGCAGGGTGGCGGCGGCTACTTGTTCGGTCAGCTCCAGTACGCGGATTGCATCGCGGGCGGCAATGGTGCCCATGCTCACCTTGTCCTGGTTGTGGCACTCGGTGGAGCGCGAAAACACGCTGGCCGGCATAGTGTTTTTCAGCGCTTCGGCGGTCCAGGCGCTGGTGCCGATCTGCACCGCCTTGAAGCCGTGGTTGATCATCGCGCGGTCGGCCAGTGCGCCCGACAGGTTGCTCGGCAGGCCGTGGTTGTAGCGCACGTCCACCAGCAGCGCGAGCTGGCGGTCGAGCAGGTCGGCGACGTTGGCCACCAGGGTCTTGAGGCTGTCCATGGCGAAGGCGATATGCCCGCCGTAGAAGTGCCCGCCGTGCAGTACGCGTTCTTCTTCAGCGTCGATGATCGGGTTGTCGTTGGCGCTGTTGAGTTCGATCTCGATGAACGAGCGCAGCCAGCTCAGGCTGTCGGCCAACACGCCGAGTACATGGGGCGCGCAGCGCAGCGAGTAGCGATCCTGCAAGCGATGCAGCGGCGCGGTCGGTGCATCGATCGCCAGGTCGTTGCGCAGCCACGCGGCCACTTGCATCTGCCCAGGGTGCGGCTTGGCGGCGAACAGGCGCTCGTCGAAGTGTTCCGGGTTGCCTTGCAGCGCCACCACATTGAGCGCGGTGATGCGTGTGGCCAGGTGCAGCAGGTAGTCGGCGCGGGCGAAAGCCAGGCAGGCCAGGCCAGTCATCACGGCGGTGCCGTTCATCAAGGCCAGGGCTTCCTTGGGGCGCAGCACCAAAGGCTCCCAGCCCAGTTCGCGGTGCACGTCGGCCGCCGGGCGGCGTTCGCCACGAAACAGCACTTCACGTTCGCCGGACAAGGTCGCGGCCACGTAGGACAGCGGCGTCAGATCACCGCTGGCGCCCACCGAGCCTTCTTCCGGGATCAGTGGCAGCACATCGTGTTCAAGGAAGGCGTGCAGACGTTCCAGCAGCTCCACGCGTACGCCCGACACGCCATGGCACAGCGACTGCAAACGCGCCGCCAATACTGCGCGGGTGGCTTGGGCGTCGAGCAACTTGCCCAGGCCGCAACCGTGAAAGGTGTACAGGTGACGCGGCAAGGCTTCGACGTGTTCCAGCGGTACCGCCACCACGCAGGAGTCGCCGTAGCCGGTGGTCACGCCGTAGATCACGCCTTCCTTGTCCAGCAGCGAGTCGAGAAACTGCGCGCCCTTGGCGATGCGCTGACGATAGGCAGCATCACCCTGCAATTGCGTGGGCACCTGACGGTTGGCCAGGGCCAGCACGTCTTCGATGCGCAAGGGGCGTTCGCCAAAGGTTACCGGCTCAAGATGCGTCGTCATCGGTCTTCCAGAAAGTGTAAAAGTTGAACCATTGTTGGGGCGCTTGCAGGCAGAACTGGCCCAGGCGTGCGGCGTAGCGGGCGGTCCACTCGGCAATCACTTGCTCGCGGGTGCTGCGCTTCCATTCGATCAACGGTGCGAAAGGCTCGATGGTCAGGCGATAGCGGCCTTGGTGTTTGAGGCACATCAGCAAGTTGACCGGGCATTTGAGCAGCCCGGCCAGCAGCCACGGGCCTTGGGGGAACGCAGCCGGGTGGCCGAGAAAATCCACGCGCACCGTGCGCCCACCGTGCAACGGTATGCGGTCACCGGCAATCGCCAGCCATTCGCCGTCGTCCAGGCGCTGGCTGAGCAGCAGCATGGTGGCCGGGTCCAGCTCGCTGACCTGGATCAGGCGCAAATGGCTGGCCCCGGCTTCGCCCAGCAGGCGGTTGAAACGCTCGGCGTGCTTGGTGTGCACCAACACGTTCATGGTGACCTGTTCACCGATCTCCGCCAGTGCACGGCACACTTCCAGGTTGCCCAGGTGCGCGCCCACCAGCATCTGCCCGCGTTCGCCACGCAGTTGCCCGCGCAATTGCGCCGGGTCGTTGATTTCGATCTGCTCCAGGCCCAGCTTGCCGTTCCATACGTCGAGCTTGTCGAGCAGGGAATCGGCGAAGGCCATGAACTGGCCGAAGACTTTCCGGTGGCTGGGCAGCAGTTCATCGCGCCCGCTCCATTGGGCCAGGCGCTGTTGATATTGCCAGGCGCTGTGGCGCGCCGTGCGGCCAAACAGAAAGAAGTAGAAAACGATGCTGTAGAGCAAAGGGCTCAACAGGCGACGCCCCAGAATTTTTGCGGCGAGCGCCGTGAGCTTCATCAGCCAGAAGCTGCCGCGTTCCTCGCGGTCGGCCCAGTGCTTGGTGCTGTCGCTCATGCCTGCCACCGTCGCCACAGGATCATCGGCGCACGCACCAACATGCCGAAAAACAGCCGCGTGTGCATGGCGCTGATGCGAACGTTGTCGCGGAACAAGCGAAAGTGCGACAAACCGTCGGCCGGGTAGTGCACCTGGGTCGGCAGCCAGCGCATCGGTTGGTTGCGCCAGGCCAGGCGCACCAGGATGTCCGAGTCGAAATCCATGTGGGTGCCGATGTAGGCCGAGTCCATCAAGGCCAGGGTTGGCGCCAGCGGGTACACGCGAAAGCCGCACATCGAGTCGCGAATCTGCAACGACAGGGTGTTGATCCACACCCATACGTGGGTCAGGTAACGCGCATACAAACGGCCTTTGGGCACGCTGTCGTCGTATTCGGGGTAGCCGCAGATGACGGCGTCAGGGTGTCGGCGCGAGGTGTCGATAAAGGTCTCGACTTCACGCAGGTCGTGCTGGCCGTCGGCGTCCACTTGCAGGGCGTGGGTGTAGCCCCGGCGCGCCGCTTCGCGAAAGCCGGCCATCACTGCGCCGCCCTTGCCCTGGTTGCTGGGCAGGGTCAACAGGGTGACGTTGTCGAGGGAGGCCAATTGCGCCAACACCGCTGCGCAGGCCGGGCTGCTGCCGTCGTCGACCAGCAGGCACGGCAAGCCGCTGCCCAGCAGGCTGCGGACCACGGCGGGTACGGCAGTTTCGTGGTTGTACACCGGAATCAGGGCGCAGGGGTTATGCATTCGCAGTCACCAACTGTATGCGACCGCTGGAACAGGCGGCAACGCCGTTGCGGTAGGTGAAATAAAGCTTGCTGCGTTCCCGGTCAAAGCGCAGGTGCAGTTCAATCTGATCGCCCGGGCGCACCAGTTGCTGGAACTTGAGCACTTCCATGCCGGCGAAGGTGCTCGGCAAATCGAGCAGTTGCTGGCCCAGGTTGAACGCCCATTCCACTTGCACCACGCCCGGCAGCACCGGCGTTACCGGGAAGTGTCCGCTGAAATAGGCCAGGTCCGGCGGGACGCTCAGTTGCACGGTCCATTCACCATCGGCTTCGACCTGCTCCAGCACTTCGGGGGCTTTTGGCCGGGGAGCCAGCAGAAGTGCTTCGATATCGGCCTGGGGCAGCTTGCCCTGGCTGTTGAGCGGCAATTGGCGCAGCAACCGCCAGCGACGCGGCAGGGCCAGGGCTTCGCAGTGTTGGCTCAGGTGCTGGCGCAGGGTTTGGGTGAGCGTGCGCCGGCCCTGGTTGCGCAGGGCATGCAGGCCATCGCTGCTGAGCACCACCAGTGCGCCAAGGGAGGCGCGGTTTTCCTGCACCACACCCAGGCGGGTTTCGGCGACCCAGGGGTGGGTCATCAACGCCTGTTCGAGCATCGGCAGGGAGATACGTTTTTCTTCCAGCTTGACGATACGGTCCAGGCGGCCCAGCAATTCAAAGCGGCCATCGGCATGGATGCGTGCAGCGTCGGCGGTCTGTTCGATGTGCCCTTCGGGCAGGTACTTTGATGCGATACGCAATGCGCCGTCGGCATCCTGGCTCAGTTGCACGTCGGCAAACGGCTGCCAGGGTTGTGCGCCCTGGCGCCAGGCGATGCCGCCGGTTTCCGAGCTGCCGAGGATTTCCGTGGGCCATTGCTGCAAGCGGTCGTACAGGCTGGCGGCAGCTTCAACGGGCAACGCACCGCCGGAGGAAAACACCCGCGCAACCTGGCTCAGTGCCGGCCAGTCGAGGTTGTCGCCCATGCGTTTGAGCAGCGCCGGGCTGGCGACCCAGGCAAATTGCGGGGGCTCGCGGCTGGCGCGCTGCATGTCTTCGGGGAACGCCAGTTGCTTGCGCACAAAGGTGCGACCTGCGCACAGCGGCCACAACACGCGAAACAGCAAGCCGTAGATGTGCTGGGTGGCGACGCTGCCGATGATGCAGGCGTCCTTGAGGTCTTTGCCCCACAGGGCTTCCAGCGCCTCCACTTCATTGGCCAGCTGGCGCAGGGACTTGTCGATGCGCTTGGGCTCGCCGCTGGAGCCGGAGGTGCACAGGCTCAGTTGGCAGGTGTCCAGGTCGAGGGCGGCGGCGCCCAAGGGCGTTTGATACAGCGCGTCCAGGTCGCTGGCTTCGACCAGCCAGGCGTCCACGCCATTGGCCCAGCGTTGGCGCGTCTGGGGCTGCAGGTCGGCGGGCAGCAGCACGCTCGCACCGGCACGCCAGGCGCCCAGCAGCGCAATCGCCAGCAGCCCGGCGTCTTCCAGGTGCACGGCCAGGCGCTGGATACCCCGGGCTTGCAGGCCCGCCGCCAGGCTAAGGGACTGCTCCCATAATTGCGCGTGGTTCATCTCGGGCTCAGTGGTCACCCAACGATCTTGCAGCGGCTCAAGCAGCAAGTGCTCAAGTTTCAACCCATTCATACGCGGCCCCGAACCCTTTGTCGTACCAGCCATTCCACGGCAAACAACAGCCCCATCAGCCCATAGGCGATCAGGCCGTTGTACAACGTCCACCAGCTCAGCGGCGCCCACAGGGTGAGCGCGGCGGCGAGCAGGCCATTACACAGAAAAAACACACTCCACACCACGGTGACCCGGCGGGTATACACCACCGCATGGGGCGGCAGGTGCGGGTCGGTCATGCGAGCCAGGCGCTCGACCATCGGCGGGCCGTATTGCAGGCTCAGGCCGAACAGCGCCAGCATGAATGCGCTGACCAGGCTGGGGTACCAACGCAGCCACTGCGGGTTATCGAACCAGGCCAGCAGCACGCAGAACACGATCACCGTCACCGCCATCCAGCGGCTGCCCGGGCGCCGCCCAGCGGTCAGGGCGCGCAACAGCCACAGGCTGCCCAGCAACAGGCCGAATTGCCACGGCGCAAAGTGCTCGGTGCCGTAATACACCGCAAAGGGGTACAGCAGCCCCGCCAACAACAGGCCAAGGCCGATCAGCCGGCTCATGCGGCGGGCTGGACCAGACGGTATACCGCCTCAACCACGTCGTTCACGGTGCGCACCGCCTTGAATTCTTCGGCGGCGATCTTCTTGCCGGTCTGGCGCTTGATGTGGTCGATCAGGTCCACGGCGTCGATGCTGTCGATTTCCAGGTCTTGATACAGGTTGGCGTCGAGGGTGACGCGCTCCGGGGGCAGTTCAAACAGTTCCACCAAGGCATCGCGCAGGGTGTTGAAAATATCGTCACGAGTTTGCATGGTACGGTCTCAAGCTGCCTGTCGGGCCGTGACGAACGCCGCAAGGCTGGCCACGTTGGTGAAGTGATTGCGGGTGTCCTTGGCGTCGGCATCGATTTTGATGCCGTACTTTTTCTGAATTGCCAGGCCCAATTCCAGGGCGTCGACCGAATCCAGGCCCAGGCCTTCGCCAAACAGGGTCTGGTCGCTGCCAATGTCGTCGGCGCTGATGTCTTCCAGGCCCAGGGCCTCGATGATCAGCGTCTTTATGTCGTGCTCAAGGCGGTGTTGGTCGCTCATCTTCGGCGAGCTCCTTAATGAAATAGTGATGCAGGTAATCGTTGAGCTTGCGTGAAGCCTGGGGCGCGGCGCCGAGCGCGGCAAACGCTTGTGGCTCTATATCGGCCCCCACGCGCAAACTGAAGTGAAATCGACGTTTGGGGATGCGATACCAGGGTTCGGCCTTGGTCAGGGTGGTGGGGCTGACCTTGATCACCACCGGGGTGATGATTGTCGCACCCCGCAGGGCAATGGCCGCGCCGCCGCGATGAAAGGTGGGGGCCGCGCCGGGTGTGGTGCGAGTGCCTTCGGGAAAGATGATCAGGGTCTGGCCGGCACGCAGGGCGTCGGCAGCCGCATCGAGCATGTCGGCGCTGCCGTCGTTGCTGATGTAGCCGGCATCACGCACCGGCCCGCGGGTGAAGGGGTTCTGGAACAGGCTCTGCTTGACCACGCAGTTGGTCTGGCGCATCAGGCCGATCAGGAACACCACATCGATCAGCGACGGGTGGTTGGCAACGATCATCTGCCCTGGACGCCCGAGCTTTTCGGCGCCCTCCACGCTGTAGGTCAGCACGCCGACACGCTGCATCAACCGCACAAAGAACCAGAACAGCCGGCTGATGGTGTGACGTGCACGGCGCTGGTGCTGTTCGGCACTGCCCGGCAAGCAACTGAGCAATGGAAACACCAGCAAACGCAGGCACAACCCGCCCACGCCGAACAGGAAAAAGCTCGCGGCGGTAGCGAACAGGCGCCAGTAATAGGCGTCCCGAGGCTTGTCGGTCAGGGCTTGCGTTGCCAGTTCCATACTCGGTTCTTCCAGGCATGTTGGCAGGCGCCCTGTTCGGTCAGCAGGGTGCGCAGCAGGTTCAGGGCGTGGGGCCACTGGGCGATGGTGGAGGGTTGGACAGTGCCGGTGGTGAGTTCCAGCTGCCACTCGTCGCCCGGTGTCAGCAACAGGCCGAGGGCATAGGGGAAAGGTACGTCATGGATCCAGCCGGCGTAGGCTTCGGGCGGCTGTTCTTCAGTGATCACCAGCAGCACCGCCGGGGCGCCTTCGTTGAGCAATGCGGCGGCTTCCAGGAGGCCGTGCTCCAGGCCATCGCCAACGGCAGCGAGGGCAGTCATCTCGGCGGTTTCATTGCGCAGGATCGACCACAGGCCGATCACCGCGTTGTGCACCGACAGGCTGAACTGGGTGGGCGACAGCGGCTGCTCGTTGGCCAAATCGCTGAGGATATCCAGGGTGCGCGGGGTTTCGCCGTGGCGGGAAATGAACACCAGCGGCAGCTCTGCAAGGCCCTCGGCCAGCGGCCAGCCGACGCTGAATGCCATGCGCGCCAGCCGGCTCAAGCGGCGGCGCTGCATAGCTGGCAGAAATGACACATCCGGGCAGGCTTCGCTGACGGGCAGCAACACCGGGTCCCGGCACCAGGCGTGCCAGTCGTGCGCACTCTCAAGGCCAGGGGCCCAGGCGCGCCATTGGGCGATGTTGAAGTTGATCACTGAGAAGTTATCCCGCCCCTGCGGGCTTCCATGTGCGGCCAATGGCCCCGGATTCCGGGACAGAGAGCAATAGCCGAATGGCGCGCATTATCCCGGTGCCGCGGGGTTCTAGCAAATAGTGGTGAAAGTTTGTTCACTATTGATCACAAATAAGTTGGAAGAATTTACAGATTGTCGGCGATGCAAGGCCGAGCTGGGTTGTCGGAGATTTCCCATTCATTTGTGAGCCAGGCACAGCGTATGGATGAACGAGGTAGCTAACTGGCGCTTTTGCGCTCTACACTCGGTCATTCATTGATACACGGAGGTTTTTCCATGCGGCGCGTGGTGTTCAATCAAAAAGGCGGCGTGGGCAAGTCCAGCATCGCCTGCAACCTGGCGGCGGTCAGCGCCAGCGAAGGTTATCGAACCCTGTTGGTGGACCTCGATGCGCAAGCCAACTCGACCCAGTACCTCACCGGGTTGACGGGCGAAGATATCCCCATGGGGATCGCTGATTTTTTCAAGCAAACGTTGTCTTCCGGGCCGTTTTCGAAGAAGAACAAGGTGGATATCTACGAAACGCCGTTCGACAACCTGCACGTCATCACCGCCACCGCCGAGCTGGCAGACCTGCAGCCCAAGCTCGAAGCCAAGCACAAGATCAACAAGCTGCGAAAGCTGCTGGATGAGTTGAGCGAGGATTACGACCGGATTTACCTCGACACCCCACCCGCGTTGAACTTCTATGCGGTTTCGGCGTTGATTGCGGCTGATCGTGTGCTGATCCCCTTCGATTGCGACAGCTTTTCGCGCCAGGCCCTGTATGGCCTGCTGGCTGAAATCGAAGAGCTGAAGGAAGACCATAATGAAGGCCTGGAAGTGGAAGGTATCGTGGTTAACCAGTTTCAGGCCCGGGCCAGCCTGCCGCAGCAGATTCTGGATGAACTGATTGCCGAAGGACTGCCGGTACTGCCGGTGTACCTGGCCAGCTCGGTGCGCATGCGCGAGTCGCACCAGGAGAGCAAGCCGCTGATCCACCTCGACCCACGGCATAAGCTGACGCAGCAGTTCGTCGAATTGCATAACCTGCTGGAAAACGCCTGATTTCAAGTGCCACACAGATCCAATGTGGGAAGGTATTCCAATGAATCGTCCCACAGAGGCTGTAGGACCGGTCTGGCAATAGGGCTTGTGCCTTGTAACCTTGCCTACAGCTACGCCAGAATCGGCCGGCTTGTGCGTCTGGATGGGCGTCTCTAAGGTTTGCCGGTCGCTGAATGTTCAGTGATCGGGTTTAGTAGCCCGTGGTGAGACGTACGGCAAATCGTCATCAGGATCTTCCTGGATTTGATGGTGGCTGTACGGAGGGCGCTTTCAAGCGCGCCGGTTGCGTCTCCCCGGTCTACTAACCTGCGTACAGCTGCCACCCTCCGTTTAGTAGCGGTAGGCTGCGGCTCCTCTACTCGGAGACGATCCATGGTTAACCTTTATACCGTTACACCCAACCTCCCCACCGAAGCCCTCGTGCTCAACAGCTACGAAACCTTCTCCTCCGTGCGCACGCTATTACTCAACTTGTCCAACGACCTCACAGGCGAACATCGCGATGTGGCTCTGGCGATTCACCAATTAAGCGAACTGGGCGTCATGCTGGTCGGCCAGATGATGGACCGCGAAGCCCCCCTGACCTAAAGCTGAAATGCATTCAATGTGGGAGCTGGCTTGCCTGCGATAGCATCGCCTCGGTGTAGCAGGCAGACCGAGTCGCCTGCATCGCAGGCAAGCCAGCTCCCACATTGACCGAGTTGATGGCGGGGGATTTTTACACCCCCTGGCTACGCAACCAGCTCATCAACTGCGGCAACGGAAATGCCCCGCTCTGGCGCGCCACTTCGCGACCGTTCTTGAACAGAATCAAACTGGGAATAGAACGAATCCCCAACTGCGCCGACAGCTGCTGGTTGGCCTCACTGTCCAGCTTTGCCAACCGGCACTTGCCTTCAAGCTGCTCGGCGGCCTGCTCGAATACCGGCGCAAACGACTTGCACGGCCCGCACCAGTCGGCCCACACATCCACCAGCAACGGCAAGTCGCCCTTGATCTGGCTGGCGTAGTCGCCTTGTTTCAATTCAAACGGCTTGTTCAACAACACCGGCTGCTTGCAACGCCCGCACTTGGGCGCATCACCCAGGCGTTCGCCGGGGATGCGGTTGAGGCCATTGCAATGAGGGCAGGGGATTACAAGAGTTTCGGACATCGGGGGCTCCTTGGGGGCGGCTATTGGCTTCAATCTGGTGTCGGCGACGCGGTTTATCAACACTCGATAAAAAGGACAAAGCATGAACGACGCTTTGAAACTGGCCATTGAACATTGGCCTTACGTTGCAACGCTGCTGCGCAAACCCCAAACCGAGGAGGATTATGACGCCCTGGTCGAGGCGATTGATGAGCTGCTCGATATCATGGGAGAAGATGAAGACCATCCAATGGGTGGGCTACTGGACATCATTTCTGACTGGGTGGAGGCCTATGATCTGGAGCATCAGCGTATGCCTCAGATCTGATGAGCCTATTCACCGCAGAATAATTCCATTGTCTTTAGGGCTTACGACGAACAACTGATCTCCAGATGCTTGCCCCAATCCGGCGGCCGCTGCGCGTACTGCTCCATTCCCGCTTGTTCCTCAAACGGTTTGCAAAGCACCTCATGCAGCCGCCGCACTTCGCTGTAGTCCCCGGACTCGGCGGCGGTGATGGCGTTTTGGGCGAGGTAGTTGCGCAGGATATAGAGCGGGTTCACCGCATGCATGCGCTCACGGCGTTGCCCCTGGCTGTCATCCCCATCCCGCGCAACACGGGCTTTGTAGAGTTCGGCCCAGGCATCGAACCCGGCCATGTCGACAAAGTCATCGCGCAACCGCGCCACGGCCAGCGCTGCCGATTCATCGCCCAGCCGTCGGAAGAACAGCGTGTAGTCCACGCCACTGTTCTGCATCAGCTTAAGCAAGCCTTCCACCAGTTTCTGGTCATCCTCTTCAGCGGTCGTCAGCCCCAGCCGGCGGCGCATCAAGTCCAGGTAGTGGGCCTGGTAGAACGGCAGGTACAGGCCAAGTGCCTCTTTCAAGGCGTCAACGCTGATAAACGGCGTAAGCGCCTGGGCCAATGCGCTGAGGTTCCACTGCCCGATCGGTACCTGGTTGCTGAAGGAGTAACGCCCTTCATGATCGGAATGGTTACAGATGAAGTGCGCGTCAAAATCATCGAGAAACGCAAACGGCCCGAAGTCGAAGGTGATGCCCAGGATCGACATGTTGTCGGTGTTCATCACGCCGTGGCAGAAGCCATAAGCCTGCCATTTGGCGATCATCTCGGCATTGCGCTCGACGATTTCGCGGAACATCGCCAGGTACGGCTCAGGCTGCTCGCGGCACTCGGGGTAATGCAGGTTCAACACGTGTTCGGCCAGCTCGGCCTGCTGTTCGGGCTTTTTGGTGTAGTAGAAGTATTCGAAATGCCCGAAGCGGATATGGCTATGGGCCAGGCGCAACACCATGGCGCCACGTTCCTGTTTCTCACGCCAGACCGGGGTGCTGGAGCCGATCACGCATAGAGCGCGGCTGCTGGGGATACCCAGCGCGTGTAGCGCTTCGGAGGCGAGGAATTCCCGGATCGATGAGCGCAATACGGCACGCCCGTCGCCCATGCGTGAGTAAGGCGTCATGCCGGCGCCCTTGAGGTGCAAATCCCAGTGTTCGCCGGCCTCGTTGTAGACCTCGCCCAGCAACAACCCGCGGCCATCGCCCAATTGCGGGGTGTAGCCGCCAAACTGATGCCCCGAATAGACCATCGCCCTTGGTTCGGCTTCGGCCCACAGCTTGTGGCCGCCAAACAGTTCGGCAAACACGGGCGTTTCAGCCACGGCCGGGTCAAGGTCGAGCAGCGCCATGGCGTCATTGCTTGCCACCACCAGGCGCGGTTCGTCCAGGGGCTCTGGCAATACGTGGGTTGAGAACGCGTCGCCCAGGCGTGCGAAGCGGTTGTCGAAGGTCAGTTCGTCGAGGGCTTTCACCGGCCATCTCCAGCAGAATGTCCGAGCATTCTGCTGGGGATAGGGCGTTTAGTCGAGTTTGCTCGGTGGCGGCTCCGGCGCATCCACCACTTTGCCGGCGGGTGGCTCTGGTGCGTCGGGCTTGTCGACGGGCTCAACGATGGTCTTGCGCTCATCCTCGGCCGGTACCAGTTTGTATTCCTGGCCGTGGAGGTTTTTCAGGTAGATCTCCATCTGCCTGAACGAGATGTTGATGTGCTGTTTCTTGAACTCGCGGTTGATAAAGCGGTTGACCTCATCCAGCACCGGGTTGCGGTCGCCGAGGTCGCGCACATGCATACGCAGCTCGTGGTCCAGGGTGCTTTCGCCGAAGTTGAGGAAGTACACATGGGGTTCGGGCTCTTTCAGTACCCGCGGGTTTTCCCGTGCGGCTTTGAGTAGCAATTCCTTCACCAGATCCAGGTCGGAGCCGTAGTCCACGCCGAGTTTCAAGGTGACGCGAGTGATGGTGTCGGTCAGCGACCAGTTGATCAGTTGCCCGGTAATAAAGGTCTTGTTCGGGACAATGATGTCTTTATTGTCGAAGTCGGTGATGGTGGTGGCGCGAATGCGGATCTTGCTCACCGTGCCCGACAGGTTGCCGATGGTGATGGTATCGCCAATGCGCACCGGGCGTTCGAACAGGATCATGATGCCGGAAATGAAGTTGGCGAAGATCTCCTGCATACCGAAACCGAGGCCCACCGACAGCGCCGCAACCAGCCATTGCAGCTTGTCCCAGCTCACGCCGAGGGTGGACAGGGTGGTGACAAACCCCACGCCGGCAATGATGTAGGACAGCAAGGTGGTGGTGGCATAGGCGCTGCCCTGGGCCAGGTCCAGCTTGGACAGCACCAGCACTTCCAGCAGGCCGGGCAGGTTGCGCGCCAGGGCGAAGGTGATGCCGATGATGATCGACGCGCCGAGCAGGTCGCCGATACTGATGGGCACCATGCTGATATTGGTACCCGTACCGCTGGTGTATTCGTACAGGGTGACGTTATCCAGGTACGAAAACACCGAGATCAGGTCCGACCACACCCAGTACAGCGCCGCGATAAAGCCGCCGAGCAAAGCCAGGCGGATCAGGCGCATGGACTGTTCGTTGACCTGTTCGATGTCCAGAGTCGGCTCCTCGATCACCGCTTCGCCATCACCGGCTTCCTTGGCGGCCTGGCGTTTGGCCAGGGCGCGGGCATAGGCCAGGCGCCGGGCGGCCACGCCGAGGCCGCGCACGAAGGTGGCCTCGATCACCAGCCAGAACATCAGCAGGTACAGGGTGTTGATCAGCCGGTCGCTGAGTTTCAGGGCGGTGTAGTAGTAGCCAAAGCACACGGCGATGAACAGCGCGATCGGCAGGGCGGTGAACACCAGCCCGATGGCCTTGCGAAACAGCGAGGCCTTTTCATGGGTGGGGCTGTTGAGCAGCAGGCGGCTTAGCAGCCACGCCATCAAGCCATAGCAGGTGAGCACCACGGCAATGCCCAGCACGTCTTCGGCCAGTGCCGCCGGTTGGTGTTCGGCAATCGCCACCACTGCCACCAGGGCCAGTACCACCAGCCCGAGCTTGCGTATCCAGCCCTGGAGGAACTGGACCTGAGGTTTCTCCCAGCGAAAGTGCAGTTCGGCCACACCGCCCGGCGCAAGGATGCGGTAGGCGGTGTAGAACACCAGCCACGCCTGGGCGATCTGCAGCAGGGCCGAGCCCAGGTTGGCGTTTTGCCCGCGGGCGTCGATCTGCAAGGCATAGCCGCACAGCGCCAGGCCCAGTGACACCGGCATTGCCAGCAAAATATTGATCAGGATCGCCTGCGGCGTATGCCACTGGCTGTCGCGCTTGAAGTGACCGATGTCCAGGTGGACCTTGTTGAGGCGCTGGTACAACGCCTTGCGCCGCCACAATAGCGCGCCGAGCAACAGCAGCAGCGGCAGGAACAGCAACGGGCGCTGGGTCAGGCCGTCATACAGTTCGCTGACGCTGGACGCCCAGGGCAGCGTGGCGACTTGCTTGCTCAGGTGCGCCGGCACGGTTTCCAGCCATTCGGTGTCCAGCGGCTTGTTGCTCGGGATCCAGAACATCTGCTCATCAAGCGTGGCGCGCAGTGTAGTGGCGGTGCTCAACAGTTGCTTCTGGTTCAGTTGCAGGGTGATCGATTCGTTCAGTAGCGCACTCAGCTCGCGGCTCAGGCGCTCCAGCAGGTCGCTGCGGGTGATCGCCAGTTCCAGCAAGGTGCGACGCAGTTGCGGCGTGACTTCGTCCGGTGGCTGGTTGGCCAGCAGGTTATCCACATAGGCGCTGGGGGAACTGATCAGCTCACGCTGCTGGTTGACCTCGAACTGGTACAGCCGAATGTTGGCGATATCGTCGGCCAGGTCGCGGTCGACGGTAAGGCGCGGCAGGGCCTGTTTTTGCTTATACAGAATCTTGGAAAGCAGCAGGCTGCCCTTGAGCACGTTGATCTGCTCGTCCAGGGCCGAATCGCTTTGGTTGATCGTGTCCAGTTGCTGCTTGGTCTGCAGGTTCTTCTGGGTCAGGTCATTGAGACGGTCAGTGCTCTTGAGCAGGTAATCGGACAGCTTCAGGTTGTCGGCGCTTTCCTTGGCAAGGATGCTGCTGCCCCCGGCTTTCTGGGCTTCGATGGACTGTTGGGTCACCGTCTGCTGGGACTGGGCCAGGCGTTTCTGGTTGATCAGGGTTTGCAGGTCCTGGATTTCCTGCTCCAGGCGCGCGGTTTTTTCCTGGATCAGGTCGTGCTGGCTGTTGCCCAGGTCTTGCAACTGGCTGTTGCCGGCCAACTCCTGGCGGCGCAGCGGGATCAACGCATTCAGGGCCGCCAGTTCAGCGTTCAACTGGTTGCGCTGGTCGCCGCTGAGGGCTTTGCCGTTGTCTTTGCCCAGCTTGAGCGTGGCATTGATCTGCTGGATGCGCGTCTGGCTGCTGCTGATTTCGGTCTGGGCGCGCTCGGGGCGGGTCTGGGCGGCGATGGTCAGGCTGTTGGCGTCGGCCAGCTCTTTTTGCAGGTCGCCTTGCTGGGTGCTGCGTTGCACCAGCAATTGCTCAAGCTGCGGCACGGGCAGCGAGGCGTAGCGTTGGGCCACCGGGATGATTTTGGTGGCCTTGAGCCGGGCCAGTTCGCGCTGGTTGTCGGTGGTCTGGCGTGGGGCCTCTTCCAGCTGGCGCTTGAGATCGGCAAGGCGCTGCTCGTAATCCTGTTGGTTCGCCAGGTACGTCAGGGTCTGCTGCAGGATGCCCTGCAACGCCTTCATGTCAGCGTCGGGCAGCTTGCGGTCGGGCAGTTTATCCAGGGTTTGCTGGATGGCGTCGGCGCTGGGCGGGTCGGCAGCGTGAACGGCGCCGACGCAAAGGGTCAGGCCCAGCAGGGCAGTGGCGATAAAAGTGCGCAGGGTTGGCATAGAGACCGGTCTTGCAAGGTGAAGAATCGGGGCGTTGTTGCCCCGCAGTTTAGAGGAAGAGTCCGGGGCCCGGGCGACTTCCTTCGGGGAATCTGACGCCGACTTTGCCAATCTTGTTCCCGTCCATGACCGCGACGGTCCAGATGGTGTTGTTCCATTCCACCTGGTCGCCTACCACCGGTGCACCGCCGACCTTCTGGGTGATGAAGCGACTCAGCGGCATGTCCGGGTCGATACCCTCGAGCTTGAGCCCGTACAAGGCCGAGACCGCGCCCAGCTGGGCGTCGCCTTCGAGCACGAAGTCGCCGAAGAAGCGCAAATCGAGGCCCCGTTGCGGTGCCTGGCTGAACAGTTTGCCCAGGGCCGGCAGGTTGTGTTCATGGCCGATCACACAGAGCAAATCATCGACTTCCAGCACCGTACTACCCGACGGATGGAGCAGTTGCTGGCCACGAAACAGTGCAGCGATGCGCGTGCCTTCGGGCATTTTCAGCTCGCGCAGGGCCGCACCGATGCACCATTTCTCGGCGCCGAGGCGGTAGACGAACAGCTCCCACTCGCTGGTGACGTGCACTTCCAGGGCTGCGCGGGAAATCGGTGCCGGGTCCGGCGGTACGGTGACTTTGAGCAACTTGGCCACCCACGGCAGGCTTGTGCCCTGCACCAGCAGCGACACCAGCACGATAAAGAACGCCAGGTTGAAGTACAGCTGCGCATGGGGCAGGCCGGCCATCAGCGGGAACACCGCGAGGATGATCGGCACCGCGCCGCGCAGGCCGACCCAGGCGATAAAGGCTTTTTCGCGACCGTGGAAGGCCTTGAACGGCAACAGGCCAACCATCACCGAAAGAGGCCGCGCAAACAGGATCATCCACAGCGCCAGGCCCAGCGCGGGCAGGGCGATGGGCAGCAGGTCATGGGGCGTGACCAGAAGGCCCAGCACCAGGAACATGCCGATCTGCGCCAGCCAGGCCATGCCGTCGAGCATATGCAGGATGCCATGGCGGCTGCGCACCGGGCGGTTGCCGATGACCAGACCGCACAGGTACACGGCGAGGAAGCCGCTGCCGTGCAGGGCGTTGGTCAGGGCGAAAACGAACAGGCCGCCGGCGATTACCAGAATCGGGTACAGGCCATTGGCCAGGTTGATGCGGTTGACCAGCTGCAGCATCAGCCAGCCGCCGCCCAGGCCCACCAGGCCACCGATACCGAATTCACGAATCAGGTGAGTCAACAGGCTCCAGTGCAGGCCGGTCTGGCCGCTGGCGAGCATGTCGATCAGGGTGACGGTGAGGAACACCGCCATCGGGTCGTTGCTGCCGGATTCGATTTCCAGGCTGGCGCTGACCCGTTCGTTGAGGCCCTTGCCGCCCAGCAGCGAGAACACTGCCGCGGCGTCCGTGGAGCCGACGATGGCGCCAATCAGCAAGCCCTGGATGATATTGAGGTCGAACAGCCAGGCCGCCGCCATGCCGGTGAGGCCGGTGGTAATCAACACCCCCACCGTGGCCAGGGACAAGGCCGGCCACAGCGCCACGCGGAAACTCGCCACCCGTGTGCGCAAGCCGCCGTCGAGCAGGATCACGGCCAGGGCGAGGTTGCCCACCAGGTAGGCGGTGGGGTAGTTATCGAAAATGATGCCGCCGCCATCGACACCGGCGGTCATGCCCACGGCCAGGATGATCACCAAAATCGGGATACCCAGGCGGGACGAAAGGGAACTCACCAGAATGCTCGCACTTACCAGCAACGCGCCGATCAAGAACAGGCTGTTGATGGTCGTCGCATTCAAAGGCAGTACTCCAGAGCAGGGAAGACGGGGCGCAAACTGACCATGCAGTCTGCGTGCCAGCGATTCTAACCTGTTGAATTGCTGCGCTGTCAAAAAGCTTTTGTGGCTGCACATCAATCAAATGTGGGAGCTGGCTTGCCTGCGATTGCGGTGTGCCAGGCGCCAGGGGCGCTAACTGACAGATTGCTATCGCAGGCAAGCCAGCTCCCACAGGGTATGCGGTGTGAGCAAAGGCTTATTTCAGAGACGGAAGCGGCCTACCATCCCATTCAGATCAACTGCCAGGCGCGACAGTTCGTTGCTCGCGGCGCTGGTCTGGCTGGCGCCCGTAGCGGATTGCACCGACAGGTCGCGAATATTCACCAGGTTACGGTCCACTTCCCGCGCCACCTGGGCCTGTTCCTCCGCCGCGCTGGCGATCACCAGGTTGCGCTCGTTGATCTCGACAATCGCCGTGTTGATGGTATCCAGCGACAGGCCCGCGCCCTTGGCGATGTTCAGCGTCGATTCGGCCCGCTCGGTGCTATTGCGCATCGAATCCACTGCGTGCTCAGTACCCGTCTGGATACTGCCGATCATGCGCTCGATCTCGCTGGTGGACTGTTGCGTGCGATGGGCCAGTGCTCGCACCTCGTCGGCCACTACGGCGAACCCGCGTCCGGCTTCCCCGGCCCGTGCGGCTTCAATCGCCGCGTTCAGGGCCAGCAGGTTGGTCTGGTCGGCCAGGCCGCGAATCACGTCCAGCACTTTGCCGATATCCCGCGATTCATTGGCCAAGTCGCCAATCAGGGAGGCGGTGGCCTGCACGTCAGCGCTCATGCGTTCGATGGCGCTGACGGTTTCCTGCACCAGGTCCCGACCATCACCGGCAGAGGTGGTGGCGTTGCGCGAGGCTTCGGAAGTGCTCACGGCATTGCGTGCGACTTCTTCGACGGCGCTGGTCATCTCGTTGACGGCGGTGGCGGCTTGTTCGATTTCGTTGTTTTGCTGGGTCAGGCCACGGGCGCTTTCGTCGGTGACGGCGTTCAGCTCTTCGGCGGCAGACGCCAACTGAGTGGCGGAGCCGGCGATGCGTTGCAGGGTGTCACGCAGTTTGTTTTGCATCTTGGCCATGGCGGCGAGCAGGCGCCCGGCCTCATCGTTGCCGTCCACGGTGATCGGGCGTGTGAGGTTGCCTTCGGCCACTTCTTCCGCGGCTTCAAGGGCGCGGGCGATGGGCAGGGTGATGCTGCGGGTCAGCAACCAGGCGAACAACACGGTCAGCGCCGTGGCAACCACCAGCAGGCCCACCACCAAGTCAAAGGCCGTGTCGTATTGGTCTTTGGCTTGCTGGTTGGTGGCGTTGGCGTCGTCGTTATTGATATCCAGCAAACGGGTCAATACGGCGTTGACTTGCTCGGAGTTGCTCAGCAACTCGGTGTTCAGCAAGTTGCGCAGCTCGTCGATCTGATTGGCGCGTGAAAGGCTCTTCATGCGCTCTTCAATCTGGTGGTACTGGCCCAGCAGGCGCACGTATTCGTCGTAGGCGTTGCGTTCCTGGGTACTGGTGATGAGTTTTTCGTAGATGCCCTGGGCCGTGCGAATCTGCTGATTGCGCATCTCGAAGGCTTCCAACGTCTTTTGCTGTACATCCGGCTCGCGGTTGGTCAGCAAGCGGTACGACAGCACGCGCAGGCGCAGGGTCAGTTGGGTGAATTCGTCGAGGGCACGAATGCTTGGCACGCTGGCCGAGGTGATGTCTTCGGTGGCTGCGCGAATCTTGCTCATCTGGTTCAGGGCGAACACACCCAGCAACAACATCAGGGCGCCAATAAACGCGAAGCCGAGGAAGGCCCTCGGGGCGATATTCATATTACGAAGAGACATGCTGGAATCCTGGGGGGAAGCGCGATCCGTGCGGCCATGAGACGAGGTGTGCCTGCGTTATCGGCCCTGCGACTAAAGTCTTAAGGGGCTGCGCGCTTTTGTCGCATCTGACCAAGGGTTGGGGGCATTGGAGGAACCAGATCGGGTAATTGCAGTCACTAAGGCTCGAAAGTGCGGCCCGGCCCCGATAAATCGGGCTGCACGCCGGGGATATCCCTGGCATCCGAGGTGAATTTTCTTTATCGTCACCGCCCTTTTAAAAGCCCGGGAAATCAAAATGTTAGAAGCATCTCTCAGCCAATTGGAACAACTTGTCAGCGACCTGGTACAGCAGAATCAAGAGCTGCTGGGCAGCAACGAATCCCTCAAGGCCGAACTGGCTCGCGCCAAGGATGAAAACGACAGCCTGCAACTGAACCTGATGGAGCAGGAAGAAAAGCATGGCGCCACCGCCGCACGCATCCAGGCCCTGGTTGAGCGTGTGAGTGCAGGGCCTGTCAGCGCATGAATGAGGGGATAAAGGTCGTTTCGATTCTCGGAGAGGATTACTCGATCAAGGCACCGGCCGGTGAAGATCAGACCCTGATGCATGCCGTGACCATGCTCAAGGCTTCCCTGGCGGTTACCAAGAAAAAGTACCCGACCCTGATCGGTGACAAATTATTGGTACTGGCCGCGCTGAACCTGTGCGCCGAGCAGATCGAAATGCAACAGGCTCACCAACAGGAACTCGACCGTTACCAAGAGCAAGTCAGCGCCACGGTCGAGGTGATTTCCAAGGCGATCCAGCCTTAGAACCACTCATCCTGCATCCCCAGGCACGTATCGTCGCGTGCCTCCAGAATTGCCAGTTCGTGATGGCAGCTCGGCACTTCCCAAGTCAGGAAGTACCGGGCGGCCTGGAGCTTGCCCTTGTAGAAGGCCGCATCGGCCGCGTCACCCTTGGCCAGCCCTTCTTCAGCGCGGATCGCCTGTTCCAGCCAGCGCCAGCCAATCACCGTGTGCCCGAACACTTTCAAGTACAGCGCCGAGTTCGCCAGGCTGCTGTTGACCTTGCCCTGGGCGAGATCGGTCAGCAGGCCAAGCGTGACGCCTTGCAGTCGGTTGACCAGTTGCTCCAATGGCTCTCGCAGTGCCGTGAGTGAGGAGTACTTCTGCGCACGGGCCCCGGTTTCGACAATCAGGCGAATCAATTGCTTCAAGCCGGCACCGCCGTTCTGCGCCAATTTGCGCCCAAGCAAGTCCAGGGACTGGATGCCGTGGGTGCCTTCATGGATCGGGTTCAAGCGGTTGTCGCGGTAGTACTGCTCCACCGGGTATTCGCGGGTGTAGCCGTGGCCGCCGAGAATCTGGATCGCCAGTTCGTTGGCCTTGAGGCAAAACTCCGACGGCCAGGATTTGACGATGGGGGTGAGCAGGTCCAGCAGTTCGTGG
This sequence comes from Pseudomonas sp. OST1909, assembly GCF_015277575.1. Classification (NCBI taxonomy): domain Bacteria; kingdom Pseudomonadati; phylum Pseudomonadota; class Gammaproteobacteria; order Pseudomonadales; family Pseudomonadaceae; genus Pseudomonas; species Pseudomonas sp. OST1909. The sequence continues at coordinate 705,002 of NZ_CP063780.1, forward strand.
GCGTGCTTGCGCTCGGTGTCGGTTGCCAGGGTGGTGGTGTCGTCAAACAGTCGGGCTGCGTAAAGGCCCAGGTCAAAGGCGCCTTCCACATAGGCTTTCTGGGTCAGCAACATGCGCTTGATATCGGCGTGCTGAATGATCGCCACTGGTGCGGTGCCTGGGTCTTTGCTATCGGGCAGGCGACCCTGGGGCCGTTCGCGGGCGTAGTCCAGCGAGTAGAGGTAGCCGGCGTAACCGAGCATCACCGCGCCCATGCCCACGCCAATGCGTGCTTCATTCATCATCTGGAACATGCAGCTCAGGCCCTGGTGCGGTTTGCCCACCAAGTAGCCGACGCAGTTGCCGTTATCGCCGAAGTTAAGCGCCGTGGACGTAGTACCGCGCCAGCCCATCTTGTGAAACAGCCCGGCCAGCAGCACATCGTTGCGTTCGCCCAGGCTGCCGTCATCGTTGACCAGGAACTTGGGCACGATAAACAGCGAAATGCCCTTCACACCCGCAGGTGCGTCCGGCAATTTGGCCAGCACCATGTGCACGATGTTTTCCGACAGCGAGTGGTCGCCACCGGAGATGAAGATCTTGTTGCCTTTGAGGCGATAACTGCCGTCAGCCGCCGGTTCTGCGCGGGTTCGAATATCTGACAGCGAGGAGCCGGCATGGGGCTCGGTCAGGGCCATGGTGCCGAAGAAGCGTCCGTCGATCATCGGTTGCAGGAAGCGCTGCTTCTGTTCCTCGGTGCCGAAGCTTTCGATCAGGTTGGCGGCGCCCATGGTCAGGAACGGGTAGGAGGTCGATGCGGCGTTGGCCGATTGAAAGTGCGCGAAACACGCCTGCGACAACAGCGTCGGCAACTGCATGCCACCGGCTTCGAAACTGCGCGCAGCGTTGAGGAAGCCTGCTTCCAGGAAGGCGTCCACGGCCGGTTTGACTTCCGGAATCAGGATCGCCTGGCCGTCTTCATAGCGCGGCTCGTTTTCATCATTCTTGCGGTTGTGGGGGGCGAAGTACTTCTCTGCGATGCTGCGCGCCGTGCTGATGGCTGCATCGAAGGTTTCGCGATTGTGTTCGGCAAACCGCTCACGCTGGGTCAGGCCCTCGGCATCGAGGACTTCGTACAGCTCGAAAGCCAGATTGCGGGAACTGAGCAGCGTCTCGGACATGGCGGATTACCTTTGAAGGAATTGGCCTGAGTCTAAGCGCGCGAATGGAGGGTGGGTAGCAAGATTGATCTAAGTGATAGAAGGGCAAAACGCTGGCGCAAGGGGGAGCGCGATCGGTGTGGGAGCTGGCTTGCCTGCGATGAGGCCGTGCCAGTCCACATCTATGTCACTGGCTCACCGCTATCGCAGGCAAGCCAGCTCCCACACTTTTACCGCGTTTTGTCAGTTAGCCGATGGTCATCAAGCTGGCGTTACCACCTGCCGCAGCAGTGTTTACGCTCAATGCGCGCTCGATCACCAGGCGCTCCAGCGCAATCGCCGTTTCGCCTTGCGACAGGCCATGCACCCCAACAATCGCCCCACCGCGCTGCGCCACTTGCTGGCACACCGCACGCAATTGGTCGGAATCACCGTGATGCAGCACGGCGTCAAACACTACGTCGTCCTTGGTCCAGTCGGCCACGCGCTTGATCTTCGCCTGAATGTCTCGCGGCAGGCGTGGGAACAGGGCCTTGGTCAGCTCGGTTTCCGGCCATACCGCCGAACCGCCGACGGCCAGCACTGCCGCCAGTTGGGTCAGCAGATCGCCTTCCACTTCAGCCAGGCACAGCACGTGTTCGCGCGGCAGGATCGCGTAGCTGTTGCGCTCGCCGGTCGGGCCGGCCAGTTGCCGGGTGATACCGCTTTGCGACTGTGCTGCGAACTGCGTGCACAGCGCGCTCAGTTCGCTGAACTTGTGGCTGTCGGCCCAGGTTTTCAGGGCGGTCAGCGGTTGGCTCATGGCGTCGCGCAGGCGCACGTCCGGTGCAGTCAATGCGTCGCCACGTACGAAGGATTGCTCGATCGCGTCGGTAGGACGAGTCGACAGCAGGCGGTACAGATACAACGGGCCGCCGGCTTTCGGGCCAGTGCCCGACAGGCCTTCGCCGCCGAACGGCTGCACGCCGACCACGGCACCTACGATGTTGCGGTTGACGTAGACGTTACCGGCGTTGACGTTGTCGATCACCTTGGCGATGGTCTCGTCGATGCGGGTATGCACGCCCAGGGTCAGACCGTAGCCCGACGCATTGATCTGGCCGATCAACTGGTCGATCTCTTTACGCTTGTAGCGCACCACGTGCAGTACCGGACCGAAGATCTCACGTTGCAGCTCGTCGAAGCTTTCCAGCTCGATCAGGGTTGGCATCACAAAGGTGCCGCGCTTGATCTCTTCGCCATCGGCAATTGCAACCTGATAAACGTTGCGGCCTTTGTCGCGCATGGCCTGGATGTGCTTCTCGATGCCGGCCTTGGCTTCGGCGTCGATCACTGGGCCGATATCCACCGACAGGCGTTCCGGGTTGCCCAGGCGGCATTCAGCCATGGCGCCCTTGAGCATTTCGATGACGCGGTCTGCCGAATCTTCCTGCAGGCACAATACGCGCAGGGCCGAGCAACGTTGACCGGCGCTGTCGAAGGCCGACGACACCACGTCGATCACCACCTGTTCGGTGAGCGCCGACGAATCAACGATCATCGCGTTCTGGCCACCGGTTTCGGCGATCAGCGGGATCGGGCGACCCTGGGCATCCAGGCGCCCTGCGACATTGCGTTGCAACAAGCGAGCAACTTCGGTGGAACCGGTGAACATCACGCCTTTGACGCGATCATCACCCACCAGGCGGGCGCCGACGCTTTCACCCTGGCCCGGCAGCAGTTGCAGCACGCCTTCCGGAATGCCGGCTTCGAGCAGGATGCGCACGGCTTGGGCGGCGACCAGCGGAGTTTGTTCGGCAGGCTTGGCCAGCACCGGGTTACCGGCAGCCAGGGCAGCCGCGACTTGGCCGCTGAAGATCGCCAGCGGGAAGTTCCACGGGCTGATGCAGACCACCGGGCCCAGTGGGCGATGGGCGTCATTGGTAAAATCGTTGCGTGCCTGCACTGCGTAGTAGCGCAGGAAGTCCACGGCTTCACGCACTTCGGCGATGGCGTTGGCGAAGGTCTTGCCGGCTTCACGGGCCAGCAGGCCCATCAGCGGCTGGATCTCGCCTTCCATCAGGTCGGCGGCACGCTCCAGGATCGCGGCGCGTTCGGCGGGCGGGGTGGCCTGCCAGATCGGTGCGGCGCTGATCGCGCACTGGATCGCGTTGTCGACGTCTTCGACGGTAGCTTCCTGTACGTGGCCAACCACATCACGCAGGTCGGACGGGTTCAGCACCGGTTGTGCCGCTTCCTGGCTGGAGGCGCAACCGAGCATCGGCGCGGCTTTCCAGTTGTTGTGCGCGGTCGCCAGCAAGGCGCAGGACAACGACGCCAGACGGTGTTCGTTGGCCAGGTCGATACCGGCCGAGTTGGCGCGGTCGCTGCCATACAGGTCACGCGGCAGTGGAATACGCGGGTGCGGCAAGCCGAAGCCGCCTTCCAGCGTGGCCATCTGCTCGATGCTGGCCACTGGATCGGCCACCAGCTCCTGGATCGAGATCGATTGGTCGGCGATGCGGTTGACGAACGAGGTGTTGGCGCCGTTTTCCAACAGGCGGCGTACCAGGTAGGCCAGCAGTGTTTCGTGGGTACCGACCGGCGCGTACACACGGCACGGACGGTTCAGCTTGCCCTCGGATACCTTGCCCACCACTTGCTCGTACAACGGTTCACCCATGCCGTGCAGGCATTGGAACTCGTACTGGCCGGGGTAATAGTTCTGACCGGCGATATGGTAGATGGCCGACAGGGTGTGGGCGTTGTGCGTGGCGAACTGCGGGTAGATGGCTTCCGGCACCGACAGCAGTTTGCGTGCACAGGCAATATAGGAAACGTCGGTGTACACCTTGCGGGTGTACACCGGGTAGCCTTCCAGGCCCTCGACCTGGGCGCGTTTGATTTCGCTGTCCCAGTACGCGCCTTTTACCAGGCGGATCATCAGGCGATGGCGGCTGCGGCGGGCCAGGTCGATGACGTAGTCGATCACATACGGGCAACGCTTCTGGTAAGCCTGGATCACAAAACCGATACCGTTCCAGCCGGTCAGTTGCGGCTCGAAACACAGACGCTCCAGCAGGTCCAGGGACAGTTCCAGGCGGTCGGCTTCTTCGGCGTCGATGTTCAGGCCGATGTCGTATTGCTTGGCCAGCAAGGTCAGCGACAGCAGACGCGGGTACAGTTCGTCCATCACGCGCTCGTACTGCGCACGGCTGTAGCGCGGGTGCAGGGCGGAGAGCTTGATGGAGATGCCAGGGCCTTCATAGATCCCACGGCCATGGGAGGCTTTGCCGATGGAGTGAATGGCTTGTTCATACGAGGCCAGGTACTTCTGGGCATCGTGTTCGGTGAGGGCGGCTTCACCGAGCATGTCGTAGGAGTAACGGAAGCCCTTGGCTTCGAACTTACTCGCATTGGCCAGGGCTTCGGCGATGGTTTCGCCGGTGACGAACTGTTCGCCCATCAGGCGCATGGCCATGTCGACGCCCTTGCGGATCATCGGCTCGCCGCTTTTGCCGATGATGCGGCTCAGGGAGGAGGTCAGGCCCGCTTCGTTGTGGGTGGCGACCAGTTTGCCGGTCAGCAACAGGCCCCAGGTGGCGGCGTTAACGAACAGCGACGGGCTGTTGCCCAGGTGCGGCTGCCAGTTGCCGGTGCTGATCTTGTCGCGGATCAGCGCGTCACGGGTGCCTTTGTCCGGGATGCGCAGCAGCGCTTCGGCCAGGCACATCAGCGCCACGCCTTCCTGGGACGACAGGGAGAATTCTTGCAGCAAGCCCTGGACGATACCGGCACGGCCGCCGGCGCTCTTCTGGTTGCGCAGTTTTTCGGCAATGGTGGCGGCCAGCTTGTTGGTGGCTTCGGCCATGTCTGCCGGCAGGCGCGCCTGCTCGATCAGCATCGGTACCACTTCCGGTTCCGGACGGCGGTAAGCGGCGGTGATCGAAGCGCGCAGTACCGATTGCGGCAGAATGCTTTCAGCGAACTCAAGGAAGCACTGGTGGGCGTGGTCAGCCTGAATCTCGCCCGCGTCTTCGGCGTCCTTGCTGCTCAAGCCATTGAGCTCGGACAGGGTTGCACCACCCTCGAGTTTCTCCAGGTAATTGAAAATTGCCTGCTTGATCAGCCAGTGCGGCGTGCGATCAATGGAGGTCGCGGCGGCTTTCAGGCGCTCGCGGGTCGGGTCGTCGAGTTTGACCCCAAGGGTGGTCGTTGCCATTTTCTTATCCTCATGGGTGCCACTACCGAGTGGCATCTGCTGGCGGCAAGATTAGCTTTGCCAATGCAGAGGTGCAACCGGGTGCAACCCTTTTGTTCAGGAAATTTTCGACGGTTGATCGGAAAAAAATTGGCCTTCGACAAAATCCGCCTGGCATTGGTGCGTTTACTTCTGAGATCGGCTGTTCTTGCTCCGAAAAGGAGCAAAAACACGGCGTTTGTCCTAAATCACACCTGGGTGCAACTTATTCGCAAGAAACTGGTTGCACCTTATTTGCTTTGTTGAATAGCATTCGCGCACCAAGGTGCAACCACCTCTAAGGTTTGGTTCATCGGCTGGCGGCTTTCCTGGGGAAACGCCAGTCATAAATGCGCGGCTAGCAGGCTCGTCTACTCGGTTATCCACCAGTGGCGATCTGACAGACCGTCGCTACATAAAAACAAAGCCAGGGCGTCACTCATATGAGCGTTAGCAATCCAACCCTGATCACGTTCGTGATCTACATCGCAGCAATGGTGCTGATCGGCTTGATGGCCTATCGCTCCACCAACAACCTTTCCGATTACATCCTCGGCGGTCGCAGCCTCGGTAGCGTGGTGACAGCCTTGTCGGCCGGTGCTTCCGATATGAGCGGCTGGTTGTTGATGGGCCTGCCGGGCGCCATCTACATGTCCGGCCTGTCGGAAAGCTGGATTGCCATCGGCCTGATCGCCGGTGCTTACCTCAACTGGTTGTTCGTGGCTGGCCGCCTGCGGGTGCAGACCGAACACAATGGCGACGCCCTGACCCTGCCGGATTACTTCTCCAGCCGCTTCGAAGATAAAAGCGGCCTGCTGCGGATCATCTCGGCAGTGGTGATCCTGGTGTTCTTCACCATCTATTGCGCCTCCGGCATTGTCGCTGGTGCCCGCCTGTTCGAAAGCACCTTCGGCATGTCCTACGAGACCGCGCTGTGGGCCGGTGCTGCGGCAACGATTGCCTACACCTTTATCGGTGGTTTCCTGGCGGTCAGCTGGACCGACACCGTACAAGCCACGCTGATGATCTTCGCGCTGATCCTGACGCCGATCATCGTGCTGCTGGCCACCGGCGGCGTAGACACCACGTTCCTGGCCATTGAAGCCAAAGACCCGACCAACTTCGACATGCTGAAAAACACCACCTTCATCGGCATCATCTCGCTGATGGGCTGGGGCCTGGGCTACTTCGGCCAGCCGCACATCCTGGCGCGTTTCATGGCGGCCGACTCGGTGAAGTCGATTGCCAACGCACGTCGCATCTCCATGACCTGGATGATCCTGTGCCTGGGCGGCACAGTGGCAGTGGGCTTCTTCGGTATCGCTTACTTCTCGGCGCATCCGGAAGTGGCTGGCCCGGTAACTGAAAACCCTGAGCGTGTGTTCATCGAACTGGCCAAGATCCTGTTCAATCCTTGGGTTGCCGGTGTGTTGCTGTCGGCCATTCTGGCGGCTGTGATGAGCACCTTGAGCTGCCAGCTGCTGGTGTGCTCCAGCGCACTGACTGAAGACTTCTACAAGGCGTTCCTGCGCAAAGGCGCTTCCCAGCTTGAGCTGGTTTGGGTCGGTCGGATCATGGTGCTGGTAGTGGCCTTGATCGCTATCGCCATGGCCGCCAACCCGGAAAACCGTGTGCTGGGCCTGGTCAGCTACGCCTGGGCCGGTTTCGGCGCTGCGTTCGGCCCTGTGGTGCTGATCTCGGTGATCTGGAAAAACATGACCCGCAACGGCGCACTGGCCGGCATCCTGGTCGGCGCGATCACCGTGATCGTGTGGAAGCACTTCGAACTGCTGGGTCTGTACGAAATCATCCCAGGCTTCATCTTCGCCAGCCTGGCGATCTACTTCGTGAGCAAGATGGGCGCACCGACGGTTGGTATGGTCGAGCGTTTTGATGCTGCGGAAAAAGACTACAACCTCAACAAATAACTGCGCCGGGCGTTGAGCGCCTGTCCAGTTGAAACAAAAACGGCCCGCGTCCTTTGGATGGCGGGCCGTTTTGGTTTCGGCTAGTTCGGTTGGTTGTCTTCGAGGGTGGTTGGATGAAGGTAGAGGTAGGACCTTACTGATTTGGCTGCGATACGCCCGGCCGGGCAAAAAGCTGGTGCAGAATCGGCTGCCACCCTTCGCAGAGAAACACCGGATGTTCGCTCCTGCCAATCAAAGCGCATTTACCCTGGCCCTGGATGGGGCGCCCAGTGACCTCAAGGTGTATGAGTTCAGTGGCTCCGAGGCCATCAGCCAGCCTTACCGTTTCGAACTTGAGCTGGTCAGCGAGCAGCCGGATATCGACCTGGAGAGCTTGCTGCATCGTCAGGTATACCTGGGTTTCGATGACCGCGGCCATGGGGTGCATGGCCTGGTGTATCGGGTCGCCCAGGGCGATTCCGGACGGCGCCTGACGCGCTACCAGCTCAGCCTGGCGCCGCACCTGGCGTATCTGGCGCATAGCAGTCATCAGCGGATTTTCCAGCATCAGACGGTGCCGCAGATCGTTGCGCAGGTGTTGGCGGGGCAGGGCATCCACAGTGACAGCTTTGAGTTCCGGCTGAGCGGTCAATACCCTGAACGTGAGTATTGCGTGCAATTCGGTGAGACGGATCTGGCGTTCATCCAACGCCTGTGTGCCGAAGTCGGCATTCACTATCACTTTCAGCATTGCCCCGATGCTCATTTGCTGGTGTTTGGCGATGACCAGACGGTATTTGCCCAGGTCGATCAGCCCACGCCGTACCGGCCTGGGTCGGGCATGGTTGCCCAGGCGCCGGCGATCAAGCGTTTCACACTGCAATTGGCAACCCGCACCACGGCGGTCAATCTGCGCGATTACGATTTTTGCAAACCGCACCTCGAGCTGCAAAGCACGGCGGCCGACGCGCAGTTGCCCAAGCTTGAGGCGCAGCAGTTCCCCGGCTATTTTTCCGACCGGGCCCATGGCAAGTACCTCGCCCAGCGTAGCCTGGAGCGGCAGCGCAGCGACTACCGCATCGCCCAGGGGCAAAGCGACGAGCCGGCCTTGGCCGGCGGCAGGTTCCTGCAATTGAGGGAGCACCCGCGCGAGGAGTGGAATGACTTATGGCTGGTCACCCAAGTCACCCACGAAGGCAAACAGCCCCAGGTGCTGGAGGAAGCGGTCACCGAGGTGGTTGGCGGGGCGTTTCGTCAGGGGTATGGCAACACCTTTGTTGCCACGCCGTGGGATGCAATCTTTCGCCCGCCCTTGCCTGAGCAGCCGCGCCCGACCATAGCGGGCTACCAAAGCGCGGTGGTCACCGGCCCGGTCGACAGTGAAATCCATTGCGACGACTACGGCCGGGTCAAGGTGCAGTTGGCCTGGGACCGTATCGGCGAGCACAACGACCACGCGAGTTGTTGGTTGCGTGTCGCCAGCGGCTGGGCCCATGACCGCTATGGTGTGGTGTTGATTCCCAGGGTTGGCATGGAGGTGTTGGTAGGTTTCGTCAATGGTGACCTGGACATGCCGCTGGTGGTGGGCTGCCTGCCCAATGCCGCCAGGCCAATGCCCCTCGACCTGCCGGCGGACAAGACCCGCAGCATCCTGCGTAGCCAGAGCAGCCCGGGCGGTGGAGGCTACAACGAACTGCGCATCGAAGACCGCAAGGGTGCCGAGGAAATCTACCTGCGCGCCCAGCGGGACTGGACCCAGCATGTGCTGCATGACCAGCAGGTGCAGGTCGATAACCAGCGCCGTATGCGGGTGGGCGGCGAGTCGCACCATGAGCTGCAAGGCCAGGAGCAGCGCATTACCCATGGCAATCGCCTCACTGAGCTCAAGCAGGATGATCATCTGGCGGTCGGCGGTTCGCAGTACATGCGTGCCGGGCAGACCATTCAATTGGGCGCTGGGCAAAGCATCGTCATTGATGCCGGTGCCAGCGTGACGATTCAAGCGGGCGGGCAGTCGATCACGCTGTCGGCGGGCGGGATATTCAGCAGTGTGCCGATCCAGCCAGGCGGCGCGCCTGTTCCGGCGGCGCCGCCGTTAATGCCGGGGGGGAAGGAAACATTGTTGGCCGTTATTCCCGCGCCGCTAAGCCCTGCGCAAGCGGCCAGCCTCACGCGCAGTGCGCCGTTTTGCGAAGAGTGTGAGCGCTGCAAAAACGGGCAGTGCGATATCAGCGCCCACGCACGGAGTTTCCCCTGATGGCCTCACCCTTGACGCCCAGCGCCTGGCTGGCCCAAAAACCGTTGCAGCCTGATGAGCAGCTATACGTCGTCATGGGCAGCACCAGCGAGGCCAAGCCGTTTGCAGCCTGGCAAACCATGGCGGTCGCACCACCGCCGCAACCGGTGTGGGCGGGCACGCCCTATGCCGATTGGAATGAGGTGATGCCTTATGTTGGCATTGTCGAGCCTGGCAGTGCTTTTCTCGACTGGGTAGCCACCACCCAGGCCGTGGACTGGGGCTGGCTGGCGGTGTCTTCGTGCCCGTTGGAGGTTGTGATCGATCACTTGAAGGGTTTGACCCAGGTGTACCTGCCTGAAGACCAGCCGGTATTTTTGCGCTTTTGGGATGGCGCGCAGTTTTTGCCGATGTTGCAGCAGTTGGGTGACGATGCCGCCACTGTGCTGCCCGTATTCCAGTGTTACTTAATCAACGGCCAGTCGTTGGCAGTCTCGCCCCGCCAGGTGGCTGCGGCCAAACCCAGCCCTTGGTGGCGAGTGCCGGCGCCATTGTTGGCAAGCCTGGCGCAACACTCGCCCCAGGTGCTGATCGACAACGTGTTGCAATGGCTCCAGGAGCAGCGTCCCGACTTATACACTGCGTTTACACCCACGATCCTGCAGCACAAGGTCGCCTACTTCGCACGCAGGCCGGATATCAGCCATGCCGAGTTGGCGGACTACCTTGGCGCACAACTGAGTTAAACCCATGAGGCTCGCGTGATATCCGTACCGCCCGCCATGCGGCCCTGCACCTTTGCACCGGTAGAAGGTAAACTTCGCCCCCTGCGCAGGAGCAACCATGAATTATCGTCACGCCTTTCACGCCGGCAACCACGCCGATGTCTTCAAACACCTGACCTTGACCCGCCTCATCGCCCTGATGTCGCGCAAGGAGCAGCCGTTCGCCTACCTCGACACCCATGCCGGCATTGGCCTGTACGACTTGCAGGGCGACCAGGCCAACCGCACCGGTGAGTACCTGGAAGGCATCGCTCGCCTGTGGGGCGCAAGTGACCTGCCGCCGCTCACCGCGGACTACATGCGCGTGCTGCACGAGATGAACCCGGACGGCCAGTTGCGCTACTACCCGGGCTCGCCGGAGCTGGCGCGACGCCTCACGCGTCCCCAGGACCGTGTGCTGCTCAACGAGAAGCACCCCGAAGATGGCGTGCTGCTCAAGGACAATATGAAGGGTGATCGCCGGGTCAAAGTGCATCTGGGCGAAGGCTGGCATGTGCCGCGTGCCCTGTTGCCGGTGCCGGAAAAACGCGCGTTGATGCTGATCGACCCGCCGTTCGAGAAGCTCGACGAAATGCAGCGTTGTGCGGCGTCCCTCAAGGAAGCCGTCAGCCGCATGCGCCAGACGGTCGCGGCGATCTGGTACCCGGTGAAAGACCAGCGCATGTTGCGCCGCTTCTACCAGGACCTGGCCGGTACCGGTGCGCCGAAGCTGCTGCGGGTGGAACTGCTGGTGCATCCACTGGACACGCCCAACACCCTGACCGGCTCGGGCCTGGCGATTGCCAACCCGCCGTGGGGCCTGGAAGAGGAGTTGCGTGAGTTGCTGCCGTGGCTGTCAAAGAAGCTTGGCCAGACCCAGGGTGGGTGGCAGATGGATTGGCTGATCGCCGAATAAGCGACTTTCCAGCCAAACACAAAACCAGTGTGGGAGGGGCGGTGCGACGATTCGACTTGCTCCCGATAGCGGAGTGTCAGTCAGTAAATCTGTAACTGACATACCACCATCGGGAGCAAGTCGAATCGTCGCACCGCCCCTCCCACATTGGGTTTTATGTTCGTCTTCAGATCGGGCAGGTCACGCCGGTGCCGCCGATCCCGCAGTAACCCTGCGGATTCTTCGCCAGGTACTGCTGGTGGTAAGCCTCGGCGAAGTACACCGTCGGTGCTTCGTCGATTTCCGTGGTGATCTCACCCAGGCCGGCCTTGGTCAGCTCTTGCTGATAAGCCTCGGCACTGGTTTTCGCCGCCGCCAGTTGCTCCGGCGTGGTGGCGTAGATCACCGAGCGGTATTGGCTGCCAATATCGTTGCCCTGGCGCATGCCCTGGGTAGGGTTGTGCAATTCCCAGAACATCTTCAGCAAGTCTTCGTACTTGACCTTGGCCTGGTCATACACCACCAGTACCACTTCGCTATGGCCGGTCAGGCCTGAGCAGACCTCTTCGTAGGTCGGGTTCGGCGTGTAGCCGCCGGCGTAGCCGACCACCGTGCTGACCACGCCGTCGCGTTCCCAGAACTTGCGTTCAGCGCCCCAGAAACAACCCAGGCCGAAGATCGCAAAACCGACGTCATCCAGGAAGGGGCCCAGCAGCGGGTTGCCGTTGACGAAGTGGGTTTCCGGCAGCTTCATCGGGGTTTCACGGCCAGGCAAAGCTTGTTCTTGAGTAGGCAGCACGTTTTTGTTCACCAGAATTTCCGAGCGCAAGACCATGATCAGTCCTCTCGTCAGGTTGAGTAACAGTAAATTGTCAGACAGTCAGTGTGCCCGAGTGTTACAGCGCTGTCAGGCGATTGGCCCGCGCGGGTAGCGTTTAAGCATCGTCAGCAGCTCTGCACCGGGGATCGGTCGGTCGAACAGGTAGCCCTGGCCGACATCACAGCGGTGTCTGCGCAGGAACGCCAACTGTTCGGCTGTCTCGATGCCTTCGGCCACCACCTTGAGCTTGAGGTTGTGAGCCATGGCGATCACTGCCGAGGTGATTTCCATGTCGTCCTGGTTATCCGGGATCTCGTGGATAAAGCTGCGATCAATCTTAATGATGTCGATGGGGAATTTTTTCAAGTAGCTCAGCGACGAGTAACCGGTGCCGAAATCGTCCATGGCCAGGGTCAGGCCAAAGCTTTTCAACTGGTCCAGTTGCAGGCGCGTGTCTTCGGTGGCTTCCAGCAGCAAACCCTCGGTCAGCTCCAGCTCCAGCAGGTTGGCCGGTAGCTGTTCTTCCTTGAGGATGGTGGCAATCGAGGTCACCAGGTCCGGATCGGAAAATTGCTTGGGCGACAGGTTGATCGCCACCTGCAAATTGCCCATGCCGGCGGCGCTCAACTGTCTGCTCATGCGGCACGCCTGGCGGGCGATCCATTTGCCGATCGGAATGATCAACCCAGTCTCTTCGGCCACGCTGATGAACTGGTCGGGGCGGATCATGCCCTTTTCCGGGTGGTTCCAGCGCAACAGGGCTTCCATGCCCAGCAGACGACCGCTGCGCAGGCACAGTTTGGGCTGGTAGAACACGTCCAGCTCGTTCTGGGTCAGGGCTCGACGCAGGTTGTTTTCCACGAACAGCTTGTAGCTGGCTTCGGCATTCAACGCTTCGGTAAACACTTGCACCTGGTGTTTGCCGTTGGCCTTGGCCTTGTGCAGCGCCAGCCCTGCGTTACGCATCAGCGTCTGCGGGTCGCGGCCATGCAGTGGCGCGCAGGCCAGGCCCACGGAGCCGGTGACGCTGATCAACTGGTTGTCGACGAACATCGGCTTGTCGAGCGTGGCCAGCAACTGGCTGGCGACCTGCTGGCCGGTCTCCAGGTCGGAATCATCCAACAGCACTGCGAACTCGTTACTGGCGAAGCGCGCCAGGCTGCCGCCGCTGCTCAAGCTATTGCGCAAACGGCGGGCCAGGCTGATCAGCAACTTGTCGCCGGTCTGATGGCCGAGGCTGTCGTTGATCCGCTTGAAGTTGTCGATGTCCACCAGCAGCAGGCTGATCGGGCTGTCGCTGTCGCGGGCAAAGCGTTCGTCGAGGTTACGGATGAACGCCGGTCGGTTGCCCAGGTTGGTCAGGTTGTCGGTGTAGGCCAGACGCTCGATGCGCTGTTGCGCCAGCTTGGTCTGGGTGATGTCTTCGTAGATGCCGATGTAGTGGGTCAGCTCGCGGTTATCGCCGTACACCTTGGAAATCGACAACTGGCCCCAGTAGGGCTCCAGGTTCTTGCGCCGGCTTTTGAACTCGCCTTGCCAGCTGTTGCTTTTGGCCAGGGCCGACGGCGCGTCGAACAGCAACTCACTGAGATTTTCCAGGGCCGGCAGTTGCGCCAGGCGGTGGCCGTGGACTTCTTCTGCGCTGTATTGGGTAATTGCGGTGAAGCTGGGGTTGACGTACTCCACCACGCCGTCGCAATTGACTAGCAGAAAGGCATTGGCGCTTTGTTCCACAGCACGCTGGAACAGGTGCAGGGCGCTGGTGGCAGTACGGCGGTTGTGGTTGTTGATGACTTGCGCGAACTGGTCTGCCAGCTCGCCGGCAAACGCGATTTCATCGGACTGCCAGGCACGTGAACTGCCGCTTTGTTCCAGGCACAGCACGCCGACGACCTGGCCGTCGACACGAATACTGGCGTCGAGCATCGCGTGGATATCGTTGGCGCGCAGGCTTTCGGCCATTTCCCGGGTACGCGGGTCACGTTGGGCATGGGTGGCGTCGATGGCGCGGCTGGAGTGCAGGGCTTCCAGGTAATCCGGGAAACCGCTGGCGTCGATGGCTTGGGGCAGGCGGTGCTGTTGGTCGGCGCGGTGGTACGCCGAGATAGGCACCAGATGTTGGCCTTCGAGGTGCCAGATGCTGGCGCAGTCGATCTGGTAAATGTCGCACGCGCTACGGGTGATCAGCTCAGCGGCTTCTTGCAATGAATTGGGCGTGGTGTAGCGCTGTCGGGCCAGCAGCAGGATCAGCTCCTGCTGGGCGCGCACCCGTTCCAGGTGTTGCAACTGTTCCTGCTGCGCACGCTGGTTGAGCTCCAAGGCGATCTGCAGGCGGCTGTTCTGGTTTTCCAGGTCAGCGGTCGGGGCGGGCGCGGTGGTATCGCTGAACAGCCCGTCGACCACCATCAGGTAGCCGCGCAGCAGATGGCGGTTGTGTTGTTTGTAGGCCTCGCCCATTTCCAGCAGGCTCATCGGGCCGTCATGGGTGTGTAGGGTATAGCGCACCAGGTAATGGGAGCTGTGGGTCAGTTGCTGCTGGATTGCGTCGTGCAGCTGATAGCGGGCCTGGGGCTCCATCAGGCTGGCGTAGGGCGTGCCGATCAGCGCGCAGAGTTCCACCGCTGGCAGGCCGAACTGGCGCTCGCAATTGGGATCGAGGTACAGCAGGGCCCAGCTTGCCTCATTAAGCCGCTCGAAACGCAGCATACCGAGGCGCGAAGGCACCGGTAATTGCGTCACTACCTCGGCCGCCATACGGGCGACATCGGGTTGGCTTTTCATGGGGAAACTCGCTTGGGAAAATGCGCGTGGCGCCCGGCTCACGCCCTCTTTACTGTCGCCTGCGGCAAGGTTGCATCATGCGGCACGCACTGACAAGAGAGGATGAAGGCTAAGTGCTATAAGGCAGTTATCGGCCGTGCGGGGGATTTCTGCAATCGAAGTGACAGAAGGTGTACAAGCCTGTTCTGTGCGTACACCGAGCGCACAAAAAAAGCCCCGCCAAGTGGCGGGGTTGAGGTACGAGCGTGGCGCTCGGAAATCGGTGCGGCAAGGGCCTTCCCCGTAAAGGGAAGGCCCTGCGGCTTACAGCAGGATGGTGCGGATGTCGTTCAGCAACTGGCTCAGGCGCTGGGTGAAGCGTGCAGCTGCGGCGCCGTTGATCACACGGTGATCGTAGGACAGCGACAGTGGCAGCATCAGCTTCGGCTGGAACGCTTTGCCGTCCCACACAGGCTGGATGGTGGCCTTGGAAACACCCAGGATCGCCACTTCCGGCGCGTTGACGATTGGCGTGAAGCCAGTGCCGCCAATGTGACCGAGGCTGGAGATGGTGAAGCAGGCGCCCTGCATGTCGTCCGGGGTGAGCTTCTTGTCGCGGGCCTTGGCAGCCAGCGCAGCCGCTTCGCCAGCCAGTTGCAGCAGGCTCTTCTGGTCGACGTTCTTGATGACCGGTACCAGCAGGCCATCCGGAGTGTCGACGGCAAAGCCGATGTTGACGTACTTCTTGCGAATGATCGCCTTGCCGCTTGGCGCCAGCGAGCTGTTGAAGTCCGGCAGTTCCTTGAGCAGGTGCGCGCAGGCCTTGAGCAGCAGTGGCAGCACGGTCAGCTTCACGCCGGCCTTCTCGGCCACGGCTTTCTGCGCAACGCGGAAAGCTTCCAGGTCGGTGATGTCGGCCTGATCGAACTGAGTCACGTGCGGGATGTTCAGCCAGCTGGCGTGCAGGCCGGCCGCGCCGATTTGCATCAGGCGGGTCATCGGCACTTCTTCGGTTTCGCCGAAGCGGCTGAAATCCACGGTACGGATCGGCGGAATGCCCGAGCCGCCCGTCGCGCCGGCAGCCGGTGCTTCCTTGGCCTTTTGCATCATGGCTTTGACGTAAGCCTGCACGTCTTCCTTCAGCACACGACCGTGCGGGCCGCTGGCCGAGACGGCGCTCAGCTCGACGCCGAACTCGCGGGCCAACTGACGCACGGCAGGGCCGGCGTGCACCTTGGCGCCGCTTGGCGCAGGAGCGGCAGCAGCAGGGGCCGGTGTGGCCTCGGCTTTTGCAGCAGGTGCCGGGGCAGCAGCGGCCGGAGCGGCTTCAGCCTTGGCAGCCGGAGCAGCCGCCGGTGCTGGAGCGGCTGCCGGGGCAGCGCCTTGTACTTTCAGCTTGAGGATGAAGTCACCGGTGCCGACTTCGTCTTCCAGTTTGACTGCGATGCTTTCCACTACGCCGGCAGCCGGCGAAGGGATTTCCATGGAGGCCTTGTCGGACTCCAGGGTGATCAGCGACTGGTCGGCTTCGACGGTGTCGCCGACCTTGACCAGCAGCTCGATGATCTTGGCCTTGCCCGACGAGCCGATGTCCGGGACGTGAATGTCCTGGACGGTGGCGGCGGCAGGTGCAGCAGCCGGGGCCGCTGGGGCCTCGGCAGCAGGTTTTTCAGCGGCAGGCGCAGGTTCAGCAGCGGCAGCCGGAGCCGCCGCAGGGGCTGCATCAGCGGCGCCTTCGATTTCCAGCTCCAGCAGTTCGTCGCCTTCTTTCAGGCGGTCGCCCAGCTTGACCTTCAGGCTCTTGACCACGCCGGCCTTGGGAGCAGGAATTTCCATGCTCGCCTTGTCCGACTCCAGGGTCAGGATGCTCTGGTCGGCTTCGACGGTGTCGCCGACCTTCACAAACAGCTCGATTACTTCACCTTCACCGCTGCCGATGTCAGGTACGCGAATGAGTTCGCTCACAAAAAATCTCCTCAGCAGTCCAGTGGGTTGCGTTTTTCCGGGTTGATCCCGAACTTGACGATGGCGTCAGCCACCACCTTGGGTTCGATCTCACCACGGTCAGCCAAGGCTTCCAGGGCTGCCAACACCACGAAGTGACGGTCGACTTCGAAGAAGTGACGCAGCTTCTTGCGGCTGTCACTGCGGCCGAAACCATCGGTGCCCAGGACTTTGAATTCCTTGGACGGGACCCACTGGCGAATTTGTTCAGCAAACAGTTTCATGTAGTCGGTAGAGGCGATGACTGGACCCTTACGGCCAGCCAGGCACTCTTCGACGTAGCTCAGCGCAGGCTTCTGGCCTGGGTGCAGACGGTTGCTGCGCTCTACGGCCAGGCCGTCGCGACGCAGTTCGTTGAAGCTGGTCACGCTCCACACGTCGGCGCCGACGTTGAATTCGTCACGCAGGATCTTCGCCGCTTCACGCACTTCGCGCAGGATGGTGCCGGAGCCCATCAGCTGTACGTGGTGCGCCGCTTCCTTGGTGTCTTCTTCGAGCAGGTACATGCCCTTGATGATGCCTTCTTCCACACCGGCCGGCATGGCTGGCTGCTGGTAGGACTCGTTCATCACGGTGATGTAGTAGAAAACGTCCTGCTGCTCTTCGGTCATCTTCTTCATGCCGTCCTGGATGATCACCGCCAGCTCATAGCCGTAGGTTGGATCAAAGGTGCGGCAGTTCGGGATGGTGGCAGCCAGGATATGACTGTGACCGTCTTCGTGTTGCAGGCCTTCGCCGTTCAGCGTGGTGCGCCCGGCGGTACCGCCGATCAGGAAACCACGGGTACGGCTGTCGCCTGCCGCCCAGGCCAGGTCGCCAATACGCTGGAAGCCGAACATCGAATAGAAGATGTAGAACGGCAGCATCGGCTGGTTGTGGCTGGAGTACGAAGTACCGGCAGCGATGAAGGAGCTCATGGCGCCCGCTTCGTTGATGCCTTCTTCGAGGATCTGGCCCTTCTTGTCTTCCTTGTAGAACATCACCTGGTCTTTATCGACTGGCTCGTAGAGCTGGCCGACGGAGGAGTAGATGCCCAACTGACGGAACATGCCTTCCATACCGAAGGTACGGGCTTCGTCCGGGATGATCGGGACGATGCGCGGGCCGATGTCCTTGTCCTTGACCAATTGCGCGAGGATGCGCACGAAGGCCATGGTGGTGGAGATTTCACGGTCGCCCGAGCCGTCAAGGATGGCCTTGAGGGTGCTCAGGTCCGGCGTCGGTACGCTGAAGCTGTTGGCGCGGCGCTGTGGCACGAAACCGCCCAGTGCAGTGCGACGCTCGCTCAGGTAGCGGGCTTCGGCGCTGTTTGGCTCAGGCTTGAAGAACGGCAGGTTCTCCAGCTCTTCGTCCTTGACCGGGATGTCGAAGCGGTCGCGGAACAACTTCAGGCTGTCGACATCGACTTTCTTGGTGTTGTGCGCGGTGTTCTTCGCTTCGCCGGCACCGGTGCCATAACCCTTGATGGTCTTGGCCAGGATGACGGTTGGTTGTTCTTTGTGGTTGACCGCTTCGTGGTACGCCGCGTAGACCTTGTACGGGTCGTGGCCGCCACGGTTGAGCTTCCAGATTTCGTCGTCGGACAGGTCGGCAACCATCGCCTTGAGTTCAGGCGTGTTGAAGAAGTGCTCGCGAACGAACGCGCCGTCTTTGGCTTTGTAGTTCTGGTACTCGCCGTCGATGACTTCGTCCATGCGACGTTGCAGGATACCGTCGACGTCCTTGGCCAGCAGTGGGTCCCAGAAACGGCCCCAGATGACTTTGGTCACGTTCCACTGGGCGCCACGGAACACGCCTTCGAGTTCCTGGATGATCTTGCCGTTGCCGCGAACCGGGCCGTCGAGGCGCTGCAGGTTGCAGTTGATGACGAAGATCAGGTTGTCGAGCTTCTCGCGGCCGGCCAGGGAAATGGCACCCAGGGATTCCGGCTCGTCGCACTCGCCGTCGCCCAGGAAGCACCAGACTTTTTGCTTGCCTTCCGGGATGAAGCCACGGGCTTCCAGGTACTTCATGAAGCGTGCCTGGTAGATCGCCTGGATCGGGCCCAGACCCATGGAAACGGTCGGGAACTGCCAGAAATCAGGCATCAGCCAAGGGTGCGGGTAGGAAGACAGGCCCTGACCGTCGACTTCCTGGCGGAAGTTGTTCATTTGTTCTTCGCTGATGCGACCTTCCATGAACGCACGGGCGTAGACGCCTGGCGAGGTGTGGCCCTGGAAGTAGATCAGGTCGCCGCCGTGTTCGTCGGTCGGGGCCTGGAAGAAGTAGTTGAAGCCGATGTCATACAGGGTGGCGCTGGAAGCGAAGCTGGAAATGTGACCGCCCAGGTCCGAATCTTTCAAGTTCGTGCGCATTACCATCGCCATGGCGTTCCAACGTACCAGCGAGCGAATGCGGCGTTCCATGAACAGGTCGCCAGGCATGCGTGCTTCGTGGGTAACGGGGATGGTGTTGCGGTATGGCGTAGTGATGGCGTAAGGCAGTTGCGAGCCGCTGCGGGTCGCGAGTTCGCCCATACGGGTCATCAGGTAGTGAGCACGGTCTTCGCCTTCTTTGTCGAGAACCGATTCCAGGGCGTCCAGCCATTCCTGGGTTTCGACGGGATCGAGGTCTTGCATGGCTTGCTCCAGGGCGGAAAGGCTACCAGAATCGGTTGCCTGAAGTTTGCGACTGGCCTTGTGGGCAGACGACATAAATTCTTGGATGGCCGAAGGTTGCTTCGGCGTCCTGTAGTTTTACTACAAATCGTCGGCCATTTCAGCCTTTCGAATGTATATACGAGTAGTAAAACTACACAAGACTGAGCGTATGGCTCGGTCTTGCTGGTGAGCATAATCGTTATTGTTGGTCTATTGCGAACAAGAAAAGGTGAAAGTTTGATGTTGCCTGCCAAGATTAATTTAATTTCAGCTATTTCTAACTTTTGTTCGACAGTCCTTCATCGAGCATGGCTCTTGTGTTCACAACTACACGCCAATTACACGCCGATCAAGGATAGACCATGAGCCTTCCAACGCTGGCCGAACTGCCGGCCATTCTCTTGCCTTATGCCCAGCGGGCCGAGCAGTCATTTCGTGACGCGGTGGCCGCGCTGGACGACGATCATGGCCTTTCTGCGTGGACGCCGCAACGGTGGGCCGACTTCGCCCGCGTGTGCGCTGCCAGTGATTTTGTCATTGAACAGAGTGTTCGTGACCCTTTGATGTTGCTCGAACTGGTGGCCTGGGGCGAGCTGGACCGCGGCTTTGCGCCCGGTGAGCTGTGCAGCCAGATTGCCGGCGCCGTGCAACAGGCCGAAACAGAAGATGAGTTGGGCCGCGTGCTGCGCCGCCAGCGCACGCGCCAGCAGGTGCGCATCATCTGGCGCGACCTGACGCGCCAGGCCGACCTGGTGCAAACCTGTCGCGACCTTTCCGACATGGCCGACGCCAGCATCGACCAGGCCTACCAATGGCTGTACCAGCGCCACTGCGCGCAGTTCGGCACGCCGACCGGGCGGCGCAGCGGTGAGGCGCAGCATATGGTCATCCTCGGCATGGGCAAGCTCGGCGCGGTGGAGCTGAATCTCTCGTCGGATATCGACCTGATTTTCGCCTACCCCGAAGGCGGCGAGACGGTGGGTGTAAAGCGCTCCCTGGACAATCAGGAATTCTTTATTCGTCTTGGTCAAAAATTGATCAAGGCCCTTGATCCTATGACGGTCGACGGTTTTGTCTTCCGTGTGGATATGCGTCTGCGTCCCTACGGCTCGGCCGGTGCGCTGGTGCTCAGCTTCAACGCGTTGGAGCAGTACTACCAGGATCAGGGCCGGGATTGGGAACGCTACGCCATGATCAAGGCGCGCGTAGTGGCCGGTGATCAAGTGGCCGGCGCGCAGTTGCTCGATATGCTGCGCCCGTTCGTCTACCGCCGCTACTTGGACTTTTCCGCCATCGAAGCGCTGCGCACCATGAAGCAGTTGATCCAGCAGGAAGTACGGCGCAAGGGCATGGCCGAGAACATCAAGCTGGGCTCAGGCGGCATTCGGGAGGTGGAGTTTATTGCCCAGGCGTTCCAGCTGATTCATGGCGGCCGCGACCTCAGCCTGCAACAACGCCCACTGCTGAACGTGCTGGGTACGCTTGAGGGGCAGGGTTACCTGCCGGCTGCGGTGATCACCGAACTGCGCAATGGCTACGAATTCCTGCGCTACACCGAGCACGCCATCCAGGCGATTGCCGACCGCCAGACCCAAATGCTGCCGCACAATCCCGAAGATCAGGCGCGTATCGCCTTCATGCTGGGCTTCAGCGACTGGGCTGCGTTCCACGAACGCCTGATGTACTGGCGTGGCCGCGTGGACTGGCACTTTCGTCAAGTGATTGCCGACCCTGATGAAGAAGAAGGCGAAGAAAGTGAATTGGTCGTCGGTGGTGAGTGGTTGCCGCTGTGGGAGGAATCCCAGGATGACGACGCCGCATGCCGTCAATTGGCCGAGGGCGGTTTTACCGATGCACCCAAAGCCCTCAAGGCCTTGGCCGGCCTGCGCGGCAGCCCGCAGTTGCGTGCCATGCAGCGGCTGGGGCGCGAGCGCCTGGATGCATTCATTCCGCGCCTGCTGGCCCAGGCGGTCGAGCACGCCAACCCGGACCTGGTGCTGGAGCGCGTGTTGCCGTTGGTGGAGGCCGTCGCCCGGCGTTCGGCCTATCTGGTGTTGCTCACCGAGAACCCGGATGCGCTGCGTCGCCTGCTGACCCTGTGCGCCGCCAGCCCGTGGATCGCCGAACAGATCACCCGTTTCCCGTTGTTGCTCGATGAGCTGCTCAACGAGGGCCGCCTGTTCAAGCCGCCGCTGGCGCCGGAGTTGGCAGCCGAGTTGCGCGAGCGCCTCACCCGCATCCCCGAGGACGACCTTGAACAACAAATGGAGGCCCTGCGTCACTTTAAATTGGCGCACCGCCTGCGAGTCGCGGCCTCGGAAATCGCTGGCAGCCTGCCACTGATGAAAGTCAGCGACTATCTCACCTGGCTGGCCGAAGCCATTCTTGAGCAAGTACTGGCCCTGGCCTGGCGCCAGACTGTCGCCCGGCACGGTTCACCCCAGAGGCTGGACGGCACGCTGTGCGATCCTGGGTTCATCATTGTCGGTTATGGGAAAGTCGGCGGCATCGAACTGGGGCATGGTTCGGATCTGGATCTGGTGTTTATCCACGATGGCGACCCCCAGGCCGAGACCGATGGCGCCAAGCCGATTGACGGCGCGCAGTTCTTCACGCGTCTGGGCCAGCGCATCATTCACCTGCTGACCACCCAGACCAACTCCGGCCAACTGTATGAAGTGGACATGCGCCTGCGACCTTCCGGCGCATCCGGCTTGCTGGTGAGCTCCCTGGGCGCCTTCGATCGCTATCAACAAAATGAAGCCTGGACCTGGGAACATCAGGCGCTCATCCGCGCACGGGTGCTGGTGGGCAGCCAGGATGTGGGCCATGCATTCGAGCAGGTACGGGCCAACGTATTGGGGCGTGAACGGGACTTGGCGAAGCTGCGCCAGGAGGTCAGCGAGATGCGCACCAAGATGCGCGAGAACCTGGGTACCAAGGCCACGGCGGCCGGCAGGGGCGCCAATGCCTTCGAGGCCACGGCGGTGTTCGACCTCAAGCAGGACGCCGGAGGTATCGTCGATATTGAATTTATGGTGCAATACGCGGCTTTGGCGTGGTCTGCGCAACATCCATCGTTGCTGCGCTACACCGACAATATTCGCATTCTGGAGGGCCTTGAGCAGGTCGGGCTGATGCCCGCCGCCGATGCCCATTTGCTGCGTGAGGTGTATAAGGCCTACCGCTCCGCCGCCCACCGCCAGGCCTTGCAGAACGAGGCCGGCACGGTCGCCGGGGATCAGTTTGCCGACGAACGGCGACAGGTGATGCGAATCTGGCAAGCGCTGGGCTTAAATTGAAACTCGACTGATTGGGCGACGCCAATTTTTATATGGGATGCGGATTAATGTGGAAGCCGGGCTTGCCCGCGATGCAGGCGCCTCGGTTTATCAGTGATACCGAGGTGATGCAATCGCAGGCAAGCCAGCTCCCACATAAAGATGCTCCCTGGCGCGCCGCGATCTACAGTCATTATCGAGGCGGGGAGGCATAAGCCTCCCCGCATCGTTTGTGGAAACTACATGAATATTCTGATCGTTGGGCCCAGTTGGGTCGGTGACATGGTGATGGCACAGACACTGTTCCAGTGCCTGCGCCAGCGCTATCCAGACTGCCAGATCGACGTGCTCGCCCCTGAGTGGAGCCGGCCGATCCTGGAGCGCATGCCCGAGGTGCGCAAGGCCTTGAGCTTCCCGCTCGGCCACGGTGCCCTGGAGCTGGCGACCCGCCGACGCATCGGCAAATCCATGGCCGGCCAGTACGACCAGGCGATCCTGTTGCCCAACTCGCTCAAGTCGGCGCTGGTGCCTTTTTTTGCCGGCATCCCCAAGCGCACCGGCTGGCGCGGTGAGTTTCGCTATGTGCTGCTCAATGACGTACGCACCCTGGATAAAGCCCGCTACCCGCTGATGATCGAGCGCTTCATGGCCCTGGCCTACGAGCCCGGCACGCAATTGCCCACGCCGTACCCGCGGCCCAGCTTGCAGATCGACCCGGTGACCCGCGATGCGGCGCTGGCCAAGTTCGGCCTCACCCTTGATCGGCCGGTCCTGGCCTTGTGCCCTGGCGCCGAGTTTGGCGAGTCCAAGCGCTGGCCGTCGGAGCATTACGCCAAGGTCGCCGAGACCAAGATCCGCGAAGGCTGGCAGGTGTGGCTGTTCGGTTCGAAGAACGATCATTCGGTAGGTGAAGATATTCGTCAGCGCCTGATTCCCGGCCTGCGCGAAGAGGCGGTGAACCTCAGTGGCGACACGTCCCTGGCCGAGGCTATCGACTTGTTGTCCTGCGCCGACTCGGTGGTGTCCAACGACTCCGGCCTGATGCATGTGGCGGCGGCGCTGAATCGCCCGCTGGTAGCGGTGTACGGCTCCACGTCCCCAGGCTTCACCCCGCCCTTGGCCGACAAGGTCGAAGTGGTGCGCCTGGGCCTGGATTGCAGCCCGTGTTTTGATCGCACCTGCCGCTTCGGCCACTACAACTGCCTGCGCCAATTGCTGCCGCAGCCGGTAACCGATGCCTTGCAGCGGTTGCAGGGCGATGTGGTCGAGGTTCACTGAGTTGCGGGTTCTGGTAGTCAAGACCTCATCCCTGGGCGATGTGATCCATGCCTTGCCGGCGTTGACCGATGCAGCGCGGGCGATCCCCGGCATTCGCTTTGATTGGGTGGTGGAAGAAGGCTTTGCCGAAATCCCGACCTGGCACCCGGCGGTGGACAAGGTAATCCCGGTGGCGATTCGCCGCTGGCGCAAGAACCTTTGGCAAACCATCAAGAGCGGCGAGTGGCGCCGTTTCAAGCAGGCCGTGCAGTCGACCAAGTATGACCTGGTGATCGACGCCCAGGGCCTGCTGAAAAGCGCCTGGCTGACCCGCTATGTGCGTGCTCCAGTGGCCGGCTTTGATAAAAACTCGGCCCGTGAGCCGATCGCTGCGCGTTTTTATTCGCGACGCCTGGCCGTGGCCCGCGGGCAACACGCGGTGGAGCGCTTGCGCCAACTGTTCGCCGTGGCCCTGGGCTACGACCTGCCCAAAGGCTTGGGCGACTATGGCCTGAGCGTTGAAAAACTGCTGGGCCTGCCGCCGAAAAAACCCTTTGTGTTGCTGCTGCACGGCACTACCTGGGACACCAAGCACTGGCCCGAAGCCTATTGGCGTGAGCTGGCCGAACGCATGGGGCGCCTGGGCGTGGACGTGAAATTGCCGTGGGGTAACGCCGCCGAAAAGGCTCGGGCCGAGCGCCTGGCCCAAGGCCTGCCCAACGCCGAAGTGCTGCCCAAACTCAACCTGGCGGGCGTGGCCGGCGTGTTGGCGGGCGCCCGCGCCTGTGTGGCGGTGGACACCGGCCTCGGTCACCTGGCGGCAGCGCTGGATGTGCCGACCATTTCCCTGTTCGGCCCCACCAATCCGGGCCTTACTGGCGCTTACGGCAAGGGCCAGATCCATTTGGCCAGCGACTGGCCGTGTGCGCCGTGCCTGCAAAAGCAGTGTACCTATCAACCTACCGCCGACGACCTGCGGCGGTTCGACATCAAGCGTGAGTCGCCCCTGTGCTTCACGCGCTTGAATCCTGAGCGTGTAGCAAGCCGGCTGAGCACGTTGTTACTGGCTGAGGAGCAGCACTGATGCAACTGGCTTTTGTTCTGTACAAGTACTTTCCCTTCGGTGGCTTGCAGCGCGACTTCATGCGCATCGCCCTGGAGTGCCAGCAGCGCGGCCACAAGATTCGCGTCTATACGCTGATCTGGGAAGGCGACATCCCACCCGGCTTCGAAGTACTGGTGGCGCCGGTCAAGGCGCTGGTCAATCACCGTCGCAATGAAAAGCTGTATGCCTGGATCCAGGCCGACCTGGCCAAGCGGCCGGTGGATCGCGTGGTGGGCTTCAACAAGATGCCGGGGCTGGATGTGTATTTTGCCGCCGACGGGGTGTTCGAAGACAAGGCTCAAAACCTGCGCAACCCCATGTACCGCTGGTTCGGGCGCTATCGGCACTTCGCCGAATACGAGCGCGCGGTGTTCGATAAGGACGCCAAGACCCAAATCATGGTGCTGTCCGAACATCAGCAGAAGTTGTTCACCCAGTATTACGGCACCCAGGCCGAGCGTTTCCACTTGCTGCCGCCGGGCATTGCCCGCGACCGGCGCGCTCCGCCTGACGCGGCCGAAATCCGCGCCGAGTTTCGTCGTGAGTTCGGCCTGGCCGAGGACGACCTGTTGCTGGTGCAGATCGGTTCGGGCTTCAAGACCAAGGGCGTCGACCGCAGCCTCAAGGCCGTGGCCGCCTTGCCTTCCAAGCTGAAGAAGCGCACCCGACTGTTTGTAATCGGCCAGGACGACCCCAAGGTATTCCAATTGCAGAGTGCGGCATTGGGCCTGGGCGATCAGGTGCAGTTCTTCAAGGGCCGCAGTGATATCCCGCGTTTCCTGCTGGGCGCCGACCTGCTGATTCACCCTGCGTACAACGAGGCGGCCGGCATGGTGCTGGTCGAAGCGGTGGTCGCCGGCCTCCCGGTACTGGTGAGCCGGGTGTGTGGCTACGCGTTCTACATCGACAAGGCCCAGAGCGGCCGAGTGTTGGACGAGCCGTTCGAGCAAGCCCAGCTCAACCAGTACCTGGTGGATATGCTCGACGATCCACACGCGCGTGCGACCTGGAGTCGCAATGGTCTGGCCTTCGCCGAGACGGCCGACCTCTATAGCATGCCGCAGTACGCTGCGGACCTGATTCTGGCGGAGCCAAACCGATGAAGTTGATTCTAGCCGAACCCTTCAAGACCCTCTGGGCCGGACGCGATGCGTTCGCCGAGGTCGAGAAGCTGCAAGGCCAGGTGTTCCGCGAGCTGGCCGCTCGCCGTACGTTGCGTACGGTGGTCGAAGGCCAGCCTTACTTTGTGAAGATTCACCGTGGCATTGGCTGGGGCGAAATCCTCAAGAACCTGGTCACGGCCAAGTTGCCGGTACTGGGCGCAGGCCTGGAGTGGCTGGCGATCCAGCGCCTGCAAGCGCTGGGCGTGCCGACCATGACCGCCGTGGCCTTTGGCGAAAAAGGCAGCAACCCGGCCGACCAGCATTCGTTCATCATTACCCAGGAACTGACGCCGATTATCAGCCTGGAAGACTTGACCCTCGATTGGGTCAAGCAACCGCCCGTGCCGGCCATCAAACACGCCTTGACCCGTGAGCTGGCGCGCACCGTCGGCGCGATGCACCGCGGTGGCGTGAACCATCGCGACTGCTACCTCTGCCATTTCCTGTTGCACACCGACCAGCCCATTACCGTCGACAATCTGAAATTGTCGGTGATCGACCTGCACCGTGCGCAGGTGCGTCCGACGATTCCACTGCGCTGGCGTAACAAGGACCTGGCCGGCCTGTATTACTCCGCATTGGAGATCGGCCTGACCCAGCGCGACAAGCTGCGCTTTCTCAAAGCTTACTTCCAGCAGCCACTGCGCCAGATACTGGCCGAGCAAACCGCGTTGTTGGCCGAATTGGAGCGCATGGCTGCAAAGCTCTATGCGCGCAAGCAACGATACGGGGATGCGCTCTGATGGCGGGTTGGAACCTGGAACCTGCCTATGCCGCCCTGGCGGATGACTTTGGAAGCCTGGAGGCGGTGTTTGCCTTGCAAGGCGAGCGATTGACCCGCGACCCGCTGTCGGAAGTGATCCGGGTCGAGCGCGGCGGGGTCAATTATTACGTCAAGCGCTACGTGGGCGCCGGCAAAGGCTTGCGCCGTTACCTGGGCAGGCCGCGGGTGAAATCCGAATGGCAGAACCTCAAGCGTTTCGCCAAGTGGGGCATCCCGACGGCTGATGTCGTCGCCTGGGGCCTGGACCGCAAGGGCCTGGCTTATAACCGGGGCGCGATGATTACCCGCGAGCTGCCCAAGACGGAAGACTTGTCAGTGCTGGCCGAGCGCAATGACGAACGCCTGAAAGACCCCCGGTGGGTCGATGGCATCAGCCGCCAGCTCGCCGAATACACGCGCACCATGCATGAGCACCGCTTCACTCATAACGACTTGAAGTGGCGCAACCTGCTGGTGGACGACCAACGAACCCTGTACCTGATCGATTGCCCCAACGGTGATTTCTGGCGTGGTTTCTGGCTCAAGTACCGCATCACCAAGGACTTGGCTTGCCTGGACAAGGTCGCCAAATATCACCTGTCGGCCACCCAGCGCCTGCGTTTCTACCTGCAATACCGCCAGCGCACGCACTTGTCGGCGTCGGACAAACGGCGAATTCGTCACGTGGTGAAGTTTTTTGAGGGACGCGAATGAGTGACTTCCTGGCGGCCGAAGACCGAGCCTTGCTTGAGCGCAACGGTCTGGCGACGTTTGACGCCCTGTGGGCCAAGCAACTGGACGCAGTGGACGAGCCCAATACCAGTCACGGCGGCTGGAGCAGTGTGTATCGCCTGGAGCTTGAAGGGCAGGGCTATTACCTCAAGCGCCAGAGCAACTACCTGACGCGCACCTTGCACCGGCCGTTTGGCGAGCCGAGTTTTGCGCGCGAGTTCCGTAATATCAGCCTGTATCGAAAGCTCGGAATCCCTGCTCTGCAGGC
Organism: Pseudomonas sp. OST1909; assembly: GCF_015277575.1. Lineage (NCBI taxonomy): Bacteria > Pseudomonadati > Pseudomonadota > Gammaproteobacteria > Pseudomonadales > Pseudomonadaceae > Pseudomonas > Pseudomonas sp. OST1909. The sequence continues at coordinate 732,954 of NZ_CP063780.1, forward strand.
GGCGTTCTTCGGTGAGCGCAAGGTTGAGGGCGAGCGCCGGGCAATGCTGCTTACCCGTGCTCTGGATGGTTGGAACGACCTGGATTCGTTGCTGGAGCAGTGGCCGCAATTGAGCGCCGCCCAGCACAGTGCGATCCTGTTGGCGTGCGGCAAGCTGGCGCGTCATCTGCACAGCGTCGGGCAGGTGCATGGCTGTTTTTACCCCAAGCATATTTTCCTGCAGGCCACCGCTGAGGGTTATGCCGCGCAGCTGATTGACCTGGAAAAAACCCGTCCGTTGCTGTTTGGCTGGCGTGACCGGGTCAAGGACCTGGAACCGCTGCTGCGTCGCGCGCCCCAATGGTCGGACGCGCAGGTGCGCCAACTGCTGGCGGCGTATCTTGAGCAGCCCGAGGACAGCGACCTGGTCTCCACTTGGCACCAGCGCCTGACCGCACGCCGCAGCCACAAGGAGAACCGCTGATGCGTTTATCCGAGCTGAAAAATGCCGGCCGTAGCCCCAACCTGCCGTTGACCATCGATCTGGCGGATGCGGCAGGCCCGGGGCAGTTGCAACTGCTGAGCTTGTTGCGGGTGTTGCCCGGGCAGCGCTACGTGGGCGCGGCAGTGTGGCGTGGTCGCCCGGTGTTGGCCAAATTGTTGGTTGGCAGCAAGGCGGCGCGGCATTTTCAGCGTGAACTCAAGGGTGTGCGTTTGTTGGCCGAGCAAGGCCTGACCACACCGTTGCTGTTGGCCGATGGCTTGCAGGACGGCGAGGGCGGCTGGCTGCTGTTTGAGTTTATCGAGGGCGCCCAAAGCCTGGCCGATGCGTGGCACGCCGTCGAACATCTGCCGCCGTTGGCGGACGAACAAACCGCCGTGCTCGCCGAAGCATTGGGCGCGATTGCGCAAATGCATGCCAAAGGCCTGTGGCAGGAAGACCTGCACCTGGACAACCTGCTGCGCCAGGACGGCAAGCTGTACTTGATCGATGGCGCAGGCATTTGTGTCGAGGAGGCGGGTAAGCCGTTGTCGCGCAATCGCGTGCTGGAAAACCTCGGCGTGTTTTTCGCCCAGCTGCCGAAAAACCTTGAGCCGTTTACCGAAGAATTATTGGTGTACTACCTGCTGGGTAATGGTGAGCACGCCTTGCCGCTGCAAGCCCTGGAAAAGCAGGTGCGCAAAGTCAGCGCCTGGCGCTTGAAGGACTTTCTGGACAAGACTGGCCGCGAATGCACGCTGTTCAGTGTGGTGCGTGGCGCCTTTGGCTTGCGTGCGATTCGTCGCGAAGAAGAAACGGCCATGTTGCCGGTGCTGGAACAGGCAGACGCCTTGCTCGACCAGGGCCACCTGTACAAGACCGGCGGCGCGGCCAGTGTGGCCAAGGTCGAAGTGGCTGGTCGGCCGTTGGTGATCAAGCGCTACAACATCAAAGGCTTTGCCCACTGGCTCAAGCGCTTCTGGCGCCCGAGCCGAGCCTGGCATTCCTGGCGCGAGGGTAACCGCCTGGCATTTCTCGGCTTTGCTACGCCCAAGCCACTGGCGGTGCTGGAGAAGCGCTTTTTATGGCTGCGCAGCCGTGCGTATCTGGTCACCGAGTTTCTGCCGGGGCCGGACATCATCGAGCGCTTTGCGCCGTATGTTGAAAACGGCGATGCGCCTGAGAGTGAGCTGCTCGCGCTGGAACAGTTGTTTACCCAGTTGATTGGCGAGCGCATCAGTCATGGCGATTTCAAAGGCCATAACCTGTTCTGGAATGATGGGCGTTGGGCGATGATTGATCTGGATGCCATGTGTCAGCACGGCTCTGTTGCCAGTTTTGCGCCGGCATACGCTAAAGACCGGGCGCGGTTTATGCGCAATTGGCCCCAGGGCAGTGCGTTGTATCAGGTGATTGATCAGCGGTTGCCTAAAACCATCGTGGTTTAAGCGGGCGCCTGATACCCAAATGTGGAAGGGGGCAAGCCCCCTCCCACATCAGAATTGATATTCAGCCCCAGCGCCTGCATACCACGAGCGCCCCGGTGCTGCTTCGTAGTAGCGCCCGTTGCCGTCACCCACAATCACCGACCCCACATATTGACGATCCAGCAGGTTATCCAGGCGCAAGGTCTGGTGAAAGGTCCAGTGCTCCACCTTCTGCTCAAACCGTGCCCGCCAGTTGAAGACGCTGTAGCCCGGTGCAGCGTGTTGGCTATTGGTGTCTTCGACATAGACTTTGCTGCGGTACATACCTTCGATGGCCGTGCTGACCCAGTCCCGTGGCTTCCAGTTCAGTTCGGCGAACAGGGTGGTTTGGGGGACGCCGGGGAGATAGTTGCCCTTGTCGATGGTGTTGGCGCCGCTGGCGAAGTCGCTGTCGTAGGTGGCTTGGAGGCGGGTATAGGCGAGGCTGGTGCTCCAGTGCTCGTTCAGTTGGCTTTCAACACCCAGTTCGAAGCCGCGACGTAGTGTGCGACCGGCGTTCTGGTAGCTGGTACGGCCTCCGATCGATTGCTGCACCACCAGTTCGTCCTCGGTAGTGATTTGAAAAACGGCGGCGTTGATCCGCGTGTTGTTCAGTTGCGCCTTCATACCTATTTCATACTGAGTGCTTTCAGACGGCTTCAAGCCGAAGTTGAAGCCCTCGACGTTGCCCGGGGCATAGGCCAGCTCGGCCTGGGTCGGGGTTTCAAAGCCCTTGCCTGCACTGATATAGCCGTGCAGGTCGGGCGTGAATGCATACATCACGCTCATCGAAGGCGTGTTTTTCTGGTAGGTCTTGTTACCACTGGCATCGCCATTGCTCAGGAATTGATCATCGACGTCCATCTGCATGGTGCTGTGCCGGACACCGGCTTGCAGGGTCCAGCGGTCGAGGGCCCAGTTGGCCTGGATATACGGATCGAGGCTACGAGCCGTGTCGATTTCGTCGCGGCGTAGTTGGCCTTTCACGCCGAGGGTGTTGCCGCTGTAGTTCTGATAACCGTGGCGGCTGTCTTCGCTTTGGTCGAAGTCCAGGCCAGTGATGATCATCAAGTCGCCGGGCGCACTGTCGATGGGCTGCATCCAGCGCACGCTGCCACCGTAGAACTTGCGGTCGAATTGCACCACGCCGCCGCCACGTTCGTTGGCGGGTGTGCCTTTTGGGATCGACAGGTACTGAATCACACTGCGGCGCCCGGTATACGCATTGACCTGCAACGTCGCATTGCCGATGTAGCGCTCGTAGTTCATTCCCAATTGCTGGTGATCGATGCTTTTGCGCGTGTTATAGGTCAGCGCGTTGGTGCTCACCGAACGCGGATCGGCCTTGTACGCTGTCCAGGTCTGCCCCAGCGGATCCTGCGTACCGTTCTGCTCCAGGCTGCTGTAGATCAATGCCAGTTTGCTGTCGTCATCCGGCTGGAAGTTGAGCTTGGCGAAGGTCTGGTCGCGCCGGGCGCTGCTGTGGTCGCGGTAGCCGTTGGTGTCCATGCGTGAGGCATCGAGCACGAACCCGGCATCATTGGCCGCGCCTTCCGCACTAACGTGGTTCTTGTTCAGCCCGTCGCTGCCCACCAGCGTTTCTGCGCCGACACGCGGCGGGCCGTCGCCGTCGCGGGAGAACATTTGGATCACACCGCCGGCGTTACTGCCATACAGAGTCGCCGCCGGGCCGCGCAGCACTTCGATACGCTCGGCAGTGTCAAGGTTGAACGTTGCGGCCTGGCCCTGGCCGTCCGGGGTGCTGGCGGGGATGCCATCGGCGATCAGCTTGATGCCGCGTACACCAAACGCCGAACGGGCGCCGAAACCGCGGGACGAGATCTGCAAGTCCTGTGCATAGTTCTGGCGGTTCTGCACCACCAGGCCGGGCACGCGGGACAGGGCTTCGGAGGCGTTGATGCCCAGTTGGCCGTTGCTGATTTGTTCACGATTAATGCCGTCTACCGAATACGGCAGGTCGAACGTCGGGCTGGTGCTGCGCGAGCCGGTGACCACGCTGGGATCCAGGATCAGGGGCGCATTGTCGGCTTGGGCGGTGTTGCACAGGCCCAGCAGTAAGGCAAGGCAGGTTGGAGCAGAAGGAGTCATGAAAAGGCCGAGTGGGTAGCGCACGCAAGTAAGGGTGTAAGTGCAAATGTGACAAGTTTAACGACTCGTCCTCTGATTTGCCGAACTCCTTACCGCCTGGCGCATTGGGACGCTTCCTACGCTTAGCGTCGACTGCGCAAACCTGAAGTCTTAGTTTTGTGGTGCTAGGTTTTCGATCTTTATCAAACGAAAAGAAGAATCAACTATGAGGACTCCTATCCTGCGGTTGCTGATGTTGCTGGGAATGTCGTTGATCGTTGCAGGCTGTGGCACTGCGACCACCGTGCTGCTTGGCGATGACGTCACTGTTCGGCAGCTCAAGGGGAAGAAAACCTATTGTCAGTCCGTTTCACGAATCTACAGCGGTGTAGCTTATGACCTGTGTGTCTTGCATGGGCCGCCCAACTCTGCGGGTGAACTTGCGTTGAACGGTATTCCCTGGGTTATTTTGGATGCGCCCGTTTCCGCCGTCCTGGACACGCTCGTCTTGCCCTACACGATCTACCGCCAAAGCGCCGACGGCAGCATCGAGCTGCGCTAACAGCTTCCTACTGCTTTTAAGCTATAATCCCGCCCTTTAGCTGTTTCCCGCCCGGGCGGGAAGCACACTTTTTTCAGGCGCGATGCGCCTGCATGCAGACTAAAAGAGGCTAGACCCCAGTGGCATTGACGATTCTTGGCCTGTCCGGCGCCCTTAGCCATGATCCTTCCGCAGCCCTGTATATCGACGGCAAGCTGATTGCGGCCGCCGAAGAAGAGCGCTTCGTACGCGACAAACATGCAAAGAACCGCATGCCCTACGAGTCGGCGAAGTTCTGCCTGGAACAGGCTGGCATCAAGCCTTCGGACGTTGACGTGGTGGCGATCCCATTCGCCCCGATCAGCCTGTTCGGCGAGGCACGCTGGCACTACGCCAAGCGCTATTGGTACGCCCCGGACCGCGCCCTCGACGCGATCCTGATGGGTAACCGTCGCTACAAGCGCTATCGCAACAAGATTGTCTGGTGCCTGGAACAGCTGGGCTTCGATCCAAAGAAAATCAAGATCGAACCGGTTGAACACCACCTGGCCCACGCTTCCAGCGCCTACCACTGCTCGGGTTTCCAGGAAAAAACCGCGATCCTGGGCATCGACGGCAAAGGTGAGTACGCCACCACGTTCTTCGGTTACGGCGAAAACGGCAAGATCCACAAGATCAAGGAATTCTACGACCCGGATTCTCTCGGCGGCCTGTACGGTGCGATCACCGAGTTCCTCGGTTTCGAGATGCTCGACGGTGAGTTCAAGGTCATGGGCATGGCGCCGTACGGTGATGCCAGCAAGTACGATTTCTCTCGTTTGGCGTCCTTTGAAAACGGCGAGCTGGTGATCAACACCGACTACGCCAACGTCATCGGCCTGCGTCGCTACAAAGAGAAGGGCAAGGGTTTCTACTTCTCGCCAAAACTGATTGAGTGGCTGGGCCCCAAGCGCGAAGGCGACATTGCCGACGAGCCGTACATCCACTACGCCGCCAGTATGCAGGCGTTGTTCGAGAAGCTGGCCTTGCAGATGATCGACCATTACCTGGGCGACATCCTCAAGGACACCGGCAAGCTGGCCTTCGCCGGCGGCTGTGCGCTGAACGTCAAGCTGAACCAGAAGATCATTGCCCGCGATGACGTCAAAGAGTTGTTCGTGCAGCCGGCGTCCGGTGATGCCGGCACGGCTGTCGGCGCGGCCGCCTATGTATCCCACGCTCGTGGTGTACCGGTGGAGAAGATGGAGCACGTGTACCTCGGCCCGTCCTACAGCAACGAAGACGTGATCGCCGCTTGCGCCAGGCACGAGAGCAAGCCGAACTGGCGCAAGATCGAAAACATGCCCAAGCGCATCGCCAAGATCATGGTCGACGGTAACCCGGTGGCCTGGTTTCAGGGCCGCATGGAGTTTGGCCCGCGTGCCTTGGGTGGTCGTTCTATCATCGGTTGCCCAAGCGCCACCGGCGTGGCTGACCGCATCAACCACCAGATCAAGTTCCGCGAGCGCTGGAGGCCTTTCTGCCCGTCGATGCTCGACACCGTGGCCCCGCAGATGATCAAGGTCGATCACCCGGCGCCGTTCATGACCTTCACCTTTGAAGTGTCGGAAGAGTGGAAGACCCGCGTGCCGGAAGTTGTGCATGAAGATGGGACGTCCCGCGCCCAGGTACTCAAGCGCGAATACAACCCGCGCTACTACGACATGATGAAAGAGCTGGAAGTGCTGACCGGTAACGGTGTGTCCCTGAACACCTCGCTCAACCGTCGTGGCGAGGCGATGATCTGCTCGCCGACCGACGCGCTGAACATGTTCTTCGGCTCGGACCTGCAGTACCTGATCATGGAAGACATCCTGGTCGTGAAAGACGGCGTGGACCCTTATGACGCCGTGGTTTAAATGCTGAACCGCTTCCAGGGCTGGCGTGAACGTGGCTGGGCGCCTGTCGAGGCCGAGGTTTACGCCCAGGCCTGGCAGCGTTACGGCGGCAGCGTGGCGACCCACCCGCAGGTTATCGAGCGGTTGGCTGGCCTGGCGCAGATTCCGGTACGCTACCTGGGCTGGGAACACGGTGGCGAACTCAAGGGGGCTATAGCCACCTGGGGGCGCGATCTGGCTCTCTCCAAGGACGTGCTCAAGCGCACCGGCAAAAAAGGCCTGTTTGACCTGGGCAATGCCGAGGTCATCCTGCCCATTGCCGCCGATGCTCAGTTGCCGCTGCGCCACCGGGCGCGCTACCTGTCGGCCCTTAACGAAGGGCGCGTCAGTACCCTCAAGCCCCAGGCCGAGCAATTGGCCATGGCGCGCACTCCCGAAGAGCTGTCGAAGAAGTTTCGCTACAACCAGCGCCGCGAGTTGCGCCTGCTGGAAGAAGCGGGCGGCGTAGCGCGGGCGGTCAGTGAGTTCTCCAGCGTGGAGCTGGCGGCGATTTATTGCGATCTGTTCCAGCGTCGCTGGGGGTTCCCGGCGGCCGGCGCGGCGCGTTTGGCCGAGGTGCTGGAGCTGCTCAAGGAGTTTGTGTTCGGCTCGGTGCTGTTTCTCAATGACGCCGCGATTGCGGTGCAATTGGTGTATCAGGTGCAGTCCAATGAATGGTTCAGCGCCGAGTACGTCAACGGCGGCGTCGACCCGCAAACCCGTGCGTTCAGCCCTGGCAGCGTGTTGAGTTTCCTCAATACCCAAAGCGCCTGGGAGCAGGCGCGGGCGGCGAACAAGTCGTTGCGCTTTTCCTTCGGTCGTTCCGACCGTGAGTATAAGGAGCGCTGGTGCAACCCGGTGCCGGTGTTCAGCGTATGAGTCGCAAACAGCAACTGCTCAAGCGCCATCGGCGCAACAAGCGCATCGCGCTGTTGATCGGCTTGGCGGTGCTGGTTGCCACCGGTGTAATGGTGGCCTGGTGGTTGCCGCCGATGTTGGCGGTGTTGCTATGGGCGGCCCATGAAGCGTGGTTTGCCGATCACCTGTTCTACTCGCCCAGCGACCACTATGAGTACGCATTCCCGGCCGGCAGCGAGCAGCCCGGTTTGCGCCTGGAGTCGGGGCGGTTGTTGCTGGATGCGCCGCTGGCGAACGATGAAACCCTGATTATTGGCGTTGAGTTGAAAAGTTCGTGGCTGGGGCGCTTCCTAGACCCGGCGGTGGACCTGTTGGGCCTGGATTCAGCGGACCGCCAAACCTTTGAACGTGGTGTCAACGGGCGTCGCTATCTCAACCTGACCGGCGCTGCACAAGCACTGGCGGCGGGCAACATCAGCTTGCGCGGGCGCTTTTGCCGGATCAAGGGGCAGCCGATTCTGTGGCGTTTCCACCAACCGGACTATCGCCAGCAATGTGTGATGGTGATCGCTCCTCACGCCGACGATGCCGAGCTGGCCGCGTTCAGCCTTTACAGTCAAGCGGCTGAAAGCTGGATCGTGACCCTGACTGCCGGGGAAATCGAAGCCGAGCACTATCAACAGATGGGCCTGCCCAAAGCTGAAGCATCCCGCCTCAAGGGCCGCTTGCGTGCCTGGGACAGCGTCGCGGTACCGCGTTGGGCCGGGGTGCCCGAATCACAATGCGTGCAGTTGGGTTACTTCTGCATGCAATTGCAGGCGATGCAGGCTGCGCCGGACCAGCCTCAGGCGTCGCGCGAAGCGGATTTGGCCGACACGCGGCTATTTCGCCAGTTCAACGGCTTTGCCCTGCCGGGTGATGCAGATGGCGCACCGACCTGGCACAACCTGATCGCCGACCTGCGCGCACTGCTGCTCAAGGCGCGCCCTCAGGTGATCGTGTTGCCCACGCCATTGCTGGACCCCCACGCTGACCACATCTGCGCCCATGCGGCGGTGCTTGAAGCTCTGCAGGGCCTGGAGTGGCAGCCCGACACGTTGCTCGGTTATGCCAACCACCTGCATGATAATGACCGCTGGCCCATGGGTGACTCCGGTGCGGGGATGGCGCTGCCGCCACGTTTCGATTCATCGGCCGAGATGGTGCCGTGCAGCTTTGCACTCACTTTGAGCCAGCAGCAGGACAAGGCCATGGCCCTGGGCATGATGCACGACTTGCAGCCGCGCGCGCCGCTCAAGCGCCGGGTGCGCAAGTGGTTGCAGCAAGTGCTGGCCGGACGTAGTCCATCGCCTTACGGCGAGAACGAATTCTTTCGCAAAGCCGTGCGTCGTCACGAGCTGCTGTGGGTCCTCAAGCAGGACTGAGACACTCTCGAAGGCAGGCCAGCGTGGGTCTGCCGCCCATTTTACCGGGCCGTGCGCCCGTAGCCAGATCGCTGCATGGAGAGTTATGAAGCCGCGTTTCAAGGTTTTGCAGTTACAGCCGGACTACAACGTCAAGACCCATGACTTCGCCGACCTGGGTGAGCAAATCGTCAAATCCCTGCCGCCTGAACGTTTCGAGGTGACCTCCGGGTTTCTCAGTGGTCGTCCGCTGCCCGGCCAGCCCCTGAGCGTGGCTGAGCACTCCCACTATTTCGAGCTGCCGGAGAAGTCTCTCAAGGGCATTCGTTTTGGCGCCATGTGGCAGATCTACAAGTATTGCCGCGAGCAGAAGTTCGATGTGGTCATCTGTAACCGCTTCAAATCGGTGAACATGATGCTGTCGCTCAATCGCTGGTTGAAAATCCCCCTGTGCATCGGTATCTCCCACGGTTTTGGCGAATATGCCCGTGGTTACCGTCGGCGTCAGACCCAGCGCTGGGTCAGTCCGGCCTGGCGTTTTGTCGGCGTGTCGGAAGCGGTGAAGGACTACCTGGTGGACCTCAACTGTGGGTTCACCCGCGAAAACACCAGCTACGTGACCAACGCTATCGACATTCCCCAGGCAGAAGCCTTGCAGCTGTCCCGTGAGGACGCACGCAAGGCCCTGGGCCTGCCAATGGAAGCACGGATGATCGGCGCTCTGGGCCGTCTGGTGCCGATCAAGGGCCACACTCATCTGCTGCAGGCCTTCGCCACGCTCAAGGATAAATACCCTGAGGCGCAGGTGGGCATCATCGGTTCCGGTCGCGCCGAAGCCGATTTGCGTACCGATATCGAACGCCTGGGCCTGACCGGCCGCGCGCATTTGCTGGGCTTTCGTGAAGACGGCATGAAGTACGTGCGCGGCTTCGACATCTGGACCATGCCGTCGCTGTTCGAGGGCTTGGGCCTGGCGCTGCTGGAAGGCATGAGCGGCCATCTGCCGGTGATTGCCTCCAACGGTCCGGCGATGCTGCCCCTGGTGCAGGGCGCGGGTGGGCTGTCCCATGATCCGGGCAACGTCGAGCAACTGGCGGCAGCTCTGGATACGTATCTGGCGTTGAGCGATGAACAGCTGCGCGAAAAGGGTGAAGAGGTGTTCCGCTATCTGGAGGCCAACCACACCCTTGACGAGTTCAAGCACAAGTACCTGACCCTGATTGAAACCGGTTTGCGTGAAGTAGGTAGAGCATGAATCAGCAACAGCCCCTGGTCTCGGTGATCATCGCTTCCTATAACCATGGCCAGTACATCGAACAGAGCATCCTCAGCGTGCTGGGGCAGACCTACCCCAATATCGAACTGTTGGTGGTGGATGACGGTTCCAAGGATGACAGCGTTGAACGTATCCAGCGCTTGCAGGCCGAGCACGGCTTTGATTTCCAGGTGCAGCAGAACCAGGGCCTCAGCGCCACCTTGAACGGTGCGATTGCCCGTGCCAAGGGTAGCCTGATCGCGCCGTTCGGCTCGGATGACATCATGTTGCCGGACCGTCTCGCCACCCAGGTTGCGTACATGGAAGGCAAGCCGAAGGTGGGCATGTGCGCCGGCAATATCGAGCTGATCGACGGTGACGGCAACCTGCACCCGGAGAAGAAGCAACGTCGCGACGTGCCGTTTCGCAGCCTCGACTTCGACGATATGTTCCTGGACCGCAAGCCCTTTCCGCCGGCGCCGACCATGCTGATTCGTCGCGACGTACTGGAGGAGGTCGGCGGGTTCGACCCGCAGATTCCCCTGGAGGACTTGCTGATCCAACTGAAGATCACGGCTGCGGGCTATACCATCGACGCTTTGGGTGTGGTGATGGCCAAATATCGCCAGCACGCTACCAACACGTACAAGAACCACCGTTACATGATCCAGAACATTCTCAAGACTTACGCATTGTTCAGCGATCACCCGGCCTATGATCAGGTGCGCTACAACTTCCTGAACTCAATGTTCCTCAAGACCGCCGACCGCGACCGCCCGTTGGCGCGCGAGATTCTCAAGCAGATCCCGTTGAAGTTCTGGGGGCGCAAGACCTTGCGTGGGTTGGTGAGGTTGTATCTGGCGCCGCTCAGGAACTGAAACGGCGCCATCCCTCCTACTACAGGCCCTGTACCTGCTCGCGGATTTTCGCAGTGGCGGCCGGGCTTGCCACCGAGGCATACCCTTTGACCAGTTGTTCGAAATGCGTTTCGAACAGCCAGTTGCGGTCTTGTGGGTAGCGCTGCATGTGACGCAGGTTACGTTGGCGCAGCGCGTAACGCAGTGAAGAGGGGTAGATGCGCAGGTCAGCGATGTCGATCAGGCCGAACTCGCCATCGTCCATCAACAACACATTGCCCAGGTGCAACGAGCGAAAGTACACCCCTCGCTCGTGCAACTGCGCCATGAACCGGCCAAAACGCTCCACCAGTGATTCGCGCAGGCTGCTGTCCAGGCTTTGCAACGCTTGGCGCAAAGTCAGGCCGGGCAGGGGGGTGTAGGTGACGGCACTGCTGGCATCGGGCAAACGATACAGCCCGAGGATTTGCGGAGCGGGGATCCCCAGGGTACGCAGTTGCTCGCTGTTGCTGGCAAAGCGCTCGGAATAGGGGTTGAAACTGCCTGAGGTGTACCAGCGGCGGGGGCGGAACACCTTGAGGAAATTACCGTCTTGCAGGCGCAGTACTTTGGGGCCCAGGCCATCGGCTTCAATGACATGGGCGTTGCTGCACAGCTGCTCGAAAGCCGGGGCCTTGATGTTCTGTACCGGCATGCGCAGCAGGCTGCGGTGGCGCTGGGCGAGGCTCAGACCTGTGATAATTGCCAACGGAATCCAGAGTACGAACCAATGTTCCTTGGGCCGCGACAGAATGCCGCCGCCTTCGGTCAGGCCAGCGCCGATGCCATAGGCCAGCAGCGACGATGCCAGGATGAACAGCGGCTGTGCGCGCTCCTTCAGGCCCTTGTACAGGCCCCACCCGAGCATGAAGATCCACGGGATAAAGCCAATGATACCGACGTAGTAGAGCACCCCGAGCGCAAAGCTGTGGGGTTCGCGCAGTTGGTCGCCATCTGCCAGGGTCAGAAACAGTTCGGAGTCGTAACTGTGACCGATCCACGGGTGTTCGGCGATAAGCCGCAACGACATGCTCCACAGTTCAAGGCGGAATGAGCTGCCTCGTTCAGTGATCGATTCGGGGTAGAGCACCAGGAGCGCGACAGCACCCAGGACCATGCCGCCCAGAAGCAATGCCGAGCGGCGGTTGCGGCTGACAAAGCTCATCCACAGGATCGCCAGCGTCAACGCCACCAGCGGCGTGCGTGAGCCGGTCGCCAGCACCGCCGCCGCCATGATCGCCAGGGCCGGTACGCTGAACCACAATACCTTCAAGCGCTGGGTGGTCATGCAGGCGTACAGCCAATACACAGTGAAAAAACCAAAAAGGTGCGAGCTGAGCAACGGGTTGTCGAGGGCGCCAAGGCCGCCGATCATGCGCATGCCGGGCTGGAATGATTTGACGAACACCACCAGGTTGCAAAGGCTTACCACCAGCGCAATGACGGCGGCACCAAAGAAGATCGGCTTGAACAGTTCATTACGGTAATGCAGCAGGAGCCCGCAGCCGCCAAACAGCATGAAGGTATTGAGCGGCCGCTTGAAAAGGTCGGTATCGGAACTGGGCTCAGGGCTCCAGAGCAGGCTGGCCAAGGCCCAGGCGGAAAAGGCTAGAAAGGCGATAGCCAGGGGCTCTCGTAGCAGATCCCTGAGCTCCCGGGGGCGCATGCACAGTAAAAACAAGGTCGGTACGCTGAACAGGATGTAGACGATCCGGTGCAGGACATTACGATTGCCGACGAAGAAAAGTGCACTCAGGAGCAGCAGCAAGCCAACAGGTAAAATCCAAAGGACCAGGAAGTCGAAAACGCGATTTGAGCCATAGATAAGGCGCTTGGAGTGCATACAGTAGAGCCATTCCACAAATAGAAAGCCAACCATCTTAAGCTAGTGGCTATGTAATGTCGCCGGTCAGATCCAACCGGGCCGCGGGTATACCGGGTGCAAGTACAACAGAGAAGCTGTGCTAAAGTCAGCCTCCTTTTTCAAAACGCCGCGTGATATGACCGACTCCAGTCCGAGCGCAAGCCCTTCGAGCTTGAAAATATACTTCCGCCTGCTCAGTTACGTTAAGCCCTACATGGGCTTGTTCGCGTTGAGTATCCTTGGATTTCTGATTTTCGCGTCGACCCAACCGATGCTGGGTTACATCCTCAAGTACTTTGTAGACGGCCTTTCCAATCCGGAAGCCGTGTTGTTCCCCACCGTACCCTTCCTGCGCGATCTGCAACTGCTGCAGGCGGTGCCGCTGCTGATCATCCTGATCGCGGCCTGGCAGGGCCTGGGTTCGTTCCTGGGCAACTATCTGTTGGCCAAGGTCTCCCTGGGGCTGGTTCATGACCTGCGGGTGCAGTTGTTCAACAACTTGCTGACGCTGCCCAACCGTTACTTCGATAACCACAACTCCGGGCACCTGATTTCCCGCATCACCTTCAACGTGACCATGGTCACAGGTGCGGCAACCGATGCCATCAAGGTGGTAATTCGCGAAGGCATGACGGTGATCTTCCTGTTCGCCTCCCTGCTGTACATGAACTGGCGCCTGACGCTGGTCATGATCGCGATCCTGCCGTTGATTGCGGTAATGGTCAGCACCGCCAGCAAGAAATTCCGCAAGCAGAGCAAGAAGATCCAGGTGGCCATGGGCGACGTGACCCACGTGGCCTCGGAAACCATCCAGGGCTACCGCGTAGTGCGCAGCTTTGGTGGCGAAGTCTACGAAGAGAAGCGCTTCCTCAAGGCCAGCCAGAGCAACACCAACAAGCAACTGCGCATGACCCGCACCGGGGCGATCTACACCCCGGCGCTGCAATTGGTGATCTACTCCGCCATGGCTGTGCTGATGTTCCTGGTCCTGTATCTGCGTGGCGATGCCTCGGCGGGTGACATGGTTGCCTACATCACCCTGGCCGGCTTGTTGCCCAAGCCGATCCGTCAACTCTCGGAGGTCAGCTCGACCATCCAAAAAGGTGTGGCGGGCGCAGAAAGCATCTTTGAACAGCTGGACGAAGACGTTGAGGTCGACCACGGCACCATCGAGCGCGACAAGGTCAATGGCCGCCTGGAAGTGCGCAATCTGAACTTCACCTACCCAGGCACCGAACGCCATGTGCTCAAGGACATCAGCTTCACCGCGGAGCCTGGGCAGATGATCGCTCTGGTGGGCCGTTCAGGCAGCGGCAAGTCGACCCTGGCCAGCCTGATCCCGCGTTTCTACCACCATGAAAGCGGTGAGATCCTGCTCGATGGCGTAGAGATCGAAGACTACAAGCTGCTCAACCTGCGCAAGCATATTGCTCAGGTCACCCAGCACGTGACCCTGTTCAGCGACACCGTAACCAACAACATCGCCTACGGCGATCTGGCCGGTGCACCTCGTGCCGACGTTGAAGCGGCGGCGGCGGATGCCAATGCCAAGGACTTCATCGACCAGTTGCCCAAAGGCTTCGATACCCAGGTCGGTGAGAACGGCGTGCTGTTGTCCGGCGGCCAGCGTCAGCGCCTGGCGATTGCGCGCGCCTTGCTCAAGAACGCGCCGCTGCTGATTCTCGACGAGGCCACTTCGGCCCTTGATACCGAGTCCGAGCGGCATATCCAGGCGGCACTGGACAAAGTCATGCAAGGCCGTACGACCTTGGTGATCGCGCACCGATTGTCGACTATCGAGAAAGCCGACCTGATTCTGGTGATGGATGACGGGCGGATTGTCGAGCGCGGCACCCACGGCGAGTTGCTGGCGCAGAACGGCTATTACGCTCGCCTGCATGCCATGGGGCTGGATGCGCCGGTAGCGGCTGACATCACCTGATTCGACAGCGACACAGAGCTAATGTGGGAGGGGGCTTGCCCCCGATAGCGGTGTATCAACCGGCATTTGTGCAAGCTGATACACCGCCATCGGGGGCAAGCCCCCTTCCACATTTGGCCTGCAGTGCGCGCAAGCGACCGCAAACCCTGTGCTAATATCGCGCCCCTGTTCATTTTGTATGTGGGTTGCTCCATGAAGTTGTCCATGCCGCGATTCAATCAAGCCGCTGTCTTGGTGGTCGGCGATGTCATGCTCGACCGTTACTGGCATGGTGGTACCTCACGGATTTCCCCTGAGGCTCCGGTACCGGTCGTCAAGGTCGAGCAAATCGAAGACCGCCCGGGTGGCGCTGCCAACGTCGCTCTCAATATTGCCGCCCTCGGTGCCCCGGCTTCCCTGGTGGGTGTGACCGGCGACGACGAAGCTGCCGAAAGCCTGGCCAACAGCCTGCAGGGGGCCGGCGTGCGTGCACTGTTCCAGCGCATCGCCCATCAGCCGACGATCGTCAAGCTGCGGGTCATGAGCCGTCACCAGCAATTGCTGCGTATCGATTTTGAAGAACCCTTCGCCACCGACGCCCTGGCCCTCGGCGACCAGGTCGAGGCGCTGCTCGAAGGTATCAAGGTGCTGGTATTGTCCGACTACGGCAAAGGCGCCTTGCAGAATCACCAGGTGCTGATCCAGGCCGCCAAGGCTCGCAACATTCCGGTACTCGCCGATCCCAAGGGCAAGGACTTCTCGGTGTATCGAGGCGCCAGCCTGCTCACGCCTAACCTCAGTGAGTTCGAAACCATCGTCGGCGGTTGTGCCGATGAGCACGAACTGGTGAGCAAGGGCGCGGCGCTGATGGCCGAGCTTGATCTGGGCGCCTTGCTGGTGACCCGTGGCGAGCACGGTATGACCCTGCTGCGACCTGACCATCCGGCCATGCACCTGCCGGCGCGGGCCCGTGAAGTGTTCGACGTTACCGGTGCCGGTGACACCGTGATTTCCACCCTGGCGGCGTCTATCGCGGCCGGTGAGGAACTGCCCCACGCCGTGGCCCTGGCCAACCTGGCGGCGGGCATTGTGGTGGGCAAGCTGGGTACCGCGGCCATCAGCGCACCGGAGTTGCGCCGTGCGATCCAGCGCTCCGAAGGCTCGGAGCGCGGTGTGCTGGGCCTGGAGCAGTTGCTGCTGGCGATTGACGATGCACGTGCCCATAACGAAAGCATTGTGTTCACCAACGGTTGCTTTGACATCCTGCACGCCGGGCATGTGACCTACCTGGAGCAGGCGAGTGCCCAAGGCGATCGCTTGATCGTCGCGGTCAACGATGATGCTTCGGTTAGCCGCCTGAAGGGGCCGGGCCGTCCGATCAACAGTGTTGACCGGCGCATGGCGGTGCTGGCGGGCCTGGGCGCGGTGGACTGGGTGATCAGCTTCTCCGAGGATACTCCGCAAAATCTGCTGGCCCAGGTCAAGCCTGACGTGCTGGTAAAGGGTGGTGACTATACCGTCGACCAGGTCGTGGGGGCGGATATCGTCAGCGCCTACGGCGGTAAGGTCAAAGTGCTGGGCCTAGTTGAAAACAGCTCAACCACCGCTATCGTCGAGAAGATCCGTAATAATGATTGATACTAAAAAGTGGGTTCTGATCACTGGCGGCGCTGGCTTCATCGGCTCACATTTGGTTGATGCGCTGCTTGCTGGAGGCTATTGGGTCCGCGTGCTGGATAACCTGTCCACTGGCAAGCGAAGCAATTTGCCGCTCGATAACGAGCGAGTCGAACTGCTTGAAGGTGACGTCGCCAATGCCGAAGAGGTGGCGCGGGCCCTTGTTGGTGTGACGGCGGTGGTGCACTTGGCGGCTGTAGCTTCGGTACAAGCATCGGTGGATGATCCCGTCAGCACCCATCAGAGCAATTTCGTCGGCACCTTGAATGTCTGCGAAGGAATGCGCAAGGCCGGTGTGAAGCGTGTGGTATTTGCCTCCAGCGCAGCTGTGTATGGCAACAATGGTGAAGGTGCTTCGATTGACGAGCAGACAGCTAAAGCCCCATTGACGCCCTATGCTTCGGACAAGTTGGCTGGCGAGTACTATTTTGATTTTTACCGCCGCCAGCATGGGCTGGAGCCGGTGATTTTTCGTTTCTTCAATATTTTCGGACCCCGCCAGGATCCGTCATCGCCGTACTCCGGCGTGATCAGCATCTTTAGCGAGCGTGCCCAGCGTGGCTTGCCTATCACCGTGTACGGCGATGGTGAGCAGACCCGCGATTTCATGTATGTGGAAGATTTAGTCAATGTGCTGGTGCAGGCCGTTGAAGTGCCAGACGCTCCCTTGGGGGCCATTAACGTCGGCTGGAGCCGCACCACCACCCTCAGGCAGGTTCTGCAGGCGCTGGAAGAGGCCTTGGGCTCGTTGCCTGCTGTGACATATGAAGCGGCGCGCTCGGGCGATATTCGGCATTCAAGGGCGAATAACCAACGGTTGTTGGCCAGTTTCACGCCGCCCGAGCCTACCCCGTTGAAAGTGGGGCTGGAGCGCCTGTTGAACAGCTGACGGTTTTACCTGCATGAGCCGAGGTGGACAGAACCGTCCTCCTCGCGCCTCAATGAAAGGTTAGCGCATCAGCTCCTGATGTTTTTCTTCGGTACGATCTTGCGCAGCATCTGCCGCGCCTTGCCGGTCAGGCGCTTGAGTTTCGAGTCCTTTTCCGGCTCTGCCAGGCCTTGCTGGCGCAGCCAATCCTTCCAGCGAATCCGCTCATCGCGCACCAGCCAGCCCTCTTGCTGGGCAAAGCTTTCCGCCAGGTACAAACCGCGTGTGCTGGCCGGGTACAGCTGATCTTTCTTGACGGTATACAGTTCGGCCAACGGCTCGCCGTCTTTCAATGGCATCAGGTACAGATCCGGACGCTGACGATCCAGGCGCGCCACCAGTTGGTCACCTTCCAGGCGTTCATCCACATGGAACAAGCTCAGGGACTTGGCTTCCTTTGGCACTTCCAGGCGCAGGTCATAAATCAATTGCAGCGATGCCGTTGGCAGGTGCACATAGGCTCGTGGGCGCTCGATCAGTTGCGTGGTGGCGCAGCGTACCGGGCGTGCGGCGCCGGACAAGGGGCTCAGGCGAAACGGCAGGGCTTCGCGGTAATGCAGGGCGGCGGAGTAGGGCGCCGGTAGCCAGGTGTCATTGAAGCGCCCGCCGAGCCAGCCTTCAGGCGTCTCCAGCAGGCACTCTTCGGCAATTTCCTGGATCGCGGTGTGCAGCGGCAGGTTCAGTTCATGGGCCGGTACGTAGCCGGAGATCAGCTTGAGCACCACATCGCCGCGGTCCTGACGACGCTGGCGCACCAGCACCCAGTAATCCTTGTTTTGCCAGTGCAGTGTCAGGCGCACCGAGACGCCGAGGTTCGCCAGTTCCAGGGCGAAGCGTTCGGCATCCGGCACCTCTACCGGCTTGCGCCGTTGCAGGGTCTGGGCGAAGTTGAGCGGCATGCCGACGCTCTGGTAGCTCAGGCCTTCGGGGGTAGCCTCTACGTGCAGCGGCAGTGTCTTGAAGTTACTGGGGTTCTTTCTTATGAGCGTACGCGGCATGTCGGCTCCTTTGTGCGACGGGGTCGGCCGCGTGGGCGGCATCAGAGTTGACGGATGACTCGGGCAGCGGTTGCCACGTTATGGGCCAGGTGCAGCGGATTAATGGTCCCGACAATAGCACTGGCGACGCCCGTTTGCGCAAACAACAGCTGGAAACTGGCATGAATTGGATCCATTCCTGGCTCCAGGCACACGTGACCGCTGGCCAGGGCTTTTTTTACCAGGATGCCCTTGCCATGGGTGCTCGCGTAATCGATCACGGTTTTCTCGGCCTGTTCATTGAGGTTGTAGGTGACCATCGCGCAATCGCCCTGTTCCAGGGCCTTTATGCCGCCTTCGACGGTTTTGCCGGAGAAACCGAAACCGCCGATTTTGCCGTCCTTCTTCAGTTGGGCCAGGGTCTGGTAAACCTCGCAGTCGTTGAGGATGTGCAAGTCGTTACCGTCGGAGTGCACCAGCACCAAATCGATAAAATCCGTTTCAAGGCGTTTCAGGCTGCGTTCGATCGACATTCGCGTATGGGCCGCGCTGAAGTCGTGACGGGACACGCCATCGGCAAACTCTTCGCCGACCTTGCTGACAATCACCCAGTCGTTGCGCTGGCCACGCAGCAACGGGCCCAGGCGTTCCTCACTCATGCCGTAGGCGGGGGCGGTGTCGATCAGGTTGATGCCCAGCTCGCGAGCCTGGCGCAGCAGCATTCGCGCCTCGTCGTCGCCGGGAATCTGAAAGCCGCTGGGGTATTTGACCCCCTGGTCGCGGCCCAGTTTGACGGTGCCCAGGCCCAATGGCGACACCAGCAGGCCGGTGCTGCCCAACGGGCGATGCAGGTCGTGCAGGGTTGGCAGGCTCATGGCAACAGTTGCTCCCAGGCGGGTTGGCCGATAGCCGGTTTTGGCAGTTCGGGCAGTGGGGTGCTGGCGCCGGGGCGAATGCCGTCGCGCTCCAGAGCGTGGAGGACGCGGTCGGCGAAGTCCGGTGCCAGGGCCAGTTTGGTCGGCCAACCGACCAGCAGGCGGCCGTCTTCGGCCAGAAAGGCGTTGTCGGGCCGGCTCAGCCCCGATTGCAGCGGCTCGGCGCGCTCCACCCGCAGGGTTGCCCACCGGGTCTGGCTCATGTCGATCCAGGGCAGCAGGTGCGCCAGCTCTTTCTGGGCGGTGGCAATTTGTTCGTCAGGCGTACGCGCCACGCCATCGGCCTCGGCGATATCCCCGCCCAGGTACCACACCCAGTTGCCATCGGCAGCCGGGTGAGTGGTTACGGTGATGCGTGGCTTGGTGCCGCCGCCCAGGCAATGGGCATACAGCGGCTTCAGGCCCGGGCCTTTGGCGATGATCATATGCAACGGGCGTTTTTGCATGGCCGGCTGGCTCAGGCCCAGGGCTGCGAGCAGATCAGCGGTGCCGGCGCCGGCGCTCAGCACGATGCGCTGGGCACGGATCTCGCGGCCATCGACCTTCAAGCCCACCAGCGTATTACCGTCCAGCAACGGCTCGATGTGCTGGCCTGCGAGCAAGCCGTCACCCGCCAGTTGCGCCAGGCGTTCGATCAGGCTCGGTACGTCCACCACCAACTCCGCCAGACGATAGACCTTGCCCTTGAAGCGGCGGTCTTGCAGGGCAGCAGGCAGTTCTTCGCCCTTGACCTGATCAACGCGGCCGCGCACGGCCTTGCTGGCAAAAAAGCTGGTGAGGTTGCCGGCGAGGGTGCCCGGGGACCACAAATAATGCGCTTGGGACAACACGCGCACGCCGGACAGATCCAGCTCACCGTCACCCGCAAGGGCTTCACGCCAGCGCCGCGGCATGTCGGCAATGGCTTCGGAGGCGCCGGTGAGGGCGCCGTGCAGGGCGTATTTCGCCCCGCCGTGAATGATCCCCTGGGACTTCACGCTTTGCCCGCCGCCCAGGCTGGCGCTTTCCACCAGTACCGTGGAAAACCCCTGGCGGCGCAGGCGCGCATTGAGCCAGAGGCCGGCAACCCCGGCGCCGACAATCAGAACGTCGGTGGAAATAACGGATGGCATCGGCGACCTCAGTGTTCAAGACAAGAGGCGCAGTATACAGGCTGTTGAGTGACGGTCAGTGCCCGGCGGTTTTCGAGAACAGCTGAATCACCACCACGCCCAGCACGATCAGGCCCATGCCCAGCATCGCCGGCACATCCAGCTTCTGCCCGTAGATGAACAGCGCCGCGACACTGACCATCACAATCCCCAGCCCTGCCCAGACCGCGTAAGCCACGCCCACGGGCACGGTGCGCACCACCAGGGTGAGCATCCAGAACGCTACGCCATAACCCGCGATCATCAGCAGCAGCGGGATCGGTGTGCTCAAGCCTTTGACCGCTTTCATGGAGACGGTGGCGATCACTTCCGAGCAAATGGCAATGGCCAGGTAGCAGTAGGCGGCGTTCATGGGGCAATCCTCAAGGTGAAGCTGGTTTGATAAGGTCGGCATTCTAGAGGTTCAACAGATGCGGTAAAGTCATTACCTATCCGAATTCAAGATAGGTTCAACCATGAGCGTGCAGTGGGATCTGGAACAGATGCGTCTGTTTGTCAGCGTTGCCGAGCAGCGTTCGTTCTCTGCCGTAGCGCGCGGGCAACGCAAGGCGCAATCGGCGGTCAGCAATGGCATCGCCCTGCTGGAGGCGGACCTGGGCGTCAGCCTGTTTGAACGTAGTAGCGGCCGCCAGCCACGCCTGACCGAAGCCGGCAGCGTGTTGCTGGAAGAAGCACGCGAAGTGCTGCGCCAATGCGAGCGGCTTAACGGCCGGGCGCTGTCCCTCACCCGTGGCGAGGAAGCCTGCCTGCGGCTGGCCCAGGATGAGGCGATGTTGTTTCAGCCGGTGCTCGACAGCCTGGAGGCGCTGGCGGTGCAGTACCCGCTGCTGGAAGTGCAGTTGTCCAGCGCCGCCCAGGGCGATGTGGCGCGCAAGCTGGTGGAGCGCCAGGCGGACCTTGGGTTGTTGTTCTATCACGACCAAATCCCGGAGGCCCTTGAGCGGCGGGTAGTGGGCAGTGTGGAAATGGTCACGGTATGCGGGGTGAATCATGCGTTGGCCAAGGAAACTTACGTGACTTGCCAGCATTTGGCCCAGCATCGGCAGTTGCTGATGTCGACCCAGACCAGCGTCTACCCTGGCAGCGAAGCGGCCAGCCCTCTGGTGTGGCGCGCCGACAGCTTCTACGTATTGGCCGAATGGCTGATGAGCGGCCTGGGCTGGGCCTGGCTGCCTCGGCACATCGTGCAATACCCGACCTACCAACAACAGATGGTCGAGTTAGCCAGCGAATGGACACCGCCGGCGCTGGTCGTGGAACTGGTATGGCGGCGCGATGAGCACCTGGGGCCCGCCGCTCGCTTCCTGGCTAAACGATTTGCCGAGTGCTTGCAGGCGATCGACTGAAAAAGCCGATAAACTCCGCCGCCATGAATAGAACTCTCTACAGCTGTCTGTTTTACCTGGCGCTGCCGTTGGTGGCCTTACGTTTATGGCTGCGCGCGCGCAAGGCACCGGCCTATGCCAAACGTGTGGGCGAACGGTTTTCCTATGGCTTGCCGGTGATGCGCCCCGGCGGTATCTGGGTGCACGCCGTTTCGGTGGGCGAAAGCATTGCCGCCGCGCCGATGATTCGCGCTTTGCTGGCGCGGTATCCGCAACTGCCGATCACTGTCACCTGCATGACGCCTACCGGTTCCGAGCGTATCCAGGCGTTGTTCGCCAATGAGCCGCGCATCCAGCATTGCTACTTGCCCTACGACTTGCCCTGCGCCGCCAAGCGTTTTCTCGACCGAGTGCAGCCCAAGCTGGCGGTGATCATGGAAACCGAGCTATGGCCCAACCATATCCATGCCTGCGCTCAACGCGGTATCCCGGTCGCGCTGGCCAATGCAAGGTTGTCGGCGCGTTCGGCCAAGGGCTACGCCCGGTTCGCCAGGCTGACGGCGCCGATGCTGGCGCAAATGAGCCTGTTCGCCGTGCAGACGCAAACCGAGGCGGAGCGCTTTCGCAGTCTGGGCGCACGGCCTGAAACGGTGGAGGTGACTGGCTCGATCAAATTCGACCTGACCATCGACCCCCAATTGACGGCCCGCGCCGCTGACCTGCGTGAACAGTGGGGCGCCAGCGACCGGCCAGTGTGGATCGCCGCCAGTACCCATGAAGGTGAAGACGAAGTGGTGTTGGCTGCCCATCGCCAATTGCTGGCGAGCTATCCCAACGCGTTGCTGATTCTGGTGCCGCGTCACCAGGAGCGCTTCGGCCCGATGTTCGAGCTGAGTGTGCAACAAGGGTTTGCCACGGTGCGTCGCTCCAGCGGTGAACCGGTCACCGAGCAAACCTCGGTGCTGCTCGGCGATACCATGGGTGAGCTGCTGTTTCTCTACGCCCTGGCCGACAGTGCCTTTGTGGGTGGCAGCCTGGTGCCGACCGGCGGGCACAACCCGCTGGAGCCGGCGGCTTTGGGTAAGCCTGTGATCATGGGGCCGCACTTGTTCAACTTCCTCGAAATCAGCACGATGATGCGCGACGCCGGGGCGTTGCGAGAGGTGGATGATGCAGACGGTTTGGCCGAAGCGGTGCGGCAGCTTTTCGAGCTGCCGCAGGATGCACACAGGATGGCGCAGGCGGGGTTGAAAGTGATGCAGGCCAACCAGGGTGCGTTAAAACGCCTTTTGGACGGTTTGGAAAGATTGATCGCTCACTGACCCAGCGCCCATCAAATGTGGGAGGGGGCTTGCTCCCGATGGCAGTGGGTCAGCCAACCTATTGGGCGACTGACACAGCGCTATCGGGAGCAAGCCCCCTCCCACATTGGTTATGCGGTGAGCTTAATAGCCCGGGCGGGCCTTGAGCTGTTCGGCAGCGGCCTTGGCCAGGTCCGGCGGCAGGAAGTCCTTGTCCGGGTTGTAGTCGGCCTTGAGATAGCGCGCCAGGTCTTGCAGGTCCCCTGGGTTCAGAGTGCCCGCCGCCTGTTTCAAGCGCAGGTTGTCGAGGATGTAGTCGTAGCGGCTGTTGTTGTAGTTACGCACCGACGCATACAACTGGCGCTGTGAGTCCAGCACATCGACGATGTTGCGCGTGCCCACCTGATAACCGATTTCCGTGGCTTCTACCGCGCTCTGGTTGGAAATGATCGACTGGCGGCGTGCCTGCACCTGCTCCACGTCGGTGTTCACTGCACGGTGCAGGTTGCGGGTGTTTTCCACCACCTGGCGGCGCAGGCCCTCGCGCTGTTGCTCGGATTGGTCGAGGCGTGAATAGGATTCGCGCACTTGCGAACTGGTGAGGCCGCCGCTGTAGATCGGGATGTTCAAACGCAGGCCGATGGTGCGTTGCGACACATCGCCGCCGTACGGGATAGGCAACTGATTCGGGTTGCTGAACCCCAGGGCGTCGTTGTCGCCTTTTTCGTATTGCGCGACCGCATCGAGTGTCGGCAGGTGGCCGGCCTTGCGCTGCCTGAGGGTTTCTTCGGCGGCGGTCACGGCGTAATTGCTGGCTAGCAGATTGAGGTTCTGACGCCCGGCGGTTTCGACCCAGGCCTTGGCGTCGTTCGGCGCCGGCGGCAGCACCGGCAGGGTATGGACGATGCCCTGGATCGAGTTGTATTGGCGGTTGGTCAGGGTAATCAGCGCTTCGAAAGCGTCGTCTACCTGGCGCTGGGCCACGATGCGGTTGGCTCGGGCGGTGTCGTAGCTGGCCTGGGATTGCAGCACGTCGGTCTTGTCCGACAGGCCCACATCGAAGCGCTCATTGGACTGGTCGAGCTGACGCTTGAAGGCATTTTCTTCGGCCTTGGTCGACGCCAGGTTGTCCTGGGCGCGCAGCACGGCGAAGTAGCTCTCGGCACTCTGCAAAATCAGGTTCTGCTCACTGGCCGACAGTTGCAGCGAGGCTTGCTCGTTGACGGCTTCGGCAGCTTGCAGCTGGAACCAGCGATCGGCGCGGAACAGCGGCTGGCTCAGGGTAGCGCGCCAGGAGTGGGCGTCACGGTTGGCCGTGGCGGCGGGCTGGTCGATCTGGGTGCGCACATTGTTACTGTCGGCCCCGGCCGACAGGTTCGGCAGCAGGCCTGCGCGCGCCTGGGGCACCACCTCTTTTTGCGCGCCATATTGAGCGCGGGCAGCGGCCAGGTCGGCGTTGTTGCTCGCCGCTTCCTGATAGACGCTGACCAGATCGGTGTTGGTGGACAAGGGCGCTTCAGCTGCCCAGACCAGTCCGTTGGTCGCACAAGACACGGCAAGAGCCAGTGAAAGTTTGCGCAGCATGAGGCGATCCCTAATTTAAATATTACGGCAATAATTTAGCGCTCAAGGCTAAGGCTGGCCATTCCTGGCGTCAAGCCTTGAAGCAGTGCCCGAGTGTAGTTGCCGGACCTGCGCACAACAATCCCACGATCACGCCATTCATCACGCTGAATGCACCGCTATTGGCAATTTGCCCACGCCATGGTCTAGACTGGCCGCGTTCTTGTCGGGGTGCCTTGTTGGAAGGCTGAGATCGGTAAATACCGGATCCCGTTGAACCTGATCAGGTTAGCGCCTGCGTAGGGAACAAGATTTCTCGTCACCCGGCGAGTCCTCTTGTGCTTCGTCCGGGATGTTGTTCGACAATCGAACAGCCCTCGTGCGCCAAGCACAGCACTGGTTCCAGTGCGTCCATCCGTCACAGGTTCGCTCCGACAAAAATCCACCGCCTGGATCAGTTGGAGAGCCCGTGATGAGCACTGAGATAAAAAGTACAAAACCAAAAAATACTGTGCACCTGAGTGAATCGGCCAAGGTCGACTCCGGCTCCGTGCAGCCGTTTACCCGCTCGCAGAAAATCTACGTGCAGGGCTCGCGCCCCGACATCCGCGTACCGATGCGGGAAATCAGCCTGGATGTGACCCCCACCGAGTTTGGCGGCGAAATCAACGCCCCTGTGGTGGTCTACGACACCTCCGGCCCCTATACCGACCCCAACGTCATCATCGATGTGCGCAAAGGCCTGGCTGATGTGCGCTCGCCGTGGATCGAAGAGCGTGGCGATACCGAGCGGTTGTCCTGCCTGAGTTCCAAATACGGCCAGGAACGCCTGGATAACCCGGACCTGGCCTACCTGCGCTTTGCCCACCTGCAAAACCCGCGTCGGGCGAAGGCCGGGGCCAACGTCAGCCAGATGCACTACGCACGAAAAGGCATCATTACGCCCGAGATGGAATACGTGGCCATCCGCGAAAACATGAAGCTCGAAGAAGCCCGTGCAGCCGGCCTGCTCAAGCAACAACATGCCGGGCACAGCTTTGGTGCCAGCATTCCGAAAATCATCACGCCTGAATTCGTGCGCGAAGAAATCGCCCGCGGCCGCGCAATTATCCCGGCCAACATCAACCATACCGAGCTGGAACCGATGATCATCGGCCGTAACTTCCTGGTGAAGATCAACGGCAATATCGGCAACAGCGCCTTGGGTTCGTCCATTGAAGAAGAAGTGGCGAAAATGACCTGGGGTATCCGCTGGGGTTCGGACAACATCATGGACTTGTCCACCGGCAAACATATTCACGAAACCCGCGAATGGATCATCCGTAACTCGCCCGTACCAATTGGCACCGTGCCGATCTACCAGGCCCTGGAAAAAGTCGACGGCGTGGCCGAAGACCTGACCTGGGAGTTGTTCCGCGACACCCTGATCGAGCAAGCCGAGCAGGGTGTGGACTATTTCACCATCCACGCCGGCGTGTTGCTGCGTTACGTACCGCTGACTGCCAACCGCGTGACCGGCATTGTCAGCCGTGGCGGCGCGATCATGGCCAAGTGGTGCCTGGCCCACCACAAGGAAAACTTCGCCTACACGCATTTCGAAGAAATCTGCGAAATCATGAAGGCCTATGACGTCAGCTTCTCCCTGGGGGACGGCCTGCGCCCGGGTTCGGTGGCCGATGCCAACGACGCTGCGCAATTCGGCGAGCTGGAAACCCTGGGCGAGTTGACCAAGATCGCCTGGAAGCACGACGTGCAAACCATGATCGAAGGCCCCGGCCATGTGCCGATGCAGTTGATCAAGGAGAACATGGACAAGCAACTGGAGTGCTGCGACGAGGCGCCGTTCTACACCCTCGGCCCGCTGACCACCGACATCGCGCCGGGCTACGATCACATCACTTCAGGTATTGGCGCGGCGATGATCGGCTGGTTCGGATGCGCCATGCTCTGCTACGTCACGCCCAAGGAACACCTGGGTTTGCCGAACAAGGATGATGTGAAGACCGGGATCATCACCTACAAGATCGCCGCACACGCCGCAGACCTTGCCAAGGGCCATCCGGGTGCGCAGATTCGCGATAACGCCTTGAGCAAGGCGCGCTTCGAATTCCGTTGGGAAGACCAGTTCAATCTCGGCCTGGACCCGGACACCGCACGGGCGTTTCACGACGAAACGCTGCCGAAGGAGTCGGCCAAGGTGGCGCATTTCTGCTCCATGTGCGGGCCGAAATTCTGTTCGATGAAGGTGACTCACGAAGTGCGTGAGTATGCGGCCAACCAGCGTATTGAAGCGGTGGATGTGGACGTGGCCAAGGGGTTGGCCGAGCAGGCGGAGCGGTTCAAGCGCGAAGGCAGTCAGCTGTACCAGAAGGTCTGATCCCGAGTCGGCGGTGCCTGCACGGCCGTCATCGCGGGCAAGCCCGGCTCCCACAGTTGATCGAGTTGTACACAGTTTTTGTGTCCACAGCCGGTCCCCTGTGGGAGCGGGCTTGCCCGCGATAGCGATCTCCCAAACAACAAGTGCCCCTTAGAGATCACACCCTTGAGCAATCAACCCAGCACCTATTCCCCGGACATCGCGGAGCCTACTGACAAACGCGTCTGATGCCGCCAGCCTGCTCGGCACACGAGCGTTCAGCGAGGGCAGCCTGCTGGCGAGTCCCGTGCTGTGGACGCTGTTCTTCGGTGGTCTGGCGACCTTGCTGGCGGTCAGTGGCCCGCTGACGTTTGTACGGCAAATCCTGCGCAAATGGGGGATTTGGCTGCTGGCACTGGCGGGCGCCGGGCTCGGCATTCCGCTGCTGTTGATTCTGCTCGATGAGTCGGAAAACGCCTTTGCCGATATTCACTCGGCGGCGGTGTCCAGTGGGATGCTGTTGCGTATGAAGATCGAGCACCTGGCGTTGGCCATTGGCCTGGTCTGTACCTTGATTGCCTGTTTTGCACCCTTGGCGCAGTACCAGAACTTCCTGCTGCTGATCGGCTCAGTGTTTGCGCCGCTGTTCGGCGTGGTCGGTGCGACCCTGCCGGCATTGCTGCTGGCAGGGCTGTTGCAGGCGATTCTGGGCCGGGCCGTTAGTGGCGAGCAGGCATCAGTTCAGGCTTGATCACACCCGTGAGGCGCGTATAGGGGATGGTAATTTCGATCAGCCCCTGTGCGTAAGGGGCGATGGTGGCAACGTTGTACTTGAGTACTACGCCACCACTGGTCAAGGCCACGTTCGGGGTTTTCTGGAACGGCCAGTTCTTCAGGAACTCCGGATCGCGGTCCATCTTGGTGTTGATCAACCAACTGTTATGCGCAACTTTCGCAGTGTTCCAGAATGCCTGCTCCTGGCCCGGCAGCAACATGTCAGCCAGGCTCAACTCCTTGTGCAGCAGGCGCGAATAGTTGATGAAACCACGGCCCGGCTCACCATGAGCGACGCCGGTGTCGAGGTAGCTGGACACTTCAACGATCACCAGGGCGTCATGTTGCTCACGTACCTTGGCTTGCAGATACATGCTGTGGCGGTCCGCGGATTCGCGCAGGAACTTGTCTCGATAGGCATTGAGCGTCGCAGGCACACTGGCGCCGGGCGTAGTGCGGGTCATCTGCAGCAGGCGCTGTTCCACCAGGCTGTCGAGTTGCGGGTCAGCGGGGAAGTGCACGGTATCGATGTTCACCAGTGGGCAGTCCGGGCTATCACAGCCAGGCTTGATCTGTTCCGACTTGTCGGTCGTGACGTCCAGCGGCTTGAGCTGGCCGGGTTGGAACAGGCTCTGGCAAGCACCCAGGGTCAAGGCAATACAGGCCATGGAGGCGATTTTTAAAAGCGACATGTGTGTCCTTCGTAAATCGATGGAAAGCGAAAAGAGTAGCGCTTGGACTGCCAACAAGGCAGTCAGTTCGCCACTAGACTGATGGGGGGAGAGTTTGACGTCCGCCGTCGGTCCCGGCAACCGGAAAGGGGCTGCATCACCGGGCAACGGCGCGTTAGGATGGCGCCAATTGCACAAGCACACTCCGTGTCAAAGAGAGGAAACACATGACGGACACCGCGAAGTCCACGCCGAACAAGATCGAGATCGTTCAGCGCGACAATAGCTACCAGGGCTTCTACAAGCTCGATCGCGTGCAACTGCGCCACGAGAAATTCGACGGTGGCATGAGCCGCGTGATCAGCCGCGAAGTCTTCGTTCGCCATGACGCCGTGTGCGTGCTGCCCTACGACCCGCAACGTGACGAGGTGGTGCTGATCGAACAGTTTCGCGTCGGCGCCATGGGCCGCGCCGACAACCCGTGGTTGGTGGAGATGGTCGCCGGCCTGATTGACAAGGATGAGCAACCGGAGGAGGTTGCACACCGCGAGGCCGAGGAGGAAGCTGGGTTGACGTTCTCCGCGCTGTGGCCGATCACCAAGTACTTCCCGTCGCCCGGCGGCAGTACCGAATTTGTCCACTTGTACCTGGGCCGTTGCGACAGCGCGGGCGCTGGCGGCATCCATGGATTGGAAGAAGAGGCAGAAGATATCCGCGTCACCGTCTGGGCATTCGAAGACGCTCTGCAAGCGGTGCGCGACGGCAAAATTTCCAATGCAGCCAGCATCATCGCCCTGCAATGGCTTGCGCTTAACCGCGCGGAAGTGAGGGGGCTATGGCAGTAAAGGCACGGGAACGTTATCGAGTTGACCTGATCGGGCTGCAAGCCGCCTGCGAGGCCAATTATGCGCGGCTGATGCGCCTGCTTCCCGACATGCGCCACACTCCTGAGGCGCGGCGTATCGCCGTGACCCATGGCGACCAGATGCTTGGTGTGCTGACCCTGGAAGTTATCGTCAATTGCCCGTACACCACCACCCTGCGCGTACGCCAGGAACACAGCCTGCCCTGGCTGCCGGTGCCGCAACTTGAAGTGCAGGTGTACCACGACGCGCGTATGGCCGAAGTGATCAGCGCCGAACATGCGCGACGCTTTCGCAGCATCTATCCTTACCCGAATGTGTTCATGCACCAACCCGATGAGAAAGCACAGCTCAATGTGTTCCTCGGGGAGTGGTTGAGCCATTGCCTGGCCTTGGGTCATGAGTTTGAAGTGGTGCGATAGATGTGAACTGCGTCTGCTTACCCAGCTTTCCTCTTTGTGTCCTGCCCTAGCATAATCGTGCCACCTATCCATTCCAGTGATTGCCTTGGGAGAGCGCCTTGCCGAGCGTATCCAACGTGAACCCCGACGCCAGCGCGTTGTTGGTGCAGCTGTCCGACAGCCATTTGTTCGCCGAGGCGGACACTGCCCTGCTGGGCATGAATACCCGTGCCAGCTTGCAGCGGGTGATCGAACTGGTGCGCGAGCAACAGCCGCGGATCGATCTGGTGCTGGCCACCGGTGACCTGTCCCAGGACGGCACGCTTGAGTCATACCAGCAGTTTCGCGACATGACCCGGCCGATTGGCGCCCCGGCGCGCTGGATCCCGGGCAATCACGACGAGCCGCAGGTCATGGCCCAGGCGGCCGTGCACAGTGATTTGCTCGAGCCGGTGGTGGATATCGGTAACTGGCGCATTACCCTATTGGACTCCGCCGTACCCGGCTCAGTGCCGGGCTACTTGCAGGACCAGCAACTGCAGCTGCTCGCCCAGGCCTTGAGCGAAGCGCCGAACCGTCATCATCTGGTGTGCCTGCACCATCATCCAGTGTCCATCGGTTGTGCGTGGATGGAGCCTATCGGCCTGCGTAATCCCGAAGCGCTGTTTGCCGTGCTGGAGCGCTTCCCGCAGGTCAAGGCGCTGCTTTGGGGGCACGTGCATCAGGAAATTGACCGCGAGCGCAACGGCGTGCGGCTGCTGGCCTCACCGTCCACCTGCATCCAGTTTGCACCGGGCAGTGAGGACTTCCAGGTCAGCGAGCAAGCGCCGGGGTATCGCTGGCTGCGCTTGCATGCCGACGGGCGGTTGGAGACGGGGGTAGAGCGGCTTCGGGACTTCGCGTTTACCGTCGACTACGGCAGCAACGGCTATTAAGAGCTGCAAGCCCCCTCCCACATGGGTTCTGCGGTGTCTGGAAGATCGGGTGCTCACACCTCACTCCGATCCCTGTAAACTGCGCCTCTTTGGCCCAAGCACGGAGAGCCCGGCATGTCCGCTTCGATCCTGTATATCCACGGCTTCAACAGTGCGCCAGCCTCCAACAAGGCCAGCCAGTTGATCACCGTAATGGGCAAGCTTGGCCTGTCCGACCGTTTGCGTGTGCCGGCCCTGCATCACCACCCGCGTCAGGCGATTCTGCAATTGGAGCAGGCCATTGACCAACTGGGGCGGCCGCTGCTGGTCGGCAGCTCACTCGGCGGCTACTATGCAACCCATCTTGCCGAACGCCATGGCCTGAAGGCGCTGCTGGTCAATCCGGCGGTCAGCCCCCATCGGATGTTCGACGGTTACCTGGGTACCCAGAAGAACCTCTACACCGATGAGACCTGGGAGTTGACCCATGATCACGTCGCAGCGCTGGCCGAGCTGGAAGTACCGGCGCCGCAGGATGCAGGGCGGTATCAGGTGTGGTTGCAGACCGGGGACGAAACCCTGGATTATCGCCTCGCCCAAGCGTATTACCGAGCCTGTGCCTTGCGCATCCAGGCCGGTGGCGACCATGGTTACCAAGGGTTCGCCGAGCAATTGCCGGCCTTGTTGAGTTTTGCCGGCATTGGCGCAGATCAGTATCAATCCTTCGATTTTTCGTCACTGTAAAAAATCGCAGGTCACTTTTTAATCGAACGACTCACGACGAGACCCCATGGCCACTCCCAGCGCTAGCTCTTATAACGCCGACGCCATCGAAGTCCTCTCGGGCCTCGACCCGGTGCGCAAACGCCCCGGCATGTACACCGACACCAGCCGGCCGAACCACCTTGCCCAGGAAGTCATCGACAACAGCGTCGACGAAGCCTTGGCCGGGCACGCGAAGTCGGTACAAGTCATCCTCCATGCCGATCACTCCCTTGAAGTGTCCGACGATGGTCGCGGCATGCCGGTGGACATTCACCCGGAAGAGGGCGTGTCGGGCGTCGAGCTGATCCTCACCAAACTGCACGCCGGCGGCAAGTTCTCCAACAAGAACTACCAGTTCTCCGGTGGTTTGCACGGCGTGGGTATTTCGGTGGTCAACGCCCTGTCGACGCAAGTGCGGGTCAAGGTCAAGCGCGACGGCAACGAGTACCAGATGACCTTCGCCGATGGCTATAAAGCCACCGACCTGGAAGTGGTTGGCACCGTTGGCAAGCGCAACACCGGCACCAGCGTGTACTTCGCCCCGGACCCGAAATACTTCGATTCGCCGAAATTCTCCATCAGCCGCCTCAAGCATGTGCTCAAGGCCAAGGCCGTATTGTGCCCCGGCCTGCTGGTCAGCTTTGAAGACAAAGGCACCGGCGAGAAGGTCGAATGGCATTACGAAGATGGCCTGCGCTCCTACCTGGAAGACTCCGTCAGCGACTTCGAACGCCTGCCCAACGAGCCGTTCTGCGGCAGCCTGGCCGGTAATAAGGAAGCCGTCGACTGGGCGTTGCTGTGGTTGCCCGAAGGTGGCGACAGTGTGCAGGAAAGCTACGTCAACCTGATCCCCACCGCCCAGGGCGGCACCCACGTCAACGGTTTGCGCCAGGGCTTGCTGGATGCCATGCGCGAATTCTGCGAATACCGCAGCCTGTTGCCGCGCGGCGTGAAGCTGGCGCCGGAAGACGTGTGGGAGCGCATCGCGTTCGTGCTGTCGATGAAGATGCAGGAGCCGCAATTCTCCGGCCAGACCAAGGAGCGCCTGTCGTCCCGTGAGGCGGCGGCATTTGTCTCCGGTGTGGTCAAGGATGCCTTCAGCCTGTGGCTCAACGAGCACCCGGAACTGGGCCTGGCCCTGGCGGAGCTGGCGATCAACAACGCCGGTCGTCGCCTGAAGGCCAGCAAGAAAGTCGAGCGCAAGCGCATCACCCAGGGCCCGGCATTGCCCGGCAAACTGGCCGACTGCGCCGGGCAGGACCCGATGCGTTCCGAGCTGTTCCTGGTGGAAGGTGACTCTGCCGGCGGTTCCGCCAAACAAGCGCGGGACAAAGAGTTCCAGGCGATCCTGCCGTTGCGCGGCAAGATCCTCAACACCTGGGAAGTCGACGGCAGCGAAGTGCTCGCCAGCCAGGAAGTGCACAATATCGCTGTCGCTATCGGTGTCGACCCTGGCGCGGCGGACATGAGCCAGCTGCGCTACGGCAAGATCTGCATCCTCGCCGACGCCGACTCCGACGGCCTGCACATTGCTACGTTGCTGTGCGCCTTGTTCGTGCAGCATTTCCGCCCATTGGTGGATGCCGGTCACGTCTACGTCGCCATGCCGCCGCTGTACCGCATCGATTTGGGCAAGGAGATTTTCTACGCCCTGGACGAAGCCGAGCGCGATGGCATCCTCGATCGGCTGGTGGCCGAGAAAAAACGCGGCAAGCCACAGGTCACGCGATTCAAGGGCCTGGGTGAAATGAACCCGCCGCAGTTGCGCGAAACCACCATGGACCCCAATACCCGGCGCCTGGTGCAACTGACCCTGGAAGACTTCGCCGGCACCTCGGAAATGATGGACATGCTGCTGGCGAAGAAGCGTGCGCCGGATCGCAAAGCCTGGCTGGAATCCAAGGGCAACCTGGCCGAGGTTCTGGGCTGATGCGCACAGGCTTCGCCCTGGCGATGCTGATGTTGAGCGCACTGGCAACTCCCCACGTGGTTGCCGCCGGTGTGGCAGAGCTGCAGCTGGTATCCGAGCACCCGGTGGACGGCATGCGCGGCGGTAACCTGTCGGGCCTGGCGTTGTGTGGCGCAGAACTGTGGACGGTTTCCGACCGCGATGATGATCAGATCTACCGCCTGGATACCCGCGCACCGACCTGGAACGCCGAAGCTCTGAAGATTGACGTGCCGCCCGTGCCCGAGTCGGGTTTGCCCTGGGGGCTGCGTTCACGCACCAAGGCCGCGTCGTTCATTCGCGGTGGTGACCTGGATTTCGAGGGTATCAGCTGTGATGCTGCAGGTAACCGCTACATTGTCAGCGAAGCCCATGCTGCAGTGCTGCAGGTACCTGCGACGGGCGCGCCCGAGTGGTTGAAAATCGCCCCGGGCATGGTGCGTGAGGCGCGGGCCAGTGGCATGTTGCTGCACTTCAATGCCTTGTTCGAGGGCCTGGCGGTGAACCCCGAAGGCAACCAGATCTGGCTGGCCGCCGAGCGTGAGCGTCGCGGCCTGATCTCGATCAAGCGCGGGCAGAGCGTGTGGGATTGCGATGGCCGGTGTGTGTTGTTGAGCGAGGCCGGGCAGGAAGTGCAACCGGCGCAGTTTACCAACGCCAAGGCGGTGTCCAATGACTTTGCCGACCTGGCGCTGTTCAATGGCAAGCTGTTTACCCTGGAGCGCAATGCGTTCCAGATTTGCCGACGCGACACAGTCACGGCCAAGGTTGAGCTGTGTTGGTCGTTTGCTGAAGAGACCCTGACGCCGCAGCGGCGTTATCCACAGCCTTACGGCCTGGCCGAAGCCCTGCTGTTGGACGCCGACGGTGCATGGATCGGTATAGACAACAATTTCGGCCCCCGCGCCGATGGTGAAAAACGCCCCGTGGTCTATCGTTTCGCCGCCCCCGACGGTGGCTGGAGCGCCCAGCCATGAGCCCGCAGTTTTTTCAATTGACCCGGCGCAGCGGCAGTTCCGCTGCGCGTTACCCAACAATGATGAGGCCCGCATGAGTGACATCCTCGCAGACAGCTTAGATGGCGTAGAACGCCGGTCGCTGGCTGACTTCACCGAAAATGCCTACCTCAACTACTCCATGTACGTGATCATGGACCGTGCCCTGCCGCATATCGGCGACGGCCTCAAGCCCGTGCAACGGCGCATCATCTACGCCATGAGTGAGCTGGGCCTGGACGCTGATTCCAAGCACAAGAAGTCGGCGCGTACCGTCGGTGACGTACTCGGTAAGTTCCACCCCCACGGCGACTCGGCGTGTTATGAAGCCATGGTGCTGATGGCCCAGCCATTCAGCTATCGCTATACGCTGGTGGACGGGCAGGGCAACTGGGGTGCGCCGGATGATCCCAAGTCCTTCGCCGCCATGCGTTACACCGAAGCGCGGCTGTCGCGTTATTCCGAAGTGCTGCTCAGCGAGCTGGGCCAGGGCACGGCGAACTGGGGGCCGAACTTTGACGGCACCCTCGACGAACCCCTGGTATTGCCAGCACGTTTGCCGAATATCCTGCTCAATGGCACCACCGGTATCGCCGTTGGCATGGCCACCGACGTGCCGCCGCATAACCTGCGCGAAGTCGCCACTGCCTGCGTGCGCCTGCTGGACGAGCCCAAGGCCACGGTCGAGCAGTTGTGTGAACATATTCAAGGCCCGGATTACCCGACCGAAGCGGAAATCATCACGCCGCGCGCCGACTTGCTGAAGATGTACGAAACCGGCAAGGGCTCGGTGCGTATGCGCGCCGTGTACCATATCGAAGACGGCGACATTATTGTCACCGCGCTGCCGCACCAGGTGTCCGGTGCCAAGGTGCTGGAGCAGATTGCCGCGTTGATGCAGGCCAAGCCGTCGAAACTGCCCCAGGTTGCCGACCTGCGTGACGAGTCCGACCACGAGAACCCGTGCCGTATCGTGATCATCCCGACCAACAGCCGGGTCGATCATGAAGTGCTGATGCAGCATCTGTTCGCCAGCACTGACCTGGAGTCGAGCTACCGGGTCAACGTCAACATCATCGGCCTGGATGGCAAGCCGCAGTTGAAGAACCTGCGCAACCTGCTGGTGGAGTGGCTGGAATTTCGCGTACAGACCGTGCGCCGCCGCCTGCAGTTTCGCCTCGACAAGGTCGAGCGCCGCCTGCACCTGTTGGACGGCTTGCTGATTGCCTACCTCAACCTGGATGAAGTGATCCATATCATCCGTACCGCCGAGCACCCGAAAGCCGAGTTGATCGCGCGTTTCGAACTGAGCGAAATCCAGGCTGACTACATCCTCGACACGCGCTTGCGCCAATTGGCACGCCTGGAAGAAATGAAGCTGCGTGACGAGCAAGACGCGTTGCTCAAGGAACAAGCCAAGCTGCAAGCGCTGCTGGGCAGCGAAGCCAAGCTCAAGAAGTTGGTACGCAGCGAGCTGATCAAAGACGCCGAAACCTATGGCGACGACCGTCGTTCGCCGATCGTCGAGCGTGCTGAAGCCAAGGCTCTGACAGAAACCGAGTTGTTGCCTAACGAGAAAATTACCGTCGTTTTGTCGGAAAAGGGTTGGGTTCGTTCCGCCAAAGGGCATGATATTGACGCCACCGGCCTTTCGTACAAAGCCGGTGATGGCTTCAAGACCGCCGCCGCCGGGCGCTCCAATCAGTTCGCGGTGTTTATCGACTCGACCGGGCGCAGTTATTCGGTGCCGGCCCACACCCTGCCGTCTGCACGGGGGCAGGGCGAGCCGTTGACCGGACGCCTCACGCCGCCACCTGGGGCGAATTTCGAGTGCGTGCTGCTGCCGGACGATGATTCGCTGTACGTCATCGCCTCCGACGCCGGTTACGGTTTCGTGGTCAAGGGCGAAGACCTGCAGGCCAAGAACAAGGCGGGCAAGGCGCTGCTGAGCCTGCCGAACAACGCCAAGGTGATCCTGCCAAGGCCGGTGGATGATCGTGAAAGCAACTGGTTGGCTTCGGTGACCACCGAAGGGCGTTTGCTGGTGTTCAAAATCAGTGATTTGCCGCAACTGGGCAAAGGCAAGGGCAACAAGATTATCGGGATTCCCGGTGACCGGGTGGCCAGTCGCGAAGAGTACGTGACCGACATCGCCGTGGTCCCGGAAGGCTCTACCCTGGTGCTCCAGGCCGGCAAGCGCACGTTGTCATTGCGCCCAGACGACCTTGAACACTACAAGGGCGAACGCGGGCGGCGTGGTAATAAACTGCCTCGCGGCTTCCAGCGAGTGGACGCCTTGCTGGTGGAAACGCCGGTTTAAGCTGTACTAGAGGCCTCGATCTACGATTTAACGCGTAGATCGACGCTTTCGCGCTGGAGTCATGGCGCATATTCACGGATGATATGGCCTTTCCAGCGCCGGCGTGGCCGAGCGTGTTCAGGTTATTTTTAGTATTACATTGTGGTTCGCCTTGTGGCAGCCACTTGGATGGGATGATGACTGCTCCACGCCTTCCTCTATTTTTGATGCTCGCTGGCCTTTTGGGGCTGGCGGGTTGCAGCACGCACCAACCGGTGTCGCTGTACCAGCTGGACAGCGGTAGCCCGGCTCAGCCAGCCCAAACGGCTGGCATGGCGGTATTGATCGGTCCGGTAGTCGTTGCCGATTACCTGCAACGCGAAACCCTGCTGCAACGTCAGAACGACGGCAGCCTGCAAGGTTCCACTGATGGTCGTTGGGCGGGCAGCTTGTCGTCCGATATCAATCAACTGATGTTGCGTCAGGTTGCAGGGCAGTTGGATAGCCAGCGTGTGGTCCTGGCACCAGGGCCATCGGGATTCACTCCGGATGTGCAGGTGCTGCTGACGATTACGCGGCTCGACTCCGGCAAATCGCAACCGGCGATTCTGGATGCACAGTGGCGCCTGATCGACCGTCGCGGGCAAGTACGGGATAACCGCATCGTGCACCTGCAGGAAGAACATACCGGCAC
Organism: Pseudomonas sp. OST1909; assembly: GCF_015277575.1. Classification (NCBI taxonomy): domain Bacteria; kingdom Pseudomonadati; phylum Pseudomonadota; class Gammaproteobacteria; order Pseudomonadales; family Pseudomonadaceae; genus Pseudomonas; species Pseudomonas sp. OST1909. Next base: position 770,159 of record NZ_CP063780.1, read on the forward strand.
CACCGCTTCTCAGGTCCAGGCCCAGGGTGTGCTGTTGCAGCACTTGGCGCAGCAGTTGTCGGTGGCGCTCAAACCATTGGCGAACCAGCCGCCGATTGCCGAGGTGCAGCCGCGTAAACAGGCCCCAGCCCAGGCCAAACCGGCAGCCCCGGAAAAGCCGAAGATGCCGATGGCTACGCCGATTCGTACGGACTTGGAAGTGTTCAGGTTCTGATCTGAATGGCGCACAAACAAAAGGCCCGCTGAGTAAGCGGGCCTTTTTGTTGGGTTGCGATTTAAGCTGCACCACAATCCAAATGTGGGAGCGGGCTTGCCCGCGATAGCGGTGGTTCAGCTATCGGTGGATCGACTGATATTCCGCAATCGCGGGCAAGCCCGCTCCCACATGGGTCGTACAGTGTATGTGCCTCAGGGCTTGCGGGTCTCATGCATCCGCGCCAGCTGGCGCTCGAGCATCGACGGGTACGGTTCCATCAACCGCTCTACGCAACTGGCCCCTTCAGGGCTGGCAATCGGACGGATACGTGCGCGTTGGCGGATCAGCGTGTCTTCACTGATCTTGCGTTCCACCAGCAGCAGGTTGCGGCTGTGTTGGGACAGGGCCAGGGCATCCTGGGCGATTTCGGTGAGCAGCAGGTCGATCTGGCTCATGCCAAACAGGTCATCACCCACGGTCAAGCCAAGCTGCAATTGCAGGGTAATGCCGCTGTCGGCCACTTCGATCTGCAGGGCATGGCCCAGAGCGCGCAGCAATTCGCCGCAGCAGATTGCATTGGTCAGGTAGTCTTCGCCGCTGTCTTCGCTGTGGAACAGCATCAGGGTGCTGCCATCGTTCAACGTGTGCAGCTCGCTCTGGTACAGCGAGGCGGCCTGGTCGAGACAGTCGCGGTAGCGTTCGAGCAGTTCGGTCAGCCGGGCACGAGGCAGGCGGCGCAGCTGCTCCTGGGAGCCCAGTTGCACGGCGAGTACTGCACTGTGCTGCGGCTCGGTGTTCCTGACCACCGCAACGGGTTTTGTCGCAGCGGCCGGGGCCACGGCCGAGGTATCGCGCAGGTCGGCGAAGGGGTCTTCCTCGTCGAGTTCGTCTTCCTCGGCCTTGACCACATGGCGCGGTGCAGGCTTGAGGCCGGCCACCGGAGCGCTTTCGTCAAAGCCCGGGTCGCGCAGGTCGCGTACTTCAAACTCAGGCTCATCGCTGTAGTCGTCGGTATCGTCGTATTCGGGTTCCGGTTCGATTTCAGGCGCTTTCGGCTCCGGAGCGAAGCTGGTATGGAGCTGGCGCGCGAGGTCGCCGATTTCATCCTGGCGATCAGTGGCCGGGGTGTGTTCGTCGATATCCCGCAGCCAGATACGCAGTTGCATCAGCGGTGTGGAGATATGCCGCCCCAGACGCAGGCTCAAGGCCAGGGCCAGAGCCAGCAGGATCGCGCTCAAGATACCCATGCTTTGCAGGCTGATGGTCATCGGCTGCTGGAACTGCTGCATGTCGAGGCTGATACGCAGTTGGCCGGCTTTCACATCCTGAAAGGTGATGTTGCTCTGGTAGAGGCCCTCGGCTTCACCCAGCAAGCCGTTCTTCGGGCGCTGCCCGGCTTCGGCCATGATCCGGTTGTCCACGCTATAAATGGCGGCGTGAGCCACCAGCGGGTTCTTGGTCAGGTTGTTGAGCAGCACGTTGAGGCTGAGGATGTCGTTGGACACCAGCAACTCAGTCGCCGAGGTGGCTGTCTGGGTCGTCAGGCTCGCACCCAGGGCGTCGGCTTGCTCATGCATGGCCTGCTTGAACTGCAAACCCATCACGCAGGCGTAGATCACCAGGGCCAAGGCGACCAGGATCACGTTATGGCTGGCGATGCGTAATGCGATCGGTACACGGCGGTGGCGCAGTGCCCGGAAGATCAGCAGGAAGAAGTTATCGGTTTTTACTGGCGTGGGCCGGTTCACTTGCGCTCGGCTCTTGGTCCGTGAAGTTGACGCGCAGTATAGCGACAGGCCCATGACCGGCAAAGCACTGGCTGTGCCCGATGGTCACTGAAAGTGGGTAGAATGCGGTTTTTTTCCAGCCTGGGGGTGCGCTTTGCGCGAAATTGTCCTGATCAACATCACGGGTGAAGACCGACCGGGTCTCACCGCAGCCATTACCGGCGTCCTGGCCCAGGGTGGTGTGAACATCCTCGACATCGGTCAGGCGGTGATCCATGACACCTTGTCGTTCGGCATCCTGGTGGAGATCCCCAGCACCGAACAGGCTTCGTCGGTACTCAAGGACATCCTGTTTACGGCCTATAAGCTGGATCAACAGGTGCGTTTCACCCCCGTGTCCGAAGCCGATTACCAGCACTGGGTGGAAGGCCAGGGCAAAAAACGTCATATCGTGACGTTGCTTACTCGCAAGGTAACGGCTGAACAATTGCAGCGTGTCAGCTCGATCACGGCCCACTACGGGTTGAATATCGACCATATCGACCGTCTGTCGGGTCGTATGCCCTTGGACACCCCGGCCGACAAAGGCAAGGGCTGCATCGAGTTTTCTGTACGCGGTGAACCGGCTGACGCGCAAGCGCTGCGGGCCGAATTCCTGAGCGTGGCCCAGGAGTTGAATGTCGACATCGCCTTCCAGGAAGATTCGCTGTTCCGTCGCAACCGTCGTTTGGCGGTGTTCGACATGGACTCCACCCTGATCGAAGCCGAAGTCATCGACGAACTGGCCAAGGCAGCGGGAGTCGGCGAGCAAGTCAGCGAGATTACCGAGCGGGCGATGGCCGGTGAGCTGGATTTCCGTGCCAGCTTCAAGGAGCGCCTGGCGTTGCTCAAGGGCCTGGACGTGAGCGTGCTGGACTCCATCGGCGCATCGCTGCGCCTGACGGAAGGCGCCGAAACCCTGTTCGCCGAACTCAAGCGCCTGGGCTACAAGACCGCCATTCTGTCCGGCGGCTTCACCTACTTTGCCAAGCAGTTGCAGGCCAAGTTGGGCATTGACTACGTGTTCGCCAACGAGCTGGAAGTGGTGGATGGCAAAGTGACCGGCGTGGCGGTCGAGCCGATTGTGGATGCGCAGCGCAAGGCCGACCTGCTCAAGGAGTTGGCGCACAAGGAAGGCTTGCGTCTGGAGCAGACCATTGCGGTCGGCGACGGCGCCAATGACTTGCCGATGCTGGCGATTGCAGGATTGGGTGTGGCGTTTCGCGCCAAGCCGTTGGTCAAACAGTCGGCCAAACAGGCGATTTCAACGCTGGGGCTCGATGGCGTGTTGTATCTGCTGGGCTTGCGCGACCGCGACGGTCAGTTATAAGCCGATCTCACTGTAGAAATACAGTCAAAAATGTGGGAGCCGGGCAAGCCCGGCTCCCACATTGGATGTCACCAGCAATATCAGGCTTTAGCTGCGGCAATACCCTGGCCCATTTGCACTGGCGTACCCGCTGCCAGTTCTTCAGCCCACTTCACCTGATCCGGCCCGAACAGCACGATGGCGGTCGAGCCCAGCTTGAAACGGCCCAGCTCCGCACCTTTTTCCAAATGAATCGGCGCACGTGCGGCTTCGTCGTAGCGGAAGGTTTTCAGTTCGCGCTTGGGCGGCGTTACCAACCCGGCCCACACCGTCTCAATCGACGCGACGATCATCGCACCCACCAACACCACGGCCATCGGGCCGCGCTCGGTGTCAAACAGGCATACAACCCGCTCGTTGCGCGCAAACAGCTCCGGCACGTTTTCGGCGGTGGTCTGGTTGACCGAGAAAATTCGACCTGGCACGTAGACCATCTCACGCAAGGTGCCGGCCAGTGGCATGTGCACCCGGTGGTAGTCTTTGGGTGACAGGTAAATAGTCGCAAAATCGCCGCCCATGAACGGTGCAGCCAGCGCCGCGTCGCCACCGAGCAATTCCAGCACGCTGAAGCTGTGGCCCTTGGCCTGGAACACACGGCCATGTTCGATCGGGCCTAGCTGGCTGACTGCGCCATCGGCCGGGCTCAGCACGGCACCGGGAGTCTGGTCGAGCGGGCGGGCGCCGTCTTTCAGGGCTCGAGTAAAGAACGCGTTGAAGTGCTCGTACGCGGTCAGGTCTTCAACCAGGGCCTGGGACATGTCCACCTGGTAGCGCTTGGCGAACCAGGCGGTGAAGGCGTTCTTGAACCAGCGCACGCGGCACTCGGCAATGCAGCCGGCCAGGCGCGAGAGCAAGTGGTGTGGCAGCAAGTACTGGCTGAGGATAAACAACTGCTTTTTCATAACTGTCCTTAAACCTTAAATCTCAACGGGGGTGTCGGGGTGGTTGCCCCATTCGCCCCAGGAACCGGCATAGCCTTTGACTCGTGGATAACCGAGCGCCTTGGCCACCAGGTAGGTGAAGCCAGAGCGGTGGTGAGTCTGGCAGTGGGTAATGATTTCTTTATCGCGGGTCAGCCCGAGCTCTTCGAGAACCTGTGGCATGTCGCGGCGGATGCGCAGGTTGCGCGCCTTGTCCATGCCGGCGGTCCATTCGAAATTCACCGCGCCGGGAATATGGCCCCCCTTGGCGGCGAGCACTTTTTCGCCGGAATATTCCAGCGGGCCGCGGGCATCCCAGACGCCCAGGTCGGCCGCGCCGAGACGGCTTTGCAGATACTCACGGGTAGCCGTGGGCCCATCGTGCAACGTGAGGCTGACGGGGCCGCCTGCCGGCGCAGGCACTTCGGTGGAGAGTGGGTACTTTTCCTCCAGCCATGCCAGCAGGCCACCGTCGAGGTAGTGATATTTCTGGTGACCGATCACGTCGAGCATCCAGATAAAACGTCCGGCCCAGCCGCCGCCTTCGTCGTCATAGACCACGTAGGTCGCGTCCGGGGTGTGGCCCAGTTCGCCGAACAGTTTTTCCAGGTCGGCCTTGCTCGGCAGCAAGCCGGGTGCCGGCGGCTGGCCAAGTTGGGTGCGCTTGGGGTCAACAAAATGCGCGCCGGGGATATGCCCTTCGGCGTAGCGGGCGGCACTGGTGAGGTCCACCAGAATCAAGTGCTCGGCATCCAGTTGAGCGAGCAGGTCACTGGATTCGATCACCAGCGGCAAGCCAGAGAAGTCAGGCATGTGAGGTCTCCTGGGCACAAATGTTGGCGATTAAAGACGGCGATTGTAGCGCAAGCATCAGGCGCTGCGGTTGGTAAAGCTGTGCAGGGCTTTTTCGATGCATTGGGCGGTTTTGCCGAACGCCTGCACGGTGGTTTCCGAGAACGGCCCGCCGCCTTGGTCCGCCACTACCAGCATCACCACGCGGCCATTGCAGCTCAGCGAACGCAGCAGCAAGTGCTCGCCCGTAAACAGGCGGCGCAGGATAGGCGGCAGCAGGGCGGAAAACTGCGCATGGTTGTCGGGGGGCAGACGCACCTGAGCGGACTTTTCCAGCAGGCGTTGCAGCAATGTGCTGTTGACCACATCCAGGCTCAGGTGCGCGGCGTCCCTGGGCAAGCCGTCGGCCTGATGCACGCGCAAGGTGCTCAAGGCGCGATCTGCCATGAATATCAGTACCCGCTGCATGCCACTGGCCACCAGGGCTTCCTTGGCACAGGTGGTCAGGTGCATGGCGTTGGCAAAGCGGCTCGGCTCCACCAGCAAATCGGTGCAACGCGTGCGCCATACGGCCAGGGCTTCAGCCGTGGGCGGCGGCGCGGGCAACAAGCCGCGATGGACTTTTTGCACATGCCACGGCCAGATCAGCGACAGCGCCGGGTGCCAGAGGTCGGGCATCAAGGTGGTGCGGGCGCTCGTGACTGCCTGCTGGTGCGCCTGTTGTTGCACATCACTCAAGGGCACTTGCAGGTATAGCGCGGTGAGGTATTGCCAGCGTTCGGTGTGCGGGCAGGTCCAGGATTCCTGGGCGGACATCGCCAGGCCGTTGGCCAGCAACACGGTATTGGCTGGTTGGTTCAGCCAGCGGCGCAGGTTGGGTTCGGCGTCGAGCAATTGCTGGTGGCGCAAGGCGTCGTCTTCGCGGGCAATATGCAGCGCCTTGACCAGCAGGCGTTGCTCGGTCAGCAGCAGCTTGTAGCCCTGCGAAACCCAGATCGGCAGGTGCCAGGCTTCGGTCAGGCCCCGGCACAGGTCCAGTAAGCGCACACCGAACAGTTCCTGCTCGACCTGGCGCGCCGACTGGCCCTTGTGAATCACCCGGAGCTCCCATTCCTCCAAAAGCTTGGGGTAGGCGACGGCCATCGGCCACAGTGGCGACAGAAACAGCAGGCTGCCCCAGTGGATGTCCTGCCATAGCCGCGCCAGGCGACTGCCGAACAAGCCGTTGGCTTGCTGGGACGCGTGCTGGCTGACCAGCAGCAGTTGGCGCAATGCGACTGGAATGTCTCCGGCCGGCACCGAAGGTAGGCGTGCCAGCAACTCCTCGGCACGTTTGAGGCCGAGGCGGTTAAGCGCTACTTCGAGGTTTTCGGCGGGCTCGGCCAGGCTCCCATGGGCTTGGCTGTTGGCCTCGCGCATCACGCTCAGCACCAGGGCCGGGCTGTTTTGCATCAGCTCGGCAATGTCTCGCAATGAACTGCGGCTGTCGCGGATGGCTTTGCACACGCGCTCATGGTTGGCCTGGGGAACGGGCAGCAGCACGTCGTCAAGGCGCTTGATCCAAGCGGCGAGGGTGGTGGGGCGGTTCGTTGGGACTGTCGTTTCGATTGCCATGATTGGGGCGCGATCATCACTTGTGTTCAACACACCCGGAACGGGCCGAATTGGCTTTTCGCCTTAACGGGCTATAGTCTGGCGCAGTTTTGCCGATAAGTAGAACAAGAGTTTTCTGCTGCACCCACTATGTCCATGAACCCGACGGCGCAAGTACCCATCTCCTATGGCTAAAATTATCGGCATCATTGTCGTCATCGCAAGTGTGCTCGGAGGGTACGTCCTCTCCCACGGTAAAATCGCCGCACTGATCCAACCTTTCGAAGTGCTGATCATCGGCGGCGCCGCGTTTGGCGCATTCTTGCAGGCCAACCCCGGCTACATGACCATGCACGTGATCAAGAAATCGCTGGGCATGTTCAGTTCGCGTTTTTCCCACACCTTCTATCTGGAAGTGCTGGGGCTGATCTACGAGATCCTCAACAAGAGCCGCCGCGAAGGCATGATGGCGATCGAAGGCGACATCGAAGACGCCGCCGCCAGCCCGATTTTCGCCAAGTACCCGGCCGTGCTCAAAGATGAGCGCATGACCGCGTATATCTGTGACTACCTGCGCATCATGTCCTCCGGCAACATGGCTCCCCATGAGCTGGAAGGCCTGTTCGACATGGAGTTGTTCAGCCTCAAGGAAGAGCTGGAGCATCCTTCCCATGCCGTGACCGGCATCGCCGATGGCATGCCCGGTTTCGGTATTGTCGCGGCGGTGCTGGGTATCGTGGTGACCATGGCGTCCTTGGGCGAGGGCGATCAAGCGGCCATCGGCATGCACGTGGGTGCGGCGCTGGTGGGTACCTTCTTCGGTATTCTCGCGGCCTATGGCTTCTTCGGCCCGCTCGCCACTTCCCTGGCCCACGATGCCAAGGAAGAGGTCAACCTCTACGAAGCGATCAAGGCGTGCCTGGTGGCTTCGGCATCGGGGATGCCGCCATCGCTGGCCGTGGAGTTCGGGCGCAAGGTGCTGTACCCCAAGCATCGCCCAAGTTTCTCCGAGCTGGAACAAGCGGTTCGCGGTCGCTAAGCCATGGAAAACAACCAGCCGATCATCATCAAGCGCGTCAAGCGCTTCGCTGCGGGGCACCATGGTGGTGCCTGGAAAATCGCATTCGCCGACTTTGCCACGGCGATGATGGCGTTCTTCCTGGTGCTGTGGCTGATGTCCACCGCCACGCCAGAACAGAAGATCGCCATCGCCGGTTACTTCAAAGACCCGATTGGCTTTTCGGAAAGCGGTACGCCATTTGTCATCGATCTGGGCGGTTCACCGCAACTGGCGCCAGAGCGCACCATCAACCCGGAAGTGCAAACTGAGTCGCCCCAGGAAAAAATCCCGATTGAGCGCGATACCGTCGAAACCATGGCCGAGCAGGTCGAGCAGGAACGCCTGGAACTGTTGCTGCAGGAGTTGCAGACCAAGGTTGAGGAAAACCCGCAACTGCTGAAATTCAAGGATCAGATTTCGTTCGAGATCACGCCCGAAGGGCTGCGCATCCAGATCACGGACGCCGCCAACCGGCCGATGTTCGATTCCGGCAGTGCGCGCTTGAAGCCGTACTTTGAAGACATCCTGCTGGCCATGGCCGACACCATCAAGGCGGTACCGAACAAGATCAGCATCAGCGGCCATACCGACGCCAAGCCCTACGCGGGCCAGGGCGACTTCGGCAACTGGGAGCTCTCGGCCAACCGCGCCAACGCCGCCCGCCGTGCGCTGGTGGCCGGCAGCTATCCGGACCCGCAAGTGGCGCGCGTGGTGGGCTTTGCCTCCTCGCAACTGTTCGACCCCAAAGACCCGTTCAACCCGGTCAACCGCCGTATCGATATCGTGGTGCTGACCAAAAAAGCCCAGCGTGCGATTGAAGGCGACCAACCACCGCCACCGGTACCGACTCAGGGCGATGGTGCGCCAGGCGAAGTGCCGGCCGACCCCAACGCACTGCCGCCTGAGCAGGAACCACTGCCGGCCCATGAGTTGCGGCAGAAGCTGAACCTGTTTGATGATGGCGGGGTGAAGGATCCTACGGTGCCTGCGCCGGCCTCGTAACTTATCTCTCTACAGCAGAAACCAAAACGCCCCGAATCATTCGGGGCGTTTTCATTGGCGGTCAGAGTGGCAGGTAGGCTTTGACACCATTAACTACGCCTCGCATGTCGTCGGCGCACAGGCGTGGGACAAAGTACTCTCGGCCTTTTGTGCGAGTCTTTCTATGCAGCTTGTCGAGGCGCTCGAAGCTGACGGTATAAATCATGTCGCACTTCACCCAAAGCTCTTTATAACCATCGGACTGAAGTGGATTGGTGCGTAGCAAGTGGTGCCAGTCGTGCTGGGTTTCTGGCGCAGTAGAGGATATTGGCACCACGGTGCAGAGCTTGCGATTGTGGGTCGCGGTAGGCGATATCACGACAACCTTGCGGATCTTCAGCATTTCCGGTGCAACAAAACCTCGTGTGAAGTCACACAGCAGCACGTCGCCTTGTTTGGGGTGATAGTAGAGAGCCAAATGTTAATTCCCCACAAAAAGCAAAGCCGCCCGAAGGCGGCTTCATTCGACACGCAGCGGAGCTTGCTTCGCCCCTTCTGCGCCGCTGGATCAACCCCGAAAAGGATCCAGACTCCTGCCAGCTTTCGCTGGTGACGGAGCAATTATGGGCATCAGGAAATCTGAATACAAGCTGGCTTGTGTGTATGAGCCACCCAGTTGATCCGGATTCTTGATGCCCGCTCCTGTTAAATCAATGGGCTAGGGCGTTCAGCGCCGTGGTTTATGTGTATCAAGAAATTGACCGTCAATAACTGCTCTCAGGCAAGCTCGCAATAATCGACCGATAGCTGTTCATCCGCTGCTGTTGCACGCGTCCATCCTCCAGCGCCTTGAGCAATGCACAGCCCGGCTCGCGGTCGTGTTTGCAGTCGCGGAAGCGGCAGGTGCCGATCAGGTCGTTGAACTCGATAAAGCCCGCTTCCACATCGCTGCGGCTGACGTGGCCCAAGCCGAATTCACGAATACCCGGGGAGTCGATCAACTCGCCGCCGCCGGGGAAGTGGAACAGCCTCGCGGTGGTGGTGGTGTGGGTGCCTTGCCCGGAAAGCTCCGACAGCGGCCCCACGCGGGTCTCGACTTCCGGCAACAGGCTGTTGACCAGCGATGACTTGCCCACGCCAGACTGGCCGACAAACACGCTGATCCGCCCGTCCAGCTGCTGTTGCAGCTGTTCCATGCCGTTGCCGTGATGGGCCGACACTTCCAGCACCGGGTAGCCCAGGGTGCGATAGACCGCCAGCAACGCATTGAGCGCCGGGGCGTTCTGCTCGTCGATCAGGTCGAATTTGTTCAACAGCAACAGCGGGCGGATGCCGGCGTGTTCGGCCGCGACCAGGTAGCGGTCGATCAGGTTGGCATGGGGCTCGGGCAGTGGTGCGAACACGATCACAATCATGTCGACGTTGGCTGCCACCGGCTTGAGCTGGCCACGGCTGTCGGGGCGACGCAGCTCGGTGCTGCGCGGCAACTGGGCGACGATCACGCCGATGCCCTGGTTGCCGGCGCGCCACACGACTTTGTCGCCGGTCACCAGCGCAGGCAGGTTGGCGCGCAGGTGGCAACGGGACACCGAGCCTGCGAGTTCGCCTTCCAGCGCCTCGACTTCGACTTGCACACCAAAGTGCGCGATTACCAGGCCTGTTTGTTCGGGGCCCAGGTCGCCGCCCTCGAGCGCTTCCACGGCGGAGGATTCACGTTTGGCGGCACGCGCTGCGCGTTCACCTTGAATCTTTTCGATGCGCCAGTTTTGGCGACGGTTGAGCTGGCGTTTGGCCATTGGTGTTCCGTGTCGATAATGCAAAAGTTGGGTAAAACGGTCGCGAGTCTAGCACGGCCCCGCCTGCTAAACTGCGCAGCTACGCCAAGGTGCCAAGAGAATCAAGCCATGCAAAACCCACAGAACCTGATTTGGATCGATCTGGAAATGACCGGTCTGAACCCCGACAGCGACGTCATCATCGAGATGGCGACGATTGTCACCGACAGCAACCTCAACACCTTGGCCGAAGGTCCGGTGATCGCCATCCACCACAGCGACGCCGTGCTCGCCACCATGGATGAGTGGAACACCCGCACCCACGGTAACTCCGGGCTGACCCAGCGTGTGCGCGACAGCCGCATCAGCATGGCCGAAGCCGAAGCCGAAACCATCGCATTCCTGGAAAAATGGGTGCCCAAGGGCAAGTCGCCGATCTGCGGCAACAGCATCTGCCAGGACCGTCGCTTCCTTTATACGCATATGAAGGCGCTGGAGAGCTACTTCCACTATCGCAACCTGGACGTATCGACACTTAAGGAACTGGCTGCGCGTTGGGCCCCGGAGGTCAAGGACAGCTTCCATAAAGGCAGCACGCACCTGGCGCTGGATGATATTCGTGAGTCGATCGCCGAGTTGCAGCATTACCGCAAGCATTTCATCAAGGCTTGATTCTACGGCGCCAGTGAGTGCCCCATCGCAGGCAAGCCAGCTCCCACATTAGAATGGATTCGCAAATTCAAAGTGTGGGAGCTGGCTTGCCTGCGATACAGGCGACGCGGTTTATCGCCAAACGCCCCCTTTTGGTGCCATCAGCAAATGATTAGACTGCCGGCCTCCCTGCAAGGATCGCCATCATGCTGTTGATGCTCTACCTCATCGCCATCACCGCCGAAGCCATGACCGGCGCCTTGTCCGCCGGTCGGCGCGGCATGGACTGGTTTGGCGTGGTGCTGATCGCCTGCGTGACGGCCCTGGGCGGTGGTTCGGTGCGCGATGTGCTACTCGGCCACTACCCGCTGACCTGGGTCAAGCACCCGGAGTACCTGGTGCTGACCTCCGTGGCGGCGCTGGTGACGATCTTTATCGCGCCGCTGATGCGCCGCCTGCGCTCGCTGTTTTTGGCGCTGGACGCCTTGGGGTTGGTGGCATTCACCCTGATCGGCTGCATGACCGCCCTGGAAATGGGCCACGGCATGTTGGTGGCGTCGGTCAGCGGGGTCATCACCGGCGTATTCGGCGGCATCCTGCGGGATATCTTCTGTAACGACATTCCGCTGATCTTCCGCCGCGAGTTGTACGCCAGCGTGTCGTTCCTGGCTGCCTGGTTCTACTTGCTGTGCCTGTATCTGGAACTGCCCAGCGAACAGGCGATTCTGCTGACGCTGTTCAGCGGCTTTCTATTGCGCCTGCTGGCGATCCGTTTTCACTGGGAAATGCCCAAGTTCGTCTACAACGACGACGTACACTAGCGGGCCGCGTGCTGGTTCAGCGCCCATTCCACATGCTCGCGAACCAGCTCTGAGGGGTAGTCCCGCCGCGCCTTCAAGGCTTCCAATACCGGAATGCTTGACGGCGCATTGCCCAGGCCCACGGCCAGATTGCGTAACCAGCGCTCGTAACCGGCGCGGCGCAGGGGGGAGCCTTCGGTGCTGCTGAGGAATTTATCCTCGTCCCACATAAACAGTTCGGCTAACTCGGCGTTATCCAGGTTGTGCCTGGGCTTGAAATCGCTTTCGGCAGTGGGTCGAGCGAAACGATTCCATGGGCAAACGATCTGACAGTCATCGCAGCCAAAGACGCGGTTGCCGATCAGTGGGCGCAGGTCCTCGGGAATGGCGCTCTTTAGCTCGATGGTCAGATAGGAAATGCAGCGCCGGGCGTCCAGCACGTAAGGACCGACGAAGGCGTTGGTGGGGCAGATGTCCAGGCACGCCGTGCAACGGCCGCAGTGTTCGGTAGTGTGGGGTGGGTCCACCGGCAACGGTAAATCGACAAACAGTTCGCTCAAGAAGAAATAACTGCCGGCCTTGCGGTTGAGCACAAGGGTGTTTTTACCGATCCAGCCCAATCCGGCTTGTTCGGCGATGGCTTTTTCCAGGACCGGCGCGCTGTCGACAAAGGCGCGAAAGCCGAACGGCCCGATCTGCGCCTGGATGCGGTCGGCCAGCTGCTGCACGCGCTTGCGGATCAGCTTGTGATAGTCGCGGCCCAGGGCGTAGCGCGAGATATAGGCTTTTTCCGGCTGGCCCAGCAGTTGCGCCATCTGGGTGTCGCCGGGCAGGTAGTCCATGCGCAGTGACACCACGCGCAAGGTGCCGGGTACCAGTTCATCGGGATGGGAGCGTTTGCTGCCGTGGGCGCCCATGTAGTCCATCTCGCCGTGGTAGCCCGCGTCGAGCCAGCGTTGCAGGTGCTGTTCATGCTCAGCCAGGTCCAGGCCACTGATGCCGACTTGTTGAAAGCCCAGCTCGCGGCCCCAGTCTTTGATCGATTGGGCGAGGGCGGGCAGATCGGAGGTAATAGCAGGCATGAGACACGGGAAACCACAGGTTAGATGCGTATAATTCTGCCAGACATCGGAGCTTGAAGACGCATGCCTCAGACAAAACACCCAATTACCGACGTTCAGCTGTTGTTGCCCGGCCATTTGCCGCAACTGGCTGCGCGTTCTCCGGACGCCCATAAGGGCCAATTCGGCCACCTGCTGGTCATCGGTGGTGACCGTGGCTTTGGCGGTGCGGCGCTGCTGAGCAGCGAAAGTGCCCTGCGCAGCGGCGCCGGCATGGTCTCGCTGGCAACTCGACCGGAACATGTGCCAGCCGCTCTGGCCCGGCTGCCGGAAGTCATGGCTGTCGGCGTGAGCTCGGCCAACCAGTTGATGGGCCTGCTGGAAAAAATCTCGGTGATCGTCATTGGCCCGGGCCTGGGCGATGCCGCTTGGGGCAAAAGCCTGTTGTCGGTCGCGGCCAATGCCCGCCAGCCGCAGGTGTGGGACGCCGACGCGCTCAATCAACTGGCCACTGGCAGCGTCGAGCTGCCGGCCAACTGTGTGATTACTCCTCATCCGGGCGAAGCTGCGCGTTTGTTGGGGCTATCGACAGCCGAGGTTCAGGCCGATCGCCTTAATGTGGCGCGCGTGTTGAGCCAAAAATTCAATGCAGTGGCTATCCTAAAGGGTGCTGGCAGTTTGATTGCCAGTCCGGATGGACGGCTTGCCCGTTGTGATCAAGGCCACCCGGCGATGGCGACGGCGGGGCTCGGTGATGTCTTGGCTGGTCTGGTCGGCGCGCTATTGGCTCAGGGTATGCCCGCGTACGAGGCAAGCTGCCTGGCCGTGTGGTTGCACGCTACCGCTGGAGACCGCCAGGGCAGTTTTGGTCGGGGGCTGGCTGCCAGCGACCTGATCCCTGCCATTCGTCAATTGCTGGAGGAGCAGTCGCCGTGCCTGAAGTAATTCTTTTCCTGGCAGATGAAGAGGCCATGGTCGCGTTGGGGCAGCGTCTTTCGCAGGTCACGCAAGGGGCAGGGTTGATCTTTCTCGAAGGCGATCTCGGCGCAGGCAAAACCACATTGTCCCGGGGGATTATTCGCGGCCTGGGCCATACCGGCGCGGTAAAAAGCCCGACCTTTACGTTGGTCGAGCCCTACGAGATCGGCGACGTGCGTGCTTTCCACTTCGATCTTTATCGCCTGGCAGATCCAGAGGAACTGGAGTACATGGGCATCCGTGATTACTTCGATGAAGATGCGCTGTGCCTGATCGAATGGCCAGATAAAGGCACAGGCTTTTTGCCAAAGCCAGACATGACCATTACCATTACGCCGCATGAGCACGGACGTCAGCTGAAGTTGTTGCCCCAGAGCGTGCGCGCTGAAGCGTGGTGCACCGCTCTGGCATTGGAATTCAAATAAAATTGGTGGGGTTAGGTATGCGCTTTCGCGCGTTGGTTGCTGTCGTGGGGGTGTTGCTTGCGGCAATGACTGTCAATGCTCTGGCTGCTTCACAGGTAAAAAGTGTTCGCCTGTGGCGAGCGCCGGATAACACGCGACTGGTGTTCGACCTGTCTGGCCCGGTCCAGCACAGCGTCTTCACCCTGACGGCGCCTGATCGCCTGGTGATCGACATCAACGGTGCGAGCCTGGCCGCGCCGCTGAAGGTCTCTACCGCCAACACACCCATTACCGCCATGCGCTCGGCCCAGCGTACGCCGACTGACCTGCGCGTGGTCATCGACCTGAAAAAGGCCGTTACGCCAAAGAGCTTCTCCCTGGCGCCCAACGCCCAATACGGTAACCGCCTGGTGGTCGACCTGTTCGACAACCCCGCCGACGCGGCACCACCGCCTGCGCCGACGCCAAGCGTGGCTACCGTGCCTGCGGTGCCGGTCAACCCGTCGCAACCCCAGGTCAAGTTGCCACCACCGCCGCCCGCGCCGGCCGGCAAGCGCGACATTATCGTGGTGATCGACGCCGGCCACGGTGGCGAAGATCCGGGGGCTTCCGGCTCACGCGGCCAGCATGAGAAAGACGTGGTACTGGCCATTGCTCGCGAGCTGCAACGCCAGGTCAACGGCATGAAAGGCTACCGCGCCGAGCTGACCCGCACCGGTGACTACTTCATTCCGTTGCGTGGCCGTACCGAAATTGCGCGCAAGAAGGGCGCTGACCTGTTCGTGTCCATTCACGCCGACGCCGCGCCTTCAACTGCTGCATTTGGTGCCTCGGTATTTGCCCTGTCGGATCGCGGTGCCACGTCCGAGACCGCCCGCTGGCTGGCCGACAGTGAAAACCGCTCCGACTTGATCGGCGGGGCCGGCAACGTGTCCCTCGATGACAAGGACAAGATGCTCGCCGGCGTGCTGCTCGACCTGTCGATGACTGCCTCGCTGACCTCCAGCCTGAACGTTGGCCAGAAAGTCCTGAGTAACATCGGCCGCGTGACATCGCTGCACAAACAGCGTGTGGAGCAAGCCGGGTTCATGGTGCTGAAGTCGCCGGATATCCCGTCGATCCTGGTGGAAACCGGGTTTATCTCCAACGCCAACGAGGCCTCCAAGCTGGCCAGCTCCAGCCACCAGCAAGCGCTGGCGCGCTCCATCAGCGCAGGCGTGCGCCAGTTCTTCCAGCAGAACCCGCCGCCCGGCACTTACATCGCCTGGCTGCGCGACTCCGGCAAAATCGCCCAGGGCCCGCGCGACCATCGTGTGCAACCCGGCGACACCGTTGCCATGCTGGCGGTACGTTTCCAGGTCACGCCTGCGGCTTTGCGCAGCGCCAATAACCTGAAAACCGATGAGTTGAAGATTGGCCAGGTATTGACCATTCCCGGCACTGAATTGGCGGCACAGTAATGAGCGAATCTTTGTTGAACAGCGGCTCGCGCATCGAATTGCTCAGCCCGCGCCTGGCTAACCAGATTGCTGCGGGTGAGGTCGTCGAGCGCCCGGCGTCGGTGATCAAGGAACTGCTGGAAAACAGCATTGACTCCGGTGCCAAGCGCATCGATGTCGACGTGGAGCAGGGCGGCGTCAAGTTGCTGCGGGTACGTGATGACGGCAGCGGCATCTCCTCCGATGATCTGCCGCTGGCCCTGGCGCGTCACGCCACCAGCAAGATCCGCGACCTGGAAGACCTTGAGCGGGTCATGAGCCTGGGCTTTCGCGGTGAGGCCCTGGCCTCCATCAGTTCCGTGGCGCGCCTGACCCTGACCTCCCGCACCCGCGACGCCGAGCAAGCCTGGCAAGTGGAAACCGAAGGCCGCGACATGGCGCCTCGGGTCCAGCCGGCTGCACACCCAGTGGGCACTTCGGTAGAAGTGCGCGACCTGTTCTTCAACACCCCGGCGCGGCGCAAATTCCTCAAGGCCGAGAAAACCGAATTCGATCACCTGCAAGAAGTCATCAAGCGCTTGGCCCTGGCCCGTTTCGATGTGGCGTTTCACCTGCGCCACAACGGCAAGACCATCCTCAGCCTGCACGAAGCCAACGACGACGCCGCCCGCGCACGACGTGTGGCAGCCGTGTGCGGCAGCGGTTTCCTGGAGCAGGCGCTGCCGATTGAAATCGAGCGCAATGGCCTGAGGTTGTGGGGTTGGGTGGGGTTGCCGACGTTCTCCCGTAGCCAGGCCGACTTGCAGTACTTCTTTGTGAATGGCCGTGCGGTTCGCGACAAGCTGGTAGCCCATGCGGTGCGCCAGGCTTATCGCGACGTACTGTTCAACGGCCGGCACCCCACGTTTGTGCTGTTCTTCGAGGTCGACCCGTCGGTGGTCGACGTCAACGTGCACCCGACCAAGCACGAAGTACGCTTCCGGGACGGGCGCATGGTGCATGACTTCCTGTATGGCACGCTGCATCGCGCCTTGGGCGATGTGCGCCCGGATGATCAACTGTCAGCGCCGATTGTCACGGCGGTGGTGCGCCCGAGCGGTCCGGAAGCCGGAGAGTTCGGCCCCCAGGGTGAAATGAGCCTGGCGGCCAACCTGCTGCAATCGCCGCAGTCGCAACCGACCTACACGGCGCCGAACGCAGGCGCCGGTGCAGGCTACCAGTATCAATACACGCCGCGTCCGCAGTCGACCGTGCCGGTGGCCGAGGCCCAGGCGGCGTACCGGGAGTTTTTTGCGCCGCTGCCGGGTGCCGAGGCGGGTGCTGCTGTCGCGTTGCCCGAAGGTGGCGGTGATATCCCGCCGCTGGGCTATGCCCTGGCGCAGCTCAAGGGCATCTACATCCTCGCGGAAAACGCCCATGGCCTGGTGCTGGTGGACATGCATGCCGCCCACGAACGGATCATGTACGAGCGCCTGAAGATCGCCATGGCCAGCGAAGGCCTCAGCGGTCAGCCATTGCTGGTGCCCGAATCCCTGGCAGTCAGCCAGCGAGAGGCCGATTGCGCCGAAGAGCACCACAGCGTGTTCCAGAAGCTGGGTTTTGAGCTACAACGTCTGGGCCCGGAAACCCTGGCGATCCGTCAGATTCCCGCGCTGCTAAAGCAGGCCGAAGCCAACCGCCTGGTGGCCGACGTGCTGGCAGACCTGATGGAATACGGCACCAGCGACCGTATCCAGGCGCATATCAACGAATTGCTCGGCACCATGGCCTGCCACGGCGCCATCCGCGCCAATCGCCGCCTGGCCCTGCCGGAAATGAACGGCCTGCTGCGTGACATGGAAAACACCGAGCGCAGCGGCCAATGCAACCATGGCCGACCGACCTGGACCCAAATGGGCCTGGACGATCTGGACAAACTGTTCTTGCGCGGCCGTTGATGAGCGCCTTGCCCCCCGCGATCTTCCTGATGGGCCCCACGGCCGCCGGCAAGACCGACCTGGCCATCGAGCTGACCAAGGTGCTGCCCTGCGAGTTGATCAGTGTCGACTCTGCCCTGGTTTACCGGGACATGGATATCGGCACGGCCAAGCCGTCCAAAGCGCTATTGGCCCAATATCCGCACAAGTTGATCGACATCATCGACCCGGCGCAGAGCTATTCGGCTGCGGATTTTCGCACCGACGCCCTGGCGGCCATGGCCGAGATCACCGCGCGCGGCAATATCCCGCTGCTGGTGGGTGGCACCATGCTCTACTACAAGGCATTGCAGGAAGGGCTGGCCGATATGCCGCCTGCCGATGCCCAGGTGCGCGGCGAACTCGAAGAAGAGGCCGCACGCCTCGGCTGGCAAGCCCTGCACGACCAATTGGCGGCGGTGGACCCGGTGTCCGCGGCGCGCATTCACCCCAATGACCCCCAGCGCCTCACCCGTGCCCTGGAAGTCTGGCGTGTGAGTGGCCGGACCATGACTGAACACAGGCTGAAACAAAGTGCGCAAAGTGCTGATGCAGGCGCATCTGGACAGTCACAATTGCCCTATACTGTGGCGAATCTGGCCATCGCTCCGGCAAATCGCCAGGTGCTGCATGAACGAATTGCACAAAGATTCACAATTATGTTGGAACAGGGGTTTGTGGACGAGGTCGTAGCACTGCGTTCAAGAGGTGACCTGCATGCCGGGCTGCCTTCGATACGTGCTGTAGGCTACCGCCAAGTCTGGGATCATCTGGATGGCAAGCTGACGTCAGCCGAAATGCAGGAGCGCGGCATCATCGCCACGCGCCAATTGGCGAAGCGCCAGTTCACCTGGCTGCGCAGCTGGAGCGATTTGCACTGGTTGGACAGCCTGGACAGCGACAATCTGTCACGCGCCTTGAAATACTTGGGAACGGTCTCCATATTGAGCTGAGTCCTTGCAATTGCCGTCTATCCTTGGGGGTGTGACGGCCATAAGCTATCTATTTTCCGATTTTTTATTATTGATCCTTAAAGGAGTGCGGCACATGTCAAAAGGGCATTCGCTACAAGACCCTTACTTGAATACTTTACGTAAAGAGAAAGTTGGGGTTTCCATCTATCTGGTCAACGGTATCAAGTTGCAAGGCACGATCGAGTCGTTCGACCAGTTCGTGATCCTGCTGAAAAACACCGTCAGCCAGATGGTTTACAAGCACGCTATCTCGACAGTCGTTCCAGTTCGTCCTATCCGTCTGCCTAGCGCAGCAGGTGATGAACAGGGTGACGCTGAGCCAGGTAACGCCTGATAGGAGTCTCCTTTGTTCTTTGAGCGCCACGGTGGTGGTGAGCGAGTAATCCTCGTTCACTTGGATGGACAGGACCCTGAGGCGCGCGAAGATCCGCAGGAGTTTCAGGAGTTGGCAAATTCGGCCGGCGCCGAGACCGTTGCGTTTTTTAACGTGCCGCGTCATCGGCCAACCGCCAAATACCTGATCGGCAGCGGCAAGGTCGAGGAACTGCGCGACCTGGTTCATGCTGAAGAAGCCGATCTGGTGATCTTCAATCACACCCTCACGCCCAGTCAGGAGCGTAACCTCGAACGTGTTTTCGAGTGTCGCGTGATCGACCGTACCGGCCTGATTCTCGATATTTTCGCCCAGCGCGCCCGTACCCATGAAGGCAAGCTCCAGGTCGAACTGGCCCAGCTTGATCACATGAGCACCCGCCTGGTTCGCGGCTGGACTCACCTTGAGCGTCAAGGTGGCGGTATCGGTATGCGCGGTCCGGGTGAAACCCAGCTGGAAACCGACCGGCGTCTGCTGCGGGTTCGCCTGCGCCAGATCAAGGGCCGCCTGGAAAAAGTCCGCAGCCAGCGCGAACAATCGCGCCGTGGCCGTTCCCGTGCGGATATCCCTACCGTGTCCCTGGTGGGCTATACCAACGCCGGCAAGTCCACGCTGTTCAACAACGTGACGAAATCGGACGTGTACGCGGCCGACCAACTGTTCGCCACCCTCGACCCGACCTTGCGCCGTCTGGACATAGACGACCTGGGGCCGATTGTCCTGGCCGATACCGTGGGTTTCATTCGTCACTTGCCGCACAAGCTGGTCGAGGCATTTCGGTCTACGCTCGAAGAGTCGAGCAATTCCGACCTGCTGCTGCACGTGATCGATGCGGCCGAACCGGATCGCATGTTGCAGATTGAACAGGTCATGGTGGTGCTGGGCGAGATTGGTGCCCAGGACTTGCCGATCCTCGAGGTCTATAACAAACTCGATTTGCTTGAAGGTGTTGAGCCACAAATCCAGCGTGACGAAAACGGCAAGCCCCAGCGGGTCTGGCTGTCGGCGCGTGATGGCAGTGGTTTGGAGCTGCTTGAGCAAGCAATTGCCGAACTGCTGGGCAGCGATTTGTTTGTCGGCACCTTGCGCTTGCCGCAGCGTTTTGCTCGACTGCGGGCACAGTTTTTCGAACTGGGTGCGGTACAGAAAGAAGAACACGATGAAGAAGGTGTCAGCTTGCTGGCCGTTCGATTGCCACGCTCGGAGCTCAATCGACTGGTCAGTCGCGAGGGTGTTGTGCCGGCGGAGTTCATCGAACAACACACTTTGCAATAAAAGCCTGAGAAAGCGGTTGTGCCGCAGTAGCAGGCATTCTGTAGCATTGGTCGGCGCGCCGTGGGTGCGTCTTTGCTTTATCAGATGGAGAGCGCTATGGCTTGGAATGAGCCGGGTGGCAACTCGAATAATCAGGATCCTTGGGGTGGTAAGCGCCGCAATAATGGCGACCGCAAGGGGCCACCGGATCTCGACGAGGCCTTCCGAAAGCTGCAGGAAAGCCTGAATGGGTTGTTCGGTGGTGGAAAAAAACGTGGTGGTGACGACGGCGGTCGCACCAGCAAGGGCGGCGGCTACGGCCTGCTGGGCCTGGGCCTTGTCGTGCTCGCGGCCGTATGGCTGTACAGCGCGGTCTACGTGGTGGACGAGCAGGAGCAAGCCGTGGTGCTGCGCTTCGGCAAGTACTACGAGACTGTCGGGCCGGGCCTGAACATCTATTTCCCGCCGATCGACAAGAAGTACATGGAAAACGTCACGCGTGAGCGTGCGTACACCAAGCAGGGCCAGATGCTGACCGAAGACGAGAACATCGTCGAAGTGCCGCTGACCGTGCAGTACAAGATCAGCAACCTGCAGGACTTCGTGCTGAACGTTGATCAGCCGGAGATCAGCCTGCAACACGCAACCGAAAGCGCCCTGCGCCACGTGGTCGGTTCCACCGCCATGGACCAGGTGCTGACCGAAGGTCGTGAATTGATGGCCAGTGAAATCAAGGAGCGCCTGCAACGGTTCCTCGATACCTATCGCACCGGTATCACTGTCACTCAGGTGAACGTACAGAGCGCCGCGGCACCGCGTGAAGTGCAGGAAGCGTTTGACGATGTGATCCGCGCCCGTGAAGACGAGCAGCGTTCGCGCAACCAGGCTGAAACCTATGCCAACGGCGTTGTGCCGGAAGCCCGTGGTCAGGCCCAGCGCATCCTTGAAGATGCCAACGGTTATCGCGACGAAGTGGTCTCGCGCGCCAAGGGTGAGGCAGATCGCTTTACCAAGCTGGTTGCCGAGTACCGCAAGGCGCCGGAAGTTACGCGTGAGCGTCTGTACCTGGACACCATGCAGGAAGTTTTCAGCAACACCAGCAAGGTTCTCGTGACCGGCAACAAGGGTGGGCAGAACAACCTGCTGTACCTGCCGCTGGACAAGATGATCGAAAGTGGTCGTAGCGGCACCAGCGCACCGTCCACCGGTTCGAATGCCGCTGCCAACGAAGCGAGCGCCCGTGCGGCCGCTGACTTGCTGCAACAGCAAACACGTACCAGGGAGAGTCGTTGATGAGCAATAAATCGCTGACCGCCCTGATTGTGGGCGTCGTCGTGGTCATCGCTGCCTGGAACTGCTTCTACATCGTGGCTCAGACCGAGCGTGCGGTGCTGCTGCAATTCGGTCGCGTGGTCCAGGCGGATGTCCAGCCGGGCCTGCATGTGAAAGTCCCCTACGTCAACCAGGTGCGCAAGTTCGACGCCCGCCTGATGACCCTGGATGCACCGACACAGCGCTTCCTGACCCTGGAAAAGAAAGCCGTGATGGTTGACGCCTACGCCAAGTGGCGCGTCAAGGATGCCGAGCGCTTCTACACCGCGACCTCCGGCCTCAAGCAGATTGCCGACGAGCGTTTGTCCCGTCGTCTGGAATCGGGCCTGCGTGACCAGTTTGGTAAGCGCACCCTGCATGAGGTGGTTTCTGGTGAACGTGATGCGCTGATGGCGGATATCACCCGTTCGCTGAACACCATGGCGGAAAAAGAGCTGGGTATCGAAGTCGTCGATGTCCGGGTCAAGGCCATTGACCTGCCCAAGGAAGTGAACCGCAGCGTGTTCGAACGTATGAGCACTGAGCGTGAGCGTGAAGCTCGTGAGCACCGTGCCAAGGGTAACGAGCTGGCTGAAGGTATCCGCGCCGATGCTGACCGTCAGCGCCGAGTCCTGCTGGCAGAAGCCTATCGTGAGTCTGAAGAGGCCCGCGGTGATGGTGATGCTCAAGCGGCGGCGATCTACGCCAAGGCTTACGGCCAGGACCAGGAGTTCTACGCGTTCTACCGTAGCCTGCGTGCCTACCGTGAAAGCTTCGCGAACAAAACCGACGTTCTGGTGCTGGACCCAAGCAGCGACTTCTTCCGCTACCTGGAAAAGTCCAAGTAACAGGCCTGTGATTCTGTAGGGCCCACTCCGTCGGGCGGCTAAAATGCCTGGCGGGGTGATCCTTTCAGAAAACGGGTGTATGATGCGGCAGCCGGGAAATTCCCGGCTTTTTTGCGTCTGCATGTTTGATTCGGCAGGCGTGACAGGTTTTTCGAGGAAAGTGCCCGACGAGGCCGTTTGCAGGCCGTTCGTCACGTCGCTCTTGCGCGTGGTTTATGCAGGAGGCGGGTATTTTCTGCTTCACTCAAGGCTCGGCCGAGGGCTGGCCGCCCGGATCAAAGGGGAATGGCGTAATGGCAACGGTAGACCGCTGGCTGCTGCCAGATGGTATCGAAGAAGTACTGCCACCAGAAGCTGCGCGCATTGAAGTAGCGCGTCGCCAGGTGTTGGATCTGTTCCAGAGCTGGGGTTACGAGTTTGTCGTGACTCCCCATATCGAGTACCTGGAATCCCTGCTGACTGGCGCGGGCCAGGACCTGGATCTGCGCACCTTCAAGGTGATCGACCCGCAATCGGGCCGGCAAATGGGGTTCCGTGCCGACATCACGCCGCAAGTGGCGCGCATCGACGCGCACACCCTGCGCCGCGAAGGTCCGAGCCGCCTGTGCTACGCCGGCAGCGTGTTGCATGCCCAGCCGCGAGCCTTGTCGTCTTCGCGCAGCCCGATCCAGTTGGGTGCCGAGTTGTACGGCGATGCCAGCCCGAGCAGCGACGTTGAAGTGATCAGCCTGATGCTGGCCATGCTGCAACTGGCTGACGTGCCGGATGTCCACATGGACCTGGGCCACGTCGGTATCTATCGTGGCCTGGCCCGTGCGGCCGGCTTGTCCGGTGAAGTGGAGCAACAGTTGTTCGATGCCCTGCAGCGCAAGGCAATCGACGAAGTAATCGCCCTGACCGAGGGTGTGCCGGCTGAACTGGCCGGTATGCTACGTGCGCTGGTGGACCTGTGCGGTGGTCGTGAAGTGCTGGTGGCTGCGCGTGAGCGCCTGGCCAATGCGCCGGCGCCGGTATTGGCGGCACTGGATGACGTGCTGGCGATTGCCGAACGCTTGTCGGCACGGTTCCCGCAGTTGCCGCTGTATTTTGATCTGGGCGAGTTGCGCGGCTACCACTACCACACCGGTGTGGTGTTCGCGGTATTTGTCCCGGGTGTTGGCCAGGCCATCGCCCAAGGTGGTCGTTACGACGATATCGGCGCCGACTTCGGTCGCGCGCGTCCGGCCACTGGTTTTTCCACCGATTTGAAAACCCTGGTGACCCTGGGGCGTGCTGAGGTCGAGCTGCCGTCTGGTGGCATCTGGATGCCCGACAGTACGGACGCGGCGCTCTGGCAGCAGGTTTGCCAGTTACGCAGTGAGGGTCTGCGTGTGGTCCAGGCCTTGCCTGGGCAGCCATTGGCCGCCGCCCGTGAAGCGGACTGCGACCGGCAATTGATTCAGCAGAACGGGCTTTGGCAAGTATCGCCACTGGCTTCTTGAGTTTTCCTGCCGGCCATCGCCGGCACCAAGTTTGCGCGAATGAGGACAAGTGTTATGGGTAAGAATGTCGTAGTCCTGGGCACCCAATGGGGTGATGAGGGCAAAGGCAAGATCGTTGATCTGCTGACCGAACATGCTGCCGCCGTAGTGCGCTACCAGGGTGGCCACAACGCTGGCCACACCCTGGTCATCGATGGCGAAAAAACCGTCTTGCACCTGATCCCGTCGGGCGTACTGCGCGAAGGCGTGCAGTGCCTGATCGGCAACGGCGTGGTAGTTGCACCTGACGCCCTGCTGCGCGAGATCACCAAGCTGGAAGAGAAAGGCGTACCGGTGCGCGAGCGCCTGCGCATCAGCCCGTCCTGCCCGCTGATCCTGTCGTTCCACGTTGCGCTGGACCAGGCCCGTGAAAAGGCGCGGGGCGAGCTGAAGATCGGCACTACCGGTCGCGGCATCGGCCCGGCCTATGAAGACAAGGTAGCGCGTCGTGGCCTGCGTGTGGGCGACCTGCTCAACATGCCGCGTTTTGAAGACAAGCTGCGTGAACTGGTGGATTACCACAACTTCATGCTGGTCGGTTACTACAAAGAGCCTGCCATCGAGTTCGACAAGACCCTGGCCGAGTGCAAGGAATATGCAGAGCTGCTCAAGCCGCTGATGCTGGACGTGACCGCCGAGCTGCACGACCTGCGTCGCGCCGGCAAAGACATCATGTTCGAAGGCGCCCAGGGCTCGTTGCTGGACATCGACCACGGTACCTACCCGTACGTGACCAGCTCCAACACCACTGCTGGCGGCGTTGCCACAGGTTCAGGCGTTGGTCCGATGTTCCTGGACTACATCCTGGGCATCACCAAGGCTTACACCACCCGTGTAGGCTCGGGTCCGTTCCCGACTGAACTGTTCGACGACGTTGGCGCGCACCTGGCCAAGCAAGGTCACGAATTCGGCGCCACCACTGGCCGTGCTCGTCGTTGCGGTTGGTTCGACGCCGTTATCCTGCGTCGCGCTATCGATGTGAACAGCATTTCGGGCATTTGCCTGACCAAGCTGGACGTACTCGACGGCCTGGAAGCCATCAACATCTGCGTCGGCTACAAAGACGCACAAGGCAACGACGTTGCCCCGACCGACGCTGACAGCTACGTGGGCCTGCAGCCTGTGTACGAAGAAGTGCCAGGTTGGACCGAATCGACCGTGGGCGCCAAGACCCTGGAAGAACTGCCAGCCAACGCCCGCGCTTACATCAAGCGTGTGGAAGAGCTGATCGGTGCACCGATCGACATTATTTCGACCGGCCCGGACCGCAACGAGACCATCGTTCTGCGTCACCCGTTCGCTTAATAAACTGTTGATGTAAAAAGCAAAGGGCTCCTTCGGGAGCCCTTTGTCGTTTCTGTCTGGCAAACGGCACGACCCTTGCTGTGTTTCCCTCTTTCGAGGTGCTATCAAATTAGTGGCACCCGTGGTGGAGGGGTTTCCAGTGTCTGCCGTTCTCTCGTTGTTACAAAGCCGTCTGTTGCGGCCGGTGTTCGTTACCCTTGGTATCGCCCTTTTGGTGCAAGTGCTGGTTGCCGTCGCGCTGACGCGGAGCACCGTGACCGCGCTGGAAGCTGATTTGGGTAATCGTCTGGGCATCGATAGTCAGAAACTGTCTGGCGAATTGGCCCAGGCCGGCAAGGAGGTCATGTCCAGCCTGGACAGCTTGTCCTCCAGCACGCGCCAGCGCCTGACAGCCGGGCTTTCCACGCGTCTGCAGGAAGAGCAGAAGCAACTGCGTGCGACCCTGGAAAAAGACCTGAAAGACTCCGCCAATGACATGGCGCAGTTGCTGGCCTCCGTCGCACCCCGCGCCATGTGGGACAGCGATGTGCCAACACTCTCGGAATTTGCCCGGCGTGCCCAACGCAATCCCAATGTGTTGTTTGTCGTGTATGACGACGCCGCGGGTGAGCACCTGACGCGTTATCTGAACCGTGATAACCCGATCAACCAGGCGTTGCTGGCAAAGGGCGCGGGTGAGCGTGCCCTCGATAAGGTGTTGAACGCGGCCAAGACAGACCCGTCGGTGTACTACGTCGAAGCCTCCATCAGCCCAAATGGTGTGGAAATTGGCAAGGTGCGCATGGGCGTGTCGACCGCTGCGGTTGAGGCCGATCTGCAAGCATTGGATAAGCGCTTTGCCGCGCTGATCGCCAGCGGTGATCAACTGGTGGGCGACAGCCTGCAGGGAGCGGCGGCTGATAGTGCCAGCGCCATGGGCGCCAGGCTGCAGTCGGCACAGGCAACTGCCACCCAAATGACTGCAAACACCTCCAGTGCCGTACAAGAAGCGGCGGGCACCCTGCGTTGGCGTATTGGCATGGGCCTGGCATTGGTGGGGCTTGGCGTATTGCTGTTACTCGCTGTTGTGTTGGGCCGGCGCGTGGTCAATCGTCTCAAGCTGCTTATTGCCGCCATGGATGACCTCGCGGCAGGGGAGGGCGACCTCACCAAGCGTGTGCAGATCAACAGCAAGGACGAAATCGGTGATATGGCTTCGGCGGTCAATCGCTTTGTGGATAAGTTGCAGCCCATCGTGCGCGAGGCGGGCGATGTGGCCCAGCGTACCGGTGTGGAAATCGGCGCCATGACATTGCGTAACGCGGGCGCCGACGCGGCAGCGGGCTTGCAGCGCGACGAGGTTGCAGAGAGCTTGCGCGCACTTTCGCAGATGGCTGACGAGGCCCAGGCCGAAAGCCACGCCATGCAAGCGGCCTTGCAGCAGGTGGTGGATATTCGCCAGGCCACGGATGAGAACTCGCGCACCTCGGCTGAGGTCGGCAGCTTGATCGAGGCGTTGGCGGGGCAGGTGCAGGCTGGCTCCCAGGTGATCGAGCGGCTGGCGCAGCAAAGCGAGCAGATCGAAGTCGTACTTACCGTGATTCATGGCATTGCCGAGCAAACCAATTTGCTCGCCCTGAATGCGGCTATCGAAGCGGCGCGGGCGGGTGAGACTGGACGTGGCTTTGCCGTGGTGGCGGACGAAGTGCGTGCGCTGGCCAGCAAGACCCAAAGCTCCACAGGCGATATCCAGGCGCATATCGTGGCGTTACAACAGGGCGCGCGTGAGGCGGTGGAAACCATCGGCAAGGCTGGTCGCCAGGCCAATGAGGGCTTGCTGGTGTTGCGCGACAGTGTGCGTTTGCAGCAGACAGTGCAGGCGTCGGTCGAGCAGGTGCACGCCGCGATTGGTCTGGCGACGCGTGCGGCTGAGCACCAGGCTCAGGGCGCCCATGCGGTGCGTGGGCGGGTCGAAGTGATCCATGCCCAGGCTGAGCGTGCGGCGCAGGCAGTGGTGGAGACGACAGCCAGTGGCAAGGTGCTGGATGGGTTGGCGGCGCAGTTGAAGGCGAGTCTGGGGCAGTTCCGGGCTTAGTGTTGCCTGTGCCGGCCTCATCGGGGGCAAGCCCCTCCCACATTTGGAATGCGTTCCAATGTGGGAGGGGGCTTGCCCCCGATAGCGGTCTCAGCGACTCAGATACATCCGAGTCGTAAGCAAATACACCGGCAATCCCGACACCAATATCAACAACGCTGCATAAGGTGCCGCCGCCGCAAACTCCACATTCGAAGTATGCGCCCACACGGCCGTCGCCAAGGTATTCAACCCCGTAGGGCTGAGCAGCAACGTCGCCGTCAATTCCTTCATCGCATCCAGGAACACCAACGCAAACGCAGCCCCCAGCGCTGGAAAGATAATCGGCAGCGTCACCCGACAAAACGCACTGAACGACGAAGCCCCCAGCGTGCGCGCCGCTTCTTCCAGCTGCGGTGCTGCTTTGTTCAAGGCCGTACGAATCGGCGCCTGGGCCAATGGCAAGAACAGCAGCGCATAAGCGATCAGCAGCAACGCCGAGGTCTGGTACAGCACCGGCACATAATGCAGCGCGAAATACACCAGTGTCAGTGCAATCACCAGGCCGGGCAGGGCGTGTAGCAGGTAGGGCAGGCGTTCGGCCCACAGTGCCAACTGGCCTTTGTAGCGCACCACCAGCAAACCTACGGGCACCGCCAGTACCAGGCACAACGCCGCGCCTCCCAGCGACAAGGCAAGTGAGGAGAGCAACGCCTCGCCAATTTCAGCCAGTGGAAACGCGGCGGAAGATCCGACGGCCAACCAATAACCGAGCATCCCCAGCGGAATGCCGCTGCCGATGATCGCCAGCCCAAGGCAATACACCTGGCCCAAAGGCGCCCATTTGCCCAACCGGACCTGTGCGGCATGTCGCGCCGCCCCTTGGCCTATGCGCACATGCCGGCCTTTGCCGCGCACGCGCAGCTCCAGCCACAGCAAGGTCAGGCACATCACCAGCAACACCGCCGAGAGCATTGCGGCATTGGCATTGCTGAATTCCAGTTCGAATTGCTGGTAGATCGCGGTGGTAAAGGTCTGCAGTCCGATGATCGACAAGGCCCCGAACTCCACCAGCATGTGCAGGGCGATCAGGAGTGCCCCGGCCAATAGCGACGGCCACAGCAGCGGCAAGGTGATGCGAAAGAACACGCCCCAGCGATTCAGTCCCAGGGTGCGCGCGGACTCTTCCAGGGATGGGTCAAGGTTACGCAAGGTTGCGGCCACCGGTAGAAACACCAGCGGGTACTTGGACAGGCTCATCACCAGGATCGCGCCGCCCAGCCCTTCGAAGTTGGCGCTCAGCGACACCCAGGTAAAGCTGCTGACAAACGCCGGCACGGCAAACGGCAGGCACAGGATCACGCCCCAGATGCGCCGTCCTGGCAGGTTGCTGCGTTCCAGTAGCCAAGCCAGGGACAGGCCGATCACGCCGCAGGTCACGGTCACGCCGACCATCAGTGCGAGGGTGTTGCGCAGCAGGCCGAACACATACGGCCTCCACAGCAGATGCACCGCCTCTGCCCAGCCGGCCTGCCAGGCCTTGAGTCCGACATACGCCAGTGGCAGCAGGCTCAGGCCGACGAGCAGCAGTACTGGCAGCAACAGCCAGATCGACGGACGTTTGCGCCGTGGGCTGAATGCCCCGGCCGTTAGCGACGCGGTCATCAGTTCAAGCCAACATCACGTTCCAGTTCCAAGGCTTCTTCGGCGTTGCCAAGGTCGGCTGGGGTGACTTTCGGCGGCTGCAGCTCGCTAAAGGGCTTGAGGCCACGGTTGGACTCCATGCCTTTGCGCAGCGGGTATTCGGCCGAGGTGTTGGTGATCACGCGCTGGCCTTCTTCACTGGCCATGAATGCCAGCAGTTGCTGAGCTTCTTTGGGGTGTTTGCTGGATTTCAGTGCGGCAGCGGATGATACGGTGATCAGGCCGCCAGCATCGCCATCGGTGAAGTAGTGCAGTTGGGAGTCCAGGTTGGTTTTTTCCTTTTTCAGGGCAAACCAGTAATAGTTGTTCACCAGCACGGTGGCCACTTCGCCATTTTCAACGGCCTTGAGGGCGACCATATTGTTGCTGTACACCTTGCCGAAGGCGCGCAGGCCGGTCAGCCACTCTTCGGCGGCTTCGCGACCGTGCAGTTTGATGATCGCCACGGCTTGTTCCTGGAAGGCACCGCTGGTGGGCACGAAGCCAACCTTGCCTTGCCACTCGGGGCCGGCGAAATCCAGGACGGATTTGGGCAGGTCCTTTTCAGCAATCAGTTTTGGATTGAACGCCACCACGCGGGTGCGTGCAGTCACGCCCATCCAATCACCATTACGACCGACGTAATCCTTGGGTAGCACGTCGAGGGTGCTGGCATCGATCTTCGCCAGCAAACCTTGCTCGCCGAGTTTGTTCAGCGGCGGCGATTCTTCGGTATAGATCACGTCGGCGGGGGAGCGGTCACCTTCTTCGACGACCTGGCTGGCCAACTGATTGCTGCTGCCTTTGCGCACGTTGACGTGAATGCCGGTCTTGGCTTCAAAGGCTTTGGCGAGTTCATCGCCGACTTCCTTGTGTTGGCCGTTGTACAAGGTCAGGGCGATCTTGTCGGCAGAATAGGCGGCGGGCGAGAGCAGGGTCAGGCTGAGCAGGGTGAGGCTCAGGCCGCGCAGAAGGGATGTTTTGAGACGGTTATCGCGGATCATCATCCGAAGTGTTCCTCGCTATATGCAACAAATCATTGCAAGGATAAACGATAAAACTTCTCAAGTGCGGACGAGGGGGAAATCGCTGGGGAGTTTTTCGAGCGTCAGAAACGAAAAAACCCGCTTTCGCGGGTTTGATCTGAATTTGGTGCCCAGGAGAAGACTCGAACTTCCACGACCTTGCGATCACCAGCACCTGAAGCTGGCGTGTCTACCAATTTCACCACCTGGGCATTATCTAACAACGTTGCCGCTGTTGATGGGGCGAACTATACGGCGGGCTTTTTGATCTGTAAACCCCTGATTCGAAAAATATAAATCAATTTTTCCGTTAAAAATCAAAGGCCTGAAACGAAAAAACCCGCTTTCGCGGGTTTGATCTGAATTTGGTGCCCAGGAGAAGACTCGAACTTCCACGACCTTGCGATCACCAGCACCTGAAGCTGGCGTGTCTACCAATTTCACCACCTGGGCATTATCCGACAACGTTGCCGTCGTCGATGGCGCGCACTATACGGAGCGATATTTGAGCTGTAAACCCCTGCCATGAAAAAACCCTGGAAAATTTCGCCAGTGGTCGTGCAAGGTGCGCGGCGGGGGGCGTAAAGGTCTTTTAAACGCTTGTTGATACCTGAAATTTCCCGTTTCAATACGCGTATGCCAAACTAACCCACATATAGACAAGGTGAAAACTCTCTAATGGCCGATTGGCAGTCCCTCGATCCCGAGGCCGCTCGTGAAGCGGAAAAATATGAAAACCCTATTCCTAGCCGCGAACTGATCCTGGCGCACCTCGCCGATCGTGGTTCGCCTGCTAGCCGCGAGCAGTTGGTCGAAGAATTCGGTCTGACCACCGAAGACCAGCTCGAAGCCCTGCGCCGCCGTCTGCGTGCGATGGAGCGCGATGCTCAATTGATCTACACCCGTCGTGGCACTTACGCGCCGGTAGACAAGCTCGACCTGATCCTGGGCCGCATTGCCGGCCATCGTGACGGTTTCGGCTTCCTGATCCCGGATGACGGCAGTGACGATCTGTTCATGAGCCCGGCGCAAATGCGCCTGGTGTTCGATGGCGACCGCGCCCTGGCGCGGGTTTCCGGCCTGGACCGTCGCGGTCGTCGCGAAGGCGTGATCGTCGAAGTGGTGTCCCGTGCCCACGAGTCCATCGTCGGCCGTTACTTCGAAGAAGGCGGCATCGGCTTTGTCGTGCCGGATAACCCGAAGGTCCAGCAGGAAGTGCTGATCACCCCCGGCCGCAACGGTGCCGCCAAGGTCGGCCAGTTCGTCGAGGTGAAAATCACCCATTGGCCAACGGCGCGCTTCCAGCCCCAGGGCGATATCGTTGAAGTGGTCGGCAACTACATGGCGCCCGGCATGGAAATCGACGTTGCGCTGCGCACCTACGATATTCCTCACGTCTGGCCTGATGCCGTGCTCAAGGAAGCCGCCAAGCTCAAGCCGGAAGTCGAAGAGAAAGACAAAGAAAAACGCATCGACCTGCGTCATCTGCCGTTCGTCACCATTGACGGCGAAGATGCTCGCGACTTCGACGATGCGGTCTACTGCGAAGCCAAGCCTGGCAAGCTGCGCCTGTTCTCCGGCGGCTGGAAGCTGTACGTCGCGATTGCCGACGTGTCCAGCTACGTGAAGATCGGTTCGGCCCTGGATAACGAAGCCCAGGTGCGCGGTAACTCCGTGTACTTCCCTGAGCGCGTGATCCCGATGCTGCCTGAGCAGCTGTCCAACGGCCTGTGCTCCCTGAACCCGAAAGTCGACCGTTTGGCCATGGTGTGCGAGATGACCATCTCCAAAACCGGCGAAATGACCGACTACCAGTTCTACGAAGCGGTGATCCACTCCCAGGCGCGTCTGACCTACAACAAGGTCAGCACCATCCTGGAGACGCCGAAGACCAGCGAAGCCAAGGCCCTGCGTACCGAATACGCTGGCGTGGTCCCGCACCTCAAGCAGTTGTACTCGCTGTACAAGGTGCTGCTGGGCGCCCGTCATACCCGTGGCGCGATCGATTTTGAAACCCAGGAAACCCGGATTGTTTTCGGTTCCGAGCGCAAGATCGCCGCGATCACCCCGACCACCCGTAACGACGCGCACAAGTTGATTGAGGAATGCATGCTGGCGGCCAACGTGGCCACTGCCGAGTTCCTGAAGAAGCACGAAATTCCTGCGTTGTACCGCGTGCACGACGGTCCGCCGCCGGAGCGCCTGGAAAAACTGCGCGCCTTCCTTGGTGAGCTTGGCCTGTCCCTGCATAAAGGCAAGGATGGCCCGACGCCCAAGGATTACCAGGCTCTGCTGGCCAGCATCAAGGACCGTCCGGATTACCACGTGATCCAGACCGTGATGCTGCGATCCCTGAGCCAGGCGGTGTACAGCGCCGATAACCAGGGCCACTTTGGCCTCAACTACGAGGCGTACACCCACTTCACGTCGCCGATCCGTCGTTACCCGGATTTGCTCACGCACCGCGCAATCCGCAGCGTGATCCACTCCAAGCAGAACACCCCGCACGTCAAGCGCGCCGGTGCCATGACTATTCCGAAGGCGCGGATCTATCCGTACGACGAGGCGGCCCTGGAACAGTTGGGCGAGCAGTGCTCCATGAGCGAGCGCCGCGCCGACGAAGCCACCCGCGACGTAGTGAACTGGCTCAAGTGCGAGTTCATGAAGGATCGTGTAGGCGAGTCGTTCCCGGGTGTGATCACCGCCGTGACCGGCTTTGGTCTGTTTGTGGAACTGACCGACATCTACGTCGAGGGCCTGGTGCATGTCACCGCCTTGCCGGGTGACTACTACCACTTCGATCCTGTGCACCACCGTCTGGCGGGCGAGCGCACCGGTCGCAGCTTCCGCTTGGGCGATACCGTCGAAGTGCAGGTCATGCGTGTCGACCTGGACGAACGCAAGATCGACTTCGGTATGCCTGACAAGCCTGCTGAGCCGGCTGGCCGCAAAAAGCGTGGCAGCGAAACTGCAGCGCCGGCTTCCAAAGGCAAGGCCACTGGCGCGAAGACGGCTGCCGAGCCTGCACCTGCCAAGTCGGGGCGTCGCTCTTCCGCCAAGGACAAGGCTCCTGAAGCCTACCGCCCAAGCGATGCTGCGGCGAAAAACGCCGAGCTGCGCAAGAGCCGCGAGTTGAAGCAGCAGCTGCTCAACGAAGCCAAAAGTGGTGGTAAAGCGGCGTCTGGGGGAAAGTCCCAAGGGGCGGAAAAACCGTCGAGCAAGCCAAGTAAACATCGTAAAGGCCCGCCAAAAGCGGGCTCTGCCCCCGCGAAAAGCGGCGGGTCGCGCAAACCTAAGGCCAAGTCATGAGTCTGGAAAAAATCTACGGTGTGCATGCCGTAGAAGCACTGCTGCGTCACCACCCCAAACGCGTCAAGCAGGTTTGGCTGGCAGAAGGTCGCAGCGAGCCGCGCGTACAGGCGCTGGTTGAACTGGCCAGCCAAAACAAGGTTGCCATCGGCCAGGCCGAGCGTCGAGAAATGGACGTGTGGGTTGAAGGTGTTCACCAGGGCGTGGTTGCAGACGTCAGCCCAAGCCAGGTATGGGGCGAAGCCATGCTCGACGAGCTGCTCGACCGTACCGAAGGTGCGCCGCTCCTGCTGGTGCTGGACGGTGTGACCGATCCGCACAACCTCGGCGCGTGCCTGCGTTCGGCAGATGCTGCCGGCGCGCTGGCGGTGATCGTGCCTAAAGACAAGTCGGCAACCCTGACCCCGGTGGTGCGTAAAGTGGCGTGTGGTGCGGCGGAAGTGATTCCGCTGGTGGCCGTGACCAACCTGGCGCGCACCCTGGAGAAACTCCAGCAGCGTGGCCTGTGGGTCGTGGGTACGGCAGGCGAGGCCGAGGTCAGCATTTATGACCAGGACTTGACCGGCCCGACCATCCTGATCATGGGCGCCGAAGGCAAAGGCATGCGTCGTTTGACCCGTGAGCATTGCGATTACCTGGTGCACTTGCCGATGGCCGGTAGCGTCAGCAGCCTGAACGTGTCGGTGGCGACGGGCGTGTGCCTGTTTGAAGCCCAGCGTCAGCGTGGTGCCAAGGTCAAAGCCAAGAAGTAATCCCGAGCCTGGCACAGAACCAAAATGTGGGAGGGGGCTTGCTCCCGATAGCGGTGGGTCAGTTACAGATGATGTGACTGAACTCCCGCAATCGGGAGCAAGCCCCCTCCCACATTGGTTTCTGGTGTCAGTAAGCATTGTTCAAATAATCACCAATTACCTTGCGCCGCTTCTCCCCCTTCTCTACAATTGCGCCCCTTGCCTTCCTGGCAGGCACCGATGTGCCTCCCCTGCGGCAAGATCCATAAGTGTCATTCACTCCTTGTCTGACCGTTTTTGAGCGGCAGGCTACAACCCGTAAGGAGCATTCATGCGTCATTACGAAATCATCTTTTTGGTCCACCCGGATCAAAGCGAGCAAGTCGGCGGCATGGTTGAGCGTTACACCAAGCTGATCGAAGAAGACGGCGGCAAAATCCACCGTCTGGAAGATTGGGGCCGTCGTCAACTGGCCTACGCAATCAACAATGTTCACAAGGCTCACTACGTGATGCTGAACGTTGAGTGCACTGGCAAGGCCCTGGCCGAGCTGGAAGACAACTTCCGCTACAACGATGCAGTGATCCGTAACCTGGTCATCCGTCGCGAAGAAGCCGTTACCGGCCAATCCGAGATGCTCAAGGCTGAAGAAAACCGCAGTGAGCGCCGTGAGCGTCGCGACCGTCCTGAAGAAGGCGCTGATGATAGCGCTGATGACAGTGACAACAGCGATAACGCTGACGAGTAATCCACGGACCTTATTAAGGAGCCTATCAAATGGCACGTTTCTTCCGTCGTCGTAAATTCTGCCGCTTCACCGCTGAAGACGTGAAAGAGATCGATTACAAAGATCTCAACACTCTGAAAGCTTACGTATCCGAGACCGGCAAAATCGTTCCAAGCCGTATCACCGGTACCAAAGCACGTTATCAGCGTCAGCTGGCCACCGCTATCAAGCGCGCCCGCTTCCTGGCCCTGCTGGCCTACACCGACAGCCACGGCCGCTGAGACCGGGCAGTCGACAAGTAGTAAGGGATTGAATGCATGCGCGCCTTAGCTGAGTTCATCATGCGCGGTCGCGTGCAGGCCACTCTGGTAGTGGCTGGCTGTGCGGCATTGCCGTTGCTTTATTGGTTGGGTGCTGCCGCAGGTTGCCTTGTGCTGCTGCGGCGCGGTTTGAAGGACGCTCTTGGCGTTCTTGCCCTGGGTTTGTTGCCGGCCTTGATCTGGTGGTTGCAAATGGGTGATCCACGGGTACTTCTGGTACTGCTGGGGTCATCGAGCCTTGCGTTGGTTTTACGCGCAAGTGAGTCCTGGGTCCGTACGCTGCTGGTCAGCGTGGCATTGGGGTTGGTGTACTCAGTGATGCTTGGCGCGGCTTTCCGCCCGCAAATCGAGGCGCTGTCGCAGGAGATCGTCAAGATCCTGCCACTGGCTCTCGGGGATCTCTACCAGCAATTGTCGGTAGATGAGCGAGCGCGGTTTGCGTCACTGATTGCTCCGGTCCTGACCGGCCTGATTGCGGCACTGTTGCAGGTCGTCAGCGTGCTGAGCCTGATTCTTGGGCGTTATTGGCAGGCGTTGTTGTACAACCCGGGTGGTTTTGGTCGCGAGTTTCGCAGTATCAGAATCCCTGCGGGGCCGGCGATGTTGCTGCTGGCGTGCATGGTTGTCGGGCCGAACTTCGGTCCACAGATGGCCTTGCTGGCGCCGATTTGCAGCGTACCGCTGGTGTTTGCCGGGCTGGCCCTGATTCACGGGCTGGTTGCGCGAAAGCGCCTGGCCAGGTTCTGGCTGGTGGGGTTGTACGTCACGCTGTTGCTGTTCATGCAGCTGATCTATCCGTTACTCGTGGTTCTGGCCATTGTCGACGGCCTGATTGATTTTCGCGGACGTCTGGCGTCGAAAGATGCCGATAGCGCGAACGGTGAAGGTTAAAAGTTAGAGGATTTTCACATGCAACTGATCCTTCTGGAAAAAGTCGCCAACCTGGGCAACCTGGGCGACAAAGTGAACGTTAAGGCCGGCTACGGTCGTAACTACCTGCTGCCATACGGCAAAGCCACCGCTGCAACCGCTGCCAACCTGGCTGCGTTTGAAGAGCGTCGTGCTGAGCTGGAAAAAGCCGCAGCAGACAAAAAAGCTTCGGCCGAAACTCGCGCTGCCCAACTGGCTGAGCTGGAAGTGACTATCACTGCCACCGCCGGTGACGAAGGCAAGCTGTTCGGTTCGATCGGCACCCACGACATCGCTGATGCACTGACCGCCTCCGGCGTTGAAGTGCAGAAGAGCGAAGTTCGTCTGCCGAACGGCACCATCCGCAACGTAGGCGAATTCGACGTAGCCGTGCACCTGCACGCCGAAGTTGAAGCCACCGTACGCGTTGTCGTGGTAGCAGCTTAAGTCGCACCTAACTGACTGGCACCTCGCGTGTCAGCCGGTTAACATCGGGCACGATCCTGTTTACAGGTCGTGCCTTTTGTTTTTCTACACACCCTTAAATTCCAAGTGGCCATGAACGAAATCTCCGCTCCTGAGCAATACGATCTGCAAACCGCTGCCCTGAAGGTGCCGCCGCATTCCATCGAGGCCGAACAGGCCGTGCTCGGTGGCTTGATGCTGGACAACAACGCCTGGGAACGCGTGCTGGATCAAGTCTCGGACGGTGACTTCTATCGCCATGACCACCGCCTGATCTTCCGCGCCATCGCCAAGCTGGCCGACCAGAACTCACCGATCGACGTGGTGACGCTGGCCGAACAACTGGACAAGGAAGGCCAGACCTCCCAGGTCGGCGGCCTGGGCTATCTCGGTGAGCTGGCGAAAAACACGCCGTCCGTCGCCAACATCAAGGCCTATGCGCAGATCGTCCGCGAGCGCGCCACCCTGCGCCAGTTGATCGGCATCAGCACCGAAATCGCCGACAGCGCCTTCAACCCGGAAGGCCGTACCGCCGCCGAGATCCTTGATGAAGCCGAACGCCAGATCTTCCAGATCGCCGAAGCACGGCCCAAAACCGGCGGCCCGGTCAGCGTCAACGACCTGCTGACCAAGGCTATCGACCGTATCGATACCTTGTTCAACACCGACGCGGCCATTACCGGTATTTCCACCGGCTACACCGACCTCGACGAAAAGACCAGCGGCCTGCAACCGTCCGACCTGATCATCGTCGCCGGCCGTCCGTCCATGGGTAAGACCACCTTTGCGATGAACCTGGTGGAAAACGCCGTACTGCGCAGCGACAAGGCGGTATTGGTGTACTCCCTCGAAATGCCAGGCGAATCGCTGATCATGCGTATGCTTTCGTCCCTGGGTCGTATCGACCAGACCAAAGTGCGCTCCGGCCAGTTGGAAGACGACGATTGGCCGCGCCTGACCTCGGCGGTCAACCTGCTCAATGACCGCAAGCTGTTCATCGACGACACGGCCGGTATCAGCCCGTCCGAGATGCGTGCGCGTACCCGCCGACTGGTGCGCGAGCACGGTGATATCGCGCTGATCATGATCGACTACCTGCAACTGATGCAGATCCCGGGTTCCAGCGGCGACAACCGTACCAACGAGATTTCCGAAATCTCCCGGTCCCTCAAAGCCCTGGCCAAGGAATTCAACTGCCCGGTGGTGGCGCTGTCCCAGCTCAACCGCTCCCTGGAGCAACGCCCCAACAAGCGCCCGGTGAACTCCGACTTGCGTGAATCCGGAGCAATCGAGCAGGACGCCGACGTGATCATGTTCGTGTACCGCGACGAGGTGTACCACCCCGAAACGGAACACAAGGGCATCGCCGAGATCATCATCGGCAAGCAGCGTAACGGCCCGATCGGCTTTATCCGCCTGGCGTTCATCGGTAAGTACACACGCTTCGAGAACCTGGCACCGGGCAGTTACAACTTCGACGACGATGAGTAAACACTCACATTTCGCGGGTTGATTCGCGGTCTTTTGTGACCGCCGCCGTCGTGATCAGGTTGGGTTCTGCGTTGAGCATCATGCCAGCGGCCAGCAAGCGCTGCTCATAGCGTTGTATTTGCACGCGAGTGACGCTGGACAGCGGGTTGTGTGACACCTCAGTGATGCTGTTGACTTGGACGGAGTGCGCCAGCCAATTAGCCGTTGGCTCAACCACGTAGTCCGGAATTTCGGTTATTTGGTTGTGGTTCAGCTTGATCCTCTCCAGGCCAGGCTGGGTAAACAGGCCGGTCGGCCAGGTGTCGATACCTGTATTCGACAGATTGACGTCGCACATTTCGGTCATCAGGCTGAAATCGGGGGGTGTCTCCAATCCCGGGTTGTTATGCAGCCACAATGCCTTGAGTGTGGTTCGCCCGGAAAGCACTTGCGCAGCCTCGACAGTCAGTTTCAGCTGGTTATTCTGTAGGAATAGACGCGTCAGGCCATTCATTTCAGCCACGCCCTCGGGCAGCTCCGTTAGATGGTTTCTCGCCAGATTCAGCCAGCGTATATTACGAAATTGACCCAGGAAGCCCTTTGGGAGAGCCTTCAGGTTCATCTTGCTCAAATTAAGCGACCCGACATGTTTGAAGTCGGCGTTGATGGGTGGCAGGTTGGGCAGTTTCAGTCCGCTCAGATTCAGCTCCTGGCCAATCGGAGTGCCATTGGCGGCAAATTGTTGGGGGGCGTTTAACTGCCAGCAACTGAGGATTCGCTCCCTGGCCTTTTCCAAGTCCGCGCGCAGGCGGTCACCTTGTTGTGTGGAAGACGAGGCGTCCTGCACATCGCCACCTTCTACGCGTACCCAATAATCGAGTTGCGCTGTTAATCGTTCAAATTGTCTGCCTAGTGTGCCGGATGAAACGCCTTGCCCCATGCGCCAGAGCCGCTCCCTGCACTCCTTGATGCGCATGGTCGGATGCTGTTGACGGTAGCGCTGTGCCGGAGAGTTCTTTACGTCGAAAACTTTAGGATCAGCGGGGTCCGCCAGTTCCGGATGAGTGTCGTACAGGCGTTGCCAATATTCATCGAACTTTTTCCAATATTGGGCGGGGAACCGGTTGCCCTCCAGCCGCGTGCCGGCATTGATCCGCGCCACTGTTTGCAGGTTTTCGGCGGCAGGATTGAGGTTGGCCTGCGGCACTTCACGCAAGTTGTTGAAGCGCAAGTCCAAGTGAGCCAAAGACGGCAGGTTCAGTAACCCGGTGGGCCACTGACTTATCCCGGTGTTAGATAAGACCACAGTGTTCAAGCTGGTCATGGTGCTGAAGTCAGGTGTTATCTGCAGTGGGTTTTCCGAAAGATCGAGAACTCCTAGTTGGTCCAGCTTACTCAGGATCGAAGCACTCGTTTCATCCAGCTTCATGTTGTTTCGGCACAGGCTCAGGTTAACCAGTTTTTTCATCTGGCCAATGCTGGCAGGCAACGTCTCAATGTTGGAGTAGGCAATGCTCAGCACGGTCAGGTTGGGGAAGTTTGCCAGGAACGTATCTGCACCGGCCGACGAGGTTACCGAGTCGATACTGAGTATTTTGACGTGGCTGAAATCGGCGGTCAGTGCCGGAAGGGGGGCCCTCAAGGAAGGCAGGCGTAATGAGTCCGCTGACTTGACCCAGCACTCCCTGATTAATTTGGAGGCGTAGGCCGAGTCCGGTTTTTGGGTGCCCGGAGGGCGAGGGGCGTTGGGGTCATGCTCGGCGATATAGCGTACCAGTTGCTTGTCCAACTGATCGAAGGCCTGGATACGCGCCATTTCTGTTTCTGTGTTGTCACCCAGGCCAATCAGATACTCCTTGGCGGCCTGGGCGTTTTTCTCGGGATACATCCGCTGTACTACCTGGATCTCATGCGCGTCCGCCTCGATCCTGAAGGCACCGGTTTGAGCCGGTGTGCTCAGTTCGGGGTGATTGGTAGCCAAGCGTTGCCAATACGCTTCAAGGGTCTTCCAGTAGCCAGCGGGGAATGGGTTGCCCTCAAGAAGCGTAACGCCGTTGACGTGGACCATGGCGTTGAGTTGTTCAGGCGCCGGGTTCAGGTTGGCCTCAGGCACGTGGCGCAATTGGTTGTTGCGCAGATCGACAAGTTTTAGCGCGCTCGCGTTGTGCAGGCCGGTTGGCCACTGATCTATTTGAGTATCGCTCAAGTCCAAGGTTTTAAGCCCCGGCATCTGACTGAAGTCCAGGGCTGCCCCCAGCGGGTTTCCCGACAGGTCAACTTGTTTGAGCGTTGTGAGGGCGCTGATTTTTTGAGCGCTTTGTGTGTCCAGGCGGATGTGATTAGACCTCAGGTTCAAAGTGGTCAGTTTAGTCATGTCACCAATCGCGGGGGGCAGCGCGGCGAGTTTGGAGCGGGTGATGTCCAGGCGTTCAAGGGCCGTGAAATTGCTCAGGAATACATCGGCGTTCTCTGACCAGGCAACGGACTCCATGAAAAGCTCGCGCACATGGCTGAAATCTGCTTTTAAGGCGGGCAGCGATGCGAGGTTCGCGGGTAACTTCAGTTGTGCGCCTGTCTCCCGACGCCAGCACTGTTTGACCTCATCGGTAGCGAGCTTGGCCCAGCCTGCAGATTCGGATGCGTTCGCATGCCGCCATGCCTTCAACTCCGTGCTGAGGGTTCTGTACTCGGCTTCCCGTCGCGCCAGCCCGCCAGCAATGTCGCTGCCCAGAGACTGGATAAAGGCGTTGATCTGTCCCTGGTCAAAAGACGGGAACAGTGTGTGCACCCTCCGCTGCGGGCTGCGCAGTTGATTCAAGAGTGCGCTGGCACGGTCGGCCAATTGCCGAAAGAACGACCAGTCATGTCCCTCGCCGCGTACACCCCCCGGTGCGCCGACGATGGCGCTGACCCACACATTGGCGGCATTGCGCCGGATGGCATGGCTTTCGCCGAAGCGGCTGCCGTTGTAGATGTTATCTGCGTCCATCGCCACCGGATCGCCCGGTTTTACGATGCGCCAGACTTTGCCTGTCGCCGAGGAGGCGTCGCGGTCGAGCATGACCTGATAGGGGCCGTCGTCGATGTTCGCGTATTGACGCCCGCCCAGGGCATGAACGCCGTCTGCGTCGGCATTGTCTGGCACCTGCTTGTGGGGTATCCGGAAAGCACTGATGCTTTGGTTCGACAGCGGCGCCTCCCGCGAAGGTGTGAGAAATTCCGGCAGGTGCGCCTGCTGTACGCGCGCCTGTTCAAGCACGTCCTGAGCCAGCACGGCGATGTCGTGGGGTTCAAGGCCCAGCTCATTGCGTTGGGTTTCGGTGAGGGCGTGCAAGGTGGCGCCGAGTAGGCTGTTCTCCCCGGCGACTGCCGTTTTCAGGTCGCCACTGTCCTGTAGGTAACCGGCATATTCAGTGCCGGACTTGACCAACATGACGAAGCTGTCTGCGTCTTCGCTCCCATAGGTGTCCAGCAGTGAACCTCGCTGGGTGATCCGCCCGGTCTGATCGGTGGAGCCTTGATAAACCTGCACTCCGACGTCGCTCGGCCAGCCCGGCAAGAGCGTCAGCAGGTTGCAGAACAGGGCTTGGCTTTGCGCGTTGAGACCGAGGCCGCTCGGGTCCGACAGTGCGTTGAGCGCCTCAATGATGGTGCTTTGTTGAATACTTTTGTGAATGGCTTCGCGCACCGGAGCCTCCAGGCGCGAATACAGGCCGATGTCACGCAACGAGGGATGATGCTGTAGCAAGTCCGCGGCCATTGCCCGTGAAAGGTCCGGAAAGCGACGCCGCAACAGGCCGATTGCGAGTTCACCACCGGGCGTCTGCTCGAACTGCGCCGTGGGTGCAAACCGAGTGGCTGGATGTTTTGCATTCAGGTGGTCGCGCAGTCGGCCATCGCGTAACGCCTCATACACTGCTGCTTGATGTGTCTGAAGGTGTGCTGCGAGTTTTTTCCTCAGCCCAAGCAGTCGGCTCGCCAGGGGTTGCTCTTCACTGCCGTGACCTGTCTTACCCAATGTGCTATCCGGGACGAGCCGTTCATGTTCCTGCAGGACCTGTTGCATGAGTGAGGCAATCGACGAGCCAAATGCCAGGGCCAGGTAGCGATCGCGCCCGTCCTTGCGTAGCTCGATTGTGGCCAAGGGCTGTGTGTTGGCCCCGAGCACGGGTGCGTGGCTGGACAGCAAGGTCTTGCCGTCAGGGGTGTACAGCTTGATCGTGCAGGTGCCCAGATCGGCCAGTAGTGCAGGCATGACCTGATCGGCGATGGGCGGCAGCGGACCATCGTTCTGCCCGAGCGCCGTTTGCAACTGGGTGAGCCCATCGCGCAGTTGCTGATTCTCGATAGCCTGCGTCAATGCGACAGGGGTGGGCCGGCGATCGAACCAGATATCCAGCAGCTCCTGGCGATCGACGGCCGCGACATCCAGGGCGCGCTTGCAAGCTGTCGGGCTCAGCGGCAACTCGCTGGGCGAGATCATGTGCTGCAGCAGTTGGGCTTCGTTCAGCGCACGGGTATCGATGGGGTCGAGTGTCCAGCGGTCATGTTTGGCTGAGTAAGTGACATAGGGGTGAATGCTTGAAGAGCCCGGCATGTCCAGTTGATAGCGCCCGGAGCTTTTTTCGAGAGTGACCTGGGCGAATTTGGTTTGGTTGTCGACCTGCAGTTTGATGTAGCTTCGGTTGTCCTTTTCAAACAGCCCTTGAGGGTTTTGTTCAAGCCCTGTCAGGTAGTTCGGGTCGATTTTTGTGTAGTCGTTGATGAACCACAACCCTGGCTTGCCGTCTTTGGCAGTAGCGTAGTTGGGGTTGCCCAGCGCGTTCATCAACTGGCGGGTGCGGCGTGCAGATAACTTTGCCGCTGCACCCTGCAAGCGCAGCCCCACCAGCAGGTCAAGAATGTCACCGACGGCTTGCACCAGCTCGGCCTGCTGGCCTCGGCGCAGCGCCGCAATGGCAGACCAGGTCTGATAGACGAGGGTGCCCAGCATTGCGACCAACATGATTTTGCCCAAACCTGTCACGCCACCGGGAAGGGGGATCAGCAGCATCGACAAGGTTTCGCTGACCAGATAGGTGGCCAACGCAATGGCGGCCTCCTGGTCCGCCAATTTATTGGTGCGGGCCAGTCGGATAAGGTCCGATTGTATCGGCCACGCCTGGTGGATCGGCAAGGTGTGGGCGAGGCAGCGGATGTCCGTGCCGATTTTTTCCACCGCCAGTTTTTGCCTGTTTGGGGTCTTGCTGGCGAACAGGTCATACAGGATTCTGGCATGCCAGGCGAGCTCGTCCCGGTTGACCTTCAGCGGTTTGATAAAGGCTCGCAGCTTTTCCTGATTGTTCAGGGAGATGGCCTTCATGAACCAGCTGAAGTGTGCCAGCCCCACGTCGTTGCGGATCTGGTCCTGCAGCGAGTCCACGGCTTCTTGCCTGGAGGCATGTCGGCGTAACGCGCCATTGGGG
This sequence comes from Pseudomonas sp. OST1909, assembly GCF_015277575.1. NCBI lineage: Bacteria > Pseudomonadati > Pseudomonadota > Gammaproteobacteria > Pseudomonadales > Pseudomonadaceae > Pseudomonas > Pseudomonas sp. OST1909. The sequence continues at coordinate 813,641 of NZ_CP063780.1, forward strand.
CGGTCCGGGAAGTAGCTGTAGACGCAAGAGCCGTCGGGCGTGTCAAAGCGACGAGTAAAGAACGGCAGGGCAATCTTTTCGCCGCCGGCGTCCAGTTGGTAGAGGTCCCAATACACGCTGGTGTCGAACAGCCAGTCTTTAAGTTCATTGAATTCCCATTCGCTGATACTCCAAGACTCATTGGTACGATAGGCGTCCCTCAATGCGACCAGCAGCTTGGTGCTTTGCAGGCCGAATAGCGGATTGGACAGACGCTTCTTGAACTCTTTTTCGATGTAGTCGCTGATGCGCGTGCCGATGTCCACGCTCCTTGCGACGGCCACGAAGGCTTTGACGCTGATGACGTTGCCGCTGATAGAGCTGGCGCGTTGTTCTTCGGTGGAGAAATACGCAGTAAACCCGAAGTTGCGATACGCGGCCTCCAGCAAGGTGATCGAGCGTTCGTACTCACGTACGCCCAGGTCCTCTTTGTAGATACGCACGTTGTTGCCCAGGCGATCGTTGGCGGGGAGGTCATCCTGGGAGACCGGCAACTGCCGGATCCGCGTCTTCAGGTAGGTGGTGCGCGAATTGATGGCCGTGCCGGTTTTGCTCTTCAGCTCTCGCTCCAGAGCGTCGACCATTTGCTGGCTCAAGTCGTTGTAAAGATCTGTGAGGGCGTTGCCGAGGGTTTGCTCGCGCTCCACCAGATCCTTGCTCAGGCGCAGGTATTCTTTTTGCTCGTCCACGCCCATTTTGCCCATGAAGGCATTTACGTTTTCCTGTATCAGTTGAAAGATCTGTTGTTCGGCCCAGCTTTCGTTGGTGAGTAATGCAGGTTGCTCTGCGTCAAAGGTGACTGAGTTGGTCATGGTGTGTGCTCGGGAAGAGAGCGCTTGGCACAGCAGCGTGGCAGGCGCTCTGTTGAAAAGATTGAGCGACCTTAGGGCGGGCAGTACCAGAAGAAGAGGTGCATAAAGCTGTGCGCTGAAAACGCCTGCGTAGTGCACCCCCAGTGACGACGCGTGATCAGCGCGCCTATGTGGGCCTCGCCCCCAGCAAAACCGGGCTATAAGCGCCGTCGGGCGCGGCGTGGCTAAAAGCCGACCATTGCCGTCGGAATTGGTCAAAATTTGTGCTATATTCCGCGCCCGCGATTTTTCATCTCAACACCGGTCACCGTCATGCAAACAGCCAAGCCGTTATTTGACTATCCCAAGTACTGGGCCGAATGTTTCGGTCCTGCGCCATTCCTGCCGATGAGCAGGGAGGAGATGGATCAGCTTGGCTGGGATTCCTGCGACATCATCATCGTCACCGGAGATGCGTATGTGGATCACCCATCGTTCGGCATGGCGATCATCGGCCGGCTGCTGGAGTCCCAGGGCTTTCGCGTCGGGATCATTGCCCAGCCGAACTGGCAGTCCAAAGACGACTTCATGAAGCTCGGCGAACCGAACCTGTTCTTCGGCGTCGCGGCCGGCAACATGGACTCGATGATCAACCGCTACACCGCCGACAAGAAAATCCGCTCCGACGACGCCTACACCCCAGGCGGCATGGCCGGCAAACGCCCGGACCGCGCCAGCCTGGTGTACAGCCAGCGCTGCAAGGAAGCCTACAAGAACGTGCCGATCGTGCTTGGCGGCATCGAAGCCTCCCTGCGCCGTATCGCCCACTACGACTACTGGCAGGACCGGGTGCGCAACTCGATCCTGATCGACGCCACCGCCGATATCCTGCTGTACGGCAACGCCGAGCGCGCCATTGTCGAAGTCGCCCAGCGCCTGTCGTGGGGCCACAAGATCGAAGACATCACCGACGTGCGCGGCACCGCGTTCATTCGCCGTGACACACCCGCGGGCTGGTACGAAGTGGACTCCACGCGTATCGACCGTCCGGGCAAGGTCGACAAGATCATCAACCCGTACGTCAACACCCAGGACACCCAGGCCTGCGCCATCGAGCAAGAGAAAGGGCCGGTGGATGACCCGGAAGAAGCCAAGGTCGTGCAGATCCTGGCCAGCCCGCGCATGACCCGCGACAAGACTGTGATCCGCCTGCCGTCGGTGGAAAAAGTCCGCGGTGACGCGGTGCTCTACGCCCACGCCAACCGCGTGCTGCACCTGGAAACCAACCCGGGCAACGCCCGCGCCCTGGTGCAGAAACATGGTGACGTGGACGTTTGGTTCAACCCGCCGCCCATCCCCATGACCACCGAAGAAATGGACTACGTGTTCGGTATGCCTTATGCCCGCGTACCGCACCCTGCGTATGGCAACGAGAAAATCCCGGCCTACGACATGATCCGCTTCTCGGTAAACATCATGCGTGGCTGCTTCGGCGGCTGCACCTTCTGCTCGATCACCGAGCACGAAGGCCGCATCATCCAGAACCGTTCCGAAGAGTCGATCATTCGCGAAATCGAAGAGATCCGCGACAAGGTGCCGGGCTTTACCGGGGTGATCTCCGACCTCGGCGGGCCGACCGCGAACATGTACCGCATTGCCTGCAAGAGCCCGGAAATCGAATCCGCGTGCCGCAAGCCGTCGTGCGTGTTCCCTGGCATCTGCCCGAACCTGAATACCGACCACTCGTCGCTGATCCAGCTGTACCGCAGCGCCCGTGCATTGCCGGGGGTGAAGAAGATTTTGATTGCTTCCGGCCTGCGCTACGACCTGGCCGTCGAGTCGCCTGAGTACGTGAAAGAGCTGGTGACCCATCACGTGGGTGGCTACCTGAAGATCGCCCCGGAACACACCGAGGAAGGCCCGCTCAACCAAATGATGAAACCGGGCATCGGCAGCTATGACAAGTTCAAGCGCATGTTCGAGAAGTACACCAAGGAAGCGGGCAAGGAGCAGTACCTGATCCCGTACTTCATCGCCGCCCACCCGGGCACCACCGATGAAGACATGATGAACCTGGCCCTGTGGCTCAAGGGCAACGGCTTCCGTGCCGATCAGGTGCAGGCGTTCTACCCGTCGCCGATGGCCACCGCCACCGCGATGTACCACTCGGGCAAGAACCCGCTGCGCAAGGTCACCTACAAGAGCGACGCGGTGACCATCGTCAAGAGCGAAGAACAGCGCCGTCTGCACAAGGCGTTCCTGCGCTATCACGACCCCAAAGGCTGGCCAATGTTGCGTGAAGCACTGACGCGCATGGGCCGCGCCGACCTGATCGGACCGGGTAAAGACCAGTTGATCCCGCTGCACCAGCCGGCCACCGACAGCTACCAGAGCGCCCGTCGCAAGAACTCGACGCCGGCCGGCAGCCACAAGGTCGCCAAGGAAACCACCACCAGGATCCTCACCCAGCACACCGGCCTGCCGCCCCGTGGCAGCGACGGCAGCAACCCGTGGGACAAGCGTGAGCAAGCCAAGGCGGCTGCTCAGGCGCGTAACAAGCAGGCCGCCAAAGAGCGTGCCGATGCGGCCAAGGGCAAGGGCGGCAAGCCTGCGCGCAAGCCGGTAGTGCCGCGTTGATCATCGCTTGAATATGCAGAACGCCAGCCTCGTGCTGGCGTTTTGCTTTCTGGTCGAGGGGGAGCCTGTTTGGTAAGGTGGCGTCCATTAGATTGCTATCGCAGGCAAGCCAGCTCCCACACTTGGAATGCATTCCCCAGTGGGAGCTTGCCTGCTATGAGGCCGGTCTGGGCACTATCAATTTCAAGGAAGAACACTTATGGGCAACCCCTTGCTCAACATTGGCATGGACTCCAACCGCTCCCAGTTCATGGCGCGCCAGCGCATTGAGAGCCAGATCAACCTGCCGCGCCTGTTTGCGGCCATCGACGCCGATCCAGGTATCGTTGGCGCAGGCGTCGTATACATCGACGCCGACTTCAACGTCATTACCCTGCGCGAATTCAAGCCCATCTGCAGCATCAAGCCCAAGCGCATCATTTTGCGTGAAGCGCAGAAGTACATTGCGCCAACGCAGTTTGCTCAACATGTCGTGAGCAATCCTCGAGAATCGCGACTGATTGGCGAAGCCGTGAATACCGGAGTCTCCTGCTTTGGGGCTGTCATCAGTTGGGCTGCGATCGCCAGTGGAACAATTCTGGTGCCTTTCAGTGCCGGCGCCAGTTCCGTCATCGTTGTGGTGGGGTATGCGGCTGCCGGCGCAAGTTCGCTTCAGTGTTTCAACGGCATTGCCCGGACAGCGCTGGAGGTCGCCAAGCCTGAGGTAAAGGATTGGCTCGACAGTGAGGGCTGGTACCAGAATGCTTCCATTGTGCTGGACGCAGTATCCCTGGCAGGCGTGGGCGCCTCGGCCCTGACGACGGTCAAGCTGGTTAGGGCCGCCACTGCATCGACGGGCAAGAGCCTGCGTGAAGTGCTTCGCGGTTTGAATCGCCAGGAAAGAGCCAAGCTGACGAAAGAGCTACTCAGCATCAACCATCCCAGCTTGACTGCGAAGATGCTCAAATTGAAGCAGGCGTCGGGTGAGCTCACCAAGCGTTTCACCCCTACGCAGCTCAAGCACAGCACCACTACCCAGATCAAAGACGTCCTGGGCGCAAGCATAGGGTTTGGCGGGAGTGCGTACTCCGGAAACGTCAATACCATAGCGATAGGGTTGTACGAGGAAATAAACGAATGAACGAGTTAATGACGCTACGCGACTTTTTCAGGCAATACTTTCTGACGTTTATGGGCGGCGTATTTGCTGCGTGTTTTTCTTTGGCATTGGCTGTGGCGCTGACGTTCGTCACCTATTTTCGTGATGTGCCGCTGGCTCAAGTGGGGCTCAAGATCATGTTGGTCGGGGCGCTGCTCATTCTGTTGACGGTCCATAGCAACTTTATGATGTTGCGGGGCCGACCCTCCTGGGTGTGGGTAATGGTCGGTATCTACGTCGCCTGTCTACTGTTTGTCGTTCCGATGGTTCAATTCCGGCCTCACAAAGTTCTTTATGGGTTGGCGCTGTTATTCCCATTGCTCGGATTATTGACACTCAATAGCAAGGTTCAACGAGAGATGCGCACGAAACTCGTGGAAATCCGTCGCATTCGGCAGTCTGTCAAATCAACCGTCAGATCGAGTAGTCGCATGTGAAGGAGCCGCCTTCGATAAACAGATTCCTGGCGCGTCATTTCCCCGTATTCATGGGGACGATTTTCATGGCGATCTTCTCCGGCTCAGCTGTGGTTTCCATGGCTGGCGTGACCTGTTTGCGCGGTGTTGATTGTACTCTTTCCGCTGTTGGGGTTACTGCTGCTCAACAGCAAACGCCACCGCGAAATGCGCAAAAAACTGTCCGAGATACGCCATCTGCGCCAAGCCGCAATCGCAAAGCGCAAAGCCCGTTGATTGAGTAGATTCACCACCCATCCTCACACTGGCGCCACAAATGTGTGCAGCCCTTGCACCGTGGCACGTACGTTGGCGCCGTTTTGGTGCTGTACTGCACCGGGTCATACGATAAAGCGCAATGACGGCCGCTCTGGCATAAGTCTTGCGCGCTTTGTGTTCATGCCCTGGCTCGCAGGAGGCCGCCGTGTCGATTCATGTCGCGTTGCACCACGTTACGCATTACCGCTACGACCGTGCTGTTGAACTCGGCCCACAGATCGTTCGGCTACGCCCGGCGGCCCATAGCCGTACGCGGATTTTGTCCTACGCGCTGAAAGTGCTGCCGGAGCAGCATTTCATCAACTGGCAGCAAGACCCTCAGGGTAATTACCTGGCGCGCCTGGTATTCCCGGAAAAGACTGACGAGTTGCGCGTCGAAGTCGACTTAGTCGCCGAGATGGCGGTGTTCAATCCGTTCGATTTTTTCCTGGAGCCCTACGCCGAAAAAATCCCGTTCAGCTACGCCGCCGATGAGCAGCGCGAGCTGGCGCCGTACCTGGAAACCTTGCCGCTGACGCCAAGGTTTGCCGCCTACCTGGCCGGTATTGACCGCACACCCTTGCCCGCGGTGGATTTCCTGGTTGGGCTGAACCAACGCCTGGCCGCCGATATCGGCTACCTGATCCGCATGGAACCGGGCGTGCAAACCCCGGAGTTCACCCTGGAAAACGCGTCCGGCTCCTGCCGCGACTCGGCCTGGCTGTTGGTGCAATTGCTGCGCAACCTCGGCTTGGCGGCGCGATTTGTCTCTGGTTATCTGATTCAGCTCACCGCTGACGTCAAAGCCCTCGACGGCCCCTCCGGTACCGAGGTGGACTTCACCGACCTGCACGCCTGGTGCGAAGTGTATTTGCCCGGCGCTGGCTGGATTGGCCTGGATGCCACGTCCGGGTTGTTCGCCGGTGAAGGGCATATCCCCTTGGCCTGTAGTCCCGACCCATCCTCCGCTGCACCGATCAGTGGGTTGGTGGAACCGTGCGAATGCGAATTCACCCACGAGATGTCGGTGGAGCGCATCTGGGAAGCGCCACGGGTGACCAAGCCCTACACCGAAGAACAATGGCTGGCGATCCAGGCCCTGGGCCGGCAGATCGATGGCGATCTGCTCAAGGACGACGTACGCCTGACCATGGGCGGCGAGCCGACCTTCGTTTCTATCGACGACCCCGACGGCGCCGAGTGGAACACCGCAGCCCTGGGGCCGGACAAGCGTCGCCTGTCGGCCGAGCTGTTCCAGCGCCTGCGCCAGCACTATGCGCCCAAGGGCCTGGTGCATTTCGGCCAAGGCAAGTGGTACCCCGGCGAGCAACTGCCGCGCTGGTCGCTCAATTGCTACTGGCGCCGCGACGGCGTGCCGATCTGGCACAACAGTGCACTGGTCGCCGATGAGCAAGAAGACTACGGCGCCGATGGGGTGATGGCCGGGCGTTTCCTGGCCAGCGTCGCCGAGCGCCTGAAACTGCCGGCGCGCTTTGTGTTCCCTGCGTTCGAGGACAATTTCTACTACCTGTGGCGCGAAGGGGCGCTGCCCCAGAACGTCACCGCCCAAGACCCGCGCCTGAGCGACGACCTGGAGCGTGAGCGCCTGCGCAAAGTGTTCAGCCAGGGCCTGGATAAAGTCATCGGCCAAGTGCTGCCGCTGGCACGGACTGCGGCCAATGACCGCTGGCAGAGTGGGCGTTGGTACCTGCGCGATAACCACTGCCGCCTGGTGCCGGGTGATTCGCCGCTGGGTTACCGGCTGCCGTTGGCTTCCCAGCCCTGGGTGACGGCGGCAGAGTATCCGTTCGTGCACCCGACCGACCCGAACCAGGACCAGCCCGAGCTTCCCACGGCGGAGCAACTGCGCAGCCCTGGCGAGCCGGCCCGGAGTGACGAGCGTGTGCCGCAGGTGGATGAGTCCGCCGACTGGCTGACCCGTACCGCGCTGTGCGCCGAAGCACGGGAAGGGCGCCTGTACCTGTTTATGCCGCCGCTGGAGCGCGTCGAGGATTACCTGGAGCTGGTGACTGCCATTGAGGCCACCGCCCAAGAGCTGCATTGCCCGGTACTGCTGGAGGGCTACGAGCCGCCAGCGGATACGCGCCTGAGCAATTTCCGGGTCACGCCAGATCCTGGTGTCATCGAGGTCAACGTACAGCCGTCCGCCACCTGGGACGAGTTGGTGGAACGCACCGAATTCCTCTACGAAGAGGCCCGGCAAACCCGCCTGACCACCGAGAAGTTCATGATCGATGGGCGCCATACCGGCACCGGTGGCGGTAACCACTTCGTGCTGGGCGGCGCGACGCCCAAGGACTCGCCCTTCCTGCGCCGGCCGGACCTGCTGCGCAGCCTGATCAGCTACTGGCACAACCACCCGTCGTTGTCCTATTTGTTCTCCGGCCTGTTTATCGGCCCCACCTCCCAGGCGCCCAGGGTGGATGAGGCGCGCAACGATGCGCTGTATGAACTGGAAATCGCCTTCGCGCAGATGCCGGCACCGGGCGAGGAGTGCCCGCCGTGGTTAGTGGATCGCCTGTTGCGCAACCTGCTGATCGACGTGACGGGTAATACCCATCGCGCCGAATTCTGTATCGACAAACTCTACTCACCGGACGGCGCCACGGGCCGCCTGGGCCTGCTGGAGTTGCGCGCTTTCGAAATGCCACCCCATGCGCGCATGAGCCTGACTCAGCAATTGCTGCTGCGCGCGCTGGTCGCACGGTTCTGGCGCGAACCTTATGCGCCGCCGAAGCTGGCGCGTTGGGGCACTGAGTTGCACGACCGCTTCCTGTTGCCGCACTTTATCGAGCAGGACTTTGCCGACGTGATCGTCGAGCTGAACGCGGCCGGCTACCCGCTGCGTGCCGAATGGTTCGCGCCGCACTTGGAATTCCGCTTCCCCAAGGTGGGCGACTACGCCGTCAGCGGTATCGAACTGGAACTGCGCCAGGCCCTGGAGCCTTGGCATGTGTTGGGCGAGGAGGGCGCGGTAGGCGGCACGGTACGTTATGTGGATTCGTCTCTGGAGCGCCTGCAAGTCAAGTTGACTGGCCTGCCGGCGCAGCGCTATCTGCTGACCTGCAACGGCATACCCGTGCCGCTGCAACCGACCGGTCGGGTGGGAGAGTTTGTTGCCGGTGTGCGTTACCGCGCCTGGCAACCGGCCAACTGCCTGCAACCGACCATTGCAGTCCATGCGCCGTTGGTGTTCGACCTGCTCGACACCTGGATGCAGCGCTCGCTGGGTGGCTGCCAATACCATGTGGCGCATCCGGGCGGGCGCAATTACGACAGCTTGCCGGTGAATGCCAATGAGGCGGAAAGCCGGCGCATGGCGCGGTTTTTCCGCTTGGGGCATAGCCCTGGCAAGCTTGTGGTGCCGACTGTAGTGGTGAACGGTGAATTGCCAATGACCCTGGATTTGCGGCGTTTTACAAAAAATAAGGAATGAACATTATCCAAGTGTGGGAGCTGGCTTGCCTGCGATAGCGGTGGTTCAGTCGATAGTTCTGGTGACTGACACACCGCTATCGCAGGCAAGTCAGCTCCCACATTGGATCGTAGTGAATTTGAGTTAACCTGACTTCCCTTGCCTCTGCCGAGCGTTCCATGTCCGACTTGCTCGACCGTTACCCGCTGACCGCGGGCACCTATCACGAACTGCTGGACGCCGGCGGCGCGGTGCGTGCCCATTGGCAGCGCTTGCTCGACCATCTGCAACGCAGTACGCCCGCACAACTGGCCCAGCGCCAGGCGTTGCTGACGCGGCAGATCCAGGAAAACGGCGTGACCTATAACGTCTACGCCGACCCCAAGGGCGCTGATCGCCCGTGGGAGCTGGACCTGCTGCCCCATGTGCTGGCCGCCGATGAGTGGCAGCAACTGTCGGCCGGCATCGCCCAGCGTGCGCGACTGCTCAATGCGGTGCTGGCCGACCTGTATGGCCCGCAGCGCCTGATCAAGGAAGGCTTGCTGCCGGCCGAACTGGTGTTCGGGCATAACAATTTCCTGTGGCCGTGCCAGGGCATCCAGCCGCCCGACGGTGCGTTCCTGCATCTGTACGCGGTCGACCTGGCGCGCACGCCGGATGGCCGCTGGTGGGTCACCGCCGACCGCACCCAAGCCCCGTCGGGCGCCGGCTACGCCTTGGAAAACCGCACCATCGTGTCTCGCGCCTTCCCGGATCTGTACCGTGATTTGCAGGTGCAGCACCTCACCGGTTTTTTTCGCACCTTGCAGGAAACCCTGGCCCGCCAGGCGCCCGGCGATGACCAGCCGCCACTGATCGTGCTGCTCACGCCGGGGCGTTTCAACGAAAGCTATTTCGAACATCTGTATCTCGCCCGTCAGCTCGGCTACCCACTGGTAGAAGGCGGCGACCTTACCGTGCGCGACAGCACGGTGTTCCTGAAAACCCTCAGCGGTCTGCGCCGGGTCCACGCGATCATGCGCCGCCTGGATGACGATTTCTGCGACCCTCTGGAGCTGCGTACCGACTCGGCCCTGGGCGTGCCCGGCCTGCTTGACGCCGTGCGCCAAGGCAATGTGCTGGTGGCCAATGCCTTGGGCAGCGGCGTGCTGGAGTCGCCGGGCTTGTTGGGGTTCCTGCCGAAGATCAACGAGTTCCTGTTCGGTGAAGCGCTGATCCTGCCGTCGATTGCCACCTGGTGGTGCGGCGAGGCACCGGTGCTGGCCGAGGCACTGGGCAAGCTCCCGGAACTGTTGATCAAGCCGGCGTTTCCTTCGCAAAGTTTCGCCCCGGTGTTCGGTCGTGATTTGAATGAACAACAACGCCAGGCCCTGGCCGAGCGGATGCGCGCGCGGCCTTACGCCTATGTCGCCCAGGAGCTGGCGCAGTTGTCCCAGGCGCCGGTGTGGCATACCGAAGAAGATCATCTGCAACACCGCGCCATCGGGATGCGTGTGTACGCGGTAGCCAGCGATGAGGGGTATCGCGTGCTGCCCGGTGGCCTGACCCGTGTGGCCGCCGACGCCGATGCCGAAGTGGTGTCGATGCAACGCGGCGGTGCGAGCAAGGACACATGGGTGCTCGGCGAGCGCGCCAGCGCTGGTGAACAGTGGCGTGCCCAGCGCGCCATTGGCGTCCATGATCTGGTGCGCCGCGACCCGTATCTGCCGTCGCGGGTGGTGGAAAACCTGTTCTGGTTTGGCCGTTATTGCGAACGCTGCGATGACAGTGCGCGCTGGCTGCGCATTGTGCTGGCGCGTTATGTCGACGGCGACGATCCGTTGGCATTGCAGGCGGCGGTCGAACTTGGAGAAAGCCTGCGCCTGTTGCCGGAGGAGGGCGAGCTACCGGAGCGTCTGCTCGCGGCCTTGCTCGGTGATGACTGGCCCTCAAGCCTGCGCGCCAATTTGCAGCGCTTGCAGTGGGCAGCGTCCCAGGTGCGCGGCAAGCTGTCGCGGGAAAACTGGCAGGCCCTGGTGGAGCTGCAACGCGAAGCCATGGAGCTGGAAAGCCAAGCCCCGGACTTCGGCGAGCTGCTGGATTTTCTCAACCGTTTGGTGATGTCTTTGGCGGCGCTGTCCGGGTTTGCCCTGGATGATATGACCCGCGATGAAGGCTGGCGCTTTTTGATGATGGGCCGGCGCATTGAGCGTCTGCAATTTCTCAGTACCAGCCTGGCAGCGTTTCTGCGCGGTGTGGCGGTGTTCGATCAGGCGGGGCTGGAGTGGTTGCTGGAGCTGGGCAACAGCAGCATCACCTATCGCTCGCGCTACCTGGCGGTGCCGCAGCTGATCCCGGTGCTCGACCTGTTGTTGCTCGATGAGCAGAACCCCCATGCGGTGCTGTTCCAGCTCAAACTGGTGAGCCGCACCGTGCGTCGGCTCAATGATGATTTTGGGGTGCCCAGGGAAACCGGCCTCGCGCCGTTGGTGGAGCGCCTGGGGCGCTTTGACCTGGGGTGCCTTGAAAACCCGTTGTTTGGCGAGCCCAGCGTGCGTGCCGCGCTGGATGGCCTGGCCGACCTGCTGCAAGCGGTCGCCGATGAGAGCGGGCAAGTGTCGGATCGCCTGGCGCTGCGCCATTTTGCCCATGTGGATGATGTCAGCCAGCAAACGGTGTCGGTGTGATGAGTGCGCGCTATCAGATTTTTCACGATACCCATTACCACTACGACAGCCCGGTGTCCCTGGCCCAGCAGCTGGCGCATCTGTGGCCACGGCCGTGTACGTGGCAGCGTTGCACCTGGCAAACCCTGGACATCAGCCCGCCGCCTTCTTCACGCCGCGATGAGCTGGACGTGTTTGGCAACCCGATCACGCGCCTGGCGTTCGAGCGGCCTCATGATGAGCTGCTGGTCAATGCCGGGTTGACCGTGGAAGTGCTGGCGCGACCCGCGCTGGACCTAGGGCAATCGCCGGCGTGGGACCGCACCCGTGACAGTTTTACCTACAGCAGCCAGGCGCTGTCGATGGAGGTGATTGAAGCCTGCCGCTATCGCTTCGAATCGCCGTACGTGCATCTGAAAAAAACCTTCGTCGAGTTCTCTGAAAGCTGCTTCCCGCCTGGCGAGCCGTTGTTGGTCGGCGTGCAGGCGTTGATGCAAAAGATTTTCAGCGAATTCACCTTTGATGCCGAAGCCACTCAGGTCGCCACGCCGCTGGTGGAGGTGCTGGAGCGTCGTCGCGGCGTGTGCCAGGACTTCGCCCACCTGATGCTCGCCTGCCTGCGCTCACGGGGCCTGGCGGCGCGCTACATCAGCGGCTACCTGCTGACCCAGCCACCGCCCGGCCAGCCACGGCTGATCGGCGCCGATGCGTCCCATGCGTGGGTCTCGGTATTCTGCCCGCGGTTGGGCTGGGTGGATTTCGATCCGACCAACAATGTGCAGCCGGCACTGGAGCACATCACCCTGGCCTGGGGCCGGGATTTCTCCGATGTGTCGCCGTTGCGTGGGGTGATTCTGGGGGGAGGGAGCCATGACCCGGAGGTGCGGGTGACGGTGATGCCGCTGGAGTAGCGGTGGGTTGGGGGGAACAGGGAGGGCCTGCTCACCCCAACAAAATTTATTCAGCCGGGTCTTTCGGGGTTTCGGTCTCGTCAGTTGCTGCTTCACCTTCCGCATCCGGGTTCAGCGCGCCGGCTTCTTCGTCTGCAGCGGCTTTCTTGCGTTGCAGCTTTTCCTCTTTCTTCTGTTCCTTTGCCAAGTCTCTCTGACGTTTGGCGAAGGAGTAATTAGGTTTGGCCATGGGCGATCCTCTAGGGTCGAAGGTGAGGGTAGGCGGCGCGTAGCTGCCTTGGGTCGTCATGGTAGCAGCTTCAGGGTGCCCTTTGCTTTCACTTACCGCAGGCGTAGGCGGCCAGCAGGCCGTTGAACAGGTGGTTGAGGTGCATGGCATGAACTCCCGTGAGTGATGGGGCGATCATAGGCAGGGTGCGGCAGTTTGGCTGGTTGATTGTGTTGATCAACCTGATAGCCTAAAGTTGTATACAATCTGTTGATGCAGATCATAAGAAACTAAGCCTGCTTGAGGCACCCTTGTCGCAATACGCGTTTTCTAACCCTGCCCTGGAGATTCACATGTTCGCCAAACTCGTTGCTGTTTCCCTGCTGACTCTGGCTAGCGGCCAGTTGCTTGCTGCAGAGTGCAAGGTCACTGTCGACTCCACCGACCAGATGTCTTTCAATACCAAAGAAATCACCATCGACAAGAGCTGCAAGCAGTTCACCGTTGAGCTGACTCACTCGGGCAACCTGCCCAAGAACGTGATGGGGCATAACTGGGTGCTGACCACTGAAGCCAACATGCAGCCTGTGGCTACTGACGGTATGGCTGCAGGTATCGATAAGGATTATCTGAAAGCCGGTGATGAGCGCATCATCGCCCACACCAAGATCATTGGTGCTGGCGAGAAAGACTCGGTGACCTTCGACGTCTCCAAGCTCAAAGCCGATGAGAAGTACAGCTTCTTCTGCTCGTTCCCTGGCCACATCTCGATGATGAAAGGTGCCGTGGTCCTGAAGTAACACCGCGTTATCGTTCATCGCAGGCAAGCCAGCTCCCACATTCGACCACATTCTCATGTTGGAACTCGGTCAAGTGTGGGAGCTGGCTTGCCTGCGATGGCGGTCTACCTCAAGGCGCAAACGGCATCACCCGCTTGTGCTCAGTCTTGCGATACGTCTCGCAGATAATCCTGAACGCCTCCTCACGCACCGGCTCACCGTGCAGGAACGCATCAATCTCTGCATAGGTCACGCCATGTGACGCTTCGTCCGGCTTGCCCGGCGACAAGTCTTCCAGGTCCGCCGTCGGGATCTTTTCTACCAGTGACTCGGGCGCACCAAAATGCCGGGCAATCGCTCGCACCTGGTTTTTCACCAGCCCGCTCAATGGCGCCAGATCGCAGGCACCATCACCGAACTTGGTGAAAAAGCCCATCACCGCTTCCGCCGCATGGTCGGTACCAATCACCAGGCCACTGGCCGCGCCGGCGATGGTGTACTGCGCCACCATGCGCATACGCGCCTTGGTGTTGCCCAGTACGAAGTCGCGGGACACCGCCGCCTTGCCTTCAAACGCTGCGACTTCATTGGCCAGGGCTTTGACCGCCGGGCCGATGTTGACGGTGTGGCGCTCGTCCGGCTCGATGAAGTCCACCGAAGCCTGGGCTTCGTGTTCGTCGAACTGGGTTTCATAGGGCAGGCGCACGGCGATAAAACGATAAGCCTCATCGCCACTGCTGGCGCGCAGTTCCTGCACGGCACGTTGGGCCAACAGGCCTGCGGTCAGGGAGTCGACGCCGCCGCTGATGCCCAGCACCAGGGCCTTGAGCCCGGAATTGCGCAGGCAGTCCTGGATAAAGGCTACGCGCCTGGCGACTTCTGCCTCCAGTGCGGCCTGGTCTTTGAACGGCGCTTGCACCTTGAGCTGCTGCGCAATCTCACGCTGTACGGCTTGCATGCTTCACTCCTTGCTGGATAGGGCAGGTACTTTGAAAACGTGACGCAAATAGGCGACAAAGTTGGGGTCGGTGCAATGGGTCTTGCCCGCTTCATCGGAAATCTTGGCGACGGGCTGGCCATTGCAGGCGGTCATTTTAAGCACGATGCTCATCGGTTCCACCCCCGGAATGTCGCAGGTGAGGTTGGTGCCGATACCAAAGCTCACATTGATCCGACCCCGCAACGCGCGGAATATTTCCAACGCCTTGGGCAGCGTCAGACTGTCGGAGAACACCAGGGTCTTGCTCATCGGCTCGATGCCCAGCTTGTGGTAGTGAGCGATGGCTTTTTCCGCCCACTGAATCGGATCACCGGAGTCGTGGCGCAGGCCGTCGAACAGCTTGGCAAAGTACAAGTCGAAGTCGCCGAGGAAGGCGTCAGTGGTGATGCAATCGGTCAGGGCAATGCCCAGCAGGCCACGGTATTCGCGCACCCAGCAATCCAGGGCGGCGATCTGGCTGTCGATCAGGCGTGGGCCCAGTTGCTGGTGGGCCATGATCCATTCGTGGGCCATGGTGCCCAGCGGCTTCATATCGAACTCGCGAGCCAGGTGCACGTTGCTGGTGCCGACAAAGCGCCCTGGGAAGTCGTGTTTGAGCACGCTGACCACTTCTTCCTGCACGCGGTACGAGAAGCGGCGGCGCGTGCCGAAGTCGGCCACTTGCAGTTCCGAGAGTTCATCGCTGGCGGCATTGGCCGTCAGCCAATCGAACTTGCGATACAGCTGTTCGCGGGCCTGTTCGAGGATCACGGTCTGGTAGCGATAGCGGTTACGCACTTCGCTGACGATGGCCAGCATCGGCACTTCAAACAGGATCACATGCAGCCACGGTCCGCGCAGGCGGATAAACAACTCGCCGTTCTCGATACCGGTCTGCACATAGCGCAGGTTGAAACGGAACAGCCCGAGGAAGCGCAAAAAATCCGGCTTCATAAAGCTGATGCGTTCCAGAAAGCCCAGTTGATCGGGGCTCAGGCTCAATTCGGCGAGGCGTTCGATCTGGTAACGGATCTCCGCCAGGTACGGGCGCAGGTCTTCGCTGTTGCGGCAACGGAACTCCCATTCAACTTCCACATTGGGGTAGTTGTGCAGCACCGCCTGCATCATGGTCAGCTTGTAGAAGTCGGTGTCGAGCAGGTTCTGCACGATGCGATCGGCAAACACACTCTCGCTCATAACGGGAATCTCCAGACGGCTCGGCGATGGGCGCCGGCCTTTACGCACAATTAAGGAAGGGGGCTAGTGGCGCATAGACCTGTGGGGTTTTGCCAGTGATTTTTTCAGTAAGGCCAGAGGCGCCATCGCAGGCAAGCCAGCTCCCACATTTGAAATGCATTCCAAACGGTGGGAGCTGGCTTGCCTGCGATGGCGATTCTCCAGGCGCTAAAGCACCTGCTCCATCATCCACTTCACAAATTCGCGCACCTTCGGCACCTCCGCCGAATGCTCAGGATAAGCCAGGTAATACGCATCCTGGCTCGGCATCGCATGTTGCCAGGGAATCACCAGCTTGCCCTCGGCCAATTCCTCTTCCACCAGAAAGCGCGGCAACAGCGCCACGCCACAACCCACCTGCGCGGCCCGAATACACATATAAAAAGTGTCGAACCGCGGCCCGTGGTAGCTGTGTTCGGTGTGGAAGCCCTGGCTGGCGAACCAGTCATGCCAGCCCTGGGGTCGCGAGGCGTTTTGCAGCAACACCAGGTCGCTCAGTTGCGTGGGGTCGGTGAAAGGCTGCGCCGGCAGGCTCTCCGGCGCGCATACCGGCACCAGCTCTTCACTGAACAGCTTCAGGCTCTCAGTACCCGGGCGAGCGCCCTGGCCGAAATAGAACGCCATGTCCGCCTTGCCTTGCAGCAGCTCGTCCGGCTGCTGTTCGTTGCACAGGTCCAGGTGGATCTGCGGGTGACGCAGGCGCCAACCCTTGAGGCGCGGCACCAGCCAGCGCGCGCCGAAGGTATAGGGCGTGGACACGCGCAGCACCTCGGTCTCGCCGCCGTAGGAGCGCAGGTAATGGGTAGACATCTCCACCTGTGTGAGGATCTTGCGCACTTCCACCAGGTACAGGTCGCCCGCCGGGGTCATCTGCAAGCGGCGGCGCACTCTGCGAAACAGCAGGTGCTGCAACAACTCTTCCAACTGCGCCACCTGTTTGCTCACGGCGCTTTGTGTGAGGTTCAGCTCTTCGGCGGCGCGGGTGAAGCTCAGGTGGCGGGTGGCGGCTTCGAAGCACTGCAGGGCGGTGATCGACGGCAAATGTCTTTTGTTCAGCACGGCTTGCCTCTTTTTATTCTTTGCATGAATAAACGGAATGATATCTCGCCTAATCGTCGTTTGTTGGCAAGTCTTGGGCCAGCTACAAATAGGGCCAGGATCGCCGTGCGTATTGCGGCGCGAATTTTTGTATGCAGATTGAAGGAGTGACCCATGGTTGCCGCATTGCTTGATCGTCTCGGGGTAAACCCGGCGCTGTACCAGGCGGGCAAACAGCCCGTGCATTCGCCGATTGATGGCAGCCGTATCGGCAGTGTGCACTGGGAAGGCGCCGCCGAGGTGGAGCAACAGGTCAGTCGTGCCGAGCATGCATTTGAGGCTTGGCGCAAAGTGCCGGCGCCGCGGCGTGGCGAGCTGGTGCGCCAGTTTGGCGACGTACTGCGCCAATACAAGGCCGACCTCGGCGAGCTGGTCTCCTGGGAAGCCGGCAAGATCACTCAGGAAGGCTTGGGTGAAGTCCAGGAAATGATCGACATCTGCGACTTCGCCGTGGGCCTGTCCCGACAGTTGTACGGCTTGACCATCGCCTCCGAGCGCCCAGGCCACCATATGCGTGAAACCTGGCACCCGCTGGGCGTGGTCGGGGTGATCAGCGCCTTCAACTTCCCGGTGGCCGTATGGGCCTGGAACACCGCGCTGGCATTGGTGTGCGGCAACGCAGTGATCTGGAAACCCTCTGAAAAGACCCCGCTCACCGCCCTGGCGTGCCAGGCGCTGTTCGAGCGTGTATTGAGCAAGTTTGATGATGCTCCCGAGTACCTGAGCCAGGTGATCATCGGCGGCCGCGACGCCGGCGCCGCGCTGGTGGACGATCCGCGTGTGGCCCTGATCAGTGCCACCGGCAGCACGCGCATGGGCCGCGAAGTGGCGCCGAAAGTCGCGGCGCGCTTCGCCCGTAGCATTCTTGAACTGGGTGGCAACAACGCGATGATCCTCGGCCCAAGCGCCGACCTGGACATGGCCGTGCGCGCCATCCTGTTCAGCGCCGTCGGCACTGCCGGCCAACGCTGCACCACCTTGCGCCGGCTGATCGCCCATGAATCGGTCAAGGAGGACATCGTCACCCGCCTCAAGGCTGCCTACTCCAAGGTGCGCATCGGCCACCCGCTGGAAGGCAACCTGATCGGCCCGCTGATCGACAAGCAGGGTTTTGACAACATGCAGGACGCCCTGGAGCAAGCCTTGAGCGAAGGCGGCAAGGTGTTCGGCGGCAAGCGCCAACTGCAAGACACATTCCCCAACGCTTACTACGTCTCGCCGGCAATTGTGGAAATGCCCGAGCAAAGCGACGTGGTGTGTACGGAAACCTTCGCGCCGATTCTCTACGTGGTCGGCTACACCGACTTCGCCGAAGCCCTGCGCTTGAACAACGCGGTGCCACAGGGGCTGTCGTCATGCATCTTCACCACGGATGTGCGTGAAGCCGAGCAATTCATGTCGGCGGTGGGCAGTGATTGCGGGATTGCCAACGTCAATATCGGCCCGAGCGGCGCGGAGATCGGGGGGGCCTTTGGCGGTGAAAAAGAGACTGGCGGCGGGCGAGAGTCGGGGTCGGATGCGTGGCGCGGGTATATGCGCCGCCAGACCAATACCGTGAACTACTCGCTGGAATTGCCTCTGGCCCAAGGCATTACCTTCGACTGAGCCCACGCGTCGAAGTGAGATCAAAATGTGGGAGGGGGCTTGCTCCCGATAGCAGTGTTTCAGTCAGCAAATCTGTAGCTGACCCACCGCTATCGGGAGCAAGCCCCCTCCCA
Organism: Pseudomonas sp. OST1909; assembly: GCF_015277575.1. NCBI lineage: Bacteria > Pseudomonadati > Pseudomonadota > Gammaproteobacteria > Pseudomonadales > Pseudomonadaceae > Pseudomonas > Pseudomonas sp. OST1909. The sequence goes on from NZ_CP063780.1 coordinate 831,969, forward strand.
CATTTGATCAGATTTTCAATTCTGAAAAGTTGTTTGTTAGGTCTCATCGGAGTCTGGCAATGGCACTACGCGAAACATGTTTATGGGAACACCTCACCCCCGGCCGGCCGGATCGTGCCGCGCTCAAGGGCGCGCTCAAGGTGGATGTCTGCGTGATCGGCGCCGGTATCACCGGTTTGTCGGCGGCCATTCATTTGCTGGAGCAGGGTAAAAGCGTTGCTGTGCTGGAGGCCCATCGCACCGGCCATGGCGGTTCGGGGCGTAACGTCGGGTTGGTCAATGCCGGCATGTGGATCCCGCCAGACGAGATCGAAGCCGGATTTGGCACGGCGGTTGGCAGCCAGCTCAACCGCATGTTGGGCGCAGCGCCGGCCCTGGTATTCAGCCTGATCGACAAATACAAGATCGATTGCCAATTGCGCCGCGAGGGCACCTTGCACATGGCCCACAACGCCCGTGGCGAGGCGGATTTGCGCAGTCGTGAAGAGCAATGGAAGCGCCGTGGCGCGCCGGTCGAATTGCTCACCGGGCAGGCGTGTGAGCAAGCCACCGGTACCCAAAAAATCTCCGCCGCCTTGCTCGATCGACGGGCCGGCACCCTGAACCCCATGGCCTACACCACGGGCTTGGCGAATGCCGCCGCAGCGCTGGGCGGGCAGTTGTTTGACCATTCCCCGGTCACCCAGCTTGAGCGCCAAGGTGCCGATTGGTCGGTGCAGACCGCCGAGGGCGCGGTGCAGGCCGCTCAGGTGGTGATCGCCTCTAACGCCTACACCGAAGGCGAATGGACCGAGTTGCGGCGCAATTTTTTCCCCGGCTATTACTATCAGGTGGCGTCAGCGCCGCTGACCGATGATGCCGCCCGGCAAATCCTCCCCGGTGGCCAGGGCTCGTGGGATACGCGCCAGGTACTGAGCAGCATCCGTCGCGATGCCGATGGCCGTCTGTTGCTTGGCAGCCTGGGCAATGGCAACCAGAAACCTGCCTGGTTCCTCAAGGCGTGGGCCGATCGGGTGCAGCAGCACTACTTCCCGTATCTCAAATCGGTGCAGTGGGAATACACCTGGACCGGCTGCATCGCGTTTACCCCAGACCATCTGATGCGCCTGTTCGAACCCGCCCCTGGCCTGGTCGCAGTCACCGGCTATAACGGGCGTGGTGTGACCACCGGCAGTGTGGTCGGCGAGGCGTTTGCCGACTATCTGTGTCACCAGAATCCCCAGGCCTTGCCGATCCCCTTTGCACCGATGCAGCCACTGGCGGGTGCAGGTCTGCGCAGTTGCCTGTATGAAGCAGGATTCTCGCTGTATCACGCAGGGCAATGTCTGAGGATCGTGATCTGATCAGCGAAATACTGCTCAAAAGCCTGCGTTTTCTTAGCAGGCTACCCATCTGTATTGGTGCAAGGCGTAGCAATCACGCACTGTAAATGTGCAGTTCCGTTACGCACGTTGTTACAGGTGTAGGAACTGTCGTTTATCCCTCTGGTTGCAGCTGCGACCTGGCGGGGTTGTACTTTTTTGGTTGGTTGGTTGCACCTATCGGGGCTAGACGGTTGCACGTCCTGGCAAAAGGCGTCGAAACGCCTGTAATAACAATGACACCGTGTCTTTTTGAAGAATAAAAAAGTAATGGCACGCGGCTTGCTCTGAGCTTTCAGTGAAAAGTTTGAATGCAAGTTGTCGTGCCAAAAATCAAAAATATCGGAGCACCACTCATGTCCCAGACGTTTTACAAGAAAGGTTTTCTGGCCCTCGCCGTTGCAGCGGCGCTGGGTGTTTCTACGTTTGTTCAAGCTGATGTGAAAATTGGTGTGGCGGGCCCGATGACGGGTGCCAACGCCGCTTTCGGTGAGCAGTACATGAAGGGTGCCCAGGCGGCAGCCGACGTTATCAACAAGGCCGGCGGCATCAACGGCGAGCAGATCAAGCTGGTGGCTGGCGATGACGCCTGCGAACCCAAGCAAGCCGTGGCCGTGGCTAACCGCCTGGCGGACCAGGACAAGGTGATCGGTGTGGTCGGGCACTTCTGCTCGTCCAACACCATCCCGGCGTCTGAGGTCTACGACGAAGCCGGCATTATCGCCATCACCCCAGGCTCCACCAATCCACAGGTCACCGAGCGCGGCCTGGGCGCCATGTTCCGTATGTGCGGGCGTGACGACCAGCAAGGCATCGTCGCCGGCGACTACATCGTCGATGTGCTCAAGGGCAAGAAAGTCGCGGTGATCAACGACAAGGACACCTACGGCAAAGGCCTGGCCGACGCCACCGCTGCGCAGTTGACCAAGCGTGGCGTCAAGCCGGTGCTGGAAGAGGGCCTGACCCGTGGCGAGAAAGACTTCAGCGCCCTGGTCACCAAGATCCGCTCCCTGGGCGCCGACGTCGTGTACTTCGGCGGCTTGCATCCAGAAGCCGGCCCATTGGTGCGCCAGATCCGTGAAGCGGGCCTCAAAGACGTCAAGTTCATGTCCGATGACGGCGTAGTGACCGACGAACTGGTGGCGACCGCCGGTGGTGCGCAGTACGTCGATGGCGTCTACATGACTTTCGGCGCCGATCCGCGCCTGTTGCCGGACAGCAAGACCGTGGTGGAAGAGTTCCGCAAAAACGGCACCGAGCCTGAAGGCTACACCCTGTATGCCTACGCCTCGATCCAGGCCCTGGCCGCCGGCTTCAACGGTGCCAAGTCCAACAAGGGCGAAGACGCGGCCAAGTGGTTGAAGGCTAACCCGGTTAAAACCGTCATGGGCGAAAAAGCCTGGGATGCCAAGGGCGACCTGAAAATCTCTGACTACGTGGTTTACCAGTGGGACAAAGACGGCAAATACCATCAGTTGGAAAAGCAGAAGTAATAACGCGACGGCTTGAACACCTCGATCTCTGTGGGAGCCGGGCTTGCCCGCGATGACGGCCTCAATACCAACACCTGTGTTGAATGTGAAACCGCTATCGCAGGCAAGCCAGCTCCCACAGAGGGCCTGGTTGCCTGCTCTATTGCAACAAACCTGTTTTTTCCTCCAGAAGCGCCGCACACCCACCGGTGTGCAGGTGCTCACCGCGTGAGATTGCGTTATGGATGGTATTTTCCTGCAGCAACTGGTCAACGGCCTGACCCTCGGGTCGGTCTATGGCCTGATCGCCATCGGCTACACAATGGTCTATGGCATCATTGGCATGATCAACTTCGCCCACGGCGAGGTTTATATGATTTCCGCTTACCTCGCGGCGATCAGTCTGGCACTGCTGGCTTACTTCGGCATCGAATCCTTCCCGCTGCTCATTCTCGGCACCTTGATCTTCACCGTGGTCGTCACCGGCGTGTACGGTTGGGTCATTGAACGGGTTGCCTATAAACCGCTGCGCAACTCCACCCGACTGGCACCGCTGATCAGCGCCATCGGCATCTCGCTGATCCTGCAGAACTACGCACAGATCGCCCAGGGCGCCAAGCAACAAGGCATCCCGACCCTGCTGGCCGGGGCCTGGCGCGTCGATATCGGCACTGGCTTCGTGCAACTGACCTACACCAAAGTGTTCATCCTCGTGGCGGCATTCGCCGGCATGGCGTTGCTCACCTACATCATCAAGTACACCAAGCTGGGTCGCATGTGCCGCGCCACCCAGCAAGACCGCAAGATGGCCTCGATCCTGGGCATCAACACCGACCGGGTGATCTCCTACGTGTTCGTCATCGGCGCGGCCATGGCTGCCCTGGCCGGCGTGCTTATCACCCTCAACTACGGCACCTTCGACTTCTATGCCGGTTTCATCATCGGCATCAAGGCGTTTACCGCGGCGGTACTCGGCGGCATCGGCTCCCTGCCTGGGGCGATGCTGGGCGGGATCATCCTTGGTATCTCCGAGTCGCTGTTCTCGGGGTTGATCAACTCTGACTACAAAGACGTGTTCAGTTTCTCCTTGCTGGTGGTGATTCTGATTTTCCGTCCCCAGGGCCTGCTTGGTCGCCCACTCGTGGCGAAGGTGTAAACATGTCTGCTGCCAAATCTATCGATATCAAGAAAAGTGTGGTCGATACGGTCCTCGCCGGGCTGATTTCGCTGATCGTGTTCGGGCCCATTGTCGGCGTAGTGCTCGACGGCTACAGCTTCAACCTGGAGCCGCTGCGCGTTGCCACGTTGGTCGCCATCGTCATGGCTGGGCGTTTCGCCTTGAGCCTGTTCCTGCAAACCCCCAAGGGTGTGAAGATCCTGCAGGGCTTCGAAAGCAGCGGCTCGGGTGTGCACGTGCTGCCACCGGACTACAAGTCGCGGCTGCGCTGGATCATCCCGGCGCTGATCGTGATCGCCATCGTGTTTCCGATCTTCGCCAACAAATACCTGCTGACCGTGGTGATTCTCGGGCTGATCTACGTGTTGCTTGGCCTGGGCCTGAACATCGTGGTGGGCCTGGCCGGTCTGCTCGACCTGGGTTACGTGGCGTTCTATGCCATCGGTGCCTACGGCTTGGCGCTGGGTTACCAATACCTCGGCCTGGGGTTCTGGACGGTGCTGCCGCTGGCGGCAATCGCGGCGGCACTGGCGGGGTGCATACTCGGCTTCCCGGTGCTGCGAATGCACGGTGACTACCTGGCCATCGTGACCCTGGGCTTTGGTGAAATCATTCGCCTGGTACTCAACAACTGGCTGTCATTCACCGGCGGCCCCAACGGTATGCCGGTGCCTTCGCCGACGTTCCTGGGCCTTGAGTTCGGCAAGCGTGCCAAAGATGGCGGCATCCCGTTCCACGAGTTCTTCGGCATCGATTACAACCCCAACATCAAGTTCATGTTCATCTACATCGTGCTGTTTCTGGTGGTGCTGGCCGTGCTGTACATCAAGCATCGCCTCACGCGTATGCCAGTCGGTCGCGCTTGGGAAGCCTTGCGTGAAGATGAAATCGCCTGCCGTTCCATGGGCCTGAACCACGTGCTGGTAAAGCTCTCGGCGTTCACCATCGGCGCTTCAACCGCAGGTTTGGCCGGGGTGTTCTTTGCCAGCTACCAGGGCTTCGTCAACCCATCGTCGTTTACCTTCTTCGAGTCGGCGTTGATCCTCGCCATCGTGGTGTTGGGCGGCATGGGCTCGACGGTCGGCGTGGTGATTGCGGCGTTCGTGCTGACCGTGGCGCCTGAACTGCTGCGCAGTTTCTCCGAGTACCGCGTGCTGCTGTTTGGCGTGCTGATGGTGGTGATGATGATCTGGCGACCGCGTGGCTTGATTCGGATCAGCCGTACCGGTGTGACGCCACGCAAGGGGGTAGCGCCATGAGCAAGGAAGTCGTGCTATCTGTCGAACACCTGATGATGCACTTCGGTGGCATCAAGGCCCTGAGCGATGTCAGCCTCAAGGTCGAACGCAACTCGATCTTCGCCCTGATCGGTCCCAACGGCGCCGGCAAGACTACGGTGTTCAACTGCCTCACCGGCTTTTACAAAGCCAGCGGCGGCAAGATCGAACTCAACGTGCGCGGCAAGCAAACCAACGTCATCCAGTTGTTGGGTGAGCGCTTTGAGGCCACCGACTTCGTGTCGCCCAAAAGCTTCCTCAGCCGCGTGTACTACAAGATGTTCGGTGGCACCCACCTGGTAAACCGCGCCGGCCTGGCACGGACCTTCCAGAACATTCGCCTGTTCAAGGAAATGTCGGTGCTGGAAAACCTGCTGGTGGCCCAGCACATGTGGGTCAACCGCAACATGCTCGCGGGCATCCTCAATACCAAGGGCTACCGCAAGGCTGAAAGTGATGCCCTGGACTGTGCGTTCTACTGGCTGGAGGTTGTGGACCTGGTGGACTGCGCCAACCGCCTGGCTGGCGAGCTCTCCTACGGCCAGCAGCGCCGCCTGGAAATCGCCCGCGCTATGTGCACGCGGCCGCAGATCATCTGCCTGGACGAACCGGCAGCGGGCCTCAACCCTCAGGAAACCGAAGCCCTCAGCGCGATGATTCGCCTGCTGCGCGACGAACACGACCTCACGGTGGTGCTGATCGAACACGACATGGGCATGGTGATGAGTATTTCCGACCACATTGTGGTGCTGGACCACGGCAACGTGATCGCCGAAGGCGGCCCCGACGCGATCCGCAACGACCCGAAAGTGATTGCCGCCTACCTGGGCGCGGACGAAGAGGAGTTGGTATGAGCGCACCTATCCTCGAAATGAAGGACCTGGACGTGTTCTACGGCCCGATCCAGGCCCTGAAGAAGGTCTCGCTGCACATCAACGAAGGCGAAACCGTCAGCCTGATCGGCTCCAACGGCGCGGGAAAGTCCACGCTGTTGATGTCGATCTTCGGCCAGCCTCGGGCCGAGTCGGGGCAGATTCTGTACAACGGCGTCGACATTACCCACAAGTCGTCCCACTACATCGCCTCCAACGGCATTGCGCAGTCGCCGGAAGGGCGGCGGGTGTTCCCCGACATGACCGTCGAGGAAAACCTGCTGATGGGCACCATCCCCATTGGCGACAAGTTTGCCAGCGAGGATATGCAACGCATGTTCGAGCTGTTCCCCAGGCTTAAAGAGCGGCGTAACCAGCGGGCCATGACCATGTCCGGCGGCGAGCAGCAAATGCTCGCCATCGCTCGTGCGCTGATGAGCCGGCCCAAACTGTTGCTGCTCGACGAGCCAAGCCTGGGACTGGCGCCGATTGTGGTGAAGCAGATCTTTTCTACCCTGCGCGAGCTGGCGTCTACCGGGATGACCATCTTCCTGGTGGAGCAGAACGCCAACCATGCGCTGCGCTTGTCGGATCGGGCGTATGTGATGGTCAATGGCGAGATTCGCCTGACGGGCACCGGTAAAGAGCTGCTGGTGAACGAGGAAGTGCGCAACGCCTATCTCGGCGGTCACTAACGAGTACTCAGTACCCTGTGGGAGGGGGCTTGCTCCCGATAGCGGTGTGTCAGTTTAAGAAGTGCTGACTGACAAATCGCTATCGGGAGCAAGCCCCCTCCCACATCTGATTGCGTGGTCCATCAGGTCTTTCTCCAAATTGTGGAAAACAAATCCAGCCCACCTCCAAAGCGCGACATATAGCCGCCGCAAATCCCTGTTTTGTCACAGTTTTGACTTGTCCCCATCCACTGTGGAACCGGCTGTGGGTAACGTGGGTGTACTTGGCTGAAAGCCTTTGAATACGGGGCCTGTAGCGTTGTGGTTGTTTTTTGATCGGCGGCTTTTTCTCAACCCTCTACCGGCTTTGTCAACCTGTTTAAAGACACAGGTATATGACCGGAATATGTCCATCCAGCCTGTGGATAAGTCTGTGACTAAACTCTGGAAAGACGCCCGCAGGGGCCGGAATGACTGGCCTGAAGCCATCGTTGCGTCTTTCCGAATTTTTCAGGGGCTACATACGCCCCAGCCAAGGTCAAGCAAAAAACTTTCTAAAACCGCCTGCAAGCCTTGTACACAGCGGCTTCGAGCGATTTGCACTTGCCCCCAAAGACTGTGGGCGCAGTTGTGGATAACCTGCGCGCATATGGCTGCAGGCCACGGTCTACAAGGCTTTGCTTGGGGTGGTTAAAAAACGCACAGTTGCGTGTGAAGTTACGTGCGTAGCGGTTGCCGCAACGGCGGCGGAAGGGCATTCTGCTGGCAACTTTTTTCCCCGATGCACTCAAGGAGAACACCATGTCCGACACGCTATTCATTACTGGCGCTACTTCAGGTTTCGGCGAAGCCTGTGCCCGTCGTTTTGCCGAAGCCGGCTGGAAACTGGTGCTCACCGGTCGTCGTGCCGAGCGCTTGAATGCGCTGGTTGAAGAGCTTTCCAAGCAGACCGAAGTGCATGGCCTGGTGGTGGATGTGCGCGATCGCAAAGGCATGGAGGAGGCCATCGCCAACTTGCCGCCGTCGTTCGCCAAACTGCGTGGCCTGATCAACAACGCTGGCCTGGCCGTGGGCACTGATCCGGCCCCCAAGTGCGACCTCGACGACTGGGAAACCATGGTCGACACCAATATCAAGGGCCTGCTGACCACTACCAACCTGCTGCTGCCGCGCCTGATTGCTCATGGCCGGGGTGCGGGGATCATCAACCTGGGTTCCATCGCCGGTAACTACCCGTACCCCGGCAGCCATGTGTATGGCGGTTCCAAGGCGTTCGTGAAGCAGTTCTCGTTGAACCTGCGTTGCGACCTGCAAGGCACTGGCGTGCGTGTGACCAACATCGAGCCAGGCCTTTGCGAGAGCGAGTTCTCGCTGGTGCGCTTTGGCGGTGACCAGGCGCGTTATGACGCCACCTACGCAGGTGCCGAGCCGATTCAGCCGCAGGATATTGCCGATACGATTTTCTGGGTGATGAATACGCCGGCGCACGTGAATATCAACCGGTTGGAGCTGATGCCGGTGAGCCAGACTTGGGCTGGGTTTGCGATTGAGCGGGGGGCCAAGGGCTAAGGCGATCGCTTCTGTGGCGAGGGAGCAAGCTCCCTCGCCACAATGTTTTCCGATAGCTTTTAAGTGCGGCAAATCGGCCAAAATGCGGCATAAGGTACACTCCGCTCCTGAAAACCCTCCGCACTGTGCGGTGTAAAGGTTTTGACAGGAGGAAATGTGAGTAACCGAGGTGAGCAGGCACTGCTCAAACAATCGACCATCCTGATGTTCGCCGTGGCGATCGCCGGGATTGTCACGGGTGTCATATCCGGCGCCCAATCCATTTTATTCGACGGCTTTTTCTCGCTGATCGCCACCGCCATCAAGGTGCTGATGCTGATCACGGCCAAGCTGATCGCCAAGAAAAGCAACGAGCGCTTTCAGTTCGGCTATTGGCACCTGGAACCGATGGTGCTGCTGATCGAAGGCAGTTTCCTGCTGCTGATCGCCATCTATGCGTTCCTCAATGGCGTGTTCGGCATCATTAATGGCGGGCGCGAGATCGAGTTGGGGTTGGTGATCATTTATGCGGCGGTGTTTACCGTCGTGGAGTTCGCCTACTTCTTTTACGTGCGCTACCGCAACCGCACGCTTAAATCGTCGCTGATCCAGTTCGACAACATCAGTTGGCTGGTAGATGCGATGCTTTCAGTGGGCTTGCTGATCAGCTTTCTGGCCGCACTGTTGCTCAAGTCCCAGGGTTATGGCGAATGGGCGGTGTATGTCGACCCGCTGATTTTGATCCTGCTGGCCCTGAGTATGCTGGCGCCTGCGTTCAAGATCCTGCGTCCGGCGTTGCGCGAAGTGCTGGGGATCGCGCCGGATCACCTGGACGACAAAGTGCGCGAAGTGATGGATGCGGCGCAGGCCAGGCATGGTTTCGATGACTACGTGTCCTATGTGCAGAAACACGGGCGGGCGCGGTTTATCGAGATTCATGTCGTGCTGCCGGCCGATTACCCAGTGGATAAGGTCGCGACCCTCGACAGGTTGCGCGAAGAGATATCCACAGGGCTGGGCACGCCGGATGCGGCGCGTTGGTTGACGATCAGTTTTACCGGGGATCGCAAGTGGATTGCATAACGTCTGTTAGACCGAGGTGAGGCTATCGCAGGCAAGCCAGCTCCCACATTAAAGTGTGGGAGCTGGCTTGCCTGCGATGGGGCCTTGCAGGTCAGCCCAGATGCTGGACCAGACCCTGATAGCAAGTCGCCAAATGATAAGGGGTGGTAGAAGGCATATCCCGCCGGCTCACCTTACCGTCGGCATCCAGGCATTCATTCCAGCCCTTTGCATGCAGGAAACGCTGTTGCAGCGCCAGCAATTGACGTTGCAGCACCGTCTCGCTGCCGGGACGCAAGGTCAGTGCTCGCAGGTATTCCGCCTGGGCCCAGATGCGCTGAGTGCCGTCGCGCACCGTGCCATCCAGTGCCAACATGCCACTGACCGCACCGCTTAACTTATCCACACCCTTTTGCTCGGCATAGGCAAACGCCCGTGTCAGCGATGCATGCAGCGGCGTGCCGCGCAGTACGTTGGACGATTCCAGCAAAAAGAACCATTCGAACTGGTGCCCTGGCTCAAACCAGTTATCCACAGCGCCCAGCGGTTTCTCCAGCATCACGCCGTGCTCGCGGTCGATGAAGCGTTGCTGCATGGCCGTCGCCAGTGCCAGCAGTGCCGCTTGTACCTGCGCGTCCTCGCGTACCGCAAGGGTGGCGAGGAAGCCCTCGGCCAAGTGCATCAGCGGGTTTTGCAACGGGCCGGATTTCAGCGAGGCCCAGTTGCGCTCAAGTACCGCCTCATACAAGCCATCGCCCGTGGCAAAGCGTTGAGCGACAACTTCCAGTGCGGCGTTGAGCACTGACTCCACCAAGGGTTCACGCACCTTGGCCCAGTAATGGGCACAGGCAAAGATGATGAACGCGTGGGTGTAGAGGTCCTTGCGCTTGTCCAGGGGTTGGCCGGCCGGGTCGATGCTGTAGAACCAGCCGCCGTGCTCGGCATCATGGAAGTGCCGTTGCAGGGAGCGGAACAGCGCCGCCGCCCGTTCTTCGGCGAAAGCCGCGCCGGGTTCGCCGATCAGGCTGGCGAACAGGTACATCTGCCGGGCGCAAGCCATGGCGCGGTAGCGTTGTGGGGGCAGCGGCTGGTGATCGGCGTCCAGTGCCTCAAAGGGTAATGCCAGGTCGGCATTCCAGCCCGGGCCTTGCCAGAGGGGCACGATCAGGTCATGGAAGTGCGTGAGCACAGGCGTCAGGGAAGAGGAGGAAGCGATGGGCATTGGCTGGCGTCGTCACGGCAGGGGTGTTTGCCGCGCATGGTAGCAGGCTTGGGATCGGTGGTGTTTGTACTGGCACTATCGCGGGCAAGCCCGCTCCCACATTTTTGAAGTGTGAACCCTCTCAAATGTGGGAGCTGGCTTGCCTGCGATGAGGTCCTTGCAGTCGCTGACGATCAGCCCGCCAACAACCACACCCCAGTCGCTGCCGAAGCCGCCCCGGCCACTCGCACCAGCGGCGCTGCGGCAGCTGGCAAAAAGCGCACCACTGCATAACCGGCGGCATGCAACGCCGCGGTCGCACCCACAAACCCAATGGCATACGCCCAAGGGCTGGTCATGTCCGGCAGTTCAAGGCCATGGGCCACGCCGTGAAACAACGCAAACAATGCCGTGGCGCCCACCGCCATGAACAGTGGCGGCCGCACCGCCAGTGCCACGGCCAGGCCCAGGGCGAGCACCGAAGCGGCAATCCCGCTTTCCAGCGCCGGCAATTGCAGCCCTTCAAAACCCAACACCCCGCCGATCAGCATGGTGCCGACGAAGGTGCATGGCAGTGCCCAGCGCGCGGCGCCTTTCTGTTGGGCCGCCCACAGGCCGACCGCAACCATGGCCAGCAAGTGATCGAGGCCGCCCAAGGGGTGGCTGATGCCGGCCACCAGGCCATTGTCGCCGTGGCCAGGGTGCGCGAAGGCCAGGGCAGGGGCCAGCAGCAGCGCGGCAGCGGCGAAGAGTTTGTTGAGGCTCATGGACAGGTTCCTTATGGGTTGATCAGGCGGCGGTCAGCAAGCCCTGGCGTTCGATGAAGGCGACGATGTCGTCCAGGCCGACTCCGGTTTTCTGGTTGCTGAACACAAAGGGTTTGCCGTTACGCATCCGCTGGGTGTCGCTGTTCATCAACTCCAGCGAGGCGCCCACCAGCGGGGCCAGGTCGATCTTGTTGATCACCAGCAAGTCGGATTTGCAAATACCGGGCCCGCCTTTGCGTGGCAGCTTGTCACCAGCGGACACATCGATCACGTAAATGGTCAGGTCCGAGAGTTCCGGGCTGAAGGTGGCCGACAGGTTGTCGCCGCCGGACTCCACCAGGATCAGGTCCAGGCCGGGAAAGCGGCGGTTGAGCTGGTCCACGGCCTCAAGGTTGATCGAAGCATCTTCGCGAATCGCCGTGTGCGGGCAGCCGCCGGTCTCCACGCCGATGATGCGCTCCGGCGCCAGCGCCTTGTTACGTACCAGAAAGTCGGCGTCTTCGCGGGTATAGATGTCGTTGGTGACCACCGCCAGGTTATAGCGATCACGCAGCGCCAGGCACAGGGCCAGGGTCAGGGCGGTCTTGCCGGAGCCCACCGGGCCGCCGATTCCGACGCGCAGGGGTTGTGTGTTCATGTGCTTCTCCACAATAAAAAACGTTCAGGAACGAAACAGGCGGCTGTACTGGCGTTCGTGGGCCATGCACGCCAGGGACAGGCCAAAGGCGGCGCTGCCCAACCGCGCAGGGTCAATGCGCTCGGCGTCCTGCTGTGCTTGCTGTAGCAAGGGCAGCAGTTCGCTGGTCAGGCGTTGCGCGGCTTGCTGGCCCAGTGGCAGGGTTTTCATCAGCACGGCCAATTGGTTCTCCAGCCAGCTCCACAGCCACGCGGCGAGGGCATCGTCGGGGCTGATGTGCCAGGCGCGGGCGGCCAGGGCCCAGCCAAGAGCCAGGTGCGGTTCGCCGCGTTGTGCAAGGAACTCACGGGCGGCGCTGTCCAGTTCCGGTAAGCCATTGAGCAGTTGCTGCAGGGAATAACCCATTTGCCGGCTCTCCTGATACAGCTCGCGGGTCTCACGGCTGGCGCGGTGTTCTTCGCACAATTGCGCCAGCCCAGGCCAGTCCTGTTCAGCGCCAGCGCGGCAATGGGCGAGCAACAGCGGCGCTTCGAAGCGCGCAAGGTTGAGCAGCAACTGATCGCTGATCCAGCGCCCTGCGCTCGCGGCATCCTGTACGCGGCCGTTGTCCACAGCCATTTCCAGGCCCTGGGAATAGCTGTAGCCGCCAATCGGCAATTGCGGACTGGCCAGGCGCAACAGCGCCCAGGCTGGGTTCATAGACGTACGCCGAACTGGTGCAGCTTGGGCGGGTAGTTGAAGTCTTCGTCGCCATGGCGCGAATGATGATGGCCGCCGCCGTAGGCGCCATGTTCCGGCTGGAACGGCGCCTCGATGGTTTGCGTGTCGGCGCCCAACTGTTCCAGCATTGCCTTGAGCACGTAGTCGTCGAGCAGGCGCAGCCAGCCGTCGCCGACTTGCAGGGCCACATGGCGGTTACCCAGGTGATAGGCAGCGCGGGTCAGTTCAAAGGCGTTGCGGCAAGTGACGTGCAGCAGTTGTTCAGGGCGGGCGCAAACGCGTACGACACGTCCGTCTTCAGCTTGTAGGAACTCGCCATCGTGCAAGGGCGGCTGCCCACGCTCCAAAAACAGGCCGACGTCTTCACCGTCGGCACTGAAACAGCGCAGGCGGCTTTTGCTGCGGGCTTCGAAGTTCAGCAGCAACTCAGCGGCCCAGAGGGCTTGGGGGGCGATTCGGCGGTGGATCACCAGCATCGGTAGGCTTCCAGCTATGAGCGATAGCAGTGCTAGAGCAAGGGGCTTGCCAACCCGCTATTGGCGTAGGAGTTTCCTGTCAGTGCAGGTCATTGCGCGTGGATGGGGCATCCACGGGTTGCACAGAACGTTCAAGTTTGGTGCGCATGAGCGGTTATAGCACTGGAAAAGGGCGTTTTTCCTGAAAGTAGCCTGGTGCTGCATGAAACTTCTTTCATCCAATTATCCATTGCGTTTTTAAGGATTTATCCTACAAAGACCCAAGAATCGGCCTTCGTGGGCTTACGTGATGGTTCTTTAAGATTCGCGCCGTGTTTAATTCACCGCGATGTTCATCATGTTCAAGTCATTTATTTGTTCAGTCATTGTCGGCCTGTCGTGTGTTATCTCGTCAGCCTCGGCCAATCTTCAACAGCCGCCGACTTTCGCTTCAAGCCATGCGGCGTCTTCGGTCGACGATGTGATCGACCGCGCCCATCAACTGCTCGGCACTCCCTACAAGTGGGGCGGTACGTCTGCCGAGCAGGGGTTTGATTGCAGCAGTTTCCTGGTTTATCTGTTCAAGACCGAAGCCAACATTCAGCTGCCGCGTACCACTGCGGCGATGCACCGTTCAACCGCTGCAACCATCAAGCGCACAGCGTTAAAACCGGGCGATGCCGTATTTTTCAAAGGCAACGGGCGAGGGCAGGTGAGTCACGTCGGGCTGTATATCGGCGAAGGCAAGTTCATCCATTCACCGCGTACCGGCAAGCATGTGCGTATCGATTCGTTGAGCAATAAGTACTGGAGCAAGAACTACACAACGGCCAAGCGTTTTCACAAGGCTGGCTGAGGGATTACTCGGTACTGCCCAGCCCTTGCCAGTGCTTGAGGCCGATAAAGATAAAGCGCAGTTGCTGGGTGATTTTCGCCTGGGGCGTGAGGTGGGCCGGCAGGGCATGGGCCGGTGGGTCGATGATATCGGGCAGGGTGGCAAACACGCTTTTGACGATCAGGTCGGCCATCACATGTAAACCTTCTGCATCCAGATGCTGCAATTTGGGCATCAACGTCAGGTCGGCGGCCAGGTCGCGGGTGATGTCCTCGCGCAGGGCGCCGATGGCTTGGCGCACGGCCAGGCAGCCGCCGTACTGTTCGCGGGCCAAAAACAGGAATTGCGAACGGTTGGCCGAAACTACGTCGAGAAAGATCCGCACAGAGGCATCGATAATGCCCCCCATCACGAATTCGTTGTGGCGCACCAGGCGGATCGTGGCGCGGAAGGTCTGGCCGACTTCGCTGACCAATACCAGCCCAAGCTGGTCCATGTCGGCAAAATGGCGATAGAAACCAGTTGGCACTATACCCGCTGTCTTGGCCACTTCGCGCAGGCTCAGGCTGCCAAACCCACGGCCACACTCCATCAGATGGCGGGCTGCGTCCATCAAGGCAAGGCGTGTCTGTTGCTTCTGTTCGGCGCGGGGCAGCATGAGCGGATGGGCTTTGTCGGCGAGTACAGCGACGCACTCTAGCAAAAGCGCTTTGCCGGCGTCGAACTTGGCGGGGGCGAGGCGTGACGCGGTCTATATAAAAGCAAAAGCCCGATCGGCTGATCGGGCTTTTTTCCGGGCCACCACGGGCTTAGCTCTGTGCTTGATGCAGTTCTTGCAGACGGTCGGCACCACCTTCAGCAACGCCTTCGGTGTAGGCGCGTTTGTTGGCTTGTTCAGCACCGCCTTCTACCAGACCTTTCTCTTGCAGGCGATTGTAGCCATTTTCAGCGACAGCACCTTTGGCGTAGTCACGGTTTTCGTCTTCTTGCGAACCGCTGCGCGCCACGGTTTGGCTAGTCTGCATGGCTTGAGCTTTGTTCTGTGGAGTGGCCTGTTCAGCGGCTGGCAGGGCGAAAGCACTGGAAGCCAGGACAGATAACAGGACGGTAGCGAGTAATTGGCGTTTCATGATGGTTGCTCCTTGGGAGGGCGATAAAGTGGGTACAGGGCTAATGCTACTCTTGATAAGTCGATATAAAAGTTCATAAACACAATGGTAATAATCAACAGAATTGATTGTTCCCTGCAAAGGCTCTAGATCGAGCCTCTCAAGCACGCGGTTTTGCACCGGGGTGGGTATTTTCGACACGAACCGGGGTAACAATGGTGCGCTGTCGATGATGAAATCTGTCTGCTTGATCAGGAAAATCGTTTTTTTCGGCTAAATCCGCCGTTGGGTTAAACCCTCCGGCACTTTGCCAGTCGTAGTTCTATAAGCTGTGTCAAAGGCTGTTGCCCAGCCAGTCGTATTCAGGAGCCCTGTGCAATGACGCGCACTCGTAAAATCGTCGCTTGGAGCTGCGCCAGCTTCGTTCTGTTAATCGCCATTGCGGTACTTGTGCTGGTGTTCTTCGATTGGAACCGCATCAAGCCGCCGCTCAACGCCAAGGTCTCCGAAGAACTGCATCGCCCGTTCGCCATCAGCGGCAACCTCGCGGTGGTGTGGCAGCGCGAGCCCGAAGAGGGTGGCTGGCGTGCCTGGGTGCCGTGGCCCCATGTGATCGCCGAAGACCTGACCCTGGGCAACCCGGATTGGTCGAAACAACCGCAGATGGTCACGCTCAAGAAGGTCGAGCTGCGCATTTCACCCCTGGCCTTGCTGGTGCAGCGCGTGGTGATCCCGCGCATTGACCTCACCGAACCCAGTGCCCAGTTGCAGCGCCTGGCCGACGGCCGCGCCAACTGGACGTTCAAGTTCGATCCCAAGGACCCCGACGCCGAGCCCTCCAACTGGGTGGTGGATATCGGCGCCATCGGCTTTGACAAGGGCCATGTGACCCTCGACGATCAAACCCTCAAGACTCAGTTGGATGTGATCATCGACCCCTTGGGCAAACCCATCCCGTTTGGTGAAATCGTCGGGGACGCCGATGCCAAGAAGGCGCTGGAAAAAGGCTCGGCGCCTCAGGACTACGCGTTCGGCCTCAAGGTCAAAGGCCAATATCACGGCCAGAAGCTCGCCGGCACCGGCAAGATCGGCGGTCTGCTGGCCTTGCAGGACGCGGCCAAGCCGTTCCCGCTGCAAGCCCAGGTGAAAGTCGCCGACACCAGTATCGCCCTGGCCGGCACCTTGACCGACCCGCTTAACCTCGGTGCCCTTGACCTGCGCCTCAAACTCTCGGGCAGCAGCCTGGGCAACCTCTACCCGTTGACCGGTGTAACGTTGCCGGATTCGCCGGCCTATTCCACCGACGGCCATTTGATCGCCAAGCTGCATGAAGCCAGCGGCGCCTCATTCCGCTACGAGAACTTCAACGGCAAGATCGGCAACAGCGACATCCATGGCGACCTGGCCTATGTCGCCAGCCAGCCACGGCCCAAACTCAGCGGCGCACTGGTGTCCAACCAATTGCTGATGGATGACCTGGCGCCGCTGATTGGCGCAGATTCCAACGCCGAGCAAAAAGCCCGTGGCGGTGAAAGCAAACAACCGGCGACCAAAGTGCTGCCAGTTGAAGAGTTCCGCACCGAACGCTGGCGCGAGATGGATGCCGACGTGGAATTCACCGGCAAGCGCATCGTGCACAGTGCCGACTTGCCCTTCACCGATCTGTATACGCACCTGGTGCTCAACGACGGCCAACTGAGCCTCGAACCCCTGCGTTTCGGCGTGGCCGGCGGCAAGCTCGATGCGCAGATTCGCTTGAATGGCCGCATTACGCCGATGGAAGGCAGCGCCAAGCTGACGGCACGCAACTTCAAGCTCAAACAACTGTTCCCGACCTTTGAGCCGATGAAAACCAGCTTCGGCGAACTCAACGGCGATGCCGATATTTCCGGGCGCGGCAACTCGGTGGCGGCACTGCTGGGAACCTCCAACGGCGACCTGAAGATGCTGATCAACGATGGCGCCATCAGCCGCAGCCTGATGGAAATCGCAGGGCTCAACGTGGGCAACTACGTCGTGGGGCGCCTGTTCGGCGACGAGGAAGTGAAGATCAACTGCGCAGCGGCGGACTTCGGCATCAAGACGGGCCTGGCGACCACGCGGTTGTTTGTGTTCGATACCGAGAACGCCATCATCTACATCGACGGCACGGCCAATATGGCTACCGAGCAACTGGACCTGACCATTACGCCGGAGTCCAAGGGCTTTCGTCTGTTCTCGCTGCGTTCGCCGCTGTACGTCAATGGACCGTTCATCAAGCCCAATGCTGGCGTAAAAGCCATTCCGCTGGCGCTACGTGGCGCAGGCATGGTTGCCCTGGGCGTCATCGCCGGGCCGGCCGCCGGCTTGCTCGCGTTGGTCGCTCCAAGCGGTGGAGAGCCGAATGAATGCGCGCCGTTGCTGCAGCAGATGAAGGAAGGCAAGGCGCCTAAGACTGTGAAGTAACTGACCTACAGCTCAAACGAAATGTGGGAGGGGGCTTGCCCCCTCCCACATGGTTATTGCTATGTCGCTGATTACAGGTCTTGCAGAATATCCGCCATATCATCGGCGTGCTCTTCTTCCTGGGCCAGGATGTCTTCGAAGATGCGACGGGTAGTCGGGTCTTTATCACCGATGTACTGGATGATTTCACGGTAGCTGTCCACCGCGATGCGCTCGGCTACCAGGTCTTCGTAGACCATCTCTTTGAGCGAGTTGCCTGCCACATATTGAGCGTGGGAGTTCTTCGACAGCAGGTCGGGGTTGAACTCCGGCTCGCCGCCCAGTTGCACGATGCGCTCGGCCAGTTTGTCGGCGTGTTCGGCTTCCTGGGTGGCATGTTCGAGGAACTCATCGGCGGCGACGCTGGCTTTCAGGCCGTTGGCCATGAAGTAGTGACGCTTGTAGCGCAACACGCAAACCAGCTCGGTGGCCAGCGACTCGTTGAGCAGGCGGATGATTTCCTGACGGTCGGCGTCGTAGCCTTCGGTCACGGCACCGTTTTCGACATTCTGGCGGGCGCGGCTGCGCAGGGTCGCAATGTCAGTCAAGTGTGCTTCAGTCATTTCAATCTCCTGGGGCTAATCCGGTTGTACGCCACGCTCTGCCGGCGTGATCGCTATAGGTTGTGAGTCCCGGGCCAGGCGAAAAGTTTTATCGGATTTAACAGGATGTGTCATGAACACGTCTGACCGGTGTGGTCCAGCGCTCCGACAGGATCACTCCACCCAGGGTCAGCAAGCCACCCACCAGGTGATACAGCGCCAACTCTTCCTTCAGCACCACCGCTGCGATCAGTGCGGTAATCAACGGCAGCAGGTTGAAAAACAGCGTGGTACGGCTTGGCCCCAGGGTCTTCACCGAGTGCATCCACGCCAACGGCGCCAGCATTGAAGCCAGCAGGCAGGCGTACAGCACCAGCGGAATATTCGTCCAGCCCAAACCGGCCTTGGCCGAAAACAGGTACAGCGGCAGCAGCACCACCACCGCGACCAGCACCTGCAAATACAGCAGCACCAACGGCGGCAGGCGCAGTTGCCATTTTTTCAGCAGGGTGCTGTAGACCGCATAAGCCAGCGTCGCCACCAGCATCATGCCGTCACCCAGGTTGACCCCGTGTTGCAACAGCGCCCCCAGGCTGCCGGACGATACCACCACCACAACACCGGCGAACGACAGTACCGCGCCGGTCAGCGCGCCGAAGGTCAGGCGTTGCCCCAGGCTGATAATCGCGGCGGTCAACGCCATCAGCGGCATCAGCGAGAGGATGATGCCCATGTTGGTGGCGCTGGTCAGCGTGGCGGCGTAATAGGCCAGGCTTTGATACACCGCCATGCCCAGCACGCCGAGGATGAAGATCTTGCCCAGGTTGGGACGGATAAGCGCCCAGTTGGCAACGACCGGCTTGAGCATGAACGGGGTGAACAGCAGTGCTGCGAACAGCCAGCGGTAAAAGCCGATTTCAGCCGGGAAAATAGAGCCCACGGCCAATTTGTTGACCACGGTGTTGCCAGCCCAGATAAAAATGGCCAGCAGCGGATACGCGTATTGCATCGAAAGAAACCCAGTGTATTGACGAGGCGCGATTATCCCCTGTCTGGATCGAAGCCTATACTGCGATCCAGACAACCGACCTCTGAATCCAGACAACATGCCCCGACATACCGTACGCCTGGCGGATTTCCCCCGCCTGCCGAGCCCTGTGTACTTTCGCTATTCCGATTTCGCACCCGATACCGAGTGCACCCCGCATCGGCACAGCTGGGGGTCGTTGGACTATTCAGCCAACGGCGTGATGCGCATGGAGGTGGCTGGCAGCCGTTTTATGTCGCCGCCGCAGTACGCGGTGTGGATCCCGCCCAACACCGAACACAGCTCCTACAACGCCCAGGCGATTGTCTATCGTTCGGTGGGCTTGGCGCCGACGCTCTGCGAGCAGCTGCCTCAAGCGCCGTGCACGCTGACGATCAGCGATATTCTCAAGGCCATCCTCAGCGATTTCGCCCAGCGCGACGTGAATATCCCGCAATCGGACGCGGATATCCGCCTGGCCCAAGTGCTGGTGGACCAACTCAAGCAGGCGCCGATCCACGATGGCTTCCTGCCCTACGCCCGCCACCCCGGGCTGCTTGGGGTGCTGGAAGGTATGCAGGCGCAGCCCGCCGACAATCGTCCGCTCGGGCAATGGGCTGAGCAGGTACATGTGAGCGAACGCACCCTGGCGCGTCAGTTTGTGCGCGAGCTGGGTATGAGTTTTGGTGAATGGCGCCAGCGCCTGCGCTACCTGGCGGCCATCGAAGCCCTGGACAGTGACCGCAGCGTGCAGCACGTGGCATTTGACTTGGGCTACAGCACCGCCTCGGCATTTATCGCCATGTTCCAACGCCATGCTGGCTGCACCCCGGAGCACTACCGACGGACGAATATTCGTGGCCGGTGAAGTTGTAACAGCTTTTGACTACACTGCGCTGTAGGCCGTGCCCGTCGGCACGGTAACAGGGAGAAAACTCCATGAAGATGCTGCGTATTCCGTTGTTGATGATGGGCCTGCTGTTGTGTTCCCAAGGTTTTGCCGCCACTGCCCAGCAGAACAAAATGACCACCTGCAATGCCGAAGCCACCACCAAGACCCTCAAGGGCGATGACCGCAAGGCCTTCATGAAGACCTGCCTGTCGGCGCCTGCCGCCAACGATGCCAAGACCCTGACGCCGCAGCAGCAGAAGATGAAGGACTGCAATGCGTCGGCTAAAACCAAAGCGTTGACCGGCGATGCGCGTAAAACATTCATGAGCACCTGCCTCAAAGGTTAATCACGATTTCGCAGGCGCTGCAGATCGAATGTGGGAGGGGGCGTGCTCCCGATAGCGCCGTGTCAGTCAATCGAGTCATTGGCTGATCCTCCGTAATCGGGAGCAAGCCCCCTCCCACACTTGATCGCATTCACAGTCGTCTCCCCTCGCTTGATGCCTGCAACGCTGGCAGACTGCCCATCCTTTAACGCCGTTCGTTTTGAGGCTGTATGCCAACGTTTTCTCAGCGTCATGTGTTGTTGCTGGCCAGCTACATCATCATTTTCGGCGGGTTGCTGCTGGTGCTGCCGCTCAAATTGCTGCCCAGCCTGCTGGCCGGCCTGTTGGTCTATGAACTGGTCAACATGCTCACTCCCCAACTGCAACGGCTGATCGAAGGCCGGCGTGCGCGCTGGTTGGCGGTGGCCTTGCTCGGCACCCTGATCGTCAGCGTGCTCGCCCTGATCTTCGCCGGGGCCATCAGTTTTTTGCTTCACGAAGCGGAAAACCCCGGGGCTTCCCTGGATAAATTCATGGGCGTGGTCGACCGCGCACGCGGCCAGTTACCGCCGTTCATCGACGCCTACCTGCCCGCCAGCGCCGCCGAGTTTCGCGTGGCCATCGGCGACTGGATGAGCAAGCACTTGAGCGAACTGCAACTGGTCGGCAAAGACGCCGCCCATATGTTCGTCACTTTGCTGATCGGCATGGTGCTCGGCGCCATCATCGCCTTGCAACGGGTGCCCGACCTGACCAAACGCAAACCCCTGGCCGCCGCGCTGTTCGACCGTTTGCATCTGCTGGTTCAGGCGTTTCGGAACATCGTCTTCGCCCAGATCAAAATCGCCGCGCTCAACACGGCTTTCACCGCCGTGTTCCTCGCCGTGGTGCTGCCGCTGTGCGGCATTCACCTGCCGCTGACCAAAACCCTGATCGTGCTGACCTTCCTGCTCGGCTTGCTACCGGTGATCGGCAACCTGATGTCCAACACCCTGATCACCATCGTCGCGCTGTCGCTGTCGATCTGGGTGGCGGTGGCGGCGCTGGGGTATTTGATCGTGATCCACAAGGTCGAGTATTTCCTCAACGCGCGCATCGTCGGCGGGCAGATCAGTGCCAAGTCGTGGGAGTTACTGCTGGCGATGCTGGTGTTTGAAGCCGCGTTCGGTTTGCCGGGGGTGGTGGCGGGGCCGATTTATTATGCGTATCTGAAGAGTGAGCTGAAGTTGGGTGGGATGGTTTAGGCGCAGATGCGAGTTACAAGCTGCAAGCTGCAAGTGGAAGCAGCTTGGCTTTTACTTGCCGCTTGCAGCTGAAAACTTACCGCTTAAGACCCATAACGCTTGCTGGCCTCAATCGCCAACCCGCTGCCGATACTGCCGAAGATATTGCCTTCCACATGCCGCGCATTCGGCAGCATCGCCGAGATGCTGTGGCGCAGTGCCGGAATACCGCTGGAACCACCAGTGAAGAACACCGTGTCTACCTGGGCCACGCTCACCGAGGCGTCATTGAGCAGTTGCGTGACACTGCCGCGCACGCGTTCAAGCAGGTTGTCGATGGAGGACTCGAACAGCGCCCGGCTCAGGTCCACGCTCAGGCCGGCTTCGATACGGTCCAGTGGCACATGGCGGCTGTCTGCCTGGGTCAGTTGGATCTTGGTCTCTTCCACTTCCATCGCCAGCCAGTGCCCGGCGCGCTGTTCGATCAGCTTGAACAGGCGGTCGATGCCGCCGGTGTCTTCGATGTCGTAGCGCATGCTGCCCAGGGCCAGCTGGGACTTTTGCGAGTACACCGAGTTGATGGTGTGCCAGGTCGCCAGGTTCATGTGGTGGCTGGTAGGCATGTAGGCGCCGCTCTTCATGCGGCTGCCGTAGCCGAACAGCGGCATCATGCCGGCCAGCGAGAGTTGCTTATCGAAATCGGTACCGCCGATGTGCACGCCACCGGTGGCGAGGATGTCGCTCTGGCGGTTGTCGTTGTGACGGCGGTCCGGCGACAGGCGCACCAGGGAGAAGTCGGAGGTACCACCGCCGATGTCGACGATCAGCACCAGCTCCTCTTTTTCAATGGTGGACTCGTAGTCGAACGCCGCCGCAATCGGTTCGTACTGGAACGAGATGTCCTTGAAGCCGATCTTGCGCGCCACGTCCACCAGGGTGTTCTCGGCTTCCTGGTCGGCCATCGGGTCGTCATCGACGAAGAATACCGGGCGGCCCAGTACCACTTCCTCGAACTCACGGCCAGCGGTGGCCTCGGCGCGGCTCTTGAGTTGGCCGATAAACAGCGCCAGCAGGTCGGTAAACGGCATGGCCGTGCCCAATACGCTGGTGTCGTGCTTGATCAGTTTGGAACCCAGCAGGCTCTTGAGCGAGCGCATCAGCCGGCCTTCGTAGTTTTCCAGGTACTCGTGCAGCGCCAGGCGACCGTACACCGGGCGGCGCTCCTCGAAGTTGAAGAACACCACCGACGGCAAGGTGATCTTGTCGTCCTCCAGCGCGATAAGCGTCTCCTCGCCGGGGCGGATCCAGCCGACGGTGGAGTTGGACGTGCCGAAGTCAATGCCGCAGGCACGGGCTGGGGATGGGTTTTTCATGTCTATCGGGTTCCGGTTGAAAAACGGCCGCGCAGTGTATGCCAGTCGCAAGCGCTTGCGTAGGCCAACCATCCGTTAAATCGCGCTTGAAAGTACGGGATTTGCCCCCACATCTGTTACATACGGCTGATGCCGATAACACTTTGACGTACCCCCAGGCCGCAACCCTCACCAGGTGCAAACCAGCGCACGTTGCGCCCCGGGCAGTGCGATCTCGATAAAGGATGGTGAACCGTCGATGGATTTCAAAGATTACTACAAGATTCTGGGTGTCGAGCCGACGGCCGATGACAAGGAAATCAAGGCTGCCTATCGCAAGCTCGCGCGCAAATATCACCCCGATGTGAGCAAGGAAAAAGACGCCGAAGCGAAATTCAAGGACGCGTCCGAAGCCTATGAAGCGCTTAAAAGCGCCGACAAGCGAGCCGAGTACGACGAATTGCGCAAATACGGCCAGCATGGCCAGCCGTTTCAGGGGCCTCCGGGCTGGCAGAGTCGTAGTGGGTACAGTGGCGGTGCGGGCACCGAGGACTTCTCGGACTTCTTCAGCTCGATCTTCGGTGGCCGTGGTGATGCCTTCGGTGGCGGCCAGCGCCGGCCTGCCGGGCGCAAGGGCCAGGACGTCGAGATGCAACTGACGGTGCACCTTGAAGAGACACTGTCTACCGAGTCCAAGCAGATCAACTTCCAGGTGCCGCAATACGACGCCTCGGGCCGGCACGTGAGCAACACCACCAAGAGCCTGAACGTGAAGATCCCCGCCGGCGTGGCTGACGGCGAGCGCATCCGCCTCAAAGGGCAGGGCGCACCGGGCATCGGTGGCGGAGCGAATGGCGACCTGTACCTGATCATCAAGTTTGCGCCGCACCCCAGGTTCGAAGTGGATGGCGAAAACCTGATCATCAACCTGCCGCTGGCCCCGTGGGAGTTGGCCTTGGGCGCGGAAGTGGCAGTGCCGACCCTCACCGGCAAGATCAACCTCAAGGTCCCCGCCGGTAGCCAGAACGGCCAGCGCATGCGCGCCAAGGGCCATGGCCTGCTGAACAAGGCCGGGCAGCGCGGTTATCTGTTTGTGCAGCTCAAGGCCGTGATGCCCAAGAGCAGTGATGAGGAGGTCAAGGCGCTGTGGCAGGAGCTGGCACAGAAGGCAGCGTTCAATCCTCGCGAACACTTCTGAGCAGGCTGGCTACATAGTTGGCACCAGCGCAAAAACGGCGCTGCATAGGATGACAATCTTTCTTATAACAAGGTTGTCATCCCATGCCCGATCTTCAGGCTATAGCCCCCTCCACGCTCCCGCCCGGTGAGCAGGGAAAACACTACGCGTTAATCAAACAGGCGATCCCGTCCTGCCTGGTCAGCAGTTCACCCGAGCGGCGCACGGCCCTCAAGCAGACACCTGCGATTATCCCCGAGTGGTACAGCGCCACATCTCAAGCGCAGAAGGATCAGCTCAACACACTGTTGGAGAGCCGTTGCCACTCCCTGAATGAGCTGGAGAAATCCCTGAGCAAAGTCCAGGCGCTGGAAGCATTCGCCCAGCCATTATTGGAAGCGGCATTGAAGGCTGCCGGCCATGCGCTGGACGTTAATCAAACCTGGTTGCGCCTGTATGTGCCGGTTGAGGATGCCTTTGGCAGAAAAACCGGGGGGGTCAGGGGCAAGACGTTCTCCTTGCTCAAGGCTGCCCTGGGCAACTTTGAGGCGCGGGAGGCTAAGAAGGATTTTTTCGACAGTGTCTCGGGATTTATCACCCAGCCGGATACGCTTGGGCACTTTGAACGCCACGCCACGACCTTGAAAATTCATGAGTTCGCCCAGCTATGCCGTGACCTTGATTTGGGGCGTCAATACCAGGCTTATCTCAGGGCGCAGTTGAGGCCTAATGATGTACGGGTCCGCGCCGAGTTTCGGGATCGCTCCACCCGCCACCAGAAAGATGCCTTCAAGGCGGCGGCGTATCTGGCCTTGCTCAAGGGGGATATCGGTGCCACCGATTACGCGTTGCTGATGCGTGTGGCGGCTGGTGAAAAGGACATCATGGTCGATAACCAGGCGGTCGGTTACCGTTGCTTGAGCCTGATGAACCTGCACCTGCATGACTGTCTGATCATCGACCCCTGCGCCAAGCAGCGTTATTCGTGCTGGGTTATCGCCTACATCCCTGACCACCCCGACCACCCCATCAAGCGTTATGAAACGTTTAATGAGTTTCGCAACGAATTGACTGATCGCCTGACCGCGAGCACCAGCCAGGGGGCCGACCGTTCGAAGGGTGTACAAACGACGCAGTACCAGGAGTTTTTTGCCCGGTTTGTCGCCGATAAGGATCGCGCTTACTACTACCGCAGGCTGACCGAGCTGGCGGTGGATGCGCCCCCCCAACCGTTCGGCTCACAGTGGCTGCGGTCGGAATGGGGGCGTTTACTGACGGCCCCCTCTTTTACCTCCGGCTCGTCGCTGGGGGAGCCGCAACCGTCTGTGCGCGTTCCGATAACCGCCCCCGAATTCAACATTCAGGCAATCGAAATCGCCGGCCTCTGGCGGGCTGCGGACCTGTGGGTGTATCGCCATGCCAGTCTGCGCACGCGACTGTTTAATGATGCCCAAAACCAGGCCGTGAGCACTGAGGATGCTGACAAGGCATCCAGTTCCAGGCGCGCAGCCCATTTCCTGAGTATCGGCATGTTCGGCCTGAACCTGGTGGGGATGGCCGTCCCACCCTTGGGCCTGGTGATGGCCGGGGTGATGGCTGGTCAGCTGCTTTATGAGGTCTTTGAAGGCGCGACCGAACTCAGCGAAGGCGACCGTGAGGCAGGCTGGGCGCACATCACCGATGTGTTGGAAAACCTGGCGACACTGGCGGCGCAGGCGGTGGCGTTCCACTTCACAGTGTCACCGTTCATTGAACGGCTCAAAACCGTCACGTTGCCCGGCGGCAAGACTCGCCTGTGCAAGCCTGATCTTGCGCCCTATAAGGTGCCTGTCGAACTGGCCGCAGGTGCCAAGCCAGACGCTTTGGGCCTTTACTCGCACGACGGCCAGTTGATTTTGCCCCATGAGGGTGACCACTACCGGGTTGGGCAGAACTCCGTCACCGGCCAGTATCGTATCCAGCACCCCAACCGCCCTGGTGCGTATGAGCCGGTGCTGGAACATAACCATGCTGGCGTCTGGAGCCATGAGTTCGAGCAGCCGCTGACCTGGGACAAACCGACCCTGATGAGGCGCCTGGGGCTGGAACAGCGTGGGCTTGACGCCCAAACGCTGGAACAGGCCCGTATGGCCAGCGGTGTCGAGGAAGACGTCTTGCGCCAGACGTTTGTTGAGCATGACCCGGTGCCTTTGCTGTTGGATGACACGATCCAGCACTTCAAGGCTCATCAGGAACTGACGACGTTTGTCGAGCAAATGAAAAGTAGCGACCCGGCTGTCTATGCTCAAGCCGACCCCGTGCTGCAACTGCAAATCATGCGTCGACGAGGGATGTTGCCTGATGCGCCGTTACGGGTCAGGGTCAGTGGCAGCAACAGCAGGGTGTTGTGGGAGGAGACCTTCGGGGACGCCTCCAGGCGCGTAGTGGAGGTCAGTGAAAGCCAGTTGGCGGGCGGTGAGTTGCTCAATCAGGTGCTGTACAGCTTGCAAGGCGTGGAACCGGCGCTCAGGGAAATCCCCGGCAGTGCCGAAGAGTCGCTGGCGGTGCGGGCCGGCAAGCTGCGTGAACACATCGCCAACGTCGTCGATACCTTTAAGGGCTCGCTGGTCGAAGAGCGCTACCAGGCCTTGAATGCCACGAACGATCCTGATGTACGCCTGGTCATGGCGACTTACCCCAGGCTGCCGGCGTCGATGGCCACTGAGTTGCTCAGAAGGCTGAGGGCTGAGCAGTTGCAGACCTTTCGGGATAGCGGGTTTCTGCCCGAGGAAAGCATTGAACAGGCGAGGTGGCTTGAGCAGGAAGTTCGCGTATCACGTGCCTATGAAGGCCTGTACCTGGACACGCTGGCAGGTATTGATAGCCAGCGTCTGGCCTTGCGTACCCTGGAAATCTTGCCTGGATGGCAGCGCGGAACGCGGGTGGAGTTGCGTCACTACTCGGCCCAAGGCACGCTGCTGGATGCCATCGGTTCCCCGGATTCAACCACCACCAAGACCCTGGTGCTCAAGGACAATGGGTTGTTCGAAGCGCCCATGCCCAGGGATTTTTTTGGAGCGATCTGGGACTTGTTGTCCACCTCCGAACGCCAGAGCCTTGGGGTCACCGATGCACAGCAGTTGAAGGCCGCGATCCAGCAATCGCCGTTGCCTCGTGAGCCGCTGCGCACGGTGTTGCTGGAGCATCCGGTGCGCAAACCGACGCTTGATTCGACACTGAGACTACTTGGCGGTGGCGGCGGATCCAGCCGACAGGCGTCCAGCGATAGCGATGTCGATTTAGTGCACGAGCAGGTCACCGATCTGTTCCCTTTGATGGACGAGGAGGCCGTCGATGCGTTTGTTCTCACATTGGGCGACGATGTCGACGGTGGGTTGACACACTGGAAGACTGAGCTCAAAACGTTGACGAGGGAGTTGGATACCTGGGTTTACGCCAGTGGGCCGCCTGGCGATGCCGACTTTCCCGGCGCGTCCGATTTAGCCAGAGAGATCAAGAATCACTGGCGGCGTATGAATCAAGGCCCCCTGAAGCTGATGATGAGGGGCGATCTGGAACTACCGTTACTCAGCGCCGACTTCAGCCACGTTGAGGGACTTGAGATCTACGGTACCCGTTGGACCGGCAAGTCTGATGCTTTCCTTGCATCGTTCACCCACGTCAAGCATTTGGCCCTGATCGGTTGCGGGCTTACCGAGTTACCCGGCGCTATCGGTGAAATGCGCTCCCTGACTTCGTTGAACCTGACCGGCAATAATCTTAAGTCGACCCCCCCAACCAGCCGTATGCTGAGCAACCTCAGCACCCTTGTGACGCTTGATCTGCGCAGTAACCCGCTGGGTGTAGCCCCCGATGTCAGTGGTATGCCAGACCTGGCGGAGTTGAACCTGAGGAATGCGCAGATTGAGCAGTGGCCCTCGGGATTAACCGCACTGACTGGATTGAGACGTGTCGATTTATCCGAAAACCGCCTGCAGGCGGTTCCACCAGAACATTTGACACCCCTGCCTGAACAGGTTGAAGCGATCGCTCGCACAAACAACGTCCTGCTCCTTGAGGGCAATAGGTTTCCCACCGACTATTGGCAGCAGTTCGATCGCTACTGGCAGACGCTGACGCAAACACGGCCCGAACTGCTGCAAGGAGCCCTTGAGGGTGCCTTTGACAGTGGTAACCCAAGGCTTGCGGTCATGCAGAAACTTTATCCCGACAATGGCGTGCTCGTATCCCGGAAGATGATCTGGGCGCTGGGCGAGCGCGCTGATGCCGTGCTGGCCCAGCGTGAGCAGGAATTTAAAGCGCTCAAGCGTCAGTTAATAGCCTGGAACCTCTCCATCGAGCGTCAGAGTAATGAGCGCGTCGGGCCAAATGAGCGTCTGCTGGAATTCAACGGTCGTTATCACGCCACGCGCCGTATCACGAACTGCTGGAGAGCGGATAACCCCCTCGTTCCGGCCAGCGACGGTACGCTCATCGATATCGAACTGGACCTTAGTGGGTTGCGCCTGCCGAGCCTGCCCGACCTTGGCGAGAGTTTCATCCGTCCGACGGTACTCAAACTGAACCATCTGAACCTGCGCACGTCACCAGAACGTTTCCTGGCGCAGTGCCGCGGTGTGCGCTCGCTGGACATGTCGGATAACCATTTGTTCGAGTTGCCGCCAGCCGTGGGGAATATGAACGAATTGACCCGTTTGTCTCTGCAAAACAACCGCATCCGCTTGACTGCCGAGTCGGTTGCTCTCCTGTCCTCGCGATCGACACTTCGTGACTTGATACTCGATGATAACTTCCTCGGCCTGACGCCGGATTTCAGCCAGATGACCGATTTGCGTACCTTGCAGATGAGCAATGCGGGGATTGATACCTGGCCTGCAGGATTGGTTGAACGGACGAACCTGCTACGGGTCGATCTGAGCGAGAACAGTATTACCACTATCCCGGACTCAGTCATTGCACCGTCGGATGAGCAGTTGGCGCAGACGGCGCGCGTGACTCGTGTGACGGATATCAGCGAGAACCCGTTGACCGAGCAAACCCGGCGACAAGTCCACGAATATAGCCGGCGCCTTGAGGAAGCCGGGTTGATGTCTGAGGATCTTCCGAACACGCTACGGTTGACGGCTGATATTGCCCCTGACCGTGAGGCATCCGCAGACGGCCCGCAGGATCCATTTCTGCGTTGGTCCCAAGGCATGTCCCCGCAAGACGCGAGTAGCAAACGACTCCTATGGGGGGCATTGGAGCGCATACCGAGGGTCGCCCCGTTTTTTGACATCCTTGAGCGTCTGGAACCGACTGTCACCGACCACGCTGACATGCAGCGCCGCGTCTGGGAAGTGATCGAAAGCATCACCCAGGACACCGTCGAATCGAAAACCCTGCGCACGGAACTCCTCGACCTGGCCGGCGAGCCAGGGTGTTGTGACCTTGCGGCTTTCTCCTTCAGTAACCTGGAAGTGCGCACGCTG
The DNA here is from genome assembly GCF_015277575.1 of Pseudomonas sp. OST1909. Lineage (NCBI taxonomy): Bacteria > Pseudomonadati > Pseudomonadota > Gammaproteobacteria > Pseudomonadales > Pseudomonadaceae > Pseudomonas > Pseudomonas sp. OST1909. Next base: position 861,630 of record NZ_CP063780.1, read on the forward strand.
GCCTACAAGGCTCGTTTGCAGGCCACCGATCAGACCCAGGGCCTGCAATTGGCAAGGTTATCCAGGGGCTTGTTCCGCCTGCACGAAGTGGACAAGATCGCGTCGGCGGATATCCAGCGCAGCGAAGCCATCGTCAATGACCCCAGCGTGTCGGCGGACGACAAGTTGCCCCATACCGAACGCCTGGACGAAGAGGTTGAGATCCGACTGGCGTACCGTTACGGCCTCAAGGATCGGCTCCAGCTACCGGGGCAGCCGCAGGGGGTCGTGCATACAAACTTGGGCGGCGTTACCTCATCAATGCTCGATACTGCCTATGAGACGATCAAAGCCCTGGATAACTCTGCGCAAGAGCTTCAGGCGCTGCTGTCCAGGGACTTTTGGCAGGATTACCTGAAAGGCAAATACCCCGTGCAATTTGACGAACTGCGCACTCCGTTTCACGACCAGTTGGAAGACTTGCGGAGCAGGTTTGAATCCAAAGCGATCACCGAGGCTCTTTACGATCAACGGGCCAGAGAGCTTCAGGCGCAATTGCAGATCAGCGAGGCGGTGCTGATCGAGACACTGACCCGTCAGGAGTTGCTTGAGCATCCGCTGGACGTGGCTGAGGTGGTTACCTAAAACAAAAAGTAGCGCTGGGCCATGGGCAGCACATCGGCCGGTTCACACCACAACAACTGCCCGTCGGCCTTGACCTGATAGGTCTGTGGATCAACCTCGATATCCGGCAGGTAGTCGTTGTGGATCAGGTCGGTTTTCTGCACATCGCGGCAACCCTTGACCACTGCAATCTGCTTCTTCAATCCCAGGGCCTCGGGCAGGCCGGCGTCCTGGGCGGCCTGGCTGATAAAGGTCAGGCTGGTGGCATGCAGCGAGCTGCCGAAGCTGGCGAACATCGGGCGATAGTGCACTGGTTGTGGCGTGGGGATCGAGGCGTTGGCATCGCCCATCAGGCTTGAGGCAATCGCGCCTCCCTTGAGGATCAGGGTCGGCTTGATGCCGAAGAACGCCGGGCGCCACAGCACCAGGTCGGCCCACTTGCCCACTTCAATCGAACCGACGATATGGCTGACACCGTGAGTGATTGCCGGGTTGATGGTGTACTTGGCGATATAACGCTTGGCGCGGAAGTTGTCATTGCCGGGACCGTCGCCGGGCAGGGCGCCGCGCTGCTTTTTCATCTTGTCGGCGGTCTGCCAGGTGCGTGTGATCACCTCGCCGACACGGCCCATGGCCTGGCTGTCGGAACTGATCATCGAGAATGCGCCGAGGTCGTGCAGGATGTCTTCGGCGGCGATGGTCTCGCGGCGGATGCGGCTCTCGGCGAAGGCCACGTCTTCGGCAATGCTCGGGTCCAGGTGATGGCAGACCATCAGCATGTCCAGGTGTTCGTCGATGGTATTGCGTGTGAACGGCCGCGTCGGGTTAGTGGAGCTGGGCAGCACGTTGGGGAAACCGCAGGCCTTGATGATGTCCGGCGCATGGCCGCCACCGGCACCTTCGGTGTGGTAGGTGTGGATGGTGCGGCCCTTGAGGGCGGCGAGGGTGGTTTCGACGAAGCCGGACTCGTTAAGGGTGTCGCTGTGGATCGCCACCTGTACGTCGTATTGATCGGCCACGCTCAGGCAGTTATCAATGCTGGCGGGTGTGGTGCCCCAGTCTTCATGCAGCTTCAAACCGATGGCGCCGGCCTTGACCTGCTCGATCAACGGCTCCGGCAAACTGGCGTTGCCCTTACCGGTAAAACCTATGTTCATCGGGAACGAGTCGCTGGCCTGCAGCATCCGCGCAAGGTGCCACGGGCCGGATGTGCAAGTAGTGGCATTGGTACCAGTGGCAGGGCCGGTGCCGCCACCGATCATGGTGGTGACGCCGCTGGTCAGCGCCTCTTCAATCTGCTGCGGGCAGATGAAATGCACGTGGCTGTCGATGCCGCCGGCAGTGAGGATCATGCCTTCACCGGCGATCACTTCGGTGCTGGCGCCGATGGCCATGGTCACGCCGGGCTGGATATCCGGGTTGCCGGCCTTGCCGATGGCGTGGATGCGTCCGTTCTTCAAGCCAACGTCAGCCTTGACGATGCCCCAGTGATCAATGATCAGCGCGTTGGTGATCAGGGTGTCCACTACCTCATGGGCGAGCAACTGACTCTGGCCCTGGCCGTCACGGATCACCTTGCCGCCGCCGAATTTGACTTCTTCGCCATAGACGGTGAAGTCCTGTTCGACTTCGACAAACAGCTCGGTGTCGGCCAGGCGGATCTTGTCACCGACAGTGGGGCCGTACATGTCGGCGTAGGCTTGGCGGCTGATTTTCATGGGGTTGCCCTGATTAATTGTGTTGAATGTGAGATCGCTATCGCGGGCAAGCCCGCCCTCACATGTTGATTTGTGAACACTGTCAAAAGGTGGGAGCTGGCTTGCCTGCGATGAGGCCCTAGAGGTCGCCCATAATCCGACCGGCAAACCCGAACACCCGGCGCTCGCCGCTCAAATCGACTAACTCCACCTCCCGACGCTGCCCCGGCTCAAACCGCACCGCCGTACCTGCCGGAATATTCAGGCGCATACCGCGGCTCGCTGAACGGTCAAATTCCAGCGCGTCATTGGTCTCGAAAAAATGGTAATGCGAGCCCACCTGAATCGGCCGGTCGCCGCTATTGGCCACGCTCAAGGTGACGGTGCGGCGGCCGACATTCAGTTCGATCTCGCCAGGCTGGATCTGATATTCACCAGGAATCATGCCGGTTGCCCCAGGGTCTTGTAGTAGATGGCGGTCGGGCTGTAGCGCCCGTCCGGGCTTTGGCAGTAGTCGGGCAGCTCACCGATCTTGATGTAGCGCAGCGACTGATAGAAGGCTTCGGCGCCGGAGCCAGCCTCGGTGTCCAGATACAGCAGGCCGCGCTTGTGCTGGCGTGCGGCGAGCTCCAGGCTGTGCATCAATTGCTGGCCCAGGCCATGGCGGCGGGCGCTGCTGTGCACCAGCAACTTTTGCACTTCGGCGCGGTTGAGGCCATTGGCTTTTTGGCACAGCGCCAGTTGCACGCTGGCGATCACCTGCTCGTCGCGTACTACCACCCACAGCAGCAGGCTGGCGTCTTCGATACCGGCTTGCACGCCGGTCAGATACTCGCGGGCCTGGGCCTCATCGAAGTCGGCCATAAAGCCCACCGACGCGCCATGCTGCACCGCGTCCAGCAACAACTCGATCAAGCCCAGGCGGTAATGGGCAAAACTTTCAGCATTGACTCGACGCAGTTGTGCAGCGTTCATCGATCTCACTCCTTGGGCGGTTCGGCGCCCGGGTTCAAGGTCAGTTGCATAAAGGTCAGGTCCAGCCAGCGGCCGAACTTGATGCCCACTTGCGGCATGTGCCCGGTGGTGATGAAGCCCAGGCGTTCATGCAGGTGGATGGACGCCTGGTTGCCGCTTTCGATGGCCGCAACCATCACGTGTTTGCCGCAACTGCGCGCGCGCTCGATCAGGGCCTGCATCAGGCGTGGACCGAGGCCTTTGCCGCGCTGGTCATTGCGCACGTACACCGAGTGTTCGACGCTATAGCGAAAGCCTTCGAAAGGTCGCCAGTCGCCGAATGAGGCGTAGCCGATGACTTCATCGTTTTCCACCGCGACCAGGATCGGGTACTGCTGCGCCTGGCGTGCGCTGAACCAGGTCTGGCGGTTTGCCAGGTCCACCGGCTGTTCGTTCCAGATCGCCGTGGTGTTCTGTACCGCGTCGTTGTAGATAGCGCGGATCGCCGGCAGGTCGTGTTCGGTTGCATCACGAATCATCGCGGTGCCTCATGCAATGGGCTGGTGTACGGTCACCAGTTTGGTGCCGTCGGGAAAGGTGGCCTCCACCTGGATGTCCGGGATCATTTCCGGGATGCCTTCCATCACTTGTTCGCGGCTGAGCAGGGTGGTGCCGTAGTGCATCAGGTCGGCCACGGTGCGGCCATCGCGGGCGCCTTCCATCAACGCGGCGGAAATATAGGCGATGGTTTCCGGATAGTTGAGCTTCACACCGCGCGCCAGGCGCCGCTCGGCGACGAGGCCTGCGGTGAAGATCAGCAGTTTGTCTTTTTCCCGTGGGGTCAGGTCCATGGTTCAAGGTCCTTTAAATGCATTCTTCATGTGCTCCAGATTCTCGGTGATACCGCTTCGCGGCCCAGTACGGCTGGGCGCAGCAATCGCCATAAATCAATCAACCACCCCCGCGCCAACAGCGCTTCCTCGGCCAGGCAACGCGCCACCAGCAGCCCGGGCAGTTGGGTCAAATCGCCGCGCACTGCGTGGGGCAGCGAGCGGCATTGTTCAAGCAGTTCAGGGTCGACCTCACCCGTCACCAGCAACGTGGCAAACACCGGCTGCCCGTCCAACCCGATGGGCGAATCCAGCAACCCATCGGCGCCCACAATGCGCTGGCGCTCATGCCAGAGCAACTGGCCGTCGCGGCGAATATCCAGGTGTGATTGAAAGTGGCCGAGGTCGAACCGCTCGCCACTGGCCGGGCGCCCCAGAGCGACCACATCCCAGTAGAACAACCGCGCATCGCCTTGCAGCTCAATACGCGTGGTCAGTTCGGCCTGGGCGGCGCTGAACACGATGGTTTCCTGAGGCAGCCATTCGAGCGTCGCGCCGGCCTCGACGGTCAACTCGACTTGCTGAAACGCCGGGCCGCTGGCGCGATACCACTTGGCTGCGCCGGGGCTGGTCAACTGCGCCCAGGCACCGGCGCTGACGTGGGCGCTGATATCCAGGCGATCGCCACCTGCAATTCCTCCGGGCGGGTGCACGATGATGTGCTGGCACACCTGGGGGCCTTCGGCGTACAGGTGCTTTTGCACGCGCAGCGGGCCCAGGTGGCGGCGCAATACCGGGCGCGTGGTGTCGCCGAAACGCGCGTAGCCGAGCTCCAGCGCGGCGTGCCAGCTGGGGGTGAACAGGGCAGGGGAAACGGGCAGGTTCATGGTTTTTGGCTTAATGTCGTGACGCCACAGATTAGATGGTTACGAGGCCGCGTACACCTTCGCTCTCCATATTTTCACCGCGGCCCTGCTGCACGATTTCACCGCGCGACATCACCAGGTAGTGGTCGGCCAGTTCGGCAGCGAAGTCGTAGAACTGCTCCACCAGCAGGATCGCCATGTCGCCGCGCTCGGCAAGCTTCTTGATCACCGCACCGATCTCCTTGATCACCGACGGCTGGATACCTTCGGTGGGCTCATCGAGGATCAGCAGGCGCGGGCGGCTGGCCAGGGCGCGGCCAATCGCCAACTGTTGCTGCTGGCCCCCGGACAAATCGCCGCCGCGTCGATGCTTCATCTGCAGCAACACCGGAAACAGCTCGTAGATGAACGCGGGCACTTCCCTGGCTTCGGAACCGGGGAAGCGCGACAGGCCCATCAGCAGATTTTCTTCCACCGTCAGCCGGCCAAAAATCTCCCGGCCCTGAGGCACGTAAGCGATCCCGGCATGGACACGCTGGTGCGGCTTGAAGCCGGTGATGGCCTTGCCTTCCCAATTCACCGCGCCCTCCTTGGCCGGCAGCAAGCCCATCAGGCACTTGAGCAGGGTGGTCTTGCCCACGCCGTTGCGGCCGAGCAGGCAGGTGACTTCGCCGATTTTCACCTCGAAGGACAGCCCGCGCAGGATGTGGCTACCGCCGTAGTACTGGTGCAGTTTGTCGACTTGCAGCATGTTCAGTTCTCCTTAGCGACCGAGGTAAACCTCGATCACCCGCTCATTTTCCTGCACCTGTTCCAGCGACCCTTCGGCCAATACGCTGCCCTGGTGCAACACGGTGACGTGATCAGCGATGGAGCCGACAAAGCCCATGTCGTGCTCCACCACCATCAACGAATGCTTGCCGGCCAGGCGCTTGAACAGTTCGGCGGTGAATTCGGTTTCGGCGTCGGTCATGCCGGCCACCGGTTCGTCGAGCAGCAACAGTTGCGGGTCTTGCATCAGCAACATGCCGATTTCCAGGAACTGCTTCTGGCCGTGGGACAGTAAACCCGCGGGTCGATGCACCGAGGCAGTCAGGCGGATGGTGTCGAGTACTTCATCGATGCGGTCTTTTTGCTCGCCACTCAGGCGCGCCCGCAGGCTGGCCCACACCGACTTGTCGGTCTTCTGCGCCAGCTCCAGGTTTTCGAACACGCTGAGGGCTTCGAACACCGTGGGTTTCTGGAACTTGCGGCCGATACCGGCCTGGGCGATTTGCACTTCGCTCATGCTGGTCAGATCCAGGGTTTCGCCGAACCAGGCCCTGCCGTGGCTGGGCCGGGTCTTGCCGGTGATCACATCCATCAATGTGGTCTTGCCTGCGCCGTTGGGGCCGATGATGCAGCGTAATTCGCCGACGCCGATATACAGGTTCAGGTCATTCAGCGCTTTGAAACCGTCGAAGCTGACGCTGATATCTTCCAGGGTCAGGATGGTGCCGTGGCGGGTATTGAGCCCTTTGCCTGCGGCCTGGCCGATACCGATCGCATCGCGGCCGCTGCCCGCATCGAAAATAGGTTCAAGCATGACGTTCCTCATTTCTTCAGCAGGCCGATAACGCCCTTGGGCAGGTACAGGGTGACGATGATGAACAGCGCCCCCAGGAAGAACAGCCAGTACTCTGGAAACGCCACCGTGAACCAGCTCTTCATGCCGTTGACCACCCCAGCGCCGAGCAATGGCCCGATCAGTGTGCCCCGCCCGCCCAAGGCGACCCATACGGCGGCCTCGATGGAGTTGGTCGGCGACATTTCGCTGGGGTTGATAATGCCCACCTGCGGTACATACAACGCCCCCGCCAACCCGCATAACACCGCGCTCAACACCCACACAAACAACTTGAAACCGCGCGGGTCGTAACCACAGAACATCAGGCGGTTCTCGGCATCGCGCAGGGCGGTCAGCACGCGGCCGAACTTGCTCTGCGCCAGGCGCCAGCCGATGTACAGGCTGGCCACCAGCAACAGCACCGTGGCCACAAACAACACCGCCCGTGTGCCAGGTTCTGTAATGCCAAAGCCCAGGATGCTGCGAAAATTGGTAAAGCCGTTATTGCCGCCAAAGCCGGTCTCGTTGCGAAAGAACAACAGCATTCCAGCAAAGGTCAGGGCCTGGGTCATGATCGAGAAATACACGCCTTTGATCCGCGAGCGGAAGGCGAAGAAGCCGAACACCAGCGCGAGCAATCCCGGGGCCAGCACCACCAGGCACAGCGCCCAGAGAAAGTTGTCGGTGCCCGCCCAGTACCAGGGCAATTCGGTCCAGGACAGAAAGGTCATGAACGCCGGCAACCCGTCGCCGGATGCCTGGCGCATCAGGTACATGCCCATGGCATAACCGCCCAGGGCGAAGAACAGACCGTGGCCCAGGGACAACATCCCCGCGTAACCCCACACCAGGTCCAGTGCCAACGCTACGATGGCATAGCAGAGGATCTTGCCCACCAGCGTCAGGGTGTAGGCCGACACATGCAGTGGATTGTCCGTCGCCAGCAGCGAACACAGTGGCAGCGCCAGCAGCAGGAACAGGATCACCGCGCCCACGGCGATCGTCACCTTGGGTCCGGCCTTTTGTGTGGCCGTAAGCATCAATGGCTGATTCATCAGTCGATCACCCGTCCTTTCAGTGCGAAGAGTCCTTGCGGGCGTTTCTGGATAAACAGAATGATCAGCGCGAGGATCAGGATCTTGCCGAGCACGGCACCGATTTGCGGTTCAAGAATCTTGTTGGCGATACCCAGGCCGAAGGCTGCCATTACGCTACCGGCCAACTGGCCGACGCCACCGAGTACCACCACCAGGAACGAGTCGATGATGTAGCTCTGGCCCAGGTCCGGGCCGACGTTGCCGACCTGGCTCAGGGCCACGCCACCAAGGCCTGCGATGCCGGAGCCCAGACCAAAGGCGAGCATGTCCACGCGCCCGGTGGGCACGCCGCAGCAGGCGGCCATGTTGCGGTTCTGGGTGACGGCGCGCACGTTGAGGCCCAGGCGTGTCTTGTTCAGCAACAACCAGGTGAGCACCACCACGAACAGCGCGAAGGCAATGATGACGATGCGGTTGTACGGCAGCACCAGGTTGGGCAGCACTTGAATACCGCCGGACAGCCATTGCGGGTTGGACACTTCGACGTTCTGCGCGCCGAACACCAGGCGCACCAGTTGGATCAGCATCAGGCTGATGCCCCAGGTGGCGAGCAGGGTTTCCAGTGGTCGGCCATAGAGGTGACGAATCACCGTGCGTTCCAGGGCCATGCCGATGGCGGCGGTGACGAAGAACGCCACCGGCAGTGCGATCAGCGGGTAGAACTCGATGGCCTGGGGCACATAGCGCTGCATTATCAGCTGCACCACATAGGTGGAGTAGGCGCCGAGCATCAGCATCTCGCCATGGGCCATGTTGATCACGCCGAGCAGGCCGAAGGTGATCGCCAGGCCTAGTGCTGCCAGCAATAGAATCGAGCCCAGCGACATGCCGCTGAACGCCTGCCCGAGGATCTCGCCGACCATCAGTTTGCGTTTGACCTGGGCCAGGCTGGTTTCGGCGGCGGTGTGCACGGCGGCATCGGTTTCCACGCCCGGCGCGAGCAGCGCTTCGAGGCGCGTGCGTGCCAGCGGGTCGCCGGTGCTGCCGAGCAGGCGCACGGCGGCCAGACGCACCGCAGGGTCGGTGTCTACCAGTTGCAGGTTGGCCAAGGCCAGGCTGAGGGCGCTGTGCACATCTTCGTCGGTTTCGGCGGCGACCTGCTGGTCGAGGAATTTCAACTGCGCAGGCACAGCGCTTTTTTGCAGGGTTCGAGCTGCCGCCAGGCGTACCTTGGGGTCGGCGGCGAGCAGTTGCTGGCTGGCTTGAACGTTGTCGATCAGGCCGCGCAGGCGGTTGTTCAGGCGTACGGTCCTGGTTTCGCCATTGAGCTTGAGCTGGCCTTGTTGCAGGGCATCCACCAGTTCGATGCGCGCCGGGTCAGGCTGGGCGGCCCAGTCCTGGAGCAGCTTGGCTTGTTGCATCGGGTTGGCGTTGATGAAGTCTTCGGCGTCGCTGGCGTGTGCGGCCAAAGGCAGCAACAACAGCACGGCGAGGATGAAGCGGTGGAGGGCAGTGGGCATACAAAAATGTCCTGATCATGCGGGGACAGTGTGGGCGCTGGTTGTCTGTGGGAGCTGGCTTGCCTGCGATGGCATCGCTGCGGTGTGTCAGGCACACCGAGTTGTTTGCATCGCAGGCAAGCCAGCTCCCACAGTGACCATGCCCTACATTAGAGTCGTGGGGACTTTAGTTGCTCTTCACGGCGTAATCCGGCTTCTTGTCATTGCCCGGGATGTAAGGGCTCCACGGCTGTGCCCGAATCGGCGCTTCGGTCTGCCACACCACCGAGAACTGCCCGTCGGCCTGGATCTCGCCGATCATCACCGGCTTGTGCAGGTGGTGGTTGGTCTTGTCCATGGTCAGGGTAAAGCCCGACGGTGCGGCGAAGGTCTGCCCGCCCAGGGCTTCGCGCACTTTGTCGACGTCGGTGGACTTGGCTTTCTCTGCCGCCTGGGCCCACATATGGATGCCCACATAGGTGGCTTCCATCGGGTCGTTGGTCACGGCTTTGTCTGCGCCCGGCAGGTTGTGCTTCTTGGCGTAGGCTTTCCAGTCGGCGACGAATTTCTGGTTGACCGGGTTCTCCACCGACTGGAAGTAATTCCACGCCGCCAGGTTGCCCACCAGTGGTTTGGTGTCGATGCCGCGCAGTTCTTCTTCGCCCACCGAGAACGCCACCACCGGTACTTCGGTGGCTTTCAAGCCCTGGTTGGCCAGCTCTTTGTAGAACGGTACGTTGGAGTCGCCATTGACGGTGGAGACCACCGCGGTCTTGCCGCCGGCGGAGAATTTCTTGATGTTGGCGACGATGGTCTGGTAATCGGCATGGCCGAACGGGGTGTAGACCTCTTCGATATCCTTATCCGCCACGCCTTTGGAATGCAGGAACGAGCGCAGGATCTTGTTGGTGGTGCGCGGGTAGACGTAGTCGGTGCCCAGCAGGAAAAAACGCTTGGCGCTGCCGCCTTCTTCGCTCATCAAATATTCCACTGCCGGGATCGCCTGCTGGTTCGGCGCTGCACCGGTATAGAACACGTTGGGCGACATCTCTTCGCCTTCGTACTGCACCGGATAGAACAGCAGGCCATTGAGTTCTTCGAACACCGGCAGTACGGATTTGCGCGATACCGAGGTCCAGCAGCCGAACACTACGGCGACCTTGTCCTGGGTCAGCAGCTGCCGGCCTTTTTCCGCGAACAGCGGCCAGTTGGAAGCCGGATCGACCACCACCGGTTCGAGCATCTTGCCGTTCACACCGCCTTTGGCGTTGATCTCGTCGATGGTCATCAGCGCCATGTCTTTAAGCGAGGTTTCGGAGATCGCCATGGTCCCGGACAACGAGTGCAGGATGCCGACCTTGATGGTCTCAGCGGCCTGGACGGTCCAGGTCAAACCCATGGCTGCAATGGATGCCGACAAAGTGAAAGCCTTGATCAAGCTGCGACGCTGCATGGTGCGATCTCCGTAAACCGATAGTTTTTTTATGGGGCAGATACTCAGCACTTTGCAAAGGCTGTGCCTACGGCGTGCAGTGTGAATATCAATGAGGGTTGCCCGGCCAAGGTGGCTATGCAGCGCACCAACTTGGCGCCGTATAGCTCGTCGAGTGCGCGCAGAGCCCTTAAAAAGGGCGCAGGCATAGATATGCAGCGCTAGCGTCACGCAGGAGCGTTCCAGGATGAGGCCACCAGGCGCGCCTTTTGTGCCTTGGACCTTCTTGCCAGCGAGTACCTTATGGACACAATTGCCGTCACCCCAAGCCATCCTGTTGAATTGCCTCCCCTGAGCCCACCTTTTATCAGTGCCGACGACGCCGCGTATTGGGCGCACCGCCGTATCCGCCATACCGTGGAATGGGAGTACGGCGGGGTGATACTGCAGGACAAAGAGGGGCTTTTCCGCGCGACCGAACCTCGCCACGGCGAGATGCCTCGGTTCTATTTTGAAACGGTGTTATCAGCAGATAAGTCTGGGCATCCCGTTGCACCCAAGGGGTTCAAAGTAGTTGCGATTTACCACTCACATCAGTTCGTACATGAGCAGATGCGCAGCACAGGCTTGTCGGACTCGCAGGTGCGATTCCTCCTCGGTTCGTTCACCTCTTCGGAAATGCTGTTTAACATCGCCATGGGTGAGTCGGTGCCGGTCCATTATCTGTCGGGGCCGGATGGGTCCTTGATCAAGTATGTCGCCAGCGGCAATGCCGTCGAGCAGGTCTTGCACGACCAGTTGGTGCAAGAATGGAATGGCCAGGCGCCTCGGCACTACAAGTTTGTGCATTCGTTTATCCTTGAATGCGCCGCCGCAGGTGAGCTGTGGGTGGTGGTGGCCACTGATGAGTGGGGCGGCGTACGGGGCAGGGTCCCCTCGACCTGGGCGCCTGGCACTGCCGTGACGTCAAAAGTTGAAGCGTTACCGTTGTGTACTCGGGTGTATGCACTAGCCGAAAAGGCGGCCACGGTGGCCTTGGACGATAGGGCTGCAGCCGGGCCAGGGGTCAGCGGCTTTATTCTCAAGTGTGCTCAAGGTTATGTCGCCACCTGGCCGGTGCAGGCAGCGCAACCGTGGTTTCTTCTGAAGGCGTTGTTTCCAGCCCAGGCCAGTGGCGGGGTCAGCTTGCCTGAGCATTGCTCTGTGCAGGGCGCTTACGCCACTGTGCCGGCCGTTCAGGAGGTTGCGCCCGCCGTGCCGCAACCGTGGCTGTACAAAGTGATGTTTTCGGCGTCGCAGTTGGCGGCGGGGATTGGTCAGCTTCGAGCCAATACCGGCGTGCGTAACGACGATTACCCGACGAGCCTGTATTTTCAAACCCGTGACCATGCTTTGTTGCGGTATACCCTTCGTGGTTCGCAGCAGGAGACGACGTTGTTTGTCGAGGATCCTCAGGGCGTATTCAAAGACGATGGCAGCGAAGAACACATGCGTACTGGCGTATTGTCGGCGCACGACTATGTGTTGCGGGTTGCCGGGATTGGAGCGCTTGAGGTCCTGCGTACCAGTAATGTCTGGGATGAAAAGGCGATCCTGACGTCAGGCTGGAAGCCCTACTCCAATAGGCAGCCGCCGCTGAGCCCCGCCTTTGTGACGGCTGATGATGCGGCCAGGTATGCCCATGGGCGACTGGATTACCGTCGTCTGTCCAACTGCGCTGCGCTGATTCTCCAGCGCGATGATCAACGTTTTGTCGTCACTGAACCTGTCAGCACAAACCAGCCGCGTTTTGCACTGGATGCGGTCTACCCGTTGGACGCCCAGGGCGAGCCGATCATGTTGACGGCAGGCTGCCTACTGTACGCCCTGTTCTGCGCCAGAATACAGCCTGATGCGGCTCAGAGCCTGCGTGACAACGAGGCTCGAGTCGCAGCGCAAATGTTCATGGACACCGATATTTATACGCTGCTCTCAAATCACAAGGTGGTTGCGCGCGCCTACCTTTCAGGTTCGGTAAACAGTTTGCTGGCCTATACATCGCAAGCGCTTGAGTCGTATACCGAACGCGAGTTGCTGGAGCGGGTAACGCCTTCGGCCGGTAGTAGCACCGTGGCGCGAGAGCTATCGCAAGGCATGCTTGTGCCCAGTGCCTTTGTGCGTGAGCAGGCTTACCTGGGACGGTTGCGCGTGGTACTTGCCAACCCACTCTGGGGCCCGGTAGGCGATTTGCCCGAAGACTGGGAGCCGGCGTTGGGCACTGACGCGTCGCGCCTGCCTGAAACACCCCTGTTGGGCCCGGTGTTTGCCTCGGCAACGGAGGCGGTGCGGGACGCGCATGAACGCACCCTGGATCGCTATGGGCGCAGCCCTGTTGGCCTGGGTGTGGTGCTGCGGCATCGAACCCTGGAGCAGTACGCGGTAACGCAGAGTGTGTCGGCCGAGTTACTCGACCAGTTGCTGTATACCTGCCGTTTTGGCGAGCCGCTGCAGCAGGTGGGGTTTGAAGTTGACAGCTTTTACGCATCCACCGTGCGTTTGCCGGAGGATGTGTCGGCCTCCGGGCGTTGGTTGGCTCGCCATTTCATCGCGCCTGACGATCTGCACGCAGCCCTTTACGATAACGTCGGTGTCCGACGGTTACCGCTGTCGCAGCGGCTGGTGGTGCATATCGCAACGCTGGAAGGGGCTATGTTGGCGTATGAAGCCGGCACCCGTGATGGGGTGTTTGGCACCGATACGAAGCTGGGCCTGTCGACCCTCAAGCGCGGGCTCGACAGCACTGAGATATCCACCACCGATTTTGTCTCGCGGGTGGCCGGCAGCGGGCAGCTACACGTGATCCTGGAGAGTGAATGCTGGAGCACGCCAGGCAAGGTGGATGCGCACTGGGTGCCGTTTTTACGGGTGTTGCGTCGCCGTCTGAGCCCGGCCTTTTCCTGTGCCGACGATGCAGCACGTTATGCCTCGATGCGCCTGGGCGCGAGACGGGACAAGGTCTATGGCGGCTTGATCCTCAGATCAAGTGCAGGCCTGTTCGTCGCCACCGAGCCCTTGGTGGTACACGTCGAAAACTTCGATGTGCAGTGGGTTCGCTCAAACGAGTTGGTGGCTAAGGGGTTGTTCCTGGGAGGCAGTACCGTGGTGGCTTTTTATCATAGCTGCAGTGCATACGAGCCGCAGTTTCCGACCACCGATACGCAATGGAACGTATACCGCAATATGTTCTCCACTGCGTTTGTGACGCAGGTGCTCAGGGAGCGGGCCCGGGATGCAACATCCAGCCCCCGTATCGACTACTTGATGTGTAACGACGGTGCGCTGCTGCGTTATCGTTTCGATGGCGGCGCGAGGCAACTGGCGTTGGCGGCCGAACTCAACCTGGCCTCTGCTCAAGCGCAATGGCATCGGTACAACCCGATTGAAGAACAGATTCGTGACTGTACCCTGCAACCTGAAGAGTGGGTCAATCGGTTGGCTTATGCGGGGGAACTGGTTGTACTGCAAGGCAGTGAACTATGGGGGCCGTCGCGCACCGTGACTGCCCTCAGGGCATACTCCCAGGCGCTGGAAATGATCGCTGGTGTGCCGGCGCAAGCGGATGCAGGGTTGAGCCCGCTGTTCACCCAGCCATTGGATGTCGCACGCTATGTGCATCGCCTGAGTCCGGAACGCGATCACTTGGCGTTCGGTTTTATTCTCAAGTCCTCGAATCAGGCGCATTTTGTGGGGACGCTGCCGTTGCCCCTGCACGATGCCGAAGGCTTTAAGCTCAACCATGTATTTGTTGAGGGGAAGTTGCCTCAAGGGTTCACCGTCTATGGTGTCTACCTGCGTGCCCGCGTGCTGCCACAGGCCGGAGATTCAAGCCCGTCCGCTCATTTTTTCTGGCCACTGGACTTGTTAAAAGGATTGGCGGCGGCTGAGTACGGCCGTGTGCCTCTTTATCTTTCATGTGCCGATGGCGCGCTGCTGATGCTTGACACCACCCGGCCGGCTGCCGAGCTGGCCACCGTGGAGGCAGCATCCCGTTACGGCGGTGAACTGCACAGCGGAGCCGTGCCGCTGCTGCACTACATTCGCAAGGTCGCCGCAGGCAACAAGCTAAGGGTATTGCTGGGCAGCCCATTCTGGTTCGAAACCACCTGGGTCACCGCGCAATGGGTGCCGTACAAGGCGACGCCTGTGTCTCCCTACCATGACTTTCGTTTAGCCTTGAGCCCGGTTTTCCTGCATTCGGACGATGCCGCGCGTTATACGCAACATCTGGTCGGCCCCTACAAAGGGAACGATTACCTGGGGGCGATTCTTGAAGATGTGCTAAGGCGTGCCTATGTAGCCGTCGAGCCTTTGGTAGACAACGACGCCAACGCCGTTCCCAGTGCCGAGGAGCGCCTTTTCTGGAAGCCCAGCAGAATCTCGACCAGCGACCACAATGTGCCGCTTCCCGAGTACCCGGACGGGCACCGTATTGTCATGACCCATCAGTTTTACAAATCCGACTTTGCCCAGAGCAAGAACGACCCTTCCAAGTCACTGGGGGTCAACTTCATTTCCTGGATTTATATCTGGCGATACACCCGCGGCCTGAGAGGGTATTTCGACGTTCAGAATTACTACCTGTCGACACGCGACGGCGGGTTGCTACGGTACACCCCGGATTTCAGCGTCGACTCGCGGGAGGAGACGATGGTCCATCAGTTCGAACACATAGGTGCGTATGAGGCCCGCGAGATGCTGGAACTGATGACGCCTTACAGAACGTTGAACGTGGTGCGTGCTGGCAGTTTCTGGACACGAAAAGGCTTGATTGAGGGCGCTCCCCGTGCCATGGCTCTCCCGGAGCAGACGAAGCAAGACGATGGTTTTCATCGAGAGAAGGATGAGTTTTAACCACGCGGTTCGGGGCTCGTGTCGGGCTGCCTCCGGCTGAGCCGCGAGCCTAAGGCTGTTTATCGGCGGTGCTGGCTTCTGTCAATGCGATAACTATGTTGTGCCTGCTGGACCTTGTGAGGGTTGAAGATTTCCAGCTTCTTTCAATCGTTTTCAGGGAGTTTCACAATGATGGATGACGCACATCCCTTGGGGTCACCTGCACCGCCGCTTCCACCCCTCAGCCCCGCATTTGTCAGTGCCGATGATGCCGCGTATCGGGCGCATGAGCGAATAGGCGAGCGACGTGACAGAGAATATGGAGGGGCGATTCTCAAGCGCGGCAACCGTTACTTCGCGACCACCCCGATCCCGGGTGCATCTGCATCTTTTGTTCCGGCCGATGTCTGCGCCGTGGGGGATGACGGCAAGCTCATCCTCCCGGCAGGTTACTCCTGCATGGCGTTCTACCACTCCCATCCTTATGGAAATAACAAGTTCGACGTCGGAACCTGGACAACTGATCAGCGCACGATCATTCGCGGGATTTTTTCGCGTACTGACATGGAGTACATCATCCGGCTGCGTAGCGTGGCAGCGGCGCATTACTTGTCCGGGCCTGAAGGTTCCCTCCTCAAGTACGTGACCAGCCGTTCACCCAAGGAGCTGGAACTTCTAAACTTCATTGTAGAAAACACAGGCCAGTATATTGATGTATTCGAAGAGTACATTCCGATGTTGGCCGAAGCCGGCGAGTTGTGAGGATGTACACACGGCCCTGGCCAGCGGGTTGTTGAACCCCAGGGATTTCGTCGTCAAAGTTGCAACGCTATGTTGGTTGAGTGTGATCGAGCCCAATGAGTGCTGGGACGAGCAGGGCAAGCTGGGCGTGGACTGGATACCCTATGCCGATTTCATTCGTCGGGCCTTGAGCCCGGCATTCGTCAATACCGATGATGCTGTGCGTTATGCCCAGACTCGGTTGGGTACCTCAGGGCGCTCTATTTATGGCGGGCTGCTGCTGCGGCGGGTGGACGGTTTGTTCGTCGCCACCGAGCCCTTGCCGGTGCCGACCGAGAACTTTGATCCGAAATGGATTTTTCCGGATGAAGACGTCCCTCTGGAACAGCTTGCCCCTGGCATGACGATTGTTGCGCGTTACCGTTCGCGTCGGGATACGCAGCCGGGGTTTCTGCTGGAAGGCAGCGAACTGCAACTGCGTGATGGCCAGAAAACACCCAGCGCATTTGTGTGGCAACTCCTCAGCGTCGCATCGATGTCGGTGATTCAGAACAGCGCGCAATGGGGAAACGCGCAGACATTGCGGCGCGGTTGGCTGCCCGGCAATAGCTTTACTGCGCCGCAAAGCGTCGCGTATGCAGCGGCTGACAGGGCCATGGGGCCGGTGTTCGATCACGCGGATGATGCCGCACGTCATGCGCACGTCATGCGCACGAGCAGGCGGGCGAGCGTAGCGAGCTGATGTTGATGTTCGGCTTCCTTCTCAAATCGGCGAAAGGCCAGTGGGCAGCAAGTATGCCGGTCAATGCCGAAGGCCTGCTGTTCCCGCTCAGTCGGGTATTTTTGCGTGGGCAGGTGCCTGTTGGCTTTACTGTCGCGGGACTGTACCTCTGTGCGCCGGCTATCGACACGGCTAACTATCTACATCGTCGGCGGCAGGCCTGCTGTCCAGAATGACGTCAGGTCCGGCTTCTCGATAGGCGTTGAGAACGCTGGCGGATTTGATCATTCAAGGACGTTACCATGACCCTCGACCTATCGCGTGAGAAGCGCGCTGCCCTTCCAGAGCTTGTATTAAAACTGGGTACTCTAAGCCCGGCATTTGTCAGTGCCGATGATACAGCGCGATATGTTCACGAACAGATCGGCAGTCGGCGTACTGTCGAGTATGGGAGTGTCATTCTCCAGCGTTTGGCAGACCAGCGCTTTGTCGCCAGTGAGCCGATTGCAGACAGGGATACCGTATTCAATTGGACGAAATTGCTGGAGCGCGACAGCTCCACCAAAGACTTCTTGCACCCGCCGGGCTACAAAATTGTCGGGTGTCTGCATTCTCATCCCGACCGTATTGCGACGACGCAAAAGCAAAACCCGAAATGGACGTCACAACAGGTCGAAACCTTCGTAAGTTTCTTCTCAGTCGAGGACATGATTTTCCTGCATCAGGAACGCGGCGTGTTTGGTGTCGCCTATTTGTCCGGCCCCAATGGCACATTGCTCAAGTACGAGCACAGTGGTTCCGTCGCCGAGAGTGGTTTTGTGCAATGGCTCGCTACCAATGGCCCCTGGGAATCACCTCATGCGTATGACGGCACCATTGAGGGTCTCTACAAAAAATATGCGTCGGTCGGCCGACTGACCTTTCTTGCTACCAGCTCGGCGTGGGGTGGTTCGTTGGGCGCGGTTCCAGATGATTGGGTGCCTTATGTTCCTTTTGCTTGCGGCCCCGAACAGATCGTTTGTGGGTATCTGCTGGAGACAGAGGAGGCCGCCTGGTCCTATGCTCAAAATCGACTCGATCGCAAACCCACCAGCCAAGGGTTGGTGTTTATTCTGAAAAGTACCCAGGGCAATGAATACCTTGCCTCGATACCTCGGGTTATACCCGCGAACGGACTGCCTCCCGATTATTGGTTCCCGGGCTTGCCGTCAGGCCCTACATTGCCGGCCGGGTTTCATCTGCACGGGTTCTATTTTAATGGAAGGCCCGCCACGCAAGGAGTCCCCACAATACAGAGCTGGCTTTACCAGAATTTTTTCCATCCAGCAGAGTTGTCCCGCTATATCGCCAAGGTTCGTCAATATGGCCTTGAACGGGAGGCGGAATCGGTATTGGGTCTAGTGTTGTATATGCGTACACCCGATGGCGCACTGCTGCAGTACGAATTCTCCGGTTCGCCTGCCGAAACGTTGCTCATGGAACAGGACAAACAGGGGGCAGGTGCCAATGAAAGCCTGCAGGCCCAATTGCTCGCCGGTACGCTAAGCCCGCGACAATACGTTACCCGTGTTGCGGCAGCAGGGTCGTTGTCGGTCGTACAGATCAGCCATATTTGGGATACGGTTGGGGAAGTGGGGCTACAGTGGCGGCCCTTGGCCAAGATGCCAAAGCCGGTGATGAGCCCGGCTTTCATCACGGCCGACGACGCTGCCCGTTGGGCACATGAGGCTATCGGTACGCAGCGCGACCTCGAGTATGGCGGTGTCATTCTCAAACGCGGTTATCGCTACTATGCCACCCACCCTATAGCGGGAAAACGCGTTCAATTCGACCACTGGCGCATGTTGGCAACGGACGATCAGGGCAAGTTCATCGCCCCTGATGATTACGTCGCCGAGGCGTTTTATCACTCCCATCCCGCTGATGCCGAAAACATCAAGGCCCAAATTCCCCACTTCACGGCTGATCAGGTGCAAGTGTTCAACAACTTTTATTCCACTGCTGATCAGCTCTTCAGTTTTGAAAAAAGAACGTTTGCCAAGGTCCACTACTTGTCTGGGCCGGATGATGTACTGCTCAAGTACGTCAGCAGTGGGTCGGAAATTGAAAAAAAGTTGGATCTGCAACTGCGTGGTGGCCCCGGTAGGACCAGCAGTGATTTCGAGCATCCCATCAGGATGCTGGCCGAGGCCGGCGAGCTGTGGGTGGTCATTGCTAACCCGGTTTGGGGTGGCGTTCGTGGGCGTATCTCCAAAGGCTGGCGCATCAGGACCCCCGCGACAGCGCAGCAGCAGCAACCCTTTTTCACCGAAGCCTTCTCGCGACCTGAGCATGCCGTGATGCGTGCACTTGTACTCGCCGGCCCCGACGATAGTGGCGCAAAATCTGGATTTGTACTCAAACATACGCGTGAAGATATCTACGCAGCGACGCTGGCGGTACCCAAGAGTGAACCGCTGTTTTCGCCTATTGGTATATTCCCCAAACGCCGTGATGGCGGGTTGCGACTGCCTTCTCAATACCGGCTGGAGGCTATCTACTTCAACAGTTGGTACGAGACCAACGACATCTCGGCCCGGGAAACCTGGTTGGCCAGCGCCTTTTTTACGCCGTCGCAGGTGGTGGCCGCTACCCGCCAGGCCCGGGCGACGCTGGCCATCCAGAACCCGGCCCGTGGCTTGAGCCTGTACATGCACGCCTCTGATTCAGCGTTGCTGGCATTCAGAGTGCCCGAGGCCACGGCCACCTCCGAGCTGGTGCAGGAATCCAGCACCGGTGGGCTACACGATAACGGTGCGCAAGCCGGCTTGCTCGATGGCACGCTTAGCCCGCGCACTTATGTACGTCGGGTTATTAGCGCAACCGATCTGTCGGTGGTACAGGCGGGTGGCCTGTGGCGCCACGTGGGTCCAGTGGATGACCGCCTGCTGGTGCCGTTCTATACGGCGACATTTAGCCGTTCGTTTCTCTCGGCGCGCGACGCGGCGGTGTACGCCCATGAGCAAATCGGCAATCGACGGGATCGTTACTATGGCGGTTACGTGCTCAAAGGCGAAGACGGTCGCTTTGTGATTACCGAGCCTATAGAAAGCAACGACAATCCATTCTTGTACACGCTGTTTTTCCCTGCCAGTCACCGAGGCCCGTTGATCCCACCGGAACCCTATGTGTTGCACGGGCGTTACGGCTCTCACCTCGAACTGTCCATGGCCGACCCGGTACCGATCGTGCGTCGCGGCTGGACACGGGACGAGGCGCTGATCAATCAGCAGGTATTTTCCTGCACTGAAATGTACTCGATTATTCCGGCCGGGCGAGTGGCCTATCTCTCGGCGGCACCGAATTGTTTGTTGGAATACACCCCAAACAAGTCTTCGGCAGAAACGACGCTGCTGGCCAATGTCAGCCCCCAGGCCGGGGACAACAGCCTGCAGCGACGCCTCGATAGCGGGCAGGTCAAACTTGCCGAATGGGTACAGCGACTCGCCGAGGCGGGTGATTTCAGCGTCATCCAGGGCAACCCATTGTGGGGGCCGCGCTCGGTGATCTACGCTAACTGGACGGCCAATTATGTCTATGCCCCAAGGTCCGGCCCACTTGATTATGTCACCCACGGTGCCGTGTTCACCCGTGCCGACGACGCGGCCCGCGACCTTCATGGACGGGTGCATGGGCGTAATTTTCCAGAGGAGGCGTGCTATGCATTTATCCTCAAACACAAGGACAAGGAAGAGTACGTTGCGAGCGAGGTGGTGGGTGCCGCCCGGGACGGTGACCTGTTCAATCGCTTCAACTTTTATAAATTGATAAGCCTGAACGAGTACCAGCTTCCCGATGGCTTTGTACAGCATGGGCTGTTTCGCTCGCAACAATGGGCGCGCGCAGGGCTGAATGCTTCGATCGAGTGGTTAACCCGGTTTTTTGTCACGCCTCAAACGTTATATGCCTCACTTTATGAAGCCAATCGAGGTAGCGCGAAAAGCCTGCCGATTTATTTTTCAACCCTTGATGGTGCGCTGTTGCGTTATGAGCCCGTACCGCTCGACGTAACCGTTGGCGGTGCGGCAGCTATGCTGTTGGATCAGTCTGAGTTGCAATTGAACTCCGGCCAGTTGCAACCCCGTGACTTCATCAGGGCGTGGGCGCCGAACGCCTTCTATGTGGTACGGACCAGCCAGTGCTGGGATGAAAAAGGCGTGGTGGCTAAAACCTGGGCCGGTTACCAGAACTTGACGCCGCGCAGTTTGAGTCCCGCCTTCGCCAACCCTGATGATGCGGCCTGCTACGCAGCGTCTCAAATCAGCCACGGGAGCGGCCGCGCTTATGGCGGGGTGATTCTCAGGCTGGCCGGTGGTCTGTTTGCCTCGACAGCGCCTTTGGCGATACCGCCCCAAGGTTTTGCGCTTAATTGGATTTTTCCGGATCAGTCGGTTGCTGTGGGACTTTATCCGGGGAACAGCACGATTGTGGGGCGATATCGGTCGTTGAAGGATCAGGAGGTGCCGCTGTTGCTGTCCACCACCCAGAAAGCCATCTACCAAAGCATGATACCGAGCGCGGTACTGTCGAGACTGTTGCACCGTGAGGTCCATATCAAGCGTGAATATGTGTTCGGGTTCAATGGATCAATCCTGAGTTACCAACTGTCGGGCTCTGCCGAGGAGTTGCTACTCAAGAAGCGTCTGGCAGCGCTGGATCAGGTCAAGGGTGATTACGGTGACAACAGCGTCGAGCAGCAAATCCGCAGTGGGGCGCTCACGCCGCTGGAATTTGTTACGGTGGTGGCGAAGGCCGGTGAGTTGAGTGTGGTCAAAGGTGACCGGGTATGGGGGCAGCCCAGGCGGATAAGAGGCGAATTTGCGGCGTTTAACACGCCGCCCAATCCTGGGGATATTCGCCAGGTATTGTTCGACTCGCCCTGTGGCCCGATCTTTACCCGGGCGCTCGATGCTGTCCGCTACGCCCAGCGCATGGCGAAGCCGCAAGCCGCTGTATCGTTCGGTTATGTATTCAAGGCGGTGAAAAAATCGCTGTACATGACGACCCTGCCGCTTGTCAGAGAGGAATTTGACGATTTCAGGCGGGTTTTTATCAACGGCCAGTTGCCCCAAGGTTATGTGCTCGACGGCATGTATCTGTGTGCTTCGAATGTGGCGATTGCCCCGGCCAGTGATGAAATGTCGCAGAGCTTTTTCGCGCCCCAACACATCGGTAAGGCGCTGAGCTTCCTCTTCTACGCACGCAACGGCAAGGCTCTGGCGCTGTATCTGCTGTGTGCTGATGGTGCGCTACTCAAATACCTGGTGCAAAGGACGGCGTCACTGTACGACTGGACGAGCACCGCGGCCGTTGAACGCACGCAATTGCTCAAAGGTACCCTCACAGTGCGCGACTATGTGCGCCGCCTGGCTGCCAGGGGGAAATTGGATGTCCGTGTGACCAGTGACGTCTGGGGCAGGAAAGAGCGGGTGACGGCGCAATGGGTGCCGAAAAGAGCGCCCCATGCGTTTGCAGACGACCCGCATTTTCATTCGTTCTGTGGGCCGTTGTTTCTTTATCCCGATGATGCGGCGCGTTATGCCCAAGGCCTGGTAGCGCCTTTCCTGGGTAAGCAGTATCTGGGGGCGGTACTGATGCCAGATCAAATCCAAGGCTATGTTGCGATTGATCCGGTGGAGGATCAGGGCACCGCAGGGGCAAGTACGCGAGAACTGTTGTTCTGGATTGATCATGCCGGGTTCGATGTACCCGCCAACAATGCACTGAGCACCTACAAGATCGCTGCCGTGCAGGCGTTCTACAAAGCGATGCCTTCGACATCCAGCCGTGGGTCTAAGGGTCAACGACTGTTGAACAACTTCCTTTCCAAGGATGACCTGCGCGACTATCTCTCGGTGATCAAGAGCAATGCGCCCGATGCCAAGAGTTGCTACTTTTCCAGTCAGGGCGGCGCCCTGCTTAAGTACGTACCGACGTTCACATCGGCTGAAACCATCTTGCTCGGCCCAGGTGATGCACCAGACCCCTGTTCGCTGATCCTTCGATTGCGGTCTCAGGGCAGCCTGTCGGTGTTGGTTGTCGACGCTTTCTGGACACGCTTGAGCGTAGTGGGTAACGAGTGGAACTGCACGCCAGAGCCGTCCGATTCGCCAATCAGCGAGTTCTGGTATGAACGGAACAATAAACGGGACAGGATTGAACTCTGACTTCAACGCTTACGCATCAATCCGATAAAAAATAACCCGCCGATCGCTGCCGTGGCCACGCCAATCGGCAAGTCTTCGGGAGCAATCAAGGTGCGCGCGGCCACATCGACCCACACCAGGAACACGCTCCCCAGCAGCACGCATACCGGCAGCAAGCGTCGGTGCTCGGCACCCACCAGGCGCCGGGCGATGTGCGGCACCATCAGCCCGACAAAGCCGATGGAGCCGCTGATGGACACCAGCACGCCGGTCATCAGCGACGCAATCAGGAACACCTTGAGCCGCACGTTGCGTGCGTTCAGGCCCAGGGTCACGGCGGTCTGTTCGCCGGCCATCAGGGCATTGAGCGCACGGGCCATGCCCAGCAGCAGGGCCAGCCCGAGCAGGATGGTGGCGGTAGGGACCGCCAGCAGTTCCCAGCGCGCCAGCCCCAGCCCGCCGAGCATCCAGAACATCACCGCCGAGGCGGCGCGGTGGTCACCCATGAACAGCAGCAGGTTGGCCACCGCCATCATCACGAATGACACCGCGACACCACACAGCAACAGGCGATCACTTTCCAGGCGGCCGTTGCGACTGGCTACGGCCAGCACCACCAACATGCTCAGCAGCGCACCGATAAAGGCGGCGAGGGGCAAGGTCAGCAGGCCGATGATTTCACCCACGTGCAGCACCACGATCACCGCGCCGAGGGTGGCGCCGGAGGTCACACCGAGCAGGTGCGGGTCGGCCAGCGAGTTGCGCGTGACCGCCTGCAGCACTGCGCCAATCAGCGCCAACCCGGCGCCTACCAGCGCCCCCAGCATCATGCGCGGTACACGGATCAGCCAGACGATGTGTTCCTGGCCCATGCTCCAGTCCACCACACCCAAGCCGAACACCTTGTTCAGCAAAATTCGCCCTACCACGTCCACGGGCACCCGCGCCGAACCGAACCCCAGGGAGATCACGCAGGAGACCAGCAACAAGGCACCCAGGGCGCTTAATAACAGGACGTAGTGACGGGTGATCATTCGCCGTGAAACCCCTTGGCCAGGGTTTCAACCGCCAGCACGTTGTCGATGCTTGGTGTGGCTTGCATATAGGGGATCACGATGAAGCGCTGGTGCTTGATCGCCTCCACTGATTGCAGTGCAGGGTGGTTGAGCAGGAACTGTTTCTTCTGTTCGGCGGTGACCTCGCTGTAGTCGACAATCACGATGACTTGGGGGTTGCGCTCGACGACGGTTTCCCAGTTGACCCGGGTCCAGCTGGCGTCGATGTCATCGAGGATGTTGCGCCCGCCGGCGGCGTCGATCAGCGCCTGGGGCATGCCCAGGCGGCCCGAGGTCATGGCGCGGTCTTCGCCGCTGTCGTAAAGGAACACCCGTGGCTTGTCGGCGGGCAGGTCTTTTTGCACCTCGGCCACTTGCGCCTGCATCTGGGCGATAAGGGTATTGGCACGATCCTGCACGTCGAAGATCCTGCCCAGGTTGCGCAGGTCGTTATAGGTATCGTCGAGGCTTGCGGCTGGGCGCTTCATCACGAACGCACATGACTCGGTCAACTCATACACATTGATGCCCAAGGGTTGCAGGGTGTGCGGAGTGAGATCGCCGCCCACGCGCATACCGTAACCCCAGCCGGCGAAGAAGAAATCCACGTTGGCGTTGAGCAGGGTTTCCACCGATGGGTACTTGCTCGCCAGTTCCGGCAGGCCGTCGAAGAGCGCGGCCATTTGCGGCGGTACTGACTTCCAGCCGGTCACGCCGCTGTAGCCGGCCATGCGTGGCTTGAGGCCCAGGGCGAGCATCATCTGGGTCATGTTGATGTCATGGCTGACCGCGTGTTGTGGGGCTTGCTGGAAGGTCACGTCGCGGTTGCAACTTTTGATGGTCAGCGGGTATTGGGTGCTTTCGGCGAGTGCTTGGGCGGCAGTGCCGAGCAACAGAGGCAGAGACAGCAGGATGCGCAGGATCATGGCTGGGTTATCCAAGTGATTCGTGGGTAGCCGTCCAAGGGGTGAGTGTCGATCAAGGCCTCGACGCCAAACACGTCGCGCAGCAACGCGGCGGTCAGCACTTCGTGGGGCGTGCCGCTGGCGACGATGCGCCCGTGGTGGATCACGTACAGGCGATCACAGAAGGCGGCGGCCAGATTGAGGTCGTGGATGCTGGCCAGGGTGCCGATGTTCAAACGCCTGACCAGCCTGAGCAGCTCAAGTTGATAACGCGGGTCGAGGTGGTTGGTCGGCTCGTCTAGGATCAACAGTTGCGGTTGCTGGGCCAGGGCGCGGGCAAGAATGACGCGCTGTTTTTCACCGCCGGACAGGGTCGCGAAGGCATGGTCCTCGAAGCCATGCATACCCACCGATTCCAGCGCTTGAAGGATCAGTTGCTGGTCGTGCGGTGTGTCGCTGTCGAACAAACCCTTGTGGGGTGTGCGTCCCATGGCGACCACCTCATCCACGCGTAAGCCGAAGGTATCGGGAAACTCCTGCAGCACCACGGCGATGCGTTGCGCGCACCATTTTGCGCTTTGCTTCCAGACATTCTGGTGCGCAAGCGATACATCACCCTGTTCTGGCCGGGTGAACCGATAGGCGCAGCGCAACAGGCTGGTCTTGCCACTGCCGTTAGGCCCGATCAGCCCGACAAACTCCCCGGCACCGACGCGCAGGCTGGCGTCACGCAGTTGGAACTGGTGATGGCAGAGGTTGTGGCCGGGTGGAGTCCAAGCCAGGTCGGTGAGGGTAAGTGAGGTCATTAGAAGGTGTAGTCCGCGGTAATGAACATGGAGCGAGGTACACCCAGAATCCACTGCTGCCCATCGTTGTACTGGCTGACCGCATAAGTGCGATCGAACAGGTTATTGAGTTGCAGGCCCAGCGTGGTGTTGCGCATGGCTTTCCACGACAGCGTGGCATCGACCACGGTATAGCTCGGCAGCTCGCTCTGGTTGGCCATATCGGCATAGCGCGCGTCGACGTAACGCACACCGGCAGCGGCACGCACGTTGTCGGTCACGGCCTTGCTCAGCCACAGGTTGGCGGTGCGGCGCGGAACGTCCACCGGGCGGTTGCCGTCGCGGGAGACCTGTACGCCGTTGACGTCTTGTTTGAAGTCGTCGTACTGCGCCCGCACGATGGCAGCGTTGGCCTGCAACTGCCAGGCGTGGGGCAGTTGCAAGTCGAGGCTGGCCTCCAGGCCGTTGGAGGATTGTTGGCCGACTTGCTGCTTGAAGTCCGGCTCACCCGGCACATCCGTCAGCAGCTTCTTTTTGACGATGTGGTAGGCGGCCAGGGTCCATTCTCCGCGGGCATCCCAGAACGCTTGTTTGATGCCGACCTCGGTCTGTTTGGCGGTAGACAGGTCGAACTGTTGCTGGCTCGGGCTCAGCGAGATCAGCCCGCCGACGCCGTCGTTGCTGGTGGCGTACTGGCCGTAGACCGAGGTGTCCGGGGTGATCGCGTAGACCAGGCCGGCTTTCCAGTTATTGCCGGTGAGGGTTTTGTCGGATTGGCCGCCAGTGCGCAGGTCGTCGCGGTCGATATGTGCGTAGTCGCGGCGGATACCGGTGATCAGCGTGAGTTGGTCGGTCAACTGCAAGCGGTTTTCAGCAAACCCTGCGAAGGTTTTGGTCGTAGTGGAAAATACCGGGTTGAACGGGTCTTTACTGGCAAACGGCGCGGGCGTTGGGTGATACAGGTCGATGGGTTGGCCGGTTTTCAGCACATCATTAAACGGCGTGTTGCTCGCCAGGCGAAAGCGGATGCGGTTGTATTCCACGCCCGCTACGGTCTGGCTATCGAGGCCGAACAGGGTGTGCTTGAAGGTGAAGGTCTGGCGGTCGCCCACCTGTTCCTGATCGTGCTTGATACCGAAGTTGCCGCTGCGGGTCAGTTGGCCGTTGGTGAAGTTGTAGTTCTCGGCGTTCTGCCAGCGACGCTGGTTTTTCAGGTAGTACAGCTCGTTGGTGGCGCTGACGTTGTCGTTGAGTTGCCACTCGCTGGTCAGGCGCGTCCACTGGTCGTTGTAGTGCTGGGTGTCGTTGCTGACGTTGTAGTTCTTGTCGCGCAGGCCCTTGTGCAACTGGCCGTTGACCAGGGGCGTGCCGAAGTAGTTTTGTGGGCGCTGATCACCGTAGTCGCTGGCCAGGGTGAAACTCAGGTTGTCGGCTGGTTGCCAGCGCAGGGCGCCGCTGACGAAATCGCTGCTGGAATCGCCACGGTCGATAAAACCGTTGCTGCGCAGGCGGTTGAGGTTCAAGCGGTAGCTTAAGGTGTCGGTCAGCGAGCCGCCGCTGTCGAGGGCTTGCTGCTGGCGGTCGTAGGAGCCGTAGCCAAGGCGGATATGGTTTTCGATCTCACCCGCGAAGGGTTTTTTCGAGATCGTGTTGATCACCGCACCGGTGGCGCCTTCGCCATACAGCACCGAGGCCGGGCCGCGCAGCACGTCCACCCGCTCTACTGCCCAGCTGTCCACCGGGAAGGTGGAGGTGCCCATGCCGGTGTACATACGGTTGCCGTCGTACAGTTGCATAACCGAGCTTTGGCCGGTAAAACCACGGGCCTGCAACGAGGTGCCGCCGTCGCCCGGCGTGCCGGTGCGGCTGATGCCGGTGGCGCGGGAGATGGCGTCCTGCACGCTGGCGTCGCCACGTTCGCGGATCTGGGCGCCGGTCTGGCTTTCAACGCTGCCGGGGGTTTGCAGCGCTGTGAGATTCAGGCGCGAACCGGCGGTGGTCGGGGTGTTGAGGTCAACGCGCTCACTATCCACTGCCGGTGCGGTAATGGGGCTGGCGGGCAGGGTCAGGGCCTGGGCGTTGGTATGCAGGGCGAGCAGGCACAGGCCGCTCGCAAGGTAGTTGTTCATCGGTCGATCAGTCGCTTCTTGAGAGGTACTCGCCGCAGGGCGCGGCGAGCAACGATAGCGCAGAAAGTGTTATAAGTTAACACTTATCGGCTGCGGGGAAAAAGTCTGCGCAAGGCTACACAAGCCCCCTGGATTGGGCATCTCGCCTGTTTCATGCGGAACCTGAAGCGGATTCACCTTGGCCAAAAAAGCGCGACAGCACCAGACGATCCAGTACCCACACCACGATCAGCGACGCCCCCACCAGCGGGAAAACAAGTGCCAGGCCCAGCATGATCACCATCGCGGTTTTCCACCTTGGCAGGTCATGACGCAACGGCGGAACACCCACGCCACCGGCAGGGCGACGCTTCCACCAGATCACCACGCCGCTGACCGCACTGAGCAGGATCATCAGGCAGATCACCAGCACGATCAGTTGGTTGACCCAGCCGAACATCTTGCCTTCATGCAGCATCACGCCGGTCTCGGTGGCGCGGGCGACCAGGTTGTAATGTTCCCAACGCACATCGGCCAGGACCTTGCCGGTGTACTGGTCCACATGCAGGGTGGCGTCATTGCGCGGGTCGTTGGCGAACACCGCGACGGTGAATACCCCCGTGGCGGTGGTGGGGAAGGCGATGCTGTAGCCGGGCTCCACGCCGCGCGCATTGGCCAGGTCGACCACTTGTTGCAGGCGCACGCTTGGCGCGGCAGGGCCTGAGTGCATGGCGCCATGCTTCATGTGTTCGGCGTGGTCGCCGGACATCGGCATCGGCGTGTTTTCCATGGCCCAGGGCACGGTCTGTTGGGTGGCCGTGTTAAGCACGCGTGCCTGCTGGTCGGACTGCGGCACGTTGTTCCACATCGCCGCCGGGAAGGTGTTCCACAGGTCGGCGTATTGCTTGCCCCAGAAACCGGTCCAGGTCATGCCGCTGAGCAGCATCACCAGCAGAAATGCCGCGCCCCAGAAGCCGGCGACAGCGTGCAGGTCACGCCAGAACAAGCGGCCACGGCTGTTGAGACGCGGCCACAATACGCCAGCCGATGACTTGCCACGCGGCCACCACAGGTACAGGCCGGACACCACCAGCATGACGCCCCAGCCGGCGGCGAGTTCTATCAGGCGGTCGCCGGTGGTGCCGATCATCAGCTCGCCGTGCAGGGCGCGGGCAATGGCCTGCAGGTTGTATTTGGCGTCCTGCTCACCCAGGACTGTGCCGCGATACGGGTCGACGAATACGCTGATTTCGCGGTCCTGGTTGTGCATCACGAACTGCGCGCTGCTGGTGGCGTCGGCAGGCGGCAGGTATTTGCTGATCGCGGCCTGGGGGTAGGCGTCTTTGGCGCGTTGCAGCAGTTCGTCGGCGCTCAGAGCGTGCTCGGCGGCGGGTACGGTGAGCAGGTGGCCGTACATCAGCGGGTCGAGCTGGGGTTTGAACAGGTAGATGATGCCGGTCAGGGCCAGCAGCACCATGAAAGGGGCGACAAAGAGACCGGCGTAGAAGTGCCAGCGCCAGGCCAGGTTGTAGAAGGAAATCTTTTGTGTGGTCATCGGCTGCTCCGCATGAGGCTTTTGATTTTTCTTGGTCTGTTACATCGTCATCGCAGGCAAGCCAGCTCCCACATGGGACTGTATTCCACCTGTGGGAGCTGGCTTGCCTGCGATGCTTTTAGAAGCTCATGTCCACCTTGGTCCAGAGCGTACGCCCCGGCTCCTTGATGGCTTGCGGGTCGTTGGCCGGGTAGCCGAAGCCTGCGTTACCCGCCAGGTTCAAATGCTCGGCATAAGCCTTGCCGAACAGATTGTCGACTCCGGTACTGACCTTGAAGTTCTTATTGATGCGGTACGCAGCGTTCAGCGAGAACACGCCAAAACCGCCGCTCTTGTCGTAGTCCTTGCCGACCACGTTGCCCTTGTTCTGGTCGATGCGGTTTTGCGCCGCGACCACGCGCCACAAGGCGCCGGCACTCCAGTCGTCTTCGCTGTAGGTCAGGCCCAGGCGTGCATCCAGCGGCGGCATCTGCGGCAGGGCTTTGCCATCGCTGCTGTTCTTGCCCCAGGCGTAGGCGAGGCTGGCGTCGGCTTTCCAGTTGCGGCTCAGCTTGTAGGCCGCACCCAACTCGCCGCCCATGATGCGCGCGTCGACATTGCGCGCCTGGGAAGTGGTGCCCATCATGCCGGGCCGGTAGTCGAACAGGATGAAGTCGTGCACCTGGCCGACGTAACCCGAGGCCCAGGCTTCGAGGTCGGCGGTTTTGTATTGCGCGCCGAAATCCAGCTGCGTGGTCTTCTCGGGCTTCACGCCGTCAAAGGCATTCACCGAGCCGACCGCGCCGGTGTTGGGGGAGAACAGTTCCCAGTAATCCGGAAAGCGTTCAGCGTGACCCAGGCCCGCATAGACGGTCGTGGGCGTGTCCGCCAGGTCGTGCTCGTAGCGCACAAAGCCCGATGGCAAGGTGTCTGCGCGGGTGTCGTCGGCGGTGGGGTTGGGGCGGCTCATCATTGCCGAGCCGGTGCGTTGCCGGAAATCCTTGGCTGAGGCGCGGTCCAGGCGGGCGCCGGTGATCAGGCGGTCGTTGTCGGCGGCGTACCAGGTCAGCTCGCCGAATACCCCGTAGTTGTGGAAGTTGGCGTCCTTGTTGCGCGGCAGGTCCTTGTAGGTGTCGATGCCCATGCTGCTGCGCGCGCGGTGCTCGTTGGTCTGTGCGTCCAGGCCGCCGATCAGTTGCACATCGGCCCAGCGCCAGGTTGCCTTGAGGCGACCGCCCAGGGTGCGACGGTCGACGTTAGAGGCCATGGGCCCGGCCATCATGCCGGTGCCCGAAGGGACGCGCAGGCTGTAGTTGTCCATGACGTGGTCGGCGTAGTTGTAATAGACCTGGGCCTCGACCTTGTCCAGCACCTCGCCGAGGTTGGATTTTTCGAAGCGCAGCCCGAGGCTTTCGCGCAGGAATTGCGAGCCATCCATACCGCGTCCTGCGTAGCGCGCTTCACCGTCGCCACGGCCGGCGGTGAGTTCCAGCAGCGTGTCGGCGTCGGGGGTGAAACCCACCGCCACATCGCCATTCCACTTGTCATAGCGCGAGGCGACAGTGTCGTTGTTGCCGTCCTTGTAGTCGTCGGCATGGGCCTGGTTGCCGATCACCCGCACATAGCCCAATGGGCCGCCGGCAGCGGCATCGATGACCTTGTCGAAACGCCCGTTGGAACCTGCCAGCACACTGGCGTTGACCCGCGTGCCCAGTTCGCCGAACTGCTCGGGCTCACGCTCGAACAGGATCGTACCGGCCGACGCGCCCGGGCCCCAGAGTACGGTTTGCGGGCCTTTGATCACGGTGAGCTTGTCGTAGGTTTCCGGCGAAATATACGAAGTCGGCGCATCCATTCGGCCTGGGCAGGCGCCGAGCATCATGCCGCCGTTGGTAAGGATGTTCAGGCGCGAGCCGAACATGCCGCGCAGCACCGGGTCGCCGTTGGTGCCGCCGTTGCGCACCAGGGCGAAGCCGGGGATGGTCTTGAGGTAGTCGCCGCCATCGCTGGCGGGCACCGGCTGGCGTGGATCCTTGGGGTTGGTGACAACGGTGAGGGGCGAGCTGGGGGCGATCGCGGTGATCACCGTGGGGCTCAGCTCGTGTTCATGCGCATGGGCGTAGGGGGCAAGCAGTGCGCCGCACAGAGCGGCGAAAACAGGGGCAGCGCCCAAACGGGTGTCAGCAGAAAACCTGGACATGACAAATTCCATCAATCAATCGTAAACAACACGGCCAGCAGCCTGCGGCTGTCTAATTGAAGTCGGCCGGGGTGAAGTAACGCGGTGAAGGGCTTACGACACGATGGGCGGCGCACGACTGCGGGCGCCAGGGAAGATGCTCTGCCGAGCATGGCCCAGGCGGGGGGCGGGGATGAGCGCGTTGGCTGGCGGCGGGGTGCCGAGCGTTACGTAGGAGACGCTGCCGGGCAGGGCCGGGCAACTGAACAGCAGGCTGCAATAGCCGCATTTCTCCCAGAGGACATGATGTTCGTCGGGGGTTTTGGTCGGCTTGGGCTCGCCGTGGCACGCGGGCATGTCCATGGACATACCGGCGTGATGATCCATCGGCATCGCTTGGGAAATCAGCGGACCGATGAAGATCATCAGCATGGCGAACAGGCTGATCCAACTGCCGCGCATCAGACGGCGGTGCGGAGACAACCTGGCGCGGGGGGCGCCCATCGGGTAGGTCTAGTGAGTGTGCTTATGCTCTTGCGTGGCCATCGGCGGGACCTTCTGCACCGACACTTGCACCTGAACCTTGCCTGCTTTCTCGAAGGTCAGGGTCAGTGGGAATTGCTTGCCATCGGCCAACAGGCTGCGGTCT
Organism: Pseudomonas sp. OST1909; assembly: GCF_015277575.1. Classification (NCBI taxonomy): domain Bacteria; kingdom Pseudomonadati; phylum Pseudomonadota; class Gammaproteobacteria; order Pseudomonadales; family Pseudomonadaceae; genus Pseudomonas; species Pseudomonas sp. OST1909. The sequence goes on from NZ_CP063780.1 coordinate 893,885, forward strand.
TTGAGGCCCAGCAGCATCACGTGATAAGCCATCGGCGCGAAGGTCAGCTCACCCTTGGCCGGTACGGCAACGCTGGGCACTTGCTGCATCTTCATCAAGTCGCCTTGCATCACATGCTCGTGCAGCTCGGCTTTCTCCGCGACGCTGGTTTCAACGCTGAGCAGGCGATCCGGAGCAGCCCCGGTGTTATGAATCACAAAGTAGGCCGCCACGGTCGGCGCATTCGGTGGCAGCTCCTGGGACCAGGGATCGCTCACCAACAGGTCGCCGGCCTTGTAGTCATCGGCATTGGCAGCACTGAACACCGGCAACAGCAACGCAGCCAGAAGCAGGGAAGATTTAAGCATGGCAGTTCTCCAGAACGGTTCCAAACGCAGTTCACTTGCGAAGAAGATCAGACCGTTGGGGAGGCGCGAGGGTTAAGGCTTGGCCATTGCTGGCGCGGGGTGGGATTGCGCAATAAGCGTGGTGGCAGGCTCTGCACCGCCTCGAAGCGCGTCACATACAGCTGCGGCACATGCCCCGGCAACGCCACCAACGGCGCCGAGCCCGAGCAACACCAGCAATGCTGCATGGCAGAGTGATCGTCCGGCGCTGCCGGGATTTCCAGCTTGCCCAGGGCAATCGCCTTCAGGCTGGCACCATTGGACGAACAGAACCCACCCCACATCAGACGCTTGACCGGGTCATCAGTCTGCTGCATCGCACTGGCCAACGGCATGGCAAACGCATTGAACAGCACTGCAAGGCAGGCGATCCAGGCAATTGCAAAGCGTTGACGGGCCATGGCGGATAATCCGTAGGGTTAAACGATCAGGGGGTATTTAGCCTGATCGGGGGGGATAAGTAAAAAGGGGCGGTGTGGTTTGGTGTCGCAGTGCTATCAGATCGCTGTGGCATGAAGCTTGAGGCCCAATGCTTTCATGACTTTCATGATAGTCCCAAACTCGGGATTGCCCGTGCTGGAGAGGGCTTTGTACAAGCTTTCACGTCCAAGGCCGGCATCACGGGCTACTTGGGTCATGCCTTGGGCACGGGCGATGTCGTTGAGAGCTGAACGAATAAGCAAGCCATCACCCGCATCCTCCTCGAAACAGGCTTCAAGATATTCGGCCATGTCCCCGGGGGTTTTGAGGTGTTCCGCTACATCGAAGTCGGTAAATTCAGTCATCGGTTATTCCTTTTCAAATCTTTCTGCAATTTGCTTTGCTCGTTGGATGTCTCGTTTCTGCGTTGATTTGTCGCCTCCTATCAACAACAGATAAATCACCTCGTCTCTACGTATGAAATAAACTCGGTATCCAGGCCCGTAATGAATGCGCATTTCCGATACGCCATTTCCTACTGCTTCACAGTCCCCGAAATTGCCTGATTGTGCGTTTTTCAACCTTGCCAATATGCGTGCCCGGGCAGGTTCACTGCGTAACGCGTCAAGCCACTCCTGAAAAGGTTTTGACTTCTTGAAGTGATTCATCTTTGAGCGTATTCCATGGGATACAGGATGGCAAGTCGCGACGCACTGCAAAAGCAGTGCATCTCCATCGTGGGCGATGCTGCAAAACCGCGTGAGGCGACGTTAGGGCGCAGGATTAGGCTCGACCAGCCAGGTTGTTCGGAAGGATTTGTAAGATGGGTCGCTTTTTGAGGGGGGTAGATAAGCAACTAGGATTTGCGTAGTTCTTCGTATACGCAGAACTTTGCGAGACGTCTTTGAGGTTGCCCCCAGGACCTCAATCCCTAATCTACGTACACCGCTGCAAACTCAGCGGTCGGGCGTCGTGGCCGGATGATCAAGCAATGTCTCATTTCAGTTGACGCTTACTAGAGGGTGTCTGGAAGGGTGATTGCCTGTAGCGTTGCCGCTAAGGTGGTGAACTCTCGATCCACCGCAGCCAATACCGGCCGCTTCAACACCAACACCGGCACCCCCCGCTCCCGCGCCACTTCCAGCTTCGGTTCGGTGGCGGTGCTGCCGCTGTTCTTGCTGATCAGTACATCGATCCTGCGCCGTTCGAATAAAGCCCGCTCATCCTCGATCAGAAACGGCCCGCGCGCGCCGATCACTTCACACCGCGCATTCCCCGGATAAACGTCCAGTGCGCGCAAGGTCCAGAACTGGTCGGCGGGGATTTCATCGAGATGTTGCAAGGGTTCGCGACCCAGGGTGAACAATGGGCGCTTGAAAGGCTTCAACGCGGCTATCAGCGCGGCCCAGTCAGGCACTTCCCGCCAGTCATCCCCCACTTGCGGCTGCCACGCCGGACGTCGCAAAGCCCAGCAAGGCACATCGCTCAATCGCGCCGCCTGGGCCGCGTTGTGGCTGATCTGCGCCGCATACGGATGCGTGGCATCGAGGATCAGGCTGATGCGTTCATCACGAACAAACTGCGCCAGCCCTTCAGCACCTCCATAACCCCCGACTCGAACCTGGCAGCTCAGGTCGGTCGGCACACGGCCCACGCCCGCCAGGCTGTAGATATGCTCCGGCCCCAGGGTGCGGGCAATGGCCAACGCCTCCGTCACGCCGCCCAGCAACAGAATTCTTTTCATAGGGGCTTGATCACTTCCAATAGCGTGATCGGCAATGCCTGGCGCCAGGTATCGAACTCGCCCAATGGCTGCGCCTGGGCCACGTGGATGCGGGTCAGTTCGCCGCCGTGCTCGGTGCGCCAGTTCATCAAGGTCATTTCGCTTTGCAGGGTCACGGCATTGGCCACTAACCGCCCGCCGGGGCGCAGGTGTTGCCAGCAGGTGTCGAGCACGCCTTCGCGGGTGACGCCGCCGCCGATGAAGATGGCGTTCGGTGCTTCCAGACCGCTTAACGCCTCCGGCGCCTTGCCGCGAATCAGTTGCAGGCCGGGCACGCCGAGGGCGTCGCGGTTGTGTTCGATCAGGCTTTGGCGGCCTGCGTCGGCCTCGATTGCCACGGCGCGGCAGCTCGGATGCGTGCGCATCCATTCAATGCCGATGGAGCCGCTGCCCGCGCCCACGTCCCACAACAGTTCGCCGGGCATGGGGGCAAGGCGGGCGAGGGTCATGGCGCGCACGTCGCGTTTGGTCAGTTGGCCATCGTGCTTGAAGGCCGCGTCGGGCAAACCTGCAAGGCGTGACAGACGTGGTGCGTTCGCATCCGCCAGGCAGTCGATGGCGACCAGGTTCAAAGCGGCAACCTCGGCGTGTTCCCACGATTGCGCGTGCCCGTCGATGCGCCCCTCAGCCAGGCCGCCCAAGTGTTCAAACACGGTAATCCGGCTGGGGCCGAAACCGCGCTCGGCCAACAACGCAGCCATCAACGCGGGGCTGCTGCCGTCATTGCTCAAGACCAACAAGCGCACGCCAGCGGCCAGATGCGCATTAAGTGCTGCCAACGGACGAGCGACCACCGATAGCGTCACCACCTCCTGCAACGGCCAGCCCAGGCGCGCTGCCGCCAGGGACACCGACGATGGTGCGGGCAAAATCAACAACTCTTCAGCTGCCACTTGCCGGGCCAGGCTGGCGCCGACGCCATAGAACATCGGGTCGCCACTGGCCAAGACGCACACAGGCTCCCCGCGCCGCGAGAACACCGGCTCCAGGGAAAACGGGCTCGGCCACACCTGGCGTTCGCCACGAATACACACCGGCAAAAGGTCCAACTGGCGTTGGCCGCCTATAATCCGCGTGGCGCGCAACAGGGCGTGCCGGGCATTCCTGCCCAGGCCCTTGAAGCCGTCTTCACCGATGCCTACAACCGTCAGCCAGGGCGACATATCAATTCCTTGAACGACATCCGACGGGCAGGCTTTTCATGCCGCCGGACAAAGCAGGCATAATACCGCGCCTTTACCCGTCAACCGGTAGCCCCGTGAACCCAACGCCCGCTGTGAATACCATGCGCCCCTCGGCTTGTCCGGGGTTGCTGCGTATTGTCCAGGCGTTGGACGGCGGCATTTGCCGGATCAAACTGGCCGGTGGTTCGATCACCGCAGCCCAGGCCAGCGCCGTGGCCGACGCGGCCCGTACGTACGCGGGCGGGATAATCGAGGCGACCAACCGCGCCAACTTGCAGATCCGCGGCATTGGCGCCGAGCAGGACGCCTTGATCGCCAGGTTGCTTGCCGCCGGCCTGGGCCCCAATAACGCTGGCGGTGACGACGTGCGCAACCTGATGCTCAGCCCCGGCGCTGGCATCGACCCGCAGATGCTGTTCGACACCCGCCCGCTGGCCACGCAGATTCTTGCCACCTTGCAAAACCATGCGCGGTTCCACCAGCTGTCGGCCAAGTTCGCGATACAACTCGATGGCGGTGAAGCCCTGGCGATGCTGGAGCATCACCATGACCTGTGGCTGTCGGCGTTTGTGCGCGATGGTCAGACGCTGTTGGCGTTCGGCCTGGCCGGTTGTCCGGGGCTGGATGCGCCCGTGGCGGCAGTGCCGCTGGATCAGGGCCATGCACTGGTGGTGGCGGTGCTGGAGGCCTTTCTCGACCTGGCGACGCCCGAGCAAACACGTATGCGTCATCTGCCTGTGGATAACTTGTTGGGCCGCCTGATGCTGCCGCTGTTGTCGGCGCAGGGCTTCAAGCGACCGGCCAGTGGTGCGTTGTTGCACATCGGCAGTTATCCACAGACCCAAAAAAATCAGTTTTACGTCGCGGCAGTCGCGCCATTGGGCCGCCTGGATTCGCTGATGCTCCAGGGCGCCGCGCAACTGGCCAGCGAGTACGGCGATGGCACGTTGCGCTTCACGCCCTGGCAGGGCGTGCTACTGCCTAACATTGAACGCGTTGGCGCCGTGACCGAACGCCTGGCGCAACTGGGCTTTGTGTGTTCAATCGACCAACCCCTGGCGCGCATGATTGCCTGCACCGGTTCCAGCGGTTGCGGCAAGGGCCTGGCCGATACCAAGGCCGACGCGGTGCAACTGGCCGCCCTGCAACCCGGCGTCGAAGCGCACCTGTCCGGCTGCCCGCGCTCATGCGCCGCCGCGCACACCGCGCCGGTCACGTTGCTGGCGGTGAGCCCCGGCCATTACGACCTCTATTTTCGCGATGCAGCCCACTCGGGTTTCGGTCGGCTGCACGCGCGCACTCTTTCCATTGAAGCGGCGGGCGCCCTGTTACGCGCTCGCCCACGGAGCAACACCGATGATTGATTACATCCGCGACGGTCAGGAGATCTATCGCAACTCCTTTGCCATTATTCGCGCGGAAGCCAACCTGGACCGCATCCCGGCCGATCTGGAAAAACTCGCGGTGCGGGTGATTCATGCGTGCGGCATGGTCGAGGCCATCGACGGTCTGCAATTTTCCGAAGGGGCGGGCAAGGCCGGGCGCGATGCGCTGGCTGCTGGCGCGCCGATCCTGTGTGATGCGCGGATGGTCTCCGAGGGCGTGACCCGTGCGCGTCTGCCGGCCAATAACGAAGTGATCTGCACCCTGCGCGACGACAGCGTGCCGCAGCTGGCGCGGGAGCTGGGCAACACCCGTTCCGCCGCCGCTCTGGAGCTGTGGCGCCCGCACCTGGAAGGCAGCGTGGTGGTGATCGGCAACGCGCCGACCGCCTTGTTCTACCTGTTGGAAATGCTCGACGCCGGCGCGCCGAAACCGGCACTGATCCTGGGGTTCCCGGTCGGTTTCGTTGGCGCCGCCGAGTCCAAGGCCATGCTTGCCGCCGACAGCCGTGGCGTACCCTTCGTGATCATGCAAGGCCGCCTGGGCGGTAGCGCCATGGCTGCCGCCGCCGTCAACGCCCTGGCCACGGAGGTCGAATAATGCAGGTGCGCGGACGTTTGATCGGCCTGGGCGTAGGCCCCGGTGACCCGGAACTGATCACCCTCAAGGCCCTGCGCCTGCTGCGTGAATCGCCGGTGGTGGCGTATTTCGTGGCCAAGGGCAAGAAGGGCAACGCTTTCGGCATCATCGAAGGCCACCTGGTGCCACAGCAGACCCTGATGCCGCTGGTGTACCCGGTCACCACTGAAGCGCTGCCGGCGCCGCTGTCCTATGAACAAGTGATCAGCGACTTCTACGACAACGCCAGCCTCGACGTGGCCGCGCACCTGGACGCGGGCCGCGATGTGGCGGTGATCTGCGAAGGTGATCCATTCTTCTACGGCTCCTACATGTACCTGCATGACCGCCTTGCCGAGCGCTACGAAGCCCAGGTAATTCCGGGTGTGTGTTCGATGCTCGGTGGCGCTTCGGTGCTCGGCGCGCCGTTGGTGTATCGCAACCAGAGCTTGTCGGTGCTCTCGGGCGTATTGCCCCATGATGACCTCAAGCGCCGCCTGGCGGATGCCGATGCCGCAGTGATCATGAAGCTGGGGCGCAACTTCCCGAAGGTGCGCCAGGTGTTGGAAGAGCTGGGCCTGGCCGAACGTGCGCTGTACGTGGAGCGCGCCACCATGGCCAACCAGAAGATCGTGCCGCTGGACCAGGTGGAGCCGATGTCGTCGCCGTATTTCTCGCTGATCATCGTGCCCGGTGAAAGGTGGCAAGGTTGATGACTCCGGCGATTGTGATTCTGGGCCAAGGCAGTTTGGCCACGGCGCGCAAGATCCAGCAGGTTTACCCTGGCGCGTTGATCCACGGCCTGGCGGCTCGGGTTGAAGGGGCGGACCAGAGCTACAGCGAGTTCGGCGCGACGCTGCGCCAGCTCTACCAGCAAGGCACGCCGCTGATTGCCCTGTGCGCGGCCGGCATTGTGATTCGTACCCTGGCGGCGCTGCTGCTGGAAAAAGGCGAGGAACCCGCCGTGCTGGCCGTGGCTGAAGACGGCAGCGCCGTGGTGCCGCTGCTGGGTGGCCTGGGCGGGGTGAATGTGATGGCGCGTGACATCGCCGCGGCATTGGGCGTATCCGCGGCAATCACCACCAGTGGCGAACTGCGTTTTGGCACCTGCCTGCTCAACCCGCCGACGGGTTATCAACTGGCGGACATTGAACTGGGCAAGCGCTTTGTCTCGGACCTTTTGGCCGGTGAATCGGTACGCGTCGAAGGCGTGGCGCCGTGGCTGGATCAAGCCAACCTGGTCCAGGACCCACAGGCGCGCCTGGCGATTCATGTGGGCAGTGCCGAGCGCCCACCGGCACCGAACGAGCTGCTGATTTATCCACAAAACGTCTGCATTATCTGCAAGCCTGGGGCGCGGTTGGCCGAGCGCGTGCGCACTGCGCTGCATGAGGCGGGGATCGCGGTGCAAGCCGTGGCCTGCCTGTTGGCCAGCGACCTGCAGATGGCCGACGCCTCATTGCATGAAGCTGCGCTGGCGTTGGGTGTGCCGCTGCGTTTTGCCCCGGTGATGCCCGTTGCGGACATCAGCATTACCGTGGCCGAACAGCCCTTGGACGTGTCGCAGGTGGGACGCCCCCGTGGCCGTCTCGCAGTGATCGGCCTGGGTCCCGGTGCGGCCGAGTTGATGGTGCCGGCGGTCAAGGCGGAACTGGCGCGTTGCACCGATGTGCTGGGGTATGAAACCTATGTGCGCATGGCCGGGCCGTTCCGTGACGATCAAGTGCAACACTGCACCGACAACCGCGAAGAAATGCAGCGCGCTCGCCATGCTTTCGAGCTGGCTGCGCAGGGGCGGTCGGTGGTGGTGGTGTCGTCCGGCGACCCGGGTGTATTCGCCATGGCCGCCGCGGTGATCGAGGCGCTGCACGACTCCACGGACCCGGCCTGGCATCAGGTCGACCTGGAAATCCTGCCGGGGGTTTCTGCCTCCCTGGCCACCGCCGCCCAGGCCGGTGCTCCCTTGGGGCATGACTTCTGCGTCATGTCGCTGTCGGATAACCTCAAGCCCTGGTCGATCATTGAAAAGCGTCTGGACCTGGCTTCCCAAGCCGATCTGGCCCTGGCGTTCTACAACCCGATCTCGCGTTCGCGGCCCTGGCAACTGGGGCGTGCCCTGGAGATCGTCGGCCTGCACCGCACGCCCGATACGCCGGTGGTGCTGGGCCGCGACATCGGCCGCCCGGGCCAGACGCTACGCGTCACCACCCTGGGCCAATTGACGCCCGAGCAGGTGGACATGCGCACCATGGTGCTGATCGGCTCGTCCACCACCTGCGTGTTCCCGCGTGCCGGTGGCGGGGCGTGGGTGTACACGCCGCGTTGGTACGGCGACAAACCCGCCTCCTGAAAACGGTCCGCTGGCCGCCGGAAAGCTCCGAATGACCCAGGGATTCTCCTGATGTTGTTCGGGGCTTTTTCTTTTTTTTACGGTGAAAACCGCAAGCCTGCCGGCTGTGCCTTGTGATTGCTGGGCACTGGGTTTTCACCGGTGCCACCAAGGTATGTTTGTCGCATGGAAAGCCCTCCGCCCGCTGGACTAGTGTGAAGGAAAGCCCCATGTCGGGTGCTTGTGGAGAACTGAAAAATGGAGCGACGTAACAGAAGGATCAACACTATCAAACGGCGCAAGCTGATTGCCGCCTACAAGTTGCCGGGGGCACCAGGAGCGCACGCGGCGTTACCCCTGGACACTGACGACGACTGCAATGCGGCGGTGGTCAACAACGGGGTGATTTCCTTCGCCGAGGGGCTGTCTGGGCTGAACCGCGAATACATTCGCAAGAGTTACCTGCTGGCCAGCAGTTACGTGAGCGATGTATTGAAGGTGCATCGGGGCACCGAGGCGTGGTACGACGAATTTATCAAGGTCATGGTCAGTCTTGGCTGGCTGCCGGTGCGCAGCAGTTTCGAGCGGGTCTCACGCTCCGGCAAGGGGCTGACGGTGCAATTGGCTGCGCTGAATATTATCGGCGCGCTGCTGGCGTCGATGTCACTGTCGGGGCCGCTGGTTACCGCGCTGCCCAAATTGGCCGCCGATGCGCTGGAGGCATTGAAGCGGCAGCCGGCGTCTTTCGATTTGTTCAAGCGCAATAGCGCGGTGCATGAGGGCGGTGACTTCGGCGTGGCGTCCTGCGCCGAAACCAATGGTGAAGTGATGATGGTGCTGGTGACCTTCAGCAGCCACGGTGTGAACAAACAGGTGGGAGTGCCGTTCCTTGAATGGGACAGCTCATCGTTCGAGGCTTTCAGCGGGCAAACCTGTCTGGTGCTGAACACCTCGGTGGTCAACGAAAAAACCATCCAGCTGATGCGCGAAAGCGCCGGTGACAAGGTGCAGCTGGCGATTGCCAAATACCGGATCTAAGGCACCAGGTAGCCGCGAACCCCGGTAAAAATGATTTGCGCGGCCAGGGCGCATACGAACAGGCCCATCAACCGGCTGACAATCTGCAAGCCCTGGTCGCCGAGAATCCGTTCGATACGGTTGGACAGGTACAGCACCACACCCACGGTGAGGCTGGCCAAGGCGATGCTGAGGATGGCGGTGAGCTTGTCGTCCCAGTGGGGCTGGCTCACGCCCATCACCAGCAGCGCGCCGATGGTGCCTGGGCCGACAGTGAGCGGGATGGTCAGCGGCACGATGGTCACGTCCTGCTGCACGTTGTCGGTCTGCACCGCCGACTTGCCCTGAGCCATGCCCAGGGCTGAGATAAACAACACGCTGCCGGCGCCGATACGGAACGCGTCCACGGTAATGCCGAACACGCTGAAAATCACCCTGCCGAACAGGTAGAGCAACACGCTCGATACCAGGGTCGCCAGTGCGACTTTCCAGGCCAGGCGCCGACGCTCCTTGCTGGAATAGCCACGGGTCAGGCTGATAAAGCAGGACAGCACAAAAAACGGGCTGTAGAGCACCAGCATCTTCAGGTAAACGCTGAATAACACATGGAGCATGGGGGCGGCTCGCGGGCGGGGGAAGTGTGGAGGAGTCTATCCGACAGAGATCAAATGTGGGAGCTGGCTTGATCCCACAGGGGATGGTATTTCAAATCAGGAAATGGTGCTGCGCTCAGGAAGCTTTTGGCGCTGCACTACCCAGTAATCCACCAGCTCGCGCAACTGTGATAGCTCCACCGGCTTGGCCATATGCCCGTCCATGCCGGCCTGGCGTGCGCGTTCTTTATGTTCCGAAAGAATATGCGCCGTGAGCGCTACCACCGGCGTGCGTACGCGTTGGTGGCTGACTTCCCACGCGCGCAGCTGCTGGGTGGCGGAGAATCCATCGAGGACTGGCATTTCACAATCCATCAACACCAGGTCATAGCGCTGGGCTTTCATCGCTTGCAGGGCTTCTTCGCCGTTGCTGGCGGTGTCCGGGTTGAGGTTGAGTTTGCCGAGCATGCCGCGAATCACTTTGGTGGAGATGCTGTTGTCTTCGGCTACCAGGATGCGGAAATCGCTCGGCACGGTCACCGCCACCGGCGCGCTGGGAGCGGGGCGTGGAATGGCTGCGCCTTTGCTGCGCTGGGCCAGTTCGTCTGCCAGGGTCGTCTTGAGCGTATAACCGGCCACGGGTTTGGCGAGGATGCGCTTGATCCCGCAGTTGCGCGCGATGATCTTGCTCGGTGCGTTGCTGATACCGGTGAGCATGATCAGCAGGATGTCGTGGTTCAGGCTCGGGTCTTCCTTGATCTTCGCCGCCAGTTGCATGCCGGTCATGCCTGGCATGTTCTGGTCCAGCAGCACCACGTCGAAGTAATCGCGCAGGTGTGCCTTGGTGCGCAGCAGCGCCAGGGCCTCCTTGCCGGACGGCACGGCGCTGACATTAAGGCCCCAGGCCGAACATTGCTGCACCAGTACTTTGCGGCAGGTGTCGTTGTCGTCCACCACCAGCACACGGGCGTCCTTGAGCGGGCCGTCGAGATCCGACGTCGGGTGCTCCAGGCGCTCCGGGTCCAGCGGCAGCGTCAGCCACAGGGTACTGCCCTGATGGCTGCCACTCTTGATACCGAATTCGCCGTTCATCAGCAGGATCAACTGGCGGGCAATGACCAGGCCCAGGTGACCGCTCAGGCGTGTCGCCGAGAGGAAGTTCTTGCTGTGCAGTTCGCTGTGCAGTAGTGCGTCGCGTTCGGCGGCTTCCATCGGCACGCCGCTGTCCTGCACGGCAATGCGCAAACGGGGCTTGGTGCTGCGCTCGTCGAGGGCCACGACGATCAGCACTTCGCCTTCATCGGTCTTGTGCAGGGCGTTTTCCAGCAGGCTCAACAGCGCCTGGCGCAGGCGCGTCGGGTCGCCGCTGATCACGCGTGGCACCTGGGGCTGGATAAAGCTGATCAGCTCGACATTCTGCTGCTCGGCCTTGGCGCGAAAGATACTCAGGCAGTCGTCGATCAACGCGTTGAGGTCGAACTGCACATCATCGAGTTCGATCTGCCCGGACTCCAGCTTGGAAATGTCGAGAATCTCGTTGATCAGGGTGAGCAGCTCGTTACCGGCGCTGTGGATGGTCTGCACGTAGTCGCGCTGCTTCACCGACAGCGGCGTACCCAGTAGCAGTTCGGTCATGCCCAGCACGCCGTTCATGGGCGTGCGGATTTCATGGCTGATCTTCGCCAGGAACTCGGCCTTGGCGGCGATTTCGGCGTTGCTGGCGGCCAGGTCGCGGCTCAGGCTGAAGCGCGTTTCGACAATCGCGCGCTGGCGTTCGCCCAGGGCCAGGCTCATCAACAGGCCGCTGAGGCAGATGAAACCCAGTAGGGTAACGATCAGGCCCTGCGGCGCCACCAGGGTGAGGCCGAGCAGGGCGGGAAGAATGATCAGTGTGCCAATGTTGAACACCACCATCGCCGCCACGAACAGACGCGCCGGGCGGTAGCCTTTTTGCCAATGGTAGGCCGAGACAAACAACATGCTCAGGCCGGCCAGTGCCACCAGGGCATAGGTGATGATGTTCAGTGGCAGGGTATTGACGAACAACAACAGCAGGCCGCACAGCACGATCAGCAGGATATCGGCCATCAACACCTTGTTCAGCGGGTGCGGGCCCAGGGGCATGAAGAAGCGGTAGGCGAACATCAACCCGCAAGGTGCGGTCAGCAACAGGGCGAGGTAGGCGCCAGGGGTCTGGATCGCGTGCCAGTTCGGCAGCCATGGCCCCACCAGATTGAGCAGCAGCGCCAGGCTGAGCATCAACAGCAATTCGCAGGCGGCCAGCCACAGGCTGCTGCGCGAGCGGTGGTAGGCGAAGCGTGTGAGGTTGTGCAGGATCAGCATCAGCAGCACGCCGAACAGCAGGCCGTAGATCAGCGTCTGGTTCTGGTTGGCGGCGGCCAGTACTGCAGGTTCCAGGGTGATGTAGGGGCGCAGTTCGTGTTCCGAGACCAGGCGCAGGTACACCTCCAGAGGTCGTGGGCTCTGGGGCATCGGCAGCATGAAATCACTGCTCGGCAGCGGGCGTTCAGCCTGGGGTTGGCGCGTGCCGGTGGTTTGTTGCTCCACCAGGGTATCGCCGTCCAGTACGTACAGGCTCAGGCTGGAAAGATCCGGGGCAAAGACCCGCAGCACTTGTTCGTGCTTGCCGGGCTGCAGCCTGAAGCGCACCCACAACGCACCGTCCGGCTGCGCGGCAGTGATCCGGTCCAGTTCGATGGGGCTGAATTGATTGGTGTAGCGGGCGGAACGGATGTCGCTCAGTTGCAGGTCGGCCTGTTCATCAAGCAATACCGCCCAACCACTGCCTTGCGCGGCGGCCTGGGCCGGGAGCAGGCAGAGCAGGGTCAGCAAGCTGACTGTGAAACCTATGGCGATCCTGAGCCAGCGCACGGCGAAATCCCTTCGTAGGTTGATGCACGGGTTAACTATGCGCGGGGCGACATGTGTACGGCAAGGGCCAAAGGCCCTTACCTAACCGAACGGATAGCTACTGCAAGTGTAGCTCTCAGCTGTTTTCACCGCGTTCACGGGCAATGGCGCGGTAGCCGATGTCGGTGCGGTAGAAGCAACCTTTCCAGTCGATTTTCGCAGCCAGCTTGTACGCCTGCTGTTGTGCGGCATCGACACTGGCACCCATTGCGGTAGCGCACAACACACGGCCACCTGCGGTTACAACTTTGCCGTCCTGGAGCGCGGTACCTGCGTGGAACACCTTGCCTTCCAGCGCAGCGGCGGCGTCCAGACCTTCAATCACATCGCCCTTGGCGTAATCGGCAGGGTAACCACCGGCTGCCAGCACGATGCCGACGCTCGGGCGTGGGTCCCACTGTGCTTCGACCTTATCCAGCGCTTGGGCCAGCGCTGCTTCCACCAGCAGCACCAGGCTCGACTGCAGGCGCAGCATCACCGGTTGGGTTTCCGGATCGCCGAAACGGCAGTTGAACTCGATGACTTTCGGGTTACCGGCTTTGTCGATCATCAGGCCGGCGTAGAGGAAACCGGTGTAGACGTTGCCTTCGTCGGCCATGCCGCGCACGGTCGGCCAGATCACCAGATCCATGACGCGCTGATGCACATCGCTGGTGACCACTGGCGCCGGGGAGTAAGCACCCATGCCGCCAGTGTTCGGGCCGCTGTCGCCATTGCCGACGCGCTTGTGGTCCTGGCTGGTGGCCATGGGCAGTACGTTCTTGCCGTCGACCATTACGATGAAACTGGCTTCTTCGCCGTCGAGGAATTCCTCGATCACCACGCGCGAACCTGCATCACCAAAGGCATTGCCGGCGAGCATGTCGCGCACGGCGTCTTCGGCTTCCTGCAGGGTCATGGCGACGATCACGCCTTTACCGGCAGCCAGGCCATCGGCCTTGATCACGATCGGTGCGCCTTTTTCACGCAGGTAGGCGAGGGCCGGCTCGATCTCGGTGAAGTTCTGGTAGTCGGCGGTGGGGATCTTGTGGCGTGCCAGGAAATCCTTGGTGAAGGCTTTCGAGCCTTCCAACTGGGCGGCGCCAGCGGTCGGGCCGAAGCAATCCAGGCCACGGCTGCGGAACAGATCGACGACGCCGGCAACCAGTGGCACTTCCGGGCCGACGATGGTCAGGGAAACATTCTTCTCGGCAAAATCTGCCAGTTGCTCAAGGGCCAGTACGTCGATGGCGACGTTTTCGCACTTGGCCTCAATGGCGGTACCGGCGTTGCCGGGGGCGACGAAGACTTTCTGGACACGTGGGTCCTGGGCAACTTTCCAGGCCAGGGCGTGTTCACGGCCACCGCTGCCAATGATCAAAACATTCATTTCAAAAACCTCGGATGAAGCAAATTCGTGGGGGCACTGTTGGCTGTTTTCCTGTGGGAGCTGGCTAGCCTGCGATGCGGGCACCTCGGTGTGTCAGTTGCACCGAGGTGATGCTATCGCAGGCAAGCCAGCTCCCACATGGAGCCAGTGCCCGCTTGAGATCAAATCAATCAGTGGCGGAAGTGGCGCATACCGGTGAAGACCATCGCAATGCCAGCTTCATCAGCAGCGGCAATCACTTCTGCATCACGCATCGAGCCGCCCGGTTGGATCACGGCAGTAACACCGGCTTTCGCGGCGTTATCCAGGCCATCACGGAACGGGAAGAATGCATCGGAAGCCATTACCGAACCCACCACCTGCAAACCGGCGTGTTCTGCCTTGATCGCAGCGATACGCGCCGAGTTAACACGGCTCATCTGGCCGGCGCCGACACCGATGGTCTGGCGGTTCTTGGCGTAGACGATGGCGTTGGATTTAACGTACTTGGCGACTTTCCAGGCAAAGATCAAATCGTTGATCTCTTGCTCGGTCGGGGCGCGTTTGGTCACCACTTTCAAGTCCTGGCTGCCGATCATGCCGATGTCGCGGCTCTGTACCAGCAAGCCGCCATTGACGCGCTTGTAGTCCCAGGCAGCGGCGCGGTCGGCCGACCACTCGCCGCAGGCCAGCAGGCGCACGTTGGCTTTGGCGGCGACAATGGCGCGGGCTTCTTCGCTGACGCTTGGTGCGATGATCACTTCGACGAATTGGCGCTCGACGATCGCCTTGGCGGTCTCGGCATCCAGCTCGCGGTTGAAGGCAATGATGCCGCCGAACGCGGATTCGGTATCGGTGGCGTAGGCCAGTTCGTACGCTTGGCGGATACCGCCTTCAGCGTCCGGGCTCACGGCCACGCCGCACGGGTTGGCGTGCTTGACGATCACGCAGGCCGGTTTGACGAAGCTCTTCACGCATTCCAGCGCGGCGTCGGTATCGGCCACGTTGTTGTAGGAAAGTTCTTTGCCTTGCAGCTGGGTCGCGGTGGCAATGCCCACTTCGGCAGGCTTGGCTTCCACGTAGAACGCCGCGCTCTGGTGCGGGTTCTCGCCGTAGCGCATTTCCTGGGCCTTGATGAACTGGCTGTTGAAGGTGCGCGGGAACTGGCTGCGACCTTCTGTGCTCAAGGTGTCAGCCGCTTGGTTCACGGTGCCCATGTAGTTGGCGATCATGCCGTCATAGGCTGCGGTGTGTTCGAACGCCTTGAGCATCAGGTCGAAACGCTGGGCGTAGGTCAGGCCACCGGCTTTCAGGTTTTCCAGCACGTGGGCGTAGTCGCTGGCGTTGACCACGATGGCCACGTCTTTGTGGTTCTTGGCCGCCGAGCGCACCATGGTCGGGCCGCCGATATCGATGTTTTCGATGGCGGTGGGCAGGTCGCAGCCTGGCTTGTTGATGGTGGCTTCGAACGGGTAGAGGTTAACGGCCACCAGGTCGATCGGCTTGATGCCGTGCTCGGTCATGATGGCGTCGTCGATGCCGCGACGGCCGAGGATGCCGCCGTGGATTTTCGGGTGCAGGGTCTTGACGCGACCGTCCATCATTTCTGCGAAACCGGTGTAGTCCGCGACTTCTACTGCGGCCACGCCGTTGTCCTGCAGCAGTTTGAAGGTCCCGCCCGTGGAGAGAATTTCCACACCCAGGGCTTCCAGCTCCCGGGCAAATTCGAGGATCCCGGTCTTGTCGGAAACACTGATCAAGGCGCGGCGGATCGGCAGGCGGGTAGTCTGGTCGGTCATTTCAATTTCCATCAAAAGCAAAGGAGTCAGCAAAAAAGGCGACCGGTTTTACGCGGGCGCCTTTCTGGTTTGATTGAATGCTTACAGCAAATCGTACTGCTTGAGCTTTTTGCGCAAGGTGCCACGGTTGAGGCCCAGCAGCTCACTGGCTTTGGTCTGGTTGCCCTTGACGTAGTTCATCACGCTTTCGAGCAAGGGCGCCTCGACTTCGGAGAGCACCAGGTTGTACACGTCCGTGACGGAAGCACCCTCAAGGTGGGCGAAATAATTGTGCAGCGCTTTCTCGACACTCCCGCGAAGGGTCTGGCCTTCTTCGCTGGGCGTGTTGAGGTGCTGTTTCAAATTGACGTTGTCGCTCACGGGTGTTGTTCCACTCACTAAAGTCTCGGTCATCATCGTCATGCGGCCACCCCTTTTCCATCCCCTGTTCCCAGGCTCTTGTCACGTTCGGCGAAGAACTCACGAACGGTGGCGACCTGTGCCTGCGTTTCATCCAAACGATTGAACTGAGCGCGAAATTCCTTGGCGCCCGGCAAGGTGGCGAGATACCAGCCGACATGCTTGCGAGCAATGCGTACGCCCATCACATCCCCATAGAAGGCGTGCAGGGCGGCCAGATGCTCCAGCAGAATACGTTCCACTTCGACCAACTCCGGCGCCGGCAAGACTTCACCAGTGCGCAGGAAATGCTCGATCTCGCGAAAAATCCACGGTCGCCCCTGGGCGGCCCGGCCAATCAACAATCCATCGGCACCGGTTGCGTGCAGCACGCGCCGGGCTTTCTCGGCGCAGTCGATGTCGCCATTGGCAAATACCGGCATCGACACGGCCTGCTTGATCGCGGCAATGGTGTCGTACTCGGCTTCACCGGTATAAAGGTCGGCGCGGGTACGGCCATGCACCGCCAGCGCTGTAATCCCGGCCTGTTCAGCGATCTTTGCCACTGTGAGGCCATTTTTGTTGTCCCGGTCCCAACCGGTACGAATCTTCAGGGTCACCGGCACATCGACTGCGCCAACGACGGCCTGCAGGATCTCGGCGACCAACTGCTCATCTTTCAACAGGGCGGAACCGGCGGCCTTGTTGCAGACCTTCTTGGCCGGGCAGCCCATGTTGATATCAATGATCTGTGCACCCAGCTCCACATTGGCCCGGGCCGCATCCGCCAGCATCTGCGCATCACCCCCGGCGATCTGTACCGAGCGTGGCTCGGGATCACCTTCGTGGATCATGCGCATCCGCGATTTGCGGGTGTTCCACAAACTCATGTCGCTGGTAACCATTTCAGAGACTACTAGACCCGCGCCCAAACGCTTGCACAGCTGACGAAAGGGCTGATCGGTGACACCCGCCATCGGGGCGAGGATCAAGCCGTTCTGCAATGTATATGGGCCGATGCGTACCGCCGACATAGGACTTCCCTGTTGTGGGGCCGGATCATTAGAGTTCGAAAAAGGGTTGGCATGATACCCGCTCTCGATGACGGGTTAAAGGCTGAATTGGATAAAATCTGAACAGTTATTTTTTTATCGCCACCGGTTTGGTTGACGTCGGTCAAGTCAATAATCCGCCGTCAAACCTCTTCGGGCGTGGCGTTTCACTCGGGCGAGTGGAAGCTCAGGCTGTAGTTCACGGCTTTGTTGCCGGGATCAAGGATGTCGAGGGAAATGTGGATCGGTGTCTGCGAAGGCATTTCGCTGACGCCAGCCAACTCGCCGCTCAGATATTCGGCGGGTTTGAAGCGACGACTGGCGATCAGGCTGCCGTTCAAATCTGCAAAACGCAGTTCCAGCAGCGGGAACGGCTGGGAAAAGGTCGCGCGGTTATAGAGGATTGCATCCACCACCAGCGCACCGGCGAACTCCGGATGGCTGCGTACCACCAGGTTGCTGCTCTTGATATGGGCGATATCGACCCGCGATGGCACGGTGCAACCCAATTTCGGGCACAGCTGCTGGAACCACGGACGGTAGGCGTCCTGACGGGCCAGTTCGTCGAATTGGTAGGCGATGTACTGGCCTGCCAGGCCGGCGGCGGCAATCAGTACCAGCAGGATCCAGATCAGGCGGCGGCCCCAGCCCGACGGACGTTTCTGTGCATAGAGGTGCAGCGGGTCGTCTTCAAGGTCCTGAAGCACGGCGTCGTGAGCGTTGGCCTCGGTGCGTGGGCGTTTACGCCGTGATTGCGGGCGTTCATCGGCTTCTTCTGCCGCTGGGGTCAGGGGCGTGAAGGGCGGGTCGGGCTCGTCGTCATGCAGGGGAGAGAGCGGGGTTGGCTCGTCGTCGATGGTTTCGCTGTGCAGCGACATGGACGGTTCGGTGCGCTGCCGGGTATTGCTTGGTTCAGGCTCGTCTTCGTCGCTGTCTGCGCGCTCTTGCGCGGGCTCGCTGAACAGGCTGGCGGCCCATTGTTCTTCCTCGGCCTTGACCGTGTCGCGGCTGGCGCTGAGGGTGTCTTCCTTGTGCCGACGGTCGGTGCCGGGTAGTCGACGCTCCGCGCCCTGGGGTTGAGTGTGCTGAATCTCGCGGCGCTCGAGCTTGGCCAGTTCTTCGTCCAGGTCCAGGTTGTCCAGGTCCAGCTCCTGGGCTGTCCACTGTTTCTGGCTGATGGCTCGCGGGGGCTCAGGCGTTGGCTCAACCGCAGCGGGCACTTCAGGTTCGGCTGCCGACACTTGGGCGCGCTGCTCCAGCAACTGGCGAGCGGCATTGAACACTTGCAGGCACGAGCCGCAGCGCACCACGCCACGGGCCACGCTCAACTGAGCGTGGTTGACACGGAAGCGGGCTTGGCAATGCGGGCACTGGGTGACGAAACTGTCGGTCATGCGGCCATCCGATTCAGACAAGCGCTCATTCTAGCGCCGACGACCGCTGATGCGTACCCAGCCATCACGGTTGGCGATCGGGTCCAGCTCGAAATCCCTGGCGTAGGCCGCAGCCACGTCTTCACCTTGCTCGGCGAGGATACCCGACAGCGCCAGGCGCCCACCCGGCTTGACCAGGCTCGACAGTTGCGGTGCCAGCGACACCAGCGGCCCGGCGAGGATATTGGCGACCAGCACATCGGCCTGTACCTGGGGCAGATCTTCAGGCAGATAGAGTGGGAATTTGCCTTCAGCGATGTTATTGCGCCCGGCGTTATCGCGGGAGGCTTCCAGGGCCTGCACGTCGATATCGGTGCCCACGGCCTCCTTGGCGCCCAGCAGCAGCGCGGCAATCGCCAGGATCCCGGAGCCGCAGCCGAAGTCCAGTACGTTGCTGTCGGTCAGGTCCTGGCCGTCCAGCCATTCCAGGCACAGGGCGGTGGTGGGGTGGGTGCCGGTGCCGAACGCCAGGCCCGGGTCCAGCAGCAGGTTGACGGCGTCTGGCTCGGGAGCAGCGTGCCAGCTTGGCACGATCCACAGGCGCTGGCCGAAGCGCATGGGCTGGAAGTTATCCATCCAGCTGCGTTCCCAGTCCTGGTCTTCGATGACTTCGCTGTGATGCTCGGGCAGCGGGCCGCCGGTGAGCAGTTCCATATGGGCCAGTACGGCGGCGGCATCGGTGCCGTCTTCGAACAGGGCCAGCAGGTGGGTGTGGGACCACAGCGGCGTGGTGTTGAGTTCCGGCTCGAAGATCGGCTGGTCTTCGGCGTCCATGAAGGTCACCGACACAGCGCCCACTTCGAGGAAAGCGTCTTCGTAGGTTTCGGCTTGTTCTGGGCTGATGGCGAGACGGACTTGCAGCCAAGGCATGGCGGGCACCTTTGAAAAAATGAATGTGCAGCGAGTAGGCCGCGAAAGCGCGCAAGTTTACGCGAGCGGGCAGCAGAAGACGACATTACTGAGTGAATGCGGACCAAATGTGGGAGGGGGCTTGCTCCCGATTGCAGTGTGTCAGCCGCAGTATCTGTAACTGATCCACCGCTATCGGGAGCAAGCCCCCTCCCACATTTGGACTGTGTGCATCCTGGAAAACAGGTGTGCAGAAACAACAAAGCCGCCCGAAGGCGGCTTTGTTGGGTGGAGCACTTACTGGTTGGCCAGCTTGTGTTCCAGGTAGTGAATGTTCACACCACCTTCGCAGAAACCCTCATCGCGAACCAGGTCCCGATGCAGCGGGATGTTGGTCTTGATGCCGTCGACCACGATTTCGTCCAGGGCGTTGCGCATACGGGCCATGGCCTCGTCGCGGGTCGCGCCCCAGGTGATCAGCTTGCCGATCAGCGAGTCGTAGTTGGACGGAACCTTGTAGCCGCTGTACAGGTGCGAATCCACACGTACGCCGTTGCCGCCGGGCGCGTGGAAATGCTTGACCAGGCCAGGGCTTGGGATAAAGGTTTTCGGGTCTTCGGCGTTGATGCGGCACTCCAGGGAGTGGCCGTGCATCTTCACGTCGTCCTGGGTGAAGGACAGCACGTTACCGGCGGCGATGCTCAGCATCTCCTTGACGATGTCGATACCGGTGACCATCTCCGAAACCGGATGCTCTACCTGCACACGAGTGTTCATCTCGATGAAGTAGAAGCGACCGTTCTCGTAGAGGAACTCGAAGGTACCGGCGCCACGGTAGTTGATGTCGATGCACGCCTTGACGCAGCGTGCCAGGACTTCCTGGCGGGCTTTTTCATCGAGGCCCGGTGCCGGGGCTTCTTCCAACACTTTCTGGTGACGACGTTGCAGCGAGCAGTCGCGGTCGCCCAGGTGGATGGCGTGGCCCTGGCCGTCGGACAGCACCTGGACTTCCACGTGACGTGGGTTGGTCAGGTACTTCTCCAGGTAGACCATCGGGTTGCCGAACCAGGCGCCCGCTTCGGAGCGGGTCTGCTTGGCGGCTTCGATCAGGTCTTCTTCCTTGTGCACCACGCGCATACCGCGACCACCACCGCCACCGGCGGCCTTGATGATCACCGGGTAACCGACTTCGCGACCAATGCGCAGAGCGGTTTCCTCGTCTTCAGGCAGTGGGCCGTCGGAGCCTGGAACGGTCGGCACGCCCGCTGCAATCATGGCGTCCTTGGCCGAGACCTTGTCGCCCATCAGGCGAATGGTTTCGGCTTTGGGGCCGATGAAGGCAAACCCGGATTTTTCCACCTGTTCGGCGAAGTCGGCGTTTTCCGCGAGGAAGCCGTAGCCCGGGTGGATGCCATCAGCGCCGGTCACTTCTGCGGCAGCGATGATGTTCGAGACTTTCAGGTACGAGTTCGTGGCCAGTGGCGGGCCGATGCAGATGCTTTCGTCCGCCAGTTTCACGTGCATCAATTCGGTATCGGCCGTCGAGTAAACAGCGACGGTCTTGATGCCCTCTTCCTTACAGGCGCGCAGGATACGCAGCGCGATCTCGCCGCGGTTGGCGATCAGGACTTTTTGCAGTTTCTTCGCAGGTTTCAACATCGAAGGCGCTCCGCGGTTCAAACGATGGTGAACAGCGGCTGGTCGTACTCAACCGGCTGACCGTTTTCTACCAGGATGGATTCAATGACGCCGGCTTTTTCAGCGGTGATGTGGTTCATCATCTTCATCGCTTCAACGATGCAGATGGTGTCGCCCACTTTCACGGTCTTGCCCACTTCAACGAAGGCTGGCGAGGTCGGTGCCGGGGTGCGGTAGAAAGTACCGACCATTGGCGACTTGACCACGAAGCCGTTCAACGCTGGTGCGGCTGGGGCAGCAGGGGCTGCGGCAGCGACTGGAGCGGCAGCAGGGGCGGCAGCGGCAGGAGCCGGTGCTTGCATCTGCGGTGCGTAGAACTGTTGGGCCGGGGTCTTGCTGTGACGGCTGATCCGTACGGACTCTTCGCCTTCCTTGATTTCCAGCTCGTCGATACCGGATTCTTCCAGCAGTTCGATCAGTTTCTTAACTTTACGGATATCCATGAATCATCAACTCCCAAGGGTCGGTCAGGGGCGTTTAGCCTGTTCTTCAACGTGTTCCAGGGCGGCCTCCAGGGCCAGTCGGTAACCGCTGGCGCCAAGGCCGCAGATCACTCCTACCGCTACGTCGGAGAAGTAAGAGTGATGGCGGAAAGCTTCGCGTTTGTGCACGTTCGATAAATGCACTTCGATGAATGGGATGCTCACCGCCAGCAGCGCGTCACGTAATGCAACACTTGTATGCGTAAAAGCGGCGGGATTGATCAGGATGAAGTCCACGCCTTCGTGACGCGCGGCGTGGATGCGATCAATCAATTCATACTCGGCATTGCTTTGCAGGTAGAGCAGATGGTGGCCGGCTTCACGGGCCCGTCTTTCCAGGTCGAGGTTGATCTGGTCGAGGGTCACTGCCCCGTAGACGCCCGGTTCGCGGGTGCCAAGCAGGTTCAGGTTGGGTCCATGAAGAACCAGTAAGGTCGCCATCGGCTGTTCCTTGTTATTGGTAGGGGTGCGGCAGAACCCGGCGACTATGCCGCAAAGCCTTTGTGACTGTCCAGTTCTATGCAGTAGCCAGCACGATTAGCGAGGATTGCGCAAAATTTGTGACTGTGAGCCGGCATCTGGTCAGTGTGGGAGCTGGCTTGCCTGCGATGACGGTGTGTCAGTGGTGGATGAGTTGGCTGATCCTGCGCTATCGCAGGCAAGCCAGCTCCCACATTTTGGTCTTCATGGGGCATCAGATCGAGTCAGACGCGGAAGGCTTGTACGGCGGTAGTCAATTGCCCACCCAGCACCAGCAAGTGCTCACCCTGGCTACGCCCCTGCCCGATACGCAGCAGGTTGTCCTCACCTAACTGGTGAATCCGCTCACTGTTATCACGAATCTCACTCACGGCCCCGCTCTGCTGCGCGGTCACATCGGCGATGCGCACCGCGGTCTCGGAAATCGTCTGGATCGCACCGACGATTTCATCCAGCGCACCATCTGCTGTCTGGGCTTGCTGGGCGGTGGCTTCGGCGTGCTCAACCTGGGCGCGCATGCCTTGCACCGATTGGTGGGCGGCGGTTTGCAGGCCGGCGATCAGGCCCTGGATTTCGGCAGTAGCGCCAGCGGTGCGCTGCGCCAGGGAACGTACTTCATCGGCCACCACCGCGAAGCCGCGCCCGGCTTCACCGGCGCGAGCCGCCTCGATAGCGGCATTGAGCGCCAGCAAGTTGGTCTGCTCGGCAATCGAGCGAATCACGGTCAGCACGCCGCCGATGGTGGCGGATTCTTCCGCGAGTTTCTCGATCATCTGCGCATTTTGCTGCACTTCGCCCACCAGGGCGTGCAACCCGGTCAGGCTCAGGCCGATTACGCGCTGGCCTTGCTCCACAGCAAAGCCTGCACTGCGACTGGCGCCGGCAGCCTGGCTGGCATCCCCGGCCACTTGCTGGATGGTGGCTTCCAGTTCACCCAGGGAGTCACGGATCTGCGCGGTGTCGCCGGCCTGACGCTCGGCGCCGTCGTGCAGGCCGCTGCTCAGTTCGGCGAGGGTGCGGCTGCTGCCGGCCACTGCTTCGGCATTCCCGCGAATAGTGCCTACCAGGCCCACCAGATAGGCGCGCAGGCGGTTCAGGGAGGCTTCGATAGCGTGCAGTTCATGGTTGGTCTTGCCCAGGGCTATCGGCTGGCTGAAATTACCTTCGGCCCAGGTCGACAAGGCCGGTGCCAGATTGGTCAGCACCCGTGCCAGGCGCCGTTGCAGCGTGTCGATCAGCAGTGCGATCAACAGGATGAGGCCGATCATCACGCCTTGCAGCACACGCACCTCGCCCTGGATTCTGGCGTGCTGTGCACGCACTACCGGCTCCAGGCCGGCGATGGCCTGTTGCACGTTGGCGATCTTCAGGTGGGTGGCAGCGGCGAGGTCGGCGCGCTGCTGGATCTGCTCGCGGGTGCGCTGGAGTTCGGCGGGGTAGCGGGTCAACAGGCTGTTGAGCTCGCGCTTGAGGTCGACGCCGGTGTCCTGGACTGCGGTTTTTTCGGTGTTTTCCAGGCCCATCAATGCGGAGAAATCGTCAGCGTTGGATTCGGCGCTGGCCTTTACCCCAAGCAATCGCAACTGTGCCAACAGGTCGGCCTGGGTGCGCATGGTGGCAATCTCGCGCTCCACCTCGTCGGCCAGCTCGGCGCGGCCGCTGCTCACCAGCTTGTCGCGGGCCAGGGACAGTTTGCCCAGATGCTGCGAGGCGGTCAGCAGGGGAGGCAGGTAGCGTGCTGCGTCTGTGGAGTTGACGCCGCTGGCGTACTGGCTCAGTTGCTCCAGGTTTGCGCCCAGTTCACGCTCGGCCTGAACCAACAGTGCTTGCGGGTCGCCGGCCAGCTTGCCTGCAGCCAGCAGGTCGGTCTTGCTGAAGGTTTCCAGGTCCGCCAGGCTGGGGTGCAGGGTTTGCGCCAACTCGGCCGGCAATTGCGCGAGTTGCTGCAACAGGCTCTCCAGGCTTTGACTGGCGCTGCTCAGGCGCAGGGCATCGCCGCTGGCCAGGTAGTCTTCGATATTGCGCGCTGCCTGGTTTTGAAAGCCCTGGGACAGGCCCAGGTAGCGCTCCATCAATAAATAAGGCCGCTCCAGCGCCCGTTGCGACCACCACAGCGTCGCCCCGAGGGCCAGGCATACGGCCACCAGCAGAAGGGTATTGAGATTGGTCAGCAGCTTGAGGCGCATGCGGGGTTTCAACCGACGGCAAAAGATAAGTGCCTGAAGTTATTGCGCTTGCGTTACAGAGTTATGACCGATTCGGTGGATTCCGGTGAAAAGATGGCACTTTGCTTTGATGCGCGCGCGGCTTGCACGCGGTTGCGTCCGGCGTCCTTGGCAAGGTATAGCGCTTCGTCAGCCTGGGCGGCCATCGTCAGGCTGTCGCACCCGTCACACAGCTCCACCAGGCCGGCACTGAAGGTGCACCACAAATCCTGCGGTTGGGCGGGGTAGTGGATTTCTGCAAAGCGCCGCCGAATGTCGTCCAGTACCTTGCAGGCCGATTCCACGTCGGTGTCGGGCATCACGATGGCAAACTCTTCACCGCCATAACGGCCGATGTAGTCGGTCTTGCGCAGGCGCTGCTTGAGAAACAGCGCCAGGCTCTTGATCACCCGGTCGCCCATGGGGTGGCCGTGGCTGTCATTGACACGTTTGAAGTGGTCGATATCCAGCATCGCAAAGCTCAATGGCTTGTTCTCGCGGCGGGCGCGAAAGCTGCAGTCTTCGAGCAATTGCAGGATATGCGTATGGTTGTACAGCCCGGTCAGGCTGTCGCGCACCATCCGCGCCTTCAAGTTGCGCGCACGCGCGGCGCGGTTGCGCACGGTGGTGATCAGGTGGCGCGGCTTGATCGGTTTGGTCAGGAAGTCATCGCCGCCTTCGCTCATCGCGTCCAGCTGTTTGTCCAGGTCGTCTTCGGCCGACAGGTAGATGATCGGCACGCTGACGTAACGGTCGTTGTGGCGAATCACCTTGGCCAGTTCGGTGCCGGTACAGGCGGGCATATACATGTCGAGGATGATCAGGTCGGGCTGGAAATCCGCCAGTTCGGCCATGGCCTGGATCGGTTCGATCAAGGTGCGCGTGACAATCCCGGCGCTGTTGAGCAGGCGCTCGGTGTGCAGCGCCTGGGCCCGCGAGTCGTCAATGATCAGCACTTTGTACGGCTCGTACTGGGCAACGCAGGTCAGCACTTCGATCTTTTCCAGCAGGCTCGAAGCCTCCAGGGTGCCGGTCAGGAACTCCTCACCTCCGGCGCGCACGGCGGCCAGGCGCGTCGGCGTGTCGGTTTCGTGCAGGCTGAAAAACAACAGCGGCAGCTTTTGCTCCAGGCCCTCCTGGGCTTGCGCGGCGAGGGTGAGGCCCAGGCCGGGGCCGCAAAAGTCCACGTCCATGACGATGGCTGACGGCAGGCGTTCGGCCATGGCCGTGTGAAAAGCCGCGACGCTGTCCAGGGACTGGGCACTCAGGCCAAAGAATTCCAGCTGCTTGGCCAGGCGCTCGGCGCGGTCGTGGTCGGCCAGCATCACGTAGATCGGCTTGCGCATCGGTGGCAGCAGGGTTTGCTCAAGCTGGTCACCCTGACGCAGCCCGGTGCGCGACAGGCGCTGCATCAAGCGGTTGAGTTCGGTGATCAGTTGGCTGCTCAAACGGCCACGGTTTTCGTCCACCGCCTGGAGAGTTTGGCCAATATGCTGGGCCAGTTGGCGGTGTTCGGGTTGTTCAAAACGCTCGGCGAAGCGCTGCAGGCGCAGGTTGGCTTCGCTGAGTTCGGAAAAGTCGGCGTTCGACCATTCGCCGCGTTGCAGGCGCTGCCAGATCTCAAGAATTTGACGTGCCTGATGAATTACCCGCTGGGCAAAATGCTGCTTGAGACGCTCGCGGCTAGGGTCTTCTGACTCGGTCATATCCTGACTACTGTGAGGGTGCATGCTGAGGTCGACTGATGGCTCTATGCTAGCACCTCTTTTCTGTTGCATGAGTGTCATACGTCAATTAAGTCTGCGTGCCGGATATTCAGTTATTGACCCGCGGGTCGCGCAGCGTAAAAAGCGTGCAT
Source organism: Pseudomonas sp. OST1909 (assembly GCF_015277575.1). Taxonomy (NCBI): domain Bacteria; kingdom Pseudomonadati; phylum Pseudomonadota; class Gammaproteobacteria; order Pseudomonadales; family Pseudomonadaceae; genus Pseudomonas; species Pseudomonas sp. OST1909. The sequence continues at coordinate 920,110 of NZ_CP063780.1, forward strand.
CCTTTATAGTCCAACCTTGCTTGTGCGCCACTTTCGCGTAAAAGCCCCGCAACGATGGGCACGATGGGGTAGGGTTGTGGTCGGAGTGTCTGAACGCACCCGGACAATTGACGTGCATGAACTCAAGTGATTGAAAGGATATCGCCATGCTGGACTGGAAAAACCGTGAAGGCAGTGCCAAAGGCCCCGCCCCTGAGCCCAAGTCGGCCAACCGCAGCTATTTTCGCAACTTGCTGATGAGCCGGGCTTTGCTCAGCATTATCGGCCTGTACCTGCTGGTCACCGGTGGCCTGGGTTGGTACTGGAGCCAGGAGCCGGCGCTGTTTCCGGTCCAGCAGAACGCCCAGCTTGCCGCCGAGAAGGAAGGCAAGCAGATGGTCGTGGGCTACACCACGGTCGAAACCCTCAAGACCGTGGTCGGCACCTTGCTGAACAAGCCTGGCGGCTACATCTCCAACGACCGTTTCCCGCCGGGCTTGTGGATGGACAACATGCCGAGCTGGGAATATGGCGTGCTGGTGCAGGTGCGTGACCTGACCCGCGCACTGCGCAAAGACTTCGCTCGCTCCCAGTCGCAGTCGGCTGAAGACGCGGACTTGGCCAAGGCCGAGCCGCGGTTCAACTTCGATAACAAGAGCTGGGTGCTGCCTTCGAGCGAGTCGGAATACCAGGAAGGCATCAACTCCCTGAGCCGCTACGAAGCGCGTCTGTCTGACCCGAACCAGCGCGGCGCACTGTTTTACGCGCGTGCCGACAACCTGAACAACTGGCTGGGCGATGTAGCGACCCGTCTGGGCTCGCTGTCCCAGCGCCTGTCGGCCAGCGTCGGCCGCGTCAAGCTGAACACCGCGCTCAAAACCGAGGCGCTGGCGCCGGGCGAAGTGCCGCAAGTCGATGAAGAGGTGGTGGAAACCCCATGGATGCAGATCGATAACGTGTTCTACGAAGCCCGTGGCCAGGCATGGGCCTTGTCCCATCTGCTGCGCGCCATCGAAGTCGACTTTGCCGACGTGCTGGCCAAGAAAAACGCCACCGTCAGCGTGCGCCAGATCATTCGTGAGCTGGAGGCCTCGCAGGAACCGGTGTGGAGTCCCATGATTCTTAACGGCAGTGGCTTCGGGGTACTGGCGAACCATTCGCTGGTGATGGCCAACTATATTTCCCGGGCAAACGCTGCAGTGATCGATTTGCGTCAGCTCCTCAACCAGGGTTGATGATGGACGCTACTCAAAAGGAGGCCGAACACCGTGCGGCCTCCGATGCTGAACTGATCTGCTGGGTCGACGAGCAGGACAACCTGCTCGGCCACCTGGTCAGGTCCGACCTACGCCAGCGCGGCCTGATTGGCCGTTGCACCTTTATCTTTCTGTTCAATTCCAAGGGCGAGCTGTGCGTGCATCGGCGCACCTTGAGCAAGGCCCTGTATCCGGGGTTTTGGGATACGGCGGCTGGCGGCATGGTGGCGGCGGGGGAAAGCTATGCCCTGTCGGCACAGCGGGAATTGGCCGAAGAGCTGGGCGTAAGTGGAGTGGAGTTGGTCGAGCACGATCATTTTTACTTTGAAGATGGTGACAGCCGCCTGTGGTGCACTTCCTACTCTGCCGTATGGGACGGCCCGTTGTGTTTGCAGCCTGAAGAGGTCATGGAGGCACGCTTTCTGCCCATCGAAACGGTGCTTGCCGAGGCCGAGCAAAAGCCCTATTGCCCGGATGCTCAAGAAGGTCTGCGGCGCTATCTCGCCTTACGTCGCTAAAGTTGCATAAATTGGCGCCATTTGGCTCTTAGCAACTTCGCTTTTTGCCGTTACACTGCGCGCCTTTTCACCCGAACCACATTAGCGGTTCGGTAGCGCTGCCCCTGCCTGAGTGGGGCTTCGCGGTCGGTCACCGCCCTTTGCGGCGCCGATCAGTCTTCATCCTCCCAAGAGGATTGCCGGTGGCCAAAAAAGCCGCATCCTTCGCCGCCCTTGGTGGCCTGGTATTTTCCACCGATGCAGGTCGACACTGCCCGGACTGTCGTCAGCCCGTGGATTCGTGTACCTGCAAACAGACCCTGATCCCCGAAGGCGATGGCATTGCCCGCGTACGCCGCGAGAGCAAAGGCCGTGGCGGCAAAACGGTGACCACCATCACCGGTGTGCCTCTGGCCGAAGATGCCCTCAAGGAGCTGGCCACCACGCTGAAAAAGCGCTGCGGCACCGGTGGTGCGTTGAAAGACGGGGTCATCGAGATTCAGGGTGATCACGTCGAACTGCTGTTGGCCGAGTTGATCAAGCTCGGTTACAAGGCCAAGAAGTCCGGCGGCTGAAAGCCTCTTCCCAACCTGTGGCTAAACTCTGTCCTGCGAGTGGGGTCTGACCTTCTTGCAGGCAAATCGTCATTTTCATTCTTTAGACTGCGCCAGCCTCCGCTTGAGGTGGCGCCTTCGCCTTCATTTATAGGGGACTTCGATGTCCGTACGACGCACACGCAAAGACGATGGCAGCCAATGGACAGTTGCGGACAGCCGCAGTGTTTACGGGATCCGCCATTGGGGGGCCGGTTATTTCGCGATCAATGAAGCCGGTCGCGTAGAAGTCCGCCCCAACGGTCCGAACAGCACGCCGGTCGATTTGTACGAGCAGGTCGATCAACTGCGTAAAAGCGGCCTGTCGTTGCCGCTGCTGGTGCGTTTCCCCGACATTCTGCAAGACCGTGTACGCCAACTCACCGGCGCCTTCGATTCGAATATCGAACGCCTGGAGTACCAGAGCAAGTACACCGCGTTGTACCCGATCAAGGTGAACCAGCAGGAAGCGGTGATCGAGAACATCATCGCCACCCAGAACGTCTCCATCGGCCTGGAAGCAGGCTCCAAGCCCGAGCTGCTGGCCGTGTTGGCCCTGGCGCCGAAGGGTGGCACGATCGTCTGCAACGGTTACAAGGACCGCGAGTTCATCCGCCTGGCGTTGATGGGTCAGAAGCTTGGTCACAACGTATTTATCGTGATCGAGAAAGAATCCGAGGTCGGGCTGGTGATCGAAGAGGCCGCCAGCCTCAAGGTCAAGCCTCAGGTGGGTCTGCGTGTGCGCCTGTCTTCCCTGGCATCGAGCAAGTGGGCGGACACCGGTGGCGAGAAATCCAAGTTCGGCTTGTCGGCGGCGCAGTTGCTGTCGGTGGTCGAGCGTTTCCGCGCGGCCGGCCTGGACCAGGGCATCCGCCTGCTGCACTTCCACATGGGTTCGCAGATCGCCAACCTGGCCGACTACCAGCACGGGTTCAAGGAAGCTATTCGTTACTACGGCGAACTGCGCAACCTCGGCCTGCCGGTGGACCACATCGACGTCGGCGGCGGCCTGGGCGTGGACTACGATGGTACCCACTCGCGTAACGCCAGCTCGATTAACTACGACATGGACGACTACGCCGGCGTGGTCGTGGGCATGCTCAAGGAATTCTGCGATGCGCAGAGCCTGCCGCACCCGAACATCTTCTCTGAAAGCGGTCGCTCCCTGACCGCCCACCACGCCATGCTGGTGGTGCAAGTCACTGACGTCGAGAAGCACAACGACGAAATCCCGACCATCGAAAACAAGGAAAGCCTGCCGGAAACCGTGCAATGGCTGGTGGACCTGCTCGGTCCGACCGACATCGAAATGGTCACCGAAACCTACTGGCGCGCCACCCACTACATGAGCGACGTGGCCACCCAGTACGCCGACGGCAAACTGACCCTGGCGGAAAAAGCCCTGGCCGAACAGTGCTACTTCGCCGTCTGCCGCCGCCTGCACAACTCGTTGAAAGCCCGCCAGCGTTCGCATCGCCAGGTGCTGGACGAACTCAACGACAAGCTGGCTGATAAGTACATCTGCAACTTCTCGGTGTTCCAGAGCCTGCCGGACACCTGGGCCATCGGCCAGGTCCTGCCGATCCTGCCGCTGCACCGTCTCGACGAAGAGCCGCTGCGCCGCGCCGTGCTGCAAGACCTGACCTGCGACTCCGACGGCAAGATCAAGCAGTACGTCGACGAGCAGAGCATCGAGACCAGCCTGCCGGTGCACGGCTTGAACGAAGGTGAAGACTACCTGCTGGGTATCTTCCTGGTCGGCGCGTATCAGGAAATCCTGGGCGACATGCACAACCTGTTCGGTGACACCGACTCAGTGAACATCTACCAGCGTGAAGACGGTTCGGTGTACAGCGCCGGGATCGAGACCCACGACACCATCGAAGACATGCTGCGCTATGTGCACTTGTCGCCGGAGGAGTTGATGACGCATTACCGCGACAAGTGTGCGAGTGCGAAGATCTCCGCGTCTGAGCGCACCCAGTTCCTGGATGCGTTGCGCCTGGGCTTGACCCGTTCTTCGTACCTGTCCTCGTAATCTATGTGGGAGGGGGCTTGCTCCCGATAGCGGTGGATCAGTCAATGAATCTGTTGACTGACACTCAGCTATCGGGAGCAAGCCCCCTCCCACATTTGGATCTGCATTCCTTCAGTTTGCTCCCAGCCACAGCCCTTGCCGACTCAAGCGCCAGGCTATCGCCCAGAGTGTCAGGCTGCGCACGGCCATGAACAGCAGGAAGGTTACCCACAACCCGTGGTTACCCAACCCCTGCAACGCCCAGGCAATCGGCAGCACCAACAGCACCGTCAGCAACATCCCATTGCGCATCTCCCGCGCCCGCGTTGCGCCGATAAACAGTCCATCGAGCAAATAACTCCACACCGCAATCAACGGCAGTACCGCCAGGTAAGGCAGGTAGATGTCGGCGGTTTCGCGCACACTGGGAATATCCGTTTGCATAGCGATAAACAGATGGCCGCCGAAGGTGAACAGCAGGGCGAAGCCGAGGCTGGCGATCAGTGACCAGCCACAGGCCACCACCAATGAGCGCCGCAACGCCTGGCGGTCACGCGCACCGATGGCGTGGCCGCACAAGGCTTCGACAGCGTGAGCCAGGCCATCCAGGGCATGTGCCGTCAGCAACAGGCCATTGAGCAGCAGCGCATTGGCTGCAACGGTGGCGTCCCCCAGCCGTGCACCTTGCACCGTGATCATGAAGAACACCGACTGCAGGGCCAGGCTGCGGATAAAAATGTCGCGGTTGACCGCCAGCAACGGCCTCCAGCTTTGCCACAGTTTCAGTGCAGCCCAGGCGATATGGCCAGGGTAGGCGCGCAGGGCTTTTTGCGTAAGTGCCAGGCCGAGCAGCGCGCCGGTCCATTCAGCGATCACCGAGGCGCGGGCGGAGCCGACCACGCCCCAGTCCAGGCCGAGTACAAACCACAGGTTAAGCGCAATGTTGACCAGGTTGGTGGTCAGCAGAATCGCCAGCGGCGCCCGCGCATTCTGTGTGCCGAGGAACCAACCGACCAGCGCATAGCTGGCAAGGGCGGCGGGCAGGCCGAACAGGCGGGTGTGGAAGAATTCGCGGGTCAGTTGGTTCAGTTCAGGGGAGGGCTGCATCCATTCCAACGCCAGATGGCTCAGGGGAATACCGACCGTGCCCAGTAACATCGCCAACCCCAGCGCCAGCAGCAAGCCTTGCAACAGGATTTGCCGCAGCGCCGCGCCATCCTTGCGCCCGGCGGCCTGGGCGGCGAACCCGGTGGAGCCCATGCGCAGGAAACCCATGGCCCAGGCCAGGAAGGTATACAGGCTGGCGCCGACGGCTACGGCGCCCAGTTGATGGGCGTGGGGCAGGTGGCCGATGACCATGCTGTCGACCAGGGCTACCAGCGGCACGGAGATATTCGACAGGATCATCGGCGCGGCCAGGGCCCAGACGCGGCGATGGGTGGGGCGGTGGCGCCAGTCGGTGAGTAAGGTGGGCATACAGGTTCCTTGGTGGAGCGGTATTGTACCCATCCATCAGCCACGCAACAGAACCAGTGTGGGAGCTGGCTTGCCTGCGATAGCGGTGAGTCAGCCAGTGAGATATTGGCTGCAGGACCGATATCGCAGGCAAGCCAGCTCCCACAGGGTTCGTCGTTGGTTGTTGGATTTGGCTGGGACTTGAGGCTGCCCAGAACCAAACTTCCCTCCGTCGGTCAATGTGACCGGCACCGCAGCAGCCAGCGCGGCGCTGATATATAGTTCACCCCTCGGTTCCCTCTGACTACGAGTGCCCCATGCTTAACAAAGGACTGTTCCTCGCTTGCGCGCTGGCCCTGCTGAGCGCCTGTGATTCTTCCGATAAGCCCGCTGCACCGACGGCGCCCGCCGCGGCAAGCGTAGCGCCCAAACCCGCCAAGGCGGCAGTGGACGTGGCGGCGTTGAAGCAGCGCTATGCCGGGCGCGAGTTAAGCGTGGTGGACGTGTCCGAGGTGCAGTTGGACGGGGCCAGCACCTTGTCGGTGAGTTTCTCCATTCCTCTGGATCCGGATCAGAAGTTCGCCGACAAGCTGCACTTGGTGGACAGCAAGTCCGGCAAGGTCGATGGTGCCTGGGAGCTGTCCGATAACCTGATGGAGTTGCGCCTGCGCCACCTGGAGCCGCAGCGCAAGTTGGTGCTGACCGTGGACGCCGGGGTGAAGGCAGTCAACGACAACACACTCGCCGCCGAATACACCGCCCGCCTGGAAACCCGTGATCTGCAAGCCACCGTCGGCTTCGCCAGCCGTGGCACGTTGCTGCCGACGCGCCTGGCCGAGGGTTTGCCGGTGATCGCGCTGAACGTCGACAAGATCGATGTTGAGTTCTTCCGCATCAAGCCCGAATCCCTGCCCTCGTTCCTGGCGCAGTGGGGGCGCAATACCAGCCTGCAAAGCTATGAGTCCCGCGAACTGCTGCCGATGGCCGAGCTGGTCTACGGTGGGCGTTTCGACCTGAACCCGGCACGCAACACTCGCGAAACCCTGCTGCTGCCGATTGCCGGCCTCAAGCAATTGCAGCAGCCGGGCGTGTACCTGGCGGTTATGCGTGCCTCGGGCACCTACAACTATTCGCAACCGGCCACGCTGTTTACCTTGAGTGACATCGGCCTGTCGGTGCACCGCTATGCCAATCGCCTGGATGTGTTTACCCAGGCGTTGGAAGGCGGCAAGGCACTGAACGGCGTGGAACTGGAAATCCTCGATGCCGAAGGCCGCGTACTCGGCCAGGGCAAGACTGAAGACGGTGGTCACGCCGAGCTGCCACTGCCGAAAAAAGCCCAGGTGTTGCTGGCCAAACAAGGCGAGCAGACCAGCCTGTTGCGCCTGGACAGCGCCGCGCTGGATTTGGCCGAGTTCGATATCGGCGGGCAGCCGTCCCACCCGCTGCAGTTCTTTGTGTTCGGCCCGCGTGACCTGTATCGCCCTGGCGAAACCGTGCTGCTCAATGCGCTGTTGCGCGACAAGGATGGCAACGCGGTCAAACCGCAGCCGGTGAGCGTCGAGGTGCGTCGTCCGGATGAACAGGTGAGCCGCAAGTTTGTGTGGGATGCTGATGCCTCCGGCCTGTATCAATACGCGCTGCAACTGGCCGGCGAAGCACCGACCGGGCGCTGGCAGTTGGTATTTGACCTGGGGGACGGCAAGCCGCAACTGTATGAATTCCTCGTCGAAGACTTCCTGCCCGAACGCCTGGCACTGGAACTCAAGGGCAGTGAAACCGCACTGAGCCCAACGGAAAATCCGGTCATTCAGGTCAACGGGCGCTATCTGTACGGCGCACCGGCATCCGGCAATCGGGTCAGCGGCCAGGTCTATGTGCGCCCGCTGCGTGAGGCGGTCAAATCTCTGCCGGGGTACCAGTTCGGTTCCATCACTGAAGAAGAGCTGAGCCAGGATTTCGAACTGGACGAAAGCGTACTCGACGCCAATGGCGAGCAAGCGCTGACCCTGGAAAGCAAATGGGCCGAGGCCAAATCCCCGTTGCAACTGATTGTGCAAGCCAGCCTGCAAGAGTCCGGCGGGCGGCCCATCACCCGACGCCTGGTGCAGCCGATCTGGCCGGCCGAGCAATTGCCGGGCCTGCGCGGGTTGTTTGATGGCAAGGAAACCAATGGCGATGGCCCAGTGGAATTCGAAGTGCTGGTGGCCAACCAAGACGGTCAGAAACTAGCTGCGCAAAACCTCAAGGTGCGCCTGGTGCGTGAGCGCCGTGACTACTACTGGAACTACTCGGAGAACGATGGCTGGAGCTATCACTTCAACGAGAAATTCCTCAACCTCGATGAGCAGACCCTGAACATCAAGGCCGGCGACACCGCCAAGGTCAGCTTCCAGGTGGAGTGGGGCCCGTACCGTGTCGAGGTGGAAGACCCGCAGACCGGACTGGTCAGCAGCGTGCGCTTCTGGGCCGGCTACCAGGCCCAGGACAACACCGAAGGCGGCGCCGTGCGCCCCGACCAGGTCAAGCTGGCGTTGGATAAACCCGCCTATGGCGATGGCGACACCGCCAATGTCACCGTCACGCCACCGGCTGCCGGTAAAGGCTACTTGCTGGTGGAGTCCGCCGAAGGCCCGCTGTGGTGGCAGGAGATCGACGTACCGGCCGAAGGCAAAAGCTTTGCGGTGAAGCTCGACCCGAAATGGTCGCGCCATGATCTGTATGTGAGCGCCCTGGTGATTCGCCCCGGCGAGCGCAAAGCCAATATCACCCCAAAACGTGCCGTGGGCCTGTTGCACCTGCCGCTGGATCGTACCCAGCGCAAACTCGGCCTGACCCTCACTGCACCGGAAAAAATGCGCCCCAAACAACCGCTGACGGTGAAGATCGCTGCCAAAAACGCCGATGGTAGCGTGCCCAAACAGGTGCATGTGCTGCTGGCGGCGGTGGACGTGGGCATCCTCAATATTACCGAATACCCCACGCCCGATCCGTATTCCAGCCTGTTCGGCCGCAAAGCCTATGGCGTCGACCAGTTCGACATCTACGGCCAGTTGATCGAAGCCGGCCAGGGGCGCCTCGCCAGCCTGGCATTTGGCGGTGACGCGGCGTTGGCCAAAGGCGGCAAGCGCCCGGACACCAGTGTGACCATCGTTGCCCTGCAAAGCGCGCCGGTGACCCTGAACGACAAAGGCGAGGGCGAAGTCAGCGTCAATATCCCCGATTTCAACGGCGAACTGCGCCTGATGGCCCAGGCCTGGAGCGATGATCGCTATGGCATGGCCGAGGGCAAGACGGTCATCGCCGCACCGCTGATTGCCGAACTCTCGGCGCCGCGCTTCCTCGCGGGAGGCGACCAGACCACCTTGGCCCTGGACCTCTCCAACCTGTCGGGCAAGGCGCAGAAACTCGATGTGCAATTGACCGCGCAAGGGCAGTTGGAACTGGTCAACAGCGGCGCGCAATCGGTTGAGCTCAAGCAAGGCCAGCGCACCACCCTGCGTATTCCGGTAAAAGCCTGGGGCGGTCTCGGCCAGGGCAAGGTCAAGGTCACCGTCAATGGCCTGGACCTGCCGGGGGAAAACCTGCCGCCGTTCAGCCGCGAGTGGACCCTGGGCGTGCGCCCGGCGTACCCGGCCTTGCTCAAGCATTACCGCGCTGTGCTCAAGGATCAGCCGTGGAGCTTGCCGGCGGGCACGCTCGATCAGTTCGATGCCTCGGGGCGTGAGGCGCTGTTGAGCCTGTCGAGCCGGCCGCCGTTGAACCTTGGTGCACAGATCAGTGCGCTCAAGGCCTACCCCTATGGCTGCCTGGAACAAACCGCCAGTGGCTTGTACCCGTCGCTGTATGCCGACGATGCGCTGCTCAAGCGCCTGAGCATCAAGGGCGAACCGGATGCCGAGCGCAAACGCAAGATCGAGTTGGGCATCGAACGCCTGCTGGGGATGCAGCGCTACAACGGCAGCTTTGGCTTGTGGGGCGCTGACGGCGAGGAAGAATATTGGCTGACCGCCTATGTCACCGACTTCCTCCTGCGCGCCCGCGACCAGGGGTTTGCCGTACCGCCTGAAGCCTTGAAGAAGGCCAGCGAGCGGCTGCTGCGGTATGTGCAGGAACGCAACCTGATTGAAGTCGACTACAGCGACAACGCCGAGCACACGCGTTTTGCCGTACAGGCCTACGCCGGCATGGTGCTGGCGCGCAGTCAGCAGGCGCCGTTGGGTGCCTTGCGCAGCCTGTTCGAACGCCGCAGTGATGCGCGCTCCGGATTGCCATTGGTGCAGTTGGCCATCGCCTTGCAAAAAATGGGCGACCAGCCGCGTGCCGATCAAGCCTTGCTCGCCGGTTTGGCGGCGCAGCGCAGTGCCAAGGAATGGCTGGCCGACTACGGTAGCCCATTGCGCGATCAGGCGATGATCCTGGCGCTGCTGGAGGAAAACGATTTGGCCAAGGGCAAACGTGAAGAGCGCCTGTTTACTTTGTCGGACCAGTTGGCGGCCAGCCCGTATCTGTCGACCCAGGAGCGCAACTCGCTGTTCCTGGCCGGTCGGCTCGGTTTCGCCCAGCCCGAGGCTGACTGGCAGGTGTCGCTGACCGGCAGTGGCGGGGCGCGGGAGCTGAACAACCAGCAGTCCACGCTGCAACTGGATGACAAGCTGCTATCCAGCGACCTGAGCCTGAGCAATCAGGGCCAGACTCCCGTTTACCAGCAGCTGACTATTTCAGGTTACCCACAACTGCCACCGGCAGCGGGCGGCGAGAACCTGAGCATTCGCCGCGAATACCTGGGCATGAACGGCCAGCCATTGAACCTGCGCAGCCTCGACAGCGGCGACCTGGTGCTGGTGCACCTGGCCGTCAGTGCCAAGCAGCGCGTGCCGGATGCCCTGGTGGTAGACCTGCTGCCCGCTGGCCTGGAACTGGAAAACCAGAACCTGGCACAAAGCGCGGCGAGCCTTGAGAACGCCAGCAGCCAGGTGAAGGAGTGGCGCGAGTCGATGCAGAACGCATCGCTCAAGCATCAGGAGTTCAGGGATGATCGCTATGTGGCGGCGATGAACCTGGACGGCTACGGCACCACGCACTTGCTGTACCTGGCACGTGCGGTGACGCCTGGCACCTATCGCGTGCCGCCGCCGCAAGTGGAGTCGATGTATCGGCCGAACTGGCAGGCGGTGGGCGAGACGCCGGGGGATATGGTGATCAAGGGCCGCTGATTGCTCAAGTTGAAATGGGGACTACTGTGGGAGGGGGCTTGCTCCCGATGGCGGTGGGTCAGTCAAAATGTCATTGGCTGACACTCAGCTATCGGGAGCAAGCCCCCTCCCACAAGGGATTGGGGCTGTCAGTTAAATCAGTGCACAACCCAACTGAGCAACCACAGGCCCAGCAGCAGCCAGATGATGCCCATGATGATCGAGGCGCGCATAAAGGCGCGTACCGCCGAGTACAGCAAGAGCAGGCCAACGATCAGGGTGATGATGCTGATGATCGAGGTGTCCATGCCCAAGGTGCGCGACAGGCCATCGATAAAGTTGCCGCCGGCGTGGGTCAAGGCTCCGAACAGTCCGCTGAGACCGTCGACGATGAACCGGATGACGGAGCCGAGCGCCTGGCCCAACCATTCGAAAAAGCTTTCTACCTGCATGTGCGTGTCCTGAATAAGAAGGTGGGCGTGACTGTGCCTTTGGTCGTTATTGCCACAGGCTAGTTCCCTACAAGCATAGAGGTTTGCCCGCTTGAATTTGCGTTTTGTTGCCCGCTGGACCCTGGCGAGCCTGCTGTTGGTGATTGCCTTGCTGTGGCTGGCTGATCGGATCTGGCCATTGCCCTTGCCCCAGGACGACCTGGCTCGGGTGGTGCTGGCCGAAGATGGCACACCACTGTGGCGTTTTGCCGATGCCAATGGGGTGTGGCGCTATCCGGTGCATACCAGCGAAGTGTCGCCGTATTATCTCGATGCATTGCTCACTTACGAAGACCGCTGGTTCTACCAGCATCCCGGGGTCAACCCGTTGGCGCTGGTGCGGGCGACGTGGCAAAACCTTACAGGTGCGCGGGTGGTCTCCGGCGGCAGCACCTTATCGATGCAAGTAGCGCGTTTGCTCGACCCGCATTCGCGCACCCTGCACGGCAAGTTGCGTCAGCTGTGGCGCACTGCGCAGTTGGAGTGGCACCTCTCCAAGGACGAAATCCTCAACCTGTACCTGAACAGAGCGCCGTTCGGCGGTACGTTGCAGGGTGTGGCGGCGGCGAGTTGGGCGTACCTGGGCAAGTCGCCTGCACAACTGACTCACGCCGAAGCCGCCTTGCTCGCGGTATTGCCCCAGGCGCCCAGCCGTTTGCGCCCGGATCGTCATCCGCAGCGCGCCCAGGAGGCTCGCGACAAGGTGCTGCGCCGCCTCGCCGAGTTCAAGGTATGGCCGCAATCGGCGGTCGATGAAGCCCTGGAAGAACCGCTGCTGCTCGCTCCGCGCCTGGAGCCGAGCCTGGCGCCGTTGTTGGCGCGCCGCCTCAATCGCCCGGACAGTCCGCCGCTGATCCGCACCACCCTGGATGCCACCTTGCAACGACGTCTCGAAGACCTGCTGCTGGGCTGGCGCGCACGGCTGCCGGAACACACCTCGGCAGCGATCCTGGTGGTGGAGGAAGAAAGCATGGCGGTGCGTGCCTACCTGGGCTCGGTGGATATCAACGACACCAAGCGCTTTGGCCATGTGGACATGATCAGCGCGCTGCGTTCGCCCGGCTCCACGTTGAAACCCTTCCTGTATGGCATGGCCCTGGACGATGGCCTGATTCACTCCGAATCGCTGTTGCAGGACGTGCCTAGGCGTTATGGCGATTACCGGCCGGGCAATTTTTCCATGGGCTTTACCGGGGCGGTGCCGGCGAGCACGGCCCTGTCCAGCTCGTTGAACCTGCCGGCGGTGCAATTGCTGGAAGCGTACGGGCCCAAGCGCTTTGCCGCACAGATGCGCATCGGCGGCATGCCGCTGGCATTGCCGGCGCTGGCCGAGCCGAACCTGGCGCTGATCCTCGGCGGCGCGGGCAGTCGCCTGGAAGACCTGGTGAGCGGCTATAGCGCCTTGGCCCGTGACGGCAAAAGTGCGACGTTGCGACTACAGCCGGAGGATGCGCTCAGGGAGCGACCTTTGCTGTCGCCGGGGGCTGCGTGGATTGTGCGGCGTATCCTCAGCGGCCAGGCACGGCCCGACCGCGACCCGCGTGCCGAGTTGGTGCAACGCCCGGTGCTGGCGTGGAAAACCGGCACCAGCTATGGCTTTCGCGATGCCTGGGCGATTGGCGTGGGCCCGCGTTATTTGATCGGCGTCTGGATTGGCAGGCCCGATGGCACACCCGTGCCGGGCCAGTTCGGCCTGGCGTCGGCGGCGCCGTTGATGCTGCAGGTGCATGACGTGCTGACCAACCGCGACAGCCAGCGCGGCATCAGTGCCCTGGTCAAACCGGTGCCGGCGAATATCGGCGTGGCGGCAATCTGTTGGCCGCTGGGCCAGCCCATGAACCGCAGCGACCCCAACTGCCGTCGCCAGCGTTTCGCCTGGACCCTGGACAACACCACGCCGCCGACCTTGCAGGCATTGGATCAACCCTTGAGCGTGGGGCTGATGGAGAGCATCTGGGTTAATGCCAAGGGCTTGCGGGTTGATGCCCATTGCCCTGGCGCGGTGCCGAGGCATATTGCCCTGTGGCCAGCGCCGCTGGAGCCCTGGTTGCCAAGGGTTGAACGCCGTGAAGCGCGCATTCCTGCGCCTGACCCGGATTGCCCGCCACCGGCGCTGGCTGCGGCTTCGCCATTGTCCATTGTGGGCGTGCGCGAGGGCGACCAGTTGCGCCTGCCCGCGGCCAGCCAACAAGCCTTGCGCCTGAAAATCTCCGCGTTGGGCGGCAGCGGTCGGCGCTGGTGGTTTCTCAACGGCGCACCGTTGGGGGACAGCGCCAATCAGGACAGCATCAATGCCAGTTTTGAGCGGTTGGGGCGATATCAGCTCAGCGTGTTGGATGAGGCCGGTCAAACCGCCAGGCTCGAGTTTAGCGTGGTTGATTAGGGCCTCATCGGGAGCAAGCCCCCTCCCACATTTTGAAATGTGTTCACAAATCAAAGTGTGGGAGGGGGCTTGCTCCCGATAGCGCCCTTGAGAACACCACCGCTATTCACTTGCCTTCAATCCCCATCCCCCTGAAGCTATACCCATTCAGGAGCCCCCCAATGAACCTCGAACACCTCACCGAACGCCTGCACCGCATCCGCGATACCAACGACTGGAAGCAGTTCCACAGCCCGAAAAACCTGGCCATGGCCGCCAGTGTGGAAATGGCCGAACTGGTGGAAATCTTCCAATGGCTGACTGAAGACCAATCCCGTCAGCTTCCCGCCGATAAACTCGCCCATGCGGGCCAGGAAGTCGGTGACATCGTGCTGTACCTGCTGTTGCTGTGCAGTGAGCTGGGCCTGGATATGAATGAAGTGGTGCGTGCCAAGTTGGCCGACAGCGAGCGGCGGTTTGCCCATGAGTGATCGTCATTTCGACCAGTTGGCCACGCGTTTTGCCGAGAAAATCTACGGTGGCGCCAAGGGCGCGATTCGCCTGGCGGTGCTTCAGGCTGACTTGCTTGAAGCGTTGCCTGATCGTCCGTTGCGCGTGCTGGACATCGGCGCGGGCCTGGGGCATATGTCGCTGTGGCTGGCCGAGCGCGGTCACCAGGTGACCCTGGCCGAACCTGCTGAGCCGATGCTCGACGGTGCGCGCCAACGTTTTGCCGACGCCGGCCAAAGTGCGACGTTTATTCATGCGCCATGGCAAGACTTGCTCGGCCAACTCACCGAGCCTTACGATCTGGTGCTGTGCCACGCGGTGTTGGAGTGGTTGGCCGAACCCCATGCCATCCTGCCGGTGCTGCATCAGTTGACGCTGCCCGGCGGCTGGTTGTCCCTGGCGTTCTACAACCGCGATGCGTTGATTTACCGCAACCTGCTCAAAGGCCACTTCCGCAAAATGCGCAAGAACGACATGGCCGGTGAAAAGCAGAGCCTCACGCCGCAGCAACCGCTCGACCCTCGGGAATTGGCGGCGCAACTCGAAGGGTTGTGGCAGGTCGAAAGCCAAAGTGGCGTGCGGGTGTTCCACGACTATATGCCGGTAGAATTCCAGGCTCGCGCCGATTTGCAGGACTTGTTGGAGATGGAGCTCGCTCACCGTCGTCACCCAAGCTTTGCCGGACTTGGGCGATATTTGCACTGGGTCTGCCGTCCGGTTTAAGCGGCCCAGCCTGCGGAGGTCCAAATGCGTCGTCTCGGTTTGATCCTGTTATCCCTGGGGCTGGGAGCCTGTTCCAGCCCTAATCCTTATGTCGCCAGTTCGGCACCGATGCCGCCGGCCCCGGCCCAGGCGGCCACCACTTTTGATGCCAGCGCCTACCCGGCACCAGTACGCGACTACGGCGCCTATCGCAGTTGGGGCTGGCTCAACGGCCAACTGCCGGCGGGTACGGCCTGGGCCGATTCGGCACAGATTGCCGAGGCGGTCAGCGGCGCCCTCGACCAGCGCGGCCTGCGCCCCTTGCATGACAACCGTGTGCCCGACCTGCTGGTGAGTGCCGATGTGCGTTTGGAGAAACGCTTGCGCCAGGTCCAGGACGATTACGGGTATGGCTACGGTGGCTACAACCGCTATGGCAACGGCTATGGCATGTACAACAGCGTGCCTGTGGTACGCACCTATGAAGTGACGGTGGCGGTGGCGCGCATCAGCCTGTTCGACGCCCGCACCCGCCAACCGGTGTGGAGCACCAGCGCAGAAACCTCCAGCCAGGGCAGCCTGAGTGAGCGCGCCGACAGCTTGCGCAAGGCGATGCAGAAGGCAATGGCTGCCTATCCGCCCAGTTAGCAGCTATTCTCATTTCAGGTTCATGTCGTTTTCTGGAGAGCATCATGTTGGGTCGCATCGCTGCACTTGCTGTTGTTGTGTTGCTGGGCGGTTGCCAGAGCAACCAGGTCAACCACGATTTCGACGCCAGCCGCGACTTTGGCGCCTACCGCAATTGGGCCTGGAAAGACCCGGCATTGCAGTACCGCCCCGATGACCCGCGGATCAAAAGTGACCTCACCGAGCAGCGCATCCGCCAGGCCGTGGGCGAGCAACTCGACCAACGCGGCCTGCGCCCGGCAGCGGCAGGTACCAAGGCCGACCTGAATGTACAGGCGTACCTGATCGTCGAAGACCGCCAGCAACAAGTCACCACCAACTACGGCGGCGCCTGGGGCGGCCCATGGAATGGCTACTGGGGCGCGCCGATGTACAACGAAACGCGCAACATCACCTATAAAGTGGCGACCATCCAGATCGACCTGCTCGACGGCAAGGACGGCAAACTGGTGTGGCGCGGCAGCGACGAGCAAATGATGGCCAGCACGCCAAACCCGGAAGATCGCAGCAAGGCCATCCGCAGTACGGTGACCAAAATCCTTTCCAACTACCCACCGCACTAATCAACACTGCGCAACCCTGTGGGAGGGGGCTTGCTCCCGATGGCGGTCGGTCAGTCTCACATCTGTTGACTGACACTCCGCCATCGGGAGCAAGTCGAATCGTCGCAGCGCCCCTCCCACAAATTTTCCAATGGCAAGAACATCTCCGCCAGTCGCCAATATGGCGAGTTGCCAGCAACCTGCCTGTCCCTTGTCTACACTCCAGTGCAACCCCGGTGAGTTAGCGCAGGAGTGCTTCGATGTCTCCCCGATTCGGTTCCAGGCAGCGTGGGGCAATTGGCTTGATGGCGGCAGGCACCTTGGCCTTGGCCCTGGTGTTTACGTTGCTGGCGGTCGACAGCGGGCGTCTGTATCTGGAAAAGCGCAAGCTGCAGTCCGTCGCCGATACTTCGGCGCTGGAAGCGGCCGGGCTGGGCGGCCAGTGCGGCACCAACACCACGGCCAACGCCTATGCCACGCAAAACGCTGCGCGCAATGGTTTTGTCGTGGGCAATGGCCGCACCCTGGCCGTGACGTGCGGCACCCTGGCCACCAACGCCCTGAACACCCGGGTGTTTACCGCCGATGCCACCAAGAGCGACGCGATCCGCGTGGTGGCTTCGCGCACGGTGATGAGCAGCATCGCCAATGGCCTGTGGAACCTCTTTAGTGGCGCGCCGATCACCGCGCAAATCAACCTGAGCGCCACCGCTGTCGCGGCGACGCCGCCTCCTGTAGCGCAGTTGTCGATCCGCAGCAGCCTGGCCAGTGTCGATTCGAGCAAATCCCCGCTGCTCAACCTGGTCATCGGCAACCTGCTCGGCGGCAACCTTTCGCTCACGGCGGCGGGTTGGAACGGCTTGCTGCAGACCGACGTCAACCTGCTCAGTTATCTGGACCAGTTGGCGATCAGCTTGAACGTGAAGGCTGGCGACTACGATGCATTACTCAATACAGCCGTCTCCGCTACCCAGTTGATCGACGCGGCGGTCAAGGTCTTGCAGCAAAACGGAGCGGCGGTCACGGCAGTCATCAATGATGTGATTTCGATTGAGGCGATTGCACCAAACACCAAGCTGTTGACCGTGGGGGACCTGATCGACATTGCCACCGGCACGCCGACGGCGGCGCTCAATACCAATGTGCAACTGTTTCAGTTGCTCGAAGCGGTGGCGCAGTTGTCCAGCAGCAAGAATGCCGTAAGTGCGGCGGCGCAAATCGCTATTCCGCTGGTGGGCAATGTGTCGATCCAGACCAAGGTCATCGAACCGCCGCAGTTGTCGGCCATCGGCAATCCCGCCTTGGCGAAGAAGGGCCTGTTGAATAACCCGCCGACCGATCAGATTTTTGTGCGTACTGCACAAGTGCGCACATTGGTGACGGTGCAAGCACCGATCATCAAGGTCGTGTCTGGCGTGACTTCAATCTTGAACGGGCTGGGCACGCCGGTGTCCCAGGTTGTCAAGGGCTTGTTGAACCTCAACTTGCCGGCGGTGGTGGGCGGTGTGCTGTGTCTGGTGGCGTGCAATGTGGCCGATGTGGATGTCACGCAAACGCTATCGATTTACATAGAGGCCGGCAGCGCGCAAAGCAACGTCATTGATTTTAACTGTGCTTCGCCGGCCTCCAAGTCGTTGACGGTGAAGACCACTACGTCCCTTGCCACCCTGGCGGTTGGGACGGTCGATCCGGTGGCTGCGTTTTCTTCATCCGCTGAGGTTAACGTGCAACCGGTCAGGCTGATCGATTTTGGCCAGCGCTACTGTGTCGTTCTGACGTTGCTGTGCAGCCCTACCCGTACACCTAATGTGGGGGGCGGCTTGCTGTTGAAGGCCAACTCTACGATTGGTGCGCAGACCAGTAATATCCTGTTTGCACCGGTGGCTGAGATGAATGCGCCACCGACCTACAAGAACGCGCCCGGCACCGCCAATATCGTGGGGAGTCTGACAGCGACCTTGAGTGGTTTGCAGGTGACTTATGTGCCGCCCAGCGGCAGTGTGTCCAGTGGTGCGCTGGCGGGAGTGGCCGGCCTGTTGGCGACAATCACCACGGCGGTGGTGGGGCTGATCCAGAACGTGCTGTCGCCGATCCTTGATCCTATCGTCAACACCTTGCTCAGTGCCTTGGGCATCAACCTGGGCAACGCCGAAGTTGGCGCCAACCTGAGCTGTCATATGGGGCGGGCTTACCTGGTGATCTGATCCTGCACGATGGGTAACTCAACGCAAAATTTCGCACCGGCCTCGCCATTGCTGACGCTCAGGCGTCCGCCCATGTTTTCCACAATCCCATAGCTTACTGACAGCCCCAGTCCGGTGCCTACGCCGATTGGCTTGGTGGTAAAGAACGGCTCGAAAATCCGTTCCAGCAAGCGCGGGTCGATGCCGCCGGCGTTGTCTTCGACCCAGATGCGTACATGGTGGCGGTCATGCTCGCTGTGCAGGGCAATCCAGGGGCGCAGGGCGGGATTCTTTTCGTGCTGGCTGAGCAGCGCGTCGCGGGCGTTGACCATCAGGTTGATCAGCACCTGTTCCAACTGATCGACGTAGCCTTTGACCTGCACCGCAAAGTCCGCAGGTGTGATGCGCACTTCCACACCTTTGCCACGCAAGCCTTCGCTGAGCAACGCCAGGGTGCCTTCCAGCGCTTGCGCCGGGTCGAACGGTTGCTGCTCGATTTCCGAGCGACGGCCGAACACGCGCATGTGGTCGACCACCCGGGCTGCGCGTTGCACCTGGGCGTCGATGCGCTGGAGTTTTTCGGTGAGGTAGTCGATTTGCACATCGCCATTGCCCAGGCGCTTGAGCACGTTGACGACGGCCATATGCATTACGTTCAGCGGCTGGTTGATCTCATGGGCCAGGCCGGTGGCCATTTCGCCGAGGGTGGCCATTTTGGCGCTTTGGGTCAGTTGTTGTTGTGAGCGGCGCACTTCAGTGTTGTCGCGGCCCACGGCTTGCACTTCCACCAGGGTGCCTTGCTGATCAAATACGCCACGGTCGGACCACACCCACCAGGCATGTTCGCGTCCAGGCAGTTGCAGGCTGATCTCGGCGGTGCTGACCGGGAATTCGGGGGTCAATCGCGCGATGCGTTGCACAAAGGACGCGCGTTGTTCATCCGACAGCCATTGGCCCAGGTCGATGCCCGGCAATTGGGCGGGCTGGCATTCCAGGTAGTTGGCCAGCGGCGTATTGCCGAAGGTCAGGATCAGGTCGGGGCGGTAGCGGCAGATCATTGCCGGTGAGTCTTCCACCAGGATGCGGTAGCGCTCCTCACTCTGGCGCACTTGCTCAGCCGCCAGGGTCGCTTCGGTCACGTCCAGCCACAGGCCCACGGCTTCCACCGGCAGGCCGAGGTCGTCGCGCAACAGCTTGGCTTCGTCGAGCAGCCAGTGGTAATGGCCTTGTTTATCGCGCAACCGGTAGCGGCTGCGCACGGTGCCTTCGCGCAGCAGTTGGCGGGTGCGTTCAAAGTAGAGTTCGCGGTCGTCGGGGTGGATCAGCGTTGCCAGGGTGTCGTGGTTGCACTCGGCCAAGGTCCAGCCCAGCAGCGGTAACAGGCTGGCGCTGAAAAACGCCGGGTGCAGCGCGCCGTTGACGTAGCGCTGTACATAGATCACCGCCGGTGAGCTGGCAATCAGGTTGTCCAGGCGCGCATGGGCGGAGGCGGCTTGCAGTTGCTGGTTCTTGATGTCGCTGATGTCGAGCATGAAGCCGATCCAGCGCCGCTCACTGCCCACGCCCAGCACTTGCCCCTGTATGCGATACCAGAGCGGTGCCTGCTCGGCCTGTGTGCGTTGCAGGCGTACGCTGGTCAGCAACGGCTTGCCCAGGGCTTGCAGATCTTTCAGGCGGCTATTGAGGGCTTGGCGGTCGGCGGGGTGGATCAATCCGAGCCAGGTGTCGAGGGCCTGGCGGGTGGGGCCGTCCTCCTGGCTCAGGTTGCGCAGCAATTGTGGCGCCAGTTGGATCTCTTGGGTGGCGGGCAACAGTTCCCACCAGCCGGTGCCGAGCAGGCCTTGCAAGGCTTCCACCCGTTCCAGTTGTTGGTGGTGGCGCTGTTCACGCAGGCGGCTCAACAGTGGCGCGGCGAGGGCGGCGCACAGGGTGAGCCAGTCACGTTCGCGGGTGTGATCCACCTGGCCGTCGTAGCAGCCACACAACAACCAGGCCGCCACGCCGTGGCTGTCGCGGTAGGGCACCAGCAAACCGCCGACGTTGCCGAAGATGCTGTGCAGGCGCGGGTTTTCGCTGCGGCCCAGGGCAATGTCCAGGTTCAGAGGCATGTTGCCGTTCAGGCTGTCGAGGCTGGTGCCAAGATGCTGCCCGGTTTGCCACAGGGCCGGGGCATCATGGGCGGCGTATTGGCTGTAGATGCGCCAACCCTGATCGTCTTCGTCGAGCAGCGCCATCGCCACGCAAGGTATGCGCCAGCGCTGGGCCACGCTGCGCAGGTGCTCGTTGAACACCTGTGACAGGCGGTTGAAGCTGCACACGCGCAGTTGTTCGCTCATCAGGCCAGCGAGTTGATGGTTCTGTTCGCGCTGTTGCATCCGTGCCCGGTCGGCCAGCAGGTCGGTGATATCCAGCAGGCGCAGGGCCCAGCCGTCGCCCTCCGGCTCGAGCCAGCCGCGGGTGTGCAGAACCAGGCCGGCGGCGCCCTGAAAGTCCAGGTCCAGACCCTGTCGTTGCCATTGCGGCGGTGCACCTTCGACGCTCAGCGTGCTGCTCGCGCACAGCAATGTGCGCAGCGGCGGGTTGGGCGTGTTGGCCAGGTGTTGGTCGAGCAGAGGCCGCAGGCTACCGGCAATGCTTAGCACCTGGCCCAGGTTGTCCAGTTGCAACTGCAGGCCCGGCGCAGGCGTTGCCGGGGCATCCAGGGCCAAGGCGCTGCTGCGCCCGCGCAGGCGTGCGAACAATTTATCCCCCGTCGTCAAAACTGAAGGCTCGAGGTAGCGGTCAGGTTGGTGGGCAGGTTCGGAACGGTGCCAACGCCAGGCAGTACCAGGGCCGGCAGCACCGCTTTGATGTTGGCTGATGGATAAGTGATTTTCACCGTCAGCAAGTTATTGGTGTAGGTGGCGGTGATGTAACCGGGCAGAAACTTCAAGGAGCCGGGGATCCAGTTCAACTGCGCCTGGGCTGCATCTTTGGCGCGCTGCACAACCAAAGCCGAATAGCCTGCGGTGCCTGGGTCCAGTGACACACTGCGGCGCACGCCTTCTGCCGCCGCCTGGTGGAACGACTGCATCAGCAACAGCGGCAAGCTGTAGCTGAGCATGCCGTAGAACACCGCAAAGAAGATTACGAAGACCAAGGCAAACTCGATCGCCGCCGCACCTTTTTGCTTTCTCGGGAGGCCTGATTTCATGACTGCGTCTACCCTGAGGCGAGTACCTGATATCAGCATAGAATCATTCGGCAAAAAGGGATGTTTTTTACGTGATCCAGAATGTAGTGATATTGCTGTGGTTGGGGCTGTGCGCTTTACAGGATATGCGTCAGCGGCAAATTGCCAATACGCTGACCCTGGGCGTCGGATTACTGGCGTTGATCTACCTGCTGTGGACCGGCTCGACGTGGCTCGGTGCTCCCCGCAGCGATGGCGGCCTGGCCCTGGTGCTGGCGCTCGCCCTGACCCTGCCGGGTTATGCGTTGGGCCGCTTCGGCGCCGGGGATGTGAAGTTGTTGGCAGCCCTGGGCCTGGCCTCCAATACCACGTATCTGCTGGGGTCGCTGATTGGCGCGGGCATCGCCATGGCGGCTTGGGCACTTATGCATCAAGGCCTTAGCTCAAGCCATGTAGAGCGGGACGCGCAGGTGTCAACAAAACAACCTTTTGCACCCTTTGTTCTGACAGGTTATGCGGCCTGCTGGCTTTGGATCCACTAGTCGTTCGAGTTGATTAGTCGTATGTACATAGTCAGAAAGTACGTCTACGTTTAATGAGTGGTTGTGGGATTTTTCGTCAGAAAGGATAGGTCACCTTTTGGCTTGCCAGGCATGGAGTAGCGCGTGAACAAGCTTACATCAGCAGTAAAAGTGCTCGTAGTCGACGATCAACCGTTAATCGTAGAGGAGCTCTGTGAGTTTCTTGAAAGCAGCGGGTACCGTTGTGTCCCGTGCGAGTCCAGCAAACAAGCGATAGAGCGTTTCAGCGAAGACCCTCTGATCGGCCTGGTGCTGTGCGATCTGCATATGCCGGACATGGACGGCATCGAACTGGTTCAGGCGTTGCAACGCGTCGCCGGCAAGCATCGTGCATTTGAAGCGATCATGCTCACCGGGCGCGCCGACAAGCAGGATGTGATCAAGGCCCTGCGTGCAGGGATCGCTGATTACTACCAGAAACCGATCAACCTGGATGAACTGCTCGAAGGCCTCAAGCGCCAGGAAGCGGCATTGGAGGAGCGGCAAAAGGACCTGCAACTGGGGACGCTTAACCAGAAGTTGCAGTACCTGTCCGACTCCATCAACGACTTGTATATGGACCTGGACAGGGTGCGGCGCAACCCGGCGCCCAAGGCCAGCGACGGCGAGGCGATGGCTGACGAAGCCGGGCCAGTGGAAATCCCGGCGATCTTCAATCAGTTGTCTCCGCGCCAGTTGGACGTGGCGCGCCTGGTCGGCAAGGGGCAGACCAACTACCAGATTGCCTGTGAACTGGGGATCACCGAGAACACGGTCAAGCTGTATGTATCCCAGGTGCTGCGCCTGACCCATATGCACAATCGCACACAGTTGGCGCTGGCGTTGTCACCGAGCAACTCGGCGATGGGCCAGCGGGTGACGGCGCACTGAAAGCCCAGTCAACGGCAGAGCAAAAGCCGGTAGATATTAATGTGGGAGGGGGCTTGCCCCCTCCCACAGTCACCCTATTTACTCCCGCTCTGCGCAGACCCGCCCACCTTCTGATCAAAGAACTCCGGGATCGGATGCTTGTTGCTGTCCAGCCAGCGCTTCAGCGCCTGCTCGCGTTCCGCCGGCGTGGTCTTTTGCGGGTTGGCCGAGGCTGCGCGCCCGCTGAGTTGCAGGGCCATCCAGTTTTCTGTTTCCGCCTGCTGCGGCGAAGACGGTCCAGCCTCGATGGCCGATGCTGCGTAGGGCAGGGCCAGCAATGCGAGGCTGGCGAGGTAATGGAGTTTCATCATCGGCTCCCTATTTCACAGACGCCGGCAGCGTGTCGCTGACGGCCGCTACCTGGTCTTTGGATGGACGTACCGTTGCCGCAGCCGCACCCTTGATGCGTTGTGCGCGTGCCTGGGCCTGCGTCACTTGCTCGGGGCTCAGCCCGAGTTGGCCGACCACTTTTGCGGCCTGCTCCCAGTTGTCCTGGTAAATCAACAAGGTCACCAGGTTCACCGCCGCCAATTGATCGCTCTGCTTGAGTTCGATGGCGGTCATGAATTCAAAGCGTGCGTCTTCCAGGCGCAGTTGATCGAGGTACACCACGCCCAAGTCATTGCGGATTTTTTCGTCGGTGGGTGCCAGGCGTGCCGCACGTTGCAGATGGGCCATGGCCTGGCCGTTGTCGCCCTTGGCCGACGCCAGTTGCCCCAGGCCGTGCTCGCCATCGGCGGCCAGGCAGGTGCCGAGCAAACTGCGGTACAACGGCTCGGCCTCGGTGCGGCCCAGCAGGCGATAAGCGCGGGCCTGGCGCTGGCGCACCTGAGGCAGGGTAGCGGGCAGGTTTTGCAGGTTGGCCAGGCTGGCGTGCAGCTTGCCTTCGTTGGCCATGTCGTCGGCCAGGTTCAAGGACAGCTCCTGGTCCGAGCTGGGTTTGGGGCAACTGCCGGACGCCAGCAAGCCGGCCCACGGAGCCTGGCCATTACTGGCGCAGCCACCCAGCATCAGCACGCTTATGGCGACAATCAGTGGCTTCATAACAGACTCCTCAGAAGTTATTCAGGGCGCGGGAGATGGCGATCATGGCCGGGCCCCCGAGCACAATCAGCAAGGCTGGAAACAGGAACACCATCATCACCACCGACATCTTCGCCGACATTTTCGAGATGTATTCCTGCAGGCGGGTCAGGCGGCGGTCATCGAGCAGTTGCTTGAGCGCCAGCAGCGACTTCATCGCGCCGCCACCCTGCTGAATCAATTGCTGAAGAATGATGCAGGTGTCGGTGAACTCGTCCACCGCCAGCAGGCGTGCGGTCTTGCCCAGCTCCTCGGACAGCTCCAGGCCCGAGTCGACCCGCGCCAGGATCAGGCGCAATTCATGGGTCAAGTCAGGGAGCAGGCGCTGGGCTTCGGTACTCAACACTCGCAGTGATTGCTCAACCGCCATGCCGGATTCGAACAGGATGCGCAGCAGTGGAATGAACGTGGAGATTTCCCGAGCAATGCGTTCCTGGCGATATTTGGCGCTGAGGGCCAGGACGCGCTTGGGCAGCAGGTAACCAATCCCCAGGGCCACCGCCGGCGCGATCCACGGCGAGCTGGCATGGGGGAACAGCAGTTGCTGGCCCAGTAGGGTCAGGCCCAGCAGCACGATCGGCACTCCGACCTGGCAGGCGGCGAACATCGAGCGTTGGTTGGCCTTGCGCCAGCCCACACGGTTGAGCAGGGTCTGTGTTTCGTTGTCCAGGCTGACCGAGCGCTGGGCCACCTGGCTTGCGCCCAGTTGGCGCATCAGGCTGCCGAGTTTGTCTTCGCGGGTCAGGTGGCCTTGCAGGCGCTGGCTGACCATGCGCTGGCGCCGCCGTTGCTCCAGCAGGTTGCCGGCGATCAAGGCGACGGCGGCGAGCAACAGCAGGATGCTGATCAGAATCGCCATTTCAAATACTCCGCAACATGCGCCACATCACGAAGGTGCCCGTGATGTCGAGCGCCACCGCGGCCAGCAACAAATAGCGCCCGGTGCCGTCATTCCACATGCTCATCAGGTAGCCCGGGTTGACCATCAGGAAGTAGCCCACCATGACGATGGGCAAACCCGCCAACACATAAGCGGTCATGCGTGTTTCACCGGTCATGGCCTTGAGTTGGCGTGCGCCCTGTTCACGCTCGCGAATCATCTTGATCAGGTTCTCCAGCAATTCACTGGCGTTGCCGCCGTAGCGGTGGTTGACCTTCAAGCCCAGGGCAAACAGGCGAAACTCATCGCGTTCATAGAACTCGGCAAAGTCGCTGACAGACTCCGGCAGGCTTACGCCCATTTGCACGTTGCGCTGGATGCGGCTCATGGCCTGCTTGAGTGGCGCCTCGGTGCTGTCGATAGCTCCCAGCACGGCATCGGCCAGGGTGCGGCCGGACTTGAGGCTGCGCACGCTGTGGTCCAGCAGTTGCGGCAATTGTTCGATCATGCGCTGCACGCGTCTTTGGTAGCGCCAAGCGATATACGCACGCAGCAGCAGCGGCGGCATTATCAGCATGGCAAGCAGGCCCAGCCCGTCGGCCAGCAGGTAGCCCAGCAACATGGCTACCGCCCAGCCGCTCAGCCACAGCCCCAGGCGATCGGTGGGCTTGCCCAGGCCGGCGCGCTGGAACATGCGCTCCAGCGCAATCCAGCTGCCGTTCGGTTCCTCGGGCAAAGGTTGGCCGTCGGCGAGACGCTCCAGCACGCGGTCGGTGCCGGCCTGGCGCAGCCCGCGCTGGAACAGCCACACCGACAGGCTGATCAGCAGGATGCAGATGAGCAGCAAGATAAGTCCTGTCATGGTGCCCTCTACAACGGCAATGCCGATTCACGCCGCAGCTTGTCGCCGGCCGGGTTGAGCGCCTCGCGCAGGAAGCCAAAACCGGTACGGCGGTCCAGGCGAAACAGGGTATTGGTGACATACACGTCATCGCGCACGCCCACCACTTCCACCACCTCGCTGACGCACCGGCGCCCATCGGGCAGGCGTGTCAGCTGGATCACCACATCGAGTGCCGCACAGATCATTTGCCGCAGGGTTTTTTCCGCCACCACGCGCCCGGTCAGACCCACCAGGGTCTCCAGGCGCAGCAGCGCGTCCTGGGCATTGTTGGCGTGCACGGTGCTCATGGAACCATCGTGGCCGGTGTTCATGGCGGTCATCACGTCGAGTACTTCCACGCCGCGAATTTCACCAAGAATGATGCGGTCGGGGCGCATCCGCAGGGCGTTGCGGATCAGGTCGCTGGCTTTGACCTCGCCATGCCCTTCGGCATTGGGCGGGCGGGTTTCCAGGCGCACCACATGGGGGTGGCCCAGTTGCAGTTCGGCCACATCTTCAATGGTGACCAGGCGCTCATGGGGGTTGATCAATTGGCTGAGGATATTGAGCAGCGTGGTCTTGCCAGTACCGGTGCCGCCACTGATAAGGATATTGCAGCGCTTGCCCACCGCCTCCTGGAAGAACTCGAAGATGCTGTGGTCGATGGTTTGCATCGCCACCAGGTCGCTGCTCTTGAGCATGTCCTTGCGAAACTTTCGGATCGACAGGCAGGGCCCATCCAAGGCAATCGGCGGGATGATCGCGTTGACCCGGCTACCGTCAGGCAGGCGCGCATCGACCATTGGCGAGGATTCATCCAGGCGCCGCCCCAGTGGCGCGAGGATGCGCTGCATGACGCGCTCCACATGGTGCGCATCGATAAAGCGCAGGTCGCTCTGGTACAGCACACCGTCGCGCTCGATAAACACCCGGTGCGGGCCGTTGACCAGGATCTCGGTCACCGACACATCGCGCAGCAGCACTTCCAGTGGGCCGAAGCCGGTCAGCTCATCGACGATTTCTTCGGCCAGGCGCTCCATCTCATAGCGCGAGATCGCCAGGTGCATCCGCGTGATGTATTCGGCCACTTTGTCGATGACAAATTGCGCCAGGGATTGGCGCGAGCCTTCCAGCAAATTCTGTCCGGACTCCTCGATGGCGTCGATGATGTAGCGATGCAGCACCAGTTTCAGGCCGTCGTGATCGTTGTGCGCGGCGGCGCCGCGAGTTGGGGCGCCGAAGAGTTTTTCGCCGTTCATCGACCTGGCCCCAGCAAGCGTTCGAACCAGCGCGTCGAGGGTTTTGCAATGCCCTCGGAGCGTTTCGCCAGGCGCTCACCCAGCTGACGCAGGGCTTGGGTCAAGGCTTCGCGTGGTGCCAAAGTGAACAGGCTTTGCCCCTGGTTCTTGGCGTTCAGGCGCACTTCTGGGCTCAGCGGCAATACGGCGATGCACTCAAGGCCGAAGCTTTTCTCCAGCGCTTCGGTGTCGGGGGCGCAGCCTTTGATATAGCGGTCGACAAGCAGCTTGGCATGGTCGAGCTTCATGCCTTTTTCGCGCCACAGGTTCAGCACCGCGAGGTTGCGGCGACAGTCGAGTACGCCCTGGTCGGTGCACCACAGCAGCTTGTCGCAGTGGCTGACAAAGGTGCGCAATGCTTCGCTGTCAGCCTGGCCGGTGAGGTTCACCACGATGTGCTGGAAGTGCTGGCGCAGGGCGCTGAGCAGCATGTACAGCTCGGCGGCGCTGGTCACTTCCAGGGGCTCTTCGTTGCCGGCGTAGGCGAGGATGCGCAAGCCTGTGTCGGTGCTGGTAAACGCGCTGTTGATCAGGGTGGTGTCGAGGCGGCGCAGGTGGCGCAAGGCGTCGCCGAAATTGAAGGTACTCTCCAGGCCCAGCAGCGCGAGGCTGTCGCCCTTGGGCAGGCCGAGGTCGAGCAGCAGGGTTTGTTGGCCGCTCTTTTGCACCACCATCGCCAGGTGGCTGGCGAGCAGGGCGCCATCGGTGTTGCCCTGGGCACCGTAGAGCACGGTCAGGCCGCCAAGGTGGGCATTGGGCGCGGAGGGCGGCAGGCGTTTGCTCAGGCGCCGCACCAGCCCGGCCACTTCACTGGAGCGCGAGCCATAGGCGACAAAGTCCCTGGCGCCGGCGCGCATGGCGTTGAGTACCAACTGGTTGTCCATGCCATCGCCGAGCGCGACTACCGCCAGCATCGGCTTGGCTTCCAGTGCGCCTTCGATCAAGGCGCTTTGGGCCACCAGGTGCTCGCGGTCCAGGCCCACGAACACCAGGTTGGCGAAGGTTACGTCCACCAGCGCCAGCAGTTCGTCGAGGCTGCCACCGCCCACGCTGATCACTTGACCCAGCGGTGCCAGCGCACCCTGGAGCCATTCCAGGTCGGTGCTGTTGCGGGTGATTGCCAGGAAGGTCTGGCTCAGGCTATCGCTCATTGGGAAAGTCCACTGCGACGGTCGAAGTTGCCGTTTTCCAGGAAGAACAGGCGGAACCAGTTCGGGTCATAGTTGCGCAGTTTTTCGCCGGGCAAGGACGGCAATTGCGCATTGGCCGCCAAGGGTCGAACCAGATGCGGGGTGACAATCATCAGCAGCTCTTTCTCTTCGCTCTGGATATTGGAGTCACGGAAAAACGCGCCAAGGATCGGGATATCGCCCAGGCCCGGAAGCTTGGCGATGGTGGAGCGGTTGGTGCTGCTGATCAGGCCGCTGATCACGAAGCTTTCGCCATCGGCCAACGACACGCTGGTGTCGGTACGTCGCACGGTCAGGGCCGGCACCTGAATGCCCTCGATGCGGATCGCATTGTTGTAATCCAGTTCGCTGACTTCCGGGGCGACTTTCAGGGCGATGCGATTGTGGTCGATGACTGTGGGCGTGAGGGTCAGGCGAATGCCGAACTCCTTGTATTCGATGGTGATGGTATCGCTGCCGGCACTGGGCACCGGGATCGGCACTTCACCACCGGCCAGGAAGGTCGCGCTCTGGCCGCTCATGGCCACCAGGCTCGGGCGCGCCAGGGTGTAGGCAAAGCCGCTGCTCTCCAGTGCGTTGATCAATGCCTTGACCCGCCCACCACCGAAACCGATGTTGAAGCTGTCAGCGCTCACCGGCAATTTGAACACGCTCTCGGCTGGAGACAGCAGGTCGGGGCTGCCGAGGAAGAAGTTCTTGCCCATGCCGAGGATCTTGGTGCTGGCTTCCTTGAGCTTGGTACGGCTGACTTCGACGAAGCGGATGTCGGTCTGCACTTGGCTGGGCAGTGTCGGGTCTTCGGAGGGCGACAGCGATTGGCTGGTCAGCGCCGAAGTGGCCTTGCCCTTGACGAACACCATGCTCTGGCGCGGGGTGGTCGAGCAGCTCGTCCACACCATCAGGCTGGTGGCACCGGTGCCGACGCCGGTCAGCAGGAAATTGCGGTCGCCATTGACCCGCACGTCGGCGATTTTCGGGTCGCCAATGGCCAGGCGCGTGATCGCCACCGGCGAGTGCAGTTCGGTTTGCAAACCTTCGCCCACCTCGACCACAGCGGGCAGCTGGCCCAGGGTGTTGCAGTTACCCGGTGCTGCCATCGCCACGCCCACGGGCAAGCACGGCAGCATCAAGGCCAAGGCCAATTGAGCGTAGCGTTGGCTCATTCAAGGCATCCTTGTTCAATCAGGGGGTTTGGGGGGCTGACGCTGCGCCGCGAATCACTTCGACGCCGCGACGCTGGCCGGTGTCGGCAACTGTGGGGGCGATTTTCTTCGGCGGTCCGCTGAGGGCCAATTGGGTGAATTGGTAGAGGTCGCGGTTGGCGCTTTGCACTTTGTCCGGGGTATCGCTTTCGCCAGCCCAGTAGCGGCTGAGCAGTTGCTCATCGGCACTGCGCACGGCCAGACGCAACGTGCCGGCCTGGGAGGCGAGCATCAGCCGGCTCAGCAGCGGTTCTGGCACTGCCAGCACGACGCTGCGCGCAGCGGTACGGCGTTGGGCCGCCTGGGCGCGTTCTTCGGCGGTGGCCGGTGGCGGCACTGCGGGTTGGCCGTCGTTGGCCAGACCCAGTTGATCGCCGACGCTGAGCAAGCGAATCGCCGGAATAACCACCTGTGCCGACTGCTCGGCGTTGGCATTGTCCTGGCGCAGGAACAGCAACACGTCGACGTAATCGCCGGGGCTCAACTGGCCACCGGCCCCGATCACTTCATCGACGGCCACGGCCAGGGCGCGTTCATTCGCCCGGATCATGCGGGCCAGGGGGCCGCCGGCGGTGAAGCTTTCTTCGTTCAGCCAGGTGCCGGCACCCAGGGCACGCAAAGGCGTGCGGCCGATGGCCTGGTCGAGGCTGGTGAGGCTGCCGGCCGGGACGGTGCGCAGTTTTTCCACCGCCACATCGGCGGCAGTGAGTGCGACGAAAGGCGGCACCGCGTGCACCAGCACCACCACTGGCTGGCGGGTCTGGTCCTCGACGACGGCGACGGTTTTTTCAACGGAAATGACAGGTTCTGGTGATGGGGCCGCCACTGGCGCTGGAGAACGGCTAAGCACCAGGCCCCAATACCCTGCAATCAAAGCTCCAACAAGCAGCAAGCCAGCCAGGACCATGCTGATGCGACTGTTCATGACGGCTCTCCCTATCCTGTTGCACGGCTTTTTTCCCGTTACTTCAAACGAGTTAAATTCGCAACTTGGCTGTGATGAACAACTAACGATTTGGCTATTTGAAGGTAGCTCAGCTAGGACAAAATGCCATTACCGAGTGAAAAATTTATCCGAGGCTCAAGGGTGGCCCTGCAAATACAGGATATGCGGTGTGTTTACGCCGACTAATACTTTGTGATTAATGCGTTCTTACAGTTGTGAGTGTTAAATTTCTTGACAATGCTCTAGTGGCACACGGCAATCATTGTGCGGGCCAGCTGTAACGGCGCTTTGTGGCGCATGAAGGAGATCTTCCTATGATCCTTGATCTGTTCTTGAAGTTGTACATTCATGCCCAGTTATTTCTGCGTCGCAGAGACGGGGCGTCGGCTATTGAATATGTGATTATTGTGGCGATAGTTGCGTTGGTAATAGTGGGCGTTGGCACTGGACTTGGCGAAAAAATCAAGGGCGTTTTAGATAAGGTAGTCGTTGCGCTGACACCGGCGGCATAACCGTCGATGCTTTTGGTTGTTCTTTTGGTGGTCTTATTTATCAGGTACTACCCATGAGCAACCCCTGGTCATCCCGCCAAAAAATCCTATTGGTGGACGACGAGGAGGATGCACTGATCGAGTTGGCCGAATCCCTCGAAAACGAGGGATTCGTCTGCTTTACCGCCACGTCCGTTACTTTTGCCCTGCAAGAACTGACACTTAATCCCGATATCGCCCTGGTTATCACCGACCTGCGTATGCCCGAAGAAAGCGGCATCTCCTTGATCAAGCGCCTGCGCGAACATACCTCTCGCTCGCATTTGCCTGTGATCGTGATGTCCGGTCATGCCGAGATGGATGATGTCAGCGATATGCTGCGCTTGCAGGTGCTGGATCTGTTTCGCAAGCCGATCTATCTGGTGCGGTTGATTGATACGCTGGATAACTTGTTTCCCCTCTCGACGCCTCATTGATCGATGGATCAAATGCGAGTGCTGCCTGACAGCTGACAGGTATTGAACTGATACACCTCGGTCAAAATGTGGGAGGGGGCTTGCCCTAATGCCAATCAGTTAAGGATTTTGTAGGAGCGAGCTTGCTCGCGAACAACTCATAGGCGCCGCGTTCATTCAGGAAGCACGCGTTATCGTTGAGGTTTTTCGCGAGCAAGCTCGCTCCTACAGAGGGCGATGTACGCTTAACCGACTGACATTAGGGCTTGCCCCCGATGAGCTCTACACAACTTGGTAGCCGCCACCAGTAACCACGATGCGAAGCGAGCCGCTCTTGATCTTGATCTGTAAAAGCGGAACCAATAGCGGCCGTTACCGCAGAAATGGATATGTACTCGATCTGATCCAAGACCCCCGTCGGCTACAAGGCCGCCATCGGGAGCAAGTCGAATCGTCGCACCGCCCCCTCCCACATGTTCACCGAGTCTGATCCAACAAATGATCAAGGCATCAAGCTCGTCAAAGCTGATAACTGAAACTCAGCGTATACCGTGGCCTGCGGTTAAAACTGTCCAGAGCGATATCCGACATCGGCTTGGCCGCCTCCAGGGCGATGTTGTAGTACTTGTTATCGCCAAAGCGTAACCCCACTGCCGCCGAAGACATGTCGCTGGCCTTGACCGGCAGGTCGTTGAACCAGGTCTTGGCGCGGTCGAGCACCACGTAGGGTTGCAAAACCTTCACCCAGTTGCCGGCGCGGTTGAAGCTGTAGTTGACCTCGTACGCCACGCCCCAGCCCTTGTCGCCCGAGCCTTGATCATCAGGATAGCCACGCCCGAAGTTTTGCCCGCCGAAGGTGGCGCGTTCGCTGTCGGGCAAGGTGTTGTTGCTCCAGTACAACGCACCTGAGAGCACGCCTTGCCAGTTGTCGAAGAACTTGTCGCTTTGCACGCCGGAGAGGCGCAGGCGGAAGAAATCGAGGTCGGGTTTTGCCACGTCCAGGTCACTGCGCGCCTTGGCGCCCAAACCGTCGATGCCTTGGTACAGGCCGCCGCTGATGATACGTAACCGGCGTGCGTCGGCCTTGCGCCAATCACCCTCGAAGGCGAGGGCGCGCAGGTTGGATTCGATGTCGAAACTCAGCGGGTAGCCCACCAGCTTGTAACGGGTGGTCTGGTCCACCACGTACAGGCGTGTGCCCAGGCTCAATGACTCGGTGGGAGAGGCGATAAACGGGTGGCTCAGGCCGATGGAATAGCGATCGATCGACTGGTGCGGCTTGAGCTCGAAGCCGCCGTCCAGTTGCACGCTGCTGTTGGGGTCGGCGCGGTAACGTTCGGCAGCGAGTGCCAGTTGGGTGCCCTCGGCATTGATGAACTGGTTGTAGTCCACACGGTAGTAATGCTCTTTGTCCTCGCCGGGCGGGAACAGGCCGCTGACGGTCAGTTGTTCGCCCATGAACGTTTGCGAATTGCTGGTGGCACTGAGCAAGGCTTGCGTACCGCCACGGCTTTTCTGCACCAGGCTCATGCTGGTGGTGAAAGGTTTGCGGCTGGCCTGGATCTGCATGTGCGTGGCGCCATCGGTGGTGCCGGGCGGTGGCACCTGGGCTTGTACGGTCAGGCCGGGAATGCGGCTCATCAGCGTGGTGTAGCGCTCGAAGGTCTTGCGCGTCAGCGGGCGTTCGGCCAACAGTTTTTTCGCCAGTTTGTCGACGTAGGCCGACACCGAGCCGATGTCGCCGGTTTGCTGGTAGTCCTTGATGTAACCCTCCACCAAAACAACGCGGACCAGGCCGTTTTCGAAATTCTGCTGTGGCAGGAACGCATAGGACAGCAGGTAGCCGTCCTCCTGGTAGCGGCGGGTGATGCCACGGGTTGCTTCGATCAATTGCGCGAGGTTGGTCTCGCGGCCAATCAGCGGTGCGTAGACTTGGGCCGTCTCGGTCAGGGGGTAAATGGTGCCGCCTTCGATCTGCAGCTTGCGAATGGTGACCTTGGTGTCCATCAACAGGGGCTGGCCGGCAGTCGGCGGTGCTTCAGGCACTTGGGTTTGTGGCGTGGCCGGTCGATAGGCATCGGCGGGCAGGTTGGGTACCGGCAAGGTGCGCACGGTGTCATTGCTGTTCAAAAAGCTGGGAAGGGGCTCGGCCTGGGCGTAAGCGCTGAGGGTTAGCATTAACAACGGCGTTAATACGCGCATAGGACACTCCATGGTCAACTGCAGCAGCGCTTCGGGCCCGCCGGGTTCTGGGACTCGGTTCGGGAGGGTGGCGGCTCATCACACAAGGCGTCGCCCATAAAAAAGACGAGAGACTTATTTAGGGTCTCTCGTCTCAACCAAGCGTAGGCGCTGTAGGGGAGGCCGTCTAATCGGCCAGGTGCATTTCTATTTACCGGTCAGGCCGTTCAACAAACCGCCCAGACCGCCTGTGGCTGTAGTGCCGCCGGTGGTTGTGGCAGTGCCTGTGGTCGTGGTGGTGGCGCCGATGTTCAAGCCACCGAGCAGGCCACCGCTGGTGCCGGTAGTGCCGCCGGTAACCAAGCCACCCACCGAACCTACAGTGTTGCCGACAGCCGTTACGGTGGTGCCCACTGCGTTGGTGATCGGGTTGGCATTGGCGGCAGTCAGGTTGGTGCCTACGCTGCTGACTGCCCCTCCCACTTGCGTCACCAGGCCGTTGACCGGAGCGCCAACGCCAGTGGTAGTACCGATGTTTTGCGTCAGCGCGGTGACGCCGGATGTGACCGGGTTAAGCGCGGCGCCGACATTGGTTGCCACTGCCGCGACTGGTGCCGTGGCGCCTGTGTTGGCGACACCTGTACCACCCAGCACAGTCCCTACCGAAGCGATGGTGTTGCCCAGCGCGCCACCGGTTACACCCGCTGCACTGACCGTGCCGTTGGTGTTGCCGACATTCAGGCCGGTACCGACGTTGCTGACCAGGCCGCCGACCAGTTCTGGAATGCCGGGAGCTGCGGTGCCACCGGTTGGGGCGACATAGCCGCCAGACTTGTCGAGCGTGCCGCCAACGCCAGTCAGCACGCTGCCGACCACGGTAGTGACAGGGTTGCCGGTACCGCCAGTACTGGCGACTTGAGTCCCCAGGCTGGTAACCGTCGAGCCGACTTTATCCAGCAGGCCATTGACTGGAGCGCCCAGGCCGGTTGCCGTACCGAGGTTGCCGGTGGTGTTTTCCACCAGCGATACCACAGGCACCACTACTTTGCCGCCGAGGGTGTTGGTCAGCGAGCCCAATGGACCGGTGGTGCTGGCGGTACTGAGGGTATCGCCGAGCATGGTTACCGTAGTGCCGACTTTATCCACTACGCCGCCGACTGCAGTGCCTACGCCGCCTGTCAGGCCGCCGACGACGGGTACACCGCCGAGGGTGGTCGACAGTGATTGGCCGGTGGTGGAGATGCCGCCGCCCAGGTCGGCGACGCCATTCCCTACGCCTGCCACAGTAACGCCCAGGGAGTTGGTATTGGTGCCCAGTGAGCCCAGACCGTTGGTCACCCCTGTGCCGACGCTGGTGACGGCAGTGCCGGCCGAGGTCACCAGGCCGCCAGCGGTAACACCGACGATGGGCACACCGTTCAAGGTAGAACCAAGATCACCCACTGCTACGCCCACATTGCCCACAGTGGTGCCGAGGGTACCGGCGATCTGACCAGTAACCAGCGGGGTGGTTGTTGAGCCAGTGCCGCCACCTGTACCGCCGCCAGTACCGCCGCCAGTGCCACCGCCAGTACCGCCGCCAGTGCCGCCGCCAGTGCCACCGCCAGTGCCGCCGCCAGTGCCGCCACCGGTACCACCGCCCGTGCCGCCGTCACCGCCACCAGTACCGCCACCGGTACCAGCGCCCGTGCCGCCGTCACCGCCACCAGTACCGCCACCGGTACCACCGCCCGTGCCGCCGTCACCACCACCAGTACCGCCACCGGTACCACCGCCCGTGCCGCCATCGCCGCCACCAGTACCGCCACCAGTACCGCCACCGGTACCACCGCCCGTGCCGCCGTCACCACCACCTGTACCACCACCAGCACCTGCGCCAGCATCCGGCGATGACGCCGCCACGCTGGATTTATGCCCGCCACCACCACTGCTGCAGCCGCCGAGGCTCATTGCCAGAATCAGGGCCAACGCGGTACTTGCTTTCCACAACACGACTTGAGTTTTCATGATTGAGTTCCTTGCACCTGGTACAACCTGGGTTGTTTCAAACCTTCGCTACTTCTTGGGGCAGCAATAGATTTGTCCGTGGTTCTATCTCAGGCCATGGCACTCTTTCGCACAATGCTCAACTTGGTATTAACAATTTATATACCCCAGCCATCGGTCAACTTAGCGACTAATACAAAGGGTGTATGGCAAGGATGCTTACTGAAAATTAGGTGATGTGAATCAAAAGGTTGAATAAATAAGCGGACCTCGTAAGGTCCGCTATAACTTTGGGTGTATATATACAATTAATCGGTTTTTTCAGGCGATCGGCTGCCACTTTCCGAACATATGCTCAATGCCGCCCGGCCCTTTAAGTTCCAACTCGCCACTGGAACCGGCTGCGCTGCTCATCAATATCACTTCACCGGGCAGGCGCACGGGTTTCCTGAACTCGACATTGATTTCAATATTGGCGGCCGGCAGGTGTTCTCCCAGCGCCGCGAGCGTGCGGGCCTTGTTCCACAGTCCATGGGCGATGGCCTGGGGAAAACCGAACAGCTTGGCCGTCGGCGCACTGAGATGGATGGGGTTGTAATCGCCGGACACGCGGGCATAGCGGCGACCGATATCGGTGGGCGCTTTCCAGCGTGTCAGTTCGTTGAGCGGCCCTGGGACGTGCACGCTGTTATTCAGCGATTCGCCTTCAAGCTTTACGCCACGACAGAGCATCTGGCTTTCGGCTTCCCATAGCAGCCCAAGGGCATCTTCGACCACGGTCGCAATGTCAAAGGTCGCGCCCTTGGCGTGAGGCTGTAGGTTGTGCGCGTACACACCGATGCTCAGCTCTCCCACGCCGCCCAGAGGCCGGTGGATGCGGATGCGATTGCTCAGATGGACCAGCCCCAACAGCGGAAACGGAAACGCCTTGTCGGTCAGCAGTTGCAGTTGCAGACCGAACGCCAGGATGTGCGGGTAAGTCGCTGGCAGCATCGGGCTGTCGGTGAACCCGCAGACCTTGCGGTACGCCGCGACGGCCTTGGGATCGACGCTGACCCGACAGCGCCAGCCGCGTTCGGGCAACGTGCTGCCGGTGATCTTGCGCTTGAGTGCCGCACGCCAGTACATCGGGAGTAGCGACGGTGTGCTGTCCAAGGTTTGCCATTGCATGCTTATGCTCCCAGAAGACTTTGCCCACACACACGCAGCGCCTGGCCGCTGACGGCACCGGAACCCGGCTGGCCGAGCCACGCCACGGCTTCGGCCACGTCCTGTGGCATGCCACCCTGGCCAAGCGAACTCATGCGTCGCCCGGCCTCACGCAGGGCAAACGGGATGTGTGCGGTCATCTGGGTTTCGATAAAGCCCGGCGCCACGGCGTTGATGCTGATCCCGCGTTCCTTCAAAAGGGGCGCCCATGCCTGGGCCAGACCGATCAAACCGGCCTTGCTCGCGGCATAGTTGGTTTGCCCACGATTGCCGGCGATGCCACTGATCGAAGCCAGCAGCACGACCCGTGCGTTGTCGTGCAGAGTGCCGCTGTCGAGCAGGGCCTTGGTCAGCACTTGCGGAGCATTGAGGTTCACCGCCAGCACCGCGTCCCAGTATTCGGGCGTCATGTTGGCCAGGGTTTTGTCACGGGTGATGCCGGCGTTGTGCACCAGGATATCGAGCCCGTCGGGCAAGTGTTCGACCAACTGGCTGGCGGCGTCTTCGGCGCAGATATCCAGCACCACCGTACGCGCATTCAGGCGTGCGGCCAGGGCTTCGAGGTCGGCCTTGGCCTGGGGCACATCGAGCAAAATCACCTCGGCGCCGTCGCGGGCCAGGGTTTCGGCGATGGACGCACCGATGCCCCGGGCGGCGCCAGTGACCAGCGCCTTGCGCCCCGCCAGCGGGCGCGTCCAGTCTTCGACCGGGGTGTCGCAGGCTGACAGGCGAATGACTTGGCCCGAAATGTAAGCGCTTTTGGGCGAGAGGAAAAACCGCAGCGCGCCTTCCAATTGGTCCTCGGCCCCGTCACCCACATACAGCAACTGCAACACGCCACCGCTGCGCAGTTCCTTGGCCAGCGAGCGGCTGAAGCCTTCCAGGGCGCGCTGGGCGCTGGCGGCAAACGGGTCGCTGAGGCTTTCCGGCGCACGGCCGAGGATCACCAGGTGCGCGCTATGGTCGAGGTTTTTCAGCAATGGCTGGAAGAACTCACGCAGTTGCTTGAGTTGGTCGGTGTGCTTCAAGTCACTGGCGTCGAACACCACCGCCTTGAGCTTGGGGCCGTGCCCGGGAATCCACGCGGATGCCGTCGAGGCTTCTGCGCCGTAGCTGTAGACGGCGTCGGTGAGCCGATTGGCAAACGCCAGCACCTTGCTCGTCAATGCGCCGCCGCCCAGCAACAGTGCGCCTTCGACCGGGCGCAGGCGTCCGGCTTGCCAGCGTTCCAGGCGTACCGGTGACGGCAGGCCAATGGCGGCGACCAGGCGATGGCCGAGGCTTGAGTTGGCGAAGTCGATATAACGGTCAGACATGGAACGCTCTCCGAAGGCTGGGGTTCAAAGGGTTGACCATCCCAGGGTAGCAGTCGTTCGACTAGGCTCAGTGATCAAGCCCATAACCGACAGAGGGAGCTTTTCATGACTCAATTGCGCCGAGTGGCGATCATTGGCGGTAACCGCATTCCTTTCGCCCGTTCCAATGGCCCTTACGCCACGGCGAGTAACCAGGCGATGCTCACCGCCGCCCTGGAGGGCCTGATCGAGCGCTACAACCTGCATGGCCTGCGCATGGGCGAGGTGGCCGCCGGCGCGGTGCTCAAGCATTCCCGCGATTTCAACCTGACGCGCGAATGCGTGCTCGGCTCGCGGTTGTCGCCGCAGACCCCCGCATACGACATTCAGCAAGCCTGTGGCACCGGTCTGGAAGCGGCGTTGCTGGTGGCTAACAAAATCGCGCTGGGCCAGATCGAATGTGGCATTGCCGGCGGGGTGGACACCACGTCCGATGCACCGATTGGCGTGAATGAAGGGCTACGCAAGCTGCTACTCAAAGCCAACCGCAGCAAATCCATGGCAGACAAATTAAAAATTCTGTTACAACTTCGTCCGCAGCACCTCAAGCCCGAGCTGCCGCGCAATGGCGAACCGCGCACTGGGCTGTCCATGGGCCAACACTGCGAACTGATGGCCCAGACCTGGCAGATCCCGCGTGCCGACCAAGACCAGCTGGCGCTGGAGAGTCATCAAAAGATGGCCGCGTCTTACGCCGAAGGCTGGCATAACGATTTGCTCACGCCGTTTCTCGACCTCACCCGTGACAACAACCTGCGCCCGGACCTGACCCTGGAAAAACTCGCCGCCCTCAAGCCGGCCTTCGAGCGTAGCGAAAAGGGCACGCTGACCGCCGGCAACTCTACGCCGCTGACCGATGGTGCCTCCCTGGTGCTGCTCGGCAGTGAAGCGTGGGCCAAGGAGCGGGGGCTGCCGATCCTTGCGTACCTGCGTGATGGCGAAGCGGCGGCGGTGGATTTCGTCAACGGTGCCGAGGGTCTGTTGATGGCGCCGGTGTATGCGGTGCCGCGCTTGCTGGCCCGCAATGGCCTGACCTTGCAGGATTTTGATTACTACGAGATCCACGAGGCCTTTGCTGCCCAGGTGTTGTGCACGCTCAAGGCGTGGGAAGACGCCGATTACTGCAAGACGCGCCTGGGCCTGGATGCTCCGTTGGGGGCTATCGATCGCAGCCGGCTCAACGTCAAGGGCAGTTCTTTGGCGGCAGGCCATCCATTTGCCGCCACCGGCGGGCGCATCGTTGCCAACCTCGCCAAGTTGCTGGATGCGGCGGGCAAAGGGCGGGGGTTGATTTCGATCTGTGCTGCTGGCGGCCAAGGGGTGACAGCGATTATCGAACGCTGATTGCCAAAAAAATTGGCCCATTGCATGCATTCTGAAGGGGTCAGAGGTCGGTAGCCTCTCCCACCGGCGAGCTGATTGCCGTATAACGAGTGCCACACGCGTGTTTGGTAATACAGGACCCACAATAAAAGCTGATGAAGACTCCTAAACGCATTGAACCCCTGATCGAAGACGGTCTGGTCGACGAAGTGCTGCGCCCACTCATGAGTGGTAAAGAAGCAGCTGTTTATGTGGTGCGCTGCGGCAACGAATTGCGTTGCGCCAAGGTTTACAAGGAGGCGAACAAACGAAGTTTTCGTCAGGCGGCCGAATACCAGGAAGGCCGAAAGGTCCGTAACAGCCGCCAGGCCCGGGCCATGGCCAAGGGCTCCAAGTTCGGCAAGAAAGAAACCGAAGATGCCTGGCAGAACGCCGAAGTGGCGGCGCTGTTCCGTCTCGCCGGTGCCGGCGTTCGCGTGCCCAAGCCGTACGACTTCCTTGAGGGCGTGCTGTTGATGGAGCTGGTGGCCGACGAGTACGGTGATGCAGCGCCGCGTTTGAATGACGTGGTACTGGAGCCGGACCAGGCGCGCGAGTACCACGCCTTCCTGATCTCGCAGATCGTGCTGATGTTGTGCACCGGCCTGGTGCATGGTGACCTGTCCGAGTTCAACGTACTGCTTACGCCGACGGGCCCGGTGATCATCGACCTGCCCCAGGCAGTGGATGCGGCGGGCAACAACCACGCCTTCAACATGCTGGAGCGGGACGTGGGCAACATGGCTTCCTACTTTGGACGCTTTGCCCCGGAGCTGAAGAAGACCAAGTACGCCAAGGAAATG
Source organism: Pseudomonas sp. OST1909 (assembly GCF_015277575.1). Classification (NCBI taxonomy): domain Bacteria; kingdom Pseudomonadati; phylum Pseudomonadota; class Gammaproteobacteria; order Pseudomonadales; family Pseudomonadaceae; genus Pseudomonas; species Pseudomonas sp. OST1909. Next base: position 960,565 of record NZ_CP063780.1, read on the forward strand.
TGGGCGCTGTACGAAGCCGGCACCTTGCACCCGGCCAGTGTGTTGACCGGTGAGTTCGACGAACCGGAAGAACTGGCGGACGTGGGCGGTGTGATCCGCGAAATCGAAGCGGCGCGGCTGGATGAAGAGCGTCGCCAGGCGATTCGCGCGGCAGACGATGCGCCACCGAGCAAAGTGCCGGACGAACCGCCACCGCCGCCTTGGATGCAGTAACTCAAAACGGCGCGTTCCAATGTGGGAGCTGGCTTGCCTGCGATGCAGACCCCTTGGTGTATCAGTGACACCGAGGTGATGCTATCGCAGGCAAGCCAGCTCCCACATTGGGTTTTGTGTTTATCCGGTCAGGCGCAGCAGTTGCCCGCTGCCAATTCCTTGAGTATCGGGCAATCGGGTCGATGATCGCCCTGGCAGTGCTCCATCAGGTCCTGCAAGGTGTCGCGCAGTTGCCCCAGCTCGCGAATCTTGTGGTTCAACTCGTCTATGTGCTGGCGCGCCAGGGCTTTTACGTCGGCGCTGGCCCGCTGCCGGTCTTCCCACAAGGTCAGCAGCTTGCCGACCTCTTCCAATGAAAACCCCAGGTCCCGCGAGCGCTTGATAAACGTCAGGGTGTGCAGGTCGTCGTGGCCATACACACGGTAGCCGCTATCGGTGCGATGGGCCGTTTTCAGCAGGCCGATGGATTCGTAGTAGCGAATCATCTTTGCACTCAGCCCGCTGGTGCGGGCGGCTTGGCCGATGTTCATGGGTGTTGATCCTCCAGGTCCTTGGGTTTCCAGGTTTTCAACAACAGTGCATTGCTCACCACGCTGACGCTGGACAAGGCCATGGCAGCCCCAGCCAGTACCGGGTTGAGCAGGCCGAAGGCGGCCAGGGGAATGCCGATCAAGTTATACACAAAGGCCCAGAACAGATTCTGTCGAATTTTTGCATAAGTCTTGCGGCTGATCTCCAGCGCGGCTGGCACCAGGCGCGGGTCGCCGCGCATCAGGGTGATACCGGCGGCGTGCATGGCCACATCGGTGCCGCCGCCCATGGCAATGCCGATATCGGCAGCGGCCAGCGCCGGGGCATCGTTGATACCGTCGCCAACCATGGCCACCACCCCGGTTTTTTTCAGCTCGGCAACGGCGGCAGCTTTGTAGGCCGGCAGCACTTCGGCGTGCACGTCATCGATCCCCAACGCCTGCGCCACGACCCGTGCACTGCCGTGGTTATCGCCGGTAATCAGGTGGCTGCTGATGTGCTGCGCCTTGAGTTGTTGCACCGCCTCAAGTGCGCCGGGCTTGAGGGTGTCGCCAAACGCAAACAGGCCCAGTACACGCGGTTGCGCACTTTGCTCGATCAGCCAGGACAAGGTGCGGCCTTCGGCTTCCCATTCCTTGGCACGCTGAGCCAAATCGCCTGCGTCCAGACCGGTTTCCTCCAGCAGGCGTCGATTGCCCAGCGCCAGTGGGCGACCGTCCAGCGTACCGGCAATGCCGCGTCCGGTCAGGGATTGGCTGGCGCTCACATCGGCCACGTCCAGACCTTTCTCTTGGCAGGCATCCAGCACGGCTTTGGCCAGCGGGTGTTCACTGCCGCGTTGCAAGGCGCCGGCCTGTTGCAATAAGAGGGCTTCATCGCCGTCCACCGCCGCCAGGTGCGCAATTTTTGGCGCGCCGGAGGTCAGGGTGCCGGTCTTGTCGAACACCACGGCGCTCACGGCATGGGCGCGTTCCAGGGCTTCGGCATCCTTGATCAGAATACCGTGGCGTGCTGCGACGCCGGTGCCGGCCATGATCGCGGTCGGCGTGGCCAGGCCCAGGGCACAAGGGCAGGCGATCACCAGCACGGCGACCGCATTGATGATCGCGGTTTCCAGCGATGCGCCATACAACCACCAGCCCACTACGGTGATCAGCGCCAAGACCAACACGGCCGGTACGAACACCTGGCTGACTTTATCCACCAGTTTCTGGATCGGTGCCTTGGCGGCCTGGGCGTCTTCGACCAGGCGGATGATGCGCGCCAGCACGCTCTCCGCGCCCAGGGCCAGGGTGCGCACCAGCAAACGGCCTTCACCGTTGATGGCACCACCGGTGACCGGGTCGCCGGGCTGTTTCGGCACCGGCAGGCTTTCGCCGCTGATCAGCGCTTCATCGGCATGGCTTTGGCCTTCCACCACCTCGCCGTCCACCGGGAAGCGTTCGCCGGGTTTGACCAGCACCAGGTCACCGTGCTTCAAGGCATTGATCGCGACGTCTTCTTCGCGGCCATCCAGCACGCGGATCGCTCGTTCCGGACGCAAGGCTTCAAGGGCGCGGATGGCGCTGGCGGTCTGGCGCTTGGCGCGGCTTTCCAGGTATTTGCCCAGCAGCACCAGAGCGATGACCACCGCTGAAGCTTCGAAGTACAGGTGCGGCGTCACGCCGGGGGCGGCGGTGAGCCATTCATAGATACTCAGGCCGTAGCCGGCGCTGGTGCCGATTGCCACCAGCAGGTCCATGTTGCCGGCGCCGGCGCGTACGGCTTTCCAGGCGGCAACATAGAAGCGCGCACCGAGGATGAATTGCACCGGTGTGGCCAGGGCGAACTGTATCCAGGCCGGGAGCATCCAGTGCAGGCCGAAGGGTTCTACCAGCATCGGCAGCACCAGGGGCAGCGCCAGCACAATCCCCGCCACCAGCGCCCAGCGCTCGCGGCGCAGGCGCCCGGCCTGGTCGGCTTCGGTGGCGGTTTCGCTTTGTGGCAGGGTGGCGGTGTAGCCGGCCTTGTCGACTGCGGCGATCAGTACGCTGGCGTCCATCTGGCCGAGCACTTCGATGTGGGCGCGTTCGTTGGCCAGGTTGACGCTCACGCGCTGCACCCCCGGCACCTTGCCCAGCGCGCGTTCGACGCGGCCGGCACAGCTGGCGCAGGTCATGCCGCCGATGGGCAAGTCAAATGTGGTGGATCCATTCATGAGGCAGTCCTCCAGAAGAAGTTGCCACTAGGATCAACCTTAACCTGTGGGGAAGGTCAAGCGTCTTCAGTATTCCAATGCGGCAGGTTTGAGGTACATGCCGTCCTGGCCCTGGGCAATACGCAATTTGCGGACATCCCCGGCTTTCAACGTAATGTTCTGCGCCGCTGGCGCCAGCATCCCTGGCTGGCAGCCCGGGGACTGGCCTGGCAATAGCTTGAGGCGCAGCGACACGTTACCTGCGGGCAGATTGAACGAGGTGGCTTGTTCCTGGAACAGGCGTCCGGCCAGTTGGTCCTGAAGATACAGGCCGATTTCGCAATTGGTGGGTACTTCCAGGCGTTCGCGGGAAATGATCAGCACCGCATAATCTTCAGCGGCGAGGGCCTGGGGCGCAGCGGCAGACAAGCTCATCAGGCCGGCAAGGGCAAAAAACGACCAGCGCATGGCGAATGCTCCATGGTTCACAGCGAGGAAAGTTGAAGCTTGGCCGACGTCGCCTGCGAATACCAGCCCGGCCGATTTTTTTGAAACTTGACCTTGCCATCATGGCAAGCTTGAGACTGGGTTCAACCTCATCAAAGGAGTCATGTCATGCAAATATTCAATGTTGAAGGAATGACCTGCGGCCATTGCGTTCGATCGGTGACCCAGGCGGTACAGAGCCAGGACCCGGCAGCGAGTGTCGAAGTAGATTTGGGCGCTAAAGAAGTGCGCGTGGCAAGCAGTCTGCCCTCGGATAAGGTCATCCAACTGATCACCGAGGAGGGCTACACCGCCAAACTGGCGTGATTTTTTCTGATCGTTAGCGACCTAACGTAATGTTCACGGCACCCAAGCGCGGCTAGACTGTCGAGCTGCCGACTCACTTGGGTGTCTGATGAACCTTCGCATAATCCTGATTCTGGGCGCCTTGAGCGCCTTCGCGCCGTTGGCGATCGACTTCTACCTGCCGGGCTTTCCGGCCATGGCCACGGCCTTTGCCACTGACGAAAAACATATCCAACTGACCCTGGCGGTGTATTTCGCCGGCCTGGCTATCGGTCAATTGATCTACGGCCCGCTGGCTGACCGTTTCGGTCGGCGCGTGCCGCTGCTCAGCGGCGTCACGTTGTTTACCATCGCATCCTTCGCCTGTGCCTACGCGCCGTCGCTGGAGTGGCTGATCGGTGCGCGTTTCGTGCAGGCCCTTGGTGGTTGCGCGGGCATGGTGATTTCCCGGGCGGTGGTCAGTGACAAGTGCGACGCAGTGGGCTCGGCCAAGGTGTATTCGCAACTGATGCTGGTCACCGGCCTGGCGCCGATCCTTGCGCCATTGGCGGGTGGGCTGATGGTCGGGGTGTGGGGCTGGCAGTCGATTTTCCTGGCACTGTCGTTGTTCAGCGTGATGGCGGCTATCGCCGTGGCAGTCGGCTTGCCGGAAACCTTCCCGGCCGATCAGCCGCGCCAGCCACTGTCTGGTTCGTTGCGCCGCTACGGCTCGCTGTTGTCGGACCGCGTGTACCTGGGCTATGCCTTGACCGGCGGCATCTCGATTGCCGGGATGTTTGCCTACATCGCCGGCTCCCCCTTCGTATTTATCAAACTCTACGGCGTGCCTGCCGAGCATTACGGCTGGCTGTTCGGTTCCAACGCCGCCGGCTTTATCCTGGTGGCGCAGTTGAATGCGCGGTTGCTGGCCAAGCGTGGCCCGGCGTTTTTGCTGTCGCGTACGGTGTGGGTCTACGTGGCGGCGGCGTTGACGCTGCTGGGGATTGCCGCGCTGCGCACTGAGGCGCTGTGGCCGTTGCTGGTGCCGCTGTTTATCTGCATCGCCAGCCTGGGCTGCATTTTGCCGAACACCTCGGCCTGTGCCATGAGCGGGCAAGGCGCACGGGCGGGCAGTGCCTCGGCGTTGCTCGGGTGTATCCAGTTCGGCGTGGCGGCGGGTGCGGCGTCGCTGGTCGGCGTGTTGCATGATGGTACGGCGATGCCGATGGCCATGGTCATCAGCTTGTGCGGCGTGCTGGCGGTAACGATTGCAATGTCGACCCAGCGCCTGCAACGGGCAAGGGCCACGCAGGCGCAGGTCTGATAGACGGGTCAGCCAGCGGCAGAGCGCTGCTGGCCGAGGGGGAAACGGTGGGGGGCCTGGATCCGCGCTTGCAGGGTGTCAACGAAGGCGCGGGCCTCGGCTTCACTGCGGAAGGTGATGGCTTCGCCGTCGAGACGAACTTGCCATAGCTTGCCTGGGGATTTTGCTAACGCTTTTATCAGGATTTTCATTGCTGACTTCCTCACGTAAAAGAATCGTGGCAAAGGCGGCCAATATAAACCCGAATCCCCTCACAAATATGACGAAGATCAACTCTCGGACTAATGGTGTCGTCCATTACCTACACGTATAACGGACGACACTGACAGCGTTTTTTAGAACCCTTCCAGCACGATCTTGCCCTTGGCCTTGCCGCTTTCCAGCAGCGCGTGGGCACGGCGCACATTGGCTGCATTGATCACACCGAAATGCTCGCCCACCGTGGTTTTCAGGGTGCCGGCGTCGATCAGATCGGCCACGCGGTTAAGCAGGTTGTGCTGCTCGATCATGTCGGGCGTCTCGAACATCGAGCGGGTGTACATGAACTCCCAGTGCAGCGACAGGCTCTTGCGCTTGAGCTTGCTTACATCCAGCGCCTTGGGGTCGTCGATCAACGCCAGCTTGCCTTGGGGTTGCAGCGCTTCCACCAGTTGATCCAGGTGATGCTCGGTTTGGGTCAGGCTGGCGACGTGGGTCACTTGCCCAAGGCCTGCCTGTTTCAGCGCTTCGCTCAGCGGCTGGCTGTGGTCGATCACTACGTGGGCGCCCAAGGCTTTGGCCCATTCCTGAGTCTCGGGGCGCGAGGCGGTACCGATGACTTTCAGCGCCGTGAGTTGGTTGGCCAGTTGGGTCAGGATCGACCCCACGCCGCCGGCAGCGCCGACGATCAGCAGGCTCTGGCCGTGATCTTCCTTGCCTTCGGGTATTTGCAAACGTTCAAACAGCAGTTCCCACGCTGTGATGGCGGTCAACGGCAGCGCGGCCGCTTCGGCAAACCCCAGGCTTTTGGGCATATGGCCGACGATGCGTTCATCGACCGTATGCAGTTCGCTGTTGCCGCCTGGGCGCACCAGGGAGCCGGCGTAGAACACCTTGTCACCGGCTTTGAACAGCGTCACATCGCTGCCGACCGCCTTGACCACACCGGCCACGTCCCAGCCCAACACCTTGGCGTCGCCATTTTCCGGGGCGACGTTGTGGCGCACCTTGGTGTCCACCGGGTTGACCGAGATGGCTTTGACTTCCACCAGCAGGTCGCGCGGGCCGGCCACGGGCTCCGGCAGCTCTATATCTTGCAGGGATTTTGGATCATTGATCGGCAATGACGTGTAGTAGGCAATGGCTTTCATGAGGGCTCCGGTAAAAGGTCTGAGTGATATAGCTAAGAACGGGATGGGCAGATGATTGGCTATTTCCTACGCAGATAAAAGCGGCTAAAACAGCAGTCTGTTTCAACCAAATTTTGATAATGGGCGGAATTCCATGCTGCGTTTTGATGATTTGCAGTTGTTTGTACGTGCTGCGGACCTGGGCAGCCTGTCGGCGGCGGCACGGGTGATGGACCTGTCACCGGCAGTGGCCAGCGCCGCGCTCAAGCGTATCGAACAGCAGCTGGGCACGCGTTTGCTGGCGCGCTCCACCCGCAGCCTGCGCCTGACCGCCGAAGGCGAGGGCTTCCTGGAGTATGCGCGTGCGTCATTAAGCGCGCTGGACGATGGCCGGCGCTTATTGGCCAGTGGCCAGGATCATGTGAGCGGCGTGCTGCAATTGTCGGCGCCGTCGGATTTCGGGCGCAACCAGCTGTTGCCGTGGCTGGATGAGTTCCAGCAGCAACACCCGCAACTGAACGTGCGCCTGTTGCTGGGCGATCGCATTGCCGACCTGTTCCGCCAGCCAGTGGACATAGCCCTGCGCTATGGTGAACCCGAAGATTCCAGCCTGGTGGCTCTGCCCATCGCCCCGGACAATATTCGTGTGCTGTGCGCCGCGCCGAGCTACCTCGCCCGGCATGGCGAACCCCAGCATCTGGAGCAACTGGCCCAGCACAATTGCCTGCTGTACATGCTCGGCAGCCGGGTGCATGACCATTGGGGGTTTTATGACGGCAAGCGCCATGTGAGCCTGACGGTCAGTGGTGACCGGTTCAGTGATGACGCCGATGTGGTGCGGCGCTGGGCGGTGGCGGGCATGGGCATCGCTTACAAATCCTGGTTGGATATCAGCACCGACGTGCTGGCCGGGCGCTTGCGTTTGATCCTGCCGCAGTTGCAGGGCGAGCGCACACCGCTCAACTTGCTATGTGCCCATCGTGCGCAATTGAGCAAACCCATCAATCTGCTGCGGGACATGCTCGTGTCCCGGTGTGCGACCTTGGCGGCGCAACGACCGGGGCGAACGGCGACTGGGCAATAGCCTGCGTAATGATCGGAAGTTTCACTCATGCCCTGTCCTGATCCGAGCTGTCGGAGGCCGCGGAACCTGCAGCGTGCGCACCTATACTTTGGCGTCAACCGCAGCAGAAAAATGGTCTTACAGGGAGTGAATACATGGAAGCAGCACCTTGCATCAGTCAGATCGCCAGCTTGCTTGCCGAGCCCAAACGCACGGCCATGCTCTGGGCCCTGATGGACGGTTCGGCGAAGTCTTCAGAAGAGCTGGCAACGCTGGCCGGTTTGTCGCCGGCGTCGGCCAATGCCCATTTGGCGCGGCTGACCGGCAGCGGTTTGCTGCGGATCGAGGCCCGACGTGGCAAGCGCTTGTTTCGCGTGGCGGCTGCGGATGTGAGTGCCGCCATTGATGCACTGGCCAGCACCACCATGGCCAGCGCGGCGCGCAGTACACCGCAAGCCTTGCCGCCGGCACTGATGGCACCGCAGTTGTTGCGCCGTGCCCGCTGGTGTCACGGCCATCTCGGCGGCGAGTTGGCGGCGCAGTTGTATCAACGGATGCTTGAGGCTGGATGGTTCGAGCGCCATGAGCAGCGTACCGAGGTTACGGTCAAGGGCGCGCAGCATTTGGCGGACCTGGGGATTTTTATCCAGGCCCTGGCAGCGCCGCTGGTGTGCGACTGTTTCGACTGGAGCCAGCAGCAACCGCATCTGGGCGGAGCATTGGGGGCGGGGTTGATGCAGCTGTTTCTGCAGGCCAACTGGATCAGCGTGATCAACGAGTCGCGTGCCTTGTCAATCAACGAGGCAGGGCTCAGGGAGATCAGCCGGCTGGCGGCACGTTAAGCGCGTCGTTCAGAGCTGCAATCAGGTCGCATCCAGCAATAGCCTGGACAAACGATGCCGCACACTCGCCAAGGGGATTTTTCATACGGGGGGATGCGGCATGGTCAGGCAGGGTTATAGCGCAGCGCAGCGGCTGGAACGGTTGCCCATCAGCGGCTACCACCGAGTCATCTTCATCATCATTGCCCTGGCGTTTTTCTTCGACTCCATGGACTTGGCGATGATGACCTTTCTGTTGGGCTCGATCAAAACCGAGTTTGGCTTGAGCACGGCCCAGGCCGGGTTGCTGGCCAGTTCGAGTTTTTTCGGCATGGTGGTGGGTGCTTCTCTTTCTGGAATGCTCGCGGATCGCTTTGGGCGCAAACCGGTGTTTCAGTGGAGCATCGTGTTGTGGGGCGTGGCCAGTTACCTGTGCTCCACGGCGCAGACGGTGGAGGCGTTGACGTTGTTTCGGATCCTGTTGGGCATTGGCATGGGCATGGAGTTTCCTATTGCTCAGTCGATGCTGTCGGAGTTGATTCCCGCCAAACGGCGCGGGCGTTACATTGCGTTGATGGATGGTTTCTGGCCGTTGGGCTTTGTAGCCGCCGGGGTGCTGTCGTACTTTTTGCTGCCGGTGATTGGTTGGCGCGACATCTTCCTGGTGTTGGCTGTACCGGCGGTGTTTGTGTTGGCCATCCGCTTCTTTATTCCGGAGTCGCCGCGTTGGCTGGAACAGGCCGGGCGCCACGAAGCGGCGGACAAGGTATTGCTGGGTATCGAGCAGAAGGTACGCGATTCCCTGGGCCGCGCCGATTTGCCGGAGCCGATGGTCCTGCCATGGGTAGAGAGTACGCCGGGTACATTCTTTTCTGCGTTCCAGCAGCTGTGGTCGGCGCAGTACCGCCAACGCACGATGATGATCTGGAGCGTGTGGTTCTTTGCCTTGCTCGGGTTCTACGGGCTGACGTCGTGGTTGAGCGCGCTATTGCAGCAATCGGGTTTCGCCGTGACCCAGTCGGTGTATTACACGGTGATCATTTCCCTGGGCGGGATCCCCGGCTTTTTGATGGCGGCCTGGCTGGTCGAGCGCTGGGGGCGTAAACCGGTGTGCGTGGTGACGCTGCTGGGTGGCGGGGTGATGGCGTTTCTGTATGGGCAAAGTGCTGTGTTTGGCGGCAATGTGGCCCTGCTGATCACCTCCGGGCTGTTGATGCAGTTTTTCCTGTTTGGCATGTGGGCGGTGCTGTACACCTACACGCCGGAGCTATATCCCACTTCGGCGCGAGCTACAGGTTCCGGATTTGCGTCAGCGATTGGCCGCGTAGGCTCGTTGCTGGGGCCGTTGGTGACCGGGTTGGTATTTCCGATAACCGGGCAGGGCGGGGTATTTGTCTTGGGCGCGTTGTGCTTTGCCGTGGCGGCGCTGGTGGTGTGGGTGTTCGGGATGGAGACCAAGGGCAAGACGCTGGAAGAGCTCACCCAAATCTAAAGATCAGCGCAAAACCTATGTGGGAGGGGGCTTGCTCCCGATGAGGGCGTGTCAGTAAACACATCTGTGACTGACCCACCGCCATCGGGGGCAAGCCCCCTCCCACATGTTGAGCAGCGCTTGTTCGGTTATGGTTTTACCAAACGTGCATCCAAGCTGTTCTGCGCCAGGCGTTTGGCCTGGTCCTGGGTCATGCCCAGGGAGGTGTGCAGCGCGTGGAAGTTCTCGGTGACATAACCGCCGAAGTAGGCCGGGTCGTCCGAGTTTACGGTGACTTTCACGCCACGCTCGAGCATGTCGAGAATGTTGTGCTGGGCCATGTCGTCGAACACGCAGAGTTTGGTGTTGGACAGCGGGCATACCGTCAGCGGGATCTGTTCGTCGATGATGCGCTGCATCAAACGTTCATCTTCAATGGCACGCACGCCGTGGTCGATACGCTGGATTTTCAGCAGGTCGAGCGCTTCCCAGATGTACTCGGGCGGGCCTTCTTCGCCGGCGTGGGCGACGGTGAGGAAGCCTTCGTGGCGGGCACGGTCGAACACGCGCTGGAACTTGCTCGGCGGGTGACCCATTTCCGAGCTGTCCAGGCCCACGGCCACGAACGCGTCACGGAACGGCAGGGCCTGGTCGAGAGTTTTCTCGGCTTCGGCTTCGCTCAGGTGGCGCAGGAAGCTGAGGATCAAGCCGCTGGTGATGCCCAGTTGCTGCTCGCCATCTTTAAGCGCAGCGGCGATGCCGTTCAGCACGACTTCGAACGGGATGCCACGGTCGGTGTGGGTTTGCGGATCGAAGAACGGTTCGGTGTGGATCACGTTCTGGGCCTTGCAGCGCAGCAGGTAGGCCCAGGTCAGGTCGTAGAAATCCTGGGACGTGCGCAGCACATCGGCACCTTTGTAATACAGGTCGAGAAACTCTTGCAGGTTGTTGAAGGCGTAGGCCTTGCGCAGGGTGTCGACGTCGTTCCACGGCAGCGCAATCTTGTTGCGCTCGGCCAGGGCGAACAGCAACTCAGGCTCCAGCGAACCCTCCAGGTGCAGGTGCAGTTCAGCCTTGGGCAGGGCGTTGAGCCAATCGTACATAGTTAAAATCTCATCAGGTGCAATGGCGGCATTCTACAGGCCATGGCTGAAATAATCGGCAAAACCTGACCAGCAGGAGAGTATTTGTGTCACTCACGCAAGAGTGAGCTGAACTAAGGTGTAACGAAACGTTAGCGGCTTGGCGCAGTCTGTACCCCATCAATGACTGATTCGCTGCACGAAAAGGCCCGTAATGCTCACACACCTCAAGCAAGAAAAATTCATGCTGCTGGCGCTGATTGCCGCCATTGCGGCTTATCCGCTGGAGCACTGGATGCTCCACAGTGGGCAACTGGTGGCCCTGCTGGCCGGTGCTGCGCTGATCGCGTTTATCGTAATGGCCTCAATGCGCGTAGCCCACCACGCCGAGCAGTTGGCAGAAAAGGTTGGCGACCCCTACGGCACCATGATCCTGACCCTCGCGGCCGTGTTGGTGGAAGTGGTGATCCTGGCGATCATGATGAGCAACGAGCCATCACCCACCCTGGTGCGCGATACCATTTACTCGGCGGTGATGCTGGATATCAACGGTATTCTCGGCCTGGCCGCCTTGATGGGTGGCATCAAGCATGGCGAACAGTCCTACAACGATGACTCGGCGCGCACCTACAGCGTGATGATCCTCACCGCCATGGGCGTGTCGATGGTGGTGCCGGAATTTATCCCCGAGGCCGATTGGAAAATTTACTCGGCCTTCACCATTGGCGCGATGGTGGTGCTCTACACCTTGTTCCTGAGGATGCAGGTAGGCCCACACAGTTATTTCTTCAGCTACAGCTACCCGGAAAAACGCCGCAAGAAATCAACCGAAGAAGAACACACACCGCCCGTTAACCTCGCGTTCTCGATAGGCACGTTGGTGTTTGGCGTGATTGTGATTGGCGCGTTGGCCGAGGTGATGTCCAAAACCCTGGATCTGGGCCTGGAAGGCACGGGCGCGCCGCCGGTGATCACGGCGATTGTGGTGGCGGCTATCTCGGCCGCGCCAGAAATTCTGACGGCATTGCGCGCTGCATTGGCCAACCGTATGCAGTCGGTGGTGAATATCGCGTTGGGTGCTTCGTTGTCTACGGTGATCCTGACGGTGCCGGTGATGGAAGCCATGGCGCTCTATAGCGGCCAGCCGTTCCAGATGGCAATGACGCCGGTGCAGACGGTGATGGTGTTTATCACGCTGATTGTCAGCGCGATCAACCTCAACGATGGCGAAACCAATGCCATCGAGGGGATGACCCATTTCGTGTTGTTTGCGACTTTTATCATGTTGTCGCTGTTGGGGCTGTAACTGTTTTTGATGACGCCGTAGACCCAATGTGGGAGCGAGCAGGCCCGCTCCCACATTTTGATCGGCGCCTGGCTCAGGTGCCGGCGATGAGTTGGCGAGCCGCCTGGGTGTGATCGGCGATCAAGCCTTTCAGGTCCAGACCTTCGACTTGGCCGTCGATCACCCGCCACTTGCCGCCGATCATCACTCGATCCGCCCGATCCGCACCGCACAACAGCAGCGCTGAAATCGGATCGTGGCTTCCGGAGAAACGCAGTTCATCGAGTTTGAACAATGCCAGGTCAGCCTGTTTGCTTACGGCTAATTCACCGATGTCCGTTCGGCCCAGCAACTGTGCCGAACCTTTGGTTGCCCAGCCCAGCACGCCTTCTGGGGTGATCTTTTCTGCGCCATAACGCAGGCGCTGAATGTACAGGGCCTGACGCGCTTCAAGGATCATGTTCGAGGCATCGTTGGACGCCGAGCCGTCCACGCCCAGCCCGATGGGCGCGCCGGCGGCAAGCAGGTCCAGGGTCGGGCAGATACCGGAAGCCAGGCGCATGTTGGAGCTTGGGCAATGGCAGATCCCCGTACCGGCGGCGCCCAAGCGTGCGATTTCATCCGGGTTGAAGTGAATGCCATGGGCCAGCCAGGTGCGTGGGCCGAGCCAGCCGACGCTGTCGAGATAATCCACGGTACGCAGGCCGAAGCGTTGCAGGCAGAAGTCTTCTTCGTCGAGGGTTTCCGCCAAGTGGGTATGCAGGCGCACATCCAGGCGGTTGGCCAATTCGGCGCTGGCTTGCATGATCTCGGGGGTGACGGAAAACGGCGAGCACGGAGCCAGGGCAATCTGAATCTGCGCGCCGTCACCCCGCTCGTGATATTCGCGGATCAGGCGCTGGCTGTCGTCAAGAATGACCTGGCCTTGTTGCACGGTCTGCTGCGGTGGCAGGCCGCCATCGGCTTCGCCCAGGCTCATGGAGCCGCGGGTGAGCATGGCGCGCATCCCCAGTTCGCGCACGCTGCCCACTTGCACATCAATGGCGTTTTCCAAACCATCGGGGAACAGGTAGTGGTGGTCGGCCGCCGTGGTGCAGCCCGACAGCAGCAATTCAGCCAGGGCGACTTTGCTGGCCAGGGCGAGTTTTTCCGGGGTAAGCCGAGCCCATACCGGGTACAGGGTTTTCAGCCAGGGAAACAGCGGCTGGTTGACCACCGGGCCCCAGGCGCGGGTGAGGGTTTGATAGAAATGATGGTGAGTGTTGATCAGCCCGGGCAGGACCACATGTTCGCGAGCATCGAACACCTGCGTGCAGGGCTGTGCCGGTTCTTGGCCCTGGGCCAGTAATTCGGTGATCACACCGTCTTGCAGCACCAGGCCGCCACGGGCATCGAGGCCATTGGCAGTGAAAATCGCGAGGGGGTTTTTTAACCAGATACGGGTCGCAGGCATTGGCCGGCTCCTCTGAATGATGGGTTCAGGTTTGCCAGCTCAGTGTTGCCCTGTCTGCTGATCCAGGGTCGCCGGGGAGGGCGAGGTGGCTAGATTACGTGTAGTTCATTGCGGGGTCTAGCTGTAGGAGCAGGGACAGGGTGGGAGGGGGCTTGCTCCCGATAGCGGTGGACCAGTCCACACAGCATTGACTGACACTCAGCCATCGGGAGCAAGCCCCCTCCCACAGGTTGATCAGTGTATTTACCAGGCGATGGCGTCGCCCTTGTAGTCCACGAAGTGATGGCCGCCCTTGCCGGTGTAGGCATTTACCTGATCCACCAGGCCGCGCACGCTGGTGTCGACGTCGATATGTGCGTTCTCTCCGCCCATGTCGGTTTTCACCCAGCCCGGATGCAGCGACAGAACCGTCGGCTTGTGGTCGCCCAACTGGGTGATAAAGCTGTTGGTCATTGAGTTGAGGGCAGCCTTGCTGGCCTTGTACAGCGCCAGGTCCGAACCGTCAGGAATGGTCACGCTGCCCAGCACCGAACTCATGAACGCCAGCACGCCGGTGTCTTTGCGGATCTGCCCGACAAAGCGCTGGGCCAGGTTGATCGGCGCCACGGCGTTGGTGAAAAACAGCTGGCCGACCTCTGCGAGGGTGGCGTGGCCTGGCTCCTGGTTCGCCGGGCCCTTGACGCCGGCGTTGACGAACAGCAGGTCGAAGGTGCGGTCTTTCAAGCGTTGGGCCAGGGCGATCACGGCTTGCTGATCGTCCATATCCAATTTCTCGATCTGCACCGGGCCCACAGCTTTGAGGGCATCGGCCTTGTGCGGATCACGCACGGTGGCGGTGACGTCCCAGCCATCCTGGAGCAGTTGCTTGACCAGGCCAAGGCCTAGCCCGCGCGAGGCGCCGATGATCAGTGCGGTTTTTGGCGTAGACATGAAGGCTTCCTTTGAAATCGCGGTTCAGGGAGTTCAGCGCATAACAGTAGCAGTTTCAGCGTTGCAGCAGGATGCGCCCACGGCTCAGGTCGGCGAGCTGGGTTTGTAAGGTATCGATGTGTGCCTCTGCCAGTGCAAGGTGTAGCTCTACGCCGTTGGCGGTGAAGGTTTCTTCCAGCACCAAACCGCCAAGTTCGGCGACGCGCAGCTTCACCAGATTCAGCTCGGAGAACCCACAGGCGCAGCTCAGGGGCACACGGCTGATCAGTTCGATGCGCTCGGCATTTTGCAGGCATTTGTTTGCGCCACCACCGTAGGCGCGGGCGAGTCCGCCCGTACCCAATTGAATGCCGCCGTACCAGCGGATCACCAGCACCGCGACCTGATCGAACCCCTGGGCCTCGATAGCCGCGAGGATCGGTCGCCCGGCGGTGCCACCGGGTTCGCCGTCGTCGTTGCTGCGGTATTGATCGCCCAGCTTCCAGGCCCAGCAGTTGTGCGTGGCGTTCAGGTCGCTGTGCTGCTCGAAAAACGCCTGGGCGTCCGGCGGGCTGGTGATCGGCGCCGCCAAGGTGATAAAGCGGCTTTTGCGTATTTCTTCACGAAACTCACAAAAGCCTGTCAGCGTAAAAGACATAACTCGCTTCGTTTATAGGGCCGGCTTGATGCCGCAGCCTTTGAGAATGATATGGATCAGGTTGGTGCCGGCGTCTTCCATGTCCTGCTTGGTCAACTTGGTGCGACCGGTGACTCGGCAGATCTGGGTGGCGAAGTCGGCGTAGTGCTGGGTGCTGCCCCACAGCAGGAAGATCAAGTGCACGGGATCGACGGGGTCCATTTTGCCGGCGTCGATCCACGCCTGGAACACCGCGGCTCGGCCACTGAACCAGGCGCGATAGTCCTGACCGAAATATTCGGTGAGGCATTCGCCGCCGCTGATGATCTCCATGGCGAAGATCCGCGAGGCTTGTGGTTGGCGCCGTGAGAACTCCATCTTGGTGCGGATGTAGCGCGCAAGCGCCACGGCCGGGTCATCCTCGGCGGTCAGCGCGTTGAAGGTGCTGTCCCATAATTCGAGGATATTGCTGAGCACCGCGATATACAGGCCCAGCTTGTTGGTGAAGTAGTAGTGCAAGTTGGCCTTGGGCAGCCCGGCACTGGCAGCGATGGTGTTCATGCTGGTGCCTTTGTAGCCATGGCGGGCGAATTCATCTTCAGCAGCCTGGAGAATAGCTTGTTCGTTCTTTTGCCGAATGCGGCTGGCGGGTTTACCGGCGTGGTTGCTGTGGGCAGGAACTTCGAGGCTCATGGAGGTTTCCGTGCTGATCGATAAAGGCGACGTGTGCACAGATAACCCACCCTCAAGCCTCAGACAAGTCCCGATGCAATAAAACCGTCAAAGCGGCTCCAGGCTTTCGCTTTGCGCTGTTGGGTTTGTAGCGCATGTACTCGCCTTGGCTTCCGGCAGCAACAGGCACAATACGATGGCGGTGAGGCCGCCGCTGGTGATGGCCGAGTCGAACAGGTTCTGTACCAGTGTCGGCATCAGGTGCAGCAAGTTGGGTTGAGCGGCGATACCCAGGCCGACGCCAAACGAGGTGGCAATGATCAACATGCTGCGTCGATCCAGCGGCGCCTGGGCGAGGATACGCACGCCGGCGGCGGCCACGCTGCCGAACATCACCAGGGTCGCGCCGCCCAGCACCGGCTTGGGGATTTGCTGCAGTACGGCGCCGATCAATGGAAACAGGCCCAGACAGAACAGCAGCACACCTATATACAAACCGACGTAACGGCTGGCCACGCCGGTGAGCTGGATCACGCCATTGTTCTGGGCAAAGGTGGTGTTGGGGAACGCGCTGAAGGTGGCGGCAATCATGCAGCTCACGCCATCGCCCAGCACGCCGCCCTTGAGCCGGCTTATATAAGATGCACCGCTGATGGGTTGGCGGGCGATCATGCAATTGGCCGTGAGGTCGCCGACGGTTTCGATGCTGCTGATCAGATAAATCAGCGCAATCGGCAGGAAAGCGCTCCAGTCAAAGTTGAAACCAAATCGGAACGGCATCGGCAGGCTGATCAAGGGCAAGTCGGGCAGGGCTTGGGGCACCAGTTTACCGCTGAACCACGCCGCGAGGCTCCCCAGGGCCAGGCCGATGATAATGGCGCTCAAGCGTACCCACGGGGTATCGGAGCGGTTGAGCAGGATGATTGTCAGTACCACGAACAGGCCGAGTGCCAGGTTCGCAGGGGCGCCGAAGTCTGGCGCATTAAAACCGCCGCCGAGGTCGGTAATCCCCACTTTGATCAGGCTGATGCCGATCAACGTGATGACGATCCCCGTTACAAGGGGGGTGATGACACGACGCAGTTGGCCAATGAAGCGGCTCAACACGATCTGTACCGCCGCGCCGAAGAAGCACACGCCGAAGATCATCGCCAGAATGTCTTCCGGGCTGCCGCCGCGTTGCTTGACTAGAAAGCCTGCCGCCAACACCGCGCCGAGAAACGCAAAGCTAGTGCCTTGCAGGCAGATCATACCGGCGCCGATACCATACGGCCTGCGTGCCTGGATGAACGTGCCTACGCCGGACACCATCAGCGCCATGCTGATCAGATAGGGCAGGTGGGCGGTGAGGCCGAGCGTGGAGCCGATGATCAGCGGCGGAGTAATGATGCCGACGAACGCCGCCAGCACATGTTGCAGTGCTGCCAATAGAGCCGGCAGTGGTTTGGGGCGGTCGTTGAGGCCGTAGATCAGGTCGCTGGGGCTGGCAGATTCTGGTGGCATGGCGGGTAGACTCGAGGCGGACGGTTCAAGGTCCCTGTGCCTTGCAAAAAGCTGTCCATGTGCTCAGCTTTTTGCGTGAGGCCCGAGTTAGCGCGTCGCGGCCAGGCTTTCAAGGAAACTTTCCAGCACCAAATGAGGGCGCCGGCCTTTGCGCGTGACCGATGCCAGGCTCAAATCGTAAAAACGTGTAGCCGGTTTCAGCGCGCGCAGTCGGCCTTGTTGCACCCACAGGCTGGCGTAGTGATCGGGCAAGTAGCCGATATAGCGGCCAGTGAGGATCAGGAACGCCATGCCTTCACGGTCCGAAGCGCTGGCCGTGCAGTTGAGCGCCTGGTAGTGGGCCTGGATCTCTGCGGGGAGGCGAAAGGTAGGGGCGATGGCGTCCTGGCTGTCGATGCGCTCGTCATCGAGTTGTTTGTTGTCGGCATAAAACAGCGGGTGCCCGACCGCGCAATAAAGCAGTGAGCGCTCGCTGTACAGCGGTTGGTATTCCAGACCCGACAGGGCGCTGGCCTGGGGCACCACGCCGACATGCAGACGGCCATCAAGTACACCTTGTTCCACTTCATTGGGGGCGATCATGCGGATCTGGATCTGCACGTCCGGGCCGCGTTCCTTCAATTGCGCCAGTGCGTGAGTGATGCGCATATGCGGCAGGGTGACGAGGTTATCGGTGAGGCCGATGATCAACTCGCCGCGCAAATGCTGGTGCAGGCCGTTGACCTCGGTGCGAAAGCTTTCCAGGGCGCTCAACAATTGCAGGGCTGATTGATAAACCTCGCGGCCTTCCTCCGTCAGGGAAAAACCGGCGCGGCCGCGTTGGCAAAGTCTGAGGCCGAGCCGCTGCTCCAGGTCGCTCATCTGCTGGCTGATGGCCGAGCGGCCGATGCCGAGCACGGTCTCTGCCGCCGAGAAGCCGCCGCATTCCACCACGCTGCGAAAGATGCGCAGCAAGCGAATGTCGAAGTCGCTGACTTGGGCCAAAGGGTCGGGACGACGGCTGCTCATAGTTTAGTGAAGTCCTGACTGAAGGTTAGAAGAGTTGGATTTCACCGACTTTATCCCCGTGGCAATTTAGCTGCAACCAAGCTTTTTCAATCCCGACGCTGCCTTTTGCCTTGCGAGGTTTTGCTGATGAACATGCCCGAAAACGCCCCATCGACCCTGGCCAGCCAACTCAAGCTGGATGCGCACTGGATGCCCTACACCGCCAACCGCAACTTCCAGCGCGACCCGCGCCTGATCGTGGCCGCTGAAGGCAGTTGGTTGACCGATGACAAGGGGCGCAAGGTTTATGATTCGTTGTCGGGCCTGTGGACTTGTGGCGCCGGGCATACGCGCAAGGAAATCCAGGAGGCGGTCGCCAAGCAATTGGGCACCTTGGACTACTCCCCAGGCTTCCAATACGGTCATCCGTTGTCCTTTCAGTTGGCGGAAAAGATCACCGACCTGACCCCAGGCAACCTGAATCATGTGTTCTTCACCGATTCGGGCTCTGAATGTGCCGATACGGCGGTGAAGATGGTGCGGGCCTACTGGCGCCTCAAAGGTCAGGCCACCAAGACCAAGATGATTGGTCGCGCCCGTGGTTACCACGGCGTGAACATCGCTGGTACCAGCCTGGGCGGTGTGAACGGTAACCGTAAGCTGTTTGGCCAGGCGATGATGGATGTCGACCACCTGCCTCACACCTTGCTGACCAGCAACGCCTTCTCCCGGGGCATGCCGGAGCAGGGCGGTATTGCCTTGGCCGATGAGTTGCTCAAGCTGATCGAGCTGCATGACGCGTCGAACATCGCAGCGGTGTTTGTCGAGCCGATGGCCGGTTCAGCTGGCGTATTGGTGCCACCGCAGGGTTATCTCAAGCGCCTGCGCGAAATATGCGACCAGCACAATATCCTTTTGGTGTTCGACGAAGTGATCACAGGCTTTGGCCGCACCGGCTCAATGTTCGGTGCCGACAGCTTCGGCGTGACCCCGGACCTGATGTGCATCGCCAAGCAAGTCACCAACGGCGCTATTCCGATGGGCGCGGTGATTGCCAGCAGCGAGATCTACCAGACCTTCATGAACCAGGCGACGCCGGAGTACGCGGTGGAATTTCCCCATGGTTACACCTACTCGGCGCACCCGGTGGCTTGCGCGGCGGGCTTGGCGGCATTGGACCTGTTGCAGAAAGAAAACCTGGTGCAGAGCGTAGCCGAAGTCGCACCGCACTTTGAGAATGCGCTGCACGGTTTGAAGGGCAGCAAGAATGTGATCGACATTCGCAACTACGGCCTGGCCGGTGCTATCCAGATTACCCCGCGTGATGGGGATGCCATCGTGCGTCCATTCGAGGCCGGCATGGCATTGTGGAAGGCCGGTTTCTATGTGCGTTTTGGCGGCGACACCCTGCAGTTCGGGCCAACCTTCAACAGCAAGCCGCAGGACCTGGACCGTCTGTTTGACGCGGTCGGCGAAGTGCTGAACAAGATCGACTGATTTCTCCTTCTATATAGAACAATTTTTCAGGAGCCCTGCATGAGCCTTATCCAGCATTTGATCAATGGTGAGCTGGTCAACGACAGCGGTCGTAGTGCCGACGTCTATAACCCGTCTACCGGCCAGGTGATTCACCAGGTGCCGTTGGCCAGTCGTGAAACCATTCAACAGGCGATTGACTCAGCCAAGGCGGCGTTTCCGGCCTGGCGCAATACGCCTCCGGCCAAGCGTGCCCAGGTGATGTTCCGTTTCAAGCAACTGCTGGAGCAGAACGAAGCACGGATCTCGCAGTTGATCAGCGAAGAACATGGCAAGACCCTGGAGGACGCGGCGGGTGAGCTCAAGCGTGGGATCGAGAACGTGGAGTACGCGTGCTCGGCACCGGAGATTCTCAAGGGTGAATACAGCCGCAACGTAGGGCCGAACATTGATGCATGGTCGGACTTCCAGCCGTTGGGCGTGGTGGCGGGTATCACCCCGTTCAACTTCCCGGCGATGGTGCCGCTGTGGATGTACCCGCTGGCGATTGTGTGCGGTAACTGTTTCATCCTCAAACCTTCGGAGCGTGATCCGAGTTCTACGTTGTTGATCGCGCAACTGTTGCAGGAGGCTGGGCTGCCTAAAGGCGTACTGAGTGTGGTGCACGGCGACAAAGGCGCGGTGGACGCATTGATTCAAGCGCCGGAAGTTAAAGCCTTGAGCTTTGTAGGCTCGACGCCGATTGCCGAATACATCTATAGCGAAGCGACCAAGCGCGGCAAGCGTGTGCAAGCGTTGGGCGGGGCGAAAAACCATGCGGTGCTGATGCCGGATGCAGACCTGGACAACGCCGTGAGTGCCTTGATGGGCGCGGCTTATGGTTCTTGCGGCGAGCGTTGCATGGCGATTTCGGTGGCGGTGTGCGTGGGCGACCAGGTGGCGGACGCGTTGATCGCCAAGCTGGTGCCGCAGGTCAAGGCGTTGAAGATCGGGGCGGGCACCACCTGTGGCCTGGATATGGGCCCGTTGGTGACGGGGCAGGCACGGGATAAGGTCAGTGGCTATATAGAAGAGGGTGTTTCGGCGGGTGCAGAGCTGGTCGTTGATGGTCGCGGCTTGAGCATTGCCGGGCATGAACAAGGATTTTTCCTTGGCGGCAGTCTGTTTGACCGTGTTACCCCCGAGATGCGTATCTATAAGGAAGAGATCTTTGGGCCAGTGCTGTGCGTGGTCCGGGTGGATAGCCTGGAAGCGGCGATGCAACTGATCAACGATCATGAATACGGCAACGGTACCTGCATCTTCACGCGTGACGGTGAAGCGGCGCGGCTGTTCTGTGATGAGATTGAGGTCGGCATGGTAGGGGTTAACGTACCGTTGCCGGTGCCGGTTGCGTATCACAGCTTTGGTGGCTGGAAGCGCTCTCTGTTTGGCGACTTGCACGCCTATGGGCCGGACGGGGTGCGTTTCTATACCCGTCGCAAGGCGATCACTCAGCGTTGGCCGCAACGGGCCAGTCATGAAGCGTCGCAGTTCGCCTTCCCTAGTCTGTAAGACTCGGTAAGCGAAAGCCGGCCCCCTTGAGGCCGGCTTTCGCGTTTCTAAGGCATTTTCGACCGATATGGCAGAAATGTGAAAAAGAAGGTTGACGGCAGATTCTGGAAGCCTATAATTCGCCCCACTTCCGGCGCAGTCGAAACGGAAAACTCCTTGTTAAACAATGAGTTACGCAGTTTTCGACAGCAAGTTGCTTCAGTTCATCGAAGCCAAAAGGAAGTTGAAAAAGAGGTGTTGACAGCAGCGTGTAACGCTGTAGAATTCGCCTCCCGCTTCGGAGAGATCTTAAGCGCAAGTGGTTGAAGTTGTTGAAGAAATCTTCGAAAGCTTCTGAAAATAATCACTTGACAGCAAATGAGGCTGCTGTAGAATGCGCGCCTCGGTTGAGACGAAAGATCTTAACCAACCGCTCTTTAACAACTGAATCAAGCAATTCGTGTGGGTGCTTGTGGAGTCAGACTGATAGTCAACAAGATTATCAGCATCACAAGTTACTCCGCGAGAAATCAAAGATGTAACCAACGATTGCTGAGCCAAGTTTAGGGTTTCTTAAAAACCCAAAGATGTTTGAACTGAAGAGTTTGATCATGGCTCAGATTGAACGCTGGCGGCAGGCCTAACACATGCAAGTCGAGCGGTAGAGAGAAGCTTGCTTCTCTTGAGAGCGGCGGACGGGTGAGTAATGCCTAGGAATCTGCCTGGTAGTGGGGGATAACGTTCGGAAACGGACGCTAATACCGCATACGTCCTACGGGAGAAAGCAGGGGACCTTCGGGCCTTGCGCTATCAGATGAGCCTAGGTCGGATTAGCTAGTTGGTGGGGTAATGGCTCACCAAGGCGACGATCCGTAACTGGTCTGAGAGGATGATCAGTCACACTGGAACTGAGACACGGTCCAGACTCCTACGGGAGGCAGCAGTGGGGAATATTGGACAATGGGCGAAAGCCTGATCCAGCCATGCCGCGTGTGTGAAGAAGGTCTTCGGATTGTAAAGCACTTTAAGTTGGGAGGAAGGGTTGTAGATTAATACTCTGCAATTTTGACGTTACCGACAGAATAAGCACCGGCTAACTCTGTGCCAGCAGCCGCGGTAATACAGAGGGTGCAAGCGTTAATCGGAATTACTGGGCGTAAAGCGCGCGTAGGTGGTTTGTTAAGTTGGATGTGAAATCCCCGGGCTCAACCTGGGAACTGCATTCAAAACTGACTGACTAGAGTATGGTAGAGGGTGGTGGAATTTCCTGTGTAGCGGTGAAATGCGTAGATATAGGAAGGAACACCAGTGGCGAAGGCGACCACCTGGACTAATACTGACACTGAGGTGCGAAAGCGTGGGGAGCAAACAGGATTAGATACCCTGGTAGTCCACGCCGTAAACGATGTCAACTAGCCGTTGGAAGCCTTGAGCTTTTAGTGGCGCAGCTAACGCATTAAGTTGACCGCCTGGGGAGTACGGCCGCAAGGTTAAAACTCAAATGAATTGACGGGGGCCCGCACAAGCGGTGGAGCATGTGGTTTAATTCGAAGCAACGCGAAGAACCTTACCAGGCCTTGACATCCAATGAACTTTCCAGAGATGGATTGGTGCCTTCGGGAACATTGAGACAGGTGCTGCATGGCTGTCGTCAGCTCGTGTCGTGAGATGTTGGGTTAAGTCCCGTAACGAGCGCAACCCTTGTCCTTAGTTACCAGCACGTAATGGTGGGCACTCTAAGGAGACTGCCGGTGACAAACCGGAGGAAGGTGGGGATGACGTCAAGTCATCATGGCCCTTACGGCCTGGGCTACACACGTGCTACAATGGTCGGTACAGAGGGTTGCCAAGCCGCGAGGTGGAGCTAATCCCACAAAACCGATCGTAGTCCGGATCGCAGTCTGCAACTCGACTGCGTGAAGTCGGAATCGCTAGTAATCGCGAATCAGAATGTCGCGGTGAATACGTTCCCGGGCCTTGTACACACCGCCCGTCACACCATGGGAGTGGGTTGCACCAGAAGTAGCTAGTCTAACCTTCGGGAGGACGGTTACCACGGTGTGATTCATGACTGGGGTGAAGTCGTAACAAGGTAGCCGTAGGGGAACCTGCGGCTGGATCACCTCCTTAATCGACGACATCAGCTGCTCCATAAGTTCCCACACGAATTGCTTGATTCATTGAAGAAGACGAAAGAAGCAGCCCGAAATTGGGTCTGTAGCTCAGTTGGTTAGAGCGCACCCCTGATAAGGGTGAGGTCGGCAGTTCGAATCTGCCCAGACCCACCAATTTTGTGTGGGAAACGCCTGTAGAAATACGGGGCCATAGCTCAGCTGGGAGAGCGCCTGCCTTGCACGCAGGAGGTCAACGGTTCGATCCCGTTTGGCTCCACCACTACTGCTTCTGTTTGTATAAAGCTTAGAAATGAGCATTCCATCGTTGTGATGGTGAATGTTGATTTCTAGTCTTTGACTAGTTCGTTCTTTAAAAATTTGGGTATGTGATAGAAAGATAGACTGAACGTTACTTTCACTGGTAACGGATCAGGCTAAGGTAAAATTTGTGAGTTCTCTTAATCGAGAAATTCGAATTTTCGGCGAATGTTGTCTTCACAGTATAACCAGATTGCTTGGGGTTATATGGTCAAGTGAAGAAGCGCATACGGTGGATGCCTTGGCAGTCAGAGGCGATGAAAGACGTGGTAGCCTGCGAAAAGCTTCGGGGAGTCGGCAAACAGACTTTGATCCGGAGATGTCTGAATGGGGGAACCCAGCCATCATAAGATGGTTATCTTGTACTGAATACATAGGTGCAAGAGGCGAACCAGGGGAACTGAAACATCTAAGTACCCTGAGGAAAAGAAATCAACCGAGATTCCCTTAGTAGTGGCGAGCGAACGGGGACTAGCCCTTAAGTGGCTTTGAGATTAGCGGAACGCTCTGGAAAGTGCGGCCATAGTGGGTGATAGCCCTGTACGCGAAAATCTCTTAGTCATGAAATCGAGTAGGACGGAGCACGAGAAACTTTGTCTGAATATGGGGGGACCATCCTCCAAGGCTAAATACTACTGACTGACCGATAGTGAACTAGTACCGTGAGGGAAAGGCGAAAAGAACCCCGGAGAGGGGAGTGAAATAGATCCTGAAACCGTATGCGTACAAGCAGTGGGAGCCCACTTTGTTGGGTGACTGCGTACCTTTTGTATAATGGGTCAGCGACTTATTTTCAGTGGCGAGCTTAACCGAATAGGGGAGGCGTAGCGAAAGCGAGTCTTAATAGGGCGTCTAGTCGCTGGGAATAGACCCGAAACCGGGCGATCTATCCATGGGCAGGTTGAAGGTTGGGTAACACTAACTGGAGGACCGAACCGACTACCGTTGAAAAGTTAGCGGATGACCTGTGGATCGGAGTGAAAGGCTAATCAAGCTCGGAGATAGCTGGTTCTCCTCGAAAGCTATTTAGGTAGCGCCTCATGTATCACTGTAGGGGGTAGAGCACTGTTTCGGCTAGGGGGTCATCCCGACTTACCAAACCGATGCAAACTCCGAATACCTACAAGTGCCGAGCATGGGAGACACACGGCGGGTGCTAACGTCCGTCGTGAAAAGGGAAACAACCCAGACCGTCAGCTAAGGTCCCAAAGTTATGGTTAAGTGGGAAACGATGTGGGAAGGCTTAGACAGCTAGGAGGTTGGCTTAGAAGCAGCCACCCTTTAAAGAAAGCGTAATAGCTCACTAGTCGAGTCGGCCTGCGCGGAAGATGTAACGGGGCTCAAACCATACACCGAAGCTACGGGTATCACGTAAGTGATGCGGTAGAGGAGCGTTCTGTAAGCCTGTGAAGGTGAGTTGAGAAGCTTGCTGGAGGTATCAGAAGTGCGAATGCTGACATGAGTAACGACAATGGGTGTGAAAAACACCCACGCCGAAAGACCAAGGTTTCCTGCGCAACGTTAATCGACGCAGGGTTAGTCGGTCCCTAAGGCGAGGCTGAAAAGCGTAGTCGATGGAAAACAGGTTAATATTCCTGTACTTCTGGTTATTGCGATGGAGGGACGGAGAAGGCTAGGCCAGCTTGGCGTTGGTTGTCCAAGTTTAAGGTGGTAGGCTGGAATCTTAGGTAAATCCGGGATTCTAAGGCCGAGAGCTGATGACGAGTTAACTTTTAGTTAACGAAGTGGTTGATGCCATGCTTCCAAGAAAAGCTTCTAAGCTTCAGGTAACCAGGAACCGTACCCCAAACCGACACAGGTGGTTGGGTAGAGAATACCAAGGCGCTTGAGAGAACTCGGGTGAAGGAACTAGGCAAAATGGCACCGTAACTTCGGGAGAAGGTGCGCCGGTGAGGGTGAAGGACTTGCTCCGTAAGCTCATGCCGGTCGAAGATACCAGGCCGCTGCGACTGTTTATTAAAAACACAGCACTCTGCAAACACGAAAGTGGACGTATAGGGTGTGACGCCTGCCCGGTGCCGGAAGGTTAATTGATGGGGTTAGCTAACGCGAAGCTCTTGATCGAAGCCCCGGTAAACGGCGGCCGTAACTATAACGGTCCTAAGGTAGCGAAATTCCTTGTCGGGTAAGTTCCGACCTGCACGAATGGCGTAACGATGGCGGCGCTGTCTCCACCCGAGACTCAGTGAAATTGAAATCGCTGTGAAGATGCAGTGTATCCGCGGCTAGACGGAAAGACCCCGTGAACCTTTACTATAGCTTTGCACTGGACTTTGAATTTGCTTGTGTAGGATAGGTGGGAGGCTTTGAAGCGTGGACGCCAGTCTGCGTGGAGCCAACCTTGAAATACCACCCTGGCAACTTTGAGGTTCTAACTCAGGTCCGTTATCCGGATCGAGGACAGTGTATGGTGGGTAGTTTGACTGGGGCGGTCTCCTCCTAAAGAGTAACGGAGGAGTACGAAGGTGCGCTCAGACCGGTCGGAAATCGGTCGTAGAGTATAAAGGCAAAAGCGCGCTTGACTGCGAGACAGACACGTCGAGCAGGTACGAAAGTAGGTCTTAGTGATCCGGTGGTTCTGTATGGAAGGGCCATCGCTCAACGGATAAAAGGTACTCCGGGGATAACAGGCTGATACCGCCCAAGAGTTCATATCGACGGCGGTGTTTGGCACCTCGATGTCGGCTCATCACATCCTGGGGCTGAAGCCGGTCCCAAGGGTATGGCTGTTCGCCATTTAAAGTGGTACGCGAGCTGGGTTTAGAACGTCGTGAGACAGTTCGGTCCCTATCTGCCGTGGACGTTTGAGATTTGAGAGGGGCTGCTCCTAGTACGAGAGGACCGGAGTGGACGAACCTCTGGTGTTCCGGTTGTCACGCCAGTGGCATTGCCGGGTAGCTATGTTCGGAATAGATAACCGCTGAAAGCATCTAAGCGGGAAACTAGCCTCAAGATGAGATCTCACTGGAACCTTGAGTTCCCTGAAGGGCCGTCGAAGACTACGACGTTGATAGGTTGGGTGTGTAAGCGCTGTGAGGCGTTGAGCTAACCAATACTAATTGCCCGTGAGGCTTGACCATATAACACCCAAGCAATTTGTTTCTCGAAAGAGCATCAGATTGCGGTGTGTGAAGACGAAGATGAACCGAAAGTTCGACGCTCACAAAACACCGAAAGCTGTCACATACCCAATTTGCTGAAGCGAGACCAACTGGTCGCGACTCAGTACCCGAATTTCTTGACGACCATAGAGCATTGGAACCACCTGATCCCATCCCGAACTCAGCAGTGAAACGATGCATCGCCGATGGTAGTGTGGGGTTTCCCCATGTGAGAGTAGGTCATCGTCAAGATTAAATTCCAGAACCCCTGTTTGCTAACGCAAACAGGGGTTTTGTTTTGGGCGGTCGAAAAGCGTCTGCCCTTGCCCGTACCGCTGGCGTCTCTCAATCGCCCGACAAAATTGCACAGTTATTTCCGAGCCAGAGCACTAGAATAGCCGCCTAACTATTTTTAGAGTCAGAGCCCTATCTATGCCCGATCTGGTTGATGCCGTTGAGGTATCGGATTTACCACTGGACGAGCTGGTGGCATGCCATGAGTGCGATTTGCTGATGCGCAAACCAACGCTCGCCCTTGGCGAAAAGGCCCAGTGCCCACGCTGTGGCTACGAGTTGTACGCTCACCGCCACAATGTGGTCGAGCGGAGCCTTGCTTTAGTACTTGCGGCCCTGCTGCTTTACATCCCGGCGAACTTTTTGCCCATCATGCAGCTCAATCTACTCGGGCAGTCCTCGGAGGACACCGTATGGAGCGGCGTTGTTGGCTTATTCGATACCGGTATGCAAGGCGTTGCTGCCGTTGTGTTCTTGTGCAGCATGGGGATCCCCTTGCTCAAGCTGCTCTGCCAATTGGCAGTGTTGCTCAGCATCCGCTGGAACATCGGTCGCAGTTACGGGCTGTTGTTGTACCGCATCTACCACCATATGAAGGATTGGGGGATGCTGGAGGTCTACTTGATGGGCGTATTGGTGGCGATCGTAAAGCTCGCCGACATGGCCTCCATCACGATCGGCCTGGGTCTGGTCTGCTTCGTCAGTTTATTAATGGTTCAAGTTCTGCTTGAGGTGGTCATGTCGCCCCATCAGATCTGGCAAGCACTGTCAGGAGAGGATGACCATGCGGGCGATTGATGCAGGCATTCTGATTTGTACCGAATGCCATGAATTGAACAAGCAGGAAGCGGATACCGAAGAGCAACTCTGTAACCGTTGCGGCGCGTTGATCCATGCGCGTCGCCCCAATAGCCTCACCCGTACCTGGGCATTGCTGATCACCGCAGCGATCTTGTATATCCCCGCCAACCTGTTACCCATCATGACCGTCAACTCCCTCGGCCAAGGTGACCCGAGTACCATCATGGCGGGTGTGATCCAACTGGTGCAGCACGGCATGTTTCCTATCGCCGCCGTGGTGTTCATCGCCAGTATCCTGGTGCCGACATTCAAGTTGGTAGGCATCGGCCTGTTGCTGTTTTCGGTGCAGCGTCACCAACCGCTGTCTGCGCAACAACGCATTGTGATGTACCGTTTTATCGAATTCATTGGCCGCTGGTCCATGCTGGATATCTTCGTGATCGCCATCCTGGTGGCGGTCGTTAACTTTGGGCGACTTGCCAGTGTCGAGGCCAATCTCGGCGCTGCAGCGTTCGCCAGTGTGGTGATCTTGACGATGCTTGCCGCAGTAACTTTCGATCCCCGACTGATTTGGGATAACACGGAGTCGGACGACGACCATGAGTGATTTGCCTAAAGCTAAA
This sequence comes from Pseudomonas sp. OST1909, assembly GCF_015277575.1. Taxonomy (NCBI): domain Bacteria; kingdom Pseudomonadati; phylum Pseudomonadota; class Gammaproteobacteria; order Pseudomonadales; family Pseudomonadaceae; genus Pseudomonas; species Pseudomonas sp. OST1909. Next base: position 989,072 of record NZ_CP063780.1, read on the forward strand.
ACCCGCCCGGCCTCCAATTGGTCGGCTATTTGGGTGTTGCCCCTGATTGCCCTGATCATCGGTGGCTGGCTGGGGTGGCGCGCCTACTCCCAGCAAGGTCTTGAGATTCAGGTTCGCTTTGAGAGCGGCGAGGGTATTCAAGTCAACAAGACTGAAGTCGTCTACAAAGGCATGACCGTCGGCAAGGTCAAGACCCTGGCCCTGGATGACGAAGGCAGTAATCGCGGGGTGATCGCCACCATCGAGATGAACAAGGATGTAGAGCAGTATCTGAGGACCAACACCCGCTTCTGGTTGGTCAAGCCCAGCGTCAGCCTCGCCGGCATCACGGGCCTGGAGACCCTGGTTTCGGGTAACTACATCGCCGCCAGCCCGGGCGATGGTGAGCCCACGCGCAAGTTCAAGGCGCTGTCTGAAGAACCACCGTTATCCGACGCCAAGCCGGGCCTGCACCTGACGCTCAAGGCCGACCGCCTGGGCTCGCTGAACCGTGGCAGCCCGGTGTTCTACAAGCAGATTCAGGTCGGCCAGGTCAAAAGCTATCTGTTGTCCGAAGACCAGAGCATCGTCGAGATCAAGGTTTATATCGAGCCGACCTACGCCAGCCTGGTGCGCAAGCACACGCGTTTCTGGAACGCCAGCGGCATCAGCATCGACGCCAACCTCTCCGGGGTGAAGGTGCGCAGCGAATCGCTTTCAAGCATCGTGGCCGGTGGTATCGCCTTCGCCACGCCGGAGAATCGCCAAGACAGCCCACCCACCGACCCGAGCCTGCCTTTTCGCCTGTACGAGGACTTCGATGCCGCCGCAGCCGGCATCAAGGTCAAGGTCAAACTCACCGATTTCGAAGGCCTCCAGGCCGGGCGTACCCCGGTCATGTACAAAGGCATCCAGGTTGGTAGCCTGAAAACCCTGAAGATCGACCCGGACCTGTCCAGCGCCAGCGCCGAGTTGACCCTTGATCCTTTGGCCGAAGACTACCTGGTCCAGGACACGCAATTCTGGGTGGTCAAGCCGTCCATCTCCCTGGCAGGCATCACCGGCCTGGAAGCACTGGTCAAAGGTAACTACATCGCGATCCGCCCGGGTGACAAAGGCACCCCGCCACAACGTGAGTATGTGGCCCGCGCCAAGGCGCCGCCGTTGGACCTGCGCTCCCCCGGCCTGCACATGGTGCTGCTCACCGACAACCTGGGCTCGCTGGATGTCGGCAGCCCGATTCTGTACAAACAGGTCAAGGTGGGTTCGGTGCAGAGCTACCAGTTTTCACGCAAGAAGAAGCAACTCGTGATCGGCGTTCATATCGAGAAAGAGTATGAAGGCCTGGTCAACGGCTCGACACGTTTCTGGAACGCCAGCGGTGTCACTCTCACTGGTGGGCTCACCGGTGGCATCCAGGTCAAAAGCGAATCCCTGGCCAGCCTGATGGCCGGCGGTATCGCCTTCGAAACACCGGAGCCCAACGTTCCCCTGAAGCACCGTATCCCGCGCTTCCGTTTGTTCGCCGACCGTGACGCCGCGAATCAGCATGGCACCCTGGTGACGATCAAGGTCGATCGTGCCGACGGCCTGCGCCCCGGTACAGCCGTACGCTTCAAAGGTCTGGATGTTGGCAAGGTCGAGAGCGTCGACCTCAGCGCCGACATGCAGTCTGTATTGCTGCGCGCCCGTATCACTCAGGTAGCTGATCGTATCGCCCGCGCAGGCAGCCAGTTCTGGGTGGTCAAGCCGGAGCTGGGCCTGATGAAGACCTCCAATCTTGAAACCCTGGTCACCGGGCAATACATCGAGGTGCAGCCGGCGGTGAAAAATGCCGGGCCGCAAAAAAACTTTGTTGCACTGGATCAGCCACCGGAGGCTGTCCATCAGGAGCAAGGCCTGAGCCTGACACTCAGCGCCGCTCGCCGTGGTTCGCTCAAAGAAGGCGTGCCGGTCACTTACCGTGAAGTCACCGTGGGCAAGGTCATCGGCTATGAGCTGGGCCAGACCGCCGACCGTGTGCTGGTGCATATCCTGATCGAGCCCAAGTACGCCCCCCTGGTACGCAGTGGCAGTCGCTTCTGGAACACCAGCGGCTTCGGTCTCGACTTTGGCCTGTTCAAGGGCGCGACGGTGCGCACCGAGTCCCTGGAGACTTTGGTGGCCGGCGGTATCGCCTTTGCCACGCCAGATGGCGAGCGCATGGGCAACCCGGCACGGCCACAGCAGACCTTCCCGTTGTTCGATAAGTTTGAAGATGAGTGGCTGACCTGGGCGCCCAAGATTCCACTCGGTAAATAAACCGATGCGCGGCCTTCGCGAGCAAGCCCGGCTCCCACAGGGATATGCATTTTCGGCAAGTATGCATTCTAACTATGGGAGCCGGGCTTGCCCGCGATGAGGCCCACAAACACACCGCAAATCCCAAGCCGAAAAAAAGGCCGTGATCCAAAAGATCGCGGCCTTTTTGCATGTCAGCGCAACGCGTCAGACCTCATCCAGCTCCGGCTCATCGGCTTGCACATTCATCGTCGCCTTCACCACATCATGGCGACGGATGTATTTCCAGTCCGCCTCATCAATGTAGATTCCGTTCGGCCCGCTGCCGCCTTCCAGGTCGATCGCCACCTGGGCGGAAACCTGCGGCTTCACGCTGGCCAGGATCGGCACGAAGCCCAGTTGCAAGCTGGTTTCCAGCAAGGCAGCCTGGTTCTTCTCATCGATGTCTGCCGCTTCATCGAGGTAATACGGCAAACGCACACGGCCGGCCTGGTCGCGGTCCATCAAGTGCAGCAACAGATACATGTTGGTCAGCGCCTTGATGGTCATGGTGGTGCCGTTGGACGCGGCGCCATCGATGTCGGTATGAATCACCGGCTGACCGTGCACCTTGGTGATCTCGAACGCCAGTTCGAACAAGTCCTTGAGGCCCAGCTGGTTATGGTTGGCCGCAACGAGGCGCGCCAGGTATTCCTTGGCCTCTTCGTTCTTGTTGTCCTGCTCGGCGCTCTGGCTGAGGTCGAACACCGACAGCGTTTCGCCTTCTTCATACTGGCCAGCACTGTGGATGATCTGGTCGATATGCTTGAGGGCTTCCTTGTTCGGCGCCAGCACGATGCGAAAGCTCTGCAGGTTGGAGACCTGGCGTTTGTTGATCTCGCGGTTGAACAGCGCCAACTGGTGTTCAAGGCTGTCGTAATCGCTACGGATATTGCGCAGGGTACGGGCGATATCGGTCACCGCTGCTCGGCGTGCCTTGCCCAGCGTCAACGCTTCGTCGGTGCGGTGCGCATAGGCGTTGATCAGCAGCTGCAGGCGACGCTCCATGTCATCTTCGCTGTCGAACTTGGCCACACCCTTGAGGCGCACCTGGGCGTACAAGGCTTCGATCTGGCCGTCGGCGCGCAGCAAGCCCTGCCAGCTATCCTGGTAGTCATTGAGCAGTGGCAGCAAGTTGTCCATGGAGTCGTCGACCGGGTCCATGAACGGCGTGCCGAACGGCAGGTCCGCCGGCAACAGCTGACGACGACGCAACGCATCATCCAGCGTGCGTTGCTTGGCTTCCATATCGCCGATCTGGCGGCCGACCAGTTGCAGCTTGGCCGACAATTGCTGGACGCGCTCGGTAAAGGCATCGCTGGAGCGCTTCAGCTCATCCTGGGCGGCTTCCATTTGCGCCAGGTTTTCCAGCTTCTCGCCTTCTTCTGCACTCAGGGTCTGGGTGCGGCGGAAATCTTCCAATGCCTTCTGAGCATCCAGCACCTGCTGATACAGCGCTTCGGTCTGGGTCTTGCTCGCCGCGCGGTCGGACGCTACGGCCTGCTGGGTTTTGAGTTGCTTGAGTTCTTTTTCCAGGCGCTCCTTCTGGTCGCGCAAGGCGGCGCGGTCGGCCAGGGCCTGCAACGCAGGCGGCTCGATGTGCGAGATGTCGATGGACAGCCCCGGCACTTCAAAGCGCTCGCCCTTGAAGCCATCGAGGATCTGCTCCAGGGATTTGACCCACTGGCCGTCCTCGTCCAGCGTGATGCCGTGCTCACCCAGAGGCAGGCTGAACAACGAGCTGTTGAACAGGCGCATCAGACGTTCGACATCCTGTTGCGAGAACTCCTCGCGCAGCTTGGCATAGCTGTTGTTGTCGGCGTGATCGAGTTGCTGCCTGACCGACTTCAAGCGCTTTTCCAGGTCGCGCAGACGCTCGTCCAGGTCCTCGGCGCTGAACTGTCGCGACTGCGCCAATGCGCCCGCCAGTTCATCGTGGGCGTCTTTGGCGGCGAGCAACTGTTGCTCCAGCACCTTGACGTCATCCACCAGGGCAAAGCGATGCTTGAGTACCGACAGCTCGCCCAGCCAACGCTGGATACCGCTGATCTCCCGCTCCAGACGCATCAGTTCCTGAGTACCGCCACGCTGGTCGTTCTGCAGCGCGTCCTGCTCGTTGCGGTAGTGCTCGGCCTGGATGGTCAGCTCTTCCTTGCGTGCACTGGCGTATTCCGACCAGGTGCCCAGCAACGAATCCAGCAGCGGTGACAGGCGGTGCAGTTTGCCGCGCAAGGCGTCGCGTTGTTTTACGCCATTGGCCAAGGCTTCAACCAACGGCCCGGCGGCGACCAGGGAGTTGTAGTCCTGCTCCATGCGTCGTACATCACGGAAGGCTTCTTCGCACGCAGCGATGTAGTCGACACTGCCTGAACGCAAGCTGTGTTCGAACGCGTCGAGGAACAGTTGCTTGAGCTTGGCCGCGGTGATTTCGCGCATGTGCAGCAGGTTGATAAACAACGCACGGAACGTCTTCAAGCTCTGTTCGCTGGTGGAGCGCAGCGGGATCAGGGTCAGGTCCAGCGGGATCGACGTATGGCCGCCCACCAGCAAGCGCCGCAGTTCATCAGGCTTGAGTTCGTAGGCTTTGAGGCCCTCGCGCTCAAGGTTGGTAAACAGCTCTTTCTGACGCAGGCAGGTGTCGTTTTTCTGGTAATGAGCCAGGTCCAGCTTGCCCGCATAGGCAAAGAACTGGTGGCCGAAACCACCGCCCGGCCCGCGTCCGACCACGCCGATGACGTGCGGGCCGTGGGGCAGGGAGACTTCTACCAGGATGTAGCTGGTGTCGGTGGCAAAGTAGAAGCGCCGCGATTGTTCCAGCGTGTACTTGCCGAAACTCATGTCCGACATGCGCGCCAGGATCGGGAACTGCAAGGCGTTGATGGATGCGGATTTACCCAGGTTGTTCGCGCCATACACCGACAGCGGCTCTTCCAGCGGGAACAAGCCCAGGCTGTAACCGGCGGTGTTCAATAGGGCGAAGCGGCGGATGCCGTAACGTTCCTTACTCATACGTCGGTTTCCTGTTCTTCGGCAATGGCTCGGGCCAGGGCGTCTTCTTCGCTTTCCTCATCGAAGGCGCTAAGGTCCAGCGGGTCATCGGTCTTCAGCAGTTTTTCATCGCTGTCTTCGTCGATGATCACTGGCACCGGCAGCGGCAATACGCTGTGCACGCTGGCGGCGAGGTCGCGGTCCTGCTGCACCGACAGGCACACGTCGAGGAAACGGTGCATTGGTGGCAGGAAGCGGTAGATACCGTTGTCTTCGCTGGCAAAACCGAGTTGGGTCATGCGACGCATGATTTTTTCTTCGAGCTCTTCCTGGGTCTGCACTTCGGCCTGGATAAACAGGTCGCGGTACTTCTCCAGCAACGAAGGCAATTCGTCGCGCCCCAGGCTGCCGCCGTCGAGCACGGCAACCGGGTCGCGGCCCTGGTCGGCCAGGTGCTCGACGATAATGAAGGTAAACAAGGCCAGGCGCTGGGCGGTCTTGTTGACCTGCGCGGCAGCCACGGCGGTGTCCGGGACGAAGTAGTAGAAACCGCGGGTATCGCATACCAGCTCAAAGCCCAAGGCCTTGAACAGCGTGCGGTACTGGTCCTGGAAGTTCGACAGCTGCGCGTACAGCTCCGGGTCGCGGCGGCTGACGTGGTAACCCTTGAACAGCTCGCGAAAAATCGGCGCCAGCTGGGACAGTTCGGATAGATCAAGATGCATAAGGGGTGCTCGCAGAATTCTCGGTGGCGTCAACGCCGGCCGGGAGCAGGGCGAAGGAGCGCAGGCTGACCTGATGCTCGTGGGTGTGGTAATCGCGACGTTCCAGGCGCTCGCGCTTGAAGCGTTTTTCCCGGGACAGGCGTGAGAACCAGTACAGCAATTCGTCGGTGGCGCCGTCCGGCTCCTGCTCCAGCAGCCAGGTCATCAGGTCCGGCATCGGCAGGGCGTCTTCGCAACGTTCGAGCATTTCCTTGACCGTACGCGGGGCGCGCGGGGCCTCGCCCTTGTGGGATTTGTGCGCCTTGGGGAATCGCGCCGGTTTCGGCTCGAAATTGGCCAGGGCATACACATAAGCCTCGACCTGGCTGGCGCTGCCCAGGAAGGTGCTTTGCGGTCGGGTGAACATCGGCATCGCCGCTTGCGGCACCGCGTCCAGGCCTTTACGGCGAATCGCCGACAAGGCCAGCGCAGCGCCGCGAGTCACTGCGTTATGCCGGCGTGCTTCTTCGCGCAGCGGCAACAGCAGCTCGCGCGCATGGCGCAAGGTCAGCTGGGCGCTGGTCTGCATTTCGAGGATGCGCGCGTGGGTGCGCAGCAGCATGTCGTCGTCCACCAGGTGGCCAAGACGCTGTTGCTCGGTGAGCATGCGCAGCAGCACGTTTTCCACCTTGCGCACGCCTTGCTCGAAGGCGCCGTCAGCGTTCACCAACTGGATCATCGGCTCGACGTATTCGTCCCAGGTTGCCAACACCTCGGCGTAGCGCTGGCGCAACGGGATCTGGCGGTCGCTGGTCTTGGCGCGATCGGCCACGGCGGCGAGGGCCTGTTCGTCGTTGGCAAGCTTTTTCAGCACGTCGCGCACGCGCATATCCAGCAAGCGTAGTTGCCGGGCCAGGTCATGGCCGTCGCGGATGTCGAAGGCGTCCTGGATATAACCGGCCAGACGCTCGAGGTGGCGCAGGTAGGCTTCGATTTCCAGGCACAGGCCAAGCCGGTGCTCCTTGCGAAGATAAGCGAGGAAGTCGTGGATCTGCGCGTTGAGCTCGAAACGGTTCGGGCTCTTGGCGACAGGTACCAGGATATCCAGGCGAATCCACACGTCCAGCAGGCTGGTGATGTCCTGGGGCGTGCTGTCCAGTTGTTGGGCGGCCAATTGTGCGCGCAGCTCGCTCAGGCTCAGGGTGCCTTGGTCGAAGTGTTCGCACAGAGGCTCAAGTAAGGCCCAGTGTTCGGCGAGGGCGCGCAGGACGCGCTTGGGTTCGATCATGGGAATGGCCGGCTGGTTGGCGATTAAAAGTCGCGATTGTACTGCATCAGACGCGGGATTTATCCACAGCCGGTCAGTGCGCAGTGGGCGATTGTTGCCGAACAGCGGTAGAATCCCCGCTCTTTACTTATCCACAAGTGGCCGAGCTGTGCTTATCGAGTCCCGACGTCGCGCTTACTTGACCGCCATGCAGGTGGTCAACTGGCTGCCCCGCACCGAACTGCCGTTTGCCGCGCCATCTCGGGCCGAGTTGTTGCAGGCGCTTGAGCCCTATGAGGCGTTCGAGTCGTCAGGGGAAGAGGCGGCCGCGCCTGTGGCGGTGGTCAAGCCCCCAGTCGAAACACGCCCGGCGGTCGAACGGGCAAAGATCGAAGTGCCACGCCCTGCGCCGGTGACCAAGGCTGCCAAGGTGGTGGAGGAGGCTGCGCCGGTGGTCAAGGCACCGGTAGTGCCGCCGCCCCGCTTTGCCCTGCAATTGCTGCGGGCCGGGCGTTGCCTGTTGCTGGTGGAGCTGCCCACCGGCGAGCGCTTCCAGTCGCGCGACCCGGCCTACCTGCTGCTCAAGGACATGCTGCGCGCCGCCGGCCTGCCCGACAGCCCGCAAATCATCGGTGAGCCGGTGCGCTGGCCGCTGCTGGTACGCGGCACCATGGATCAGGGCCCGGAAGCTGCGCGGGATTTTGTCCAGGGCTTTGTCTCGGCGCGTCTGGAAGACGAACCCTGCGTGTGCCTGTGGCTGATCGGCTTGCCTGCCGTGCGGTTTGCCGGTGAAGCCAATGCCGAGGCCTGGTACCGCGAACTTCAGGTCGACAGCCTGGGTTCGGTATGGGCCCTGCCGGGTCTGGAATTATTAATGGAAGAGCCACAGCGTAAGGCTGATGTCTGGCAAGCCATGCGCCGGCTGATGGCGCGCTGGAAAACAACTGATGAGTGAGGCTTTATCCTTCCGCCCGATGACCGAGGCCGACCTCGACGCGGTGCTGAAAATCGAATACGCAGCGTTCAGCCATCCCTGGACGCGAGGGATCTTTCTCGACGGGCTGGGCAAGTACCAGATCTGGCTGATGTTCGAAGGCGAGCAGCAAGTGGGCCATGGGGTGGTGCAGATCATTCTCGATGAAGCGCATTTGCTGAACATTACCGTCAAGCCGGAAAACCAGGGGCGCGGATTGGGTCTGGCGCTGCTGGAGCACCTGATGTCTCGTGCCTACGCGGCCAGCGCGCGGGAATGCTTCCTGGAAGTGCGGGACAGCAATACCGGGGCGTTTCGGTTATATGAGCGCTATGGCTTCAATGAGATTGGCCGTCGCCGGGATTATTACCCGGCTGTGGGTGGCCGCGAAGATGCAGTCGTGATGGCCTGCACCCTGGTCGACTGAACACACAGACCAATGTGGGAGGGGGCTTGCTCCCGATAGCGATGGGGCAGTGACTTATTAAGTGCCTGACACACCGCCATCGGGAGCAAGCCCCCTCCCACATGTTGAACCGCGTTTTTTCAGCGGTTACCGTCTACAGGGTCAATATCGGCCAGCTCGGCCTCATCCAGGCCATTGCCGCCGCCAATTTCGTCCTCGTCGACGATACTCAGGTCAAAATCCGCCGGGTTATCTTCACCTGCTTCCCTGGCATCCCGCGCGCCATCCTCGTGAATCAGCGTTTCCGGGCTCATATCATCATCGGTTGATTCATGATCAGCGGTCGAGGCCCCGGTCATCCCGGCCTCTCGCACCCGTTCGTCGGGCATCAGCTGCTCGCGCTCGCCACGCGGGATTTCATCGCCGATTTCCGCTGTCTGGTCCTCTTCGTCAAAATCCAGCTCGCGCATCGAACCCATGCGGTCTTCGTTGTCGTCGATCGGTTCCGGCTGGGTTGCGCCGTAGGGACGTCGTGATTCAGTCATGGCCAATCCTCATACTGTGGGGCTTATAGTGTGTGGACAGGCGCTGCGTCCTAAAGATTCAAGCTAATTAACACTCGGCGTGACCCGGACGAGGGGTTGTCAGTCACAAAACTGCGCATCATTCCTGAGGCTTTCCCTGATGAACGAACTACAAGACCTGCTTGATAACAACGAACGCTGGGCGGATGCGATCAAACAGGAAGATCCCGAATTCTTCGCCAAGCTCGCCCGCCAGCAAACCCCGGAATACCTGTGGATCGGTTGCTCCGACGCGCGGGTGCCGGCCAACGAGATCGTCGGCATGTTGCCCGGTGATCTGTTTGTGCACCGCAACGTGGCTAACGTGGTGCTGCACACCGACCTCAATTGCCTGTCGGTGATCCAGTACGCGGTGGACGTGCTCAAGGTCAAACACATCCTCGTCACCGGCCACTATGGCTGCGGCGGCGTGCGTGCGTCGATGCAGGACCGCCAGTTCGGCCTGATCGACGGCTGGTTGCGTACTATTCGCGACCTTTACTACGAAAACCGCGACGTGCTCGCCCAACTGCCGACTGAAGAAGAGCGCGTGGACCGCATGTGCGAACTCAATGTGATCCAGCAGGTGGCCAACGTAGGCCACACCAGCATTGTGCAAAACGCCTGGCACCGTGGGCAGAGCCTGTCGATCCATGGCTGCATCTACGGCATCAAGGACGGTCGCTGGAAGAGCTTGAACACCACCATCAGTGGCTTCGAGCAACTGCCGCCGCAATACCGCCTGCGTCCGTTGGGCGAAGCCTAGGGCCGTTTGTTTTCGCGCCACCAGGCCAGGCCCTGGGCGTTCAACGGCTCTTTGCTGCCGGTGATCCAGCCCCGGCAGTTCAGCTCGCCGCAATGGCAAGCGAACTGCCGGTACAGCGCGTCTTCAGTAATGGCGTAATCCAGGGTCAGCAGGCTGCCTGCGGTAATGGTGTTCAGGGTCCATAGTTCCATGTACGTGGTGTCCAGGAGCACGTTCGGCTTGCAGGAGTGACGTATCAGGCCGCAGAACCACCTATCGTACAAGTGAATACGCGGCGACAGTTGCAGCGTATGCGCCCGGCGCTCGCTCACTGCGTAGCCTGAAACCAGGGCGATGCGAACTCGACTGTCAAAGTCGATGCGAGCCTTGATGCCACCCCGCTTGCCATTAGGGTATCGCACGACCTTGAATTGTGCGGTCGAGGGGTAACCCTGTTCCACCTGCAGCGTCTCAAAGGGGTAGAGGCAGTCATTCACTGCCGTTTTAGCCTTATCCATGGCTTGAGTTTTCATCACTCTCCTGAATTGGGCTGCATGGATCTGGGGTGTTCTGACTGCCAGTCTTGCAGCAAGTGGGCGCAAGCCAAGACTCGCCGAAGTTGGAGCTGGTTTCTACTGTCAGATCTGACAGTAGAAACCGCGGGTTCGCGTTAAAGCGCGGGAGAGGTAACGGTGGGGGTCGGTGCGGCGTTTTTCAGCTGCTTCAATTGCGCCTTGATAGTTGGTGTGGCGCACTTGGTATTGGCCTGCTCCGGGGTCAGGTTGCGCACCGAAGTAAAGAACAGCTCACAGGTCTGCTCCTTGCGTGTGACCTGCCAGGTATTCAAGCAGGCTTTGAGCAACACATTCGCATCGCTGGCGGGTTTCTGGCCCATGCCCGCTTGCCAGCAGGCCGCGCTTAAATCCTGCCCCATTACTTTCAATCCGGCCTCGTCGGCCTTTTGTTCATCGCCGTCATAGCTTGCCGGGTCCGCCGCGTACCAGATGTAGCTGGGGTGGTTGGCGCCCAGCACTGACACGCTCGTGCCTGGTGTCGGGCTGATCTGGGTCAGCTCCAGCACGCCTACGCTCTGACCGTATTGTTGCTTGACCCAACTGCGCACCGGCGCGCCGAACGCCACCATCGGCAGCGAGCCGTTGGCGTGCAGGCTCAGCTCCTTGACCATGCGGGTCTGGTAGTCGGTGAAGTAGCTGTAGACGTTCTCAAGGTCCTTGCCTGCATTGGACGGGGCGGCGATGGGCGCGATATCGATGATGGTCTGGTAAGCCGGTGTCTCGCTGGCCGGGATGCCGTTGTCGGTAAGCAAGGCCGCCCAGCGGTCAGTGGTGGCCGACTCCAGGTAATCCTGGGCCTGGGTGAGCGAATAGTCCGGCGGAAAGTGCAGCAGTTCGATGCTCTTGCGGTTCTCCAGGGCCATGCCCAGCGGCAGGAACAGGTACCAGTTATAAGCCCACTTGCCATCGCTGTTGAGCCGGCTGGCACCCTGATAAGCGAGGTCGGCGGTATTGAGCAAGGTGGTCAAGGATTGGCCGTAGGTGTCCGGTACGCCGCTGAAATTCGCCCAGACCTGGCCATCGTGGGTTTTCACACTGACCCTGGCGCGGCTGTAGCCGTCACGCTGCAGGCTCTGGTTCAAGTAGTGCTCAGCGGTCTGCTCCAGTGTCCATGGCCGAAAGCAGATAACGTTGCAGTTATTGGGAAATGCGAATAACTGGGTGACGCGCTGCGTACTGCCCAGAGGCACCTCGATGTCGGCCTGTACGACCGCACTCACCAGCAGTGCGGCGAGGGTGAAGGACAGCCTGGTCGTTTTAAACATAGTTGGTTCCTTGTCAGCGACGCCCGTCTGCGCGGGATAAAAGCCCACCTGCACACAGTAGCGGCTGACCGGGAAAATCGCGTGTTAAATCGCCAGGCATGTCGTTATTGGATAAGCCTCTACGGGTGAAATTGCAAAGCGTTGGTCAGGTCGCCCATGGGCTTCTGGCCGCGAGCGATCATCGCGTCGTCACGCTGCTTGAGGCCGTCCAGAGTCTCCAATTGGAACACCCGGGTGATCAAACGCAGGATCGATGCAGTGTCGTACACCGTGTGGTCAACCGTGCCTTTGCGCGCAAACGGCGACACCACCAGGGCCGGCACCCGCGTGCCCGGACCCCAGCGGTCACCCTTGGGCGGCGCGACATGATCCCACCAGCCGCCGTTTTCATCGACGGTGATCACCACCACCATGTTTTTCCACTGCGGGCTCTCTTGCAGCACTTTCAGGGCGCGGGCGATATGGCGGTCGCCCGAGGCCACATCGGCATAACCGGCGTGCATGTTCAGGTTGCCTTGGGGTTTGTAGAAACTCACGGCCGGCAGCTTGCCGGCCTGGGCATCGGCGAAGAACTTGTTCGTGCTTGATTCATCCCCCAAGCCGCCGTCGCGCAGGCGTTTATCACGTTCCGCACGGTTTTGCGGACCCTGCTGCTTGAAGTAGTTGAACGGCTGATGGTGGTACTGGAAGTTTGGAATCTTGGGGATACCGCCTGAGTCCTTGAACTGCTCCAGAGTGGCCTGCCACGCGCCGGCATACCAGGCCCAGTCGACGTGCTTTTTCGACAGCTTGTCGCCAATGTGCTCGTGGGTTTGCGGCACCAGCACATTGGGCAGGTCAGGCTTTGAGTAATCCGGGTTTTGCGGATCGCGAATCCAGGTGGGCCAATACGGCGGGGCCAGGGTGTTTACGGCGTAACCGTCCGGGGTCAGTGCGCTGGGGCCGAACTGCGGCGGGCCGGTCATGGCGCTGGCCGGGGACGCGTCCAGCGGCTTGAGGCGCGTGTCGGTGGGGTCATCGCTTTGCAGCGTGGCGATCTGCGCCTTGGCCACCGACTGCGCGGCATTGGGATAAACCGGCGCCGTGGCGCTGATCAGGTAGTGGTGGTTAAGGAACGAGCCGCCAAATGCGCCCTGGAAAAAGTTATCGCAGAGCACAAACTCCCTGGCCACGTCCCACAGGCGCAGGGAATAACGACTTTGGGCGTAATGGCCCATCACCAGGCCCCCGGCATCGCCCCAGGCGACAAAACCGTCGTTCTTGCCGCCGTTGATCTGCATCTGGTTTTGATAGAACACGTGCCACAGGTCGCGGGTCACCAAGCTCAATGGCAGGTCTTCGGCGTTCGGGCCCTTGAGGGCAAACGGTGCGTTGGGCAGGTTTTCCTGGAATTGCACACCGCTGGGGTAGGTCACTCCGTCCACCGTTTGCGGGCCGACTTGCAACACACCGCCCCATGTGGGCGGCAGGCTGGCCAGCACACTACCGTCGCGGTCGCGCTGCCGGGTGTCAGTGGCGGATAACGCCGACAGTGGTTTTTCAAGCCCGGGGAAATCGGCAAACAGGTTGTTGAAGCTGCGGTTCTCGGCGTAGATCACCACCACGGTTTTAACCTGGTCGCTCAAGGCCTTGTCCAGCTCCTGGGGCGTGTGCGGCCGGGCTATCGGTGTGCTCGGCGCTTCGCTGGTATGGCCGCAGGCACTCAAGGTCGCGCCTACCCCCAACACCGCCGCACCGCCGAGGAAGCGCCGACGGCTGGTGTCGACCGGTGTTTTGGGGGCGCAGTCGGGGGCAGGGCGGTCGTTGTGCTCGTCACTCATTGCGGGGGAAGTCCTTGGCGAGATGTTGCAAGATGTTTCGCAGGACGGTAGCAATGGAATGTGACGGAACGAAGACAGGCTTGAGAGCGCTACAGAACAAATTGTGGGAGCGGGCTTGCTCGCGAATGCGGTGGATCAGTTAATGAATCCGTTGACTGACACTCCGCATTCGCGAGCAAGCCCGCTCCCACACCGACCGCTGTTAAGGCATCACAGGCGGCAAATATTTCAACGTCGTCCCCAGCGCCCACAACAAGAACAACACCAGCGGCGTGTGCACCAACAACTGCACAAACGAAAAACCGATCAAGTCCCGCGCCTTCAGCCCCAACACCCCCAGCAGCGGCAGCATATAGAACGGGTTGATCAAGTTCGGCAGTGCCTCGGCGGCGTTGTAGATCTGCACCGCCCAGCCCAGGTGGTATTGCAGGTCATTGGCCACTTGCATCACATAGGGCGCCTCGATAATCCACTTGCCGCCACCCGATGGGATGAAGAAACCCAGCACCGCCGAATACACGCCCATCAGCAGCGCGTAGGTGTCGTGGGAGGCGATGGAGGTGAAGAACGTCGAGATATGGTGCGCCAGGGTCTGGCCGTCACCGCCCTTGACCACCGTCATCAGCGCGGCAATCGAGCCGTACAGCGGGAACTGGATCAGCACGCCGGTGGTGGTTGGCACCGCACGGGCCACGGCATCGAGGAAGCTGCGCGGGCGCCAGTGCAGCAGGGCGCCGACCATGATGAACAGGAAGTTATAGGTGTTGAGCCCGGAGATGGCGCTGATCGCCGGCTTGGTTGAGAACTCATGGAACAGCCAGCCGGCTGCCAGCAATGCCAACAGGATTGTCAGCAACGGGCTGTGTTCCAGCCATTCCCCCGGACGCGTCGGCGGTTGCGGCTTGGGCAGGTTAAAGGCCGGGTCGACGCCGCAGGCCTTGGCATCCCGGGCACTGTTGGGGCCTGGCGCGGTGGCGTAGGCGATGATCAGCGACACCACGATCAGCGCCAGAAGCAGCACACCGGATTGCCACAGGAAGATCGTTTCGGTGAACGGGATCATCCCGGTGATCGACAGGATCGACGGCGGCAAGCTGGCCGGGTTGGCCTGCAACTGGGCGGCTGACGACGACAGCCCCAACGCCCACACGGCACCGAGGCCCAGGTATGCCGCAGCGCCGGCGGCGCGGTAGTCCATGCGCAAATCGGCACGACGGGCCAACGCCCGCACCAGCAAACCGCCGAACACCAGGGACAAGCCCCAGTTGAGCAACGATGCCACCATGGAAATCAACGCCACCCAGGCTACCGCCGAACGACCGTTCTTGGGGATGCGCGCCAAGCGGTCGATCAACTTCACTGCGGGCGGGGAGCTGGCGACTACATAACCGCCGATCACCACAAACGCCATCTGCATGGTGAACGGGATCAGGCTCCAGAACCCGTCGCCAAATGCCTTGGCCGCTTCGGCGGGCGCTGCGCCCATGCCCAAGGTCGCCACGGCGACGATAATCACCGCGAGAGCGGCAAACACCCAGGAGTCGGGAAACCAGCGCTCGGCAAAATTGGAACAACGCAGAGCAAATCGAGCGTAGCGGCTTTCTTCGATAGCATCGGCCATGAAGCTTTCCTCTTGTATTTATTATGGGGTTTGGCAGTTTTACGGCATGTTCCTCTACCCCCATTGATTTGGGAATGTAGTTATCTTCAACGATCAATGAGTAAAACAAATATATCCGTCGTGATTGCCTTCAATGGGTTCAGCTCATAACCTGCACGCCATTTTGTTTGTCTGCCGAGCCTGCACATGACTGCCACCTTTTCCCCACGGGCGCAGCGTTTTTCCCGCTCCGACTACAAAACCCTGGGCCTGGCCGCCCTCGGTGGAGCCCTGGAAATCTACGACTTCATTATTTTTGTGTTTTTCGCGCTGACCCTCAGCCAGTTGTTTTTCCCCCCGGAAATGCCTGAGTGGCTGCGCCTGTTGCAAAGCTTCGGCATCTTCGTTACTGGCTACCTCGCCCGTCCGCTGGGCGGCATCCTGATGGCGCACTTTGCCGACCACCTGGGGCGCAAGCGCGTATTCAGCTTGAGCATCCTGATGATGGCCTTGCCCTGCCTGCTGATCGGCATCATGCCGACCTACGCGCAAATCGGTTATTTCGCGCCGCTGATCCTGCTGGCACTGCGCGTGCTGCAAGGTGCTGCGGTGGGCGGCGAAGTGCCTAGCGCCTGGACCTTCGTTGCCGAGCACGCACCGCGCCACCATCGCGGCTACGCCTTGGGCTTTTTGCAAGCGGGCCTGACCTTCGGTTACCTGCTGGGCGCATTGACCGCGACCTTGCTTGCGCAAGTCTTCACCCCCACCGAAATCCTCGACTACGCCTGGCGTTTCCCGTTCCTGCTCGGCGGCGTATTCGGCGTGATTGGCGTATGGCTGCGTCGCTGGCTCAGCGAAACCCCGGTGTTCCTCCAAATGCAGGCGCGTCGCCAGGCCGCCGCCGAAATGCCATTACGCACCGTGCTGCGCGAGCATCGCGCCGTGCTGTTGCCGGCCATGATCCTGACCTGCGTACTCACCTCAGCCGTGGTGGTGCTGGTGGTCATCACCCCGACCATGATGCAGAAAACCTTCGGCATGAGCCCCAGCCACACCTTCGCTCTGAGCGCGTTGGGCATCGTCTTCCTGAATATCGGCTGCGTCCTCGCCGGCCTGCTGGTGGACCGCATCGGCGCGTGGCGCGCGGTGCTGGTCTATAGCCTGTTGCTGCCGGTAGGGATTTTTATCCTGTACGCCAGCCTGATCAGCGGCGGCGTGTGGCTGGGCGCGGCGTACGCCGTGGCAGGCTTGAGCTGCGGCGTGGTGGGCGCGGTGCCGTCGGTGATGGTCGGGCTGTTTCCGGCGCAGGTGCGGGTATCGGGCATTTCCTTCACCTACAACATTGCCTATGCGCTGTGGGCGAGTACTACGCCGCTGCTGTTGATCGCGCTGATGCCGACCAGCCCGTGGGTCTGCGTGGGGTATTGCGTGGTGATGGGGGCGGTGGGGGTGGGAAGTGTGGCGTTATTTGGCAAACGCCACACCTTGGCCGCCTGAGGGTCAGGTCAGGAAGTGCCAGAGCAACAAGGTACCCACCAACCCAACCACCGAAACAATCGTCTGCAACACGGACCACACCCATATCGTCTGCTTCAACTGCAAGCCAAAGTACTCACGCACCATCCAGAACCCGGCGTCGTTGACGTGACAAAAAAACACCGAGCCGGCGCCAATCGCGAGGGCGACCAATGAGCTTTGCGTTGCCGCCAGCCCGGCCATCATCGGCGCGAGGATACCCGCCGTCGTAGTGGTCGCTACGGTGGCCGAGCCGGTGGCTTGGCGCAGGGCCACGGCGATCAGCCAGGCCAGCAACAGGTAGGGCATGTGCGCGCCTTCGGCGACCTTGCTGATGGTCTGGCTGACGCCAGCGTCCAGCAGGGTTTGCTTGAGGCCGCCACCGGCGCCGATGGTCAGCAGCAACACGGCGATGGGCGCCAGGGCTTTGCGCAGGGTGTTACCGACGTCGGCGCGTGGCATGCCTGCGGCCCAGCCCAGGCAAATCACTGCGGCGATGACGGCCAGGCCGAGGGCGATCAGCGGTTCACCGAGAAATTTCAAGGTCAGGCCGAGGGGGCTTTCCGGCGCCAGCGCGACTTTGGCCAGCGTGCTGCCGAGCATCAGGATCACCGGCAACAGAATGATCAGCAATGACACCCCAAAGCTCGGCTGGCGCGGGGCCTTGGGCGGTGCGCTGAACAGTGCGCCGATCTCGGCGGGTTCATCCACATGCAGGCGCTTGGATAGCCAGTTGCCGTAGAGCGGCCCGGCCAGGATCACCGCCGGTACCGCCAGGCAAAAGCCCAGCAACATGGTCAGGCCCAGGTCGGCGTGCAACGCGCCCACGGCAATCAGCGGCCCCGGGTGCGGCGGCATCAGGGCGTGCAGGGTGGTCATGCCCGCCAATGCCGGGATGGCGATTTTCAGCAGCGGCTGGTTCGAACGCTTAGCCATCACAAAGATGATCGGCACCATCATCACCAGGCCCACTTCAAAGAACAGCGGCAGGCCGATCACCATGGCGACCAGCGCCATCACCCACGGCAATGACTTGCCTTTGCCCAGCCCAAGCAAGGTAGTGGCGATACGGTCGGCTGCGCCGGATTCGGCCATCAGCGCGCCGAGCATTGCGCCCAGGGCAATGATAATCCCGGCCTCACCCAGAATCGCCCCGGCGCCCTTGCTGAACGCTTTGGCCACTTCCTCTGGTGGCAGACCGGCACCCACACCGGCGATAAAGGTACCGATCAGAATCGACAGGAACGGCGGCAATTTGGTCGCGCTGATCAGCACGATGATGCTCGCGATGGCCAGCAGGACGCAGAGCATAAGGCGGGTGTCGTGAACCATCCACGCGGCAGTCGATAACTCCAAAACGGAACTCCTTATCGAGCAGGTTGGCTAATATGTTTCTTTTTGTTTCGGCTTGAAAAGCATACCTGATAGAACTGCCCCAGCGTGTCCATGAACGATTTTGGTGCGCTCAACGCTAACGACGTTCTGGCGCTCAGATGACAATTTTGCAAACCATGCCCGTGGATCTGGCCTATAGCTCTATGATCCGCTTCCTCCCAACCCACAAGGACATCCCATGAGCGCAGGACACAGCCACGCCCAAGTACGCGCCGGTCACGAACGCAAGTTATGGATCGCCCTGGGGCTGACCGGCAGCTTCATGCTGGCCGAAGTCATCGGCGCCTTTGTCACCGGCAGCCTCGCGCTGTTGTCCGATGCGGCGCACATGATGACCGACGCCCTGGCCCTGGCGATTTCCCTGGTGGCGATCCAGGTCGCCAAGCGCCCGGCAGATCGCAAGCGCACCTTCGGGTATGCGCGGTTCGAGATTCTGGCGGCCGCGTTCAATGCATTGCTGCTGTTCGCCGTGGCGTTCTACATCTTGTACGAGGCTTACCAGCGGCTGCAGGCGCCCGCCGAGATCCAGTCCACCGGCATGTTGGTGATTGCGCTGCTGGGGCTGGTCGTCAACCTGATCTCCATGCGCCTGCTCAGCGCGGCCAGCGGCGAGAGCCTTAACGTCAAGGGTGCCTATCTGGAAGTCTGGAGCGACATGCTCGGCTCCGTCGGCGTGATCATTGCCGCGCTGGTGATCATGTTCACCGGCTGGGGTTGGGTCGATTCCGTGGTCGCGGCCGCCATCGGCTTTTGGGTATTGCCGCGCACCTGGACCCTGCTCAAGGCGAGCATGAACATCCTGCTGCAAGGTGTGCCGGAGGGCGTCGATATCGAGCAGGTGGAGCAGGGCATCCGCAGCGTGCCTGGGGTCAGGGACGTGCACGACCTGCACATCTGGGCCCTCACCAGTGGCAAGAATGTGCTGAGTACGCATTTGGTCGCGGATGCGTCCCAGGGTACTGAGCAACAGATCCTCAGCCGAGTGACGGAGTTACTGCACGAGCAATTCGATATTTCCCATGCCACGATCCAGGTCGAGGGCGAGGGTTTTCAGCATGACGATCACGACGACGTGCATGCCTGAGCCTGGCTAACGGATTTGTAATCTTTCACCCACGGCCCTGATAAGTACCGACAGCTACATTGCCTCCGCTGGGACACCTCAGCGACTTCATGGGCGTGGAACTCTCGTTATGGCAATTTCCGTTAGAACACTGTTGGGGGCGGCGGCATTGGCAATGTGGATATCCGCAAACGCCGCCCAGGCACAACCCCTCACCCTCGATGCAGCGCTGCAAACCGCCTTCGCCAACAACCCGGACCTGGCGGCCGCACAATGGGAAATCGACATCGCCCAGGGCGGCCGCCAGCAGGCCGGCTTGATCCCCAACCCGGTGGCCTCCTGGGACGCCGAAGACACCCGCCGCAACAGCCGCACCACCAGCATCAAGCTCAGCCAGACCCTGGAACTGGGCGGCAAGCGCAGTGCGCGCATCGAGGTGGCCACTCGCGCCCAGGATGCCGCCGCGCTGACCCTGGAGCAGCGCCGCAACCTGTTGCGCGCCGAGGTCATCGACAGCTATTACGGCGCTCTGCGCGCTCAGGAGCGCCTCGACCTGGCGCAACGCTCAATGACGCTTGCCGAACGCGGCCTGGTGGTCGCCAACGGGCGCGTCACCGCCGGCAAGTCATCACCGGTGGAAGCCACCCGCGCCCAGGTGCAGGTATCGGAAATCCGCCTGGAACTGAACCGCGCCCAGATTGGCCTCACTGACGCCTACCGCCGCCTGGCCACCAGTACCGGCAGCGCGGCCACCGACTTCCAGGCCGTCGCCACGCCAAGCACCTCCGCGCCGGCGTTACCCGCCGCCGCGCCATTGCTGGCCCGTCTTGAGCAAACCGCCGAACTGCGCCTGGCCGAACTCAATATTGTGCAGAACGAAGCCAGCGTGGGCCTGGAAAAAGCCCAGCGCATTCCGGACCTGGATGTGTCCATCGGCAGCCAGTATGACGCCAGCGTGCGCGAGCGGGTCAACCTGGTGGGCGTGTCGATGCCGATCCCGCTGTTCAACCGCAACCAGGGCAACATCCTCGCGGCCACTCGACGCGCCGACCAGGCCCGCGACCTGCGCAACGCCGCCGAGCTGCGCCTGCGCACCGAAACCCGCCAGGCCCTGGACCTGTGGCAAACGGCGAACACCGAAGTGCGTGCGTTCAACCAACAGATCCTGCCTGCCGCACAGAGCGCGGTCGACAGCGCCACCCGTGGCTTCGAGATGGGCAAGTTCAACTTTCTCGATGTGCTCGACGCCCAGCGTACCTTGATCGCGGCCCGCACCCAGTACCTCGCGGCGACGGCCCAGGCCACCGATGCCTGGGTGCGTATCGAACGAATTTACGGCGACCTCGCCCGGTTTTGATTTTTCCTGGAGTCCCCTGATGAACAAAAAACATGGCATGGCGCTCGCCGTCGCCTTGGGCCTGCTGCTATCGGGCTTGGCCCACGCCGAGGAAGAAGAAGGCAAACTTGAACTCACCGAGCAGCAGATCCAGGCCGCCGGTATTCAACTGGCCCAGGCTCAGCCGCGCTCGATTAGCACGGTGCTGACGCTGCCCGGCGAGGTGCGTTTTGATGAAGACCGTACCTCCCACATCGTGCCCCGTGCTGCGGGTGTGGTGGAAGCGGTGAACGTCAATCTGGGCCAGTCGGTAAAAAAAGGCGAGCTGTTGGCGGTGATCGCCAGCCAGCAGATTTCCGACCAGCGCAGTGAGTTGGCGGCCAGCCAGCGCCGGGTCGAACTGGCGCGTACCACCTTTGAGCGCGAGCGCCAGTTGTGGCAGGACAAAATTTCCGCCGAGCAGGATTACCTGCTGGCGCGGCAAACCCTGCAAGAGGCCGAAATCGCCCTGAACAATGCGCGGCAGAAGATGACCGCCCTCAGCGGCAGCGCAGTTCTGGCCGGTGGCAATCGCTATGAACTGCGGGCGCCGTTCGCCGGGGTGGTGGTGGAAAAACACTTGGGCGTGGGCGAGGTGGTCAGTGAAACCAGCAACGCGTTCACGCTCTCGGACCTGTCTCAAGTGTGGGTCACCTTCGGTGTCTTTCCCAAGGACTTGAACAAGGTCCGTGTAGGCAAACCCGTAAAAGTCAGCTCGACGGAAATGGGCACCGAAGTGCTGGGCACCGTGGCGTATGTCGGCAACTTGCTCGGCGAGCAAACGCGCACCGCCACCGTGCGTGTGACGGTGCCCAACCCCGACGACGCCTGGCGTCCTGGTTTATTCGTGGCCGTGCAGGTCGCCACCGATACCTACCAGGCCAAGGTCACCGTGCCGCAAGCTGCGATCCAGACCGTCGAGGACAAACCCTCGGTGTTCGTACGCACCGCAGACGGCTTTATCACCCGTCATCTTGAACTGGGCGTCAGTGAAAACGGCTACGTCGAAGTGCGTCAGGGCCTGGAGGCCGGTGCGCAAGTGGCGACGGCTGGCAGCTTCATCCTCAAGTCCGAACTGGGCAAAGGCTCGGCCGAACACGCCCATTGATCTGCGAGTGACTCCCCATGTTTGAGCGCCTTATCCAATTCGCCATCGAGCAGCGCATCATCGTGTTGCTGGCGGTACTGTTGATGGCCGGTGTCGGCATCGCCAGCTACCAGAAATTGCCCATCGACGCGGTACCTGACATCACTAACGTGCAGGTGCAGATCAACTCGGCGGCCGCCGGTTTTTCGCCGCTGGAAACCGAGCAGCGCATCACCTTTCCCATCGAAACCGCCATGGCCGGTCTGCCCGGCTTGCAGCAGACGCGTTCGCTGTCGCGTTCCGGTTTGTCCCAGGTCACGGTGATTTTCAAGGACGGCACCGACCTGTTCTTTGCCCGCCAACTGGTCAACGAGCGCCTGCAAGTGGCCCGAGGACAATTGCCCGATGGCATCGAAACCGCGATGGGGCCGATTTCCACCGGGCTCGGGGAAATTTTCCTGTGGACCGTGGAAGCTGAGGACGGTGCGCGCAAAGAGGACGGTACGCCTTACACCCCCACCGATTTGCGGGTGATCCAGGACTGGATCATCAAACCGCAGTTGCGCAACGTGCCGGGCGTGGCCGAGATCAATACCATTGGCGGCTTCGCCAAGGAATATCAGATCGCACCGGACCCCAAGCGCCTGGCGGCCTATAACCTGACGCTCAACGATCTGGTGACCGCGCTGGAGCGCAACAACGCCAACGTTGGTGCCGGTTATATCGAGCGCAGCGGCGAGCAGTTGTTGATCCGCGCGCCGGGGCAAGTGGCGTCTATCGATGACATCGCCAACATTGTCATCACCACCTCGGACGGCACGCCGATCCGCGTGCGCAATGTGGCTCAGGTCGACATTGGCCGCGAGCTGCGCACCGGCGCCGCCACCGAAAACGGCCGTGAAGTCGTGCTGGGCACCGTGTTCATGTTGATCGGTGAGAACAGCCGCAGCGTGTCCCAGGCAGTGGCGAAAAAACTTGAGGAGATCAACCGCTCGCTGCCCGAAGGCGTGGTGGCGGTCACCGTCTACGACCGCACCAACCTGGTGGAAAAAGCCATCGCCACCGTGAAGAAGAACCTCTTCGAAGGTGCGTTGCTGGTGGTGGCGGTGTTGTTCCTGTTCCTGGGCAATATCCGTGCGGCGCTGATCACGGCGATGGTGATTCCGCTGGCGATGCTGTTCACCTTCACCGGCATGTTCACCAACAAAGTCAGCGCCAACCTGATGAGCCTCGGTGCGCTGGACTTCGGCATTATCGTCGACGGCGCGGTGGTGATCGTCGAGAACGCCATCCGCCGTCTGGCCCATGCTCAGCAGCGTCACGGCCGCCTGCTGACCCGCAGTGAGCGCCTGCACGAAGTGTTCGCCGCGGCCAAGGAAGCGCGACGGGCGCTGATCTTCGGACAGTTGATCATCATGGTGGTGTACCTGCCGATCTTTGCCCTCACCGGCGTGGCCGGGAAGATGTTCCACCCGATGGCGTTCACGGTGGTGATTGCCTTGCTCGGCGCGATGATTCTGTCGGTGACCTTCGTACCGGCGGCGATTGCGTTGTTCGTCACCGGCAAGGTCAAGGAAGAAGAAAACTTCGTCATGCGCAGCGCACGCCGGGTGTATGACCCGGTGCTCAATTGGGTGATGACGCGCCGGTCCTTGGTATTTGGCCTGGCGCTGCTGACCATCGTCCTATCGGGCCTGGTCGCCAGCCGTATGGGCAGCGAATTTATCCCCAGCCTCAGCGAGGGCGACTTCGCCCAGCAGGCGCTGCGTGTACCCGGCACCAGCCTGACGCAATCGGTGCAGATGCAGCAGCAACTGGAAAAAACCTTACTGGCCCAAGTGCCGGAAATCGAGCGGGTATTTGCACGCACCGGTACGGCGGAAATCGCCTCCGACCCGATGCCGCCGAATATTTCCGACAGCTACGTGATGCTTAAACCCAAGGACCAATGGCCAGACCCGAAGAAGTCCCGCGAGGCCCTCATTGCCGACATCCAACGCGCCAGCGCGATTGTGCCGGGCAGCGTGTACGAGTTGTCGCAGCCGATCCAGCTGCGCTTCAACGAACTGATTTCCGGGGTGCGCAGCGATGTGGCGGTGAAGGTGTTTGGCGATGACATGGCGGTACTCAACAGCACTGCCGGGGAAATCGCCGAGACCCTGCAGAAGCTCAACGGCGCCTCGGAAGTGAAGGTGGAACAGACCTCCGGCCTGCCGGTGCTGACCATCAATATCGACCGCGACAAGGCTGCGCGTTTTGGCCTGAATGTGGGGGATGTGCAGGACACCATAGCCGTCGCTGTCGGTGGGCGACAGGCCGGTACGTTGTACGAAGGTGATCGGCGTTTCGACATGGTGGTGCGCTTGTCCGACGCGCTGCGCACGGATATCGAAGGCTTGTCACGGCTGTTGATTCCGGTGCCGGCGCTGGCCGGTAGTACATCGGGGCAACTGGGCTTTATCGCCTTGTCCCAGGTCGCCAGCCTCGACCTGGTGCTGGGGCCCAACCAGATCAGCCGCGAGAACGGCAAGCGCCTGGTGATCGTCAGCGCCAACGTGCGGGGGCGCGATATTGGCTCGTTTGTCGAGGAGGCCGAAGCCGCCATCACCACCCAGGTGAAAGTCCCTGCCGGCTACTGGACCACCTGGGGCGGCCAATTTGAGCAGTTGAAAGAAGCCTCCGAGCGCCTGCGTATCGTGGTGCCGGTGGCGTTGCTGCTGGTGTTCGGCCTGCTGTTCATGATGTTCAACAACCTCAGGGACGGCCTGCTGGTGTTCACCGGGATTCCCTTCGCGCTGACTGGTGGAATCATGGCGTTGTGGCTGCGGGATATTCCGCTATCGATTTCGGCAGGGGTGGGCTTTATCGCGTTGTCGGGTGTGGCGGTGCTTAACGGCCTGGTGATGATCGCCTTCATCCGCAACCTGCGTGAAGAAGGCCGCTCGTTATCGGTGGCGATCCACGAAGGCGCGCTGACCCGCCTGCGCCCGGTGTTGATGACCGCGCTGGTGGCGTCTTTGGGGTTTATCCCCATGGCGCTTGCCACCGGTACCGGCGCCGAAGTACAGCGCCCGTTGGCGACGGTGGTGATTGGCGGGATTATTTCTTCGACTTTGCTGACATTGCTGGTGCTGCCGGCGTTGTACCAGTGGGCCCATCGCCGTGAAGAAGAGGCCGAATAACAATCTTGAATGCACCACACAACCAATGTGGGGGGGGGCGGTGCGACGATTCGACTTGCTCCCGATAGCGGCAGGTCAGTTGATACATGTGTTGACTGACACACTGCCATCGGGGGCGAGCCCCCTCCCACATGAGATCTCTGTTGTTTGCAAAGGAAACACCAGGCTAAACCGTGTGAAACGCCCCGGCTGGCTGGTGACATGAGCATGCCCCTGATGCAAATGCATGATCGATTTCACAATGGCCAACCCCAGCCCGTTGCCGCCTTCGGCGCGGGTACGGCTGCTGTCGGCGCGGTAGAAACGTTCGAACAGGTACGGCAGGTGGTGCGCGTCGATGCCTCGACCGGGGTTGCCCACCGACAGCGACACGCTCTGGCAGTAGGTTTCCACCAACAGCAGGATGCTCGAACCTTCAGGCGTATGGCGTATGGCATTGGAGAGCAAATTGGAAATCGCCCGCTGGATCATCAGGCGATCCCCCGTTACCCAGGCATCGCCGCGCAGGCTCAGGGTGACTTGCTTGTCTTCGGCACTCAGGGCAAACAGCTCCATCACTCGCTCGGCCTCTTGCCCCAGGGATACGTCGGTGAATGACGCCCGCGCCGCCGGATGGCTGACCTGGGCCAGGAACAGCATGTCGCTGACGATACGAGCCAGGCGTTCGAGCTCTTCGGTGTTGGATTCCAGCACCGCCTTGTATTCCTGCGGCGGGCGCTCACGCGAGAGGGTCAACTGGGCCTTGCCCATGAGGTTGGTCAAGGGCGCGCGCAGTTCGTGGGCCAGGTCATCGGAGAATTGCGACAGTTGCTGCACCCCGGCATCCAGGCGGTCGAGCATCACGTTGATGCCTTGGGCCAGTTCACCCAGTTCGTGGGGCAAGTTGTCCACCGACAAGCGATGGGTGAGGTCCTGGGTCGTGACTTTCGCCGCCACCTGGCTGAACTGCTTCAACGGCGCCAGGCCACGTTGCACCAGCCACCAGGCGCCCATGCCGATCAATATCAACAGCAGCGGCAGCGCAATCAGCGTGGCGCGCAGGTAGGCACTGAGCAATGCCTGGTCGTCCATGCGGTCCAGGGACAGCAATACTCGCACACGTTCACCGTTGGCCAGGCGCATCAGGCTGGAGGCGCTGAGTATTTGGTTGCCGTAGCTGTCGACCCAATTGAGATAGCCAATGGTTTCCCGTGGCTTGAAGTCGGTGAGCAGTGGTTCCTGGGGCTTGCTGCCGACGTTCAGCAGCACGCTGTTATCGGGCGCGGTACCGACGATTGTCAGGTGGAAATTGTCGTGGCCCATCACCAGGTCCATCAGCGAATGTGGGCGGCCGCGAATACCATGGACGTCCAGGCCCAGGGCGAGGCTGTGCTGGATCTGTTCCATCTTGCTTTCCAGGTTCTTGCGCGCCAGTTTTTCAAGCTCATGGGTGAGGGCCAGGTAGGCGAGGGTCGCCAGCAGCAACACCAGGCCCGCGCCCATCAGGCTGACGGTCAAACCCAGGCGCATCGACAGGCTGCCGGTTTTCATGGGCGCGCCTCCAGCACGTAGCCGACGCCGCGAATGGTGTGGATCAGCTTGACCTCGCTCTGGTCGTCGACCTTGGCGCGCAGGCGGCTGATGGAGACTTCCACCACATTGGTGTCGCAGTCGAAATTCATGTCCCACACCAGCGAAATAATCTGCGTGCGGGTCAGCACTTCACCGCTCTGGCGCATCAGCACCTGCAGCAGGGCGAATTCCTTGGTGGTCAAGTCGATGCGCCGAGTGCCGCGATAGGCGCGGTGGCGACGCGGGTCCAGTTCCAGGTCCGAGACGCGGAACACTTCCGGCTGGGGGATGTGTTCGCTGCGCCGCAACAGGGTGCGCACCCGCGCCAGCAGCTCGGGGAACTCGAACGGCTTGACCAGGTAATCGTCGGCGCCCATGTCCAGGCCCTTGATCTTGTCCGCCAGCCTGCCGCGGGCCGTGAGCATCATCACCCGCTGGTTGCCATTGCGGCGCAGTTGTTCCAGCACTTGCCAGCCATCCTTGCCCGGCAGGTTGACGTCCAGAATCACCAACTCGTAGGCATGCTGCTCGGCCAGGTGCAGGCCATCAATGCCATTGGCGGCGCAGTCGGCCACGTAGCCGCTTTCGTTCAAACCCTGTCGCAAATAGTCAGCGGTTTTTTGCTCGTCCTCAATCACAAGGATACGCATGGGGGTTACCTCTTGAATGATGGAGAGAAGGCGCCCATGTCCTTATGGCGGCTGTTATCAAAGTGGGAAAAGTCTGAAGGCTGAAGTAACTCTAGGGTCAACTGCGACCGTCGGTCGCACCGCGCCGCAGGCAAAAAAAACGCCCCAAGCGGGGCGTTAAAAATTCATCTCTTTCCAAAGGAGCTACACAAAAGCTTCAGAGATGAACGTGCTCGGTAAATAAGTTGGCGCGAGTATAGAAAGTTGAACTTAACGAGAAGCTGAGGCCAATATTACAATTTTGATAACCGGCTATTTGTGAACAGATGTTAGTTAATCGCGAGCGAATGTAAGTGTCACAAAACGGCCAGTGGATATTCGGCAATCAAGCGAACTTCTTCCAGATCGGACTCAAAGGCACTTGAGCGCACGGTGGCCTGGCGCAAGCGCAGGGACAAATCCTTGAAACGCCCACTTTGCACCACGTACTTGGCCTCGATATCCCGTTCCCAACGGCGTTGATCGGTCAGCGGGTTACCCGCCGCATCGCGACGCATATACACGGTGTTGGCATTGCTGTAGTCGGCGCCGGTGCCCTTGCCGTAGCGGGTCATGAACGACAGGCCCGGGATGCCGAACGCCTGCATGTCCAGGTCGTAGCGCACCATCCATGAGCGCTCCTTGGGCGAATTGAAGTCGCTGTACTGGATCGAGTTGTTGAGGAAGATCGAATCAGACTGGCGCAGGTAGTCGAAGTCATCGTCCCCATTGTTGCGCTGGTGCGACACGGCCACGCTATGGGCGCCGACCTTGACCCCAAGCCTGGCGCTCCAGATGTTGTTGTCGAATTCGCCGAGTCGTTTGCGGCCTTCGTCCACGGCCTTGTAGTAGTTGAAATCGCCGAACAGTGACACGTCGTCGGTCAGCGCATAGTTGGCATTGCTGCCCAGGTAGTACTGATCCCAGGCGTCCTTCAAGCGGCTGCTGTAGAGGCTCAAGCCAAGGTGGCTGTTGAGTTGGTAGTCTCCGCCGAAGTAGGCGATCCAAGGCGAGTCGACCTTGCCCGCATAGAACGTCGCAAAGCCTTTGTTCATCCCGCTTTCATTGGGCTGGCTCATGCCGCTCAAGCGTCCGCCTTGCAGGCTCAGACCTTCCAGGCTGGTGTTTTGCACGGTGAAACCGCGAAAGCTTTGGGGCAATACCCGTGAATCGCCGTACGCCACAGCGGGCGTCAGCGGGAATACGTCGCCGGCCTTGATTACTGTATCCAATACCCGCAGTTTCGCCGCGCCGCCGAGTTTGCTGTAGCGGTTTTCGGGCTGATTGGCGCTGTCCACTGGCAACACACCGAACGAGCCCTTGCCGCCACTGCGGCCTGCACCGGAGTCGAGCTTGAGCCCCAGCATGGCAAACGCGTCCAGGCCAAACCCCACGGTGCCTTGGGTAAAGCCGGATTCGAACCGGCTGATCAGCCCCTGCGCCCAGGCTTCGGAATAGCCGTTACCGGTGGGGCTGGATTGGCCCTTGCGATCGTCGCGATTGAAGTAAAAATTGCGCGCCAGTACGTTCAGGCTGCTGCCTTCGATAAAACCGTCGGGCTTTTCCTGCCCTGCCGCCACGGCCAGGGGCAACGCGGCCATCAGTGAAAAGGGAAGGGTGTAGTGACGAATATTCATGATGCGCTCCTCGGTGATGGCAGTTATCGGCTTCTTATAGAGGCAGGCGTTCTTATTGATCTGGCCCAGGCTGATAGTTGCAAACGGCGTATAACAGGCGCATTGCGTGAAGATTACGATTCTGGAAACTAACGGCCATCTAACAAATACGTAATGTTCTGGTGAACCTGGTGTCAGGGTTGGTTGGTTAGTCTCGACACTTAACTTTTAGTCGAGGACTTGGTCATGAACTTCTATACAGTGGGTTTGGGTGTATTAACGGTGGTCTTGTCGTTCGGTGCACTGGCCGAAGGCGGAGGGGATCGCACCTTTGCCCTGATGATGGAGCGCAACGAGAAAGCCATGGCCGCTTACGCGATCAAAAAAGGCAAGGCAGTACCCCAGGTGCAGACCTATCGCTACGGCATGGACCTGGATATCGCCAAGGTGGTCAACGTGACGCCGCCGATCCGCTCGTGCAACGCCGTGCCGTCGCGCATGACCTATGAAGACTCCAGCGGCAAGCTCAATACCCTGGAATATCAAGTGATGGGTGTGTGCCGATTCAATGGGGGCTGATGGCGCTGAAAATATAGTTCGACTTGGGCTGCAAGCTCTCTTTAGAAAATTGCGCCAGCGCCGATGCAGATTAGGACGCCCACCCCATTTGCCTAATGGTGCCCCATGTTCAATACCCGCCTGAAGCAGGAGCTGACCGCTCTGCGCGAAGAATTGTCGAGCTTGCTACAGGTGAAAGAGAGCCTGGAAAGCGAAATGCTCGTCCTGACGCTGGACGCCGAAGGCCGGGTGGAGTGGGCGAATGCCAACTTCCTGCAGGAACTGGCTTATTCATTGAGTGAGATTGTGGGGCGTGCAATCGAAGACCTGGTACCGGCCCATGTGCGCCAGGATGAGTTTCAGTTGCGCTTCAAGCACGCCCTGGCCCGCGGCGAACACTTCGCCGGCGCCGTGCGCCTTATGCGTGGCAATGGCAAGGAAGCGTGGTTGCGCTCGATCGTGCAGCCGGTGCGCAGTTCGCAGGGGCATATCAAGCATTTTTCGATGTTCTCCAGCGACCTCACCCGCACCATCGAGAGTTCGCGTGAGCATGAAAACCTGATCACCGCGCTGATGCGTTCCACCGCGTTGATCGAGTTCGACCTGGACGGAAACGTGCTCACCGCCAATGACCGCTTCCTCAGCAGCATGGGGTACAGCCTGGCGCAGATCCAGGGTAAACATCACCGTATGTTCTGCGAACCGCAGGAATACAACAGCGCCGAGTACCAGCAGTTCTGGAAGCGCTTGAACGCCGGAGAGTTCGTGGCGGCGCGCTTCAAGCGCGTGGACAGCCACGGTCGCCTGGTGTGGTTGGAAGCCACCTATAACCCTGTGCTGGACGCCAACGAACGGCTGTACAAAGTGGTCAAGTTCGCCACGGTGATCACCGAGCAGGTCAACCGCGAGCAGGCGGTGGCCGACGCCGCCAACATTGCCTACAGCACCTCCTTGCAAACCGACGACAGCGCCCAGCGCGGCACCACCGTGGTCACCCAGGCGGTGGACGTGATGCGCGACCTGGCCCAGCACATGCAACAGGCCGGCGAAGGTATCGAGGCGCTGAACGCTCAGTCCCAGGTGATCGGCAGCATCGTCAAGACCATCAGTGGCATTGCCGAGCAGACCAACCTGCTGGCGCTCAACGCCGCCATCGAAGCCGCGCGTGCCGGTGAGCAGGGGCGTGGCTTTGCGGTGGTGGCCGATGAAGTGCGGCAACTGGCTTCACGCACCAGCAAAGCCACCGAGGAAATCGTCGGCGTAGTGCGCCAGAACCAGGACATGGCCCGCGATGCGGTTGCGCTGATGGCCGACGGTCGCCTGCAAGCCGAGCAAGGCCTGGCCCTGGCGGCCGAGGCGGGTACGGTGATTGTGGAAATTCAGGACGGTGCGCAAAAAGTGGTGAGTGCGGTCGGGCAGTTCGCCAATCAGTTGTCGAGCTAAAGAGCACGTTCGGACACCAAACTCGATTTTGGCGACAACAGAACCCAAATGTGGGAGCTGGCTTGCCTGCGATAGCATCACCTCGGTGTACCTGATGTACCGAGGTGTCTGCATCGCAGGCAAGCCAGCTCCCACATGAGTTTTGTCGTGTTTTCAGGTGCGTGGCATGCACTCGATGGTGCGGTTTAGCACGGTCTTGGCCATCTCCAGCAAATGCCACGCGGCATGGATTCTGGCACGGTCATGGGGTTGCAGGTGATCGCAACAGTCCCACACGGTGGCAGAGGCGCTGTTGATCAGGTGTGAGATATAGAGTTGAGCGTCTTCGAAGCTGAGGTCTTCGTTGACGACGAGGCAGTCCATGGGTGGATCGGGAAGTGCTTTGGTCATGGTGTAACTCCTATTGGGCATGGGAGCGACCACCAACGCTGCTAAACGTAGGGTGGCAGCTGTACGCGGGTTAGCAGACCGGTCAATAGGAAAACCAGCGCACCCGAAGGTGCCCCGCGCACAGCCACCATAAATGCAGATGTGGACCGTGTGCCTATTGAACTCAGGCTGCTAAACCCGATCACTGAAATCCAGCGACGGACCGAAGACTAGCCATCGATTCCAACAGGCACAAGGCGGCAGGGATTGTCTCGGAAACGTCCTGCAATTTAAAGGGACACAGCTTGCTGGCCCTTTACAAACCATGACCAAATGCCAGCAACACCACCTCATCCAACTGTGGGAGCTGGCTTGCCTGCGATAGCGGTGTGCCTGATACACCGAGGTGTCTGCATCGCAGGCAAGCCAGCTCCCACAGTTTGAACGTATTCCAACCCAGCACTCAGCGTCCGAGCATCTTTACCCAACGCGATGGCGGCATCCCGTATGTGCTGCGAAATTGCCGGGTCATGTGGCTTTGGTCGGTGAAGCCTGCGGTCATGGCCGCATCCACCAACGATTGGCCCTGGGCCAACAAGTGGCGCACCAGGTCCAGTCGGCGCATGGTCAGGTAGCGGTAGGGGCTGGTGCCGAACAACAAGCGAAAATCCCGCGATAACGCCCAGCGGTCGCGGTCGGCATGGTCGGCTATTTCATCCAGGGTGATGCTGCGGCCCAGGGCGCTGTGGATAAATTCACGGGCGCGTTCGGCGGCTGCGTAGTCGAAGGATTTACGGCTGACGACGGCACCGGATGCCTCGCTCAGGGCCTGGGCCAGGTCGAACATGGCGTCCTGCTCTTGCATCGGGTCAATCGGGCAATCCAGGCTTTGCAGCAATACCTCGCTGGCACGGTGCAGCCGAGCGTCGGTGGACAAGCCGCCGGGAATGAAAGGCAAGGGTTTGCCGCCGAGGATCTGCTGGATCAGCGCCGGCTCCACATAAATCATCCGGTACTTGAAGCCTTCATCGCTGCCGGCACGGCCGTCGTGGGTTTCGTCCGGGTGAATCACCATGGTGGTGCCAGGCATGCTGTGGGTCATGCCACCGCGATAATGAAAACTCTGCACGCCGAACAACGTGCGCCCGATGGCGTAGGTGTCATGGCGATGGGGGTCGAATGCGAAACCGGCAAAGTACGCCTCGATACGGTCCAGGCCGCTGGCGTGCGGGGCGCGGTGCAGCCAGTCGAGGGAGTGGGTGGGTTTGCCCATGGTGACTTGTCACAGAAGGAGGTGGGAACACGTTAACCGAGTCTGCCGCGGTTGTCTGCCTGGGGTCTTGTACGATTGTGCAGGCGTCGGCCGGGGCCTATGATCGCTGTTCGTCTACTACGCTGGTGAACCCTCCATGGATGTTTTCAACCCTGCCTATGTGGCGCCGCTGGTCTCGCTCGCGCTGCTGTGGACGGTCGCCGTGGTGACCCCCGGCCCCAACTTCTTCAATACGGCGCAATTGGCCGCCAGTTGTTCGCGACGTCACGGCGTAGTGGCGTCGGCGGGCGTAGCGACGGGCACGATTATTTGGGGGCTGGCAGGTGGCCTGGGTATCAAGTCGCTGTTTACCGCCGCGCCCATGTTGTACCTGGCGTTCAAGATCATCGGCGGTTGCTACCTGATCTACCTTGGGCTAAAGCTGTTCAAGCGCTCGGCGCCGACAACGGGGCAGGCGGTGTTGCCCGATGAGCCGCGACGTTCATTATTTTCCGCATGGCGTTTCGGTTTGCTCGGCAATTTGTCCAACCCCAAGGCCGCTCTGTTCGTCGCCACGGCCTTCGCCTCGACCATGCCGCCCTCACCCTCGCCGACGTTGCTGACCTTGGCGGTCATCACCATGGCTACGTTGTCGTTCAGTTGGTATTCCAGCGTAGCCTTGGTGTTTTCCAGCGAGCGCATGGCCAACCTCTACAGCCGTTCGCGCAAGTGGCTCGACCGCTTTGCCGGCAGTTGCTATCTGTTGTTCGGGGCGCATCTGGTGGCGAACCGCTGACTACCCGTGGTAAGAAGCCTTACTTTCAACAGTGAGGCCAGGTCATGAGCAAGGTGCGGGTAGGTATTATTTTTGGTGGCCGTTCGGCTGAGCATGAGGTCTCGCTGCAATCGGCGCGCAACATCGTCGATGCCCTCGACCGTTCGCGCTTCGAGCCCATCCTGATCGGTATCGACAAGGCCGGCCACTGGCACCTCAACGACACGTCGAACTTCCTGATCAACCAGGAAAACCCGGCCCTGATCGCCCTCAACCAATCCAACCGCGAATTGGCGGTGGTGCCCGGCAAGGCCAGCCAGCAGGTGGTGGAAACCTCCGGGCAGGGCCTGCTGGAACATATTGATGTGATCTTCCCGATTGTCCACGGCACCCTTGGCGAAGACGGTTGCCTGCAAGGTTTGCTGCGTATGGCCGACTTGCCTTTCGTCGGCTCCGACGTGCTTGGCTCGGCCGTGTGCATGGACAAAGACATCAGCAAGCGCCTGCTGCGTGACGCGGGTATTGCCGTCACGCCGTTCATCACCCTCACCCGTGGCAACGCGGCGCGCACTTCCTTTGAAGCGGCGGCGAACAAGCTCGGCGTGCCGATGTTCGTCAAGCCCGCCAACCAGGGCTCCTCAGTGGGCGTGAGCAAAGTCGGCAACGAAGCCGAGTACCGCGCCGCGGTTGAACTGGCGCTGGGCTTTGATGAAAAAGTGCTGGTGGAGTCCGCCGTGCAGGGCCGTGAAATCGAATGCGCTGTATTGGGTAATGATCACCCCATCGCCAGCGGTTGCGGCGAAATTGTGGTGAGCAACGGCTTTTATTCCTACGACAGTAAATACATCGACGATCAGGCCGCCCAAGTGGTGGTGCCTGCGGCTATCAGCCATGAAGCCAGCGAGCGAATTCGCCGCCTGGCCATCGAAGCCTTTGAGGTGCTGGGTTGCGCAGGGCTGGCGCGGGTGGATGTGTTCCTGACGAATGAGGGCGAAGTCCTGATCAACGAGATCAACTCACTGCCCGGTTTTACCCGCATCAGCATGTACCCCAAGCTGTGGCAAGCGGCGGGCATGAGCTACAGCGAGTTGGTGAGCCGGTTGATTGAGTTGGCGCTGGAGCGACATGCGGGGCGCAAGGGGTTGAAGATCAGCCGCTGATTGCTGGTGGCTTGCGGTTCAAGGGCTGCTTCGCAGCCCAGCGGGAGCAACCTCCCTCGCCACAAGGTACGGTATGTCCGTCAGGTCGTACGAGCAATCCACGAATAGATCAATGTCTTCGGCTCCTCCAAGTGATGCGTCCTCCTGCGATAGCTGGCAAACGTCGGTGACGTGCAATAAGTGCACACGTCACTCACCTCGATCTGCTCGCGCTTGACCCCCGCCGCTTGCAGCAACAGCAGCCCATACCCGCTCAAGTCAAACCAGGCACTTCCCGCTTGCCTGGCGTGGGGCGGTGTAATGTGCGGAGCTTGTAGCGGTGTCGTTTGCTCAATGCTCCAGGGCGCCTGGCTGTCCTCCCATAGGTGGCCTTGATCCGCTTGGAACTGGGCAATGAACGTTTCACTCACCTCATAGCAGCAAGGCTTGATCGACGGCCCAATTGCCACCCGCAACTGGTCCGCGCTAATGCCTTCATCGATAAAACGCTGCACGGCATTGCCGATAATCCCGCGTTGCAGGCCCTTCCAGCCGCCATGAATGGCGG
The DNA here is from genome assembly GCF_015277575.1 of Pseudomonas sp. OST1909. Taxonomy (NCBI): domain Bacteria; kingdom Pseudomonadati; phylum Pseudomonadota; class Gammaproteobacteria; order Pseudomonadales; family Pseudomonadaceae; genus Pseudomonas; species Pseudomonas sp. OST1909. The sequence continues at coordinate 1,023,832 of NZ_CP063780.1, forward strand.
CCACTAAATCACCGCCTGCGATCAGGATGGGCAAACAGTCGGCCGTGATGACCGCAATTGGCTGCCGGCTCCGGGTGAACACCCCGTCCGCCTCAACCGTATTAGTCACTTGGCCCGACTGCCATTCAATCACCGACGCGCTGTGCACCTGCTTGCAGATGAACACATCATCAGGTCGCAGCGGGTCATCAATCGAACAAAAACCGTGATCGACGCCGGGTAGGGCGCCGAGGTTGTGGGCTGTGTGCACCGTGCATTCTCCGTTGATCAAAACCCCTTAGTCACCCAGCGCCTCACCTTCACGCCGAGGGTCAGCACCGCCGCTCAATGTCACCTTGCCCTGGGCATCCCGCGTGCGCACGATGGCCTGCACGCCGCTGGTCATATCGATCTCGCTCAGGGCATGGCCCTTGTCCTTGAGCGCTTGTTTGAGCGCAGGGCTGAACAGGCCGGTTTCCAACTCAGTGGCGCCATTGCGGCTGCCGAAATTCGGCAGGCTGATGGCCGCTTGCGGGTCGAGCTTCCAGTCGAGCATGGCCACCAGGGATTTGCTCACGTACTCGATGATCTGCGAACCGCCCGGGGAGCCCACGGTGGCCAGCAACTCACCACTGTTGCGATCGAACACCAGGGTCGGAGCCATGGCCGAGCGCGGGCGCTTGCCGGGTTGCACGCGGTTGGCCACAGGCTGGCCGTTTTCTTCGGGGATGAACGAGAAATCGGTCATCTGGTTGTTGAGCAAAAAGCCCTGGACCATCACGTGGGAGCCGAACGCCGCTTCGACGGTGGTGGTCATCGACACCGCGCCACCCTGGTCGTCCACCGCCACCACTTGCGAGGTGGAGATGCGCAGCGGCGAGCGATCCGGTGCATACGCCACTTGAACGCCCTCCGGTTGGCCAGGCTTGGCGACCCCCATGCTGCGCTCGCCGATCAGCGCGGCGCGCCGGGCCAGGTAGTTGGGTGCAACAAGGCCGGCAACCGGCACGGGGGTGAAGTCTGCATCGGCCACATACAGGGCGCGATCGGCAAAGGCCAGGCGCCCGGCTTCGGCAATCAGGTGCACGGCCTCGGGTGTCGGTTCAAGCCCGGCCGGCGAAGTACTCTTGTTCGGGGTCATCGGCGCGATCGCCAGGCGCGGGTCGCGGGTCTGCAGCGCCTGCAAGGTGCCAAGGATCTGCGCCACGGCAATCCCGCCAGAGGAGGGCGGCGGCATCCCGCAGATTTTCCATTGTTTGTAGTCGGTGCACAGTGGGGCGCGCTCCTTGGCGCTGTAGCCCTTGAGGTCGGCTACGGACAAGCTGCCGGCATTGTGATTGCCCTGCACCTTGCGTGCGATCTCATCGGCAATCGCCCCGTGGTACAGCGCATCCGGCCCTTCCTTGGCGATGCGCTTGAATACCTCGGCCAGCGCCGGGTTTTTCAACAGCGTGCCGGTGGCTTTGGGCGAGCCATCGGCATTCAGGAAGTACGCCGCCATCTCGGGCGATTGCGCGATAAAGCGATCCGCCGCGATCAAGCTATGCAAGCGCGGTGAAATGGCAAAGCCCTGCTCCGACAGGCGGATCGCCGGCTCGAACAGCTTTGCCCATTGCAGATGGCCGCTCTTGTTGTGCGCCATTTCCAGTGCGCGCAATACACCCGGCGTACCGACAGAGCGCCCGCCAATTTGCGCATCGGTGAACGCCATCGGCGTGCCGTCGGCCCTCAGGAACAAGCGCTCGGTCGCCCCCGCCGGTGCGGTCTCGCGGCCATCGTAGGCCTGCACGTTTTTGCCATCCCACAGCATGATGAACGCACCGCCACCAATGCCGGAAGACTGTGGCTCCACCAGGGTCAGCACCGCTTGCATCGCAATCGCCGCGTCGATGGCCGAACCGCCTTGGCGCAACATCTCGCGTCCGGCCTCGGCAGCCAGCGGGTTGGCGGCGGCGGCCATATGACGCTCGGCGTGGCGGGTATTCAGGTCAGTGCGGTAGCCCGAACCCAGCTCCGGTGCTGGTGGTTGTTCGGTGACAGACGTGTGGCAGGCCGCAAGGGCCAGGGCTGCTGCGATGACCGTCAACTGACGGCGGGAAGTCAAAAACACGCGCTGAACTCCGTTCATTTTGAGAATGATCTGTTGTCCTTCGGGAACTGCGTTTTACAGATAAATCGTGCCTTGCATGTACAGCACCGCCTTGCCGGAGATAATCACGCGGTCGCCCTTGAGTTCACAGCGCAACTGGCCCTTGCGCTGGCCGCCTTGCTCGGCGGTCAGTTGCAACTTGCCCAGGCGCTCGGCCCAGAACGGTGCCAGCGAAGTGTGCGCCGAGCCGGTGACCGGGTCTTCATTGACCCCCACATTCGGGCCGAACCAGCGTGAGACGAAATCAAACTGTGTGCTTTTGGCGGTGACTGCAATCCCACGTTTGGGCAGGCCCTTGAGCCGTGCGAAATCGGGTGTCAGTGCCGCCACCTGCGCTTCATTTTCCACCAGCACGATGTAGTCATCGGTGCCAAACACCTCGGCAGTTTCAATGCCCAGTGCGCTCAACATTCCGGCCGGTGGCTCGCAGCGTTGGGGCTGTTTGGCCGGGAAATCCATCGCCAGTTCATCGCCATTGCGCGTCACCCGCAACTCGCCGCTGCGCGTGGCAAAACGCAGCACTTGCGGCGCATCGGCCAGCATATGAATCAATACCCAGGCCGCCGCCAAGGTGGCATGGCCGCACAGGTCTACCTCGACTTCGGGGGTGAGCCAGCGCAGCTCGTAGAACTCGCCACGGGGTACAAAAAACGCGGTTTCCGAGAGGTTGTTTTCAGCCGCGATATTCTGCAGTTGCTCGTCGGGCAACCATTCGGTGAGCGGGCACACCGCCGCCGGGTTGCCGCCGAAGGGGTGTTGGCTGAAAGCGTCGACTTGGTAGATGTCCAGTTTCATCGGGGCACTCCGCATTTTAGGGAGGCTGGACACTAACAGTGGGGGTGGGGGGCGTCAAAATACAGTTGGGGAGTTTTTTACGCGCACAAAAAAACGGCCTACCTTTCGGTAAGCCGTTTTTAGTACTTGGTGGCTACACAGGGACTTGAACCCCGGACCCCAGCATTATGAATGCTATGCTCTAACCAACTGAGCTATGTAGCCAAGTGGCGCGCATTATTCGCTCGGAACGGCAATGCGTCAAGTCTTTTTGTTGAGTTTTTTTCTACGCTTTCAACCGTTTAACCGAAAACGCTGCTTTGGGTGACAGGCGGCAGGGAGGGGCGCTGGCCGATGCGCTCTGTAGCGGGGGCAGATGCAGAGCATTGGTGTCTATCAGGCCAAGTCTGACAGTGTTGGGCAGATATCCCTGTCGCCCAACGCTTGCCCGGCTAATTCAGCTTAGCGATGCAGGGGGGTGTGGGTCACGCGCTTGAGCTGTTCGCGTGCCCGTGACAGGCGCGAGCGCACGGTGCCGATAGGGATGTCCAGTACGTCGGCGGTGTCCTGATAGCTACCGTCGGTTTCCAATGAGGCGTACAGCGTCTTGCGCATCTCGGTCGGCAAGTGATCGATAGCGCTCAGGGTATTTTCCAGGCGCCGGTTGATCTCAAACTCCCAATCCAGACTGTGGGTATCTTCCTGGCCATGCCACAGCGACTCATCGAATTCGCAATGTGCGGGTTTGGCATACAGGCGCCGAAAGTGATTGCGGATCAGGTTCTGCGCGATGCCGCACATCCAGGTGCTGAGCGTTGCGGTGCCGCTGAAACGGTCGCGATTACGCCAGGCTTCCAGGTAGGTCAATTGCAAAAGATCATCCGCATCTTCCGGGTTAAGCACGCGTTTATGAATAAAGCGGCGAAGCTTTTTCTGTTGATCGTCTGTCAGATGAAGCATGAATTGAGGCGAATTGCCACCAAGGTGAACTAAGGCTTCAATAGGAATATTCATGATTTTTTCCTTAAGGTAGACGCAGTCGAAACGTATCGACAGGAACCCGATTGCACTGCTTGTGCCAAACAGAAAAAATCACGTAACTACTTAATTTATATATATAAATATCTTGAATTGATGCTTTTTTGCGCAGACTTTTGCACGTGAGGATTAGAGGTCCGTGCAAGTATTTTCAAACCTGCCGTCGTCTCGATTTTCAATGGAACCATATGGGTAGGCTTTGCCACACAGAGACACACTCTTCCTGAACTGGCCTGTCCATGAAAGTCGAATCGCGCAACGATGTGCCAACGGTCCAACGCCTGGATCAACCTGTTATCAGCAATACTGCCGTGCCTGCGCCTGCGAAGGGTGTTGATGAACTGGCCCAACTGTTCACTCAGGAAGTAGAGCTCAATAAACTTCCGCTGGCCCAGCGGCAGATGGGCCCGCGCGTGCCTGCTGCGGAACAACTGGTGCAGCTTTATGACCAGTTGGGGCATCCGGCCCAGGCGAGCATGGCCTCGGTTTCTCGCCGCATCAGGATGCAGTTACTGCAAAACGCCAGCGTCGACAAATTGCTCGACCTCACAGGCGGCGACCCGGCGCGTGCGTTCGTGGTCCTCAAGCACGTGGCAAGCCAGGCGGACACTGAACTGCGTAAATCCGAGGCTGCCTTGGCCCGCGCAGCCATTGCCAAATTCGAGGCGCGTTTCAAAGGAGAAATCCAGGCTGGCCTGAACATTGCCGTCGCTTTGCAAGCAACCGGCGCAGACCCGCAGGAACGCCAGGCGCTCCGCGCGCTCTACTATGCCAGCGTGGTCACGCGCCAATCGCTGGCGACCATGATGCAAGCCCTGCTGGGCGTATACGGCGGCGAGCGCTTCTATGAAGGGCTCAATGTGATGCGTAAAGCCTTGGCAGACGATATCGCGGCCCGGGTGTCATCGATGCCCACCCCACTGTTGCGTTCTTTGCTGCTGGGCCTGCGAAGTTGTGGGCAGTTGGGCACCGTATTGGCCGATTGCCTGGCGTTCAACCTGCGACTGGGCATTGATCAGGACGCCGTTTCCCTGCTGCAGCGCCTGCTTGGATACGCCGACAGCGGCGTTGCCGCCGAGGAAATCCTGCGGTTGGGGAATGAGATGGGGAGTGGTTCGCCCTCCAGGCAACTGGCCGCTCTCAACGCGCTTTACCCTCTTATCCGGCAGTTGCCGTTGGCCTTATGGTCTGACAGTAGAGTCCGTGAGGAAACCTTGTTCAGGTTTGTAGCGGTGATGGACGAGCTGAACCGGATCGACGGTGGTACCCAGCGTTTTCCTGAGTTGGCCGGGGTTATGACGTGACCCTGCTGTCGACCATCAACGGCTTGCTGCTCAAAGTGGCACAGCGCGCAGAAGTGCTGGGCGCCGTGGTGGTCATGGCCATTGTTTTTATCTTTATCGTGCCACTGCCGACCTGGCTGGTAGATATTCTGATTGCGCTCAATATCTGCATATCTTGCCTGTTGATCGTACTGGCGCTTTATCTACCAGGCCCTCTGGCGTTCTCATCGTTCCCATCGATCCTGTTGCTGACCACCATGTTTCGTTTGGCGCTGTCGATTGCGACCACGCGCTTGATCCTGCTGGAACAGGATGCCGGTGACATCGTCGAGGCCTTCGGCAATTTCGTGGTGGGGGGAAACCTGGCGGTAGGGATGGTGATCTTTCTGATCCTGACCCTGGTCAACTTCCTGGTGATCACCAAAGGCTCGGAGCGGGTCGCCGAGGTGGCGGCGCGGTTCAGCCTGGATGCGATGCCGGGCAAACAGATGTCTATCGATAGCGATCTGCGTGCAGGGCTGATTGACGGCATGCAGGCGAGGGACAAGCGTGAGCAGTTGTCGCGTGAGAGCCAGCTGTTTGGGGCCATGGATGGGGCGATGAAGTTCGTCAAGGGCGACGCTATCGCCGGCTTGATCATCGTCGTGGTCAACCTGTTGGGCGGCTTCTCCACAGGAATGTTCCAGCACGGCTTGAGCGCAGGCGATTCGATGGCGTTGTATTCGGTACTGACGATCGGCGATGGCCTGATTGCACAGATTCCGGCGCTGCTGATCTCTTTGACTGCGGGCATGATCATCACCCGTGTTGCGCCGGATGGACGCAAAGGCGTCAGTAACATGGGCGTCGAAATTGCCCGGCAAATGACCAGCGAGCCCAAGAGTTGGATAATTGCCTCGGTGGGAATGCTTGCGTTTGCCGCGGTCCCAGGTATGCCTACCCTGGTATTTATCCTGATCGCGCTGATCACCGGCAGCGTGGGTTACTACCTGGTGCGCCAGCGTCAACACCAGTCAGGGCCTTCCAACGAGGCCGCCGAAGTCGTTCGCCCTGAAGAGAACGGTAAAGAGGACTTGCGCGGCTTTGACCCGTCGCGCCCTTACCTGTTGCAGTTTTCCCCTGTTCTGCGTGGCACGCCTGAAGTGACGAATCTGATTCACGGGATTCGCCAGGCGCGAAATTCGCTGGTCGCCAATATTGGCCTGACATTGCCGCCGTTCGAAGTCGAGCTCGATGACTCCCTGGCCCCTGATGAGATGCGCTTTTGTGTGCATGAAGTCCCCATGGTCAGGGCGTCAGTGGTCAATCATATGGCTGTTGAGCGCATGGCGTTTGAGGTTGAGCCAGAGCACGCCATCGCCGGGTTGGCTGAGCGCGATGAACAGGATTGGCTCTGGTTGGCCCCTGACGATCCGCTGCTTGATGATCCGCAACTGGAGCGCTTCACCGCCACGAGCCTGATCCTGGAGCGTATGAGGAAGGCGATGATGCTCAGCGGGCCACAGTTCCTGGGGATTCAGGAGAGCAAGTCGATCCTGAGTTGGCTTGAGCATAATCAGCCGGAACTGGTGCAGGAACTGCAGCGCATCATGCCGCTGTCGCGTTTTTCTGCGGTGTTGCAGCGCCTGGCCAGTGAAGGTGTCCCGCTGCGGGCGGTGCGGCTGATTGTCGAATCGCTGATCGAGTACGGACAGCATGAGCGTGAGCCGGAAGCCCTGGCCGACTATGCACGCATTGCTCTCAAGGCGCAGATCTATCACCAGTACAGCGAAGCCGACGGCCTGCACGCCTGGCTGTTGTCTGCGCAAAGCGAAAACATCCTGCGCGAAGCCCTGCGCCAGACCCAGACCGGGGTGTTCTTTGCGTTGGACCAGGATCACAGCGCGGCGTTTATCAACCTGCTCAATCAGGCCTTTACCTTGAGGGCCAAGAGCAAGAGCGTGATGTTGGTGGCGCAGGACTTGCGCAGCCCCTTGCGGACTTTATTGCTCGAAGAGTTCAACCATGTACCGGTGCTGTCTTTCGCTGAGTTGGGGAGCACATCCAAGGTCAAGGTGTTGGGGCGCATTGACCTCGGTCAGGAAGCATTGATGCGTGGCGCAGCGGCATGATTTCGCAGCCATGGACAGTACGAAGGAGGGCTCGATGATGTATGAGTTACGCGTGCTTGATGGGCTGCGCCAGGGCGCTGCGTTGCCGTTGTTCGGCGAGCGATGGAGCATCGGTGCCCAGCCGGACGCTGACCTGGTGCTGAGCGATCCTGGGGTCGCCGAGCATCATGCCCTGCTGCAGTTTTGCGACGCTAACTGGTCGGTGCAGGCCCAGGCGCAGCTGGTGTACGGGGCTGATGGCCAGGCCTTGGCGCAGATCCCGAGCCTGGCGTTGAACGCGCCCTTTCTGGTGGGCAGCGTGAGATTGTGCGTCGCCTTGGCAGATCATCCATGGCCTGGGCCTGAACCTGAGGCCCCGGTATCTGCAGCATTGCCATCACCGGAACAACCTGTGCAGACACTGCCGTTATCGTCCATCTCACCCTCGCAGCAAAAGCGGTTGATCAGCCTGATGCTGGTGGTGGCGGTAGTCATCGCAGTGGTGGGCATGGTTTCAACCGGGGAACATGACGCGCAGGCTTCGCTGATGCCATCGGTGATTGGCAAACAAGAGTTGGCTTCACCGTTTGATGTGCGTCAGCAGTTGTTGAAAATGCTCGGCGAGCGTGAGCTGAGCCAACGGATCGACTTGCAAGTCATCAACGGTCAAGTCGTGCTAAACGGCGATGTTTCCCAGGACGACGTGGAGCTGGTGTCGCGGATGCTCAGCCGCTTTGGTGAGCAATTCGACAGTATGGTGCCGGTGATCAGTCGTGTACGTGTGCGAGATGACGCCTTGCCGTTCAGGATCGTGCAAATAGTCGGCGGACCTAACGGCCATGTGGTTCTGGAAGAGGGTAGCCGGCTCTTTTTGGGGGATCAGGTGGACGGCTTGCGCCTGGTGCTGATCGACAACAGCAAAGTGGTTTTTGATGGCGCACAGCGTTACGAGGTGCACTGGTGAGTACCTCCGAGCAAGCGCGTCTGGACGCCTGGCAGCAACGCCAGGCCCAGGCGCTTGGCAGCTTTGCGCCGGTGTCCATGCGCGGGCGAATCCAGCGCGTCAACGGTATGCTGCTGCAGTGCCGGCTGCCTCAGGCGCGTATCGGTGACTTGTGCCAGGTGGAAAAAGGTCCGGGTGACTGCATGCTCGCTGAAATCATCGGTTTTGATCAGCAGGATGCGGTGCTCAGTGCCCTTGGGAACCTGGAAGGCGTGCGCGTGGGGGCGCCGGTCGAGCGCCTGGGCGTGTCGCATAGGGTGCAAGTCAGCGAGGCGCTCCTGGGCCAGGTTCTGGATGGTTTCGGAAGGCCGATTACGGGCCAGGGTGCCAGCGCATTTGTCGAATCCGAACTGCCGGATACCAGCCCGGTGTTATGTGAAGCGCCCTTGCCCACCGAGCGGCCGCGTATCAACCGTGCGCTGGCCACCGGGGTGCGGTCCATCGATGGATTGATGACGCTCGGTGAAGGCCAGCGTGTCGGTCTGTTCGCCGGGGCCGGTTGTGGCAAAACCACCTTGTTGGCCGAGATCGCCCGTAACGTCGAATGCGATGTCATCGTGTTCGGCTTGATCGGCGAGCGGGGGCGCGAGCTGCGTGAGTTTCTCGACCATGAGCTCGATGAGCAACTGCGCTCCAAAGCGGTACTGGTGTGTGCCACGTCTGATCGCTCCAGCATGGAGCGTGCCCGCGCCGCTTTTACCGCCACGGCACTGGCTGAAGGTTTTCGGCGCAAGGGCCAGCGGGTGTTGCTGCTGATTGATTCCCTGACCCGTTTCGCCAGGGCCCAGCGTGAAATCGGCCTGGCTGCCGGCGAACCCCTGGGGCGCGGAGGCCTGCCGCCTTCGGTGTACAGCTTGCTCCCGCGCTTGGTGGAGCGCGCCGGGTTGACCCGTGACGGCGTGATCACAGCGATCTACACAGTGCTGATTGAGCAGGACTCCATGAACGACCCGGTGGCCGATGAAGTACGTTCATTGCTCGACGGCCACATCGTGCTGTCGCGCAAATTGGCTGAGCGTGGGCACTATCCGGCGGTGGATGTGTTGGCGAGCCTTTCACGAATATTGAGCAACGTTGCGGCGCCAGAGGATATTCAGGCGGGCACGGCGTTGCGACGGTTGTTATCGGCGTACCAGCAGATCGAGTTGATGCTCAAGCTGGGCGAGTACCAGCCTGGCAGCGATGCGTTGACGGACCTGGCCGTGAACAGTCGCCAGGCGGTGGACGGTTTCCTGCGCCAGGATTTGCGTGAGCCGACACCGATGGCCGTCACGCTGGAGCAACTCAAGGAGCTGACGACCTATGTCCCCTTCTGATGTGCTGCACGATGAAGTGCAGATGCTGCGTTGCCTGCGCAGGCACAGGGCCGATCGTGCCGAACGTGCCCTGCGTGAGGCCAAGCGTGCGCAGCAGGCCCTGCTCGCGCATATCCAGCAGGCCCAGGATGCACTTGAACACGCTCGGCAGGAGCAAGCCCGGCAAAGTGCTGAGTTGCTCAGTCAGCACCAGGGCCAGCTCTTGACCTTGGCGGGCCTGAAATCCTGGAACGCACAGGAGCGCTCCTTATCCGCCAGTACCCAGCGCGAAGAGGGGCAGCTTGAGGCGCTGCGCAACCAACGGCAAGAAAAGGAACACCACGTTGGCAGTGCTCAGAGGCAAGCCACCGAATGCCTGCGACAGGTGGAAAAGTTACAGGAGCTATCACTTTTGCTTGCACAGGAGCCGACATGACCCAGGTTGCGAATAAACCCACTGAACGACCCCCCCTGCGTGAGCGCGAAGAGCGTGAGTCAGGAGCGGCGGGCGTGGTTGCGTGGGAACAAGGGCGACTGTTTGCGCGTTTGTTTGCGGGTGATGGGGAGGGCGCCGGGACGAGCGCCGGGACGAGCGCCTCCTTGTCGCGAAAAAAATCTGCGGCCGGTATTGCCATGATCGAGGCGCTGGCCGAACAACTGACGCCTCGTGTGTTGGCCGGTTCGCAGTGGCCGTTGCAGGCAGTGTTGTACTTGCCACGCCTGGGGCGGATCAACGCCAGCGTGCGCCGAGAGCAGAGCGGCTGGGCCATTGGACTGGAAGCGGAACACGACGCTACGGCCCGCTGGCTCAGCGGCGTACGGCAACAGTGTGAGGACCGTTTTACGCAAGCGCTGGGGCTGCCGGTCAGCCTTCTTCTGCCAAGCGTCGGCAACCCATGATCGTACCGCTACTGACATTACCTTCGATCCAGAGTGACGGGGTTGCCGCACGCCGCCAGCTGGGTCGCGGCCTGTACCTGCCGTTCCATGTTGCGGGTCAGGCCGGTGAGTTGCGGCTTGAGCCTGGGCGTGCGCCTGTTGGCGGTGACGTGGTGTGCTTCGACACGCAGTGCGGTGTGCTGGCGCTCGCCAAGGCGGGGCCGTTGCTTAGCCTGCTGGGCGAATGTCCGGTGACCCTTGCAGGGGTCGACAACGAACCGGATTCCTGGTTCTGGACGTTGTTTCAGTATTACCTGAGCCCCGAAGTGCGAGCGCTGTTGGGTTATGTGCGATTGCTACACACCGGGCGACCAAAGGGCTTTGGCTGTCGCCTCACCGTGACCCTGGGGGCATCGTGGGTTGAGGGTTATGTGTGGTTGAGCAGCGAAAGCTTTTTGGCTTTGTACGAAGCGGGGGCCTGGCGGGCCACGGCTGCGCCGCTGCCGTTGTCGTTTCAACTGGCAATTGCGGTGACCCTTGGGCGGTTGCGGTTACCGATTGTACAGGCCGGCAGTCTGCGAGCCGGCGATGTGCTGCTGCTTGAACAGACCTTTTTCCAGGCCCGGGGCAGCGGTTATGTGTCGGTCGGCAGAGAGCGCCTGCATGGCGGCATTGACGATGACACCGGGTGGTTACGTTTCACTCTTACTTCTATCGAGGACGTGTCTGTGGACGAAGATTTAGATGTACCTCATCACTCGGGGCATGAAGACGATGAACCCGTAATGGACGTATTCGGCCCCGAGCCGTTCGATGAATTGAGCATGACGCTGAGCGTACGCTGCGGAACACTGAACCTGACCCTGGGGGAGTTGCGTAACCTCGTACCCGGCTCGGTACTGGGCATTACAGGCTTTGCCCCAGGCATGGCGGGTCTGTTTTATGGCGATCGGCCCATCGGCCAGGGGCAGTTGGTGGAAGTTGACGGGCGCCTGGGGTTGCAGTTGTCCCGAGTGGTGTTCGGTCGATGATACTTCAAGGGCTGGACCCGATCGTCCTGGCGATATTTCTGGGCGCGCTGTCGTTGATGCCCATGCTGTTGGTGGTCTGCACAGCCTTCTTGAAAATCGTGATTGTGCTGATGATTACCCGCAATGCCATCGGCGTACAGCAGGTACCTCCGAGCATGGCCATCAACGGAATCGCTCTGGCGGCCACCTTGTTCATCATGGCGCCGGTGGGGTACGAAATCGCCGAGAATATCAAGGCGTCGCCTCTGGACATGAGCAACGTGCAAACGTTTCTGCATACCGGCAATGAGGCCATCAACCCCTTGCGTGCATTCATGCTGCGTAATGTGGACGCGGATGTGCTGACCCATCTACTGGACAATACCGCACGTCTGTGGCCTGCGAAAATGGCTCAGGAGGTACAGCGTGAGGATCTTATCCTGCTGATCCCGGCCTTTGTGCTTTCGCAATTGCAGGCGGGGTTCGAGATCGGGTTCTTGATCTATATCCCCTTCATCGTGATCGACCTTATTGTTTCCAACCTGTTGCTGGCGCTGGGTATGCAGATGGTCTCGCCGATGACCATTTCCCTGCCGCTCAAGCTGCTGCTGTTCGTGCTGGTGTCTGGCTGGTCGCGGTTGCTCGACAGCCTGTTCCTTTCCTATCTCTGAGTGGCGTATGGAACCTATCGTGCTGTTCAAGCAGGGCATGTTGCTGGTGGTTGTACTGTCTGCACCGCCGCTGATCGTGGCGGTGGTGGTGGGGGTGCTGACCTCTTTGGTACAAGCGCTGATGCAGATCCAGGACCAGACATTACCCTTTGGTATCAAACTAGTGGCGGTGGGTATCACCCTGATCCTCACGGGCCGCTGGATTGGCGTGGAGTTGATCCAGCTGATCAACCTGACGTTTGAAATGATCGGCCGTTCGGCCCTGAACTAAGGCGTTGCCTGTGCTGCTTTATCTTGAGTATCTCCCCAGCCTGTTGATCGGCATGGCGCGTATCTACCCCTGTGGCATCCTGGTGGCGGCGTTTTGTTTTCAACATGTGCGCGGCCTGCCCCGGCACACCATCGTGATGGTCATGGCGTTGTTGCCCGCTCCGGGTATTCATGCTGCTTTGGCGGGGCAGGACTATTCAGCATTGATGCTCGGTGCGCTGATGCTCAAGGAGGTAGCGTTGGGGTTGCTGCTGGGGGTGTTGTTGGCGATGCCGTTCTGGATGTTCGAGTCGGTGGGAGCGCTGCTGGACAACCAGCGTGGAGCCTTGGCCGGTGGCCAACTCAACCCGTCACTGGGGCCGGACGCGACGCCGATCGGGCACATGTTCAAGCAACTGGCGATTTACTTGCTGATGGCCATCCTGGGGTTGGGCGCACTCACCCAGGTGATCTGGGACAGTTACCTGATCTGGCCACCCACCGTGTGGTTTCCGCTTCCAGCAGCTAATGCCATGAGCGTATTTGTCGGGCTGCTCAGTGACACATTCATGCACATGATGCTTTATGCCGCGCCCTTTATTGCCGTGTTGTTGCTGTTGGAGTTCGGTATCGCGTTGCTGGGGGTCTACAGCCAGCAATTGCAAGTGAGTACCTTGGCGCCGCCGGTCAAATGCCTGGCGGGAATCGGTATTTTGTTGCTGTACTTCGCGCTGTTACAGGATCTTATTGTCGGGCGTATGAGCCAGCTGGGTGACCTTAAGCACTACCTGGGGCTTTTGTTCAAGGTCTCGGCGCCGTGAGTGATTCGGGTGAAAAAAAGCACCCGGCGTCCGCCAAGAAACTGCGTGACCAACGTAAGAAAGGTCAGGTTGCGCAGAGCCAGGATGTGAGCAAGCTGCTGGCGCTGACGGCTATCAGTGAGGTCGCCTTGTTCACTGCCGAAACCAGCTTGCAGCGCTTTCAGCAACTGCTGGTGTTGCCGATTTCACGCTTGGGCCAGCCGTTTGCGCGGGTGCTGGAAGAAGTGCTGGTGGAGGGCCTGGTGATGTTTTTTTCGTTCTCTCTGTTGATGGCCGGGCTTGCGATTGCCGCGAAGCTGATTGCCAGTTGGATGCAGTTCGGCCTGCTGTTCGCGCCGGATACGCTGAAGATGGATTTCAATCGCCTCAACCCTATCAGCCAGATCAAGCAGATGTTCTCTGCCCAGTCGTTAATGAATCTGCTGATGAGCATCGCCAAGGCGTTCCTGCTGGGCCTGATTGTGTACGTGGTGGTCTGGCCCGCGTTGGGGGCGTTGATCAACCTTGCCAACAGCGACCTGCAGAGTTATCTGCTGGCGCTGATCGCGTTGTTCCGTCACCTGCTGCATGCCTGCCTGGGGCTGTTGCTGGTGTTGGCGCTGATCGATCTGACTTTGCAAAAGCACTTCTTCGCCAAGCGTATGCGCATGACACAGGTTGAGGTCGTCAAAGAATACAAGGACATGGAGGGCGACCCCCATGTGAAAGGCCAGCGCCGCCAGTTGGCGCATGAATTGGCGCAAGAGGAGCCGAAGGTCAAGCTGCCCAAGCTGGAAGAAGCCGACATGTTGGTGGTCAACCCTACGCACTTTGCAGTCGCGCTGTACTACCGCCCAGGCGAGACACCTTTGCCCCTGCTGATCAGCAAGGGCACGGACGACGAAGCGCGAAAACTGATCGCGCGCGCAAAGGTCGCCGAGGTCCCGGTGATTCAATGTGTGTGGCTGGCCCGCACGATCCATACCAAGCAGCTGGGTGCAAGCATTCCCCGCGAGACCTTGCAGGCCGTAGCGTTGATCTACCGCACCTTGCGCGAGCTGGATGACGAAGCCAAGCGCGAAACGCTGGAACTGCCTGAGCTTGATCAGCGCTGATCAGCGACTGGAGCCTGGGTCCAGTGCGCTGAGATTGGCCAGTGAGAGCATCCTGCTGAGGAGCCTGCCCGGATTGCAGTGAGAGGCGGGCAGTGCGTGCCAGATCACCAAGGCACCCTGGGTATCGAGATAGATAAAACAGCCATCAAACACGTGCGGCTGCTCAAAGCGGCGCTGCAATACGCGTTGTAATTGCCCGGCCTGCAACGCTTCGCGAGCGACATGCAAGGCCAGCCCAGGGCGATTACCCGCGTTGAGCGCGCGCACCTCGATGCCGCAAGTGAGAACCTGGTGAGTGGCAGCGCCGCTCACCAGGTTCTCCAGAAATACCTGGCGTGGTTCGTCGGGTATTTCCTTGATGCTCATCGTTCCAGCGATATCGTCTGGTAATCCGCTCGCTCCCCGGAAGGGCCGGGCTCGACGCGCATGTGAGATGGCCACCAGATCACCATCTTTTGTGCGGTCGATTGCGGGCGTGAGCAGGAGTCGCCTTGGCACGTGGGGGTGCATGCGCTGACAAGCAGCGCCGCACCGATCAGAGTGACGCACAACAATTGATGTTTCATGGGCGGACCTTTTGAGAGGGCGTAATCAAGGTGGGGCGCGGTACGCTGAGATGTTCATCCTTCACCACCGGACGCATGGCAATAAATACCTCGGCTTCCTCTCCCGGTTTCAACCAGGCGTGTGGCCACACGGTGACGGCAAGCGTTTGCGAGTTGCTGCATTCTTTTTCATCGATGCGCACATTGCGGTTGAACTGGTTGCGTAGTACTACGACTGCAACGTTGTACTCAGGGCCTGCATACCATTGGCTGCGCTCGGTACTCAGTGCGAGCAGGTCGCGGGTACTGCACAGCGTGTTCAACCCCAGGGGCATTGGCGCCAACTTGAAGGCCTTGGGCACTTGCCCAGTCGCCAGGTGCGCCAGGGTGCTGATCACGTCGCTACGCTTGATCACCGGCTGGTGAGGGGCGTTACGCCTGGCCAGCGGTGTCAGCGCCGCCTGCAGTTGGGCCTGATCTGCCTGGGGCAAATAGCGAGACGGATCGGCCTGGTCGCCGATGACGCGCGGCGTGATGATAAACAGGCGTTCACGCCGATTGTTCTGCCTTTCGCTGGAAGAGAACAGCGCTTTGCCCAGCAGCGGGATATCGCCCAGCAGCGGCACCTTGTTTTGCCTGTCGGTGCTTTCCGTGACGTGAAAGCCACCTACAACCATAGAGCGCTTTTCCGCCATGACGGCCTGGGTGCTGACGTTACCGCGGCGAACATCAAGGTCCCTGAGGCTACGGTTGGGGTTGGATTCGTCGAACGTGCCGTCCTCGATATCCACGACCAGATGTATCTGATGGCTTCCCCTGCTGGTGATGACGCGGGGCACGACCTGGACGCTGGTACCGACAGTGACTGGCAAGATGGTGGCGTTTTCACGTCCGGGCGTCAGGTATTGAGTGCGGTTGAAGTCGATCACCGCCGGCTGGTTTTCCAGGGTGAGCACGGACGGGTTGGAAACCATAGTCGCCAGCCCCTTGGCTTCCAGGGCGCGTATGTCGGCATAGAAACGTTCGCGATTCTCAAGCGACAACTGTTGGGATGACGAACCTGCACGGAACCGGCTGTTCTGAAACCCCCAGTTCACGCCGAACTCATCCAACTGCGTACGCTCGATATCCAGAATGATCGTGTCGATCTCCACCAGTTTGCGCGCCACATCGAGTTGAGCGATCAACTCGCGGTACATGGCCTGGCGCTCTGGCAGGTCATAGATCAGGACTGCGTTATTGCGAATGTCGGCTTCGACGCGAATCCGGCTGCTGGGTATCGGTGCACGCGGGGGGAGTGTGGCGCCAATATCCAATGGCATGGTGTTGCTGTTTGTACCGAGTATCTGCCCCAGCATGGGGTTGCTCAAGCGGGCAACATTCGGCGCAATAGGCGCGGGCTGTGAGGAAGGGCGCTGGCTCAGCACCGAGGAGATCGGATTTGAACGGGGCTCCAGCAGCCCTTGCACAATGCTGGAAACACCGGCAATGGTCAGCTTCTGGCCGCGGTAATCCACTTGACGATCAGCGGCGTTGGCGAACTTCAGCGGGAAGCTCAGCACCGTCTGTTTTTCATCCACGGTGCGGCGTTGGCTGCTGAACTGCTTGATTTGTTCGATATAGCGCCGAGGTCCGGAGACCAGCACGACGCCATCCTCGGGCAACTCACCCCAGCCGAAGCGACTATCGAGCAGGCCAATATCAGTGAGCGCCTGCTTGAGGTCGGCAATGGTCTCAGAGGAAACCTCCAGGCGCGCGGACTCCTGCTGGTCCAGGGTGCTGATGTAGAGTGTGTTGTTGTACAGGTACCATTGGAAGCGATGTTCTACTCCCAGCCGGTCGAGCAAGGATTGTGGGGTATTGGCGCGTATCTTGCCGTTGACGGTGCCCTCCAGCAGGCCCTCGATTTGCAGTTGCGTACCGAAGGTTTGGGCGAAGTCGTCGAGCACGTCCCGAACTGGCTTATGCTCGGCTTCATAAGCGTAGGCGGTGTTCTTCCATTCGGCGGGGATCGCCGCTAACGCGCTTTGGGTTGAAACCAGCAGCCAGGAAAACAGGAATACATTCCGCCAATGGGCTCTTTTGAATGAAGCATCAGGCGAGTCAAGGCACAAGCGGCCGCCCTTATGGGTCTTGTTAGGCATAGACAGTTCTCTGATTAGTACGAGCGTGAACGTAGCGGGGTGGGTTTGAGGTTTTGGGCTGGACGAACAAGACGCGCAACGATGGCGCGCCACGTGTCGCGTTGGTTCAGCAGGGTCTCGAGGCAATCCAGTACGTGGGTTTCACCACGGTCGGTGCGCAGACGTTGAATCAGCCATAGCGCACCTGTGTCAGCTTTTTGAGCCAAGGCACCCTGGAAATGGTTCAAGCTGGCCGCACCCAGGCGCAGCCAGTCTTGCAAGGCTGAGTTATCTGTCACCGCTGAGGTCAGTTGAACACCCAATAAAACGGCGTCGCCCTGACGTCGCAAGGTGACTTCGTCGTCACCTTCAAATAGGGCGATTTTTTCCTCCCTGCCGCTCAACCAGTCGCCCACGAGCGCTTTCATTTACTGAAAACTTTCAATGGTTGTTTTGAGCATCTGATTGACCGTTTTACCGTGCTCACTATAAAGCGCAAAGGTAACCTCCCTGCGCGTTACTAAGTTGTGAAACAACTCGCTGTCTTCGGCCATCAGGCTTTCTTCAAAACCGGACTTGAACTCCTTGTATGTAGATGTTTTATTTCTGGCAATCGAGTGAGTCAGCTCTTTGAAAAAATCCATGGTTTCTCTCTGATAGCTATATTGAAGGGCGAATTTAAACAGTCAGTTCTAAGGGGTGAATATAAATAAAGTCTCTGTGCTCGTAGGATTAGATCTCGATCGAGTACTCTTTGCCCTGGTTGAAAAAAGTGTCGAGCATGGCATTCCAGCTGATACGGAAGTCCCCCTCATCTGTTTTCAATACGAGTGTTTGAGGATGAACCGTGTCGTCGGCGTTTAACTTCCAGAATCTGCTCTTGTGACGGGCAAGGCCCTGTCTTATCTCCTCAAGATCATGGGGATGACAGAGCAACGTCGCACTGACTTCCTGAACTTGGCTATCCAGCAATTGTTTCAACAGCGCTGCGAGCCGTTGCGGGGCAGTTGTTTCGTCGAGCAGGCAGCGAATGGCCTGGTTGGTGATGGCGGTCGCGTAGTGTTCAAGGTTGTCGCACATCGATTGACGGTCGCGTTCCCATTGCTTGAGCTGAGCGTCGGCGCGTTGCCAGATTTCCAGTGAGGCTTGTTCAAGCATGGCCTCGCATTTTTTTTCGGCCATACGTATCAATTCGTCGGCCTGGGCATTGGCGTGGCTCAAGAGATGGTTGGCCTGTTCCCAATTGGCTAGCTCTTCGCGCGGGATAAGGTTGGCGCGCGTGCCGGATGCGTCCTTGCGTAACTCAATAGTATGTCGGCATAACATCGCTGCTTTCCTCATCCTTGCGAGACAGGGGCATGTTGTCGCTCGCCATGCTTGCGACGCGCCAGACGACGGCCTGCCAGAGGGTGTTCAATCGGCTGCTCGCACTTTCGAGTGGGGCGTCTGCTGTTTCAGCCTCGCTCACACGTGTACGTGGGAAACGCAATCGAAGGCGCTGCCAGGTAGCGGGCTCAACCCAGCTATGAAGTAGTCGCAGCGGATCGGAATGTGGGGGCAGCATGGAAGGGTGCAGCGCCATGGAGAGGCGCATGCACCACTCATGATGATCTTCACTCAAGGGTGATGCTGCCTGGGGATTGAACGTGTGGTTAGCCAATGCGAGCGCCAGGTTGAGTTGGTCCGTGGAGGCCAGGGCCAACCGAAGCACAGTGGCATGTGGTGCAGCCGGCAAGCAGGCGACAAAACCCGTAAGGTCCTCTGGCGCTGACCGACCGCGATAAAAAAGCCTTTCAATCGCACGATACTTGTCGCCTTTCCAGTCTTCGTGGGCCTGCTTCCAGGGAAAAGCCCACCATTGAGCCCAGGCCAGTTGCTCACGCATCAGATGATCGGGTCTAGGTGCCATGCGTTGGCCCCGTTGAGTTTCCTGTAAGCGCTGGCTCCAGATGAGGACGTTTGCGCCGCGCTTGCAGGAAGATCATGGCTGCCACGGCCGAAGCCAGACCGAGCAGCAAGATCATGATGCTGGCTCGCCAGAATCCGAGATCGTCGCCGGGCACCAGGAAGGGGCCGAAATACACCAGGCGTTGTTGTTCCTGATAAGTGGAGGCTGGTACAAACACCACGGTGAGTTTTTGCGGGTTATCCACTGCGGTGGTCATCCCCGGGATACTGCTCGCCACCATTCTGCGGACCCGGGCGCGGATGTTGTCGGGGTCCAGGCGTGGATCATGCTTGATGAATACGGAAGCGGATGCGGGCTGGACCGGTTCTCCCGGCGCTATGCGTTCAGGCAATACCACATGCACACGTGCGACGATGACGCCGTCGATCTTGGATAACGTGGTTTCAAGCTCTTGAGACAAGGCATAGATGTAGCGGGCACGCTCTTCCAGGGGGGTGGAAATTACCCCTTCCTTGCGAAAGGTATCCCCCATAGTGGTCCGGGCGAGCCGGGGAAGGCCGGCGGCTTCCAAGGTACGTACGGCGCGCCCGATGTCGCTTGTATTAACCGTTACGACGACCCCGTCTTTGGCCGGTACCTTTTGCGCGCGAATATGTTTATCAGCCAATTCGGCTACAACCTCATTGGCTTCTTGTTCGGACAGTTGGCGATGCAGTTCTACCCGGTCACCACATCCGCTCAATATAAAAGTCATACTCAAAACTAAAGCGACAAGCAGAGAGTTATTCATGCTCAAGACTGCATGTTGCTGATCTTGTCAATGCACTGCGTTGTCTTGGCAAGACATTTCACCATCAGCTGTGTTGTCAGTTGTGCGTTATGTAACTCGCGTGGGTAATTTCCGATGGCCTCAACATCGATTCCTTTTTTGGTGGAGCGGATTATTTTTGCGAAGCCATCTCTTGAGTTGCTGAGGTGCTTTGATGCCTCTGTCAAAAGGAGTGAGACTTCAGGCTTGGCAGAAATTGTGCTTATGGGATGGGAGCCTTCGAACAGTGACGTGAAAAAACTGACGTCCGTACCGCCTGCCGATTGTTCCGGTGGCGTACGGTCGTGTTCGGTATTGCTGCTTTTCTGTGAAAAGCGGTCGTTTACTATTTGCATGGAGTGTCTACTCATTCAGGGTGGACAGCGGCTCTAGAGCACTAAAATGCTCTGTCGGGCTGGTTGGATGATTACCTTTCGGGCTGGAAAGCCTGAAAGGTAATCGATCACCTCGTAATTATTGACCTGAGCCCGACCGGATCAATGCTTGAATATTTTTTACTTCAGCACTCTTCCAGCCATTTTTTATTGCATCAGCCTTCATTTTCTCGAAGATAGCTTCGGCTGAGCCCTCGGTCGCGCCTCCAGCTCCAAGCATATTCCCTGAAGATGTCTGCGTTACAGAGCTCGAACCAATTCCTGCACCAATATTCATATAAAAATCCTACTATGGTTTTTTTGGGTCTTTATCTTTCCATCGGTCAAATCACGGCAACGTCTACGTGTTACAGAGATTTGCTCCTGGCAACGACTGTGTGGCCCGTATAAGTAATGCGTTCCAGATGTTTCCATGTGGCGATGTTACTAAATGTTTTCTCGGACGGTTGTTTGATTGGATCTCTGGCAATACAGGATTTTTATGGCCTGCTTGTTAGCTGTAAGAGCAACAATTGAGCTTATGCCAGTGATATATTCAATTGTTTCATCCTGTAATACAGCGTGCGCTTAGCGACCCCCAACTCAATTGCTACGGTATCTACACAGTGGTGGTGGCGGTACATGGATTCTTCGATCAATGCTTTTTCAATCTGTTGAAGGCGTGTCTTCAGGTCCGTCTGCGGCGGTTGCTGTCTGCATACGGGAGTTGAGAGCGGCGGGAGGCCCAAGACGAACCGTTTCGCCGTCGAACGTAGTTCGCGCACATTACCCAGCCAGGAGTGACAGAGCAGTTGATGCAGCAGGCTGTCAGGAGCCGATGGGGCACTGCATTTGAACTGCTCCGCTTCTTCCTGAACCATTTCCAGAAACAACGGAATGATGCGTTCGCGCCGATCTCGCAGGGCGGGGAGCTCGATGTTGACCACATTCAAACGAAAGTAGAGGTCACGCCTGAAGGCGCCTTGTTCGACCATGATTTGTAGCGACTGCTGGGCTGATGCGATGACGCGCATGTCCACGGAGATCAACCGAGTCGAGCCCAGGCGTTCCACCCCACGGCACTCCAGCACGCGCAGGAGCTTGGCTTGCAGGTTCAGGGGCATGCTGTCGATCTCATCCAGGTACAAGGTACCCAGGTGGGCAGCTTCGACGAATCCAGCCCTTGATTGTATTGCCCCGGTATAAGCCCCGCTGTTGACACCGAACAACTGGCTTTCCGCGAGGCTTTCTGGAATGGCCGCACAGTTCACAGCAACAAAATTACCGCGTCGCCCCGATAAACGATGAATCCGCTGTGCAAGAGTGTCTTTTCCGGTGCCGGTTTCTCCCAGCAACAGAATGTCAACGTTGAGCGCGGCAGTGTTGTTAAGCGTGGTTTCAATTTCCGGACCTTCGATGAGTGAAACGTCTGTTTTATTATCCTTCTGGACGTAGGTCGACATGAATTGATACTCCCTGTTCGCTATTACTTCACTGTTGCAAATACGGTGTGCAAGCGCTATTTCAGTAGAACGTAGATTATAAAAGTTGTCACTCGGTGTAGAGAGGTTTAAGCGGAGGAGTGATGTAGGAAAATGATGGTAAGTTAACGTTTGTTGGTTGCAGGAATAAGTGCGGAGTTAATCGGTCGATTGGTAAGTAGGAATATTCTGAGAGTCTGTTTTTTTTAGATATAAGTCTTTTATCATAAGCGCTCGCCCACAAAAAAGCCGATGCAATGCATCGGCTTTTTCTGGTCCCGCAGTCAATACCGCGGATGGTACTTACACGTTAAAACGGAAGTGCATTACATCGCCATCCTTGACGACGTATTCCTTGCCTTCCAGGCGCCATTTACCGGCTTCCTTGGTACCGGCTTCACCCTTGTACTGAATGAAGTCGTTGTAGGCGATCACTTCGGCGCGGATGAAGCCCTTTTCGAAGTCGGTGTGGATCACGCCGGCAGCTTGTGGCGCGGTAGCGCCAACCTTGACGGTCCAGGCGCGAACTTCTTCGACACCGGCGGTGAAGTAGGTCTGCAGGTTGAGCATCTCGTAGCCGGCGCGGATCACACGGTTCAGGCCAGGCTCTTCAAGGCCCAGGGCCTCAAGAAACATATCTTTTTCTTCGCCGTCATCGAGCTCGGCGATTTCAGCTTCGATCTTGTTGCATACCGGAACAACAATGGCGCCTTCTTCCTCGGCAATGGCCTTGACCACGTCGAGCAGCGGGTTGTTCTCGAAGCCGTCTTCGGCGACGTTGGCGATGTACATCACAGGCTTGGTGGTCAGCAGGTGGAAGCCCTTGATCACAGCCTTCTCATCGGTGCCCATGCTCTTCATCAGGCTGCGTGCCGGCTTGCCTTCGGTGAAGTGAGCGATCAACTGCTCCAGCAGGCCTTTCTGGACCACTGCGTCCTTGTCTCCGCCTTTGGCGTTACGCGCGACTTTCTGCAGTTGCTTTTCGCAGCTGTCGAGGTCGGCGAAGATCAGTTCCAGGTCAATGATTTCGATGTCGCGCTTGGGGTCGACGCTGTTGGAAACGTGGATCACGTTCTCGTCTTCAAAGCAGCGGACCACATGGGCAATGGCATCGGTTTCACGGATGTTGGCCAAGAACTTGTTGCCCAGGCCTTCACCTTTGGATGCGCCAGCGACCAGACCCGCGATGTCGACGAATTCCATGGTGGTCGGCAGGATGCGCTTGGGGTTGACGATCGCCGCCAGTGCCTCCAGGCGTGGGTCCGGCATCGGCACGATGCCGCTGTTGGGTTCGATGGTGCAGAAGGGGAAGTTCTCCGCCGCAATACCGGACTTGGTCAGGGCGTTGAACAGGGTGGATTTGCCGACGTTGGGCAGGCCGACGATGCCGCAATTGAATCCCATGGTGTTTCCCCTCGGGTAAAAGTCAGGCCTTCTGGCTGTGCAGGTTTTTCATCGCGCGGTTCCATTCACCGGCGAAGATATCCGGCAGCACGCCGAGGGCAAAATCGATGCTGGCATCGAGTTTTTCCTGTTCGGCGCGTGGCGCACGACCCAGGACGAAATTTGAAACCATACTGGCAACGCCTGGGTGGCCAATGCCGAGCCGCAGACGGTAAAAGGTATTCTGATTGCCCAGCTGCGCGATGATGTCGCGCAGGCCATTGTGCCCGCCGTGTCCGCCGCCTTGCTTGAGCTTGGCAGCGCCGGGTGGCAGGTCCAGTTCGTCATGGGCCACCAGGATTTCTTCGGGTTTGATCCGGAAGAAGCCCGCGAGCGCCGCGACAGCCTGGCCGCTGCGGTTCATGTAGGTGGTGGGAATCAGTAGACGAATATCCTGACCCTGGTGCGAAAAGCGCCCGGTCAGGCCGAAATATTTGCGATCGGCCACAAGGTTGATGCCTTGGGCGTGGGCGATGCGCTCAACAAAAAGGGCCCCCGCGTTATGCCGGGTCTGTTCGTATTCGGCGCCTGGATTTCCCAGGCCAACGATCAGTTTAATGGCAGTCACGACAGGGGCCCTTCCTTTGGAGTTGTGGATAACATCGCTACACCAGCGTGCGGCGAAAGTGGACGACAGGAGCTCACTTATCCAGAGATAAACTTCGCGTTGTTGCCCGCTTTCTCGCTACGTTTCGGTCCGCGATGTTCCCTCAAGCTCCTTCGTTGCAGAGTGTATTACTCGGCAGCGGTTTCGCCGGCTTCATCTTCTGCTACAACACGTGGCGCGTGGACGTTGGCAACAGCCTTGTCGTCGTTGTGAGCCAGTGCAACGAACTCAACGCCTTTAGGGGCCTTGAGGTCGGACAGGTGGATGATGGTGCCGATTTCAGCAGCCGACAGGTCGACTTCGATGAACTCAGGCAGGTCTTTCGGCAGGCAGCTTACTTCCAGCTCGGTAGTGGTGTGAGAAACAACGCCACCTTTCTTGACTGGAGCTTCTTCGCCAACAAAGTGCACAGGTACGATAGCGGTCAGTTTCTGACCGGCTACAACGCGTACGAAGTCAGCGTGCAGTACGTGGCCCTTGGAAGGGTGGCGCTGCAGGGCCTTGATGATAACGTTCTGCTTTTTGCCGCCAACGTTCAGTTCGATAACGTGGCTGTAGGCAGCGTCGTTTTCGAGCAGTTTGGCAACTTCTTTGGCCAGCATGCTGATGGATTCAGGGGCTTTGTCGCCACCGTAAACTACAGCTGGAACCAGGCTTGCGAGACGACGCAGGCGGCGGCTCGCACCTTTCCCCAGGTCGGAACGCACTTCAGCATTCAGAGTAAAATCGTTCATGTTGTATCTCCAAAATAACCACATTCGCCCCAGCGTTTGCGACCAGCGCTAAAGGCGATATGGGCAAAAAAGCCCCGCCCCAACAGTATGTTGGGGCGGGGCGCTTTTCGTCAGTGAGGTGCTCCGAAGGTTTGACCCTTAACGGAACATCGCGCTGATCGATTCTTCATTGCTGATGCGGCGAACCGCTTCGGCAACTACCGGTGCGATATCCAGTTGACGGATACGCGAACAGGCTTGAGCAGCAGCGGACAACGGGATGGTGTTAGTCACCACCAGTTCGTCCAGCATGGAGTTCTCGATGTTCTCGATCGCTCGGCCCGACAGCACAGGGTGTGTGCAGTAGGCGAAGACTTTTGCAGCACCGTGCTCTTTCAGGGCTTTCGCCGCGTGGCACAGGGTGCCGGCGGTGTCGACCATGTCATCAACCAGAATACAGGTACGCCCTTCGACATCACCGATGATATGCATCACTTCAGAGTGATTGGCTTTTTCACGGCGTTTATCGATGATCCCGAGGTCCACGCCCAGGGATTTGGCAACGGCCCGTGCACGCACGACGCCACCAATGTCCGGGGACACGATCATCAGGTTTTCAAAGCGCTGGTCTTCGATGTCATCCACCAGAACGGGGGAGCCGTAGATGTTATCTACCGGAATATCGAAGAACCCCTGGATTTGGTCAGCGTGCAGGTCAACCGTGAGAACACGGTCGATGCCTACCACGGTCAGCATGTCAGCAACGACTTTCGCGCTGATAGCCACACGTGCGGAACGCGGACGGCGATCCTGACGGGCATAACCAAAGTAAGGGATTACAGCTGTGATTCGAGTCGCTGAGGAGCGGCGGAAGGCATCAGCCATCACGACGAGTTCCATCAGGTTATCGTTGGTCGGAGCGCAGGTCGGCTGAATAATGAAGACGTCTTTACCGCGGACATTTTCATTGATCTCGGCTGTAATTTCGCCGTCGGAAAACTTACCGACAGAGATGTCACCGAGAGGGATATGCAGCTGACGTACGACACGTCGAGCCAGATCGGGGTTGGCATTCCCCGTAAAGACCATCATCTTGGACACGCGCAGTACCTAGAGGCTGAGGGTAACCTGGATGAGTATTAGAAAATGGCAGGGGCGGCTGGATTCGAACCAACGCATGGCAGGATCAAAACCTGCTGCCTTACCGCTTGGCGACGCCCCTGTATCTGTTGCAACGAGTGCCTAACACTCGATTCCTTTAGAGCAGACTTTGCAGCTTGCGATGCAACATCGAAACGTTGCTTCCCTTTGCTACAAACCCTGTAAGGGTCTCTGTAAGAAGGGCCGAGACTTTATCAGCTTCAGCTTTGCTTGGGAAGCCCCCAAACACACAACTTCCAGTTCCGGTTAATTTTGCTTCGGTAAATTTACCTAACAAATTCAAAGCGTTACGTACCTCTGGATAACGCCTTGCTACAACCGGTAAGCAGTCATTTCGACTGTTTCCCTTGGGAACGGGGCGCACTTTAATGGGAGAAGAGTTACGTGTCAACAACGGATCTGAAAAAATTTCTGCTGTACTTACAGATACTTGCGGCACAAGCACGACATACCAGGGTTCTTCGGGTTCTACAGGGGTAAGTTTCTCCCCTACGCCCTCAGCAAACGCGGCGTGGCCACGCACGAAAACCGGGACGTCCGCGCCCAGCGCCAGGCCCAGCGCAGCCAGGCGATCGTGGTCCCAGCCCAGTTGCCACAAGTGGTTCAGCCCCAGCAACGTCGTTGCAGCATTCGAACTCCCACCCCCGATGCCACCGCCCATGGGCAGGATTTTGTCGATCCAGATATCTATCCCGAGCCGGCAGCCGGATTGTTGCTGAAGTTTTTTCGCCGCCTTCACGATCAGATTGCTGTCGTGGGGCACGCCTTCGAATTCGGTGTGCAGCTGGATCACGCCATCGTCGCGTACGGCGAAGGTCAGCTCATCGCCATAGTCGAGGAACTGAAAGAGGGTCTGCAGCTCGTGATAGCCATCTTCACGGCGACCAAGAATATGCAGCATCAGATTGAGTTTCGCAGGCGAGGGCAGGGTCAGGCGTTCTGTCACGTTATTGCCCCAACTTGCGCGGTTGCCAGTCCTTGATCACCAACGTGACATCAAGGTCGGTGCCGTGCAGCTTGATGCGCTCGGGCAGCCAATAGCCGTTCTGTTGCACGTAGCTCAGGTACTCCACCTGCCAGCCGTCCTGCTCCAGGGAGGCAAGGCGACTGTCGCCATTGAGGCTCAGGCGACTTTTGCTCTCGGGCGCTGGAAGACCGCGCACCCACCAGACCAAATGCGAGACAGGCAGCTTCCAGCCGATCTGCTGCTCCAGCAGTTCCTCCGGGGAGGTCGCTTCATAGCGGCCCTGGTTGGCCACTTCCAGGCTCACTTGCCCCGGCCGGCCCGTCAGGCGAGCCGCCCCCCGGCCCAGCGGGCCCGAGAGGCGAATGTCGTAATAATCCTGGCGTTGCAGCCAGAACAGGGTGCCGCTGCCGGAATCTTTCGGCGCGCGAACCCCGACCTTGCCCTCGATCTGCCAGCCGTCGATGCTGCTGAGCTGATCCTTGTGTTGTTGCCATTGCGCCGGGTTGCCCTGGCCTTCAACGGATTCACGGGTGCCTACGCCCGCGCAACCGGCGAGCAGGGCGATAAAACTGAAGACGATAATGTGGCGAAAGAACATAAGCTTAAAGGGTCTCGGATCCGGTCAGGCGCTTGATGGTGCCGCGCAGGATTGGGCTTTCGGGTTGTTCCTTGAGGAATTTTTCCCAGATTTGTCGTGCTTCGCGTTGCTCGCCCTTGGCCCAGAGCACTTCGCCCAGGTGTGCGGCAACTTCTTGATCGGGAAAGCGCTCCAGTGCCTGGCGCAGCAAGCGCTCGGCCTCGTCGAGGTTGCCCAGGCGGTAATTCACCCAGCCCAGGCTGTCGAGTACGGCCGGGTCTTCAGGGTTGAGCGCATGGGCCTGTTCGATCAGTACCTTGGCTTCGGCGTAACGCGTGGTGCGGTCGGACAAGGTGTAACCCAGGGCGTTGAGTGCCATGGCGTTATCCGGGTCGCGCTTGATGATCAGGCGCAGGTCCTTTTCCAGTTGGGCCAGGTCATTGCGCTTTTCAGCCTGCATGGCGCGGGTGTACAGCAGGTTCAAATCGTCGGGATATTGCAACAACGCCTGTTGCAGCAGCTTCCAGGCGCGTTCGCCCTGCTTGTTGGCCGATAAGGTCTCGGCCTGGATCAAGTACAGCTGGATGGCGTAGTCCGGCTCGGCATCGCGGGCCGCGGCCAGGCGTTTTTCCGCTTCGTCGGTACGGCCATTGCTCATCAGGATGTCGGCCTGGCGCAACTGGGCGGGCAGGTAGTCATTGCCGGGGCCGACCTGGGCGTACTCGAGCAGGGCGGCCTGCGGGTCGTTGCGTTCTTCAGCAATGCGGCCCAGGTTCAGGTGCGCCGAGTCGACATGGCTGTCACGTTCAATCAACTGTTCCAGGTAGCCCTTGGCCTCATCCCAGGCTTTGGCTTCCAGGCACACCAGGGCCAGCGAATAGCGCAGTTCGTCGTCGTCGGGGTATTGCTGGACCAGGTTGGCGAACTGCACTTTGGCGTCTTCCATGCGGTCCTGCTCAACCAGCATTCGCGCATAAGTCAGGCGCAGGCGCTTGTCGTCCGGGTATTTCTTGATGCTTTTTTCCAGCAGAGGAATCGCTTCCTTGCCGCGGTTGAGGTTCTGCAGCAGGCGTGCTCGCAGCAGAATTGGCGCGATCTCGCCGTCTTCCGGCGGGTTTTGCTCAAGCAATTTGAGTGCGGCGTCGGCTTCGTCATCCTGTTGCAACAGCAAGGCTTTGCCGAAAATCAGCTGGCTGTTCTTCGGATGCTTTTGCAGCAGGCGGTCGAAGCTCTTCATCAGGCCATTGCGGGTGTCCTGATCGGTGTCGGCGGCCGACAGCGCCAGGAAATCGAAATGCGTGTCGCCCTTGCCCTGCAGGACTTTCTCCATATAGACCATAGAGTCGTCATAGCGGCCCGCGCGCGCCAGTTGCACGGCGGCGGCGCGCTGGGCTTCCAGATCGTCGGGGGCATTTTTTGCCCAGATCAGCGACGTATCCAGCGCAGCCTGGTCGGCGCCCAGGTATTCGGCGATGCGAAACGCACGCTCGGAAATGCCCGGATCCTGGGTGTTGATGGCCTGGGTCACGTAATTATCCAGCGCAATATCGAAACGATTACGCTGGCCGGCCAGTTCCGCGGTCAGCAGGCTGTAGATCGTTTCTTCACTGAACGAGGAATAAACCTTGGGCTTTTCAGGGGCGGGGGAGGTGTCTTCTACCGGCGGCGTAGCCTCCGGCGACACGGGTGCCATGGCCTGGCAGCCGCTGAGAAAGACAAAAGCAAGGAGCAACGCGGAAGATCTATTCATATAGGAAGAGGACGACTAACCTGCGGTCGGATCATCATGACACAAGCCTTCGGCCAAACATAACCGAGTCTCAGTGGAGGCCTTTATAGGCATAACGCATTAGGACAATAGACGACGGTGGTTGTTCTGGATCTTTCGAAGTAGGACAATTGTCGGCTTCCCGACATCATCAGCGATATTGAATGGCCTTCCTCGCACTCGGTATTAACCACAAGACTGCCTCCGTAGACGTGCGCGAGCGCGTGGCGTTTACGCCAGAGCAGTTGGTTGAGGCCTTGCAGCAGCTCTGCCGGCTCACCGACAGCCGCGAAGCTGCGATCCTTTCGACCTGCAATCGCAGCGAGCTCTATATAGAGCAGGAACATCTTTGCGCGGATGTGGTACTGCGCTGGCTGGCCGATTATCACCATTTGAGCCTCGATGACCTGCGCGCCAGTGCCTATGTGCATGAAGAGGATGCGGCAGTTCGTCACATGATGCGTGTGGCGGCCGGTCTCGACTCGCTGGTGTTGGGCGAACCGCAAATTCTTGGCCAGATGAAGTCTGCCTATGCTGTAGCGCGTGAGGCCGGCACGGTCGGTCCGCTGCTGGGGCGCCTGTTCCAGGCCACCTTCAATTCGGCCAAGCAGGTGCGTACCGACACGGCTATCGGCGAAAACCCGGTGTCGGTGGCCTTTGCCGCTGTCAGCCTGGCCAAGCAGATTTTCAGCGATTTGCAGCGCAGCCAGGCGCTGCTGATCGGTGCCGGTGAAACCATTACCCTGGTAGCCCGGCACCTGCACGATTTAGGCGTGAAGCGCATCGTTGTCGCCAACCGCACGCTCGAACGGGCGAGTATCCTCGCTGAACAGTTCGGTGCTCATGCCGTGCTGTTGTCAGACATTCCGGCTGAACTGGTGCGCAGTGATATCGTTATCAGCTCCACCGCCAGTCAGTTGCCGATCCTCGGCAAAGGTGCGGTCGAGAGCGCGTTGAAACTGCGCAAGCACAAGCCGATCTTCATGGTGGATATCGCCGTTCCCCGGGATATCGAACCCGAAGTCGGCGAGTTGGACGACGTTTACCTCTATAGCGTCGACGATTTGCATGAAGTGGTCGCCGAGAACCTCAAGAGCCGCCAGGGGGCCGCCCAGGCCGCCGAGGAGATGGTCAGCACCGGTGCTGAAGATTTCATGGTGCGCCTGCGTGAATTGGCGGCGGTGGATGTGCTCAAGGCGTATCGTCAGCAGGGCGAACGCCTGCGTGATGAAGAGTTGCTCAAGGCCCAGCGTCTGCTCGCCAACGGCAGCAGCGCCGAAGAGGTGCTGATGCAATTGGCCCGTGGCCTGACCAACAAACTGCTCCATGCACCCAGCGTTCAGTTGAAAAAGCTTACCGCCGAAGGCCGCCTCGATGCGCTGGCCATGGCTCAGGAACTCTTTGCCCTCGGTGAGGGCGCGTCAGACAGCTCTTCGGATAAAAAACCGCAATGAAAGCGTCACTGCTCAATAAACTGGACGTGCTCCAGGACCGTTTCGAAGAACTGACCGCTTTGCTCGGCGACGGCGAGGTCATTTCTGATCAGGCCAAGTTTCGCGCTTATTCCAAGGAGTACGCCGAAGTTGAGCCGATTGTAGCCACCTACAAACATCTCACCAAAGTGCAGGCTGACCTCGAAGGCGCCCAGGCGCTGCTCAAGGACAATGACCCGGACATGCGTGAAATGGCCGTGGAAGAAGTCCGCGAGGCCAAGGAAAAACTCGCCGAACTGGAAGGCGACCTGCAACGCATGCTGCTGCCCAAGGACCCCAACGACGGGCGCAACGTGTTCCTCGAAATCCGCGCCGGTACCGGTGGCGACGAGGCGGCGATTTTCTCCGGCGACCTGTTCCGCATGTATTCGCGCTACGCCGAACGACGCGGCTGGCGGGTCGAGATCCTGTCCGAGAACGAAGGTGAACACGGTGGCTATAAAGAAGTCATTGCTCGGGTCGAAGGTGACAACGTCTACGGCAAGCTGAAGTTCGAATCCGGCGCCCACCGTGTGCAGCGTGTCCCTGCGACTGAGTCCCAGGGCCGTATCCATACCTCGGCGTGCACCGTGGCGGTGTTGCCTGAGCCGGACGAGCAGGAAGCCATCGAGATCAACCCCGCGGACTTGCGTGTCGACACCTACCGCTCGTCGGGCGCCGGTGGCCAGCACGTCAACAAGACCGACTCGGCGATTCGGATTACCCACTTGCCGTCGGGCATCGTGGTGGAATGCCAGGAAGAACGTTCCCAGCACAAGAACCGGGCGCGGGCCATGTCCTGGCTGTCGGCCAAATTGAACGACCAGCAAACCAGCGCCGCCGCCAACGCGATTGCCAGCGAGCGTAAGCTGCTGGTGGGCTCGGGCGATCGCTCGGAGCGCATCCGAACATACAACTTTGCCCAAGGCCGGGTAACCGACCATCGTGTCAATCTCACCCTTTATTCCCTGGATGAGATTCTCGCCGGTGGCGTGGATGCGGTAATCGAGCCGTTGCTCGCCGAATATCAGGCGGATCAACTAGCCGCGATAGGTGAATAAATGACCATCATAGCCAGCCTGCTACGTGCGGCCGACCTGCCCGATTCGCCCACCGCGCGCCTGGATGTGGAACTGCTGCTGGCCGCCGCCCTGGGCAAGTCCCGCAGCTACCTGCACACCTGGCCGGAAAAGATCGTCAGCAGCGAAGACGCCCTGACCTTTGCCGACTACCTGCAGCGCCGCCGCAGCGGCGAGCCGGTGGCCTATATCCTCGGCCAGCAAGGCTTCTGGAAGCTGGATCTGGAGGTCGCACCGCACACGCTGATCCCGCGTCCGGAAACCGAATTGCTGGTGGAAGCCGCTCTGGAACTGCTGCCTGCTACCCCGGCCAATGTCCTGGACCTGGGCACCGGCAGTGGCGCCATTGCCTTGGCGTTAGCCAGCGAGCGCCCGGCCTGGCAGGTCACCGCCGTTGATCGCGTGCTCGAAGCGGTGGCCCTGGCCGAGCGCAACCGCCAGCGCCTGCACCTCAATAACGCCACGGTGCTCAACAGCCATTGGTTCAGCGCCCTGCAAGGCGATCGCTTCGACTTGATCATCAGTAACCCGCCCTACATTGCTGACAACGATCCGCACCTGGTGGCGGGGGATGTACGGTTTGAGCCGGCGAGCGCCCTGGTGGCCGGGCCTGATGGCCTGGACGATTTGCGCCTGATCATCGATCAATCACCGGCCCATCTGAATGCTGGCGGCTGGCTGTTGCTTGAGCACGGCTACGACCAGGCCTTGGCTGTGCGTGACTTGTTGTTGAACCAGGGTTTTGAAGGCGTACACAGTCGTATCGATCTTGGCGGTCACGAACGCATCACCCTGGGGCACCGACCGTGCTGACCGATCAGGAGCTGTTGCGCTATAGCCGGCAGATTCTGTTGCAGCATGTCGACATCGACGGCCAGTTGCGCCTGAAACAGAGCCGCGCGTTGATCGTCGGCCTCGGTGGCCTGGGCGCTCCGGTTGCGCTCTACCTCGCCGCTGCCGGTGTAGGTGAGCTGCACCTGGCGGATTTTGACACGGTCGATTTGACCAACCTGCAACGCCAGATCATCCATGACACCCACAGCGTTGGGCAGACCAAGGTCGATTCGGCCATGCGTCGCCTGAGCGCGATCAACCCTGAAATCACCCTGACCCCCCATCGGGTGGCGCTGGATGCTGACTCGCTGGTCTCTGCAATCGGCGCAGTGGATGTGGTGCTCGATTGCAGCGACAACTTCTCTACCCGCGAAGCGGTGAATGCGGCCTGCGTCGTGGCGGGCAAGCCATTGATCAGTGGCGCGGCCATTCGCCTTGAGGGGCAATTGTCGGTGTTCGACCCGCGTCGCGCCGACAGCCCGTGCTATCACTGTTTATACGGGCACGGCAGCGACACCGAACTGACCTGCAGCGAAGCCGGTGTGGTCGGGCCGTTGGTGGGGCTGGTCGGTAGCCTGCAAGCGCTGGAAGCCTTGAAGCTGCTGGCTGGTTTCGGTGAGCCGCTGGTGGGTCGCCTGTTGCTGATCGACGCCTTGACCACGCGTTTTCGCGAATTGCGCGTCAAGCGCGACCCGGGTTGCAGTGTGTGTGGAACCCGGCATGGTTAAGGGCGCGCCCATCGGTGTGTTCGACTCCGGCGTCGGCGGCCTGACGGTGCTGGAAGAAATCCAGCAGTTATTGCCCCATGAATCGCTGCTGTACGTGGCCGACTGCGGGCATATCCCCTATGGCGAGAAGACTCCGGCGTTCATCCTTGAGCGTTCTCGAACCGTCGCCGAATTTTTCCGCGAGCGCGGCGCCAAGGCATTTGTGATCGCGTGTAACACCGCAACGGTCGCCGCCGTTGCCGATTTGCGTCAGGACTACCCAGATTGGCCCTTGGTCGGCATGGAGCCTGCGGTCAAGCCCGCTGCTGCCGCTACCCGCAGCGGCGTGGTGGGTGTGCTCGCCACCACCGGCACGCTGCAAAGCGCCAAATTCGCGGCCTTGCTCGACCGCTTCGCCACTGATGTACGAGTGGTGACCCAACCCTGTCCGGGCCTGGTGGAGCTGATTGAAGCCGGTGACCTGAACAGCCCGGCTTTGCACATACTGTTGCAGGGCTATATCGAGCCACTGCTCAGCGCCGGTTGCGACACCATCATCCTGGGTTGCACCCACTATCCCTTCCTCAAGCCGCTCCTGGCGCAGATGCTGCCCCCCAGCATTATCCTGATCGACACCGGCGCCGCGGTGGCGCGCCAGCTCAAGCGCTTGCTGGATGGGCGCGACCTGCTGGCAGTTGGCAATCCCGATACTGCACAGTTCTGGACCAGCGGCGATCTGACTCACCTAAGAAATATCCTACCGACACTTTGGAAACATCCCGGAGTTGTGCGAAGCTTTGGCTCGTGAAAATTTCGTGAAATGGTGCTGATAAAAGCTGAACTTCCGGCTCTACGTCAGCTTCTATAGCCAGTTAGCCTGTTTAAAACTCTATAACTTCGTTCGGAAGGATGTTTCTTATGAAGCGCTTGTTCTGTTTGGCTGCGATTGCGGCCGCTGTGTTGGGACACTCTGTTTCAGCCCAGGCCGCCGGCCTGGAGTTCGGGTTGGGGAGTACCAGTGATTCGACGTTGACCTATCGACTGGGCCTGACTTCGGATTGGGATAAAAGCTGGATGCAAAGCGATGTTGGCCGTCTGACCGGCTACTGGAGCGGCGCCTACACGTATTGGGAAGGTGATGACCGTGCAGGTGCCAGCAGCCTGTCGTTCTCGCCGGTGTTTGTGTATGAGTTTGCCGGCCAGTCAGTCAAGCCCTACATCGAAGCCGGTATCGGCGTGGCGGTGTTCTCCCGTACCCGGCTGGAAGACAACAACATCGGCCAAGCCTTTCAGTTCGAAGACCGCCTGGGTTTCGGCCTGCGGTTTACCGGTGGGCATGAAGTGGGCATTCGCGCCACGCACTATTCCAACGCCGGCATCAGCAGCAATAACGACGGGGTAGAGAGCTACTCGTTGCACTACACCATGCCGTTGTAATTCAACAACAACGAAGCCCCCCCTGTGGGAGCGGGCTTGCTCGCGAAATCGGTGTATCAGCTAGCACATGCATAGACTGACCCTCCGCCTTCGCGAGCTGCTCCCACATTTAGATCTTTGCTCATCGCAGGATCAGCGGTAGACCGTCGCGATGCCTTCCCGCTCTTCAAGACACTCCGGCGCTCCCATCTCGAACTCCCGGCAAATCAGCGGTCGAAGCGCATAGATCGTGCACATCATCGTGTCTCGATCCAGTGCCGCGCACCAGCCGTCGTCCAGGCGCAGCATCACTTCGCCGCCCCACTCATCGGTATCGATAAAGCGCTGCGGCACGCCGGTGTCGGTGATCAGCATGACTTCCAGCTGACAGCAGCAGGCCGCGCACGTCGAGCAAGTGACGGCCGGTTCAGTGATTTGGATATGGGGGATGTTGGTCATAGCCGCGCAGTGTAAGGCAAGTGCGTTAAACGTGTATGAATGCTCGGACAAGCGTCAGTGTTCGAGCTTGCGCGCGAGCCCGTGCAGCAAGGGGAACAGCATGGCCCATAACAGCGCTAGGCCGATCAGAGTCGCTGCCGTGCCGTAGCCAAAACCCACGCCGGCCAATTGGCTGCCGGCGTAATAAGACAAAGGCCCACCCACTGCGCCCAACAGGCCGGCCAGCCACCAGGGCCGTGCACTCCAGGCCAGGCAATGGCGCAGGGTCGTGGCCAGCAGCGCCCACAGTACGATCAACCAGAATGGAATCAACGGCCCGGGCTCGCTGAAGTGGAAAACGCCCAGGGTGCGCAACAGCGTGTCCAGCAGTGTGCCTGCCAGTGTCACGTTGAGCACGAGCAGGCCGTCATCCGCCAGCGAACTTATCCACAGCAGGTGCACGCTCAATACCGCCAGCCCCGCCAGCAGCCATGGGCTGTCGCCGCCGAGTACGCAGGCAAACCAGCCGCATTGGAACAGCACGGCATTGGCCAGGGTTTTAAGCACTGAAGCGCCCAAGCAATGGCGGGTTGATCGCCGCGGGTTTGGCCAGCAGCAGTTGTGCGGTACCGATGGTGCGTTCCATAAACCCGCCTTCGCAATAGCACAGGTAGAACTCCCACAAACGCAGGAAATACTCGTCGTAGCCCAGTTCCATGAGACGGCCATGGGCGCGGCGGAAGTTTTCATGCCACAGGCGCAGGGTACGGGCGTAGTGCAGGCCGAAGTCCTCCATGTGCAGCAGGTTCATGTCGGTGTCGCGGCTGACGATGTGCAGCATGTTCTGGACACAGGGCAGGGCGCCACCGGGGAAAATGTAGCGCTGGATGAAGTCGACGCTGCGCTTGGCCTGTTCAAAGCGCTGTTCGCGAATGGTGATGGCTTGCAGCAGCATCAGGCCGTTGGGCTTGAGCAAGTGCGCACATTGTTTGAAATAGGTCGGCAGGAACCGATGCCCCACCGCTTCGATCATCTCGATCGACACCAGCTTGTCATACTCGCCAGTGAGGTCGCGGTAATCGCTGAGCAGCAAGGTCACTTGATCTTGCAGGCCCTGCGTATGAATGCGTTTTTCGGTGTAGGCGAATTGTTCCTTGGACAGGGTCGTGGTGGTGACCTTGCAGCCGTAATGCTGCGCCGCATACAACGCCATGCTGCCCCAGCCGGTGCCGATTTCCAGCAGATGGTCGCTGGGCTTGAGCGCCAGTTTCTGGCAGATGCGCTCCAGCTTGTTCAGTTGCGCTTGTTCCAGGCTGTCATCGGGTGTCAAAAACTGCCCCGCCGAGTACATCATGGTCGGGTCGAGAAACTCTTCGAACAGGTCGTTGCCCAGGTCGTAATGGGCGGCGATGTTTTTCTGCGAGCCCTTGCGTGTGTTGCGGTTGAGCCAGTGCAGGCCTTGGGTGAACGGGCGGGCCATGCGTGCCAGGCCACCTTCCATGGCGTCGAGTACGTCCAGGTTGCTGGCCATCACCCGGACCACGGCGGTGAGGTCGGGACTGGTCCAGTAACCATGGATAAACGCCTCGCCGGCGCCGATCGAGCCATTGGCGGCTACCAGGCCCCATACCGCCGAGTCGAGAATCTGAATTTCGCCTAACAGGTGCGCTTCCCGTGCGCCGAACACTTGTCGCTCGCCGTCTTCGATCACCACCAACTGGCCGTGACGCAGTTGGCTGAGCTGGCGCAGCACCGCCTTGCGCAACAGCGCAGCGGTCATGCCATTGACGTTCAGGCGGTTAGCCTTGACCGATAAGCTAGGGGATTTCATGGCGGCGATCCTTGGTGTACCCGACGGCGGTGCGAGAGGCGCCATCGGCGGCCCGGTGGGAAAAAATCGGTGTGCGCTTGAGCAGCAGGCGCAAGGCTTGCCAGTAGATTGCCAGGCAGGTCTTGGCGGTCATCCAAGGGAAGCGCCACAAATAGCGATGCAGGCTTGCGCGGCTGAGTGAATGTTTTTCCAGGCTCAAGGTGGCGTCGAAAACCTTTTGCGTGCCCTGCCAGTCGGCCATGTGCACGCCGAGCCGGGCAGATGGCGGGCTGAAACTCATGCGGTATTCCAGGTCGCGCGGTAAGAAGGGCGACACATGGAACGCCTTGGCCACGGCGAAGTGCTGATGCTCATCGGCGTCGAGGGGCTGGGCCGGCAGCACGTAGTGATAACGCTCGCGCCATGGCGTGTTGGTTACTTCACACAGGATCGCGGCCAACTGCCCGTCGGCCTCGAAGCAGTAGAAGAAACTCACCGGGTTAAACGCCAGGCCCCAACTGCGGGCCTGGGTCAGCAGGCAGATAGCGCCCTGGGGTGTACGCCCCAGAGCTTTGCCGACTTCATGGCGCACCGCATCGCTCAAGCTCATGCCGTGGCACGTGAGTTCACGCAGGTAATCCTGCTGGCGAAAGCCGAAAGGCGCCAGGCGACCAGTGCCGGCCAGAGGTGAAAGCCCGAGCACTGCATCCTGTTCGCTGAGGTCCAGATACAGCAGGCCGATGCGGTAGCGAAAGGCGTGGGCCCTGGGCGTAAACCGGCGATGGGCGATCCAGCCGCTGTACAGGGCGCTGTTCACAGGCTTTCCCCGAACGCCTGGGCCACGCGCAGGGCGCTGACCACGCCGTCCTCGTGGAAGCCGTTGGCCCAGTACGCGCCGCAATAAAAGGTGTTGCGGGTACCGTGCAATTCTTCCCAGCGTGCTTGAGCAGCCACGGCAGCCAGGCTGTACTGCGGATGGGCGTAGGTGTAGCGCGCGAGGATCTTCAACGGGTTGATCACTTGCGTCTGGTTGAGGCTGACACAAAACGTGGTGTCGCTGTCGATGCCCTGCAGGATGTTCATGTCGTAGGTGACGGCGGCCTGATTCTGCGAGTGGCCGGTCAGCCGGTAATTCCAACTGGCCCAGGCCAGCTTGCGGTCAGGCAGCAAGCGTGTGTCGGTGTGCAGCACTACGTCGTTGTCGGCGTAGGGCAGGGCGCCGAGGATCTCTTGTTCGGCCTGGCTCGGGTCTTCAAGCAAGGCCAGGGCCTGATCACTGTGGCAGGCCAATACCACCCGGTCGAAGGTTTCGCTGCCGTCCGGGCTGTGGATAACCACCCCACCGTCGATGCGTTGCACTTTATGCACAGGGCAGCCGAGGCGCACACGCTCGCGAAAACTGCGGGTCAGCGGTTCGATGTAGCCGCTTGAACCGCCTTCGATCACGCACCATTGCGGCCGGTTGTTGATCGATAGCAAGCCGTGGTTCTTGAAGAAGCGCACGAAGAATTGCAGCGGGAAACCGAGCATGTCCGAAAGGGACATTGACCATATCGCAGCCCCCATCGGCACAATGTAGTGGCGGATAAACCTTTGGCCGTAACCGCCGGCTGCGAGGTAGTCACCGAGGGTCATCTCGGCACTGATACGCTGCTCTTGCAGGTCCAAAGGCGCCTGGCGGTTGAAGCGCAGGATATCGCGCAACATGCCCCAGAACCCGGGCGACAGAATATTGCGGCGTTGGGCAAACAAGCTGTTGAGGTTGTTGCCGTTGTACTCGAACCCGCTGCTTTGGTCGCACACCGAAAAGCTCATTTCGGTGGGTTTGAACGTCACGCCGATCTGGCCCAGCAATTGGATGAAGTTGGGGTAGGTCCAGTCGTTGAACACAATAAAGCCGGTGTCCACGGCATAGCGTTCGCCCTCTACGGTAACGTGGACTGTGTGCGTGTGCCCGCCGATGCGGTCGCCCGCTTCGAACACCGTGATGTCGTGGCGGCGGCTGAGCAGGTAGGCGCTGGTCAGCCCGGCGATACCGCTGCCGACAATGGCGATCTTCACAGATCATCCTTTTTCGGTGGCGGGCTGCGCAACATGCGCTTGCCGATGATCAATTGCGCGCGGTTGGGCAGCTTCGACAGCGGCCACAGGGTGGCAATGAACATGGCCGGGAAGGCAATCTCCAGCGGGCGTTTTTCCAGTTTTGCAAAGATGTGCCGCGCCGCCTTGTCGGCGGACCAGCTCAGGGGCATCGGGAAGTCATTGCGTTCGGTCAGCGGTGTGTCGACAAAGCCTGGGCTGATCACGGTGACGTCGATGTTTTCCGGCGACAGGCTGATGCGCAGGGATTCGAACAGGTAACGCAGGCCGGCCTTGGATGCGCCATAGGCTTCGGCGCGTGGCATCGGCAGGTAAGTCACGGCGCTGGCCACGCCCACCAGATGCGGGGTACGCCCCGCGCGCAACAGCGGCAGCGCGGCCTCGATGCAATAACTGCTGGCCAACAGATTGGTACGCACCACATGTTCGATGATCGAAGCGTCAAATTGCCGGGCGTCGACATATTCACAGGTGCCGGCATTGAGGAGCACCGTGTCCAGTGCGCCCCAGACTTGAGTGATGTGTTCACCGATCTCGCGCACAGTCTGGCTGTTGGTCAGGTCGCCGGCCACCACCAGCACTTGCCCTGGATAGCGATGGGCGAGTGCTTCCAGCGGGCCTTTGGTGCGGGAACTGAGGGCCACATGGGCGCCACTGTTGAGCAGTTCTACGGCCAATGCGGCGCCGATGCCACTGCTGGCGCCGGTCAGCCAATAACGGCGGGGCGATGCAAGGCTCATCCCATTCTCCTTTTCAGCCAACTGATGACGCCGCCGAGAATCGGCACATGTTCATAAAGCAGTGCGCCGGCATCGAAATAATCACGATGCTGGTAGACCTTGTCGCGCCACATCAAGTGGGAACAGCCTTGTACCCGGATCATCTTGCCTGCGGCCAGGCGCGGGTGACAAAAAATCATGGTCCAGCGCAGGTAGCCTTCGCCTTCGGCCGTCTGGTCGAAACCCTGAAACTCGAAATCCAGTTGGTTGACGTCGCTGTACAGCTGCGCGAAATAACGCTGCAGTTCGGGCAACCCATGGACTTCATGCAGCGGATCGGCAAATACAATGTCATCACTGTACAAACGGCCAAGCAGGTGCAGGTTGTGCTTGTCCAGCGTAGCGAAGGCTTCGGCGAAGCGGCGCAGGAAGTCATTCATGATCGGCCATCTCCTGACGTGAAGGCAGGCGGCGAAAGGCAGCCAGTGCGCGTTCCCGAGAGGCTTTGAGGTCGACGATGGCGCGGGGGTAATCCGCCACGCCAAACAAACCGCCAGCCGCTGCCGGGTTATGCACTTCTTTTTTATTCAGCGTGGCCAGTTCCGGCAGCCAGCGCTTGATGAAAATGCCGTCGCCGTCGAATTTCTCCGATTGGCTCAACGGGCTGAAAATCCGGAAGTACGGTGCCGAGTCGGTACCGGTCGATGAGCTCCATTGCCAACCGCCATTATTGGCCGCCAGGTCGCCGTCGATCAGGTGGCGCATAAAAAAGCGCTCGCCTTCGCGCCAGTCGATCAGCAGGTTCTTGGTCAGGAACATCGCCACCACCATGCGCAGGCGGTTGTGCATCCAGCCGGTTTCCAGCAATTGGCGCATGGCCGCGTCGATGATCGGCAAACCCGTGCGCGCCTGTTGCCATGCCGCGAGGTCTTCGGGGGCATTGCGCCAGGCCAGCGCTTCGGTTTCCGGGCGAAAGGCGCGGTGGCGGGACACCCGTGGGTAGCCGACCAGGATGTGTTTATAGAACTCGCGCCATAGCAGCTCGTTGATCCAGGTGATGGCGCCGATGTCGCCGCTTTCGAACTCGCCCTGATTGGTTTGCAGCGCAGCGTGCAAGCACTGGCGCGGCGAAACCACACCGGCGGCGAGGTAGGCCGAAAGCTGGCTGGTACCGGGTTTGGCCGGGAAGTCGCGCTCGTCCTTGTAATAGCTGATCTGCTCGTCGGTGAAGGCGTCGAGGCGGCGGCGCGCCTCGTCTTCACCGGCTGGCCACAGGGCGCGCAAAGTTTCGCTGGGCGACTCGAAACCGTCGACCGTGGTCGGCACCGGATCGCTTTTCACGTCGAGCCTGGCCTGAGTTTTCGGCGTTGCCACCTGGCGCGGCAGGGCGCTGTGCAGGCGGTTGTAGCAAACCTTGCGAAACTGGCTGAACACCTGGAAATAGGTGCCGGTCTTGGTCAGTACGCTACCGGGTTGGAAAAACAGTTGGTCCAGGTAGCTGTGAAACGTGATTCCCTGCGTTTGCAGCGTCTGTGCCACGGCAGCATCACGCTGGCTCTCGTGGATGCCGTATTCCTCGTTGACGTGCACAGACTCCACCGACAATTCCCGGCACAGTTCGCTCAGTGCAGCAGGCGCCTGGTCCCAGGTCGCGGCGTAGCGGATCAATAAAGGGATGTTCAGTTCGCCCAGCGCCTGACTCAAGTGCTGCAGGTTGCGCAGCCAGAAATCGATTTTGCACGGCGCGTCATCGTGGGCCAGCCACTGCTCGGGAGTGATCAGGTAAATGGCCGCGACGGGGCCACGCTGGCATGCAGCAGCAAGGGCCGTGTTGTCGTGCAGGCGTAAGTCGGTGCGCAGCCAGATCAGATGCATTTAGACGATTCCACGCTGGATCAATAATTGGTGGGCCGATAACGGGTCTTGCGCCATGAACAATTCAGGGACGTCGCGGGTGATTACGGATAACTCGGCGTTGTGAATGCGCACCGTCGGGCCGGCAATCACTATTGGGCAACTGACGCCGCCCAATAGTTTTGTCAGTGTCGACAAATGGAGGGTCTTGCTCGAATACAACAGCACGGCGCGTGGTTGCAGGTGTTCCACCGCCAGGGCCAGTTCGCCGGCAGGCAGCGGCCAGTCGAATACTTCCACCGGGCAGTCGGCGCTGCTGGCCAGCCAGGCACTGAGCCACAGGTGCGGTTCCAGCGGTAAGTCGGAATGGTTGACCAGCAGCAGCGGCGCGCCGTGGAGTTGGCGATTGTTGTGATAAATCCGCGCGCCGAACTTGCTGCGCAGCCACGACAGGAAAAACACCCGCTCCATCTGCGCGCCGAACTGACCCTGCCATCTTTGTTCCAGCTCCTTGAGCAACGGCAGCATCAATTGCTCGCACAAGGTGCGTGGCGGGTAGAGCGCCATGGCCTGGTTGAAGGCGTCATCGACCCGGCGTTCGGCCAGTTCGCTGATGGCATCCACCAAATGCTGGCGCAGGGCGTGCCACTCGTTTTCCATGGGCTCGGGGCGGGCGTGGGCTGAGTCGATCAAGCCTTTGACCTGACTGACCGGCACGCCTCGATTGAGCCAGGTGAGGATGGCGTGAATGCGTTGTACGTGTTCGGCACTGAACAGCCGGTGCCCCTTGGGCGTGCGCTGGGGCACGATGAGGCCGTAGCGGCGTTCCCAGGCGCGCAGGGTCACGGCGTTGACGCCGGTCTGGCGCGCCACTTCGCGGATTGGCAACCAGCCGTTTTCGAGGGCCAGGGCAATGTCTTCGCCGGGTTCGTCAAGCAGGGCAGCTTTCATGGGTTATATCGCATTACGCAGGCTGAGGTTTTCCGGGTGCGGTTGCAGGTAGGCCTGCTGCGCGATGTAACGGTCCGGGTGTTGGCGAAAGTGATGCTTGAGCAGGGTGAGTGGCACTACCAGCGGCACGATGCCTTGACGGTACTGGCCGATCACGGTTTGCATTTCCTGTTTGTCATCGGCGCTGATGACCTGCTTGAGGTAGCCGCTGATGTGTTGCAGCACATTGCTGTGTGTGCCGCGGGTGGCGCACTTCTTCAGGCCCGTCATCAGCTCGCCGAAGTAGCCGTGGGCCAGAGCCTGGAGATCGACGTCCTTGCCCATGCTGCCGAGCAAATGGCCCAGGCTTTTGTAATGCGCCGGGCTGTGGGCCATCAGCAGGTACTTGTAGCGCGAGTGAAACGTCAGCAAGCCGTGGCGGGTGAGCCCCTCGGCCAGCAGTTGTTGCCAACTGGCATACACGAATACGCGGGTCAGGAAATTTTCCCGCAACACAGGGTCGTTCAGCCGGCCGTCTTCTTCTACCGGCAGGTTAGGGTGGCGCGCACAAAACGCCTGGGCGTAAATGCCGCGGCCGCCACCGTCAACGGGCGTGCCGTTGGCGCGGTACACCTTGACCCGCTCCAGGCCGCACGATGGCGACTTCTGCATGAAGATATAACCGCACAGGTCGGTGTGTGCCTGGGCCATTTGCTGGCCGTAGTCGTGCAGTGGCTGCGTGACGTTGAGTTCACGGTTTACCGTGCCAACGGCTTGCGGCTGCGCAGGGTCGCCTACCAGCCGGATTGGCTCGCGGGGGATGCCCATCCCGATGGCAACTTCCGGGCACAACGGCACGAAGTCGAAGTAGTCGCTGAGTGTCTGGGTGCACAGCAGCGACTGTTTATGCCCACCGTTAAAGCGCACGTTCTCGCCGAGGAGGCAGGCGCTGATGGCGATCTTCGGTTTTGTACTACTCGACATACCCAAAACCTCTGCAATAATCCTGTACAACTTATAAAGTTTGTACAACTACGTCTCATCATAGATTCGATGTTGTACAAGTCAAATAGTTTGTATAGGTTTTTTGCAGCGTTACTTCCAGCCGATTTTCCAGCACTCGGCGTTTTGCAGGGTCTGCCATGGCAGGCGTTCGGCACGGTGAGTCAGCACCGCTTGCAACTCG
The DNA here is from genome assembly GCF_015277575.1 of Pseudomonas sp. OST1909. Lineage (NCBI taxonomy): Bacteria > Pseudomonadati > Pseudomonadota > Gammaproteobacteria > Pseudomonadales > Pseudomonadaceae > Pseudomonas > Pseudomonas sp. OST1909. The sequence goes on from NZ_CP063780.1 coordinate 1,067,188, forward strand.
ATTTCCAGCACCGTGCCTTCGTCATCACGAAACAATTCGGTGACCAGAAAGTGTTTTTCCTTGTTGCGTGGCTGTGCTGCCGTCCATTTCGACAGCAGCAGCTTGCTGGGGTTGAGGCGGTTCATTGCAGGTGTGCGATCAAGCGTCGCGCCGCTTCCTGGCCACTGAGCCAGGCGCCTTCTACCCGGCCCGAAAGGCACCAGTCGCCGCAGACGAAAAGGCCCAGGTCGGCATCGGCCAGTACGCCGAACTCATGGCTGCCCGACGGGCGAGCGTAGAGCCAGCGGTGCGCCAGGCTGAATGACGGCGCGGGCATGGCGCTGTGCAGCAGTTCGGCGAAGGCGCCGTGCAAGTGCTCGATTACCGCTTCCTTGGACAGGTCCAGGTGCGCCTTGCTCCAGGCGCTGGTGGCGTGCAGCACCCAGGTGTCGAGGGTGGTGTCGCGCCCCGGTTTGCTGCGGTTGCGCGCCAACCAGTCAAGGGGGCTGTCTTGCACGAAGCAGCCCTCCATCGGTGTATCCAGGGGCTTGTCGAAGGCCAGCGCAATGGCCCAGGTCGGGTCCATTTTCACCCCGGCGGCGGCACTTGCCAGCTTGGGGGCAGCGGCCAGCAGGGCAGTGGCCTGAGGGGCCGGTGTGGCGATGATCACATGGCTGAAGGGGCCGTGACTCTCACCGTCGGCGTCGAGCAGGTTCCAGTGCTGTGTGCCCTGGAACACCTCGGTGATGCGGCAACCGAACTCCACCGGCAGGTCATCGAGCAGGGCGCGGGTGATGGCGCTCATGCGCGGTGTACCGACCCAGCGGATCTGTTCATCGGGGGAAGGCGTCAGTTGGCCGGACTTGAAGTTGTACAGCTGGGGCTTCCACTGTTCGGCCCAGCCATTGCTTTGCCAGCGCTGCACTTCGTTGACGAAGCGCCGGTCGCGGGCGGTGAAGTATTGCGCGCCCATGTCCAGCGCGCCGGCATCGCTGCGCTTGCTGGACATGCGGCCACCGCTGCCGCGGCTTTTATCGAAGAGTTGTACGGTGTGGCCCGCGTCTTTTAACGCTCGGGCGGCGGAGAGACCGGCTATGCCGGTGCCGATGATCGCGATGGGGACAGTCATGGGAGGCCTCGTTTTACCGTTGGGTACAGACTACGCCGACACCAATAGCTGTACAATATTGTTTTTTGGTATAAGTTTTGGCGTGCCTGATTGTGTGGCGTGACCTATGGTTAAGCTCAGGCTTGAACGCGCGTCACGCTCGATTATCAAATTGATCCCTGCTTATAAAATAGACCAGTGAGTGGCGGCGAACGTTACATGAGGAGAGTCCCATGCATATTTTGCTGACCGGCGGTACCGGCCTGATTGGTCGTCAACTTTGCCAACACTGGCTCGCCCAGGGTCATCGCCTGACGGTGTGGAGCCGGCAACCGGAAACGGTCGCCAGGCTCTGCGGCGCACAGGTGCTTGGGGTGGCTCGCCTGCAAGAGGTGATTGGCGCGGTGGACGCGGTGGTCAACCTGGCGGGTGCCCCCATCGCTGACCGGCCCTGGACCCACAAGCGCAAGGCATTGCTGTGGAGCAGTCGAATCAGTCTCACCGAAACCCTGCTGGCCTGGATCGACAGCCTGGAGCAGAAACCGGCGGTACTGATCTCCGGCTCCGCCGTGGGCTGGTATGGCGACGGCGGCGAGCGCGAATTGACCGAAGCCAGCGGGCCGGTGCTGGACGATTTCCCCAGCCAGTTGTGTATTGCCTGGGAAGAAACCGCCCAACGTGCCGACGCCCTGGGCGTTCGCGTGGTGCTGGTGCGCACCGGCCTGGTGCTGTCGGCGCAGGGCGGCTTTTTGTCGCGCCTGTTGCTGCCCTTCAAACTGGCGCTGGGCGGGCCGATCGGTAATGGTCGGCAGTGGATGCCATGGGTGCATATCAAGGATCAAATCGCCCTGATTGATTTTCTTCTGCACAAGACTGACGCCAGCGGTCCTTATAATGCCTGCGCGCCACACCCGGTGCGTAATCGCGAGTTTGCCAAGACCCTCGGCCAGGTTTTGCACCGCCCGGCGTTCATGCCGATGCCGGCGTTTGCACTGAAGGTTGGGTTAGGCGAATTGTCTGGTTTGTTGCTGGGCGGGCAGAAGGCCTTGCCTGAACGGCTGCTGGCGGCGGGTTTCACTTTCCAGTTCACTGAGTTGCGTGCGGCTCTGGACGACCTGTCCAGCCGCCTCTAAAGATAGGATGTTGCATGACCGATCACGCGTTGTTACTGGTCAACCTGGGTTCGCCAAAGTCCACTTCGGTGGCCGATGTGCGCAGCTACCTCAATCAGTTCCTGATGGACCCTTATGTGATCGACCTGCCATGGCCGGTGCGGCGTTTGCTGGTGTCGCTGATCCTGATCAAGCGCCCGGAGCAGTCTGCCCATGCTTATGCGTCGATCTGGTGGGATGAGGGCTCGCCGTTGGTGGTCTTGAGCCGTCGTCTGCAACAGCAGATGACTGCGCAGTGGACCCAGGGCCCTGTGGAACTGGCAATGCGTTATGGCGAGCCGTCGCTGGAAACCGCCCTGACACGGCTGGCCGCCCAGGGTATCGGCAAGGTGACACTGGCGCCGCTGTATCCGCAATTTGCCGACAGCACCGTGACCACGGTGATAGAAGAAGCCAGGCGCGTGGTGCGCGACAAGAAACTCGCTATCCAGTTTTCGATCCTGCAGCCTTTTTACGACCAGCCCGAGTACCTCGATGCTCTGGTAACCAGCGCACGCACTTACCTGGAGCAGGATTTCGATCACTTGCTGCTCAGTTTCCATGGCCTGCCCGAGCGCCATCTGAAAAAGCTCGACCCTACCGGCGGGCATTGCTTCAAGGATGCCGACTGCTGCAAGAACGCATCGCCAGAGGTGCTCGCCACCTGCTATCGCGCCCAATGCTTCAGCGTCGCCCGGGATTTTGCCGCGCGTGCCGGTTTGCCCGATGGCAAGTGGTCGGTGGCGTTTCAGTCGCGCCTGGGCCGGGCCAAGTGGATCGAGCCCTACACCGAGGCCCGCCTGGAGGCGCTGGCCCAGCAGGGCGTGAAGAAGCTGCTGGTGATGTGCCCGGCGTTTGTCGCCGACTGCATCGAGACCCTGGAAGAAATTGGCGATCGCGGGCGGGAACAGTTCCGCGAAGCGGGGGGTGAAGAGCTGGTGTTGGTGCCGTGCTTGAATGATGACCCGCAATGGGCGGCGGCGCTCAATACCCTGTGCGAACGAGCGCCCGTTGCCTTGTAGTCAAGCCTTGCGGTGACTCAAATGTGGCAGGGGGCTTGCTCCCGATGGCGGTGGATCAGTGACAGATATACTGCCTGATACTCTGCTATCGGGAGCAAGCCCCCTCCCACATTTAGTTTTATGCTCGTCAGAGATTGAGGGTCAGGCTGACGGTGAGGTTGCGCGGTTCACCAGGGTTGGTCCAATAGCGGCTATAGGACCGCTCGTAGTACTTCTCATCGAACAGATTGTTAAGGTTCAGCCCCACGGTGACATTCTTCGTGGCCTTGTAATGGGCCAGCAAATCCACGGTGTGGTAGGCCGGCAGTTCGAAGCCTGTGCCCGCCTCACCGGAGCGGTCACCCACATAAGTAAACGCCGCCCCCAGGTCTGAACCGCGCAACGCCCCGTCCTGGAATTCATAAACGCCCAACAGACTGCCGCTGCGCTTGGCGACCCCGAGAATGCGACTGCCCGTGGGGATGGTTTTGTCGCCCTTGGTCACTTCGGCGTCGATATAGGCCAGGGCGCCGATCACGCGTATGGCGTCGGTCACTTGCCCGGTCACCTGCAGGTCAAATCCCTGGCTGCGGGCCTTGCCAATGGCGCGGTCGGTGTTGGTCGCCGGGTCCAGGGTGAGCACGTTTTCCTTTTCGATATGGAAGGCTGCGAGCGTCGCGCTGAGGCGCTCGTCAAACAGCTCGCTCTTGATGCCCACCTCATAGCCCACGCCTTCTTCGGGCTTGAAGGATTTGCCGCCGGCATCCAGGCCGCTGTTCGGCTTGAATGAGGTGGATGCGTTGGCAAATACCCCGACTTGCGGTGTGAGCTGATAGAGCAGGCCGGCGCGCTGGGTCAGGGCGTCGTGGGTCTGGCGGCTTTTGGCGTGGTTGCGGGCGAAGTTGTCGGTGCTCTGTTCGAAGTGCTCGAAGCGCGCACCGATCATGCCTCGCAGGCGGTCGGTGAAGATGATCTGGTCTTGCAGGTTCAGCGCGTGGCTTTTGGTCTGTTCGAAGAAGTCGGTGCCGGAGCGTGCGCCATTGGGTTTGGCCTGGCCATAGACCGGTTTATAGATGTCGATAGGGTAGTCGCCGCCGATTGCTGTCACGCGCTCCTTTTTGCGGTAATCCTCGTATTCGGTGCCGATCAGCAGTTCATGCTGCCAGCTGCCGATATCGAACAGCCCACGCAATTCCAGCTGGGTGATGCTGTCATGCCAACCGGTCGAGCGTTCACGGTAGCGACGGTTGACGGTGTGACCGTCCCCATTCAGCGCACGGCTTTCCGACGCATCGCCCCACAGGCTGCCCTGCTTGTAGTGGCTGGCCAGGCGCAGCTTCCAGGCGTCGTTGAGGTGGTGTTCCAACGCGGCCTGGATGCGGTTGTTGTGGTTGCGAATATTGCCGTCGTTGGGCTCGCCCAGAAAGGTGGAATGGGACATGCCAGTATCGGCGACGATGCCCCGGTCGAAGGTGGAGCTGTGGCGCACGAATTCGCTTTCGACCAGCAACTGGGTGTCCGGGGTCAACTGCCAACTGAGCGACGGCGCGACGAACACTCGTTTAGCGTCCACGTGATCGCGGAAACTGTGCTTGTCTTCAACCGCCAGGTTCACCCGTGACAAGACGCGCCCTTCGCTGTCCAGCGGCGTATTCACATCCAGCGCAGTGCGGTAGCGGTCCCAGCTACCAGCACTGGTTTGCAAGGTGGTGAACGCTTCGGGCTGGGGTTTCTTGGTGACGATGTTCACCGTGCCGCCAGGATCGCCACGCCCATACAGGCTGGCGGCGGGGCCTTTGAGAACTTCAATGCGTTCGATATTTGCCGCGTCCGGGGTACTGGGGTAACCGCGGTTGGCGCTGAAACCGTCCTGGTAGAACTCAGACGTAGTGAAGCCGCGCACGCTGTATTCGTAGAGGGTCAGGCCACCGAAGTTGTTTTGCTTGGATACGCCGCCGGCAAATTCCAGGGCGCGCTCCACGCTGGTACTGCCCAGGTCCTTGAGCACCGTGGCGGGGATCACGCTGATCGATTGCGGTATGTCGCGAAGGGCGGTATCCGTTTTGGTGGCACTGGCAGAGCGGGTGGCGCGATAGCCCTGGACCGGGCCGGTGGCGGACTCATACGCCTCGGAGGTTACGCTGATGGTGTCCAGTTCCAGGGTGTTTTCTTCGGCGTAGGCAGGGTCGAGCAGCAAACCCAAGGCCAGGCCGGCCAAGGGCACAAACTTTCGAGACGGCATGATAGAGCGTTCCAATAGCGATATTGAAACAATATAACATGCCCAATGAGAATGAGTCGCCGCAAAAATGGCCTTGCAAGTGCCCGCGGACGGGCACTTGGGCGTATCGGCTACTGCTCTTCTTTTATCGGTGCGGTCGCCGGTGGCGGACGCAGGCCGATTTCCGCCGAGAGCTTGATCTCCTTGCCGTTACGCATGACCAGGATCGCCACCTTGTCGGTCGGTTTGATTCGCGCTACCTGGTTCATCGACTTGCGGCCATCACCGGCCGGTGCACCGTCGATGCTGAGGATTACATCGCCCAACTCCAGGCCGGCTTTCTGTGCCGGGCCATCACGGAAGATTCCGGCGACCACGATGCCTGGGCGTCCGGTCAGGCCAAACGACTCGGCCAGTTCCTTGGTCAAGGGTTGCACTTCAATGCCCAGCCAGCCGCGAATGACCTGGCCGTGTTCGATGATCGACTTCATCACTTCCATCGCCAGCTTCACCGGGATCGCAAAACCGATGCCTTGGGAGCCGCCGGACTTGGAGAAAATCGCCGTGTTGATGCCGGTCAGGTTGCCATTGGCATCCACCAGCGCACCGCCGGAATTGCCCGGGTTGATGGCTGCGTCGGTCTGGATGAAATCTTCGTAGCTATTAAGGCCTAACTGGTTGCGCCCGGTGGCGCTGATGATGCCCATGGTGACCGTCTGGCCCACGCCGAACGGGTTGCCGATAGCCAGTGCTACGTCACCCACGCGCAACCCGTCGGAGCGACCGAGGGTGATCGATGGCAGGTTCTTCAAATCGATTTTCAGTACTGCGAGGTCGGTTTCCGGGTCGCTGCCCACCACACGGGCCAGGGTTTCGCGGCCATCACGCAGGGCGACCACGATCTGGTCGGCGCCGGTAGTCACGTGATTATTGGTGAGGATGTAGCCTTCGGGGCTCATGATTACCCCGGAACCCAGGCTCGACTCCATGCGGCGCTGCTTGGGGCCGTTGTCACCGAAGTAGCGGCGAAACTGCGGGTCCTCGAACAGCGGGTGCGCCGGTTTGTTGATGACCTTGGTGGTGTACAGGTTGACCACCGCAGGGGCCGCAATGGTGACCGCGTCGGCATAGGTGACCGGGCCCTGCACCACCGTGTTGGTTTGCGGTGCTTGTTGCAGGTTCACATCCAGGGTAGGCAGGCCCACCCATTGGGGATAACGCTGAATAATCAGCATCGCGATCAGCACGCCAGCCAACAATGGCCATCCAAAAAAACGCAGTGCCTTGAGCATCAAGTAAGTCCTGACAGGTTGCAGGGGGCGGGCGAGCGCCCATAATGTCGCGCATTATACGAGGCTGCGATGCCTGCGAACCGGATATTTAGGAGTCTTTTATGGCCGTCCCCCTTACCACCCTCGTCGAGGAAGCCGACCGCTACCTTGGCAGTGCCAAAATTGCCGATTATTGCCCCAATGGCTTGCAGGTCGAGGGCCGCCCGCAGGTGATGCGCATCGTCAGCGGTGTGACCGCAAGCCAGGCGCTGCTGGACGCCGCCGTCGAAGCCGGGGCCGATCTGGTGCTTGTGCATCATGGTTATTTCTGGAAGGGCGAGAGCCCGTGTATCACCGGCATGAAGCAGCGCCGCCTGAAAACCCTGCTCAAGCACGACATCAGCCTATTGGCCTATCACCTGCCATTGGACCTGCACCCTGAGGTGGGCAATAACGCGCAGCTGGCCAAACAACTGGACATCACGGTCGAAGGCCCTTTGGACCCGAGCAACCCCAAGGTGGTCGGACTGGTCGGGTCGCTGGCCGAACCCTTGTCACCGCGTGATTTCGCCCGCCGTGTGCAGGATGCGATGGGGCGCGAACCGCTGTTGATCGAAGGCAGCCAGATGATCCGCCGCGTCGGCTGGTGCACCGGAGGTGGTCAGGGCTATATCGACCAGGCGATTGCCGCCGGGGTCGACCTGTACCTGAGCGGTGAGGCCTCCGAGCAGACCTTCCACAGCGCCCGTGAAAACGACGTCAGCTTCATTGCTGCCGGTCATCACGCCACCGAGCGCTATGGGGTGCAGGCGTTGGGCGATTACCTGGCGCGACGCTTTGCCCTGGAGCATCTATTTATCGACTGCCCGAACCCGATCTGAGCCTTAGAGCGCGACTGAATGTGGGAGGGGGCTTGCTCCCGATGGCGATGGATCATTGAAATGTACTAACTGACACACTGCTATAGGGAGCAAGCCCCCTCCCACACTTGAGTCTATTTGCGGCCAAACTGGCCGGTATATTCATATACCGTTTCGATCTAGATGGCGCCCTGAATAGAAGAAGGTGCTGTGCTAGCATGCCCCGCTCGAACACGGCCCGCCTGGCCGTCCATAAGATCGTTTTTCCGTGAGTAACCATGGTCGACAAACTGACGCATCTGAAACAGCTGGAGGCGGAAAGCATCCACATCATCCGCGAGGTCGCCGCCGAGTTCGACAACCCGGTGATGCTCTACTCGATCGGTAAAGACTCCGCCGTGATGTTGCACCTGGCACGCAAGGCTTTCTTCCCGGGCAAGCTGCCGTTCCCAGTGATGCACGTCGACACGCGCTGGAAATTCCAGGAAATGTACAAGTTCCGCGACAAAATGGTCGAAGAGCTTGGTCTGGACCTGATCACTCACGTCAACCCGGATGGTGTGGCGCAGGGTATCAACCCCTTCACCCACGGCAGCGCCAAGCACACCGATATCATGAAGACCGAGGGCCTCAAGCAAGCCCTGGACAAGCATGGTTTCGACGCAGCGTTCGGCGGCGCCCGTCGCGATGAAGAGAAGTCCCGTGCCAAAGAGCGCGTGTACTCGTTCCGCGACAGCAAGCATCGCTGGGACCCGAAGAACCAGCGCCCGGAGCTGTGGAACGTTTACAACGGCAACGTCAACAAGGGCGAGTCGATCCGCGTGTTCCCGTTGTCCAACTGGACCGAACTGGATATCTGGCAGTACATCTACCTGGAAGGCATCCCGATCGTGCCGCTGTACTTCGCCGCCGAGCGCGAAGTGATCGAGAAGAACGGCACGTTGATCATGATCGACGACGACCGCATCCTCGAACACCTGTCCGACGAAGACAAAGCCCGCATCGTCAAAAAGAAGGTCCGTTTCCGTACCCTTGGCTGCTACCCGTTGACGGGCGCGGTGGAGTCCGAAGCCGAGACGCTGACGGACATCATTCAGGAAATGCTCCTGACGCGAACTTCCGAGCGCCAGGGCCGGGTCATCGACCACGATGGCGCCGGCTCCATGGAAGATAAAAAACGTCAAGGCTATTTCTAAGGGGCTGTCATGTCGCATCAATCTGATTTGATCAGCGAGGACATCCTCGCCTACCTGGGCCAGCACGAGCGCAAAGAGATGTTGCGCTTCCTGACCTGCGGCAACGTCGACGACGGCAAGAGCACCCTGATCGGGCGCCTGCTGCACGACTCCAAGATGATCTACGAAGATCACCTGGAAGCCATCACCCGCGATTCGAAGAAGTCCGGCACCACCGGCGATGACATCGACCTGGCCTTGCTGGTCGACGGCCTGCAGGCCGAGCGTGAGCAGGGCATCACCATCGATGTTGCCTACCGCTACTTCTCCACCGCCAAGCGCAAGTTCATCATCGCCGACACCCCGGGCCATGAGCAGTACACCCGCAACATGGCCACCGGTGCGTCCACCTGTGACCTGGCGATCATCCTGATCGACGCCCGCTATGGCGTGCAGACCCAGACCCGTCGCCACAGCTTTATCGCCTCGTTGCTGGGCATCAAGCACATCGTGGTGGCCGTCAACAAGATGGACATCAACGGCTTTGACCAAAGCGTATTCGAGTCGATCAAGGCCGATTACCTGAAGTTCGCCGAAGGCATCGCGTTCAAGCCAAGTACCCTGGCCTTCGTGCCGATGTCGGCGCTCAAGGGCGACAACGTGGTGAACAAGAGCGAGCGTTCGCCCTGGTACACCGGCCAGTCGCTGATGGAGATCCTCGAGACCGTCGAGATCGCCAACGACCGCAACTACACCGACCTGCGTTTCCCGGTGCAGTACGTCAACCGCCCGAACCTGAACTTCCGTGGTTTTGCCGGCACTCTTGCCAGCGGCATCGTGCACAAAGGCGACGAAGTCGTGGTGCTGCCGTCACGCAAACGCAGCCGGGTCAAATCCATCGTCACCTTCGAAGGTGAGCTGGAGCACGCCGGCCCAGGCCAGGCCGTCACCCTGACCATGGAAGACGAGATCGATATCTCTCGTGGCGACCTGTTGGTGCATGCCGACAATGTGCCGCAAGTGACCGATGCGTTCGACGCCATGCTCGTGTGGATGGCTGAAGAACCGATGCTGCCGGGCAAGAAATACGACATCAAGCGCGCTACCAGCTACGTGCCGGGCTCTATCACCAGCATCGTGCATCGCGTGGACGTGAACACCCTGGCCGAAGGCCCGGCGAGTTCGCTGCAGCTCAACGAAATTGGCCGGGTCAAGGTCAGCCTTGATGCCGCCATTGCGTTGGATGGCTATGACAGCAATCGCACCACCGGCGCCTTTATCGTCATCGACCGTCTGACCAATGGCACCGTGGCCGCGGGCATGATCATCGCGCCACCGGCCAGCCAGGGCGGTGCAGCGCAGCACGACAAATTGGCACACGTGGCCACTGAAGAACGTGCCCTGCGTTTCGGCCAGCAGCCGGCCACCGTGTTGTTCAGCGGCTTGTCGGGCGCCGGCAAGAGCACGTTGGCCTATGCGGTTGAGCGCAAGCTGTTCGACATGGGGCGTGCGGTATTCGTGCTGGACGGCCAGAACCTGCGGCATGACCTGAACAAAGGCTTGCCTCAGGACCGTGCCGGGCGCACCGAGAACTGGCGCCGTGCGGCTCACGTGGCGCGTCAGTTCAACGAAGCCGGTTTGCTGACCCTGGCGGCTTTTGTCGCGCCGGATGCCGAAGGCCGTGAACAGGCCAAGGCGCTGATTGGCAGTGATCGCCTCTTGACCGTCTATGTGCAGGCGTCGCCGCTGGTATGTGCCGAGCGTGATCCGCAAGGTTTGTACGCGGCCGGTGGGGATAACATCCCTGGCGAGTCCTTCCCGTACGACGTGCCGTTGAATGCCGACCTGGTGATCGATACCCAGGCCTTGTCGCTGGAAGACAGCGTCAAGCAAGTGCTGGAGTTGTTGCGTCAGCACGGCGCGATCTAGGCTTTATTGCCGCACAAAAAAGCCCGCCACCGAGTGATCGGTGGCGGGCTTTTTACACATTCTCAAATGTGGACTCGGTCAATGTGGGAGCTGGCTTGCCTGCGATGGCGGACTGTCAGTTTATTTATCCTTTGCTGATCCACCGCTATCGCAGGCAAGCCAGCTCCCACATTGAATTGCATCCACATGTTGATCAGCGGCTGGCTGGAAAGTCTTTGTGCAACTGCTCCAGCAACGCATCCTTGTCTTCCCACAACCGGTTGATCCAGCCCTGGAACGCTAACCGGTACTCCCCATCCTGCTCATAATTCTTGCCAATGAATTCAGCCGGGATCTGCACCTCTTCAAACTGCACCACCACCTCCTTCACATTCCCGCACAGCAAATCCCAATAGCCGGGACGCCCGGCAGGGTAGTGAATGGTCACATTCACCAGTGATTTGAGCTGCTCCCCCATGGCATCCAGCACAAACGCAATACCGCCGGCCTTGGGCTTGAGTAAATAGCGGAATGGGGAGTTTTGCTGCGCATGTTTGCCCGGTGTAAACCGTGTGCCTTCGGCAAAGTTGAAAATCCCCACGGGGTTGTCGCGAAACTTCGCACAGGTCTTGCGGGTGGTTTCCAGGTCTTTGCCTTTCTTTTCCGGGTGCTTCTCAAGATAAGCCTTGGTGTAGCGCTTCATGAACGGAAAGCCCAGTGCCCACCACGCCAAACCAATCACCGGCACCCAGATCAGCTCTTGCTTGAGGAAAAACTTCAGCGGGCGAATGCGCCGATTAAGCACGTATTGCAGCACCATGATATCGACCCAGCTCTGGTGGTTGCTGGTCACCAGATACGAATGCTGATAGTCCAGGCCTTCAAGGCCGCTCAGGTGCCAGCGTGTGCGGCGCACCAGGTTCATCCAGCCTTTGTTGTTGGTCACCCAGGCTTCGTGGGTGTGGTTCATCAGCCATTCGCTGAAGCGCTTGGCGAAGGGCAGTGCCTTGAACAGCGCGACAATAAACAGGAACGAGCACAGCAGGATCGTGTTCAGCGCCAGCAACAGCGAAGCGATCACCCCGCGTACGGCGGCAGGTAGAAAATCCAGCATTTAGATATCCATAGGTCGGTTGGCGGCTTGGATCGCAGTCAGCGCGATGGTGTACACGATGTCGTCTACCTGGGCGCCGCGCGGCAGGTCGTTGACCGGTTTGCGCAGGCCCTGGAGCATCGGCCCCAGGCTCACGCAATCGGCGCTGCGTTGCACGGCTTTGTAAGTGGTGTTGCCGGTGTTCAGGTCGGGGAACACGAACACCGTAGCCTTGCCCGCCACCTGACTGTTGGGCGCCAATTGCCGGGCCACGCTTTCATTGGCGGCGGCGTCGTATTGCAGCGGTCCGTCGATCAGCAGCGAGCTTTGCTGTTCGTGGGCGAGCAGGGTGGCTTCGCGGACTTTTTCCACTTCTTCGCCGCTGGCCGAATCACCGCTGGAATAGCTGATCATCGCCACGCGTGGCGTGATGCCGAACGCGGCGGCCGAGTCGGCGCTTTGCAGGGCGATTTCCGCCAGTTCTGCGGCGCTCGGGTGCGGGTTCATCACGCAGTCGCCGTATACCAGCACCTGCTCGGGGAACAGCATGAAGAACACCGACGACACCAGGGTGCAGCCCGGCGCGGTCTTGATCAGTTGCAGGGCCGGGCGAATGGTATTGGCGGTGGAGTGGATGACGCCGGAGACCAGGCCGTCCACTTCGTCCAGGGCGAGCATCATGGTGGCGATCACCACTGTGTCTTCCAGCTGTTGCTCGGCCATGGGGGCGTTGAGGCTCTTGGTCTTGCGCAAGGCAACCATCGGCTCGACATAGCGCTGGCGAATCAGGTCCGGGTCAAGAATCTCCAGCCCCTCGGGTAGCTCGATACCCTGGGCACGGGCGACCGCTTCGACATCCTCCGGTTTGGCCAACAGCACGCAGCGGGCAATGCCTCGGGCCTGGCAGATGGCGGCGGCTTGCACCGTCAGCGGCTCGCTGCCCTCGGGCAACACGATGCGCTTGTTGGCGGCCTGGGCCCGTTGGATCAACTGGTAGCGGAACACCGCCGGCGACAGGCGCATCTCCCGTGGCGTACCGCAACGCTGGTGCAGCCAGCGTGCATCGAGGTGGCTGGCGACGAAGTCGGTGATGATCTCCGCGCGCTCGCGGTCATCGATGGGGATTTCCTTGTTGAGGCTATTGAGCTGGTTGGCGGTATCGTACGAGCCGGTGCTCACTGACAATACTGGCAATCCGGCCTGAAAGGCGCCGCGGCACAGGTCCATGATGCGCGGGTCGGGCAGGGTGTCGCTGGTCAGCAGCAGCCCGGCCAGTGGCACGCCGTTGATCGCGGCCAGGCTGACGGCGAGGATGATGTCGTCGCGATCGCCGGGGGTGACCACCAGGACGCCGGGCTTGAGCAGTTCTACGGTGTTGCGCATGGTACGGGCGCAAATGATGATCTTGGTCATGCGCCGGGTTTCATAGTCGCCGGCGTTGAGGACCTGCGCACCCATCAGGTCGGCGACATCGCGGGTGCGCGGGGCATTGAGTTCGGGCTGGTAGGGGATGCAGCCAAGCAGGCGGAAATCGCCGCTGCGCAACAACGGCGAGTGCTCTTTAAGGCGCGCCGAGAATGCCTCCATGCTTTCGTCGGTGCGCACTTTGTTGAGGATCACGCCCAATACTTTCGGGTCTTTGGGGCCGCCGAACAGTTGGGCCTGCAATTCCACCCGGCCAGAGAGCTCGGTGAGCACTTCGTTCTCCGGCGCCGAGACCAGGATCACTTCCGCATCCAGGCTCTTGGCCAGGTGCAGGTTGACCCGCGCGGCGTAGCTGGCGCTGCGGGTCGGCACCATGCCTTCGACGATCAGCACGTCTTTGCCTACGGCGGCCTGCTGATACAGGGTGATGATTTCTTCAAGCAGCTCATCGAGTTGGCCGTCGCCGAGCATTCGCTCCACATGGGCCAGGCCCAGGGGGTGTGGTGGCTTCAGGCCGTGGGTACGTGCCACCAGCTCAGTGGAGCGCTCCGGGCCGGTATCGCCCGGGTGTGGCTGGGCAATCGGTTTGAAGAAGCCGACTTTAAGGCCGGCCCGTTCCAGGGTGCGCACCAGCCCAAGGCTGATGGAGGTCAGACCCACACCAAAATCGGTGGGCGCGATAAAAAAAGTCTGCATGCGAATTCTCTGGAGGTGCATGGCTTGGGTGGCGCCCTATGCATGGGCGCCTACCGCGAATCAGGCGTCAAGGTTATCGTTATTCGCGCACTTGCGCACACCAGCCGCACGCAAAGGGTTGGCCTATTTTTTCAAGGCGTTGCGCGGGGTCCAGGACCCAGGCGCGCGACTGCCACGGTGGCTGGTGGCGCAGGTGCTGGGTGTGGCCGCAGGACAGCTCGGCAACCCAGTGCAGGTCTTCGTCCTGGCGGAATCCGGTGATCGTCGAGACCGTTGGTCGGCCCCGTCTGTCCGGGTTCTGTTCGCTTTCGGACAAATCCTTGTTTAGACTTGTCCGTTCTTCATTCTTATGCAAAAGGTCTCGCCCCATGACGATCGCCGCTAACAAGGCTGTCTCCATCGACTATACCCTGACCAACGACGCTGGTGAGGTCATCGACAGCTCAGCCGGCGGCGCGCCGCTGGTCTACCTGCAAGGCGCAGGTAACATCATCCCAGGCCTGGAAAAAGCCCTGGAAGGCAAGAACGTCGGTGACGAACTGACCGTTGCCGTAGAACCTGAAGATGCCTACGGCGAATACTCCGCCGAGCTGGTCAGCACGTTGAGCCGCAGCATGTTCGAAGGCGTTGACGAGCTGGAAGTGGGCATGCAGTTTCACGCTTCCGCGCCGGACGGCCAAATGCAGATCGTCACCATCCGTGACCTGGACGGCGATGATGTGACTGTCGACGGCAACCACCCTCTGGCTGGCCAGCGCCTGAACTTCCAGGTGAAAATCGTTGCAATCCGCGATGCTTCCCAGGAAGAAGTGGCTCACGGCCACGTCCACGGTGAAGGCGGTCATCACCATTGATTGTGGTTTGATCAATCGGTAGCAAAAACGCCCCGACTGGTTCGGGGCGTTTTTTTTGCCCTGAGAATATTCCCGGTCAACTCCTTGTAGGGGCGAGCTTGCTCGCGAAAAACCTGAGAACTCTGCTGGGCGCCAGGCTTCCCGCGTCATCGTTAACGATCTTCGCGAGCAAGCTCGCTCCTACAGTTGTTGGGCGTGTTTTCAGGCACATACAAAAATGCCCCGGACCTTTCGGTACGGGGCATTTCTTAACTGTTACGCAACCTGGGCTGCGTGGCAGTTGTTACCACTTAGGCTGCAGCAGGAACGCTCAGAGCCTTGATGTGGCCATTCAGGCGGCTCTTATGGCGAGCGGCCTTGTTCTTGTGGATGATGCCTTTATCGGCCATACGGTCGATAACTGGCACGGCCAGAACGTAAGCAGCTTGAGCTTTTTCAGCGTCTTTGGTGTCGATGGCTTTAACTACATTCTTGATGTAGGTACGAACCATGGAACGCAGGCTGGCGTTGTGGCTGCGACGCTTCTCAGCCTGTTTTGCACGTTTTTTGGCGGAAGGTGTGTTGGCCACCGTCGAGCTCCTCGAAAGACTTTTTAGGAAATAGCAAACAAAATAGGCCGCGAATCATGCCGATGACTTGATGGGTTGTCAAGGGCGGCTGATGCGAACTGCTGAGTGGTCGATCTGAAGAGGCGGGTGATTTATTTCCGGCGCTTGACCTGTAAACTCGCGAGCTTTGGCTCTGTGCTGTTGCAGGCGCGCAGTATCGCATAAGTGGGCGCTTTGTTCGCCTGCTCTTTATCTATAGGCGCAAACTCTTTCAATGAATCTGCTCAAATCGTTGGCTGCGGTCAGCTCTATCACGATGATCTCCCGGGTTTTGGGGTTTGTGCGTGACACTCTGCTGGCGCGCATCTTTGGCGCCAGTATGGCCACGGATGCCTTCTTTATTGCCTTCAAACTCCCAAACCTGCTGCGACGGATCTTTGCCGAAGGCGCGTTTTCCCAGGCGTTCGTGCCGATTCTGGCCGAATACAAGACCCAGCATGGTGAGGAGGCGACTCGTACGTTCATCGCCTACGTCTCGGGTTTGCTGACGCTGGTACTGATGCTGGTAACCATCGTCGGGATGCTCGCCGCGCCCTGGGTGATCTGGGCCACGGCGCCCGGTTTTGCCAATACGCCGGAAAAGTTTGCGCTCACCACTGATCTGCTGCGGGTGACCTTTCCTTATATATTGCTGATTTCCCTGTCTTCGCTCGCCGGGGCGATCCTCAATACCTGGAATCGTTTCTCGGTACCGGCCTTTGTGCCGACCTTGCTGAACGTCAGCATGATTATTTTTGCGCTGTTCCTTACGCCGTATTTCGATCCGCCCGTCATGGCCCTGGGCTGGGCGGTCCTGGCCGGCGGCCTGGCGCAGTTGCTGTACCAACTGCCGCACCTGAAAAAAATCGGCATGCTCGTACTGCCACGCCTGAACCTCAAGGACACCGGCGTCTGGCGCGTGATGCGCAATATGCTGCCGGCGATACTCGGGGTATCGGTCAGTCAGATTTCCCTGATCATCAACACCGCGTTTGCCTCGTTGCTGGTATCCGGCTCGGTATCGTGGATGTACTACGCCGACCGCTTGATGGAGTTGCCATCCGGTGTGCTTGGCGTGGCATTGGGCACGATCCTGCTGCCCACCCTGGCACGCACCTACGCCAGCAAGGATCGTCAGGAGTATTCGCGCATTCTCGATTGGGGCCTGCGTCTGTGCTTCCTGCTGGTGTTGCCGTGCGCCTTGGCCCTGGGAATCCTGGCCGAGCCGCTGACGGTCTCGCTGTTTCAATACGGGCAATTCGATGCGCATGACGCCTTGATGACCCAGCACGCGCTGGTTGCCTACTCTGTCGGCCTGCTCGGCATTATTGTGATCAAGGTGCTGGCACCGGGCTTCTACGCGCAGCAAAACATCCGTACGCCGGTGAAAATCGCGATTTTCACGCTGATTGTCACGCAACTGCTCAACCTGGTATTTATCGGTCCTTTGGCCCATGCCGGGCTGGCGCTGGCGATCAGTGCCGGAGCTTGTATCAATGCTGGCCTGCTGTTTTATCAACTGCGCAAACAGCAGATGTATCAACCACAGCCGGGTTGGGGGATGTTTACCCTCAAGTTGCTCGTGGCGGTGGCTGCGATGTCCGCCGTGCTGGTGGGCTTGATGCACGTGATGCCGGCCTGGGGCGATGGCGATATGCTGGAGCGCTTTATGCGCTTGGGCGTGTTGGTGGTGGCGGGCGTGGTGGTGTACTTCGGGATGTTGCTGTTGCAGGGTTTCCGCCTGCGCGATTTCAATCGCAAGTCGCTGGGATAGAGACTTTGCCGCGATAAAACGATTGTTTTATCGATTCGACCCATTTGGCCTGCGCTGTTGCCTGTCGTCCGGGGCCGGGTGTGGTTATAATCGACCACTTTATGAGCAAGAAGCGCGTTATGCAGCTGGTTCGAGGTCTCCACAACCTGCGCCCCGAGCATCGGGGCTGCGTCGCCACTATTGGCAACTTTGACGGTGTTCACCGTGGCCACCAGGCTATCCTGGCAAGGTTGCGCGAGCGTGCGGTCGAGTTGGGTGTGCCCAGCTGCGTGGTGATTTTCGAGCCACAACCGCGGGAGTTCTTTACCCCGGAAACAGCGCCGGCCCGTTTGGCGCGCTTGCGCGACAAGCTGCAACTGCTGGCGGAGGAGGGCGTGGACCGCGTCCTCTGCCTGGCTTTCAACCAGCGCTTGCGCAGCCTCAGCGCCGCCGAGTTCGTCGACCGCATCCTGGTGGACGGCCTGGGTGTACAACACCTGGAAGTCGGCGACGACTTCCATTTCGGTTGTGACCGGGTCGGGGACTTCGATTTCCTGCAACATGCTGGCGTCAACCAGGGTTTTACCGTCGAAGCCGCGCAAACCGTCGAACTGGACGGCCTGCGCGTGAGCAGCACCCAGGTGCGTAACGCCCTGGCTGCCGCCGACTTCGACCTGGCCGAGCGTTTGCTCGGTCGCCCGTTCCGCATTGCCGGGCGGGTACTGCACGGCCAGAAGCTGGCGCGCCAATTGGGCACGCCAACTGCCAACGTGCAACTCAAGCGCCGTCGTGTACCGTTGACCGGGGTTTACCTGGTCAGCGTCGACATCGACGGCCAATCGTGGCCGGGAGTCGCCAATATAGGCGTCAGGCCCACGGTTGCAGGTGATGGCAAGGCCCACCTGGAAGTTCACCTTTTGGATTTTGCCGGTGATTTATACGACCGGCGTTTGACGGTGGTTTTCCACCAGAAGCTGCGTGAAGAGCAGCGTTTCGCCTCCCTGGAGGCGTTGAAAACGGCGATCAATGCGGATGTCGCCGCCGCCCGTGCACTAGCCGCACCTAGCGCCCATCGCTAACCGAAGAGCCTTAAATGACCGACTATAAAGCCACGCTAAACCTTCCGGACACCGCCTTCCCAATGAAGGCCGGCCTGCCACAGCGCGAACCGCAGATCCTGCAGCGCTGGGACAGTATTGGCCTGTACGGAAAGTTGCGCGAAATTGGCAAGGATCGTCCGAAATTCGTCCTGCACGACGGCCCTCCTTATGCCAACGGCACGATTCATATCGGTCATGCGCTGAACAAGATTCTCAAGGACATGATCCTGCGCTCCAAAACCCTGTCGGGCTTTGACGCGCCGTACGTTCCGGGCTGGGACTGCCATGGCCTGCCGATCGAGCACAAAGTCGAAGTGACCTACGGCAAGAACCTGGGCGCGGACAAGACCCGCGAACTCTGCCGTGCCTACGCCACCGAGCAGATCGAAGGGCAGAAGTCCGAATTCATTCGCCTGGGCGTGCTGGGCGAGTGGGACAACCCCTACAAGACCATGAACTTCAAGAACGAGGCCGGTGAAATCCGTGCCTTGGCTGAAATCGTCAAGGGCGGCTTCGTGTTCAAGGGTCTCAAGCCCGTGAACTGGTGCTTTGACTGCGGTTCGGCCCTGGCCGAAGCGGAAGTCGAATACGAAGACAAAAAGTCGTCGACCATCGACGTGGCCTTCCCGATTGCCGATGAGGCCAAGCTGGCCGAGGCGTTCGGCCTGGCAAGCCTGGCCAAGCCGGCTGCCATCGTGATCTGGACCACTACCCCGTGGACCATCCCGGCCAACCAGGCGCTGAACGTGCACCCGGAATTCACCTACGCCCTGGTGGATGTCGGTGATCGCCTGTTGGTGCTGGCCGAAGAAATGGTCGAGTCGTGCCTTGCCCGCTACGAGTTGCAAGGCTCGGTGATCGCCACCGCCACCGGCTCCGCGCTGGAACTGATCAACTTCCGTCACCCGTTCTATGACCGTCTGTCGCCGGTGTACCTGGCTGACTACGTCGAGCTGGGTTCGGGTACCGGCATTGTCCACTGCTCGCCTGCCTATGGCGTGGACGACTTCGTGATCTGCAAGAAGTACGGCATGGTCAACGACGACATCATCAACCCGGTGCAGAGCAACGGCGTATACGTGCCTTCGCTCGAGTTCTTCGGTGGTCAGTTCATCTTCAAGGCTGACCAGCCGATCATCGAAAAGCTGCGTGAAGTCGGTGCGTTGATGCAAACCGCCGCCATCCAGCACAGCTACATGCATTGCTGGCGTCACAAGACCCCGCTGATCTACCGCGCTACGGCGCAGTGGTTTATCGGCATGGACAAAGAGCCGACCAGCGGCGACACCTTGCGTGTACGCTCGCTCAAGGCCATCGAAGACACCCGGTTCGTCCCGGCCTGGGGCCAGGCACGCCTGCACTCGATGATCGCCAATCGTCCGGACTGGTGCATCTCCCGCCAGCGCAACTGGGGCGTGCCGATCCCGTTCTTCCTGAACAAGGAAAGCGGTGAGCTGCACCCGCGCACCGTCGAGCTGATGGAAGTCGTGGCCCAGCGTGTCGAGCAGGAAGGCATCGAAGCCTGGTTCAAGCTGGACGCTGCCGAGCTGCTGGGCGACGAAGCGCCGCTGTACGACAAGATCAGCGACACCCTCGACGTGTGGTTCGATTCGGGCACCACTCACTGGCATGTGCTGCGTGGTTCACACCCGATGGGCCACGAGACCGGCCCGCGTGCCGACCTGTACCTGGAAGGTTCGGACCAACACCGTGGCTGGTTCCACTCGTCGTTGCTCACCGGTTGCGCCATCGACAACCATGCGCCGTACCGCGAACTGCTGACCCACGGCTTCACCGTCGACGAGA
This sequence comes from Pseudomonas sp. OST1909, assembly GCF_015277575.1. NCBI lineage: Bacteria > Pseudomonadati > Pseudomonadota > Gammaproteobacteria > Pseudomonadales > Pseudomonadaceae > Pseudomonas > Pseudomonas sp. OST1909. The sequence continues at coordinate 1,087,176 of NZ_CP063780.1, forward strand.
CGGGCCGCAAGATGTCCAAATCGCTGAAGAACGTGATCGAGCCGAAAAAGATCAACGACACCTTGGGTGCCGACATCATGCGCCTGTGGGTGGCTTCCACCGATTACTCGGGTGAAATCGCCGTGTCGGACCAGATCCTGGCCCGCAGCGCCGACGCCTACCGTCGTATCCGCAATACCGCACGCTTCATGCTGTCGAACCTGACCGGCTTCAACCCGGCTACCGACCTGCTGCCGGCCGAAGACATGCTCGCCCTCGACCGTTGGGCTGTGGACCGTACCCTGTTGCTGCAGCGCGAGTTGCAGGAGCACTACGGCGAATACCGCTTCTGGAACGTCTACTCCAAGATCCACAACTTCTGCGTGCAGGAGCTGGGCGGTTTCTACCTCGACATCATCAAGGACCGCCAGTACACCACTGGCGCCAACAGCAAGGCGCGCCGTTCGGCGCAGACCGCGCTGTACCACATCAGCGAAGCGCTGGTGCGCTGGATCGCACCGATCCTGGCATTCACCGCTGACGAACTGTGGGAGTACCTGCCGGGCGAGCGTAACGAGTCCGTCATGCTCAACACCTGGTACGAAGGCCTGACCGAACTGCCGGCCGACTTCGAACTGGGCCGCGAGTACTGGGAAGGCGTGATGGCCGTCAAGGTTGCGGTGAACAAGGAACTGGAAGTCCAGCGTGCCGCCAAGGCCGTGGGTGGCAACCTGCAAGCCGAAGTCACCCTGTTTGCCGAGGACGGCCTGACCGCCGACCTGGCCAAGCTGAGCAACGAGCTGCGCTTCGTGCTGATCACCTCTACCGCGAGCCTGGCGCCGTTTACCCAGGCTCCGGCAGATGCGGTGGCTACCGAGGTGCCTGGCCTTAAGCTCAAAGTGGTCAAGTCGGCCTTCCCCAAGTGCGCTCGTTGCTGGCACTGCCGTGAAGACGTCGGCGTGAACCCTGAGCACCCGGAAATCTGCGGTCGTTGTGTCGACAACATCAGCGGTGAAGGCGAGGTTCGCCACTATGCCTAATGCAGCCAGTCGTTTCGGACGTCTGGGCTGGCTCGTACTGAGCCTGCTGGTCCTGGTCATTGACCAGGTCAGCAAGGCTCACTTCGAGGGCTCCCTGGAAATGTTCCAGCAAATTGTGGTGATCCCGGATTACTTCAGCTGGACCCTGGCCTACAACACCGGCGCCGCCTTCAGCTTCCTGGCTGACAGTGGCGGCTGGCAGCGCTGGCTGTTCGCCCTGATCGCCGTGGTGGTCAGTGCGGTACTCGTGGTCTGGCTCAAACGCCTGGGCCGTGATGACACCTGGCTGGCGATCGCCTTGGCCCTGGTGCTGGGTGGTGCGCTGGGCAACCTGTACGACCGCATTGCCCTCGGCCATGTGATCGACTTTATCCTGGTGCATTGGCAGAACCGCCACTACTTCCCGGCGTTCAACTTTGCCGACAGCGCCATCACCGTCGGCGCAATCATGCTGGCGCTGGATATGTTCAAGAGCAAGAAAACCGGAGAAACCGTCAATGACTGATCAGGTATTGGCTGAGCAACGCATCGGCCAGAACACGGAAGTCACTTTGCATTTCGCACTGCGCCTGGAGAATGGCGACACGGTCGACAGTACCTTCGACAAAGCGCCGGCGACCTTCAAGGTTGGCGACGGCAACCTGCTGCCGGGTTTTGAAGCGGCGCTGTTCGGCTTCAAGGCCGGTGACAAGCGCACCCTGCAGATCCTGCCGGAAAACGCCTTCGGCCAGCCCAACCCGCAAAACGTGCAGATCATCCCGCGTTCGCAGTTCGAAGGCATGGACCTGTCGGAAGGCTTGCTGGTGATCTTCAATGATGCGGCGAACACTGAATTGCCTGGCGTGGTGAAAGTATTTGATGACGCGCAAGTGACCATCGACTTCAATCACCCGTTGGCCGGCAAGACGTTGACCTTTGACGTCGAGATTATCGACGTCAAAGCGCTGTAACCGACCGTACGCGGTCTAAAATGTGGGAGGGGGCTTTCTCCCGATAGCGGTGTATCAGCTAAATGTGCAGACTGATATACCTGTATCGGGAGCAAGCCCCCTCCCACCTTTGATCTCCATTGTCGGTTGAGTCAGTGTCAAATCGACTCAATGTGGCTGCAATACACGAGGCACAGCATGCAAATCAAACTCGCCAACCCCCGTGGCTTCTGCGCCGGCGTGGACCGGGCGATCGAAATCGTCAATCGCGCCCTGGAAGTCTTCGGGCCGCCGATTTATGTGCGCCATGAAGTCGTCCATAACAAATTTGTGGTCGAAGACTTGCGCGCGCGCGGGGCGATCTTTGTCGAAGAACTCGATCAGGTGCCCGACGACGTGATCGTCATCTTCAGTGCCCACGGTGTTTCCCAGGCTGTACGGACCGAAGCGGCAGGCCGTGGCCTCAAGGTGTTCGATGCCACCTGCCCACTGGTGACCAAGGTGCATATCGAAGTGGCGCGCTACAGCCGCGACGGTCGTGAGTGCATCCTGATCGGCCACGCCGGTCACCCGGAAGTCGAAGGCACCATGGGCCAATATGACGCCAGCAACGGCGGTGCTATCTACCTGGTCGAGGACGAGAAAGACGTCGCCAACTTGCAGGTGCACAATCCGGAACGCCTGGCCTTCGTGACCCAGACCACCTTGTCCATGGACGACACCAGCCGCGTAATCGATGCCCTGCGCACGCGGTTCCCGGCCATTGGCGGCCCTCGCAAGGACGACATCTGCTACGCCACGCAAAACCGCCAGGATGCGGTCAAGCAACTGGCAAATGAGTGTGACGTAGTGCTGGTGGTCGGCAGCCCTAACAGCTCCAACTCCAACCGCCTGCGTGAACTGGCCGAGCGCATGGCTACGCCGGCGTACCTGATCGACGGTGCCGAAGACATGCAGCGCAGTTGGTTCGATGGTGTCGAGCGTATCGGCATCACGGCAGGCGCCTCCGCACCGGAAGTGCTGGTACGCGGCGTGATCCAGCAGTTGCAGGCCTGGGGCGCTACTGGCGCCGATGAGCTGGCAGGTCGTGAAGAGAACATCACGTTTTCGATGCCGAAGGAACTGCGGGTCCGCTCGCTGCTCTGACGCCAACAATGCCGGCATCGGCTCGGCATAATGCCTGCTCGGTCTTGTCACTGCGCAGACTGATGCGACCGCTGGGGGCCAGCACGATCTGATACAGGCTCTGTGCCTGGCTCGTGTCGCACACATGCACGGTGCCGGCACGGAAGCCTCCGCCGGCGAAAACCGGTTCTCCCAAGCCGCTGAAACGCACCTGGTCCGTGACCGGGCCATTACCTGCCACTGGCACGCGACCATCGCCCTGGCGCTCCAGCAGCACCGGGTTGTCGTCGTCCTGATGGCCGCGTCCACTGGCATCCAGTATCACGCGCCACCCCAGGCTCCAGTCCCTGTCGTTTGCATGAATGACCACCGCCTGATTGCGTGTGATGGCCTCCATGCGCGCGTAACGCAGCCCGGCGGCAAGTGATTGGGCCACGTTTTGTCGTTGCTGCGATTCAAGCAAACCTTTGAAACCGGGTACGGCCAATTGCGCGAGACAGCTGGTGACGATCAGCCCCAGCAGCATTTCAATCAGGGTGAACCCTCGTTGTGACATGTGCGTTCCCTCCGTGGACGCGAGTGAATCTTCGAGCTGCAGACCTAGGTATAGCGCCTGGCCCCGAATGCTGGGTGATGGCCTTTATGTCCAAAGTATTTCCCTTTGTTCCGGCAGCAGCGCTGCTCGAAATCCGCCGCTAGTCTTGGATCGCACAGCAGGGTTTGCCTGCTTTTTTCCGGCCTTCGACATGGATGACGACGGTAATGCCTGCCCGCCCGAATCGATTTTTTCTGCGTACCGCGCATCGGCACCAATCCGGCATGACGCTGATCGAGGTGCTGATAGCGCTGTTGATCCTGGCTGTCGGCCTGATGGGCGCTGCAATGCTTCAGCTCAACGCGCTCAAGTACACCGACAGCGCCAGGATGATCAGCCAAGCCAGCTTTATCGCCTACGACATGCTCGACCGAATTCGCGCCAATGCTGGTGCGGATTACACGTGGGGGAGGGACGAGTCGGGGCCGCCCAACACTTCGGCCGCCAGTGTGCGCGACCTGGACCTGCACGATTTCGAGGCCAATATCATTGGTTTTGCTGGCAAGGATGCCAAGGGTTCCGTGGCGGTAAGCGGGCATGAGGTCACCATCAGCATCAGTTGGGAGGATCGCCGCTCAGCAGGCACCCCAGGAGCACGGGAAACCTTCACGCTGACCAGCCGAGTCACCAGTGAGCAGGGAGCCTTGCAATGAATCGCCATGCCCGAGGTTTCAGCCTGGTGGAGTTGTTGCTCGCACTCGCCGTCGGGCTGGTGCTGGTGTTGGGGGTGAGTCAGGTGCTCATAAGTTCACGATTGACTCACGACAGCCAGCAGGCCGCCATGGTGCTGCAGGATGATGCGCGGCTTGCCCTGGGCAAGATCACACAGGACATTCGTCAGGCAGGCATGTTGGGATGTTTGGCAGCCACCGTTATCGACAACGCCCCGGCCGCCTTCGACCGACCGATAAGCTGGGACGCGTCGGGAAGTTCAAGGTCGCTGACGCTGGTCACCGCGCACGTCGGTGACGGCGCTGGCAAGCCCGACTGGACGGTGTTGTCCGACTGCAAGGAGACGGCCCATGCGTATGAGGGGGCAGCGCCTGCCGCCGCACCTGGCCTGATCCGCTTTGGCGTACGCCAGCTTACGTACACCTATGAATCGGGCCAGTTGAAGGTCAGTACTCCGGCAGCACCGGCAAAGGCGGTACTGATTGATAACGTGCGGGCATTCGACATCAGTTTTGGCTTGGCGGCTGAACCTGCATCAACGGTTGTGGTGCGTTACGACAGCCATCCGGCTGACAGTTCTTTGGTACGTAGTGTGCGTATCTCCTTGACTCTGCAAGACCCAGCTGGGCGGGTTAAGGACCAGACCTACAGTGTCGTCGCGGCGCTGCGAAATCGGTTGGGTTAGGGGTGATGTCGATGCTAGGCGGTATTCGGGTACGGCAGAACGGGATGGTGCTGCTGATCAGTCTGGTATTCCTGCTGTTGTTATCGCAGGTGGGGCTTTCGTCGATACAGGGGGCGGTCGCCCAGCAAAAAGTCGCGAGTAGCCTGTGGCAGCGTAATCAATCCTTTCAGTCTGCTGAAAGCGGTTTGCGGCGGGGGGAGTCGGTTGTGCAGAGGGGCGGCCCTGCGATGCCTGTGTGCCACTCGGTTATTACGTGTGCGCCGCCCAATGAAGCATTTTCCTTGACTGGCGCCGGGGCAAACCCTGTCTCAGCGGTCACCTGGTTGGCCTTGAGGGGCGGATTTTATGGCGTTCAATCCCTGGGGGAAGGAGCAGGGCTGGCTCATTTGCCGCCCGGTACACGGGCAGCGCTCTTTCGCATCACTGCCGTGGGCCTTGCAGGCCAATCGCGCACGGTGTTGGAGTCGGTTTATGCCCGGGTGGAGGAGGGCGGCAACGTCAGGTTTCGACGGATTTCATGGCGGCAACTTCAATAAGGAGCAATGGGATGGGCATGGATAGCCAGGGCTTTACCCTGATGGAGTTATTGATCGCCGTGGCGATCGTTGCGTTGTTGGCTGGCATTGCGTATCCCGGGTACATCGGCCAGGTAAAAAAGGTGTATCGCGCGCAAATCGTCGCGTTGTTGAGCGAGCAAGCCCAGCATCTGGAGCGCGCATATACCAGAGATGGCACTTTTATTGATGCGGGCGGCGTCATTGCGGGCAACGATCACTATAGAATCAGTGCGATTTTAAACCCCCAGGATTTCGACTTGCTCGCTACGCCTGCTGTGGACTCAGTCATGGCGGACGACGCGTGTGCAGCTTTCAGCTTGAGCAGCACCGGTATGCGAAGCAACCCGGGAGCGGCGCCTGAAATGTCGCGCAAAGTCTGCTGGGGGCAGTGATGAGAGTGCTTGAAGAGTGGGCGCCGGGCGCGCCTTTCCCTGTTTATCGGCGGGATCAGATGATGGCAAAGCAACAGCAAGTGGTGATTGTCGGCGGCGGAGTAATCGGGCTGTTGACGGCGTACAACCTTGCCAGAGAAGGGCGGGCAGTCATGCTGCTGGAGCGTGCGGGGCTTGGGCAGGAGTCTTCCTGGGCAGGTGGCGGAATTGTCTCGCCGTTGTATCCATGGCGTTATAGCCCGGCCGTGACTGCATTGGCCCATTGGTCCCAGGATTTCTATCCGCAGCTGGCACAGCGTTTGTTTGCTGCGACCGGTGTCGATCCCGAGGTCCATACCACGGGTTTGTACTGGCTTGACCTGGATGATGAAGCTGATGCACTGGCCTGGGCTGCGCGTGAAGGGCGGCCATTGAGCAAGGTGGACGTGTCCCAGGCTCATGATGCCGTGCCGGCGCTGGGAGGCGGTTACTCCCGGGCGATCTACATGGCCGATGTGGCCAATGTGCGCAACCCGCGCCTGGTAAAATCCTTGAAAGCGGCGCTGCTGGCGTTGCCGGATGTGACGATTCACGAGCACTGCGAAGTGTCGGGTTTTGTGCAGAACAACAATCGCGTGGTGGGGGTGAACACTGCGACGGGACCGGTTTTTGCCGATCAGGTGGTGCTCGCCGCCGGGGCCTGGAGCGGGCAGTTGCTGAGCACACTGGGCATGACCCTTCCCGTGGAGCCGGTCAAAGGCCAAATGATCCTGTACAAGTGCGCGTCCGACTTTTTATCCAGCATGGTCTTGGCCAAGGGGCGCTATGCAATCCCCCGCCGCGATGGGCACATTCTGATTGGAAGCACATTGGAACATGAGGGGTTCGACAAGACGCCGACCGAAACTGCGTTGGCGAGCCTCAAGGCGTCTGCGGTGGAACTGATCCCCGCCTTGGCGGACGCCGAGGTGGTCGGGCATTGGGCGGGGTTGCGGCCCGGTTCGCCGGAAGGTATCCCCTATATCGGAGAGGTTCCCGGCTTTCAGGGCTTGTGGCTCAATTGCGGGCATTACCGCAATGGCCTGGTGCTCGCACCGGCCTCCTGCCAGTTGTTCGCCGACTTGCTGTTGGGGCGGGCTCCGATCATTGATCCGGCGCCTTATGCCCCGGCAGGTCGCCTCAACGCTGGATAGACTTCGGCCCTTGTTCCAGATGCGCCTGGGTGCAGTACCACTCCTGGCGCGAACTCAGTGCGCGATCCTGCGGCAGGTGCACGCCGCAGTGGGCGCATCGCACCATCAGCGCTGCGTTCGGCTCGGCAGGTCGTTGCTGGCGGGCTGCAGGGTTTTTGAATTTGCGCCAGAACCATACCGCGGCAGCAATGACGGCAATCCAGAACAGTAGACGAAGCATGATGGGCAGTTTCTCGACAAGGAATGCGCCAGTTTAGCCAAGCTGGCCACAGGCGCACAGCGCAATAAATACTCGCTCATAAAAAAGGGAGCTCGTTCAGAGCTCCCTTTTGCGTTGCGTCGAACAATCAGTCGAACACACCGAAGGTCATGTAGCTGAACCACGAACGGTCTTCGTTGTTGCCAAGGGCCTGCGGCTCCTCTTCTTCGATAACGTCGCCGTTCTCGTCGTGAGGCTTGAGGTCCGAAGGGATGGCATCCTTGGCGTCCTGGTACTGCTTGATCACGTCCTGGTTGGCGCGGGTTTCACCCGGCGGCAGTGGCGGACGAGACTCGATCAGGCCCAAGGTGTACTTGCTCAGCCACGAACGGTTGTCGGCTTCGGCAACCTGAGGCACGAACTGGCCGTCTTTCAGGCTTGGGTGATCTGGGTAGTTGAGCTTCAGGGTTTCCAGGCTGGTGGTCGCCAGCGTGTCCAGGTGCAGACGCTGGTAAGCCTCGGTCATCACCGCCAGGCCGTCGCCCACGGATGGGGTTTCCTGGAAGTTCTCCACAACATAGCGGCCACGGTTGGCGGCAGCTACGTAGGCCTGACGGGTCAGGTAGTAGTGAGCCACGTGGATTTCGTAGGAGGCCAGCAGGTTGCGCAGGTAGATCATGCGCTGCTTGGCGTCCGGCGCGTAGCGGCTGTTGGGGTAGCGGCTGGTCAGCTGGGCGAACTCGTTGTAGGAGTCGCGTGCAGCGCCCGGGTCACGCTTGGTCATGTCCAGCGGCAGGAAGCGCGCCAGCAGGCCAACGTCCTGGTCGAACGAGGTCAGGCCCTTCATGTAGTAGGCGTAGTCCACGTTCGGGTGCTGTGGGTGCAGGCGGATAAAACGCTCGGCAGCGGACTTGGCAGCTTCCGGCTCGGCGTTCTTGTAGTTGGCGTAGATCAGCTCCAACTGGGCCTGGTCGGCATAGCGGCCGAATGGGTAGCGCGACTCCAATGCCTTCAGCTTCGCTGTGGCGCTGGTGTAGCTATTATTGTCCAGGTCTGTCTGAGCTTGCTGGTACAGCTCGACTTCGCTCAGGTTTTCGTCGACGACGTCCTTTGTTGACGAGCAAGCAGCAGTCATGGCGAGGATGGCGATCAGCAGCAGGTGTTTCACTTGCATGGCGGCTTGCGTCCCTATGACGGCCGCTGTCTTGGGCGGGGCCGTCCTGTTATGATGAGCGCCCCGTTGAAAGCCTCGGGGCAAAAGACGCCGTATTTAACCACAAGCGCGCAGCCGAAACCAAAGGCTGTGCCACGCCTAGTCTGAGCATGTCCGATAAAATTGAACTTCGCGCAGAGGTGCCGTCCGAATTGGGCGGCCAACGCCTCGATCAAGTCGCCGCACAATTATTCGCTGAGCACTCGCGCTCGCGCCTTTCCGCCTGGATCAAAGACGGCCGCCTGACTGTGGATGGAGCGGTTATCCGCCCGCGAGACATAGTCCATGGCGGTGCGATTCTTGAGCTGACTGCCGAGCAGGAAGCCCAGGGAGAATGGGTCGCCCAGGACATCGAGCTGGATATCGTCTATGAAGACGACGACATCCTGGTCATCAACAAACCCGCTGGCCTGGTGGTTCACCCGGCTGCCGGGCACGCTGATGGCACTTTGCTCAATGCCCTGTTGCACCACGTCCCGGACATCATCAATGTCCCGCGCTGCGGCATCGTGCACCGTCTGGACAAGGACACCACCGGTTTGATGGTGGTGGCCAAGACCATTCAGGCGCAGACGCAGCTTGTTACTCAGTTGCAGAGTCGCAGCGTCAGCCGGATCTACGAGTGCATCGTGATCGGTGTGGTGGTGGCCGGGGGCAAGATCAACGCACCGATTGGTCGCCACGGCCAGCAGCGCCAGCGTATGGCGGTGATGGAAGGCGGCAAGCAAGCCGTTAGCCACTACCGTGTGCTGGAGCGTTTCCGCTCCCACACCCATGTGCGGGTCAAGCTGGAAACCGGGCGCACCCACCAGATTCGCGTGCACATGGCGCATATCAACTTCCCGTTGGTCGGCGATCCTGCCTACGGTGGGCGCTTCCGTATTCCGCCGGCGGCAAGCCAGACAATGGTCGAATCGCTGAAGTCCTTCCCGCGCCAGGCACTGCACGCACGCTTCCTGGAACTGGATCATCCGACGAGCGGTAAGCGCATGAGCTGGGAATCGCCACTTCCAGACGACCTGGTCTGGTTGTTGTCGCTGCTCAAGCAGGATCGTGAGGCGTTTATCGGATGAGTGACTGGCTGATTCCTGACTGGCCCGCGCCGTCTCAGGTCAAAGCCTGCGTCACCACTCGTGCGGGCGGCGTCAGTCTGGCGCCGTTCGACAGCCTTAACCTGGGCGATCACGTCGAGGACAGCCTTGAGGCAGTCCTTGAAAATCGCCGGCGTCTGAGCGGCGCCTTCGATATCCGGCCTGCCTGGTTGCGCCAGGTCCACGGTACTCACGTGGTTGAGGCCGATCCAGGCCGTACTGTCGAGGCAGATGGCAGTTGGACCAGCACCCCCGGCATCGCTTGCACATCCATGACCGCCGATTGCCTGCCTGCGCTGTTCTGTAATCGGGCGGGTACCCGGGTTGCCGCAGCCCATGCCGGTTGGCGTGGCTTGGCGGCTGGCGTACTGGAGGCTGTATTCGAAAGCCTGGATACTGCTCCTGAAGACGTCCTGGTCTGGCTCGGCCCAGCCATTGGCCCGCAAGCCTTTGAGGTCGGCCCGGAAGTACGTGAAGCCTTCATGCAGCAACTGCCGGCCACCGCTGAAGCCTTTGTTCCCAGCCACAACCCCGGCAAGTTCATGGCCGACATCTACCAGCTGGCGCGCCTGCGTCTGGCAGCAAACGGTGTCACCGCTGTATATGGTGGTGGTTTTTGCACCGTGACCGATCCACGCTTCTTTTCTTATCGCCGCAGCCCGCGTACGGGCCGATTCGCCTCCCTTATCTGGCTTGAACGCTAGACTGTCCTGACCTGTATCAACCGTCCGCCGCTTGAAACCCCCAGAATCCACCCCATCTATAAGGGTATCTGGCAGGTTTCTTCATTCAGGATGTGTTTGTTCATAGCTCCGGCCTGCTCAAAAGGAAGGTGACTAATGCGTATTGATCGTTTAACCAGCAAATTGCAGTTGGCCTTATCGGACTCCCAATCCCTGGCGGTCGGCCTCGACCATCCGGCGATTGAGCCGGCACACTTGATGCAGGCGCTCCTGGAGCAACAAGGTGGCTCTATCAAACCCTTGTTGATGCAGGTGGGCTTTGACATCAACAGCCTGCGCAAGGAGTTGAGCAAAGAGCTCGACCAACTGCCGAAAATTCAAAACCCTACCGGCGACGTGAATATGTCCCAGGACCTGGCGCGCCTGCTCAATCAGGCGGACCGACTGGCCCAGCAGAAGGGTGACCAGTTCATCTCCAGCGAACTGGTGCTGCTCGCCGCTATGGACGACAACAGTAAGCTTGGCAAATTGTTGCTGGGCCAGGGCGTGAGCAAGAAAGCTCTGGAAAACGCCATCAACAACCTGCGTGGCGGCGAGGCCGTGAACGACCCCAACCATGAGGAGTCGCGTCAGGCCCTGGACAAATATACCGTCGACCTGACCAAGCGCGCCGAAGAAGGCAAGCTCGACCCGGTGATCGGTCGTGACGACGAAATCCGCCGCACTATCCAGGTTCTGCAACGCCGCACCAAGAACAACCCGGTGCTGATCGGTGAGCCTGGCGTGGGTAAAACCGCGATTGCCGAGGGCCTGGCCCAGCGCATCATTAATGGTGAAGTGCCGGACGGCTTGAAAGGCAAGCGCCTGTTGTCCCTGGACATGGGGGCCCTGATCGCCGGTGCCAAGTTCCGTGGTGAGTTCGAAGAACGACTGAAATCCCTGCTTAATGAATTGTCGAAGCAGGAAGGCCAGATCATTCTGTTTATCGACGAACTGCACACCATGGTTGGCGCCGGTAAAGGCGAAGGCTCGATGGATGCTGGCAACATGCTCAAGCCGGCCTTGGCGCGGGGCGAGTTGCATTGCGTCGGTGCGACCACGCTCAACGAATACCGTCAGTACATTGAAAAGGATGCGGCCCTTGAGCGGCGTTTCCAGAAAGTGCTGGTGGAAGAACCAAGCGAAGAAGACACCATCGCGATCCTGCGGGGCCTGAAAGAGCGCTATGAGGTCCACCATAAGGTGGCGATCACTGATGGCGCGATCATTGCGGCGGCCAAGCTGAGCCATCGCTACATCACCGATCGTCAGTTGCCGGACAAGGCCATCGACCTGATCGACGAAGCGGCCAGCCGCATTCGCATGGAGATTGACTCCAAGCCGGAAGTGCTCGACCGCCTGGATCGGCGCCTGATTCAACTGAAAGTAGAATCCCAGGCGTTGAAGAAAGAAGAGGACGAGGCAGCGAAGAAACGCCTGGAAAAACTTCAGGAAGAAATCGTCCGTCTGGAGCGTGAGTATTCGGACCTCGAAGAAATCTGGACCTCGGAAAAAGCCGAAGTACAGGGTTCGGCGCAGATCCAGCAGAAAATCGAGCAGTCCCGTCAGGAACTGGAAGCCGCGCGTCGTAAAGGCGATCTGAGCCGCATGGCTGAGTTGCAATATGGTGTGATTCCGGACCTGGAACGCAGCCTGCAGATGGTCGACCAGCACGGCAAGCCTGAGAACCAGTTGCTGCGCAGCAAGGTGACCGAGGAGGAGATCGCCGAAGTGGTCTCCAAGTGGACCGGCATTCCTGTCTCGAAAATGCTCGAAGGCGAGCGCGACAAACTGCTGAAAATGGAAAGTTTGTTGCACCAGCGCGTCATCGGTCAGGAAGAGGCTGTGGTGGCGGTATCCAATGCGGTACGGCGCTCCCGTGCCGGCTTGTCCGACCCGAACCGTCCAAGCGGCTCGTTCATGTTCCTCGGCCCGACCGGCGTAGGTAAGACTGAGCTGTGCAAGGCCCTGGCCGAGTTCCTCTTTGATACTGAAGAGGCCATGGTGCGCATTGATATGTCCGAGTTCATGGAGAAACACTCGGTGGCTCGCCTGATCGGCGCACCACCAGGCTATGTGGGCTACGAGGAGGGCGGTTACCTGACCGAAGCCGTGCGACGCAAGCCTTACTCGGTGATCCTGCTGGATGAGGTCGAGAAGGCGCACCCGGATGTGTTCAACATTTTGCTGCAGGTGCTGGAAGATGGTCGCTTGACGGACAGCCACGGGCGTACGGTGGACTTTCGCAATACGGTGATCGTGATGACCTCCAACCTGGGCTCGGCACAGATCCAGGAACTGGTGGGGGATCGCGAGGCCCAGCGCGCAGCGGTGATGGACGCCTTGACCACCCACTTCCGCCCGGAATTCATCAACCGGGTGGATGAAGTGGTGATCTTCGAGCCTCTGGCACGGGATCAGATTGCGGGTATCACCGAAATCCAGTTGGGCCGCCTGCGCAGTCGCCTGGCTGAGCGTGAGCTCGACCTTGAGCTGAGCGGCGAGGCGTTGGACAAGCTGATCGCAGTGGGCTACGACCCGGTGTATGGCGCACGGCCGTTGAAGCGTGCGATCCAGCGCTGGATCGAGAACCCGCTGGCACAGTTGATCCTGTCGGGCAGCTTTATGCCGGGCACTCGCGTCACGGCAACGGTGAAAGACGACGAAATCGTCTTCCACTAAGACCTGCAACCGGTGTAATAACAAGAGGCCTCGCATTGCGAGGCCTTTTTTTTCGATAGGGCGTTGAACTGTAAGGCAAAGGCTTGTAAAGTGCGCCCCGCAGCAACGTCAGCCCACGGGTTTCTTCTCCCCAAGAAGAAATCAGAAAGAAGCGCAAATCATTGTCTTAAAAGCAATTTAAAGGGTTGACAGGGGTTTTTAAGATTGTAGAATAGCGCGCCTCAGAGATGCTAACGTAGCGATACGGACAGGGTCGAAGAGAAGGTTACACAGCAGTAAATTTGAAATATGTAGTTCCGTGATAGCTCAGTCGGTAGAGCAAATGACTGTTAATCATTGGGTCCCAGGTTCGAGTCCTGGTCACGGAGCCAATTTCAAATCGGGGTATAGCGCAGTCCGGTAGCGCGCCTGCTTTGGGAGCAGGATGTCGGGAGTTCGAATCCCCCTACCCCGACCATATTTGGGTCGTTAGCTCAGTTGGTAGAGCAGTTGGCTTTTAACCAATTGGTCGTAGGTTCGAATCCCACACGACCCACCATTTTTGAGACCAGTTAGCGCTGGAATCAAATCTTAGAGTCAGAGGTTATAGCTCTGATTAAAGGCGGTTTTACGGTTTTGGAAAGTGTTACAGCACTTAGATATCGCCGTAGACATGCAGCCGTCTGAGGCGAACAGTAGTTTCGGTTCGTCATGATGTCAATGTGCATCGGTTTTGCGATGCGCATTCCGGGGTATAGCGCAGTCCGGTAGCGCGCCTGCTTTGGGAGCAGGATGTCGGGAGTTCGAATCCCCCTACCCCGACCATATTTAGTGAAAAAAGGCGCCTTTATGGCGCCTTTTTTTGTGCCTGGAGCAAAGTCGTACCGTTCGTCTGAAAAAAGCCGGATTTCGACATGGCGCTTTATTCCGGGCAAGCGAAAGCCTCTGGCCAACCAGAATTCCCTATAGGCAGTGCGCTTTGCTTATGAGCGTACTAGGGCGATGCTCGAGAAAATGATGAGCTTCGCATTGAATGCTCAGTTGAGGTGCGTTTCCTGAATGTGCCGACACCAAGCCCGCTCGCCATTAGCGTCAATAGTAGACTCTGCTCTACTTGATCTACTGGTGGGTCCATAGAGCATGTTATTGACTCGCGATGCAGTTGCGCAGATGCGAGCTCGAGAGCCCTCTGTAGCGCGCTTCGGCCAGTCGACTTGGTCGGCCGATCAATACTGACCTCTGTGCTGCTAGATTGTTGTGGAGCTGGCAACTTCTTGGGCTCTGGTTGAGCGGTATCCTTTGAGTGCACACCTATCTTGGCGGGTAAGGGGGTAGAGGGTGTGCCACTTGGATCAACCCGTCTCACTCGGCTTAGAGCGCCCTGAGCCAGGCTTCGCTCATGCAGAACAGCACGCATATGGTCGTAGTCCGCCTCAATGTAATTCATCGTTGTCGCTAGATTCGAGTGATTCAGCAGGCTTTTCGTGAGATGAATGTTTCGCTCAGGCTGCTTCATCAGGTCTGTTGCTAATGTGTGCCTGAAGCGGTGAGGGGTCATGCGCACGCCGATCTTATCGGTGAGCTTGCCGTACATTGACTCCACCTGGTCGATGTTCATTTCCTTGCCATGGAAGTGACGAGAGAATCTGTTGACGTTGAACAGCTGATCGTCTGGTGAAAAACCAATTTTCTCGGCCTCCCCCAGGATCCTGGATAAGTGTGGAGCGAGTCCTTCCATAATGGGGAGGAAAAACTCCCGATGGGTCTTCTCTGTTTCACCGCGGACCAAGATCATCTGGCTGTCCCAGTCGATATCTTTGTAGCGCAGGCACAGCAGGGCATTCAGGCGTATGCCTGTGTAATAAAACATCTCGAAAACGCTGAGCCAGAACCATGCTGGTGTTATCTGGCTGCGTTCATGCGTACAACGTTCTTGGCCTACAAGGGATGTGAGCCAGTTGCGTGCTCGTTGGATAGCGTCTCCATTGATTGTCTTGCTGGCTCGCTTAGGTGGGATAACGCTGGTTTTCTTGAATGGGTTGATCGAGGTATGTGTCATCAGGCCGTGTTCTATGGCGTAACCCCAAACAGTTCGAAGGTGATTTGAATAGGTGTTCCAGCTGCGTTTGGATAATCCCTTCTCAAGGACTTTTTTTCGCCATGCCAGAATCGCACGATGATCTATCTCCTCAACTGAGGCCGTTCGGAAATGCTTAAGTAGTGCTTTGGTCGAGGCACGATAGATCTTTGCACTGGCAGGTCGTAGATCATGGGCAAAGATGTATTCCTCCGTCAGATTCGAGGGCGTCGTCATTGTGGCGGCTCCGTTACTTCTGACTTCAAGGACAGGCTGATATTGTCGAAGGGGACCTCAGAGAAGATTGTTCGCGGGTCTACAAGTAGGTAACCCTTGAGCTGCTTGGATTTTCGAGGTCCAACAACGTCGCAGGTCCAAATATTCAGACTCTTATGCGTTTTTCGATGAAGTTTTTGTTTCTCGAAACTGCGTTGAACCAGCTGCCAGGCGCTGACTTGCTGTACTTTGGCCTGCTGTTCGATGTGGGGGAACTCAAGGACGTAGCGCTTGAATATTCCAGGCGTTACCAGCATAGCGGTCCCTGCTACGGTGTGAACCAGCGCTTTGGTATCGTTGATAATAATGGTCCGGGATGCGATGCCTTTCTTAAGCCATTCAACAAATCCCTGACCGATCTCGGTGTTATTGCTAGGCATCGGGGTGACTTCTTCGATTATTGCTAGAGGCGCACCCCGTTGATTGGAGGTTTGGGAAGGCTGGATGTCATCCAGTATCGGAGGCGCGGTTTGTGCCGCTGAGACCTCTTTGTTTTTGGTGTCTTCTGATGGCTCATTGATGTTACCAAGGAGCGCCAGTAGCTCGTCAAATTCGTCGTTACTGCTCGAGGAATGCTGCGGGAGTTCGAACGGTGATGGCTGTGCCAGTGCTAAAGGCGCCGGCGCAGGACTGGATTGAATGTCCGTAGGCGATTTTCTTGCCGGTGTGGCGACAGTATTTTCAGCTGCAGAGTCTCCTGCCGGATTGCCAGCTTCTACTTCAAGCGTCCCCAGGTACGCTGCGGGCCGATCATTTGGATCATTCCAGATCAGTGCCGGTGAGAGCTTCAGCAGGGTGAAGGTGTTTCGCCAGCCACGACCATTGTCTATCGTGGCTTTCCAGATTGCCTTGTCTTGGGCATTGGTTTGGATTACCCCCTGATCTTGCAGCATGTTGAAGAAAGGCGCATTCGAACTGGGTACACCTTCAACGCCTTGGGTCAGCAAATAGGCTCGCAATTGATCAGCAATAGGCTTGCTAACCAGCCAAAGAGCATCCTGTGTCAGCCAACCATCTGACGGTCCATCGGGTTGATTCAGTTTGAATGTATCTCGGACCAGGTGACGCAACCCATCTGCCAATTGACGCTGCAAAGACTGTTTGGGCGCGGACAGCGCGCGGGCTGGATTTCCACCGAGTTCCTGTGCGACGGACGCCTGATCGGCCTGGACCACGATCTCTCCCAAAATGCCGGCATGTTCGTACTGACCAGCCAAAATGAAGATTAACTGCGACCACACTTCGGGGAAATTACTGAGCCAATCTAAGATTTCTGAGGAGAGAATCTGCGCGTAGATCAGTGCGGCAGCGGCTCCGTGAAGTTGGTAGTTGCGTCCTTTCACGTAGCGGAATCGATAGGGACGATCGATTGGGCCATGCCATGGATGCCAGATTTTACCTCCCTCCAGTTCGATCTGTACGTCGACGGCAATCTTGCCGAGGTCGTGAAGCAAAGCGCCATAAGCCGCTGCCGCAGTCCACGCTTCGGCCTGGGCCGATTGAGACTCCGGTGGCGCACCTATGGGTAGAAGGTAGGTCTGTCGAATCTTCAGCGCATAGGCGACGATTTCTAGGCCGTGATCAAGCATGCCGCCTGGGTGTGCATGGTGGTGGTTCTGCGAGGCAGGGAGCTGCTGGACCAACTCTGCGTAGCGCTCCAGTGGACGTCGATAGAGCTCCACGAACTGAGAGCGCGATAGCGAAGCACGCTGCCAAATGTTCTCCAGCAACTTTTGACGCCGTGGGGTCGCTAGCAAATCCTGTCCCTGGGCAGGTTTCATAAAACCGTTTGGTGAAGAGGCAGCAGCAGGTAAGGTTTTGCTGCGGCGGAAGAATGAGAACATCATCAGCTCCATAAATGAATCATGGACTGGCTTTTCCGCTACTGGTGGGTTTACTTCAATGGGAAAAGGTCACCGGCTGCGTTAGGGTATTTCGAGAGGCGTTACGCCATGAGTGTGAGGCTCCAGGTGACTTCGCCTGCGCAGAACAGTTGCACGACGAGGTTCCGAACCCTTTTTTTATTGAGTGTCGCTCCATGAGTTGCGACTAACAGCATGTGAGGGCTACGACCTTTTTGCGTAGCAAGCCCTTTCAGGTAGGGCTTTTACCCTTGTGAACCATTCCATTCGATTTTAGAAACCATTTACCCTTTGGGCCATTTGACTGTGGAGTGGGATAGGGCGTCCGCGTACGCATAACGGCGCATCCTTTTATCCATTGGTCTTGCGGCAGCGCGAAATCAGGATTATAAATGATGTCAAAGCGCCTCTAGTTTACGGAGGGCTAGGAGAAGCATGATGACCGCTTACACCTCACAGACCTTTGCAAGTCGCTTGAGCTATAGCCTTGGTCGTGCGGTGCGCATCGTTTGGTGCAGCGAGAACCGCACTTTACGCTGGGTCAAACGTCTTGCCCTAATCGCATTAGCTGTATATTCCTGGGTATGGTTGGCTCATACGTTCATGGCTGTCCTGACTGTTGGTCTTATATTGCTGGCTTTGGCTGTAGGAGACTTTTCCAGACTACGTGGCATAGGCAATTCTGAGGATCGCGATGCGCCGTACGGGCGAAACGTATTTGGCCAACCATTAGACCCATGGGGTAATGTTGAGGGTGAAATTTCTGATGAGGATAATTTTTCCCATTAATTTAAGGCATAGAACCCGCTTACGGATCTATCCAGAATGAATGGATCCGTAACTTCCTGAGTTTATTATATTGCTTTTTTGATAATGTCGGCTCCAGCTAAACCCGCCTTTTCAACTGGTTGCGTCCCACGTGTGAGCCCCTCCATCGCCTTACCTGCACTTATTCCCGCCCATCCCAGTGCGCCTATCCAAAACATCGGTAGGATGATGAACATGGCTCCCATGACGAAGTTCAGAATCGCATCCTGGGCTGTTGAGTTCAGTCCCATGACAGGGTCAAAAGACAAATGGGGTGAGCCTGCTCCATACAGGGCGTCCAAGATAGTTGTGTCCACCCACCTCGCCAGTTGAAACCAAAAGTCCACGAAGATCAGCGCGAAAAATACTACTGTCATGGTCATGGCCACCTGCAGTTGATAGGCACCCACTACCAGTACCAGCGGGATGCAAATCACCATCGCCATCTTCAAGAACGCCATAACCATTGGTAGCGCCTGACGAACCATGTCCATGGCCGGGAAATATGCCAATGAGCCCAATGCGACCCCTAGGGTGCCGGTGACACGAGCTGCGCCATTCCACACCGTCCCGTTAATTTGCCCTCCGTAGTCCGTATAAACATCTCCTTTCACCTGGTTCGACGGTGAGACCAGTTGCCGAACAAGCGAGTCAGTCACTTCGTCCTGGGACAGCCACTTCGCCCAACCAAGCATTTTTGTCATGAGGTCAGGTGAAACTTGATCTTTGATACGATTTCGTAAGCCTACTCCGCTATCGGACCACCATTGTTTACACGTTGGATATCCTCCACCTCCGCTCACCTGTGGCAACCCCACATCACGCGAAGCGTTGTATGGCCAGGACGTTTTAGGTGTCTTGGAGTAGTCCGTGTCGTAGTAGCCCGATGTGTTCAACAAGAAATGGGAGCCGATCCAACTAAGGTCCTGCAAGAACTGGGGATCGTTGGCTTTCGTACCCAAGTCTGGTTGACGCATGAAGAGCCGGGCGCGTGAAGGTCCATAACAGTCGTGGGTAAAGTCGCCGATTTCCTGGGCGAGCAACGGGTTGTTGATCTTAGTGTTGTTCACCTCCATCCGGACTTGTCGCAGGTCGGTCCCACAAGGGATGGCTGCGACTGCTCCGTTGGTTAACCCTTTTGACAGCGCATGCATGAAGGCCCACCACATGGGCATCTGCGCAGTCTTTCCAGCCAGAGAGCTGAATGTTGTGTTCCAACCCGTGTCAGCTGGTTTAGGTAAGTTGTACTGACATTGCTGGGCTCTACTTTGATCGAACGCCAAGGTATCGAAGCTCACATTGACGGCAGGGACTGCGAAGAATGCGACGACGACGTAGCCAACATAGATGTTGGTCTCGATCCGGGCCAGTGAAAGCACGCCTTTGTTACCCTCATCGGCCCCTTCTCCACGGACCTTGAGCCATTCTCGAATAACGATTATGCAGAAGGGCAGGGCGAACAGGCCGGTATCTGAAATCATATCCCAGATACCGTTATTGATGATCCAGCCGACCAGCGTCAGGTAGTACTCCAAATAATCATTGGTGTAGAGCGTCACTGGGCACCTCCTATCTGATACAGCACTTTGCTCATCTCAACCATGGCAAACAATAAAACCACCATGACCTCGATCTTCAACAGGCCTTTGCGCTTCGATTGCGGCAAACGAGCCTTGAGCGTGAGCCAGGCAATCGCCAGTGCGATATAAAGCATCAGTCGCCAGGTGAAGAACGGCCAGTAGTTGTCGACACGCCATGCTTGCCATTGCTCAGCACTGTCGAACACGCTCATCAAGACGGCGCTGAGTAGCACTACGAGGGCGGTAGTTGCAAGCAGAGTGCCGAGTACAAGTAAAATGCCCCGCCCGAATCGCCGAGTCAGTGAGCGGTTGGGGATGGCGACAGGATCTTGAATATCGGTCATGGCCTACACTTCATTGTTTGCTCTTGGCCGGTGATTGCAACTGATTCAGGCGATCCGTTTCTGGATCTCCTGGAAACACGCCGCGGGAGTCTTCGGCCCGAGCTTTGCCGCGCTCAATGATGGTCAGAGGGGAGTTCTTCGCGAGCTGCTGACGCATATCCAGCTCCATCTTCAGATTGCCAATTTCCTGCTGCAGCGAGGAGCTTTGCTGACCGACTGCCTGGACGGCGAGGTCATTCGCCGCAACGTTTGGCTCTCGGCTACCCGCCATCAGCGTGCGCTGTAAGGTCAAGGCTTTCTCCAGCACATCGGACAGCGCCACTTCCGAGGCAAGCCTGCGAGCAAGCACGTCCTGATCACGCTCGTCCTTCAGGGCGGCGACTACGCCCCGGGTGATCGGCAATAAGTTACTACTCGCAGCTTCAAGATTTTCGACCGATAAGGTTTTGCCTCCGGTCAGTAGTTCCTGTAGCGCCTTTAGCTTGGTGTCGTATGTTTCCTGGATCAGTGGCGTGAGTCCGACGCCTGCTGCTGTCACCGTTTTAGGGCAGCTGTCACAGGTCTGCTGTTGCTGTTCCCCCAGTACACGATTGGCGAAGGTGGTGGCTTCCAGTGGCGATGACCAGACATTGCACACCATGCCGTTGTTGCAGCTGTCCTTGCTGATCGAACCGGTGTCGCCGGCCGCGCGTTTGTTCAGCAGGTTGTAACCCGCTTTTGTGACGTCACCCACGATACGGATTGGCTTCTGGCCGGAACCTCCTGCTCGATCACCCCCTACCCATGTGACACCATCGTTGCCACCTTTCTTTTCGACTTGCTCTACTGCCGAAACTGCGTCGGTATTGGATGCCAGTGTCTGGCTCATAGCCTGGCCTTCAGCAAGCTTGCCCCAACCCATCTGATTGCCGGCAATATCAGCCATTTTTTCCCCAATTGCCCGACAAGTACCTTTGGACCGGTCAAAGTCCAAGCGGGCCTGCAAGATGCCGTTGGTAATCAGGTTGTACAGCGCCGGGTTGGCACGTTGAAGAATTAGGGCTGGCAGCGAGGCGACGGCGCTGGTGGCGTTCTGCACCACCGAGCTCATGATGTTCTGGAATCCGGAGGTGGCACCATTCAACTGGTTCTGCAGGGTGTTACTCATGCTCATGTTTCCGCAAACCAGGTTGTTGTTCCAGCCACCGCCGACGGAAATACTGTCCATGTTGCCAGCACTCCCCATTGTCACGGCGTTCCCCCCGCCGATGTTGTAGAGCACGTCGTCGCCGATGACGCTGCCAGAGGAGGAGACGTTGATTGGGTCAGCAGATTGAGCTACGGCGCTGCCGAAACAGCAGATGAGGCAGATCGCCAAGGGGGTGAGTTTCATGTGGTGCTCCGGTCGCTGAAGTTCATTGGTAGTCCGTACTGCCGAGGAAGGTCTGGCCACGGCGTTGGCAGCACGAATACGGGCGCCAAAGCGCCCAAGCGTAGCCACCGTCTTGGGCGTCGATGTTGGGTCCGATGGTTGGAAATGTTGCGCAGGTGGGGTTGAGCACCGGGGTCAGTTCCTGCCACTTGCCGGTTGAGGCGTCACTTTCGCGCAGCGCTCCCGCTGGCCAGTAGCCTGGATAGGGAAGTGCTAGCATCGGCAGGTAGACGTGAACTTGACCGAGACGAGTGGTCACATCGCCTGCACGTTGTGCAATGACGGCACCCGTCTTGTAGTCATCGGTCTGGTTGAGAAAGCCGCTACGGGGATAGACATTCCCCCAGCTGCTCGCAGACAGCAGGCTGCCGACCTCGCGCATACCCGGAATGAGGGCTTCCGGGTATACGGCCTCGGGCACGCCATATCTCCAGGCAATGGGGTCCAGGGTGCTGAGGAAGTAAGGCACAAGCGGTAAGGTTGCGCCTTTGCAGGCATAGCCCGAAGCGCTGGCGAACTGGCTTAACGCCGCACCACCGGGATGGCCGATCACGTCTGCTTCCTTGAACTTGATGATGTTGTTTTCGGCGACGTGGTTGGTGGTACCGTCGTTACCTGCTTGAGCCATAGGGTTCAGTGTGCCAAGAGGCGACATCTCTATCCATGGATTCATCCCCGTATTTGAGTATGCAGACACCACTGCGTCCGGGACGTAGTGACGAACCTTGGTTGAGGTTTTGACTTTGCAGCCGAAAGGCGTGCAGAGCAGCCAATAGCAAATGCCGACCACCTTGTATTCCAGGCATGTCGGCGACAGCGTCGAGGCAACGATTGTGGCCGAGGTGATTGCAGCTGATGCACTGAAGGACAAGCTGAAGGTGATAGCCAGCGACAGTGGCCGTAACGCATACCGTGAGCGCTTCATCGTGACTGGCTCCGTGCTCGCTCGATCAGCGCGACGGCTTTAACCACATCTGGCTCTCCATAGACGACGTAGCGGCGATCAACGACTACGGCCGGGAGTTTCTCAACTCCTAGACTCCAAGCGTCCGTGACGCCTTGCTGGGCCTGAGCCAGTTCACTTTGCAGGCGCTTGCCATCAGGGCTGGCCAAGTAGCGTTGAATAATCGCTTCTGCCTGACGTGGGTCTGCTGGAAGCTGGCCCGTCAGCTGTTCTTCAAGGCGTTGTTGGTCATCGAGACGAATGGTGCGAACGCCGGCAGGCGCGGACACCGGGTGTGCTTGATTGGTGATCACCCATGTCTCGGCCTGGGCGACCATGGGCGTGAGTAGCAGGAAAAGGGTGATATACCAGCGAGGCAACTGATTGAGGTTGGTGTGGATGTCGGTCATGGCACCGTACCTGATGTGAGTTCAGGCTCAGGAAACCGTATGACGGCAGTTGGTGCAGCAGGAAATAGGATTTAGGGCGAAGAGGTATTTCAGTCAGTCAAAGTCGATATCTCAAGGGGCAAGTTGATAGTTATGAGATTTCGATCAGTATATGGGAGAAACAAGCTTAGAGTTGAAAGAGCGAACCGTCGGCATTTCTGGGAAGGAAATAGCCCTTGATGCAGGATATATCGCGTATGCAGAGTTGCACATGCGTTTGCTTGCGGAAGAAAGTGCCAGGGTATAGCTCTGGGCCCTCCAGGAAGGGAGAGCGGATTGAGGCGTAGTCCGGTAGCCCTACAGCATCTCGAGCTTGGTGAAGGGTCTGAAACACTGCACAATCGAGATGGCGCCTAAGGTTGTCCTGATCGCCATTAAACCCAGGCATATTCATCGGTGTTTCCGCGGAAGTAGCGACCAGAATGTCATAGGCGCCTCGCAGTTCGTCGAGAGCACCTTCGTCTGTCAGGTTTAGACATAAGCCCAAATCGATGATGGCCCCTACGACAAATGGGTCTTTGATCGCGCCCTTTCCACGCTTGGAATGCTTTTTAATATGTTCGGCATAGCTCAACGCACTCTCTGGGCTATTTTCCCAAAAGTACGCACCTTCGCCCAGCCAGTCATAATCATTGACGCTCTGCGCAACATGCTCACCAGCGATAACAGCTTCCCCAATTTTGCGATTACATCCATGAAAGCCCAGGACAAATGAGGGGAGTTGTTGATACATCAGCGATAAGCGGCTTTGAGCTGGCCTTTGACGTTATACACGCCAGTTTTTACGCGGAAAGCCTTGGCCTCAACTGGATCTTCAGCCAGGATCTGAGCCAGCTGACGAAAGCGCTCAGCAGCTTCGATATGCGGGTTATCAGTCTTGCTGGTCTTATTCGCTTTTACAATCATGTCGACCTCCTAGAGGGATCGGCGGGATATGCGCTCATTTTATAGACAATCGAAAGGTTTGTCAGGCTGACTTGTCCTGTCATTTAATGTCCTGTTTTCAATGCCCGCAAAATGGCATCTTGCAGGATCTTCGGGCATGCCCTGAAACGTTCGATCAGGAGCGTTTCCTCCGCTGGGAATTCACCTGACAAGACGAAGTGAACGTTTCCTCCTACTTTTAGGAAAGCTTACAGAACCTCACTTCCTGGCAGTCCCTTGGCTTGCTCATGGCGACCCCAAATCTCGCGAGATATGCCGCATTGGTCAGCCATCACAGCTTGCGTGAGAGCTAGTCGCTTGCGTTCACTTTTGAGCCTTGCGGCAATAGTTGGCATCAGACCTTTCCTTGTGGGCGACATTAGGCGTCGCCCTGGTTAGCTCCTGGCCTGCAGGTCTTTTTCAATATCGGTCAGGTTTTGTGCGAACGCCTGATCAAGCAGGCTAGGGCCTGCCGTTGCGTGCGACTAATGTCGCAAGCAAGGCTGGGGCGCAAAAAATTCTATTACGATGGGGGTTAAAGTATTCTAGGAAGACAGTCAAGCACTATCTATCTCTACAAGCTATAACTTTTGGCATTATTACCATTTGTATCCGGCCCCCACGGTCCCTCCCAGAAGTCCACTCGTAGTGGTTGCACCATTAGCTTGATAGATCCAGCTACCATTGGCAGACATGCCCGATACACCAATAGCCACCGCTGACTCTCCCTCAAAAGTTGAAGCAGATACGGAAATCATCCCATTTCCAGCAGACGTTACTTGCGGAAGAGCTGACATTGCCATTGCCGCTGCAACGCCTGCAAAGGCGTCACGTCGCAAGTCACTCACCTTTCTATCGGTATAAGCATTAGCCTCCTGAACTGCCTGCCGCGAGGACTGTCGAGACAGATTCAGTGTTTGGCCCAAGTTAACGGCGTCAGTTTCTTCAGTCGCGGGTGCGACGTTCGTCATTTGACGTTCCGCGCCGCGGGATCCTACCGAGACGGATTGAGCTCGGTCTGCCTGTGAGTTTTGTCCAATTGCCACTGCTCCAGCAGCAGTTGCTGAAGCGTTGCCCCCTAACGCGACACTACCATTTCCAGGAGCCTTAGAGTCTGCACCGACCGCAACAGCTCCTTGACCTTGTGCATTGGCACTTGCGCCAACTGCTATGCCTCTACTTCCCTTTTTCACTACAGCGACATCGCTTCCGTCGCCGCTACTATCGACTGCATTTGCCGAATTGTTGGCTTGTTTAACTAGGCTCGCCACCGCTCCTGAATTTTTAATCGATTCGAACTTCGCGATCTCGGCTGCGGTATTGGCGCTAGTAGCTTGAACGAGGGCACTGCCCGCATCTGTTCGAGCATCATTGGCTGTAGCAACGGCATTGTCCGCGCCTTTTTTTGCATCGGTGGCGGTAGCGACGGCTTTACCTGCATCAGCTTTGGCATCATCGGCGGTCGCGAAAGCCTTGCCCGCATCGGTCTTAGCATCGTTAGCGGTAGTGACGGCCTTGCCCGCGTCGACCTTGGCTTCGTTAGCTGTGGCGACCGCCTTGCCTGCGTCAGCTTTGGCGTCATCGGCGGTGGCGACGGCCTTGCCTGCGTCAGCTTTGGCGTCATCGGCGGTGGCGACGGCCTTGCCTGCGTCAGCTTTGGCGTCATCGGCGGTGGCGACGGCCTTGCCTGCGTCAGCTTTGGCGTCATCGGCGGTGGCGACGGCCTTGCCTGCGTCAGCTTTGGCGTCATCGGCGGTGGCGACGGCTTTACCTGCATCAGCTTTGGCATCATCGGCGGTCGCGAAAGCCTTGCCCGCATCGGTCTTAGCATCGTTAGCGGTAGTGACGGCCTTGCCCGCGTCGACCTTGGCTTCGTTAGCTGTGGCGACCGCCTTGCCTGCGTCAGCTTTGGCGTCATCGGCGGTGGCGACGGCCTTGCCTGCGTCAGCTTTGGCGTCATCGGCGGTGGCGACGGCCTTGCCTGCATCAGCTTTGGCGTCATAGGCGGTGGCGAAAGCCTTGTCCGCATCGGTCTTAGCATCGTTAGCGGTAGTGACGGCCTTGCCCGCGTCGACCTTGGCTTCGTTAGCTGTAGCGACGGCCTTGCCTGCGTCAGCCTTGGCGTCATCGGCGGTGGCGAAAGCCTTGTCCGCATCGGTCTTAGCATCGTTAGCGGTGGTGACGGCCTTGCCCGCGTCGACCTTGGCTTCGTTAGCTGTAGCGACGGCCTTGCCTGCGTCAGCCTTGGCGTCATCGGCAGTGGAGACGGCCTTGCCCGCGTCGACCTTGGCTTCGTTAGCTGTAGCGAGGGCCTTGCCTGCGTCAGCCTTGGCGTCATCGGCGGTGGCGACGGCCTTGCCTGCGTCAGCTTTGGCGTCATCGGCGGTGGCGAAAGCCTTGTCCGCATCGGTCTTAGCATCGTTGGCGGTAGTGACGGCCTTGCCCGCGTCGACCTTGGCTGCGTTAGCGGTGGTGATAGCTGTGCGGGCATCAGCTTCAGCAGCATCTGCTGTCTTCTGGGCGGTATCCGCTTTGGAAGTGACTGCTTGAACATTGTTGTTAGTCTTGTTTAACTGGTTACCAGTAATAGCATCAGAGCTGCCAGCACCAACAACCCCATCAACTACGCCTGTGACTTTCTGTGTGAGAACGAAGATAGTGCCATTACCACCGATACTAGTACTTCCCGTCCCTGCTCCGTTGATAGAAACACCTTGGGAGCCGTTAATGCTTGTTGTACCTCTGATGCTGTTGACAGTTGTATTGCCTGTTGTTGATTCAATACTCGTATTGTTGCCCCCAGTTAGAAAGAGGTTGTTATCTTTACTTGATACGCTAGTTTGAAGCGTAGGCGACCTTTGAGACCCGCTATCAGTGGAATGATTATTAAGGCTGAAGTCAGCGGCAGTGCAGGTAGGAGGCACCGACTGACCGACTCCACCAATGCTTTTTCCGCCACTTCCAGGCTCGCCGCATAGTGTAAGTCCGCCACCGGCAAATGCACTTTCTACTAAGAAAAGTGGCGATAGTATCAACGCGATTAGGGATGGTAATGCCATCTTCAATAGGCTTCGGATACTGGACTTCGTGATCTCTGAAACGATTTTCCACGATTGAGTTGCGTTGCTCCAAATAATACAGTAACTTCTGTTCATTATAAAGATCTCGTACTTAACTGATAAGGCCACTGCTATTCGCTAGTTAGCGGTCTTTTAAAGAGGGCCTAGCTTGTACATATTTAGGGAAGTAAACCAACTCGGTGAGTTGAATGATTATGGTTTCGTCAGCGAGCAGCATTGCAGAGCAATCTTGAGGTTTTGATTGCTGATGAACAACATACTTTGCCCGTGTTAGCATTATGTTTTGCTGAAAGTAGCCGCATGCGCATGCAGGGCAATTGCTCATTGCTTCTTCAACTGCTGGATTAGTCTGACTGAGTTCTATCTGCGTGGCTGTCAGAGGGGGAGGAAGGTGAGCAGGGTTTTTTCCGGCTTTGCGTAGGGGGTTCCCTACAAATGTCTTGAGCTTAGCGATGAGTATGCACGAAGTTTAATACGTGCCGGTGCTACGGCTGATCTATCGTGCCGGCTGGCTGCATTTTCGTGTAATCAATGTTTGATTGAGGTTCTGAGCTGGGAACGGTGACAACAGTTGAAAAGTTTAGGGATGGGGCGGCTTTTGAAATGATTACTCGATCCCGATAAGCGCCGATAGATTCGATATTGCAGAGTGTCTTCATATTTGTAGCTATGGCCGCAGGATTTTCTGCTGTCTGCTTGGGTGAGAGAACATCGTTAGAGTTCTCATGTTTAAGAGCTTTACTTGTTTTCCTATCGACTTCATTAGGATAGGTACCTTTCGCTATGAGAAAGTGTCTAAGTTTGGCAGAGAACACTTGTGAGCATGGTGTGGGGCTATGCTTTGTACGGCTTTGAACTTAACCGGTTGCAGTTTGCCTTACCATGGTAGTCATGCCAAGGTAGAATGTTGTTATTTCAATACTGCGGTGGGCAAGTATTACCTGGCGTTGCTGGGAGACTTTTAGACCACGGACGACAATACATGCAGGCCATGGCTGCGCTCTTTGGCGAAGTCAGCAGCCTGCCCTCGGGTATTCAGTTCAGTGAGATCGCCTGGACCCTGGCTTGCGATGTTGTGATCTGCATAACGTGCTAGATCAAATCAGCCCAAGCTAAAGCTACACCGGACGGCCACCTTCGTCTCTCGTACCATGCGGGGCGTCTCGATCAAGGTAATCATGCTCTTCCAGGACACGACCTGATCCACTTGATCAGGAGCCGCTCGCAGCGGGTCTGATCGCGTTTGTCGGCGTAAACGGCATCAGCGAAGGACATCTGCTTCTTCGGAGTTCAACCGGCGTGTTCGTATCGCCGGCTATCTCACCAAATCTGAAAATATTTTTCAAAGTTTCATTAGGGGCATAAGGGAAGCTCCGAAACGTAAGCGTCCGTGGAACTCACCTTGCTAATCTGCTTCCGGCAACAACTCAGCCATCGCTCCGTGCAGAGAGGAGAGATGCACAGGTTTTGTTAGAAATTTCGCATTCGAAGGAAGAAATCCAGGGGCGAGCACTGTGTTTGCGGACATGATGATGACTGGCACCTCAGGCCATCGCGACCAAATTGCCTGAGCCACGTCCAAGCCATCGAGCCTGCCAGGCATGCGAACGTCAGTGATCACTAAGGAAAATGGTTTCAAGCCCTCCAGTGCATTCAGCGCTTGATCGGCACTTGGGCAGTCGGTGACCACCAGACCGAGGATCGTTATAGCCTCTGCCATCACTGAGCGTAGAAATACGTCGTCCTCGACCAAGAGTACATTTAGCGACACGATGAAGCTCCCAGATGGGTCGACAGGGTGTAAAACACTCATCAAGTTTGTGCTGACCGGCTACGCCACTATCTATCCTAGAGCTAGTTTTGAAGGGCACAATGGCATCAGTATCGCACTTTTCCAGCCTAATCAAAGGACAATGATGAGACTGCACGAGTTCATCCTTACGCATACCGAGCAAATCTTGTCAGCTTGGGAAGGTTTTGCCCGCTCTATGGAAACCCCATTGCCGACGATGGATGCCAAGGGGTTGAGGAACCATGCTGAGCACATACTGAAGGCTGTGGCTCAGGACATGCCAACCCCTCAGACAGAGCGGCAGCAAATTGCAAAATCAGAGGGCCATGGCCCGGTGACTGAAGAGGAGTTGCCCTCCCAGACGCATGCGATGACGCGATTCGTCGCAGGATTTTCAATGGATCAAATGGTTTCAGAATATCGGGCTCTTCGATCAAGCGTGCTCAGGCTTTGGCTTGAAAACAACGGCGTGACCAATGCCCAAGATTTTCAGGATATGATCCGCTTCAATGAAGCCATAGACCAAGCGCTCGTCGAGTCTATTGCTACATTTGGGAGGGCAGTTGAATCGACACGCAAGACGGTTTTAGGAGTTTTAGGTCACGACCTACGCTCACCATTGGGCGCTGTGTTGATGGCGAGTGACCTACTCCGCGAGAGCGAAGATCTTGCAGCCAGAGAAAAACAGCTTGCGACGCAGATCAGTGCAAGTGTGCGTCGCGCCAACCAGATGGTAGCCGACTTGCTTGACCTAGCTCGCTGCAATCTCGGCAGTGGCATACCAGTAAATCCCGAGGGCGCTGATTTACGCGTCCTTTGCGCCTCTGTCGTAGAAGAGCTTCGCACCGGGTTTCCCGGCGCACAGATCATTTTGACCACAAGCGAGGCGGTGACAGGTATGTATGACCCGCCACGCATGGAGCAGGTGTTCACTAACCTAATTGGCAACGCGGTTCGGCATGGGGATTTAAAGCAACCGATTTACGTGGCATTGTCGCAGGACGACGACTTCGCGGTTTTCAGCGTGCAGAATCGCGGCGAACTCATTCCTTCCAGTGCAATGCCCCATCTTTTCAATCCTCAAGCCCGCTACTCAAGCTATGCGGCGAGAGAGAAAGGTGCATCTGCCGGCCTAGGGCTAGGTCTGTTCATTGCGGCGGAAATCGTCTCCGCCCACGGTGGAAAAATCGAGGTGGTGTCAACGATTGAGCAGGGAACAGTATTCAAAGTGCTGCTTCCGATTACCTAACGCGGCCTACACCATTTTGTAAGCGTCTACGGGCTACGCTTGCATGGCTGAACAGACGCCCACCTGTGCGGCAACAGTTCGGTAATCTCACTCGAACGCTGTGTCGGCAAGCGCGTAAGAACATCCTTTAAGTAAGCATACGGATCGTGCCCGTTGAGTCGTGCCGATTGGATCCAACTCATGATTGCAGCCGCTCGTTTTCCGCTGCGTAACGAGCCCGCAAACAACCAATTCGAGCGCCCAAGTGCCCACGGTCGGATTTGGTTCTCGCACCAATTATTGTCAATGGGGACGGCCCCGTCATCGAGATAACGCGTCAGCGCTATCCAGCGTTTGAGGCTGTAATCCAAGGCTTTGGCGATGGCCGATCCTTCAGGCACAAGCTGCCTCTGGGCCATCATCCAAGTATGAAGTGCGTCAATGATCGGCGCTGCTTTTTCCTGCCGTATTCGCTGCCGGTCACCTGGTTCCAGTTCGCGAAATTCTCGCTCCACTTCGTACAAAGTGGCAATGTAGTGCAGCGTTTTTTTGGCTATTTGGCTTATATTGGTCGCGTGCAAGTCGAAGAACTTGCGGCGTGCATGGGCCATGCAGCCGATCTCAGTGACGCCCAGTTCAAAGCCTGCTTTGTAGCCCGCGAAGTCGTCGCAGACTAGCTTGCCGTTCCAGTGGCCAAGGAAAGCTCGGGCATGTTCGCCAGCACGGCTCGGACTGAAGTCATAAACGACCGCTGCTAGATCGGAGAACTGGCTAGTGGCATAGGCACAGACATAAGCGCGATGAGTTTTCTTCGCGCCAGGCGTCAGCATTTGTACCGGGGTCTCGTCGGCGTGGACGACGCCGTGCGTCAGCACGGCTTCGCGCAGCGCATCAACCAGCGGCTGTAATTGCACGCCGCAGTTGCCCACCCACTGCGCCAAGGTCGAACGGGCGATGGGCAGCCCGGCGCGGCCAAAGATTTTCTCCTGCCGATAGAGCGGCAGGTGGTCGGCAAACTTGGCCACCATCACATACGCCAGCAGGCCCGCAGTGGGGATGCCCTTGTCGATTACCTGTGGCGATACCGGCGCCTGGATCAGCGTTTCGCACTTCCGGCAGGCCCATTTCCCACGCACGTGCTGTTCGACGGTGAACACGCCCGGCGTGTAGTCCAGCTTCTCGCTGATATCTTCGCCGATGCGCTTGAGGGCGCAGCCGCACTGGCAGTGGCTGTTGTCCGGTTCGTGATGGATCAGCGTGCGAGGAAACTGCGGTGGCAGCTGCGCGCGCTTGGGTTGCAGGCGCACTTTGGCTTCGACAGGTGCCGGTTGCAGTGCCTCAAGTTCGGCTTCGATAGCGGCAATATCCGTATCGATCAAGTCGTCGAGCAGGCTGACTTGATCCGGGCTCAACTGTTCGCTTCGCTTGGCAAACTTGAAGCGCTTGAGTAGCGCGATCTCGTGGGCCAGTTTCTCGTTGACCGCCTTGTGATGAGTGATTTGCTTGTCCATGGTCTCGACGCGCTGGATCAACCGTGCCGCCAAGGCACGCAGTTCTTCAGGGTTTAATTGATCGAGATTCGGATGCGAAGTCATGCCGCTGATTTTGCCAGAGAGGGCAAGTGGCGGCGATAGACTGATGGGCCAATTGCGCTGGCCAGCGCGCCATGGCAGACGAGTTAGAGCACCGTGATGGCTCCTCCGGAACCGACGCGTTGCCAAGGTAAACCGAGCACTCAGGCTTGAAGTTGCTCTGCATCCAACTCAACTTCAGAATCGTACCGCACGCCTGGCCAAAAGAAACGACCTTGATTCAAGCGCCGGGCAGCCAACCAAATCCCCACTCCGTCATGCACCAGCACTTTCATACGATTGGCGCGGCGGTTGGCGAACAGATAAGCACAGTGCGGCTTCGCCGCACCGAACACTGCGACAACTCGCGCCAATGCGGTTTCAGTGCCGGCGCGCATGTACATGGGCTCGATGGCGAGCCAGATGGTGTCGATGCGGATCATCGCAGCAAATCTCGCAGGAAAGCGGAACATGTCGCTGCATTTTCTGCTGGCCAGCTCACCACAACTATGCCTTTTAAATGAGGCACTTCGATTCGAATCGTGGCCGGAAGAACTTGAGGGCCCGCTGTCGAAGACAATGCCTTGACCGGAATAAAGGCAGTTTGCAGTGCCAGGTTTTTCTGCGCATGCAGCCGAATCCATTTATGGACGAGGTTGGCATTGAGGTTGTGGGTCAAGGCGACATTGGCAATCGAGGTGTCAGCCTGCGCGCACTCTGCGATGACCTGGGCCTTAGAGGACTTGGAATAGGAACGACGTTCTTGTGGCATGGGCGTCCGCTTAAAAGGGCTAAAAATGGTGTCCACTTAAATTTAGGTGGACACCATCGCCTCAAGCGACGTTTTCAGGAAGATGTATTGCCCTGACGGTTACTCCGAAACAGTCACCAAGTAAGCTTAAATACGCCCTCAGTACCTGATCGGAGTGCTCCGCGAGCCATATCTTTCTCTACGCCAAGGTACCATCGCTGATGTAACGTTTTTGCACTTGTCAGCTGTACTAAAACGAAGACTGAAGACGTGATTCTGAGATGCGCCTAGTCCAGAAAAGTAACCAATATTTTTAGGGAGAAGATGCAAGCAAAGTTCTTATTGAAGAGGGGCAGTTTCATTACGTCTACGGCGCAGAGCCAAATGTAGCCGATCTCACTTAGACTGGCGAGCTGCTACATGGCGAGGGAAGCGCGGTCTATGCCGAAAATCGCGAAAAACATTAAAACATCGAGGTGAGTTGGCACGGTGCAGCTCGGTGCATCACATCCTGTAGATTTACATCCGTTTTGCGATCGGACGGCTGAAGTGGCAAAAAAGCAATGGCGACGTGGTCATCGTGAGTTGTACGAAGCGTCCCTAGCTGTCGCTGTTCGTCCGTATCTGGGGTTCGATGTTTGTCCTCGCCGTGTCTTGTTTTTTGAACTGTATGTAGTGTTTTCCGTGCCTTAGGCGGCTTGCCATACCATTGAGGGCATTATTCTTAGCATTTTCTGATGCGGGTGTAACCGGCTTCGGCTTAAGCAGCTCACCAAGTCATGTAGGTGGTTTCTTTGCTGTTGTCGGATTCCCCCTACAGAATCTTGGGCGATCGGTAGGATCATTGAAGGAGCGGAATAGCTAAATTTTCTCGGTGTGCAAAGCGTATGGCCACGTTGCGAAACCGAGTGTACGCAGAACATTTCCTGACTAAGATTTTAATCCTTTGAGGCAACTTATGAATCCTCCACACTTAGCCTTCGCAGCGTTGGCTTCCATCTTCGTTATGTCAGGTGCCCATGCCGCGGATGGCACCATCAACTTTACCGGCGAATTGACTGCACAAACCTGCACGTCGAAGGTCAATGGCACTACTAGCGTACCTACCGTTACGCTGCCTAAGCTCAGTACTGCATCGCTGGCTTCGGCAGGGGCCACGGCGGGCTCTACGAACTTTACCATAGAGCTAAGCAAATGCACTGGCACAATTGCAACTGCTGCCGCGATCTTTGAGGCTGGGACTGGCGTTGATCCGGTAACTAAAAACCTAGTCAATACCGGCACTGCCAAAAATGTGCAGTTCCAGTTGCTCGACTCCGCTGGTAAGGTAATTCGAGCTGGCGATACCGCGAGCCAAGTTTCTAATACTACGCGTACCGCAATGTCCGCCGGCACTGCCGTGCTGCCATATGCCGTGCAGTACGTTGCCAGCGGTGCTAGCACTGCCGGTACTGTAGTAGGTTCCGTCACTTACTCGATTAACTATCAGTAAACAGTAATTCCCAAGCGCATTTTGCTTTCATTTTTAGATGCGCTTGTGGTGCTGGGAGATAAGTGTATGTACGCTCGGTGTCTTGCTCTAATGGCGGGATTGTTATGCTGCTCACAAGCGATGTCTTCAGTGGTAATTACTGGCACTCGTGTGGTTTATCCTGCTGATAAGAAGGAAGTTACAGTCAAAATCAATAACGAAGGTGCTAATCCGGTACTTGTGCAGTCGTGGATTGATCAGGGGGATTCGTTCTCCACACCGTCTAATTCTTCAGCCCCTTTTGTGATTTCGCCGCCAGTTTCGCGGGTGGATCCTGGCAAGGGGCAGAGTTTACGCCTGATGTTTACAGGCGCCCCATTGGCCGATAACAAGGAGTCGGTGTTCTGGCTTAATGTCTTGGAGATTCCTGCCAAGGTTGCGGCGAGTGAAGAGCAGAATGTACTGCAAATGGCTTTTCGCTCTCGGATCAAAGTGTTCTATCGTCCTTCCAAGTTACCAGGCTCCTCTGCTGCTGCAATTGACGCCGTTCAGTGGAAAGTTTTAGCCGATAAGAATGGTGCCTATGTACTGCAAGCTTTTAATCCGACAGCATTCTATGTTTCTCAGTCCGAGCTGACATTGATTGCTGCAGGTGTGAAAACCTCAAGCGAGCCTGGAATGATAGCGCCTGGAGAAACTCATCTATTTCCTTTGCCCGGTTTGAAGACAATGCCTAGTTCAGGTGTCGAAGTTGAGTATAGCGCTATTAATGATTACGGCGCCATAGTGCAGGCGCGTAAGGCGCTCCAGCCCTAGCAATTATTGAGTTCTTTTTCGGGTTACTTATGACGATGCTCTCTTTATTCCATTTCTTCTGGAAGGGCTCCTCTCGCTCTGATGCCAGTCCCTCAAGGAGGCGGGGTCAGAGGGTTGTGTTGGCTTGCGGCTCGTTCCTGGTGCTGCAAGTTTGGGCTGAAGAAGTTCAATTCAACGACGCATTTCTTCCCGCTGGGTCAAGTGGCATTGACTTGTCGCTCTTTCAAAGCGGCAACCCAGTGATGTCGGGGGAATATCGTGCTGATATTCTCGTTAACTCCACGTTGAACGGGCGCCAGGATATTCGAATCGTTTCCGACGACAAAGGTAAGAGCCCGAGAGTCTGTGTCAATATACGCTTGCTTGAGTTGATCGGAGTAAACATCACGATACTTTCACAAGAGGCGATGAGTGCGCTAATACCCGATAAAAGTTGTCCTGTCATAAGTGAAGTGATTGAAGGTGCTACAGCCTTTTTCTCGGCTGATACGCAGCAACTGGACTTCAGCATTCCTCAGATTGCCCTGCGTCGTAATGTCCGCGGTTACGTCAGCCCAGAGTTGTGGGATCGTGGCGTCAACTCGGCGATGCTTGGTTACGACTTCAACGCCCACCATAACAAGAACCACTCTGGTAATTATGACTCAGCCTACTTTGGGTTGAATACGGGACTCAATATGGGGAACTGGCGTCTGCGACATAACGGCTCGTTGAGCTGGCAGACGTTTTCGGGGGGGGAATACCAGAAGCTCAACACTTACGTTCAGCGAGATCTGACGGGCTTGAAGAGCCAATTAACCTTGGGCGAAGCGAATACCAATGGTGAGATATTCGACACGCTAGCCTATCGCGGAATTCAGGTTGCCAGCGACGATCGTATGCTACCTGATGCATTGCGTGGCTATGCCCCCGTGGTGCGCGGTATCGCCCGAACTAATGCCCGTGTCTCTATTAGTCAGGGCGGTAATTTGCTGCTACAAACGACGGTTTCGCCCGGCGCCTTTGTCATTGATGATCTGTACGCTACTGGTTATGGTGGTGATCTGCAGGTATCAGTGTTGGAGGCTGATGGTAGTGAACAGCACTTCAATGTGCCTTATGCCTCAGTGAGCCAGTTGTTGCGCCCAGGCACTTCACGTTTCAATATGACGGCAGGGGAGACACGTAATAATTTTATCAGCCAGCAAGCCAAATTGGTACAGGGCACTTACCAGTATGGTGTCGCCAATTCGCTGACTGGATACACGGGTGCCCAAGCCAGCCAAGACTACCTGTCGGTACTGGGCGGTGCAGCGTTCGGTACACCCATTGGTGCTATGGCGATTGACGTGACCCAAGCTCAGACAAAGCTATCATCCGGAACACGACAAGGGCAGAGTGTACGTCTTTCTTATAATAAAAACATACAAAGCACCGGTAGTAATCTCTCCCTTGCGGCGTTTCATTTCTCAACCAGCGGATATCTGGATTTCAACGACTCGGTTCTATTCAAAAGCGCCGAAGTCAGAGGCGATGATACTAGTCATTACGGGCGGCCCCGCAATCGATTGACCTTGTCCGTTGATCAAAGTCTCGACACCTGGGGGCATTTGTATTTGAGTGGTTTTACCCAGAACTATTGGAATCGCCCGAGCCAAGATGTGCAGTACCAACTCGGTTACAGTAAACAAGTTGGGAGGGTCAGTTACGGACTTAACATTAACCGTAGCCGCGCAGGGTTAGGGGAGCTGCAAAGTAGTCTGCTATTTACGCTTAGTATGCCTTTGGAGTTTGGTTCGTCTTACAGTAATCCTCCACAACTGTCGGCCCGTTTAGGTCGCGATAACCGAGGGGACTACAATCAGCAGGTGTCGGTAAGCGGTAGCGCTGGTGAAGATCGTGAGTACGGCTATAGCCTCACCGCAGATCGTGTTGGAGGGAGTCGTGCTACCAATACTTCGGTAGGCGGGCAATACATGAGCTCCAAGGTACGTTTAAATGGTTCTCTTAGTCAGGGTGATGGTTATAGCAATGCATCACTGGGCGGTGGCGGTTCTGTAGTGGTTCACCCACAGGGTGTGACATTGACGCCTTACACCGGTGAGACCATGGCCGTCGTCAGTGCGCCCGGGGCTGCGGGTGCAAAAGTGATGGGCTATCCGGGAATGCGACTCGACGGCAGTGGCAACGCCGTAGTCACTTACCTCCAGCCTTACCAGCTGAATGAGGTTGCCATCGACCCTGAAGGTACAGATCAAGGAGTTGAATTCAACGAAACAAGTAGGCAAGTTGCCCCCCGAGCTGGCGCGGTTGTGGCTGTGAACTTCGCAACTGTGCGCGGCGACGCCTTGTTGCTGAACGTTCGCTTGAAAGATCAGAGTCCACTACCGTTCGGGGCCAGAGTGATTGATGACGCCGGTAACCCGGTTGGTACTGTAGGGCAGGGCGGACAGCTGTATGCGCGAGTTAAGGAGGGCACCCAGCTCTTGCAAGTCAGTTGGGGGAGTGAGGACAGCCAGGCTTGTACATTGAGAGTCCCTGCGATGAAGGGCCACGGCGTGATGCAGAAGGGTAACGCTCTGTGCCTAAACGGTTCAGTGCTGACCGAAGTTGGAAATGGTGATCAGGATAAGAGTGTTGGATTATGATGGGCATGCCGGGCCCCTTCGCGTATACGCATAAAGAATCTCAAGTTGATAATGTTGATATAAAAAAAACTTCAGCCTTTAGATTAGTCATGGGTCTGATGTTGCTTGGGGTGCCCCTTATAACCTTGGCGGCAGATTGTACAGTGCATTCAGGGGCGCCTGGCCGAATAAAAATCCCACTGCAAGTTTCGAAACTTACCGTGCCGCGAGACATGCCAACTGGCACAGTAATTTACCAACAACAAATGAATACTGGGGCTCCGCCTCGTTACCGGTTAAAGTGCCCAGCAGGAGGTCCGCTGCCTGGGGACTTCGGAGCATCATATTCTATAACGCCCGGAGGGGGGCTAGTCGGGGGAGGCCTTGAAGGCGTTTATGAAACTGGAGTTAAAGGTATTGGAGTGAAGTGGGCTTTTTCCGGAGATGTATTAACATCAAACAGAGAAGATAGCTTGACGGGCTCATCACCTATTTGTGGCAACTATGGAGCAGAAGGTACGCCCGCAGGTTACTGTTTAACCGCAGCATTAAGTGCAATGAATGATTGGACCCGAGTGATAGTTAGTCTAATTAAGACAGGGCCTGTAGGGTCAGGTGTAATAGACGGTTCTGCGTTGGGTGAGTTTCAGAGAGATGTACGTGTGGAAGGTTATACTCCACAATTTACTTTGCAAGCGTCTATCACTGGACGAATTGATGTGGTAAGCCGTACCTGCAAAACGCCTGACGTGAATGTGCCAATGGGCAACTATAAAGTTTCGGATTTTCGTGGTGTCGGTGCGATGGTAGCTAGCATAAATTTCAATATAGAGCTATTAGACTGTCCCGGATTTCCAGGTAATTATCGGGCTGGTGCTGTATCCAGCGAGTTAGGTGTAGTAACCGCAGCACCTTTATCACCTAACTATATCAGTATCCAGATAGATCCTGTTATTCCGCCTATTGACGCGAGCGAAGGGATATTGGCGTTGACTCCAGGTAGCGCTGCGGCGAAGGGTATCGGGTTAAAAATTTCAAGGGTTGGAAACGTAAACGGGCCGATAATACTTTCGCAACTATTCCCGGCTGCAGGTGTTTCTTCAGGTGTTAGTGCGATAATGCTAGCAGACAGCACAACATCTGTTCCACTGAAATTTAATGTTGCTTACGTGCAAGTTGAAGAAATAGTAACTCCCGGTAAAGCCAATGCTGTGGCTACATACACAATTAACTACCGATAGCTAGCTCTGGGTTAGTGTAGATAGTAGGCCCTAGCTGTCTAGTGATCAGTTTGGTCTCGTTTTCTATACTGGATGTCTATAGCAGTTTAGATTCTATGCTGAGTAATTTATTTTGAGTTATTTATATTTGATCATCGCTTTTATTATTTCAGGTCAAGCCGCCAATGCTAATCCGCAAATCGATGTCGGTGAAATGTATAGCTATATTGAAAGCGACAAAATCTCTGTTGTTAAACATGTATTTAACTCGGGAGGGGGCAGTGATGCCTTGGTGAGAGTTGATGTGCTCGAGATTCTTTTCACTGTGAACGGTGTGCCAATAGAAATACCTATTAAAAATCCGCGTCAAAGTTTGATAGCAACCCCGAATCGATTTTTCGTTCCTGTGGGCGACTCGCGGGGAATAAGGCTGGCTTTTTCGGGTAAGCGAGATCATGAGCGGTACTTTAGGGTGCGTTTTAAGCCCTTAATACCAGAGCGATCTTCCAACTTTAAAGCAGCAGAGGATAAGTATGGTGTCAGTGAGAAGGCTCCCACTGTCAGTGTGAATTTGCTCGTAGGATATGGAACCGTACTTTTTGTGAGACCTACTGATACAGTATTCAATACCCTTATTAACGAAGACGTTCAGAGCTATATAATTGAGAATCAGGGTAATAGCGTAGTGATCGTTGATGCGTTCACGGATTGTCCGCAAGGGAAGCGCGCGCTTTGCAAGCCTGCAACGAAGCACCATCTATTACCTGGAAAAGACTTCAAGTTTGGAAAGCTATTGGGGCACGAATACCGCTTCACGCTCATTGAGGGGAGCAGTGTGAAAGATGTAATCGTGAGGGGGTAAGGCTCTTTGCAGTTTAATATTGAGGCGTGAAGAAATCGAAATGAACAGAACCATTAGGTATTCTCCGAACAGGTCTGTAGATGTGCTGAAATATGCCCGTCCCCTGATCCGAGCTACCCATGAGCCAGATGAGCTTTCCGAATGTGAATACGCGGGCAAGCGCAAGCAGGCACGCCGTGAATGCTTCCTCTCCGAGATAGATCATGTCGTGCCCAGGAGCGCTTTGCTAAAGCAGGTCGAACCTTTTACCCGAAGGCTGGCGGTGGTCGAAAACCCTATCCTCTGGAAACCATGCTGTGCATTCATCTGCTGCAAAACTGGTTCTCCCTGAGCGACCCAGTGATGGAAGAGGCGCTGTATGAAACCGTGCCTACATGCCAGTTCGCGGGTTTGACACTTATTGCGCCAATCCCTGAAGACACCACGATCATGATCTTCCGGCACTTGCTGGAGAAACATAAGCTCGCGCCTGCAATCCTCGCTGTCATCAATGGCTATTTGCAGGTCTGCCGCTGCGCCAGGGCACCATTGTATATGCGACCATTATTCTTCCCCCCATTTCGACAAAGAAAAAGGAAAGCACGAAGCCGAGATGCATCAAACCAAGAAAAGTAACCAGTATTTCTTCGATATGAAGGGCCATATTGGCGCTGATGCGGAGTCATGATCGGTTCATGATGTCCATGGCACTGCCGCCGATGTGGTCGATGTCATGCAGGTTGCCGAGCTGTTTCATGGCGAAGAAAATGCGGTATACGCGGATGCTGGATACATCGGGGTTGAGAAGTGTGAAAAGTATGAAAGTCGTGAGGTGATCTGGCAGATCGCAGCGCGCCGTAGCACTTATTCCAAGCTGAATTAAAGCAGTGTGCCTTCCAATATCCAAGCGCAAGATCGAGCACTGCGAAGCTCAGAGCGGGCCAAGGTCGAGCATTCTTTTCGACCGATCAAACGGCAGTTCGATTATAGGAAAGTACGCTTTCGTAGGCTGATGATAAACACAACTCAGTTGACTACGCTGTTTGCCCTGTCGAACCTGTGGATGGCTCGAAAGCAGCTGGTGGGTATGGGCGAGTTACGTGCTTAAAACGACGATGCGGGCAAGAACGCTCTCAATGCCCGATTCACCGTTGGCTTTTGAGCAAATAGTGGTGCGCTTCGAGAAAGTTGTGTCTGGCGGCCAGCATACGGCAAGTTGATCGGAGGATCCGTAGGTGGTTCGGCAGATTGTAGCTGTGTGCAACACCTACTCTAGAGATACAGCCATTTTGCGCCCGGACGGCTGAATTAGCAAAAACCTCAACTGGTGACGTGGTCGTCTTAAATTTATTGGAATGTCCCTAGCTGTCGCTATTCGTCCGTAACTGGGGGTTGATGTTTGTCCTCACTGTGTCTTGTTTTTTGAACGGTATGTAGTGTTTACCTTGCCTTTAGCGGCTTGCCAAACCACTCAGAGCATTACACTTAGCATTTTCTGGTGCGGGTGTAACCGGCTTTGGAGTAAGCAGCTCGCCAAGTCATGTAGGTGGTTTCTCTGTTGTTGTCGGATTCCCCCTACAGAATCTTAGGCGATCGGTAGGATCATTGAAGCAGCGAAATAGCTAAATTTTATCGGGGTGCAAGGCGTATGGCCACGTTGCGAAAGTGAGTGTACGCAGAGCATTTCCTACTGATATTTAAATTCTTTGAGGCAACTTATGAATCGTCCACACTTAGCCTTCGCAGCGTTGGCTTCCATATTCGTTATGTCAGGTGCCCATGCCGCGGATGGCACCATCAACTTTACTGGCGAATTGACTGCACAAACCTGCACATCGACGGTCAATGGCACTACTAGCGTACCTACCGTTACGCTGCCTAAACTCAGTACTGCATCGCTGGCTTCGGCAGGGGCCACGGCGGGCTCTACGAACTTTACCATTGAGCTAAGCAAATGCACTGGCACAATTGCAACTGCTGCCGCGATCTTTGAGGCTGGGACTGGCGTTGATCCAGTAACTAAAAACCTAGTCAATACCGGTACTGCCAAAAATGTGCAGTTCCAGTTGCTCGACTCCGCTGGCAAGGTAATTCGAGCTGGCGATACCGCGAGCCAAGTTTCTAATACTACGCGTACCGCAATGTCCGCCGGCACTGCCGTGCTGCCATATGCCGTGCAGTACGTTGCCAGCGGTGCTAGCACTGCCGGTACTGTAGTAGGTTCCGTCACTTACTCGATTAACTATCAGTAAACAGTAATTCCCAAGCGCATTTTGCTTTCATTTTTAGATGCGCTTGTGGTGCCGGGAGATAAGTGTATGTACGCTCGGTGTCTTGCTCTAATGGCGGGATTGTTATGCTGCTCACAAGCGATGTCTTCAGTGGTAATTACTGGCACTGGTGTGGTTTATCCTGCAGATAAGAAGGAGGTTAC
Source organism: Pseudomonas sp. OST1909 (assembly GCF_015277575.1). Taxonomy (NCBI): domain Bacteria; kingdom Pseudomonadati; phylum Pseudomonadota; class Gammaproteobacteria; order Pseudomonadales; family Pseudomonadaceae; genus Pseudomonas; species Pseudomonas sp. OST1909. The sequence goes on from NZ_CP063780.1 coordinate 1,128,691, forward strand.
AGTCAAAATCAATAACGAAGGTGCTAATCCGGTACTTGTGCAGTCGTGGATTGATCAGGGGGATTCGTTCTCCACACCGTCTAGTTCTTCGGCCCCTTTTGTGATTTCGCCGCCAGTTTCGCAGGTGGATCCTGGCAAGGGGCAGAGTTTACGCCTGATGTGTACAGGCGCCCCATCACGGGCGCCAGGATATTCGAATCGTTTCCGGCGATTAATTTAAGAGCCGTAGAATCTGTGCCAACATACACTTGCTTGAGTTGACCAGAGTGGACATTACGATACTTTCACAAGGGGCGACGAGTTCGCTAATGCCTGATAAAAGTTGCCCCGTCATAAGTGAAGTCCCACGGGGCATGACGTCGACGCCTTACACCGATGAGACCATGACCGTTGTCAGTGCGCCCGGGGCTGCGAGTGCTAAAATGATGGGCTTTCCGGGAGTGCAACTCAGCCGCCGCGGCAATGCCGTAGTTACTTACCTGTAGTTTTACAAACCGAACGAGGTTGCCATTAACTCTGAAGGTACGGATCACGGTGTTGAATTGAACGAAACTAGCCGGCAATTTGCTCCTTGATATGGCGCGGTGGTGGCTCTGCTCTTCGCAATCTCACGCGGCGTCGCCTTATTACGGAGCGTGCGTTTGTAGGACCAAAGCCCATTACCTTTTGGGGCCATGGTGACAGACGAATCCGGAGAGCCGGTTGGCATTGTAGGGCTGGGGGGGGCAGTGGTACGCGCGGGTTAAGAACGGTACGCAACGCTTACAGGCCAACTGGGGCGGAGATAGTTATCAGCGCACTTTGCGAGTGCCAGCAATGAAAGCTCAAGGCCAAGTTCAGAAAGGTAGTGCACTGTGCCTTAGTGACTCGGTACTGACTGATGTCGGGTCAGGTGATCAGAGCAGGAGCGCAGGAATATGATGGGTGCTAAATTTTATTTCAGCAGGCTCCAGCTAAACAAGTGAACAAAGGTATTGGTGTGAGCGTGGTTTTTGTTCTGAAGTTAATAGTTCTAATTGTTGTTTTCTTATTTGCCGCGAGGTCTGAAGCAGCTGTCAGTTGCAACTACCTTAGTGAAGCAAAAAGTTTTAATGGTAATATGGCTTTACAAATCTCGAACATAGCCGTTCCTCGTGATGCGCCAAATGGCACAATACTTCACCAGCAGACATTTGTACAAAATGCTTCCGGTGTAGGACTTGAATGTACGGCACCCCCGGGTAAGGTTTACAATGTTTATCAAGTCGAGGGGTTAAGCGCAAGAAGCGACTATTATGGAGGGGGAAGTTATAAAGTCTACGAGTCTGGTGTTAAGGGGATTGGGGTCGCATGGCGTTTGTCTAACGATCCGAATAGCGCGATCGGCTCAGATCTAGTAGTTGATGAAGAAGTCTCGCCTGGTTGCACCCGTCAAGTGGATGGTCAGATCGCTCCAGAAGGAAAGTGTTTGATTCATTTAAGGGCCCTTACGAGTGCCGCGGTAGTTCTAATTAAGACTGGTCCCGTCGGCGAAGGTGTAATTAATGGCGGAAGGTTAGGGCGGCTTAAGTATTCTAGATTTATTGATGGAAGTGAAAAGTTTGCAATCTCGGAAGTCGGTGTGACGGGAAATATCAACGTGGTGAGCCGGACTTGCAAAACTTCTGATGTAATAGTGCAAATGGGTAGCTATAAAACGTCAGATTTCAATGGTCCAGGCTCTTTAGGTAAGGTGGTTGGGTTTGATATATCTCTAAGCGACTGCCCTGGCTTTCCTGGTACATATGGCGGGTGGAGCGCCTCTTCGGAGCTAGGTGTGGTGTCCCCTGTGAGTCTGGCGCCTAATACCATTAGTATTCGGGTAGACCCAGTCAATACGCCGTTTGATGCAGCTAAGGGTGTATTGAGTCTGACAGAGGGCGTGGATTCGGCAGCTGGTGTCGGTGTGCAGTTGCTAATTAGTTCTACACGAGCTCTACCACTATCACGAAACTTACTGATCGGAAGGCTGGATGCGGATGTCTCGACCTTCACCGTGACCCTTTTTGCTCGGTATCTGCAAACTGCTAACACGGTGATAGCAGGTAAAGCCAATACTGTCGCCACTTATACGATTATTTATCAATGAGACTCGTTGTATATGATAGCCATTTCTACATGCTATCGGTGGTAGTACGGAGTGTTGGGTGATGTCGATAAAGTTTTCATGTTTAACTCTATGTCTTGCTTTTCAAGTCGCATGGCTTTCTGTCTTTCGCAAATCGACGTAGGTGCTATATATGAACATCTAGAATAAGACAAAATTTGGTGTTAGGTGCATGTATAACTTGGGTGTGGGTGTTACTTTGGTCAGAGTTGGTATGTCGAAAATGGTTTCAGTGCAGGAGGAGTGCCAAAGGCATTTTACTAGACAAAGGCCCATGAGAGTTTGGTACCTGCACTGAAAGATTTTGTCGTGCTCGTGGGCGAGGCGAGTTATGTCAAATTCATTTTCTTGGGTGCGCGAGATAATAAGCGGTACTTCGAGTGCGCTTTATTCCCTTGCTGCAGGAAGAGGAAAATGATTCCTCAGTGGCAAAGTAGAGCTCTGAGGCCGTTGAGACTACACTAAATGTTAATATCAATCTGCTAATTGGGTGTGGGGCAGCATTATTTGTAGGGTTCACTGACGCAGTATTTTAAACCAGTATTAACGATGAAGTTAGACACTATAAAGTTGCGAGTGAGGAGATAGTGTAGGGATCGTGAGTCGTTCAGGGATTGGCCGCCAGGTAAGCTCGCGCGCTGCAAAGCCGCAATCAAGTGCCTCCTACTGCCCGGAAGAAGAGTCCAGTTTGAAAAGTAGGCTGATCATTAATGCCGCTTAGTCCTCATTGAGGGGGCAGCGCAAAAGACTTAATAGTATGAGAGTAAGTCTCATCGCGTTTTGATATCGCATAGGCGTTAAGGAATCGAGATGATTAGATTCATTAAGCGAGTCCTACTTTCAGGGGGACTGTTAATTTCGTTTTCCTGCGCATTGGAAGCAGGATCGGTAGCTGATCGCTGGGCCTACGGCATATCGTCGGTCAATGTTCTTCCCACTCAAGATTTCTATGTTTTGCCGGTAGATCCGCAGTTGCTCACCCAGCAACAGACATTAGAGTGGGATGGAGAGAAAGGCGACTTCCATCCATTTGGGGCGAGCTTTGATGTAAAGAGCACTGCTGGGGCGATTAGGGTCTATTTGGATACATCTGATATGAGCAGCAGGGCGGCTGAGGTAAGCCTCGTCGTGCAGCTCGACCAGAACAAGCTTTCCAGCACCGCGGTCGAGGTAGTCAATCAAGCTGATGCCCAAGCCGGTAAGCGAGTGTGGCTGAATATTTGGGCCGAACGTCCTGTTGGTGGCTATAAGGTTGGTGTCTATAGCGGAAACATCACGATGGTTTTTGACGCCGTCATGCCATTTGGCGCTTAACCACCTCCTGCTCGTAGGGAGCTAGTAGGGAACATCTGCCTGTGGTGTCGTTTTGTTGACTATATTGATATAGAGTTTTCTGACGCTCGTGCTGCGGCACGATGCATTACCCCCTTTTTTTGCGAGATTTACATGAAAGCAATCATAGTCGATGATCATCCGTTTATTCGCATTGCGATCAAGATGCTCCTTGAAAAAGAAGGCATGGAGATTGTCGGGTGCGCGTCTGATGGGATAGAGGCCATCCAGATGGCTAAGGACTCTATGCCTGACCTAATTATACTAGACATCGCCTTACCAAGGTTGGATGGACTGGAGGTTATTGGCCGTATCGGCACCTTGGGGTTGCACTGCAAGATCCTTGTGTTGACGTCCTTGAATGCTGAGTTCTACTCGATACGATGCATGAAGGCAGGGGCAGCGGGTTACTTGGCAAAAACCAGCGATATGGCTGACCTGAGCCGCGCTGTGAATGCTGTCATGTCCGGATATACCTTTTTTCCAAACCTAGCAATGAGTACGGTACGCCGCGATGACTCGGGCTCCAGCGATGAAAGTTTGATCCAGAAGCTGTCTGATCGTGAACTGTCGATCCTTCAGCAACTAGCACGCGGAATGACTAACAAGGAGATCAGTGAAGCGATGTTTCTCAGCAGCAAAACGGTTAGTACATACAAAGCTCGGCTGATTGAAAAGCTTAAGGTGAAGTCGTTGGTATATCTGGCTGACTTTGCTCGTCGCAACCATTTGATTTAACTCATGATTACTCTTCGTACAGTCATTTTCTCAGTTTTTTTGTTTGGTCAATGGATGTTGGGCGCGAGCGCATGGTCGTCTGATTCACTCACGCTCCTCAGTCGATCCAATGCTCAAGGGTTGACTGTGCCTCTGGCCGAAGAAGATTGGCGCTGGCTGCGCGTCAAGGGTGTTCTACGCTTGGGGGTTTCTGCTCCTGACTCAGCACCGATGGACATCACGTCAGATGATGCTTTTTACGAGGGGTACACTGCTGACTACATAGGTCTCCTTTCCGAGATGTTAAGTATTCGGATTGAGGTGATTCGTTACAATTCTAGAGCAGAGTCTATTGAAGCACTGAAGCAGGGGAAGATCGATTTACTAGGTTCTTCTACCGGTTATGAGTCTGCTGACCCGGACTTAGAGTTGTCACAAGCATACGGCGAGAGCCAGCCTTTGTTAGCCGTTAATTCCCGTTTTGGCGATCTTGAACTGGAGCCGACATTAAAAGGAAGGCGATTGGCGGTGTATGATCATTTCCTACCAGAAAGCATGATTAAAACTTTCTATCCGGATGCAGATATTAGACTGTACCCCTCGGAATTAAGCGCGTTAGGTGCTATAGCTTTTGGGCAAGCGGATGCCTTTCTTGGTGATGCCATTACCACCAGTTATCTGATTAATAAGTATTTTCCGGCCAACGTTCGGATTAATAGTTATGCGCAAATTCCGTATGATAATGTTGCGTTCGTGCTACTGCCTCAGAGTGAACCCTTGCGACGCATACTCAACAGCGCTCTCACATCTATTCCAAGTTGGAAAAATCTAACCATACTTCGTCGCTGGAGCGCTGGGGCAATCAATCTTCCGTGGCGACAAGCCGTGGATCTGAGTCCGCGAGAACGACGCTGGCTGGAAGGCCACTCACGCCTGAAAGTTGGCGTGTTAGATGGTTATCCACCTGCTTCATTTTTCAATCAAGACGGGCATTACAGTGGTGTCACTGAGGAGTTACTTGAAAAGATCACCGTCCGTACTGGATTAAACTTTGAGTTTGTGCGTATGCAAACGTTGGATGAGTTGAGCCGTGCGCTGCAAAATCGCGAGGTCGATATTATAGCGGGTTTCAATCGGGATACAGTCCAGGATGAGGCGTTTCGTTTTACTCGGTCTTATTTTGCTAGCCCGTTTGCCTTGATAGTTCGATCCGGACGAGTTGAAATCCGAGGCTTGCAAGACATGAGCGGTAAAGTGATAGCTATACGCAAGGCGCACACCCAGCGGCCTTATGTCGCCAAACATTACCCCGACATCAAATTGGTTGAAGTCGAGAGTGGCGCCGAAGGTATGGCATTAGTAGTAGATGGTAAAGTTGACGCATCCATCAATACTTTGATGAACGCAAATTATTTAATCCGTAAAATGGCCACTGATCAACTCAGAATTGTCGGGATTTTGGGGGACGACTCTGCGGAGTACGCCTTAGGGGTAAAGCGAGGATCGGTTGAGCTGTTTTCTATTTTGAACAAATCCTTGATGACAATTTCTCCTGAGGAATTTGACCAGTTGGCCAACCGTTGGCATTACGAAGTGACGATTGATGAGACTACTTGGCATCGCCATAGAGCTATTATAATTCAAGGCTTTATTTTTGCTGCTGTTTTACTATTGTTTGCTCTTTATTGGATACTATATCTGCGTAAATCAATTATGCGTAGAGAGCGTGCCGAGAAGGCTCTCAATGAACAAATGGAGTTCATGAGAGTTATGATTGACGGCACGCCGCACCCGATCTACGTTGGCGATCAAAAAGGTTTGCTGTTGATGTGCAACGCCGATTATTTGAATGCTGTGGAGCTCCGTCGCGAGGAGGTAATTGAGCGGCCGGTTGCTCAGGGCATCGCCGGATGGGATCAAGTTCTGCCTTATGAGCAGGCTTATGCGCGAGTGGTTAATGTCGGCGAGCCTCTACTCAAAGACTGCGTGGTTAGAGTTCAAAGTGGCAAGACATTCACCACTCAGCACTGGTTAGTACCATTTCGTGCCAGGGATGGCCAGATTAGAGGCGTGATTGCTGGGTGGGTCGATATTGGCGAACGCCACTCTTTGCTACATCAGCTTCAGGATGCAAAGGACGAGGCAGATCGTGCTAACCGTGCAAAAACATCATTTTTGGCTACTATGAGTCATGAAATTCGCACACCAATGAATGCGGTTATTGGCATGCTGGAGCTGGCGTTAAAGCGTGCTGATAAGGGGGTTCTAGACCGATTCTCGATTGAAGTGGCATCACGCTCTGCTCACGGATTACTTGACTTGATCGGCGACATTCTTGATGTAGTCAAGATCGAGTCAGGAAAACTGACTCTTTCGCCGCAACGTGCAAACTTGCGTACACTGATTGAGTCGGTGGTTCAGGTTTTTGATGGCGTAGCCCGGGCAAAGGGCTTGCAACTAATTCTAGAGTTCGACTCTCAAGCCAATGGCGATGTGCTAGTTGATCCGTTGCACTTCAAACAGGTCTTATCCAATCTACTAAGTAATGCTATTAAGTTTACCTTCCAAGGCTACGTACGCCTCGACTTGGGTGTCGTGCCCACGCCCGATGAGGGCAGGCTGGCAATCCGGCTTACGGTGTCGGACACAGGGCTTGGTATATCCGAGGACAACCAGAAAATACTGTTCAAACCTTTCAGTCAAATAAAGGACGGTGAGCAGGTAGTGCAACGTGGTTCGGGGTTAGGGTTGATGATCTGTCGCACACTATGCATTCTAATGCAAGGGGAATTGAACCTAACAAGCAAAGAGGGTGAGGGTACGCAGGTAGAGATTCTGCTGAGCCTCCTAAAACTTGATGCGTTGCCTGTGCAGACAAATACAATCGAAGTTGAAGATGATGATCGCGGCCCACTGCGGGTGTTGATTGTCGACGACTATCCGGCCAATAGAATTTTGCTTTCCCAGCAACTTAGTTATCTCGGACACACCGTGTCCGAAGCGGATGACGGCGCGCAGGGGTTGCAAACGTGGCTCGCCGGGCATTTCGATGTGCTTATAACTGATTGCAATATGCCGGTAATGAGCGGCTATGAGCTTGTAAGACGAATTCGACAGTTAGAGCTTGAACAGCAGGCCATCCCGTGTCTAGTGTTGGGCTTCACTGCCAATGCCCAGGAAGAAGAGAAGCGTCAGTGTTTGGAGGCAGGTATGGATGACTGTCTTTTCAAGCCCACTAGCTTGGCAGATTTGCACGCCAGCCTTCGCCTAGTTGAATCGAGGTATGTTGAGCCGCGGGCTGAACTAGTCGATGACTCTGACTCTATCGATCTCCGTGGACTTGAACAGTTAACAGGTGGAGATCGCAGTTCCATGTACAGATTGATATACGATTTGGCAGCCAGCAATGAAGAAGATTCGTCGCGCCTCGTCAAGCTATTCGGGGAGCAAGACCAGTCAGGGCTAGCGGAACTTGCCCATCGGATCAAAGGCGCAGCGAAGATTATCAAGTCCGAGCAGTTGATCTTGTACTGCGAACGCTTGGAAGTCGTATGTAAGGGCGATAAGGACGAAGCATTGGTTCAATCGGTCGATGATTTGCAGCGTGGCATGGAGAGACTATCTGTCAGGCTAAAGATCCTTTTAAAAGAACTAGAAATTGTCGACGTGTATTCCTGACGCGCTTTGGCCAAGGCTTCAAGATTGTGTAGGGGAATTCCTCTTTTTGCTCAGAAAAACCTTTCACTCCTTACTGAGACGCCCTACGGCAGCAAATTCAAATAAAGAGGATACTTGCGCTGTATCTTTAAGTAGGTGTCCAATGAACCCTTCCTCCATCACTATTCTCGTCTTAGAAGAGCATGCCTTCCAGCGCTCAATTGCACTAATGCTCCTGGAGCGGGCCGGCGATCTTAACGTGTTGAGTGCATCCTGCATCAAACAAGCCTTGCGAATCCTCCAAGGCGGGCAGCGCATCGATATTTTAATGTGTGACCTGCGGATGGATAGCATCGAAAGTCTGATGTTTTTGCGCCAAGCCAGGCAGAAACATCAGATGCCATCTATAATACTCAGTGGTTCATTGGGCGCTGAGCAGCAGTATGGAGTGGAGAGCTTAGTACCTCGGCTAGGCTTTGTCTTTCTGGGCACTTTAGACAAGCCATTGCAGCTAGAGCAACTGGTCCGTTTATTGTCCTTGTACCGACGTCAGCAAACTTCAGGGGGCATGGGCTCTACTTTATCCACGGTGGCAAGTGAAATCGCAGTAAGGCGAGCTTTTTCAGAGGGGCAAATTCAGTCATTCTACCAGCCAAAGTTTAACCTTCTTACGGATGAGATTGAGGGGGTCGAAGTTCTAGTTCGATGGCACCACCCACAACGAGGAATATTGTCGCCATACATTTTCATGCCGGTGCTGGAGCGTTGCGGTATGTTAAATGATCTGCTGTTCTCTCAGTTGCATCACGGGTTGGCTTTGCAGAAGAGCCTGAGGTCGCGTGGGCGTACCATGACTTTTGCTTACAATTTGGAAGTAGCCCAACTAGCAAGCCCCGACCTGATTCCCAGAGTGTCGGCCATTCTGAAAAGCCATTCTATGGACGCCGAAGGTCTGATATTCGAGCTTACGGAGCGAGGCACGAACGACGTACTAACGCACTATAGTGAGAGTTTGCGGCGCATTCAAATGTTGGGTTGCCGGCTATCTATCGATGACTTTGGAACTGGTTTCTCTTCATTGCAACGCTTGTGTCAGACTCCCTTCAGTGAAATTAAACTTGACGGCGAGATGGTTAGAAGTGCAATTCATGATGTTCGAGTTAAAGCTGTGCTTCAAGCAATGATAGTACTTGGGAATACGCTTGGTATCTCGGTTATTCTCGAAGGTATAGAGACTGAAGAGCAGCGCCAGACACTTATCGACATAGGGGGGGTTACCGGGCAAGGATACTTGTGCGCCAGGCCTATGAGCTCAGGAAGTCTGCTGCAATGGTTTGAGCGACAGAAATATTCAGAGGCAGAGTGCATCTAATCATCGATCTGTTTTAGCAGTGGAATCTGGGCAATGTTTTTTCGTTAAAACTTGAATATTATCGGAGGGCTATACATTTTCATGGTAATATTTGTGTTATGACAGGTTCGCGCCCATATGTGATAACAGTTGATATCGATTTTGTATGCAGTTTTAGAACGGAAGTAAAATTATTTCAAACTAAATCGTAACGGACGATCCAGGCGCTGGTCTCTGAGGCTGCTATTCGTTGATGCTGGGTGTGAATTTGTTCTGACCGAGGTGCTGGTTAACGGAGTAAATGCAGATTGCAGTACTTTGTTTCTCTGCGGATGCGAACGCATCCATATATGGGTCAGATTTGCATTGAGACTTTAGCCTGGTGCGGTTTTGGCAATCGGGGCGGCGCGCTTGGTGCGCTCTTGGATCCTGTACCTTGAGGTGTCTGGAATAGAATGTCGTATTGATTGCGCGAGTCCCCATTATAATTTAAGTACATACTTCGTCTTCCTCTTGCAGTTCTGGGTATGGATCTTGGCGTGATGGTTACAAGGAATTAGTACGAGAATTATCTGTGGAGAATGACTCGAGCTCGTTATATTTTTCCTACGTGTATATGGGCGATTTCTGTCTAGGAAGGGTATATGAGGGGATTTTTGCGTGCGGTATTTTGTGTTTGGCTTTCTCATCTCATATTTTGATAATTTCTAAGGGGTCTATGTGAACTATCTTTCAGCTTCTACGTTGATGATTATATTACTCGCTGCGCCTGTGATCCATGCGTCTGAAGGAACGGTTAACTTTGACGGCGCGCTGGTCTCAAGGAGCTGTAGCTCAACTGTAAACGGAGTTGCTGGTATACCTAATGTGAAATTGCCTAGATTGAGCGTAGAAGCTCTAAGCACAAAGGGAGAAACGGCAGGCCGTACTGAATTAGAGATTGGATGGACTTGTCCTGGAAATGCGGTTCTTGGTTCAGTGCTCGTGTACTTTGAGGGTGGTTCAAGAATTGATTCCCAGACAAATAATATTATTAATGCTGGAGGTAGTGCTACGGGTGTGCAACTTCAGTTGCTTGATGTCGAAGGTAAAAAGATAGACATCGGTAGTTTGAATCAGACGGCGGGTATAAGGAAGTTGGAGACGAGAGGCCCAGGTGTCTTTCTGATGCAGCAGTATTACGTTCAATATTATGCTAACGCGAAAGTTACTCCTGGCACGGTTGTAGGATCTGTTACATATTCCATGAATTATCAATAGTTTTAATGAGTGGGGCACTGCTTGCGTCAAGGTTGTCGATGTAATTCAGGCAGGCCAGAAAGTCGCAGTCCAGATCATCGACCTGCGCTGAAATAGTATTCAAAGTCTGGTTTTTCTGTGCCGACCATGGGAACTCGTCGCGTACGTTCCTCATCAGGACGGAGGGAGTTCATCTAAACTACAGCTTAGCGTTAGACGTTGATTGAGATGAGCGGTCATATCAGCCGAGGTTACTTCTGCGAACGCTGCTATGATCGCGACCGCGACAAACCTATCTTTGGGAAGTCGCGCTACTGCAAGATTTCAGGATGATAATTCGCTTCGTCTAATACTTGAAAAAACGACGTGTATTTTTCACTTATATTAATTATAGCCGCAAATCTTCGATGTGCGACTTGGTGGTAGAGCTTTATGGGAAACAAACAGCTAAGGGTAATGATCCTGGAGGCGGACTTCCTTCAGCGTCTGGGTATAGAGAAAATGCTCAACGATCTCGGCTATTATGCCGTAACAGCAATGACCTCTGGAAGAGAGGTGTTTTCGGTATTACGTTATGCTACTCAAGCATTTGATCTGGTTATCGCCAACGGTGATTTGGTGGAAGAGTCAGGTATCGATTTTCGGATAGGGTGTGATCTTCATCCACTCGTTCACCATATGCTGATCTATGAGTCCGCTGTCCCTGTGTTCGAGCCTGCCTTGAGCTATCGTGCACAGGCTGTTCAATCGATATTATCTCACCCTCCCGATATTCGTACAATGCGTTATCTGATGAGAACTATTGACAGCGAGGCGCTACCACCGCTTACTGCCGTTACGCCTGGTGATAACTAAAAGTATTAGACGGTAGGGCGTGCCTCTCATAATTAGAGCGACGCTGTTGGCACATATTTGGATTCGAAATTGGGAATGTAGATTCGCAGGATGCGAGGAAGCGTCATTATTGAGTCACGAGTGGGGGCAATGCTGAACGAGTCTTGGAGTGGCTGGCGAGGGGCTAGCTTATAAAGCTTTAGATGCAAAAATAGTAGGGATAGGAACTGATTTCTTCGGATTCTTCTGGTCATGTCTCGGCCCTGTCTGACTATTGTAGTATTGCCAAAGAGCTAGATCTGTTCTTTGCGCGCTCCCAATGGCGTTCCTTGAAGGGGTCGTTTAGAGTGTTTGGTGGGTCGTATATATCTCGTGGCTAAATTGCTATTGGCTACACTTTCTGCACCTATAGCGTTTGTAACTCGTAAGGTTAATTTATAATAAGGTTAGCCTTTTCCACATGCTCTGCTGATACTGTTGCTGGCAAAGCCTCTACATAGGTAAAGTGATCCAAGTTTTGAACTGGCTAGAGTAAGTTTGGAGTCGCTGCCTATTGTAATTGACGCCCGAATGGTAATTGCTTCGAAATTCTCCAATCATTTTTTGAGTATAAGTTAGTGGCTGTATTAGCCTGCTTTGAAAGTGGTCTAGGTTTCGATTTTATGTCAAGATATTCTTGACATTAACGAGGCCGCTAAAAGAGTGCGACTTCAATCGCTTGACGCTGATAATGAACTAGCAGAATAGGTCATAGTTAACAGTCGATCGGAGTAGTGACATGTTGTTATATGTTGTCCAGTGCTACGAAATTAATAATATCGTTCACGGTAAATAATTGATTCGGTTGCTTGCTCAAGTCAATGTCAGTGTTTATGGGCGGGGGATGTTTTAATTTCTTAGATTTGCTTGGATTGGCGTTTATAGTTGGTACTTTGTTGGGGGGGTATATGTATACTGCTTAATTTAATGTTGTCGCTTCGTTGTTGTCGTTTGCTTAGCTATTAAAATGCTCAACATTGCGCTCGGAGCAGGATACTTCAGTGAGTTAGAACAAAACTCATTTAAGCCTATAGCTAAATTATGGCTGTGGCGCGCTGGGCCATCGCTGCATCTCCGGATCTTGGTGAAACTAAATAGTTTGATTTTGTGCCGCGGCGATCTGAACCATACAAATGACTGAAAAGCTACAGGCTAGGGCGCGCTAATTAACAGGTGTAGATATTGCGTTAAAGCCTTTTTATGACTTCTCGGAAAGTTGTGCCTGTAAGATATTACAGTTAACTGTCGTTGGGATTTGTTGATTACTATGTTCTGCTGCTTGATCTGCAATTCATCCCATAAGAGATATATGTTTGTTGGGGCTATTTGAATTTTCCTGTGGTGAAATTCTTCATATGTAATGACTCCGGCATCGGCCAAAAGCAGCAGTGACTACAGAGTCAACTTGTCCCTGCCAACTTTCACTAGTGTTTCCGTGGATGCTATCTATCAAATCAGGTATCCAAACTGGCTCCGACCACTTTGCCGGCTCGGTAACAATCGTTCTAAAAATCAAGGCCCAGCCTCAATAAATCTAATTGCAGTTCTCCCGGGGTTATATGACTTTTCTAACTTAGTGCCATTTAGCTTCGTGCGGGTGAACTTGGGCCGTTGCAATCCAGCAATCGGCTTAATGTGCTTCATTTTTTGCGTTATGGAACGAAACGCCCCAGGCAGGAGCTTCTCGATTTTTGAAAGGATCAAATACAACCATTAAACTTTTACTTTTAAGGAGTCTCTAATAATGGGGTTCAAGGCAAACCGTAGGTGCATAATTATCTTCGTAATAGCTCTCTTCCTAGTATCTGGCTGTACTAAAACTACATGGGTTAAACAAGGCTGCGGGGAGATTGACTCAACAGTTGCGTATGCCGAATGTCAGGTAGAAGTACTGAGATCACTACCAATCCAAAATCTATATGTCGGCAATACCTTCAACGAAGAGTGCAAGGTTAAAGGTAGTAACAAGAAATGTCATTCTGATTCAAAGTATGAAACTTCAGACCCCCAAGCATCTTTGCGTAAAAGTCTTGAGGAGGCTTGTATGTTAAGGAGAGGTTGGTCACCTATCCAAACCCCAACTGAATTCGGTCGTATGATAGGGGGGTAGGTGGAAGCTAAGGATTGGGCATGACTTAGCGGCTAAAATCCAGAACTTAGGAAAGTCGTCTTACTTTATAGTTCTGCAGTCAGATTCCCGTTTCATCGACATCATAGCGATTCTTCATTTAGGATGACGCAGGGCGTGAAGCGTAGGCTATTTCGGTGACGCTTTCTGCTTCCGTATCATGCGCTCGTGCGGGTTCCGGCACTAGGCGCTGCCAGCGTTGGTGATTTAACTCCATTTGATGTACGCTACGCTCGTCCTTCATCTTGGTGCCCGCCGCTGCTTACCGTCGACGCGCCCTAGACTAGGGGCCATCGGATGAGGTGTATTGATACAGCGGCACAATGGTTATTTGATGTGTGCGCCATAGGGCACCCAGGCTGATGCCCTCCAGTTTATATGTATTGTTTATTTTTTAGTATAATGATTAACAGCCGATCGCGAGGGTTTGATGCCGTAAGCGACACGACCAACATGATGGCCATCGACCTCGATATCGTCTAGATAGGTTGTACGGGAAATACTAAGTAACCTCATGGGGTCTTACCGGCGATTAGTCAGGTACAAGCAATCGGCCTCGACACTCAGGTTTTCGCCGCAGTTTTACAAAAGAAATCATGCATCAGCTCAAAATTGATGGACGGCCAATGCTGTTCAGAATTGTAGATAACGTATTTTATCAGGACTTAAAGAGGCCGCGAGCATCACGGCCGTTTTTGTCGATAAGTGACCATTAGACGATCTTTGTTCCCATTAAGGGCAAATGCGGGGTGACCAGTATTGATGGTGTTTTGACGGACGGGAGGGGGGCAAATCGATCAGTTGAGGTCGACCAGATGAGTGTCGGTTGCGAGGGATTGCCTCGGCCGGAGCTGGCCGAGGCAAAAACAGCTGGATGGGACAGGATTATGCACGGGGCTAGCTACCTTGCAAATTAACCCTCTACCCAGTGAACATAAAAAGTATAACAGCCATCATCTGCACGACATGGCTCAGCGAAAGGATTTTTGCCGGCAGCCGATGCATTGGCGCCGAAGCCAAGAGTTAACAAAACGGAAAATAAGACATAGCGCAGTTTCATAGGTCTCTCCCTGAGCGAAATTGCTCGTATATACCTTGAGTTGAACTTGCAGAGTCATACCTATTGAAATAGGTATAGATTACATTCTGCGAACTTTTTATTTTCAGGCAATAGTACAAATGAGCTACTCAATCGATCTGGGCGCGCAGGTCGTCGCAAAATTTGTACAGAGACAGTATTCACCTGACACCTGACATAAGGTGCCGTCGTCGGCCGCGCGACATGGTAGTGCAAATATGGTGCGGAGCTAGTTATTTTTCTGAATCAACAAGTCAATAGCTGACGTCAGCATCACACCATCGACAGGACCTTCAAGTTTTAAAGATTTACCTGTTTTGTTGTCTCTAATTAGCACGGTGGGTGACGCTGTGACCCCAGACTTCATCGCTTCTTCAGCCTGCCGACTGATGCGTAGAGAGATCTGTTTATTGTTTGCAGCACAGGCCATCAGTGCCTGGTGAGTAACGTCGTTTATATCCAACTGACCATTGAAGCTTAGGCCGTTGCTACGGGTTCGCTCAAAGACCTGGTCGACGGCTTGCCAGAATGCCGGCGCGCCACCCAACTCTCCCGCGCATTCAACGATTTTGGCTTCGGTTATCGCGGCCGAACCGTGAAAGTCCAGTGGCAGGTGGTGCCACTGCAAGTTCACGCTCTTCTGCTTCTGGACCCAGGCTTTCAGAGCCGGTGTGTATATCTTGCAGTACGGACATTCAAGATCCGCAAACTCAGTCACAGTCCAGCGAGCATTGACCTGGCCGAACGTCCAAGGGCCTGAATGTTGTCGTGTTTGCACCTCGCTTTTGAAAACTTCAAAGCCGACAGTAACCAAAAAAAATCCTAGAAAACCCACTACCCCCATA
This sequence comes from Pseudomonas sp. OST1909, assembly GCF_015277575.1. Lineage (NCBI taxonomy): Bacteria > Pseudomonadati > Pseudomonadota > Gammaproteobacteria > Pseudomonadales > Pseudomonadaceae > Pseudomonas > Pseudomonas sp. OST1909. The sequence goes on from NZ_CP063780.1 coordinate 1,144,036, forward strand.
TACCGAATCATGTGTGGAGCTCGGTCGTAGGCTTCGATGACAGAAGTGCTTGTTTGCGCAGTGCTTCAAGGAGGGCGTGTTCAGCGCTCTTGGGTTGTGGATGTTGGTGAAGCCAATTGGCCAACACCGTTTGAAGCTGGGACTCGATGTCGCGACGATCCACCGCTCGTACCAAGACCTGTTGCAGCTCCTCTATCAGCACGGGCGCGCACACCTCCAAGGTCTGCAGGGCATCCTCACCAGGCTGTTCAAGCAACTGGGTCAGACTTTCAATCAGGTTTTGGGTCAAGGAATTCAGTGTTCTCATACGTGGCGCTCCAAGGCCGTGACTTGCTCGGGAAAAGTGATGATGTGAGGTTCGATACCGCGATAGCGGTCTAGCGTTGCGGCAACTTCAATGGCCGCGTCGAGCTCATTGCAGCCTGTGGTCTGCATGATGTCGTAGCGTTGTTTCTTCTCTTCCGGTTCTGTCATGGCCAGGGCCAGGTACAAACTAGGCGGTACCACCCGGAACAACATTTCCATACTTTTGGATAGCACAACGCCCTCGGTAAACTTCCCGCTTTCTTTGCGTGCAGATAGCATCATCGTCTTCTGAGCTGGGGTCAGTTCACGAAAGCGTGCGATCTTCTCCACCTCATCAGGCGGCATATTCAAGCAGATCCACCACTCGATCATGTTGAGCAGGGCCGATGCCTCTGGCGGCACGTCGTCAACGTTTTGAGTGGCCATCCAGAACCAAGCTCCCAGCTTTCGCCACATTTTGGTGATCTTGACGGAGTAGGGAGACAGCAGTGGAACCTTCAACTGGATGTGGCCTTCGTCAGTGAAGAAGATCAGGGGGCGGCCTTTGAATTGATCCCGCTCAGCGATGTTGTTGACCGTGTTGAGCAGCGAAATGTAGGCGATGGCCATCTGTGCGCTGTAGCCCTCTCGGGCATACGTAGCCAGGTCCACAATGGTGATGTCCGCTTCGGGCCATGGCGTACCTGGACGGTTGAACATGTCGCCTTCAGTGCCCATGCAGAACATGGACAAGGCTTCCGCCATCTCCAGGAAGCGTGAGCTTCGAGCGGCCGGTATACCCGGTTCATGCCCCATCTCTCGCAGTGCCTCACGGATGTCTTCGGGAAGCACAATGCGTTGTTCAGCCACACATTTTTGTGCCGCATTGAGAATGCATTGGCGGATGGCACTACGGTCGGCCCGTGTAAGACGTGCATCCTCTTTATCTTCCCCGCCAGTGATCATCAGCCTGGCTGTAATTTCCATCTCTCCCAGGATGTCGCGCTGTTCGTCTTCGGTTTGGCTTGCCAAGTGTTCGTCCGAGGCCTCAATGTCATCAGCCTTGAGCGTTTTGACGTTCGCGGTCGGCTCAATGAGTTTTTCGGCATCAGCGAAGGGCGCTAAGCTGACCCCAGATCCTGGTGCGAGCCGGACACGGTTGACCGTCAAACCGAGCTTCTTGGCAAAGTCCCCCAGCAGGCCAAAACTGTTGCCGGCCTCGACGATGAAAAGTCGCGGCCGATAGATGGCAACGATCTGACTGAGGATATTCGTTGCGCTAGCCGACTTTCCTGAACCCGTAGGGCCGAAGATGAATAGATGCGCGTTCATCTGGCGGTCGAGCTTGTTCAGCGGATCGAAGGTGATCGGCGCCCCACCTCGGTTGAACAAGGTGATTCCTGGGTGCCCCGTTCCGGTGGACCGTCCCCAGACGGGGGCCAGGTTCGCAATGTGTTGAGCGAACATGAGTTGCGCGTACCACTCCAGTGCTTTGCGCTCATTGGGATCAAAATTGCCGGGCAACCATCTGAGGTACGAGTTTAAGGGGGCAACCTCATCGCGAGGTTCCACGGGTTCCATACCCGCTCCCAGCAAGGCACTGCTCAGTTGCAAACTGCGCTCCTGCAGCTCCAAGTCGTCTTTCCCGCGTAGGTAAAACGCTACGCTACCCCGGTATAGCTTGTGCTTGCGGCCAAGCAACTGGCGGGCGACTGCAACGTCTTCGCGGGTCAGGATCGACGCTTGAGTATCACCAACGGCCTTGCGTGAAAGCTGCTCCAGGTGGCCTTCAAGTATGTCCTGGGGAGTGATCACGAGGGTGATACAGAGAATGGTGTCCTCTGGCATTTTGTCAAACAGCGCGTTGAGCGCATCACCACCCTTACGTGTTTCACCGGTCAGGTGTCCTGTCTTGGGCGCTTCCCGCAGGCGATCGAGCATCACCACGCGGTGGGGCAGACCGTCGAAGTACCACAAACCTTTCTCTGTGTCGGACAGCGGTTCGCGGTAACACAGGTTTTGCGAAAAGTCGGTCCCACTTGCCAACGGTAACTCGCCTTCCTCCGTTGCTGGCACTTGCTTGCAAACCACCTCATAGAAACGGCGGATATCAGCGTCTGCAGGGCCGAGATGGTCAGGCCGTGGATTGAACCAGTGAATCAACCAATGACGTATAGCGTGACCATCCATGCGATGGGTCTTAATGCCGGCATTCGCCAGCCCGCCTACCAAACGATCACAGATGATTTTTAAGTAGGGGGCAGGTGCTTGGCCGCGCACATCAGCTTGTGCCCCCTGAGTGCGTCGGTAGACGACAATGCGGACGCGGCGTTGCTGGCCCCTCCAAGGGAGTTGGCTGACCTTGGTGTCTTCAAATAGCCCGCCTGGCTTGGAAATAGCCTCCAGGTGCTGCTTGATCAGCTTCAAGTAAAGCTCGGTGAAGTCACTGCCCTGTGCTCGGGGTTGGATGTAGTCGTGCAACTGCTGCAGGTAGTTGTCCCAACTGGTTTCGTCCTGAGCGTACAACTGCACGACCCATGGGGAGGTTTCAAGCTCATCGAAAGAGTCTTGCAGGGCGTTTTCCAGGGCATCCCGGGCTTTGCGCAACCAGTCGGGATCTCGACCTTCGGTGCCGATCGGTGTCAGCTCAAAGAACGCAGCACGAGACACACCATCTTCCAACAGCATGGCTTTTTCCGCCGGCAGATAGTCCACCCACGGCAGAAGATCCACGAAAGAGGGGTTTACGTCATACATGCGGTCGACGTCAGCGGTAGTCGCTGGTTTTTTCTTTGGGTTGCGCCAATCACTCGGCGAGGGAATGCCCATAGAAGCCAGGCGTGCGAAATAGCGCTCTGTCGCTGCCTCAAAGGACTCAGTCGCCGATGCCTGCACGTCGACGTGCTCGGTAGCATTAGAGGCGAGGTCCGGCTCGACTCTGTCTGAGCTACGTCGTGTTTTAAACCGCTCAAAAAACCTCATTAATAGGCCTCCGTGCGTTCACCGGGCATGGCGTATTGCACGCGCTGGTACAGTGGAAATACGGTTGTGTACCCCGGAATTGGTGCAGGATCTGAGCCCGCTAGATGGGGAAAGACATACATGACCAGGTCCGGGTTGGGCAGACGCTTGAATTGGCTGTAAATCTCGTTCTGAGCTGTACGGGTAAATTTCGCATTCTCGCCCAGGGTTCCAGGCTGATTTGGTTGCAGAGGCCTACGCAGATCCTGTCGGGCATCGAGCAACTGGCGGTTACTCGTGCTATTGCCTGAACCTCTGGCGCCTTGATCCCAAACGTCCATCATCGTGCTGTCGCCATGGGGAAGAAGCTCGTCCTTACTGGTGGAGCAGCCAGTCCCGAGCATTGCGATCACCAGGTAGGTTCCGATTTTCAAAGAATGATTAGTCAAGCGCAGTCGAAGCATGACGGGCTCCTGAGCGATAGTTGACCTTGCGGCCTTGGAGTTCGTAATCGATGGTCAGCTGCTGGTCCAGGTGAACGGCAAGTTTCGCCCCGGGCTGCACGTACACTGCCGCGAAGGCTTGCCCGTAGAGCTTGTTCACCCAACTGGACACATCATTGACGCCTTGGCCGATGATCTTGCCCATGGCATCACTGCCTGAGCCGCCAACTGAACCGATGGTCCCGGACTGCGGATTTATAAATGAACTGCTGTTTCCATCCGATTTGATGAGGGAGGCAGCGCCGGCGCCGGCCGCAGTAATCAGTACCTGGGAACCGATGTATTGCGAGGCGTTGCTTTTACGATCGCCACTGATGCACGGAATACCGTAGGCATCGCTGATCCAGCCCAGGCCTCCCTGGATGGTGTTCTGGTTGCCATTGTTCTGGTTATTGCTGTTCTGACTGCCATTCGTTTCTTCTTGTGGCTGTGGCAGCGTCCGTACCGTGCCGTCATTGAAGACAAAGGTCAGGCTTTTGATCTGCCCGCGTACGCAAGATAGAGTCCAGTCGCCGGACGCTGTGCCGCTGGCCACGGCGCCGGCAACGTCGGGCAAATCGATACCGTTGGCGGTGAGGTTGTCCGGACCTATCAGCACTTTGAAGGGGTAGGGATCGTTGACTGTGCCGTCGATAGGCACCCGTCCGATCAATGCGGACATCGCGACAGAACCCATCAATGTGGAGTTCTGTGGCAGCGTATAGACCTTGCGTACCTGTTTGCGGGCCTCCTGTGGCGAGATCTCACTCGCTACGTTCTGAGCGCCCGTACGCAGAGCATTTTGGCCTCGATCTACGGACTCGCCGAAGGAGGTCGGGAAGTTGAATCCCGAGGCGGTTTGATTGGAACTGGCCGCAATGGGCTTCCCATTGATATCGACAGGGGTTGCGTCCTGCGGCTCGATCCAGACGACATCCGGTCCAGGCGCGCCTTTGAAGTCTTGCCCATCACCAGGCTGAACGCCGAATCCGATCGGCAAATCCGATCCCGACTGATTGCTGCTAGCTGATTTGCTGCTCAGGCTGTTGTATTGCTGCTGCAGCGTATCCAGGATGGTCTGGCTTTGTTGTTGTGACTCCTGTTTCATTGTTTGCTGGGCGTTTTGTAGCTTGCTGTCAACGTTGTCGTTGATCGACTGCAAGCGTCTTTGTAGCTCAAGGTTTTGTTGCTTCAACTCATCGTTATTCTTCAGCGCATTGGACACCTGGTCTTTGAGCTGTCTGCTTTCCACGACGATGGTGCGCAGCGTGTCGCCGGGGGTATCGCCGTCAACGCCAAGCTTTTTAGCTTCCCCCGTACTGAGCACGAGCGTTTCTGGAGCCTGAGCCTGCTTCTCAGAACTGTCCTTACTGAATAGTTTGACCACCACGAATAACGCCATGATCGCGAAAGGGATGACCAGGTATTTGACCAGGGGATTACTCTTCACGGCGACCTCCTTTCGGATCGATCTGGCTGACGGCCACCGGCAGTAACGATTCGGCCAAACCATGGCCGCGTGTCACCAGATAAATCGTTGTGGTGTCACTTGCATCACCCTTGGTGCCGAGGTACGGGTGCTGAAACGTCGCCGTTGTGAAGTCCCCCATCAGATCCCGAGGATCCAGTGCAAGTTGCTGAGTGCTGGTGTTGCGCAGTTTCACTGCCGTCACCCAGTAGTCGTCTAACCGCCACGCTCCTAATGCAGAGGCCTCGACCGGCAACGTCGGGAGCAAAGTGGTGAGGTTAAGGCCCCGCTTAAGATTGACCTGGGCGATACCGTCTACAGGCTCAACGGTGCGCAGAGGGGTATATAACATCTGTGCGGCATAGCGTGTAATGACCACAGGGATAGGCGTCTCACGGCGAGGCGTCGGCGGATCCTCGTCTTGAACGTTGGGCTCCGACATGGTGGCCGGAGCGCGACTGGTCGTTGGCTTAGAGCTGGCCTGCCCGTAACGAGGCGAGGGACCTTCACCGGCAACAATTTTTGCAGGCTCGGGCGCAGCCTGATTTGGTTTGCCTTCTGTAGCGATGATGTCCACCAACATGATGTCGCCACTGCTCATATTTTGGAGCTGCAGGCGAGTCGGAGGTATTGGTTCTTTGGCCAGAAGGTACAGTGCGCCACCCGTGCTCTGGACGCGCAGCTTATCAACCAAATTCCGGGGCAGACCCACTCGAACATTTTGGTCGACAAAGACAATGCGTTCCTGGCCGACGATTAAAGGCAGTGCCAGTGGAATTCGGTCCCAGCGTAAAATTTCAACGGCGTTGGCCAGCCCGCAGAAGTTGAGAATCAGTAATCCGATAATCAGCAGCCGACGCATCATCATTTACCTCCCGAACGGGCAGGTTCTGCGGAGACTTCGATGCGCTGAGGGTTACTGCTGTAGCAGTCCCAAGCCAAGCCAAAAGGATTTTTTTCGGGATCAACGTCGGAACGAATGATGTGCAAGGGGTAACGAGCCAGAGCTCTTTTTACACGCTCACCTCCGTAATGCTCGTCGGCAGTGATATCCAGGTTCACCGTCCAGTCGTTGATACTGTGCTGCTCTACATGCTGCTCCGAGGTATCGGTTATGCCTCGACCTGGTATTTCAAATACACCACGTTCGCGCTTGCGTAATTCCCCGCTGTTGCGGCGCAGTTCGAAGTCTTTTTGCAGATAAGCTTTGCAACTAGGCGTCAGGTATCCACCCAAGCGTGTGATGTTGTCCTCGTAGTCGGTTTCCCCGTCGACGGGCCAACGATTCATTTGCTGGAAGATATACAACCCAAAGGCATACACAGACTCTGGGGGGACATCCCACCACTGACGGGTGCTGCCCGACCGGAGGTCAGGCGGCACATGAATAGTCAGATCACGCGGCGCGCTCTGCCAGCCGTAGGCCATGTAAAGACCCAGGGCAATCAGTAGGCCAATGACCAGGCGCAGGCTGTTGATATGGGACAGTTGGGCGTCCACTTTTTTTCGATAAGTCATTGAGCCCCCGTTCTACGGCAGGTCCACGCACCCGTGCGTGTGATCAGGTGGGCCTTGTTCCAGGTAGGAAGATATCGTGCAACGCTCAGTTGCATCTGGCGGTAGAGCCAGGTGTCCGGTCGGCCGCGTTTCCAACGCCGTAAAAAACGGCTGGAGAGGGTCAGCCCAAGGATCGCAAAGAGCATGGCTGTGGCGATAATCAGCGCCCAGATATGGGTCAAAATTGCTGCCAGAATCCCAATTACCAATCCTGAGCCGGCACTGATCGCTAGGGTTGCCCACATTTCATCGGCAGTGAGGCCGCCCATGATGACCGGCTGATTGTTCAGCCGCACCGGTAGGAAAATTAGCGTCCCATCGTCAGAGAGTTCTGTCATGGCCAAGGCTCTTTAAAGAATGTTAGTCGCCTTGGTGATCAGGAAGATGGCGACACCCAAGATGGCCACACCGACAGCGGCCGTTGCTCCAAGATCAGCCCATTTCTTCTTGCCGTGTTGGATCTCGTGGTAAACGCCGAAGGCGTGCCACGCTACCCCGGTGAAAATGACGGCGCAGACGATCAGACCCATCAGCGACATGCCGTCAAAGGCGTAGTTCTGCATGGTTTGCATCAGGTTAGAGCCCTCACCTCGAGTCGGAGGTTGGGACTGGGGGAGGGCAGCCATGGACAGTTGTGGAAGAGCAAGCATGCCGATCAGCATGTAGCGTGTTTGTGAAAGCAAATTCATGGTGAGTCTCCAATACGATCAACTGAGTACAAAGGTGGTGAGGATCATGCAAAGCAGCAGGATGCGAACCAAAGAGGTCGAAGCAATCGTCCGGTCAAGGTTGCCGGTGGCCCATCCTCGGTAGCAGCTCCAGACGGCCCAGGCCCCCCACACGAACGTGATAGCCACGGCCACGCCGACGAAAAATAGGTAGCTCGACGAAGCCGGGAAACCACTCGCCGCTTGAAAGGCGGACGCCTGAGTGCCGTTCATGCTCATGGCTTGCGACCTTCGGTGGTGTATTGGCCCGAAAGCTCGGCTGGATCCCGAGGTTGGGCTCGGCTTGGCGTCAGGTAGCCCTCCAAGCCATGGCGGATTCGGGCGGTGTCACCCGCCAAGCGCTGGTAATCGAAGAAGTACCGTTTGCCCGGCTCGTCTGCTACTTGAGCGCTACGACGTGCTGTGTCCTCCAAGGCATTCAACTGGCGGATCATGACGTCCAGGTTGGCCTGTTCGGAGGCAGAAGCAGCTACCGCTTGGGAGGTAGACAGAATGATCCCGAAAAGCGAGATCAGTCCTGTCAATACGAATCGGCATGTAAGGGCGGGTAGGCGCAGTGTCTGGATCACGGCTAGGCTCAAGTCATTCCTGTTGCCGCCAGCTTGCCGTGATCAAGCTATAGTCGCCGCAAGAAAACCATATTCCGGGCTGTTAGGATTTCTTCGTACGGTAACTGCACCCTCAGTCTCGGTGGATCGAGCGTTTGAAGAAAAGAAGATAGCCGGTGGGCAAGGCAATGCCGTATGCCCAGCCCTGGGCATTTTGATTGCCAATCTGGACTTCGCCCCTGACTACGGGTTGAACGCTGATCAGTTCCCAACCCTCTTGGCCTAGCTGAGCAAGGCGCTGCTGGTGTTCCGGATCCTTCAGGAAACCTTGAATGTCAGGTTCGGTAGATGGCTCTTCGGACTTGAACATGAAGAGTTTTTTGGTTCGGACGAGATAGTGCAGAGGGGCGAATTCGGTATGGTATTCAAATGCCTGGCGACTCATGGCGACATCCTTCATGTGTGGAGCTGCCAGGTTTTCAGTATTGAGGATGTGCAATCAACCGGAAATGGTCTGCCACTAGGCTTGTGATTTCTGATGTTGTGCTGGAGAGGTCCGAGCATCCACGTAACGCTGCATGATGGATAACACCATCGAATTTAATGCCAGTATCTTCATTGCCCGCGTCACGGCCACATACAGCAAATTCAGTTCATCGTCTTTACGACCCTGATCGATATCGGGGGACAGAGGGTCAGCGCTAAAGTCGTCATACAGGCTGACAAAGTCCCACTCTAACCCCTTGGCTTTATGCCCTGTTGTCAGTGTGATCGTGGCATCCAACTCGTTGTCTACTGACCGAGAGCGCAGTGTCTGGATGCGCTGAGGCAGATCGGGATAGGCAGCGATGATCTTGATCGATCGCAGCATCTCCGTGTCTTGGCTAACCTCGGCAATTTCAACGTATTGCGAGAAGTCCCGGTAATCGCGCAGCAACTTACGGTTTTGCACGGCTTGGTTTTGGTTGCGGCTGAACAGATACAAGTCTTCCAGGTCGCGCAATGAATAACTGTCGATGCCACCTACCCAAAAGATCTTTGGATTGCTCGCTACCAAGCTAAGCGCGTTCTCTATGACGCCGGTAACCGTGCGATGGATGTATGTGCGATGCGGTAGGTCTTCAGGAAGCGCACGTTTAACCTGGGTTTTGGGGCCTAGCCCTTGCAGCTTTCGAGTTTCACCCTTGTAAAAAAGGATAATGTTGGCCACATGCGCGACTGCTGGACCGAAGCGAAAGCTCTGGGTCAGGTAGTGACGATCTGCATCGGCCATCCAATCACTGTTGAGAGCGTCTTCGGCACCACGGAAACGGTAGATCTGCTGGTGAGGGTCGCCGACAGTCACCTTGCGTATGCGCTGTATTTTAACCAAGTCGGCAATGACCGGATTCACGTCTTGACCTTCGTCGAGAAGAATTGCCTCAAACCGCTGGCTCAGGTCAGGTTTACTCAACTGATACAGCTTTAAATATCCATCGTGGGTGATCGACATTCCCGTGTCTTGGAGGTCGATCATCCGGTTCCAAATCGCTCTCGCAGTAGCCAGCGCCTTGTCCAGAAATCGTTCCTGCGCGCTGGTGAGCATTCGTTGTCCCTGAAACCTGGGAAAGTGTCCACGGCCGAGCTCGTTATCGGCGCTGGCCATGAAGTTGTTCAGCGTGCTCAGTACATCTCGTACCAGCTCCCAGTCCTGGGTATTGATGGCCCTGGCGATATCGGTAAGGCGTAAGTTATTGGTCTGTTTGGCGACGTATTGGCTGCCATAGACCGCATAGGCCAGGCCATGCGCTGTCTTGCAGACCACATTGCGAGGAAAACGCCCTTTGGCTGCGAGTTCGACGGGTTTGTTGTAGCAGAGGTAGAGCATTTTCACCGAGGCGTGGTGGGTGGCATAACCAACCAGTGTGGTGGTTTTGCCTGTGCCGGCGAAGGCTTGGACCAGTAACTTCTCAGCTTTTGAATCGACGATGGGCTGCTGTTCTTGTGTCCACTGCATGGGCAGCTCCTAAAGGTATTTTTTGAAACTGGAGACAGTGATGTAAACCGACACGCCCAATAACAACGCGCACGGCAGCAAAATCAGTAATGGGCTGATGCCGATCGGGATGGCCAGGTAAATCGTCCAAGGCACGATGGCCAGCGGAATAATAGTTCCGCGTGCTTTGTGATACAGGTAGCTCGACTCACGGCCGGAGCCGAACTTGCGCAGATCACGTCGCACCAGGCCATCCACCAGGCCCGTGAAAGCCGCCAGTGCAAACAGTGGGATTGTCAGTGTCAGGATGACCATTCGTACGCAAAAGGTGAGCACGGTATAAAGCGTGGCCAAGCCGTAATCCTGGAACTTGATCATGACCCGACCGAGCTCATAGCGCAGGTCGAGCGTGCCGGCTTGCTGCGGCGACGTGGAGCGAGCGTATTGGGTCAATGTGTTTATGCTGTCCTGCAGGCCGCTTTTTACCATCAGCCATTCATAGGTTGTTTTTGCCAGCCAGGTTGCGGTGCGCCCGGGCTCTTTGATGACGACACTGTGTAACAAATCCTGGGACAGCCAGCCCAGCTCATGTTCAAACATCTGCTGGGCGTGCCTCCATCCAGCATCCGGCCAGAACACGTACATGCACAGCCACTCAACGAGGATGGCGCCCAGCAGTGAGCCGAACATCACCCCCAGAAAGTGGAAGGGCGCTGAGATCACCATGCCCAGAAAGGATTTTTGTCCTTCCTGCTGTTGCTGGGCTTTTTCCGCGATATCGGCCATCGCTTTGCTCCTTTACGCTAAGCGACTTTGTCGTCGTTGGCCATAAGGCGGAAATCGTCGACCAGGTCTTCGGGTAGCGATTCGCTTAGTGACTGATATCCCGGCGCTTGCCACCATTCGCTGTTGGTTCCTGATCCTTTACGCATTCCTTCAACCAGGGCCTGCAGATCCTTGGGCATCACCTCGTCGGGATCACTTGCCGGCAACGGCATACGGATTTTCCAGAGGTTGCCGCCTTCGATCAGGGCAAAGCATTGCCCCTTGGGCAGAGCAACCACATGCGCCGGCTCGATCATTGGCACGCTGACGCTTTGGATCTGGTCGTGGGTGTTGGAGGTAAAGGCCGTCTTGCCGTTGATTGCGTCATTGGCGCTGCTGGCCGGTGTGCTGGTAAACACCTGAACCTTGGGTAATTGATTGGTCAGCAGCTCGGCAGTGGCGGTCTCGCGCACACGCAACATAAACAGGTTGTTGAAGTTACCGATGACCTGGACAGCTTTCGCCCTGTTACCGATCTTCGCTTCAATGTCGCTCATGGTCTGGGTATAGGCGGTGACTTGCATGCCGGCGCCGCCGCCTTTGTTGATCATCGGGATAAATTCTTCGCCCATCAGCTCGTTGAACTCATCAGCATGCACGTTGATCGCCACCTTCGCGCCGGAGGCACCGGGCAAGCCGTCGTCGATACCGAACTTGTAGATGTGACCTGCGACTGACACCAGGTCGCTGAACATGGAGTTCCCGACGGCTGCAGCCACTTCGGTATCCGACAGTGCATCCAGTCCCACATAGACCACCGCTCGTTTACGTATGACCTGCATCCAGTCGAAGATGGGTCGCGGATCTTCAAGATCCATGTAGTCAGGCGAAAGCAGCTCGGCAATTCGTCCTGTGGTCAGCTTCTCCAGCAGCGGCAGCAGGCTGGCAACGATCTTGTCGAAGTAGGTTTTGTCATAGCGCACTGCTGATCGCAGACCCTCCATCACGGGGTCGGAGATGCGCTGCTGAGTCAAGTACATGTCCAAGGCCACTACACGGAGTGGCCGGTCCTTCATGGCGAAACTGAGGTTTTTGCGATCGATCTTGCCCTCAAGTTCGACGATGGTCTGCCAGGCTTTAGGATCATGTTCAGCAAAGTGTTTCTGTGCATACTCGATGAACAGAGCGTCGATGTTGGTTACGTGCTTTAGGATCTGCTCGTAATCTGGCCGACGTCCAAGGGCCACCAAGGCGCGTGCGATGATATTGACGAACCGCCAGGCGAACTCACGGAATGCTGCTGAGTTGCCTTCCCCTGATAGCTGACCGGCAATTCGGGTCGCCACCTCTGAAATTCGGCCAAAGCGGCCCACGGCGTTGTAACGTGCGGAGTAGTCAGGCCATCCCAGGTGGAATACATAAAATTCGTCCAGTCGGCCGGCACGCATGCATTCGATGTACATGCGTTTGAGAAGGTCGGCATCGCCTTTAGGATCGAAGACAATCACCACCTCGCGATCAAGGTTCATCTCTTCGTTTTGTGCCGCTGTGCGCTGGCTTCGATGGACCGGCTGAACGCGTCGACCCATCTGAACGCGGCGCCGAGACAGGCTGCGGGTGCGTCTGATGTCCTGGGTGATAAACAGTTCCGCCAGGCGGGTCTTACCCACCCGCGTCGTACCCAGCACCAGCGAGTGACCAACCCGTTCACCCAGCGGCAAGCTAACGTCAATTTCATGGGGTTCTATACCGTGTAAACGCGGTAATCCACCCACTGGCGGCAGTGGCCGCACCGGATTAATCGCTACGTTCCACGAGGTGGCTTTGGTCAGGAGTCTGAGTGGAAAGGGGGCGAACTCCAGCCGCTCCTCGATGCGCCGTGCCAGGGAATAGATCGAGGTTGGCTCGACATACTCGGCGTATTTGGGCAGATAGGTGTCCATCAACCGCTGGGTGTGTTTCTGAGTCCAGCGAAAGCCCTTACCGATGAACAGGCGTTCATTACTGACCGGCATGTCCTTGCTGGTCATGGTGTAGTGGGGGAGACGCCGAATATTGCGTCGATACCGCAATACAACCAAAGCCTGTCTCAGGCGCACATATCCAAGAATCAAAAAGCCAAAGGCGGAAACCGCTCCAAATAAGGGAGTCAGTGCAAAGGCCCAGGGCGCAAAAATACAGAGCAGTGCTGCAGCGGTGCAGACACAGACCGTGTAAAGCTCGACGGCAGGACGAAGCAATGCCTCAATGGTGAAAGAACCAGCCATGGTTGGAGCCTTCTATAGCTAGGGGGGGTTCAATGGGAACTGTTCGTCCAGCTCCTGGCTTACTTGTGATATCTCGTGTGAAGCCAATCGATCAGCTAATTTCAAGCGCATTGCGATGGCATCACCTTGTTCTGTCGAGGTCACACGACCGCCATACAGCCAGGCCACATACCTCACTTGCTCCAAGATGAGCTGGCATGTTCGCGGGTCTTCCGGTTGTCTGATCACCACGGTGAGTGACTGAGGTGGTGGCATCCTTGCCTCCTATTGCTGAATGGCTGTTGCAGTGATGAGCAGCGGGTAGTGCTTGATTCCAAGACGTTGCGCCAGGTCATTTGATGGGACTGGTACCATTTGAAGGCCGCTTCCCCAACGTTGCACTTCAGCAAATCGCTCGGCGCCGGCCACGTTGACCACCAGACCAACAGCGTTCAGGTGCTGAAGCTGTTCGAGTCGTTGTGATAGCCAAACCCTTGAGCTTTCATCGTCACCCACAATAAACAAGGGTTGCAGGCCTGGCGCATTGATTACTCGACCTTGAACCTGGCCAGGTGTCAGCTGGTCTGAGCGCACTGGAAACGACCCTTGGCCGCGCACTCCGATGTTTTCTAACGGTGCAGACTGGCCGGTAGGTTCTGGTACCAGGTCTTGGTAGTAGGGCAGGGCGGAAACGCCGCCACGGTCTTCCACCACAATCAATGAGCTGGCATTCGCCACAATGGGCGAGATCGAACACAGCAACAGCATTAAGCTCAAGATTCTCTTCATGGGTTGTTCGCCATCAGGTTGATACCGGTTACGCGGCTAAGGTGTTTGGCAAAGGCACGGCGGTAGCGTGCGGCAGGTTCACCACCAGCCGGGCGGTGGTACCGGCCGGCGGCCGTGATCCAGTCCCCGCCCTTAGCCTTTTGCTCAGCCAGGATCTGGGCGGTAACCGAGAGGTTCTTGTAGGGATCCAAACCTTCGCAGGGATAACTGTAACGGTGGCCATTGGCACCTATGTTGGTTTGACCTAGACCAACGTCGACCCGACTGGGGCCTGCGGTTTGAAGCGCAATCATCAATGCCCTGCATGCATCGCTTCGGGTTGCAAATCGGTAGCCGGCGCCGGCGACATTCAACGTCCATGGCCAAGGCACTATTTGGCCGCGTAGTCGCGTACCGCTCTCCTGCAGTGCGACGGAGTAGAGCACTTCGGACGGAACGCCGGCAGGCAAGGCAATCAATTGATAGGCCGGTGGAGGGACCTCAGCGCTGTTGGCCAACGCCGCGCCCAACATAAAACAGCCTGCCAACACGGCGCGTACTACTGTCGCTGCCATTGCCCATTCACCTCGCGCACCACAGCAGGAAGCTCGCCGCCGAGCCCAAGGCCGAGCCAGCGGCCGGCATCGTGATTCAGTGTTATCTGCCGGCTGCGTACGCTGGTTGGCTCGATGCCTGCCAGGATTGCCCAGCGGCGGATGGTCTCGTCGTCCCCTTGGCTGCCCACGAAGTAGAGATCGAAGGGTTGTTTCTGAGCCTGAAGGTCTTTCACCCGGGCAATACAGCTGGTGCAACTGTCTTGAATAAATACGGCTAATCGACCTGAGCCTTTGAGAGCATTTGTCGCGCCGGAGGTTTTAGGAGACAGCGCCTCTGATGAAATTTGAATGACTTTTTCGTTGGGGTATAGGCGAGCGAAGGCTTGGTCATACGCCTTTTGATAAGCCAGTTCCTTGTCGATACGTTGCCGTTCAGCTTGCACCTGCAGTTCAGCGTAACGCCGGCGTTCTTCCGCTGATTTAGCTTCGATACCCAGTGCAGTCAGAGGATCCAGTCCTGGTGAATAGATGCCCCGGGGACCTTCCATGACGGTGCGATAGCGACTCCACTCTTGGGGTGTTAATCCCCACTCGCGGGCCAGTTCTGTCTGGCTGGCCCCTTGAGAAGAGTTCTGGGTTTCGCTGTTCTGCGTACTGGTGATGGACGTTGAAGGCCCTGGAGCAGCTGAGCAACCATAAGCCATCACAATGGCTGCCAGACCAATAATCAACGAGGCGTTTTTAGCGTTCATTTTCTTTGAGAGTGTGAGAAGGCCATACATAAAGGAGGTCCTATTGCGCGACGGTTATGATTTGCGGCGTTCCGGCCACCTCGAATCGTGCGGATTTGCCGTCCAGAGCGTTTAGGCGCCAGGCCGTACCGGCCACGGCATCACCCGGTCGGATGAGGTAGATCTGGTTTAACTGCGTGCTGCCAGGCGGTGCTACGGACAAAAAACGCTCACCGCCCCTGTATTCAATACCGACGATGGTGAAGGGCGGCGCTTGCGGTGTGATAACGCTGGTACTGGGCTTCTGAGCGGGACGAGGCTTGCGGACAACGGCTTTGGACTTGGACGGAGGAACTGCAGGTTGCTTGGTCTGGGCTTGGCTTAATTCGTGAACACGGCCATCGAGCAATTCGACATTTGCCTTGAGCACCACCAGCTCACCAGAAGACGCGGCATTACGGGAGAGATCCTGCACTGATTCGGTTGCTTGCTTCGCATAGGCCTGTGCGGCATCGATCCGATTTGACAGCGCTTGTTGTCCGGAGCGGAAGTCATCGTTGCTGACCCACTGCTTGCCATCCACAGAGTCCAGCCGTTCATCGACTTTGCTCAGTCGCGTCAGCATTGCATCCAGGGATTCTTTATCAGCAGTCGTAGACATGCTGATCCTGAGTAAGGACAGTTGATAATGTTCATAGGCCAGCATGCCTGTCAGGGCGACGAGGCAGAGGCTGAGTATCACAGTGGTTCGGGTAGGGCGTGGTATGTTCATGGGCGTCCTCGCGCAGAAGCGAAGACACCCTCTCAAACCGGCTAGTGGGGGTGCAGCAGGAAATAGGTTTTCCAGACTGCTTTGTTTTTAGGGCATGCCGTTGTGAACGGTTTGGCTACGGACAGCTAGGCTGCACCGCGGTGACGGACTTCTACTTCGCGATATTTCTGAACAAACCCTTCAACTGTAGATTGCCCGAGTCAACCAGGTGGTTGTCATCATAGTATAAAGCCACTCCATTTTTAGATCCCATGCATTGCTCATCTGGGCAAAGGTAAGGAGTCGGATCAATAACTGTGGCGTTACACTGTTTCGCGGCAGCATTTATTGCATTGCTGGCGTCGTAATTCCGCTTCTGATAGCTCATAAGAGATATCGAGATATCTGATTCATGTTGAAAAATACGTTTATGCAAATTTAATCCTTTATAAACGCTAAAAGGCATTTCTGGGATAGGTCTAACGATATATACAGGATGATTTGTAGCGATAGAGCAAACAGTCTTCGAATATTCAGCAGTATAGGCATTGATAAATTTCTGACCTTGAAGATGCTCTTGTCCTATTATATAGGTGCGGTAGCTATTTCCACGGCTTAAGTCCAAATACATCGCTGCCCGGCTAAATAGGATAACGGGAATGCCCTGGTAGGATTTAGCCAGTGTATCCAACTTTTCACGCATAAAATCATGGCATTTATCAGCTAGCTCTTTGTCATGCATCTCAAAGTTTTGCAGTATCGGGCAGCCACCACGAGCCCAAGACAAAGCCGCTTGTTTATTCTCCATTTGCACTGCTGCTGCAGTTGATTCTGCATGACTGTCACCGAACAATATGACAGATACTTCTCCAGAGCCGAGCTTGCAATCAGAAGCACCATAAGGGTTGGGGTAGCATTCTCGATCATAAAGCTTGCTGGTGTATTCAGGTCGACCTAAATCGACGTAAGCAAACCTTACTTCAGGATGATCTTTAACCACTGAGGAGATAATGGCAGATATACCAACCATGACCACAACTAGGCTTATGTATTGTATTGCAGCTTTGCGTGAAGATGTTTTTTTGTTTGTTTTCGATTCGACGAAGTAAAAGGATAGGGTCCCCATTACAAAAGAGAGAATTATCGCGCCTACCAAATGGTGTAAGCTATTTAATAAGCCACAGGTGTATAGGAATACAACTAGTGGCCAATGCCATAGGTACACGGAGTATGAAACTGTGCCCGTAAATTGTAATGCTCGATTATTGCCAAAAATCGATTGCGAATTAGCTGAAATTACAAGGGCTGCACCGAGAACAGGAATCAAGGCTAGATAACCCGGCCAAGGATCTTGCTCAGTGAAGCAAAAAATACTCATGAGAATAGCTGCTAGGCCAAGGCCCTCACACGCATATCCGAGTCGTCTACTGAAGTGAAGCGGGTACAAAATACCAATCCGCCGACGATTAGCTCCCAAGCACGAGTAGGCAGCATATAGAACGCGAAGACCGGATCAGTATTCGAAAGATGGATCGAAGTTGCCAGAGAAGCTATAGCGAGAAAAATCAAAGATATTTTGGTTTTTTGAGTGCCAAACAACTTGTGAAGGCCCATTAAAATCAGTGGGTAAACAAGGTAGAATTGCCATTCGACAGATAGCGACCAGGTGTGCAATAGCCAGTTTTCGTGCAGTGGTGCATCAAAGTAGTTCCCAGTTTTGGCGAACATAAAATTTGAGCTAAAGAAAAGACTGCTTTTAATTGACCGAATAGCTTCGCGGTAGTCATCTAAAGGAAGGTAGATGAACCCAAATATCAGTAGTGCTGCGCATAGTATCAGGAGTGCCGGAATAATGCGGCGAGCTCTCGACACATAAAAATTTATAATAGAAAAGTCCTGTGCCTGCAAACCCTTGAAGATAATTCCGGTCATCAAAAAACCGGAAATCACAAAGAAAACGTCGACCCCTACGAATCCCCCAGCAAATCCACTGATTTGGAAGTGGAAAAGCACTACGGATAGAACCGCCAGTGCTCGTAGTGCATTTATACTTTTCCGGAATTGCATCTTCGCGTCCATGGTCACCTACATTGTGGGGTGGCATTGTAGTGGCCATGGAGTCGCATTTGAACAAGAAATTGGTGTTCGACGTCAGTAGCTTTTATCGGCGATGTCTCTGGATAAGAGGAGGATCGTCCGCATAGGCAATTTGCACATGACAAGATGAGATTAGCTTCTGAACAAAAATGGCCACCCGAAGGTGGCCATGCAGTCATGCAGCAATCAACTGTCTTGCGAGTGCCATTTCAACCGAATCCCCATCCTGGTTTAACGAATCGAGGCCCGAATCAGGAACATCTCCCGACGTGCTTTGCGCCACGGCGATCTTTTTGGCCATCAGTTGCAGACAGGTGATCTGAGAGCTGTTGGCATAGCCAAAGAAAATCACCCGCACGGCTTGCTTCTGCCCAATCCGCCAAGACCGCCGAGCTGCCTGTTGAAGGGTGTACACGTTGTACCCCGTCTGCAGGAACGCGATGGTCGGAAAGTCGAGCAGATCCAGACCGGTCTTAACCAGCTCCGGGTTAGTGATCAGCACATCGATCCCACGATCTACCTGGTCTAGAATCCAATCCTCGCGCCTGGCGGTATCGACTGACGCCCTTAACACCGCCACCTTCAAACCGGCCTGTTCCAGCAACCGTTTGAGACGTGAAGTGGTGTCACGAGTGCCGCTGTACACGGTGTAGACCAGAACTTTGCGGCCTTTGGCTTTTTCCGCGAGGCAGAGGTCGAGCAGTGCCTGTTCCTTGGGCATGCGTTGTTCATCTGCAAAGATCGACGGCACAAAAGCCAGCGTGTCCTTGCTGCGTGGATGTTTGACAATCTCCGGCCGGAAACAGCAGTCCGGCCAGGCCAGCAGTACGTTGAGGACAACCCCCAGAAGGGTCGTATCTCGGCGTGCCAGTGCCTGGCGAAGCTCCTGGGTCAGTTTTCCTGCTATCTGCTGATAGGCCGAAGCCTGTTCAGCAGACATGGCTATGTCGATGAACTCCTCTTGGTACGCCGGCAACACGTTCCCACCGATATCCTTGAGTTTCAGAAATACAGTGAATGGCAGCACGAACCGGTGGATGCCTTTTGGACCGAAGCCTGGGGCCTTCACCGTTCGCACCGAGAGTTTTTTTCCCTTGGCGGTTTTGTGTGACTCGTTATCTCGCTCGGTGTAGATATCCTTCAATACGCCGTGATCCCGCATGAACGACATGGCCGCAGGGGCCATGCTGCCGCGTGCGTTTGGTCGATAACCGTCCTCGATCATGCGGCGGGTAAGGATCCGAAACAAAAGATAAAACAAGTCGTCGGCGTAGCCGCCCATAAGCGTACCGGTCAGCAAAACACACTTGTGTGCTTTAGCTGCCAGTACGCCCATAGCCTGGCCCTGAGCCGAACCACTGTTTTTGTACTCATGGCCTTCGTCCACCACCAGCAGGTCGAAATATCCATCGGGCAAGTAGCGCTTGATGAATTCAGTGGGTTGGTAACCACCTTCCCCAAAGCCAAACTCGATGTTGGCCATGGCTCGTTCCATGCGTTTGGCCTGACGGTCGTTGAAGATGAAATTGCCTTGAGCGTCCATCAGGTTGATGAACTCGCTAACGTTGTCGATCAGCATCGAGGCGAGGAAGTCCTCCCCGAAGTCGTTCAGCAGTCTGTCAGCGCGCACTGGGCCAATGGTCGGAATCCGGCACATTGACTTCAATATGATTGCTCGTCGGGAGCCGCTTTCAGCTTTGCCTGGGCGCATCAGCGTCCAGAGTGGGCCTTGGCAGTGAGGGCAGCTGCGACGGCGTTCCTCTTGGTGAAACTCTTCGAAGGTTATCCGGTTGCCTTCCTGATCTTCCAGCAGGCGTCCGCAGTCTGGGCAACCAGCAAGGTGATGGTTGCCTCCCACACGACGTGGCCAGCACACCGACCGCCAATGAAACCCCATCCGCATGCGCACGCGCCCGAGGATGAAGAACTCTTGCCGTCCGTCGTAAGGCTCGTTCAGTTGGTCGCGCAGCTTGAGCAACTTAACCAGGCTGTCGGGTCCATTGAGTACCCAGACGCGGGCGTCTGGAATGGTTTCGAGAATCTCTCGCCGCCACTTGTAGACCAGGTGTGGAGGCGAAATGATCAAGGTGCGGCGATAGCC
Organism: Pseudomonas sp. OST1909; assembly: GCF_015277575.1. Lineage (NCBI taxonomy): Bacteria > Pseudomonadati > Pseudomonadota > Gammaproteobacteria > Pseudomonadales > Pseudomonadaceae > Pseudomonas > Pseudomonas sp. OST1909. Next base: position 1,164,056 of record NZ_CP063780.1, read on the forward strand.
TGCTTTGTGCATGACGGCGGCTACAGCGATGGCCATCATGGTTTTGCCAGTGCCCATCTCTGCGTTGATAACTGCAGCCTGCTCGTTTCGATCCAACAATAACGCTGCAACGGCTTGTACCACTTCGGCCTGAGCAGAAAATGGCTGACGTTTGAGTTCATCCATCACCCGTTGCCGGGCTGGGTTGATGTGACCGGCGTAGACCGGTGGATTTGATCGGTTGAGTGAGTCCAGCAGCTCATCACCGAACTCGTCGATGAATTCGGTCAGTCCGATGGAAAGAGGTGAGAGTGAGGTATGTGATAGGTCGTTCATGGTTGTTTCTCCTGGAAGGATAAAACAGGGCATGCACGACACCCCTGGGGGTATGGTGAATACCCTGGGGGTTGGTTAAGGAAATGCCTTATAGGCTGGTAGAGAATCAGTAATCCGATGGCAGCAACAAGGTGGTTACGCTTCGGTCGGCTTCAGTGATGATCCAGAGCCGGTTTTCGTCCCCGGCGTCGATGTCGTAGCTTGAGAACAGACGCTCTCCAGTAGTCAGGGCTCGTTGGTTGCTGCTCCAGTCTTCCTGGGGCAGCTCTCCCCAGTCACCGGAGAAATGCCGTCGCAAGTAGGTGCTTGGGTCGAGATGGCCGTGCTCCACCAGGTGGTGTACGGATTGGGTCAGTACCAACTGTCCAGCTTCAAACGTCACGCGTGAGGTGGTGTCCGAGACCGCCGGTGCAATCGGTTCGTCAGGTTCAGGTTGTTGATCCGCCGAAGAGGTGATGGTGATAACGCGTCCTTGGTTGGCAGATCCCGGCGTCATGTCCCATGCCCGAATGATAGGCACGAAACGATCGGTCAGGATCCTTACCTCAGAAACGTTACCGTCCTGGTCTTCGGTAAACTCGGTCTTGCGAACCTTGTCTTTGTAAGTATCGCCTTTGAGTACCAGCACTCTCCCGGACTTCGAGGTAACGACGCCCGATATTGCGCCGGCAGCCAGGGCTAATGCCAAGTGCCACCGGGACAGCTCTCGTACTGGTGGTCGTGGTTGAACACCCGTTTGACCAAAGTGCAGGGTGAAGTCTGGCCACATGCCGCGAAGCTGTTTGACTTCAGAGCTGAGCTGCTCCGGTTCGAGACTGATGCGATAGAAGTGCTCCAGCTCGCTGGTCGACGACAGGACCCTATAGGGCTCCCAAGACCAACTCTCAGGTAACACTTCTGCATTCAACGTCCCGGCGCCAATCGCCTGAAGTCGTGCGCGTACGTATTTGACTTCTTGCGGTCGAGCCAGGTCTTGGCGGCGAATTCGTATACCGAATATCACCACCTGTTTGAAGGTTGAATCGGCTGCGCTATAGATCCGCAGTTCAGTGAAGTGGTTACACAGCCAACTGCAGAGTTCGTCGTCCAGCACATAGTGTGGAACGATGAACACCAACACGCCGCCGTACTGCAGCAGTGGAAGCGTCCGTTGATAGAACATCTTCTCCAGACGCCGGCGTCCAGTGCCCTGATACTGCGAAGCGCCAGAGTGGTCCGCAACCAGATCGCCGTAGGGTGGGTTGAGCCAGAGCAAGCCAAAGGCCTGGCGGCTGATCATGGTGTCCATCAGATCGCTATGCAGCACACGATCCAGGAGCGTCCTGCAATGCGCCGCACGCTCCTGGTCGTATTCAACTGCGAATGTGTCTGTGCGGTCTCGCCCAAGAAAATGTGCTGCTTCGGCCAGGGCAACCCCTTCGCCGGCACATGGATCGCAGATCCGCATTTTGCCGGTGGGAGAGGGGGCCAATGCCTGCAGGGTCCGTTCCAGAGTCGTTTCGTCGGTAGGGTAGTAGCCATTGCGAGCGAAGTTGCGCGCCAAGCGTGGGAACATCAAGGCCATGATGGGGCTCCTGAATCAAGGCTCAAAAGTGAGCGTGGGTTGAGAGATGCCCTTGGCGAATCAAATCGCCCAGGGCGGGTTCAAGAACGTCGAGCTGCAGCGACAAACGCCAGGCCGAGATAGCGCCTAACGATCCGGGTAGGGGCTGCAACATGTCGTGTTGGGTGAGCACTTCCATCACTTGGTTATGCCAATGCGGTAGCAGCGGTAATGGGCATGTGTCCATTACCAGGGGCCATAGCTTTTGATGAGACGATTGCCCGTCCTGTAGAAGGGCGTAGGAGAAGTGGTTGGCCCGGTCGGGCTGCGCGCAGCGCCGGTCGAACAGCCAGAGGTGTACCAGGCTGCCGAATAACGTCCCGCGGAATTGCCGGGTGGTTCGTTTTTCCAGCAGGTCGACGTTGGGGAAGACAGGAAGACTCCGGCCGTCAACGACGATATGAAACTGGTCCAGACCGTTTTTCGCGGCGCCGAGGGTCAGTCTGGCCAAGAACTCCTGCAGTGCCGTGTCACGGCCCCAAGTCGAGAAAAACACTAGGTTGCGTTGTTCATCACAGACGAAAGCATCGACGTAAAGGTCAGGACATTCGTCAACCTGATACAGCCGTGTGAGAGAAGGGGTGGACATTGAGCATCCTCCGGATCGGAGGGCGGCCCCGCCCCCGAGGGGCAGGACACTGCCCCTCGGGGTTAATGGTTGGTGGGTTATCGATCGCGCTTGAAAGAGCGGGTGTGTGGATCGAAGCTTGTGGTCGTGTCGCCTTGGAACAACGGCGATTGACCAATCATGTAGAGGTTTACCCGGTACAGGGGGCGCAGTTGTAGGGCAGCGTTCGCTTGCGTTTCTGTCAGTCCGATTTCGGTGAAGTGCTCGCGCATTTCGTCATCATCGGACACTTCGTTATTGGTCAGTTGGTCTTCGACGGTCAGCAGGATGTGCTCACCGATGTCTGAGAAAATAGGATTCATAATGTGCTTCCTTGGTGGTGGAGCTCCCGCAAGGTGGGAGATTGGCAGTTCCAGGTTTGTTGCTTGAAGTCCAGCACATAGCCAAGCTCGCCGAGGCGAGTGCATTGCTGACGCAGGCGCTGCCGGTCAACGGTGGTGTCAAGTTTGACCGCATCCTTCAATGGCCAGATCGTGCCAAACAGAATCGCGTCTTGCTCTGTGGTGTTCTTCGAACTGGGTATTGGCATCCCAAAAGGGGCGTCCTCTTGTGATGACGATTTGTCGACGTCGCTTACCGCCGTTACGGTGGTCGGCGTTTTGCGCTGTCGCGCAGGCTTTGTTGGAGTTGAAGACGACTCTTCATCTATAGGATCTGGCTCGCTCGGTGAAAGCTTGGCAGCGTCTTCCGCCGTCAAGTTGTCCACGTCGTCGAGACTCATGCTTTCGAGCTTGGCCCGGATCTCAACCACTAACCGTCCAGCGGTTGAGTAGTACGAGGGGCGTATTTCAGTGATGAGGAAATCGCCTCTGTATTTTCCTTCATCGTATTGGTCGAGAAGCGCGTCTTTTATAACGAACTCGCCGATTGAGGTGGATAGCCGTCCGACGTTGAACTCGCCGTTGCGGCCGCTGATGGTACGAATGGCCAATTGGCCTGGGATGTTGATCATGCGCAGCTCCACTCTGCTATGAATGAAAAAAGCCCGACTAATGTCGGGCTTGGGGGGCTGTGAGTGTCAACGCGGTTATGGGCAAGAAGTGTGCATTTCTTCTTTGAGTGAGATGTAGAGGTAGAAAGCGCCAGGTGGCGATTCAATTCTGTCAATTTTCAGGTCCAACCAAACTCGATCTGTGCTGTTGCCGTCGGGCAGCAGCCGATAAAGGCCGAAATGGATCAGATCACTGTCAGGTTGCAGATTCAGCTCTCGGTAGGCCTCCAGGACAACATTGCCCAGTCGCTCACTGATAACAGATACATCCTGTGGGTTTTCAATATGCACCGCTTCTTGCCAGGCCCGAGGCGTTAGAACGACCGGGAGTTTGAGCAAGTCAGACGACACGAGGTTATTGGTATTTTGCATGGTGAACTCCAGGTGAGAAATCACCTGGCCCGTACGGGAGGTGATTTCCCGTAGGGTGTGATTTGGACGTTTGAGAGTTAGTGCGAGAAGCAGTAAGTGTTTAAGGTCGTTAGCAATCGTCGAAATCGTCTGGATCTGGACGCAGATCAATACGACTGCGAGCTTTCCAGTACTCTTCGAGCAGCCCGAATTCCGACAGCATTGGGTTGGCTTTCGGAGTGATACCCGTAAGGACGTCTATCTCTGCCAGGATACTGATCTTGAATGACGCTTCATCCCAAAGGGATTCAGACTCAAAGTATCTTGGGCCATCCTGTGAATCGAGGGCTGTTTCGATTGGAAGTTGTTTATCTAACTCGGTGTACATATGAGCTTGAGCCGCAAGTAGACCGATCTCGATCAACAGCTCCAAGCGCGGGGTGTAGTGCATCATGATGAATCTCCTTGGTACGGAAATCACCTATCCCGAAGGGAGGTGTTCCCTTCGAAATATCAGAATTGAAAGGCACCCCGAGGGATGCCTTGTTCTCAATCATGCGGACTGACGCATTTGCGCGTCAGGCTGTTGTTGACCATCTTCCGAATTGTCATCAGCGTTACCTTCCTGGTTTGCCAGGGGCTCAGCAGAGTCTTTCGGTTTGGCTTGGTAGACAGTATCGCCATCGACCTTGATCCAGCCGATAAAAAGAAGACGTCCTTTGAGGCTGGCTCCAGGTTGACCCTTCTTATCGCCCTTTTCATAGATAAAGCAGTCGGTCCAGATGTCACCGATACGGAAGCTCACAAGGACCTTCTTTCCTGCATCAACAGCGGCCTGGCTACGACGAATCAGCTTTTCAGCTTCAGCGCCAACGACATTGCAGTCGATGTAGGAGTACTCGGTGTCGTCAGACGAACCGCGTAATGCAGCAACGGTGACAGCCATGAATGGCTTGCCCTTGCCGCGAGGTTTCACTTCACGGATACGGTTGAGGTAACCAATACCAGTGGTGTGCAGGTCGAAAAACTTGGTGTCGTTGGTTTGAGTAGTGCTCATGGTGATTCTCCAATTTCGAAATAGCAGAAAGCGGAGAAACACTTCGCCCTTGGGGGAAAGTATTCCCCGCGAGGGTGGGTAGAGCAAAAGGGTTTGCTTAGTGCATGAACTTCATGGACGCAATCAGCACACCAACGGCAGCTGACAACATGACACCCATGCGTATTGTGAGTTTGACTTCAAGCTGAGCAATTTCAGCGCGAAGAGCGGTCACATCAGCTTTAGTGGCGAGTAGCGTGAGCATGTCGGTCTCCAGAGCATCAATGACAGCGTTTGCTTTCTGTTCCGGAACGTTGATCGAAATCAGCGCTTGGTAGAGAGCCAGTTCGGTTTTCATCAGACCTCCAAAAATTGAGAGGCCTGCCCTGACGGGAAAGGCCCGTCATGGGTGGGAAAGGTGCTTCCATCGACAAAGTCGACTGATCGCGCTACCGGAAGCTATGGCGATCTTGGGAGTGGATCAATGCGGTAAACCGCATCGTAGTCTTGCGGATCCAGACTACATGGGCATGTTGCTGACGACGTCAGCTATACATGGGTACAGCATGAAAAATCCTATTGCTGGTTGTCAAGCTCCATGTGAAGAATTTCAGAGAAGCCTCCCCAGCGGGAGGGTTCCCTGCTGGGGTGAATGAGGAGAGGTTTAGCAAGCAACAGGTGTCAGCTGTTGAGCCTTGCCACGGGAACGCGGTTTGCGCACCGGCTTTTCGACCTCACGAGTATTAGCCTTGTACCAAAGATTCAGATCTACACCTTTGGCACGGACCATGGCTGGCAAGTGATCCATTTCACGCACCATGCTGTCAGAAACGCAGGGTGGTGGAAGCTGCCCGTGAGACTTCGCCTGCGGCTTATCTGCTGGACGTATGTTCGACTTCTTCATGGCACGCAAAAACTCTCGGGCAACAACGCCGAGTGCGAAACCGAAGTTATAAGTGAGTTTGGACATGGTGATTCTCCTGCAGGTTGAGATGCGGAGAAAACACTGGCCCTGTCGGGGAAGTGATTCCCCGCGAGGTGAGTAGCATAAGGTGCTTCTATCGACGTTTGTCGACCGACCGCGCTACCAGAAGCTCAGCGGTCTTGGGCGAATCAACACGATTGACGTGTCGCAATCTTAAAGATCCTGGTTGCCTGGGCATGATGCTGACGACGTCAGCAAAACACGTCCATATCATCGAAGGGGGGATAGTGATGTGTCAAGCGGGGAGGGATATTTCGGGGAGGTCAAAGCAGATCGAATTTTGCAGGAGAAGCTACCGAGAGTAGCTGGGTCAACAGTCACTCTCGGATGTAGTACTAAGCGTCTTTCAGAAAAAAATACCACCTGTGCGGGATAAAGGCGTCATCGATCCCTGGGCTGTGATCTGAACGTCTCACTTCCTACACCTGGCCGATTATCGTGGCTGAGGCCAGCAAACATAAGGCACGCATCCGCGCACAAAGGGAGCCCTGCGTTTCGCCGGCGGGCCACCGGCAGGGAAAAGCAGCTACCAAAGGGTAGGCTGATAATCCTTCGCAAGATCATCAGGCTACCCTTTGTGTGAGCTTTAAAAAATGTGGGCCACAACACCAGTGTGGCCCTGAGATTACTGTGCTTCGAACCTCATCAAAGCCCTATGTGCCTTTGAACTCGCAATTCACGAGTTAGACGGCTGCGTGTCTGGCTTGAACAGGGAGACACAGGGAGAGCTTTGAACCAGATCCGCACGCCCTTCCCGGAGCTCAGCGTGCTTTGGGGATGGAGATGAGGCGAACCGCATCTCCGGGCGCTACTGATGACCGCCAGTAGCCAACGGGGTGGAAACGTTGTGGCGTGCATTATGTTGTTAGGCTGGGCGATATGCAACATAGCCAGTGTTGACCTGGGCTTTGATCAGTTCACTGCAGTGACGGCACCGTCAGGTATTACAGATGGAATGGGGATACCGGTCACTCCAGCTTTCGGGGAGACAAGCACTCCCGAGCGATTTACACCAACGGAAGTCGACTGAGTCAGATCGACCAGCGTCGATGGCATCCCTGCCGGCGCCGTGCCGTTGTAAAAGGTGTAGGTTGTTCCGGCATTGATGTAGGCCTCAATACCGAGCGGTTTCACATACCACATCGGTAGGTTCAGTGCAGTGTCGTCAGGCTTTCCAGAGAAGCCAGGATTGGACTGCGCAAACCCGGCGGCTGCCGATCGGTAAACAAGAAAGTTCCGTCCAAGTGAATCAACTGAGGCGAAGTCCGAGGCGGTTTGGGCCTGTTGCTGGGTTTCCATCAAGATCCCCGTGGCAATGATCAGAATCATCAAAACAGCCCATTGAAGTGTCATATCTGGTGATCTCTACGCTTGCGAAGGACAGCAAAACAGGCATGCAATGTTCTCATTCATCTTTGTAGCAAGAATAAGACACGCACGGATTGCAGCCTCCGATGGCAACGGCAAACTGATTATTTGCTTTGTAACCGACAGGACAACTGCATGAACCTGTATATGGATTTGGCCCTGGGCAGCCGCCAGCCGTGTGCGTGGCTGTCCAAAATGAACCGCCCCATCTGCCTGCGCCGCCTACACCTTTCCATACGGCGTTCTGACAAGAGAGCACTATTCCCACTGCACTCTTTGCAATGAGCGTGCGATCGCTGCAGGCGGAACCTTCTGTAGCAAGCCCCCCGACGGAGATGAATTCGTTGGTAGCGATTCGATCGTAGGCCGTTATTCTGCCGGTTGAAGTGATCTTCCCACCCCAGAGCTGGCCGCCGGTTGAGAAGTTTTTGTCGTTGTACACCTGGACCCAATCGGGGCTGTTCTGATAGATACCACCTCCCCATTTTTCGCTGTACCAGCCAGTGTCGCCCCGAGTTCTGAACCATCCACCCGTGTACGTTTCGCCCGTGACGTTCGCGGTCGCCGCGTTCACATTCGCGGTGGCTGTGACGTTGCGAGCTGTCACGTCGGCTCCAGTCGTAACGTTGCCAGAGGCGGAGATGCTCCCTGCATTATTAATGTTGTGGTTGCCCATACCAAGGTCAGTATTCATCGTGTTGAGTTCAGGATGATTTGGCACAGCATTTCGATACAAGTAATCGTTGGCCAAGGCGCCGTCCATGAGAAACAGTGCACTGGCAGTGTGGCCTGGCCCAGGCGCAATGGAGTAATTACTGAGCGCGACTTGCCAGCCACCGCGGATGCCTTGAACGACGTTAGGGTTGGTTGTAGATATGAAACCACCAGGTCCTCCAAGGTTTTCAGCAATGGCACGCACACCCATTTCCGGAAGCGTCTGTCCGCCCGTGGTGACCACAATCGCTTCTAGCTGATTGGGGTTGGGTTTTCGGGCCAGGCCCAGAATGGTCTGCCCGAAAACATTGGTAGAGCTGAAACCCGCTGGCAGGTAGTTGGTACTGATGAGCATCGGCACCGTAATTTGCACTGGCACGGTCGCCGACGCGTTAGCGAGCACTACGTTGAAATTGTCCTTCAAGTACTTGGCCTGGGCCTCTGAAATAGTTCGCTGCTGATCGGCCGCAATTCGATAGTCCTGGCCATCCATTTGTTTGATTTGCCAAACCATCGCCAAGGTCACAACGACACCAAATACGAGCAATCCGATTGCCATATCCAGGCTTAAGAAGCCTCGCTGTTTATTCTTACTGGTCATTCCAGAGGCTCCTTGAGGATTGGTGAGCGATATCTTGTTCCAGCAGTGTGATCTTCCCCGCATGGACTTTCTCTCGAATACTGGCACTGTCAGCTCCCGTGAAGAGCAGGCTCTGCAGGGTCAATCGACGACTGCCCTCACTGCCCGTCGACAAAGCCTGGTGAATGACCGCTACAAGCCCTTTGGAAAGTAATTCACGGGCGTTACTCAGCAGGGGCTGCGCTAGGGCTGCTATACGCTCAATACCTTGAGTGACGCTACCGGCATGGCCGGTGCAAATAATTAGATGCCCGTTGATTGATGCCTGGATGACTTGTGCGGCGGTTGCACTGTCGCGAATTTCACCGACAAACAACAAATCGGCTCGGGTGCGCAACGCCAATATCAATGCTTCCTCGTAGCCGCCCATCCTGCGTGAGACTGGAACCTGGATACAGCGTCCATTACCGTGTTGACCGTTCAAATAGGGTTCCGGTGGATCCTCTACAGCGACACAGATTCCCCCCCAGGTTTCAAGACGCGCTTTTACCAGCGAGGCCGCGCTGGAGGTTTTCCCAGAGTCCATTTCGCCGCAGATAAAAATCAGGCCACGGACTGTTTCACTCATCAGTTCGTCCTGGAGGTAATCAGGCAAGCCCAACATGTCCAAGGGACGGATCTGAACCGATGATTTGCTCAGGACGAAAACGGGCTTGCCGTTCAAGTCCAGCAGCTGTGTGACGCGAAGGACTACTCCATCTTCAATCAGAGCGAACTCAGGATCCTTTGTCTCAGCGTATTTCGCGTCACATTGCACACGTAAGCGGTCAAGCGCTGTCCGCCACTCGACGGGTGCTTCAACCCTTCGCGCCTGTCCCGGTAGGCCTTTGGCATCGGCATAATCGTCACCTAGGTACAGGTCGACGAATTCTGCTTCGGAGATCACGCTCACACAGGACTCCTTAGTACGAGGTCCAGGCGATGGTGTTGGCATCCGAAGAGCAACTAGTCGCAGCGGCCACCGCTGTGATTTCGCCGGCATTGGCAGTACCACCGTTGATCGCCGTTGTGGTCTGTTTGTCTTTGGCCATGTTGGACGCAAGCGTGATGCAGGCATTCTTCGGAAGATTGGATTCGGTGATGGTGAAGGTCATGCCGTTGCTGGTCACAGTAACGGCTCCGTTCCAACGGTTGGATAAGGCGTTGCCGTTAATGCTCATACCGCCTGTGGCCTCCAGGTTGATCAAGGACGGGGCCAAGTTGGTACCGGCTGTTGCATACCCTGTTGTGCTTTTCAGCCTTTTGGTATTGCTCAGCAAAGTGCCCAGGTTGCTCTGTTCAATGGTGACGTCCGAGCTACCGAATGTCCTGTACCCCATGAACACGATAAAACCGAGTGCCACGGCAATCAGCATCAGCCAGAACATCCCGTCCAAGGAAAGAAATCCGCGTTGGTTTTGGCGGGTATTAGTTCTCATCTTTACGACCTCATTTGGGTTTATTTAAGGGTTTCAGTCACATTGCCGGCCAACTGGAAGATGCCGATCACCACCAGAATCATCATGATTCCCATGGCCATCGAGGACACCCCAATAAGCGACTTCGCGATGGCCTCGACACGCTGGAGCGTTTGCTCCAGCCAGCGGTTGGAAAACCTTTCCATCGATTCGGCGAAGCCTTTGCGGGTGGCGAGCACTTCAAGAAACTGCATGGACATGGGGTCTGGAAATTCATGGCCAGCAAGTTTCAAGGCGGTACCGAAGTTTTTGCCGGCACTGACACCGTAATGAATGGCGCTCAACCGTTCCTTGAGCCATGGAGATGCGTTGCGCTGCAGCGACTTCAATGCGTCGAGCTGGTTGATGCCTGAGCGCAACATCACGGCCATGTTGAGCAAAAAGATGGAACCGTGAAGCGCCTTGTAGACCGACCACGGGGGAAGGCGCTCTGCTCGGACTCTCAGGACCTGGAGCAATTTATTCAACTGTAGCTTCCATGACGGGCTGGCGGCCGTGATCTGAAGCCCGCAAAACACCGGCAGGGTGAAGATCGATACGAGGATGAAGATGACGACCGCGATCAGGGTCACCAGTCCGTAGTGGGTCACGAAATTAGATAGGGCGTAGAGAAACGCCGGCACACCTGTCCAAGCATCGGGATTGGAGCGCTTTGTCATTGAAGGCACCATCCACGCGGCGATCACATACAGCAGCGCTGCCATAACGCTCCACACCACCGAAGGGTAAACCGTGGCTGAGGCCACCAGCTTGCCGATCCTCTGGCGTACTTCAATAATCCTCACGCAATCCCTAAAGGCCTGCACCAGGTTGCCGGTTTCTTCCCCGGAAGCGATCAAAGAGTTTTCGTCATAAGGCACCCAGCCTTCGCATGACACGCTGAACGACTTTCCTCCTTTGACCAATTGCGCGATTTCACGACAGGCAATCGATACGGGATGCCGTTTTTGGCCGTTATCACTGAAAGCTCGCGCAACAGTATTCAGGGCATCTTCAAGTGAAACGCCATCCCCGTGTATGCCCATAAGGCTTTCATAGAATTGAATTCGCTCGTTTTTGCCGAACTGTTTGGCGTAGAAGGTATCTGCCCAGCGGTTTAGCACCGCTCTGACGTCACTCAGCATGGGCGAGCTCCAGGGTTTGCCGGTCAAAGTCCAACGGCCCCACCATCATTTCGGCGTGACGTGGATCTACCAAACCTTGTTTGAGCTTGAGGACTGTGTGGGCAGTTTTGGTGATGCCGCCCATTTCCTTCACCCAGTAACGACGTGCTGCACTGGCGCCTTTTTTATTAAAAATGTGCATGAAATTGTTGTCGGTGATGAGCGCCTCCGCGGCTACTGTACGATCAACGACGCCCAAACCTTTGCAGTGTGGGCATCCAGGACCTTTGAGGTAGGTCAGGTCGACCGCGTCCAGGCCGCGCAGGCGTTGCACCAATGCACCGTTGAGCTGGTCCAGGTGAGCTGCGGCAGGTACATGACAGTGGTGGCACAGCACGGGAAGCAAGGACTGATTGACGATGCTGGTCATTAGCGCGGGATCTGTCACAAGGTAGCGGTCTACCCCCATGTCGATTAGCCGCTGAAGCGCCGCCACCGCGTTATTGGTGTGCAAAGTGGAAGACACCAGGTGCCCAGTCATCCCGCCGCGGAAAGCCGCTTGGGCCGAGGCAAGGTCTCTGATTTCCCCATACATCAGGACGTCCGGATCGAGTCGCATCGAGTTGGTGATGCCGTCGCTCCAGGTTTCTCCTGCGCCTAAAGGGGACTGGTTGGCCATGATTGGATATTCGGGCGGATCCTCCATGGTCAAAATGTGTTTTGTGCCACCGCACTCTTCATAGAGCAGGTTCAGGTTGACCTGCTGAGTCTTGGATTTGCCGGATCCTGTGGGGCCGGTGACCAAGTTCACGCCATAAGGAAAGCTGCGGATACGGCTAAACGCCTCAATTTGCTCGAGGAGAAAACCGAGAGCCTCAAGGGTCATTTTGGTTTTGTCGTCATACAGCAGACGCAGAACCATTAAAGGCCCCTCTACGAGGGGCCTGGTGGCAACCCGGGCACCAAACAGACCAAGTTGATCCACGTAGGATCGTTTGATACGTGCGTCCTGGCTGACTTGTGGCTGGTAGTGGTCTTTCGCAACATCACACATGCTGTTGTAGAGGGATGAGCAGAGCTCAAGGCCCACCTGACTTTGATGCTGCTCGGCCTCCCACAACAGCCCGTGGATGCGAAAGAAGATCTTGGTGATGTCGTGGCCCACCACAAAGTGAACATCGCTTGCATTATCCCGATGTGCCTTGTCTAGCAGTTGTACCACCTGCGCCTGGCGTTTGGTCTCGGTAGTCGAGAGGGCTCTGCCATTGGCGTCGTCATTCGCCTGGTAGAGCGCCTTGATCGTGCTCATCGAGCAGACCTTGACTGCAAACTGATGATTTTTGTGTTCTAACTCATCCTCGAAAGCCATGACATAGGGATCGGTTTGATGCTGGGCGGACACATAAAGGATTCCATCGTTGGTCAGTGCGCACAGCTGACGTAACTCCGGTTTCAGCTCGAACGATCCGCCAGGCGCAGTGAGCAATTGCTGATGCGAGTTCAGCAGCGCTGCAGCGGCCTCATCGAGAACTGGTTCCGCTTCAGTTTGTATTTCAGTCAAAGTCGTCATTGGCTCGAACCTCATCGCTGTCCTTGGATAAACCCGGGCAGCGTGGTGGCTGACGGGATGTTGCTGGAGACTGGGTTGCTACTACTTGAGGCGCTTCCCGGTGGAACATTGGAAAACCCGAGGGGGAAGCGCTTGCCTTCACGTTCCAGTGTCACGCTGTCCAGGGTGAGCTTCGCCACGCGGTAGCCTCCTGGGAGTTCCCGCGAGGAGGCGTCTGCGTCCACTTCAAATCCGCTGCTGTAGAGCAACTTGGCACGAAGCCGCCTTGCGGAGCCAAATATGGCTTTGACGACCGGCAGTTCTTGCTGGGTATCAGTGGCGCGTGTGGCGGTAATAGGGGGTGGGAGGAGGCCTTGAGGGACGAATGAGGCTGGAGACTGAGCGTTTGAATGGTTGTCATCGCCATTGATTGACCGCTGAGCCTGAGCCCTTTCCGCCTGCGCTTTGAGGAGGATCGTCTGACTTTGAACGATGGCCAGCTCACCTACGTTGACACCGAAGACACCGTTTTCCGCTGCCCAGCCAATAGAGGATCCGGCAGCAATAACCAGGCAGAAAAACTGCTGAATTTTACTTCGCATAAAGGTCACCTATAACTGACCATTCAAGATGGTCGGCTTTGTAATCAGCTTTGATTTCTGAAAGACGAAGCCCCTGACTTGGAGCGCCGGATAAAGAGTCGATTGGTGTAATACCTGTGGTGTAGCGCAGCTCGAATTGCTTCCACTGAGGCGGTGGTGGGGGTGGTGGAGCAGGCTGACCAGGTAGTGCCGGCTGGATGGGCACTACGACCGGCACCTCCTTCAAAACGGGGCTTTGGCCGAAGCTGTGCAGCCAGGAAGACAAATTCGCCAGCATGACGATGGCTTCTTTTAACGGTTCATCACCGGCTGCTGGCAAGGAAATGTCGAGTTTCAACGTGGCCGAGTTGCCGTCGTCAAAGAAGACCGGCCGATCAGCATAGTGGCCCTGAGTTGCCTGTATCAGTTCATCGGCCGTGCTATTGCCCGTGCGTTTGTAAGATGACAAGACCTTTGCACCATCGCAGACGGCACTTGTGAACAACCAGCCTTCAATGGACAGGGGCGACTGATAAATGCCGCTGCTGCATCCCTCAATGAAGTCTGTGACCGAAGGGCGTTTGGCCCAGGGGTGCTCCAGAGCCTGAGGCAACTGCTCCACGCCAGACTCTTGCTGCAGCCTGGCTAACTCTGCCAGGCGAAGTTGTTCTGCCTGGAAAGCTGCTTCTTTGGCTATCCGGTCCTGATGACTCTGCCATTGAACCCACGCGATGATGCCGGCAGCGATCAGCGCACCAACAATCGTCAGTTGCACCAACTCTGCTTTGGACAGCCCAAAGACAAGTGGTCGAAGCCGGTATTCGCGTTTCAGGTGCGAGGGTTGCAGTAGCTCTTCCACGTCCAGTGGTTGGCCACCCATTTCAAATTCTGAAGGCAGATACTCCTGGCTGAACTGGATGCCCCGACTGCGCTGTTGAACAACTCTCCGACGAACCTCGGCACCGGTGCCGATCATGTCGCAGCCAGAGATCACGCCTCCTTGAAACACCGCGACAAGGGCGTATTGGTCAAGGTCAGCGTCCGTTCTCCAGGCCGCAATCCACGAGTCCCCCAACTGGCCTGCCAGGGTCGCTGCGAGCGAGTACATGCCCTTGGTGACTTCGTCACTGCGCGCAACGAAACCGGCCTGGATGATGGCCGGTGTTCTGCGAATGGCGACGATATCTAACTGGTGTTCACGGCCGTACTGCCGTGCTTCCTTCATGTGGCCGGTTACGCTGCCCAATGGATGCCAGCGTAGGCCTGTGACGAACGATTTTCCTCTGTGCTGCAGGACCTGGACCCGCGCAGAGCGTGTGCTTTTTGCGATTTCCGCGACCATGACTTAACCCTTGAATGCGCTGCAACGCAGCAAAGGGCTGGGGCAAGAGCCCCACGGATCATTGGCGGCAGGAATACTCAGAGCGCTAGGGCTTCCAGTGTCGCTATCGACAACAGGTGTAATCAGCACGACTAGCACGTTGTGCTCCGTGCTGCGGATGCGACTACCACCCAGGCCGAAGAATCCAGGATCACCGACACCGGATTTGGTCGCGTTTTCGCTGTTCTCCTCAAAGCCCGTCAGAACCAAGGTTTGGCCGCTTCGCAATTTGACTTTGGGGGACAGATTTTTGGTGTCGTAGTCGGCTGTTTGGACGCTGGAACCATTGCTGGTGAAGGGGGTGAAGGTGGGTTTGCTGCTCATGCTCAGGGTGATCATCAGCAGCAGGTTGTCCTGGTCAATAATCCGAGGAAGCAACATCATGTTGAAACCGCTGGTGATCGTCGCGGGAGTCAGTGAGGTTGACGATCCTACAGAGGCCGTCGTGGTAGTCGAACTCGAGGCGATGTAGCTTTGCACGTTGCCGATCTGGATAGGGGCCGGTTGCAGATTGAGCGTAGTCACCGACGGCGAGCGGACATTTGAAATTCTGCCCTGCTCCGACAGTGCCTTTATGATCAAGTTAGATCCCGCCCAGGGCGACTTGGAGGTGTCCAAGATGCTCAGAGAGCCTGAGACCGCGTTGGCACCAATCCCGGTGGTGGCATTTTTTAGAGAAAAGCCCCACTTGTTGTTCAGGTTGGTATAGACCGCGGTCCAGTCCAGACCATTCTGATCCTTATCGCTGAGAGTCACTTCAAAGACTTTGACGTTGAACAGCACCTGGCGCGTGATGCTGCGGTTGATCGAGTTCAGGTATTTCGAAACGTTGGAAAGGACTGCAGGACGGTCGTTTACCGTCAGTGTTCCTGTTGATCGAGAAAGGAACATACGACCCTGCGGCTGCTGGCTTAGCATCGCTTGGACGTTTTTTTCAATGTCACCGATCAGTGATGTCTTGATCGAGACGGTGGTGCTCTGATTGCTACCAGACTCGCCCGATGCACCTGATGACGAAGATCCTCCACCACCACCCGAGCTTCCGCTACCTGTTGAGGTCAGCAGGCCGGACTTCACCGTGCTTTCGATGACTTGATCATCACCAAAGGCCCAGACATCGAACGTTTTGGTATCGAAATAGGTGACGTGCACGCTGCGATCATCTGACAAATAGTTCCATGCCAGGCCCTGTTGAGCGGTCACCTGATTCAACAAACCAGAAAGCTTGCCGCTGTACTTAACTGGGAATGTACGAGGCGCAATGAGCCCATCCATACCGGAAGATCGGCCGTTGCTCGGCATGTTGCCGATGACACCGGCTGGCATGAAACTGGACAGGTTATCCGGCGAGGCCATAACCGGAGGCGAATTGGAACCTGCGTTACCTTGATTGCGAATGGATAGGACACTTGGATCGATCGCATCTGGAGCCACGATGACCGGAACGCCACACTCGCTCGTGATGTAGTTCGCGACCTCTGCGATCCCAACGTTGTATGAAGGGCGATAAGTAATTTCGCAGTCCATGGCCAGCGGCAAACCGCGCTTGGCGACCATGGGTTGTTTGGATACCCATGGCTTGTCACTGAAAACGACGGTTTCGCGTGCCGGCTCTTGTTGCTGATTACGCAAGAAGCGGCTGTATTGGGAGGCGGTCGCTGCGTCGTTTTCGGCACGGCTGGCCGACTCATTCACGCGCTGCAGTGAGCAGGAGCTGATCAGAGCCATGACCAGTAATGAGGCTGTGCCTCGAATCCAGAGGCGTACAGTCATCATTTTTTCCTCTCTGCGATGTAAAGCACCAACTGTGCTGGGCTGCCGTCCACGACGAATGACCGAGGGGCTGAGTCGTACAGCGGAAAGATCTCTTTGATTGCCTCTTCAAAGCTGCCTTCGAATCGAAGCGGGGCGTCAATGGGGTAATCCAAGTCGTCGACCTTCCAGATCAGCGTCCATTTGGCCCTTGCTGCCCAGGCTTCCACGGTTTGCCGAAGTGTTGAGCCAGTGGTCGCCGTCCATATCTGGGCCAGCGGCTTTGGTGCGGTTACCACCGCGGGAGCAGGCTTTGGCGCGACTGAGGTACTTGGGGCAACGTTTCCAGACTTCCCAATGCTTGCAGGCTGAGTGGTAGAAGCGTTGATCGTGGATGTGGCTGCCGGGCTCGAAGTGGATTTCCCGGAAGAGGTCGTAATAGAGCCTTCCTTGGCGGGCACTGCTGGGGTAGATACTGGGGTTGCAGCTGCAGGTGCTGCAGTAGCGGTTTTGATCGGCGCCGGTGAGGGTACGGCGGCGACCACAACGGTGCTGGGCGTTTCGCCGCTGGTGGTGTTTTTCGGAGTCGCTGCAGCCGATGGAGTGGGAGGTACGGAGATGGCTGCCACTTGGGTTGGAGCAGTGCGCGATGTTTCCGGGAGCTGGTAACCGGGACGCAGCACGTAACACACCTGGCGATTCACTTCGTCCACCTTCACTTGCCAGGCCGGACCCGCGAGTACTTGCAGCGTGTTGCGCAGTGTCATTGGCCCAAGCTTGTACTGGGCCGCTGGGAGTGGTCTCGTGTAAAGGATGTTGACATGACCCGTGTCAGGCGAGCACAGCGTGTAGCCTGAACGATCCACGACGTACTGCATGGCATCGCGCACATTGGGGTGCATGTTGGCAGGAATGCTGATGTCAATGATCTGAGCCATCAGGTCACGCTGACCCGAGTCAGGCAAGGTACTGACCAGGGTGTAACGGCCGTAGCGCACGACGGGCTCTTTTTCAGGCACGACGCCGCTGGGATAGAGGTCCGGCGTCAACATGTCCGGGTTACGGCTGCTATCAAACGCCGGCTTAGGCGTCTGTGGCGTGTGGGTTGCGCAACTGGCGACGAGCGCGAGAAGGGAGAGTGTGGTGAAGTGCCTGATCATGTGCCGAAAGGCCCCCTTTGATAATGGAGGCACAGTGACAGCCGGTCATTGACGGCGCAGCAGGAAATAGAGAACTGCGTCGCAAGGTTTTTAAGCGATCGCTAGCTCGTAGGGGGATTTCTCACACCGATGAAAATGACCGGTTTGTTTTCGCGCGTCTGCGGTTCTTTTCAAGAAGAGCCCACATGCTCACGCAAAATGCTAAAGCTCCCCCAAGATCCATGCAGAACTGATCCTTCTGGAAGAAACCATGAGCTGCAACCTGGCCCATTTCCCATTGTAGGGAGACCAGTACGTAACTACATGCTAAAGCACCCGTCCAATGGGTGAGGTAACTTGGGCGAACCCTTGTCGTCAGCCATCGACGAAACTTCACAAATGCCAATATTCGAATCTTCGACTTTATGAAATGTTGCTTATTTGTAATGGGGGTGGCAAATAGAACTATCCCTACAAATGCAGCTGGCACCGCGAAACCTGTGGTGAAGTGTTCAACAAGGCTCGCATTGCCAAATCCAACAAGCTTGAAAATGGCACGTATTGGGAGGTGTGTCTCGTAGCGGCTCAGGTACGCAAGTAGCGCACAAATGAGAGCGGTGCTTACTAGAATGTAAAGCTTAACTGGAAAAGCCGTTCTTCTCATAACTATCCCATAATCGTTTTCCTATCCCTGCGAATTTTACACAAAAGGCGGGTGCTTAAACCAAACACTCTGCACAAGAATATTGTGGAATCCAGGCTTGGAAAAAGCCCACTAAATTGCTTACAAGTAAGTCAGCAGTTCGGATCTAGTGTTGGCCGCTGCATCGGGCTCAATGAGGTCACTCGCCAGTTGGCGTTTAACCAGCAGCATTTGCCAAAGCATCTGATCAATGGTGTTCTCCACTAGAGGGATTTTCACCACAACCATGCGTAGCTGCCCATTTCGGTAGGCTCTATCCTCAGCCTGATCCTGTAGTCCTGGCGTCCAGGGCAGCCCCAGGAACATGACATAGTTGGCAGCTGTCAGATTATTTCCGGTACCGGCGGCAGAAGTGGTAGCAGCGAACACTCTGGTGTCAGGATCACTTTGAAATCGGTCGATCGCTTTTTGGCGTTTACCGAGGGAGTCACTCCCTACCACCGTGACGCAGCCGTATCCGGCTTGCTCGCACTCAGCACGCAGAGTGCCGACCGTGTCCTTGAACTCACAGAACAGGATGACTTTGTCTTCCACATCCAGCTCGCACAGCAGCTCCATGACGACCCGAACCTTTACCTGCTCCAGTAACTGGCGCAGCGAGCCAAGCCTGGCAAGACTTGGTCTGTCTTCAAGGCGTATCCGGTCGTATTCACGACGTTCCTCGACTGACAGCTCTACCGGCAAAGTCTGCCGTTGCTTACCCTTGAGCTCCGTGAGCACGTCTTTGCGGCGCCTAAGCATCCAGTCGCCAATCGCCTCTCGAAGATTCTTGCGAAACTCTGGACTGCCGGCGAACTGTTCGCAGAATTCTTTGAGTGACAGCTTCCCAACGGGATGGCCGGAAAGCCGCAGGAGCGTGTGAAGTTCTGACTCTCGATTCAGGACGGGTGTACCGGTCAACAAATAACGATTGGGCACCTTGGCGGCAATGTCGAAGCCATGGCGCGTCCACGCGGCTGTCGGCTCTTTCAGACGGTGAGCTTCATCGATGATCATCACCTCAAAATGGCCTGCCTGAAGGACATAGTCGCCCAAGCGCTCGTAGTTAATGATTGTCCACTGCAACGAGTGATCAAAGACCTGCTGGCCAATTCTGGCGTCGGGATACACCATCTGGATTTCACGTTGCCAGTTGATAATCAGAGTCGACAAGGTGATGACGAGGATGGGGCTGTCCCCCGCTCGAATAGCGGCAGCGATGATAGCCTGACGCGTTTTCCCAAGGCCCATATCATCAGCAAGTAAAGCGCTTGTCCGTTGCAGCAGATGCCGGATGCCTGCCGGTTGATGGTCCAGCAATGAGTGCCCCGTCAAAGCCTGATCGATTTCTTCACTGGTGAACTCGGTCCGCTCGATGGATGGAATAGCGGCAAGGTATACGTCTGTTGAGACGTCCTCATGCCCAACTGGGGCTGCGCGCTCTTGCGGCGGACCTCCTAGGCTGATGCGGGTGACTTCATCAGCGGACACAATCGATCCGTCGGTCAGCAGCTCCTGTACGGTGTCGAGGATCTCGAACTGATCCTCGGACAGCCCCAACTCAAGGATGAGGTTAGAGCGCACCAACTCGGCAGTCGAATCAATGCGCCAAGACTTGGACTGGCCAAGGAACACACCGTGCATACGCCGAGATACAGCGACGGCGCCAGGGTGATAGTCGCCCGACAGCAGAATGCCCCCCTGAGCCAGTGGAGCTATTCGGAAAGTCAAACCCCAGGTGAAAGCTTGCCGGTCTGGTGATTTTTGCGCTGCTGCAAGCTTTGCAGAGAAGGTTTGCCAGCTCTCGTTGAAACGACTTTCGGTCAACTCCATCAGGCGGTGGAAGAGCAGATCCAGGTCATCCAGCAATTTACCCTTGGGCATTCGCCAGTAGCGATGTTTAGGATGCTCTGCACGGCGGATGTAGAAACCGTCACGCTCAAGAAACAGGCGGTTGGCCCCCTCGACGTACTGCAGCAGGATCCCGAAGTCATAGCCGTCGAAGATCACCTTTTCGACCAGGTCCTGCTGGCGGCTCATGAGGCGCGGACGGCTCATGTTCTGCTCAGACGCAGGTTGATCCATTCCGCGCACGCTTGAGCATGCAGCGTTTTCCGGTTTCGATTTGTATAGCGAGGCATGGATAGTGTGTGGTCGGGCCATTCCAGGTTGATCTGGAGTTCACCCGATTTGATTTTTGCCCAAAACCATTGATAAGCTCGGTCAACCTTTGAGCCCGACTTAGGTGTGCGATTGCCGAGCCCTCTCAGTTGTGTCGTCACGAGATGTTTGGGAGTCAATTTTGCCGCTGCTTCGCCCCAGGCACTCTCATCCAGTTGGACTTCAGCAGAGGCCAACGATTTCCCAATTTCGCGTACTGAAAAAAGACGGCAGTTGCCCCGATAAGCGCTGTAGTCGTAACCATCAATGCAATGGCCAAGCGCTCGATGTTCTGCATCAAGGTCCGCTGGGCATTTCAGCTCGACAATTTGCAGCCCATTCGGGCTTACGAGAAGTGTGTCGTTCGAATTAAGCAGCGTCCTCCAGGGCGTTGAAGAGTCCGCTTTTGTTTGGGGGTCTGCGGCATCAAGAGCTTCACGTATGTCTATCAGTGCCAGGTGAAAGCCATCCACTAAGTTGGCGATCTGGTGATAGGTAGCAGTACCTATGAAGCTTTTGATTTTTTGCAGTGCGTCACGGGCGTCGGGACCGTCGCTTTCATCAACGCTATTAAAAACATCATTCAGATCTTGCAGCCTATCGGCAATTTGAAGCCAATCAGGGTTGGACCACTCTGTCGGGCATCCTGAGAACAACCTGCTCCAGTCTTTTGTCTGCTCCAAAAGTTGATAGGGAATCTTATCCAGCAATGCAAAAAAGGTTTTCCAATGCGTCTTGGTCGAGGGGCGGCGGTTGACCATTGATGCTCCAAGCAGCAATCGATGCCACGGAGTTTCCGGACCTTCACGGTTTATTCGCGTCAATGCGCTGCCGGTATCAAAAACGCGTTGTTGGCCCAAGTACCGAACTGATGTTCTTGGAGCTTGTAAGAGCCATGCCAAGATGTCGATAAGTGGGAGGCCAGTGTCCGTGATGCGGCCCATTAGGCATTCCCTGGATTCCACGTAGTAGTCGTCGTCGCACAAGATAGGTCGAAATTCTTGAAGTTCATCCCATGGGCTTTCCAGGAAAATCTTTTGCTCTTCGTCCCATGGCCAAGGCCATTGGTTGGCCAAAACTAAGAGAGGTACCAGCACCGGTTGAGCTTTCAGCGCCTGCATTCGGCGTGTCCGGTCGCCTTGAGCCAGCCAGTTATAGAGCTTTGGGGAAGGGCACTGCGCGGAACGGATAGCGAATAGAAGTTCCTGGTCCAGGCACTGGCAATACTGCTTCAGCGTGCTGCCGATCTGTTTCAAGTAAAACTGCGTGCGCGGGTTGAAGTAACGATTGTTGCTTACAGACGCATCCGAGCCTTTGCGAATAAAACTACCCAGATCCTCAACCGCGAGCGCTACTGCTGCCGCTCGTGCCGACTTGCAAAACGATGTCAGAAGCACATCTGCAAACCAACGTCCCTTAAACCTCATCACCAGCTGCTGGGCTACTTGGACGGACGGTTTTTTTTTATGTACGCGATCTTTAGTTACGATCTTGCAGGCCATTAATTGCTGGCCGTCGAAGTACTGAAGCTGGTTGCCGATCCTGGCCAGAACCTGGCGCGTTTGAGCATTGGTACTGTCCCAAGCCACACACCAGCAGCGGGAGTGGACATTAGAGTTGAGGTAGTGCTCGATAAACGAGGTCAGGAGGGAAGGTGAGATCTGAAAGTGCAAAGCCCAAGTCTGGGCCACTTCAATCTGGCGATCTGAGAACTTCTCCAGCTTCGGCGCTAAGATGCGCAGTCCCAACACCGATTGTCTCTTCTGTACGCTCACCCATGACCTCCTCTGCAATATCGCAGAGGAATGTCAGGTATAGGGGAGCGGGCTTCTAGGGTTAATGCGTATCGGCGTGGCGGTGATTTATGTTGGCAATGTTGGAAGTTACATCCCTCTGGGCTTTTTGAGATCGGGTTTGCCATTCAAGGTTGGAAAACTCACCTTGCACCCATTCGATTTGAAGCCGGTACACCCCCAGAAGTCATAACCACCGTCCCCTTTTTTCTGCCGCCTTGCGAGGGGCTGACTGCATTTGGGACAGTTGAAAGCGCCACCTGCTGTGGCTGGGCGTGGAGCTGACGCCATTGGCACACTTGGCATCCCACGTTGCTGAGACAGTTCCTCTTCCAGGCGCTTATGCAAACGTGCAACGACGGCGCCGTAGGTGTCTTGTCCCTGGGCGATTTTGTCCAAATCGCGCTCCAGCTCCCGCGTAAAATCCAGCTCCACGAAACTGAAGAACCCCTCGAGCTTCGCAATCGTTTCCTCCCCCAGCGGCGCCGGTACCAGCTTGCGGCTTTTCTCCTCAATCAGTCCTTTGCTGGTGATGTTCTTCAAGATCGAGGCGAACGTACTGGGGCGACCGATACCGCGCCGTTCCATTTCTTTGATCAGGCTGGCCTTGGTGTAGCGTGACGGTGGTTGAGTTTTCTTCTTCAACAGTTCGCCGTTGTGGACTGAGAGAATCTGTTTTGGGGAGAGCGCTGGCACAGGGTTGTCTGCTTCTGCGTCTTCGTCCTCATCGGTATCATCACCCTTGAGTAGCTTCAGCCATCCCGGATGGCAGAATGTTTTGCCCGATGCAGTGAAGCGCAGCGCTTTGCCGCCAGGACCAACGGCGAGCAGTTTCGCAGTACGCACGTCGTAGACAGCGGCTTCGAGCTGGCTGGCCAACGCCCGAACCCAGATCAACTTGTACAGGGCCAGTTCGTCATCGTTTTCACCGGCTGACCTTTCGGACCAATAGGTAGGTGTGATGGCAGGGTGACCTTCCTGCGCGCCTTCTGCAGCTTTGAACATGCGTCGTTCATTCACGACCTTCATCCCAAGAGCGTTGGCCACCGTTCGAACATCTACCATGGCTTCGTCTGGGACATTGGGGTTGTCCGTTCGGTGATAAGTGATCACTCCTTGCTCGTACAAGCGCTGGGCCACTTGCATGGTTTTATCGGGGTCCCATTTCAACGCGTTGCTGGCTGCCTGTTGAAGAGTCGATGAGATGAATGGTGCGGGAGGATGACGCTCGACCTTGCGATCCTCGCAAAACTCCACTACCACATTTCGAGTCCCGGCGACGTGCTGAGCCAGGTTGCTATCCTGAACAAAAGGGAAGTCCTTGCTTACAAAGTCCGGTACAGGCTGCCACTCCGCATACCAAGTGGTGTCCCGATTCATGTCGGCAAAGATCAGGCGCACGCCGAAGTGATTGATCACCTGAAAGTTACGGATCTCGCGCTCGCGCAAAACTACCAGAAAGACTGCAGGGGATTGAACGCGCCCAGCAGAAGTAGGTTTGCCCATCAGGCGCCGCAACTCTTGGGTCACCAGGTAGCCCACCAAGCGATCCAAAACACGCCGGCACTCCTGTGAGGCAACCCTGTTCAGATCGATTTGTCGTGGATTGGCCAGTGCCTCTTCAACGCGCTTGAGAGTGATCTCATTGAAGGTAATGCGTTTGTAGTTTTTGACCGCCAGTACCTGCTGGATGTGCCAGCTTATGCTTTCACCTTCACGATCAGGGTCGGTTGCGAGATAAATTTCACTGGCCTGTTTCGCTGCGGCCTTGATCGTTTTGACGGCCCTGGCGCTCTTATCCAGGATCTCGTACACCGGTGTGTAGTTTCTACGTACTCCGGTGGTGATCATGCTGTCGTCCTGACCTTTGGCGGGCAGATCGCGGATGTGCCCACCACTGGCAACCACCTGCCAGTCTTCGCCTGGGCGTAGCTTCTTCATCATTGGCTGGAGCTTTTTCAGCTTACCAGGTGCCTCGATGATCAATAGCTTCACGGTGTGTCCCTCTCAAATAATCAGAGCGGGACTGTTGCGTCAGGCGGGTAGGGCTTCAATAGGAAATGGTCAATACGCGGGGGAGGGCATTAAGCGGCTATAGGTCCAGCGAGAGCTGCTGTGCCTGGGCAAAGCCCTTTAGCCACGACGCACGCATAGCGGGATGTTGGTAAGGGCAGTCATACACCCGTAGCCCTTTCCGCGCAGCGGCCGCACCAGTGGCAATAACCGTCAGGTGAGGGTTGTTGCAACTTCGCTTGTCAGAGGTCTTAGGCAAAAAAGCGTTATCACCCATGCCGGTTGCTCCTCGATGCTCAAATTCATCTACCAGCAGATCCGCGCACGGCGCGATTTTTTACGGCAAAGCGTTGCAGCCAGGTGCCGGGATGTCGAACCAATTGGCGGCCCTTAACCAATGCACGAAAAACTCGACGGACTGACCACTTCGTCGTTGAAAATCGTGTAAATCGCCATGAAGCTCAAGATCCTCAGACTCATCATCCCAGTTGAAAAGTTCGAAATAGTTGGTGTCGTAGCGATCAGGGTTCAAAAGCTCTTGTATGAATCTTCGTGCGACGAATGAGCTCATGTCACTGTAGTCATTAGCCCAGACGTCTTTATCACGCCAACCAGCCTTTATCCAGGAGGCGAGTCGAATGTTATCGGTTATACCGTAGAAGTCTGCTGCGTTGACGTCGCGCTCATCACAGTACCGCCAGTACAGCCGTCCCAACGTGGGGTGATCTGCTGCTACCAGAAGCCAGCCATCTGGACACCTCACTTCATCATCGTCCCGCATTGTCATACACCTTAAGGCTTCACGATTGGGGAGGGAAAGACGTTGATGTTTACCCTCCACCACGAGCTTCACGATTGGGGGGCCGAAATTAAGCCCCTGCAATCAGAACTGACGGTCGGGGTCCGGGTAGTCGTCGAAATCAGGGGCAGGTTGCGGACTGGATTGATCACGTGACGTGCTGCCTTGGCTCTGTGACGGTGCCAGGGTCACGCTCGCAATCCTGTGCGGCAAGATGGCGACCCGCGAGGCTTGAACTTTCAGAGCCGCATTTTCCTCACCATCTTTTTCCCAGCGATCCATGACGGCTCGGCCGGAAACGATCACGCGCATGCCCTTCTGAAACAGGTGCGAGTAGTGTTCAGCATCCTTGTGCCACCACTCGACGTTCGCCCAGAACCCACCACGATCTTCGAATCCACCTTTACCGTCCGGAATCGAATTGTCGAAGTAGACGTTGACCCGCATGAGCCTCCGTGGGTCCTTATTGCCGTTGGGGAACTCTTTGAATTCCGGGGTTGAACCGATATTGCCTTCCCAGCCTTGTACGGGTGTAGACATGAGTATTCTCCGAGGTTATGGATGTTGCGTTTGATTGGTGAGCTGCTGCAGTCGAGCGGTGTACACGGCCTCTGCCTGGCCCATTTTTTCGGCGCACTCGGCGGCCTGTTTGGCAATTGAGTGCATCAAGCTCATTTGCATGTTCAGCGTGATGCGCTGCAGTTCCATTGCGTACAAGTCCTGCAGCATGGCTTCCGGTGTTCTGGATGAACCCATCATGTCTGCCCAAACACCGACGCCCATTCGGCGGTCCGTCACCTGCTGCCATCTCAGAAATTGAGTTCCGGCCTGGGTGTTCTGTTCGGTCAGGCGAACTGGCACAAGGGTGAATGGATATCGGCGAGCCTGGCTCAGCACTTCCTGGGCAAGTGCTTTCAATTCCGATTCTTGAACCCGGCATAGATCGGCAAATTGGCTCAGCTCCCCCTTACCTTTAAAAGGCTTTAAAAGGCCTTTTAGTGAGGCAGCCTGTTGCAGTCGTTGGAAGGCATCCTGTTGCAGTGGTCGGAAGGCGGTCTGTTGCAGCACGCTGTCTTCTGAGGATGTCTGGCCCATGACCATCAGCCTTCCTCGGCATCATCATAGGGATCACTCGCCTCGGACTGCTGTTGGCCTCGAATGATGGGGGGAGCAAAGTTTGAACGGCGGGTGCCCTCCAGGACGTCCTGCGGCAGCTCACCGTAACGCTCGTACATTTTGCGGGCTGCTTCAGCCTTGGCATTGTTGGCGGCGAAGTCATCGCGTGTAGCGCCGGAGTATTTATAGATCTGGGCCAGGCCAAAAAGTCTACGCAGCACGGCTGCGCCTTCATCGATCCAAGTTTCCATATCGTGACGACCGACCAGACCGACGTGCTGGGCCAGCAAAATGCGCCTGACAATTTCGTCGTAGTTGGTCAGCAGGTACACGGCTTGGAAGCCGAGTGGATTGGCGATGTACAGAGGTAGGCTGACAGGCTGGATGGACAGGTTCTCGCTGATACTGATAGCCGGGGGAAGGGAAGCCATGGCTGTGTCGAGACGATCTTCGATGGTTTTGAGTGCCTCCTTTGAATCCCGGATTTTCTCTTCCAACTGGATCATCCACCAATCTGAATACGGATCATCCTGCTGGGCGCCACGTGACATTCGATTGACTACAGTGCAGAAGCCAGACAATCCGATGATGCCGACCTTGAGATCGTTTTTTGGGCGTCCCATCCAGATCCGTGCAGCGTGATGCGTGTGAAGGGTGAGCTTCACATCGCTGCGTAGTGAGCCAATATTGAGCCGGTAATTGTCAGCCATGGTGCAGTTATTCCTTGGAAAGAGGATTGACATGGCCATGCTGCAATTGGGCTGCTACGGACGCAGCAATAAATCCATAGTCAGACGGAAGGGGATTTGTTGAGGCTTCTTCATATAGTAGGAGGGCCAAAACCCCTGAATGGCTGCGACTACCGATATCGGATCCTGATTGAGTGTTGTGGGCCACAACACTTAAGTGGCTGCGACTACCGATATCGGATCCTGATTGAGTGTTGTGGGCCACAACACTTAAGTGGCTGCGACTACCGATATCGGATCCTGATTGAGTGTTGTGGGCCACAACACTTAAGTGGCTGCGACTACCGATATCGGATCCTGATTGAGTGTTGTGGGCCACAACACTTAAGTGGCTGCGACTACCGATATCGGATCCTGATTGAGTGTTGTGGGCCACAACACTTAAGTGGCTGCGACTACCGATATCGGATCCTGATTGAGTGTTGTGGGCCACAACACTTAAGTGGCTGCGACTACCGATATCGGATCCTGATTGAGTGTCATTGACCGATATCGATCCTGATTGATCCTGATTGAGTCTGTGGGCCAAAACACTGAATGGCTGCGACTACCGGGCCACAACACTTAAGTGGCTGCGACTACCGATATGGATTGAGTGTTGTGGGACTACCGATATCGGATCCTGATTGAGTGTTGTGGGCCAACACTTAAGTGGCTGCGACTACCGATATCGGATCCTGATTGAGTGTTGTGGGCCACAACACTTAAGTGGCTGCGACTACCGATATCGGATCCTGATTGAGTGTTGTGGGCCACAACACTTAAGTGGCTGCGACTACCGATATCGGATCCTGATTGAGTGTTGTGGGCCACAACACTTAAGTGGCTGCGACTACCGATATCGGATCCTGAGTGAGTGTTGTGGGCCACAACACTTAAGTGGCTGCGACCACCAATATCGAATCCAGGTAGGGTGATGCGTTTCGCATCACCCAATACGCTGCCGTCAAAGATATCTGTAACAGGTGTAGTGGTGTGGCCCACTCTGCGTGATTGATTGATACTTTCGCCCAGAGTCATGGATTTGCACTCCGGTTAGGCTTTAGCAGATGCAGCATCTCGCTAAGTGTTTGATTCGCGGTTTGTATTGATTCCGGGTTGCGTGGGGTCACCATCGCTTTTACCGGTTGAGCAACTTCCACGGTGCTTGAGCCCGTCGGTTGTCTATCAGTGTTCATGTGACCGGGACGTGGTTTTTCATCCGGTTTCCAGTTGCTGTTGAAATCGCCTCGTACCGCCGTGGTGACTAGCGTCATCAGATACCCCAAAGGGTTTCGAACGCTTCCCATGTCACAACGGTGCACCCATTGCTTGATGAGAGCAGGTTTTACCTCTGGAGGGACTTTCTGCAACGCCACTAGGGCACTCTGTTTCTGATCCGTGGGCAGCCGGTGCAGGGCATCGAGGAAATCTGCAGCCGTGTCATCTGACGTGGGCGGTACATGTACAGAGCTTTTACAACCATCTTTGTTTGTATCTGTATACGTACTATATGAGTTCGGATTCCGAACTGAGTCCGAACTCAGTGATTTACGTCTGGGTTCGGATTCCGAACTCAGCTCAAAAGCGATTCGCTTATCGCTGATTTCACTGAGTTCGGAATCCGAACTCAGTGTGGAGGCAGGTGTATTTTGCTGAGTTCGGATACCGAACTCAGGCGCAGTCAAAGGCTGCAGGGCAGTTGCCTGAACCCATGACTGACTGTTCAAGCGAGCTTCGATGATGTTCAACCGAGTTGGTAAGCGCTCACCAACCTCCGGATCCGCGGCGAACTCTTTCCAGGCAATTTCAGCGACTTCACGAATCGCCTTGGTCTGATGCTCCACAGATTGAGCGAGTAACTGCAGATAGTCTTTGTCGAACTCCAGTGCTTCACCGGGTGTTACGGGTTCATCGTGAAGGAGGTAGACGTTGCCTTGAACCTGACCACTGAGGTCATTACGTACTCGACGACCCAGGCTTAGCCAGCGAGTCAGGCGAAGGGTAACTAAGGCTTTTGATACGGTTTCGCGGGACGCCGGTCTGCCGGGTAGCATGCCCAGGTATGGCCGTAACTGCTCATAGGTGGGGAACGCCGTCAGGCCGTCGTCATTAATCAGTAGGCGGAAAACCTGCCAGGTGTTTCGTTCAAGCGGAGACAGTCGATCATCCAGAAGCAGTTGACGAGGAACTGTCTCATGAGGGTTACCGCTGAAAATAATGCCGGAGTAGAGCGCTGAGCCCTCTAAACCCGGTGGCGTTAACTCTTTTTTCTGACGAAGATGAGCCTCAAGATGCCCTGATGCAGAGTCCAGAAGTGTCGAGAAGGGGAGCCGGGACAACTTCATAGATCGTTGTCACCTTGCCCCAATGTCACTACCGGTTGAGCCAGCTGATGGTTTGTCGATGACACCAGCTTCAATTTCTTTGTTAATCCAGCGTTAGGATGCGAAGGCGGATAAAGGCCGTCTCTGATCCAAGACTGAACGCGGTGCCAGATAATCGCCAAGCTGAGGTTTTCCGTGCCTTCAGTTGAGTCGGCGCCCTGTGGGGCATTGAGTTCTTCTGCCACCAACATGGCCACGTCCAGCAACGCCAGGCTATCGTCTAATTCAACCTGATGTTCTTTCATCAGGTGGGTCCACCGGTACCAAAGTTGAGCATCCATTTCTTCACTGAACTCTCTCCATCGACCACGTCGTGCCGTTACGCCGATCACCAGCCGTTGCAGGGCGACGTCTTGCGGGGACAAGCCAAAGAACTGTTGCAGCATCTGCGTCGTAGCGCCCAATCGAAGAGCACGTTCAATCATGCGGACTTCTTCGTCAGAACGTTGTGCCCCGGTCAGTAGCTTCTTCACCATGTCCCCATCAATCGTGACGTTGCACCAGGAAACGGGAGTGTTAAGCAGTAAGCTCAGCACTGAGGGTTGTTGAAGCTGGGCCAAAATTTCGGGCTCCAATCCCATCTCAATGCAGCGACGGAGTTGGCCGTTGCGCATGTGGTGCAGTACCTGAGACAGGATTGCTTCATTGATAGGTGTTTTGGACATCTGACTCTCTCCCTGCCATCGACCAGATCAGCTAGGTGAATTCGGACCGTTGTTGGCCATAGACTTGATTTCTAAGTCGATCAAACGTCGTGCAAGACGAATGATTCGAAACAGCTTCACTAGGGCGCCATCACCAAGACGGTTTTCGTTTTCTGGCGATTGATCCTTGACATAGGGTTGACCTAACAGGATCTGGCCGAGGCCTGCAGCAAATTCAAAATCGGCAAGAGAGTCAGCCTGTTCAGCCTGCAATTCGGGCTGTTGCTGAATCATCTTCAGTGCGATAGCAATCGATCCGCTTAATGACTGGAGGAGCGTCAAGGTATGCTGAGCTGTGGCAGTGACTTCAACGTCTTCACTGGGATGGCGATAGCTAAAGCCCACCCCACCGTTGACGTCTAGGAACTCACCTGGTGCTTTTACTGAACTCGCTACTTCACGCGCCAACTGAGCTATATGCTGACGCAGGGTGACCGGATTATCGATCTCACGTTCGATGTACCAGAGGTCAGAAATTGGATTCAGCCCGCCGGCTTGGACCGGGATGGCCACCAAAGCATTGGCAGCAAAGTCAGGCAGTATTTCCCCATCAAGCGCTGCGACTTCGCGCTTCATCTTTTCGACCCGGGCAGATGTTTTCACCGGGCTCGCAACGTGTCCGTCTAGCCGGCTCTTCTGTTCCTCCTGACTCATTTGTTCCAAGGGCGGAGGCGTGA
Source organism: Pseudomonas sp. OST1909 (assembly GCF_015277575.1). Classification (NCBI taxonomy): domain Bacteria; kingdom Pseudomonadati; phylum Pseudomonadota; class Gammaproteobacteria; order Pseudomonadales; family Pseudomonadaceae; genus Pseudomonas; species Pseudomonas sp. OST1909. Next base: position 1,194,708 of record NZ_CP063780.1, read on the forward strand.
GCTGCGGCTTGATTGGCTCTTTGCTTTTTTGTTGTGTAGTGCTCGTTTCAATCCATCCCCCGGTTTGGTGGGAGGGCGATTGTGGTACCGGATTTTGAGGGGGATTGTTACCGCCCTCGGTCGAGCTACCACCCTGCGGCACACTGCCGAAGGTTATGGTGGGCTGAGGTAGTTCGAGTATCGGTGTGGATCTGCGCAGTTGGTCCTGATTCTGGGTAATCTCCAGCAGGATTTTCTCGTACCCTAGATTCAGCGGCTTTTGCAGTTGCGCGATCAACTCGTCTTGAAAGCGCTGAAATAGAAACTCTTCGGCATCTCCCTCAAACTGAGAGAGAACATCTTGGAAGACTGTTTCAAACTCAAGAGGCAGCTCTTTTTCTTGCTGCTGGTAATTTCGCTCCCAGCATTGAAAAGCTGTCTTGCGCAGAGATAGTAGCTTTATGATCCGGTCTACTCCGAGTCCGGAGTACAGCACACCAGGAATCGTAGGTAACAAATAACGGATTGCATCCAGCATGCGGCTCAAGTGTGATGCCGAAATTGGATATCCGTCGGCTCCGAGTCGCCTAGAAAGTTCACGTAGCGAAATGGGCTGCCCAGCTTCTTCCTCATAGAGCGCTCTTGCCCTATCAACACCGATTGCCCGCTCGATGAAAAGAAGCTGACCCTGCAGATCGTTTTCGGCCAAGTGTCCGGTAAGAGAAATAATCTCCCCCCTGACTGCATCCCACGGACGAAACAGGCAATGGAACCTGAAGAATTTCTCGTCCCCGGTCTCCCTATACAATTCATTGAGAATCGCGAGGCGAGTGTTACCGCCGTTCCTGATCCGAAACTTCTCCTCACCAGGCTTACGGGTTACGGGCGGTGGCGAATCCAGCCCACGCTGACGTATCGACTCCTTGATGTCGTCGTATTTGGGGTTGCGTGTGGTCCGTGGGTTTTCGTCATACGGCAGCGTCTCGTCCAATGTCAGCAACATTGGTGTGTCGACGATGGGGTCGCTCAAGCGAGCAGCAGCTGGAGACTTGGATTCAAAGCCAGGAAGCTGCAGCTTTTCTTTCATGGTCTGGGCCAATGACGGTTTCATGGTCTTGCCCCAGGTTGCTCATTGGCCGGAGCTGCAGCCAAAAGTTGGTCAATGATCTTGTGGGCTCGATCCAAAGCGGCTTCAAGCCCTGCGGTCGCTTCCAGGCGGTGAACGATTTCCGAGTTCATTGACCGGGTGTTTTCACGTGCCTGCAGTGCGATTCGCTCGCGCATTCCGTCCGGAAGGCGGACTACGAATTTTTCTTCGAGCTGACGTTTGGTTTCATTGCTCATAGCGTTCTCCATTACTTATCGGGCAGGGGTATGTTCAGCGACGTTTCAACTGATCACTGAGTTGGGTAGGCAAACCTTTGATGATGAGCGTGCTTGAAGCCTCGTCGTACTCAATCTTGTCGCCTAGCAGGTGCGCTTCGAAGCTGATGGACAAGCCTTCGGCGCGGCCGGTGAAACGGCGGAACTGGTTGAGGGTGCGCTTATCCGCCGGGATTTCCGGCGACAAACCATAGTCGCTGTTGCGTATGTGGTCGTAGAACGCTTTTGGCCGATCCTCATCGATCAAGCCCGACAGTTCTTCTAGGCCCATGGGCTCGCCGAGTTTGGCCTGGCTACTGGCATAGTCCACCAGGGTCTTGGTTTTCTCTCGTGCGGATTCTTCTGGTAGGTCTTCGCTCTCAACGAAGTCGCTGAACGCCTTGAGCAGGGTACGGGTCTCGCCCGGTCCGTCGACGCCTTCCTGGCAGCCGATGAAGTCGCGAAAGTACTCCGAGAATTTCTTGCCGCTCTTGCCCTTGAGGAATGAGATGTACTGCTTTGTTTGCTTGTTGTTCTGCCACTCGGACACGTTGATCCGCGCGGCCAGGTGCAGTTGGCCAAGGTCGAGGTGACGTGAAGGGGATACGTCCAAATCGTCCGTCACCGTCACGCCTTCTCTGTGTTGCAGCAAGGCGATCGCCAGATAATCGGTCATGCCTTGCTGATAGTGCGCGAATAGCACGTGGCCACCCGTGGACAGATTTGACTCTTCAATCAATCGTTGCAGGTGCTCGACTGCCTCCAGGCTAAACTGCGTGAAGTCCTGGTTACCGTCGAAGTACATCTTTAGCCAGCCACTGAAAGGGTATGCGCCGGACTCTGCATGGAAGAAGCCCCACGCTTTACCTTGTTTTGCGTTGTAGGCTTCGTTGAAGTCGGACAGCATATTTTCCAGGGCTTGCGACTTCGCCAATTCGTGTTGGCTGGCATGCAGGACCGCAGGTGTGCCGTCGGGCTTCTTGTCGATCAAGTGAACGATGCAATGACGAATAGGCATTAGATGGCTTCCTGAGTACGTTGAGATTGAGTCCGATCAGCGCGACGAAGTCGGGCCTTAGCGTTGAGGCCTGAGCGGTGATCGGAGGAGGTCGACGAGGTGTAAATGGACCCAAGCCCAGCTTTGGTGAATCTGATGTGGCCACCGTGAGTTCGAGAGACGGTCCAGCCGTTAGCCTCAGCAAACTCCACCAAGTGGCGAAGGTTCTCGTGCTGTCCACGTAAACGACTGACGGTCATTGATCAACATCCTTGTCTGCCAGAACGTTGCCGGCCTGAATCGCAATGATTTCAGCCTGATCACCAGGAAACTTGGTACCCAGCTCATGTAGAAATTGACGTGTTGCTTCACGTGCGCCTGGCACGCGGAATACAACGCTGCAGTGTTGAACTGGCTCTGGATGTTGCAGGTGGGACATCACAGCCACTTTCAACGAGCAGCTTTGGAGATGACGGGGAACCCAAACCGACCAGAAGTAGCTTGAGAGCAACGCACCTGCGCAGAGCAGTTCGACGGTGAGCGTTGAACTTGCTGTTTCGGATACCTCGATGTAACCGAGCTTCTGAAACTCCAGAAGATCGCCACGCATACTCAACGGGACCACTGTGCTGTGGTCACGAGCAAGGCGACCAATAGCTTGAGCAAGAGCGTCCAGTTCAACGGGGTTGATCCCAGTTTTATGAGCGTGAACCACGGCCGAGGATTCGAATCCCGCACCGGCATTAATGCATGGGAAAAGCGAGGCGTTACTGTGCATCTGGCACCTCCAGAAGCTTCTCGATGCCATAGCTATTGCAGGTTGGGCAAATCAGCACGTCCACTTCACCGTCAGGAGAGGCCGGTACAGCTCCACTCACCTGATGTTTCGGATGGTGACTGTCACAATGTCGGCACCAATGAGTGATGGCGGGAATGTTATTCACGGCTGAACTCCTTGCCAGCCACTGCTAGCACTGAGATTTGCAAAACGAGTTTGGTGTGGAATAAAGGCGGTGCGCACCGTTCCGGTCGGGCCATTACGAGCCTTGCCGATGATGATTTCTGCAATGCCTTTGTGTTCGGTCTCCGGGTGATACTTTTCGTCGCGGTAGACGAACATGATCAGATCCGCGTCCTGTTCGATGGCGCCGCTATCACGTAAGTCGGCATTGATAGGGCGCTTGTTAGGACGGCGTTCCAGCTCCCTATTGAGCTGAGAAAGCGCTACCACTGGGCAATTCATCTCCTTCGCCAATGCTTTGAGAGATCTGGAAATGACGCTAACTTCGTTGGCCCTGTTTTCATGACCGGGGCATTGCATGAGCTGCAGGTAATCGATCAGGATCAGACTCGGGGGGCCGAAGCGGCGAGCAGCTCGACGAGATTTGGCCCTGATCGCCCCAGGTGTAAGACCTGATGAGTCGTCTATGACCAGGCGCTCACCGTAGCTATCGATACGCGAAACTGCGGCGGTCAGTTTTGGCCAGTCTTCGTCTTCGAGCTTGCCCTTCAACAGCTTGCCAAGATCGAGATGGCCAAGAATGGCCATCAATCGGTAGAGCAGTGCTTTTGCAGGCATCTCCATGCTGAAAACCTGGACCGTACGATCTGGTTTTGCCTGCAGCGCTGTATCCACAAAGTTCAAGGCCAGGGAGGTTTTACCCATCGACGGACGGGCGCCGAGGATGATCAAGTCGGCTTCCTGGAACCCAGAGGTCATCTCGTCCAGGTCGTCCAGCCCTGAAGGCACACCGGTCACAACTACATCACCGTTGAAGTGCGTATCGATTTGTTCGACGACCGCCGTCAGGCACTGGTTGATGTTGACGAATTCCGATGCGCTTTTACCTTCCCCCAGGGCGAAGAGTTGCTGCTCGATGGACTCCTGAACTTCCGTTGCGTCGGCCTGCGGATCTGTAGCTTCGCGAGAGCACTGGTAGCCCAGTGTCATGAGCTGCCTGAGCTGAGAGCGGTTACGTACGATGAATGCGTAGTGCTCTATGTTGGCCACTGACGGGGTATTTTTGGCTAACTCGCCGAGGTAAGCGAGGCCACCCGCTGCGTCGGGATTCTCCAATGCGTCATGTACCGTCACGATATCGAACGGAATCGCCTTGTCGGCCAGGCTGGCAATTGTTTTGAACAGAAGCCGATGGTCGTGTCGAAAAAAGTCCGAGTAGTCCAGTTTGTCCGCGACGAGATCCCAGGCGTTATTGTCGAGCAGCAGCCCGCCTAATACGCCTTGTTCGGCCTCGACGGAGTGGGGGGGTGAGAGGTCGAGGTGGTTCATTTCAACGGCTCCTGACCTATCTGCATAAAGCCGCTTCCACTAACCGCGTCCAGAGCCTTCACCATCGCCACTTCGACCTTGGCCGAATTGATCATCACCTGCGCAACCTCGGCCACGGCTTTGGCGCGATCGAGTTCCATTGGCTTGTCTGGATCCAGCAGGCCTTCAATAATGGCGAACAGGTGGTTACGGAGATCCTCAATCTTATTTTTCATGTTCAGCCTCACGAATGGTTCGATTGAGCTTGCCGACGGCGCGAATTACGGTCTTCAGCTCTTCCGGATAGCGATGGATGGAGTTGCGGCGCATACGCTCCGCTCGTGTGAGCAGCTCAAGATTGTCGAGGGCGATATGGGCCTTATTACCGTCCTTGAAGCACACGCATTGGTTGATAGGCACGGGGCCGTAATGCTCTTCCCACAGCAGGATGTGCACACCTTGCCAGTCAACTGGTGGGTAACCGGTGTCAGTGATTTTTCGCTGTTGATACCCATCTGGTGTTGTGCGCAGGCTGCCAACGGGGAGCCAGTTCTCGGGTCTGTTGCCGGCCTTGAACTGTGTTGTTGCCATGCGGCCGACGGAGGGAAGTCCCTTGACGCCTTTATTCCAAGGGGTTGTGCCCTTGGCAAAGCGGTGCTCCGTGCCTGAGCTACCATCAAATCGGCCACAGAGATGGCTGCTTAGGAATTCAGCGCTCTTGGATATGCCAAGGCGTTTAGCCTTGGCATAAACCTGATAGACGCTGAGTCCGATTTCATCGGCCAGGGCCTGGGTCGTTTCGTTGGGATAGCGGGCAATGAGCAAGCGCTCTTCAGCCTCAGTCCAAATATGATGTTTTTGAACCGGCACCAGCCCCAATTGGGAGCGCGCATGCTCCAAGGTAGCCTTCGCCAGAGGGGATAGACATTGACGTGTCATTGCCCACCTCCCGAAATGAGATCGGTGTGGCCTGTTTTCCCTACACCGTGATGGAGCCGAACGTTTTGCCCTTGATTCCAACCTGCGGTCAGCGACCCGGTATCGTGTCCTTTGGCTTCGTGGGACTGGATCTCGAAGGTTTTCATCGTTGGATGGTGGTGTTCCAAGTAAGCGCTGATAGCTTCGCTTGTTTCACTGTCCATACAGCCGGCGAATTCAGCCACTTTGTAACTCACGGCGTTTATCCAACCTTCGGCGAACAGGGCACCCCTACGGCGCTTGGTTCTCAGTTGGCATCGCTTTTGTAGAGCCACATGCACACGGCGCGCTGCCACCAATTGGTGATGCAGTGCGGAGTACGCGTGTGCAGCGAGCTCTGGCGAGATACCTTTGCCCAGGAACTTGAAGGCCCAACCCTGTAATGGGTTGTGGTAGGCGAGGTGTTGACAATCGAAAGCTCGCGCACACGTCTGAGCTAGCTGGTGAAGCCAATCTTGAGGAGCTCGGCGGGTATGGGTGGCAACGCTCGCTTCGTCAACCGTATTAGCCGCGACCTCGATGGCGTCGAGGTTGTACTGTTTCATCAGGTTTCGGGCCTGGCGAAGCGCTGTTTCTACTTCGTTCGGCGATGCACCATTGGAGTTGGCCAGTGCAAAGCATTTGGCAACTTTTTCAAGCACTCTTTGCTTATCCATCACTCACCCCCTTCCTGCTGGTCACGAGGGGAGAGCGCCTCTGACCAAAGACGCAGTGTTTCCTCTTCATCCACTGAGAGGTAAACCTGGGCGCGACAGTCCGAAACCTTCTGTTTCAGCACATTGAGACGGTCCTGGACGCTGGAACCATCGTCGTAAGCAATCTCCTGCTCGATAGCTTGCACAACGTCATTGCGCAGGGAGAGCACCGTGCTTATCCAGAACGCATTTGGGCTGGTCCAGCCAATGAGCTTTCGTGTTCGGGCAGGCGACAGGTAATCACGGAGCCTGAGATTGAACACACCAGGGGAATAACCATTCCTGAAAACGTCTGCGCGATTGAGCGTCAGCGCTGTTCTAAGAATGTCCAGGAGAGGTTCCAGAGCTGCTGGGTCAGGGACGAAAGGTTTCAGATATGTTTCAGCTACCAGTCGCTTAGCTTCTGCATCTCGTGCTTGTTGAAGCCGCTTGGCCACGCTTTCGTCGCGGCCGCGCTTCTCCTTTGCGTGCTTTATGTTCGAATTCACAGACTCAATGAGCTTCGCGGCGTCCTGCAAAAGCTGACGCTGTTCAAAGCTCAAGTGAGCGCCTATACGGCCGGGTAGATGCGTACCACTTGTCAGGGAATGGATGTCACGAGCGGTACCACTAAGTTTGGCTTGCAAGCTGCGTAATTGTTGAGCGCTGTAGTACTTGCCAATCTCAAGGATGACGTCTGCAGAAATGCTGCGAGCATCGGTGATAGAGGGCTTTGCCATCTCAACGATCCTCCCTCACCAATTTGGCCACCTTCTCTTCGGTCATGGCCTCGAAGCGGTCGCGCCATTCTGGAAAGAGCTCAATGGCCAATTGCCGGATGACGACTAGGGCTGCTGGGGATTTGCGGTTGGAAGGCTGGCGATATTCCAGGCGGTGTGCTGGAACGCCTTGGGACGCAGCGCTACGAAACACCACTGCAGTGGGAATAATGCTGTCCAAAACGCTGATTTCTTCATTGTCTTGGAATATTTCGCGGACTGACTGCTCGATCACCTGCGCGTCGGTGGTTTGATCAAGGTTGTTAATAGCGATCCGCACGGGAGGAATTTTCATACCCAGGCGCCCATATGCACGGAGGCCATCCAACATCTGCATGGTTCCACGGCTGAATTCGCGTGCGGCGAGCATGTTGGGTGGAAGAGGGGATATGACCAAGTCAGACGCGAGAACTACCATTTCCAACATGGCCGATCTGGCACCTTGGGTGTCAATCAGTACCAGGTCAAAATGGCCTTCGAATGCCGGCATCAGATTGGCCAGTCGCAATCTGCCGTCCGGTGCCTGCAGGAGCAAGCTGTTCAATTGGTTATTTACGTCGTTCGAGATCACCAGGGACAGATTAGGAATCGTCGTGCTGGAGATGATCTTGAGGGAGTCGGTGATATTGAACGCGAGCAGGTCATAGATGCCGCCCTGAGCTTCCTCGACCAATTGGTAATACGAAGAAAGCGAAGGCTGGGCGGGATCCAGATCGATTAGGAGGGTGCGAAGGCCCGAGTCCGCGCAAAATGCGCCAAGGTTGGCCTCAATGGTGGTTTTACCAACGCCACCTTTGGTCGAAACGACCGCAGTGATTTTCATGGTTTGGAGCCTCTAATGTGGGTTCATTAGAGGCTGCGAGGCCACGGGAATAGCCATGTGTAGCGAACACGATCCTGGGCTTTGAAGCACTAAAACCAATTGTCTTTTAACCAATTGGTCGTAGGTTCGAATCCCACACGACCCACCATTTTTGAGACCAGTTCAGGCTGGAATCGAATCTTAAGATCAGAGGCCAAAAGCGCTGATCGAAGAAGGCGACTGAAAGGTCGCCTTTTTTTTACCGGGGTATAGCGCAGTCCGGTAGCGCGCCTGCTTTGGGAGCAGGATGTCAGGAGTTCGAATCCCCTTACCCCGACCATATTAAAAATCCCCGTATCGAAAGATACGGGGATTTTTTTTGCGCGCGCGAATCCTGAATTCTCCGCATAACCCCTGTGGGAGGGGGCAAGCCCCCTCCCACAGTGTTAGTGGAGTTTGAGGCGCGGTTCGGTGCCTCGGCCAATTTTGCTGCCCAGCATCAGCATCGCCGTGCGGAAAAACCCGTACAGAGCCATCTGGTGCATACGGTACAGCGACACGTAGAACATCCGCGCCAACCAGCCCTCCAGCATCACGCTGCCAGTCAGGTTACCCATCAGGTTACCTACCGCCGAGAACCGCGACAGCGAGATCAGCGAGCCGTAGTCGGTGTACTTGTAGGTCGGCAGATCCTTGCCTTCAATGCGCAATTTCAGCGACTTGGCCAACAACGAAGCCTGCTGATGCGCAGCCTGGGCCCGTGGGGGCACATTGCGGTCTGTGCCAGGTTGCGGGCAGGCGGCGCAATCGCCAAAGGCGAAGATGTTTTCATCGCGGGTGGTTTGCAGTGTTTGCAGCACCTGAAGCTGATTGATGCGGTTGGTTTCCAGGCCATCGATGTCTTTGAGGAAACCTGGTGCGCGGATCCCGGCTGCCCATACCTTGAGGCTGGCGGGGATCACTTGGCCGCTGCTGGTAATCAGCGCGTCTGCGGTTACTTCGCTGACCGCCGAGTTGGTCAGCACGGTCACCCCGAGTTTTTCCAGGGTTTTATGCACCGGGCCGCCGATCCGCTCCGGCAGGGCAGGCAATACCCGCGGGCCGGCTTCGATCAGGGTAATGTGCATGTTTTCCGGTTTGATGCGGTCCAGGCCATAGGCGGCCAGTTCATGGGCTGCGTTATGCAGCTCGGCGGCCAACTCCACCCCGGTGGCGCCGGCACCGACGATGGCCACGCTGATTTGTTCAACGGCATCGGTTTGTCCGGCATGGGCGCGCAGGTAGTGGTTGAGCAGTTGTTGGTGAAAGCGCTCGGCTTGCTTGCGGGTATCGAGAAACAGGCAATGCTGCGCCGCACCCTCGGTGCCGAAGTCGTTGGTGGTACTGCCTACGGCAATGACCAGGCTGTCATAGCCCAGTACGCGCGCGGGCACCAGCTCGCGGCCTTCTTCATCGAGGGTGGCGGCCAGCTGGATTTTCTTCTGTTCACGGTCAAGCCCACTCATGCGCCCAAGCTGGAACTCGAAGTGGTTCCATTTCGCCTGGGCGACGTAATTGAGTTCGTCTTCCGAAGAGTTCAGCGAGCCGGCAGCCACTTCGTGCAGCAGAGGCTTCCAGATGTGAGTCAGGTTGGCGTCAACCAGCGTGATGCTGGCCTTGCCGCGCTTGCCCAGAGTCTTACCCAGGCGGGTAGCCAACTCCAGGCCGCCGGCGCCGCCGCCGACGATAATAATACGATGGGTCATGGGGATATCTCGCAAGGCTAAAAGAAATCGGAGCAGTTACCCCCGCGAGCGCAAGGCAGCTCATAGCGTCAGGTAACTCAATAGGCGGCTCAGCACGCCGAGCCCGATCACCACTACCAGCACCACACAAAGGAGCAGCCATGGCCGGAAAGGCTTGCGCTCGACTCTGTGCTGGGAGAGTTGCAGGTACTCTTGGACATGCTGTTGGTCATCGGGGTTCAGGCGGCTGGTCATAAAGGCCTCGTCAGGTAGACGTTGCAAAAGGGCGCCACGTTACAGCCAAGGGTTCAAAGGCTGATGCCCACATCGAACACTATGCTGCGGCCCAGGTTGTTGCGCAAGAAGTCCGGCGCGTCCGGGTGTGCGAACAGTACGCGCGCGAAGGTTGGCCCCACCAGTGACAGTGAGCGCCAGCCCTGGCGCAGGTATTCAGTTGGCGGCGGAAAGTGGCTGTTGAGGTCCAGCACTTCGCGTTTGAGGCTGGTGAAAGCGATAAGGTCCAACTCCCCCAGGTCCATGCCGCGTTCTTTGTAGTTATGTGCTTTTTTGCGCAGTGTCGGTGCCAGGCGCAACAAAAACTCATGGGCGGGAATGCGTCGTGGCTTGGCTTCGCGCCGCACTAGTTGGCTCAAAGAGAACGCGCTACGCCTGCGCAGCAATTCATCGCGCCATTCGTCGTTCAGGCGGCGTCCCTCGTCCAGCACGAAAAATACCTCGAAACTGGCGTCGCGAAACAATACATCCGGCGGCTCCTGGCCCGCAGCGTGAAACTCTTCGACGCGGTAGGGCACATTCAAGCCCTGCAGCAGGCGCTGGCAGACCCAACGCTCACGCTCCCATTTGCGGGCATTGGACAGAAACGCATTGGCTTGTTCGGCTGCTACGGTGAGCAGGCGCAAATAATCTGAGTCATCCATATTCCCAGCTTAGCGTTCAAATGATGACCACAGGAAGTCCTGCTTGCACCGAGTTGCTGCTGAAACAGCTGGGTATCTATGCCAGTGAGATCCAAATGTGGGAGGGGGCTTGCTCCCGATAGCAGTGGGTCAGTCAAAATTACTTAGACTGGCACACCGCAATCGGGAGCAAGCCCCCTCCCACATTTGAATCTCGCTTCGACCCAGACCAATGTTAAAACGCAGGTGTAGACTGCTCACTCGGCAGCAAGCTTTTTGTAGAGGTAGTGCATCTGTGATCAGTGCAGCTGTTCTGGCGCCCATGACCCTCGGCATTGGCTGGCTGTTATATGCGCCGGTGGTGATGTGGGCGATGTTGCGCTCGCCTTGGGTCGAATTGTTCGCCGACCGACGGCGCCAGCATTTGCTGTTCGGTACGGTGTTCGCGTTGTTTATGCTGTGGCTGGTGCGCCGGGATTTCGATACCGGGGTCTCGTACCACTTTATCGGCATGACCGCCGTGACCTTGTTGCTGGATTGGCCGCTGGCAATCGTCGGTGGGTTTGCTGCCCAGTTCGGCTTGATATTGCTGGGGCGCCAGGATCTGGCCGCCCTTGGCGTCAACGGCCTGCTTCTGGTCGGGTTGCCGGTGCTGGTCACCGAAAGCTGCGCGCTGTTGGTCGAGCGGGCGCAACCGCGAAACCCCTTTGTGTATATTTTCTGTTCCGGCTTTTTCGCGGCGGCGCTGTCGGCATTGTTGTGTCTTTTGGCCGGCCTGGGCCTGTTGTGGTTCGACGGCCGCTTTGCGATGCCGGAATGGTTGGAGGACTTTGTAGGTTACCTGTGGCTGATCATCTTCCCTGAAGCCTTTATCAACGGCATGGTCGTCAGCGCGTTGGTGGTGTTTTGCCCGGAATGGCTGGAGACCTTCAACCGAACTCGCTATCTCTCGGCCCCCTGGAAGGACGACGATTCACGGCGTTGATCCAGGTCAAATGCCGGGCACCGGCGCAGGTCCATGCTCTGCAAAATTTTTTCTGGAGCACGGATCATGAGTGTGTACGAGTGGGCACGGCAGGAGCTGCGCAGAAGCCAGGACGCAGCGCAGGAAATCGGTTTCGATCCCGGCTTGACCTTACGCGCCATGCTCAGTGCCGTGGTGCAGCAAAGCAAGGGCGTACGCAGTTTTGAAGACCTGGCCGACGAGTTGCAATACCTTGCAGAAAACCTCGACGACCAGCAGGAATATGCCTTTATGCGGCCTTAGTGGCGCGGCGGCAGGTCTTCGGAAAACAGTTCGTCTTCGGCATCCGGGGCCACGGGGATCTTGTGTTCCTCTGCGGCCCAGGCACCCAGGTCAATGAGTTTGCAACGGTCCGAGCAGAACGGCCGGTTGAGGTTGGCCGCTTTCCATTCCACGGGTGCACCGCAGGTTGGGCAGTCGACGGTCAAGGGTTGGCTCATGATCGGCCTCCACGCAAAGTAAGGTAAAAGTGGTGCAGTCGCTCGACCTCGCCGTGCAGCCAGGCAAGGTCCTTATCGTTGACCAGCACGTCATCGGCATGGTTCAGGCGGTCTTCGCGGCTCGATTGGGCCTTGAGAATCGCCTGCACCTGTTGTTCGCTGATGCCATCGCGCTGCAGGGTACGCTGAATCTGCAGCGATTGCGGCACGTCGATCACCAGGATGCGCTGGGTCATGCTGTATTGGCCGGACTCGATCAGCAGCGGTGACACCAGGATCGCGTAAGGCGACTGGGCGCGTGCCAGGTGGCTGCGAATTTCCTCGGCAATCAGCGGGTGCAGCAAGGCTTCCAGCCACAGACGTTCTTGCGGTACCTCAAAGATCAGTTTGCGCAGCGCGGCGCGATCCAGCTGACCGTCGGGTAGCAGCACGCCGTCGCCAAAATGCTCGGCAATGCGCGCCAGTGCCGGCCGCCCGGGTTCGACGACCCAGCGGGCAGCATGATCGGCGTCCACCAGGTCGATGCCCAGGTCGATAAAGTGCTCGGCCGCAGCGCTTTTGCCGCTGCCAATGCCGCCTGTGAGGCCAAGAATCCAGGGTGTTGCGACAGAAGTGGTCATCTGAAACCGACAGACTGCAAATAGAAGTCGGTTATTTGACCACCCCAGAGCAATGCAATCCAGCCGGCAATTGCCAGGCACGGCCCAAAGGGCATCGGCGTCGACGTTTGGACCTTGCGCAAGCGCAGTAGGATCAGCCCTGCAAACACGCCCATCAGCGAGGCCATCAGCAACGTCATTGGCAGGATCTGCCAGCCCCCCCAGGCCCCCAGCAATGCCAATAACTTGAAATCGCCATGGCCCATGCCATCCTTGCCGGTAGCCAGCTTGAATAGCCAGAACACGCTCCATAGGCTCATGTAGCCAATGACCGCGCCCCACAGTGCATCGGGCAGTATTGCCAGCAGGTCAGCGCTGTTGAGGACCAGCCCCAGCCAGAGCAGCGGCAGTACCAGCACATCCGGCAGCAATTGGTGGTCCAGGTCAATCAGGCTCATGGCCAGCAAGCCCCAGCTCAGCAACATCACCGCAGCGGCTTGCCAGCCGAAGCCGAAATGCCAGGCAACGGCGGCGGTGATCAGCGCGCACGTCACTTCGGTCAGGGGATAGCGGACGCTGATGGGCTCACGGCAATGAGCGCAACGACCCCTGAGCATCAGGAAGCTGAGCAGCGGGATATTTTCCCAGGGCCGAATCGGCTGGTTGCAGCGCGGACAGCAGGAGTTCGGGCGCATCAGGTTGTACACCGGCCCGGCGGGCTCGGTTGGCAGGCCGAGGACCTCATGCGCCTGGGCACGCCATTCGCGTTCGAGCATTTTGGGCAGGCGCCAGACCAGCACGTTGATGAAACTGCCGATGATCAGGCCGAGCACCAGTGCCATGCAGGCAAACGCCCAGGGCTGCTCGCTCAGCAGCAGGCTCAAAAGGCCGTACCCAATTGAAAGACCGGCAGGTACATCGCGATCACCAGCGCGCCGACAATGGCCCCCAGGACAACCATGATCAGCGGCTCCATCAGGCTGGTGAGGTTATCGACCAGGGTGTCGACGTCCGACTCGTAGTGGTTCGCGACTTTTTCCAGCATCCGGTCCAGGGTGCCGGACTCCTCTCCAATGGCGGTCATCTGGATCGCCATGCCGGGAAACAAACCGCAGCTGTGCATGGATTGATTCAACTGCATGCCTGTGGATACATCGTGGCGCATACGTTCGATTGCCTGTTTGAAGGGGTCATTGCCGACGGCTCCGGCTACCGAGCCCAATGCCTGGACCAGCGGGACACCCGCTGCAAACGTGGTCGAAAGCGTGCGGGCGTAGCGGGCGACGGCGGTTTTTTGCAGCAGTTTGCCTGCCAGGGGCGCTTTCAACAAATGCCCTTGCAGACAATGGCGAAAGCCAGGGTAACGGCGGTAGGCGTGGCGCAGCCCGCCCACCCCCACGACCAGGCCCAGCACGAGTATCCACCACGCTTGTTGCAAGAACTCGGACAGGGCAATGACCCCCAGGGTAAACCCGGGCAGTTGGCTGTCGACCCCGGCAAACAGATGCTGGAACTGAGGCACGACGTGTATCAACAGCACTGTGCTGACTAGTGTAGCGACTACCAGGACTGCGACAGGGTAAGTCATGGCTTTTTTGATCCTGGCTTTGAGCTGTTGGCTTTTTTCCAGATGAATCGCCACGCGCTCCAGCAGGGTTTCCAGAGCTCCGGCCTGTTCTCCGGCAGCTACCAGGTTGCAGTACAGGTCATCGAAATAACGCGGATGCAGGCGTAGCGCTGCGGCCAGGTTATTGCCGCTGGCGATCTGTTGTTTCAACGCCTTGACCAGTTCACGCACCTGCGGGTTTTCAAAACCTTCACTGATGATGTCGAAGGCTTGCAGCAGCGGGATGCCGGCTTTGAGCAAGGTCGCCAACTGGCGAGTAAACAGGGCGATATCGGCTGGCAGGATTCGCGGGGTGAAAGCCGAGCGTGATCGAGGCTTCTTGCACACACGCTCGGGGCAGATCCCTTGCTGGCGCAGTTGTGCCTTGATCAGCGCAAGGCTGTCGCCAGCGGTTTGCCCGGTCACCCTGCGTCCTTTGCGGTTGATACCTTCCCAGGCATAGATCGTTGACGTGTCGTTCATATCGGTTTGCGCACCCGGCAGTGAAGAATTTATAGCGTAGTCAGGTGGCGGATTCGGGACGGCTGGTGTTATGGGATAAAGTGTCAGAATGTGCGTCTTGCAGGCGATGGGCTTCGTGGTGGTGGGTACACTGGCGCCGTTGCACACTTCGGGGCGCAGGACGCGCCTTGTCATGGTTTTATTCTGGAGAGTGAAAGAGATGCGTCAAAAAGGCTTTACCTTGATCGAGTTGTTGATCGTTGTGGCAATCATCGGCATTTTGGCCACCATCGGTTTGCCCATGTACACCAAGCACCAGGCCAAGGCCAAGTTTACGGCGGGGCTGGCTGAAATCAGCGCGTTGAAGGCCGGTTATGAAGACGTCATCAACCAGGGCACTGTGCCCACTGTGTCGTTGATCGGTGGCAACAGCCCCACTGCCAATTGCAAGATCGACGTGACAGGAGATGTAGCCTCGGGCGCCGGCTCCATCAGCTGTGAAATCCTCGATGCGCCAGCGCCCGTGCTGGGCAAGACCATCACCTTGACCCGCAACGCAACCAGCGGATGGACCTGTGCTACCACAGCGGATCCGCAGTACGTTGCCAAGGGCTGCTCTGCCAACGGCGCGTGATGGCGCCGGGCGGTGAGCGAGTCAGTTGCTGCATGACCAATGCAGTGCTAGCTTTAGCCCACCGCCCGTGTAGCTCAGCCGGTAGAGCAGCGCACTCGTAACGCGAAGGTCGCAGGTTCGATTCCTGTCTCGGGCAAAAGCGCACCACTGCTTCAAAGGCAATGTTTTCAGATGATCCCAGAATGGTTCTGAAGGCCAGACGAGTCGGCATTCGTGCTCGCTCTTTTGTATCTGCGCAACCTTGATGACCCAGATGCATCCCCATTCCTCGATCCAAGAGAACGACATGACCACGACTGAGATAACCCAGCAAGCGCGTCACGAAGAAGCACTCAAGCAATACCTTGAGGAGTCGCCGCAGCTTAAAGAAGAGATCAAGGACCTGAGCGCTGACGACCAGCGCGATCAGATTCAGTGGGCATTCGAGGACGAGGCAGAGAGCCAGAACCTCCAGCCTTGGGAGTTGACCCTCAAGTACACCTCGACACCGGAAGAATTCGAAGCTGCGCGGTTGGCCTTGCATAAAGAGGCGGCCGAGGTGCTGGGCGTCGAATGGGACGAGTACTGCGAGATGAATAATCTTGTAGTTTAAAAGCAGCCGCGAGTTTCAAGCTGCAAGCGGCAAGTTGTCTCGCAGCCTTCTTGCAGCTTGCAGCTGGCAACTACTCAGATACTCAGGCGCATCGACAGATCCACTGCCTTCACATCCTTGGTCATCGCGCCGATGGAGATGAAGTCCACACCGGTTTCAGCGATAGGCAGCAGGGTACTTTCATTGATCCCGCCGCTGGCTTCCAGCTTGGCCTTGCCGGCGTTCAAGCGCACGGCCTCGCGCATGTCTACCAGGCTCAGTTCATCGAGCATGATGATGTCGGCTCCCGCCGCCAGGGCTTCGCGCAACTCATCCAGGTTTTCCACTTCGATTTCCACCGGCTTGCCTGGGGCGATCTTGTGGGCGGCCGTAATCGCCTGGGCAATGCCACCGCAGGCGGCAATATGGTTTTCCTTGATCAGGAACGCGTCATACAGCCCGATGCGGTGATTGTGGCAACCGCCACAGGTGACCGCGTATTTTTGCGCCAGGCGCAGGCCCGGTAATGTCTTGCGAGTGTCCAGCAGCTTGACCTGGGTACTGGCGACAAAGTCCGCCAGGAACTGCGCTCGGGTGGCTACACCTGACAGCATCTGTAAAAAATTCAGCGCACTGCGTTCACCTGTGAGCAGCGAGCGTGCCGGGCCTTCAAGGTGGAACAGCGCCTGGTTGGGGCTGACACGTTCACCGTCGGCCACCTGCCAATGCACGGCGACCCGTGGGTCCAGTTGGCGAAATACCGTATCCACCCAGGCCGTACCGGCAATAACAGCCGCTTCGCGGGTAATGATCGTGGCCTTGGCCAGCCGTTCGGCGGGGATCAACTGCGCGGTGATATCGCCACTGCCTATGTCTTCCAGCAGTGCGCGGCGCACGTTGGCTTCGATTTCGGCGGTGAGGTCGGCAAGACGGAGGTTCGGCATAACAGGCTCCACAAACAAAGTGCCTGGATTATAGGGGCTGCGTGCGTTCGAACCCAGCGCGCCGCTCATTTACAGCGTAAAGGCAGAGTTTGCTGGCGCAACCCCCCTCCTTTGCAAGATAATCTCGCGCCTTTCAATTGGCGTCATAGCTTTGACGTCGAGGTGGTAGCCGGTTTATATGCAGCGCACTGCCGTGCCTGCCCCGTTCTTTGCCCCTCTCAACACCGCCGTTTCAGGAGGCCAGGATGCACAATGACGGAAAGGTGGTGCCTATCAACAGGGCACAGGCTACGCCATCGCCGCTCGCGCGCCTGCCGGTGGTGTTGCTGCAGGTGCGTGACAAGGCCGCGCAACAATTGCAGCAGGGTTTGCAGGAACTGTTCGATAACGCCGACGACACCCTGTTCGAAATGGCTGACAAGGCCCGAAGCACCGTCGACCATCATATTTTTTTCGAAGCAATGCGCGACCTGCGCCTCAAGCGCAAGAACTTCGAACGCGTGTTCATGGAGCAGCTGTTTGTCGCCTTCGCCAATCTGGGCCAGGCCGGAAGCGGCGATCTGCACCTGGTGCCGGTGGTGTCCTACGAAGCGGTATCCGGTACCAGTGCCGACGACATGGAAAAAGCCGTAGCCCTTGAGGCGATGCTCAGTCGGGTGCGGCATCGTGATGGCTTGGCCCTGGGACAGTTAAGCGCGCGCATGAGCCAATTGCTGGGCCGGCGCCTGGATGACCAGGCGAACCCACTGGGCCCGGCACTGCTCTGTGAGTTTTTTCTGCAGGCAGGGCGCAGCCTGGGGGTGGAAATCCGCGTCAAACTGATCATGCTCAAGCTCTTTGAAAAATACGTGCTCAGTGACGCGGACCTGTTGTATGGCGAAGCCAATCAACTGCTGGTCGCCGTTGGTGTACTGCCTGAACTCAAGGCCGTGCCATCCCGTCGTCCCGGCGGGCGCGCCAGCCGGGAACACCAACGCGCCAGCCAGCCGATCGTCGACCCGCCGCTCGATAAAAGCGGCCAGCAAGCGTTCAGCGCATTGCAGAAGTTACTGCAAGCCGTGCGTGGCAGCGTGGCGCCGACCCTCGAAGCCAGTGCCGAGCCGCAACCCATTGCCACCCGTGATCTGCTACGCCTGCTGTCGCATTTGCAGCAGTACGTCCCCGAGCCCGAGGTTGAAGACGATTTCGACCTGCGTAACCAGCTTGAACAGCTGCTCACCCGAGTCAGCGTCAAGAGTGGCAAGTCGCGGGTCCTGGAAGATGCTGACGAAGATGTAATCAATCTGTTCGCTATGCTGTTCGCCTTCATACTCGGTGATAGCAGCGTGCCGGACGCGTTCAAGGGCCTGATCGCCCGTTTGCAGATCCCCTTGCTGAAAGTCGCCGTGCTGGACAAGAGCCTGTTCAGTTGCACGCGCCATCCGGCGCGACGCTTGCTCAATGACATCGCGGGCGCCGTCATGGGCTGGAGCCCGCCCGAAGACGCCTCCCGCGATACTCTGTACCTGTGTGTCGAGCAGGTCGTGCAGCGTTTATTGAATGAGTTTGTTGAAGACCCGGCGATTTTCTCCCAGCTACTGACCCAATTCAGCGCGTTTACCGCTGATGAATCCAGGCGCAGCGAGTTGCTTGAGCGCCATACCCGAGAGGCCGAGCAGGAGCGCCTGCATACCGAGGCTGCCCGCCAACGTGTGGCGCAGGTGCTTGATCGAAGGCTGGCGGGCAAGGTTCTGCCGCAGTTTGTGGTGCAATTCCTCCAGCAAGCCTGGAGCCAGGTGTTGCTATTGGCCATGCTCAAGCATGGCGGACAGTCGCTGCAATGGCAGGCAGCGCTGCGCACCCTGGATGAGTTGATCTGGAGCGTCGGCCTGCGGGAAGACACCGAAGCGGGCCGGCATTTGCTTGAGCAACTACCCGCGTTGCTCAAGGCGTTGCGTGACGGTTTGGCCGCTGCGGCGTTCGACTCTTTCAGCACCCGTGAATTTTTCCGGCGGTTGCAGACCATGCATGTTCAGTGTTGCGGGGGCGACGGCGCCGAAGTGCTGGTCGAAGTCCGTGAGTCCTTCACGCTTGGCACCGGTGCGCCGTCCGTCGTTGCGCCGCTGCCCGATGATGACCCCGACCTGCTCAAGGCCAGGCAGTTGCAGATCGGCGCCTGGGTAGCGTTTCAGCACGATCAGGAAATCACCCTGCGCTGCAAGTTGACGGCAATCATGCCGCCTGCCAATACCTGTATTTTCGTCAGCCGCACCGGGCTCAAGGTTCTGGAAAAAACTACCGACCAGTTAGCCCATGCGTTCAAGCGTGGTGTGCTGCGCACGCTGGATGATGGCCCTTTGTTCGAGCGTGCATTGGCTGCGGTGATGGGCGACCTGCGTCAACTCAAACGCGGCAAGTGATCGCAACCGCAGGGTGGAACGCGGCATACTGGTAACACCTCGTCTCATTTCAGGAGCCTGTATGCAGTTGGACCCCGCCAGCGGTTGGTGCCAGGGCATCCGTCATTGCCCGTCGCCCAACTTCAACGAGCGCCCTGAAGGCGAAATCTCGCTGTTGGTGGTGCATAACATCAGCTTGCCTCCAGCGCAGTTTGCCACGGGCAAGGTGCAAGAGTTTTTTCAGAATCGTCTGGATGTGTCAGAGCACCCCTACTTTGCCGGTATCGACCACCTACGCGTGTCTGCGCATTTTCTGATTGAACGTGACGGCACTGTGACGCAATTTGTCTCGTGCCGGGACCGGGCCTGGCACGCCGGTATTTCCAGCTTCGAGGGGCGCGAGGTGTGCAATGATTTCTCGCTGGGGATCGAACTGGAAGGCACAGACGAACTGCCGTTCACCGATGCCCAGTACGCGGCGCTGACCGAGCTGACGCGCCAGTTGCTCAAGGCTTACCCAAAGATCACTCGCCAACGTATTTGTGGTCACAGCGATATCGCTCCGGGGCGCAAGACCGACCCGGGCCCCGCTTTTGATTGGGCGCGCTTTCTCGGCGCCCTGCAGGATGGAGGACACGAACAATGAGTTTCCTGGTGTTGGTGCTGGCGGTGTGGATCGAGAAGTTCTCGGCCTTGCGCCTGCGGTTGCAGCGCGACGGTGGATGGCTGCGTGAGCTGGCCAAGCTGGAGTCGAGCCCGCGCATGGGCAAGCGACCCTGGCTGATCCTGACGCTACTGGTGCTGCTGCCGGTAGCGTTGCTGGCGCTGTTGTTGTTGGTACTGGAGCCGGTGGCCTATGGCCTGTTGGCGTTACCGGTGCACATGCTGGTGGTGATCTATAGCCTGGGCCGTGGTGATTTATTGGCAGGGCTGGGGCCGTTCCGTGATGCCTGGCGACGTGGCGACCTGCAAGCTGCAGAGCATGTGGCCGAGCGCGACCTGAAGCTTGGCGCCGACACTGGCGAGCAATTGCTGGAGCGGGTCCAGGGCTATCTGTTGTGGCAGGCGTACCAGAGCTTTTTTGCGGTGATTTTCTGGTATTTCCTGCTGGGCCCGGTGGCGGCTTTGGCCTACCGGCTGTTGGCGCTGGCCAGCGAACATAGCCAGAATCCCTTGGTGGCCGAACGTGCCGCGCAGTTGCGTCACGCGTTTGACTGGTTGCCGGTACGCCTGTTGGCGGCGAGCTTTGCTTTGGTGGGCAACTTTGTCGGGGTCAGTCGGGTGATGCTCCACGAACTGCTGAGCTGGGACATCAGCGCGGCGCAGTTGATGGAAAAGGTCGGGCTGGCCGCGGCTGAAATCCCTCCTCCAGTGGTGGGGGCTGACGGCATCAATAGCCTGGATCGGTTGTGGGAGCTGCTGCTGCGTGCGGCGGTGTTGTGGTATGCCGGGTTTGCCATCTGGACTGTATTGCCCTGAATACTGTGGGAGGTGGGCTTGTCCCCGATGACCACCGGGATCTACACCTCTTGTGGGAGGGGGCTTGCTCCCGATGGCGGCCTCCGGGCCGACCAGGGGGCTGGATCAGACCGAGTACATATCCATTCCTGCGGTAACGGCCACGGTTGGTTCCGCTTTTACAGCGGGTCACTTTGGAAAAGAGCCCCAAAGTAACCAAAGGGCTCTTGCCCCACCACTCGGCACCTCGCTTAGGCTCGGTGTGCCCGTAATCCGCCAGTGATTTGGGGGGCCGCCGCCACGCGCCATCCATGGCGCGGGGCGGCTAAACCGGCATCCCTGCCGGTTTACCCCCCAAATCCCTGTCGAATTCCGGCCAGCGTGGTTTGACGGGGCGCTTAAGATCAAGATCAAAAGCAGATCAAGATCAAGAGCGGCTCGCTTCGCATCGTGGTTACGGGGGCAAGCCCTCCTACATGTGCTCTCCGGATCTGCCGTTAACCTTACGTTACAAAACTTCCCTTCGAATTGAGCTATACAGACAGAGCGCCAAATAGTGGCTATCTGCCGCCGCCCTGCGCCTCAATAACAATAAAAGAAGGGGAGGTCACCTGTGATGAGCTTGCTCTATCCTGCCGTTGCGCTGATGAACCGCCTGAGCTTCGGCATGAAGTTCAGCCTGATCAGCGTGCTGTTTCTGCTGCCGATGCTGGCGACCAACTATTACCTGGTGCGTGACTCGTGGCGCGAATTCCAGGGCACCCGTGTCGAACTGCAAAGTCTCGACCTGCTTGGCAGCAGCCTGGCATTGCGTCGTGAGTTGGAAACGCTCAACAACCAGGTGCAGATCAACGTCATTCTCGGGCAGTCCGGCAAGGCGGCTGATCTTGAAGCGCAGATCACTGCCCTGGAGCAAGGTGTGCTGGAGCGGTTGCAGGGGTTGCACGCCATGGCGACGCAGCCCGAGCAAGTCGAGGTTTTTGAAAACAAGCGCGACGAGCTGATCGCCGCGTTCAAGGCGCAGCAACAGGAAACCTCGTTGCTCAACAAAGCGGCGTTGATCGGCAAGTTACTCAACCAGGCCCAGATGCTTAGCCAAATTATCGCCAGCCAAGCCGGCTTGAGCCGTGATGTGCAGAGTGACCTGCGCCAACTCAGCGACCTGGTCACTGCGGTCACCCCACAGGTCACCCAACTACTCGGTGAGGGCCGCGCGATGGGCGCGTATTCCCTGGGCCAGGGCTTTATCAATTCCTCCTCCAGTACGCGCTTTGACGAATTACTGCAGCAGGTGGAAAAGCTCCAGGGCGAATACGGCTTGAAGCTGCAGGACGCGCTGGGCGCCAGCAACGCCGCGCACGCAGCACTCGATAGCTTGGCGCAAGCCAGCCAGGCCAGCCTCAAGCAAGGCAGTGAGTTGTTCGAAGAACAGGTGGTAATGGCCGAGACCCTGGATACACCGTGGCAAGGTTTTTACGACGGCGTCAGCCAACTGATGGCCAAGACCTATCAACTCGATGACGCCACCTTAGCGTTCATCGGCCAGCAACTGGAGCAGCGTCTGGCGCAAAACCGCCTGCACATGGTGTTGCTGGTCGCGGCCCTGTTGGCGGTATTTGCGCTGATCTTCTACTTGTATGCAGGTTTCTTTGTCTCCACCCGCACTACCTTGCGCAGCCTGGGGGCGATGATGGACAAAGTCGCGGCCGGTGACATGACGGTCACTTTCGTCGCCCACAGCCGCGACGAGCTGGGAGACCTGGGCCAGGTATTCAATGGCACCGTGGCCAAGATCCACGACCTGATTGAGCGCGTCGGGCATACGGTCAGCCAGGTCGAGTTGCAGGCCAGCCAGGTGCAGACGATTTCGGCACAGAGTAACCAGGCGGTTTCCGGCCAGCGCAGCCAGATCGAACAAGTGGCAACGGCGATGAACCAGATGTCTGCCACCGCACAGGAGGTGGCGCGCAGCGCGGCGGCGGCGGTCAACAGTGCACAGAGCGTCAATGATGAAACCGTCAGCGGGCGGGCGCTGGTGCAATCTCAACAAAGCGGCATCGCACGCCTGGCTTTGGAGATCGATGAGTCGGTGCGGGTGATCAATCAGTTGGCGGCCGATAGCCAGTCCATCAGCAGCGTATTGGAGGTGATCAAGAGCATCGCTGAGCAAACCAATTTGCTGGCGCTCAACGCGGCCATCGAAGCTGCGCGTGCCGGTGAGCAAGGACGCGGTTTTGCCGTAGTGGCCGATGAGGTGCGCACCCTGGCCCGGCGTACCCAGCATTCCACCGGAGAAATCGAACAAATGATCAGCCGCTTGCACAGCGGCGTCGGCGCAGCGGTAAAGGCGATGGGCAGTAGCCATGAAATGGCGAGTGGCACGGTAGGGCGGTCGGAAAAGGTCCAGCACGCCCTGGAAAATATCCTCGGTGCCGTAGGCATGATTGTTGACCAGAACCAGCAGATCGCCGCTGCCGTGGAGCAGCAAACGGCGGTCGCTCACGACATCGACCAGAATATTGTCCAAATCAACCGCGCCGGTGAACATGCAGCACAAGGCGCCCAACAGACCGAAGCGGCCAGCCGGCAGTTGTCGGCGCAGGTCATTGAGTTGAAGCAATTGATTGGCGCGTTTCGGGTGTAAGAACTTTCTGTGGGACGGGGTCATGAATCACGTGGCATTTGTCCTGATTTTGCCGGGCTGTGTTTTATCGCAACGTGAATGGGTGAGAATTTGTTTCATCAGTCACGGTCACGAGGGGATACGACGATGGCCGCTGCAATCGGCATCAAAGGGCATTGTGCCCAGTGCAACATGACGTTTGAACTCAAGCCTTGGCAACTGAACGCCATCGCCATGGAAGTACCGTTTGACTGCGCGTACTGCCACTCGGGCCTGCAGTTGTGCTGCCACAAGCAGTTGCGTCAGTTTCGCGCCCTGGACCAATGGGCGCTGGTGCGGCCCGGCATGATCATGCTGACGTGCGCGACCTTGCTGATGGCGTTGTTCGCAGAGTGGTTGGGGCTGCTCAGCGTGATCGGGCAGTTGAACATTTCGCTGGTCGCGGTGTTGATTCATCTGCTGGTCGTGCGCTATGCCCGTTATCGGCAAAGGATGACCTTGAACTTGCAGGTCATCAGCCCGCTACCAATTGAACAGCTCGCACGCATTGCGTGTGCTCGTCTCACCCAGCAATAAAGGGCTGATGCCCATACGCTCAGCCAGGGCGGTGCAGATAGCCGGCAGGTGTTGCGGGCTATTGCGCTGGTTGGGATACATGGCCGGGGCCATGTCCGGCGAATCGGTTTCCAGTACCACGGCTTCAAGAGGCAATTGCGCCAGTACCTTGTGCATGCGCAGGGCCTGGGGCCAAGTGGCGGCGCCGCCCAGACCGAGTTTGAAACCCAGTTTGATGTACTCGCGGGCCTCTTCAATGCTGCCGGCGAACGCATGAATAATCCCGCCCCTCGGTAGACGGATGCGCTTGAGCGTGGCAATCACGACGGCGTGGCTGCGGCGTACATGCAGCAAGGCGGGGAGTTGGAAATCCGCCGCGAGTTTCAGCTGGGCTTCGAACAGGCTTTGCTGGCGCTCGCGATCCAGGTGCTCAAGGAAGTAATCCAGACCGATTTCGCCCACGGCGCAGAGTTGCCGATGGCCGTGCAAGCGCGTCAACCAGTCACCCAGCTCCAGCAGGTCGGCAGGGCGATGCTCATCGAGATACACCGGGTGCAAACCAAAGGCCGCGAACAAACCGTCGTCCTGCTGCACCAGATCCCACAGCTGCTGCCAGTTTTTCTGATACACCCCCAGTACCACCAGACGCCGTATCCCGAGTTCACGGCTATGGGCGAGGACTTGCGGGCGGTCGTGATCGAAGTCCGCAAAGTCCAGGTGGGTGTGGGTGTCGATCAGCTCCACGTTCAGGCCTCGTGAATGCGCTGCTTGAACGTGCGGCCAATTGCATGCACACCCGGTTGGTACTGCTCTTCTTCGATGGCCGCCAGGGCCAGGCGCAGGGCGGTCTCGGCGATCAGTTGATGTTGCTGGGCCATGGCGTTGACTGGCAGCGGCAGGAAGTCCAACAGTTGGGTGTCGCCAAAGGTGCCCAGGCGCAGCGGCCGCGACCGGAGCGGGAAGTCATGCAGCGCATCGAACACGCCTTGCAGCAGCACGTAGGAGGTAGTCACCAGCGCGTCAGGCAAATGCCCCAGGCGCTGCAGCAGTTGCTCCATCAGCTGTCGGCCACAGTCACGGCTGAAGGCTTCGCCCTGTTCGATGATCACTTCGCCGGTGAAGTCTTGCAGCGCTTCACGAAAACCCGCAGTACGTTCCTGGCTGATGCTCAGCTCGGGACGTGCGCCGATCAGCGCGATTTGCTTGGGCAGCGGTTGTAGCAGGCTGCTGGTGAGTTGCTGACAGGCCTGGTGATCATCGCTGACCACTGAGCAGAACTGGTCAGGCTCCATCACCCGGTCGATGGCAATCACCGGCAGCCCCTTGGCTTGCAAGTCGCGATAGCTGTCATCGCTGGCCGGCAGGCAGCTGGCGACGAACAACGCATCGCAACGCCGCGCACGGAACAGTTGCAGCAGTTGGCGTTCGCTGTCGGCTTCGTCATCGGAGCTGGCAATCAGCAACTGATAGCCCCGTGCCCGGGCGCCTTGCTCCAGCAGCTTGGCAATGCGTGCGTAGCTGGGGTTTTCCAGGTCTGGCAGGATGAACCCCAGGGTGCGCGTATGCCGGCTGCGCAGCCCTGCGGCTTGAGGGTTGGGGGTAAAACCATGGGCCTGGACCACGGCACGCACACGCTCAACGGTTGCGTTGCTGATGCGCTGCTGTTCGGCCTTGCCATTGATGACATAGCTGGCGGTGGTCACGGACACACCGGCCAAGCGTGCAATATCACTGAGTTTCAAACCGGGATTTCCTTGTTTTTTAGAGCGTGCCCCGACATTTTGTCCAATCGTAACCGATTCCAGCCCACGACCAATGTTTCGCGACAGGTGCCGAGTGGTGCTTCAAGCTTGCGCAATTAACGCGTAATCTGCCATAAATTCTAGATTAAACGTTTCAGCAAGCGTATTTTTACGATGTTCGCCGCTGAGTGGCTACTGCCAATTGACCACTCAGTCAGTTATTTTTGAACGTCTCGCGCTGATTTATTCAAAACAATACCTAGTGCGCACATCGCACTAACTAGGAGAACGGCATGCTTGAGCTCACTGTAGAGCAGATATCCATGGGCCAGGTGGCTGTGGATAAATCTGCTGCCTTGCACCTGCTCGCTGACAAACTGGTGGCCGATGGCCTGGTTGCCGAGGGGTATCTGAGCGGCCTGCAAGCCCGTGAAGCCCAGGGTTCGACCTTTCTTGGCCAGGGCATCGCTATTCCCCACGGTACGCCAGAGACCCGCGACCAGGTGTTCACCACGGGTGTGCGCCTGCTGCAGTTCCCCGAAGGGGTGGACTGGGGTGATGGCCAGATCGTCTACCTGGCGATTGGCATCGCCGCCAAATCCGACGAACACCTGCGCTTGCTGCAACTGCTGACCCGTGCCCTCGGTGAAACCGATCTCGGCCAGGCGTTGCGCCGTGCCGGCAGTGCCGAAGCGTTGTTGAAGCTGTTGCAAGGTGCGCCCCAGGAACTGGCGCTGGATGCGCAGATGATCAGCCTGGGCGTGTCTGCCGATGATTTTGAAGAGTTGGTATGGCGCGGTGCGCGCCTGCTGCGCCAGGCCGACTGCGTGAGCAATGGTTTTGCTGCGGTGTTGCAACAGGTCGACGCGTTGCCCCTGGGCGATGGCCTGTGGTGGTTGCACAGCGAACAGACGGTCAAGCGCCCGGGCCTGGCGTTTGTCACGCCGGACAAACCCATGCGCTACCTCGGCCAGCCGCTGCACGGCCTGTTCTGCCTGGCGAGCCTGGGCGAAGCCCACCAAACCTTGCTTGAACGCTTGTGTGCCCTGTTGATTGAAGGGCGCGGCCAGGAATTGGGGCGTGCCACCAGCAGCCGTGCGGTGCTGGAAGTGCTGGGCGGCGAATTGCCGCCAGACTGGCCCAGCGCCCGCATCAGCCTGGCCAACGCCCACGGCCTGCACGCACGCCCGGCCAAGATCCTTGCGCAACTGGCGAAAAGTTTTGACGGCGATATCCGCGTGCGCATCGTTGATGGGCCGGTGGGCGCGGTATCGGTCAAAAGTTTGAGCAAGTTGCTCAGCCTCGGTGCGCGTCGTGGCCAGGTGCTGGAGTTTGTCGCCGAGCCGACGATTGCCGGCGATGCACTGCCTGCATTGTTGGCCGCGGTCGAAGAGGGCCTTGGCGAAGAGGTCGAACCATTGCCGACCCTGAGCGCCCAGCCTGCTCCGGTGGCTATCGAGCCGGCGCTCAGCGCGCCATCGAGCGGCAGTCAGATCCAGGCCATCGCCGCCGCGCCGGGCATCGCCATCGGTCCGGCGCATATCCAGATTCCACAGCTGTTCGATTACCCCCTGCGCGGTGAGTCTGCCGCCACTGAACGCCAGCGCCTGCACACCGCCCTGGGCGATGTGCGTAAGGATATCCAGGGCCTGATCGAGCGCAGCCAGGCCAAGGCCATCCGCGAGATTTTCATTACCCATCAGGAGATGCTCGACGACCCGGAGCTGACCGACGAAGTCGACACCCGCCTCAAGCAAGGCGAAAGCGCCGAAGCGGCGTGGATGAGCGTGATCGAAGCCGCCGCCAAGCAGCAGGAGGCCTTGCAGGATGCCTTGCTGGCCGAGCGTGCCGCTGACCTGCGTGACATCGGCCGTCGCGTGCTGGCGCAGTTGTGCGGCGTCGAAACCGCCCAGGAGCCCAGCGAGCCCTACATTCTGGTGATGGATGAAGTCGGCCCTTCGGACGTTGCGCGTCTGGACCCGGCCCGCGTAGCCGGCATTCTGACTGCCCGCGGTGGTGCTACAGCTCACAGCGCCATCGTCGCGCGCGCCCTGGGGATTCCCGCCTTGGTCGGTGCTGGTGCTGCGGTGCTGCTGCTGAGCGCCGGTACGCCACTGCTGCTCGACGGCCAGCGCGGTCGCCTGCATGTCGACCCGGACGCCGCTACCCTGCAACGCGCCACCGTGGAGCGCGACACCCGCGAACAACGCTTGCAAGCTGCCTCGGCTCAACGCCACGAGCCGGCGCTGACCCGTGACGGTCACGCCGTGGAAGTGTTCGCCAATATCGGTGAAAGCGCCGGTGTGGCGAGTGCGGTGGAGCAGGGCGCCGAAGGCATTGGCCTGCTGCGCACTGAACTGATTTTCATGGCCCACCCTCAGGCGCCGGACGAGGCTACCCAGGAAGCCGAGTACCGCCGCGTCCTTGATGGGCTCGGCGGCCGCCCGCTGGTGGTGCGCACCCTCGATGTGGGCGGCGACAAGCCCTTGCCTTATTGGCCCATCGCCCAGGAAGAAAACCCCTTCCTTGGCGTGCGCGGCATTCGCCTGACCTTGCAACGCCCGCAGATCATGGAAGCGCAATTGCGGGCGCTGCTGCGTTCGGCGGATAACCGGCCGCTGCGCATCATGTTCCCCATGGTCGGCAGCGTGGATGAATGGCGTGCCGCCCGCGACATGACCGAGCGCTTGCGCCTGGAAATCCCGGTCGCCGATTTGCAACTGGGCATCATGATCGAAGTGCCGTCAGCCGCCTTGCTGGCGCCGGTACTGGCCAAGGAAGTCGACTTCTTCAGCGTCGGCACCAACGATCTGACCCAGTACACCTTGGCCATCGACCGCGGCCACCCGACCCTGTCGGCCCAGGCCGATGGCTTGCACCCAGCGGTCTTGCAACTGATCGACATCACCGTGCGCGCCGCCCATGCCCACGGCAAATGGGTCGGCGTATGCGGCGAGTTGGCGGCAGACCCGCTGGCGGTGCCGGTGCTGGTCGGCCTGGGGGTGGATGAGTTGAGCGTGTCGGCCCGCAGCATTCCTGAAGTGAAGGCGCGGGTGCGCGAATTCAGTCTGAGCGAGGCCCAGGGCCTGGCGCAACAAGCACTGGCGGTGGGTTCGCCCGCCGAGGTGCGTGCCCTAGTGGAGGCCGTGTAGATGGCGAAGATTCTGACCCTGACGCTGAACCCGGCGTTGGACCTGACGGTGCGCCTGGCGCGCCTGGAGCCTGGTGAGGTCAATCGCAGTGAAGCGATGCTCACCCACGCGGCGGGCAAGGGCGTGAATGTAGCGCAGGTGCTGGCGGACCTAGGCCATTACGTCAGCGTGGGCGGGTTCCTCGGCAGTGCCAACCCACAGGCTTTCAATGCGCTGATCAAGCGCCGCGGGTTTGGCGATGCCTTCATCCGTGTCCCCGGCGAAACCCGGAGCAACATCAAGATTGCCGAACAGGATGGGCGTGTCACCGACATCAATGCACCGGGGCCGCTGGTGGATGAGCAGGCGCAAAAAGCGCTGCTCAAGATGATCGCGATGATTGGCCCGGAGTTTGATGCGGTGGTGGTGGCCGGCAGCTTGCCGCGCGGCGTCAGCCCGCAGTGGTTTAAAGGTTTGCTGGAGGCGTTGAAAGACCTCGGGTTGAAAGTCGCCCTGGACACCAGTGGTGAAGCGCTGCGCCTGGGGTTGGAGACGGGCCCGTGGTTGGTCAAACCCAATACTGAAGAGTTGGCCGAAGCCTTGGGTCACGCCACCGATGCCATCAGCCAATTGCATCAGCAAGGCGTCGAGCATGTGGTGGTCTCCGACGGCGCCGCAGGCGTGACCTGGTACCGCCCAGGCGCGGCGCTACACGCCACGCCGCCCAAGGTGACGGTGGCCAGTACCGTGGGCGCTGGCGACTCGCTGCTGGCCGGGATGCTTCACGGTTTGCTCAGCGGCGATACCCCCGAGCGCACCTTGCGCCGTGCTACGGCGATTGCCGCGATGGCCGTCACGCAGATCGGTTTTGGCATCAGCGATGACGCGCAGTTGGCGCGCCTGGAAAGCGGCGTCGATGTACGCGCGCTGACAGAACAATAAGAGGGTTTGTGATGAAGTTAGCCATTGTTACCGCCTGCCCCAACGGCATGGTCACCAGTGTGCTGTGCGCCCGCTTGTTGGACGCCGCCGCCCAGCGCATGGGCTTGCACACCAGTGTCGAGGTCGTTGATGTGCAGCGCCCGGAACGTCAGTTGTCCCAAGCCACGATCGATGATGCCGAGTGGGTACTGCTGGTCAGCAGTACGCCCGTGGATATGCAGCGTTTTGTCGGCAAACGCGTGTTCCAGACCACACCGGCCCAAGCGCTGGCGGATGTCGAAGGCGTATTGCGCCGGGGCGCTGAAGAGGCCCAGGTGTATGTCGCCAGTGACGCCCCGGTATCGGCGAAGAATGCGCCGCGTATCGTCGCGATTACTGCGTGCCCGACCGGGGTGGCCCACACCTTCATGGCCGCCGAAGCCTTGCAGCAGACCGCCAAGCGCTTGGGCTACGACTTGCAGGTCGAGACCCAAGGCTCGGTCGGCGCCCGCACACCGCTGAGCCCGCAAGCCATCGCCGAGGCCGACGTGGTGTTGCTGGCGGCGGATATTGAAGTCGCCACCGAGCGTTTTGCCGGCAAGAAAATTTACCGCTGTGGCACCGGCATCGCCCTCAAGCAATCCGAAGCCATCCTTAACAAAGCCCTGGCTGAAGGCGCGGTGGAAAACGCCGCCAGCGGCGCGCCGGCCAAGTCGGAGAAAACCGGGGTCTACAAGCACCTGCTCACTGGCGTGTCGTACATGTTGCCGATGGTGGTGGCGGGGGGCTTATTGATTGCCTTGTCATTTGTGTTCGGCATCCATGCTTTCGAGCAGCCAGGCACTTTGGCTGCGGCGCTGAAAAGCGTCGGTGACCAGGCATTCCTGCTGATGGTGCCGCTGCTGGCGGGCTACATCGCCTACTCGATCGCCGACCGTCCTGGCCTGGCGCCGGGCATGATCGGCGGCTTGCTGGCGGGGACGCTGGGGGCTGGGTTTATCGGCGGCATCCTGGCCGGTTTCGTCGCGGGTTACTGCGTCAAGCTGATCAGCCGTGCGGTGCAATTGCCCCAGAGCCTGGAGGCGCTCAAGCCGATTCTGATCATCCCGTTGCTGGCCAGCCTGTTCACCGGCCTGGTGATGATCTACCTGGTGGGCCCGCCGGTCGCACGTTTGCTGACGGGTCTCACCGATTTTCTCAGCACCATGGGCACTACCAACGCGGTGCTGTTGGGCATTTTGCTCGGCGGCATGATGTGCGTGGATTTGGGCGGGCCGATCAACAAGGCGGCGTATGCGTTTTCTGTCGGCCTGCTGGCGGCGTCGAGCGGCGCACCGATGGCCGCGACCATGGCTGCCGGCATGGTGCCGCCGATTGGCATGGGCATCGCTACGTTATTGGCTCGGCGCAAGTTCGCCCAGACTGAACGCGAAGCCGGCAAGGCCGCGATGATCCTGGGCCTGTGCTTTATCTCCGAAGGCGCGATCCCGTTCGCGGCCAAAGACCCGCTGCGCGTGATCCCGGCCAGCATCGCCGGTGGCGCGCTGACCGGTGCGCTGTCGATGTACTTCGGCTGCAAGTTGGCCGCGCCCCATGGCGGGTTGTTTGTGCTGGTGATTCCGAATGCGATGAACCACGCTTTGTTGTACTTGCTGGCGATTGTGGCGGGCAGTGTGTTGACGGGGTTGGTGTATGCGCTGCTCAAGCGACCGGAAGCTGTGGAGCTGACGGTCACTGCTGCCAGGGGCTGATGGGATTCAGAATGTGGGAGGGAGCAAGCCCCCTCCCACATTTGGATCTCCATTGTTTGTAAGGCCGGTGTCATCTTCGCTTCATCCCATCATGCTTAAGTGGCCCTTTTGATACTCAAGAGGGCACCTGCATGAGCCACTTCGATCTCGGCCGCCGCCGCGTGATGCAAGCCGTGGGCGCCGGCCTGTTGTTGCCGGGCCTGGCCCCTGCGGTGATCGCTTCGGTGAAGGACCGGCCGCAACTCACGGATGGCGTGCAATCGGGCGACCTGCTCGGCGACCGTGCGATGATCTGGAGCCGCAGCGACCGCCCCGCGAAGATGGTGGTGGAGTGGGATACGCGCAGTGTGTTCAGCAATCCCCGCCGCTTGGTTTCCCCCCTGGCCGACAGCCGCACCGACTTTACTGCCCGTGTCGAGCTCACCGGTTTGCCGGTCGATCAGTCGATCTTCTACCGTGTTCACTTCGAAGACGCCCAGACCGGCGTCGCCAGCGAGCCCTGGTTCGGTCACTTGCGCAGCGAGCCGCAACAGCGTCGCGACATCCGCTTTGTGTGGAGCGGCGACACCGTTGGCCAAGGCTTCGGCATCAACCCGGAGATTGGCGGTATGCGTATCTACGAAGCCATGCGCCTGCGCCTGCCAGACTTTTTTATCCACAGCGGCGACACCATCTACGCCGACGGCCCGGTGCCCGCGCAGTTGACCACCGAAGGCGGACGTATCTGGCGCAACATCACCACCGAGGCCAAGAGCAAAGTCGCGGAAACCCTCGATGAGTATCGCGGCAATTACCGCTACAACCTGCTGGATGAAAACGTGCGCCGCTTCAATGCCCAGGTGCCGCAGATCTGGCAGTGGGACGATCATGAGGTGATCAATAACTGGTCCTCCAGCAAGCAACTGGATGAGCGTTACCAGACCCGCGACATCAATACCCTGGTCGGCCGTGCGCGGCAGGCCTGGCTGGAATATTCACCGATGCGCCGCCAGAGTGCCGACGGCGGCGGGCGTATTTATCGCAAGCTCAGTTACGGGCCGCTGCTGGACGTGTTTGTGCTGGATATGCGCAGCTATCGTGGGCCGAATGATGACAACCTGGGCGGCGAAAAACCCTTCCTCGGTCGCCAGCAACTGGACTGGCTCAAGCGCGAACTCAAGGCGTCGCAGGCGCAATGGAAGGTGATCGCCGCCGACATGCCGATCGGCCTGGGCGTGCCCGACGGTGAAGTCAGCCCCGGCGTGGCGCGTTGGGAAGCCATCGCCAATGGCGACCCCGGCCCGGCGCAAGGGCGTGAGCTGGAGATTGCCGAACTGCTTGGCTTTCTGCGTGCGCAGAAGGTGCGCAACCATGTGTGGTTGACGGCCGATGTGCACTACTGCGCGGCGCACCACTACCACCCGGACCGGGCGGCGTTCCAGGATTTCGAGCCGTTTTGGGAGTTTGTGGCAGGGCCGCTGAATGCCGGCAGCTTCGGGCCGAATCCGTTGGATAAAACCTTTGGCCCGCAAGTCGTGTTCGAGAAAGCGCCGCCTGCGCAAAACACCTCGCCGTTTGCTGGCTTTCAGTTTTTTGGTGAAGTGCAGATTGATGGGCAGACAGGGGAGTTGACCGTCATTTTGCGCGATCTCGATGGCGTTTCGGTGTTTGAGCAAAAACTGCAACCTGCCTGATTGGAATGCAGTTAAAACTGTGGGAGGGAGCAAGCCCCCTCCCACAATTGATCTTCATTGCCTGACGGGTCAGTAGACATCCCGGCGATAGCGGCCCTGTTCAATCAAGCGCTCCACCGCCTCACTGCCCAGGATATCCACCAGCGCCTGATCAACCCCGGTCGCCATCCCTTGCAAACTGCCGCACACATAAATCGCCGCGCCGTCCGCCAGCCATTTGCGCAACACATCTGCCGATTCGCGCAGGCGATCCTGTACGTAGATCTTCTCTTCCTGGTCCCGCGAAAACGCCAGGTCCAGCAGCGCCAGGTCGCCACTGGCGAGCCAGCCTTGCAGTTCGTCCTGGCACAGGTAATCGTGGGCGATATTGCGCTCGCCAAACAGCAACCAGTTACGCTGCTGGCCATCGGCAATACGCGCCTTGAGCAGGCTGCGCAGGCCCGCAAGGCCGGTGCCGTTGCCCAGCAGGATCAACGGCACGGGAGCGTCCGGCAGGTGGAAGGCACTGTTGCGGCGCAGGCGCAGGCTGATACCCGAACCGATGTCGGCGTGTTCGGTCAGCCAGCCGGAGCCCAGGCCCAGACTGCCGTCGGGGTGGCGTTCCTGGCGCACGATCAGTTCCAGCACGCCGTCGCTGGCAATCGAGGCGATGGAATATTCGCGCATACCCAGTGGCACCAGCGCGTCCACCAGGGCTTGGGCATGCAGGCCGACCAGGTGTGCACGGTTGTCCGGCAGTTGACGGTTGGCCAGGGCTTGATCGAGCGTTTGTGCCAAGCCGTCGATCAACACGCCGTCACTGCCGGCCAGGCCGAGGCCGTCGAGGAAATGCTCCACGGCCCACGGGCAATTGCGCGGCAAAATTTCCACCAGGTCACCAGCCAGCCAACGCTTGGGCGTGGGCGGTGTGAGGCCGAGCAGGTAGACATCGGCCCCAACGCTGCCGGGGTTGAGCAGGCGGCGTTGGCTCAACGTCCAGTTTTCGTACGGGTCTGCCTGCCAGGCCGCCGCGGATGCGTGACCGGTGAGCTGGCCCAGTTGCTGTTGCCAGGTGTGCAAGGCCACTGCGTCGCCGCTGTCGACTTCCACCGGGGCAAACAGCGGGTTGCCGCCCTGGTTGGTCAGCCAGAAATGCAGGCGCCGGGCGAAGCCACAGAAGTGCTCGTACTGCCGATCACCCAGGGCCAGTACCGAGTAGTTCAAGCCTTTGAGGGGCAGGTCCTGGCCGAGCACGCTGCGCTCGAAACCACGGGCGCTGTCGGGGGCTTCGCCATCGCCGAAGGTGCTGACCACAAACAGCGCATGTTGCGATTGGCTGAGGTCGTCGCGGCTGACGCTGCCCAGGGGCTGCACCTTGACCGCAACGCCGGCGGCCTGCAATTGCCCGGCAGTCTGCCAGGCCAACTGTTCGGCAAAGCCGCTTTGGCTGGCAAACCCGATCAGCCAGGCCGGCGCACCGCTGTGAGGGGCACTCAAACCTTGGCGGGCTTCGCGTACCTGGCGTTTCTTGCGACGACGGTCGAGGTACAACAGCCAGCCAGTGATGAAAAACAGGGGCATGAGCAGCGAGCTGACGGTGAGCACGATGCGCCCGATCAGGCCGAAATAACTGCCAGTGTGCAACGCATAGACGCTGGTCAGCAGTTGAGCCTTGAGGCTCTTGCTGGCATAGCGGTCATGGGATTTGACCTCACCGGTGGCCGGGTCCAGGTTGATCTGGTTCAGCGCACGGTCATGGGGTGAATCCTTGAGCAGGTAGTACACGGTGGCCGGTTGCCCGGCGACGGCCGGCATACGGATATTGTAGGCACTCAGGTCGGGGCCGGCGTTGCTGTAGATGCTGCTCCAGATCGCCTCGTAGTTGGCCACCGGGGCAGGGCCTGTGGGCGGCGGGCCGCGCTTGCGCATCCGCTCGTTCTGCGGCGCATCGGAGAGCAGTTTGGTCACGCCCTGGTTGTACCAGTCATAAGACCAGTACAACCCAGTCAATGCCGCCAGCAGATAAAACAGCAGGCACCAGGTGCCGAACACCGAGTGCAGGTCCCAGTTGAAGCTGCGGCCCTTTTTGCGCCAGTCCAGGGTCAGCCACACGCGCCAGCTTTTTACCTGGCGCGGCCAGCGCAGGTACAAACCTGAGAGGCAGAAAAACACCAGGATCAGGGTGCAGGCGCCCGTGATATTGCGCCCGGTGTCGCCGATGGCGAGGAAGCGGTGCAGTTGCAGGATAAAGCCGAATACGTCCTGGCCGACGGCGTCGCCCAGGTAGTCGCCGGTGTACGGGTCGAAGTAGCGCATCTGGCCACGACGCTCCCCCGGTGGCGGGGTGAAGGACACCCGGCCGGCATTGCCGCTGTCGCTTTCTACCCACAGCATCGCGACGCTCTTGCCTTCGGTGGCCTCCAGCTTGCGCACCAGCTCGGCAGGCGGCAGTACGCCGGCTTCGCGTTTCTGTACGTTCAATACTGTGGGGTTGAGGGCCCGCAGGATTTCATCCTGGAACGAGTACGCAGCCCCGGTGATCCCCATCAAGGCCAGCACCAGGCCGGCAGTGATGCCGAAAAACCAGTGCAACTGGAATAGGGTTTTCTTCAACACGTCAGAGCGCCTCGCTGATCTGGATATCGATGTCACGGCGCGCATTATGCCGTGGGTTATCGAGAAAAATTCTGTTTTACACACAAAAGCCCCACGCATCCGATGCGTGGGGCCTTGGGTCGAGCATTGATTGCGTTTAGAAGTGGAAGCTGGTGGTCAACAGGGCGGTACGACCGGCCGCCTGGTTGGCGAAGTGCGTGGAGAATGCCTTGTCGTAGTAGGTCTTGTCGGTCAGGTTCTGCACGTTCAATTGCAGGTCGACGTTCTTGGTCAGCTTGTAGCTGGCCATGGCGTCGTAGCGAGTGTAGGAGGGTACATACACGGTGTTGCCGACATCGCCGTAAACCTGATCGACATAGAAAGCACCGCCGCCGATGGTCAGCTTGGGCGTGATGTCGTAGGTGGTCCACAGGCTGAAGGAGTTCTTCGGCGTGTTGGGCATCTGGTTGCCTTTGTTGGAGCCGGCACTCACTACACCGTTACGCCCGTTCAGGCCGGATTTGACCAGCTCGCTGTCCAGGTAGCTGTAGCCCGCAAACAACTGCCATTGATCTGTGATCTTGCCGCTGGCGGACAACTCGATGCCGTCGACCTGAGATTCACCGGCGTTCTGGTAGGTGAGAGCGTCCACCAGGATGCGGGTGTTTTTCTTCTCGGTGCGGAAGATAGCTGCGGTCAGGGACAGGCGATCGTGGAACAGGTCCCACTTGGTGCCCAGTTCATAGTTGACGGTTTCTTCGGGCTGCAAGTCGCTGGTGGCGGCACCGGCTGACAGTGGGTTGCCGTCGGAGCCTTCGCCGATCAGGCCACCGGCAGGCGTGGCCGAGGTCGCGTAGGACGCGTAGATGCTGCCGTTCTCCAGCGGCTTCCACACCAGGCCGGCCTGCCAGTTGAAGAACTGGCTGTCGTCCTTGATCTTGGAGCGTCCGGCCACGGCGTTGCTGTTGGCCTCGGTATCGAAGGTGTCGTAACGCAAACCCACGTTCAGCAGCCATTTCGGATCGAGCTCGATGGTGTCGAACACATAGGCGGCGCGGCTGGTGGCCTTGGTGTTGGTGCCCATGTAGTTGCGCGCAACGCTGCCATTCCAGGCATCGTCCGGGTTCGGGTTGCCGAGCGAGGTGCACTGGCCGCCCAGGCTGCCCTTGGCCGGGTTGCACACCGGGTTGGCGTTGGGGCTGACGGTATAGCCGCTGACACGGGTTTCTTCACCGGTGAATTCCAGGCCGGTGGAGTAGCTGTGCTTGAAACCCAACGCCTGGAAGCTGCCGAACAGGTCGGTCTGGTTGGTGGTTGTGGTCGTGGTGGAAACACGGCTATTGGCACGACGCCATACGGTGCCGAACTTGTTGACGTTGAGTTTGCTGTCGTCCGGTTGTGTCAGCACATAGTCCTGGCCGGTGCTGCCATGGCGCAGGGTATTTTTCAGCGTCATGTTGTCGTTCAGGTCGTGCTCGATGGAGATCGTGCTGATGTCGGCGCGGGTCTTGCGGAAGTCGCGGCTTTTCAAACCGTAGAAATTGTTGCTGTCGCCGCCGTCGTTGGGTTTGTCGTGCGCGTGGGCGGTGGCGGTCGAGGAACCATAGCCATACGGAATCCCCGAATCCGGCAGGTCGTCGCTTTCCATATGGTAATAGCTGAGGTTGACGCGGGTCGGCGTGCCCAGGCCAAACGTCAGCGACGGGGCTACACCCCAGCGGTCGTAATTCACCGCATCGCGGCCAGCCACGTTTTGTTCGTGGCTCATCAGGTTCAGGCGGAAGGCGGCGCTGTCGTCGAGGAACTGGCGGTTCACGTCGAGCACGTAGCGGCGGGTCTGGTCGGAGCCGTAGGTGAAGCCGCCGTTGGTGAAGTCCCGTGCTTGTGGGGTTTTGCTCACCAGGTTGAGGCTACCACCGGCCGAACCACGGCCGCCGAACGAGGAGTTCGGGCCCTTGCTGACTTCGATGGACTCGATATCGAAGATCTCGCGGCTCTGGCCGCCGGTGTCGCGCACGCCGTCCAGGTAAGTGTCGCCCTGGGCATCAAAACCACGAATGAACGGGCGATCGCCTTGGGGGTTGCCGCCTTCACCGGCGCCGAAGGTAATGCCCGGTACGGTGCGCAAGGCGTCCTGCAACGACGTGGCGGCAGTGTCCTTGAGTACTTGTTGCGGCACCACGGTGACCGAACGCGGTGTGTCCACCAGCGGCGCGGTGTATTTCTGCGACGAGGCTTTTTCCACCTGATAGGAGGTGTTGTCCTGGTCCTGGCCGGTAATGTTGGTGGCGCCGAGGGAGATAGGGTTGCGCTCGCCTTTTTGCTCGGTGTTTTCTGCTGCCTGCGCCAGGTGGGCGGCAGAGCTGGCGCTGAGGGCAACGCCGATGGCCGAGGCCAGCATACGTGGTGAACTGGCGGTTGTTATTAGCGTAGTGCGCGACATGACGTGTCCCTTCCCCAAGGATGTGAGGCCGCGGAATATAGGGCCAACAAGAGTTTGTATCAATTGCGAGATATTGCTATTCGCATCGAATTTACATTCTTTACACTTTTTCGTTACGGATTTTGCGTTCTCGTTCGTCCCCGGGTTTTACAGGGCGGATAAGAATCAATACCATTGGCGCCTCTCTGATCGCAGGTATTGCCTCATGTTGCTGCACATTCCCGGCCTGTTCTCTCGCGAGGAGGTGCTGCGCATTCGCCAAGCCCTGGAAGAGGCCGAATGGGCCGATGGCAAAATCACTGCCGGGCATCAGTCCGCCAAAGCCAAGCACAACCTGCAATTGCCCGAAGGCCACCCATTGGCCAAGGAGATCGGCGCAGCCATGCTGGAGCGGTTGTGGAGCAACCCGCTGTTCATGTCGGCGGCGCTGCCGCACAAAGTCTTCCCGCCGCTGATCAACTGCTATACCGCAGGTGGCAGTTTTGACTTCCATATCGACAATGCGGTGCGCCAGCCCAAAGGCAGCCACGAGCGCGTGCGCACCGACCTGTCGTCCACGCTGTTCTTCAGCGATCCCGACGAGTACGACGGCGGCGAACTGGAGATCCAGGACACCTTCGGCCTGCAACGGGTCAAGCTCCCCGCCGGCGATATGGTGCTGTACCCCGGTTCCAGCCTGCACAAGGTCAACGCCGTGACCCGCGGTGCACGCTATGCCTCATTCTTCTGGACTCAAAGCCTGGTGCGCGAAGACAGCCAGCGCACCTTGCTGTTCGAAATGGACGGCGCCATCCAGCAACTGACCCGTGACGTGCCCGAGCACCCGGCGCTGATCCAGCTCACCGGCACCTATCACAACCTGCTGCGCCGTTGGGTCGAGGTCTGAAATGGGCTTTTTATTGCGTCGCCAGGAAGTGCTCAACGTCGAGCAATTGCAGTCCATGCTTGATGATTCCCCGGTGCGCGCTGCCCAGGCGATCCTGATCGCAGCCAAGGAAGGCGTGGTCGATGCCCAGGCGTTGCTCGGGCAGATCCTGCTGGAAGGGCGCGGTATTGCACGCGATGAAGCGCTGGCGCTGCGCTGGTTCCAGATTGCGGCGCAGGGCGGGCACGTGATGGCGCGCAATATGGCCGGGCGTTGCCTGGAGCATGGTTGGGGTTGCGCCGTCGATGAAGCGGCAGCTGCGCGGCAATACCGGCTGGCAGCAGAGGCCGGCCTGGATTGGGGCCAGTACAACTATGCCAACCTGCTGGCGACCGGCCGTGGCGTTGTGCAAGACCAGGCCCAGGCGCTGACGCTTTATCGCCAGGCGGCAGAGCAGGGCCACGCCAAGTCGATGAATCTGTTGGGGCGTTATCTGGAAGATGGGCAGTATTGCCCCAAGGATCTTGAGGCAGCCGTTGAATGGTACCGGCGCTCCGCCGAAGCCGGGGATTTTCGGGGGCAGTTCAGTTATGCGGCGGTGCTGGCGCACAGAGGCCAAATCGACGCTGCGCTGGAGTGGCTGCGCAAGGCGTTGGCGCATGGGAATCTCAAATTCCTGCGAACGGCGCACAAGGCGTTGGCGCTGGCCAATGAGCCGCAGATTCGCGCCATGGCCAATGCCTATCAACAGCGTGCCGCGACCTTTTCCTGAAGCCAAAAAAACCCATGACTTGTCATGGGTTTTTTATATGCGGCGTTCTTACACGTAGAACGACTTCAACGGCGGAAACCCATTGAACTCAATCGCGCTGTAGCTGGTGGTGTACGCACCGGTCGACAGCCAGTACAAACGATCACCAATCGCCAGGTTCAGCGGCAGGCCGTACTTGTAGTTCTCGTACATGATGTCGGCGCTGTCGCAGGTTGGGCCGGCGATGACCACTTCTTCCATCTCGCCCTTCTTCTCGGTCCAGATCGGAAACTTGATGGCTTCGTCCATGGTTTCGATCAGGCCGGAGAACTTGCCCACATCCGTGTACACCCAACGCTCGACGGCGGTACGCGACTTACGGGCCACCAGCACCACTTCGCTCACCAGGATACCGGCGTTGGCGATCAGCGAACGGCCTGGCTCCAGGATGATTTCCGGCAGGTCGTCGCCGAAGTCTTCCTTGAGGAAGCGGATGATTTCTTCGGCGTAGGTTTCCAGGCTGTTGGTGCGGGTGATGTAGTTGGCCGGGAAGCCGCCGCCCATGTTGATCAGCTTCAGCTCGATGCCGTCTTCTTCCTTCAGGCGCTCGAAGATCACTTTGACCTTGGCGATCGCCGCGTCCCACACGCTGATGTCGCGCTGTTGCGAGCCGACGTGGAACGAGATGCCGTAAGGCACCAGGCCCAGGTCGCGGGCGAGGATCAGCAGGTCCATGGCCATGTCGGTCTGGCAGCCGAATTTGCGCGACAAAGGCCAGTCGGCCGTGGTCGAGCCTTCGGTGAGGATGCGCACATACACTTTCGAGCCCGGCGCGGCCTTGGCGATGTTGCGCAGGTCGGCTTCGGAGTCGGTGGAGAACAGGCGCACGCCCTTCTCGTAGAAGTAGCGGATGTCCTTGGATTTCTTGATGGTGTTGCCGTAGCTGATACGGTCGGCGCTGACGCCGCGGTCCATGACCTTGTCCAGCTCGTAGATCGAGGCGATGTCGAAGCTCGACCCCTTGTCTTTCAACAGGTCGATGATTTCGACGGCCGGGTTGGCCTTGACGGCGTAATACACTTTGGCGAATTCGAAACCGGCGCGCAGGTCATCGTAGGCCTGGCTGATCATCGCGGTGTCGATCACCACGAACGGGGTTTCTTGCTTGTCGGCGAACGCTTTCATTTTGTCAAAGGTGGCGCGCGCGAAATAGTCTTCGACGTTGATCGACATGCTGGGGAACTCCTAAGGGCAAACTGTATTGATCAATGGGTGCAAATGAACGTCCTCCGTATCCCCACTTTGGTTCGCCTACTTCCCAAGGCATGTCGCCGAAAGCAAAAAGGCCATGGGTTAAGCTTCCCTTGGCCTTGCTGTCTCGTCGTCAGTACTTGAGCCGGATGGATCGTTTCCAGCATGGACGTTCGGCGCGAACTTTAGGGCTTGATGGGCGTGGGATCAACTAAAAATGTCGCGTTTTTGCACGCGTTCGTCGCGGGACCCAGTCCAGCTACTTATGTAACCGACCGGTGTGACGGATTGATGTTCCCCGGATGGGGCCAATCAGATGAATTTGCGGTGTATTCATCGCAGGCAAGCCAGCTCCCACAGGGGAATGCATTCCAACAGATAAATGCAGTTCAACGGTGGGAGCTGGCTTGCCTGCGATAGCGGCGGATCAGGCCAGCGCAGTCTCGGCAGGCGAAACAATACTGGTCTTGCCCCCACGGGACTTACCGGAGCTCAGGTACTCGGCAATCGACTCCTGAGTCACTTCACCCAGGAACACCCGCTCGGCATCCATCACCGGCAACCACGAGCGGTTGAACTCGTACATGCGCGACAGCAGGATGCGCAAATGCTCGTCGTAGGCAGCCGTGGCGTTGAACTCGCGCAGGTACTGGCCGCAGGTACCGGTCTGACGGTGCAAATCGCGACGGCGCACATACCCCAGTGCCTTGTTCTCGGCACAGGTGACCACCACATAGCGGCGGTCGTGCTCGTCCATCAGCTCCAGCGCATCGGCCACCGGCGTTTCCGGGCTCACCGACGGAGCGTTGTCCGCCGCGTCTTCGGCCTTCACCAGCAGCAGGCGCTTGAGCGTGCTGTCCTGACCCACGAAGTTGCTCACGAACTCGTCGGCCGGGTGCGCCAGCAGCGTGTCCGGGTGGTCGATCTGCAACAGCTTGCCGGCACGGAAGATGGCGATCTTGTCCCCCAGCTTGATGGCTTCGTCGATGTCGTGGCTGACCATGATCACGGTCTTGTTCAGCGCGCGCTGCATCTCGAAGAACTCGTTCTGGATCATCTCGCGGTTGATCGGGTCGACCGCGCCGAACGGCTCATCCATCAGCAACAGCGGCGCATCGGCCGCCAGCGCACGGATCACGCCGATACGCTGTTGCTGGCCACCGGACAGCTCACGCGGGTAGCGATGCAGGTACTGCTTGGGTTCCAGCTTGATCATGCTCATCAGTTCGCGGGCGCGATCGTGGCATTTTTGCTTGTCCCAACCGAGCAGCTTGGGCACGACCACGATGTTTTCCTCGATGGTCATGTTGGGAAACAGGCCGATCTGCTGGATCACGTAGCCGATGTTGCGACGCAGGGTCACTTCGTCCAGGTCAGTGGTGTCTTCACCGTTGATCAGGATCTTGCCCGAGGAGGGCTTGATCAGGCGGTTGATCATCTTCAGCGTGGTGCTCTTGCCGCAGCCCGAGGGCCCCAGGAATACGCAAATTTCGCCTTCGTTGACGGTCAGGCTTACATCGTTGACGGCGGTGACAGTCTTGCCGTTGCTTTGAAAAGTCTTGGACAGGTTTTGAAGTTCGATCATTTGAGCAATCCTTTTGGAGTCAGCGAGCGTTGCAGCCATTGCAGAAGCAGGTCGGCGAAGATGGCCAGGAGACTGACCAGCACGGCGCCGACAATCAGCATCGACATATCGCTGCGGCTGATGGAAGCCAGAATAAGTACACCCAGACCACCGGCACCGATGGTGGCGGCGATGGTCATCACACCAATGTTCATCACCACGGCGGTGCGCACACCGGCGAGGATCACCGGCACGGCAATCGGCAGTTCGACCATGCGCAGGCGCTGGCCGAAGGTCATGCCGATGCCTTTGGCGGCCTCGCGAATGCCTGGTTCAACGCCAGTGAGGGCCAGGTAGGTGTTACGCATGATTGGCAGCAGGGAGTACAGGAACACGGCGGTGATCGCCGGCATCGGCCCCAGGCCCTGGCCGAACTTGGAGTAGAACGGCAACAGCAGCCCGAACAGTGCAATGGATGGCACGGTCAGCAATACCGTGGCGCTGGCTTGCAAGGGACCTGCGAGGGTTGGGAAGCGCGTCATCAGAATACCCAGGGGCACGCCGATAAAGATCGCGAGAATCACGGCGATGCCGACCAGGGTGATGTGCTGCCAGGTCAGGTGCAGGACTTGGGCCCAATCAAGATGGGAAAAGGCGTTCAAAAATTCCATGTCTTCTCCTTTTTAGTTGATTGGATGTTGGCGCAGGAAATCGGCGGCAACGGCGGAGGGGCTTTCATGGTCGACGTCGACCCGTGCATTGAGCTGGCGCATGGTTTCGTCGTCGAACAGATTGGCCAAAGGCTTGAGCTCTGCGGCCAGCTGCGGGTGCTTGTCGAGGTATTCCTGGCGGATCACCGGGGCTGCGGTGTAGTCGGGGAAGTAATGTTTGTCGTCTTCCAGCAGCTTCAATTTAAAGGCATTGAGGCGCCCGTCAGTGGTGTAGACCAAGCCGGCGAACACTTGGCCATTGCGCAACGCGGTGTAGACCAGGCCTGCGTCCATTTGCCGGGTGTTCTTGCGCGTCAGGTTCATGTCGTACAGCTTGACCATGCCCGCCAGGCCATCGGAGCGGTTGGCGAACTCGGTGTCCAGCGCGACCAGGCGGTGTTCCTTGGTGTCTTCGGCCATGGCTTTGGTGAGGTCGCTGATGCTGTTGATCTCGGGATGTTCCTCAGCAACTTTCTCCGGCAGCGCCAGTGCGTAGGTGTTGCTGAAACGCGATGGCGATAGCCAGACCAGGCCTTTTTTCGCATCGAGTTCCTTGACCCGGGCGTATGACTGTTCGCTGTCGAGCTTCTCGTCGATGTGGTTATAGGCCACCAGCGATACGCCGGTGTATTCCCAGATCAGATCCAGTTGCCCGCTTTCCTGGGCGCTGCGTGCCAGGTTGCTGCCCAGGCCACCCGTCACACGGGCGTCGTAGCCCTTGGTGCGCAGGTACTGGGAGGTGATTTCGGCGAGCAGGGTCTGCTCGGTAAACACCCGGGCGCCAATGCGAATCAGCGGTTTTTCAGCGGCTTGCGCAATACCTGCAAACAGCAGGACGCAGCCTAATATCAAGCTTAGTTTTTTCATGTCGATTCCTTTCCTGGCGTTAAGACGGGCGCAACCCGCGTTCCAGCCAGAGGCGGCTGGCCATGGTCACCAGGCCGTCAAGCAGCAGTGCCAGCAGCGCGGTGCACGCGGCGCCGAGCAACAGTTGCGGCTGGTTGTTCAGGGCGATGCCGGGGAAGATCAGGCTGCCGAGGCTGTTGGCGCCAATCAGGAACGCCAGCGGCGCGGTGCCGACGTTGATCGCCAGGGCCACACGTACACCGCCGATGA
The DNA here is from genome assembly GCF_015277575.1 of Pseudomonas sp. OST1909. Classification (NCBI taxonomy): domain Bacteria; kingdom Pseudomonadati; phylum Pseudomonadota; class Gammaproteobacteria; order Pseudomonadales; family Pseudomonadaceae; genus Pseudomonas; species Pseudomonas sp. OST1909. The sequence continues at coordinate 1,238,975 of NZ_CP063780.1, forward strand.
TGATCGGCACGGCGTTGGGCAGTTCCACGCGAAACAGCACCTGGCGCGGCGTCATGCCGATGCCGGTGGCGGCTTCCTTGAGGGAACCCTGGACGTTTTTCAAGCCTTCGTAGGTGTTACGCACGATGGGCAGGAGGGAGGCGAGAAACAGCGCGAAGATGGCCGGGCCGCTGCCGATGCCGAGGACGCCGAGGGCGATGGCCAGTACGGCCAGGGGAGGGACGGTGTTGCCGATGTTGAAGATCTGCATGAAACGTTCTGCACGCCCGACCATGTTGGGTCGGCTGAGCAGGATACCAGCGGGGACGCCCACAATCAGGGCTGCCAGCATGGAGACTAGGACAAGAATCAGGTGAGCTTGCAGGTAAAACAACAAATCGTCGCGGTACAGTTCGATCGTGTTGATGCCGATCCAGTGGACCAGCAGGGCCAGGAGCGCGACGACAACCGCGCCTCCTATCAGCCCTTTGCCATAGCGAATAGCCACAGGCGGACTCCTTTTTTTCTTTTGTCGGCGAACACATTCTCCGGCGGCAATGCCATTCCTGGCTGTCGGCGAATAGGTTCGCGAAAAGCAGCTCGCCGATACTGGCAATGCAGTATGCGATCAAGCCATGAGCGCAGCCTCGTCAGGCTAACTTGCTGATATTTCAGCCCCTGTTCCGAGTGCGGTAGCAGGGGAGTGGACGTCTCGACCTTTTAAAAGGTTCCACACTTGGGCGCATTTAGCCACCCCCAATGGGCTCAACGGTGGTCTGTACCCTCGCGTTTGCGCTATACTCGCCGCCCTTTTTTGACTCACCTGCCAGGCGATTTCCCATGACCCACCAGGCCGCCGAAGTCGCGAAACGCCGCACTTTCGCCATTATTTCCCACCCCGATGCCGGTAAAACCACCATCACCGAAAAGCTGTTGCTGATGGGCAAGGCGATCGCGGTAGCCGGCACGGTGAAATCGCGCAAATCCGACCGCCATGCCACCTCCGACTGGATGGAAATGGAAAAACAACGGGGTATTTCCATTACCACGTCGGTCATGCAGTTCCCGTATCGCGACCACATGGTCAACCTGCTCGACACCCCGGGCCACGAAGACTTCTCCGAAGATACCTACCGCACCCTGACGGCGGTGGACTCGGCATTGATGGTCCTCGACGGCGGTAAGGGCGTTGAGCCACGCACCATTGCGCTGATGGACGTTTGCCGCCTGCGTGACACGCCGATCGTCAGCTTCATCAACAAACTCGACCGTGATATCCGCGACCCGATCGAGTTGCTGGATGAAATCGAAGCCGTCCTGAAGATCAAGGCCGCGCCGATTACCTGGCCGATTGGTTGCTACCGCGACTTCAAGGGCGTGTACCACCTGGCCGACGACTACATCATTGTCTACACCGCCGGCCATGGTCACGAACGTACCGAAACCAAGATCATTGAAAAGCTCGACTCGGACGAAGCCCGCGCCCATCTGGGTGACGAGTACGACCGTTTTGTCGACCAACTGGAACTGGTGCAGGGCGCCTGCCACGAATTCAACCAGCAGGAATTCCTCGACGGCCAGTTGACCCCGGTGTTCTTCGGTACCGCCTTGGGCAACTTCGGCGTCGACCACGTGCTCGACGCGGTAGTGGACTGGGCACCGCGCCCGCTGGCGCGTGTCGCCAACGAGCGCACCGTGGAACCGGTTGAAGAGAAATTCACCGGCTTTGTGTTCAAGATCCAGGCGAACATGGACCCCAAGCACCGCGACCGTATCGCCTTCATGCGTATCTGCTCCGGCAAATACGAAAAAGGCATGAAGATGCGCCACGTGCGTACCGGTAAGGACGTGCGCATCGGCGACGCCCTGACGTTCTTCTCCTCCGAGCGTGAACAGCTCGAAGAAGCTTACGCCGGCGACATCATCGGCCTGCACAACCACGGCACCATCCAGATCGGTGACACCTTCACCGAAGGCGAAGCGCTGGGCTTTACCGGTATCCCGCACTTCGCCCCGGAACTGTTCCGCCGCGTGCGCCTGCGCGACCCACTCAAGTCCAAGCAACTGCGCCAAGGTTTGCAGCAATTGGCGGAAGAGGGCGCCACCCAGGTGTTCTTCCCTGAGCGCAGCAACGACATCATCCTCGGCGCCGTCGGTGTACTGCAGTTCGACGTGGTGGCCAGCCGCTTGAAAGAGGAATACAAGGTCGAATGCTCCTACGAGCCGATCACGGTGTATTCCGCACGTTGGATCGAGTGCAGCGACAAAAAGAAGCTAGAGGAATTTTCCAACAAGGCTGTGGAAAACCTCGCGGTCGACGGCGGCGGTCACCTGACCTACCTGGCCCCGACCCGGGTCAACCTGGCGCTGATGGAAGAGCGCTGGCCGGATGTGAAATTCCGCGCAACCCGCGAGCACCACTAAGGTCTGAGCGTTTGAGAGAGGGCGAAGCTGCAATGGCTTCGCCCTTTTTTAATCAATGAGATGAGTTGAAAGTTTCCAGGGCTCGCCCCTAAGTTGCTCTCTCCAACCGGCCCATCCCCTGTATGTGTTTTCAGAGGTTTATCGATTTACTGTCAGAAATGACAGTGGTGGGATGTTGCTTGTCAGGCTATAAAACACCGTAGGCTCAGTCATATACGTTGATTGGTTTTATGCAAAGAGGGTGTTGACATGATCAGGCAAGCGAAGGCGGATATAGAAGGGGAGTTAACTGCACGTATTGGTGGGCAGGATGGTTTTAAAGCTGTGGAGTATTCATTTATATCTGATGTGCAAAATTTTGTAGTGGCGGGATTTTCTGAGGACGGCCGAAGTCTTTATTTTTCATTTGGTGATAAAAATATTAAACCCGGCATTCATAAGATTTCTGAACAAAGTAAAATTTCAGTTTGGTATAACGCCGGAGCAGGCTATTCGTGGGTAGCGCTGCAGGACGAAGCCGGAGAGTTGGAAATTAAAGAAATTTCTTTCCCTGAAAATCCTCGAGTGGATTTTACGTTTCACTTTAATGCGAAGCAATTTCAGGGTGATGATACAGTGCTCGTATTCGATGGCGCGGCAACACTGAGAACTGTTGCAGCGTTGGCTACCACCGGAACGTTTAACGCGTATGTTAAAGACGGCCCAAGTTTCAGCGCAGATACGTTGTATTTCTTTTCTGAAGGCTCCGATTTTACTTTCGGTGGGGAGAGCAGCAAAGATGCTCGGCGCGGCGTGTTTTTCTATTTAGACTTTTTCAATATCGAAGAGCGCAGCTACGATATAGCAGAGGGCAATAAAGTCTATGCGTGGTACAACCCTGGCGAAGCGCATGCCAGCTGGCCGGCGACGGAAGGGACGCTGGTTATAAAGTCGTTCTCCCTGGCGGGGCGCGCTTATATAAAGTTCGACTACCAGTTGACGGCCATGGATAGGATAGGAGGAGAGCAGGTCAACATTTCGGGAAGTGCTGAACTCACCGGTTTTTCCCGTAAGGCTCCATAGGCCCAGCCGGCGCCAAAGGAGGACGCTCAGACCCCATATAACAAAGGGCACGACAGTGCCAGGTTCGACGACGACGAACTTGATGCCTGGCGAAAACGTGGGGTCGGGACTAGCGTAAACACTGGCGGCGGTAGACCGCTGCCTTGCGGGATCCTACTGAGTGGAGGGAATCGATCATGAGTATTTTTCAGCGAATCGTGCTGTTGATGAAGGTACTGGTGCTGTTGTCGTTGGGGATGTCGACGGCCTGGGCGCATAACCCGGTGCAGAGCGCGGCGATGGAGCAGAGTGGTAAGAGCATGGACTTGCAGTTAGCCAAGTCTGAAGCCGAACCAGGCGATCAAGGCCAGGGCGGCAGCGAGGGCGACGACGACTCCACCACTGACGACGCGGAGGACGGCGATAGCCAGACTTAGGTCAGCTCACAAGAAAGCGCCTCAAGCAATGCCTTGGAGACGTTCTCCAAGGCATTTTTATTGGTCGCGTATTGCGATCAGAACGACGTTGTTACCGACGCAAAGTAAGCCCGGCCCGGCTCGTTATAGGTCTGTGCACCGGCATCCTCGGCATTGCCTTTGCGCGACAGGCGCTTGTCCAGCAGGTTGTTGATACCGACACGCACGCTCAAGTTTTTGCTGAACTCATAACCACTGCTCAGTCCCATCAGCCCATACGGGTCGACATCCTGCTGGGCGCTGCGGTCATAGCTGTTGGCGCTGCGTGAGTTGAGTGTCGGCGCTTCTTGCTTGCCGTAGTAGGTGCCGCTGACCTGGAAGGACAGCTTGTCGGTGGCTTGCCAGTCCAGCGTGGTGTTGACGGTGTACTTGGGGATGATGCTCAACGGCTCGCCGGTGTCCTTGTCCTTGGAGTCGATCATGTAGGTCAGGTTGGTGTTCCAGTCCAGATCGCTGCGCAGGCTTACGAACAGGTTGCCTTCAACCCCCTGGACCAGGGCGGGCCCGCTGTTTTCCCACTCCAGCACGCGGCGACCATTGCCCAGGCGGAACGCCGCCTCGTTACTGGCATTGATCTTGTTCTTGTAGTCATTACGGAAGTACGTCGCGCTGGTGCGCCAGGTGCCCTTGTCGAAGGCGAGGCCGATTTCCTTGTTGACGCTGATTTCCGGCTTCAGGTCGCGATTACCCACCAGGTAACAACCGCCCATATTCGCTTCGCTGGCATTGCAGCCATTGCCACGGCTGTACAGCAGGTAGTTCGGGTTGGACTGATACAAGTTTGGGGTCTTGTACGCGCGGGCGATACCGCCCTTGAGGCTCAGTTCATCGGTCAACTGGTGCGAGGCGTTGAAGCTGGGGCTCCAGTTGCCGCCGAATTCTTCATGGTCGTCGTAGCGCAGGCCAGGGGTGATGATGGTCTTGCTGCCCAGTTCGATGTTGTCCTCGGCAAACAAGGCATAGCTCGATGCGGTGGTCTTGGTGCTGTTGCGGCTGACGCCGGGGATGGCGGGGACGCCGCCGGTGCCCGGGTCATAAGTTTGCGGGCGCAACGAACCTGGATCGTTCATCGACTCGTAGAGGTATTCGCTGCCCAGGGTCAGTACCTGTTCGGCACCCAAGCTCAGGGGCAGGTTGACCTCGGCAGTGGCCCGGGTGTTACGCAGGCGTGATTCGAAACGCCCGGCGCTGGCCGAAGGCGCGCCCTCGCCGGATCCGGCCAGGCCTTCGTTGAGACGCTCATTGCGGGTCAGGTCGTGGGTCAGCGAGGCCAGGGTCGAGCCCCAGTCAAATTCGCCGCGGTGCGTGGCCGAGAAGCTGCTGCGTTGAATCACGCTGGTTTCCTTGCCCACCAGGCTTTCAACGAATGCGCCACCGCCGTTGAGCATGGTATCGCCGGCGAAAATATTGCCCTGGCGGCTATAGCTGGCTTCCAGGTCGAGGGTTTGCTCGGGGGTGAATTGCCAGCTCAGCAAGCCATTGACGTCTTTATTGCGCACGCCCTCGCGGCCAGCGACCAAAGAATCAGGCGTCGCTTGAGCTGCGCGGTTGATGTCGGCGTCATCCGCGTCGGTCTTGTTCAGTCCGCCATAGACACGGAATGCGAGACTGTCGGTCAGCGGGCCGCTGAGGTTGAAGTTGGTACGTTTGCTTGCGCCTTCGGCGTCATTTTCGGGGAAGGCGGTGTAGGCGGTCAGCGAACCGTGCAATTGGTCGGTCGGGCGTTTGGTGATGATGTTGATCACCCCGCCCATGGCCCCGGAGCCATAACGAGCGGCGGCCGGGCCGCGCAGGATTTCAATGCGCTCGACTTCTTCGGCCGGCACCCAGTTGGTTTCGCCACGGGTATCACGGTCACCGCTCCAGCCATAACGCACGGCGTTGCGTGAGGTGGAGGGTTTGCCATCGATCAGGATCAGGGTGTTTTCCGGGCCCATGCCGCGCAGGTCGATCTGACGGTTATTACCGCGGCTGCCGCTGGAACTGTTGCCGGTCAGATTGACGCCTGGCTCGCGGCGGATGATCTCCGACAGGTCGTTGCTGGGCGGGCGTTTCTTGATGTCCTCGGCGGTGATGATCGACACGCCGGGTGCTTGCTTGAGTTCTTCGGCAGCGGTGCCCAGCACGCGCGTCTCGCCCAGCACCAAGGCCTGGGGCGTGCCATCTACAGGCAGGTCTGTCGCTTCGATTGGCACTTTATCGCGTTCTTTCTCCATACCCTCCGCCAGCAGCGCGGGGGACGAAAGGGTAGCGATAAACGCCAGCGAGAGATGGCTGAGCCTGAAGTGAGACGACATATCCACAAAGTCCTTTAGGAGGGGCGATTGAACGAGATGCGTCTGAATTGCGTTTGTTTGGGGTCAGCATCCAGCGCTCTCTTGGCGCTCAAATGATATTGATTATCAAACAAAAGTAAATTGCATTTACAATCTATACACTTCGAAATGGCTCTGGCTCAAGGCCCTCATGGGCAGGAGCGGAGGGCTGCGGACTCTTCCCTGTGTGTTTTGTTAAAAAGCCATACGCTTGAGATACGCTGTCCCGCGCAAAAACGAAAAATCCCCCCGACAAGACCGATGCGCATGCCTGAGTCTGGATCAACAGCAGTGTTAACAGGATGTTGAATGCGTAATGCACTCACGTGGTGAAACTTCACCGGGGGCGCCGATTGTCAACTGTTGAGTCTGACAGTTGACGTCTGGGTAGAGGCCTCCTACTTTCAAATCAAGGACGGCATTTGATCCGTCTGGAAGGTGGAGATAAGGTAATGTCAGAGATTAAGGATATGGAAAGTTTTTTGCGTAATGCCACAGGCGAATTCATATATACCGGTCATAATGGTACTTACGTAGACCCTCGTTATAAATTTGCGTATTTTGGTTCGGAGAGTGACCCGTATGCTGTTTTTGTCGGTCGCGATACAAGTACGGGTCAATACGCAACAGGTGTACATATCATTTTTATGAAACGCTTGGATTTTGCGGACTTTGACGTGCCTGTTAGCCCCGAGGTGTCTGCCGGGTTTGACTCGAGGGGGGTTGCATTGGAGACTGTCTCCGGAAGGATAAGTGGGATGTTTAGTAATTCGAGGAAAAAAGCTGTGATTGCTTTTGACTTTATTACGAGACAAGGAACCAACAGTTGGACAGTAAAGGGGTATCTTAGACTGTCGGCATAATCTGTTTCTGTGGTGAGTGCGACATAGCGTTTAAGTTGCTGTGCTGTGCCGTGCCGTGCCGTGCCGTGCCGTGCTGAGCGTTGGCGTAGTTAAGGTCATGGCGTCTCAATAGTGAGGCGGAAACTATAAAGAGAGTGAAGCTTTCAAGGCGTTGTTTCGTTTGTGATGGGCTAATAAAAATAATGCGCTAAATAAGTGTGTTAAAAAAAGCAGTATTTAATTGCCCGGATGAGCCACACTGGGTTTGCGCGAAAATAAAGCCCCTCCGGCCAGACTGATGCGCAATCTGGCGGGAAGGGCGGTAGAACTCGATATCACGTGCCCATTGGGAGCAAGCCTGCTCCCACAGAGGGGAACAGTGTTGCTTCAGGCCACGAATTGCTCCGCATAGTGGCAAGCCACCTGCCGATTATCCAATGGTCGCAACAGCGGCTCTTCGCTGCTGCATCGCTCGGTCGCATACGGGCAGCGCTTGTGGAATGCGCAGCCAGGTGGCGGGTTCAGCGGGTTGGGCAGTTCGCCAACGATCTTGATCTTCGGCTTGTTCGGGTCCGGGTGAATGGTCGGGGTGGCCGACAGCAGCGCCTGGGTGTAAGGGTGCAGCGGGCGGGCGTAGATGTCTTCCTTGGGGCCTACTTCCACCGGGCGGCCGAGGTACATCACCATCACATCGTCGGCAACGTGTTGCACCACCGCCAGGTTGTGGGAGATGAACACGTAGGCGGTGTTGAATTCCTGCTGCAAATCCATGAACAGGTTGAGCACCTGGGCCTGGATCGACACGTCCAGCGCCGAGGTCGGTTCGTCCGCCACCAACACTTTGGGTTGCAGCATCATCGCCCTGGCCAGTGCGATACGTTGGCGCTGACCACCGGAGAACATGTGCGGGTAGCGCTGATAATGCTCAGGGCGCAGGCCCACTTGCTTCATCATCGCCTGGACTTTTTCGCGGCGCTCGGCGGCGGACAGGTTGGTGTTGATCAGCAACGGCTCCGCCAGTTGATCACCGACTTTCTGGCGTGGGTTCAACGACGCATACGGGCTTTGGAACACCATCTGCACGTCTTTACGCAATTGCTTGCGCTGGGCCTTGTCGGCACCGGCCACTTCCTGGCCGGCGATTTTCAACGAGCCCGAAGACGGCTCTTCAATCAGCGTGAGGGCACGGGCCAGGGTGGATTTGCCGCAACCCGACTCGCCCACCACCGCGAGGGTCTTGCCGGCTTCCAGCTCAAAGGACACGCCATTGAGAGCACGCACGGTGGCGTGGCCCTTGAACAGGCCACGGGACACTTCATAGTGACGGGTGAGGTCGCGGGCGGTAAGTACGACGGCCATTACGCCACCTCCTGGTTCAGCGGGTAGAAGCAGCGGGCGAGGCTGTTGCTTTTCGGGTCAAGGCTTGGACGCTGGGCGCGGCAGGAGTCCTGCACATACGGGCAGCGCGGTGACAGCAAGCAGCCCTGCGGACGGTCATAGCGGCCGGGAACGATGCCCGGCAGCGTGGCCAGGCGCGTGGCGCCGAGGCTGTGCTCGGGAATCGCCTTGAGCAACGCTTCGCTGTACGGGTGCGCCGGGATGTCGAACAGTTGCGGCACCTGGCCGACTTCCACCGCTTGGCCTGCGTACATCACGCACACGCGCTGGGCAGTTTCAGCCACCACCGCGAGGTCGTGAGTGATCAGCACCAGGCCCATGTTCTGTTCTTTTTGCAGCGCCAGCAGCAGCTCCATGATCTGCGCCTGGATGGTCACGTCCAGCGCAGTGGTCGGCTCATCGGCGATCAGCAGTTTGGGCTCGCCGGCAATTGCCATGGCGATTGCAACACGCTGGCTCATACCGCCAGACAATTGGTGCGGGTAGGCGTCCATGCGGCTGGCGGCGCCTGGGATTTCGACTTTTTCCAGCAGCTCGATCGCACGCTTGCGCGCTTGCTTGCCGGACATTTTCAAATGCAGGCGCAGCACTTCTTCGATCTGGAAACCCACGGTGTAGCTGGGGTTCAGCGCGGTCATCGGGTCCTGGAACACCATCGCCAGGTCTTTGCCGACGATCTGGCGGCGCTGGCGGTTGCTCAGCTTGAGCATGTCCTTGCCGTCGAAGTTCAGCGCATCGGCGGTAACGATGCCGGGATGCTCGATCAGGCCCATCAGCGCCATCATGGTCACGGATTTACCCGAGCCCGACTCGCCAACGATCGCCAGTACTTCGCCTTTGTCGACGGAAATGTCTAGGCCATCGACCACCGGTACGGCGGTCTTGTCGCCGAAGCGGACGTTGAGATTCTTGATTTCTAACAGTGACATGGGAATCTCCTCAGGCGGCGTTCTTGAGTTTCGGGTCCAGCGCATCGCGCAGGCCGTCACCCATCAAGTTGATTGCCAGCACGCTGAGCAAAATGGTCAAGCCAGGCAGGCTCACGACCCACCAGGCGCGTTCGATGTAGTCACGGGCCGAAGCCAGCATGGTGCCCCACTCAGGGGTTGGCGGTTGTACGCCAAGGCCGAGGAAGCCCAGGGCCGCGGCATCGAGAATCGCCGAGGAAAAGCTCAAGGTCGCTTGTACGATCAGCGGTGCCATGCAGTTAGGCAGCACGGTGATGAACATCAGGCGTGGCAGGCCGGCACCCGCGAGGCGGGCGGCGGTCACGTAGTCGCGGTTCAGTTCGCCCATTACCGCCGCGCGGGTCAGACGCACGTAGGACGGCAACGACACGATAGCGATGGCGATCACGGTGTTGATCAGGCCAGGGCCGAGGATGGCGACAATCGCCACGGCCAGCAGCAGCGATGGCAGGGCCAGCATGATGTCCATCAAGCGCATGATGGTTGGGCCGAGCAAGCGCGGGAAGAACCCGGCGAAAAGGCCCAGCAGGATGCCTGGGATCAGCGACATCACTACTGATGACAAGCCGATCAGCAACGACAGGCGCGAACCCTGGATCAGGCGCGAGAGCAAGTCACGCCCCAGTTCGTCGGTGCCGAGCAGGAACTGCATCTGCCCGCCCTCCAGCCACGCCGGTGGGGTCAGCAGGAAGTCGCGGTATTGCTCGCTGGGGTTATGCGGGGCAACCCAGGGAGCGAAGATCGCGCAGAACACGATCAGCAACATGAACAGCAGGCCGGCAACCGCGCCTTTGTTCTTGGAGAAGGCTTGCCAGAATTCTTTATACGGGGACGGGTACAGCAGGCTCTGATCGACTGCTGACACTGGAGTAGAGGTAGTCATGGTCATGATCTCAGCGCTGGTGACGGATGCGTGGGTTGGCGAAGCCGTAGAGGATATCCACCACGAAGTTCACCAGGATCACCAGGCAGGCGATCAGCAGAATGCCGTTTTGCACCACCGGGTAGTCCCGCGCGCCAATGGCTTCGATCAGCCATTTGCCGATGCCGGGCCACGAGAAGATGGTTTCGGTCAGTACCGCACCGGCCAGCAGCGTGCCGACTTGCAGTCCGACCACGGTCAGTACCGGGATCAGCGCGTTACGCAGGCCGTGAACGAATACCACGCGCGCCGGCGACAGGCCCTTGGCCTTGGCGGTGCGGATGTAGTCCTCGCGCAGTACTTCAAGCATCGAGGAGCGGGTCATCCGTGCGATCACAGCCAGCGGGATGGTACCCAGCACGATAGCCGGCAGGATCAGGTGGTGCAGGGCGTCCCAGAACGCGTCCGGCTCGTCGGCCAGCAGGGTGTCGATGAGCATGAAACCGGTGCGCGGCTCGATGTCGTAGAGCAGGTCGATACGCCCGGAAACCGGGGTCCAGCCCAGGCTTACCGAGAAGAACATGATCAGGATCAGGCCCCACCAGAAGATCGGCATCGAATAGCCCGCCAGGGAGATGCCCATCACCCCATGGTCGAACAGGGATCCTCGTTTGAGTGCCGCGATCACCCCGGCCAACAGGCCCAGGATACCGGCGAACAACAGGGCGGCCATGGACAGTTCCAGGGTCGCGGGGAAGAGGGCGGTGAACTCGGTCCACACGCTGGTGCGGGTGCGCAGCGATTCGCCAAGGTCGCCCTGGGCGAGCTTGCCGACGTAATCCAGGTATTGCGCATACAGCGGCTTGTTAAGGCCAAGGCGCTCCATTGCCTGGGCGTGCATTTCGGGGTCAACCCGCCGCTCGCCCATCATGACTTCTACGGGGTCGCCTGGAATCATGCGAATCAACGCAAAAGTCAGCAACGTGATGCCGAAGAACGTGGGGATCAATAACCCCAATCGGCGGGCAATAAAACTAAACATCTTGGTGTGTACCTCAATCAGCCGGTTAGGCAGGTTCGGCACCGTCAATGTCGACGGTGCCGAGCGTTTTTCTTATTTACTTCACCTGGGTGGTGGCGAAGTTATTTGTACCCAGAGGGCTTTGGGTGAAGCCCTCTACGTTCTTGCGCAGGGCGGTGAACAGTTTCGGGTAAGCCATGGGAAGCCAGGGTTGGTCTTTCTCGAACACATCCTGTGCTTGTTCATAGAGCGCGGCCCGTTCGGCCGGTTCCGCGACTGCACGGGCTTTGTCGATCAAGTCCTGAAACTCTTTGTTACACCAGCGGGCGTAGTTTTCGCCGTTTTTGGCTGCATCGCAACTCAGGTTTGGCGTCAGGAAGTTATCCGGGTCGCCGTTATCACCGACCCAGCCCGCCGAAACCATGTCGTGCTCGCCGTTTTTGGCACGCTTGAGCATCTCGCCCCATTCCATGACCTTGATATTGATCTTCAAGCCAATCTGGGCCAGGTCTGCTTGCATACGCTGGGCGCCGAGCATCGGGTTGGGGTTGGTCGGGCCGCCGCCGTTACGGGTGAACAGGGTGAATTCGGTGCCTTCCGGCACGCCGGCTTCCTTGAGCAGGGCACGGGCCTTGTCCAGGTCGCGCGCTGGGTTTTTCAGCTTTTCACTGAAACCCAGCAATGTCGGTGGATAAGGGCCGGTGCCCACGACTGCATTGCCTTTGCCGAACAGCGCTTCGGTATAGCCGGTCTTGTCGAACGCGATATTGATTGCATGACGTACCCGCGCATCGCTCATGTATTTGCGGGTGGTGTTCAATGCGGTATAGCTGGTGGTCATCGCCGCCAGTTCATCGACTTTCAGGTTCGGGTCTTTCTTGATGCTTGGGATGTCGTCCGGCTTGGGGAACAATGCGATCTGACATTCGTTGGCCTTGAGCTTCTGCAGGCGCACGTTGTTATCGACGGTGATTGCCAGAATCAGCGGATCGACCGCCGGCTTGCCGCGGAAGTAGTCGGGGTTGGCCTTGAAGCGTGCCTGGGCGTCTTTCTGATAACGGGTGAAGATGAACGGGCCAGTGCCGATGGGCTTGGCATTGAGGTCTTCGGTCTTGCCGGATTTGAGCAACTGGTCGGCGTATTCCTTCGAATGGATTGAAGAGAATGCCATGCCCAGGTCAGCCAGGAACGGAGCTTCAGGACGGGTCAGGGTAAAGACGACGGTATGATCGTCGATCTTCTCTACGCTCTTGAGCAGTTCCTTGAACCCCATGCTTTCGAAGTACGGGTAGCCCACGAGGGACTTTTTATGCCAAGGGTGATTCGGGTCCAGCTGGCGCTGGAAGCTCCAAAGCACGTCGTCGGCGTTCAGGTTGCGCGTGGGTTTGAAATAGTCGGTGGTGTGGAACTTGATATCGTCACGCAGGTGGAAGGTGTAGGTCAGGCCATCGGCACTGATTTCCGGCAGGTCTTTAGCCAGCGCAGGGACCACCTCGGTAGTACCGGGCTTGAAGTCCACCAGACGGTTGAACATGGTTTCAGCGGCGGCATCGGCGGTCACGGCGGTGGTGTACAGGACCGGGTCGAAACCTTCCGGGCTGGCTTCGGTGCACACCACCAGCGGTTTGGCCGAAACGCCGATCGCCACGCTCAACAGCGCGGCAGCCATGGCGGCTTGTAGCGGGAGCATTTTCATTCAGAGCCCTCTGCAATCGATGGAACCAGAAAAGCGTAGACGGCGAGCTCGTCCTGAGCCCGCCGTCTGCCTGGCGCTAATTAAAGGATGTTGAATGGGATGGTGGTGACCAGACGGAACTCTTTGATGCTGCCGTCGGATTGGAACTCGCTGCCACGGTGTTCAACGTAGGTGGCACGAATCGCGGTGGCCTTGAGCGGGCCGCTCTGGACCGCGTAGGAAGCGCCGATACCGTATTCCTGGTGCTTCTCGCCGTCCTGGGACTGGATGCCGTCGTAGGCGAACTTGGCCCGACCACCGTTGCCGGTGTAGTGGGTGCCGTCGATATCCCAGCCGCGCGCCGAGTAGGCGTTGAACTTCAGGCCCGGCACGCCGTATTCGGCCATGTTGATGGCGTAGGCGATCTGGAAGGACTTCTCGTTCGGGCCGTTGAAGTCCGAGGTCAGGGAGTTGGCCAGGTAGATGCCGTTGGTCTCGTGCAGGTAGTCGAAGTACTCGTTACCGTTCACTTGCTGGTAAGCGAAGGTCAGGCTATGCGCCTGGTGAGTCAGGCCCAGGGAAAGGGAGAAGGTATCGTTGTCGATTTCCCCCATCTCTTTTTTGCCTTCATCGACGGTTTTGTAGTAGTTGAAACCGGTGGTCAGGCCCAACTGCTGCGCGTCGCCCAGCTCGTGGGTGGCGCCGAAGTAGTACTGGTTCCAGAAGTCTTTCACGTTGGCGGCGAAGAAGCTGGTTTTCAGGCTTTTGAGCGGCTGGTAGTTCGCGCCCAGGGTATAGACTTTATCGGTTTCCGCGCCATTGCCGTATTCGGTACGGAATTTCGACAGGCTCTGTTCGCTACGTGGCGAAACGCGGTCAAACACGCCGCCCTGGAACGACAGGTTGCTGAACTCTTCGCTGTTGAAGCTCACACCCTGGAAGCTAGAAGGCAAGGCACGGTTGCCGATGGTGTCGACGATGCCGCTGCTGAAGTTCTGGCGACCGGCGGTCAAGGTGGTGTTGGACACGCGGAACTGTACGTTGGCCAGGCCCAGTTTGCTCCACTGGTCTACGGCGTCACCATTGGAGTCCGCCAGGGTACGGTTGGAGCCGCCCTTGATATCACGCTTGCTGCGGTCCAGTACCAGAGCGTTGTAAACCGCCACTTCGGTCTTGACGCCGACAGTGCCCTGGGTGAAACCCGAGCTGGCGTTGAGGATGGTGCCCTGTACCCAGTTGGTACGGTTACGGTCGGTCAGGGTCTGGCCATGCTTCTGGTACGCGAAGGTGCCCCCACGGTATTTGCTTTCATGGGAGTACCAGTTACGTGTGGTGCCGCCAAGGCTGAAGTCTTCAACGAAGCCTTTAGCCTCGCTTTGGGCGCTGGTGCCGGCCAAGGTGGTAGGAACGAAGTCCTGGCTTTGCGTTTCAGCATAGGCGGTTGCCGTGATGCTGCTGATGGCCAAGGCCAGAAGCGCTTTGCTGCTCAGTTTCATGGGTGAAGCTCCTTTGGTTCTCTTTTTTAATGCCGGTCTTTTTAGGTGAACCGGCTATTGGGTGTGGAACTCGTTCAAGCCTGTGCAAACGTTTGGCGTAGGAATTTTCCCAACAAAAGCCTGCGCGTTTGCCGGGAAGCGAACTTCGCTCCCCGTAATCCGGTTATTTTCTTATGGGGTAATGCTGACGCCCGAGAACACGTTGCGGCCGAAGGGGCTCACCTTGAAACCTTCGACTTTGGCGCTTAACGGCTGGTTGACCGTCGAGTGGGCGACTGGCGTGATCGGCACCTGCTGCTTGAGCAGTTGCTGCGCCTGTTTGTATAGAACAGTCCTTTGTTCGCGGTCGGTCACGACCTTGGCTTGCTTGATCAGCTTGTCGTACGCCGGGTCACACCACATGGAGTAGTTGTTCCCGCCGATGGCGTCGCAGCTGTAGAGGGTGCCCAACCAGTTGTCCGGATCACCGTTGTCGCCAGTCCAGCCAATCAGGCTGACATCGTGCTCACCGTTCTTGGTGCGCTTGATGTACTCGCCCCATTCGTAGCTGACGATTTTGACTTTCAGGCCGATCTTGGCCCAATCGTTCTGCAGCATCTCGGCCATCAGTTTGGCGTTGGGGTTGTACGGGCGCTGCACCGGCATCGCCCACAGGGTGATCTCGGTGCCTTCCTTGACGCCGGCGGCCTTGAGCAGCTCCTTGGCTTTTTCCGGGTTGTAGGCGGCGTCCTTGATGCTGTCATCGTAAGACCACTGCGTCGGTGGCATACCGTTGACCGCCAGTTGCCCGGCGCCCTGGTACACAGCGTTGAGGATGCTCTGCTTGTTCACCGCCATGTCCAGCGCCTGGCGCACTTCAAGCTGGTCGAACGGCTTGTGGCGCACGTTGTAGGCGATGTAGCCGAGGTTGAAGCCAGGCTTGGTCAGCAGTTGCAGGTTCGGGTCGGCCTTCAGCGCGTCTACATCGGCGGGGCGCGGATGCAGGGTGACCTGGCATTCGCCGGCCTTGAGCTTCTGCACCCGTACCGAGGCGTCGGTGTTGATGGCGAAGATCAGTTGGTCAAGTTTGACCCGGCTCGGGTCCCAATACTGTTTGTTGCCCACGTAACGGATCTGCGAGTCTTTCTGGTAACGCTGGAACACAAATGGGCCAGTGCCGATCGGCTTCTGGTTGATGTCGCTGGGCTTGCCTTGCTTGAGCAACTGCTCGGCGTATTCGGCGGACAGGATCGCAGCGAAACTCATGGCGATGTTCTGCACGAACGCGGCGTCGACCGTGTTCAAGGTCATCACCACGGTATGCGGGTCGGTTTTTTCGACCTTGGCGATATTCTTGTTCAGGCTCATCCCGTTGAAGTACGGAAACTCGGTAGGGTAGGCCTTGCGGAACGGATGCTCGGGGTCAAGCATGCGGTTGAAGGTGAACAGCACGTCGTCGGCGTTGAAGTCGCGCGTCGGCTTGAACTCCTTGTTGCTGTGGAACTTCACCCCTTCACGCAGGTGGAAGGTGTAGGTCAGGCCATCTGGCGAAATATCCCATTTGGTCGCCAGCCCAGGTACTACGTCGGTCGCGCCTTTTTCGAATTCAACCAGGCGATTGTACAAAGGCTCTGCCGCATCGTTGTCGGTGGCCGTGGTGTATTGCGCAGTGTCAAACCCTGCCGGGCTGCCTTCGGAGCAGAACACCAGGCTCTTCTTTTCGGCGGCCTGGCCCATCGTGGCCACGGCCAGCAGGCTGGTGGCAAACATCGCGGATAGAACAGTGGTATGGCGCATGACGATCCCGATCCTTGTTTGTAGTTATCAACAGCGAACCATCCCGCTGGCCACAGCCAGGGAGACATCACTGATCCCACGCACAGCAAGTGCCATTTCCCAGAGTGATGCCTCTGCTGTCCTACGACGTTATGGGACGTGGACCTTGCAGTAAATGCGCCAATTCTGACTGGACTTGTAGGTAACGGAGACATAAGGCGCAGTTCGTTGCTGTAGGACGGCAACGCTTGCAAATGTGGTCTGTTTCCTACGGCCCTGGCGGATGGAATAACGGCGACGTTGTGAAACGTCGCCGTTATTGATCCTTACTTGCCGCTTACGCTAACGCCGTAGAAGGAGTTCAAGCCAAATGGGCTGATCTTGAAGTCCTGTACGGTATTACGCATGGGTTGATACACCGTCGAGTGCGCGATAGGTGTCATCGGGACTGCATCTTTGAGGATATGTTGCGCCTGCTTGTACAGCTCGGTGCGTTTGGCGACATCCGATGTGGCCTTGGCTTCTTTCACGATGCCGTCGAATTTCTTGTCACACCACTTGGAGAAGTTGTTGCCCGACAGCGAGTCGCAGCCGAACAGCACGTTCAGCCAGTTGTCCGGGTCACCATTGTCGCCGCTCCAGCCAATGATCATGGCCTGGTTCTCGCCGCCTTTGGAACGCTTGATGTACTCGCCCCATTCGTAGCTGGTGATCTTGACCTTCAGACCGATCTTGGACCAGTCGTTCTGCAGCATCTCGGCCATCAGCTTGGCGTTCGGGTTGTACGGACGCTGAACCGGCATGGCCCACAGGACGATTTCGGTACCTTCCTTGACGCCGGCTTCCTTGAGCAGCGCCTTGGCTTTTTCAGGGTCGTACTTGGCGTCCTTGATGCTGGTGTCGTAGGACCATTGGGTCGGCGGCATGGCGTTGACGGCCAACTGACCGGCGCCCTGGTACACGGAGTCAATGATCTGCTGCTTGTTCACCGCCATGTCCAGCGCCTGGCGTACGCGCAGGTCAGCCAGCGGGTTAGGCTGGTCGCTGCCCTTGACCTTGTCCATCACGTTGTAGGCCACATAGCCCAGGTTGAAACCGGCCTGGTGCGGCAGTTTCAGGTCTTTGTCTTCGCCCAGCGCCTTGAGGTCGGCCGGACGTGGGAACAGAGTGATCTGGCATTCGTTTTTCTTGAGCTTCTGGATACGCACCGACGGGTCGGTGGTGATAGCGAAGATCAGGTTGTCGATCTTCACGTCTTCAGGTTTCCAGTAGTCCTTGTTGCCGGTGTAACGAATGTTCGAGTCTTTCTGGTAGCTCTTGAACACGAACGGGCCAGTGCCGACCGGCTTCTGGTTGATGTCGGCGGGTTTGCCTTCCTTCAACAATTGCGCGGCATATTCAGCGGACTGGATCGACGCGAAGCTCATGGCCAGGTTCTGGATGAAAGCCGCGTCCACGGTGCCAAGGGTGAACTTGACGGTGTGGTCGTCGACTTTCTCGATGTTCTTGATGTTGGTGTCCATCCCCATGTCCGTGAAGTACGGGAACTCAGTGGGGTAGGCCTTACGGAACGGATCGTCTTTGTTGATCATCCGGTTGAAGGTGAACAGTACGTCGTCGGCCGAGAATTCACGAGTAGGCTTGAAGTACGGGGTGGTGTGGAACTTGACGCCTTCGCGCAGGTGGAAGGTATACGTCAGGCCGTCCGGGGACACGTCCCAGCTGGTGGCCAGGCCAGGAACGACAGCGGTGCCGCCACGCTCGAACTGGCTCAGACGGTTGAACATGGTTTCGGCCGAGGCATCGAAGTCTGTTCCGGTGGTGTACTGGCCTGGGTCGAAACCGGCCGGGCTCCCTTCGGAGCAGAACACCAGGTTAGTTGCCGCCAGGGCTACGGGGGCTGCGGCCATCAGGCCGGCGCTCACTAATAACGGAAGGACTGCGTGTTTAAGCATGTTGGCCTCATGATTTGTTGTCATTTTTGGTGGTGAGGGCGACCTCGTGAGTCGGCCTGCGGATACTTATGCAGGCGCCATACCCAATGCAAGATGCTGAACGGTTACGAGCGGCAAACAGTGGTACGAACGTACAGGAATGTCGCAATTATGAAAGTTTTGCCATAAAAGCGTCGATTTGATGGTTTTTTTCGGTGCAATGTGCGCACCAAAAAAGCCCAGCCGAGGCGTCTAGCGCACTCGGTTGGGGCGTCGATGTTACTTATCTAGACTCACACCGTAGAAGGGCGTCAGTCCAAACGGGCTGATCTTGAAGTCGCGCACTTCCTTGCGCAGGGGCTGGAAAACCGTCGAGTTTGCAATAGGCGTTATAGGTACCTGTTCCTTAAGGATTTTCTGCGCCTGTTGATACCACTTGATACGCTGCTCGCGATCATTGCTGACCTTAGCTTGCTGCACCAGCTTGTCGTAGGCCGGGTTACACCATTTGGCATAGTTGCTGCCCTTGACTGCGGCACAACTGTAGAGCACGCCGAGCCAGTTGTCCGGGTCGCCGTTGTCGCCGGTCCAGCCGTAAATCATTGCGTCGTGTTCGCCATTTTTAGCGCGTTTGATGTACTCGCCCCACTCATAGCTGACGATGTTGGCTTTAATGCCGACCTTGGCCCAATCCTGTTGGATCATTTGTGCGGACATCCGCGCATTGGGGTTGGAGGCGCGTTGTACGGTCATCGCCCACAGATTGATGGTGGTACCTGGTGCAACCCCTGCTTCTTTTAGTAGCAACCGGGCTTTGGTCGGATCGTAGGGGGCATCCTTGATGCCGGGGTCATAAGACCACTGCGCCGGCGGTAACGCGTTCTGCGCCAATTGTCCGGCGCTCTGGTATACGGCCTTGATGATTGCCGGCTTGTCGATCGCCATGTCCAGCGCCTGGCGCACCTTGAGTTGGTCCAGCGGCGGGTGAGTCACGTTGTAGGCCAGGAAGCCCAGATTGAAACCCGCTTGTTGCAGCACGCGCAGATTGGGATCTTGCTTCATCACGTCGATATCGGCAGGACGTGGGTAACCGCTGACCTGGCATTCACCGGCCTTTAGTTTTTGCAGGCGCGCGGCGGCGTCCGGGGTGATCGCAAATACCAGGTTATCGAGCTTTACGTCCTCGGGCTTCCAGTACTGTGTGTTGGCCACATACCGGATCTGCGCGTCTTTCTGGTAACGCTTGAACACAAACGGCCCGGTGCCGATGGGCTTCTGATTGATCTGCTCGGCCTTGCCTTCTTTCAACAGCTGGGCGGCATATTCGGCCGATTGCACCGAGGCGAAACTCATCGCCAGGTTCTGTACGAATGAAGCATCGACATTGTTCAGGTTGAAACGCACGGTGTGTTCGTCGAGTTTGTCGACGCTCTTGATCGTGGCGTTCAAGCCCATGTCAGTGAAGTAGGGCGATTCGGAGGGGTAGGCCTTGCGAAACGGGCTGTCGGCATCGAGCAAGCGATTGAAGGTGAACAACACATCATCGGCGTTGAAGTCACGGGTCGGGGTGAAGAAGTCGGTGGTGTGGAACTTGACGCCATCGCGCAGGTGGAAGGTATACGTCAGGCCGTCCTTGGATACATCCCAGCTCGTGGCCAGACCCGGTTCTACCTCGGTGCCACCGCGCTTGAATTGGGTCAGGCGGTTGAACACGGTTTCGGCGGACGCGTCAAAATCGGTGCCGCTGGTGTACTGGCTGGGATCGAAGCCGGCGGGGCTGGCTTCGGAGCAGTAGACCAGGGTGGTTGCGGCCTGGGCCATCGGCATAACAGCCAGTAGGCTTGCGGCGAGGAGCAGTGGCTTGACGGCGATTCTTTCCATGGAGACCCCTGAAATGGCAGGCAGACCAAAGCTGCCTAAACGAAAACGGCGGTCACCGAGGTTACCGCCGTTCCGGTTACTCAGGTAGGGACATCTGCATCAAAGGGTGCCCTTGATTACTGAGGGAGATCATCGGGGATCGACACTTCCAGGTGAGTTGGAGCGTAATCGTCAATCGTGTAAAGGGCGCCGGACACATCATTGTTCTCGCCAATAGTGAAGGTTCTAACGGTGGTTGCCTCTAAATCCGGAATCACTTTTGGAACGTGATCGCTGACATCGCTTACAAACCACGTGGTGACGACTTTGACTCGGGCTTCATTGCGTGTCGGGTCGTATTCAATAAAGTAAGAAGCATTGCTTGCTGTGACGCCGTAACCGTCTTTCATGCTTTGGAGCAACTCCCAATGGGCGGGAAATACTGATCCTTGATGGGCGACCTCGGAGATACGGGATCGCAGTTCTGCATCGGGAATTGCCTTTTCGAATTGTTTGAGACGGTTCAGTCTCGTAGCCTCTGGCGTTTTTCCAACGGCATCCAGGGGCAATTCGATATCGCCGCCTTTTGAGCTTTTGATGACCGTGTAGTTGTTACGATTCAGGTCGGTAAGAAAGTGCTCTGAATAATTGGTCTCGCTCAGAGGCGAAGGAGCCGCTCGCTCCGAGGGCAACATTTCGAACTTCTCCCTGGGGGCCTCCCAGCCAATATTCAGCTTTCTTTTAACAACGCCGTTTTCTTCATAGCCGCGGGTCGATACGGCGTAAGGTTTGGTCTCATCCACTTTCATGAATTGGTCGAATCTGTCGGCTCGCGCCACGGCCTGTTGATCGACGTCGGCGAACAGGTCCGAAAAATGGGGGGTCAGATTTTCACTGGGTGTTGGCGATGGTGAACGCTGCCACGGCCACCTCACCCCCCCATTGGCTGCATTGCGAACCCAGTTTCCGTCACCGGCTGAATGCACGGTCAATACAATCTTTCCGGAGCGATCAATAATCTGCACGTAGTCATTGCTAGGTTTGAAGTTGCTTTTTATTTCATATACGCCAGGGACGCCTGTCCCATCGGTGTAGCGGATAAACCAGTGATCTTCGCCGGTGGCGGTGTTCTTGAGCTGATAGATGCCCTTCTGGTTGTGCGCGGCCTTTTCAATCAACTGCTCGCCGTCAGGGATGGCATGTTCGCTGATCATCCCCGCGTGGCTGGGCCGCAACGGGTTCACCTGGGGCGCCGAGTGATTTGCAACCGGGTTGGTATCACTCTCGCTCAACGCTTTTGGCGTGCGCACGAGTTCAAGATCGCTAGTGTCCTGACTGAATCGCCAGTTGTAGGGTTTTGCGCTGGGAGCGCCAGGTGTCAAAACCGCCTCCCCAAGTCCGGCTTCCAATCCAATGGGGGCAATCTCGTGCGCCAGTTGCAGGCTGGAAATTACCGCCGCGGCGTTACCTGCGACACGATCATCGGCCGTCTTGCCGTAGAGGCCATCGTGTACGCCGAAGACAATGTTGCCCACATTGCCTACGATCGGTAAGTAACCAAACGTGTTACCCCAAAACTCTTTGGCTGCTTTCCAACTTTGTTGGGAGGCGCCAAAGACCTCGGTTTGATCGGTCCAGCGTGCATTCTTGGCATTTATCGCCTGGTAGTGGGGGGCAATACCGTTTTTAAGGTCGCCAAATTTCAAGTAGTAATCGCTGTCTCGCGATTGTGTGTAATTGAATGTCTCCCGGACCGGTACGGCCTGATCTGTGAACGGACCTTTTCTTCCTGGAAACGTAGAATGGTTATCCTGAATCAATGCATCGAGTACATACCCGGCCCCTACCCAGTGAGCATCATGACCGCCTTGCCTGTCACGAGCGTTGAAGCGGCTAACTAATTGAGCCTGATTGTTTTTAGCCCAACTGGCAAAGTCGTCATCACCGTGTATTTCACGGGCGGAGCCATTCTTTAAGTCAATCATCAGTCCCTTATTCGGGCGGTGGTCATAATCACCGTGATAGTTGATATAAGGAATAAATGCATAACCCTCTAAGGGATAACCATATATGTTGGGGATTACCGCGTTTCCGTCTTCTTCAAGTGTGCGGACAATGGCGGCTCGCGCAGCGGGGGTTAGGTGTTTGTTACTGGAATTGTCGTCATGCAGACTTTGTAGTATTCCTCGCAACACATAGGCATCCGCTTTGCCCGATCGCTTCGCCAGTTGCCCCGAGGCGTCGCGCATGGGCGCCGCTATTTCATTTTCCCAATGGCCTTGGAGCTGGCTGCCCAAGGAATCCAGTTCGTGAAGCTTGTTTTTATCTTGCGGGTTGATGTGCATGTCCTGGAAGTTCAACGGGCCGCCCCTTGACACCTGGTCGTGCGCAAGAGCGCCGGCTGCAATCTCCCATGCAAAATAGGTGCGTACCTCTTTGTTGGTTTCCTCCTTGGGCTTGCCCATTCCTACATAGGAGTGGAAGGTCACCGAGATTTTTTCATGGGGATCGTAGCCGGCTGCTAGCAACCCGCCGCTGAAGTAACCTGCGGGTTCTAGAAACGGGCGAGTTTGCTGGAAGCTGATATTGCGTTCTGCGTCGCTGCCATTTTCGATGTGTTGAATGTGCGCGACGACTCGACCGGTATAGGCATCGATACGATGCATTCGCTCTTGCTGTGTATAACCCGCGGTTGGCGGAATAACGTTGACTGACCCATAGATGATGCTTTTGGAGGTATCGAGTTCATGGGCGGGTGTAGGCATGGGAAACGGGGGGTGGTCGAGCAATTTTTTTGGATGTTTTGAAGAGGTTTGTTCTGCCTGCTGCCGGGTTTGCGTTGCGGGTAAATCATCAAGCGCTCGACGCTGGCGATCATGTGTGGGAGGGAAAGAGGGAACGACGAGTGTGGGAGCGAGAGACGGCGTTATATTCATTATCGACTCACATTAATTATTGGGTAAATAACTGCCGTTCATCGAGAAACAAAGAAATCGATATGTGTAATATTCTGTTGTCAGTACGTCCGTGTGTGGCAATTAACCTGTTCGATGTTCTGATTCAAGATGATGTGCATGGCAACCCTGGGTGGAAAGTTGAGTGCCGTAAGTTCCAGGCCTGCATTCGCAATGTTTGACGAGTGGTGTCGTGAGGGCGAGGTTTAGATAGATTGGAGTAAGGCTGTAGTATCAAGTTACTTGGTGTGTGGTAGCGGTCTGAGTGTTCCGTGGGCGGCAACACCACTGCGTAACCGGTGAAGGTTACGCAGTGGTGTTCTCGCGAAGACTTACGGTAAAACTTCGATCACTCCATCGGCGCTCATGCTCACTTGGCTGGTGCCCGCTTCAACGTCTGGCGTCGGTGCAGAATCTGCCATGGCCGCCTTCATCATCATCCCGCCGCGAGCAAAAGGCATCGGGTAACCATTGGTGTTGAAGTTCAGGTTGACGATCTTGTAACCCTTGCCGCCCAGTGCATCGGTAGCCAGTTGCGCACGGGCCTTGAACGCAGTAACCGCGTCCTTGAGCAACGCATCTTCGCTGGCCTTGCGCGTGGCATCGGCGATGGCGAAGTCCATGTTTTCCATTTTCAGCGTGTTCAACAGCTCGCCGGTGAGCTTGGACAGCGCCGGGAAGTCCGCGCTTTCCAGGCGCAGTTCGGCGCGCTCACGCCAGCCGGTGATCTTCTGGTTCTTGTTGTCGTAGATCGGGTAGCTGTTACGACTGCCCTGGCGCAGGGTCACGCCTTTGACTTCGCGGGCCTGGCCTAAGGCCGTGTTCAT
Source organism: Pseudomonas sp. OST1909 (assembly GCF_015277575.1). Taxonomy (NCBI): domain Bacteria; kingdom Pseudomonadati; phylum Pseudomonadota; class Gammaproteobacteria; order Pseudomonadales; family Pseudomonadaceae; genus Pseudomonas; species Pseudomonas sp. OST1909. Next base: position 1,262,802 of record NZ_CP063780.1, read on the forward strand.
GGTGGTGGTGATTTCAGCGGCAAGCTTGGCCGGGTCGGCGTTTTGCGACTCGGTATAGAGGGTGACGATCATCTTGTCGCGGGCCACTTCCTGGCTGACTTCGGCGCGCAGGGAGATCTGGTTGTAGTTCAGTGCATCGGCGGCCATGGCCGGCAGGCTGGCAATGGCGCTGGCGCTGAGAGTGATGATGGCTGCACTGCGAATGAAACGAGACATGGAAGCTCCTTGAAGTAGTCGTGCTCGGTAAGACTGTAGACGCTGGCACCGGGTTCTTCGGGTTTACACATTACCTACAAGTTATGCGGGCGCCGACGAACGGTCATTTAGCCGGCCTGCGTCAAAGAGCCACACGCGCCGTGCCAGCCGGTCTGCTTCGTTTATACTCGTGCCGATCCGCCTGCAGCGCTCATCGGGAGAGCTCATGCTCGCCGCCGTAAAACTGACTTCCGCCACTCGCCAGAACCTCTGGCGCCTGACGTTCATTCGCACCCTGGTATTGGCCGCACAGGCCGGTTCCGTCGGGCTTGCCTATTGGTTCGACCTGCTGCCGCTGCCCTGGCTGCAACTGGCTGTGACCCTGGGTTTTTCCACCGTGTTGTGTGCATTTACCGCCATACGGCTGCGCACCACCTGGCCGGTGACCGAGTTGGAATATGCCCTGCAATTGGCTTGCGACCTGTTTATCCACAGCGTGTTGCTGTATTTCTCCGGTGGGTCCACCAACCCGTTCGTTTCGTATTACCTGGTGCCACTGACCATCGCTGCGGTGACGTTGCCATGGCGCTACTCGGTGGTGCTTTCGGGGATCGCGCTGACGCTGTACACCCTGTTGCTGGCTCAGTTCTACCCGTTGCAGACCTTCCCTATCGCCCGGGAAAACCTGCAAATCTACGGGATGTGGTTGAGTTTTGCCCTGTCTGCCGCCGTCATTACCTTTTTCGCCGCACGTATGGCCGAAGAGCTGCGTCGCCAGGAAGAGCTGCGCGCCATTCGCCGCGAAGAAGGGCTGCGCGACCAGCAATTGCTGGCCGTCGCCACCCAGGCTGCCGGTGCCGCCCATGAGTTGGGCACGCCGTTGGCGACCATGAGCGTGCTGCTCAAGGAAATGACCCAGGACCATCACGACCCCGCGCTGCAAGACGACTTGAGTGTGCTGCAGGAGCAGGTCAAGCAATGCAAGCTGACGCTGCAGCAACTGGTGCGTGCTGCCGAAGCCAACCGCCGCCTGGCAGTTGAGATGCAGGACGTGACCCAATGGCTCGATGAAGCCCTGAACCGTTGGCACCTGATGCGTCCCGAAGCCAGTTACCGCTTTAACCTGCTGGGCCAAGGCAACGTACCGCGCCTGGCGCCACCGCCGGACCTGACCCAGGCGCTGCTCAACTTGCTGAACAACGCCGCTGACGCCTGCCCTGAAGGGCTCGGCGTACAGTTGGACTGGGACGCCGAAAACATCACCATCAGCATTCGTGACCACGGCGCGGGCGTGCCGCTGGCCATTGCCGAGCAGATCGGCAAACCTTTCTTTACCACCAAGGGCAAAGGCTTCGGCCTGGGCCTGTTTTTGAGCAAGGCCAGCGTGACCCGCGCGGGCGGCTCAGTGAAGCTCTATAGTCATGAGGAAGGTGGCACGCTCACCGAGCTGCGCCTGCCCCGTGTCGCACGAGGAGATATCGATGAGTGACGAGATCCAAGTCGAAGGCGAAGAACTGCCGCACCTGTTGCTGGTAGATGACGATGCTACCTTTACCCGCGTGATGGCGCGCGCCATGAGCCGTCGCGGTTTTCGCGTCAGCACCGCAGGGTCTGCCGAAGAAGGCCTGACCATCGCCCAGGCCGACCTGCCCGACTACGCCGCCCTCGACCTGAAAATGGACGGCGACTCCGGCCTGGTGCTGCTGCCCAAGCTGCTGGAGCTCGACCCGGAAATGCGCGTGGTGATCCTCACCGGTTACTCCAGCATCGCCACCGCTGTCGAGGCGATCAAGCGCGGCGCCTGCAACTACCTTTGCAAGCCGGCGGACGCTGACGACGTGCTGGCCGCTCTGCTTTCCGAGCACGCCGACCTTGACACCCTGGTACCGGAAAACCCGATGTCGGTGGACCGCCTGCAATGGGAGCATATCCAGCGCGTGCTGACCGAGCACGAAGGCAATATCTCCGCCACTGCCCGTGCTTTGGGCATGCACCGCCGTACCTTGCAGCGCAAGTTGCAGAAGCGCCCGGTACGACGCTGAACGGCGACTGAACAACCTGCTTCAGGCTGCACGGATGCACGAACCGATCACCTATGATCGGTTCAAACGCCTGTGATGTTTTCCTACCGAGCCTGAACAATGAATCAGAACGCTGAATATTGCGCGGTCAACGATGCGGTGCGTGGGCAATTCTTCCGCCGAACCTGGGCCATGATCACGCCTTATTGGCGCAGCGAAGAGAAGGGCAGGGCCTGGCTGTTGCTGGCTGCAGTGATTGGCCTGTCGCTGTTCAGCGTGGCGATTTCCGTGTGGATCAATCACTGGTACAAGGATTTCTACAACGCCCTGGAGAAGAAGGACACCGCCGCCTTCTGGCAACTGATAGGTTATTTCGGCGGCATTGCGGCGGTGGCGATTCTCGGCGCGGTCTACCGTCTCTATCTGACCCAGATGCTGACGATCCGCTGGCGCGCCTGGCTCACCGAACAACACTTCACCCGGTGGCTGGCCCACAAGAATTACTACCAGCTGGAACAGGGTGGTTATACCGACAACCCAGATCAGCGGATTTCCGAAGACCTCAACAACTTCACCTCCGGCACCTTGAGCCTCGGCCTTGGGTTACTGCGTAATGTGGTCAGCCTGGTGTCGTTCTCGATCATCCTGTGGGGCGTATCGGGCAGCATCGAAGTGTTTGGCATCACCATCCCCGGCTATATGTTCTGGTGCGCGTTGCTGTACGCCGCCGTGGGCAGTTGGCTGACGCACCTGATCGGCCGCCGCTTGATCGGCCTGAGCAACCAGCAGCAACGCTTCGAGGCAGACTTGCGTTTTTCCATGGTGCGGGTGCGTGAGAATGCAGAGAGCATTGCCCTGTACAACGGCGAGCCGAATGAAAGGCAGCGCCTGAGTACGCGCTTCGGCAAGGTCTGGCACAACTTCTGGGACATCATGAAAGTGTCCAAGCGCCTGACCTTTTTCACCGCCGGCTACAGCCAGATTGCGATCATCTTCCCGTTTATCGTGGCCGCGCCGCGCTACTTCAGCGGCAAGATCGAGCTGGGCGAGCTGATGCAAATCAACTCGGCATTTGGCAACGTGCAGGAAAACTTCAGCTGGTTTATCAACGCCTACTCGGAACTGGCGACATGGCGCGCCACCAGTGATCGTCTGCTGAGTTTCCAGCAAGCCATGAGCGACAACGAGCAGCGAGCCCCGGCCATCGATGTACGCCCTGACGGCGAGCGCCTGGAGATCACGGATCTGGGCATGGACCTGGCCGACGGCCGTCACCTGCTCACCGACGCCGACATGACCGTGGAGCCTGGTCAGCGCGTGATGCTCAGCGGGCGTTCCGGTAGCGGCAAGAGCACCTTGCTGCGGGCGATGGGCCATCTTTGGCCCGCAGGTCATGGCAGCATTCGGTTGCCGGCGACGCGCTACCTGTTCCTGCCGCAGAAGCCTTACCTGCCGATTGGTACGCTCAAGGCGGTGCTGAGTTATCCACAAGACGACAGCGTCTATCCGGCAGAACGTTATGCACAGGTCCTGCAAACCTGCCGCCTGCCGCACCTGGTCAATCGCCTGGATGAAGCCAACCACTGGCAACGCATGCTTTCGCCGGGTGAGCAACAGCGCCTGGCCTTTGCCCGTGCGTTGTTGTTCGCACCGCAGTGGCTGTATATGGATGAAGCGACCTCGGCGATGGATGAAGAAGATGAGGCAACCTTGTACCAGGCATTGATCGATGAATTGCCGGGATTGAGCATCGTCAGCGTCGGCCACCGCAGCAGCCTCAAGCGTTTCCATGGGCGGCATGTGCGCATCGAGGGTGGGCGGTTGCAGGAGCAACAGCTTACTTAAGCTCACGCTCGGTAAGTGTGGGAGGGGGCTTGCTCCCGAGGGCGGCCTGTCAGTAACAGATGCATTGGCTGATCCACCGCTATCGGGAGCAAGCCCCCTCCCACATTGATCTGCATTGTTCTTGAAGTGGCGCCCAAAAAAAGCCCGGCTGATCATCGATCAGCCGGGCTTTTTGTTGCTTGAGGACGACTTACTTCTTCAAGCCGTAATGCTCATCCAGCATCCCTGGGGCGTTCGGCGTCTTTGGCGCGTAGTCCCGTGGTGGCTCCTGGTTTTCCCGTGGCGGGGTCAGGCGTTCCCGTGGGGTTTGCGGTGCATCGGAATGCAGCGCAGCCAGCAGGCGCTGGCGGGTGATGTCGTCGAGGGCCAGGCGATTAGCGCCTTCGGCGAGGTGATCCTGTACTTCCTGGTAGCTCTGGGTGAGCTTCTTGACCAGGGTCGCGGTGCTGTTGAAGTGGGTAACAACCTCGTTCTGATAACTGTCAAAACGTTCCTGAATGTCATCCAGCTGACGCTGCGTGCGGTTAGGCGCGGCATTCGGCAGCAGGCGGGCAACCAGGAATCCAATGGCGACACCGGCAACCAGGGCAAGAGTCGGCAACAACCAAACTAAGAGCGAGTGTTCCACGAGTCCTTCCTCTATAAACGGCTTTGCTTTACGTTAACGGCTCAAACCTGCGCTGTATACCGCGATTAAGCTCGCAATGATGCCATGCACAGACTTTTAGCTAGACGAGTCGACCCCTTGAGAGGTCACGGAGTTCATCCTTGCTCATGCGTGAAACCCCCGTTTTGATCGATGGCCCGGTGGGCCAATTGGAAGCCTTGTACCTGGATCACCCCGAACCACGTGGCCTGGCGCTGATCTGCCACCCTAACCCGGTGCAGGGTGGGACCATGCTCAATAAAGTGGTGTCGACCCTGCAACGCACTGCGCGCGATGCCGGTTTGATTACTTTGCGTTTCAATTATCGTGGCGTCGGTGCCAGCGCCGGTACACACGATATGGCCAGTGGTGAGGTCGACGATGCCGAAGCGGCCGTCACCTGGCTGCGGGCAAAACATCCCGAACTGCCGATCACCTTGTTGGGTTTTTCCTTCGGTGGCTATGTCGCGGCCAGTCTCGGCGGCCGTCTGGAGGCCAAGGGTGAAAAGCTTGCGCACCTGTTTATGGTGGCTGCCGCCGTGATGCGCCTTGGCGATGCAGATGTGTTGCCCCAAGGCTGCCCGTTGACCCTGATCCAACCGGAAAGCGATGAAGTGGTCGACCCGCAACTGGTCTACGACTGGTCCGCCGCCCTGAAACGCCCCCATGAGTTGCTGAAAGTGGCAGAATGCGGACACTTTTTTCATGGCAAGCTGACCGATCTCAAGGATCTGGTGCTGCCACGCCTTTCGAATTGATGACAAGCGATCACCCATGACGACCCGTACCCGAATCCTCACCGGCATTACCACCACCGGCACGCCGCACCTGGGCAACTACGCCGGTGCGATCCGCCCGGCGATCCTCGCCAGCGAAGACGCGAATGCCGACTCCTTCTACTTCCTGGCCGACTACCACGCGCTGATCAAGTGCGACGACCCGCAGCGCATCCAGCGCTCGCGCATGGAAATCGCCGCGACCTGGCTGGCCGGTGGCCTGGATGTGAACCGTGTGACCTTCTATCGCCAGTCGGACATCCCGGAGATTCCCGAGCTGACCTGGCTGCTGACCTGCGTTGCCGCCAAGGGCCTGCTCAACCGCGCCCATGCGTACAAGGCGTCGGTGGACAAGAACGTGGAAAACGGCGAAGACCCGGATGCGGGCATCAGCATGGGCCTGTACAGCTACCCGGTGCTGATGGCCGCTGACATCCTGATGTTCAACGCGCACAAGGTGCCAGTTGGTCGCGACCAGATCCAGCACGTGGAAATGGCTCGCGACATCGGCCAGCGTTTCAACCACTTGTTCGGCAACGGTAAAGAGTTCTTCACCATGCCCGAGGCGCTGATCGAAGAAAGCGTCGCCACCTTGCCGGGCCTGGATGGCCGCAAGATGTCCAAGAGCTACGACAACACCATCCCGTTGTTCACCAGCGCCAAGGACATGAAAGACGCGATCTCGCGGATCGTGACCGACTCGCGTGCGCCGGGCGAAGCCAAGGACCCGGACAATTCGCACCTGTTCACCCTGTACCAGGCGTTCGCGACCAAGGCGCAGGAAGAAGAATTCCGTGGTGAGCTGCTGCAAGGCCTGGGCTGGGGCGAGGCGAAGAATCGTCTGTTCCAGCTGCTCGACGGCCAACTTGGTGAAGCGCGCGAGCGTTACCACCAACTGATGTCGCGCCCCTCCGATATGGAAGACCTGCTGCTGGTCGGAGCCAAGAAAGCCCGTGCCGTGGCCGCGCCATTCCTCGCCGAACTGCGTGAAGCAGTGGGCCTGCGTTCGTTCGTCAACCAGGCTGCGGCGCCGGCTGCCACCAAGAAAAAAGCGGCGAAGGCTGCGCGTTTTGTGAGTTTTCGTGAAGACGATGGCAGCTTCCGCTTTCGCCTGCTGGCCGCTGATGGTGAGCAACTGCTGCTATCGCGCAACTTTACCGATGGCAAAGCGGCTGGCGCTGTGACCAAACAATTGCAAAGTGGTGATGCGCTGGACGTGCGTGCGCAGGCTCTGAGCTTCAGCGTATGGCTGGACGGCGCCGCCGTGGCTGACAGTGCCGAGTACGCCGATCAAGCATCGCGTGACGCGGCCATCGAAGCCTTGCGCGCTGCGTTGACTCCAATCGAGGATTAACCCGACCAAGGGTTGATTGCCATTCTCCAGGGCCGTCGTTACAGTGTCGGCCCGTTTTTGTTGCCTTGCTAACGAAATTATGACGCCCCTAGAACGATATCAAGCTGATCTGAAACGCCCTGAATTCTTCCATGACGCGGCCCAGGAAAATGCTGTGCGTCATTTGCAGCGCCTGTACGACGATCTGGTCGCGGCCTCGCAAAGCAAGCCGGGGATGTTCAGCAAGCTGTTTGGCAAGAAAGACCATACGCCGGTCAAGGGCCTGTACTTTTGGGGGGGCGTCGGCCGGGGCAAGACTTATCTGGTAGACACCTTCTTTGAAGCGCTGCCATTCAAGGAAAAGGTCCGTACTCACTTCCACCGCTTCATGAAGCGCGTGCACGAAGAGATGAAAACCCTGCCGGGCGAGAAAAACCCGCTGACCATCATCGCCAAGCGCTTCTCCCAAGAAGCGCGGGTGATCTGCTTTGATGAGTTCTTCGTCTCCGACATCACCGACGCCATGATCCTCGGCACGCTGATGGAAGAGCTGTTCAAGAACGGTGTGACCCTGGTTGCCACGTCGAACATCGTGCCCGACGGTTTGTACAAGGACGGCCTGCAGCGTGCGCGCTTCCTGCCGGCCATTGCGCTGATCAAGCAGAATACCGATATCGTCAACGTCGACAGCGGCGTCGATTACCGCCTGCGCCACCTGGAGCAAGCCGAGCTGTTCCACTTCCCGCTGAACCAGGCGGCGCACGACAGCCTGAAAAAAAGCTTCCGCGCGCTGACGCCGGAATGCACCCAGGCGGTGGAAAACGACAAGCTGATGATCGAGAACCGCGAAATCATCGCCTTGCGTACCTGCGATGACGTGGCCTGGTTCGAGTTCCGCCAACTGTGCGACGGCCCGCGCAGCCAGAACGACTACATTGAGCTGGGCAAGATCTTCCACGCGGTGATCTTGAGCGGCGTCGAGCAGATGGGCGTGACCACCGACGATATTGCGCGGCGGTTTATCAACATGGTCGACGAGTTCTACGACCGCAACGTCAAGTTGATCATCTCGGCGGAAGTCGAGCTCAAGGACCTGTACACCGGCGGTCGCTTGAACTTCGAATTCCAGCGCACCTTGAGCCGCCTGCTTGAAATGCAGTCCCACGAGTTCCTGTCGCGCGGACACAAGCCTTAATCAATCTCCAGCTCAATGGAGATCCAATGTGGGAGCCGGGCTTGCCCGCGATGGCGGTGTATCAGTCAACTATAGGCTGGCTGATACACCGCCATCGCAGGCAAGCCAGCTCCCACAGTGGTTTGTGTTGGTCTGAGGTCAGGCAGCCTGTTGGAATTGCTGTCTGTACTGATTCGGCGACAACTCCGTGTGCTGCCTGAACAACCGCGCAAAGAAACTCGCATCGTCGTAACCCACCTCATAACTGATGGTCTTGATGCTCTTGCGGCTGCCTGAGAGCAGGCCCTTTGCCGTCTCGATGCGCAACCGTTGCAGGTAATGCAGCGGCTTGTCACCGGTGGCGGTCTGGAAGCGCCGCATGAAGTTGCGGATGCTCATGCCGTGTTCCCGGGCCACGTCTTCGAAGCGGAACTTGTCGGCAAAGTGTTCTTCGAGCCAGTGCTGGATCTGCAGGATGATCACGTCCTGGTGCAGCTTCTGGCCGCCAAAACCGATACGCCCCGGCGAATAGCTGCGCTGCACCTCATAGAGGATGTCACGGGCCACGGCCTGGGCGATGTTGGCGCCGCAGAAGCGTTCGATCAGGTAGATGTAGAGGTCACAGGCCGAGGTGGTGCCGCCGGCGCAATACAAGTTATCGGCATCGGTCAGGTGCTTGTCCTGGTTGAGCTGCACCTTGGGGAAGCGCTCGCTGAAAGCATTGAAGAACCGCCAGTAGGTGGTCGCCTCCTTGCCATCGAGCAGCCCGGCTTCGGCCAGCCAGAACACCCCGGTGGCTTCACCGCACAGCACGGCGCCGCGGGCGTGTTGTTCGCGCAGCCACGGCAACACTTGCGGGTAGCGGGTGCACAGGGCGTCGAAGTCGTCCCAGAAGGCCGGCAGCACGATGATATCGGCATCTTCCAGGCCGCCGTCCACCGGCATGATCACATCGCTGAAGCTGCGCACTGACTGTCCGTCGGGGCTGACCAGACGCGTATCGAACCCTGGGGTCAAGCCCAGGCCCTGCTGTTTACCGTAACGCAGGCTGGCCAGATGGAAGAAGTCCTTGGCTTGCATGAGGGTGGAAGCGAATACCCGATCAATGGCCAAAATGCTGACGCGCCGCAAGGGCGTGGAGATTTGGTTAGACATAATTTCATTTATTCTTATAGGGGAAAGTGGTCACCAGACGGCTGGATCGTCTTATTTTTTGTCGCATGTGTCCAGTGTCCCGTGACGCCATCGGGGCATAGGCTCTGTGGGCTCGTCCTTGTCCGACAATCCACGCAGGTGACTCATGATCCCCAGAACCTTGTTCAGCTCGGAGCACGAACTCTTCCGCGAGAGCGTGCGCACCTTCCTCGAAAAACACGCCGCGCCCTTTCATGGGCAATGGGAAAAGCAGGGCTATATCGATCGTAGCCTGTGGAACCAGGCGGGGGAGGCGGGCATGTTGTGTTCCCACCTGCCGGAGGAATATGGCGGCCTGGGCGCAGATTTCCTCTACAGCGCGGTAGTGATCGAAGAAGTCAGCCGCCTGGGGTTGACCGGCATCGGTTTTTCCCTGCATTCGGATATCGTCGCGCCCTACATCCTGCATTACGGCAGTGAAGCGCTTAAGCACAAATACCTGCCCAAGTTGATCAGCGGGGAGATGGTCACGGCAATTGCCATGACCGAGCCGGGCGCCGGTTCCGACCTGCAAGGGGTCAAGACCACGGCAGTGCTGGACGGCGATGAGTACGTCATCAACGGCTCCAAGACCTTTATCACCAACGGTTACCTGGCCGATCTGGTGATCGTAGTCGCCAAGACCGATCCCAAGGCCGGCGCCAAGGGCACCAGCCTGTTTCTGGTGGAGGCTGGCACGCCCGGTTTCGACAAGGGCAAGCGCCTGGAGAAAGTCGGCATGAAGGCCCAGGACACCTCGGAGTTGTTTTTCCAGGACGTGCGGGTGCCCAAGGAAAACTTGCTGGGCCAGGCCGGTATGGGCTTCGCATACCTGATGCAGGAGCTGCCTCAAGAGCGTTTGACCGTGGCGATAGGTGCGCTGTCTTCAGCCGAAGCGGCATTGCAATGGACCCTGGATTACACCCGCGAGCGCAAGGCGTTCGGCAAGGCGATTGCCGACTTCCAGAACACCCGATTCAAGCTGGCCGAGATGGCTACCGAGATTCAGATCGGTCGTGTGTTTGTGGATAAATGCATGGCACTGCACCTGGAAGGCAAGCTGGATGTGCCGACAGCGGCGATGGCCAAGTACTGGGCCACGGACCTGCAATGCAAGGTGCTCGATGAGTGCGTGCAGTTGCACGGCGGCTACGGCTTCATGTGGGAGTACCCGATTGCCCGGGCGTGGGCGGATGCGCGGGTGCAGCGTATTTATGCGGGGACCAATGAGATCATGAAGGAGATTATTGCGCGGGCGCTTTGATTGTCTGGTGCTCTTGATGGCCTCATCGCAGGCAAGCCAGCTCCCACATTTGACGGTATTCACAGATCAAAATGTAGGAGCTGGCTTGCCTGCGATGGCGGCCTGAAGGTCGATCAAGGCGCCGGATTCGGATGATCCTTTTGAATCGCCTCAATTCCTTCCAGCACCTCTTTCGACAGTTTCAGATCAGCACTGGCAATATTGCTGTCCAACTGCTCAAGGCTGGTGGCACCAATAATATTGCTGGTCACAAACGGCTGCTGCGTCACAAACGCCAGCGCCATCTGCGCCGGGTCCAGGCCGTGTTCGCGTGCCAGTGCCACATACCGGCTGCACGCCGCCTCCGACTGCGGGTTGAAGTAGCGGCTGAAGCGGCTGTACTCGGTCAGGCGCGCCTTGGCCGGCCGTGCGCCGCCTTCGTACTTGCCGCTGAGCATGCCGAACGCCAGCGGTGAGTAGGCCAGCAAACCGCACTGCTCACGGATGGCGATTTCCGCCAGGCCCACTTCAAAGCTGCGGTTGAGCAGGTTGTAGGGGTTCTGGATCGACACCGCGCGCGGCCAGCCACGGGCTTCGGCCAGGGCGAGGAACTTCATGGTGCCCCATGGGGTTTCGTTGGACAGGCCGATGTGGCGGATCTTGCCGGCCTTGACCTGTTCATCCAGGGCTTCGAGGGTTTCTTCCAGGGGGGTGAGGTCGTCTTCGTCCTTGTGCCTGTAGCTCAGTTGGCCGAAGAAATTGGTGCTGCGTTCCGGCCAGTGCAGTTGGTAGAGGTCGATCCAGTCGGTCTGCAGGCGCTTGAGGCTGGCGTCGAGCGCCTGGGTGATGTGCTTGCGGTTGTGACGCAGGTAGCCATCGCGGATGTAGTCAATCGTGTTGCCGGGGCCGGCGATCTTGCTGGCGAGTATCCAGTCGGCGCGGTCGCCACGGCTTTTGAAATAGTTGCCGATGTAGCGTTCGGTGGTGGCATAGGTGTCGGCCTTGGGCGGTACCGGGTACATTTCTGCGGTATCGAGGAAGTTGATCCCCGCGCCCTTGGCCCGTTCGATCTGCGCGAAAGCCTCTGCCTCGCTGTTCTGCTCGCCCCAGGTCATGGTGCCCAACGCAATGGCGCTGACGTTCAGATCGGTGCGGCCCAGCTGTCGGTAATCCATCGGGTACTCCTTCAGGGGAAAACAATCATAAAAGCAGGTTGAATTTTTTTTCGCAATCTGCATAATTGCCCACCTCTTTCTGCAGTGGAAGTGATGCGCCGCCTGCCGAAGAATCTTGCCGTTGAACGGACGCGCCGACCCGAGCCCCCGATAGCGTCTGTATCCGGCTGCCTTTGACTTGTCAAAGTACGCACTATTCAGTAAGATCCGCCGTCTAATTTACAGGGCGGCCCCTGAGGCTATTAAAGAATGACAACTTTTACTGCAAAACCGGAAACAGTTCAGCGCGACTGGTTTGTCGTCGACGCCGCTGGTCAGACCCTGGGTCGTCTGGCCACTGAAGTCGCCAGCCGTCTGCGTGGCAAGCACAAGCCTGAATACACCCCGCACGTTGATACCGGTGACTACATCGTGATCATCAACGCTGAGCAGGTACGTGTTACCGGCAACAAAGCGCAAGACAAAATGTACTACCGTCACTCCGGTTTCCCAGGCGGTATCAAGTCTTCCAACTTTGAAGGCCTGATCTCCAAGAAGCCTGAAGCCCCGATCGAAATCGCGGTCAAAGGCATGCTGCCGAAGGGCCCACTGGGTCGCGATATGTTTCGCAAGCTGAAAGTCTATGCGGGCGCTGTACACCCTCATGCTGCTCAGCAGCCCCAAGAACTGAAGTTTTAACGGAATAGTTCATTATGTCGGCGACTCAAAATTACGGCACTGGCCGTCGCAAAACCGCAACCGCACGCGTTTTCCTGCGTCCGGGCACTGGTAACATCTCGATCAACAACCGCTCCCTGGACAACTTCTTCGGTCGCGAAACTGCCCGCATGGTAGTTCGTCAACCGCTGGAATTGACCGAGACCGTTGAAAAGTTCGACATCTACGTCACCGTTATCGGTGGCGGTGTAAGTGGTCAAGCTGGCGCAATCCGCCACGGTATCACTCGCGCTCTGATGCAGTACGACGAAACCCTGCGTGGCGCTCTGCGCAAAGCTGGCTTCGTTACTCGCGATGCTCGTGAAGTTGAACGTAAGAAAGTCGGTCTGCGTAAAGCGCGTAAGCGTCCGCAGTACTCGAAGCGTTAATTCGCTTTACGTTCCAGAAAACGCCCAGCCTCCTCACGGAGCTGGGCGTTTTTTATTGCCTGCGATTTATGCACATTTTTCGCCGTGACAACTTGCCACATCCGTAGACCCCCTATACTACAAGGCCTGAGGGCGGAGGCCCGGGCAATTCCCTTGTCATACGTGGGGCTTTTCATTACCATCCGTCAAAATTTTTATAAGTAAAGATTCAACACTTAGTAGACGCCTGATTTAACAGGCCAAAAAGCTGATGGGAGAGGACTGAATGAGCAATGACGGCGTGAATGCAGGCCGGCGTCGCTTCTTGGTAGCAGCCACATCCGTGGTGGGTGCTGCAGGAGCGGTGGGGGCTGCGGTCCCGTTCGTGGGGTCATGGTTTCCCAGTGCCAAGGCGAAAGCCGCAGGTGCACCGGTGAAGGTGAATGTCAGCAAGATCGAGCCAGGTCAGCAGATGATTGCTGAATGGCGCGGCCAGCCGGTTTTCATTGTTCGCCGTACTGAGGAAATCCTGGGGAATCTGAAAAAGATCGAAGGCCAGTTGTCTGACCCGACATCCGAAAATTCCGATCAGCCCGCCTACGCCAAGAACGAAATGCGTTCGATCAAGCCAGAGATCCTGTTGCTGGTTGGTCTGTGTACACACTTGGGTTGCTCGCCTACCTTCCGCCCGGAAGTGGCCCCTGTCGATCTGGGCAAGGATTGGGTCGGTGGTTATTTCTGCCCCTGCCACGGCTCGCACTACGACCTCGCTGGCCGTGTCTACAAATCCCAGCCTGCTCCATTGAACCTGCCCGTGCCTCCGCATACCTACGAAACTGACGACCTCATAGTCATTGGCCTCGACAAGGAGAACGCGTGATGAGCAAGTTCATGGATTGGGTGGATGCGCGCTTCCCCGCCACCAAAATGTGGGAAGACCATCTCAGCAAATATTACGCGCCAAAAAACTTCAACTTCTTCTACTTCTTTGGCTCCCTGGCCTTGTTGGTGCTGGTCAACCAGATCGTCACCGGCGTGTGGTTGACGATGAGCTACACCCCGTCGGCGGAAGAGGCCTTTGCTTCCGTCGAATACATCATGCGCGACGTCGAGTACGGCTCGATCCTGCGCCTGCTGCACTCCACAGGCGCATCAGCGTTCTTCATCGTCGTCTACCTGCACATGTTCCGCGGTCTGCTCTACGGTTCATACCAGAAGCCCCGCGAGCTGGTGTGGGTGTTTGGCATGTTGATCTACCTGGCGCTGATGGCCGAAGCCTTCATGGGCTACCTGCTGCCATGGGGCCAGATGTCGTACTGGGGCGCCCAGGTGATCATCTCGCTGTTCGGTGCAATCCCGGTGATCGGCAACGACCTGACCCAGTGGATACGTGGCGACTACCTGATCTCCGGCATCACCCTGAACCGCTTCTTCGCCTTGCACGTGGTGGCCCTGCCGATCGTGATCCTGGGCCTTGTGGTACTGCACATCCTGGCACTGCACGAAGTGGGTTCCAATAACCCTGATGGTGTGGACATCAAGAAGCACAAGGATGAGAACGGCATCCCGCTCGACGGCATTCCATTCCACCCTTACTACACCGTGAAAGACATTGTCGGCGTAGTGGTGTTCCTGTTTGTGTTCTGCTCGATCGTGTTCTTTTTCCCGGAGATGGGTGGTTATTTCCTGGAGAAACCTAACTTCGAACAGGCCAACGCCTTCAAGACGCCCGAGCATATTGCCCCGGTCTGGTACTTCACGCCGTTCTACGCGATCTTGCGTGCGATCCCCGACAAACTCATGGGCGTGATCGCCATGGGCGCAGCCATCGCGGTGCTGTTCGTGCTGCCGTGGCTCGATCGGAGCCCGGTCAAGTCGATGCGCTACAAAGGCTGGCTGAGCAAGATCTGGCTGTGGGTGTTCTGCATTTCGTTCGTGATCCTGGGTGTGCTAGGCGTGCTGGCGCCGACCCCCGAGCGTACGTTGCTGTCGCAGGTCTGCACCTTCCTGTACTTCGCCTACTTCATTCTGATGCCGTTCTATACCCGGCTCGAGAAGACCAAACCGGTTCCGGAAAGGGTGACTGGCTGATGAAAAAATTATTCGTTGCATTCGTGCTTGCGGCTCTGCCGCTACTGTCCTTCGCCGCCGAGCATGGCGCGCAGCTGGAAAAAGTCGATATCGATGTGTCTGACAAGGCCGCCATGCAGGATGGGCTGCGTACCTTCACCAACTACTGCATGGGCTGCCACAGCGCCAAGTTCCAGCGTTACGAGCGTGTGGCCGATGACCTGGGCATTCCCCATGAGGTGATGCTCAGTCACGCGGTGTTCACTGGCGCCAAGATTGGCGACCATATGAACATCGGCATGCAACCGGCTGACGCCAAGACCTGGTTCGGCGCCGCACCGCCCGACTTGACCCTGGTGGCTCGTGTACGCGGTACCGATTGGCTCTACGGCTACCTCAAGTCCTTCTATGAAGACCCGGCGCGCCCCTATGGCGTGAACAACAAAGTCTTCCCGAATGTCGGCATGCCGAACGTTCTGGTCGGCCTGCAGGGTCGTCAAGTGGTAGGATGCAAGCAGGTTCAGGTCGTTGAAGACGGCAAGAAGCAATATGATCCGTTGACCGGCACGCCGCTGACTCATGAAGCGTGCGATCAACTGACCATCGTGCCCAAGACCGGTACGCTGAACGAAGAGCAGTTCGACGAGAAGGTCAAGAATCTGGTGACCTTCCTGGCCTACTCGGCCAACCCGGTCAAACTGCAGCACCAGCGCATCGGTACGTACGTCTTGCTGTACCTGGCTTTCTTCTTCGTATTCGCTTATCTGCTCAAGCGCGAATACTGGAAGGATGTGCATTGATCCAACCGTAAGCAATTGCTGTTAATCTTGCGCGCCCAGCGGCATCTCTGAACACGTAACGCCTGGTTTGACCGGACGTTACAGAGATGCTCTCTGGGCGCGCTCGTTTTTGAGCTTTCGATAATTTCAACAAGCGAGGAGGACCGCCATGGGCGTGACCAATCGGTTGGCCTGTTACTCCGACCCCGCCGACCACTATTCCCACCGAGTACGCATCGTGCTCGCAGAGAAGGGTGTCAGCGCCGAGATCATCAGTGTGGAGGCGGGCCGTCATCCGCCGAAACTGATCGAAGTGAACCCTTACGGCAGCTTGCCCACCCTGGTCGATCGTGACCTGGCGTTGTGGGAGTCAACCGTGGTGATGGAATACTTGGATGAGCGTTACCCGCATCCGCCTTTGCTGCCGGTGTACCCGGTGGCGCGTGCCAACAGCCGCCTGCTGATCCATCGGATCCAGCGTGACTGGTGCGGGCTGGTGGATGTGATTCTGGATTCGCGTTCTAAGGAAGCCGCTCGGGTGCAGGCGCGCAAGGAATTGCGCGAAAGCCTGACCGGTGTTTCGCCGCTGTTCGCCGATAAACCTTTTTTCCTCAGTGAGGAACAAAGCCTGGTGGATTGCTGCCTATTACCCATACTCTGGCGCTTGCCGATCCTGGGCATTGAACTGCCACGGCCGGCCAAGCCGCTGCTTGATTACATGGAGCGCCAATTTGCGCGTGAGGCTTTCCAGGCGAGTCTGTCTGGTGTCGAACGCGATATGCGCTAAGGCTTAAGGAGCCGTTGATGAACTCCAGTCGACCTTATTTGGTCCGCGCGCTCTATGAGTGGATTGTGGACAACGATTGCACACCGCACATGCTGGTCAATTCCGAGTTTCCCAAGGTGGATGTGCCACAGGGTTTCGCCAGCGACGGACAAATCGTGCTGAACGTATCGCCCAGTGCCGTGCGCCATCTGCACATGGACAACGAAGCGGTGAGCTTTGAAGGGCGTTTCGGTGGCGTACCGCATACGCTGTTCGTGCCGATTGGTGCCATCCTCGGGATCTACGCCCGGGAGAACGGCCAAGGCATGGTGTTCGATCTGGAGTCGCCTTTCGAGGACGACGAAACGATTGACGGTGAAGGCGGTGATGATCTACCGCCACCGGACAGCGAGCCGCCGCGTCCTAGCGGTCGGCCGAGCTTGAAAGTGGTGAAGTAGGCGGATTTTGCCTTCAGCCCCCCGTGAGAAATGCCTCGATGTTTGTCGGGGCATTTTTTTGCGTGAAGGATATGGATGAAAGTCGCGCCACAACGGTGATCGTACAACCACCATGGGCTATGATGCGGTCTTCAGTTCGCCGAGAAAGATGGTTCATCATGGAAAACGCCAGCGCCGCTCCACGTCTGCCCCGCAAGCGCCGCAGCCTTGCCCAGGAATTGGTCACGGTGTTGTCCGAGCAGATCCGCGATGGCCAGCTCAAACGCGGCGATAAATTGCCTACCGAGTCGGCGATCATGGAAGC
Organism: Pseudomonas sp. OST1909; assembly: GCF_015277575.1. NCBI lineage: Bacteria > Pseudomonadati > Pseudomonadota > Gammaproteobacteria > Pseudomonadales > Pseudomonadaceae > Pseudomonas > Pseudomonas sp. OST1909. Next base: position 1,279,824 of record NZ_CP063780.1, read on the forward strand.
CCACGGCGTCAGCCGCACCGTGGTGCGCGAGGCCATCTCGCGCTTGCAGGCGGCGGGGCAGGTCGAGACCCGCCATGGTATCGGCACCTTTGTGCTGGACACGCCCAGCCCCAGCGGTTTCCGCATTGACCCGGCCACCGTGGTGACCTTGCGTGATGTGCTGGCGATTCTGGAGCTGCGTATCAGTCTGGAAGTAGAGTCGGCGGGCCTTGCCGCCTTGCGTCGCAGTGATGCGCAACTGGCCGCCATGCGTGCGGCTCTTGATGCGCTGAATGAAAGTGCGGCCCACGCTGGCGATGCGGTGGCGTCAGACTTTGCCTTTCACCTGGAAATTGCACTGTCTACCGGTAACCGCTACTTCACCGATATCATGACCCACCTGGGTACCAGCATCATTCCGCGGACCCGCTTGAATTCGGCGCGCCTGGCCCATGATGACCAGCAGCATTACATGGGCCGCCTGAGCCGCGAACACGAAGAAATCTATGAGGCAATTGCCCGCCAGGATTCGGATGCGGCGCGGGCGGCCATGCGTCTGCATTTGACCAACAGCCGTGAGCGGCTGCGCCATGCCCATGAAGAGGCAGAAGCGCAGCGCGGCTGAAGCATTGCCCTGTAGGAGCGAGCTTGCTCGCGAAAGATTCAAGGGCACCGCGTTTATTCAGTATGTGCGCGCTGACCGCAGGTTCTTCGCGAGCAAGCTCGCTCCTACAAAAGGTTTCAGCTGTTAGCTGGCCGGTTGATTGGGCTTGTAGTCTTTGAGCAACAGGTACGTACTCCACCCCCACCAATCATTGGTCCAGTGTTTGTCGTTCAGGTCATTGACGTCCTTGCGCCGCAGCACCTTGTCCCCCTCCATCTTGAACAACGGCGAGAAGTTGTTCGCCGGGTTTTGCGCGGCGTTCAGGTCGGGCACATACAGCGGTGCCTTGAAGCTGGCTGGGGAGGGCGCGACGCCGCTGATGAAGGTTTCGAAGATTTCGTCTGCCGAAGCCTGCACCGCACGTTTTACCTGTACGCGATTATCGGCGTCGATGCTGTCGAAGTAGCGCTTGTCGCCGTAGGCATGCCACTGATCACCCATGGCATTACGCACCTTGAGCCCGAACTTGCTGTCTTCGTCGTGCATGAAGCGGCTGATCAGCGAACCCAATTCACCTGGTGTCACAACGGCTGCCAACTGTTTGCGTGGCACTCGCAGGTGCCCGGCGGAAAACAGGTCGGTCAAAAAGTGATCAGCGAAGCTGTTCATTGCATAGGCCAGTTCCAGGGCCTGGTCGGTACCCGTCTGGTGGGCCACAACGGCTTGTTGCAGCGCCGCCGTGTGACCGGCCAGGTACGCGGACAAGGCCCACTCACCGAAGTGATCGGCATTGTCCGCTGCCAGCTTGAGGTAGCGTCCCAAGGGAATCAGGGCCGAAACAGCGCTGCCGCCACCCGTGATGCGGTTCCACTCCTCCGACAACGTATCACCCAGTGCGTCGTAGGCTTCATGGGGTTGTTTGCCATCCTTGATCGCCTGCTTGACCGCGTTGATTTCCTTTTGCATCACCGCCAGGATCTTCTGCGCCTCTTCCCGTGAGGCGGGTAATACGGCGAGAGAGTTGAAGGCTGCAGTGAAACGTTGCACGCGCTCGGCCGCAGAGGCGCCATCGCTGATGGCTTGGCCGGGGATGCCATAGAAATCGCCACCTAAAGCGATCACTTGGCCGTAGGTCAGCGCGAGCCCGTTGGGCAGATGCAATGGCACCTGGTGTGCAGGAATCGCCGCAGCGTCCTTGGCGAAGCGCAGCAGGGTTTCATCGCCGATGGCGGTGTGTTCACCCCCTTCAAAACGCAGGGTTGGCGGGAGTTTCTCGGGTACTGCGAGTTCAAGACCTGACATGTTAGCTCCTTGCTATGTCGTGGAAATCTTCCTTTTTAACTGTATGTATATACAGCTGAAGTTACTATAGGTGAGAAATTTCCTACGTCAAGAATTGCAATCCACACGTCAGGTGCGAGCGGAGGCTCAACGAATTGCAGTTGACGAATTTTTTTATAGTTGTACGATGACGTACGACATCATCAAAACCAACAACAACGCTTTCCTTAGAAAGTCTTCGCCCAGGGTGTTCGAATAATGAATCCACAAGAACTGAAGTCCATCCTCTCCCACGGTCTGTTGTCTTTCCCGGTGACCGATTTCAACGCCCAGGGTGACTTCCACCAGGCGGGCTACATCAAGCGCCTCGAATGGCTAGCCCCTTACGGCGCCACCGCGTTGTTCGCAGCCGGTGGGACGGGTGAGTTTTTTTCCCTCGCTGCCAGCGAATATTCCCAAGTGGTAAAAACCGCCGTGGACACTTGCGCGTCCAGCGTGCCGATTCTTGCCGGTGTGGGCGGTTCGACCCGCCAGGCCATCGAGTACGCCCAGGAGGCGGAGCGCCTCGGTGCCAAAGGCTTGCTGCTGCTGCCGCACTACCTTACCGAAGCCAGCCAGGACGGGGTTGCTGCCCATGTTGAAGCGGTGTGCAAGTCGGTCAAGATCGGCGTGGTGGTGTACAACCGCAACGTCTGCCGCCTGACCGCGCCGCTGTTGGAACGCCTGGCCGAACGTTGCCCGAACCTGATCGGCTACAAGGATGGCCTGGGTGATATCGAGCTGATGGTGTCGATCCGTCGCCGCCTGGGTGACCGATTCAGCTACCTCGGCGGCCTGCCGACTGCAGAGGTTTACGCCGCGGCCTACAAGGCCCTTGGAGTGCCGGTGTACTCCTCGGCGGTGTTCAACTTCATCCCGAAAACCGCCATGGACTTCTACCACGCCATTGCCCGCGAAGATCACGTCACCGTCGACAAGATCATCGATGACTTCTTCCTGCCTTATCTGGACATCCGTAATCGCAAAGCCGGGTACGCAGTGAGCATCGTCAAGGCCGGCGCGAAAATTGTCGGGTATGACGCCGGCCCAGTGCGTACGCCGCTGACCGATCTGTTGCCGGAAGAATACGAAGCCCTGGCCGCGCTGATCGACAAGCAAGGCGCGCAATAAATTATCCACAAGGCCGCTGAGCAATCAGCGGCCTTTTGCGTCAGGAGAAGATTTGTGTCCCAAGCAAAGCGTTTCGAAAACTACATCAACGGTGAATGGGTAACTGGCGCCGACTATTGCACCAATATCAACCCGTCTGATTTGGCCGATGTCATCGGCGAATATGCCAAAGCGGACGTAGCCCAAGTCAACGCGGCCATTGACGCGGCCCGCGCCGCTTTCCCGGCCTGGTCCATGTCCGGTATCCAGGCGCGCCACGACGCGCTGGATAAAGTCGGCAGTGAAATCCTTGCCCGTCGCGAAGAGCTCGGCACCCTGCTGGCCCGGGAAGAGGGCAAGACCCTGCCCGAAGCCATCGGCGAAGTGACCCGCGCCGGTAATATTTTCAAGTTCTTCGCCGGTGAATGCCTGCGCCTTTCAGGTGATTACGTGCCCTCGGTGCGTCCGGGCGTCAACGTTGAAGTGACTCGCGAAGCCCTTGGCGTGGTGGGGCTGATTACTCCATGGAATTTCCCGATTGCCATTCCCGCATGGAAAATCGCCCCGGCCCTGGCCTACGGCAACTGCGTGGTGATCAAGCCAGCGGAGCTGGTGCCGGGTTGCGCCTGGGCCCTGTCGGAGATCATTTCTCGCGCTGGTTTCCCTGCTGGTGTGTTCAACCTGGTGATGGGCAGCGGTCGTGTCGTCGGCGACGTGTTGGTCAACAGCCCGAAAGTCGATGGCATCAGCTTTACCGGCTCGGTTGGCGTGGGTCGTCAGATCGCCGTCAATTGTGTGTCGCGCCAGGCCAAAGTGCAGTTGGAAATGGGCGGCAAGAACCCGCAGATCATCCTCGATGACGCCGACCTCAAGCAGGCGGTGGAGTTGTCGGTGCAGAGCGCGTTCTATTCCACCGGCCAGCGTTGCACCGCGTCGAGCCGTTTGATTGTCACCGCCGGTATTCACGACCAGTTTGTTGCGGCAATGGCTGAGCGCATGAAGTCGATCAAGGTCGGCCACGCGTTGCGCACCGGCACCGACATCGGGCCAGTGGTGTCCCAGGCCCAGTTGGACCAGGACATGAAATACATCGACATCGGCCAAAGCGAAGGTGCGCGGCTGGTCAGCGGTGGCGGCCTGGTGACCTGCGACACCGAAGGCTATTACCTGGCGCCGACCTTGTTTGCCGACAGCGAAGCGGCGATGCGCATCAGCCGTGAAGAAATCTTCGGCCCGGTGGCCAACGTGGTGCGTGTGGCTGACTACGAGGCGGCGCTGGCCATGGCCAACGACACCGAATTCGGCCTGTCGGCGGGTATCGCCACTACGTCGCTGAAGTACGCCAACCACTTCAAACGCCACTCCCAGGCTGGGATGGTGATGGTCAATCTGCCAACCGCCGGTGTGGATTACCACGTTCCATTTGGTGGCCGTAAGGGGTCATCCTACGGTTCGCGTGAGCAAGGTCGCTATGCGCAAGAGTTCTACACCGTGGTGAAGACCAGCTATATCGGGTCGTAATACGCAGCATCCTGTGGCACTGGCTTTATGTGGGAGCTGGCTTGCCTGCGATAGCATCACCTCGGTCTTGCTGACACACCGAGGTGTCTGCATTGCGGGCAAGCCCGGCTCCCACAGGAAAAACAAAAAATCATTACCCGCAAAAAAAATAATTAGTGGGAGTACCTCTTCATGCAAGCGACCAAGCCGACCCATGTCCGCTATTTGATCCTGCTCATGCTGTTTCTGGTGACCACGATCAACTATGCCGACCGCGCAACTATCGCCATCGCCGGCTCCAGCCTGCAAAAAGACCTCGGCATCGACGCGGTCACCCTCGGTTACATCTTCTCCGCATTCGGTTGGGCTTACGTGGCCGGGCAAATTCCTGGCGGCTGGCTGCTCGACCGCTTCGGCTCGAAAAAAATCTACGCCTTGAGCATCTTCACCTGGTCGCTGTTCACCGTGCTGCAAGGCTATGTCGGTGAGTTCGGCGTCTCCACTGCTGTGGTTGCGCTGTTCATGCTGCGCTTCATGGTGGGCCTGGCCGAGGCGCCTTCGTTTCCGGGCAATGCCCGTATTGTTGCGGCGTGGTTTCCTACGGCTGAGCGCGGCACCGCATCGGCGATCTTCAATTCGGCGCAGTACTTCGCCACGGTGTTGTTTGCGCCATTGATGGGCTGGATCGTCTACCGCTTCGGCTGGCAGCATGTGTTTATCGTGATGGGCGTGATCGGCATCGTGTTCTCGCTGATTTGGCTGAAAGTTATCCACAGCCCGCGCCAGCATCCGATGATCAACGAGGCCGAGTTCAACCACATCGCTGCCAACGGCGCGATGGTCGACATGGATCAGGACAAGGGCAAGGGTAAGAAAACTGACGGGCCGAAGTGGGATTACATCCGCCAGTTATTGACCAACCGCATGATGCTTGGCGTATACCTGGGCCAGTACTGCATCAACGGCATCACCTACTTCTTCCTGACCTGGTTCCCGGTGTATCTGGTGCAGGATCGCGGCATGACCATCCTCAAGGCTGGTTTTATCGCCTCGTTGCCGGCGATCTGCGGCTTTATCGGCGGTGTGCTCGGCGGGGTGATCTCTGACTACCTGCTGCGTAAAGGCCACTCGCTGACCTTTGCACGCAAGGCGCCGATCATTGGCGGCCTGCTGATCTCCAGCAGTATCGTGGCCTGCAATTACGTGGACATCGAATGGATGGTGGTGGGCTTCATGGCCTTGGCGTTCTTCGGCAAAGGCGTTGGCGCACTAGGTTGGGCGGTGGTGTCCGACACCTCGCCGAAACAAATCGCCGGCCTCAGCGGCGGCCTGTTCAACACTTTCGGCAACCTGGCGTCGATCACCACGCCGATTGTCATCGGCTACATCATCAGCACTACCGGCTCGTTCAAGTGGGCCCTGGTGTTCGTCGGCGCCAACGCGCTGGTCGCAGTGTTCAGCTACCTGGTGATTGTCGGCCCGATCAAGCGCGTGGTGCTCAAAGAGCCGCCCGCCAAAGGCCCTGAGTTGACCAACCTTTCCCAAGCGCATTCCTGAGGTTCGTGTGATGCAGTTGATTGAACATGCCGACTCGCCGCGCTCGATCCGTTTGCACGAGCGCGACAATGTGGTGATCGTGGTAAACGACCAGGGCGTGCCGGCGGGCACTGAATTTCCCGACGGCCTGGTCACCGTGGAGTTCATACCCCAGAGCCACAAGGTGACGTTGGAAGATATCCCCGAGGGCGGCCGGATTATTCGCTACGGCCAGACCATCGGTTACGCCTTGGCTCCGATTCCGCGTGGCAGTTGGGTGCAGGAAGATCAGCTGCGCATGCCCACCGCGCCACCGCTTGACAGCTTGCCGCTGTCCACCGAGGTGCCTGAAACCCAGGCACCGCTGGAGGGGTTCACCTTCGAGGGCTATCGCAATGCCGACGGTACCGTGGGCACGCGCAATATCCTCGGCATCACCACCACCGTGCAGTGCGTCACCGGCGTGCTGGACCACGCAGTCAAGCGCATCAAGGATGAGTTGCTGCCCAAGTATCCCCACGTCGATGATGTGGTGGCGCTGACCCACAGCTACGGCTGCGGCGTGGCGATTACGGCGACGGATGCCTATATCCCGATCCGCACCGTGCGCAACCTGGCGCGCAACCCGAACTTGGGCGGTGAAGCCCTGGTGATCAGCCTGGGCTGCGAGAAATTGCAGGCCGGCCAGGTGATGCACGATAACGACAGCTCGGTGGACCTGAGCGAGCCGTGGTTGTATCGCCTGCAGGATTCCAGCCATGGCTTTACCGAAATGATTGAGCAGATCATGGCGCTGGCCGAGGTGCGCTTGAAGAAACTCGACCAGCGCCGTCGGGAAACCGTGCCGGCTAGCGAGCTGATCCTGGGTATGCAGTGCGGTGGTAGTGATGCGTTTTCCGGTATCACCGCCAACCCGGCGCTGGGGTATGCCTCGGACTTGTTACTGCGGGCCGGCGCGACGGTGATGTTTTCCGAAGTGACTGAAGTGCGCGATGCCATTTACCTGCTGACTTCCCGGGCGCAGAACCAGGAGGTTGCCCGGGAACTGGTCAGGGAAATGGACTGGTATGACCGTTACCTGGCCAAGGGTGAAGCAGACCGCAGCGCCAATACCACGCCGGGCAACAAGAAGGGCGGGCTGTCGAATATTGTCGAGAAGTCCTTGGGCTCCATCGTCAAGTCCGGCAGCAGCGCGATCAACGGCGTGCTCGGCCCCGGCGAGCGCTTGAAGGGCAAGGGCCTGATTTTTTGCGCCACCCCGGCCAGTGATTTTGTGTGTGGCACCTTGCAACTGGCGGCAGGGATGAACCTGCATGTATTCACCACCGGGCGTGGCACGCCGTACGGGCTGGCGATGGCGCCAGTGGTCAAGGTGTCGACCCGCACCGAGCTGGCCCAGCGCTGGCCGGACCTGATCGATATCGACGCCGGGCGCATTGCCACCGGGCGCGCGAGCATCGAGGAACTGGGTTGGGAGTTGTTTCACTTCTACCTGGACGTGGCCAGTGGCAGGAAGCAGACGTGGGCCGAGCATCACAAGTTGCACAACGATATTACGCTGTTCAACCCGGCGCCGATTACCTGAGACCGAGTCGCCTGCATCGGGAGCAAGCCCCCTCCCACATTGGTCCGCATTCCAACACAATGAATGCGTTCAAATGTGGGAGGGGGCTTGCTCCCGATAGCGGTAGACCAGACGACACGGGCTGCATGGCTTATCATTAGCCAACTAACGACGCCCACCAAGGTTCTCCCCGGCATGCTGGCAATCTTCCTTACCACCCTCACCATCACCGCGCCGGTGTTTGCCATGCTGTTTCTTGGTGTGCTGCTCAAGCGCATCAACTGGATCAACGACAACTTTATCCACACCGCTTCGTCCCTGGTGTTCAACGTCACCATGCCGGCGCTGTTGTTCCTGGGCATCCTGCATGCCGACCTGCACGCGGCACTCAAGCCGGGTTTGCTGATCTATTTTGCCGTCGCCACCCTGGCGAGCTTTGCTTTGGCTTGGGGCTGGGCGATTTTTCGCTGCAAGCGTGAAGACCGGGGCATTTACACCCAGGGTGCGTTTCGCGGCAACAACGGGGTGATCGGCCTGGCGCTCGCCGCCAGCATGTACGGTGACTACGGGATCTCCCTGGGCGCAATCCTCGCGGCGCTGGTGATCCTGTTTTACAACACGCTGTCGACCATTGTGCTGGCGGTGTACAGCCCGGTGATCAAGTCCGACCCGTGGAGCATTTTCAAGAGTGTGGTGGCTAACCCACTGATCATCAGCGTGATCGTTGCGGCGCCGTTCGCGTACTTTCAGATCAGCTTGCCCGGCTGGTTCGAAAAGTCCTTGCAGTACCTGTCGGATACCACGCTGCCGTTGGCGTTGATTTGCATCGGCGGCACCTTGTCCATGGCCGCGCTGCGCAAGAGCGGCAACATGGCGTTGAGTGCGAGCCTGATGAAGATGATCTGGTTGCCGGTGATCGCAACCCTGGGCGCTTGGTTGCTGGGCTTTCGCGGGCCGGAGCTGGGGATTCTGTTCCTGTACTTCGGCGCGCCGACAGCCGCGGCCAGCTTCGTGATGGCCAGGGCGGCGCAAGGCAATCATGAGCTGGCGGCGGCGATTATCGTGATCACCACGTTGATGGCGGCGGTGACCACCAACATCGGGATTTTCGTATTGCAGGCGGGTGGCTGGATCTAGGCGTCTTTCTGGTAGCTTTCGATCACTTCCTGCGCTGCCCGAAAGGCATCAATCGCCGCCGGCACACCGGCATACACCGCGCAATGCAGCAGCGCTTCGCGAATCTCGTCTACCGTGCAGCCATTATTCAGTGCACCGCGCACGTGGCCCTTGAGTTCCTGCGGGCATTTGAGGGCTGTCAGGGCGGCGAGGGTGATCAGGCTGCGGGTCTTGAGCGGCAAGCCTTCGCGGTTCCAGACAGCGCCCCACGCATGTTCATTGACGAAGTCCTGCAGCGGCTGGGTGAACGCCGTGGCACTACCCAGGGCGCGGTCGACGAATGCATCGCCCATGACTTGGCGTCGTACCTCAACTCCGGGTTTTTTCTGATCGGTCATTTCGATTCCCTCTTGTGTTGGCGGTGCCAGGCGCGCACAGAGGTGAACAACAGCAAAGCCACCAACGCCGGCAGGACGTAATACAGCATCAATTGTTCAAGCTTGTTGGCCAGGGGCATACCGGTGGTGAACGCCATTACGTGCAGCCCGTACGCCAGGTACAACCCCAGCAGCACCAGCCCTTCGATACGCGTCACACGGTAGCCGGTATAAAACACCGGCAGGCACAGGACGATGGCACCGAGCATCACCGGCAAATCGAAGTCCAGGGCATTGGGTGATACCGACAGCGGCGACGGCGCCACCAGCGCGGTAAAGCCCAGCACGCCCAGCAGGTTGAACAGGTTGCTGCCGATCACGTTGCCTACCGCAATTTCCCGCTCGCCGCGCAAGGCGGCGATCAGCGATGTGGCAAGGCAGGGCAGCGAGGTGCCCACGCCGATGAGCGTCAGGCCGATGACGCGCTCCGACAAGCCCAGGTCGCCCGCCACTTCCACCGCGGCGCCCAGCAACAAATGCCCGGCCAGTACCAGCACCAATAGCCCGGCGAACATCAGCAACGCGCTGCTCAACCAGGGTGCCTTGGCCACGGTGTCCAGGGTGCGCGGGCGGCGTGAATGACGCGTCTGGTGGTGCAGTACGCCAAGGTAAGCCACCAGCGCCACCAGCAGCAAAACACCATCGAGCGGTGTCAGCACTTCATTGGCGGCCAGGATAAACACCAGCAGACCGGCGAAGATCATCACCGGGATATCCACACGCACCAGTTGCCGCGAGACCCGCAGCGGAATGATCAGCGCCGACAGGCCCAGGGTGACGAGGATATTGAAAATGCTGCTGCCAATAACGCTACCCACGGCGATATCGGTATTGCCGGCCAGCGTGGCCTGGAGGCTGACGGCCATCTGCGGCGCGCTGCTGCCGAAGGCGACAACGCTCAAGCCGATGATCAGCGGTCGCACTTTGAGGCTGGCCGCCAGGCGTACGGCGGCGCGTACCAGGATCTCGGCGCCGACGATCAACAGCAGCAAGCCGCCGACCAGTTCGAGCAGGCTCCAGGGCGAAAGGGCGTTCAATCCGAAAATACTCAAGGCGGCCTCAATCAGTTGTTCAGGGCTTGCACGCGAACCCGTGCGGTGCCGCTGCCCAGCATACGCAATTGCTCGGCAGCCTTGCGGGAAACGTCGATCAGGCGCCCACGGGTGTGCGGGCCGCGGTCATTGATACGCACCACGACCGATCGGTCGTTGTTCAGATTGGTCACTTTGACCCGCGTACCGAAGGGCAGGCGCCGATGCGCAGCGGTCAAGGCGTTCTGGTTGAAGGGTTCACCACTGGCGGTTCTTTTGCCATGGTGTTTAGCGCCGTAATAGGAGGCGGTGCCGGTTTCGTCGTAACCGTTGGGGTCGATGAGGCCGCTGGCGCAACCCGCCAGCAGGGAGGACAAGGCCAGGAGGCCGAGTAGACGCTTCATTGTCAGGACATCCCCAATAAAAAATGTGGAGAGGGAGCAAGCCCCCTCCCACACAGGTTGGAGCCAGACCTTGAAGTCTGCTCCAACCATTCACCGCAATCAGCCTTCGAGCTTGCTTTTAAGCAGCTCGTTCACCTGTTGCGGGTTGGCTTTGCCCTTGGAGGCTTTCATGGCCTGGCCGACAAAGAAGCCGAACATCTTGCCGCGCTTGGCTTCGTCTGCGGCGCGGTATTGCTCGACCTGTTCGGCATTCGCCGCGAGCATTTCATCGAGTACGGCCGAAATCGCGCCGCTGTCGGTGACTTGCTTGAGACCACGCTTCTCGATGATCTCGTCGGCGTTGCCTTCACCCGCGGCCATCGCTTCGAACACCGTCTTGGCGATTTTGCCGGAGATGGTGTTGTCCTTGATGCGCAGCAGCATCCCGCCCAATTGTTCGGCAGTGACAGGCGCTTCGTCGATTTCCAGGCCCTGTTTGTTCAGCAGGCTGCCCAGTTCGACCATCACCCAGTTGGCCGCCAGCTTGGCGTCGCCGGCAATGCTCACGACTTTTTCGAAGTAGTTGGCTTGTTCACGGCTGGACGCCAGCACGCTGGCATCGTAGACCGACAGGCCGAACTGCTCCTGGAAGCGCTCGCGTTTTTGCTGCGGCAGTTCCGGCAGGGTGGCGCGGATGTCGTTGAGGAACGAATCCTCCAGCACCACCGGCAACAGGTCCGGGTCGGGGAAGTAACGGTAGTCGTTGGCTTCCTCTTTGCTGCGCATGGCGCGGGTTTCGTCTTTGTTCGGGTCGTACAGGCGCGTTTGCTGGATCACCTTGCCGCCGTCCTCGATCAATTCGATCTGGCGACGCACTTCGCTGTTGATCGCCTTCTCGATGAAGCGGAACGAGTTGACGTTCTTGATCTCGCAGCGGGTGCCGAACTCAACCTGGCCCTTCGGCCGGATCGACACGTTGCAGTCGCAACGCAGCGAGCCTTCGGCCATGTTGCCGTCGCAGATGCCCAGGTAGCGCACCAGCGCGTGGATGGTCTTGACGTAGGCCACGGCTTCCTTGGCGCTGCGCATGTCCGGTTCGGAGACGATTTCCAGCAGCGGCGTGCCGGCACGGTTCAGGTCGATACCGGTGGCGCCGGGGAATTCTTCGTGCAGGCTCTTGCCGGCGTCTTCTTCCAGGTGCGCACGGGTTACGCCGACACGCTTGATGGTGCCGTCTTCCAGCGGGATGTCCAGGTGGCCCTTGCCGACGATCGGCAGTTCCATCTGGCTGATCTGGTAGCCCTTGGGCAGGTCTGGATAGAAGTAGTTCTTGCGTGCAAACACGTTGTGCTGGCCGATTTCGGCGTCAATCGCCAGGCCGAACATCACCGCCATGCGCACCGCTTCCTGGTTCAGCACCGGCAGCACGCCGGGCATGCCCAGGTCGACTAGGCTGGCCTGGGTGTTGGGCTCAGAGCCGAACGTGGTGGCGCTACCGGAGAAAATCTTCGATTGGGTGGCGAGCTGGGTATGAATCTCCAGCCCGATCACAACTTCCCATTGCATAGTGTTCTCCTCAGAAGCCGGTAGGGGTGCGGGTGTGCCAGTCGGTGTGCAACTGGTACTGGTGCGCCACATTGAGCAGGCGGCCTTCCTGGAAATACGGGGCGAGCAATTGCACGCCAACCGGCAAGCCGTCGACGAAACCGGCAGGCATGGACAAGCCCGGCAGGCCCGCGAGGTTGGCGGTAATGGTGTAGAGGTCTTCCAGGTACTCGGCGATCGGGTCGCCGGTCTTGGCGCCGATCTTCCAGGCCGGGTTCGGCGTGGTCGGGCCGAGGATCACGTCGACTTCTTCGAAGGCGGCCATGAAATCGTTCTTGATCAGGCGACGGATTTTCTGCGCCTTGAGGTAGTACGCGTCGTAGTAGCCGGCGGACAGGGCATAGGCGCCGACCATGATCCGGCGCTGGACTTCACTGCCGAAGCCTTCGCCACGGGAGCGTTTGTACAGGTCGGTGAGGTCTTTCGGGTTCTCGCAGCGATAGCCGAAGCGCACGCCGTCGAAGCGCGACAGGTTGGAAGACGCCTCTGCCGGCGCGATCACGTAGTAGGCGGGAATCGCGTGCTGGTTGTTCGGCAGGCTGATTTCCTTGATCACGGCGCCCAGCTTTTCCAGCTCTTTGATGCTGTTTTGCACCAGTTCGGCGATACGCGGGTCGAGGCCGGCGCTGAAATACTCTTTCGGCACGCCGATGCGCAGGCCCTTGAGCGAGGTATTCAGGCTGGCGCTGTAGTCCGGCACGGGCTCATCGATGCTGGTGGAGTCCTGTTTATCGAAGCCTGCCATGCCTTGTAACAATATTGCACAGTCTTCGGCGGTGCGTGCCAGAGGGCCGCCCTGATCCAGGCTTGAGGCGTAGGCGATCATGCCCCAGCGGGAAACGCGACCGTAGGTCGGCTTCAGGCCGGTGAGATTGGTGAACGCGGCCGGCTGGCGGATCGAACCACCGGTGTCGGTCGCCGTAGCGGCGGGCAGGAAGCGTGCGGCCACGGCCGCAGCCGAGCCACCGGACGAACCACCGGGCACGTGCTCAAGGTTCCACGGGTTTTTCACCGCGCCGTAGTAGCTCGATTCGTTGGCCGAACCCATGGCGAATTCGTCCATGTTGGTCTTGCCCAGGGTCACAGCCCCGGCGGCGGCCAGCTTGGAGACCACGGTGGCGTCATAGGGCGCCTTGAAGTTGTCGAGCATCTTCGAGCCGCAGCTGGTGCGAATGCCCTGGGTGCAGAACAGGTCCTTGTGGGCGATGGGGGCGCCCAGCAGAGGGTTGTTTTCACCGTTGGCGCGACGTGCGTCGGCGGCCTTGGCCTGGCTCAGGGCCAGCTCTTGGGTGAGGCTGATGAAGCTGTTGACCTTGGGGTCGTGCTCGGCGATACGCGCAAGCAGGGTCTTGGTCAGCTCTTCGCTGGAAAACGTTTTGTCGGCGAGACCGCGGGCGATCTCGGCCAGAGTCATGTGATGCATGAAAGGCTCTTTCCCTTTAGTCGATGACTTTCGGAACCAGGTACAGGCCGTTTTCGACCGCTGGCGCGATGGACTGGTAGGCCTCGCGGTTATTGCGCTCGGTCACGACGTCTGCGCGCAGGCGCTGACTGGCTTCCAGCGGGTGAGCCAGGGGCTCGATGCCGTCGGTATCGACAGCCTGCATTTGGTCAACCAGCCCGAGAATGCTGTTCAGGGCTGCGGTGGTCTGTGGAAGATCGGCGTCATTGAGGCCAAGCGAGGCCAGATGCGCGATTTTTTCCACGTCGGAGCGTTCAAGCGCCATGGGATTCTCCAGTGGAAAACAGAACGGAAGGCGTCCGTGTGTTAGATTGTCGGAACACTACCGCATTTCTACGGTCATATGGCCGCGATTGTGGGGGTTGGTGCACAGAAAGTCGGCCAATTTAGCACATTGGCGCCTTGCCCAAAATCCCTGTCGTTGTTAGAGTTTGCCGCACTTTTTTACCCACGCGTTGCCTAGGGTCCCTTTCCCATGTTCAAGAAACTGCGTGGCATGTTTTCCAGCGATCTTTCCATTGACCTGGGCACTGCCAACACCCTTATTTACGTGCGCGAGCGCGGTATCGTTCTGAATGAGCCATCGGTTGTGGCCATTCGGACCCATGGTAATCAGAAAAGTGTCGTTGCCGTTGGCACCGAGGCCAAGCGTATGCTCGGCCGTACACCAGGCAACATTGCTGCCATTCGTCCGATGAAGGATGGCGTGATCGCCGATTTCAGCGTCTGCGAGAAGATGCTGCAGTACTTCATCAACAAGGTTCACGAAAACAGTTTTCTGCAGCCCAGCCCTCGTGTGCTGATCTGCGTTCCGTGCAAGTCCACCCAGGTTGAGCGTCGTGCCATCCGTGAGTCGGCCCTTGGCGCCGGTGCCCGCGAAGTGTTCCTGATCGAAGAGCCGATGGCGGCTGCGATCGGTGCCGGCCTGCCGGTTGAAGAAGCCCGCGGCTCGATGGTGGTGGATATCGGTGGTGGTACTACCGAAATCGCCCTGATTTCCCTGAACGGTGTGGTGTATGCCGAATCCGTGCGTGTGGGTGGCGACCGTTTCGACGAAGCGATCATCACCTATGTACGTCGCAACTACGGCAGCCTGATCGGCGAATCCACCGCCGAGCGCATCAAGCAGGAAATCGGCACCGCCTACCCGGGCGGCGAAGTTCGCGAAGTCGATGTTCGCGGTCGCAACCTGGCCGAAGGCGTTCCACGTGCCTTCACCCTGAATTCCAATGAAGTGCTGGAAGCTCTGCAAGAGTCCCTGGCCACCATCGTTCAGGCCGTGAAGAGTGCCCTGGAGCAGTCGCCGCCGGAGCTGGCTTCCGATATCGCCGAGCGTGGCCTGGTGCTGACCGGTGGTGGCGCCTTGCTGCGCGACCTCGACAAGCTGCTGGCCCAGGAAACCGGTCTGCCGGTGATCGTCGCCGAAGACCCGCTGACCTGCGTTGCTCGTGGTGGTGGTCGTGCGCTGGAAATGATGGATAAACACACCATGGACCTGCTCTCCAGCGAATAAGATTGCCTGGATGGTTCATGCTTGGTCGGCAGGCAGCACTTTGCAGTGCTGCCTGTTGGCGTTTATCTTCTTCAATCTGCATCCAGGCCGGTTTGATGCCGTATGAATAAAGAGAACATTTGCCTGGGAGGAGCGGCTTATTAAACCGCTTTTCGCCAAAGGCCCCTCATTGGGCGTGCGCTTATTGGTGCTGACCGTGCTTTCGGTCGCGCTGATGGTGGTCGATGCCCGCTTTGCACTGCTCAAGCCCGTGCGTAGCCAGATGTCGCTGGTGTTGATGCAGACCTACTGGATCACCGATCTGCCACAACGTCTCTACCAGGGCGTGGCCAGCCAATTTGGCAGCCGCACCGAGCTGATCGCCGAGAACGAAAAACTCAAGACTGAAAACCTGCTGTTGCAGGGGCGCATGCAAAAGCTGGCGGCCCTCACCGAGCAGAACGTTCGGCTGCGCGAGTTGCTCAATTCTTCCGCGTTGGTCAATGAAAAGGTTGAAGTCGCCGAGCTGATCGGCATGGATCCCAACCCGTTCACTCATCGCATCATCATCAATAAGGGGGAGCGCGACGGTGTGGTCCTCGGCCAGCCGGTGCTTGATGCCCGTGGCCTGATGGGCCAGGTGGTGGAGTTGATGCCCTACACCTCCCGCGTCCTGCTGCTGACGGACACGACCCACAGCATTCCGGTGCAGGTCAACCGCAACGGCTTGCGCGCGATTGCCAGCGGTACTGGCAACCCCGAACGCCTCGAACTGCGCCATGTTGCCGACACTGCGGATATCAAGGAAGGCGACCTGCTGGTCAGCTCCGGCCTGGGCCAGCGCTTCCCGGCCGGCTACCCGGTGGCGACGGTCAAGGAAGTGATCCACGATTCTGGCCAACCATTCGCTATCGTGCGGGCGGTGCCGACGGCTGCCCTCAACCGCAGCCGTTACCTGCTGCTGGTGTTCAGCGACAATCGAACCCCGGAAGAGCGCGCCAACGACGCCGCCCAGGCCCAGGAAGCCGAAGACAAGCAGAACGGCACCACGCCGGTCGTCCCCGCCACTGTGCCCAAACCGGCTTTCGTCGGGCCACCAGCGCCTGCGCCGGCCGTTCCGGCAACCGCAGCGCCTGTCGCCACACCAGCCAAGCCTGCTGCACAGAGTGCTCGCCCGGCTAAACCGGCGGCGACCACCGCGCCTGCAAGGCCTGCGACAACCGCTCCAGCCACCACACGGCAGAGGGAGGAATAATGGCCGGTACTCATTCGCGCAATGGCTGGATCGTCTGGCTGACTTTCGCTATTGGCTTGCTGCTCAGCGTTTCGCCGCTGCCGCAATTCATGGAAATCCTGCGCCCGCTCTGGCTGGCCTTGCTGCTGGCGTTCTGGTCTTTGAACCTGCCGCACAAGGTGGGCATGGTCACGGCGATGTGCCTGGGCTTGGCGGAGGATGTGCTCTATGGCACCTTGCTGGGCCAGAATGCGTTGATCCTGACCCTGATCACTTTCCTTGTGCTGTCGTTGCAACAGCGCCTGCGCATGTTCCCTATGTGGCAGCAGTGCCTGGTGATCCTGGTGATCTTCGGTCTGGCGCAGCTGGTACAACTGTGGCTGAGCGCCTTGACCGGCAACCGTCAGCCTACGCTGGCGCTGGTCTTGCCGGCCCTGGTCAGTGCACTGCTGTGGCCCTGGATCAGTTTTGGCCTGCGTGGGCTGCGTCGTCGCTATAAAATCAATTGAATGGTTGCGAGGCTCTGCCTGGTTATCGAACCCAACAGGGAGAGGCTGCAATGATTTCGCTTTATCTGGCCTCGGGTTCCCCGCGGCGACGTGAGCTGCTGACCCAGATCGGTGTGCCCTTCACCGTAGTCAGCGCCGCTATTGATGAAACCCCTCATGCCAACGAACCCGCCGTTGCCTATGTCGAGCGCCTTGCGCGCGGTAAGGCAACGGCGGGTTTTATTGCGCTTGGCCAAACCTCCGGCGCCTGTGTCCTGGGCGCCGATACGGCGGTGATTATTGACGGCCAGATCCTGGGCAAACCGGTGGACCAGGCCGACGCGCTGGCAATGCTGATGGCCCTTTCGGGCCGCGAGCATGAAGTGCTCACCGCGATTGCCCTCACCGACGGCCAGCGCTGCGAAACTCGATATGTAAGCAGTCTTGTACGTTTTCGCCAGGTTTCTGTCGAAGAGGCTACAACCTACTGGCACAGTGGCGAACCGCAGGACAAGGCCGGCGGCTATGCTATCCAGGGCCTGGGTTCGGTGTTCGTTGCCGGCCTCAATGGCAGTTATTCTGCGGTGGTTGGCCTGCCCGTGTGCGAAACCGCGCAACTGCTCGCCCAATTCGGCATACCCTGTTGGCAAAACCTTACCGTGCGCTGAACGCCGTATTCCAGCGCCAAGCCTTGAGCGATCGGTCACTATTGTGAAAACGCCTGAACGAGACCCAGCCATGAGTGAAGAGATTCTGATCAATATCACGCCGATGGAATCGCGCGTGGCGGTGGTAGAGAACGGTGTTCTGCAAGAAGTGCATGTCGAGCGCACCCAGAAGCGTGGGATCGTCGGCAATATCTATAAAGGCAAGGTGGTGCGCGTACTGCCAGGTATGCAGGCAGCATTTGTCGACATCGGTCTGGACCGTGCAGCATTCATTCATGCGTCGGAAATTTCCCTGCGCGAAGGCCCTGCGGTGGAAAGCATCAGCGCCCTGGTGCATGAAGGGCAGAGTCTGGTGGTGCAAGTCACCAAGGACCCTATCGGCTCCAAGGGCGCACGCTTGACCACCCAGTTGTCGATTCCCTCGCGCTACCTGGTGTACATGCCGCGCACGGCCCATGTCGGCATTTCCCTGAAGATTGAAGACGAAGCCGAGCGTGAACGCCTGAAAAAGGTGGTCAGCGACTGCGTGGCTGCCGAGGGCATCAAGGAAGCGGGCGGGTTTATCCTGCGTACCGCCGCCGAAGGCGCAGGCGCTGATGAGATCCTTATGGATATCCGCTACCTGCGGCGCCTGTGGGACCAGATCGACGCACAGATCAAAACCATTGGCGCGCCCAGCGTCATCTATGAAGACCTGGGCCTGGCGCTGCGTACGCTGCGTGACCTGGTCAGCCCGAAAATTGAGAAAATCCGTATCGACTCGCGGGAAACCTTCCAGCGCACCACGCAATTTGTTGCCGAGCTGATGCCGGAAATTGCCGACCGCCTGGAGCACTACCCCGGCGAGCGGCCGATCTTCGACCTGTATGGCGTTGAAGACGAAATCCAGAAAGCCCTGGAGCGCAAGGTGCCGCTCAAATCCGGCGGCTACCTGGTGGTGGACCCGGCCGAAGCCATGACCACCATCGACGTCAACACCGGCGCATTCGTGGGCCATCGCAACCTCGAAGAGACCATCTTCAAGACCAACCTGGAAGCCGCCACGGCGATCGCTCGCCAACTGCGCCTGCGCAACCTCGGTGGCATCATCATCATCGACTTCATCGACATGGAAGATGAGGAGCACCAGCGCCAGGTATTGCGCACCCTCGAAAAGCAGCTGGAGCGCGATCACGCCAAGACCAACATCATCGGCATCACCGAGCTGGGCCTGGTGCAGATGACCCGCAAGCGTACCCGCGAAAGCCTTGAGCAGGTGCTGTGCGAGCCGTGCAGCAGTTGCCAGGGGCGGGGTAAATTGAAAACCCCGGAAACCGTTTGCTACGAAATTTTCCGCGAAATCCTGCGTGAGGCACGTGCCTATCAGGCCGAGGGTTATAGAGTGCTTGCCAACCAGAAAGTGGTCGATCGCCTGCTGGACGAAGAGTCGGGGAACGTCGCGGAGCTTGAGAGCTTTATCGGTCGCACGATTCGCTTCCAGGTCGAAACCATGTATTCCCAGGAACAATACGACGTGGTGCTGCTCTGATCCCCAATTGCTTGCCTTATTCGAGACCGGCGGACCTTGATCCGCCGTCCGCCAACTGTTTTTTGAGGGTCGCCTGACATGGAGCGTCTGATACGCTTTTTTGCCGCTTTGACCCGCTGGGGCTTGGGCCTGTGTGCGTTGCTGCTGGTATTGGCGGCGGTGTACGTAAGCCTGGGGCGTGAATTGACCCCATTGGTCGCCGAATATCGCGCCGAAATCGAAGCCAAGGCCCAGGCTGCAGTGGATACACCGCTGCATATCGGCAGCCTTGAAGGCCGCTGGAGCGGGTTTGCCCCGGTATTGCTGGCCCACGATGTGATGGTCGGCGAGGGCAGCAGTGCCCTGCGCCTGGACCAGGTGGAAGTGGTACCGGATATATGGGCCAGCCTGTTGGCCCGTGAAGTGCGCATCGCCCACCTTCAAGTCAGCGGCCTGCAACTGAGCGTCAAGGAAGACAAGGACGGCCGCTGGACGCTGCAAGGCTTGCCGGTTCAGGACGACCAGCCGCTGGACCCGCAACAGTTGCTGACGCGCATGCAAATGATCAAGCGCGTGTCGGTGCTGGACAGTCAAGTTACCTTGCAACCCTTCGATCAGGCGCCGGTGACCGTGACCTATGTAGGCCTGAGCCTGCATACCGGCATGAGCCATCAGCGTCTGGATGCACGGCTGACCTTGCCCGATGGCCAGCCGCTTGCTGTCAGCCTGCGTAGCCGTATTCGCGCCAGCCAGTGGAAGGACGCAGAGATCGACGGCTACCTGAGCCTGCCGCAAAGCGACTGGGCCAAATGGATTCCCGCCCGGCTGACCCAGCAATGGAAACTCACGCAGTTCAAGGCCGGCGGTGAGTTTTGGCTCAGTTGGGCCAAAGGCACCGTGCAAAGCGCTGCGGTTCGCCTCAACTCGCCGCAAGTGAAGGGCAGCTACGCCGACCGCAAGCCCGTGCATCTGGAGAATCTGGCGCTGACGGCCTACCTGCAACGCAGTGACAGGGGCCTTGAAGTGCTGTTCGATTCGCTGGCAATGAACATTGGCGACACCCGCTGGGAGTCGCGCATTCAATTGCAGCAAAGCCTTGCGACCGATAAAGAACAGGAAGTGTGGAAGTTGCAGGCCGATCGTCTTGACCTGACGCCGATCACGCCGCTGCTCAATGCCTTGGCGCCCTTGCCCGAAGGTTTCGCCAAGACTGTCGAGCATCTCAAGGCCACTGGCTTGTTGCGTAATGTGCTGGTGGATTTCCGCCCTCAGGACACCACCGACCAGAAAGTCAGTTTTGCCGCGAACCTTGAGCGCGTCGGTTTCGACGCGTATTTCGGTGCGCCGGCCGCGCGTAATGTGTCCGGCAGCATCAGTGGCGACCTGGGCCATGGCGAACTGCGCATGGACAGCAAGGATTTTTCCCTGCATCTGTTCCCCATCTTCGCCAAGCCCTGGCAGTACATCCAGGCCAATGCACGCCTGACCTGGAAACTCGACAAACAGGGTTTCACCCTGATCGCTCCGTACATCAAGGTGCTGGGCGAAGAGGGCAAGGTCGCGGCGGACTTTCTGATTCGCCTGCATTTTGATCATAGCCAGGAAGACTACATGGACCTGCGGGTCGGCATGGTCGATGGCGATGGCCGTTTTACCCCCAAATACTTGCCAGCCGTGTTGAGCCCGGCGCTGGATGAGTGGCTGCGTACGGCGATTCTCAAAGGTGCAGTGGATGAAGGCTTCTTCCAGTACCAGGGGTCGCTGAGCCACAACGCCCTGCCTGCGTCGCGCAATATCAGCCTGTTCTTCAAGGTGCATGATGCCGAACTGGCCTTCCAGCCGGGTTGGCCCCATGTGAACAAGGTCAATGGTGAAGTGTTCGTCGAGGAAAGCGGCGTGCGCATCCTGGCGAGCAAGGGGCAGTTGCTCGACACCCGGGTCAAGGATGTGTACGTCAATATTCCCCACGCACCGGCCGGCAAGGACAGTCATCTGTTGCTCACCGGCGGGTTTTCCGGTGGCTTGGGTGATGGCCTGAAAATTCTTCAGGAAGCGCCCATCGGTACCGCGTCCACGTTCGCCGGCTGGAAAGGCGAGGGTGACCTGCAAGGTAGCCTGGACCTCGACGTTCCCCTGGCCAAGGGCACCGAGCCCAAGATCGTGGTGGACTTCAAGACCGACAAGGCACGCCTGCAATTGGCTGAGCCGCCCTTGGACCTCACCCAGCTCAAGGGTGATTTTCGCTTCGATAGCGCCAAGGGCCTGAGCGGTCAGAACATCTCGGCCCGGGCATTCGAGCAACCTGTCACTGCGCAGATCTTCGCCGAGGGCAAGCCGGGCAATATCAGCACCCGCGTGACTGCCAAGGGCCAGGTGGCGGTCAAGCGCCTGACGGATTGGCTGAACGTCAGTCAGCCGTTGCCGGTATCCGGCGATATTCCTTACCAGTTGCAGGTTATTCTGGACGGTGCGGACAGTCAGTTGATGGTCAACTCCAACCTCAAGGGTGTTGCGGTGGATCTGCCGGCGCCGTTCGGCATGCCGGCCAGCCAGGGACGTGACAGCACCTTTCGCATGACGTTGCAGGGCGCTGAGCGACGTTACTGGTTTGATTACGGCGAGCTGGCGAATTTCACCTTTGCGGCGCCGCCGGACAACTTCAATAACGGCCGTGGCGAATTGTTCCTCGGCGACGGTGACGCGCTGTTGCCCGGGGCCAAGGGCTTGCGCATTCGTGGCGTGCTGTCGGAACTGGATATCGATCCCTGGAAAAAACTCGTGGACCGCTACGCGGTTAACGACCCAGGTGGCAATGCCAAGCAACTGCTCAGTAGCGCCGACTTCAGGGTAGGCAAGCTGACCGGGTTTGGTACCCGGTTTGACCAGGTCAAGTTGCAGCTTGATCGCAAGCCGGCTGCCTGGGGCCTGCAACTCGACAGCCAGCAAGCCAAGGGCACGGTGAACCTGCCCGATGCCAAGGGCGCGCCGATTGCGATCAACCTCAAGTACGTCAAATTGCCCGCGGTGGACCCGACAGCGCAGGCCGACGAAAACGCACCGGACCCGCTGGCCGATATCGACCCCAAAAGCATCCCGGCACTGGACATCGCCATTGACCAGCTGTTCCAGGGCCCCGATCTGATAGGGGCATGGTCGCTGCGGATTCGTCCGACCACCAAGGGCCTGGCCTTCAATAACCTGGACCTGGGCCTCAAGGGGATGCTGCTCAAGGGCGCCGGTGGCTGGGAAGGCGCGCCGGGCGCCAGCAGCAGTTGGTACAAGGGCCGCCTCGATGGCAGAAATATCGCCGATGTGCTCAAGGGCTGGGGTTTTGCGCCTACGGTGACCAGTGAGGATTTCCATCTGGACGTGGATGGCCGTTGGCCGGGCTCACCGGCCTGGGTTGGGCCCAAGCGCTTTTCCGGTAGCCTGGATGCGGCATTCCGTAAAGGTCAGTTCGTTGAAGTGGAAGGGGGCGCCCAGGCATTGCGGGTGTTTGGCCTGCTTAACTTCAACTCCATTGGCCGGCGTTTGCGTTTGGACTTTTCCGACCTGTTTGGCAAAGGCTTGAGCTATGACCGAGTCAAGGGCTTGCTGGCCGCCAGTAATGGTGTGTTCGTGACCCGTGAGCCCATCACCATGACCGGACCCTCGACCAATCTTGAGCTTAACGGCACCCTGGATCTGGTCGCCGATCGCGTCGACGCCAAGCTGCTGGTCACGTTGCCGGTGACCAACAACCTGCCTATCGCGGCGCTGATTGTCGGTGCGCCGGCCATCGGTGGTGCGTTGTTCCTGATCGACAAGCTGATCGGTGATCGGGTTTCGCGCTTTGCCAGTGTGCAGTACAAGGTGCAAGGCCCTTGGAAGGATCCGAAAATCACCTTCGACAAGCCATTTGAAAAGCCAAACTGAGAGCCTGTGGAGTAGCATGGCCCCATGCCTTGTCTGGAGTGTCGGCCCATGTCCTTTGCAGTAATCCAAATGGTCAGCCAGAGTGACGTGCTGGCCAACCTCGCCCAGGCACGCCGCCTGCTGGAGCAGGCGGCGGCAAACGGCGCGAAACTCGCGGTTTTGCCGGAGAACTTCGCCGCCATGGGACGCCGTGACGTGGCCGACATTGGCCGCGCCGAAGCATTGGGTGAAGGCCCGATCCTGCCATGGTTGAAACAGGCCGCCCGCGACCTCACCTTATGGATAGTGGCCGGCACGTTGCCGCTGCCGCCCAGGGACCAACCCCACGCCAAGGCCAACGCTTGCTCGCTGCTGATCAATGATCAGGGTGAAATCGTCGCTCGCTATGACAAGCTCCACTTGTTTGATGTGGACGTAGCGGATGCTCGCGGTCGCTACCGCGAATCCGACGACTATGCTTTTGGAAGCAATGTAGTGGTGGCGGATACGCCAGTGGGCCGCGTGGGGCTGACGGTGTGCTATGACTTGCGCTTTCCCGAGCTGTACAGCGAATTACGCGCTGCGGGGGCTGAATTGATTACCGCGCCCTCGGCCTTTACGGCGGTGACTGGGGCCGCCCATTGGGATGTGCTGATTCGGGCGCGGGCCATTGAAACCCAGTGCTACCTGCTGGCAGCGGCCCAAGGCGGTGTGCACCCAGGCCCACGTGAAACCTTTGGCCACGCGGCGATCATCGACCCTTGGGGTCGGGTGCTGGCGCAACAGGATCAAGGCGAAGCGGTGCTACTGGCCGAACGCGATAGCGGTGAACAAGCGTCGATACGGACGCGCATGCCGGTGGCGAACCACCGGCGCTTTTTCTCGCAGGGCGCGCAGCGGCCTGCTTCAGAACGATGAATTTAAGGCCAAACCTATGAGCGAGTTGTTGTCCTCAGTCAGTGAACACCTCCTGGCGCCCGGTGGCGTGACCATCGAAAGTCTGCAGACCGTGCTGGGCGACCTGGCCGGGCCAGGTATCGATGCGGCCGACCTGTATTTCCAGGGACAGATTTCCGAGTCCTGGGCCCTGGAAGATGGCATCGTCAAGGAAGGCAGTTTCAACCTTGATCAGGGCGTTGGCGTGCGTGCGCAATCGGGTGAAAAAACCGGCTTTGCCTACAGCAATGCAATCACTCTTGAAGCCCTGGGCCTGGCGGCGCGTGCGGCACGCTCGATCTCCCGTGCCGGGCAAAATGGCACGGTACAGGCGTTCAGCACCCAGGATGTAGCGCAGTTGTATGCGCCGGATAACCCGTTGGAAGTGATCAGCCGTGCGGAAAAGGTCGAGCTGCTCAAGCGTGTGGACGCGGCTACCCGTGCCCTGGACCCGCGTATCCAGCAGGTAACCGTAAGCATGGCCGGTGTGTGGGAGCGCATCCTCGTTGCCTCCACCGACGGCGGGCTGGCGGCGGATGTACGGCCGCTGGTGCGTTTCAATGTGAGTGTGATCGTTGAACAGAACGGTCGCCGCGAGCGCGGTGGCCATGGCGGCGGCGGGCGCACCGACTACCGTTACTTCCTTGCTGACGACCGTGCCATGGGCTATGCCCGTGAGGCGCTGCGTCAGGCATTGGTCAACCTCGAAGCCATCCCTGCACCGGCCGGCACCTTGCCGGTGGTGCTGGGCTCGGGTTGGTCTGGCGTGTTGCTCCACGAAGCCGTCGGCCACGGGCTGGAAGGCGACTTCAACCGCAAGGGCAGTTCGGCCTACAGCGGGCGAATGGGTGAGATGGTTGCGTCCAAGCTCTGCACCATCGTGGACGACGGCACGCTGGCCGGGCGCCGTGGTTCGCTGAGCGTCGATGACGAAGGCACACCGACCGAATGCACCACCCTGATCGAAAACGGCGTGCTCAAGGGCTATATGCAAGACAAGCTCAACGCTCGCCTGATGGGCGTGGCGCGCACCGGTAACGGCCGTCGTGAGTCCTACGCGCATTTGCCGATGCCACGCATGACCAATACCTACATGCTCGGTGGCGAAAGCGATCCGGCGGAAATCATCGCCTCGGTGAAACGCGGCATCTATTGCGCCAATCTGGGCGGTGGCCAGGTCGACATCACCAGCGGCAAGTTCGTGTTCTCCACCAGCGAGGCGTACCTGATCGAAGACGGCAAGATTACCGCGCCGGTCAAAGGGGCGACCTTGATTGGTAACGGGCCGGAGGCCATGAGCAAGGTTTCGATGGTCGGTAACGACCTGTCGCTGGACAGCGGCGTGGGCACATGCGGGAAGGATGGGCAGTCAGTGCCGGTAGGCGTGGGGCAGCCAACCCTGAAAATTGATGCGATCACCGTGGGTGGCACGGGGTCGTAAGGACGGAGCTTCGGGTGGCGAAGGCCGCCACCCGGGGAAGAGGATCAGCGCAGGCCGCGTTGAGTCTCGTCCAGCTCACGGATGTACTTGAAGATTTTACGGCTGGTGGCCGGCGCTTTGTTGTGCGCCTGCTCGTGCTGGGCCTGACGGATCAGGGAGCGCAATTGCTGGCGGTCCGCATCCGGGTAGTCCATCACGAATTTCTCCAGCACGGCGTCATCGCCCGCGATCAGGCGGTCACGCCAACGTTCCAGGTTATGGAAGCGTTCGTTGTACTGGCGAGTGGAGGCATCGGTTTGATCAAGCAAGGTCAGAATGGCGTCAATGTCCTGATCGCGCATCAGTTTGCCGATAAACGAGATGTGCCGTTTGCGCGCGATATTCGCGGTGTGCTTGGGCGCATCAGCCAGGGCCCGGCGCATTTCGTCGGTCAATGGCAGTTTGGCAATCAAATCCTTTTTGAGCGTTGTAAGGCGCTCGCCGAGGTCAACCAGAGCATGCAGCTCGCGTTTGACCTGGGTTTTGCTTTTCTCCCCATCGAGGGAGTCGTCGTAAGAATCAACCATGGTGGCAGTCCGCAAAGAAACGCCGCCATGATAACCAGTCGGGGGCCGCTTGTCCGGCCCGGTCGCTCGATGGCCTTAACCGAAAGCAGAATTTGAGTGGAGAAAACCATGAGTGCAGCCCAAAGCGTCGGTCCGCAAGCGTTACCGGCACTGCAGGAACAAGTCGAGCAGATCCTCGCCGAGGCCAAGCGCCAGGGGGCCAGCGCCTGTGAAGTGGCGGTGTCGCTGGAGCAGGGGCTGTCGACTTCGGTGCGCCAGCGGGAAGTGGAAACGGTCGAGTTCAACCGCGACCAGGGGTTTGGCATCACCTTGTACGCAGGCCAGCGCAAAGGCTCGGCCAGCACCTCGGCCAGCGGCCCGGAAGCGATTCGCGAGACCGTCGCCGCTGCGTTGGCGATTGCCAAGCACACCTCCGAGGATGAAAGCTCGGGGCTGGCCGACAAGGCGCTGATGGCCAGGGACGTGCAGGATTTCGACCTGTTCCACGCCTGGGACATCACCCCGGAGCAAGCCATTGAACAAGCGCTGATCTGCGAAGCGGCGGCCTTCGATACCGACCCTCGGATCAAGAATGCTGATGGCACCACGCTGAGCACTCACCAGGGCTGCCGTGTGTACGGCAACAGCCATGGTTTCATCGGCGGTTATGCGTCCACGCGTCACAGCCTCAGTTGCGTGATGATCGCCGAAGCCAACGGCCAGATGCAGCGTGACTACTGGTACGACGTGAACCGCCAGGGTGATTTGCTGGCAGGCCCCGTCAGCATTGGCCAACGGGCTGCACAGCGTGCCGCCAGTCGCCTGGGCGCGCGCCCGGTGCCGACGTGCGAAGTGCCGGTGCTGTTTTCTGCGGAACTGGCCGGTGGTTTGTTCGGTAGCTTTTTGGGGGCGATTTCCGGTGGCAACCTCTATCGCAAATCGTCATTCCTTGAAGGCGCAATCGGCCAAAAGCTGTTTCCTGAGTGGCTGACCATCGATGAGCGCCCGCATTTGATGCGTGCGATGGGCAGTTCGTCGTTCGACGGTGATGGCCTGGCGACCTATGCCAAGCCGTTTGTCGAAAATGGTGAGCTGGTCTCCTATGTGTTGGGTACCTATGCCGGTCGCAAGCTTGGCCTGCCGAGTACCGCCAACTCCGGTGGCGTGCATAACCTGTTCGTGACCCATGGCGACGAAGACCAGGCTGCATTGCTGCGGCGCATGGGGCGCGGCTTGCTGGTGACTGAGTTGATGGGCCAGGGCCTGAATATGGTCACAGGTGATTACTCACGGGGCGCGGCAGGTTTCTGGGTGGAAAATGGCGAAATTCAATTCGCCGTCCAGGAAGTGACGATCGCCGGCAACATGCGCGATATGTTCAAGCAGATTGTCGCTGTGGGTAATGATCTGGAGTTGCGCAGCAATATCCGCACGGGGTCTGTGCTGATCGAGCGAATGACGGTCGCCGGTAGCTAACCTCTCCGGCACTCAAGGAAAGGCGCGCCATCCCAAGGATGGCGCGCCTTTTTTATTGCCCATGTCACAGGGGTATTAATCGGCCACTCTTGTTTTGATTCTCAATATCATTTAATAATAAATATCATTACCGAATGAGTGTGGATCATGAGTTCTGTCCTGCATGAGGATCCGTATCTGGAAAGCTGGCGCTGGATGAGCCGCCAGATTCGCTGTGGCTTCGATCCCAATGAACCTCGCCTGATCGAACATTACCTCAATGAAGGTCGATACCTGGCCTGCTGCACCGCGACCCATCCGTGGACGATCGCCGAAACTTCATTCCGCCTGCTGATCGACACCGCCAGCGATATCGCGCTGCCCTGGCATTGGCGTTCGATGTGCCTGGATCAAGCGTGGCGCCCGCTGCGCGACCTGGAAAAGCTCTCCCAGTGTGCCTGCCGCCTCAAGCGCTGGCAGACCTTTGCCTGGCAGTTGGCTACCTGTGAATTACTGCCTTCGATTTCCGTTTCTGACTTGGTGCAAGGATCTAATGATGAGTAACACCCGTATCGAACGCGACAGCATGGGCGAGCTGCATGTGCCGCAAAACGCGTTGTATGGCGCGCAAACCCAGCGAGCGGTGAACAACTTCCCGATCAGTCATCAGCGTATGCCGGCGCAATTCATCCGCGCCCTGATCCTGGCCAAGACAGCCGCGGCCAAGGTCAACGTCGACCTCAAGCAGATCAGCGAAGGGCAGGGCAAGGCCATTGTCGACGCCGCCCAAGGCTTGCTCGAAGGCGACTACATGCAGCACTTCCCGGTGGATATCTTCCAGACCGGTTCCGGCACCAGCTCCAACATGAACGCCAATGAAGTGATTGCGACCCTTGCCAGCCGTTTGCTTGGCGAGGTGGTCAACCCTAACGATCACGTCAACTGCGGCCAAAGCAGCAACGACATTATCCCCACCACCATTCACGTCAGCGCCGCCTTGGTACTGCATGAGCAAACGCTGCCAGCCCTGCTGCACCTGGTGCAGGTGATCGAGCAGAAGGCCGAAGAGGTGCATCCGTTCATCAAGACCGGCCGTACCCACTTGATGGACGCCATGCCGGTGCGCATGAGCCAGGTGCTCCATGGCTGGGCGCAGCAGCTCAAGGCCAATATCGGGCACTTGCAGGACCTGCTTCCGGCCTTGCAGGCACTGGCCCAGGGCGGCACAGCGGTGGGCACCGGGATCAACGCGCATCCTGAATTTGCCGGGCGTTTCAGCCAGCAACTGAGCCATTTGACCGGGGTGAAGTTCACGCCCGGCAAGGACCTCTTTGCATTGATTGGCTCCCAGGACACTGCCGTCGCAGTCTCAGGCCAGTTGAAGGCCACGGCTGTATCGCTGATGAAGATTGCCAACGACCTGCGCTGGATGAACTCCGGCCCCTTGGCCGGCCTCGGTGAAATCGAGCTGGAGGGGTTGCAGCCGGGCTCGTCGATCATGCCCGGCAAGGTCAACCCTGTGATCCCGGAAGCTACGGCAATGGTGGCCGCGCAGGTCATCGGCAATGACACCGTCATCACAGTTGCCGGTCAATCGGGCAACTTCGAGCTGAACGTGATGCTGCCGATCATCGCCCAGAACCTGCTCAGCAGCCTCGAGTTGCTGGCCAACTCCAGTCGTTTGCTGGCGGACAAGGCCATTGCCAGCTTCAAGGTCAACCAAGCCAAGCTCAAAGAAGCACTGTCGCGCAACCCGATCCTGGTCACCGCCCTTAACCCGATCATTGGTTACCAGAAGGCCGCTGAAATTGCCAAGAAGGCTTACCAGCAAGGCCGCCCGGTCATCGAGGTCGCCCTTGAGCACACCGACCTGCCGCGCAGCCAACTGGAAGTCCTGCTGGACCCGGAAAAGCTCACGGCTGGCGGCGTGTAATTAACCACCCTGCTTTGGAGGCTCACCATGGAGCACTGGAAACGTACGATCGAACGGGCCAATCGCTGCTTTATGGCGGGCGAGCTGGTGGATGCTCGCGAGGCTTATCTGCAAGCCCTGGCCCTGGCCCAAGTGTTGTTCGAACGCTGGGCGGATGCCGACGAAGCAGTGGCGGCTTGTGTCATTTCCCATCACAACCTGGCGGACCTGCACTTGCGCCTGAATCAACCTGAGGAAAGCGCGGAA
The DNA here is from genome assembly GCF_015277575.1 of Pseudomonas sp. OST1909. Classification (NCBI taxonomy): domain Bacteria; kingdom Pseudomonadati; phylum Pseudomonadota; class Gammaproteobacteria; order Pseudomonadales; family Pseudomonadaceae; genus Pseudomonas; species Pseudomonas sp. OST1909. The sequence goes on from NZ_CP063780.1 coordinate 1,309,310, forward strand.
TACCTCTGCGCCATTCACCAGCGATTGTTGCAGACCATGCAGGACCCGCGCCTTAACCCGCAGTTGCGCGAGGCGGCGTTGCACCAGAGCAGCAAGACCTACGTCGAGCTGTTGAATTTCATCAGCGATCACGGCGAGTACCCCCGCACCCACCGGTTGCTGGGCGATGCTGCGCCGCAGTCGACCTCGTCTCACTATGGAGCACATTGATATGACTTACACCCTGCCGGCCCTGCCTTACGCCTATGACGCCCTTGAGCCGCATATCGACGCGCAAACCATGGAGATTCACTACACCAAGCATCACCAGACTTACATCAATAATCTGAATGCTGCCGTGGAGGGCACGGAATTCGCTGGTTGGCCGGTGGAGAAGCTGGTGTCCAGCGTGCAGAAACTACCGGAGAAGTTACGCGTTGCCGTGGTCAATCAAGGAGGCGGCCATGCAAACCATTCGTTGTTCTGGGCGGTCATGTCACCTACAGGGGGTGGTAAACCCGAAGGCGCGCTGGGCAAGGCTATCGATGAGCAATTGGGCGGTTTTGACAGTTTCAAGGAGGCATTCACCAAGGCTGCGCTGACCCGCTTCGGCAGTGGCTGGGCCTGGTTGAGCGTCACCCCGAAAAACACACTGGTCGTGGAAAGCAGCGGCAACCAGGACAGCCCGCTGATGAGTGGCAACACGCCAATCCTCGGTCTGGACGTCTGGGAACATGCCTACTATTTGCGTTACCAGAACCGTCGCCCTGAATACATCAATGCGTTCTACAGCGTAATTAACTGGCCGGAAGTTGCTGCCCGCTACCAGGCCGCCTTGGCCTGACATTCACTCTAAAACAAGATCTAAGGGCGATTATGGGCACTGAAACACTGGCGATCAGCAGCGTGCGAATGTTCCGTTATGCGTTCGGTTCACTGCTGTTATTGGCAGGGACTGCATTGCTGGTGGCCCATGGGCTGGCCTGGTTGGACCTTGAGCCGCGTATCCTGCGCGCGTTGCAGGGCGGCGCGATTTGCGCGCTCGGTACGGCGCTGGGCGCGGTGCCGGTCCTGGTGATTCGGCGGATGCCGGTAGCGTTGAGCGATACCTTGCTGGGCTTCGGTGCAGGTGTGATGCTCGCAGCGACCGCTTTTTCCCTGGTCGTGCCGGGTATCGCAGCGGCTGAAGGCCTGGGGCTTTCGCCGTGGGGGGCGGGTGGGCTGATCAGCTTCGGCATCATGCTGGGCGCATTCGGGTTGTATCTGGTGGATCGCAAGGTCTCCGGCGCCAGCCCGGAGATGCTGGTGGGGACGCCGGATAAGCCGGTGATCCCGCCGCGCATCTGGCTGTTTGTGTTCGCCATCATTGCGCACAACATTCCCGAGGGCATGGCAGTGGGCGTCTCCGCGGGAGGAGGGATGGCGGATGCTGACAGTCTCGCCATGGGCATTGCCTTGCAGGATGTACCCGAGGGCTTGGTGATCGCGCTGGTATTGGCTGGGGCGGGGATGTCGCGGATCAAGGCGTTCCTGATCGGCGCCGCATCAGGATTGGTTGAACCGGTATTTGCGATGCTCTGCGCCTGGCTGGTGAGCCTGGCCGAGGTATTGCTGCCCTTGGGGTTGGCGCTGGCCGCCGGTGCGATGTTGTTGGTAGTGACCCATGAAGTGATCCCCGAATCGCGTCGCAACGGTCACGAAAAGCTCGCCAGCCTGGGGTTGTGTATCGGGTTTTGCCTGATGATGGTGATGGATACGGCGTTGGGCTGAAGCCAGCTCTCGCATCGGCGGTTATTCGCCTTCATCGAACTTGTTGTTGATCAGCCCAACCAAAGCGTCCATCGCTTCCTGCTCTTGCTCGCCTTCAGTGCGCAGATGAATCGTGGTGCCCTTGCCAGCTGCCAGCATCATCATCGCCATGATGCTCTTGCCATCGACCATGGACTCCGGGGTGCGCCCGGCGCGGATCTGGCAGGGAAACTTTCCAGCCACGCCGACGAACTTTGCCGACGCCCGGGCGTGCAGGCCCAGCTTGTTGATGATTTCAATTTCCAGAGCGGGCATCGCGCAGGTGTTCCTTTCAGCTAAGGTCGCGGTGGCGAACCTGTACATTCTTGAGGGTTTGTTGCAGCACCTGGCCTAGCCGCTCAGTCAGGTAAACCGAGCGGTGATGGCCACCCGTGCAGCCAATGGCAATGGTGACATACGCCCGATTGCTCGCGGCAAAACGCGGCAACCATTTAAGCAGGTAGCTGGAGATGTCCTGGAACATCTCTTCCACATCTGGCTGCGCGGCGAGGTAGTCGGCGACGGGCTGATCCAGCCCCGACTGATCGCGCAATTCCGGCTTCCAGTAAGGGTTGGGCAGGCAGCGCACATCGAACACCAGGTCGGCATCGACCGGCATGCCACGCTTGAAGCCAAACGACTCGACCAGGAACGCCGTGCCCGGCTCGGGCTGATTCAGCAGGCGCAACTTGATCGCGTCACGCAACTGGTACAGGTTCAGGCTGGTGGTGTTGATCTTCAGGTCGGCCAGATCAATGATCGGCCCCAGCAGTTTGGTCTCGTCTTCAATGGCTTCGGCCAGGGAGCGGTTGGCGCTGCTGAGTGGGTGGCGTCGACGGGTTTCGGAGAAACGCTTGAGCAGGGTTTCTTCATCGGCATCCAGGTACAGCACATCGCAATGAATGTGCTTGGCGCGCACTTCTTCCAGCAGTTCCGGGAATCGCGAGAGGTGGCTGGGCAGGTTGCGGGCGTCGATAGACACAGCGACCAGCGGCTGCGCCAGCTCGGTGTGGATAAGGGCGCGCTCCGCCAACTCCGGCAGCAGGCCGGCCGGCAGGTTGTCGATACAATAGAAACCGTTGTCCTCAAGCACATTGAGGGCGGTGCTTTTACCTGAGCCGGAGCGGCCGCTGACGATGATCAAACGCATGATTACTGCCCGTTTTGTTCATCCAGGACGACCTGATACAGCGCCTCGTTGCTTTTGGCACTGCGCAACTTGTCACGTACTTCCTTGCGGTCGAGCATACTGGCTATCTGCCGGAGCAGTTCCAGATGCGCATCTGTGGCGGCTTGCGGGACCAGCAGCACGAATAGCAGGTCAACCGGAGCACCGTCGATGGCGTCGAAGTCGATGGGTTTTTCCAGGTGCAGCAAGGCGCTGACCGGGGTCTCGCAGCCTTCGAGACGGCAGTGAGGAATAGCGATGCCGTTGCCAAAACCGGTGGAGCCGAGTTTTTCACGGGCAATCAGAGCCTCGAAAACATCTTGCATCTCCAGCTCAGGCACTTGGCTGCTGATCAGGTTGGCAATTTGTTCCAGGGCGCGCTTTTTACTGCCGCCCGGCACGTTCACAAGGGAACGGCCGGGGGTCAGGATGGTTTGAAGTTGGATCATGGGGGAGGGTTAACGACCTGTACCTTGCATCAGGTGCAGATTCTTTTCCTTATGCTTTATGAGTTGGCGGTCGAGCTTGTCGTAGAGCGAGTCAATCGCCGCGTACATGTCTTCATGTTCTGCATTGGCAACGAGCTTGGCATTCGGTACGTGCAGGGTGGCCTCGATTTTCTGCTTGAGCTTATCGACCTCCATGATGACCTGCACGTTGGTGATCTTGTCAAAATGCCCCGCAAGCTTGTTCAGCTTGCTCTCGGTGTATTCACGCAGGGGCTTGGTGACTTCCAGCTGGTGTCCACTGATGTTGACTTGCATACAGCTTCTCCTTCGTTGCCAGTGCATAAAGCGGTGGGCAGGAATACCCACCACTGGAACGCTGTGGCCCGCCCGTCACATCAACCGCTTACGCTCGCTGGAAGGCGCGATCCCAAGGGACTCGCGGTACTTGGCGACGGTTCGACGGGCGACCTGAATGCCTTGTGCCTCCAGTAAACCAGCGATCTTGCTGTCACTCAACGGCTTTTTCTGATTTTCCGCGGCAACCAGTTTTTTGATGATCGCGCGGATCGCCGTGGACGAGCATTCGCCGCCTTCGGAGGTGCTGACGTGACTGGAGAAAAAGTATTTCAGCTCATAAATACCACGGGGGGTATGCATGAATTTTTGCGTGGTTACCCGGGAAATCGTCGATTCATGCATGCCTACCGCTTCGGCGATATCGTGCAGCACCAGCGGCTTCATGGCTTCGTCGCCGTATTCCAGGAAACCGCGCTGGTGCTCGACGATCTGGGTGGCGACTTTCATCAGGGTTTCGTTGCGGCTTTGCAGGCTTTTGATGAACCACCGCGCTTCCTGCAACTGGTTGCGCATGAAGGTATTGTCGGCGCTGGTATCGGCGCGGCGTACAAAACCTGCGTATTGCGGGTTGACCCGCAGGCGTGGCACCGATTCCTGGTTCAACTCCACCAGCCAGCGCTCGTTGTCCTTGCGCACGATCACGTCGGGAACCACGTATTCGGCTTCGCTGGATTCAATCTGCGAACCGGGGCGCGGGTTGAGGCTTTGCACCAGCTCGATGACCTGGCGCAAGTCGTCTTCCTTGAGCTTCATGCGGCGCATCAACTGGCTGTAGTCGCGGCTACCCAGCAGATCGATGTAGTCGCTGACCAGGCGCTGGGCCTCGGCGAGCCATGGCGTCTTGGCAGGCAACTGGCGCAGTTGCAGCAGCAGGCACTCGCTGAGCGTGCGGGCGCCGATGCCGGCGGGCTCGAATTGCTGGATGCGGTGCAGGACGGCTTCGATTTCGTCCAGCTCGATGTCCAGTTCCGGGTCGAAGGCTTCGAGGATCTCGTCGAGGGTTTCGTCCAGGTAACCCTGGTTATTGATGCAATCGATGAGCGTAACTGCGATCAGGCGATCAGTGTCCGACATCGGCGCCAGGTTGAGTTGCCACAGCAAGTGGCTCTGCAGGCTCTCGCCAGCCGAGGTGCGGGTGGTGAAGTCCCACTCGTCATCATCATTGCTCGGCAGGCTGCTGGCGCTGGTCTGGTACACGTCTTCCCATGCGGTATCCACGGGAAGCTCGTTGGGAATGCGTTCGTTCCATTCGCCTTCTTCCAGGTTGTCCACCGTAGGGGCGGTTTCCTGGTAGGAGGGTTCCTGCACGTCGGGATTGGGTTTTTGCTCGATGTTGTCGGCCAGTGGGTCGGCATTGTCGAAGTCGTCGCCTTCTTCCTGGCGTTCGAGCATCGGATTGGACTCCAGGGCCTCCTGGATTTCCTGCTGCAGGTCCAGGGTCGACAATTGGAGCAGGCGGATGGCCTGTTGCAGCTGCGGTGTCATCGTCAGCTGCTGGCCCATTCTCAGGACTAGCGATGGTTTCATGGCAGGGGCTTAACACCTTATTCGCCGGCGCAATGCGCCATCCACGACAGGGCGCGTGAGCGCCAACATAAGCAAATTATATGCCTGATATCAGGGCCTTTGCCTAGAGCGCGGTAACAATAAAAAAACCAAGGTTTCTATTGACTCCTGCGCGCTCCGGCGAAAGGCGCGATACCACTCCGTCTACAGGCGGAACTCGTGACCCAGGTAAACTTCCTTGACCAGTTCATTGGCCAGGATGGTCTCGGCGTCGCCTTCAGCAATCAACTGACCATCGTTGACGATATAGGCGGTTTCACAGATATCCAGCGTCTCACGGACGTTGTGGTCGGTGATCAGCACGCCAATACCCTTGGCCTTGAGGTGGTGAATGATCTGCTTGATATCGCCGACCGAAATCGGGTCAACGCCGGCAAACGGCTCATCCAGCAGGATGAACTTCGGTGCGGTGGCCAGGGCGCGGGCGATTTCCACGCGGCGGCGCTCACCACCGGACAGGCTCATGCCGAGGTTGTCGCGAATATGGTTGATGTGGAACTCCTGCAACAGGCTTTCCAGCTCTTTGCGGCGGCCGTCGCGGTCGAGTTCCTTGCGGGTCTCGAGGATCGCCATGATGTTGTCGGCTACCGACAGTTTACGGAAGATCGACGCTTCCTGGGGAAGATAGCCGATACCGGCGCGTGCACGACCGTGCATGGGCTGGTGGCTGACGTCCAGGTCGTCGATCAATACGCGACCCTGATCCGCCTGGACCAGCCCGACGATCATATAGAAGCAGGTGGTCTTGCCGGCACCGTTGGGGCCGAGCAAACCGACGATCTGGCCGCTGTCGATCGACAGGCTGACATCACGTACCACCTGGCGGCTTTTATAGGCCTTGGCCAGATGCTGGGCTTTCAGGGTTGCCATTACTCGGCCTTCTTCTTCGGCTGGATAACCATGTCGATACGTGGACGAGGTGCGGTGACCTTGTTGCCATTGGCGCGACCGGCCTGAGCGACCTGGGTCTTGGTGTTGTAGACGATTTTCTCGCCTTCAGTCGAGTTGCCGTCGGCGCTGAGCACTTTGGCCTGGTCGATCAGGACGATGCGATTCTGCAGGGCATGATACTGAATGGTCTTGCCATAGCCCTTCATCGGGCCTGGATCTTCTGCCTTTTGCTTCTGTTCGAAGTAAGCCAGGTTGCCCACTGAGGTCACGACATCGATATCGCCGGCCTGGGTACGCGTCAAGGTCACCGTATTGCCGGTGATCTTCATCGAACCCTGGGTGATGATGACGCCGCCGGTGTAGGTGGCAACACCTTGCTTGTCATCGAGCTGCGCATCGTCAGCCGAGATGTGGATCGGTTGCTGGCTATCGTTCGGCAGAGCCCAGGCGCTCACGCTTCCCAGTGCTGCGCCCAGACCGAGCAAAATAGGGAGGGTTTTAACGAGCCTCATACTGTCCTCTTACGTTCGATAGCAGGTGTATCCTGCTTTCTTTCAAATACGCTTTCATTCCCTTGCCAGTCGATACACCGCCAGCGCCGTCGATTCTAACGTCTTGCTCGGTCTGCGCATATTGCTTCTGTGGGAATACCGTCATGCGACTGCTGGTAATGATGGTGTCGCGGTTCTGCGCGTCTGTACGTGCGACGCGGACCGAGTCGATCAGTTCAACTTCGGTGCCGTCCGGGTTGACCTCGCCACGTTTGCTGGTGACATGCCACGGGAATTCGGTGCCGCGATACAGGTTCAGGTCCGGATTGGTCAGCAGGCTGACTTCAGAGGATTTCAAGTGCTCGACCTTGTCCGACGTCATTTCATACTGCACCTTGCCGTCTGGCAGGAACTGAATGCTGTAGGCGTTGGTGGCGTAATAGTCGATAACACCTTCGTCAACCTGCGCAACAGGCTTGTCGAGAAAGCGCTCCGGGCTGATATTCCAGTAGCCCACCGCCAGGAACAGCGCGGCAATGACCCCGAATAGCAGGAAGTTGCGAATCTTTTTGCTCAGCATATAACGCTCTATAGGTAGGCGGCGTGGGCCGCTTCAAGGCTGCCCTGGGCACGCAGGATCAACTCGCAGAACTCGCGGGCAGCACCTTCGCCGCCACGGGCGGTGGTGATGCCATGGGCGTGTTCGCGCACAAACGCCGCGGCATTCGCGACCGCCATGCCCAGGCCCACCCGGCGAATCACCGGCAGGTCGGGCAGGTCGTCACCCAGATAGGCGACTTGTTCATAGCTTAGGTTGAGTTGGCCAAGAAGCTCGTCCAGCACCACCAGTTTATCCTCGCGGCCCTGATACAGGTGAGCAATTCCGAGGTTTTGTGCGCGGCGTTCCACAACCGGCGTCTTTCGACCACTGATAATCGCCGTTTGCACGCCCGCTGCCATCAGCATCTTGATGCCCTGGCCATCGAGCGTATTGAATGTCTTGAATTCGCTGCCGTCTTCGAGAAAGTACAGGCGGCCGTCGGTCAGCACGCCGTCAACGTCGAAAATCGCCAGCTTGATGTTTTTACCGCGTTGCAACAGATCGCTGGTCATTTACATCACTCCTGCGCGCAGCAAGTCGCCAAGGTTAAGGGCTCCGATCGGTCGATCATCGTTATCGACGACGATCAGCGCGCCGATCCGGTGGTCTTCCATGATTTTCAGCGCTTCAGCCGCGAGCATTTCAGCGCGGGCGGTCTTGCCGTGGGGTGTCATCACCGCGTCGATGGTGGCGGTGTGAATATCAATGGTGCGGTCCAGGGTGCGGCGCAGATCACCGTCGGTGAATATCCCGGCAAGGCGTCCGTCGGCCTCCAGGATTGCCGTCATGCCCAGGCCCTTGCGGGTCATTTCCATCAGCGCATCCCTGAGCAGGGTACCGCGTGGAACGCTTGGCAGTTCGGCGCCCGAATGCATGACATTTTCAACTTTCAGCAGCAGGCGACGGCCGAGGGCACCACCTGGATGGGAAAATGCGAAGTCTTCTGCGGTAAACCCGCGGGCCTCCAGCAGCGCCACCGCCAGGGCATCGCCCATGACCAGTGCAGCGGTGGTGGAGGAGGTCGGCGCCAGGTTCAACGGGCAGGCCTCATGGGCCACGTGCACGTTGAGGTTGACGTCGGCGGCCTTGGCCAGGGTCGATTCCGGGTTGCCCGTGAGGCTGATCATCTGGATACCCAGGCGCTTGATCAACGGCAACAGGGTCACGATTTCGTTGGTGGTGCCGGAATTGGACAGCGCCAGAATCACGTCATCCTTGGTGATCATGCCCATGTCGCCGTGGCTGGCTTCGGCCGGATGCACGAAAAAAGCGGTGGTCCCAGTGCTTGCCAGGGTGGCGGCGATCTTGTTGCCGATGTGGCCGGATTTACCCATGCCGACCACGACAACGCGGCCCTTGCTGGCCAGGATCATCTCGCAGGCGCGCACGAAATCCGCGTTGATATGGGCCAGCAAGCCTTCTACGGCTTCAAGCTCTAGGCGGATGGTGCGTTGTGCGGATTGAACAAGTTCGCTGGATTGGCTCATGTCTGAAATCGTATAGCCTGACGAAAAGGCGGCGATTATAGCGGTAATGATCAATTCCCTCACGTAAGTTCGTCAGGCTTTGTGCGCGAAGTTCCAGCCAATCACCTTCGGTAACGGTTATTCCCTGTCCTAAATCTGAACGAGCGCTGTTCCGGCCTTGGGGGCGCCGCACCAGCGGTGATATAGTTCGCCGCCAGTTCGGTCCGCCCAACCCATGTGCCTAATTATTGCGCATCCGTTGCAAACCAAAGTCGCACACATGGTGTCTGAGTGAAAGGCTGCATCCCAAGGAGATTAGATGAGTGCCGATAACGCCTACGCGGTCGAGCTGAAGGGCCTTACCTTCAAGCGCGGTTCGCGCAGCATCTTCAATAACGTCGATATTCGCATTCCTCGCGGCAAGGTCACGGGCATCATGGGGCCTTCCGGTTGCGGCAAGACCACCCTGTTACGCCTGATGGGCATGCAATTGCGCCCCAGTGCCGGCGAAGTGTGGGTCAACGGCCAGAACCTGCCGACGCTGTCGCGCAGCGATCTGTTCGATGCGCGCAAGCATATGGGCGTGCTGTTCCAGAGCGGCGCGCTGTTTACCGACCTCGATGTTTTCGAAAACGTAGCCTTCCCGCTGCGGGTGCATACCCAGCTGTCCGATGAAATGATTCGTGACATTGTGTTGCTGAAGCTGCAGGCCGTTGGCCTTCGCGGTGCCATCGACCTGATGCCGGACGAATTGTCCGGCGGTATGAAGCGCCGTGTCGCCCTGGCGCGGGCCATTGCCCTCGACCCGCAGATCCTTATGTACGACGAGCCATTCGTGGGGCAGGACCCGATCGCCATGGGTGTACTGGTGCGTCTGATCCGCCTGCTCAATGATGCATTGGGTATCACCAGCATTGTGGTCTCCCACGATCTGGCCGAAACCGCGAGCATCGCCGACTACCTGTATGTAGTGGGTGATGGCCAGGTGCTGGGGCAGGGTACGCCTGAAGAGCTGATGAACGCCGATAACCCGCGTATCCGCCAATTCATGACCGGCGATCCCGATGGCCCGGTGCCTTTTCACTTTCCGGCAGCGGACTACCGCTCAGATCTTCTGGGGAAGCGCTGATGCGCAAGACATCTCTTATCGAAAAGGTTCGCCTTTTCGGTCGCTCGGGCATCGACATCATCGAAGTCCTGGGGCGTTCGACCATTTTCCTGTTCCACGCCTTGCTGGGCCGCGGCGGCATCGGTGGGGGCTTCGGCCTGCTGCTCAAGCAGCTGCACGCAGTGGGTGTGATGTCTCTGGTGATCATTGTGGTCTCCGGGGTGTTCATCGGCATGGTGCTGGCGCTGCAGGGCTTCAACATCCTGTCCAGCTACGGTTCCGAGCAGGCGGTAGGCCAGATGGTGGCCTTGACCCTGCTGCGTGAGCTCGGCCCGGTGGTTACTGCCTTGCTGTTCGCGGGGCGTGCAGGTTCGGCGCTGACCGCCGAAATCGGCAACATGAAGTCCACCGAGCAGCTGTCCAGCCTGGAAATGATCGGTGTGGACCCGCTCAAGTACATTGTTGCCCCGCGCCTGTGGGCCGGCTTCATTTCCCTGCCATTGCTGGCGATGATTTTCAGCGTGGTGGGTATCTGGGGCGGTTCGTGGGTGGCGGTTGACTGGTTGGGCGTCTATGACGGTTCCTACTGGGCCAACATGCAAAACAGCGTGACCTTCACCGGTGACGTGCTCAACGGCATCATAAAGAGCATTGTCTTTGCCTTTGTAGTGACGTGGATTGCCGTATTCCAAGGCTATGACTGCGAGCCCACCTCAGAAGGGATCAGTCGTGCCACTACCAAGACCGTTGTGTACGCCTCGCTGGCGGTACTGGGCCTTGACTTCATTTTGACCGCCTTGATGTTTGGAGATTTCTGATGCAAAACCGCACTGTGGAGATCGGTGTCGGCCTTTTCTTGCTGGCTGGCATCCTGGCTTTACTGTTGTTGGCCCTGCGAGTCAGCGGCCTGTCGGCCAGCCCCACCGCCGATACCTATAAACTTTACGCGTATTTCGACAATATCGCCGGTTTGACGGTCAGAGCCAAAGTGACCATGGCCGGCGTTACCATCGGCAAGGTCACGGCAATCGATCTGGATCGCGACAGCTTCACCGGGCGAGTGACCATGCAGGTGGACAAGAAGGTAGATAACCTGCCGACTGACTCCACGGCATCTATCCTCACTGCGGGGCTGCTGGGCGAGAAATACATCGGTGTCAGCGTGGGCGGGGAAACAGCCTTGCTCAAGGATGGCTCTACAATCCACGACACACAGTCGTCGTTGGTACTTGAAGACCTGATCGGTAAATTCCTGCTCAATACGGTCAATAAAGACGCTAAATGAGGAATCTGTTCATGATCTCTACCTTGCGACGTGGCCTGCTGGTGCTGCTGGCGGCGCTGCCGCTGATGGCTAACGCGGCAGGTTCTGCTCACGACCTGGTGCAGGACACGACCAACAAAATGTTGGCTGACCTGACTGCCAACAAAGAAAAGTACAAGCAAGACCCGAGTCAGTTTTATAACGCGCTCAATACCATTGTCGGCCCGGTAGTCGATGCCGAGGGCATTTCGCGCAGCATCATGACGGTCAAGTATTCGCGCAAGGCAACACCTGCGCAGATGCAGACGTTCCAGGAAAACTTCAAGCGTGGTCTGTTCCAGTTTTACGGCAACGCTCTGCTGGAATACAACAACCAGGGCATCGTCGTTGACCCTGCCAGGGAGGAGTCGGGCGACCGTGCCGAGGTCGGGATGAAAGTCTCGGGCAGCAATGGCGCGATCTATCCGGTGTCCTACACCCTGACGAAAATCAACGGTGAATGGAAGCTGCGCAACGTGGTCATCAACGGCATCAACATCGGCAAGCTGTTCCGTGACCAGTTCGCCGATGCGATGCAGCGCAATGGCAATAACCTGGACAAGACCATCAATGGTTGGGCCGGTGAAGTGGCCAAGGCCAAGGAAGAAACCGACAAAGCTGCCGGGAAGCCTGCGCAATGACCGAGGCGGCTGTTCGTATCGGCGACGCCGGCGAGCTGTTGCTCAGCGGCGTGCTCGATTACCGTACCGGGCCTGACCTGCGCAAGCAGGGCCAGGCACTGATCAAGGCCAGCAATGCGCCTGCGCTGGTGGTTGACTGTTCGGCGGTGACCAAGTCCAGCAGCGTCGGTCTGTCGTTGCTGCTGTGCTTCATGCGCGATGCCGAAGCGGCAAAAAAGCCGCTCAGTATCCGTGCCTTGCCTGAAGACATGCGCGAGATTGCCGAAGTTTCCGGCCTGACCGAGCTGTTGGCACACCCTTAATACACATTTATCAGAAAAGCCCCCCGTCAGAGTCCTGCTATGCGGGGTTCGCAGGCGCGGGGCTTTTTTGTATGATGTGCGACCCGTGCGCACTGGGCGCCGATAGAGGTTGAGCATGCAGGCCCTAGAAGTTAAGAGCTTCCTTGAAGGAAAGCTGCCGGAAACGACTGTTGAAGTTGAAGGCGAAGGCTGCAATTTCCAGCTGAACGTGATTAGCGATGAACTGGCGGCATTGAGCCCGGTCAAGCGTCAGCAGCAGATCTATGCCCATTTGAACCCATGGATCACCGATGGCAGCATCCATGCGGTCACTATGAAATTTTTCAGCCGCGCGGCCTGGGCCGAGCGCACCTGAGCCCCCAAGGCGTCGAGATTCTTATGGATAAATTGATTATTACCGGCGGTGCCCGCCTTGATGGCGAGATCCGCATTTCCGGTGCGAAAAACTCCGCCTTGCCGATCCTGGCAGCGACCCTGCTGTGCGATGGCCCGGTGACTGTAGCCAACCTGCCGCACCTGCACGACATTACCACCATGATCGAGCTGTTCGGCCGCATGGGTATTGAGCCGGTGATCGACGAGAAGCTGGCCGTCGAGATCGACCCGCGCACCATCAAGACCCTGATCGCCCCGTACGAACTGGTGAAAACCATGCGTGCGTCGATCCTGGTGCTGGGCCCGATGGTTGCTCGTTTCGGCGAAGCCGAAGTGGCCTTGCCTGGCGGTTGCGCCATTGGTTCGCGTCCGGTCGACCTGCACATCCGTGGCCTTGAGGCCATGGGCGCAGTCATCGACGTCGAAGGCGGCTACATCAAGGCCAAGGCGCCGGAAGGCGGCCTGCGTGGCGCGAACTTCTTCTTTGATACCGTCAGTGTGACCGGTACCGAAAACATCATGATGGCCGCTGCCCTGGCCAAAGGCCGCAGCGTGCTGCAAAACGCCGCGCGTGAGCCGGAAGTGGTCGACCTGGCCAACTTCCTCAACGCCATGGGCGCCAAAGTTTCCGGTGCTGGCACCGACACCATCACCATTGATGGTGTAGAGCGTCTGCACACCGCTACCTACAAAGTCATGCCTGACCGCATCGAGACCGGTACCTACCTGGTTGCCGCTGCCGTGACCGGTGGCCGCGTGAAGGTCAAGGACACCGATCCGACCATCCTTGAAGCCGTCCTGGAAAAACTCAAGGAAGCCGGCGCAGAAATCACCACCGGTGAGGACTGGATCGAGCTGAACATGCACGGCAAGCGGCCAAAAGCCGTCAACGTGCGTACCGCTCCGTACCCGGCGTTCCCGACCGACATGCAAGCGCAGTTCATCTCCCTGAACGCGATTGCCGAAGGCACGGGTGCCGTGATCGAGACCATCTTCGAAAACCGCTTCATGCACGTGTACGAACTGCACCGCATGGGCGCCAAGATCCAGGTCGAAGGCAATACCGCCATCGTCACCGGCATCGACAAGCTCAAGGGCGCGCCAGTCATGGCTACCGACCTGCGTGCCTCGGCCAGCCTGGTGATCTCGGCACTGTGCGCCGAAGGCGACACCCTGATCGACCGCATCTACCACATAGACCGTGGCTACGAGTGCATCGAAGAAAAACTGCAGATGCTCGGCGCTAAAATCCGCCGCGTACCGGGCTAACCCCCGCTGCCCTGTAGGGGTGAGCAAGCTCGCTCCTACACACTGGTTTGTTTCAAATCGAGGCTGTCATGGCCTCGATCTGTGTCTGGCACTGTTTGTGACCGGACAGCAATAGCCTGATGAAGGACTGACGTTCCCATGTTGACCATCGCACTGTCCAAGGGCCGCATCCTTGACGACACGTTGCCGCTTCTGGCTGAAGCGGGCATCGTGCCGACCGAGAATCCGGACAAGAGCCGCAAGCTGATCATCCCCACGACCCAGGACGACGTTCGCCTGCTGATCGTGCGGGCTACCGACGTGCCGACCTACGTTGAACATGGTGCCGCCGACCTCGGTGTCGCGGGTAAGGATGTGCTGATGGAATACGGTGGCCAGGGCTTGTATGAGCCACTGGACCTGCGTATCGCCCTGTGCAAGCTGATGACCGCTGGCCGTGTCGGTGATGTCGAGCCCAAGGGCCGCCTGCGGGTGGCGACCAAGTTTGTCAATGTCGCCAAGCGCTACTACGCCGAACAAGGCCGCCAGGTCGATATCATCAAGCTCTACGGCTCGATGGAGCTGGCGCCGCTGATCGGCCTGGCCGACAAGATCATCGACGTGGTCGACACCGGCAACACCCTGCGCGCCAACGGTTTGGAGCCACAGGATTTCATCGCCGACATCAGCTCTCGCCTGATCGTCAACAAAGCTTCGATGAAGATGCAACACGCCCGTATCCAGGCGTTGATCGACACCCTGCGCAAGGCAGTGGAGTCTCGACACCGCGGTTGACTCACCCGCGTAGCCCAAAGGCTGCGCCCGTCTATCCGCCTCATAGCCAGAATTCTCAGGTGCCCAAGCGGAAACGACTGCTAGTTTAGGGCGCCTGAGTTTTTGCCAATTCTATTGAGGCCCTCGCTATGACCACGTCCACTGCAATTGCCCGACTCAACGCTGCCGACCCGGATTTCGCCCATCATCTGGATCATCTGCTGAGCTGGGAAAGCGTGTCCGACGACTCGGTCAACCAGCGGGTGCTCGACATTATCAAGGCCGTGCGCGAGCGCGGTGATGCGGCGCTGGTGGACTTCACTCGTCAGTTCGACGGCCTGGACGTCAAGTCGATGGCGGACCTGATCCTGCCCCGCGAGCGCCTTGAGCTGGCCCTGACGCGTATCACCGCGCCCCAGCGCGAAGCCCTGGAAGTCGCAGCGGCGCGGGTACGCAGCTACCACGAAAAGCAGAAGCAGGACTCCTGGAGCTACACCGAAGCCGATGGCACCGTACTGGGCCAGAAGGTCACGCCGTTGGACCGTGCCGGCCTTTACGTGCCGGGCGGTAAAGCCTCTTATCCGTCGTCCGTGTTAATGAACGCGATTCCGGCCAAAGTGGCGGGTGTCACTGAAGTGGTCATGGTGGTGCCGACCCCTCGTGGTGAAATCAACGAGCTGGTACTGGCTGCCGCCTGCATCGCGGGTGTCGACCGGGTGTTCACCATCGGTGGCGCCCAGGCCGTCGCGGCCCTGGCCTATGGCACCGAAAGCGTGCCGAAGGTCGACAAGGTTGTTGGCCCAGGCAACATCTACGTCGCCACCGCCAAGCGCCATGTGTTCGGCCAGGTCGGCATCGACATGATCGCCGGCCCTTCGGAAATTCTGGTGGTGTGTGACGGCCAGACCGATCCGGACTGGATTGCCATGGACCTGTTCTCCCAGGCTGAGCACGACGAAGATGCCCAGGCGATCCTGGTCAGCCCCGATGCCGAGTTCCTCGACAAGGTCGCCGCCAGCATCAATAAGCTGCTGCCGACCATGGAGCGTGCCGAAATCATCGAGAAGTCGATCAATGGCCGCGGCGCACTGATTCTGGTGCGTGATATGGAGCAAGCCATCGAAGTGGCCAACCGCATCGCGCCGGAACACCTGGAGCTGTCCGTAGCGGACCCACAGGCCTGGTTGCCGTCGATTCGTCACGCCGGTGCCATCTTCATGGGGCGTCACACCAGCGAAGCCCTGGGCGACTACTGCGCCGGGCCTAACCACGTGTTGCCGACCTCCGGCACTGCGCGTTTTTCATCGCCGCTGGGGGTGTATGACTTCCAGAAGCGTTCGTCGATTATCTTCTGCTCGCCACAAGGTGCTTCCGAGCTGGGCAAGACTGCCTCGGTGCTGGCCCGTGGTGAATCCCTCAGCGCTCACGCACGCAGCGCTGAATACCGCATCGTCAAGGGAGAGTAAGGCATGAGCAAATTCTGGAGCCCTTTCGTCAAGGACCTCGTGCCTTACGTACCCGGTGAGCAACCGAAGCTGACCAAGCTGGTCAAGCTCAACACCAACGAAAACCCATACGGCCCATCGCCCAAGGCATTGGCAGCGATGCAGGCCGAGTTGAACGACAACTTGCGCCTGTACCCGGACCCCAACAGCGACCTGCTCAAACAAGCCGTGGCCAGGTATTACGGGATCGACGCCGGCAAGGTATTCCTTGGCAACGGTTCCGATGAAGTCCTGGCGCACATCTTTCATGGCCTGTTCCAGCACGATCTGCCACTGCTGTTTCCGGATATCAGCTACAGCTTTTACCCCGTGTATTGCGGCCTCTACGGCATCAAGTACGACGCGCTGGCGTTGGACGAGCAGTTCCAGATTCGCGCATCTGACTATGCCAGGCCCAACGGCGGGATCATCTTCCCCAACCCTAACGCACCCACCGGCTGCGTACTGGCGCTGGATGCGGTGGAGCAGATCCTCAAGACCAGCCCGGATTCGGTGGTGGTGGTCGACGAAGCCTACATCGACTTCGGTGGCGAAACCGCCATCAGCCTGGTGGACCGTTACCCGAACCTGCTGGTGACCCAGACCCTGTCCAAATCGCGCTCACTGGCCGGTTTGCGTGTGGGCTTGGCCGTGGGTCATCCGGACCTGATCGAGGCGCTGGAGCGGGTCAAGAACAGCTTCAACTCCTACCCGCTGGATCGCCTGGCGATTGTTGGCGCGGCGGCGGCGTTCGAAGACCGTGAATACTTCGAGCAGACCTGCCAGATGGTGATCGACAGCCGCAACAAGGTGGTCGCGCAACTGGAAGGCAAAGGGTTTGAAGTGTTGCCCTCGGCGGCGAACTTCATCTTTGCGCGCCACCCACGGCATGACGCTGCTGGATTGGCAGCCAAGTTGCGTGAGCAGGGGGTTATCGTGCGGCACTTCAAGCAGGAGCGGATTGCCCAATTCCTGCGGATCAGTATCGGTACGCCTGAGCAGAACCAGGCGCTGATTGATGGGCTCGGCGAGCTCTAATTCTTTGCAGGCAGTAAGGGCCTCATCGCGGGCAAGCCCGGCTCCCACAGGAGACTGCATTTCCCTGTGGGAGCCGGGCTTGCCCGCGATGAGGCCACCAGCTACACCAGAAAACTGGAGGGCTTAGATCAGCGGCTCATCCGGCTTCTTGTTCTTCCAGCCATCATTGCCCGGCAGCAACAGGTTCAAACCAATCGCCACCACGGCACACAGGGCGATGCCCTTGAGGCCGAAATCGTCCGGGCCGGTGCCGGTGCCGACCAGCACACCGCCAATCCCGAATACCAGGGTTACCGACACAATCACCAGGTTGCGTGCTTCACCCAGGTCGATCCTGTGGCGAATCAGCGTGTTCATCCCCACCGCAGCAATCGAGCCGAACAGCAGGCACAGAATCCCGCCCATCACCGGCACGGGGATGCTCTGCAGCAGTGCGCCGAACTTGCCGATAAACGCCAGGCTGATAGCAAACACTGCCGCCCAGGTCATGATTTTCGGGTTGTAGTTCTTGGTCAGCATCACTGCGCCGGTCACCTCGGCGTAGGTGGTGTTCGGCGGGCCGCCAAACATGCCGGCAGCCGTAGTGGCGATACCGTCACCCAGCAAGGTGCGGTGCAGGCCGGGCTTTTTCAGGTAGTCGCGACCGGTCACGCTGCCCACCGCAATCACACCGCCGATATGTTCGATCGCCGGGGCCAGGGCCACCGGGACGATAAACAGGATCGCCTGCCAGTTGAACTCTGGCGCGGTAAAGTGGGGCAGGGCGAACCACGGCGCAGCCGCGATCTTTGCCGTGTCGACCACGCCAAAGTAGAACGACATGGCAAAACCCACCAGTACGCCGGAGATGATCGGCACCAGGCGGAAAATGCCTTTGCCGAACACGGCCACGATCAAGGTGGTCAGCAGTGCGGGCATCGAGATCAGCATCGCCGTCTGGTAATGGATCAACTCGGCGCCGTCGCCGGACTTGCCCATGGCCATATTGGCGGCAATCGGTGCCATGGCCAGGCCGATGGAAATAATCACCGGGCCGATCACCACTGGCGGCAACAGCCGGTCGATAAAGCCGGTGCCCTTGACCTTCACGGCCAGGCCCAGGAACGTATAGACGAAACCGGCCGCCATCACCCCGCCCATGGTCGCCGCCAGGCCGAATTGGCCTTTGGCGAGGATGATCGGGGTGATAAACGCGAAGCTCGATGCCAAAAATACCGGCACCTGCCGCCCTGTCACCACCTGGAACAACAATGTGCCCAGGCCGGCGGTGAACAGTGCGACGTTTGGATCAAGACCTGTGATCAGCGGCATCAACACCAGCGCGCCAAATGCTACGAAGAGCATCTGTGCGCCAGACAGGATCTGGCGCCAAAGCGGGTCGTTGAATTCATCCTGCATGTTCACGCGTCCTTCTGCTTGGTGCCGAAGATCTTGTCACCGGCATCGCCAAGGCCTGGGATGATGTAGCCGTGTTCATTCAGGCGCTCATCAATGGATGCGGTGTAGATCTGCACATCCGGATGGGCTTTCTCGACGGCGGCGATGCCTTCGGGCGCGGCCACCAGCACCATGGCACGGATGTCCCGGCAGCCGGCTTTTTTCAGCAGGTCGATGGTCGCGACCATGGAGCTACCGGTGGCGAGCATCGGGTCGATGATCATGGCCAGGCGCTCGTTGATTTCCGGAACGAGCTTCTCCAGGTAGGTGTGGGCCTGCAGTGTTTCTTCATTGCGGGCAACGCCCACGGCGCTGACCTTGGCGCCCGGGATCAGGCTGAGTACACCTTCGAGCATGCCGATACCGGCGCGCAGGATAGGGACGACGGTAATTTTCTTACCGGCGATTTTTTCCACTTGTACGGGACCGGCCCAACCGGGGATCTCGTAGGTTTCCAGGGGTAAATCCTTGGTGGCTTCGTAAGTCAGCAGCGCTCCGACTTCCTGAGCAAGCTCACGGAAATTCTTCGTGCTAATGTCGGCACGGCGCATAAGGCCGAGTTTGTGTCGGATCAGCGGGTGGCGGATCTCGCGAGTGGGCATGGGAAAGGCTCCGGCGGCGGGCAAAAAAACCGGCCTAGATTAATCTATCCGAGAGTGTTGTCCTATAGACATCAAGTACGTTAGTCCATAAAGGCTTGATTGGAGCGCACGAGAAGCGTACCTTCGCCCGCTTTTCTTGCCACAGCACCCCCTTGGAGAGCGCCATGTCTGCTGATCTCGAGCATATCCGTCAAATCATGCACGAGGCTGACTGCCTGTACACCGAAGCGCAGGTCGAAGCAGCAATCGCCAAGGTCGGCGAGCACATCACCCGCGAAATGGCCGACACCAACCCGGTGGTCTTTTGTGTGATGAACGGTGGCCTGATCTTCGCCGGTAAATTGCTCACCCACCTGCAATTCCCACTGGAAGCCTCTTACCTGCACGCCACCCGTTATCGCAACGAAACCAGCGGCGGCGATCTGTTCTGGAAGGCCAAGCCGGAAGTTTCGTTCATTGACCGCGATGTGCTGATCATCGATGACATCCTCGATGAAGGTCATACCCTGGGCGCGATCATCGATTTCTGCAAACATGCCGGCGCGCGCAAAGTGCATACCGCTGTGCTGATCGACAAAGACCACGACCGCAAAGCCCGTCCTGAATTGAAAGCCGATTTTGTTGGGCTGCCGTGCGTCGACCGCTATATCTTCGGGTATGGCATGGACTACAAAGGCTACTGGCGTAACGCCAATGGCATCTTTGCCGTTAAAGGAATGTAATCGATGGCCCGCTTTCTTGATCAGACCCTGTTTGCCGAATTGGCCGAGAAAGCGGCCGCCAGCCCCCGTGGGCGTCAGAACGTCAACTTCCATGAGATGCAAGAGCCTTGTCATCGCATGGCGGTCGGCTTGCAACCCAGCACCTATGTGCAGCCTCATCGTCACCTGAGCGCTGATAAAGCTGAAACTCTGCTGGTGCTCAAGGGGCGCTTGGGAATCTTGATTTTCAGCGAGGTCGGCGAGCTACTCAGCAAGCGTGTGTTGCAAGCCGGCGGAGAGTGCCAGGGCGTAGACCTTTCGCCAGGTGTTTTTCATAGCCTGGTGGTGCTGGAGCCGGACAGCGTGATGTTTGAATGCAAGGCTGGCCCTTACCGTCCTGTTGGCGAAGGTGAGCTGGCAAGCTGGGCGCCCCGTGAAGGCGAGGCGGGTATGGCGGAGTATCACCGCTGGATGCTTGCCCAGTTCGATTGAGCCCCTCCCACATCCTGCGTCGCGCAGGTAGACTTCAAACCCCGTGTAAATGTCTGCAGGCTGGAGTCGGTAATGCGTAAAGATAAGAAACAGGTGATTGGTGACGAGATCGGTGACGACCAAATCAAGTTGTTCCTGGACTTCGAGCCGGTTGATGCGACTTCGCCGTCCCTGCACAAACTGATCAAGGCCTATCGCGGCCTGCGTATCGACGACTTCGAGCGTTTCCTGGGCTTTTTCCAAGAAGCAGGCCTGGACCTGGATGGCCAGGACGAGCATGGCCAGACCTTCGTTGATCTGATCAAGGACCAGCGCAACGCCGCTGAATACATCGAGCTGATCGACAAAGCACGCGGCTGATTATCCGAGCCACAAAAAAACGCCCCGAGGGGCGTTTTTTTTTGCATTCAAACCTTAAGCGTAGCTTTGGGCTTCGTTGCTTTGCTCCACCAGCTCAAGGCTGATGTTGTTCTGCGTGTTGATCTTGCGATACAGCTCGGCATCCGTCTCCAGGACCTTTTCCCGCGCCGGGAAGATCTCGTGCAGCTTGCTCGCCCATTCACCGGCAGCCTTCTGCGGGAAGCAGCGTTCAATCAGCTCCAGCATGATCGATACGGTCACCGAGGCACCCGGAGATGCGCCCAGCAGCGCCGCGAGCGAACCGTCCTTGGCCGCCACCAGCTCGGTGCCGAATTGCAGCACGCCGCCTTTCTTCGGGTCTTTCTTGATGATCTGCACCCGCTGGCCGGCCACTTCCAGGCGCCAGTCTTCGGCTTTCGCCTCGGGGTAGAAGCGACGCAGGGATTCCAGGCGCTGCTCCATGGATTGGCGCACTTCGCTGACCAGGTACTTGGTCAGGTCCATGTTGTCGCGGGCCACGGCCAGCATCGGGCCAATATTGCCAGCGCGAATCGACATCGGCAGGTCAAGGAACGAGCCGTGCTTGAGGAACTTGGTGGTAAAGCCTGCGTATGGCCCGAACAACAGCGACTTCTTGCCATCCACCACGCGGGTGTCCAGGTGCGGCACGGACATGGGCGGCGAACCCACGGCAGCCTGGCTATAGACCTTGGCCTGGTGCTGTTTGACCACTTCAGGGTTGTCGCAACGCAGCCACTGGCCACTGACCGGGAAACCGCCGAAGCCTTTGCTTTCTTCGATGCCCGAGGCTTGCAGCAGCGGCAGGGCCGCACCACCGGCGCCGAGGAACACGAACTTGGCGTCCACCTCGCGGCTGTTGCCGCTGTTGACGTCCTTGATGCTCACGGTCCAGCCGGCGCCGTTACGTTTGAGGCCGGTGACGCGCTTGCAGTATTTGACCTGGGCATCAGGCGAACTGGTCAGGTGGCTGAGCAACTGATTGGTCAGGGCGCCGAAGTTGACGTCGGTGCCGTTCATCACGCGGGTCGCGGCGATTTTTTCGTCAAGCGGGCGGCCCGGCATCATCAGCGGCATCCACTCGGCCATTTCGCTGCGGTCTTCGGTGTAGTGCATGTCCGAAAACGCGTGGTGCTGGCTGAGGGTCTCAAAGCGTTTCTTGAGGAAGGAAACGCCTTTGTCGCCCTGCACGAAGCTCAGGTGCGGGACCGGGCTGATGAACGACTTGGACGAGCCAAAGGTGCCCTTCTTGGTCAGGTACGCCCAGAACTGTTTCGACACCTCGAACTGGGTGTTGATGTGCACGGCTTTCTTGATGTCGATGGAGCCATCGGCGGCCTGTGGCGTGTAGTTCAGCTCACACAGCCCGGCGTGGCCGGTACCGGCGTTGTTCCACGGGTTGGAACTCTCCGCGGCACCCGAATCCATCAGCTCAACGACTTCCAGCTTGAGGCCGGGGTCGAGCTCCTTGAGCAGTACGGCCAGGGTGGCACTCATGATGCCGGCCCCTACCAGAACTACGTCGACTGCTTCGTTATGCGCCATTTAACGCGTCTCCAAAATCTGCAGCACCAAATTGACGGCATGGCTGCCAGGAGTGACGGGGCGGTTCACGTGTTGCCCCAGGTTACCCATGGCCAGGATCGCCATGTCCGTTTCGCAATTCTTTGCAACTTCAGCACACGCTTCCTGCCGGGCTAATCTGCCTATGAACGCATTCATGGGCGCCTGTGGCAATTCGACTTATGGTCAAAGCGTGCGATTCGTGCAACCAATCCGTAGCGGACAGGCTCAAGCTCCGGTTTTTGAGGAAGGCTCGATCCTGTGTAATTGGGCTGCCCCAGACGCTGATGGTGCTTGTACAAACGCCAAACTATTCATTTGCTCGCCACACTCTTGTGAAGTTGTGAAAACCCGTTTTTTCACGCTCTTTTGAAGACGTGAACCTCAAAAAAGGGCTGCCCCAGCCTGGCACCTGGCCCGTAAACCTCTGCCGACATGCGGCAAAACGGGCAAACAACACAAGTGGCCGAGCGCAATGGCAGCTCTGGCAGATCCGATAAAGGCGGGGTGGTTTGCAAAGGAAACAGCAAGCACGCCAGCTTCACTTGATCTGTGTGGGCGGCTCTCTGTGGGCGATTTTGGGGCTAATGCCTGGGCATTAACGATGCTGCGGGGCCCGATCAGGAGACGTCCTTATAATCGGGGGGAGATTGTAGCGAAGAACGCCAAGGAAATGGGCGTGTTTTATGACTTTTATTCGGGTCCCGGTCAGGAGGCCAACGCTTGCCGGTGTTGTGCGCGAAAAACCTGCGGCTTGACCCGGGCGCTGGCCGGCAGAGGGCGGTGCATCCAGCCCAGATGAGTCTCGGTCACTTCCACCCAGCCTTCACCGACGGGCGGCAGGCTGCATTGCTTGAATGCCTGGCAATGGCCCTGGGCGTCGAGCAGGGCGAAGTGGCGGTGACGGGTGTGTGACATGAACAGTGTCTTGAGAAGGCGCATGGCTGTGTACCTGGTGTGTTACATGCTTGAAGATTGCCAGTGTGGCATGACACTGCGGTGACCAATTTATGCGAATTTGTAATTTGCCCATGGCTTCAGCCACCGTTCAGGATTGCTGGTGAGTGGCGTGCGTGCACCGTTATACTGGCGACCTGTCTGCACCTAGTCCTGGAGAAATGAGTATGTTGCAACGCCTGTTGTTCGGTTTGATCACTGTGACCAGTTTGACCCTGGTTGGCTGCGCCAACAGCCCGCAACAACTCAGCCCGCAACCTAAAGTCACCGCGCCGTTGGCTGCGGTAGGCCATGGCCAGGCGGTGTCGGTACGTGTGGTCGACGGTCGTCCGTCGCCAACCCTGGGCTCGCGTGGCGGCCTGTATCCGGAGACTGCGCTGATTTCGGTAACCGGTCAGGATGTGCTGCCCAAACTGCAGGCCCAGGCTGAAGCCGCTGTGCGCTTGCTGGGCTTTACACCGACCAACTCGCCAGGTGTGCCGCAACTGACCGTGACCCTGGCCGAGCTGAAGTACCAGTCGCCCAAAGAGGGGCTGTATGTGACCGAAGCCTCCATCGGTGCGACCTTCAAGTCTGACGTCAGCGCCGGTACCCGTCGCTACAGTGGCCGCTACGCCGCATCGCTGAACCAGCGCTTCGGCATGTCGCCCAACCAGGAAACCAACACCAAGCTGGTCAGCGATGTGCTCAGCGATGCCTTGACCCGCCTGTTCAAGGATCCAAGCATCGGCCAGTTGCTCAGTTCGCAATAAACCGTGCACAAAAAACCGGGCTCAGTGATGAGCCCGGTTTTTTTATGCCCGTGGTTTGGTCATGCCGCCGTATCGACATAGAAGTCCAGCACACTCACGCCGGTGAGCAAATCCAGTTCCGGCAAGTCCGCATGTTGGTGGCCGCCGAGCGCGCAATACACCAGCCAGTGGCGATCCTGGACGTTGAACGCAAGGCTGCCGACCAGCGCCTCTTGCTCATCGTTTGGGGCGATCAGATACAGCCGATCCTGGTTTTGCGCGTGCAACATGACTAGCTCCTCAAGCATCGAAGGGCAACAGAGTGACTTGTTAAGGTGACGTTCAGGTGACGCTGTAAATTACTGGATACATTAGCCGTCAACGGAGAAGGAGCATTAAAGGCGCAGGAGGCGACTATCGTTCAGGTTGGTATCTGGACTGATATCCGAATACTGATTCGCCGAGGTTTGCGATGGCGCTGCTCATCAATGCTGTTGCCCTGTTGGTTGCCTGCTCGGGCGCCTTGGTGCTGTTCATCACCCGCCTGCACGCGCAACGTGCGATGGCCGAACTCGCCATGCGTAGCGAAGAGCGCGCGATTGATCAGCCGATGCTTTTTCTGGAAACGCACACTGAACGGGCGCATCGTCAGGCTTACCGTGTGGGGTTCGGCTGCCTTGGCCTGGCCCTGGCCGCCTCCTGGTTCAGCACCCATTTCTAATTCCACTGCAAAACCAAATGTGGGAGCGGGCTTGCCCGCGAAGGCGGTGTATCAGCCACTGAATCTTTAACTGAACCACCGCTCTCGCAGGCGAGCCAGCTCCCACACTGGCCATGTACTGCCCGTAGAATCAGCGCCTGCCACATATCCCCTGTAGGGTCACATATTACAGAGGGATCCCGGCCTTTACGCGGTATTGATTGCGTACCGGCGTCGCATACTGCACCACCAGATAAGGCCGGTGTTCGGCCGGGCATTCGTTCAGGCGCCGCTCCCATTCAGCTTTCGCCTTGGCCAACTCATCGGCCGGGAATACTTCGGCGGCTTTAGGCACTTGCAACTGCGGATCAGCATCATCCCACTGTGCGTACGCCAGGTAATGCACCGGAAACAAGCGGTAGCCACCGAGGATCTGCCGGTCCATTTCCACTGCCAGCAGCTTGGTATCTTCGAAACGCTCGGTAATCGGCGGCGCAAAGTTCACATGTACGCGGCCCTTGTAGCCGGTGATACCCAGGGCGATGCTCACGTCGTCCTCGCCCGGCGCCTTGGTGTAGGTGCCGGTGGTGGCGCGGATATACAGCTCGCGGGCCTTGGCGGCATCGCAAGGGTCGTACTCGTAGCTGATGGACACCGGCGTCAGGTTCAGCGACTGGATTACCTCGGCAAACGGCTCGTCCTTGCGGCTGACGTGGAACATCTTGAGAATCGCCGATTCGGTACGGTCATCGCCATCCTTGGCCCGGCCTTCAGCCTGGGCGATCCAGATCGACTGGCAGTCGTTGCGGATCGAATGGTTGATATAGGCCGACAGCAGGTTGTAGGCCGCCATCTTCTCCTTTCGCCCGGTGATTGAACGGTGCACGATGAAGCTCTTGTTCAGGCGCATCAGGTCGCTGACAAACGGCTTTTGCAGCAGGTTGTCACCAATGGCGATGCGTGGCGTCGGCAGGCCGGCGTGGTACACGGCATAGTTGACGAAGGCCGGGTCCATCACGATGTCGCGGTGGTTGGCCAGAAACAGGTAGGCGGTGCCGGATTTGAGCTGCTCGACGCCGGTGTAGGTCACGCCGTCGGTCGCCCGGTCAATCGTGTGGTCAACGTAGTATTCGACTTTGTCTTGCAGCGTCGCCACGGTGGTGACGCCGGCAAACTCACGGCGCAATTTACGCGCGATCATCGGCTTGAGCAACCAGCCCAGGGCGCCGGCAAAGCGCGGGAAGCGAAAGTGGGTCAGGATGTCCAGAAAGGCCTTGTCACTGAACAGACGCGCCAGCACTGCCGGGACTTCGCTGTCGTTGTAAGGTCGGATGGTATCGAATTCGCCCATCATGCTCTCTTGTTAGAAACGGCTAGGGTAAGTAAAGGAAATAGCAGGGGCGGCGTGAGTAAACTGGCTCTGCCGGAAATAGCCCTGTAAATAGACCGGCGATTATACGCACAAGTCACCTTGGAGACTGCGATGCTGGAAACTGCGATGTACGATTGTCCTTATTGTGGCGAAGTGGTCGAGACAACAGTGGATTTGTCTGGCGGAGACCAGACCTATATAGAAGACTGCCAGGTGTGTTGCCGGCCGATCACGTTCGACCTGCAAGTGCATGGTGACGAGTGGATGCTCGAAACCCGCAGCGAAAATGAATGATGCGTAGCGAAAACGAATAACAGGTACGCCCATGCAGCGAATCTATGAGCCGGAAAACCTGATGGAAGGCGAGCTGTTGCAACAGATGCTGGCCAGTGAGGGCATCGAAGCGCACTTGATGGGCCGCCACTTGCTCGGTGGTACCGGCGAGTTGCCGATCTTCGGCTTGCTGGGGTTGGAGGTCGATAATGATCAGGCGGCGTACGCCCGCGAGCTGATCACGGCCTATATCGGCGCGCAACCCTTGCCCGGCGACGAACCCGACAACTTCCCCGACGTATTGGTCTGTTAGGCTGTCGGTCGGTTTACCCCAAGAGTCGTGTTGCCCCATGTGTGGACGTTATGCCCTGTTTCGCTGGAACCCTGCCTTTGCTGCCTTGCCCGGCTTCCCCGCCGACCAGCAGGCCCAGTGGAACATTTCCCCCAATGATTCGGTGCTGATCCAGCGCCTGAGCGAAGGCCAGCTCACCCTGGCGCGTGCCCGTTGGGGGCTGACGCCGCCCTGGCTGACGGATCTTTCCCGTACTCCGGCCCATGCCCGCGCCGAAACGCTCGCCGAGCAACCGATGTTTCGCGAGGCATTCCGCCAGCGCCGCTGCCTGTTGCCAGCCAACGGTTTCTACGAATGGCGCGGTACCCAGCGCAAGCGCCCGTATTGGTTGACGCCGGGGGAGGGCTCCACCCTGTTTTTTGCTGCGATCTGGGAAGCGTATCCCGTGCAGGAGCAGGTGTGGCTGAGCACCGCCGTGGTCACCCAGGCAGCGCAAAGCCAACGTCGACCGTTGATTCTTGATGCGGCGGGGCAAGCCGCCTGGCTCGACCCCGAGACGCCGCTGCACGTGCTGCAGGGCTTGCTGGCCGGTGAGCCCAGCGCTTTACGTGAGCGCGTGCTGGCCAATATGGTCAATGATCCCAAGCTCAATGGGCCGGAGTGCCTGACCCCGGCTTGAGCCTGCACTGTGGGATGTGTCCGGAATTCGGCGGTTAAATGTCTGATGTATCTGGCGCCAATACAAACGACCGCCTACGATACGCGCCATGTTTTCAGGGAGCGTGTTCATGAAGAAGTCATTGGCGGTAAGCGGTTTGGTTGCAGCGATGTTGCTGGCGGGTTGCCAGTCGGTCAACACGACCAGCGGCGGTGCTGTTGGGGTTGAGCGCAAGCAATACATGTTCAGCATGTTGTCGAGCCAGGAAGTCGACCAGATGTATGCCCAGTCTTACCAGCAGACCCTGGGTGAAGCCAGTGGCAAAGGCGTTCTGGACAAGACCAGCGCCAACGCCAAGCGTGTGCAGGCCATCGCCAAGCGCCTGATCGCTCAGGCGCCGACCTTTCGCGCAGACGCCGCTCAGTGGAACTGGGAAGTGAACCTGATCAAAAGCGACGAGATGAACGCCAACTGCGGGCCTGGCGGCAAGATCCTGGTGTACAGCGCGCTGATCGACAACCTCAAGCTCACCGATGACGAGTTGGCTGCGGTGATGGGCCATGAAATCGCCCACGCCCTGCGTGAGCACGGTCGTGAAGCGATGTCCAAGGCATACGGTATTGAAATGGCCAAGCAGGGCGCTGGTGCAATATTCGGTCTCGGCCAGGACAGCCTGGCACTGGCCGATACCGTGGCCAACTATGGCATGACCTTGCCCAACAGCCGCAGCAACGAAAATGAAGCTGACCTGATCGGCCTGGAGCTTTCGGCGCGTGCCGGCTACAACCCGAACGCCGCGATCACCTTGTGGAACAAAATGGCCAAGGCTTCCGAAGGCGCGCCGCCGGAATTCATGAGCACTCACCCGGCTTCCGACAGCCGCATCGCGTCGTTGCAGGCAGCGATTCCGAAGGTAATGCCGCTGTACCAGCAGGCCAAGAAGTCCTGATCGATGTAGGAGCGAGCTTGCTCGCGAAAAACTCACCGGCGCCGCGTTTATTCAGGCAGCACGCGTTATCGCTGACGTTTTTCGCGAGCAAGCTCGCTCCTACAGGCATCAGGGCCAACCATCCCTGGTGTTCGGTTTAGATCCAGCCACTGCTTTGCATGGCTTTGTACACCGCCACAATCGCCAGTACAAAGAACGCTGTGGCCGCCAATCGACGAATCAAGGTCAGCGGCAGTTTCTCCGCCGCGAAATTCCCCGCCAGAACCACCGGTACGTTGGCAATCAACATGCCCAGCGTAGTGCCGATAATCACCAGCCACAACTCCGGATACTGCGCTGCCAGCATCACCGTGGCGATCTGGGTCTTGTCACCGATTTCCGCAAGGAAGAACGCAATCAGCGTGGTCAGAAATGGCCCGAACTTGCGTGTGGTACTGGCTTCGTCATCATCGAGTTTGTCTGGCACCAGGGTCCAGAGTGCCGTGGCACAGAAGCTCGCCGCGAGGATCCAGTGCAGCACCGCATCCGAGAAGAAACTCCCGAACCAGGCGCCCACGGCACCGGCCGCCGCATGGTTGGCCAGGGTTGCGGCGACAATGCCGGCAATGATCGGCCAGGGTTTGCGAAAGCGGGCAGCAAGAATGAGCGCGAGTAGCTGCGTCTTGTCGCCGATTTCGGCCAAGGCAACGATTGCGGTAGGAACGAGTAGTGAATCCAGCATCAGGTAGTTTCCAGGGGCGGGTCGACACGGCTATGACACGTACAGCCTTCCCGCCCCGGGTAAGGTGTGCGTGTCATAGGTCTTGTCAAACCCCGGTCCGTCTGTGCGGACTCCTGGGTCGCATACGCCATGGTCTGCTGACCAAGTATGTTGACGTATGCCGGACGAGCATGGGCTCGTGGGAGACTACTCCCCTAGGACGCAGCGGATTCTGCCTAGGCAAAACCCATTCGGCAAGCCTTCTTTTTCAAACGCCCGTCAGGGGCGCTTGGCGCGGTAGATGCGAAAACCATTGCCTTCGGCCTTGATTGCGCAGATGCCCAAATGCTCTTCGATCAGCGGCTGATACTTCAGGAAGCTGTTGGCAACCAGGCGCAGTTCGCCACCTTTTGCCAGATGTTTGGCTGCTTTTCGCAGCAAGTTCTCCGTGGCGAAATAATCGGTATGCACCCCGACATGGAACGGCGGGTTGCTCAAAATCGCGTTCAACCCCATCGGCGCGGCATCGATTCCATCCCCGGTCAGTACCTCGGCTTCCAGGCCGTTCGCCGCCAACGTCAGCCGACTGCTGGCAGCCGCGAAGGCATCCACATCCAGCATGGTCACGGTGTTGTGCGGGTAGCGACGCTTGACTGCCGCCCCGAGTACACCGGCGCCGCAACCGAAATCGAGCAGATGCCCGCTGGGCAGCTTGTCCAGGTGCTCCAGCAGCAACTCGGTGCCGCGGTCCAGGCGGCCATGGCTGAACACTCCCGGCAAGCTCACCACCTTCAGCGGGCCTTCGGCCAGTGGTACATCGAAAACCTGTGCCAGACTCTCCAGTTCGACCGCTTGCGGGGCGTTGGCGACGGTAACTTGCCATAGCTGGCAATGCCGCGCGTTATCCAGCTTGCGCGGCTTGCCGAAGGGAATCATCTGCTTGGCGGCGCTTTCGATACCGCCTTTTTTCTCACCCACCAGAAACAACTCGGCGCCAGGCAGGCGAGCGGCCACGGTGTTGAGCAGGTAGTCGGTAAGGTCCTTGGACTTGGGCAGGAAGATCACCGCAGCATCGAAGGCGCGCTCGGGCACATTCACCCCGAACTGGCTACGCTCGGGAAACCGTGCATCAAGCGCGGCCTGGTCGCCGGCGTGCCAGCACCAGCCATGGGCGTTGGGCAAGCGCCCGAGCAAATCGTCAGCGGGCAAACCTGCCAGCAGCAGGTTGCCTTGAAAAAGTTCGGCCTGGCGAAGCAGTACTTCACTGCGCGGATCCATGGTCTGCTCCTTGAAAAGGGGCGCAGTTTATCAACTGACGACGCGCAGCGGGGCACCGCTGAAAAAGCCGCGGGCGTTTTCCGTCAGTTGGCCGACGATGCGTTGCCGCGCTTCGCGACTGCCCCAGGCGTTGTGAGGGGTGACAATCAACCGAGGAATATCGTCGGCCAGCAGCGGGTTGCCATTGATCGGCGGCTCCACACTCAACACGTCGGTCGCCGCGCCGCCCAGATGACCACTGCGCAACGCGTCCGCCAAGGCCTGTTCGTTGATCAAGCCACCACGGGCGGTGTTGACGATAAACGCGCCGGGCTTGAGCAGCGCCAGTTCACGGGCGCCGATAAAGTCGCGGGTGTGTTCATTGAGCGGGCAATGCAAGGTCAGCGCATCGACCTGGGCCAGCAGTTGATCCAGTGGCACGCGGTCGGAGCGGGCAGGGCGCCCGGGAATCGCGCCGAGTACCACGCGCATGCCGAAGGCTTCGGCCAGGCGCGCCACCGCGCTGCCCAGTTCGCCATGGCCGAGCAGGCCGAGGGTTTTGCCTTCCAGCTCGACAATTGGATGGTCCAGCAGACAGAACTGCCTGGCCTGCTGCCATTTGCCGGCGGCCACATCCTGTTGGTAGTCCTTCAAGCGCGTGGCGAGGTTGAGCAGCAGCATGATCGTGTGCTGGGCCACCGACGGCGTGCCGTAACCCTGGCAGTTGCTCACGGTGATGCCGTGGGCGCGGGCGGCTTCGAGGTCGATA
Source organism: Pseudomonas sp. OST1909 (assembly GCF_015277575.1). Classification (NCBI taxonomy): domain Bacteria; kingdom Pseudomonadati; phylum Pseudomonadota; class Gammaproteobacteria; order Pseudomonadales; family Pseudomonadaceae; genus Pseudomonas; species Pseudomonas sp. OST1909. Next base: position 1,340,170 of record NZ_CP063780.1, read on the forward strand.
TTGTTGGTGCCGGTGGCTGAAACCAGGATCAGCTTGAGCTCGGGGCACGCCGCCAGGGTTTGCGCTGTGAGCGGGATTTTGTTGCTGATGGCGACTTGGGCACCCTGCAAGCGTTCCAGCACATTCTGTGGCGTGGTCTGCTCAAACAGCTGCAACTGGCTGAAGCAGTCGCGCAAACCGCTCAGGTCGAGGTCGCCCAAGTCCAGCGAAGGGTGGTCGAGGAAGACGGCGCGGCGATTGTTCATGATCAACTGTACCTTTTGCGACGAGGTTCGAAGGCGTAATCTTCCGAGCCTATCAGATGAAATAATCAGTTACTTAATGGAGTGAGCATGTACGTCGCCGAGTTTTTGACCGTAGCCTTGATTCACTTGTTGGCGGTGGCCAGCCCCGGCCCGGATTTCGCCGTGGTGGTCCGTGAGAGCGTGACCCACGGTCGCCGCGCCGGCACCTGGACGGCCCTGGGCGTCGGCACGGCGATTTTCGTGCATGTAGGTTATTCGTTGCTGGGCATTGGCTTGATCGTGTCCCAGTCCATCGTGTTGTTCAATGCGCTCAAATGGGCCGCAGCGGCGTACCTGCTGTATATCGGCTTCAAGGCCCTGCGTGCGCAGCCGGCCAGGCCCGCCGCCGAGGGCGAGTTGCACCGCGAAGCGGGCGAGCGCACTCCACGCGGCGCGTTTACCGCAGGCTTTGTGACCAATGGCTTGAACCCCAAGGCCACGCTGTTCTTCCTGTCGCTGTTCACCGTGGTGATCAACCCGCATACGCCACTGGCGGTACAAGCCGGTTATGGCGTGTACCTGGCGGTGGCGACTGCCTTGTGGTTTTGCCTGGTGGCCATGTTGTTCAGCCAGCAACGTGTGCGCGCCGGCTTTGCGCGCATGGGGCATTGGTTTGATCGAACCATGGGCGCGGTGTTGATTGCCATTGGTGTGAAGTTGGCGTTTACCAGCATGAAGTAATCAATTTTCTCAAGGGTACACAGCTCAAATGTGGGAGGGGGCTTGCTCCCGATAGCGGTGGATCAGCCAGCAAATACAGTGGCTGACACATCGCTATCGGGAGCAAGCCCCCTCCCACATTGGTCTTCCATAAGCTGCAGATACTGGCGCAAAGCTAGCATTTGCTGAGTTCCGCAAATCATTCCTTTGGCTGATTTGGTTGAAACATAAGCCCTCTACAGTGCAGGTCTTCAAGCCAAGACCGTGCAGTCATTAAAGGGATTCGTATGTTGCAGACCCGTGTTATCCCGCCCGCCGAAGGTGCGTACCAATACCCGCTGCTGATCAAGCGCCTGTTGATGTCCGGGACTCGCTACGAGAAGACCCGGGAAATCATCTACCGCGACAAGCTGCGCTACACCTACCCGACGCTGATCGAGCGCGTTGCGCGCCTGGCCAATGTGCTGACCGAAGCCGGGGTCAAGGCTGGTGATACCGTGGCGGTGATGGATTGGGACAGCCACCGTTACCTGGAATGCATGTTCGCCATTCCGATGATCGGCGCGGTGATCCACACCATCAACGTGCGCCTGTCACCGGAACAGATTCTCTACACCATGAACCACGCCGAAGACCGCTTCGTGCTGGTCAATAGTGAGTTCGTGGGGCTCTACCAGGCGATTGCCGGGCAGCTCACCACCGTCGACAAGACCCTGTTGATTACCGATGGTGACACCCACACCGCCGAACTACCCAACCTGGTCGGTGAGTACGAAACCCTGCTGGCCGCCGCCAGCCCCCAATACGACTTCCAGGACTTCGACGAAAACTCCGTCGCCACCACCTTCTACACCACCGGCACCACCGGTAACCCCAAAGGAGTGTATTTCACCCATCGCCAATTGGTGCTGCACACCATTGGCGTGGCGACCATCATGGGCAGCGTCGACAGCGTGCGTCTGTTGGGCACCAACGATGTGTACATGCCGATCACACCGATGTTCCACGTACACGCCTGGGGCCTGCCCTATGTGGCGACCATGCTCGGCTTGAAGCAGGTCTACCCCGGGCGCTATGACCCCGAATACCTGGTGCAGCTGTGGCGCAAGGAGAAGGTCACGTTCTCCCATTGCGTGCCGACCATCCTGCAAATGGTGCTCAACGCCAAGGCTGCCCAGGGCGTGGATTTTGGTGGGTGGAAAATCGTCATTGGCGGCAGCGCGCTCAACCGCTCGCTGTACGAAGCCGCCAAGGCCCGCGGCATTCAATTGACCGCCGCGTATGGCATGTCCGAGACCGGGCCGCTGGTATCGTGCGCACACCTCAATGAGGAGCTGATGGCCGGCAGCGAAGACGAACGCACCACCTATCGCATCAAGGCCGGTGTGCCCGGGCCGCTGGTGGAGGCGGCAATCATGGACACCGACGGCAATTTTCTCCCCGCCGACGGCGAAACCCAGGGCGAACTGGTGCTGCGCGCGCCCTGGCTGACCGAGGGGTATTACAACGAACCGCAAAAGGGCGCCGAGCTGTGGGCCGGCGGCTGGATGCACACCGGCGACGTTGCCACACTGGACGCGTTTGGTGTGATCGATATCCGTGATCGCATCAAGGATGTGATCAAGACCGGTGGGGAATGGATCTCGTCCCTGGCCCTCGAAGACCTGGTCAGCCGCCACCCGGCGGTACGCGAGGTCGCGGTGGTGGGCATCGCCGATCCGCAATGGGGCGAGCGCCCGTTCGCGTTGCTGGTGGTACATGAGGGCCATGGGATTGGTGCGCGGGAGCTCAAGGAGCACCTCAAGCCTTTTGTCGAATTGGGGCATTTGAGCAAGTGGGCGATTCCGAGCCAGATCGCCGTTGTTACTGAAATTCCCAAGACCAGCGTAGGCAAGCTCGACAAAAAACGTATCCGTATCGACATCATCGAATGGCAGGCCAACAACAGCACCTTCCTGTCTACGCTTTGATGCCCCTCGCCGCGCCCTTTCGGGCGCGGCACTGCTCTATCTCAAGCCTCTACTTGTGATTTGCCGAATTTCAGCCATTCTTCCCGCGTCGACCTTCGTCGGCGTGGCGAAAGGGTTGTGGCAGACAGGTTGGTGATGCAAATCACACTTTAGAGGGATCAAGCACTACCCCCCTCTGGCTATAGTCCCTTTCAGAGTTTTTCGCGGATGTTGCGCGTCGAGCCAGGGAGGCTTGGTTGCGTTTCGGCATTGGAATCGTTGTATCCCGGCCGTTACATCTGAAGAAAGGGCTCACTGCCATAACAATAAAATATGCACATGGAGTAGCGTCGATGACCCAAGTAAACCAGTTCTGGCGCCGGGCAAGACTGCCCCTGGCCGTCAGTCTCGCTTCTACGCTCGCCGGGCCTGCATTCGGCGTCAGTTTCAACATCGGTGAAATCGAAGGGAGCTTTGACTCCTCGCTTTCGGTGGGTGCGAGCTGGTCTACGGCCAAGCCCAATCGTGATCTGATCGGCGCCAACAATGGCGGCAAGGGCCTGTCCCAGACTTCCGATGACGGTCACCTGAACTTCAAGCGCGGCGAGACGTTCTCGAAGATCTTCAAGGGTATCCATGACCTGGAACTGAAGTACGGCGACACCGGCGTGTTTGTGCGCGGCAAGTACTGGTACGACTTTGAACTCAAGGACGAGAGCCGTCAGTTCAAGGACATCAGCGACAACAACCGCAAGGAAGGCGCCAAGTCTTCCGGCGGGCAGATTCTCGATGCGTTCGTCTACCACAACTACTCGATTGCCGATGCGCCGGGTTCCGTGCGTTTTGGCAAGCAGGTCGTGAGCTGGGGCGAGAGTACCTTCATCGGCGGCGGCATCAACTCCATCAACCCGATCGACGTGTCGGCGTTTCGTCGTCCGGGGGCCGAGATCAAGGAAGGCCTGATTCCGGTCAACATGTTCTACGTGTCCCAGACGCTCACCGACAACCTCTCGGCCGAAGCGTTCTACCAACTGGAATGGGACCAGACCGTCACCGATAACTGCGGCACCTTCTTCTCCCAGCCAGACGTGATCTCCGATGGCTGCAGCAATAACCTGCGGGTGTTGAACAAGCGCTCGACCATTCCTGGCGCGGCGCTGCCGACCCTGAATGCATTGGGTGTGGATGTGAACAGCGAAGGCGTGCTGGTGCGCCGTGGGCCGGACCGTGATGCGCGTGACAGCGGCCAGTTCGGTGTGGCCATGCATTACAACTTCGAACCGCTGGACACCGAGTTCGGCGCCTACTTCATGAACTACCACAGCCGTGCGCCGATCTTCAGTGCGCAGGGTGCGCCGTCTGCGGCCTACACCCGTCCGCTGGGGCCGCTGGGGGCACTGCGTCCACTGATCGTGGCGGGCAGTTCGAACTACTTCGTCGAGTACCCGGAAGATATTCGTCTCTACGGCTTGAGCTTCTCCACCACGCTGCCTACCGGCACCGCCTGGAGTGGTGAATTGAGCTATCGGCCGAATGCGCCGGTGCAGTTGAGTACCACCGACATTCTGTTTGCCGGTGTCACGCCGATTCCTGGCTTTGGCAATGCTTCGGTGCTCAAGGGCTCGCCGGGCCAGGACCTGCATGGCTACAACCGCAAGGAAGTCACCCAGTTCCAGACCACCTTTACGCACTTCTTCGACCAGGTGATGGGCGCCAGTCGCCTGACCACGGTCGGTGAAATCGGTGTGACCCATGTGGGTGGCCTGGAGAGCAAGTCCCAGGCCCGCTATGGCCGCGATCCGGTGTTCGGCCCAGGCACGCTACCGGGTGGGTTCTGCAACGCGCTGAACAACTCCACCGCCAACGGCGCCGGGCTGCCCAACGCTGCCGGCCTGAACACCAACTGCAACAACGACGGCTACACCACTGCAACGTCCTGGGGCTACCGCGCCCGTGCCATCTGGGAATACCCGGACGTGTTCGCTGGCGTGAACCTCAAGCCCAACGTGGCCTGGTCCCATGACGTCAAAGGTTACTCGCCAGGTCCCGGCGGCAACTTTGAAGAGGGTCGCAAGGCGGTCAGCCTGGGCCTGGATGCCGAGTACCAGAACACCTACACCGCGAGCCTGGCGTACACCAACTTCTTTGGTGGCAAGTTCAGCACCGTGGATGACCGCGACTTTGTCGCCTTGAGCTTCGGCGCCAACTTCTAAGCACACTCTTTTCAAGTGGCATGTATTCAGGAAGACCAGAGTATGAAAATAACTAAAAGTCTGTTGCACGTCGGTGTGCTTGGGCTGTCGATCCTGGCGAGCAACGTCATGGCGGCAGTCTCGGCGGATGAAGCTGCCAAGCTCGGTACTACCCTGACCCCGATGGGCGCCGAGATGGCGGGCAACGCGGCCGGCACCATCCCCAAATGGTCACCCTTGCCAACCAACGCAGGCGCTGTGGATGCCCGTGGCTTCCTGGCCAACCCATATGCCAGCGAACAACCGCAATTCACCATCACCGCGCAGAACGTCGAGCAGTACAAAGACAAACTGGCTCCAGGGCAGTACGCGATGTTCAAGCGTTACCCGGACAGCTTCAAGATGCCGGTCTACCCGACTCATCGCGGTGCCACGGTGCCGGCTGACGTGTTCGCCGCCATCAAGAAAAACGCCACCACCACCAACCTGGTGTCCGGCGGCAACGGTCTGGAAAACTTCGAGACCGCCGTGCCGTTCCCGATTCCCAAAACCGGCGTTGAAGTCATCTGGAACCACATCACCCGTTATCGCGGCGGCAGCGTAACCCGTCTGGTCACCCAGGCCACGCCGCAAACCAACGGTTCCTACAGCCTGGTGTACTTCCGCGATCAGTTTGTGTTTCGCGACAAGATGAAGGATTTCGATCCGAAAAACCCGGGCAACATCCTGTTCTACTTCAAGCAGCAAGTCACCGCGCCAGCGCGTCTGGCCGGTGGTGTACTGCTGGTGCACGAAACCCTGGACCAGGTGAAGGAACCGCGTTCGGCGTGGGTCTACAACGCGGGCCAGCGCCGTGTGCGCCGGGCCCCGCAAGTGTCCTATGACGGGCCGGGTACTGCTGCCGATGGCCTGCGCACCTCCGACAACCTCGACATGTACAACGGTGCGCCGGATCGCTACGACTGGAAGCTGGAAGGCAAGAAAGAAATCTACATCGCCTCCAACAGCTACAAGATCGACGATCCGAAGCTCAAGTACGCCGACATCATCAAGGCCGGCCACATCAACCAGGACCTGGCGCGTTACGAGCTGCGCCGCGTCTGGCACGTGGTCGCCACCTTGAAGGAAGGCCAGCGCCACATCTACGCCAAGCGTGACTTCTTCATCGACGAAGACACCTGGCAAGCGGCGGTGATCGACCACTACGACGGCCGTGGCCAACTGTGGCGGGTTGCCGAAGCCCATGCCGAGAACTACTACGACAAGCAAGTGCCGTGGTACGCCCTGGAAACCCTGTACGACCTGCAGTCCGGCCGTTACCTGGCCCTGGGCATGAAGAACGAAGAGAAACAGGCTTATGACTTCGGCTTCACCGCCACCACCAGCGACTTCACCCCAGCGGCCCTGCGCCAGGATGGTGTTCGCTAACCTGTAGGAGCGAGCTTGCTCGCGAAGGTCGCCAACGAGAACGCGCCCATCCTGGATGGGCGCGTTTTTTTTGAGTGCTTCGCGAGCAAGCTCGCTCCTACTTCTTGCTTGGCGGCTGGAAGGGATATTTTTTGTCGCAGTTCTTTTTCAGCCAATTGTTGCAAAGATCTACAATCCCGCCGCTTTTACCGCTAGTCTGCGGACATCTGCAATGCCGACAACAGCCTTCCACAAGAGCCCGGCGATGACTGATCTGTCCCGAATCCAAGGGCCTGCCAGTGTGGTGATACCAACCCTGGAAGGCCGCTTCTACAGGCCCCCATTGCCTGACGGCTACGTGCTGCGCCCGCGCCTGTGCCAACGGTTGAACGCGGGCCTGGACGGGCGATTGTTGCTGGTCTGCGCACCGGCGGGGTTCGGCAAGAGCTCGTTGGCGGTGGAGTTCTGCCAGGGCCTGCCGGCCCACTGGCAAAGTCTGTGGCTGGGCCTGAGCCCACGGGACAATGACCCCGGCCGCTTCCTGGAGCGATTGCTCGACGGCTTACAGCACTATTTTCCGCAGTTGGGCGCCCAATCCCTGGGTTTGCTGAAAATGCGTCAGCGTCATCAACCCTTTGCCTTTGAAGAATGGCTGGACGGCCTGCTCGATGAGCTGGCGGAGCATCTGTCCACGCGTTCGCCGCTATTGCTGGTGCTGGATGACTACCACCTGGCCCAGGGCCCGGTGCTGGATCGTTGCCTGCAATTTTTCCTCAATCATTTGCCCGACGGTCTGCTGGTACTGGTCACCAGCCGGCAGCGTCCGGACTGGCACCTGGCGCGCCTGCGTTTGTCGCGGCATCTGCTGGAGCTGCATGAACAAGACCTGCGCCTGACTCACGACGAATCCCTGGCCGTGCTGGATGGGCACAGCAGCGCGTTAGGCGGCGAAGCGTTGGAAAACCTGATCCGCCGCAGCGAGGGCTGGGTCGCCGGCCTGCGCTTCTGGTTGTTGGCAGCGTCCGAGGCCGGTGGCAATGAGGGGGCTTTGCCCCAAAGCCTGCACGGTGGCGAAGGGTTGATTCGTGATTACCTGCTTGAAGAGGTCATCGACTGCCTGCCTGCCGATGTGCAAGCGTTCCTGTACGACACTGCTCCCCAGGAGCGTTTTTGCAGCGATTTGTGCGACGCGGTCCGCGAAGCCCATGACAGCGCCGAAATCCTGAATTATTTGCAGGCCCATCAGGTTTTCCTGGTGCCGCTGGATGAACAGGGCCACTGGTACCGGTATCACCATTTGTTTTCCGACCTGCTGCGTACCCGCCGCGAGAAGAGCACCACATTGCCGCCTGCCAGCTTGCACTTGCGCGCCTGCCGCTGGTTCAACGCCCAGGGGTTGATCGACGAGGCAGTAGAGCAGGCGCTGCGGGCCGGCCATTTGGACGTGGCGGCGAACCTGGTCCAGAACCTGTCCGAAGAGCAACTGTTGGCAGAGCAGAATGTTGGCATGTTGCTGCGCTGGAAGATGGACTTGCCCGACAGCCTGCTGATCAGCACGCCGCGCTTGATCGTGCTCTACAGCTGGGCATTGGGCCTGGCGTGCCAATTGGACGCGGCCCAGGAGCTTTCCAGCTACCTCAGTCGCTTCCTGCCGGCACCCTCGGCGACCGCGCAAAGGTCGATGTTGGCCCAGTGGCTGGCGTTGAGCGGGATCATTGCCCGTGGGCGCGGGGACCGCGAATTGACCCAGCGCTATTGCAACGAGGCATTGGAAAGCCTGCCGCAAAAGCGCTACGGCCAGCGTCTGATGTGCCTGTCGACCCTGTCCAACCTGGCGATTGTCGATGCCGACCTGTGGCGCGCCCGCGGTTTGAACCGCGAATCCCTGGAGCTGGCGCAGCGCGTTGGTAATCCGTTGTTTGAAGCCTTGGCCCATTACGACCGGGCGCGGGTGTTGCAGTCACGCGGCGAAATCCTGCGCTCCCTGGACGAAGTGCGCCAGGGCCTGGAACGCTTGCACGGTCTGGCGCCCCAGCGCCTGTATGCGGTGCGTGCGCGGTTGTCGCTCTACGAAGGTTACCTGCTGCTGGCGCGTTACCAGCCCGAAGCCGGCCTTGTGCGTTTGCGCGCCGGCCTGGCCGAAGCCCGTGCCTGCCGGGATATCAGCGTGCTGATCGGGCATTGCGTGATCGCCAACTTTGAAGGGCGGCGCGGCCAGTTTTCCAATGCCTTTGCCGAGCTGGCCGAGGCCGAGCGCTTGATGCACATCTGGGACGTGCCGCCGATCTATTACCTGGCGATGATTACGTTGATCAAATGCGAGCTATGGCTGGCCCAGGGCCGTACCGAGCTGGCGGACGCCTGGCTGACCAGGCTGGGGCAGACCTACAACGGCGAGCACGCCGCTGCCGCGCCGGAGTTCCACCCACACCTGCCACAACATATCGAACTGCAACAAGCTGCGCTTGATGCCATACGCCATCAGCCCGACACCGCGTTGCAACGCCTGGAAGCATTGGCGCAACAGTCCCGGAACAGTGGGCGACAGATGATTGCCTTGATGGCGCTGACCCAGCAGGCACAGCTTCTGTTGGCGGGCGGCCAGGAGGCCAAGGCCGGACAGGTATTGGCCCGTGCACTTGAAGCAGGCTCGGGCGGCGCGTTGCAGCCGTTCCAGCGGTTGCTGGAGGGCTACCCGGACTGGATGCGCGAGCAGTTGGGCAAAGATTCCCATGGTCTGCTGAACCAGAGCTTGCTGGCGCTGCTGCCCCAAGTCAGCGTGGTCCAGGCCCCGGCTCATCAGGAAACCCTGAGTACGCGAGAGCTGGCGGTGCTGCAACTGATTGCCCAAGGCTGTTCAAACCAGGAAATCAGCAACCAGCTGTTTATTTCCTTGCATACCGTCAAGACCCACGCCAGCCATATCAACAGCAAGCTCGGCGTGGAGCGCCGAACCCAGGCAGTGGCGCGAGCCAAGGCCATGGGCTTGCTGGTCTGAGCCCAGCGCAGTTTATGGCGCGGCAGGGCAGCCTTTGAGTGACGTGCCGATGGTTTGATTGATCAGTGCCGCGAACCGCTTGAGGTTGTTCTGATGCGCCACCACCAGGTCGTCGATGCCAGGCCCCGCGGGTGACTGCAAGGTGCTGCGACAAGTCAGGGCAGGGCGGTCGCCATTGATCTGGCGCAGGCGCCAGCGCACGTCGAGCAGCGCGTACTGCCCGGGGACCGAGTCAAAGCGCTGCACTTCAAGGCGCAGGGCCACGGCGTGGCGCGGATCGCTATTGGCCAATTGATCCACCAGCGCGCTCCTGAGTTCGTCAGCGAGGCTGGCCGCCCACCACTGGGTTTCAAGAATCGCCAACCCACTGTCACCCTGGCGCACCACTATCTGCGCGCGGTCGACCTGGGGCGGCACGCTGAGGCTTTCAATCCGTACACCACCGGCATCTGCGCGTGAGCTGTTGCTCGCATGTGCCGGGGTCAGGGTGTGGAAGGCGATGGGGTCACTGCGACAGGCCGCGAGCAACAGCATCGTGGTCAGCAGTGTGATCTTCAACGGCGACGTCATGGCGGCTCCAATGGTCATTTGCGGGGTGGCCCTTGCAGGTCGTTCGGCGCGGCGTTATCAGGACGACCGCGAATCAGCGACTCCGGATGCCGGCCCAGGTAATCGGACAGCTCGCGCAAGGAGCGCGACATGCGTGCCAGTTCATCCAGGGTCTGGGTCAGTTGTTCACGCTGGGGTGAGTCTTCTGCCAGGGTTGAGCTGGCCGATTGCAGGGTCTTGCTCACGTCGGCCAGTGTCGTCTGCACACCCGGCAGTGTCTTGGCGTTGAATTGCGCCAGGCCCTTGCGCAGTTCGACCAGGCTGGCGTCGAGGTTGCCGGCAATCCGCTCGACCGGCAGTTGGCTGAGCTTGTTGACGATACCTTCGAACTTCTCCTGCAGTTGTTCCAGGTTGCCCGGGATGGTGGGAATGCCCACGGGGCGCTGGTTCGGGTCGAACGCCACTTTCTCGGCCTTGGGGTAGAAGTCCAGGGCGATGTACAACTGGCCGGTCAGCAGGTTACCGCTGCGGGCCTGGGCGCGCAGGCCGTTTTCGATGAAGCTGCCGATCAGGCGCACGCCGGCCGCTTCATCGTCAGGGTTATTGTTCATGGCCTTGAGCAGCTTGGTATGGGCCGCGCCGAGCAGTTGCGGATAGATCACGATGCCGACATTGACCGGGAAGCTGCGTTTCTTCGCATCGAAGTCCAGATTGATCGACACCACCTTGCCGAACTCGACGCCGAGGAACTCCACCGGTGCGTCGACTTTCAGCCCACGCAGGGCCTGATCAAAGCGCAGGACCATGTATTGCCCCTTGCCATTGGGCGGGGCGAGGGCGCTTTGCTGGTCTTCGAACAATTCAAAGCCGCGATTTTCCTCGGCCGGCTTGTCGTTGGGGTTGTAGGGTGGGGCCCGGAAGGAGATCCCGCCCATCAGCATGGACGACACCGATTCGGTCTTCAGCGCAAAACCATTGGCACCGACGCTCAGATCGACACCGCTGGCATTCCAGAACCGCGTGTTCTCGGTGACATACCCATCATTGGGCGCGTGTATGAAGACTTCGACATTCACGCCCTTGCCTTCACTGTCCAGCTCATAAGCCACCACCTGGCCTACCGGGATTTTGCGGTAATAGACCGGCGAGCCGATGTCCAGGGAGCCCAGCGTCTGCGTGTGCAGGGTGAAGCGCTTGCCGGGCTCGCCATAGGTGATGGGTGGCGGGTTTTCCAGGCCGGTGAAATGTTTGGCGCGGGTTTCGGACTGGCCGATATCCGCGCCGATGTAGTCGCCGGACAGCAGCGTGTCGATACCGGATACGCCGCCTGCGCCGATACGTGGGCGTACCACCCAGAATTTGGAGTCTTCGCGGGTGAAGCTTTCGGCCTGTTTGGACAGTTCGATGGTGGCGTTGACACTTTTCTGGTCACCACTCAAGGCCACGGCCGTCACCTGGCCGATCACCACATTGCGGTACTTGACCTCGGTCTTGTTGGCGACCAGCCCGCTGCCGGTCTTGAAGTTGAGGACGATGGTCGGCCCCTGCTGAAGCACGCTGTGGACCACCAGCGAGATACCTACCAGGACGGCGACAATCGGCACGATCCAAACCAGCGAGACACTGAAGCGACGCGTCTTGATCGCGGGTTGCCCCGCAGGGGTGTCAGCCTTGGATGCGCTCATCCGCGGTCTCCTCGTTATGTGGGTTTTCCCAGATTAGCCGGGGATCAAAACTCATGGCCGCGAGCATGGTAAATACCACCACCAAGCCAAAAAACAGAATGCCCAGGCGCGGTTCGATCGTGCCCAGGGCTTGAAACTTAACCAGCGCGGCCACCAGTGCGACCACGATGACATCCAGCATCGACCAATAGCCGATCAGCTCGATAAACCGAAACAGCTTCGAGCGTTCCTTGCGCGCCCACTGGCTGTTGCGCTGCACGGTGATCAGCAGCAGCCCCAGTGACAGGAACTTGATGCCCGGCACGGCAATGCTGGCGATGAAAATGATCAGGGCAATGTCCCAGGCGCCATGCTGCCAGAACTCCAGCACGCCGCTCATGATGGTGCTGTCTGCGCCGGAGCCGAGCATGGTGGTGTTCATCACCGGCAGCAAATTGGCCGGTATGTAAAAGGCGAGGGCGGTGAGCAAGTAGGCCCAGGTGCGTGTCAGCGATTGCGTTTTGCGCCGGTGCAAGGGCGCGCCGCAGCGCTCGCATTCAGTGGGCTCCAGGCGCATGTCGCAGGCCTGGCCGCAGGTATGGCACAGGCACAGGTTGAGCTCGCGGGCGGTGGGCGGTGAATTCATACGGTGTCCCACAGGTCGCGGACATCGCGTCCGGCAATGCGGATCAGCAACAGGCTGAGGGCGGCCAGGGCAAACAGGCCGGTACCGGGGATCACATCCAGCATACCCGCCAGTTTGAACACGGCAACCATGGCGCCCAGCAGGCAGACTTCCAGCATACTCCAGGGCCTGAGCGCTTCCAGCCAGCGCATGCACAGTTTGAACGCCGGCGAGCGCTTGCCGGTCAAGGCGAAACTCAGCACCCAGATCAGCAAGACCAGCTGAAACACCGGCGCGATGATGATGGAGATCGCCGCCACCAACGCAATGAACGTGATCGGCCCCAGGCTCAGCGCCACCACCGAATCCCACAGCGTCGCACTGTTTTTCAAGCCCTGCAGGCTGATGCTCATCACCGGATAAAAGTTGGCAAAGGTCCACAGCACTGCCGCGGTCACCGTCAGCGCGAGGCGTTGTTGCACCGACAGGCCGTTATAGCGCTGCAGCACACCCGAGCACTGCACACACAGGGCTTTTTGATGTTTGGCGAGCGTGACCTTTTCGTACACGCAGTCGCAGTGCTCGCAGATGATCTGTTGATTCGCCATGGGTGTTGCTCCAAATGCGACGGACTGCAGCGGGGGATGGCGCTTGTGTAGCTTAGCAGCGGATACACCGCCGAATCGATCCCTTCCAGAGTGGGGGCACCTCCACCATACTGCACTTGGAACGCGCCAGAGAGCTTGCAGGACACTCATGACTACCGAAAAAACACCGCTGATTCGCGAAACCTTCCCCGTCGGCCCGTTGCAGTGCAACTGCACCATCATTGGCGACCCGATCACGAAAAAAGCCATCGTAGTCGACCCCGGCGGAAATCACGAATTGATCCTGGCGCGTCTTGATGCGTTGGGTCTGAAGGTGGTGAGCATTATCCACACCCATGCTCACCTGGATCACTTCCTGGCCTCCGGCCAATTGAAAGAAAAAACCGGAGCCACGCTGCACCTGCACAAAGATGATCAATTTCTATGGGACAACCTGGAAATGCAATGCCAGATGTTTCGCGTGCCCTATGTGCCGGTGCCGTCGCCGGATCGCTGGCTGGAACACGATGAAGAATTGGCCTGTGGATGTGGCGTTGCCTTGCACACCCCCGGGCATACGCCGGGTTCGATGAGCTTCTGGTTTGCCGATGCCAGGCTGCTGATTGCCGGCGACACCCTGTTCCGGCGCGGCGTTGGGCGCACGGACTTGTGGGGCGGCGACCAGGCGACGATCGTGCGGTCGATCAAGCAGCGCTTGTATACGCTGGATGAGCGCGCGACAGTGGTGACAGGGCATGGGCCGGATACGTTACTGGGCGATGAGATGCGAGAGAATCCTTTCGTGCGTGCGTGATGGGTTGTCGGCGCTGATACAAGTCGGTACAGACACGCAGGCACAGGCTCTAGCCAAAGACAGCTATGCTTTGCGTACCCCCCACGGAATTTTTGCCGCTTGTCGCGTTCCAAACTCGGCACAGGTCCATTGCCAATGTCCTCTGCATCACAGAATGCAAAAGTAGGAGCTCCCTTCATGTTTACTCCGCGTCGTCTGCTTGTTGTCGCTACCGCCGTAGCCCTGTTGTCTGGCTGTGCCTCACCTAATCCTTATGACGGCAGCCAGGGACAGGCCGGCAATGGTTCTGAAAGCGGTATGAGCAAGACCGCCAAGTACGGCGGCCTCGGCGCGCTCGCCGGTGCATTGGCCGGTGCGGCCATCGACCATAACAACCGTGGCAAGGGCGCGCTGATTGGCGCCGTCGTTGCAGGTGCCGGTGCCGCAGGCTATGGCTACTACGCCGACCAGCAAGAGAAAAAGCTGCGCGAAAGCATGGCCAACACCGGTGTGGAAGTGCAGCGTCAGGGTGACCAGATCAAGCTGATCATGCCGGGCAACATCACCTTCGCCACCAACTCCGATGCGATCTCCAGCAGCTTCTACCAGCCGCTGAACAACCTGGCCAACTCCCTCAAGCAGTTCAACCAGAACACTATTCAGATCGTCGGCTACACCGATAGCACCGGCAGCCGCCAACTGAACATGGACCTGTCCCAGCGCCGTGCGCAGAGCGTGGCCAACTACCTGACTTCCCAGGGTGTCAGTGCTGCCAACCTGAGTGCTCGCGGTGCCGGCCCGGATAACCCGATTGCCAGCAATAGCGACGTGAATGGCCGTGCCCAGAACCGTCGTGTCGAGGTCAACCTCGGCCCGATCCCTGGCCAGCAATACGGCCAGCCTGGTCAGCAGCAGGCGCCACAGCAGAACAACCAGTTCCAAGGCAATCCGTACCAGCAATACCAGTAAACGCTAGGCACTAAAAAGGGCGCCGTGCAGTCAATGCACGGCGCCCTTTTTTGTGGCTGTGTGTCTACATCAGTCGATGTATTCGAACACCTTCACGATCTTCTGTACGCCCGACACGCCCTGCACCAGGTTGGCGGCGCGGGTCGCTTCGGCCTGGGTCAGCAGGCCCATCATGTAGACGATGCCGTTATCGGTAACGATCTTGATGCGCGAGCCCGGCACCGCGCTGTCGGTGAGCATCTGCGCCTTGATCTTGGTGGTCAGCAGCGCATCGTTGCTGATGGCCAGCAGGGTGATCGGGTCCATGACCTGCAGCTCGTTATGGACTTTCTTGACTCGTTGCACGCCCGCAGCGGCTTGTTCAGCCTGGGCCTTGAGGTCGGCGCGCGGGGTTTGCCCGGCCAGCAGGACGACGCCGTTGAAGCTGGTCACCACAATGCGCGAGGCGCCGTTGCCCAGATCTGTGGCGGCCTTGGCGACATTGACCTTGACCTTGGTTTCGATCAGCGAATCATCGATGGTGCTGCCGAAAGTACGCGTGCCCCGGTCGTCCTGGATGGGGGTGTCCCGTGTAGCGGTGATTGCCGAGCTGCAGCCGCTGATGGCAAGGCACAGCGTAATGGCCAAAAGGCTGAGGCGGTTAACGGTCATTCTTCACTCCCGAACAGTTGGCTGTCGATCAGATCGCACAGGCAGTGGATCGCCAGCAGGTGGACTTCCTGAATGCGTGCAGTGACATTGGCCGGGACGCGAATCTCCACGTCCTCAGGCAGCAGCAGCGAAGCCATGCCGCCACCATCGCGACCGGTCAAGGCTACGACAATCATTTCACGATCATGTGCGGCCTGGATCGCTTGAATAATATTCGCCGAGTTGCCGCTGGTGGAAATCGCCAGCAACACATCGCCCGGCTGGCCGAGGGCGCGGATCTGCTTGGAGAAGATTTCGTTGTAGCTGTAGTCGTTGGCAATCGAAGTGATTGTCGACGAGTCGGTGGTCAAGGCAATGGCCGGCAGGCTCGGACGCTCGCGCTCGAAGCGGTTGAGCAGCTCGGAAGAGAAATGCTGGGCATCGCCAGCCGAACCACCGTTACCGCAAGAAAGCATTTTGCCTTCGTTGAGCAAGGCGTTGACCATGACCTGACTGGCTTGCTCGATGTGCGGTGCAAGTACGTCCATCGCCTGTTGCTTGGTGTCGATGCTGGCCTGGAAAAGCTGGCGAATTCGGGATTGCATGTCCATCTGTGTGACCTTAAGTAGCGCGGCTGTTTGGCACAGGTAATGTGCAGCCCGCAATGCAAAGAGCAAAAGTGTGTGGTGAAGGTGCCGGGTGCGTCAGCTGTCGAAGGCATCTTTGAGCCAGTTCAGATCAGCAGGACCCGACGGTGTGCTTTCTATGGCGACCACATCGAAACGGCAGGGGCTGTCAGCCCAGCGATGCTCTTTTAGCAGAAAAAACTGCGCGGCGAGTATCAGTTTCTGACGCTTGCGCCCGTCGATACTGGCGAGCGCGCCACCCCATTGTGCGTGTTTTCTGTAGCGGACTTCGACGAATACTACTGTATCGCCGTCAAGCATGACCAGATCAAGCTCGCCGCGTTTACATAACCAGTTCTGCGCCAGAAGGCGCAGACCCTGTTGTTGCAGATATTTCAGCGCTTGAAGTTCGGCATCCTTGCCGCTTTGTGCGCTGGACCGCTCGGGCATCAGCGTGGGGTATCGGGCAGGCGCTGAATGGCGCCGCCGACGAACTTCGCCCATGGCATCTGGCGGTCAACGCGCTGGTTGGCGCTGATGCCCAGGTTGCCCGAGAGACCGTCGACACGGGTGTCCGGCAATGCCTTGAGTTGGCCCAGGCGCGGTGCCAGGCGGTAGGCGTCGACGCCCATCGCGTACAGGCGGCCCAGGCTGCCATTGGCTTGCGGCCATTGCGCGGCGACCTGGTTGCGCAGCGGGTCGGTGGTGTCAAGCAGCCAAGGGGTTTCGCAGAACATCACGTTGGTCATGTCCAGATACTGGTTGCGGTCGCCGCTGGCACTGAAGACATGGGACGTGGCGTAGACCGGCACATCGCCGGCGTACTGGAAGTTCAGGGTCGGCTTGATCTGCTGGGCCAGTTGCGGGGTGACCGCCAGGAAGATGAACTCGATGTCCTGGCGACGTGAAGGCTGGGCGGCAACGTCGGTGCCGACCGTGCTTTGCAGGCTCTTGGCGCGACCTTCGCTTTTACGCAACTGGAACAGGTCGGCGATCTGCTGGGCCAGTGCCACTGGCTGATCGACATACTCAACGCCCATCACAGTGCCGCCATTGGCTTCCCAATCCTGGCGGAAGGCCTTGTAGACACGCTCGCCCCATTCGCCACGGGGCACCATGGCGGCGGCGCGATGCAGGCCATCGGCACGGGCACGGCGCGAGACTTCACGGGCTTCGTCTTCAGCGGCCAGGCCGAACTGGAACAGTTGCGCCGGGCCTTGATCGGTCTCGCTGTAGTTCAGCGCCAGGGTGGTGATCGGCAATTGCGGGCGTGCACTGAGTTGCTTGACCAGCGGTTTTTCCAGCGGGCCGACCACCAATTGCACGCCGGCGGCCTGGGCCTTGGCGTAGAAGTCGTCGAGGGAGGTCATGCGCGAGCTGTCGTAGAACTCGATGACCGGCGCCTTCTGCCCGGCCTGTTCGGCCTGGTAGTGAGCCGCCATGAAACCTTCTCGCAATGCCTTGCCGACCGAAGCCAATGGGCCTTCCTGCGGGAGCAGCACGGCGATCTTGTTCAGGGGCTGGCTGGCCAGCTCCTTGAGCCTGGTCAATGGCGTCGGCAGTTGCACCGCTGCCGGGTGGCCCGGGTTCTGCGCGCGCCAGGTATCGATAGCGGCCTGTTGTTGCTCCAGGGTGCCGGCGCCCTTGACCGCCTGGGCCAGGTTCACCCAGCCATCGAGTGTCGGGTTGCCGGTGGCCTGCAACTGTTCGGCCGGCAGCGCGGCAATCAGCACCCAGATGGCTTCGTGGTTGCTTGCAGCGGCATCGCCGGTCAGCAGCGGCGCCATGGCAACCCGCTCGCGAGCGGCGGCCAGGGTCTGGCCGTCGGCTTCGTAAGCGCGGGCGTGCACGGTGCCGGTGCGGATCTGCTGGTCTGCCGGCAGCTCCTTCAGGCTTTGCAGGCTGGGATGGTTCAGCGCCGCCAATGCCGCCTTGGGCTGGTTGCGAGTCATCGCCAGTTCGGCGGCCAGGGTGCTGGCAAATATCTGCGCGGCGGGTTTGAGGACGTCCAGGGGCACCTGCGCAAGGATCTGCGACGAGCGGCCGGCATTGTTCTGCTGGTAGGCCAGGTCTGCCGCACTCAGGCGCAGCATGGCGGCCTTTTCCGGTGTGTTGGCGTTCGTTGCCTGTTCGAGCAGTTGCTCGATACTGGCATCCGGAGTCCGTGGCAGGTCGCCAAGGCTGGACGAGGGCGAGCTGGCACACGCGGCCAGCAAGGCAGCGAGGCAGAGGGCGGAGAGCAGCCGCAGGCAAGCGATCATGTAAGTGTTCCTGATACCGATCAAATTAGCGTGGAAGTGTACCCAAGCACTGGCCCAGGCGCGATGTTAGTGGCGTGAAACCGTGGATTTAGGTCGTGCAAATGTTGCGATTAACCAATGCTGGCTGAAACGGCATCCACCGTGATGGCATATTTTCCCGGCGTCTACGCGCTACAATGTGGCTTTTGCCAACCATCGAGGTGTGCGTTTTGACTGCTCCAGGTCCATTGAATTCCACTGCTGGCTCGCTTTTTGTGGTGGCGACGCCGATTGGCAACCTGGACGACATCAGTGCCCGGGCGCTGAAGGTGTTGCGCGAGGTTAAATTGATCGCGGCGGAAGACACGCGACACTCCCAACGGTTGATGCAGCATTTTGGAATCAGCACGCCACTGGCGGCGTGCCATGAGCACAACGAGCGCGAAGAAGGCAGCCGTTTCATCACCCGCTTGCTGGCCGGTGACGACGTGGCATTGATCTCCGATGCGGGTACGCCGTTGATTTCCGATCCGGGATACCACCTGGTCCGCCAGGCACGCGCCGCTGGTATCAATGTAGTGCCTGTTCCGGGAGCGTGCGCGCTGATTGCCGCATTATCTGCCGCAGGCTTGCCGTCGGATCGGTTTATTTTTGAGGGTTTCCTGCCGGCCAAGGCCGTCGGCCGTCGCGCACGCCTTCAGGCCCTGAAGGAAGAGCCGCGAACCCTGATCTTCTACGAAGCCCCGCACCGCATCCTTGAATGCCTGCAGGATATGGAGCTGGTGTTCGGCGGCGAGCGCCTGGCGTTGCTGGCCCGGGAGTTGACCAAGACCTTCGAAACCCTCAAGGGGCTGCCGCTGGAGGCGTTGCGGGCGTTTGTCGAGGGCGACAGCAATCAGCAGCGGGGCGAATGTGTGGTGCTGGTGGCGGGCTGGAGTGCGCCGGAGAATGAAGACGCCGTGGGCAGCGAAGCCATGCGCATCCTCGATTTGTTGCTCAAGGAAATGCCGCTCAAGCGTGCCGCTGCCCTTGCCGCAGAAATTACCGGGGTGCGCAAAAACGTGTTGTATCAAGTGGCGCTCGATAAACAGAAGGCTGAATAGTTCCGGGGCCGAATCTGTATTTCGTCCGAACATGATGGCACTGCTGCACTTTAATACTTGTCCTCAGACCTTCGTGCCGTTAACCTGCGCGGCGGAGAGTCGATTGGACAGTCGCTGCCCTCTATGAAAATTAGGGGGGGGAGGAAAGTCCGGGCTCCATAGGGCGAAGTGCCAGGTAATGCCTGGGAGGCGTGAGCCTACGGAAAGTGCCACAGAAAATAACCGCCTAAGCACTTCGGTGCCGGTAAGGGTGAAAAGGTGCGGTAAGAGCGCACCGCACGACTGGCAACAGTTCGTGGCTAGGTAAACCCCACTTGGAGCAAGACCAAATAGGGTCCCAAGGCGTGGCCCGCGCTGGGACCGGGTAGGTTGCTAAAGATGTCCAGTGATGGCCATCGTAGACGAATGACTGTTCAAGACAGAACCCGGCTTACAGATCGACTCTCCACCTTTTTTCCTTGCGTTCGAATCTCGTGCGCAAACCCGGTAGTAACGCAAGAATCCCTCCCTGCCAAATCATTGGCAGATGCGTCTTCGTAATACCAAAAAAATCTTACTCTTAATAAATCACTTTAACTTTAAGTCGTAGCTCCATGAGCTATTTGCCGTTGTTGAGTCAAAAACATCGTCAAACTCTCGTTTCTCCTCCTTTTACCTTCCTAAATCTCCGTTCTGTAAGGCTTTTCCTTGAATACGCGCCTTGACGGTGTGGTAGGCGCATTCCTATAGTGTGCGCAAGTGGCGGAAAGTGGCACAAAGTGGGTTTTTTGAACGTAAAACGCTAAAATTTGGAGAAACGCATCTGTGTTTCGCGGAGCTAACGCTATCAGTCTCGATGCAAAAGGCCGTCTCGCCATGCCGAGCCGGTATCGTGACGAGCTCATTTCGCGAAGTTCAGGGCAGTTAATCATCACGATTGACGCCGTTGACCCTTGTTTGTGCGTTTACCCTCTCGATGAGTGGGAGTTGATCGAAACCAAGTTGCGCGCGCTGCCTTCATTGCGTGAAGAGAACCGCCGCCTCCAGCGTTTGCTGATCGGCAATGCCGTTGACCTTGAACTCGATGGCAGCGGTCGTTTCCTGGTGCCGCCGCGTCTGCGCGAGTACGCCAAGCTCGACAAGCGCGCAATGCTGGTAGGCCAGCTGAACAAGTTCCAATTGTGGGACGAAGATGCCTGGGATGCTGTTTCTGCAGCTGACCTGGCTGCTATTCAACAACCGGGCGCCATGCCTGATGAACTGCGTGATTTGATCCTGTGACTATTGATAGCGGCTTTAACCACATCACCGTACTGCTTGACGAAGCCGTTGAGGCTCTCGCCGTACGCGCGGATGGCTGCTATTTGGATGGCACCTTCGGCAGGGGCGGGCATAGTCGTTTGATACTCAGCCAGCTCGGGCCCGACGGTAAGCTCCTCGGGTTCGACAAGGACCCTCAAGCGATTGCCACCGGGCAAGCGCTAGCGGCCGAAGACGGCCGCTTTGTCGTTGTGCAGCGCAGCTTTGCCGAGCTGGGTGCCGAAGTCGCCGAGCGCGGCATGGCAGGCAAGGTGGCCGGGGTTTTGCTCGACCTGGGCGTGTCTTCGCCGCAGCTCGACGACCCGGAGCGCGGCTTCAGCTTCATGAACGACGGCCCCCTGGACATGCGCATGGACCCCACCCGTGGGGTCAGCGCTGCCCAGTTCATCGCCACTGCACCGGTGGAAGAAATCGCCCGCGTATTCAAGGAATACGGTGAAGAACGCTTCGCCGGCCGGATGGCGCGTGCCGTGGTCGAGCGTCGGGAAATCCAGCCATTCGAGCGTACCGCCGACCTGGCTGAAGTGCTGAAGGTCGCCAACCCTGCGTGGGAAAAGGGCAAGAACCCGGCAACCCGTGCGTTCCAGGGCCTGCGCATTCACGTCAACAACGAATTGGGTGATCTGGAAGCCGGCCTCGAAGCCGCTCTGGATGCTCTGGAAGTGGGCGGTCGCCTGGTGGTGATCAGCTTCCACTCGTTGGAAGACCGCATCGTCAAACTGTTCATGCGTCGTCTGGTCAAGGGCGAGTCCGACAACCTGCCGCGCAACCTGCCGGTACGTTTCGAAGCCTTTGTGCCGAAAATCAAAATCCATGGCAAAGCGCAGTTCGCTTCCGAAGCCGAACTCAAGGCCAACCCACGTTCCCGTAGCGCCGTCATGCGCGTCGCGGAGAAGCTGCGGTGAGCAAGCTTTTCGCCAAACCCCTGCCGGGCGGCAGCTTCTTTATGTTGCTGCTGTTTGTCGGCGTGCTGGTGTCCGCGATTGCGGTGTCCTACAGCGCCCACTGGAACCGCCAGTTGCTCAATACCCTGTATGGGGAGTTGAGCGTGCGTGACAAGGCGCAGGCGGAGTGGGGCCGGTTGATCCTCGAACAAAGTACCTGGACAGCCCACAGCCGTATCGAAGTGCTGGCTACCGAGCAGCTGAAGATGCACATCCCGGGCGCGGCCGAAGTCCGCATGGTGGCGCCATGATGAAGCTCGAAGGCGCACTCTACCCGTGGCGCTTCCGCCTGATGCTCGGCTTGCTGGCATTGATGGTGGGTGCGATCGTCTGGCGCATCTTCGACCTGCAGGTGGTCGACCGCGACTTCCTGATCGGCCAGGGTGACGCCCGCAGCCTGCGGCATATTCCAATTCCTGCGCACCGCGGCCTGATCACCGACCGCAATGGCGAGCCCCTGGCCGTCAGTACCCCGGTGACGACGCTGTGGGCCAACGCTAAAGAGCTGCAAGTTGCCAAGGACAAGTGGCCCGAGCTGGCCGCCGCCCTTGGCCAGGACCGCAAGGCCCTGACCGATCGCCTCGAAGCCCAGGCCAACAAGGAATTCATCTATCTGGTTCGCGGGCTCACCCCCGAGCAAGGCCAGCAGGTGCTCGACCTTAAAATCCCCGGTGTCTACGGCATCGAGGAGTTTCGTCGTTTCTACCCGGCCGGTGAAACCACCGCGCACATGGTCGGCTTTACCGATATCGATGATCATGGTCGCGAAGGTGTTGAGCTGGCGTACGACGAATGGCTGGCCGGAGTTCCGGGCAAGCGGCAGGTCATCAAGGATCGGCGCGGCAGGCTGATCAAGGATGTCCAGGTCACCAAAAACGCCAAGGCCGGCAAGCCTCTGGCGTTGTCGATCGATCTGCGCCTGCAATACCTGGCCAACCGCGAACTGCGTAACGCGATCATCGAGAACGGCGCCAAGGCCGGTAGCCTGGTGATCATGGACGTGAAGACCGGCGAGATCCTCGCCATGGTCAACCAGCCGACCTATAACCCCAACAACCGTCGCAACCTGCAGCCGGCGATGATGCGTAACCGCGCAATGATCGACGTGTTCGAGCCGGGTTCGACCATGAAAGCCATCTCCATGAGCGCTGCTCTGGAAACCGGGCGCTGGAAACCTACCGACAAGGTCGAGGTTTACCCAGGCACCTTGCAACTGGGCAAATACACCATTCGCGACGTATCCCGCAGCGAAGGTCCGGTGCTGGATCTGACAGGTATTCTGATCAACTCCAGTAACGTGGGCATGAGTAAGGTCGCCTTCGACATTGGCGGCGAAACGATCTATCACCTGGCGCAAAAAATCGGTCTGGGGCAACCCACCGGCCTCGATTTCCCGGGTGAGCGCGTGGGCAACCTGCCGAACTACCGCGAGTGGAGAAAGGCCGAGACTGCCACGCTGTCCTACGGCTACGGCCTGTCGGTCACTGCGATCCAGCTGGCCCACGCGTTCTCTGTATTAGCCAACAACGGCCGCATGGTGCCGTTGAGCCTGATCCATGTGGATGAACCGCCGAAAGCCAACCAGGTCATTCCGGAAAAAGTCGCCAAGACCATCCAGGGCATGCTGCAACAAGTGATCGAAGCTCCACGCGGGGTGTTCCGTGCCCAGGTGCCGGCATATCACGTGGCAGGCAAGTCGGGTACTGCGCGCAAGACATCGGTAGGCACCAAGGGCTACGCCGAAAATTCCTACCGCTCGCTGTTCGCTGGCTTCGGCCCGATGAGCGACCCGCGCTACGCCATCGTCGTGGTGATCGACGAACCGAGTAAAGCCGGCTACTTCGGTGGCCTGGTATCGGCGCCGGTGTTCAGCAAAGTGATGTCCGGCACCCTGCGCCTGATGAACATCACGCCGGACAACCTGCCGCCGACCCAACAAGCCAACGCCGGACCACCGGCCGCCGCTGTCAAAGCCAATGGAGGGCGCGGCTGATGTCTCTGAGCCTCAACAAGATTTTTGCCCATGCCGGCCGCGATCTGCTGATTCGCGAATTGAGCCTGGACAGCCGCAACGTACGCGCCGGTGACCTGTTCCTGGCGGTGCCTGGCGGCAAGTTCGACGGTCGTGCGCATATCGCAGACGCCCTGCAACGCGGCGCGGCGGCTGTGGCCTATGAAGTGGAAGGCGCCACTGTGCTGCCGATCACCGACGTGCCGTTGATTCCAGTCAAGGGCCTGGCTGCGCAGCTCTCTGACATCGCCGGGCGTTTTTACGGCGACCCGAGCCGCCAGCTCAACCTGATCGGCGTGACCGGCACCAATGGCAAGACCAGCGTGACCCAGTTGGTCGCCCAGGCCCTTGACCTTTTGGGCCAGCACTGCGGCATCGTCGGCACCCTGGGCACTGGCTTTTATGGTGCGCTGCAAAGCGGCCTGCACACCACGCCGAACCCGATTGCCGTGCAAGCGACCCTGGCCGACCTGAAAAAGGCCGGCGCCAAGGCGGTTGCAATGGAAGTTTCCTCACATGGTCTGGATCAGGGGCGAGTGGCTGCCCTGGCCTTTGACGTTGCGGTGATGACCAACCTGTCCCGTGATCACCTCGACTACCACGGCACCATGGAGGCGTACGCCGCCGCCAAGGCCAAGCTGTTTGCCTGGAATGACCTGAAGTGCCGAGTGATCAACCTGGACGACGCATTTGGCCGTCAACTGGCTGGCGAAGAAAGCGAAGCACGCCTGATCAGCTATAGCCTGAAAGATTCCAGTGCCTACCTGTATTGCCGCGAAGCCCAGTTCAATGACGAGGGCGTACGCGCCACGTTGGTCACGCCCCAGGGCGAACACCACTTGCGCAGTACCTTGCTCGGCCGCTTCAACCTGAGCAACGTACTTGCTGCCATCGGCGCGCTGCTGGGGCTGGATTACGCCCTGGATGAAATCCTGCGCGTACTGCCCAAGCTTGAGGGCCCGGCTGGCCGTATGCAGCGCCTGGGTGGCGGCAAGCAGCCGCTGGTGGTGGTCGATTACGCCCATACCCCGGATGCCCTGGAAAAAGTTCTCGAAGCGCTGCGCCCACATGCCAAGGGCAAATTGCTCTGCCTGTTCGGCTGCGGCGGTGATCGCGATCGCGGCAAGCGTCCGTTGATGGCCGAGATTGTCGAGCGTTTGGCCGACGGCGTACTCGTCACCGACGACAACCCGCGCAGCGAAGACCCAAGCCAGATTTTCGATGACATCCGTGTCGGCTTCAAAGATGCCTCCAAGGCCACCTTCGTTGCCGGTCGTGGTGCCGCCATTGCCCAACTGATTGCCAGCGCCAGCGCTGACGATGTGGTGGTGCTGGCGGGCAAGGGGCACGAGGACTACCAGGAAATCAACGGCGAGCGCCATGCCTTCTCCGATCTGATCGAGGCTGATCACGCCTTGACTGCCTGGGAGGTCGCCCATGCTTAAAGTCATGCAGTTCAGCGAACTCACCCAGGCCCTGTCGGCCCGCGTAGTGTCGAGCGATTGCACCTTCAACGGCGTGAGTATCGACAGCCGCAACATTCAGCCTGGGCAGTTGTTTGTCGCCCTGGCAGGCCCGCGCTTCGATGGTCACGACTACCTGAACGAAGTCGCCGCCAAAGGTGCCGTCGGTGCCTTGGTACAGCGTGAAGTGGCCGACTCCACCTTGCCGCAATTGCTGGTTGCCGATACCCGCCTGGCCCTGGGCCAACTGGGTGCGCTCAACCGCGCGGCTTTTGACAAGCCGGTGGCGGCCATTACCGGCTCCAGCGGCAAGACCACGGTCAAGGAACTGCTTGCCGGCGTCCTGCGTACGCGCGGGCCAGTGCTCGCGACTCGTGGCAACCTCAACAATGATTTCGGCGCACCGCTGACCCTGCTCGAGCTGGCCCCGGAGCACACGGCAGCCGTGATCGAGCTGGGGGCTTCGCGCATCGGCGAAATCGCCTACACCGTGGCGCTGACCAAGCCTCACGTGGCGATCATCAACAATGCCGGTACCGCCCATGTCGGCGAGTTCGGCGGCCCGGAAAAAATCGTCGAAGCCAAGGGTGAAATCCTTGAAGGGCTCGACGCCTCGGGCACCGCTGTGCTGAACCTGGACGACAAGGCTTTCGAGACCTGGCGTGTACGCGCCGCTGGTCGCAAGGTGCTGACGTTTGCGGTGCTCAATGCCGCGGCCGACTTCCATGCTTCAAATATCACCGTTGACGCCCGCGGTTGCCCGTCTTTCACCTTGCATACCCCGCAAGGCAGCGAACACGTGCAGTTGAACCTGCTGGGCAACCATAACGTTGCCAACGCCCTGGCCGCCGCCGCCGCCGCCCATGCCCTGGGCGTGTCGCTGTTCGGTATCGCTACGGGCCTGGGCGCGGTGCAGCCGGTCAAGGGCCGCACCGTGGCGCAATTGGCTGCCAACGGCATGCGCGTGATTGATGACACCTACAACGCCAATCAGTCCTCGGTCTGCGCCGCCATAGATCTGCTCAAGGGTTTCGATGGCCGCAAAGTACTGGTGCTGGGCGATATCGCCGAACTGGGCGACTGGGCCGAGCAGTCCCATCGCGAAGTGGGTGCCTACGCCAGCGGCAAGGTCGACGCGCTCTACGCGGTCGGCCCGAACATGACTCACGCCGTGAGCACCTTTGGCCCCGGTGCGCGGCATTTCGCGACGCAAGCTGAATTGATCCAGGCGCTGACGGCGACTGAACACGACAAACACACAACCATTTTGATCAAGGGATCGCGCAGCGCGGTGATGGAAAACGTCGTCGCAGCCTTGTGTGGCTCAAGTACGGAGAAACATTAATGCTGCTGCTGCTGGCTGAGTATCTGCAACAGTTCCACAAAGGCTTCGCGGTCTTTCAGTACCTGACCCTGCGCGGGATCCTGGGTGTGCTGACCGCGCTGTCTTTGTCACTGTTCCTGGGGCCGTGGATGATCCGCACCCTGCAGAACCTGCAAATTGGTCAATCGGTTCGTAACGACGGCCCGCAGTCGCATCTGTCCAAGTCCGGCACGCCGACGATGGGCGGTGCGCTGATCCTGTCGTCCATCGGCGTCAGCACCTTGCTCTGGGCCGACCTGCATAACCGCTACGTGTGGGTGGTGCTGCTGGTGACCCTGTTGTTCGGTGCCATCGGCTGGGTGGATGACTACCGCAAAGTGATCGAGAAAAACTCCAAGGGGCTGCCAAGCCGCTGGAAGTATTTCTGGCAGTCGGTGTTCGGCCTCGCTGCGGCAGTCTTCCTGTACACCACTGCGCCAAGCGCCGTGGAAACCACCTTGATCATCCCGATGCTCAAGGATGTAAGCATTCCACTGGGTGTCGGCTTCGTGGTGCTGACCTATTTCGTGATCGTCGGCTCCAGCAACGCAGTGAACCTGACCGACGGCCTTGATGGCCTGGCGATCATGCCGACGGTGATGGTTGGCGGTGCACTCGGCATCTTCTGCTACCTGTCGGGTAACGTGAAATTCGCTGAATACCTGCTGATCCCTTACGTACCGGGCGCCGGTGAGCTGATCGTGTTCTGCGGCGCGCTGATCGGTGCCGGCCTGGGGTTCCTGTGGTTCAACACCTACCCGGCACAAGTCTTCATGGGTGACGTCGGCGCGCTGGCGCTGGGCGCTGCCCTGGGCACCATTGCGGTGATCGTTCGCCAGGAAATCGTGCTGTTCATCATGGGCGGTGTGTTCGTGATGGAAACCCTGTCGGTGGTCATCCAGGTGGCTTCCTTCAAATTGACCGGGCGTCGTGTGTTCCGCATGGCGCCGATCCACCACCACTTTGAACTCAAGGGCTGGCCCGAGCCACGTGTGATCGTCCGTTTCTGGATCATCACCGTGATTCTGGTACTGGTCGGCCTTGCCACCCTGAAACTGAGGTAGAAACGAGTGTCCCTGATCGCTTCAGACCACTTCCGCATCGTTGTCGGCCTCGGCAAGAGCGGCATGTCCCTGGTTCGCTTCCTGGCGAACCGGGGCACGTCGTTCGCCGTGGCCGACACGCGGGAAAATCCACCGGAGCTGGTCACGCTGCGCCGTGACTACCCGCACGTGGAAGTGCGTTGTGGCGAGTTGGATGTCGAGTTTCTGTGCCGTGCCGATGAGCTCTACGTGAGCCCCGGCCTGGCCCTGGCTACGCCCGCCCTGCAAGCTGCCGCAGCGCGTGGCGTCAAGCTGTCCGGCGATATCGATCTGTTTGCGCGTAACGCCAAGGCGCCGATCGTGGCCATCAGCGGTTCCAACGCGAAGAGCACCGTGACCACCCTGGTCGGCGAAATGGCGGCTGCGGCCGGCAAGCGCGTGGCTGTGGGCGGCAATCTCGGTGTGCCGGCGTTGGACCTGCTCAGCGACGACGTCGAGTTGTACGTGATGGAGTTGTCGAGCTTCCAGCTGGAAACCACCCACGATCTCGGCGCTGAAGTGGCCACCGTGCTGAATGTCAGCGAAGACCATATGGACCGCTACAGCGGCCTGCCGGCTTATCACTTGGCCAAGCACCGGATCTTCCGTGGCGCCAGGCAATTTGTAGTCAATCGCCAGGATGCCCTGAGCCGTCCGCTGATGGGCGAGGGCATGCCTTGCTGGACTTTCGGCCTGGGCAAACCCGATTTCAAAGGCTTCGGCATTCGCGAAGAGAACGGCGAGAAGTACCTGGCCTTCGAATTCCAGAACCTGATGCCGGTACGCGAACTGAAGATCCGTGGCGCACATAACCAGTCCAATGCCCTGGCTGCACTGGCGCTCGGTCATGCGGTTGGCCTGCCATTCGACGCCATGCTCGCCAGCCTGCGTACGTTCGCTGGCCTTGAGCATCGCTGCCAGTGGGTACGCGACCTCAATGGCGTGAGCTACTACAACGACTCCAAGGCCACCAACGTCGGTGCCGCCCTGGCTGCCATCGAGGGCCTGGGTGCCGATATCGACGGCAAGCTGGTGCTGATCGCTGGTGGTGATGGCAAGGGCGCCGACTTCAAGGACCTTGCAAATCCGGTCGCCGCCCATTGCCGCGCTGTGGTGCTGATGGGTCGCGATTCGGACCTGATTGCCGCCGCCCTCGGCGACGCGGTGCCGCAAGTACGCGCGACTTCGCTGGATGACGCCATTGCCCACTGCAAAGCCCTGGCCCAGCCGGGTGACGCGGTGTTGCTGTCGCCGGCCTGCGCCAGTTTCGACATGTTCAAGAATTACGAAGAGCGCGGTCAGCTGTTCGCCCGCGCCGTGGAGGCCTTGGCATGAGCCTCAACCTGAAAAACATCATCAAGCCGTACCCGTCGCCGATCATTACCGGGCGCGGCATCGACCTCGATTTCCCAATGCTCGCCGGGTGCCTCGCGCTGCTCGGCCTGGGCCTGGTGATGATCACTTCGGCATCCTCCGAAGTGGCTGCCGTGCAGTCGGGCAATACCCTTTACATGATGATCCGTCACCTGGTGTATCTGGTGATCGGCCTCGGCGCGTGCATCGTCACCATGATGATTCCTATCGCCACCTGGCAGCGTCTGGGCTGGCTGATGCTGATCGGCGCGTTCGGTTTGCTGGTGATGGTGATCGTGCCCGGCATCGGCCGCGAGGTGAACGGTTCGATGCGCTGGATCGGCTTCGGCGCGTTCAACGTGCAGCCCTCGGAGATTGCCAAAGTGTTCGTGGTGATCTACCTGGCCGGTTACCTGGTACGCCGTCAGAAAGAAGTGCGCGAAAGCTGGATGGGCTTCTTCAAACCCTTCATCGTGCTGCTGCCCATGGCCGGGCTGTTGCTGATGGAGCCCGACTTCGGTGCCACCGTGGTCATGATGGGCGCTGCGGCGGCCATGCTGTTCCTCGGCGGCGTCGGCCTGTTCCGCTTCACCTTGATGGTGGTGCTGGCAGTCGCGGCGGTGACCATTCTGGTACAGGCGCAACCTTACCGGATGGCCCGTCTGATTACCTTCACCGACCCCTGGTCCGATCAGTTCGGTTCCGGCTACCAGTTGACCCAGGCGCTGATTGCCTTCGGTCGCGGCGAGTGGCTGGGCGTGGGCCTGGGCAACAGCGTGCAGAAGCAGTTCTACCTGCCCGAAGCCCACACCGACTTCGTGTTCTCGGTACTCGCCGAAGAGCTGGGTGTCGTGGGTTCGCTGTGCACTGTCGGCCTGTTCGTATTCGTCTGTGTACGCGCCATGTACATCGGTCTGTGGGCCGAGAAGGCCAAGCAGTTCTTTGCCGCCTACGTTGCCTACGGGCTGGCATTCCTGTGGATCGGCCAGTTCCTGATCAACATCGGCGTGAACGTCGGCCTGCTGCCGACCAAGGGCCTGACCTTGCCGTTCCTCAGTTACGGTGGCAGTTCGTTGGTGATCTGCTGCGCCTGTCTTGGCTTGTTGCTGCGTATCGAGTGGGAGAGTCGAACCCACTTGGGCAGCGAAGAGATGGAGTTCAGCGAAAGCGACTTCGCCGAGGAGCCGACCCATGGGCGCTAACGTGTTGATCATGGCTGGCGGCACCGGGGGGCATGTGTTCCCGGCCCTGGCTTGCGCCCGTGAATTCCAGAACCGCGGCTATACCGTGCACTGGTTGGGTACGCCCCGTGGCATTGAAAACGAATTGGTGCCCAATGCCGGTTTGCCCCTGCATCTGATCAACGTCACCGGCCTGCGTGGCAAGAGCAAGTTGTCCCTGCTCAAGGCGCCGTTCGTGTTGCTCAAGGCGGTCATGCAGGCACGCAGGATCATCCGCGAACTGAAGCCGGTGTGTGTGCTCGGTTTCGGCGGTTATGTGACCGGCCCTGGTGGCGTCGCGGCGAAGCTCGCTGGCGTACCGGTGATCGTGCACGAACAGAACGCCGTCGCCGGGACTGCCAACCGTCTGCTGGTGCCGTTGGCATCGCGGGTGTGTGAAGCCTTCCCGAAAACCTTCGCTGCCTCGGACAAGCTTCGTACCACCGGTAACCCAGTGCGTACCGAACTGTTCATGGCCATTGCGCGTGACGCTCTGGCCGGGCGCAAGGCGCACCTGCTGATCCTGGGCGGAAGCCTGGGCGCCGAGCCACTGAACAAATTGCTGCCTGAAGCCGTTGCGCAACTTCCTGAGGATGTGCGCCCGGAGATCTTCCACCAGGCCGGCAAGAACCATGATGAAGTCACCGCCACGCGTTATCGCGAGGCCGGTGTGGAGGCCAATGTACAGCCCTTCATCAAAGACATGGCCCAAGCCTATGGCTGGGCCGACCTGGTGGTCTGCCGCGCTGGTGCGCTGACCGTCAGTGAACTGGCCGCTGCCGGTCTGCCGTCGTTGCTGGTGCCTTTGCCCCATGCGATCGACGATCACCAGACCCGCAACGCCGAATATTTGGCCGGGGAGGGCGCTGCCTTCCTGCTGCCGCAAAGAACGACTGGCGCCGCCGATTTGGCCGCACGCCTGACCGAGGTTTTGATGCAACCGGAACGACTCAACAGCATGGCGAGCACCGCAAGCCGCCTGGCCAAACCTGACGCAACCCGCACCGTGGTCGATATCTGCCTGGAGGTGGCCCATGGTTGAGAATCAGAAAGCCATGCCGCAACCCGAGATGCGCCGCATCCGTCGCATTCATTTCGTCGGTATCGGCGGTGTGGGCATGTGCGGCATCGCCGAAGTACTGCTGAACCTGGGCTACCAGGTGTCCGGCTCGGACTTGAAAGAGTCGCCGGTCACCGAGCGCCTGAAGTCCTTCGGTGCGCAGATCTTTATCGGCCACCGTGCCGAGAACGCTGCCGAGGCCGATGTGCTGGTGGTGTCCAGTGCCGTGAACACCTCCAACCCGGAAGTGGCCACCGCCCTTGAACGCCGTATCCCGGTGGTGCCGCGTGCCGAGATGCTCGCCGAACTGATGCGCTATCGCCACGGCATCGCCGTCGCCGGTACCCATGGCAAGACCACCACCACCAGCCTGATCGCCTCGGTGTTCGCCGCCGGTGG
This sequence comes from Pseudomonas sp. OST1909, assembly GCF_015277575.1. Taxonomy (NCBI): domain Bacteria; kingdom Pseudomonadati; phylum Pseudomonadota; class Gammaproteobacteria; order Pseudomonadales; family Pseudomonadaceae; genus Pseudomonas; species Pseudomonas sp. OST1909. Next base: position 1,371,640 of record NZ_CP063780.1, read on the forward strand.
CCTGGACCCGACGTTCGTCATCGGTGGCCGCCTGAATGCAGCCGGCACCAATGCCCAGCTCGGCACCAGCCGCTATCTGATCGCCGAAGCCGATGAGAGCGATGCGAGCTTCCTGCACCTGCAACCGCTGGTCGCCGTCGTCACCAACATCGACGAAGACCACATGGCGACCTACGACGGTGACTTCAATAAACTGAAGAAAACCTTCGTCGACTTCCTGCACAACCTGCCGTTCTACGGTCTGGCGGTGGTGTGCCTGGACGATCCGGTGGTGCGTGAAATCCTGCCGCAGGTCAAGCGTCCGACCGTGACCTACGGCTTCAGCGAAGACGCCGATGTGCGCGCAATCAATGTACGCCAGGAAGGCATGCAAACCTTCTTCACCGTGCTGCGTCCTGACCGCGAACCGCTGGATGTCTCGGTGAACATGCCGGGCAACCACAACGTGCTGAACTCCCTGGCGACCATCTGCATCGCCACCGATGAGGGTGTCAGCGACGAAGCCATCGTCGAAGGGCTGTCGCGCTTTGCCGGTGTCGGCCGTCGCTTCCAGGTCTACGGCCAGTTGCCGGTTGAAGGCGGTGACGTGATGCTGGTGGACGACTACGGTCACCACCCGACCGAAGTTGCCGCTGTGATCAAGGCCGTGCGCGGCGGCTGGCCGGAGCGTCGTCTGGTGATGGTTTACCAGCCGCACCGCTATAGCCGTACCCGCGACCTGTACGACGATTTCGTCAATGTACTGGCCGATGCCAACGTGCTGCTGCTGATGGAGGTTTACCCGGCCGGTGAAGAACCGATCCCGGGCGCTGACAGCCGCAAGCTGTGCAACAGCATCCGCCAGCGTGGCCAACTGGACCCGATCTACATCGAGCGTGGCGTCGACCTGGCCCCTATCGTCAAGCCGTTGCTGCGCGCCGGCGACATCCTGCTGTGCCAGGGTGCCGGTGATATCGGTGGCCTTGCGCCCAAGTTGCTGGCGAGCCCGCTGTTTGCAGCCGTGGCAAAGGGGGCGTCGAAATGATCACTGACTACGGCTCCCTGTTTTCCACTGTCGCGCCTGCCGATTTCGGTCGCGTCGCCGTGCTGTTCGGCGGCAAGAGCGCTGAACGCGAAGTGTCGCTCAAGTCCGGTAATGCCGTGCTCCAGGCGCTGCAAAGTGCCGGTGTGAACGCCTTTGGCATCGACGTCGGCGATGACTTCCTCGCCCGTCTGCAAGCCGAGAAGATCGACCGCGCCTTCATCATCCTCCATGGTCGTGGCGGTGAAGACGGCAGCATGCAAGGCCTGCTCGAATGTGCCGGCATCCCCTACACCGGTAGCGGTATCCTCGCTTCCGCGCTGGCGATGGACAAATTGCGCACCAAGCAGGTGTGGCACAGCCTGGGTATTCCGACCCCGCGTCACGCCGTGCTGTGCAGCGAAGACGATTGTATTTCTGCGGCCAAGGAACTGGGCCTGCCTTTGATCGTCAAACCAGCCCATGAAGGCTCCAGTATCGGCATGGCTAAAGTGAACTCGGCCGCCGAATTGATCGACGCATGGAAAGCGGCAAGTACCTACGATTCGCAAGTGTTGGTCGAACAGTGGATTTCCGGTCCCGAGTACACCATCGCCACCCTGCGTGGCCAGGTATTGCCGCCCATCGCCTTGGGTACGCCCCACACCTTTTATGACTACGACGCCAAGTACCTGGCTTCCGATACCCAGTACCGGATTCCATGTGGCCTCGAAGCAACCAAGGAACAGCAATTGATGGACCTCACGGCGAAAGCCTGTGAGGCGTTGGGTATCGCCGGTTGGGCGCGGGCAGACGTGATGCAGGATGACCAAGGGGATTTCTGGTTCCTTGAAGTCAACACCGCACCGGGGATGACCGACCACAGCCTGGTGCCGATGGCCGCTCGCGCAGCCGGCCTGGATTTTCAGCAGTTGGTGCTGGCGATCCTGGCGGCAAGTATCGAGTCACGAGGCTAAGACATGAAAGGCGCATCGCTTCGTCATCAGCCCCCACAAGCACCGAGCCGCAAGCCGGTGCCACGGGGTGCCAGCCGCATGGTGGCCAAAGAGCCGATGTCGGCGCGCCTGCCCAAAGCCAACTTTGGCTTTATCAAGGCGCTGTTCTGGCCGGTATTGCTGGTGGTGCTGGGCTTCGGTACCTACGAAGGCGCGCAACGCCTGCTGCCGTATGCCGACCGGCCGATCACCAAGATCAGCGTGCAGGGCGACTTGAGCTACATCAGCCAGCAGGCGGTACAGCAGCGCATCGGCCCGTACCTGGCGGCGAGCTTCTTTACCATCGACCTGGCCGGCATGCGCTCGGAGCTGGAACAGATGCCGTGGATCGCCCACGCCGAAGTGCGCCGCGTATGGCCCGACCAGGTCACGATCCGCCTGGAAGAACAGCTGCCCGTGGCCCGTTGGGGTGATGAAGCGCTGTTGAACAACCAGGGCCAGGCGTTCACCCCGCGTGAGCTGGCCAACTATGAGCACCTGCCGCAGCTGTTCGGGCCGCAGCGGGCGCAGCAGCAAGTGATGCAGCAGTACCAGGCCTTGAGCCAGATGCTGCGGCCACTGGGCTTCTCCATTGCACGCCTGGAACTGCGTGAACGGGGCAGCTGGTTTTTGACGACCGGGGCAGGCAGTTCCGGCCCGGGCATCGAGTTGTTGCTGGGACGCGACCGCTTGGTGGAAAAGATGCGCCGCTTTATTGCCATCTATGAAAAAACCTTGAAAGAACAGATTACGAACATTGCGAGCGTCGACCTGCGTTACGCCAACGGCCTGGCCGTCGGCTGGCGTGCACCGGCCGCGCCCACGGCAGCACAACCCGCTGTCGCGAAGAATTAAGAAGAGGCAGGACCCATGGCAAACGTGCAAAGCGGCAAAATGATCGTCGGTCTCGATATCGGCACCTCCAAGGTGGTGGCGCTGGTGGGCGAGGTTGGGGAAGACGGCGCGATCGAAATCGTCGGTATTGGCACGCATCCGTCCCGGGGCCTGAAGAAGGGCGTGGTGGTGAACATCGAGTCCACCGTGCAATCGATCCAGCGCGCTATCGAAGAAGCGCAGCTGATGGCCGGTTGCCGGATTCACTCGGCGTTTGTCGGCGTGGCCGGCAACCATATCCGCAGCCTGAATTCCCATGGCATCGTGGCGATCCGCGACCGTGAAGTCAGCTCGGCCGACCTTGAGCGCGTCCTCGACGCCGCCCAGGCCGTGGCGATCCCGGCTGACCAGCGCGTGCTGCACACCCTGCCGCAGGACTACGTGATCGATAACCAGGAAGGCGTGCGCGAGCCCCTGGGCATGTCGGGCGTACGTCTGGAAGCCAAGGTTCACGTGGTGACCTGCGCCGTCAACGCCGCACAGAACATTGAAAAATGCGTGCGCCGTTGCGGCCTGGAAATCGACGACATCATTCTCGAGCAGTTGGCTTCGGCCTACTCGGTACTCACCGACGACGAAAAAGAGCTGGGCGTGTGCCTGGTGGACATCGGCGGCGGCACCACCGACATCGCGATCTTCACCGAGGGTGCGATCCGTCACACCGCGGTGATCCCGATTGCCGGCGACCAGGTCACCAACGACATCGCCATGGCGTTGCGTACACCGACCCAGTACGCCGAAGAAATCAAGATCCGCTACGCCTGTGCCCTGGCCAAACTGGCCGGTGCCGGCGAGACCATCAAGGTGCCAAGCGTGGGCGACCGTCCACCGCGCGAACTGTCGCGCCAGGCGCTGGCCGAAGTGGTCGAGCCGCGCTACGACGAACTGTTCACCCTGATCCAGGCTGAACTGCGTCGCAGCGGCTACGAAGATCTGATCCCGGCCGGCATCGTGCTGACCGGTGGCACCTCGAAGATGGAAGGCGCGGTCGAACTGGCCGAAGAGATCTTCCACATGCCTGTGCGCCTGGGCGTGCCCCATGGCGTGAAAGGCCTTGGCGACGTCGTGCGCAACCCGATTTATTCCACCGGTGTGGGCTTGCTGTTGTACGGGCTGCAAAAGCAGACCGATGGCATTTCCCTGTCGGGCCCGAGCATCCGCGACAGCTACCGCAGTGACGACGAAGCCAAAGCGCCGTTGTTCGAGCGGTTGCAGGCTTGGGTCAAAGGCAATTTCTAAAGATTTACCGCGACACCGCAGCACCCGCAGTAAGCAGTAGGCGAAAAAACTAGAGAAAACGAAAGGAGAGGGAACATGTTTGAACTCGTAGACAACATCCCCGCTAGCCCGGTTATCAAAGTAATCGGTGTCGGCGGTGGCGGCGGCAACGCTGTCAACCACATGGTCAAGAGCAACATTGAAGGCGTTGAATTCATCTGCGCCAACACTGATGCCCAGGCGCTGAAAAGCATCGGCGCGCGGACCATCCTGCAATTGGGCACAGCGGTGACCAAGGGCCTCGGCGCTGGCGCCAATCCGGAAGTCGGCCGTCAAGCCGCTCTGGAAGACCGCGAGCGTATTGCCGAAGTGCTGCAAGGCACCAACATGGTGTTCATCACCACCGGCATGGGCGGAGGTACCGGTACCGGTGCTGCTCCGATCATTGCCGAAGTGGCCAAGGAAATGGGGATTCTGACCGTCGCTGTCGTGACGCGTCCGTTCCCGTTCGAAGGCCGCAAGCGCATGCAGATCGCCGACGAAGGTATCCGTCTGCTGTCTGAAAGCGTCGACTCGTTGATCACCATTCCCAACGAGAAACTGCTGACCATCCTGGGCAAGGACGCAAGCCTGCTGTCTGCGTTCGCCAAGGCTGACGATGTACTGGCCGGTGCCGTTCGCGGTATCTCCGACATCATCAAGCGTCCGGGCATGATCAACGTCGACTTTGCCGACGTTCGTACCGTCATGAGCGAAATGGGCATGGCGATGATGGGCACTGGCTGCGCCAGCGGTCCTAACCGTGCACGCGAAGCGACCGAAGCGGCCATCCGCAACCCGTTGCTCGAAGACGTGAACCTGCAAGGCGCACGCGGCATCCTGGTGAACATCACCGCAGGTCCCGACCTGTCCCTGGGTGAGTACTCCGACGTGGGTAGCATCATCGAAGCCTTCGCGTCCGAGCACGCCATGGTCAAGGTGGGTACCGTTATCGATCCGGACATGCGTGATGAACTGCATGTAACCGTGGTTGCGACCGGCCTGGGTGCGAAAATCGAGAAGCCTGTAAAGGTCATCGACAACACCCTGCACAACAGCCAGGTCAGCCAGGCTAATCAGGCAGCGGCCGCTGCAGCACCTGCTCGCCAGGAACTGCCGTCGGTGAACTACCGTGATCTGGACCGTCCGACCGTGATGCGCAACCAGGCCCAGGCCGGTGCTGCTGCATCCCGTAGCCTGAATCCGCAAGATGATCTGGACTACCTGGACATCCCGGCATTCCTGCGTCGTCAGGCCGATTAATGGAATGTATCAGGGCTATGAAGGTGATTGGTGTTCAGCAAAGGTCTGGTCTGTTATTATCGCCAGCCTTTGTTGATACCAGTTCGCAATTTGCGCTGAAGCGGTCCAAGCCATGATTAAACAACGCACCCTGAAGAATATTATCCGTGCCACAGGTGTAGGTCTGCACTCCGGGGAGAAGGTATACCTGACCCTCAAGCCCGCACCTGTCGACACCGGCATCGTGTTTGTTCGTGCCGACCTGGACCCTGTGGTGCAGATTCCTGCTCGCGCGGAAAACGTTGGCGAAACCACGATGTCGACCACTCTGGTCAACGGTGACGTCAAAGTGGACACGGTGGAGCACTTGCTCTCGGCCATGGCTGGCCTGGGCATCGATAACGCCTACGTCGAGCTCTCCGCGTCCGAAGTCCCGATCATGGATGGCAGCGCTGGACCCTTCGTATTCTTGATTCAATCTGCCGGCCTGGAAGAACAGGACGCAGCCAAGAAGTTCATTCGCATTCTGCGGGAAGTGACAGTAGAAGACGGCGACAAGCGCGCCACCTTCGTCCCGTTCGAAGGCTTTAAAGTGAGCTTTGAGATCGATTTCGATCACCCGGTATTCCGTGACCGCACCCAAAGTGCAAGCGTGGATTTTTCCAGCACTTCGTTCGTAAAAGAAGTCAGCCGCGCCCGTACCTTTGGTTTCATGAGTGACATCGAGTACCTGCGCAAGCACAACCTCGCACTCGGCGGCAGCGTTGAAAACGCCATTGTGGTCGACGCGGATGGTGTACTGAACGAAGACGGCCTTCGCTACGAAGACGAATTCGTGAAGCACAAGATCCTCGATGCAATCGGTGACCTCTACCTGCTGGGCAATAGCCTGATAGGCGAGTTCAAAGGCTTCAAGTCGGGCCACGCCCTTAACAACCAGCTGCTGCGCAAGTTGATTGAGCAGACAGACGCTTGGGAAGTCGTGACCTTCGAAGATGCCAGCACCGCACCGATCTCTTACATGCGTCCCGTTGCGGCGGTGTAAGTAACAACTCTCTTTCTTTAGTTTTTAAAGGCTGCCTTCGGGTGGCCTTTTTTTATGGCGCGCCGTTTTATATGGGAAGGGTTGCCGCGTCCACAATGCGATTGCGCCCACTGTGCTTGGCCTCATACAACGCTTGGTCAGCCTTGAGCAGCAAGTCCTCAAGGGTGATACGGCTGTGCTTGTGCCAGGTACTCATGCCGATGCTCACCGTGATCGGCTGATCATCCCCGGCCACCTGCGGCAAATGCTGAACGCTCTGGCGGATACGCTCGGCGATCACCCAGGCGCCCTTGGCGTCGGTATGGGGCAGCACCGCGGCGAACTCTTCACCGCCATAACGCGCTGCCAGGTCGGCCGGGCGACGGATAGTGCTGTTGATTACCTGCGCGACTGCCCGCAACGCATCATCCCCACCCTGATGGCCGTGGCGGTCGTTGAAGGCCTTGAAGTGGTCCACGTCGATCATCAGCACGGTCAGCGGCTCGGTTGAGCGCTGCGCACGGTCCCATTCCATACGCAAACGCTCGTCCAGAGTGCGACGGTTGGCCAGGCCGGTGAGGGCGTCGGTGGCTGCCAGTTCTGACAGCACCTGCTCGGCACGATGGCGACGGCGCAATTCCATGCACAGCGCCCAGGTCAGCCACAACAGACCCACACATAACACCCCCGTTGCAAGGCTGACCAGCCACGCCGCGCGCCGCCAGGGCGCGAACACTTCATCACTGGAGAGGGCCACCGCAACGATCAATGGCAAATTGCCCACATTGGAGAAACTGTAAAGGCGTGCCTGATGGTCGACACTGGAGATGCTTCGGAAACTGCCGTCCCGTTCACGCAGCATACGTGCGACGTTGGGGCGTTGGCTCAGGTCCTTGTTGATGATATCCGCTTCCAGCAAAGGCTCTTGCGCCAGCAGGATGCCTTGGTGGTTGAGCAGGTTGATCGTGCTGTTGCTGCCGATATTCAGGCTGGTGAACAGCTGGCGGAAGTACGACAGGCGCATGGACGCGACGGCGACTCCCAGGAAGCGCCCGTCCGGTGACGAAACGCGGCGGCTGAACGCGATGCGCCATTGGTCATCGCACACACAGCGGGCCATGAACGGACGGCTGATGTACAACCCCACGTCCGGATTCTGGCGGTGAACCTGAAAATAGTCCCGATCAGCGAAGTTGCCGGGCTTGATCGTGAGCAGTGACGAGTCGGCAATCACCTCGCCGGTGGGGTCCAGCAACAGGACATCGCCCTTGTATGGCGCGGCGGCGGAGCGGTCGAACAGCACCAACTGACGGATACTCGCGGATACATCCTGCAGGTCAGTACGTTCGGTAGCGGTGATCAAACCCTTGAGGCCCACATCGTAGAGTTCGACATTGCGCAACACGTCGGCGTCGATCAATTGGGTGATGGTATTGGCGGTGCGCTTGGCCGTCTGCAAGGTATTGGCGTGTTCACGAATCAGCAGCGCCGTGACGACTCCCACGATCAGCAACACTGTCAGCGTGCTGCCCAGGATCAGCAGGCGCTCAGGGCGGGTAAGGCTTGGGCTCATCGGACGCACTTCTGCTTTGAGGATGCCAATAGCTTAGTAGCAACTCTGGAATAGGTCGCAGAACCCAAATGTGGGAGCAATCCCCCTCCCACATTTGGAACCTTGTCAGAAGATGTTGATGGGGTAATCCACAATCACACGGTACTCATCCACATCCCGATCCACTGCCGAGTAGCCATTGCTTCCTCGATTAGTCGCCCATTGCAGGCGCACGGCGAGGTCCTTGGCCTTGCCACCCTGCACCACATATTTCACGTCGATATCCCGTTCCCAATGCTTGGCGTCCTTGCCGTCGGCGCTGTACCAACTGCTGTAGCCACGACTGTTGGGGTCGACCTTGGTCAGGTCGGTCTTGCCGCTGATGTAGGACACGGCAGACGTCAGCCCCGGCACGCCGAGGCCGGCGAAGTCGTAGGCGTACTTGAGCTTCCAGGAGCGCTCGTTGGGGCCGTTGAAGTCCGAGTACTGCTGGGAGTTGTCCAGGTACACGCTGTCGCCCTGGGTGATGTAGTCGAACGGCGTGTTGCCGTTGACCCGCTGATAGGTGGCCGTGACGCTGTGGTTGCCCACGCCTACGGTGAAATGCAGGCTGTAGGTGTTGTTGTCGATATCACCCAGCAGCGATTGGCCGGTGTCCTGGGTGTGGTAGTAGTGCAGGCCGGGGGTCAGGCTGACCAGATCATTGAGGGCGTAGGTATATTCGAGGTCGTAGTAGTACTGGTGCCATACGTCCTTGAGTTCGGAGGCGTACAGGTTGCTGGTCAACCCGGCAATGCCGCTGAACGACACGCCGGCCCAGTCCAGGTGCTGGCTGTCGGCATTGGCCGGCAATGCGCCGTAGCTGGTGCCGATGCGCCGATGGCCGCTCTGGTTGTAGAGCTTGGTAAAGCTGGCCTGGCCGCCTTCGATCATCCAGCCGTCAAAGCTGTGGTTGGTCAGGCTTACACCCCGGAACGTCTGCGGCAACATGCGCGTCATGCCGCCGGCGATCACCGGGTTGTTAAGGAACAGGTCGCCGGCTTTCAGTTCGGTATCGAAGGCACGCATTTTCAAGGTGCCGCCGGCGGTGGAAAACGAACCCGGTGCCTTGCCGTTGCCGCTGCCGTAGGGAAGGATGCTGGAGCCATCAGTGCCGCCGCCGCCGTCGAGCTTCAGGCCGAGCATGGCGTTGACGTCCAGGCCAAAGCCGACGGTGCCCTGGGTGTAGCCGGACTCGAAAGTGCCGATAAAGCCCTGGCCCCATTCCTTGCTGTCATCGGTATGGGTGTCGCGTCGGTCGCGGTTCATGTAGTAGTTGCGGGTGTTGACCGTGAGGTGCGAACCCTCGACGAAGCCTTCGTCGGGCGGGGCGTCCGCCGCGTGGGCAAGGGGGATGATCGTTGCTGCGATTGCGAGGAATAACGGGGTGAACGTCAGCGAGTTCTTCACCGGTGGAGCTCCTTTGGTCAATCATGAACGGCCAGTGTCGTGGGGTGTGCCCGGCCTTTTTTCACGGCAAAAAAAAGCCGCTGAAGTCAGCGGCTTTAAGACAGATTCCCAGTGTAGAGCCCTGGAAATAAGTCGAGGGAAATTCGGGTAAGCGGGTCAGCTGCCTTTGCCGTCGCGCTCATCGATGCGTCAAAGTAACGCAGGCGAGCGGTGCGATACAGAGTGTAACAAGATAATAACTATTGCCCAAATCGCAACAGTGTGGGCGATAGGATCTTCTGTGGGAGCTGGCTTGCCTGCGATGCAGACACCTCGGTATGCCACGCGCGCCGGGATGATGCTATCGCAGCATGGGTATCTACACATCTTTTGGTGCGGCGCTGTACCTGTGGCGAGGGAGCTTGCTCCCGCTGGCGGCCTCAGGGCCGACGAGGGTGCTGGGTCAGACCGAGTACATATCCGTTATTTAGGTAACGGCTGCTATTGGTTCCGCTCTTACAGCGGCTCACTTTTGAAAAGCCGGAATGCCGGCCCAGACAAAAGTAAGCAAAACGCTCTTGCCCCAACACTCGGCACCTCGCTTAGGCTCGGTGTGCCCGTAATCCGCCATGGATTTGGGGGGCCGCCGCCACGCGCCATCCATGGCGCGGGGCGGCTAAACCGGCATCCCTGCCGGTTTACCCCCCAAATCCATGTCGGATTCCAGCCAGCGTGGTTTAACGGGGCGCCTGAGATCAAAAGCAGATCAAGATCAAGAGCTACTCGCTTCGCATCGTGGTTACCGTCGGTTGCTATCAAGTTGTGTAGATACCTATGGCTATCGCAGGCAAGCCAGCTCCCACATTTTTGAACGAGTTGTTTAGACCGGAAGGGTGATACCAAAGGTATTGCCACCGCCTTCGCTGCGCACAAACACATCCCCGCCATGCATCAACGCAATCGCCTTGACGATAGCCAGCCCCAGCCCGTGATTGGCCCCGCTGTTGCTGCGTGATGCATCCACCCGGTAGAAACGTTCGAACAGGCGCGGCAAGTGTTCGCTGGCGATCGTCTCGCCCGGGTTGGTCACGCCAATCGCTACCTGTTGCCCCTGCACTTGGATGTGCACGTTGATAACCTGTCCGGGCGCGGTGTGTTGCACGGCATTGCTCAGCAGGTTGATCAGCGCACGCCGCAGGTGGGCCTTTTCGATCTGTACCCGGGCATCGCCGTGCACGCGCACCTGGACCTGGGCGTCTTCGAGGATGAAGTCCAGGTAATCGAGGGTGGTGGCCACTTCATCGGCCAGGGAGCATTCGATCAGCTTGGTGGCTTTGCTGCCCTGGTCGGCGCTGGCGAGGAACAGCATGTCGTTGATGATCGAGCGCAGCCGTTCCAGCTCTTCCAGGTTCGATTGCAACACCTCGAAATAGTGCTCGGCCGAACGCCCGCGTGTCAGTGCGACTTGGGTCTGGCCGATCAGGTTGGTCAGCGGCGAGCGCAGTTCATGGGCCACGTCGGCGTTGAACGATTCCAGGCGCGAGTAGGCTTGTTCCACGCGGTCGAGAGTGGCATTGAACGAATTGACGAAGAGGCTCAACTCCGGTGGCAGCGGTGACAATTGCAAGCGCCCCGAGAGTTTGGGCGGGGCGAGTTTGCGCGCTTCGTCGGAGAGCTTTTCCAGTGGCTTCAAGCCGATGCGCGCAACCCAGAAGCCCAGCAGCGCGGCCATGACCACACCCACCATTGCCAGGCTGATCAACGCCACCAGCAAATGATGCTGGGTGGCGCGGAAGTTTTCGGTGTCGATGGCGATCATAAAGCGCAACGCCGGGCGCTGGTCCTTGGCCGCAAACTGGCTGACCAGCACCTTGAACGGATAAGCGTGGCCGGGCAGGCGCAGGTCGCGCTTGCCCGTCGGGCCCTGTGCAAAGGCACGGATTTGCGCGTCCGGCTCGCCATATTCATAGCTCGGGTCGCTGCTGACCACCCAGAATCGAATGCGCTTGTCTTCTTCGCCCAGCAGCTTGAGCTTGGACTTTATCTTGACCCAATGCTCCGGCGTGCCGAAGCGGTTCACCGACGATTCCAGCACGCTGTAGCGCGCATCCAGTTCGGCGCCCGGCAACAACCCCAGGCCGCGATCCACCTGCTGGTACAGCGCGCCGCCGATCAGCACGAAGATCAGCAGCGCCACCAGAGTGAACATGCTGCTCAAACGCAGGGCAATGGAATTAGCCGACACTACGGTTCTCCAGTACATAACCCATGCCGCGAATGGTGTGCAGCAGCTTGTGTTCGAACGGCCCGTCGAGCTTGGCGCGCAGGCGCTTGATCGCCACTTCCACCACGTTGGCATCGCTGTCGAAATTGATGTCCCAGACCATCTCGGCAATCGCGGTCTTGGACAGGATTTCTCCCTGGCGCCGCGCCAACACGCTGAGCAGCGAGAACTCCTTGGCGGTCAGGTCCAGGCGTACACCGTTGCGACTGGCCTTGCGGCTGATCAAGTCGATCCACAGGTCGGCAACGGTTACCTGCACCGGCTCATGGCCGCCGCTGCGGCGGGTCAGGGCTTGCAGGCGCGCCACCAGCTCAAGAAACGAAAACGGCTTGCCCAGGTAATCATCGGCGCCCTCACGCAGGCCGCGAATGCGGTCCTCCACGCGCTCGCGGGCGGTGAGCATGATCACCGGCGTCTGCTTGCGGGCGCGCAACGCCCGCAATACGCCAAAGCCGTCCAGGCCGGGGAGCATCACGTCGAGCACGATCACCGCGTACTCATTCTCCAGCGCCAGGTGCAGGCCCTCGACGCCTTCGCGTGCCACATCGACGGTGTAGCCTTGCTCTGTCAGGCCACGGTGCAGGTAGTCTGCGGTTTTTTCTTCATCTTCAATAATCAGGACGCGCATGACCGCCTCAGTGTGTGGTCGCCAGCGCCAGCGCTGGTTTGGGCCTGTGGAAAGTCCGTTCAAGGTACAAGTATATGACCGGAGTCGTGAACAGCGTCAGCGCCTGGCTCACCAGCAAGCCACCCACCACCGCAATGCCCAGCGGTTGACGCAGTTCCGCCCCCGGGCCCGAGCCCAGCATCAAGGGCACCGCGCCGAGCAGGGCGGCGAGGGTGGTCATGATGATCGGTCGGAACCGCGTGACGCAGGCTTCATAAATCGCATCCTCCGGCGTCAGCCCGCGCACGCGCTGGGCTTCCAGGGCGAAGTCGATCATCAAAATGCCGTTTTTCTTGACGATGCCGATCAGCAACACCAGGCCGATCAAGGCCATGATCGAAAAATCCTGGCCCAGCAGCCATAGCATGATCAGCGCACCCAGGCCCGCCGAGGGCAGGGTGGAAATGATCGTCAGCGGGTGCACGAAACTCTCGTACAGCACACCCAGGATGATGTACACCGCCACCAGCGCCGCGAGGATCAGCCACGGTTGGCTGGCCAGCGAACTCTGGAACGCCTGGGCTGCGCCCTGGAAGTTGCCGATCAGGGTGCTCGGCATACCGATGTCGTTCTTGGCCTGGTCGAGCATGATCACCGCGTCGCCCAGGGCCACGCCGGGCGCCAGGTTGAACGACAGGTTGGCGGCGGGGAACATGCCGTCATGGCTGATGGATAAGGGCCCCACGCTGGGCGGCTCGACCCTGGCCAGTGCCGACAGCGGCACCATTTCGTTGGTCAGCGGCGAGCGCAGGTAAAAGTAGTTGAGGCTTTCGGCCTTGCCGCGTTGCTGGCTGTCCAGTTCGAGTATCACCTGGTACTGGTTGATCTCGGTCTGGAACTCGTTGATCTGGCGCTGGCCGAAGGCGTCGTACAGCGCCTGGTCGACATCGGTGGCGGTCAGGCCGAAGCGGGCTGCGGCCTGGCGGTCGATGTTGATGTGGGTAATGCTGCCGCCCAGTTGCAGGTCGTTGGACAGGTCACGAAACGCAGGGTTGCTGCGCAGTTTCTCCGTGAGGCGTTGGGTCCAGGTGTTGAGCGTCGGGCCGTCGTTGCTCTTGAGCACGTATTGGTACTGGGCGCGGCTGGGGCCGGAGCTCAAGTTGATGTCCTGGCCGGCGCGCAGGTACAGCACGATACCGGGCACTTTCGCCAGTTGCGGGCGCAGGCGGTCGATGAACTGGCTGGCGGACACGTCGCGATCACCGCGATCTTTCAAGGCAATCCAGAAGCGCCCGTTGGCGATGGTCTGGTTGCTGCCGGTGACGCCCACCGAGTGGGAAAACGCCTGCACCGCCGGGTCGGCCTTGACGATGTCCGCCAGGGCCTTGTGCTTGGCAACCATGTCCTTGTACGACACATCGGCCGCCGCCTCGCTGGTGCCGAGCACGAAACCGGTGTCCTGCACCGGGAAGAAACCCTTGGGGATAAACACATAACCGACCACAGCCAAGGCCAGGGTCACCACGAAGATCGCCGCCATGCTGCGTTGGTGCGCCAGCGCCCGGCGCAGATTGCGTGCGTAGCCGGCCAGCAGGCGCTCGCTGAAGGAGGGTTTGGCGTGGGCAGGATGGCTCGGTGCGCGCATGAACAAGGCGGCCAGGGTAGGCGCCAATGTCAGCGAAACCACCACCGAAATCAGGATGGTCGAAGTGGCCGTCAGCGCGAATTCCTTGAACAACCGCCCGACCACACCGCCCATGAACAGCAGCGGAATAAACGCCGCTACCAGCGAGAAGCTGATGGACACCACGGTAAAACCGATTTCGCCGGCCCCCTTGATCGCCGCTTCGCGCTGGCCCAGGCCGGCCTCCAGGTGCCGATGGATGTTCTCCACCACCACAATCGCATCGTCCACCACGAAGCCCACGGCGATCACGATAGCGACCAGGGTCAGGTTGTTCAGGCTGAACCCCATCACGTACATCAGGGCAAAACTGGCCACCAGCGATACACCCAGCACGCCCGACACAATCAGTGTCGCCGAGAGCTGGCGCAAAAACAGCGCCATCACCGCCACCACTAGCAGGATGGCGATCAGCAGGGTCATTTCCACTTCATGCAGGGAGGCGCGGATGGTCTTGGTGCGGTCGGTCAATACGCTGACCTGCACCGAGGCCGGCAACATGCCTTGCAGGCGCGGCAGTTCGGCCTGGATGCGGTCGACGGTTTCGACGATGTTGGCGCCGGGCTGACGCGAAATCACCAGGTTGACCCCTGGCGTATCGCCGGACCAGGCTTGCACGTAGGCGTTTTCCGAACCATTGATGACGTTGGCGATATCGCGCAGTTGAACCGGTGCGCCGTCTTTGTAGGAAACGATTAACTGGCCGTAGTCTTCGGGATGAAACAGCTGGTCGTTGGTCGACAGGGTCGAGACGCTGTTCTCGCCATAGATCGCGCCCTTGGCCAAGTTGAGGCTCGACTGCTGAATGGCCAGGCGTATGTCGGCGAGGGTCAGGCCGATGGCCGCGAGTTTGTCGGGGGAGGCCTGCACGCGAATCGCCGGGCGTTGCTGGCCGGTGATGTTGATCTGGCCGACGCCGTCGATCTGGCTGATCTGGCGCGCCAGCAGGGTTTCCACGTAATCACTCAGCTCGGTGCTGGGCATGCTGCCTGAACTGACGCTGAGGATCAGCACCGGGCTGTCGGCCGGGTTGACCTTTCTCCAGGTCGGCAAGTTCGGCATATCGCTGGGCAGCTTGCCGGAGGCGGTGTTGATTGCGGCCTGGACTTCCTGGGCGGCGGTGTCGATGCTTTTTTCCAGGGTGAACTGCAACGTCAAAAGGCTTGAGCCCAAGGCGCTGCTGGAGGTCATCTGGGTCACGCCGGGGATGGCACTGAATTGCACCTCCAGGGGCGTGGCCACTGATGAGGCCATGGTGTCCGGGCTGGCACCGGGCAGTTGCGCGGTGACCTGGATCGTCGGAAATTCCGCTTCCGGCAGCGGGGCGATGGACAGGCGTGGGAAGGCGATGATCCCCAGCAGTACCAAGGCAAACGTCAACAACAGGGTGGCTACCGGGTGATCAACGCACCAGGCCGAGGGCGAACGGCTGCCGCTCATGGTTGCACCGTGGCGTCAGCGGTCTGGATCACCTGTGGTGGCTCCTTGAGTACTTCCACCTGGGCGCCGGCCTTGAGCCGCGACTGACCGTCGCTGACCAGCACGTCCCCGGCCTGCACGCCGGTGATGATGTTGATCTCGCTGTCCTGATAGGCAACCTGTACCGGCACCACTTCTGCTTTATTACTGTTGACCCGGTACACGAAGTGCGCGTCCAGCCCACGCTGCACTACGGTCGGTGGTACCACTAGAACATGCTTGTCGAGGGCCGTCTGGATCTTGATGGTCACCAGTTGCCCCGGCCACAGCTTTTGCGCAGGGTTGTTGAACTCGGCCTTGGCTCGCAGGGTGCCGGTGGTGGAGCTGATCTGGTTGTCGATCAGGCTCAGGTGGCCTTCGCCGAGCAGGTGGCCGGTGTCGCCGTCGGTATCGGCGCCCAGGTAGGCGTCGACGCTGGCCGGGGTTGGCGCCGCGATCAGGCCCTGCAGGGTCGGCAGCATCTGCTGCGGCAGGGAGAACTCAACGGCGATCGGGTCGAGCTGGGTGACGGAGAACAACCCCTGGGTGTCGCTCATGCGCAGGAAATTACCTTCATCCACACTGCGAATGCCCACGCGACCACTGACGGGGGAGCGAATCTGGGTGTAGGAAAGTTGTACCTGAGCAGCATCAATCGCAGCCTGATTGCCTTGCACGGTGGCCCTGAGCTGGTTCACCAATGCCTGCTGCTGGTCATAAGTCTGCTTTGATACGCCGTCGTCAACGCTCAGCGCCTTGTAGCGCTTGAGGTTGACCAGTGCCACTTGCAACTGCGCCTGGCTTTCACCCAGTTGCGCCTTGGCCTGGTCGAGGCTGGCGCGGATCGAGCGGTCATCGAGGGTCGCCAGCAGGTCACCGGCCTTCACCGACTGACCTTCCTGGACCAGCAACCGGGTGAGGATGCCGTCGATCTGCGGGCGAATCACCACATTGTGCAACGACAGCACCGAGCCGATGCCGCTGACAAACCGCGGTACATCCTGTTGCGTCACGCTCACCACCCGCACGGGAATGGCGGTAGGCGCCGCCAGCCGCGCCTTGGCCGGCCGGGTCAATGCCCAGGCTGCGACAGCCAGTATCAGGAGGGCACCCACTATCAGGGCCATGTTTCGTTTGATCTGCATAGGAGGGCGCCGGCGCAAACTGCACGTTGGAGTTTGGAAAGCTGCTTTATAGCGCTGTTTCACCGTCAGCACGGTGACGGCAAACTGACAGCCGTGACAGTTAGGCTGTGTGAGCCTGTCGCTTGAAGTTACTGCTGGCAGCCTCGGCCCCGTATACTCGCGTTTTTACACCTATAGCTGTGCCGGAGCCCCTATGACTTCCCCCACCCAACCCCCTGTTGAAGCGGCCGACCTCGTCGATTCGGCCACCGCCGACAGTGCTGAAAAAGCCGAGATCCCGGCATTCAAGTTCCCCTTCAAGCCGGGTGAACTGGCAGGCGCCAAAAACGCCAGCCAGCCCTGGTACAAAGGCGGCGCCAAGAACGGCCATACCAAGACCCCTGGCATGGCACCCCCAGGCACGCGCCGTTCGATGGGTAAACGTTAAGGCTAAATCGAAGCTAGCGTTATAGGCTGTTGCCTACGTCGCCTGTCGATATTTCTACTTGTAGGTCCGCGGTCGATTCTTGAAAGCTTGCACAGCGTTTGCTTCGTCCCGATGACGCTCCATCGGGACGAGTGAGTAAGCTTTCCGGAAAAGGACGTTCCCGTGGCCCTGATACACCTCTGTGCAGTGCTTGCCTTCTTGCTCTCGACGACGGCCGTTGCGGGCGACGTTCAACCGCGGCGCGAGATCCGTTTCGCCGTGGCCGCGCATTTTCCCCCCTTTCAGAGCCGCAACCCGCAAGGGCAACTGGTGGGGCTGAACATCGAACTGGGCAATGCCTTGTGCGAACAACTCAACGTGCGCTGTATCTGGGTTGACCAAGTCGTCATGGAAAATTTTCCGGCCCTCGAAGCCCGGCAGTTCGACGCGATCATGGGCATGGCGCCGACATGTCGGCGCCGACAACGGGTGAGTTTTACCGATGACCTCTACCCGATCACCACCCGCCTGGTGGGTCGTAAAGGCTCAGGCTTGACCCCTGGCCGGCGCTCGCTCAAGGGCAAGCGCGTGGGGGTGCTGGTCAGGAGTAATCGTGAAGCCTTTGCGCTCTCGCAGTGGGCACCGGCGGGGGTGATCATCAGAAGTTTCTGGCTCAACGACCAACTGGTTCAGAGCCTGGTGTCGGGTGATATCGATGCGACCTTGCAAGGTGCCGTGGAGATCCGTGAGGCGCTGCTCGACACAGCCGACGGCCTGGACTTCGGTTTCCTGGGGCCTGTGGTGTCATCGGGCCTGTTGGGCAACAGCGTGGCTATCGCGGTACGCAAACCTGATACCGCGCTGCGCAATGAGCTGAACCATGCGCTTGAACAGCTGATGCAAAACGGCGAATACCAACGCATCCTCCAGCCCTATCGTCTG
Organism: Pseudomonas sp. OST1909; assembly: GCF_015277575.1. Taxonomy (NCBI): domain Bacteria; kingdom Pseudomonadati; phylum Pseudomonadota; class Gammaproteobacteria; order Pseudomonadales; family Pseudomonadaceae; genus Pseudomonas; species Pseudomonas sp. OST1909. The sequence continues at coordinate 1,389,558 of NZ_CP063780.1, forward strand.
GATGTAGCGCCTGCCACTCCATGATCGCGATAGATCTCAATGCCGGAGCAGACTCAGTCAAATCCCCGTCAGCGGTCAGGCAGCCCGCAACGAGATAAACGCATAGTTGGCCGGCACTTCGGTGGCAATCTGCGCCCCGGCGTCCAGCAGTTGTTCGGCGATGTCCATACCGGATACGTGGAACACCCACTCATTGGCCATGCTCGGCTGGACCACTGCCTGTTCGACAGCTTGGGCAAACGCCTGCATATCCGGCAGGTAGGCGGTGAAGCCGTCGCCCTTGAGCGCTGTGGTACGAATGCCGAGCAACGCACACACCGCTTCCTTGGTTTGTACATCGTCACGGTCGGCCTGGCGCGAGCGGCCAATCAGTTCAGCCAGTTCCTTGTCCATTAACTCGCCACCGACGATCAAAGCCGGGCCCTGTTCCCAGGATTCTGGCGGGCAATCCTTGGCACTCGGGTTCAGCGGGATATGCGGGTTGATCTCCATCGGGTAAATCCGGCACACCAGTGGGCGCCGTTCATAGATGCGGCAAAGGTTGTCTTCGTCAAGATTCCGGCAGCGTCCGGCGTTATAGGCGGCAAAGGTGATTGCCACAAACGCCTCGGTAGTGCCGCTGGGCACGCTCACCGATCGGCGCTCGGCGTGCTCACGTTGTTGCAGGGGCAGGCCCAGGCCGTTGCCGAGGAAACCCTCGACCAGGACGATGACGTTACCGCCGTCCGCCGCCCAGCTACGGGCTTCTGCGAGGGTCAGGGGGACGTGATGGTCGCTGCAGCATTTGCCGCAACCTACGCAAGAAAACTGAGTGTTCATGGCGGATCTGTCACCAGGCTAGGTCAGAGGGCACGCTTGAGGGGTGACGGGTTTTTTACCTCTATCGACCGCTCGGCACTCTGGAAGCAAGTTATGCGCCAGTGGTTGTCAGCCCTTGGGCACTGTGTCGCGCAGGACAAATCTCATATCGGCACTTTCATACAGTTGCCGGGCACGCAGGTTGCTTTCCAGCACCTTGAGGTCGACATAGGGTTCGCCGCGCTGCTTGAACACCTGAAAGCTGTGCAGTAACAAGGCGCGCCCCAGCCCCTGGCCCTGGGCGCAAGGGTGTACCGCAAGGTTCTTGATGAAGGCGCTGGTCCAGCACTGGGCGACACCGAGAATGCCGTCGGCGTTAATGGCGACCAGGCACAACGTCGGGTCGCACTCGGCATCGGTCACGAACTGTCGGCGCCATTCATCCAGGCTGGCGACACGGCCGCCGCCCTGGTCTTGAGTCATTCGCAACACGGCATGGATCGCCGGGGCCAGCTCATCACGGTAATGATCCAGCCGGGTATTCGCCGGCCACTGCGGGGCGGGCAGGCTGCCCGTGAGGTCGCGACGCAGCAGCTGGAAATACTCGGCCACTGCTTACAGGCCCTTTTGCGCTACGGTTTGCGCGGCGATGACCAGGTACTTGGTCAGCTCCGGGGAGGAGAACTTGGTGAGCACCGCATCGGCACCGGCCAGGCGGGCTTTCTCGCTGTTCATCGCGCTGTCCAGGGAAGTGTGCAACAGCACGTAGAGGTCCTTGAAATCCGGGGTTTCGCGCAGGGTGCGGGTGAGGGCGTAGCCGTCCATCTCGGACATCTCGATATCCGACACCACCACATTGATCTGCTCGCCCGTGCCTTGCAGCTCCAGCAACACGTCGATGGCTTCCTTGGCGCTGCGCGCGGTGTGGCAGGTCAGGCCGAGATTACGCAGGGTGTGTACCGACTGCTGCAAGGCCACCTGACTGTCGTCCACCACCAGGATGCGGGCGTTGCCGAGCACTTCGGCTTCTTCCATGGTCAGGTCGGTCGGCGCCGTTTCAATCGGTGCCGGGGCGATGCCGTGGATGACTTTCTCGATATCCAGCACCTGTACCAGGCCACCTTCCACTTGGGTTACCCCAGTGATAAATGCACGGTTGCCCCCGGAGCCGTAGGGTGGCGGGCGGATATCAGTGGTCAGGCAATGCACGATCTTGCTCACTGCCTGCACATGCAAACCCTGCTTGGAACGGCTGACATCGGTGACGATCAGGCAGCCGCCGTCCGGGTCTTGCAAGGGCATTTCACCGAGGGCGCGGCTCAAGTCGATCACCGACAGCGAGGTGCCGCGCAAGGTGGCAATGCCTTTGACGTGCGGGTGGGACTCCGGCAGCTTGGTCAGCGGCGGGCAGGGGATGATCTCACTGACTTTCAGCAGGTTGATGGCCATCAGCTTGCCGCTGCGCAGGGTAAAGAGCAGAAGCGAAAGTGAGTCTGCGCGGGCTTTGGTGGTGGACATAAAAACCTTCTGTGGATCAGGGATGACGATCATCTATGGAAGGTTATCGACTCGGCTGGCCTGGGCTTTAACCGGATTTTGTGTCGGGCACTGCTAATGTGGGAGGGGGCTTGCTCCCGATATCGGCGTGTCAGTCAGCAGATGTACAACTGATCCACCGCCATCGGGAGCAAGCCCCCTCCCACATTGGGTTATGTATCAGCCCTTCCAGACCTGTGGGTTCACCAGGTCCTGCGGGCGTTGGCCCAGCAGGGCGCTGCGCAGGTTATCCAAAGCACGATTGGCCATGGCTTCGCGGGTTTCACCGGTGGCCGAACCGACGTGCGGCAGGGTCACGGCATTACTCAACTGGAACAACGGCGATTCGGCCAGCGGTTCCTTTTCATACACATCCAGCCCGGCACCGCGAATTTGCTGGGTTTGCAGGGCTTCGACCAGCGCCGGTTCATCCACCACCGGCCCACGGGAAATATTGATCAGGATCGCGCTGGGCTTCATCAGGCCTAATTCGCGCGTGCTGATCAGGTGACGGGTCTTGTCGCTCAATGGCACCACCAGGCAGACAAAATCCGCCTCGGCCAGCAACTGGTCCAGGCTACGGAACTGCGCGCCCAGTTCTTGCTCCAGCGCGGTCTTGCGGCTGTTGCCGCTGTACAGGATCGGCATGTTGAAACCCAGGCGCCCACGGCGGGCCACGGCCGCGCCGATATTGCCCATGCCGACGATGCCCAGGGTCTTGCCATGTACATCGCAGCCAAACAACGGCGCGCCGACGCTGGCTTTCCACTGACCGGCCTTGGTCCAAGCGTCCAGCTCGGCCACCCGGCGTGCGCTGCTCATCAGCAACGCAAAGGCCAGGTCGGCAGTGCTCTCGGTGAGTACATCGGGGGTGTTGGTCAGCATGATGCCGCGCTCGTTGAAGTACGGCACGTCGTAGTTGTCGTAGCCCACCGACACGCTGGACACCACTTCAAGTTTGCTCGCGCCTTCAAGCTGTTCACGGCCCAGCTTGCGGCCCACGCCGATCAAACCGTGGGAGTGGGGCAGGGCGTCGTTGAACTGCGCGTTGATGTCACCCTGCTTGGGGTTGGGCACGATCACCTCGAAATCCTGTTGCAGGCGTTCGATCATCGGTGGGGTGATGCGGCTGAAGGCCAGGACAGTCTTTTTCATTGTAGAACTCCACTCAACGTGTGGGAGCTGGCTTGCCTGCGATGGCGGTATGTCAGTCACTATTGTATTGGCTGATCCACCGTCATCGCAGGCAAGCCAGCTCCCACAATGAATTTATAAGGGTTGGGAAGCAGCATTCCAAAATCAGGTCGCAATGCGCGTGCCACCCAGGCCGCCGCTCAACTCATACGCCACCAGCTCCGCCTGGTGCGCCGCCAGGATCTCCGGCAACGAACCACGCAGGTACTCCACCCAGGTCTTGATCTTCGCATCCAGGTATTGGCGCGAAGGGTAGATGGCGTACAGGTTCAGTTCCTGAGAGCGGTAGGTCGGCATCACTCGCACCAGCGTGCCGTTGCGCAGCCCTTCGATGGCGGCATACACCGGCAGCAGGCCGACGCCCATGCCGCTGGTGATTGCGGTTTTCATCGCGTCGGCCGAGTTGACCAGGAACGGCGAGCTGTTGATCGCCACGCTTTCCTGGCCTTCAGGCCCGTTGAAGGTCCATTTGTCCAGTTGGATCACCGGGCTGACCAGGCGCAGGCACGCATGGTTGAGCAAATCCTGCGGCTGCTGTGCACAGCCCTTGGCCTTGACGTATTCCGGGGAAGCACAGGCGATGCTGTAGGTGATGCCCAGGCGCTGGGACACGAAACCCGAGTCCGGCAGTTCACTGGCCAGCACGATGGACACGTCGTAGCCCTCGTCGAGCAGGTCCGGTACGCGGTTGGCCAGGGTCAGGTCGAAGGTCACGTCGGGGTGGGTGCGGCGGTAACGGGCAATCGCGTCGATGACGAAATGCTGGCCGATGCCGGTCATGGTGTGCACTTTGAGCTGCCCGGCAGGGCGGGCGTGGGCGTCGCTGGCTTCGGCCTCGGCTTCTTCGACGTAGGCGAGGATCTGCTCGCAGCGCAGCAAATAGCGTTTACCGGCCTCGGTCAGCGCGATGCGCCGGGTGGTGCGGTTGAGCAAGCGGGTTTGCAGGTGGGCCTCAAGGTTGGAGACCGCGCGCGAGACATTGGCCGTGGTGGTGTCCAGTTGCGCGGCGGCGGCGGTGAAGCTGCCGGCTTCGGCCACGCAACTGAAAGCGCGCATGTTTTGCAAAGTGTCCATGGAGTGTTCTCAAGGGAGATGACAAATTGTGACAGAAAGTTACGCCGACCAGTGATCCCTACCAACGGATTATCGCCTGAACGGTAACAAAGATTCACAGGAATGCCAGCTTATCGTCCTCCATGCCGCCGCCTAGAATTGCGCCACCTCTTGCGCAACACCTCTCAGGAATTCGCTTGCCGTGCCGCGTCGCATCAGCAGAGAGCTGAAGACTCTCAGTGTTTGGGCCTTATCGTTAGCCATCAGCGGTTGCATCGGAACCGGAGGAATTGCCCCCCAAGGCCAGGCCCTCAACGCCAATACCCTGGCCACCGATAAAGCCATTCAAGACGCCGCCCGGGACGCCCATTGGCCCACCGCCCAATGGTGGCAAGCCTACGGCGATCCGCAGCTCAACCGTTGGGTCGAACTCGCCACCCAGAACAGTCCCAGCCTGGCCGTGGCCGCCGCACGCGTGCGGCAAGCGCGGGCACTGGCCGGGGTTGCGGAGTCGGCCGAGTCGTTGCAGATCAACAGCGACACCACCCTCAAGCGCCACAACTGGCCGAAAGATCAGTTCTACGGCCCCGGCGAATTGAGCGGCGCCAACACCTGGGACAACAACTCGTCCCTGGGCCTGAGTTACGCCCTCGACCTGTGGGGGCGGGAAAGCAACAGCACCGAACGTGCGGTCGACCTGGCGCACATGAGCGCTGCCGAAGCACGTCAGGCCCGGCTCGAACTGCAGAACAACGTGGTGCGCGCCTATATCCAGTTGTCGTTGCATTACGCCAACCGCGATATCGCCGCGGCCACCCTGGCCCAGCAACAGCAGATCCTCGACCTGGCCAACAAGCGCCTGGACGCCGGGATCGGCACCCACTTCGACGTCAGTCAGGCCGAAACCCCGCTGCCGGAAACCCATCGCCAACTGGATGCCCTGGACGAGGAAATCGCCCTGAGCCGCAACCAGTTGGCGGCGCTGGCCGGTAAAGGCCCGGGCGAGGGCGCGCAGTTGCAACGCCCGACGCTGGCCCTCGCGGTACCGTTGAAACTGCCTTCGAACCTGCCGGCGCAACTGCTCGGTCAGCGCCCGGATGTGGTCGCCAGCCGCTGGCAGGTGGCGGCCCAGGCCCGTGGCATCGATGTGGCCCACGCCGGTTTCTACCCCAACGTCGACCTGGTCGGCAGCCTCGGCTACATGGCTACGGGCGGCGGTATGCTGGAGTTCCTGGCCGGCAAGAAATTCAACTACAACGTCGGTCCGGCGATCACCTTGCCAATTTTTGATGGCGGCCGCCTGCGTGCTCAATTGGGCGAAGCCAGTGCCGGCTATGACATCGCGGTCGCCCAGTACAACCAGACGCTGGTCAATGCGCTCAAGGGCATCAGCGACCAGTTGATCCGCCGTGAGTCCATGGACAAGCAGTCGGCTTTCGCCGCGCAGTCGGTGGCTTCGGCGCAGAAGACCTACGACATCGCCATGATCGCCTATCAGCGTGGCCTCACCGATTACCTCAATGTGCTCAACGCCCAGACCCTGCTGTTCCGTCAGCAACAGGTCGAGCAACAGGTGCAGGCGGCGCGCCTGAGTGCCCATGCCGAACTGGTAACGGCGTTGGGCGGCGGCCTCGGTGCCGGCGATGATGTGCCCCTGGCTAACAAGACCCTCCCGAGCAAGACCCCGGCGGCACTTGCCGTGTTCGACCACTGAGTAGGATTCGATGACTTCCTTGCCTGCACCGCTGCGCTGGCTGCATTCCCTTGAGTGGCGCCGTGGTTTTTTCGATTGGGCACGTAGCGACGGCGTGACCTGGGTGTATATCTTCAAGGTGCTGGTCGCCGCATTCTTGACGCTGTGGCTGGCCATGCGCCTGGAACTGCCGCAACCGCGCACTGCGATGATCACCGTGTTTATCGTGATGCAGCCCCAGAGCGGCCAGGTGTTCGCCAAGAGTTTCTACCGTTTCCTCGGCACCCTGGCAGGCTCGGCGGTGATGGTGCTGCTGATCGCCTTGTTTGCGCAGAACACCGAACTGTTCCTCGGTGCGCTGGCGATCTGGGTGGGCATTTGTACCGCTGGCGCTACGCGCAACCGCAACTTCCGCGCCTATGGGTTTGTGCTTGCCGGCTACACCGCCGCGATGGTCGGCCTGCCGGCACTGGCCCACCCGGACGGCGCCTTTATGGCAGCGGTGTGGCGGGTGCTGGAAATCTCCCTGGGGATTCTGTGCTCGACAGTGGTCAGCGCCGCCATCCTGCCGCAGACCTCCAGCGCCGCCATGCGCAACGCGCTGTACCAGCGCTTTGGCGTGTTCGCGCTGTTCGTCACCGACGGCCTGCGCGGGCGCAGCCAGCGCGAAGGGTTCGAGGCCAGTAACGTGCGTTTTATCGCCGAAGCCGTGGGTCTGGAAGGGCTGCGCAGCGTCACCGTATTCGAAGACCCGCACATGCGCCGACGCAACGGGCGGCTCAGTCGCCTCAACAGCGAATTCATGAGCATCACCACGCGCTTCAACGCCTTGCACCAGTTGCTTGAACGCTTGCGTGCCGATGAGGCCGATCATGTGGTCGCAGCGATCAAGCCCGGGCTGCAAGACCTGGCCGAAGTGCTCGACAGCTTCTCCGGTCGCGCCCTCACCAGCCCGGACGCCGCGCGCCTGGTCAACCAACTGAGCGCCTACAAGGACGACCTGCCCGCCAAGGTGCGCAGCCTGCGGGCGAGCTTCCAGGGCGATAACCCGACCGAAGCCGAGCAGTTGGACTTTCATACGGCCTACGAGCTGCTGTACCGCTTCGTTGACGACCTGCACAACTACGCACAAACCCACGCGTCCCTGGCTGACCACCGCCATGCGCGGGAAGACTGGCACGAAGCCTATACGCCAAAAACCAACTGGCTGGCCTGCGCCGCCGCCGGGGTGCGGGCCTCGTTTATCCTGATCGTGCTGGGCAGTTACTGGGTAGCCACCGCCTGGCCCAGCGGCGCGACCATGACCTTGATCGCGGCGGCCACGGTGGGCCTCTCCGCTGCCACACCCAACCCCAAGCGCATGGCGTTCCAGATGGCCTGCGGCACCTTGATCGGCGCCTTGGTCGGCTTTGTCGAAATGTTCTTCGTGTTCCCCTTGATCGATGGCTTCCCGCTGCTGTGCGTGATGCTCGCACCGGTGATCATCTTCGGTGCTTTCCTCTCCTCCCGCCCGCAGTACGCCGGTGTCGGCGTGGGCCTGTTGATTTTCTTCAGCACCGGCTCGGTGCCGGACAACCTCACGGTCTACAACCCTTACACCTTTATCAACGACTACATCGCCATGGTCATCGGCATGTTGGTGTGCGCGGCGGCGGGGGCGATCATCCTGCCGCCCAACAGCCGCTGGCTGTGGCGCCGCCTGGAGCAGGACCTGCGTGAGCAGGTGGTGTATGCGATCAGCGGCAAGCTCAAGGGCCTGGCGTCGAGTTTTGAAAGCCGTACCCGCGACCTGCTGCACCAGGCTTATGGCCTCGCGGCCGGCCAGCCGCAGGTGCAACGCGACCTGTTGCGCTGGATGTTCGTGGTGCTGGAGGTCGGTCACGCAATCATCGAGTTGCGCAAGGAACAGGCGATTCTGCCGGTGCATCCGGCCTATGCCGAGTCCCAGCCGTGGCGCCAGGCGATCCGCGTGATGGGCCGTTCGCTGGTGCGGTTGTTCCTGCAACCCAGCGCCAGCAACCTGGAGCGCGGCTTGATCGCCGTCGACCATGCGATCAGCCGCGTGCAGGCCACCGACGAACCTTTCGCCCCGCACTTCGATACCTCAGCCCTGCGCCGGGTAAAGAGCTACCTGCACTTTATCCGCACCTCGTTGCTCGACCCGCAATCGCCACTGGCGGCCCTCAAAGGAGCCTCGAATGCCCCGTGAAATCGCATTCCACGGCATCTATATGCCGACCATGACCCTGATGTTCCTGATCGCCGCCGGGCTGGCCTGGGCGATTGATCGCTTTCTGGCCGGGTTCGACCTGTACCGGTTTTTCTGGCACCCGGCGCTGTTGCGCCTGAGCCTGTTCGCTTGCCTGTTCGGCGCCCTGGCGCTGAGCGTCTACCGTTGAGAATGCCCCGATGAAAAAGTTTTTCAGCCTGCTCGCGACCTTGCTGGTGCTGGCCCTGGCGATCTGGATTGGCCGCACGTTGTGGGTGCACTACATGCAAACGCCATGGACCCGCGACGGCCGCGTGCGCGCCGACATCATCAACGTCGCGGCGGACGTTACCGGCGAAGTGGTAGAGGTGCCGGTACGCGATAACCAGTTGGTGAAAAAAGGCGACCTGCTGATGCAGATCGACCCCGAGCATTACCGCATCGCGGTCAAGCAGGCGCAATCGCTGGTGGCTTCACGCAAGGCTACCTGGGAGATGCGCAAGCTCAACGCCCACCGCCGCGCCGACCTTGACGCTCTGGTGATCTCCAGGGAAAACCGCGACGACGCCAGTAACATCGCCGACTCGGCCCTGGCCGATTACCAGCACGCCCTGGCGCAACTGGAGGCCGCTGAACTCAACTTGAAACGTACCCGCGTGCTGTCGGCGGTGGACGGCTACGTCACCAACCTCAACGTGCATCGCGGCGACTATGCGCGTATCGGTGAAGCGAAGATGGCTGTGGTGGATATGAATTCGTTCTGGGTCTATGGCTTCTTTGAAGAAACCAAGCTACCCCACGTCAACGTCGGGGATAAAGCCGATATGCAATTGATGAGCGGCGAGACACTCAAGGGTCACGTGGAAAGCATTTCGCGCGGTATCTACGATCGCGACAACCCTGAGAGCCGGGAACTGATCGCCGATGTGAACCCGACTTTCAATTGGGTACGTTTGGCCCAGCGTGTGCCGGTGCGCATTCACATTGATGAAGTGCCCGAAGGCGTGCTGCTGGCGGCAGGGATTACCTGCACCGTGATCGTAAACCCAACACAAAACTAAAAATGTGGGAGGGGCATGAAGTATCTACACAACTTTTCGGTACACCGCGGGACCCTGTGGGAGGGGGCTTGCCCCCGATGGCGGCCTGACAGCCGACCCAAATGTTGGATCAGACCGAGTACATATCCGTTATTTGGGTAACGGCTGCTATTGGTTCCGCTCTTACAGCGGCTCACTTTTGAAAAGAGCCGGAATGCCGGCCCAGCCAAAAGTAAGCAAAAGGCTCTTGCCCCACCACTGGGCACCTCGCCTAGGCTCGGTGTGCCCGTAATCCGACAGTGATTTGGGAGGGCGCCTAAGATCAAAAGCAGATCAAGATCAAGAGCGGCTCGCTTTGCATCGTGGTTACCGTAGGGGGCTGCGAACTGAAGTTGCGTAGATACCTATGCTCATCGGGGGCAAGCCCCCTCCCACATTTAGGCCCGCGTTAAGCCTTGATGAAGGTTTCATGCAAGTGCCGCCACAACAGCGCACCACTGGCCTGCTTCTCGAATACCACCGTGGCGCGGCGATCTGTCTGGGTGCCACTGTCATCCACCTGATGCTCGCGATACGTCACCGTGGCTCCCCGCGCATGACGATCAATCCCGGTCATTTCGCTCAAGGTGATTTTCAACCCCGGCCGCATCCCACCCAGGCGCGTGAACAACGCATTGACCCCGGCTCTGTTGACCCGCGTACCGGTGGCCGGCGCGATCATGCTGAACTCCGGTGAGAAGCGCGCCAGCAGATTTTGCAGCGTGCCCTCAGGCGCAACGCCGGCAAACCATTGCTCGATCTCGACGTGGGTCTGGATCACTTCTTCAAAAAAATCGCTGTAGTCAATCATGGTCGGGCTCGCTGCAAGGGTGAAGCAGCGTGCGTATCCTGGAGGCATCCAGGCGCAACACTGCGAAAAACGGCAACAGGGTCAGAGCTGCCGCTATCGTGAAGGTTATGGCGAAGGAATCCAAGGTCGACAGTACTGCACTGAGCAAGGCGGCGCCGACGCAGAAGCTCACTTGCCGGTTCATGTTCCACAACGCGCTGGCGTGGCCCATGCGCTCGGCGGGAATATCCAGGAAAGCCAGGGTTTGCGCGGTGCTGCTGCACAAGCTGCCGCCCAGGCCCATCAAGACGTAGGCCGCAATCATCAGCGCCGGCTCGTTGAGCAACAGGATGCCGCCGCATTGCAGCGCCATGCCGGCCAGTAACAAGGGTTTGGGGCCGCAGCGGTTGAAGAGTCGCTTGCTCAGGTAGATCGCCACGGCCGAGGCCAATGCCCACGGCAACATGAGTGCGCCGGTCTGGGTGGCGTCATACCCCAGGTCACGCACGTAGAGGATGGCGATCAGGCTGGTGCCGATAAATATCCCCGGAATACACAGGTAAACCAGCATTGCCACACGCAGCATCGGGCTGGCGGCTTGTTTGAACATACTGCCCAGGTCCAGGGGCGGGCGTACGGTGGAAGGCACATCGGGTTTTATCCACAGCAGCGCCAGCAGCAGGGTCACCAGCGCCAGAGGCAGGTTGGCGTAGAAAATCCAGCGCCAGGACAGGCTGTCGACAATCACCCCACCCAGCGCTGGAGACAATGCCGGTACCAGCAATGCCACCGACATGACCCGCGCCGTCAACTGGCTGCGCTCGGCCGCGGGAAAGTGTCGGTAAGCCATGGCTTGCCCCACTGGAATCAGCAAGCCGCCACCGAGCCCCTGCACAGCGCGCCAGCCAATCAACGCCTCGATGGAGCCGGCCTGGCCGACCATCACCGATGCCCCGGCAAACAGCAGCAGGCTGGTGGCGATCAGGGTGCGCTCGCCCATGAGCGCCGCCAGCCACACACTCAAGGGAATGATCACCGTCAGCCCGAGCATGTAGGCGTTGCTGATCCACGCCAGTTGCGTGACCGAGGCGTGCAGTTCGCGGGCGATGTCCGGGTAGGCGACGGTGGCGACAAACATGTTCACCAGGTCCAGGGTAAAGCCCAGTAGAAAGATCCAGGCGACTTTCGAGCGGTAGGTCATGAACGCGATCCTGCGAATGAAGCGCGCAGGGTAGGCGGCAAGCAGGGTTTGGGATACCTCGGTTTGCCTGTTAGTTTGTCAAAAATATTTTGACAAACGGAGGGCGTGGCCCATGGTCAGCCTGGATCGATTCGACACCTTCAAGGCCGTGGTCGAGGCCGGCTCGCTCACGGCCGCCGCGGATCTGCTCGGCCAGACCCGCGCCGTGGTCAGCTTCAACCTCAAGCGCCTGGAGGCGGAGCTGGGCGTCACCCTGCTGACCCGCAACACTCGCCAGCTGGCGCTCACCGATGCCGGCGAACGTTTCTACCTGCGCTGCACACGAATGCTCGAAGAGGCGCGCCTGGCGGTGGAAGAGGCCCGTTCCGAACATGCGCAGCTCAAAGGCACGCTGCGCATCACCACCACCGTCGAGTATGCCCTGGCCGTGGTCGCCCCGGCGGTGGAAGCGTTTCGCCGCCTGCACCCGGACTTGAATATTCACTTATCCACATCCTCCACCCACGCCGATTTGATCTCCGAGCGTTTTGACGTGGCGATTCGGCTGGGGCGCTTGCTGGACTCCAATCATCGGGCGGTGCAGTTGTCGACGTTTGAAGTGTTCGCTGTCGCGGCGCCAGCGTTTGCGGGCGTTCAGACCCTGGAGGAGTTGGAGCAGGTGCCCAGGCTGGGCCATGGTCGCTTGACTGAGTTGAGCGTGACCAACCCTGTCGGTGATGAGCATCAATACCGCGCAGGTCCGGCCGCCTTGGTGGCCGACAGTGCCGCGGTGCTCCAGGCGTTTGCGGTGCGTGGCCACGGTGTGGCGATCTTGCCACAGTGGCTTGTGCAGGAGGATTTGGAGGCGGGACGGCTGGTGCGTGTGTTGGCGGACCATCGCTTCGAGCCTCAAGGGGTCTACGCGATGTATCCGGATACCCGGCATTTGCCGCTTAAGGTGCGGGCGTTTATTGATTTTATGAAGGGATAATGTCAGGTGGTTAGCTGGCGGATGACGTTTATGAGGACAGGCGCGAAAGGTTTCAGTCGGTTGTTGGCGTCTGGAACGCTCAACTCATCCATTAACAGGAGCAACAGCTCGGTATTTTCTACTTCGAGCTCTACTCCCCCCTCATACAGAAGCGCTTCCACTAGAGTTTTTCGGGCATTAATCAATGCTCGGTTGCTTTCATGGCTGTCACCCAGGTTTAGCACTTTAATGGCGGTTGCTGCCCTTGGGGTCAGCCCCTCCACTCGTCCTGAAATATAAAATTTCAGTTCGCTTTCGCATTCATCCATCAACGGTGTGAGTGGTAATACTTGGTGGCCGTGGGCTTTGTCGCATTGTTTGGACCTGTCGCAGCTAGCGACGATGTTGGAAAAATCCAATGTGCGATTTGGCGCGAGTTTTCGAGCTTGAACATGCTCATTGCGAGCGTTGTTAGCAGTGATTTCGTGGCAGCAGTAAGCACAAAGTCCATGTTGTTCTTCGACGCATGCCTGCCGAATGGATTGGCTTGGCTCATGCGCCAAGTCTTGGTAGCGACTCTTTGGGTTTGCACGTTTCCATTGCGTTAGTGCTGCTGGTTCATCTCCTTTGATGATCTTACGCACTGCGCAACTCCAGTTTGCGAATCAGAAGGGCGGCTTTGGTGAGTTCGATATGTCCTGGAGGAAGGTCTGAGGACAACTCTTCGAAGAGGACCTTGGCCTCGCTTAGCTTTTTGTCTTGCACCAGTTCCAATAGACGATCAAGACTGGCCTGAACCTTACTATTACGCACGTCCGTGTCCATGACACTAATCAGCACTTGGTTAGCGTCCAAGCCATAGAGGCCATTGCGTTCTTCCAATTCGCCGTCATCGAGGACGTAGCACAAGACATCCTTGGCATCGCTGATCACTAATGGAGAATGGGTCGTCAGGATGAATTGGCAGTTGGGGAAGGTTTCAGTCAACTGGCAAATAAGATTGCCTTGCCATTTGGGATGTAGGTGAAGATCTACTTCGTCTATCAGAACAATGCCTGATCCATATAATGGGTTTTCTAAAGCGGGGTTCATTATGGCGAGACGACGGGCGATATCACCAACCAAGGCCATTAAAGATTTTTCGCCTTGAGAAAGTTGTGAGACATTAAGTGTCACCCCTTTTTTATCAATTGCCATATGTAGGTTAGGTGTTCGTTGAACTCGCAAGTTGTCAAAGTCGTGCATAAATACGGTAATTGCAGAGCGCACTGCTGAGAGTTGGCGGTCTCTTGAGGCATTTTGTACGCGATTCAGCTCATCAACAAATTCTTTGTCTGCCCCGAAAGTTTTTTTCAGGTGGACCAATACATCGAAAGGTATGGCAGCTTCATTTTCACCATCCTCACGGTCTCGGAACCATTCGAAAAAGTGTGAAAAATTTACGCTTCCTCCCAAGGAGTTTTCATAACCGCTCAGTTGGTCAGCAGAGTTTTTAGTTTTTTTGATGGCTAGCGGAATTTGTAATACGGACCGCTCTACAGGATAAAAAGCGATCATAGGTAGAGAGATGTTTTCGTCCACCAATGACCAATGGTACCGGTAGTTACCAGCCAATTCAGTTGCATCTGCAAGTTCACTGGTGCCCAACCCCATTCGACCTTGGCGTGACTGGGAAATCGTCCAGTAATAAGTTGAGCGTTTTGAATGCCTGGTGTCGTTTATTTCAATGTAGATGGCGGCTGTGTTGGCAGCGTTTTTAATGACCTCTGAAGCAATCGACGAGCCTCTCCCTCTTTCAGTCTTCACTCTCGCTACAAACCAACTAAGCGCCGTCGCCAGCGACTTCAGAATTGTCGTCTTCCCCGCCCCATTATTCCCCACAAACACCGTCACCTTCGACGCATGCTTTTCGGTAGGCGCAAAGGCGACTTCCAAGTCGGTAAAACGACCGACGTTATTCAGTCGAATTTTTCTGATTTCCATCGCATTACCCTTATGGGCCGGTCAGTTTCAAGAGGCAGGCGGCGATTATGGCACTCATCCCGAGTTTTGGCAGGTAGGCTTCACGCGTGCTTACAACACGCCGCCCAAGCCAAAGCGCTTCTTCAACACCTTCTCCAGCAACCCCTTGGGCAACAGCGCCGCCATCAACGGCAGTGCGCGGCTGCCGTTGCCCGAGCGCAGCAGGCGCGGTGGCTGGTCTTGTTGCACGGCCTTGAGCACATCCGCCGCAAACTCAGTGGCTGGAGTTGGCTTGTCCTGGGAGGCTTGGCTGCGCGCGCGAATGCCCTCGCGCAGCGGCCACCACGGCGACGTTTCATTGATCAACAATTCGGCCTGGGCCCCGGCATTCTTCGCAAAATGGGTATTGATCGCACCGGGCTGCACTTCCATCACCCGCACGCCAAACGGTGCCAGTTCCATGCGCAGGGCATCGCTCAAGGCATGCACAGCGGCTTTGGATGCGCAGTAGGCGCCGGCGAACGGCGTCACCAATACGCCGGAAACACTGCCGATGTTCACCACCAGGCCCTTGCTGCGACGCAAGGCCGGAAACAGCGCCTGGGTCACGCCGACGATAGAAAAAACATTGGTTTGGAACTGGCGCTGCATCGCTTCGGTGCCGCCGTCGAGCAACGGGCCCATGGCGCCGTAGCCGGCGTTGTTGATCAGTACATCCAGCTCGCCCCACTGTTCGGACAATCGTTTCAGGGCGGCGCTGTCGTTGACGTCCAGTTGCACGGCATTAAAGCCTGCAGCGGTAAGCGCAGCGACGTCATCGGGTTGGCGGGCGCTGGCCCACACGTTGAAGCCTGCGGCTTTGAACGCGTCGGCGAGGGCGCGGCCGATGCCGCTGGAGCAACCGGTGATCAGTACGTTGAGCATGCATCATTCCTTTGTCAGTCCGAGAAACTGCCTTGCAGGTGCTCGGCGCGAAATTCCAGGGTTTGTGGGCGATAGCCAGGGCGCAGGGGCGGTGTGGGCAGGCAATCGTCCCAGGTGGCGCCGGCCTGCAATTCGCCGGGGCCGCGATAGCGTGGGGCGGCGTAGACGTTGTCGGCCAGGTTGACCGTATCGCCCGGTGCATAGGCGGCGACGCGCCAGCGCAGCTCGGTGAGCGGTACGTCGTTGCCGTTGTTGAGGGTCAGTTTGAGCGGTCGGTCGGCGGGGCAGTCCTGAGGGGCGTAGCTGATGCGCAACTCGAGGCGTGCCAGTTGCGCGGCTTCGCGGTTGTCCAGCCACACCACCCAGACGGCGACGAAACCCAGGCCGACCGCAGCGGCCAGCGAAACCGGCAGTGCCTTGGCCGGGTAACGCAGCAGCAGGATCAGCCAGGTAATGATCAGGAGAACGCCGAAGAACATGGAGACCACCTCGAATGGGGAACGAGCATCCTAACTGAAGCGTAGGTGGGATTGGTTACCTTGAGTGCTGTGGTGACCCTGCGGGCCTCATCGGGAGCAAGCCCCCTCCCACCTTTGATTTGTGAACACATTCAAATGTGGGAGGGGGCTGTACGCAAAGCAGGTGTTTTTCACTTCAATCAATAGGACCGTACAGCGCCCTGGTACTTGATCTTATTCAGCAGAGCTCACAGCGATCTGCTACTTGAGCTTACATTCCTGGCAGGAACCGGAGCGCATTGAACGTCCACTTATCTGACGACCTACAGGGAGGTAGCGGCGACGTTCAACTCTTCTATGTAAGGTTTATTTTATGTTTGCAGCGACCGACAACTCGACCCACCTTTCCCCCCCACAAAGCGTTGTTGCCCCAAACGCATTGGCCACCCAAACCGATATTGCCGTTGACACCCCCCCGCTAAAGCCCGTGCACCTGCCACCGGTATTGACCTACGCGCCGGACGATATTCCTCTTCCCACCTCGGCCGGCATCCCCCCGGCCAGGCTGGAATACCCACGGCTCATGCAGCAATTCAAGGTTACCAATCAGGAGGCGTTTGTCACCCAACACGCCCTTCAATCCCGCGACATGCAGCGTTTGCACGGTGAGCAACCGAGCTTCCAGGACTTCCTGCGTCAGCAAGTGGGCCAAATGTTTCCGTACATGTCGACCTTGAAGCCACAAGACCTGGTCTTCAAGCGCTGGGTCGAGCAGGACGATGGCTCTATCAAAACACTGTCGTCCGAGCCGGTGCTGGACGCCTTGAACAGGAAGGTGGCGAACTTGCTGGCCAATCCTGACAAGCAGCCCAAGGCAGACGACGTTGAACAGTCCGGCATTTTTACCCGTGCCACGGACACCAGCCCGAGCACCCTCGTCACGCCACAGTTGACCCTGGATACGATTGCCCAGCGCATCGTCACGCAGTTTCCGATGGTCCTTCAAACCTTCTGGACAACCCCCCGCCCGACGTTGAAAGACCCTCAGGTTCTGCAGGCCCCTCAAGACCAGTTGTTGACCTTGCACAAGCAGCAACTTTCGACGCTGGCGGCATTGCGCGTGAGCGATGGAACACTGAGCGCGGCGAGCAAGCGGTTGATCGACGCAGCACTGCAATACCCCACGCTGGCTGAACGGGAAGCGGCCTTCCCCAATGGCGCACGCCCTGGTGTCTACCCGCTTACCGTTGATGACGGTAGCGAGGGGGGAGCCTTGATGGCGGGCTGCTTCCTGATCACCAGCACCGACGGCTCCGGGGCCACGCCCCCCGTCTGGACCAAAAGCCGGACCCTGGCACTTGATGAGACGAACGGGCCGGTCGTGCTGTACACCCCGGGTGAGGGGTTCGAGCAGTTCGCGACGCCGGCCCTGGCGCGCCAGGCGATTGCAGCGCGCCTTGACGGGGGAGGTACCGACGCTGACCTATTGTTGCAAACACTGCCGTTGTCGTTACAAAACAAGTCCGAACCGCCCTCTGGCGACGATGTGATGTTGAGCGCCTCACCCTTGACGGGGGATGTGCTGGCCGAGGGCATCCCCTGGATGCTCAAGCGTCAGCAGGAGGAAGTCGTTGCGAATCTCGCCCGGGTATCGACAGAGCCGGGAGCACTCAAGCGCATGGATGATGCCGCTGACTGGTCGTACTTGCTCAGTAGCGACAACGCCATGGCGGCGCGGGATGAACAACTGGCTGACAAGCTGGCCCCCGAGTGGCTGAAAAACCTGAGCCCGGCCCAGGAAGCGTTGTTTGATTACCTGGAACACACCGAGGCCCGCAGTGCAAATGCGCTGGCGTCATCGCTGGCAACCCTTCCTTCTCTGGGTAGCTTTTCCCGCGACCGGATGAACGAAGCAATCAAACGGCAGTTCCCCGCTGCACAGGTCGATGCGGACAAGCTGATGGTGCGGGTGAAAACCAGGTCCAATCCTCACACTGGCGGGCAAAGCAGCAGTCATACGCTCACCGTCAAGCACCACCGCGTATCGCTGACTGATCTGGCGCTGAAAAACCCCAGTGAGTTTCCAGCCGTCCAGCACGGCCACTTCACCCAGCTCACCTTCGAATTACCGCTGACGGATACTCACGGCAACCCTCTGTTGGGCGACGATGGCAAGCAGGTCGTCCTGAATACCGAGCAGCTCAAAGCGTTGGTCAACACTGCTGATGTAGGAGGAGCCTATACCGAGCTGCTTAAACAGGAGTTGGCCGCGGATGCCCCGTCGGGTGCGGCCGGCGACGTCCGCAATGCGTGGAAAACCCACCTGAGCGACATGCTGGATAAAGAGGCTTTTCTCGCAGCACTCAACCCCAATAGCTACAACATAGACGCTACCCAAGACACTAGCACCAAGCGAGGGGCGCAGTGGGTCGCGGCTGTTCTTGATTACCCGGACCCGGCTGACCGGCCTTTGGTGGATGGGAAAAAAATTGTCACCAATGCCCTTATCCAGCGTGGGTTGCCGGTTCAGGGAGCGATGGTGATTGGCAATGACACAGACGCCTCGCTTGTACTGTGCACGCCGAATGCGCCCGATGGCGTGTGTTTTCGCGAGGTGGCGGATCTGAGCGCCTTGAACGCCTTGATGGCGAAAAAGGAGTGGCGGCTCTACACCGCGAGCAGAGCGTCACCGGTCGATAAGAGCGACGTGGTTAAAGCTGGCGAGGCGATCAAGGCACACACATTCGATCCGACGAAGAACCCCTTGCGCGCTCTGGATACGCTTATCAAGGTGCTTAAGTTGACGGACGTTCCCGTGACACTCAAGCCCTTCGATGGCAACTTTCAGGATGAGCTGTACAAGCAGAAAGTAAAGTTACTCATCGATCACGCGGACCACCAAAGCGTCAGCAGCGCAGAGGTCGCGTATCAATCGAGAATCAACAAAGTTCAGTTCGGCGTTGAGGTGGCCTCCATCTTCCTCGACTTGTTGCCAGTGCTCGGAAAAGGCATCTCCATGGGGGTTCGCTTAGGAAAGGCTGCCGTGACGGCCTTGCGCGCCAATGCCCGAATCTTGCCGCGACTGCTCAAAAGCCCGGGCGCACTGCGTGCGGTCTACTCGGATTTCACGCTGGCCGCCTCTGGTATTCCCAATGTGAGTGCTGTGCCGTTGCGGCCGGTGTTCAAAAGCTCGGTGGTCCCGCCAGCCCCTCCAGTCATCGTCAGAGCACCAACGGCTGGCGCGCGTCCAAACCTTAATCTGAGCACCTTCTCCGTGTCGGAAGATGTCATCAAAGGTCGCCCTTTGAGGCCAGACGGTACCTATAACGTGGGCAATGATTTTTACGTGCGCTTTACCGACAGTACGGGGGTCAACAAGGTGTATCAGATTGATTCGGCCTTCCACGCACGTGACGGGCGGGTCGCTATCGTGGATCCTCAGGCGCCACTGGAGACGTCGAAGCTCTATAGGGTTCAAGCATTTCTGGAGTCCGCGGGTAACGGTGAGTGGCGTTTGAGCCGATTGCCGGGCGGGGCTCCCACTGCTACGGGGGCATCTCGGCCGAGCAAGCGCCCGTTTGACCAAGGCAGCTCTTCAGGCAGCGTCGGCACGAGTAACGCGACAAGTGCTCAACCGGCCAATAAGCGACCGAGGGTGCCGGAAAGCTTTCCGGGAGAAAAAGCGCTGATGGAGCCACCGGTAAAAGGTAAGAATGTTTTTTATCACTACACCGGGGATAAACCGCATGCCGCAATCATGGCCGATAGGAGCCTTTCACCTTCAAGTTCAGATTTGAGCGGTCGACCTCTGCCCGGAAAGCGAGGCCGGCATTACTTTACGGACTTGACGCCAGGAAATATGCCTGCCCGACAGATTTCCGAAACCATCTTTGGGAAGCGTAAGTATGGCAATGCGATGGATAAAATGTCGCGCTACTACGAAGTCAATACGTCGGGGTTAAATGTTATCCAAAGCCCTGATAATCCGCATATTTTCTATGTGGATGTGCCGTTTTCCATTCCTTTGAAGTACCGGGGTGGGCCTAACGGTGAATTAGTCGATCGCGTTATTTCTCATGGGAGAACGCCGATTTAAATATAAGCCCATGGCGTTGGCCGGTATTGGGTGGCCATGATGACTGTCGTGCTTTCGGCCTATTCACCACAAAGCCCTCAACAAAAAGCCCCCACCCAACCCACTGCGGATAGGGGACGCAATGGGCTGGGCGAGGGCTTCTTGTACGACTGTTTTACTGCGCGATAGTTTTCACCGACACGCCACGTTCAACCGGCGTCGAGCGACCGTAGATATCTTCGAACCGCTCGATATCGTCTTCCCCCAGGTAGCTGCCCGATTGCACTTCGATGATCTCCAGCGGGATCTTGCCCGGGTTGCGCAGGCGGTGCACCGAGGCGATCGGGATGTAGGTGGATTGGTTCTCGCAGAGCAGGAACACGTTGTCGTCACAGGTGACTTCCGCGGTGCCGCTGACCACAATCCAGTGTTCGGCGCGGTGGTGGTGCATCTGCAGCGACAGGCACGCACCCGGTTTGACCGAGATGTGCTTGACCTGGAAGCGGCCGCCCATGTCCACCGAGTCGTAGGAGCCCCACGGACGGTAGACTTCGCAGTGGTTCTGGGTTTCGCTGCGGCCCTGTTCGTTGAGCGTGTTGACCATCTGCTTGACGCCCTGGACCTTGTCCTTGTGGGCAATCATCATCGCGTCTTTGGTTTCCACCACCACGATGTTGTCCAGGCCGATCACCGATACCAGTTTGCCGTTGCCATGCACCATGCAGTTGCGGCTGTCCTGGATCACTACGTCGCCTTTGCTCACGTTGCCGTTGGCGTCTTTGTCGTTGACCGCCCACAGCGAGGCCCAGCAACCCACGTCGCTCCAGCCGGCGGCCAATGGCACCACGCAGGCGCGTTGGGTCTTTTCCATCACGGCGTAGTCGATGGAGTTGTCCGGGCAGCAGGCGAAGGTGGCGTCGTCGAAGGTGACCGTGTCGTGGGTCTGCTCACTGCGTTCCAGGGTCAGCACGCAGGTGTCGTAGATGTCCGGATCGTGCTTTTTCAGCTCTTCGAGGAAGCGGCTGGCGCGGAACAGGAACATACCGCTGTTCCAGAAGTAACCACCGCTTTTGACGAACTCGATGGCGCGCTTTTCATCGGGCTTTTCCACGAACTGCTGCACGCGGCTCACGCCTTCGGGCAGCAGCGAGTCGTTGGCGGACTTGATGTAGCCATAGCCGGTTTCCGGACGGGTCGCCGGTACGCCGAACAACACCATCTCGCCACGCTCGGCCGCCACAGTGGCCAGGGCCAGGGCACGTTGCAGGGCTTTCTGGTCGTCGATCACGTGGTCGGCAGGCAGCACCAGCATCAGCTCGTCACGGCCTTCGTTGACCAGCATCATCGCGGTCAGGGCCACGGCCGGTGCGGTGTTGCGCCCAAAGGGCTCCATCAGGATGCGTTGGCATTCAAGCTTACGTGCGCTCAGTTGCTCGTTGACGATGAAGCGGTGATCCTTGTTGCAGACCACGATAGGGGAGTCCATGCCTTCGAACACCAGGCGTTCCAGGGTTTGCTGGAACAAGGTGTGCTCGCCGGTCAGGGCCAGGAACTGCTTGGGGAACTGTTTACGCGAAAGCGGCCAAAGACGTGAGCCGCTACCACCGGAAAGGATTACTGGGATCATGGGTGTTTCTCCTTGAATCAGTTTGGGTCAGAGCTACGAAGGTTTGTCGTTTCACTCTTGTTTTTGTCTCGGTCCTGA
Source organism: Pseudomonas sp. OST1909 (assembly GCF_015277575.1). Lineage (NCBI taxonomy): Bacteria > Pseudomonadati > Pseudomonadota > Gammaproteobacteria > Pseudomonadales > Pseudomonadaceae > Pseudomonas > Pseudomonas sp. OST1909. The sequence continues at coordinate 1,411,184 of NZ_CP063780.1, forward strand.
GTTGAAAACCGGTCAGTGTGGGAGCTGGCTTGCCTGCGATGGCGCCTACAAGACCGCCATCGCAGGCAAGCCAGCTCCCACAAGGGGACGTGTCAACTCAGGGAAATAGTTATCGGGTCGACACTGGGCGTTTCACCCACACTGGCGACAGGCTCGAACCGGAACCGGTGACGTACAGCACCGCTGCCTCACCACGCTCCAGCGCTACCGGCTTCACATCGCCGACCTTCTTGTCGCCGTCATACAACGCCAGGCTCACTTTCACCGGGTTGATTTCACGTTCGCCACGGCCCTTGGCGGCCACCGACTTGACCACATCGGTCTTGCCGTCGGCAGTTTTCAGGCTCAGGGCCTTGTCGCTGAGGTTCTGCACGCGTACCAGGGATTTCTGCTTGTTCTTGAACGGCGGTTCTTCGATCAACTGCGGTTGGCCGCTGCCGCTGTTGACCAGGGTGTAGTAGTGGTCGGCGGCGAGTTTGACCGGTACGGTCTGGCTGCCGACCTTGGCGCTGTAGTCACCGCCCGGCATGAAGCTGAAGTCGCTGCTGGCCAACGGTGCAACGTCGCTGAGGTTGGTGGCGCCGACGGTGGCGCTGACTTCCTGGTTGCTGGCGTTGTATATGCGCACGAAGCTGGAGCCCTTCGGCGCGGTTGGGCCGTAGAGGGCGGCGTCACCACCGGCAAAGGCGGACATTGATACGAAGCTCAGGCCGGCAGCGATAGCCAGGGTCTTGGCGAGACGACGAGGAGTAGTAGTGAAAGTCATGTGAGTTACCTCTCTTTCAGTTTTGCGCCCGGTCGGGCGTCTCGGATTTAGATGTATTGATTGCCATGTTCTGTTGGCGCGAACCGGCTTGTTTAAGCTGCGCAACCCACGCTGGGTCGGCGTCACCGATTTCGTTATTCACGGGCAGATAGCGTTCGGGGAATTCCCAGATCAGCACCTGGGGCGGGTTGTTCTTGAAATCGTCACTTTTGAGGTAGCTGAGCATCGGCAGGATAGGGCCGTGGCCGTCTTCGGCGTAGCTGACCACGTCGCTGTGCAAGGCTTGCTTGAGCGCGCCCACGAAGTTCCAGTTGGGGTTGGCGCTGTAGCTGGTGCCCACCAGGGCCACCGGGGTTTCGCTGTCGCTGAACAGCGCGTCGTCACCTTTCTCTTCGGCCAGGTGCGTGACGCGTTTTTCCAGCGGCTCTTTGGGCGGCATCAGGTTTTCGAACAGCGGGTCCAGGGGCAGGAACAAACGCAGGTCGCCTTTATGCGGCTCGGTTTTCTCGGCCTCGGTGACAAAACGCTGCGGCTCGCCACTCAGCGGGGTCTTGTCGGCAATCGCCTTGGCCAATTGCGTGGCAGCGACTTGCGCACCGTCCGGAGTCCAGTGAGTGTCGGTACGCAGGAACACCTGCTTGCCACCCAGCTTGGCCTGTTGCAGCGGGCCGAGCAGGTCGGGGGCCGGGATGTTGTCGGCGGCGACCCGGGCGTGGAAGTCCTGGTACAGGTTGGCGTGAATGCTCGCCGGTTTCACCTCACCCAGGTGTTCCGGGTACAGGCGCACCTTGGCCGGCACAATCGCCATCACCAGTTGGATGCCTTGGGCCTTGAGTTTCTGGCGCACGCCTTCGACCAGCGCGTAGTTGCCTTCAAGGTTCTGGTCTTCGTTGACGGCGGGGTTGAACTCCTCGTCGCTGTACAGCCAGTGGTCGCGGCCCAGCACTACGCCAGGGCGACCTTCATTGAACAGCTTGTAGTCCAGCGCAGCCCACAGGTTGGTGCCCAGGCGCTTGATCGGGAACTCCTCGTCGTAGTGAGTCTCGACGGCTTTGGTCCAGCGACCGTTAAGCACTGTGGCATCAGCGTTGGTGCTGAAGCCAAAGAAGCTGCGCAGTGACCACGCCCCCAGTGCCAGCAGCAGCACCAGGAACAGGCCGATATAGAGGACGCGTAATGAACGGGTCATGGTCGGCTCCCTCAGAATTGGAAGTAAAGGAACGGCGAGAAACTCTGCGCCGACAGTTTCAGAATCGACGCCACGAACAGCAGCAGCACCGCAGCGCGCATGGCGTAGCGTGGCCAGTCAGCGGTCCAGTAGGCCGGTTGCACGGCGGCGTCACGGCCCACGCTGAAACCGGGCTCGTGAATGCTGCCTGGGTTGTCGCCCGGTACCGCCTTGATCAGGCTCGGGTCGGCTGGCTTGGTCTTGTCGGCAGGGCGGTTGGTGTAGAAATCGCGCAGGCCGAAGAACGCCAGGGTTGCGTAGGCCACCACCAACGTTGCCACTTGCAGGCCAGTAAGGTTGGCGCGGTTGAGTTCCGACAGCGACCATTCGCTGAAGCTGAACATCGCACCGTACATGCGGCCTGCGACGTGCAGGTTTTCGGCGCGGAAGATCACCCAGCCCATCACCACCAGCAGGAAGGTGAAGGCCCAGCGCAACACGTTGAAGCTGCGCGGCGCAGTATTGAGGCCGATGGCTTTTTCAATCGCCAACCACATGCCGTGCCAGGCGCCCCACACGATGTAGGTGATGTTGGCGCCGTGCCACAGGCCACCGAGCAGCATGGTCAGGAACAGGTTGCGGTAGGTGGTCAACGTGCCTTTACGATTGCCGCCCAGGGTGATGTACAGGTAATCACGCAGCCAGGTAGAGAGGCTGATGTGCCAGCGCCGCCAGAACTCGGTGATCGACTGGCTGATGTAGGGCTGCTTGAAGTTTTCCATGAAGCGGAAACCCATCATCAAGCCCAGGCCGATGGCCATGTCGCTGTAGCCGGAGAAATCGAAGTACAGCTGCGCGGTGTAGGCCAGTGCGCCGAGCCAGGCGTCACCCGTGGTGGGGTTTTGCAGGGCGAAGCAATGGTCGGCCACCACCGCCAGGGTGTCGGCAATAAATACCTTCTTGATGAAACCCTGCATGAACCGCGTGCAGCCCTCGGAGAACTTGTCGAGGGTGTGGGTGCGGTTGTTGAACTGGTCGGCCAGGTCGCGAAAACGCAGCACGGGGCCGGCGATCAAGTGCGGGAAGATCGCCACGAACGCCGCGAAGTCGATCAGGTTGCGGGTCGCCGGGGTGTCGCCGCGGTACACGTCGATGATGTAGCTGATGGACTCGAAGATGTAGAACGAGATACCAATCGGCAACAGCACGTGGGTGAGAATGAACGGCTCCAGGCCCGCCGACTTCATCATCACATTGATGCTGTCGACGCCGAAGTTGGCGTACTTGAAGTAGCCGAGGATGCACAGATCGACCGCCACGCCGAGCAGCAGCCAGCGCTGCGCCGGCTTGGTGCGTACGCCGGCGGCACCGACCTTGAGGCCGATCCAGTAATTCCACAGCGTGACGGCGGCGAACAGCGCCAGGAAGTCCACTCGCCACCAGGCGTAGAACACATAGCTGGCAATCAGCAGCAGCAGGTTGCGATAGCGTTGCCCGCTCAAATAGTACAAGCCGAGAAAGATCGGCAAGAACAGAAACAGGAACACATTGGACGAGAAAACCATCCCGATCTCTCCATGTTTAACCAACAGTCAAGGGCCAGAGCCCCCCCAAACCCCCCCACGATTTCGGGGGGAGGTTGTATTGCAATTTCACTGAAGGAACCGGGTTAACTGTGGGAGCTGGCTTGCCTGCGATGGCGGTGTATCAGTCGACATCAATGTTGAATGTCAGACCCCTATCGCAGGCAAGCCAGCTCCCACAGTTGGACCGAGTCCAACCGGGAGCTATGTATCAGCTGCCTTTGTTGCCTTTTTCGTGCGCCGGGTCGTAGACCTTGGTCAGGTCGCCACCCAGGCGGAACGTCTTGAACGGTTGCATCCCGTGCTTGCGCTCGATCACATCCGGTGCGCAGGTGTAGAGGGTGCAGAAGGGTTCAAGCCAGGCGAATTTCATGTCCTGCTTCAAGTCCTTCATGTCCTGCTCTTTACCGTTCTTCTGCTCGAAGATGTCCGGGTCTTTCACCCCGGCCAGCACTTTGTCGCCCAGGCGCTTGAGCGCGCTGTTGTTTTCCTGGCGCAGGTCCACGCCGTTGACCAGGGCAAAACTGGCGATCATCGACAGCGGCGGCAGGGCGTAGTTGTGGTACGACAGCGCGCGTTGCTGACGCTTCAATTCGTTCGGCAAAAAGCCCTGGTCATCGACCTGGTTCACACCGACCTTGTATTCCTTCACGGCCCAGTCAAACAGGTCGCGACGGTTGGTGGCGATGGAGGTCGCCATCACCGACCAGGCGGCCCAGTAGGAGTGGTTGTTGGTTTTTTCCAGTGGCAGGTTGTCCCAGTCGCTCACCACCTGATCGGCCAGTTTGTTGAACCAGGCTTCGATCTGTTGCGACTCCTGCTGATGGTTGGCCAGCGGGTGAGATTCGGAGAACTTCAGGCGTACATAGGCCGAGGCCATGCTGCCCAGTGCCCATTTGCGCATGGACTTGCCGGTGTGGTTGAAGTCCTTGGACATCAGTGCGTCGGCCTTGGCCCACGACACCAGCCAGTTCAGGGTGCATTCGAGCTGCTGCGGGCGACCGTCGCGCATGAACTGCATCACCCGTTTGCTGGTGTCTTTTTCCAGCTTGGTGATATCGGCAGTGCTATCGCGGAAGGCTTTTTCCGATTGCACGTTCAGCGTGGAGCGCGCCTTGTCCGAACCTTCGTACTTGCTGCGAAACTGCAACGGCCCGGTGTAGGGGGTCGGCATGGTGTCGCAGTTTTCCTTGAAGTCGCCGGTCTTGAACGCTTCGATCGGTGCGAAATAGCCCTGGGGCGGGCGCAGCGGCGCGGCGGCGTTGGCTGCCCCGGCGAAGATCGCCAGGCCCAGTAACGATGGAATCAATAGCTTCTGCATAAGTAACCTCATTGCCCAGTTGAAGCGGTCTGCTGACCACCGCTTGGGAATACGTTGCGTGTGCAAATTTTCGCTTCGACTTTCTGCGCGGCAGCACCCTTTTCCGGGCCCTGTACTTCCACGGCCAGCAAGTTCTGCGAGGCCCAGTCTTCATCGGTGCGCAGTTCAAAGGCGAAACGCCCGTCTGTATCGGATGTCTCGGGTTTCTCGATCTTGATGTCCTCGTGGCGACCGTTCATGTACCAGAGGGTGGCTTGCAAGGTTTTGACCGATGGATCGGCGAAGCGGATGTCGACCTGATGGTTGGCGTTGCGCAGGTCTCTGTTCGCGCTGTTGACCATCAGTTCGTTCTTGCCGGGCTTGAGGGTGGTGCTGGCGGACATCTGTGCAGGCTTGCCTTCGCAACCGTTGTCCAGCAGCGCCATCATCTGGCGGTAGATGGTTTCCTGGTCGAGACGGTACAGCGGCGAGAATTCCCAGATCAGGATCTTCGGTGGGGTCTTCTGGAACTCGTCGCTGCCCAGGTACTGCAACATCGAGCCTTCCAGGCCACCGCCGGGGAAGGCGACGTTGAGGATGTCGGCACCGATTTCTTCTTCGAGGAAACCGGCGAAGTTGTAGTTCTTGCCGCTGTGGCTGGTGCCCACCAGGGTGATCTGCGGGTTGCCCGAATCACTGAACAGGTCACCGTCACCGGCTTCGCCCTTGGGCTCGGTGGTGAACTGGTCCATGTACTGGATCGCATAGCTGGTGCCGCACAGTTGCCCGGCCATGTTGTGCAGGGTGCCGGTCTTGCCCATGCGGCCCGAGCGCTTGGTCTCGAATTCGCGCTTGGGAATCTCGGCGTACTCCGGCATCTGCTTGACCTTGGCCGCGACGATCTTCGCCGTGCGCTGGGCGCCGTAGGGGGTCCAGTGCTGGTCGCCGCGGAAGTAGAAGTCGTGAGCCGGCAGTTCGTCCGGCAACTGCTCGTTGGTCAGCGGCGACAGGTCCGGCACCACGTAGCCCATCTTGGCGAAACGCCCAAGCATGGTCTTGTAGTTGGTCAGCGCCTTGTCGAAGTCGAACTTGGCTTTTTCTTCAGGGTTGAGCTTGTTGCGGTTCACCAGGCCACGGGTTGGCTGGTAGACCACCACCAGTTCCACGCCCTTGGCCTTGAACGCATCGTGCAATTGCTGCATGCGTTTGTAGCCGGCCGGTGTGGTGTCGAATTCGGTGCGCAGGTCTTCCTGGGTACGGAACAACCAATCGCCCTGGGCTTGTACCAGGGTGGTGAAGTTCTGCTGGTAGCGCGTGGTGTAGTTCTTCGCGTCATGGGCCGCCGGGCACAGGCTGCAGCACGGCTCGGCAGTGAAGGTCGGTGCCTTGACTTCATCGGCGCGCACGCCCTGGCTGGCCGCCAGCAGGCCGAGGGTCAGACCCGAGAGGCTCAGCAGTTTGATCATGTGTGGGTGCATAAGGGTCATCCTCAGTCCTGCAATTCGGTCTGGCGTTCGACGGGGTCGATCAGCACGGCTTTCTGCTGGCGCACCAGCAGGTCGAGAATTTCTTCCTGGCGATCGCCCAGAATGCCGGAGAAGCTGATGCCGCTGGATTTGGTCGGCGCCAGCATCGACACGCGATACAACTCGATACTCAACGGCGAATCGATGGACAGCGGCCCGCTGCCGTTACCCGCCAGTTCACCACCCACCACGATCAGCGAGACCTTGGCATCGAATGGGTCGAGGGCGATGTCGCGGTCGGTGTCGGTCAAGTCCTTGATGTGGCCGTACACGCCGGTCAGGCCGTTGGCCATCGAGGTGTTTTCGTAGAGCTTGATGTTCACGCTGTTACGCACGCGGATGCCGTGGCGACGGTTGCTGATCACCTTGTTGCCCCACAGCAGGTTGTCACCGCTCTCATAGAGAGTGATGCCGTCGGTGTGGTTACGGTAGATCTCGTTGTCGGCGATCAGGTTGTTCACGCTGTTACGGTCGATCACCAGGCCCGAGAGCTTGTTGTCGTAGCTGCGGTTATTGAAGATGAAGCTGTCGTTCACTTCCCGCGAAATGATGATGCCGTGCTTCTTCTTGGTGCCGTACACCGTGTTGTCGGCGATGATCAGGCCGTGGGAGCGGTCGTGGGGGTCAATGCCGTAGACGATGTTGTCTTTGTAGGTATTGCCCTTGATCACAAAGCCTGTGGTCTCGTAGCAGTAGAAGCCGTACCACATGTCCGAGAACTCGGAGTCGATGATCCAACCGGTCGGCTCGGGACGCTTGAGCACCTTGGCCATGTTCGGCGTGTACTGGGAAATACTCACCCCGTAGGACTTACTGTTGGCGTAGCCGAAGCTGGCCATCTTGGTCTTGGAGATATAGGTCTCAGTGCCGCCCCAGGCCAGCAGGAATGGGCGGAACTCCTTGGGCGATTTGAACAGGGCAGGGCCGTTGGTTTTTTCATCCCAGCCGGTGACCTTGGTGTCACGTACGAACAACTGGCCGTCGTTGATCAAAAATGAGCCAGCTTGCTGGGACAGGCGCAATTCCTGGGTGTTCTTGTCGATATCGAGGATGCCCTTGCGTCCGACCACAATCGGCAGTTTGGCCAAAAAGACACCCGGCGACGTTTCGCTGAAGTACTGCTTGGGCACCTTGCCCAGTAGGTCCTTGAGGTTCATGTAGCCGTCGTCGACAAAGATTGCCTGGGGGATGCCATGCTGGCGCACCACCCATTCGGCCATCTTGTTATCGCCGCCGATAAAGTCCTTGAGCGCGTCTTCCTGCATCATGCGGCGGATGCTGATTTTGCCCGCCTTGGTCTTGATGATCTTCTTTTCCATCGCGGCGGCGGTGTAGCCCGACAGATCGGGCAGCGCCGGCTTGGCCATTTCCAGCGGCGCGGTGGGCGGGCTGGAAATAGTGTAGGTCTTGGCCTGTTGCAGTTCCTTGGCGATGATCGGCGCCTTGGCCGCCGTATCGGCAAACGCTGTGGCGCTGGCCATCAGCATTGCCGCGACGAGTAGGCTTTGAGCATTCATGGCGCAGGCTCCCATCAGAATTTCCAGACCACGTCGACAAACGCGCGGTGCATGTAGGAGTCGACCTGGCTGCCGTAGGCGTCGCCCGGCTTGAACACGCCGGCGCGCAAGCGCACCAGGGCCGATGGCTCGTCGATCGACTGGCTCAGCGCGGCGGGCAGCAAGCCTTTCTTGAAGTACTTGGTGACCACCAGGTCCATCTCCTGGCCGAGGTCCTTCTTGCCATCTTCCAGCGGCAGGGAGGTGCTGGAGAGGATCGCGCCGGTGACGTCGTCGGTGTTGTTCTGCACCGCATCGATACCGTTGCTGCCCACCGGCTTGTTGCCGTCCACGCGCCAGAACTTGTGGTACACCAGGCTGGCGTCGTAGTCCTCGCGCAGCTGCCAGGAACCGAACAGGCTCATGGACTGCATGTTGTTCATCTCGCCGCGAAACGCTTCACCGAAACGGTGCACGCGGGACTGGGTGCCGGTCCAGTTCGAACGGTTGCTTTGCAGGCCGTTCTGTTCGTATTCGGCGCTGGCACGGGAATAGGCCGCGCCGACTTGCCATTGCGGGTCCAGGCGCAGGCGCACACCGATGTCGGTGGCCCAGCCGCTGAGGTCATCGCTGCGCTTGGCGCTGGTGGGGCGCGTGCCGTCGGCGTTCAAGGCGTTGACCTTGTCGCGGTCGCCGCGCATGCCGGTGATGCTGGCCCAGTAGTTGACGGTGTTGGTGTTGCGCCAGTTGTAAGCATCGCTGTTGGCTTCGATACCGAGCCAGGTCAGGTCGCCGTTTTCGCGCTTGTCCAACGGGTCACTGGCCACACCCGGTTCGGCGTAATCGAGCTTGCCGTCGTCATGGGTGTGGTGGCCGCGCAGGCCGATCCACTGGCCCGGCGTCCACTGGTAGGCGGCGTCGGCGTAGAAGTGCTGGCGGTCCTTGTCCACTGGCGAGAGTTCCTTGAGGTCGGTGCGGTATTCGCTGAAGCGTTCGGCGGCGCCGACATTGGCCTTGAGCAAGGTGGTGTCGAAGGTCCAGTTCAGCGCTTCGATGTTGGTGTCGCGCCATTGGCCGTCGTCATTGCGCAGGCGCTGGCGACCGAACTTGAGGATCTCGCCGGGGTAGGGCGTGAAGCCGCTGTAGCCGACCCAGAACTCGCGCAGGGCCAGATAGTTTTTCTTGGCCTTGCGGTCGTCGTTGCTCGACTGCTGCTCGGTGGTGTCATCGGCCGACTGTTGCAGGGTGTCGGTCTCGATGATGTCGCTGGACACCACCGCCTGGCCCATGGCATAGGCGCTCCACGCGCCGCTTTCGCCGTAGATCCAGGGGCGCAGGTCAAGGCCGATACCGTTGACGTCGCCGCCTTTCTGGGTGCCCAGGTCGCGGTCGTCTTCGGACTGCGCGGTGGCTTTGACTTCCAGGCCGAAGTTCTTGGCTTCGGTCAGCGCGGCCAGGGTCGGGCACGACCACAGCAGGGCGAAGGACAGGCCGATACCGGCCTTGACGAATGGGTTGAGCTTCATAGGGATTCCTCGCCGTCTTCTTCTTGCAGGGCGTGCAGTTGCAGCGTGCTTTGGGCCAGGGTGCCGCGGGCGGCCAGTTCCTGTTGCACCAGGCGTTGGCCCTCGGCGCGTTGCTCAGGGGTCAACGGCGCTTCGAGCTGGGTGGCCAGGTCATTGGCCTCTGGCGTGTCCTGGGCCTTGGCCAACTGGCTGAAGACATAGGCGTTCAATGGGTCGGGCTTGGTGCCCTTGCCTTGGGAAAACAGTTGGGCAATGGCAAAGTCGGCGCTGTTCTGGCCGTTGCGCGCAGCGGTCAGCAAGTGGTCCAAGGCCTTTTGCGGGTAGACCTTGCCCAGGTAGCCACGGCGGTAGATCTGGCCGAGGTAGTAATCGGCGGCCACTTCACGGCCCACGGCTTTTTCGAAATGCGCCTCGGCGGCCTTGGCGTCGGCTGGCACCCACTTGCCTTCGTAGTAGAGCTTGCCCAGCAGCAATTCGGCGCGCGGCTGGTCGGCGGCGCGGCCGTTGTCGAGGTACTTCATCATCTGCTCGACATCGCCCAGTTCGGGGAAGTCGTAGAGCAACTGCGCCAGGCTGACCCAGGACGCCGGGTAGCCGGGGGCGATTTTTTCAAGCAAAGCCTGGGCGGTTTTTTCGTCCGGGGTGCCGAGGGTGGCATCGCCGAGTACGCGGGCGACGCTGTCGACGCGCTGGGCGGTGACGCTGCCACGGCTGAAGCCTGCTTCCATCTGCTTGAGCAATTCGGCCTGTTGTTCAGGCTGCTGTTTTTTCTGATAGACCGTGGCCAGTTCGACATAGCAGATATCGGTGGTGTTCAACGCGGCCTTGCAGATGCGCTCCACATCATCCAGGTGCTGGTCGTAAGTGCCCTGGGTGCGATACAGCAGCACCTGGGCCAGGCCGGCTTCCGGGTAACCGGCCGCTTGCCATTTGCTGATCTGCTGCTGGGCATTCACGTTGGGGAAGCTGTGCGGGTATTGCAGGTACAGCATCGCCAACGGGATCAGGGTGTTGCCTTCGCCATTGGCAAAGGCTTTTTTCAACAGGCTTTCGGCTTCGTGGTGCTCGGCCTCAGTGGCGCCCGGCTTGGCCGCCAGCAGGCGACCGAGACGCGCTTGGGCACGCGGCGAGGTGTCTGCCGCCGCACGGTAAGTGGCTTCGGCCTGCTTGATTTGCGCTGGGTCGCGGGTGCCGACCTGGATATCGGCCAGGCCCACCTGGGCCTCGCTGTAGCCCAGGTCTGCCAGTTGCTGGTAATTCTGCTGCGCGGTGACGGTATCGCCGCGCTTGAGGGCTTCATTGGCCAGGCGTTGGTCGGGCAGGCCGGCGCAACCGGCCAGGCTCACGGCCAGTGCCAGCGCGCAGTACGCAGAGGCCAAGTGAAATCTGCTCTGTGTGGGAGCTGGCTTGCCTGCGATGGCATCGCTGCGGTGCAACTGATGCACCGAGTCGCCTGCATCGCGGGCAAGCCCGGCTCCCACAGAGGTCAGCGGTGTTGTTGGAATAGGGTTCACAGGCATGTCCTCGCTTACAGACCGTGAGCCATGGCTTTGTCGATCAGCCAGTTCAGCGATGGGCCACGGTCACTGGTGACTTCCACCGGGCGACCGGCGTAGGTGCTGTCCAGCGGTGCGTCGGGCTTGATCTGCACACGGATGTCAGAGGACAGGTCGGCGCTGTTCAGGCTGGTGCTGCTGACGATGGTGCCGGTGCGAACCTGTTCTTCGTCGGCGACCTGGAAGCTCACCGGCGTACCTGGACGCACATCGCCAAACTGGCGGTAGGTGAAGCGGGCTTCGACGTTAGCCTGGCTGCCACGCGGCACCAGTTGGAAGATCACATCGCCCTTGCTGGCGTACTGGCCATCGGCGACCAGTTGCTGGGCCACTACGCAATCGCATGGCGAGGTGAGGGTGCCGGTCATTTGCTTGCCGAACAGCTCTTCAACCTTGGCCGGTTGCAGTTGGTCTTCGTCCAGGTGGCCCTTGAGTACGTCGAGCATACTGGTGCTGAACGTCGCCAGTGGCGCGCCCTTGGCCGCTACCGAGTCACCTTTGAGCAGGCTCTGTACGGTGCCGTCACGCGGCATGGTCACGTTCATGCCCGGTACGCTCACAAGGCCGGCCTGGGCGTGGCTGACGAAGTACATGCCGTACAGCGATTTGAAGACAAAACCGAAGGCGGCCAGACCAACCAGGAAAATCGCCAGGCTGAACGTCACCGCACGCAGGCGACCGAACGCGGTCATGCCACTGCCGCCGTCCTTGACCTTGCGCGCCTTGGTGAAGTTGTCGCGTTGCAGCGTCGCCAGCACGTCGCCCATGGTCACGATGTCGCCGGACAAGTGCGAGGTGATCAGGTGGCGCAGGGTGGAAATGTCCTGGGCATCGAGGTTCTGGAACTGGCAGCCGGTGCGGCCGGTCTGGCGATCGTAGGAGCGGATTTGCAGCTCCACGTCCATGGCCAGGCCGAGGTTATCGATCACGAACTGCAGGCGGCCCTTGTGCACTTGGCCGACGGTGAGCGGCTGGGTGGCGGTAAAGGCCAGGCCACCGGCGGACAGGTCGATCACGCGTGCTTCGGTCGGCGTGCGGTCGCTGTTGAAGAAGCGCAGCTTGGCCGGGATTTTGACCCGGGCGTGCTGGCGCTGGGCTTCGGATTCGTGGACAACGTTGGCGTTTACTTGGCTGTTCATAGTATTCGATTTCCTAGTTAATTCAGGCTTGGCAGGGTCAGACCATCATCAGCAACACGGCAACGAAGATGCTGCCGGCGGAGAAGGTCATGGTCCGAGACGACCAGGTGTTGAACCAACGTTGAAAGCTGGCCAAATCGCGGGTCAGTTTGGTGTCCTGGCGGGTCCAGGACTGTTGATCAAGGCGGAAGAACACGTAGATCTTCACCAACGCGCCCATGATCTGGTTGTAATAGAGAATCAGCGGGTAGGCCGGGCCGATCTTGTGGCCTGAGCACGACAGCAACAGGGTCAGGATCAGGCGGGTGATACCGATCCACAGCAGGTACGCGAGGATGAACGCGCCGCCATACTTGAACGTGGCGATCATCGCCACGGTCAGGCCGAGCAGGGAGGTCCACATCGACACGCGCTGGTCGAACAGCACCACGCTGGTGAACACGCCGAGGCGACGCACGCCCAGGCCGAGGGCACGGGAGTTCTGGCGCAGGTTGTTGCCATACCAGCGGAACATCAGTTTACGGCTGGCTTTGATAAAGCTCTTTTCCGGCGGGTGTTCCACGGTGTTGATGGCGGCGTCCGGTACGTAGAAGGTGTCGTAGCCCAGGCGCATCAGGCTGAACCAGCTGGACTTGTCATCGCCGGTGAGGAACTTGAAGCGCCCCAGGCGCCAGTGTTGCAGCGAGTCGCTTTCCACATCGGCGATAAAGCCCGGGTCAGTCACTACGCTGGCGCGAAACACCGACATGCGCCCGGTCATGGTCAGCACGCGCTTGGACAGGGCCATGGAGCACATGTTGATGTGGCGCTGGGCGAAGCGCAGCTTGTGCCACTCGCTCATGATGTAGCCGCCGCGCACTTCGCAGAATTCGTTGGTGGTCAGGCCACCGACATTGCCGAACAGCTGGAACCAGGGGACGGTCTTGCGGACCACGCCTTCGGCGAGCACGGTGTCGCCATCGATCACGGCTACCACGGCACGGTCATCCGGCAGGTGGCGGGAGATGGCACGGAAGCCGAAGGCCAGGCCGTCGCGCTTGCCGGTGCCGGCAATGCGCACGAAGTCGAGCTTGACGTGGGCCGGTGGGTTCATCTTTTCCCAGAGGCTTTTCACCAGCAGCTCATCGGACATTTCCACCAGCGAGCAGACCACGGTGGTAGGGAAACCGCATTCGATGGCTTCGCGAATCACCGAGCTGTAGACCTGGGCGGTGGTCAGCGCATCGATACGAAAACTGGTGACCATCAGGAACACATGGGACGGGTCGGCGGCCTTGCCCAGCTTGCGCACTTTGCGGCGCAGGTGCGGGTACACCACGTAGAGAAACAGCATGCCGCGAAAGAAATGCGTGGCGCCCATCGAGTAGCGCCAGATACCCACGGCGCCAATCAGGAAAATAAAATTCTTCGATTGCGAATCGAAGGTGCTCGCCGGCAACAGCAGGGCGAGACCCATCAACAGGCTGAGGAATAACAGCCAGCCGGCCGATTGCAGAAATACATGTTTTAACTTGGACATAAGCGTCATCCGGAAGGGGAGGAGGCTTCAGGCTGCAAGCACTGGGGATAAAGACACTTGCAGCCTGAAACTTGCCGTTGCTGTTACCAGCAAATACCTTCAGTACGGCCACTCACGCTGGTGGCCTTGGACATGAAGCCCACCAGGTCGACCACTTGCTTGCCTTCCGGAGCGTTATGCGCCAGGGCACGGAACTTCTCGTCACGGTTACCGAGGATGATCACGTCGGAGTTGTTGATCACATCATCGAAATCCGAGTTGAGCAGGGACGACACGTGCGGGATCTTGCCTTCGATGTAGTCCTTGTTCGCGCCGTGCACACGGGCGTACTCGACGTTGCTGTCGTAGATGCTCAGGTCGTAGCCCTTGCCGATCAGCATTTCCGCCAGTTCTACCAATGGGCTTTCACGCAGGTCATCGGTACCGGCCTTGAAGCTCAGGCCCAGCAGGGCGACTTTGCGCTTGTCGTGGCTGGAGACGATGTCGAAGGCGTTTTGCACTTGCGATTCGTTGCTGCGCATCAGCGAGTTGAGCAGCGGCGCTTCCACGTCCAGGGAACCGGCGCGGTAGGTCAGGGCACGCACGTCTTTTGGCAGGCACGAACCGCCGAAAGCGAAGCCAGGGCGCATGTAGTACTGGGACAGGTTGAGGGTCTTGTCCTGGCAGACCACTTCCATCACTTCACGACCATCGACGCCGACAGCCTTGGCGATGTTGCCGATCTCGTTGGCGAAGGTGACTTTGGTGGCGTGCCACACGTTGCAGGTGTACTTGATCATTTCGGCGACGGCGATGTCCTTGCGGATGATCGGCGCGTCGAGTTCTTCGTACAGCGATTGCAGGACATCGCCGGAGGCTTTATCGAACTCGCCGATGACGGTCATTGGTGGCAGGTCGTAGTCGGCAATGGCGGTGGATTCACGCAGGAATTCCGGGTTGACCGCAACGCCGAAGTCGACGCCGGCTTTCTTGCCGGAGCAGTCTTCGAGGATTGGAATCACAACGTTGGCGACGGTGCCCGGGAGGACGGTGCTGCGCACCACGATGGTGTGGCGGGTGGTCTTGTCACGCAGGACAAAACCGATCTCGCGGCATACCGACTCGATGTAGTTCAGTTCCAGGTCGCCGTTCTTCTTGCTGGGCGTGCCGACGCAAATCATCGACAGGTCGGTATCGCGAATCGCCTCGGCGAAGTTGGTAGTGCCACGCAGTCGGCCGGTCTGGATACCCTGGCTCAACAACTCGCCAAGACCCGGCTCAACAATCGGCGATTTACCCGCATTGATCAGATCGATCTTTTCCTTGGAGATGTCTACGCCGACCACTTCGTGGCCACGGGCAGACAGGCAACCGGCACACACGGCGCCAACGTAACCCAAACCAAATATGCTGATGCGCATCGCAATTACCTCTTTGTTTAATTCATGCCATTAAATGGCCGGAGTTCATGTTTGCAAGCGTCACTGATGCCGCGAAAGTTAGGCGAATAGACGCCGACTTACCGCGTGCAGGCATGTTGAATAACGAGTGACTAACTATTGCACTCAAGTTGTGCGCAACGAGGCCTTATTATTGGGGCTTGCCCTGAAATGCAGCCGTGCTTCCTTGGAGGAAGGCTCCGGCGCCGGTGCGGCAAGGTTCTGATGAAGGCAAAATGCCTTTTCTATCAATGCCTTGTGTATTTGCACGGGCTCATTTAGGTCAGCGCTGCCTTGGCCTGCAGGGGATAGCAATGCGTACTTATCGCCACCCTTAACTCGATCAGTTGATGTTATGACCATAGAACCAAAGTGTTTTATGACAACTTGGCTACTTCCGTTGGTCGTTATGTAAGTCATCTCTTACGCAAACAGAGAATTTCGTTACCGGTGGTATGAGCGGTGCATCAGGACGAAGTTCCTGGCCGCTCATCCCCTTTCCCGAAATTTTTTGAAATATTAGAAAAGATGGCACTGGTACTATATTGATAGCACTTGCTATTTAGACCAGTAGTTATGGGGAGTTGGTGCGAGAGGATAGTTTTGTGCCACTACTGATTAAAAAAAGTGGTGCCACTACGAAAAAAACCGACAAGTGTCGAGTGAAAAAATCGTTAGGGTTGTGTCTGGATGTTTTTCTGGCGCCAAATAAATGACGATTCTTAAGGTGAAATGCAGGCAAAAAATGTGGGAGCTGGCTTGCCTGCGATAGCTGTCTATCAGAAACATGTGAGCCGGCTGACCCTGCGCTATCGCAGGCAAGCCAGCTCCCACATTTGATTTTGGTGGCTGTACAGGCCTTACTCCGGTGCGTGATCGCGCAAAAACACCAGGTTATCCGGCTTGGATTGCTCCGCATTGAAGCGATAGCCCTGCACATCGAACTGCTTGAGCTTGGCCGGATCGTTGATGCGTTCTTCAATCACAAAGCGGCTCATCATGCCCCGGGCCTTTTTTGCGTAGAAGCTGATGATCTTGTACTGGCCGTTCTTCAGGTCCTTGAACTCGGTGTTGATGATGCGCGCATTCAGGGCCGTGCGCTTGACCGCCGAGAAGTACTCATTGGACGCCAGGTTGAGCAGCACATCGTCGCCTTGTGCGGCCAGGGCCTCATTCAACCATTCGCTGATGCGGGTGCCCCAGAACGCGTAAAGGTCCTTGCCCCGGGCGTTGGCCAGCTTGGTGCCCATCTCCAGGCGATACGGCATCATCAGGTCCAGCGGGCGCAGCAGGCCGTACAGGCCTGAGAGCATACGCAGATGGTCCTGGGCATAGCTGAAATCGGCATCGCTGAAGGTCTCTGCGTTGAGGCCGGTGTACACATCGCCCTTGAAAGCCAACAGCGCCTGCTTGGCATTGGCCGGGGTGAAGGCGGGCGTCCAGCTGCCGAAGCGGGCGGCGTTGAGGCCACCGATCTTGTCGGAGACGTGCATCAATTCGCTGATCTGTGCCGGGCTCAGTTCGCGCAGCTGTTCTATCAGCTCCTGGGAATGGTCCAGGTATTGCGGTTGGGTAAAGCGCGCAGTGACCGGCTTGGACTCGAAATCGAGGGTTTTGGCGGGGGAAATCACCATCAGCATGAAGTTGGCTCCTGGAATCGTGGGCGAGATTCTAGGGGTTGGGGCGTTTGGACTCCACCTATGATGGCGATAGATGCGATCCGCTATGATGGGCGGTAACTCTGGAAAGGAAGACCCCGTGTGCGATTAGCGCTTTTATTGTCGGCTTGCCTGCTGTGCGTCACCGCCCAAGCGGCGCCGGTGGATGTCGCCAGCCTCGACCGCAGCACCTGGCCGGAAAAACTCACCAGCCCCGCGCTGTTCGATGTGGCCTCGCGGGCGGAAATCCTGATGTTTGCCCACGGCCTGCTTGCCAGCGAAGCCCTGGACGACACCGCGCTCAAGCAACGCCTGGGGCTGAAGATCATCAACCTGGCGGCCATCGACGACCTGCGTCGCCAGCTCTGGCAACGGCTGTTGGAGAACTACACATTCGCCCAGCAGAGCTGCGAAGAAGATGCTTCGTTCTGCTACCTGGTGGAAAACATGGACGACCTGCGCGAGCAGGCCGGCAAGTTCGAGGTCAGTGACAACTCGTTCTATATAGGCTGGGCCGCACCCAGCCGGCACTTTCATGAGCGCTATCTGGATGAGCTGCTGCGCAAGGCTGCGCTGTTCCCGCAGATCAGTAGCGAAGTGGCGCGCTTTGGCGACCATGAGCGCAATGGCGACGAGCTCAACGATCGCATGTTCCTGCTGACCTTCGATGGCGGCCCGGCGTTGGTGGGCGGTAATACCGACTGGCTCACCGACTACCTGCGCAAGCAGAAGATGAACGCCACGTTCTTCTCCCTCGGCAGCAGTTTGCAAAGCCGTGTGGAGCGCAGTTCTGTTGCGGATGTGCAGGCGCTGTACCAAGGGCAGTGCGTGGGTATCCAGGGTTGGCAATACCGTTCCCATAGCCATTGGGTCGACTGGCAAAGCTCCATCACCCGCAGTGCCGCGCTGGTGCAGAACCTGATGCCGGAAAACTATGTGCCGCTGTTCCGACCGCCTTATGGGCAGCGTCGTGCGGACAGCCAGGGGTTCTTCCAGCAGCAGGGTTTGCAGGTGGCGTTGTGGGACATCGATTCCCAGGACGATCCGGGCAAACTCAAGGCCGAGGAATCGGCGCAGCGGGTGCTGACGCTGATGCTGCTGTGGCGCAAAGGCGTGATTGTGTATCACGACACCCAGGACAAGGCGCGAGTGGCATTGCCGATGGTGTTGCAGGCAACGGCGCAGAGTGGTTTGGGTTGGCAGGAGTGTCGCGAGGCATTTCGCTGAAAATCCCCGGCCCCGTTGAGGATGAGGCATTTCTGGGGTGATTTGCTGCGACATTTCGATGCAGGCGGACTTCCGACTTTAACGGGGTGGCTGGCACTCGGCTAGTGCTATTCGTCATCCTGAAAAATAAACTTCAAAAAAGCGTCAAAGTGCTTTTTCCTGTCATGGGTTTTGCGGTATTACGAAGTCAGACCGCCGAACCCTGCGACACAGGTGGCGTCTTCCAAGACTCCTCATGTGGGCAGTGCACTTGACGTCCCTCAGGTGCATTCGGTGGTCGAATCGAGGCGCAGCACCGCCCAGGTATTGCGTCGACTGGCTCCCACAAAGGTGACCGAGTATGGATGATCATGGACGTAACCCTTCTTCCGACCAGCCAATCCTTTACGTGCTTGATACCAACGTATTGATCCACGATCCAAACGCATTGCTTAACTTTGAAGAACACCACGTCGCCATCCCGATGATCGTGCTTGAGGAGCTCGACAAACTCAAAAGCGGCCACCACAGCGTCGCCGCCGAATGCCGCCAGGCCATCCGTCTGATCGACAAGACCCTGGGCGAAGCCTCGCCCGAGGACGTTGAGGTCGGTGTGCCGATCCAGCGTGGCAAAAGCGGGCCCAAGGGTTTGCTGTCGATCCTGATGAGCAAGCGCAGCGAGCCCAACAGCCTGCTGCCGGAAAACCTGAACGACAACAAGATCATCAACCAATTGATCGACCTGCACGCGCGCGACAAGGACCTGCGCGTAGTGCTGGTGACCAAAGACATCAATATGCGCCTCAAGGCACGAGCGTGTGGGATCGCTGCCGAGGACTACAGCACCGACCAGCTAGTCGACGACGTGTCGATGCTGTCGCGGGGTTATCACATGATGACCGGTTCGTTCTGGGACCGTGTCAGCAAGGTCGAGACCCGTCAGGACCATGGCCGCACCTGGCACCAGGTACAGCTGATCGACAACCTGCCGGCCGTGCATATCAATGAATTCATCGTCGATGAACAAGGCTTCGTGGGCTGGATCAAAGAGATCCAGGTCGACAAGCTGCTGATCCTCGACCTGCATCAGGAACCCCTGTTGCACCAGGAAGCCTGGGGCCTGAAACCGCGTGATATCTACCAGAGCCTGGCGCTGTATGCGCTGCTCGACCCGGACATCCACCTGGTCAACCTGACCGGCGCCGCAGGCTCGGGCAAAACCATCCTCGCCCTGGCGGCCGCCATCGAGCAGACCATGGTGACCAAACGCTATCGCCGCATCATCGCCACCCGCAGTGTGCAGGGCCTGGACCAGGAAATCGGCTTTTTGCCCGGAACCGAAGCGGAAAAAATGGAGCCGTGGCTGGGGGCGATCACCGACAACCTCGAAGCCTTGCACATGGATGACGAAAACACCCATGGCAGCGTCGATTACATCCTCAGCAAAGTGCCGTTGCAGTTCAAATCCCTCAACTACATCCGAGGTCGCAGCTTCCAGCAGAGCCTGATACTGATCGATGAATGCCAGAACCTTACCCCGCACCAGATGAAAACCATCATCACCCGTGCCGGTGCCGGTTCCAAAGTGGTGTGCCTGGGCAACCTGGCACAGATCGACACCCCTTACCTGTCCGCGACCAGCTCCGGGCTGACCTACCTGACGGAACGTTTCAAAGACTTCCCCAACGGCGTGCATATCGCGCTGCAAGGGGTGCCTCGTTCGATTCTGGCTGAATACGCCGAATCCCACCTGTAACCAACAAGTGGCTAAATGCCACGAACCCCCCGGATTTTTCACGAAATCCGGGGTTTTTGTTGTGGGCGACATTTGCCTGCGATAACGCGCCCTGGGTACTTGTGGTTTTTGTAATTATTTTGTTACATTTTTTCCCGCGGTAAAAACAATAAGAACACTCCACAACCCGTCGGAACACCACCTCCTTGATTCGACGAACGTTTTGAAGACCTGTCTAGGGTTTTCACCGTGACCCTGCCTATTACAAAAGCCCGATACATCGCTCATTGATGACGCACATATCCAAAGGGAAAGGAAAATGGACGTAGCAGGTAATGGCTTCACTTTGTCGCAACGCAAGCACGCCACTCGTTTCAAGCAGATACCCCTGACACCTATCGCACTCGGCCTGGCCCTCTGGCTGGGCCAGGGCTCATTGGCCTGGGCGGACGACAATCCCTACACCTCCCAGGTACTGGAGTCGGCATTTCGCAAAGCCGTCGCCTCCTTCGGCTCCGACACTGAGGTGTACAAGAACCTGCGGTTTGCCTACGCGGATATCGTCGACCTGGCGGCCAAGGACTTCGCCGCCCAGTCCGGCAAGTTCGATTCGGCCCTCAAGCAGAACTACGAACTACAGCCTGAAAACCTCACCATCGGCGCCATGCTCGGCGATACACGGCGACCGCTGGACTACACCTCGCGCCTGGATTACTACCGCAGCCGGCTGTTCAGCAACAATGGTCGCTACACCACCAATATTCTCGATTTCTCCAAGGCCATCATCGCCAACCTGCCGGCCGCCAAGCCCTATACCTACGTAGAGCCGGGTGTGAGCAGCAATCTCACTGGGCAACTGAACGCCGGGCAATCCTGGGCCGGCGCGACCCGTGACTGGAGCGCCAACGCGCAAACCTGGAAGACCCCGGAAGCCCAGGTCAACTCTGGCCTGGACCGCACCAACGCGTATTACGCCTATGCCCTGGGCATCACCGGCAAGGGTGTGAATGTCGGCGTGCTGGACTCGGGCATCCTCACCCGGCACTTCGAATTCCAGGGCAAGAATGCCCAGGGCCAGGACCGAGTGCAGGCGGTGACTTCCACTGGCGAGTACTACGCCACTCATCCGCGCTACCGCCTTGAAGTGCCCAGCGGCGAGTTCAAGCAGGGTGAACATTTCAGTATTCCCGGTGAGTATGACCCGGCGTTCAACGATGGCCACGGTACGGAAATGTCCGGTGTGCTCGGCGCCAATCGCAACGGCACCGGTATGCACGGCATTGCCTTCGATGCGAATATCTTTGTCGCCAACACAGGCGGCAGCGACAACGATCGGTACCAGGGCTCCAACGACCTCGACTACAACGCGTTCATGGCCAGCTACAACGCCCTGGCGGCGAAGAACGTGTCGATCGTCAACCAGAGCTGGGGGCAAAGCTCGCGCGATGACGTGGAGAACCACTTTGGCAATGTCGGCGACAGCGCCGCGCAAAACCTGCGGGACATGACCGCCGCCTATCGCCCGTTCTGGGACAAGGCCCACGCCGGGCACAAAACCTGGATGGACGCCATGGCCGACACTGCACGGCAAAACAGCTTTATCCAGATCATCTCGGCGGGCAACGACAGCCATGGTGCCAACCCTGACACCAACGCGAACCTGCCGTTTTTCAAGCCGGATATCGAAGGCAAGTTCCTCGCGATCACCGGCTATGACGAGACCAGCGCCCAGGTCTACAACCGCTGCGGCACCTCGAAGTGGTGGTGTGTAATGGGCGTATCGGGCATCCCGTCTGCCGGGCCTGAGGGCGAAATCATCCCGAATGCCAATGGTACCTCCGCGGCGGCGCCGAGCGTTTCCGGCGCCTTGGCCTTGGTGATCCAGCGCTTTCCCTACATGACCGCCAGCCAGGCGCGGGATGTGTTGCTCACCACCTCCAGCCTGCAGGCGCCGGACGGTGCGGACACGCCCGTGGGCGAGCTGACGGGAGGGCGCACCTACGACAACCTGCAACCGGTGCATGATGCCGCGCCGGGAACGCCGCAAGTGCCGGGTGTGGTCAGCGGATGGGGCCTGCCCAATCTGCAAAAAGCGATGCAAGGGCCGGGGCAGTTCCTGGGTGCCGTGGCGGTGGCCTTGCCTACCGGTACCCGCGATATCTGGGCCAACCCGATTTCCGATGAAGCCATTCGCGCCCGCCGTGTGGAAGACGCTGCCGAGCAGGCCACCTGGGCGGCGACCAAGCAGCAGAAGGGCTGGCTCAATGGCCTGCCCACCAGTGCCTCGGCCGATGATCAGTTCGAATACGAGATCGGTCATGCACGGGAGCAGGCGACGCTCACCCGTGGCCAGGACTTGCTCACCGGCGCCACCTACGTCGGTAGCCTGGTCAAGTCCGGTGACGGCGAGTTGGTGTTGGAAGGCCAGAACACCTATTCAGGTAGCACCTGGGTGCGCGGAGGCACATTGTCGGTGGACGGTGCGTTGACCTCTGCCGTGACGGTGGATGGCAGTGCCGTGGGCACGCGTAATGCTGACAATGGCGTAATGACCACAGTGGGCGGCACCCTGGCCGGCAACGGCACGGTGGGCGCCCTGACCGTCAACACTGGCGGGCGCGTGGCGCCGGGGCATTCGATTGGCACGCTGCGTACCGGCGACGTGACCTTCAACCCTGGCTCGGTGTATGCCGTTGAAGTGGGGGCCAATGGCCGCAGCGACCAGATCCAGAGCAGCGGCGTGGCGACCCTCAATGGCGGTGTGGTGAACGTGTCCCTGGAGAACAGTCCCAACCTGCTGTCCGCCAGCGAGGCGCGCAGTTTGCTGGGCCAGCAGTTCAACATCCTCAGCGCCAGTCAGGGTATCAATGGCCAGTTTGCGGCGTTCGCGCCCAACTACCTGTTCATCGGCACGCAACTCGCTTACCAACCGAACCAACTGACCCTGGCGATAGCGCGCAACCAGACCACCTTCGCCAGCGTCGCGCAAACCCGCAACGAACGGGCTGTGGCGACAGCGGCCGAGACGCTGGGCGCCGGCAGCCCGGTTTACGAAAGCCTGTTGGCTTCCGATTCCGCTGCACAGGCTCGGGATGCATTCAAGCAATTGTCGGGGCAGCTGCATTCGGATGTTGCGGCGGCGCAAATGGCCGACAGTCGATACCTTCGCGAAGCGGTCAATGCTCGTCTGCAACAGGCCCAGGCCCTGGATTCCAGCGCGCAGATCGATAGCCGTGACAACGGCGGCTGGGTGCAACTGCTCGGTGGGCGCAATAACGTCAGCGGTGACAACAACGCCAGTGGCTATTCTTCGTCCACCAGTGGGGTATTGCTGGGGCTGGATACCGAGGTCAGCGACGGCTGGCGCGTGGGGGCGGCGACCGGTTATACCCAGAGCCACCTCAATGGCCAGTCGGCTTCGGCGGACAGCGACAACTACCACCTGTCGGTGTATGGCGGTAAGCGCTTCGAGGCGATCGCCTTACGCCTGGGCGGCGCTACCACCTGGCATCGTCTGGATACTTCGCGGCGGGTGGCTTACGCCAACCAGTCGGACTATGCCAAGGCCGATTACAATGCGCGCACCGACCAAGTGTTTGCCGAGATCGGCTACACCCAGTGGAACCCATTCGAACCCTTCGCCAACCTCACGTACCTGAACTACCAGAGCGACTCGTTCAAGGAAAAAGGCGGCGCCGCTGCCTTGCACGCCAGCAAGCAAAGCCAGGACGCGACGCTCTCTACGGTGGGCCTGCGTGCGCATACGCAGTTGCCGGTCAGCTCCACCTCGGCAGTGACGTTGCGCGGTGAGCTGGGTTGGGAGCATCAGTTCGGTGATACCGATCGCGAAGCCTCGCTGAAGTTTGCCGGCAGCGACACTGCTTTTGCCGTTAATAGCGTGCCCGTCGCCCGGGATGGCGCGGTGATCAAGGCCAGTGCGCAAATGGCCTTGACCAAAGACACCCTGGTGTCGCTGAACTACAGCGGCTTGCTGTCCAACCGCGGTAACAACAACGGGATCAACGCCGGGTTTACCTTCCGTTTCTGACCCTGCACTGGTGCCCTGTGGCGAGGGAGCTTGCTCCCGCGCCACAGTCATCTATGGAATAAACAGCCCTGCGCAAATTTGACCCACAGGTTTACAATCTCTGCTCCTGATCAGGAGTATTGCTGTGCTGACTCATCTCGATTCCCAAGGTCGTGCCCATATGGTCGACGTCACCGACAAAGCCGTGACGTTCCGTGAGGCCGTGGCCGAAGCGCGGGTGCGCATGTTGCCCGAAACCCTGACAATGATTGTCGATGGCGCCCACCCCAAGGGCGACGTGTTCGCCGTGGCCCGCATTGCCGGGATCCAGGCGGCGAAAAAAACCAGTGACTTGATCCCCCTGTGCCACCCGCTGATGCTCACCGGGGTCAAGGTCGAACTGCGCGCCGATGGCGTGGATGCCGTGCATATCCTGGCGCGCTGCAAGCTCTCCGGCCAGACCGGCGTGGAAATGGAAGCCCTGACGGCGGCCAGCGTCGCCGCGCTGACGATCTACGACATGTGCAAGGCGGTGGACCGTGGCATGACCATCGAAAGTATTCGCCTGCTGGAAAAGCTTGGCGGTAAAAGCGGGCATTTCAAGGCGGACCAGATATGAGCATCAACGTATTGTTTTTTGCGCGTTACGCTGAAGCGGTAGGCTTGGACTCTCTGGAGATGGAGGGCGATTTCGCCACCGTCGATGCTGTGCGCCTGGCGCTGGCCGGTGACCCGGAGTTTGCAGTGCTCAACGAGAGCAGCCTGATGTGCGCACGCAATGAAGAACTGTGCGGCCTTGATGAGCCGGTGCAAGCGGGTGACGACGTCGCGTTTTTCCCGCCCGTGACCGGAGGCTGAGCATGGCCATTCGTGTGCAGGTCGAAGCCTTTGATCCGGGCGCCGAAGTCAACGCCATGCACGCGGCCAATGTGGGCGTAGGCGCGGTGGTGAGCTTTGTCGGTTACGTGCGTGACTTCAATGACGGACGCGATGTGTCTGGGATGTTTCTGGAGCACTACCCGGGCATGACTGAAAAGGCTTTGGCCAAGATTGCCGTTGAGGCTGAGCAGCGTTGGCCGTTGCTCAAGTTGGAGGTGTTGCACCGCATTGGCGCCTTGGAACCGGGTGAGCCGATTGTGTTCGTGGCGGCGGCCAGTGCTCATCGGCAGGCGGCGTTTGACGCCTGTGCGTTTGTGATGGATTACCTGAAGACGCGGGCGCCGTTCTGGAAAAAGGAGAACACCAGTGAGGGGGTTCGTTGGGTGGATGGGCGAGACAGTGATCACGCAGCGGCGGATCGCTGGAAATCATAGGCGTTGCCGCGCTTTTAACCGATAGCGATATTTAAAATAAATCTATAGAACTGTCAGATCTGACAGTTGTTCCGCCCCTCTTTGCGGGTTCTGATGATCTCAGTACTTACTTAATGATGGGGTGGGACATGGTCACACAAGCAAGCAAATGTCGTTTGTCGAAGTTCAGCATCAGTCGTCCCGCCAATACGCAAGCGGCTAATGGGCTCTATGCCAACGGACGCCATCAATGTGAAGTCCTCATTGACGTTGTTAAAGAAATCAGTGGCGTAGGCGACGAGTGGGTCCGTGTGCGCTTGACTGATGAAGAACGCGCCAGTGTTACCGTTGTCGAATGCTCAGAACATGGCAATCAAACCCTCACACCCGGGTGGAGCTGCGATGTAGAAAAAAATCAATTCACGCTTGGGCTTTGGCGGGATAAATCACTGCCGCTGGAGCCGGGCAACGACTTGGAAAAACGTCTTGAGCGTTCATTGGAGGAACCTATCAAGCGCTATTTACGTTGCGCTCCGGACGCACCCATCGGGCCAGCAGTATTTATGGCGTGTGTGACCATAGATAGTTGTGTTTACACAACTTACAGCTTTAAGCGCGACGCCGTTTTTGAGTCTTTTATCACGATTAACCCTGTTCGCCCAATGAGCTGGGATGCGGACGATATGGATCTTTATGTGGATTATCTCGCCTACTCCAGTGCGCCTCCTTATCGCACCTTGGTGGATGTTTACTACTGGACCCCACCAGGAGGCTTGTGGGTAGTAAAAAATATGGGTTTTGATAGCCCGCTGGGTTTGCCGGGGGAGGGTAAGGATTTTCACAGCGTTTTATCGTGGCATTCGCCTATCGATAACACTACTTCAAGCAGGGTAGGAACCTTTATAAACAAGGATGAGCTTGACTCGACACTTCATCTGCATGAGATTGATGCAGGGCTTCCTGCACCCTCTCCCGATCCCTTAATCCCGTTTAACAAAAGAGCGACTGTGCTGCGTGCGATCAGGTTGAAGTCCCCACTGGTGCCTGAGAATCGCGACGCGAAGAGTTTTTGGCGGGTGTTGGATAACTATGGCACTGAGCAAAAATTTTTAGTGAAACACACAGATCCACTGAATCTTCCTGGCGTTCCTTTTTTTAAATTGACCGGCGAGATCGTTCGGACCCTCAAGCTCATTCTTTTTAAAATCATGTTGCCCGGTGGCGGGTCCGTTACCGATGAGCTGTATGCCAATGGGCGTCATCAATGCAAGGTGGTCGTTGAGGTTGTTGTTGAACAACTGGATGCTGGTGGGTATTGGATACCTGCCAGGCTGTCGGATGCGGAGCGTAATAGCTTGACCATTACGCTCTACTCGCCAAATGTCAATGAGCCGCTTCCTGAAGGTTGGAGTTGTGATAAGGAGAAGAACATTTACGATACGGGTCTATGGCGTACACGTATCGATGAGGTAAGGCCGGATCAAAAACCAGAGGTCGTGGCTGGGCACGCTCAGCGACAAGTCGAGATCGTAGAGCGCTATTTACGTGTGGATCCGAGTGTGCCCATCGAAGAGCGCAGATTCATGGCGTCAATCGAATTAGGTGGGGTGACGTACACCACTAACTACAGTGATGATGATGTTGCCTTTGACTCGTATGTAACGATTCGCGCAACACTACCCTATGCGTTGTCAACGAGCCAGCTTGTCGAGTATGTCGATAATGATGCTTATAGTGATAATCTGTGTGATGTCGATGTTTATTATTGGACACCCCCGGCGGGTTTGCGATTTCTTGTAAATAGAGGTCTTGACTCCCCTGCGTCAATTCCTGCTGAAGGATGGAATTTTCGCACCTCCTATTTTACAAGAAACAAGCAAAGTTCATTTGCAAAGGGCGGGGTGGTGATTAATAAAGATACTGTTAATGCTTCAGTTTTGATAGGGGATATTTTTAGCGGACACCCCAATCCATCCGGAGATTCTGTCAGGTTCAATCGGCGATCGACAATAATGCGAGCTGTTCGTTTTTGTGGGGAATATAATATAACGGGTAGCAGGGATAATAATAGTGTTTGGCGCTTGTGGGATAATTACGGATGCGAACATGTTTTTCGAATTGAGCAATTATATGACGGAGATAAGCTTGGTTTGACGGATGTTTAGAGTGTTGTGGGTTTTTGCTTTCTCTCATTCTGGATTCTACGTTAAGTGTCGGAGTCAGATATGGATGTTTACTCTCAAGCCTTTAATTTCCGCTCTTACTTCGGCGGCGCAGTAGACCCACGCACCGGCCAATACGGTTGTCGAATTCAGTTGGCCACCTTGTACCCGCAAGGCCCGCTGGAGATCAGTAGAACGATCGCGCTGTCATTCTCCATGCTGAATAACAAAGTGGGTGTTTATGGAACCAGTTGGAGCATCAGCAACACCGAGTTTGACAGCACCCTTTCGCGGCTCACACTGCTCACCGGCGAACAATTCAAAACCCAAAGCCTGCCCCCAGTTGGAGGAACGCTGCTGATCAAGGACCGCAAGCTTAAGGACCTGGTAGTCAAACGACCGGATGCCACGACGCTTCATGTGATTTACAAGGACGGTACCGTCGAGATATTGAAGCGTACGGGCAGCACCACGCCCTATCGTATTGATGCTATCCAGTTTGAAAACGGTGAGCGTCTGAAATGGGAGTACGCGCCGGGTGGTTCTCTTGAGCGTATTCTGGATCATGATCAGCAAGTGCTGCTGTTGTTGACCTATTCCAACGGGCGCTTGGTACGTAGTGATACGCGAGTCGACGGAGGACGTTATGCGCGTATCGCCTTCACTCAGTCGAATGGTCGACTGACCGGTTTCACCGCCCCTTATGACAGTCTCGAGTCGCCTCCCAGTGCAAACTATGTATTGGAGTACGGACAAGCTTTTCGCAACGGCATCATTGCGATCCGCCGGGTGCGCCCACCGATGGGGGGTGATGAGTTGATCAACTATGCTGAAAACGGCCATCAGTATGCCAATGGTCAACACATCCCCCGCGTCACCAGTTGGGTCCAGACACCCGCTGCCGGCCAGCCCGGCATGTCACGTACCTATAGTTACAGCCCGGGCAGGAATTTCACCGGCTATCCCTTTTCAGGCGGTTTTCGTGAGGGCGAGGACAATCTGTACCTCATAGGCAGTGACTACAACTATTGGACGGAAGAGACCCGCATCGATGACATAACCAGTAAGACAACGCTGAGCGTTACGCGTACCACCTACAACAAATTCCACCTGCTGACCGAGGAGCAGGTCCTGCGCGAAGGCACCCGGACTACCAGGACCATTGAATATAACGTGTGCCCAGGGCTCTTTCCGGCGCAGCCTCCCAACCTCCAGCTACCCCGCGTTATCACGACCAGTTATGCGCTGGTGGCGGGAGGCGCGGAGCGGGTGGTAAAGGTCGAGATTGAGACTGACGACTACGGTAACGAGCTAAGCCGTACCGAGGACTCCGGGGTGCGCATTGAATACAGTTATTACTCCAAAGACGGAGAACTGGGTAAGTGTCCGGCCGACCCCCATGATTTGTTCCCGCGCTATGTCAAGCAAGAGCGTCTTATCCCCGCCGGGGGCACGCCTGCCGTCCGATTCACCGAGTACACCCATACCCGTGTGCAGCATACGGATAACAGCTATTTTGTCATGCCGGAGTCGGTCACTCAGGCTGGCGCATTCAGCACACAGCAAACCTACTACGACGCGCCTGCCGAGCTGGCTGGCCGGTTGAAAAGCACCACGTCTACCGTTGATGGCCAGGTGTTAGTCAGCAATTACAGTTACACCGTCACAGGCGACACGCTTAGCGAAACCTGTCGGCTGTTGGGGCGTGAGGGCCACTGGCTGGAATCAGTGCGCACGCACTCTCTGGTCGACAGGCGCCTACTGTTGATGAGCCGGGATGGAGGGGCAACGCTGGTCACCGCGTACGATGTTGCAGGACGATTGACGGCGCAAACCGCTTCGCCAGGTGAGCCGCAGCAGGCCAGTCGTAGTTTTGTTTATCACTATGCAGCGCCAACGAAACGCGCTCATTTGGTGATGACTGATGCACAAGGCCGCAGTACCGTCACTTACTTCGACGGGGCGGGGCGGCCGGTCGCCGAGGCGTTGTTGCTGGAAAACGGTGCAAAGGAGCAGCCCCTCGGGACTTGGCGCTATGACGCCCTTGGGCAAACGGTGGAACGGACTCATATTGATTATCTGCCGGATGGCGAGCGTGTATTGACCACGCGCTACGCTTATAACGCGTGGGGCAACGCCTGCCGTGTAAGCCGTGCCGATGGCAGCGTGGCGATCGATGAATATGACCCAAGGCTGCACCTGCGTGTAACGGGGGTCGAAGGCGGCGAGCGCCTGGAAACCTATCTGAATGCTCATCATCAGCCGTTCCTGGTGAACCAGGTGGACGCCCTCGGGCAGATTACCGAAGTGCAGTCATGCCTCTATGACGGCCTGGGGCGCTGCCTGTCACGCGTGGACGTGGACAAGCATCGCATCGATTACACCTACGACCTGTTCGACCGCATATTGACCACCCTCCACACGCCTTCGGATGGCAGCCCTGCGCGGCTGCGCACGGTGGCCTACGCGCGTGGAACCAGCGAGTCGCTGCCCAGTTCAATCAGTATCGATGGCAAACAGGTGGGGTCGCGCACCTACGACAGCCTGGGGCGTTTGACTGCTCAGTCCAGGGGCACGGCACCCGCCACCACTTGGCACTATGAGACAAACTGGACCGAACCTGTCGCCGTGGTCTCGGGCAGTGGGCACCGTCAGCAATGGACCTACGACAAGGAGTTGGGCACCCCGAGCACGGTCAAAATGTCGGGGCACACGGATAGGCAGTACCGGCATGATCCGGTCAGTGGTCAGCCGACCTATTCAGAGAGTGGCACGCTCAAACATGAGTTGTTCCATGATGTGAACGGCTACCCGGAAAAAGAGATACAAACGGTCCTCGGTATGGCACTGGTCACGCAGTATGGTTATTCAATCGGCGGGCGTATGTTGCAACACATCTCGGATGATGGGCAGCGTAGCGAGTTTGAATATGACTCCATGGGCAGGGTTTGCACGATGACTGCTGGGACGGTAGTCATTGAACAGCGCTATGACATGTTTGCGCGACCTGACGTACTGACCACTCGCTACGCCGATACCGAGGTGGTCACGCAGGTGAGCTA
This sequence comes from Pseudomonas sp. OST1909, assembly GCF_015277575.1. Lineage (NCBI taxonomy): Bacteria > Pseudomonadati > Pseudomonadota > Gammaproteobacteria > Pseudomonadales > Pseudomonadaceae > Pseudomonas > Pseudomonas sp. OST1909. The sequence goes on from NZ_CP063780.1 coordinate 1,441,323, forward strand.
CGACCCCTTGGGGCGGGAGGCGCAGCGGCGCTTTTTGCACAATGGCGTGCTGCTACACATCATCAGCAGCACTTATCATCCCAACAGCCTGCTGGCCAGTCGCATCGTGCGTGACGCAGCCTCTGAATTGGTGATGGGGGAGACCTTCACCTATGACGCCTTCCTGCGGCTCAAGACTTACAAATGCGAGGGGCGTGAACATCCCCAGGACTCGCTGGGGCGCGACATCGTTGGGCAGCAATTTTGCTTCGACAGCCTGGATAACATCACGCACGTCGTGACGACTTTCGCTGACGGCGCGCAGGACATCAGCGAGCGGTTTTTCACCGACGCAGACCCCACGCGCCTGACCCGTGTGACCCACTCCAACCCGTTGCAGGATGATGCCCTGACCTATGATGCGGCGGGTAATTTGACCGGGGGGCCAGCAGGGCGAACTTACACCTACAACGGCTATGACCAGTTGACCTGCGTGCAGGAAGGTTCCCTGCAGTGCAGCTATCAGTACGATGCCGAGTCTCGACAAGTCGTGGCGACACGTGACAATGAATCACCGGTGGTCATGGTCTATGCGGGGGATCATCTGGATAGGTTGGTGCAGGGCAGTAGAAAACTGCGTTACTTCAACGTCGGGGGCCAAGTGCAGGCGCGTACCGGTGGCGTCGAGGGGCCGCAGCTGCATCTGAATGACGGGGCCGGTACCGTGCGCGGCGTGGTGGAACCTGGGCAAGCGCCTGTGCAGCGTCATTACGCGCCGTATGGCGAGGGCCAGGTTGTGCCGCAGGACGGCAGTGTGCGATCGATGGCGGATCTGCAACTGCCGGCGTTTAACGGCGAGCGTCTGGATGCGGCGGCAGGCCTTTACCATTTGGGTGCGCGTGCCTACGACCCGGGCTTGATGGTGTTCTTTTCGGCTGATCCATTGGCGCCTTTTGATGAGGGTGGGATTAACAGCTACGCCTACTGCGCTGGTAACCCGATCAACCTCATCGACCCGAGTGGGCTTTTTCCAAAGTGGCTGTCTTGGGTGCTGACCGGGATTGCGCTGGCCTTATCGGTGGTGGCGTTCAAGGTTGCAGTGGTCGGGATGGCGGCGGCGCTCGCTAAAGGGGCGGTAAAGGCGGCAAATATTCTGGGCGTCATCGCTACGGGCTCTAGCTCGGTAGGCGGCACGCTGGGGATTACAGGGCTGAGTATCGAGGCCGTCGACAAGCAAATGGGGTGGGATCGTTCGCAGCACATCAAGAACCTGGGATGGGCGTCTTTCGGGTTCTCCAGTGTTGGCGTCGTTGCCAGTGTCGGCCTTTCTGCCACATTGGGGGCTAAAGCCTTTGCAGCCGCAGCGGGCAGATCATCTGAAAAGACCATTGGATTCTTCTCCAGCCCCCTCGGCAGCGGGCTCGTTGCGGCAGGCAAAAACGCGACGGGGTTGTCTTACTCGCTCGCTGTCCCCGCCAAGATAACCACTGCCAGTCAACTTTTCGGCGGTGCCCGCTCGGTACTCAGATGGACTAACTTCGGTCGTGGCTTGGATGCGCGAACCAAAAGCCTGCAAGCTCAGCCGTCGGCCGACGACGAGCAGTCACAGCGCCAGCAGCAACCACAGCCGCGCCCCATAAGCCTGGGGCTGGCAGACATGCCGGGGAGCAGTTTTCAGTTCTATGGGGAATTTCGAAAAGAGGCCATGCGTATTCGTCAGCCTGTCTGGAGTGACCTGGGCGATAGTGACTGATCTGGACAAGGCAGTGGGCGCATAAAAAATGCCAGTCAGGCTCGCTGACTGGCATTGGTTCAACCTTACGGTCGCTTGCGTTCTACAGGACGCAGCAAATGCGTCGGCGGCGTCTCACAGCTGATCTTGCGCCCCAGCAGCGTCTCGATCGACGGCAACTGATACGAGTCATCTTCCCCGGCAAAGCTGATCGACACACCCGCCGCCCCGGCACGGCCGGTACGGCCAATGCGGTGCACATAGTCGTCCGGCACTTCCGGCAGGGTGAAGTTGATCACGTGGCTGATGCCGTCGATGTGAATACCGCGACCGGCCACGTCGGTGGCCACCAGCACGCGGATCTTGCCTTCGCGGAAGCCTTCCAGGGTTTTGATGCGCTTGTGCTGCGGCACATCGCCCGACAGTTGCGCAGCATTGACGCCGTCGCGCACCAGGCGTTCTTCGATGCGGCGCACTTCGTCCTTGCGGTTGGCAAAGACCATCACGCGTTCCCAGCCATTGTCGTTGACCAGGTTGTAGAGCAGCTTGTACTTGTCGGCACCGGCCACGGCGTAGATATGTTGCTCGACGTTTTCACTGGCAACGTTCAGCGCCTCGATCTCGACGATCGACGGGTCGGTGGTCCACTGTTTGGCGAGGTTCATCACGTCTTCGGTGAAGGTCGCGGAGAACAGCAGAGTCTGGCGCTCGGTTTTCGGCGGCGTCTGGCGAATGATCTGGCGTACTTGCGGGATAAAGCCCATGTCGAGCATCCGGTCGGCTTCGTCCAGCACCATCACTTCGACCATATCCAGATGCACGTCGCCGCGCTGGTTGAAGTCCAGCAGGCGGCCTGGAGTGGCGACCAGGATGTCGCAGTGACGGGCTTCGAGGTGCTTGAGCTGCTTGTCGAAGTCCATGCCGCCGACAAATGTCATGACATTGAGGCCGGTGTACTTGGTCAGGTCGGCGGCGTCCTTGGCGATCTGCACCACCAGCTCCCGGGTAGGGGCGATGATCAGGGCGCGCGGTTCACCCATGTAGCGTTCCTTGGGCGGCGGCGTTTGCAGCAGCTGGGTGATGATCGAGATCAGGAACGCGGCGGTCTTGCCGGTACCGGTCTGGGCGCGGCCGATGGCGTCTTTGCCGGCCAGGGTGAAGCCCAGCACCTGCGCCTGGATCGGCGTGCAGTACGGGAAACCCAGGTCCTGGATGGCGTGCATCAGTTCCGGGGCCAGCTTGAAGTCGTGGAAGCGGGTTTTGCCTTCCTGGGGCTCGACGACGAAGTCTTCGAGTCTCCACGGGGTCACCGGCGGCTTGGGCGCGCGCTCGCGACGAGGTTTGGCCGCAGGTGCTGGGGCGGCCTCAGCAGGCGTTACCTGTTCAGGCGGCGTCACCGTGGGTTTTTTCGGTGAGGCGGCAGGCGTAGTCCGGCCAGGCTGTGGACCGTCATTGCGGTTGCCGGGCTTGGGGGCAGGAGCACTGGGAACAGGCGCGAGCGGCTCAGCCTCGCTTTTGCCGAACATCTTCTTGAGTGCTTTGAGCACGGTCATCTCATTAATTGGTTAAGGAATGTACGCCGGCCAGTGTAATGCAAGAATCGGGCGCGGCGTAGTGCGTCTGTCATACGGCTACATAAACGCGGGTTTCAGCGCAGGCGTTCAGCCAGCCAGGTGCCGATATCGCGTATCTCTTCGGGTAACACTTCGTGGCCCATTGGGTATTCCTGCCATGTCACGGTGACACCACGGCTCTTTAAATGCTCGTAGGCGCTACGACCCATGGCGTTCTGGACGACGTCGTCGTACTGGCCATGCAGGCAGAGGGCGGGAATGCGTTGCTGGCTGGCGGACAACTCCAGCTCATCGTCAAAGGTCGGTGCATACGTGGAGAGGGCAATTACGCCACCCAATGGACCCTCCGAGTGTTTGAACGCCGTGTGGAAAACCACTGCGCCACCCTGGGAAAAACCCGCGAGAAAAATTCGCGAAGCGTCTATTCCGGTTCTCTTTTGTGCCTCGATCAAATCCGTGACCATTTTGGCCGAGGTTTCCAGTTCTTCCAGGCTGATCGAACGCGCCGGGCTCATGGCCTTGATGTCGTACCAGCTCGGCATCTCATAACCGCCGTTGATGGTCACCGGACGAGTGGGCGCCTGGGGCAAAACGAAGCGGGTGGTCAGCAAGCTTTCCTGCAGCGCCTCGGCCACCGGCAGGAAGTCGTAGCGATCGGCACCCAGGCCATGCAACCAGATAACGCAGGCGTCTGCGGGCTTGGCGGGCTGAAGAATCAAGGGGTCGGTCATGTCTGCTCCATATATGTGCGCACGCTTGGATTGGGGGCATCGGGACGGTGCGCGACAGGTTGATCTGTTAAGAGAATGTCGCAAGGTTGAATCTTTTACCACTGAACAGGACGGGCAGCGACTCGGCCAGCACTCTGGTACGCGCCTTGCTATGTGTAGGTCGATGTCAGAACTCTCCCAGGGCGGTAACACTATCAGTGACTGCCGCCGGTGGGAAAGCAACTGGAATTACCGCAAAAACCTCATGCTGCTTGACCCCAAAAAAAGCCAACACGGGTCGATATCGCCTCATAAGGGTGCGCTGAGGTTGGAGCTTGGACACAACAAGAGCAACTGGAGGTATGTAATGAAGGTATTGAAGTCCACCCTGGCCATCGTCACCGCGGCGGCTGTACTGGGTGTCAGTGGTTTCGCCCAGGCGGGCGCCACTCTGGATGCCGTGCAGAAAAAAGGCTTTGTGCAATGCGGCGTAAGTGACGGTTTGCCGGGTTTCTCGGTGCCGGATGCCAGCGGCAAGATCCTCGGGATTGACGCTGACTACTGCCGCGCTGTGGCTGCTGCGGTTTTTGGTGACGCCACCAAGGTCAAGTTCAGCCAGTTGAACGCCAAGGAGCGTTTCACCGCGCTGCAATCGGGCGAAGTCGACATCCTGTCGCGCAACACCACCATGACCAGTTCCCGCGATGCGGGCATGGGCCTGAAATTCCCGGGCTTCATCACCTACTACGACGGCATCGGCTTTCTGGTCAACAACAAGCTCGGCGTGAAAAGTGCCAAGGAACTGGACGGCGCGACCATCTGCATCCAGGCGGGTACTACCACTGAGCTGAACGTTTCCGATTACTTCCGCGCCAACAACCTCAAGTACACCCCGATCACCTTCGACACTTCTGATGAAAGCGCCAAGTCGCTGGAGTCCGGGCGTTGCGACGTGCTGACTTCCGACAAGTCGCAACTGTTCGCCCAGCGCAGCAAGCTGGCGGCGCCGAAAGACTACGTGGTGCTGCCGGAAACCATTTCCAAGGAACCACTGGGCCCGGTGGTGCGTAACGGCGACGACGAGTGGCTGGCCATCGTGCGCTGGGTGGGCTACGCCATGCTCAACGCTGAAGAGGCCGGTGTGACCTCCAAGAACGTCGAGGCCGAAGCCAAGTCCACCAAGAACCCGGACGTTGCGCGTCTGCTCGGTGCCGATGGCGAATACGGCAAAGACCTGAAAGTGAAGAAGGATTGGGTCGTACAGATCGTCAAGCAAGTGGGTAACTACGGCGAAATGTTCGAGCGCAACCTGGGCAAGAGCACGCCGCTGGAAATCGACCGTGGCCTGAACGCGCTGTGGAACAACGGCGGTATCCAGTACGCACCTCCTGTGCGCTGATCGCTGATGGTTCTATCACCCGGTGGGCCAACCGCCGGGTGATGTTCTGTTCCATTCCTTGCGGGGCATTCCATGCAAAATCTCATCGGCGCACCCAAGCAGAAGCTCAGCTTCAGCGATCCCAAAGTGCGCGCGTGGCTCTTCCAGATCATCACCATTGTGGCGGTGGTCTCGCTGGGCTGGTACCTGTTTCACAACACCCAGACCAACCTGCAACACCGGGGCATCACCTCCGGTTTCGACTTTCTTGAGCGCAGTGCCGGCTTTGGCATCGCGCAGCATTTGATCGACTACACCGAATCGGACAGCTATGCCCGGGTGTTTGTGATCGGCTTGCTCAATACCTTGCTGGTGACCGTCATTGGTGTGGTGCTGGCAACCCTGCTCGGTTTCATCATCGGCGTGGCGCGCCTGTCGCCCAACTGGATGATCAACAAGCTGGCGACGGTCTATGTGGAAGTCTTTCGCAATATCCCGCCGTTGCTGCAAATCCTGTTCTGGTATTTCGCGGTGTTCCTGACCATGCCGGGGCCGCGCAACAGCCATAACTTCGGTGACATGTTCTTCGTCAGCAGTCGTGGCCTGAACATGCCGGCGGCGCTGGCGGCCGATGGGTTCTGGCCGTTTGTCGCCAGCGTGCTGGTCGCTATCGTGGCTATCGTGCTGATGACCCGCTGGGCCAACAAGCGCTTTGAAGCGACAGGCGTACCGTTCCATAAATTCTGGACGGGCCTGGCGCTATTGATTGTGATCCCGACGTTGTGCGGGTTGACCTTCGGCGCACCGCTGCATTGGGAAATGCCCAGGCTTGCAGGCTTCAACTTCGTCGGCGGCTGGGTACTGATTCCGGAACTGCTGGCATTGACCCTGGCCCTGACCGTGTACACGGCGGCCTTCATTGCGGAGATCGTGCGTTCTGGCATCAAGTCCGTCAGCCATGGCCAGACTGAAGCGGCACGCTCGCTGGGCCTGCGCCCGGGGCCGACGCTACGCAAGGTCATCATCCCGCAAGCCTTGCGCGTGATCATTCCCCCGTTGACCAGCCAATACCTGAACCTGGCGAAAAACTCCTCGTTGGCCGCCGGTATCGGTTACCCGGAAATGGTTTCGCTGTTTGCCGGCACGGTGCTCAATCAGACCGGCCAGGCCATCGAAGTCATTGCCATCACCATGAGCGTGTACCTGGCGATCAGCATCAGCATTTCCCTGCTGATGAACTGGTACAACAAGCGCATTGCGCTGATCGAGCGGTGAGGAGACGCCCATGACTACGCATACGTTCAAACCTGATATGCCACCCCCGGGCAAAGTCTTCGGGCCGGTGGCCTGGATGCGCGCCAATCTGTTCTCAAGCTGGCTCAACACGCTGCTGACTTTGCTGGCGATCTACCTGGTGTACCTGGTGGTGCCGCCGATTTTGTATTGGGCGATTCTGGATGCCAACTGGGTCGGCACCACGCGCGCCGATTGCACCAAAGAGGGCGCCTGCTGGGTGTTCATCCAGCAGCGCTTCGGGCAGTTCATGTATGGCTATTACCCCGTCGACCTGCGCTGGCGCGTGGACATGACGGTATGGCTGGCCATCGTTGGCGTGGCGCCGTTGTTCATCTCGCGTTTTCCACGCAAGGCGATCTACGGCCTGGGCTTTTTGCTGCTGTACCCGATCATCGCCTACTGCTTGCTGCATGGCGGCGTGTTCGGGCTGAGCAACGTGGCGACCAGCCAATGGGGCGGCTTGATGCTGACCCTGGTGATCGCCACGGTGGGCATCGCCGGCGCCTTGCCGTTGGGCATTGTGCTGGCGTTGGGCAGGCGTTCGAACATGCCGGCGATTCGGGTGGTTTGCGTGACCTTCATCGAGTTCTGGCGCGGCGTGCCGTTGATCACGGTGCTGTTCATGTCATCGGTGATGTTGCCGTTGTTTCTGCCCGAGGGCATGAACTTCGACAAGTTGTTGCGTGCCCTGATCGGCGTGATTCTGTTTCAGTCGGCCTATGTGGCAGAAGTGGTGCGCGGTGGCTTGCAGGCGATCCCCAAGGGGCAATACGAAGCGGCTGCGGCGATGGGCCTGGGTTACTGGCGCAGCATGGGCCTGGTGATCCTGCCGCAAGCCTTGAAGATGGTGATACCGGGCATCGTCAATACGTTCATCGCACTGTTCAAGGACACCAGCCTTGTGATCATCATCGGCCTGTTCGACCTGCTCAACAGCGTCAAGCAAGCCGCCGCCGACCCCAAATGGCTGGGCATGGCCACTGAAGGCTACGTGTTCGCCGCCCTGGTGTTCTGGATTTTCTGTTTTGGTATGTCGCGCTATTCCATGCATCTGGAACGCAAGCTCGACACCGGCCACAAGCGTTAGGAGTTGTTTTAATGAGCCAAGCAATCAAGCAGCCGGTGAGCCCTGAAGGCATTATTCAGATGCAGGGCGTCAACAAGTGGTATGGCCAGTTCCACGTGTTGAAAGACATCAACCTCAACGTCAAGCAGGGCGAGCGCATTGTGCTGTGCGGGCCGTCGGGCTCGGGCAAGTCCACCACCATTCGCTGCCTCAACCGCCTGGAAGAGCACCAGCAAGGCCGCATCGTGGTCGATGGCGTGGAGTTGACCAACGACCTCAAGCAGATCGAAGCGATCCGCCGTGAAGTGGGCATGGTGTTCCAGCACTTCAATCTGTTCCCACACCTGACCATCCTGCAAAACTGCACGCTGGCGCCGATGTGGGTGCGCAAGATGCCCAAGCGCAAGGCCGAGGAAATTGCCATGCACTACCTTGAGCGCGTACGCATTCCAGAGCAGGCCCACAAGTTTCCGGGGCAACTGTCCGGCGGCCAGCAACAGCGTGTGGCCATCGCCCGTGCCTTGTGCATGAAACCGAAAATCATGCTGTTCGACGAGCCGACCTCGGCACTCGACCCGGAAATGGTGAAAGAGGTTCTGGACACCATGATTGGCCTGGCCGAAGACGGCATGACCATGTTGTGCGTGACTCACGAAATGGGCTTTGCGCGCACCGTGGCCAACCGCGTGATCTTCATGGACAAGGGCGAGATCGTGGAGCAGGCGGCGCCGAATGACTTCTTCGACAACCCGCAGAATGACCGGACCAAGTTGTTCTTGAGCCAGATACTGCATTGATCGATGGTTGAACACATAAACCCGGCCTGGTGCCGGGTTTATTGTTTGTCGGCTAGCAAGCCTTGAGCGCCTCTGGCTCCCGTGTTGAGGATATGAGTAAACCTGCGCAAATACCCTGGCCTAGCCACTCTACTGCTTCTTTTGCTAATCCAGGCACTCTGGTGCGTTGCCTTTGCAGGCAACTGCGAATAGCCTCGTCGGCGCCCAGTTACGTCAGGCCCTGAACATCTCACCGCGTCGCCAGGCTGTATTCGACCTGCATATCGCCTTGCTCGACGCGGTAGAAACCAAGACCGCGAACGTGCCAAATCCCTCTGCCGGCAGTTGATCAATGAACCTTGAAGCCAAACGTACGACTGAACTCGAAGAACTGTTGATCGACGCCGAAGCCGATGACGAGGCCGTCCAGCAGGCCCATCCGCGGGTGGTTCGTCCGTGGCTCCTGCTACTGGGCCTGGTACTGGTGGCGTTGAACCTGCGGCCGGCGCTGTCGAGCATGTCGCCACTGCTGGCTGAAGTCTCCAGCAGCCTTGGGTTATCTGCGGCCAAGGCCGGGTTGCTGACTACTTTGCCGGTCTTGTGCCTGGGCCTGTTCGCGCCCACTGCGCCGATCCTGGCCAGACGTTTTGGCGCCGAGCGCGTGGTGCTGGGCATCCTGCTGACCCTGGCCGCCGGAATTATCCTGCGCAGTTCGTTCGGTGAAGTGGGGCTGTTCGCCGGCAGCCTGATTGCCGGTGCGAGTATTGGCATCATTGGCGTGTTGCTGCCGGGCATCGTCAAGCGCGATTTTGCCAGGCAGGCGGGTGCCATGACCGGCGTCTACACCATGGCGTTGTGTCTAGGGGCTGCGTTGGCTGCGGGAGCCACGGTGCCCCTGAGCCAATATTTCGCAGACAGCTGGGCCATCGGCCTGGGGTTCTGGGTTATTCCGGCGTTGCTGGCGGCCTTGTTCTGGTTGCCACAAGTGGGGCAAAAGCACGGTGCCCATCAGGTGGCTTACCGGGTCAGGGGCTTGCTGCGTGACCCGCTCGCCTGGCAGGTGACTTTGTACATGGGCCTGCAATCGTCCCTGGCCTACATTGTGTTTGGCTGGTTGCCGTCAATCCTGATCGGACGTGGCCTGAGTGCTACCGAAGCCGGGTTGGCGCTCTCAGGCTCCATCATCGTGCAACTGCTCAGTTCCCTGGCCGCACCGTGGTTGGCCACCCGAGGCAAGGACCAGCGCCTGGCGATTGTGGTGGTGATGCTGCTGACCCTCGGCGGCCTGTTCGGTTGCCTGTATGCGCCGCTGGACGGTTTATGGGGCTGGGCGATTCTGCTCGGTCTGGGGCAGGGCGGCACCTTCAGCCTGGCGCTGACTTTGATCGTGCTGCGCTCGCGTGACGCTCACGTCGCCGCCAACCTGTCGAGCATGGCCCAGGGGATCGGTTACACCCTGGCGTCAATGGGCCCGTTTGCGGTTGGCCTGGTGCACGACTGGACCGGCGGCTGGGCGGCTATCGGCTGGATCTTCGCGGTGATCGGCCTGGGCGCGATTGTCGCGGGCCTGGGCGCCGGTCGTGCGTGCTACGTACAGGTCACCAGCGAGAAGCTCTAGAGGTAAACCACTTCCAGAGTGGCTGAACCGTCGAGCGGGGTTTCCACGCTCAGGTCCAGGTTTTGTCGAGCATTGATCACCGTCTGCACGGTGACGGTGCTCAGCATTAAACCGATGGCCGCGGGGCCGCTGACACTACCCTCTACGTCGGTAAAACCCAGGTAGCTCCTGGAGCCGATGTCGATGGGGTTGAGGTTGGACGTGCGCCACGCCAGGCCCCCGGTAGTGGACTCGGTGCCGTAGATCTGCGCAATGTTGCCGGCCTGGGTCTGTCGTGGGTCGAAGGTCATGGAGTAGACCCCCAGGCGGTTGCCGCTGACATCGAACCCCAGGCCGTAGTAAATCTCGCTGTCGACCATGGCCGAGCCGTCGCGGTTGTCGCGCATGCGCAGGGCAAAGCGAACCGTGCCCGTGCAGGCGATGCCGACGGTCAAGGTCTTGACGGGCAGACGCGTAGCGGTCTCCAGGTTCAAGTCCTGTTGGGCAATCTTGCCGTAGTCAATCAGGGCACCGCCGGGGAACTGCGGCATGCAGGCGGAGGGAGTGATCAGGCCTTTGACACTCAGGTCCACCGCCGAGGCGGCTAGCACAGAGGGCGTGCTGGTCAACAGCAACAGACTGGTAAAGAGGCGGGTTTTCACGGGACGAGTTCCTCATAGTGACGGGTCAGGGGTAGACGATTTCGATAGTGCCGGAACCATTGATATGCACCACCTCACGAAGATTCAGGCTTTGCATGGGGGCAAGGTAAGACTTGAGGCGCATCGTGCCGGTCAGGGTCTGGATGGCGACCGGGCCGGTGGTGACCCCCATCGTGTCGGTAAACCCCAGCAGGCTGTTGGCGGCCATGGGGATTTGCCGTGCGGTGGAACTGCTCCATGCCACGCCGTTGCTGGTGGAGTCGGTGCGGTACAGCGCGGGGAAGGTGTCGGCGCTGAATTCGGCCGGGTCGATAGTCAGGTAAAACCGCCCGATTTTGTTGCGACTGGCATCCAGGTCCAATCCATACGCGGTTTCATCGGTACCGCCCGTGGCTGAACCGTCGCGATTGTCTTTCATGTGCAGAGCAAAGCGGATCGGCGCATCGCAGGTCACACTCAGGCGCAGTGTGCGCATGGGCAGCGGTGTTTCAGTGGTGGCGTTGAGGTCTTTGGCATACAGGGTGCCGTAGTCCACCACGCCGTGGTCGGATAATGTCGGCAGGCAGGCGATGGGCGCAAAGTGCGCGCGCACGGTCAGTTCCCGGTAGCGTCCGTTTTGTGCGCTGTACACCATCCCGGAAACTTCCCAGGTGGTGTTGTCGCGCACTTGAGTGGCAGCGGGGTCGGCCCAGGCGCGCAGCGTCAGTTGCAACGACAGGGTGTTGCCCCTGAGCACCGCACCGTGTTCGACCGGCGCGACGCCATGGCCGGAGCGCCATTCCAGCTCCGTGCCATTGGCCACGGGCGCCTGGCCCGCAGCAGGTAGCAGCCCCAACTTTACGGCGCGACCATCGAGCACGGCGTTGCCGGCTTCGATGGCATAGCTGCCATGCGGGGTAAATTGCAGGCGCTGCGGGCTAGCGGCCAGTGCGCGATAGAACAGGCTCAAATCTTGCGCTTGCGGACAGTTGATGGTCACGCTCAGGCGCCGCTCGCCAAGCAAGCGTTCCAGTGCACTGTCGCTTTGTGCCAGGCGGCTCATCAAGCCGAAATCGATCAGGGGTTCGCTGACATTCAGTTGGCATTCTTCCAAGGCGTGGGCGGTGCCGGCACCGCCGATCAATAACCACAGGCACAGTTGGCGCATACATGTTGCGAAGGGCATGACGGGGATCCTCAAGGCGCGTGGCAACGCGCGGGAGCAGTTTCGAAGTACACCGTGGGGTCGGCTTTTTCCGGAAGTGAGTAACGCAATTCGCATCGACCGCCATCGGGCATGGTTATCCACAGCGTCGATTGGTCCAGCACGTTGGGTAGAAACACCTGGCTGCCGTCTTGCACCAAGGTGACGAACTCGCCGCTGGCGCTGCTGACTGAGGCTCCGGCAGGCAGAGGTTTACCCTGGTCGGTGCTGACGGTGAGCAATATGCGACGGGTCAAGCTGATGCCAAACTCCACTCGGTCAACAGCGCCGCGTCCGGCCGAGATCATCGCCAGGCCATTGTGGATGTCGGCATTGCGCGGCAGTGAACGTGTCTGCACTTCCACTGGGCTGCGCCCGTAGGCGGTGACTTGCGGCACCACGGCCTGGCCTTGCCAGTCGGTCCATACCGCGCCGCTGGGGGTGCTGAGCTTGATGCCACTCATATCGCCGACCGACGCCAGGGCAAAGGTGTCGCGCACCGGGTAGGGTGAAAAAGTCACGCCGTCGCCATGTATCACCACACCGCCGCGAGCGCCGCCTTGATAACTGGAGCGTTCGGCATCGGAGCGGCTGTAGCTGAAATCGAGCTGGCTGTAACGCGGCAATACCGAGACGCCCAGCGTGGTTTCCACTTGATGGTCGCTGCTGTCGTGTTCGGCGCTGACGCGATAGCTGAGTTGGTCGTCGATCTGTTCGGTGAGGCCCAGGCCGGTGCGGTTCTCACCGCCGGAATTGCGCACCCAGCTACGTAGCCGGCGACTTTCGCCCAACGGCACGCTGATATTGAGGTACACGGCGTTGTCCTGTTGCTGGCTACCGCCCATTTGCCACTCGGCACTGGCCGACAGTGACACAGCACCGATACTCGTGCCCCACGAGGCCAACGCACGGCTGCTGCTGTCGCCAGCGAAGTTGGCCGAGCGCGCAACCCCGGCGCTGAACGCACCCAGCAGCGGATGCGACCAGCCCAGGTTGAGGCTTTGCTGGTCGCGATAACGAGAGTCGCGGTTGCTGTCACCACGCTCATACGTGCTTTCTTCGAGTTCGCGATAGCCGATGCTGCGCCAGGAATTGGCGAGGCTGATCGACCACTGCTCGCCCAGGCGCTGGGACCAGGAAAGGTCGGTCTGTACGCCCGAAACCTTTTCCCACGCCTGGGTGTTGGACAGCTGCGTGGACAGTTGGATCTGGCTGTCCACCCACGGCAACCAGCCCAGGCTGGCGCCCACCGAGCGGTAATCGCTGGCTGCCAGTACACCGGTGCCCAGGGTCAACTGCGGGTGCAGCGCACCGGTCCAGCCGCCACTGACCACCCACGGATCAGCGCCTTTGGCGTCGCCCACATTACGCACCCGACCCGCCGCCACGGAGTAACCCGGTGCTGGCAACCCAAGGCCGAGCATGGCCGCCGGCACGGTGAAGCGCCGCTCACCGCCAGCGCTTTCCTTGACCGTGACCTCCACGTCCGAGCGCGTATTCAAGCGACGTACATCGGTCAGGGTAAAGGGACCAGCGGGCACGACGGTGGAGTGAATCAACGCTCCGTTCTGTCGTACCTCCACCTGGGCAGGGCTGTTGGCAATGCCCTGGATCCGCGCACCCTGGCCCTGTTCTTGAAGGGCGTGCTCGGTAAGCACCTGCACCCCGGTGATCTGCGCGCCGGACAGTACCGGGTTATACAGGTTGATTTGCCCAGCCTGCAGCACCGCCTGGTGGCTGGCAAAGGTGCGTTGGGCATAGGCTTGCAAGTGGGTGCTGCGTGACAGGCCATCCTGCCAGGTCTGTACTTGGCGGCTGCGCACGATCCAATCGCCGGCATTGAACCCCACCTCGGTGTTGGCCGAGCCAAAGCGGCTGGCGTCATCGCCGAAGCGGTTGTAGAAACCACTGAGGTCGTAGTTGAGCAGCCCGGCAAACCCGCCGGTTTCGTACCCCGAGATATCCTGTTGTATGGGGCGCAGCGCCTCGGTGGGTACCACCAGTGACACCGTCAGCGTCGCCGGGTCCGGTTCAACCAGGGTTTGTGGATATTGCGCAAGAAAATCCTGACAACCTGCCGTTTCATTCGGGATCACCAGGTTGGCGGCGTCCAGCAATGCGCGGTCGAAGCACAGGTTGCCTTGCTGATCGAAGGTCACATCCAGCCGGCCGTGTCGCTGACCATTGACCCGCAGATTGACCGTGTGTTGCCCGCTGGCGAAGCGCGGTGCTGCCAGCAGCAGGCTGGCCAGCTGTGGATCAATGCCGCGTTGATGCAAGGTCTGGGCGTCGAAGCTGGAGTTTTCGGCCCATGCCTTGGCGGGCATCAGCGCGCACAGCAGTAACACCAGCGGCAAGGTCGAGCTGACAGGGATGTCGGGCACGGCTTCGCCGTCACGGTAACTCAATACTGTTTTCACGCAAGGTACTCGAGTAGTGAACGCGCGGGCCCCGTGTGCCCAGGCGTTCTGGTGACGGTCAATGAGCCGTCACTTCGTTATTCAGGCGGCGGTCAGGGGGGCGACGCCTGCGGTTTTCAGTCAGAGGGTGATCGGTGCGTCGTAGGCCTTCACCGCAAAGCCGTACACAGTGGCCGGCTGCAACCTGACCGTGTTGGCCTTGCCGCCGCTGGCCGGCACGCTCAAGGCTTCGCCGGGCAGCACGTAAGTGCGCGGCAGCATCGCCCTGCCGTTGCCGGGCAACAGCAGCAGTTCCTGCGCCAGGCGTACTACATAGGGCGTGTCGTTACGCACCTGCAACTGGCCGTCGCGCAAGGTCCAGGTCAGGTCGGTCCAGGGCGTGCGATTGGGGGCAAGGCCTTTGGGATGCACGATCACCGGCAAGTTCTGGCGCACGGTCACACCCACGCGGGCATGCCCGGCGGCGGTCGCGTCACGGCCTTGGGGCATGCCTTCGAACACCGCGCGTTTAAGCCGTTGGGTGAGCAACGGCTTCCGGTTTTGCAGGATGAAGCGCACCAACTGGGATTTGGACGCCTCGACCCGTGAAAGCGGCGGGGTCACCACCAGCAGCGGCTCGGTGTCCTCCGGAATATCCTGCAGGGTCACATGCAGCAGCGCGAGTTGGCTGTCGGTGTTGGTCACTGACACTGCCGCTTCGCCTTCGGCTTCGAACACGATCACCACGGAGGTGTCCGGTATCATCCCGTCGGCTTTGACTTGATTGCCGAGTATCAGCAGCAGGGCGACAAGGCCGACAGCGGTGTTTGAGAATGTCGTCGTCATGACGGGTTTTCCATTAGGCCAAAAGGCATCGGTCAGAGGTAGCGCAAATCCAGGACGATGGAGCCGTCGAGGGGGACTTCCTGGTCCAGCGTCAGGTACTGCGAAAAGTTGATGGCGGTGACCACCTGAAGCTCGGCGGTCAGTTGGCTGATGAAATCCGGTTGACGGTCGCCCAGCGGTGCAAAGGCCATATAGGATCTTGGATAGGCGTTGGGGTCCGGCGACCAGGTTTCCCCGTTGTTGGTGGAGGCCAATACCTGCATGGGCTGCGCATCGCCCACCGCGTTGCGATAGGACAACGCCACGGAGCCGAGACGCTCCTCGGGGGCGTGGATGTTTCTGCCCAGTCCGTAGAAAAAGTCGGGGGCCAGCGAGGAGTCGGCGCGATTGTCGATGCCTACCAAGGCAAACAGCATGGGCCTGGCGCAGAGCACATGCAGTTCGAGTAGCTGGCTGGGCAGCACGGTAAACTCGTCTGCATTGAGGCTATGTGCGGGGATCTTGTCGTGCTCGATGATGCCGTCATTCGTCAGCTCGATATGGCAGGCATCCGGTGTCACCCGGCCGGTCACCGTGAGGTCGACGGTCGACGCTGCGTGGGCATCGGTCATCGCGGCCAGGCCAAGCACGATGGCCACGTTTTGCCCCCATGCCGCGAGCACGGGCAGCGCCAGACGCAGCCCATGCCTGCCGGCGCTCGAGGGGTGGGCGGCCATGGGTTACAGGTACTTCACTTCAAGGGTGGCGGAGCCGTCGATGGTCACCTCATTGCTGAGGTCCATGCCGGCAGTGCTCATGATGAAGGTCTGCACTTGCAGATCGACCTGCAGGTCTTTGACAGGCAGCGGCTGGCTGTCGTCATCCATTGCGGCGATCGACATGTACAGGCCCGGATCCCAGAACTTTTCTTTGAACCAGGTATTACCTTGGTCGGACGATGCAATGGGTTGCACCACTACACCATCATCGGCCAGTGGATTGGCAAGCGTGAGGCTGTATCCCCCCAGCTTCTGGGTGTCATTGATAAAGCCCAGGCCGTAACTCGAAGAGATACCTGAGGATGCACGGTTATCGATCGAGTGCAGGGCGAATTGGATCGGCGCATCGCAATTGACGGCCAGGACCAGGGTATGGTTGCCAATGACTGTCGGGTTGTCAGGTTTCAGGTCTTTAGCAGAGATCTTGCCGTGGTCGATCACATTGCTACCGTGAAAGGTGGGTATACAGGCGCTGGGCACGATCAGCCCTTTGACGGTCAGGTCGACGCTGGAGGCAGCGAAGGCAGTGGTTGAGCTGAGCAGAAGTACGCTGGCGGCCAGGGTGGTCAATCGAATGTTCATCGGGGGCTCCATATCCTTAGAGGTAATTGACTTGCACGGTGGCGTGGCCGTCGATAGGTACATCGTCGGTCAGCGTCAGGTTGCTGGCAGGCGCAATGTGAGTGATCAGGCGGATCTCGGCGTCCAGCTTCTGGATCGCAATCGGCACCAGGCCGTCGTTGTTGGCAACCGCCGTCAGCACGGTGTGGCTGAGCATCACGGAGGGCATCCAGGTTGTGCCGCCATCCCTGGAGATAATGGTGCGTACCGGCATGTTGTCGGCGACCGGCTGGTAGAGGCCAAGCCCGGCATCACCGACTTTTTCATCGTTGGGGGTCATGCCCAGGCCGTGCCAATTGAAGTGGCTGGCAGTGGTGCCGGCACGGTTGTCGATGGTGTTCAGGGTAAAAAACGTCGGCCCTTCGCAACGCACGCTCAAGAGCATGGTTTCTCGGGGCAGGTCGGTGTAGGTGTCGCTATTGAGATCCTTGACCGACACCTTGCCGAAGTCGACATTGCCACCGCCGGAGACCTCTGGCGCGCAGGCGCTTGGCGTGATGATGCCTTTGACGGTGAGGTCCAGGCTGCTGGCGGCCAGTGTGAGAGGCGAGGTGGTCAACAATAGGACGGCCAGGGGCGTGGCTCTTAAGTAAGTCATCGTTTGAACCTTCCTTAGTACGAAGATGAGGGGTTACAGGTACAGAACTTCCAAAGTTGCGGAGCCGTCCAGCGCCACTTCGTTGGCCAGGCTCAAGCCGTTGGCGGGTGCAATGGCGGTGTGCACGGTGATGTCCATGAGCGCGTTCTGCACGGGGTGCGGGGCCCAGCCGGAATCGGCACGGCTGCCCAGGGCCACCAACATAGCGTCTTGCAGCGGGTCCTCCGGATAGAGCGGCGCCCAGGGGCGCTGTTCGTACTGGTAGAGCAAGGTCGAAGGCGTTTCGGCGACGGGCTTACTGAACATCAGTTGGTACCCGCCGAGCTTTTCTGTGCCGTTGGCTACACCCAGGCCGTAGGCGCCGAACGTTGAGGAGCCGGCTCGGTTGTCGATGGGCTTGATGGCAAACAGCGTCGCCGCCTCGCAACTCACGCTCAGTTGTAATGTCTGGTCCTCAAGCCAGGTATGGCTGTCGAGGTTCAGGTCTTTTGCTGCGACTTTTCCATAGTCCACAGCCCCTGGCAGGTTCGGGGTGCAGGCACTCGGTGTGATCAAGCCCTTGACGGTCAGGTCCACGGAACTGGCAGCGAAAGCGGATGACGCCAGGGTGAGCAGCAGGGCGCTGCTCAACAGGGGCAGGCGGGTCTTCATCTGGGAAACGTCCATTTACAGGTACTTCACTTCAAAGGTCGCGGAGCCGTCGATGGCCACTTCGCTGGTCAAGGTCAGGTTTCTTGCAGGTGCAATCAAGGTGTGCAGCGTCATGTCCATGAGCGCCTCTTTGATCGGGTGGGGGGCCCAACCGTTCTCACCGCGGCTGCCCAGCGCCACCAGATCGTTGGGGGCAATGACCTCATCCTTAAGGAGTTCTGTCCATCGGCCCTCGGAGTTGTACATTGCAATCAGGGTGGATGGTGTTTCAGTGACGGGGTTGGTGAACGTCAACTGATACAGGCCGAGCTTCTGGTTTTCGTTGATCAAGCCCAGGCCAAAGGCGGCGCCAGACGCGGCGGAACCGGCTCGATTGTCGACGGGATGGATTGCAAACAGCGTCGCCGCGTCGCAATTGACGCTCAGTTGCAGGGTCTTTTTCTCAAGCGGCGTATAGCTGTCTTGATACAGATCTTTTGCGGCGATTTTTCCAAGATCGACGTCACCCGGCAGGCTGGGTGTGCAGGCGCTGGGCGTGATCAACCCTTTGACAGTCAGGTCGACGCTGCTGGCGGCGAAAGCGGATGACGTTATGGCGAGCAGCAGGGCACTGCTCAGTAGGGATACAGAGGTCTTCATTTCAAATTGTTCCATTACAAGCTGGCAGATTGAGATGCGGCAGAGCAACGCCCGATCGTGTGTGGACGGGTGGTTGCCTGGCGGTGATCTCGATGTTTTTTAGCGCTTGCCGGGGAGTGGCAAGCCGTCCCTCTTTGGGGTAGGCATAATCTAGCCAGGGGGATGCACGGGGGAAATACAACTAATACGACATTGGCAGGGGTACGAAGGACGTGCCGGGAGAGGGTGGTTCGGTAGTGCTTTTCGTAGTTGTTGTATCGACTCTGATTGACTCAAAGGATTATATGTTTTTTGTCGATAACCCCTGAAAGGGTATTTCGATCATTGCTGCATGAAAGGTCTCGAGGGCTATTGCACCAGTGCCGGAGATTACTGCCGGATCAATAGTCACGATAGAGGTACTGATGGGTTCGCTGGCAGGTTCAACAGCAGGAGCGAACCGCAAATTGAAGCCGCAAGGTGCCCCCCCGCTTCATTGGCAGCAGCTGAGCGTGCTGGTGGTGGAAGATCATTCGGCCTACCGCCTGTTGCTGGGTTGTTTGCTGCAGAAGTTGGGGCTGGGATACGAATTGGCCGACGATGGGTACTTCGGGCTGGTGGCCTTCGCCAGCCGGCCCTTCGACTTGGTGATCAGTGATTGCCAGATGCCCGTTATGGATGGCTACAGCATGGCTCGCGCTATTCGCCAGCATGAGTGTGACAACGGGCAGAGGCGAGTGCCGATCATTGCCTTGACCGCCAACCTGCAAAACGACAGCCCCCAGCGTTGCCGCGACGCCGGCATGGATGCCTGGCTGCTCAAGCCATTGACCCTTGAACAGCTGCACGCCGTGTTGGCACGCTGGTTGCCGGGCGAGGATGACGCGCATGTCGCCCAGAGAGCTGTTGCACCGCTCGCCGGCTGGCCAACCCGTGCCACGTTGGTCGCGATGTTTGGCAGCGAGCGTATCGTCGATCAATTGTTGGAAACCCTGTTGTTCGAGGCCTGGGAAGACCACCGCGTGTTGCGTCATGCCTGCTTGACGTTGAACTCATCACTGACGGCTGAGCGCCTCCATCGCTTGGTGGGCAGCCTGGTGTTTTTGGGTGGTACTGGCCTTGAATCAAGCGCCGTGAGGCTGATCGAACAGGTCCAGTCCCAGGGTGTTGCTGCGCACAAGGTGCAATTGGAGTTGTTCCTGGCGCGCTTGTTCGTCTATCTCGAGTACCTCTCTGAAGTCTGAGAGGCAGTGTTGGCGCAGAACGTTTTGCAATCCGTTGATCTTGTCTTTGCTGTAGGTATTTTCTTATTGTTTTGTAGGCAAAAAAGTGTGAGCTACTGAACATTGAGCGCGGCTGCCAGCAGCGCTTTGTTAGCGGTTGTTGATGAGCGCCAGCGGGGGTATTTTGCGCGGATTCAGTTTGCCATCATTCGTGGGAATCTATGCTTCGAGTAATTATTGCTGACGATCACCCTATTGTGCGTATCGGGCAGAAAGTCGTGATTGAGGCGCATGGCCGGTGCAAAGTGGTCGCGGAGGCCGACGGCCCCGATCAGTTGCTCGAAGTGTTGAGGACAACCCCGTGTGACTTGCTCGTCACAGACTTTGCCATGCCAGGCGGCCAGCAGGCCGACGGCTACGGGCTGTTGAGCCTGTTGCACCGCCAGTATCCGCAGTTGCCGGTGATTCTGGTGACCATGTTCGCCAGCGTCGCCACCCTGCGTGCTTCCTTCGCCCATGGTGCCAAGGCCGTGGTGGCCAAAAGTGCTTCCGCCAAAGAGCTGCCCCAGGCGATCAAGGCTGTGTGTGCCGGCCAGACGTTCGCCAGTGAATCCCTGCGGGTGCAAATGGTGGAGGCGGGCACGGGCGATCAGTCCCAGGTGCCGCAATTGTCCTGCAAGGAGCGTGAGGTGGTGCGCATGTTGGCCAGCGGCATGACCGTCAGCCAGATTGCGGCACAGGTCAACCGCAGTATCTCGACCATCAGTAAGCAGAAAAGCACGGCTATGCAGCGGCTGAGTATCTCCACCGATGTAGACCTGTTCGCCTACGCTCGCAGCACTGGGATGGTGCCGTAGGCTCATGCATTTGCCTGGCGAATGTCAGTAGCCAGCGCGGTCTGGGCAGCCTATCGTGCGCTTATTCTTTCGACACCTGCGGAGCCTGCCCATGAGTGATGCCCATAACGCCCTGATCACCGAGTTCTACAGTGCCTTCCAGCGCCTGGATGCCGAAGCCATGGCCGCCTGCTACACCGAAGACGTGGTGTTCAGCGACCCGGCCTTCGGCGAGTTGCGCGGGCGCGACGCTGGGGATATGTGGCGCATGCTCACCACGCGGGCCAAGGATTTCTCCCTGACCTTCGACCACGTGCGCAGTGATGACAGCACAGGCAGCGCGCGCTGGGTGGCGACTTACCTGTTCAGCGCCACGGGGAATACGGTGGTCAACGACATCGGTGCGCGCTTTGTGTTTCGCGACGGCAAGATCTGCGAGCACCATGATCACTTCGACCTGTGGCGCTGGTCGCGCCAGGCGCTGGGCTTGAAAGGGCTGCTGTTGGGCTGGTCGCCGGCGCTGAAAAATGCGGTGCGGGCCCAGGCACTTAAAGGCTTGAAGGCATTCCAGGCCGGTCGTTGATAAGATTGGCGCTCCTCTGGTTTACCGAAATTGCCCTGTGACTGATCCTGCAGAACCCAAACCCTGGTTCGTCTACCTGGTGCGTGCCGCCAATGGCTCGTTGTATTGCGGCATCAGCAATGACCCGGTGCGCCGCTTTGCCTGCCACCAAAGCGGCAAGGGCGCGCGGTTCTTCTTGTCCAGCCCGGCGGTGGCGTTGGTGTACACCGAACAATGCGCGAGCAAGGGTGAGGCGTTGCGCCAGGAGCGGCTGATCAAGAAGCTGAAGAAGAGCGCCAAGGAGTGTCTCGCGACGAGTGGCAAGCAATGATCGAAATTATTTGCTGATTCAGGTGAGGTAAATCCCCGGCCCATCCGTGTAGTGCATGAAACTGCGATCTATTCGCATTAACAGCGTTTTCTACACGGGTTCTCACAGCATGAAGTCAGCGGCGGGTGGTTGGGTAAAACAGTGGCTGGGAGCCTCGGTCCTGGCGGTGTCAGGGCTGGCGTTGCTGCCGTTGAGCGTTGCGCGTGCGCAGGAGCAGCAAAGCGCCCAGTTCAATTTTGCCCTGGCAGCCAAACCACTGCCCCAGGCCCTGAGCGAGTTCAGCCGGGTCACAGGCATCAGTGTGATCTACACCGATGAAGCGCCCTTCGGCCTCAATGCCCCGGCGGTCAGTGGGCAGATGAGCGCAACCCAGGCCCTGCAACGTCTGCTGAGCAATACAGGTTTCACCTTCCGCCAGATCGACGCTCGCACCCTGGCCCTGGAGCCGCTGCCCAGCGACGGTGCGGTCAACCTTGGCGCCACCACCATCAGCGCGGTCAACCCGACGCAGGACAGCACCAGCTATCAGCCGCCGCCCACCAGTTCGGTGATGCGCTCCCATGGGTTGCTGCTGGAAACCCCGCAAACTGTCAACGTGGTGCCGGCCCAGGTGCTGCGCGACCAGCAACCGCGCAACCTGGATGACGCCCTGGGCAATATCAGCGGCATCACCCAGTCCAACACCCTCGGCAGTACTCAGGACGCGGTGATGTTGCGTGGTTTTGGCGACAACCGTAACGGCTCGATCATGAAGGACGGTATGCCGGTGGTGCAGGGCCGTGCCATGAACGCTACCGCCGAGCGTATTGAAGTGCTCAAGGGCCCGTCCTCGCTGTTGTATGGCATCCAGGACCCGGGCGGCGTAGTCAATATCGTCAGCAAAAAGCCTGAGCTGGTGCAGTCCACCTCCCTGACCGCGCGCGGTTCGACCTTCGGCAGCGGCAAGAACGGCAGTGGCGGCAACCTCGACACCACCGGCCCCCTCGGCGACAGCGGCCTGGCTTATCGCCTGATCGTCGATCATGAAGACGAAGACTATTGGCGTAACTACGGCACCCATCGCGAGACCCTGGTGGCGCCGTCCCTGGCCTGGTACGGCGATACCACCCAAGTGGTGCTGGCCTATGAACACCGCGAATTTCTCGCGCCGTTCGACCGTGGCACCGCCATCGATCCCAAGACCAACCACCCGCTGAACATCCCCGCGACCCGGCGTCTGGATGAGCCGTTCAACAATATGGAAGGGCGCTCCGATCTGTATCGCCTGAGCGTCGACCACGATCTGAACGACGATTGGAAAGCTCACTTCGGCTACAGCTGGAATCGCGAAACCTATGACGCCAGCCAGGTGCGCGTGGTCAAGGTCAACACCAACGGCACTCTGACCCGTAGCATGGACGGTACCCAGGGCGCGTTGACCACCGATCGCTTCGCCACCGCCAGCCTTGAAGGCAAGGTCGATGTTGCAGGTATGCAGCACGATCTGGTGTTCGGCCTGGACGATGAGTACCGCAAGATCTACCGTGCCGACCTGATCCGCCAGGCGCCGCGGGGCACCTTCGATTACAACAACCCGGTGTACGGCAATGAAGTCGCCGGTTCCAAAGTCAGCGCGCCGGACAGCAACCAGACCGACCTGCTGCGCAGCGATTCGCTGTTCTTCCAGGATGCCATCCACCTCAACGATCAATGGATTCTGGTCGGCGGTGCGCGCTACCAGATGTACGACCAATACGCCGGCAAAGGCGTGCCGTTTACCGCCAACACCGACGGCAATGGCCAGAAGTGGGTACCACGGGCCGGGCTGGTGTATCGCTACACTGATCAATTGTCGTTCTACGGCAGTTATACCGAGTCGTTCAAACCCAACTCCACCATCGCGCCGCTGGCCAATAAAACCGTGTTGAGTGGCAGTTTGCAGCCGGAAGAATCCAAAGCCTGGGAGCTGGGTACCAAGTTCGACCTGCCGGGGCGCATCACCGCCAGTGCCGCGCTGTTCACCATCGATAAACGCAACGTGTTGGTGCAGGTAGGCGAGGGCCTGACCTCGGAGTACAGCGTGGCCGGCAAGGTGCGCTCTCGCGGTCTGGAGCTGGATGCCAGCGGCCAACTGACGGATAAATGGAGCCTGATTGGCAGCTATGCCTATACCGATGCCGAGGTTACCGAAGACCCTAAGCTCAAAGGCAATCGCCTGCAGAATGTGGCAAAAAGCACCGGCTCGTTGTCGGCGGTGTATGACTTCGGCAGTATCCTGGGCGGCGATCAACTGCGCGTCGGCGCCGGAGCGCGTTATGTCGGCGAGCGGGCAGGTGACGCGGCCAACAGTTTCGACCTGCCCAGCTACACCGTGGCCGATGTGTTCGCCAGCTATGACACCCGGCTTGAAGGGCAGAAGGTCAAGTTCCAGCTCAATGTGAAGAACCTGTTCGATCGTACTTACTACACCTCATCGGTGAATACGCAGTTTGTGTCCATGGGCGATGCGCGGCAGGTGTCGGTGTCCAGCACCTTGACCTTCTGATTCATTTATCTGTGGGAGCTGGCTTGCCTGCGATGGCATCGACTGGGTTTGCCTGATACACCGAGTTGTCTGCATCGCAGGCAAGCCAGCTCCCACAGGAAAGCGGTCGCCACATTGATAGCGAGCTGTTAGCGTTGCCGCCATTGCATGCTTATGGAAAACGCAACGATGCACTTTGTAAAATGGTTACGCACCGGCACCCTGCTGGTCGGTTTGAGTTTTTTACTGGGCGGCTGCGCCAGCGTCTCCCAAACTTCCACGCCGGCAACCCTGGATAAACTGTTGAGCGATCCGGCGCTGCAAGGCGCTACGGTCTCGCTGATGGTACGTGACGCCCGCACGGGCTCCACGCTGTATCAGCACAACCCGCGCACCCGGCTGGTGCCCGCGTCCAACCTCAAGTTGCTGACCACCGCCGCGGCGATGGATGTGCTGGGGCCGCAATACCGCTTCGCCACCCAACTGCTGAGCAATGGCATACGCCAGGGCGACCGTTTGACCGGCAACCTGTACCTGCGTGGCCTCGGCGACCCGACCGTTCAGTTTGCCGATTACCAGACCCTGGCCGCGCAATTGGCCAGCCAGGGCGTGCGCCAGGTGCAGGGCGACCTTGTGTTCGACGACACCTGGTTCGATGCCGAGCGGCTGGGGGTGGATTGGTCCCATGACGATGAAACCACCTACTACGGCGCGCAGATTTCGGCGCTGACCGTGTCGCCCAATTCGGATTTCGATGCAGGCAGCGTACTGGTCACCGCGAAGGCTGCGCTGCGGGCCGGCTCGCCGGTGAGTGTCGAGATTTTTCCGCCCACCGATTACCTGCAACTGAGCAACCGCGCCATCAGTGGGCCGGGTAACAGCTATGGGATCAACCGTCGCCATGGCACCAACCTGTTGCAGCTCAGCGGCGCAGTGGCGCCGGGGCGGCAGAGCCAGCAATTGGTCAGCGTCTGGGAGCCGACGCAACTGGTCGCGAATCTATTCGAACAAGCCTTGGCGCAACAGGGCATCACCGTATTGGGGCGTCGAGTGATGGGTGGGGCAAGCCCGGCTGCAGTGACGGTGCTGGCCGAGCACCAATCGGCACCGTTGCAGGAGCTGATCGTGCCGCTGCTCAAACTCTCGAACAACAACATGTCTGAAGCCTTGCTCAAGGCCATGGGTCGCCAGACCGCCAACAACGGCACGGCAGCGGCGGGCGCCGTGGCGGTGGCCGGGTTTCTCAAGCGTCAGGGGCTGGACACCAGCACGTTCAGTCAGGTCGACGGCTCCGGCCTCTCGCGGCGCAATCTGGTGTCGTCGCAAACCCTCACCGACCTGCTACTGGCCGCCAGCAAACAGCCGTGGTTCGACGCCTGGTACAACGCGCTGCCGATTGCCGGCAGCACTGACCGCATGACCGGCGGCAGCCTGCGCTACCGTCTGCGCGACACGCAGGCGCAAAACAACCTGCACGCCAAGACCGGCTCCATGGGCGGCGTGTCGTCATTGAGTGGTTACATCACCGACGCCGGCGGGCGCAAGCTGGTGTTCGCGATGCTGACCAACAACTACGTAGTGGCCGGCGCGCAGGTCAAGGCGCTGGAAGACCGCGTGGCCGTTGCGCTGTCGCGCAGCGACGATTGATTCAGGGCTGATAGCCCATGCGCCAACTCACGGCCCGGGTCGCCGCCAGCAGGTGCTGCGCCGCCGGGCCATCTTCATCGGCATGGAACAGTGAGGTCGGGCCGACCACGGTCATCACTGCCGCCACTTGCCCGACCGCATTGAACACCGGCGCCGACAACGCATCCACGCCGGGCATCAGCAGGCCATGCACAAAGTGCAGGCCACGGCTGCGGATTTGCTCGCACACCGTGGCGTAGGCCTGATCGTCCGCCAGCGAGTGGGCGGTGCCGGATTGAATCTCGCGTTCGCGCAGTTCCACCGTTTCCCGTGACGGCAGGTAAGCGCTGAACACCAGCCCGGTGGACGAACTGAGCAGCGGCAGCACTGAGCCCAACTGCGTCACCACGGTAACGGCGCGCACTGCCGGCTCGATCTGTACCACGGTCGCGCCCTGGTTGCCCCACACCGCCAGAAAGCAGGTCTCATTCAATTCATCGCGCAGCTCGGCCAGGGGCATGGCGCCGACTTTCAACACATCCATGCTGCCCAGCGCCGCCAGCCCCACGCGCAAAGCCTCCCGGCCCAGGCCGTAATGGTTGGTGGCGGTGTTCTGCTCGGCAAAGCCGGAGGCAATCAGCGCCTGCAAATAACGGTGGACCTTGCTCGCCGGCATCTGCACATGGTCGGCCAGGCGCGACAGCGAGGTGGCCGGGGACAATTCGGCCAGAGCCTTGAGAATATCGGTGCCGACTTCCGCCGAGCGGACTTTCTGTTTACCGGTGTCGCGGGGCTTTTCCATGGAAGGGCGAGAATCCGAGAGATGAATGGGCGTCTTTATAGCTTGACGGTCGATAGTGATCAAATTACGTTATGCGTAACTGGATTACGATAAAAACAACTTCTGTACAGAGGAAGATCCATGGACCTCGAATACCTGTCGGGCTTTGGCAATGAATTCGCCAGCGAAGCCTTGCCTGGCGCGCTGCCGGTCGGCCAGAACTCACCGCAAAAAGCCCCCTACGGGCTCTACACCGAACTGTTTTCCGGCACTGCCTTCACCATGGCACGCAGTGAAGCGCGGCGCACGTGGCTGTATCGCATCCAGCCGTCGGCCAATCACCCGGCGTTCGTCAAGCTTGCGCGGCAAATGGCCGGTGGACCCTTGGGCGCAGTGACGCCCAATCGTCTGCGCTGGAACCCGCTGGATATTCCGAGTGAGCCGACCGACTTTATCGATGGACTGGTCGGCATGGTTGCCAACTCGGGGTCGGAAAAACCTTCGGGCATCAGCATCTATACCTACCGCGCCAATCGTTCCATGGAGCGGGTGTTCTTCAATGCCGACGGTGAACTGCTGATCGTGCCGGAGCAGGGCCGCCTGCGCATCGCCACCGAACTGGGCGTGCTGGACGTCGAGCCGCTGGAAATTGTCGTGCTGCCCCGTGGCCTCAAATTCCGTATCGAATTGCTGGACGCGCAGGCTCGCGGCTACGTCGCTGAAAACCACGGCGCCCCGCTGCGCCTGCCCGACCTGGGTCCTATCGGCAGCAACGGTTTGGCCAACCCTCGCGACTTCCTCACGCCAGTGGCCCGCTACGAAGACCTCAAGCAACCGACCACGCTGGTACAGAAATTCCTCGGTGAACTGTGGGCCTGCGAGTTGGACCATTCACCGCTGAACGTGGTCGCCTGGCACGGCAACAACGTGCCATACAAATACGACCTGCGTCGCTTCAACACTATCGGCACGGTGAGTTTCGATCATCCGGATCCGTCGATCTTCACCGTGCTGACCTCACCTACCAGCGTGCATGGCCTGGCCAACCTCGACTTCGTGATCTTCCCGCCGCGCTGGATGGTGGCCGAGAATACCTTCCGTCCGCCATGGTTCCATCGCAACCTGATGAACGAATACATGGGCCTGATCCAGGGCGCCTACGATGCCAAGGCCGAAGGCTTCCTGCCCGGCGGCGCGTCGCTGCACAGCTGCATGAGCGCCCATGGCCCGGATGGCGAGACCTGCACCAAGGCCATCAATGCGGACCTGGCGCCGCACAAGATCGATAACACCATGGCCTTCATGTTCGAGACCAGCCAAGTGCTGCGCCCGACCCAGTTCGCCCTGGAGTGCCCGCAGCTGCAACCTGCTTACGACGCGTGCTGGGCCTCACTGCCCGCCACCTTCAACCCGAATCGGAGATAACCCATGACGCAACCAACGCAGACCCGCAGCTGGGTGGCCTCGGCCAACGGTCACGCGGATTTCCCCCTGCAGAACCTGCCCCTGGGCGTGTTCAGTATCAACGGCTCGGCCCCGCGCTGTGGCGTGGCGATCGGCGATATGGTCCTCGACCTGCACGCCGCGCTGGATGAATTTGACGGTGATGCCCGCCGTGCCGTTGAGGCAACAGCGGGTGGCCAATTGAACGCTTTTTTTGAACTTGGCCGTGGGCCACGCGTGGCGTTACGCGAGCGCCTGCTGGAGCTGCTGGCCGAAGGCAGCCAGCTGCAACAGCGCGAAGCGCAGGTGCTGCACCGCGCCGCCGATTGCCAGATGCACTTGCCGGCGAAGATCAATGACTACACCGACTTCTACGTCGGCATCGAGCACGCGCAGAACGTCGGCAAACTGTTTCGCCCGGATAACCCCCTGTTGCCCAACTACAAGTACGTGCCGATTGGTTACCACGGCCGTGCGTCGACCATTCGCCCGTCGGGCACGCAGGTCCGGCGCCCCAAAGGCCAGACACTGCCGGCCGGCCAGTCCGAACCGACGTTCGGCCCCTGCGCGCGCCTGGACTACGAACTGGAGCTGGGCATCTGGATCGGCCAGGGCAATGCCATGGGCGAAGCGATTGCCATCGGCGATGCGGCTGAGCACATCGCCGGTTTCTGCCTGCTCAATGACTGGTCGGCGCGAGATATCCAGGCCTGGGAATACCAGCCGCTGGGCCCGTTCCTGTCGAAAAGCTTTATCACCAGTATTTCGCCATGGGTGGTGACCGCCGAAGCGCTGGAGCCCTTTCGCAAAGCGCAACCGGCGCGGCCCGAGGGCGACCCGCAACCGCTGCCGTATCTGCTGGATAAACGTGATCAGAACGCGGGCGCCTTTGATATCGAGCTGGAAGTGCTGCTCACCACAGCCTCAATGCGCGAGCAGAACCTGCCCGCCCATCGCCTGACCTTGAGCAATACCGAGCATATGTACTGGACAGTGGCGCAAATGGTTGCGCACCACAGCGTCAACGGTTGCCAGTTGCAGGCCGGCGACCTGTTTGGTTCAGGCACCTTGTCCGGGCCGCAGCCGGGGCAGTTCGGCAGCCTGTTGGAAATTACCGAAGGCGGCAAGAAGCCGATTGAATTGGCCTCGGGCGAGGTACGTAAATTCCTTGAAGATGGTGACGAAATCATCCTGCGTGGCCGTTGCCGCCGCGAAGGTTTTGCCAGCATCGGCTTTGGTGAATGCCGCGGTACTGTGGTTGCGGCACGTTAAGAGGGCAGGGTCATGGAACTCTATACTTACTACCGTTCCACCGCGTCGTATCGGGTACGTATTGCCCTGGCGCTCAAGGGCCTGGATTTCACCGCGCTGCCCGTCAACCTGCTGGTCCCGGCAGGCGGCGCCAATCACCAGCCCGAGTACCTGGCGATCAACCCGCAAGGGCGCGTGCCGGCGTTGCGTACTGATCAAGGGCAGACGTTGATCCAATCGCAGGCGATCATCGAATATCTGGAGGAGCGTTATCCACAGGTGCCACTGCTCTCAAGTGATCCGGCAGCCCGTGCCCATGAACGGGCGGTAGCGTCGATCATCGCCTGCGATATCCACCCGCTGCACAACTCCAGCACGCAGAACCTGTTGCGCAAGTGGGGGCACGATGAGGCGCAATTGCTGGAGTGGATCGGGCACTGGATCAGTCAGGGCCTGGGCGCGGTGGAGCAGTTGATTGGCGACACAGGGTTTTGCTTTGGCGAGCAGCCGGGCTTGGCCGATACGTTTCTGATCCCGCAGTTGTACGCGGCCGAGCGTTTCAAGGTGCCCTTGGCGGCGTACTCGCGCATAGGGCGAGTGGCGGCGTTGGCGGCCCAACATCCGGCCTTCGTGCAGGCCCACCCCGCCAATCAACCTGACACGCCATAGCCCCTCCCACATTTGATCGTGCCAACCTAATAAAAAATAAAGGTACCTTGCGATGCACAATCAGATTGCCAGCTTTCGCGCGGCACTCGACGCCCGTCCGGTGTCGCGCTACCAGTGGTTGATTCTCGTGTTGCTGGCGTTGCTGCTGGTCACCGATGGCTACGACGCCCAGGTGCTGGGCTATGTAGTGCCGGCACTGGCTCAGGATTGGGGCCTGGAAAAAGCCGCGTTCGGGCCGGTATTCAGCGCCAACCTGCTTGGGTTGACCCTCGGCTCGCTGCTGGTGACACCGCTGGCGGATCGTTTCGGCGTGCGGCGCATCCTGTTGGCCTGTGTGCTGATCTACGCCAGCCTGACCGTACTGATGGTGTTTGCCAATTCCCTCACCACACTGATGGCGGCGCGGTTTATCTGCGGCATCGGCATGGGAGGCGCAATGCCCAGTGCCATGGCATTGATGTCTGAATATTCGCCGCCGCGCATGCGCACCTTGATGGTGACCCTGGCGGCCTGCGGCTTTTCGTTCGGCGGCGCGGCAGGCGGCTTTGTGGCGGCCGGGTTTATCGATAGCTTTGGTTGGCAGGCGGTGTTCCTGGCTGGTGGGGTAACACCGTTGCTGCTGTTCCCGTTCCTGGTGTGGCTGTTGCCCGAATCCTTGCCACGCCTGTTGCGCGATGCGCCGCCGTATCTGCGTCTGCGCAAAGTCACGGCGCGGATGCTGCCCGACTGGCAACCGCCGCCCGCGACCGAAGCTGAAAACCTGCAGGAACAAGGCAGCAAACTGACGGTGGTGGAGCTGTTTCGCAACGGCTACGCGCGCCCGACGCTGCTGATCTGGGCGACCTTTTTTGTCAGCCTGATTTTGCTGTATTTCATGATCAGTTGGTTGCCATCGCTGTTGCTCGAAAGCGGCCTGGCGCTGAACGAAGCCAACCTGGTCACGTCCATGTTCCTGTTTGCCGGCACCTTGGGCGCCATCCTCATGGCCTGGTTTGCCGACCGCCTGAAAAGCAAGGTGCGACTGTTGTCCGGCGTGCTGGCGGCGGCTGCGTTGTGCACCATCCTGCTGGGCTTGAACCACGACAATCCACGTTACCTGGTGGCCTGCGTGTTCGCTGCCGGGTTCTGCATCATCGGCGGGCAACTGACCCTCAATGCCTTTGCGAGCAATTTCTACCCGGCGCAGGTGCGCGCCACCGGCACAGGCTGGGCGTTGGGGGTAGGGCGTTTTGGATCAATCCTGGGGCCGCTGTTCGGCAGTATGTTGCTGGCGATGCATATACCGGTGCAGCAGATTTTCTTCTTCTGTGCGATTCCGGCCGTGATTGCGGCGCTGTTGATTATTCAGGTGCGGGCGCCGGGCTCCACTACGCTAAAAACGCCAGTGCCTGGCGATATTCTCAATCGCACCTAGGGGGGCGTTCTCAATTAGTTTCCCCGTCGCGCCGGGTCTGCTGTTGTGCAGGGCAAGGCGCGAGAAGCGTGGTTTGGTCATTCCAAATAAGCTTCGAGCAACGCAGCCCTGCACAACAGCAGGCCCTTCGGGTTGTGCCTTAAAGCGGGCCAGCCTGCGTTGCAGGCCTTGGAAAGGGAACAACCATTCCCTGCGGCCTGCGCCTTGCCTGGCCCGCTTTAAGGCGACAACGCGGCGGGGAAACTAATTGAGAACGCCCCCTAGGTCAATGCACCACTGAATTGGGCGGCAGGTGCCCCAGCCGCTCGGTCAGGCGCAGGCGCTGGATCGGGTCTTCGCTGAGCATCAGCGCATGTTCCAGGTCAAAGCGCTCGGCGCTCGGGCAGTCCAGGCGCTGGTACAGGCTGGCCCGCGCCAGGTAGTCGGCGGCGCTGGCATTGCCCAGTTCCAGTACGCGCTCGGCGTCCACCAGGGCAGCCAGGGGATCGTCGTTGGCGAGGTGCAGTTGGCGCAGGTTACGTGACAGCCGCTGCAGGATCGCCCTAGGCTCGGCGGTGTGCAGGTGGTCGGCGTGCAAGTTGAGTTTTGGCCCGTATTGCCGGTGCAGCAGTTCGCGACAATCGTTGGGGTACAAGCGTCGACCGCCGCACGGGTCCAGCAGGTGGTCGGCACCGGGTACGCGTAGCAGGAAGTGGCCGGGGAAATTTACCCCGACCATGGGGATATCCAGGCGCCGTGCCATTTCCAGGGCGATCAGGCCCATGGCCAAGGGTTGCCCGCGTTTTCGCCGCAGCACTTTGTCGAGCAGCGCGGCGGCGGGGCGCAACGGGGTCTGGTCATCCTGGGCAAACCCCAGGTCATTCAGGCGCCGCAGCAGCGGCTGGCCGAGTTCATCGGCCGGCAACAGGGGCATGCCCAGGCTGACCTGCTGTTGCAGCACACGCAGCTCTTGCAGGATCAGCAACGGCTGTACGCTGGCATCGTGTTCGGCAGCCATCCACAGCGCGGCTTCAAACAGCGCAGGGGGTGAACGGTCCAGGCAGGCGAAAAAGGCTGTGCGGGGATTCATCGCGTTCTCCGGCGGATGCCCCGTTTTAGCCTTGCCAGGAAATTTCGTCCAGTATCTTGAAAAATATCCTGCGTGCTTATGTCTTGGATCTTACGAAACAGCGCGGCTTATTCCAGTGAAATCCAGCAGTTTTCTGCCGCGAGCCTATACTTTGCCCACAACCAAAAGTGATTCGGGAGCTCATTGATGTTTGCGCTCATGCACAGCACCCGCCTTGAATCGCTGCACCTGAGCGTCGACCCGGTGACCGGGCTGAAAGCGATCATCGCCATCCATAACAGCCGCCTGGGGCCTGCCTTGGGCGGCTGTCGCTACCTGGCTTACCCCAACGATGACAGTGCCGTGGCCGATGCCGCGCGCCTGGCCCAAGGCATGAGTTACAAGGCTGCACTGGCCGGGCTGGCGGTGGGCGGCGGTACGGCGGTCATCATCCGCCCTGTGCACGTGGAGAGCCGCGCCGCGCTATTCGAGGCGTTTGGCCGCTGTATCGAAAAACTCGACGGCCGTTTCATTACCTCGATCGACAGCGGCACCTCGGTCGCCGACATGGATTGCATCGCCCAGCACACTCGCTTCGTCACCAGCACCACCGCCGCCGGCGACCCTGCGCCTCATGCCGCCATGGGTGTATTTACCGGCATCCGTACCACCGCCATGGCGCGCCTGGGCAGCGACAACCTTGAAGGCTTGCGCGTAGCGGTGCAGGGCCTGGGCAACGTCGGTTATGCCCTGGCTGAGCAACTGCACGCTGCGGGTGCAGAACTGTTGGTCAGCGACATCGACCACGGCAAGGTGCAACTGGCCATGGAACAACTGGGCGCCCACCCGATTGCCAACGATGCCTTGCTCAGCACCCCCTGCGACATCCTCGCGCCCTGCGGCGTCGGCGCTGTATTCAACCGCAACAGCGTCGGCCAGTTGCGGTGCGCCGCCGTGGCAGGTTCGGCCAGCGCACAATTGACCAACCTGGACATCGCCGACCAGTTGGAAGGCCGCGGCATCCTCTATGCCCCGGACTACGTGATCAACTCCGGCGGCCTGATCTACGTCGCCCTCAAACACGCCGGCACCGACCTGCCCGGGATTACCGCGCACCTGTCGAACATTGGCACGCGCCTGACCGAAATCTTCGCCCACGCCCAAGCCGAAAAGCGCTCCCCCGCACGGGTCGCCGATGAGCTGGCCGAACGTCTGCTGTACAAATAGGCCGGGCATTAAAAAGGCCCTGAATCCATGATTCAGGGCCTGTTCAATTCGGGCTTTACTCTGCCACCGCGTTCAGCAACTCGGACAACGCGTCCGGCTGGCTTTTGAATGCCTTGGCAAATACATCGCGGTTCTTCGCCATGTAGATCCCGGCTTCCTCCACCTGCTGCTCACTCAAAGATGGCACGGCTTTTTGCAACACCTCTGCCAGCAACTCAGCGAGTTCAAGCATCTTGTCATGACGGTCAGCTTCGGCTTTATCCATGAACAAACGCTCCAGATCTCGGCTGCTGCGGTATACCACTTCGACGGCCATTCACCACCTCACATGCCTTCACGATAGTTGTCTTTTGCGACTACTGTATTTGCATACAGTGAAAAGGATAAGCCAAACGCCGGGGTTTGGATAGTAGGTTTTTAATGTAGCTGGGAAAGGGGGGCGCTGCGCACCCCAGCGGGAGCAAGCTCTCTCGCCACAAAGATTGATTAAGTGCCTAATATCAGCCCGCCATCATCTCAATACCCTGTCTATGGCCTTTTTTCTGCATACAGAACAACCGTCACGTCCAACCCGCATTATCCGGTCGAACCGACCTAAGGAAGCATCATCGTGAAAATCAACTGGGCCGAAAGGCTGCGCCAGCAAGTCCACGGGCTGGCCGAATCCCTGGGCAATCTGTTTGTCGAGTCGTTTCACTACCTGGCGTTGTTTGCCATTGGTGCGGTGACCGCCTGGGCAGCGGTGATGGAGTTTTTGGGGATGCTGGAAAATGGGCACATCAAGATCGATGACATCTTGCTGCTGTTCATCTACCTGGAACTGGGCGCGATGGTCGGGATTTACTTCAAGACCAACCACATGCCGGTACGCTTCCTGATCTATGTGGCAATCACCGCGCTTACGCGTTTGCTGATCTCCAACGTGTCGCACCACAACCCGCCGGATGTAGGCATCATCTACCTGTGCGGTGGCATCCTGCTGTTGGCGTTCGCGATCCTGGTGGTGCGCTATGCGTCGTCGGCGTTCCCTTCGGTGAAGGTCGAAAGCCCGCGTCGCAAAGGCGAGGCGAGCCTGGAGACCGAGAAGGGCGAGCTTTAAAGCCCCACGCTGAAGGGCAGGGTGCGGGCGGGCGGTCGCTGCAGGAGTTTGTGGCTGTCGCCGTCCGTCATCAGTTCGAGGATTTCCACGGCGCTATGACCCTGTTCGATGGCGATACCGAACTGGATGCTTTGCACCAGGCGTTTGAGGCGCTGCGGGTCGTTGCGCTGTTCGGCGCTGATCATGCGCTTGGCCACCACGCCGGTCTCGTCCGAGAGGGTGAGCATGATGCTGCCGTCCAGCCGCTGGATGCTCAGATTGACGCGGTATTGGGGGGTGAAGGTGTCGGTGATGATCTGAAAAGGATTGTCCATGGTGCGTTACCGCCTGATAAGAACATGCAGTCATTGACGGCCGGTGTCAGGATTAGTTCGCATTGCCTGACCATCGGCCAAATTCCGTTTTCCTCAAAAGTTCTACAGCAAGGGCCGTGCCGTACAGGCGTTGGAAGCTCAATGTGGGAGGGGGCTTGCCCCCGATAGCGGTGTATCAGCCAATAAATACTCGGCTGAAAGACTGCTATCGGGGGCAAGCCCCCTCCCACATTGGGTCTGTGTTGTTACTCAGGCAGGTGAGCTATTTCAGGGCATCACGGAAAAAACGATCGCAGACAGCGCAATCAAACCCGATCACCACTACAAACACGTTCGACAGCTGGCCCGAATACTGGCGCAGCGATGGCACGCGGCGAATCGCGTACATCGGCATCAGGAACAGCAGGCACGCGATAATCGGTCCGCCCATGGTTTCGATCATGCCCAGGATGCTTGGGTTGAAGGTGGCCACGGCCCAGCAGGTCAGCACCATGAACAGCGCGGTGCAGCGTTCCAGCCATTTCGCCGACATCGAGCGGTTGCGCCCGCGCAGGGATTTGACGATCAAGCCCTGGAAGCCTTCGCTGGCACCGATGTAGTGGCCCAGGAACGATTTGGTAATCGCCACCAGTGCGATCAGCGGCGCGGCGTAGGCGATCACCGGGGTTTGGAAGTGGTTGGCCAGGTACGACAGGATCGAGATGTTCTGCGCCTTGGCGGCGGCCAGGTCAGCGGGCGATAGCGCCAGTACGCAACTGAAGCAGAAGAACATCACGGTCAGCACCATCATGGTGTGGGCGGTGGCGAGGATGCCGCTGCTTTTTCGCTCGGCCTGGGCGCCGTAGACGCGCTTCTGGTCCACGGCGAAAGCGGAGATGATCGGTGAGTGGTTGAACGAGAACACCATCACCGGGATCGCCAGCCACAGCGTCTTGAAGAACAGCGGCAGCGGCATGCCTTCGCTGGCGGAGGCGAAGAACGCGCCATTCCAGTTGGGAATCAGGCTGACAGCCAATAGCAACAGCGCAGCAACGAAAGGGTACACCAGCACACTCATGGCCTTGACGATCACACCCTGGCCACAACGCACGATGGCCATCAGGCCGAGGATCAGCACCAGGGACAAGATCGCACGGGGCGGTGGGGTCATGTGCAGTTGGTGCTCCATGAAACTGCCCAATGTGTTGGTCAGTGCCACGCTGTACACCAGCAGGATCGGGAAGATCGCAAAGAAGTAGAGCAGGGTGATCAGCTTGCCGGCGCCGACACCAAAGTGTTCCTCGACCACTTCGGTGATGTCGCCGGATTTACCCGACAACACAAAGCGCGTCAGCCCACGGTGGGCGAAGAAAGTCATCGGAAAAGCCAGCAGCGCCAGTACGATCAGCGGCCAGAAACCGCCGACGCCGGCGTTGATCGGCAGGAACAGGGTGCCGGCGCCGATGGCGGTGCCGTAGAGGCCGAGCATCCAGGTGGTGTCGTGTTTGGTCCAGCCGGTGGTCACGCTTGCTTCGGATACAGGATTTTCGGCAGCAGGTGTACGTACATCAGTCATCGGTATTGCCTCGTTATTATTTTTGCGCGGGCTCACGTTGGGGCGGGTAGCAGTGCTCCGATCAGCACTCCACCCAGCTGACCGCCAGGCCGCCCCGTGAAGTTTCTTTGTATTTGTCATGCATATCGGCGCCGGTATCGCGCATGGTGCGGATGACCCGGTCGAGGGAAATGAAGTGCTTGCCGTCACCGCGCAGGGCCATTTGCGTGGCGTTGATCGCCTTGACCGCGGCAATGGCATTACGCTCGATGCACGGCACCTGCACCAGGCCGCCGACCGGGTCGCAGGTCAGGCCGAGGTTATGTTCCAGGCCGATTTCGGCGGCGTTTTCCAGTTGCTCGGGGGTGGCGCCGAGAATATCGGCCAGGCCGGCCGCGGCCATGGCGCAGGCCGAGCCCACTTCGCCCTGGCAGCCGACTTCGGCGCCGGAGATCGAGGCGTTTTTCTTGCAGAGGATGCCGACGGCGGCGGCGGCCAGGAAGAAATTGACCACATCGTCGTCAGACGCGTCGGCGTTGAATTTCATGTAGTAATGCAGCACCGCCGGGATGATGCCGGCCGCGCCATTGGTCGGGGCAGTGACCATGCGCCCGCCGGCGGCGTTTTCTTCGTTGACGGCGAGGGCGAACAGGTTGACCCATTCCATCGCCGACAAGGTTGAAGTGATCACATTGGGTTTGCCGATTTCCAGCAGGCTGCGGTGCAATTTCGCCGCCCTGCGCGGCACGTCCAGGCCGCCGGGCAGGATGCCTTCATCGCGCAGGCCCTGTTCCACGCATTCGCGCATCACCGACCAGATGTGCAGCAGGCCGCTGCGGATGTCTTCGTCGCTGCGCCACGCACGTTCGTTGGCCATCATCAGTTCAGAAACCCGCAAGCCGTGCTTGTTGCACAACGCCAGCAGTTCCACAGCACTGGAAAAGTCGTAGGGCAATTGCACGTCGCTGGTCGGCGCAATGCCTGATGCGGCTTCGGCGGCCTCGATGATGAAACCACCGCCTACCGAGTAATAGGTCTGCTCGCTCAGCAGGCCGTTGTCGCCATAGGCGTGCAGGGACATGGCGTTGGGGTGGTAAGGCAGGCTTTCATCCAGCAGCAACAGGTCGGTGTGCCAGTTGAAAGCGATTGCCTGGGAGCCGGCCAACAGCAATTGACCCGACTCGCGCAGTTGCTGGATACGCGCATTGATCGAGGTGGGATCGACGCGGTCCGGCCATTCGCCCATCAAGCCCATCACACAGGCGCGATCAGTGGCATGGCCTACGCCGGTGGCGGACAGCGAGCCGTACAGGCGCACTTCAACGCGGCGGGTTTGGCTGAGCAAATGCTGATCGGTCAGGGCCTGGGCGAACGTCGCGGCAGCGCGCATCGGGCCGACGGTATGGGAACTGGAGGGGCCAATGCCCACCTTGAATAGATCGAAAACACTGATAGCCATGCTAAAGCCTTACAAGCAATGGAGTAGAAATCGCTGCCATGTTTTGTAGAGCAGGCGGAATTGGCGCGATACTGAGCCTCTGGATCGGCACTGACCAACGAATTATCCTAAGACACCCTTTAGCAGGACTAAACGCTATGACCCGCCCCCTTCACGGCCAGACCTATGTGTGGCTGCATGTGTTTTCTTGCGCTGCACGGCATCTGTCGTTCACCCGCTGCGCCGAAGAACTGCACATCACGCCGGGGGCGGTGAGCCAGCAGATTCGCCAGTTGGAGGAGCGCCTGGGCTTTCGGCTGTTTCATCGGCGCGCCCGCGGGGTTGAACTCAGCGCCGAGGGGCAGCGCCTGGCGGCGGTGGTCGGCGAGGCTTACGGGAGCATTGATGCGGAGTTGCAGCGCTTGGATGCCGGGATGATCAGCGGCACCCTGCGCCTGCGCTCGATCCCCTCGTTTCTCGGCAAGTGGCTGACGCCGCGCCTGCCACGTTTGCAGCAGCGCTTTCCCGACATCCAACTGCGCATGGTCGCCGAAGACAGCAGCATCGCCCTGCATGAAGGCGACTTCGACCTGGCCATCGACCTCAACGATGGCAGCTACCCCGGCTTGTTATCCACAGCCCTGTTGGACGAGCAGATATTCCCGGTGTGCGCCCCCAGCCTTCTACGTGGACGGCCGCCGTTGCATGGCCCGGCCGATCTGACGCATTTTCCGCTGCTGCACGACATCACTGCCTGGCGTGGGAGTTATGAATATGCCGAGTGGGAGTTCTACCTGAATGCCATCGGCCACCACGGTGCCGACGTGCGGCGCGGGCATACCTTCAACCGCAACCACCTGACCATCGAAGCCGCCATTGCCGGCATGGGGGTAGCGATTGCGCGGCGCACGTTGCTCAATGATGAACTGGAGCGCGGCACCCTGATTGTGCCGTTTGGCCTGGCCGTGCCCAACCATAAGCGCTATGTGCTGCTGTATGCGCCAGGTGCATTGAGCCACCCCGGCGTGCGCGCGGTGCACGACTGGCTGGTGGAGGAAGCAGGGATTTTTCGCGGTTTGCACCCGTTGGGAGAGGGGCAATTGTGAGGAAACAGGACGTAAGAAGTTGTAACTAACTCCCCACCCTACCAGCGTTTTTGCTCGTCGTCAGGGTTAATTTGTAATGTGGGATTTATCTTTGCAAAGGGGTTGAATTGTTTCAGCAGGTGCTCAATTGTGTAATCAAGAGGTCATGGTTTCACCACCCCGGTGTTGCAGTTTGTGATCTCTGGCGAGCTAGCTGAAATAAGGGAAGAACTATGCAAATCCAAGTCAATAGCGATAACCATATTGAAAGCAGCATCCGACTGGAGGAGTGGGTACGTACTACCATTGAGAGCACGCTCGAACGTTATGAAGAAGACCTGACCCGCGTTGAGGTCTACCTGCGGGACGAGAACGGCGACAAGCCCGGACCCCACGATTTAAGTTGCCGCCTGGAAGCACGGCCAAAGGGCCACCAGCCAGTTTCCGTGTGCCATAAAGCCGATACGCTGGAGCAAGCGATCGATGGCGCCGCCACCAAGCTGGATCATGCGCTGGAACACTTGTTCGGCAAACTGCAAGGCAAGCCTCGCGCTGCCGGGAAAAACCAGCCGATCAACAAAGTGAATGAAGACGCGCTGGAAGAGGAATTCCTGGAAAACGAAAACGCTGTCATTAACAGCTAACTGTTTTTTCATTCCCCACTGAAAACGGGCCTGCATATGCAGGCCCGTTTTCGTTCAACGCCGTCGCTGGAAGAAATACCGGCTCAGAGCGGCCAACCCGCAAGCGCCCAAGCCCGCAAACAGCATGGCCCAACCAGCGCCGCTACGCAGGGCCGTCTGTGCCTCCAGGCGTGTGAGTCCAGGCGCGTTCAGCTTGCCCGCCGCAATATGCTGGCTGAGGGTTGCCCAATCCGCCGCCGTGCTGGCCGGCAATACATTGGCCAGGTGATGGCTGATTCCGAGCAACAGCACCAGCCCCATCAATGCGATGTTGAGCGCCAGGGTGATCAGCCGTGCGCTGAAGTCGATGCCCGAGGCCATGCCTGCGCGGTCAGTCGAGACGGCGCCGGTGGTGGTATTGGTGGTCGGCGAATTGGTCAGTGCCAGCCCAATGCCGGCGATCGCGCAACTGAGCAGCACCAGTGCTGTGCTGGGCTGTTCGGCGTAATTAACCGCGGCCATGCCCAAAAAACCTGCGCCCATCGTCCCCAGGCCCAGGGGGATGATGCATTCGGCGCCAAAGCGCAGGGCCAGGCGTTCGGCCAATGGCGGCACCAACAAAGTGGGCAAGGTGTACGCGAGCAGCGCCGCGCCGGTGGTCAGCGTGTCGTAACCCAGGCCCGCCTGGAAATACAGTGGCAAGTAGATCATGAACGGCCAGAAGCTGAAGTTCATGCCGATTGAGCCCATCAAGGCGCCGTTGAAACGTTGGATGCGGAACACCGAGAAGTCGAACATCGGATGGGCGCTGCGCCGCTCAATCAAGATAAACAGCAGCAGTCCGAAGACCGACAGGCCGGCCCAGCCGAGCATCGCCGGGGTGCCGAAACCGTTCTCGCTGCCTTGGATGATGAAGTAGACCAGCGCAAACACCGCCAGCGTCATGGTCAACATGCCGGCAATGTCGAGGCGATGGCTGGCCGGGTCACGGGATTCCTGCACGCTGATGTGCAGCAGCGCCAAGGTAAACAAGGTCAGTGGTACATGCACCAGGAAAACCCAGCGCCAGTCCGCCACGGCCAGTATCACTGCCCCGATCATCGGCCCGAAACCCAGGCCCACGCCGGCAATCACGCCCCATATCGCGAAGGCTCGCGCCCGCGCCGCCGGTTCGCGGAACTGGTGGGACAAGATGGCAAACTGGCAAATCATCATCGCGCCGGCGCCAATGCCCTGGATGAATCGCGCCACGATCAGTGTCGGCGCATCGTTGGCCAGGCCACACGCCAGCGAGGCCAGGGCGAACACCCATAGACACAGCACCAGCACGCGCCGCCTACCGAAGCGATCCGCCAGCGTGCCCGCCGCCATCAGCACGCTGGTGCAGGCCAGGGTGTAGGCATTCATGATCCATTGGGCGTCTTGAAAGCCGGTACCCAATTCCTGTTCCAGCGTCGGCAGGATCACCGGCACGCTGGAGATTTCCAGGCCGAACATGAGGGCCACCAGGCAAACGGCGGTGAGGGCCAGGGCATTTCTGGCGGCGCTCGGCGGGTTGAGGGCCGATGCAGCAGCGGCGGACGGCATGACGAGTTCCTTTCAAATAGGGGAGGGCTCTATTCTCTCGGGAATCGAATTCGTTATTCGTGATAAGTTTTCCATCGATATGGGAATCAAGGGCGACAATTGACGCATGGCTACCCCGCGTTTTGATGGCGTTGAGCTGTTTTTGCAAATCGTCGAGAGCGGCAACCTGACCGACGCCGCCGAGCGCCTGAACCTTACACGCTCGGCCGTCGGTAAAGGCTTGGCGCGTCTGGAGGCGCGGCTGGGCACGTGCCTGTTGCAGCGTTCCACACGCCGCCAGCGGTTGACCGAGGATGGGCAGGCCTACTACGAACATTGCCTGCGCGCATTGGCCGAACTGGAAGCGGCCGAATCGGTGCTCGAAAGTGGCCGGCAACAACCACGGGGACGACTGAGGGTCAGTGTGCCGCTGGCGTTCGGGCACCACTATGCGGCACCGGCCTTGTGGGGCCTGATGGAGCGTTACCCTGAACTTGAAATCGAGATTTGCTTCTCCGACCGCATGATCGATCTGGCGCAGGAAGGCTTCGATATGGCCGTACGCATCGGCCCGTTACCGGACACCGACCGCCTGAGTGCCCGTCGCCTGGGCCAACAGGCCATGGGGCTGGCAGCGTCACCGGCGTATCTGCAGCGCAAGGGTGCCATTGAGAGTATCGAAGACCTGGCCGCTCATCGCGGCATTGCGTATCGCAGCAACACCACGCATCGCTCGCGCCTGGCTTCGCCCCTGATAGTGGACGACCTCCAGGCGCTAGCCGATGCCGCCATCGCGGGCGTGGGCCTGGCCTGGTTGCCGAGTTGGTTGATTGCTCACTATGCGCTGCGGGGGCAATTGGAAGCGGTGCTGCCCAGCTATCGCGAACAGCCTGCGCCGATCCATGTGGTCTGGCCGACGGCGGTGCATATGCCGGCCAAGACGCGGTGTGCCATCGATGCGTTGGTGGCCGCCACCCCCAGTTGCCTGGCGGGCAGCTGAAGCCACTGGGGGCCAATGTGGGAGGGGGCTTGCTCCCGATAGCGGTATATCAGTGGCAAATGTACCGACTGACACACCGCCATCGGGAGCAAGCCCCCTCCCACAGTAGGTTCTGTGTTGTTCTGCAGATTTGGGTCAGAACGCGATAGAGGTTTGCACATACACCGTGCGCCGCTCACCCACGTACTTGCCTTTGTTGTTGTCGTCAAACGAGCGGGTGTAGTACTGCTTGTTGAAGATGTTCTTCACCCCCACCGCCACATTCAAATCCGACAATTGCGGGCCGAAGTCATAGGCCGCGCGGCTGCTGAACAGCATGTAGCCGGGGATGCGTCCATTGGCACCGTCGGCGCTTTCGGCCTGGGTGTTGGCATTGTCGGCGAATTGGCTGCTCTGGTAGCTGCTGTCCACATTCAGCTTCCACGGGCCTTCGGTGTAACCCACGCCGAGGGTGCCTTTGTGCTTGGACGAGAAGGGCACGCGGTTGCCTTTGTTCGGGCCGTCTTCACGAATGGTCGCGTCGACATAGGCATAAGTGGCATACACATCGAAACCCGCCAGCGCCGGGCTCAGGCCGTCGAGCGCATAGTTGATGCTCGACTCGATGCCCTGGTGACGGGTTTCACCGCGGGCGATCACCGTGTCGTTGGTCTGGTTGCTGTCGTACTGGTTGTCGAAGTTGATCAGGAACGCGCCGATTTCGGCGCGCAGGCTGCCATTGTCGTAGCGCGTGCCGAGTTCCCAGGTGCGGGCTTTTTCCGGTTTTACTTCGCCGCTGTTCACGCGGTTGGGCATCTGGCTGTACTGCACGCTGCCGAACGAGCCCTCGGTGTTGGCGTAGAGGTTCCAGTCGTCAGTGAGGTGATAGAGCACGTTCAGCGCCGGCAGCGCGGTGTTGTAGTCGCCCTTGTATTTGACGTTGCTCAGATTGTTGGTTTGCTCAGACTTGATCATCTCGTAGCGCACGCCCGGGGTGATGGTCCACTTGCCGATATCAATGCGGTCGTCGATAAAGAACGCGTTGGCTTCAGTGCCGCCACGGGTGTCGCGGTCGTTGCGACTGTTGGTGGTGGGGATTTGCTGGTTGGCGGCAATCGGCGTGCGGTAGCGCAACTCGTGACCGGCTTCATTGATATAGCGGTAGCCGACACCCACTTCATGGCTGGTCGGGCCAAGGTCGAAGCCCTGGGCGAAGCGGGTTTCCAGGCCGCGTACCCAGTATTCGCGTGGCGACAGCGACAGGAAGCTGCCCTGGTCCAGGTAACCGCTGCGCAGGGTCTTGGTGAAGAAACTGTTGACCGTGAATTCGCGGCGGTCTTGCTCGTAGCGATAGCCGACGTTGAACATCGTACGGCGGCCCCAGAATTTATCGTAGGGGCGGGTGGACTGATACGGGTCGGCCTTGTAGTCCTTGACGTTCAAGCCTCCGGGCATGTCGGCCTGGCCTTCGTAGTACTGCGCCATGGCGTTGAAGCTGTTGGCGTCGTCCAGTTGGTATTTGCCCTTGAGGATCAGGTCGTCGATGCGCGTGTTGCTGTTTTCGCGCCAGTCGCCGCCGCGGGTGCCGGAGTACAGGATCGCGCCGCCCAGGCCATTGTCGGCAGTGCCGCCGGCGAGCAGGTTGCCGGTGGTCTTGAAACCGTCGTGGCTGGAAGACGGGCTGGTTTCGGTCTGCAAGCCGCCTTTGACCGTGGGCGCATCCGGGATAGCGCGGGTCACGAAGTTGACGATGCCGCCGACGTTTTGCGGGCCATAACGCACCGCACCGCCGCCACGGACCACGTCTACCGCGTCCATGTTGCCCATGCTGATCGGTGCAAAGGACAACTGCGGCTGGCCATAGGGCGCGAAGGGCACCGGGATGCCATCCATCAGCACCGTGGAGCGCGATGCCAGGCGCGGATTGAGCCCGCGAATGCCGAAGTTCAGCGCCATGTCATGGCTGCCAGTGCCGTTGTTTTCCGGGGCGTTGACGCCGGGAATGCGGTTGAGCACGTCGCGAGCTTGGGTTGCACCTTGGCGTTCGAACTCTTCGCGGCGGATCACATCACGGGCGCCGGGGTGTTCGAACACGTTGGTTTGCGCCGCGTCACCGAGCCAGTCGCCGACCACGTTGGAGGTTTGCAGTTCGAGGGTGGCGGGGGCGCCAGCCGGTTGCAGGCTGAAGGCGTTGTCGCCCTCGGCCCGGGCTTGCAGGCCGGTGCCCTCCAGCAGTTTGCTCAGGCCCTCGGCCGCGCTGTAATTGCCCGACAGGCCGTGGCTTTGCATACCAGCCGTCACATCAGAACCGAACGACACCAGCA
Source organism: Pseudomonas sp. OST1909 (assembly GCF_015277575.1). Classification (NCBI taxonomy): domain Bacteria; kingdom Pseudomonadati; phylum Pseudomonadota; class Gammaproteobacteria; order Pseudomonadales; family Pseudomonadaceae; genus Pseudomonas; species Pseudomonas sp. OST1909. The sequence goes on from NZ_CP063780.1 coordinate 1,485,643, forward strand.
CACCGGCTTGGCGACCAAATTGGTTCAGGGCCGCTTCCAGGGTGGTCGGCGCGATGTGGTACGCCTTGGCGTCGGCGGCCATCACCGCAGGCAGCACGGTCAGGCTGAGGCTGGCGCCCAGTAGGAGTTGGCGCAAGGTGCGGGCAAGAAGCGTCGGTTGCTGGGGCATGAAGGTGGTCCTGAGAAGGAAGGATCAAGGTGGCTTTCCTTCTCTGTCACGCCAGGTGCGGAAAACGGCTCACACAAATGCAAAATAAATTCAGGCCCGGGCCTGCACGGTCACCCAATAGCGGGTGAAACGCCGAACTTTCACTGGCAGGCTGATTTCCAGCAGGTCCAGAATGCGTTCGCTGTTATCCAGCGGGTAGCTGCCGGACAGCAAAAGGTTTGCCACTTGCGGGTCACAATTGAGCTGGCCGCGACGATAGCGCCCCAGTTCATTCAAGAAGTCTTCAAGGCGCATGTGTGCAGCCACCAACATACCGTCGGCCCAGGCGCCGCAGTTGGCGTCGGTGGCGCGTGGGGTGTCCCAGCCCTTGCGGGTGAAATTGACCTGGCGTGCGGCATCGACGCTCAGCGGCAAGCCGCTGTAGTTGTTGGGCATCACCTCGACCTGGCCGGCCAGCACCGCCAATTGGGTGTGGTCGTTGAACTGGCGCACATTCAGGCGCGCCGCCTGGCTGCTGAGCAGGCCCTGGCCGGTCAGCACGCGCAACGGCGTATCACCGGCACGGGAGGTGAGCAGGATTTCCCCTTCGAGCAGGCGTACCAGGCGCTGCCGACCGTCGAAATGCACATCCACCGCGCTGCCGGTGTTGAGCTGTAACTGGCTGCCGTCGGCCAATTGCACCGTACGGCGCTGGCCAACCGGGCTGCGATAGTCGGCGCTCAGCGGCGGCAGAATATGTTGCTGACGCAGGCTCCAGGCCGCTGCCGAGCCAGCGCCCAGGATCAGCAGCAACTTCAGCGCCTGGCGTCGGCTGCTGGAGCGCGGTGCATTCAAGGCTGCATGGGCCAGGGGCGAGGGCATCCCGCGCAAGCGCTGATTGACCTGTTGAATCTGCTCCCACGCACGCTGGTGCTCGCTGTGGGCGTTCAGCCATTGTTGCCAGGCCGCTTGCTGGCGAGGGGTGAGCGCGCCTTGCTGCATTTCCAGCAGCCAGTGCACGGCTTGTTCGGCGACTTGGCTGGACACGTTCATAGGGCGAAGTAGCAGCGCATGGCGGCTTTGGTCAGGTGGCGTTTGACCGTGGCGATGGAAATGCCCAGTTCTGCGCTGATTTGCGCGTAGGTCAGGCCGTCGAGCTGGGCCAGCAGGAACGCGCGTTTAACCAGCCGGGGCAGGCCGTCGAGCAGTTGGTCCAGCTCCAGCAGGGTTTGCAGAATGATTGCGCGGTCTTCTTCCGATGGCGCCACCTGCTCGGGCATTTGCGCCAAGGCATCGAGGTAGGCGCGCTCCAGGTCCTGGCGGCGATAGAAGTTGCACAGCACGCGCTTGGCCACGGTGGTGAGGAAGGCGCGGGGCTCGATCAGTGTCGGGGTATCCCGTGCGCTGAGCACGCGAATAAAGGTGTCCTGGGCCAGGTCGGCCGCATTTTCCGGGCAGCCGAGCTTGCGTCGCAACCAGCCGGTGAGCCAGTGGTGATGGTCGTTATACAAAACTTCGACGGTGTTGGACGGCTGCAACGCGATCACTCCACAAGCATTGACATGCTTTAGAGAACAAGAATTGTTCGCATTGTAGGGCGGGTAACGAGCTTCGGCAATCGGCCAGGGCAGGTGATTCATCCGTTCTCTTTTGCTTATGAGAATATTTATCATTAATATTGCGCGTTGATGAACTTGGCGCCTGCCGCATGAAAAGCAAAACCGCATTGCCCATTTCCTATCGCCTCGCCGTCACCTCGCGCGTGCTGGCGGCTGTGATCGGTGGTTACTTGATGGCCTCCCTGGCCGCCATCTGCCTGGCGCTCTGGTTGCCCACTTCCCGCGCCGATGCGGTGGTCACCGGCATGATGAGTTCGTTCGTGTTCTACCTGCTGGCGGTGCTCTGGTGTTTCGCTTGCCGCACGGCCTGGCGCGCCTGGGCCGGGGTGATGGTGCCAAGTGCGCTGTTTGCCACGTTGGCCGGCGTTGGTTTCTGGGTGGCGCGCACATGAAAGAGGGCTTTCGCCAGGCCATGGCCTGGCTGCATACCTGGGCCGGATTGATCTTCGGCTGGCTGCTGTTTGCGATTTTCCTGACCGGCACCCTGGCCTATTTCAAAGACGAAATTACCCATTGGATGCAGCCCGAAGTGCAGGCCCATCCCCTGGACGACGGGCGCAGCCTTGCCGTAGCCCAGAATTACCTGCAACAACAGGCGCCCACGGCCGCACGCTGGTTTATTACCTTGCCTACCCATCGTGATCCCGGCCTGTCCGTGATGTGGCAAGACAAGGTTGAGCCCGGCAAGCGCGGCACCTTCATCCAGAAAACCCTCGACCCGGTCAGCGGCCAACCCGTGCAGGCCCGCGACAGCAAGGGCGGCGAGTTCTTCTATCGGTTCCACTTCCAGCTGCAAATGCCTTACCCGTGGGGCCGCTGGCTGTCGACCATCGCCGCGATGGTGATGTTGGTCGCGCTGATCACCGGCATCATCACCCACAAGAAAATCTTCAAGGACTTCTTCACTTTCCGCCCGCGCAAAGGCCAGCGCTCCTGGCTCGACGGGCACAACGCGGTGGGCGTGCTGGTGCTGCCGTTTCACCTGATGATCACCTACAGCAGCCTGGTGATTTTCATGAACATGGTCATGCCCGCGCCCATCATGGCGTCCTATGGCGACGACAGCCGGGCGTTCTTCGATGAGTTGTTCCCCGCTACCAACAATGCGCCGGCCCTCGGCCAGCCCGGTCAGTTGCTGCCGTTACTGCCGATGTACCAGCAGGCGCGCGAGCAGTGGGCGGGCGGCCATGTGGGGCGGCTGGCGGTCAATAACCCTGGTGATGTCAACGCCTCGGTGAATGTGTTTCGCGCTGGCTCCGACAGCGTGGTGCACGCCTTTGGCAATACCCTGTCGTTCAACGGCACCACTGGCGAGCTGTTGCGGGCCAGTGGCGAGCCGTCTTTGCCTGCGGTGATTGGTGGTAGTTTCTATGGTTTGCACATGGGCCATTTTGCCGGTCCCGTGCTGCGTTGGTTGTACTTTATCTGCGGCCTGGCGGGCACGGCGATGATCGGCACGGGGCTGGTGATCTGGCTCGGCAAGCGCCAGCTCAAGCATGCCAAAACTTCGGTGATGCCGTTTGAACTGCGGTTGGTAGAAGTGTTGAACATTGCCAGCATGTCCGGGCTGATGATCGCCATCGCTGCGTTTTTCTGGTCCAACCGACTGTTGCCGGTGAGTTTCGCCGAGCGTTCCGACTGGGAAGTACAAGCCTTCTTTACCGCCTGGGGCCTGAGCCTGCTGCACGCCATGTTGCGTCGCGGTCGCCAGGGTTGGGTCGAGCAACTGAGCTTCGGCGCGTTGCTGTTTGCGGCGGTCCCACTGCTTAACGCCAGCACCACCTCGCAGCATTTGGGTGTTTCTCTGGTCAATGGCGACTGGGCCATGGCCGGCTTCGACCTGACCTGCCTGGCCAGTGGCGCGTTTCTCGCCTGGGCGGCCTGGAAGATGCACCATCGCACCGCGCCGCAACCCAAGGCCGAACGTGCACGTGGCCTGACGCTCAAGCAGGAGGCCAGCTGATGCTGCTCGCGCTGCTGATGTGCTACGCCGGGTTTACTGCGCTATGCCTGTCCACAGACCGTCACCACGGCGAGCTGCTGCACAGCAAACCCACGCCCACTCGGCGTTTGGGGCTGCGCGTGGGCGGTTGGTTGCTGCTGATTGTCGCGATCTGGCCCGCGGTGCTTGCCGCCGGCTGGAGCCAGGGCCTGGTGCAGTGGTGCGCGGTGTTGATGCTCAGCGCCTTGCTGCTGGTGTTGCTGCTGCCTTATCGCCCAAGGCTGGCCTTGATCCTGGCGGGCCTGAGCCTGCTGGCCAGCCCTGTTGCGGCATTCGCCCTGTCCTGAGCCTGCCATGATGATCAGTCCACCGCCGGAACCCCAGGACAGCCCGCACACCGATGCGGCCGGTGGGCGAGCGCATTTCCTGCAGGTATTTTTGTCCCAGCGTTCGCAGATGGAGGCCCTGGTCAGCCGCCGCGTCGGTTGCCGCGCCACCGCGGCCGACCTGGTGCAGGATTTGTTCCTGCGTTTCTGGCGCCGCCCCCTGGTGCAGGTCGAAGAGCTCAGTACCTACCTGCTGCGCTGCGCGGGCAATATCGCCATCGATCATTTGCGCACTGAAGGCGCCCGAGTGCGCAGCAATGAAGGCTGGTTGCCGGAGCAGCAAGACAACCAGAGGTGCGAGTTCCAGGCGGCGCTGGAGGCCGGCAATGATCTGCGCCATGTCGAAGCCGCCTTGCGCAGCTTGCCCGAGCGCACCCGGCAGATTTTCCTGCTCAACCGCATCCACGGTCGCAAATATGCAGAGATCGCCAAGGCCATGGGGCTGTCCCAAAGTGCCGTGGAAAAACATATGATGCGCGCCCTCGAAGCCTGCAAGGCCAGCCTTCGCGAACCACCGCCTCCACGCACGCCAGGGAAAGCACCGTGAACGTTACGCCCACACCCGCCCAGGAACAGGCTGCGCTGGCCTGGCTGAGCCTGTTGCATGACCAGCCCAGCAGCGGCGACCAGGCTACTTTCAGCCGCTGGCTGCGCGCTGATCCCGCGCATGTCGAGGCCTACGCCCAGGCCCAGGTGCTGTGGGAGTTGAGCGAAGTGCCGGCACGTCAGCTGGCTGATGAGGATGCGCTGGCCTTGCAGGGCTACCTCAACAAGATCAACACCTCCAAGCGTTCACGTGGGGTGCGTTGGTCCGGCACCCTGGCGATGGCTGCAAGCCTGCTGCTGATGGTGGCGATGGGCGCCGGTTGGCAGCCGTCGCGCTGGGTCGATGAGTTAGGTGCCGATTACGTGACGGCGGCGGGGGAGGTGAAGACCTTTACCCTGGCAGATCAATCCCAGGTCACCCTCGACGCCGACAGCGCCATTGCCGTGGATTTCAGCCATGGCGCGCGGCATATCCAACTGCGTCGCGGTGCGGGATTTTTCAGTGTGACCCACACGGGTCAGCCCTTCGTGGTGGAGGCGGGCGGTGGTGAGGCGCGGGTGCTGGGCACCCAGTTTGAAGTGCGCCTGCAACCTGCCGGGGCAGAGGTCACCGTGTTATCCGGACGGGTTGGCGTGACGCCATCCAGACAGGGCCTGCAACAGGTACTGGCCGCAGGTCAGCAAGTGGCCTATGCCGACGGCGTAGCCGACACCCTGCACGCTGTCGACAGCCAGTCACGCCTGGCCTGGCGTGACGGCTGGCTCAATTACTACAAGGCGCCGCTGGCGGATGTGGTCAAGGACCTGAGCCGTTATTACCCGGGCCGCATCGTGTTGCTTAACGATGAGATGGGCGCCAGGCGCGTCAGCGGCAGCTTTCCAAGCAAGGATCCGCAGGCGGTGTTGAATGCGCTGCAAGCGGTGCTCGGCTTTGAACAACACTCGCTGCTGGGGCGCATGATCGTGTTGCGCTAGGGCGCGCTTCACCAAACCTTCATCGCAATCGCCAAAACCTGTCACCAAACGGTTACACGTGCCGTGGATCATCCCTGGGTTCCTGAACAAGTGGTCAGGAAGAGCACCTCTGCCCCATACAACACAACAATGTCAGTAAGGGATCTACACGTGAACTACAACACTCTTTATGCCCTGCTTATGGCATCGGGCCTGGGCGGCTTTGCGCCGCTGGTTCTGGCCGATGGCACACAGGATGTGGGGTCGGTGAACGTTACCGGCAAGCAGACCCTGGGCAACGGCCATATGATCCGCGAAGAAAGTGCCAAGGCGCGTTCCACGGTCACCAAAGAAGCCATGGATGAAATGTCGGGCACCGCCAACGCCATCGACAAGCTCAAGTACACCCCGGGCATCAACGTTTCCAGTGATGACGCCAGCGGCACCAGCGGCACCACCTTCACCATGCGCGGCATGAGTTCGGACCAGGTCGGGGTTTCGGTCGACGGCGTGCCGATCAACGACTCGGGCAACTACAGCGTGTATTCCAACCAGCTGGGTGACCCGGAAAACCTCGCCGAAGTGTTCGCCACCCAAGGCTCTTCCGAGGCAGACGGCCCGCACATTGGCTCCAGCGGCGGCAACATCGGCATGATCACTGTCCGGCCGACCAAGGATGCCGGGGTATTCGCCAAGCAGATCGTAGGTGCCAACGCCCTGCGCAAGACGTTTGTGCGGGCTAATACCGGCGATTTTGGCGGCCTGAAAACCTGGGTCTCGGCGTCGCACCTGGAAGGCGACAAGTGGCGCGGCAAGGGCACTCTGCGCAGCGACAAGATCGAGTGGAGCAGCTTGTTCGAAGGTGACAACGGCAATTCCACACTGGCCACGGTCAAGTACAACAAACAGGAAAACTACAACTACAACAGCCTGAGCAAATCACAGTTTGACACGGAGGGGCGGCGCAAGGACTACGCCGAAAGCCCGGTGTACAAGGCAGGTCTGTTGTCTGCGTCCTACAAGCTCAACCGCAACCCCTTCGAAAGCGTAAACGCCACGCTGACCCAGCGCTGGCAATTGCAAGACAACCTGTCGCTGACAGTCACGCCGTACTACTACTGGTCCAACGGCGGCAGCTTCAGCGGCCAGACCGCCTCCAACCTGGGGCCAAAGTCTGACAAGGCCGGCAACTACGACCTGAGTAACCTGCAATCGGCCAACTATTACCGCCCTTCATGGACCGAGACCTGGCGCCCGGGCGTCACGGCCAAAATGAAGTGGGACATCAACGAAGCGCACAGTCTGGACTACGGCTACTGGTATGAACGCGCACGCCAGCGCCAGACCCAGCCATTTATCGGGATCAACGGCGAGGGCGCACCCGATGATGTGTGGGGCGATTACAACAGCGGCGGGCAGGTGGTCGACAAGAATGGCGCCACTGTACAAGGCCGCCACTATTACACCGTCACCCCGGCGCAGAAACTCTGGGTACAGGACAACTGGCAAGCCACGCCGGACCTGAGTTTTGTCGCGGGCCTGGCCTACCAATACGTCGAGCGCGACGGCAACAATCTCGGCAGCCTCTACGACAAAGCGGAAAAACGTAACACCCGTTACCACCAGTTCCTGCCCAACTTCAGCGCCAAGTACCAGGTCGACGAAAGCAACCAGGCGTTCTACAACGTCACTCGCAATATGCGCACGCCTCCCAACTACGTGCTGTACAACAAGGGCGACTCCGTCAGCCTCAAGTCCGAATTGAGCTGGAACCAGGAACTGGGCTGGCGCTACACTGAAGACGACATGGCGCTGAGTGCGACCTTGTTCTATATCAGTTTCAAGGATCGCCAGGTGTCGACCACCGACGCCAGCGGTGACTACATGGTGCTTAACGTCGGCAGCGTCGATAACAAGGGCCTGGAGCTGGAGTGGAGTGGCTTGTTGCCGCACAACTTCAACTACTACGCCTCGTACACCTACACCCAGTCCGAGCAGAAGGACGACCTGCTCAGTAAGAATGTGCTGCTGCCAACGTCGGGCAAGCAACTGGCCAACGTGCCGGAAAACATGTTCAACCTGGTGTTCGGGTACGACGACTCGCGGTTTTACGGCAACGTCGCGGGCAAGTATGTCGGCAGCTTCTATGGTGATTTGACCAACAAGGAGAAGATCGAAGGCCGTACGGTGTTTGACCTCAATGCCGGTATTTACTTACCGGTGGACAAGAGGGTCATCAAGTCGGCGACCCTGCGCCTGTCGATGCTCAACGTCTTCGACAAGGAATACTTGAGTTCGGCGCGTACCGTGGCGTTCAACTCGGCGCCGGTCAACGGGTTGGGGGCGAGTACGGCGTATTACAACGTGGGCGAGGAGCGTACAGCGATGGTGTCGCTGGAAGCCAACTTCTAAGACCACCACAAACCAAATGTGGGAGGGGCGGTGCGACGATTCGACTTGCTCCCTCCCACATTTAGTTCTGCTGTGCTTTTGGGAAGGGGGTTACTTCAGCGCCGCCATGATCGCATCCGGGTTGTAGTCGCGAATCAAAGTCCCGTTCACATCCACAAACGGAATCCCACCCCCACCCAGCGCCTCATACGCCTTGCGCGCCTGGGCATCCTTCTCGATATCGACGGCCTGGTACGGGATACCCTTCTGGTCCAGAAAACGCCGGATCTGCTTGCAGTACCCACACCACTCGGTGGCATAGAGCACCACCCGCGCAGAGGCGCGTACCTGCTCCGGCACGACCTGGGACGGGTTGAACACCCGCTCGATCTTGCCCCAGTTCTGGATCACGACCACCACCAGCAACACCAGCAGGACCTTCTTTAAAACCCCGCCCAGCATCAGTTACGGCGCTTGAGCTGATCGGTCAGTTGGGTTGGCAGGCCCTTGATGATCAAGGTGCCGGCGGCTTCGTCGTATTCGATCTTGTCGCCCAGCAGGTGCGCTTCAAAGCTGATGGACAAGCCCTCGGCGCGCCCGGTGAAGCGGCGGAACTGGTTGAGGGTGCGTTTGTCGGCCGGAATCTCCGGCGACAGGCCGTAATCCTTGTTGCGGATATGGTCGTAGAACGCTTTTGGCCGATCTTCATCGATCAGGCCGGAGAGTTCTTCCAGGCCCATGGGTTCGCCGAGCTTGGCCTGGCTGCTGGCGTAGTCCACCAGAGTCTTGGTCTTTTCGCGGGCGGATTCGTCAGGCAGGTCTTCGCTTTCAACGAAGTCACTGAACGCCTTGAGCAGGGTGCGGGTTTCGCCCGGGCCGTCGACGCCTTCCTGGCAACCGATAAAGTCGCGGAAGTACTCCGAGACCTTCTTGCCGTTCTTGCCCTTGATAAAGGAGATGTATTGCTTGGACTGCTTGTTGTTCTGCCACTCGGAGACGTTGATGCGCGCCGCCAGGTGCAACTGGCCCAGGTCCAGGTGGCGCGAGGGCGTCACGTCCAGCTCGTCGGTGACTGCCACGCCTTCGCTGTGGTGCAGCAGGGCGATGGCCAGGTAGTCGGTCATGCCTTGTTGGTAATGGGCAAACAGCACATGGCCGCCGGTGGAGAGGTTGGACTCCTCCATCAGCTTCTGCAGGTGTTCCACCGCAGTGCGGCTGAAGGTGGTGAAGTCCTGGCCACCGTCAAAGTACTCCTTCAACCAGCCGCTGAACGGATGCGCGCCGGACTCGGCATGGAAGAAACCCCAGGCCTTGCCTTGTTTGGCGTTGTAGCTCTCGTTGAGGTCGGCAAGCATGTTCTCGATGGCGGCCGACTCGGACAGTTCGGAGTCTCGGGCATGGAGCACTGCGGGGGTGCCGTCGGGTTTTTTGTCGATCAGGTGGACGATGCAATGACGGATCGGCATAGGCTTCTCGGCTGGTTGAAGGGGGAGGGGGCGGCCTCCCCGAAAAGTCGCCCAGTGTACCGCACCCATTGGCCGTGACGTGCCCCGAAGGGCATTTTGGATGCCCTCCGACTGCCCATATGCCTTTTTTTCACGGTTTAGAGCGATAAAGCTGACCAAATGGGTATGTTGAGGCGGATATTTCCCCGTCTCTGTGCTAGTTTTGCCCCGTCTTACGCCAAGTCTCGGCGTTAAGCGTGCATTCAGCATTTGTCAGGTCGAACCAATCCCCGTTTCAAGCATCTATAACCCCGATCTCCGTGGTTATAGCCGGGGATGCCAGGCCATGACGGTCGGGCTCGACGGCTGACACTGCACTCTGCAATCCATATGAATTTGATAGGGAAGGAACACCACAATGGCTTTGACTAAAGACCAACTGATCGCTGATATCGCTGAAGCTATCGACGCGCCAAAAACCACCGCGCGCGCTGCTCTGGACCAACTGGGCCAGATCGTTGCTGATCAGCTGGAAAATGGCGGCGAAATCACTCTGCCAGGCATTGGCAAGCTGAAAGTAACCGAGCGTCCTGCCCGTACTGGCCGTAACCCTTCGACTGGCGCTGCCATCGAAATCGCTGCCAAGAAAGTTATCAAGCTGGTTGTGGCTAAAGGCCTGACCGACGCTGTTAACAAGTAAGACGCAGTAAAAAAAACCGTGCTCCGGAGTGATCCGGGCACGGTTTTTTGTTGCCTGCGGTTTTATTGTGATGAAAGGTTAATCGCGCACCCAGCGCTGGCGCCAGATCTGCTGTTCGTTCTTGGTCTGGAAGGTCCAGGCCACAAACCGGCTTTGCTTCTGCCCCTGAGACATCTCTACCACCTGGCTTTCCAGCACGCCGGCTTTTTTCAGCGCGGTTTCGATCGCAGGCAAGTTGGACGCTTTTGACACCAGGGTGCTGAACCACAACACCTTGTGGGCAAAATGCGCGCTCTCGGCGATCAACTGCGTCACAAAGCGTGCTTCGCCGCCTTCACACCACAGTTCAGCCGATTGGCCGCCAAAGTTGAGTACCGGCAACTTGCGTTTCGGATCCGCCTTGCCCAGGGCACGCCACTTGCGCTCGCTGCCCTTGGTGGCTTCATCCATGGACGCATGGAACGGCGGGTTGCACATGGTCAGGTCAAAGCGCTCACCGGGTTCCAGCAAACCCAGCAGGATCTGCTTGGGGTTGGGCTGCTGGCGCAGCTGGATAACCTTGCTCAGGTCGTTGGACTGCACGATGGCCTTGGCGGCGCTCACGGCGATAGGGTCGACCTCCGAGCCCAGGAAGTTCCAGCGGTACTCCATGTAGCCAATCAGCGGGTAGACGCAGTTGGCGCCCATGCCGATATCCAGCACCTTGACGATCGAGCCACGCGGGATCTTGCCGTCGTTGACGCTGGCCAGCAGGTCGGCGAGAAAATGCACATAGTCGGCACGCCCCGGTACCGGCGGGCACAGGTAATCGGCCGGGATGTCCCAATGCTGGATGCCATAGAACGACTTGAGCAACGCCCGGTTGAACACCCGCACCGCGTCCGGGCTGGCGAAGTCGATGCTTTCCTTGCCATAGGGGTTGATGATCACGAATTTCGCCAGTTCTGGCGTGGTCTTGATCAGCGCCGGGAAGTCGTAACGGCCCGTGTGGCGGTTGCGCGGGTGCAGGGTGGCCTCTTTGCGCGGTACCACGGGCTTGGCCGGGGTAGCGGATTTAGGCTTCTTGCGCGAAGGTTTAGGCGTAGTGGGGGCGGTCATGATGATTCTGGTGTTGGCTCAAAGTGGCGGCCATTGTCACACATCCTGAGCTCAACCCGGTCAAATGTGGGAGGGGGCTTGCTCCCGATAGCGGTGTGACAGTCAAAAATATTGAGACTGATACACCGCTATCGGGAGCAAGCCCCCTCCCACAGAGGAAAAAAAAGAGACCCGAAGGTCTCTTTCTTTACGCGACTCAAGCCTTACAGGCTGGAAATCCGCGCATGTTGCTCGGCCAGTTTGCCCAAAGCCTGTTCAGCTTCGGCCAACTTGGCGCGTTCTTTCTCGATCACCTCCGCCGGCGCCTTGTCGACGAATGCCGCGTTGGACAGCTTACCGCCCACGCGTTGCACTTCGCCTTGCAGGCGTGCGATTTCCTTGTCGAGACGGGCCAGTTCGGCGCCCTTGTCGATCAGGCCGGCCATCGGTACCAGCACTTCCATGTCGCCCACCAATGCAGTGGCGGACAGCGGCGCTTCGGCATCGGCAGCCAATACGGTGATCGACTCCAGCTTGGCCAGCTTCTTGAGCAACGCGTCGTTCTCGCTGAGGCGACGCTGATCTTCGGCACTGGCGTTCTTCACGAACACGGCCAGTGGTTTGCCCGGTCCGATGTTCATCTCGGCGCGGATGTTGCGAGTGCCGAGCATCAGGGTCTTGAGCCATTCGATATCGCTTTCGGCGGCCTCATCGATGCGCGCTTCATTGGCCACCGGCCAAGGTTGCAGCATGATGGTCTTGCCTTCGATACCGGCCAGCGGCGCCAGGCGCTGCCAGATCTCTTCGGTGATGAACGGCATGAACGGATGCGCCAGGCGCAATGCCACTTCCAGTACGCGCACCAGGGTGCGGCGAGTACCGCGCTGGCGTTCGACCGGGGCGTTTTCGTCCCACAATACCGGCTTGGACAGTTCCAGGTACCAGTCGCAGTATTGGTTCCAGATGAACTCGTACAGCGCCTGTGCAGCCAGGTCGAAACGGAACTGGTCGAGCTGGCGGGTCACTTCGGCTTCGGTGCGCTGCAACTGCGAGATGATCCAGCGATCAGCCAGGCTCAACTCATAGGCTTCGCCGTTCTGGCCGCAGTCTTCGCCTTTATCCAGCACGTAGCGCGCGGCGTTCCAGATCTTGTTGCAGAAGTTGCGATAGCCTTCGACGCGGCCCATGTCGAACTTGATGTCGCGACCGGTAGAGGCCAGCGAGCAGAAGGTGAAGCGCAGGGCGTCGGTGCCGTAGCTGGCGATGCCGTCGGCGAATTCGTCGCGAGTCTGCTTCTCGATCTTTTTCGCCAGTTTTGGCTGCATCAGGCCCGAGGTGCGTTTCTGCACCAGGGTTTCCAGGTCGATGCCGTCGATGATGTCCAGCGGGTCCAGGACGTTGCCCTTGGACTTGGACATCTTCTGGCCCTGGCCGTCGCGTACCAGGCCGTGTACGTACACGGTCTTGAACGGTACCTGCGGGGTGCCGTCTTCGTTTTTCACCAAATGCATGGTGAGCATGATCATCCGGGCAACCCAGAAGAAAATGATATCGAAGCCGGTGACCAGCACGTCGGTGGAGTGGAATTTCTTCAGGAATTCGGTCTGCTGCGGCCAACCCAGGGTGGAGAACGTCCACAGGCCCGAGCTGAACCAGGTGTCGAGTACGTCGTTGTCCTGTTGCAGCGCGATGTCGGCGCCGAGGTTGTGCTTGGCACGCACTTCGGCTTCGTCGCGGCCTACATAGACCTTGCCCGACTCGTCATACCAGGCCGGAATACGATGGCCCCACCACAGCTGACGGCTGATGCACCAATCCTGGATGTCGCGCATCCACGAGAAGTACATGTTTTCGTACTGTTTAGGCACGAACTGGATGCGGCCATCTTCCACGGCGGCGATGGCAGGCTCTGCCAGCGGCTTGGTGGACACATACCACTGGTCGGTCAGCCACGGCTCGATCACGGTGCCGGAGCGATCGCCCTTCGGCACTTTCAGGCCGTGGTCGTCGACGCTGACCAGCAAGCCGGCGGCGTCGAAGGCGGCAACGATCTGCTTGCGCGCTTCAAAACGGTCCAGACCTGCATATTCGGCCGGAATCTTGCCGTCGATGCTGTCGTTCAGCGAGCCGTCCAGGTTGAATACCTGGCAGGCCGGCAATACGGCGGCATTCTTGTCGAAGATGTTCAGCAGCGGCAGGTTGTGACGTTTGCCGACTTCATAGTCGTTGAAATCGTGGGCCGGGGTGATTTTCACGCAGCCGGTGCCGAATTCAGGATCGCAGTAATCGTCCGCAATGATCGGGATGCGGCGGCCAACCAGTGGCAGTTCGACGAACTTGCCGATCAGCGCCTGGTAGCGCTCGTCGTTCGGGTTAACGGCTACGGCGGCGTCGCCGAGCATAGTTTCCGGACGAGTGGTGGCGACGATCAGGTAGTCGTTGCCTTCAGCAGTCTTGGCGCCATCGGCCAGCGGGTACTTGAGGTTCCACAGGAAACCTTTCTCGTCGTGGTTTTCCACTTCGAGGTCGGAAATGGCCGTGTGCAACTTGGTGTCCCAGTTGACCAGGCGCTTGCCGCGGTAGATCAGGCCGTCTTCGTGCAGGCGCACGAAGGCTTCCTTCACGGCTTCCGACAGGCCGTCGTCCATGGTGAAGCGCTCGCGGCTCCAATCCACGGAGGAGCCCAGGCGACGGATCTGACGGCTGATATTGCCGCCGGACTGATCTTTCCATTCCCAGACTTTCTCCAGGAATTTCTCGCGGCCCAGGTCGTGACGGTTCTGGCCGGTGGCTTCCAGTTGGCGTTCCACCAGCATCTGCGTGGCGATACCGGCGTGGTCGGTGCCCGGCTGCCACAGGGTGTCGCGACCCTGCATACGGCGGAAACGGATCAACGCATCCATGATCGCATTGTTGAAGCCATGGCCCATGTGCAGGCTGCCAGTGACGTTCGGTGGCGGGATCATGATGGTGTACGAGTCGCCCGCACCTTGTGGGGCGAAATAGTTCTCGGACTCCCAGGTGTTGTACCAGGAAGTTTCGATAGCGTGGGGCTGGTAGGTCTTATCCATGCGCGGCGGGACCCTAGTTGGCATTTATTCAGGAAAGCCGGCAAGTATAACGGGGGAGGACGAGGAGGGCGAGTTGAAGACGGACTTAAGGCTGATGCAAAACTAATGTGGGAGGGGGCTTGCTCCCGATTGCTGAGTGTCAGCCACCGAATCATCGGCTGATACAACGCTATCGGGAGCAAGCCCCCTCCCACAGGAAATATCAGTGTCGTTTAGGACTGGTACTGGCTGAGCAACCGCTCCATCCGCGCATCCATCCGACGCTTGATCTCGGCTTCAATATGCGGCGCAAAGTCGTCGATCACATCCTGCATGATCAATTGCGCGGCAGCGCGCAGTTCATTGTCCAGGTGCAGGAGCAGGGCATCGGGGGCTTTTTCTGCGGCGGGAGCGGGTTCTGCAACCACAGGTTCCGGCGCGGCAGGCTTGCCGCTGACCATGTCGAACAGCAGCGGGATCTGTACCTCGCCGTCGGCCGTTTCGGTCAGCAGCGGCGGTTGCAGGTTGTCATCACCCAGCAACTGACGGATCGACTCCAGGTCGTCCAGCAGGTGGTCGTCTTTTTTCAGCGGGTTGGGAGTGTCCATCGTGTGCTCTAAAGTCGTTGTAGCCGGTGATCCTGCAGAGAATAGCCCTGTTCGCGATAGAAACGGAAACTCTCCCGCGCGGCCTGACGAATAGCCGGGTCCTCCACCACCACTTCCGCCACGCGGGCGAACGCCTTGGCAAAGGCCGGTACTTTCAGGTCCAGGTTGACCAGCAGGTCATGGTGATCGCCGCAACTGTCGCCCACACCCAGGACTACCAGGCTTTCAGGTTCGGATTCGGCGGGGCCGTGGGGCACGAAGCTTTCGCCCTTGAAGCGCCACAGGCGGGCATCCAGCTCATCGCGTTGGGCGGCATCGCTGCAATGCAGGTAGATGCGGTGGCCCATGCGCCAGGCTTTTTCGGTGAGCTTGCAGGCAAAGTCCAGGCGCGCGAGGGGATCGGCGCTGGGCAATATATAGAAGTCGACTTGGGTCATTGCGGTTCCTGAGGCCGGGGCGGCGGGATGGTCGCCCCGGCATCTTCAGTTTCAGGCCTTGGCGCGATCCAGCAGGTATTGGGTCAACAGTGGCACCGGACGGCCGGTTGCGCCCTTGTCCTTGCCGCCGCTGGTCCAGGCGGTGCCGGCGATGTCCAGGTGGGCCCAGTTGAAGTTCTTGGCAAAGCGCGACAGGAAGCAGGCCGCCGTGATGGTGCCGGCTTTCGGGCCACCGATGTTGGCGATGTCGGCGAACGGGCTGTCCAGTTGTTCCTGGTACTCATCGAACAGCGGCAGTTGCCAGGCGCGGTCGTCGGCAGCCTTGCCGGCGCTGAGTAGTTGCTCGATCAGTTCGTCGTTGTTGCCCAGCAGGCCCGAAGTGTGGGAGCCCAAGGCAACGATGCACGCGCCGGTCAGGGTGGCGATGTCGATCACGGCCTGGGGCTTGAAGCGCTCGGCGTAGGTCAGGGCGTCGCACAGCACCAGGCGGCCTTCGGCGTCGGTGTTGAGGATTTCCACGGTCTGGCCGCTCATGGTCGTGACGATATCGCCCGGGCGGGCCGCGCCGCCGCTCGGCATGTTCTCGGCACAGGCCAGGATGCACACCAGGTTGATCGGCAGCTTGAGTTCCAGCACGGCACGCAGGGTACCGAACACGCTGGCCGCGCCGCCCATGTCGTATTTCATCTCATCCATGCCCGCGCCCGGCTTGAGGCTGATGCCGCCGGTGTCGAAGGTGATGCCTTTACCCACCAGGGCGTAAGGCTTCTCGGATTTCTTGCCGCCGTTGTATTGCATCACGATCAGGCGTGGCGGCTGGTCGCTGCCCTGGCCTACGGCATAGAACGAGCCCATGCCCAGGTCCTTGATCTTCTTTTCATCCAGCACTTCAACCTTCAAGCCCTTGAACTCTTTGCCCAATGCCTTGGCCTGTTCGCCCAGGAATGTCGGGTGGCAGATGTTCGGCGGCAGGTTGCCCAGGTCGCGGGTGAACGACATGCCGTTGGCGATGGCCTGGGCGTGGGTCACGGCGCGCTGAACTTCAGCCTGGGCAGCCTTGATGGTCAGCAGGGTGATTTTCTTCAGGGCGCGGGGTTCGGCCTTCTGGCTCTTGAACTGGTCGAAAACATAGCCGCCGTCCAGCAGCGACTCGGCTAGCAGGCGGGTCTTGCCGTAGCTGTCACGGCCCTTGATCACGATTTCGTCGAGTGCCAGTGCCGCATCGCTGCCGCCCAGGCCCTTGAGGGTGGTAAGGATGCCGCTGATGATCTTGCGCAATGGACGGTCGCCCAGTTCGGCGTCCTTGCCCACGCCCACCAGTAATACGCGCTCGGCCTTGAGGTTGGGCAGGCTCTGCAGCAGCAGGCTCTGGCCGACTTTGCCGGCCAGGTCGCCGCGCTTGAGGATCGCGCTGATCGCGCCGCCGCTCAGTTCGTCCAGTTGCTTGGCGGCGACGCCGAGTGTGCGGCCTTCGCCGACAGCGACCACGAGGGTGGCGGTTTTCAACGTTTCGGGGCTAACGCTTTTTACAACCAATTCCATGTTCGGGTCCCTTATCAAGGTCTGTGAGCCTGGAGTTTGTACTCAGGCTTGAAGCTCGGCAGCTTGGTAAACCGCCAGCGGACAAAGGCCGCAGTTTGAACCTCGCCGGCGGAGCCTGACAACCCTTGGCGCACGCTTTGTGCGTGCGCATGAGTAAGCTCCGTGACAGGCGCGGTCAATCACAGGATAATGCGCCATCTTTTTAGCCGATCCGTGATAAACGGGTCGTCTCGGTATGCTTGCTTGTTTGGCCGCCTTAGCCTGACAACCCTGGAGTGTCTGGTTTGATCGTCTTCCGTTATCTGTCCCGCGAAGTCCTGTTGACCCTGAGTGCCGTGAGTGCGGTGTTGCTGGTCATCATCATGAGTGGTCGTTTCGTCAAGTTCCTGGCTCAAGCCGCCGCAGGCGCCCTGGATCCGGGGTCGTTGTTCTTGATCATGGGCTACCGGATGCCCGGGATGCTGCAGCTGATCCTGCCCCTTGGCCTGTTTCTCGGCATATTGCTGGCCTATGGCCGCTTGTACCTTGAGAGTGAAATGACCGTGCTGTCGGCCACTGGCATGAGCCAGCAACGTTTGCTGGCCATGACCATGGTGCCGGCCGCCGGCGTTGCCCTGGTGGTGGCCTGGTTGAGTATGAGCCTGGCGCCCCAGGGCGCCATGCAGTTCCAGCTGCTGTTGAACAAGCAGGATGCGATGACCGAGTTCGATACCCTCGAGCCCGGGCGCTTCCAGGCGCTCAGCGACGGCACGCGGGTGACTTATACCGAAACCATGACCGATGACCGCTCCAACCTCGGCGGCGTGTTCATTTCCCAGAAAAACCTTGGCCAGAACCAGAAGGACCGTGGCATTTCCATTCTGGTGGCCGACAGCGGCCGCCAGGAAGTGCGCCCCGACGGCAACCGCTACCTGATCCTGGAAAATGGCTACCGCTACGACGGCAGCCCTGGTCTGGCGGACTATCGGGCGATCAAGTACGACACTTATGGTGTCATGCTGCCCAAGCCTGAGATCAGCGGCGAGGTCACCGACCGCGACGCACTGCCGACTGCATCGCTGTTCGGCAGCCAGGAACTGCGCTCCATTGCCGAGCTGCAATGGCGTTTGTCCTTGCCGCTGCTGGTGTTTATCGTAACCTTGATGGCCGTGCCGCTGTCGCGCGTCAACCCGCGCCAGGGGCGTTTCCTCAAACTGCTGCCGGCGATCCTGCTGTACATGGCCTACCTGACCATCCTGATTTCCGCCCGTGGCTCCCTCGAGAAAGGCAAGTTGCCGCCAGCCCTTGGCCTGTGGTGGGTGCACGGGGTTTTCCTGTTGATCGGCCTGGGGCTGCTCTATTGGGAACCTATCCGTTTGAAAATGAAGAGCCGTCGTGGCCTGAAGGAGTTGGCCCGTGGCTAAGCTTGATCGCTACATTGGCAGCAGCGTACTGATCGCCATCCTCGCGGTACTGGGCATCATTCTTGGCCTGGCCTTGCTGTTCGCCTTCATTGATGAAGTGGGCAACGTCACCGACACCTACACGGTCACGGATGTACTGAGCTACGTGGCACTGACTGCGCCGCGCCGTCTCTACGACATGATGCCGATGGCGGCGCTGATCGGTTGCCTGATCGGCCTGGGCACCCTGGCCAGCAACAGCGAGCTGACCATCATGCGCGCCGCTGGCGTTTCCATTGGTCGTATCGTCTGGGCGGTGATGAAGCCGATGCTGCTGCTGATGGCGTGCAGCGTGCTGATCGGTGAATACGTCGCGCCCCCGGCCGAAGCCACTGCCCAGGCCAATCGCGCCCTGGCCCAGGGCTCGGGCGATGCGCAAAGCGCCAAGCACGGCCTGTGGCACCGCCAGGGTGATGAGTTCATCCACATCAACGCCGTGCAGCCAGGCGGCCTGTTGATCGGTGTCACGCGCTATACCTTCGATAAAGAGCGGCACATGCTGTCCTCCAGCTTCGCCAAGCGCGCGCAATACAATGCCGAGCAATGGCAGCTGAGCGACGTCACCACCACCTACTTCCGCAATGTGGGCCAGGGCACCAAGGCCAGCACCGAAGTGGTCAATGCACCGACCGAGCAGTGGGATATCGCCCTGAAGCCGGAACTGCTCAACACCGTGGTGATGGTCCCCGAAGCGCTGCCGATCTCGGGGTTGTGGAGCTACATCCATTACCTCAAGGAGCAGGGCCTGAACAACGGCCGCTACTGGCTGGCGTTCTGGGTGAAAGTCTTGCAACCGGTGGTAACCGCCGCGTTGGTGTTGATGGCGATCTCCTTCATCTTCGGGCCGTTGCGCTCCGTAACCCTGGGCCAGCGGGTATTTACCGGCGTGCTGGTGGGCTTTACCTTCCGCATCGCCCAGGATCTGCTCGGGCCGTCGAGCCTGGTGTTCGGTTTCTCGCCGCTGTTTGCGGTGCTGGTGCCGACGGCCATCTGCGCCGTGGCCGGGTTCTGGCTGCTGCGTCGGGCCGGTTGAAGCTGCGCTTATGCACAAAAAATGCCCCGCTCTCGTGAGTGGGGCATTTTTGTTCTGGTCAGCAAAGATGACGTCTGGCCTGAGCATCAGGTACAATTCCCGGCTATTTTTCAGCGGGCAATCTGCCTGCAGCCTTTTTGAGTGTTGATCCGTGAGTGATTTGAGTCATATCCGCAATTTCTCCATCATCGCCCACATTGACCATGGCAAGTCGACGCTGGCCGATCGATTCATCCAGATGTGCGGCGGCCTTGCCGAGCGTGAAATGGAAGCCCAGGTACTGGACTCCATGGACCTCGAACGCGAACGCGGGATCACCATCAAGGCCCACAGCGTTACTCTGTATTACAAGGCCAAAGACGGCATCACCTACCAGCTGAACTTCATTGACACCCCGGGCCACGTCGACTTCACCTATGAAGTCAGCCGTTCGCTTGCGGCCTGTGAAGGTGCCTTGCTGGTGGTCGACGCCGGCCAGGGCGTCGAGGCGCAGTCGGTTGCCAACTGCTACACCGCGATCGAGCAGGGCCTGGAAGTCATGCCCGTGCTCAACAAGATCGACCTGCCCCAGGCCGAGCCTGAGCGCGTCAAGGAAGAGATCGAGAAGATCATTGGCATCGACGCCACCGACGCCGTCACCTGCAGCGCCAAGACCGGCCTGGGTGTCGACGAAGTACTCGAACGCCTGGTGCACACCATTCCCGCGCCGACCGGCAACTACGAAGATCCGCTGCAAGCGTTGATCATCGACTCCTGGTTCGACAACTACCTGGGCGTTGTCTCCCTGGTCCGCGTGCGCCATGGCCGTGTCAAGAAGGGCGACAAGATCCTGGTCAAGTCCACCGGCAAGATCCACCTGGTGGACAGCGTCGGTGTATTCAACCCCAAGCACACCGCCACCGCTGATCTGAAAGCCGGTGAAGTAGGCTTCATCATCGCCGGTATCAAGGACATCCACGGTGCACCGGTGGGTGACACCCTGACCCTGAGCTCCACGCCGGATGTCGACGTACTGCCCGGCTTCAAGCGTATCCAGCCACAGGTTTACGCCGGCCTGTTCCCGGTCAGCTCCGACGACTTCGAGGATTTCCGCGAAGCCCTGCAAAAGCTGACCCTCAACGACTCGTCGTTGCAGTACACCCCGGAAAGCTCCGACGCCCTGGGCTTCGGCTTCCGCTGCGGGTTCCTGGGCATGCTGCACATGGAAATCATCCAGGAGCGCCTTGAGCGCGAGTACGACCTGGACCTGATCACCACGGCGCCGACCGTTATTTTCGAGCTGTTGCTCAAAACCGGTGAAACGATTTACGTCGACAACCCGTCCAAGCTTCCGGATCTGTCGGCCATCGAAGACATGCGTGAGCCAATCGTGCGGGCCAATATCCTGGTCCCGCAGGAGCACCTGGGCAACGTCATCACCCTGTGTATCGAAAAGCGTGGCGTACAGCGCGACATGCTGTTCCTCGGTACCCAGGTGCAAGTGACCTACGATATGCCGATGAACGAAGTGGTCCTGGACTTCTTCGACCGTCTCAAATCCACCAGTCGCGGCTATGCTTCGCTGGATTACCATTTCGATCGTTACCAATCGGCTAATCTGGTGAAACTGGATGTGCTGATCAACGGCGACAAGGTAGATGCCCTGGCGCTGATCGTGCACAAGGACAACGCGCACTACAAAGGTCGCCAACTGACCGAGAAGATGAAAGAACTGATTCCGCGCCAGATGTTCGACGTTGCGATCCAGGCCGCCATTGGCGGGCAGATCATTGCACGGACTTCCGTCAAGGCTCTCAGAAAGAACGTACTGGCCAAATGCTACGGCGGTGACGTAAGCCGTAAGCGCAAGCTGCTTGAGAAGCAAAAGGCCGGTAAAAAACGCATGAAGCAAGTAGGTAACGTGGAAGTTCCACAAGAAGCCTTCCTTGCGGTGCTCAGGTTGGATAGTTAGGTCCTATGTCACTAAATTTCCCGCTGTTGCTGGTTATCGCCGTCGCCGTTTGCGGCCTCCTGGCGTTGCTCGATCTGGTGTTCTTCGCCCCGCGTCGGCGGTCGGCCATTGCTTCCTATCAGGGCAGTGTCAGCCAGCCCGATGCGGTGGTGGTCGAGAAGCTGAACAAAGAGCCCTTGCTGGTTGAATACGGCAAGTCGTTCTTCCCGGTGTTGTTCATCGTGCTGGTGCTGCGTTCGTTCCTGGTGGAGCCGTTCCAGATCCCTTCTGGGTCGATGAAGCCGACCCTGGACGTGGGCGACTTTATCCTGGTGAACAAGTTTTCCTACGGGATCCGCTTGCCGGTGATCGACAAGAAAGTCATCGAGATCGGTGACCCGCAGCGCGGCGATGTGATGGTATTCCGCTACCCGAGCGACCCTAACGTCAACTACATCAAGCGTGTAGTCGGCCTGCCGGGCGACGTGGTGCGCTACACCAGCGACAAGCGCCTGTTCATCAACGGTGAATCGGTGGCCGAGAAGCTGCTGGGCGCCGAGCCGAACACCCTGGGCAGCGCCGAGCTGTACCAGGAAAAACTCGGTGCGGTAGAGCACGAGATCCGCAAGGAAATGAGCCGCTACCGCGCAATGCCTGATGGCCAGTGGAAAGTACCCGCCGGGCACTACTTCATGATGGGCGACAACCGCGACAACTCCAATGACAGCCGTTACTGGGATGACCCCAATATTCCCAAGGACCTGCTGGGCATGGTGCCCGACGAGAACATCGTCGGCAAAGCCTTCGCGGTCTGGATGAGTTGGCCGGAGCCCAAGCTCAGCCACCTGCCGAACTTCTCGCGGGTCGGGCTGATCAAGTAATACAGGCGGCGCTGTGAACACAGCGCCGAATGCTTTTCTGGGGTTTGGACAATTAATCGTCCGGCCCCATGCAGCACCAACCAGGATGTGAATTTGAACACTGCGTCAATCGTCGATGGCCGCCGGTGCCACCAACTAGATATGGATAAACCGTGACCGTTTCTCTAAGTCGTCTCGAGCGCCAGCTCGGCTACACCTTCAAGGACCCCGAATTGATGGTCCTTGCCCTCACACACCGCAGCTTTGCAGGGCGCAATAACGAGCGCCTGGAATTCCTCGGTGATGCCATCCTCAATTTCGCCGCCGGTGAGGCGCTGTTCGAGCGTTTTCCTCAAGCGCGCGAAGGCCAGCTTTCGCGCCTGCGGGCGCGCCTTGTGAAAGGCGAGACCCTGGCCGTGCTGGCCCGAGGTTTCGGCCTGGGTGAGTACCTGCGGTTGGGGTCCGGTGAGTTGAAAAGCGGCGGTTTTCGTCGCGAATCGATTCTGGCCGATGCCCTGGAAGCCTTGATCGGCGCGATCTACCTCGATGCAGGGATGGAGACGGCCAAGGAGCGCGTGGTCGCCTGGCTGGCTTCTGAAATCGAAAGCCTGACACTGGTCGACACCAACAAAGATCCCAAGACCCGCCTGCAGGAATACCTGCAGTCCCGCGGTTGCGAACTGCCACGCTACGAAGTGGTGGATATCCAGGGTGAGCCCCATTGCCGCGTGTTCTTCGTGGAATGTGAAATCACCTTATTGAATGAAAAAAGCCGAGGTCAGGGTGTGAGCCGTCGTATTGCCGAACAGGTAGCGGCCGCTGCAGCACTGATTGCCCTGGGCGTGGAGAATGGCCATGACTGATTCAACCGCAACACGCTGTGGCTATGTTGCCATCGTCGGCCGCCCGAACGTGGGCAAGTCCACGCTGCTCAACCACATCCTCGGTCAGAAACTCGCGATCACTTCGCGCAAGCCCCAGACCACTCGTCACAACATGTTGGGCATCAAGACCGAAGGCAACGTGCAAGCGGTGTATGTCGATACCCCGGGCATGCACAAAGGCGGTGAGAAAGCCCTGAACCGCTACATGAACAAGACCGCTTCGGCGGCGTTGAAAGACGTCGACGTGGTGATCTTCGTGGTCGACCGCACCAAGTGGACCGACGAAGACCAGATGGTTCTCGAGCGTGTGCAGTACGTCACCGGCCCCTTGATCGTCGCGTTGAACAAGACCGACCGCATCGAAGACAAGGCCGAGCTGATGCCGCACCTGACCTGGTTGCAGGAACAACTGCCGAACGCCCAGATCATGCCGATCTCGGCCCAGCACGGCCACAACCTCGAAGCCCTGGAGCGCGTGATTGCCGGTTACCTGCCGGAAAACGAGCATTTCTTCCCGGAAGACCAGATCACCGACCGCAGCAGCCGCTTCCTCGCCGCCGAGCTGGTACGCGAGAAAATCATGCGTCAGATGGGTGCCGAGCTGCCATACCAGATCACCGTGGAAATCGAAGAGTTCAAGCAGCAGGGCAAGACCCTGCATATCCATGCGCTGATCCTCGTCGAGCGTGACGGCCAGAAAAAAATCATCATTGGCGACAAGGGCGAGCGCATCAAGCGCATCGGCACTGAAGCGCGCAAGGATATGGAATTGCTGTTCGACTCCAAGATCATGCTTAACCTGTGGGTGAAGGTTAAGGGTGGCTGGTCCGATGATGAGCGTGCGTTGCGCTCACTGGGCTACGGCGACCTTTAAGAACACCGCAGGGTAAAAAATGTGGGAGGGGGCTTGCTCCCGATAGCGGAGGGTCAGTCACTTATTTGTTAACTGACCCACCGCCATCGGGAGCAAGCCCCCTCCCATATTAGGTTGTGTGGTTTTCAAAATTGCATTCCAGCAGTGAGTTCCCATGTCTCAATCCCCACCTCCCAGCCAACTCGCCTACGTGCTGCACAGCCGCGCCTATCGCGAGACCAGCGCGCTGGTGGACTTCCTCACGCCTCAAGGCCGCCTGCGTGCGGTGCTGCGCAGCGCACGGGGTAAGGCAGGTACCTTGGCGCGGCCATTCGTGGCGCTGGATGTGGAGTTTCGCGGCAAGGGCGAGCTGAAAAACGTCGGCCGCCTGGAAAGCGTCGGCACTTCCGCCTGGCTTAACGGTGATGCACTGTTCAGCGGCCTTTACCTCAATGAACTGCTGATCCGCCTGTTGCCCGCCGAAGACCCGCACCCGGCAGTCTTCGATCACTACGCTGCCACCTTGCTGGCCCTCGCTGAAGGCCGGCCCCTGGAGCCGCTGCTGCGCGCCTTCGAATGGCGCTTGCTCGACGACCTGGGCTATGGCTTTGAATTGCACAACGACCTGCACGGCGATCCCGTCGCCGCCGACGGCATGTACCGCCTGCAAGTGGATGCGGGCCTTGAACGCGTGTACCTGTTGCAGCCGGGGCTGTTCCAGGGCAGCGAACTGCTGGCCATGAGCGATGCGGACTGGAGCGCGCCGGGCGCCTTGTCCGCCGCCAAGCGCCTGATGCGCCAGGCCCTGGCCGTGCACCTGGGCGGGCGACCGCTGGTCAGTCGCGAGTTGTTTCGAAAGCCCTGACATCCCCGTGTATGCTGTGCACCGATTCTTTCCCTTTTCAGGAGCGCTTCCGTGACCACCAGCAATCGCATTCTTCTTGGCGTCAACATCGACCACGTCGCCACCCTGCGCCAGGCCCGGGGCACCCGTTACCCTGACCCGGTCAAGGCCGCGCTGGACGCCGAAGAAGCGGGCGCCGACGGCATTACCGTGCACCTGCGCGAAGACCGCCGCCACATCCAGGAGCGCGATGTGCTGCTGCTCAAGGACGTGCTGCAAACGCGCATGAACTTCGAAATGGGCGTCACCGAAGAAATGATGGCGTTCGCCGAGCGCATTCGCCCGGCGCATATCTGCCTGGTGCCCGAAACCCGCCAGGAGCTGACCACCGAGGGCGGCCTCGACGTCGCCGGCCAGGAAGCGCGGATCAAGGCCGCGGTGGAGCGCCTGTCGAAGATCGGCAGTGAAGTCTCGTTGTTCATCGACGCCGACGAGCGCCAGATCGAAGCCTCGCGCCGGGTTGGTGCCCCGGCCATCGAATTGCACACTGGCCGTTACGCCGACGCCACCACCCCGACTGAAGTGGCCGACGAGCTGCAACGCATCATCGACGGCGTGAACTGCGGGCTCAACGAAGGCTTGATCGTCAACGCCGGCCATGGCTTGCACTACCACAACGTCGAAGCTGTGGCGGCGATCAAGGGCATCAACGAACTGAATATCGGCCATGCGCTGGTGGCCCATGCGTTGTTCGTCGGTTTCAAAGGCGCCGTGGCCGAGATGAAAGCCCTGATTCTGGCCGCTGCCAAGCATTAATAAACAATGAAGATCAATGTGGGAGCTGGCTTGCCTGCGATAGCGGAGTATCAGTTGATGCATTCGTAGCTGACCCACCGCAATCGCAGGCAAGCCAGCTCCCACATGACGAGTCTTCGGCGTTTTCAATGTGCGGCAATGCGAAGCCTTACTGTTTAGCCGACGCAGGTGTATCGTATCAGCCCTTTGCGGGCCCTTGGCCTGCGGCAGATACGCGAGGTTGTTGTGTCCCGATCCTTTTCCCGTCGACAAATCCTGGGTGGTCTTGCTGGCCTGGCCGTAGTAGGCGTCGGTGCCGGCGGTGGCTACCGCTACTGGCTGGGGAAAGTCGCTGAGTCCGAGGCCGGGCACGATTACGAGTTGATTGCGGCGCCCCTGGACGTAGAGTTGGTACCGGGGTACAAGACCCAAGCCTGGGCATTCGGCCCTTCCGCGCCTGGCACCGAGTTGCGCGTGCGCCAGGGCGAATGGCTGCGGGTACGTTTCATCAATCACCTGCCGGTCGCCACCACCATCCACTGGCACGGCATCCGCCTGCCGCTGGAAATGGACGGCGTCCCCTACGTTTCGCAATTGCCGGTGCTGCCGGGCGAATACTTCGACTACAAATTCCGCGTGCCCGATGCCGGCAGCTACTGGTATCACCCCCACGTAAGCAGCAGCGAAGAACTTGGCCGTGGCCTGGTCGGCCCATTGATTGTGGAAGAGCGAGAACCCACCGGTTTCAAATACGAACGTACCTTGAGCCTGAAGAACTGGCACATCGACG
Source organism: Pseudomonas sp. OST1909 (assembly GCF_015277575.1). Taxonomy (NCBI): domain Bacteria; kingdom Pseudomonadati; phylum Pseudomonadota; class Gammaproteobacteria; order Pseudomonadales; family Pseudomonadaceae; genus Pseudomonas; species Pseudomonas sp. OST1909. The sequence continues at coordinate 1,511,919 of NZ_CP063780.1, forward strand.
AAGAAGGGGCGTTTGTCGAGTTCAGTATCCCCCGTGAAGCGGCGCGGGGCGGCACTGCAGGGCGCCTCTCCACCATCAACGGCGTGCCCCAGGCGGTCATCGACCTGCCCGCCGGGCAAATCACTCGCGTGCGCTTGCTCAACCTCGACAACACGCTGACCTATCGCCTCAACATCCCCGGCGTCGAAGCACAGATCTACGCACTTGACGGCAACCCCATCGAGCCGCGCCCGCTGGGCAAGGAATACTGGCTGGGCCCGGGGATGCGCATCTGTCTGGCAATCAAGGCCCCGCCGGCGGGTGAAGAATTGTCGATCCGCAACGGCCCGGTGCGCCTGGGCACCTTCCGTTCGGTGGCCAACACCGATGCGCCTACCCAGTGGCCACCAGCATTGCCGGCCAACCCGGTTGCCGAGCCGGACCTGGCCAATGCCGAGAAACTCAACTTCAATTTCGAATGGGTCGGTTCGGTGTCGGTCAATGTCGAAAACGGTAAGCCGCCCAGCCTGTGGCAGATCAACGGCCAGGCCTGGGACATCACCGACAAGACCTGTGCCGACCGCCCGATTGCCAGGCTTGAAAAGGGCAAGAGCTACATTTTTGAATTGAAGAACATGACCCAGTACCAGCACCCGATCCACCTGCATGGCATGAGCTTCAAGGTGATCGCGTCGAACCGCCACAAGGTCATCCCGTATTTCACCGACACCTACCTGCTGGGCAAGAACGAACGCGCCCGCGTGGCGCTGGTGGCGGATAACCCGGGAGTGTGGATGTTCCATTGCCACGTGATCGACCATATGGAAACCGGCCTGATGGCCGCTATCGAGGTGGCGTGATGCGCCAGATTCGCCCCAGCGCGATTATCGACCGCAGCCGCGACCAGGACTTTATGCGCGAAGCCCTCGCCCTGGCCGCCCAAGGCGCCGCACTGGGCGAAGTGCCGGTGGGTGCGGTGCTGGTGCAGGATGGTGCAATCATCGGCCGCGGCTTCAATTGCCCGATCAGCGGCAACGACCCCAGCGCCCATGCCGAAATGGTCGCGATCCGCGCCGCTGCGCAAGCGATCAGCAACTATCGCCTGGTGGGCAGCACGCTGTATGTGACCCTGGAACCGTGCAGCATGTGCGCCGGGTTGATCGTGCATTCACGCATCGCAAGGGTGGTGTATGGCGCACTGGAGCCCAAGGCCGGGATTGTGCAGAGCCAGGGGCAGTTTTTTACCCAGGGTTTTCTCAACCATAAGGTACTGTTTGAAGGCGGCGTGCTGGCCGAGGAGTGCGGCACGGTGTTGAGCGAGTTCTTCAAGGCTCGCCGGGCCAAGCCACCACTCTGAAGAACACTTAAGTATCAATGTGGGAGCTGGCTTGCCTGCGATAGCTATCTGTCAGTCACCCCAATCTTGACTGACCCACCGCTATCGCAGGCAAGCCAGCTCCCACATTTGATCTCCATTTTTTCAGGAAGATAGTGGACTTATTTGCGAGCGATGATCACCGCCCGCATCGGCGCCGGCAGCCCTTCGATGGTCTTGCTGTGATCTTCGGGGTCGAGGAAGTCACTGAGCGACTGATATTTCATCCATTCTGTTCCACGCTGTTCCTCAACCGTGGTCACGCTCACATCCACGCACCGCACCTCACTGAAGCCTGCACGGCGCAGCCACAGCATCAACGCCGGCACCGAGGGCAGGAACCACACGTTACGCATCTGTGCATAACGGTCTTCCGGCACCAGCACCTGCTGCTGATCGCCTTCCACCACCAGGGTTTCCAGGACCAGCTCGCCGCCCTTGACCAAGGTGTCTTTGAGCGCCAGCAAGTGCTCGATCGGCGAGCGGCGATGGTAGAACACGCCCATGGAGAACACCGTGTCGAAGCCTTCCAGGTTCGCCGGCAAGTCTTCGAACGGGAACGGCAGGTGCCAGGCTTTGGGCTCAGACAGGTAACGTTGCACTGCCTGGAACTGGCAGAAGAACAGCCAGTTGGGGTCCACGCCAATCACACTGTCGGCGCCCGCGCCGAGCATTCGCCACATGTAGTAACCGTTGCCGCAGCCCACATCGAGGATGCGTTTGCCCTTCAAGTTCAAGTGCGGCGCAACCCGCGACCATTTCCAGTCCGAACGCCATTCGGTGTCCACATGCACGCCGAACAGGTGGAACGGGCCTTTGCGCCATGGGCTCAGCCCCATCAGTGCCGAGTGCATCCGGGCGCGGGTTTCGTCGTCGCAATCGGTGTCCAGCACCAGGCCGTTCAACAGGTCGACTTCGTTGGGCTGGATCTTCGGCAGTGCGTCCAAAGCACTCTGCCAACGCTCCAGGTCGCCGTGACCTTTTTCCATCTTGCTGTCGAGCTGCGCTTGCAGGCCCTGGGCCCAAACGGCCAAAGGAGTGCCGACCAGATGGCGGGCGAGGGGGGATAAATCAATCATGGCAAGGCAATCAACGAGGCAAAGTTAAGACACTGGAACCACGGCACGACTTTCGAGAACCCGGCTGCCAGCAGGCGTTCGCGGTGTTCTTCGAGGTTGTCGGGTTTCATGACGTTTTCGATGGCGCTGCGCTTCTGGGCGATTTCCAGTTCGCTGTAGCCGTTGGCGCGTTTGAACGCGATATGCAGGTCGGTCAGCAGTGCGTGTTCTTCAACATCGTTAAAGCGCAGCTTTTCCGAGAGGATCAACGCCCCGCCCGGCAGCAGCGATTGGCGGATACGCCCGAGCAACGCCAAACGTTCGTCAGGGGCGATAAATTGCAGGGTGAAGTTCAGTGCTACCACCGATGCCGGCTCAAATTTCAGCGCGAGGATATCGCCCTCGATCACCTCGACCGGCAGCAGCTCCTGGAACATCGAGTCCTGGCCGTTGAGGTATTCGCGGCAGCGCTCGACCATCGCCGCCGAGTTATCCACCGCGATCACCCGGCAGCCATCGGTGCGCACATGGCGACGCAGGGCTTGGGTCACGGCACCCAGGGACGCGCCCAGGTCATACAGCACGCTATCCGGCTGGGCAAATTGCGCGGCCAGCACGCCGAGGTTCTCGACGATGGTCGGGTAGCCCGGTACCGAGCGTTTGATCATGTCCGGGAACACCCGCACCACATCCTCGTTAAAGGCGAAGTCCGGCACCTGGGGCAGGGGCTGGGCGAATAGGCGATCGGGTTCTTTGCTCACGGTTGTTCCGGCGACGAGGGGGAAAGGCCGGCATTTTAGCCAAGTTGGCCCTCGGATGCGCGGGTTGTCTGATGGAAAGCTGAGGCGGTGATGCCCCATTGCCCGAGCCAATAAGTGGCGATCAACAAATAGGGCGCCGCATCGAAGGCCAATACAAACCGGTTGATACCGATCAACGTATCGGAAAACACAAACGACACTGCACCCGCTGCCGCCAGCAGTGCCGAGCGTTGCGGTACCGCGCTGCCCAACCTTGCCAATGCACGCCAGAGCATGGCGCTGATCACCAGCGCGTAAACCACCACCGGTATCAGCAACTCGCCTAAACCGTGGGAGATCAGGATGCCCAGCAGGATCGCCCCGACAGCCAGGGCCAGCACCAGCGGTACTATTGCCAGACGCCGACAGTCGCTGAAATAGGCTTTGAGGTAAGCCAGATGCGCACACAGAAATGCGCCCAGGCCAAAGATAAACAGGTCCCCCGGCCAGGCGAGCAATACGTCGCCCACCACGGAAAAAATCAACCCCAGGCTGATCCAGCGTCGATAATCGGTAGGCGGCGCGTCATGCAGCCAACCCAGCAGTGCCAGAACCGGCAGTGGCTTGACCAGCAGGCACAGCAGCGTCGCGTGAGTCGCCAGGCCGTAGATAAAGGTACCGGCGCCCATCAAGGCAAGGATCAGCCAGGGCATATCAGTTCACCGTAATGGCGCAGTCAAAGGTTTCGACAGGTTCGGCTTCCGGCTCCCAGGGTTGCTGGGAGGTCAGGCGCAAACGGCCTTGCCCTGGGGCGAATGCCTGGAAGCGCCAGGTCGATTGACCACCGCCGCCGATCACACCTGATTCGGTGCTGCTATAGACCTCGGGGCTCAATGCGCGCAGAACACCGCCAGCGGAGTCCTGGATGGCCCAGCGGTAGCCGGTGGTGGGATTGCTGGGCAAGGTAAGGATCAGGTTTTGATTGGTTTTAAGCTGGAGCGGGCAGGCACTCTGGTTGTCCACGGTGACGTTTTGCTTCGGCGCACTGGCGCACGCGGCCAACAGGGCAAGGCTCAAGGGGAGAAGCAGGCGGGCAGCGGTCATGGAGGCTCCGTTTATACACGACGAAGGGCGAGCATAACCGAAGATGAGCCAGGGTGTGACAAGGAGGGTATGTGTCGCGGCCACTCACGCCATCGGTGGCAAGCCCCCTCCCACATTTGACCGCGTTGTCATCCACGACGCCGGTTCCCTGTGGGAGGGGGCTTGCCCCCGATGAGGCCGGTTCAGGCGCTAGAGCTCTATCAGAACAGCACCTTCGCCACATCCGCAAAGCGCTTGGCGAAGTGCACCGTCATGCCTTCCTTCAGGTACTCCGGCAACTCTTCAAAGCTGCCACGGTTGGGCTCCGGCAGGATCAGCTCGTGGATCTTCTGGCGCCGCGCCGCAATCACCTTTTCACGCACCCCGCCAATCGGCAGTACATGCCCGGTCAAGGTCAGTTCGCCAGTCATGGCCACGCCTTTCTTTGGCGGCTGGTTGCGTGCCAGCGACAGCAGCGCACTGGCCATGGTCACACCCGCACTCGGGCCGTCTTTCGGCGTGGCGCCTTCTGGCACGTGCAAGTGAACGAAGGCTTCGTCGAAGAACTTCGGATCACCGCCAAACGACTTCAGGTTCGAGCTGATGTAGCTGTAGGCGATTTCGGCGGATTCCTTCATCACTTCACCCAACTGCCCGGTGAGCTTGAAGCCGCGATTGAGCGTGTGGATACGCGTTGCTTCAATCGGCAAAGTGGCGCCGCCCATGCTGGTCCAGGCCAGGCCGGTGATCACGCCGGTGCCGGACAGCACCTGCTCGTTACGGAATACCGGCATCCCCAGGGAGCTTTCCAGGTCCTTGTTGCCGATCTTGATTATGCTGTCGGGCTCATCCAGCAGCTTGACCACCGCCTTGCGCACCAGTTTGCCCAGTTGTTTCTCCAACTGACGCACCCCGGCTTCCCGCGCATAACCGTCGATCAACGCACGCAGCGCGCCGTCGCTGATGGTCAGGCTGTTTTTCGCGACGCCGGCTTTTTCCAGCTGTTTGGGCCACAGGTGGCGCTTGGCGATGGCGACTTTTTCTTCGGTGATATAGCCCGACAGGCGAATCACTTCCATGCGGTCCAGCAACGGGCCCGGAATCGAGTCCAGGGTGTTGGCGGTGCACACGAACAGCACTTTGGACAGGTCCAGGCGCAGGTCCAGGTAGTGGTCGAGGAATTCGACGTTCTGCTCCGGGTCCAGGGTTTCCAGCAGCGCCGATGCCGGGTCGCCCTGGAAGCTCTGGCCCATCTTGTCGATCTCGTCGAGCATGATCACCGGGTTCATGACTTCCACGTCTTTCAGTGCCTGCACCAGTTTGCCGGGCAGGGCGCCGATGTAGGTGCGGCGATGGCCCTTGATCTCGGCCTCATCGCGCATACCGCCGACGCTGAAACGGTAGAACGGTCGGCCCAGGGACTCGGCAATGGATTTGCCCACGCTGGTCTTGCCCACGCCCGGCGGGCCTACCAGCAACACGATGGAGCCGGCGACTTCGCCTTTATAGGCGCCCACCGCGAGGAATTCGAGGATGCGACTCTTGATGTCATCCAGGCCCGCATGGTGTTTGTCCAGCACCTTGCGCGCGTGTTTGAGGTCGAGCTTATCTGCGCCGTACACGCCCCATGGCACCGAAGTGGCCCAGTCCAGGTAGTTGCGCGTGACGGCGTATTCCGGCGAGCCGGTCTCCAGGATCGACAGTTTGTTCAATTCTTCATCAATGCGTTTTTTCGCCTGGGCCGGCAGCACCTTGCCTTCCAGGCGCTGCTCGAACTGCTCGACGTCCGCACTGCGGTCGTCCTTGGTGAGGCCCAGCTCCTGCTGGATGACCTTGAGCTGTTCCTTGAGGAAGAATTCGCGCTGGTGCTCGCCGATCTTGCGGTTCACTTCGGCAGACAGTTCTTTTTGCAGGCGCGCCACTTCGACCTCTTTGCGCAGCATCGGCAGCACTTTTTCCATGCGCTTGAGCATGGGCACGCAGTCCAGCACTTCCTGCAACTCATTGCCTGTCGCCGAGGTGAGGGCGGCGGCGAAGTCGGTGAGCGGCGACGGGTCGTTGGGGCTGAAGCGGTTGAGGTAGTTCTTCAACTCTTCGCTGTACAGCGGGTTGAGCGGCAGCAGTTCCTTGATCGCATTGATCAACGCCATGCCGTAGGCCTTGACCTCGTCGGTGGGCTCGCTGGGCTGATGCGGGTATTCGACCTCCACCAGATACGGTGGGCGATGGTGTTTGAGCCAGGTCTTGATGCGCACACGGGTCAGGCCCTGGGCGACGAATTGCAGCTTGCCGTTCTCGCGGCTGGCGTGGTGCACCTTGACCAGGGTGCCGTACAGCGGCAGGGCCGAGGTGTCGAAGTGCCGCGGGTCTTCTGGCGGCGTGTCCATGAAAAACAGGGCAAGGGAGTGGTGGTCGGATTTGCTCACCAGCTCGAGGGTCTCGGCCCACGGCTCTTCATTGACGATCACCGGCAGCACTTGCGCCGGGAAAAACGGCCGGTTGTGGATCGGGATGATATAGACCTTGTCCGGCAGGTTCTGCCCAGGCAGCGCCAGGCCGGTGTTGGACGAGGCGGTTTCGGCGTTTTCGGGGTCGGCGTAATCGTTGAGGTCGTAATCAGGGACGTCTTGCTGGTCGCTCATGGGGCACCTGCATAAGGGAGTATGCAGGTTAGATGGGGCGGGGGAGCAGTGGTTTCAATGGTGGGGGTGAGATAGCAACATATTGCATGAGATTTCCGGGCATGGCGCAGATGGCCTCCGGCGCTGTAGAGCGGTTGAATGCCGCGTCCTGAGGCAGACGCGGCATTTTTCGGTGCTTACACGTTGACCACTGCTACGGTGTTGTTGCCGAAGTTGCAGACGAACAAGTACCTGCCATCCTCGCTGCACGCGAGGCCCGTGGGTTGATTGAAGCCAGGGATACTGCCCACCAGTTCCTCGGTCGTGGTGTCGATGATTCGGACGGTGTTGCTGGCGAACTCCGTCACGTAGGCCAGCGGTTTGACTGGGTGGAAGGCTACGCCCCGTGGGGTGGCAAGCCCAGTGAGGGATTTAACGAAAGTAAGGCCGTTGTTATAGGTGTTATAGATATCTACTTTTGATAAGTTAGGCACGCATACAAACAGCCGTTCGAGGGAGGCGAACAGTGGGGAGTGTGCTAGAGCACTTGCGATTCCGTTATTAGCGACCGAGTGGGTGCGAACTCTGCTATTGATATCAACACGCTGTGTGCTCTCGCTAACTGAATAAAATGCTGTGCCTTGAGGGTTAGTTATTATCGCTCTGGAGCCGGCTTGGACTGTGTTGGCGGCATTACCCTCGTAGCGCTCTGTTACGGCGTTCCAATAGTAAATATGAGTGCCGGCTGGAGTCCCTACAAAGAGTCGTGTTCCGCCTGGATTTAGGCATATTGCACGGGTATTGCTGCCTAGCCAGTTGGGATAGCGGAAAGTGAAATTACTAATGTTGAGAATTGGGGTGGATTGAGACGTTGGAGCTCCCTCTACCGAAAAATACAAGTTCGAATTCGAAGGATGCAACGCCAATCCATTAATAATAGAACCCACCGTATTTACCGTCCGCGCCGAATTGTTCTCCAGATCAATCACCGAAATCGACGGCGTACGCCCATTCCCCACACACACCTGTTTACCGTCCCGGCTGACCACGATATAAGTCGGCCCATTCCCCACGTCGATCTCCCGGACAATCCCCCCCGCCGCCCTGCGTACGCGGTATATGCCCACGTTAAAGCGCTGGGCTGTTTCCTCGCAATTGTACCCATCCATCGATACCCAGCCTTCTACGCGGACATCGGTGTCATCGGCGAAGTCTTCAAAATACTCGGTCGGTATCCGATCAAGCGTACGCCCGGCACTCACTTCTGCCGGTGTTACATCAATCGCGCGCCGCAGCGCCAGGTCGGTCGTGCTGTAGAGGTTGATCCCTACCGCGCGGCCGGCGCGGAAAAACGGCCAGGCCCTGATTTGTACCGAATTGGCTTTGTCAGGGTCGATCACCCCGTTCACCGCCTCCGGTACGCTCAGCAGGTTAAGCGTTTGCGCAGGGAAACGTTGCACCTGAACGGTAAGCCGAGGCGATTCAGTCGTGTCGTTGTCGCGCAGCACTTCGAAGTACACCTCGAAGGATTCGCCTGGGTACGCAGCGATAAAGTCACTGAGCCAGGCAAACGTGATGTAGTCATGACCCGCATCGGGAACACCACGTTTAGGCGGAATCTGCGGCGTGCCCACACCGGCTTTTCCCTCTATTTTCAGGGTGACCCAGTCATTGCGATCCATGGGGTAAGTGACCCTGAATGTAGTTGTGCGAGCAAACGGGGTCCATACGCGCAGGGGATCGAGGCTGACCCTGCAAGACGACACTGGGTCTGCTTCCACCAGGGTCGGGCATTCGGTCAGTTGCAACCCCACACCGACTTTGACGATCAGCGGCAGGGACCTACGCACGCTGACCGAGGGCGGAGTACGTACTTCCCAACGCAGCGTCACGGTTCCGTGTCTATTGTTCAGCAGTAGGGTGCGCGGGATGTAGAAGGGAAGGGTGTCGCCATACCAAGTGCCATCAACTTTGAGCCACGAGGTGGGAACCGAGTCGTTCGTCTTGCTTCCTTCGGCAAGTATCCTTACCTCATCGTTCAGAGCGATGCTCGAATGCCACTCGACGTTCGCTCTGAGATTGCCTTTGGTTACCAACTCATCAAACCGATGTTCAGGCGGTGGCGCGTCCGGTGACACGGGAGCGGGCAGGGGGAGAGCGATGTCACCGACCGGTACGGTAACCGCTTGCGAGGGGTTCTCGGCGTCTCGATTGACCACGTATTTTGCAGTGAACGCCGATCCCTCCAACGGCTTGAACACCAGTTGGTATCTGAACGAGAACCAAATGTAGTCCGGGTCATCTTCGGTTACGCGTAGGACGTCTGACGCATACACGTCGTCGCCGGAAGGTGTTTTACCGGTAATGGACAATTCGATCCTGTCATCTTTGATCAGCCTGCCGCGGGGCACTTTAATCCATACAGGGTCGATATTGGGCAGCGTGCCGTTGACCAGGCCTTCGACGATGGGCGCTGGGTATCGGTTGTCGACGGGTGTACCTCGAACCTTGTAAATAACGGTTTCGGACGGGACATTCTCTGGCTCTCCGGGGCGCACGCGTTCGTGGTAGGCAATCAGTGAAACGCCTACCAGTTGTTTGACAAAGGCCAGTGGCAGCCGGATGTCAACGCGCAGCAAATCCGGGCGCAGCACCGGATAAGTTTCAATGTGTTTGAGTGCTCCCGCCGAGGTCAACCCAAAGTAGGTGACGTGTAACTCATCGTTGATCTGCCAGCCGTCACCGTTCAGGCGGACCTTATAGTTCAGGTCGCGCGCGTGAGCATCGGCGTCGATGTAATACTCGTTATTGTCTGCATCGTACTCGTGTTCATGAACTTCCCCGGCGCTCAGGCTGGTGCCCGCGTACGTTCTGTTCTGTATGGTCCTTGGGATCGAAAAGCCGAAAGACTGGTTACCCACCCGGTCTCTCACATACCAGAGGGCGATATTCGCGCCCTTGGTCATCTCCATCCACTTGCCGTGTTCGATCGTCATGATGACCGGCTCGTTGCTGGCTGCCTCCGCGTTGGTCACTTGATGAGTACTGACCACCCCCCCAATGTTCACGTGGATGACGTCGCCCTCTTTGCGGTGATAAACCTGATCTACCGCCTGATTCACCGGGTATTTGGCGATGCGGATCTTGACGCCGTTGGTGATGTGTCCACTGTTTACGATGCCTGTGCTTTCGATGATGGGGTCTACGAATTCAATCCGCGCCAGGTTTTCGTTGGTCAACTCAGTACTGCCATCGGGGTCCAGGCCACCGGGCGCTTTGCTGTCCACCAAGATGCTGAATTCTCTGGTAGTGCCGCTGTTCACGCCTTTGACTACGCCTTGAAGTTTGTTTTGTGCCTGGTCGACAAACTTGAAACGATCTATCGTCAGGGTCACGGACCTGCCAACCCTGACGTCTTCCTCTGTGACGTTGTAATGAGCCGCTTCGATATCGTTAACATTAATGGATGCACGGTCGTCATAGGCCATATTGATCCAGGGTCTGAAGGTGCAGTTGACGCCCGAGGGGTTGACTATCAGCGCTGCGTTGTTGAGGCCTCCATCGGTACCCGGTATTGGGGTGATGTTCGCGATATTCAGCACCAAGTCGGAGAACGGAACTTTTTCCTCTTCTTCCTCTTCGAGCAACGTTGGGTTTGCAGGGTCTCCCGAAAGTCCTCCAGCAGGCTTGTCGCTTGAATCTGCAGAACGGGGGGCGCTGGGCACGTGTAACAGATGGTCTGGATCGTAAGACATGGCGGGCACCTGATTGTGATTGAGTCAGAAGTGCGACTCGCAGCCTGTGCTTGATCGAGCCGTAACTCATTCAATCCGACCCTTTTCACTTCGCCTAGCTGTGAGAAATGACAGTGCCGACCGACGGTACAGTGGGTTTTGCAGTGATGACGAAGACTTTTATGTCAAAAATATGGCGCGCCGGCCCCTGTTTTTACGGGTTTTACTTATCTCTAGTCCCAGCTAATCTGCGTGAATTGAATATTCGCTCTAAATGAATGTTTTTTTGACGGCGGATCAGGTCGCCAGGGACAGGTATGAGAACAGGATGGAGTCACGCGCAGCGGCGGGTGATACCCGAAGGCACGGCCATGCACTGGCTGCACACCTTTCAAACCCGGATTGCCGGAGTACTGGCGCTGTTGTTGCTGGTGGTGGTGGCGGCCACATATTTCGCCGTCAAGGCCGCTACTACCCGCGCCGTGGAGAACCAGGCCCAGGTGCAGTTGGACACTGGGCGGCAGGTGTTCGAGCGCTTGTTGGACCTGCGCGGCCGCCGCCTGCAATATGGGTTGGACTGGCTCACCATCGATGGCCCGTTCAAGCAGGCCGTGGCCGGTGGCGCAACGGTGCCGATCCTGGAGGCCCTGGGGCGCCACGGTACGGGGGTCAATTCCAGCGAAGTGTTCGTGTTGGGCCTGGATGACAGGGTCATGGTCAGTACCTTGCCGGCGATGAAGCAAGGGGAGGCGTTCCCTTATGCCAATGCATTGCGCAGCGCGCGCCGCAGCGGCCAGCAAATGTTGATCGTCGCCATGGCTGGGCGCCCCTACTTGCTGGTGCAGAAGGAAGTCCTTGAACCTGCGCCCATCGCCCGAGTGATCATGGGCTTTCCCATGGATACGCAATTTGCCCATGAGTTGCGCTCCATGAGCAACCTTGAGGTGTCGTTCCTCAGTGTGCAAGGCGGCCATGTCGGCCAGCTCTTCACTACCCAGCCGGGCAGTGTGCGCCCGAGCGTCATCGACCTGCTGCTGGGCACGTTGATCGATCCGCAGGCGCGGGTCCATGGGTTCCATGGCCAGCGCGTGCTCAGCCAGGTGTTGCCCTTGGCCAATAGCGGCGAAGGCGATGAAGTGCGCGTGCTGCTGCAAAGCCCGCTGGACCACGCCCTGGAATCCTTCGCACCGCTGGACCGGCAGTTTCTGGTGATTGCCGTGGCGGTGCTGTTGGTCTCGCTGGGGGCGGCGTTGTTTCTTGCGCGGCGTGTATCACGCCCGCTCAATGCATTGGTGCGGGCCGCTGAGCGGATCGGCGCCGGTGACTACCACACGCCGGTGCGGGTGCGCAGCCACGATGAGTTCGGCCTCTTGGCCCGCGCTTTCAATGCCATGCAAAGCGGCATCGCCGTGCGCGAACGACAGTTGGCCCATAACGCCTTGCATGATGCGCTCACCGGCCTGCCTAATCGTGCCCTGGCCATGGAGCGTCTGGGCAGTGCGATCAGTGCGCGGCGGCCGGTGGTGTTGCTGTACCTGGGGATTGAAAACTATCGGGTCATCAACGAAGGCTTCGGCCCCCAGGGTGTGGAAGAAATGTTGTGCGAAGCCAGCCGCTGCCTGTCCATGAGCCTGCTGGCCAGCGACACCGCCGCGCGCATTGCCGGCAGTGAGTTTCTGCTGTTGCTGGAAAACACCGAAATCGACTCCGCCGTCGCCCGTGCCGACCGCGTGTACGGGCTGCTGACCGAACCCCAGCGCATCGGTAACGATGAAGTGCGTCATGAAGTGAGCATCGGCATTGCCGCGTATCCCGCAGACGGTCAGCAGGTCGAGGAACTGATCAACCGCGCCGCCATCGCTCGGCATGACGCGGCCACCATGCCGGGGCATTTGCAGATCTACCAGCCTGATCGCGACCTCGCTCACCAACGCCAGATTACCTTGATCCGCGATCTGCGCCGGGCGGTGGTCGAAGGCGAGTTGTTCCTGTGCTATCAGCCCAAGCTCGACCTCAAGCACGGCCATGTGGGCCAGGCGGAAGCCTTGCTGCGTTGGCAACACCCGACCCTTGGGCAAGTGTCGCCCACAGAATTCATTCCCCTGGCCGAACGCACCGGCAGCATGGGGCCCCTGACCTTATGGGTGATTGAGGAGGCCATCCGCCAGATTGCCGAATGGGCGCTGCGTGGCCTGGTGATTCAACTGTCGGTGAATATCTCGGTGAACGACCTGGTCGATGACGACTTGGCCATTCGCGTCACTGCGCTATTGATCCACTACGAGGTGAGCGCCGAGCATTTGCTTTTCGAAATCACCGAAAGCGCCATCATGCACAATCCAAAGCAAGCCCTCAGCGTGCTTGAACAACTGCGCGGCTGCGGCATCAGCCTGTCGGTGGACGACTTCGGTACCGGTTACTCATCACTGGCGCAGTTGCAGCGCCTGCCGGTACAGGAGTTGAAGATCGACCAGTCGTTCATACGCAACCTCGACAGCACCAGCGGCGACGGCGTGATCGTGCGCTCCACCATCGAGATGAGCCACAACCTGGGCCTCAAGGTAGTGGCCGAGGGGGTGGAGTTCGAGCACAGCCTCACCCTGCTCAAGCACTGGCAGTGCGACACGGCCCAGGGCTACCTGATCAGCCGGCCACTGAATGCCATGGCGTTCGAGCGCTGGATGCGCCGTGCGCGGGTGTCGACCTAAGAATGCGTTTGCTCGACCAGGCTTTGCAGCCGCGTCCATAACCGTTCGACATGCTGGCGCTCGGTGCCCAATGCTCCGATGGACACCCGCACCATCCAGCGCTCTTCGAGGAGGGCCGGGGTGACATAGGCATGACCGGACTGGTTGAGCTTTTCTGCCCAGGCCCGCGTGTGCTGATCCAGCGCCTCGCCGTTCAGCCCTGGCGGTTCATGACGAATACACAGGGTTTGCAGGGCTGGCGCGGCCACCAGTTTCCATTGCGCGCTGCTTTCGATCTGTTCAGCCAGCCAGCGTGCATTGGCCAGGTCGCGCCTCAGCCGTGCCTGCAAGCCGCTGACGCCTTGTTCGCGTATCAGAAACCACAGCTTCAGGGCGCGGAAGCGGCTGCCCAGTGAAATCCGCCAGTCGCGGTAGTTTCTGACCTGGCCGTCGGCACTGGACTGCAAGTAGCTCGGGTTGGTGGTCATGATGCGAATCAAATGCTCGGGGTCGCGCACGAAGTACACCGAGCAATCGAAGGCCGCGCCCAGCCATTTGTGCGGGTTGAGCACCAGGGAGTCGGCTTTTTCGATGCCCTGCCACAGTGCCCGGCATTCCGGCAGGATCATCGCAGCGCCGGCCATGGCCGAGTCCACATGCAGCCACACACCGTGGCGTTGGGTCAGGTCGCCAATCGCATCCAGAGGGTCGATCGCCATGGCGGCTGTGGTCCCGGTGGTAGCAATTACTACGCAGGGGCGATTGCCGGCGGCCAGGTCCTGTTCGATGGCGTGCGCCAATGCCTGGGGCGACATTGCATTGTGTTGGTCGGTGGCGATGGTGCGGATATGGTTCTGGCCGAATCCGGCCAGGATCGCCGCCTTGTTGACCGAGCTATGGGCGTGGGCTGAGGTGTAGACGATCAGGGGCGCGCCGCTGTTTTGCAGGCCGTCATGCATCAGCGCGTAATCGGAGCTGCGCTCCCTGGCGCTGATGAGGGCCACCAGGGTGGAGGTGGACGCGGAGTCCTGGATCACGCCGCTCCAGGCGCTGCTCAGGCCGAGCATGTCGCGCAGCCAATCGGTGGTCACTTCTTCGATTTCGGTGAGGGCCGGACTGGATTGCCAGGACAAGCCCACCACACCCAGGCCAGTGCTCAGGCAATCGCCCAGCACCGAAGACAGCTCCACGTTGGAAGGGAAGAAGCCGAAAAAACTCGGATGCTGCCAATGCAGCAGCCCGGGCATGATCAGCTTTTCGACATCGCCCATGATCTGTTCGAACGGTTCGGCGCTGTCAGGCGGGCTCGCTGGCAGGGCGGCCTTGATTTCGCCAGGCACCGTGGTGGGCTGCACGCCGCGTTGCTCGATGTTTTCTCGATAGTCTGCGATCAGGTCGATCATGGCGTAGCCATGGCGACGGAATTCTTCGGGGGTCATATCAACATGTCCATTTGCAAGCGCGATAAAAGGGTTAGCACCAGAAGTAAAACGGTTCGCCAGGAACGTAGCCGATAAACGATTGCATGCTGATGCGTGTGCCCGAATCGAATCCGCAAATGGCGTGGGGGCGGCGTGTGTTGATGATCACCAGTTCGTTTTTGCGTGGCTGAATGCGCAACGGCTTTTGCAAGCGCTGCTCGGGCAGTTGGGCGCCTTCGAAATGCTTGACCTCGTCATAGGCAAACGCTGGGGTATCCCAAATGACTAACTCTCCTCCCGAAGGTGGTGTCTGAAGGTAGATATTGGCGCTGAACTGATGTTCCAGATCAGCGATCAAGCGGGGCAGGCAATCCACGTGAGGAACGGTTTCAGAGAGGTGCGCCGTCTCGGGGAACATGGCGCGGATGATCCCGCAGAACATCGGCTGGCCCTGGAATGCAGCGGCTTGTGCGCCTTGCGGCCAAATGCTCTGGAACTGCTCCATCAAGTCTTGAATGGGCGGCTGTTGCGGGGCGCAAATGCGGTCGATCAGGCTGCGCATATGGGCAGCGTCAGCGTAATACTTGCGTTGGGCATCACTGCCCGCAACCTTGCCATAGGTGGAATTGAACGGCGTGCCCCAGCGATGCACGCCATAGAAGTGCTGTACGACGTGCCCGCCCTCGTAGGTTTCGTGGCTGTATTGCTCCAGCGTGGCGGTTTCGCTGATGCTCTGAATCAACCGTGCACTGGTTTTTTCGTTGGCGAAGTCGGGCACTCGAATGGCAAGCACTTGCCCGCTGATCAGCTTTCTTAAACTTGGACTGTCGAGTTGTTCCAGTTCCAGGATTTTTGTCGAGATACACAGGTTTGGTTGTACAGCGCTATGGTCCGTCATAGTGAAAAGCTCCATTTGAATTTCATCCGTGCACCCAGATGTTACGCAGGGCTTGTGCACTAAATTACTGACAACGGGCAGCGGGCAAGTAGGATTTCTCTTTGCGTGGTGGTTATCAGGGACGAAAAAAAGCGGCTACCCATCAGGTAGCCGCCTTCATTGACCGCCGATGCTGCTTAATCCGGCAGTTTGAACGCCATCACATAGTCACCCTGCTTGGTGCCCAGCGAGCCGTGACCGCCAGCCATGACCAGCACGTATTGCTTGCCGTCCTTGCCGGTGTAGGTCATCGGGGTGGTTTGCGCGCCTGCTGGCAGGCGGCCTTCCCACAGTTGCTTGCCGTTCTTCACGTCATAGGCACGCAGGTACTGGTCCAGGGTGCCGCTGAGGAACGCGACGCCACCGGCGGTGGTGAACGTACCGCCCAGGCTAGGCACGCCCATGGTCAGCGGGATCGGGACCGGCGAGCTGTCACGCACGGTGCCGTTCTTGTGCATCCAGATGGTCTGGTGGTTGGTCAGGTCGACCGCTGCCACGTAGCCCCACGCTGGCGCCTGGCACGGCAGGCCCATCGGCGACAGCAGTGCTTCAAGGATCACACCGTACGGCGCGCCTTTGTTCGGCTGTACGCCTTCGGTTTCGCTGACGCGTGGGCCTTGCTTGGCGATGTCGGCTGCCGGGATCAGTTTCGATTTGAACGCCATGTAGCTTGGGTTCACGAACGCGATCTGACGCACCGGGTCAACCGAGATGCCGCCCCAGTCGAACACGCCGAAGTTGCCTGGGTACACGATCGAGCCTTGCAGCGATGGCGGGGTGAACGGGCCGTCGTAGCGCATCGACTTGAAGTCGATCCGGCAGATCAGTTGGTCGAACGGCGTCACGCCCCACATGTCACGCTCCTTGAGGGGCGGCGGCATGAAGTTCAGGTCGGACTTGGGTTGGGTCGGGGAGGTGCGATCGCCGGCCACTGCGCCTTGCGGTACAGGGATTTCGTTGATCGGAACCACTGGCTGACCGTTGCTGCGATCCAGCACGTAGATGCTGCCTTGCTTGGTCGATGCCATCACCGCTTGCTTGACGCCGTCAGCAGTCTTGATGTCGATCAGCGAAGGCTGGCCGCCCACGTCCATGTCCCACAGGTCATGGTGGGTGAACTGGAAGGTCCACTTCACGTGGCCGGTGTCGATGTCCAGAGCGGTCAGGCCAGCTGCGTATTTCTCGGAATCATCGGTACGGTCGCCGCCGTACTGGTCGGGCATCTGGTTGCCCATCGGCAGGTACAACATGCCGAGTTTTTCATCCACGGCGAACATGGACCACATGTTCGGCGAGTTGCGGGTGTAGGTCTTGCCCTCGGCCAACGGGGTGGTGTCGTCCGGGTTGCCGCTGTCCCAGTTCCACACCAGCTTGCCGGTGTGCACGTCGAACGCGCGGATCACACCGCTAGGCTCGTCGATGGAAACGTTATCGGTCACATGGCCGCCGATCACCACCAGGTTCTTGGTCACGGCCGGTGGCGAAGTGGAGTAGTAGCCGCCTGGGGCGAAGCTGCCGATGTTGGCACGCAGGTCGACCTGGCCTTTGTCACCGAAGTCTTCGCACATCTTGCCGGTGTCGGCGTTCAGGGCGATCAGACGGGTGTCGGCAGTCGGCACGAAGATGCGTTTCGGGCAGGCAGTCGGTGCCGCAGCCGGGCTAGCGCTGCCAGTCGGGCTCTGTTCGGAAGCGTAGGCGGCGTCATCGTGATACGACACGCCACGGCAGGTCATGTGCGCCCAACCCTTGAAGTTCTCGGCGCCCTGGCTGCTGATCTTCGGATCGAAGCGCCAGATTTCCTTGCCGGTGTCCGGGTCCAGCGCGATCACCTGGCTGTGCGGCGTGCACACGTAGAGCATGCCGTTGACTTTCAGCGGGGTGTTTTCCGCGGTGGTTTCACCCGGATCGTTCGGCCCCGGGATATCGCCGGTGCGATAGGTCCACGCTGGCACCAGTTTGTGGGCGTTTTCCGGGGTGATCTGCGCCAGTGGCGAGTAACGGTCACCGAAGGCCGAACGGCCATAGGAGTTCCAGTCGCCATCGGCTTGGGAGGGTGCGGCGCTGGCCATGCCGGGTACCGCGTCGCGGTCCAGTTGGCCGGTCTTGACCATTTCACCTGGGTTGGTGAACTGGCTGGCCAGGGCGGTTGCGCCCGCCAGCACCACGGCCACGCTCAGCGCGCCAGTGCCCAGCGGCGCGGCTTGGCCACGCAGCAATGGCCGGCGAAACCACGGCAGCAGCATGACGATGCCCAGGGCGAACAGCAGGGCCAGGCGCGGCACCAACTGCCACCAGTCCAGGCCCACTTCCCACAGGGCCCACACGGTGCTGGCGAACAACACCAGTGCATACAGGCCCAGCGCAGCGCGGCGGGTAGCCAGCAGCAACACGCCGGTCAGGGCAATGCCGATACCGGCCAGCAGGTAGTACAGCGACCCGCCGAGCATACTCAGCTTGACGCCGCCGGCCAGCAAGGCCAGCCCCATGATCAGCAGCAAGACCCCCAGCAGCCTGGGCAACAGGCGGCTTGGGCTTGAGGCACCATCAGTGCTCATAGTGTGTTTCTCCGTTACGTTGGAATTATGTAACCCCGTGCTTCACTCACTGTAGATGACGATTCGGCTCGGGCTTGGTTCATCGTTATTTTTGGTTTTTTCTGTGGATAACTCGGTTATCCACAAGCGGGCAATAAACCCTCGGCGCTGGTCGATTCAAGACAGCGCTGTCTTTGTGCAGGAAGAGATTCGGCAAATGGGGCGACCGGGAGGTGAAGCGTTTCAGATTGTTGCGAAGGATAATGCGGCGGGGCGTTTTGAGAAAGGGTGAATCGCAAGATGCATCATTTCAGTTTTGGTAACAGTGACAGATAGTCGCTGGCTAATCTAATAATGTGGGAGGGGGCTTGTTCCCTCCCACAAAGGGTTTTCGGTGTTGGTCAGAAGGTGGTGCGGATGCCGAACTGCACACTGCGTCCCGGTGCTGGTGCGATGTCGCGCAGGATCGAGCTGGCGTAGCGCACGGTCTGGTTGGTCAGGTTTTCACCGTTGACGAACGCCAGCCACTGGCTGCCACCGACGTTGAAGCGATAGCCCGCGCTTGCTCCCAAAGTGGTGTAGCCATCGGTGCCGCTCTCGTTATCCGGCACGCGCCCTTGGCCCGCGGCATGTTCCACATCGATACGTGCCTGCCAGCGATCCAGTTCCCACAGCAAGCCGCTGTTCAAACGCAGGGGCGCAATGCGTGGCAAGGCTTCGCCGCTGTCCAGGTTGGTAGCGCGGGTGTAGTCGCCCGACAGTTCCAGCGCGAACTTGCCGTAGGCGCCTTCGCCGAGCTTCCAGTGATCCTGGGCTTCGAAACCGGCGAAACGCGCACGTACGCCGGAGTAGCCGTACTCGGGAATACCGCCAGCATCCTCTTCACCCTCGTCGTTCAACGTGCGGCCAGTGCCGAGCAAGCCGATGTAGTTGGAGAAGCGGCTGTAGAACACGCCAAAGCTGCCCTTATGGGTGCCATTGTCAAAACGCAGGGCCAGGTCGCTGGACACGGCTTTTTCTTTCGACAGGTTGGCGTCGCCCAATTCATAGGTGCCGGTGGCGACGTGGGCACCGTTGGCATACAGCTCGTAGAAGGTCGGGGCGCGCTCGGTGTAGCCCAGCGTCGCGGCCACCGACCAGATGGGCGTAAGCGTGTAGACCGCACCCGACGACAGGCTGCCAGCGGTGAAGTCGCTGGATTTATCCGCAGTGGCAAAGCGCGCATTGCCCTTGCCATCCGGGTCGACGTTGGTGTGCTCAAGGCGCGCACCCAGGCTGAGTTTCAAGCGCTCGGTGGCTTGCATCTCTTCCAGGATAAACAGGGCGCCAGCGTTGGTATCGGTCTGCGGTACGAACGCTTCCTCACCCAGGGCCGAAAATTCATTGCGGGTCACTTGGGCGCCGACCACGCCGTCGAACGGCCCGATGGGCTGGTGACGCGCCTCCACTCGGGCTTCATAGCCTTTGTTCTTGAAGGTGGTGCCGGTTTCGCCGCCTTCGATTTCGCGGTGCTGATACTCGGTGTAGCCCGCGTCGATCTTCACCGAGGTAAACGGGCCCTGCAGGTTGCGGATTTCGGAGGCAAAGGCGTAATGATCCTGCTTCATGCGGATGCGTACATCCTGCTCGGCGGGGGAGCCATAATTGCTGTCGTAGTTGCTGTAGGACAGGCCCGCGTAACCATCATCCCAGGTGTAGGAACCACCCACCGCACCGCCGTCCTGACGCCCGTTGCTGTTACCCAGGCGGCCGTTTTTGCCGGGGCCGTTTTCGCTCTCCGGCGCGTGGCGGCTGCGCGCATAACCAGGGATTTTCAGGTCGTTGAATTCCCGCGCATTGGCGTCCAGGTGCAAGGCGAATGTGCCATTGCCGGCCTCCAGCTTGCCCGCGCTGCTGCGGGTGGTGTCGGCGCCGCCGTAGCGCAGTTCCCCCGCACCGTGGATGCCTTCGATGGCCTCGGTGGGGATGCGGTTGTCGAAGGTGTTGACCACGCCACCGATGGCACTGCCGCCGTACAGCAGTGCTGCGGGGCCGCGCACGATTTCGATACGGTCGACATTGATCGGGTCCAGCGGCACCGCGTGGTCATAGGACAGCGACGACGCATCCAGCGCCCCCACGCCGTTGCGCAGGATGCGAATCCGGTCGCCATCCTGGCCGCGAATGATCGGGCGGCTGGCGCCTGGGCCGAAATACGACGATGACACCCCGGGCTGCTTGTTCAGGGTTTCGCCGAGGCTGCCTTTTTGTTGCAGGGTCAGCTCATCACCTTCCAGCACAGTGGTGGGCGAGGCCAGTTGTTCGCTACCCAGCGGGTTGCCAGTGACGACTTGGGGGGGCAGTTCCAGGGCATAGGCTTGTGAGCTGATCAACAAGGCGGCGGCGAGAGGGGACAAGCGCCAGAGAGAAGGCAGGGACATCGGATATTCCTAGGCAAAACGTCTGATAGATATAGTTACAATATAACATCTCTTTTTTCGTCAGGAAGGGGAACTTTTCCTGGCGGGCTATATTCAATGCGATGCTTCCACCTGCACGCCTCGTCGGCTAAGGTGCGCGGCTGTGTTTCCTCTTTTTGCAAAAGGCCTGGCATGACCGCGACAAGCAACGACCCGCTCCACGGCGTGACCCTGCAACACGTGCTCACCACCCTGGTGGAGCATTACGAATGGAGCGGCTTGGCCGAACGTATTGATATCCGCTGCTTCAAGAGCGACCCGAGCATCAAGTCGAGCCTGACCTTCCTGCGCAAGACGCCTTGGGCGCGGGAAAAAGTCGAAGGGTTGTACGTCAAGCTGATGCGCACCAAACGCCCGCTGGACTGAACCCATGAAGCGTTTTGTCGCGACGGCGGCGCTTGCCGGCTGGGTGGGGTTGACGATCCAGCAGTACCTGATCCTTTATTCACGCTGGTCCATTGAAGCCAGCCTGCTGGGTGGGCTGGTGAGTTTTTTCAGTTTCTTCACCGTGTTGACCAACACCCTGGTGGTGGTGGTGTTGAGCTACGCCTGGGTCAACCGGGAGTCAGCCGGCAAACGGTTTTTCCTGGCGCCTCACATCAGCAGTGGAGTCGCCGTGAGCATTGTGGTGGTAAGCCTGGCCTACAACCTGCTGCTGCGGCATTTGTGGAGCCCTGAAGGCTTTCAATTTATCGCCGATGAATTGCTGCACGACGTGATGCCGTTGCTGTTTCTGATTTATTGGTGGCGCTGTGTGCCCAAGGGTTTTTTGCGCCTCAAGCACATCGGCGCCTGGGTGATTTACCCATTGATGTACTTCGCGTATGTGCTGATGCGTGGGCATTTGCTTGGGCAGTATCAGTACCCGTTCATCGATGTGGACCGCCTCGGTTATCCACAAGTGTTTGTGAATGCCGGGGGGATTCTGGCGGGGTTTGTGGCGATAGCGTTGGTGATGGTGGGGCTGGATAAATTCATCAAGCCCCGGCCCTGACTCACTCTTGCGAGCTACCGTCGGCGCGCCAGTAACCCACGGCCTTGAGGTATTCTTCATTGACTTTGTGGGTGTCCAGCAACACCCGCCGTACCTGGCGCGACAATCTGGTTTCGGTCGCCACGAAGCTGTACAGCGTGCCGTCGGGCAGCGTCAGGTTTTGCACCACCTCAAGCAGGTCATCGTGGCCACGCAGCACCCAGATCACCTCCACATCGGCCGCACTTTGCAGCGTCTGTTGCTCCGCCGCATTGGCGATTTCAATCACTGCAATCACCTTGCGCCCAGCGGGCAACTCCTCCAGACGCCGCGCAATGGCGGGCAGGGCGGTTTCATCGCCGATCAGCAGGTAGCTGTCGAAAATGTCCGGCACGATCATCGAGCCCCGTGGCCCACCGATATACAGGTGCTGCCCGACCTGCGCCTGCTCGGCCCAGGTGGACGCAGGGCCATCGCCATGCAGCACGAAGTCGATATCCAGCTCGCCGATTTCCAGGTCGTAGCGCCGTGGCGTGTAGTCGCGCATGGCCGGTTGCGGGCCGTCGCCCTTGATGGCGAATGTCGGGCTTTCAAGCGCTGCTTGCTCGGCGGCGTTCTGCGGGAACAGCAGCTTGATGTGATCGTCGCTGCCCAGGCTGATAAAGCCCTCCAGCTCAGGCCCACCCAGTGTGATGCGGCGCATGCGCGGGGTGATGTCCACCACCCGCAGAACATCCAGGCGGCGGCGTTTGATTTCGTGGGTCACGCGATGAATGGCTTGTGTGTTCATTGGTCTGTCCCGTCGGCAATGGCTTGAGCGGTGCGATTGAGCAGCGCCGCGACACGAATGATTTCTTCCGGGCTCCAGTGCCCGTTGTGCGAATGCAAGGCGTGGCGCAGGTTGTGCACCGCCTCATGGATCTGGGGTGGGCGGTCGTGGCCACGCAGCGAGCGCTTGCTGACATCCAGGCGCATGCGCACGCCATCCAGGGCAACGGCTTGTTCGCTTAAGAAGAGACGACCGGCGTCGGTGATTGTGTAGCGTTTTTTTCCACCATCGGCGTCGCCGCTGATCAGCTCGCTCTCTTCAAGAAAGGTCAGGGTGGGGTAGATCACGCCGGGACTGGGGCTGTAGGCGCCGTCGAACAGGCTTTCGATGCGGCGGATCAGGTCGTAGCCATGGCAAGGTTGCTCGGCGATCAATGACAACAGTAGCAGCTTCAGGTCGCCGGGGGCGAATACCCGTGGGCCGCGGCCGCCGCGTTTTTCAAATTCGCCGCGATGCTCGTGTTTCATGCGCAAGTCCTCTGAATAGGTTTAGATATAACTTAAGATATATCTTTGTACGGAGGATAGCCCTTGGCGACCAACGGTCAATGGGGTAGCCGCGGGTTTCGGTCATAAATGAAACAAGTCCGATTGGATCTTTTTTATTTATAGAGCTATAACTTTAATTAGAGTCATGACTCGAATTCTTATCTAACCCGTGGTTGTGCAGGCGCTTTTGAGTTAGTGTGGTCTGCGTCTTACAGTAACTTCTTTATCGTGTTTTTAAGTGTGTAGCCTGTTTCCTACGGATACTTTTAAAGTTTTGGCGAAATGCCATCTTTTTCGCTCAACCGCTGTTTACAAGGGCTACGCTAATTTTAGAATGCGCCTGCATACCTGCCTCTAGTTTCGATTGATCATTGTTTGGCATTGCTTGTTCCAACTAATCGGCAATGTAATTCGTTGTTAGGGATCTCCTTCGCAATGAACCAACCAATGTTGTCAACTACAGGTATTGACCATGTTCAAGAAGTTTGCTGTTGCTGTTCCCCTGGCTGTTCTGGCGCTGTCTTCCTCGGTAACCGCTATCGCTGCCGGTGAAGCCAGCCACACCGTCAACCTCAAGGCAAACATCCCGACCACCGTGTTCCACGCCCAGCCGCGTGATCCGAACTGGGGCCGTGACGAGACCATGACCTACAACCTGGTCAGCGGTGAATTGGCGCCCCTGAGCGCCATCTACGACATCAAGAACACCAACGGTTCGGTTGCCGCCTACATCGAAGGTGGCCCGGCGGTGCTGTTCAACGGTGATGCCGCGCAGAACATCCCGCTTACCACCACCCTCAATCGTGTGGCCCTGTCCGGCACCCCGCAGGAAGTGCTCAACGAAGCCGACTCCACTCCAGGTGCGGGTGTTGAACTGAACATCTCCGCTGCCAGGCCTACGGCGACTCAGCGTGGTTCCTACACTGCCGTGATACCGCTGGTATTCGACGCCGTACTGCCAGCCCTGTGATGCCAATGAGTGCCTGTTAATCACGGGCATTCACTTGCAGGTCGGCTGATTCCCTTCTCTGTCCGCCGACCTGATTTTTTTATCTCTTGGCATTCAGGGTATCCGTTCATGTTTCCGATGACGCCTATCGCGGCTGCGCTTGCGCTGTTGATGTGTACGAGTGCGCTGGCTGCACCCGCTGCCTCCGGCGCTGCAACCCCTGGCAGCTTGATTACCCAGGCCCAAGGCCTGCCCGCAGGTTTCAGTGATCACTTTTTCGACGTGCCGTTGGCGGTGCGTGTGGACCTTGACCAGCAACCGCTGGGCGAGGCTCTGATTGTGCTGTCGCGGGATGATCGCGTGACCTTGCTCGAATTCACCGACACCGGCGACAGCAAAGTACCGGCCGCTACCCGTGATACCTGGCAAGCCCTGTTGGAAAAAGGCGTGGCCCTGGGCGCCTGCACCCAGGCCTGCCCGGAAAAAATGATCTCGGCGTTCTACAACCTGGAAAACTCCCAGTTGGCGATCCTGACCCAGGACGTCGAACGCAGCGACGACATTCCGCGTTTCTATGACCAGCCCGAAGGCGGCAGCCTGGGGCTGATCATTAACAACCAGCTCAACCTCAACGGCAGCCAGGAAGACAGCCTGGGCGGTCGCTATGGCTTGCAAGCCAGTTCCAGCGTGGGTAACTGGAGCCAGGTATTCAACCTGCAACTGGCGCGTCAGAGTGGCGACAACGAACCCATGCGCCACGCGATTCACGAGCTGTACACCCAGCGCGAACTCGAAGGGCAATTTTTCCGCCTGGGTCACTTCACCCCCAATTCCGACGGCCTGACCCGTCAATTGCGCAGCTTCGGCGCCAGCCCCGATACGGCGTTGGGTCTGATGTACGGCAGCTCCGACAGCCTGGCCATCAACAATTCCAAGCCCAGCGTGTATCCGATCTACGTTACCGCCAACCGCCAGGCGGCGGTGGAGATCTACCGCAACGGCTTGCTGATCAATACCCAGGCGGTCGCGGCAGGCCTGCAAACCCTCGATACACGGCCACTGCCCGGCGGCATCTATGAAGTGGAAGTGCGCCTGGTGGAAGACGGCCTCACCACCAGCACCACCCAGGAGCTGGTGTACAAGCCCAGCAACTGGCGCAACGCCGAAGACCGCTGGCGCTACAACCTGTTCGCCGGGCGCGAGACCAAACTCTTCAGCAACTGGGATGAGCAAGCCTCGGGCGCGATGACGGCCGGTGCGTCGCTCAACTATCTGGTACACCCGCGCGTGATCCTTGGCCTGTCGGCCCGCCAGGTGCGCGAGCAACTCCAGTACGGCGGTTCGATGGACTGGACGGTGGCCAACAACACCAGCGTCTATGCCAACCTGTACCAGACTCAGGACCACGGCACCGGCATGGACCTGCAAGGGCTCTACACCTTCGGCGCGACCAACCTGGTGTTCAGCCACAACCGCAGCTGGCTCGACACCCGCGACACCTACGAAACCCTACCCGACGGCACACGTCTGCGGCGTAATACCTTTGTCGGCGAGGCCAGCAACACCGCGTTGTCGGTCAACCACCGGCTCGACGCGAAAAACACCCTGAACATGCGCCTGTCCCACAGTGAGGGCAATATCGAGGGCGCGGGGTTGGACCTGGGCTGGAGCCGCCACGACAACCTGTTCGGCAGCGATGCCAACTGGCGCTTCTCGGTGTTCGATCGGCCCGGTAGCGCTGGCACCAACGATGCGCGCAATCGCGGTGTGGACGTGAGTGTCAGCATGAACCTGGGCCGCGATGGCCGGCAGATTTCCGGCAGCATCGGCACCCGTACCGCCCGTGATGGCGGGCGCGACAATAACGCTTCGGTGACCCTGCGCCAGGACCTCACCGACCACGTGCTGCAAAGCATCTCGGCGACCGCGATCACCGATACCTACGGCGTCGGCCTATCAGGCATGACCAGCTTCAGTACGGACGTGGTCAGCGGTGACGGCTTTATCCAGCGCAGCTCCTTCAATGGTGATTTGAGCGGTGGCCTGAACCTCAACAGCACCTTTGTTGCCGGTGCCGGGAAAATGCTCCTGAGCAGCCAGTACCAGGGCAACGGTGCCGGGATGATCATCGACGTGGAAACCGACCTCGACGACATCGCCCTGCGCGCCGACGACCTCGGCGGTGGCGGCGCCATCTTGCGTCCGGGGCGCAATTACGTACCGGTCTCGGCCTACAAGAGCAGCAGTGTGAGCTTCGACTTTGAAGGCAATCATCCGCCCGCCGCCAATATCCAGCCGACCCGCGCCAGCTATCACCTGAACAAAGGCGGCGTGGACTACCGGAAAATCACCGTGATGAAAACCGTCACCGTGCTCGGCCGCTTGTTGGATGAACGCGGTGCACCGCTCAAGGGCCATCACGTGATCAACCATGCCAGCCGTGGGGTCAGCGAAGTGGACGGGTTCTTCTCGATGGAAATGAGTTCCAGCGCACCCACCTTGCAAGTGCGCTACCAAAACCAGTTGCTTTGCCAGTTTCGCTTGGACCCCAGCAATGCGCCGAACGAAAACGACGTGTTAATGATTGGCGACTTGCGTTGCACCCCGGATACGTTGGCCGAGGTCGGTCGTGCGTCCGAGGCGGCCGGATGAACTTCCTAACCAGAACGATGTGTGTTCAGAGGCATGAGTTGACCAGGATGAGCAATCCAATCAAGAACCTGACTTGGCGAGCAGTGTCAGTGGCCGCAGCATTGTGTGCGTTTACGCCGTTGTCCTTGGCTGCCACGCAAGACATTACCGCTGAGTTCCGCCCTGACCCCGGTAACCCGATGGTAAACAAGTTCACCAACACCACTCCACAAAGCGGGGTATGCCCAGGGCATATGCCGGCAAGGTGCGAGGCGTTGGGGATTTTCAGTATTCGAACCTGGGATATCAACTTTGTCGCCAGCGGTCCGATAGAGGCCAACCATGCAAACCCGCGTCAAGGTTTGATGTTCAAGGTCCCCTCCGAGTGGCGAAGTTTTGAGGTGGTTTCATCCAAGGGCGACCGAAAAACAGTGGAAATGCGTATTTCCGGGGTTGGCAGCCGCTTCAATACGACTAATCCGCCGGGCGTTCAGGCCTGGAGTTCGTTACCCGCCAACTGGACGCAAGCACCGGCTCCGTGCCAGTACACCGGCATGTGGGCAGCTGCCCCCACGTTAAGGCTGTGGTTCTGGCTCGTACCGGAAGGCGCCGGTGCTTGTAATCTGGTGACGCCGTTTGATGTGCCCACCTCCAGTTTCAGCATGCTTGAGTACACGTACGAATTGCGTACGCCTAATCCTTTGGATATGGAAGCGGGGGATTACAGAGGGTCGATTACTTACCGTGTCGGGCCGTATCAGGATTTCGATTTTGGTGACTTGTACCTTCCAAACGATGATGTGTTGACCTTCAACTTCGATCTTCGGGTAGAGCACAACCTTAAGGTGGACCTGCCACCGGGGGGCAACCGCGTGGAGCTATTGCCCGAGGGCGGCTGGCAGGCTTGGCTCAACCGCGGGCGCCAACCATCGCGCCTGTTCCGCGACCAGACCTTCGTCATTTCCGCCAGTACCCGCTTCAAGATGCAACTCGAATGCGGCCTGACCATCGGCAACACCTGCGGCCTGCGCAATAGCGCGGGGGACGAAGTGCCGCTGCAGGTCGGTGTGACCTTGCCTTTTGGCTTGCAAGACCAGTACGGCCAGGCCGTGAGCAAGTTGCCTTTGCGTCTTGACGGCACTGGCACCGAGCTGTTCCAGCCTGGCCATTACGTCAATAACCGTCCCGCAAGCCTGCACTTTGCCGTGGAGCGAGACGACGTGAAAGAGATGCTCAAGCAACCCGGCAGCACCTACACCGGCGTGGTCACGGTGATCTGGGATTCAGAAGTCTGAGTGGGCATTGGCCGCATATCAGCCGTTGGCTGGGTTCAATCTATAAGGCGTAATCAAACATGAAACATGCAGTGTTAGCGGTGGGGCTGTTCCTGATGTCGTTGGGCGTTTATGCGGGGCCGGCGATCAACGTTGGGGTGGTCTATGACTATCTGGACGGCGACCGTAGCTCTTACCTCAAGCGGGTCTACAACGGCGGCACCAGTACCGCATTTATCAAAGTCAATGTGCTGGAGATCGTCTACAACGCCGACGGCACGTCCCGGGAAGTGCCCGTCGCATCGATGACCGACGCCAAAGGCAGCACCACCAATCGCGACGGCCTGATGGCCAGCCCGGCGCGCCTGATCGTACCGGCCGGTGGGCGTCAGGGCACACGGTTGCTGTACATGGGCGAACGCGACACCGAGCGTTACTTTCGTGTGCGCTTCATCCCGGTGGTACCGGAAAAGGAAGATGACTTTGCCGTGACCGATCAAGAGCGTGCCGAGTACAAAGACGCGCTGGCGGCCGGGGTCAATGTCATGGCGGGCTACGGCACGGTGTTTTTCGTCAGGCCCAAGGACACCCGTTTCGATACGCAAATCAGCGAGACCAGCAGCCAGTACACCCTGCGTAATGCGGGCAACAGCGTGGTGGTGCTCGATGAGTTCCGCGATTGTTCGGTGGCGAAAAAGACCGACTGTGAGGCCACCACCAAGCACCACATCCTGCCCGGTCGCCAGTTGGTGCTCGAGAAAAAGCCGGAGCGCCAGTTCAACTTCCAGATGATCGAAGGCCGCAACAAAAAACCGATGTCGATCAGCAGTAACGGGTGATGACTATGTTCAAGCAACTAACGGTACTGGCGGTACTGATGGCGCCTGTGCTGATGGGCGAACGGGCGCTGGCGTTCCAGGAGCGCCACACGTTTGATGTGTCGGTGACCATCCCGATCCATGAGGCTTATGTGCTGCCCTCCGAGCCCGACTGGATGGGGCATGACCAAGTGCTGGCCTGGGACCTGGCGACTGCCCGGCTGGGACGCCTGCGCAAGAACTTCGACGTGAAGAACATCAATGGCGGGGTGGCCGCGCGCCTGGGTGATACGCCTTACCTGTTGAGTGGCCGCAACCGTATCGAACTGCAGGTGTTGTTCAACCGGGTGCCGCTGACGCTGGATTCGACCCTGGTCCTCAGCGCCGACGAGGCACGTGCCGGCCGCCGTGCCGAGCTGGAAATTGCCGCCATCGAACCGGCGGACGGTTACAAGGGCGGCGAGTATTACGACACGGTGCACCTGTTGTTTGATTTTCCGGCGCCTTGACCGCGTGGCGCTCAAAATTGGTTTACGAGTATGAATATGACGTTGCTGTGTGTGATCAGAAAGCTGCTGGCACCTTGTGGGATAGCGTTGGTACTGGGCAGCATGAGCCTGCCCGCGCAAGCCGTGGTTCAAGACGTCACGGCAATGTTCCGTCCAGACCCGACCAACCCCATGAGCAACAAATTCAAGAACACCACACCCCACAGTGGTGTATGCGCCTGGCATGTACCCGCCAGGTGCGAGGCGTTGAACACGTTCAGTATCCGGCACGAGGGCTTCTCGGCCAATTTGGTCGAGCCCATTCGGGCCTATCATGAAGATCCGCGCAAGGGGGCTTACTTCAAAGTTCCATCTTCCTGGCGCGATGTTCAGGTGACCCACATGGAGACAGGTGAAACTGAAACCGTGCAAATGCGCATCGCGGGTATTGGTACGCGTTGGGACGTACCAGGTGTCAGTGCCTGGGCCACCACTGATAAAGGCTGGAGCTACTATTGGCATAACGGAGCACCTCCATGCCAGGGCGTTAACTACCTGGCGGCGTCAACTACGTTCGCATTGTTCTTCTGGATCGTACCGGAAGGTGCGGGGGCCTGTTCGGTAACTCCAGGGCTGGATATCCCGCGGATGAGTTATCGTCACCTTGAGTATGGTTATGAACTCAGAACTCCCAATCCGCTGGGCATGAGTGCGGGTGAATATCGGGGCACGCTGTCATACAGCATAGGACCAGGGCTCGATTTTGATTTCGGCGATGTAATGGTGGTCGACGACAATATCGTCACCTTCAACTTCATCTTGCAGGTAGAGCATATCCTCACCGTGACCCTCCCGCCCGGCGGCAACCGCGTCGAACTATTGCCCGAAGGCGGCTGGCAGGCCTGGCTCAACCGTGGGCGCCAGCCGTCGCGTCTGTTCCGTGACCAGACCTTCAGTATCTTCGCCAGCGGGCGCTTCAAGATGAACCTCGAATGTGGTCTGGCAATTGGCAATACCTGCGGCTTGCGCAATGGCGCGGGGGATGAAGTGCCGTTGCAGGTGGGGGTCAGCTTGCCGTTTGGTTTGAACGACCAGCATGGCCAGGCGGTGAACAAACTGCCCCTGCGCCTGGACGGCTCGGGCAGCGAACTGTTCCAGGCCCAGCACTACGTAAACAATCGTCCTGGCACCCTGCACTTTGAGATCGAGCGAGACGATGTGAAAGACATGCTTAACCATCCAGGCAGCACTTATACAGGCGTTGTGACCGTCGTCTGGGATTCGGAGGTTTAGGCCTTGCGTCTGGATGAAGTTAAACATCCAGGCCAAGCCCCGGCGAAGTTGCAGTCGCAGCTTCGCTGGGGCGTGAACGGCAGGAATGCTTGCCCGCTATCAAGTCCGGTTTTTACGTGCCCCAGCCCGCTTCAAAGCGGCGCGGGTCAGGTCCCGTAGCCACTGTTTATGACGGTATCCCAGCTCGTTGAGTGTGGTGTCGTATTGCGTGGTGCTCATGAAGGCGCCGGATAACACGCTGGTCTCATCCAACTCCAGCGCTTGAGCCAGGCTGCGCAGTTTTGCGCGTAGGGTTTCTTTATCCGTCGCGGGCAGGTCCTGCGAGCCTGCGTATTGCTGTTGCAGCGCTTGCAGTTCGTCGAGTTGAGCATATTTCAGGTCGAAGGCGGTGTCATTGTTCCATTTGGCGGTTGGGTTGTGCTGCTCGAGGTAACGCTCCCAGCCGTTGTCCAGCAGCATCTGATTCACCAACCCGTCACCTTCTTCAAGCCTGGCGACTGCGTTGGCCACTTTCTCGATCTGTTCGGGTGTCACGTCAGCCAGGGTACGATAGGTCATATGGGTCGATAACCACGGTAGGTCCAGTCGGTCTGCCAGTGTGCTGCGATAGGCCAGATGAATGCCGGCCTCATCGACCTCTCCATGCTCGCCGTCGACGACCTGCGACCATAGCCGTTGCCCCTTCCCCCCCTGTTCTTTGGGTTTGAGGCGCTGGGCGATATCTTCACCAATGGCTTTGCCCATATAAGCATCGCGCGCGGCTCCGCGGGCCAATACCACCAGCCTGGCCTCAAGCTCCGCCGGTGATGTGCTGGTCCGATAGGCTTCGCTGGCGAGTACTTCGATGCCCAGTTTCTGAAAGATCAGCGCGCCCGCATCGGGGCACAATCCAGGGTAGCGGGTATCCTTGAACACGCGTTCGCGCAATTCACTGTCGGCTTCCACTGCTCTGAGCAGGCGCCAGACTCTCTGGCTCAGTTCAGGGTGATTGCTATGGTAGGCCAAGCGGTCCTCCTCGGCTTGAAACGCATCCGGCTCCTCAAGGGACTTGATCACTTCAAACAAGCCCTGGGAG
Source organism: Pseudomonas sp. OST1909 (assembly GCF_015277575.1). Taxonomy (NCBI): domain Bacteria; kingdom Pseudomonadati; phylum Pseudomonadota; class Gammaproteobacteria; order Pseudomonadales; family Pseudomonadaceae; genus Pseudomonas; species Pseudomonas sp. OST1909. The sequence goes on from NZ_CP063780.1 coordinate 1,543,365, forward strand.
CCCGGCTCTTTTTCAATCTCATCCCAGAGTTGCCGGTGGCGTTCAACCTCTTCAGGCTTGATGTAGGTGAGCCAGGGCGTGCTCTCGCCTTTGGGGGCGTAGAAGCGCAGCGGGTCCAACCCCACGGACTCGCGGTATTCGGCGAGCAAGTCTTGAAAGTCCGAGGTGAGCTTGCCCTGGTCCAGGCGTGTACGAGCGATGATGTCGGCATCATCCGAGCCTGGCGCCACATGGGGTAACTGGGTAATCGGGTTCTCGCTCAGGTCCAGTTGGAACCCCCGGGCGCGTGATTGGCCCACAAGTCCGGCAGGCCAATCCTTGATGTGTGTGTCGCGCAGGTTCAGCAAGGTCAAGTTCGGCATCTGGCTGATATCCGGGGGTTGTCCCAATGGGTTGCCGGCCATCTCAAGCTGTTTGAGGCGCTTGAGGCGCTTGAGCGTGGCAATGGCCGAGTCATCCAGCATCAGGGCATTTTTTTCCAGGTGCAACCGCCGCAGGCGTTTGAGGTTGCCGAGGGACTCGGGCAGCTTGGTGATGCGGTTATGGCTCAGGTCCAAGTCACGCAGATGAGGGAAGTTGCTGAGAAAGGCGGCGTGACTGTCTGAAAAAGCGCAACCGCGCAGGTCCACGTCGCTGATGTGGTTCAGCGGCACGCTAAGGGTAGATAGCTCATCGGGCATGTTGGTGTTGAATAAATCGAGGGCGATCCCGCCACGATGGTCGAAGCTTTCGTCCAGGTGAACCGTCAGGCCGTTGCTCCAGCCTTCGTAGAGGCGTATTGCGACTTCGGATCGACGTTTGCGTACTTCCGGCTCCAACAGTGTCGATTCCCTGTGGGTCGGGCCCTTGATGTAGGCATTGAGCTGCTGGAATAGCTGCTGTTTTTGCGACTCCATCTGCGCCAGTGTCTGCTCGCCTTCGAGCGTCCCCAGCGTGCTGGATAAGCGTCGGACGCCGTCTTCGCTCATGTTGGGGAGGAGCAATTTGATACGTTCGGCAATCGTTTTTGGCCGCGTGTTATCGCTGTCGGTTCGGCTCATCTTGCAGCATGCGCCGCCGCCCAGCAGCACTTCGGTTTCGGCGGCGGGTTGCATCCGCACGGGCGGTTCGGCCAATGCCAGGCGTCGTTCGGCCGGTGCCTGATTGTGCTTGATCACCCACTGCCTGAACCGCTCACCTTCGCCGACGGCATAGGGCGGGGTGCGTTGCGGAACCTGCGCCAGGGTCCAGAGCACAGATTCGTACAGGTCGGCGGTGTGGTTCAGCGGCCTGGCTGCGGCATCGAACACTTCATAAGCCCCTTGAGCGTTGCGCACCAGGGTGCGCGCCTGTGGAGCATCGCTTTCCCCGACGCTGCAGCGCAGGGGGCCGGTGGGATTGTTGTCACGTATATCGATTTTCAGGTCACTGAATGAGTCGCTGTGTAAACGCAGGGTGTTGAGCAGCAACCGTTCGCTTTGCGCCGACGGTTGCAGGGGAGGGTAAAGCCCTTCGACTGCACGGCAGGCCTTGTTGTCGAAATCCAGCTCTCGCGCCAGGCTTTTGAGGCGCAAGGGCAGGCGCTGTTCATCGGTCATTGCCTTTAATTCTTCAGGCCATGCCTGTTTGAGCAGCGCTTTGGCGCTGCTCAGCGCCAGCTCGGGAAAGGTCTGGCGCAGCAGGGCTATGTGCGGATCGCTGCTGGCCTGGCCCGATTGATAGTGACTGTTGGCGATGTGTCCGCCAAAGCCATCCACGTAATTGGCTAATTTATTGCGCAGCGCCTGGGTCCGTTGGGCCTTGGGTAAGGTTTCGCCCAGCAACGTATTGACTTGCTGTTCTTCGAGAAAGCCCAACACACGCTCAGGCAGTTTGGCCGCCATTACGTCGGCCAGGCTGATGGTCAGGGTATCGCCTGGCAGGGCGGTGGTATCCCCGTATTTGCGCGACTGCCCGCTCAGGTTACTGTTGTGAAACACCTCCAGGGCTTTGCTTGGCGGCCAGCCGGGGAGTTCTGTGACGGCTTGTTCGAACCAGTAGGAATACGGTTCGAGTGTCTGGCCTGTGCGTATCCTGCTGGCCGATTCTTCGGCAAATCGGCCGGCGCGAAAGCGTTCGAGGGTATCGACCAGCAGCGGCGGGGACGGTTGGTTGCGCACGTACATGTGGCGTAGATGGTCGGGCTCGCTGCCACTGATGATACGGATCTGTTCGAGCTGCTCGGTCGTGAGCGCCTGGGTGGCGGGGCTGATACGGCGCATCAGCGTGTCATCGTCCCAACTGCGCGGTTGTTCGCCTTCATGCACCCAGGCACCGTTGCCATTGAAGCGTACTTTCGGTCGGTAGGCTTGCGGTCGGTTGGGGTGCATGATCCGGTGGTAGGGCAGGTGCGGGTCAGGCTTGACCTGATAGTGTTTGCCAGCATGTACCAGCCAGTGTTTTTGAGCATGCTGATACAAGCCTTGTGCGTCAGGCTCGATGCCTTTGGCCAGCCTGATGCTGTGCTGGTAAGGCGCAAGATCCGGGGCCCACAAGCGTTTTTCGCCGCTGGCAAGCTCCACCGGGTGCAGGCTTTCGACGAAGGGCGATAGCCTGAGGGCGAGGGGCTGGCCGATCGCTCCGGCCGCCGCCCATCCCCCCAATTGCACCACCGTCTCCACTACCTCCATGACGTGACCGATGGCTTCCAGCCCTTTGCCCTGCGCCCAGTCAACGATACCTTCGAACACATCGTTGGCCACCTGGTAGGCGGTGTAGGCGAGCATCAACTCGCCCAGGAACGGCACGAACGGGGTGACCACCAGTAGCGCGGCATTGAAGATGTCCGACAGGATCTTGCTCAGGTTGTCCCACCAGGCCCAGCGTGCCATCAGGTCTGCATAGGCGGTGGTGATGGCAATTTCCCGGGTATCGTTGACGATCTTGTTGAGTTTGACCCGGTACAGGTAATGCCACAGCGTATCGGGCTCGGAGCGGCCTGAGGGTGGGCGGTTCTGGTAATCGTCAAAGATGTTTTGCACGCTGAAGTGCAACTGCGGCGTGTCGACTGCAAGGGTTTGCCAGCTGGGGCCGCTGTCGGTGCGTGCCTTTTGATGCCACTGCACTTTGTACAGGCGGCTTTGCAGTTCAGTGAAAAAATGCCCGCGTTGTTTGTGGTCGATAAATTGACTGAAGAATTGCCGGTAGGTCGCCTTGGTCGGCGTTTGGCCTGTTGCATCGAGGGGCGAGGGGCTGTCGCGCAATTGACGCGTCAACTCGTTCATGAAGGCGACCGGCGAGGCGTATTCCTTCAACGGATGCTCGGGGTCCTCGGGGATGTAGGCGATCAAGCGTTCGAGGTGTTTGTCGCGGCCTTGTGGCGCAGCAATCAGCAGGACACCGCTCAACCGGGCAGCCAGCAGGCTCAGGTTGTAGTACTCCACAGGTATGCCACCCAGGGATGGGGTGGGCTTGCCTTCTACGATATCAAAGAGCAAACGCCTCGCATCGGCTTTGATGTGCTGCTGTGAAAAGGCGATGCAGGCGGCATTTTTAAGCGAGGCTTTGTCGCAGGCAATCACGTTGAGCCGTAGGGTCTCGGCCTGAAGCTTGTTGCTGAAGCCCAGGATGCTGGATAACCGTGTTTGGTATTGCCGGCCAATATCGAGCCTGCGGCACAAGGTTTTGAAACCCTGCGCCGTCAAAGGTTGGCCGCTGGTGTTGGAGGTCAGCGCCAGGATGTTCCGCTGGCCGCGAGCGTCGGCGCTGGACAAAAACGCATAGTCGGCAAACTGCTCACGGGCGCAAAAGTTGTGCAGTGCCGCATCCAACAACGACACGGTTCGGCTGGTCACACCTTTGTGTACGCCAATGACCCACCAGCTGTTTTTAGCGGGGGCATAAAGACGAATAAAGGTGTTTTTTACATCAATATTGCCGTATTCCCGTAAGGCTTTTTTGAGCAGAGGCTCGGCGAATGCATACACGTCCTTTATGTATTTGAGTTGTTCATCCAAGGCGTTCCTGGCTGCCCAATGTTCGGCCATCGCTTCTCTCGGGACAGGGTCTGGAGGCACGTCCAAAGCCTTGAGGCGGGTATAGACAGAAGGGCTGGCGGCCCGCACTGCGCGAACGCGGGTCAGTGTGGCAGTGCTGAGCCAATCCGGAATTGCACGCTGGATAAAATCAAAATGAATGCCCTGTTTGGCGTGGCTGGCAGCGTGGAGGTAGGGGCGTTCGAGTAGCATGGTTGTGGTGCCTTTGAATGAATAGTCGGATGATCAACTCGATCTACACTAATCACCCCACGAAAAGGGCAGGCCTACATAACCACTACATCGCCCTTGCCGCTGACGCACGGTCTGTGGTCGGTAGTGCGTGGAGCCACTAACGGGTCGCGATGGTAGACCGGTCTGCCCCTCAACGGTCAATAAAGCCCCGCCCCAGGAACGGGCAGGGCCAACACCGATCACGGCATTACAAAGCGGCTTTCAAACCCACGACCTTTATGAGGGCATCAATCAAATCATCCAGTGTTGCGTAACGTTTGTTTTGCAACTTCGACCAATGATCATTATCAATATAGAACTGCCGCTGAGCATCATTTTTAATAGGGGTGGAATATATTTTTAAATCACCGGAACGGTGGAGTAGGGTGGCTTGAGGCGACGAAGCCTGTTGCTCAACCACGAAGTCACCTGCCGATACCAACCGCGCTCGGGGCGAAGCCGTAGCGGGGACAAATGTCAAATTGACTTCTTTCTTAAGTGCCTCGATCAACTGTTCGACCGTCTGGAAGCGCCTATTATCCATATTCCAACGTTTAATAAAGAACTTGTTATTGATGAAGTCCTGTTCAATAGGCGTGCGAACAATCTCTCCGTTTCCGGAATTGTGGACCAACCAGGTCTCAAAAGATGAAGGCCGTTCGATCAGGGCGTACTTGGCCTTGTTCAGCCGTGCGCTCGGCAGGCTCGCAGCGGAAACGTGGGACATATACGCATCGCCACTAAGTGCCTGGCTTACCTGTTCCAACGTTGTGAAACGTTTATCTTTCAATAGCGGAACTCTTCAATAAAGAACTTCCCTGTGTCGTCAATTCTAATAGGGGCGCTCTCGTTCCCTCCGAAAGGGGTGCGGTAGACCACATTGGCTTCGGTGTTTGAGGGTTGCTCGATCAGGAAGTCGTCGACATTTCTCAGCCATGCCTGATCCGTTGCAGTTCTAGACGGCAGCGCGGGCGTACCGGCAATACCGACGTGCAACTTGAAATCACTGCGCAGGGCTCTTGTTCCGGAGGCGCCCGGCTCGGGCCCGACGATAGTCCATCCTCCCCGCTGCAAAGGTAATGCCTGGGAGGGAGGGACATCGAGTATCCTCAAGCTGACCGCTTCCTGCAGTTGCGCGATGCCCGGGACACCCAGGAACGTATCGCAGTGGGAGTCGCCTATGAGCGCTACCCAATTATGCGGGCCCTGTGCCAACTGGTCGGCCTTGATTACCTCATTGGCGAAATAGTTGAAAAGGTTCGTGCGGGCGTTGTTCGTGTTCATGCCTTTAACGTGATAGCTGGCCGTACAATCGAGCGCACGCACGCGAATGCCTGCCTTGTTCGCGGCTTTGACCACATTGGTGTAAGTATCGTCGCCGGTATAACGGGGCATTCGGCGGGCATCTAGCTGTTTCAGATAACGTTTCAGGTTTTCCGGCATTGTGCTCGTGAGGTTAAAAAGATCCAGCTCTGCCTGATGCAGGTCGGTGAGCAGGTGCTCCAAGTACAATGTCTTGACGCCCTTCTGCTTCAACAGCTTCATATACTTGATCAGGAACCGTTTGCTGTAAGTATGAGAATGGACTTCGCCGATGAAAAGTCCCCGTATCTTTTTACACAGTTTCTCGATAAACGCCTCCTCAGTGGTCGCCGTGGCAAGGTCAGCGAAGTCGGCGCGTGGAGGTGGCGTGTATTCGGCAAAAGCTTTTTGGGCGGTTTCACCCAGGCTACTGCGTTTTTGCTTGAAAGCCTCGAATGCCGAATGGTCTGGGGCTCCAGTTGCAGGTGGGCGGGGCGTGTTAAAGCTGTCACGTGTAAGCAGCATGTCGTTCAGCGTTGGTTTATGCACCTCGGGCAGATCAAACTCGCTGTAATGAGAGGCAGATGGGGGGGCTTGTACCGCTCTCGAGGGACCTGCCGTCGGTAAGGTTTGTGAGGCTGGGGCCATTGTCAGCCTGTAGTCACCCCGGGATAGCGAGGGGGAGAATGTATCAGGCAGGATGCTCTCTACTTGGCCTGGGGCAACCTCCTCCACACGCAGGGCGACGGCATTCTGCAAATCGGCCAGGCCCGGCACCTCGTTCGTGCTCCCTATTCGAGCCTCATCAACCAGGGCGATCCAGCCATCTTCGTTTTGCCTAAGGGCTTTGTGGGAATAGAAGTTTCTAAGTTGGTTGGTGCGCGGAGCAAACCGCTCTAAGTTAGAAAGCTCCAGCACGTGTTCCATATGATAAGAACTTGAGGCGTCCACGCCGTCGATCGCGATCTTGTTCTTGTGGGCTTCAATCATCAGTTTACGGTAGGTAAAAGGCGCATTCTTGTCCCAGCCCAAGCTTGTGTCGACCTGCTCCAAATGCTTCTTGACCCGTTTCAAGGCATACGGGACATTGCCCGGGGTTTCGCCGTTGATGATTTTGAGTTTGTTCCGGAAGACATCTGCCGGCAGGTTTTCGATGCACACACGCCTGAGTCCTTGCGCTCTCAAGGCCGGCAGGCTTTCGATCAGTAATTGCTTACTGGCAACGCTGGCGTTGGGTGCGCCAATGATCAGCCTCATTTTGTGTCGGAACAGAGTGACAAGCGCAGTAGACCGGTTGGAATCCTGCGCTAGCTCCGGTAAGCCGGTGCGGTCCGGGCGCGCGGGAGGCGAGGTGTAAAGCGCTTGCGCATCTTTAGCCAGCTCATCCACCTGTTTGGAATAGCTGTCGCGTAGAGGCTTCAAATGAACATAGAACGCCGGAAATGCGTTCTCTTGAAGGACGTCGTCCGGGTGGGCGAGGGTTTCCAGGTACTCAAGGTCGAGCGCGCTTCTGAAGTACCTCCCTTGCTCGGGCGCAATCTCGTAGGGCACCAGTGACTGGTCGACCTCCTCCTGCAGTGGCATATGCGTCTGTCTGCTCCCTCCTCCCTTAATCCCGGAGCGTACCCAATTGCCATCGGTGTTCTTGATGACCAAACGTGTAGTCGACTGCATTTGCCCGGTGACTGGGTCATAGCGAAACAGCAGATGTCGCCCCAGAGAATCTGGTGTGTTCTTGATCCAGAGCGGTTTGCCCTTGAACATTACCGGTTGCATTCCAGCAGCAATCCCAGGGTCAATATCGTTGACCAGCGTGGCCTGCTTTATCGCTTTCGTCACCGGCCGGACAGGCAGTGCTTTAAGGGCCGGGCGAAAGTCAAACAGCACAGCACCGCCCACATTGGCCAGGTAGCCGATGTAGTGTTTCAAGGCGCCAGCCGTGTCCCCCTGTTGGTAGGCACTGATGGCGAGCATCGCGTCCTTGAACGCCAGCAAGCCACCCAGGGCCAGGCTCAATACGGGAAAAGGGATGGTGGCGATGACGGTGACCAGTTCGACGCACGTCCAGAGAATCCCCGTGATCATCTCCGTGCGATTGACCGTGGTGGCAATCACATCATCAATTTTTCGCTGCAACACCATGTTGTAGAAGTCATTGCGCAGGTCGGTCAGGGTTGTGGCGGGGGTTGTGCGGTCATAGCGCGCCGGGCTGGGGGTCGTACGGTCAATCGTCTCGGGCAATCCGTCGCGGGCAGTCTTCAGAAATGTTCCGATCCGTACTTGGGATTGAACCGGCACCCGCCCTTGCAGGTAACCCGACACGCCGTCGACTTTTTTCAGCCAGTAGTTGAACAGCTTTGCCTCACGAAAGCTGATGCCATCGGGAGCATTGGGGGTGTAGAGCAAAACCGGGTTGCCTGCATGGCTGAACAGGTAGTTGCCGATTACCCAATCGCCGTCAATCGTCAGGCGATGTACCTGATAAGTGGTGCGGGTCGCAGCCACCGTGCTGCCAAGGCTGTCGATGGCACGCTCCAGCCAGGTCAAGTCTACCCGGGCGATCAGGCCACGCAGGCAGCAATCGAGCGCCGCGTATTTCATCTGCAGTTGTGTAATCGCCAAGGTGGCGTCGCGGCGTTTGGCGTAACCGGGGCTGCTCGCGCTTTGCAATTTGGCGCGCACTTCGTCGGTGTAGCGTTGACCGATCCATACACCGGTCACCGACCGTGACACGTTTTGCGGGGTCAGGGGCCCCAGGTCGATGCCCTCCGGCCCGCTGAACGTGGCCGAGGTGGAGAATTTCGGGTCGATGAACCCGATGTTATCCGTGTAACCGTCTCTGTACAGCCGGGTATAGGTGATGGGCTTGGGCAGGTCACCCAACAGCGGCCACGGTGCCGAAATGTATACGGTGTCCGGGTCAACATCATTCTGAGGGCGGCCCAGCAGCGTATTCAGGCTGAGTTTGGCCTTGTCGTGCAGATAGGTATCGAAGGTAATGAAGTTGGCTTCAGAGTCGGGCAGGGCGTTATAGGTGCGCAAGGCACCTGCGGTATCTTCGGCAAGGCTGGTCAAACGGACTCGGTCTGCCGCCTGGACCGAGCGATACCATGGCGGCGTGCTGTAGTCGTAGTCGTCCTGTGCAGCGCTTTGCGCATGCACGACCATGGCGTCCAGGCAGACCGTGTGGGAGCACACAGGGCCGAATGTCACCTCTTCGTGTTCCTTTGTGTCGGGCTTGAAGCCTAGCCCTGCGAGGAACGTGCCCATCTTCGGGCGAAAACGCAGCGGGCATTGTTCCAACAGGTAGTCGCTCATGGTGCGACCCTTTAACCGCGTTTTGTCATCGGCCCAGCCGAGGATATGCGTCTGGCATTCGCGCTCGGTGGTGAATGCCAGGAACTGTCGCTCGCGTGGCGAATCCGGGGTGCACAACAGCGAACGCCGGATTTGGCCGTTGGCATCTTCCTCGCGCAATAACCACAGGTCTTTGAGTTGCGCACCATGCAGCAGCACGGTGCGTGCGCACAGGAGCGGGTTCGTACCGGCCCGCAACGTTTCGAACAAGGTATGGTCTGCCTGGCTCAGGTCGCCGCGCAACCGGGCGACAAAGGCAAGCAACACCAGGCGATGATCAAACACGTCGCGAGCAGCCTTTTTGAATTCAGTCTTGGCCTGCATTTCTTTTTGTAGCGCAGCAAAGTCCAGGCGCGGTTGCAGGCCTGGTTCGCGAAGCATGTCGAGCAGACCCTGCGCATTCAGATCGGCATGGTCGCCTTGCAGTGTCGCGTTCGCATAGGTGAGGGTGGTGTTGGCCAAAAAATCAGAGCCGGGCAATTCGTCGCCGGTGTGCAGCCCGTCATAGCTTAACTGCACCAGATTGCGGGTCTGCTCATAGGTGCCGACATTGGCGACGTTGCGGCGAGTGGTGATGTTCAGGTGGTAGGGGTTCAGGTCGTGGATTTCCAGCGCGTCGTCCAGATACTCGGTCAACTGGAAAGCCGTCAGGGCTTGAGGCGAAGCGACAGGCCCCAGCAGCTCGATATAGGTCGTCCGAGCCTGATTGTAGTCCTGTATGCAACGATTCAGGGTTTGCTGGTCCGTCGCTGCCGCGTTGCGATACCAATCCGGCAGGCTGTTATAGACGCTGCGCTCCAGTAGCTGCTGGCGCCTGAACGCCAAGCGTGACGACAAGTCTGGCAGCGCTGCGGTCACCGCGTTGTCCAGTGCTGACTTGAGCAGCGTTGCGTCGTGCAGCGGGTTTTCAACCAGGCTCAACGCCCATTCGATGTCCTGGCTGCGCTTGTCGATGATCGCGTTGTAGGTATGTTCGAACAGTGGCTCGCCGTCAATGGGCAGCAATTGCAAGGGCCAGATATCGTCGACATCCAGCGCCTGATAACGCACAGGCAGGTGCCGGCAGAACTCCTCGCGACCTGCCGGCAACGCCAGCGTCGCCTTGAGTCGCTGGTCGAGTTGCGCCAGCGAGTCAAAGGCCTCCAGGCCTCGGTTTGGGGTGAACAACAGGACCTGGCCGAGGTTTTCTCCCGACGTCAGGCTCTCTACGACTGGGTTGGATTCGCGCGTAAGCACAAAGGCTCCGGCGAACTCGACGGTTTTATCCTGGTAGCTGAAGTTGAGCGAATACATTCCCGGTCGATAGGTCGGGCCTCGGGAGCAGTCTTCAACCATGCGCTGTTCGGCGGGGCTCAGCAGGTAATCGCGCACATCGAGCTTGGCCTGCTGTTCCAGCGCGCCAAGGCCTGCCGCCTGCGCAAGGTAGCTCTTGCGGCCTTTGTCGCCAACGGTGCTGACTTCATCAAGACCTAGCAGGTGGGTGTTCAAGTCGGTTTTGAGCTGGGCGAGCAAGGTCTTGCCGGCTTCTTGGGTGAGGTCTGCCTGCGTCAATGCCTCAAACAAGCTGCGTGACCGCGCCAGCAGGACGGTGTTGGCGCTGATCAGGGTGGTGTTGAGTTTTTCCAGCGCAAGCAGTTCGGGTGGTAATGCGACAGGCTCCTGGGTTTGCGTGCGCAGGTCCGGGTCGATCTCCAGCAGGTGCGTGCGAACTTCCTGAAGCGTCGGTAAGGTTGGAGCGGAGGTTGGCGTGCTCATGGGCATCGTCCTCATGCTGATGGAGTGAACCCTCAGCATGAGGTTTGAGCGGGTTGTGTCGGCGGTAACTATTCAAGGGACCGGTCAAGGTATCGTCGGTAATGACTGGCGCTTGAGCCCAAAAGCGTCGCACCAGGGCGCGATCAGAGCGGAGCCTGGGCGGAGGGGCCTGGTGCTGAGAAGTCGATAGGGGTTGTTTGTGGCGCTGTAGCGGGAATTCCCAGGCGCTCAAGGCGCTTTGTTAGATAGCGGGAGCTCGTGAAGAAGGCGCCGTTTCTGGGGGATACGTATGACAGCCAGGAGTCTATGTGAATGTTATTTTTTAATGCGTACATCGTAACCTCCTCCCGTGTGATGGGCGTCGTTCTCAGGCTTTCCGGTCGAAGATGCAACCTGTCCCAATCCAGAAGATGTTGGTCCGTGATCTTGCCATACCCGCCCGATGGACGCTTGAGCAGCCTGATTTGTCGGGTTATGCCGAGGTCGGTCAATTCACCGCTTTTTGCAATGTACCTTGCCCACACTGTTGGGTTGATACGATGTGTCTGTACAAAGGCGTCTGCGGCTGCCGTGGTTTTATCACCGAGCCCTACCCAGGTGCTGAAAAGCTCGTCTTTAAAAGGTTCGTACCCTTGCGGGGGGGCTGGTCTGATTCTGGCTAGTCCCGCCGCGTTTATTTCGCCGCTTTGCCTTACATATTTGTTCCACGTCTTGACTGCGACCGCTCGGCTTTTGAAAAAGTCTGCGGGGTTCAGCGTTGTCAGGGGGTTGGCTGACTGGGCATTGGCGGCGACGTGAGCGTTCCAGTCCCTGAGAGCAACGGTGACTGCGCTGTCGACTTTTGGCCCTCCGCCGGGCACACGGTTCAGCGTGTCCAATGCCCAGGATTGGTTGGCCAGTTTGCGCAGCTTGAAAGACGTGCCCCCGCCGCGAGGGGTGAGTACCGGGACGACCAGCCCATGGGGGTCGTAGAGGTTGAACGAGTTCTGAATTCGAAACACCTGCTCTTTACCTTGCCCATCGGCGGCGTGGACCAACCAAGTGGGGGGATTGCTGGTGGTGCGATAGATGCCTGTGCCTTCGGACAGAGACGAGCCGGCCGGAATGCCATCCTTGACCACCAGGGCGGGAGACTCTTGTTGGAAGGCTGCCTCATAGGCCGTCAGGTCGGGCTTGCGCGTGTTTTTCGCGGGCCTGAGTAGCATCTGTAACGGCTTGATACCAATACCGGCGGTGCGTGCAGCTCCGCTGACCGTGGTGGTGGCTGTTGCGAACTCGAACAGGACCTGTCCGCTCCTCCTGCGTATAACCAACCCTGCAACGATTTGCCCCACTTTGCGTAAAGCCTGGACCGTGGTACTTCCCATCTGGCCCAGCCACTTGAAGGCGGAAGATGTCAGGTGCCCGGCCCAGGGGAACCCACCTAGCACCGTCATCACGACTTCAACGCTGAACATCACTTTGTTAAGCGTGGACTGGTAGGTCAATTCCTCGTTGGTCACGCTTTCAGTATCGGTTTTGTCCAGCAAATACAGGTGGTTTTGCCGGTACAGCCCCTCCAGTACATCGCCTGGATAGGCGATCAGGCGATGATTGAGCAAGCGGGTGTTGGCGGGTAAACGTGCCTGCAGGTAAGCCTGCCAGGCCGAAGTGCGCATCAGTTTGATCAGTTCAGCTTCGCTGGCGACTTCCCTGAGCTCCACGCTGTCGGGCGAATGCGGGGTATAGAGCACCAGCATTTCATCGACGGCGGTGGAGAGTATCAAAACGCCGTTCACGGTTTGCCCGCCGCGTCCCTCGGGAGCGTCGTTGGCGGGGTTGAACATCAGGGCATTGGCGATGATTGCCTGCCCGTCGACCGGTTGGCGTGCCTTGGGGTCGGTAGCGGCGAGCACTGCCGCCATCCAGGCGGCGCCTTTCTTTTGGGCGGGGTCACTGGCCAATACTGTGCTGTAGGCATCCGGACTCAGGCGGGCCAACAAGGTTGCATAGTCCAGGGTCGCCGCCTGGCTCGCCATCCAGGCTTTTTTCACGGCCGTCGCGGTCTGGGGGGCGAGGTGTTTTTTGAGGACGTTCTCGGTGTACGCGTGACCGATGTTCAGCTCTTTGACCCACAGTTCGAGGCGTTCCTTGTCCACGGTGATGGCTTTACCTTGGGCGTCACGTAGCCAGTTGCCCTGCGAGGTGGTCAGGGTGGCTTCCAACGTGTCGTCTTCTGTCCACGATAAGCTCCTGGTCCATGGTTTGTTGTTTTTCAGCAGCAGGTTGGTCAGGCTTATGGGGCTCGACCTCACAGTTTCATGTACTGAGCCAAAACCGGCACCGCCACTGATTCGGGTTCGCGTGGTACGGATGACCATCGTCTGGTCGGGGTCAATGCCCTGTGTGGGATAGTCTGGCAGGAACGCGCGTATCTTCACTAGCACCTGTTGCCTGGCATACTCGGCCAGTGTGGGAATCAGCGCGTTCCATTGTTTGCTCAGTTCGTTCTGTTTCTCGTCTGCGGTGCGTAGCTGGTCTTGCAGTGCCTTCTGGTCCGCTGGGTTCAGGCGCTTTTCCCAGTCTGGCCGCCAATGCTCCAGCAGCCGCTGGTTGCGTGCCACAAAGGCCTCTGCCATGTCCAACAGCTCGACCAGTTCTACACGGCCGTTGCTCTGGGGATCCGGTTCACCCTCGCTCAGGCCCAGGATGGCTTCGATATCAGACTGCTGCTTGTCCAGTAATGCCTGAATGCTATCGGCGACAAAATCACGGGCTATCGGTGCAAAGGTGGTGCGTAGGTCACTGCCCCATAACCCGGTTTTGCCGCGCAGTACCAGCAGCGGCAAGCTGGCGATCAATAACCTGCCCGTGTCGCCACCGCTATCGATGCGTGCCTTGAGGGTGTCGTGCAGTGTTTGCAGGGTGGCAAATTCTTCAAAGCCCTGGCTCGGGGTATACAGCACTACCGTACCCGCTCCAGCTTTATGGGTACTGAGGTTTTTGTGCCCGTAGGGCCAATGGGGAAGTACCGGGCGGGAGTCGTCGCTGGAGGTCAGGACGAAGCTGCCGGGCAGGCGCGCACCCTCTGCGTCACCGGTGTTCAGTGTTAATTGATACACCCCTGGCCGGTTTGCGTGGCTGAAGCGGGCTTCACGACGGGCCTGGGTCGGGTAGTGCAGCGCGTGATCGATCAGCCGTTTGGCCTGCGGGCTCAAGGTATTGTCGGCCATACCCAGGCGCGCCTGCACCTCCAGGGCTTGACGGTGCACCTCTATCAGTCTGGCTTGTGGGCAGGCCAATTCAGGCGCTATGGGCGTCTGCCAGTAAGTGGTGATGTGCGCGGTCAACTTGGCCAGCAGGGCTTCTGCCAGGGCCGTCAGTGTGCCGGTGTAGGGGATCTGGTCGGCAGCGCTGAAAGCCGTGGCGCTGCTGAAGACGCCTTCGGTGTGGCTCGCTTGTTCCTGGGGTTCATCTTCCCAGCGCAATAAGGTGCAAAGCGCCTCCAACAAGGTTTGCGAGGATTCAAAATGGCGCTGGCCGTCGCTGTCGGTGCGGTAGCGGTTGACATACAAATCGACCGGTTTGGTTTCGTGGGCCAGTTGCGGGAAGGTCTCCTTGAGCAGGGCTGACAACACGCCCTCCAGCGAAGGGTGTTTGTCTGGGGCCAGTACGTATTCGATCTGCTGGTTGAGTGAGTTCCAAAGCTGTATCAACTGCGCCTGTTGTTCAGGGTCTGGCGGGGTGTGGGCGAGGGCGGGCAAGGTCATTGGGTCTACCGGCGCAGGCAGGCGGGCGCGCAAGCTTGGGCTACCCTTGAGCGGCAGTGCCAGGGTCGCGCTCAGTGCGGTCGCCAAGGTGTCAAACGTGGTAGGGGTGGCGCTGAAGGCTTGGTCGATATCGGCATCTTGCTGGTCACGCTGGGCTTGCAGGCACGTGCTGAATACAGGGCCGGTAATCGGCGTGTAGCGCAAGTGCTGCCCACTGCGTAATCCTTCGTCGGCAAGGTGCCGCTGGCTGAGCGCAATGTTGATAAGCAGCCGGCTTTTATCGGCACCCGTCACCAGGCGTCTGCGCAGGGTGTTCTCCAAGGTGACGAAATGCTCGAATACCTCAACCCCGAATTGCGGGGTGTAGAGGACCGCCGGACGCGTCCCGTGCAATTGTTCGGTGAGTACGAAGCAGCCGTTCAGCGCCGCCGACCATTCGGGCTGGCGCGTTGAGTACAGGGTGATCGTCACCACCTGTGGCCGTGTGGCAGTGCCCGAGGTCTCATGGCGCACCAGGTTGTCGATCAACTGCCGGCCTTCGGTGTGTATCTTCAGGTGGGCCTTGGCTGCGGCAACGTTCGCCAGGGCTTGAGCGTCCGTGGGTTTTTTCTGCAACGCCTGCTCGGCCTTTGTGACCTCTTGCAGGGCGTCGTGGGTTTTCAGGTCCGACTCAAGCACGAACACTTCGCGTTGTTTTTGACTGATGGCCTCCAACACACTCAGCGCACCGGTGGTTGCCTGGGTAGACGTCCAGAACACATCGAGCCTGCGCGCGTACAGTGCCAGGCTGTCATGGTGCAGGTTGCTGATCAGTTGATTGAAGGCCGTGACCTCAAGCGCCGATATTTCGCCGTCGCGACCAGTGTCGTGAGCGCGTGTGTAGAAGCCCACGGCCTGCTCGACTACGCCGGTTTGCGGTGCCTTGGCATGCTCGGTCGGTATTTTGCCGGTGGCAATAGCCTCTTGCATAACCTGGGTCAGGTTATGCGTTCGGGTGACACGGGGCTTGGATTCGAGGCGGTCTGGAATGTCCGTTGTCGGGGGGGCGTACACATACTCGTTCAGGAAAACTGCATCGGGATCAAGCGGGGTACCGGGCACAAGGTTGGCCAGTGCCTGGCGCAAATGGGCAGCCATCAGCGTGGCGAAGTCCGGTTGGGCATCGAGCAGATGTTCAATGGCGGTGAGACATGCCGGTAACCGATATAGCAAGTCTTCGGGTGGCGGAAGGGTAAGTGACGACATAACCTGGGTTTCCTGTAGAGATAGGGTGACGGCACCCCATGTGAATCGAACGATCGACTCGACCTACACTACTTACCCAGGGTAAAGGGGCGGCCATACATAACCACAGCATGGGCCTTTCATCTCTGCATTCAGCTGAGGTTTGCTGGAACCAGAGGCGCGCCTGGTTCCAGCTCGCTTGTGCAATGGGAGTGAGGGTTACAACCCGGCGGCAACCATGGCCTCGCGGGTCAGGCGGCGGCCCAGTTCCTGTTCGTCGTAGAAACTCTTGAGAAACAGGCTCAAGTACAGTGCATCCGTCATAGGCTCGCGAGTCAGGACTTGCTCATGGGGGACATTCAGCGCGTCTGCCAGCTCGAGCAGGCGCTGCCGGAGTTGGGTACTGGTGGTCGAGCTTTTGCGCTCCGGTGGCAGTTGTTCATTGGCGGCCCAAGCGTTTTGAGCCAGGCGCAAGTCGTCGATGCTTTCACTGGCCTGTTGATGCTGGCATTTGATCTGTCGGAACGCCTCGGGACGGGTATTGACCAAGTAGTCTTTCCAGAAATACTGCTCAAGCATTTGGTTCACTAGCCCGTCGCCTTGCTCCTCCTCGATGACCTTGTTGTAGGCATTGACCAGTTGCGAGGTTGCGACATTGCCAGCATGGCGGTATAGCATGTGATCCGCCAGCCAAGGCAGATCCAGACGCTCCTTCAGGCCGGTCTGGTAGGCGCTGTACACTTCGACTTCATCCAGGGTGCCCGGAACACCGTTGACCACATCGGTGGTCAGCCGCAAAGGGGGACCTTCTCTGCCATCCTCATTGAGTGTGGAGGTGTTGAGGCGAGTCTGGATGTCTTTCTTGGCGATCTGGTTGACCTTGTCCAACCGGGCCTTTTGCTTGGCCAGCCGTACCAGCGCATCGGTCCGGGCTTGAGGGGTCGGCTCGCGCCATGCCTCCAGCTTCATGGCTTCGATACCCATGGCGTTGAACAGATGGGCGCCCGCATCGGCGCAGTGGGTCGGCATAGCGCTCAGGTTGAACAGCGCGGTGCGGGTTTGTTCGTCGCTGTCGGCGGCCCTTAGCAGGCGCAAGACATTGGTGCGCAATTGTCTGAGGTTCTGGTTGTAGCGCACCAGGTCGGCCGGGTCGTGGACGATCTCGGGGGCGGGTGGTCGCTGGCTTCTGATGACTTCAAAAAAACCCTGTGAGCCATGTTCCCGTTCGAGATCGTCCCAGATTTCCTGCCATCCCTGGCGTATTTCGGGTGTCAGGTGTTCGAGCCAGAATTGACTGTCCAGCTGGCCTCGGGGGGGATAGGTGCGATAAGGATCCAGGCCCGCGGCACGCCGGTAACTGACCATCCGATCCTCGGCGTCGCGTTCCAGCTTGTTGTTGTCCAGGCGTGCACGTGTCACCAGTTCGGCTTGCGCCGAACCGGGTTCGACAATCGGTACTTGGGTGATTGGCGTATTCAGCAAGTTCAGGTTGAAGTCGGGCGAGCGAGGCAGCTCGAACAACCCTATCGGCCAATCACGAATCTGAGTGTTGTTGAGTGCCAGTATGCACAATTCCGGCATGCGGCTAATGTCCGCCGGTGTGACCAGGTGTTCATTGTGCGAGAGGATCAATACCTTCAGGTGCTGCAATTGCCTGAGGTGTTCCAGGTTTTGCGCACGCCAGCGAATCGGGTTTTCGGACAGGCCCAGATGGGTGAGGCGACGCATACCGCTGAGGGCCGCAGGGAAGGTCATCAGGTGCTTGCCGGTGATATCCAGCATACGCAGGTTAGGGAAATTGTGCAGGAACGGGCTGTCGGCATCCGTGAAGTCGGTGCCTGCCAGGTTGAGGTTGGTGATGTGGTTCAACGCGGTATCCAATCGGGGAAAGTTTTGTAGAAACCCGTAGATGGTTTCTCCACGCAGGTCCAGTTCGCTACCCACTCGGCGCTCGCCGAAGTCCGTTTCGTAACCTTGGGCCGATTGCTCCCAACTCTGCTGTATGAGTGTGCTCAGTCGTTTCCTGAACAGTTGCTCCGGCAGTGCTGCGCGACGCTTGCGGGTACCGGCGGCTGGCAGCTCCTGCCAATTTTCGAGTGCATCGAGCAGGTCTTTTTTCTGGGTTTCAAGCTCAGTGAGCAGACGCTTTCCCTCGGCCGAGTCCAGCGACAGGGCATAGGCCGCTACATCTTCTTCGGAAAGTGTCGGATACAGAGCCTTGAGGCGCTCGTCTACGCTGGCACGCCCCAGCCTACGGCGCAGGGCGCTGACTATTGGATGTTGCAGCAGATCCTGGATTTCCAGGGGGGCGACGGTGAAGACCGGCGGTTCGGCCAACACAGCGCGGCGTTCGGCGGGTGGTTGCAGGGTACGTGTGAGCCACTGGCGCAATGCCTCGCCGTCACCCGGTGCAAAGCCCAGGGTGCCAGGGGGTACGGCTTGCAGCACGGCTTCATACAGGTCCCAGGTGTTATCGCCGCTGGCTTCATGGCGTGCATATCGCCCTGGCGCTGTGCATACCAGCAGCGTATCGGTCACCGCCTCGTCCGGACCGACACGGCAACGCAGTTGCCCGCTGGGCACTTGCTCGCGGATACTCAGGCGCAGGTTCGCGAACGCGTCGCTGTGAATCCTCAAGGCATTGAGCAGCAGCCGTTCGGTATCGGGTGTGGGCGCGTTGCCCGGGTAGAAACCTTCGTAGGCGTGGGTGGTTTGTGCTTCGAACTGCAATTCCCTGGCCTGATACTTGAGCCGTAGCGGCAAACGCTTCTCGTCATTCATCAACTGCACTTCCGCCGGGCGGGCCTGGTTCAGTATCACTTGGGCCAGCGTGTCGGGCAGCTCGGGGAACTGGCGTTGCAGCAGTAACCCGTGGGCGCTTTTCGACTGGCGTTTGAAACCGTACAGGTGCTCGAAGATGTCCTCCTTGCGTGTGGTTATGTAACGGCTCAGCTGTTCACGCAGGATTTGCACCCGCGCGTCATTGTCGGCGGGCAAGGGCTGGTCGAGTAGAGCGGCAAGCTCGGTTGTGTCCAGAAAGTCTACGACTCGTGGGATTAGCCGGCCTGCCAATAACGCTTCACGGCTGATGGTCAGCGTCGATTCCTGAGTTGCCTGCATTGCGCCATGGTGCATCGGCTCGCCGCTCAGGTCGGCGGCCTCGAACACCGCGACGGCTTTATCAGCCGGCCAGCCAGGCATTCGCGTTACCATGTCGGCGGACCAATAGGCGGCTTCACCGTTGTCGGCGGAGGGTTCGCTGAGAGCCTCGATCTGCTGCCGCAGTTTCAAGCGATTCAGGGTATCGCTCAATAGCGGCGGCGGTGCCTGGTTTTCGGCGTACATATGCCTCAACGCGCCGGGTTCGGTGCCACTGATATCGTATAACTGTTGCAGGCGTGCAGGTGGCCAGGTGGCGGTGATGGGGCTCAGGCGCTGGAGCAGTTGTGAGTCGTCCCAGGCCCTGGGTTCTTCGCCCTCCAGCACGACGGCACCCTGACCGTTAAGCACCACCTCGGGACGATAGGCGTGCGGGCGTTGTGGATGGATGATCCGGTGCCGGCCGGTGTCGGTTTCCTCGCTGACCTCGTAGTGCTTGTTCTCCAGGCGCAGGATTTTTTTGCCGGCGTGCGAGTGAAACCCATGGGCATCGGCTTTCGAACCGGGGGCCAGGGTTACGGCTTTTTGTTCATAGGGGCTCAAGTCCGCATGCCATAAACGGGTTTTGCCGTCAGCCAGCGTCACAGGCTTCAAACCCTCGACAAAGGGGGACAGCTTAAGATGGGCCAGTTGCCCGGCGGCGCCGAACGCGATCAGTTGCACCACGTTCTCCGTCACCCCTGCCACATGTTCAATGGCCTCTATGCCCTGGCCTTCGGCCCAATCCAACAATCCTTCGAACACCTCGTCGGCGAGTTGGTAAGCGGTATAGGCCAGCATCAATTCGCCCAAAAACGGAACGAAGGGGGTCACTACTAATAGCGCCGCGTTGAGAATGTCCGAGAAGATTTTTTCCAGATTGTCCCACCAGGCCCAACGTGCCATGCGGTCGGCGTAGGCGGTTGCGATCGCCAGTTCACGGGCATCGTTGAGGATTTTATTGAGACTTTGCTGATACAGGTGCTCCCACAGTGGCGTGCGTACACGCGTCACGCTGAACTGCAGGTTGGGGTTGTCGATGGGTGTTTCACGCCAGGTCGGCTGTGGATCGCCGGGCGCGTGCTGATGCCATTTCACCTGGCTCAAACGCGTGCCCAACTGGTTGAAAAAATGCCCCTGGTACTGATGCTCGACAAACCGGCTGAAGAATTGCTGATAGTCGGGCTGGCGCAGTTGCCCCGTCAGTGCCTGCATGAACTCCACCGTCGAGGCGTAGCGCTTGAGTGGGTGCTGCGGGTCATCCGGGATATAGGCGATCACGGGGGATGCCTGGCGACTGACTTCCAGGTCGGCGGCAATCAGTACCACGCCGGTCAAGGTGGCATCCATCAGGCTCAGGTCATGGCAGTGCGCGGCCTTGCCGTCGAGCGTCAGGTGTTGCTGGCCCTTGACCCAACCTGTGATCAACGCATGATCCAACGCCTGGATATCGCCCTTGATCAACGCCATGCGAGCGGCCACCGTGAGGGCGGCCTGCTGGTTGAGTAACACCTGGGCGCGCAGTACCCCTTCGACCACAGGTGCGGTGCGGCCGAGATAGTTCTCAAGGTGCTGTTGGTACTGGGCGCCGATGTCCAGGCCGCGAACCAGCGTTTTGAACTGCTGGATCGACAGCCGGGCTTTCAGGGGGAGGACTTCGAAATGGCCCAAGGCGTCGGGCTGGGTGATGAATTGCGAATCGGCGGTGAATGTCTCGTTGTCGGCAAAATTGTGCAGCGCCGCGTCCAGTAGCGACACCGTGCGGCTTTGCACACCACCTCTGAAATCCACGACCCACCATGCCTGGTTGGCCGGAGCATAGAGCCGCAGGTAGGTGCTGCGGACATCGACATCGAGGTTGTATTGCTGTATCAGCGCGGCTTTCAACAACGGTTCGGCGAAGCCTTTGAGGTCGGTGGCCGGGGCGAGTTTCTGGTCAATGAGGGTTTGGGTTTTCCAATGTTCGGCAATCGCGGTTTTCAATAATTGATGCTGGTGGGGCGAGGCGCTTTTGTACCAGGCCGCAATAGCTTTTCGGCTGGATTTCAAGGCGCTGACACGTGATGCCGACAGCGTCGTGATCCAGTCGGGCAAGGCCTTGCGAATGACGTCGTAGTGCTGGCCTTTATCTTCGTGTGTAGAGGGGGCAATGGCGGTCATGGCGTATGTCTGTAGTGGGACGGGCACTCAGATTAGGCTTGCGCAGGGGAGCACCTGGCAGTAACTGTCTATCGACACTGGGTGTCGGGCAGTCTGTAGCGTCGATGGCTCTATCACACCGAGAAACCCTGTCATGACCTCGACCGAACCCAGCCCCGCTTCCCTGCGCCAACCCCATATTGACCAGATCCAGACCCTGTTCCGCGATCCGCCGTCACTGCTCACTGTGGCGCAAGAGGCTGCCCAAGCCTATCTGGACCAGCATTTTGCGCCGCAGCAGTGGATGGCCGGCTTGATCCATATCGCCACACCTACCGCTGACAGCTCCGCTGCATTGCCGTCCTACACTTACCAGCCTTTGCCCGAATTAGTGGTGCAGCGCTTGGCCAGTGCCAGGCCGACATTGCTGGTCGAGCAGTATCAGGTTGTGGTCCGTCGGGTTCGCGAGGTGTTTGCGCCGAGTGGGCCGACCCTGGCTGAGCTGGAGAAATTGATCAATGAGTGCGGCGCCGTGCTTCTGAAGTCTTTTTCCAATCGTTTGCAAACATGGTGGCGTGAGCTTCTTCCGATAAACAGGGGCCGTTGGGGCTATCTGTCCGACCACCTGTTGGCGTTGCTCTACGACTCACCGATCCCCCCTGGCATGGACGAAAAACGTTTCGCTGCGCTGTTCCCCAAGGCCTTGTTACGCCCGGTGCGGCCGACCGCTGCATGGAGCCTGCATGGCGGCCCGTTGCAGGTGCGCACCGTACACCTGCAGGGGGGTGATCAAACGCAGATGTTGCCGCTGCTGGTCTTGAGTCATGCCTCGACCACCTTATTGTTCAGCCCGGCTAGCGGTATCCACGCGCTCGATAGTCTGGACGACATCGGCGCTCTGTTGCCGGCTTACACGAGCCCAGTGTTGACGGGAGTGGCTGAGCAGTGGTTCGTCCTGGAGTCTCAAGGCGACCCGTTCGATGCCTTGGCGTCGAGTTATCTGGCACGCCAACTGTTGGAGATTGATAGCATCCAGCGCACGGTGCGGCGTACGCCGCAGGCGTGCCAAGCGTTGCTCGATTACATCATTGATCCCAGGCGTTGGTTTATCTGTGAACTGAGCGCGCCCCAGCAGCGTTTGCGCCAGGTCATGCCGGGGTGGCTGACCCAGGCGAGCCCTGAGGACAGCATTGCCTACGCCCAGTTGTTGCAGCAGTGGGTGTTGGCCCAGCATGAAAGCGGGGCAGCGGATTTTCTTGAGGGTATCGAGTCGATTACCCAGTACGCTGACCGCCAGTTACAGCAGTGCTTGAGGAGGCAACCTGGTGCGAAGAGCCTGCAGCCGGGTGACGTTTCGCTGACCTTTGATCGAGTGATCGCGGCAGCCGTGCCGGTGCCTGGCGGGTTCATTGCCGGGGAAGTGGACCCTGTCACGGTGACGCTGACCGAGCTGGCCCTGGAAAACCTTGCCGGCTTCCCGCACACCGCCAAGCGCATCACGCTCAACGACGCAGAGGCACCGACCTGGCTGACGTACGACCTGATCAAGCGCTGTGTGGACGAGGCGGATGTGGGACAAACCTATCCTGCCCTGCTGAAAAAAACACTGATCGACGACACGGCTGGGGCCGCCCGTCGTCGGCAACAGTTCAGCCGGCAACTGCGGGTGCAACTGCCTATGTTGGCCCTGGAATCGAAGATCAAGGGCGAGCACGGTGTGACCCGCAGCGGTTTTCAGCGGGTACTCGCAGCCTTGCAGGCGAGTGCCGCCGAACGCAAGGTCGGTGGGCAGGCGGTCGCGTTGTGGCCGTTGGCGTTCAAGGCGTCGGCGCAGGCCGCAGCAGATGTGGTCGCCAACATGTTCATTATCGGGCCGCAACAGGGGCAAGTCGGCCCGCACCTGTTGTACCGGCCACTGTTCAGCCCGATGCTGCTGGAATATGAATCGCTGGAGGCTCTGTTTACGGCGATCAAGACCCCAGGTGCCCTGCAGGACAATGTGTTGACCTGGCTTGCGCCTGCGCGCCAGGCGATCTATGCCAACAATGGCTTTCATGAGCCGCATATTCGCCGCGTTCTACCGGGCGATGAGTTCAGCGTGTATGAGGCGCCGGCACCGGCACAACTGAGCAAACAGGTGGTCACCACCGACCCGACGGAGCAGGTGTTCAACGCCACGACCCAGGCACTGGTAGCCCTGGCAGACCGCCAGTCGGTGTCGAATGCCGAGCAGCGTTGGGCCAACTTGAAGCAGGTCGGTTGGCTGCTACTGGGCACTGTGCTGCCGTTGCTCAACGGGCCGTTGATGCTGGGGGGCTGGCTGGCTCAGTTAGTCGACAGCGCGCAGCGCGATATCCAAGGGCTGCAGAGTCACGATGGGCAAGCGAGGAGTGCAGCCCTCACCGACATGCTGGTGAACCTGATGGCGATTGTGGCCCATCAGGCCGCGCCCCAGGATGCCCAACAGCATTTGGCGCTGGAGCACCCGGTGTTTGCACCTTTGGCGGGTGTCGAACCCGTGCAACGGGCTGTGCCGCTCAAGCCTGTTGCCCCGCCGGCGACGTTCTACACGCCCACCCGCTGGGCCAATGCCCGCGACGTGCTGACGCCGCAACAGCGGGCGTTGATCCAGCCGTTGCGCCTGAAGACCTTCCCGACGCCCTGGCCGGTTGCCCTGGACAACGCCGAGCCCAGTGGTGCTACCCAGGGATTGTTGCGTGATACCTCCCATGTGCCTGTGCAATGGCAGGCGTTGGTTCGAGGGGCGCTGTACCGGGTGCAAATCAATCAAGGCGTGGTCCGGGTGGTTAGCGCTGATGGCGCCACCCTTGGACCTTGGCTCAGGCACCTGGGCCAGGGGCGGTGGGACTTTGACTTGAGACTGCGGTTGGCGGGCGGCAATGCCGACGAGGTGATTGAGCAAGCCCGGCACGCGCAGCCGGCCATCCTCTCAGCACTTGAGGCTGACTATAGAAATGCCCAGGCGGACTGCGCCAGGGCGAACACCGCGATGCACCTGGCACGCACGTTGGCGACCCGGCCCGCCGGGCAAATCACTGACCCGCAACGTACCCAGGCATGGGAGCGCTATGGTCGGGAAATGAGCAGCAAGTTCCAGCATGTACAGCGGGAGTTGCAGCTACTCAAGCGCCTACGGGAATTGGGCCCTCGCCCTGGCTATGAAGTAGAGCTTTGCCGAGTGTTGGAGTCAGTGATTCTGACCGCGCAGTTATTGGATACAGAGTCTCGACGACACGTAGTGGACTGCAATGCCAGGCTCAGGCCGCTGTTGGACCGGCTGAGTGAGGAAACCCCGGAAGAAGCCGAATCGGATATCAACCGCCAGGATCATGCCAAGCTGGGCACCGTCATGCGTGAGTTGGCGGCTGTGCAAGAAAAGGGCATCCGCTGGCGAACCCTGGAGGTCGGGTATCTGGATGAGTTGAGCCGTGTTCCTCGACTAGGTCGGGACAAGGCCCAAGCGCTGACGCTAGCCGGGCGCCCTTTGATACAGGATCTGCAAGTCTTGCAACTGACGACCTTGTGGGGAATTTCCATCGATGTTGCGGGACCTGAGCTCAGCGACGATTTCTTCGACGCTGTCAACGAAGCCGTCAAGCGTGCACGCCGTGCCACTCGCTCTCTGGCGGACTTACAACTGCTGCAAACAACGCCGGCAGAACGCATTGAACTGCTGAAGAATATTGACCAAGTCTATGCGCAAGTCGACGATCAGATTGAATTCTGGCGTGCCATGGAGCCGGAAAAATTCGACTTGGAGTACCTGCAAAAACTGCAGGAGCTGCTTGCCAGCCTGCACCAACAGGTCGAAAGAGAACTGGCGAGCCTCTTGCAACCTGAACCCCAGGCAGAACGGCCGACTGCACCCGCATCAGTGTCCCAAGGCACCCGGCGTAAAAAAATTATCCGTACTCGTAATCACGATATGTATGTGGCGCAGATCAATGAAGCCACGTCATTGGCGCCCGTCACCGCAGAGTTGCATGAGGCTGGCGGCGAGCTCATCGGCACGTTTACCGAGGGCCAGGACGGGATTTGGGAGCCGGTGACGCCGACGCCCAAGCCTGATGCGCAGCTTGGTAGCTTGCTGAAAAAGGGTCAGGCACTGCTGGATGATGAGCGTAGAGCGATCCAGCAGGTGGAGGTGCTGATTGAGCGGGTCAACGATCCGTCTTCCCTGGAGGACTTGCTCGAGGCGCAGGCCAAGACCCGCCGCTGGACCGCCGAGGCGATTGACCGCAGGCGTCAGGGTATGGAAGCCGTTCGACTGGTGGCTGTGCAGCAAGCCAAGGCACTGGCGATGGCGCGCGATCTACGCCTGGCTGACGCCCGACTGAAGGCTGCCGGGTTGGCGGCACGGATTAAAGCGACCCGGCTGCGACCCACCACTCAGGACCACGTCGATTTTCTCAAGCGCCACAATGAAGTGCTCATCTACCGCAAGGGGCAGCGTGTACTGCTCAAGGACACGGTTGATGATTACCTGCAGGTGTATGCGGTCGTTGACGCGAGGAAGACCGGCCGGGTTTTGTGCTACGCCCACTTCCACTACAAAAGGGCCCAGGGGCCGGAAGATCATTATGAGGGCGATCCCCACCTCAAGAGCCCCGAGCAGGAGCGCCTGGGACGCCAGGCCCAGGCCCGGGTCGAGGCCGAGGCGTTCACACGTATGCGCAGTGGCCAGACCGGGCGTGTGCGCCAGACCCTGGAAATTGACCGGGCAAAGATCACGCGGCCTTTTGCCCGACGCCTGTTTTTCAGTGTTGACTAGCCACGGGCTGGCACAGCGTGTGGCTGCCTGGCTTTAGGTACGGCAGCAGAATGGGCGCCATGCCTTTGAGCACCTGCACGGGCAGCGCCGAGGTGAACTTGAAGTTTTGTGCCGAGCTGCCCGGGACGAAGGCGGTGAGCGTGCCGAAGTGCCGGTCGCCGATATAGAACACAAAGGTGGCGGTGCGGTTGATCGCCTTGGAACTGAGTACCCGGCCGCCGGCGCCGATGGCTTCGATACGGTTGTCACCGGTGCCGGTCTTGCCGCCCATGGCCAGCGGTGTGCCGTCGTCCAGCTTGAAACTGCCAGCCACGCGTTTGGCCGTACCGGCATCCACCACTTGGGACAAGGCCCCGCGCAGTGCTCGCGCCACTTCGAGCGGCATCACCCGTTTGCCTTCGGCGGGGTCGTTGATCACCTGGGTTTCATACGGTGTATCAGCGGCAAAGTGCAGGCTGTCGATACGCACCACCCGCGCACGCACGCCATCGTTGAGGATGATCCCCATCAATTCCGCGAGTGCCGCCGGGCGATCGCCGGAGCTGCCGATAGCCGTGGCCAGGGAGGGCACCAGATGGTCGAATGGATAGCCCACCGCTTGCCAGCGCTGATGAATATCGAGGAAGGCTTGGACCTCGAGCATGGTGCGGATGCGACTGTCACGGGCGCTCTGATGGCGGCTCTTGAACAGCCAGCTGTAGACTTCCTGGCGCTCGAATTGGCTGGCTTTGACCACCTCACTGAAGGTTGCCTCGGGATGATTGAGCAGGTAGCCCATCAGCCACAGGTCCAGAGGGTGCACCTTGGCGATATAGCCCTGGTCGGGCAGGTCATAGTTGCCGGGGCCGTAAGCTTTGTAGAGATTTTGCAGGCGCTCGTCGGTGAGTTTCTCACCGGTTTTGATGCCGTTCAGGTGCGCACGCACGAACAGGTCGAAGCTGCCTTGGCTGGCGTTGGGCAACAAGTAACGGTGCACGGCGGCCAGGCGGATCGGCGTGGGGCGCAGGCCGTCGAGAAAGGTGTCGAGGCGGGCCTGGGTGTCTTTCTTCTGGTACTTCTTCCAGAACTTGCGCAGGAACGTCGTGCCCTCGCGGTCGGCGAAGTCGGCCAGGTATTCCTGGCGGCGCGGGTCACTGTCGTCCTTGAGCAACTCGGCGCTGTTGTTGGCGCCCGAATAGGTGCTGAAACGCACCAGGTCACGCATCAGGCGAATGAACGGCAGGTTGATCGACTCGCGCAATGCATCGCGCAAGGTCGGGTTGCGACCGTTGTCTTCGTTACGGAAATTGTGGAAGTGGTGCAGGCCGCCACCGGTGAAAAAACCTTCGTTGGGGCTGGCCGAATAAGTGCGGTCGAGGGCGGCGTCGAGCATGTTGGCCAAGGATTTATCCGGTGTCTGGATCAAGTAGTCGACGGCCCAGCGGCTGATGCGATCCTGTTCGGCGATGTCGACTTTCTTCAGTGCGGCGGGTGCTTGTGCGGCGTACTTGTCGTGCAGCTCGGTGATGATTTGCAGGTAGGTGGTCAGCACTCGCAGCTTGGCCGTGGAGCCTAGCTCGAGTTTGCTGCCTTCGTTGATATCGAAGGGCTGGTCGGTGTTGTCGGTTTGTACACGTACCCGTGAGCCGTCCGGTGTCAGCTCGAACAGGGTGAAGCTGTAACGCACCTGGGATGTGCTGGCGGGCGTCAGCAGGCGTTCGCCGAGCAGGCCCGTTTTACCGGCGAAGGTCGGGTCGGCCAGTTGCTTGAGGTAGTCGGTGACCTGGGTTTGCAGCTCGCCGTGCAAGGTGCTGGTGGCGGAAAGGTCCAGGCGGTCAAGGTCGTACAGCGGTCGGTTGAGCAGCGCGGCGAGGCGGCTGCGGGCGACGCTGATACCCTTGTTGGTGTCGATGGGCTGGACGGTCGGCTGTTGCTGCCAGTCGCGGTAGGTGACTCGCGCTGCCAGCGCGGCCTGGAGCAGTTTTGGGTCGATGACGTCGTTCTGCGCGAGCAGGCGCAGGTGGCTGTCGGTGAGTCGTGCCAGTTCGTCGTGTCCCTTGGCCAGGTAATGGGAAGGACGGCGCTGGGCGATCATCAGCGACAATACCTGGCGTAACGCGAGGCCACGCGCGGCGCGGCTGGCTGGCGTCGATGCCGTATCGAGCAGGGCTCGATTGACCTGGGCGAAGTCGGCGCCGTACCACACCCGCAAACCTTCGGCCATGCCATGGACTTCGCCGTGTCCAGGCACGGCGGACAAAGGCACGCTGTTGAGGTAATCGCGCACGACGTTTTGCCGGGCGGGAAGGGTGTCCGGGCCATTTTGGTAAGCCCGCACGCTGGCCGAGAGCATCTGGCGGATTTTTTCGCTGCCCGACAGGGTCAGGCCGTCGGGCGAATGGCGATACTTTTCCAGTTGGGTCGCCAGGGTGCTGCCGCCCGCAGTTTGTCCCGGTAAGTGCAATTGACGGGTGAGTTGTGACCACGCAGCCTTGGCAAAGCGCGGCCAATCCACCGCCGGGTTGGCCTGTGCGGGTTCAGCGGCGAGCAACTCGCGGTTTTCAATGAATAGGAGGCTGTTGACCATCAGCGACGGTATGTCATCGAAACGCGCATACAACTGGGTAGGGTAGTTGAACTGATACAGCGGTGCGGCGCGGCAATCGGTGATGGTCAACCCGGCCTGGATTTTCTCGGCGTAGGGAATGAACAGGCCATGTTGGCTGTAATCCATCAGTGCCTCGGAAAAGCGCACCTGGGACTGGATCAGGTAGTTGCGCTTGAGCAGGCGAGGCAGGAATTCGCCGAGGGCGCTGTAGCCCAGGCGCTGGTCAAACGGCCCGGCGCCGGGATACACGATGGCATCGCTGGCGCCTGGAGCCAAGCTGTAGGTCAATTTGGCGGCCCACTGGCTGAACTCGCGAGCCTGCCAACGGGCAGTGTGGATCTCCCGGTTGGCGGCAAAACCCAGGGCGATCAAGGCCATTAACAGGATCAGCCAACCCAGGCGCCGCCAGGGCCTGGTTTTTTTGGGCAAAGGTGCTGGGGGCGGGCTGTCGTTGTCGAGTTCAGCCTTGACGGGACCGGTTTGCCACAGAGCGCCCATAGTCGATTGATCCCTGCTTGCAGATTGATCGGACTTGTCTGAAGCGTAGACGCTGATTGCCGGTGCCATGAGGTTTGTTGCAAGCCTGGCCCCGTTCCAGTAACGCCTGCGTAACACCAGGCCGCTGTGGCCCGCCCAGGCCCATGCGCCGCTTCTTGTTCAGCGAATGTGTACTGTGAGGGCTCAGCCGGTGGTTGCTTCGGCTCTTTTCTCCTGTACCACGTATGAGACATTAATGTCTTCGTGTGCATGAATGACTATCGGATTGCTACTGGAGTAGTTCAGAACGTTATTGTGCAGGTACAGAGGATGCCTTCTGCGGGGAAGGGAACCGCAGGTCAGGCGCGGTCTCTTCAGATGGGAGTGTGGATGGGGGCGGTCGATCTGGTAGTAGCCTGCGTCAGTCATACGAAGCTCTCCGCCTACTCCGGGCATTACTATGTAGTCGGCACAGTCATTGTCCATGAGTATCCCTCCATGGATAACAACGACGAGACTCTCTTCGTTGTTGCGTTTATCCAGCCAGAAAATATGTTTTCTATAGGCGGGGGGAACCCACGCGTTTTCAGGTCGATTAGGTGTCCCAGGTGAATTAACGCATGGGGTTATGGGGGGCTCGATGGTGGGCGTGGAGTCAAGCGCTGCCACGACGGCAGTGACTATTTCAGAGATAACGGATTGGGTAATGTCCATGATGTTGCCTTTTCAGTTCGGTTGTTGAACGACTAGGCGATTTAACGACTTCTGCCTCTGCTGACTCCGGTAATTAATTACGCCTGCGCCCGACACGGTCAGGCCATCGGGAGAGTGGCGGTATTTTTCAAGTTGCGTGGCCAGGGTGCTGCCGTCGGCACTCTGGCCTGGCAGGTGCAGCAACTTGGCCACTTGTGACCACGCGACCTTGGCTGAGCGCGGCCAGTCTACAGCGGGGTTGGCCTCGGGCCGGTTGGGAAAAAATGTGTTCATGGCAGCGGATATTTAATGCTGGTCTCCAGTATGTTCAGCCAGGTCGAGTCATGGGCCGGTGCCCAGCGACGGCTCACGCCATCATGGAAAAACACCAGCTTGTCCTCCAGGTACCAGACTCTCATTTTTATGTTCAGTTGCCGCATATAGTCCTGCGCCTGACACGTAATGGACGCCCAGGGGTCGCAGATATACAGGTTCGCCCAGTCGGTGCCCTGGAAATCCAGGGTCTGGGTCAAGCCCGCAGGGGCCGTACCCACCACCACAAAGGTATGGCCCCGGCAGCGCCACACATGAGCGACGCCGCCATTGGTTCGGATCATTTCACACGCCACATGGGCCATCTGGTCACAATTGCCGGCACCGGTCTTGAGAATGACCTCGGTGTAGTTCGGGTGACCGATCTGGCTGTACTCCCACAACACAACGGGTTCAGCTTCTTGCAGTCGCAGGATTTCATCCGGGGTCGCCCCGACGACGTTGTTGGATCTCAGGCCGGTTCTATCCACCACTGCCTGGGTGCTGGCGTTGGCTTGCTCTGCGAAGTATTTATTGGACGGGCCACCCGTGGCGGGTCTGGGTGGC
Organism: Pseudomonas sp. OST1909; assembly: GCF_015277575.1. Classification (NCBI taxonomy): domain Bacteria; kingdom Pseudomonadati; phylum Pseudomonadota; class Gammaproteobacteria; order Pseudomonadales; family Pseudomonadaceae; genus Pseudomonas; species Pseudomonas sp. OST1909. The sequence goes on from NZ_CP063780.1 coordinate 1,573,683, forward strand.
CAGATGTCCAGCTGCACCGGCCGCGAGACCACATTGATATCCAGGCGCCTTCCCTCGTCCGAGGCGTTAAGCAGCAGTTCCCGCTGCTTGATGACCCTCAGGGTGCTGGCCTTTTTGCGGATATTTTCGATTTTTTTCGGCAAAAATCCGCGCTTGCTCAACTGTCGGTACAGGACTTCGAGGGTCGGCAGTGTCACCAGCGGTTGGTCGGGAATCATCCCGCCGGCTTTTAAGAACTGCATTTTGATATCGCAATAGGCCCTGATCAGGGCTGTATCGTCCCCGCCTTGGCTGAAGTTCAATTGGTGGAATTGCAAGGTGTCGGCACCGCTGGGCGTTGCGTCTGCCCGGTAAAAAGCACCCACATCGGCCTCGGCCACCCAGTAAGGCGTTGTCGTGTTGGGGAGGGTGATCTCCAGCGCCCGGAGGGTTCTGCGGTCATTGATGAAGTTCACCAGCCCGTCGATTTCCACCACTTGGGTTTTACGGGTGAGCAGGTTGTCCAGGTCGTCTTCGGGCAAGCCGAACTGCGGCTCGTTGTCTACGCGCCTGCCGCTGACCTGCGGTTGGTAGATCAATGCTGAGGGTTGGGGGTGAGGGGTCAGCTCGAAGCTGTCGTAGTACGGGGTGACATCATGCACGTTTCGGTAATAGACCAACTGGCGTTTGTTGCCATCGATCATCGGCGCTGGCTGGATGCGAATATGGTCGAGCGCCTGGACTCGACGTTTATGAATCGAATCCTTAAAGGCGTACAGCCTTTTGGTAAAACAGATGAGGGGCACTCCCGGGCTGCGCTTTGCTCTGTCGACGGGGCAGACCGTGTCGAAGTGGTCGGTGAGCTTGGTATGGGGCGCTGAGGTGAGTTCGTCCAGCTGGCTGGGGTGTTTATGGGACAAACGCCAGACGCGGCCTTGGTCCAACAAGTCGGTCGCGTCGGCGCGTTGAATGAGCAAGGGCGTTGTGTCGAAAAAGGGTTCTACAACGAGCGCCTTGAAGCCGTCGGCGAAACTGACCGGGGTGACGGCCATCGTGGTGTCCAGTTGCAAACCTTCCAGCGCGGGACCGTACGGCCTTGCACTGAAGGGGTCAAAGGCATGCCAGGCGTTGGCGCGCCTGATCGCCAACAGAGGCGTCAGCCCCTCAGGGTGTATCAGAACGCCAGGCCTGACGTCGGCGCGGTTGATCAGCCGGCCATAATCAATCGTTGTCCCATGGGCCAGCCGTTGTTGCGCATGACGCAGTGCGCCCGCCAGCGCCCGCTGGCCTGAGTGGTTTAACCTGGCCAGGCCATGGGCCGTCAAGCGCACCAACGATGGCACCGCCTCCAGTGGGTTGAGCAATTCATTGACAAAGATGGCACTGAGTTTGGTCAGTTGCAGCAGTTTCAAGTAGGTCGGTGCGGGTTTGATCAGGCGGCTCCAGCCGCTGGTAATAAAGCCTTTGGTCGGCATGATCAAGCCAAGCATGTCGAAGAAACAGGCGAGGGTGCCATCGAGCACACGCTTGATTTCCCCTGACGCGAGGTCGTGGCCGCAGGACCAGAAGGGTATGAAGCCCAGCAGCGCCTCTAACAACTGCTCGCTGTTTTTTTTTCGCTCTTCAAGGGTGGTCAAGCCTTTGGCCTGGGCCACCCAGATATCGACATCGATGAAAAAGTGGTGCTTGACGATAGTGCTCGCCAACGTGAGGTTTCTTGGCGAGTCGAACACCAGCGGACGGGCCGTGGCCGCAAGCCCCGCGAAATGCCAGAGGCGATCCACGATAACGGTGCAATACCTGCCAGGTGTGGGTGGGTGGCCTTTGAAGTAGGCGTCCTCATCAATGGCCAGACGACTGCCCTCATGCAAATACGCGATCGGTCGTGTGCTGTGGGGGGAGCCGGTGGTGACTTTGAGTGGGCGGCCTCCCAGTTCCAGGATGGCGGGAAGGCGGGTGTTTTGTTGCACTTGATTGAGCAGGGGAAACAGTTCGTAGTCATGGAAGCTGTTGCCTGCCGTACAACGCAGGATGAAGCCGAACCGGCCGGTACGGGCCATTTTTTCTCCGGGCCTTTCGTCGATCTGCGGTTTGCTGGCGGCTTGCCTCACCACGAGCAGTTGTACCTCCCCCTCGTGTAAGCACTTGCGGTCGGCCAGGGGTAACTGCGACAGCAGGTAACTGATCGCTCGGATATAGGCCTCTTTGAGTCGTTGGGTGTAAGCACCTGCGGCCTCGCTGAACAGCGCGTTGACATCGCGCAATTGGCCAAAGTTTTTTTTCAGCAGGGAGAGGTCGAGTTTGGAGTCGGTTGAGCGCCATTTGTCGTCAATGGGCTGCAGGTGGCCACCCATATGCAGATCCACCAACGACTGAAGCTTTACGCCCGTGGTCGGTCTGTAGGAGGGGAGCCGAGAGGGGCCTTGCCCTTCTTGCAGGCATTTTTTCTTCAGCCCGCGGTGGGTGGGGAAGACGCGCTTAAGGTCCATCAAGGCCAGGCTGCGGCGTGTGATGAGCTTGCTGCGCATGGATTCGGCTGCTTCGTGCAAGGTCTTGATACGGGCTTTCAGGCGTTCTTTGACGGCGTCGATTTCATCGATTCGATAAGTCTGCGCAGGTTGCAGTTCGCCGTGGACGGTTGCCCAGTCGATCAGCGTGGCGGTGGCGTAATGCTCGCGCCACAAACGTTCCTGGTCCGTCGCCGGCTCCTGGGTGGCAAGGGCGATGATGTCGCTGAACGCCAGCTGTCGTGTTGACCCACAGGCGAGCTCTTCTGCCAGCATCACGCCTTGTTTGAACAGCATCCAGGCGTGGGAGGTCATGAAGTACAGCGAGTCAGGGATGCCTTGCACCAGAAATTCCGGTGCGACACCGGCCAGCAACAGGTGTGCGGCCAACGCTGTGGTTTGAGGCGTAGCAACAGCGGCCTCAATCAGGTGCAGCTCAAGTGAGCGGCGCAGGTTTGCATAAGGATGCCCATGGTAATCGCTGTGGTTCAGGTTCAGGCCGGCGAGGGTGTATCGCGCTTGTGCGGCCTGCGGGTCGAGACTGAGGATCAGCGCGGCAAGAACCAATGCGTTTCGACTGGCGTTGCTGGTCGTTTCACCGGGGGCGTGTCCAAACCAGCCCACGGCGCCGAGCAACGAGTCGGCCAGCTTCTGCGCACGGGGAGCGGCAAGCAGTTGTTGCAGTTGTTCATCCGGTGGCCCGGGCGGCAGGTCGGCGGCCAGCAGGTTGAACAAACCGGAGCTGGGTTGTGGGACAAACGTGGCGCTGATGTGGATCACCTTAGCGCGTTGTTCGGCTGAAAGGGTCAGCGCACCCGGTAGTGGCATACCCAGGGCTTCCCAGTAATTGCCTAGCTGGGGGCTAGCGAGCCGGGTGGTTTCGAGGCGTTGTCGATACTGCCGCAAGGCGACGTCGGAATGCGCCAGATCACTCACGGGCGGCACCGGCACCGGTTCGCTGCGCTGCAGTTGTTCCATCAGCTTCCAGGCCGCCTCGCGATTATCGGGCAACGGCAGGTCGTGCAAGCTGAGCAACTGTGCGAGGCTGAATTGGCCGTCCTGATGGACGAACAGGTTCATGGCCGCAGCGCAGGCTTGCAAGCGTTCAAGGCGATCGCCCAGCGGCAGCTGCGACAGTTGTTCATGGCTGATGTCTACCCGTTGACCCCAAGGGCCGACGCCTTTGATCGAGTGTTGCTGGTGGTCAAATTCGTACAGGCCGGGGGTCAGTGCATCGGGGCGAGTCAAGGCGAGAAACTGCGGATGCTCAGTGATTTCCCCGAGTAACGTTGCGGCGGTCTGCATGGTCACGGCCCAGAACGAGCCACCAGCCAGCGGGAAACGGCAGTGGTACACACTCAACAGGTTGAATGTGTGTTCGTTCAGGTCATCTTCGATGATCTGTGCATGCAGTGCATTGGCTGCCGCGCGCAGATCCTGATTCAGTCGCTCGAACGCGTCCGCGAGCGCAGATTCGGTCCTGCCCAGTGCGTCAATCAGCACGCCGCGTTGGGCAAGCGTGGTCGGTTGGGGGTAGCCATGGAACCGTAGTACCTGACGGGCGCTCAGCAGCAGGTTATCGGCAGGATAAGGCAGGCCGACCGCATCAGGGTCGATGATCCGGGCGATGGCCAGTATGGGCGGCGCGAGTTGCCGCCAACCGCTGGCACCTTCAAGGGTGAATGCTGTGCCGTTGGCAAGCAGTGCCCCGTTACGCACGCTCACGTCAATCGGCTTGAAGCCCTGCTGTTCGGCCCACGTGAGGAAAGACGGGCGCTCAAGCGCTTGGCGATACAGCAGCAGCCAGCGGCCGAGGGAGCAATGGAGCGGCACCATGAGTGAAGTCGATGGGGGGTGCGGGCCGGCCTTGAGGTGCTCGATCAAGGTGTTCAACATTTGCTGGTTGCCATCCTGGCGCAGCGATGGGTTGGGAGGATTGTGCGGGGGTGGGAAGTCTGTCATTTGGAAATGTCTCGTTGGTGATCACCGCCGCTATGCAGGGGGCGCGGTCTTTAATGCTGACTGTCGTGCAAGTTCTGCGCGCGTGTTGCCCGCTAACCCTGCATAAAGGCTGGGTGGAGTTATGTCAGTGCGTATTTAATGCTGGTGTTCAACAAGTTCAGCCAGGCGGCGTCATTGGCTGGCCCCCAGCGATATTGAACCCCGTCATTGAATAACACCGAGAGCTTGTTCTTGTTCCAAGCTTCCATGGTGGCGATGAGTTTGCTCATGTATTTGTTTGCCGGGCAGACAATCGAAGTCCAGGGGTCACAAATCCATAAGCCCGCCCATTGCGCTTGGCTGAAGTCGGCTGTTTGGTGCAGACCTACCGGCGGTGTCCCCACTAGCACGAATGCATGGGCGGGTGGGTTCGTCCCCCACAATTGCGCGGTACCGCCGTTGCTACGAATCTGCTCGCGGGCGACATGGGCCAACTGGTCGCAATTGCCGGCTCCGGTCTTGAGAATGACTTCGGTGTAGTTGGGATGGCCAATCTTGCTGTATTCCCACATCACCACGGGCTCGGCTGTCTGCGCGCGAAGGGCTTCGCTTCGGGTGACGCCCTTGATGTTGGCCGAGCCGATACCGGTTGTTTCAACGCGTGCATGGGTGCTGGCATAGGCCTGCTCGGCCAGGTAGCGGTTGATCTGATCGGTGCTGGGCTGGGTGATGGGGTTGGGCGCCCAGGTATCAAGCGTGATCGGTTCGGCGACGACGTTAATGTTCAGGCGTCGTCCTTCAGAGGAGGTGTTCAGCAAAAACTCGCGTTGTTTGAGTTTTTTAAGCGCGTTGGTCCTGGTGCGGATGAGTGCAACCTTTTCGGCGGAAAAACCGCGCTGGAACAACTGTCGGTATAGCGTTTCCAGGGTCGGCAGGGTCACCAGCGGTTGGTCGACGATAAATCCCCCTGAGTGCAGGTATTGGTTCTTCAGGTCACCGTAGGCGTTGATCAGTGCGCTCTCGTCGCCGCCCCGGCTGTAATTGAGCAAGTCAAACTGTAGGTCGCCAGAGCCTGGCGCGACGGTGGTCGTCTTGTAAAAAAACCCCACGTCGGCTTCGACCACCAGGTGTTTGCCAACCGTCACGCTGGGGGGAGACAGGTCAACGATCAGCGCCCGCAGGGTGCGGTTGTCATCGATGCCATCAACAATGCCTTTGAGTTTCACGACACTGCTTTGGGTACTCAACTGGATGTCCAGTTGAGCGTTGGGCAGGCCGAATTCGGGCTCGTTGATGAACGTGCCGTGGGTCTGTGGCCTGTACTGCAGGGGAGGGTGCGCAGGTAACGGTGTAAGCCTGAATCCGATGCCATGAGGGTTTACCTCATGGACACAGCGGTTGATCACCAGCTTGCGTTTGCCCACAAGTTGCAGCGGGGCGGGTATCAGTCGGATATGTTCCAGCGCCTGGACTCGGCGCTTCTGGATCGAGCGTTGGTGCGGATAGAGTTTTTTGGTGAAGCAGATGAGGGGAATCGGGCTGCGTTTTTGCCTGCCGGGCGTGCATACGGAATCGAGCTCGTCGGTGAGGTTGAAAAAGGTGGGTGAGTTCAACTCGTCCAGATGACTGGGGGTGTTATGGCTCAGGCGCCATACGCGGTCCTGGTCCAGCAGGTCAGTGGCATTGGCCCGTTGCATGATCAAAGGCGGCGTTTCGAAAAGTGGTTGCGCCACCAGCGCCTTGTAGCCGTCCGCCGTGCTGACGGGGGTGACTGCAATGGCGTTGGCGAGGCGCAAGTTCTGTATTTGAGGCCCATAAGGTCGCGCGCTGAAGTTGTCGAAGGCATACCAGGCGAGCGGGCGTTTAATCACCAGCAGGTCAGTCAAACCATCAGTGTGCGTCACGGTTGCCGGCCCTGCATCGGCCCTGTCTATCAGCCGGGTGTAGGGGGTGGCGGTTCCAGGCACGCTTTGCTGCCGGGCATTGCGCAGTGCTGTGTTCAATGCCTGTTGGCCTGATTGATTCAGCTGTATCAGGCCATATCCGGTAAGGCGCACCAGGGACGGCGCCAGGTCGAGAGGGTTGAGGGTGTCGTTCAGGTAGCGGGCACTGAGTTTGGCCACTTGCAGGAGTTTTACGTAGGCCGGGGCGGTGTTTCTCAGGCGGTTCACGCCGCCGACCAGCAAGCCTTTGGTTGGGAGGAACAAGCCAATTGCATCGAAGGCACACCCCCAGGCCCCCTCTACCTGGCGATTGATTTCGCCAGAGGCCAGGTCGTGGGCGCAGGACCAGAAAGGTATGAAACCTAAAAGCACCTTGAAGAGGTTCTCGGCGTTTTGTGTTCTCTTCTCAAGGGTGGTCGACTCCCGGGCTTGTACCAGCAAGGCATCGATATCGAGGAAGAAATGTTGTTCGACGATGGTGTTCGCCAGGCTGCGGCATCTGGGCGAGTCGAAAGTCAACGGTGAATCGAGTGTCGGCGCGGCCTCGAAGTGCCATAGTTGATCCAGCACCACGGTTGAATGCTGATCGGGCCTCGGTGGTCGACCTGTCAAGTAGGCTTGTTCGTCAATGGGTAACCGGCTGCCCAAGTACATGACTGTGGTCGGTTGGATGCTACGGGGATTGCCGGTGGTCACTGTCATGGACACACCGCCAAGTACCAGGCCAGATGGAATACGATCGTTTTTGCACACAAGGTTCAGTAATGGAAACAGCTCATAGTAATGAACATTGCCGTTTACCTTGCAGCTCAGGATAAAACCGAGCCTGCCTGTGCGGGCCATCCGTTCGCTCAGCGCCTCCAGGTGAGGTGGTTTTTTCGCTGGTTGCCGCATCACCAACAGTTGCACGTCGCCTTTTTGCAGTTTCAAACGATCGGCCAGTGGCAGCTGTGACAGCAGGTATTGAATGACACAGGTGTAGGCTTGCTTGAGTGCCTTTACCCGAGTCTCGCAAACCGTCTGGAACAGCATGTTGATATCCGCCAGTTTGGCGAAGTGCTCTTTCATGTTCGCCAGGTCGATGCCTGGGCGTGTTGAATGCCACTGTGCTGCAAAGGGCTGCAAGTGACCACTCATGTGCAGCTCCACCAATGATTGCGGGTTTATACCCGGCAGGAGGTGTGGGGGAGGGACTTGGGTGGGGCTGGCTTTCCAATGCAGGCATTTGCGCGTGAGGAATCGGTTTTTGGGGAACGCTTTTTCAAGGTCCTTGCGTGCAAGACTTCGGCGGGTGGTGAGCGGGGTGACGAAGAGTGTCGAGGCTTTGCGCAATGCCTCGATACGCGTGTCCAGGTTTTTTTTGACGACATCGATCTCATCCACGCTATAGGCATGATCGGCGGGCGCGGCTTGCAGTTCGCCCTGGGCAACCGCCCAGTCGATCAGGCTGCCGGTCGCGTAATGTGTGCGCCATTCTTGTTGCCTACGGTTGCCCGACTCTTGCATGGCCAGGGTCATGACGTCATTGAACGTCAGGTGTCTGGATGAGCCACAGGCGAGCGCTTCTGCCAGCATCACGCCGTGCTTGAAGAGCATCCAGGCGTGAGAACTCATGAAATACAGCGAGTCAGGAATCTCCTGGACCAGGAACTCAGGCGCGATACCGGCTAGCAACAGATGCGCGGCCAACGCGGCGGTGGCGGAGGTCGCGACGCCACTGTCGATCAGGTGCAATTCGATGATGGTACGTAATGGCGAGTAGTACCGCCCCCAGTAATCGCTGTGATTGAGGTTCAGGCCGGCCACCCTATAGCGTGTTTCACCGGCGTGTGGATCGAGGTTAAGGATCAATGCGGCCAATATCAGGGCGTCACGGCTTGCTTGATTGGTCGTCTCATCGGTTGCGTGGCCATACCACTGCACAGCGCTGATCAACAGATCCGCCAGCCTTTGCACCGCTGGGCGGGCGAGTAATTTGTGCAGCAGTTCATCGGCTTCGGCCGGGAGGGTGTGATCCGCCAGCAGGTCGGCGGCCAACAGGTCGATTAAACCTGTATTGGGGCTGGGTAAAAAATCACGGGTGACACGAATGACCTTGGCGCGTTGCTCGGCTGACAGGGTTAGTGTGTCTGGTTGAGGCATGCCCAGGGCAGCCCAATAGTTTCCCAGTCTGGGGGAGGCGGGTTGGGTGGTTTCCAGGCTGTACAGGTTTTTTTGCAGCGCCTTCTGTTTTATCGGCATGTCGAGTTTATAGCGCTGCAGCCCTTTTTTAAGGTCTGTCTGCTTTTGCGGTGTCGAGGGCGTAAGGGCGGGGTGAGGGAGCGGGGTGTCGGTCAGCATCACTAGGGGGGCGGCATGCGCGGGGCTGGGTGTTTTGTTCACGAGCATGTTGCTCACCGCTGCCGCCAGGGTGTCGCGATCATGGGCAATGGCGAGCCGTTGGCGGTGATCCATCAAGGCGACATCGGCATTGGCCAGGTCACCGCTGGGAGGAATAAGTAGGGGTTCACTGCGGCGCAGTCGTGCAACCAGGTCCCAGGCAGCCTCGCGGGTGCCAGGCAGTTCGAGGCCGTGGAGTCTGAGCAATTGCGCCTGGCTTATCTTGGTGTCGACATGGATGTTCAGGTCCAGGCGTCGGGCAACGACCATCAGGCTTTCAAGCGGTTCGCCCGCCGACAGCGGCGCCAGTAGCTCACGGCCGATGTTGACAGGCACGCCATCGGCCTTTACGCCTCTGATCGTCTGTATGCGGGGGTCAAAATCATATTCGTCAGGTAGCAGGTCACGGGTTTGGTCCAATGCCTCAAACCCCGGGTGCTCGATGATGCCCTTGAGTAACGTCGCCGCGCTTTTCAGGGTTTTGGCGCAAAACGATTGCGACGTTAACTGCAATCGCGCCCGGTCCAGCATGTGTGGGCTGAACGCGGTTTCGTCCAGATCCGCGGCGATGATGCTGGCCATCAGTTGTTCAGCCAAAGCGCGCAGGTCTTGGTTCGATTGCTCGAACGCGGTTGTAAGGCTGGGCGAACCGGCGCTGCCGCAAAACGAATACAGGCGACTCATTTCTTCGATCACCATCTCACGCTGTATGCGGTTTTGCGGTTGTGGGTAGCCGTAGAACCTCAAGACCTGCCGGGCGCTCAGTTGCAGGGGTGGGTTTTGATCCTTGGGCGGCGGGCAGGGCAGGCCGATGGCGTCTGGATCGATGACGTGGGCGATATGCAAAATCGGTGGTGTAAAACGCCGCCAACCGCTGTCGTCGCTCAGTGTGACGCTCGGCGTGGTCGCATTTTTAGCGTACAGCGCTCCGTTGCGCAGGGTCATGCCGGTGAGGCGCATTGAGCGACGTTGGGCCCAGACAAGTAATTGCGGACGGTTGAGCGCCTCGCGAAAGAGTTGCAGCCAGCAGTCCAGGGAGCAATGTGGGGTAATGACCAGAAGAGTGGCCGGGGCGTTCGAGCGGATTTTCAAGTGTTCGATCAATGTTTGGAGCATTTGCCTGTCACTGCTCTGGCGTTGCGTCTTGCCTTGGTCGAGGGTGGTCTGAGTAATGGGGGAGGGGCTGTCGTTGGTGGTCAAGTCAGTCATCCGTGAAATCTCGTTGAAGGTACTGGCCGAGCGTGCCTTTTACGGAGGCAGGCTGCAGCGGGACCGTTCTCGTTTCTTTCTGGTGGGTGTCGCTATGGGGTGAAGGACTTGAGCCGGGCGTCGGCAATTGCGCCATCGCAGGGCATGACGATGCACCAATGCTGTGCAATACTCGCCGCCGTTTTGGTCAGCGGCTTTCAGGATAAAACCAGTTAAAGCTCCTTCGTAAACCGGCTTATTCCCACGAGCTACCACTGAAATTGTGTTTTTTTATAGTGAAAAACCCTGTGTCGAGGTTTTTATACTGCATGCCCCGCTGACTTTGTAGGTTTCGTCCTACAAGGTGGGTTTGTCCATGAAACAGACTCGGACTCATCCCCACTGCCAGGCTTATCGGCCTGTCTGTGAGACCAAGTGGTTTATCCAATAACAAGATGAGGTTGTACCCCATGCCAGTCGGCAACCCACTGCCCCATGGCGAGACCGCTCAAGGCGGCCCGCTCAAACGCGAACTCGGTGAACGGCATATTCGCCTGATGGCCCTTGGCGCCTGTATCGGTGTCGGCCTGTTCCTTGGTTCGGCCAAGGCCATTGAAATGGCCGGCCCGGCGATCATGCTTTCGTACATCATTGGCGGCCTGGCGATCCTGGTGATCATGCGCGCCCTCGGCGAAATGGCGGTGCACAACCCTGTCGCCGGCTCGTTCAGCCGTTACGCCCAAGACTATCTCGGCCCCTTGGCGGGCTTTCTCACCGGCTGGAACTATTGGTTCCTGTGGCTGGTGACCTGCGTGGCGGAAATCACCGCCGTGGCCGTGTACATGGGCGTCTGGTTCCCCGACACCCCACGCTGGATCTGGGCCCTGGCGGCGTTGATCAGCATGGGCACAATCAACCTGATCGCGGTCAAGGCGTTCGGTGAGTTCGAGTTCTGGTTCGCGCTGATCAAGATCGTCACGATCATTGCCATGGTGATCGGCGGCGTCGGTATCATCGCGTTTGGTTTTGGCAATGACGGCGTGGCGCTGGGCATTTCCAACCTGTGGGCCCACGGCGGCTTTATGCCCAATGGCGTCACGGGAGTGTTGATGTCCTTGCAGATGGTGATGTTCGCCTACCTGGGCGTGGAGATGATCGGCCTGACCGCTGGTGAAGCGAAGAACCCGCAGAAGACCATTCCCAGTGCCATCGGCTCGGTGTTCTGGCGCATCCTGCTCTTCTACGTGGGGGCGTTGTTTGTGATCCTGTCGATCTACCCATGGAATGAAATCGGCACCCAGGGCAGCCCATTCGTGATGACCTTCGAGCGTCTGGGCATCAAGACCGCCGCGGGCATCATCAACTTCGTGGTGATCACCGCTGCGCTGTCGTCCTGCAACGGCGGGATCTTCAGCACCGGGCGTATGCTCTACAGCCTGGCGCAGAACGGCCAGGCACCTGCCACCTTCGGCACCACGTCGAGCAACGGCGTACCGCGCAAGGCGTTGCTGTTGTCGATCTTCGTACTGTTGCTGGGTGTGCTGCTCAATTACATGGTTCCGGAAAAAGTCTTTGTGTGGGTCACCTCCATTGCCACGTTCGGCGCGATCTGGACCTGGCTGATGATCCTGCTGGCCCAGCTCAAGTTCCGCAAAAGCCTGAGCCCGGCCGAGGCGGCTGGCCTCAAGTACCGCATGTGGTTGTACCCGGTCAGTTCCTACCTGGCGCTGGCGTTCCTGGTGATGGTGGTGGGGCTGATGGCGTACTTCCCCGATACCCGTGTGGCGCTGTATGTGGGCCCGGTGTTCCTGGTGGTCTTGACCGTGCTGTTCTACGTGTTCAGGTTGCAGCCAAAGACCGTCGCTCAAGGGACGGTGCGTTCCGCGTCCTGATGTGTGTCTTGTGACAAAAAGCCCCACCCCGCTCTATCGCGGGGTGGGGCTTTTGACCTCCGTATTTTCTGCACTATCCTCTATTTGCGGTGAGGCGCCTGCCGCCCCTGGGGCCTGATATCGCGAGCACTGCGCCTGTGTATGACGCGGGGCATCCGGTTCCGCGCGTTATCGCGTTGCTCATATCTATCTACCCCTCCAACGATAATTCATTCCCTAGGCTGGCTGATTCGACAGCTACCTTTGAAGAGTGATTTCATGCCTGAAAGCAACCCCCTGCTACTGCCCTACGACTTGCCACCGTTCTCTGCCATCAGAGCAGAACACTTGGTTCCCGCCATTGAGCAAATCATCGCTGATAGCCGCAACACCACCGCCACGATCATTGCCAGCCAGGCGTTATTCCCTACGTGGGACGACCTGGTGCAAGCAGTGGAAGAACTGGGGGCACGCCTGGACGGCTTTCTCAAAATCATTGAGTTGCTTGACTCCGTTCCTCAGGGGCCGGCATGGAAGCTGGCATCACATCGCAGTCATGAGATGGCAATGCAGTACAGCGCCGAGCTGGCGGCGAACAATGATCTGTACCAGCTTCACCGACAACTTGCCAATAGCCCGCCCGCAGCCCTTTTCAATCAACAACGCCACAGTGCATTGCATAAAATACTGCGCAAGTACCACTTGGCCGGCCTTGATCTTTCGCCTGAGAATCAACTACAGCTCAAAACGTTGAACCTGCAAATCGAGAAAGTCAGCCAAGAGTTCCTGCGGCGTGTGAAAGACTCCAGCGACGCATGGCGTAAGCACATTCAAGATAAGGCGATGCTCAGTGGACTGCCTGGCGCGGCCCTGGCACGCATGGAGGCCGCGGCTCGGGACGCAAGCCTGGATGGCTGGTTGTTAACCCTTTCCGAGCAGTCCTTTCAGGAGGTGATGAGCTACGCCGACCATCGAGCCTTGCGCCAGGAAATGATGGTGGCTTACTACCGCCGTGCCGTGGGGACCGGTCCCGACGCCATTGCCACCGACAATGAACTGGTTCTGACAGTGTTGCTCGACAGTCGTCACCAGAAAGCACAATTGCTTGGCTATGCCAACTTCGCCGAACTGGCGTTGGTGGAACAAATGGCGCAGACGACCGATGAGGTCACTGCATTTCTTCGTCAGCAGATTGATTGGGCACGCACGACATTTGCCTATGAGGCCCAACAACTGCAGCGCTATGCCGCGCAACGTGGGGTCGATGCGCTGGAACCCTGGGATTACAACTATTATGCGGAAAAAATTCGCCAGGACGTGGCGGGTGTCTCCCAAGACGCAGTGCGCAAATACTTCCCGTTGGAAACGGTGCTGCAACGCTTGTGCGCGTTCACCAAAACGCTGTTCGGCGTTGAGCTGATTGAACAAACCACAGTCGATACCTGGCACCCGGATGTGCGGGTATTCGAACTCAGGGAGTATGCCGAGCCCATTGGGCATTTGTTTATTGACCCTTATCGCCGCATGGCGGGCGGCGAGATTGGCGCCGCCTCAGGTTTGCGCAATCACCGGATGACGGCCGAGGGGCGTCCACAACGTCCCATAGCTGTGCTACGCAGTCAGTTGCCACCCCCTACAGCGACTCAGCCTTGCTTGCTGGATCACTTGCAATTAAGGGTCTTATTGCATGAATTCGGCCACTGCCTGCAGCACTTGTTGACCGCCGCTCCCTACCGGGCGATTTCCGGTATGGGCCAATTAAGCCATGATACGACGGAGTTTTTCGGCCAGGTGCTGGAGCAATTCTGCTTTACTGCGTCGTTCCTGACCTGGCTCTCCGGCCATTTCCAGACAGGAGATCCCTTGCCTGACGATATGGCCACGCAAATGAGCCGATTTGTTCACACCCAGACCAGTCAGGAAAGCGCCAGTATTTTGCTCACGGGCCTCGTCGACTTCGAGCTGCACCGTACTTACGGCGACGGGCGTACACCTCATGAAGTTTTCACCCATGCCAACGTTGAAGTCGGGCATTTGCAGTGGCCAGATGGCACCCGCCCGATCAACAGTTTCGAACAACCGATGGGTAGCTATGGGGCCAGGATGTATTCCTACAAGTGGTCTGGTGTCTTGGCCCGCCAGGCTTTTGAACAGTTTGAGCGTGATGGCTTGTTCAACCCGGAGACCGGGAAAGCCTTCCGGGACGCGTTCATCACTGAGGGCGATACCGGTACGCTGTTGAGCGCACTTGCGCTTTTTCGGGGGGACGGCGCGGGATGTGTCGGGCATTCCACCGGGGCATGAAGCGCTGGTGCATATGTAGCCCCTCGGCTGAAACTTGAAACGCCAGAGTGATCTTCAGCAGCCAATCCGGCATGGAGAGCACTCAATGAGCACTGACACCCCACCGTATTTTTTCAGCGAAACCCAAACCGATCGCACGCAGCTAAGCGAGCGCCAACGCACACGCAACTTTACCCTCAAGGACCTTGACTGGTTCGACTCGGTCTATCTGGCCACCGATGCTTTGCGCAGGGCACACAAAGCGCCGATGCACGTCCAAACCCTGCAACTGAATGTGCTCGGTCAACCGGCTATTGAATTGGCGGGTGCATTCGTCATGAGCCCCGCCCCAGAAGGCGGGGTTGTTCTCTATACACCCGCTCGTGGTCTGGAAAAGCTGGAAAGCCATGAAATCCTCAAGACGCAAATGAAGTCGTGGCTCAAAGACTCGTCGCAGCGCCAGGCGTTGCTTGATTACCTTTCCATCTCCCAGCAAGTAACCCTGACGCCTACGGCAGCCCTGACGATTACCGCACATACCGTGGCTGGCGCTGTCTTCGAAGCACAACATACGACCCTCTCCAATAACCTGCTCGAAAATGCTCGTTTGATGCGCGAGGAGCTGCTCAAACTGCCCAGTTTCACTTCTCTGCTGGATGAATACATTTCCTCCAAGTTGGCGCAGTCTTTTACGGATGTCGATCAGCGCCAGATCCAAGTGCAGAGTTATGTTATCGACGCATCCAGCGAATCAGGCAATTCTGATTCGCCAACGTCCCGACACACAACCACCCGCTCCTTGAGCGAAACTGTCCTCAGGTATTTCGTTGCCAATAGCTGGCCTGCGGGTGAAACCCGGCACTACTACAACCCCCAGCAGCCTACTCAGGACGCTGATGATCAGTTGCGTTGGGACGTATCAGTCCAAGGATTGGCCCGGGGCTTGAAAGCCTATATGAAGCAACAGCCCAAGGCATTTTGGGCGCTGCCGGCCGCCGCAGGATCCTCACGGCTACAACTTTTTACCAATGCCATGGCCAATGCCTTTTTCACGGTGGCGCTGGAGCAACAACAGCAAACTACGATTACGGTTGAGCAGCGTCTGCAACTACAGGCCTTGCCGCTCAAGGCTGCGCTGCCCGCGACAACGCTTGCTCCTGCGATCAATGTTGAAAAGGCACTGCTGAGTGAGCCTGAACAGACCCCCGCCGAGCTGGCAGGCACACTCATCATCAGCAGTAACAAAAGCGACGATGGCTCGCCCTGGCTGCTCTACACCCCTCAACAAGGCCTGCAATCGTTTACCGAACTGGGAGCACTCAAAACCCACCTTCTTGATGGTCTCAACTTCAGGCAACATGCCGATGCCTGGAGAAAGCACCTGTCCAGGCCGGAACGCTATAACGAAGTCGATCTGTTGGCCTGCGAGGTCACCACAGCCTCGATCACCGGGGGTATTTTCCAACGCATCATGGAGGGCATCATTGAGAAACAAGGTCGCAACCTTGAATACGCCCTCGATCAGTATCGCCTGAGCCAGGGCACGATGGACCTCGACGCCCTGGTCGACCATGTGCTGGATGTACGTGGCATGATTGATCCAACATTACTGACCTTCGAACCCATGGGGCGTTGGAGTACCCAGTTGGCAGACACCTGGACGGCGACGGTGAATGAACCCAGGGTTCCACCAACGCTTGCTGCAATGCGCACAACTGTGCATTTACTCGAAAATGTCGCCGCCGAAATCGAACAACACCTATCGTTTCGCCCCTCGCTGGAGCGTTCCGTTATCACCTATCTCAATACCAGACTGTACGCTATCAAGCAGCAACACTTGCAGGCTGCGTGCCTCTCGG
The DNA here is from genome assembly GCF_015277575.1 of Pseudomonas sp. OST1909. Classification (NCBI taxonomy): domain Bacteria; kingdom Pseudomonadati; phylum Pseudomonadota; class Gammaproteobacteria; order Pseudomonadales; family Pseudomonadaceae; genus Pseudomonas; species Pseudomonas sp. OST1909. The sequence continues at coordinate 1,589,633 of NZ_CP063780.1, forward strand.
TACGCCAATACAGCAACCCTTCGAATGGCACTGACAAACCTCAACTGCTCTCATCGAGCAGTATGGTCGACTATTTTTTGGCGCATTTATGTGGCGAAGCGGGTCCACCCATTGATCCGCTTAACACTCATGTCTACTCAACCGCTCCTGGCAAACCCGCCATTAAAGTCTCAAGTATGGACGCCACTGCCTTCAATACGCTGATCAGCAGTGCAGTCGGTGGGTTTAAACAGTACCTGTGTAGAACCCACAGCGTGTCCCCCAACATGCAGCCCTTGCTGAGAAAGGCAATGGAGATGGGCTTGACAGGGGAAGTGCAAGTCAGGCTTTGGAACAACGCGTTATTGCCCCTCGACTACGAAGTGCTTTTGACCGTGTTAGGTATTTACGCCAGAGACTTACGCCCTGGCGTCAATGGGTTCCGCCCTGATGCGTTTTCTTTGCAGGTCGTACCGACTGGGCAGAATACCCCGCTGGTATTCAATAACTGTTTCGTGCTGACCGAGCGCGGCGGGCTTGATCCTCAATATTGCGGCCGCACGCTGCTGTGGACACCCGCGTTGGGCCTGGAAAGTTTCTCCTCATTGAATGACTTCAAAGCAGAGATAAATCGACGCCTGGCAATCCCGAACGAGCGACAGGTTTTCCTGGCGAACCTGGCGCCACCGGACTGGGAAGCACAACCGAGCTATGCATTCAGTTCCCTTGAACTGATCGAAGACAACCTCGTCGAGCACTTGCAACGAACCTACGCGCAACAAAAAGACCATGAACTGGCGCAAATCCTGTCCATGCAGCTGTCGGTCGAACAGCTGCGCAAGCTCTGGCAGGTTCAAGCCACACAAGACCTTGCGCCCACCAACGTGCAGCGTGCCAAGGACATGGTCCAGGCCATGATCCGGCAACAGGGTTTGCAATGGTTGGGCAAAGCTCATGCTGTGGATCAACAGCTGTACGTCGAATTGCTGGAGCAGTATCGAAACAATGTCACCGACAATCAGGATTACCTGCACGGGATCGACTCCCTGGTTCAGTTCACGCGCAAGAAGCTCAGCACTTTACTGAAGGACCTTGACGATCAGGACAGCGTCACACCTGATGAAATCGAAGTCGGGCTGCCGGCGCAGGGCACTACGCCTGCCCGCAATCAGTCCCTGCTGGACTATGCCTTGAGTCATCAGTCGTATTGGAACGATGAGGTGCCCTTCTTCGCCAGCACCGGTACAACGCCGTTGCCATCCACCCTGGATGCGCAGACGCTGAAAACGCGGATACAGGCGTTGAACATCAACGCGGCTTACCAAACGTACATCAAATCCTTCCTGGGCCCTGCCAGCTCGGACTTTGAGCAACGCTCTACGCGCTTCGCCAAGCAACTGCCGTGGCAATTGATGCAATACGCTCACGGCATGAAGTTGCAGAACCAGCTTTCACCGACGGCCTTCGGGCTCATTCAACAGATCATGGACATGCCCGATGCGATCGCCCGCGCGACAGTAGTGGATGCCAACGCCATGATCCGCCCTCTGGAACTGTTGGTCGATGACGGGAAGAAAACCATCAAGATTCCCGGGGCTTATTTGATCGGATCCGCCTCCGGTGACAAGGGGCCTCACGTCCTTTATGCCCCCTATAGCCCATGCTACACCCTCAAGGAATATACCGTTGAGGCTGCACTATGTGCTGAGTTGACAGCCTCCGGCGCATTACAGCGTTGGGTTCGGCAGGTGGTCCCGGCCGTTGACCTCGCAGCACTGACAAACGCACTGGAGCAACCCCAGGCCAGCACCACCCTGCAGCTGGCAAGCAACCCCATCAACGCTGCGCTGTTCAAACAGCTGTTCACCGACAATGTCGAGCTGCTGACAACGCTGCTGGGCTGCCAAAAAGCCGCTGATGCAGGCACTGCCTGGGATACGGCCAAGGCCGTGTTCTCTGAGGGCGTGCAGGCGGCCACTGTATTTTTTGCCGGCAAACTGGCGTACCCCCTGGTGATCTGGCAGAGCTATAAACTGTTCAAGGCTTCTGCCGAGGAGCTGCAAAGCCACCAATGGCATGAGGCACTGGGTCATTTCATCGGTGGTGTCGCTGCGCTTGCCGGGTTGAGCGATTCCATGCCTCCCGTATCAGAGGACGGCGTGCCCCCGGCACCCGAGCCGATCCCGCCGCCTTCCACATCTGCGAGCTCTGTGGTGTCTTGGCCCGCGCTGGACATTACCGCTGCTTCGCGCACCCGGCTCCAGCGTTTCGAAGTCCTTGAGCCGAGCTTGGCCAACCTGATCAAAGACACCTCACTCAACCTTTACCGATCGACTTCCAACCATTACTACGCGGCGGTGGCAGGAAAAGTGTTCGAAGTCATCAAGCATGGCCAGGGCTGGCGCATCATCGGTGATGGCGAAGTCGGCCCTGAGGTACAGCGCAACCCTCGACAACAGTGGATGCTCAGTAGCGCTGGCCCATTGGTGACGGGGCGACGGACAATTGCACGATTGCTTAATCGCTTCTACTCCGAGCCATTTGCGCGCTCGAATATGAATGTATTGGCCAGCGGAATGCGCGAGATACGAGCGCTTTACGCTCGAGAATCCTGGGTTATCACCGATGCACTTGCCTTGGCGACGTTTTATGCAAAGAACGCCCAGGAAAATTTGCGCCTGATCACACAAACTCCCCTTGCTGCCCCTGAGCTGGTCAAACAGATCAAAACGTTTTTCGGCTTGCAGACGCTCGAGGTCGAACACCTTGAAAAAATTCAGGAGATCATCGACAAGGTCTGCAGTGCGTTAATGGAGCCCTCACTGACGTCCTCGGACTCAACGCGATTTGTCATAGGCCGTTCGCGGTTGCCGGCTATTCAGGGCGGACACACGTTGATGGCCTTTACGATTGTCCCCGACCCCCTTCAACTGGTGTACTTGACCGAGACGTTTTTCGACCCGGGTCTGAAATACAGTCATTTGTTGACAAAACCGTTCTATGTCAGCGCCCACGCCCGTGCGACCACCCTCATTCACGAAATCACTCATCATGTCTGTGCGACGTTGGACTTGGCTTACGTGCATTCAGGCCATCCCTTTGATGACCTGATTGATCCGCAAACCCCTGAGGGCAGTAACACTAAAGCAGCCCTGGAAAAGCGCCATCTTTCAAGACTGTCGCTCAATACGCCGACTCATGAGTTGTTCCAGGTTGTCGATGTTGCAACGGGCCTCAAATCAGACCCTACCCAGGGCACGTCAACACAGCATGTGCTCGACAGGCTACTCAGCGTCACAGGTGCCAAAACCCTCGCCGATGCGCGGCGAGTTTTCCGTACCGATTCGCTTAAACGCATCCTTACGGTACTTAACAACGCCGACTCCGTCGCCTACCTGATTGCACAATTGGGGCGTCGAAAAGAGAAACCTGTTGGCTTATGACTAAAACGTCAGGTCATCGCCCGGGCCGTTTACTCCTGCGCAGCGAGGCGGGCATTAACTATTCGGCCTGTCTCGCTTCAAGGGGCGTGGCGTCTGGTTGAGGTGTTTGTTGAACTCCATCCAGGCCGCGAGGGCCGACATCAGCACCACACCGAGCAAGGCGGTGAGTAATTGCATGACCACGTCGTCATCCGCCAGGGCATTGAGCATGTCCGCCAGTGGCGCCAGCACCACGCCCAGGCAGAACACTTCCAGGGAATAACGGCCCATCTGGCAAATCCGTTCAGCCAGACGGTTTTGCGTCCATTGCGGGTTTGGCAACAGCTTGGCGGTGACATAGGCCAGCGCCAGGAAGTGCACGAGACGCACCGGTGACAGATTGGTCTTGCTGATGGGGTACAGCAGGTTGTTGAGCGTGGTGGGCATCACCGCATCATGGATTTCTGGCCAGAGCCACGACAGCGTGATCACGCCGGCCACCACCACATACAGCGCCGCCGCAACGAACAGCGGCTGGCGCTGCAAGGGGCGTGTCTCGGGCGTGCTGGGCCGCTGGCTGTAAATCGCCGCGGCGCCCCCCAGCACAAACAGCAATTGCCAGGTAACAGGGTTGAAATACCACACGCCATCGGCAATGGCGCGCAGGTTCCAGCCCATCCACGGCGCCATCAGGTAGACCACCAGCGAGACACTTACCACGGCCCAGGGCGCGCGCACCATCAGCGGCAGCACCACGGACAAACCAGCCAGCAAGACGATGTACAACGGCAACGGATCCATCAGGTTGGGCTTGAAGCGCAACAGCAGTTCGTCGGTCAGTGCCTGTTGCGGGTGGGTGACGAAGTGCGTCAGGCCCATCTCCGCCACCAGGTCGCGGGTTTCTACATGGTTGTTGGCGAAGAACACGATACCCATCAGCAGGGCCAGCAGGAAAATATGCACCACATACAACACCCAGGTGCGGCGCAGGATTTTCAGGCAGGCCATCCAATAACCTTCGCGCTGCATGACCTTGCCGTAGGCCAGCACCGAGGCGAACCCGGCGAGAAACACGAAGACCTCCGCCGCGTCGCTGAAGCCGAAGTTGCGCAGAGTGATCAGGCCGAGAGGGTTGTGGGGGACGTGATCCCAGAAAATGAAGATCAACGCCAGGCCCCGAAAAAAATCGATGCGCGGGTCGCGTCCGTTCAGCATGGCAGCGGGCTCTTGAACAAGTAGTTGAATGACGATAGGTGAGCGCGCGCGTTGTCGTACGCCGCACGTCGAGCGGGCGCAGGTTGGCGGTATTTGTAAGCAATTGCAAAGGTTGGATATTACTGAATGTCTCTAGACATCAATGATCACCAGAATGCCCCGGCTGCCGGTGAGCACACCGTGGGCAGTGCCGGCTTCCACGAGGTACATCTGGCCGGCGTCCACCCTGATGACTTGATCACTGATGCACAGGTGCAAGTACCCACTGATCACCAACAACCCTTCGTTGTAGTCGTGGGTTTCTTCCTCGTACGCCTGCTCATCCATGCGCAATACTTTGATCCGCGCCGGGCCAACCTGACCCAAGCGTGTGGATTTCCAACTGTCGGGCAATTGCGCGGCGATTGCAGCGAAGTCGAGTAACGGCATGTGAATCTCCTTGTTTCAACGATGCCGTCGGTGGTCCGGTTCAGCAGGCAATGGGTATTTTCAGAAAGCGTCCATCAACACGACACTGCACGGCTTGGCCTGATACGCGTTGATCTGCGGCACCAACCGTTTGAAGTGCTCGGTCTGGCAGTGCGCATCCAGCGCTGCCTGATCGGGCCATTGTTCGATAAAAATAAAATGCCCTGGGTCTTTTTGATCGACAAACAGATCGTAGGCAACGCACAGCGGTTCCTGGCGGGTTTTTTCTACCAGTTCGGCGTACCACGGGCGCACGGTCTCCAGATGCTCGGGCTTGATAAAGTCTTCAGCAATGACTTTCAACATGGCGGGCGTCCTTCAGGCAGCAGCCGTTTCATGGGGCTCAAAACTGTCCGCCCGCGCCATCTGCCACATGCGCGAATAGAACTCGCCGTTCACGTCTCCCGTGAGTAATTCGCCGGGCTTCAAGAACACATGCAACTGCGAAAACAGCTTGATCTCGGTAGCCGACATGCGTCGCACCAAGTGCTTGGCCGACAATTGCGACGGGTGATCGAGCCCTGCGGCGGCGAGCATTTCGGCCAGGGCGTGCAGCGTGTTGCGGTGAAAGTTGAACACACGCTGGGCCTTGTCCGGCACGACCAGGGCTCGTTGGCGTAGTGGGTCTTGCGTGGCCACGCCGGTCGGGCATTTGTTGGTGTGGCATGACTGCGACTGGATGCAGCCAATGGCGAACATGAAGCCGCGTGCCGAGTTGGCCCAATCGGCGCCGATGGCCAGAACGCTGGCGATATCGAACGCACTGACAATCTTGCCGCTGGCGCCGAGTTTGATTTTGTCGCGCAGGTTCAGGCCCACCAGGGTGTTGTGCACAAACAGCAAGCCTTCACGCAGCGGCACGCCGATATGGTCGGTGAACTCTACGGGGGCGGCGCCCGTACCACCCTCCTTGCCATCGACCACGATAAAGTCGGGGAGGATGCCGGTTTCGAGCATGGCCTTGGCGATGCCCATGAATTCCCATGGGTGGCCCAGGCAGAACTTGAAACCCACGGGTTTGCCGCCGGACAGTTCACGCAATTGGGCGATGAATTGCATCAGTTCGATGGGCGTGGAAAACGCACTGTGGCGCGACGGCGAGATGCAGTCTTCGCCCATCATGATGCCGCGGGTGTCGGCGATTTCCTGGGTGACCTTGTGCTTGGGCAGGATCCCGCCATGGCCGGGTTTAGCACCCTGGCTCATCTTGATTTCAATCATGCGCACCTGCGGGTTTTGCGCCTGCGCGGCAAAGCGTTCCGGGTCGAAACGGCCGTCGCTGGTGCGGCAGCCGAAGTAGCCGCTGCCCAGTTCCCAGGTCAGGTCGCCACCGTTTTCACGGTGGTAGGGGCTGATGCTGCCTTCACCGGTGTCGTGGGCAAAGTTGCCGAGCTTGGCGCCTTGGTTGAGGGCGCGAATCGCGTTGGCGCTCAACGAGCCGAAGCTCATGGCTGAGATGTTGAACACCGACGCCGAGTACGGTTGTTTGCACTGCGGGCCGCCGACCATTACGCGAAATGCGCTGGGGTCGCTCAACGGTGCCGGGCGCATGGAGTGGCCGATAAATTCGAAGCCCGACTGGTATACATCGATCAAGGTGCCAAAGGGCTTGTCTGCGGTTTCGTTCTTGGCGCGCGAATACACCAGCGAACGCTGGGCCCGGGAGAAGGGCAGGGCGTCGCTGTCGGACTCGAGCAGGTATTGGCGGATTTCCGGGCGGATGCCTTCGACCAGGTAACGGATATTGCCCAGGATCGGGTAGTTGCGGCGCACCGCGTGGGGGCTTTGCAGCAGGTCGAAAATGCCGATCAGGCTGAGGATGCCGGTGACCAGGGTAATGGGCCACAGCCATTCATGTTCGATAAAGGGCAGGCTGGCGAGGGTGAAAATGACGCACACAGCAAAGAAGGCGTAGCGGCTTAACAAGGACAGGCTCATACGGTTTCCTTGGGTTCGGACTCTTCAGGTCGATCACCCATTCTGCGCCTCTGAGGAAACCCTAGACAACCTGTGGGAATAATCAGTTTGACCTCATCACTGGGACAGACTGGCCCGCAATAGACAATTGGCGACCTACAGTGAGCTTTCGGGACAAGCTATAGGCTTAGGGTTATTGCAATACGTTCTCGTTTGCCTGCATTGTTTGTGTTACTGTATAACACTCAAATTGCACTCAAACGCCCCGGAGGCTTTATGAAAGCTGGTATCCACCCCGACTACCGCACCGTACTGTTCCACGACACCGCCGCCGACGTGTACTTCCTCATCGGCTCCACTGCCGACAGCGACCGCACCCACACGCACAGCGACGGCAACACCTATCCCTATATCCCGTTGGACGTTTCAAGTGCTTCGCACCCGGTCTATACCGGCCAACAGCGCAAGACCCAAGCCGAAGGCCGCATTGCCGGCTTCAACAAGCGCTTTGCCTCGTTTGGTTCGAACCCGAAAAAAGCCGAAGCATGAGGATGATTCGGCGGCGTGCCCTACGCCGCCGTCTGGCGAATCGGCAACACCACGCGAAATGTCGTGCCTCTGCCCAGTTCGCTGCTGACGGAAATATCCCCGCCGTGTTTCTTGACGATGCCGTAGGACAGTGACAACCCCAGTCCAGTCCCTTCGCCCACGGGCTTGGTGGTAAAGAACGGGTCGAAAATCTTCTGTAGGCTTTCAGGGGCAATTCCGCAGCCGTTATCGGCTACTTCCAGCCAGATATTTTCGCCTTCCACACCGTTGCTGATGGTAATGGTGCCACGCTCCGGCCCCATGGCCTGGGCCGCATTGATCACCAGGTTCATCACTACCTGATTGAGCTGCGAGGCCAGGCATTCGATGTCCGGCAGGGGCGTGTAGTGCTTGACCACGTCGGCCTTGTACTTGAGTTCGCTGGCGACGATGTTCAGGGTCGAATCGATGCCTTGCTGCAGGTCAGCCAGTTGCCAGGTCTGGTCGTTATCCACGCGTGAGAAGTTCTTCAGGTCTTTGACGATCTGCACGACACGGCCAATGCCTTCCTTGGATTCGCGGATCAGGATCGGTATGTCTTCCTTGAGGAAATCCAGTTCCAGGTCGGTGCGCAAAACCTTTAGCTGATTGCGCTGTTCTGGCGCCGCGAGGTGTTCCTCACTGCGTTGATAGGCGTCGAGCATCTGTTGCAGCTGCGTGAAGTAGCTGTCGAGCGTGCTGAGGTTGGAGGAAATAAACCCCACCGGGTTGTTGATTTCATGGGCGACGCCCGCGGCGAGCTGCCCAAGGGAGGCGAGCTTTTCCGACTGCACCAGTTGGCTTTCCAGATGCTTGCGCTCGTTGATTTCCAATTGCAGCGCCTGGGTGCGTTGTTCAACCAGTTGTTCCAGCAGAGATGTCTGCAGCGACGCACGCCGGGCCATGTCCCATTTATTGGCCAGGGTATTGGCCATTTGTTGCACTTCAATATTGTCGAACGGTTTTTTCAGGATCAGCAAACGGTCATGGGCCTGCAGGCGCAACAGCAGGTCTTCCCAGGAGTAATCCGAGTACGCGGTGCACACCACCACTTGCAACTCGGGTGCGACCTGCCATAACGCCTCGATCGTCTTCGCGCCGTCCCAGCCCTGGGGCATGCGCATGTCAACGAACGCCAGTGCATAAGGACGCTGCTGCGCCATGGCGCTGGTGAGCAAGCCCAGGCCCTCTTCGCCGCCATAGGCCGAATGCAGTTCGAACGCCTGGGCCTGGGGCTTGGCCGCTTCGCCAAACAGTGCCGACTCCATGTCATCCAGCACCTGGTTGGGCGCAGTGTCCGGCATCAGGATCTTGCGAAAATCCTCATGAATGGACGGTGTGTCATCGATCAGCAGTACACGCCGGTTGGGAGGTTGGTTCATGAGCTGCTTCCGGCAAGGGTCAGGGGAATGGTCAAGGTGAATACCGCGCCGAGGCCCGGCCCGTCGCTGTGAGCACTGAGCTGGCCGTGCATTTGCACCGCGGCCAGGGCGCAGCTGTGCAGGCCGAAGCCATGGCCTTCTTTGCGCGTGGTAAAACCATGGGTGAAGATCCGTGTCATGTTCTCGGGCGGTATGCCTTCGCCATCGTCCTTCACACTGATCTTCAAGGTGTCTTCACCCTGGGCCTCGACCTTCAGCGTGATTTGTCGTGGCCTCTCGGAAAGGTTGGACATGGCGTACTTGGCGTTGCTGATCAGGTTGACCATGATCAGCAGCAGGCGGTGTTTGTCGCCGAGGATCTGCGGTACCTGTGCGTATTCCTTGACCACAGTGACGTGGTGACGGCTCAGCGCGCCGGCGTTCATGCGCAGGGCATCGTCCATCAAGGCGCCAATATTGATCGGCTCCAGCAATGTGGCAGCGCCGGCATAGGATTGCTGGGTCGAGACGATGTCCTTGATGTGATCGATGCTTTTGCTCAGTTGCGCCAGCTCATCACTCATGCCCTGTTGCTCCACGGCGATCGCTTCCACCAGTTGGTTGAGGTAGCCGGGCAGCAATTTGCCCTTTTCATCTTCGGTGAAAAAGCTGCCCAGGTCGCCCTGGTGTGCGTTGATCAATTGCATCGCTTTGCCCAGGCCCAGCGCTTTGCTGCCGCGCAGTTTACGGCTGACCAGCTCGGCAGAAATATTCACGCTGTTGAGCACGTTGCCGACGTTGTGCAGCACGTTGGTGGCGATCTCTGCCATGCCTGCCTGGCGGGCGCTGTCCAGCAGTTCGCTCTGGGCATCCTTGAGTTGTTGGGTGCGCCGTTCCACCCGTTGCTCCAGGGTTTCGTTGGCCGATTGCAAGGCGCGATTGACGCGGTTGATCTCGGCGAAACTGCGCAGCAGGCGCACCGCCAGGTAGAGCAACAGCACCACCAGCAGCGTCGAGAAAATCAGCAGGTAGCGATGATATTGATGGTCAACGAGGTCCGCGGTCTGCTGGTCCTGATTGAGGTGGGTGGTCAGGTCATCGAGGCGCTCGGCCACCGGCACGGCAGCAATGCGTTCGAGGAGGCTGTTGACCAGCGGCTGCTCGCGCAGGATCAGCGAAATATGGTTGCTGAGGATCTCCACCGGCGCCTGGAACTCACTGGGCAGGCTCTGTTTGTTGATCGCCAGTTTGCCCAGGCCCACCAGGATATCGGCGGCGCGTTCATCGCTGGTGACCTGGGCAAACTCCAGGCTGCTGAGCAGCAGGTCGTAAGTGTCGGTGGCCACGCCTTGCAGTTGCAGCCGGCCTTGATCGTCAATCTGGTTGAATTGGGCTTGAATGTCGTCTTCGGCGGTCGGCAAAAACGCCAGCGAGTTGCGCAACACGGCGTTGTGGGACTTGAACTGATCCACCAGGCGGGCTTTTTCCTGGATGGCGGCCACATACGCTGCCTGGCTGGCTTGCCAACTCGGCAGGTCGGCAGGGTTGTGGTAGGTGTCGCGGCCTTGCAGTTCAGACCAGATACGGGTCATGTCCGAGAGGGGCGTGACCAGCGGATCGTAGTTGTGGGTAATCGCGATCCGGGCCTTGAGCACTTCACTGTCCCATTGGGCATTGAGTTGCTGAAGCTGGCGGATCAGGTCCCGGGACTGGGTATAAGTGGCTGTTTGGTCGCGGGAAGATTTGAGGTACAAAAACACCAGTGTAGAGGCCAATAACAAGGCTATCAGGCCCAGCAGCATCTGGCTGGCACGACGGCGCGAAAAACGTCTCATAGCGGCTTGCCCGCCCATTCGCCGGTCAAGGTTCTGAGAAACTGGATAATCAGTTCCTTGTCTTCTTGGGACGGAGTGCGCCCCAACTGGTACTTGAACATCACGTCGACCGCGTCCTCCAGGGTCTTGGCCGAAGCGTCGTGGAAGTAGGGCGCGGTGACGGCCACATTGCGCAGGCTGGGCACCTTGAACACGTGGCGGTCCTCTTCATCGCCGGTCAGCAGGTAGCGGCCCAGGTCCGATTCGACCGGGTTGCCACGTGCCTTGAAGTAATCGCCCATCACGCCGAATTTCTGCAACATATTGCCGCCGATATTCACGCCCTGATGGCAGGCGATACAGCCGTACTCCTTGAAACGCTGGTAGCCGTATTTTTCCTTGATCGTCAGAATTTCGGTGTTGCCCAGCAGGTACTGGTCAAATCGCGAGTTGGGCGTCAGCAGCGTGCGCTCGTAACTCGCCAGCGCGTCCTGCACGTTGGCGGCACTGACGCCATCGGCATACACCTGCGCGAAGGCGCGCTGGTAATCAGGGTGGGCGGACAGGTTGTATTCCACGGCTTTCCAGTCGCTGCCCATTTCCATCGGGCTGATGACCGCGTGCTCGATCTGCGCTTGAAGGGTGTCGACCCGGCCATCCCAGAACTGCTTGAAGTTCAGGCTGGCATTGAACACGGTGGGCGTATTGAGTGGCACCGGCTTGCCATCCAGGCCTAGGGAGAAAGGTTTGTTGTCGGCACCGCCGGTTTCCAGGTGATGGCAGCTGGCGCAGGACAAGCTGTTATTAGCCGATAAGCGCGGCTCATTGAACAGCCGACGGCCCAGCTCAACCTTGGCCGGATCCTGTAGGGGAACACTCGGCAACGGCTTGAGCGCTTCGTCCAGCGGTGCGGCTGCGAGTGCTGCGCCGGTGCACAGGCAAAACGCGAGCACAAGGCTGAATCGGGTAGTTGAAACGTTGCTCAAGCGAGCACTCCTTGCAGGCCCAGGGCTATGGATGGGGCATCAGTGTCGCGCAACCCACTTGCAGCAACTGCACGAAATCCTTGGGGGGCAACGCCTTGCTGAAGAGGAAACCCTGGCCCTCTTCACACTTGTGGGCCTTGAGGAAATTGAGTTGCTCGACGGTTTCCACGCCTTCGGCAATGATGTTCAGCTCCAGGCTCTTGCCCATGCCGATGATAGCGCTGATCAGTTGTTCGTCCTGGTTATTTACGCTGAGGCCGCGCACGAAGGACTGGTCGATTTTCAGCACATCGATGGGAAAGCGCCGCAGGTAGCTCAGACTCGAATAGCCGGTACCGAAATCATCCAGCGCCAGACGCACGCCCATGACCTTGATTCTGCGCAGGGTATCTACGGTCTCGTCGACATTCTGCATCAGCACGCTTTCGGTGATTTCCAGCTCCAGCTGGGCGGGCGGCAGGCCGGTTTGCTTGAGGATGGCGGCCAGGTTGTCGACGAAGTCCCGTTGGCGAAAGTCGATCGCCGAGATGTTCACCGACATGCGCAGCGGCGCCAGGCCCAGATCCCGCCAGGCTTGGGCTTGCTCGCAGGCTTGGCGCAACACCCACTGGGTCAGGCGCACGATCAGCCCGCTGTCTTCGGCCACCGGAATAAACTGCGCCGGGCTGATCCAGCCTGACTGCGGTTCAAACCAGCGGGTCAACGCCTCGGCGCCGACGATCCGCCCGGACGCCAGATCCAGCTTGGGTTGGTAATGCAGGACGAACTCATGGCGTTCCAGGGCCTGGCGCATCGCGCTCTCCAGGTTTTGCTGGTGCTGGGCGCGGCGGTTCATGTCTTCGGTGTAAAAGCTGAAGTCGTTGGGGCCGCGTTCCTTGCTGGTGCGCATGGCGGTTTCGGCGTGCTTGATCAGTTGCACCGCATTGGTACTGTCATTGGGGTAAATGCTGATACCCAGGCTAGCGGTGACGTTCAGGTCGTGCCCCGCAATATGACGCGTTGCGCTGACGGCGCTGAGCAGTTTTTGCGCAATGTGTTGGGTTTGCTGAGGGTGCTGGATATCGTTGAGCAGGATCACGAATTCATCGGCGCCGTAGCGAAACGTTGAGTCCGAAGCGCGTACCGTCGCCACCAGGCTGCGACTGACGTGCTGCAGCACTTCATCGCCCACCGGATAGCCAAGGGCGTTGTTGATGCGTTTGAAGCGGTCCAGCCCGATAAACATCACCGCCAGTTGCGAGTCATGCCGCCGGCCCAGGGCGATGGCCTGGGTCAGCCGGTCGCCGAGTAACGTGCTGTTGGGCAACTCGGTGAGGGCATCGTATTGCAACAGGTGCGAGACCTTCAGCAGTTCCTGCACGCGTTCTTCGATGATGCGTTCCAGGCCGAGCACCTTGTGGGCCACGTCCTGGGCCAGTTGCCATTTCCAGGTCAGTGCGCTGGCCATCTGGCGGATTTCCAAGGGGTCGAAAGGTTTTTTCAGGATCAGCAACTGATCGCTGTATTTCAGTCGCGCTTCGATGGCCTCAAAGGAATAGTCGGAGTAGGCGGTGCACAGGGCGATTTGCAGGTTGGGGTCGACGTTCCAGAGCTGTTCGATGGTTTGCAGCCCGTCCCAGCCGGGCGGCATGCGCATGTCGATAAACACCATGGCGTAGGGGGCGTTGTCCGCCAGCGCCTTGTTCACCAGCGCCAGCGCTTCCTGACCCTGGTAGGCGGAATCCAGCTCGAACGCTTGGCGCAACGGTGCAGTGGTGCCGAACAGGGTCGACTCCAGAGTGTCGAGGGAGGGTTTGCCGTCTTCATCGGCGCAGAGGATCTTGCGAAAGTCCTGATGGATCGAGGCGGTGTCATCGACGATGAGGATGCGACGGTTGGCCCGTTCACCTTGGGTGTTCATGACGCGTCTGGCCTAGGCAAAAGACTTGATGGCATAGCGATTCCTTCCCTGGCTGGACTGCATAGCTCGGTGCCCACTGGCAGTGACAGCATAGTCGAGCTCCTTGATATCGACGGCCAGTTGGCGTCAAATCAACAGCGCTGTGCGCCGGGAGCCGGTACGGGCACGCCCCCCCGCGTCAATCTAGCTTAACTTCGTTCAATTTGAAGGCAGAGTCACCATGGATGAACAACTCGCTACGAAGTCTGCCGTTTTGCTGGTTGACGATGAGGAATCGATCCTCAATAGCCTGCGCCGCTTGCTGCGCGGCCAGCCTTACGAGGTGTTATTGGCCACCAGCGGCGCCCAGGCGCTGGAGATCATGGCCAGTCGGCCCGTGGATTTGGTGATGAGCGATGCGCGTATGCCCGGTATGGACGGGGCTACGCTTCTGGCGCAGGTTCACCGCCTGTATCCCGCCACCGGCCGCATCCTGCTCACCGGTTACGCAGACCATGACACCATCATCAAGGCAATCAATGACGGGCAGATCCACCGTTACATCAGCAAGCCCTGGAATGACGCAGAGCTGATACTGGTGCTGCAGCAGTGCCTCGAACACCAGCGGCTCCAACACCTGACCCGCGAGCAGAACGAGCAGCTCAAAGCGCTCAACGCCACCCTGGAAAAACGCGTGACAGCGCGCACCGCCGAGTTGCAGCAGACCGCCGATATGCTCGACCTGGCCTATGACGAGCTCAAGCGCAGCTACGTGACCGGCACTGAAGTGTTTTCGCTGTTGGCCAACCTGCGCTTGCCCAAGAACAAGCAGACCAACCGCGCGTTGATCGAGCTGATCCGCGTGTGCTGTGCCGCCCAGTCCCTGGATGAAGCCAGCACCCGCGACCTGACCATGGCCGCCGCGCTGTACAACATCGGCAAGCTGAGCTGGAGCGACAGCATGATGGTGTCGCCGGCGGACAAGCTGCACAGCACCGACCGCGCGCAGTATCGCGAGTACCCGACCCAGAGCGAATCACTGTTGATGACCCTGGAGCCGATGAAGGATGCAGCGCGGATCATTCGTCATCACCAGGAGCGCTGGGACGGCTCGGGGTTTCCCGACCACCTCAAGGGCGACGCGATTCCGTCGGGTTCGCGCCTGCTGAAACTGGCCGTGGACTTCATCGAGTTGCAAAAGGGCCTGATCCTGGAGCGGCACCTGAACAGCGACGAAGCGCTGCTGTATATCCGCAAATACGCCGGGCGTTTGTATGACCCGGCGCTGGTGGAAGACTTTGTGCTGGCCTGCGCGACTTTCCTCAGTGACGTGACCCTGGGCGACCCTACGGTCAAAGTCCTCACTACCCGCGAACTTGAAGCCGGGATGGTGCTGGCCCGCAACCTCAATGCCGACAACGGCATGTTGCTGCTCAACGCCGGCAAGGTGTTGAACCTGCCGCTGGTAGACAAGCTGATTGCCTTCGAAGCCATGGAGGGTGCCAAATACAGCATATTCATCAAACAACCGGACGAGACCTCGATTCCTTCATGAGCCATTCAACTATCCGCATCGCCGCCGCCGTCCTGATCGATAAAGACGGCCAAACCCTGCTGGTACGCAAGCGCGGCACCCGGGCTTTCATGCAGCCTGGCGGCAAGATCGACGCTGACGAAACCCCGCTCCAGGCGTTGGCTCGTGAGCTGCACGAAGAGCTGAACCTGCACATCAATCCGCAAGAGGCCGTGTACCTCGGCCAATTCTCGAGCCGGGCCGCAAACGAGCCGGGTTTTATGGTGCAGGCCGATATGTACCAGCTGCATATCGACGTGGCGGTCGAACCGGCGGCTGAAATAGAAGAAATATGCTGGATCGACCCCATGGGCGACGGCGGCCTGGAGTTGGCGCCGCTGACGCGTGAGCTCATCCTGCCGCATTATCGTGCTTCCTTGCTCAGCGCATGATGATTCGCCCGCTGCAGGCTAGCGATGCCCTGGCGTATCGGGCGTTGATGCTTGAGGCTTATGGCGCTTATCCCCAGGCGTTTACCTCCAGTGTTGCCGAGCGCGCCGCGATGCCCCTGAGCTGGTGGGAAAAACGCGTGAGCAGCGCGCTGGATCACCTGCTTGGCGCATTCGAGGGCGACCAACTGGCGGGTATCGTCGGCCTGGCGTTCGAGCCGCGGGAGAAGGCGTGGCACAAGGCAACATTATTCGGCATGTATGTGAGTGCGGCTTATCAACAACGGGGATTGGGGCGGCAACTGGTAGAGGCTGCGCTGGAGGAGGCCCGTAGACACCCGCGGCTGGAACTGATCCAACTGACTGTCACTGCCGGGAATGAGGCAGCGTTTGCGCTGTACCAGCGTTGCGGCTTCATTCAGTACGGCTTGGAGCCGTTGGCGGTGCGGGTTGGTGAGGAGTATTTCGACAAGATCCACATGTGGCGTGAGTTAAAAGATCAGTGATATCCAATGTGGGAGGGGCGGTGCGACGGTTCGACTTGCTCCCGATGGCGGCCTCAGGGTTGGTTGGGATGCTGGATCAGACCGAGTACATATCCGTTATTTGGGTAACGGCTGCTATTGGTTCCGCTTTTACAGCGGGTCACTTTTGGAAAAGAGCCCCAAATCCATGGCGGATTACGGCCAGCGTGGTTTGACGGGGCGCTTAAGATCAAGATCAAAAGCAGATCAGGATCAAGAGCGGCTCGCTTCGCATCGTGGTTAGGGGTGCTGCGAAGTCGCTTAACGCACTGCGCTGACCCCATCCAGGGTGGAAAACGACGTGTCCTTGGCCGTCAGCAAGAAGTCGCGCATGTACGGCGCATCCAGCATGTCCGCCCGAATGCCCGCGTACAGCGTGGCGAACAGACCTTTCTCGCCCAGGCGCTTGGCCTTCACATACCCGCGTGAGCTGTACTCATGCAGCGCCCAGTGGGGCATACCGCAGACGCCTCGGCCGCTGGCCACCAGTTGCATCATCATCACCGTCAGCTCCGAGGTGCGTACCAGGGCGGGTTCCACGTCGGCAGGTTCCAGGAAGCGGGTGAAGATGTCCAGGCGGTCTCTTTCCACCGGGTAGGTGATCAGGGTTTCCGTCAGCAGATCTTCCGGCACGATGTATGACTTGTTCGCCAGCGGGTGCTGGTTGGCCACGGCCAACATGGCTTCGTAGGTGAACAGCGGCACATAGGTGATACCCGGCAGCTCCAGCGGGTCGGAAGTCACCACCAGGTCGAGGTCTCCACGGGCCAGTGCCGGCAATGGCGCGAAGGCAAAGCCGGAGGCCAGGTCGAGCTCGACCTCGGGCCAGGCATCGCGGAACTGGTCGATAGTCGGCATCAGCCACTGGAAGCAGCTGTGGCATTCGATGGCCATGTGCAGGCGCCCGGCGGTGCCGCCTGCCAGCCGTGCGATGTCGCGTTCGGCGCCACGCAGCAAGGGCAGGGTGGCGTCCGCCAGTTGCAGCAGACGCAGGCCTGCGCTGGTGAAGCGCACAGGCTTGGTCTTGCGTGCGAACAGCGGCATGCCCAGGCGCTCTTCCAGTTCCTTGAACTGGTGGGACAAGGCGGACTGGGTCAGGTGCAGGCGCTCGGCTGCCTCCACCAGGCTGTCGGCTTCACGCAGGGCATGCAGTGTTTTTAGATGACGAATTTCCAGCACTGTGGCCTCCATGAATAGTATTTGCGCACAATGATAATTCATTGAAAGCTCTTCATGTTGGCCGCCCACCTGTTGGGATTACTTCAGCGCCTGGAAGTGCATTCTGGCGAAGGGCTTTTCGATAGACCCACGCCAGATTTTAGTGTCTACAAAGGCCAGTCCCTCTGCTGCGGCTTGCCATTTCATGCCCAAGTAGCGTTGTGCAAAGAGCTTTAAATGCGCCTTGGGGAAACTGTCGAACGAGGACTGCAGCGCGTCATAGTGAAAGTGCGCGTACCAGATCGGTTGGTCAGCCTTAGCCTGCCGGTTCGAGTCGTAGATCTCGTATTCCTGCAGGTAGTCGTCTTTGCCGTCGGGGCGTTTGTCCCTGAGCTTTTTACGCGCGCCGATTTTTCGAATCACCACTCGGCCTTTACCGACCAGATAGTCCAGGTAGCCTTCAGTCGGCGTTGGGCTTTCCAGGCTACGTTGAATCCGTAAGGCTTCGCCTGCCTGTTCAAGCGCAGTTGCACGAATGCGCAATTGATCGACAATCGGGTTGCCCGCGTCGAGGCTTTGCACGTTGTTGGCGCGAGTCCTGAGTTGTTTGGCTTCGGTGACCAGCCTGTGTTCGAGGTTGATCGGCTCCATGGTTTTGTACCCTCGCACCTGCTGTTCATAAGCATCCACTCCGTCCAGGCGGGTACGGGCATCCGCAAGTGTGGCGCGGCGGTCGGTGGGCAGCGCAGGCGGGGCGGCGGCAGGTTGGCTCTGGGTCAGGTTCAAACGGTAGGTGTTGCTGTCGCCAATCTTATCCCATACCTCAGTGGGATTGCCGTCGGCGTCGCTGATGATGAATTGTCGCGGTGATTGTTGCCCGGCGGGTTTTTCGGTGCCTATCAATAGTTGCCCGTCCTCGGTTTCAAAGGCGGTCCGAGTAGCGTTTGGATTGGGCTCGGAGGCGGGTTTCTTGATGGCCCGTTCGGCTTTTCGAATCAAGCGGTCAAGGTCTTTTTGCATGAGTTGGAAAAAGTTCGGATCGAAATGATCTGGTGACCTCTCGTTCCAGGCACTCAGATCACGTGAAAACTCTTCATAGACCTTGATGCAGTTCTGCAATATTCGATTGCGTTCAACCCGGCTGATATTGGCTTCGGGTAGGGTCATGTGCGCGGTTAGAGCGCGGCTGACGTTGTTCCTGGCCTGATTCACCGCAGTTTCCTGGTAGATCCAGTCAATGTCCACGGTTTGCTGTCGGCGGGTGATTGGGTGCAACAGTTGGCCGCTGCGCATACTGGTAATGCGCAGGTCGGTAAATCTCTGCTTCCAATAAGCCAGGTTGGCCGCGACCTCAGTGCGTGCCGTTCTGGCGGTAATGCGTTTGCTCCAGGTGCCCATGTCCTTCATCGAGCGCTCTATCACGTTAAGATCATCAAGTATGTCCAGGCGGCATTGCCTCACTTCACTGAGCAGTGTTTGAGTGATGGGGGAGGCTGAAGGCAGGTTATCCAGCTGCTGGATGATCGCCATGGATCGGTCAAATGACGCCACGGACCGATTGGTGGCATGGTGAATCAGGTGATTGAGTCGGTCAGACACAATGTGGGCTGTTTTACTCAGTTGTACAGCATAGTTGAAGTTGGGTAGGCGGACTTGCTGTTGCTGGGCCAGTTCGAGCGACGTATACATCTTCTTGGCGCTTTCGATGTCCCTGGCCAGGTCGACATCCAGGGCTTTGCTGTCTGTTGTTCTTTGAGTGGACGCGACTTGGGGGTCTGGATAGTCGTTTGCGTGTTTTCTTAATTTTGCGGTGCAGGCATCGACTTGGGTCACAAGGTCGTTGTGTTGGGTTATCACATTTTTACCGAGCGTAGCGCGCTGCGTATTGACCTCTAGCGCGGATGCCGGGAGTTCTCGATTGACTGCAGGTGGAACGCTCCCCGGCTGGCCTCCCCCGCGTCCTCCGCGCCGGCTGCCACCGCCATAAACGGTGTTGCGACCACCGTGCAGCGCGCCGTAGGTGTCCCATTGCAGGGCAGGGTCCAGTTCAATGACCACGCTGTCATACCTGTTTCTGGCAATCAGGCGCATTTTTCCGATGGAGGCGTCGAACCTGACCCTGTAATAACGCCCTTCACTGAGGATGAAGTAATCGCCGGACACGTTATGGCGCAAGGTGTGGCGATAGGGCCCGGTCAACACCGGTTGCAGATTGCCGGCCTTAATGGTCTCGGGGTGCTCGAAGCCGGCGAAGCGCTCGCGGGTGGTTGTTCCCTGGCGGGACTTCAATGATCGCCACAAGCTGGTGCCAGGCAGGTGTTTGAGCTGATGAGCGCGAGTCATTTGCCGGGCCGCACTGCCGCGTGGACCGGGTAAGGCGGCGGATATCGCGACGTCCCCAACCGCCTGGGCCAGAGACTGGAGCGCCGAGATCATTTGTTCGAGGCCTTGTTTGGTGTCACCTCGCCGAAACGCGGCCACCGCTTGATTCATGGTGGTGGAGGCGTCCACAAGGGATACGACGGCACCTACAAAGGGCACAAAAGACACGGCGATTTTGATACCGAGAAGAAGCGTTCCGCTCTTGAGTGCGTACCGTTCATTTGCCAAGTCGTCGTTGGAGCGTGCGTCATTGCGGTTGGCCTCGATCAGGCGGCCCATTTGGGCATCCAACTGATAGGCAGCCAGGGACGTGGTGGCCGGCCAGGGGAAGCCGGCCTGGATCATTGCATTGTATTTTTTGCCGCTGGCGTCGCCGATGCGCGCGGCGTGGGCCCGCACATCACCCTTGATCGCGCGCCCCGCCACGTAGGTCGCCATGGAGTCGAGGTTGCACAGCTCAAATAGGGCAATGCGCGCCTGCTCAAGGCTGGTAAACCCACGCAAGTAGCGTTCATCGGGCGCCTCAGGCAGATAGAGCAAGGTATTTCCCGAGTTTTGCTCTTCGATAAACGTGATACCCGACAGCGTGATTGGGCTCTCGTCGTTCGTATCCTTGCCGCCTGCGCTCAGGTGAGCCGGCAGTAGGCGGATGCGCTTGCCATCAATGTTCCAGGCGGCATGGGTGGCGGCGTCAATCGCGATGTTCAGCAGGAGCAATTGGCCTGTGTCTATGTGGTTTTGCATGACGGCCAGTCTGCCCTGCATCTTGAGCAATAGACGCAGAGGTTCTGTCAGGCATTCGTGTCGGTATTGTTTCTGGTGCATGGACTCCTCTGGCCCACCTTTGAATGTTTGGCGGATAAGGTCTTCATACTTCTGCGCCAGGTTGAGATCGCGAATGGTGCTGGCCAGGTACCGCTCCGTCACTCCAGCCTTAAGTACATCGCGCTCATTGACGTCGTCGGCGGTGACCTCGACGCTCACGAACTTCAGGCGTGCACTGAGGGCACTGTCGAGATTTTGCAGCGCCAGTGCGTCCAGAGATACCTTGCTGCGTTCAGCGCTGGGCTCGTCGAAGAGGATATGGGGTGCGTTCGGTAATGAATCGAGGAAGATATTAGGTTTTTGCACCACCGAGTCGGGCAATTCCAGGTCGAGAGTAAAACCTTGCTTAAGGGAGAAATCCTTGCGTAAACGTGCGTCGATCGTTTTCCTGACAAACTCGTCGCGAGGTGACAACGAGCGCTCCATCAGCGCTTGCGCGTTTTTCAGGGCACGAACGTAGGTCGGAAGCATCGCCTTGAAGGCTTCTCGATTTTCAGCGGTGTTTGTGCGCAGCCACTCTGGCAGCAGCTCGGCAAGCACCTGGCTGTTGTGTTGCTCGATAAGCTGTAAAAACGCCACTTCGCGTGCCATGTTATTGGGGAGCAGCAGCGTCGGGAGTGTTTGCTTGCGCAGCTTTTCCAACTCACTGGCAAGTCTTGATGCTTGTTCGGGGGCGGACCAGGTTTGGCGCAGGCTCGCGGCTTGTTCTTCGAAGGCGGTTTGTTGACTGCTCAGGCTGTACTCGAAGGGGGCTTGTGTCAATGGCTTGAACCGCAGGGCCAGCACCTCATCTTGGGGATGGATGGCGAACAAACCTTCTTCCAGCGCCTGTCGGGAGGCGAAGCGTTGCAAGCCGCCGTCGTTACCGGGCCAGTAGATGAAATGCGTGCCGCTGCCGTTGGTAGGGGTTTGCGGGGCCTGGGGGGGGAGCAAGACCAGCGGTCCGTTGAGTTCGGTGTGTGTCGGTTGGAGATCGCCGGGCCGCTTGACCGACAACATCAACGCCATGACGTCGGGCTTAGGCGTGTCGAGGGCGCTGGTGATCTGTAGCAGTTCGGCTTCGGTGATCTGGTCCAGGGTTCGCTGAATGTTCGCTTCGATCCGCAGCCCCTGCACGCGCGCCTGGTAGAGCGCGGAGTAGTGGGTGTTGAGTGCGGCTAAATCCAGGTGCCTACGGTTCAGCATGGCGCGTGCCGCGTCTTCAGCGGCGCGTTGCTGCACTTTCAGGTTATTGAGTTGCTGCTCGAACGATTGCCAGGCTGGGCTCGTCGGGGTGTTGCTGCCGAGCAGTTTTTCCAGGGCAAGGCGGTGCTGCCGTATCAAGACCTTGCGTTGGCTGGCGTGTATGCCGTTATGCAGCAGGCCGAACTGTGGCAGGTCGCTGTCGACCTGTGCATCGACGGTCGTCCCCGGTTGTTCGGGCGCTTGCGCAAAGAGTGCCTGGGCCCGGCGCTGGACATCGCGTTGGTCAATATGCTGGCTGGCTTGGTAGGCATCGTGGAGCTTGACGTGGGCCAACGGCTTGATCGCGTCCTCGTATTGCTGGTTGGCCAACTGCTTGAGCCAAAGATTGAGGCCGGCTTCCAGCGGGTTGTTGTTGATCTTGTACTCGATGATGGCCAGGGGATCGATGTCGCTGGCTGCGAACAACGTGGTCTGCCGGTCGAGCAACCAGCGTTCCAGGTCCAGGCGCCGGCTAAAGGTATGCCAGGCAGGCGCCTGTGTCGGCAGGTACACCAGTTGGCTGACCGGTTGTTCTGTATCCAGGGTCAGGACCCAGGCGCCGGGCAGCGCGATGGTATTGGCCCCGGTGCGCTTGAGCAACAGCTGCTCGGCGCAGAATTTTGGCGCGTCGGCCGTGGGCGCTACCGGGTTGATCAGTGAGAACAACGGTGTGAGCACTTCGGGATGGACCTTGTTCTCGGCCAGCAAGTGTTCTCCGCTGGCTTCGAAGTGGATCCGGTAGAGTTCGATCGCCCGGTTGAGGCAGGTCAGAGGCGTATTGGGGGCCCGCTCCGTGCGCCAATAGCGCAACCAGTTGTCCTCTATGGCTTGCTCCAGATCCAGGGTTTTAAGCTCATTGAGCAGTTGGGCAGCGGTGTGCTGCGCCAAGGTGTGTTGCGCTGGCAGGTAAAGCAGGTTGCATTCCGGTATTTGCGCGGTGTCCAGGCTGGGGTGTTGCTGCAGGTAGAGGCAGGCATCGGTCAGGCTGATCAGGCTGCGGCCACGTTGTTCGGTGGCGGAGAACTGCAGCATCACGCGCTCGCCGTCCAGTTGCAGATCGGTTTGGAGCAGGCGGTTGATCGAACTGCGAACCGTGGGAATGCCGGCCATCAGCGTGAGCATATCGCTGCGGCAGTCTTGCCAGCGTTGTGTGGCGTCGACCAACAGGTCTTCGTCAATGCTCGTTAGCGGCAGTGGAGACCAGGCGCCGAAATCGGTGGGGCTTGTTGTGTGGGTCATGGTTTCAATCCTTGAAGTAGAGCATACGCAGTGACTGGCGAGTGCGCATGGCACGACCTGTGGTGATCGGTTCCTGGGCCTTGCTGCGTAGTTGCGCCTGGAGGGCCATGGGATCGTGCTCGCGTAAATAAAGGGAGCCTCATTAACGTTGAGCAAGCGCAAGGTTGTGGCCTACATAGTTAGAGACCGATGACCGTTTAGCGTCATTCATCAAATTGTCATGCAACCGTGGCAGCGCGCTTGCACAAACTTCATCAGACTCGCGCTCTACTGGGGTTCTGCGTTTCGGTGTTTTTCATGCGTGTGTTGCTTCTACTGGCCGCTCTTTTATTCGGCCTGCCGTCTTTTGCGGCTTCTCGATGTGATGTCAATGTCCCGACCCAAACCGTCGACCTGGAAAAGGTGAGCATCGCCTACCAGAGCATCGGGCGGGCGTCAGACCCTGCCTTGCTGCTGGTGATGGGCCTGGGTGGGCAGTTGATCCACTGGCCGGATGAAGTGGTGGTCGCCCTGTGCGAGCAAGGGTTTCGGGTGATCCGCTACGACAACCGTGACGTCGGCCTGTCCACCTGGCGGCAAGCGCCGGCCAGTGCCAACCTGACCTTCGAGGTGCTGCGCTACAAGCTCGGCTTGCCGGTGGCTGCGCCATATACGTTGACCGACATGGCCGACGACGCGCTGGGCTTGATGGATGCGTTGCAGGTGCAGCAATTCCATGTCCTTGGCGCAAGCATGGGCGGCATGATCGCCCAGCACCTGGCGGCAATGGCGCCGCAGCGGGTGGAAAGCCTCACCTTGATCATGACCAGCTCCGGCGCCGAGGGCCTGCCCGCCCCGAACGCGGCACTCGTGCAATTGCTCTCGCGGCGCAGCGCGCCCAATCGCGAAGTGGCTCTGGAGCAGCAAGCCGATTTGCTCGCAGCGCTGGGCAGCCCGAATGTAAAGGATGATCGTCAGGCGTTGCTGCATCAGGCGGCGCAGTCCTACGACCGCGCGTTTAACCCGGAAGGCGTGAAGCGTCAGATCATGGCGATCCTTGCCGAACCGAGCCGCGTGCCGTTGCTCAACCAACTGCGCGTGCCGACCCTGGTGGTGCACGGCACGGCCGATCCGTTGTTACCGGTGATGCATGGTGTGCACCTGGCCGCGCATATCCAGGGTAGTCAGCTGAAATTGATCCCGGGTCTGGCCCACCGTTTCCAGGAAGCGTTCAAGGCGCCGTTGCTGGCGGCGGTGCTGCCTTACCTGCAAGCCCATCGCCAGGATACGGCGCACTGGGCGCAGATTGACCAGGGCGAGCGGTCGAAGCTGCTGTAGCGGTGGTGTATCGTGTAGCTTTGCGGCGCATTAATGCCAGCGAGGTTGCCTACCATGAGTACTGCCCTGAAAATCGATTTCGTCAGCGACGTGTCCTGCCCCTGGTGCATCATCGGCCTGCGCGGCCTGACCGAAGCCCTTGACCAGCTTGGCGCCGAGGTGCAGGCCGAGATTCATTTCCAGCCGTTCGAGCTGAACCCGAACATGCCCGCCGAAGGTCAGAACATCGTCGAGCACATCACTGAAAAATACGGCTCCACCGCCGAAGAATCCCAGGCCAACCGTGCGCGCATCCGCGACATGGGCGCAGCGTTGGGCTTCGCTTTTCGCACCGACGGCCAGAGCCGCATCTACAACACCTTCGATGCGCATCGCCTGTTGCATTGGGCCGGGTTGAAAGGCTTGCAGTACAACCTCAAGGAAGCCCTCTTCAAGGCGTACTTCAGCGATGGCCAGGACCCGTCCGACCACGCGACCCTGGCGATCATTGCCGAAAGCGTCGGCCTGGACTTGAAGCGCGCCGCCGAAATTCTTGCCTCTGATGAATATGCCGCCGAAGTGCGCGAGCAGGAAAAACTGTGGATCACCCGCGGAGTGACCTCGGTGCCGACCATTGTGTTCAACGACCAGTACGCTGTCAGCGGCGGCCAGCCGGCTGAAGCCTTTGTGGGCGCGATTCGCCAGATCATTGCCGAAGCGCGATCCTGACGCCGCTCTAATGTTGGAGCAGGCAAGCCAGCTCTAATGTGGGAGCAGGCAAGCCAGCTCCCACACTTGATACTCATTGTTTTCAAAAACGGCGCTCATCCAAGCGCTGGCCCATCCCTTGCATTACCCCCCTAAAGCCCGGCCGGCCTGCGGTTGGGCGCTGCCATTAGGGGTGAAAACTACCTTGAACATACTTGACCTCGACCACAGCCTAACCGGTCAGGCGCCCATTGCCCGGCGGTTGGCCAGCGGCCGGGCCACGCGTCTGGACCTGCTCGACCTGGGGCCGAAACTGCGCCTGTGGTCCACAGAAAAAACCTGGAAACGATTTACCGAACGCCTGGCCCAACGGTCTCGGCCCAGGGATGCGCGCCCGGAAATCCTGTTTGTCGGCTCCGGCGACTATCACCACCTTACGCCGGCCTTTTTGGCTGATCTGAAAGAGCCCGTCAGCCTGATCCACTTCGACAACCACCCCGACTGGGTACGCTTTGCGCCCAAGCGCCACTGTGGTTCGTGGGTCAACCGCGCACTGAAGATGCCGGCGATCAAGCGCATCGTCACCCTCGGCCCGTGCAGCGATGACCTGCATAACCCACAACTGCGTGGCGGCAACCTTGGCGCGCTCAAGCGCGGGCAATTGCAGCTGTTTCCCTGGCAGCACCCGCCGTCGAAGGTCTGGGGTCGGGTCGGTGATGGAGCGGGTCACCAGCAGCAGGAAAACCACCTGCACTGGCGCAACCTGGCAGAGCTCGATTGGGCGAAATTCCTCGACCAGATGATCGCCAGCCTGCCCACCGAAGCGATCTGGATCACCATCGACAAGGATGTGCTGGCCAGCGAAGACGCCGCCACCAATTGGGACCAGGGCGGTATGCGCCTGACCCATCTGCTCCAGGCCCTGCGGGCGTTGGCGGCGCATAAACGCATCATTGGCATCGACGTGTGCGGTGAGTTCGCCACGCCGGTGTTCAGCAACGCGTTCAAGCGCTGGGAAGCCAAGTCCGACCAGCCGCCACCGCAGCGCTGGAGCGCGCAAGACTTGCAGCGCAATGCCGCGACCAATGAGGCCTTGATCAACCTGTTTGAGGAGCTGTTCCCGTGACCCTGACCGTGGTGTTGCTGCTGGCGTTTTCCATTGTTCTCGATGTAATTGGCCAGCTGTGTTTCAAACTGGGCGTGGACCGCTTACCGCAACTCGATGACGGGTTCAGCCTGCGCGCATTCTGGGGCCAGGTGTTCAATGCTCCACTGCTCTGGGCGGGCGTCGGCGCCTATGTCATCGAGTTTTTCGTCTGGCTCGAAGCCCTGTCCCGTGCGCCATTGAGTCTGCTGTTTCCGTTGGCGGCTTTGGCCTATTGCCTGGTGGTTCTGGCGGGCAGGGTGGTGCTCAAGGAAAGGGTCAGCCCAAGGCGTTGGCTGGGCACGCTGGTGATTACCTTGGGTGTGATGTTGGTAGCGATTGCGGGGAGCCAGGCATGACGACGCAGACAGTCGATAGCGGTTGGTTACATGGGCGCCTGGGCACCCTGGTGCTGTGGGCGCTACTGATTGCCACCGAAAGCGCCGGGCAATTGTTTACCAAGGTGGCTGGTGATCAATTGGGGCAGATGGATTTCACCTGGCAGTGGCTGGCCGACGTGGCGCGTAACCCGGGGATCCTGGCGGCGATTGCCAGTTACCTGGGGGCGTTTTTTG
Source organism: Pseudomonas sp. OST1909 (assembly GCF_015277575.1). Classification (NCBI taxonomy): domain Bacteria; kingdom Pseudomonadati; phylum Pseudomonadota; class Gammaproteobacteria; order Pseudomonadales; family Pseudomonadaceae; genus Pseudomonas; species Pseudomonas sp. OST1909. The sequence goes on from NZ_CP063780.1 coordinate 1,616,278, forward strand.
TGTGGATGCTGATCTTGCGGCGCAGCAGTTTGTCGCTGGCGTTTCCCCTGAGTTCACTGGTGTTTGTGGCGGTGCTGCTGGGGTCGTGGTTGGGGTTGGGTGAGCACATCAGCCTGTTGCATTGGGTAGGGGTGGTGGTGATTATCGGTGGTATCGCGCTGTTGGCTGAGGGCGAAGAGCACTGAAAATTCTGCTGCGAAACACAGGCAAAATGTGGGAGGGGCGGTGCGACGATTCGACTTGCCCCCTCCCACATTTGGATCTGCTTACTTAAGGCAGAACTGCGTCGGTTTTTAATCGAAGGTGTAGCTGATCGCCGTCTGCACCTGCCCCTGATTCACCTCGCCGGCCTGCTTGACGATGCTGCTCCGGGCCGCCGAGCCCACCAGATGCACCCAGCTTGCGCTGGTCAGCAGTGACCAGTGGGGCGCCAGGGGAAAAGCGAAGCTTTGGCTCAACGTCACGTTCTGGAAGCCGCCGCTGGCGTTGTAGGGCCGAAAGCCGGTGGCGGCAGCTTCGTTGTTGTCTACGCCAAAGAAGGTATTGGCCTGGCGCGCATCGGCAAAATGCGCCACCAGGCCACTGCTGCCGATAATCCCGCCGCCCAACGGGTAGCCCAGTTCGCCGCCGATCTTACCCAGGGTGCCGCTCTGGGAGTGACCGCCGCCCACGGCCTGGCCCAGCTGCGCGTAGACCCGCCAGAAATTGGCCGGGGCGTACTGGATGAAACCGCCGACCTCAGCCATGTCCGACACATTGCGCAAGCCCTGCAACTCACCGTTGGAGGTACGCCCTGCCAGGTAATTGATATAGGGGCCGGCGGTGATGCCGTGGGTGTTCAGGGCGCTCCAGGTCAGGCCGTCGTCGGTGCTCAGGCTGACGTCGCCCCAATCCAGGTCCAGGTAGGGCACGGGCCGGGTTTCGTAGCGGCTGCCGGTCGGGTCATGGGGCTGATAGCTCAGGCCCGCGCCCACGTCGCCGCTGATGCCGTCTGCCCAGGCCGCACTGGAGCAGCCCCATAGGCCGAGCAAACCTGCGAATACGGCAGAAGTGATGTTGGTCATGGTGTACGTTCCTGAGGTGACAGGCGCGCATGAACGCGCAAACCCTCGCGCCTGCGCAAGCACTCATGTTGTTTGTAGCAAGCTACAAAAATTGTAGCTTGCAGCACGCCTATCACTGCGACTCTGCCGGCAAACCCCCAGCCCGACTGGGTTTTGACTAGTTGGCACACTCCCTGCTCTATCCCTGTTGCAAGCGCATACAGCGCGCTCTCTCAGGTACAGGTAGATGATCCACTGGCATATCGTGTGTGACTTCGATGGGACCATTACCCCCACGGATGTCATCGACAACGTCCTCCAACGCTTCGCCGGCCCCGAGTGGGAAACCATTGAACAGCAATGGCTGGACGGGCATATCGGTTCACGCGAATGCCTGAGCCGCCAACTGGCGCTGATCAAGGCCACCCCAAGCGAACTGCTGGCGTATTTCGACAGCGTCGAGATCGACCCGGACTTCCCGGATTTCGTCGATCACGTCATGGACCTGGGCGCCTCTATCGAGGTGGTCAGCGACGGCATCGAACAGGGCATCGCGCGCATCCTGTCGCGCAATTACGTGACCTTGTTGCCGATCCTCGCCAACCGTCTGCGCCAGGTCGACCAGAACAGCTGGCGTATCGACTTCCCCTACGCCAGCGATGCTTGCCGCGCCGCTTCCGGCAACTGCAAGTGCAAATCCACCCCGCGCAACAAGCGCGTACTGGTGATCGGTGACGGCAAGTCCGACATGTGCGTGGCGTCCACCGCCGACTTCGTGTTCGCCAAGGGCAGCCTCGCCGACTACTGCGTCGCCAACCACATTCCTCACGCGCGCTTCGACACCTTTGCGCAAGTGACCGCACTGCTGGCCAAGCTGCCCCAAGGCATCGCCGCCAACGCCACCACCTTCAACACCTCTTCTGACACTCAGGAACTCTTCCATCATGTCTGATATCCGTATCGCTACCGCCGAAGACCAGATCCTTCTGGATAAAGAAGCCAAGTATTGCTCCTACGGCGACACCGTTCACTACATCGAGCCTCCGCGTATTTTCAGCCGTTGCGAAGGCTCCTACGTGTGGGACACCGAAGACCAGGCTTACCTCGACCTGCAGATGTGGTACTCGGCCGTCAACTTCGGCTACGCCAACCCGCGCCTGAACAATGCGCTGAAACAACAGATCGACACCCTGCCGCAAATTGCCAGCCAGTATCTGCACAAAGGCAAGATCGAGCTCTCGGAAATGATCGCGGTCGACGCCAAGAAGAAGTTCGGTCTCGACGGCCGCGTGCACTTCAACGTCGGCGGTTCGCAGTCCATCGAAGACTCGTTGAAAGTGGTACGTAACGCCAGCAACGGCAAAAGCCTGATGTTCGCCTTTGAAGGCGGCTACCACGGCCGCACCCTCGGCGCCTCGTCGATCACCTCCAGCTTCCGCTATCGTCGTCGCTACGGCCACTTTGGCGAACGCGCCAACTTCATCCCATTCCCTTACCACTTCCGTGGCCCGAAGGGCATGACCAAGGAAGAGTACGGCAGCCATTGCGTGCAGCAGTTCGCCCGTTTGTTCGAGACCGAATACAACGGCGTCTGGGACCCCAAAACCAACCAGTGCGAATACGCAGCTTTCTATGTCGAGCCGATCCAGGGCACCGGCGGCTACGTGATCCCACCGATGAACTTCTACCGCGAGCTCAAGCACGTCCTGGACCAGCACGGCATCCTGATGGTGTCCGACGAAATCCAGATGGGCTTCTACCGCACCGGCAAACTCTGGTCGATCGAGCACTTCGATGTGCAGCCGGACGTGATCGTGTTCGGCAAGGCCCTGACCAATGGCCTCAACCCATTGGGCGGTATCTGGGCCCGTGAAGAGTTGATCAACCCGAAGGTGTTCCCGCCAGGTTCGACTCACTCCACCTTCGCCTCCAACCCGTTGGGCACCGCCGTCGGCCTGGAAATGTTCAAGATGACCAACGAAGTCGATTACGGCGCGATGGTCATGGCCAAGGGCAAGTTCTTCCTGGAAGGCTTGCAGGACCTGCAAAAACGCTTCCCGATCATTGGCGATGTCGACGGCCTGGGCCTGGCGCTGCGCTGCGAAATCTGCGGCCCGGACGGCTTCACCCCAGACAAGGCGACCCTGGACTATATGGTCGAGGAAGGCATGAAAGGCGACATGGTGGTGGACGGCCAGAAGCTGGGTCTGATCCTCGACGTGGGCGGTTACTACAAGAACGTGATCACCCTGGCACCGTCCCTGGAAATCAGCTACCCGGAAATCGAATTGGGTCTCAAGCTGCTTGAGCAACTGCTGGTGCGAGCGACCAATCGGTGAATGCGCAAGGGATCGACCTCGGTGAAGGTACCGCCGGCTTCGTTCTCGGTGAAGGTCCGGTCGGGATCCTGTTGATCCACGGCCTGACCGGCACACCGACCGAGTTGCGCCAGGTCGCCAAGGGCCTGGCCAAGACAGGCAATTGCACGGTGTATGTGCCCACGTTGGCCGGGCACTGCGGCGATAACAGCGACTTGCAGGCTACCGGCTGGCGTGACTGGTACGAAGGCGTGCGCAAGACCTTCCTGCAGGTCAAGCAACGCCACGGGCAGGTGTTTGTCGGCGGCTTGTCCATGGGCGCGGTGATGTCTATGTATGTGGCCGCCGAACACCCAGGCCAGGTCGCCGGGCTGCTGATGTACTCCACCACCCTGAAGTACGACGGCTGGAGCATCAACAAGCTGGCGTTCCTCACGCCGTTGCTGATGAAGATTCCATTCGGCGTGCACGTTTGCAGCTTCGAAGAGAAGCCGCCCTACGGCATCAAGAATGAGCGCCTGCGGGCCATCGTCGAACGGCAGATGAAGGAAGGGGAGAGCAGCGAGGCAGGGTTGCTGACCATGGAAGGCATCACCGTGCGCGAATTGCACCGCATGAACGCGGTGGTCAAGAAGCGCATGCCCGACATCAAGGTGCCGGCGCTGGTGCTGCATTCCATCGAAGACGACATCACCAGCCGCTGGAACGCCGACTACGTGGAACGCCACCTCGGTGGCCCGGTGACCAAGATTTTGCTGGATAACTGCTACCACATGATCACGGTCGACCTGCAATACCGACGGGTGATCGAGTTGAGTGCCGAGTTTGTCGAGCAGCACACAGCCTTCAGGTCAACGCCGGTCAAGGTGGGAGCTGGCTTGCCGGCGATGGCATCACTGCGGTCTGCCTGACGCACCGAGGGGCGTGCATCGCCGGCAAGCCAGCTCTCACATTTGATCGGCGTTCGCCATAGAAATAAGGGCAATCTGTGATAACCACCCAAGCCTTCCCGACCATCCGGGCGATCCAGCGCGATGCCTGGAACGACTGTTTTCCCGGTGCCCTGGAGGATTGGGACTATTACCTGGCCGTGGAAAACGCCGCTATCGATGATTTTCAGTGGCGTTACCTGGCGGTCTACGAAGATGAAACGCTGGTGGCTGTGGCTGCTGCGTTCATTACCCATTATCGCCTCGACACCACGGTGTCGGGGGCGGGCAAGCGCGTGACCGAACGCCTGGCTCGCCTGTGGCCGCAGGCTTTGCAATTGGCGCTGTACGCCATTGGTTCGCCGGTGGCTGAGCGTTGTGATGCGGGGGTCGCCAGCCATGTGCCCGAGGGCCGCCGCGCGTTGTTGTTGCAGCAGTTACTGGCGGCTGCGCGTCGGGATGCCGACCACTTCGGTATTGGGCTGGTGGCGGTCAAGGACGCGCCGACCAACGACCCGCATTGGGCCGACAGTTGTCGTGCAGCCGGCTTTCAGACCATGCCGAGCTTGCCGACCGGGGTGTTGCCGTTGCCCTACGGGTCGGTGGATGCGTACCTGGGCTCGCTGGGCAAATCCACGCGCAAGGACCTGCGCCGCAAGCTACGGGCACCCGGGCCGCGCATCGAGTGGCGGCACAACGTCGATGATGTGCTGCCCGAGATCATGCGCCTGTACGAGGCCACGCTTGCGCGCGCGGATCTACAGTTCGAGCGCCTGCCTGCCGCTTACTTCACCGGCGTGCTTGAACACCTTCACGAGCGGGCGGTCTGTGTTCTTTACTGGGTGGACGAACGCCTGGTGGCGTTCAACCTGATCCTGCTGGATGAGCAGCGGCTGGTGGATAAGTTCTTTGGCCACGACATCGAATTCAGCCGTGAGTACAACCTGTACTTTCGCAGTTGGCTGACCAATGTCGACTATTGTATTGAACACAATATCCCGGTGTACGAGTGCGGCCAGGCCGGGTATGCCAGTAAACTGCGGCTGGGGTGCGAGTTCGAGGGCAACAGCCTGTTCTTTCGCCATCGCAACCGGCTGGTCAACGGCCTGCTCAAGCTTGTAAAACTGTTTATTCGACCGGATCGTTCCGACCCTGCCATGGCTGCTGCGATAAGCGAAACCTGATGATCACCAAGACCCGCCAGAAAGCCCGCCCCTTTGCCATTTCGCGTTGGAGCGTCCAGCGCAAGCTGGTGCTGGCGTTCTGGCTGGTCAGCGTTATTCCGACCATGATTGCCGCTGAGCTGGCCGCCACCACGCTGTCGCAGATTTTCGACAGCAACGTGCGTATCTGGCTGCAAGAATCGACCAAGATCGTCAAGGATGAGATCGGTGACATCCTTCATGACAACGCGCGCATGGCCAAGCTGTTCTTGCGCTATACCAGCCCACCGTCGTCGAAACAGGCGGCCAGGCATGACCGGCTGACCGCCGACATTGCCGATGCCACCGATATCGACGTGGTCGCGCTGATTCGCACCAGCGACCACAAAGTGGTGTTCAGCACAGCCGCCGATGACATCGTCAGGCAGATCAACCTGACCAGCAATGCCGTGCTGCAGACCGTGCAAGTCGCGGGGGTGAGCACGGGGCTGGTGGTGTCAACCTTCGAGACCAGCCGCGATGGCGTTGATTACCTGTTGTTGGTGGCGACCTACCTGGACAGCAGTTTCCTCACCAGCGTGGCCGATGTGCACTCCCTGGACCTGCGTTTGTACCTGGCCAACCCGGCGGGTTTTTCCGAGATATTTTCCACCCAGCGTTTCGAGAATCACCCTTCGCGCATCCCGAAGAACGTCGAAGCCGCGCTGCGCAGCACCAAGCAGCCCAGCGAGCAATTCACTAACCAGTACAGCGGTTTGTACTGGCCGATCTTCAATGATGCCGGCGAACTGCAAGGCGTTATATTCAGCGGCCTGTTGCGTCACACCAGCCTGGTAGGGCTGGTGAACCAGAGCAACCTGTTCGTGCTGATCTTCCTGCTCAGCTCGGCGCTGTCACTGGCGGCCGGGGTGCTGGTGTCGCAGCGCCTGACCAAACCGCTGCGCGACTTGTCCCAAGGTGTGAACGCGGTGATTTCCGGTAGTTACGCGCATCGCGTGGTGGTCAGTGGCGGTGATGAACTGGCGCAGTTGAGCAGTACCTTCAACCACATGACCGAGCGCCTCGGCGAACTGCACCACCTGGAAGCCCAACTGCGCCGGCGTGATCGGCTGCATGCCCTGGGTGAAGTCGCCATGGGCCTGGCCCATGAAATCCGCAACCCGCTGGGCATCATCAAGACCGCCACCCAATTGTTGCACCGGCGTGCCGACCTGGCGGAAACCGACAAGCGTCACCTGGAGTACGTCATCAGCGAGGTCAGCCGCATCAACGAGCTGATTACCGAGTTCCTCGATTTCGCCAAACCCAATCCACCGATACGCGTGCTGCAGCCGGCACGTGCCCTGGTGGAAGAAATCCTCGGTTTTTGCGGCCCGGAGCTGAGCACCCACAATATTGATGCACAGATTGACGACCAGGCGCCCGACGCCACGATCTATGCCGATGCCAAGCAGCTCAAGCAGGCTTGCCTCAATCTGATACTCAACGCCATCGACGCGATGCCCGAAGGCGGGCGCCTGACCCTGGGCATCCGCAACGTGGGCGACAACACGGTGATCAGCATCGCCGATACCGGTCAGGGTATCCCGGCGGATATGGTCGAGCGTATCTTCACGCCGTTTGTCACCACCAAGGCATCGGGCACCGGCCTGGGTCTGGCCAAAGTCTATTCGATCATGGAAAGTCACGACGGCAGCATCGAATGCGCCAGTGAGAAAGATGCCGGCGCCACCTTCAGCCTGTACATTCCGGCTAACGGTGAAGACGACGGTGAGGATGAGGACGGGCATGACGCATAACGTATTGGTGGTCGACGACGAGCCCAAGCTCTGTGATTTGCTGACCCAGGCCCTGAGCCAGAACGGTATCCAGGTGTTCAGCGCGGGCAACGGCCTGCATGCGCTCAAGGTGCTGGGCGAGGAGGACATCGACCTGGTGATCAGCGACTGGCGTATGCCGGGCATGGACGGGCCGGCATTGCTGGCCGAGATCAAGGTGCGCTATCCACAGGTGCCGGTGATTGTGATGACCGCCTACAGCACGGTAAAAAATGCCGTGCAGTCGATGCGCAACGGTGCCTATGACTACATCGCCAAGCCGTTCGATATCGATGAGCTGGACATCACCGTGGCCAAGGCCCTGCAATTTCGCGACATCATGCGCGATAACGCACGGATGCGCGCAGAGCTGGACGAACATGCGCAGTTCGACAGCCTGGTGGGCGACAGCCCGGCGTTTCGCAAGGTGCTGCAAGCCGTGGATTCGGTGCGTGACAGCAGCGCAACCATCCTGCTGACCGGCGAAAGCGGCACCGGCAAGGAAATGGTCGCCCGCGCCATCCACAAGCATGGCAGCCGTGCCGACAAACCCTTTGTGGCCGTCAACTGCGCGGCGATTCCCGAAGGTTTGCTGGAAAGCGAGATGTTCGGCCATCGCAAAGGTGCCTTCACCGGCGCCGTGGCCGACCGGGTAGGGCGCTTCATGCAGGCCGACAAGGGCACGCTGTTCCTCGATGAAGTGGGGGACATGCCCCTGGCGTTGCAGGCCAAGATTTTGCGCGCCTTGCAAGAGCGGGTCATCGAGCCGGTGGGTGACCCACGCGAGCGCAAGGTGGATGTGCGGGTCATTGCCGCCACCAACAAGAACCTGCTGGACGCAGTGGCGAACAAAGAGTTTCGCGAAGACCTCTACTACCGCCTCAACGTCTTCCCGATTCCATTGCCGGCCCTGCGTGAGCGCGTGGAAGATATCGCGCCCCTGGCCCGGCATTTCGCCCAGACCTTGAGCGCCACCGCCGGTAAGCGCATTACCGGCTTCAGCCCCGAGGCATTGCAGGCGATGGCGGCGTATCACTGGCCGGGCAATATCCGCGAGCTGCAAAACTGCGTGGAGCGCGCGACCATCGTCGCAGCGTCGCCGGTGATCGAGGATATTGATTTGCCGGGTTATCTGTTTGCTTCAAAACCGAGCGAGGGCGATGTGACGGCGATCCTCAGCGACGGCCCGGGCGTGCCGCAGGATCTGGATGCGGCGCTGGCCGAGGTGGAGAAAGCCTACATCCTGGCGGCGTTGCAGGAGAGCAACGGGGTGCAGGCCGCGGCGGCGCAGCGGATCGGCATTTCCGAACGCAGTTTCTGGTATCGCCTGAAAAAACTCGGGATTCAAGTCGACAAAATCGTCCGCTGACACACGGCGGGCAAAAAATGTGGGAGGGGGCTTGCTCCCGATAACGGTGTGTCAGTCAGTACCTATTTCACTGATCCACCGCTATCGGGAGCAAGCCCCCTCCCACATTGTTGACCGAGTTGAGTCAGGAGTGGAGGCGAACCCAGATGCTGACCAGGATCGTCGCGGCCATCAACCAGGCCACGGCAGCTACTGCCAGTGATGCCTCCAGCCGCATCCGATCGACCATCACATACAAGGTCGCCAGGTACACGAAGTACGGAATGATCGACCACATCCCGAACACGATGGTGGTCTTCAAATCCTCCACCGAACGCCCTTTGCCGACGATGTAGTGGGCGATCAGTGCGAAGGTCGGAAACAGTGGCACCAAGCCTGCGATGTAATAGTTTTTGGTCTTGGCCAGTGCCGCCAGGATCAGCACCACCGCCGCGCCAAGTGCGGCCTTCAAGAACAGATCCATCAGTGACTCAACCCGTATTTCTTGACCTTGTCGAACAGCGTGGTCTTGGCCATGCCCAATTCCTGGCTGGCCTGGGTCAGGTTGCCGCCGCTACGCTGCAGGGCGTCCACCAGCAGGTTGCGCTCAAAGGCTTCCACCGCTTCGGTAAAGGCCAGGCCGTGGTTGCCGCTGCTGGCGCCGCTTTTCTTGAAGGCGGGCAGCCCCAGGGCAAAACGTTCGGCGACGTTGCGCAGTTCACGCACGTTGCCCGGCCAGTCGTGGCTCATCAGGCTCGACAGGGTCTGGTTGTCCAGCTCCGGCACCGCCCGGTCGAAGCGCAGCGACGATTGCTGCAGGAAGTGTTCGAACAGTTGCAGGATGTCTTCGCGCCGCTCGCGCAAAGGCGGCAGTTCCAGGGTGACCACGTTGAGGCGGTAGTACAGGTCGCTGCGGAACTGGTTGGCGCGGCTCAGTTCGTCGAGGTCGGACTTGGTGGCAGCGATTACCCGGCAATCCACCGCCACGCTCTGGTTCGATCCCAGGCGCTCCAGGGTGCGTTCCTGCAGCACCCGCAGCAGTTTGATCTGCAGGTTGATCGGCATACTTTCCACTTCATCGAGGAACAGCGTGCCCTGGTGGGCGTGTTCGATCTTGCCGATGCGGCGTTTGCCGGCGCCGGTGAAGGCATTGGCCTCGTGGCCGAAAATTTCGCTTTCGAACAGGTTTTCCGGCAGGCCCCCGCAGTTCAAGGCGACGAACTGATGGGAGTGGCGTCGGCTGAAATCATGCAGGCAACGGGCAACCAGCTCCTTGCCGGTGCCAGTCTCGCCTTCGATCAGCACGTTGGCCGATGTGTCGGCGACGTTGGCGATCAGCTCGCGCAGGTTCTGCATCGCCGGCGAGCGGCCAATGATGCGGCCTTCCAGCGAATCACGCTCGGCCAACTGGCGGCGCAGTGACCAGACCTCTCGTGCCAGCCCACGCTGCTCCAGGGCGCGACGGGCAACATCGACCAGGCGCTCGGGAGAGAAGGGTTTTTCCATGAAGTCGTAGGCGCCGTTGCGCATGGCGCCGACGGCCATGGAAATATCGCCATGCCCGGTAATCAGGACCACCGGCAGGCTTTTATCCAACGCCTTGAGGCGGGTCAGCAGCTCCAGGCCATCGATGCCCGGCAGGCGAATATCGCTGATGACGATGCCGGCAAAGTTTTCGCCGATACGTTTGAGCGCTTCTTCGGCGCTGCCCACGCCGACGCTGGGGATGTCTTCCAGCGCCAGGGCCTGTTGGCAACCGAGCAGCACGTGGGGATCATCTTCGACGATCAGCACGGTCAGGTCTTGGGGATCAGTATTCATGTCGACTCAACTTTTTTAGCGCCCGCCAGCGGCAGGTTCAGGACAAAGGCAGTACCACCACCGGCCGGGTGTTCCACGGCCAGGCTGCCACCGGTCGCGGCTGCGAGGCTAGCGGACAGGGTCAGGCCCAGCCCCAGGCCTTGTTCGCCGGGCTTGGTGGTGAAGAAAGGTTCGAACAAATGCTTGCGTGCCTCAGGGGCGATGCCGTGACCATTGTCGCGTACCAGCAGGCGGTATTTGCCCTCGGTACTCTGGCCCTCCAACCACAATTGCGGCGCCGGTTGCGTCTGCATCGCGTCCAGAGCATTACCAATCAGGTTGACCAGAATCTGTTCCAGGCGTGTCTGGTCGATCTGCAACTGGGCGGGTGCGAAGTCGCGGTGCAAGGTCAGTGGCAAACCGTCCAGGCGTGCGCCCAGCACCTGGAACGCAGCGTCCACGGCCTTGCCCAGGCTGGCTTCGCCCTGGTCATCGCCGCGCCGGGCGAACGAGCGCAGGCTGGCGGTGATACGGCCCATGCGGTCGATCAGTTCGTTGATGGTCTTGAGGTTGGTGCTGGCGGTGTCCAGGGCGCCGCGCTCAAGGAAGCGCACGGTATTGCCGGACAGGGTGCGCAGCGCGGCCAGCGGCTGGTTCAACTCGTGGGCGATGCTGGTGGACATCTGGCCGATGGCGGCGAGTTTGCCGGCCTGTACCAATTCGTCCTGGGCGCGGCGCAGGGTCTCTTCGGCCTGGCGCCGTTCACGGATCTGGCCCTTGAGCCGTTCGTTACTGGCGCGCAGGTCGGCGGTGCGTTCGGCGATCCGCCGCTCCAGTTGGCTGTTGGCTTCCTGCAGGGCTTCCCGAGCGGCGAGGCGGGTGGCGATGACCTTGCGTCGCTCGTTCCAGGCAATCAGCAGGAAGGCGACAAGGCCGAAGGCAACTGCTACCAGAATGCCCTGATTGATCGCGGCACGGCGCAGGTCATTGAGCGGGGTGAGCAGGGTGAAATTCCACGGCGTGTCGTTGAGCGGTCGGGTTTGCGCCAGGTAGCTGACAGCGTGCTGGTCGTTGACCACTTCCGAATTGGCCGGGAAGGTCAGTTTCTCGGTGCCTTCGTTCAGGCGCTCGCGGGCCAGGGGTTGCAGTTCATTGAGCGTCGCCCAGTAATATTGCAGGCTGTGGGCCAGGCGATCCTTGGTGTCATCGCTCAGCGGGCGTACAGCCTTGAGGCGGCGCGCCGGGTCACTGGACAGAATGATGATGCCGTTCTCGTCGCTCACGAACGCCTCGAGACGGGCACGCTGCCAGCGTTCTTCGAGGGCTTCGAGGCGCACCTTGACCACGGCGACGCCGATGATCTTGCCGTGCTCTTCCAGGCCATGGGCCAGGTAATAGCCGGGTTCGCCGTTGGTGCTGCCGATACCGTAGAAACGGCCGGGTTGGCCGCGTACGGCATTCTGGAAATAGGCGCGAAAAGACAGGTCCTCACCCTGGTAACTGTCGGCATCGCGCCAGTTACTGGTGGCCAGCACGCGGCCGGTGGTGTCCATCACGTAGATGGCTCTGCTGCGACTGCGACGATTCAGGCCCTCAAGGTAGTCGTTGACCGTTTTACGGGTTTCCTGATTCGGCTCGGCCAGCAATTGCGACACGCTGGACTCCAGCTCCAGCAGGCTGGGCAGGTAGGTGTATTTGCTCAGTTCACTTTCGACGGTGCGGGCGTGCAACTCCAACTGGCGTTCGCCGTTGTCGCTGAGGGTGCGGATGCCATAGTACTCGCTGACCCAAAAGCCGATATAACCCAGGCCGATCATCAGGGCGATGATCAACGGCGGAAGGAACAGTTGGCGTATCAGACGAGGCTTCACGGCAAGTGATGGCGGTGCGGCGCGATATTGATTGGGGTCGCATTTCATCACAGATGCCTTGGGTCAACCAGAGCTGCCAGCCTGTGCGATCCAGTGTGGGAGGGGGCTTGCCCCCGATAGCAGTGTGTCAGTCGATACATCTGTCACTGATCCACCGCTATCGGGGGCAAGCCCCCTCCCACATTGGCCATATTCCTACAGTGGGAGCTGCTTAGTACTTAGTGCTGCAGGATTTTCTCAAGGAAGTGCTGTGCGCGTTCGGAGCGTGCGCTGATGTCGCCGAAGAACTCTTCTTTCGGGCAGTCTTCGATGATCTTGCCGGCGTCCATGAAAATCACGCGGTCGGCCACTTTGCGCGCGAAGCCCATTTCGTGGGTCACGCACATCATGGTCATGCCTTCATGGGCCAGTTGCACCATCACGTCGAGCACTTCGTTGACCATTTCCGGGTCCAGCGCCGAGGTCGGTTCGTCGAACAGCATGACGATCGGGTCCATGGCCAGGGCGCGGGCAATCGCCACACGTTGCTGCTGGCCGCCGGAGAGCTGGCCAGGATGCTTGTGGGCGTGTGCCGACAAGCCTACGCGGTCGAGCAGTTGCAGACCCTTCTTGGTGGCTTCTTCCTTGCTGCGGCCCAGCACCTTGATCTGCGCGATGGTCAGGTTTTCAGTGATGGTCAGGTGCGGGAACAGCTCGAAGTGCTGGAACACCATGCCAACGCGTGAACGCAGTTTTGGCAGGTTGGTCTTCGGGTCGGCGATGGAGGTGCCATCGACCACAATGTCGCCCTTCTGGAACGGTTCCAGCGCGTTGACGCACTTGATCAGGGTGGACTTGCCCGAGCCGGAGGGCCCGCACACCACGATCACTTCGCCTTTCTTAACCTCGGTGCTGCAATCGGTCAGCACCTGGAAGTCGCCATACCACTTGTTGATGTTCTTGATAGAGATCATACGGCAAACCTTTTTTGCAGACGCTTGACCAGCAGCGAGGCGGAAAAGCTGATGATGAAGTAGACGACACCGGCAAAGATCAGGAACTCATTGGAGCGGCCGATGATGTCGCCGTTGGAGCGGGCGGAGTTGAGGAAGTCCACCAGGCCCACGGTGTAGACCAGGGAGGTGTCCTGGAACAGGATGATCGATTGTTGCAGCAGCAACGGCGTCATCTTGCGGAACGCCTGGGGCAGGATGATCAGGCGCATGGTCTGGCCGTAGGTCATGCCCATCGCTTGTGCCGCTGCCATCTGGCCCTTGGGGATCGACTGCACGCCGGCCCGCACGATTTCGCAGAAGTACGCAGCCTCGAACATCATGAACGCCACGACGCAGGACGTGAACGCACCGATCGGCGTGTCTTCGCCGGTGATCCAGCGCAGTACGAACGGCACCGCCAGGTAGAACCAGGTGATCACCAGCAGCAGCGGGATCGAGCGGAAGTAGTTCACATAGGCGCCGGCCACACGCGACAGCAGTTTATTGGACGACAAGCGCATCAGGGCCAGGATGGTCCCGATGATGATGCCGCCGACCACGCCCATGACCATCAGCTTCAAGGTCATGACCATGCCGTTCCACAGGCCCGGGATGGCGGGGATGATGCCGCTGAAATCGAAGTCCATTATTTACCCCCCACGGAGATCAGGCCGGGCACTGCGACTTTCTTCTCCACTACGCGCATCAGCAGCATCAGGCTCATGTTCAGGGTGAAGTAGATCAGCGTGGCCAGGGTGAAGGCTTCAAACAGGTTGGCCGAAAACTCGGCGGTCTGTTTGGTTTGCGCCAGCAGTTCCATCAAGCCGATCAAGGACGCCACGGAGGAGTTCTTGAACACGTTGAGGAATTCGGAGGTAAGCGGTGGAATGATGATGCGATACGCCTGGGGCAGCAGCACGTTCCAGTAGATCTGCGGCAGCTTGAAGCCCATGGCGCGCGCGGCGGATTCCTGGCCACGTGGCAGCGCCTGGATGCCTGTACGTACTTGCTCACACACACGGGCGGCGGTGAACAGGCCCAGGCACACCACAACGCTCAGGTAGGCCGAGGTGGTCGGGTTCAGGTCTTGTTTGTACCAGTCCTGCAGGTTTTGCGGCAGCATATCCGGTACCAGGAAGTACCAGATGAACAGCTGAACCAGCAGCGGCACGTTACGAAACAGTTCTACGTAGCAGGTCGCAATGCCCGACACGAGGCGGTTTGGCACCGTGCGCATGACCCCCAGAATGGAGCCCAGCAGCAAGGCGATAATCCATGCCACGATGGCGATGGCGATGGTCCAGCCCAGCCCGGAGATGTACCAGTCGAGATAAGTCTCGCTGCCCACGCCGGTGGACTTGAAGAACACGCCCCAGTCCCAGTTGTAATTCATTAGGGTCTCCCCTCGAGATCGATCGATGTACAAGCACCCGCTTGGGAAGATCCTTTTCCGCCCGACAATGAATGCCAGGCACACGCGATCGGCTCGAAAACCGCCAGGTCGAGTGTTCCAAGTTGAAGCCAGCAGGTAATTACAGACGCCTGAGGGAGGGTTGGCTCCCTCAGGAGATAAGCTTAGTCAGGTATCAGATTTTTACTTCTGGCGCTGGTTTGTCGCTTGGGTTGGCGATCAGCTCCTTGACCTTGTCGCTCATCGGGAAGTTCAGGTTCAGGCCCTTCGGTGGGATTGGGCTTTCGAACCATTTGGCGTAGATCTTGTTGATCTCGCCGGACTTGTACAGGGCGACAATGGCGTCATCCACGGCTTTCTTGAAGTCCGGGTCGCCTTTGCGAACCATGCAGGCATAGGCTTCGAAGGACTGCGGAGTGCCGGTGATAACCCAGTCATCCGGCTTCTTGGCCTTGGCTTCTTCACCGGCCAGCAGCGCGTCGTCCATCATGAACGCAACGGCACGGCCGCTTTCGAGCATCTGGAAGGATTCGCCGTGGTCTTTGGCGGAGATAACGTTCATGCCCATCTGCTTGTCGGCGTTCATCGCCTTGATGATGCGCTCGGACGTGGTGCCGGCGGTGGTCACGACGTTCTTGCCTTTGAGGTCGGCAAAGTCAGCGTAGGACGGCTTGCCTTCCTTGTCTTTCTTGACCAGCAGGCGGGTGCCGATTTCGAAGATGTTGACGGTGAAATCGACTTGCTGGGCACGTTCGGCGTTGTTGGTGGTGGAGCCGCATTCCAGGTCCGCGGTGCCGTTCTGGATCAACGGGATACGGGTTTGCGAGGTCACCAGGTTGTATTTGGCTTTCAGGTCGGGTTTGTTCAGGTCTTTTTTCAGTTGTTCAACGACGGCCAACTGAATGTCGTGGGAGTAGCCCACGGGTTTGCCCGAACCATCCGCAATGTAGGAAAACGGAATAGAGCTGTCGCGGTGAGCGAGAGTGATGGTGCCGGAGTCGTTGATTTTCTTCAGCGTGCCGGTGAGTTCTGCGGCGAAAACTGGAGTGCTGATCAGAGCAGCAGCGATAGCTGCGCCCAGGATATGGGGAACGATACGCATCAATACTTCCTCGACATTTGTTTTTTTTATGAAGCCAGGTGAACGGCTCTCTTGTATAGCGAATGCCCGTGACGGCTCCTAAGGCGCCTCAGGTAATCGTCAGAGAGTGTAGAGCATGAGTCGTGCCATACCGAAAATAAAAGGATAACTACATGATTTATATGGAGATTAACTTTTTGTTTCGGCGATATTTTCAGGCGGGGGTCCGGCAAACCGAATAGGGTGGAGGGGGGGTGTTCGGAAAACCGAATAGTCCGTAGGGGCGAGCTTGCTCGCGAAAAACGCAAAAGCGCCGCGTTTATGCTGAATAAACGCGGCGCTCTCAGGTTTTTCGCGAGCAAGCTCGCTCTTACAATTGGGCGGTCAGGCCGCTTCGATCTTGCTGCGGCTCTGCTCGACCTTGGACAGGTAACGCTGCAGGTTTTCCTGCTCCTGCGGTGTGGTGAACAGGCCAAGCTTGGTACGGCGCCACAGCACGTCCTGCGGTTGGGTCACCCACTCTTCAGCGCACAGGTAGTCGACTTCGCGGGTATACAGGCCGCCACCCAGGTGGTCACCGAGGTCAGCCAGCGATTGCACGCCTTCCAATAGGCGCCAGGTGCGGCTGCCATAAGTGGTGGACCAGCGGCGGGCGATCTCGCTCGGCACCCAGTCGAACTTGTTGCGGATGGCTTCGGCCAGCGCTTCAGGCGTGCTCATGTTTTCGCCGCCGGGCAGGCTGGCGGTGGCGGTCCAGCTTGGGCGCATCTGGGTAAAGTACGGCGCCAGTTGGGCCATGGCCGATTCGGCCAGCTTGCGATAGGTGGTCAGCTTGCCGCCGAACACCGACAGGATCGGCGCTTCGCCGGTACCGCCGGACAGCGACAAGGTGTAGTCACGCGTAATGGCCGACGGGTTGTCCGATTCGTCATTGCACAGTGGGCGCACACCGGAATACGTGTGGACGATATCCTCGCGGCTCAGTTGCTTCTTGAAGTGCGCGTTGACCACCTTGAGCATGTAGTCGGTTTCACCTTCGGTAATCGCAACTGCAGCCGGGTCGCCCGTGTATTCGCGATCGGTGGTGCCGATGATGGTCAGGTGGTTCAGGTACGGAATGGTGAAGACGATGCGTTGGTCTTCGTTCTGCAGGATATGCGCATGGGCACCCTCGTACAGTCTTGGCACGATCAGGTGGCTGCCCTGGATCAGGCGGATGCCGTAAGGCGAATCCAGCTTCAGGTCGTCCCTGATGAATTTGGCTACCCACGGGCCGGCGGCATTCACCAGCGCGCGTGCGCGGATCGAGAACAGGCTGCCGTCGGCACGTTCCATGTTCATTTCCCACATGCCGTTGCTGCGCTTGGCGCTGACGCAACGGGTCTGCGTGTGGATGTGCGCGCCTTTCTCGCGGGCAGCCATGGCGTTGAGTACCACCAGGCGGGCGTCGTCGACCCAGCAGTCGGAGTATTCAAAGCCCTTGGTGATTTCGCTTTTGAGTGGGCTGTCGGCGCCGAACTTGAGGCTTTTGGAGCCCGCCAGCTTTTCGCGCTTGCCCAAGTGGTCATAAAGGAACAGACCGGCACGAATCATCCACGCCGGGCGCAGGTGCGGGCGGTGTGGCAGGACGAAGCGCATTTGCTTGACGATGTGCGGGGCCTTGGCCAGCAGTACTTCACGCTCGGCGAGGGCTTCACGCACCAGGCGGAATTCGTAATGTTCCAGATAACGCAGACCACCGTGGATCAGCTTGCTGCTGGCCGACGACGTATGGCTGGCCAAGTCATCCTTTTCGCAAAGGAATACCGACAACCCGCGACCGGCTGCGTCTGCTGCAATGCCGACGCCGTTGATCCCGCCACCAATTACGGCAACGTCATAGACTTCGGCAAGCGGTGGAGCAGGCAAGGTGGAAGGGTTCATCGGCTAGCCTCGCGATCTTTTCGTCTTGGAATTCGAACATTAATGTTCATTTGCGAAAATGGTAGCTGATAAATGCGGGCACAGCCAGCTGACTTCGATTGAAAAAACTCATCGAAGGGTGGGAAAAGGAAGAATTGTGAACAAAGGTGAATGTATTGGTGTTAGTGAGGCCGTCATCGCGGGCAAGCCCGGCTCCCACATTTGATCGAATTTCAAACTGTGGGAGCCGGGCTTGCCCGCGATGACGCCTGAACAGGCGCTACACCACTTCCAGCCGCACCTTGTGTTCATTCAGCACTTGCACCAGCGCCGGCACCGGCTGCTGGTCAGTCACCAGGCAATCCACCAGGCTGATCGGCCCCAGGCGAATCATGGCATTGCGCCCGAATTTGCTGGAGTCTGCCGCCAGGATCACCTGCCGCGCATTGGCGATGATGGCCTGGGAAACCCGCACCTCCTGGTAATCGAAGTCCAGCAGGCTGCCGTCCTCGTCGATCCCGCTGATACCTACCAGGGCAAAGTCCACCTTGAACTGATTGATGAAATCGACACTGGCCTGGCCCACCACGCCGCCATCGCGGCGCACGTTGCCGCCGGTCAGCAACACATCGAAGTCGTCCTTGGCACTGAGCATGGTGGCGACGTTGAGGTTATTGGTGATGATTTTCAGGTGGCTGTGATTGAGCAGCGCACGAGCGATGGATTCGGTGGTGGTGCCGATGTTGATGAACAGCGAGGCATGGTCGGGAATCTGAGCGGCGATCGCTTCGCCGATGCGTTGCTTCTCGTCACGCATCTGATCGGCCCGCATGGCGTACGCGGTGTTCTCGACACTGGAGTCATAGGCCGCGCCGCCGTGGTAGCGGCGCAGCAGATTGGCGTCCGCCAGCTGGTTGATATCGCGGCGGATGGTTTGCGGGGTGACAACGAATAGCTGCGCCATTTCCTCGATACTGACGTAGCCGCGTTCGCGGACCAGTTCGAGGATTTGTTGTTGGCGGGGAGGCAGATTCATGGGGCGTCCTTTGGGCTGCCATACAAAAGTGGCCCATGATGACGCAGGAATCCGCTCCCTGCCAGTTACAACCTTATTCAGCGCCTTCGTGCGGTTCCCAGTCACGGGTGCGGCTCACCGCTTTTTGCCAGCCGGCGTAGAGTTTCTCTTTGGCTGCTTCATCCAGCTGTGGTTCGAACTCGCGCTCGATCACCGCCTTGCCACGCAACTCCTCCAGGCTGCCCCAGAAACCACACGCCAGGCCAGCCAGGTAGGCGGCGCCGAGGGCCGTGGTCTCGCGCATTTGTGGGCGTTCGACCTGAGTGCCGAGGATGTCGGCCTGAAATTGCATCAGGAAGTTGTTGGCGACCGCCCCACCGTCCACGCGCAGGGCCTTGAGGCGTTCGCCCGAGTCCTGCTGCATGGCGTCGAGTACGTCGCGGGTCTGGTAGGCAATCGACTCCAGCGCCGCACGAATGATGTGGTCCACGCGTACGCCTCGTGTCAGGCCGAACAGCGCGCCACGGGCATACGGGTCCCAGTACGGTGCGCCCAGGCCGGTAAAGGCGGGTACCAGATACACGCCGTTGCTGTCCTTGACCTTGCCGGCGAAGTATTCGGTGTCGTGGGCGTCGTTGATGATTTTCAGTTCGTCACGCAGCCATTGCACAGTGGAGCCACCATTGAATACCGCGCCTTCCAGAGCGTAAGCCACTTCACCGCGGGGGCCGCAGGCGATGGTGGTGAGCATGCCGTGCTTGGATTTCACCGCCTTGTCGCCGGTGTTCATCAGCAGGAAGCAACCGGTGCCATAGGTGTTCTTGGCCTGGCCGGCTTCGACGCACATCTGGCCGAACAGCGCGGCCTGTTGGTCACCGGCAATACCGCCAATGGCGATACCACTTTTGGTGCGGCCGTAGATTTCGGAGGACGACTTCACTTCGGGGAGCATTTCCCGCGGGATGTCGAGAATCTCCAGCATCTTCGCATCCCACTCCAGCGTGTGGATGTTAAAGAGCATGGTGCGCGACGCGTTGGTGTAGTCGGTGACGTGGGTCTTGCCGCCGGTAAATTTCCAGATCAGCCAGCTGTCGACGGTGCCGAACAACAGCTCGCCATTGCGCGCACGTTCGCGGCTGCCTTCGACGTTGTCGAGGATCCACTTGAGCTTGGTGCCGGAGAAGTACGGGTCGGTAACCAGACCGGTAGTGTCGCTGATGTACTGCTCATGGCCGTCGCGCTTGAGTTGCTGGCAAATTTCGGTGCTGCGTCGGCACTGCCAGACGATGGCGTTGTAGATCGGGCGACCGGTGATTTTATCCCAGACCACGGTGGTTTCACGCTGGTTGGTGATACCGATGGCGGCAACCTGATCATGGTGCAAGCCGGCCTGGGCCAGCGCCTCTACCATCACCGCGCTTTGGGTGGCGAAGATTTCCATCGGGTCATGCTCAACCCAGCCGGCCTGCGGGTAGTGTTGGACGAATTCACGTTGCGCGGTGCACACCACGTTGGCGTCGCGATCGAAGATGATCGCCCGCGAGCTTGTGGTGCCCTGATCGAGGGCAATGATGTAGTTCTTATTCTGAAGGTCGGTCATGTCAATTGCCTTGAACGAAATAAGGAAGTCAGAAATCAGCCTGGGCCGTGAAGGGCAGGGGACCAGGCTGGCGCTTTCAGGAAATACGAGTCTTGCCGTTGACAGCCGTGTCAGGTGTTTCAGCTATAGCAGGTGCTGCGCTCGGCAGGTGGCGAGCGATCAGCCCGCGATAGGCGGCAGCACCGAGGCAAGCACCGACAATCGGGGCGAATATCGGTACCAGGAAGTAAGGAATATCGCGACCGCCAGTAAAGGCCATTTCACCCCAACCGGCGAAAAAGGTCATCAGCTTGGGCCCGAAGTCCCGTGCCGGGTTCATCGCAAATCCGGTCAGCGGGCCCATGGCGCTACCAATCACGGCGATCAATAAACCGATCAGCAGCGGGGCCAGCGGGCCGCGAGGCAGGCCGTTGTTGTCGTCGGTGAGGGCCATGATCACGCCCATCAATATTGCGGTGATGACCATTTCCACCAGAAATGCCTGGGCCGTGCTCAGCAATGCATGGGGATAGGTGGAAAACACCGACGCCAGTTCCAGGCTGGCCTGGGAGCCACGGACCATCTGGTGGGTTTGTTCGTAATCGAAAAAAAGATTGCTGTAGAGCGTGTACACCAGTGCGGCGGAGCAGAATGCGCCGGCGACCTGGGCGAGAATATAGAAGGGCAGTTTGCGTTTTTCGAAGTCGGCAAAAATGCACAGGGCGATACTGACCGCCGGGTTGAGGTGAGCCCCGGAAATACCGGCACTCAGGTAGATCGCCATGCTGACGCCGATCCCCCAGATGATGCTGATTTCCCATAAGCCAAAGCTCGCACCCGCGACCTTGAGCGCAGCGACGCAACCGGTACCGAAGAAGATCAGCAGCGCAGTGCCCAGGAACTCGGCCATGCATTGGCTCGAAAGTGAAGGCTGTTGAAGAGCAGTTGTCATGGAAAACCTCAGTTGTTGTTCTTGTCTGGCGCACTGCCTCAACGGGCGGTTGCGCGATTTTCACCGTGACGAGGATCCCCATCCTTAGCCGCGGCTTACTGCTGGAGCACTGATGGACTATTCCTACAGTATTCGGAAACGAAAAAATATAGACAAGAATGACCGCTGTCAAAGGTCGAAAGTGAACCATTGGTCACTTTCGAACTATTGGTCTGGTGAATGATCACGCCCTTCATACCGAGCTTTTGACCCAGCAGTGCTTGGACTAGAGCGTTTTTCCGGCGCTTGGCCTAGAATTGGGCACCTGTTTTCCCTGCCGGAGACGCCATGACGCCCGCACTGGATTTGTTGAAAAAAGTTCGCGCCGAACATCGCATTCACAGTTATGAACATGACCCCAAGGCGGCGTCGTATGGTCTGGAAGCTGCGGAGAAATTGGGCCTCGACCCGGCGCAGGTGTTCAAGACGTTATTGGCGAGCAGCGAGAAGGGCGAATTGTTGGTGGCGGTGGTGCCGGTCGTCGGAAGTCTGGACTTGAAGGCGCTTGCCCATGCGGCTGGCGTAAAAAAGGTTGAAATGGCGGATCCAGCAGCAGCGCAGCGGTCTACTGGCTATCTGTTGGGCGGAATCAGCCCGCTGGGGCAGAAGAAGCGCTTGCGCACGTTTATCGACGAAACGGCGCAACCCTTTGCAACGATTTTTGTCAGTGCCGGGAGGCGAGGGCTGGAGGTGGAATTGCCCGCCGCGGTACTGGCTGAACATACCCAAGCCAAATTCGCGGCCATCGGCCGGGCGTGATGATCAGCCCTTTGGAGATCTAATGGGGGAGGGGGCTTGCCCACTCCCACATGTATAACCGCTTACGCCTGGAACAGCACCAGATGCTCGGCCGCCACTCGAATCCCCACATCCGTCCCCATCTGTTGATCAACATGGCTGGGGAAAATCGATTCCAGCTGAGCGCCCGTTGGCAGTTGCAACCGGTACAAGGTCGAGGCGCCCTGGAACGTCTTGCCGACGATCCGGGCTTTCAATGCGCTGTCCGGCGCGTAGACGATGTCGTCCGGGCGTAGCAGAACATCCACCGCGCCACCTGTGGGCCAGGTATAGGCGCGATTGCCGCGCAGGTCTCCCAGTTCGGTGCTCACTGACTCCGGTGAGTTCAAGCGACCTCGAATGAAGTAGCCCTGGCCGATAAAGCTGGCGACATAGGGCGTCTGCGGTTCGTGGTAAAGGTTGTAGGGCGTGTCCCATTGCTCCAGACGACCTTCCTTGAACACGCCGACATGGTCGCTGACCGCAAAGGCTTCTTCCTGGTCGTGGGTCACCAGGATCGCACTGGTGCCGCGTGCCTTGAGGATGTCGCGCACTTCATGGCTGAGCTTGCGGCGCAATTCGCCATCGAGGTTGGAAAAGGGTTCATCCAATAGCAACAGTTGCGGCTCTGGCGCTAGGGCGCGGGCGAGCGCGACGCGTTGTTGCTGGCCACCGGAAAGCTCATGAGGGAAGCGCTTGCCCAGATTCTTGAGGTTGACCAGTTCCAGCAGCTCGGCGACCACACGATCCTTTTGCGGATGTTTGCGAATACCAAAGACGATGTTGTCTGCCACGCTCAAGTGCGGGAACAGTGCGTAATCCTGGAACACCATGCCAATACGCCGTTTCTCCGGTGCCAGGGTGAAACCAGCACTGGAGATGACTTCGCCCGCCAGGCTGATTTCGCCTTCGTGTACCGGTTCAAAGCCGGCAATGGCGCGCAAGGTGGTGGTCTTGCCGCAACCGGACGAGCCAAGCAGGCAACCGATGTCACCGGCATTGAGGTGCAGGTTGAGGTTCTGCACCACCCGTTGATCTTGATAGCCGCATGCCAGATTGCGCAGGTTCAGCAGTAATGGCTGGCTCATGCGTGGTGGTACGACGGTGGGACGAGAAACTCGAGCAAGGCTTTTTGCGCATGCAGGCGATTTTCGGCCTGGTCCCAGGCGACAGAGCGTGGGTCATCGAGCAGGTCGAGGCTGATTTCCTCACCTCGGTGAGCAGGCAGGCAGTGCATGAACAGTACATCCGGCGCTGCTGTATCGAGCAGGGCGCGTGTCACCTGGAATGGTGCGAACCGGGCCAGGCGCTTGGCCGTTTCGTCTTCCTGGCCCATGGAGGTCCAGACGTCGGTGCTGACCAGGTGTGCGCCAACCACCGCATCCTTCGGATCACGCAGCAACTGCACGCGGCCATCGGCCCTGGCCATGAACTCGGCGCTCGGCTCGTAGCCTTCAGGGCAAGCGATACGCAGGTGGAAGTCGAACTGGATCGCCGCTTCTATATAGCTGTTGCACATGTTGTTGCCGTCACCGATCCAGGCCACGGTCTTGCCCTGGATCGAACCGCGGTGTTCGAGGAAGGTTTGCATGTCGGCCAGCAACTGGCAGGGGTGCAGGTCGTCGGACAGCCCGTTGATCACCGGCACGCGCGAGTTGGCGGCAAATTCGGTCAGGGTGCTGTGGGCGAAGGTACGGATCATTACGGCATCGAGCATCCGCGACATGACGATGGCGCAATCGCTGATCGGCTCGCCACGGCCCAGTTGGGTATCACGCGGGGACAGGAAGATCGCCTGGCCACCCAGCTGGATCATGCCGGCTTCGAAAGACAGGCGTGTACGAGTCGAGGACTTCTCGAAGATCATCCCCAGTACACGGTTTTTCAAGGGCTCAAACAGTACGCCGCGGTTACGCAGGTCTTTAAGCTCAATGCCTCGACGGATCACGCTGACCAGCTCTTCGGGCGTGCAATCCATCAGGGAGAGAAAGTGCCTTGCGCTCATCATTAACTACCTTTTTGCAACAGACCGCAGATCCTCAAAGCCTTGTTTATTGTGACAACGGGCGAGACCTGCGGCGAAAGCCGCACGGGGCGACGAAATAGGGGAAGGCGCGATATTGACATTAAATGTCGCGTCTTACCAATAGGGCTACGGTTTTTAAGAGTGTTCAAGCAGGGCGCTGACGCGCGTTTGAAGACGATTTCCGGACAGCAGCGGGCCATTTGTACACTGGCGCCGAGACCTTTTGCAATGCGCGGGGGCGGGCCCAGGCCAGGTTGTGTCGGTTTTAGTCGGTGCGCGGGAGGCTTCTGAAACATTTGCTCATGGTTAGCCATGCCTTTGCCTATGCCCGTCGATTCACAGCACGAAGGTTGCTGGCGCCCTGGGCGGTCGCGGGCCATAGTTGGGCCAAAGCCCTTATAAAGAGACTGGCCATGACCAAGACTCTCCATCACCGTGCCTGCCACCTGTGCGAAGCCATCTGCGGCCTGACCCTGGAAACGACTCAAGCCGAAGACGGTCGCCTGGCGATCACCTCGATCAAGGGCGACCCCCTGGACAGCTTCAGCCGCGGACACATCTGCCCCAAGGCCGTAGCGCTGCAGGATATCCAGAATGACCCGGACCGCTTGCACCAGCCAATGCTGCGGGTTGGCAACGAATGGCAGCCGATCTCATGGGAAAGTGCCTTTGCGCTTGTAGCCGAACGCCTTGCGGGTATCCAGGCCCGGCATGGCCAGAACGCGGTGGCGGTTTACCAAGGCAACCCCAGCGTGCACAACTATGGGCTGATGACGCACAGCAATTATTTTCTTGGCCTTTTGAAGACGCGCAACCGGTTCTCTGCAACCTCCGTCGACCAGTTGCCCCACCATCTGACCAGTCACCTGATGTACGGCCATGGCTTGCTGTTGCCGATCCCGGACATCGACCACACCGACTTCATGCTGATTCTGGGTGGCAACCCGCTGGCGTCCAATGGCAGCATCATGACCGTGCCCGATGTGGAGAAACGCCTCAAAGCCATTCAGGCCCGGGGCGGTAAAGTGGTGGTGGTCGACCCTCGACGCAGCGAGACGGCGGCGATTGCCGATCAGCATCTGTTCGTACGCCCCGGCGGTGATGCGGCGTTGTTGTTCGGGGTGCTCAACACCCTGTTTGCTGAAGGGCTGACCCGCGCCAGCCATTTGCCGGTTGAAGGCCTGGACGACGTACGCCGGGCGATCGCCAACTTTACCGCCGAGGCCATGAGCCGCCAATGTGCAGTGCCTGCCGAGCAGATCCGTCAATTGGCGCGAGACTTTGCCGCCGCCGATAAAGCGGTGTGCTACGGACGCATGGGCGTCTCGACCCAGGCGTTCGGCACGTTGTGTCATTGGCTGGTGCAGTTGATCAACCTGGTGACCGGCAACCTGGATCGGGTGGGAGGTGCGTTGTGCACCACACCAGCGGTGGACCTGGTGGCGTCGACTGGCGGCGGGCATTTCAATCGCTGGCAAAGCCGCGTGTCCGGGCGTCCCGAGTACGGCGGAGAGCTGCCGGTGTCAGCCTTGGCCGAAGAAATGCTCACCGAAGGTGAAGGGCAAATCCGCGCCCTGGTGACGGTGGCCGGCAACCCGGTCCTGTCGACGCCCAATGGCCGTCAACTTGAGCAGGCGCTGGATGGGTTGGAGTTCATGGTCAGTGTCGATCTCTACATCAACGAAACCACGCGTTATGCCGACCTGATCCTGCCGTCAACGTCGGCATTGGAAAATGACCACTACGACACCACCTTCAACATGTTCGCGGTGCGCAATGTCACGCGCTTCAACCGCGCGATCCTGCCAAAACCCGCAGGCGCGCTGCACGATTGGGAAATTTTCGTCGGCTTGGCCAAAGCCTTTGCGGCGCAGACCGGCGTGTCACTAAAACCGACAATGCCGCCCGCGCAAATGATCGATTTCGGGCTGCGCGCCGGTACTTATGGGGATGCGTCTGCACATAAGCTGTCGGTGGCGATGCTGGCCGATCACCCCCACGGCGTGGACCTGGGGCCGCTCCAGCCAAACTTGGGCGCGCGGCTGAAAACCGCCGATGGCAAGGTGCAGGCGGCACCGCCGGTGATCCTGGCGGACCTGTCGCGTTTTGCTGCGCAACCGGTGCCTGCGGTGGACGAACTGCTGCTGATTGGTCGCCGTCATGTGCGCAGCAATAATTCGTGGATGCATAACTATCACCGGCTGGTGAAGGGCAAGCCGCGCCATCAACTGTTGATGCACCCCGACGATCTGGCCAGTCGGCAGTTGAGCGATGGCCAGCGGGTGCGAGTGAGTTCGCGCATCGGCATGATCGAAGTGGAAGTCGTGGCCAGCGCGGACATGATGCAGGGTGTGGTCAGCCTGCCTCACGGTTGGGGTCATGATCGTCCGGGCGTGCAGATGAGCATCGCAAGCGGCCAGCCGGGTGCGAGTGCGAATGACTTGACCGACGAGCGGCAATTGGATGAGTTATCGGGTAATGCGGCGCTCAATGGGGTGCCGGTGCAAGTGGCGGCTGCGTGAGGTGCCCGAGCACTGCGCTGGGATTTTGCGTTACAATGCGCCACCGTGCCGACCTGTGAGTCGCAAAGTTCCAGCCGAGGTGTTCCATGGATATCATCGAAACGATCAAAGACCAGATTGCCAACAACACCATTCTGCTCTACATGAAGGGCGCGCCTAACGCTCCTCAGTGCGGTTTTTCCGCAAAAGCCTCCCAGGCCATCATGGCGTGTGGCGAGAAGTTCGCCTACGTGGATATCCTGCAGAATCCGGAAATTCGCGCCAATCTGCCAAAGTACGCCAACTGGCCGACTTTCCCACAACTGTGGGTAGCCGGTGAGCTGGTTGGCGGCAGCGATATCATCACTGAAATGGCAGCAGACGGTTCGCTGCAAGCGCTGATCAAAGACGCAGCGGAAAAAGCGGCAGCCAAGACTGAAGCTTGATTGACCTGCAATAAAAAGCCCCGATTCTCTGACGAGAGCGGGGCTTTTTTGTATCTGGTAGGGGTTATTCACCCATCTGCGATTGCAGGTAGTTCTCCAGGCTGACCTTGTCTATCAGTCCCAGCTGGGTTTCCAGCCAGTCGATATGCTCTTCCTGGTCTTCCAGGATGTCTTCCAGCAGCTCACGGCTGCCGAAATCGCCTTTGGTCTCACAGTGGGCAATCGCTGCCTTGATGTCGCTGTGGCTTTTGCGCTCAAAGCCCAGGTCACTGCCGATCATTTCCTGAGTGTGCTCGCCGATGTTCAGCTTGCCCAGGTCCTGCACGTTCGGCAGACCTTCCAGGAACAGGATGCGCTTGATCAGCGCGTCGGCGTCCTTCATGGCCTTGATCGATTCTTTGTATTCACGCTTGCCGAGCTTTTCCAGGCCCCAATCGTCGTACATGCGCGCATGCAGGAAGTACTGATTGATCGCGACCAGTTCATTGGCAAGGATTTTGTTGAGTTGCTGGATGACTGAGATGTCGCCTTTCATGACTGGGGTCCTGCCCTGTAATAGCTGTGTATAAGGGGGAGTCTGAGCGGTGAAAATCCCAGTGTCAAACCTAAGTTATTGAATAATAAATGAAAATTAATCGGAATAAGAATGTTTGTGTTCCGCGTCTTGGCGCTAACTAATTGAATTACAGGCATAAAAAAACCGGACACAAGGTCCGGCTCTTTAAAACATGCCTATCAGGCGTGTGTAAATTCTGTCGAGTAGGGGATCGCGGCCTGGGCTGTTTGCAGCTGCGTCAGGGTTTCCCGTACCACTTGCTTGGCGAGGCAGGCGCATTTGCCGCACTGGCTGGCAACGCCCGTGGTTTCACGCACTTCTTTGTAGCTGCAGCAACCTTCGTAGATCGCTTCGCGGATTTGTCCGTCGGTGACGCCAGTGCAGAGGCAGACATACATAAGTGAGAACCGTCGCGGGTTTATGGCTTAAGTGCGATGGATCTTAATGTTAACGAGAATGATTGTCAAAATAGTTTCAGCAGCAATCCGAGAGGAATTGCCCGTGCGCTGACGAACGGTTTTTTCGGTGTATGATGATCGGTCTTCACGAAGCGTGATTGCGTCATATTTCTGTCTGCTTCCACAGGCAGACTCGACCGGTCCTTTTACTTCAATCGTCACCCCCTATATCAGGAGATATCCAATGAGCGTACTCGTCGGTAAACAAGCCCCGGATTTTGACGTTCCAGCCGTCCTCGGCAATGGCGAAATCGTAGACAGCTTCAAACTGTCTGAAGCCATCAAAGGCAAATACGGCCTGGTATTCTTCTACCCGCTGGACTTCACTTTCGTCTGCCCTTCGGAGCTGATCGCCCTGGACCATCGCATGGACGATTTCAAGGCGCGTAACGTTGAAGTGGTTGCTGTGTCCATCGACTCCCATTTCACCCACAACGCCTGGCGCAACACCGCCATCAACGACGGCGGTATCGGCAAAGTCAAATACACCATGGCTGCCGACATGAAGCACGACATCGCCAAGGCCTACGACGTTGAATCCGAAGGCGGCGTCGCTTTCCGTGGCGCGTTCCTGATCGACGACAAGGGCGTCGTGCGTTCGCAGATCATCAACGACCTGCCGCTGGGCCGTAACATGGAAGAGCTGATCCGCCTGGTTGACGCCCTGCAATTCCACGAAGAGCACGGTGAAGTCTGCCCTGCCAACTGGAAAAAAGGCGACAAAGGCATGAACGCTTCGCCAGAAGGCGTTGCCGCTTACCTGACCGAGAACGCCGGCAAGCTGTAAGCCTGCGTCGAGGTACAAAAAAACCGGCCTGAAAAGGCCGGTTTTTTTATGGGAGGGGCGGTGCAGGCTCAGTCGTTGAAGTCTTCCCAGCCACCCATCTGTTTCCAGCGGTTGACGATGCCACAGAACAGGTCGGCGGTCTTTTCGGTGTCGTAGCGGGCCGAGTGGGCTTCACGACCATCAAAGTCGATACCCGCTGCCTGGCAGGCTTTGGCCAGTACGGTCTGGCCATACGCCAGGCCTGCAAGGGTGGCAGTGTCGAAGCTTGAGAACGGGTGAAACGGGTTGCGCTTCATGTCCAGGCGCGCCACGGCGGCATTCAGGAAGCCCAGGTCAAAGCTGCTGTTGTGGCCGACCAGGATCGCGCGTTTGCAGCCATTGGCCTTCAGCGCCTTGCGCACGCCACGGAAGATATCGGTCAGTGCTGCTTCTTCACTGACGGCCATGCGCAGCGGGTGGTCGAGCTTGATCCCGGTGAACTCCAGGGCCGCGGCTTCGATATTGGCGCCTTCGAACGGCTCGACACGGAAGAAGTGGGTGTGTTCCGGGAACACGAAACCCTGTTCGTCCATGCCGATGGTGGTTGCGGCGATTTCCAGCAGGGCGTCGGTGGCGCAGTTGAAGCCACCGGTTTCTACGTCGATGACAACCGGCAGATAACCGCGAAAACGCTCGGCCATCGGGTGGCGCGAGCCGCCGCCACTGTGCTCTTGTTCGTCATCGTAATGGTCTTCACTCACTTGCTTTCCTCCAGCAGGCGCCAGCGCAGTGTTTCACCGGCGCGCAGCGGGATAACGGTCAGCTCGCCAAACGGCAGGCTGGCGGGGGCGGTCCAATCTTCACGGACCAGGGTAATGCGGTCGGTATTCGCCGGCAGGCCGTAGAAACGCGGACCATTGAGGCTGGCAAAACCTTCGAGTTTGTCCAGGGCATTGCGCTGTTCGAATGCTTCGGCATACAGCTCGATGGCGGCAAACGCCGTGTAGCATCCGGCACAACCGCATGCGGCTTCCTTGGCGTGCTGGGCGTGGGGCGCCGAGTCGGTGCCCAGGAAGAACTTCGGGCTGCCGCTGGTGGCGGCATCCAGCAGGGCCACCTGGTGAGTGTTGCGCTTGAGGATCGGCAGGCAATAGAAGTGCGGCCGAATTCCGCCCACCAACATGTGGTTGCGGTTGTAGAGCAGGTGGTGAGCGGTGATGGTCGCGCCAACGTTAGCCGAAGCTTCGGTGACGAACTGCACGGCATCGGCGGTGGTGATGTGCTCGAACACTACCTTTAAAGTCGGGAACAACTCGACCACACGACGCATGTGTTCGTCGATGAAGATTTTCTCGCGATCGAACACGTCCACATCGCCACGGGTCACTTCCCCATGGATCAGCAACGGCATACCAACTTCGGCCATGGCTTCGATCGCCGGCAGGATCTTGTCGATACTGGTTACGCCGGAATCAGAGTTGGTGGTCGCGCCGGCCGGATAGAGCTTGGCAGCGTGTACGAAGCCGCTAGCCTTGGCCTGGCGAATTTCTTCAGGCTGGGTGCGGTCGGTCAGGTAGAGCACCATCAACGGTTCAAAGCGGCTGCCGGCCGGTCGTGCAGCGAGAATACGCTGGCGATAGGCGTCGGCTTCTGCGGCATTGCGCACCGGAGGTACCAGGTTAGGCATGATGATGGCACGGCCAAACGTGCGCGCCACATCGGCCACGGTTTGGGGTAACGCAGCACCATCGCGAAGATGAATATGCCAGTCGTCGGGACGCAGCAGGGTCAGGCGGTCGGACATTGGGGATTCCAGGCGGGTCAATCTGGTGGGAATGCTACCGGAAAAGACTCTTGCAGGCACTCGCTATCAAGTTTTGCCGGATGCGACCGATATCCCCGGGTATGCCTTAACGATGTATGACGCTTTGAAGTGTTGTAGAAACCAGTGGAGCCTCCCGTGCGCCAGCATTATCTAGCCCTGCTCAGTGTGTTCGCCAGCCTGCCCGCTATGGCCCTCACGTTCCAGACACGTCTGGAGAATATTGAGTGGAAGGTAGAGGGCGACCAGTTCGAGTGCCGCCTGACGCAGCCGATCACCGACTTTGGTTCCGGGGAGTTCGTGCGCCGGGCCGGCGAGCAGGCGACGTTTCGCCTGAAAGCCTATAACGGTGCGTTTGGCGCAGGCTCGGCAACCTTGTTGGCCGCCGCTGCGCCCTGGCAGCCGGGCCGAGGCGATATCAACCTCGGGGCGGTACGTGTCGGCAGTGGCGACGTACTGTTCAATAGCTCCCAGGCCCAGGCCGGGCGCCTGTTCACTGGATTGCTTGAGGGGCGCAGCCCGACCGTACGGCATTACGCGCGCGAGGGCGGGTACTCGGAGGTGCGTCTGCTGCCGGTGAGGTTCAGCAAGGCTTACAGCGACTATCAGTCGTGCACTGCCAAGCTGTTGCCCATGAATTACGATCAGGTCAAGCAGACTGAAGTCGGATTCCCCGGTGGCGGCATTGAGCTGGACGCTGCCGCCAAGAAGAAGCTGTCTGTGATTCTTGCGTTCATGAAGGCCGACCCTACCGTCAATCATGTCGAGTTGAACGGCCACTCGGATAACAGTGGCAATCGCCTGACCAATCGCGACGTCTCGCGCCGGCGTGCCCTGGCGGTGATGGATTACTTCAAGGCCAATGGCATTCAGGAATCGCAGATCACCCTGCGTTTCCACGGCGAGAGCTACCCTCTGGCACCCAACACCAGTGCCGCCAACCGCGCCCGCAACCGCCGTGTGAATATCCAGCTTGAGCGGGTCGCTGCCCCCGAGAAACCGGCACCCCAGGCCACGGTACCGAGCAACCCGGCGGTTACCTCGTAGGTGCGACCATCGGTCGCCCACTCGACATAATCTGTCGCTTTATCTTCATTTGCTGTCGCGCCCCTGTAATTTCGCGGTTTTGATCGGTAGAATCGTTGCCTTTCCGTACAACCCCGTGGAGTGATGGCATGGCCGACGTAAACAAGGTCGTTCTCGCGTATTCCGGCGGCCTGGACACTTCGGTGATCCTCAAGTGGCTGCAGGATACTTATAACTGTGAAGTGGTGACCTTCACCGCTGACCTGGGTCAGGGCGAAGAGGTCGAACCTGCACGTGCCAAGGCGCAAGCCATGGGCGTGAAAGAGATCTACATTGACGACCTGCGCGAAGAGTTCGTCCGCGATTTCGTATTCCCGATGTTTCGCGCCAACACTGTCTACGAAGGTGAGTACCTGCTGGGTACCTCCATCGCACGTCCGCTGATCGCCAAACGCCTGATCGAGATCGCCAACGAAACCGGCGCTGATGCCATTTCCCACGGCGCCACTGGCAAGGGCAACGACCAGGTGCGTTTCGAACTGGGTGCCTATGCACTCAAGCCAGGGGTAAAAGTGATCGCCCCTTGGCGTGAATGGGACCTGCTCTCCCGCGAAAAGCTGATGGATTACGCTGAAAAGCACGCGATCCCGATCGAGCGTCATGGCAAGAAGAAGTCGCCGTACTCGATGGACGCCAACCTGCTGCACATCTCCTATGAGGGCGGCGTGCTGGAAGACACCTGGACCGAGCACGAAGAAGACATGTGGAAATGGACGGTCTCCCCGGAGAACGCTCCAGACAAGCCACAGTATCTGGAACTGACTTACCGCAACGGCGACATCGTCGCGTTGGACGGCGTTGAAATGTCTCCGGCCACCGTGCTGGCGACCCTCAACCGTATCGGTGGCCAGCATGGTATCGGCCGTCTCGACATCGTCGAGAACCGCTATGTGGGCATGAAGTCCCGCGGCTGCTATGAAACCCCGGGCGGCACCATCATGCTGCGTGCCCACCGTGCCATCGAATCCATCACCCTGGACCGTGAAGTCGCACACCTTAAAGACGAGCTGATGCCCAAGTACGCCAGCCTGATCTACACCGGTTACTGGTGGAGCCCTGAGCGTCTGATGCTGCAACAGATGATCGACGCCTCCCAGGCCCACGTGAATGGCGTTGTGCGCCTGAAACTCTACAAGGGCAACGTGATCGTCACGGGTCGTAAATCCGATGAGTCGCTGTTCGACTCCAACATTGCGACCTTTGAAGAAGATGGTGGCGCCTACAACCAGGCGGATGCGGCGGGCTTCATCAAGCTGAACGCCCTGCGTATGCGGATTGCTGCCAACAAGGGCCGCTCGTTGTTCTGAGTGTTGCCTCGGTTGTGAAAAATGGCCCCTTATCCAAGGGGCCATTTTTTTTGCTTGTTTATTATTGGATGAACATAAATAGGACGCTGATGTTTATCCGCGTTTAGCGAGTGCTTGAGTGTGTTTTTTTCCGAAACTTTGCCGGTTGTTTTACTTTTTTGCGTTTTGTTTTTAACGCTGAATGATTTTTTACATCTGCAGAGGAACTATGTCTGACAGAAAATTCACTCATATAACTGCAATGGCGAGGTTATTCGTTGAATCTTCTGTAGGAATTATGGAATTCTATAAATATGTTAAATGGAACTAATACAGACGGGCTTTCCTTGTCGTTCTGCGTGCAGCCTGGCTCCAGGCAAGGGGCATTTCCTGAAAGTCTTGTGCGGTGCGTTTACCTTCATAGGCTTATGCCAAGGACATTTCACTCAAAATATGTGCGCGTCGAGAAAAGTCTGAAAGCATCCATAAAGCCCTATACATCTAAGTTTGCGATTTTTTGTAGGCTAATTCCTAACTTCCTGTGGGTTGGGTCTCTCCCTGCCGTTGCTCGGGGTGGAATGCTATGCCAACTAGTAATCGACTAGGCTATTGTGTTTGCTCTAAATAATTCGAACAGCGAAATTGGACTTTCTCATGAATAAAGTGCTGATCGTGGATGATCATCCCGTCATTCGTCTTGCTGTGCGCATGCTAATGGAGCGTCATGGTTATGAGGTCGTTGCCGAGACCGATAACGGTGTCGATGCGTTGCAACTTGCACGGGAACACATGCCGGATATTGTGATACTGGATATCGGAATCCCCAAGCTCGACGGCCTGGAGGTGATTTGTCGGTTGGCTTCAACCAAGCAGGCCATATCGTTCAAGGTGCTGGTGCTGACGTCCCAGGCCCCTGGCCATTTTTCCATGCGCTGCATGCAGGCAGGGGCGGCCGGCTATGTCTGCAAACAGCAGGATCTTACCGAGTTGTTGAGCGCCATCAAGGCGGTGCTCTCCGGCTACAGCTACTTCCCGAACCAGGCGCTCAATTCAGTGCGCTCAACCATGGGCAACGCCAGTGAAGCTGAAATGGTTGAACGCTTGTCGGGGCGAGAGATGATGGTGCTGCAGCAACTGGCACGTGGCAAAACCAACAAGGAGATTGCCGACGGCATGTTCCTCAGCAACAAAACCGTCAGTACCTACAAGACCCGCCTGCTACTCAAGCTCAATGCCCGCTCCCTTGTGGACCTGATCGAGTTGGCCCAGCGCAACGGCTTGGTGTAGGAGGACGTTGCAACGCTCAAAACCCGTGTATCCGGCAGAAAAAAGCCTCCGTCAGGGAGGCTTCCGGTCGTTCACGCATCGATCACAGATCGAAGTCGTAATCGGCCAGCTGTTTTTGCAAGCGTCGCTCTTCCAGAAGATTGTCGATAGTGCGACGTTTGCTCAAATTGGTCTTGGCTACCTCTACAGGTGTCTCTACCGCGTCCTCATCCGACTCAGCGAGGTCGTCTTCCACTTCCAGTTGTTCTTTGCCAGCGCTCATAAGATTAACTCCGGGCTAAGACTGCCATTGGGGCTCCTTATAGCGATAATCTGCGAACGGGTAAAAAAGATTTTTTCAATCGACTGATCAAAAAAAGCAATGGTCGCTCAATCGTCGGACGTCTTGTCCTTGTATTCAC
The DNA here is from genome assembly GCF_015277575.1 of Pseudomonas sp. OST1909. NCBI lineage: Bacteria > Pseudomonadati > Pseudomonadota > Gammaproteobacteria > Pseudomonadales > Pseudomonadaceae > Pseudomonas > Pseudomonas sp. OST1909. Next base: position 1,650,932 of record NZ_CP063780.1, read on the forward strand.
ACAAATCTTCGATGCGACAGCTGCCGCAGCGGGGCTTGCGAGCCTGGCAAACGTAGCGCCCATGCAGGATCAGCCAATGATGGGAGTCGAGCAAATACGGCTTGGGCACGAACTTCATCAGTTGCTTTTCCACCTCGACTACATTTTTGCCCCGCGCAATGCCGGTTCGGTTACTGACCCGGAAGATGTGCGTATCCACAGCCATGGTCAACTGCCGGAATGCGGTATTGAGCACCACGTTGGCCGTTTTGCGGCCCACCCCTGGCAAGGCTTCCAGGGCTTCGCGCGTTTGCGGGACTTCACCACCATGCAGCTCTACCAGCAGGCGGCACGTTTCGATCACATTCTTGGCCTTGCTGTTATACAGGCCGATGGTCTTGATGTACTCGGACAAACCTTCCACACCCAGGGCGTAAATCGCGGCCGGGGTATTGGCCACGGGATACAGCTTGGCCGTGGCCTTGTTGACACCGACGTCCGTGGATTGGGCTGACAGGATCACCGCAATCAGTAATTCGAAGGGGGAGGAGTAGGCCAGTTCGGTTTTCGGTTCCGGATTGTCTTCATGAAACCTGCGGAAGATTTCCAGGCGTTTTGCGGCATTCATAGGGGCGGACGTTTCCTTGCTGGCGGTCGACGTGATGTTAGCAATGCAAAGCGCAGGTTCAGGCGTCGGTGTTGGCCTCGGCATCCTGCAGCGTCTGCTCGGCGGCGTTCAACGCAGCGCTCAAGGCTGCCAGTTGCTGCTCGCCAGCCTGCTCGGCCTGGGCCTTTTTCAACTCGGCTCGGCGCATGGCCAGTTGGATCTTTGCACGCTTGAGGTCGGCGCTCTTTGGGGGCGTTGTCGGCGGCGCACTGTTGGCCTCCAGCGCAGCAAGCGCCTGTTCGCAAGCCTCGAACTGCCGTTGCAGCATAATCAGTTGTGACTGTTGCTCAAAGGTCGGGGGATGTCCAAACGCCTTCAACGACTTGTGCAATTGAGCGCGACTCATGGTGACGCTGATTTTGGCCTGCTTGATTGCGGCGTCCTGAGCGGCCTGATGATTATTGACCTGTGCCGTTTCCACCGCAGCTGCGCGTTTGGCCCGTGTCAGGCGTTCGGCGAGCTTGCAGGCTTCCTCACGTTGCAGGCGGGCGTTACGTTGTTCGAAACGCCGCCGCGCCCGGTCACGTTTGCGGTCGCGTTCACGCCGCTCCTCCTCGTTGGCTGCCAAGCCGCCCACGATAGGCAGCAGGTCAGCGAGCGCACGCATCTCGATGCAGTCGACGGGGCAGGGGGCGACACACAGGTCGCAACCGGTGCACTCGTCGGTAATCACGGTGTGCATCAGCTTGGCGGCGCCCACAATGGCGTCCACCGGGCAAGCCTGGATGCATTTGGTACAACCGATGCATTCGGCCTCACGGATATAGGCAATCTGCGCGGGCGCTTCCCCGCGGCTGGTGTCCAGGTCCAGCATTGGCAGGCGCAGCAGTTGCGCAAGCCCGGCGATGGTTTCCTGCCCACCGGGCGGGCACTTGTTGATGGCCTCGCCTTTGGCGATGCCTTCTGCATAAGGCTTGCAACCCGGGTGCCCGCACTTGCCGCATTGAGTCTGCGGCAGCAGCGCGTCGATACGTTGAATGAGGTTCATGCTGTGATCATAGCGTTGACGCCCGGCCCAGGGAGGTGGGCAAGCTGAAAAGCCCCGCCGTGGCAACAGCGGGGCATTTTGCAGGGGTTACTTGATGCGTTGGCCCGGCTTGGCGCCGCTGTCGGGGCTCAGCAGGTAGATTTCTTCGCCGCCAGGGCCAGCCGCCATCACCATGCCTTCGGAAATGCCAAACTTCATTTTCCGTGGCTTGAGGTTGGCGATCATCATGGTCAGGCGCCCATCGAGCTTGGACGGGTCCGGGTAAGCGCTCTTGATCCCGGAGAACACGTTGCGCTGTTCGTCACCGATATCCAATGTCAGGCGCAGCAACTTGTCGGCGCCCTCCACGGCTTCGGCCTTGATAATCAGTGCTACGCGCAGGTCCACGGCGGCAAAGGCGTCGAAATCGATTTCCGGAGAAATCGGGTCCTTGGCCAGTTCGCCATTGCCCGCAGGCGCGGATTGGCCGGTATCGGTCTGGCTGGCGACCAGGTCTTCTTTCGAAGCATCGGTCATGGCCTGGACTTTCACCGGGTCAATGCGGGTCATCAAGGGCTTGAACGCGTTCAACTGATGATTACCGAGCAAGGTGGCGTGATCGTTCCAGGTCAGCGGCGTCACATTCAGGAACGCCTCGGCATCGGCGGCCAGCAATGGCAGCACCGGCTTGAGGAAGATCACCAACTGGCGGAACAGATTGACGCCGGTGGCGCAGATAGCCTGAACCTCAGCTTCCTTGCCTTCCTGCTTGTTCAGCGACCACGGGGCCTTGTCGGCGATCCAGGCATTGGCACGGTCGGCCAGGCCCATGATTTCGCGCATGGCGCGGGCGAAGTCGCGGGCCTCATAGGCGTCGGCGATGCTTGGTGCGGCGGCCAGGAAGGCGTCGGTCAGTTCCGGTGCGGCGTTCTCGGCTACCAGTACACCGGCGTTGCCCTTGTGGATAAACCCGGCGCAACGGCTGGCGATGTTGACGACTTTACCCACCAGATCCGAGTTGACCTTCTGTACGAAGTCTTCCAGGTTCAGGTCCAGGTCGTCGACACCCCGGCCCAGCTTGGATGCGTAGTAGTAGCGCAGGTATTCCGGCGACAGGTGGTCCAGGTAAGTGCGCGCCTTGATAAAGGTGCCACGGGACTTGGACATTTTCTGCCCGTTCACCGTCAGGTAGCCGTGCACGGCAATGCCGGTCGGCTTGCGGTAGCCCGAGCCTTCAAGCATCGCCGGCCAGAACAGCGCGTGGAAGTTGACGATGTCCTTGCCGATGAAGTGGTACAGCTCGGCAGTGGAGTCCTTGCCCCAGAACGCGTCGAAGTCCAGCTCCGGGGTGCGGTCGCACAGGTTCTTGAAGCTGGCCATGTAGCCGATCGGCGCGTCCAGCCATACATAGAAATACTTGCCCGGCTCGCCCGGGATCTCGAAGCCGAAGTATGGCGCGTCGCGGGAGATGTCCCACTGCTGCAGGCCACTGTCGAGCCATTCGGAGAGTTTGTTGGCCACGGCGTCCTGCAAGGTACCGCTGCGCGTCCAGGTTTGCAGCATTTGCTGGAAATCCGGGAGCTTGAAGAAGAAGTGCTGCGAGTCCTTGAGCACCGGAGTGGCGCCGGAGATCGCCGACTTGGGATCCTTCAGGTCGGTTGGTGCGTAGGTCGCGCCGCATTTTTCGCAGTTGTCGCCGTACTGGTCTTCGGTGCCGCATTTGGGGCAGGTGCCCTTGATGAAGCGGTCGGCCAGGAACATCTTCTTTTCCGGGTCGAAATACTGGGTCACCGAACGTTGGTCGATGTGCCCGGCTTCCTTCAACCGCAGGTAGATCTGGCTCGACAACTCGCGGTTTTCGTCAGAGTGGGTTGAATGGAAGTTGTCGAAGTCCACCAGGAACTCGGCAAAGTCGGCGCTGTGTTCAGCCTGCACGTTGGCGATCAGTTGTTCCGGGGTGATGCCTTCCTTTTCGGCACGCAACATGATGGCCGAACCGTGGGCGTCGTCCGCGCAGACATAAATGCATTGATTGCCGCGATGCTTCTGGAAGCGCACCCACATATCGGTCTGGATGTACTCAAGCATATGGCCAAGATGGATGGAACCATTGGCATAGGGCAGGGCGCTGGTGACGAGGATCTTGCGTGGCTCGGACATGGGGCTCGGCTACTTGATGAAACGGAGGTCGGCCACTATAAAGCGCCGGGAAATTTATTTCACCCCGTGACGCTGTTTCAGAATCTTCCGGAACCTCGAAAGCGTGCCGCTCAAGCGCCGGAACGGTTAGGATAGCCGCCTGTTTCAGTCAGTCTTTTTTCGGGAGTAGCCCATGAGCGCCGTCAATCGCGCAGCGGTGGAAGCCGTTCTTCGCCAGTACACCGACCCTTATTTGAACCAGGACCCGGTCAGTGCCGGTTGTGTGCGCAGTATCGAGGTCCAGGGCGACCAGGTGTCGGTACAGATGCAACTGGGCTATGCCGCAGGCTTGTTCAAACGCGGCTGGGCGCAGATGCTCCAAATGGCCATTGAGGGCATCGACGGCGTGGGTTCGGCGAAGGTCGATATCCAATGCGTGATCGCCCCGCACAAGGCCCAGGCGCAGATCCCGGGCCTGGCCAACGTCAAGAACGTGGTGGCGGTGGCCTCCGGCAAGGGTGGCGTGGGCAAGTCCACCACCGCGGCCAACCTGGCCCTGGCCCTGGCCCGCGAAGGCGCGCGGGTGGGGATTCTCGACGCCGATATCTACGGCCCAAGCCAAGGCGTGATGTTCGGCATCGCCGAAGGCACGCGGCCGAAGGTCAAGGATCAGAAATGGTTTGTACCCATCGAGTCGCTCGGTGTGGAAGTGATGTCCATGGCCTTTCTTACCGATGACAACACGCCGATGGTCTGGCGCGGGCCGATGGTTTCCGGGGCGTTGCTGCAATTGGTCACACAGACCGCCTGGGGCGACCTCGATTACCTGGTGATCGACATGCCGCCAGGCACCGGCGACATTCAGCTGACCCTGGCGCAAAAAGTGCCGGTGGCCGGTGCGGTGATCGTCACCACGCCTCAGGACCTCGCGCTGCTGGACGCCAGGAAAGGCGTCGAGATGTTCCGCAAGGTCAATATCCCGGTGCTCGGCGTCGTGGAAAACATGGCGGTGCACATCTGCTCCAACTGTGGTCACGCCGAGCATCTGTTCGGTGAAGGTGGGGGCGAAAAGCTCGCGACCCAGTACGGTGTCGAGCTGCTCGCTTCGTTGCCGCTGGCGATGGGCATTCGTGAGCAGGCCGATGGTGGCAAACCTACCGTGGCGGCCGAGCCTGAAGGCCAAATCTCGATGATCTACCAGGAACTGGCCCGTCATGTCGGTGCGAGAATTGTCTTGCAGGAAGCTGCTGCGCCGGCGATGCCGACCATTACTGTCAGTGACGACTGATGCCTTTCAACAGTAAGCGGTGGGGGCAATGAGGCTTATTGCCCTTTTCCGCAATTGTGTGTGTAAGCATTTGCTTACCTTTGCGTAAGTGATCGGTTCTTTTATCTTGCATGGACGTCTCGATTTTTTTGAGACTTTTTTCATCTCATTGAAAAACAAGACTTATTTATCTGTGTTTAGGTGTCAGAGCGTGCCAGTCGATCGAACCGGGTCGCGTTGAACTTATCTTCGAACCCTCTAACATCAGCCCTGTGTCCACGGATTGACACAGCCATCAAGGAACGATGGTTTGAAGGAACGTCGCAGGATGCGATTCATCAGGATGATGAAAAGGAATACAGGGACTAGGGAAAAAATGTGGGCGGGTCATACCGCCCCTTTTTTCGCCTGTAGAAAAGTAAAACGCTCCCCTCAGAAACGCAAAAAGGCCCGCAAGGGGCCTTTTGGGGGCGGCGACGCTATCAGCGTTTGAGGTCTGCAATCTTACCTTTTTTGCCATCCCACTCCGCTGCATCGGGCATCGGGTCTTTGCGCTCGGTGATATTCGGCCAGATTTCCGCCAACTCGACGTTCAGCTGAATAAACTCCTGCATCTCCGCAGGCACTTCGTCCTCGGAGAAAATCGCGACGGCCGGGCATTCTGGTTCACACAGGGCGCAGTCGATGCACTCATCCGGGTGAATAACCAGGAAGTTCGGGCCTTCGTAGAAGCAGTCCACCGGACACACTTCTACGCAGTCGGTGTACTTGCACTTGATGCAGTTGTCGGTGACGACGAAGGTCATTTCTAATTTTCTCCTCAGGCGGCGGCAGCGAAACCCCTTGTGGTGGGGTTCGCGAGGTTTGAGAGCGATAGTCTGCGGACCAGGCTAAAAGCCCGCAGCATCCCAAACCGCGCGAGATTCTATCAGCTTGCAAGCGTCTGCGTTATATCCGAGTCTTCAGTGCATATAACATTTCGAGCGCTTTACGCGGCGTCAAGTCATCCAGATCAAGCTTTGCCAACTCATCCAGCACCGGATGGGGCAGGCTGGCGAACATATCGCTCTGGTGCGGCGCGGCGGGTTTCTTGCTGGCCTTGGCAGGGCTGGCGACCACGGTTTCATGGGGCAGGGCTGTGGTTTCCAGGCGGCTGAGGTGTTCGCGGGCGCGAGTAATCACGTCATTCGGCACGCCGGCCAACTGTGCTACGGCCAGGCCATAGCTCTGGCTCGCCGGCCCTGGCAGCACATGGTGCAGGAACACGATGCGCTCATTGTGCTCGGTGGCATTGAGATGCACGTTGGCCACCAGTGGCTCGCTTTCCGGCAACACCGTGAGTTCGAAGTAGTGCGTGGCAAACAGCGTATAAGCGCGCAAATGCGCCAGACGTTCGGCCGCCGCCCAAGCCAGGGACAGGCCGTCGAAGGTGCTGGTGCCGCGACCCACTTCGTCCATCAGCACCAGACTGCGCTCGGTAGCGTTGTGCAGGATGTTGGCGGTCTCGCTCATTTCCACCATAAAGGTCGAACGGCCACCCGCCAGGTCATCACTGGAGCCGATCCGCGTGAAGATGCGGTCCACCAGGGACAGCTCGCAACTGGCCGCCGGCACAAAGCTGCCGATATGGGCCAACAACACGATCAACGCGGTCTGGCGCATATAGGTGGATTTACCACCCATGTTCGGACCGGTGATCACCAACATGCGGGTATCGTCGTCCAGCGACAGGTCGTTGGCGACGAACGGCGTGGTCAACACCTGCTCCACCACCGGGTGGCGACCTTGCACAATGCGCATGCATGGCTCGCTGACAAACCGTGGGCAGTTCAGGTCAAGGTTCAGCGCTCGTTCGGCGAGGTTGCTCAGTACATCCAGCTCCGCCAGGGCGGCCGCAGTGTCCTGCAATGGCGCCAAACGGCTGATCAAATCCTCGAGCAAGGCTTCGTAAAGCATCTTTTCCCGGGCCAGGGCGCGGCTTTTGGCTGACAGCGCCTTGTCTTCGAACTCCTTGAGCTCTGGGGTGATAAAACGCTCGGCACCCTTGAGCGTCTGGCGACGTTGATAATCGATAGGCGCCGACTCCGCTTGCTTGCTCGGCAACTCAATAAAGTAGCCATGCACGCGGTTGTAGCCGACCTTCAGGTTAGCCAGACCGGTGCGGGCTTTTTCGCGGGCTTCCAGGTCGATCAGGAACTGGCCGGCGTTTTCGCTCAGGGACTGCAGTTCATCCAGCTCGTTGTCGTAGCCGGTTTTCAACACGCCGCCATCACGGATGATCGCGGGCGGGTTGTCGATGATGGCTTTTTCCAGCAGCGCCGCGAGGTCCGGGTAAGTGCCGGCAGTCACCGCCAGCTGTTGCAAGTGAGGCGTATCCAACTCAGTCATTGCCAGTTGCAACTGCGGCAGGGCGCTCAAGGCATCACGAAGGCGCGCCAGGTCGCGGGGTCGTGCATTGCGCAGGCCGATCCGCGCCAGGATACGCTCGATATCACCGATTTCTTTCAGTTGCGGCTGCAGCTTTTCAAAGCGATAGCCATCGAGCAGGCAGGTAATAGAGGTTTGACGCGCTTGCAGCACGGTCAAGTCCCGCAGCGGACGGTTCAGCCAACGGGTCAGCAAGCGACTGCCCATCGCGGTCTGGCAGCGGTCGACCACCGATTGCAGGGTGTTATCGCGCCCGCCGGCCAGGTTGGTATCCAATTCCAGGTTGCGACGGCTGGCGCCATCGAGCACCACGGTATCGTCCAGCCGTTCATGACGCAGGCTGCGCAAGTGGGGCAGGGCGGTGCGCTGGGTTTCCTTCGCGTAACTGAGCAGGCAGCCAGCAGCGCCGATGGCCAGGGTCAGCGTTTCACAGCCAAAGCCTTTAAGGTCTTGCACCGAAAACTGCTGGCACAGACTTTTCAGCGCCGAATCACGTTCGAAATCCCACGGTGCACGCCGCTTGGTCCCACGACGTTTCTCCGCCGGCAAGTCCTTGGGCCAATCATCCGGGATCAACAACTCCACCGGGTTGATACGCTCCAGCTCCGCCAGCAGGTTCTCCCAGCCCTTGATCTCCAGCACGCTGAAGTTGCCGCTGGTGATATCCAGCACCGACAGGCCGAACAGACGCTCATCGCCCAACACCGCAGCGATCAGGTTATCGCGACGCTCATCCAGCAACGCCTCATCACTCACCGTACCCGGCGTAATAATGCGCACCACTTGACGTTCCACCGGCCCTTTACTGGTAGCCGGGTCGCCGATCTGCTCACAGATCACCACCGACTCGCCCAGCTTCACCAGCTTGACCAGGTAGCCTTCCAACGAGTGATAAGGAATCCCACACATCGGAATCGACTGCCCCGCCGACTGCCCGCGCGCGGTCAGGGTGATGTCCAGCAGCTTTGCGGCCTTCTTCGCATCTTCATAGAAGATCTCGTAGAAGTCGCCCATGCGATAGAACATCAACTGATCAGGGTGCTGGTTTTTCAGGCGCCAGTACTGCTGCATCATCGGGGTGTGGGAGGACAGGTCTGAAGTGTTTTTACTCATTGGGTAGTAGGCAAATTCGTTGAAAGTGATGGGGCAAAGGGGGCGCTTGGCCCAGCATTTTTTGCGATGGCGGCAAGGTTAACACGCGAGGTCGGCCCTTCGCAGGTCGCAAACGGCTAGGTAAAACGCAAATTAACCCAATAAAAAGCCCGGCACAGGGCCGGGCTTCGAAAGGCGGTGTGCAATCAAGCTCTTTTCGCTTCTGCCTTCATCATCACGAGATTCTGCTGCTTGGTCGCTTCAGTCAGAACCTCACTGTAGACGCGCTTTTTCTGCTCGGATTTTGCGTCACGGATAAAGTCGGCAAAGGAGCTTTTTGCACCTTTGGACAAGCCCAGCTTGATCGATATCATCAACGCGCTCCTGATGGTGGCCCGAGCTTAGCCGCTAGATCGGCCGAAATCCCAAGCAAGCATGGGGTTTTGATACACGTACAAGATCTGTACGATCTGCCCTTTCTCAATGAGCGTTCCACATTGCTTCTAGCTATTTCTAGATTCGAAAAGGTGCCATCGAGCAGGAAGGATTGTCGTTGATCCAATGCGAGGTCGACGATTTTTTCGACCAAAATAGATACGCCTTGTTGAAACAGCCACGAGTTCGCCCCCTGATACGCGGCAAACTCCTTGCGAAGCTCATCGGGGTCGATCTTTAGGATGGGGGTGTCGGCGAACAGGTTCACGAGAGCGATTGAGGCCTCGGTTTTTCCTGCTCCGGGTGATCCTGCCATGAAGACGGACACCGGTGACTCTTCTGATGGATAGATAGCTTTGTCTGTCAGCCGTTTGGCAATTGATTTTTTATTTGAGCGGGCAAAGCGCAGTGCTTCTTCTGAAATATCAATCTCTGCCGGTGTCATCCTGCCTGCTTCGGGAAATGCGGTCTCTTCAATCAAACATCCCCATCTGTTTCGGTGGTGAGGTAGAGACTATCACGCGATTCCAGCTCCTTTACTGGCCGAAACGTCACTTAATACATCCGTTTTATGTAGATATATGCAAATTAGCATTTGCCAACCTCAAAAACTCCCGTCACTATCCGCGTTATGCAAAAACGCAATGTTTCTATCGTCTTAAGAGAGCTGCTGGATCGCGACCGGATCTCCCCCACGGAGCTTCATCGGCGCACCGGCGTGCCTCAATCCACACTGTCCCGGATCCTCAGCGGCAAGATCGTTGATCCGTCGGATAAACACATCTCCCGTATCGCCGAGTATTTTCGCGTGAGCACCGACCAACTGCGCGGGCGCGCTGCGGTGGGAGCCTTGCGCGATGATGGGCGCGACCCGATGCATTCGGAACTCAAGGACATAAGCCTGTGGGACGACGACACCCCCGTCAATGATGACGAGGTGTCGATCCCCTTTCTGCGCGAGGTTGAATTGGCTGCTGGATCAGGAAGATTCGTCATCGAGGAAAGCGAGAAGGCCAGCCTGCGGTTCGGCAAGCGCAGTCTGCGGCATAACGGCGTGCAGTTCGACCAGGCCAAGTGCGTGACGGTACGCGGCAACAGCATGTTGCCGGTACTGCGCGACGGCGCCACGGTTGGCGTGAACGCCGGTAAAAGCGGCATTGGCGATATCGTCGATGGTGATCTGTATGCCATCAATCACAACGGCCAGCTGCGAGTTAAACAGCTCTACCGCCTGCCTTCTGGGATTCGCCTGCGCAGTTTCAACCGTGATGAGCATCCGGATGAGGACTACAGCTTCCAGGATATCCAGGATGAGCAGATCAGCATCCTCGGTCATGTTTTCTGGTGGGGCATGTACGCCCGCTAACCCCCTCGCGTAAGACGAAACCCGCCCATGAGCGGGTTTTTTTTCGCCCCGAAAAAACCGGCAAACCCCATGCTGGCAAGGCCTTAAATGCATTTGTGCATTTCCATAGCAAAAATAAATGCATTGATGCATTGACTGTATATGCATACATGCATATTCTCCATCTCAAGCCAGCCAACAAGGCCTGGTGGAGGTGGCAAGGATGCTGCCAAGGAAGACAAGGAAGGCACGCAACATCGGCAAGGACGCCATCGAAGCGATGGCAGGGATGCCAGGCAACACCGGCAAGGATGCCGACGCTCTTTAGTTTCAACGCTTCAAAAACAGGCAGCGATGAACCGGCCTTGACGGTTCAGAGGGTTGGCAACTGACCCGGGTGTGCAGCGTAAAGCACCAGAAGCAGTTATCCGGCAGACAGGGATCGTGGTCGGAAAAACATCGAGGAAAGGACCGTACCGCGCCAGTAGCGCCGAAAGTCCGAGGACAGCATTACTGAAAAGCCCGGGCAACCGGGCTTTTTGGAATGCCTACCTATCGAAGCATCTGTAAATGAAATATGGATTATTAAATGCTCAGCCAGGAGGCGTGACATGACAAATGAACAGCAAGCGTTAGCGGAAATGCCTATCTGGCTGGTCATCGTATTGGCCGTGATCGGCGGCGTATCCGGCGAGATGTGGCGCGCCGATAAGGAAGGGGCTCGCGGTTGGTCGCTGATCCGACGCCTGGCCCTGCGTTCCGGGGCGTGCATGGTCTGCGGGGTTTCGGCTCTGATGCTGTGCTACGCAGCGGGGATGTCGATCTGGACCGCCGGCGCCATTGGTTGCCTGACCGCCATGGCCGGTGCCGACGTGGCTATCGGCCTTTATGAGCGGTGGGCGGCCAAGCGCATCGGGATCAACCAAGGCTCCCGCCAGGACCCGCAGTAATCGTTGCAAGGACGCTACATAAAATGACGCTTATCGAAAAGCCATCCCAACTGCCCCAGGCCGTGGGCGCTGCGCTGTATGCAGCCTTCCCGGACCTCAAGGTCGGCAGTCATCAGGACTTCCAGGGCGACACTGAAAAAACCGGTGTGCAGGTCACAGTCGAAGGCAATGGCCCGGGCATTCGCTCTCGCGAAGGGCGCAAGGCTCACGTGCTGAGCATTTCACTCAGGGCCATGGTCGCCCCCGGGGCATTGCCGTTCGATGCCTGCGACCTGGCCAGCCAACTCATGGATCTTGTGCTGGATAACCGTTGGGACCTGCCCCAGGCACAGTGCGATTTGCCCGCAAATATCGTCGCCGCTCCGGCTGTGCGCAGCACCCTTGATGCGGACTACGACACCTGGACAGTTTCGTTTACTCAAACCCTCTATCTGGGGCCGCCGTTACTTGAAGATCCTACAGGCCAGCCGCTGTTTGCCTGCACCTGGGACGTCTCCAACATCGACGACCCAGCCCAATACAAACCACTGGCGGAGTAGCCCATGTTCGACGCGCTGTTACGCATGCAATTGGGACCGATCGTCGAACGCCTGGCAGAGATGGAGACCCAACTCGAAGACCTTTACCGCCGCGCTGAAAGCTTCTGCCGGATTGGCATTTGCCAGCAGGTCGACGCGGCCAGCAACACCTGCAAGGTCAGCCACGGTGATTTGCTGACCCCGGCGATCCGCTTTTTCAACCCCAGCGCCGGTGCGCAAACGGAAACCCGCATTCCAACGGTGGGCGAGCAATGCCTGTTGCTTAACTACGGTGGCGGGGAGGGCGGCGTGCAGTCAGTGGCGCTGTTCGGCCTCAACAGTGATCGCTTTCCGCCGGTCTCCAGCGTTGCGACGCTGACCCGGCGTCGCCATCACGACGGCACCCAAAGCGACTACGACGACGCCAGCCATACCTTCAACTGGGTCAACGGCCCAACCACCGTCAGCGGCTCCCGTGAACAGGTCGACATTAAAGTCGGCGCCGCCAGCCTGACCATGAATGCCCAGAGCATCACCTTGCAAATTGGCGGCACCAGTCTGTTGCTGGATGCTGGCGGAGCTCACTTCAGCGGCCCGGTAGTGGACCATCAAGGACGCGTCATCAGCCCCCGATAAGGACATCCCATGCTCGGAATCGAGAGGAACACCGGCGCAGCCGTCGATGACTGGCTGCAATTTGTGCAGCGCGCCACCCGGGCGCTGACCACCCCCGTGGGCACCCGGCAAAAGCGTCCGTTGTATGGCTCGCTGATCCCGCAGTTGCTCGGGCAAAACCTCGGCGACGACCTGCTGATTCTCGCCCAGAGCCATGCCGCCCAGGCGTTCTACAACACCCATAACGGCATCAGCGATTTTGACCCCCAGGTCATCGTCGCCACTCGCCAAGGCGCCGGCCTGTTGCTGCGGTTTGCCGGCACCTGGAAAAACCGCCAACAATCCTTCGAGGTCGTGACATGAGCATGTTGATCCCCGGCCAGAACCAACTGGCGGAACCGACCATCATCAAGGTGGATGAGTTCGAACCGTTGCTGGCCGAGTTCAAGACGTTTGTCATCGACTACGTCGCCACCCGCGCGCCGCAAAGTGCGGCCAAACTCAAGGCCAGCCTCGACAACGAAAGCGAACTGCTGACCCTGGCCCTGGAAGCGTTTTGCGTGCGTCTGCAAACCCACGAGCGTAAATACAACGCCCGCATCAAGCAGATGCTGGCGTGGTGGGCCACCGGCAGCAACCTGGATGCGCGCCTGGCCGATATGGGCCTGGAGCGCCAAGTGCTCGACCCTGGCGACTCGGCGGCGTTCCCGCCCGTGCCGCCCACCCTGGAAAGCGACGACGACGCTCGCCTGCGTTACTACCTGGCCCCCCACGCCCCGGCAGCGGGCTCGCGGATGCAGTATCGCCGCGAAGTGCTCACCCTTGGCGAGCGCCCGGCGGTGAAAGTGCAAAGCGCGACGCCGGGTGTGGTGACGGTCACCTACACCTTCGATCCAGATGGTTATGCAGCCCAGGTCAAGGACGGCAACGCCCGACGCACCGCACCGGGTGAAGTCATGGTCACTGTGCTTTCCCGCGAGGGCGACGGCACGCCGTCTGCGGACTTGCTTGACGGTGTGCGTCGACATTTCGCACGGCCGGATGTAAGGCCCGAAACCGATCTTGTCAGCGTCCAAGGCGCACAGATTCAACCCTACAAAATTCGCGTGGTGGCCAAGATCAACGCTGGCCCGGACTCGGGGCTGACCCAAGTGGCGGCGCAGAAGCTGCTGCAAGACTACGCAGAGTCCTGCCATCGCCTGGAAGGGCGGGTCGACCCCAGCTGGATCGACTACGCCATTCATAGCGCGGGTGCTGCGCAACTGCAGATCCTGGAACCGCTGGCGCCGATTGTCAGCACCGCGTTCCAGGCCCCGTATTGCACGGGTGTCGAGGTGGAGGTGCGCACGCTATGAGTGAACCCAACGCGAGTCTGTTGCCGGCCAACAGTTCACCGCTGGAAAAGGCCCTGGACCTGGGCTTCGGCACATTGCTTGAGCGCGTCACGCCGCCGTTTCCAGCGCTGATGAACCCACTTCAAACCCCCAGCGAATTCCTCCCGTACCTGGCCGCCGACCGCGGCGTCAGCGAATGGGATGCCGAGGCCAGCGAGGCCGAAAAGCGCCTGACCGTGGCCTTGTCCTGGCAGATCCAGCGCCAGGCTGGTACGCCCAAGGCGCTGAGTCATGCGGTGGAGTCATTGGGCTTCACTCCCAACATCAGCGCCTGGTATCAGCAGCGTCCCTTGGGTGTGCCTTACACCTTCGACGTACAGGCGATCATCGGGCGCAGTTGGTCCAGCGGTGATCACAACCGGCTGATCCGGCGTATCAATGCGGCCAAGAGTGAGCGCGATCAGGCGACGATCACCATCGTGCATGAAACCGAAGGTCAGCTTGCGTTCACGCAAGTGCTCGACGCCCCTTTAAGCGACGGCGAGTTTTATCTAAACGGCGCGTTGCCGGAATGGGCGCTGGTTGCTCGGCTTAACAGTGCCGGGGTTGCCCAGCACTACACCATTAACGACTACGACCTCAGGGCGCAGCCATGACAGATGAAATCACGCGCCTGGTGCGCTTCACTTCCAAAGGTTTGGATGAAGTGCTGCAGGCAAAGAACCAGGGCCTCAAAGGCGAAATCACCCACATCGGCGCCGGCACCGGCCGCTACAACCCCGACGGCACAGAAGTGGCCTTGCGTGACGAGCGACAACGGGTGGCCATCGTCGATTACGAAGACCTGGGCGAGCGCCAACTCAGGATGGCCGCGCTGTTTGATGGCGACGGCGAATATGAGATTGGCGAGTTCGGTTTTTACCTCGCAAGCGGGACTTTGCTGGCGGTGTATTCCGTGGCGGGGAAGTTGCTGACGTATAAGGCGGCGGCGGCTCGGGTGCTGCAGAAGTTTACGTTGGATGTTTCGCCGTTGCCGACGGATAGCGTGACGATTGTGGTGGGTAGCGACAATTTGAATGTGCTATTGACTGATGAAATTGCGGCCTTATCAGCTGCGAGCATAGACAATATGGCACGCGGTGTAGGGGTTCTATTTCGAGTGATGGAAGTCGAAAGAAAATAGAGCGTTTTCAATTTATTTTACATGACGCTATCCAGGCGTTTAGGAGCATTCATTTGAGTACCGAACAGCAACTTGCTGCCGTTGTAAGCGCGGCAAATAACTTGACTAACGTCATTACCGGAAAAGTCGGAGAAATTGACAAGGCGATAGTCGATGCCCGCCAGGCGTACGACGCTCAATTGTCGGAGTTGAAAAATAGACTCCCAAGATTGGCGGTCACCAAGAACTTCAATTTGTCCCCGAATGCCGATGGAACACTGATTGAAAATTGGGGGATTCACGCTGAAGTGACGCCGACTAAGCTGCGAACTATCACCACTGCCTCTCAAGCGGCCGGACGCCCGCAAGCTGATGTGGATTTCTTGCTTCAGGTGCAGGCAGATGTGCGTGAGCAATATCCAAATTTTGAAATCAGGGCCAGCGACTATTGGCGCACGTTGGTACATCTGTGGCAAATGAAGTGGTCGGTGTCAGACGCTAGTCCTTGGCTCGCGTTCCCTTACACTGTCGATATGGCGCTCGCGAATGGCTCTGGTGCAGTACCGCAGAACTCCTACCTTACCGTTGGTGCCTTCGTACGTCTTTTGGAGGGTAACGTGTCTGGAGCATGGAGTAATGGCGTTGAAAAAGGCAAATGGCGCTGGTGCTCCAGTGTTATTTCTCCTACAGAGCTGTTTGGAACTTATTACCATCTGCACCCGATGCGCACCTCGTCAACTGGCGTTGTTGAGGTGATGCTCGCAGGGGCATGCACAGGCGTTGTAACCAACCCAGGTGATTGGGGAACGATGTTGGCCCTAGGCTGAGGAGAGAATATGAAACCACTATTTATACCTGCTGAACTTCATCCGATTATCAAGTGGGAAATGATTCGTAAGGCAAGGGATCAAGACTTGTCGGCGAGTGATTATGCAGCAATGCCAGACTATCCGATGCTCGACACCCATAAGCTCTTGTTCGCTGAGTATCGTCAAAAACTGCGTGATATTCCAGATCAGGGAGAAAACCCTGATGCAGTGCTCTGGCCATCCAAACCAGATTTCCTGAAATAACTGATAACCGCGAAAGCGGTTTTTTTTCGCCTCCTCCAAAGCCCCTCCTCAACAGGGGCTTTTGCATTTTCCACCCGGAGATTTTTCACCCATGCCCACCCGCCAAACCTACACCGTCCTCATCCCATTCGCCATCGGTAACGGCCATTGGTCCATCGCCGGCGAAGAACTGGAACTGCTGGACGTCGAAGCATCCGCCTTGCGCACCGCTGGCCGCCTGGAACTGTCCAGCGTCCTCAACTCCACCCCCAAGAAGGCTGAATAATCATGGCTGAGGTTTTGAACTTCGAGCACAACGGCATCACTGTGAATGCCACCGAATCTCCCGAGGCCATGGGTGGCCTTGGCGATAACGTGATTGGCCTGGTCGGCACTGCGCCGAATGCCCACGTATCGATCCCGAAAAACGCCCCGTTTCGTATCAACAGCTTCACCACCCAGGCGCTGCTGGACCCTACGGGCACCGAGTCGGGCACCTTGTTCCAGGCGGTGTATCAGATCCTCAAAGTGGTCAAGGTGCCGGTCTATGTGGTCATCGTCGAAGAAGGCGCCACCCCGGCCGATACGATCAACAATGTGATCGGTGGCAATGACCCGGTCACCGGCCGCAAGCTGGGCCTGGCTGCCCTGAGCAGCGTGCCTGAAGACCTGACCATCATCGGCGCCCCAGGCTTTACCGGCACCAAGGCCGTGGCCGGTGAGTTTGCCTCTTTCGGCAAGCGCATCAAGGCGCGTGTGGTACTGGATGGCAAGGACGCTTCGGTGGCCGATCAAGTGACCTACAGCGGCGAGCTGGGCGGTGCCGACCTCGGTTTCGACCGTTGCCTGCTGGTGCACAACATGCCTTCGGTGTACTCCAAGGCTGCGAAGAAAAACGTGTTCCTGTCGCCATCCTCGTTGGCCATCGCCGCACTGGCCAAGGTCAAACAGTGGGAAAGCCCGGGCAACCAGGTGACCTTCGCTGAGGACGTTTCCCGCGTGGTCGAGTACAACATCCTCGACACCTCCACCGAAGGCGACCTGCTCAACCGCCATGGCGTGAGCTACTACGCCCGCACCATCCTCGGCGGTTTTTCATTGCTGGGTAACCGCTCCATCACCGGCAAGTTCATCAGCTACGTCGGCCTGGAAGATGCCATCAGCCGCAAGCTGGTCAAGGCCGGCCAGAAAGCCATGGCCAAGAACCTCACCAAGTCCTTCATGGACCAGGAGGTCAAGCGCATCAACGACTGGCTGCAAACGCTGGTGGCCGACGAAACCATCCCCGGCGGCAGCGTGTACCTGCACCCGGAACTGAACAGCGTCGAGAAGTACAAGAACGGCACCTGGTTCATCGTTATCGACTACGGCCGCTACGCGCCTAACGAACACATGGTTTATCAACTCAACGCCCGCGATGAAATCATCGAGCAGTTCCTGGAGGATGTTCTCTAATGTTTACAAACCGAGTCAGACAGGCCATTGCGGCCACCCTTCAAGGCCTGCCGTTGTCCGCAACCGTGGAAGAGTTCACCCCGCCAAAGATCGAGTTCGACATGGAGCCCATGTCCGGCGGTCGCTTTATCGCCGAGGAAATGGCCAAGAGCGGCAAGGTGCTCAATGCCAAGCTGGTGCTGCAAGGTGCCGGTCCGGAAATCATGCTGGCCCTGGGCGTGCGCATGGGCGACGACATCCTGCTGAACGTGCGTGAAGCCGGCCAGGACCAGGACGGCAAGACCTACTTCACCTACCACACCGTCGGCGGCAAGCTCAAATCCCTGGAGGAGGCGAAGCTGAAAATGGGCGACAAGGCTACCACTACATTGGAACTGTCCTGCCGCACCTACAACCGTCTGGAAAATGGCGTTTCGGTGATCGACATCGACGTGCGCACCCAGAAGTTCGTGCTCAACGGCGTCGACATTCTGGGCGATGCGCGCCGCGCCGTGCTGATGCCGTAAGGATAACTGCAATCGAAGCGGGCACGGTCAATGTGGGAGCCGGGCTTGCCCGCGATGCAGGCGACTCGGTGCGTCTGGAGCACCGAGTTGATGCTATCGCAGGCAAGCCAGCTCCCACAGAGACCGCGCTCAGATTGGGATTCCCGTGCTTTTCAATACCGCTCTACAAGGAATTGCCCCATGGCCTGGATGCCACCGTTGCATATCCTGCTGGCTCCGATCACCGCCGACACCGGCGCGACGATCCAGCAGGTTCAGCTAAAACCGTTGTTCTACGCCGCGCAAAAAGACGCGCTGGCCCGGGCCGGTGATGACGAGGACGATCAGTTTTTCGAACTGGCGAAACTCGCCACTGGCCTGTCGGAAAAAGAGCTCGACCAGCTCAAGCGCCCTGATTACGTGAGCATTGCCCAGTACGTACACGAGATGTCGACGCGCCCGACGTCGTTCTTCCTGAATGCGGATGAAGTGACACCCCAGGACCAACCCGTCCAGTTGCTATTGCCCCTAAATGCAGCCGGCCGAACCCTGACCGAACTGCCGCTGGAAATGCCTGCCCTGCGCGCCACCAAGGTGATGAAAAAGCTCGCCACCAACAAAGAGCGCGCCGAATTCATCACCGCCCATTGCACCGGCCTGATGATCCCTGACCTGGCCGGTTTGACCGTGCCCGACTGGACGGAACTGCAGGAGCGTATCGACGATTTTTTAAATCAACCGGCGGACTTCTTTCGCAGCGCGACATCGAAGTAATCCTCGATGTGGTGCCGCTGATCTACTCGGTCAATGAGGCGGAGATCCTCGACTGGGACGCCGGAAAAGCATTGCGCCGCTACGACATTGCGATCACTCGCCTTGGCGTTAAACAGGAGTAAGCGGGATGCAAGAAACTCAATTTGGGACCAGGCTCGTCCAGGAGGACAAGCGTTGGCTGCTTGGCGATGCGGACCTGGGCAATGTGCTGGCGCCGTTTTCCGCAGACCTCGCCGCGCCTGTCAGCCTTGAATCGGTACCACAGTCGGCGCCGTTATTGTTGCCGCAGCCGCAGCCGCAGCCGCAACCGCAACCGCAACCGCAACCGCAACCGCAACTCCAACCCCAGCCGCAACCACTGCCGGAGCTGACCTCGGCGCTGATCACCGTCAGTGTGGACATCAACGCTCTGGCCCAAGAGCAAATTCGGTTGCGCGAATCGCTGGAAACGCTCACCAGCACGCTGTTCATTAGCGCCAATTCGCTGGCAACCAAGACGGCAGAGGTCCGCGCGGGAGTCGCAGAAAGCAAGCAGGACAAGCCTGCGTCTGCTACCCCGTCCTGGGGGGAAAAAAGTGTTGAACTGGCCACGGATGCCGTCAAGTTCGTCGGCAAGGAAGTGTTCACCGGTTTGTGGGATAAAGCCAAAGACCGTCTTTCAGGCAAGGCGATTGATGCGGTGGCTGCCAGGTATCCGAAGGGTGCCAAGTGGCTCAAGGACGATAGCGGCAAGGGCGCTGAAAAAGGCAAGGACTGTTGCTGCACCGGAGCACTGCCTGCGCAGATTCGCGGCCCGCTTGATAGCGCTGCCGCACAGTTGCCAGAGAGTGTCGGTGAGACCGCCAGGAAAGAAGAGAAGGCACGCCCCAAAGATAATCCCAGGAGGCCGCGCGGCAAGCGTAACAAGGCCCGTCAAATAAAATCGCGCGAGGTCAAAATCCCAGAGGTCAGAAGGCGGACGGATCTCAAATCGCAGCCTACTGTCACGCCAGCCCCTGCTGCGCCGCCAGTCAATATCATGGGCCAGCCGCAGCTAGCGTTCGACAGCAAACGGGTGAGCGAGACTACACGCAGTATTTCCGGCAACTCATTGACCTCTTACGCAGCCGCTTCGGCAGACCGAGTCGCAGCACAGGGTGGGCCCAAGGGTTTGGCCCCTGGACTGTCGGGGACGCTCGCAAAGCTTGAATCGTCCGCCGTACGCCGCCTTGGCCCGCTGAAGTATGTCGACACCGCCGTGGATGTGATCCAGGGCGTACGCAATGGCGACGCCAAGGCCGTCGGTGCTGGCCTTAGCACTGCTGGCGGCGCCTGGGCGGGAGCATCCGCCGGCGCCGCGCTCGGCACGCTGGTTTTCCCTGGCATTGGCACCGCAGTCGGTGGCGCCATCGGTGGCTTGCTCGGCAGCGAAGCCGGCAGCTGGCTTGGGGACAAGTTGTTCGGTTCAGGCGATCGTCTACCTGCGCCGAACGCGCTGAGTAAAGAGCTCAACAGCGCGCGAACGGACAACGTCCAGGTCACGCTCTCACCGAGCATCCAGATCACCGGCGTTAATCCGGCGGACGCCCAGCAAGTGGTCAATCAGGTGATCCAGGCCCTGCAATTTCAATGCGTGCCGATGGTCACCGATTCCCTGGGCATCCGGCGCAACGCGGCACTGGCCGATCCTTCAGGAGGTGATTGATGCGACAACAAATGGTGCTGGGCGACTTTATTTTTGGCTTATCCCGAGGGTTCGCCTATTCCACACTGGCCCGCAACAGCGACGGCGGCTGGAGTGACCTGGCGATTATTGCCAGCAAGCCGCAGTCGCGTCAGAGCGGCCAGAAGCTGGAAAAACTCACCTTCAGCGGCACGGCCATGTACGCCGTTGGCATGCAGCGCCTGGACGAATTGCGCGCTCTGCAAAATGCGCGGGCGCCGTTGCCGCTGGTCGACGGTATCGGCCGTAACTGGGGCCTGTGGCGGATCAATTCGGTGGTGGAAGCCCAAAGCAATGTGATCGATGACGGCACTGCCATGGTCATGACCTGGACCCTTGAGCTGGAGGAGTACGTCAATGCGTAGAGTGCGAAGTATTGCCGGTGATTCGGTCAACCTGCTGCTCTACCGCGAACTGGGGCGTTGCGATGACGCGGCGGAAGAAACCCTCTGGCGCTTGAACCCTGAACTGGCTGAATACGGCCCGGTACTGCCGGCAGGCGTATGGGTGGTCGTGCCTGAGATGCAAGCTCGGCCGGCTGCTGTACGGCCCGTTCTGGCCTGGGATTAAGGAGGCTGCATGGCACAGGGATTTACCCCGATCGTAGAGTTCTACGGCGCCAACGCGGCGCTGCTCAATCAACGCCTGATGCACTGGAGCCACACCGACGCCGCGGGTATCCAGACTGACCGCCTGGAACTGACCCTTAATATAGAAGGGTTGGAGGGCTTGCCCAGCCTCAGTGGCAAGATTGGCCTGCGCGTCGGTTACCAGGAAACCGGCTTGGTGGAAAAAGGCGAGTTTGTTGTCACCCAACGCACCCCAGTGTTGTTTCCGATGCGCCTGATGATCGTGGCGACCGCCGCGCCCTTCAGCGAGGCGGATAAAAGCGGCTATCGCCAGCGCCGCTCCGCCAGCCATGGGCCGACTACCTTGGGGGCATTGTTTCGCCAAGTGGTCAGCCGCCATGGTTTTTCACCGCGAGTGGCACCGACACTGGACGGCATTGCGATTGCGCACATCGACCAGTCCAACGAAAGCGACATGGCCTTCATCACCCGCCTGGCCAAGCGTTACAACGCGGTCACCAAGCCGTTTAACGAGCTTTACGTGCTGGCCGAAGCGGGGCAGGCCAAGTCCCTTACCGGCCAGTTGCTGCCCGAAGTGAAGCTGTCTGTGACACACGACAACCGCCCGGGAGACCAGGCCTTTATCACCGCCAAGCTCGACGAAAAATCGCGCTCCAAGTACATGGGCAGCTGCGTCAGCTGGTGGGATTCCGGGGCTGGCAAGCAGCGCATGGTCCAGGTCGGGATTGCCCCGTTCAAGACCTTGCGCCAGCGCTGCCAGAACGAAGCCGAAGCCCGCGCCGTGGCCGAAGGCGAACTGCGCCGGGTGGGCCGTGAAGGTTTGAAGCTGCAGATCGATTGCCCCGGTAACCCTTTGCTCGCTGCCGAAGGCTTGCTGGTGCTGGATGAAACCTGGCCTTCGTATATGCAGGGGCGCTGGTCGATTACTCAAGTGACCCACGTTGGCGACCCGGCGACGGGATATCGCAGCTCGATCATGGCCAGTGGACTGGCGTCTTGATCGTCACTACTGCGCGCCGTTGAAGCTCCCCATTACCGACCTGAAGCGATACAGGAACCAAGATGCCTATGAACGACGAAGAATTGGCCGCGATCAACCGCTTGATCGCCGCCCTGCAAACCCAGACCGATGGCCAGGTGGCGCTCAACGCGGCCATTCGACTGTTGGCCCAGAGCAACCAGGCGTTGGTCGACCTGATCAAGAGCCGAGAGCCGGACCCGAATGCGCCGCCTTATCTGGATGGCAAACCGGCCCCCTGATCCCGTCTCGACCTGCCTTGCACGCAGCAACACAGCCGTTGCACCCCACAGCCCGCCTTCGCGGGTTTTTTATTGTTCATGGAGAACATTCGATGTCGATTCTTACCCAAGGTACCCAGATTTTTGCCCTCGTCCCGCCGGTCTCCGGCACCGGGCCCTACACCGTGCTGGAAGTCGAGCACGCCACTTCGTTCGAACCGGGCGGTGCCCCGGCCGAGCAGATTGAAGACACCAGCCTCAATGCCGAAGAGCGCAGCTACAAGAAAGGTTTGCGTACCCCTGGCACGGCGAGCCTGGGCCTGAACGCCGACCCGACCAACGCCAGCCATATCCGCCTGCACCAGCTCTCCGAGGCCAAGGGCGATACCGGCGTGAAGTGGGCGGTGGGCTGGTCCGACGGCAAGGACGTGCTGCCAACCGTCAACGCCAAGGGCGATGGCTTTGAGCTGCCGGCAACCCGCACCTGGTTCACATTCGACGGCTACGTCTCGGACTTCCCGTTCAACTTCGCACTGAACGCAGTCGTGACCACCACCGTCACCATCCAACGCACCGGCGCCAGCGCCTGGATCAAGAAAGTCTGAGAGACGCCATGAACCTCAAACAACTGAAAGCCAAGGGCGGCATCGTCGATGCCCAGCCGGTGAAGAAAGACATCAGCTGGACGCACCTGGACAGCAAAACCGGCAAGCAAGTGACTGACACATTCACGGTGCACATCCGTCGCCAGTCGTTCGGTGTGATCGAACGTCTGTTCAGCCAGGGCGAGTCGGCACAGAGCCGCAACGCCAGCTACCTCGCGGCCTCAGTGTCGTTGGGGGCCGAGGGTGATGAAGCCCTGAGTTACGACGATGCGTTCGGTCTTGAGCCGTCATTGGGGTTTGTGATCCTCAATGCAGTCAATGAGGTCAATGGCACCCAGGGTGGTGGCGCAAAGAGCTGACGGCCGCCGATGAGTTCTGGCACGAACTGGTGCTGAACGGAGTGGGCGGCCGCACGATCGCCGAAGCCAAGGAACGCATGACCTACCACGAAGCCCTGGCCTGGGGACGCTATATCGACCGATATGGCTCCCTGCACGCCGGTAGGCGGCTGGAGGCGGGCAGCGCGTTGGTGGCGCTGCAGACCCACCGGCTGGGCGGCGGCACGGCCGAGATGATTGACTTCATGCCCCACGAGCTGCGCCGGGGTGTGTCGCTTGAACGTGCGATGAACGAGTGGCGTTAAGGACGACGCCACTTTCCTTGAAACCCGTTTCGACGGGTTTTATCCATGACCCGGAGAAACCTATGGCAACTGCTTCCCAGGGTAATCTGACGCTCAACCTCGGCAGCCTGGAGCAGGCCCTGGCGAAGGCGTCGCGGATTACCGAAAACAGCATGCGCGAGATGCAGCAGAAGATCGAGGACGCCAGTAAAAAGGTCAGCGCCTCTGCTGCAGCTGCGCTACAGGTCACGTCCGGTCAGTTCAAGGGCTTTCAAAGGGCCTATGACCCGGCCACGGATGCGGCGGAAAAATTTATCCAGAAAAATGCGCAACTGGTGCAAGTGCTCAAGCAGAGCCAGGGTGCGCAGAATGATTTTGTTGGCGCGCTGGATGCGCAGTCCAGTTACACCGAGCGGGCGGGGCTGAAGTTTCCAGTGGGTGGGCCGTACGCAGAGGCTGTACCGACGCCTTCGGGTGACGACGCGGCGATGGCATTTCTGGACGACGCAAAGACCCGGCAGGTAAAGAGCAACTTCGCCGAAATGACGCAGTTGCTTGATGACTGGCGCCAGGGGGCGAGCAGCGCATTCGAAGAGTATTCGACCAAGGCAGGCACGGCGGCCGAGCAGTCGAAGGCAGTGTTTAGCAGTGCTTTCGAAAAGATGGACCAGGCTGTTCTGACGTTCGCGACCACGGGGAAATTCAACTTCTCAGATTTTGCTACCTCGGTTCTCAAGGACATGGCCACGATGGCGGCGAAGACCGCGGCATCCAGTGCGCTGAGTTCGTTGTTCGGGCTGGCCAGTTCAGCGCTCAGTGCCTGGTGGAGTGGGGGCGCACCCACCACGACTCAGGTCGGGCCTTATACAAACACGTTCAATCCGCAAATGAGTACCAATGGGCTGACGCCCTATGGATCTTCTATGGGGTTTGCCAAAGGTGGCGCTTTCACTAACTCCGTCGCCTCAGGCCCAACCCTGGCCCCCATGGCCCTCTTCGGCGAAGCCGGCCCCGAAGCCATCATGCCTCTGAGCCGTGGCTCCGACGGCTCCCTCGGTGTGCGCGCACTGGGCGGCGGTCAGTCAGGCAGCACCAGCAGCAACCAGGTGGTGATCCAGCAAACAATCAACGTTGCCGACGGCCAGGGCTCAGGCACCGACACCAACGCCCAGAACGTTGCCCGCGCCTACGCCGGCTCTGCCCGTCAGGGCGCCGCCGAGCAGATCGCCCGCGACCTCAAGCCGGGCGGGCAAATCTGGTCGGCCATCAACGGCCGCTGATCATCAACGGCTTACGCCTGGAGAAAACATGAGCACAGAAACTTTCACATGGGTGCCCAAGGTGGAGCCCGTCGGCAGCGTCGAGTTTCGTCTTAAGACGGCCAAATTCGGCGATGGCTACCAGCAAACGGCAGCGGACGGGATCAACAACAAGACCCAGTCCTGGCCACTGACGTTCGTGGGTGACGAAGCGCGCATCAAAGCGATCGTTGCTTTCCTTGATCGCCATGCCGGCGCCAAGGCGTTCAACTGGACCGCACCACTGGCAGCGCCTGCGTTGTATCGCTGCAAGGGTTACCAGCCAACGCCCATGGGCGCCGGGCTCTACTCCCTGACGGCAACGTTCGAGCAAGCCTTCCACCCCTAGCGCCGCCTCCACCCCGCCGTAGTGCGGGGTTTTCTTTGCCCGGAGAATCATATGTCCATCACTGCAGATATCCAGACCCTGGAGCCCGGGGCCTGGGTGGAGCTTTTCGAGCTCGATGCCACCCACCTGGGTGCCGAGTTGTACCGATTTCACGGTTACCCCCAGGAGTCATCGATCTTCTGGCAGGGCCACGAATATTCACCCTGGCCGATCCAGGCCGAGGGCTTCGAAATGTCGGGGCAGGGCACCCAACCGACGCCGACACTGGCCGTAGGCAACGTCGGCGGTTTCATCACGGCGCTGGTGCTGTATTTCGAAGACCTGGTAGGCGCGCGCCTGATCCGCCATCGGACTTTGGCCAAGTACCTCGACGGCCAGCCCGAAGCTGACCCGGAAGAGGAACTGCCGCCAGACATCTGGTACGTCGAGCGCAAGGTTGCCGAAAGCAGTGAGACGGTGAAGTTCGAACTGGCCAGCGCGCTGGACTTCAACGGCGTGCAACTGCCACGTCGACAGATCGTCGCCAACGTATGTTGGTGGCTCAGCTGCGGCGGTTATCGCGGCCCCTATTGCGGCTACAACGGCGGCCCGGTGGCGGATGCCAATGACGTGATTGTCACTGACGCAGCCAAGGATAAATGTGGTGGGCGGCTGACCAGCTGCAAGCTGCGTTTCGGCGAAAACAACCCACTGCCCTACGGCTCATTCCCGGCAGCCGGACTGTTGCGGAGCTGAGCATGAATAAGACCAATCTGGCGGCGATTGCCCGGCACGCCGTGGCCGCGTATCCCCATGAGTGCTGCGGCCTGCTGATTCGTGAAGGGCGCAAGCGTGTGTATGTGCCGTGTCGAAATACGGCGAGCACGCCCAGCGAACATTTTCGTCTGGCGCCCGAGGACTACGCTGGCGCCGAAGAGCGGGGCGAGATTCTCGCGGTGGTGCACAGCCATCCGGATTGTCCGGCGACACCCAGTGAAGCAGACCGCGTGGCGTGCGAAGCCTCCGGGTTGCCCTGGCACATTGTTGAAGTACGCACCGACGACGACGGACAGGTGCGTACCGGTGAATGGGCCAGTTGCACGCCAAACGGCTACCAGGCGCCCCTGATCGGTCGTGCCTTCGCCCACGGCGTGCATGACTGCCTGAGCATCATCCTCGACTACTACCGGCGCGAGCTGGGCATCGAGCTTGGCGACTATCAGCGTGAAGACGGTTGGTGGGACAAGGGCGGCAACCTCTACCTGGACAACCTGCCGGCCGCCGGTTTCGTGCAGGTCAGCCAACTGCAACAGGGCGATATCGTGCTGATGCAGATCCGGTCGCCAGTGCCCAACCATGCCGCGATCTACCTGGCCGACGGCGTGCTGCAAAGCGAACCCGAGCATTACCCGGCCCCAGGTTCCATCCTGCACCACCTGTATGGTCGCGACAGCAAGCGCGATACCTACGGCGGCTATTGGGGCGAGGTGACGGTCAGCTATTGGCGACATGGCCTGCGGGCCAAACACTAACCACATCGGCGGATCATTCGCCTGGAGGATGCCATGCATCATGAAAAAGTCAGGACGGTGCGCCTCTACGGCAGCCTGGGCGCGAGCTTCGGGCGTGTGCATCGGCTGGCGGTGAGCAATGCTTCGGAAGCGATCCATGCGCTGTGCATTCTGGTGCCGGGGTTCGAGCGTTTCTTGATGGAGTCCAAGGACCGGGGCGTGACGTATTCGATTTTCCTGGGCCGCGACAACATTGGCCAGGATCGCCTCAAGGCACCTCCAGGCGCTGCGGATATCCGTATCGCACCGGTGCTGATGGGCAGCAAGCGCGCAGGGTCGATGCAAACCATTATTGGCGTGGCGCTGATTGTGGCTGCGTCGTACTTCTCTGGCGGTCTGGCCTCGGGCAGTTCCTCTGCCTTGATCGGTGCTTCATCCACCACCGGTTGGACCTTCGCCGCGAGCATGGGGATTTCCATGGCCATGGGTGGCGTCGCGCAGTTGATGTCACCCATGGCCAAAGGCCTGGGCACCATGGACCGTCCGGAAAACCGTGCGAGTTACAGCTTCAATGGGCCGGTCAATACCAGCATTCAAGGCAGCCCGGTGGGTCTGCTTTATGGTCAGTTGACGGTAGGCAGCGCGGTAATCAGCGCAGGCATTTATGCACAGGACCAACTATGAGGAAGATTGCGGTGACTCCCGATTCCCCAACGTGCGTGCCAGCGATACAACAAGCCGCCACTGAAAAGGTGCGCACGGTTCGCCTGTACGGCGTGCTGGGTGCGCGCTTTGGCAGAGTGCATCGATTGGCGGTCAGTAGCGTTTCAGAAGCCATCCGGGCCCTGAGCATTCTCCTGCCTGGCTTTGAACGTTTCCTGATGGAATCCAAAGACAACGGGCTGACCTATTCGGTGTTCATGGGCAAGCAAAACATTGCCCAGGAGCGCCTCAGTGCCCCTGTCGGCGATGATGACATCCGCCTGGCGCCGGTGCTGATCGGCAGCAAGCGCGCAGGTGCCCTGCAGACCATTGTCGGTGCGGTGCTGATCGTCGTTGGCGCGATTATCACGGGCGGCACCTTTGGTGCCGGCGCACCGTTTGGTTCGAGTCTGATCATGATGGGCGCCTCCATGGTAATGGGCGGGGTAATGCAAATGTTGTCACCCGTACCCAAGGGCCTGGCGGCGCAAGATGGCCCCAACAACCGCGCCAGCTACAGCTTCAACGGCCCGGTCAACACCAGTGCCCAGGGCAACCCGGTCGGCCTGCTTTACGGCCAACTGATCGTCGGCAGCTCCGTGATCAGCGCCGGGATCTACACCCAGGATCAACTCTAACGTTCCTGCTCTTCAACCAGCCCGCCGCGTGCGGGCTTTATTTCGCCTGAAGGAAAGCCATGACTGACCTCACTCTCGCTGGCAGCAAAGGCGGCGCGTCCAAGCCCCGTCCCTCCGTGGAGGCGCCAGACAGCCTGCAAAGTACGGCCTATGCCCGTATCCTCGATCTCGTCAGCGAAGGCGAGATTGTCGGTTTGAAAAACGATAAGCGCTCGGTGTTTCTCGACGAGACCCCGCTGGCCAACGCCGATGGCAGCCTCAACTTCAGTGGCGTGACCCTCGACACCCGCAATGGCAGCCAGGACCAGTCACACATCCCTGGCTTCCCGGCAGTGGAAAACGAAAGCCCGGTGTCCATCGAGCTGCGCAGCGATCAGCCCTGGACCAAGTCTTACTCCAACCTGCAATTGTCGGCAGTGCGGATACGCCTGGCGGTCACGCGGCTGTCGCAGACCAACACCAGCAACGGCGACACCAACGGTTATACCGTGCAGTACGCCATCGATCTGTCTACCGACGGCGGTGCGTTTACAGAGGTGCTGGCCGCCGCGTTCAGCGGTAAAACCACCACCAAGTACGAACGTTCCCACCGCGTTGACTTGCCCCCTGCCAAAGTGGGCTGGGCCCTGCGCGTGCGGCGGATCACACCGAACTCCACCAGTGGCGCGATTGCCGATACCACCACCGTGGAGTCGTCCACTGAGGTGATTGATGCCAAGCTGCGCTACCCGGGCTCGGCGTTGATCGGCCTGCAATTCGATGCCGCGCAATTCCAGTCGATCCCCTCGCGCTCTTTCGAACTGCGTGGGCGAATTATCAAGGTGCCGAGTAACTACGACCCGCAAACCCGTGTGTACAGCGGCGTGTGGGACGGCACGTTCAAATCCGCCTGGACCGACAATCCGGCATGGATTTACTACGATCTGCTGTTGCACCAACGCTATGGCCTGGGCCACCTGCTCAACGCCGGCCAAGTGGACAAGTGGGAGCTGTACCGCATCGGCCAGTACTGCGACCAGCCGGTGTCCGACGGCAAGGGCGGCACCGAACCGCGCTTCACCTGCAACCTGTACCTGTCGGTGCGCGCCGACGCCTTGAAGGTGTTGCAAGACCTGGCGACCACCTTCCGTGGCATGTCCTACTGGGGCGCGGGCTCGGTGATGGCAGTGGCGGACATGCCGGAAGACCCGGTCTACACCTACTCCAACGCCAACGTGATCGGCGGTCAGTTTATCTACGGCGGCTCGGCGAAAAAGACCCGCTACACCGTCGCCCTGGTCAGCTGGAATGACCCGACGGATTTTTATCGCCAGAAGGTGCAATACGTCGACGACGCCGAAGGCATCGCACGCTACGGCATCCAGCAAACCGAAATCAGTGCCACCGGTTGCACCTCCCAGGCGCAAGCCCAACGCATCGGCAAATGGGCGTTGCTGACCAACCGTCTGGAAACCGAAAGCGTAACCTTCGCAGTTGGCCTCGACGGCACCCTGGCCCGCCCCGGCCAGATCATCCGCGTGGCCGACAACGACCGCGCCGGCCGCCGCATTGGCGGGCGCCTGCGTGCTGCCACACTCGACAGCCTGACCCTGGATGCCGAAGTCACCGCCACTGCCGGCGACACCATCACCCTGGTAATGCCCAACGGCAAGGCGGTGTCCCGAGCGGTCAAGTCCGTCAGCGCAGCAGGTGCGGATGAGCAGTTGGTAGTGCTGCAAACCAGGCTCGACGAACTCCCGCCGGCCCAATCGATCTGGGCTATCGATTCGGCGACCCTGGCTTTGCAACAGTTCCGCGTACTGTCGATATCCGAAGACTTTTCGGATGACGAAATCAAATACAGCCTCAGCGCGGTCAAGCACGTACCGAGCAAATTTGCCGCCATCGACAACGGCGCAAAAATCGACAGCTCGCCGATCACCGTGATCCCGCCGAGCGTGCAAGCAGCACCTACCGGCGTGACGGTCAGCAATGACCATTTCGTCGAGCAAGGCAGTGCGGTCAATGTCATGACCATCGAGTGGCAGCGGGCGGCCAATGCCATCGCCTATGAGGCTTACTGGCGCAAGAACGACGGTGAGTGGGTCTACGCTGGCCGCACGGGCGGCAGTTCTATCGAGGTGTCCGGCATTTATGCCGGGCGTTATGTGGCCAAGGTGCGGGCGATCAACGCGCTGGATATCGGCTCCCTGTATAGCGAGTCCGTGGAGACCGTCCTTAACGGCAAGACCACACTGCCGCCGACCGTGGCAGCGCTGACGACGGAGTCGTTGGTGTTTGCGATCAAGGTCAAATGGCAGATTCCGCAGGGGGTGAGCACAGCGGATTTGCAGCGCACGGAGATCTGGTACGGGAAAACCGCTGATTTGGCGATGGCAACCAAGCTGGGGGATTACGCCTATCCGCAGACCGATTTGACCATGATGGGGCTGGCGGCGGGGACGTCGTTGTTTTTCTGGGCACGGTTGGTGGATCGCACGGGCAATATCGGGCCGTGGTTTCCAAGCGGGTCGGGCGTCAACGGGCAAGCGAGTTCGGATGCGTCGCCGATTCTGGATCTGATCGCAGGGCAAATCAGCGAGACGGAACTGGGCAAGCACTTGCTCGACCGTATCGAGTTGATTGATGGATCTGGCTCGGGTTCGGTCAACGACCGATTAGACAATACCCGTAAAGAACTGCAAGCACTGGTTGATCAAGTCACGGATGCGTTGCTGTACGACGCGGCCAGGGCATATGCCAGTGGCGAGTTTGTACGCCAGGAGAGTCATCTTTACCAGGCTATCCAGGCAGTACCGGCTAACAGCCCACCGCCTAACGCGGCTTATTGGCTGGACATTGGCTCCCTGGTGCAAACCAGCAATGCACTGGCGTTGCAGATCCAGCAGAACAAAACGGCGATTGAGACGGTGGACGGCAAGGTCACCAGTACTGCCCAGAAAACCGACGGGGTGTATGCCCAGGTCAACCCGAAGATGGCAGGTGACGAGCAAACCTCATTCGCGGGCGATGACGTTTCCATGGCTGGCACTTGGTCGGTGATGTCGGCGATTGCCGAGGGTGATATTGCCCAAGCGATGAAGACGGATGCGTTGGAGGTGAGGGTCAATCAGAACCGAGCCAGTATTACCACCGTAGACAGCGCTTCTGCTTCCCGGGATGAAGCCCTTGCCCAGCGGGTTACGCGGCTGGATGCAAGGGTCAGTCAGAACCAGGCCAGTATCACCAACGTAGACAGCGCTTCTGCCTCCCGAGATGAAGCCCTTGGCCAGCGGGTTACGCAGCTGGATGCAAAGGTCAATAACAACTCGGCATCGATCGATACGCGACTGACGACCTTGGCCACTGCGGATAAAACGCTGGCCCAAAGCATTGAAACGGTACAGACCAAAGTTAACCAACAGTCAGTGAGTATCCAGACCAATGCCTCGGCGATTGCGGATACCAATGGGAAGTTGGCGGCGAATTGGTCAGTGCGGATGCAAGTTGCTGCGGGTGGTGGTTATAAGTTCGCCGGTATTGGGTTGGGCATCGAGAATGGTCCAGGTGGGTTGCAAAGTCAGTTTCTGATTTCGGCGGATCAGTTTGCGATTTATAACGAAAATACCCCGGGTAAGCCGACAACGCCCTTCGCAGTCAGGGGGACTGAGACGTTTATCGATAGTGCATTCATTCAGAACGGCACGATCACTAACGCCAAAATTGGTCAGGTTATTCAGTCCAATGATTATCAGCCGGGTGTCCGTGGTTGGAAGCTTGACAAGGCGGGGGGGTTGGAACTTAACGGGGTAGGGGGCGGTGGCCGGATGACCATCAGCAATCAATTGGTTCAAGTGTTTGATGCTAACCAGGTATTGCGTGTTCGATTCGGGATCTGGGGTTAATCACCAACCCATCAACAGGAGAGAGGCTATGGCAGCAGGATTTCAAGCGTTCAATGCACAGGGCGGAGTGCTGGTCGATGTAAATACTCGGCTTGCCCGGGTCATTGGCAGAATAAGCAGCGGCACGGGAGCAGGTTCGTTGGTGGTCGATGCATTTGCCCAAGGTCGTCCTTGGTATATGGTCACACTTGAGGCCGGCATCAATGTTACTGATGGGCCCCAATGCCGTATTTCGCAGAACACCTTGATGTGGAGTGCCTCTGTCAATCCAGGGCTTATTACGTACGGTATTTCATGATGGCTATTGGCTTTCAAGTTTTAAACGATGACCGTAGTGTCCTCCTTGATCAAAACTTTAAAACCTACGGTTTTGTGAGTAAGACAACTCAGGTGAGTACTGCCACCAGCAGTAACCCGGCGTGGGGGCAGTACTTGGATGTCTGGATACCGGATGCCGAGGAAATTGTGGCTGTACGCGCCCAGAATGAAGCTCACTCAGTGTGCCTGGCGAATGTATCGCGCAGTGGCGGCGGTTACATCCAGCGTTACGTCACGGATGGTTCAACGATCGTCAACTTGGATGTATATCGTTTCCGGCCGGGCGTGTCTGCGGGAGGTGCCTTTGGCATGCAGATATTCAATGACCATGGCGAGTTGGTGTATGACGCGACGACGCCTCAGTTAATTGTAAGAGACGTATTGGTCGGAACGGATAATTTTGAGGCGGTGGTCGGCGATCATAATTATGAAGCAGGCAAGAAATATGCAGTTGTGTTTGGAGGCCGATGTGGGCGAAGTTGGCGCACCACGCAATTTACAGGTGGCGGTGGGAACTTTAGGATTAATGAGTATGCGAGCACCAACTTCTTCACTCACGGCCCAGGTAAAATAAATTTCAAGGTCAAATATTATTATTATTTTGGTTATACCAAGCAGCATCAGGTGAAAGAGTTTAATTATCGAGCTGAAGCCTACAGCTACCTCGTAGTAGACGTAAGCGGGATATGACTACGAGAGATAACAAGATAAGGATATTGCTGAGCTTGAAATGGATTTTCAATTTGGAGGTGAAGGATGTCACGACAAGAAATTGATCTCGGTACGCGCCCCAGCGGCGTAGGGGGTGATACTCCGCGTAGCGCTAACTTTAAAATCAACGCAATGACTCAAGAGCTATATAGCCGGATGGATGCACTTGGCTCGGCGGCTTCCGGCATATTGACGACAAGCGCCGATGACCATACTCCAGGCCGAGTCGTTCGCGTGGGCGACTTCGGCGTGGGTGCCTACAATCCCCTCCCGGAAGCAGACCTTGATGGTGTGCGCAAAGCGGGCACCTATTATTCAATATCCGGCTTGCATACCCCCACAGGCCAAAACGGTTGGTTGACCGTCAATGAGGCCGGCGCCGGCTATACCATGCAAGAGTACTTCGTCGTCAACGACGCTTCGAGGTGGGTTCGTGTGGAGGTTGTGGGTGTTTGGCAACCCTGGCAAAAAGTCCTCACCGACGGCCCGGGCCTGGCTTCCACCCAGCAACGGCTGGGTCTCAAGTCGCGTGCCTTCCAGGCCGATGGTGAGCGCCTGCTTGGGCAAAACACCACGGAGGCGGGGAGGGCCAGTGGTTCTCTGGTTTCCTCGCTGACCATCCACACCACCATGCCCTACACCGAGAGCGAGTCACCGTTGATTCGGTGTGTGGGCTGCATAAACGGCTACACGTCGCCATTTACGCTCGACCTGTCCTGGTACTACTACCAAGGCTCGTTCAATTCCGGCGTTGCGCTGTTGAATGCGGCATCCCCGGCCATCGGCAGCGTGCAAAGCGGTGCATCGTTGAAAGTCAGCGTATACCGCCGTCCAGAGACCGGCCTGATGTCCATTTACATCGGTTTTCCCGGAGTGGTCTACCTGCCCCGGTTTGCGATGTACTCAATTCAGACCGGCACCCTTGAAGTGCCTGCAGCCTTTGCATCGAACTGGATCACGGAGGCGGACATCGCACCGCCTACCGCCGGCATGAACATGGGCGCGCTGAATGTCATCACCACTCTGAACACGGCCAACTGCGCAAAGCAGGCCGATGGCTCGATAAAGGCGATTTGAAAATGAGAGCAGTCATTGAACTACGCGGGGCTGAGGGGACTTGTACGGTTGTTCCGTTCAGCAATCAGAAAGTCACCTCGAAGCGAAAGGCTCAAGGTGTCTATGAAGTGCGCGGTACGTTGGGCCTTATCCCGCTGGCGCCTGAAGGAAGTGGGTGGGGCTACAGCATGGGAGTGGGTGAGAAAGAGGTTTCGGCAGTTGTCACGTACTCCCGAAAAATCATGACCGTTAAATTGCAAAAAGATGGGCAACCCTACGAGTTGGTGGGGGCCGTCTCTTTGCATTGTGAAATCGCTGATTCGGCTCCGGTGGTCGTGCCAGTTTTTTGAATAGTTGACTGGCGTTTCCGGTGCCCGCCTTTGTGCGGGCTTTTTATTGAAATGACTATGGAGAGTCCACATGGCACGACAGGAAATCAATATTGGTGCGGCACCCACTGGCGTCGGCGGTGACACACCGCGCAGCGCCAGTATCAAGATCAACGCAATGACCCAGGAGCTGTTCGCCCGCCAGGCTCAGTTGGGCACTGCAGCCACTCAAAACGTGGTGAGCGGCAGCGACGACTTCACCCCAGGGCGGGTGTCAATGATGGGTCATGCGGGCTGGGGTGCCGAGCCCATTTCGAAACAGCCCACCGACGATGCCAACGAACTGCCGCGTGTCAGTGGGTTGTTTCAGTTTGGTAATGGGGGCGCCAACCTCCCCAATCCTTATGTGCAGATCCTGCAGATTGCCAACTCGGGTGGCTATATCTGGCAAACCGCGAAAGCCATGCTGGATGAGTCGGTTTTCACCCGTGGTCGACGGGCTGATGGCCAGTGGACGCCGTGGCGCGCCGAAATCAATACCTCGGTTTTCGCTCTGGGGACTGCGCCAGGCGCGACGCCGGGAGAATTGATGGGACTATCGGCGGCGCAAACCGCTTCGCCCAACAAAGCCAATACCGGCCTGTACAGCTACTACCTACACCCCGACGGTGTGCCGGGCTTTGGTGCGATCAGTGTGCTGTCCCAGGCGTGGGGCCATGACCCGCAATGGCGTGCGCAGTTGTCGATGGCGGTATCGGGGGACGGTATTCACTTCCGCCAGTTCAGTGTCAACCCAGGCGCGGCTGCGCCCAACTGGCGCAGCATTCTTCATAACGGCAACGCGATTTCCGGGGTACTCAACGCTGGCCCTTCGGGTGCCCTGCCGATTAATTCGGGGCTCATCGAGCGCGGTGGTTCGCTTGATAATTGGTACTTCCGCTTTGCCGGCGGTTTGCAAATCTGTCAGCAGCGCTTCACCGGCTACACCGCTGGTGTCACGCGCAACGTTGCATGGCTGGCGGCTTTCGCGGATACGCCTGTGGCGGTGTTCCCCAACATTTACCCGTCGATTGACTGGGACATGTCGGCCAGGTGCTACGGCAATAGTGGTTCCTACTTTTTTATGTCTGACCGGACGCTGAACAATATCGTGACAGTGACGGCAATCGGGAGATGGCACGCATGATTATTCACCATGTTCCTTTTCGGCCTCTTGGCACCGCGACTCCCACGACAGCCTTTGTCGAAGGTGAAATATTGATCCTGAATGACCAGAGGATTGACCTTTCGCTGATCCCTGACGGGATGACCCTGCCGATGTCCGCCATCGGGCATGAATTGTTCGCAGGGCCCGTCAGCCGTCGTAATGGCGAGATCGAATTGACCTTGAAGCTGGCCGTCAACGCGGATGCGCCAGCTTACATGTGGCAGAACGGCAGGCTCCAGGTATCGGCGGGGCCGGTTCCCTTTCCGGTCGAGCCGATTGATCTGCCCACTCACTTAGCCAAACCCGCGGAGGGCTTGAGCGATGTTTGATTTGTCGAAGCTTGAACAAAACCAGACGCCCCAAGACCTCCAGGCACAGGCGGACTCGCGTGAGGCCCTCGCTTATCTGGCGTCTACCGACTGGTACAGTTTGCGGTTCCTTGAAGAGAACACGCCCGTACCCGCAGAGATTCTGGCGGCCAGGGCGGTGGCTCGTGGCAAGGTCATCCCATGACGCTCACGCAACTTCAGCAAGTCTTCCCACGCGCCCGCTCTCTAGCGGGCGTTTTCATATCCTCACTCAACTTGGCAATGCTGAATCGGCAAATCAGCACTCCCCAACGCGCCGCAGCCTTCCTCGCTCAAATCGGTCACGAGTCCGGTGAACTGCACTACGTGCGCGAGCTGGGCAGTGATCAATACCTGAGCAAATACGACACCGGCGTCTTGGCGGCGCGCCTGGGTAACACTCCCGAAGCGGACGAAGATGGACAAAAGTATCGTGGCAGAGGGTTGATCCAGATAACCGGCCGCCGTAATTACCTTGCGTGCAGCCAAGCGCTGTTCGGTGACGATCGCCTGCTGCGACAACCGCAGTTGCTTGAGCAGCCGCAATGGGCCTGCGAATCCGCCGCCTGGTTCTGGCAAAGCAACGGCCTCAACGAGCTCGCCGACAAAGACCAGTTCACCACCATCACCCGGCGTATCAACGGCGGCCTCAACGGTCTGGACGACCGTTTGCAGTTGTGGGCCCGGGCGAAGGCGGTGCTATGCGTTTCCTAGGTGTGTTTCGCTTGATTGGTGTGTGTCTGCTCATGGCGTTGGTCTGGCAGGTACAGGCGTGGCGATACAGGGCGCAGTTGGAGCTGCAATCGGTGGTCCACGCGCAAGCGCTCAGCCAACAAAGCCAGGCAATCCTTCGCCAGCAACAGGCCGAACAGACCAAACGCCTGGCCCTTGAACAACAGCTCTCGACTAGCGACCACCAACACATTCAGGAATTGAACGATGCCCAACGCAACCAAGCGGCTCTGCGCGATCGCCTGGCCACTGCTGATGTGCGGCTGTCAGTCCTTCTCGACAGCGCCGCCACTGGCTGCACAGTGCCTGCCACCTCCGCCGCCGGCAGCATGGTTCATGCAGCCCCGCGAGCCCGACTTGACCCGGCGCATGCTCAGCGAATTATCCGCATCACCGACGACGGCGACAGCGCCCTGATCGCCTTGCGCGCTTGCCAGGCCTATGTGCAGGCCGTCGCGCGTTAGCCTCTTGATGCACTCTGTATCTTGCATGGCCGATAGGCTCCTGTAGGGTAGGCGAACCCCCGCCCACTCCTGGAGACGACCGTGAAGGAAATCACTCAACTGGCTGCTGAACTGGGTCGCCGTTTGCAGGTGCTCAGTGCCCACGTCACCACTGCCGAGTCCTGTACCGGCGGCGGCATTGCCGAGGCCATCACGCGGATCCCGGGCAGTTCTGCCTGGTTCGAGGCGGGCTATGTCACCTATTCCAACCGGCAGAAGACCCGGCAGTTGAACGTGCCGGAAAAACTCTTTTCCAAAGTAGGCGCCGTCAGCCAGGAAGTAGTGGAGGCGATGGCCCGCGGCGCGCAGGAAAAAAGCCTGGCGCGGTTTGCCGTGGCGGTCAGCGGTGTCGCCGGTCCGGATGGCGGCTCGCCAGACAAGCCGGTGGGCACCGTTTGGCTGGCCTTTGCAGTGGGCGACGAGGTGACGGCCGAGCTTGCGCACTTCCCCGGCAACCGCGACGAGGTGCGCCGACAAACGGTAAAAGCCGCACTGGAGGGCTTGTTGCGACGAGCTGCAGCAGAAATCGAGAATCAGGGGTAGGCGATCACCGATCTTTGTGGAACAATACTGTCTACTTATACAGGTGTTGGCCGTCAGGCCTTATTGATTACGTGAGGACTTTAATGGACGACAACAAGAAGAAAGCCTTGGCTGCGGCCCTGGGTCAGATCGAACGTCAATTCGGCAAGGGTGCCGTAATGCGTATGGGCGATCACGACCGTCAGGCGATCCCGGCTATTTCCACTGGCTCTCTGGGTCTGGACATCGCGCTCGGCATTGGCGGCCTGCCAAAAGGCCGTATCGTTGAAATCTACGGTCCTGAATCTTCCGGTAAGACCACCCTGACCCTGTCGGTGATTGCCCAGGCACAAAAGATGGGCGCCACCTGCGCGTTCGTCGACGCCGAGCACGCCCTGGATCCTGAATACGCCGGCAAGCTGGGCGTCAACGTCGATGACCTGCTGGTTTCCCAGCCGGACACCGGCGAGCAAGCCCTGGAAATCACCGACATGCTGGTGCGCTCCAACGCCATCGACGTGATCGTGGTCGACTCCGTGGCTGCCCTGGTACCCAAGGCTGAAATCGAAGGCGAAATGGGTGACATGCACGTGGGCCTGCAAGCCCGCCTGATGTCCCAGGCGCTGCGTAAAATCACCGGTAACATCAAGAACGCCAACTGCCTGGTGATCTTCATCAACCAGATCCGCATGAAGATCGGCGTGATGTTCGGCAGCCCGGAAACCACCACCGGTGGTAACGCGCTGAAGTTCTACGCTTCGGTCCGTCTGGATATCCGCCGTACTGGCGCGGTGAAGGAAGGTGACGAGGTTGTCGGTAGCGAAACTCGCGTCAAGGTTGTGAAGAACAAAGTGGCCCCGCCATTCCGTCAGGCCGAGTTCCAGATCCTCTACGGTAAGGGTATTTACCTGAACGGCGAGATGATCGACCTGGGTGTACTGCACGGTTTCGTCGAGAAGTCCGGTGCCTGGTATGCCTACAACGGCAGCAAGATCGGTCAGGGCAAGGCCAACTCGGCCAAGTTCCTGGCGGACAACCCGGATATCGCCGCCACGCTTGAGAAGCAGATTCGCGACAAGCTGCTGACCCCGGCGCCGGACGTGAAAGCTGCCGCTAACCGCGAGCCGGTTGACGAGATGGAAGAAGCCGACACTGATATCTGAAGCAAACGATGACTGTTGTACTGGATACACTCGTTGCCGTTCGGCGCACTGCAATGGACCTGCTCGCTCGCCGCGAGCATGGCCGAGTCGAGCTGACGCGTAAATTGCGTCAGCGCGGCGCAGAGCCTGAGATGATCGAAGCAGCCCTCGACCGTTTGACAGAAGAAGGGCTGTTGTCGGAAGCCCGTTACCTTGAAAGTTTTGTGTCCTATCGAGCGCGCTCCGGTTACGGCCCTGCGCGGATTCGTGAAGAGCTGAGCCAGCGTGGTCTGCAACGTGCCGATATCGACCTTGCCCTGCGTGAGTGCGGTATCAACTGGCAGTCGCAGTTGGAAGACACTTGGCGTCGCAAGTTTGCGGGGCACCTTCCGATTGACGCCAGGGAGCGTGCGAAGCAAGGGCGCTTTCTGAGCTATCGCGGGTTTTCGATGGACATGATCAGCCGCTTGTTGAGCGGCCGCGATATGGACGACTGAACGCCCCAAAACGAAAAGGCCCACTATGAAAATAGTGGGCCTTTTTTTTCGCCTGCAAAAAACTACGCCGGCAGTGATGTCACGCGTTGCTGCGTCTTGCCTTGGGCCTGTGCCCAGTTTTCCGGCAGGTTGATGTAATCCACCAATTCACGCAGTCGCCCCTGGTCGCGGCCATTGAAGTTGAACACCAGGCGGGTCAAGTGACTGAACCTTGGTTCGTCATGGTCTTCGCCTGTATAGGCGAGTTGTTGAAACTCGCCACTGAGCCGCAGGCTGGCAAACTCTTGCTGCAAATGGGCCAGAGCACGCTCACTGAGAGGATGGTTCATGCGCACCACAAACTCGCGTTTCAACCAACGGGTGGAGTGGAAGTTGGCATAGAACTGGTTGATTTCATCCACTGCTTCTTCGGCGCTGTAGACCAGGCGTATCAGCTTGAGGTCAGTGGGCAGGATATAGCGGTTGGCTTCCAACTGGCTGCGGATAAAGTCCAGGGCACCTTGCCAGAACCCACCGCCCGGCGCATCCAGCAACACCACTGGCACCAGCGGGCTCTTGCCAGTCTGGATCAGGGTCAGTACTTCCAAAGCCTCGTCCAGGGTGCCGAAACCGCCTGGGCACAACACCAGCGCGTCGGCTTCCTTGACGAAGAACAACTTGCGGGTAAAGAAGAAGTGGAATGACAGCAGGTTTTCGGTGCCATCGATGGTGGGGTTGGCGTGCTGTTCAAACGGCAGGGTGATATTGAACCCCAGGCTGTGCGCCAGGCCCGCGCCTTCGTGGGCTGCCGCCATGATGCCGCCGCCACCGCCGGTGATCACCATCAGGTCGGAGCGCGCCAATGCTGCACCCACCTCTCGGGCCAGCGCATACAGTGGGCTTTCCACTGGTGTACGTGCCGAGCCGAACACCGTCACCTTGCGCCGGTCCTTGAATTGTTCGAGTACGCGAAATGCATGGTCTAATTCACGAATGGCGCGCAGGGTGATCTTGGCATTCCAGCGATCCCGGTCGTCCTGGGCCATGCGCAGAACGGTAAGGATCATGTCGCGATAAAGGGGGATATTCGGGCTATTGGGGGCGATCAACTGGATTTGCGCGTCGACCTGCTGCGTGAGGTCGGTCCCGTTTTCTTCAAAATGACGAAGCAACTGATCATTGGATTCATAAGGCATTCAACTTCTCCTTCTTTACAGGGCCGGATAGTCGACGAGAGCGTCGTCGGGGCCACGACACTGCATGTGTCGTTGCATGCCACAGGAGGGCAGGCCGCTTATGCCCTGAAAGTGTTACTGAACAGCATTGAAATAGCTGTGGGCGGGCGTATGGGATGGCTTGATCATGGGCCGAAAAACCCTTGGCTGGCAACCGCTTATTGGTTACGCATCAGAGCGTTCAGTCGTTGGCAGAAAACGGATCGAAGGATTGCGCGCCGCTGGACAGCCGCGCGCGAGGGTTTGGCAGTGGTTACTTTTTCTTCTTTGTCGGAGCCGGGCAATCGGCTTCAACGAACTTGACCGAAGCCACGGGGCGGTTGGTCTTGTTCTCGGTGATTTCGTAGCGCATTACAGCACCCTTTGCCATCAGTTCGCGGTAGCCTGGGTTGGTGCAGACGCTGCGGCCGAGCTGGAAATACACAGCCTTGGGGTTGGCACGCATCTGTTCGGCACGATCAGGCTGAACGCTGAGGTGATCGATCAGCTGCATACCTTCAACGGTGTAGGCCACTTCCAGGGTCTTTTCATCAATTTCCCGGGGCAGGTCCTTGTTGCTTTCGGCCGCGACGCTTTGCAGCTTCCTGTTCATTTGAGCCTCCAGCAGCGAGGCCGCGTGGGCGCCCATAGGCAAGACCAACGCTATGGCGAGGGATGGGGCAACAAGGCGCAGCATGGAACGCAGCATGAAACTCTCCTGATTCGGTTACTGGTGCATAGACCAGCCACTGCGCTGTGCGTTCAGTGGCGCGCAATTATAGGTGAGCCCTTGCCACTACAGCCAGGCGTATCGCTGGTAAACTGCGGGACTTCTGTTTTTCACGAGTTTCTCCCGTGTCGATTCCCTTTTCTTCGCCGCGTGCCCGATGAGCCACGCCGTTTCCCGTTTGCGTGCTCAGCGTCTGGCGCGTGCCGTCAGGCCGTTTCTTAATCGTGGTTCCCGAGCTGAGCGTTGCCCCGGCTGTCGGGTAATTCCCGAGTACTGCTTATGTGCCTGGCGGCCCCAGGTACAAGCCAAGTCGGCCATGTGCCTGTTGATGCATGACGTTGAGCCGATGAAACCCAGCAACACGGGTTGGCTGATCGCTGATGTCATACACGACACCACTGCATTCGCTTGGTCGCGCACCGAAGTCGACCCCGATTTGCTCAGGTTGTTGGCCGATCCGCAGTGGCAGCCATATATTGTCTTCCCCGGTGAATTCGTGGCACCGGAACGGGTGGTCAGTGAAGTGCGCATGGAGGAGGGCAAGCGCCCGCTGTTCATCCTGCTGGACGGCACCTGGAGCGAAGCGCGCAAGATGTTTCGCAAAAGTCCCTACCTTGAGCATTTGCCGGTCCTGAGCCTGGCCCCTGAGCAGTTATCGCGCTACAAACTGCGGCGTTCCAAGCGTGATGACCATTTCTGCACCGCCGAGGTGGCGGCACTGTGTCTGGAGTTGGCCGAAGACGTGGCCGCCAGCGAAGTGCTGGATGCCTATCTCGATGTATTCAGCACCCATTACCTGGCTGCCAAGTTCCAAATGCCGCTGGACCCGACGGACGTTGTGCATACTCGCCTTGCACCCTACATCCCGGCGGTATAACCAGACGACGTTTGCATGATGGCACCGTAAACCTGCAACCCGCTAAAATGCCCGCGGGCGTAGTGCTTGACCCTCCAGGCTACGCTGGTCATGCTGGGCGCCGATTGGGGCGCAACCGTGAATGCTCGACGTCGTTTCATGTGCTTTTGACGTTGAGCAGGCCCTGTGGCGATAGCTGCCAGGCCGTCGCCTTGTGTATTGGTGAGCCCTGAACCATCAGGGCTGCCATAAAAAACAGGATCATTTAACCAATGGCCACATACGAAATCCTGATAGCCGATGACCATCCGCTGTTTCGCAGCGCTCTGCATCAGGCAGTCACCCTGGGGCTTGGCCCTGATGTTCGCCTGGTCGAAGTGGCCAGCATCGCCGAACTGGAAGCTCGTCTCACCGAAAAATCCGACTGGGACCTGGTGCTGCTCGACCTGAACATGCCCGGTGCCTACGGCTTTTCCGGGCTGGTGCTGCTGCGCGGGCAATACCCGCAGATCCCCGTGGTGATGGTCTCGGCCCAGGAGGAAGCCGACGTGGTGGTGCGCTCCAAGGAGTTTGGCGCCAGTGGCTTCATTCCCAAGTCCAGCGCGATGGAAGATATCCAGAAAGCCGTGCGCGCGGTATTGGACGGCGATGTGTCCTGGCCGCCCCAGGCGTTTGAACAAATCAACGTGTCCGACGAAGCCAAGGCCGCCCGTGATGGCCTGGCCAGTCTCACACCCCAGCAGTTCCGGGTGCTGACCATGGTCTGCGAAGGTTTGCTGAACAAGCAGATTGCCTACGAATTGAGCGTGTCGGAGGCGACCATCAAGGCCCATGTCACGGCGATTTTCCGTAAGCTGGGGGTGCGTACTCGGACCCAGGCGGCGTTGCTCTTGCAACAACTTGAGTCAATCTCGCAACATTAAGTTACAGCCGCTTCACGCTTTTTTGACTTTGCGTGATCTAGCTTCCCCACTTCTTTGGTTCAGTTGCCTACATCTATGTCGCCTTTCAAGGGTCAAACCGGTATCAAACGTATCTTCAATGCAGGGGGCTATTCCCTGGATGGTCTGCGCGCAGCTTTCACCGGCGAGGCGGCGTTCCGTCAGTTGGTGTTGTTGAACGTCATCCTGATCCCTTTGAGCTTTTTCCTGCAGGTCAGCCGGGTCGAGCGGGCACTGCTGATTGCGGTGTGCCTGCTGGCGTTGATTGTCGAGTTGCTCAACTCTGCGGTAGAAGCGGCCATTGACCGTATTTCCCTGGACCGCCATCCGCTGTCGAAGAACGCCAAGGACATGGGCAGCGCCGCGCAATTTGTGGCACTGACCATGATCACCCTGGTGTGGGCTGTGATTCTGATCTGACGATCAGGCGATACTCGGCAGTACGATCTCGTCGCTGCGCTGCACCCCAGCGGTGAAGGCGCGGCACAGTTCGAGAAACTCGCGCATCGCCGAGGTCTGGTATTTCTGCTTATGCCAGATGAAGTAGAACTGCCGGGCCAGGTCCAGGTCCGGGGTTTCCACCGGTACCAGGCTGCCGCGGCGGAACGCGTCGCGCAGCGCCAGCCGCGAAATGCAGCCGATCCCCAACCCCGACTCCACTGCCCTCTTGATCGCCTCGGTGTGTTCCAGTTCCAGACGGATATTCAGCGCGCTGCGATGATGGCGCATGGCCTGGTCAAACGTCAGGCGCGTGCCCGAGCCTTGTTCGCGCAGGATCCACGCTTCGTGGGTCAATTCGTCCATGGTGGCCACGCCACGCTTGGCCAAATGATGCTGCGGCGCACAGAACACCACCAGCTCATCTTCTACCCACGTCTGCACCTCGATATCCGGGTGGCTGCAGTCGCCCTCAATTAGACCCAGGTCAATTTCGTAGTGCGCTACCTGATGCACGATATGTGCAGTGTTCTGCACATGGAGTTTCACCTGGCTTTCGGGATGCTGCTGCATAAAGCTGCCAATCAGCAGCGTCGCCAGGTAATTGCCGATGGTCAGCGTGGCGCCGACCGCCAGGGAGCCGAAGCCGGACTTGCCGTTGAGCAGGTCCTCGATCTCTTTGGCCTGGTCCAGCAGTGCAACCGCCTGGGGCAATAGCTGGTGACCGAGGGCGTTGAGACTCAGGCGTTTGCCGGCGCGGTCGAACAATTGGCAGCTGGATTGACGCTCCAGCTCGGTGATCGACGTGCTGGCGGCGGATTGAGATAAGGCCAGAAGGCCAGCAGCGCGAGAGACGCTTTCCTGCTGGGCGACGGCGACGAAAACTTGCAGTTGACGGAGAGTAAATCGCATATCGATATAACCGATAACCCTTATCTTAATAATCCAGTTAACAGATATTGTCGCCGCCATTAGAATGCTGTGCAATTGCGCATCCTTACCTTTGGCGCAGACCCATTTCCAGGAGTCCCCCGTACATGAGCAACATGAACCACGAGCGTGTCCTCAGTGTTCATCACTGGAACGACACTCTGTTCAGCTTCAAGTGCACCCGCGATCCGGGCCTGCGCTTCGAGAACGGTCAGTTCGTGATGATCGGCCTGCAACAGCCCAACGGCCGCCCGCTCATGCGCGCTTACTCGATTGCCAGCCCGAACTGGGAAGAGCATCTGGAATTCTTCAGCATCAAGGTGCCGGATGGCCCGCTGACTTCCCAATTGCAGCACTTGAAGGAAGGCGACGAGATCATCATCAGCAAAAAACCGACGGGCACCCTGGTGCTTGACGATTTGAAGCCGGGCAAACACCTGTACCTGCTCAGCACCGGCACTGGCCTCGCCCCATTTATGAGCGTGATCCAGGATCCGGAGACCTATGAGCGTTTCGAAAAAGTGATCCTGTGCCACGGCGTACGTTACGTCAACGAAGTCGCCTATCGCGAATTCATCACCGAGCACCTGCCGCAGAACGAATTCTTCGGCGAGGCCCTGCGTGACAAGTTGATCTACTACCCGACCGTGACCCGCGAGCCGTTCGAAAACGAAGGCCGCCTGACCGACCTGATGCGCAGTGGCAAGCTGTTCAGCGACATCGGCCTGCCACCGATCAACCCCGAAGACGACCG
Source organism: Pseudomonas sp. OST1909 (assembly GCF_015277575.1). Classification (NCBI taxonomy): domain Bacteria; kingdom Pseudomonadati; phylum Pseudomonadota; class Gammaproteobacteria; order Pseudomonadales; family Pseudomonadaceae; genus Pseudomonas; species Pseudomonas sp. OST1909. Next base: position 1,695,920 of record NZ_CP063780.1, read on the forward strand.
CGCCATGCTGTGCGGCAGCCCAAGCATGTTGGATGAGACCAGCGAAGTGCTGAACAGCTTCGGCCTGAAGGTTTCGCCGCGGATGCGTGAGCCGGGTGATTACCTGATCGAGCGTGCGTTCGTCGAGAAGTAATACCGCGTCAGTAAGCAGATCAAAATGTGGGAGGGGGCTTGCCCCCGATGGCGGAGTGTCAGTCACTGCATCTGGTGACTGACCCACTGCTATCGGGAGCAAGCCCCCTCCCACATTCAGTCTCCGGTTTATCCGGCGGGAACCACTTCCAGCACACAAATCATCCCGGGTTCCGGGTAGTGCCAGCGCACATCCACATCCCAGAATTGCGCACCGTATTCCCGTTCCGACGTAGGAACCTGATACGCCGGCCGCGGATCCTGCGCCAAACACTGCTCAATCAGTTCCACCAACGGCTCGCCGAGGCGTTGAGCGTGGCCTTGCGCCTGTTGCAGCGCCGTCTTCAGCCACTGCACCGCAATCAGTTGCGGCGCGCTGCTGGCGATGCTGTTGGTAGCGCTGTCGACAATGTCGGCATAGGGCACATATGGCTTGATATCCAGCACCGGCGTGCCATCGAGCAAGTCGATCCCGGAAATCCACAGTCGCCCCGGTTCCACCTTGTCCAGCTTGACCACCGATTGGCCAATGCCGTTGGGTCGATGGGTTGCACGGGTGGCAAACACGCCCATGGACGTATTGCCGCCCAGGCGTGGCGGGCGCACTTTCAGGCGTGGCTTGTCTTCAAGGGCCTGATGAAACAGGAACAGCAACCACACATGGCTGACCTGTTCCAGCCCCTGCACCGCCTCGCCCTGGTCGAACGGCGCCACCAACTCCAGTACGCCACGGGCAGCCGGTGCCAGTTGCGGTTGGCGCGGGATGGCGAACTTCTCCTTGAAGCAGGAGCGTACGAAACCGACGGGCGAGACCTGGTAACTCATGGCTTAGGCACGGACCCGCAAGGTCAGGCCCTTGAGGAAGTTACGCAGCAACTGATCACCACAGGTGCGGTAGTTGGTATGGCCGAACTTGCGGAACAGCGCGCTCAGCTCTGGCTTGGACACCGGGAACTCCGCTGCCTTGAGGATGGCATGCATGTCGTCTTCCTTGAGTTCGAAGGCCACGCGCAGCTTTTTCAGGATGATGTTGTTGGTCACCGGCGTTTCGATCGGCTGCGGTGGACGGCTTTCGTCCTTGCCGCGCTTGAAGATGACCAAGCCATCGAGGAAGTGAGCCATGACTTCATCCGGGCAGAACACGAAGCCTTCTTCCTCATCTTTCTTGAGGTAGGTCAGCAGGTCTTCCTTGGTCACGTCCATGCCGCCGAGCTTGATGATCTCGACCATCTTGTTGTCGCTGATGTCGAGCATGTAGCGCACGCTGCGCAGTACGTCGTTGTGAATCATGGTGAGCAATCCTGCTATTGAACTGATGACGCCGCCCAATCAGGCGGTGTCGGGAAAAGGGGAACGGCTTAGAACTTCTCTTTGCCGGACAGGTAGCGCCATTGGCCCACTGGCACCTTGCCAATGGACACACCGCCGATGCGGATGCGGCGGATGGCGATGACTTTCAGGCCAACGGCTTCGCAGAACAGTGCGATCACGCCGGGTTGCGGGTTTTTCATCGCAAAGCGCAGGCGGTTTTCGTTCTGCCAGCTGGCTTTCACGGCGGGCAGTTCCTTACCTTTGTAGGTCAGGCCGTGGTTCAGGCGGTTGAGGCCGTGGGCAACCATGTCGCCTTCGACTTCTACTACGTATTCCTGCTCGATCTTGGCGGCATCGGCGGTCAACTTGCGCAGAATCTTCCAGTCCTGGGTGAACACCAGCAAGCCGCTGGCCTTGGCTTGCAAGTCGGCGCTGGCGGTCAGGCGCAGGAAATGCCCCTTGAGCGGGCGCTTGCTGAAGCGGTGTTCTTCAGACAAGGTTTCGGCGCTGATCGTGGCCATGGCGGTTTCAGCGTCCATACCTGCCGGCGCGTGCAACAGAATGGTCACCGGCTCTGGCGGGGTGGCTTTGGCCTCTGGGTCCAGCTCGACTTTTTCGGTTGTGACCTTGAACTGCGGCTCGTCGATCACTTCGCCGTCCACCGAGACCCAGCCGCCTTCGATAAACAGCTCAGCCTCCCGACGGGAGCAACCGACCAGTTCGATAAGGCGTTTGGAGAGGCGTATGGGGTCAGTCATGACAAGGGCCGTAACAAAAGGGGGCGGCTATTGTACCTGCCTGGCGCCGGTTAATCCCGAGCCCATTTCATTTAGCCCTGGCGCGCCTGTTGTTGCAGCTGGCGCAAACGCATATGCAGCAACGGGTAAGGCTGCCCAAGGCCATCATGCTCCGTGCGTCCGATCACCTCGAAGCCCTGCTTGAGGTAAAAGCCCAGCGCCTGGGGGTTCTGCTCGTTGACGTCCAGTTCCTCGGCGTTCAGGTGTTCGATGGCATAGCCCAGCAATTGCCGGCCCAGGCCCTGGCCACGGTGTTGCGGGTCGATAAACAGCATTTCCACCTTGCCGGCCACCACCCCGGCGAACCCGGTGATGCGCTGGCGCGAGTCCTTGGTGCAGATCAGCATCACCGCATCCAGGTAGCGGGTCAGCACCAGGTTTTTCAACAGGTCGATATAGCTGTCCGGCAGGAAGTCGTGGGTGGCGCGTACCGAGGCTTCCCAGATCTGCGCCAGGCGCGGGTAGTCGCTGGATTTAGGCGTATGGATGACCGAATGCTGTCGCATGACCGCTGCCTCTTGGCGTTATTGGCGCTGATGAGCAAAACGATAGACCTAAAAAAGCCCCGCATCTTGTCAGAGGCGGGGCTTTTTCAAAATATTACGCAAACACGCTTCAGTCGCGCTTTTCAGCCCACAAGTCGTACTCGTCGGCGTCGGTCACGGTGCACCAGACCTTGTCGCCCGGCTTCAAGCCGCTGGCATCGTCAATAAACACGTTGCCGTCGATTTCCGGTGCATCGAAAAAGCAGCGGCCAACGGCGCCTTGCTCGTCAACTTCGTCGATCAGCACTTCGATTTCCTTGCCGATGCGCAGTTGCAGGCGTGCAGAGCTGATCGCCTGTTGGTGCGCCATGAAGCGCTCCCAACGATCTTGCTTGACGTCGTCCGGCACCACGGCCAGGTCCAGCAGGTTGGCCGGAGCGCCTTCCACCGGCGAGTACTGGAAGCAGCCGACGCGGTCCAGCTGCGCTTCGGTCAGCCAGTCGAGCAGGTACTGGAAGTCTTCTTCGGTCTCGCCGGGGAAGCCGACGATGAAAGTGGAACGGATGATCAGCTCCGGGCAGATCTCGCGCCAGTTCTTGATACGCGCCAGGGTCTTGTCTTCGAACGCCGGGCGTTTCATTGCCTTGAGCACTTTGGGGCTGGCGTGCTGGAACGGGATGTCCAGGTACGGCAGGATCTTGCCGGCGGCCATCAACGGGATCAGCTCGTCCACGTGCGGGTACGGGTAAACGTAGTGCAGGCGCACCCACACGCCCAGGCTGCTGAGGGCTTCGCAGAGTTCGGTCATGCGGGTTTTCACCGGCGCGCCGTTCCAGAAACCGGTGCGGTATTTCACGTCGACGCCGTAGGCGCTGGTGTCCTGGGAGATTACCAGCAACTCCTTGACGCCGGATTTGACCAGGCGCTGGGCCTCGTCGAGCACGTCACCCACCGGGCGGCTTACCAGTTTGCCGCGCATCGACGGGATGATGCAGAAGCTGCAGCTATGGTTGCAGCCTTCGGAAATCTTCAGATACGCGTAGTGGCGTGGGGTCAGCTTGATACCTTGAGGCGGCACCAGATCGATCAGCGGATTGTGATCCTGGCGTGGCGGTACCACGTCATGCACGGCGTTGACCACCTGCTCGTACTGCTGCGGGCCGGTCACAGCCAGCACGCTTGGGTGCACGTTGCGAATATTGCCTTCTTCCACACCCATGCAGCCGGTGACGATGACCTTGCCGTTTTCCTTGATGGCTTCGCCGATCACTTCCAAAGACTCGGCCTTGGCCGAATCAATAAAGCCGCAGGTGTTGACCACCACCACATCGGCGTCCTGGTACGTGGACACGACGTCATAGCCTTCCATACGCAGTTGCGTGAGGATGCGCTCGGAGTCGACCAGAGCCTTCGGGCAACCCAGGGAAACAAAGCCAACCTTGGGGTTGGCTTTTGCGATGGTGGTGGACATGTCTAACCTCGGTATTGAATGACGCTGCCGGTCGTGCACGACAAGGCAACGGATGGACGCTTGTTGCGCCTCTGATCAAAAAGTGCGCAATTCTATCGGCGGGCAGCGCACTTGACCAGCTTTATGCAGGGAAATGCGACGAGTGCTGCGCTATGCTTCGCGCCGTTGCGCACGGGTAATGCCCTTGGGTCAATAAAACGTCTGTTTCGAGAAGTAAAACAGCGCATGCTAGGGTCAGCTTAGTCGTGCTGTTTATAAAAGACCTTGGGTCAAAGGGCAGGAGTGGTTGATGGGTCAGGCAAGTAGTCAGGCAGCAGGTGCCGAGCATTCAAACGCCAAACCGATTGGCATGCTGGTGGCGGCAGTCGGGGTGGTTTATGGCGATATCGGGACCAGCCCGCTCTACACCCTTAAAGAGGTGTTCAACGGCGGTTACGGAGTACAGGTCAACCATGACGGCGTGTTGGGGATCCTGGCGCTGATCTTCTGGTCGCTGATCTGGGTGGTGTCGATCAAGTACATGTTGTTCGTGCTACGTGCCGACAACCAGGGCGAGGGCGGCATCATGGCGCTCACGGCGTTGGCGCGGCGGGCAGCCGGGGAGCGCGCTAAATTGCGCAGTTTCCTGGTGGTGTGCGGCCTGTGTGGCGCGGCGCTCTTTTATGGCGACAGCATGATCACCCCGGCGATTTCGGTATTGTCGGCCATTGAAGGCCTGGAACTGGCGTTCGACGGCCTGGAAAAATGGGTGGTGCCCATTGCGTTGATCGTGCTGGTGGCGCTGTTTCTGATCCAGAAACACGGCACCGATCGTATCGGCAAGCTGTTCGGCCCGGTGATGGTCACCTGGTTCCTGGTGTTGGGCGGTCTCGGGGTGTACGGCATTCTGCAGCAGCCTGAAGTATTGAATGCGCTGAACCCTGCATGGGGCGTGCGCTTCTTTATGGTTCACCCCGGCATCGGCGTGGCAATTCTTGGCGCGGTGGTGCTGGCCTTGACCGGCGCCGAAGCGTTGTACGCCGACATGGGCCACTTCGGGCGCAAGCCTATCGCCCGTGCCTGGTTCATCCTGGTGCTGCCGGCGCTGGTGCTCAACTATTTCGGCCAGGGCGCGATGCTGCTGGGCGATCCGGAGGCCGCGCGCAACCCGTTTTACCTGCTGGCACCGAGCTGGGCGCTGATCCCGCTGGTGGGCTTGTCCACCCTGGCGACCGTGATCGCGTCCCAGGCAGTCATTTCCGGTGCGTTCTCGTTGACCCGCCAGGCGATCCAGTTGGGTTACATCCCGCGTATGCACATCCAGCACACTTCGAGTGCCGAGCAAGGCCAGATCTACATCGGCGCCGTGAACTGGTCGTTGATGGTGGGCGTGATCCTGCTGGTGCTGGGCTTCGAATCTTCCGGTGCCCTGGCGTCGGCCTACGGCGTAGCGGTGACCGGCACCATGCTGATGACCACCATCCTGGTGTCGGCGGTCATGCTGTTGCTGTGGAAGTGGCCACCAGTGCTGGCGGTGCCGGTGTTGCTCTGCTGCTTGCTGGTGGACGGTCTGTTTTTCGCCGCCAACGTGCCCAAGGTGATCCAGGGCGGCGCGTTCCCGGTACTGGCGGGGATCGTGTTGTTCGTGTTGATGACCACCTGGAAGCGCGGCAAGCAATTGCTGGTCGAGCGCCTCGACGAGGGTGGGCTGCCATTGCCGATTTTTATCAGCAGCATCCGCGTGCAGCCGCCTCATCGCGTGCAGGGCACGGCGGTGTTCCTGACCGCGCGCCCGGATGCGGTGCCCCACGCGCTGTTGCATAACCTGCTGCACAACCAGGTGCTGCATGAGCAGGTGGTACTGCTGACGGTGGTCTACGAAGACATTCCACGGGTGCCTGCCGCACGGCGTTTCGAGGTGGACTCCTACGGCGAAGGCTTCTTTCGCGTGATCCTGCATTTCGGGTTCACCGATGAGCCGGACGTGCCCGAAGCGCTGAAGCTGTGTCATCTGGATGATCTGGATTTCAGCCCGATGCGCACCACCTATTTCCTCAGCCGCGAGACCGTGATCGCCTCGCGCATCAAGGGCATGGCGCGCTGGCGCGAAACCTTGTTCGCCTTCATGTTGAAGAACGCCAACGGTAACCTGCGCTTCTTCAAGCTGCCGGTAAACCGTGTGATCGAGCTGGGCACCCAGGTCGAAATGTAAGGCGCTGCATAACGGGAGCCGGCAATCGGCTCCCGCTTTCCTTTCTGAACCCTGTGCAATCGATGGTTGTCGACTAGGCTCTAAACACTGTTGAACAGTGCCCATAGAACCCAGAAGAGGTGCGCCATGAGTCAGCTGCTCGAACCCTATACCCTGCGCCAATTGACCCTGCTCAACCGCATCGCGGTCTCGCCGATGTGCCAATACTCCAGCGACGACGGCCTGGCCAATGATTGGCACCTGGTGCATCTCGGCAGCCGAGCCGTGGGGGGCGCGGGGCTGATTTTCACCGAAGCCACCGCCGTGACGGCTGATGGGCGTATCACCGCCCAGGACCTGGGCCTGTGGAACGACGCCCAGATCGAGCCGCTGCGGCGTATCACGCGCTTTATCGCGGCCCAGGGCGCGGTGGCGGGTATTCAACTGGCCCATGCCGGGCGCAAGGCCAGCACCCATCGTCCCTGGATCGGCAAACATGGCAGTGTCAAGCCGGAGGAGGGCGGGTGGGTGCCGGTGGGCCCTTCGCCGATTGCCTTCGACCCCAATCACACCCAGCCCAAGCAATTGGACGAAGGGCAGATCCAGCAAGTAATCGCCGACTTTGTCGCTGCCGCCAAGCGTGCCTTGACCGCAGGTTTTGAAGTGGTGGAAATCCATGCTGCCCATGGCTACCTGCTGCACCAGTTTCTCTCGCCCATCAGCAACCAGCGTCAGGACCACTACGGTGGCTCGTTCGAAAACCGCATTCGCCTGGTGCTGGAGGTGACCAAGGCCGTACGTGCGGCCTGGCCTCAGGAGTTGCCACTGTTTGTGCGGGTATCGGCTACCGATTGGGTCGAAGACGGATGGAACCCGGATGAAACCGTGGAGTTGGCGCGCCGCCTCAAAGAACTGGGCGTCGACCTGATCGACGTGTCCTCTGGGGGCACCGCCGCCAATGCCGAGATCCCCACCGGCCCGGGCTACCAGACGCGCTTCGCCGAGCGCGTGCGCAAGGAATCAGGCATCGCCACTGGCACGGTTGGCATGATTACCGAACCGGCCCAGGCCGAGCATATCCTGCGCACCTGCCAGGCCGACATCATCTTCCTGGCCCGTGAACTGCTGCGCGACCCGTACTGGCCGCTGCATGCCGACGATGACCTGGGCGGGCGCAAGGCTATCTGGCCGGCGCAGTACCAGCGGGCAACCCATCGGGACCAGCCGATCCATGAATCGGATCTGCGCGATTGATCCCGCGCACAGTTAGGTCGAACCCACCCTGATACGGTGGGTTTTTTCTTGCGGTTGCCAGAACTTGCGTCCTGTATCGACCACGGCGTAAGCAAGCGCTGTAGGGTTTTATTACCGAGGCCATTTTTTTAAGTGAATACTCTAAAAAAATCCCACGTGCCACGAGATAGTTTCTAAGCTTAGGGTAAGCCTGGTTCCTAGCCCAGGGAGGTAGGCCGCTTGACCACGAAAGCGTTGTGCTTCGGGGGAGTTTGGAAATGGGCACCAGGAGTATTTGACTGATATCAGGAGTAGTGGTCCATGGCCAAATCCTATGGCGTAGCGGGTGCGATGGCGTCTTTTCTGAGCCGCCGGATGTCATTGCGGGGTCGAAGGTTGAGTTCGGATGAAATGGAGTTGCTGGCCCAGTACCGGGCGCTGACCGAGAGTGATCAGGTGGCGATGCGGTATCTGATTGGCGCGATGAAAAGCGTATCGCGGTTCTAAGCCACCTGCGATCATTCCCACGCTGCGACGTGGGAATGATCAGGCGGTTAATTTCAGGTGTACTTGCGCTGCTCCGGTGCGGGCGGGAAGTACTGATAGAGCCAGGTTTCGCTCAGGGTGCGGTCTTGGGTGCGAATAAACAGGCGCAGCTCCACCGGCTCCACACTGTCGCTGGTGGGGTACCAGTCGAACAGGATGCGATAGCCCTTGATGTTATCCAGCACCAGCACGCTGAAATCCTTCACCTCACCATGGGAGCAGGTCACCACCGGCTCGATGCCGGTGCCCGCTGGCAGGCGATCCAGCCCGCCGCCTTTGAAGTCTACGGCGAAACGCCGCGCCCACACCTTCGGGTAATGCTCGCCGGGTGCCCAGCCTTCGGTAAAACCACCCATGCCTGACCGGGTCGCGTCGACCTGCGCCAACGGCGTGCTCACCGGTGGCAGTGCGCTCCAGTACAACTTGTAGCCATAGTTGAGCGAATCACCCGCGGCCACGGGCTTTTTCGGGGTCCAGAAGGCGACGATATTGTCCAGGGTTTCGCCGGTGGTGGGGATCTCCAGCAGGTCGATCGAGCCTTCACCCCACGCGGTGGTAGGTTCAACCCACAGGCTTGGGCGTTTGCTGTACCAGTCGACGGTGTCCTGGTAGCTGGCGAACTCATGGTCGGTCTGCACCAGGCCGAAGCCTTTGGGGTCGGTGTCGGCGAACGCGTTGAATTGCAGCTTGGCCGGGTTGTTCAACGGGCGGCAGATCCACTCGCCATTGCCGCGCCACATGGCCAGGCGGTCCGAGTCGTGGATTTGCGGGTGGATGGTGTCGCACATGCGCCGTTCATGGGTGCCGCAACTGAACATGCTGGTCATGGGTGCGATGCCCAATTGTTCGATGGCGGTGCGTGCATTGATGTGCGCGTCGATTGCCATCACCACCTGATTGGCCTGGCAGTCGATATCGAAGCGGTAGGCGCCGGTGGCGCTTGGCGAGTCGAGCAGGGCATAGACCACAAAACGGGTGGCATTCTTGTCCGGAGTTTCGAACCAGAACTGCGTGAAATCGGGGAATTCCTCGCGTTTTTTCGCGTAGGTATCAATCGCCAGGCCACGGGCCGACAGGCCATATTGGCCGGTGGAATCCACCGCACGAAAGTAGCTGGCGCCGAGAAACGACAGCACGTCATGGCGGTCCAGCTCCGGCGCCTTGAACAGCTTGAAGCCGGAAAAACCCAGGTCGCCGGTCAGTTGCTGGGTGTCCACCGTGGTTTTTTCATAGTTGAACAGCGAAGGGCGGAAATGCACTTCGCGAGCCTCGCGGGTCTTGGGGTCGACACTGTGCATGCGCACCGGCGTCTTGAAACCCATGCCGACATGGAAGAACTGCACGTCCAGTTGGCCGTTCAACTCTTTCCACAACGAATGGTTACCGTCGTAGCCAATGGCGTTGAAATTCTGCGGGGTCATGGTGGCCAGGGTTGGCGGCAGCACCTGCTTAGTGTCTTGATAGCCACGGGTGGCCAGTTGCTTGGCTTGCGCCTTGAGCGTTTCGAAATCGAACGCCACGGCCTTGCCGTCGGCGGCACGGTTCCCGGCCCAAGCCTGCGCGGCCAGCAGGCCGCTGGCCGACAAACCGGTGTAAGCCGCAATGGCCATGGATGCTTTGAGCAAATTCCTGCGGTGCATAGAGACAACCTGTCGTGAGCAAATCCCGCGCCGTTCCTGGCACGTAGCGGATCAGAAATAACGGTTCGGACATGCCTTCGGCCAAACGCAACGGACAATAAACAGACGCCGGATAGCTTAAGCGGTTCGATGAACAAGGCAAATTGATTGATGGCGGGATGATGGCCTTGCATATGCAACAAGACGTTTCCTGGTTGGCATACCCGCGTTACATCTGGAAGCACTCTAGATCGCGGCTTTTTGGCACTTCGTCTTACGCTGGGGGCCTATTGATCCTATGAACCCAAGTGTCTGGAGGCTACGAATGAATACCCGCGGATTGCTCGATCAGTTGCTCAAGTCTGGCCAGGATATGTTGCAAAACAAGGCTGGCGGCCAACGCAAATCCAACGACAAAAGCGCCCTTGGCGGTTTACTCGGCGGTAGCGGGCTGGGCAGCATGCTCGGCGGTGCCGGCGGCGGCGCCCTGGCGGCCGGAGCCATGGGCTTGCTGCTGGGCAACAAAAAAGCGCGCAAATTCGGCGGCAAGGCCCTGACCTACGGCGGCCTGGCCGCATTGGGTGTGATTGCCTATAAAGCCTACGGCAACTGGCAAGCCCAGCAAGCCAGCGCCCCCCAAGGCGAACCACAAACCATCGACCGCCTGCCTCCGGCCCAGGTTGAACAACACAGCCAGGGCATTCTCAAGGCACTGGTGGCCGCCGCAAAGGCAGACGGCCATGTGGATGAGCGCGAGCGCGCGTTGATCGAAGGCGAATTCACCAAGCTGGACAACGACCAGGAACTGCAACACTGGCTGCACGCCGAACTCAACAAGCCCCTGGACCCCACCGACGTCGCCCGCGCCGCCAGCACCCCGGAAATGGCCGCCGAAATGTACATCGCCAGCGTCATGCTGGTGGATGAGGAAAATTTCATGGAAAAAGCCTACCTGGATGAACTGGCCCGCCAACTGAAACTTGAACCCGGCTTAAAGCTGGAGCTGGAAAAGCAAGTGCGGCTCAACGCAGCTCTGCCCCGCTAACCACGATGCGAAGCGAGCCGCTCTTGATCTTGCTCTTGATCTGCTTTTGATCTCAGGCGCCCCGTTAAACCACGCTGGCCGGAATTCGACAGGGATTTGGGGGGTAAACCGGCAGGGATGCCGGTTTAGCCGCCCCGCGCCATGGATGGCGCGTGGCGGCGGCCCCCCAAATCACTGGCGGATTACGGGCACACCGAGCCTAAGCGAGGTGCCGAGTGGTGGGGCAAGAGCCTTTTGGTTACTTTGGGGCTCTTTTCCAAAGTGACCCGCTGTAAAAGCGGAACCAATAGCGGCCGTCACCTGAATGACGGATATGTACTCGGTCTGATCCAACATCCCAACCAACCCTGAGGCCGCCATCGGGAGCAAGTCGAACCGTCGCACCGCCCCTCCCACATTTGCTCCGGGCCCCTTCAGTTAGATCCCTGTAGCCAAAGATGCTACCCATCCCGCTTACGCATTCTGTGGATCCCCCCTCAAAAGCGTTGATAAACCCGAGCATCCGCTCAGCTATACTCCCCTCCATTTGAATGCCCCTGCGAGGAATTACTGTGAAGAACTGGACCCTGCGCCAAAGGATTTTGGCGAGCTTTGCGGTAATTATCGCCATCATGCTGCTGATGGTGGTGCTCTCCTATTCGCGCCTGCTCAAGATCGAAGCCAGCGAAAATTCCGTGCGCGACGACGCCGTGCCCGGCGTGTTTTTCAGTTCGATGATCCGCAGCGCCTGGGTCGACAGCTACCTGCAAACCCAGGAACTGGTCGGGATCCACGAAAACCAGGGCATTTCCGAGGAAGACAAGCAGGACTACAAGTCATTCGAAGCGCGGCTTGAGCAGCACATGGCCAGTTACGCGGGCACGATCAATATCACCCAGGATCGCACCGAATTCGATGCCTTCGAAAAACTGCACCAGAACTACAACGCCATTCTCGCCCAGGTCCTGGCGGCTCATCAGAGCAACAACCCGGCCGAGGCGCTGAGGCTGTTCAACGAACAACTGACCCCCGCCTGGACCGCAGGCCGCATGAAGCTCAACGACATCATCAATGAGAACAAACAGGTCGCCGACAATGCCACCGCTGCCATCGATGATGCCGTAGCAGCGGCAAAGGTCAGCATGGGCGTCTCGCTGCTGCTGGCGATTCTCGCCGCGGCGCTGTGCGGCCTGTTGCTGATGCGCGCGATCATGGCGCCGATGCAGCGTATCGTGCAGATCCTCGAGGTCATGCGCACCGGCGACCTGAGCAAGCGCCTGAACCTGGAGCGCAAGGACGAATTCAACGCGGTCGAAACCGGCTTCAACGACATGATGACCGAGCTGACTGCCCTGGTGTCCCAGGCGCAGCGTTCGTCGGTGCAGGTCACCACCTCGGTCACCGAGATCGCCGCAACCTCCAAGCAGCAACAGGCCACCGCCACGGAAACCGCAGCCACCACCACGGAAATCGGCGCCACCTCCCGCGAGATTGCGGCCACGTCCAAGGATCTGGTGCGTACCATGACCGAAGTGTCCACCGCCGCCGACCAGGCCTCGGTGGCCGCCGGTTCCGGCCAGCAGGGCCTGGCACGCATGGAAGAGACCATGCACTCGGTGATGGGCGCCGCCGACCTGGTCAACGCCAAGCTGGCGATCCTCAATGAAAAGGCCGGCAACATCAACCAGGTGGTGGTGACCATCGTCAAGGTGGCTGACCAGACCAACCTGTTGTCTCTCAATGCCGCCATCGAAGCGGAGAAAGCCGGTGAATACGGTCGCGGCTTTGCCGTGGTGGCCACCGAAGTGCGCCGCCTGGCCGACCAGACTGCCGTGGCAACCTACGACATCGAGCAAATGGTGCGTGAGATCCAGTCAGCGGTGTCGGCGGGTGTGATGGGCATGGACAAGTTCTCCGAGGAAGTCCGCCGGGGTATGTTCGAAGTGCAGCAAGTGGGCGAGCAACTGTCGCAGATCATCCACCAGGTACAGGCCCTGGCGCCGCGGGTGTTGATGGTCAACGAAGGCATGCAGGCCCAGGCCACCGGCGCCGAACAGATCAACCACGCGCTGGTGCAATTGGGCGATGCCAGCAGCCAGACCGTCGAATCCCTGCGTCAGGCCAGCTTTGCCATTGATGAGCTGAGCCAGGTCGCGGTGGGTCTGCGCAGCGGCGTGTCGCGTTTCAAAGTCTGATGAGCGATCTCGCGGCTAAACGCGTCGCCGTCCCGGCAGCGAAAACGGCGTTGTTCCTGGTGTTTCGCATCGGCAACGAACGCTTTGCCCTCAAGGCCACCGAAGTGGCGGAGGTGCTGCCGCGCCTGCCGCTCAAACCGATCGCCCATGCGCCACGCTGGGTGGCGGGTATCTTTGCGCATCGCGGCGCGCTGGTGCCGGTGATCGATGTCAGTGCCCTGACGTTCGGCACCCCGGCTCAGGCTCGTACGAGCACGCGGCTGGTGCTGGTCAACTACCAGCCGCAACCCTGGAGTGAAGCGCGTGGGCTGGGGCTGATCCTGGAGCAGGCCACCGATACCCTGCGTTGCGACCCCGCCGAGTTCCAGCCTTATGGCGTGGACAACCAGCAGGCGCCCTACCTGGGGCCGGTACGCGAGGATGCACAGGGCTTGATGCAGTGGATTGGCATTGCCGAGCTGCTGAGCGCTGAAGTACGCGCCTTGCTGTTTTGCGCCGAGTTAAGCCTATGAGCAGTGACCCGCGTTTTTCGGCGTTCTTGAAAGAACGCATCGGCCTGGACGTTGCCTCGGTAGGCGAGGCGATCATCGAGCGTGCGGTGCGTCAGCGCTGCCAAGCCTCCCAGGCGCAGTCGACGGAGGCCTACTGGCAGCTCCTGCAACATTCCCACGACGAGCAGCAGGCACTGATCGAAGCGGTGATCGTTCCCGAGACCTGGTTTTTCCGCTACCCCGAGTCCTTTGCGACCTTGGCTCGCCTGGCCCAGCTGCGCCTGGCCGAGATCAAGCAGATGCGCGCGCTGCGCATCCTCAGCCTGCCGTGTTCGACTGGCGAAGAGCCCTATTCGATTGCCATGGCCTTGTTGGACGCGGGCCTGGCGCCCCATCAGTTCAAGGTTCAGGGGATGGACGTCAGCCCGCTGTCGGTGGAACGTGCCCGGCGCGGTGTGTACGGCAAGAACTCGTTTCGCGGGGCCGATCTCGAATTTCGCGACCGCCACTTCACTGAAGAAACCGGCGGTTACCGCATCGCCGACCGGGTGCGCGAGCAAGTGCGTCTGCAAGTGGGCAACTTGCTCGACCCGACACTGCTGGCCAACGAGCCGACCTACGATTTTGTGTTCTGCCGCAACCTGTTGATCTACTTCGACCAGCCGACCCAGAAGCAAGTATTTGATGTGCTCAAGGAACTGACTCACGTGGACGGCGTGCTGTTTATCGGCCCGGCCGAGGGCAGCCTGCTGGGGCGCCATGGCATGCGTTCGATTGGCGTGCCGCAATCCTTTGCCTTCAGTCGACACGTAGAGCAGACCCCGCCGCCGGTATTCGTGCCGATGCCCGCGCCAGCACCGCAGCGCAGTGCAGCACCGATACCACTCAAGCCGCGTCCGTTCAGCACGGTCAGCACTCAGGTGCCGCCGGTCAAGGTGCCCCACACCGACGCAGGGGATTTGCTCGGCCAGATCGCGACCCTGGCCAATGAAGGCAAAAGTGCGGAGGCCCGGGCCGCCTGTGAGCGTTATTTAAGCAGCCACCCGCCGGTTGCCCAGGTGTTCTATTGGTTGGGGTTGCTCAGCGATGTGGCCGGCAGCGCCTTGGAAGCCCAGGGGTATTACCGAAAAGCCTTGTACCTGGAACCGCAGCATTCGCAGGCCTTGATGCATCTGGCTGCGTTGCTCGAATCCCAGGGCGACAGTGCGGGAGCGCGCCGGCTACAAGCCCGCGCCGCCCGTAGCGAGCGAGCACACAGTGAGTCCGAACGATGAACAGCCCTGACGCGCTCGACACCGCAGGCCTGGACCTGACGCTGACCGATACCCAAGCCATCGATGACTGCTGGAACCGTATCGGCATTCATGGCGACAGGTCCTGCCCACTGCTGGACGAGCATATTCACTGCCGCAACTGCTCGGTGTATTCCGCCGCCGCCACGCGCCTGCTCGACCGCTATGCCCTGCAGCAGGATGATCAGCGCTCGCAGGCCGCTGCCGAAGCGGGTAGCGAGGTGGTCACCCGTTCGCTGTTGATGTTCCGCCTCGGTGAAGAATGGCTCGGTATCGCCACCCGCTGCCTGGTGGAAGTGGCGCCATTGCAACCGATCCACTCCTTGCCGCACCAGCGTTCCCGTGCGCTGCTGGGGGTGGCCAACGTGCGGGGTGCGCTGGTGGCGTGCCTATCGCTGGTGGAACTGCTGGGCCTGGACAGCACCAGCAGCGGGCCCAGTGGCGGGCGGATCATGCCGCGCATGTTGATCATTGCCGCCCAGGACGGTCCGATCGTCGTGCCGGTGGATGAAGTGGATGGCATTCATGCCATCGATGAGCGCACCTTGAACGCGGCCTCGGCCTCCGGTACCCAGGCCAGCGCACGCTATACCCAAGGTGTGTTGCAGTTCAAAGGCCGCAGCCTGCGCTGGCTGGACGAAGCGCAATTGTTGTCCGCCGTGACCCGGAGCCTCGCATGACCCCCGACCAGATGCGTGATGCCTCGCTGTTGGAGCTGTTCAGCCTGGAGGCCGATGCGCAAACCCAGGTATTGAGCGCCGGCCTGCTGGCCCTGGAGCGCAACCCGACCCAGGCGGATCAACTTGAAGCCTGTATGCGCGCCGCACATTCGCTCAAGGGCGCGGCGCGGATTGTTGGGGTGGATGCCGGGGTCGGCGTGGCCCACGTCATGGAGGATTGCCTGGTCAGCGCCCAGGAAGGTCGTCTGTACCTGCAACCGGAACATATCGATGCGTTGTTGCAAGGCACTGACCTGCTGATGCGTATCGCCACGCCAGGCAACAGCGTGGGGCCGTTGGATATCCAGGCGTACGTGGCGTTGATGGAGCGTCTGCTTGACCCGGCGCAGCCACCCGCTACGCCGGCGCCAAAAGCCGAGCCCGAGCCTGCTCCGGCGCCTATCGTTGAAGCATTGCCGCAAGAGCCAGAGGTTGCACCGCCCGTCAGCAGTGAGCCACCGCGTCAGAACAAGCGCATCACCGAGGGTGGCGAGCGTGTACTGCGGGTTACCGCCGAGCGCTTGAACAGCCTGTTGGACCTGTCGAGCAAGTCCTTGGTGGAAACCCAGCGGCTCAAGCCTCACCTGGCCAGTATGCAACGCCTCAAGCGCATTCAAAGCAACAGCCTGCGCGCCCTCGATACCCTGGACGGTCACCTCAAGCACCTGGATTTGAATCTTGAGACTCAGGAAGCCCTGGCCGATACCCGCCGCTTGTTGAGCGAAGCTCAGGCACTGCTGGCGGATAAAAACGCGGAACTTGACGAGTACGCCTGGCAGGCCGGCCAGCGCGCCCAGGTGCTTTACGACACCGCGCTGGCCTGCCGCATGCGACCGTTTGCCGACGTGCTGGCGGGGCAGGTGCGCATGGTGCGTGACCTCGGTCGCAGCCTGGGCAAGCAAGTGCGCCTGGAAATCGAAGGCGAAAAGACCCAGGTCGATCGAGACGTCCTGGAAAAACTTGAAGCACCGCTCACTCATTTACTGCGCAATGCGGTCGACCACGGCATCGAAACGCCCGAGCAGCGGCTGCTGGCGGGCAAACCGGCGGAAGGCCTGATCCGCCTGCGTGCGTCCCATCAAGCCGGGTTGCTGGTACTGGAATTGAGCGACGACGGCAACGGTGTCGATCTGGAGCGCCTGCGCGGCACCATTGTCGAACGTAATCTGTCGCCGGTGGAAACTGCCCTGCGCCTGAGCGAAGAGGAACTGCTGACGTTCCTGTTCCTGCCGGGGTTCAGCTTGCGCGACAAGGTCACCGAGGTGTCCGGTCGTGGCGTTGGCCTGGATGCAGTGCAGCATATGGTTCGCCAACTGCGTGGCGCGGTGGTACTGGAGCAGACGGCGGGGCAGGGCAGTCGCTTCCATCTGGAAGTGCCGTTGACCTTGTCGGTGGTGCGCAGCCTGGTGGTGGACGTGGGCGAAGAAGCCTATGCCTTCCCCCTGGCCCACATTGAACGCATGTGTGACCTGGCTCCCGACGACATTGTGCAACTGGAAGGCCGCCAGCATTTCTGGCACGAGGGCCGGCATGTGGGCCTGGTTGCCGCCAGCCAGTTGCTGCAGCGCCCACCGGGGCAGAGTCCTTCGCAGACCCTGAAAGTCGTGGTGATCCGCGAGCGCGATGCCGTGTACGGGATTGCCGTGGAGCGCTTTATCGGTGAACGCACCCTGGTGGTGTTGCCGCTCGATGATCGCCTGGGCAAGGTCCAGGATATTTCTGCAGGGGCGTTGCTCGATGACGGCTCGGTGGTACTGATCGTCGATGTCGAAGACATGCTGCGTTCGGTGGATAAATTGCTCAACACCGGCCGCCTGGAACGTATCGCCCGGCGCAGCCAGCAGGCCACCGAAGCACCGCGCAAGCGCGTGCTGGTGGTAGACGACTCGCTGACCGTACGCGAGCTGCAACGCAAATTATTACTCAATCGTGGTTATGAAGTCGCTGTTGCGGTCGATGGCATGGATGGCTGGAACGCATTGCGCTCCGAGGACTTCGACCTGCTTATCACTGATATTGATATGCCTCGCATGGACGGTATTGAATTGGTCACACTTTTGCGCCGTGACAGTCGCCTGCAATCGTTGCCGGTGATGGTGGTTTCCTACAAGGATCGTGAAGAAGACCGACGTCGTGGACTCGACGCGGGCGCCGACTATTATTTAGCCAAAGCCAGTTTCCATGACGACGCCTTGCTCGACGCCGTGGTTGAACTGATTGGAGGCGCCCGGGCATGAGGATTGCGATCGTCAATGACATGCCCCTGGCGATAGAGGCTTTGCGTCGCGCCTTGAGCTTTGAGCCCGCCCACGAGGTGGTGTGGGTGGCCAGCAATGGCCTGGAAGCGGTGCGGCGCTGTGCCGAGCTGACCCCGGACCTGATCCTGATGGACCTGATCATGCCGGTGATGGATGGGGTGGAGGCTACCCGGCAGATCATGGCCGACACGCCTTGCCCTATCGTGATCGTCACTGTCGACCGCCAGGCCAACGTCAGCCGCGTATTCGAAGCCATGGGCCACGGAGCGTTGGATGTGGTGGATACCCCGGCGCTGGGCGTAGGCAACCCCAAGGATGCGGCGGCACCGCTATTGCGCAAGATCCTCAATATCGGTTGGTTGATTGGCCAGCGCGGCACGCGTGTGCGTGCCGAAACCCCACCGCAACGGGGCACCGGCAAGCGTCAACGGCTGGTGGCCATTGGTTCTTCAGCGGGTGGGCCGGCGGCGCTGGAGGTTCTGCTCAAGGGCTTGCCGCGGGATTTTCCCGCCGCCATCGTGCTGGTGCAGCATGTGGACCAGGTCTTCGCCGCCGGCATGGCCGAGTGGCTGAGCAGCGCCTCCGGCCTGCCCGTGCGCCTGGCCTGTGAGGGCGAGCCGCCCCAGGCCGGCGTGGTCTTGCTGGCCGGCACCAACCATCATATTCGCTTGTTGAAAAATGGCACGCTAGCCTATACCGCAGAGCCGGTGAACGAGATTTACCGGCCCTCCATCGACGTGTTTTTCGAAAGCGTCGCCAGTTACTGGACCGGTGACGCCGTCGGCGTACTACTGACCGGCATGGGGCGCGACGGGGCCCAGGGCCTCAAGCTGATGCGCGAACAAGGATATTTGACCATCGCCCAGGATCAGCAGAGCTCGGCGGTGTACGGCATGCCCAAAGCGGCGGCGGCGATTGATGCTGCTGTTGAAATTCGCCCACTGGATAGAATTGCGCCCCGATTGCTGGAGGTCTTTGCAAAATGATCGAAAATCTCCCGCCGTGCTGGCTTGCAGGTAGTAATTCAGGTGACTGCACATGAATGATTTACAGCTCGACGACTTCAAGACCGATGAGAACGCCGCCATGGTGCTGCTGGTCGACGATCAGGCCATGATCGGCGAAGCCGTGCGGCGCGGCCTGGCCCATGAAGAAAACATCGACTTCCACTTTTGCGCCGACCCGCACCAGGCGATTGCCCAGGCGATCCGCATCAAGCCGACGGTGATCCTGCAGGACCTGGTGATGCCCGGCCTCGACGGCCTGACCTTGGTGCGTGAATACCGCAATCACCCGGCGACCGCAAATATCCCGATCATCGTGCTGTCCACCAAGGAAGACCCGCTGATCAAGAGTGCGGCCTTTGCGGCCGGCGCCAACGATTACCTGGTCAAGCTGCCCGACAACATCGAGCTGGTAGCGCGTATCCGCTACCACTCGCGCTCCTACATGACGCTGTTGCAGCGTGACGCGGCCTACCGTGCGCTGCGGGTCAGCCAGCAACAGTTGCTGGATACCAACCTGGTGCTGCAACGCCTGATGAACTCCGACGGCCTGACCGGGCTGTCCAACCGCCGCCACTTCGACGAATACCTGGAACTGGAGTGGCGCCGTGCCATGCGCGACCAGACCCAACTGTCGCTGCTGATGATCGACGTGGACTTCTTCAAGACCTACAACGACAGCTTCGGCCACGTCGAAGGCGATGAAGCCTTGCGCAAAGTCGCCGCCGCTATCCGCGACGCCAGCAGCCGCCCTTCGGACCTGCCGGCGCGTTACGGCGGCGAAGAGTTTGCGCTGGTCCTGCCCAACACCTCGCCGGGCGGTGCGCGCCTGGTGGCAGAAAAACTGCGCATGGCGGTGGCGGCCCTGAAAATCCCGCACATTGCCCCGGCAGAAGGGGCGAGCCTGACCATCAGCATTGGCTTGTCGACGTTGACGCCGGTGCAGGGCACGGACTGCCGGCAACTGATCATGGCGGCGGACAAGGGGCTGTATACGGCCAAGCATAATGGGCGTAATCAGGTTGGTATCGAGTGAGTTGAGGCTGTACCCCATTAAAATGTGGGAGGGGCTTCCCTCCCACATTGTGAGCGCGGTATTCGTCCAGATTAAGTGCACATGAACGTGGTTGAACGAAGAAACCCGCCATCTATGTAGCGTCGATGGAAGGGGGATTGCAGAGAGATTATTCTATTTTAAATCCAGGCCTGCCATTAGCCGCACGCCACTCTTTAACTTCTTTTACAATGCCCTCCGGGCTGTCTTCTCTGTCAGCTCTTGGATAGTAGACGAGATCTGATCCGTCAGGATGCTCCGTAAGTCGCTTGAATGCTAATAGCATTTCGTCATCTTCTTCCTCAGTGCGAGCACTCGCATCACAAAGAGAAGTTACAAAACTTAAAAATTCGCTTTCTGTGTACTCGGAAATTGAGGTTTTCATCTTAATTACCCAGTTGAATGGCCGTATTTATTATGGCTCAACCTTAAATCCATGCTTGTTATTGGTGGCTCGCCAGTTTTCAACTCTTTCAGTTATAGCTTCAATTGTACTTTCTGTATCCGATGCGGTGTAATAAATAAGGTCTGTTCCTTCTGGGTGTTCAGTAATTAATTCGAAGTGTTGTAAAAGTTTATCTAGTCGCTCATCGGTTGGAGCGGTATTTTCCTTGAGTATTTCTTTCATGAATAATAAAAATTCATCTTTTGTATACTCGGAAAAACTTTGTTTGAGTTTCATCATTCGGCTCCTTTCTTATGAGGCTCCATGTGGCGTTTAGGGGTTAGTATGCGTAAATTTCAGCATTATGATTCTGACCGCCCATCGGCAGCCGTCTTCGAACTCATTCGAACCGGCAGGTCGATTGTGCTGTTGACTGCCGAGGTTATTGTCGACTCGTTGAGTGAAATAAGAAGTCTGCCATCGTTGTAGAACCGATGGCAGGGGATAGGGCGGCGTTATTCTATTCTGAAACCAGGCTTGCCATTATTCGCACGCCACTCTTTGACTTCTTTTACAATTCCTTCTGGGCTGTCTTCTCTGTCATCTCTTGGGTAGTAGATTAGATCCGCTCCGTCCGGGTGCTCCGTCAGGCGTTCAAACTCGAAAACCATTTCAATGTCTTCTTCTTCGGTGCGAACGCTGCTGTCACAAAGAGAGATTACAAAGTTCAGAAATTCGGTCTCTGTGTATTCGGTGATTAATGTTTTCATCTTTTTAGATGCCTTTTCTATGAATTTCTTTATGGCGTTTTGGAGTGACTATATAGATGTTGTCAATGTCAAAAATCTCGCCGCCTTGAGAAATGAAAATTTTGTGGTGAATTTCGAATTTAACAGATTCCCCCACCCACTCTGATTTGCTTGAAAAGGGAGCTTTCCCATCCAGCATTATCGACAAATTTTGACGTTTGAACTGACTTGCCAGTTCCGAGTCGTTGGCAACCGTTTTCCAGAAGGCTTCGCGAAATGCTCTGAAGTTTTTAAACTCCTGACCTTTAAGCTTGTCGGCAATTTGCGAAGGTATAGGGGAGCCTTCCCCTTGTGAGGCCGCTCCTAGCCAGGAACCGGTTATAGATTGCCCGTTGCCTGTCACAACTCCTGGGTCTTCCCGTCGATCCCTGAAAAACACATAGATGGGAGGTAAGCCAGAGTTGACCGGGAAGACAGTGATGAAGTCGTCAAATCCCGCCTCAGCAGCGGCTGGAAAACTGTCAATCCTTCCTTCAACGGGAGTTACGGTAGCTCCCGTATAGACAGGCGGTTCAGATTGATCAACGGGCAGCGTTGTTGAGCTATCCCCAGGGGCAACGATAGGTGTCCAGATCAACGTTCTTGGTGGAGTGTCACTTGTCGTGACGGTGTATACCTTCTGCCCAGGATCATAGGTCGCAGCAACCACCTTGACCTTGGAAGGCACGCTTGTACCGTCGGCAGTGACCACGAATACTTCTGACCGCCCATCGGTAGCCGTCTTCGAACTCATTCGAACCGGCAGGTCTATTGTGCCGTTGACTGCCGAGGTTATCGTCGACTCGTTGAGGTCTGGTACCAAGGTTGAGATCGGTGTACCAAGCGCATAACGCTCTGGAAGTTCTCCATTTGCGAGTTTGGGGGAATAGACCAACGCTGAAACACCGACCATTAAGCCACTCGCGGTACTTGCGACCAACTCCGTCAATGCGGCCACTGCTGACCGAATAGCAGCTTGCAGCGTGATGGTAATCCCTTCTGCTGTTGCGATTGTCCCGACTGAGGTCATGACTATCGCTTGAGTCGCAGCAGCAGTGCCCGACAGTCGATAGGTATTGGCTACTCGTACCGCTTCAATACGCGCCTGGGCCGTGGCTACCTGCTGCGCACGTCCCGCGAGGTCGCTGATTGCATTGGAGGCGTTGGCAAGGAACCGCGCGGACTCTGAATTCAGCACAAAATCATGGTGGCTGAGCCATCTCACTCCAAGCGCGGTGTTCTGCTGCAGATAAATAAGTTGTTTCAGCCCCTCAAGCTCGGGTTTGCTCAGTGGCGGTGTAACCCGTGGGTTGGCTGCGGGATAGTAAATCATCAACCCGTTCCGGTTTATGGCTAACGGTGGGTCAATAGGTTTGATCGCAGCCATCGTTTCTTCGATCATTTTGTCCAGCGTGTTTTTGTAAAGCATGAGGGTCTGGTCGGGTGTCAATCCAACGACAGAACCTGCAAGAGAGGTGAGTTCCACCTGCAAATATTCCGGCAGCAACTGCACCTGAATTTCCAACTCATCGGCAATGGCCTTCAGATACTCATTGTGTAAATTTGCCCAGCCAGGATCATGTTCGGCTAAATTGGCCTCCAACGTTTGCCGGGCCTTTGCCAACCCTGAAAGTTTTTTAGCCAGAATGTCTATGGAGAGCGAGAGAGCCTTGAGTTCTTGCGCGGCTCTCCAAACGTTGTCGTAAAGTGTGTAAGTATCGCCCAAATTTTTTATCGGGTCAGAGGATGCAAGCGTTTCACGTAGTTTTGTATAGGTTAAGTTTTCCATCAGATAAAAAGGGCTTTGATCATAGAGCCCATAGATGAGTGGCGCAGTATTGGCGTATTTGGTTTTTTTCGCGTCGATGATTTCAAGTGCGATTTTTTGATCGAGAATGGCTGAGGCTGTCTCTGTGAGTGGCTGTGAAGCTTTCGCGGCTTGCTGTTTCTCTGCCAGTTCGCGTTCAGTTTCAGTCGTTAGCGTTGCGAACCGTGCGCTGTACTCTGCGTCAATCAAGGATTGGTTGTACTGTTGCTCTCCAATGAAATCAGCGGTGGTGCTGGGGAAGTCAAACTGCTTGAAGCGGCTACGGTCTCCTTCACCTCGACGAGGCCCTTCTTGAAGGCCCCAGCCATCTCCACTTCCTGCGTAGCCTCCGCCTTCGCCACCCCAATAAGTGTTTCGTCTCCCGGCGGTAATTATCGTGGGCTTGAGTTCTAAAGGTTGTCCTGGTTGCCACCCTTGCTGTGCCATAGGGTCTCTCCGTTTTTTGTGAGAGTGATCGAGTTTGAAAGTTTGTACGTCCTGAAGACAAAGCTCAGTCGCTTTGATCGAACTTATTTGAGCGGGAAGGAATAAAAAACTGATGGCGTTTTGATTTGATTTTATGTCTGTAGGAGTATTTGTAAGACGGGTCTGAAACTGATGTATTTATATTCTTGTATATTTGTGACTTGAGTCTTGGGGCGATTTGGCTAGAAACCTAATTGTTTGTTTTTGTTCGGGTGGGTTGGATTGTGCTCTTTTAGGCGGGCTCTGATTTTGATGTTCAGATCATTTGTATAAACAGATGAACGGTCATTTTTGAGCGAGTAGTAGGTGTGGTTTTTCTAACGCGGGGTATCGCCCTCCCGCAGGAAACGCTTTGGTGGTCGCGCATCTGTTAGCGAAGCTAGCATGAGGAGAGGAAGCGCCGCCTTGGCAGAATCGGCCAAGCGGGCTGCCGTTCCCAGCCGTTTGCCGTTATACTCGCCGGCTTTCAAAAGTTCGCCAACGAGTGCTGCCCGCCATGGAAATCAACCCGATCCTTAACACCATCAAGGACCTGTCCGAGCGCTCCGAAACTATTCGGGGGTATCTTTGACTACGATCAAAAGCATGAGCGTCTGACCGAGGTCAACCGCGAGCTTGAAGATCCGAGTGTCTGGAACAAACCTGAATACGCCCAGGAACTGGGGCGCGAGCGCGCTGCGCTGGCGCAGATCGTCGACACCCTCGACGAGCTGAACACCGGTCTGGCCGATTGTCGTGACCTGCTGGACATGGCTGTCGAAGAAAACGACGAAGGCGCAGTGGGCGATGTCGTCGCCGAGCTGGCCCGTCTCGAGGAAAACCTCGCCAAGCTTGAATTCCGCCGCATGTTCAGCCATGAAATGGACCCGAACAACGCCTACCTGGACATCCAGGCCGGTTCCGGCGGCACCGAGGCCCAGGACTGGGCCAACATCCTGCTGCGCATGTACCTGCGCTGGGCCGACAAGCGCGGTTTCGACGCGACCATCATGGAACTGTCCGCCGGTGAAGTCGCCGGTATCAAGGGCGCGACCGTGCATATCAAGGGTGAATACGCCTTTGGCTGGCTGCGTACCGAAATCGGTGTGCACCGCCTGGTGCGCAAGAGCCCCTTCGACTCCGGCAACCGTCGTCACACTTCGTTCTCCGCCGTTTTCGTCTCGCCAGAGATCGACGACAAGGTGGAAATCGAGATCAACCCGGCCGACCTGCGCATCGACACCTACCGTTCCTCCGGTGCCGGTGGTCAGCACGTAAACACCACTGACTCGGCCGTACGTATTACCCACGTACCGACCAACACCGTGGTCAGTTGCCAGAACGAACGTTCCCAGCACGCCAACAAGGATACCGCCATGAAAATGCTGCGGGCCAAGTTGTACGAGCAGGAAATGCAGAAGCGCAACGCCGCTTCCCAGGCGCTGGAAGACACCAAGTCGGATATCGGCTGGGGTCACCAGATCCGTTCGTATGTACTCGATGCGTCGCGGATCAAGGATCTGCGCACCAACATCGAACGCAGCGACTGCGACAAGGTACTCGACGGTGATATCGACGAATACCTGGAAGCCAGCCTGAAATCCGGCCTGTAACACCCCTGTAGGAGCGAGCTTGCTCGCGATCCCCAGCCGAAGGCTGGGGAAAACGTACCTGTGATGGAATTTCAAAAGACATGAGCGACCAACAACTCGACCCGCAAGCCCTGCAACAGGAAGAAAACTCCCTGATCGCCCTGCGCAAGGAAAAGCTTGCTGCCGAGCGCGCCAAGGGTAACGCCTTCCCCAACGACTTCCGCCGCGACAACTACTGCGATGCCTTGCAGAAACAGTACGCGGACAAGACCAAGGAAGAGCTGGCAGAAGCGGCGATCCCGGTCAAGGTGGCAGGTCGCATCATGCTCAACCGTGGCTCGTTCATGGTGATTCAGGACATGACCGGGCGTATCCAGGTCTACGTCAACCGTAAAACCCTCTCGGAAGAAACCCTGGCCTCGGTGAAAACCTGGGACATGGGTGACATCATCGCCGCAGAAGGCACCCTGGCCCGTTCCGGCAAGGGCGACCTGTACGTCGAAATGACCAGCGTGCGCCTGCTGACCAAGTCCTTGCGCCCGCTGCCGGACAAGCACCACGGCCTGACCGACACCGAGCAGCGCTATCGCCAGCGTTACGTTGACCTGATCGTCAACGAAGACGTGCGCCAGACCTTCCGTGTGCGTTCGCAAGTCATTGCCCACATCCGCAGCTTCCTGATGCAGCGTGACTTCCTGGAAGTGGAAACGCCGATGCTGCAAACCATCCCCGGTGGTGCCGCAGCCAAGCCATTTGAAACCCACCACAACGCGCTGGACATGGAAATGTTCCTGCGTATCGCGCCGGAGCTGTACCTCAAGCGCCTGGTGGTCGGCGGGTTTGAGAAGGTGTTCGAGATCAACCGCAACTTCCGTAACGAAGGCGTCTCGACCCGTCACAACCCTGAATTCACCATGTTGGAGTTCTACCAGGCCTACGCCGACTACGAAGACAACATGGACCTGACCGAAGAACTGTTCCGTGAACTGGCGCAGCTTGTTCTGGGGACTACCGACGTGCCGTACGGCGACAAGGTGTTCCACTTCGGCGAGCCGTTCGTGCGTCTTTCGGTGTTCGACTCGATCCTCAAGTACAACCCTGAGCTGACCGCTGACGATCTGAACGACATCGACAAGGCTCGCGCCATCGCCAAGAAAGCCGGTGCCAAGGTGTTGGGCTTTGAAGGCCTGGGCAAATTGCAGGTGATGATTTTCGAAGAGCTGGTCGAGCACAAGCTGGAGCAGCCACACTTCATTACCCAGTACCCGTTCGAAGTGTCGCCGCTGGCGCGTCGCAACGACGACAACCCGAACGTCACTGACCGTTTCGAACTGTTCATCGGCGGCCGCGAAATCGCCAACGCCTACTCCGAGCTTAACGACGCGGAAGATCAGGCCGAGCGCTTCATGGCTCAGGTGGCCGACAAGGACGCCGGCGATGACGAAGCCATGCACTACGACGCCGACTTCGTACGTGCCCTGGAGTACGGCATGCCGCCGACGGCTGGTGAAGGCATCGGCATCGACCGGCTGGTGATGTTGTTGACCAACTCGCCATCGATCCGCGATGTGATCCTGTTCCCGCACATGCGGCCACAAGCGTAACCGTTGCGAAATCCGAAGCCGCCTTTTACAAGGCGGCTTTTTTATGTGGCGTATTCCAGCGTCACTTTTAAAGGAAGAAGTGTGGTGAACCGCGTAATGGCTCAAGAAGGTGCCGCCGGCATTGCTGCTGCCGTGGCTGAAAGCGTTCAGTACCAGGGCCGCAAGGCCAGCCGCCGGGGCAGCGAACAACGCCGCCAGGACATTCTCGATGCGGCCATGCGCATCGTGGTGCGCGAAGGGGTGCGTGCCGTACGCCATCGAGCCGTAGCGGCGGAGGCGGGTGTGCCGTTGTCGGCCACCACCTACTATTTCAAGGATATCGATGACCTGCTCACCGACACCTTCGCCCAATACGTCGAACGCAGCGCGGCCTTCATGGGCAAACTGTGGATGCGTAACGAGGGCTTGTTGCGCGAGATGGTTGCCTATGGCGATGGCAGCCCGCAGTCGCGCGCGCAACTGGCCGATGACATTGCCCGGCTGACCGCCGATTACGTGCTGCGCCAACTGACCAACCGCCGCGAATACCTGATGGCCGAGCAGGCGTTTCGACAGGAGGCCCTGCTGAACCCGCGACTGGCTGAACTGGTGCGCTCCCATCAACAGATTCTGTTGCAGGGCACCGGGCAGTTTTTTCAAGTGTTGGGCTCCCGTGAGCCGCAGCAGGATGCCAAGGTGTTGACGGCTATCATCAGTCGGATGGAATATCAGGGCCTGTTGGGCGGCGCAGAGCCTCTGACCGGTGAAGAGATGCTTGAAATCCTCAAGCGTTACATGCATCTGGTATTGGCCTCGGTCTGACAGCATTCGAGCAAAGCCTGACAACGCTCAACGTTTAAAGAGGAAGACACCGGGTGGACGATTACCAGCAGACGATACGCAGCTTGTCCGATCGCATTGTGCTGGCGCAGACACCGATCCGGGTTCTCGACGCAGTGAAGTGGGACGAGAACATCCGCCAGGGATTCCTCAAGGCCAAGGGCAAGGCCATGCCTGCCGTGGACCGCGATTACTACCTGAACCGGCCCCTGTCTTTCGATTCCAGTGCGGTGAAGCTGGAGTTCCAGAACATCGAGCGCGACATCACCCGCCGCCTGGGGCAGTTCAGCCCGGTGGGGCAGATCATGCGGCGCATGTGCCGCGAATACCGCATGGTGGTGCGTATGCTTGAAGCGCGCGGCACCGAGGACTTTGGCCTGATATCCCAGGAACTGTACGGCGCTGCCTCCGATGCGTTCCACGCTGGCGACCCGACCCTGGCAGACCTGGGGCTGATGCTGTCGGACTACCTGAACAATATCGATGGCCGGGGCGATCTGAAGGACGAAGCCAAGACCCTCACCGCCAAGGATGCGGTGAGCCTGCTGCAAACGCGTCTGAACAAGGTGTTTGGCGAGGCAGAAGAGACTATCCGCGTGTTCGAGTCCGACGGTATCGTCGCGGATGCGGCGGCGGGCGCCGACTATATCAAGATCCGCGCCGACGCGATGTTCAACGACCGCGACGTGCGCGCCCTGGAAGTGCATGAAGGGCTGGTGCATGTGGGCACCACGCTCAATGGCCAGAACCAGCCAATCTGCACGTTCCTGTCCAAGGGCCCGCCGTCGTCCACCGTGACCCAGGAGGGCCTGGCGATCCTGATGGAAATCATCACGTTTGCCTCCTATCCCAGCCGCCTGCGTAAATTGACCAACCGTACCCGCGCCATCCATATGGTGGAGGAGGGCGCCGACTTCCTGCAGGTGTTCGAGTTCTTCCGTGAGCAAGGCTTTGAAATGGCCGAAAGCTATGGCAACGCCAGCCGGGTGTTCCGTGGTTCAGTGCCGACCGGTCTGCCGTTTACCAAGGATTTGTCCTACCTCAAGGGCTTTATCATGGTCTACAACTACATCCAGCTCGCCGTGCGCAAAGGCAAGCTGGAACAAGTGCCGCTGCTGTTCTGTGGCAAGACCACCCTGGAAGACATGCGTACCCTGCGCCAACTGGTCGACGAGGGGTTGGTGGTGCCGCCCAAGTACCTGCCGGAGCAGTTTCGCGATATGAACGCGCTGGCGGCGTGGATGTGTTTTTCCAACTTCCTCAACCACTTGAGCCTGGATCGGATCGAGGCGGATTACTCCAATATCCTTTAGGTATTTCATTGAAGCAACCGGGTCAGCGTGTGGGAGGGGCTTGCCCCCTCCCACCATTGGATCTTCACAAGACTTCAGGTTTCAACTCACCTACGAGGTTTCAACGGATGAGAATCCTCGGCATCTTATGCCTGCTACTCACATTGAACGGCTGCAGCTCCTTGCTGTTCTATCCCGAGCCCGGCCTGCCCTTCACGCCGGAAAAAGCCCGCCTGCAATACCGCGACGTCACTATCACCACTGCTGACGGCCTCAAGCTCCACGCCTGGTGGTTGCCGGCTAAACCCGGCGTACCTCTGAAGGGAACGGTGCTGCACCTGCACGGCAACGGCGGTAATCTCGCCTGGCACCTGGGCGGCAGTTGGTGGTTGCCGGAGCAAGGCTATCAAGTGCTGTTGCTCGATTATCGCGGCTATGGGCTTTCGCAAGGCAAACCGTCCTTGCCGGCGATCTATCAGGATATCGACGCAGCATTTAGCTGGCTCGACAAAGCTCCTGAAACCCAGGGGCAACCGTTGATTGTGCTCGGCCAAAGCCTGGGCGGCGCGCTGGCGGTGCATTACCTGGCGGCCCATCCGGCGCGTCAACCCCAGATCAAGGCGCTGATACTGGATGGCGTACCCGCCAGTTATCGTGACGTAGGACAATTCGCCCTGAGCACGTCCTGGTTAACCTGGCCGTTGCAGGTGCCCCTGTCGTGGCTGGTGCCCGACGCCGACAGTGCAATCAATGCCATGCCCCAACTGACCGGTGTGCCAAAACTGTTGTTCCACAGCCTGGATGATCCCATCGTGCCGGTAGCCAATGGCATCCGCCTGTATCAAGTGGCCCCTGCGCCAAGGGTGTTGCAACTGACCCGTGGCGGCCATGTACAGACGTTTGCCGACAAGACCTGGCAAACCGTCATGCTGCGTTACCTGGACGACCCGCAGCACTTCAACGGCCTGCGCCGGCTGGGCGAGATTGCGAATTATCCAATTCCTAAAGTTGATTCATCAGAGAGCCCACAATGAGTGAAGAACGCAACATGATCCCGCTGATCCTCACCGGCATCGGCACTATCATCGGTACCGTTGGGTGCTTGTGGTATTACGGCTACCTGCACTTCGCCAAGCCGGAAGATGCGTTGCTGCTCAGCGACTTCACCATGCTCAAAACCGTGCCCGGTGAGGATTACAAGATCTCCCTCACGCCGGCCGCACAAGTGGCGCAGTGTGTCGACGGTGTATTGGTGATGTTTGATACCGAACAGAAGGGCTTGAGCGGCGTGCTGGTGAACAACAAAAAGCAGGCCGTGCGTTGTATGGGGGAGCAAACCCCGCAATTGCAGCAGTGAGCCTGGGTCTCACCGCCTGTGATGAGCACGTTTCTACTACCTGGCGGCGAATCCGGATAAGCCGATTGATTTCGCTGAAAGTTGCGCTTGGCGAAATTACCGGGAACCGTTTTGTGTAAAAAAGCCACAGAGGGCGATGTAACTTACACAGAAGGGGGCGGGGAAGTAGTGATCGATATTAATGTGATACGCAACATGCTGGCCATGGCCAGGGCGCATCAGGCGTTGGAGCGGCATGATGCGCAAGAGCAAGCGCGTAACAAATTGACTGGCAACCCGTCAGACGGCCCCGCAAGCGCGAAGATGATAACGCCGCCGGATGAAGACACCGATCGTCCGATCACATTTTCTTAGCCAAAAAAAACCCACCGCGAGGTGGGTTTTTTATCCGGCAACAATCAATCAGTTAGCAACGGAAGACCGTGGCTTGACTGGCTGGTTGTCGTTGGAGATGGTCACTTCAACGCGACGGTTCATGGCACGGCCCGAAACGCTGCCGTTGTCGGCAACTGGATATTCCTTGCCGTAGCCCTGGGTCACGATGCGCGAGATATCCACGCCTTGTTGAGCCAGTGCACGTTGCACGGAAGCTGCACGACGCTCCGACAGGCTCTGGTTGTACGAGTCGGAACCCGTGCTGTCGGTGTAGCCTTCAACGATCACTTTACGATCCGGGTTATCGCGCAGGAACTGCGCCAGCTTGGTGATGTTCACCAGGCCGCTGGATTTCAGGTCGGACTTGTTGGTGGCGAACAGTACGTCACCGAAAGTCACCAGGGTGCCGCGATCGGTTTGCTTGGCGTTCAAGCTGTTTTGCAGTTGCTTGATTTGCGCGTCACGGGCGTCCAGCAGGGCGCGGGCACGTTCGTCGCCGGCATTTTTCAGCTTGGCTTCGGATTCGCGCAGGACGATGGTGTCCTTGGCAACTTCAACACGCTGGTTGGTCAGGTAAGCGAGTTGGTCGACTTTCTTCTCGTCTTCGTTATCGCGGTATGCCTTGTCAGCCTTGTCCAGCCATTCGCTGGCGTCTTTGGTTTCCAAGGCTGCCAGTTTGGTGGCTTGCGGGTTGGTTTGCAGGGCCGAGAAGTTAGTCCGTGCATTTTCCAGGTTCGCGTTCGGCGGGGTGGAGCAGGCCGCCAAGGCAACACTCATCGCCAGCAGGGCAGGGATCATCAATTGTTTACGCATAGTCGTGTCGTCCTTTCAATTCGATATCAGGTGCGATGCAATCAAGGGGCAGTGGCTTACTTCTGCATGATTGCAGCTGGGCGCATGCCTTCCTTACGCAGTTCTTCAACAGCCTTCTGAGAATCCTTCACAGCCTGTTGAGCCTTGGCAGCCTGGGCTTTACGCTCGGCGACGCGGGCGTCCCACTCGGCTTGTTCAGCCAGCTGACGAGCTTTCTCGTAGTTCTTGTCGTGCATCGCGATTTCAGCTTCTTTGAGCTTGTCCTGAGCCGACTTCATTTCCACGGCTGCAAACTCGGTACCGCCAGCGCTCACGGCGCTGTTAACGGCCGATTGGGTCACAGCGTACTGCTCGGTTGGAGGGTTGCCGGCGCAGCCTGCCAGAACGAAGCTGGTGCCGATTGCCAGCGCGGCCAATTTGAGCCCGCGCAGGTGGTTAAACGAGGATTTGGCGGTGCTGGTGTTCATCGTCTTCAACTCCATTGGATAACTCCTGAAAAACATCAAAATCCATCGTGGCGTATCGGTTGCGGGCCCGGCGGTAAAGCTCATGAGGCCAGTTCAAACGACCGTTCCACAAGTGATGGCTACTGGCTGTGACCCGAGGCTTTTTTCAAAAGTTCAGCGGATATGGCGAATTGCCTGAAAAAATATCTGACTGAGTGGTCAGTGTTCAAAAGATGGAACTTTCGCAGCGCGCAGCGGTACTCCGAGCCTGTAAAAAGCCCGGAATACCTGGGTTTGATTGACGTCAATAAAATGTTTTTCAGTGCTTCTGTTCGTCAGCGCTGGCGGACAAATCATGCAAATAGCGGCGCGACAATGTCAGAAACCTGGGTGTGAGGCCCACGTCTTCATACAGTGGATCCCCCTCTTCATCGGTGGCAATCACTTGGTCGCCCTTGATATAGGGAAAGCTTTCTTCCAGCTCTTCAAGGGCGGCGCCGATCAGCTCGCCGAGCAGTTCTTCGACGTGGCGCTTGGGGTACATCTCGGCAATGGCGGCCAGCCTTGCGGCAGATTCCACATCCAGATGAATCGCGTACTCAGTCTTGGTCAGGCGACCCTTGGCGGTTTCTTCCCAATGCTGGGCCAGTTCTCGAATTTTCATGGCTACCTCAATAAGCCTGCGCTGGCAGGCGGTGATGAGCGACCAGCCGCCTGCGTGAATAACGCGACGGCTCATGCTTGAGACTAGCTTCAAGCCGCAAGGTTTAAAGTCGTTTGCGTTCGGCCTTGTCAGAAACCGACGCCGACGGCACTCTGGAACACCTGCGCGTCCCGGATTTCTGGCTGGAGATTGGCTGATGAGTGATATCGATGCACGCTTGCGTGAGGATGTTCACCTGCTGGGTGAACTGTTGGGCAACACCATTCGAGAGCAGTACGGCGATGACTTTCTCGACAAGATCGAGCAAATCCGCAAAGGCGCCAAGGCTGACCGCCGCGGCGCCGTCTCGGACAAGGCGGCCGGCGACGAACTGAGTGCCAGCTTGAATCAGTTGCAAGAGGACGAGTTGCTGCCTGTTGCCCGGGCCTTTAACCAGTTCCTCAACCTGGCCAACATTGCCGAACAATATCAACTGATTCATCGGCGCGATGAATCGCAACCAGCGCCTTTTGAGTCCCGGGTGTTGCCGGAGTTGCTGGCGCGCCTGAAAAGCGAAGGGCACAGCCATGAATCCCTGGCCCGGCAGTTGGCACGGTTGGAAATCGAGCTGGTGCTCACCGCCCACCCCACCGAAGTGGCTCGCCGTACCCTGATCCAGAAATACGATGCCATCGCCGCGCAACTGGCCCTCCAGGACCACCGTGACCTTACCAGCGCCGAACGCGAGCAGATCCGCGAACGCTTGCAACGGCTGATCGCCGAAGCCTGGCACACCGAAGAAATCCGCCGCATCCGGCCCACCCCGGTGGACGAAGCCAAGTGGGGCTTTGCGGTGATCGAACATTCGCTGTGGCACGCCATTCCCAATTACCTGCGCAAGGCTGACCAGGCCCTGCACGCTGCTACCGGCTTGCGCCTGCCCCTGGAGGCTGCGCCGATTCGCTTTGCCTCGTGGATGGGCGGCGACCGTGACGGCAACCCCAATGTCACCGCGCCGGTTACCCGCGAGGTGCTGTTGTTGGCGCGCTGGATGGCAGCGGATTTGTACTTGCGCGACATCGATCAGCTGGCCTCCGAGCTGTCGATGCAACAGGCCAGCCCGGCGTTGCAAGCCAAGGTCGGCGACAGCGTCGAACCCTATCGCGCCTTGCTCAAGCAACTGCGCGAACGCCTGCGTGCCACGCGCCAGTGGGCCCACGCTTCGTTGACGGCCAGCACCCCGGCGCCTGCCGAAGTGTTGCAGAACAACCGCGACCTGCTGGACCCGCTGGAGTTGTGCTACCAGTCCCTGCATGAATGCGGTATGGGCGTGATCGCCGATGGGCCGCTGCTCGACTGCTTGCGCCGTGCGGTGACCTTCGGGCTGTTCCTGGTGCGCCTGGATGTGCGTCAGGACTCCAGCCGTCACTCGGCGGCCATGACTGAAATCACTGACTACCTGGGCCTTGGGCGTTATGAGGATTGGGACGAAGACGCACGCATCCGCTTCCTGACCCAGGAACTGGCCAGTCGTCGGCCGTTGCTGCCGGGGTATTTCAAAGCGTCGGCAGACACCGCCGAGGTGCTCAATACCTGCAAGGAAATCGCCGCCGCACCGGCTGCCTCATTGGGCTCGTATGTTATCTCCATGGCGGGTGCCGCCTCGGATGTGCTGGCGGTGCAGTTGCTGTTGAAAGAGTCGGGCGTACAACGACCGATGCGTGTGGTGCCGTTGTTCGAAACGCTGGCTGACCTGGATAACGCCGGGCCGGTGATGGAGCGGCTGTTGCAACTGCCGGGTTATCGCGCGCGGTTGCAGGGGCCTCAGGAAGTGATGATCGGCTACTCCGACTCGGCCAAGGACGCAGGCACTACCGCCGCCGCCTGGGCGCAATACCGAGCGCAGGAGCGTCTGGTGGATATCTGCCGCGAACAGCAGGTGGAACTGCTGTTGTTCCATGGTCGTGGTGGCACCGTTGGTCGTGGCGGCGGCCCGGCCCACGCGGCGATCCTGTCGCAGCCACCGGGCTCGGTGGCAGGGCGTTTCCGCACCACGGAACAAGGCGAGATGATCCGCTTCAAATTCGGCCTGCCGGATATCGCCGAGCAGAACCTCAACCTCTATCTGGCCGCCGTGCTGGAAGCGACACTGCTGCCGCCGCCACCACCGGAGCCTGCCTGGCGTCACTTGATGGACGAATTGGCGGCAGACGGTGTCAGCGCTTACCGCGCCGTGGTGAGAGAAAATCCGCAGTTCGTCGAGTATTTTCGCCAGTCCACGCCGGAGCAGGAGTTGGGCCGTTTGCCCCTGGGCAGCCGCCCGGCCAAGCGTCGCGCAGGTGGGATTGAAAGCTTGCGCGCGATCCCGTGGATCTTCGGCTGGACCCAGACGCGCCTGATGCTGCCTGCCTGGCTCGGCTGGGAGGCGGCATTGAGCAAGGCGCTGGAGCGGGGGGAAGGTGAGTTGCTGGCGCAGATGCGTGAACAGTGGCCGTTTTTCCGCACGCGCATCGACATGCTGGAAATGGTGCTGGCCAAGGCCGATGCCGATATCGCCCGTCTTTATGATGAGCGCCTGGTGCAGCCAGACCTGCTGGCATTGGGTGCGCATTTACGCGACCTATTGTCGCAGGCCTGTGATGTGGTGCTTGGCTTGACCGGCCAGTCGCAGTTGCTGGCCCATAGCCCTGACACCTTGGAGTTCATCCGACTGCGCAACACCTACCTCGACCCGTTGCACCTGTTGCAGGCCGAGTTGCTGGCGCGGTCCCGTCGGCAAGAGGCGGCGCAAGACAGCCCTCTGGAACAGGCGCTGCTGGTGTCCGTGGCCGGTATTGCCGCCGGTTTGCGCAACACCGGTTGAGGTTTCTTGCGTGTTCTCAACGGCTTGCGGATCAACCACGACGACCGCCCTGAAAAGGGCGGTCGTTGTTTGAGGAGGCGGGTTGCGCTCAGGCACACCATGCCGCTGACGTATGCCGGGTGCGGGTTTCTCCTACTTTTGGCGGCTTGTATGGTGAGGGCCCGCTGTGTATCTTGATCAGCCTTTGGCCGTTTGATCGGCCTGGACCCATATTTTTACGAGATTGGCCCCACGCGGCGAATCCGAGCGTCATCTCTATAAAAAATTGAGGAGCACATCGATGCGCGTCATTCTGCTGGGAGCTCCCGGGGCCGGTAAAGGTACTCAGGCAAAGTTCATCACTGAAAAATTCGGCATTCCACAAATCTCCACCGGCGACATGCTGCGTGCTGCTGTCAAAGCCGGCACCGAGCTGGGCCTGATCGCCAAGAGCGTGATGGACAGCGGCGGCCTGGTCTCCGATGATCTGATCATCAACCTGGTCAAGGAACGTATCAGCCAGGAAGATTGCAAGAACGGCTTCCTGTTCGACGGTTTCCCTCGCACCATTCCCCAGGCTGAAGCCTTGGTGAAGGCGGGTGTTGAGTTGGATGCGGTGGTTGAAATCGCCGTAGAGGACGAAGAAATCGTCCAGCGTATTGCCGGTCGTCGCGTTCACGAGGGTTCGGGCCGCGTTTACCACATCGTCTACAACCCGCCGAAAGTTGCAGGCAAGGACGATGTCACCGGTGAAGACCTGGTGCAGCGTAAAGACGACACCGAAGAAACCGTGCGTCATCGCCTGTCGGTCTATCATTCCCAGACCAAGCCGCTGGTGGACTTCTACCAGAAGCTCTCCGCTGCCCAAGGCAAGCCGAAGTACAGCCATATCCCAGGCGTGGGCTCGGTAGAAGCCATTACCGCCAAGGTGATGCAAGCACTGAGCTGATCCCGCCATCAGCTTTGCGTACAACGGCCCGCTTGCGGGCCGTTGTTGTTTATACTGGCGCACTTTTTTCCCCATTTGGACACCCACACCGATGAGCACCCTGCTGGCCCTGGACACCGCGACTGAAGCTTGCTCCGTTGCCTTGCTGCACGATGGCAAGGTAACGAGCCACTACGAGGTGATCCCGCGCCTGCACGCGCAGAAGTTGCTGCCGATGATCAAGCAGTTGCTCGAAGACGCCGGTACCACCCTGGCTGCCGTGGATGCCATCGCCTTTGGCCGCGGCCCCGGTGCCTTTACCGGTGTGCGTATTGCCATCGGCGTGGTGCAGGGCCTGGCCTTTGCATTGGAGCGTCCGGTATTGCCGGTGTCCAACCTCGCCGTGCTGGCCCAGCGCGCATTGCGTGAACATGGCGCCACGCAAGTGGCGGCGGCAATTGATGCGCGCATGGATGAAGTCTATTGGGGTTGCTACCGCGAAACTGCCGGTGAGATGCGTCTGGTGGGCGTGGAGGCGGTGCAGCCGCCAGAAGCGGCAGGGTTGCCGGCTGATGCCAGCGGTGAGTGGTTCGGTGCCGGCACCGGCTGGGGTTATGGCGAACGCATCGACGTGCATTTGGCAGGGCAGGACGCTGCGATGTTGCCCCATGCCGAAGATCTGCTGGCGTTGGCACGTTTTGCGTTCGAACGCGGCGAGGCGATCCCGGCGGATCAAGCGGCACCGGTTTACCTTCGCGATAAAGTGGCGCAGACAAAGGCCGAGCGCGGGATTATTTGACGTCAAAAATGGGCGCATTCGACT
Organism: Pseudomonas sp. OST1909; assembly: GCF_015277575.1. NCBI lineage: Bacteria > Pseudomonadati > Pseudomonadota > Gammaproteobacteria > Pseudomonadales > Pseudomonadaceae > Pseudomonas > Pseudomonas sp. OST1909. Next base: position 1,732,700 of record NZ_CP063780.1, read on the forward strand.
GCAAATTTCGCCAATCGTCAGAATTTGCCGCGGTTTTTAAACCTTTTACAAATTATGTGTTCTAGTTATCACCAGAGCATTTGCGCACTATGGAAAGCGCCGCTAAATTGCCATCATTGATACCGAGTCTGCATGTATGCGTATAGACGGCTTCTCCTCACAGTCCTACCCTCTCAAGCGTAAGCCACGCAAGGCGAACGTGACGGTAGATGATTCGGTCGAGGATTCGCCGGACTTCATCGAAGTCCACTCTGAGTCGCCCTCCCGCGCCGAAAGTGCTGGAGGCGCCCGTACCAGCGGCGTTCCCGCCCGTCAGCAAGACATGGTCTTCCCCCGCTCCATGAGCAAAAGCGTTGCCACTGCCCTGGCCAGTTACCTGACCACCGCCGGCTTTGTCGAATGGGATATGGAAGTGCTGGGTCTCGACATTCATATCTGATGGGTTTGCCTTATTACATTGGTTGCCCGTCCTGGAGTGAAAACGCCTGGCGCGAGTACCTGTACCCGGTGGAGGCGCGTTCCAGCGATTACCTCGGGCTCTATTCTCAAGTCTTCAATGCGGTTGAAGGCAATACCACGTTTTATGCTCGACCTTCGGCCGCTACCGTGCAGCGCTGGGCCGAGATCATGCCGGCTGACTTTCGCTTCACCGCCAAATTCCCAGGGGATATCAGCCATGCGGGTGACTTGCGCGAGCAATTGCCTGCGGCAGAAAGTTTTGTCAGTTTGATGAGCCCTTTGGGTGAGCGCGTTTCACCGCTGTGGCTGCAGCTCTCAAAAGGGTTTACCCCGCAGCGCCTGGCTGAACTGGCCGGTTTCCTCGATGGTATTGATCGGCCATTGGCCGTGGAAGTCCGGCACGAGCAGTTCTTCGCCAAGGGAGACGCCGAGCGTATGCTCAACCGCCTGTTGCGCGATCGTGGCGTCGAGCGCATCTGCCTCGACCCTCGCGCCCTGTTCAGTTGTACGTCAACCTCGGCGGCAGTGCTGCACGCGCAATCCAAAAAGCCCAGGGTGCCACCGCGCCCGGCGGCGCTGACCCAGTTTCCCCAGGTGCGCTTCATCGGGCATCCGGAGCTGGAGGCCAATGACCCGTTCCTGATCCCGTGGGTGGAAAAGATCGCCACTTGGATCGAAGAGGGACGCACGCCGTACATATTCCTGCACACCTCGGACAACCGCCTCGCGGCACAACTGGCGTTGCGCTTTCATGCCCAGCTGATGGCGCGCCTGCCCGGCCTGCCGCCGCTGCCCACCCTGCATCGAGAGCCCGTTGCGCAGCAACTGGGGTTACTCTAGGGGGCGTTCTCAATTAGTTTCCCCGTCGGGGAAACTAATTGAGAACGCCCCCTAGACATCCGATTTTTCAAGGATTGAGCCGTGGGTTCGATAAAAGGGCTGGGCCTGCTGTTGCTGCTGGCGGGCGCTTTTGCGCTGGGCGTCTGGCGTGGCTGGGTGCCGATGCCGGCTGAGTGGAACCCCTGGGCACCCCTGGATGTGCGCGCCAGTCCCAACCTGCTCACGCGCTACAAGCTCAGCCGTTTGCAGGATGATCCGGCGCTGTGTGACCAGGTCTTGAAAACCGCCGGCCTGCGGGTCAGCCGTCAGGCGGATACCGCTGCCGATGCGGCGTGCCCGTTGCGCAATGTCCTGCGTGTGCAGGGCTCTGAGGTGGCTCTGAGCAGCAGTTTTCTGGCCAGTTGCCCCCTGGCTGTGGCGTTCGCGTTGTTCGAGCGTCACAGCCTGCAACCGGCGGCCCAGGCAGTGTTCGGTCAGGCGGTGAGTCGGGTCGAGCATTTGGGCAGCTTTGCCTGCCGTAATGTTTACAACCGTGCCGACGGGCGTCTGAGCCAACATGCCTCGGCCAATGCCTTGGATATCGCCGGTTTTCGTCTGGCGGACGGGCGCAGCATCAGCGTGTTGAAGGACTGGCCGGGGGAGGGCGACAGTGCGCGTTTCCTGCGCAGGGTGCGCGATAACGCCTGTGATGATTTCAACGTGGTGCTGAGCCCGGACTACAACGCGGCTCACCGCAACCATTTTCATCTGGATATGGGGCGATGGTGGGTGTGTCGCTGAGGCTTAAGCGGCCAGGCGCAGGTTGTGGGTCACCAGTGGGCGCGCCCAGTAGTAGTCGAAATCCAGCGCCTTCTGTTGCGCCATCAGTTCTTCTTCGGGGTATGGCTCGGCAGCCGGTGGCAACAGGTCCAGTTCGAACTCGGCAATCGGCAAGTGCAGTGTGCGTGGCTCGGGAGCCGGGCCGGGCTCTGGTAGTGGTTGGCCGGCGTTCAGCACAATCGGGCGGACCCAACCGCTGTCGAAATCCTGCTGGCGCTGCTGGGCGACGAGTTCTTCTTCCGGGAAGGGTATCGGCGCCGGTGGCAGCAACTCGGTTTCGAATTCGGCAATCGGCAGGAACAGCGGCTCAGGCGGGGCGATCTCGGTGTCTTTCACGTCACACTCACGCTGGGTGAGGATCTGCGAGAGCATGTCGGCGCCTTCGCCGGGTTCGACCGAAGGGTCGGCAGGTGCAGGCGCCTTGGCGGCCAGTGCCCGCGGCGTTTCACCGAGCTGTTCGGCCAGCGCCCGGGCGAAGAAGTCCTGCCACACATGACTCACCCCGGCCAGCGCTTGAGTATTGCGCAGGCCGTAGTGGTTGTGGGTCGGCAGTACGCCGATGGTTAGGGGAAGAATGTCTGACATTTTTCTCGGTCGACGCTCAGCTCTGGCAAAATACCTGACTGCTGTTTTTATCGGCCGCTGTTTGCCGATCCTTAATATTTTTGAGCGTAGCGATTGATGAACGAACAACCAGCGGCCAGCCGCATCCAGGTCGAGGCGTTGGCCGAAAGTTTCCAGGCCTGCGCCGAGCAGTGGGCTTCGCTGCTGGGCTTGCCTTTACAGGTGGCGGATGCGGATTTTTCCCTGCAAGTGGGCGAGCAGGGCCTGCAATTGCAGCAGCTTGGGCCTGATGCGCCGGGGCCGGTGCGGGTCGACTTTGTCGAAGGCGGCGCGGCGCACCGGCGTTTATATGGCGGTGGCAGCGGGCAAATGATCGCCAAGGCCGTGGGCATCGCCCAAGGCGTACGGCCCAAGGTGCTGGACGCCACGGCCGGGTTGGGCAAGGACGCGTTCGTATTGGCCAGCCTGGGGTGCGAGATGAGCCTGATCGAACGCCAGCCGTTGATCGGTGCCTTGCTCGAAGACGGCCTGGCACGCGCTGCGCAGGATTTTGAAGTGGCACCGATTGTGGCGCGCATGAAGCTGCTCAAGGGCGACTCCATCGATGTGATGCTCAATTGGGAGGGCGAGCCGCCCCAGGTGATCTACCTGGACCCGATGTTTCCACACCGTGAGAAAACCGCCCTGGTGAAGAAGGAAATGCGCCTGTTTCGACCGTTGGTGGGCGATGATCCGGATGCACCGGCCTTGCTCGCTGCCGCCCTGGCTTTGGCCAGCCACCGTGTGGTGGTCAAGCGCCCGCGCAAGGCGCCGTGCATTGACGGGCCCAAGCCGAGTCATGCGTTGGATGGCAAGTCCAGCCGCTACGACATTTATCCCAAGAAAGCGCTCAAGCCATAAGCTGCAAGCAACAGCACTCATATTCGTGATGCTGCGAGATCCAAATGTGGGAGGGGGCTTGCATCCCGATGGCGGCCTCAGGGCCGACCAGGATGTTGGATTAGACCGAGTACATATCCGTTATTCAGGTGACGGCCGCTATTGGTTCCGCTTTTACAGCGGGTCACTTTGGAAAAGAGCCCCAAAGTAACCAAAAGGCTCTTGCCCCACCACTCGGCACCTCGCTTAGGCTCGGTGTGCCCGTAATCCGCCAGTGATTTGGGGGGGCGCCGCCACGCGCCATCCATGGCGCGGGGCGGCTAAACCGGCATCCCTGCCGGTTTACCCCCCAAATCCCTGTCGAATTCCGGCCAGCGTGGTTTAACGGGGCGCTTAAGATCAAGATCAAAAGCAGATCAAGATCAAGAGCGGCTCGCTTCGCATCGTGGTTAGTGTCGGTTGTTGCACCCTACGCTGTTGTCGAGACCGGGCTGCGATAGGCCCGCATAAACAACTTCACCACGTCCTGCACATGCTCTTCTGCCTCCTCTGCGCTCAGTTGCCCGCCGCAACCGTACAACAGGCGAAAGTTCGCCGTGCCCTTGAGCAGGCAAAAGAAGTGCTCGGCCGCTTTGAAGGGGGTGTCGATGTGTAAGGCACCGCTCTGGTCGATCTTGCCGAGCAGACGTTCCATGCCTTGCAACATGCGCATGGGGCCGGCTTCGAAGAAGATCCGCGAGAGCTTCACGTCCTGATTGCCGGTGGTCATCATCAGGCGATGCAGGTTCACCGACTCCTCGCTGTTGATCAGCCGATGAAAGCCCCGTGCGATGTTCAGCAATACCGTCTCTACGGGCATGCCTGCGGGGAGCTCGAAATACATCACCGGCAATTGCTCTTCACATTTGGCCACCACCGCCGCGGTGAACAACGTCTCTTTATCGGTGAAGTGGCTGTAGACGGTGAGTTTCGAGACGCCTGCCGCAAGCGCGACGGCATCCATGCTGGTGTTCGCGTAGCCATTGCCCAGGAACAGGGATTTCGCGGCTTCGAGGATTGCCTGGCGTTTTGCCATGTCCTTGGGACGCCCGGGGCTGGCGGTGTTCACAGGATTGTCGGACATTTTCACCTTTAATACTGGACTGGCGAGTTTGGTATTAATAACATACCGGCCAGTATAATTATTCCAAGCTTCATTTGCGAAAGGTCCTTCAGCATGCGCAGCGCGTTCCTGCCCCTTGCTTTGCCTGTCAGCCTGGTCTTTTTATTGGCCGCCTGCGGCCATGAAGAAGCGACCCAGGCCACCGTCCGCCCCGCCATGGTGGTGCAACCGCAGCCCTCGGCACAGGCAATGGACAGCTACCCCGGTGAAGTACGTGCCCGTTATGAGCCGGACCTGGCCTTTCGCATCGGCGGCAAAGTCAGCAAGCGGCTGGTGGAGGAGGGCGAGCGGGTCAAGGCTAACCAGTCACTGGCTGAACTCGACCCCCAGGATGTGCGCCTGCAACTGGAAGCCAGCCGTGCCCAAGTGGCCGGCGCTGAGGCCAATCTGAACCTGGTGCGCGCTGAGCGCGATCGCTACAAGACCCTGATGGACCGTCAGATGGTCAGCCGCTCGCAGTACGACAACGCCGAAAACCTCTACCGAGCAGGTGAAGCGCGCCTGAAGCAGATCAAGGCCGAGTTCGACGTGTCGAGCAACCAGGCCGGTTATGCCGTGCTGCGCGCGCCCCAGGACGGCGTGGTCGCCAAGCGTGCTGTCGAAGTCGGCCAAGTGGTCTCGGCGGGCCAGACCGTGTTCACCCTGGCCACCGATGGTGAGCGCGAAGTGCTGATCAGCCTTCCCGAGCAAGGCTTCGGCCGCTTCAAGGTCGGCCAGCCGGTGTCGGTAGAGTTGTGGAGCCAGCCCGAACAGCGCTTCGCCGGACGCATCCGTGAACTGTCACCCGCAGCCGACCCGAAATCCCGCACCTTCGCCGCCCGTGTAGCCTTCACCGGCGGTAAAGTGCCGGCCGAACTGGGCCAGAGCGCGCGCGTATTCATACAAGCCGATGGCGTCATTGCTCTCTCGGTACCGCTGTCTGCTCTCAGCGCAGAGAACGGCGCGTCCTTCGTCTGGCGGGTAAAGCCGGACAACACCCTTGAGCGTACGCCGGTGCGCATTGGCGCGTTCGGTGAAAAAAACGTGCCGGTGCTCGAAGGCTTGGCTCCCACCGACTGGGTGGTTGCCGCAGGCGTGCATGTGCTGCATGAGGGCCAGCAAGTGCGCCCTGTGGATCGCTCCAACCGTGTCGTGAATCTGGCGGCCAAGGAGTAATCCCGATGGGTTTCAATCTTTCCGAATGGGCGCTGCGTAATCGCCAGATCGTACTGTTTTTGATGATTCTGCTGGCCGTGGTCGGCACCCTGTCCTACACCAAGCTGGGGCAAAGCGAGGACCCGCCCTTTACCTTCAAGGCCATGGTGATCAAGACCAACTGGCCCGGCGCCACGGCCCAGGAGGTGTCGCGCCAAGTCACCGAACGCATCGAGAAAAAATTGATGGAGACCGGTGAGTACGAGCGCATTGTGTCTTTCTCGCGCCCCGGCGAATCCCAGGTCACTTTCATCGCCCGCGACTCGATGCGTTCGGCGCAAATTCCTGAGTTGTGGTACCAGGTACGCAAGAAAATCAGCGACATCCGCCAAACCTTGCCACCGGATATCCAGGGACCATTTTTCAACGACGAATTCGGCACCACCTTCGGCAATATCTACGCCCTGACCGGCGATGGTTTTGACTATGCGGTGCTCAAGGACTACGCCGACCGCATCCAGATTCAGCTGCAACGGGTGCCGGACGTGGGCAAGGTCGAGTTGCTTGGCCTGCAGGACGAGAAGATCTGGATCGAACTGTCCAACCTCAAGCTTGCCACCCTGGGTTTGCCGTTGGCCGCGGTACAGCAGGCGTTGCAGGAACAAAATGCCGTATCGACCGCCGGCTTTTTTGAAACCCCGAGCGAGCGTGTGCAGTTGCGCGTGTCGGGCAATTTCAAAACCGTGGAGCAGATTCGCGACTTCCCGATTCGAGTGGGCGATCGCACCTTTCGTATCGGCGATGTTGCCGATATCCATCGGGGCTTCAACGACCCACCGGCACCGCGCATGCGTTATATGGGCGCGGACGCCATCGGCCTGGCCGTGGCCATGCGCGACGGTGGGGATATTCTGGTACTGGGCAAAGCTCTTGAGAGTGAATTCGCACGCCTGCAAAAGAACCTTCCTGCGGGCATGGAGCTGCGCAAGGTGTCGGACCAACCGGCAGCGGTGAAGACCAGCGTCGGCGAATTCGTCCAGGTGCTCGCCGAGGCATTGGCCATTGTATTGCTGGTGAGTTTTTTCTCCCTCGGTGTGCGCACCGGCATGGTGGTCGCCCTGGCGATCCCGCTGGTACTGGCGATGACATTTGCCAGCATGTATTACCTGGGCATCGGCCTGCACAAGATTTCCCTTGGCGCTCTGGTGCTGGCCCTGGGTTTGCTGGTGGATGACGCGATCATCGCTGTGGAAATGATGGCGATCAAAATGGAGCAGGGCTACGACCGGCTCAAGGCTGCGAGCTTCGCCTGGACCAGCACAGCATTCCCCATGCTCACCGGTACCTTGATCACGGCGGCGGGCTTTTTACCGATTGCCACTGCGCAGTCGAGCACCGGTGAATACACCCGCTCGATCTTCCAGGTGGTGACCATTGCCTTATTGGCCTCCTGGGTGGCTGCCGTGGTGTTTGTACCGTATCTCGGGGAAAAGCTGCTGCCGGACCTGGCGAAAATTCACGCGGCCAACCACGGCACCGACGACCCGGATCCCTACGGCACGCCTTTCTACCAGCGTGTAAGACGTTTGGTGGAGTGGTGTATACGTCGGCGCAAGACGGTCATCGTGTTGACCCTGCTTTTGTTTATCGGCTCGGTCGCGTTGTTCCGCTTTGTACCGCAGCAGTTCTTCCCGGCTTCCGGGCGCCTGGAACTGATGGTCGACCTGAAACTGGCCGAAGGCGCCTCCCTGAGCAACACCGCGGAGCAGGTCAAGCGTCTGGAGGTATTGCTCAAGGCGCACGCGGGCATCGACAACTATGTGGCCTACGTGGGCACCGGCTCGCCGCGGTTCTACCTGCCGCTGGACCAGCAACTGCCGGCCGCCAGCTTCGCGCAGTTCGTGGTGTTGGCCAACACCATCGAGGAGCGTGAAAGCCTGCGCACCTGGCTGATTGAAACGCTCAACGAGCAGTTCCCCGAGCTGCGCTCGCGGGTCACTCGCCTGGAGAATGGCCCGCCCGTGGGCTACCCGGTGCAGTTTCGCGTGACCGGCGAACACATCGAAGAGGTCCGCGCCCTGGCCCGCAAAGTGGCGGCCAAGGTGCGCGAAAACACCCACGTGGTTAACGTGCATCTGGACTGGGAAGAACCGAGCAAAATCGTGTATCTGAATATCGACCAGGACCGGGCGCGCGCCCTTGGCGTGAGTACTGCCAACCTGTCGAAATTCCTGCAGAGTTCCCTGACCGGTTCCAGCGTCAGCCAATACCGGGAGGACAACGAATTGATCGAGATCCTCCTGCGCGGTACCGTCCACGAACGCACCGAGTTATCGCTGCTGCCGAGCCTTGCCGTACCCACCGACAATGGTAAAAGCGTGGCGCTGTCGCAGATCGCCACCCTCGAATACGGTTTCGAAGAAGGCATCATCTGGCACCGCAACCGCCTGCCCACCGTGACCGTGCGTGCCGATATCTACGGCAAGGAACAACCGGCGACCTTGGTGCAGCAGATCCTGCCGACGCTCACAGGTGTGCGTGCCGAACTGCCGGACGGTTACCTGTTGGAAGTGGGTGGCACCGTCGAAGACTCTGCTCGCGGGCAAAACTCGGTGAAGGCCGGCGTGCCGCTGTTCATCGTGGTGGTGCTGACTTTGCTGATGTTGCAATTGCGCAGTTTCTCACGCACGGCGATGGTTTTTCTGACTGCCCCCCTGGGCCTGATCGGTGTGACCTTGTTCCTGCTGGTATTCCGCCAACCCTTTGGCTTCGTCGCCATGCTCGGCACGATCGCGTTGTCGGGAATGATCATGCGTAACTCGGTCATTCTGGTGGACCAGATCGAGCAGGACATCAAGGCCGGGCTGGCGCCGTGGCAGGCGATTATCGAAGCGACCGTGCGACGCTTTCGTCCGATTGTGCTGACGGCCCTGGCGGCGGTGCTGGCGATGATCCCACTGTCGCGCAGCGTGTTTTTCGGGCCCATGGCTGTGGCGATCATGGGCGGGTTGATTGTGGCGACGGCGTTGACGCTGTTGTTTTTGCCGGCGTTGTACGCGGCGTGGTTCAGAGTCAGGAAGGAGGCAGCGTAGCGAGGTGTTTGCTGTTTCCCGTACATGTGTTTTTTTTGGGTTTCTCTGCCAGGCCGGTGCCTGGCCATTCCCTGATACCCACCGGGCAGTATTTACATACCGATGCAAACACGCAGTCGCTCAGATGGAACGCTTGCCCTTGTAACTCCACTCAGGCAATGCCTGACGGACAGGCAGAGGACTTGGCACTGCCATGTGGCGGCCAGGCCTTTTCATTGAGTTCATGGAGTTTTACATGTCGTTCTTTAATGTAATTGCGGCTTTCAAAGAGGCTTTTCTCGGGGCCTTGCTGGGTAATCATGCGCCACGCAATGATTTCGCTATCACCCAGTCCTATAGACCTCATCATGGAAGTTCAGGTCATTACCACCGCCCGCATTTTAGCTATGCCCAACCCACCAGGTATCACAACCCGCCATACCTGCATCAACAACCGGTCCACGGGTATCAATCACCCAGCAGACCTTTGTATCCGCTGTTTCGTTAAACCCGTGACAGGCTTGGCCTGAAACAACTGCGCCAAGGCCCGTTACCAGCGGCCTTGGCGCAGTAGGGTCGTAGTGCGGGGTTACAGCGCTCCAAACACCTTCTTTGCCAAACTGGTGGCAGCCGCCGCCGGATTCTTGCGAATCGTCTCTTCCTGCTGCGCAATCATCTTGAACAAACCATCCAGCGCTTGCTCGGTCACGTAGTTTTCGACGTTGGCGCTCTTGGCATCCACGGCGCCGAAGGCCGCGGCCTTGCCGGCCAGGGCGTTGTACTGCTGAGCCACGCCGACCTTGTCGGTAGCGGCCTTGACGATGGGCAGGAACTTGGCGCGGATTTCCTCTCGGCTGCTTTTGTTCAGGTATTGGGTGGCAGAGTCCTGACCACCGCTGAGAATGCCCTTGGCGTCGGTCACGCTCATGTTTTTCACGGCGTTGACCAGAATCGGCTGGGCCTGGGTCACGGCGGTTTCAGCCGCTGCGTTCATGCTGGTTTCCAGCTGCGTGACCTGGTCACCCATGCCGAACATTTTCAGTTTGTCGGCGACTTTGCCGAGCTTGCCTGGCAGGCCGATTTTTACTTCCGGGTTGTTGCTGAAACCACCGGGCTTGCCCAGTTGTTTGACGGCAATCTGCGCACCTTGGGTCAAGGCATCCTTCAGGCCGCCGCTGGCGTCGCCCTGGGACAGGCTGCCAAGGTCGAGGGCCATGGCGTTGGCACCGAACAGCAAGCCGGCACACAGGGCGATGAGGCGAAGAGATTTGCGGAGCATGGGCGCTTCCTTATGACGTGAATTGATCAGTGTGCGACCGCATCAACCCGCAGGCGCAGCGGCTGTGGATCCTGGCCATTGAGTTGCACGGCGTGCCGCTCTGTAGTGATGAACAGTAGCTTGCCCTCCAGTTCGATGCGAGCGCTGACCGAGTAAGTATGGCCTGGCTTGACCTGGGCCGGGTCATAGCTCAAGTGAAACGGCAGAGGCACCTGGCCTTTGACCGGGCCTTTCTGTTCGGCGAGGGTCACGGCCGGGGCGTCCATGAGGGACACATCTTGCAGGCTGACGCTCAAGGTGGCAGCAGGCGGCAGGGCAATACGTTGCAGATAGAACACTTCGCCGTCGAGGCTGGCTTTCGGGGTTGGGGTCATTGAGTGGCAGGCTCCGAGCAGGGCGGTCAGGCCCAGGAGAATGATCTTTTTCATGGTGCAGCTCCTTTTCAACGGCGCCGGAATCCGCCCGGCGCCTCAGTCAATCTAACGGCTTTGTTCAGGTGTGACTGCTTCTGCTTGCGCCAGCGCTTCGGCTGCGCCGTCTACGCGGTGCAAGGCCACCTGGCGGATCGACAGGCGAATATCGGCCGGCAGCACGCGTTTGGCGGCGCCTTCGGCCAGTTCGCCGAGCAGGTCGTGATAGCCCAGCTTGCCGGCTTCATCGCGACGCAGCACATCTTGCTCCAGCAACGTCTGAATAAAATGTCGGAAAAGACTCTTGTCGAAGAACTCCGGGGCGTTGAGACCGTGCAGGATTGATAGGCGCTGGGCCATGATCGTGCACAGGTCTTCCAGTTCTTCGGCGCTGATGCTGTTCTGGCCGCTGTTGAGCAACAGCGATATCGCCATGTAGAAGCGTTGCAGGGTCTGGGCGATGCTCTTGGACAACAGCGTCAACAGCACAAATTGTCGCGAACTCGGCGCCGGGCGCAGGTACACGGCGTTTTCGAAGCGCAGCAGGCCTTGTTCGACAAACGCGTCCAGCCACTGGTCGACCACGGTGTCCAACTCTTCCAGCGACCAGCGGATAAACAGCTCCGATTGCAGATACGGGTAGAGCGCGCGGGTGTAGCGCAGGATCTGTTCGCGGCTCATCCGCGAGCTGCTCTGGAAGAAGCTCGCCAGCAACGCCGGCAGGGCGAAGATATGCAGCACGTTGTTGCGGTAGTAGGTCATCAGGACGGCGTTCTGCTCGTCCAGGTAGACAATCTTGCCCAAGGCGTCGCTTTGTTCCGACAGCAGCTTCATGTCCTTGACGTGCTTGATCAGCGCCAGGCCATCGCCCTCCGGCAAGGTCGTGTGGGGCGAGTAGGGCACGCGACGCAGCAGCGCCAGGTACAGGTCGAGCTGGCGCGCCATGGCTTGTTCATCCAGGGCCAGGCGTGTGGTCGACAGCAGGGCCAGGGCCACCAGGTTCACCGGGTTGATCGCCGCGGCTTCGTTCAAGTGCCGCGCCACCTGCTCGCCAAGGCGATTGGTGGTTTCGTTGAGCCACGCCGGCTTGTAGTTCGGGCCCAGTTCCTGGGCGCGCCAGTCCGGTTGCTCGGCGTCGAGAAATTCCGCCAGCTTGATCGGCTCACCGAAGTTGACCGCGACCTGGCCGAAACGCTGCTTGAGGGCGCCGACCACTTTGAAAATATCGAAGATCGACTCTTTCTTCTTGCTCGCGCCACGCAATTCGCCGAGGTAGGTGCGGCCTTCGAGCACGCGTTCATAGCCGATATACACCGGCACGAACACGATCGGCATACGCGAGGAGCGCAGGAAGCTGCGCAGGGTAATCGCCAGCATCCCGGTTTTCGGTTGCAGCATGCGCCCCGTGCGCGAGCGGCCGCCTTCGACGAAGTACTCCACCGGGAACCCCTTGGTGAACAGGGTGTGCAGGTATTCGTTGAACACCGAGGTGTACAGCGGGTTGCCCTTGAAGGTGCGGCGCATGAAAAACGCACCGCCACGGCGCAGCAGGCTGCCGATCACTGGCATGTTGAGGTTGATACCGGCCGCGATGTGCGGCGGGGTCAGGCCGTTCTTGAACAGCAGGTACGACAGCAGCAGGTAGTCGATGTGGCTGCGGTGGCAAGGCACATAGATCACCTCGTAGCCTTGGGCAACCTTCTGCACGCCTTCGATGTTATTGACCTTGATACCGTCGTAGATCTTGTTCCAGAACCAGCTCAGCACCACTTCCAGAAAACGGATCGCGGTGTAGGTGTAGTCCGAGGCAATCTCGTTGCCGTAGCGCAGCGCCAGGGCCTTGGCTTTTTCCGCAGAGATTTTTTCTCGTTCGGCTTCATCAACAATGGCCTGGCGCACCAGCGGCATATTCACCAGCCCCTTCACCAGGTTACGGCGGTGGGACAGGTCGGGACCGATCACTGCCGTCTTCAGGTTACGAAAGTGCACGCGCAGGATGCGCTGGGCCATGCGCACGGTGCGTTCGTGGCCTTTATTGTGCTCGATCAATTCACGCAGGTTGATTGGCGCGGAGAATTGCACGCGGGTCTTGCGCCCCAGGATCAGGATGCTCAGCAACCGGCGCAGACGCCCGGTCACTGCCCAACTGTCGGCAAACAGCAGTTTCCACGGGCTGGACTCGCTTGCAGGAGACTGGCCCCAGAACACGCTGACGGGAATGATTTGTGCATTCTCTTCGGCGTGCTCGGTCAGGGTATTGACCAGGCGTGTCAGGGTGGGCGGTGCACCGCGCTTGTCCTGGCGGCCGAGCCAATCCGGATCCGGCGTGAGATAGAAGAACGCCGCGGGCTCCATCAATGGGCCTACCGACACCGGCAGCACCGGGCGCGGCAGGCCGGCCTTGGTGCACTCCGCATCGACCACCGCCAACTCGGTGAGGGAGGGTGATTGCAGGACGTAGAAAACCGGCCGGCTGCGGTCCAGGTTAAGGGTGAGGGACGACTGGTTGATCGTCTCCGAGCGAACCCAGAGGTACAACAGTCGGCGCAAGGTGCCAAACACCAGACGGCGGAACGGGGAGCGGGTCATAGGCGAACTGCTTCAAGTGGAAAAAACCGAGCAGATGCTCGGGCAGGTAGTGTGCCGTATTCACCGAAAATCGGCAAAAAAGCAGCGATGTAAACTTGAGTTGATGGTTTTTGAGCCTGTCTTATACTCGGCAGTTCAATACGTGCGACTCAACAATAAAAAACCAGTGGGAGTGAACAGATGGCAACGCGCGAAACCGGCAATGTGAAGTGGTTCAACGATGCAAAGGGCTACGGCTTTATCCAGCGTGAAGACGGCAAGGACGTGTTTGTGCACTACCGCGCCATTCGCGGTGAAGGCCACCGCTCGTTGGCCGAAGGCCAGCAGGTGGAATACGCAGTGGTCACGGGCGAGAAGGGCTTGCAGGCAGAGGATGTGGTGGGCCTGTGACAACTTTGTTTTGATAACCCAATCAACTGTGGGAACTGGCTTGCCTGCGATAGCATCACTGTGGTCTGACTGATAGACCAAGGTGTCTGCATCGCAGGCAAGCCAGCTCCCACATTGATTGGGTTAGCAATCCACTGTCAGGCTGTTTTCCAGGTTATCTGCTCTTCACCATCTGCGCTGATGCGAATCCAGGTATCGGCACTTTCCTCGCCTTCTTCCTCAACCCACGTCCCCGGTGCGCAGCGCACTTCAACATTCAATGCGGCAAACGCGGCGCGGGCGCAGGCGATGTCGTCGTCCCACGGGGTCTGGTCGCTTTCCAGGTACAGGCTGTTCCATTTGCCTACAGCCTTGGGTAGCCAGGTAACTGGCACGCTGCCGGCTTTGCACTTGTAGGTCTGGCCTCTCTGGACCCAGTCGGAGCAAGGGCCCAGGGCGGCGCCCAGCCAGGCGGCGATGGCCTTGTGATCGACGTCGGCGTCTTTCAGGTAAATCTCGATATCGGGTTGGCGCATGGATGTTCCTCGTTGCGGGATTCGAAAATCCATTCGCGGGTATTTGTAAAGTCAGCTATTGAAGCACGAAATAATCGTAGCGCATCGACACCGTGACCTGCAGCGGCTCGGCCGCCTCGATCACTTCGGCGCGGCGCTCGGCACTGGCTCGCCAGCCATGAGGCGTCATGGCCAGCAGGTTGGCGCGGTCGGCAGGCTCGGCCAGGCTCAGGGTGAACTCAAGGGTTTCACTGTGCGCCAGGCTCATGCCCTCCGGCACCAGGGCCAAGTGTTTATCGTCGGTGTATTCGCGCACTTCGTCGTACAGGCGCTCGCGCAGTTCCATCAAGTGGCCGCTGGTCGGGCCGACCTTCATCAAGCCGCTGCCGGGGCTGAGCAGGCGCTTGGCTTCTTGCCAGTCCAACGGGCTGAACACGCTCGCGAGGAACTGGCAGCTGGCATCGGCCAAGGGTACTCGGGCCATGCTGGCGATCAACCAGGTCAGCGCCGGGTTGCGCTTGCACGCGCGCTTGACCGCCTCCTTGGATATATCCAGGGCATAGCCATCGGCGTCGGGCAGCGCCTCGGCAATTTGCGCGGTGTAGTAACCCTCGCCACACCCAATGTCGACCCAGCGCTGTGGTGCGCGCTCGGCGGCCAGTGCGGCCAGGCGCTTGGCCACCGGGGCATAGTGCCCGGCGTTGAGGAAGTCGCGGCGTGCCTCGACCATGGCCAGGTTGTCGCCCGGGTCGCGGCTGTTCTTGTGCTGCACCGGCAACAGGTTCAGGTAGCCCTGGCGCGCACGGTCGAAACGGTGCCCGACCGGGCACGCCACGCCATTGTCCACCGCGCTGAGCGGTGCGTTGCAAATGGGGCAGGCAAGCATCAGGCGAGCAACTTGATCAGGGTCTGGTAATAGATTTCGGTCAGCACATCGAGGTCGCTGGCCAGGATGCGTTCGTTGACCTGGTGGATGGTCGCGTTGACCGGGCCCAGCTCGACCACCTGGGTGCCCAGCGTGGCGATAAAGCGCCCATCGGAAGTACCACCACTGGTGGACGCCTTGGTCTCACGCCCGGTGATCGCCTTGATACTGGCAGATACCGCATCCAGCAGCGCGCCCGGCTCGGTGAGGAACGGCAGGCCCGACAGCGCCCAATCCACATGCCAGTCCAGGCCATGTTTATCCAGGATGGCCGCGACCCGCTGTTGCAGGCCCTCGACGGTGGACTCGGTCGAGAAGCGGAAGTTGAACACCGCCGTCAGGTCGCCGGGGATCACGTTGGTGGCGCCGGTGCCGGAATTGAGGTTGGAAATCTGGAAGCTGGTCGGCGGGAAGAAGGCGTTGCCGTCATCCCAATGCTCGGCAGCCAACTCGGCCAGGGCCGCCGCAGCCAGGTGGATCGGGTTCTTCGCCAGGTGCGGGTAAGCCACGTGGCCCTGTACGCCGCGTACGGTCAAGGTGGCGCCGAGGGAGCCGCGACGGCCGTTCTTGACCACATCGCCCACCAGGGTTGTGCTCGACGGTTCGCCGACGATGCACCAGTCCAGGCGTTCCTTGCGTGCAGCCAGGCGTTCGATTACGGCCTTGGTGCCGTGATGCGCCGGGCCTTCTTCGTCGCTGGTGATCAGGAAGGCGACCGAACCCTTGTGGTCCGGGTAGTCGGTGACAAAGCGTTCCGCCGCCACCAGCATCGCCGCCAGGCTGCCTTTCATGTCTGCCGCGCCACGGCCGCAAAGCATGCCGTTTTCATCGATCAAGGCGTCGAAGGGGTCATTCTGCCAGGCCTGCACCGGGCCGGTCGGCACCACGTCGGTATGGCCGGCGAAGCACAGCACCGGGCCTTCGTGCTTGCCGTGGGTGGCCCAGAAATTGTCTACGTCTTCGATACGCATCGGTTCAAGCGCAAAACCGGCGTCGCCCAGGCGCTGCATCATCAGCTTCTGGCAATCGGCATCGATCGGCGTGACCGAGGGGCGACGGATCAGGTCGATGGCAAGTTGAAGGGTCGGCGAAAGGTCGGCATGGGCCGTCATGGGGAAACTCCGGAAAGCGTGTGATGGGCGCAGGACGAATGTGGAAATATCGAGCCTGGAGCGACGCAATTCCAATGTGGGAGCTGGCTTGCCTGCGATAGCATCACTGCGGTGTGCCTGTCAGACCGCGGCGTCTGCGTCGCAGGCAAGCCAGCTCCCACATAGAATTGGGCCAGGCCAAGTCTCACAAAAGGGCCGTTATCTTATAGCAAAACGGCGGCCAGAGGCCGCCGTTTAGTGCATTGCGCAAGTTTTTACACAGCCGTGGCGGGCTCAGCCTTCGGCGCCGGTTTCGGCAGCGACGACAAGAACGCCATGATCAGCGCAGCCACGTAGGGCAGCGACTGCACCAGCAACATCACGACCCAGAAGCGAATGTCATTGCTTGGCAGGCCCTGCACCAGGTAGATCCCCAGCGCGGCGCCCCACAGCAGCAGCATGATGAACATTTCTTCGCGGGCTTCAGAGATCGCTACCCAGAAGCCATGGTTATCCGCGTTTTTCGGCGTGCGAAAGAACGGAATGCTGGTGGTGAAGAAGCCATACAACACAGCCTTGGCGATGGTATGGGACAACGCCAACCCGGCCAGGGCCGCGCAGAACGCATCTTTCAAGTTCACCCCTACGGCACGACGGTAGAGGAAGATGATCTTGCCGACCTTGAACACGAACAACGCCAACGGCGGGATTGCGAAGATCAGCAACGGCGGGTCGACCCGTGTCGGCACGATGATCATCGCCGCCGACCACAACAGTGCGCCGACGGTAAAGAAGATGTTCATGCCATCCGCTACCCACGGCAACCAGCCCGCGAGGAAGTGGTAGCGCTGGCCGCGAGTCAATTCGGTGTCTTTGCCACGTATCAGGCTGGCGGTGTGACGCTTGATAATCTGGATCGCGCCATAGGCCCAGCGGAAACGCTGTTTCTTGAAGTCGATAAAGGTATCCGGCATCAGGCCCTTGCCGTAGCTGTCGTGGTAGTACGCTGCCGACAAGCCTTTCTCGAACACGCGCAGGCCCAGTTCGGCGTCTTCACAGATGCACCAGTCGGCCCAGCCCAGTTCCTCAAGCACCGAGCGACGGGTCATGGTCATGGTGCCGTGCTGGATGATCGCGTCACGGTCGTTGCGGGTAACCATGCCGATATGGAAGAAGCCTTTGTATTCGGCGTAGCAGAGCTTCTTGAAGGTGCTTTCGTTCTGGTCGCGGTAATCCTGGGGCGACTGCACCACGGCGATTTTCGGATCGGCGAAGTGCGGCACCATGTGCTTGAGCCAGTTGGGTGACACGCAGTAGTCCGAGTCGATCACCGCGATCACTTCGGCATCCTTGGCGGTGTGCGGGATCAGATAATTCAACGCGCCCCCCTTGAAACCAGCCAGGGGTGCGACGTGGAAAAACTTGAAGCGCGGGCCCAGGGTT
The DNA here is from genome assembly GCF_015277575.1 of Pseudomonas sp. OST1909. Classification (NCBI taxonomy): domain Bacteria; kingdom Pseudomonadati; phylum Pseudomonadota; class Gammaproteobacteria; order Pseudomonadales; family Pseudomonadaceae; genus Pseudomonas; species Pseudomonas sp. OST1909. The sequence goes on from NZ_CP063780.1 coordinate 1,750,249, forward strand.
TCGCAGTAGTCGCGCACCGGTTCCCATACCGCCGGGTCCTTGGTGTTGTTGTCGATGATCAGGACTTCGTAGTCCGGATAGTCGAGGGCAGCCAGGGCGTCGAGGGTCTGTTTGACCATCTCCGGTGGCTCGTTGTAGCACGGCACGTGGATCGACACTTTCGGACGGTAGTCCGAATCGCCTTCTACCGGCAGGAATTCACGCCGGCGCTTGTGGGTCCATACCGCTTCCGCCAGTTCGTGGGCTTCGGTCAGCAACACGATAAATACGCCAAGAGCACCGAGGGCCAGCAACACGCCGACTATCAGGCTGAACCAGGTGCTGTATTGCTGGCTGTAGTCGTAGCCGATCCATACCAGCACCGACCCGCACAGAAACGCAATAAAGGTCAGGAAGGTCCGGCCCCGCTGGCGCAGCGCCGAGCCGTCGATCATCAACAGGGTCAGGGACAGCAGTGCAAGCACCACCGAGCCGATGGCCAGCACCCGCCATTGCGGGATAGCAACGACCGGGCCTTCAAAATTGAATTTCTGCTGGCGCGCGGCGTTGAACACGCCCCAGTAAGCACCTGCCGAGCCTTCGTCACTGACTTTCCACGGCTGATCGAAGGCCTCGATCACGAAGTAGTTGTAACCCTGGCGGTTAAGCTTGTTTACCAGCGTGCGCAGGTAAATGGCCTGGTCAGCCGGCGACGATTCATTACCACCGCGCATACGGCCGTTACTCGGCCAGCCAACTTCCGACAGCAGCAGCGGCTTTTTCGGGAAGGCTTTCTTCAGATCCTTGGCACGGTCGAGTACGTACTGGCCGGCCTTGTCCATCGGGATGTACTCCCAGAACGGCAGGATGTGCGCGGCGATCAGGTCGACGTGCTTGGCCAGTTGCGGGTTCTTTTCCCAGATGTGCCATTGCTCGGAAGTGGTCACCGGCACTTTCACGGCAGCGCGCACGCGGTCCAGCAACACAATCAGCGCTTCAGGGGTGATTTCGTCACGGAACAAGGCTTCGTTGCCGACCACCACGCGCACGACACTGCGCGAGTTATTGGCGATCTCGATGGCACGCTGGATTTCACGCTCGTTGCGTTCAAGGTCCGGGCTGATCCAGATCCCCAGGGTCACGCGCAGTCCGAACTCTTCGGCCAGCTTGGGGATTTCGCCCAGGGAGCCATCGACCGAGTAGGTACGGATGTTGTCCGTCAGCTTGCTCATGATCGCAAGGTCCTGACGCATCTGCTCTTCAGTCGGAAACTGATTCTTCTGCGGGTACTGGCCTTGCTGGAACGGCGAGTAGGAAAACCCGGAGATCTGTTCAGGCCAGTTGGGAGCGGTGACCGGGCGGTTGATCAGCGCCCAGAAACCGGTGAACAGCGCGGCGATGGCCAGCACGATCACCAGGTTGAGTCCAAATTTACGCGATGCCATGGTTATGTCGGGTTCCAAAAGGTGCGGAACGAAAAGAGGTGTCGGCCTACGCCGAACGGCGCGCATCCTACACCGGCCTTTCCCTGAGCGTATAGCCGACAGAGAAAAGCCGGACGTTAGTCTGCGAAAGTCCACCTAAGTTCTTTACTTGTAGCTGGAAGCTTCGAACTTGTCGCGCTGTAGTCCATAATGCGCGCCGGTTTTTGGGGTAATGATCATGAGTACAGAAGATCCGCGGTTTGCAGGCGTCGCCCGCTTGTACGGCATCGAAGGGCTGGAACGCTTGAAAGCGGCCCATGTGGCGATTGTCGGCGTCGGCGGCGTGGGCTCCTGGGCGGCGGAAGCGATCGCCCGTTGCGGGGTGGGCGAGATTTCGCTGTTTGACCTGGACGATGTCTGCGTGAGTAACAGCAACCGCCAGTTGCACGCCCTGGACAGCACCGTGGGCAAGCCCAAGGTCGAAGTGATGGCCGAGCGCCTTCGCGGCATCAACCCGGCGTGCACGGTGCATGCCGTGGCGGACTTCGTTACCCGCGACACCATGGCCGAGTACATCACCCCGAACATCGACTGCGTGATCGACTGCATCGATGCGGTCAACGCCAAGGCGGCGCTGATTGCCTGGTGCAAGCGCCGCAAGATCCAGATCATCACCACCGGCGGCGCTGGCGGGCAGATTGACCCGACGTTGATCCAGGTGTGCGACCTGAACCGCACCTTCAATGACCCGCTGGCCTCGAAGGTGCGCTCCACCCTGCGCCGCGACTACGGTTTCTCGCGCACCGTCACCCGTCATTACAGCGTGCCGTGCGTGTTTTCCACCGAGCAACTGCGCTATCCGAAGCCGGACGGCAGCATCTGTTTGCAGAAGAGTTTTGTTGGCGACGGCGTAAAGTTGGACTGCGCGGGCGGGTTTGGCGCGGTGATGATGGTGACGGCTACCTTCGGGATGGTGGCGGCGACCAAGGCGGTGGACAAGATTGTGGCTGGGGTGCGCAGACCTTCGGAGCGGGTCAAGCCCCTCTGAGTCTCAGAGCTTTACACCGTTCAAGATGTGGGAGGGGGCTTGCTCCCGATGGCGGCCTCAGGGCCGACCAGGATGTTGGATCAGACCGAGTACATATCCGTTATTTGGGTAACGGCTGCTATGGGTTCCGCCCTTACGGCGGCTCACTTTTGAACAGCGCAAAAGTAAGCAAAACGCTCTTGCCCCACCACTCGGCACCTCGCTCAGGCTCGGTGTGCCCGTAATCCGCCATGGATTTGGGGGGCCGCCGCCACGCGCCATCCATGGCGCGGGGCGGCTAAACCGGCATCCCTGCCGGTTTACCCCCCAAATCCCTGTCGAATTCCGGCCAGCGTGGTTTGATGGGGCGCCTAAGATCAAAAACAGAGCAAGATCAAGAGCGACTCGCTTCGCATCGTGGTTACCGTCGGTTGCTATCAAGTTCTGTAGATGAGGGAGTGTCAGTTGATGCATGTGTGACTGACCCACCGCCAGCGGGAGCAAGCCCCCTCCCACATTCAGTTGTGTGTATGGCTTAGTTCGCGCATACGTTGCAGGACTGCATTCAAGCCGTTGGTGCGCGATGGTGACAGCTGCCGGGACAGACCCAGTTGTGCAAACCAACCCGGCAAATCCACCGCTTGCAGTTCATCAGCCGACAACCCATTGACCCGCGCCAGCAACAGCGCCACCAACCCGCGAATCATTCGCGCCTCGCTGCTGGCAGCAAACTGCCAATGGCCGTCCTGCAAACGCCCCACCAACCACACCAGGCTTTCACAGCCTTGCACCAGGTTGGCGTCGACCTTTTCATCATCCGCCAACGCGGGCAGTCGCTCGCCCCATTGCATCAGCATCCGCGCGCGCTGCTCCCAACCGCCGACAGCCTGGAATGCCTGCAGCGCAGCCATCGCGTCCACTGGCAAGCTCATCGCAACATATCCAGCGCCTGGTCCAACGCTTCAAAGAAGCGCTCCAGGTCATCGGAATCGTTGTACAGCGCCAGGGACACTCGAATGGCGCCGGGTAAGTGCATGGCCTTGAGCAGCGGCATTGCACAATGATGCCCGGCGCGCACGGCAATACCTTGTTCGGTCAGGAGATGGGCGAGGTCAGCATTATGTACGCCGTCCACCACGAAGCTGACCAACGCCACGTGAGGTGACCCCAGGACGCGTACGCCATTGCGAGCTTTCAGCCCGCGCAGCAGGTAGTCGTGCAGTGCCGCTTCATGGGCAGTCACGGCGTGCTGATCCAGTGAGCTCAGGTAATCCAGGGCGGCACCCAGGCCGATCACGCCGGCAATGGGCGGCGTGCCGGCTTCGAACCCCAGTGGGGCTGGGCGGAAGCTGGCGCCTTGATAATCTGCCTGCTGCACCATCTCGCCGCCAAACTGCCAGTGGCGCAGGTGATGCAGGGCAGCGTTGCGACCGAACAGCACGCCGACGCCGTCCGGGCCGTAGAGCTTGTGGCTGGAAAATACGTAGAAATCGCAGCCCAGGGCCTGTACGTCGTGGCGACCATGCACGATGCCTTGGGCGCCATCCACAACAGTCAGGGCAGCGTTTGCCTGGGCCAGCGTCAGTAGCGCTTCCAGCGGCTGCCAGGTGCCCAGCACGTTGGACAACTGGCTCACCGCCAGCAGGCGCGTGCGCGGGCCGATCAATGATGCGGCGGCTTGCAGGTCGATCACACCGTCATCGTCCAGGGGCAATACCACCAGCGTCAGCGCACGCCGTTTGGCCAATTGTTGCCAGGGCAACAGGTTGGCGTGGTGTTCCAGGGCGCTGATGGCTATCTCATCGCCCGCATTGAATAGGTGCTCAAGGCCATAGGCCAAGAGGTTCAGCGCAGAGGTTGCGCCGTGGGTGAACACGACCTGCCCGCTGTCGCCTGCATTCAACCACTGCGCGACCTTGCTGCGACTGTCCTCAAAGGCTTGGGTCGCATGGGCTCCCGGCAAATGCTGGGCGCGGTGCACATTGGCTGCGCCATTGGCGTAGTAATGGCTGATGGCATCCAGCAGGGCCTGGGGTTTTTGCGCGGTGGCGGCGCTGTCCAGATAGGTCTGGTCTTGCCTTTGCAGGGTGGCGATGGCCGGGAAATCGGCGCGCCAGGGGGAGGGCACAAGCATGGTGATCAAGACTCGTATAAGCGAACCGCACCCGAAGGTGCGGCCCGCTAGTGGCATCGAGTGGCTGCTTAGTTGTGAGCGTGCAGCGCTTCGTTCAGTTCGATGGCCGATTTGTGGGTTTTGCACTCCACGGCACCGGTCTCGGAATTGCGACGGAACAGCAGATCCGGTTGACCGGCCAACTCGCGCGCCTTGACCACCTTGACCAACTGGTTCTGCTCGTCAAGCACCGCAACCTTGGTGCCGGCGGTGATGTACAGGCCCGACTCCACGGTGTTGCGGTCGCCCAACGGGATACCGGTGCCGGCGTTGGCGCCGATCAGGCAGTCTTCGCCTACCTTGATCACGATATTGCCGCCGCCCGACAGGGTGCCCATGGTAGAGCAGCCGCCGCCCAGGTCCGAACCCTTGCCGACGAACACGCCTGCCGATACACGGCCTTCGATCATGCCCGGGCCTTCGGTGCCGGCGTTGAAGTTGACGAAGCCTTCGTGCATCACGGTAGTGCCTTCGCCCACGTAGGCGCCCAGGCGGATACGCGCAGCGTCAGCGATGCGTACGCCGGCCGGTACCACGTAGTCGGTCATTTTCGGGAACTTGTCCACCGAGAACACTTCCAGCAGCTCGCCACGCAGACGCGCTTCGAGCTGGCGCTCGGCGAGTTCGGCGATGTCGATGGCGCCCTGGCTGGTCCAGGCCACGTTCGGCAACTGCGGGAACACGCCTGCCAGGTTCAGGCCGTGAGGCTTGACCAGGCGATGGGACAGCAAGTGCAGCTTGAGGTAGGCCTCTGGCGTGGAGGTCAGCGCGGCGTCTTCGGCCAGCAGTGTGGCAACCAGTGGGGTGTGGCTTTCAGCCAGGCGATTCAGCAGCGCGGCTTGGGTGGCGTCGACGTTCTTGAGTGCATCTGCCAGTTGCAGCGCTTGGCTGATGGTGAACGTGATCGCCTGGTTGCCCTCGGTGTAACCCAGGATCGGCGCAATGGCGGCAACGATCTCGGCTGACGGGTTGAGCAACGGTTGTGCGTAAAACACTTCCAGCCAAGCACCTTGGCGGTTCTGAGTGCCGACGCCGAAGCCCAGGCTGAACAGGGAATTGGACATGCTGTTACCTCTACAAAAATGGAAGGCTGGCCTACTTGAGGGCCGCCGAATAACTATCTGGCTTGAAGCCAATCAGGGTTCTGTCACCGAGATCAAGCACCGGGCGCTTGATCATCGAGGGTTGTGCGAGCATCAGTTCAATGGCTTTCGACTGATCGAGATCGGCTTTGCGTTCGTCTTCGAGTTTGCGAAAGGTGGTGCCCGCACGGTTCAAAACCACCTGCCAACCGTGCTCGTTGCACCATTGGGTCAAGTGTTCGCGGTCGATACCGGCCGTTTTGTAGTCATGGAACTCGTAGCTCAGCGCGTGCTCATCGAGCCAGGTGCGCGCCTTTTTCATGGTGTCGCAGGCTTTGATGCCGAAAAGGTGCAGGGTTTTGCTTGAAGCGGTCAAGGAATTGCCCCCCTTTGGACCAATGAAAAATGAAAGATCACGGATTATGCCACGACCAGCCGGTTTCGGCGCCGCCCGTCAGCATCCTGCGACTTTTGTGCAAAAGCCGGTGCGCGGCATAGGCGAGTAACATAGCGGGGTAATATGGCACTTCAACGGCCAGTTGTTGCCTGATGTGTCGTTGCAAGTCGATTGTCCGGGAAATCCGCGTTATGCAAACCGCCTACACTGTTCTTATCCTGCTGATGCTGGTCAGCTTTTCGCGTCTGGTCGGACGCATCATCCCGCTACCGTTGCCCTTGGTACAGATTGCCGCCGGCGCCTTGCTGGCCTGGCCCACATTGGGGCTGCATGTGGCGTTGGACCCGGAGCTGTTCCTGTTTCTGTTCCTGCCGCCGCTGTTGTTTTCCGATGGCTGGCGCATGCCCAAGCGCGAACTGTGGCGCCTACGTGGCCCGATTCTGACATTGGCGGTGGGCCTGGTGCTGTTTACCGTGGTCGGCGCCGGCTACTTCATTCATTGGTTGCTGCCCTCGATCCCCTTGCCGGTGGCCTTTGCCCTTGCGGCGGTTTTATCCCCGACGGATGCCGTGGCGGTGTCGGCCATTTCTCAGAATCGCTTGCCTAAACCGCTGATGCACATGCTTCAAGGCGAGGCGCTGATGAATGACGCGTCAGGCCTGGTGACCTTCAAGTTTGCCCTGGCGGCGGCGTTGACCGGGGTGTTTTCCCTGGCGGATGCCAGCCTGACCTTTGTATTGGTCGCCGTGGGCGGCTTGGCGGTCGGGGTAGCGTTGAGCTGGCTGGTCGGCCGTCTGCGCGCGTGGATGATTGCACGGGGCTGGGATGACCCCGCGACCCATGTGGTGTTCATGCTGTTGTTGCCCTTTGCTGCCTACGTGTTGGCTGAGCGCCTGGGCGCTTCGGGCATTTTGTCGGCGGTGGCGGCGGGCATGATGCAGAGCTGGCTCGACCTGCTGCCGCGCCAGACCAGTACGCGTTTGCTCAACCGCAGCGTCTGGTCGCTGCTGGAGTTTGCCTTCAATGGCTTGATCTTCCTGCTGCTGGGCTTGCAACTGCCGGACATCATCAAGGCTGTGGTCAGCCACGAAACCACCCTGTGGCCGACCCTGTTGTACCGCTGCCTGGACGTGGTGGCGATCTTTCTGGTGCTGGTGGTGCTGCGGTTTATCTGGGTGCAGAGCATCTGGCGGCTGTCGGGGTTGCTGCGCAGGCTGCGTGGCAAAAGCGCGCTGACCCTGGTGCCGACGGCGCGCTCCTGCTGGTTGCTGACCGTCGGCGGTGTCCGCGGTGCGGTGACGTTGGCAGGTGTCATGTCGGTGCCCCTGCTGCTGGCGCCAGGGCAGGACTTTCCGGAGCGTGACTTGCTGATTTTCATCGCGGCCGGTGTGATCCTGTTATCGCTGGTCGCTGCGTGCATCGCGCTGCCGCTGCTGTTACGCGGCGTCGAAAAAAGCCCGGATGAAAAACGCCACAACGAAGTGCGCGAGGCCTGGAAAAAGACCGCCGTGGCTGCAATCCATGCCCTTGAGGCCGAAGAGCCTGCCGACGCCGAAACGCCGGACGCCGCCCAGGCGGCATTGGCTACCGAACTCAAGGCCCGGCTGATGTCGGAATATCGCCATCAGTTGGAAGTCTTCAACGATTCGGCTGAAGCCCAGGCGCTGGCGCACCAGATGGACCTGCTTGAACGCAAGCTGCGGCTCAAGGCTCTGCGTGCGCAACGGCTGGAGTTGTACAGCTTGAGCCGTCACCACCAGATTGGTGATGACGTATTGAGGGAGGTGTTGGCGGAATTGGATATGAGCGAGGCAAATTTGGGTCACATGAAGTGACCCGCGAGCTTTTAGCCGCGACGCTGAATAAAAGCGCGAATCCGCTCAGCCGCTTCCACACATTCGGCCAACGGCGCAACCAGTGCCAGGCGCACACGGCCGGCACCCGGGTTGAAGCCATCCACTTCCCGTGACAGGTACGAGCCCGGCACCACGGTCACGTGTTCTTCCACGAACAAATCGCGGCAGAAGGCGGCGTCGTCGCCATTCACATTCGGCCACAGGTAGAACCCACCGTCCGGGCTTTGTACATCCAGCACCGGTTTGAGGATCGCCAGCACCGCATCGAACTTCTCGCGGTACAGGTCACGGTTGGCCAGTACATGGGCCTCGTCCTGCCAGGCAGCGATACTGGCTAGCTGGGTCTGCACCGGCATCGCGCAACCATGGTAGGTGCGGTACAGCAAAAAGGCCTTGAGGATGTCGGCGTCGCCGGCCACGAAACCTGAGCGCAGGCCTGGCAGGTTGGAGCGCTTGGACAGGCTATGGAACACCACGCAGCGTTTGAAATCCCGGCGCCCCAGTTCGACGCAGGCGCTGAGCAGGCCGGGCGGTGGGGTTTGTTCGTCGAAGTAGAGTTCGCTGTAGCATTCGTCGGCGGCGATCACGAAGTCGTATTCGTCGGCCAGGGCGATGAGTTTTTTCAGTGTGTCGACGGGAATCAGCGCGCCGGTCGGGTTGCCTGGGGAGCACAGGAACAGGATTTGGCAACGTTTCCAGATGTCGGGGGAGACGGCGTCGAAGTCCGGGTTGAAGCCATTGCTATCCAGGCACGGCAGGTAATGCGGCTTGGCCCCGGCCAGGAACGCGGCGCCTTCGTAGATTTGGTAAAACGGGTTGGGACTGACCACCAGCGCATCGTCGCCACGGTTGACCACGGTCTGGGTGAAGGCGAACAGGGCTTCACGGGTGCCGTTGACCGGCAGGATGTTACGCGCCGGGTCCAACCAGCCCTTGGGCACATTGAAGCGGCGTTCGCACCAGGCGCCGATGGCTTCACGCAGGGCAGGGGTGCCAAGCGTGGTGGGATACACCGCCATCTGGTCGAGGTTGTTGCTCAGCGCCTCGGCGACAAAGGTCGGGGACTTGTGCTTGGGTTCGCCGATGGACAGTGCAATCGGGCGTTTGTCCGGGTTCGGCGTCACGCTGCCGAGCAGGGCGCGCAGTTTCTCGAAGGGGTAGGGCTGCAACTGGTTAAGGGCGTTGTTCATATAAGCCTCTATCACGGTGAGCGCGGCCCCTGTGGGAGCTGGCTTGCCTGCGATGGCATCACTGCGGTCGACCTGACGGACCGAGGTGTCTGCATCGCAGGCAAGCCAGCTCCCACATGACTCGTGTTCACAAAGTTAAGAATTCAAATAGTCAGTCGGGTCAGCTCAACGCCGGGTTCCTGGGTCACGCTCAATTGTTCCACGATCGCATCCTGCAGGCGGCGACACAGCTCAGGGTCGGACAGCGGCTGGTTATCAGCGTCGGTGATGAAGAACACGTCTTCCACCCGTTCGCCGAGGGTCGCAATCTTGGCATTCTGCAACGACAGGTCGAACTCCAGGAAAATCCCGCCGATGCGCGCCAGCAGGCCCGGGCGATCCGGCGCGCTGAGTTCCAGCACCGTCACCGGTCGCTGCGCGTCGTTGGAAATGGTCACCTGGGGCGCAAAGGCAAAATGCTTTAGCTGGCGTGGTACCCGGCGTTGGATGATGGTTGGGTAATCGTCCGGGTTGCGCAGGGCTTCGGTGAGGCCTTCGCGGATCTTTTTCACCCGCGCCGGGTTATCTCCAATAGAGTCGCCGTCTGTGTCGAGCACGATGTAGGTGTCGAGGGTGAACTGGCTGCTGGAGGTGATGACCCGGGCGTCATGGATGTTCAGGTTGAGCTGGTCCATGGCGGCCACGGTCACGGCGAAGAAGTCGTGCTGGTCCGGCGCGTAGATGAAGATCTGCGTGCCGCCTTCGAATTCGCGCTGGGTGGTTTCCTTGATCAATACCAGCGGGCCACCGTCGGCCGGCTGCTGCAGGATCGCATCGCTGTGCCAGGCCACGTCGCCGGCGGTGTGGCGCAGGAAATAATCGTCGCCCAGTTGCGACCAGAGCTGTTCGACGTCGTCCGGGTCGTTACCACCGCGTACCAGAATATCCAGGGCCGCACTTTGGGTGCGACGGATCTGCTCTTCGCGGTCCACCGGGTTTTCCAAGCCGCGGCGCAGGGCGCGCTTGGTCTCGGTGTACAGCTGACGCAACAGGCTGGCGCGCCAGGAGTTCCATAACGTGGGGTTGGTGGCGTTGATGTCGGAGACGGTCAGCACATAAAGATAGTCGAGACGGGTTTCATCGCCGACTTTGCCGGCAAAGTCGTGGATCACCTGCGGGTCGGACAAGTCCTTGCGCTGGGCGGTTGTCGACATCACCAGATGGTTTTGCACCAGCCAGACGATCAGGCGGCTGTCCCAGAGGGGCAGTTGGTGGCGCTGGCAGAAGGCTTCGGCGTCCACTGCACCGATTTCCGAGTGATCGCCATGGCGACCCTTGCCGATATCGTGATACAGGCCCGCCAAGTAGATCAGCTCGGGCTTGGGCAGCTTGGCCATTAGCTTACTGGCCAGCGGGAATTTCTCTGATACCTGGGTGTACTGCAACTTACGCAGGTGCTTGATCAGGTTCAGGGTGTGGGCATCGACGGTGTAGATGTGGAACAGGTCGTGCTGCATTTGCCCGACGATAAAGCCGAACTCCGGCAGGTAGCGCCCGAGAATGCCGTAGCGGTTCATGCGCCGCAGGTTGCGGTGGATGCCGATGCGGCACTTGAACAGTTCGATAAACAGGCTGGTATTGCGGATGTCGTTGCGAAATTCGTCGTCGATCAGGTGACGGTTTTCCCGCAGCAAGCGGATGGTATCGGCGCGCACGCCTTTGATGTCCGGCTGCTGGGCCATCAGCACAAAGATTTCCAGCATGGCGAACGGGGTGCGGCGGAACACGTTGTCGTTGCGTGCTTCGATATAACCGTCATGCAGTTGGAAGCGCGCATTGATCGGCTGCGGTGGCGCTTCGTCTTCGGGGGCCAGGATCACCTCCTCGAAGTGCTGGATGATCAAGTCGCTGAGCTGGGCGATGCTCATGACCACCCGGTAGTACTGTTGCATGAAGCTTTCGATGCTGGTCTTCGCGTCTTCGCCCTCAAAGCCCAGCAGGGTGGCGATGGAGCGTTGGTGATCGAACAGCAGGCGGTCCTCGGAGCGCCCGGCGAGCATGTGCAGGGCGTAGCGCACCTTCCACAGGAACTCCTGGGACGAGGCCAGCAGGGTGTTTTCGCTCTCCACCAGGAAGCCTTCGCCAGCCAGGGCGCGCAGGTTCAGCGTGCCGTATTGGCGGCGCGCCACCCACAAAATCGTCTGGATATCCCGCAGCCCGCCCGGGGAGCCTTTGACGTTGGGTTCCAGGTTGTATTCGGTGTCGTTGTACTTGTGGTGCCGCGCCTTCTGTTCGGCGCGCTTGGCCAGGAAAAAGTCCTTGCTCGGCCACATGTGTGCGGTGCTGGTGACTTCGAGCATGCGCTGGCGCAGGCGCTCGGGGCCGCAGATGGTGCGGCTTTCCATCAGGTTGGTGACCACCGTCAAGTCGGCACGGGCCTCTTCGGCGCATTCGTCCACCGAGCGCACGCTCTGGCCGACTTCCAGGCCGATGTCCCACAGCAATGTCAGAAAACGCTCGATGGAATCGCGAAAGGTTTCGTGGTCGGCGCTGTCCAGCAGGATCAACAGGTCGATGTCGGAGTAGGGGTGCAGTTCGCCGCGACCGTAGCCGCCGACCGCCACCAGGGCGATATCGGCGTCTGCACTCCAGCTGAACTGTTCCCAGGCTTTCTGCAGGATGTTATCGACGAACCAGGCGCGGTCCTCGATCAGTCGTCTGATGTCCCGACCACTGCGAAAACGCGCGTCGAGCACCTCGCGTGCCTGGCGGATGGCTTTCTTGAAGGCGGCGATGGGGCTCGCCTTCAATGCCAGCTCGGCCTGGAACTGGCCACGGTCGAAGAGTTCGGGATCCACCTGGGGCATCGGTCGGCTTTCCTATCTATCTATTGAGTCAGTCACACGGTTGAAGCTGGAAAACCGAAGCAACCCTCACGCCGAAACGCGAGGAATGGTGTCGTCTGCACGCAACGTGAAGATCTCGTAGCCGGTTTCGGTGACCAGCAGCGTGTGTTCCCACTGGGCCGAGAGCTTGCGGTCCTTGGTGATAGCTGTCCAGCCGTCGCCCAGCACCTTGGTATCGGCCTTGCCCTGGTTGATCATCGGCTCGATGGTAAAGGTCATGCCTGCCTTGAGTTCCATGCCGGTGCCGGCGCGGCCGTAGTGCAGGATCTGTGGTTCTTCGTGGAACACGGTGCCGATGCCGTGGCCGCAGAATTCGCGCACCACCGAGAAGCCGTTCTTTTCGGCGTGCTTCTGGATCACTTCACCGATGTCACCCAGGCGGCAGCCTGGCTTGACGATTTCGATGGCCTTGTACATGCATTCCTGGGTCACCTGGGACAGGCGCTCGGCCCAGACCGGCACGTTGCCGACGTGGAACATGCGGCTGGTGTCGCCGAAGTAGCGGTCCTTGATCACGGTGACGTCTATGTTCAGGGTGTCGCCGTCCTTCAACGGCTTGTCACCGGGAATGCCGTGGCACACCACATGGTTGACCGAGGTGCAGATCGACTTGGGGAAGCCTTTGTAGTTCAGCGGCGCAGGGATGGCCTTTTGCACATTGACGATATAGTCGTGGCAGATCTGGTTCAGCTCTTCGGTGGTGACGCCCGGCTTTACGTGCTCTGCAATCATTTCCAGCACGTCGGCGGCCAGTTTGCCGGCGATGCGCATGCCGGCGATGTCTTCGGCGGTTTTCAAACTAACGGTCATACAGGCTCTCTCTAGCGCGACGCGCTGAAATCAATACGGTTTACGGGCGTGCGACAAAAGGTTGCTGAATTCGCACAAGCCACAAAAAACGCGATTCTAACAGACGCGGGCGGTAAACCATGAGCCCCTGACGATCGCTTCTATCTATAGGGTGGGGGTAAATCCGCTCTATTCAACGGCTTGCGCACAGATCGCTGCGGTCAGGTGTGATTGCGGGTTTCGTTTTCGCCCTTGCTGTGGTATAAAATGCGCCGCTTTCCGGGGATACCCCGAAAAGCTTAAATCCACACACGTGTCGACACGATGACCTGGGTGCCGGAGGCCTTGATGCCGCTGGTTGGTCATTGGGATACGTGGAGGCCAAACCCGACTTATTAAGGAACTATCATGTCCCAAGTCAACATGCGCGATATGCTGAAGGCCGGTGTGCACTTCGGTCACCAGACCCGTTACTGGAACCCGAAAATGGGTAAATACATTTTCGGCGCGCGTAACAAGATTCACATTATCAACCTTGAAAAAACCCTGCCAATGTTCAACGAAGCTCTGACTTTCGTAGAGCGTCTGGCACAGGGCAAAAACAAGATCCTGTTCGTCGGCACCAAGCGTTCCGCTGGCAAGATCGTTGCTGAAGAAGCAGCACGTTGCGGTTCGCCGTACGTCGATCACCGCTGGTTGGGCGGCATGCTGACCAACTTCAAAACCATCCGTGCTTCCATCAAGCGTCTGCGTGACCTTGAAGTGCAAGCCGAAGACGGTACTTTCGCCAAGCTGACCAAGAAAGAAGCGCTGATGCGCTCCCGTGACCTGGAAAAGCTCGATCGTTCCCTGGGTGGTATCAAGGACATGGGCGGTCTGCCTGACGCACTGTTCGTTATCGACGTTGATCACGAGCGCATCGCGATCACCGAAGCCAACAAGCTGGGCATCCCGGTTATCGGCGTAGTCGATACCAACAGCAGCCCGGAAGGCGTTGACTACATCATCCCAGGCAACGATGACGCAATCCGCGCTATCCAGCTGTACATGGGTTCGATGGCTGACGCTGTAATCCGTGGTCGCAACCACGTTGCTGGCGGTACCGAGCAGTTCGTTGAAGAAGCTCCGGTAGCTGCCGCTGAGTAACTGACGCCCTGGCGTTGACTCAGTAAGCAAAAAGGGGGCTTGGCCCCCTTTTTGCCACCTCGAAAACCATTTGTCGGCAGCGCAGCTACATCATTTGTAACGTGCAGCGGCCTACAACGGAAATTCGGGAAGAATTGATCGCCCGTTTGATCGGGTGGAATGGTTGAAAACCTATCCAAGAGGATTTTGAAATGGCAGAGATTACTGCAGCGTTGGTTAAAGAACTGCGTGAGCGTACCGGCGAAGGCATGATGGATTGCAAAAAGGCCTTGACCAAGGCCGGCGGCGACATCGAAAAAGCCATTGATGACATGCGTGCTTCCGGCGCCATCAAGGCTGCCAAGAAAGCAGGCAACGTCGCTGCTGAAGGCGCTATCGCCCTGAAAGAAGACGGCAAATCCGCCGTTCTGCTGGAAGTCAACTCGCAGACCGACTTCCTGGCTCTGCAGGATGACTTCAAGGCATTCGTTGCTGCCAGCGTCGAAAAAGCCTTCGCTGACAAGCTGACCACTGTTGAGCCTCTGATCGAAGCTCAAGAAGCAGCTCGCCTGGTACTGGTCGGCAAGGTTGGCGAAAACGTCAACATCCGTCGCCTGGTTCGCGTTGAAGGTGATGTTGTCGGTGGTTACCTGCACGGCAACAAGATCGGTGTAGCAGTTGTTCTGAAAGGCGGCGACGTTGAGCTGGCCAAAGACATCGCTATGCACGTTGCTGCAAGCAACCCTGAGTTCCTGCTGCCTTCGGAAGTGTCTGCCGAAGCGATCGAGCGCGAAAAAGCTGTGTTCCTGCAGCTGAACGAAGAAAAAATCAAAGGCAAGCCAGAAAACATTGTTGAGAACATGGTCAAAGGCCGTATCAGCAAGTTCCTGGCCGAAGCAAGCCTGGTTGAGCAGGCGTTCGTCAAGAACCCTGAAATCAAGGTTGGCGAACTGGCCAAGAAAGCCGGTGCTGAAATCGTTTCCTTCACTTACTTCAAAGTAGGCGAAGGCATCGAGAAGCCGGTCGACAACTTCGCTGAAGAAGTTGCTGCCCAGCTGGCTGCCGCCAAGCAATAAGACAGTCCCAAACTGTCGCCGAAAGAGGCTGCCCGCTCACGCGCGCAGCCTCTTTTCAAATGGGAAGGCCAATTTTATTTGGTTTCCTCTCGGAACTGGCTTACAAAGCCGTGTTCCGATGGCGCTGTGACAGCGTCCAGCTAGAGTGAACGCAAGCCGTAAACGGCTCGCCAAGAATTTTTAAAAAATACGCCGCAGGAGAGATTCGCAATGGCTCAGCAGGGCAGTGGTTATCAGGCTCGCTATAAACGCATTCTACTCAAGCTCAGCGGCGAGGCCCTGATGGGCTCGGAAGAGTTCGGGATCGACCCCAAGGTGCTTGACCGCATGGCGCTGGAAGTCGGCCAATTGGTCGGTATCGGTGTGCAGGTCGGCCTGGTGATCGGCGGCGGCAACCTGTTCCGCGGCGCGGCACTGAGTGCGGCCGGTATGGATCGGGTCACTGGCGACCACATGGGCATGCTGGCCACTGTGATGAACGCCCTGGCCATGCGCGACGCCCTGGAGCGTGCCAATATCTCGGCCATCGTGATGTCGGCTATCTCCATGGTTGGCGTGACCGATCACTACGATCGCCGCAAAGCCATGCGCCACCTGAACTCCAAGGAAGTGGTGATCTTTGCCGCCGGCACAGGCAACCCGTTCTTCACCACGGATTCGGCGGCGTGCCTGCGTGCTATCGAAATCGATGCCGACGTGGTGCTCAAAGCCACCAAGGTGGATGGCGTATACACTGCAGACCCATTCAAAGACCCGCATGCCGAGAAGTTCGATCATCTGACCTACGATGAAGTGCTGGATCGCAAGCTGGGTGTGATGGACCTGACTGCTATCTGCCTGTGCCGCGACCACAAGATGCCGCTGCGCGTATTTAACATGAACAAGCCCGGCGCCCTGCTGAATATCGTACACGGCGGCGCGGAAGGGACTCTGATCGAGGAAGGCCAACAATGATCAATGAAATCAAGAAAGACGCCCAGGCGCGTATGCAGAAATCCCTGGAATCCCTGAGCCATGCATTTGGTCAGATCCGTACCGGCAAGGCGCACCCGAGCATCCTGGGCAGCGTGATGGTGCCTTACTACGGTTCCGACACCCCGCTCAGCGGCGTGGCCAACGTGACCGTGAAGGACTCGCGCACCCTGCAAGTCGTAGCCTTCGAGCGCAACATGCTCGCGGCAGTCGACAAGGCGATCCAGAGCGCCGGCCTGAACCTCAACCCGACCAACCTCGGCGAGTTGTTGTTGATCTCCATGCCAGCTTTGACCGAAGAAACCCGCAAGGGCTTCACCAAGCAGGCGCGCAGTGCTGCTGAAGATGCGCGCGTTGCGGTGCGTAACATCCGTCGCGATGCGTTGGGTGACCTGAAGAAGCTGGTCAAGGACAAGGAAATCAGCGAAGACGAAGAGCGTCGTGCCGTTGCTGATATCGACAAGCTGACCAAGGACGCCGAAGCCCAGATCACCAAGGCTACCGAAGAAAAAGAAAAGGACCTGATGGCCGTATAAGGGGTCAGGACGCCTTTATGGAAAAGACCAAGCAGACTGTGCCCTCCGTGGTGCCGCGCCATGTCGCGATCATCATGGATGGGAATAATCGCTGGGCGAAAAAACGCTTTATGCCGGGTGTTGCCGGGCATAAAGCGGGTGTTGACGCGGTAAGGGCAGTGATTGAGGTGTGTGCCGAGGCCAAGGTCGAGGTGTTGACCTTGTTCGCCTTTTCCAGTGAGAACTGGCAGCGGCCCGCGGACGAAGTCAGTGCCTTGATGGACCTGTTTTTCAAGGCGCTGCGTCGTGAGGCCAAGCGCCTCAACGACAACAACATCAGTCTGCGCATCATTGGTGATCGCTCGCGGTTCCACCCGGAGCTGCAAGCGGCCATGCGCGAAGCCGAGGCTATCACCGCAGGCAGTAATCGTTTTGTGCTGCAGATCGCAGCCAATTACGGTGGCCAGTGGGATATCGCCCAGGCTGCGCAACGGCTTGCCCGCGAAGTGCAGGCCGGCCATCTGCGCCCCGACGACATCACGCCCGAACTGTTGCAAACCTGCCTGGTGACCGGCGACCTGCCGTTGCCGGACTTGTGTATCCGTACCGGTGGCGAGCATCGCATCAGCAATTTCCTGCTGTGGCAGCTAGCCTATACCGAGTTGTACTTCTCCGACCTGTTCTGGCCGGACTTCAAACACGATGCCATGCGCAATGCGCTGGCCGATTTCGCTTCCCGTCAGCGTCGTTTCGGTAAAACGAGCGAGCAGATCGAAGCTGGAGCCCGGGTTTAAATGCTTAAACAACGAATCATCACGGCGCTGATCCTGCTGCCGATTGCCTTGTGCGGTTTTTTCCTGCTTGAAGGCTCCGGCTTTGCGCTGTTCATCGGCCTGGTCGTGAGTCTGGGTGCCTGGGAATGGGCGCGCCTGGCAGGCTTCGGCAACCAGTTGCCGCGCGTGGCGTACGCCGCAGTGGTCGCGGTGTTGTTGTTCCTGATGTACATCCTGCCGGACATCGCACCCTGGGTATTGGGGGCGGCGGTGCTGTGGTGGGCGTTGGCAACATTCCTGGTGCTGACTTACCCACGCACCAGCGGTCAATGGTCCAGCGTGGCCTGCAAGCTGGTGATCGGCTTGCTGATCCTGCTACCGGCCTGGCAAGGGCTGGTGGAAATCAAGCGCTACCCCATGGGTAATGAATTGATCCTGGCCGTGATGGTGCTGGTGTGGGGGGCCGATATCGGCGCCTACTTCTCTGGTCGCGCATTTGGCAAGCGCAAGCTGGCTCCGGCCGTCAGCCCGGGCAAGAGCTGGGAAGGCGTATACGGTGGCCTGGCCTTGACGCTACTGATCACGCTGGTGGTCGGTTTGGTGCGTGACTGGTCGGTGAAAGAGATTCTGCTGGCCTTGCTGGGCACCGCTATCGTCGTGTTTATCTCGGTGGTGGGTGACCTCACCGAGAGCATGTTCAAGCGCCAGGCCGGGATCAAGGACAGCAGTAACCTGCTGCCGGGTCATGGTGGCGTGCTGGATCGCATCGACAGTCTGACTGCCGCGCTGCCGATCTTCGCGGTGTTGCTGTGGATGATCGCTTCGTGAGCGGCCTGCAGCAGGTTACCGTGCTGGGCGCGACCGGCTCCGTCGGGCTGAGTACCCTGGATGTCATCGCTCGTCACCCGGATCGTTACCAGGTTTTCGCCCTGACCGGCTTCACGCGTTTGCGCGAATTACTGGCCTTGTGCGTGCGCCACTCACCGCGCTTTGCCGTAGTGCCTGAGGCCGCGGCGGCCCGTGGGCTGCAGGATGATCTGCGGGCTGCAGGGTTGACCACCCAGGTGTTGGTCGGGGAAGCGGGGTTGTGCCAGGTGGCGGCCGACGCCGATGTGGATACCGTGGTGGCGGCGATTGTCGGCGCGGCGGGGTTGCGTCCGACCCTGGCGGCAGTCGATGCCGGCAAGAAAATTCTGCTGGCCAATAAAGAAGCCCTGGTCATGTCTGGTGCGCTCTTCATGCAAGCCGTGCGCAAGAGTGGGGCGGTCCTGCTGCCGCTGGACAGCGAGCACAACGCAATCTTCCAGTGCATGCCCGGGGATTTCGCCCGCGGCTTGAGCCAAGTCGGTGTGCGCCGGATTCTGCTGACGGCGTCCGGTGGCCCCTTCCGGCAGACTCCGCTGGCTGAGCTTGAGCATGTGTCTCCCGATCAGGCCTGCGCTCATCCGAACTGGTCCATGGGGCGCAAGATTTCCGTGGATTCGGCGAGCATGATGAACAAAGGCCTGGAGCTGATCGAGGCGTGCTGGTTGTTCGATGCACGGCCTGATCAGGTCGAGGTGGTGATCCATCCGCAAAGTGTGATCCACTCTTTGGTCGATTACGTGGACGGTTCGGTGTTGGCGCAGTTGGGCAACCCGGATATGCGCACGCCGATCGCCAATGCCTTGGCCTGGCCGGAGCGGATCGATTCCGGCGTGGCGCCCCTGGATCTGTTTGCGATTGCGCGCCTGGACTTCGAAGCCCCGGACGAGCAGCGTTTTCCGTGCCTGCGTCTGGCGCGGCAAGCGGCCGAGGCGGGTAACAGCGCGCCGGCCATGCTCAATGCGGCCAATGAAGTGGCGGTGGCGGCGTTTCTCGAACGGCGCATCCGCTTTCCGCAGATCGCGAGTATCATCGAGGACGTCCTGAATCTTGAGCCAGTCGTGGCTGTAAATGACCTGGGAGCGGTATTTGAGGCTGATACCAAGGCCCGTGCCTTGGCCCAGCAATGGCTGGATCGCGACACACGTTAGGGTGGGCGCGTTTGAGCCTTCAGGCATCGGATTGAAATGCGGAGAAATTAGATGAGTGCGCTCTACATGATTGTCGGCACCCTGGTTGCTCTGGGTGTGCTGGTTACCTTCCACGAATTCGGCCACTTCTGGGTGGCGCGTCGTTGCGGCGTCAAGGTATTGCGCTTTTCCGTTGGTTTCGGCATGCCATTGTTGCGCTGGCATGATCGTCGTGGCACCGAGTTCGTGATTGCCGCTATCCCGTTGGGTGGCTACGTCAAGATGCTCGATGAGCGCGAAGGTGAAGTGCCGGCTGATCAATTGGATCAGTCTTTCAATCGCAAGACCGTTCGTCAGCGTATCGCAATTGTTGCAGCGGGCCCGATCGCCAACTTCCTGTTGGCAATGGTGTTCTTCTGGGTTCTGGCCATGATGGGCAGCCAGCAGGTGCGCCCGGTCATCGGTGCAATCGAGGCGGACAGCATCGCGTCCAGGGCCGGCTTGGTGGCAGGGCAGGAAATTGTTTCCATTGATGGCGAGCCGACCACCGGTTGGGGCGCGGTCAATTTGCAGTTGGTGCGCCGCCTGGGTGAAAGCGGCACCGTCAATGTGGTGGTGCGTGACCAGGATTCCAGTGCCGAAACCCCGCGGGCGTTGGCTCTGGACCACTGGCTCAAGGGCGCCGATGAGCCTGATCCGATCAAATCCCTGGGGATTCGTCCTTGGCGTCCGGCCTTGCCGCCGGTACTCGCTGAGCTGGATCCGAAAGGTCCGGCCCAGGCCGCAGGCCTGAAAACCGGTGATCGCCTGCTGGCCCTCGATGGCCAGGCGCTGGGTGACTGGCAGCAAGTGGTCGACCTGGTACGCGTGCGTCCTGATACCAGAATTGTGCTGAAAGTTGAGCGCGAGGGTGCTCAAATCGACGTTCCCGTGACCTTGTCGGTTCGCGGGGAGGCGAAGGCGGCCGGGGGTTACCTGGGTGCCGGGGTCAAAGGTGTCGAATGGCCGCCATCGATGGTCCGAGAGGTCAGCTTCGGGCCTTTGGCCGCGATTGGCGAGGGTGCGAACCGCACCTGGACCATGAGCGTACTGACCCTCGAATCCCTCAAGAAAATGTTGTTCGGTGAGCTCTCGGTAAAAAACTTGAGTGGACCGATAACCATTGCTAAAGTGGCGGGCGCTTCTGCCCAGTCGGGTGTCGCGGATTTCCTGAATTTCCTGGCTTATCTGAGTATTAGCCTTGGGGTTCTGAATTTGCTGCCCATTCCAGTATTGGATGGGGGGCATCTGCTGTTTTATCTGGTCGAGTGGGTGCGTGGTCGCCCCTTGTCGGATCGGGTGCAGGGTTGGGGGATACAGATCGGTATCAGTTTGGTGGTCGGGGTGATGTTGTTAGCTCTGGTCAACGATCTGGGACGACTGTAACGCTTCGCTGAATTGCGAATCTGCCGCATTTTGCGGCAGTTTGTTTATTGCCAGTTGGAATAAGAAAGGACTTCATGAAACGTCTGCTGCTAACTGCGGTTCTCACCGTATTGATGATCGCCGAAGTTCACGCCGAGTCCTTCACCATCTCCGATATTCGCGTCAACGGCCTCCAGCGGGTTTCCGCGGGTAGCGTCTTTGGTGCCTTGCCGTTGAACGTCGGGGAACAGGCGGATGATCGTCGCCTGGTGGAATCCACTCGTGCGCTGTTCAAAACCGGGTTCTTTCAAGATATCCAACTGGGTCGCGAAGGCAACGTCCTGGTCATCACGGTCGTCGAACGACCTTCTGTCGCCAGTATCGCGATTGAAGGTAACAAGGCCATCTCCACTGAAGACCTGATGAAGGGCCTCAAGCAATCCGGCCTGGCCGAGGGCGAGATCTTCCAGCGCGCGACCCTTGAGGGTGTGCGTAACGAACTGCAACGCCAGTACGTTGCCCAGGGCCGCTATTCTGCGACCGTGGAAACCGAAGTGATCCCGCAGCCTCGTAACCGTGTTGGCCTCAAGGTCAACATCAACGAAGGTACCGTCGCTGCCATTCAGCACATCAACGTGGTGGGCAACACCAAGTTCGCTGATGACGACCTGATCGACCTGTTCGAACTCAAGACCACCAACTGGCTGTCGTTCTTCAAGAACGATGACAAATACGCCCGTGAAAAGCTTTCCGGTGACCTTGAACGCCTGCGCTCCTACTACCTGGACCGTGGCTACATCAACATGGACATCGCTTCGACCCAGGTGTCCATCACCCCGGACAAGAAGCACGTCTATATCACCGTGAACGTCAATGAAGGCGAGAAATACAAGGTTCGTGACGTCAAGCTCAGCGGCGACCTGAAAGTCCCAGAAGACCAGGTCAAGTCCCTGCTGCTGGTGCAGAAGGACCAGGTGTTCTCGCGCAAGCTGATGACCACTACCTCCGAACTGATCACCCGCCGCCTGGGTAACGAAGGCTATACCTTCGCCAACGTCAACGGCGTGCCGACCCCGAATGATGAAGATCACACGGTAGACATCACCTTCGTCGTCGATCCTGGCAAGCGTGCCTACGTAAACCGCATCAACTTCCGTGGCAACACCAAGTCTGCGGACGAAGTGCTGCGTCGTGAAATGCGTCAGATGGAAGGTGGCTGGGCTTCGACCTACCTGATCGACCAGTCCAAGACCCGTCTTGAGCGTCTGGGCTTCTTCAAGGAGGTCAACGTCGAAACCCCGGCCGTACCGGGTGTGGATGACCAGGTTGACGTGAACTACGCCGTTGAAGAGCAAGCTTCGGGCTCGATCACCGCCAGCGTCGGTTTTGCACAGAGCGCCGGCCTGATCCTGGGTGGCTCGATCACCCAGAACAACTTCCTCGGTACCGGTAACAAGGTGTCCATCGGCCTGACCCGAAGCGAATACCAGAGCCGCTATAACTTCGGTTATGTCGACCCCTACTGGACAGCTGACGGTGTGAGCCTGGGCTACAACGCCTTCTACCGCACCACCGACTACAAAGACCTCGACGTCGACGTTGCAAGCTATGCGATCGACAGCCTGGGTGTGGGCGCAAACATCGGTTACCCGATCAGCGAAACCTCGCGCCTGACCTTCGGCATCACCGCGCAACAGGACGAGATCAAGACCGGTGTATATACCGTGGACGAGATCTTCGACTTCACTCGTCGTGAAGGTGACAAGTTCCTGAACTTCAAGGCATCTGCCGGCTGGTCCGAGTCGACCTTGAACAAAGGTGTACTGGCAACCCGTGGTCACTCTCAAAGCCTGACTGCGGAAGTCACCACACCGGGCAGCGACCTGTCGTTCTTCAAGCTCGACTACCGCGGCCAGTTGTTCCAGCCGTTGAGCGATAACTACACCATGCGCCTGCACACAGAGCTGGGCTATGGCGACGGTTATGGTTCGACCGATGGCTTGCCGTTCTACGAGAACTACTACGCAGGTGGTTTCAACTCGGTGCGTGGCTTCAAGGACAGCACTCTGGGCCCACGTGGTACCCCAAGCCGCGGTGTTGACCAAACCGGTAACGTCGGCACTCGCCGCGATGATGACGATGATCCACTGCCGTTCGGTGGTAACGTGCTGATCCAGGGTGGTGCCGAGATCCTGTTCCCGCTGCCGTTCGTCAAGGACCAGCGTTCCCTGCGGACTTCGGTCTTCTGGGACGTGGGTAACGTGTTCGACTCCAAGTGCGAGCAGATCAAGAACCCAAGCGGTCTGAAGTCCAACACCCAGTGCAACGACGTGAGCCTCAGCAACCTGGCGAGCTCCGTGGGTGTGGGTGTGACCTGGGTGACTGCGCTGGGCCCGTTGAGCTTTGCTCTGGCCATGCCGATCAAGAAACCGGATAACGCTGAAACCCAGATTTTCCAATTCTCCCTCGGCCAGACGTTCTAAGCGTCTGACCCAAGATAACGACAACGGATTCTGTAGGAGTACATCGTGCGTAAGTTGACTCAATTGGTCCTGCTGGCCACTGTGCTGGTAACCACCCCGGCCTTCGCCGAAATGAAAATCGCCGTCCTGAACTATCAGATGGCTCTGCTGGAATCCGACGCGGCCAAGAAGTACGCCGTGGATGCCGAGAAGAAATTCGGTCCGCAACTGACCAAGCTCAAAACCTTGGAAAGCAGCGCCAAGGGCATCCAGGATCGTCTGGTAGCCGGTGGCGACAAGATGCAGCAAGGCGAGCGCGAGCGTCTGGAGCTTGAATTCAAGCAAAAGGCCCGTGACTACCAGTTCCAGTCCAAGGAGTTGAACGAAGCCAAGGCTGTTGCCGACCGTGAAATGCTCAAGCAGCTCAAGCCCAAGCTCGACAGCGCCGTGGAAGAAGTCATCAAGAAGGGTGCTTTCGACCTGGTGTTCGAGCGCGGCGCCGTGATTGACGTCAAGCCTCAATACGACATCACCCGTCAGGTGATCGAGCGCATGAACCAGCTGAAGTAAGCCATGACCGCGACTATCAAACTCGGCGAGTTGGCCGAGTTCCTGGGAGCCACCTTGCGTGGCTCCCCGGAGAAAGAAATCACTGGGCTAGCCACCTTGCAGGAGGCTGGCCCAGCTCAGTTGAGCTTCCTCGCAAATCCCCAATACCGTAAATACCTGGTTGATTGCCAGGCCGCAGCCGTGTTGCTGAAGGCCGCTGACGCTGAAGGATTTATCGGGGATGCGCTGGTGGTGGCCGACCCGTACCTGTCGTACGCCAAGGCGTCACACCTGTTCGATCCCAAGCCGAAAGCGGCCGGTGGTATTCACCCATCTGCGGTAATTGCCGATGATGCCCAGGTTGACCCTGCGGCCAGCATCGGTGCGTTTGCAGTGATCGAAAGCGGGGCGCGTATTGGCGCAGGTGTCACCGTGGGCGCCCACTGCTTTATCGGCGCACGCTGTGAAATCGGTGCCAATGGTTGGCTGGCCCCACGTGTAACCCTCTACCACGATGTGCGTATTGGTCAGCGTGTGGTCATTCAGTCCGGCGCTGTTATCGGCGGCGAAGGCTTTGGCTTTGCCAACTCCAAAGGTGTCTGGCACAAGATTGCCCAGGTCGGCGGCGTATTGATCGGCGACGATGTGGAGATCGGTGTAAACACTGCGGTGGATCGCGGGGCTTTGGCCGATACGGTGATCGGTAACGGCGTGAAGCTCGACAACCAGATCCAGATCGCCCACAACGTACAGATTGGCGATCACACCGCCATGGCGGCCTGCGTGGGTATCTCCGGCAGTACCAGGATCGGCAAGCATTGCATGCTCGCCGGCGGCGTCGGGCTGGTGGGGCATATCGATATTTGCGACAACGTCTTCATCACCGGCATGACCATGGTGACTCACTCGATTACCGAGCCGGGGGCCTATTCTTCCGGTACCGCCATGCAACCTGCGGCTGAATGGCGCAAGAGCGCGGCGCGTTTGAGGAAGATCGACGACATGGCACGACGTATCAAACAGCTGGAAAAGCGTGTTGGGGACGTGACCCCTGGCGGTAATGCTTCATCTGAAGGCTGATACCATTTCCATATCAAGTGTGCACAGCCGCTAGACTGCCTCCTTGATTTGCTAGCGGGGCGTGCGCTTAGTTCGCCCGCCCCCAATCTTTATTACAGGCTTCCCCCCGAAATGATGGACATCAACGAGATTCGCGAATACCTGCCTCACCGTTACCCGTTCCTGCTGGTGGACCGCGTAGTGGACCTCAATGTCGAGGAAAAGCGCATTCGTGCCTACAAGAATGTCAGCATCAACGAACCATTCTTCAACGGTCACTTCCCAGCGCATCCCATCATGCCGGGCGTGTTGATCATCGAAGCGATGGCCCAGGCTGCCGGTATCCTTGGTTTCAAAATGCTCGACCTCAAGCCTGCCGACGGCACGCTTTACTATTTCGTGGGCTCCGACAAGCTGCGTTTTCGCAACCCGGTCACCCCGGGTGACCAGTTGATCCTGGAAGCCAGGTTCATCAGCTGCAAGCGCCAGATCTGGAAGTTCGAATGCCAGGCCTCGGTAGATGGCAAGCCGGTATGCTCTGCCGAGATCATCTGTGCGGAACGCAAACTATGAGTTTGATTGACCCTCGCGCAATCATCGATCCGTCGGCCGTACTGGCCGCCGACGTTGAGGTCGGCCCTTGGTCGATCGTCGGCGCAGGTGTGGAAATCGGCGAGGGGACTGTCATCGGGCCACACGTGATCCTTAAAGGTCCGACCCGTATTGGCAAACACAATCGTATCTACCAGTTTTCCTCGGTAGGCGAAGACACCCCGGACATGAAGTACAAGGGTGAAGAAACACGCCTGGTAATCGGTGACCACAACATCATCCGTGAAGGCGTCACCATTCACCGCGGCACCGTACAGGATCGCGCTGAAACCACTTTGGGTGATCACAACCTGGTCATGGCCTATGCGCACATCGGCCATGACAGCGTGATCGGCAACCATTGCATCCTGGTCAACAACACTGCGCTGGCAGGCCATGTGCACGTTGACGACTGGGCGATTCTGTCCGGTTTCACCCTGGTGCATCAGTACTGCCATATCGGCGCCCACAGCTTTTCCGGCATGGGTACCGCCATTGGCAAGGATGTCCCTGCATTCGTGACGGTGTTCGGCAACCCTGCCGAGGCTCGCAGCATGAACTTCGAAGGCATGCGCCGTCGCGGATTCAGCGAAGAGGCGATCCACGCTCTGCGCCGTGCCTACAAGACGGTTTACCGTCAGGGGCTGACGGTTGAGCAGGCGCTGACCGAACTGACCGAGCCGGCAACCCTGTTTCCGGAAGTCGCGGTGTTCCGTGACTCGATCCAGGCGTCGACTCGCGGCATCACCCGCTGATCATGGCCAATCTGCGTATTGCGCTGGTGGCCGGTGAAGCGTCCGGCGACATTCTGGGTGCTGGCCTGATGCGAGCCCTCAAGGCCCAGCATCCTGCGGTGGAGTTTATCGGCGTGGGTGGGCCGTTGATGCAGGCCGAAGGGCTTGCCTCCTACTTCCCCATGGAGCGGCTGTCGGTCATGGGGTTGGTGGAGGTGTTGGGGCGCCTGCGTGAGCTGCTCGCTCGCCGCAAGCTGTTGATCAAGACGCTGATCGAAGAAAAACCTGACGTCTTTATCGGCATCGATGCGCCGGACTTCACGCTCAATATCGAACTCAAGTTGCGCCAGGCCGGGATCAAGACCGTGCACTACGTCAGCCCATCCGTGTGGGCGTGGCGCCAGAAGCGTGTGTTGAAAATCCGCGAAGGCTGCGACCTGATGTTGACCTTGCTTCCATTCGAAGCCCGGTTCTACGAGGAGAAGGGCGTGCCGGTGCGGTTTGTCGGCCACACCCTGGCTGACGCCATTCCCTTGCAGGCTGATCGTGCGGCTGCACGCGCCGAGCTGGGCTTGCCCGCTGGCCCGTTGGTAGCGTTGATGCCAGGCAGTCGTGGCGGTGAGGTGGGGCGTTTGGGGGCGTTGTTTTTTGATGCTGCCGAACGTCTTCAGGCGCAAAAGCCGGGAATCCGCTTTGTGCTGCCTTGCGCCAGTCCACAACGTCGTGCACAGATCGAGACCCTGCTGGAAGGTCGCAACCTGCCGCTGACCCTGCTTGACGGCCAGTCCCATCTGGCTCTGGCAGCCTGCGATGCGGTATTGATTGCGTCGGGCACTGCCACCCTTGAAGCCTTGCTGTACAAGCGGCCAATGGTTGTAGCCTACCGCCTGGCGCCGCTGACCTTCTGGATTCTCAAGCGCATGGTCAAGAGCCCTTACATCTCCCTGCCCAACCTGCTGGCCCAGCGCCTGCTGGTGCCGGAGTTGTTGCAGGACGATGCAACGCCTGAAGCGCTTGCGCAAACCTTACTGCCCTTGATTGACGGCGGCGAAGAGCAGACCCGTGGTTTCGACGACATTCATCGCACGTTGCGTCGTGATGCCTCGAACCAGGCGGCCGACGCCGTGCTGACCTTGATCGGCCATAAACAGGAAGCCTTATGACCACGCAAATGGGCCTGGATTTCAGCCTGGTTGCCCAAGCTCACGAACTGGTGGCCGGTGTTGACGAAGTAGGGCGCGGCCCGCTGTGTGGCGCAGTGGTCACGGCGGCGGTAATCCTTGATCCGAACCGCCCGATCCTGGGCCTCAATGATTCGAAAAAGCTTACCGAGGCCCGTCGCGAAAAGCTCTATGACGAGATCTGCGAGAAGGCCCTGAGTTGGCATATCGCTCGCGCTGAAGTCGAGGAAATCGACGAACTTAATATCCTCCATGCAACCATGTTAGCCATGCAGCGTGCTGTTGAAGGGCTGCATATCACCCCGAAAATGGCGATGATCGATGGCAACCGTTGCCCGAAGCTTGCGGTGCCGTCGGAAGCGGTGGTCAAGGGCGATAGCAAGGTTCCGGCCATTGCCGCTGCCTCGATCCTGGCCAAGGTCAGCCGTGACCGTGAAATGGCTGCGTTCGAATTGATCTACCCCGGCTACGGGATTGGCGGCCATAAAGGCTACCCGACGCCCGTTCATCTGGAAGCCCTGGCTCGGCTGGGCCCGACCCCGATCCATCGCCGCTCGTTTGCCCCGGTACGCCTGGCTTATGAGGCCCGCGAAAGTCTGATCGTGGTTTAGCAGCAAGGCTGATGTTTTTACCAAGGCCCGGTACAATCCGGGCCTTGTTGTTTTCATGTATCAAGACAGGATCACTATGCCGGCTTCATTCGTTCACCTGCGCCTGCACACTGAATATTCCCTGGTCGACGGCCTGGTACGGATCAAACCGCTGGTCAAAACCCTGGTGGGCATGAATATGCCTGCGGTGGCGGTAACCGATCAGAACAACATGTGTTCCCTGGTCAAGTTCTACAAGAACGCCATGGGCGCCGGCATCAAGCCGATCTGCGGCGCCGACCTGTGGCTGTCCAACAAGGACCCGGATAACCCACTGAGCCGCATCAGCCTGCTGGCGATGAACGGCGTGGGTTATCGCAACCTCACCGAACTGATTTCCCGTGGCTTTATTGATGGCCAGCGCAACGGCTCGATCATCATCGAGCGCGAGTGGGTGGCCGAAGCCAGCGAAGGCCTGATCATGCTCTCGGCGGCTAAAGAGGGCGAGATCGGTATCGCGTTGCTGGGCGGTAATCCCCAGGAAGCCGAGGTGCTGGCACGTGAGTGGATGCAGGTATTCCCGGACCGTTTCTACCTGGAAGTCCAGCGTACCAACCGCCCCAACGATGAAGAACATCTGCATGCTGCCGTAGCCCTGGCCGATAAGCTGGGTGCGCCGCTGGTGGCGACCAACGATGTGCGGTTTATCAAGAAAGAAGATTTCGAGGCCCATGAAACCCGCGTGTGCATCGGCGAAGGCCGGGCCCTGGATGACCCGCGCCGCTCGAAGAATTACAGTGAAGAGCAATACCTCAAAAGCGCCGATGAAATGGCGCAGCTGTTCAGCGATTTGCCCGAGGCCCTGGAAAACTCCGTCGAGATCGCCAAGCGCTGCAACATTGAAGTGAAGCTGGGCAAGCACTTTTTGCCCAACTTCCCGATACCCGATGGCATGACCATCGACGAATACTTTCGCAAAGTGTCGTTCGATGGCCTGGAAGAACGCCTTAGCGTCCTGCTGCCCAAGGACACCACTGAAGACTACGAAGCCAAGCGTCAGGTGTATGTCGACCGGTTGAATTTCGAGCTGGATATCATCATCCAGATGGGATTCCCCGGCTACTTCCTGATCGTAATGGACTTTATCCAGTGGGCCAAAAACAACGGCGTACCGGTAGGTCCTGGCCGTGGGTCAGGTGCTGGCTCGCTGGTGGCCTATGTACAGAAGATCACCGACCTTGACCCGCTGGAATATGACCTGCTGTTCGAACGGTTCCTGAACCCGGAACGGGTGTCGATGCCCGACTTCGACGTCGACTTCTGCATGGATGGTCGTGACCGTGTGATTGAATACGTGGCCGAGAAATACGGCCGCAACGCGGTAAGTCAGATCATCACCTTCGGTTCCATGGCGGCGAAAGCGGTAATTCGCGACGTGGCGCGGGTGCAGGGCAAGTCCTACGGCCTGGCCGACCGCCTGTCGAAGATGATCCCGTTCGAAGTCGGCATGACCCTGGAAAAAGCCTACGAGCAGGAAGAAATCCTGCGCGACTTTATCAAGGTCGATGAAGAAGCCGCCGAAATCTGGGACATGGCGCGCAAGCTCGAAGGCGTGGTGCGTAACGTCGGTAAACACGCCGGTGGTGTAGTTATTGCCCCGACCAAGCTCACCGACTTTTCGCCGATCTACTGCGATGAAGAAGGCGACGGCCTGGTCACCCAGTTCGACAAGGATGACGTGGAGGCGGCCGGCCTGGTGAAGTTCGACTTCCTCGGCCTGCGTACCCTGACGATCATCGACTGGGCACTCAAGACCATCAACCGCGACCGCGCCAAGGTTGGCGAAGAACCGCTGGATATCGCGTTTATCCCGCTGGACGACAAACCGACCTACAGCCTGCTGCAAAAAGCTGAAACCACGGCGGTGTTCCAGCTTGAATCCCGGGGCATGAAAGAGCTGATCAAAAAGCTCAAGCCCGACTGCCTGGAAGACTTGATCGCACTGGTGGCGCTGTTCCGTCCGGGCCCGCTGCAATCGGGCATGGTGGATGACTTCATCAACCGCAAGCACGGTCGCGCCGAGCTGGCTTACCCGCACTCCGACTATCAATACGAGGGCCTCAAGCCTGTATTGGCGCCGACGTACGGCATCATCCTGTATCAGGAACAGGTGATGCAGATCGCCCAGGTAATGGCCGGCTACACCCTCGGTGGTGCGGACATGCTGCGTCGCGCAATGGGTAAAAAGAAACCCGAGGAAATGGCCAAGCAGCGCGGCGGTTTCATTGAGGGTTGCGCCACCAACAACATCGACGCCGATCTGGCCGGTAACATCTTCGACCTGGTAGAAAAATTCGCCGGTTATGGTTTCAACAAATCCCACTCCGCCGCCTATGGCCTGGTGTCGTACCAGACTGCCTGGCTGAAAGCCCACTACCCGGCGCCGTTCATGGCAGCGGTGCTGTCGGCCGATATGCACAACACCGACAAGGTCGTGACCTTGATCGAGGAAGTGCGCACCATGAAGCTGCGCCTCGATGCGCCGGACGTGAACGCCTCTGAGTTCAAGTTCACGGTGAACGACGAAGGCCGCATCATCTATGGCCTCGGCGCGATCAAGGGCGTGGGCGAAGGTCCGGTGGAGGCCATCACCGAAGCGCGCCAGGATGGGCCATTCAAGGACCTGTTCGACTTCTGCGCGCGTGTTGACCTCAAGCGCATCAACAAGCGTACCCTCGATGGCTTGATCCGCAGCGGCGCGCTCGACCGTCTCGGTCCGTATTTCCATGATGAGCCGAAGGCTTACCAGGCCAATATCGACCGTAACCGTGCGGTGCTGCTTACCGCCATGGAAGAGGCGATCAAGGCTGCCGAACAGACTGCCCGCACCCATGACAGCGGCCACGCCGATCTGTTTGGCGGGCTGTTCGTCGAAGAAGACGCGGATGTCTACGCCAATCATCGCAAGGCCAAGGAGCTGACCCTCAAGGAACGCCTCAAAGGTGAGAAAGACACCTTGGGCCTGTACCTCACCGGCCACCCGATTGACGAGTACGAAGGCGAAATCCGCCGTTTCGCCCGCCAGCGCATCATCGACCTCAAGCCCGCGCGGGATACCCAGACCGTCGCCGGCATGATCATCGCCCTGCGGGTGATGAAAAATAAAAAGGGCGACAAAATGGGCTTCATCACCCTGGATGACCGCTCGGGCCGGATCGAAGCGTCACTGTTTGCCGATGCGTTCCACTCCGCCCAATCGCTTTTACAGACCGATGCCATGGTGGTGGTGGAAGGGGAGGTCAGCAATGATGACTTCTCCGGCGGCCTGCGCCTGCGTATCAAACGGGTGATGAGCATGGAAGATGCGCGCACCAACCTGGCCGAAAGCCTGCGCTTGAAGGTCAAGACCGAAGCGCTCAAGGGCGATCAGCTACGCTGGTTGGGTGACCTGCTCAAGCGCCACCGCGGCGCGTGCCCGGTAACCATGGAGTACACCGGCAGCGACGCCAAGGCCATGTTGCAGTTTGGTGAGACGTGGCGGATTGATCCGGCTGATGGCTTGATTCAAGCTTTGCGTGACCAGTTCGGGCGAGACAACGTCTTCCTCCAATACCGTTGACGGTCAGTACCCCTGACCTCGGCTGAACATTTAATCTCGACCTAAACGCGCCTCTCCCTTAAGGTAGGGCGCGAATAGACAACCGGCTGGCCAGGCACTCCCTGGCCGTCGACCCAAGACGGACGCTTATGAACCCGAATTTTCTTGATTTCGAACAGCCGATCGCTGACCTGCAAGCCAAGATCGAAGAGCTGCGCCTGGTCGGCAATGACAATTCGCTGAATATCGGCGACGAAATCGCTCGCCTGCAAGACAAAAGCAGCACGCTCACCGAAGACATCTTCGGCAAGCTGACCAGTTGGCAGATCGCGCGCCTGGCTCGCCATCCGCGCCGTCCGTACACCCTGGACTACATCGAACACATCTTCACCGAGTTCGATGAGCTGCACGGCGACCGCCACTTCTCCGACGACGCGGCCATTGTGGGCGGTATCGCTCGCCTGGACGACCAGCCGGTGATGGTGATCGGCCATCAGAAAGGCCGTGAAGTGCGCGAGAAAGTCCGTCGCAACTTCGGTATGCCGCGTCCGGAAGGCTACCGCAAGGCTTGCCGCCTGATGGAAATGGCCGAGCGCTTCAAGATGCCGATCCTGACCTTCATCGACACTCCGGGCGCATACCCGGGTATTGACGCCGAAGAGCGCAACCAGAGTGAAGCGATTGCCTGGAACCTGCGCGTCATGGCTCGCCTGAAAACCCCGATCATCGCCACTGTGATCGGTGAAGGTGGTTCCGGCGGTGCGCTGGCCATTGGCGTGTGCGATCAGTTGAACATGCTGCAATATTCGACCTACGCGGTGATTTCGCCGGAAGGGTGTGCCTCGATCCTGTGGAAAACCGCAGAGAAGGCGCCGGATGCGGCTGAAGCCATGGGCATCACCGCCGATCGCCTCAAAGGCCTGGGTATCGTCGACAAAGTGATCGCCGAACCACTGGGCGGCGCCCACCGTGACCCGGCCGCGGCTGCCGCGACCATCCGTGCTGAACTGGGCTCGCAACTGGCGATGCTCAAGAAGCTGGATAACGAAGCGCTGCTGGCCCGTCGTTACGAGCGCCTGATGAGCTACGGTCTCTAAAGTCGGCGCCGTAACTCAATGTGGGAGGGGGCTTGCTCCCGATAGCGGTGGATCAGTCACCAGATGCAGTGACTGACACTCAGCAATCGGGAGCAAGCCCCCTCCCACATTTGCTTTGTGTATGCTCGGCTTATGTATTCCAGATTTGCGGCGGGGACATCTGATGAAACCGGCTCTACCCGCCAGACTCCTGAAAACCCTGGCCCCCTGGCGCAATGCTCCGGCCTGGCGCATTGCATTCTCCGGTGGCCTCGATTCCACCGTCCTGCTGCACCTTCTGGCTTCCCTGGCAAACACCGAAACCCTGCCGCCCATCAGCGCTGTGCATGTCCATCATGGGCTGCAAGCGGCCGCTGACGCCTGGCCCAGTCATTGCCAAGCGTTATGTGACAGCTTGGGCATACCTTTGCAGGTCTTGCGTGTGCAGGTGCAACCCGGTGCCAGCCTGGAGCGTGCCGCGCGTAACGCACGTTACCAGGCGTTTACCGAGGTGATCGGGGCAGGGGAGGTGCTGCTCACCGCCCAGCATCGCGACGATCAAGCCGAGACCCTGCTGTTCCGCCTGTTACGCGGAGCCGGAGTGCGTGGGTTGGCGGCAATGCCCGAGCGTCGCCCGTTGGCGACGGGGCACTTGGTGCGGCCATTGCTGGCGGTTTCCCGGGGAGCATTGGAAGCCTACGCCCACGAACACCAATTGAAGTGGATTGAAGACCCTTCGAACGCCGATCCACGGTTCTCGCGCAATTACCTGCGCCGCCAAGTCTTTCCAGCGCTGACTCAACGCTGGCCCCAGGCAATCTTGAGCCTGGCCCGCACTGCCGAGCACCTGAGTGAAGCCCAGGGCCTGCTCGACGAACTGGCGCACATGGATCTGACCGCCGCCGATCAGCCTTCAGCGTTTCGCTGGTTGCCTTTGCCTTCCCTGGTCCTTGCTCCGTTGCGCGATCTTTCCGATGCGCGCCAGCGCAATGCCTTGCGTCATTGGCTGAATCCCCTGACTCGTATGCCCGACAGTGACCACTGGGCCAGTTGGTACGCCCTGCGCGATGCCAAGGGGGACGCACAGCCGTTATGGCGCCTGGCAGACGGTCAGCTTCATCGTTGCGGCGAACGCATTTGGTGGCTGCCTTCCACGTGGTCGGAATTTTCCGACGAGTCGGTGAGCTGGCCCGATCCGCGAAATCCACTAGAGTTGCCCGGGAACGGCCAACTGATGTTTGCCGGCAAGGCTCCCGAGGGACCCTTGTCGATTCGTTATCGCCAGGGTGGCGAAATCGTCGAAGTGCCAGGTCGAGGCCGGCGTGATCTCAAGCGCCTGTTGAATGAAAGTGGTATGCCGGGCTTCGTCCGTGGCAGATTGCCGCTGGTCTATCGGGGCGAGCAATTGCTGGCTGTACCAACGCTTGCGGGGCTGAGGGCCAGTCCGCTGGATGACTGGCAATTACATTGGTTGCCACAGACCTGCGATCAAGGTTTGAGCTGATAGCGCCTTTCCGGTAGACTACGCTCCCTTCTTGATACAACTTCTGTGGATTCGACTGAATCGCAGCAGTTGCCGATTACCAAGCAGTCTTTGCTGGGCGATTCCAAAAAATGTGTAGCGATCAACGTACCGGTGTTTCCTTGCTGGTCTGTCACAACGCGGCGGTTTTTTTGAAAGGTGCACTGTGATTAATGCAGGTGATCGGGGGCTTCGGCCTTCCTTCGCTTTCCCCGGCGGCTCGGACCGCTTTAACGCAGACTTCTAGGGTTTTTCATGACGCGCTACATATTCGTCACGGGCGGTGTTGTTTCTTCATTGGGGAAAGGCATTGCCTCCGCTTCATTGGCGGCCATCCTGGAGGCGCGGGGGCTTAAAGTCACCATGCTCAAGCTGGACCCGTACATCAACGTCGACCCGGGCACCATGAGCCCGTTCCAGCACGGTGAAGTGTTCGTCACTCACGACGGCGCCGAGACCGACCTGGACCTGGGCCACTACGAGCGGTTCATCCGCACGACCATGACCCAGAACAACAACTTCACCACTGGCCGTGTCTACGAGCACGTGCTGCGCAAAGAGCGCCGTGGTGACTACCTGGGTGCAACCATCCAGGTGATCCCGCACATTACCGACGAAATCAAGCGCCGCATCATCAAGGGTGCAGGCGATGCCGACGTGGCGATGGTCGAGATCGGTGGCACCGTGGGTGACATCGAATCCCAACCGTTCCTTGAAGCCATCCGCCAGCTGCGCTTCGAAGTCGGCGCCAAGCGTGCGATGCTGATGCACCTCACGTTGGTGCCGTACATCGCCACCGCCGGCGAAACCAAAACCAAGCCTACCCAGCACTCGGTCAAGGAGCTGCGTTCCATCGGCCTGCAGCCGGATGTACTGGTGTGCCGCTCCGATCATCCGATCGACATTTCCTCGCGCCGCAAGATCGCGCAATTCACCAACGTTGAAGAACGTGCGGTGATCGCGCTGGAAGACGCCGACACCATCTACAAGATCCCGGGCATCCTGCATTCGCAGGGGCTGGATGATTTTGTGGTCGAGCGTTTCGGCCTGCAGTGCAATGGCGCGGACCTGTCCGAGTGGGAAGCCGTGGTCGACGCCAAGCTCAACCCTGAGCATGAAGTCACCATCGCCATGGTCGGCAAGTACATGGAGCTGCTGGACGCGTACAAGTCGCTGATCGAAGCGATGAGCCACGCCGGCATCAGCAACCGTACCAAGGTCAACCTGCGCTACATCGATTCCGAAGACATCGAGAACCAGGGCACTGCGCTGCTCGAAGGCGTTGACGCCATCCTCGTGCCGGGCGGTTTCGGCCTGCGTGGCGTGGAAGGCAAGATCACCGCGGTGCAATACGCTCGCGAGAACAAGGTGCCCTACCTGGGTATCTGCCTGGGCATGCAAGTGGCCGTTATCGAGTTCGCCCGTAACGTGCTGGGCTGGAAAGACGCCAACTCCACCGAGTTCGATCACAGCAGCGGCCACCCGGTCGTCGGCCTGATCACCGAGTGGGAAGACGCCACCGGCGCCGTTGAAACCCGTACCGAAACGTCCGACCTGGGCGGCACCATGCGCCTTGGTGCGCAGGACTGCCTGCTGGAAGCCGGCTCGCTGGTACACGACTGCTACGGCAAGGACGTAATCGTCGAGCGTCACCGTCACCGCTATGAAGTGAACAACAATCTGCTGCCGCAGATCAAAGAGGCTGGCCTGAAGATTTCCGGTCGCTCCGGTGACGGCAAGCTGGTTGAAGTGGTCGAAGCGCCGGATCATCCGTGGTTCGTGGCCTGCCAGTTCCACCCGGAGTTCACCTCGACGCCGCGCGACGGTCACCCGTTGTTCAGCGGTTTCGTCAAAGCAGCACTGACGCAACATCAGAAGAAGGCGTAACCCTGATGGCCCAGAAGATCATTCGCGTAGGCGATATCGAGATTGCCAACGACAAGCCCATGGTGCTGTTCGGCGGCATGAACGTGCTGGAAAGCCGCGACATGGCGATGCAGGTCTGTGAAGAATACGTGCGAGTTACCCAGAAGCTGGGTATTCCATACGTGTTCAAGGCCAGTTTCGACAAGGCCAACCGTTCGTCCGTGACCTCCTATCGCGGCCCGGGCCTTGAAGAGGGCATGCGGATCTTCCAGGACATCAAGCAAGCCTTCGGCGTGCCGATCATCACCGACGTCCACGAGCCTGAGCAGGCTGCCGTGGTCGCGGAGGTGTGCGACATCATCCAGTTGCCGGCCTTCCTGTCGCGCCAGACCGACCTCGTGGTCGCCATGGCCAAGACCGGCGCTGTGATCAACATCAAGAAAGCCCAGTTCCTCGCCCCTCAGGAGATGAAACACATCCTGAGCAAGTGCGTGGAAGCGGGTAACGACCAGTTGATCCTCTGCGAGCGTGGTTCGAGCTTCGGCTACAACAACCTCGTGGTGGACATGCTCGGTTTCGGCATCATGAAACAGTTCGAATACCCGGTGTTCTTCGACGTGACCCACGCGCTGCAAATGCCCGGTGGTCGCTCGGACTCCGCCGGCGGTCGCCGTGCCCAGGTCACCGACCTGGCCAAGGCGGGCATGAGCCAGTCGCTGGCGGGCCTGTTCCTTGAAGCCCACCCAGACCCGGACAACGCCAAATGTGATGGCCCATGCGCCCTGCGCCTGGACAAGCTGGAGCCATTCCTGGCCCAACTCAAGCAGTTGGACGAGCTGGTCAAGAGTTTTCCGACGGTAGAGACCGCGTAACTGCCATTTCTCCGGTAGAATTTCCCACGCTAAATGCTCAGGCCCTTGGGCCTGAGCCTTGTCGTCTGCAAGCCTGCCCCGTTGTTCCACCCTTGCGGTCGGTCAAAAGATTTCCTTCAGCTGCGTCGTTTTCGTCAACTTTGGAGTGTTTACAACAATGGCAAAAATCGTCGACATCAAAGGTCGTGAAGTTCTCGACTCCCGTGGCAACCCCACCGTCGAAGCCGACGTGCTTCTCGATAACGGCATCATCGGCAGCGCCTGCGCGCCGTCCGGTGCTTCCACCGGTTCGCGCGAAGCGCTGGAACTGCGTGATGGCGACAAGAGCCGTTACCTGGGCAAGGGTGTACTCAAGGCTGTAGCCAACATCAATGGTCCGATTCGTGACCTGTTGCTGGGCAAGGACCCGCTGGACCAGAAAGCCCTGGACCACGCGATGATCAAGCTCGACGGCACTGAAAACAAAGGCAGCCTCGGCGCCAACGCAATCCTCGCCGTGTCCCTGGCTGCCGCCAAGGCAGCAGCTCAGGACCAGGACCTGCCGTTGTACGCGCACATCGCCAACCTGAACGGCACCCCGGGCGTCTACTCGATGCCGGTACCGATGATGAACATCATCAACGGTGGCGAGCACGCGGATAACAACGTCGACATCCAGGAATTCATGGTGCAGCCGGTGGGCGCCAAGTCCTTCTCCGAAGGCCTGCGCATGGGCACCGAGATTTTCCATCACCTCAAGGCTGTACTGAAGGCCCGTGGCCTGAGCACCGCTGTGGGTGACGAAGGTGGTTTTGCACCGAACCTGGCCTCCAACGAAGATGCACTGAAAGTGATCTCCGAAGCCGTGGCCAACGCCGGCTACAAACTGGGCACAGACGTGACCCTGGCCCTGGACTGTGCGGCCAGCGAATTCTATGAAGATGGCAAGTACAACCTGTCCGGCGAAGGCCAGGTGTTCAACTCCGAAGGTTTCGCTGAATACCTCAAGGGCTTGACCCAGCGCTACCCGATCATCTCGATCGAAGACGGCCTGGACGAGTCCGATTGGGATGGCTGGAAAATCCTCACCGACAAGATCGGCGAGAAAATCCAGCTGGTGGGCGACGACTTGTTCGTGACCAACACCAAGATCCTGAAAGAAGGCATCGACAAGAAGATCGCCAACTCGATCCTGATCAAGTTCAACCAGATCGGCACCTTGACCGAAACCCTGGAAGCCATCCAGATGGCCAAGGCTGCGGGCTACACCGCCGTGATCTCCCACCGCTCCGGCGAAACCGAAGATTCCACCATTGCCGACCTGGCCGTGGGCACTTCGGCGGGCCAGATCAAGACCGGCTCCCTGTGCCGTTCCGATCGCGTTTCCAAGTACAACCAATTGCTGCGCATCGAAGAGCAATTGGCAGGTAAAGCCAAGTACAACGGTCGCGGCGAGTTTCGCGGCTAAGCAGTAAATGGTAAAAAGTCGGCGGGTTGCGTCAGAAATTTCACGAAAGTGTGAATTTCGGCGCTAATCTGCTGACTGACAAGCGCAAGCCTGGTTTTTCCAGGCTTTGTGCTATCAGTTGCTGCAAAAGGTTTGCATGACTGTCTTTTTTCACTGGATATCCGGATTTCGATGCGCAGTCCCAATTGGTTGTTCCTCGTCTTGCTCTTGTTGCTGGCTGGCCTGCAGTACCGCCTATGGGTCGGTAATGGCAGCTTTGCGCAGGTGGAAGAACTGACCCAGCAAATTGCCGACCAGCGTGCCGAAAACGAACGCCTGCTGGAGCGCAACCGTGTCCTGGACGCCGAAGTGCTTGAGCTGAAAAAAGGTACGGAGACCGTTGAAGAGCGGGCTCGCCATGAGTTGGGCATGGTCAAGGAGGGCGAGACCCTCTACCAGTTGGCCCAATGAACAACGATCTACCGGCCTTCTGGGCCGTGATTCCTGCCGCGGGCGTCGGTGCCCGTATGGCCGCGGACCGTCCCAAGCAATACCTGCAATTGGGCGGGCGCACTATTCTCGAACACAGCCTCGGCTGTTTTCTCGACCACCCCTCGCTCAAGGGGCTGGTGGTCAGTCTTGCTGTTGATGATCCTTATTGGCCCACCCTGGCGTGCGCCACAGACCCGCGCATCCAGCGTGCGGACGGTGGCTCGGAACGCTCGGGCTCGGTGCTTAATGCGCTGCTGCACCTTAATGCCCTGGGTGCCAGCGATGATGACTGGGTGCTGGTGCATGACGCGGCGCGGCCTAACTTGAGCCGTGATGACCTCGATAAACTCCTGGCTGAACTGGCGGATGACCCGGTGGGCGGTCTGCTGGCGGTGCCGGCTCGCGACACGCTCAAGCGCGTCGACAAGCATGGCCGCGTGGTGGAAACCGTTGACCGCAGCCTGATCTGGCAGGCTTATACGCCGCAGATGTTCCGCCTGGGGGCCTTGCACCGCGCCTTGGCCGACAGCCTGGTGGCGGACGCCGTGATCACCGACGAAGCGTCGGCCATGGAATGGTCCGGCCAGGCGCCACGGCTGGTCGAAGGGCGTGCGGACAATATCAAGGTCACCCGCCCCGAAGACCTTGAATGGCTGCGTCAGCGCCGGGCTTATCAGGCGTCCTGACCCTCAGCCGTAGACTTGCTCCAACCCGGGCAGGGTTTTCAGCTCGCTCACCAATGCCTCAATGCTGTCGAATGGCTTCTCATCAATAGGCCAGCCGACCACGTTGATGGAGTTCCGGCCTTCCTGGCTGTTGATCCTGAAACTGCGCAGGTCCCCGCGTCGGGATCGATAGTCAATGTGGGTGGCCTCGGTGAGCATGAATTGGCCTGGCCGTGTCAGCAGTGCCTGGGCCGACTTCACTACTCGACTGTGCGAAGGGCCGGGTTGTGATTCCATTGAGTGCTGCAACGCGGCAGGATCAACGCGCAAGACCAGGTTGGCTTTGACCGTGCCTTCCCCTTTGTTCAGGCCCAGGCTGGCGGTGCGCCCCGGATCGACTTCGATGCCCAACGGGTGGGTGCCCGTTCTATCTTCTATCCGCAGGCCGATGCTGCCGGTGAGTTCGGCCTGCCCAGGGATGTCCTTGAAGGTATTGGTATGGGTATCGCCCACCAGTGCGACCCATTTACCGGGTTGGCGCTTGGAGGTCTGGATCCACTGAATCACCTCGGTGGCGTAATAGTTCATCATCCGCTGGCGCAGGGTTCCTGCACTGTCGCGCA
This sequence comes from Pseudomonas sp. OST1909, assembly GCF_015277575.1. NCBI lineage: Bacteria > Pseudomonadati > Pseudomonadota > Gammaproteobacteria > Pseudomonadales > Pseudomonadaceae > Pseudomonas > Pseudomonas sp. OST1909. Next base: position 1,790,216 of record NZ_CP063780.1, read on the forward strand.
TATCGCGAAGTATGTAGCTCACGGTGCAGTCGATCGGCTGGATCTTGATTCCGGCCTCTCGGGCTTTGGTCACGACGTTTGTGAATGAGTAATAGTGGTTTCGAGGCAGTGGGTAGATCCCGTTCAGGAAGTTTGTCAGCGCCTCGGCCATGGGGGCGTTCTTCGACCGGTAAAAAGCCTTCAGCATCGGAATATGCACATCCGTCAGCAGATGTTCGAAGTAGATGCGTTTGACACCTTGGCTGGCGAGTATCTGCATGTTGTCGATCAGAAAGGCTTTGCTCGATTCGGCGCTGTGGCTTTCGCCGATCACGAGGCCGTCACTGGCACGTAGCAGTTTCTCGATAATGCTTCGCTGTGATTCGTTCAAGCTCAAGCGAGGGAGGACCGGCTGCAGGGGCGAGTAGGGCAGGTGGTGAAAGAAGATCGCCGAATCCTGGTTTAATTGGCTCCTTTTCTCAAAGAACAGTCTCCGGGCGTTGCTGATCGACTGTGCATCCATTCCGAAGGGTTCGAAGTCTTCCGAAAATGAGCTGGTGTCGGTGAGCATCTGCACGACGGTCTCGCGCACGGGCGCTGGCATCTGGTAGGCGCTGAAGAAACTCAACTGCTGGGTGCTACCAAACAGTTTGTAAACCCGTTGCCAGGCATTGCGAAATGCCCCCCCTCCGGTCAATCCGGCACGTCGCCATTGCAGGTCGGCGCTCTGAATAGCATAGAGACCCGTGGATTGAATCTTCTCGGGGGCTTCTGGATTATTCACGAACAGCTCAAAAGAACCCCAGTCATTCGGGCTTTTGTAGGTCAGGAAGGTCTCGCCCTGAATCCTGACGGTCTGCAAGCCGCTGGGGGATGTTGCAGCGACCAGGGGGCGAGTCTCGGTTTGGGCGGAGGCCTGAGTGATCACCTTGACGCTGATCTGGCCCTCCTCTGCCCGGGTAGCCGGGCCAAGCACGGGGCGTAACGCCTCAAGACTGCTCGCGCCTTTGCTGATGCCGTGGATAACCACCGGGAGCGCGTTCAGGGCGCCGAACACCATGCGCTCAACGGCGTGGGGTTTGTCCTTGAGCACGTCATCGGCGCCGATCGCCATGCCAGTCAAGCCTGAGGTAATGAAACAAAACTCCGCCAGCAACGCCGTGCCCATGGTCAGCGCCACGGGGATCGCCAGCAGGCAGGCTTTATCCAAGGCGTCGAGGGTGTCGGCCTTGAATGTGTCCAAGGGCGAGACAACGGTTTTGGCTGCCAATTTTGCAATCCGACTGCGGATCTGTCGTGCGATAAACGCAAATGGGTTGCTTCTGAGCGCCGGATACATTGGGTTATTAATGTATTGCTCGGGGTCCCAATAACCGTTGCGCAACAAGCTATTGAAAAAACCGGGGGGGCTGGAAGATTCCGGGTACATCGCCATACCGATCAGTGCTTCCTCGACACCACTGTAGATCAGGCCGGAGTCAATCGAGTCGGGTTCAAAGTGGTTGGTCAGCGCTTTGCGCTGGGTCGGGTCCTTGGCCACTTTTACCAGCGCATTGCGCATGTCCGTTGGGCTGTTGAAACCATGGATAGGGGAGGAGTTGCCGGGGACGTACAGCAGGGTGATCTGGCTCTGGGTGTCGGTAATCGTAAGAATGTCGGTGGCGTCGAACTGATGAATGCGCAGCACGCGCACGGATAAGTTTTTATCCGGTGAGTAGGGCGCCTGAAAATCCTCAAGAGTCAGGTTGCTGGCGTCCCTGTCGACGCCGATACCTGCCGCTCGTGCAGCCAGTTGCCGTTCTGCTTCGGTGAGCGTGAATTCTTCGTACTGATTGAGGTAAGCCTTGGCGAAGGCGATGCGCATCAGGGTGGTGTAATTGTCCCGATGTTCCTCCCAGAATTGGGTGATGGCCTTGTCATAGGTTTGTTCAAAGTTGCTTGAGTCAATCACCTTTCTGAGAACAGCAGGCGCGATCTCCAGTTGGGTGGTCGGGTCGTAGACCTGAGGTTCGCTTTGCCGGTAAAGCGCCTCATACCGTCTGGGCGGAATCCAGCCGGAAGTGATGAACTCTTCGTTGAACATTTGCGGTATGCGGTTATCCATCAGGCGCGGCAGTTCATCAACGATATTGAAGTACGGCGCGATAGTGGAAAAGCCCGTGTTGTTGATCATGCCGCCAGGGGCATGGGGCGCATTGCAGATCATGGCCTCGGTCAGGCTCATGGATTGGACGATCACTGCGGTGTAGGGGGCATCGGGGTTGTCGAGGTTGTATTCCAGAGTGGTCAGGAACGTAGTATCCGGGTCCAGTTGTTCCTGAGTGAATGGTTGTAGATGCTCGCAAAGCAATTGGGCTGCGATAGCGCTGGGCACCGGAAAGTCGGCCAGAACCTTTCGGACAAAATGATTGATGTGCTGGAGTTGCCGAGTGTTGGACGTCATGGGCTTGCCTGGTTTTCTAATGAAAGCGGTTATTAACCGGTGTCCAGGCAATGCACGAACGGTAGCTGTTTATGTTCGATAGACCGAATTGTCACCCAAGCCTTCTTTGAGAAAGTCCACCAGCTTCCTGACCTTCGGCGACAAATGCCGCTGCTGCGGGTACAGCGCCCACACCGCCGTATTCGGTGGCTGATGCGCCTCCAGCAACGACACCAGCGCACCACTGTGCAAGTGCTCCAGCACGTAATAATCCGGCAACTGACACAGCCCTACACCTTGCAGCGCCGCATCCAGCACCGCCTGCCCACTGTTACAGCGCCAGTTTCCCTGAACCCTTTGGGAAAATTCCCGCCCGTCCTGGGCCAGTTGCCAGATATCCGAGCTGCCGATCAGGCAGTTATGCCGACTCAGTTCCGACAAGCTATGTGGCCGACCATAGCGTTCCAGGTAGGAAGGGGAGGCGCACAGGTACATGCGCCGCGGTGCCAGGCGGCTGGCGACCATGCGCGAGTCTTGCAGGCGACCCAGGCGGATGGCCAAATCCAGGCCCTCGTGCACCAGATCCAATTGACGGTTGCTCAGTTCGATATCCACCCGCAGTTGCGGATAGAGCGCCATGAACCGGGTCACCAGTGGCACGATAAAGCGCTCGCCATAGGCGACTGCGCAGGTCATGCGCAACATGCCCTTGGGTTCGCTGGTGAGGTCGCCTACCGCCCGCAGGGCTTCTTCGCGACCGTCCTGCAAACGCTGGCAATGCTGCAGAAACGTCTGACCCGCTTCGGTCAGCGTCACCTTGCGTGTACTGCGATACAACAGGCGCGTTTGCAGGCGCTCCTCCAGGCGTGCCACCTGGCGGCTTATATGGGACGACGATACTCCCAGGCGCTCGGCCGCCGCCGTGAATTGGCTGCACTCGGCCACTGCGACGAATTCGTCGATGCCTTCCCAGCGGTTTTCCAGCATGGTCATTATCCCTGTACAGCAATAAAGTTTTGCTTTTGTCTGGATTATTAATCAAGCAGCCATGTTTTACACTGCTGCAATCAATTTTTAACCCCCTGGAGAAACCCGGATGATCAAGTCCCGCGCCGCCGTAGCCTTCGAAGCCAAGAAGCCCCTTGAGATCGTGGAAGTGGACGTCGCCATGCCCAAGGCTGGCGAGGTGTTGTTGCGGGTGGTTGCCTCCGGCGTGTGCCACACCGACGCCTATACGTTGTCGGGTGCGGACCCGGAAGGCATTTTTCCGTCGATCCTGGGCCACGAAGGCGGCGCAGTGGTCGAAGCCATCGGCGAGGGCGTAACTTCAGTCGCTGTCGGCGATCATGTGATCCCGCTGTACACCCCGGAATGTGGCAAGTGCAAATTCTGCCTGTCGGGCAAGACCAACCTGTGCCAGGCCATCCGCTCTACCCAAGGCAAAGGCCTGATGCCGGATGGCACCACGCGTTTCTCCTACAAAGGCCAGCCGATTTTCCACTACATGGGCACGTCGACGTTCTCCGAGTACACCGTGTTGCCGGAAATCTCCGTGGCCAAGATTCCTAAGGAAGCGCCGCTGGAAAAAGTCTGCCTGCTTGGTTGCGGCGTCACCACAGGCATCGGCGCGGTGCTCAACACCGCCAAGGTCAAACCGGGCGACACCGTGGCTATCTTCGGGCTGGGCGGTATCGGCCTGTCGGCTGTGATCGGCGCGGTCAAGGCCAAGGCCGGTCGCATCATCGCCATCGACATCAACCCGGCCAAATTCGAAATCGCCAAGCAACTGGGGGCTACCGACTGCATTAACCCGAAAGATTACGACCGCCCAATCCAGGACGTAATTGTCGATTTGACCGACGGCGGCGTGGACTTTTCCTTCGAGTGCATCGGCAATGTGCAACTGATGCGTGCGGCGCTTGAGTGCTGCCATAAAGGCTGGGGCGAGTCGGTGATCATCGGCGTGGCCGGTGCCGGCCAGGAAATCGCTACGCGTCCGTTCCAACTGGTCACCGGGCGCGTCTGGCGCGGTTCGGCATTCGGTGGCGTACGTGGGCGCACAGAGCTGCCAAGCTACGTGGAAATGGCCCAGACCGGTGAGATCCCGCTGGACACCTTCATCACCCACACCATGGGCCTTGAAGATATCAACAAAGCGTTTGACCTGATGCATGAAGGCAAGAGCATTCGTACCGTCATTCACTTCTGAGGTCGGCCATGAGTCTGGAAAACCTGTCATGCCAGAAGAGCTTCGGCGGCTGGCATAAACGCTACAAGCATCATTCCGATGTGCTCGGTTGCGACATGACCTTCGCCGTCTATCTGCCGCCGCAAGCAGAGCAGGGCGGTAAGTTGCCGGTACTGTACTGGCTGTCCGGCTTGACCTGCACCGATGAGAACTTCATGCAGAAGGCTGGTGCCCAGCGCATGGCCGCCGAGCTGGGTTTGATTATCGTCGCACCGGACACCAGCCCCCGCGGCCCCGGTGTGCCGGACGATCCGGACAACGCCTGGGACTTCGGCCTCGGCGCTGGTTTCTATCTGAACGCCACGCAGGAGCCCTGGGCCAAGCACTATCGGATGCATGACTACGTGGTGCAGGAGTTACCGGCCTTGGTGGAGGCGCATTTCCCGGCGTCGGCTAAACGCGGCATCAGCGGTCATTCCATGGGCGGACATGGCGCATTGGTATGCGCGCTGCGTAACCCGGGACGCTACCAATCGGTGTCGGCGTTTTCGCCAATCAACAATCCGATGGACTGCCCCTGGGGGCAGAAAGCTTTTTCCCGTTACCTGGGCGAAGAGCGTTCCAAGTGGCGAGAATGGGATGCCTGCGTGCTGATCAGCGAAGCCTCGGAAAAACTGCCGCTACTGGTGGACCAGGGCGATCGTGACGATTTCCTTGCGGTTCAGCTCAAGCCCGAGGCCCTGCTGCAAGCGGCCAAGGCGGCCAACCATCCGTTGGAACTGCGCCTGCAACCTGGCTACGACCACAGCTACTTTTTCATCGCCAGCTTCATCGAAGACCATTTGCGCCATCATGGTCGTGCTTTGCTCGGTTAATGTGAGGCAAAAGTAGGTAGAATCACGCCCTGAATTAAATCGGGGCGTTTTTTTATGCGTATTGGCCACGGCTACGATGTGCACCGTTTCGCTGAGGGCGATTTCATCACCTTGGGCGGCGTGCGCATTGCACATCACCATGGGTTGCTGGCTCATTCCGACGGCGACGTTGTCTTGCATGCCTTGAGCGATGCCTTGCTCGGCGCGGCGGCATTGGGCGATATCGGCAAGCACTTTCCGGACACCGATCCGACCTTCAAGGGTGCGGACAGCCGTGCGTTGTTGCGCCATGTGGTCGGGTTGATCCATGCCAAGGGCTGGAAGGTCGGCAACGTCGACAACACCATCGTGGCCCAGGCGCCGAAGATGGCCCCCCATATTGAAACGATGCGTGCGCTGATTGCCGCAGACCTGCAAATTGAACTGGATCAAGTCAACGTGAAAGCCACCACCACCGAAAAGCTCGGGTTTACCGGTCGTGAAGAGGGCATCGCCGTGCACTCCGTTGCCTTGTTGCTGCGCGCATGAACGACTTGCAACTGCTGGGCCCGCGGGCCTACGGCGAGGCCCTGGGCAGCGCGGTGCTGAAGGCGACGGCAGAAGACTTCCAGGTTGATGAGGTGCTGGACATCCCGTTGACTGGTGACGGTGAGCACCTGTGGCTGTGGGTGGAAAAGCGCGGCTTGAATACTGAAGAGGCCGCACGGCGTATCGCCAAGGCCGCCGGTGTGTCGCTGCGCACCGTCAGCTATGCCGGGCTCAAGGACCGTCAGGCCCTGACCCGCCAATGGTTCAGCGTACAGTTGCCCGGCAAGGCCGACCCGGACCTGAGCGGTGCGGAAAACGACACCCTCAAGATCCTGAAAACCACCCGCCACAAGCGCAAGTTGCAACGTGGTGCGCATTCGGCCAACGGCTTTACCTTGCGCCTGACCCAACTGGCCGGCGATACCGCCGCCATCGACGCGCGTTTGCAGTTGATTGCCCGGCATGGCATTCCCAATTATTTCGGCGCCCAGCGCTTTGGCCACAACGGTGGCAACGTGGTGGATGCCCGTGAATGGGCGGCTCGCAAGGCCCTGCCGGAGCAACGCAACGTGCGTTCGCGATTGCTGTCCACCGCTCGTAGCTACTTGTTCAACAAAGTGCTGGCAGCGCGTGTCGCCGACGGCTCCTGGCAGCGCGCCCAGGTGGGTGACCTGCTGGCCTTTACCGACAGCCGCAGTTTTTTCCCTGCAGAGGAGGCTGAATGCAGCGACCCGCGTTTGGCGATCCTGGACTTGCACCCGACTGGCCCACAATGGGGCGAAGGCGACTCGCCGGCGAAAGGTCTTACGCATGATCTGGAACAATCTGTCGCTGCCAGCGAATCCGACCTACGTGATTGGCTGGTGAATGCAGGAATGAGCCAGGAACGTCGCATTCTGCGACTGCCCATTGGCGGGTTGACGTGGCATTATCCCGGGCCTGACATTCTGCAATTGGAATTCGTCCTGCCGGCCGGATGCTTCGCCACTGTCTTGGTGCGCGAGCTTGTTGATCTGGTGCCGGTGGGGCAGACGGACAGCCCATGCGTATTCTGATATCAAACGATGACGGTGCCACCGCACCCGGTCTTGCCGCGCTCTATGCTGCGCTGCAGGATTACGCCGAGTGCGTGGTGGTTGCCCCCGACCAGGACAAGAGCGGCGCCAGCAGTTCGCTGACGCTCGACCGTCCGCTGCACCCGCAGGTTCTGGCCAATGGCTTTATCAGCGTAAACGGCACCCCCACCGACTGCGTGCACCTGGCAATCAACAGTTTGCTGGAGCATGAGCCGGACCTGGTGGTCTCGGGAATCAACCTGGGCGCCAACCTGGGTGATGACGTGCTGTATTCCGGCACTGTGGCGGCGGCCCTTGAAGGGCGCTTCCTGGGGCGCACCGCGTTCGCCTTTTCCTTTGCTTCGCGGCAACTGGATAACCTGGCAACCGCGGCGTATTTCGCGCGCAAGCTGGTGCAGGCCCATGAGTCACTGGACCTGCCGCCGCGTACGGTACTCAACGTGAATATTCCCAATCTGCCCCTCGACCGTATCCGCGGTATCCAGCTGACGCGCCTGGGCCATCGCGCCCGAGCGGCGGCGCCCCTGAAGGTGGTCGACCCGCGCGGCAAGGAAGGCTATTGGATCGCCGCGGCCGGTGATGCCGAGGATGGCGGGGAGGGCACGGATTTTCATGCGGTGATGCAAGGCTATGTGTCAATTACCCCGTTGCAATTGGATCGCACCTTCAGTGATGCCTTCAGTGGCCTCGATGGCTGGCTGGAGGGACTGCGTTGATGGCTCGTGAACAAGACGACTTGTTGCGCCGTGGCATCGGGATGACTTCCCAGCGCACCCGGGAGCGGTTGATCCAGCGTCTGTACGAAGAAGGCTTGTCCAACGCCCAGGTGCTGGAAGTGATTCGGCGTACGCCGCGGCACCTGTTTGTCGATGAGGCCCTGGCGCACCGCGCCTATGAAGACACGGCGTTGCCTATCGGCCACAACCAGACCATCTCCCAGCCCTATATGGTTGCGCGCATGAGCGAGCTGTTGCTGGCGGCCGGGCCCCTGGACAAGGTGCTGGAGATCGGCACCGGCTCCGGTTACCAGACAGCCGTGCTGTCGCAGTTGGTAGAGCGAGTGTTTTCGGTAGAGCGCATCAAGGTGCTGCAGGACCGTGCCAAGGAGCGTCTGGTAGAACTGAACCTGCGCAACGTGGTGTTTCGCTGGGGCGATGGCTGGGAAGGCTGGCCGGCGCTGGCGCCGTACAACGGCATTATTGTCACCGCCGTGGCCACCGATGTGCCTCAAGCCCTGTTGGATCAGTTGGCGCCTGGCGGGCGGCTGGTCATCCCGGTGGGCTCCGGCGAAGTGCAACAGTTGATGCTTATTATCCGCGAGGAAGAAGGTTTTTCCCGGCACGTGCTGGGCGCAGTGCGCTTCGTGCCGCTGTTGAATGGCCCCTTGGCCTGAGCATTTATTCCCTGGCAGTGAATTCTGCTGGCGAGGATGTGTCTTACGCCGGGGTCTATTGAATCAACAGGCTTGGCAGCCGCAATTGAACAAGATGAATTTTTCGTTTCAGTCGGGTGCCAGTAAAAAGCCAATGCCCAGTTATACTTGCGTCATATTTCAAGCCTGATCCAGGCGTTAACGTTCAGCCACCACAAAGGGAGCGGCGGGTGAGTCTCACAGGTCCTGCGCAGCGAATGAGTAAAACAAGCTTTCAGCGACTGGTGCTTGGCCTTGTCTTGAGTTCCTTATTGGCCGCCTGCTCGAGCACGCCATCGGGCGGTGCGCGTGTCGTTGACCGCACCAACGCAGCACCGCAGCGGCCCACGGTGACCACGGGCCAGTATGTGGTGCGCAAAGGCGACACACTGTTCTCCATTGCCTTCCGTTATGGCTGGGACTACAAGGCGCTGGCTGCTCGTAACAACATTCCCGTGCCCTATACCATTCATCCAGGGCAGACCATTCGTTTCGATGGCCGCACAGGTTCGGCGGCTACGGCAGTTGTGACAAAGTCGGGATCTTCGCCATCGTCTTCGAGCAAAACCACCATCATCACCCGGCCTGCAGGCAGTGCTGCGCCTAGCGTTGCAAGTAAGCCCGCTCCCGCGCCGTTGCCACCTGCAGGGCCGGCGCCGACCGGCTGGGGTTGGCCTTCAAATGGCGTACTGATTGGAAAATTCTCTTCAAACGGTAGTTTGAATAAAGGCATTGATATCGCCGGGGATTTGGGACAGCCTGTTTTGGCTGCGTCTGATGGGACAGTGGTGTACGCCGGGAGTGGTCTACGGGGCTACGGCGAGCTGGTCATCATCAAACACAGCGATACCTACGTCAGTGCCTACGGTCATAACCGCAGGCTGTTGGTTCGGGAGGGGCAGCAGGTCAAAGTCGGACAGACAATTGCCGAAATGGGTTCAACGGGCACAGACCGGGTGAAACTGCACTTTGAGATTCGCCGCCAAGGGAAGCCTGTAGATCCGCTGCAATTCCTGCCCCGTCGTTGATGTGTTGCACAGCCTGTTCCCTCACGTAGAAGGAACAGGCTCCAGCGTTGCCAAGGATAAAGGCGTCGCTTGAGCTTGAGGTCGAACTCACCAAAGGACTATAACAATGGCTCTCAGTAAAGAAGCGCCGGAGTTTGACATCGACGATGAGGTTCTCCTTATGGGGGCCGAAATCGCTACGGAACCGATGTCAGAGAATGAAGGAGCGGCACCACCTTCAGTTCGTACCAAATCCAGGAGCGCCTCCGCGTTAAAGCAACACAAGTACATTGACTACACCCGGGCGCTCGATGCGACTCAGTTGTACCTCAATGAAATCGGCTTTTCCCCTCTGCTCACTCCCGAAGAAGAAGTCCATTTTGCGCGCTTGTCGCAGAAGGGCGATCCGGCTGGGCGCAAACGCATGATTGAAAGCAACCTGCGCCTGGTGGTGAAAATCGCCCGACGCTACGTCAATCGTGGGCTGTCGCTGCTGGACTTGATCGAAGAGGGCAACCTGGGCTTGATCCGGGCGGTGGAAAAGTTCGACCCCGAGCGGGGCTTCCGCTTCTCGACGTATGCTACCTGGTGGATTCGCCAGACCATCGAACGGGCGATCATGAATCAGACCCGTACGATCCGGCTGCCGATCCATGTGGTCAAGGAGCTCAACGTCTACCTGCGGGCGGCGCGTGAGCTGACGCAAAAACTCGATCATGAACCTTCGCCTGAAGAGATCGCCAACCTGCTGGAAAAACCGGTAGGGGAGGTCAAGCGCATGCTGGGCCTTAACGAGCGTGTATCGTCGGTCGACGTCTCGCTGGGGCCGGATTCGGATAAAACCCTGCTGGACACCCTGACGGATGATCGCCCGACCGATCCCTGCGAGCTGTTGCAGGACGATGATCTTTCCCAAAGTATTGACCAGTGGCTGTCAGAGCTTACGGACAAGCAGCGTGAGGTGGTGATTCGCCGCTTCGGCCTGCGTGGTCACGAGAGCAGCACCCTGGAAGACGTAGGCCTGGAGATTGGCCTGACCCGTGAGCGGGTGCGGCAGATCCAGGTGGAGGGCCTCAAGCGCTTGCGTGAGATCCTTGAGAAGAATGGCTTGTCGAGTGAGTCGTTGTTCCAGTAAGCCACGCCGCTTGAAAGCTTGGATGTGGGAGGGGGCAAGCCCCTCCCACATTTTTTATGCCCGGCTTTTGTTCAGGTCTCCCCCAAAATCCAGGCATAAAAAAACCCCGCTTTTAAGGGCGGGGTTTTTTCGACTGAGTCAGTACAAGTTAGATAACTTGAACTTCTTCAGCTTGCATGCCTTTCTGACCGCGGGTAGCGATGAAAGAAACCTGTTGGCCTTCTTTCAGGCTTTTGAAGCCGTCGGATTGGATAGCTTTGAAGTGAACGAACAGGTCGTCACCGGATTGTGGAGTGATGAAGCCGAAGCCTTTTTCATCGTTGAACCACTTAACGGTACCAGTTTGGCGATTAGACATGGTGTAACTCCTTGGACAAAGTTAACTGCGACTCAGGAAAAGCCCTGGCCGAGACTGAGTGCAAAGAGCAGGAAAAATTCTTGGAGATGGTTGGATCGAAATTCAACATATCGTGTAGAGATTCTCAGTGACACAAGCAGCACAGTGGCGCCACCTTAACCCTTTTTCCGGAACGTGCCAATGGTATTTCCGAAGGTTTCTCTATTTTCGTGACTGGCGGTGGTATTTACAGCCCTCCCTGACAGCAGTCCCGGCCCCGGCCATGTTGGCTGAGGCTTATAGCGGGCAGGGCTTTGATCAAGAAAACCCTTGCGGCCTTTGAACCCCAAGGCTGGCCCCGGTAAGATGGCCCACAGATTTTTTCCACCTCGCTATTCAGGACACCGCCATGAGCATCAAATCGGACAAGTGGATTCGCCGCATGGCGCAGGAACACGGCATGATCGAGCCGTTCGTCGAGCGCCAGATTCGTGGCTCGGGCGACGAGCGGGTGATTTCGTACGGGGTCTCCAGCTATGGCTATGACGTGCGTTGCGCCGATGAATTCAAGGTGTTCACCAACATCAATTCGGCGATTGTCGATCCGAAGAACTTCGATGAAAAAAGCTTCGTCGACGTCAAGAGTGACGTGTGCATCATCCCGCCCAACTCCTTTGCCCTGGCGCGTACCGTGGAATTCTTCCGCATTCCCCGCGACGTATTGACCATCTGCCTGGGTAAAAGCACTTACGCTCGTTGCGGCATTATCGTCAACGTCACCCCGCTTGAGCCGGAGTGGGAAGGCCATGTGACCCTGGAGTTCTCCAACACCACCACCTTGCCGGCAAAGATCTATGCCAATGAGGGCGTGGCACAGATGCTGTTCCTGCAGTCCGACGAGGCTTGTGAAGTGTCCTACAAAGACCGCGCCGGCAAGTACCAGGGCCAGCGTGGCGTCACTCTCCCACGCGCTTGATCGAAAGCTCCTACGGTTAAAGGGAATTAGTCTGCACAAAGTGACTCTATTCAGGTGTACTGCCTCGGCGCGTGCAAAACGCGTCGGGCCACGCTTGAGGAGTACCTTATGAAGATCGACCCGCGAATCAGCGCAGAACTCGCCCGGCTTGAACCCAACCAGATTGGTGTTCTGGCCTGGTCCCTGATGGCCAACCCTGCCCATGCAGGCGGCATTCCAGGCCAACCCGAACCCGATTACCCCCAGCCTACCGAACCCGGTGAGCCGACCCTGCCAGACGAGCCACCGCCCGCGCCTGTCGCCTGATACCTGGACGTCCAATCAGTCACATTACTGAATGGGCCATACCTTGTGTTCGCCGATGACAAAGATTCGGTGCTCATCGTCCTGCTGCACGGCATAGCCCCCGGTAAAGGCGCCAAACGCCGGCAGCAGGCTGACCCGTTCGCCGATCTGGAAGCACGGCAAGCGCAAGCGCTCGCGGCCCTTGCCGCGCAGGTGGTACACCGGATGCACATGCCCCGCCAATACGTGGTGGCTGGCATGGGCGTCAGGCTCATGTTGCAGGGCGAAAGGGCCCATCAGCAGCGGCTCTGGCACCACCTCGATCCTCAGGTCAGCAGGCGGGTCGCCTGCCCGTTTATCGTGATTGCCGCGAATCAGGGTCATCGCTAGGGCATCGTTACGTTCACGCCAGGCCCGGATCGCGCCGAGGGTGCCGCTGGCGTGAGAGCCTGGGCCATGCAGGAAGTCACCGAGAAAGATGACCTGCGTGCAAGGCACGGCCGAGAGCAGCTTGTCCAGGCGTTCCAGGTTGGCCGTTGTGGTGCCCTGCGGCACCGGTTGCCCGAGGCTGCGATAGGCTGATGCCTTGCCGAAATGCGCATCGGCTATCAGCAGGCACCGGCGAGCGGGCCAGTACACGGCCTTGTCCGCCAATAACCACAGTTCTTCGCCTGCAAGCGTCAGTGCACAATGCATCAAGCTTTTCCTTTGTCCGCGACTTTTTCCAGGTCCTTGACCATCCGGGCGATGCGCTCCGACAACTTCTCCGAACTCATGCTTTCGCGCATCCGTTCCACCAACAGCGGGAAGGCCAGGGGCGTGGGCCGCTGAATCGTGTGCATGTCCAGTTTCAGTGCCGATAGATGACTTAATGTCTCTTCCAGTCGACGAATATCCAACTCATCGCGCAAGACTTCTTCCCCGGCCTGGGCCAGCAGCAGGTTCTGCGGGTCATATTGCTTGAACACTTCAAAGAATAATCCGCTGGAAGCCTGCACCTGCCGCGTGCTTTTCGGCGCACCGGGATGCCCGGCAAACACCAGCCCGGCGATCCGCGCGATTTCGCGAAAGCGGCGCAGGGCCAGTTCTCCTGCGTTAAGGCTGGCGGCCACATCCTCCAGCAAGCGCTGGGGGCTCAGCAACGCCGTATTCAACAACAACGACCAGTTCACTGGCGTGGCGCTCAACAGTTCCAGGCCATAATCATTCACAGCTATGGAGAAGGTCACCGGCTGCTGCTGACTGACCCGCAACGCCAATAAGCTCGCCAGGCCCAGGTGCACCTGACGGCCGGCGAAGGGGTACAGAAACAGGTGCCAGCCTTCTCGCGATTGCAGGGTTTCGGCGAGCAGGTTGTCGCGCGTCGGCAGGCCAGACCAACGCAGTTGGGTTTGCAGCAGTGGCTGTACCGCCTGCATTTCCGGCCCGTCGAAACGCCCATGCGCCGCCGCGTCAAAACGTTCGACTACCGCTTGGGCCAGCTCGTTGGAAAGCGGCATACGCCCGCCATTCCAGCGTGGCACCGCGGCTTTTTTCGCGCTGCTGCGGCGCACGTAGGCGGTCATGTTTTCCACGCGCACCAATTCCAGCAAACGCCCGGCGAACAGAAACCCATCCCCCGGCTTGAGCCGCGCAATAAAACCCTCTTCGACACTGCCCAGGTTCTTGCCGCCGCCGCCCTTGCTCCAGAATTTCAACTGGATACTGGCATCACTGACGATGGTACCGACGCTCATGCGGTGACGGCGTGCCAGGCGGGCATCCGGTACACGCCAGATGCCATGCTCATCGGGCTCCACACGGCGGTAATCCGGATAGGCGGTAAGTGACAGGCCGCCATGGCGTACAAACCCCAGGGCCCAGGCCCAATCCGCTTCGGTGAGATCGCGATAGGCCCAGGCGCCGCGCACCTCCGCCAGCAGCGCATCCGGGGTAAACCCACCCCCCAGGGCCATGCTGACCAAGTGCTGCACCAGGACGTCCAGCGGCTTGTGTGGCGATTCGCGCGCTTCGATGCGCCGTTGCGCAATTGCATCCTGGGCGGCAGCCGCCTCCACCAGTTCCAGGCTATGGGTCGGCACCAGCGTCACCCGTGACGGCCGACCCGGTGCATGGCCGGAGCGCCCGGCGCGTTGCATCAGCCGCGCCACACCTTTTGCGGAGCCGATCTGCAACACTCGCTCCACCGGCAGGAAGTCCACACCCAAGTCGAGGCTGGAGGTGCACACCACCGCCTTGAGCTGCCCATCTTTCAATGCTCGTTCCACCCAATCCCGGGTCTCCCGCGATAACGAGCCGTGGTGCAGGGCAATCAATCCGGCCCAGTCCGGGCGGGCATCGAGAATCGCCTGATACCAGATCTCCGATTGCGCCCGGGTGTTGGTAAAGACCAGGCAACTGCTGCTGGCTTCTACCTCTGCGACCACTTGCGGCAACATCTTCAAGCCGATATGCCCGGCCCAGGGAAAGCGCTCGGTGACGGGCGGCAGCAAGGTGTCGACCTGCAGTGCCTTGGCCGTCTGCCCCTGTACATTGATCCCACCGCCCTGTGGGACCAGAACCTCCAAAGCGTGGGCCTGATTACCCAGCGTCGCGGAAATGCCCCACACCATCAACTCAGGATGCCAGCGCCGCAAGCGCGCCAGCGCCAGTTGCAACTGCACGCCGCGCTTATTGCCGATCAACTCATGCCATTCATCCACGATCACCATGCGCAGGTGCGCCAGGCTCGTTTCACTGTCGGCCCGCGCCAGCATCAACGTCAGGCTTTCCGGAGTGGTGACCAATGCGGTGGGTTGACGACGGGTCTGGCGTGCGCGTTCGCTGCTGCTGGTGTCGCCGGTGCGCAGGCCCACGCTCCAGGGAATCTGCAGGGCGTCCAGCGGTGCCTGTAGGGCGCGTGCGGAGTCGGCGGCCAAGGCGCGCATGGGCGTGATCCACAACACGGTCAGCGGCTCAGCAGGTGGTTTGCGCTTGCCAGTGGCGGGCGGGCGAGTGATGGCGAAACGGTTGAGGGCGGCAAACCACAGGGCATAGGTTTTACCCGCGCCGGTGCTGGCATGCAGTAACCCTGATTGGCCCGCCTTGACCGCTGCCCAGACGTCTTTCTGAAAGGCGAACGGTTTCCAGCCTTTGGCGGCGAACCATTGTTTGGCGAAATCGTGGGTTTTTGCCATGCGGCAGCTGACGCTCTGGAGGCTCTATTGCAGAGACCCTCCAGACGTCGCAAAGGTTTATTTCAAATTGCCACTCAGAAACTGCTGCAGGCGTTCGCTTTTCGGATTGCCTAGCACATCCTCTGGTGTGCCTTGCTCTTCCACCAGGCCCTTGTGCAGGAACAGTACCTGGCTTGAAACCTTGCGCGCAAAGCTCATTTCGTGGGTCACCATGATCATGGTGCGGCCTTCCTCGGCCAGGCCCTGGATGACCTTCAACACTTCACCGACCAGCTCCGGGTCCAGAGCCGATGTGGGTTCATCGAACAGCATCACCTCCGGCTCCATGGCCAAGGCGCGGGCAATGGCCACCCGTTGCTGCTGGCCGCCGGACAGGAACGCCGGGTATTGATCCGCCACGCGCGCCGGCAGCCCGACTTTGTCCAGGTAGCGACGGGCGCGGTCTTCGGCGTCTTTCTTGCTGCAACCCAACACGCGGCGCGGGGCCATGGTGATGTTTTCCAGCACGCTCATGTGGCTCCACAGGTTGAAGTGTTGGAACACCATCGCCAGCCGTGTGCGCAAGCGTTGTAGCTCGGCGTCGTCGGCCACGCGCATACCATGGCGGTCGCTGACCATGCGGATCGCCTGGCCGTCCAGGGTCATGGCGCCATCGTTGGGGGTTTCCAGGAAGTTGATACAGCGCAGGAACGTGCTCTTGCCGGAGCCGCTGGCGCCGATCAGGCTGATCACGTCACCGGTCCTGGCCTTGAGCGAAACACCTTTGAGCACTTCATTGTCGCCATAGCTTTTATGCAGGCCTTCAACGGTCAGTTTGTACATGGGGCGTGCATCCTCAAGGCGAAAGTAGATAGCCGCTGCGGTAGGCCTGCGTGCCGGCGATATGGCCGATGACCATCCCGGCAGTGGCCATGCGTCGCAGCGAACGGGCGTACAGCAGGCCGGCGTGCTTGCAGCGCACCGGCGTTACGCGGTCGGTAATGGGGTCGATGATTTCGGCGACCAGTTGCCCGGCCTCCAGGTATTGACCCGGCAAGGCACTGAACACCAGCAAGCCGCCGACCGGGCTGGTGACGGGCTCCACACCCGCCAATGGCGTGGCCGGGTAAGCCAGGGCGGGCAGGGGCGTCACATCGCCGGTAATGGCGCCGAAGTGGATCAGGTAATCGATGATGGCCTGGCAGTCCAGCGCGGCAAGACCATGGTTTACATCGCCCTGGCCGCGCAGTTCGACGGTCACCGAAAAACTGCCCATGGGAATCGGGAAGCGCTCGCCGAAACGTTGCTGCAACTGCCACCACACCAGGGTGAAACACTCATCAAAGGACTGCCCGCCGGAGTCGGTGGCCAGCAGGTTGGCCTCGGAGCCGAGGTACCGCGCCAATGGCTCTACCTGTGGCCAGGCTTCAGGTGTGGTGTACAGGTGCGCCACGGCTTCGAAGTCGCAATGCAGGTCGAGCACCATGTCGGCATCACAGGCCAGGCGTTGCAGTACCAGGCGTTGGGATTGCAGTTGGGTCTGGGCGGTGTGCGCGGCCAGGGCGCTGGACAATGCACTGCGGATCAAGCGGGCATTGTGCTGGGAATCATCGCCCAGCAGCTCTTCGACCTGGTTGCCGACCTCTTCGCCAAGGTCAACGAACAGGCGATTGAAGTTCTGCCCGCTTTCCAGTTCATAGCGGCCCAAGGGGATGTCCATCAACACTTGTTCGAGGCCCACCGGGTTGGCGACCGGCACCAGCACGATTTCGCTACGCAAGCGCCCGGCCGCGGCCAACTCGACCAGGCGTACTTTCAAATGCCAGGCCACCAACATGCCCGGCAATTCATCGGCGTGCAGCGACGACTGGATGTAGACCTTGCCTGCGGCCTGCTGCGGGCCGAAGTGAAAACTGTGGATCTGCCGCGCCGTGCCGGGCACCGGCGCGATCAGGTCATGTAGCTGATGGCGCATTGAGGCTCCTTAATGGCTCGGCCCGAGAAAGGCTAGCCAGCGGCGCTCCGCCAGGCGGAACAGGCCGACCAGGGCAAAGGTCACCGCCAGGTAGATCAACGCGGCGATGCCAAATGATTGAAAGGTCATGAAGGTGGCGGAGTTGGCGTCCCGTGCCACTTTGAGGATGTCCGGGATCGTTGCGGTAAATGCCACCGTGGTCGAGTGCAGCATCAGGATCACTTCGTTGCTGTAGTAGGGCAACGCACGGCGCAGCGCTGACGGCATGATCACGTAGGCGTACAACTTCCAGCCGCTGAGGCCGTAAGCCTTGGCCGCCTCGACTTCGCCATGCGCCATGCTGCGGATCGCCCCGGCGAAAATCTCCGTGGTGTAGGCGCAAGTATTGAGCGCGAAGGCCAGGATGGTGCAGTTCATCGCGTCGCGAAAAAACGCATCCAGCAGCGGTTGTTCGCGTACGGCGGCAATGCTGTAGATACCGGTGTAGCAGATCAGCAACTGGATATAGAGCGGCGTACCGCGAAATAGGTAGGTGTAGAACTGCACCGGCCAACGTACCAGGCGCTTGCGCGAGACGCGGGCGATGGACAGCGGGATCGACACCAGAAAGCCGATGACCAGTGCAGCCGTCAGCAACCACATCGTCATGGCAAGGCCGGTGACGTGCTGGCCGTCGCTATAAAGGAAGGGGCGCCAGTATTCCTGCAATAGCTCGATCATCGCACTGCCTCCCGGGCGCCGGCGGAGTAGCGACGTTCCAGACGGCGCAAGACAAAGTTGGAGGCGCTGGTGATCAACAGGTAGATCAGCGCGGCGAGTACCAGGAAGTAGAACAGTTGATAGGTACTTTTTCCCGCATCCTGGGCGGCTTTCACCAGGTCTGCCAGGCCGATGATCGATACCAGCGCGGTGGCCTTGAGCATCACCATCCAGTTATTGCCGATGCCCGGCAGGGCGAAGCGCATCATCTGCGGGAAGGTCACGTAGCGAAACCGCTGCCCGCGCTTGAGCCCGTAAGCAGTGGCGGCTTCCAGTTGGCCGCGGGGCACGGCGAGGATAGCGCCGCGAAACGTTTCGGTGAAATAGGCACCGTAGATAAAGCCCAGGGTGATCACCCCGGCGCTGAACGGGTCGATCTCGATGTATTCCCATTCCATGAAGTCGGTAAAGCTGCTGAGCCAGGTTTGCAGGCTGTAGAAAATCAGCAGCATCAGCACCAGGTCGGGCACCCCGCGAATCAGCGTGGTGTAGAGCTGGGCGGGGATACGCAGGAACGGCAGGCTGGACAGTTTGGCGCTGGCGCCGAGCAGGCCCAGCAGTACGCTGACGGCCAGGGACAGCACCGACAACTTGATGGTCATCCAGGTGCCTTGCAGCAACAGCGGGCCGAAACCCTTCAAGCTGAGCGCGCTCAACCCGAGGGTTTGCAACAGTTCTTCGAACATAAATCAGGACCTATGGCGATAGAAAAGCGCCCCTGCAGGGAGGGGCGCTCCAGGCATTATTTGCCGCTGTACAGGTTCAAATCGCCAAAGTGTTTCTTCTGGATGGTGGCGTAGGTGCCATCATCGTGTAACGCTTTGATACCTTTATCCAAAAGCGCCTTCAGTTCAGTGTTACCTTTTTTGATACCGACCGCGGTTTTCGAGGGCAGCAACGGGTCGTCGATGGCGGCGCTGACTTCATAACCGGTACCGGCCGGCGACTTGAGAAAGCCCAGTTCGGCTTGCAGCATGTCCTGCACCGACGCGTCGAGGCGGCCGGAGGTCAGGTCGGCATACACCTGATCCTGGTTGGCGTAGGCCTTGGTGGTTACCCCGGCTTTGTCCAGCACGGCCTTGGCGTAGGCTTCTTGGATGGTGCCTTGCTCGTAGCCCACGGACTTGCCCTTGAGGGACTCAGGTGTCGAGTAGCCAGCCCCTTTTTTGAACACCAGCGACGTGGGGCCGGAGAACAGCTCGGTGGAGAAGTCGATTGCCTTTTCGCGCACCGGCGTTACGGTCATGGATGAAATCACGCCATCGAACTTGTTGGCTTTGAGGCCCGGGATCATGCCGTCAAAGTCACTTTCAACCCACTTGCACTTGACCTTCAGCTCCGCGCAGATCGCATTGCCCAGGTCGATATCGAAGCCAACCAGGCTGCCGTCGGCGGCTTTGGATTCGAACGGTGCGTAGGACGGGTCGACACCAAAACGCAATTCCTTGTATTCCTTGGCGGTAGCGACACCAGCGGCCATGCACAGAGCCAGTGCAGAAAGGGTCAGCAATGCTTTTTTCATTATGTATTCCCTGGAAACCAAGATAAGCGCTTGTGGCGCGTTTAGGACTGTTACTGAACGGTGTCAGACGCAGCACAAGTAGCAATTTCTGCACCATAGTTCCGGACGGGCTTTTTAAAAGGTGGGATAAGGCAAGGCTGAGTGTAGGAGATGCCCGAAAATGGGCATCTGAAAATGGGTGCACCATTGCAGGTCTGTGGAGATCCCACAGGGATTTAGGTCAAGTCAGTAGGTCCTGCAGTGTGGCGAGGTTGTCAGCCTCTTCCACCGTCTTGTCCTGACGCCAGCGCAACATGCGCGGAAACCGCACCGCAATCCCGCTCTTGTGCCGTTTGGACAGGGCGATACCCTCAAACCCCAACTCAAACACCATGCTTGGCGTCACGCTGCTGACCGGGCCGAACTTCTCCACGGTAGTTTTGCGCACAATCGCATCGACTTTGCGCATTTCCTCGTCGGTCAGCCCGGAATAGGCCTTGGCGAACGGCACCAGCGTGCGCTCGCTGCCCGGCGGGCCGTCCCATACCGCGAAGGTGTAGTCGCTGTACAGGCTGGCGCGCCGGCCATGGCCGCGCTGGGCGTAGATCAACACGGCGTCGACGCTGAAGGGGTCGACCTTCCATTTGAACCACAGGCCCATGTCCTTGGTGCGGCCCACACCGTACAGGCCCTTGCGATCCTTGAGCATCATGCCTTCAACACCAAGGCTGCGAGAGGCTTCGCGCTGGGTCGCCAGCGCTGCCCAGGTTGGCCCCTCGATCAGCGGCGAAGGCAACAGCACCGGTTGGTTGCACGCGGCAATCACCTGTTCCAATTGCGTGCGGCGCTCGGCCTGGATGTGGTTGCGCCAGTCGTCGCCCTGATACTCCAGAAGGTCGTAAGCGAGCACGGCGACGGGCGCATCCTCAAGTACCTTTTTACTCAGGGTTTTGCGACCGATCCGCTGTTGCAGCAGCGCGAAGGGTTGCACCGCGTCTTTCCACACCACGATTTCGCCATCGATCACCGTGCCGTCGGGCAGGCCACTGACCAGGCTGTGAAGCTCGGGGAAACGCTCGGTCACCAACTCTTCACCCCGTGACCAGATCCACAGGCGCCCCTCGCGCTTGACCAACTGCGCACGGATGCCATCGAACTTCCATTCCACCTGCCAGTCGGCGGGGGAGCCGAGCAGGCTGTCGAATTGCTCGACGGGTTGCGCCAGCCCGTGGGCGAGAAAAAACGGATATGGCTGCCCGCCACGTTGTGCATGTTCGTCGGATGATTCGGCAGCGATCAGCTTGAGATAGCCCTCGGCTGTAGGACGGTTGGACAGGTCGGTATAACCCACCAACCGCTGCGCCACGCGCTTGCTATCCAGATTGGCCATGGCGGCAAGGGCGCGGGTAACCAGCAGTTTGGAGACGCCGACGCGAAAGCTGCCGGTGATCAACTTGATGCACACCATCAGGCTCGGTTGATCCAGTTGCGCCCATAACGCAGGCAGGCGCTCGGCAAGGTCCATGGGTGAAAGGCCGCGCAGAGGCAGCAGTTTTTCTTCCAGCCACACGGCAAGCCCGTCTTCAGAGCTGTAGGTCGATTCGGGGAGCAGCAGGGAGATGGTTTCGGCCAGGTCGCCTACGGACTGGTAGCTCTCTTCAAACAGCCACGGCTCGATGCTCGCCGCCTCAGTCGCCATATCCCTGAGCAAGCGTGTGGGCACCAGTTGCCGTGGTCGCCCGCCGGAGAGGAAGTACACCGCCCATGCCGCATCTTCCGGCGGCGCTTGCAGGAAGTAGGCTTGCAGGGCTGCGAGCTTGGCATTGCTGGAGGTAGTGGCGTCGAGGTTGGCGTACAGCTCGGCGAAGGCTTTCATGCCGTGGCCTCTTCTTCGTCATCACCGTATTCGGTGCTGAAGCCCTGGGCGTCCAGGCCCTTTTCTCGCAGGTGGCGTACCAGCACGCCGACCGAACCGTGGGTAACCATCACCCGTTCGGCGCCGGTTTGTTCGATGGCCCACAACAGCCCGGGCCAATCGGCGTGGTCCGACAGCACAAAGCCGCGATCCACCCCGCGCCGGCGTCGTGTACCGCGCAGGCGCATCCAGCCGCTGGCGAAGGCGTCGCTGTAGTCGCCAAAACGGCGCATCCAGGTGCTGCCGCCGGCGGAGGGCGGGGCGATGATCAAGGCTTGGCGCAGTAACGGGTCGGTCTTTTTGAAATCCCCGGCATACAGGGTTTCGGGAATGTAGATGCCGGCCTCGCGGTAGACCCGGTTCAGCGGCTCGACGGCGCCATGGCTGAGGATCGGACCGATGCTGGCGTCGAGGCCATGCAGAATGCGCTGGGCCTTGCCGAAGGAATAGCAGAACAGCACGCTGGCCTTGCCCGTGGCGATATTGGCCTGCCACCAGTCATTGATCCCGGCAAAGATCTGCGCTTGGGGCTGCCATCGGTAGATCGGCAGGCCAAAAGTGGATTCGGTGATAAAGGTGTGGCAACGCACCGGCTCGAAAGGCGCACAGGTGCCATCGGGTTCGACCTTATAGTCGCCGGACGCGACCCAGACTTCACCCTGATATTCCAGGCGCACCTGAGCCGAACCGAGCACGTGCCCGGCCGGATGGAAACTCAAGGTCACGCCGTGATGCAGCAACTGCTCACCGTAGGCCAGGGTTTGCAGGTTGATGTCCTGGCCCAGGCGCCAGCGCAGGATATCTTCGCCGGGGGCGGCGGCCAGGTAATGTTGGTTGCCGGTGCGCGCATGATCGCCGTGGGCGTGGGTGATCACGGCGCGCTCCACCGGGCGCCAGGGGTCGATGTAAAAATCACCGGCAGGGCAGTAGAGGCCTTCGGGGCGGGCGATGACGAGGTCCATGGGGTGACCGGGGCTGGGGGCTTGTTAGTTATGAGGCGGGGCTGGGTGTAGAAGTTCTATCTGAATGCATGGGATCCAAATGTGGGAGGGGGCTTGCTCCCGATAGCAGTAGTTCAGTCAATGAATGTGTTGACTGTCACACCGCTATCGGGAGCAAGCCCCCCTCCCACATTCTGGATTCGGTTTCTTCTGGGAAACCGGATTACTTGCCGGGCGTGAGGGTCAACCTGGTCTTGCCATACACCTTTTCAAAGTTCTGCGGCTGCATCGGGAAGCTCAGGTATTGCGCCTTGAGCGACGGGTCAATGCCGTTGGCATAGTTCGGGCTGGCCGGGTTGCCGGACTGGCCGATACCGCCCTGGCCCAGCATGGGTTCGGCCAGGCCGAAGTCGATGATCATGCGCAGCGCCGACACCTGGGTGGTGTTGAAATCCTCACCCCAGTTATACGGCGCCGGGTTCAAGGTGTTGTGGTCGCCACCACTGGCGAAGGGGCCGCGAATCACCTGGCCACTGGTGTTTTTCCAGGTGGTGCTGTGCAGCTTGCCCCACTGCCAGGCTTTGTGATCGGCACCCAGTTGGCTGTCACCGGCAGTGATAGCGGCGGCAAGCGTGCGGGCCAGGATCGCCGGTTTGTCTTCTTTTTGCGGTGTACGCGTGTCATCCCAGAACGGACTGTCTTCGCGGCCCAGCAGGTGGTCGGCGATGGCTGAGTAGGACAGGCTGGCGTTGCTGACAAAGGCTTTCCAGCTGGCGCTGTCTTGCGGGCCGAGTTTGTCGAGGAAAATCTGCCTGGCGCTTTCCTGCAGGAACAGCTCGTAGATCGCCGCGTCAGCCGAGGTTGGCGCAAGGCGACCATCGAATGCCATCAGGCGCTCCAGTGCTTCGCGAGCCTTGACGCGCTCCGCTGGCGGCAGGGCGTCGATTGCCTGCTTGAGCGGCTGGGCCATGCCCGGGGCCTGGAACATGCTCTTGAGCTTGGCGGCGAAGGTCGTGGTCTGGTCGTATTGCATGGCGATCAGGCTGCGGCTGTCATGCTTGCCGGCACCGGCCAGTTGCGCGAGGCGTTCGCTGCGCTCCGGTGCATCCCAGGAGTTGGACAGTTGCATCCCGTAGCCACGCGGTGCGGTGCGCTGGTTGGCCGTGCCGATCCAGCCCTGGGCCGGGTCCTGGTCGTAGGGGTGCAGCATCGCATCGGCATAACCGTCCCAGTCAAAGCGCGTGTCCCAACCCGGCGATGGCAACAGGCCCTCGCCCTCGCGGCGGTTGGGGAAGCGGCCGGTGACTTGCCAGCCGATATTGCTGGCGTCGGCAAAGATCATGTTCAACGCGATGGCGCGAATCTCGCGAGTGGCGTCCGAGGCCTTGCCGGCGTTTTGCGCACGGGACAGGTCGAAGAACGCGTCCAGGCTCTTGTCGTCCTTGAAAGCAGCAGTCTGCAGGGCCAGGCCGAGACCGCTGGTGAGGGCCTGGCTGCTATTGAGCAACGCACCGTGACGGGTTTCGTACACCGTTTCGCGAATCGAGCGCTGGCCCTTGATAAAGAAGGTTTCGTTGCGCACGCCAGCCGGCAGCCATTTGCCGTTGTTCTCGTAGTACAACGCGTTGCCCTGGCGCTTGACCTTCTCCAGGAACAGGTCCTGGGTGTCGCCCTTGACCGCGCTCATGCTCCACGCCACCTTGCCGTTGAAACCGGACAGCAGGGTCGGCAGGCCAGCGATCGAAGCACCCACGGCCTGATATTTAGGCGCGCGAATCTGCACGTAGCTCCATGGCGACGGGGCTTGTGGCGTGGCGGCGATATCGTTGGCGAGCAGGCTTTTGCCGCTGCGGCTGCGTTGCGGGGCGATGGCCCAGTTGCTTGAGGTGGTGACCCCGAGCGTGTTGAGGCCGCTCAACTGCTGGCTTACGGTGTCCAGGGCGGCGAGGCCGCTGATCTGCCCCAGGTTCACGCCCTTGAGCTTGTCGGCCTCGGCCAGCGGCACGGCTTCGTCCGGCGCGCTTGGGATGAGCCAGGCGAGTTTGTCGACGCCGACCTTTTGCGCCAGCACCAAGGACGAAATCTCTTCCTGCAGGTTGCTCGACTCACTGAAATTGAGCAGGCAGAACAGTAGCGCCGAGTCTTCCGGCTTCCAGTATTCGGGTGTGTAACCGCTTTGTGCCAGGTCCGCCGGCAGCTTGTCGCGATAGCGGAACAGGTAGGCATTGACGCCCCGGGCATACACTTCAAAGAAGCGCTTGAGGCGCGGCGACGAGGCGTTGTACAGCTCGCCCGCGCTTTTCTTGAGGTTGACCGCACGCATGAAACGGTCGACATCCAGCACTTGAGGCCCGGACATTTCCGCCAGGCGGCCCTGTGCCAGCAGGCGCAAGGTGACCATCTGGGCAATGCGGTCGCTGGCGTGCACATAACCAAGGCTGAACAGCGCGTCGTGGAAGGTGTTGCTTTCGATCAGCGGCATGCCTTGGGCATTGCGGCGTATCGATACATTCTGTGCCAGGCCCTTGATTGGCTGTACGCCAGCCACAGGTGGCAGGGTGTCCTGGGTGTTCTGGAGCTGGCAACCCGCCAGGCCCAAGGCACTGGCCACTGCCGCGGCAACGCCGAACCGGGGAAGAAAGTGTAAGAGGGCTGGCGAGGCCATGGCAAAGCTCCTGCGGGGGGGTAGCGTCAGTAAAGGCGCTACGTTAGTGAGCGCGGCGAAACGACGCAAGCGGGAGTTGTGTAATTGCGTGAGTGCTCAAGCTATGTGCAAATCAATGTAGGAGGGAGAAAGCCCCCTCCCACATTTTGATCATCAGTGCGGCTTATGCGCCATGGCACTTCTTGAATTTCTTCTCGCTGCCGCACGGGCAAGGATCGTTGCGGCCAACATCCTTCAAGGCGTTGCGCACCGGTTCCTGGTGAGCGTGGCCGCAGTTCGGCCCGTGGACATGGCCGTGGTCGTGATCATGGTGATCGTGATCGTGGTTGCAGTCAGGACCATGGACATGGGGTTGCTGAGTCATCGATGTTGCTCCGGAATAAAATCGCCGGGGATTATCTCGCCATTGTGAGCCACCTGCACGTCATTACCGATGAATAATCCGGTTTTCAGCTCGCCCTCCAGGCGATAGGGCACGGGGCGCTCGGGATTTTTCAGCATCTGCACCACATCGCGTACGCGTGGCCAGAGGTTGGTGCGTACCGAGACCCGGAAGACTTTATGACCGCGCGGCGGCACGGTCAGCCATTCATTGGATTCGCCTTCGGTCAACACCAGATCGCCAAGGGTGACCTTGTAGATCAGGCCGCGCACGGTCAGGTCGGCATCGTCGCGGTTGTCCACGCGAAAGTAGAGTTTGAATTTCTGCTCCAGCAGCTTGGCGCGCACGACTTCGACCTTCACCAGCGATACGTGAGGCGGCGGCGAGTCATCTTCGAACCACGAGGCGCAGCCGGTCAGGCCCAGGGTTAACGCCAGCATCAAGCTATAAATCCGAAGCATGGCGTTATCCCTGTGAGTGAATTAAAGGTAGCTGGAACAGCACTTCTTGAACTTCTGCCCACTGCCGCACAGGCACGCGTCATTACGCCCGGCCTTCAGTTCCACCGTAGGGTCGATGAAGTACCAGCGCCCCTCATTCTGTACGAAAGAAGACTGCTCGCGGTGGCTATGTTCGCCGGTGCTGTCATGCCAGCGCGCAGTAAAGGTGACGAACGCGTGTTCCGGCTGGCCGCCGAAGACCTCGGAGCTTTCCACCTCAAGGCCCAGCCAGGTGCTCTGCGCACTCCAGGCGGCGATGGCGTCGCGGTCCATACCGGCCTGTTGCGCGGGCAGGGTGGTGGCCACCAGGTAATCGACCAGGCCCAGCACATAGGCGCTGTAGCGCGAGCGCATCAACGCACTGGCACAGGGCGCCGGGTGGCCGGCGTGATAATGGCCGCAGCAGGCATCCAGCAGATTGCCGCTGCCGCACGGGCAAATGGATGTACTCATTGGTTCTGGAGCCTTGCTAACAGTTATATGTGTTTTATCTTCCATAAATCAGTCGCTTACCTAAATTAACTTTTTTCACTTATTTCAAGCGCGTGTAGTAAATGAGCGACCGCCAATCTGCCTCATTGCAGGTCCACGGCAAGCCTCATCGAGCGTTCGTCAGAGGTGAAGGTTAGTCTATGAGGGTCATGCTATACGGAATCGCCGATGGCATGACATTCAAACTTAATTGTCTTTATACGCTTACCACAGCGGTTGCTGACGGATCTAACAGGTCGCCCTTACCACTATCCGTATTTTGATTTTCGCTTCCACTCAACTCGGGAGCGTTCTCATTCATCGGTCGATACAGAGGCGACCCCTCGAAAACTGAGAGTCGCGGGGGTTGCCTATGGAATCAGCGGGCGGAAGCGCGAATTACCATAGTCAGCTACATAGTCGGCCATGGTTTACGCGGCATAAAAGTAAGCGCTTGAGATTGAAATCTTTACTTTGTGCAGATGATTCCCGGGCTCAGATTTCACGCAGCTGCGGGCAAAAAAGGCATTTTGAGCAGTCAGTACGCGGGCAGTCTGGAAATACCGGCTTTTTCAACACAATCGGCTGGATAGCGACGGTCTGGCTCAGACCGTCGCAGTGTTGGTTAAACCTCTGTCTGCTCTGCCATTTCCAAAGCATCATCGACCTCGATGCCCAAGTACCTGACAGTGCTTTCGAGTTTCATATGACCAAGCAGGAGTTGGACAGCTCTCAGATTCTTCGTCCTGCGATAGATCAACGATGCCTTGGTTCGCCGTAGGGTGGGCACCTGACGCCTATGCGGCTTACGCGCGGGATCTCGATGGGAACAAACTGGCTGCGTACTGTTTCAAGCCAGCCTAAGCTTAAAGACGAGGCATCCTTGGATGCTTCGTCATTAGTCCTTACTCGCAAGGATTATTAACCGTAAGGTTGCAACGGTGGCTTGACCAAGCCCATATAACTTTGGTCTTCAAACGACAGCTGGCCGTTTGCTGCCTATCGAGAATGGCCTCAACTGGCCCCAAATTTTGCTTTTCCTTCCTTGGAAAAGCCTTTGGATACTTAGCTGCGAGCTTGCGCCCGAGCATGGAACACAAAGCCGATGCTGTTCATCAGCAGCTGTGCAGCAAGGATGGAGGTCATGCCGGTCGGGTCGTAGGCCGGTGCCACTTCCACTAGGTCCATCCCAACGATACGACCCTGGCATCGGTTAGCCAGTGCCTGGATGATTTCCAGGACCTCGTAGTATTGGAAGCCTCCGTGGCTCGGCGTGCCAGTACCGGGGGCGATCGATGGATCGAAGCCATCGATATCAATTGTGATGTAGTAGGACTCGCACTCGGGAATCAGGCCCAGTACGCCCTGACTGCCTAGCTCGCGTACATCGCGGACCGAGAGAATCTTCGAGCCAGCCTCGCGGGCCGCGTTGTAGTCGTCTCGATTGGACGAGGAAACGTTGCGGATTCCCATCTGGGTCATGCCAACAATGTGGTTCATTTCCGATGCACGGCGCAGCGGGTTGCCGTGTCCATAGCGCACTCCATGTCGCTCGTCGACAAAGTCCAGGTGCGCATCGAAGTGAATGATATGAATTGGTCCACGACCTTCAAAGGCTTTGATAACCGGGGCATGGACTGAGTGATCGCCACCCAGTACCACGGGCATCGCACCTGCTTCAAGCAACTTGCGTACGGCAAATTCAATGTTGTTGTTGCTGCTTTTCATATCGGTATGAACGATATCTGCGTCACCCACATCAACGATGCGCACGTCCTGCGATTGCAGGTACATCACGTCGTCTTCGAAGTCATAGGCACCGGCATGGCCGAATGAGAACAATGTCGATGCCTCGCGGATCCCTCGCGGTCCAAAGCGAGCGCCCGAGCGCCATTGAGTACCCATGTCATTGGGCGCGCCAAGCACCGCAACATCCGCATCGATCGCCTCCCAGTCAGTACAGACGGGTGATTTGGCAAAAGTGCAATGGCCGACAAAGGGCAGGTTCAGGCGTCCGCTTTCATAGCTGTTATTGGACATTTCAGGCGTCTCCACATTGTTATTTTTTTGGATGAAAGACGAGATGGATGCATCTCGAATACGCCTCAATATCGGCTTTACTCGCGGACGAAAAAATGATGATCTAGCGATACGTAAATCGCTATTTCCGATGTAATCCCCGCCATGAGGTGCGAGATGATCCAGTTGCACGATGTCGACCTGAAACTACTCAGGGTGTTCGGTACCATCGTCAAATGCGGTGGGTTTTCTGCCGCTCAGGCTGCGCTCAACGTAGCCCAATCCACCATCAGTGAGCAGATGGCCCATCTTGAGGTCAGGCTCGGGGTCAAACTTTGCGAGCGGGGCCGCAGTGGCTTTCGCTTGACCGAACAAGGGCAGGCCATCTATGCAGCCACCCAACGCTTGCTTGGCGCAGTGGAGGACTTTTGCGTGGACGCCGATATGCTCAAGCGCGAGGTCAGCGGGACTCTCAATCTGGGCGTGATCGACACCACCATCACCGACCCGGTATGCCCGCTGAAACAAACCACTCAGCGTTTTGTGCAGCGCGGTCACGAGGTGCACTTGAATGTGTACATCGGGACGCCGGCGGAGCTGGAAGAGCGCGTCATCGATGGCCGTTTGCATCTGGCGGTCGGGCATTTTCCGTTTCGTGTACCGGGGTTGTCGTACTCACCGTTGTATCAAGAGAGCCATGGTTTTTTTTGCGGTCGCAACCATGTGCTGTTTGGCCTGCAAGAGCCCAAAGTCAACCTGCTGGAGCGCATCGCGGCCAGCAGGATCGTCGCGCGAGGCTACCTGCAACATCGCGACCTTCAGGCATTGGGTGTGGACAAGGCGGCTGCAACGGTGGACAACGTCGAAGCTCAGGCAATGCTCATACTCTCCGGCGCTTATGCGGGATTTTTACCGGAGCATTATGCCCGGCAGTGGGTGGCAACCGGCGACCTTGAGCATCTAGGTGCTGGTCGTCTGCGCCTGCTTTCCACCTTCGAAATCATCACTCGGCGCGGTATCGCATCACCGTTGATACTAAGGGCTTTTCTCGACGAGTTAATGCAATGCGCTCGGGCACTCGCCAAAGATCTTTGATCTAACCCCCATAGACCGAGGTGCATCTTGCGAATCCATGTCACTTTCAATGATCGCGTCGGCATTACCCAAGAAGTCCTGGCATTGCTCGGTGCACGCAATCTCAACTTGGACGCGGTGGAGATGATTCCGCCCAACGTTTACATCGATGCACCGGACCTGAGCCAGACGGTGCTGGACGAACTTAACTACGCGCTGTTGCGCATAAAGGGCGTCAAAGGCGTGGAACTGGTTGACATGCTTCCGGGTCAACGGCGCCGGCTGCAATTGGATGCACTGTTGGGAGCGATGAGCGATCCGGTATTGGCGGTGGATCCTGGCGGTTATGTACTGTTGGCCAACCCCAAGCTGGTCAGTTTGTACGGCAGTGATCCCACGGGAGAGCCGCTGTCGAATCTGTTCTCCGAGCCAGACCTGGCAAGGTCCCTAGTCGACAAGGGATTTAGATTGCCGATGTGCGAGGTGAACTTCAAAGGGCATGACCTGCTGCTCGATGCCACTCCAATCACCGGTACAGCACAGAGTTCACGGTTTCTCGCCGGTGGTTTGCTGACCCTCTACCCGCCGAGCCGCATTGGCGAGCGCCTGGCTTCACTGCATCACGATCACGCGGAAGGGCTGGACGCGTTGTTAGGAAAATCACCGGCGCTCAAACAGTTGAAGACGCGTCTGCACAAAGTGGCGGGACTTGACGCGCCATTGTTGATTCAAGGCGAAACGGGAACAGGCAAGGAGTTGGTCGCGCGGGCCTGTCACGCCATGAGCACGCGGCGTGACGCGCCATTCCTGGCACTGAACTGTGCTGCGCTTCCGGAAAGCCTGGCCGAGAGTGAATTGTTCGGCTATTCGGCCGGTGCGTTTACCGGCGCCCAGCGCGGCGGGAAGCCCGGGTTGCTGGAACTCTCGGATCGCGGCACGGTGTTCCTCGATGAAGTGGGCGAGATGTCGCCCTACCTGCAAGCCAAACTGCTTCGCTTTCTCAGTGACGGATGCTTCCGCCGCGTCGGTGGCGACCGCGAGGTGCATGTCAACGTCCGGGTGCTGTGCGCCACCCACCGCAATTTGGAACGCATGGTGACCGAGGGCAGTTTTCGCGAAGATCTCTACTACCGCCTCAATGTCCTGAACCTGATGGTACCGGCGCTTCGCGAGCGCGGGCTGGACATCCTGCTGCTGGCCGAACACTTCTTGCGCCAGGCCTGCGAACAGATCCAGCGCACGCCTTGTTGGCTGTCGCCTGCGACTCATCCGCTGTTACTGGGAAACCGATGGTCAGGCAATGTCCGCCAATTGCAGAATGTGATTTTCCGCGCGGCCGCGATCAACGAAGGGGATGTGATCGACTGCGATGGTCTTGAGTTGGCCGGCACTGAGCTGATCAGTCAGAAGACGGATGACGAGGAGGTGGTTAGCCTCGAAAACGCGGTGCAGGATTTCGAAAAATCTTTGTTGGAGCGGTTCTACCTGGCCTATCCCTCGACCCGCCAATTGGCCCTGCGCCTGCAAACATCACACACCGCCATCGGGCAGCGCTTGCGCAAGTACGGGATCGGATCGCGTTCTTAGCGTGTTGGGTTGAAGCGAGGGCGGTTCGAAAACGCTCCAGTGGAGCACTTTCGCTCCATCGGCAAGCAAGCCGCGCCAGCGTTGGCTAAAGCCGGATTTAACAC
Organism: Pseudomonas sp. OST1909; assembly: GCF_015277575.1. Classification (NCBI taxonomy): domain Bacteria; kingdom Pseudomonadati; phylum Pseudomonadota; class Gammaproteobacteria; order Pseudomonadales; family Pseudomonadaceae; genus Pseudomonas; species Pseudomonas sp. OST1909. Next base: position 1,821,483 of record NZ_CP063780.1, read on the forward strand.
AATAATACCGACTGAAAATCTGGAGCGATTTCGTTCCGAGCGCTCTGTCACGTCCTTCAAAAACAAAATAACTTAATGATAAATAACGGGAAAATATAACTGGCATCACCTTTGCTCTTGTTCCATCAGCCAAGCCGACTATCCGCTGGCACATTGACAACAAGAGGAAAATCCATGAGTACGCTGCGTTTCACTCCCGAGCATGAATGGTTACGTCTGGAAGAGTCCGGCGAGTTGACCGTGGGTATCACCACTTTTGCCCAAGAGGCATTGGGGGATGTGGTTTTTGTGCAATTGCCAGACCTGGGGCAGTTCGCGGAAGGACATGAGGTGGCAGTGCTGGAGTCGGTGAAAGCCGCGAGCAATATCAGCATGCCGTTGACGGGGGAAGTAGTAGCAGTCAATCAGGCACTGTCTGATGACCCCGAGCTGGTGAACGCCTCGCCAATGAATGATGGCTGGTTCTTCCGAATCCGCATCGACAGCCTGGAGGCCCTCGACGATCTGCTGGATCAGGAAGGCTACGACCGTTTCGTCGCCGAAAACGCCTGAGCCGGAGGTCGAGATGAACAAGCCACAGATCCCGCTGGGCACGGACAATGAGTTCATAGCCCGCCACATCGGCCCTCGCGACGAAGACATCAGCGCCATGTTGATGCTGACCGGCCATGACTCGCTTGAAGCACTGATCGACAGTGTCGTGCCACAGAGCATCAAGGGCACCAGCGTGCTGGAGTTGTCGGCGGGGCAGGGCGAAGCCGAGGCGCTCGCCGCGATCAAAGCCATTGCCGGAAAAAACCAGCTGTTGCGCAACTACATTGGCCAGGGTTATCACCCATGCCATACACCAACGCCGATCCTGCGCAACCTGCTGGAGAACCCGGCGTGGTACACCGCTTACACGCCGTATCAACCGGAAATTTCCCAGGGCCGACTGGAAGCGCTGCTAAATTTCCAGACCTTGATCAGCGACCTGACCGGCATGGAGATCGCCAACGCATCGTTGCTCGATGAAGCGACAGCGGCGGCCGAAGCCATGACCTTCTGCAAGCGTCTGGCGAAAAACAAAGCCCCGGCGTTTTTTGTCTCGCGCCACTGCCACCCGCAAACCCTCAACGTGCTGCGCACCCGCGCGGAACCATTGAACATCGAGGTGGTGATCGGTGATGAAGCGGAGCTTGAGCAAGAAGGGCTCGACGGCTATTTCGGCCTGCTGCTGCAATACCCCGCCAGTACCGGCGACATTGCCGATCACCGTTCGCTGGTACAACGCGCCCACGAGGTCGGCGCGTTGGTTGCGGTCGCGGCTGATCTGCTGGCACTGACCCTGCTGATACCACCGGGTGAATTCGGCGCTGATGTGGTGCTGGGCAGCGCGCAACGCTTTGGCGTGCCGCTGGGTTTTGGCGGACCGCACGCGGCTTACTTTGCGACACGCGACGGCTTTAAGCGGGACATGCCGGGGCGGCTGGTCGGGGTTTCCATCGACCGTCATGGCAACCCGGCCCTGCGCCTGGCGATGCAAACCCGCGAGCAACACATTCGTCGCGAAAAAGCCACGAGCAATATCTGCACCGCGCAAGTGCTGCTGGCCAATATCGCCAGTATGTACGCGGTCTACCATGGTCCCAAGGGCCTAGCCGACATCGCGCGACGGGTGCACCGCTTTACGTCGATCCTGGCCCAGGGCCTGCAACAACTCGGGCATCAGGTCGAGCAATACCATTTCTTCGACACCATCAGCGTGGTGCCCGTGATCCCGGTGCAAGCTGTGCACGACGCGGCCAGGTCGGCGCAGATCAACTTGCGGGCCATCGACCAATCGCGTGTCGGTCTGTCGCTGGATGAAACCTGTGAGCAGCAAAGCGTCGAAGCGCTGTGGGCGGTGTTTGCAAGCGAGGGACAGCCACTGCCGGACTTCGCCGCACTGGCCAACACCACGGTTGACTGCCTGCCGTTGCCGCTGTTGCGCGAGTCAGCGATTCTGCAACACGAGGTGTTCAATCGATATCACTCGGAAACCGAGCTGATGCGTTACCTCCGCAAACTGGCGGACAAGGACCTGGCGCTCGATCGCACCATGATTCCACTGGGCTCCTGTACCATGAAGCTCAACGCCGCCAGCGAAATGATCCCGATCACCTGGCCCGAGTTTGGCGCCTTGCATCCGTTCGCACCGACCGAGCAAACCCAAGGTTATCAGCAACTGATCGAGGAACTGGAAGCGATGCTCTGCGCGGCGACCGGTTACGACGCCATGTCATTGCAGCCGAACGCCGGTTCCCAGGGCGAATACGCGGGGCTGCTCGCCATTCGTGCGTATCATGCCAGTCGTGGTGATTCGAATCGCGATGTTTGCCTGATTCCGTCTTCCGCCCACGGCACCAACCCGGCCACCGCACAAATGGCCGGTATGCGTGTGGTGGTGGTCGATTGCGATGTCCGGGGTAACGTCGATGTGGCTGACCTGCTGAGCAAGGCGCAACTGCATCAGGATCGTCTGGCGGCATTGATGATCACCTACCCGTCGACCCATGGTGTGTTTGAAGAAGGCATCCGGCAGATCTGCGCGATCGTGCATGACCACGGCGGCCAGGTTTATCTGGATGGCGCCAACATGAACGCCATGGTCGGGCTCTGCGCACCGGGCAAGTTTGGCGGCGATGTCTCGCACCTGAACCTGCACAAGACCTTCTGCATTCCCCATGGCGGTGGCGGGCCGGGCGTGGGCCCGATTGGCGTCAAGGCACACCTGGCGCCGTTTTTGCCCGGGCATGAAGCCATGGTGCGCAAGCAAGGCGCAGTCTGCGCGGCCCCCTATGGCAGTGCGAGCATTCTGCCGATCACCTGGATGTATATGCGCATGATGGGCGGCGAAGGCCTCAAGCGCGCGTCGCAACTGGCCATCCTTAGCGCCAACTACATCGCCCGCCGGCTTGAGGACCATTATCCGGTGCTCTACACCGGGGAAAACGGCCTGGTAGCGCACGAATGCATCCTCGATCTGCGCCCCCTTAAAGAGAGCAGTGGCATCAGCGTGGAAGACGTGGCCAAGCGGCTGATCGATTTCGGCTTCCACGCGCCAACCATGTCCTTCCCGGTGGCCGGCACGCTGATGGTCGAGCCAACAGAAAGCGAATCCCTGGAAGAACTGGACCGGTTCTGCGAAGCGATGATCTGCATTCGCGAAGAGATTCGCGCCGTGGAAAGCGGTGGCCTCGATTCGCACGACAACCCCTTGAAAAACGCACCGCACACCGCTGCCGAACTGGTCGGTGATTGGAGCCATTGCTACAGCCGCGAATTGGCGGTGTACCCGTTGGGCGCGTTGCGCGACAGCAAATACTGGCCGCCGGTAGGTCGTGTCGACAATGTCTATGGCGACCGCAACCTGGCCTGTGCTTGCCCACCCATCTCAATTTACCAGGACGCTTGATCGTTGTGCCCGGACCCTGTCCGGGCCTTGCAAAGCGCTTTGTGTATACCCAAACAAAAAGGAAAACTCAGCATGTTCCATAAAAGCCTGACCCTGTCCGATTTCGACCCTGCGCTGTTTGCCGCTATCCGTCGCGAAGCACAACGCCAGGAAGACCATATCGAGCTGATCGCCTCCGAGAACTACACCAGCCCGCAAGTGATGCAGGCTCAGGGCACCGAACTGACCAACAAGTACGCCGAGGGCTATCCGGGCAAGCGCTACTACGGTGGCTGCGAATATGTCGACGTGGTCGAACAACTGGCGATCGATCGGGCCAAGCAACTGTTCGGTGCTGGCTATGCCAATGTGCAACCGCACTCCGGCTCCCAGGCCAACGCGGCGGTGTATTTGGCGTTGCTGCAAGCCGGTGACACCATCCTCGGTATGAGTCTGGCCCATGGCGGTCATTTGACTCACGGAGCCAAGGTCAGTTCGTCCGGCAAGCTGTACAACGCCGTGCAATACGGCATCGATGGCAATGGCCTGATCGACTATGACGAAGTCGAGCGCCTGGCGGTGGAGCACAAGCCCAAACTGATCGTCGCCGGATTCTCCGCGTATTCGAAGACCCTCGACTTCCCGCGTTTCCGCGCAATTGCCGACAAGGTCGGGGCGTACCTGTTTGTCGACATGGCCCATGTCGCCGGTCTGGTAGCGGCCGGTCTGTACCCGAACCCGCTGCCTTACGCCGATGTGGTCACCACCACCACCCACAAGACCCTGCGCGGTCCGCGGGGCGGGCTGATTCTGGCCAAGGCCGATCCCGAGCTGGAAAAAAAGCTCAACTCGGCGGTGTTTCCGGGCGGGCAGGGCGGGCCGTTGATGCATGTGATCGCGGCCAAGGCCGTGTGCTTCAAAGAAGCCTTGGAGCCGGGCTTCAAGACGTACCAGGCGCAGGTCATCGACAACGCCCAGGCCATGGCGGCCATCTTCAAGCAGCGCGGCTATGACGTGGTATCCGGCGGCACCGATAACCACCTGTTCCTGGTCAGCCTGATTCGCCAGGGGATTACCGGCAAGGATGCCGACGCCGCGTTGGGTCGCGCGCGCATCACCGTGAACAAGAACGCGGTGCCCAATGATCCGCAATCGCCTTTTGTGACTTCCGGCCTGCGTATCGGCACGCCAGCGGTAACCACCCGTGGCTTCCAGGTCCTGGAGTGCAGAGCTTTGGCGACTTGGATCTGCGACATTCTGGACCATCTTGGCGATGCAGATGTCGAGGCTTGTGTCGCCCGGCAAGTGGAGGGCTTGTGCGCTTTGTTCCCCGTGTATCCGGCTTGATTACGAATCAATATCCAAGGCGAAGACGAGTATGTCGTTAAGTGTTTTTGATCTGTTCAAAGTGGGCATCGGACCTTCCAGTTCGCACACTGTTGGCCCGATGAAGGCTGCCGCACGTTTCGCCGCAGGGCTTAAGGCGCAAGGGATGCTGGGACAGGTGGGAAGCGTGCGGGCGGAACTTTATGGATCACTGGGTGCCACCGGCAAGGGTCACGGTAGCGATAAGGCGGTGTTGTTGGGGCTTGAAGGGCAAGGTCCGGAGACGGTGGACACTTCGATGGCGGGCATCCGGTTGGCGGCTATTCGCAGCTCGGAAACGTTGGCCCTGTTGGGTGAAAAGGTGATTCGTTTCGTCGAGAAAGAACACTTGGCGATGATCCGAAAACCATTGTCCTACCATCCGAACGGCATGATTTTGCGAGCGTTCGATCGCGCCGGGCTGCAAATCGTCAGTCGCGAGTATTACTCGGTGGGTGGTGGTTTTATCGTGGATGAGGAGGCGATCGGGGTCAATCGGATCGTCGAAGACCGGACCCGCTTGCGCTACCCGTTTTTGACCGGACGGGAGTTGCTGGAGCAATGCACGCTTAACAATCTTTCGATCAGCCAGTTGATGGCTGAGAACGAAATGGCGTGGCGCAGTCCCGAGGAAACCCGCCAGGGGCTACTTCATATCTGGCAGGTAATGCAGGACTGCGTGCTTGCCGGATGCAGTAGCGAGGGTGTCATGCCCGGCGGGCTCAAGGTCAAGCGGCGGGCTGCGCAACTCTACCAACAGCTGAGCGCCAGTCCTGAGGCAAATCTGCGAGACAGTCTTTCAGTTCTCGACTGGGTCAACCTCTATGCCTTGGCCGTGAACGAAGAAAACGCCAGTGGCGGTCGAGTGGTGACCGCACCCACCAATGGGGCGGCCGGGATTGTACCTGCGGTACTGCATTACTACGCCCGCTTTGTGCCGGGAGCCAACGATGACGGGGTGCAGCGTTTCCTGCTGACTGCCGCAGCCATCGGCATTCTCTACAAGGAAAACGCTTCGATTTCCGGTGCCGAAGTCGGCTGCCAGGGCGAGGTCGGTGTCGCTTGCTCCATGGCCGCGGGGGCACTGTGTGAAGTGCTAGGTGGCACTGTGCAGCAAGTTGAAAACGCTGCCGAGATCGGTATGGAGCACAACCTCGGGCTGACATGCGATCCGATTGGCGGGTTGGTGCAAGTGCCTTGTATCGAGCGTAACGCCATGGGGTCGGTGAAGGCTATCAACGCTGCGCGCATGGCCTTGCGTGGCGACGGTCAGCACTTTGTTTCGCTCGACAAGGTGATTCGCACGATGCGTCAGACGGGTGCCGACATGAAAAGTAAATACAAGGAAACGGCCCGCGGTGGCCTCGCTGTGAACATCATCGAATGCTGACATCCATTTAATTCATTCAAGGAGTCATCCATGTCCAACAAAGAACTATTGCGAACCCCACTTCACGCTTTGCATGTGGAACTTGGTGCACGCATGGTGCCCTTCGCTGGCTACGAGATGCCGGTGCAGTATCCGCTTGGAGTTATGAAAGAACATCAGCACACTCGCGAACTGGCGGGTCTGTTCGATGTATCGCATATGGGCCAAATACGTCTTTACGGTGCCGGTGCAGCCCAGGCGCTGGAGGCGCTCGTACCCGTCGATATCGTCGATCTGCCGGTGGGTATGCAACGCTATGCGCTGTTCACCAATGAAGACGGCGGAATACTCGATGACCTGATGGTGGCTAACGCCGGAGATTATTTGTTCCTGGTGGTAAACGCCGCCTGCAAGGATCAGGACCTGGCGCATTTGATCAAATACTTGCACGGACATTGCGATGTCGAATCCCTATTCGACAGTCGCGCATTGCTCGCACTTCAAGGTCCCTGTGCTGCCGACGTACTGGCTCGCCTGGCACCTGAGGTGAAAGCCATGACGTTCATGCAGTTTGAGCGCGTGCGGTTGCTCGGCATCGATTGTTACGTCAGTCGCTCTGGCTACACCGGCGAGGACGGTTACGAAATTTCCGTGCCGGTTGAGCAAGCAACAGTCCTGGCCCGTTCACTCCTGGCCGAGCCAGAAGTGAAGGCCATCGGCCTGGGGGCCCGCGACTCGTTGCGCCTGGAAGCCGGCCTGTGCCTGTACGGCCATGACATGAACACCGACACGACACCGATCGAAGCCAGCTTGACCTGGGCCATTTCCAAAGCACGCCGCGCCGATGGTGTTCGCGCCGGCGGTTTTCCGGGGGCGGAACGTGTCCTTGCTCAGCAGCGTGATGGCGTGGTCAACAAACGGGTCGGCTTGCTGCCAAAGGAACGCACGCCAGTCCGTGAAGGCACGCAGATCATCAACGCACACCAGCAAGTGATCGGTCGAGTCACCAGTGGTGGCTTCGGTCCAAGTTTCGGCGGGCCAGTCGCTATGGGGTATGTGGAACGTGCCTATGCCGCCCTCGACACAGAGGTCTTCGCGCTAGTGCGGGGCAAGGCTGTGCCGATGCATATCGTCAAGACGCCATTCGTGGCGCAGCGTTACTACCGTGGTTGAGCATGTGCGTGCACCTCTGCGCAGCGCCATCTTCTGGAGCAGGGCAATGACAGAAATGCAAAGAGTGGATCGTCGGCGGGAATCGTTGACGACGGGAGTCAAGTTGCGTGGCGCGGAGAAGGTGGCACGTATTCCTGTGAAGATCCTGCCCACCGAGGATATTCCGCGCAAACCTGACTGGATTCGCGTACCGATATCAACGTCGCCCGAGGTAGCCAGGATCAAGGCGTTGTTGCGCAAGCACAAATTGCATAGCGTCTGCGAGGAAGCTTCCTGTCCTAACCTTGGCGAGTGTTTCTCTGGCGGCACCGCGACATTCATGATCATGGGCGACATCTGTACCCGGCGCTGTCCCTTCTGTGACGTGGGCCACGGTCGCCCGAAACCGCTGGATGCCGATGAGCCAAAAAATCTGGCGACGGCCATTGCTGATTTGCGACTCAAGTATGTCGTGATCACCTCGGTGGATCGCGACGACCTGCGCGACGGCGGCGCAGGCCACTTCGTTGACTGCCTTCGCGAGATTCGCAAACTGTCGCCGGGTGTCAAGCTCGAAACCCTGGTTCCTGATTACCGCGGACGTATGGACGTGGCTCTGGCCATCACCGAGCAGGAGCCGCCTGATGTGTTCAACCACAACCTCGAAACAGTGCCGCGACTATACAAGGCGGCACGCCCAGGTTCGGATTTCGAGTGGTCGCTGGACCTGCTGGAAAACTTCAAAAAACGCGTGGCGAACGTTCCCACCAAGTCCGGCTTGATGCTCGGGTTGGGTGAGACGGACGACGAGGTGATTGAAGTGATGCAGCGCATGCGTGAACACGGAATCGATATGTTGACGTTGGGGCAGTATCTGCAACCTTCACGCAGCCATCTACCGGTGCAGCGTTTTGTCCACCCGGACGTATTCGCATGGTTTGCCGAGGAAGGGCGGCGAATGGGTTTCAGCAATGTTGCGTCAGGGCCATTGGTTCGCTCCTCCTACCATGCAGATCAACAGGTGCAGGGTAACCTGAGGTCTTGACCACGGTACTCGGGTACACGTAAGGCGACCTTTGAGGTCGTCTTTTTTTTGACTGAGAGCTTACTTCGCCGACGCAGATGCAAGGATCGGCGATTGTGGATGTAAGGCCTTTTCGACCTGTTCCTATACTGGTCCGCCCCCGCTCCAAAGGCCAGTTGTACCACGATTGACCGCGCTCGATCGCACTTTGGGCGGGGGTGTCACTTCTGCACTTCTATGACTGTTCCAGGCGGCGAAGGTCGCCAGGGAAGAGGCAAAAACAAGATCAATACAGCCGCTATAGAAAGGTAACCCATGAAAATTTCCGTGAAAGTTAACCCGGTTCAGCCGGGTGACCAACTTCCCCGAGCCAGCAAAGATTATTTGCTGATAGTGGTCAGTGTGGTTTCGATCTTCCTCACCGTGCTTGCTTTGGCCACCTTTCCGGCGCGCTCCGAGCAGGTCGCCAGCCAGTTGTTCACTCGTGCCACGACGCTACTCTCAGCGCCGGTACTGTTGACCTTTCTGGCTTTTGTGGTGGGCTCGCTGTTCATCATTTTCAGCAAGTACGGGAACATTCGTCTGGGTTCGGGTCAGCCCCAGTTCAAGACCGTGCCCTGGATCTTCATGTTCATTTGCGCAGGATTGAGTTCCGCTACCCTCTATTGGGGATTGGTGGAGTGGGCTTACTACTACAACACGCCGGGTCTGAATATCACGGCAGGTTCAACCGAAGCGTTGAACATGAGCATCGCGTATGCGTTCTTCCATTGGGGCTTTGGTACATGGGCGTGCTATGCGGTGGGCGGAATGGCCATGGCTTATTACTATCATGTGCGCAAGCATGACAAGCTCAGCCTCGCCGGCATCATCGAGGCTGTTACGGGATGGAAAGCCAGCGGTCCGATTGGCCGTCTGGTGGATATCATTTTCCTAATTGGCACCTTCGGCGGACTCACTGTCACCATGGTGGTGACCACGCTGACATTCTCCAACGGCTTCTCAAACCTGACGGGACTGGAAAACAACTTTGCGATGCAGGCGGGAATCGTGTTGCTGATCGCCAGTATCTTTTCGCTCAGTTCATACATCGGGCTGGAAGGCGGCATGCAGCGCCTGGCGAGCATGGTGTGCTGGGGCGCATTATTTTGTGCACTGGCGGTGCTGGTGGTCGGACCGACGGGCTTTATCGTCAACAACACCGTGAATGGCGTGGGCTTGATGTTCTCTAACTTCCTGCACATGAGCCTTTTCACCGATCCGTCAGGTAGTGGTGAGTTCACACGGAACTGGACGGTGTTCTATTGGTTCTGGGCGATCTCCTACACACCTGCGGTTTCGATTTTTGTCGCACGAGTTTCTCGTGGTCGCACGTTGAAAGAGGTCTCGGCGGCGCTGTTGTTGGGGGGAAGTGTCAGTTGTTGGGCAATTTTCGGCAGCCTGAGTGGCTACGGCATCGATCAATTGATTCAGGGGCAACTCAATGTTCCAGCCATCGTTGCCAGCCAAGGTGGAGAAGTGGCGATCACTCGGTTACTGGACGGGTTTCCGATGTCCACAGTAGCGACTGCGTTCTATTTGTTTGTGATGGTGATCTTCCTGGCTTCGCACATCGACGCCTCTGCCTATACCGTAGCTGCCGCTACCACGCGTAATCTGCCTGAAGGCCGTGATCCTTCACCTTTCCTGCGACTCTTCTGGTGCGTCATGCTGGCCTTGGTGCCCTTGACCATGATCGCCAATCATATTTCGCTGAAAACCGTGAAGACCTCAGTCATCCTGACATCGATTCCATTTTTCTTCCTGCTACTGATCATGGCCTATGGGTTGGTCAAGTGGATCTATGCTGATTATCGTAATCGAAGTGCACAGGACATTGAAGAAGAGTCACGGCTTCTCGGCCTGAATCTTGACGTGGGGTCGGAAAACAGGTTCCTCGATGGATCACTTGAAACGACTGCATCGGCCTACAAGGAGCCCACTCCAACTATTTGAAACCTTGCCAATGGATGCTCGGCGTTATGCCCAAGGACGGGCATAGATAGAAATCCCAGTGAGTGAGAGGAATGGCATATTTAAAGCAATGGTATAGCGGTGAATGGCAGCTTCTGGCCGATTCTGTTGAAAAAGCTTCTTCAGTCACTATCTAAAGCAACAAGAGAGTATTTGTGCACAAGCGCGGTTTTCAGGACTCTCCACGGGCTGTTGACATTGTGGAGTGATTTTTTCGTCCTAAAATTAGGCTACTTTGTAACAGAGATTCAGTTGCATAACTGCCAGCCCAAAACTTGCAATGCTCCGATCGTATTTTTCCCCCGCTAATTAGGCGAACGTTGTAAATTACTGTTTACAATTGTCGTGCTTTTCTTGCCTGGATCAATAAAGAAGATGGTTTTTGACAACGGGCAGAGAGTATTAATCAGCTTCGGCTTCGGCTGCGTATGCGTGCAACATTTTTGTGTTTGCTGCGGTTAGTAATATAAGCCGAATCCAGGTATTGATAGAATCAGAGTTTTTGCTTTTGTGCCAGATCAAAGCTACTTCGGCCGGGGGGAGATTTATCGGCAGAGCGTGGATGTGGATACCTAAGTTAGGGTTATCGCCTACCATAGAGCGTGGAATAGTGAGTAGGAGGTCGCTATTCGAAGCTATAAGGCAAGCAGTTTTATATTGTTGGCAACGAATTGCAATATTTCGTCCAAGCCCTAATTTGTTAAGTTCGTAATCTATAATCCCTAGACCTGTTCTTCGGGTAGACACGGTAATGTGTTTTGCGGAAAAGTAATTTTCATAACTTAATGCTTTAGCTGAGCGGCTAACTACTACAAACTCATCGCGCATCAGGGTGTAGTGATTCAGATTATCATCGAGGCTCAGAGTTACATCCACGGCACAATCAATGCGTCCCGAAAGTAAATCCTGCTTCATTAGCGATCGTTTAATTCGCGTGCTGTTAACTTGTATTCCAGGATTTTCCTTATTGATTGCCTTCGTGAATAAGGGTAGTAAATCACTCTCCAGTAGATCAGGTATCGCTAGAGTTACTTTTCTAACATCGCGTACGGGATCGAAGCGCCGATTAGTAACCACGCTTTCAAAATGAGCTAGCCCGACTTGGATGTCAGGCCAGATACGTTCCGAAAAATGAGTAGGCACAACGCCTTGCGCTTCACGTACGAAGAGTTGATCACCCAGCAGTTCACGCATTCGCCCTAATGAGTGACTAACAGCAGATTGACTCACAAACAACATGTCCGCAGCTCGAGTTAAATTGCGTTCCGAATAAATTGCAGAAAATACACGAAATAGATTTAAATCCAAGCGGGCTGCAACGAGCCTGTTTTCATTTGTATTCATGGCTTTTATATCCAATAGCTCTTACGTTATTACGTTTTTGCGTAGTTCGTATAGAGAGGGCGCGATCTGAAAATTTTAATAATTCATCTGATGCGTTCGAGATTTTAATAGTCTTACTTTAAGCAATCTAGTTTTGGGTTGTTGTCCAGTGGTCTGATATCTGCTTGGTTCAGCACTCTAAATTGGAAAATTTAACTGTTTGCATGTTACGTCAATGTTTTCGAGTCGGCAAATGATTTATTTTTAGCTTAGATGATTAGTTTGACTTATGAATGGTCAACATTCGGGCATCCATTTCACTCGTCTGCTGCGGCGGAAAGCAGCTGTGGATGTCGTTCCGCAAGCATGCCTGTGGGGCCTGCTAACATCGTGCTGAGCTGTCATTCATGTAACAACTGCGGTTTTATGGTCCCGCGCTTTGTTGAACACTTAGTCAGGTTTGGCGCGATTGGCTTAAAAATAGGAGAGTTTTTCTGGCAGGGAAGTTATGCGATTCATTCATGTCTGGGGATGAGTATTAATCATTTCTAAATTTCTTTTTGTGGATGTAGATTTCGAATGAGTGAGAATTTATCGTAGGTCCGTAAAGTTATTAAGTTCGTTGTTGTTGTGTATTGCTTTAGTCTTTTTTCATTGGTGTGCGGTGGTTGTAGTGAAGTAAGTGGGGTTGTATAACCCTTGAGTCTGGTGCGCTTATAGGTGGCGATGTTGCGGTAATGTGTAACTTGATTTCCGTATAAAAAAAGCTTTAGTACATTTGTTTAATGCGTTTCGAAGTCGGCTGAGGCCGTAGGCAAACTAGATGAAAACTATGTCTGAGAGCTTAGCTATACCTCTGTTAGAAAGTTTGAAAAATGATGTCGCCTCGCGCCGATCGCTAGCTAGTAATATAGCGAGTGTAAGAGTGGGGTTTGCTAAAGGGCAATTTCAAACTTTATTTCAGCCAAAATTTGACTTGCTAAGCGGCAAAGTGGATGGAGTTGAAGCGTTAGTGCTCTGGAATCACCCTCAACATGGTGTGATACAGCCTTCTTTTTTTATTTCAATATTTGAACGGTGTGGCTTGCTTGATGACTTGCTTTTTTCGCAGTTGGCGCAAGGGCTTGATTTTCAACGAAAAGCCCTTGCTGCAGGGGTGGTATTAAATGTTGCTTTTAATGTGCAGAGTTCTCAGTTTTCTAATTTAAATTTTTTGTCAAAAGTTAGTGCGGTCTTGGATTTGCATAAAGCACCAGGAGCAGGGGTGACATTCGAGCTTACAGAAACAGGGTTTAGTGACTTGTCTGCAGCAGGTGTGGAGACTCTTACAGGGCTTCGATTGATGGGTTGCGGTTTATCTATTGACGACTTTGGCGCAGGTTTTTCATCACTTCGACGGCTCGCCAAATTTCCATTCAATGAGATAAAACTGGACTCTGAGTTTGTGTGTGGGGCGGTGTCTTGTGCGCGGTACCGCACAATTATTAGTTCTACGCTCGCGCTAGGAGATGCATTGGGTATGCCCGTCATTGTAGAGGGTATTGAAACTGAGGAGCAGCGCCAATTGCTTATGGGGCTTGGATGTACTCGCGGGCAAGGCTATTTTTTCGCTCGTCCCATGTCAGGTGGTGCCCTGTTACGGTGGCTTTTGTCTTCAGATATGTCGGCATGAATAAGAGTTGTTAAGTTTTAATTTAAAGCAGATTTGATAACGTTTTAAGGTGTTTCGTTGGAGCTTGTTAGAAAGTGCAAGGCTGCGTTTCGCCGGTGCGAAGCTGACGTCTAAATATGCTGTTGATTTATTTTGCGTGCGGCGGTTGACGCCGCGATATTAAAAAATGGCGTGACATGGATTATATTGTTGCGGAGGTTGGCTGGGGCCACTAAATCATGAACAAAATATTCTCGGTTATATGGAGTGTATCTGCACAGCGCTGGGTTGTAGCGTCGGAGCTGGTGCGCAAAAAATCTAAGAAAGGTCAGGTGCGGCGGCTTAAGTTGAGTTTTTTTTGCTTCAGCGCTTTGACTGTCACCGTTGCCACATTGTCTCTAGCTTTGACGACTAACTCCTTTGCTTCTACTACTTTAGGTACGGGAGCTGTTGCGACGGATACTTCAGTTGCGATTAGTGGTGGAGCTGGCGCTACCGCGAATAATATCAGCGTCGCGGTTGGCGATGGATCTGTTGCCACTGGCCAGTATTCTATTGGGCTTGGGACGATAAGCTCAGCTACCGGTAAATATGCTTTTGCCGGTGGTTGGAATGCCAAGGCGTCGGGTGAAAGTACCGTATCACTAGGCTCTTACGCCAATTCCTCTGGTTTGAACTCTACGGCGCTGGGTGCTGGCACAGTAGCTTCTGCGGCGCAATCCACCGCGATAGGTGTTTGGGCTTCGGCTACAGGGGCACAATCTGTCGCTCTAGGTAGCGGTACTGCTCCTGCAGCTGCAGCGTCTGCGGCCGGAACAAATAGCGTTGCACTGGGAACCTCAACGAAAGTGGCAGCAACGGCGAGTTCAGGCGTCGCGATCGGACATCTTTCGGCTGTTAATGAACAGCTCGCGATCGCTATTGGTGACTCGGCAACTGCAGGTTCAACCGGTGGTACAGGAAACAATCAAATTGCAATTGGTTATTCAGCAGATGCCTATGGTGCATCTTCCCTTGCCTTGGGGGATTCAGCGACTGCGGGGGGCGCCAATGGTGCCGTTACGCGCGCAACTGCTATCGGTTATCAAGCATTGGTTAATGCGAGCAATTCCATCGCGCTCGGATCACTCTCGAACGCTTCTGTCGCAAATAGCGTAGCGCTTGGGGCGAACTCGGCGGCAACGGGCACGACGCTGGCAAGTGCGGCTTACGGTGTCGGCGGTAGTGCCACAGCCGGTGGTGAGGTAAATATCGGCAATAGTACCAATGGCCGCCGAATCACCGGATTGGCCCCAGGCAGTCAAGGCACGGATGCAGTTACTGTCAGCCAACTCAATAAAGTTGGTCAGGACGCCGCCACAGCTTTAGGTGGCGGAGCAAGTCTGAACTCCACGACGGGCGTGTGGACTGCACCCAGCTACTCAACTAATAGCATCGGTATCGATGGGAAGAACCTAGGTCCTTTACCCAGCAACAATGTTGGCGCCGCATTGAGCAATCTCAACGCAGGCTTAACAAATACGGCCGAAGTAGCGGTCAAATATGACGACGCGACAAACAAGACCCAAGTGACCTTCAACCCAACGGGCACTGCAGTTAAATTGGCTAATGTCGCGCCTGGTACGTTGAGCAGCACCAGCACAGACGCTGTGAACGGATCTCAATTGTTCACGACTAACGCAAGTATCAATAATATCGTCAACAACGGCACGGGTATCAAATACTTCCACAGTAACTCGACCCTGGCCGACAGTGCTGCCACTGGTCAAAACAGTGTGGCAGTCGGGCCCGCCGCTAGTTCAACGGCCGTTAATGCTGTTGCCATTGGCAACGGGGCCGTAGCGGGTACCGCTAATTCCATCGCGTTGGGTAATGGCGCTACGACAGCCTCGGCGAATGCGATCGCTGGGGGGGTGTTCAATGGCACCACCTTCACTTATGCCGGCGCCACACCTACAGGCGTTCTGAGCGTGGGCAGCGTCGGCAGTGAACGACAGATCACCAACGTGGCTGCCGGTCGAGTGTCGGCGAGCAGCACCGATGGCATTAACGGCAGTCAGCTGTTCGCCACCAACAACGCGGTGGATGGATTGGGCACCCAAGTGAATAACATGGTGAACAATGGCACGGGGATCAAATACTTCCACAGCAACTCGACCCTGGCCGACAGTTCGGCTACTGGTCAAGACAGTGTGGCAGTTGGGCCTGCCGCTAGTTCAACGGCCGCTAACGCTGTTGCCATTGGCAACGGGGCCGTAGCGGGTACCGCCAATTCGATCGCTTTGGGTAATGGCGCTACGACAGCCTTGGCGAATGCGACCGCTAGCGGTGTAGTCAATGGCACCACCTTCACTTATGCCGGCGCCACACCTACAGGCGTTCTGAGCGTGGGCAGCGTCGGCAGTGAACGACAGATCACCAACGTGGCTGCCGGTCGAGTGTCGGCGAGCAGCACCGATGGCATTAACGGCAGTCAGCTGTTCTCCACCAACAACGCGGTGGATGGTTTGGGCACCCAAGTGAATAACTTGGTGAACAACGGCACGGGGATCAAATACTTCCACAGCAATTCGACCCTGGCCGACAGTGCGGCTACTGGTCAAAACAGTGTGGCAGTCGGGCCCGCCGCTAGTTCAACGGCCGTTAATGCTGTTGCCATTGGCAACGGGGCCGTAGCGGGTACCGCTAATTCCATCGCGTTGGGTAATGGCGCTACGACAGCCTCGGCGAATGCGATCGCTGGGGGGGTGTTCAATGGCACCACCTTCACTTATGCCGGCGCCACACCTACAGGCGTTCTGAGCGTGGGCAGCGTCGGCAGTGAACGACAGATCACCAACGTGGCTGCCGGTCGAGTGTCGGCGAGCAGCACCGATGGCATTAACGGCAGTCAGCTGTTCTCCACCAACAACGCGGTGGATGGTTTGGGCACCCAAGTGAATAACTTGGTGAACAACGGCACGGGGATCAAATACTTCCACAGCAATTCGACCCTGGCCGACAGTTCGGCTACTGGTCAAGACAGTGTGGCAGTTGGGCCTGCCGCTAGTTCAACGGCCGCTAACGCTGTTGCCATTGGCAACGGGGCCGTAGCGGGTACCGCCAATTCGATCGCTTTGGGTAATGGCGCTACGACAGCCTTGGCGAATGCGACCGCTAGCGGTGTAGTCAATGGCACCACCTTCACTTATGCCGGCGCCACACCTACAGGCGTTCTGAGCGTGGGCAGCGTCGGCAGTGAACGACAGATCACCAACGTGGCTGCCGGTCGAGTGTCGGCGAGCAGCACCGATGGCATTAACGGCAGTCAGCTGTTCTCCACCAACAACGCGGTGGATGGTTTGGGCACCCAAGTGAATAACTTGGTGAACAACGGCACGGGGATCAAATACTTCCACAGCAATTCGACCCTGGCCGACAGTTCGGCTACTGGTCAAGACAGTGTGGCAGTTGGGCCTGCCGCTAGTTCAACGGCCGCTAACGCTGTTGCCATTGGCAACGGGGCCGTAGCGGGTACCGCCAATTCGATCGCTTTGGGTAATGGCGCTACGACAGCCTTGGCGAATGCGACCGCTAGCGGTGTAGTCAATGGCACCACCTTCACTTATGCCGGCGCCACACCTACAGGCGTTCTGAGCGTGGGCAGCGTCGGCAGTGAACGACAGATCACCAACGTGGCTGCCGGTCGAGTGTCGGCGAGCAGCACCGATGGCATTAACGGCAGTCAGCTGTTCTCCACCAACAACGCGGTGGATGGTTTGGGCACCCAAGTGAATAACTTGGTGAACAACGGCACGGGGATCAAATACTTCCACAGCAATTCGACCCTGGCCGACAGTTCGGCTACTGGTCAAGACAGTGTGGCAGTTGGGCCTGCCGCTAGTTCAACGGCCGCTAACGCTGTTGCCATTGGCAACGGGGCCGTAGCGGGTACCGCCAATTCGATCGCTTTGGGTAATGGCGCTACGACAGCCTTGGCGAATGCGACCGCTAGCGGTGTAGTCAATGGCACCACCTTCACTTATGCCGGCGCCACACCTACAGGCGTTCTGAGCGTGGGCAGCGTCGGCAGTGAACGACAGATCACCAACGTGGCTGCCGGTCGAGTGTCGGCGAGCAGCACCGATGGCATTAACGGCAGTCAGCTGTTCTCCACCAACAACGCGGTGGATGGTTTGGGCACCCAAGTGAATAACTTGGTGAACAACGGCACGGGGATCAAATACTTCCACAGCAATTCGACCCTGGCCGACAGTTCGGCTACTGGTCAAGACAGTGTGGCAGTTGGGCCTGCCGCTAGTTCAACGGCCGCTAACGCTGTTGCCATTGGCAACGGGGCCGTAGCGGGTACCGCCAATTCGATCGCTTTGGGTAATGGCGCTACGACAGCCTTGGCGAATGCGACCGCTAGCGGTGTAGTCAATGGCACCACCTTCACTTATGCCGGCGCCACACCTACAGGCGTTCTGAGCGTGGGCAGCGTCGGCAGTGAACGACAGATCACCAACGTGGCTGCCGGTCGAGTGTCGGCGAGCAGCACCGATGGCATTAACGGCAGTCAGCTGTTCTCCACCAACAACGCGGTGGATGGTTTGGGCACCCAAGTGAATAACTTGGTGAACAACGGCACGGGGATCAAATACTTCCACAGCAATTCGACCCTGGCCGACAGTTCGGCTACTGGTCAAGACAGTGTGGCAGTTGGGCCTGCCGCTAGTTCAACGGCCGCTAACGCTGTTGCCATTGGCAACGGGGCCGTAGCGGGTACCGCCAATTCGATCGCTTTGGGTAATGGCGCTACGACAGCCTTGGCGAATGCGACCGCTAGCGGTGTAGTCAATGGCACCACCTTCACTTATGCCGGCGCCACACCTACAGGCGTTCTGAGCGTGGGCAGCGTCGGCAGTGAACGACAGATCACCAACGTGGCTGCCGGTCGAGTGTCGGCGAGCAGCACCGATGGCATTAACGGCAGTCAGCTGTTCTCCACCAACAACGCGGTGGATGGTTTGGGCACCCAAGTGAATAACTTGGTGAACAACGGCACGGGGATCAAATACTTCCACAGCAATTCGACCCTGGCCGACAGTACTGCTACAGGCCAAGACAGCGTAGCTATCGGTCCGCAGTCTACTGCCACCGCCGTTAACTCCTTCGCTGCTGGTGCGGGCGCTAATGCTGGGGCCAATGGTGGCTTGGCGTTGGGGGCTCAAAGTCAGGTCCGGGTGTCGGGAGGTATTGCGCTGGGCGAGGGTTCTATCGCGGATCGTGTCTTGGCACCTACAACGGGTTCCATCCCTGTTGGCAGCGGTGCAATTATTTACGATACCTCTGATGCCACACTGCTTGGGTCAGTTTCGTTAGGGAAAAACGGTGAATATAGGCAGATTACCAATGTGGCGGATGGCACAGAGGAACACGATGCAGTAACACTGCGTCAATTGACCGGAGCGATGGGGTCATTAAGTTCGACAGGTACCCGTTATTTCCATGTCAATTCGAATAATCAGGCCGATTCACTTTCAAGTGGTGCTGAAACAATTGCTGTAGGACCGGCCACAGTGGTCAATGGAGATAATGGCATAGGCATTGGCAACCAAGCGAGTGTCGGCCAAGCAGCCGCAGGTGGTATTGCTATCGGTCGCAATACACAAGTTTTAATGGCTTCAGGTATTGCCATTGGTAGTGAGGCAGAAGCGGTAGCAGAACAATCTGTTGCACTAGGGGCAGGGGCTACTGCCAATCAAATGATGAGCGTGGCATTGGGGTCAGGTTCTGTGACCTCAGTTGGAGCTGAGACCAATTACAACGCGTATCACTTGGACGGGCCGCAAAGGTCGGTTGGCGAAGTTGGCATCGGTACAGCGCTGGGCAATCGAAAAATTACCGGGGTGGCAGCAGGTACGCAGGACAACGAAGCGGTAAACGTGGCTCAGCTGAAGTCGGTCGGCGATCGAGTGGAAGTTAACACCGCCAGAATTACGAATTTGGACGGTAGGGTTGGGGGGCTTGAAAACATTCTTGGGTCAGGGGGAGGGATCAAGTATCTCCATGTCAACTCTACAAGCGCAGATTCTGCTGCTAGCGGAACTGATGCGATGGCTCTGGGACCTAAAGCGCAAGCGGCTGGTAATGGTTCGGTTGCGATGGGCAACGAAGCAAAGGCTTCAGCTGACGGGAGTGTGGCTTTGGGGAGTGGTTCTAGCGACGAAGGTCGTGGCGTTGAAAACTACAAAGGCAAGTATTCAGAGGCGAACAATAGCACCTCGGGCACTGTGTCGGTGGGTAATGCAGCCAATGGTCAATTGCGAACTGTAAGTAACGTAGCAGATGGCAAAGAAGCCAATGATGCTGTCAACTTACGTCAGCTTGACGGCGCTGTCGCCCAATCAAAACAGTATACGGACAGCTCGATTGCCAGCATCAATGGTAATGCGGTTCAACAGGATGGCCGCATCACTTCTACCGAGAAGGATATTTCCAATATTAAAAACGGTACAGACGGCATGTTCCAAGTAAACAGTGGCAGTTCAGCCGTAAAGCCTAAAGCGGCAGGCGTCGATTCGGTTGCTGGTGGTGCAGGAGCGGTGGCGTCTGGAAGAAATAGCGCCGCTGTGGGTACTAAATCACAAGCAGTCGGAGATAACTCAGTCGCGTTGGGTCATGGTGCTACGGCATCGGCGAAAAATTCCACAGCGCTAGGTAATAACGCAGTTGCTGATAGAGAGAACGCTGTTTCGGTGGGTAGTGTTGGCAATGAGCGGCAGATTACTAATGTCGCTGCGGGTTCGAGTGCCACGGATGCGGTTAACTTCGAGCAGTTAACCAAGAGTGTGGCAGGCATCACTAATAGTGCCAATGAATATACTGACCGACGGTATTCTGAACTTAAGCATGATCTCAATCAGCAGGACGACATATTGAGCGCTGGGATCGCCGGAGCGATGGCAATGGCAAGCTTGCCTCAACCGTATTCTCCAGGAGCAAGTATGACTGCGGCGAGCGTGGGTAATTATCGAGGGCAGTCATCTTTGGCGATAGGTGTATCCCACATTTCTGCCAATGGCAGGTGGGTTACCAAGTTGCAGGGGAGTGCCGATTCGCAACGTCAAGTCGGCTTGGCTGTAGGCGTTGGGTATCAGTGGTAATTGACTGGTATTCATAAGTGCGGTGCTTTAACGGTACCGCCTTATTGCTCACCGAACGGTTAAATTATAAGGCTAGGTGGCCGTGATTTTGCGATTTGCAAATGGAGTAAGTTATGAATAATAGCTTCGGTTTATTGGTTGCTGTTTGTTGTATTTTTCTTCTGTCAGGCTGCGATTTCAACAAAGATAGCTCAAAGTCGGCAGCGGTGGTTAAGTCGACTCGGATACTTGTTCCTGCGTTACCTATTATTCAGGACGCCGTATTTGAGTTGTCCCCTTTATACGAGGGGCGTCGAAATGCTGAGGTGATGGAGCAGCTTTGCGGTGTTGCTCGTGGCATGATTAAGATAGAGCAAATAAAGGTTTTTCTAAAAAGAAAAGGAGTTGATGCGGAAAAAATTGCAAACGACAAAGATCAATTTTCCTTACTGTTGAGTAATGATCAGGATGCACAAGTTTCCGCGTGTGCGGCATATCTGGCTACTTCTGTTCTGACAACAGTCGACGTCAGCGAGTTCGCTCGCGCCTCGACGGCGGCGTCGAAGGATGGCGTGCCCGCAATGTCTACGCTCGAAGTGGATAGTAAGTTATTGAGCCAGGCACTGCCTGTTAAACTAGCTTTAGCTCGTACTAACGCAGATGTTTTTTCTCAAATTGCTGTTCAACTACAAAAGACGCCTGGGCTGACGATTCCACAATATCGGGAACGGGCAAAAATCTTATTTTCTCAGTTGTCTCCTCATTATCTTAGTTATATAGGAGATAATCTACCGTTAAGAGGTACTCAGTATCAGCTGGTTCAAGCTGATGAGCATAGGTTTTCATTTGTCAGTTCCGCCGGTGCTGTTTTTGAGTTTGGGATCGATGGCTTGGTATTTCGTCAAAATGGGATAGTTTGGTATGGTGGAGGGAAGTTGCTTGGGCATAATTACGCCCTAGATGTAGGTCGGCCCTGAATCTTACTTTGTTAGTGGAGGTTGGATTTAAATTTTTGTACGCTCAGATGCGTCAAGAGGGACTGGTGGGGTAGTCGTGGATGTTACATTAATGTTTTAGTGTGATAGCATTATTTATTGATTTTAAGTGAGTTTGCTTTTGATCTTTTTATAAAATAAGGCTGGACGAATTATTCTTGGTTGTGTATTTTTTTATTGCCCTCATAAGGGGTGATCATAGTGCCCTCCCTATCGGGGTGGCTCTTAAAGTTAGTTTAACTTGTTGATAAGGAAGTTACAGTATGTCAAAAGTAAAAGACAAAGCTATTGTTTCTGCCGCGCAAGCCAGCACTGCTTACTCGCAAATTGATAGCTTCAGCCATCAGTACGACCGTGGCGGTAACCTCACGGTCAATGATAAACCGTCCTACACCGTCGACCAGGCAGCTACCCAGCTGCTGCGTGATGGCGCCGCGTATCGGGACTTTGATGGCAACGGCAAGATTGATCTGACTTACACCTTCCTGACCTCGGCGTCCTGGAGCACCCTGTACAAACATGGCATCTCGGGCTTCAGCCAGTTCAACGCCCAGCAGAAAGCACAGGCCGCACTGGCCATGCAATCCTGGGCCGATGTGGCCAACGTGACCTTCACCGAGAAAGCCTCGGGCGGTGACTTCCACATGACCTTCGGCAACTACAGCAGCGGCCAGGACGGCGCGGCGGCCTTCGCTTACCTGCCCGGCACCGGTGCGGGCTACGATGGCACCTCGTGGTACCTGACCAACAACAGCTACACGCCGAACAAGACTCCGGACCTGAATAACTATGGCCGGCAGACCCTGACCCACGAAATCGGCCACACCCTAGGCCTGGCTCACCCTGGCGATTACAACGCCGGGAACGGCGACCCGACCTACGACGACGCGACCTATGGACAGGACACGCGCGGCTACAGCGTCATGAGTTACTGGAGCGAGAGCAACACCAACCAGAACTTCAGTAAAGGCGGCGTCGAGGCTTACTCCTCAGGCCCGCTGATCGACGACATCGCCGCGATCCAGAAGCTCTACGGTGCCAACTACAGCACCCGCGCCGGTGACACCACTTACGGGTTCAACTCCAACACCGGGCGTGATTTCCTCAGCGCCACATCCAATGCCGACAAGCTGGTGTTCTCGGTGTGGGACGGTGGCGGCAACGACACCCTGGACTTCTCTGGCTTTACCCAGAACCAGAAGATCAACCTCAATGAGACCTCGTTCTCCGACGTTGGCGGCCTGGTGGGCAACGTGTCCATCGCCAAGGGCGTCACCGTCGAAAACGCCTTTGGTGGCGCGGGCAACGACCTGATCATTGGTAACCAAGTCGCCAACCTCATCAAGGGCGGGGCCGGTAACGACCTCATCTACGGCGGTGGCGGCGCAGACCAACTGTGGGGTGGCGCAGGCAACGATACGTTCGTGTACGGTGCCAGTTCCGATTCCAAGCCAGGCGCTGCGGACAAGATCTTTGACTTCACCTCCGGTTCCGACAAGATCGACCTGTCGGGCATTACCAAAGGTGCAGGCTTGAGCTTCGTCAATGCATTCACCGGGCATGCCGGCGATGCTGTGCTGAGCTACGCCTCGGGTACCAACCTGGGCACCTTGGCCGTGGACTTCTCCGGGCACGGCGTGGCGGATTTCCTCGTCACCACCGTCGGCCAGGTAGCCGTCAGCGACATCGTGGCGTGATACAAAGCGCGGCGCTTCGGCGCCGCGCTCCAGGATGGAGCAGAAGATGCCGCGTTTTTCTCATTTGATCGCCTGTGCTTCGCAGGTGTTGTTCGTGTCGGCAGGAGCCCACGCAATGGCTAGCAGTCTGGTATTACCCACCTCCGCCCAGTTGGCCGGGCATTGGGAGTTGAAGCAGCAGAATCAGGTCTGCGCACTGGAGCTATTGGAGCAAGCCAACGCCTTGGGGGGCGATATCGCCTGTGTCGAGCAGTGGCTGGGGGATAAGCCATTGACTTGGTCGCCGACCCCCGATGGTATCTGGCTGATGAATGCCGAAGGCACCGGTATTACCCATTTGAATCGCCAGAAAGACGGCGAATATGAAGCACGTACTAAGACCGGAGAAGTGGTTGTACTGCAACGAACACCTTAGTTAAAAGTTATAAGCATATAACTCGATTTAATAGTTGGCCGAACCCTGTTTAAGGGCAAGGGTGACTATTGCGCGCAATTCGCTGCAAGGAAGATCAAATAATATGGCGAAGTCCCGTGGGGTTGCGCCCTTATTCAGGGCGTTGGGTGAATACAAGAGTATTTTGATCAGCATTGGCTGCTTCACGGCATTGATTAACCTGTTGATGCTGGTGCCATCGATTTACATGCTGCAAGTGTATGACCGCGTGTTGTCCTCCCAGAATGAAACCACCCTGGTGATGTTGACGCTGATGGTCGTGGGCTTCTTTGCGTTTATCGGCTTGCTGGAAGTCGTGCGCAGTTTTGTCGTGATCCGTATCGGTAGCCAGTTAGAACGGCGTTTCAACTTGCGCGTCTACAAGGCCGCGTTCGAACGCAACCTGCAGCGCGGCCAGGGGCATGCCGGGCAATCCCTGGGCGACCTGACCGCAATCCGTCAATTCATCACCGGGCCCGCGCTGTTCGCGTTTTTCGATGCGCCGTGGTTCCCGATCTACCTGTTCGTGATTTTCCTCTTCAATGTGTGGCTCGGCGTGCTGGCCACGGCCGGCGCGGTGCTGTTGATTGCCCTGGCCTGCCTGAATGAATACCTGACTAAAAAACCCTTGGGCGAGGCGAGTACCTTCAACCAGCAGTCGACCCAGTTGGCCACCAGCCACTTGCACAACGCCGAGACGATCCAGGCCATGGGCATGCTCGGTGCGCTGCGCAAACGCTGGTTTGGGGTGCATTCGCAATTCCTCGGTTTCCAGAACAAGGCCAGCGACACCGGTTCGGTGATCAGCTCCCTGAGCAAATCCCTGCGCCTGTGCCTGCAATCCTTGGTGTTGGGCCTT
Organism: Pseudomonas sp. OST1909; assembly: GCF_015277575.1. NCBI lineage: Bacteria > Pseudomonadati > Pseudomonadota > Gammaproteobacteria > Pseudomonadales > Pseudomonadaceae > Pseudomonas > Pseudomonas sp. OST1909. Next base: position 1,845,906 of record NZ_CP063780.1, read on the forward strand.
GGCGCCTTCCTGGTAATCAAGGGCCAAATGACGGCCGGGATGATGATCGCAGGCTCTATTCTGATGGGGCGCGTGCTCAGCCCCATCGACCAGTTGATTGCAGTGTGGAAGCAATGGAGCTCGGCCAAACTGGCCTACCAGCGTCTGGATGAACTGCTGCGCGAGTTCCCGCCGGAAGTCGAGCAAATGGCCTTGCCGGCACCCAAGGGCCAGGTCAGTTTCGAGCAGGTCAGCGCCGGCCCGCCGGGACGCCGCATGGCGACATTGCATCAAGTCAGCTTCAACCTGGCGGCCGGTGAAGTGCTCGGCGTGCTGGGTGCGTCGGGCTCCGGCAAGTCCACCCTGGCCCGCGTGCTGGTGGGCGTGTGGCCGACCCTGGCCGGCACCGTGCGCCTGGATGGCGCGGATATTCACCGTTGGGACCGCGACGACCTCGGCCCGCATATCGGCTACTTGCCCCAGGATATCGAGCTGTTCAGCGGCAGCATTGCCGACAACATCGCGCGCTTTCGCGAGGCCGACCCCGAGTTAGTGGTCAAGGCCGCACAACAGGCCGGCGTGCATGAATTGATCCTGCGCCTGCCCCAAGGCTACGACACCGTACTGGGCGACAACGGCGGCGGCCTGTCCGGTGGCCAGAAGCAACGCGTGGCGCTTGCCCGTGCACTGTACGGCGGGCCGCGCCTGATCGTGCTGGATGAACCCAACTCCAACCTCGACACCGTCGGCGAAGCCGCGTTGGCCAGCGCCATCATGCAGATGAAAGCCCAGGGCAGCAGCGTGGTGCTGGTCACCCACCGATCCTCGGCGTTGGCCCAAGCCGACAAACTGTTGGTACTTGGCGAAGGCCACCTGCAATCGTTCGGGCCCAGTCAGGAAGTGCTGCGGGCGTTGTCCGGGCAGCAGGAAGCGCCGAAAGAAAAAACCGGTGTCAGTTTCAGTCGTCAGTATCCGGCCTCAAGGAATCCAGGCGCATGAGCAGCATTACTGTTGAACCTCGTTTTAAAGAGCGCGACGCCGGTTTCTTCGTAAAAATGGGCTGGCTGCTGACCATCGTCGGCGCCGGTGGTTTTTTCCTCTGGGCCAGCCTCGCACCGTTGGATCAAGGCATTCCGGTTCAAGGCACCGTGGTGGTGTCCGGCAAGCGCAAGGCTGTGCAAACCTTCAGCCCTGGCGTAGTCAGCCGGATCCTGGTGAAGGAGGGCGAGTTGGTCAAACAGGGCCAGCCGCTGTTCCGTCTCGACCAGACCCAGAACCAGGCTGATGTGCAATCCCTGCAAGCTCAGTACCGCATGGCCTGGGCCAGCGTGGCGCGTTGGCAGAGCGAGCGTGACAGCCTGCCCGGCATCACCTTTCCCGCCGAACTGAGCGCCAATCCCGATCCCGCCCTAGCGCTGGTGCTGGAAGGTCAGCGCCAACTGTTCAGCAGCCGCCGCGACGCCTTCGCCCGTGAGCAAGCCGGTATTCGTGCGAGCATCGAGGGCGCCACGTCACAGTTGGGCGGCATGCGCCGTGCCCGCAGTGACCTGACCGCCCAGGCGCAATCCCTGCGCGATCAGCTCGGCAACCTGCAACCGTTGGCTGACAACGGCTATATCCCGCGTAACCGCTTGATGGAATACCAGCGTCAGTTGTCCCAGGTGCAACAGGACCTGGCGCAGAACGCCGGGGAAAGCGGGCGTATCGAGCAGGGCATTCTCGAGTCGCGGCTCAAATTGCAGCAGCACAGCGAGGAGTACCAAAAGGAGGTGCGCAGCCAATTGGCCGATGCGCAACTGCGCAGTCTGACTCTGGAGCAGCAACTGACCTCCGCCGGCTTCAACCTGCAACACAGCGAAATCAACGCGCCGGCCGATGGCATCGCGGTCAACCTCAGCGTGCACACCGAAGGCGCCGTGGTACGCGCCGGTGAGACCCTGTTGGAGATCGTGCCCCAGGGCACACGCCTGGAGGTGGAAGGGCATCTGCCGGTGCATCTGGTGGACAAGGTCGGCACGCACTTGCCGGTCGACATCCTGTTCACCGCCTTCAACCAGAGCCGCACACCACGGGTGCCGGGAGAAGTCAGCCTGATCTCCGCCGACCAGATGCTCGATGAAAAAACCGGGGCGCCGTATTACGTGCTGCGCACCAGTGTCAGCGAGGCGGCGTTGGAAAAACTCCATGGCTTGGTGATCAAGCCGGGCATGCCTGCCGAGATGTTCGTGCGCACCGGTGAGCGGTCCTTGCTCAATTACCTGTTCAAGCCGCTGCTGGATCGTGCCGGCTCCGCGTTGACTGAGGAATGAGCATGAAGTCAGTGTTCATTTCGCTATGGCTGGTGTGCGGCAGTGCCCAGGCCGCCATGGGCCCGTTCGATGTGTACGAGCAGGCCCTGCGCAACGACCCGGTGTTCCTCGGCGCCATCAAGGAGCGCGACGCCGGCCTGGAAAACCGCACCATCGGCCGCGCCGGGCTGCTGCCCAGGCTGTCCTACAACTACAACAAGGGTCGCAACAATTCCGAGGCGCACCTGCCCGACGGGCGCGGTGGCAGCTATCGCGACGACCGCAACTACAACAGCTACGGCTCCACCTTCAGCCTGCAACAGCCGCTGTTCGACTACGAAGCCTATGCCAACTACCGCAAGGGCGTGGCCCAGGCGCTGTTCGCCGATGAAAGCTTTCGCGACAAGAGCCAGGCGTTGCTGGTGCGGGTGCTGAGCTACTACACCCAGGCGCTGTTTGCCCAGGACCAGATCGATATTGCCCGCGCCAAGAAGAAGGCCTTCGAGCAGCAGTTCCAGCAGAACGAGCACCTGTTCAAGGCAGGCGAAGGCACGCGCACTGACATCCTGGAAGCCGAATCGCGTTATGAACTGGCCACCGCCGAAGAGATCCAGGCCCTGGATGAGCAAGACGCCTCGCTGAGAGAACTGGGCGCGTTGATTGGTGTGCAGAGCGTCAACATCAACGACCTGGCACCGCTGAACCAGAGTTTTGCCGCGTTCACCCTGAGCCCGGCCAACTACGACACTTGGCATGAACTGGCGCTCACCAACAACCCTGTGCTGGCTTCGCAGCGCCAATCTCTGGAAGTGGCGCGCTATGAAGTGGAACGCAACCGCGCTGGGCATTTGCCGAAAATCACCGCCTACGCCAGTTCGCGCAAGCAGGAATCCGACAGCGGCAACACCTACAACCAGCGCTACGACACCAACACGATCGGCGTCGAAGTCAGCATGCCGCTGTATGCCGGCGGCGGCATCTCGGCGTCCACTCGCCAGGCCAGCCGCGCCATGGAGCAGGCCGAGTACGAGCTGGAAGGCAAGACCCGCGAAACCCTGATCGAGCTGCGGCGCCAGTTCAGTGCCTGCCTGTCGGGCGTCAGCAAACTGCGCGCCTACCAGAAAGCCCTGGTTTCGGCCGAGGCACTGGTGGTGTCGACCAAGCAGAGCATCCTCGGCGGCGAACGGGTCAACCTCGATGCGCTGAATGCCGAACAGCAGCTCTACAGCACTCGCCGCGACCTGGCGCAGGCGCGGTATGACTACCTGATGGCCTGGACCAAATTGCACTACTACGCGGGCAACTTGCGCGACACCGACCTGGCCAAGGTCGACGAGGCCTTTGGTCAGGATAGAAAACGGTAGCAGCGAGCACGTTTTGCCAAGGCAGCTTGCTTATGACAACAAGCTGCTTTTCCACCAACTACAGTATGCCTGAGTAACCGACCACTCCGAGGTGCAACGCCTTCCGCATCATTCTTGAACGACTGTTAAAGTGCGCGTCGTCCAGGATCACCCACATTCACAGGGATCGGCTCAATGCGAACCTGCAAGTGCTCTTTCGATCGTATGATCTAGTTCAGGTGACGTACGAGCCACTCTGTGAAGCACTGAGCATTTTCCTCACTGCCACGATGCGTTAATAGCGCCCAGTTCTGGCCCCGAATAGTTTGAGACGTCATGGGTTGCAGCATGCCGTTATCACGCGCTGGCCGGCTCAGCAATTCGCTGACAAGTGCGATGCCGAGCCCGGAACAAGCTGCGTCTAGCAGAAGGCCGGGATCAGAGAAATTCAGACCATGATCCTGCTGGCCGACGTCAATACCTGCCCCAACCACCCAATTACTCCAATCCATCTCACGTTCGCCGTGTAGCGTCATGCGCTTTTCGGGAGGCATCATCATCACGCGTGGGTGACAGGCTGGATAAAGTCGATCGGCATACAGTACTTTGAAGCTGCACTCCGCCTGTGAACTGATATCGTTTCGCACCGCAATGTCGATCGTTTGAATGGTCATGTCCGGTATTTCGAAGGTGGTGAAAACCCACAGATCCACCTTCGGATGCTCGCGTTGAAAATCACCAAGGCGCGGCAGTAGCCAATGGCGAGCAAATGCTGGTGTGGTGTTGAGTATCAGTTGATTCGGCTTTTGATATTGCTTAAGACGGCCAAAGCCGATCGCCAGCTGCTGCAGTAGCTCCTGAGTAGTGCTGAGCAGGTCATACCCTGCATCGGTCAGGCTAACGCTGCGTCCAATACGGAAAAACAAAGGCTGTCCAAGGTATGCCTCGAGCGCACGGATCTGCTGACTAATCGCCGACGGTGTTAGATTCAGTTCAGCGGCCGCCCGGTGAAAACTGCTTAGCCGGGCTGCCGCTTCAAAGCCGCGTAGGGTATTTACTGGCGGCCAGTGCTTCAACATCGCTTAGCTCCTCTAATTAACTGTATGTAAAACTAAATATATGGTCCCCAGATTTTACAGTCCTAACATAAGCGCAACTACCAACTAAGCAGTTTTATTTAAATATATTGATATAGCTGAAAGTTATTTTGATGCGGCAAGATCAAAGTGTTAATTGCGGTTGGATGATGACTACTAATTGGGCCTTGAACTGGGCATGCGGCGATGTGGATGCTCTGGCCCCATAACAAGATCCTGTGGGAGTCCAGTTGGGAGGTGACGTTTCCGTGCGTGCAACGTGACTTCGCTCACGTAGCCATTGATTCGAACCTGTGAATATGATTGTCGCCCCATCGTCATTGACGAGCGCAGAAGCTTTCTGTGGGGCGAACATCAAGTTGATAGAACTGGCAATTAATAATAGCTGGTGCAGCGATTCCGGGCCGAGTTTCATTTGCCATTCGCAACAAGGCCTGACCGGTGTCAGTTAGCGTTCCAATGCTGAGGCAAGTCGGCTCTCGACCTTGACGAAAGCATGGCACGACGGGCGCTTAATTACCTTAGTCTAGACTGTTTCGGTACTGTATTGAGCAATGAAGGTGGTGCAATTCAAGTGGACGGTGGGGGCACATTCATCACCACCGAATCGGTGTTGCTCAATCCTAATCGCAGTTCGTGCATCACAAAGGCTGATATTGATGAAATCTTCAAGCGCTTGCTTGGTTTGAAAATGACTATCTGGCTTCCGGGCGATCCGCGCTATGTGACTGTCGACGGTTTGTGCACATTTGTTCGGCCCGCTGTGTTGTTGGTGGACGCAACCTACGATCAGCAATTGGTATAGGCCGAAGTAGTCCCGAAAACGGCCGTGCACTTGAGCTGGTTACCGACGCTCGCGGTAGGTCTCTCCGGCTGATCGAATTACATGATGCCAGCGATGCTATCGACACCAAGACCAAAGTGTTTTGCACGTCGTACTCTAACTTCTATATCGCCAGTAGCGCCATCATAATGCCGGCATATGGCATCAAGGCAGATCACTCTGCCGCCACCATTATGGGCCATGTTTTCCCACAGCGCGAAGTAGTGCCGGTGCGCATTAATCAGTTGGCTCATGGCGGTGGAAGCGTGCATTACATCACTCAACAGCAGCCAGCCTAGCCTATCTAAGGTCGACGCTATGGGAAGGTTGACCATTGCCACCGCACAAATGCCATGTACCTTGAAACGGCCCGTTAACCCTGATCGTGTCGAGCACTTAGTGCTTGAGGCGGCGGCCGAAGGGGCTCAGGTCATTTTGCTGCAGGAGCTGTTCGCAACACCGTACTTCATTCAGCGACACATACACTTAGCGCACGCCGAAGAGTATCAGTACAGCCGAATACTCCAGCAGCTTTGCTACGCTGGCTCGAGAATTAGGTGTGGTACTGCCGTTGAGCTGGTTTGAGAAAGCCGGTAATGCCTATTTCAACCTCCTTTGTTTGGCGATGCCAGCGGTCGCTTGCTGAAGGTATACCGCAAAGCTCATATCTTTAATACCATTGGGTATCGGGAGAAGGAATATTTCAGCGCTGGCGACACCGGTTTTCGCGTCTCTGATACGGCCTTTGGGCATGTTGACCTGGCAATCTGTTGGGACCAATGGTTTCCAGAAACTGCTCGTCGTCTGGCATTGATGGGCGCAGATATTTTATTGTTCCCCATAGCCATCAGCTCTGAACCTGGCTGTGCCGTGTTGGATTCGCGGGACCAACGGCAAATGACTATGCGCGGCCAATCACGCTCGCTTAAAAGCAACCTTAATTGCCGCACCAGCTTGACCAGCGAGCAAAGCTATCTCAGAGTTGATGACAACCTCGCTCCAAGACAATTTGGTTGCGACGCACACTATTAAATACAGCTCACAGTAGCGCCCCCCGAGTTCGGTTTTGACCCAATCAAGGGTGCCCTCTAAGGCAGCCATCGTGACTGGGATAGAGATATACCGGCTTCCGTCCGTCACTCGCATGCCGCCACGACGACATTCGAAGCGAACGGCCAGTCGTTCGTAGGTCTCAATGTCAATGCCATGCACGACGACGAAATAGCTTAAGCAATCATCTTGGCTCACTGTAGTGATCATATTTTTACAGCCTACCTCACAGACCAGCTAGTCATTGGTGTCATAGCAGATAAATTCCGCATTTGGTCCACTTCTGCCAGTGTCGACCGGCTGTATCGGGTCGTTTTCTTCCGTCTCGCGACGGGCAGAAGACGACCCAAATCAGCCGCTCGCAACCGGCAGCGATAACCCTTTAAACCATGGGGTCGGGCACGGCATGGAACGGAGTAGACGTTAATTTCTGTTTTCGACCACTAAAAACAAGCAAGTAACTGCTGCCTGAAATGCTGCGAAAAACTCACCTGATAGCTTGGTCCAGTTACGCCCCGTCCGAGAGAGACGATGTTCGTGTTTTCCGCTTCAATAGTCTGCTGAACTTCCCTTTTGATACGGCCATTCAGCCCATCTTCACTGGAAATAACGCCACTCAGACCCGGCTTTGAACTTGAAGTAAAATCTGGCGCCTGAACATTTAACACTGCTAAGTCATCCGGCAGGTCCTCCGCAATTCGCTCCGCAAAGCCTCGCAACGTCGGCTCCGCGATCATGAACAGCCAAGCTTGATCATCGGATTCCCCTGTTCTTCGAAGCACTCGCCCCAGCACTTGCCGATAGTGCAATTCGGTTCGGATACGGCTGAAGTAGCAGCACACTTGCAGGCGGGGAATGTCGGTGCCTTCACTGATCATCCCGACCGCGACAATCCAACGGCTAGAACTCTGTCTGAACGCATTGATCATCTGTTGAGCGTCCGGAGTTTTGTTTGTCACGATGCGGCAACCTTCTCCCCGGGCGTCCAGGGCCTGGGCAATTTGTTGAGCATGTTCGATGTCGGTGGCTACAACCAAGCCGGCGGCATTCGGTTTGAACTGGCGAAGCTGGCTTAACTTGCTGCAGCCCAGATCGAGCAGTTGAGCGATCACCTCGTCATGCCGAAGCAGTTCTTCGTAAGTGATCGGTGATTCCTCCAGGAGATTGGCAAAGCTTGGAAACAGCCTGACGGAACTATCGGCTCCCAGCTCCTCAGTGAGTTTCACTTTCTGATTGTCGAGCAAGACAATTCGAGGGGAACGGCAAACTCCGTCTTCAATGGCTTCTTTTAGGCCATAGCGGTAGTCGCAGATCAAATGCCCTTCGGGTGTGGAATATCTTGCCAGGGCAATGGCTCGATCATCAGATCGCCACGGGGTACCGGAGAGTGCCAGAGTGAAGGTCGCGCGATTCTGTATTCGTTGCATTATCTGCTGCCCCCAAGCGTTACTGAGCAGCGAATCATGGCCGGCACAATGGTGGATTTCATCGAAGACAACTAGCACACGGTAGTCATCAAGGAGCTGCCAGAATGCCTCATCTCGATATTCCATGGCCTGGTAGGTGAATGCTGCACCCACGGCACCTATCCGGCCGTCGAGGCGCTTGCCAAGCACAGCAGCAAAGGTTGACCGAAATCCCTCAACAACCTGGCAAGACGGAGCGAAGCACAAAACTAGTTCGATTCTGTTCTGCTCAAGCAGTTGACCAGCCAGCTCTGCCGCCATTCGTGTTTTGCCGGCACCAGGAGTTGCCTGACAGAAAAAATGTGGCATGACAGTAAAGTGCTCCAACGCCCTGTTGATGCATCTGTTTTGCCAGTCTCGTAGCGATCTAGTCATCGTATGGCGGCAAGCTTCTTGAGTGTCTTCTCGATAGCGCGGAGATGCCCCAACAAACGTGAACTGCGGTCTCGCGCGTCTAGGTACTCGCTTTCGACCTTGTCACGCAGATGCGGCATATCCTCCAGAAGCAACTTATACCGCTCCGCCTCACCCATCGAAGACAGGAAATCCAAACGAATCTCTTTATGGAGCGATTCCAAGCGCTGATCGGAGCCGGACGAAACGCTCAAAGGTAGGGCCGCATTATCAAGTACTAAAGGCTCCTGCTGGTGCTCAAATGCAGCATTGAGGCTGTTTTCGAACCCGTTATCGATCAGCTCCAACTGCAAATGGGCTGGTATGGGTTGCAAGTGGTAGACCTGCCCCCGCGCGAGACGCTCTTCATGGTGCACAAGCCAACCGATGCGCAACATTCGGCGAATCTGCTCATACACATAGCGGCGCACATCACCGATTCGAAAAGTCATGCCTTCAAGGCGTTGCGCATAGGCATCACGAAGTTCACGAGTCGTAAAACTCGCTCTCCCCTCGTCTAGAAGCAGCTCATACAGACGCCTATCGAAAATATATGAACCCGATTTCATTGAGGTACCAGGACAGTTAATAACGCAAAAAAATACGGATTATAGTCCGTGGCCTCTGGGTCCGCAAACGCATGATAGTGCCGCCTTAAGTGGAATTGAGGCAGGCATGGATAAATTGGCGAAAGCGTTGGGGGAACGCATCCGGGCACAGAGAACGGTCCGTAGGATCTCTCAAGATGCGTTAGCGCTAGCCTGCAATATTGACCGCAGCTACATGGGGCGGATCGAGCGAGGAGAAGTAAACATCACGATCGAGAAGCTGTATCGGATTGCAAGCGAACTCGCTTGTGATCCATCCCGCCTTCTACCCCAGCCGTCAGAGCTATAGCTCCGTATCTGATCAAAAGCGATACTTAAGAAGACCACGGACAATAAATAGCTGTCATTCAGGAAGGCAGGAAACGACCGACTCTGTTGAAAAGTCGGGCGTGGTTTTCACGGCAGAAAAGTACGCGCCTGAGATTGAAATATAGAATCGGCGCAGAGGTAACGACTCGCAAATACTCTTGGTGTTTCCAACACTGAGCATTGCTTCAAGCATTCCACTGGTGTCGATTGCCATAGGCATTCTGGCGTCATTGTGGTGCAAAAAACGCGTTACGCGTTGATCATCCTCTAGATGGTTCCAGAGGTGTGTATGACTGGTGCTCGCCAAATCTCGCCTGCCGTCACCGGCACAGAGCGGCCAGAAGCTGTCGTTCCTAGATGTTCGCTAGCGGCCAGGAGCGGACTGTCGTTTTTTCTGACGGCCGCAAAGGCTCGCATCACAGATTCGCCCACTGCGGGCAGGCGCCATCCCACTCAAGATTGCTGCGCCAATATCCTCACTCGATGACACTCAGACGGCCCAAGTGGTTGACTGCTTTGGATCGACCTTAGCCAGTCATGGATACGATGTGCACTGGTCAAGTCCGATGCCAACGCCTGGTCAAGTCGAATGCAAATAGGTGGTCAAGTCGATGCAATTACGCACAAAATCCAAGCGGTCAATCAAGTGACCGAAAAGGAGCTGCCTGTCGCTGATGTGGCGGCGCGTCTTGGCGTGTCGACGCATAGCCTCTATGCCTGGATAAAGCGCTACAGCAAACGATCGGCGCCTGGTGGCCTGTAATGAGGATGGCGACCTGGTGCACAGATGATCGACCGATGAGGTCATTGGGCGCGGCCTAGCCGTACTGCTGAACCAATACGGCGAGCTGAGCCGTCTTCTACTGTTGCTGTACCTGGACGAACCTCCAGTCGACGCTGATAGACAAAGAATTCACGAAATTATCGTGGCGGGCTTCTAGCTTAGGAGGATAAAGGCTTGGTGCGAGCAGAGCCTCTTCAGCACTGACACGCTCAGCCAGGTTATTTCGATGAGCACTCTCCATCGCCGATTTGCGCGAGGACAGCGCTTGACGTTGGGTGAGAGTGATCGATTGTTTCGACTTGCTCATGTAGCAGCCATGGCCGAAGCGGTGTTTGGGGACGAAGAAAAAGCACGGTTTTGGCTATGCAAACCGAAATTGAGTTTTGCGGGCACTCCTCCGGTTGCGCTGCTTTTGACCTACCTAGGCACTCTTTTGATCGAGGAGTTGCTCATTGAGCATGCAGACAGGTTGCGTTGTGAGTAGTCGACACTGTGCAAGCTCGGTGCTCAGATCCACGCGGCCCCCGGCTCGACATGGCTGCCGGTCTACTAATTATCTCAGTGCCCAACGAGCGATGGGCCGGTTTATTTACGTAGGTGCGACAACCGCGATGAACAACACCAAGAATTTACTTATGCAACGCCAGATAGGCGCTCGCTGGTTATCACCGTTATCCAGAACGAGCAGTCCACACAACAAATCGGTGGAGGCAAGGAGAACTGAGCAGGAAAACGGAATCTACTTACCCGTGCGGTTTCCTTGAGGCCAGATCGACCACTTTGCTGTCGTTCATCTTAGCTTTGAGCACACGATTCTCGTCCATCAGTACTTCGTTGATGGAAGCAAGACTGGCGAGCTTGGTCTGCAGCTCTTCGATCTCCTGGCGGTACGCTGCAGACTTTTTGCGTTCCACAATCAAGTCTTTTTGTTTCACATCACGCATGGCACGACTGGAGCGACCTTGAGCCTCTCGGATAGCCTCGGCAATTCGCGGATAGTGGTTGTGAATTAGCGCCGTTGATACGCCCGCCTCACGGGCGACCGCCGCGATGGTAATCTTGGACTCCCCAGGGCGGGCGCGCCCCTTCTGGATGCGGAGGAGGGCGAGTTTCAGATCCTTCTCGCGATCCTCGGCAGGTTTGTAGTTGGTCGCCTTATCTTTGAGTTTCATGCGATTAGAGTCTCCGGGTCCATTCCCAACTGTGCCAGTACGTCACGGCAGCGATTCAGGTTGCGCTCAACGCGCTGGCGGCCGCCCTCGCCAATGTCTGTGCAATGCAGCAGCCCTTTCAGATCATCGTATAATTGTTGGTAAATGGGCGCATGACCGCGTCCTATCACGGCATGGTTGCAGTCGCCGCAGCGGGTACGTTCAAGGGTGTTGCCGACGCAACCGTCATTGTCCGCCGTGCACCAGGCGTGGCCGTTGCTCCGGATTGCGGTACTCTCACTAATGGACTTCAGCATCGAGGCATGATCCTTGAAAATCAGCAGGTTCTGTGGTTCTCGCTGCCACTTTTTCAGCGCGTTGCCATAGCCACCGGCCAGGGGGGCGTCACCTAGCCATTTGTCCACGACGCCGAGTTTTATGTCTTCCACCTCTCCCTGAATATCGTCGTACAGTTCAAGGTCCAGATGTTGTCCCCAAGTATCATCCATGGCGTAGCTCAACGTCATGTCCAACGACCAGTGCGCGAAATGCTCCTTGAGGTAGCGCAGGTCGCCGAAACGGCTGTGTGCGGCGTAGTTGGCGAACTTGCGGCGGAACTGATGGGTAGTGAGATTCCAACTCAGACCGCAATTCTTCGTGAATGCTTTAAGTCGCCCATTCCAATTTTTGTTGCTAAGCGTGCGTGCCAGATTATTTTTTCGATCAACAGCGAGAAAGAGCGCATGGCGGTGTTTCTGTGCCTCTACTATCTGCGGATCATATGGATTGGCGCGTCTACGCTGCATGATTTCGGCGGCAAGCTTGGCCTGATAGGGCGCGGCCCAGCGCTCCATTACGCGCAGGGCGCGCACAGCGACTTCGGGGATCATCCAGTCATGCACACCAGTATCGGTTTTTTCCGAGCGAGCGCGCATCCAGTGGTATGTGGTGCCTTCATCGTCCTCAGTGCGGTGGTGTGCGCCTGACTGTAGGTTGGTTAGCTCGTGATTTCGACAGCCGGAGGTGCTGGCTACGACGATGTAACAAGAAGTCCGCAGATCGAGTAATGCCTTAGTGAATGAGTTCAGACCGCCCTCCCAACCAAGAGCGCCAAGTTGAACATTCATAGCGACATAGACGGCACTGGTAAGTTGCCCTTTTCGCTGCGTCGTTAGAACTTCTAATGCATCGCGGAGGTCAAGCAGGTGCAGACCGCGTTCAACTTGCTGGTAGGCTCGCTCGAACAGAACGCAGAACACATCATCGGGGATCAGATGCGTTTTGCTCTCGTAATTAAATCCACGGCCGGTGAGCCCTGCCAATGCCTTTGCTGAAGTCTCCGGCCATGGATGCGCCGGCATCCGATCGTCGGTATATTGACTGAGTTCATAGAGCGCTTCGACGGCTTTGAAACGGGTACTTATTGCAGCTTGCGAAAGTGGCTTACCCTTGGATAGCTTGGTTTGACGATACGCCTTGCATGCGTTCACATAGGTCCCGCAGACCATGGGGGTCGCCGCGTTAATGTGATCGAGTTTAAGCGCCTGCAAATGGCTTAAGAATGGCTGTGCATCGTGAAATAAGCGTCTCATAGAGCCGCCTTTAGGACGCGCGCCGCCTCTGAGGCCACGTCGTAGGTAGCGGTACAACACTGCTTTCATCACTTCTAGAAATGCCGACGGTAGTTTGTTGAAGTCCAGCCGTTTCTTGCTCATCTCCACGTTGCTGGCGCACCCATCGAGTTGCCAAATATTATCGCCGTAGCGGCTAAGGATGACCCACTTTCCATCGATCTGAGTGGTGCTGACAATTAGGGTGTCGCGCTCGGATTCAGAGAGTCCACGCACATCACCAGGCAGGGCTGCAAATAGGGCAAAGGTTGTTGCCACCAAGGTGTTATCGCTCATGCAAAGACTTCCAGATTGTCAATCAGATCAACTGACCAGAACGGATGCGGCAGGATGCGGGCACGCTCACGGGCAGCCTCCACGACGGCTGCCTTGAACGTGCCGCGACGAAGGCCCTCGGCAATGATGTAGTGGTCTATCAAACGGGGGATGTGAGCGTACTCTCGTGCCCAGCGCCGCTTGTCCATACGTGAGCGCTCGGTCAGCACGCGGAAGTAAAAGCTGAACAGCTTATACAGATCCTCGGCGGTCACCGCATAGTGACTGCACCGCAGGCAGTTTATGAAGTTCATGCAGGTCGCGCCCTCGCGCTTCGGGGCGTACTGGCCGTTCACCGGGTCGGAGCAGCGGCCCATGGGGGTATTCGTAAAAGTCGCTCCAATGGTCTGGGTTAGCATCTCCTGCACCAGTACCTCGCCCATGAACTGCCAGTTGCGACGGGCAACATTACCGGGTGCCAAGTAGTTTTGGTCGGCTACCCGCAGGGTATTGCCGAGGGCTGCGGCAGTGGTTACCAAATCGCCATCGGTCAGCTCGAAGATGCGGTTGGCGAAGGTCTTGCGCAGGCGTGAGATGTTAATGCGCAGTGGCTTTCCGTCGCTGTCTGTCAGGTTATAGCGAGCTACAAAGCTTATTGCGGCCTCTCCCAACGATGCAGAAGTCAAGGCATGGACTTCGCCGGCGTTTTTCCGGTCACGAGAGCGATACAGCCACACGCGGCCCTTGAGGTCAACCGGTGCTTCTGCATCCAAAGGCTCGGTAAGAGTCATCACGCGACGGATCAGCCGTTCTAGGTTGGTTCTCACGCTGGGCGTGGATTCCAAAAGGCGTTCGGCGTCTGACGCGGCGCGGAGGGCCACCTTGCTGGAGTTGTAACCGCGCCGTTTCCATAGCACCAGGAACACGGTGTTGTCCTTAGGGTGCGAGCGCAGGCAGTCGCGACCCATTTCCACCAGTGGCGTGGTATTGCGCCCAGTGTGCAGTGCCACGAGCAGCAGGATAATGCTTAGGAGTTCACTGGTTATATTTACATCATCATTCCAAATCGGCTTGATGGCGTGTCGCAGCGCCACCACTAAAGCTCCCTGCTCGCGCTTAGAGAGCGCCATCGCGCGCATGGTCTTGCGGTTGATGTTTGGAAAGGGATTATATGGGAAGGTCGCGGAATCGCCGGAGGTGACAAGGTGGACCAGTCCACGCCGCCCCAAAGCGATCAGTACGGACTTAGTCTTCGCGTAGGTGCTTTTCTGATAGGTAGTTTTCACGCCCATCCCGGCAAGATGGCCGAGATAACCGTCGATCAGGTCCCGGGTTATATCGGTCAACGCCAATTCTCGGCCAAATGCCGTCGCGTGCAGCAAGCAGTAGTCGAGAAAAAGGCGCAATCCTTGCCTGCAGTAAGCAGTCACCGAGCTCGTCGCGATGACGGCGTTCCCTTCTGAGAGGAAGCGTTCGATCTGGCGCTGGCAAGCATAGGTGATGGGATCTATGTCAGCGCCATACCAGCGGGCAAAATCGAAGGTACGGGCCGAGGTGGCGTTCCGCCCGAACGTAATCTTTGTATTAATCGGCGGAATTACCTCTGGCAGAATCACCACATTACCTGCCATATCCTGACTGTGCTCGACTTGCGGGACGTTGAGGTCGGTCTTCGTAAATATCTTGCGTTTGCCCATCAAGCAGCCCCTACCAGTGCGTTCAATTCATCGTCATACGCCAGCACCGCCTTGTCGGCCATTTCATTGACCAGATGCAGGTACACCATGGTTGTCTGAATCGAGCTGTGGCCGAGTTGTCGCTGAATGAAGACCAAAGGCTCCAGACCTCTGTTAGGGGTACGCTGGAGGCTAACTAGGGTTTGGGTTGCATAGGTGTGACGGAGCATGTGCGTGTGGACCTTGATTCTAGCCCGCTTGCCGGTCTCGCTGATGATCCGGTTGAGGCTTTTGCCATCGTCACCATAGGGTTTACCGGACTGGTTAAGGAGCAAGGCTTTTTGTGGAGTCTTGCTTAACGAGGCGCGCTCGCCGCGTATCTTCGTCACATAGCGATTGAGTTCATCCATGAACTGGCGGCTGACGTAAATATCCCGTGACTTGCTGCCCTTGGTCATCATACCGCTGCCGTCGAACGGATCGAGCCGAATGCGGATGTTGCGTTCGGCTCGTCCAACCTTGTCTGGGTCGAAAACATATGCCAGCGGGAAGGAAGCGATTTCCTCGCGGCGCAGACCTGTATGCAACGCCAGGCGAATCATCATCCTGTGATGAGGGTTCTCCGCTTCGGCCAGGAGAGATTTGATCTCGGCCATGCTTAGAAACTTGGGCAAAATCTTGTGGTAACGCGGTATCACATTGTTTGCCATCACCTGACCACCACGGGCATCGACATGCGCAAGGAAGCCACATTCACGCTTTACGGTGCGCTCTTCATGACCGAACGGCAGGCGCTTCACCCAGCCATTATCTAGGGCGAATTCGTAGAACTTACAGATGTACGTCAGTCGCTGGCGTGTAGTGTTCAGAGCCAGGCCGCACGTGTCCAAGCAATAGTCTCGGTAGGCAGACACAAGACTCTTAGCCTCACCTCGATCTACGTCCCGCCAGTCCAGTTCGTGCGCTTGGAGGAAGCTGAAGAAATCATAAAGAGAGCGTCCAGTACTTGGCCAGGAGCGTTTAGACCCTATAGCACCGCGAATTAAGTAATGGCGAAAAAATTGATTGGCGGGGACACAACTCTCCATCGAGTCCCACAGAAGAACGGGGAATCCCGGGTAGGGTTGCCCAGCGATCACAAAGTCTTTAGTAGCGTTTACAAGCTCCATCTGCCATCCCTTACTAGAGCAGATACCCAATCCCTTAAGCCTGCTTTAACAGATTCAGGGTCATTAGATCGCCCTTTAATTACCAGCTCAGGCTAGGAGTTCGTAAGGGGCTGCTATCTAATACAATGGGAATCTAACGCTTGCAAGGAGTCAGATCATCGGGTTACCACCAATACTTTCCAAAATTCTCCGGGTTGGCCCAGAAGCGTGCGTTGAGCCAGTCGGGCACTTGTTTATAGTCAAGCAGATCATAGGTAAACAGCGTCAGAACTTGCTCATCGCGCTGGAAGCGCTCGCCGGCTTGCAAGGCCAGGGAAAAGAAGTCGGTGTCCTTCCAGTCGCAGGCACGCAGGTCGACCAGCACCGCGATCCGGCTGGCATTGAGGTTTCGAATGCCGCCCAGAAGCGTCAGACCTTGAGGCTTGGGCAAGTGTTCAAGGCAATCGACTACCAGCGCCAAATCAAAACGCTGCGCTGCCAGTTCGGCAGGCAGTGGCCCAGGTGCGGCGACACAGACGTTCACATCCGGGTGCGCGGTTTTAAACGCCTCCAGCGCCGGAAACTGGCTGGCGCCCAATAACAGCAGGCGTTTGGGCTGGTGCAACTCAAGCAGGGCAGCCAGGGCTTGCTGGGGTGTACGGGAAGAAATTCCAGCGGTCATTGCAGATCCTCACATCAGGACGGTAGAGACTAGCGCGGCTGGGCGTGCCAGCCTAGGACATTGCGGTCAGGGCCACGGCGGCTTGTACCGTACCAGCGGAAGTTTTTTGATCCTTCACTGGCAAATCGCCGGTAGAAGTCGTTACTGTGCGCTCAAAGAAAAATTTGAAAACACTCAGGAGCCCCATGATGCGTAAGGTTTTTCTGTTGGCCCTGCTGGTCAGCCCCATTGCCCTGGCCCAGAGCGTCAGTGTCGAAACCAACTCGTTGATGCGCCTCCCCAGCAGCACCAGCGTGTTGCAGCTTGAGCGCCTGGACGTGGCGGACTATGGCACTTTGCTGATTCCGGCCACTATCAGTCAGGTCACTGTGGATGAGTTGCACCTGGGGCGTGACGCACGCATCACCATTGTTCCCGGCGCTAGCGCGCTGCAAATGCAAGTGCGCCAGGCGCAACTGGAGCAGGGTAGCCAGATCACGTCGCGCGGCGCCCCCGGCACCCATGAAAAACCTGCCAAGGCTGGGCGTGACCTGACCTTGCGGATCAATTCCCTCACTGCTGAAGCGTTGTCGGTAGACGCCCGCGGCGGTGCCGGTGCCCAAGGGTACGCGGGCCTGGATGGCGCCAACGGTGTGGACCCAGGCTGCACCTGGGGTTCGGCCGGGCGCGGGTTTAACGGTGACAACGGCGGTGACGGCCTGCCGGGTGCGGCGGGTGCGCAGGTACGTCTGGAGTTGCCGCAGGACTTCCCGATTGAGCAAATCAAGGTCTGGGTGGACGGCGGTGCCGGTGGGTTGCCTGGCGTGGCGGGTAAACCTGGCAAGGGTGGGCAGTCCAAGGGCTGCCTGGTGTACCGCGCCGATGGTGGCGACAAGGGTCGGCCGGGGCTTGAAGGGCAGCCGGGGCCGGCCGGGCCTGCGGGGGCGGTGACCATTCAGCGGCTTTGAGTCGACTGTTCCGATGCTACCGGGGCAAGGCGAGTCGTCGCATCGCCCCTTCCACATGTTGGAATGCATTTCAGGTGGGAGGGGGCTTGCCCCCGATGGCGGCCTCAGGGCCGACCAGGATGCTGGATCAGACCGAGTACATATCCGTTATTTGGGTAACGGCTGCTATTGGCTCCGCTCTTACAGCGGCTCACTTTTGAAAAGCCGGAATGCCGGCCCAGACAAAAGTAAGCAAAACGCTCTTGCCCCACCACTCGGCACCTCGCCTAGGCTCGGTGTGCCCGTAATCCGCCAGTGATTTGGGGGGTCGCCGCCACGCGCCATCCATGGCGTGGGGCGGCTAAACCGGCATCCCTGCCGGTTTACCCCCCAAATCCCTGTCGAATTCCGGCCAGCGTGGTTTGACGGGGCGCTTAAGATCAAAAGCAGATCAAGATCAAGAGCGGCTCGCTTCGCATCGTGGTTACCGTTGGGTACGGCGAACTGTAGTTGTGTAGATATCCACACCCCGATGGCGATGCAAGCCTCGCCTCAGAACATCGGTCGAGCCGAAGCAATCGCCACCACCACCAACCCTACGATCAGATTAATCCCCACCAATTTGCGAATCTGCCCCAGCGCAGCCGCGCCCGCCGGCCAGTCCTCAGCCGCCACCGCCTTGCGCAGTTCCGGGAACTTCAACGCCTGGATGCGGATAAACAGCGCAGTCATCACCAGATACAACCCCATCATCACCTGCACATAGCGCGGCGCGGTTTCAAAACCGTTGAAGCGCAGTTGCAGCAAACCAACGCCGCTGATCGGCAAAATCACGACCGCGACCCACACCCACACAAAAAAACGTTGAAGCACATTTGCCCACAACTTGAGCCGGGCAGGGCCCTCAAGGGCCGCCATGGCGGCGGGTCGCAGGATCATCCAGGCGAAAAACATACCGCCGACCCAAATCAGGGCGGCCAGTACATGCAGGGTGTAAGCGAGGCTAAACGCGGTCATTGTGGTACTCCGTTCTGCGCGGGATTAATTAGCGGGGTATGATAGCGGCCGATCCGAACCACTGAAAATTTATCCAGCGTTTTTTGCGCCCGACTATCCATGATCAGCACTGAACTCAAAACCACGATCCAGGGCGCCTATTCGCGTTTTCTCGAAGCCAAGAGCTTGAAACCGCGCTACGGCCAACGCCTGATGATCGCCGAAGTGGCGAAAGTCCTCGGGGATATCGACACCGATGACGAAGGTCGCCGCGAGGGCGAACCTGCGGTCGTGGCCGTCGAGGCCGGCACCGGTACTGGCAAGACTGTGGCCTACAGCCTGGCCGCGATCCCCACCGCCAAGGCCGCCGGCAAGCGCCTGGTGATCGCCACCGCCACCGTCGCCCTGCAAGAGCAGATTGTCTACAAAGACTTGCCCGACCTGATGCGCAACAGCGGCCTGAGCTTTACCTTCGCCCTGGCCAAGGGCCGTGGCCGCTACATGTGTCTGTCCAAGCTCGACGTGTTGCTGCAGGAAGGCCATGCGCAAACCGCCACCGCATCGCTGTTCGAAGAAGAAGGCTTCAAGATCGAGGTCGACGAGGCCAGCCAGAAGCTGTTTACCAGCATGATCGAGAAACTGGCCGGCAACAAATGGGACGGCGACCGCGACAGCTGGCCCACCGCCCTGGAGGATTCCGACTGGGCGCGCCTGACCACCGACCACAGCCAGTGCACCAATCGCCATTGCCCCAATTTCGGCCAGTGCGCCTTCTACAAGGCCCGCGAAGGCATGGGCAAGGTGGATGTCATCGTCACCAACCACGACATGGTGCTGGCCGACCTGGCACTGGGCGGCGGCGCGGTGCTGCCCGACCCACGCGACACGCTTTATGTGTTCGACGAAGGTCACCACCTGCCGGACAAAGCCATCGGCCACTTCGCCCATTACACGCGCCTGCGTTCCACTGCCGACTGGCTGGAAACCACTGCCAAGAACCTCACCAAGTTGCTGGCCCAGCATCCGCTGCCCGGCGACCTGGGAAAGCTGATCGAGCAGGTGCCGGAGCTGGCGCGGGAGATCAAGACCCAACAGCAATTCATGTTCAGCGCCTGCGAACAGGTGGCCGACTTCAAGCCCGGCGAAGACGTCGAGGGCCGTGAGCGCCCGCGCCACCGTTTTGTCGGCGGCATGATCCCCGAGCACATGCGCGAAATGGGCATCGAGCTGAAGAAAGGCTTTTCACGCCTGACCGACTTGTTCACCCGCCTTACGGATTTGCTCAAGGAAGGCATGGACGGCGAGGTCAATATCGGCATTGCCAGCAACCAGGCCGAGGAGTGGTATCCGCTGTTCGGCAGCCTGTTGTCCCGCTCACAGGGTAACTGGGAGCTGTGGACCGCGTTCACCGTGGAAGATCCGGAAGACAACCCGCCCATGGCCCGTTGGCTTACCCTGTCGGAAAGCGGTGCGCTGTTTGATATCGAGGTCAACGCCAGCCCGATCCTCGCCGCTGAAATGCTGCGCCGCAACCTGTGGAACGTGGCCTACGGCTGCCTGGTAACGTCGGCCACGCTGACCGCCCTGGGCACCTTTGATCGCTTCCGTATGCGCGCCGGCCTGCCGAAAAAGGCCGTTACCGCTGTGGTACCGAGCCCGTTTCATCATGCCGATGCCGGTGTGCTGCGCGTACCGGACCTCAAGGCTGACCCTCGGGATGCGGCTGCCCACACGGCGGCGATCATTCGCGATCTGCCGTCACTGGTGGAAGGTTCGCGCGGCACCCTGGTGCTGTTCTCGTCGCGCAAACAGATGCAGGACGTGTTCGATGGCCTCGACCGCGACTGGCGCAAACAGGTGTTTATCCAGGGCAACCTGTCCAAGCAGGAAACCCTGAACAAGCACAAGGCGCGGGTCGACGGCGGTGATTCCAGCGTATTGTTCGGCCTGGCAAGTTTTGCCGAGGGCGTGGACTTGCCTGGCGCTTATTGCGAACACGTGGTGATCGCCAAGATCCCGTTCTCGGTGCCCGATGATCCGGTCGAGGCCGCACTGGCCGAATGGATCGAAGCCCGTGGCGGCAACCCGTTCATGGAAATCTCGGTGCCGGATGCCTCATTGAAGCTGGTGCAGGCCTGCGGGCGCTTGCTGCGCACCGAGCAAGACCGCGGCACCATCACCTTGCTTGACCGCCGCCTGGTCACCCAACGCTATGGCAAAGCTATCCTCAATGCGTTGCCGCCGTTCAGGCGCGAAATTTCTTAAACCCCCGTGGGCGAATTCGCCCACTTTGTGGTCTATCTCATCACTATCACCAGGCCATTCACCGGCCGTCTGGGAGAACCTTGTTCGTATGATTCGCACGCTGCCCGCTCTTTTTGCCTTGCTGTTCGCTGCGCCGTTGATGGCCGCGCCTGCCGGGCAACAAACGCTGTTCAACTTCGTCCGGCCTGCCGATGTGGTCAAGGTGGCGACTCAGGACGCCAGCCTGCCCCAATACAACGCCGAACAAACTCCCGAAGGCGAGGTGCTGCGCCGTATCACCTTCAACCCGGCGGCCGAGCCAAGCCTGGTGCTCAGCCCGCAATCCGGTGTGTGGGACTGGTCGCAATCGAGCGCCATGAGCCTGCGTATCCAGAGCGCGATGAACTGGGCACTGACCCTCTACGTCAAGGTGCAGAGCGCCGACGGCAAGACCCTGGTCAGCCGCATCGACTTGCCGGCCGGGCCTGCGCAGACCCTGCTGGTACCATTGCAAGCCAACTCGCCACTGAGCCAGGGCATGAAGGCTGGCCCGCCGATGCCGATGACCGTGGATGGCCAGCGCGTATTACTGGCCGGCAGTGCCGGCGAAATCGACCGCAGCCAGGTGGTGTCGGTGACCCTGTCGATGATCAAGCCCAATGCCGCCCAAAGCATCCTGCTGGAGCGCTTTGGCGTGCAGGACAGCGAGCCGGTAATGACGGCCGCCTACAGCGAACTGGTCGATGCTTTTGGCCAATCCACCCGGGCGCGCTGGCCGGAAAAGGTCAGCAGCGACGAGCAGCTCAAGGCGTCGGCTGCCAAAGAGCAGCAGCAGCTCAAAACCTGGTTGGCTGAGCGAGACAAATCCTCCCTGGACCAATACGGCGGCTGGAACAAAGGCCCGGCGTTCGATTCCAGCGGCTTTTTCCGCACAGAGAAGCGCGACGGCCGCTGGTATCTGGTGACGCCTGAAGGTCATCCGTTCTATTCACTGGGGGTCAACACCGTGGCTGCGGACAACAGCCAGACCTACGTGGCAGGGCGTGAGTGGATGTTCGCGGCGTTGCCCAAGGCCGGCGAATCCTTCGACAAGTACTACGGCAGCAGCGATAACCGCACCGGCAACGGTGCCGGCGAAGGTCGCGGCTTTGGTTCGGGGCGTTGGTATGACTTTTATGGCGCCAACCTGCAGCGCACCTACGGCGGCGAGAGTTTGGACCAGAAGCGCTGGGTGACGCACACCCTGGACCGTCTGCAAGCCTGGGGTTTCAATACCGTGGGCAACTGGAGCGACGAGGACCTGGCCACTGCCGACCGCGTGCCTTATACCCTGCCGCTGTCGATTGTGGGTGACTACGCGAGCATCAGCACCGGCACCGACTGGTGGGGCGGTATGCCCGATCCGTTCGATCCACGTTTCGCGATGGCCACCGAACGCGCCGTGGCCATCGCCGCTCGTGATCACCGCGACGATCCGTGGTTGATCGGCTTTTTTGCCGACAACGAACTGGCCTGGGCCGGTCCTGGCGACGATGCAAAATCCCGCTACGCCTTGGCTTACGGCACCCTGCGCATGACCACCGATGTCCCGGCCAAGCGCGCGTTCCTCAAGCAGCTGCGTGACAAATATCGCAACGAGGAAGGTCTGTCCAAAGCCTGGGGTATTCAACTGGCGGGTTGGGAACTGATGGAAGACCCAGGCTTCGAGCCACCGATGCCCAGCCCTGAACACCCGGAAATCGAAGCTGACTTCAAGTACTTCCAGAAGACCTTCGCCGACGCTTACTTCAAGACCATTTCCGACTCGCTGAAGTGGCACGCGCCGAACCAACTGTTGCTGGGCGGCCGTTTTGCCGTGAGCACCCCGGAAGCAGTGGCGTCGTGCGCGCAGTATTGCGATGTGTTGAGCTTCAACATGTACACCCTAAAACCCCAGGACGGTTATGACTTCGCCGCCCTGCGTGAGTTGGACAAACCGGTGTTGATTACCGAATTCAACTTCGGCTCGGCCGACCGTGGCCCGTTCTGGGGCGGCGTGACGCAATTGGCCCGCGAAGAAGATCGCGGTACGGCGTACGCCACGTTCCTCAAGCAGGCCATGGCCGAGCCATCGATTGTTGGCGTGCACTGGTTCCAGTACCTGGACCAGCCGGTCACCGGGCGTCTGCTGGATGGCGAAAATGGCCATTTCGGCCTTGTTGGCATCACCGATGTACCTTTCCAGGGCTTCGTTGACAGTGTGCGCAAGAGCAACCTGGCGGCGGTCGACCAGTTGGGCCGTGAGGCGCAAAAAGCCAAGGCGACCCGCACGGCGCGTGAAAGTGAAGGCGCCAAGCAGGGGCAGGGCGGCAAAGGCGCAGGGCAGGGCGCTGGACATGCAGGTGGGCACTCCGGCAACGGTCATTGATTCGTCGTTGACGGGTTCACAAAACCCACAATGGCTGAAAGAATGGCGGCCACTTTTCATGGTGCTTTGCGAGGGGAATCAGGTGCAGATTCAGGGTCATTACGAGCTGCAGTTCGAAGCGGTACGCGAAGCCTTTGCCGCATTGTTCGATGATCCCCAGGAGCGTGGTGCCGGGCTGTGCATCCAGGTAGGCGGGCAAACCGTCGTCGATCTATGGGCCGGTACTGCCGACAAGGACGGAGCCGAAGCCTGGCACAGCGATACCATCGTCAACCTGTTCTCCTGCACCAAGACCTTCACGGCTGTCACTGCCTTGCAACTGGTGGCCGAAGGCAAGCTCAAGCTTGATGCACCGGTGGCTGACTACTGGCCGGAATTCGCTGCGGCGGGCAAGGAGGCGATCACATTGCGCCAGTTGCTCTGCCACCAGGCCGGGCTGCCGGCCATCCGCGAAATGCTGCCTACCGAAGCCCTGTATGACTGGCAACTGATGGTTGACACCCTGGCGGCCGAGGCGCCGTGGTGGACCCCGGGCGAGGGTCATGGCTACGAGGCGATTACCTACGGCTGGCTGGTCGGCGAACTGTTGCGCCGCGCCGATGGGCGCGGGCCGGGTGAGTCGATCGTGGCACGGGTCGCACGGCCGCTGGGGCTGGACTTCCACGTTGGCCTGGCGGATGCAGAGTTTTATCGGGTGGCCCATATAGCGCGCAGCAAGGGCAATATGGGGGATGAAGCCGCGCAACGGTTACTTCAAGTAATGATGCGCGAACCGGCGGCGATGACCACACGGGCATTTGCCAATCCACCGTCTATTCTGACCAGCACTAATAAGCCCGAATGGCGACGCATGCAGCAACCCGCGGCAAATGGTCACGGTAATGCGCGCAGCCTGGCCGGGTTTTATAGCGGTTTGTTGGACGGTAGTTTGCTGGAAAGCGACATGCTCGAACAATTGACCCGCGAACACAGTATTGGGCCGGATAAAACCTTATTGACCCAAACCCGTTTCGGCCTGGGCTGCATGTTGGATCAACCGCAGCTGCCCAATGCCACGTTCGGCCTCGGGCCACGCGCTTTCGGGCATCCCGGCGCAGGGGGCTCGGTCGGGTTTGCCGACCCTGAACATGATGTAGCGTTCGGTTTTGTGACTAATACCCTGGGCCCTTACGTACTTATGGACCCGCGTGCGCAGAAGTTGGTCGGAATATTGGCCGGTTGTCTATAAACCCCTTGCTGTTTCACAATTTTTTGTTACAAAGGCAAGTATAAAAAGATGCTGAACGACATGTTGTAACTTGAATGTTCTTTAAGCGTCTGTTTAACGGGTCATCAGGCCCCCTGGTTTTTTCTCATTTTGTGGATATCTCATGTTATCGAACAAGTCCTTGGCACTGGCGCTGTGCCTCACTATTACAGGTTGCGCACAAACTCCACAAAATGATGCCGAAGGTGGGCATTGGTGGTCATTTGGATCGGACAAGGCTGCGACCAAGGACGCAGTGACCCAAACCGACGCCAAGCCGGATGCCAAACCAGCTGCCGGCGCCAAGCCTGTTGAACCTGTCGCCGCTGCTGCTGCACCTGCTTCGCCCGCCAAGGCTGATACCGGCTACAGCTGGTGGCCGTTCTCCACCAAGAGTGCCGAAGAAAAAGCCGCCGATGCCAAGGCCGACCTGAAAGCCGACCTGAAGGCCGCAACCCCGACTTCCGACGCGGCACCTGTCGTCGCCAAGACCGACGCCGAACCCCGCTGGTGGTGGCCGTTCGAAAGCAAGCCAAAGCCGTTGGCCAAGGTCGACGTGACCAATGTGCCAATGCCTGACCCGAAAATCACCCAAGCCTGGCTGGACGACTACGAGCCACGCCTGCGCGAGGCCATCAAGGGCAGTTCGCTGCAACTGGAGCGTCGCGACAACGTGCTGGTCGTGATTGCCCCGGTAGACGGTTCCTACAACCCGAAGCGTCCGGCGATGCTGCTGCCGGTGACTTTGGGCCCGTTCACTCGTGTGGCCAAGGCCGTTGAGGCTGATCCCAAGACCGCCGTACTGGTTCTGGGCCACGTCGATGCCACCGGCAGCGCTCCTGCGAGCCAGGCGTTGAGCAAGGAGCGTGCGCAGTCCATTGCTTCGATCTTCAGCCTCAGTGGTTTGAAGCAGGACCGCTTGATGCTGCGTGGCATGGGCGACCTTATGCCGCGTGCCGCCAACGACAGCAACCAGGGGCGTGCGCTGAATCGTCGCATGGAAATCATGTTCACTCAGCGTACAACGATGCTTGCACTGCTGAGCCAGTACAATTCGGGCAAGACGCCACCGGTTGCTGAAATGGTTGCCGTGCAGAATGCTCCAGCCCCGGCACCGGCGGCAAAAGCACCAGCCAAGAAGGCTCCGGCCAAGAAAGCGGCCGCCAAGCCAGCGGCTAAAAAGGCCGCGGCCAAACCTGCTGCGAAGAAGCCGGCTGCAACCAAAGCCAAGGCTGCTGCACCCGCTTCGAACGACCAGGCGAAAAACTGAGCCGTTGAACCACAAGGATAAAGCCGCATGACCCAGGCACTGGCTGATATGCGCCGTGACTACACACGGGACGGTTTGAGCGAGGCCCAGGCCCCCGACGAGCCGTTTGCGTTGTTCCACCAATGGTTTGGCGACGCGGTGAAAACCGAACAGCCGCCGGTGGAGGCCAATGCCATGACCCTGGCGACGGTCGACCAGGACGGTCGCCCGCACTGTCGCATCCTGCTGCTCAAGGGCCTGGATGCACAGGGCTTTACCTTCTTCACCAACTACCAGAGCGCCAAGGGTGAGCAACTTGCGGCGCGGCCGTTTGCGGCCATGACGTTCTTCTGGCCGACCCTGGAACGCCAGGTGCGTATTGAAGGGCGCGTGGTCAAGGTCACCCCTGAAGAGTCGGATGCCTATTACCAGGTGCGCCCGTTGGGCAGCCGCCTCGGCGCCTGGGCATCCCCGCAGAGCAGGGTCATTCGTGACCGTGAAGAGCTGCACGATCTGCTCAAGGCCACCGAACAGCGTTTCAGCGATACCCAGCCCGATTGCCCCGAGCATTGGGGTGGGTACCGTTTGCTGCCCGAGCGCATCGAGTTCTGGCAGGGCCGCGCCAGCCGCCTGCATGATCGTCTCAACTATCGTGTACAAGACGCCCAATGGATTCGCGAGCGCCTGGCGCCCTGAGCGTCACCTTTCGTCATCCCGCCTGAATCATGCCCCTTGCGCCGACGTCTCTATTCAGGAGACTTCGGCGCTTTTGATTGTGCGGCTACAATGATCAAGCAGCTGATGGCACCGTTGCGCACCACAGTTAGGCTACCGTTGGTCGTGTTTTCTGGTGCTGGCAGTCTGTACTCAGGCTGAATGAAAGCAATTTTCTGCCCGGCTTGCCGTGACAGGCGCCAAGCCACAGCGTTTAATGAATACCTGTCCTTTGGAGTTGATGCTATGCGTAAGTCCGTTTTACTAGTTGCCTGCTTTACCATCCTGTCATTGCTGTTGGGTGGCTGCGCCTCGAGTCTGACCGGCGACTCGTACTCCCGTGATGAGGCGCGTCGCGTTCAGACCGTGCGCATGGGTACCATCGAATCCCTGCGTCCGGTGAAAATCGAAGGCACCAAGACCCCAATCGGCGGCGCTGCGGGCGCAGTCATCGGCGGTGTTGGCGGCAGCGCCATCGGTGGCGGCCGTGGCAGCATCGTCACCGCTGTAATCGGCGCGGTCGCGGGCGGCCTGCTGGGCTCGGCCACCGAAGAAGGCCTGACCCGCACCCAGGGCGTGGAAATCACCGTGCGCGAAGACGACGGCAGTATGCGCGCCTACGTACAAGCCGTGCAGGAAAATGAAATCTTCCGCATTGGCGACCGCGTACGCATCATGACTGTTGACGGTACCAGCCGCGTTACTCGCTAAGCGGTAAGTAATCGGGCAAAGAAAACCCCAGCCGGGTGACCGGTTGGGGTTTTTTTATGCTGCTTTCCCAGGGGCTCAGGCTTTTTTGCGACTCGCCATCGCCGTCACCGCATACCCGATAAAGGCTGCCAGGATCGACCCGGTCAGAATCCCCATGCGGTCTTCACCGGCAAACTCGCTGGCACCCGGCACAAATGCCAGGGAGCCTACAAACAGGCTCATGGTGAAGCCGATACCGCACAGAACAGCCACGCCAAGCACCTGGCCCCAGTTGGCGCCGCTGGGCAGGGACGCGATACCAGTCTTGATCGCCAGCCAAGTGAGGCCGAACACACCGATGGTCTTGCCGATCAACAGGCCGGCGGCGATGCC
Source organism: Pseudomonas sp. OST1909 (assembly GCF_015277575.1). Taxonomy (NCBI): domain Bacteria; kingdom Pseudomonadati; phylum Pseudomonadota; class Gammaproteobacteria; order Pseudomonadales; family Pseudomonadaceae; genus Pseudomonas; species Pseudomonas sp. OST1909. Next base: position 1,873,454 of record NZ_CP063780.1, read on the forward strand.
CATGGGCACGGAATGGGTGAAGCTCTCCAGGCTCACGCCGGTGAGGGAAACCCCGGCATTGGCGAACGCGAACAACGGCAGGATGGCGTAGGCCACCCACGGGTGCAGGGCGTGCTCCAGGGTCAGCAGCGGTGAGGTTTCGGCGTTCCGGGTGCGCAGTGGAATGCAGAATGCCAGGGTCACACCGGCCAGTGTGGCATGCACACCGCTCTTGAGTACGCACACCCACAGGATCAGGCCGATGATCAGGTAAGGCCCAAGCTTGATCACGCCCAGGCGATTCATCGCAATCAAGGCAATCAAGCAAGCCCCCGCGCCCGCCAGGGACGCGCCGGACAAGTCAGCGGAATAGAACAGTGCGATGACGATGATGGCACCGAGGTCATCAATGATTGCGAGGGTCATCAGGAACAACTTCAGCGACACCGGTACGCGCTTGCCCAGCAGTGCCAGCACGCCCAGAGCGAACGCGATATCCGTGGCCATCGGGATCGCCCAGCCGGCGAGGGCGGCCGGGTTGTCCTTGTTCAGCGCCCAGTAGATCAGCGCCGGCACCACCATGCCGCCGATGGCCGCTGCGCCGGGCAGCACAACCTGGGAAGGCTTGGAGAGGTGACCATCGAGCAGTTCGCGTTTGACCTCCAGGCCGATCAGCAGGAAAAACAGAGCCATCAGGCCGTCGTTTATCCACAGCAGTGCCGGCTTGGCGATTTTCAACGCGCCGACCTGGGCAACCACCGGTGTATCGAGAAACGCGTTGTACAGGTGCGACAACGGTGAGTTGTTGATGATCAGCGCCAACGCGGCAGCGGCGATCAACAACAGACCACTGGCGGCTTCCAGCTGGAAGAAACGAGTAAAAGTGCTACGCAGAGGCAAGGGATGCTCTCCATTTGAGGTTCAATAGGTGGGTACCCTAACCCGTACAGTTAGTTGTTAAAACAAAAGTTATATTCTTATTTGTTATAAGAGATGAGCCGGGTTACCCATGCGTCAAAGACTAGCAATTGTGTGTCCAATTGAGTCGGCACTGTATCTGTGTCAAGTGTAGGAAACATCTTAAGATCAAGGCTGAAAACCTTAGAGAACCTACCATGAGCGACCACCGTACCTGGGCCCGCGAAGCCATTCGCATCATTGAAGCGGACTTCCAGCGGAGCGCCGACACCCACCTGATCCCGTTGCCGTTACCGGGGTTGCCCGGCATCGAGTTGTACTTCAAGGACGAGTCCAGCCACCCCACAGGCAGCCTGAAACACCGGCTGGCCCGCTCGCTGTTTTTGTACGCGCTGTGCAATGGCTGGCTCAAGCCGGGCGCCCCGGTGATCGAAGCGTCCAGCGGTTCCACAGCCATCTCTGAAGCCTACTTCGCTCGCCTGTTGGGGTTGCCGTTCATTGCCGTCATGCCGGCCACCACCTCCCAGGAAAAGATCGCCCAGATCGCCTTCTACGGTGGCAAGAGCCATCTGGTTCAGGATCCGACGCAGATCTACGCCGAATCCGAACGCCTGGCCCAGGAAAGTGGTGGTCACTTCATGGACCAGTTCACCTACGCCGAGCGTGCTACCGACTGGCGCGCAAACAACAACATTGCCGAATCGATCTTCCAGCAGATGCGCTTTGAGGAGCACCCGGAGCCCAGTTGGTTGATTTCCAGCCCCGGCACTGGCGGCACCACCGCGACACTGGGCCGCTACGTACGTTATCGCCAGCATTGCACCCGCGTGCTGTGTGCCGATGCCGAGCGCTCGGTGTTTTTCGACTTCTACCAGAGCGGCGACGCCAGCCTGCGCCTGGAGTGTGGTTCGCGAATCGAAGGGATTGGTCGCCCGCGTGTCGAGGCGTCGTTTCTGCCGGCGGTGATTGATGCGATGGTCAAGGTGCCAGACGCCTTGTCATTGGCGGCCATGCATTACCTGGCTGGGCGTTTGGGACGACGGGTCGGCGGTTCCAGCGGGACCAACCTGATCGGCGCGTTGGTGGCTGCGCACCAGATGAAAGCGGCGGGAGAGTCAGGCTCGATCGTAGCGATCTTGTGTGATGGCGGCGAGCGTTATGCCACCACCTATTACGATCAGGCGTGGTTGGCGGGGCAGGGGTATGAGCTGGATGGGTTGGTTGCGGCAGTGGCTGCGAGCGTAGAGCAGGGCGAGTCTCTACCGACCAGTATCCTGCGCGCCAACATCTGACCGGGCGCAAATCAAAATGTGGGAGGGAGCAAGTCGAATCGTCGCACCGCCCCTCCGACATTTTTACTGCAGTGTTCTCAGGCTTCGATACCCAACACATCCCGCGCCAACGCCTCGGCAATCCGAATCCCGTCGACACCTGCCGACAGAATCCCACCGGCGTAACCCGCGCCTTCCCCGGCCGGGAACAGGCCTTTGACGTTCAGGCTCTGCATCGACTCATTGCGGGTAATGCGCAAGGGTGACGAAGTGCGAGTCTCGATGCCGGTCAACACTGCATCGTGCAGCGAATAGCCTTTGATCTGCTTTTCGAACGCCGGCAACGCTTCGCGGATGGCTTCGATGGCGAAGTCCGGCAAGGCCAGGGCCAGGTCGCCCAGGGACACGCCGGGCTTGTAGGACGGCTCCACACTGCCGATGGCGGTGGAAGGTTTGCCGGCGATAAAGTCACCCACCAGTTGCGCGGGCGCCTCGTAGTTGCTGCCGCCGAGGATGTAGGCGTGGGACTCCAGGCGCTCCTGCAACTCGATACCGGCCAGCGGGCCGCCCGGGTAATCCACCTCGGGGGTGATGCCGACCACGATGCCGGAGTTGGCGTTGCGTTCGTTACGCGAATACTGACTCATGCCGTTTGTCACGACGCGGTTCGGTTCTGAGGTCGCAGCCACCACGGTACCGCCAGGGCACATGCAGAAACTGTAGACCGAGCGGCCATTCTTGGCGTGGTGCACCAGCTTGTAGTCCGCTGCGCCCAGTTTCGGATGGCCTGCGTATTTGCCCAGACGTGCGGCGTCGATCAGCGACTGCGGGTGTTCGATACGGAAACCCACCGAGAACGGCTTGGCCTCCATGTACACGCCGCGCTCATGGAGCATACGGAAGGTGTCACGGGCGCTGTGGCCCAGGGCAAGAATCACGTGCCTGGAAAGGATCTGCTCGCCGCCGTCGATGACCACGCCGTTCAACTGCCCGTCTTCGATCAACACATCCGTGACGCGTTGTTCAAAGCGCACTTCACCGCCCAGGGCGATGATTTGCTCGCGCATGTTCTCCACGACGCCGGTCAGGCGGAAAGTGCCGATATGCGGCTTGCTGACATAGAGGATCTCTTCCGGTGCACCGGCCTTGACGAACTCGTGCAGCACTTTGCGTCCGTGGAATTTCGGGTCCTTGATCTGGCTGTACAGCTTGCCGTCGGAGAAGGTCCCGGCACCGCCTTCACCGAACTGCACGTTGGACTCGGGGTTGAGCACGCTTTTACGCCACAGGCCCCAGGTGTCCTTGGTGCGTTGGCGCACTTCCTTGCCGCGTTCGAGGATGATCGGCTTGAAGCCCATCTGCGCCAGCAGCAGCCCGGCGAAGATCCCGCAGGGACCAAACCCCACCACGATCGGCCGTTCAACCAAGCCAGCCGGCGCCTGGCCCACGACCTTGTAGCTGACATCCGGCGCGGGATTGACGTTGCGGTCATCGGCAAACTTGAGCAGCAGGGCGGCTTCGCCCTTGACGTTCAGGTCGACGGTGTAGATGAAGCACAGCTCCGACGACTTTTTACGGGCGTCGTAGCTGCGTTTGAACAGGGTGAAATCGAGCAGGTCATCACTGGCGATGCCCAGGCGCTGCACGATGGCAGGCCGCAGGTCTTCTTCGGGATGGTCGATGGGCAGCTTGAGTTCGGTGATTCGTAACATGACAGGATCCGGTAGGCGGCGGGCAAGGAGGCCGGCTGTTTTGCAAACCGGCGATTATAAGCCCCAAAGGCGGTTTTCCGTCAGGTTAAAACAGCCCAAGGCACAATCAGTCGTCCCGGGAGCCGCCAAACGCCGCGCAGCCACGCTGCACCTGGCCGTTCACCCGCAACTCGGCGCTCATGTGTTGCAGGCTGCCGCTCACGCTGTCGACGCAGCGCTGGGGCGCCACCCACAGTTCGATGTGCTGGTTATTGGCTTCGGTCATCAGGTTGAAGCGCCCATCGCCCAGTTGTTCTTCGACGTAGGGCACCGCCAGCGGTGGCTGGCCTTCGCGTTCCAGCACCATGCCCTTGGCTGTGACATTCATTGCCCAGGCCGGCTTATGGCCGTTGGCGCGCAGGATCATGCGCTTGAAGTCCGGATCGTCGCAGGCTGAGGTCGAGCGCTCTACGCGATAGAGTTGTTGCAGGTCGAGCGAACCCTGGGTGCCGCTGGCAACCCCGGAAAACTTGCCGCGCAGGTCGGCAAACAAAGCGCCTTGCTGGCCGGCCAGGGACGCGGCTTCCTGCAGGATGCTGGTGCCGCCGGTGTCGTTGACCACATAGTTGCGTTTGTCGCCGCACGGTTGGAACAACAATTTGCCCTCCACAGCGGTCAACTCACCCTGCATACGGGTCAGCCCGGCAGTAGACGGTTTGGCCGGCTCGCTCTCGAACATCTGGCAAGCGGTGAACAGGGGCAGCAGGGCAAACAGTGCAAGAGTACGGGCGGCGCGCATTGATCGGGTCTCCAAAACAAGTGCCGCCACGTTACGCAGCCTCGCGTCGCACCACAAGTCTGTAAACCCCTCGAAACCAATACCTGCGGCATACATCAGCCTTTAAGCCTTTACTGATGCAAGGACGGGAGCGGTATGCAAGGGTTGATGACTTTGCCTGGGAGCGTTGCGATGACAAGTAAATGGAGCGCATATGGACTGCTGTTTGCCAGCGTTTCGGTGTTTGCTGATGACGCCGCGAGGTTGGAGTATTCGTCGGCTAATGACTTCACCGAGATCTCGCTTGAACTCAAGAGTATCCACAATCTGAATGCGGATACCGTATCGGCCAGCATTACGTTAAGCGAAAAGGCCAAGGCGCGTACCACAGCCATTACCACGCTGGCCTACGGAAAGCAGATGACGCTTTATATCGATGGTCGCCGTTTATACACCAGCCACGTTCAAGGGATCGTGGGGGGGAGCCTCAGAGTAGCCGTGCCCAAAGACTTGGCAGCGGAGTGGGCGACTCGGTACCTGCACTAAAGGTGGCAGGTACCGAGAACCTTCTTTCGCAGGTCAGCCCACGATAAAGGTCTGCCCTGTCTGCAAGCCCTCGACACTCTTCGCGTAGGCCAACGCCACATCTGCACCAGGCACCGGTTTGTACCCACGAAAGTATGGAGCGTAGCTGCCCATGGCTTCCAGCAGCACTGTCGGGCTCACCGAATTGACACGCAAGCCCCGTGGCAACTCGATCGCCGCGGCTTTGACGAAGGCATCCAGTGCACCGTTGACCAGCGCGGCCGAGGCACCGGTACGGATCGGGTCGCGGTTGAGAATGCCGCTGGTGAACGTAAACGAGGCACCGTCATTGGCGTATTCGCGCCCGATCAGCAGCAGATTGACCTGGCCCATCAGCTTGTCACGCAGGCCCAGTTCGAAATCGCTGTCGCTCATCTCTCCCAGTGCCACGAAGTTCACACTGCCTGCGGCGCAGATCAGGGCGTCGAACTTGCCGGTCTGCTTGAACAGCCTGCGTATCGAGGCGCTATCGCTGATGTCCACCTGGAAGTCGCCGCTGGTACGGCCGATGCTGATCACTTCGTGGCGTTGCGCCAACTCTGCCTTGACCGCTGAACCTATGGTGCCGCTGGCACCAATCAATAGGATTTTCATCGTGCTGTTCCTCCAGGGGGTTAACTGAAGGTCCAGTCTAGTGTGGCTTTTCAGGCGAATAAACGCGCTAATAGGCAACCTTTGGTTTTCAAATGGAAACAATCCATGAGCGAAATGGATGATCTGGCAGCCTTTGCTGTGCTGATCGAAGCGGGCAGTTTCACCGTGGCGGCCGAACAGCTGGGCTGCAGCAAAGGGCAGTTGTCCAAGCGCATCAGCCAGTTGGAAGCGCAGTTTGCCGTGGTGCTGTTGCACCGCACCACCCGCAAGCTCAGCCTCACCGCGGCCGGCGCGGCGTTGCTGCCCCAGGCACAAGCGCTGGTGGTACAGGTAGAACGCGCGCGGCAGGCGTTGGCGCGGCTCAAAGATGATTTGGCCGGCCCTGTGCGTATGACCGTTCCGGTGTCGCTGGGCGAAACCTTCTTCGATGGCTTGTTGCTGGAGTTTTCCCGGCAATATCCGCAGGTGCAGATCGAGCTGGAGCTTAACAACAGCTACCGAGACTTGGCGCGCGATGGCTTTGACTTGGGCGTGCGCGCGGCTGCCATCGAAAATGAACGCCTGGTCGCCAAGCCTTTACTGGCCTGGCACGAGGTGACCTGCGCCAGCCCGGCGTATCTGGAGCAGCATGGCGAACCGCTGACCCCGGCGGACCTGTCGACGCACAGCTGCTTGCTCAACAGTCACTACAGCGGTCGTGAGGAGTGGTTGTATCACCAGCAGCATGAATTACTGCGAGTGCGGGTGAGCGGCACGTTTGCCTCCAACCATTACAACCTGCTGAAAAAAGCCGCCCTGGTGGGCGCCGGAATCGCCCGCCTGCCGTCCTACGTGTTGCCGACGGAGTTGGCCGAGGGACGATTGCGCTGGATCCTGCGCGACTATCAGACACGCCGAATGCCGATGTACCTGGTCCATCCCTACCAGGGGGGGCTGCCGAGGCGCACCCAGGTGCTGGCCGATTACCTGGTGGATTGGTTCCGGCGCAGCGGCGAGGCGCTGGATCGGCTTTAACGCAAGCGACGGGCAATCAGGTGGTCGATGGACAAGCAGCCCGGCCCCTTGGCGAGCAACAGCAACAACAGCGCGAGCCAGGTGCCGTGCGTGGGGTAGGCGTCAGGGTAGACGAACAACTGAATGGTCAAGGTCATGCCGATCAGGGCCAAGGCCGAAAAGCGTGTGGCAAACCCCAGCAGGATCAATACCGGGAAAAAGTGCTCGGCAAAGGTTGCCAGGTACGCGGCCACCTCCGGTGGCACCAGGGGCAACCGATATTCGCTGCGAAACAACCAGAGTGTCGAGGCGGCGAGCTTGGGTTCACCGACTTGGAATGTGCCGCTGATCACATCAATGGCAAAGCCTTCGACCTTGGTCTGCCCGGACTTCCAGAACACTGCGGCAATGGAGAAGCGCGCAATAAACGCGATCAGGCTGTAGGGGATTTTTTCAAACAGTGCGATGGTTCGCTTTACCAGGCACGGAGCGGGAGTGTTCATGGCGATACCTTGGGTGGCAGATGCAAATGAGTAATGGCGTCGTGGCTGATCAGCAGCGTGAGACATTGGTGCAAGTCGAATTCGGCTGAGGCTTCAAGGGCGTCAGCGATGGCCAACTCCAGCCCGGCGCCTTGGTTGAGGCGGTTGATAAACGTCACCGAGCCGCTGTCGATGGCGAACACCTTGACCGCCAACCCGTGGCGCAGGACCAGCGCGCCTTGGGCGTACCAGGGGTTCAAGGTGGCGATAACCCCGTCGGTCTGGTGCGCAGCCCAAACAGACACGATCGCGTAGGGAGATTCCAATGTTTCGAGGGATGGATGCAGTCGCACCCGCAATTGCCCCAGCTGCGCGCAGCCTTGCAGTTGCTGGAGCACGCTGTGCTGATCCAGCGCCTGGCGATCCGCCGCGTGATAAGCCCGAACCCGCAGGCGCTCCAGCCGAGCGATATCTGCCAGGTATGGCACGCTTGAGGCCGGTTCGAAGCGCTGGATAAACGCTGCCAACGTGCTGCCGTATTCGCTGATCAAAGGGCTGGTGGGCGGGTGAGCCTGGACATACAGGCTGGCCATGGCGTGGAAAAACTCATCGTCAACCAGTTGCCGCGTCACCGGATAGGCGGCGACGAGCGCATTTATCAACGCGCTGTGGACATTATTGCGATACACCGCGAAGCGACTCGCCGGGTCGGCCCCGTTGCTGCTGAACACCTCCTCGGGGCAGGTTGCGTCCGGCGTCAGCAGCGCGTGGGCGAATGCCTGTTGAAGGCTCATCGGGCCACCTGCGACAAATAGCTTTCAGCCTGCCGGGCTTCGGCCTGCAGTACGCTGAAGGGCGGCACCTGGTTATCCCGCTCGATCAACGTGGCCACCGGACCGGTCCGCGCCAGCACGTGCTCGTACAGTTGCCACACGGCGTTATCGATAGGCGCGCCGTGGTCATCGATCAGCAGGCGGTCGCCCAGGCTGTCTGTGTCTTCGGCAAAGCCGGCCAGATGAATCTCCCCCACTGCGTGCAAGGGCAGGGCGTCGATGTAGGCCGATGGGTCGCGCTGGTGATTGATGCAGGATACGTAGACGTTGTTGACGTCGAGCAGCAGGCCGCAACCGGTACGGCGGATGACTTCGCTGATGAAGTCGGTTTCATCCAGGGTAGAGCGCTGGAACTGCAGGTAGGTCGAGGGATTCTCCAGCAGCATCGGCCGCTTGAGCGTGCTCTGCACCTGGTCAACATGCGCGCACACTCGGCTCAGGGTGGTGGCGTCGTAAGCCAGCGGCAGCAAGTCGTTGAGAAACACCGGGCCGTGGCTGGACCAGGCCAGGTGTTCGGAAAAAGACTGGGGTTGATAGCGCTCGATCAACGTCGCCAAGCGTGCCAGGTGTTCGCGATCCAGGGCACCTTCGCCGCCGATGGACAGGCCCACGCCGTGCAACGACAGCGGGTACTGCTCGCGGATCAATCCCAGGTAGTGATGAAACGGGCCGCCGGCCACCATGTAGTTTTCGGCGTGTACTTCAAAAAAACCGATATCGGGGCCGGTCTCAAGCACTTGGGTAAAGTGCTCGGTCTTCAACCCCAGCCCAGCCCGCAAGGGCAGGCCGGGCACCTGAGTCGGTGAGACCGTATAAGGGGATGTAGGCGTCATCATCAGTACTCAGGCTGCACGAGGTTTCAGGATTTGGCAGTGAATTCGGTTTCCTGGCCGAAGCCGGTCGGCGAGGTGGTGCTTGGGGTCTTGGTGCAGGTACCGGCGGGGACCAGCTTCCAGGCATTGGCCTGGTCCTGGGTTTTGGAGGTGCCGGCGCAAGAGGTGCCAGCGCCTGCGGCGCAATCGTTCTTGCCGGCTTCAGCCACGCCGAAGCATTTCTGCATGTCATCGGCTGCGTGGGCAGTGGTGCTCAGGGCGGACAGGCTCAGGGCCGAACCCAGGGCGAGGACGAGGGTGGCGGCGGACAGTTTGGTGGTCATGGTGTGTCTCCAGCAGTGGTTGAATGCGCAGGCTTGATTGCCTGCTTGCACCACTAGAGGGAGGGGGATTGAGTTCGTTACAAAATCAGTCGAAAAAACTTCAAATTTATGCAAAACAAAATGTGGGAGGGGGCTTGCTCCCGATGACAGTGTGTCAGGCACAGGACATGTGACTGATATACCGTTATCGGGGGCAAGCCCCCTCCCACATTTAGATCCAGTTTACTCAGTAACCGGGTCTTAACCTCCCAGATATGCCTCGCGCACTTTCGGATCGGTCAGCAGTTGCTCGCCAGTGCCCTGCATCACCACCCGGCCGTTTTCCAGCACGTAGGCCCGGTCAGCGATTTTCAATGCCTGGTTGGCGTTTTGCTCCACCAAAAACACCGTCACCCCATCTTTGCGCAGCTGTTCAATGATATCGAAGATCTGCTGGATGATGATCGGTGCCAGGCCCAGGGAGGGCTCGTCCAGCAGCAACAGCTTGGGCTTGCTCATCAGCGCCCGGCCGATGGCGAGCATTTGCTGCTCGCCGCCCGACATGGTGCCGCCGCGCTGGCTGAAGCGTTCCTTGAGGCGGGGGAACAGGTGCAGCACCTTGTCCATCTGCTCCTGGTAGTCGCCCTTGTCGGTAAAGAACCCGCCCATGGCCAGGTTCTCTTCCACGGTCAGGCGCGAGAACACGCGGCGGCCTTCCGGTACCACCGCAATGCTCTTGCGCATGATTTCGGCGCAGTGCCTGCCCACCAGCTCTTCACCCATGTAGCGGATGCTGCCGCTGTAGGCTTGCGGCGAACCGCACAGGGTCATCAGCAATGTCGATTTGCCGGCACCGTTGGCGCCGATCAGGGTGACGATCTCACCCTGGCGCACTTCGACATTGACGTCGTGCAGGGCCTGGATCTTGCCGTAGAACGTGGAAACGTTTTCGAACTGCAACATTTTACGCTTCCCCCAGATAGGCTTTGATCACTTCAGGATTGTCGCGGATCTGCTCCGGCGTGCCGTCGGCCAGCGGCGTGCCCTGGTTGATCACTACAATATGGTCGGAAATGCTCATGACCAGTTTCATGTCGTGTTCGATCAACAGCACCGTGGCGTTGTTTTCCTCACGCAGCACGCTGATCAGCGCCTTGAGGTCTTCGGTTTCCTTGGGGTTCAGGCCCGCGGCAGGTTCGTCGAGCATGAGGATCCGCGGGCGGGTCATCATGCAGCGGGCGATTTCCAGGCGACGCTGCTGGCCGTAGGCGAGGGTGCCTGCCGGGCGGTTGGCAAACTCGGTCAGGTTGACCTTGTCCAGCCAGTACGCCGCGTATTCCATGGCCTCGCGCTCGCTCTTGCGGAACGCCGGGGTCTTGAACAGGCCCGCGAAGAAGTTGGTGTTCAAGTGACGATGCTGGGCGATCAACAGGTTCTCGACTGCGGTCATGTCCTTGAACAACCGCACGTTCTGGAAGGTACGCACCACGCCCTTGCGAGCGATCTCGTGACCCGCCAGGCCCTGGATCGGTTGGCCGTCCAGCAGGATGCTGCCGCCGCTCGGCTTGTAGAAGCCGGTGAGGCAGTTGAACACCGTGGTCTTGCCGGCACCGTTGGGGCCGATCAGCGCCACGACCTGTTTCTCTTTCACGGTCAGGGCCACGCCATTGACCGCCAGCAAGCCGCCGAAGCGCATGCTCAAGTTTTCAACTTTCAGGATCTCGCGGCTCATTTGCGCAGCTCCATGTGTGGACGTTGCATGGGCAGCAGGCCTTGAGGACGCCAGATCATCATCAGCACCATCATGGCGCCGAACATCAACATGCGGTATTCGCTGAACTCACGCATCATTTCCGGCAGCAGGATCATCACGATCGCCGCCAGGATCACGCCCAGTTGCGAGCCCATGCCACCCAATACCACGATGGCGAGAATGATCGCCGACTCGATGAAGGTGAACGACTCCGGGGTCACCAGGCCCTGGCGCGCGGCGAAGAAGCTGCCGGCGAAACCGGCGAACGCGGCGCCCAGGGTGAACGCGGAGAGCTTGATGATGGTCGGGTTAAGGCCCAGGGCACGGCAGGCGATTTCATCTTCGCGCAACGCTTCCCACGCACGGCCGATGGGCATGCGCAGCAAACGGTTGATCACGAACAGTGCCGCCAACGCCAATAGCAGTGCCACCAGGTACAGGAACACCACTTTGCTGACCGGGTTGTAGGCGATCCCGAAGTACTCGTGGAAGGTCTGCATGCCTTCGGCGGCGGTGCGGTCGAACGACAGCCCGAAGAACGTTGGCTTGGGAATGCTGCTGATACCGTTGGGGCCACCGGTGATATCGGTGAGGTTACGCAGGAACAGGCGAATGATTTCCCCGAAGCCCAGGGTCACGATGGCCAGGTAGTCACCGCGCAGGCGCAGCACCGGGAAGCCCAGCAGGAAGCCGAACGTGGCCGCTGCCATACCGGCCAGTGGCAGGCAGATCCAGAAGCTCCAACCCAGGTAGTGCGAGAGCAGCGCGTAGGTGTAGGCACCCACGGCGTAAAAGCCCACGTAACCCAGGTCGAGCAGGCCGGCCAGGCCCACCACGATGTTCAGGCCCAGGCCCAGCAACACGTAGATCAGGATCAGCGTCGCAATGTCGACCGCACCGCGTGAGCCGAAGAACGGCCAGATCAGCGCGGCCACGATCAGGCCGATGATGATGTAGCGCTGGGTGCGCGGCAGGGTCAGGAATTGGCTGACCTTGGGCGACACCAGCGGGCCACGGTTGCCCTTGAACAAGGCACCGACCTGCTGGGTGAACAGCACGCGCAGAAACATCAGCACCGAACACAAGGCGATGACGGTCAGGGTCACGGGCCCGGTGCCATGCACTTCCAGGTTGATGCCGACAATGCTCAGCTTGAGGCCGAGTACCGGGAAGGCCACAGCCCACACCAGCAAGGCGCTGAAAAACGCCGATTTAAGATATCTGCTCATACTTTCTCAACCTCCGGACGGCCCAGGATGCCGGTCGGACGGAACAACAACACCAGAACCAACAGGCCGAACGCGACGACGTCCTTGTACTGGTCGCCGAAGATATCGGCGCCAAAGGCTTCGGCCACACCCAGCACCAGCCCGCCGAGCATGGCGCCCGGAATGCTGCCGATGCCGCCCAATACCGCTGCGGTAAAGGCCTTGAGGCCCACCAGGAAACCGGCGTTGGGGTTGATCACGCCGTATTGCATGCTCAGCAACACGGCCGCCACGGCCGCCAGCGCAGCACCAATGACGAAGGTCAGGGCGATGATGTTGTTGGTGTTGATGCCCAGCAGGTTGGCCATCTTGATGTCTTCGGCACAGGCCCGGCAGGCGCGCCCCAGACGGGAGCGGGAAATGAACAGGGTCAGGCCCAGCATGGCCACCAGGGTGACCACGAAAACCAGAATCTGCATGTACGAAATCAGCACTTCTTGTGCGCCACCTGGGCCGAAGGAGATGCTCCCCGGGATCAGGTTGGGAATGGACTTGTCCTTGGAGTCCTGGGACAGCAGTACGGTGTTCTGCAGGAAAATCGACATGCCGATGGCGGAAATCAGCGGGATCAAACGGTTGCTGCCACGCAAGGGACGGTAGGCAACCCGCTCGATACTGTAGCCATAGGCACTGGTCACGATGATCGATGCCAGGAACGCAGCGGTCATCAACAGCGGCAGGGAGTGGATCCCCATCATGGCCAGCCCGGCAAGGGCGATGAAGGCCACATAGGAACCAATCATGTACACCTCGCCATGGGCGAAGTTGATCATTCCAATGATGCCGTAAACCATTGTGTAGCCAATGGCTATCAAGGCATAGGTGCTGCCAATGGTCAGGCCATTAACCAGCTGTTGGAAAAAATGATAGATCTCAGGCATTACAGCGCTCCTAAAAACCCGATACGCATTTCACTGGTGGAGTCATTTCCGGCTCGGTGCCCTGTTCTGTGACCAGGTTGCACGAAGCGTTTGCCAGCGAACCGCTGGTGACGGTTTTAAGATTTTCAGGTGAGCCAGCGCCCGGATCGCGGGTGACATGGCCCATAAACCTCGTAAAACAAAGCCCACTGCTTGCACAGTGGGCTTGTTGACCAGTAACGCCTGGCTTACTGAGGGGAAACTTCGGTTTTTGGTTTACCGAAGTGCCATTCGTAGACCACGAACTTGAAGTCCTTCAGGTCGCCCTTGGCGTCGAAGCTCAGGTCGCCGGTAGGGGTCTTGAAGGTGCCGGCGTGGATGGCTTCAGCCACTTTGGCGGTGTCTTCGCTTTTCGCGGCAGCGATACCGCCGGCGATGACTTCAACCGCCGAGTACGCCGGGAACACGAACGGACCGGTCGGGTCCTGCTTGTTCTTGGTGAACTCTTCAACGATGGCTTTGTTGGCAGGGTCGGTGTCGAAGGATTTCGGCAGGGTCACCAGCAGGCCTTCGGAAGCGCCCTGGGCGATTTGCGAGATGGAGTCGTTACCGACGCCTTCCGGGCCCATGAACTTGGCGTTCAGGCCTTTTTCCTTGGCCTGGCGCAGGATCAGGCCCAGCTCAGGGTGGTAGCCGCCGTAGTAGACGAAGTCGACGTTGGCTTGCTTGAGTTTCTGGATGATCGAGGAGAAGTCCTTGTCGCCGGCGTTCAATCCTTCGAAGACGGCAACCTTGGTGCCTTTTTCTTCGAGGGTCTTTTTCACGGCGGTGGCGATGCCTTCACCGTACTGCTGCTTGTCGTGCAGTACCGCAACGATTTTCGGTTTCACGTGGTCGGCGATGTAGTTGCCGGCTGCCGGGCCTTGTGCGCTGTCCAGACCAATGGTGCGGAAAATCAGCTTGTAGCCACGGGAAGTGATTTCAGGGCTGGTGGCAGCCGGGGTAATCATGATGACGCCTTCGTCTTCATAAATATCCGACGCTGGCTGAGTGGAGCTGGAGCAGAGGTGACCGACTACGAACTTGACGCCGTCGTTGACCACTTTGTTGGCGACGGCCACGGCTTGTTTGGGATCGCAAGCGTCGTCGTATTCCTTGGCTTCAAGCATTTTGCCATCCACGCCGCCCTTGGCGTTGATGTCCTTGATGGCTTGCTTGGCACCCATGAATTGCATGTCGCCGTATTGCGTTACCGGACCGGTCTTGGGACCGGCGATGCCGATCTTGATGGTGTCAGCTGCGAACGAATGGCCGGCAACCCCAGCCAGGACCATAGCGGCAAACAGTTTGGAAATCTGCTTAGTAGCCTTATTCATAGTGCTCCACTCTTACTGTTGTATTTTTTATAGTTCTAGCGGCCTTGTGAGCTGCAGAACCGGATCAGATATCGCGGATATCCCCCCGGTATTGCCCTGGCAACTGTACCGGTACAGTGTAGAGCGCCGGTTGATCAATTGAAAAGCTGGCAACGGGGGGCAAAACCTGAGCGTGTCGCTTAAATGAAAGAAAAAGACAGAATTGCGGCGGGCTTACACCCGTCTTCAAGGTGTTCCCTGGCTTTCCCGGCCCTTTCAATCGCTACCTCATTTGCTACTGGGTTTTTCTGCCTGAGTCAGAAGGCTATGATTGCGCCGATTTTTTACTCAGGTGAACTCCCATGACGCAAGAACCTAGCACCCTCTATGCCAAGCTGCTCGGTGAAACCGCTGAAATTTCCTGGAAGGAGCTAGAGCCGTTCTTTGCCAAGGGCGCCCTATTGTGGGTCGACGCTGCCCTGGATTTGATCGAGGCGGCCGAGGGAATGGCCGAAGACAACCGTGACAAAGTCGCTGCCTGGCTGGCTTCAGGGAGCCTTGGCGAAGTGTCTGCGACGCGGGCGTTGGACCTTGTTGAGCGTGATCCGAGCCTGTGGGCGGTGGTGGTTTCGCCGTGGATACTGATCCAGGAAAGGGCGCCGTTATGATGCTGCGCACCACATCGGGGCGCTAATTGGCGCCACATAAAGTGTGTAGCCGAGTAGCGTGATGGCTCTTTGCCGTAGAGAAACGTCACACGTAAGGGTGACGTTAACGTCATGGGCACAGTTGTGTGACTGTCGCCAGCTCAGTTTAATTGTTACTGAGTACAACTGAATCGCCGTCGTAAGTATGTGCTGCCTACTCGAACTGACAGCAACGTAATTTTGAGCCCTGAACTATTCAATTTTCAGCAAGGGCTCAACTATGCAACTGGCATCACGATTGTCTTCCACCCCCTCTGCAAGTCTTTGGGCTACGCAGGATAATGACTACAAGGCGCACTACCGGAATCAACTCGAAGGCATCGATAAAAAGCTTCAGGTTCTGCGTGCGCGGCCGAGCTTTTCATCGTTTGTAAACGAGCGAGTGAATGCCATATTCCCCTCGACCGCCAAGCCTTTGGACGCCTCTCGGGTGTTCATTAAAAGCGATTCGAGCGACGCGGCGGTCGAGCAGGATGCCGATCAGGTGACCCGGCTACTCCCCAGCTTGATGGATGCCGTGGTGAGGCGAATTGTCGATAATCAACCCACCGCGTATGCCAATCGCCGTACCCGCTTTACCTTCGATCGAGACGAGGCGGCCGACCAGGGGTTGCCATCGTCGCTTACCCCAGCTGCATTTGACGCTTTCCTGGATGATCTTGCGGGTTCACTGAAGACCGCCTACAAGACTTGCCTGGATGCGTTCTGGAATAAGGCAGTGACCACAGAAAACCCGCGTTCGCACAAGCAATACGTGGGTTTGGCGCGCAGTTCGCAAATCAGCCTGGAATCGACGTTGCTCAGGGGGGACGGAACGCTGAACTCTAATGGCTTGCTGCTGGTTGAGGCGTTTGTGGCGTATCCCGATGCTGTGGCGCGACAAACAAGACCCAACCGGCCTGTCGGCTACTCCCTGGCGCTGAAGGGCACAACTGCGGACATGCCCTTGCATGGGGCGTTGGTGCTGACGTCCCGGGACCCGTCTGATCCGCCATCAGCTAACGACACCTCACCCGCGGCCCCTGTCGTTCGCCGTGTCGAGCCCAGTGCCAGCGTGGGCATTGTGGTGTTGTTCACACCCAATCGAGGGCTGGAGGCATTCCCTTCTCTGGCGCTTCTGGATCAGGAACTGCATCGTCGTTTAAACACCGACTACGAGTTCGATAGCCTGTTCACACTGCTGGCAAACAAAGATTGTGAACCTGCTACAACCCTGCGTGACACAGTGCCCGCCGCAGGGTGCTTTGCCTATGAGGAGATTTTCGAGTCGGTCTTCAGCACCAGTGTAGCGTCGCAATACGAAAAGCTGATCGAAGACTTCGCATTCGAGGTAAGCCGTTATCAGCAGCGCGGTGTAGACGACGACTTCAGCCAATTGCCGGCCAGCTTGAATTTGGCCACGGACATGCAGCGGCTGTTTGGCGTAAGTGATGTGCTGCTCGCTCGTGAAACAAAGCGCTCCAAGGCTGAACTCGATCAATTTTTAAGTACAGCATCGGAAACGGACAAGCAGGCCTGGGCGACGGCCGTGCGCGACTACTTGAATGAGCTGCAACGTACCGATACAGGGGAGGGCGCGCCCTCGGTTTTACAGTTTGGTGACCACAAAGCATTACTGGCCTACAGCAATGAACAACTGGCGCAGGCGCTGGAGGAACAATATGGCATCAACACGGACCCCTCCGATATCAAGGTCACTATTCGTCGGCCAAACCCTGCACCGGGCATCTACTTTCCCGGTGCCAGGCCTAATCCGCAAGACGGCCAGTCCCACTATTCCATTCAAACAAAAAGCCTGGCCGAGTTGGCGTTGGTCAATGTCGATTATTTCGACGAGGTGTTCGTAGCCAAGTCCCGCTTAAGCCTCTACGGCGAGCCCTATACGGAGTTGACCACGCAGCAAGTCAAGGACCTGGTGCGGGACGTGGATATCGGCGGCTCCTACATTGAGTTTCTCAAAACGCGTTTGCTGACGTCCAGCGAGGCTCGCACGCTCAAGCAGGATTTTGTCAATGTGATGCACAAACAGCTCAGGGTTGATGCCATTGAAGCCAAGATCGCCAAGGATTATTTAGCGCACCCGCAGGACCTTAGTTATCTGTTGGTTAAAAGCGTGCTCGATCAACCCACCGACAACGGTCAGCGGGCAAAGGTCGAGGGTTATAACGTCGTGGTCGCCGCGCTATATGTACGTGACATTCTCGTGAGGGGGGTGTTGGCTTTCATCTCGAAAAAACCAAAGGTCTATACCGTGGTGCTTTACACCCCGCGAGCGAAAGACGGACGGGCATTTCGTGAATTCACCGGTATGACGCAACTGCTTGAGCAATTTATCAATGACGAGGCATGGCGTGACTACCTGTTTGAAAGGATGGACGGCGATGCGCTACCCAGGCTGCGCAACACGCTCAAAAGAGGGATTTTTCGCAGCGAGGTCTCGTTATCGCCCATCAGACTGAACTTTCTCGAGTGGTCTTATGACGTCGAAGCTCGTGCCGCTATCGCCCACGCGGATCGCAAGACCACCAGCACCCATGAGTCGAATGTACGTAGCGTCTGGACCGTTGTTGAAGGGCTGGTGGAACTGGCACTGGCAGTTTTTCCGATCAAAATCACCTTTGTCATCGGCCTGGTGCGCAGCGCAATGTCGTTGAGTGCGGCCCTGGATGCTTTGCAAAATGATGACTCTGTCGGAGCGACACATGAGTTTGTGAGGGCTTTCACGTATGCAGTCGGAGCCTTGGTTGATGGCGCCGTGGGCTTTGCTCCGATACGTCTCACCCCGCCTGTACGCCCGCGATTACCCCACAGCATGGCCCTCAAGGCTGCGCCGAAAGATGTGACTCCTCTGTCCGGATGGGAAAGCAAAGGGATCTACACCCGCCCGGGAAAAGGCTCGACGCCAGGGCAGCATTTTCTCAAGGAGAAGGACCACTGGTACAAGGTCACCTTTGACGAAACCTCGGGGACCGGCACCTGGCGCCTGCAAAGGCCTCGTCAAACGGCTGAATATCAGTATCACCTGCCGCCCCTTGCTCAGAACACTTTGAATGAGTGGGTCATACGCTCGCCAGAGTATGGTTTGAGAGGCGGCTATCACTCACGCATGGCGCGAGATGACCTGATCAGGCTCTACCCCGACCTGGATGCGCAACAGGCTGCCAGGGTGTTGGACTCATTTGATTTCCCCGCTGGCCGTGAAAGGGCTATGGAACTTCGTTTCGTCCGGGATTTGGGAGACGGCTCGACGCAGTGGGACTCCATCGGTTTGCGGGATATTCCCCATGAGTTTCGTCAGTACCTTAATTCGGTAACGACCCTTGATCAGGTCAGGCTACGGTTGCAAGGTATTGATCAAGCGGCGCACTCGGTTCCTGTTGCCATGCCTGTGGCGCGTCCGAGTGTCATTGTGACCCACCAGTGGAAATCCTGGGGCCAGCAAATTCAAGCCGGGTTGTTGAAACAAGTGCACGACACCTACGATGTTTTTGAGTACAAACCCGTTTTCACGGAGGGGGCAGGTTGGTCTCAGGTTGAAGGTACCTTCATTAAGTTAGATGATCGTTTTTATCGGACCACCTTTGATGGGCGCGTGTACGAGACGGTAGTCGGTGTTCGAAACCCGAACATTTCGTATAACGATTTTGATAGTTTCGAGTTGATGTTGCGAAACAATCCTGGCGAACAGCCTATGATCGCAACCTACAACACCAGTACGCGGGCCTGGCACGTCCTGGAGCGGCGGCCTTTTGAAAAGACAATTGCTGCTTACGTTCAGGACGCGTTTCCAGAAATGACATCTACCAGCCAAACTCAAGTTGCCAGGGCTGTGTTCAATCTCTACCAGAAGGATTTCAAGTTCGTGGACATGCTACGTGTATGGCGCACGGGCCAATCGCAAGTAAGTGACCCTCTGTCACTGCTTGGGCTGACTCACCCTACGAGAGGTGCGAATCGCAGATTGCCTATCGGTCGAGCTCATAAGGGGACTCAACCAAAAGTCTGGCGCCGCTTGGATTTCGAGCCTGACAGTTTTCATCCTTATTACCATCAAGCCGTCACTCGCCAGGGACCGGTCACACTCCGGGCGCTTATGGTCGAAGTCATGAGCAGGGTCGCACGTGCTGAGTTTCTTGATTCGACAGAAGATGGTACTGTGCTTTTGTTCAGGCGGGTCGGGGACGATACGCTGTATTGTCTGCATCCCGTGGACGTGACAGAGCCTTTCATCACAGGACAGGTGGAGAGATTCAGCGTACCTCAAGATTACTTCAGCTTCCCTAACAGGAGCGGACTCGTCGATTCAGCGCTGAGAGAGAACAAATTGATAAACTTGGTCGGAGGGGTTCAGCACAATCGGCACGGGGTACAGCCTCCTCAGCTGTTCATTATAAAGTTGGACGTTTCTCTCTACTGAATAACGGCGCGACTGTTTGGTCCTGATGCCGCGAGGGTCAAACAGATACGAGATGAATCATCTTCCAGTCGGGGCTGGATGGCCAGCGGGCGCTGCTCATGGGGCGACAAGACGTCGCAGGTCTAGGAGGCAGCGCTATTTTTGGAGGTCGTTGGGCGCGATGTGCCGGGACGCTCGGTTCTAACCCTGTTTTTTAAAAGGACCCCTCGTCGGACTCTGGTGAGTCGGCCGTTCGTCGGGGGCTTTTCGTCAAATGATGGCTAAGGCCAAAGCTTCGGCGTCAGCGAATTGGCCTGACGATGGCCGGCGGGCCGATACGGCCTGCGGCGGGTTCTTTGGGGGCAGCGGCCTCTTTATTGCCTTCCACGCTGAAGGGGTAGAGCGGATTGCGCATCGCAATGCCTTGCATCACACCGATGATGTCGTTGAACGGCACCGCCGGGCTGAGCAGGTAACCCTGGATGAAGTCACAGTCGTGCTTGAGCAATAGCTCAAACTGCGCCTGTGTTTCCACGCCTTCGGTCACCACCTGCAAGTGCAGGGTGTGGGCCATGCCGATAATCGCCTGGACGATTTCGCTGTCTGCGGTGGATTTGGGGATGTCCTGGATAAACGAGCGATCAATCTTCAAGGTGTTAAGCGGCAGGCGCTTGAGATAGGCCAGGGATGAGTAGCCGGTGCCGAAATCATCGATCGCCAGGGAGACCCCCAGGGCACGGATTTGCCGCAACAGCGCCAGGGTGCTGCTGATATTGCCCATCAGCGCATTTTCGGTGACTTCCAGTTCCAGGCGGTTGGCCGCCACGCCGGCAAAGCGCAGGGCGTCTTCGATTTCATCGGCCAGCTCGTCCCGCGCCAGGTTCAGGGCCGAGCAGTTCACGGCCATGGTCAACTCGGTGTAGCCCCGGTCAGACAACAGGCTCAGGTCGTGACAGGCCTGGCGCAATACCCAGTGGTCCAACTCGGCGATCAACCCATTGTTCTCGGCGATGCCGATAAACCGGTCCGGGGCCAGCAACCCATGCTGGGGGTGTTGCCAGCGCACCAGTGCCTCAAGGCGCGTGACCTTGCCCAGTTTCATGTCGAAGATTGGTTGATAGAACAGCACCAGTTCGGTGCGTGCGCGCAATGCGGCACGAAGCTCCTCTTCCAGTTGCAGTTCCAGGGAGGCACGGGTTTTCAGGTTGGAGCTGAAGAAGTTCAGGCTGTTGCGCCCGGTGTCCTTGGATTGGTACAGCGCCAGGTCGGCGGTCTTCAGCAGTTCTTCGCAGGTTTGGCCATCGTCGGGGAACAGGCTGATACCGATGCTGGTAGTCATCACCATGCGGCGGCCGGCCAGTTCGATGGGTTCTTTCATTTTCTGCATGATGCGCTGGGCCATGTGCCGCGCTTCGTCGCGGTGATGGATATTGATCAGGATGCAGAACTCATCGCCGCCAAACCGTGCGACCACATCCTCACGGCTACGTATCGAGCCCTTGATATGCCCGGCCAGCACCGTGAGCAACTGGTCACCAGCGTCATGGCCGAGGCTGTCATTGATGCGCTTGAAGTGGTCAATGTCGAGGAAGATCACCGCCATCATGCCTTGGCTTCGGGTTTTTTCTGCAACTTTCTCCGCGAAGATCTGATTGAAACCACGGCGGTTGAGCAAGTTGGTCAACGCGTCAAAATGGGCCACTTGTTGCAGTGAGGCGCGGGCCTGGTCGAGTTCGCTGAGCAGCGCATTGACGCGGCGCAGGTCACGCTCCTTGTGCTGCAGTTTTTTGTCTGCCAGGGCTGCGCTGACACCGCTGCCGATCACCAAGAGGGTAATCACCGCCACCGACAGGCCCAGTTGAATCGGATTGTTGTCCACCGGCAACGACAGGTCCGCGCCGCTGGGTACCAGCATTTGCATGGCCGCCATGCCGGTGAAGTGCATGCTCAGGATCCCCGCGCCAAGAACCAGGCTGGCGGCGTACTTGAGCAGTTGGTGAAACACCCCGGCACCGTTGCGCAGGTAACTGGACAGCAGCAACG
Source organism: Pseudomonas sp. OST1909 (assembly GCF_015277575.1). NCBI lineage: Bacteria > Pseudomonadati > Pseudomonadota > Gammaproteobacteria > Pseudomonadales > Pseudomonadaceae > Pseudomonas > Pseudomonas sp. OST1909. The sequence continues at coordinate 1,895,095 of NZ_CP063780.1, forward strand.
CCGCAAGGCTGGCAACGATGGCAATCGCCACCGAGGCCATGAACAACTGCGATTCAAAGTACACCTGCGCCTGGGAGCGCATCGCCGCCATGCCCACGTAATGCATCAGCGCGATGCCCAGCCCCATCCATATCGAAGCCAGCAGGTATTGGTGCACACGCAGATGGGCATGACTGAGGGTTTTCATGGCGAACAGCGAGGCGATCAGGGCGATCAACAGCGAGGCAAACGTCGTGAGTAATTCGTAATGAATGGCGATCGGGGCCTGGAACGCCAGCATACTGATGAAGTGGGTCGACCAGATCCCGCCCGCCAGGCAGCCCGCTCCCAGCCAGCGCCAGTGGCGGCGAGCGGTGGGGTCTTCTACATGGCCGACGCGTTCGGCCATGTCCAGCGTGCCGAACCCCGCTGCGCAGGCAACCAGATACGCCAGTAGCACCAGAAAGGGGTTATGGCTGCAATTGAGCAATAAATGCCCGGTGTCTGGAAGGTCGGTGAAAAAATGCTGGCCCAGCCATTCCATAGCGTATCCCGTCATAGAGCCACGTCACTGCCAGAGGCGATGACCTACCTTGTCGAGTATAGAAGCCTCATGGAATTTGCCATGGGTAATGGCATTTTGATCTCAATTAATTTGTCATGCTGTGCATAGCGTTTGGTGCTAAGCGCTGATGGGCAGGTCCAGTTCAAACGGCGGAGCTTGCAAAGGGGCCAGGCCGAAGGCAGCACGGGCAGCATCGCAATCAACGTTCTGTACACCCTGGCTCCAGGAAGCATCGAACTCGCGACACGGGCTCGAACGCTGTGCATAGATCGAGCAACTGGTGCTTTTGCCCACTTCGCCCTCAAGGCTGCAACAGCGCGCAGGCTTTTGATCGGTACCGATCATCGCCACCCGGGTCGGGTTGATCTGCACCACCAGATCATCGGGCACCGTGCCCCCGGATGAGGCGCACTCACCCCAAAAGAAAGACACGCGAAAGTGTGAACAGCAGGCACCGCAATTCAGACACGGACTGGCTTCGGACATGGGCGTCATCAATAAGAAAGTAGGTTGGGGGTGTTACAGGAAGGCTCGCCATTCTATCCGTGCCATGGCCGTTGGGAAGGGGGGCGCGCACTTATATTTTTGTGGGACAAATCCCCGTGTTACCGGGTGAAATCATGCCCTATCAGCTTTACGAATCATTACAGACAACCGCGCCTCAGCTGACTATGTTGCAGGTACCGGGCAGGATGCATCGGGCATCGTAGCGCTCATAACAATAAAAGAGACGGACCCATGCAGAACTCGACCCAAGCGGCGAATGCCTGGCGCATTCTGTTCCTGCTGTTCCTGGCCAACCTGTTCAACTTCTTCGATCGCACCATCCCCGCGATCATCATCGAGCCGATCCGCATGGAATGGCACCTGAGCGACTTTCAGCTCGGTATCATCGGCACCGCCTTTACCATCGTCTACGCCCTTGCCGGCCTGCCGCTCGGGCGACTGGCCGACACCGGCTCGCGCAGCAAATTGATGGGCTGGGGCCTGTTCGCCTGGAGCGGGCTGACGGCGGTCAATGGCATGGTCGGGAGTTTCTGGACCTTCCTGTTGGTGCGTATGGGCATCGGCATCGGGGAAGCCAGCTATGCACCGGCGGCCAATTCACTGATCGGCGACCTGTTCCCCGCCCATCGCCGCGCCCGGGCCATGGGGATTTTCATGCTCGGCCTGCCGTTGGGGCTGCTGCTGGCGTTTTTCACCATTGGCGCGATGGTCAAGGCGTTTGATAGCTGGCGTGCCCCGTTCTTTATCGCCGCCGTGCCCGGGATGATCCTGGCGGTGTTCATGTTCTATATCAAAGAGCCTAAGCGCGGCGCGGCGGAAACCGTGCAAGTGTCCCAGGAGCGTGTCGACCGCCCGATCCGCCGCGTACTGGCGGTGCCGACCTTCCTGTGGCTGGTGCTGGCCGGGTTGTGCTTTAACTTTGCCACGTATGCGTGCAACTCGTTCCTGGTGCCGATGCTGCAACGCTATTTCCTCCTGCCGTTGCAGGACGCTGCCGTCGCCACCGGTGTGATCGTCGGCTTGACCGGCCTGGTGGGCTTGACCCTGGGTGGCTGGATTGCCGACAAGATCCATCAGCGGGTCGCCAACGGCCGTCTGCTGTTTGCTGCGTGCAGCTTGATCATCTCCACGGTGACTACCGCCTGGGCCTTGCATGCCGGGCGTATCGAGATAGGCGTGTTTGTCGCGCTGTTCAGTGTGGGCTGGCTGTTTGCCTATAATTTCTATACCTGCGTGTATACCGCGATCCAGGACGTGGTCGAACCGCGCCTGCGTGCCACGGCCATGGCGCTATTCTTTGCAGGCCTGTATTTGCTCGGCGGTGGCATGGGGCCGGTGGTGGTCGGGGCGCTGTCCGATCACTTTGCCCATTCGGCGATGTATGCGGCCGGGGCAGAGCAAATGACTGAGGCTTATAAAGCCGTGGGGTTGCATGACGCCATGTACCTGATTCCGGTGGCGCTGTTCCTGACCATGCTGTTTCTGTTTCAGGCCTCGCGCAGTTTTGTACGTGATGCCAAGCGCATGAAGGATGGGTTGAGTGCGGTTGAGGTGCCGGTTTCTGCGGCAACGGCCCTGAAGGCAAATAAAAAAGGCCCGCATTGCGCGTAATGCTGTTCAGTTAAGCGTACATCGCCCTCTGTAGGAGCGAGCTTGCTCGCGAAAAACGTCAACGATACGCGTGTTTCCTGATTGAACGCGGCGCCTGTGGTTTTTCGCGAGCAAGCTCGCTCCTACAAAAAGCCTTAACTGAACAGCATTACCGCATTGCGCGGGCCTTCTACTGACAGCGAATGATCAGCCCGCCACCAACACCCGAATCGCTTCCAGTCGCAGCGCCGCCTTGTCGAGCATGGCCAGGCCTTGCTCGCGTTGATTGCGCAAGGCAACCAGCTCGCTGTCACGCACGGTGGGGTTGACCGCTTGCAACGCGGTCAGGCGCGCCAGTTCTTCATCGGTGTCTGCGGCCAGACGACGCTTGGCCTCGGCCACACGCTCGGCGTGACGCGGGGCGATCTTCTCTTCACCGGCGTTGATGCGCGGTGTGAGCTGGTCGCGCTGGGCCTGCACGAACTTGTTGGCGCTGGCTCGCGGTACGCTTTCCAGTTGGTCGTTCAAGGTCACGAACGACACGCGGCCCGACAGGTCGTTGCCATTGGCATCCAGCAGGCAGCGCAGGGCGGCCGGTGGCAGGTAACGGCCCAGTTGCAGCGAGCGCGGGGCGACCACTTCGCTGACATAGAGCAGTTCCAGCAGCACAGTGCCCGGCTTGAGCGCCTTGTTCTTGATCAGTGCCACGGCGGTGTTGCCCATGGAACCGGACAGCACCAGGTCCATGCCGCCTTGCACCATCGGGTGTTCCCAGGTGATGAACTGCATGTCTTCACGCGACAGCGCCTGGTTACGGTCGTAGGTGATGGTTACACCTTCGTCGTCGCCCAGGGGGAAGCTGGCGTCGAGCATTTTTTCGCTGGGTTTCAAGATCAGCGCGTTTTCCGAATGGTCTTCGCTGTCGATGCCGAAGGCGTCGAACAGGGTTTCCATATAGATCGGCAGGGCGAACTGGTCGTCTTGCTCAAGGATGTCCTCGACCAGCGCATCGCCTTCACCGGCGCCGCCGGAGTTGAGTTCCAGCAAGCGGTCACGACCGGTGTGCAGCTCTTGTTCCAGGCGCTCGCGCTCGGCACGGGCTTCGTCGATCAAGGCTTGCCACTCGCCGTCGTCGGCGGCTTCGAGCAATGGCAGCAGGCGCGGGCCGAACTGATGCTGCAAGGCGTTGCCGGTCGGGCAGGTGTTGAGGAAGGCGTTGAGCGCTTCGTGGTACCACTGGAACAGGCGCTGTTGCGGGCTGGTTTCCAGGTAGGGTACGTGCAGTTCGATCACGTGTTTCTGGCCGATCCGGTCCAGACGGCCGATACGCTGTTCCAGCAGGTCGGGGTGGGACGGCAGGTCGAACAGCACCAGGTGGTGGGAGAATTGGAAGTTGCGGCCTTCACTGCCGATTTCCGAACAGATCAGCACCTGGGCGCCGAACTCTTCATCGGCAAAGTAAGCGGCGGCGCGGTCACGCTCGAGGATGTTCATGCCCTCATGGAACACCGTGGCCGGGATGCCGGAGCGCACGCGCAGGGCGTCTTCCAGGTCCATGGCGGTTTCGGCGTGGGCGCAGATCACCAGGACCTTGGTGCGCTTGAGCATTTTCAGCTGATCGATCAGCCACTCGACACGCGGGTCGAAGCGCCACCAGCGGTGTTCTTCCTCGATATCCGGTTGTGCCTGGAAGCTGACTTCCGGGTACAGCTCGGCGTGTTCGCCCAAAGGCAGTTCGAGGTATTCATCCGGGTTTGGCAGCGGGTAGGCGTGCAGCTTGCGCTCGGGGAAGCCTTGCACGGCAGCGCGGGTGTTGCGGAACAGCACGCGACCGGTGCCGTGGCGGTCCAGCAGTTCACGTACCAGGCGTGCACTGGCCTCGGTGTCGCCATCGTTGACGGCGGTGAGCAGGGCTTCGCCTTCGTCGCCGAGGAAGCCTTGAATGGTCTTGTGTGCGGTCGGCGACAGGCGGCCCTTGTCCAGCAGCTCCTGCACGGCTTCGGCCACCGGGCGATAGTTTTCGCTCTCGGCGCGGAAGGCTTGCAGGTCGTGGAAGCGGTTCGGGTCCAGCAGGCGCAGGCGCGCAAAGTGGCTGTCCTGGCCCAGTTGTTCCGGGGTGGCGGTGAGCAGCAGCACGCCTGGGATCACTTCAGCCAGTTGTTCGACCAGCGAGTATTCGGCGCTGGCCTTGTCTTCATGCCACACCAGGTGGTGCGCTTCGTCGACCACCAGCAAGTCCCAGCCGGCGGCGAACAGCGCGTCCTGGGCCTTCTCGTCGTCCACCAGCCATTCCAGCGCAACGAGTGCAAGCTGGGTGTCTTCGAACGGGTTGGTGGCATCGCTTTCGATGAAGCGTTCTTCGTCGAACAGCGCGACCTGCAGGTTGAAGCGGCGGCGCATTTCCACCAGCCACTGGTGCTGCAGGTTTTCCGGGACCAGGATCAGCACGCGGCTGGCGCGGCCCGAGAGCAGTTGGCGATGGATCACAAGGCCCGCTTCGATGGTCTTGCCCAGGCCCACTTCGTCAGCCAGCAAGACCCGCGGCGCGATACGGTCAGCGACTTCACGGGCGATGTGCAGTTGGTGCGCAATAGGTTGTGCACGCACACCGCCCAGGCCCCACAACGAGGACTGCAACTGGCGGCTGGTGTGTTCCAGCGTGTGGTAGCGCAGCGAGAACCACGCCAGCGGATCGATCTGCCCGGCGAAGAGACGGTCGCTGGCCAGGCGGAACTGGATGAAGTTGGACAGTTGGGTTTCCGGCAGGGTGACCTGCTCGTTCTGCCCATTGAGGCCGTGGTAGACCAGCAGGCCGTCGACGTCGTCGACTTCCTGTACGGTCATTTTCCAGCCTTCGAAATGGGTGATGGTGTCACCCGGCGAAAACCTCACACGAGTGAGGGGCGCATTCCGTAGCGCATACTGGCGGGTGTCGCCAGTGGCCGGATAGAGCACGGTCAACAAGCGCCCGTCCTGTGCCAGAACGGTGCCTAACCCCAGCTCTGCTTCGCTGTCACTAATCCAGCGTTGCCCCGGTTGATACTGCTGCGCCATGCTGCCTGACTCCCGCCGTGAAAAAGCCGACTATCTTAACGGAACAAGCCCTTGCGCCCAAGGACTCTGACAAAAACTACTCCGTTTGGCCGGCGGGCAGAGTGCTGAATCGACGGGTGGCGGGCACTTGCGAGTGTCGACTGAGTCACAGCTTGGCGAGCCTGCGCTCAAGTCGCCCTGCAACCCGCCGACAGCCTGTTGATCAGGAGAATAACTATCATGCTGCCACCCATGCTGCCCGTCAGTGTTGTGCCGGTCACGTCGCAACTCGATCCGGCACGCCAGAAGCCGGATATTCCGCCGGTGGTGCCCGTTCAACCGGGCTCCAGCGAGAGCACGATCGACCTGAAAAAAGGCGATGCCGAGCAATCGACCTTTCTGTTGCGCGAAGAGCAGCGTCGTCAGCAGGAGCAGCACAAGCGTCGGCGCGAAGCCGACGATGACGTCGAGCAGCATTTGCCTATCCCCGGCGACTTGCTCAATGCTGACAACACGGTGCCCGTGGCGCCGCTGATCGAAGACGCGCCGCGCCAGGGCTTGTGGGTGGACATCGAGGTTTAAGCGTTCAATTCATGCAGGGCCTTGATCAACAGTTCGATATCGTCATCGGTGTTGAGTGGGCTGACGGAGAGGCGCGCAATGCTGCGCAACCCACGTGCTTGCATATCCAGCGGCGTATAGGCCACGCCGTTGGCACCGATGTTGATGCGCTTTAACCCCAAGCGCCGCTTGAGTTCAAAACTATCCCAGCCGGCCAGGTTGAAAGCGATCAAGCCCGAATGTTCATTGCCCAGGTCATGCAGGCTAATCCCAGGTATCTGATGCAGCGCTTCGCGGATTCGGGCGCTGGTCTGCGAGACCCTTTCCCACACCCGCTCGATCCCCAGTCGATTGATCTCTTGCAGTGCATTGCCCAAGCCCGCCAGCAGGGCGACGGACACTTCGCTGGTTTCGAAGCGCCGGGCGTCGTTGCGCAGGTCGAAGCCGTCGGTGGTCCAGGGCGCCGAAAACACGTCGCGTTGCGCCGGGTTCAGTTGCCCAGGAAAATCCGGCCTGACATACAGCAGTGCAGTACCGCGCGGGCCGCGCAGGTGTTTGCGGCCGGCGGATTTGAGCACGTCGCACTGCAACGCTTGCACATCCACCGGTAATTGGCCGACGGCTTGGCCTGCGTCGATAAAGTAGGGGATGGCGTGCCGACGAGCCACTTCGCCGATGGCCTGGGCCGGGTTGATCAGGCCGCCGTTGGCCGGCAGCCAGGCAAGGTCGATCAGCTTCACGTGGGCGTCGAGCATCGCTTCCAGGGCTACCGGGCAAACCGCGCCGGTGGCATCACAGGGAATGACTTCCACGCGCGCGCCCGCTTGCACGGCCAACTCCATGCTCGCCAGGTTGCCGCCCCATTCATGGCGCCCCACCAGGATACGGTCGCCCGGCCGCCAGGGTCCCAGCGCCTGGAACGCCATGCTCCAGGCCGTTGAGCCACTGCTGGCGAAGGCGATCGAGGAGGGCGGTGCATTGAGCAGTTGCCCGGCGGCGCGGCGGGCGTTTTCCACCAGCACGGCGCCCTGTTCGCCAGCTTCCATCGGGCCGTTGCGGGCTTCGTGTTGCAACTGTTCGATGATGGCGTCCAGCGTCGCCTGGCTGGGCAAGGACGCCCCGGCATGGTTGAAGTGCACAAGGCCCGACTGGCAACCGGGCGTGGCCTCCCGCAGTTGTTGGACGTCCAGCGGGCTCATGGCTGCAGCTCGAAAATGGCATCCACCTCCACGGCGACGCCAGCCGGCAAGCTGCTGACGCCTACGGCGGTGCGTACGTGCCGGCCTTTGTCGCCGAGGGCGTTGACCAGCAGGTTCGAGGCGCCATTGGCGACCACGCTCTGGCGTTGGAAATCAGCGTTGCTGGCGATGAAGACGCCCAGACGCAGGATGCGCACCACGCGCGACAGGTCATCGCCCAGCGCGTCGCTCAATTGCCCCAGCAGGCCCAGCGCCGCCAGTTCCGCCGCCTGGGCGCCTTCTTCATCGCTGAGGGAATCGCCCAGCCGGCCTATGTAGGCGGGTTTGCCATCGAGTATGGGAATTTGCCCGGAAATGAACAGCTGGTGTTGGCTGACGACATGGTTGATGTAATTGGCAGCCGGTTGACTGGGTGTGGGCAGTGTCAGGCCGAGTGTGTGTACGCGTTGGCGAATGGAATCGGTCATGCTGAAAACCTCTGGGTTCAGGAGGTTTGAGCATGTTGGCTGTTGCGATGGACGACAAACGGATAGATCTCAATCGACGTATCGAAAAAACTCACCCATCCGCACACAGGTGCTTCAACCACTGGCTGAAGCATTCGGCTGCTTCGCCGAGTGGGCCCTGGGGAGTGATCAGCCAATAGCCGATTTCGCTGTGATAGGGCGGCCAGTCAAAGGCCTCCACCAGGCTGCCGTCCTGAAGCCTGCGTTCGATCAGGCGATGGCGGCCCATGGCGATACCTTGGCCGGCCACGGTAGCCTCGACCACGATGTTGTAGTCATGCAGCATCACCCTGGGGTGGTGATCGAGGTTGACCTGGTAATGGGCGGCCCAATCCGTCCACTCGAAAGGACGGTGCGAGGTCGCCATCAGTAGGGGGGCTTTGGTTACCTGGCTGGCCTTGAACGCGGGGCTGCACACGGGTGACAAGGTTTCGGCCATCAGGCGCGTGGCCTGCACGTCGGGCCAATCGCCCTTGCCGTAACGGATGGCCAGGTCAACTTCGGCCGTGGCGACATTGGCCAGTTGAATCGCGGGCAGCAACTCCACCTGGATGTGCGGGTAGCGCTGTAGAAACTCGGCCAGACGCGGTGCCAGCCATAGCGTGGCGAAAGACGCCAATACGCCGATGCGCAACACGCTGGTGCTGGGTACACCCCGTTGGCTGCGTGTCGCTGTAGCGATGGCGTCTAGGGCTGGGCGGATTTGGTCGTAGTAATGTTGCCCGGCCAAGGTCAGATCAATCGCACGGGTACGCCGGATAAACAGCGGCTTGCCCAAATGCTGTTCAAGCTTATGCACCTGGTGGCTCAGCGCACTTTGGGTCACCGACAATTCGCCCGCTGCCTTGATAAAGCTCAAGTGCCGCGCCACGGCCTCGAAGGCGCGCAGGGCCAATAGCGGTGGAAGGTCGTTGTGCAAGGCCACCGGATGGCGCCTCCTGGGTAAGGGGGAAAGTGCCGATTTTGGTCGATGACCTGCATTTTGTCGCCCGCTGATTTGCCGTTGGGCGGGGCAGGCCGCATTATTGGGCCATTCCCGCCACGACGTAAGCCAAGCCATGAGTGATGACGACAAGCTGATCGACCTGAATGCCGAACGCGCCAAGCGCGTGCACGACCTCAATGACAAACGCTTGAATGAAGTGCGCCAAGCCTTTGAACAAGCCATGCCCTTGGGCAAACCCAAGAAGAAGTCGAAGAACAAACCGAAAAAGCGTTGAAACCGCCTGCATCTGTTGATGCAGGTCAGTTATTACCCTTCTTTACGCCCCGTTGCGGGCGACATTGATCCTGGTCAATTTCCCACTGCGCCTTCTCCCTTAACTTAGCCCTATCGCAACAGGGCACGTGCAGGAGGCCGGTCATGTTTTTCGATAATGTGGTTTTTGCCGGAGTGCTGACTGTCAGCCTCATGGTGCTGTTTTTTGTAGGGTTTGGATTTTTTATCTGGAAAGACGCGAACAAGCGTAAAAAACCTTAAGTCTTTCCGGGTTACATGGGCACGCAAGGCATTTTGGGCGACTTCGGTCGCCCTTTTTTTTGGCTGTCAATTGATGGCAGAAGGTGAAAAATGTGGGAGGCGTGCCTGCGATCGCGGTGGGTCAGCTCATATATTCATCAACTGTTACTGCGCAATCGCAGGCAAGCCAGCTCCCACAGGTGGACGGCGGTGCGCTTGGATATAAAAAAAGGTGCGACCCTCGCGGATCGCACCTTTTTTATGGCCGGCCGGCTATCAGTTGCCCAATGCCTTGGACGCCAGCCAGAACAACCCGGCCGACAGGCCGACGGTTGCTGGCAGGGTCAATACCCAGGCCATCAGGATGGTCTTGACGGTGCCGCCTTGCAGGCCGCTCTTGTTGGCAACCATGGTACCTGCCACACCGGAAGACAGCACGTGCGTGGTGGACACCGGCAGGGCGAAGATGTTGGCGAAGCCGATCATGGTCGCGGTGGTGATTTGCGCCGACATGCCCTGGGCATAGGTCATGCCCTGCTTGCCGATCTTCTCGCCAATGGTCAGTACCACGCGCTTCCAACCCACCATGGTGCCCAGGCCCAGGGCCAGTGCAACCGCGAGGATCACCCAGAACGGGGCGTACTCGGTGGTGGCGGTCAGGTCTTTGCGCAGCTTGTCGAGGTCGGATTTCTCACGGGAATCCAGCCCAGGCAGCTTGCCGACTTTCTTCGCGGTGTCGTCCAGGCAGAGCAGGTAGCGACGCACTTCGATGCGATGATCTGCGGTCAGCGAGTGGTAGTCCGAGACGCCCTTGAGGGTGCCCAGCAGCGCGTTGATCGTCGGCTCGGTCTGCTGCGGGTTGCAGCGGAATTTGCCCGGCAGATCATCCTTCACGCTTTTGCCCAGGGCCAGGAACTCGCCGAGGGTCTCGTGATTGCGCTGGTAGAACTGGTTCAGGTGCAGGGTTGCGTCACGGGTACGCTCGATCTGGTAGGTGGTGCTGCCCAGGTCCAATACGAACTGCGCCGGCACGATACCGATCAGCACCAGCATGATCAGGCCGATGCCTTTCTGACCATCGTTGGAGCCGTGCACGAAGCTCACGGCCATGGCCGAGATCACCAGAACCAGGCGGTTCCAGAACGGCGGATGCTTCTTGTCGTCGAGCTTGCGGCGCTGGTCCGGGGTCTTGTGCATCTTCGACAGCGGGCGCCACCACTTCAGGCCGATCAGCACCAGGGCTGCGACCAGGAAGCCGGCCATCGGCGAGAACACCAGGGATGCACCGATATCCACAGCCTTCTGCCAGTTCACACCGTCAGCCAGGGGGATGTCGTTGATCAGGGCGTTGGCCAGGCCGACACCGAGGATCGAGCCGATCAGGGTGTGGGAGCTGGAGGCGGGAATACCGAAGTACCAGGTGCCCAGGTTCCAGGTGATCGCCGCCGCCAATAACGAGAAGACCATCGCCAGGCCATGGCCGGTGTTCACATTGATCAGCAACTCCACCGGCAGCAAATGCACGATGGCGTAGGCGACACCGACACCACCGAGCAACACGCCGAGGAAATTGAAGACCCCGGAGAAGAACACGGCCAGGTGTGGCGGCATGGCTTTGGTATAGATGACTGTGGCCACCGCGTTAGCGGTGTCATGAAAGCCATTGATGAACTCGAAGGCGAGGACAAAGGCCAGGGCGAGCAGCAGGCTCACTAGAACCCAAGCATCCAGTCCGCTGAATAAATCGATCATGAAGGTTTTCTGACCCGGTCGTAAGGGGGCGCGATTATGCCAGAAAACATCGGTAATCGATGCATTAGCTGCTCATCGGTAACAATCTTCGTCGCACAAGCCCGGGCAAAACGGACGCATCCCAGGGTTTTCGGGGCTTTGGCAAGTCTTTGATTTATAAAGCGCAGGCCGCAAAAGGCCGGCATTTGTCATGAAAACGTCATGCCTGAAACATTTGTATGAAATTTCGTGCGCGGCTGTAAGCGACTGACCAACGGGCGCTGACGCAAGGGGCTCCCTGCCGGTGGCGGACCGGCAGAGACAGCAGGGCCCTGCCTACTCGCACCGAAGCGCTTATGGCTCTTCGGTTTTGAGTTCCTGTTCGATCTTCTGGATTTCCTGGGCAAATGCCTGATCCAGCAGGCTGGCGCGTTTGCGCCATGGCTTGCGTTCCGGCTCAGGTTGCGCGGCGTAGGTGGTGACTTCTCCGCCGTAGACGTCCTTGTAACGTTGCTCCTGGCGCTCAAGTTCGGCGCGCAGTTCATCTTTCGTCACAGTATTACCTAATTGTGTGAAGTTTATTGATTGCGCAGTGTCGCGCTTCAACAGTCGTCCTCGGGCGATTCCAAATAAAACAGTAGAAAACCGTTCAAGTTGAAAAGCAGGCCTGAGGGCAGTTCTTTTAAGCGGCTACTTGTGGCCGGCGCGGCTTACGTCCTCCAGCGCCTGGCGAGCTCCCATCCCGATAGTGATACCGGGCCGACCTCTGCACAGGTTGCATTATAGCGGCGCATTTGAATAACACTATCATCATAAAGTTAAAAAGCGTCAACGGTGCAGGGGAGGGTGTTATGGGTGGGCATCACTATTTGTGAACAGCGTCATCATATTGTCGCCACCGGTTCTAAATAAAAGCGTAAATGTCCGCACTTCCCAGGTTCATCAGGCAAATCTGAAACTTGGCCGCGGCGGCGGCTGCCCTAGCCTGACAAATTGCGATAATCGCATGATCGTCCGATAATCGCCCAATGTTGCTGGCGCTGGCTTGTGCATCGCGACCGGCCCGGCTTGTAATAGCGGCCAACCCTCCCGTGGTAAGAACAAGAGACAGGACCCTGGAAATGAACGATCAATTGCGCAACTCCTTCGCATCAGTGGCGCCGCCGATCGTGGCTTCACCGGCCAAGCGCATCCAGGCGTTCACCGGTGATCCGGACTTCATGACGTCCCTGGCCCGTGGCCTGGCCGTGGTGCAAGCGTTCCAGGAGCGCAAGCGTCACCTGACCATCGCCCAGATCAGCCACCGCACGGAAATCCCCCGCGCCGCTGTGCGCCGTTGCCTGCATACCTTGATCAAACTCGGCTACGCCACCACGGATGGGCGTACCTACTCGCTATTGCCTAAAGTGCTGACGCTCGGTCATGCCTATTTGTCGTCCACACCGTTGGCCGTCTCGGCCCAGCCTTATCTGGACCGCATGAGCGAGCAGCTCCATGAAGCCTGCAACATGGCCACCCTTGAAGGCGACGATATTCTCTACATCGCACGTTCGGCCACGACTCAGCGTCTGATTTCCGTGGACCTTTCAGTCGGTGGTCGGCTGCCGGCCTATTGCACGTCCATGGGGCGCATCCTCCTGGCGGCCCTGGATGATGCCTCGCTGCAGGATTACCTCGACCACGCAGACCTGCAAACCAAGACCAGCCGCACGCTCACGACTCCCGAAGCCTTGTTCGAGTGCTTGCAACAGGTACGTCAGCAAGGCTGGTGCATCGTCGATCAGGAATTGGAGCAGGGCCTGCGTTCCATCGCGGTGCCGGTGTATGACGCATCCGGCCAGGTGTTGGCCGCACTGAACGTCAGCACCCATGCCGGGCGCGTCAGCCGCAGCGAGCTGGAACAGCGTTTCCTGCCGAGTATGCTCACCGCCAGCCGTGAGTTGAGCGCGCAACTGTTTGCCTAAGCTGTTCGGTGACCGCACAGATCCCGGTCGGCTCGATTGACGGTGTTTCCCCTGGCTTATTAATGTGCGGCAGCGCTTCAAAGCGCCGCCTAACAATAATGATGACCTGAGGTCATCGGCCCGCCATCGGTGTGGAATAAAAATAATGAATCAGCCTTCTGTCGGTACCACCCTGGACGTGCAGTCCTTCATCAACACCCAGCCATTGTCACGCTACCAGTGGCGCGTGGTGATCCTGTGTTTCCTGATTGTCTTTCTTGACGGCCTCGATACGGCGGCGATGGGTTTTATTGCGCCGGCCCTGTCCCAGGACTGGGGCATCGACCGCGCCAGCCTTGGCCCGGTGATGAGCGCCGCGTTGATCGGCATGGTGTTCGGCGCACTCGGGTCCGGCCCGCTGGCCGACCGCTTTGGTCGCAAAGTCGTGTTGGTCGGTGCGGTACTGGTATTTGGCGCGTTCAGCCTGGCCTCGGCCTACAGCACTAATGTCGACCAGTTGCTAGTGCTGCGCTTTCTGACCGGGCTGGGTCTGGGCGCGGGTATGCCCAATGCCACGACCTTGCTCTCCGAATACACCCCCGAGCGTCATAAGTCGTTGTTGGTCACCAGCATGTTCTGCGGTTTCAACCTGGGCATGGCCGGTGGTGGGTTTATCTCGGCCAAGTTGATCCCGGCGTTTGGCTGGCACAGCTTGTTGCTGATCGGCGGCATCCTGCCATTGATCCTGGCGGGGGTGCTGTTGGTGTGGCTGCCGGAGTCGGCGCGTTACCTGGTAGTGCGTAATCGCGGTACCGACAAGGTACGCAAGGCCCTGGCACCCATTGAGCCCAATATCGTGGCCCAGGCCGGCAGCTTCAGCGTGCCGGAGCAAACAACCGTCAAGGCTCGCAACGTGTTCGCGGTGATTTTCTCGGGCACCTACAGCACCGGCACCTTGCTGCTGTGGCTCACTTACTTCATGGGCCTGGTGATTGTTTACCTGCTGACCAGTTGGCTGCCCACCTTGATGCGCGACAGTGGCGCCAGCATGGAGCAGGCGGCATTTATCGGCGCGTTGTTCCAGTTTGGCGGGGTGTTGAGCGCAGTGGGCGTGGGCTGGGCGATGGACCGGTTCAACCCGCACAAAGTGATCGGTACTTTCTACCTGCTGGCCGGGGTGTTTGCCTACGCGGTAGGGCAAAGCCTTGGCAATATCACTTTATTGGCAACGTTAGTGCTGATCGCCGGGATGTGCGTCAACGGTGCGCAGTCGGCGATGCCGTCCCTGGCCGCACGTTTCTACCCCACCCAGGGGCGTGCTACCGGTGTGTCGTGGATGCTTGGCATTGGCCGCTTCGGCGCGATCCTGGGCGCGTGGATGGGGGCCACCTTGCTGGGCCTGGGCTGGAATTTCGAGCAGGTGCTCACGGCACTGGTGATTCCGGCGGCACTCGCCACTGCAGCCGTGTTGATCAAGGGCATGGTCAGCCATGCCGACGCCACTTAAGCCTTGATGGGACTCAAATGTGGGAGGGGGCTTGCTCCCGATTGCGGGGTGTCAGTCAAAAAATTTGTTGGCTGATCCACCGCTATCGGGAGCAAGCCCCCTCCCACATTTGAATTGCGTTCGCTTAGACGATTAGCTAGACAACAATCCGTTCGATAATCGAACGCTGAGTCGATTATCGGATTGTTCGGCCCATTTACCCGGCTTAATCTTCAAGCACTTCGGCGCCACCTCAGCGCCTTTTTCGATCAACACCGGGAGCCCAACCCCATGGCTGAAATCCTCACCCTGCGTGATGCGGTCAAGCGCTTTGTGAACGACGGCGATACCGTCGCTCTCGAAGGTTTTACCCACCTGATCCCTACGGCCGCAGGTCATGAAATCATTCGTCAGGGTAAGAAAGACCTGACGCTGGTGCGTATGACGCCCGACCTGATCTACGACCAATTGATCGGTGCTGGCTGCGCGCGCAAGTTGATTTTTTCCTGGGGCGGCAACCCGGGCGTGGGCTCCCTGCATCGTTTGCGCGACGCGGTGGAGAAGCAATGGCCGCAACCGCTGGAGATCGAAGAACACAGCCACGCCGACTTGGCCAATGCCTACGTCGCCGGTGCCTCGGGCCTGCCGTTCGCGGTGCTGCGTGCCTACGCTGGTTCCGACTTGCCCAAGGTCAACCCACTGATCAAGACCGTTACGTGCCCATTCACCGGCGAAGTGCTGGCGGCGGTGCCGTCGGTACGTCCGGATGTCACCGTGATTCACGCGCAGAAAGCCGATCGCAAGGGCAACGTGTTGCTCTGGGGCATTCTCGGGGTACAGAAGGAAGCGGCCCTTGCGGCTCAGCGTTGCATTGTCACCGTGGAAGAAATCGTCGATGACCTCAATGCGCCGATGAACAGTTGCGTGTTGCCGACCTGGGCACTGACTGCGGTGTGCCATGTGCCGGGTGGCGCACATCCTTCCTACGCTCACGGCTACAACGAGCGGGATAACCGCTTCTACCAGGCGTGGGATCCGATTGCTCGCGACCGTGGGACCTTTACCGCCTGGATTGATGAATTTATCCACGGCACTGCTGATTTCAGCGAGTTCCAGGCCAAGCTGGCCACCGCGCAGGAGGCCAAGTAATGACCTACTCCACTAATGAAATGATGACCGTCGCCGCTGCACGCCGTTTGAAGAACGGCTCGGTGTGCTTCGTCGGTATCGGCCTGCCGTCCAAGGCCGCCAACCTGGCGCGGCTGACGTCCTCACCCGATGTGGTGTTGATCTACGAGTCTGGCCCGATTGGTGCCAAGCCCAGCGTGTTGCCACTGTCGATCGGCGATGGCGAACTGGCCGAGACCGCCGACACTGTGGTGCCCACCGGTGAGATCTTTCGCTATTGGCTGCAGGGCGGGCGCATTGACGTGGGCTTTCTCGGTGCGGCCCAGGTCGACCGTTTCGGCAATATCAACACCACCGTGGTCGGTGATTATCACCAGCCCAAAGTGCGTTTGCCGGGTGCCGGTGGGGCGCCGGAGATCGCCGGTTCCGCCAAGAGCGTGCTGATCATCCTTAAACAGTCGTCCCGTTCGTTTGTCGACAAACTGGACTTCATCACCTCCGTCGGTCACGGCGAAGGTGGCGACTCGCGCAAGCGTCTTGGCCTGCCCGGTGCCGGCCCCGTCGGCATCATTACCGACCTGTGCATCATGGAACCGGAGGAGGGCAGCCATGAGTTCGTGGTCACCGCGCTGCACCCCGGCGTGACCCGTGAGCAAGTGGTCGCTGCCACCGGCTGGGCGATTCGCTTTGCCGACCAGGTCAGCACCACGGCTGAACCGACCGAGACAGAGCTGACCGCGCTGCGCGAGCTTGAAGCCCGCACCGCCGCCGCCCATGGCCAAGCACCGGGAGAAGCCTGATGCGCGAGGTATTTATCTGTGATGCCATTCGCACACCGATCGGTCGTTTCGGCGGTGGGCTGTCCACGGTGCGTGCCGATGACCTGGCGGCGCTGCCGATCAAGGCCCTGATCGAGCGCAACCCTTCGGTGAACTGGGACGCGGTGGACGAAGTCTTCCTGGGCTGCGCCAACCAGGCCGGCGAAGACAACCGTAACGTGGCGCGCATGGCACTGTTGCTGGCGGGGCTGCCGGAGAGCATTCCGGGCGTGACCCTCAACCGTCTGTGCGCCTCGGGCATGGATGCCATCGGCACGGCCTTTCGCGCTATTGCCAGTGGCGAAATGGAGCTGGCGATTGCTGGCGGCGTCGAGTCGATGTCCCGTGCTCCGTTCGTGATGGGCAAGGCCGATGCAGCGTTTTCGCGCAGCATGAAGCTGGAAGACACTACCATCGGCTGGCGTTTCATCAACCCGTTGATGAAGGCCCAGTACGGTGTGGATGCCATGCCGCAGACCGCCGATAACGTCGCCGACGACTACCAGGTTTCCCGCGCCGACCAGGACGCTTTCGCCTTGCGCAGCCAACAGCGTACCGCCGCTGCGCAAGCCGCCGGTTTCTTCGCCGAGGAAATCGTGCCGGTACGGGTCGCCCATAAAAAAGGCGAAACCCTGGTGGAACACGATGAACACCCGCGGGACACCAGCCTGCAAGCCCTGGCCAAACTCAAGCCGGTCAACGGCCCGGACAAGACCGTCACCGCCGGCAACGCTTCGGGGGTCAATGACGGTGCTGCTGCGCTGATTCTGGCATCCGCCGATGCCGTCAAGAAGCACGGCCTCACAGCCCGCGCCCGGGTGTTGGGCATGGCCAGTGCCGGTGTCGCACCGCGCGTAATGGGTATCGGCCCGGTGCCGGCGGTGCGCAAGCTGGTGGAACGCCTGGGGTTGGCGGTCACCGACTTCGACGTGATCGAGCTTAACGAAGCCTTCGCCAGCCAGGGTCTGGCGGTGCTGCGCGAACTGGGTATTGCCGACGATGCACCCCAGGTCAACCCGAACGGCGGTGCCATTGCGCTGGGTCATCCACTGGGCATGAGCGGTGCACGGCTGGTGTTGACGGCCCTGCACCAGTTGGAAAAAACCGGCGGCAGCAAAGGCCTGGCGACCATGTGCGTGGGCGTCGGCCAAGGCCTGGCCCTGGCGATTGAACGCGTCTAATAAAAGAGGATGGCTCCATGAGTGACAAGCCTGGTTACCGGCGCCCGCAAGCGGGCACTCAACCTGATTACCTGCACCCGGCGTATCAGTCGACGAACCTGCGTTCGCCGTCCCAGCCGTTGGTGTTCCTGCCCCATTCATTGTCGGAAATCACCGGCCCGACGATCGGCGCCGAGCGCATCAATGACAAGGACAACGACCTGACCGCCCAGCATGAAGGCGAGCCCCAAGGCGAGCGCATCATCATTCATGGCCGTGTGCTGGACGAGAATGGCTTGCCGGTGCCGGGCATTCTCGTGGAGATCTGGCAGGCCAACGCCGCCGGGCGCTACAACCACAAGCGTGACCTGCACGACGCGCCGCTGGACCCGAACTTCACCGGCACCGGGCGTACCGTTACCGACGCCGATGGCTGGTACCAGTTCCAGACCATCAAGCCCGGCGCCTACCCGTGGGGCAACCATCACAATGCATGGCGCCCGGCGCATATCCACTTTTCGCTGTTCGGCCCCAGTGTGCTGACGCGCTTGGTGACGCAGATGTATTTCCCTGGCGACCCATTGCTCGAATACGACCCGATCTACAACTGCGTTCCGGATACCCGCGCCAAGGAACGCCTGATCGCGCGTTTCGACCTGGAAAAAACCGTCCCTTCCTACGCCCTCGGTTACCGCTGGGACATCGTCCTGCGCGGCCGCGACGCCACGCCGATGGAGAAATGAGATGACACTCAACGCGACCACGTCCCACACCGTCGGGCCGTATTACCACATCGGCCTGACCTGGCTGAACCGTGAAGACATGACCGTAGCCGCCACACTCGGCGAGCGCGTGGCGATCAGCGGCCAGGTAGTGGACGGCAACGGTGATGTCGTCAACGACGCCATGCTGGAAGTCTGGCAGGCCAATGCTGCCGGTAAATATGACCACCCTGAGGACGAGCAAGACAAGGCGGTCGATCCGCACTTTGAAGGTTTTGGCCGGGTGCCGGTGGATGCCGAGGGGCGCTTCCGCTTTACCACCATCAAGCCAGGCAGTGTGCCGGGATTGAAAGGCACGACTCAGGCGCCGCATCTGGTGGTACTGGTGTTTGCCCGTGGGTTGGTAAAGCACTTGCTCACGCGGATTTATTTTGACGGTGAGGCACTCAACGGCGATGACCCGCTGTTGGCGTGTGTACCGGCTGAGCGTCGTAGCACCTTGATTGCCAAGGCGGATGCGCAGGGTGTGTATCAGTGGAATGTGATTTTGCAGGGGACAGACAAGGAAACGGTGTTCTTCGATTACTGACGGTCTGCCTGTAGGAGCGAGCTTGCTCGCGAAAATCGCCAACGATAACGCGGGTAGCCTGAATGAACGCGGTGCTCTCAGGTTTTTCGCGAGCAAGCTCGCTCCTACAGTGATGAGGTCTCAGGCAGTGCCTACCCAAAAGTCTGCTTGCGGAACATGGTTGTTGCAAAGTATGTCTAGGCTATAACCGTTCCCACTGAGTAAAAAACCATGACAACAACAACGAGTCACTACACCGGAGAAGAACGCCGCAAACGGATTTTTGCGATTGTCGGGGCTTCCTCCGGCAACCTGGTCGAATGGTTCGACTTCTACGTCTACGCCTTCTGCGCAATCTATTTTGCCCCGGCGTTTTTCCCCTCGGACGACCCCACGGTGCAACTGCTCAACACCGCCGGTGTGTTCGCCGCCGGGTTCCTGATGCGGCCGATCGGCGGCTGGCTGTTTGGCCGGGTGGCCGACAAGCACGGGCGCAAAAATTCGATGATGATCTCGGTGCTGATGATGTGCGCCGGTTCACTGGTTATCGCTTTCCTGCCCACCTATAACGACATCGGTACCTGGGCGCCGGCGCTGCTGTTGGTGGCGCGGCTGTTCCAGGGTTTGTCGGTGGGGGGCGAGTACGGCACCACGGCGACCTACATGAGTGAAGTTGCGCTCAAGGGCCAGCGCGGTTTCTTTGCCTCGTTCCAATACGTGACCCTGATCGGCGGCCAGTTGCTGGCGGTGCTGGTGGTGGTGATCCTGCAACAGATCCTCAGCGAAGAAGAACTGCGTGCCTGGGGCTGGCGCATTCCGTTTGTAATCGGCGCCATCGCAGCGGTGATCTCCCTGCTGCTGCGTCGCACCCTGAAAGAAACAACCAGCAAGGAAATGCGTCAGGACAAGGACGCCGGCAGCATCGTCGCGCTGTTCCGTGACCACGGCAAAGCCTTCATCACTGTGCTGGGCTACACCGCTGGCGGCTCGCTGATTTTCTACACGTTCACCACTTACATGCAGAAGTACCTGGTTAACACTGTCGGTATGCACGCCAAGACGTCCAGCTACATCATGACCGGCGCGCTGTTTCTGTACATGTGCATGCAGCCGCTGTTCGGCATGTTGGCCGACAAGATCGGCCGACGTAACTCCATGCTCTGGTTCGCCGGCCTTGGCACCTTGTTCACCGTGCCGATCCTGTTGACCTTGAAAACCGTGACCAGCCCGTTCCTGGCGTTTGTACTGATCACCCTGGCCCTGGCGATTGTCAGCTTCTACACCTCCATCAGCGGCCTGGTCAAAGCCGAGATGTTCCCGCCCCAGGTGCGTGCCTTGGGTGTGGGCCTGGCATATGCCGTGGCTAACGCGGTGTTTGGCGGTTCGGCGGAAGTGGTCGCACTGAGCCTGAAATCCATCGGTATGGAAAACACCTTCTATTGGTACGTCACTGCGATGATGGCGGTGGCCTTCCTGTTCAGCTTGCGCCTGCCTAAACAGGCGGCGTACCTGCATCACGATTTGTAAGGGATGAGTTATGACGCTGCGCACGAGCAATCAACTGTTCGACGCTTACTTCACCGCCGCCAGCATGGCCGAAGTGTTCTGTGACCAGGGACGCTTGCAGGGCATGCTGGATTTCGAGGCGGCGCTGGCCCGGGCCCAGGCTCGGGTCGGGCTGATTCCCCAGGCTGCCGTCGCGCCGATTGCCCAGGCGTGCCTGGCTTCGCTGTATGACGTCGATGCGCTTGGCGCGGCCATTGCCACGGCGGGTAATTCGGCGATTCCAGTGGTAAAGGCGCTGGGCAAGTTGATCGCCAGTGAAGAGGCCGACGCCGAGCGTTATGTGCACCTGGGCGCGACCAGCCAGGATGTGATGGACACCGGCCTGGTGCTGCAAGTGCGCCAGGCGCTGGTGTTGATCGAGGCGGATTTGGTGCGCCTGGGGGACGTCCTGGCTGCCCAGGCGCAGCGTTATGCCGCTGTGCCCCTGGCCGGACGCACCTGGCTGCAGCACGCGACGCCGGTCACCCTGGGCATGAAGATCGCCGGTTGGCTGGGCGCGGTGACACGCAGTCGCCAGCGCCTTGCCGAATTGAAACCGCGCCTGTTGGTGCTGCAATTCGGCGGAGCGTCCGGCACCTTGGCTGCGCTCGGTGAACACGCCATGCCTGTTGCCGAAGCCTTGGCCGCCGAGTTGCAACTGGGCTTGCCGGAACAGCCCTGGCACACCCAGCGCGATCGCCTGGTGGAATTTGCCAGCGTGCTCGGTCTGATCGCCGGCAGCCTCGGCAAACTGGGTCGCGACATCAGCCTGTTGATGCAAACCGAGGCGGCAGAAGTGTTTGAGCCCGCCGCGCCGGGCAAGGGCGGTTCATCGACCATGCCGCACAAACGCAACCCCGTAGGCGCCGCCGTATTGATCAGCGCTGCCACCCGCGTGCCGGGCCTGGTGGCGACCATGTTCAGCGCCATGCCCCAGGAGCACGAACGCAGCCTTGGCCTGTGGCACGCCGAATGGGAAACCTTGCCAGAGATTTGCCGCCTGGTGTCCGGCGCCTTGCAACAGGCGCTGCTGGTGAGTGAAGGGCTGGAGGTCGATACCGCGCGCATGGTGCAGAATCTCGACCTGACCCAGGGCCTGGTGTTGGCTGAAGCAGTCAGCATCGTGCTTGCCCAACGCCTGGGCCGCGATACCGCACACCACCTGCTGGAGCAATGCTGCAAACGCGCCGTAGCCGAGCAGCGTCACTTGCGCGCCGTGCTGGCGGATGAGCCCCAGGTGACTGCCGAGTTGTCAGCGGCTGAACTGGACCACCTGCTCGACCCGGCCCATTACCTGGGCCAAGCCCAGACCTGGGTCACGCGTGCCGTGACTGAACACTTTGCGTTGACTGCCTGAGGAGACCGCTGTGGCTTTTGTACAACTCGCCGAGGGCGAACTGCATTACCAATTGGATGGGCCGGTGGATGCACCGGTGCTGGTACTGTCCAACTCCCTGGGCACCGACCTGCACATGTGGGACGTGCAGATCCCGGCGTTCACCGAGCATTTTCGCGTGTTGCGTTTCGATACCCGCGGTCACGGCAAGTCCCTGGTGACCGAGGGGCCCTACAGCATCGAACAACTGGGGCGCGACGTGCTTGCGTTGCTGGATGCGCTGGATATCCAGCGTGCGCACTTTTGCGGCCTGTCTATGGGCGGCTTGATCGGCCAATGGCTGGGCATCCACGCCGGCGAGCGTTTGCAGCGCCTGGTGGTGTGCAATACCGCCGCCAAGATCGGCACGCCTGAGGTCTGGAACCCCCGCATCGAAATGGTCCTGCGTGACGGCGCCGCTGCGATGGTGGCGCTGCGCGATGCTTCGATTGCGCGCTGGTTTACCGCGGATTTCGCTGCGGCCAACCCGCACCAGGCCAAGCAGATCACCGACATGCTCGCGGCCACATCGCCCGAGGGCTACGCCGCCAATTGCGGCGCCGTGCGCGACGCGGATTTTCGTGAGCAACTGTCGTCGATCAAGGTGCCGACCCTGGTGATTGCCGGCACTGAAGACGCGGTGACACCGCCGGCTGGCAGCCACTTTATCCAGCACCATGTGCAGGGCGCCGAGTACGCCGAGTTCTATGCGGCGCACCTGTCCAACGTGCAAGCCGGCGCTGCCTTCAGCGACCGTGTGATCAACTTTCTGCTGGCTCGCTGAGGAGCGTTTTGTGGACGAGAAACAACGTTACGCCGATGGCCTGCAGGTGCGCCGCGAAGTGCTGGGCGATGCCCATGTCGACCGCAGCCTCAATGCCCTGACCGAGTTCAACAGCGAGTTCCAGGAAATGATCACGCGCCATGCCTGGGGCGATATCTGGACGCGCCCCGGGCTGCCTCGGCATACCCGCAGCCTGATCACCATCGCCATGTTGATCGGCATGAACCGCAGTGAAGAGCTCAAGCTGCACCTGCGTGCGGCCGCCAGCAATGGTGTGACCCGCGCCGAGATCAAGGAAGTGCTGATGCAGAGTGCGATCTATTGCGGAATACCGGCGGCGAATGCGACGTTTCACTTGGCCGAGTCGGTGTGGGATGAACTCGGGGTTGAATCGCGCGCGTAATTGGCGAGAAGACCCGCCTGTGATCATCGGGCGGGCAGTATTCATGACATTACGCTCGCGTGGGGTTCAGGCACTGGTCCCGACAGGTTTGTAGTTTTGCGTGGTATAGCGCTGCCTCAAATTGGGCTCTTCTTCACCCGAAACGAACCCGCCGCCACTGTATAAAGTGCCTGCCTTACCCTCGCCCATGTTGATAAAGGCATAGTTCTTTACATTAGAGTCGATGGTGACTTTATCGTCTCCGTCTCCGGCTTGAATGAACAGCCTGGAACCACCTGCTGGATCGTTTTTAATAGGCAGGAGGAATTGTTGCCCATTCACTTCAGCTAACAATGAATTGTCTTCTGCTGCGCTGATACGAATAGTGTCATTGCCGCTGCCGGCGGTGATTTGCATGACGCCGTCGCCGAACTGCCTTGGGTTGGCGTTTGGCGAGAACTTGAATGTGGTCTCGTCATGTTTGAACTCGGCGCCTTTTTGCAGGTGAGGTGCAATGGCGATGATTCCGGGTTGCGAGAATGTTTTCACGCCCGCTGACTCGGGGGCGGAGGTATAGCCATTGGTCCCGGAAACCGTGTGGTTGTCGTTAAGACTCACAGTGGTTTGGAACCAGATGTCGTCTGCAATCGTGACGTGGTCATCGCCACCCTTGGTTTTTATTTCCACGGTCTCGGTCATGCCGCCAGCATTCTGAACCGGTAACAGGTATCGCCTGCCGTTTATTTCTGCGACGACCCCAATGTCCGGAAGACTCTTGAGGTGAACCTTGTCTGCACTATTACCGGTTTCGATGGTGACTTTGTTGCGCAGCATGGGAACGCCGTGAAAACTGCCTTCATGAGCCGTTGCCGAGGTGATCTTGACGTTACCGTTATCGTACGTGTGAGTGGTCGGGGTACTGGTGAGGGCGCGTGGCATTTCGGTGATGGGGCTTGATTCCATGGGCTGTTGTGCTGGAGCAGTGGCTGCGGAATTGACGGGTTTATCCATCGAGGAGTTAACACGCTGGCCGGCCAGCGAGGTAGCAACCTGATCCTTCGCGAAGCGCGCAGATTTGGCGGTGTTCGCCGGTAGAAAGTTATTTTCTTTACGGTGCAGTGGGTGGGGGGAGTCTGAGTGTTTTTTATCTCAGTGAATGGATTTTTCGTTAGGGTTGTAAAGGCTGTGCGAATAGTTGTTCTGTAAGGGAGTTGTCAACATGACTAAGTCCTTTTAAAGGTTGGCAAGCGTGAGAAGGTTGGGCAGTGCGCGGTAAGTCTTGCGAACTACTGATCCGATAGTGGGCGGGAAGGAGTACTGAGTTCCAACGCCACTTGTTTCACTTTCCTACGTATTTAAAAGGCTTATGGTCTGTGGGTGGTTAATGAGGTGGGCGTGGTGGGGCAGGATGGGACTACCTGTCTGACTTAAATATCTTACTGTTGTAATTGTTTGTAGCTTTCAGTGTGAGTCCGCATCCCATATCCAGTTCCATACACCCGGCAGATGGACCTCTTCATTCACATCCTTCACGGTACGTGCCAGTGCTGCGCGTTCCAGCATGGCGTGGTCGGTGTAGAACGGCTCGACACCGGTCTTCAAACCGTTGATCCGCGCGCTGTCCATCAGGATCTGCAAATACTCCTGCATATGCCGGGCGGTGTAGCGGTTGATGTCATGGAAGGTCACTACCACCGGTATCACGCCTTCAACCATCGGCAGTTCACCCAGCGCGATGCGCTCACGCACGACCGACAGCTGCCGATACAAATTGGCCCGCCGGCGCGGGCTGGCGTTGAAGCCCCAGATCTTGCCGTCATTGGCGCTGAGGTCCGTCAGCAGTACGTGCATGCCATGCCGCTGGTAGGCGGCGAAGGTACGGCGGTCGTAGTTCCAGAACGGTGGGCGTACCAGCATGGGCGGCGTGCCGGTGATGGCGGCAATGTCTGCCGTACCTTCGGAAAGGGTGCGTTCCAGCTCTGCATCGTTCAGCCAGCGGTGATTGGTATGAAACGCCGTCGCCGTGTGAAAGGCCAGGACATGGCCAGCGGCGAATTCACGTTCCATGGTCTTGCGCCCCCGAGAACTGCCACCTGAGCGGGCCGCTTCGGTCTGCAGGAAGAACACCGCCTTGATCCCCGGCAACACCGGGTTATTGGCCAGGTCGGCCACTACCGAACGGCTCGGGTTGTTGTAGCCCGAGGCGCTTGGGCCGTCATCGAAGGTCAACAGGAAGCGGATCGGTGCCTGGGCTTGCAAGCGTTGCTGGGTTGCCGGTGTCAGGGCAATGGGCGCGCCGATGCAGCCGCTCAGGCTCAGGGCCAAGGCAAACACTACGCTCGCTGCGGCAAAGGGTTTCATCAGGTACGCAGGCTCGATAAAGGCCGCTGCTGGGGGGATCAGCAGCGGCAGGCGCGCACCATACAGTAAGTCCGGCGCCGGTTCACAGCAGACTTATCGGGTAGCTGACGATCAACCGGTTTTCATCGAATTCGTTGTTGCTGTAGTCGCGGCGCATGCTCGAATTACGCCACCGCACCGTGAGGTTTTTCAGGCCGCCGCTCTGCACGGTGTAGCCCACTTCACTTTCGCGGCCCCACTCCTTGCCGTCCGTGACGGTGCCGGTGTGTACGTTGCTGCCGCTGATGTAGCGGTTCATCAAGGTCAGGCCCGGTACGCCGAGGGCGGCGAAGTTGTAGTCGTGGCGCACTTGCCAGGATTTTTCCTCGGCGTTGTCGTAACTCGAGTTATAGCTGTCGTTGGCCAGGGTGCCGCCGCTGGTGCCGTTGACGCGCATCCAGGCGCTGTTGCCGGTGAGTTTTTGCAGGCCAACGTAGAAGGTGTTGCCGCCATACCTGGCCGAGAACAAACCGGACCAGGTTTTGTTGTCCAGGCTACCGGCGCGTGCGCTGCCGTCGTCCTTGCCGTAGAAGAACCCCAGGTTGGCGCCCAGAGTCCAGGCGCCGACAGGCTGGCTGTGGATCAGGTTGAGATACTGCTGGCTGTAGATGTCCTTGAGCTGGGCGTTCCACACACCAACCTGGGTACGCTTGTCATTGAACGCGTATTCGGCGCCCTGAAAGTTGAAGCGGTCGGAGGTGAAGGCGGCTTTGCCGAACATCGACATGTCGCTCATGCTGCCGTCGTCACGCGGGCTGTTGGCGCGGAACTGGCCGCCATACAGGGTCAGGCCGTCGATTTCCTTCGAGGTAATCTGCCCGCCGCGCAGGGTCTGCGGCAGGGAGCGGCCGTCGTCGGAACGCAAGATCGGCAGCACCGGCATCCATTCGCCCACCTTGACCTCGGTCTTGGAAAACCGCGCCTTGAACGCCACGCCCAGGCGCCCGAACTCATCCGCCGGACGGCCATCATGGTCCAGCGGCAGCAACTGAGTGCCGCCCGTGCCGCGCCCGCCATCAAGCTTGAGCGAGTACAGGCCCAGCACATCCACACCAAAACCCACGGTGCCTTGGGTAAAGCCGGACTTGGCGTCGAGGATGAAACTCTGCGTCCACTCCTGTGCGCCACCCTGGGCCTTGGTCGGGTTGGTGTAATTGCGGTTGAAGAAGAAGTTACGCAGGTTGAGGTTGGCGCTGGCATCTTCAAGAAAACCGTGTTCTTCGGCGATTGCAGGAACGGCAAGACTGCCGACAGCGGCAGCCAGCAACAGCTGGCGCGGGTGAAAAGTGCTCATGGCGTTGGACCTGTTGTTATTGGGTTTATGCAGGTGGCGGCCATGGTGCGCGGCGGTATAGGGGCGATGAAAGTGGGGGAGGGCGGGTTGTGGGCGGTGATCGAACGCAAGTTGGCGAGGTAAAAAACCAGGCATAAAAAAACCGCTTCCGGTAAGGGAAGCGGTTTTCTTACACACGCGCTATCAGAACAACTTCAATGGCGGTGCTTGTTCTTTCAACGGCTCATTCTTGGCGGTCTGCTCATTCCAGCCACCGCCGAGGGCCTTGTACAGGTTGACCTCGCTGGTCAGCTGCGCCAGGCGGTCGGTGATCAGCGATTGCTGGGCACTGAACAGTTGGCGCTGGGCGTCGAGGAAGGTCAGGTTGCTGTCGACACCAATGCGGTAGCGACGCTCGGCCAGGCGGTAGTAATCCTGGTTAGCCTCGACGAAGCCACGTTGGGCATCCAGTTGCTGCTTGTAGGTCTGACGCGCAGCGAGGCCGTCGGAGACTTCCTGGAAGCCGGTCTGGATGGCTTTCTCGTAGTTGGCCACGTTGATCTCTTTCTGGATCTTCGAGTAGTCCAGGCTTGCGCGCAGGCTACCGGCGTTGAAGATCGGGATGTTGATCTGCGGGGCAAACGCCCAGGTACCCGAACCGCCTTTGAACAGGCCGCCCAGGGTTGGGCTGGCGGTACCGGCACTGGCCGTCAGGCTGATGCTGGGGAAGAACGCCGCACGGGCCGCGCCGATATTGGCATTGGCAGCCTTGAGGTTGTACTCGGCCTGCACAATGTCGGGACGACGTTGCAGCAGGTCTGACGGCAAGCCGGCAGGCACTTCGCTGAGCAGGTCATCGGATAGCGGCTTGCTGGCGATATTCGCCGGCAGGCCAGTACCCAGCAACAGGGTCAGGCTGTTTTCGTCCTGAGCCACCTGGCGCGTATAACGTGCCAGTTGCACCCGGGCGTTTTCCACCGAGGTGCGTGCCTGGCTGAGGTCCAGCGCCGAGGCCACGCCGACTTCGTTGCTGCGCGAGGTGAGCTTGAAGCTCTGCTCGAACGCACCCAGAGTGTCCTGGGTCAGCTTGAGCAGTTCCTTGTCGGCCTGCCAGGTCAGGTAGGCATTCGCCACGCTCGCCACCAGGCTGATCTGGGTACTGCGCCGTGCTTCTTCAGTGGCGAAGTACTTCTGCAGTGCTTCTTCACTCAGGCTGCGCACGCGACCGAACAGGTCCAGCTCATAAGAGCTGATCCCCAGGCCAGCCGAGTACTGGCTGGCGATAGACGATTCGCCGGTCTGTGACAGCTTGGCCGGGGTGCGCGAACGGCTGCCGTTACCGGTGGCCGATACCGCCGGGAACAGGTCGGCACGCTGGATCTGGTACTGCGCTGCATAGGCGTCGATGTTCAGGGCCGCGACACGCAGGTCACGGTTGTTCACCAACGCGGTCTGGATCAGCTGTTGCAGGGCAGGGTCATGGAAAAACTGCTTCCAGCCCTGCTCGGCAGCGGCCTGGTTCGGCGCCTGGGCCGACGAATACGCCGGCCCCTGCGGGAACTGTGCGGCCACCGGCGCATCGGGGCGCTGATAGTCAGGTATCAGCGAGCAGCCACTGAGCACGAATGCCGTGACGGCTAGGGAAAGTAGCGACTTGCTCATTGGCCAGCCTCTTTAGGAGTTTCAGTAGTGTCTTTCTTTTTGCGTTCGCCGGCCGAGGACACGGTTGCGTAGAACAGTGGCACCCAGAAAATGGCAAGCACAGTGGCGGTGATCATACCGCCGATCACGCCGGTACCGATCGCGTGCTGGCTGCCTGAGCCGGCACCGCTGGAAATTGCCAGCGGCAGTACGCCGAGCACGAACGCCATGGACGTCATGATGATCGGGCGCAGACGCATCCGGGACGCTTCGATAGCCGCCTCGACAATGCCTTTGCCTTGCTCGTGCAGCTCTTTGGCGAATTCCACGATCAGGATGGCGTTTTTCGCCGCCAGACCCACTGTCACCAGCAAGCCCACCTGGAAGAACACGTCGTTGGACAAGCCCCGCATACTGGTAGCGATCAGTGCACCGATCACACCCAGTGGCACAACCAGAATCACCGCGATCGGGATCGACCAGCTTTCGTATAGTGCCGCCAGGCACAGGAACACCACCAGCAGCGACAGCGCGTACAGCGCAGGCGCCTGGGAGCCGGACAGGCGTTCTTCGTACGACAGGCCTGTCCAGGCATAGCCGACACCGGCCGGCAGTTCTTTGGCAATGCGTTCGACTTCGGCCATCGCATCACCGGTACTGTAGCCTGGTGCCGGGGTACCGAGGATTTCCATCGCCGCTACACCGTTGTATCGCGAAAGCTTGGGCGAACCGTAGATCCACTGGCCCGACGAGATGGCCGACAACGGCACCATCTTCCCGGAGTCGCTGCGCACGTACCATTTGTCCAGGTCTTCCGGCGACATGCGGCTGGCGGCGTCACCTTGTACATACACCTTCTTCACGCGACCACGGTCGATGAAGTCGTTGATGTAGCTGCCACCCAAGGCGATGGCCAGGGTCTGCTGGATGTCCGCGAGGCTGATGCCCTGGGCACTGGCCTTCTCGTCGTCAACGGTCAGCTCGTACTGCGGCTCATCGTTCACGCCGTTAGGACGTACGCCCGCCAACACCTTGCTTTGTGCCGCCGCGCCCAGGAACTGGTTACGTGCAGCCATCAGCTTGTCGTGGCCGACGCCACCCTGGTCTTGCAGGAACACGTCGAAACCGGTGGCGTTACCCAATTCCAGCACCGAAGGCGGCACGATGGCAAATACCATGGCGTCCTTGAAGGCCCCGAAGAAGTAACCCTGGGCACGCTTGGCCACTTCGAATACCGATTGGGTCGAATCACGCTCATCCCACGGCTTGAGCATCACGAACGCAAGGCCCGAGCTCTGGCCTCGACCGGCGAAGTTGAAGCCGTTTACGGTAAACACCGAGTTCACCGACTTGCCTTCGCCTGGCTCGCCTTCCTTGTCGTTCAACAGGAAGGCGCGCATGTCATCGACAACTTTTTGCGTGCGCTCAGCCGAAGCGCCTACCGGTGTCTGCACCTGGGCGAAGATCACACCCTGGTCTTCCTCAGGCAGGAACGCGCTCGGAATACGGGTGAACATCCAGATCATGCCGGCCAGAATCAGCACATACACCAGAAACGCCGGGATCTTGTGCTTGATCATGTTGCCCACGCCGCGCTCGTACTTGAGTACGCCGCTGTCGAAGGTGCGGTTGAACCAGCCAAAGAAGCCGCGCTTGGGCTGGCCGTGCTTTTCCGGATCGATCGGCTTGAGCATGGTGGCGCACAAGGCCGGGGTGAAGATCAGGGCAACCAGTACCGACAACGCCATCGCCGAAACAATGGTGATGGAGAACTGGCGGTAGATCACGCCGGTGGAGCCACCGAAGAACGCCATCGGCAGCAGTACCGCCGACAGTACCAGGGCAATACCCACCAGGGCGCCCTGGATCTGGCCCATGGACTTGATCGTCGCTTCTTTGGGCGACAGGTGCTCCTCGGCCATGACCCGTTCGACGTTTTCCACCACGACGATGGCATCGTCCACCAGCAAGCCGATGGCCAGGATCATGCCGAACATGGTCAGGGTATTGATGGTGAAGCCGCACGCCGCCAGGATCCCGAAGGTACCCAGCAATACCACCGGTACGGTCATGGTGGTGATGATGGTGGCGCGGAAGTTCTGCAGGAACAGGAACATCACCAGGAACACCAGCACGATCGCTTCGACCAAGGTGTGAACCACGCCGGAAATCGACTCGGTCACGACCGGCGTAGTGTCATAGGGCACTACCGCCTTCATGCCAGGCGGGAAGAATGGTTCCAGAGACTTCACTGTTTCGCGGATGGCCTTGCCGGTGTCCAGTGCGTTGGCACCGGCCGCCAGCTTGATCGCCATACCCGAGGCCGGCTTGCCGTTGAACTGCGCACTGATGCTGTAGTTCTGGCCGCCCAGTTCGATACGCGCGACGTCACCCAGGCGAACCTGGGAGCCGTCGGTATTCACCTTCATCAGGATCTTGGCGAATTCCTCTGTGCTTTGCAGGCGCGTCTTGCCGATGATCGTGGCGTTCAGTTGGGTGCCGGGCAGGGCAGGCAGGCCGCCCAGTTGGCCGGTGGCCACCTGCACGTTCTGGGCCTTGATGGCATTGCTGACGTCCACTGGCGTGAGCTGGTAATTGTTCAGTTTGGCCGGGTCGAGCCAGATACGCATGGCGTACTGCGAACCGAACACCTGGAAGTCACCCACCCCCGCGGTACGGGAGATCGGGTCCTGGATGTTGGACACGATGTAGTTGGAGAGGTCGTCCTTGGTCATGCTGCCGTCTTCGGACACCAGACCGATCACCATCAGGAAGTTCTTCACCGACTTGGTCACGCGGATACCCTGTTGCTGCACTTCTTGCGGCAGCAGCGGGGTGGCCAGGTTCAGCTTGTTCTGTACCTGAACCTGAGCGATATCCGGGTTGGTACCCTGATTGAACGTCACGGTGATGGTCATGCTGCCGTCGGAGTTACTGTCCGAGGAGACATAACGCAGGTTGTCGATACCGTTGAGCTGTTGCTCGATGACCTGCACCACGGTGTCCTGCACGGTTTGTGCGGAAGCGCCTGGGTAGGTCACCTGGATATCAATGGCCGTTGGCGCAATGGCCGGGTATTGGTTGATGGGCAACTTCAGGATCGAGAGTGCCCCGACCAGCATGATCACCAGGGCAATTACCCAGGCGAAAATGGGGCGGTCGATAAAAAATTTCGACATGGATTACTCCCCTTGACCAGCGGCGGCAGCAGGCGCTGCAGCAGTACCGGCGGGTTTAGCGTTGGCAGCTTCTGTGACCTTCACCTCGGCGCCCGGCTTGACGTATTGCAAGCCTTCGGTGATGACGCGGTCACCGGCATTGAGGCCTTTTTCCACCAGCCAGTAGGCACCCGCGGTACGGTTGGCAACCAGTTCGCGTTGCTCGACCTTGTTGTCCTTGTTCACGATCAGCGCCGTCGGAATGCCGCGCAGGTCACGGGTCACGCCTTGCTGCGGAGCCAGGATGGCCTTGCTGTTCACACCGGCCAGCAACTGGGCGTGCACGAACATGCCCGGCAGCAGCACGTGGTCAGGGTTGGGGAACACGGCACGCAGGGTCACGGAACCGGTGGTCTGGTCGACCGACACTTCGGAGAACTCGAGCTTGCCGTCCTGGGCGTAAGGCGTGCCGTCTTCCAGGGTCAGCTTGACCTTGGCGGCGTTTTCGCCAGCCTTCTCCAGCTGGCCGCTTTCCAGGTCGCGGCGCAGTTTCAGCATTTCAGCCGAGGACTGCGTGACGTCGACGTAGATCGGGTCCAGTTGCTGAATCACGGCCATGGCATCGGCCTGGCCATTGCTGACCAGTGCGCCTTCGGTCACCGAAGAACGACCAATACGCCCGGAGATCGGTGCAAACACTTTGGTGTAGCGCACGTTGATCTGGGCGGTTTGAACGTTTGCTTCGGCGGTCATGCGGTTGGCGACGGCGGTGTCGTATTCCTGACGGCTGACGGCCTGTTCATCGACCAACTGCTTGTAGCGGTCGCTGATGGACTTGGTCTGGGACAGGCTGGCTTGTGCGCTTTTCAGGGTGGCGTCATACACCGACGGGTCGATCTGGTAGAGCTGCTGCCCTTCCTTCACGTCGGCGCCTTCCTTGAACAGGCGCTTGAGGATGATGCCGTTGACCTGAGGCCGGACTTCCGCGATGCGAAAGGCCGTGGTGCGGCCTGGCAGCTCGGTGGTCAGGGTATAGGCTTGCGGTTGAATGGTGACCACGCCGACCTGAGGGGTTTGAGCGGGCGGTGCCGCTTCTTCCTTTTTACATCCGCTGAGCAGCGATGCCAGGGCGACGGCAGTGACCAGAGCGGTAACAGCTGGCTTAAGTTGCATGAAGATCCTCGGGTCAGGCGCGCAGAGTGCGCACAAGAAGTGTGGAAGGGTAAAAAACAAGCCGTGAGTGGATAAGTAGCTTGCTACGCAATATACTTACGTTCATGGTTGTTTGTAAACTCTTGACAGGCTTGCCGCAATGTTGACAAAGCACTGCCGCAAGCCTCGATTCTAGTACGTTCGGTGCCCATGACGGCGTCGTCCCATAATTATTCAGATGATGGTCAAGTACCATCCACAGTGTCCCGATTGAGGTTTTACTGCCATGGTTCGTCGCACCAAAGAGGAAGCTCAGGAAACGCGCAGCCAGATTCTCCAAGCCGCCGAGCAAGCCTTTTATGAGCGCGGCGTCGCGCGGACCACCCTGGCGGACATCGCCACGCTGGCAGGGGTGACGCGCGGGGCTATCTACTGGCACTTCAGCAACAAGTCCGACTTGCTTCAGGCACTGCTCGACACGTTGCACGAGCCCCTGGACGAACTGGCGCGGGCCAGTGAAAGCGAGGACGAAGCCGACCCGCTGGGCTGTATGCGCAAGCTTTTGATTCATCTGTACCATGAAGTGGCCCTGGACCCGAAAACCCGGCGCATCAACGAGATTCTGTTTCATAAGTGCGAGTTCACCGATGAAATGTGTGACATGCGCCGCCAACGCCAGACCCACACCCTTGAGTGCAACCTGCGCATCGGCTTGACGTTGCGTAACGCGGTCCATCGCGGGCAACTTCCAGCCACGCTGGATACCACCCGCGGCGCTGTGTGTATTCATGCCTTTATCCACGGCTTGATCGGCCAGTGGCTGCTGGTGCCTGACAGTTTTCAATTGCATCAGGACGCCGAGCGTTGGGCTGATATAGGGCTGGACATGCTGCGCCTGAGCCCCAGCCTGCGCAATTGAGACAAAATGCGTAATTGCGACCAGTTGTGTCAACAGTAAAGCCTAAGGATCGTCAATCGTCCTTCTGCCTGATTTGTGGGGTGACGTTATATACGGGCTGGCGGGCGGTTGATAGGTAGCCGGCTAAGTATTTTGTAGCGATATTGTTGCCGTTCTGTGAAGCAATGTTTCCGCAGGCGCTACAAACAGGTAAATGTGGGAGGGGGCTTGCCCCCGATTGCGGTGGATCAGTCACTGATGTGTTGACTGAAACACTGCTATCGGGGGCAAGCCCCCTCCCACATTGGTTTTGCGGATCAGGTTAGATCGGCAGCGTCGGGTAGTCGATGTAACCCACCGGGCCTTTGCCATAGAAGGTTTCCGGGTGCGGTTCGTTCAACGGCGCATCAACCTTCAAGCGTGCCGGCAGGTCTGGGTTGGCGATGAAAGGAATACCGAAGGCCACCGCATCTGCTTTACCCGCCGCCAGCCAGGCATTGGCGCTGTCCTTGGTGAAGCGTTCGTTGGCGATGTACACGCCGCCGAAGGCTTTTTTCAGTTGTGGGCCGAGGCTGTCCGCACCTTCTTTTTCACGGGAGCAGATGAAGGCGATGCCACGCTTGCCCAGTTCGCTGGCGACGTAGGTGAAGGTTTCGGCCAGGTTGGCGTCGCCCATGTCGTGCGCATCGCCACGCGGTGCCAGGTGCACGCCCACGCGGCCGGCGCCCCACACTTCGATGGCGGCGTCGGTGACTTCCAGCAGCAGGCGCGCACGGTTTTCCAGGGAGCCGCCGTATTGGTCGGTGCGCTGGTTGGTGCTGCTTTGCAGGAACTGGTCGAGCAGGTAGCCGTTGGCGCCGTGGATTTCCACGCCGTCAAACCCAGCGGCCTTGGCGTTCTCGGCACCTACGCGGTAAGCGTCGACGATGTCGGCGATTTCAGCGGTTTCCAGGGCGCGCGGGGTAGGGTAGTCGGCCAGTGGGCGCACCAGGCTGACGTGGCCTTTAGGCTGGATCGCGCTTGGCGCCACCGGGGTTTCGCCGTTCAGGTAGGACTCGTGGGAGATGCGACCCACGTGCCACAGTTGCAGGAAGATCTTGCCGCCCGCGCCATGCACGGCCTTGGTGATGTTGGTCCAGCCACGCACCTGGTCGTTGGACCAGATGCCCGGGGTGTCCGGGTAGCCCACGCCCATGGGCGTCACGGAGGTGGCTTCGCTGAGGATCAGCCCGGCGGATGCTCGCTGCACGTAATACTCGGCCATCAGCGCGTTGGGCACGCGGCCGGCATCGGCTCGGCATCGTGTCAGTGGTGCCATGATGATGCGGTTCGACAGTTCCAGGTCGCCCAGTGTGATCGGATCGAAAATAGTCGTCATGGGAAAACACCTTTGTCTTTAAGTTGATCAGTTGGTCGCGGGGGCCAGGTCGGCATCGCCGCTCTGGCGGAAGGTAATCAGGGTCACCAGCAGCGCGAGAATCGCCAGTGCTGCAGCGGCCAGGGGCACGCTGGTCAGGCCGAAACCGTGGGCAATCACGCTGCCACCGACCCAGGCGCCGAGGGCGTTACCGATGTTGAAGGCACCGATGTTCAGGGTGGACACCAGGTTGGGGGCGGCCTTGCCGAAGGTCACCACGTTGATCTGCAGCGCTGGTACGGCGGCAAACGAGGCGGTGGCCCACAGGAACAGGGTGATTTCGGTCGGTATCAGTGCAACGCTGGTCCAGCTCAACACCGTGGAAACCACCGCCATGCTGATGAACACGCCGATCAGGGTGGCCGCCAGGCGTTTGTCGGCCAGCTTGCCGCCGATGATGTTGCCCACCGTGAGGCCCAGGCCGATCAGCAGCAGGGTCCAGGTCACGCCTTTGGGCGACACGCCGGTCACATCGCCGAGCAGCGGGGCTACATAGGTAAAGAGGGTGAACATGGAGGCGGCGAACAGCGCTGTCATGCTCAGCGACAACCAGATACCCGCGCCTTTGAGGGCCGCGAGTTCGGCGCGCATGTCGAGTTTTTCTTCGTCACGCTTGGCGGGCAGGAAGCGGATCAGGCCAATCAAGGCGATCACGCCAATCACGGTCACTGCCCAAAAGGTCGAGCGCCAGCCAGCTTCCTGACCCAGTGCAGTGCCCAACGGCACGCCGAGCACGTTGGCCAGGGTCAAACCGGTGAACATCAGGGCCACCGCCGAAGCGCGTTTATTGGCCGGCACCAGGTTGGCTGCCACCACGGAACCGATCCCGAAGAAGGCACCGTGGCACAGCGCCGTGACGACGCGGGCAAACATCAGCACGTTGTAGTCACTGGCCAAGGCGCACAGCAGGTTGCCGACAATAAAGATGCCCATCAACGCTACCAGGGCGGCCTTGCGTGGCAGCCTGGCGGTGGCCAGTGCCATGAAGGGCGCGCCGATGGCCACGCCCAGGGCGTAGCCGGTGACCAACCAGCCTGCGCCGGGAATCGACACACCCAGGTCCGCCGCAACATCGGGCAGCAGCCCCATGATGACGAACTCGGTGGTGCCGATGGCGAAGGCGCTCAGGGCCAGTATGAGGAGCGAGAGGGGCATTTGCGTTTCCTTGGTTATTGCGGTGCGCTGAGTTCGGTTATGAGCGCCGTGAGGAAGGCTTGGATCGTCTCCTCATTGCGTTTGAAAAAGTGCCATTGCCCGGCCTTCTGGCTGCTGATCAATCCCGCCCGTTGCAAGGTTGCCAGGTGCGCCGACACGGTCGACTGGGACAGGCCGCAGCGCTGGTCGATCTGCCCGGCGCAGATGCCGTATTCGTGGTTGTGCAGTTGCTCGGGGAATTGCACTTTCGGGTCTTTGAGCCAGGTGAGGATGTCTCGTCGTACTGGGTGCGCCAGGGCTTTTATTATTTCGTCGAGGTCGATGGACATGGCAGGGTGCTCGGTGTCGTAAAGCGTTATATCGCGATGAGGCGAACTTTAAATCGTCATATCCCGATATACCAATATGATTTTGATCTGAGGCCAAAGCGAATCGGTATATCGGGTTATAACGATATGAGTGCGGCAGTGATAGACTGCGCGCCATGAATTATCTCGCACATCTGCACCTGGGCGGCCAACTTCCTGCGCAACTGCTGGGCAGCCTGTATGGCGACTTCGTCAAAGGCCGCCTGCAGGGCCAGTTCAGCCCGCAAATCGAAGCGGCGATCCAGTTGCATCGTTCGATTGACCGGTTTACCGATAGCCACCCGTTGGTGGGCGAGGCGTTGTCGCGCTTCAGCCTGACCCGCAGGCGCTATGCCGGGATCGTGCTCGATGTGTTTTTTGACCATTGCCTGGCGCGGGATTGGGCGCTGTATGCCGACCAGCCTCTGGAGCGCTTCACCGCGCAGGTGTACCGCGTGCTCGCCGCCGAACCCGCGTTGCCGGGGCGGCTGGCGCAGATTGCGCCGTATATGGCGGCGGATGACTGGCTGGGCTCGTATCGCGAGTTCGCGGTGATGGAGCAGGTGCTGCGCGGGATTTCGCGGCGGCTGACTGACCCGCAGGCACTCGGATTTGCGATGCACGAGTTGCGCGAGCTTTATAAGCCGTTAAGTGAAGATTTCCGGGTGTTCTATCCCCAATTGCAGAGATTTGCGCAGATCCAACTGACCACCGATGTCTAAATGTGGGAGGGGGCTTGCTCCCGATTGCGGTGTGTCAGTCACTGTCTATGTTGACTGAACAACTGCTATCGGGAGCAAGCCCCCTCCCACATATGACTGTGCCCGCTTTATGCCGCGAACGCAGGTCGAGCAGCCACTTGCTCAGCTTCCGGCACCGGGCCAAACAACGCCTTTTGCACCGCCTGCTGCGCCTGATACGCCAATGCCGCGCGTTCCTGCCCGGCGCAGGCAATCGGCTTGAGCAGATGAATCTGCACATCGCCCTGGTCGTTGGAAAACAAGCGCATCAGGTGCGAGAGCAAATCGTCATCGCCAATGAACGGCGCCAGCGGATCAACCCCACCGTCACGCAGATAACGAATCGCCACCGGTTGCAGCGACACATCCGCATCGATCGCACTGGACAGCAAACGCCCGTGGAACGTACGCAAGCTGCGTCCGTCAGTGGTGGTGCCCTCGGGGAACATCAGCAACGGGTGCTGTTGCTCCAGATGGCGGGTCATCTGTTTGCGGATCAACTGGCTGTCACCCGCGCCACGACGAATGAACAGGCTGCCGGCCTTGGCCGCCAGCCAGCCGGCTACCGGCCAGGTGCGGACTTCGGCCTTGGACAAAAACGACAGCGGCGTGACCATGCCCAGCAGTGGAATGTCGGTCCAGGACACGTGATTGCTCACCCATAGCATCGGCGCTTGCGGCAGCTCACCGTGCACCGTTACGCGAAAGGGCAGGGCGTTGCTCAATCGCGTCATAAAGAACCGCGACCAACGCTGGCGCCGCACCATTGAATTGGCCACGCCCAGACGCTCGAACAGGCCAAACACGCTGGCCATGCTCAAGCCTAGCGCCACCACCAACAGCACGCGGGCGATGCGCCCGTAGATGCGCAGGCGGTTCATCACATCGCCGCCTTGAAGTGGCGCGCATAACGCGGGCATAGCTCGTCGCGCTTGAGCAGGATGAACACATCGGCCACCTGGAAGTCTTCATCCCAGCACGGCTCGCCGCAGATCTTCGCGCCCAGGCGCATATAGGCTTTGAGCAGCGGTGGCATTTCGGCGATGACGTTGGACGGCAAGTCCAGGGCCGGCAGTGGCTTTTTCGGCTCGGCGCGCAGGTGTTCGTTGCACAGGTAGCGCTCGCGCAAGCGCTGCATGATTGCGTGGGCCTGAATGCCGCCATCGTGCATCGGGATGCTCGCGCAGCCCATCAGGTAGCTGTAGCTGCCCTGGTTGAGCACTTCGGCCAGTTCGCCCCAGAGCACCGCGATGGTGCCGCCGTTGCGGTAGGCGGGGTCGACGCAGGTGCGGCCGATTTCCAGGATCGGGCCCTGCAAGTGCAGCAAACCGTGCAGGCTGAATTCTTCTTCGCTGTAGAACCGGCCCAAAGTGCTGGCGGCCTGGTGGTCGAGCAGACGAGTGGTGGCGACGAGTCGACCGCTGTTCAAATCCCGCACGCCGATGTGGCTGCAGTGAACATCATAGTCATCCATGTCCAGGCCCAGTTCCGCGCCTTTCAGCTTGGCGTTGAACTCGCCGCTGAACACGTTGAACCGCAGGGCCTGGGCTTCCTGCAAGGCTTTGGCGCCTACCAGGCGTTCGGCTTGCAGACGGCGTTCATTGCCTTTGTCGCTGATGCGGGCGATCTGAGTCATAGCGAGTCTCCGGGTGCCGGCCAGGTTGCGGCCAGTCGACTTTGTTGTCCAAAGTCAGGCTATGTAGCCTCGGTGTCATCTCCATGAAGTTACGGTGACGGTTGGATGACAGGCCAACGGGATAGGGAGGGCAATGTCGCGTCATTCTCTCTCGGCGACATAAGGTTGAGGCCCTATAGGAGGCCAAGTGGAACCTGATTAGCGTTCGGACCACAAAAAGGTAGACAAACCTATTAACGGGAACCCTGCGACATTGGGAGCATGCATGGCTGTTTCACCTATAAGCTCACATTCGATCACTGGATGGAACTACCAGCCCGCGCCAGCCTTGGCTGAGTGGCCTATCGAAAGCTTCAGCGGTATTCGTAGCAAAGACGGGCGTACCTATGGGCGTACCGTCGGCGCACATCGGAACTGGCGGGCGGCACCTCATTACCAGTACAAACCGGTAAATGCCCACCCTGGGCAAAAGCCTGGGAACATCTGGGGCGGATTCAGTCAGTGGAGCAGCGATAACTGCACCATCGTGGCGGTTATCAAGATGGCGATGATGCAGTTCGGCGAAAAACCTACTGATATTTTCAAGAAAGTACGTGAAACCCCGCATGGCTATCACATTACCCTGCGAAATGGTGATACCACTTCGCTGAGCAAGGCTGAGGTGAAACAAGCGGCAGAGGCGGCAAAGCTCAAGTGCCAGAACATTCAGGCTGCTATCTATGCCAACTTTATCGTGGCGGTTGCGGCAAAGCGTTTTCAGGAGCAAAGCCATGCCAGTGGGTCGGGAGATTACGCTCGCGCGCTGGATATCTTGAACAATGGCGGCAGTATCGAGTACGCCTTCAAACGGTTGGGCTTATGGGAGCAGGTCGAGCAGGTGCCTCCCGAGGAACTGGCAGAAGGGCGCCTGGGCGTATTTCAATCTGGCAGTCACGTTTCGGTTTCTGTTAACGGCAACGAGGAGCGCTGGGGCAAACGGGGCGGGGCGACACCTACGGGAGCCCAGGTTTACGAGGCCTACGGATTCAAAAATCATGCTGGGCAGTCACAGGGCGTTAAGGCGAGCGGCAAGGTGGTGGCGTCGCCAAACCGTCATTTGTCTCGGCTAGGCTGGCGGGCTTGAATGCGCTGAGTGATCCTTTATGGTCAAACGTTTGTTGTGCGCTGCCTTGCTGGTTTTAACCACTAATGCCTGCGCCGAACAATGGCCGGCGAAAGAGTGGGCCTATGGTCCGCAATTGGCGGGTCCGGCTATCAAAGCGTTGGAAGATTTTGCTTTTGCACCGCGCAATGATGAAACGCGCGAAGGCATCCGCACCGACGCGCTGCTGGTCATTCGTGACGGCGAAATTATCTACGAACGCTACGCCGCGCCAACCACCGCCAGCACGCCGCACCTGACCTGGTCGGTGAGCAAAAGCCTGATGGCCACTGTGCTCGGCGTGGCCTACGGTGAAGGCCGCTTCAAACTCACCGACCCGGCCGCACGTTTTTACCCGCCGATGAAGCAACACCCCAAGGTGAGCATGGCCGACTTGCTCCATTGGGCTTCGGGGCTGGATTGGCAGGAAGACTATGAATACGCCCCATTGAAGTCTTCTGTTGTGGCGATGCTCTATACCCGTGGGCGTGGCGATATGGCGCAATTTGCCGCCGATACCGAAACCGCCGCCGAACCCGGCCAGGCGTTCCGTTATTCCAGTGGCGACAGCAATATTCTGTCCGCTGCGCTTAAAGGCATGCTCGGCCACAAGGCGTACATGAGCTATCCGTGGGATGCGCTGTTCAAGCCATTGGGCATTCGCAACGCGACGTGGGAAACCGATGCCGACGAAACCTTTGTTGCCTCGTCCTACGCCTACCTCACTGCTCGCGATCTGGCGCGGGTCGGGCTGCTGATGGCACGGGATGGGCGCTGGGGTGAGCAACAGTTGCTGCCCAAAGAGTGGGTGGCTTTCAATCGGCGGCCTTTCGACAACTACAAAGCCGGCCAGGATGAAGCGGTACCGGGCGGCCAATGGTGGCTCAACAAAGGCATGCCCCAACCGTGGCCCGATGCGCCGGCCGATACCTTCGCTGCACTGGGCCACTGGGGCCAGGCACTGTTTGTACTGCCCGACGAACACTTGGTGATCGTGCGCTACGGCGATGACCGCGACGGCAGCTACCGCCACAACGAACTGCTCAAGCGCGTGCTGGCGGCGGTGCGGTCATGATTCGTCGTCGGCCGTTTACCAGTCTGTTTCTGCTGCTGTTGCTGGCCCTATTGGGTTGGGTGTGGCACGAGCGCGTCAACCTGCAAGCCTTCCCCGACATCATCGCGGCGTACACGGCCAAGGAGTATTGCTCGTGCCGGTATGTGGAGAACAACCCGGCGCAGTATTGCCGTGGGTATGTGAAGCAGTACGTGCCGACCAGTGCGTTGATCGACACGCCGGAGCGCAGTGAAGTGACGGCGAGTGGGTTGGGGCGTACGCATACGGCACGGTGGTTGGGCGACCGTCAAGGCTGCCGCCTCAACCCCTGACACACCCAAATTCCCGTGTGGGAGCTGGCTTG
The DNA here is from genome assembly GCF_015277575.1 of Pseudomonas sp. OST1909. Lineage (NCBI taxonomy): Bacteria > Pseudomonadati > Pseudomonadota > Gammaproteobacteria > Pseudomonadales > Pseudomonadaceae > Pseudomonas > Pseudomonas sp. OST1909. The sequence continues at coordinate 1,936,512 of NZ_CP063780.1, forward strand.
CCTGCGATAGCGTCAGGTCAGCCAACATCACTGGTGCCTGTGCCGCCGTCATCGCAGGCAAGCCAGCTCCCACATTTAGATTATCTGCGTGGGTTCTCGGAAAAAGAACCGGCCTTGAGGTTCCACAGGGTGGAACCACCTTTGATTGTCCTCGCGCCCACATCGCGCTTAGCTGTCGATGTGTCGCCAACAAGAACGGGACCACCCGCCTGTGAGGAGAATCACCATGCGCCCACACCAGCACATCCTGGATTGGCTCAGCGATGTCGCCAGCGACTTGCACGCTGTGCGCCACGATATCCACGCCCATCCCGAACTCGGCTTTGAAGAGAACCGCACCTCAGCGCTGGTCGCGCAGTCCCTGCGGGATTGGGGGTATGAGGTGCATACCGGCATCGGCAAGACCGGTGTGGTCGGGGTGCTGCGCAATGGCAGCAGTTCGCGCACGCTGGGTATTCGTGCCGATATGGATGCCTTGCCCATCATCGAAAATACCGGTGCGGCTTACACCAGCCAGCATGCCGGTTGCATGCACGCCTGCGGGCATGACGGCCATACCACCATGCTGCTCGGCGCTGCCCGCTACCTGGCGGCGACCCGGCAATTCGACGGCACCCTGAATCTGATTTTCCAACCCGCCGAAGAAGGCCAGGGCGGTGCCGAGGCGATGTTGGCGGATGGTTTGCTGGAGCGCTTCCCGTGTGACGGCCTGTTCGGCATGCACAATATGCCGGGCTTGCCGGCTGGGCATCTTGGTTTGCGAGTCGGGCCGATGATGGCCTCGCAAGACTTGCTCACGGTGACGTTGGAAGGCGTCGGCGGCCATGGTTCCATGCCGCACCTCACGGTCGATCCACTGGTGGCTGCAGCGAGTATGGTCATGGCCTTGCAGACGGTGGTGGCGCGCAATATCGATACCCAGGAAGCCGCCGTGGTCACCGTCGGCGCCTTGCAGGCCGGCCAGGCTGCTAACGTGATTCCCCAGCAAGCCTTGCTGCGCCTGAGTCTGCGCGCACTCAACCCCAAGGTGCGCGAACAGATGCTGGAGCGGGTCAACGCGATCATCAACACCCAGGCCGCCAGCTTCGGCTGCACCGTGCAGATCGAGCACCGTCCGGCCTATCCGGTGCTGGTCAACCATGGCGAAGAAACCGAATTCGCTCGCCAGGTCGGTGTGGCCTTGCTCGGCGCCGATGCGGTGGACGGCAACACTCGCACGCTGATGGGCAGTGAAGACTTCGCCTGGATGCTGCAACGCTGCCCCGGCAGTTACCTGTTTATCGGCAACGGCGTGTCGCGGCCGATGGTGCATAACCCCGCCTATGACTTCAACGACGACATCCTGCTGACCGGCGCCGCCTATTGGGGCGCGTTGGCCGAGAGCTGGCTCAAGCCTGCCTGACGACCGCACTTTTTTCTGCCGCTGGACCCTTTCCCTTATCGGTTGAATGGAGTGTTCCTCATGCAGACTTCAAAACCCGGCGTCTCGCGCACCCGCCAAGTGGTGGCCGCCGTGATCGGCAACGCGCTGGAATGGTATGACTTCATCGTCTATGGCTTTCTGGCCAGCATTATCGCCCGGCAGTTTTTCCCGTCGGAGGATGAATACGCTTCGCTGCTGATGGCCCTGGCCACCTTTGGCGTGGGCTTTTTCATGCGGCCGGTGGGCGGGATCCTGTTGGGTATCTACGCCGACCGCAAAGGCCGCAAAGCCGCGATGCAGTTGATTATCCGGCTGATGACCGTGTCTATCGCGCTGATCGCCTTTGCCCCCAACTACGCCGCCATCGGTATGGGCGCGCCGTCGCTGATTGTGGTGGCGCGGATGCTTCAGGGGTTTGCCACCGGCGGTGAATACGCGAGTGCCACGGCGTTTCTGGTGGAGAGCGCACCGGCCCATCGCAAGGGCTTGTATGGCTCCTGGCAATTGGTGGGGCAGTGCCTGGCGGTGTTTGGTGGTGCGGCGATGGTGGCGTTGGTCACGCACTTCTTCTCCCCCGAAACCCTCGACCTGTGGGGCTGGCGCCTGCCGTTCGTGCTGGGCTTACTGATCGGCCCGGTGGGGTTGTGGATCCGGCGGCACATGGAGGACCCGGAAGAGTTTATCCAGGCGCGCAAAAACGCCACCGGCCCGGCACCGAGCCTGATGCAGGTGCTGCGTGAGCATCGGCGCAGCATCCTGGTGTCCATGGGCCTGGCCTGCGGCGCGACGGTGTCGTTCTATGTGGTGTTGGTGAACATGCCGACCTTCGCCCACAAGAATCTCGGCCTGCCGTTGGACCAGGTGCTGATGGTGCAGATGTTTGCGGTGGCGCTGATGACCGTGGTGATTCCCTTGTCGGGCCTGCTCTCGGATCGCTTGGGGCGGCGACCGGTGTTGATGGCCTTCACCCTGGCGTTCTTCGTGATGGTCTACCCGTTGTATGTATGGGTGGCTGCCGCGCCGTCCATTGAGCGTTTGCTGGTGATGCAGGTGATGCTGTGCACGGCCATTGGCGGGTTCTTCGGCCCGGCGCCGACGGCGTTGGCCGAACAGTTTCCCATCGAGGTGCGCTCGACCGGCGTGTCAGTGGCCTATAACGTGGCGGTGATGGTGTTCGGCGGTTTTGCGCCGCTGATCGTGACCTGGTTGAGTAAGGTACTGGGCACGCCTGTGGCGCCGTCGTTCTATGTATTGTTCGCGTGCGTGCTGACGCTGCTCGGCACTTATTGCATGCGCGAGGCTCCGCGGGCGAGCAAGCCACTGCCGTTTTCCAGAGAGGTGAAGCCTTGAGTATTGTCGATTGGGATGCCACGCAACTGTCGCAGGCGATCCATGGGCGGCAGGTATCGTGCGAAGAGGTGATGCAGGCGTACCTGGCGCAGATCCAGCGTTTCAACCCTCGTGTGAATGCGTTGGTGTCGTTGCGCGACAGCGAGGTTGTGCTGGCCGAGGCAAGGGCCTGCGACCGTGAGCTGGACCAGGGCCAATCCCGCGGCTGGATGCATGGCATGCCCCAGGCCATCAAGGATTTGGCGGCGACACAAGGTTTGCGTACCACGTTGGGCTCACCATTGTTTGCCGAGCATGTACCGAACGAAGACGCCATCAGCGTGGCGCGGGTGCGCGCCAGTGGCGCGATTATCATCGGCAAGACCAACGTGCCGGAGTTCGGCCTGGGGTCCCACACCTACAACACACTGTTCGGCACCACCGGCAATGCCTATGACCCACGCCTGACGGCCGGCGGCAGCAGCGGCGGGGCAGCGGTGGCCCTGGCGTTGCGGATGTTGCCGGTGGCCGATGGCAGCGACATGATGGGCTCGCTGCGCAACCCGGCGGCGTTCAATAACGTGTTCGGCTTGCGCCCGTCCCAGGGCCGCGTGCCCCACGGGCCAATGCCGGAGCTGTTTGTGCAGCAACTGGGTACCGAAGGCCCGATGGGGCGCAGCGTCACGGATGTAGCGCGGCTGCTGAGCATCCAGGCCGGTTACGACTCCCGCGTGCCCTTGTCGTCTCAGGACGATCCCGCGATGCTGGGCCAGCCGTTACAGCGCGACTTCAAAGGCACGCGCCTGGGTTGGCTGGGTGACTACAACGGTTATCTGCCGATGCAAGACGGCGTGCTGAGCCTGTGCGAGGCGGCACTCGATGATTTCGCCACGCTGGGCTGCGAGGTGCAAAGCTGCCAGCCGGACTTTTCCCTGGCGCGCCTGTGGCGTTGCTGGCTGGTACACCGCCATTGGCTGGTGCACGGCAACCTCGGCGCGGCCTACGCAAACCCGCGAAAACGCGCATTGCTCAAGCCCGAAGCGCAATGGGAAGTGGAGGGCGGCCAGGGCCTGAGTGCCCAGCAGGTGTACCAGGCGTCGGTGGATCGCAGCGAGTGGTATCGGGCCCTGGCCAAGTTGTTTGAACGTTACGATTTTCTGCTGTTGCCCACCGTCCAAGTGTTCCCTTTCGATGCACAACAGCCTTGGCCACGCCTCGTGGGCGGGCGCGAAATGGACACCTATCACCGCTGGATGGAAGTGGTGATCGGCCCGACACTCGCCGGTTTGCCGAGCATGAGCATCCCGGTGGGCTTCAACCCCCAAGGGCTGCCCATGGGCCTGCAAATCATCGGCCCGGCCCAGGCCGACCGAGCCGTGCTGCAATTGGCATTTGCCCATGAACAGCTGACTCAATGGGTGCAACGCCGGCCGCCGGCGTGTCTTGCACCGACCGGCTGACCCGCGACCGGGCCTGTATCTTGCTGTGCAAAACAGATCATCCACCGGCAACAGGGAGATCGAACATGGAGACAGGCACGGTACGCTCGGTTGAGCGCGCACTGGCAATCGTCGAATTGCTGGGCGAGCACCAGGCCCTGGGGCTGGAAGAACTGCACTACCTTACGCGGCTGCCCAAGGCCACGGTGTCGCGCATGTTACTGACCTTGCAGGATCAGGGCTGGGTCTACCGCGGCCTGAGCGATCGGCGTTACCGCCTGCGCGCTCGGCGTTTGTTCGGCGATACCCAGCAACGTTTCAAGCGCCAGGTGGTGGAAAGCGCGGCGCCCTGGTTATTGGAGCTCAGCGAGCGCACGGGGTTGGTGGTGGACTTGTCGTGTTTCGACGGCGAGCGCCTGGAAGTCATGGAAAGCGCGATTCCCGGCGTGTTGCGCAAGCTTTACCCGAACAACTGCCAGATCGTCGGTCAGTACGCCAGCCTGTTTCACTCGGCGATGGGCAAGGCATGCCTGACGCAGTTGCCCCTTGATGAAGTGCAACGGCTGGCGTGTCGCGATCGTGTGGCCGCCGATGAGCAAAGCCATGCTTGCGAGCAAACCCAGCACCAGGGGTTCGGCCAGCGTACCGAGGGCTATTGGGAATACCCGGTGCGTTTGCCGTTCCTGATTCGGGCGGTGGCGTTGCCGGTGCGCGCCAATGGTCGGTTGGTGGGGAGCATGGCGTTGCATTGGCCCATGCATCAGGCGCCGGTGGAGCGGGTATTGAACCTGCATATGGCCAGCCTCGAACAGGCGGTGTGCGAAGTTCAGCGAACGCTGGATTAAAAACACCGCAAAACCCTGTGGGAGCTGGCTTGCCTGCGATGGCGATGTATCAGTCAACCATTTCTCGCCTGGCACACCGCCATCGCAGGCAAGCCAGCTCCCACATTGGATTTGCGCCGTTCGTGAGATTGCGCTTAATGTTCGCCCAGGTTTTTTGCCCCATGAGTCTTTATGTTCAATGTCAAACCTCTGGTCTTCGCGCTGCTGACTTGTGCCGCCGTGCCTGCCCACGCCGATTGGTACCTGGATAACGAATCCTCGCGCCTGTCTTTCGTCACCACCAAAAACACCGAGATTGCTGAAGTCCACCGCTTCCTGGTGCTGCACGGCAAAGTCGATGCCAAGGGCGCGGCGCAGTTGCAAGTGGAGATGGAGTCGATCAACAGCGGCATCCCGCTGCGCGATGAGCGCATGCGCAAAGAGCTGTTCCAGATCAAGGCCTTTCCCGACGCGTTGATCAGCGCACAGATCAATCTGCAACCCATCAACGACCTGGCGTCCGGCGCGCAGTTGGAGTTGCGCCTGCCGCTGAGCGTCACCCTGCACGGCAAGACCCAGACCTACAGTGCCGAATTGCTTGCCACGCGCCTGGATGAGCGACGTTTCCAGGTGGTGACCCTGGAGCCTGTGGTGTTGCACGCCGAGGACTTCGATCTGGCGCCGGGTGTGGCGGCGTTGCGCAAGGCGGCGGGGCTCAAGTCGATCAGTTTGTCGGTGCCGGTGGGTGCGGTACTGATCTTCACGGCGCGCTGACATGAGTGGCGCAGTGTTCCCGTGGCGCAGCGCCAATCAATTCGAACTGCTGATCGACGGGCCGAGTTTCTTCCCGCAGATGCTGGTGGGCATCGCCCGGGCCGAGCAGCAGGTGGATCTTGAACTGTATCTGGTCGAAGCCGGCGCCTGTGCCGACGCGATGGTGCAGGCGCTGGTGCTGGCCGCCGAACGTGGGGTACAGGTGCGCTGCTTGTTCGATGATTACGGCAGCCTGGCGTTTACCCTCGGGCTGCGCAAGCGCTTGACCGACGCCGGCGTGGAGCTGCGCTTTTACAATCGCCTGAATTGGCGGCGCTGGATGCGCAACCTGTATCGCGACCACCGCAAGCTGCTGCTGATCGACCAGCGCGTTGCCGTGGTCGGTGGTACGGGCGTCACCGATGAGTTCTGGACGCCGGGGCAAGACAGCGCCGATTGGCATGAAGTGATGGTGCAGATCAGCGGCCCGCTGGTACTGGACTGGCAGGCCCTGTTCGACCGGCAATGGCACGCTAACGCCGCGCGCCGTGAATGGAAACCGGCGACCCATTTCGGTTTGTCGCGCTTGCCGAAAGTGCCAGCGACGGGCCCCGGGCTTGGTCGCGTGGCGTACGCCGACGCTCGTCAGCACCGCGATATCCTGCAGTCGTTGACTCGCGCCTTGAACAGCAGCAAAGGGCGTATCTGGCTGGCGACTCCCTATTTTCTACCGACCTGGAGCGTGCGTCGTGCCTTGCGCCGGGCGGCAGGGCGCGGGGTGGATGTGCGTTTGCTGCTCACCGGGCCCCGTACCGATCACCCGTCAGTACGCTACGCCGGCCATCGTTATTACCCGCGTCTGCTGCGTGCAGGCGTGCAGATCTTTGAATACCAGCCGTGCTTTTTGCACCTGAAGATGGTGCTGGTGGACGATTGGGTCAGCATTGGCTCGTGCAATTTCGACCACTGGAATTTGCGCTTCAACCTGGAAGCCAACCTCGAAGCGTTGGACCCGGGATTGACGGCGGCGGTGGTGGGCAGTTTCGAAGCGGATTTTGCCCAAAGCCAGGTGGTGAGCCTGGAGGCATGGAAGGCGCGGCCGTTGTGGAAGCGGGTGAAGCAGCGGGTGTGGGGGTGGATTGATCGGTTGGTGGTGAACCTGCTGGATCGGCGCGGCTAGTCGCATCACTCAATCAAATGTGGGAGCTGGCTTGCCTGCGATAGCATCACCTCGGTACACCTGACAAACCGAGGTGCCTGTATCGCAGGCAAGCCAGCTCCCCACAAAAGCCAGCGCCCACACTGACCGTGTTTACAGCTTCAGCTCAGAGCAGCTCGAAGGTCTGCTGCTGCACATCCTGGGAATCCAGCCCGATCTGCACATTGAACTCCCCCGGTTCCGCCGCGAACTTGAGCTGGGCGTTGTAGAACTTCAAGTCGTCCTCGGTGATGGTGAAGTGCAGCGTGCGCGCTTCGCCGGCCTTGAGCATGACCTTCTGGAAGTTCTTCAGCTCCTTGATCGGGCGGATCATCGAGCCGGCCACATCCTGGATATACAACTGCACCACGGTTTCGCCGTCGACCTTGCCGGTGTTCTTCACGGTGACGCTGGCGTCGAGCTTGCCGGTCTTGTTCAGGGTGGTGGACGACAACGCCATGTCCGCCAGGCTGAACGTGGTGTAGCTCAGGCCATAGCCAAAGGGAAACAGGGGACCTGTGGTGTCATCGAAGTACTGCGAGGTGTAGTTGCCCGGCTTGCCTGGGGTGAACGGCCGGCCAATGGTCAGGTGGTTGTAGTAGGTCGGGATCTGCCCTACCGAACGCGGGAAGGTGATCGGCAGCTTGCCTGACGGGTTGTAGTCCCCGAACAGCACGTCGGCGATGGCGTTGCCGCCTTCGGTACCTGCGAACCAGGTTTCCAGGATCGCGTCAGCCTGTTGGTTCTCTTCGAGAATCGACAGCGGACGGCCGTTCATCAGCACCAAAACCAACGGTTTGCCGGTAGCTTTCAGGGCCTTGATCAGGTCGCGCTGGCTTTGCGGGATGTTCAAGTCGGTACGGCTCGACGACTCGTGGGACATGCCACGGGATTCGCCCACGGCCGCGACGATGACGTCGGCGTTCTTCGCCGCTTTCACCGCTTCGTCGATCAATACCTGGGCAGGGCGTGTGTCATCCACCACTTCCGGAGCATCGAAGTTGAGGAAGTTGAGGTAGTCGAGCACCGCTTTGTCGCCGGTGATGTTGGCACCGCGGGCATAGATCACTTTGCCCTTTTCGCCGATCACGGCGTTCATGCCGTCGAGCAGGGTTACCGATTGCGCAGGTCGGCCGGCAGCCGCCCAACTGCCCATCATGTCGATCGGCGCCTTGGCCAGCGGGCCGACCAGAGCGATGGTCGCGGATTTTTTCAGCGGCAGGGTGTCGTTGTGGTTCTTCAGCAACACCAGGCTGCGGCGCGCAATGTCGCGGGCCTCGGCGCGGTGCAGGCGGCTGTCGGCGTAGGTGTCGACCGGGTCATCCTCGGCCTTGCCGATGCGCAGGTACGGGTCCTTGAACAGGCCCATGTCGTACTTGGCGCCGAGCACTTCGCGCACGGCATTGTCGATGTCGCTCTGTTCGATCTCGCCGGACTTGAGCAGCCCGGGCAATTCCTTGCCGTACAGCGAGTCGTTCATGCTCATGTCGATGCCGGCCTTGATCGCCAGCTTGGCGGCTTCGCGCCCGTCCTTGGCCACGCCGTGCTTGATCAGCTCGAAGATCGCGCCGTGGTCGCTGACGGTCAGGCCCTTGAAGCCCCAGTCCTTGCGCAGCAGGTCGTTCATCAGCCAGGTGTTGGCGGTGGCGGGCACGCCGTTGATCGAGTTCAACGCGACCATCACGCCGCCGGAACCGGCCTTGATCGCCGCGTGGTAGGGCGGCAGGTAGTCCTGGTACATCTTGACCGGGCTCATGTCGACCACGTTGTAGTCGCGCCCGCCTTCCACCGCGCCATACAGGGCGAAGTGCTTGACGCTGGCCATCAGGCTGTCGGCATTCGCCGGGCTTGCGCCCTGGAACGCCTTGACCATGACTTCGGCAATCCGCGAGACCAGGTAGGTGTCTTCGCCGAAACCTTCGGAGGTACGGCCCCAGCGCGGGTCGCGCGAGATATCGACCATCGGCGCGAAGGTGATGTCGAGGCTGTCGGCAGCGGCTTCCTCGGCGGCGATACGCCCGGAGCGGCCGATGGCGTCCATGTCCCAGCTGGAGGCCAGGGCCAGGCTGATCGGGAAAATGGTGCGGTGGCCGTGGATCACGTCATAGGCGAAGAACATCGGGATCTTCAAGCGACTGCGCATGGCTGCGTCCTGCATCGGACGGTTTTCCGGGCGGGTGATGGAGTTGAAGGTGCCACCGATGCGGCCGGCGGCGATTTCCTTGCGGATCATCTCGCGGGGCATTTCCGGGCCGATGCTGATCAAGCGCAATTGGCCGATCTTTTCGTCCAGGGTCATTTGCTTGAGCAGGTCGCTGACGAAGGCGTCCTTGTCTTTAAGCGCAGCAGGCTTTGTTTCTGCCCAGACGGGGTGGGTGGCCAGCGTGGCAACAAGGCCGAGCAAACACAGCTTCTTCATGAATATCCTTTTTCGGCTCACTGCACAGCGGTTACGCTGGTCGGCCAAAATGTGGGGAGCGTCTATTGTTGTTCGGGTGTTGTTCAGATAAATGCAGCACACTCTGAACTCTTTTTCGCGCTGGGCATCTTTGTAGCTGATTGGCTCGATGCATTCCAGTGGTGGCGGATTATGCCCCAAGCGCGTGGTTTATAGGGTTAGTCGTCAAATTCCATCAAGATTGGGCAGGAGAAACACCATGCAAGCAGCACAGACTTACCGTTGGGGCTTCAAGGTCGCGGCTTTGCTATTGATCAGCAGCGTGCTGAGCGGTTGCGGCATCAACAACATCCCGACCCTGGACGAACAGGCCAAGGCGGCCTGGGGCCAGGTGCAGAACCAGTATCAACGCCGTGCCGACCTGATCCCCAACCTGGTGGAAACGGTGAAGGCCTATGCCGCCCACGAACAGGAGACCCTCACCGCCGTGATCGAAGCGCGGGCCAAGGCCACCTCGATCCAGGTGGACGCCAGCACCCTCGACAACCCGGAAAAACTCAAGCAGTTCCAGCAAGCTCAGGATGGCTTGAGCGGCGCACTCAGCCGTTTGATGGTGGTGTCCGAGCGTTACCCGGACCTCAAGGCCAACCAGAATTTCCTGGCCTTGCAATCCCAGCTTGAAGGCACCGAGAACCGTATCGCCGTGGCCCGTCGTGATTTCATCCAGACCGTGCAGGCGTACAACACCGAAATCCGTACTTTCCCGGGCCGTCTGTGGCATAGCGTGATGTACAGCGACTTGCCGATCCGCGCCACGTTTGAAGCCACCAGCGCCGATGCCGACAAGGCGCCGCAGGTGAAATTCAAATAACGCTGCCTTGAGGTGTCGATGCGTTTATTACGGATAGGCCTGGCGTTCTGGCTACTGGCTTGCATGGGCATGGCCCAGGCGGCCCTGACCTTCCCGGCATTGACCGGGCGGGTGGTGGACAACGCCCAGATGATCGACCCGGCAACGCGCCAGCAGCTCACTCAACAGCTGCAGGCGCTGGAGCAGACCTCCGGTGACCAGCTTGTGGTGGTCACCGTGCCCGACCTGCAGGGCGTCCCGATTGAAGACTACGGTTATCAATTGGGGCGCGCATGGGGCATCGGCCAGAAGGGCAAGGACAACGGCGCGCTGTTGATCGTTGCCCGTGATGAGCGCCAATTGCGCATCGAAGTCGGTTACGGCCTGGAAGGCGTGCTGACGGATGCGCAGTCCTGGGTGATCATCAACCAGGTGATCCTGCCCAAGTTCAAGACCGGCAATTTCAGCCAGGGCATCAGCGACGGCGTGGCGGCGATGATCCAGGTGGTGGGCGGTGAACCCCTGGCGGTGCCCGCCCATGTGGCGGATGCGAATTTCGCCAAGGATAACCCCGGGTTTTCCATCGGCCTGTTTATCCTGCTGATCGGCGTGTTGTGGCTGTGCAATCGCATGGGCTTGCCGGTAGGCGCTATCCTGCTGGCCATTCTCAGCAGCAGCGGCCGCGGCGGTGGTGGGGGCGGCGGTGGCGGTGGTTTCCGTGGCGGCGGTGGTGGCTTCGGCGGTGGCGGGGCTTCGGGCGGCTGGTAATGACAATAACGAGAAAAGAGCATCTACAACCATGGCATTACTGACTGAACATGAGCAGCGCCAAGTCGCCGAAGCAATTGCCCGGGTCGAAAAAAACACCGACGCAGAACTGGTGACCGTGCTGGCGGCGCGTGCCGACGACTACGCCTACATCCCGTTGCTGTGGGCCAGCCTGATCGCGTTGGTGGTACCGGGCGTGGTGCATTATTTGTCGGGCTACCTGACCATGTACACCTTGCTGTTGGCGCAATGGGCGACGTTTATTGTGTTGTGCCTGGTGTTTCGCTTGCCCAAGGTCACCACCCGCCTGATTCCCCGCTCCGTACGCCACTGGCGCGCCTCGAACCTGGCGCGTCGGCAGTTTCTGGAGCAGAACCTGCACCACACGCTGGGCAGCACTGGCGTGCTGATATTTGTCAGCGAGGCGGAACGCTACGTGGAGATCCTCGTCGATGACGGCATTTCCAAACGCCTGGATGACAGCAGTTGGGACGCCATCGTCAAGACGTTCACCCAGCAGGTGAAACAGGGGCAGACGCTGGCCGGGTTCATTGCGTGCATCGAGGCGTGCGGCGAGTTGCTCAAGGTGCATGTGCCGGTGACGCAAACGCGCAATGAGCTGCCCAATCGCCTGGTGGTACTCGAATAACCCGGCCAACTCAGTTCCAAATGTGGGAGGGGGCAAGTCCCCTCCCACATTTGGATCTACTGTGGCTGCTGGAACTGACCATTGGTCAAATAACCCCGTGCCCTGAACCCCTATCCCCCCTAAAATGCCCGGCATTCTTTGCCCGAGGCGTTTTTGTTCATGTCCGTCACCGCTCAACCCGCCAACCCTGCGCCAGATCATCACGCCCAGTTCATCCAATTGCTGAGCGCAAGCCTTGCGCAAAACGCCTTTATCAAGCTGGTGCTGGCCAAGTACGTCGGTGAGGAAGCCGAGCTGCAACGGCTGATCATCAAGCCGGTCACCGTCAAAGACCAGCCGTGCCTGTCCTTCGTGTACCGCTACAAGACCCGCGACATCACCAAGAATTTCCCCTTGGCTGACGGCGTGGCGGCGATTGCCGAGCTGTTGCCTGCGTCATTCAAGAACGCGCACTTGCTGTCGCTGACTGACGAAGCCCAGCTGGAATACAGCAAGAAGAACAAAAGCTCGCTGTTCAAAAGCCAGCCGCAACAACTGCGCGAAGCACCGTCAGCCGAGCATAACCGTGAGAAGAACCGCTACCTTGACCTGAGCCGGCCGTTTCTCGCCGATCTGGGGGTGACCGATGCCAGGCAGGCGTTGATTCCCTCGATGTCGCGCAAGTGGAAGCAGATCAACAAGTTCATCGAAGTGTTCAGCCATGCGCTGACGTCGTCGCCGTTGAAACTCGACCAACCGGTGCGCGTTGCCGATTTCGGCTCTGGCAAGGGCTACCTGACCTTCGCCATTCACGATTACCTGCGCAACACCCTCAAGGCCGAGGGCGAGGTTACCGGTGTTGAATTGCGCCAAGACATGGTCACCCTGTGCAACAGTGCTGCCGCGCGCCTGGAGCACCCGGGGCTGGTGTTCAAGTGCGGGGACGTACGCAGTGTGGCGCCGAGCGAGCTGGACGTGATGATCGCCCTGCATGCCTGCGACATCGCCACCGATTACGCGATCCATACCGGCATCCGCTCCGGCGCGTCGATCATCATGTGCTCGCCATGCTGCCACAAGCAGATCCGCCTGCAGATCCAGAGCCCGGCGCTGCTCAAGCCGATGCTGCAATACGGCCTGCACCTGGGCCAGCAGGCAGAAATGGTCACCGACAGCTTGCGTGCGTTGTTCCTGGAAGCCTGTGGCTATGAGACCAAGGTGTTCGAGTTCATCTCGTTGGAGCACACCAACAAGAACAAGATGATTCTTGCGGTCAAGCGTGCGCAGCCTTTGGACAACGCGCAGTTGCTGGTGAAAATCCAGGAGCTCAAGGCGTTCTACCACATCACTGAGCACTGCCTGGAAACCCTGTTGCGCGGGGATGGCTACCTGGCCTGAAGTGAGCGTTCCCTGTGGGCGCTGGCTTGCCTGCGATGACGATGGTGGCTGTACCACGGCTATCGCAGGCAAGCCTGCTCCCACATTTGGAATGCGTGTGTGGTCAGAAGAATCGCGTCACGCTGATCTTCGCATCGCGCCCCTTGGTGTAGGCGCGGTCGCCGCTCAACGCCGGGCGGAAGTTTTCGTTGAACAGGTTGTCCACGGTGAAGTTCACCTCGGTGCCTTTGAGGTAAGCCTGCTGCGGTTTCCATTTGGCGAACAGGCCCTGGGTGTTGTAACGCTTGTTGCCGTACTGGTCGAAGAACCGGTCGCCCACGCCGGAGCCCGGGCCACCGGAGTATTTGTCGCTGGGCAAGCGGTCGGTAGCGCCGATGAATTGACCCATCCAGCCCACCTGGGCATCCCAGGCCGGGATGTTGGTGCCCAGTACCAGCACCCATTTGGTCGGTGGGATATCCCGTGCCGCCACATCCGGGCCCCAGGGGTTGGTATAGGCGCCCTGATGCTGGCCCTTGGCATAGGCAAACGATACCGAACCAAACAGGTAGGTGGAGTTATAGATCGATTCGAGTTCGACGCCCTTGATGGTCATGCCACCGATATTGCGATAGTTGGACATCGGCCCCGGTGGGCACGCTGAGGAGATGCTGCCGCCGTTGATGGCCTGGTTCTGGCAGCCCACGCCGGTGGCCTTGAAGATTTCGTCTTCGACCTTGTTGTGGAACAGGGTAGTGCGCAGTTGCAGGTTATCGTCCTGGGCCAACAGGTTGTCGAAGTTGGTGATGTTGCCCAGGGTGATCGAGGTGATGCGCTCCGGGTCCAGGTCCACGCTGGTCGCGGTGCGGCTGCCCAGACCCTGTACTTCATATTGTTCGTCGATCACCGGGGCGCGCCAGGTCTGGCTCCAGTTGGCGAACAACCCCACATTCGGCGTCACGGTCCAGAACAGCGCCAGGCGTGGCGACCAGCCGGTGTAGGTGCGGTCGCTGTAATCGTGGCCAACCGCGGGGTCGGGGTTGTTGTAGTAGGGCGCATCGTTGCCTTCGCCACGGTTGCGCACATGGTCATAGCGCAGCGACGGGGTGATGGTCACGTCGCCGAGGGTTACCGCGTCCTGGATAAAGAAGCTGTTGGTATCGACCTTGCCGTGGGGCATGAAGCCCGGCTGGAAGTGCCCATAGTTGTAGCGCGGCGTGTTGTAGGTGGTGCCGGGCATCCACATTTCGGTTTCGCGGATGTGCTTGCGGATCTGCCCGCCGACGGTCACCGCGTGCTGCAAGGGCCCGGTGTCGAACAAGCTGACGTTGCGGATGTCGAGGTTTTTGTCGGTGTAGGCGGTGTCCATCTTGCGCCCGCCGGTAGCCAGTTGGAAAAACGCGGTGGCGTCACGCTCGTCGGTCTGTTCGGTATTGGACTGGGAGTATTTGACAGTGAGGTCCACCAGCGGGTTATCCAGCGGCTGGTAGTGATACTTGCCCGACCAGGTGGTATCGACCGTATCGCGGTGCGCGAGGAAACGCTTCAAGGCCCCTTCGTAGCCGTAGCGGTCGATGTTGAACTGGGTGGGCGGCGTTGGGTAGCTCGCGGCGGAAAACGGCGTCCAGCGGTTGCTGTGAGAACGCGAGTACGACAGGCCGACACTCTGCTCATCGGTGAAGTACGCGTTGACCTTGAACAACTTGCCGTCCACATCCTGCGCGCTGTTGGGCAAGCGCTGGGGGTTGATCGGGTACTCGTTGTTGTCGTTGGGCAACTTGGCGGCCACCTTCATATCTCCGCCGTCGCGTTGGGTCAGATAGGCCAGGGCGTCGAAACGGCCATCGTCGGTGCGGCCATACACGGCACCGCTGTAGACCTGTTCATGGTCATTGCTGGAGTAGCCGTATTTGAGCATCGCGCCGCTGTTGCGACCGTCCTGGAGCAGGTCCGGGGCGTCCTTGGTGATCATGTTGACGGTGCCGCCGAAGCCGCCATTGCCGGTGAACGGCGAGTTGGGGCCTTTCTCCACTTCGATGCGCTTGATCAGCTCGGGTTCGATAAACACCGTGCCTTGCTGGTAGCGCTCAAAGCCGGTCTTGGTGGCGCCGTCCACGGTCAACGGCACGTCTTCGGCATCGCCGAAACCACGAATGTTGATGGTCTGCCCGCCAGGTTTGAGCGAACCGCCCTGGCTGACGCCGGGCAGGGTCTGCAACAGGCTGGGAATGTTATTGGACTGGTAGCGGTCGATATCGGCCTGGGTCAGGGTGGAGCGGTTGACGGTGCCGGCGTTCACTTCGTTGCCGGTGCCGATCACGCTCAGCGTGTCCAGCTGGATCGCGGCGCTGCTGGTGGCCTTGCCCTCATCGGGGCGCACTACGTAGGTGCTGCCGACCTTGATCAGGGTGAACTCGCCGTTTTTCAGCAGGGAGCGAATCGCTACTTCTGCGGTGTAGTCACCGTCAAGCGCCGGCGCTTTCAGGTTTTTGAGCAGGCTTTCATCGAACAGCAGCTGGATTTTCGCCTGCTGTGCCACCTGGCTCAGGGACGTGGCCAGTGACTGGGCCGGCAGGTGCAGGGTGAACGACTCGGCCTGGGCATTGAGGCTGAAGGCCAGGCACGTGGCCATGAGCGTGGGTCGAAGAAACAGGTGCGAAGCGTGGCAAGGCGCGCGAAACATGAAATCCCCCGGAGCGGCTAAATAGCCAAAAAGGTGTGCGTATCAAACACGGACAGGAGGAAGACGGGGCAGGCCAAAAAAACCACACATGCGAATGCAAAATATTCTCATGTGGGCGGTATGCAGGCTATTTGCTCGGCTCGATTTTCACACTGCCATCGGCCAAGACCACGGTTTTTACCGGCAACAGGGCGGGCAAGGCGTTGAGCAGGGCATCGGGGTCATTCACATCCAGGTTCCCCGACACCTTGAGTTGCGCCACGGCCTTGCTGACCTGCAACGGCGCCTGGGGACGGTACAGGCTCAGCTCGTCGATCAGGCTGGCCAGTTCGCGATTGCGAAACGATAAATGCCCGCTGCGCCAATCGGCCACTTCTTCAGCGCTGAGGGTTTGTTGTTGCAGGGTGCCTTTGGCGTAGCTGTAAGCGGCACGTTGCCGGGCGCCGAGCAGGGTGGTGGGGCTTTTGCTGTCCGGCTCGAACGCCACCTGGCCATGGGCAACGCTCACCACCAGTTGCTGCTGGCCGCGGCGCACGTCAAAACCAGTGCCCACCACCCGTATGATCGACTCGCCGGCTTGCACGTAGAGTGGCCGCTCCTTGTCGGCCGCCACTTCGATATACAGCTGGCCTTTGTCCAGATGCACGACACGTTGATGGGCGCTGAAGTCCACGCGGATGCGGGTGTTGGCATTCACGTACAAAGTGCTGCCATCGGGCAGGTTCAAGGTACGCATACCTTTGGCATGAGCGGCGACCTGGGTGTGATACAGCTCGCGGGGCGCGCCGATGTGGGTCGCCAGCACGGCGCACAGCACGGCAGCGGCCACCGCAAGGGCAGGGCGCCAGAGGGGGCGTTTGCGTTTTGCCAGCGGCAGCGGTTTGTTCAGTTGTTGCAACTGGGCCAGGTCGGCCCACAGCTGTTCGAATTCGGCATAGGCACGCGCATGGGCTGGCACCGCCTGCCAGGCGGCAAAGGCTTTGCGGTCGGCACGGCTGGCAGCGTTGCGGTTGCGCGCAAACCAACTGGCGGCCTGGGCGTCGATGGAGTCGCTCGTTTGGCTGTCCAGGGCGTCGATGTCGCTCGGGCGGTTCATTCTGGCTGCTCCGTGCCGGGGTCGGATTGAAGGCGTCGCTTGCAATGCAGCAGGGCCAAGGCAATATGCTTTTCTACCATGCTGGTCGAAATGCCCATGCGTTCGGCGATCTGTGCCTGGCTCAAGCCTTCGAAGCGGTGCAGCATAAGGGCTTCTCGCCGGCGGGGCGAGAGTTCGGCGAGGACTTCTTTCAACTGTTCCAGGCGTTGCAGGCGAAGGGCGGCGGCCATGGGGTCGTGCTGTTCGTCGGTGACCGGCTCGGTATCCATTTCGGCGTGATCGGAATGGGCGGTGTGCCGTACCTTCTGTTTGCGCCAGTGATCGCGCAACAGATTGCGCGCCATCTGAAACAGAAACGCCCGGGGCTGCTCGACCTTGGCTCGATCGCGGTAGCCCAGCCACTGGGTAAAGACATCCTGAGTCATGTCCGCCGCGTCGCTGGCGTTGTCCGTGCGTTTACGCAGGAAATACAGAATATCTGCATAAAACCCGCGACAGGCATCGGCCGACGACGGGTCGGGCTTGGGATGAGACATGGATATCCTTCTTGACGAAGCACGGCGTGGAAAAGTCGTGAATGATATCGAGAATTATTGCTATTTGTCTCTATTTAAAGGCTGTACTCAATTCAACTGTGGGAGGGAGCAAGCCCCCTCCCACACAGGCCCTGAGTTTATTTCAGAAGTGTTTTGAGTTGCTCGATCCCCGCCTCACCCAGCGGGAACACCGGCAACCTTGGATCCCCCACCTCCAACCCAGTCAAGCGCAACCCGGCCTTGATCGTCGTCGGCAACCCGCCCTTGAGGATGAATTGCAGCAACGGCAACTGCCGGTAGAACAGCTCTCGCGCTTTATTCAAGTCATTGGCCAGCACTGCCTGATACAGGTCCAGATTGAGTTGGGGGATCAAGTTCGGCGCCGCGGTGCACCAGCCTTTGGCACCGGCCGCGAAGGCTTCCAGGGCCAGCGGGTTGCAGCCGTTGTAGAACGGCACGTCACTCTCCAGTTTTAACTGGTGCATGCGCTGGATGTCGCCCGTGCTCTCCTTGACCATGGTCACGTTGTCGACCTGCTTGAGGATGCGCAGGATCAACTCCACCGACATGTCGGTACCGCTGGTGGCCGGGTTGTTGTAGAGCATGATCGGCACGCCGATGCTGTCGCCGATTGCGGCGTAGTGGGCGAGGATTTGCGCTTCGCTGAGTTTCCAGTATGAGGCGGGCAGCACCATGACCACATCGGCACCGTGCGCCTCGGCATAGCGCGCTCGGCGCACGGCCTTGGCGGTGGTCAGGTCGGACACGCTGACAATGGTCGGCACGCGTTTGGCGACTTTCTCGATGCTGTAGGCACTGACTTCGTCCCACTCGGCATCGCTCAGGTAAGCGCCTTCGCCGGTGCTGCCCAGCGGCGCGATAGCGTGGATGCCGCTGTCGATCAAGCGGTCGATAGAACGCCCGAGTGCGTCGAAGTCAACACGCTGGCCATCAGCACTGAACGGGGTGATGGTGTAGCCGATGATGCCGTGAATAGTTGGATTGGACATGGGAAAACTCCGGTCGAAAAAAGGGGGCGATCAGTTCAGGCAATCGGCATGTTTACGCAGATTCTGCCGCGCGTAGTAATTGAACGCAGCGCCATGGCGCTTGGGCTTGGAAATCCAGTCGTGGGCCTCGCGCCCCAGCTCTGGCAGGATCGGCTTGACGGTGCCCGCAGACATCGCCAGCAACTGCAACTTGGCCGCCCGCTCGATCAACTGCGCGATGACACAGGCTTCTTCGATGCTGGCCCCGGTGGACAACTGGCCGTGGTGCGAGAGCAGGATGGCGCGCTTGTCACCCAGCGCCGTGGTGATGATCTCCCCCTCTTCATTGCCCACCGGCACGCCGGGCCAGGCCTCCAGGAACGCGCAATCTTCATACAGCGGGCAGAGGTCCATATGCGACACCTGCAACGGCACTTCCAGCATCGACAGCGCGGCAATGTGCGTGGGGTGTGTATGGATGATGCAGTTTACATCCGGGCGCCCGCGGTACACCCAGGTGTGAAAACGGTTGGCCGGGTTGGGGATGCCATGACCTTCGAGCACTTCCAGGTCTTCGTTGACCAGCAGCAGGTTGCTGGCGGTGATTTCGTCAAAACCCAGGCCCAGTTGCTGAGTGTAGTAGGTGCCAGGCGCAGGCCCGCGTGCGGTAATTTGCCCGGCCAGGCCAGAGTCGTGGCCGTGTTCGAACAGAATTCGGCAGGTCAGCGCCAGCTTTTGGCGCTCGGTCCACGTATTATCTGCCAGGCTGTTTTGCATCTGGCTCAGGGCTTGCTTGACCAGTTGGTCTTTCGGGAGTGCTAATGTCTTGGCCATATCGGTGTCCTTTGGGTAGTTCAATGGACGTCGGATTTGCTGCTCGCCCGCTGCTCGCAAGGTCGTTGGGTGACTGCAAATGACACTAAAGATGCTATATGACACTTTGTGTCATTGGCAAGCACGGCTCATCGCTTTCTGCATGGATTAACCGCAGCAAATGTCTATCCGTTTGAAATTACTGAGAAAAAAACTTGGCGTAACCCTGGAGGCCCTGGCCGAAAAGTCCGGGATGACCAAGAGTTACCTGTCGAAAGTGGAGCGTGGGCTCAACACGCCGTCCATTGCTGCTGCGCTGAAACTGGCCAAGGCGCTGAACGTGAAAGTCGAAGAGCTGTTCAGCGAAGGCAACGTCAGCCTCGACAGCTACAGCCTGGTGCGCAGCCATGAACGGCCCGACACGTCACCGGGTTATGCGGTACTTGCCCATCAGGTGAGCGAGCGCAGCCTGTTGCCGTTCATCATCTACCCGCCGGCGGAGTTCACCGACAAGACCTTCAAGGAGCATTTGGGGGAAGAGTTTCTGTTCGTGCATGAAGGCCAGGTGGAAGTGGATTTCATGAGCGAGCGGGTGCTGTTGGAGCGCGGCGATGCGCTGCATTTCAATGCGCAGAAACCCCACCGGATTCGCTCGGTGGGAGAGGTGCAGGCGCAGTTGCTGGTGGTGGTGCACAGCGCTGAGGAATGACGCTGATCCCGATTTGAAATGCAATCAAATGTGGGGGCGGGCTTGCTCAGTGTTCGACCGGCACCGAAAGCGCCGGGTTACCCAGCGGATGCGTGCGCGCCGCGAAGAATTTCAGTTGCGCTCCTGTACCTTCGAACAGCTGCGAATACCGCTGCTTCTGCTGACGAATAAAGCCGTCAGTGCGCCCCGAAACCGAGATCGCCAGGGTGGTGATACCGGCCTGGCGAATCGCATCCGCCAGGTGTTTATCCTGCGGCCCCAAGTCATGCCCGAAAATGCACAACGCGCCTTCATGGCTCAGCAACTGCTCATAACAGAACGACAGATAATCCGAACTGCGAATGCTCTTGAGCTTTTCCTCCACCTTGCCTTCACTGACGAACAGCGGCACATCGTCCAGCGTCTTGATCGTGTTGTTGATCGCGAAACTGCTGAGCAAGGTGCTGTCGGTGGACGGCAGTTTTCGCGCTGTGCCATCAAGGTTGCGCACCAGATGCAGGCCGCCGTGCAGGTAGAGAATGCGCGTGGTGTCGGTGTGGGTATTGCGCAGGTCGAAGCTTGAATCGGCGCTGCGGAACAGGTCGTCGATCCCGGGCGTGTGCAGGATTGCCCAGTAGTTGAGCAAATCGTAATTGCTGGTGAAGACGGTGGCGTAGCGTGCCAACTCATTGTTGATCGTCGCCAGGGTCGATGGCTGCACCAGTCGCCAGGGGATGTGTACGGTGTGAATGGTGTTGATCAACGCTTCCTTGATCGCGTAATAGCGATTACGCGGCGCCGCCGAACTGACCGCCAGGGCCTTGTTGACCCGGCTGGTGGTTTTCAAGGCGCCCAGGGCTTGCTCGAAACTGCGGGTTTGCAGGGCATCGAACACGCTGAGTTCGGATTGGCTTAGGGGTTTTTCTTCAACGGTGCGGGCGTTTTCAAACAGCGAGTCGTAGGCAAAGTCTTCCCAGATCGTGCGGCTGGCGCCGTTGCCGATCAGAATCCCGTTGAAGTCGATGGCGTCGCGCAGGGCGCTCCAATCTTCAAGGTGGGCGTCAATATCCTGGAAATCCTTCATTGCGGCGGGTCTACTCGAAATCGGCTGGAGGGTGACTTTATCACGAGCCGGCGTTGATCCTGATCAAGATGCGCTATGCAGTACCGGTGGATTCTGTCGGCATAAAGCCTCTGAGGATCGACCATGAGCAGCACATTTTTCATCCCCGCCGTCAACATCATGGGCAGCGACTGCCTCGACGAAGCCATGACCGCTATTCGCGCCTACGGCTTTCGTAAAGCCTTGATCGTTACCGACGCCGGCCTGGCCAAAGCCGGTGTGGCCAGCATGATCGCCGAGAAGCTGGCGATGCAGGATATCGACTCGGTGATCTACGACGGCGCCAAGCCCAACCCCACGGTGGAAAACGTCGAGAAGGGGCTGGCGCTGTTGCAACAGACGGCCTGCGATTTCGTGGTGTCCCTGGGCGGCGGCTCGCCCCATGACTGCGCCAAGGGCATCGCCTTGTGCGCCACCAACGGCGGACGCATCGGCGACTATGAAGGCGTCGATCAGTCGAGCAAGCCGCAACTGCCGCTGGTCGCCATCAACACCACCGCCGGCACTGCCAGCGAGATGACGCGGTTTTGCATCATCACCGACGAAACCCGTCACGTGAAAATGGCCATCGTCGATCGCAACGTCACGCCGCTGCTATCGGTCAACGACCCGGCGCTGATGGTCGGTATGCCCAAGGGCCTCACCGCCGCCACGGGGATGGATGCGCTGACCCACGCCATCGAAGCCTACGTGTCCACCGCCGCCACACCGATCACCGACGCCTGTGCGATCAAGGCCATCGAGCTGATCAGTGCCAACCTGCGCCTGGCGGTGCGCGACGGCAACGACATGGCCGCACGGGAAAACATGGCTTATGCGCAGTTCCTCGCTGGCATGGCATTCAACAACGCGTCCCTGGGATTTGTGCATGCCATGGCTCACCAACTGGGTGGTCTGTACGACTTGCCCCATGGCGTCTGCAACGCCGTGCTCCTGCCCCACGTACAAAGCTTCAACGCCAGCGTCAGTGCCAAGCGCCTGAGCGACGTGGCCCGCGCCCTCGGCGCGGACATCAAGGGCATCACCGTGGAGGAGGGCGCCCAGGCCGCGATTGCGGCAATCCGCCGACTGTCCCAGGACGTGGAAATCCCCGCCGGCCTGCGCGAGCTGGGTGCCAAGTTGCAGGACATCCCAGTGCTGGCCGCCAACGCGCTGAAGGACGCGTGCGGGCTGACCAATCCACGTCGGGCGGATCAGCGTCAGATTGAGGAGATATTTCGTAGCGCGTTTTGATAG
Source organism: Pseudomonas sp. OST1909 (assembly GCF_015277575.1). Classification (NCBI taxonomy): domain Bacteria; kingdom Pseudomonadati; phylum Pseudomonadota; class Gammaproteobacteria; order Pseudomonadales; family Pseudomonadaceae; genus Pseudomonas; species Pseudomonas sp. OST1909. The sequence continues at coordinate 1,958,663 of NZ_CP063780.1, forward strand.
GGCAGCCTCAGGCGGCAGGCGTTAAGCTACACGCTCAACGCGTTCTACTTGAGCAAGCTTGCGGCGTGCCGCTGAGGTTCCCTAATGAGAGTTCTGTTATTCGGCGCCACCGGCATGGTCGGCCAGGGCGTGCTGCGCGAGTGCCTGCTGGCGGCAGATGTGCAGGAAGTGGTCGCCGTCGGCCGCACGCCCCTGACCCAGCAACACGGCAAACTGCATCAGGTGCTGCACAGCGACATGCTCGACTTCCAGCCCCTGGAGAACCTGCTGCAAGGTTTTGATGCGTGTTTCTTTTGCCTCGGTGTCTCGTCGGCAGGCATGAACGAAGCCCGGTACACCCACCTCACCTATGACCTGACCCTGGTGGCTGCCAGTACCCTGGCGCGGCTTAATCCGCAGATGACCTTTATCTACGTGTCCGGCGCTGGCACGGACAGTTCCGAGACGGGCCAATCAATGTGGGCGCGGGTCAAGGGCAAGACGGAAAACGCCTTGCTGCGCCTGCCGTTCAAGGCGGTGTACCTGTTCCGTCCGGGGATCATTCAGCCGTTGCACGGCGTGCGCTCAAAGACGCCCTTGTATCAAGCTTTCTATAGCGTGCTGGGGCCGGTGCTTTCGTTTGTGCGGCGGGTAAAACCGGCTTGGGTGGTGAGCACCGAGACTGTCGGCCGGGCAATGTTACAGGCTGCGAGCCTGGGCGCGCCGCAGCCGGTGGTAGAGCAGGCCCAGATCAATCGCCTGGCGGCTGAGCGCCACTGAACTGGATCAATGCCACGCCGCCGATCAGCAGCAACGCGCCCAACACCCGCGGCGTTGTCAGTTGGCGTTGCACCAGGCCGAACAGGCCGAAATGGTCGAGCAGCAACGAGGCGAGAATCTGCCCGGCCATCGCCAACGCAATAAACCCTGACGCGCCGAGTTTGGGCAGCAGCATCAACGCCAGTGAAATAAAACAGACGCCGAAGGCGCCACCGGCCCACATCCACAACGGTGCCTTGGTGATAAATGTCAGGCTCGGCAAGGGCAGACGCAAAGCGATAATCACTGGCAGCAGCACGATGATACTCACCAGCAACGACGCCAAGGTGGCCCACAATGGATGGCCGAGGCCGCGCCCAAGATTAGCGTTGATTGCACTTTGAAACGGCACCACGGCTCCGGCGATCACCGCCAGCGCTAACAAACCCATCCAATGCAACGCGCTCATCTCCATGCTCCCAGAAGTTTCGCTGGACTCTAGGCTATTCGTCGCGCAGATTTAAATTCCAAGTTCTTATACAGACCATGCAGCTGATGAATGATCTACGCCGCATCGACCTTAACCTGCTGGTGATCCTCGACGCCTTGCTCAGCGAGCAACACGTGACCCGCGCCGCCGAGCGCCTGCACCTGAGCCAGCCGGCGGTGAGCCACGCGTTGGCGCGGCTGCGCGATATGCTTGGCGATCCGCTGTTGGTGCGTCAGGGCGGCGCGCTGGTGCCCACGGCTCGGGCTCTGGAGTTGGCAGCGCCATTGGCCGAAGCGCTGGGCCAGGTGCAGGCATTATTGGCGCCGAATCGTTTTGACCCCACCTCGGCCAAGCGCCGCTTTCGCGTGGCAATGTCAGACTACAGCGCAGCGATCCTCCTACCAGGATTGGTCCGCGTCCTGCGCAGTGAAGCGCCGGGCATCGACCTGCAGATCATCCAGGCCAGCCGCGAAGGCATGGTTGACGGCGTGCTTAATGGCGATCTCGACCTGGCGGCGGGCGTATTCCCCGACATGCCCGCCGAACTGTGTACGACGCCATTGTTCGAAGAGCATTACACCTGCCTGGTCGACCGCCACAGCCTTGCACCCAGCGGTGCGCTGGACCTGCCGACTTACCTGTCGCGCCCACATGTGCTGTTGGAGATGCGCGGCAGCGGTACCCCGGAAATCGAACGGGCACTGACTGCGATACGTGAACGGCGGCATGTGGCAATCAGCCTGCCGCACTGGGGCGTGGCGCCACAGTTGATCGAGGGCACGGACCTGATTTTGACGGTGTCGTCCCGGGGTTTACTGAATATCGACCATCAACATTTGCTGACCGTGCCACCGCCGTTTCATATTCCCTCGTTTGCTTTTGAGCTGGCCTGGCATGTGCGGCGGGGTGGTGATTCTGGGTTGCAGTGGTTGATTGGGCGGGTGCGCGGTGTATTGTCCGATGGTCACCGATAATAAGAGAAAACCTAAATGCTAACCGGCTTCAACCACCTGACCCTGGCCGTCACCGACGTGCCGCGCAGCGTCAGTTTTTATCACGATCTGCTGCGTGTTCAACTCGATGCCACTTGGGACAACGGTGCTTACCTGTCCTTGCCCGGGCTTTGGCTGTGTCTGTCGCTGGATCCGGTGCGCTCGATCACTGCAGCAATGGATTACACCCACTATGCCTTCACCGTCGATGCCGCTGATTTCACCGCGTTGGTCGAACGCCTGCGGGCCGCCGGCGTGCAGGAGTGGCGTGACAACCGCAGTGAAGGCGCGTCGTTTTATTTCCTCGATCCCGACGGCCACAAGCTGGAGGTTCATGTCGGTGATCTGGCCTCGCGCCTGCAAGCTTGTCGCGCCAAGCCTTACGCAGGAATGAAGTTTTACCCAGCGCAGTGAAACATGCAGAATCAATCACCTTCAAGAATCCGTCAGAGCGTCTATTCATGACCCCATCCTTGCTGCTCGCCGTCCTTGCTTCGGGTTTTATCTACGGTATTACACCTGGCCCAGGTGTTTTGGCCGTGTTCGGCATCGGTGCTGCGCGTGGCCGGCGTGCCGGAGCGGGTTTTTTGTGCGGGCATTTGCTCGGTGATGTGGTGTGGTGCAGTACTGCGCTGATTGCCATCGTCGGTGCGCGAGAAGTGGGCAGCAGTGCGTTTGATGTATTGGGCGTACTCAGCGGTGTGTATCTGTTCTGGCTCGGCTGGCGTGCGATCCGTACCCAGCGCCGCAACGGCGATGCCCCCCAGGGCGCGGCGCGGCACCCGTTCTGGCATGGCATTGTGTTCGGCTTGACCAACCCCAAAGCCTATCCGGTTGCCGTGGCGACTTTCACCGCGTTGCTGTCCAGCCGTGCCGAGTTGTTGACGTGGTCGATGCTGCCGTCGCTGATCTTCGTGAGCTTTGTGGGCGGCCTGTTGGCCTATGGGATTTTGATCGGCGTGGTCGGTGCCCAACGAGTGCGCACGGTGTATCAACGCCATGAAATCCTGATCACCAAGCTCTGCGGCGTGATGTTCATCGGCTTTGCCATTAATGCCCTGGCGCATGCATTGCCGGGCTTGTTTGCAAGCAAGCCGGCATGAAATGACGACAACCGTTCGTCGCACTGATAAGTTTTTTCTAAACCTTTGCGGCTCTGAAAATTCGAATCCAGGGCGGGTGTAGATCCCCGTACCTATTTTTGCTCTGGAGGAACCCATCATGAGCCGCATGGCTATCCGGTTACGCACCGCCAGTTTCGCGATGCTGCTGGGCCTCGGCGCCAGCAATGCTTTCGCCCAGTCGCCTGCTGAATTTATCGAGCAGGCTTCGGCCAAAGGTATGGCCGATATCGAAACCAGTCGCATGGCCCACGCCAAGACCTCGTCCCAAGAGATCAAGGACTACACCATTGAGGTCATCAACGAGCGCACCCTGGCCAACCAGCACTTGGCAGCCATCGCCAAGAAGCTCGATTTGCCGGTCGCGCCACGGGAGAAGATCGTCGATAAGGCCGAAACCCTGATGCCCGAACTCAAGGACGGTGACTCCTTTGACGCTGCCTATACCGCACAGCAGGTCAAGGAAAACGAAGACGCCATCGCCCTGTTCAAGAAAGAAGGTGCCGCGTCGGATGTGCCGGAGATAAAAGCGCTGGTGGATGAGACGCTGCCCAAGCTCGAAGAGCGTCTGCAAAAAGCCCGTGCCCTGGCATCAACCTATGGCAAGGGTCATCAAGGCGACGGTTGAGACCGTAGCGTGAAATGAAATCGGCGGTGGGGGCCTACCCAACCGCCGTTTTCTATGCCTGATTCAGGTCCGTCTTGGTCGGCGCCACGTTGTCGGTGCAACCGTTGTTCAAACTCAGGCTGCTGGTGTTGCCAATGTCGCGGTATTCCTGGCGCAGCTTTTCCAGTTCCTTGCGGTCCAGGCCATCGAGGCTGAGCACGGCATTCTGCGCATCCTTGGATACGCGCAGCAGCTCATCAATCTTGATATGCAGGATATCGTTGTCGCGGTTTTGCGTGTTCTGGATCAGGAACACCATCAGGAACGTGATAATGGTCGTCGAGGTATTGATGATCAGTTGCCAGGTGTCGTTGTAGTGGAAATAGGGCCCGCTCAGGCTCCATATCAGGATCAGTGCGACGGCTGTGTAGAAGGTTCGGGGGCTGCCTGCCCAGCGGGACAGGGTTTGCGAGACCGTGGAGAATTTCATTACCGTTTCCTGTGTGAAGAGGTGATGAATAATTGACCACAGCAGTTCTTTGAAATTTCTTTTAACAAATATCTCGGTAAACGGTTCAGTCGCCGCCTAAGTCAGAACGCCAGCTCTGCCTGACCTGCGCCTTCCAGTGCCAGCAAATACTGCTTGGCCTGCAACCCCCCGGCAAATCCGGTCAGCCCGCCTGATGCACCAATCACCCGGTGGCAGGGGGCGACAATCGAGATCGGATTACGCCCATTCGCCGCACCGACTGCGCGTACAGCCTTGGGGTTGCCGATCTGTTGGGCAATCTGGCTGTAGCTGCGCGTTTCGCCGAAGGGAATTGTCAGCAGAGCCCGCCAAACCTGTTTCTGAAAATCGGTACCGGCGAAATCCAGCTCCAGCTCAAACCGATTGCGCGATCCGGCAAAGTACTCCGTTAACTGGCGTTGGGTTTCCAGCAATATCGGGCTGTCATTGGCCTCGACCAATTCACCCAGGCGCACACGGTTTGCGCGTTCCACTTCCCATAAAATGGCGCTCAGTTTGCCGTTGCGCGCCACCAGGGTCAGTTCACCGACAGGGGAAGGCATGAGCTTGAATTGGTAAGTCATGAGCGGGCTCCTCGAACAGGCGTTTAATGGGCATGACGCTACTCTAGTTCCGCCAGCGGGTCTGGAAACTACGTTTCTTGCGGTCAAATTCTCGTCAGCTGAACGTTCCGGTAAACCCTTCGGTTTTGCTTCGCCGCGATTATCGATCCTGTTGCAATACCTTGAGTGCCGCGGACGCCAGAAACCCCGAGCGGCTTTTTTCTTCCGGGTGATTCAGTACATAGTCATCGATGCGATTCAACAGATACCCCGGCAGGGTGATGTTGAGTTTTTGCGCCTTGCCCAGGTACTTGGTGACGTCGATGTCTACCACCGCCCAGGTGCAGCCTGCGTACTGTGGGTTGGCGGCGTGCAAGGTGACTTTCTGCGCGCAGGGGATCGGCGCGCCATCTTCTGCAAGGATCTCGAAGTGCCCCTCGATGGCTTCGCGGGCCATGGCCATGGCGTCGTCCAGGTCATCGCCGGCGGAATAGCACCCGGGAATATCCGGGACTTCCACGCCCCAGGCGTGGTCCTCGTCGCCCGTTGAAATTGCGATGGGATAAAGCATGTGTGTTGCCCTCCAGGGACGGTTAACTCAGCAGAGCCTGTTTCAAAATGCTCTTGGCGGTTTTATCCAGCAGGTCCTTTTTTGGATGAGGAATCGTGACCAGACCGGGCTTTGTCGGGTGCTTGAAGTGATGATGACTGCCCCTGATGCGCACCAGATACCAACCGTCTGCAACGATGTGACCTATCAAATAGCGGCTATCCACATCACCTCCTTGTGGTGTGTGTTGGTGGTGACTATAACTACTGAAAAAAAATTATCAACACTCTACCTACCGATGGTCGATGTCCGGTATTTCGGTAGCGGTTGAAGGAAGTGTATGGCGGCGCTGGAATGGCGCCGCCGAGACGTATTGCGGGATTTTTCGCGGTATTACCGGATGTGTAATACCTGTTCAAGTACACCAATAAATGCATCCACCAATACGCCTCTTCCTGATGTCGGGGTAAGTACCAACAACTGCGCACATGCATCCACTTCCTGCAGCGGTCGATACGTCACGCTTTTGTTCATCAAGCTCTGGGTACATTCCGGGACCAGCGCAACGCCTTGCCCGGCCGCCACCAAGGCAATGATCGACGTGATCTGTCGCCCGGTCGGCCCAGGGCGCAGGGGCTGGCCGTGGTGTCGGTAAAGTTGCTCGATGGACTGGTTCAAGCCAGACCCGTAATCGGCCGGAAACAGAATCAGCGGATAAGTGCTGAGTTGGGCCACGCCGAGCATCGTTTGGCTGGCCAATGGGCTGTCGCTGGAGACGGCGGCCACCAATCGCTCCTCACCCAGCGATAACGCCTGGACATCGGCGCTTTGCGGCATCAGGCGGCTCAAGCCGATATCCAGGCGTCCGTCCGCCACCTGGGCACCCAGGCTGCCGGATGCGCATTCCACCAGGGTCAACTGCACATCGGGAAAGCGCTGGGCGAATGCCTGGATCGCCTGGCTGAACAGGTCCGACAGCGCGATTGAGCTGGCATATCCCAGTGCCAGTTGGCCCGCAGTGCCGGAGGCCAATTTACGCGCGATCACTTGCGCCAGTTCTACTTGCTCCAACACACCGCGGGCATAGGGCAGGAACGAACGCCCCTGAGCGGTGAGGGTGACCGTGCGGCTGGTGCGGTCAAACAGCTTGAACCCCAATTCTGCCTCCAGCGCAGAAATCTGCCGAGTCAGCGGCGGCTGGGCCAGATGCAGGCGAAGTGCAGCACGGCCGAAGTGCAGTTCTTCAGCGACCGTCAGAAAGTAACGCAGCTTGCGTAGGTCGAGCATCCTGATCCTTGGGTATCAATCGGTCGGAATTCGGTATTGGTTAAAGGCACGCCGGCCATTCTATAAAGGCCGCACAAAATAAAACGAGAGGTTTCATGAAACCGCGTCTGCATTGTGCCCGCCTTGCCCTGTTCCTGTGTGGCTGCGCCGCATTCCTCAACCTCTACGCCACCCAGAGCATCCTGCAGGTGTTTGCGGCGCAGTTCGGCATCAGCGCCAAGGCTGCGGGCTGGAGCATTACCGTAACCACGCTGGCGGTGGCGATCACTGCGCCATTCGTCAGCCACCTGACCCGGTACTTCGAGCAACGCACGGTGATAAGCCTGGCGGCGCTGTTGCTGGCGGGGCCGGCGTTGATGACGGCCTATGCTGACAGCTTTGCTGAAGTGTTGGTTTGGCGCTTTGTCGAGGGCATGCTGATCCCCATAGTGTTCGCCACGAGCGTGGCTTACATCGGCGATCGCTGGAGCGGTGGCACGGTGACTGAAGTCACCAGCCTGTATGTGGCGGGTACCGTGCTGGGTGGGTTCGCCGGCCGGTTCGTCACTGGGGTGGTGACCGAGTACGTGGGCTGGCGCGAAGCGTTTGAGTGGCTGGCCGTGTTGAGCGTGATGGTGGGCGGTTTCATCCAGTTTCTGCTGCCCGCCAATCGCCCGCGGGCGAAGCCGGCCAAGGCGGCTTGGTCAGGTGCTTTACGCACGCCGCTGATGGCCGCGTATGCCGTAGGTTTTTGCGTGTTATTTTCACAGGTCGCCGCCTTCACCTACGCAGGTTTGTACCTTGGCCTACCGCCTTTCAACCTCGGGCCTGCGGCCTTGGGAGCGCTGTACACGGTATTTCTGTTGGCGCTGATCGTGATACCCATCGCCGGCCGCCTCAGCAAAGCCCGCCCACAGGCCCAATTGCTGAGCATCGCTGCGGTGCTGGGCGTTTGTGGTTCGGCCCTGACCCTGGTGCCTTCCCTGTGGTGCATCGTGGTAGGTCTGGCCTTCAGCTCCACCGGCGTGTTCCTCGCCCAAGCCGCTGCCAATGCCTTCATCACCGCCAACGCTGGCGACAGCAAGGCAAGAGCAGTGGGGGTCTACCTGACCTGTTACTACCTGGGCGGTAGCTGCGGAGCTATCGTGCCGGCGCTGATTTGGGAGCGCTGGGGCTGGGCCGGGTGTGTGGGGCTGATCATCGGTTTGCAACTGCTGACCCTGTTGATCGCGTTGGTGGGCTGGAAGCCTGTCAACTCCGAGCTGGTCAGTGCACAACGTTCTTGAACCTCAAATCCCAGGCATAAAAAAACCGGTCACCAGGGACCGGTTTCCATGCATCCTTCGCCAGATTTAGCCTGACGCAGGTGCCGCATTCAAGTGGAGCGGGTAGAGGGAATCGAACCCTCAACTAAAGCTTGGGAAGCTTTCGTTTTGCCACTAAACTATACCCGCTCAGAGCGGCTGACTTTGTACCAGATGTTCGCTGCAATTTGAAGTTTTTCTTTGAAAAATGTGTGGGTTGCGTGTGGCGAGGGCGCTTGTTCACCGTCGCCAGTCTCCATTTCAAAGGGTAGCTGCATGCTGCGTCTGCCCCTGGTGATATCGCAGCCGGCTCACCTGTCGCTCTGGTTTCAAGAAGCCCACCACTGCCTCACGGCTATCCCGGCACGCCGCTTTGTGCTCCATATCCAGAAAGTGCCCCGTGGCCTGGATGGTGCTGAAGCTGCTCTTGGCCACATGCTGGCCAAACAGCCTGGCATCCTCGGCGCTGGTGTATTCGTCCCATTCGCCGTTCAAGAACAACACCGGAATGTCGATCTGTTTGGCCGCCCTGAGGTAGCAAAGCCGGTCGCTGTTGAGTACGTGGCTGATGTGAAAGTGCATCTGCCCATATTCGTGCTCGGCCAGGTTGCTGACGTGGCGGTAGTTGAAGCGCTTGAACAGCGACGGCAGATGCTTGCCGATGGTGCTATTGACCAGGTGGCCGACGCGGTCGCGGTCGAGGTTGCCGAGGTAGTCGACACCGCGCTCAAGGTAATCGCGCATCGGCGCATTGATCACTGGCGAGAATGAGCTGATCACGGCTTTTTCCACACGTCGAGGCCGGTGTGCAAGCGCAACCAGCGTGGCGGCACCGCCCCACGAAAAGGACAGCACATGCTCTGCGGCGAAGTGATCGAGCAGTTCCAGGAGAATCTGGCCCTCAACTTCCTTTGTCAGCATCTGCTCATGGCGGTTATGGATTTTGGAACGGCCGGCGTAAGGCTGGTCGTACAAAACCACATTGAATTGCGGGTACAGGCTTTTCACGGTTTGAGCGAAGGACGCCGTGGTCGCCATGGAGCCGTTGACCAGGACGATGGTCTTTTCAGCCGCGTCCGCGCGATAGAACTCCGTGTACACCCGATACTGACCCTGTATATCCAGCACAGCGATTTCTGGCCTCATGTCGTAAGACTCCTGGCAAGCGGGTAGTGCGCGCAGATCACTCTGCACGAGCTTTGTGACAGGTAGGCATACGCCTGGAAATGAGGGCCCATGTCGGTCCGATGACGGCTGGCCGGCGGGTATTGTTATGAAGGGCGGTTTGCCGGGATGGCCCGCAGATCAAGCGCGGGCGAGGCAAGGTGTTTCTTGGAGATTATGGAGCGACTCATCAGTCATGATGTGGCGCAGCCCTGAGTCAAGCAGCACAACCGGCAGGCCGCAAGTTTAAAGGCCGGATTTTTGCCGTCGCTGGCCGAACGGTCGTCAGACCTGCCGGATTTCGTCGTCGGTCAATGGTCGGTATTGGCCCGGCGCCAGGCTTGTATCCAGAGCCAGCGGGCCCATCCGCTCGCGATGCAGGCCTGTCACCTTATTGTTGAAATGGCCAAACATCCGCTTCACTTGGTGATAGCGGCCTTCGATGATGCTCAAGCGCGCCGTCCTTGGGCCCAGCAACTCAAGTTCGGCAGGTTGGGTGGTGAGGTCTTCGAAAGCGAAATACACACCCTCGGCAAAAGTCACCGCGTACTGCGCACCGATGTCCTGCTCGGTTTCCACGCGGTAAACCTTGGGCAACTTGGTCTGTGGTTGCGTCAGGCGCCGCGACCACTGGCCGTCGTTGGTAATCAGCATCAGGCCGGTGGTATTGAAATCCAGGCGACCGGCGATATGCAGCTCGGCCTTGTCCGGTACATCCAGCAGGTCCAGGACAGTGGGGTGTTGCGGGTCCGATGTGGCACTCACGCAGCCCCGGGGTTTGTGCAGCATGAAATAGCGCGCCGGTTTGCCTGCCTGCAGTACTTCACCGTCAACGCAGACATGGCTGAATTCGCGTACTGGATGATGAGGGTCGCTGATCACGACACCATCGACGGTCACCCGGCGTCCCGCCAGCAGCAGGCGCACTTGCTGGCGATTGAACTGCGCCAGGTTGCTGAGGAAACGATCAACGCGCATTGCGGTTACGCAACTGTTCGTCCGCCTGGGCACAGCGCGGGCACAGGCAGGCTTTATTGCGCAGTTCATCGGGCAAGGCTTCAAGCACCGCCGGATCGATGGTGACGCTGTAGCACCAGCAGGGCTGGTCGGCGGTACGCGGATCGGCCAGGGTGCAGTCGTTGCGAGCGCCGCAGGCAGGGCAAAGGGTGGGTGTGGTCATCGGTCGGTTCAGGCAGGAATCGGGCAGGGGCGCACAAGTCCTTGCACGATACAGCGCCGCTGAGTCCGGTTCCATCGCCGCGTCCTGAAGGCGAGCATTCACTTGGTCTGAAACAGATGTTTCTACTTATGTCGTAGGCGCACCAGATTCGGTTTTTGATGTCAGATATTTCGTCATTCAGTGAAGGCTGAATGCCGCTCTCCAGCGTCGCTGGAGGAGCTCTTCCGCGGTCCAGGAGGCCGCCATGTATAGACGACTGCTGCTTATCGCTTTGCTCGGCCTGACCTTGTCAGCTTGTGTGCCCTACTACGATGGAGGCGCCACTTACTATCGCTCCGAAGTCTATACCGCACCGGCGCCCGCCTATTATTACGGCGGCCCGCGTTATTCTCCCTATGGGCGCAGTTATTACACCCCAGCGCCTCGCTACTATGCACCACAACCTCGCTATTATTCGGCGCCGCGTTATTACCAGCCGGCACCGCGTTATTACCCAAGAGCGGGTTACCGGCCTTACTCCAACCAAGGGTGGGGTAATCGCTGGGGCAACGGCGGGCATGGGCGTGGTTCCGATCACGGAGGTGGCCGCGGCGGTCATCGTTAAATATCTTGAAAAACAAGCGGCGCATCAAGCGCCGTTTTTTATAGGTACCGTATGTCCGTACTGTCAGATTTAACAGCTATCTTTGAGGCGATAGCTGTATTTCACTAGCGAAAAGCCCTGCGCTTTGCGTGGTGAAACTGAGCAGATGGAATCCCTATGTTCAAACAACTGATTTGTGTGCTCCTGCTGATGAGCTGCATCGTTGCATCGGCCAGAGCGGAGCAAGGCTGTCCTTACCCGGCGCAGGTCTCGTATGTCGACGGGCATTATCGCGTCGAGGACAACGGCCTGCGGTGGCAAAGCCCGAAGGTCAAGTATCGGGGCCTTATCGACGGATTCATCGGCGCGGTCTTCATACCGGGCGAGGACGAGCAGAGGGAAAACGGCTACATGGATAAGTGCATCTACCGCACCGGTTGGGACGGTGTGGTAGCACTGAGGCCCTACAAGGACAGTAAAATTATCAACATGTCATTGACCAGCACCTTGTATTGGGAGCTGCGGCCCGGTGCGTTCACACTGCCGGTATATACCTGCACGGACAGCCAGCCGGACAACTGCGCTTTCAACGTCAACGACAAGCGAACAAACCTGTCAGTAGTCAGATAAGTCCGCCAGAGGATTCCTGCCCTCCCATGCCTTGTTGAAATGCGCGTGCACCACCGCTTCCGGAAGGGTATTGATATCCGGCCAATGCCAATGAGGTGTCTGGTCCTTGTCGATCAAGCGGGCTCGAACACCTTCGGCGAACTCTGGATGACGGCAGCAATTGAGGCTCATGGTGTACTCCATCTGAAACACCTGTGCCAGCGATAGATGACGGGCACGCTGAATCTGCTCCCACACCAGGTGTGCCGTCAGCGGGCAGCCTTCACTGAGGGTTTTACCCGCGCGCGCCAAGAGCGAATCGCTGTGATCACGCAACAGGCTCAATGCGCGCCAGGCACACCGTATATCGCCCACATCCAGCCATTCGTCGATCAGCCCACGGCGCGGCAACCATTGCGCTTCGGGTTGGTGGCCGACCGCTTCCTGGGCAAGGGCCTTGAGCAAACTGTTGAGCTGCAGTGCGGCCTGTTCCTGCCAGTTCAGTTGCAGCAAACCGTCAAGCAGCTCATCTTGCTGGTCATCACGCAGGAAGCGGTCAGCCAGACCCAGGTCCAGGGCGTCGCGGCCGTTGACATGGGCGCCGGTAAGGCCCAGGAACAAACCGAGCTTGCCCGGCAGGCGAGACAGAAACCAGCTGGCACCTACATCCGGGTACAACCCGATGCTGATCTCGGGCATGGCCAGGCGACTGCTCGGCGTAACAATACGTACCGAGGCACTTTGCAACAGACCCATACCACCGCCCAATACATAGCCGTGGCCCCAGCAAATCAGCGGCTTGGGGTAGGTATGCAAGCGGTAGTCGAGGCTATATTCGGCAGCAAAAAACTGCGCGGCCAGGGCCGGTACTTCGCCGGGTTGTTCAAGGCACTCCTGAGCCAGGCTGCGCACTTCACCCCCAGCGCAAAAGGCTTTTGGCCCATTGCCGCGCAACAACACACAGGCGATTTGCGGGTCGTTGGCCCAGGCATCCAGGCGCTCTGCCAACGCCAGAATCATGGGCAGGGAGAGGGCGTTGAGGGATTTTTGAGCGTCCAGGCTGGCGATGCCTATGCGCGCACCGCCGTTGCCGGCCAGTTCTTCGAAGTGCAGGTTCATTGTGACCTCAATCGAGAAGGTGAAGGATGAGTATGATCCCTTCGTGGGAAAGTGCCGGGGGTGTGTCAGATCAATTGACAAGCGGGGTCGGCTTTCCTAGGGTTCGCCTCATTCTTTTTTACAAGACAATTCAACTATGACCGATGGCGACCGTATCAAACTCGAACCCAGCTGGAAACACGCCCTGCGCGATGAGTTCGAGAAGCCCTACATGGCCCAGTTGCGCGAGTTCCTGCGCCAGGAACATGCCGCCGGCAAAGAGATCTACCCGCCCGGTCCGTTGATTTTCAACGCCCTTAACTCCACCCCTCTGGACAAGGTCAAGGTGGTGATCCTCGGCCAGGACCCCTACCACGGCCCTGGCCAGGCCCACGGCCTGTGCTTCTCGGTGCAACCTGGCGTACCGGCGCCGCCGTCACTGGTCAATATCTATAAAGAACTCAAGCGTGATCTGAACATCGACATCCCCAACCACGGCTACCTGCAAAGCTGGGCCGACCAGGGTGTGCTGATGCTCAACACCACCATGACTGTAGAGCGGGCGAATGCCAACGCCCACGCGGGCAAGGGCTGGCAGTTCTTTACCGATCGGATTATCGAGGTGGTCAGTGAGCATCAGCCCCATCTGGTGTTTCTGCTGTGGGGCGCTCACGCCCAAAGCAAGCAGAAGCTGATCGACGCCACCAAGCATCTGGTGCTGACGTCGGTGCATCCGTCGCCGTTGTCCGCGTATCGCGGGTTTCTGGGATGTGGGCATTTCAGCCGGGCCAACAAGTTTCTTGAGCAAAGCGGTGAGACACCGATTGATTGGGTGTTGCCGCCTGTCTGATACGTGCGAGGCGTGCTATGCCGTCTCACATCTGCAATTCGATGATTCGAAAGAATTTTATCGTTCTGGCCAAGCTGAACAAAACTGCACGGGACGCAGCACCTGTTAGTTCTGACAGTATCCGCTTGGGGGCAAATTGCCTTAACTACTCTCCGTGATCTTTGGATGGGGTCAGTACCCTTTAGGTGGTCGAGGGCCTCAACCTGATAGTCGTCTAGGAGAGTCGATATGTCTGAGTACGATCCGCTTAACCCACCTTCCAGTCGTGGCACAAAAGCAGGTGTGCTGGTCCTGGATGCACCTGTTGCACCTGATGTATTAGACCTTGAGGCAGATGACCGCGGTCATAAAATACCGGTATTTTTTCAAAGCACAGGGCTGAGGGTTGAAGTGCCTACGTTGTGGCCCGGCAATAATGTACTTGATCCAGGGGATGTCACTCTTGTCCAGTGGTTCTTGGGGGACGAGATGTTTGATGAGAAGAGGCTGGAGGCGCCTTATGATGCTAGCGACCTGCCTGACGTTGACTCTCTGGTACCTCCCCATCTCATGGAAGTACCCGGCCTGCATAGATTGCGCTACGAGGTCATATTAAGAGAATCAAGTGGTAACCCAGGGGGGCCTTCGTTTTCGACAATATTGGACAGTGACAAGGTCGGGCCAAATAACGGCTTGCGTGGTCCGCGTTTCCAGCTCCCGCAGGTCATCGAAGATGACGGCGTAACGGATGAATATCTGGATAATCCCGCCAATCTGGACAGAGTGACAGCTACTATTGATTTGATATGGCCGGACATACGTTTGGGGGATGTGGTGGAGGCTTATTTAATACCACTGCCTTTTCTCAAGCCTTTGCGCAAACGTCCACGCCATTTGGACATCGTTGCCACCACCACCATTGTTCAAGCGCACAAGGATGGGGCTCGGCCCATCGAGGTGCATTTCCCGGGCGCTTTTCTTCGCGGTCTGGCCAATCGGGAGTACAACGCTCAGTACTTTTTGAAAGACCGCTCGGGGCGTGAGTCGGGCCCATCACGTACCGCTCCCCTGTTAATCAATCTGACGCCTACGCCCACCGACCTGCGTCCGGTTGAAATTCCGCAGTTGGATGATGGGCGTATAACCCTCAATGACGCCCGTGCTGAAGGCGGGGTATATATGAATATCCTCGAAGTACTCGGCTCAACAGAAGGGGATCGTCTCCTACCGTCATGGGATCTTATACCGCTGGACCCCATCGTTATTTCAGCTTTTCAGGATTGGCCTATCAGGGTGCCGATTCCGTATTCGGTGTTGGCCAGCGGCGGTTACGAGTTCGTTTCCGGGACTGTGAGGGCAGAATACAGTTGGCAGAGAGGCGTTGCCCCCTCCAGGCCATCGATCACCCGCTTTGCTGCTGTGGATCTGACGGTTGCCGGGCCGGTGAGCCCGAATAACCCAAACCCTATCAACCTATTGCTGGACGTGGTGACAGTGAAGGGGGTAGATGGTGACAACCAATTGACTATCAACGACGAGGGTAAGCCGGTACGCGTGATTACCTCGTTGTATGGCGCGCCCGATGTTGATCAAAAGTTGGAACTGATGGCAGGGAGCTTTCCCGGGCCCATCGCGACCTACACCGTACAAGCGGGAGATAGCGCGGGTCGGGAAATTGAGTGGTTCGTCGACTGGAACATCATCGAGCTTTTAGATACAGGTTGGGTTCCTTTCTTTTACTGGACCTTCAACGGGGTCAACCGGCAACGCGCGCCAGACACACCGGTAATGATCAATACGGTGCCTATCGTTGGGCTCAAACCCCTTGAGTATGTCGGAGTCAACTACGGACCTGGCCCGGACGCTGGGTTTATCAGCTGCCATCTGCGACCTTGGGTAAACGGAGCCGGCGTTAAAATACCCGGGGATCCAACGCTGTTGGACGGCGGTGATGAGGTGCTTTTGCACTGGGCCAGTTATGCGCACCCTAATGGTTTCGCCGGCGCTGTCATTCCTGACACCATCAAGTCCTTCAGCCATACGCTGACGGCCCGAGAAGCCCGTGAGGGATATGTCTTTCAGGTTCCGTTTGACCCATACATCTTGCTTCCGGGGCTGATCAAGCCACCAGAAGGGCAAACCAACCCTCGGCATGGCTCTGCGGTTGCGCGCTACCAGATCATCAAACCGGCAGGTGCAGGCATGGGGTATTCCGAGCGTAAGTTGGTGTTCATCACATTGATTCGGCCCAACTCACCGCCTTGCGTGTCGGACGATTAGGCGTAGTGGCGAAGGGTGCAATGTGCTTGTAGTGGAGGAGGTGCTCGTGGTTGCGAGCATCACAGTCGAGCCGCAAGGGATACTGTCAAGTTTGACAGTTACGCGTTAAAGGGAAATGGCATTAAATGAATGAGACGCCAGCAGGTTTGCCAATTCAGACCTCTGCAGGGTCGGTATACGTTTAGAAAATGACACCCGGGTGTTTAGTCTTACCGTCGTTTTATGCCCGGACAGATACTTATTCTTTTGAGGAGTTTGAATCATGTCCAACACATCCAGTAAACCTGTTAGTCACGACCCTGTAGGCCCCATGGAAGAGTGGGAAGAACCCGTTACCGATCCCACATATTTACCTGCTCCGACGATCCCTGGTTTATTGGCGGCCATTGATGGCGACAACCACCGGAATGTGGTGCCAAGGGCGCTTCAATTGAGCGGACTCAGTCTAAGGGTTGACCTGTGGGACCGTACCGGCTTTATTAATGACTTCGATACACTCACCGTCTCTGTGAATGACCGGCCGGTACATATTGAGACCTACGACGCAGCTATCACTTTACCTGATCCGGTAATTGTGGATTTGGGCCCCAAGTCGGCCTTGCAAACCAACGGTGTCAAAGACATTAGCGTTCATGTGCTCAACCTCAGCGGCAATGACGTTGATTACAACATCAATCGGGTTTACGTAGACGCGCAGGACCCTAACTATGGCAATCAACCTTCGAGGGTCATAATAGAAGATTACGGCCCCGAACTGACCCCAGCCTTTCTCGTGGGTAAACCGGGTTTGGAGTTCACCATTCCCACGCCGGCAGACCGGCGTGGCGGTGATACTTATCGAGTACTTGTGGGAAGTAATATCGTTGCGATCGAGGATGACGTGCCGGTGACAGGCGACATTACTGGTCATATTCCAACTGCAACGATTCTTGAGCGGTCAGGTTCGATAGACGTGAGATATAACCTGGCTGATCGGTCTGGCAACACGACTACGTTGTCTATTCCAAACTACGTACAAGTGAGTCTGAACGAAGCGCCCGTGTTTGGTCCCGTCAGTGTGTTGGAAGCGCCATTGGTTGATAAAGCAGAGGCCCGTAACGGCGCAACGGTGCGGTTGGAAAGCCTGACCGGCCATTTGCAGAACGACACCCTGGTCGTGTTATGGGGGACTATTGAGATCTATCGTCAATCTGTTGGCATGCCCGTTTTCCCAATTGACATCCCTGCACGTTTTGCAGCTATTGCGGCAGGCGGGAATTTCTATACGGCGGATATCAAAGTCATGATTGAGCGCCAAAGCAGCCCCACTTACAACGCAGCTGTGGTGCAAGTGGATGTCGACCTGCGTGAGCCCGGTGGGCAAAACCCTGGTGAAGGCCCTGTAGACACAAACTTGGCACAGCCCGTTCTGCTCGGTGGGGGCCCCGACCCCAAACCCGATAACCGCCTCTTCGAGAAAGATCGCAACTTCGATGCCACCGTCACTTTCACCCTACCACCGGGGCTGGAAGTGGGTGATTTCATTGACTATGTCTATGGGGGGGATGTCGTTGGGACTTACTCGGTAACCGGGGTGGAAGCGGCCGATTTTCCGGTGCCTTTTACCGTGCCGTGGGCCACTATCGATGTCAAGGGCAACGGCACCATTGAAACCCACTGCGTTATTCGGGATGCCATCAACTATAAGCATTCTCCGAATCAAGATGTTGTCGTGGAGATCTTCAACATCGGTAGCCTGACGCCTGTGACCTTTGAAAATGCCATCGTTATTACAGGCAACCCGAACTTCACCTATGCCATTAACTGTGCTCGGCAGCCTTGGCTAGGTGTGCCTGTCAAGATTCTGGATCCCGGGCTCGTGGTTGGCGACAAAGTGCGCATCGAGGCTCTCAGATACGCGTTCAACGCTCCTGGCGCGCCTGTCGGGGCGCCCATAGAGACCGCTGAATTCGAACTCAACAGTGAGCATGTCAATCTTGGCTTGACCGTCCCGCTGGATTTGAAGGTCTGGCTTCAAGACGTCACAGGCAATAATGGCCGAGGCATCGTCGGTGTGCGTTGGAGGCTTCTGCGCCCCTCCACGGGAGATCGGGGCAGGTCCGACGAGGTGAGGGCAGCCTGGGATCTGGTTGGTTCGGGAGGCAACATTCCTGGCTATTGTGTTCCGGGTGCGTCGCGCGTCAAAGGTACGCTTTGATTGACTGTCGGGGCCCCACCCTCTCGCTTGAGAGGGTGGGGTTTTTTTATTAAGTTTGTACCTTAAGGAAAGTCCTACGCTCTTTGGGAACTCACGTTATTAGTCTCTGCACCGTGGAAAACGGAAACCTCTTCGATACGGGTTCCGGGTTCGAACTGGTACTTAATTCTGAGGCTACACAACATGATTTCTCCTACTTCCCAGCGTTTTCGTTATTCGCGTTTATCATCGATCATCAAGCTCGTAGCCGCCGCACCGTTATGCCTGTTGAGTCAACAGGCAATGTCGACGATTGTGGTGGACGGAACGGTGGGCAGCGGCAAATATGACGTCCGCCCGGGGTCCGCAGCCAGCGACTATCTGGCCCAAAAAGGTGCGATGCTTACTGTTCACAAGAACGCCAACGTTAAAGAAATACGTGCGACGAGCGGGTCGACCTTGACGTTGACAGGCGCCACTGTGAGTTCTGTCCATGGCTCCCAGGCGGCCATTGCGCTCAGCAATTCAAGCGCCACTATTTCCGACGCGCGCATTACCAGCCACACCAGTGGCGGCTTGAACGTGGCTCGCCAGGTGGGCGCGACCACGGGGTCCTACGCACAAGTCGACAATAGTGAAATCACTGGAGCGACCTATGGGGCCAACGTCACGTCCCATAGCCTTCTGGAGTTGAACAACTCTGTGCTGGTGGGCCAACGCCAGCAAGGGTTGAGGCTCCTGGGAGGGGCCGCAATCGCCACGGGCAGCGAAATTACCGGTGGTACCACGGGCGTTGTGATGTCCCTTGAAAGTGCAACTGCCCTTGAGTCGCCTCATCTGATACTCGACGGCTCGCGTGTGACGGGCCTCGATGGCCCCGCGATTAATGTGCGGGGGCCGATCACGGCTGAAATCGACGTGACCAATGGTTCGTCCCTGCAGGGTCAGAACGGTAACATGCTCGAGCTGACCCAGGGCGGCTCGGCCAACATGCGCGTGCGCTTCAGCGAGTTGGATGGCAATATTCAGGTGGGTGCCGACAGCACGTTGGACCTTAACCTGGACCACGCAATTCTGACGGGTGATGTCATCAACAACGGCGGCAGTGCCAGTGTTGGTCTGAACAATGGCTCGGTGCTTACCGGCCGCCTGGAGAATGTCGACAAGCTGGCGGTCAACACTGATGCTACCTGGGTGATGGTCGACAACCAGCACGTGGGCGACTTGTCCCTGAGTGGCGGTAACGTCAAGTTTGGCGAAACCGGCACGTTCTACCAATTGGACGTGGACAACCTGTCAGGCAATGGCACGTTCGTCATGAGCGCGGATTTCGCTACCTTGACCGGCGATTTCCTGAATGTCACCGGCACTTCTTCGGGCGACCATAAACTGCTGATCGCCAGCAGCGGCGCCGATCCGTTGTCGGAAGATCGCTTGCACGTGGTGCACACCGAAGACGGCGGCGCCAAGTTCAGCCTGGCCGGGGACCGGGTGGATGTCGGCACCTATTCCTATAGCCTGGTCGATGACAACGAAGGTAAGGACTGGCTGCTGGACCCCGGCAGCAAGGTGATCAGCCCGAGCACCAACTCCGTGCTGGCCCTGGCCAACGCAGCGCCGAGTGTGTTGTACGGTGAAATGACCAACCTGCGTACCCGCATGGGTGAGCTGCGTCATAGCGACGGTCAATCGACCGGGTTGTGGAGCCGTGCCTATGGCAACAAATTTGAAGTGAACAACAGCGATAAAGGCATGCAGTACAACCAGACCCAGCGTGGTTTCACCCTGGGTGCCGACGTGCCGCTGTCCGGTGGTGATGGTCAATGGCTGGCAGGCTTCATGGCCGGTCACAGCACCTCGGACCTGGACCTGAGCCGCGGCAGCAAGGCTAGCGTCGACAGCTACTACCTGGGCGGTTATGCCACCTGGATGGACGCGCAAAGTGGTCTTTACTTCGATGGTGTGCTCAAGTTCAACCGCTTGCACAACGAGTCCAACGTGGCCATGAGCGACGGCAAGAAAGCCAAGGGCAACTACACGCAAAACGCGGTCACGGCTTCTGCTGAAGTGGGGCGTAATATCAAGCTGGATGACGGTTACTTCGTCGAGCCTTACGGCCAGTTGGCCACGGCGATCATCCAGCGCCAGAGCTACGAACTGGACAACGGTCTGCAAGCCGAAGGCGCACGTACGGCCTCGGTGGTGGGTAAGCTGGGTGTGACTGCCGGGCGCGATATCCAGTTGGAAAGCGGCAGCGTGTTGCAGCCGTACCTGCGTACTGCAGTGGCCCATGAGTTCAACCAGAGCAACAAGGTGTCCGTCAACGGCAACAGCTTCAACAACGACCTGTCGGGATCGCGGGTTGAGATGGCTGCCGGTGTCGCCATGGCGGTGTCGAAGAACTGGAAAGTGCATGCCGATGTGGAGCGTAGCATGGGCAAGAGCATTGACCAGCCTTGGGGCGTGAACGTGGGGTTGCGTTACGACTTTTAAGGATGTGAACGTCTCACGTGTAACGCGGTAAAAAAGCCCCGGATCTTGCGAATCGGGGCTTTTTTTTACCTACAGAGTTGCAGTGGGTTATGCAGAGAAAACGGTCACAGTGTGACCGCCGGCGTTAGCAACATAGAATTTTGAACCATTCGGGAGTACGGCAACGCCTCGTGGCTGGTTGAGACCGGTGAAAGTGTCAATGACCTCCTCCGTGTTGACATCAATTATTTTCAATGAGTTGCCGGTGTTCTCTGTGATATAGGCATGTTCAATCACAGGGTTGATAGCCACTCCATAGGGTTGAAGGAAACCACTGAGAGTCTTATGAGCGATGTTGGTTCCTGCGTTAACGATGATGACATTATTGGAATTCTGGTTCGTTAAATAGACACGCGGTGTTGCGATGTTGTGCGGGCTGTACGCAATATCCCTCGGGTAGTTGAAGCCGGGGATCCCGGTGCCAACCAGTTGATTTGTTGATGTGTCGAGGATCGACACCCTACTGTAGTCTGCAATGTAAAGACGGCTATTGGAGGGGTTTAAAGCAATGCCCGTTGGATAGAGTATTTTGATACTGGATAGACGCCCTCTGCTGGCCACATCATGTACGTAAATGTAGCCATCCGCATTGCACGTCACGTACATACGTGTCGCCCTGTCATTTATGACTATGCCATGGGGAGCATTGAAGCCGGGGATTCTTGGGAGTAGCTCTTTGTAGTCGGCGGTTGAGAATATGGAAACTGTCTTGTCTCCCAGATTGCCCACATACAGAAGCGAACCGTCCGGATGTACTGCAAGACTGTATGGGCCGTTCAGCCCGGTAATAGTATGTATGACTTTGTCTGTGGTCGTATCGATAACCGATACGGAGTGGGTTGTGTTATTGGTGACGTATAAAAATTTCCCGTTGGGGCTCGTGACCAGCCAAGTTGGCGTACCACCTACGTCAATATGGTTTATTATTCCTATCGCTTTCTTTATTTTATAGGGCGGCGGAACACCAAGGCGGGTTGCTGAGTTGAGATCACCAACTCCATTTAAGGAGACCCTGACCTCCACTGTGACGTCGCTGCCATTCGGTTGGCTGGGTAAGTAGTCAGCAGGTATCTCTTTCACTATTCTCTTGGCTGTGAATTCCTCCGGTGAAACTTTTCCAGTCAGCAAGCGGTTACTTTGGCTTTTGAGATTAATGAAATACTCTTGATTTAATCCCATAAATGGATAGTCGAGGGTGAGTACGTTATTTTTACGGTTGGCGTCAATGACACCGCCTACCGCTTCGGGTATGCTCACCACGTTCAGTAGTGAAGAGGGCAAGGGTTGTACTTCAAGGGTCAGCTCTTTTGAGGGGGTTTTTCCGTCCGCACTGACGACTTCATATTTGACTGTGCATGTACCTTCCAAGTTGGCTGCTACAGCGGTATTGCTTACATTGAAATCAACAAAACCCTGAGCCGAATTTCCAGATTGTGAGGGAATATAAGGAGTGCCCAGCCCTATGGCTCCCATGAAGTCCACGTTGATTTGATGGGTATCTAGCATGGGCGAATATCGGACGCGAATAGTGAATAGCGCAGGCGTCAGAACATGCGCCGGATTCATTGTCGCCTTTCCTGGGTTGATCACAGTCGCTTGTAACACTTCGGGTTCTGGCAGATTCAACGGTGCGCCGACCTTCATGATGAGCGCGTGTGAAAAGCGTGTACGTTCATATTCTTTGGACAGGGTGTAATAGATTCGCGCCGAGTAGTTTTTGTTTTCTCTACCGTTAACTGGTCTACGAAAAAATACAAGTCTTCATTGAGCCAATTCTGGGTGATTTTGAAGGGTTGAGGTTTTGCACTTCCTCCCGCCACACTGCCCTCAAAGTGCAGGGTGACAATGCTGTCCAAGGTAAATGCGGCGTTTTTTCGAGCAACGATAGTTGCGCCATACTTTGAGACTTCTGGGTTATACACAAAGTCTGGTGGCGGAGCTTCTTCAACCATGGGGGCTGGCAAAGAGGCGACGATGTCCCCAATCTCGAGATGTATAGACTGGGATTCACGTGAGGGGCCAGGTTTCTCGGGCGTTACAATATACGAGATCTCAAGCGTGCCACCTTCCAATTTGGCTATTTCACCCTCTGGCCCATTGATCAGTCGGATAGTTATTGGCCCGCTACCCGCTGGGCGTGGCCCGACTTCCCGGTAGTAACCCGTGCCATTGGCAAGGGTGCCAACCAGTTTGAGCTTAATGCTTGCGAATGCTGTTTGCCCAGTAAAAGGCTCGATTCGTACTGTAACAGTTGCTGAATCAGGCTTTAAATTTCCATCAGGCGCTTCAAGTACCAACGGCGGTGGCAATCCTTTTGAGTTTCCGGTGCCGATGATGTTTACCACCTCAACTTGTGAACTTCGGTTAGGTGTAACTCCCGCGCGGATTCGCTCGTAGCGCAAGCGCAAACTGCCTTTGACCAATGGCCATAGATCCTCAAAGGGAAGAGGAATTCTTGCGTCCCGTGTAACGCTCAGTACCTCGTACTCGTAAGACTTTTTGATGATGACGTGATCTTCTGTACGCCCTTCGGCTTGTATTTGTATCAGATCCCGTGGCAGATAGTCTCGGTCGCGTACGTACACAACGATTGTGGCATCAGTCCCATTTAACTCATCGAGGTCCACTTCACCATCATTATTAGTGTCTTCAATGAACGGCTTTGGCAGTGGTGGCGTCGCATCTTTGAGGTAGACTGAAATAATTTGCATCGGAGACCAGCCCAGCGAATAGTTACCGGTCTCGTCAACTACTTCATACTCGCAGACACGCTCGCCACTGCCTATCTCCTCCCATTTTTTCTGATAGATGATTATTTTGATGGGGTCCTTGCTGGCGGCTTCGCCTTCGGTCACAGGATGCTCAATGATGACTCCATTAATACTCAGTCGAATAACATCGCGTGTTGACCTGTGATGCCCGGCTTGGAGCGATTCATCAATGGGGTAATAGTTGATGAGAACGGCCACACCTTTTTCCGCATCTTTTTCTGTAACACCGTTATCGATGATTTCCCTATCGAAAATCGGCTTGGTGAGGTTTTCATTCTGAGGTGTGCTGGCGATGGTGTCGCGGCCACCAGGTTCCAGAGTATCGACCTTTAATGTGAAGTGCTTTGTTTCGTCCTTCGCACCACCTGATCCGCGTGTTACCCGGAAAAACACTGGTCCTACAGAACCCTCATTCAGTCGCAGAAAAGGAATATATAAAGGGATTTGCAGACCTTTTTCGGCTTCGTATGCGGTCACTGTATGAAATGCGACGGGCGTCGCAGTGTTTACGCAAAATAGCTCGATGAAGTCATCTTCAGCCATCTCCAGATAGGGCTTAAGAATGCACCGCAAACCCTTATCTCGCTGAACATTCAAGGCCGCTTTGTTGATGCCGCCGTCGTAGCCAACTACGGGCGTGGTCATGTTTGGAATATTGAGCGTGAGGTCAGCGAAGGAAATGGGAGTAATGGTTTCGGGTTGGGTCAGATCTATTTCGGTGAGATTTGTTTTTTCAGTCTCTAACTGGTTTATTTGGTTCATGACTTGGTTCCTTGCTCGGTTGAGTGCCTCGTCCGCCTTTACTTCGGCTAGAAGTAGGCGCAACAATCATTCAACGCGGCGTGGCTTAGGTTGCCTACCTGTTAGAAATGACAGCTCCGATAAACGGCTAGCCCCAGTGCACCATCCCTGATCAGGCCTGACGGTCCCAATGCCTGAATAACGGCTCCGCCAGAAACAACACAAACAATAAACGCATCACCTGCATCGCCGTCACCAACGGCACCGACAATTGCAGGGTCTCTGCTGTCAGGCTCATCTCGGCAATGCCGCCGGGCATCATGCCCAGCGTCAGTGAGCGCAGGTCCAGGTGGGTCAGCGCACTCAACCCTACCGCTGCCAACGTGGCGAGCGCCATGGTCAAGGCCGTGCCAGTCAAGGTGCGGCCCATGAACGCCGGTGCGCTGCGGAAGAACTGCCGATTGAAGTGGCAGCCCAAACCGCTGCCGATCAGCCATTGGCCGATCTGGCTGCCGCCGTCGGGCAGGCCGATGTGCAAGTCCCACGTCACACTGGCGATGGCGCTCACCAGCAATGGCCCGAACAGCCAGGGATTGGGCTGACGTAGACGCTGCCAGCCCCAGGCCACCAGCGCACCTACCGGGAACAGCAGGGCCAGCCAGGCCCAGTCCACAGGCGCCGGGTGAAACTGCGGTGCACCGCCGCCCAGCAAATACTTGAAGATCGCCGGCACACACAACACCACCACCAGCACACGCAGGCTTTGTCCTGCCGCCACCCGGCTGAGCACCGCGCCGTTGCGGGCGCCGAGGTTGACCATTTCCCCGGAGCCGCCCGGCATACTGGAGAAAAACGCCGTGGCGCGATCTTCCCCACTGCGGCGCATCAACCACACGCCGACCACGCTCGACAAACTGGTCACCAGAGCACCGAAGAAGATCAGGCCGAAGTGGCTCATCACCTGTTCGATCACCACCGGCGTGAAATGCAGGCCGATGCCGATACCCACCACCCATTGCCCGCATTTGCGCCCGCCGGGAATCTCCGCCAATTGCCAGGGCGTGAGGCAGCGCACCAGGATGATCGCCAGCAACGCGCCGACCATATACGGCAAAGGCCAGCCGACCAGGCTGGCCAGGTAACCGCCGGCCAGGCCGACCAGCGGTGTTCCCCACCAATGTTTAAAGGTGACTTCAGACATCAGCCACGGCACGACGCTGCAGGGCCCGTTTGCGGTAGATGCGAACCAGCGGGAACATCAGCATCAGCGCTGTCAGTACCCATACACCAAAGGTGATCGGGCTCGACCACAGGATCTCCAGCGCACCATTGGAAATCGACAACGCACGGCGCAGGTTCTGTTCCATCAGACCGCCGAGGATAAAGCCCAGCAATACCGGCGACAGCGGGAAATCCAGCTTGCGCAGGATGTAGCCGAAGATGCCGATGCCGACCATCAGGAACAGGTCGAAGGTGGTGGCATGCACCGCATACACACCAATCGCGGTAATGATCGCGATCACCGGTACCAGTGCCCAGTTCGGCACGGCGAGGATACGGGTGAAGATACGGATCATCGGGATGTTGAGGATCACCAGCATGATGTTGGCAATGAACAACGATGCGATCAGGCCCCAGACGATGTCGGGTTGCTGTTGAAACAGCAGCGGGCCTGGGGTGATGTTGTACAGCGACAGGGCGCCGATCATCACCGCAGTGGTGCCCGAACCTGGCACGCCGAGCGTTAGCATCGGCACCAAGGCGCCACAGGCGGACGCCCCAATGGCGGTTTCCGGTGCCGCCAGGCCGCGCATATCGCCCTGGCCGAACTTGCCGCTGGCACCGGCCATGCGTTTTTCGGTCATGTAGGCAACGGCGGACGCAAGGGTTGCACCGGCGCCCGGCAATACGCCCATGATGAAACCGAGCAGGCCGCAACGGATGTTAACCACGAACACCGCACCCGCTTCCTTCAGGTTGAACATCATGCGTCCGGTGGCCTTGACCGCTTCCTGACCACGGTGGGTTTTTTCCAGCAGCAGCAGGATCTCGCTGATGGAGAACAGGCCCAGCACCAGCACCACAAACTGGATGCCATCGGTGAGGTGGATGTTATCCCCGGTAAAGCGGTACACGCCGCTGTTGGCGTCGATGCCCACTGCCGAGAGGAACAGCCCGATCAGCGCCGCCACGAAGGTCTTCAGCGGCTTGTCACCGGCCATGCCGCCCAGGCACACAATCGCAAACACCATCAGTACGAAATATTCCGCCGGGCCGAAGGCAATCGCCCATTTGGCCAGCAGTGGGGCAAACAGCACCATGCCGCAGGTAGCGATAAACGCACCGATGAACGAACTCCATGCCGACAACGACAGCGCTACGCCAGCCAGGCCTTTGCGGGCCATCGGGTAACCGTCGAGGGTAGTCATCACGGTGGACGCTTCGCCCGGGATGTTGAGCAGGATCGAGCTGATGCGGCCGCCGTATTCGCAACCCAGGTACACCGCTGCGAGCAGGATCAAAGCCGACTCCGGCGGCAGGCCCAGGGCGAATGCGATGGGGATCAACAGCGCCACGCCGTTGATCGGGCCCAGGCCCGGCAGCAGGCCCACCACGGTGCCGATCAAAGTGCCGCACAGCGCGGTCACCAGGTTGTACGGGCTCAGCGCGACGCCGAAACCCTGGCCCAAATAGCCAAAAGTATCCATATCAGTTCTCCAGAACGTCGAGCAGGCCGAGGGGCAACGGCACATCCATGGCTTTATCGAACAGCAGGTACAAGCCGATAGCCATCAGGCCGACGATCACCACGCTGGGCATCCAGCGGCCGCCATACAGGCGCGCCATTGGAATGCCGATCAACATGCTGCTGAGAATGAACCCCAGGGATTCGAAGGTGGCGGCGAACACGAGCAACAGCGCGACGCAAAGGCCGATCTTGATCAGGGTTTCGCGGTCCAGCGCCGGTTCTTCTTCGGTGTGTCTGGTCGGTTGCGGGCGAAACAGCATGTAGATCAGCGCCAGGCTCATCAGCCCGAGCATCAGCAGCGGGTAGGCACGTGGGCCGACCGGCTCGTAGGAAAACGCCGCCTGATACGGCCAGGCCATCAGGGCCAGGCCGGCGCAGGCCAGCAACAGCGCTGCAGCGAAAATGCGTTGTAAGAGCATAGAAAACTCCAAGGCCCCTCTTGTAGAAGCGAGCTTGCTCGCGAAAAACTTCAACGATAACGCGTGCTGTCTGGACGCACGTGGATGTCCTTGGGTTCTTCGCGAGCAAGCTCGCTCCTACAGGGGCATTACACAAATGACGGGCGTTTACTGGATCAGGCCGAACTCTTTGGCCAGCACTTTGTAGTCAGCCACCTGTTTCTTCACGTAGGTGTCCAGCTCCGGGCCGGTCATGGCGAACGGGAACAGCTCGCGCTGGTCACGCAGCTTGGCGAACTCGTCGGAGGCCAGCAGCTTGTCGAAGGCGTCTTTCCACCAGGCGTAGTCGGCATCGCTGACTTTTGGCCCCAGGTAGAAACCGCGTACCACCGGCCAGACGATGTCGTAGCCTTGCTCCTTGGCGGTGGGGATGTCTTTCATTTCCGGCTCGTCCAGGCGTTTCTCGGAGAACACCGCCAACAGGCGCATGTCACCGCTGAGGATGTGCGGCATGGAGTCGGAGATGTCGGTACTCCCCACCTGGATATGACCGCCGAGCAGCGCGGTAGCGATTTCACCGCCGCCTTCAAGGGCCACATAACGCAGTTCACGCGGGTTGATCCCGGCAGCCTTGGCGATCAGCGCGGTTTGCATCCAGTCCTGGCTGCCGACGGTGCCGCCGGAACCTATCACTACGCTGCCCGGATCTTTCTTCAAGGCTTTTACGAGATCGTCGAGGGTCTTGTAGGGCGAATCGTTTTTCACTGCGATGGCACCGTAGCTGGTGCCTACCGCCGCCAGCCAGCGCACGGCGCTTTCATCAAAGCGACCGAACTTGCCCTGGGCCAGGTTCAGCAGCGAACCACTGGACCAGGCCACCAAAGTGCCTGCGTCCGCAGGGCGCTGGGCAACCACTGCGTTGTAGGCCACCGCGCCAACGCCGCCGGGCATGTAGGTCACACGCATCGGCTTGCTCAGCAGCTTCTGGTTGACCAGCGCGCTTTGCGCCAGCTTGCAGGTCAGGTCAAAACCGCCGCCAGGTGAGGCCGGGGCGATACATTCCGGGCGCTTGGGCTCGTCGGCGGCCAGCAACTGGCCGGCGAACAACATGCAGCCGGCGGCGAGGGCAAATTTACGCAGTGAAGGGTTCATGGTTATCTCCATCGTTGTTGTTATAAGGTTTTAGTACCAACGCACATTTACCAAAGGGCAATGCTATAGCTGACCAGCAAGCGCATTTCATCCGCATCACGGGCTGAATAGTTGGAGCGATAGGTCGCGTTACGCAGGCGCACGGCCACATCCTTGAACGTGCCGCTTTGCACCACGTACTTGATCTCGCTGTTGCGCTCCCACTCTTTGCCCGTTTGGCCGTTCTTGAGCTTGATGTTGTCGCCCGACAGATAACGGCTCATGAAACTCAGGCCTGGAATCCCAAGCTTGGCGAAATCGTAGTCGTAGCGTGCCTGCCAGGAGCGTTCTTCGGCGCCGGCAAAGTCGTTGATCTGTACGAAGTTGACCAGGTACGGGTCGCTGCCATCCACATACGGAAAGGCGCTGTCGCCCGACATGTGCTGGTAGCCGGCGCTGAGCTTATGGCCATTGAGGGCATAGCTGAACAGGCCGTTGAGGGATGTGTTGTCGATATTGCCGCCGCGGGCGCTGCCGGTGTCGTCACTGATGGCCATGCGCAGGTCGGCGGCAAAGGTGCCGGGGCCCATCGGGCGCGCGGCGACCAGGCCGAGGAAATGCTGGCGGTACACGTCATCGAGTTGGGCGAAGTGATAGCTGCCGGTGATTTTTTCGGCGAACTTGTAGTCCACGCCGCCGAAGTTGAAGTGCTTGCCGGTGGCGCCACTGAGGAAGCGGCTGTTCTTGTTGTTGAGCGCGATATCTTCGTAGTTGGTGTCGTCGCGGTCTTTGGCTTTGTCCAGGCGGCCGCCGGTGAATACCAGGTTCTTGAATTCCTTGGAGGTGATCAAGCCACCGTTGAAGGTCTGCGGCAGGATGCGACCGTCGTTGGGCTTGAGGATCGGCAATTCGGGTATCAGCGCGCCGATCTTCAGCTCGGTGGCGGAGATTTTCACTTTGCCGGTCAGGCCCAGTTTGGAGTACTCATTGGCGGCACGGCCGTCGTCGTGGGTCGGCAGCAACCCGGTGCCGGTGCGGTCGGGGCTGGAGTCGAGCTTGAGGCCGAGCATACCCAGCGCATCCACGCCAAAACCGACAGTGCCGTCGGTGTAGCCCGATTGCAGGTTGAGCATAAAGCCCTGGGCCCATTCGTCGCGTTTGGATTGCTGCGCACGTGTACCGTCGCGAAAGTCGCGGTTGAAGTACATGTTGCGGGTTTCCAGGGTCGCGCTACTGTCTTCGAAGAAGGCAGCCTGACTTAGCGGCGAAAAGCCGGCGAGGGCGCAAGCACTGGCGAGAGCGGTGTGGTTCAGAAGGCAAGAACGAACAGGCGTGCAAGCCTGGGGCTGTGTCGACAGCATCGTGATGGACTCCATTATTGTTCTTATTTTTGGCGAAAACGCTTCGAGGCGTTTTTCGGGCGCTACGGGTGAGGCAGCTAGGCGGGCAGAAACCACCGTAGCTGGATGCTAAAGGGCGAAGCTTTCACTAACCTTTCAATTGTCTTTCAATGTTTTCGGGCTTCACAGGGCAAGTTGCGCCTGTAAACTCGCCGGCCAGCGGGCCAATAAAACGCCGCGCCGACCACTCCTCATGAGGTAGAAATCCATGCGTGTCCTCCTGGTTGAAGACCATCTGCAACTTGCCGAAAGTGTTGCGCAAGCGCTCAAGGGCATGGGTCTGACCGTCGACGTGCTGCACGATGGTGTGGCCGCGGACCTGGCCTTGGGCAGCGAGGAATACGCGGCGGCGATCCTCGATGTGGGCCTGCCGCGCATGGATGGTTTCGAGGTGCTGGCGCGCTTGCGGGCCCGAGGGAAAAACCTGCCGGTGCTGATGCTGACGGCACGCAGTGATGTCAAAGACCGCGTGCACGGCCTGAACCTGGGCGCCGATGACTACCTCGCCAAGCCGTTCGAACTGACAGAGCTGGAAGCGCGGGTCAAGGCGCTGCTGCGCCGCAGTGTACTGGGTGGGGAGCGCCAGCAGACGTGCGGGGTGCTGGTATACGACCTGGACACACGACGCTTCACGGTTGGCGGTGAATTGATGACGTTGACCTCCCGCGAGCAAGCCGTGCTCGAAGCCTTGATCGCCCGACCCGGCCGCGTGATGAGCAAAGAGCAATTGGCCTCTCAGGTTTTCGGCCTGGACGAGGAGGCCAGCCCCGATGCCATCGAAATCTACGTGCATCGCCTGCGCAAGAAGCTCGACGGCCAGCCCATCGCCATCGTGACGTTCCGCGGCCTGGGCTACTTGCTGGAAGCCCGCGATGCATAAGCCCAGCAGTCTGCGCTGGCGCTTGCTGTGGAACCTGGCGCTGTTGCTGGTGCTGTTGATGCTCGCCAGCGGCATGAGCGCCTACTGGAACGGGCGCGAAGCCGCCGACACGGCCTATGACCGCACGCTGTTGGCTTCGGCGCGCACCATTGCCGCAGGCTTGACCCAGGTGGACGGCACCCTCAGCGCAAATGTGCCGTATGTGGCCCTCGACACCTTCGCCTACGACAGTGCCGGGCGCATCTATTATCAGGTCAACGATATCCACCAGAAGCTGATATCCGGTTACGAAAACCTCCCAGGCCCGCCGCCCGGCACTCCCCGCACCGACGATTACCCGGCCCTGGCGCGCTTCTACAACGCCATGTACCAGGGCCAGCACGTGCGAGTGGTGAGCCTGCTCAAGGCCGTCTCCGAGCCGAACATGAATGGCATGGCCGAGATTCGTGTCGCGGAGACCGACGAAGCACGCGTTGCCATGGCCCGCAGCTTGATGGCCGACACCTTGCTGCGCCTGGGGATGCTGGCCATCGGCGCGTTGCTGCTGGTGTGGTTTGCGGTGAGCGCTGCACTGCGTCCGCTCGAACGCCTGCGTACAGCGGTGGAAGAACGCCAACCCGATGATTTGCGGCCGCTGCCATTGGTGGAAGTTCAGGATGAGTTCGGCCCGCTGGTGCGCTCCCTCAACCATTTCACCGAACGTCTGCGCGGCCAGTTCGAGCGCCAGGCCCAGTTTATTGCCGATGCAGCCCACGAACTGCGTACGCCCTTGGCGGCGCTCAAGGCTCGCCTGGAACTGGGCTTGCGTGCCCAGGAGCCGGCCACCTGGCACAGCACCCTGGAAAGCGCTGCCCAGGGCACCGACCGCCTGACCCATCTGGCCAATCAATTGTTGTCGCTGGCCCGTATCGAAAACGGTGCCCGAGCCATTGCTGAAGGGGGCGCGCAGTTGCTCGACCTCAGCCAGCTGGCGCGCGAACTGGGCATGGCCATGGCGCCGCTGGCTCACGCGCGCGGGGTGGCCTTGGCACTGGAGGCGGACGAGCCGGTCTGGTTGCGCGGTGAACCGACGCTGTTGAATGAGCTGCTGAGCAATCTGGTGGACAACGCTATGGCCCATACGCCACCTGGCGGCAATGTGATTTTGCGCGTGACCGCGCCGGCGGTGCTGGAGGTTGAGGATGATGGCCCAGGCATCCCGTTGGATGAGCGGGACCGGGTATTCGAGCGCTTTTATCGCCGTAGCCAGCAGGGCATGGGGTCTGGCTTGGGGCTGGCGATTGTCGGGGAGATCTGCCGTGCGCACCTGGCGCAGATCAGCCTGCATGATGGCGAGTTGGCCGGGTTGAAAGTGCGCGTGAGTTTTATCGGCGGTTGATCAGTAGAACATCGACCGGGCTTCATCCAGTTCGGTGCGCGTCTTTTCGCTGTAGAGATCAATTCGCAGCTTTTTCATCGCAGGCACGCTGGTAATGTCGACTTTCGCCAGCGGATGGTCGGTGTTGTGATGGCAGTAGAGCACGGCGATCTGCACCAGATCCACATAGTCGAGTGTGGCAGAGTTGCGTTCCAGGTTCAGGTACTGGCCCGGCAGTTTCGCCAGCATTTCGGGGAAGTCCCAGCCACTCAGCAGTTTGTCGCCCAGTAACGGATGAATGCTTTCGATGACGTGGTTGAGGCTGACCGGGTCGGAAAGCAGCTCGTAGTGGTCTTCGGCGTAGGTGAGGATCGGCAGCACGCCGATCTGATGCACCAACCCGCCGAGGGCCGCCTGGTCGGCCTTGAGGTGACTATGCCGGCGACACAAGGCATAGCTGACGCCGGCGACTTCCAGGCTACGGCACCACACATCGCGCATTTTCTGTGCGACCACTTCGGAGCGGGCGTGAAAAATCTGCTCCATCACCAGGCCGATGGCCAGGTTGCTGCTGTAGTTGGTGCCCAGCCGCGTGATGGCCGTGTGAAGGTCGGTGACTTCCTGGCTCGCCCGTAACAGCGGGCTGTTGACCACCTTGATCAGGCGCGCCGACAGGGCGGTGTCGCGACTGATCACCTTGCTCAAATGACTGATGCTGATCTCAGGGTCTTCGGCGGCCTGGCGAATTTTCAGGGCCACCTCCGGCAATGTCGGCAGAACCAGGTCATCGTTGTCGATGGCCGTCACCAACGCCTGTTGGACTTTTTCCGCCAGCTTGTTCATTCATGCTCTCTAGGGTGCTGCAAAAAGGTATGGCGATTAACGCTGTATCTCGCGATCACGGTCCAGTTGGTAAGGCAGATCAAGCAGCTGCAGGCCGGGGCCTTCCAGGCTGCCTGTACGCACGTCGCCACTCTCGGCAGCTTCGGCTTGCAGCACAGCGAGAAGTTCAATCGACTGGTCAGCTTTTGCCGCGATCACGACCTCGCCAACCGCGCTGTTATGGCCTGGGGAAAACAACGGCGTGCCGGGCTCGGGTAATTGCGTGGCTTCAAGGCTTAGTCGATACAGGCGCCGCTTGAGTTTGCCCAGATATTGCATGCGCGCGACGATTTCCTGGCCGGTGTAGCAGCCTTTCTTGAAACTGACGCCGCCCACGGCTTGCAGGTTGAGCATCTGCGGGATGAACAGTTCGCGGGTCTGCGCCATTACCTGGCCGATACCCGCGCGAATCTGGCCAAGCAGCCAGGCATTCAACTCAGCTTGTGGCAATTGTGCGGCCAGTTGGTTGCGCACGGTGTCGGCTTGTTCGGTGGGCACCCAGAGTTCGGCACGGCCAGGGGACACGCGAATAGCGATCAAGGTGTCGGTGCGCACCACGCTGTCGGTTTCGGCGGGTAGCGCCAGGCCAAGGGCGGCCAGGGGCGTGTCTGCGTCCGCCAGCCCGAAGCGTACCCAGGCGGAGCTTTCGTCGGTAAGTTTGGATTTGGAGAACACCGCGTATTTCTTCAGGTCTGCCAACTGCGGTTCGAGCAGCTCCGTGGCCATGGCCAGGAGCACGCCGTCACCTTGCAGCAGGATGCGGAAGCTGGACTGCATCCGGCCTTTTTGCGTGCAGCGCGCGCCCAGGCTGGCCTGGGTATCACTCAGGTAATTGAGGTTGCAGGTCAGCTGGCCCTGCAGGAATTTGGCAGCATCAGAACCGCGGACGGCGAGAACGCCTTCGTGGGACAGGGGGCAGAAGAAAGCAGAGTCAGCCATGGGTCATCGCAGGTTAAAAAGTCATGGGTGCATCATAGAGGGGCGTCCGGCAAATGCATAGTTTCGTCGCGGGCGACCAAAGCCGACTGTTCCGGTGTCGCCGGGCCTGTATACTTGCGCTCTATTTGAGGAGGGCTCCATGGTCGAAGATGTAGAAATCAATCGCCTCTACTGGCACAGCCGTCGTGGCATGCTGGAGCTGGATGTATTGCTGGTGCCTTTCACCAAAGAGGTGTACGCAACGCTCGATCAGGTGGACCGCGAGCTCTACGTCAGGTTGCTGACCTGTGAAGATCAGGACATGTTCGGCTGGTTCATGGAGCGCGCTGAATCTGAAGATCCAGAGCTGCAGCGCATGGTTCGGATGATCCTGGATCGTGTCCAGCCCAAGTAATCGTTTTGAATGTCGCTGGCAGGCTTCGCGGCTGTTGCTGGCGGCGTATCTGCTTGCCCAACTGTTCGCGATGGGTAGCCTGCTGGTTTTGAACCTGCCTTATTCAAGCCTCGGCATCCTGTTATGCCTGGCACACTGCGCGTGGGTGCTACCGCGCCATGTTCTGCTTACTCACCGTTCGTCGATTCGTGGCCTGCGCCGTGACGACGATGGCTGGCAATTATTCAGCGCCGCACGCGGCTGGCACGCTGTGCAGCTGCGCCCCGACAGCCTGGCGTTGCCGCTGATCGTGGTGCTGCGTTATCGAGTGCCGGGCGAGCGGCGGGTGCGCTCGATCTGTGTGCCCAAGGACGCACTGGGCGCCGATGTGCACCGACGCCTGCGGGTGCGCCTGAAGTTCAGCCGCCGTAGGTGGTTGGCACCAGAATAGTGTCACGCGCTTCGGGCAGCATCTGTGGGTAATCGAGGGTGTAATGCAGCCCGCGGCTTTCTTTGCGTTCCATGGCTGAACGAATCATCAGCTCGGCCACTTGGGCAAGGTTGCGCAACTCGATCAGGTCGCGGCTGACCTTATAGTTACTGTAGAACTCGTCGATCTCATCCAACAGCAAACGTACCCGGTGCTGCGCCCGTTGCAGGCGCTTGTTGGTGCGCACAATGCCCACGTAGTCCCACATGAAACGCCGCAACTCGTCCCAGTTGTGCGCGATGATCACGTCTTCGTCCGAATCGGTGACCTGGCTGGCGTCCCAGCGGGGCAGGGCGGCTGGAACCTTGATGCGCGGCAGTTGCTCAAGGATATCCGCTGCTGCCGAGCGCGCGTACACGAAGCACTCGAGCAGCGAATTGCTGGCCATGCGGTTGGCGCCGTGCAGACCGGTAAAGCTGGTTTCACCGATGGCGTAGAGGCCGGGCACGTCGGTGCGCCCGTGCTGGTCAACCATCACGCCGCCACAGGTGTAGTGCGCGGCCGGCACCACCGGGATCGGGCCTTTGGTGATATCGATATTGAAGGTCAGGCAGCGTTCATAGACGGTCGGGAAGTGGGTCTTGATAAACGCTTCGGGCTTGTGGCTGATGTCCAGGTAGACGCAATCGATACCCAGGCGCTTCATCTCGTGGTCGATGGCGCGGGCGACAATGTCGCGCGGTGCCAGCTCGGCGCGTGGGTCGAAGCGCTGCATGAAGCGTTCGCCATTGGGCAGCTTCAAGTGCGCACCTTCGCCGCGCAGGGCTTCGGTGATCAGGAAGCTCTTGGCTTGCGGGTGGTACAGGCAGGTGGGGTGGAACTGATTGAACTCCAGGTTGGCCACCCGGCAGCCCGATCGCCAGGCCATGGCAATGCCGTCGCCACAAGCACCGTCGGGGTTGCTGGTATAGAGATAGACCTTCGCGGCCCCGCCCGAAGCAAGAATAGTGAAGCGCGCCCCGTAGGTATCGACTTCGCCACTGGTGCGATTGAGTACGTAGGCGCCGAGGCAGCGCTCGCCCGCAAGGCCCAGGCGTTTTTCGGTGATCAGGTCGACGGCGACGCGTTGTTCCAGCAATTGGATGTTGGGCCGTTGGCGAGCCTGGTCGAGCAGGGTCTTGAAAATCGCGGCACCCGTGGCGTCGGCGGCGTGAATAATGCGGCGATGGCTGTGGCCGCCTTCGCGGGTCAGGTGGAACTCAAAGCCGCCGTCGTCGCTGCCGGCATGTTCATCACGGGTGAAGGGCACACCTTGGTCGATCAGCCATTGGATGGCTTCCCGGCTATGCTCGACGGTGAAGCGCACGGCCTCCTCATTGCACAGGCCGCCGCCGGCGTTAAGGGTGTCTTCGACATGCGATTGCACCGTATCGGTGTCGTCCAGTACCGCCGCGACGCCGCCCTGGGCCCAGAATGTCGAGCCGTTGGCCAGGTCGCCTTTGCTCAAAACCGCAATGCGCAGGTGGCCGGGCAGGGTCAGGGCAAGGCTCAAGCCGGCTGCACCGCTGCCGATCACCAGCACATCGTGTTGAAACTGTTGGCTCATTGAAAGGATTCCGCAAAAAGCGATCCGAAGGAGCGGCGCAAACAGGACGCCTGGATCGGCGCATCAAAGGGTCACACGGGCCACTAGTATATAGAGGGGTGGAGCGGCACAATAGCCACGCATTCGTGGCATTGTGAGATTATGCCGCGCAGCTTTGGGAAACGGCCGGTTGGCGGGACGGGAACTTTTTGCATGGGCCCCGACTCAATAGCAGGTTGCCCGAAAGCTGGGAAAACGTTGAGTTTATTGGCCCGTCGGGAGCATTGGACGCGTCACGAAACCGGCGACAAGATTATTCGCGCAGCCGGCCCCGCCCGGGCTGCGTTTTTCGTGTGTGCCAAATCAGTGCATGCCGGAAACTTGCTTGAAGGGGGAGAACTTTTGCGAAAAGCCCGAGTCTATGTTTGCAAGCCTGATCGTTTAGTTATGCAAGCCTCCTTCGAGTACAACGAGGAGTGTTCATGCTAACCCAGGAAGAGGATCAGCAGCTGGTCGAGCGCGTACAACGCGGCGACAAGCGAGCATTTGATCTGCTAGTGCTGAAATACCAGCACAAAATTCTCGGGTTGATCGTGCGGTTTGTGCACGACACCCATGAAGCGCAGGACGTTGCACAGGAAGCCTTTATCAAGGCGTACCGTGCACTTGGAAATTTCCGCGGTGATAGTGCGTTTTATACGTGGCTATATCGCATCGCCATTAACACGGCGAAGAACTATCTGGTGTCTCGCGGCCGCCGCCCACCAGACAGTGATGTCAGTTCAGAAGATGCTGAATTTTACGATGGTGATCACGGCCTCAAAGATCTCGAGTCGCCGGAGCGTGCATTGCTGCGCGACGAGATCGAAGGCACCGTCCATCGAACAATTCAGCAATTGCCAGAAGATTTGCGTACGGCATTAACTTTACGTGAATTCGATGGTCTGAGTTACGAAGACATTGCGAGCGTCATGCAATGTCCGGTGGGGACTGTAAGGTCACGGATTTTCCGGGCCCGGGAAGCCATCGACAAAGCCTTGCAACCATTGTTGCAGGAAAACTAAAGACAGCGGCGACAGCCAAGAGAGGAACCGCCATGAGTCGTGATGCCCTGCAGGAATCGCTGTCCGCAGTGATGGATAACGAAGCGGATGAACTGGAACTTCGTCGAGTGCTCAACGCATTTGATGATGCCGAAACCCGTGATACCTGGTCTCGTTACCAAGTCGCTCGGGCGGTGATGCACAAGGATCTTTTAATCCCTCGTCTGGATATTGCTGCGGCCGTTTCTGCCGCGCTGGCTGATGAAGCCGTTCCGGCCAAAGCTGCTCGTGGCCCGTGGCGTAGCCTGGGTCGACTGGCAGTGGCTGCCTCGGTGACCGTCGCCGTACTGGCTGGTGTTCGCCTGTACAACCAGGACGAAATTGCCGGCGCCGAACTGGCCCAGCAAACTCAGCAGCCCGTCATGGCGGGTCCGCAAGTCAAAGGCCCGGCTGTACTGGCAGGCTACAAGGAAAGCTCTGATACCACAGGCCCGATGGCCAATGGTGTGCTTCAAGGGCAATCTGGCTGGCAAGATCAGCGTCTGCCAGGCTACCTGCGTCAGCACGCACAGGAATCGGCCGCCAAAGGTACCGAAAGCGCTCTGCCATACGCTCGCGCAGCCAGTCAGGAAAACCGCTGATCCGCTAGGGAGCTCTATGCGCGCCATACCGCTCCTTGCGCTTTTGCTCAGTAGTTGGATTGCACAGTCCGCCCATGCCGATGAAGCCCAAGACTGGCTGACTCGACTTGGGCGTGCAGAGCAGCAGCGAAGCTTTGAAGGTACGTTTGTCTACGAACGTAATGGCAGTTTTTCTACCCATGCTATCTGGCACCGTGTGCAGGACGGTCATGTCCGTGAGCGGTTGCTGCAACTGGACGGCTCGCCTCAGGAAACCGTACGGTTGGATGGCCGGACGCACTGCGTCAGTGGCGATCTGAGTGCTGGGTTGGTCACCTCTTCTGATGCACCTTCGCGTGCTCTCGATTCAAAAAAACTCACTCAATTCTATGAACTTGCCGTCATTGGCAAATCCCGCGTGGCCGGTCGTCATGCTGTGATTGTGTCAATCAGCCCGCGAGATCACTACCGCTACGGTTTTGAATTGCACCTGGATCGTGAGACGGCGCTGCCGCTCAAATCCCTGCTGCTCAATGATCAGGGGCAATTGCTGGAGCGCTTTCAGTATGCGCGCCTGGATACCTCGGTCGTTCCTGCCGAGCATGACTTACAGCCTGGCAGCGAATGCAAGCCTGTTGCTGCTTCCACCGATAAAGCCTCTGACATGCCTGCCTCCCAGGCGTGGCATCTGGATTGGCTGCCGCCTGGTTTCCAGCAGGTCAGCAGCACCACGCGCAAAGACCGCCAAACGAAATCGACCGTCGATAGCCTGATGTACGATGATGGGCTCGCACGCTTTTCTGTATTTCTTGAGTCCGCCAAGGGCGCCGATATGAATGAAACCCGCGCTCAGCTCGGCCCGACGGTGGCGGTTTCTCGGCGTTTGAATACGGTTGAGGGTGAAATGATGGTTACCGTGGTAGGGGAAATCCCCGTCGGCACTGCTGAGCGTATCGCGCTGTCGGTACGCGGTGAAAAGGACGCTGCCAAGCCGTGAGATTGTTAATTCTATGTTCATCCTGACCTTTCAATCTGTGCTCAAGTTAGGTTGAGGGCCGATCGTATGAAATTTCCGGATCAGCATTTTCACTTGCAAAAACTTCCCATGTTTTTTATAGGTCAGGGTTTGTTGGCTCTGGCCTTGTTTTGTTCGCGGAACAAAAATGTCGTTTGTCGCATTCGGCGTTTATTGGACCCTGTCGCTTAACCCTGCTCGTCGTAACGGGAGCTGTATGTCGATACCACGTTTGAAGTCTTACCTATCCATAGTCGCCACAGTGCTGGTACTGGGTCAGGCCTTGCCTGCGCAAGCAGTTGAGCTGCCTGACTTCACCCAACTGGTAGAGCAAGCCTCACCGGCCGTGGTGAATATCAGTACCACCCAGAAACTGCCGGATCGCAAAGTTTCGAACCAGCAGATGCCCGACCTGGAAGGCTTGCCGCCCATGCTGCGCGAGTTCTTCGAGCGCGGTATGCCGCAACCGCGCACCCCTCGTGGTGGCGGTGGTCAGCGCGAAGCCCAATCCCTGGGTTCGGGCTTCATCATTTCGCCTGACGGCTATATCCTGACCAACAACCACGTGATTGCCGATGCCGACGAAATCCTCGTGCGCCTGGCTGATCGCAGTGAACTCAAGGCCAAGCTGATCGGTACCGACCCGCGTTCCGACGTAGCCTTGCTTAAAATCGATGGCAAGGACCTGCCGGTTCTCAAGCTGGGCAAATCCCAGGACTTGAAGGCCGGCCAATGGGTCGTCGCGATCGGTTCGCCGTTCGGCTTTGACCATACCGTCACCCAGGGTATCGTCAGTGCTATTGGTCGCAGCCTGCCGAATGAAAACTACGTACCGTTTATCCAGACCGACGTGCCGATCAACCCGGGCAACTCTGGGGGGCCATTGTTCAACCTGGCTGGCGAAGTGGTAGGCATCAACTCACAGATCTACACCCGTTCCGGTGGTTTCATGGGCGTGTCTTTCGCGATCCCGATCGACGTGGCCATGGACGTCTCCAATCAGCTCAAAAGCGGTGGCAAAGTCAGCCGTGGCTGGTTGGGCGTAGTGATCCAGGAAGTCAACAAAGACCTGGCTGAATCCTTCGGCCTCGACAAGCCGGCCGGTGCTCTGGTTGCGCAAATCCAGGACAATGGTCCAGCGGCCAAAGGCGGCCTGAAAGTCGGCGACGTGATTCTGAGCATGAACGGCCAACCCATCGTTATGTCGGCGGACCTGCCTCATCTGGTCGGCGCGCTCAAGGCCGGCGGCAAAGCCAAACTGGAAGTGATTCGTGACGGCAAGCGCCAGAACGTGGAGCTGACCGTCGGTGCGATCCCGGAAGAAGGCGCGACGCTGGATGCCCTGGGTAATGCCAAGCCGGGTGCAGAGCGCAGCAGTAACCGCCTGGGCATCGCCGTGGTTGAACTGACCGCCGAGCAGAAGAAGACGTTTGACCTGCAAAGCGGTGTGGTGATCAAGGAAGTCCAGGACGGCCCAGCCGCCTTGATCGGCCTGCAGCCGGGCGACGTGATCACTCACCTGAACAATCAGGCGATCAACACCACCAAGGAGTTCACCGACATCGCCAAGGCGTTGCCGAAGAACCGTTCGGTGTCGATGCGCGTACTGCGTCAAGGTCGTGCCAGCTTCATCACCTTCAAGTTGGCCGAGTAATCGTCAAGCCTGCATTGCAATAGAAACAAAAAGCCCCGCTGCCGGTTAACGGCAGCGGGGCTTTTTTGTGGGTGACGGGTTTAGCTCATCATCCCTTTCACCAGGCGTTCCTGTTCGATCAGCTCACGCTGACGTGCGTCGATACGTGAGGACAGTGGGAAATTACTGCCTGCGCGGCGCTTGGCAAAGTCCAGTTGCTGGATGGCCTGCTGGAAGTCCCCTACCAGTGCGAAGTATTCGGCGCGGGCCTGATGCAAGCCGATGATGTTGCCGGACAGGCCGCGTGTTTCGGCCACCTGATACCACACGTCCGGATCGTCGGGGCGTGACTTGAGCAAGCCATCCAGCGCCTTTTCGGCATCGGCGGTGCGGTTCTGCTTAAGCAGCAGGTCTACCCGCACCTGGTTCAGCGGATAGTTGCTGGGGTACTGGGTGAGCATACGGTCAGTCCGTTGCTGGGCATCCGCCATGCGGTTGCTGGTGATGTCCAGTTCGATCTGCGCCAGATTGTAGGTGATGTCATTGGGTGCCTTGGCGAGCAGCGGTGCCAGGCTTTCCCGTGCTTCCTTGAGTTGGACTCCCTTGATCTGCGCAATGGCGAGGCCATAACGCGCTACATCGTTTTTGGGGTTGTCGTCCAACTGCGCCTGGAAGCGCTTGGCAGCCAGGCCAGGCGTGTCTTCGTATTTCAATTGCACGCGTGCGCGAATCAGTTGATAGCGCAGGCTGTCTTCCTTGCCGCCGAGTTTGGCCTGTTCGGCGCGATTGCGGGTGTCGGCAATACGCGATTCGGTCACTGGGTGCGTCAACAGGAACTCCGGTGGCTTGGCATCGAAGCGGTACTGACGCATCAGGCGTTCGAACATGGTGGGCATCGACCGCGGGTCGTAGCCGGCTTTCTCCAGGTTGAGGATGCCGATGCGGTCTGCCTCTTGTTCGTTCTGCCGGGAGAACCGGCGCTGCTCCTGGATCGCAGCCGCTTGTGAGCCGGCAATTGCGGCGATACCCGCATCGCCGGCACCCGCGGCGGCGGCAATAATGCCGCCAAGCAGCGCCGCCATCATTGGCAGTTGCATGCGTGACTGGGCTTCCACGCCCCTGGCAAAGTGGCGCTGGGACAAGTGCGCCAGTTCGTGGGCCAGTACCGACGCGTATTCACCTTCGGTCTGGGCATTGAGGAACAAGCCGCCGTTCACCCCAATGATCCCGCCGGGTGCCGCAAAGGCGTTGAGCTGCGGGCTGTTGATCAGGATGAATTCCAGGCGCCGATCGTTGACCTGGCTGGTCTCCACCAGCTTGTACACGCTGGTTTCTACGTAGTCCTTGAGTTGCGGGTCATTAAGCTGCGACACCTGACCGCGCAAATAGGCCAGCCAGGCGCGGCCCAGTTGATATTCCTGTTGGGGCGAGACAATGGCAGAACTGGCGTCACCAAGTGACGGCAGCTCATCGGCGAAGGCCGGGGAGGCCAGCAGGCAGGCCAGCGTCAGCAGGGTAGGGCGCAAAAAAGTCATGCACAAAGCCTTTCGACAAAGAGCTTACTGTAGCCGGACACTGCGCCTGGGACCAGATATTCTAAGCAGCCCAAATGTTTGCCTGGAGTAACACCATGACCGACGCTGTAGCCTTTGACGCCGAACTCGATGCCAGCGGCCTCAACTGCCCGTTGCCCCTGCTCAAGGCCAAGATGGAACTCAATAAAATGGCCCGCGGTGCGGTGCTCAAGGTGACCGCCACCGACGCTGGCTCCCAGCGTGACTTCCGCACCTTTGCCAAACTCGCCGGCCACACTCTGGAGCACGAAGAAGAAGCCGAGGGTGTGTACCGGTATTGGTTGCGCAAGGCCTGACGGCCTTATCGACGCACAATCAGGCCTTGTTCAGCGCCTGCGCTGCCGCCAACACGGCATCCACATGCCCCGGCACTTTCACGCCACGCCATTCCTGACGCAGCACGCCTTCGCTGTCGATCAGAAAGGTGCTGCGATCAACGC
Source organism: Pseudomonas sp. OST1909 (assembly GCF_015277575.1). Classification (NCBI taxonomy): domain Bacteria; kingdom Pseudomonadati; phylum Pseudomonadota; class Gammaproteobacteria; order Pseudomonadales; family Pseudomonadaceae; genus Pseudomonas; species Pseudomonas sp. OST1909. The sequence continues at coordinate 2,001,214 of NZ_CP063780.1, forward strand.
CCAGGTATTCCTTGCCGTACAGCTTCTTGAGCTTGATCACATCAAACAGCTGGCAGACCGCTTCGTCCTTGTCGCTGATCAGCTCGAAAGGAAATTCCTGCTTGGCCTTGAAGTTCTCGTGGGACTTCACGCTGTCACGCGACACACCAAACACTTCAGTGTTGGCGGCCTGGAAAGCTGCGTATTGGTCACGAAAGCCCTGGCCTTCAGTGGTGCAGCCCGGGGTGCTGTCCTTGGGGTAGAAGTAGATCACCACTTGCTTGCCCTTGAGAGCTGCGAGGCTGAAAGTCTGGCCGCTGGTGGCCTGGGCTTCGAAGTCGGCGACAGGTTTATCGATGGCTACCGGCATGACTGGCATGAATAGATGCTTCCTTACATTGGGTTCTGTGGGCGCCATGGCTCGATCAGCGCGTCGAGGTTCAGGGCATCGGCGAAATCCAGGAACTGGTCGCGCAACCAACTGATCTGTACGCCGGCCGGCAGGGTCACGGTGAACGTGGCGTTGAGCATGGTGCCGCCGGTTTGCGGGGCCTGGTAGGTGTCGCAGGTCAGGTTTTCCAGCTCGACGTTGTGGTCGATGAAGAACTGGCACAACTCGTTGACGATGTCCGAGCGGTAGGCCGAGCTGACATACGCCACATAAGGCAGGGCCTGCGGGCGGTTTTCCAGGGCTGCGCTGCGCACTACGTTGACGGTGAAATCGTGTTTCTTGGCCAGGCCCGGCAGGCCGGTTTCGAGGCGCGCCAAGGCGTCCCAGGAACCGGAAATCTGCAAGACCAGCGCGCTGCACTCGCCGTGGCGGGTGAGGCGGGAGGTTACGACGGCGCAGCGGTTCTCATGGCTGGCGCGGCACAGGACGTTGGTCAGCTCCATGGGGTTGGCGCCGAGGGCACTGATAACAAGGAATTGTTCGCGAACTGTGGGGGTGGACATGCAGCCTTCCTAAAGCGATGAGCGGTCAATACTGTGTGGGCCGTATCGATCAAAGGATCAAGGGTAGCGAAAAGCGTCGCCAAGGGCTAGGAGGTGGCGTTTTCATTGCGTGATCGGCCGGCTTGAAGCGGTGCTTTGGCCCAATGATGGCATTGCCCGACGTTTAGTTGCTCCAGAACGCATCCTCACGCGGTACTTCGCTTGTACAAGCATCTTGGCGCCAGTACCATTACGGCTCTCTTTTTCCGGCAGGAGCGGTTGCATGATTGCGGGCAGTATGGTGGCACTGGTCACACCCATGGATGCACAAGGTCGTCTCGACTGGGACAGCCTGGGCAAACTGGTGGACTTCCACCTGCAAGAGGGCACCAACGCCATCGTGGCGGTCGGCACCACAGGTGAATCGGCCACCCTCGATGTGGAAGAACACATCCAGGTGATCGAGTTCGTGGTCAAGCGCGTTGCGGGCCGCATCGCCGTGATCGCCGGAACGGGCGCCAACTCCACGCGCGAAGCGATCGAGCTGACTCGCAACGCCAAGAAAGCCGGCGCCGATGCGTGCCTGCTGGTGACCCCGTACTACAACAAGCCGACCCAGGAAGGCTTGTACCAGCACTTCAAAGCCATCGCCGAAGCCGTCCAGATCCCGCAGATCCTCTATAACGTACCGGGTCGTACCGCGTGCGATATGAAGGCCGAGACCGTGATCCGCCTGTCCACCGTGCCGAACATCATCGGTATCAAGGAAGCCACTGGCGACCTGCAGCGCGCCAAGGACATCCTGGCCGGCGTGAGCAGTGACTTCCTGGTGTATTCCGGTGACGACGCCACCGCTGTCGAACTGATCCTGCTGGGTGGCAAGGGCAACATCTCCGTGACCGCCAACGTGGCTCCGCGTGCCATGAGCGAAATGTGCGCGGCCGCCATCGCCGGCGATGCCGCGACGGCCCGTGCGATCCACGAGAAGCTGATGCCGCTCAACAAGACACTGTTTATCGAATCCAATCCTATTCCCGTGAAATGGGCGCTGACTGAGATGGGCCTGATGCCGGACGGTATCCGTCTGCCGCTCACCCGGCTCAGCGAAGCCTGTCACGAACCGCTGCGACAGGCCCTGCGCCAGTCCGGCGTCCTGGTTTAATTGAGGAAGCACTACGCATGAAGCGATTGGCCGGACTTTCCGCACTTGCCTTGATTATCTCCAGCACCAGTGGCTGCGGTTGGGTATGGGGCCCGGAAGGCTACTTCCGTGACCGCGGCAGCGATTACCTGGAAGCGCAAGCAACCAAACCGATGCAGTTGCCGCCTGATGTCAATGTCGCCAAGCGTCTTGACCCCTTGTTGCCGATCCCACGCAACGTCGCCGACGACACCGTCAAGGGCGAGTACGTAGTACCGCGCCCGCAGCCGATCACGGCAGTGGCCGATGCCAGCGACTACAGCCTGCAGAAAAGTGGCGACAACCGCTGGATCGTGGCTCAGCGCCCACCTGCCGAAGTCTGGCCGGTGGCAGTGCAGTTCTTCCAGGACAACGGTTTCCGTCTCGACCAGCAACGCCCGCAAACCGGTGAGTTCACCACGGCGTGGCAGCAAGGCCGCGAGTTGTCCGCCAACATGGCTCAGCGCCTGCTGGCCGGCGGTGTGGCCGCCGACAGCGAGGCCCGTGTGCGTGTGCGCATCGAGCCAGGCGTGCAGCGCAATACCAGTGAAGTCTATGTGGTCAGCGCCGAGCGCCCTGCCGGCAGCACGGCCAACGTCGATTTCACCCCGCGTTCGGTCAACACCGGCGTCGATGCCGCGCTGGTCGACGAGATGCTCGCCAGCATGAGCCGTATCTCCGAGAAGGGCGGTTCCGTTTCCCTGCTCGCCGCCCGTGACTACGACACCCCTAACCGCGTCAGCCTCACCGAAGACGGCAGCGGTAACGTGGTGCTCAACCTGGGTGAAGACCTCGACCGTGCCTGGGCCAGTGTTGGCCGTGCGTTGGAGCAAGGCCCTTGGCGCGTTGAAGACATCAACCGCAGCCTGGGCCTGTACTACATCAACGTGGCTGAAAAGGCCGAGAAGAAAGACGACGAGCCAGGTTTCTTCGGCAAACTGTTCGGCAGCGCGCCGACCAAGGAAGAGATCGAAACCCGTGCCGAGCGTTATCAGGTTCGTTTGAGCAAGGTTGGCGAAAGCGTGCAAGTCACCGTCGAGAAGAACATCAATACCGTCGCGCCAGCTGAGACAGCGCGCAAAGTGTTGGGCGTGATTCAAGACAACCTGGGCTGATTCGGTGCGTTTTGCCGTTCTCGGCAGCGGTAGCCAAGGGAACGGTACGCTGGTCGCCCACGATGACACGTACGTGCTGGTCGATTGTGGTTTCTCGTTAAGAGAAACCGAGCGACGCCTGCTGCGCCTCGGGGTTCACCCCACGCAGTTGAGCGCAATTCTGGTCACCCACGAACATGCCGACCACGTGCATGGCGTGGGTTTACTGTCTCGGCGCTACAATCTGCCGGTGTACTTGAGTCGCGGCACGCTGCGCGGGATGCGCAAGCCCATCGAGCCGGCAGGTTTTCTGGCCGGTGGCGAGCAACTGCAAATCGGTGCCTTGAGCATCAATGTCATCGCGGTTGCCCACGATGCCCAGGAGCCCACGCAATACGTATTCAGTGACGGCCAGCGGCGTTTCGGCGTGCTGACCGACCTGGGTTCCTACTGCGCCAGGGTGCTGGACGGTTACCGGGACCTCGATGCCTTGATGATCGAGTCCAACCACTGCAGGGATCTGCTGGCGCGCGGCCACTACCCTTACTTTCTCAAGCAGCGGGTGGGCGGCGAGCTGGGACATTTGAACAATCACCAGGCGGCGTACCTGGTGTATGAGTTGGGCTGGCAAGACCTGCAACACCTGGTCCTGGCTCACCTCAGCAGCAAGAACAACCTGCCGACGCTTGCCCGGCAATGTTTTGTCGACACCCTCGGGTGCGACCCGGACTGGCTGCAACTGGCCGATCAAGATTCAGGGCTCGACTGGCGACACATCGCCTAGCCCACCTTACTCAAAGCGGAGCCCATCATGGAAAAACGTGAAGAACTCTACCGCGGCAAAGCCAAGTCGGTGTACAAGACCGACGACGCCAACCGCCTGATCCTGCTGTTTCGCAACGACACCTCGGCGTTCGACGGTAAGCGCATCGAACAGCTTGATCGCAAGGGCATGGTGAACAACAAGTTCAACGCCTTCATCATGCAGAAGCTCGAAGCGGCCGGTATCCCGACCCAATTCGACAAACTGCTGGGCGACAACGAGTGCCTGGTCAAGAAGCTCGACATGATCCCGGTGGAATGCGTCGTGCGTAACTACGCTGCCGGCAGCCTGGTCAAGCGCCTGGGCGTGGAAGAGGGCCTCAAGCTCAACCCTTACACGTTCGAACTGTTCCTGAAGGACGACGCCAAGGGCGACCCGTTCATCAACGAATCCCACGTTGTGGCGTTCGGCTGGGGCACCGCTGAACAACTGGCGCGCATGAAAGAGTTGTCCCTCAAGGTCAACGACGTGCTGACCAAGCTGTTCGACGACGCAGGCCTGTTGCTGGTGGACTTCAAGCTCGAATTCGGCGTGTTCCACGACGGCTCCATCGTCCTGGGCGACGAATTCAGCCCGGATGGCTGCCGCCTGTGGGACAAGGACACCAAGAAGAAGATGGACAAAGACCGCTTCCGCCAGGGTCTCGGTGACGTGATCGAAGCTTACGAAGAAGTCGCCAATCGTCTCGGCGTACCGCTGTAATCGACGCAAGCATCTGATAGCACGGAAAAAAATCGCTTCGGCGCTTTGCATCCATCAATCATGCTGTTATGATGCGCGCCGTTGGAGAGATGCCAGAGTGGCCGAATGGGACGGATTCGAAATCCGTTGTACCTTCACCGGTACCTAGGGTTCGAATCCCTATCTCTCCGCCATTACTTATAAACAGAAACCCCCAATAACTTAAAGGTTGTTGGGGGTTTTTGTTTTTGTAGCAGAAATGCTCAGGTGAATTCTGCTACGGTCGTGATTACCTGATGACAATGCGGGTCAATCATGAATTTTGAAAAAGTGCTCACGCATTTGCAGGCTAACCTTCCAGGTCTTTTGGCAGTGTACGTCTTTGGCAGCCAGGCGACGGGCGAGGCAAATGCCGACAGCGATCTTGACTTGGCTGTGCTGATTGAGGGAAGCATTGACCCACTGCAACTGTGGCGCCTATGCGGGGAATTAGCGGATATCGTCAAGGTCCCCGTCGATTTGCTGGACTTACGCGCAGCCTCGACGGTCATGCAATACCAAGTCATAACGACAGGGCGCCGCCTCTGGAGCAAGGACAGTCAGGCGGGTATCTTTGAGAGCTACATACTCAGCGAGAAAACTGCATTGGATTGCGCCAGGGCAGAGCTGCTAGTCGACATTCAAAAGGATGGAACGGTATATGGCCGATGATGTACTCATCAACAAGGCTGCCAGTATTGAGCGTTGCGTTGCTCGTGCTCGGGAGGAGTACGAAAAGGATCCAGCCAGTTTTTCCACTGACTTCACCCGTCAAGATGCGGCCATTCTCAATATTCAGCGTGCCTGCGAGGCGGCTCTAGACATGGGGCAACATCTGATTCGTCGTGAGCGCCTCGGTGTCCCCCAAAGTGCTCGTGACGTGTTTGAGCTGCTGGCGCAGGGAGGATGGGTGAATCCTTCCTTACTGACTAACCTGAAAAACATGGTCGGTTTCCGCAATATCGCGGTGCATGAGTATCAGACGCTTCAGTTGCCTATTGCCGTTGCGATCATCACCAAACATTTGGGCGATTTCCTGGCATTCAGTGCACATGTCTTGACTAAGGACGCGGGCCAGTGAGCCGATTCAAATGGCCCGCGGTAAAATCAAGGCTACAGGTCGTCTAGAGAAACCTTCACTCGCTGAGCAGACGCCTGGCGCTCACGTACGGTCGCTATCAACGCTTCATCCTCTTTTGCCGGGCGCTTTTTGTCCGATTCTTTTACCGTTTCCCTTTGTCTTTTCTTCGCCTCTTGCTCGGTTACGTATTCACCTGTGACCGCATCGCGATATCTCGTTGGCATATCAGCATCCTTGACAGTATGTCGCCACGGCGGCGACCTTTTTGAGGCTAGCTTGCAGGCTTGTGCACACAAGCTTCCTCGCCGGAATTCTGGTTACCAAGCTTTTCCGAAACAGGTGCTTACGTTGTGCCGGTTCGACAGTTTTCCAGCAGGGTTGCGTTGACTGGGGCAGGACGCTAACCTTTCGCCGTCGCCCTCATGGCGACCGGTTTTGACAGACTGATTTACAGGTGTACGACCTCCATGCGATTACAGCGTTTCTGCTGTGACGTCGTTTTATGGCGGCTGTGCGTGGGGCATCTTCGGGTGCGCCGGGTCCTGTATACCGGTCTGTCAACCCGCGCATAGCTGCCACCTGATTCTGTTTGACAGCGGGATGTGGCAGCTCCCATTGCATACAGGAGCTACACAATGAGCAATCTCGATTCTGACTCCGAATTTTCCCCTCGGAAAATCTTCCATGTAGGTGCAGATGTCGGCACCGAAGAAGCCCTCACCAACGCCACCGAAATCCTTTCATCCGCCCTGCAAACCGCCTATCAATGCGCCGAAGATCCTGACAGCACGCAGTCGCCGGTGATCATGGCCCTGGCTCAATTGATCGAAAACGCGCAAATGCTGGTGGATGCCGTCCTCGAGCGTGATTTCCCCACGGCCAAATAAGTACCTGCTCCCTGAAACGAAAAAAGCCTGCTGAACTCAATGCTCAGCAGGCTTTTTTGCGCATCTCTAACCCGGTCAGGCAGGCTGCGCCACCAGGCTATTGCTGACCTTGCGCCCCAATACCAGCACGGTCGCAAACCCGAACCCCACCAACACCGTGGCCAGGCTCAACAACACCGAGCTGCCCATCTGGTCGACGATGCGCCCGCCAAAGAACGAGCCCAGGGCAATGATCACCTGAAACAGCGCCACAAACAGTGGCATGCCGCGTTCGACATCCTTGGGGGCCACGACAAACATCCAGATGCTGGCGCAAGCCGGGAAGGCGCCGAAGGCGAAACCCCAGAGTGCGATCAGCATCGAGGCGCCTGTCAGGCCGGTGGCGAAGTAGGGGAACAGTGCGGTGCTGGTACCGATCATCAACGCAACCAGCAGCAGGGTGTGACGTACGCTGCGGTTGGCGGCGAAACCGGCAAAGATATTGCCCATTACCCCGGCCACACCGTAGAGCAGCAGCAATGAACCAATTGTCGGGCCGTCAAAGCCGGAGCTGTGTTTGAAGAAGGGGGCGACATAGGTATACGCAGCAAAGTGCGCCAGGCCGATCAGCAATACAGCGATCAAGCCGACTCGCGCCTGTGGGTTGATAAACAACGCGGGCAAGTCACGAATCTCAATGGCCTTTTCCGGCGTCAGTCGCGGTAGCAGGAAGATCTGCGCGAGCAGCACCGGAATGCCCACCAACGCAGTAACCAGGAAGGTCATGCGCCAGCCCATCAGTCCACTGAGCCAGGTGCCGACGGGCACGCCCAGTACGGTGGCGAGCGTTACGCCCATCATGATGATCGAGGTGGCTTTCGCAACCCCAACGCCTTTGGGCGCCAGCCGCCCGCTGAGGGCAATGGCCGTGGCCCAGAAGCCGCCGATGCTGATGCCGAGCAATACACGGCCGAACAGCAGCAGGCTGAAATCGTTAGCTAAGGCCACCACCGAGTTGGCGATGATCATCACCAGTGTCAGGCCGATCAGCAGGTAGCGACGGTCCATGGCACCAATGCTGACCGACAGAAACGGCGCGGCGAGGGCGGCCATGATGCCGGGCAATGTGACCATCAACCCGGCGTGACCGGCACTGATGCCCAGGTCGCTGGCGACGTCGTTGAGTACGCCCACCGGCAGAAATTCACTGGTCACCAGGGCGAAGGCACCCACGGCGACCGAAAGAATCGCCAGCCACTGCTGTTTGACGCTTTGTTGATTATGTTCGGGAAGCCCGCTAGGGGCCTGGCTCGCGCTTGGCATGGGATTGGGTTCCGGGAGGAATGTCGCCTGAAGCCAGGCGAGGAGGGAATTTGGAGCGATTATAGGAATCAGTGGCGGCAATCGTTCAGGCGCTCGTTTCGATAGTAATCATCAGTGCTATCGATGTGAGATTTAAAGAGCCTTGAATCTGCCGCACAAACGAAAAAGCCCGTCGCTGGGTCAACTCCGGGCTTTTCCGGGTATGACGATGTTTAAGGCGCAGCGGTGGAGTCTTATTTTAGCTAGCCAACGCATTCAGTACATGGACTGGGTCATTATGGATAGCTTTCAACAATGCCTTTGCTGGTCCGGTAGGCTCACGACGACCCTGCTCCCAGTTCCGTAACGTGCCAAGTTGCACATCAATCAGCGCTGCGAATTTAGCCTGGGTTAGCCCTGTCGCCTTACGGATCTCTTTGACTCGCATTGAATCAACATGGAACTCACGAGAAGGTTCGCGTTCTCCGCGCAGGATCTCGTTCATCTCTTGAACGCTTTCCATCAGTTCATCAAAAAATCTGCTCATAGCTATCTCCAGTGCTCAATCGCAGCCTTCAGTGACTTGCGCTCTACGGCAGTCAAGTCCTGCTGTTCATTTTTGGGATAGATCATCAGTAAAACAATCTGTGATGCCGAGACGAAATGGTAATAGATCACCCGCGCCCCGCCACGTTTGCCATGGCCCTTGGCCGCTACTCGTATCTTGCGAACTCCACCCGTACCCTCGATTACATCGCCAGCAGAAGGGTTGACTACCAACACGTTCTGAAGAGCCGTGTAGGCATCCTCGTCGATCAATTCTTTAACGCGACGGGTGAAGACTGACGTCTCTATGAAAATCATCGCTAATGTACGCCATTGGCTTAGTTGGCTGCAATCCTAGCCGTGTGTGCTTCGACGTGCATTCAGTGAGTTGTAACTGCTTTTTGACACGCAGGATGTGGTCAATTATACGTCGGCCAACCGACCCAAAAGACTCTCAATAAACACCCCCTCCGCCCGGCTCATCTTCTGCTCCCGGTTCCACAACAGATGAATATCCACATCCGCAATCCCCTCATCCGGCGGCAACCGCCACAGCAGCCCGTTCTTCACATCGTCCGCCACCACATGAATGGGCAAACACCCCAAGCCAAACCCGGCAATGACCAAACGCCGCACTTCTTCCAGGCTGGAAGATGACGCCACGATCCGTCCGCTGAACCCTTGCTGATCACGAAAAATCGTCAGCGGCGAGAGCATCCCGCCAATCTGGTCGCTGGTAAAACTCACGAAGTTTTCCGACTGCAAATCCCCCTCGGCCAGGTTTGTGCGCCCGAACAATGGGTGATGTTTTCCGCAAAAGAACGCGTAGCGCTGACGCAGAAACAGGTGCTGTTCCAGGCGCGGCTGAGGCCGACGATTGAGGCTCAACCCCAGGGTCGCGGTTTTTTCCAGCAGGGCGGCGACGATGTCGGAGCTGCGCATCACTTCGACTTCCAGATCGACCCGCGGATGTTCGCGATGAAAGCCTGCGAGAAAGTCATCGAAAGTGTCGGAATTAATCCGGCTGATCATCAGCAAGCGCACTTTGCCGATCACTTCATCACCCGGCTTTTGCAGGGCGTTGCTCATTTGCGAAACCTGGCCGTACATCTCGCCGGCAATCGCGAAAATCTGTTCACCTGCCTCGGTGAGCACGAAGCGCGGGCCGCGACGTACGATGAGCTGGCAATCCAGCTGTTCCTCCAGGCGCTTGAGCGCCTGGCTGATGGCCGGTTGCGTCAGGTGCAGGCGGGCAGCAGCGCGGCTGATGCTCAGTTCCTGGCCGATCACGCGGAAGGTGCGCAGCAGGTTCCAGTCCAGGCGGTCGTTGAGCAGGGGGTGAATATCGCGGCGGGATTCGGACATGGTGTCGCTCGATAATAAGCAGTATTTATAATCAAGATAATAAATAGAAAATTGACTAATCATAGCCCCAGGCCGAAAAATCGGCCTCAACAAGCGCCATCAGAGCGCACCGGTTCGACCTTCTCCTGCCAAAAAAATAACCAAAGGAGCCAGCCCCATGAAGCCTTCCGCTTCGCCGCAGCCTCGCCGTGCCGCGGCCGCCGCTTTTATCGGCACCATGATCGAGTGGTACGACTTTTACATCTATGCCACCGCTGCGGCGCTGGTGTTCGGTCAGCTGTTTTTCCCCTCCGACGATAAATTGTTCAGCACCATGGCTGCGTTCGGCACCTTCGCCGTGGGCTTCTTTGCGCGGCCGTTGGGCGGCATTGTGTTTGGCCATATCGGCGACCGCATCGGCCGCAAGAAATCCCTGGTGATTACCCTCGTCATGATGGGCGTGGTCACGGTGTGCATCGGCCTGTTGCCGACCTATGCACAGATCGGCGCCGCGGCACCGGTGCTGCTGATACTGCTGCGAGTGGTGCAGGGCATTGCGGTCGGCGGTGAGTGGGGCGGGGCGGTGTTGATGGCCGGAGAACATGCGCCAAAGGGGCGCCGTAACTTCTTTGCATCCTTCGCGCAATTGGGCAGCCCGGCCGGGTTGATTCTTTCCCTGCTGGCGTTCAGTGCGGTGACCCGCTTGCCGGAAGAAGACCTGCTCAGTTGGGGCTGGCGCCTGCCGTTCCTGGCCAGTGCCTTGCTGTTGGTGGTCGGCCTGGCGATTCGTCTGGGTGTAAATGAGTCGCCGCAGTTCCTCGAAGACAAGGCCCTGGCGGAAAAAGCGCGGGCGATCAAGAAGGACCAAGCCCCCGTGCTGGAAGTGCTGAAAACCGCCTGGCGCCCACTGTTGTTGTGCATTGGCGCCAACACATTGGGGATTGCCGGCGTGTATTTCACCAACACCTTCATGATTGCCTACAGCACTCAACAACTGAACCTGCCGCGCTCGCTGATTCTGGAATGCCTGTTCGTCGTCGCCATTATTCAGTTCTGCGTTCAGCCACTGGCCGCGTGGGTGGCAGAGAAGGTCGGCGCTACACGGTTCCTGTGCGCCATGTGCGTACTGGCAATGGCCTCGCCGTATCCGATGTTCGTTCTGGTCAGCAGCGGCCAGGCGCCGTTGATCATCCTCGGCATAGCCCTCGCGGTGGTGTGCATGGCGTCGTTCTACGCCGTCATCGCAGGCTTTGTCAGCGGCCTGTTTGAAACCCGTGTGCGCTACACCGCGATATCTCTGGCTTACCAGGTATGCGGCGCATTGGCCGGTGGCCTGACACCGTTGATCGGCACCTGGCTGGCCCATCAATACCTGGGCCAATGGTGGCCGATGGCAGTGTTTTACAGCGTGATCGCGGCGGTCTCGTTGGTGTGCGTGCTGGCCTTGTCCCGCCGCCACGCCACGGCTCACCGCCTGGAAATGGCACACAGTTGAGGGAGTCCGCAATGTTGAAGATTAACGGCGAGCGCCTGTGGCGTAGCCTGATGGACATGGCCGAGATCGGCGCAACCGCACGCGGTGGCAGCTGCCGCCTGGCGTTGAGCGCCGAAGACCAGGCCGGTCGTGAGCTGTTCAGTCACTGGTGTACAGCGGCTGGCCTGACGTTGAGCGTGGATGCCATTGGCAATCTGTTCGCCCGTCGTGCGGGTACCGACAATGACGCCGCTGCGGTGATGATCGGCAGCCATCTCGATACCCAGCCCGAAGGCGGGCGCTTCGATGGCGTGTACGGCGTATTGGCCGGACTCGAGGTGATCCGCAGCCTCGACGACCACGGCATCCAGACGCGCAAGCCCCTGGAAATTGCGGTGTGGACCAACGAAGAAGGCGCGCGTTTCACCCCGGCGATGCTGGGCTCGGCGGTGTTCACTGGTGCCCTCGCGCTGGACAAGGCGCTGGCGACCACCGACGGTGATGGCGTCAGCGTGGCCGAGGCGTTGCGCACCACCGGTTATAACGGCGAGCGTGCATTGGGTGGGGCAGTGGATGCGTATTTCGAAGCGCATATCGAGCAAGGCCCGATCCTGGAAGACAACGCCAACAGTATCGGCGTGGTGACCGGCGGCCAGGCGATTCGCTGGCTCGATGTGCGTGTCGAAGGCATGGCTGCCCATGCGGGCACCACGCCGATGGCACTGCGCAAAGATGCGTTGTACGGCGCCGCAAAAATGATCCAGGCCCTGGAAAACCTCGCTGCCGATTTTGCCCCGTATGGCCTGACCACTGTGGGTGAATTGAGCATTGCCAAGTCGTCGCGCAACACCATTCCCGGTGTGCTCGACTTCACTGTGGATCTGCGCCATCACCGCGACGCCGATATCGACGCCATGGAGCAGCAAGTGCGCGCACGCCTGCAAGCGATTGCCGACAACCGTGGCCTCAGCGTGACTATCACACCGCACTGGATCAGCCCGGCCACGCCGTTCGATGCTGAGTGCGTGGCCTGTGTGCAAGCGTCGGTGGATGCTCTGGGCTACAGCCAGCAGACCATCATCAGCGGCGCTGGCCACGATGCCATCCACCTGGCGCGCTATTGCCCGACCGCGATGATCTTCATCCCCTGTGTCGGTGGCCTGAGCCACAACGAAGCCGAAGACGTCTTGCCTGAAGACGTGCGCCAGGGCACCGATGTATTGCTCAACGCCGTGTTGAAACGCGCCGGCCAGGTTCATTTCTAAAGGCTGACGCCGTGCCCATGTGGGAGCTGGCTTGCCTGCGATAGCGGTGAAGCAGGCAGTACATTGTGCTCTGACCGTGCGCAATCGCAGGCAAGCCAGCTCCCGCAGGTTCTGTGTTTATCCAGGAGCATCCTATGAATACGTTTTTCCATCCCGAACAACTGCTGCATCACCCACGCAGCTACTACTCTCGTGGCCAGATGCGCACGCCACAGGAGGTCCCCGAGCGTGCGCGCAACCTGCTGCTGGCTGCGCAAACCCTGGGCTTTGATATCCAGCAACCGAGCGACTACGGTATGGAACCGCTGCTCGCCGTGCACGGCGCTGCATATCTGGATTTTCTCCAAGAAGCTCACCAGCGTTGGAAGGAAATCCCCGAAGACTGGGGCGACGAAGTCATGTCCAACATCTTCGTGCGCGAGCCCAACGCCCTGCGCGGTATTCTGGCCCAGGCGGCCCGTTACCTGGCCGATGGCAGCTGCCCGATCGGTGAACTGACCTGGCGCTCGGCGTATTGGTCAGCCCAAAGCGCCGTCGCCGCTGCCAAGGCGATTCTCGATGGCGCACCTGCCGCCTACGCCTTGTGCCGCCCGCCGGGTCATCACGCTCGCTTCGATGCGGCGGGCGGCTTCTGTTACATCAATAATGCGGCGGTGGCTGCGCAAGCGTTACGCCAAGGCTTCCAGCGCGTCGCGGTGCTCGATACCGACATGCATCACGGCCAAGGCATCCAGGAGATTTTCTACCAGCGCGATGACGTGCTCTACACGTCGATCCATGGCGATCCCACCAACTTCTATCCTGGGGTGGCGGGCTTTGCCGAAGAAAAAGGCGATGGCCCAGGCTTAGGGTTCAACCTCAACCTGCCCATGCCCCACGGTGCCAGCGAAGCGCTGTTTTTCGAAAAGCTGGAGCTGGCCCTGGCAGCGGTGAAGGACTTCTCGGCGGATGTGCTGGTGTTGTCACTGGGCTTTGATATTTACGAGTTGGACCCGCAAAGCAAGGTCGCGGTGACGCGGGAAGGCTTTGCGCGGCTGGGAGAGTGCATTCGAGGGCTGGGGTTACCGTGCCTGATCGTGCAGGAGGGGGGGTATCACCTGGAGACGCTGGACAGTAATGCGCAGGCGTTTTTCAGTGCGCCAGCGGCTTGGGAGAAACTATCAGTCGATTAAGCGCTAAAGGCCTGCCGATCAGTTTTCAGCAGGCTTTTCATCTATCAATGAGCAGTCGTTCCCCTCACCCTGGAACAGCGCCGTGTAGTTTTGCCCGCCATAAAATACCCCCACTATCGACACCGTTTCGCAATCAGGCCTCACCCTGAACGCGATGATGGTGCTGCGACGATAGTGCGTGATGCGTAAGCCTGTAAGCAGGTCGTCACGGCGCGCGCCACGCAAGGGGAACAGGGCGAGGCTTTCACAGTAGCTGACGAGATTGTCGATAAAGCGCGTCGCTACCAAGGGGGAGCCGGCATCGCAGATGTAATCCTCAAGGGCATCGAGTTGCGTCAGGACTTCAGGCGAAAAAACCACCGAGTAGCTCACGCGTTCCCGGTGCCTTTGCGCTGACGCCTGGCTGCCATATGCTCGCGAACCTGTTCTGCAGATAACCCGCGCGCAGGTTGTGCCTCAAGAGCGGTCGCTGCCGGGATGACTTCGTCCCTCAGCCAGTCTTCCATGGCACGGTCACGTGCCAGCAGCACCCGCAATCCGTCGCGAATCACTTCGCTTTCGCTGGCATATTCGCCGGCAGCCACCTTGGCTTTGACCAGGGCCGCCATTTCAAGGGGCAAGGTGATGCTCATTTGCTGGGTTGAGCGCATTGGGATGTCCGCCAGAAGTGAGTAGGATTCAATCCTACTTGACCATTGGCGCGATGCAACAAGCAACTGATCAATGCCGATATCCGGCGTCTCGTCGTCCATCCAGAAGGGGTAGGTTTGCATAAGTTGCTGCGTCTCCAGTTGTGTGGTCCAGGCCGCAAGTATTGACCCGTTTTGACGATCGCGTGGCCGCAGGTAGCCGATAAGCTGCTGAAATGTATGACTTGATATCTGTAACAGGATTATCTCGATAAAGCCGCCCCGGCTCGCATGGCATCCCATCGACTCCCATACGATAATGCTCGTCACCCCGACCACTTTGGCCCGCCTCCCGTGATCATCAATTTCGACCTCAACGACCTCCAAGCCTTCCGCGCCGTGGTAGACAAGGGCAGTTTCCGTGGCGCCGCCGAGGCCATCCGTATCTCGCAGCCGGCCCTCAGCCGACGCATCGAGAAGCTTGAATCCGCCCTGGATGTAAAGCTGTTCGAACGCACCACACGGCGGGTCAGTCTGACCATGGTCGGTCGTGCCTTCTTGCCCCAGGTGGAGCGAATGCTCGACGATCTTGACATCGCCTTGATGGGCATCAGCAACGTCGCGTCCACCCGCATGGGCAACGTCACCATCGCCTGTGTGCCGTCTACCGCGTATTACTTCATGCCCCACGTGATCTCCGAATTCCACAAGCTGTATCCGAAGATTCGCCTGCGGGTGCTCGATGCCAGTGCTGGTGAAGTGAGCAATGCGGTGGCAAGCGGTGAAGCGGATTTCGGCGTGAGCTTCAGCGGTAGCCTGGCCGACGAGGTCGAGTTCGAGCTGTTGCTGCAGGAGCGTTATGTGCTTGCCTGTCGGCGTGACCATCCGTTGGCCATGCGTGAGAGCGTGACCTGGACCGAAGCCTATGAACACGACTACATAAGCGTGGACAAAACCTCGGGCAACCGCTTCCTGCTCGACCAGGCGCTGCGTGGCGTGCGGGTGAAAAAGCCGAGTATCTGCGAGACCCACCACGTGACCACCATGATCGGGCTGGTGGAGGCGGGGCTGGGCGTGGCGATGGTGCCGTCGATTGCGATGCCGGCGTGCGAGCACCCGATTCTGGTGAGTGTGCCGCTGGTAGAGCCGCAGGTGATGCGCAATGTGGGCTTGATCAAGCGCCGCGGGCGGACACTGCCGCCCGCGGCGCTGGAGTTGGAGCGATTGGTGCGGGAGATGCCGTTTCGGTCAGCGTGACACCGAGTCCAGGCCGGTGGATTGCACCACCGGTTGAGCTTGCGGCGAGGCCATGAACTGCAGCAGCGCCTTGGCCTCATCCGGGTGTTCGGCGTTGACCGGAATGCCCGCCGCAAAGCGTGTCACCGATTGCACGTCTTCCGGGATTTTGCCGACAAACGTCACGCCCTTGACCGGCAGCAATTCAGCCACCTGTTGCAAGCCCACTTCGTAGTCACCCTTGGCCACCTGCTCGCCCACCGGCACGCGTTCGATCATGGTGCCTTTGGCCGGCATACCGAGTTTCTTGAACAACTCTTTCTCGACGTACACACCGCTGGCGCTGTCCGAGTACGCCACGGATTTGGCTTTGCTCAGCACGGCCTTGAGTTCGGCGTCGGTATTGATCGCAGGTTTTTGCGCGCCTTCCTTCACCACCAGGCCAATGCGCGAATCGGCCAATTCCACGCGGGACGCGGGGTCGACCTTGCCTTGCTTGATCAGCTCATCCAGGGCGTAGCCGACCATGATCACTACGTCGGCGTGCTCGCCGCGGGCCAGGCGGTTGGGAATCGCTTCCGGCGCCTTGCCCATGGACGGGCCGAGAATGGTGTCGAGGGTGTCCCCGCTTTGCTTGGCGTATTGCGGGCCAAGCAGTTTATAGGCGGCGGTGAAGCCACCGGAGGTCATCACCTTGAGCTCTTCGGCCTGGGCCGTTAGCGCCAGGGCGCCGAGGACAACGGCAGTGAGGGATTTGAATAAAGGCTTCATTGCACCGCCTCCTGCATGACTTGGCCACGGGTATTGGCGTGGCGATACAACGCCAGGGTTGAACACAGTGCACACAGTGCGGCGAACATCATCCAATAGGCGGGAGATGCCTTGTCTTCAGTGATGTGGATGAACCAGGTGGAAATCGCCGGCGTGAAGCCACCGAAGACCGCAGTCGCCAGGCTGTAAGCCAGGGAGAAACCCGCCACGCGCACTTCCACCGGCATGATTTCGGTCAGCGCCGGGATCATTGCGCCGTTGTACAGGCCGTAGAGGAAGGAGAACCACAACAGGGTTTCCAGCATGTGCGCAAAGCTTGGCGCGTTGACCACGTAGGACAGCGCTGGATAAGCAGTGAGAACAGTCAGCACGGTCATGGCGATCAGTACCGGTTTGCGGCCGAAGCGATCACTGAGGATGCCGCCGATCGGCAGCCAGAAAAAGTTCGACACCGCCACCAGCAAGGTCACCAGCAGGGCATCGGAAGTGCTCAGTTGCAGCACAGTCTTGCCGAAGGTCGGTGCGTACACGGTGATCAGGTAGAACGCGGTGGTGGTCATGGCCACCATCAACATGCCGCCGATGACTACGGTCCAGTTCTTCACCAGGGTCGCCATCACTTCACGCATGGTCGGGCGATGCTTGCGGTTGGCGAACTCTTCGGTTTCCTGCAGGTTGCGACGCAGCACAAAGATAAACGGAATGATCACGCAACCAACGGCAAACGGAATGCGCCAGCCCCAATCGGCGACCACCGACGGTTCCATCCACACGTTCAAGCCATAACCCAGCGCGGCGGCCACCACAATGGAGATCTGCTGGCTGCCCGACTGCCAGCTGGTGTAGAAACCTTTGCGGCCCGGCGTAGCCATTTCAGACAGGTAAACCGAGACACCGCCCAATTCCGCACCGGCCGAGAAGCCTTGCAGCAGGCGGCCCAGCAGCACCAGCAGCGGCGCCCACAGGCCAATGGTGTGATAACTGGGCACCAGCACGATCAATAGCGTACCGCTGGCCATGATCGACAACGTCACGATCAAGCCTTTGCGACGGCCCACGTCATCGATATAGGCACCCAGAATGATTGCGCCCAGTGGTCGCATCAGGAAGCCCGCGCCGAACACGGCGAAGGTCATCATTAATGACGCAAACTCATTAGCGGCGGGGAAGAACGCGGCAGCGATATAGGTCGCGTAGAACCCGAACAGAAAGAAGTCGAACTGTTCGAGGAAGTTGCCCGAAGTAACGCGCAATACAGCGCCTACTTTCGAGCTGGCAGGGGCGGGCCGGGAAGGGCTAGTCATGATTTTGTGTCTCCAGCGTTCTTTTTAAAGTGCTTGTTTCGCTTAAGAATGGGGATAGTGGCTGACACATTTAGAAATGATAAGTGACAAATTTGGATTGATTGATGCGCGCTGGCTATCAATCAGTGCCTCCGTCAAAAGACCTGCCTTGTTCTATACTTGAGCCTGTGTCCAATTCTTACGGATGGGAGGTGGTAATGGCTGACGAACAGAAACGGCAGAATGAGTCGGAGCGCGAACAACCCCGGCGACAGGAGGAGGAAAAACCGCAGACCTGGAAGCATCCCGATGATGGGACTGAGCTTTCCGAGCGGGACCAGGAGCGTCCGCTGAAACCCTGAGTACCCATCCAGTCAAAAAAATTGAGAGCGACGTTGTATGTGTGGGGGGGGGCGTCAAAGTACCTTCGCTCTCATATATGACCGATGCAAGGGGTATATTTATATTTCGTTTTCCTCGAAGTTGAAGATAAGCGCTTTATTTATGTGGGTGGCAAATAATTATTATTTTTTATATTTTACGTCGCTTTTCAGGGAGTGTCCCTCGAACTCGCCCTCGCCATCTATTTTCTTACGTTCTTGGTTGTTTGCCGGGTTAACTGCAACAAAATTGAAAGATATTTTGATAGAAGCGTCGTTCGAGGAAACTGATAACACATTCACCGTTCCTCCTTCTTCATCGGCAATCCAGCTGTTTGCCCTGCCGGGATTGAACCACGCGCCGACTCTGGTACCTCTATTGATTGCATGCTCACCAACAGAGATATCTGTGGGGAATGTAAAATACAAACCTTTGAACATGACTCCTTCTTCTGGACCACCTACTACAAAAGAGTTCGTGTCGGCCTGATAGATAACTGAGTCAGCCACCCACCGTTCAGTGTCACCTTCGATATCGGCTTCTAAGCGACCTGTAGTTGCACGTTTTTCGATAGTCGTCATGATGGAGTTCTCATCAGTATTAGTAATAGTTAACAGCCTTTTTCGTGATTAATGATTAATACTAATGTCAGTGAAAATCTACTGTCAGATCTAACAGTAAATCGATTCAGTTGATTTGTGGAAACGGCCTTGCCTGGAAGAGAACGACGACCGAATTTTGCTGGACAGGGGTTCGTCAACGCTTGCGGGTTTTTGGTGGGTTCGTCGGGCGTTCGGTGATGGGCGCCATTGAGATGAGCACCGGTAATGCCATGAACCGCTTGAAAGTGATTGTCGTGGTGTTGGTGGTGGCCGCGTTGTCGGCATTACGCCTGCGCCAGGGCCAGGAGGCCCCTCACACCGGCAACGAGGTCGGAAACCCGGAAGCCAGCACCAGGTAAGCCACCACCGCCGCCAGGCATAAACCGACGAAAACGCGCAGCAAAGTCCTGGCGGTGGGGTGAACGATGAATTTGATGGCCCATAGCAAAAAACCGCTGAACAGTAGGCTCAGGGCGAAAATGATCAGCACAATGGAGTCTCTGCGACCTTCAAGCGCTGATTTATAGTCCCAAAGCCGCCGGATGAACAGTGCGCACATAGACGCAGCCCTGTGGCCTTTCTAAACTGCGGCTTGTCTTGGGGAGAGGGGTGGGCGCCGATGAATCGCAATGAATTACGCAAGGCCGACATCAACCTGATGGTGGTCTTCGAAGCGCTGATGCTTGAGCGCAATGTGACGCGGGTGGCGGAGAAGCTGTTTCTCGGCCAGCCCACCATCAGTTCGGCCCTCAACCGCCTGCGCACCTTGTTCAACGACCCGTTGTTCATTCGTGTCGGCCATCGCATGGAGCCCACGGCCCGTGCCGAGGAAATCATCCAGCACCTGTCGCCGGCCCTGGATTCCTTGTCATCGGCCCTGAGCCTGACCCATGACTTTGATCCGTCCATCAGTACCATGACCTTTCGCATCGGCCTGTCCGATGACGTCGAGTTCGGCCTGCTACCGCCGTTGCTGCGTGCCTTGCGCCAGGAGGCGCCGCAGGTGGTGTTCGTGGTGCAGCATGTGGATTACTGGCGCATTCCCGACTTGCTGGCGTCGGGCGATATCACCGTCGGCATCACCCAGACCCGCGGCCTGCCGGCAAATGCCAAGCGCAAGCTGTTGCGGCATATCCGCCCCTGCCTGCTGCGCGCCGATGCCTCGGACACGCCGCTGACCCTCGATGAATATTGCGCACGGCCCCATGTGCTGGTGTCCCACACTGCCAACGTGGCCGGGTTTGCCGATGAGTGGCTGGCGGAGGTGGGCCGCAAGCGCCATGTGGTGCTGTCGGTGCCGCAATACAGTTCGCTGCCGGCGTTGCTCGCCGGCACCGACATGATCGCCAGCCTGCCGGATTACACCGCCCAAGCCATGGCCGCCAGCGGCAATCTGTACTGCGAGCCGTTTCCCTTCCAAACCCCGACCCTGGATTTGTCGATGGTCTGGCTCAGCCACGTCGACACCGACCCGGCGGAGCGCTGGATGCGTTCGCGGCTGGAGGCGTTCATGAGTGACAAGCTCCCGGCTCCAAGCTAAGCAACTGTAGAGACGGCTTGGCGCCTTCAACTTGCCGCTTGCAGCTGTTCCTCACACACCTTCACCACTTGCTCACGAAACCAGCTATTGGCGCTGTCTTGCCCATTGGTTTCCTTCCAATGCATATCCAGGGTGAACCCCGGCAAACCGTTGGGTGCTTCGCACACACCGAACCCCGGTGCCGGCGCCAGCAACTTTTGCACGCGACGCGGCAGGGTGACGATGAAGTCGGTGCCGGTAATCATCTTCAACGCTGCGCTGTAGCTATTGGCCCGCGCGATCACCTGGCGCTTGCGCGCCTGACGTGCGAGCCAGCCGTCGATCATGTTGGTGTCGGAGGACCATGGCGTGGGGAATATGTGACGCCGCTCGACGAAAGATTGCAGGCTGAACGCCGGCTCCCTGGGCGCCGAGCGCTGGTCGAACACGCAAACCAGGTCATCCTCCAGCAGCATCTGGGTCTTGAAGTCTTTATGGGTGCGATGAAAGTGCGGGCCGAAGCAGATCACCAGGTCGAGGCGGCCTTCACGCAGGTCATCGACAGGAATGTCGGTTTCCAGCTTCTGCACATTGACGATCACCGGCAGGTCGGCATGGTCGAAGTGCTTCAACAGCCGTGGCAGGATCAGTTGCTCGAAGTATTCCGGGGCGCACACATTGAAGGTCACCGCCTGTTGGGTCGGGTCAAAGGCCTGGCCACCGGCGTGACACAGGTTGATGCTTTCCAGGATTTTCTGCACATGCCCGTACATGGTGGTGGCCTTGTACGTCGGACGCATACCGGCCCGTGTGTTGATAAACAGCTCATCCTCAAAGCTGGTGCGCAACTTCTTCAGGCTGTAGCTCACCGTGGACTGGCTGACGAACAGCGTTTCGGACACATCAGTAACGCTGCTCTGGTCGTAGACGGCGATAAACACCATCAAATCCTGCATATCGAGCTTTCTGAGCGAGTTACTGTTTAGCATCGGTTTCGTCCGTAAACCCTTTGTACCGAACTCAGTACAAGACTGAGCAAAATGTTAACGGAACGCTCGTACCAATAGAAAGCTCTGTAGGACTCGTCAATGTTTCGTGTGGGACAAATACTGTTTGTAATACGACGTCAGCGGATATGTCGTACGTAATGCCGGGGGTTGAAGCGCAGGACCATCAGCAGCATCACCACAGTCACCGCGGTCAGCGACCACCAGGCCCCTTCAAAGCTGCCCAATTGATCGCGGATCACTCCGGCAATCAAGGGCGACATGCCGGCAATCAGGTAACCGATGCCCTGTACAAACGCGGTAAGGCTGCCGGCGCGCCGTGGGTTGTCGAGGTGGTCGAGGGACACAATCAGGCTCATGGGAAACAGCCCGCCGATACCCAGGCCGAGCAGGCAAGGCCATAGCAGGCTCCAGTGTTGTGGGCTGAGGATCAGGCCGCAGAACCCGAGGATGATCAGCGTCAGCAGCACCGCGATCACGCCGCGTTTATCCTGGCGTCGGTTGGCGATGGCCGGGGTGACCAGGCCGGAGATCACCTCCATGGCGGTCAGCAAGCCCAGCAGCAAGCCGGCATTCTGCTCGCTCCAGCCCTGTTCGACGTAGTAGGGCGCCAGCCACGCCAATACACAGGTATAGGACGCCGTGCCCAGGCCAAAAAAGATCGCCAGCAACCAGGCGCGGCGATTGCTGAAAAATGATTCCCGAGTGCTCGAAGCTGCTTGAGGCAAGGGTGGCAGAGCCGAACGCTGGGCATACCAGAACACCAGCACCAACAGCGCCAGCACCGCCCAGATCGCCAGGCCGATGCGCCAACTGCCGGTGCGCACTTGCACCAAGGGTGAGAGTGATGCCGCCAGCGCAGCGCCGCCCATGATCGCAGTCACATACAGGCCCATGAACAGTGAAACGTCAGCGCTGAATCGCGACTTGATCAGCGTCGGCATCAACGCCTGTATCAGCGCAATGCCGACCCCTGCGGCAATCGCGCTGACGATCAGTTCCAGCGCCGAATCCAGCAACAATCGCGATAAGGTCGCCAGCCCAATCACCAGCAGCGACAGCATAATGCTGCGATGTTCGCCCAGGCGCTTGGCCAGGCCCATGCCAACAAACATCGCCAGGCCCATGGCCATGACCGGCAACATGGTCAGTAAGGCGGCGCTGCTGAAACTCAACGGCACGTCCGCGCGAATCGACGACAACAACGGCCCCACAGCCGCCATCGACGGTCGCAGGTTAAGGGCGACCAGCACCACGCTGATCATCAGCCATACGGCGGTGGTGGGTTTTGCGTGAACGTTTTCCATGGGCCTGCCTTGATCGAACAAGGGCGAATCAGGCCATGCAGGGGCAAGTGGGGCAAATCAGAAAGTCGCTGGGGCTATCTAAAAATTGCGGATAACTGACAGATCGCCCCTCTCACAGGGGAAAACCAGAGTCACATAGAGCGAGTTCCGGGCCTGGTCGACTCCCACCGCCCCTGGTCGATTTCAATCAGCGTCGGCCCCTGGCGATTAGCTGCGGCGCGCAGTGCCGAGCGCAGATGCTCGATGCCTTCGATGCTCTCTGCCGCGCAGCCCAGGGCCTTGGCTACGCCAATAAAGTCCGGGGTGTAAATGTCTACACCCACAGGCTCGATGGCACGATTGAGCATGTATTTCTTGATCTCCTCATAGCCCTGGTTATTCCACAACAGCACGATCACCGGTGTGCCGGCTTCCACGGCGCTGGCCAGTTCCGGCAGGGTGAATTGCAGGCCGCCGTCGCCGATCAGGCACACCACCGGTTGCCCATCGCCGCGCGCCAGCCAGGCGCCGATGGCGGCGGGCAGGGCATAGCCCAGGGTGCCGTAGCCGGTGGATGAATTGAACCAGTGACGTGGTCGGTCGAGGTTCAGGGTCAGGTTGGCGCTGTACACCGGTTGGGTGGAATCACCCACCAGCACGGCGCCGGGCAGTTCTTCCAGGACGGTGTTGAGAAGCCGCGTGTGTGCACGGGTGGCAGCGTCCCAAGTGGGCTCCAGCTCGGTCCACAAACGTGCGACGCGGACCGGGCCCCAATCGGTATTGCGCGGCGCCAGTGGCTGGCGGTCCAGTTCGGTAAGCAGCGCCCGGGCGGCGATTTTCGCGTCGGCCACCAGGGCCACCTCGGGCGGGTAGTTGCGTACGGTCTGGTCCGGGTCGATATCGATGCGCAGCAACGTACCGGGAATCTTGAAGCCGCCGGCGAAGGTCACGTCGTAATCGGTTTCCGCCAGTTCCGTGCCGATGGCCAGTACCACATCGGCCTCGGCGACCAGGGCGCGGGTGGCCGCCAGGGTCTGGGTCGAGCCGATCAACAATGAGTGTGCGGCAGGCAACAGGCCTTTGGCATTGATGGTCAGGGCCACGGGCGCGCCGAGGGTTTCGGCCAGGCGGGTCAACTCGGGCGCCGCATCGATGGCGCCGCCACCGGCCAGAATCAGCGGGCGTTGGGCGGTGGCGAGCAAGCGGCTCATGTGCTCGATCGCCGTCGGTGCCGCTCCGGCGCGGGCCACGCTGACCGGCTGGCTGCCCAGCAGGGCATCGGCATTTTCCACCAGCACATCCAACGGAATCTCGATATGCACCGGGCGCGGCCGCCCGGCCTGAAACAGTGCAAACGCCCGTGCCAGCACGCCGGGCAATTCGTGGGCCGACATCAAGGTATGGGAAAAAGCCGCCACGCCGGCCACCAGTGCGCTCTGATTCGGCAACTCATGCAACTTGCCACGCCCGCCGCCCAACTGGCTGCGCGCCTGCACACTGGAAATCACCAGCATCGGGATCGAATCGGCATAGGCCTGGCCCATGGCCGTGGTGATATTGGTCATGCCCGGGCCGGTAATGATGAAACACACACCAGGCTTGCCGCAGGTGCGCGCGTAGCCGTCGGCCATAAACCCGGCGCCCTGTTCGTGGCGCGGGGTGACGTGACGGATGCCGGAGCGCGCCAAACCACGGTACAGCTCCACGGTATGCACACCGGGGATGCCGAACACATGATCGACACCGTAGCCTTTCAGGAGGTGGACCAATACTTCGCCGCAGGTTGCCATGCCGGTCGCTCTTGTTATGGATTGAAGGCGCTATTGGAACGGCTGGCCGGTAGCGGCAACAATCGATAAAAAGTCATACTCGCCATGTCCTCACGTCATGGCTGCGCCCTAATGAAACGCCTTCCACCGTTGCCCGCATTGCACACCTTCTGGGTCACGGCCCAATGCTGCAACTTCACCCGCGCCGCCGAGCAACTGCACATCACCCAGGGGGCGGTGAGCCGCCAGATCGCGGGGTTGGAACGGCATTTGGGCTATGGGTTGTTTGTGCGCCAGGCGCGGGGTTTGAGCCTGACCGAGGAAGGTCGCGAGTGGGCGCTGCGGGTGCAGCAGGTGTTCGGCGTGATCGGTGAGGCCGTGGAGCAAATCGGCAATCGCTGCGAGGTTTTGCAGCTCAAGGCGTCCACCTGTGTGATGCGCTGGCTACTGCCACGCGTGCTGCAATGGCAAAGGGAGCGCCCGGATGTACCGGTGGAGCTCACCACCACCGTGGCCTACACCGTGGATTTTCGTCGCGAGCCATTTGATGCGGCGGTGATCTATGCGCCCATCGCCGAGCAGTCCGAGGAGGCTCGGCATTTGTTCGATGAACAACTCACACCGGTCTGTGCGCCGGCCTTGCTGGACAACTTGCACACGCCAGCAGATCTGCAACACCAGGTGCTGCTGCACCCCACGCGGGATCAGCGGGATTGGGCATTGTGGTTAAAAGCGGCGGGTACGCGCCTGAGCAGTCTGAGCCAGGGGCATCATTTCGAAACGCTGGACCTGGCGATGACGGTGGCGGCACAAGGCTCGGGCGTGGCGATCGGTGATCGTGCGCTGATTGGCGAGGACCTGAAGGCGGGGCGCCTGGTGATGCCGTTTGAACTGCGGGTGCCGACGGGCATGGGCTATTACCTGGTGTATCCGCCGCAGACAGTGCCTTCTGCCGGGTTGTTGGCCCTGATGGATTGGCTGGCCAGCCAGGCACAAATGTAGGAGGGGCTTGCCCCCTCCCACATGTTTACCGCGTGGTGTCAGTAGCCAACGGTGAAGCGCTTACGCGAGTGCTTGGGTGTTTCAACCTCGTCGATCATGGCGATGGCGTAGTCGGCAAAGCTGATCGAGCTGTTACCGTCACTGCTCACCAACAGGTCATCCTGGCCCAGGCGGAATTTGCCGGTGCGCTCGGTCCCGTCGAACAGCGCCGATGGCGAGAGGAACGTCCAATCCAATTCCTTTTCCTGACGCAGCGTTTCCAGGAAGTCAGCCCCGGCACTGGCTTCGGCCTTGTACTCCGCCGGGAAACCCGGGCTATCGATGACGCGACTGCCGTCCGGTAGCAGCAACGAACCCGCACCGCCCACCACCAGCAGGCGTTTGACCCCGGCCTTTTTCACCGGGCCGATCACGGCGCTGGCGGGCAAGGTGGCAAAGTGCGCGGCGCTGATCACCACATCGCTGCCGCTGATAGCGTGTTGCAGGGCATCGGCGTCCAGGGCATCCACCTGCTTGACCGTGACGCCTGGGCGTACGCCCAGCTTGTCGGTGTTGCGAGCGATGGCGGTAACGGTATGCCCGCGGCGCAGGGCTTCTTCCAGCAGTTGGCTACCGGCACGGCCGGTGGCACCAATGATTGCGATTTTGCTCATGACGTTCTCCATCAGGGTTAGGGTTTAAAGCCGATCACCACTTCATTTCGCCCTTGGCGACTTTGGCGCTCAATTCCAGCGAGCTTTCGTCGGCGAGGGTGGGGTAACGCTGTTTCATGGCCGCAATCAGGGCGGCGGAATCCTTGGCCTTGGCGGTTTCGATGTCGAAGGCCTTGATGTAGTCGGCGGTGAATTTCACCGAGGCCAGCGATGGGGTGCCCAGGTAGTGGCCAGGGATCACTGTTTTTGGCTTCAAGCCTTCAATGCGCTCAAGGGTGCTCAACCAGTCTTTATGAGATTGCGCGCCCTGAGTGTCAGCCATCCACAGGTGAATGTTTTCGGCGACAACCACACCACCGACCACAGCCTTGATCGACGGGATCCACACAAAGCTGCGATCCGGCTGCGGACCGTCCAGACCCACCACTTCAAGCTGTTGCCCTTCAAGGGTCAGGCTGTGGCCTTGCAGCACTTGCGGCACAATCGTCTTGGCCGGTTTGTCGGCGCCCATTTTCGGGCCCCAATATTCCAGCTTGCCGGCGACGGTGGCGTTGATATGGTCGACCACCGGTTGCGGCGCCAGCACCTTGGCGTCGGGGAAGGCGGCGGTCAGGGTGTCGAGGCCGAAGTAGTAGTCCGGGTCGCCATGGCTGATGTAGATGGTGGTCAGGTGCTTGCCGCTGGCGCGGATGTTCTGCACCAGTTGTTCGGCCTGGCCTTTGCCGAATTGGGCGTCCACCAGGATCGCGTCTTTGGCACCGCTGACCAGCACCGAGCTGACGGGAAAGATCGCCGCTTCGCCGGGGTTGTACACGTCCAGTTTCAGCTCAGCGGCTGCCGCGTGGGCGGCGAAGGCCAGGGCGGCAGTGGCCAGGGTCAAGCGTTTGAAGGTCGAGAACATTGGGCAGCTCCTGCCATTGGTAAGGGGTGGGTAGAGCTTAGTTGCATAAAACACCACAAAAAATGCGATGCTTGGACATAGTTTGTTTCTGAAATCGGGCAGATCATGGATCGTCTTCAAGCAATGCGCGTGTTTGTCACTGTGGTGGACCTGGGCAGTCAGTCTGCCGCCGCCGATCATCTGGACCTGTCGCGCCCGGTGGTCTCGCGTTACCTGGCTGAGCTGGAGGATTGGGTCGGCGCGCGCCTGCTGCACCGCACCACGCGCAAGCTCAGCCTCACTGCTGCCGGGAGCGAAACCCTGCCGCGCTGCCGGCAATTGCTGGAGCTGTGCGCTGATATGCAGGCCGCCGTCAGCGAGCCCGATGACGCGCCCCGGGGCTTGTTGCGCCTGAGCGTCAGTACCTCGTTCGGCCAGGCGCAGTTGGGCGCGGCCATTGCCGAGTACGTCAAGCGCTACCCGCTGGTGACGGTGGACTTGCAGATGCTCGACCGCACGGTGAACCTGGTGGATGAGCGCATCGATCTGGCGATCCGCACCAGCAATGACCTGGACCCGAACCTGATCGCCCGGCGCTTGACCGTGTGCCGCTCGGTGGTGTGTGCCACACCGGCCTATCTGCGTGAGCATCCGGCGCCGCAGAAAGTCGAAGACCTGGCCCGGCACAACTGCCTGACCCACTCCTATTTCGGCAAGAGCCTGTGGCATTTCGAAGAGCAGGGCGAACACGTGTCGGTGCCGGTGCACGGCAATATCACCGCCAACGAGGCCAGCACGTTATTGCGTATAACCCTGGCCGGGGCAGGGGTGGCGATGCTCCCCAGTTATCAGGCCGGTGACCTGATCCGCAGTGGTGAACTGGTGCGCTTGCTGCCTGCAGCAGAGCCACGGCAGATGAACATCTATGCGGTGTACGCCTCGCGCAAGCACATGCCCTCGGCACTGCGCAGCCTGCTGGATTTTCTGGTGCTGCGGTTTCCGGAGGCGCCTGCGTGGGACGTCGGCCTCTAAGGCGATATAAACGCGCTGAATGGCAGCCAATCATGGCAACTTGCGCTGACTGACCTATGCTTTAAACAGCACCGTGTAGATCCGTTCAGAGGTCTGTGCCATGAGTATCAAAACCAGAAAATACCTGACGATTTTCACCCTCTGCGCATTGGCGACTGCGTTGTACGGGACAGCCGCCTATCGCGTCGAACAAACCCGCATGCAACCGGCGGCGTTCGCGATCAGTTGCCACCAGGACCAATGCGTGCCGCGCACCGGCAGTTTCAGCGCGCTCAGGTAGGCTGCTCGGCCTTCAATTGCTCGCGAAACGCCTTGGGTGAAAACCCGACCCTGCGGCGAAACAGTCGTGAGAAGTTGGTCGGGTCGGAAAAGCCCAGCACCTCGGACATCTCATTGATGGTCATGCTGGTGTAGGTCAACAAGCGCTTGGCTTCCAGCAACTGGCGGTCATGCATGATCTGCAACGCCGGTTGCCCGCCCAACTCCCGACAAGTCCCGTTCAAGTGTGAGACCGAGATGCCCAGCTTGTGGGCCAAATCTTCAATCTTGGGGTGCTCACGGTAATGCTGTTCGACCAGTTGGGTGAAACGCCGAAAATACTCACGACCACGTGGGGCGCGTGGATGACGGCGCTGGATCGCCTGGCGGCTGACCCACACCAGCAGCACGCTGACCAAGGCGTGCAACATCATGTCCCGTGCCGGTTGATCATCGGCGTATTCGTCCTGCAAGCGCACGAACAGGTTGTTCAAGTAGTCGCTGTCCTTGCCCGCAGGATAACTGCCGAGGGTTTGCAGGCCATCGACGGTGTCGCCCAATTGCGCCTGCAAATGGCTGACCAGCGGCGCCGAAAGGGTCACCACATAACCCTGCACATCTTCGGAAAAACGAAAGCCATGCACGCACAGTGGCGGCAGCACTTGCAGGCTCGCTTCATTGAGGGTGGTGCGCTGGCCTTCGATTTCCAGTTGTGCCTGGCCTTTGTGCACATACAGCAGTTGGCACAGATCCGCGTGCCGGTGGGGCTGGATTTCCCACTGGTATTCCCGACTGCGCCGGGAAATGGTTTCGCAGTGCAACAAATCGGGCGTCGGCCACTGCTGGCTTTCCCCGTAAAGCTTGAAGACCGGAATCGCGGTTTTGGTCATGGTTTCAATCCGATACTCAGGATAATGGTTCGGTAATCGCCCCGATTGGCGAAAAGCGCAGGCTTTGACGCAGTTTTCACCTTCTTATGCGGTTCGCTCAAGTGAAAAATGTCAGCCACACGTCCACTGACAACTCTTTCACTCGATACGTTCGGGTAAAGCGTGAAGGCCATAAAAATAATGAAAACCCTGAAAACCCAAGTCGCCATTATTGGCGCCGGTCCGTCTGGATTGCTGCTCGGCCAGCTGCTGCACAACGCTGGTATTCAAACCCTTGTTCTAGAGCGCCAGAGCGCCGATTACGTGCAAGGGCGCATCCGTGCCGGTGTGTTGGAGCAGGGCATGGTCGACCTGTTGCGCGAAGCCGGGGTGAACCAACGCATGGAGACTGAGGGGTTGGTGCACACCGGCTTTGACATTGCCCTCAATGACCAACTTATCCCGATCGATCTGAAGGCATTGACCGGTGGCCAATCGGTGATGATCTACGGCCAGACCGAAGTCACTCGCGACCTGATGGCCGCCCGCGCAGCCGCCGGCGCGACCACGCTGTACGAGGCGTGCGACGTACAGCCCCATGATCTGAAAAGTGATCGACCCTGGCTGACGTTCAATCACCAAGGCCAAGCCTATCGCCTGGAGTGCGATTACATCGCCGGTTGCGATGGCTTCCATGGCGTCGCCCGCCAATCGATTCCGGCGCAGGCGTTGAAGGTATTCGAGCGGGTCTATCCCTTCGGTTGGCTGGGGGTGCTCGCCAATACGCCGCCGGTACACGCCGAGCTGGTGTATGCCAAACACCCACGGGGTTTTGCCCTGTGCAGCATGCGCTCACCCACGCGCAGCCGTTATTACCTGCAAGTGCCGCAGGACGAGGCTGTGGAGGATTGGTCGGATGAGCGTTTCTGGGATGAGCTGAAAACCCGCTTGCCCGGTTCATTGGCGCAGCAGTTGGTGACCGGCCCCTCGATTGAAAAAAGTATCGCGCCGCTGCGCAGCTTCGTGGTGGAGCCCATGCAGTACGGGCGCCTGTTCCTGCTTGGCGATGCTGCGCATATTGTCCCGCCCACCGGCGCCAAGGGTTTGAACCTGGCGGCCAGTGATGTGAGCACGTTGTTCCGGATCTTGCTCAAGGTGTACCGCGAAGGGCGCCTGGACTTGCTGCAAAAGTACTCGGCGATCTGCCTGCGCCGGGTATGGAAGGCCGAGCGATTTTCCTGGTGGATGACCTCGATGCTGCATGAGTTTCCCCAGGCGGACGCCTTCAGCCAGCGCATTGCCGAGAGTGAGCTGGATTATTTCATCCACTCGGATGCCGGGCGCAAAACCATTGCAGAAAATTACGTCGGGCTTGCTTACGAGCCTATCGAATAGCCTGCTATCGTATTGAGCATTCCCGCGGGCGATCTTGTCCTGCGGGCCTTGTTCGAAGGTTCTGCCGTGACTCACCTCAATCAGCCCGCCCCAACCGTTCCCGCCGTGCGCAGTATTCTTGCTGCGCTGATGATGGCGATCTTCCTCGGCGCCCTGGACCAGACCATTGTGGCGGTGTCCATGCCGGCCATTTCCGCGCAGTTTCATGACGTCAACCTGCTGGCCTGGGTGATTTCCGGCTATATGGTGGCGATGACCGTGGCGGTGCCGATCTACGGCAAGCTTGGCGATCTGTATGGGCGCCGGCCCATGATGCTGATCGGCATGGGCGTGTTCACCCTGGCGTCGCTGTTTTGTGGCATGGCGCAAAGCATGGAGCAATTGGTGCTGGCGCGGATTCTCCAGGGCGTCGGTGCCGGCGGGATGATTTCAGTGAGCCAGGCAATCATCGGCGACATCATTCCCCCTCGCGAACGCGGCCGGTACCAGGGCTATTTCAGCAGCATGTACGCGGTGGCCAGCGTGGCGGGGCCGGTGCTGGGCGGCTATATGACCGAGTACTTGTCGTGGCGCTGGGTGTTTTTGATCAACCTGCCGCTGGGTGCCGGCGCCTGGTACGTGGCCCATCGCACTCTGGTGGGGCTGCCGGTGCCGCAGCGCAAGCCGATCATCGATTACCTCGGCACGGTGCTGATGATCATCGGCCTCACCGCCTTGTTGCTGGGCATCACCGAAATCGGCCAGGGCCATTCGTGGCGTGACGCTCAAGTGCTGGGGTTGCTGGCCTGCGCACTGCTGGCGTTGAGCGTGTTTGTGTGGCACGAACGCCGCGCGCGCGAACCGCTGCTGCCCATGCACTTGTTTGCCAACCGCAGTGCGGTGTTGTGTTGGTGCACGATTTTTGTCACCAGCTTCCAGGCGATTTCCCTGACCGTGCTGATGCCCCTGCGTTACCAGACCGTGACCGGCGCCGGTGCCGACAGTGCGGCCCTGCACTTGCTGCCCTTGGCGATGGGCTTGCCGATGGGCGCGTATTTCGCCGGGCGCATGACCTCGGTGACTGGCCGCTATAAACCGATGATCCTGAGCGGCGCGGTGTTGAGCCCGCTAGCGATTCTCGGCATGGCCTACAGCGCGCCCCAGGCGGTGGTGCTCACCAGCGTATTCATGCTGTTGTGCGGCATTGCCGCCGGTATGCAGTTCCCGACCTCGTTGGTGGGTACGCAGAACTCGGTGGAGCAACGGGATATCGGTGTGGCCACCAGTACCACCAACCTGTTCCGCTCTTTGGGCGGGGCAGTGGGGGTGGCGTGCATGTCGGCGTTGCTGCTGGCGCTGTTGCACGATTCCAGTTTCGCCCATTTGACGAGCGCCGCACTGGTGGCCGAAGGCAGTTCTGGCAACGTGCTGCTTGACGGCCTCAACGCGGCACCCGGCCCGGCGCAGGATGCGCTGCGCGGGGAGTTGGCGGTGACGTTTCGGCATTTGCTGATGGTGAGCGCGGCGGTATCGGTGTTTGGGCTGGCGGCGGCGATTGTGATGCCGAACCGGGTACTGCGCGGTCGTGAAGACAAAGCTAGATAAGCGGAAGCGGAGCGTCCCAGGCGGCGTTCCCACGCAGAGCGTGGGAACGATCAAAGCCAACAGATCAGGGGCTGTAATACCCCACCGCAACCATGAAATGCCCGCTTTTGCGCACATAAGCGTGCTTGTTCTCGACCTTACCCGTCACCGGGTTTTTCCAGCGGTATTTGTATTCCCCCTGGTCCTGCTCGGCCATCATCTTGAGGATCGGCTCACCCACCGGTTTGCCATCCGGGTCCTTGATCTTGGCAAAGTCAGTGTTGATCAGACGCAGGTTTGTCCCGTGTGCCACATAACGTCGAGTATTCAGGTCAACCACAAACACATAGAGGTCATCCTGCAGGAAGCCGCCCTGCAGTGAGTTGATGGCCTTGAGCGTGCCGGTTTCATCCTTCACCAGCGCATCCACCGCCTTGTTACGCAGCGCCCGTGCCTGTTCCGGCGTGGCCCGTGGCAGGTAATAACCCACCGCCAGGATGCGTTTGCCTACCCGCTGATAAAACACATGCTTGTGTTCGACCTTGCCGTCGTTCCAGTTCTGCCAGCGATAGTCGGCCTGCTGGACACCCTGGCTTTCGGGCACCTTGAGCGCGTCCTTGAATGACTGACGCAAATCCGGCCCGAGCACCTCGGACACGTCGCGACCGATCAGCGCAGACGAGGGGCCGCCACTGGCCAGCAGTACGCCTTGGGTATCAACCACAAACACATAGCGGTCCTGGTCGATGAATTCGCCCTGTCGACTGAAGGCGGCAAAGGCCTTGTCACCTTGCTTGTGGTAGTACGCCAAGGCCTTTTCCAGCAAGGTCTTGGCGGCCTGGGCATCCGCTTCCTGAGCCGTTGCAGCATGCACCTGGCTGCAGCCACATAACAGCAGCAGCCAGGTGAGTCGCAGCAGTGTGTTCATATACCGTCCCTCGGTCTTGTCGGTGTGACAAGAGCGTAGACGGCTCTTGCTCAGCGCGCCGTCAGCATCAGCTATTGTGGAAAGGAGACAGGTTATCGTGATGTGGTTGAGTCGGGCGATTTAGAGCCGGGAAATCACTCAAGAGCGAAAGCATAGACCACGACTTTAGGTCCATAAAACGTAATGCTGAATGTTTGCTCTTCAGTGTTATCGGTTCGATGAACCAGATGATACTTTCGCTTCGATATCACGGTGCCGGTGCCGTCTGGGGCTACATCGCTGCCTGAGTACGGGGCAGGCGCCTGGCCGTCGAGCTTGACTTCAAAATGGACATGATTGCCGTCGACTGCGGGGCCTAGTACCAAATACAGGTCACGGCTATTGAAGCGGTAGACAATACGGCCGCCAGGCGCGTCCAGGGTTATTGTCTGATTGGCGTAGTTCCATAATCCTTCCAGGCTCCAGTGATCGAGGGGCAGAGCGGGGGGCGTGGAATAACTTACTACTTTATCGATGATGATCGCGCTATCGGATACGAAATTTTCTGCTCGCATCTCACCCAGACGGAGGTGGGGGAAAATCGAGTGAGCATTCATGAAAATTTTGCGCTGCCAATCCATATCGGGTCGATTTGGACTTTCGTTGCCAAAAATCCCGTTGAAGTGCGTCTCCAGCGCTAGTTGCGCGTGCATGTGCTGCTGCAATGGCTCCGTCAGCAGGTTAAGCGGCCTCGGGGCAAAAGGCATTAATACGTTTTTCCAGTCCACCGAAATATGAATATAGTCTCTCGCAAGAAACGCCAGCTCTTGCGGGGAGTACGGTGTCAAGGGCATGTGGGAGCTGACTTCGTTTCGCCGGATCAGTGCCGTGCGTAAAAAAGGCTTGAGGTCATCAGGTATTGGGTAGTCCGCCTTGAACGCGTCCTTGTCAAAACTGCAACCGTTATGGCAGGCGGTATCGAGCATTACCCAGCCAGCAATGAGCTGCAATTCGCCTTTCACCTCGCGACGACTGATACCTTGATAATAGGGCAGTGGTAGTACAGAGTACTCGACAGAACTATGCTCCAGCAGAACATTAAGTATAGGATCCATTCTTAAGTTATTAATTTCATCCACCACATGCGCTCTTGGATCGTAGTGCGGGTTTGGCCAATAACGTTTTGGTGTGATGCGGCAAACTTCAGTTTGAACGGCAGGGCCCAGGGCGTAACTGCCACCTATATCGGAATGGCAGCCGGGTAAGGGCAGTTCTACGTAAGGCGGTTGCACACTGCGCAGAGGGAAGTTATACCGATACTCATGCATGGATTGGATTTGCAGCACTTTGCTGGGATGAATCAAGCGTAGTTCAATATCCATGCCGGAAGTATTGCCCGTATCATGAGGGTCCTGCCACTGGCCGTTATTCAATGTCCAGATGCTCGCCACAGTGTCGAAGAGTCCCAGAAAATGAATGTCTAGATCTTGTCTCAGTACCATGTCGTACTTTTTTAATATTTCAGCGATGGGCAGGTATATAGAATTGTTTTTTGATATGACCATATTGGCGAAGTGTCTCGCGATGGTAGCGCCGCGACTGAAACCAAACACGTCAAACTCGATGTTTACGTTTTTCTGTGTTGGTAGCATGGAAGACAATAATTGCCCGATCGTTGCACAGGCTTTGCTAACCGCCATGGCATACTTCGCAAAAACGCCGTAGCCGCCTATGGTTAATGGAAGGTCCACGCCTACGGCCATCGCCAGCGTGCTGTCAAAATCATTGGTTTTGGTACCCACACCTTCCATATAAATCCCCGTTTGCATCAATGTCTCTGGAACGATGGTAGTGGTGTAGTATTTATAGAGTCGATAAATATTTGAAATCGCACCCTGGTAGCTGACTCCTTTGTCAGGGGTGCCAGCCAGGGCGTTCAAAGCGTTATTTCCGGTTCCATCAAAGAATAATCCGATCCTTATAGTGATTACTGGCGTATCAAGTGTCATGCGCTCGGCTCCATGCTGTTATTCAGCTGCTGGGGTTTTGGTAGTCGGCAGATAAAAGTTGCCGTTCCATTACCCTAGTCGTTGAATGAACTAAGTCTGGGGTCGTGAAGGGTGAAAGTGGTAATTTGCGAAAAAGGTGCAGGTGAAACTGGAGTATTCACACGTCAAATTTTTCAGCTGGCCCGTACCTGGCTGCAACACAGCAGCCAGGTGAGTCGCAGCAGTGTGTTCATATACCCGTCCCTCGGTCTTGTTGGTGTGACAAGAGCGTAGACGGTCGCTCGGGAATCAGAAGGGTTTAGTGGGCAGGTATTTGCCGTCCAGAGTGATGACCGCACGGGAGCCGCCGTCCGGGTCTTCGACTTTCTTGATGTCCAGCTTGAAGTTGATGGCGCTGATGATGCCGTCGCCGAATTGCTCATGCACCAAGGCCTTCAAGGTAGAGCCGTAGACCTGCAGCATTTCGTAGAAGCGGTACATCGTCGGATCGGTCGGCACACCGCTGGGGAAACTGCCGCGCAGTGGGACGCTTTGCAGCAGGCGGCTGGCGTCCTGGTCGAGGCCGAGTTTGTCGCACACGATGTCGGCCGCCTCCTTGGGCAGTGGGTGCTGGCCGAGCAGGGCGGCGGTGACGAACGCCAGGCTCAGGCCGGTGCCATCGGTGAGGTCCTGCCATGACAGATTCTTGCGTGCCTTGAGGTCGATAACGGTATCGGCCAGGGCCAGGCGTGGGGTTTGGGCGAATTGGGATTGCAACATGGTGATGTCCTCTTGGGTGGTTAAGGTTCAGGCAGCGTGGGCGCGGGTGGTTGGATGGTCGAGCAGGGAGACGAAGCGCCCGGTGTGCCCGTCCAAAGCGTCGATGCCGCCGGTTTCGATGTCGTAGACCCAGCCATGCAGGTTCATCCGGCCTTGTTCCAGGGCCAGCGCAACGCTGGGGTGAGTCTTGAGATTAGCCAGTTGGGCGACCACGTTTTCACGCACCAATGAATCCAGGCGCGCAGCGTCCGAGACATGCGTACGGGATGCATTGATCACCTTGGCTGACTCGGCATGACGCAACCAGTTGGCCACGGCCGGCAGATGGTCCAGGCACTTGCAGGTGGAAATGGCAGTCATGGCGCCGCAGTCCGAATGCCCGCAAATCACAATGTCGCTGACCCCGAGTACCGCCACCGCATATTCGACCGTGGCCGATACACCACCCGGCTCGGGGCCGTAGGACGGCACGATATTGCCGGCATTGCGGATCACGAACAGATCGCCGGGTTCCTGCTGGGTCAGAAGCTCCGGCACGACACGGCTGTCGGAGCAGGACACGAACAAGGTGCCGGGGTTCTGTGTGGTCGCCAGGTGCTTGAACAAGTCGCTGCGTTGGGAAAAGGCTTCACGTTGGAATTTGCGGAAGCCATCGATGAGATGCTGCATGGTGGTTCTCCTTGCGTCGCTGATGGGGCAAGGATGGAAGTTTTCGGCTATAGCGTCCAAGACCGGTTTATGATGCTGTCTATAAGTCATGCCTATAGCTGGAGCGCTGTCGATGCTGCTGCGTCATATCCGTTACTTGCTCGCCGTTGCCGAGCATCGCAACTTCACCCGCGCCGCCGAAGCGCTGCATGTATCGCAGCCGACCCTCTCACAACAGATTAAACAGCTGGAAGAAAGCCTCGGCGCGCCGCTGCTCGACCGCTCCGGGCGCAGTATCAGCCTGACCGATGCGGGGCAAGCCTATGTGCGCTTTGCGCGGCTGGCGTTGCAGGATCTGCAGGCCGGCAGCCGCGCCATACACGATGTGCAGGACCTCAGCCGCGGGCATTTGCGCCTGGCCATGACGCCGACCTTCACCGCCTACCTGATCGGCCCGTTGCTGGCGCGATTCAATACGCTGTACCCGGGCATCACCCTCAGCGTCGAGGAGTTGACCCAGGACCGTATCGAAGCTGCACTGGGCGAGGACCTGCTGGATATCGGTATCGGATTTACCGGCGAACATGGGCCGGACATTGAGTGCGAGGGGCTGTTTGTCGAACAACTGAGCGTAGTGGTCAGTGCCAGCCATCCCCAATTGAGCCGACTCGTTTGGCTTGAACAACCCCTGGTGCTGCTGAACACGAGCTTCGCTACCCGCCGCCATATCGATGACTACTGCCGCGGGCAAGGTGTGAAACCATTTATCGCCATGGAAGCCAACTCCATCAGCGCAATCATCGAAATCGTCCGCAACACGTCACTGGCAACCGTCCTGCCCCAAGCACTGGCCGAGGCGCAGACGGGGCTGCACGCCGTGACCATCGACCCACCGCTGCCGCAGCGTACTGCCGCACTATTGAGCCGCAAGGGCGCCTATCGCAGCGCCGCGTGCAGGGCGTTCGTCGAGCTGATGTGGGAGGGGGCTTGCTCCCGATAGCGGAGTGTCAGTTAACAGTTTTTTGGCTGATCCACCTATATCGGGAGCAAGCCCCTTCCCACATTTGGATCTCGGTGTGCCAGACAGGCCGTCATGGCAGAAAATTCAAGGCGCAGCCAACCACTGGCTGACAATCCCCGCATACCCCCCGGTCGCCACGCTCAAGTGCAACCACTGATCCACATAACTCTTCCAGGCCACATCATCGCGAGGCAGCAGGAAGGCTTTTTCACTGTATTGCATCGGCCGCTCAGGATTGACCGCACACAACCCAGGCTTGAGCTTCTGCTGATACCGCGCCTCGCTGGCATCGGTAATCATCACATCGGCCTTGCCCGCCAGCAGCTCATCAAAAATCGTTACATTGTCATGCAGGCGAATCTGCGTCTGGCCCAGGTGGGCACGGGCAAACACTTCATTGGTGCCACCTGCCGGCTCGATCACCCGCACCTGTGGCTGGTTGATCTGCTCAACCGTTTGGTAGCGCTGCACATCGGCGCAGCGCACCAGTGGGATCTTGCCGTCAACCCCCAGCGATTGGCTGAAGAACGCCTTTTTCTGCCGCTCCAGCGACACCGAAATCCCGCCCACGGCGATGTCGCACCGTTGGGCGAGGAAGTCCGGCATCAGGGTTTTCCACGTGGTGGGCACCCACTTGATCGTGGCGTTGAGGCTCTTGGCCAGGGACTCGGCCATGGTGATGTCGATACCTTCATAACGGCCATCGGCGCGCAATGAGGTGTAGGGCTTGTAGTCGCCCGTTGTGCAAACGGTCAGGGTGCCGCGCTGGATCACCTCGTCAAGACGTGACGGAACAGTGTCGGCCTGGGCGATGTTGGCCAGGCTTGCCAGCACACAGAGGGCCAGAGGAGCTTTCATGGGGGCGAGTCCTTGGGGCACGGTCGGGGCGCCCATTATTTCCAGCGCCGGGCAGGGTGGCAAGGTGAGGAATGTTTAGCCAAACTGCACCCAAACTCCATCAAGCCTGAATTTAACCGCCTATCCAGGCGTGTGACGCTCGGGGTTCTCTATTTCTGTGATCCGCGCATGGACGGTTGCCCCGACACTCACGCCGCGACACTGCCTTCTGCACTTGCGTTCTGGGCCTTGTTCCATTGTCGACACGCGCGCCCGCCAGACACCTCTCTTCTACGTTGATCCACCCCCACGGATGACGCGCACCTGTGCGCATCTGCGCCTGCCTGACCCAAACGTATGAGAATTGCTATGAGTGTCTTTGCCCGCCTGCACGAAGCCCGAACCTTCCTTGAGCAGAACCCCGACATCGAGATGTTCGAGCTGTTTATCCTCGACAACAACGGCGTCCCCCGCGGCAAGCTGCTGCACCGCGACGAACTGCTGGCGGTGTACGAAACCGGCCGGCCACTGCCCAGCACCATTCTCGGCCTGACCATCAATGGCGATGACGTAGAAAACTCAGGGCTGGTGTGGGAAGTCGGCGATATCGACTGCCGCGCCTACCCGATCAGTGGCAGTTTGCAGCGTATGCCCTGGCGTTTGATTCCTACCGCAGCGGTGCAAGTCAGCATGCACCCCACACAAGGCTTGCCCGCCACCGTGGCCGACCCTCGGCATTTGCTCGCCAAGGTCATCGATGCACTCAAGGCCGATGGCTATTACCCGGTGATGGCGGCAGAGCTGGAGTTCTACCTGCTCGACCAGAAGCCCGACGGCAACGGTCGTCCGCAACCGGCGCGGGATATGGACGGCAATCGCCCGCGCTCGACCCAGGTGTATGGCCTGCGCGAACTGGAGCAGATCGAGCCGTTTCTCGCCGACCTTTATAGCGCCTGCAAGCTGCAAGGTATCCCGGCGCGCACGGCCATCTCCGAGTACGCCCCGGGCCAGGTGGAAATCACCCTTGAACATCGCACTGATGCTTTACAGGCGATGGACGAAGCGGTGCGCTACAAACGCCTGGTCAAGGGCGTGGCCCACAAGCATGGGATGGCCGCATGTTTCATGGCCAAGCCGTTCGACGACCTGGCCGGCACCGGCATGCATATGCACGTCAGCCTGGCCGATGCCCAGGGCAATAACCTGTTCGCCAGCGAGGCGGCTGATGGCACGCCACTGCTGCGCCAGGCGGTGGGCGGGATGCTGAGTACGTTGCTCGATTCGCTGCTGATGTTCTGCCCCAACGCCAACTCCTATCGGCGTTTCCAAACCAACAGCTATGCACCCCTGGCTGCCACCTGGGGCGTGGACAACCGCACCGTCAGCCTGCGCGTGCCCGGTGGCCCGGCCAGTTCCCGGCATATCGAGCACCGCATCTGCGGCGCCGATGCCAACCCTTATCTGGCGGCCGCCGCGATCCTGGCCGGCATCCATCGCGGCATTCGCGAGCAACGCGACCCTGGCGCCCCGGTGGAAGGAAACGGTTATGCCCAGGCCAAGGAGCTGTTGCCCACTGACTGGCTGACCACCCTGCGTGCGCTTGAGGCTTCGCGATGGGCAAAGGATGCGTTTGGCAGTGAATTCCTTGGTGTTTACCTGGCAGTCAAACGTGCCGAATATCGCCAGTTCATGGGCGAGGTCGGTGAGCAGGATTGGCGCTGGTACCTGCATCAGGCGTGACGGAGTTTACGGTGGCGGCTTTCGACCTTTTTTTCACGTTGCAGTGGTTAAGCTGGGAATCAAGGTCGTTCACTACCGTTTTACCCACATGAGCCCGTGATGTCGCCACAACCTCCATCCCCCATCGAGACTGAATTCACCGAGCGCTGTGACCGTGAGCATGCCAGGGTCTGTGGTGATCCGCGTCCGCCAAGGCTGTTGCAGCGCTTGGCCGCGTGGCGGGATGCGCGGCTGGTTCGCCATGCGCTGAAGGTCGCGGGTGAGCCAGGGCTTATCCTTGACCTGGCCTGTGGTTCGGGGCGCTTCTGGCCGGTGCTGGCCGAGCACGTCAACCGGGTGATCCTCGCCTCTGACAACTCCCAGGCCATGCTCGACCACGCGCGTACCCATCACCCGGGCACGTTGCTCAAACGTGTCAAAACTTTCCAGGGCTCGGCGTTTTCGATTGGCCTTTCGGCGAATGCGGTGGACTGCATTTTCTGCCTGGAGTTGTTTCGTCATGTGCCCAGCAGCGATGTGCGATTAATGTTGTTGCGTGAGTTTCACCGCGTCAGCCGCGACACGGTGATTGTTTCCGTAAGCGCGGGTACACCGGTAGAGGATGAGTTTCGTCAGGCGGGCTTCAAGGTTCTGAATTACCAGGAGTTCCTGCCGGGCTCCAAACTGTGGTGTGTGTACGTGCTGCGTAAGAGAGGATAACTCCCATTTGTCGGACTATTCTTCATCTCCTGTCGGAGTTTTCATGATGGTGTGTGCACTGCGGATGCTCGCAAGCCCCTTTCGCGATATATACTGCGCGCCATTCTTCAAGGGAGAGCCGTGTGGCCATCGATATTCACTGGATCTGCGACAACGATAGCCTCGGCCAGCATTGCGCCCAATGGCAGCAGTTGCCATTCGTCGCCCTCGACACCGAATTCATGCGGGTCGACACCTTTTACCCTATTGCCGGGCTGATCCAGATCGGTGATGGCGCGCGCGCTTACCTGATCGACCCCCTGACCATCGACAACTGGCAACCCTTGGCCGCTTTGCTGGAGAACCCAGCGGTGATCAAGGTGGTGCACGCCTGCAGCGAAGACCTGGAAGTGCTGTTGCGCCTGACTGGCAGCCTGCCGGCGCCGTTGTTCGACACCCAGTTGGCCGCGGCTTACCTCAACCTCGGCTTTTCCATGGGTTATTCGCGCCTGGTGCAAGCGGTGCTGGATATCGAGCTGCCCAAGGGCGAAACCCGCTCGGACTGGCTGCAGCGGCCATTGTCCGAGACGCAGGTCAGTTACGCCGCCGAAGACGCGGTGCACCTGGCCGAGGTCTATATTCGCCTGCGCCCGCAGCTATCGGATGACAAGTACGCCTGGGTCCTGGAAGACGGTGCCGAACTGGTCGCCAACCTGCGCCGCGAAATCGACCCTTTCGAGGTGTACCGCGACGCCAAGCTGGCGTGGAAACTGTCCCGTGCCCAACTTGCCGTGCTGCGTGAATTGTGCGCCTGGCGCGAGCAGCAGGCCCGCGCCCGTGACCTGCCGCGCAACCGCATCATCCGCGAGCATTCGCTCTGGCCGTTGGCCAAATCCCAGCCGGACAACCTGGCAGCGCTGGGCAAGATCGAAGACATGCACCCGCGTACCGTGCGTCAGGACGGCCAGTTCCTGCTGGACCTCATCAAACGTGCCGGTAGCGTGCCGATGGACCAATGGCCTCCCGCCGTGGCCGAACCGTTGCCGGTGGATGCCGCCGCGCTGATCAAGCAACTGCGCGCCCTGGGCCAGACGTTCGCCGAGCGCCTGGAGATGGCGCCGGAACTGATGCTGCGCAAGAAAACCCTCGAAGCCCTGGTCAAAAGTGGCTACCCCGATGGGCCTTACCAATTGCCAGACTCGCTGCGTGGCTGGCGCCGCGAGTTGATGGGCCAGGCGCTGCTCGACAGCCTGGCCAATGCCGGAGAACAGCCTTGAAACGTATTTGTTCCATCTACCGCAGCAAGAAAAAAGACGGCATGTACCTCTACGTGCTCAAAAGCGATGCCCTCGAGCGCGTGCCCGAGCCGTTGATGGACGCCTTCGGCAAGGCGCATCACGCGTTTGACATGGTGCTGACGCCGGAGCGCAAGCTGTCGCGCGAAGACATCACCGTGGTGCTGGAAAACCTCGACAAACAGGGCTACCACCTGCAAATGCCGCCGGCCGAAGACGAGTACATCGAGCACTTGCCCGAAGAGTTGCTGCGCCGCAACGACCCGATGTGATCGATCAGTGCCTGTGTCAGGGCACATGCTTTAAATGGAATCGTATTAGACGACGGTGGCCGTAAGGATGCGTGCGTCCGTCTGCATTGTTTTTGAAAGGTTTGAACCATGCGTGTTCTGATTGCTGAACAGGATCACCCGCTCTACACCCAACTGCTCAAGGAGGCCGCCCCGGACCTTGACGTGCTGACCAGCGGTGACTCGGCCGAACTCTCGCGCCTGGCCGCCGATTGCCCGGTGTGGCTGGGCCAGCCCGATCTGCTGGCGACGCTGCTGCGCCAGGGCCATCACCCGCAGTGGTTGCAATCGACCTGGGCCGGTATCACGCCGCTGCTGGCCGATGGCTTGCCCCGCGACTATCGCCTGACCCGTGCGGTTGGCATCTTCGGCCAGGTCATGGCCGAGTTTGTCCTCACCTATATGCTAGGCCATGAGCGCGAAGTGCTGGCGCGGCTGGTTAGCCAGGTCGAGCGAAAATGGGACAACCGCATGGGTCAGAGCCTGGCGGGGCGCACGGCGCTGATTGTCGGCACGGGTGATATTGGCAAAAGCGTGGCTGATTTCCTGGTGCCCTTTGGCGTCAAGCTGTACGGCATCGCCAGT
The DNA here is from genome assembly GCF_015277575.1 of Pseudomonas sp. OST1909. Taxonomy (NCBI): domain Bacteria; kingdom Pseudomonadati; phylum Pseudomonadota; class Gammaproteobacteria; order Pseudomonadales; family Pseudomonadaceae; genus Pseudomonas; species Pseudomonas sp. OST1909. The sequence continues at coordinate 2,043,897 of NZ_CP063780.1, forward strand.
ACGGCGCGGGAACAGGCACCCTTTATCGAAGTGGCCGGGCTCGATCAGTTGGGCCGCTTGGTGGGCGAGGTCGATTACGTGATCAACCTGCTGCCCAATACCCCGGACACCCATGACGTGTACAACGCGGCGTTGTTCAAGCAATTCAAGTCGACGGCGTTGTTTATCAACGTCGGGCGCGGCGTGGCGGTGGTGGATGCCGACTTGGTCGAGGCCCTGAAAGAAGGGCATCTGGCCGGCGCGGTGATCGACGTATGCCGTCAGGAGCCGTTGCCGCAACGCCACCCGTTCTGGACCGCGTGGGGTTTGCTGTTGACCGGTCACAGCTCGGCACCGACCTCGCCGTCGATGATGGTGGCGTTGTTTGTGCAAAACGTGCGCGCCTACCAGGCCAAGCTAGCGTTGCGCGGGGAAGTGAATTTCGAGCGCGGCTATTGACCAGGGCGCCTGGCAACCGGGCGTGCTCGTTCACCTATAGTCACTCACATAAAGCCTGACAGTTTATAGGGAACCTTCTTCTCTGATTTTCCACCCAGGGACTTCAGATAGCGCAGGTAGCGCTTCGTTGACTAAGGACAGCCCCTATGAATACCCTCACTTCGCCGGGGGGTTATACCCGCCCCCTCGCGCATTCCAGCTTGCCCGTTACCCCTGCTGTCCAACCTCCTGAAGAGGTTGTGCACGCCGTCGATATTCGCGCAATTAAACAGCCTGAATCACTTAATGCTGCGCTCGCAGAGCACTGCAACCGGCGAACCCTGGCCGATAAGTTGCAGAATATTATCCAGGACTTGAACCGGCAACTCGTTCAAACCCCAGCGCTATCCAGAGCGCAGATGGAGAGTGCGCTGGCATCGCAGCTCAAAAACACAACGATGTACGTGTGTGACAACTCTGCCGATCCGGCCGCGCAACCACTGTCTGCCAACCGAGTGGTCAGCCTTGAGTCTTATTTGTCCAGCAGTGGCACAGAGGTTCCGAAAACCCTGGAGGCGTTGACGAGCCTGCAGGAAATGATTGCCGAACGGGCGAGAGTTCATCCTTTGGGCAACCTCGGTGGCGGGTTGTCGTGGCCCGTCCAGATGCCCCTTCAAGACCAGAACAGCATCATCACTCTGATGCAAAGCAACAGCAGTGGGTTGCCAGGCTTGCCGTTGGCGGATAGCGCGAAAGGTGCCCTGGGCTATTTGATCAGCGAAAGCTCGGTGTCTGAAGCGGATCTGAAGGCGCCGGTGCTGGCGATGGAAAAACTGCTCGGTTCGCCCAAGGCCATGGCGCTGGGGCATGCCATTCGGTCCAGGCTGGACGGCATCCCTGCGGGCGTCGACAGCAGCGATTATGTGTTAACGGCGATCCAACTTGGACTTGATCCGGAGTCCCTGGTCACGCCTGCCCGCGACACCGTCGCCGGGTTTGATCTGGCAAGCCGTCAACACTGGGGGCAAACGGCGTCGGCGGTGATTCAGAGGCTGGCTACACACTTGATTGAAAACGGCCGGGCCACCGCGCAAACCGCCAACCTGTGTGCCTCTCTGCTGTTGGCCAGGATAGCGCCGCAGTTTCTGATCAAGAATATTCCTGCCAGTGTGACCTACGCCAGCGTGCTCTGGACACACTTGGCGATGGCGGTGGCTAGGATCGAAGCACGCACCCCTGGCCGTACGCTGGGCATGGAGTATGCCGAGGTTTTGCTGGCTGCTGAGCAGCTTGAGAGCGACGAAGACGTCAGCCAACAGATCGATTATCAGGCATTGAGGGACTGGGCCGTGGTTAACGATCCCCTCTTCAGTGCTGATCAGACGCCTTCGGCGGATGCAATGGAGCGTGTAAGGGTGGCCTTTAACAGTCACTTGAGTTCTATAAAAACCACCAGCGCTGTGCTGCAAACGCCGATCCCCAGTCGAAGGGCGGATGCCTTGGTTCTGCTTGAAGAGGCGTTTCCCGGCTTGGACCCAAGCTTGTTTGAGGTCAAAACTATACAGAAGGCCAGGTTGAAAGAAGGGCGGCCCGGTCTCTATCCCGGTATGCGCTCGATGCTGGATATCGTCATGGAAGGCACCCCGCTCGGGGCTGAAGATCATTGGATCAGCAATGACAAGCGTCTGCCCATCGATAAAGTTTGCAGCCTTGGCAGGGCGGGGAAATTGAGTGTTGCCGCGTCGTTCAAGACCGCGTTCGATGCGGCTATCAACACCCATGAAGAAGCCCACCAAGGCTTGGTCCGACACCTGATCTCGGCGTTACCGCTGGAAGATCGTCAGAACCTCGAATACGGCGAGTTGGAATTCTTCCATACCAACCAATATACAGTTGCCCCTGATTTATTTAGCCCGCCCATGTTGCGTACCAGAGGCCACACCCTGGAGATGAAGGCCACCAGGAATGGGCAAACCAATGTCTATCTGATTGACACCCGACGGGGCGTGATCGAAAAAAGGAATTATCGGATACGCCGCCTCACTGCCCCTTTCACCTCTCACAAGATGGATGAACGGGATGCCGATATCCTTACGAGAACCGCGCCGTTCAAGCCCCACGATGATGTCGGCGCTCGGCAGTTCAAGGCTGTCTCTGATGAGGCGGTGCTGCCTGACAGCTTCAACTCTGCGCGCAGTCATGCAATCGCCCGCGTATTTGTAAAGGCCCTCGACCTGAAAAACGATGATCTATTGAATGAGGCCAGGGGAACCACTTCCTATGATCAGGACAGAAGCCGCAACGAGGCGATTGGCGAGTTCTTCCTGAATCTCATCCCGCTACGCTCGGCCATCGTCAATTTTCGCCAGGGTAACGTCGGGCAAGGCCTCTTTGATCTGGCTCTGGATGTCGTCGGGCTGCTCACCGTGGGGGTCGGCAAGGCTGCGCAAACAGGCAAGGTACTGGGTAAAGCCTTGTCATCGACACGCCATGCGGCCAAGGCTGCAAGGTTTGTCGGAGCTACCATGGTAGATGCCCTCAACCCGTTGAGCGGCGTTGGAGATCTGTTGGTGGGCGGTGGTCGGTTGGCGACCAAAGGCGGCAGTTATGTGCGCCGGCAACTCAAGCAGCTCAGGGGCACGGCGGGTCGTTATGACGTGCTCAAGGCTGCCAGCAAGCAGTACGGAGACGCGGCAACGGGGGCCTTCAACGTGGCAGGCGACAGGGTCAGAGGGGGGGCTGTGCTGCACAATGGCAAATGGTATGCCTTTGATAGCGACACGATGCGCGCCTATGGGCGCCCGCTCGACAGTTTTACCCCTGATATCCACGCTGTGGATGGCCTGGCCGGCACCGCATACATCGAATCAGGGGTGGAGCTGAGCAACACCGCATTCAGTCGATATGAGGCCCCCAAGTCGAAAATCGCCGGGCTTGTACGAAACAGTCAGGGGCTTTACGTGGCTGCCGATGGCCATTTGTCACATATTCGTCATATCGACAGTGATGGGCGGACGGCGGTGTATGAAGTTCGCCAAGTGACACGTACGCAAGAGGGTGTTGTCCAGGCGCGGATCTATCACAACAATCGGCAAACCGAGTTGCTGGTCCAGCAGGTGCACGGCGATCAATGGCAGCGCCTGGGAAGCAAAGGCGGTGTGATCATTAACGCCGATCACCTCCGGGCCTGGGAAGCGCTGTCCCCTCAAGAGCAGCAGAAGATCACTGTCCGAGGTTTCGCCCGACAACATAAAATCCATCCGCCGACCTTCGCGTATTACCTGGATGGCCGTGGTGGCTTGAGTGATGTGGGCAAGATCGTGCGTGACCGCCCTAACGGGACACCGGCGTTTGCAATCAGACCGGATCATCTTCTTGAATGGCAAGGGATGACTCAGCAGGCACGCGACACGGTGACCATGCAGGGTTTCGCCGCTCGGTATAATCTTGATTTAGGTGATTTTCGAAACCACGCAAGGCAGGACGCAAGTGTGGGGCCTGCGGCGCAGGCGCTGTTTTTCAAGGCTGCTGGCGGCACTTACACCAAGATCGCCGATACGCATTTGCAGCAATGGAGCCAGCTTGCCCAACAGCCTGGCAATAAAGTCACGCCGGCGGCTTTTCAGGCTCAGCACAATCTCAGCCCGCTCGAATGGTCCTGGTTTGTTCGAATCGATGGGTCCCTCACCACGGAGGCTGTACGGCGTGTCGGTCGCATTCCACCTGCCGTGTCACCCATGAGTACGGGCACTTTAAGTACAAGTACAAGTACAAGCCCTCCCGCACTCCCAGGTAGAAAGCGGCCTGCGTCTGATTTCGTTGAACCATCGCAGCAGGAACCTTTGGACCTGTCGATGCCCCGCCCTGAAACTGCCCCAGTCGTGAAGCAACAGGCACAGGTACCTGAGCCGTCATCGGCAGCCGGCCCGAGCATCAAGACTGAACCAGGTGTCATGTACGTTCGTACTCTGGCTCCCCATCAAATCGATAATTCCTTGCCCATCCTACAGGACCCGAGAAATCCCGGAATCAGCTTGACCAGGGAGTTGGAGGGGGCTATTGACGATATTCGGATTACCTATTGGAATGAATTGTTGGATGGTATGAGTGCAGCCGATAGAAACTCGGTCGGCAGTCAGATTAAAGAGTCGATAAAAGACTGGTTAAGATCCGAGAGGCAGCACGGCACTCGATTTGATGACACCTTGGAGGTGATGACACCGCTGGATGACGAAGGGCCGGTACGTGGTGCTTCGGTGTTTGCGCGGCGAGATATCCCCAGATTCGAAGTGCTGGGCCCGTACTCGGGAAAGTATTACCCCAATCAAGTTGCCCTGTTTGAGGAGGAGCGCAAAAAAGGTTCGCGTGCGGTTTTGACCTACTTGTTCGGCACGCGCTCGCGTGAACGTACGGTCAGTGCATTGAATAGCGGCAATACGCTGAGCCTGGTCAACACCTCTCAGCTGCGCGGCGGGCCGGTGTGGCAAACAAACAATGTGGTGTCCATCAGCGTTGGGAAAAATCTGACGTTCTTCGTGGCAAATAAACACATCAAGAAAGGTGATGAATTGCTGATGGACTACGGCCCGTACTATCAACCGATACCCGATATTGCAATCAAAAAAGATCCAGAGACCTGATCCCTTTCCGATAGAGCTGCACTGCTCAGGTGCAGCTTTCGTCGGGCCTTATAAGCGGAAATCACCTTCTGATACCAGCTCGCTCAACGGTTTGCGCGGGCTCGGCGCTTCACGGCCTTGCAGGTATTCCGGCAGGCTCGACTTGTCACCCAGCTTACCCACCGCTACGGCCGCATGCAGCGCATAGCCTTGTGGAATCTTCAGCTCTTTGCGGGTCAGCTCCTGATCGAAACCGGCCATGCCGTGGGTGTGCCAGCCGCTGAGGCTGGCTTGCAGCGCCAGGTGTCCCCAGGCCGAGCCGGTGTCGAAGGTGTGCCACAGCGCCGGGGTTTCTTCTGTAGCGCCGGGGGCGATGAAGTCGGTTTTCGACGCGATGATGACCAGGGCCGACGCGTGCTGCGCCCAATTGCGGTTGAACTCATTCAGCAGGCCCAGGAAACGCTCCCAGTCCGGCGTGTCCCGGCGGGCGTAGAGAAACCGCCACGGCTGCGAGTTGTACGCCGAGGGTGCCCAGCGTGCGGCTTCGAAGAAACTCAGCAACGTCTCTTGCGGGATGCTTTCGCCAGTAAAGGCGCGGGGCGACCAGCGTTCGGTGAATTGGGTATGGATCGGGTAATCGGCAACGCGTGGGTTATCGCTCATGGACAGATCCTGATGAAAAAAGCCGGGGTTCAAAACTACTGCGCCAACCCAGGCCTGACAAGTCTTGCAACACCGTCAGTCGTAAGCGCTTGGCCGTAACGGGCTTGGGCACTAGACTGGCGGCCTTTTCACCTTCTGATACTGATGTTGAGCCATGGCCGCCAAAGTCGAACCTTTCTGGATACGCAAAACCCTTGAGCACCTCGACCAGGAGGAGTGGGAGTCGTTGTGCGACGGCTGCGGCCTGTGCTGCCTGCAAAAGCTTGAGGATGAAGACGACAACAGCGTCTATTACACGCGTATCGCCTGCAAACTGCTCGACCTGAAAACCTGCCAGTGCACCGATTACCCCAATCGCCGCGCTTCGGTGCCGGACTGTATCCAGCTCACGCCCGGCCAGGCCGACCAGTTCAAATGGCTGCCGCCAACCTGCGGCTATCGCCTGGTCAGCGAGCGCAAGGATTTGCCGCTCTGGCACCACCTGGTCTGCGGCGACCGCGATGCCGTGCACCATGAACGCATTTCCCAGTCCGGGCGCATGCTCAGCGAAGGCAGCGTGCCAGAGGACGACTGGGAGGATTACCTGATCTTCCGTGCAGGCTGAACAAAGGAGTGTGTATGAAGGTGGCAGCCAAGTTGGCAGCGGCCCTGGTATTGCTGGCCCTGAGCGGGCCGGGCTGGTGCGCTAAGAAGGTTGACCTGGATTATCACGTCAAGCTGCTGCCCCAGAGCGAGCAGGCCGAGGTGCGCGTCAGTCTGTCCCAAGGCTCGGCGGTGCGCAGCCTGGACTTTGACCTGGGCCGCAGTGGCGATTACAGCGACTTCAAGGCCGACGGCCAATGGCAAGTCACGGGCAGCCGTGGTGTGTGGCAGCCCAGCGCCGACAAGGCCAGCCTGACCTACCGCGTGCGCCTGACCCACGCGCGCAAGCCGGGCACCTTTGACACACGGGCCACGCCCAATTGGGCATTATTGCGCGGTGAAGACCTGGTGCCGGCTGCGCGCCTGGACCAGCAAGATGGCATTGAATTGGTCTCGCGCCTGATGTTCGAACTGCCCGCGGGCTGGAAGAGCGTCGAAACCGCCTGGCCGCGCATTGGCAAAAACAAATTCCGCATCGACAACGTGTCCCGCCTGTTCGACCGCCCCACCGGCTGGATGCTCGCCGGTAACCTCGGCAGCCGTCGCCTGCGCCTGGGTGAAACCGAGGTCACCGTGGCCTCGCCAAAGGGGCAGGGCATGCGCCGCATGGACGTGCTGACGCTGCTGACGTTTGTGTGGCCGCAGGTGGACGCTGCGTTCCCACGCCATCCCGCCAAATTATTGATCGTCGGCGCGAGTGACCCGATGCGCCGCGGTGCCTGGGCGTCGCACGATTCGATCTACCTCAACAGCCGTACGCCACTGGTCAGCGAAAATGGCAGCAGCCCGTTGCTGCGCGAGGTGGTGCAGGCCATCGGGCGCTTCAACGACCACGACAGCAGTGACTGGATCAGCGAGGGCCTGGGGGAGTATTACGCGATTGAACTGGTGCGACGTGCCGGGGGCCTCACCGATGAGCGTTATGCGGCGATCCAGGCGCGCCTGGCCAAAGAAAGCAAGGCGGTCACCACGCTGAGGGGCGAGCAAATCGGCAGCGCTGGTGTAGCGCGGGCGGTACTGGTGTTGCAGGACCTGGACCGCGAGATCCGCGTGAAAACCCACAACAAGCGCTCCCTGGATGATCTGGCGCAGGCGGTGATGCGGGTGAACAGCATCAACACCAAAGAGTTCGTTCAGTTGGCTGAAAGCGTAATCGGCGAGTCGTCGGTGGTACTGGATAGCAAACTGCTGCGCTGATCCCAAGCCCTGTGCAATTCAAAATGTGGGAGGGTGCAAGCCCCCTTCCACATTTGAATCTCCAGCATGTCCAATTACTTAGGTCAGGTTTTGGGTTTCACAGCCTTCTGCGCCGCCACTTCCGCCTTGGTCTTCAAATTCTTCAATTCTTCCCCGGCCCGCTCGATCTTCGTGCGCACGCTGTTCATCTCCTGGCGGCCCTGCTCCAGCTTGTCTTTGAGCGAACTGTGCCCGGTAAAGCCACGGGCCAGTGCCACGCCGCCAATCGCCACCTGGATCAGCCCGAAAATCCCGCCGCGGCGCAGGCCTTTGCCGACCATCATCACGCCGCCCGCCACTGAGCCGATGCGCTCCCAGCCATGCACGTTCTGGGTAGGCTGAGGCTTCAACGGTGTGGCTTCGATGATAGGTTGCAAAATTTTGCTGTCGCTCATGATCTGTCTCCAACAAGGGCTAGTGTTACTAGCTGACTGCGCGCAGGTGCCGGATGTTCCCGCAGAATCAGTACTTGGGGCCCGAACGGGTGTTGTTGCCCTTGGCCAGGCGGTCGTAGAGCACCACATTGACGGTGGCCGCCAGGTTCATGCAGCCCGTGGTGGGGATGTACACCACATCTTCGCACCAGTCGCGGATCTCCTTGTCCAGGGAACCGTCCTCGGGGCCGAAGATATACAGCGCGCGGTCGGGGTGGGTGTATTCAGGCAGCGGGCGGGCGCCTTCCACCAGTTCCACGGCAACCGGGATGCAGCCCAGGGGCAGGATCTTCTTCAGGTCGTCGATGCCGATCAGCGGAATGTCGTGGTGGACCTTCTTGGTGTCGGTGATGAAGTCCCGGGCGCGCTCGTAGCGCACGCCGGTGTAGAACACCGAGGCCACGCCGTAGCAGCCGGCGGCACGCATCACCGAGCCGACGTTTTCGGGGGATTTTGGGTTATACAGACCGATGCAGCTGTAGCGTTTATTGCCCACGGGGAAGGGTGCCTTGGAGAAAAACGGCGATTATACGGCCTGGGTGTATGCAGTGCTTGGGCGATCGTCATCGCGGGCAAGCCCGGCTCCCACAGGGGAATGCATTCCAAATGTGGGAGCTGGCTTGCCTGCGATGAGGCCAGTACAGACAAGGACGATCTTCAGTCGTCTTTCTTCATCAACCCCGCCAGCGCCGCAAACGGGTTGTGCGTCGCCTTGGCAATGCTCGGGCTGCTGGTGGAGCCTTCGCCGAAATACTGCTGGTCGGTGTAGCGCGAGTGTTCGTTGTCGTGGCAGTACAGGCACAGCAATTCCCAGTTGGAGCCGTCCTGGGGATTGTCATCATGATTATGGTTGCGGTGGTGTACGGTCAGTTCACTCAAACGCTTGCCGGCGAATTCACGGGCGCAGCGGCCGCACACGTGGGGGTACATCTTCAAGGCTTTGTCGCGGTAGCCCATTTCGCGGTCGCGCTGGGCATCGGCGAGGATGCGGTCCAGCTTGGCGGTGTGGGAGGGCGGGTTGGTCGAGCTCATCATGGCTCCTGGCTATTTGGTGGGTCACGGATAAGGTTGATTCTAGCCGCTTACGCTGAAAATCACCCCTAGGGATTGCTTCACTGACTGATAAGGATTTGAAATTTATGCGTCTGCATTCATGGACTCTCGGGCTTGTGCTCTGTGTGGTTACCGCTCAGGCCCAGGCGTTGTCGACGCCGCAACCCGGGCAGGTGATCGAGGTGGCCCTGGAGCAATTGCACCCCACCCAGGCCGTGGTGGGGTTCGACCAGATCTACTACAGCCTGGGGCTGTTCGCCGACAAGCCGGCCAAGGCGTTCGATGAATACTGCGAAACCAACGGCCAGGGCGAGGCTGACCAGGTGCCGAAAAACGCCGAACTGCTAAGGCCCGACAGCTTTACCTGCAAGCACCCGGTCGGCACCTATGCGCAGGATATGAAAACCGTGGTGGTGGGTCCCGGCGGCCAGCTTTACCTGACCGATGGTCATCACAGTTTCACCACCCTGTGGGAAACACCCGGCGCTGGCCCGCGCTTGAAAATGTGGGTCAAGGTCACCAACGACTTCAGTGCCAGCCCTAACCTCGCCACGTTCTGGCAGCGGATGGAAGCGGCTCGCAAGGTCTGGCTCAAGGACAACCGAGGCCAGGCGTTGCCAGCGGAGCAACTGCCAGCGCACCTGGGCTTCAAGAACCTGCGGGACGACACGTTCCGCAGCCTGGTGTATTTCACCCGCAAGGCCGCCTACGGCAAGCCAAGCGAGGGTGCGATTGCGCCGGAATTTCTCGAGTTCTACTGGGGCAACTGGCTGCGCACGCAGATTGATCTGGGCCAGTACAACCTGAACAAGAAGGGCGGCTACAAGGACGCCATCGAGGCTGTGGCCAAGCGCATGGTCAGCCTGGCGCCGGGGGCAATGGTCGGCGACAGCGGTTTCACTGCCCGGCAGTTGGGCGGTATGACCCAGCTGGATCGCGACGAGTTGGAGAAGACCTTCGACAAGAAAGTGCCGTACGTGATCGACTACCGCAAATCCCTTAACTGACGCCGCAGGTCAAATGTGGGAGGGGGTGATTCAACTCTTCAGCTTTTCTGCAATCCAGATGGTATGCCGCGTGCCTTTATTGCCATGGGCGAACACCTGAACCTCTTCAGCCTTGAAGCCGGCCTTGCGCAGTTTGTCGCTGAACAGCTTATCGGCACTGGCCGACCACACGGCGAGCACGCCCTTGGGCCGCAGGGCCTTGGCGCAGGCGGCCAGGCCACCGGCGGAATACAGCCAGCTGTTGGCCTTTTGCGTAAGCCCCTCGGGGCCGTTGTCGACGTCAAGCATGATCGCGTCGAAGCCCTGGGGCTCGGCCTGTAGCACCTTGGCCACATCTTCCAGACGAATCACCGTGCGCGGGTCCAGCAATGGGCGCCCGGATTTTTCTCCCAGTGGCCCACGGTTCCATTCCACGACCCCCGGCACCAGCTCGGCCACCACCACTTCGGCAGTCTTGCCCAAATGCTTGAGCGCCGCGGCCAAGGTAAAGCCCATGCCCAAGCCGCCGATCAGCACGCGTGAGTTGGGGCGACCGGCGACCTTGCGGCAGGGAATCTCCGCCAGGGCGTCTTCGGAACCGTGCATGCGCGTGTTCATCAACTGGCCGCCGTCACCGCCCTGGATCTTGATGACGAAGTCCTCGCCATACTCGAACAGGCACAAGGCGCCGCCGTTGTCGGGGATCGGAGTAGTGTCCAGCAGAACGAAACGTTTCATGGAAATCTCATTGGGAAGGGCATTCTTGCGCAGTTGGGAGTAGCCTTAAGGCATTCCGGTCAGGCCATGGAGCCATCGATGAAGTGCAGCATTCTAACGGTCATTGTATTGAGCGCGCTCATATCCGCTGCGGCGCAGGCTCAGGAGTTGCAAACCGTACCGGTCGCGCCCGCACCAACCCCAGGCGCGCCGGGCACGCCGACCCCGACGTTGTACCCTCAAGTCAGCCCGCCCGCCACGCCCAAGACGAACGGTACGCCACCGTTGGTGCCCATCGTGTTGCCCACGCCGCCCAAGGACCAGACTGTCCCCGGCCTGCAGCAGAACGACAGCAAGCCGAAGACGCCCGGCGGTTAAAACAGTCAAGGCGGTCCTGCGTTCAGACGGGCCCGCTCCATCAAGTGCCTAGATCAGCCCGAGCGCCTTGAACACAAACGCATATTCGAGCGCTACGTCACGCAATCCCTGGTAGCGCCCGCTCATGCCGCCATGGCCGGCGCCCAGCTCGGTTTTGAGCAGCAACAGGTTGTCTGAAGTGGCGGTATCGCGCAGCTTGGCCACCCACTTGGCGGCCTCCCAATACTGCACGCGGCTGTCGTTGTAGCCGGCAATCACCAGCATGGCCGGGTACGCCTGGGCGCTGACGTTTTCGTATGGCGCGTAAGCCTTGATGCGCGCATACACTTCGGGTTCCTCGGGGTTGCCCCATTCGTCGTACTCGGTGATGGTCAGCGGTAGCTCCGGATCGAGCATGGTGTTGAGCACATCGACGAACGGCACTTCGGCAATCGCCGCCTGGAACAGTTCCGGGCGCTGGTTGAGCACCGCGCCAATCAACAGGCCGCCGGCACTGCCGCCGCTGATCGCCAGTTGCCTGGAAGTGGTCAGCCCCTCGGTGATCAGGTGTTCGGCGCAGGCGATAAAATCGCTGAAGGTATTCTGTTTGTGTTCCTGCTTGCCGTTGCGGTACCAGGCTTCACCCAGCTCACCGCCGCCGCGCACATGGGCGATGGCAAACGCGACCCCTCGGTCCAGCAAGCTCAAGCGTGCGTGGGAGAACCATGGGTCCAGGCTTGAGCCGTAGGCACCGTAGCCGTACAGATACAGCGGGGTGGGTTTACCCAGTTGATCACGCTTGACCACCAGGCTGATGGGCACTTGGGTGCCGTCGGCAGAGGTGGCCCACAGGCGCTGGCTGACGTAGTCGTCGGCGTTGAATGTGCCGAGTACCGGGGTTTCCTTGAGCACCACCTGCGCGCCGCTTGCCAGCTCTAGCTGACGCACCTGGGCGGGACGGTTCAGGGCCTCATAGCGTAGGCGGATTTTGTCGCTTGGAAATTCCAGGCTGTTTTGTACGTAGAGGCTGTAGGCGGCGTCGGGTAATTCCACGCGATAAGCCGGTACACCCTCGGGGTGCACCTCGATGACCGGCAGGCCGCCGATGCGCAGGCTCAATGTCATGGCGCTGGCGTTCAGGCTCACGCCGTCGAGCATGACTTCGTCGCTGTGAGGGATCAGGTTCTGCCAGTCGGCCTCGGTAGGCGGCGTGCCGGTATCGGCGGCGAGGTAGAGCGCGTAGTTGATGCCGTCGCGGTTGCTGCGAATAAACCAGGTCCACTCGCCGTTACGCTTGCCGTGGTCGACATCGTATTCGTGGTCCTCGACCCGCGGCGCCAGGCAGGTGAAGGCCAGGTGCGGCTGATCGGCATCCAGCGCCCAGATTTCACTGGTGGTCTTGCTGCCCAGGGCCAGTAGCAGTTGGCGCTCGGAGCTGGAACGGTAGCAGTGCAGGAAGAAACGGCCATCGGGCTCGTGGAACACTTCCTGCGCCGCCGTACCGTCCAGACGGTAGCGATACAGCTTGTGCGGGCGATGGGTGTCGTCCAGTTCGCCGAAGAACAGCGTCAGGCTGTCATTGGCCCAGGTCATGCTGCCGTCGCAGTTGTCGAACGCCAGTTCGCTGACCTTGTCGGTGGCCAATTCCTTCACGTACAGGGTGTAGATCTCTTCACCGCTGGTGTCGAGGCTGTAGGCCAGGCGCTGGTGGTCGGGGCTGATGCTGAACGCGCCGAGGGAGAAAAAGCCGCCATTGGCTAATACGTTCGGGTCCAGCAGCAGTTCTTCACTGCTCTCGTCCACCTGGTTGCTGTCATCGGCCGGGCGGCGGCAGCGATAGTGCCGTGCATATTCGTCGCCGGCGGTGGTGCGGGTGTAGTACAGGTACGGGCCCCAGGGGGAGGGCAGGGACAGATCGGTTTCGAGGATGCGGCCCTTGATCTCATCGAACAGCGTTTCGCGCAAAGCCTGCTGGTCGGCGAGCTGGGCTTCCTGCCAGGCGTTTTCCGCCTTGAGGTAATCGAGCACTTCAGGGGTGTCGCGCTCCTGCAGCCAGGCGTAGGGGTCTGCGCCTGGGGCCTTGCGGGCAATCGGAGCGGTGGAAATAGGCATGGATAATTCCCTATCTGGCGGACGGTGGCCGGCATTGCAGCCGCGACACGCAAAAGCCGTTATCATAGCCGCCTCTTTGCCAGCCTTGCCATGGACACCATGACCGAGAACGACTATCTGACCGCTTGGGGCCTCTACGCCTTCGCCGCTTTGGGCTGCCTGTTAGTGTGGTGGCGCATGACCCGCTGGGTCTGGCGCTGGCTGCGCGAGCCGCTGCAATTGCTGATGGCGGTGCTGTTACTGAGCCCGACCATCGTCGACCCGGTCAAGACCCAGTTTGCGCCGGCCGTGGCCATTACCGCCCTGGACCTGGTGCTCAAGGTCGGCAACAACGCCTGGCGGGCGATCTCCGATCTGTTCATGTACACGATGATCGTGTTTGCCCTGTACATCGTGTTCGTGCTGATCCGCTGGCCCATCGAACGCGCCGCCAGCGCTCGCCGTGAGCGCAAGGCTGCTGCAGATGCCGCCTTGGCCGCCGAGCCGGAAGACGACGAACCGTTCCGTCGCCCGGCGCCTGCTGGTGGCATGCGGGTCGAGCCGCGCCTTTAAACGTTGACTGCCCCTGCAGCGAGAGCCCTGGCATGTGTGAATTATTGGGCATGAGTGCCAACGTCCCCACCGATATCGTGTTCAGCTTTACCGGGCTGATGCAGCGCGGTGGGCGTACCGGCCCGCACCGCGACGGTTGGGGCATCGCCTTCTATGAAGGCCGTGGCCTGCGCCTGTTCCAGGACCCGGCCGCGAGCAGTGAGTCTGAAGTGGCGCTGTTGGTGCAGCGCTATCCGATCAAGAGCGAAGTGGTGATCGGCCATATCCGCCAGGCCAATGTGGGCAAGGTCAGCCTGGCCAATACCCATCCGTTCGTGCGTGAGCTGTGGGGCCGCAACTGGTGTTTTGCCCATAACGGCCAGTTGGCCGACTTCCACCCGCGCGCCACGTTTTACCGCCCGGTCGGCGATACCGACAGCGAAGCGGCCTTCTGTGACCTGCTCAACCGCGTGCGCGAAGCCTTCCCTGAGCCTGTGGACATCGAGCAAGTGCTGCCGGACCTGATCGCCGCCTGCGCCGAATACCGCAGCAAGGGCGTGTTCAACTGCTTGCTCAGCGACGGTGACTGGCTGTTTTGCTACTGCTCGACCAAGCTGGCGCAGATTACCCGGCGCGCGCCGTTTGGCCCCGCACGCCTGAAAGATGTCGACGTGATCGTCGATTTTCAGGCCGAAACGACGCCCAATGACGTGGTAACCGTCATCGCCACCGAGCCTTTGACCGACAACGAAAACTGGACCCGCTACGAACCGGGCCAATGGAGCCTGTGGCGACGCGGTGAATGCGTCAGCCAGGGCGTTACCGAATAAGGAATCGACCATGTTGCTCAGCTATCTGCGGTTGGTGCTGTTTGCCATTGGCTTGTTGGTCGGCGTGCAAGTGCCGGGGTTTATCAACGATTACGCCAAGCGCGTCGAAGCCCACCTGATCGAGGCGCAGACTGGCTTGCGCGGCTTTGAGTCCACCGCGCAGCAGTTCTTCAACGGGGACATGCAAGCGCTGGTGGCGCATTACCGCGCCAGCGATGACCCGGTGTTCCAGAGCGACGCCAGCAGCCTGGGCGCGATGCTTGATCGCCAGCTTGAGTTGGACAAGCAATTCCAGGCCATGCAAGGCCCGTGGTACATCCGCGCCCTGCAAGTGGCCGTAGCCGCCGACCCGGATATCCGCCTGGAAACCTGGAATGGCTACAGCTACCAGATTCTGCTGACGCCCGAAGCCATGGGCTGGGGCTTGGGCGGGGCGATGCTGTTGTCGTTCGGCATCGAGTGCCTGTATCGCCTGATCGACTGGGTAGTGCTGGGTGGCCGGCGCTTGCGCCAGAGCCGGCCGATCGAAGAGCGGGACTTGAAGGGCCTATAAGTCAGGGCCGACTCGGTCCAATGTGGGAGCTGGCTTGCCTGCTCCCACAGTTTTAATCGGGTTTATGCAGTTGCATGCGTTCTGCACCGACTTCCTCGGCATAGCGCGCCACCACCTTCTGGCACAGCCCCACAATTTCCTCCACCAACTCCACCCCCACGCGCCATGACACCACCACCTGCAAGTTCGGCAGGCGCTGTGCCATCGGCAGCATCACCAATTCCCCCCGCGCCAGCTCTTCACTGACCAGCACCGGCGGCAGGGCACCGATGCCGAAGCCGTCACGCAACAATCGCGTAATTGCCGACACCGAGTTCACACAGTTCATTCTGGGCGCGGCCACGCCATTGGCCTGCATCAGGCTCAGCACGTCCTGATGCGGGTGGGAGTTTTTCGAGTAGGTGATGATGCGCTCCTGGGCCAGTTCGGCGAGGGAGGCGTAGTCACGGTTGTAAATCGAGTGGCTGGCGACGATCCAGGCCATGGGATGGCTGGCCAGTTCCAGGCTGCGCACGGTTTCCAGGCGCAGCAGGTCAGTTTGCAGGATCAGGTCGAGAAAACCTTTTTGCAACTGATCGCTGAGGTTCAGCGCGGTATCGGCGACCAGCTCGATTTCCACGAGCGGGAACAGCTTCATCAGTTCTGCCACCAGCGGGCTGAGCCAGGTGTGGATCACCGTGTCCATCGCGCCGATCCGAATGCGCCCGACCTTGCTGCTGGTGGTCTCCAGGGACTGTTTCAAACCCTGCATGGTCACCATCATCTGCTCGGCATAATCGAGCACCTTCAAGCCTTCCGGGGTCAGGCTCACGCCCCGGGAGTCACGCAGGAACAGCTTCACCCCCAGCTCGCTTTCAAGCACGGCGATGCGGCTGGAAATCGAGGCCTGGGTGGTGAACAGCTTTTCGGCAGTCAGGCGAAAGCTCTTGAGCTTGGCCACCCAGACGAAGGTTTCGAGGAACTTCAAATTCATGGGATCAACTTTTTCTTATGCATGGATCGGTTTTTATTAGTTGGACGTCGCACCGGGCAAGCGCCAAAAATCGAGCCGTTCCACGATAAGCGTCGTTGGGGTGCCAGGACAAGTTGCGAGTTCTGTGTAATAAATCCCACACTACAAAAAAACAAAACCTACAGGAGCGACCACCGTGAGCCGCCTGCTACTGAACTGCGACATTGGCGAAAGCTTTGGCAACTGGACCATGGGTCTGGACGCCGAAGTCATGCCGTTCATTGATTGCGCCAACGTGGCCTGCGGTTTCCATGCAGGCGACCCGAGCATCATGCGCAAGACCGTCAGCCTGGCGTTCAAGCATGGCGTGCAAGTGGGCGCTCACCCGGCCTATCAAGACCTGCAAGGCTTTGGCCGACGGTCAATGAACTACACGCCGCAGGAAATCCAGGACCTGTTGCATTACCAGATCGGCGCGCTGGACGGCATCTGCCGGGTCCAGGGCGGACGCGTCAGCTACGTGAAACCCCACGGTGCGATGTACAACGACATGATGGCCAACCCCGCGCAGTTGCGTGCGGTGATCCAGGCCGTGGCCGCTTACGGCGACCTGCCGCTGATGCTGCTGGCTACCCGTGACAACAGCGCCGCCCAAGCTGTGGGTGACGAATACGGTGTGACCCTGTGGTTCGAAGCCTTTGCCGATCGTGCCTACGACAGCAAGGGCCATCTGGTTTCCCGGCAGTTGCCCGGCGCGGTGCACCACGACAGCGACACTATCGTGCAGCAGGCCCTGACCATTTCCCGTGGCGCGGCATTGGTCGCCAGCGACGGCAGCCCGTTGGCCTTGCAGGCCGATACCTTGTGCGTGCATGGCGACAACGCCAGCTCGGTGGCCGCGGTGCAGCGTATCCGCCAAGCGTTGCAGACAGCATGAAGCCACGCATTGAAGTGGTGGCCATCGACTGCCTGATGGTGCGTCTGTTTGAGGTGATTGCCGAGGCCAACATGCCGTGGATGCTCGCTGCCACGCAGCGTTTGCGCGCAGAGTTCGGCACGACGCTGGTGGATCTGGTGCCGTCCTACACCACCTTGATGGTGCATTACGACCTCAGGGAGCTGACCCCGACACAGGCTCGGGAGCTGATCGACCTTGCGCTGACGGACCTGCAACCCCAGGCCCAGGGCAGCGGCCAGTGCCATGTGCTGCCGGTGTGGTACGACCTGAGCGTCGGCCCGGAGTTGACGCTGTTGTCCCAGCGCAGCGGGCTGACGGTAGAGGACGTGATCCGCCGCCACAGCGCCCATGAATACCAGGTGTTCGCCCTTGGTTTCGCGCCGGGTTTTGCCTTTATGGGGCTGGTGGATGAAATGCTCGCCACACCGCGCCTCAACACACCGCGCAAACGCGTGGCCGCTGGCAGCGTCGGCATCGCCGAACGGCAAACTGCTGCGTACCCGGTGGTGTCCCCGGGCGGCTGGAACCTGATCGGCCGCACCCCGGCCAAACTCTTCGACCGTGCGCGCGACGGCTACAGCCTGATGCAGCCCGGCGACACGGTGCGCTTCGCCCCGGTCAGCCACACCGAATTCGTCAACCTGGGTGGCGATGACACGCCGTTGGAGGCGCAGGCATGAGCCGCTTGATGATCGAGGCCAGCACGCCGCTGTGCCTGTTGCAGGACGTCGGGCGTTTTGGCGTGCGCCACCTGGGTGTAACCCAGGGCGGCGCACTGGACTGGGTGTCGATGTCCTGGGCTAACTGGCTCTTGGGCAATGCCCTGGATGCGCCGGTGGTGGAGATCACCCTGGGTGGTTTTACCGTGCAGGCCGAGGATTATTGCCTGTTGGCACTGGCCGGTGCAGACCTGGGCGCCTATATCGATGAGCGCGCCATAAGCCCCGGTCGCAGTTTTATCCTGCAAAAGGGCCAGCGACTGCGCTTCACCCAGCCGTTCAATGGGGCACGCGCTTATCTGGCGGCGCCCGGTGGGTTCGATGCCCCGACTGTACTTGGCAGTTGTGCCACGGTCGTGCGCGAAGCGTTGGGCGGGGTGGACGGTTTCGGCAAGGCATTGGCCGAAGGCGGGCGGTTGGCTTATTCCGGTACGGGCGGTGCAATGAAGGTGCTGGCCAAGCCGGAGTTGCAATCCGGTGCCTCACTGGACGTGATTATCGGCGCGCAGATCGGCCAGTTCAGCGGGCAGAGTTTATTCGACGCCTTCAACACCGAATGGGCGCTGGACAGCCGCGCCGACCGCATGGGGATGCGCTTGCTCGGCACGCCGTTGCAGTACCAGGGGCCGTCGTTGATTTCCGAAGGGATTCCGTTGGGCGCGATCCAGGTGCCCCCGGATGGGCAGCCGATTGTGTTGCTCAATGACCGGCAGACTATCGGCGGTTATCCGCGGTTGGGCGCGTTGACGCCTCTATCCTTGGCGCGGCTGGCGCAGTGTCTGCCGGGGGAGAAGGTGCGGTTGGCACCGGTGGTGCAGGAGGCGGCGCATCGGCAGCACACCAAGTTTTTGCAGCGGTTTGCCGATCGCTAAAAGCATCGCAGGCAAGCCAGCTCCCACATGTTGAATGCATTTCAAAGTTGGAATGCATATCCCTTGTGGGAGCTGGCTTGCCTGCGATGAGCATGGGTATCTACACAACTTTGGCATGGCCCTGAACCTGTGGCGAGGGAGCTTGCTCCCGTGGCGGCCTGACAGCCACCGACTCTCTAAATGATGCGACGCGATCCAAATGTGGGAGCTGGCTTGCCTGCGAAGGCGGCCTGACAGCCGACCAGGATGTTGGATCAGACCGAGTACATATCCGTTGCTGCGGTAACGGCCGCTTATGGTTTCGCTCTTACAGCGACTCACTTTTGGAGAGGCCCAAAAGTAAGCAAAAGGCCTTCGCCCCACCACTCGGCACCTCGCTCAGGCTCGGTGTGCCCGTAATCCGCCATGGATTTGGGGGGCCGCCGCCACGCGCCATCCATGGCGCGGGGCGGCTAAACCGGCATCCCTGCCGGTTTACCCCCCAAATCCCTGTCGAATTCCGGCCAGCGTGGTTTAACGGGGCGCCTAAGATCAAGATCAAAAGCAGATCAAGAGCAAGAGCGGCTCGCTTCGCATCGTGGTTACCGTAGGGGGGCTGCGAACTGAAGTTGTGTAGATACCCATGCTGCGATGAGGCCGGTCAAAACACCGCCTATTTCGAGAGAAAACGCATACCTTCTTCCAACCCGCGCAACGTCAGCGGATACATCTGGTCCTCCACCAACTCCCGCACAATCCCAGTCGACGCCGTATACCCCCAAGTGTCCTTCGGGTAAGGGTTAATCCAGATCAGCTTCTTGTACTTGGCCATGAACCGCTGCATCCACACATACCCCGGTTCTTCATTCCAGTGCTCGACGCTGCCGCCAGCCTGGGTGATTTCATAGGGCGCCATGGCTGCATCGCCAATAAAGATCACTTTGTAGTCGGCGCCATACTTGTGCAGCAGGTCCTGGGTGGACGTGCGCTCCGAAGTGCGACGCTGGTTGTTCTTCCACACTGACTCGTACACAAAGTTATGGAAGTAGAAGTACTCCAGGTGCTTGAACTCGGTCTTGCACGCCGAGAACAGCTCTTCGCAGGTCTTCACATGGGCGTCCATCGAGCCGCCGATGTCGAACAGCAGCAACAGCTTGATGGTGTTGCGGCGTTCGGGGCGCATCTGGATATTCAGCAACCCGGCATCGCGGGCGGTGTGGTCGATGGTGCCGTCGATATCCAGCTCTTCGGCCGCACCCTGGCGTGCAAACTTGCGCAGGCGGCGCAGGGCGATCTTGATGTTGCGCGTGCCCAGTTCCACCTGATCGTCCAGGTTCTTGTACTCGCGCTGCTCCCAGACTTTCACCGCCTTGCCCTGGCGCTTGCCGGCGTCACCGACACGAATGCCTTCGGGGTTGTAGCCACCGGAACCGAACGGGCTGGTGCCGCCAGTGCCGATCCATTTGTTGCCGCCGGCATGGCGTTCTTTCTGTTCTTCCAGGCGTTTCTTGAACTCCTCGATCAGCTTGTCGAGGCCGCCGAGGGACTGGATCTGCGCGCGTTCTTCATCGCTCAGCGAACGTTCGAATTCCTTGCGCAGCCACTCTTCGGGGATCAGCGCCTGCAAATGGTCATCGAGTTTTTCCAGGCCATTGAAATAAGCACCGAAGGCACGGTCGAACTTGTCGAAATGCCGCTCGTCCTTGACCAGTATCGCCCGGGCCAAGTAGTAGAACTCGTCCATGTCAGCGAAGGTCACGCGCTGTTTCAGCGCGTTGATCAGGTCCAGCAGTTCGCGCACCGACACCGGCACCTTGGCCGCACGCATTTCATTGAACAGGTTGAGCAGCATCAGCGATTACCGCGGCGGCTCATGAACGCCAGCCGTTCCAGCAATTGCACATCCTGCTCGTTTTTCACCAAAGCGCCGGCCAGCGGTGGGATGGCCTTGGTCGGGTCGCGCTCGCGCAGCACCGCTTCGCCAATATTGTCGGCCATCAGCAGCTTGAGCCAGTCGACCAGTTCGGACGTGGAAGGCTTCTTCTTCAGCCCCGGAACCTTGCGCACATCGAAGAACACGTCCAGCGCTTCGCTGACCAGGTCTTTCTTGATGTCCGGGTAGTGCACATCCACGATTTTTTGCAGGGTGGTGCGGTCGGGGAAGGCGATGTAGTGGAAGAAGCAGCGGCGCAGGAATGCATCCGGCAGCTCTTTTTCGTTGTTGGAGGTAATGATGATGATCGGGCGCTTCTTGGCCTTGATGGTCTCGTCGATTTCGTAGACGTAGAACTCCATCTTGTCGAGTTCCTGCAACAGGTCGTTGGGGAACTCGATGTCGGCCTTGTCGATTTCGTCGATCAGCAGGATCACCCGCTCCTCGGACTCGAAGGCTTCCCAGAGCTTGCCCTTTTTCAGGTAATTGCGCACGTCGTGAACCTTGTCCACGCCCAGTTGCGAGTCGCGCAGGCGGCTCACTGCGTCGTACTCGTAGAGGCCCTGATGCGCCTTGGTGGTGGACTTGATGTGCCAGGTGATCAACTTGGCGCCGAAGGATTCGGCCAGTTGCTCGGCAAGCATGGTTTTGCCAGTGCCCGGTTCGCCCTTGACCAGCAACGGCCGCTCCAGGGTGATGGCGGCGTTGACGGCCAGTTTCAGGTCATCGGTAGCCACATAGGCCTGGGTGCCTTCGAACTTCATCGGTCATTCCTCGGATTCATCAATGCCCCGACTATACCCCGCAGCCCCGGCGACTGTGAACGCAGACGGGGCATTCAGTCTCTGAATGGCGGGTCACATCAATATCCTGAGCAATGAGGGACATGTGGGAGGGGGCTTGCTCCCACAGGGTTAATCAGCGCTGGGCTTGGGTTGTTCATACCGGGCATTGAACGCCTGGATAAACCCATTGCGCAGAATTGCGATCACTGCAGAAAACGCACTGACATTCTGCTGGTGCACGCTACCGCTGAGCTCCACACGGGTGGCGAACTGGTTTTTACGCTGGTTTTTCAGCACCGTTTCGCTGGCTCCGACCACGGCCTCCCAGATTGAGCGGAAGATATTCTTGTCCTTGTTTTCAACGTCTTGTTGCCAGTCAAACACCTCTACGTCACGCAGCAGCGGCTTGATGTAGCCGGTGAGTCGGCCATTTTCAGCCTGGGCTTCGATCACCACGTCGCCCGTGCCGGCCTTGAAGTCGAACTTGCCATAGGCCGATGCAAAGTCGTTCATGCGCTTGAGTTGCAGGTCGCGGGCGCGGAAGCGGAACTCGAACTCTTCGAAATCACTCAGCGGATCAAAGGTGGCATTGGCCTCCAGGGGCGCCTGGCCTTGCAGCAGTGCCTTGCCTTCGAAGCGGGCGTCGCGCTTGCCTTTGACATCCACCACATTGGTCAGGTTGTAGAAGCTGGCGTTGACCCCAGTGGCGTTGATATTGACCCGGGGCTTGGAGCTGAAGTTATGGAAGGCAATCTCGCCGTCTTCGATGCGCACTTCGTTGAGGGTGATCGGCAGCAACTTGCGCAGTTGTTCCTGCCAGTCGGTGCCTTTACCCGTCTGGGACGCCTGCTTGTTGGCACCGCCATCGACGAAGTTGATCTGCGGACGCACAAAATGCCCCTCGGCCACGACGGCGTGGTCGTACCAGAGTGAATGCCAGCTCACGGCGAACTCGATCAGCGGCGCCTTCACGAATGGCACCGGGACCTTGCCGTCCACCTTGACGATTTGCAAGCCGTTGATCCGGTAGGCGCCGCGCCACAGGGCCAGGTCCACATCGGCGATTTCGCCGCGGTAATCGCCCATGTTGGCGAGTTTCTCGTTCAGGTAATTGCGCACCAGGTAGGGCAGCGCGATATTCAAGGCAATCAGGACCAGCACCAGAGCGGCGATTGTCCCTAACGGCCAACTGTAACGACGTTTCATGGGGCAGTTCTCCTTGCTTGTAGGAGATTGACTGTTCTGATGAACGCAACGTTCCCCCGTCTGGACGCCCTGGAGAACGAGGCATACCCTTGGGGCCTTCTTCAAAGTCGCCAACAGGATCCCTCATGAGCCGTATCTTTGCAGACAACGCGCATTCCATCGGTAACACGCCCCTGGTTCAGATCAACCGCATCGCACCGCGTGGCGTGACGATTCTGGCCAAGATCGAAGGGCGTAACCCGAGTTATTCAGTGAAGTGCCGCATTGGCGCAAGCATGATCTGGGATGCCGAAAGCAGCGGCAAGCTCAAGCCAGGCATGACCATTGTCGAGCCGACTTCCGGCAATACCGGTATCGGCCTGGCGTTTGTCGCGGCGGCCCGTGGCTATAAGTTGCTGCTGACCATGCCGTCGTCGATGAGCCTTGAGCGCCGCAAAGTGCTCAAGGCCCTGGGCGCCGAGCTGGTGCTGACCGAGCCGGCCAAGGGCATGAAGGGCGCCATCGAAAAGGCCGGTGAAATCCTCGCCAGCGACCCGACCACCTACTTTATGCCGGCCCAGTTCGAAAACCCGGCCAACCCTGCGATCCACGAGAAAACCACCGGCCCGGAAATCTGGAACGACACCGACGGCGCCGTGGATGTGCTGGTGGCGGGCGTGGGGACCGGCGGTACCATCACCGGGGTGTCACGCTATATCAAGAACACTGCGGGCAAGCCGATCCTGTCGGTGGCCGTGGAACCCATGGTTTCCCCGGTGATCACCCAGGCCTTGGCGGGGGAAGAAATCAAGCCCAGCCCCCACAAGATCCAGGGTATCGGCGCCGGGTTTGTGCCAAAAAACCTCGATCTGTCGATGGTCGACCGCGTGGAGTTGGCGACCGACGAAGAGTCCAAGGCCATGGCCCTGCGGCTGATGCAGGAAGAGGGTATCTTGTGCGGTATCTCCTGCGGGGCCGCCATGGCTGTGGCAGTACGCCTGGCCGAGAAGCCGGAAATGCAAGGCAAGACCATCGTGGTGATTTTGCCGGACTCCGGCGAGCGCTACCTGTCGAGCATGTTGTTCAGCGATGTGTTTACCGACCAGGAAAACCAGGTCTGATCTTCAAAGCGGTCCCACAAGGTTGATGTAAGTCATCCGGTCGGCGTGGGCCTTCTGCATAATGGCTCAAGTGTTTATCATGGCCGGCTGTTACGTCTGGTTTCCCGTTGACGCAAGTTTGCCGGCCAGGCGCTTATTTCCAGGAGTTGCTGCATGACCTTTTCTTTGGCCGCCAAACTGTCGGTGTTGCTGCTGTTTATCGGCAGCACGCTGTATGTGCACCTGCGTGGCAAGGCCCGTTTGCCGATGCTGCGCCAGTTCGTCAACCATTCGGCGCTGTTCGCCCCGTATAACGCCTTGATGTACCTTTTTTCCGCGGTGCCGTCCAAGCCTTACCTGGACCGCAGCAAGTTCCCGGAACTGGACGTGCTCAAGGACAACTGGGAAGTGATCCGCGAAGAGGCCATGCACCTGTTCGACGAGGGCTACATCCGCGCCGCCGAAAAGAACAACGACGCCGGTTTCGGTTCGTTCTTCAAGAAAGGCTGGAAGCGCTTCTACCTCAAGTGGTACGACAAACCCCTGCCATCGGCCGAGGCCCTGTGCCCCAAAACCGTGGCCCTGGTCAGCAGCATCCCCAACGTCAAGGGCGCCATGTTCGCGCTGTTGCCAGGCGGCAGCCACCTAAACCCGCACCGCGACCCCTTCGCCGGTTCGTTGCGTTATCACCTGGGGCTGTCCACGCCGAACTCTGACGACTGCCGCATCTTCGTCGACGGCCAGGTCTACGCCTGGCGCGACGGTGAAGACGTGATGTTCGACGAAACCTACGTGCACTGGGTGAAGAACGAAACCGAGCAGACCCGCGTGATCCTGTTCTGCGACATCGAACGGCCGTTGAGCAACCGTGTGATGACCCGCATCAACCGCTGGGTCAGCAAGCAGCTGGGCCGTGCTACTGCGCCGCAGAACCTTGACGACGAACGCGTGGGCGGCATCAACCAGGCCTATGCCTGGAGCAAGACCTTCAGCGACAAGTTCAGTGGCCAGGTCAAGCAGTGGAAGCGCAAGCATCCCAAGGCGTACCGCATTGCGCGGCCGGTGCTGGCGGTGGTGGTGTTGGTGCTGTTGTGGAAGTGGTTGTTCGGCTAAACCGCACACCATAAAAAAGGCGCTGTATCGAAAGATGCAGCGCCTTTTTTACGCCTGGAATGTGATCAAAACTGTGGGAGCTGGCTTGCCTGCGATGGCGGAGTATCAAGCTATAAAATGTTGGCTGACCCACCGCTTTCGCAGGCAAGCCAGCTCCCACATTTGATCTGCGTTGCTCTTAAGAGGCGATCAACTGGCGCAGCACGTAGTGCAAGATCCCACCCGCTTTGAAGTACTCCACTTCATTCAAGGTATCAATCCGGCACAGCACCTCAACCTTCTCGCTGCTGCCATCTTCCCGAGTGATCACCAACGTCAGGTTCATGCGCGGTTCGACCTCGGCATCGGTCAGCCCGAGGATGTCGATCGTCTCCTTGCCGGTGAGCTTGAGCGTCTTGCGGTTCTGGTCCAGCTTGAACTGCAACGGCAGCACGCCCATGCCCACCAGGTTGGAGCGGTGGATACGCTCGAAACTCTCGGCGATCACCGCCTTGACCCCCAGCAGGTTGGTACCCTTGGCCGCCCAGTCGCGGCTGGAACCGGTGCCGTATTCCTGACCTGCGATCACTACCAGCGGCGTGCCTGAGGCCTGGTACTTCATGGATGCATCGTAGATCGCCATTTTTTCCCCGGTGGGGATATACAGCGTGTTGCCGCCTTCCTCGCCGCCCAGCATTTCATTGCGGATACGGATGTTGGCAAAGGTGCCGCGCATCATCACTTCATGGTTGCCCCGGCGCGAGCCGTAGGAGTTGAAGTCACGCGGTTCCACCCCTTGCTCGCGCAGGTAGCGTCCGGCCGGGCTGTCGGTCTTGATATTGCCGGCAGGGGAGATGTGGTCGGTGGTCACCGAATCGCCCAGCAGGGCCAGGATGTTGGCGCCCTTGACGTCCTTGATCACCGGCAGCGGGCCGGCAATATCGTCGAAGAAAGGTGGATGCTGGATGTAGGTGGAATCCTTCTGCCACACATAAGTCGCTGCCTGCGGCACTTCAATCGCCTGCCATTGCTCGTCACCGGCAAACACCTCGGCGTATTCCTTGTGGAACATGCTGGTGCTGACCTGCGCCACCGCGTCGGCGATTTCCTGGCTGCTGGGCCAGATATCTTTCAGGTACACCGGGTTTCCGTGCTGATCGTTACCCAGCGGCTTGCTGCTGATGTCGATACGCACAGTGCCGGCCAACGCATAGGCGACTACCAGGGGCGGCGAAGCCAGCCAGTTGGTTTTCACCAGCGGGTGCACGCGGCCTTCGAAGTTGCGGTTACCCGACAGCACCGAGGCCACGGCGAGGTCGGCCTTCTGGATGGCTTTTTCGATAGGCTCGGGCAACGGCCCGGAGTTACCGATACAGGTGGTGCAGCCGTAGCCCACCAGGTCAAAACCGAGCTTGTCGAGGTACTGGGTGAGGCCCGCGGCTTTGTAATAGTCGGTGACCACCTTGGAGCCTGGGGCCAGCGAGGTCTTGACCCAAGGTTTGCGGGTCAGGCCCTTTTCCACGGCCTTTTTCGCCACCAACCCGGCCGCCATCATTACGCTGGGGTTGGAGGTGTTGGTGCAGGAGGTGATGGCGGCGATCACCACCGCGCCGTTTTTCAGGCGATAGGTGTTGCCTTCGTATTCATAATCGGCCTCGCCGACCAGATCGGCGTTGCCCACGGCCACGCCGCCACCGCCTTCACTTTCCAGGCGGCCTTCTTCCTTGCTGGTGAGTTTGAATTGCAGGTCGAGGAAGTCGCTGAACGCTTGGCCGACATTCGGCAGGGATACCCGGTCTTGGGGGCGCTTGGGCCCGGCGAGGCTGGCTTCGACGCTGCCCATGTCCAGGGCCAGGGTGTCGGTGAACACCGGTTCCTGGCCGGCGTTGCGCCACAGGCCCTGGGCCTTGGTGTAGGCCTCCACCAGTTTGACCGTCTCAGCCGGGCGGCCGGACAGGCGCAGGTAGTCCAGCGTCACCTCATCCACTGGGAAAAAGCCACAGGTAGCGCCGTACTCCGGCGCCATGTTGGCGATGGTGGCGCGGTCGGCCAGGGGCAGGTCGGCCAGGCCGTCGCCATAGAACTCGACGAACTTGCCCACTACGCCTTTCTTGCGCAGCATTTGTGTAACGGTGAGCACCAGGTCGGTGGCGGTGATGCCTTCCTTGAGCTTGCCGGTGAGCTTGAAGCCGATGACCTCCGGAATCAGCATCGACACCGGCTGGCCGAGCATGGCCGCTTCGGCTTCGATCCCGCCCACGCCCCAGCCGAGTACGCCGAGGCCGTTGATCATGGTGGTGTGGGAGTCGGTGCCGACCAGGGTGTCGGGGAAGGCGTACGTGCGGCCGTCTTCGTCCTTGGTCCACACGGTGCGGCCCAGGTATTCCAGGTTCACCTGGTGACAGATGCCGGTGCCCGGTGGCACGACGCTGAAGTTGTCAAAGGCGCTCTGGCCCCAGCGCAGGAAGGCGTAGCGTTCGCCGTTGCGCTGCATTTCGATATCGACGTTCTGCTCAAAGGCGCTGGTGGTACCGAACTTGTCGACCATCACCGAGTGGTCGATCACCAGGTCCACCGGCGACAGCGGGTTGATGCGCTGCGGGTCACCGCCGGCCTTGGCCACGGCGGCGCGCATGGCGGCCAGGTCGACCACCGCGGGCACCCCGGTAAAGTCCTGCATCAGCACACGGGCGGGGCGATACTGGATCTCGCGGTCCGACTGGCGCTCTTTGAGCCAGGCGGCGATGGCTTTGAGGTCGGTGCCGGTCACGGTCTTGGCATCTTCCCAGCGCAGCAGGTTTTCCAGCAGCACCTTGAGCGACATCGGCAGCTTGTCCAGATCACCCAGGCTCTTGGCGGCTTCGGGCAGGCTGAAGTAGTGGTAGGTCTTGCTGTCTATTTGCAGTGTCTTAAGGGTTCTCAGGCTATCAAGGGATGACATTACATGACTCCTTATGGTCCGCACGGCTACGGACCTGACGGGACGAACAGAGCTAACACGTTAGCGCTGTTTTCATTAGCAGGCTAATAACTGGACTCTATCGTCGAGCCCAAGGTTCCGAACTCGGCTATCATGCGCGCGTTTTCATGACAGGCATTGCGATAGCGCAAGGTCAGTTGATTCACCAGGAGAGTAGATGAACACCCTTTTTATGCACTGCCGCCCGGGTTTTGAAGGCGAAGTCTGTTCCGAGATCGCGGAACACGCCGCGCGCTTGAACGTGTCCGGCTACGCCAAGGCCAAGACCGGCAGCGCCTGCGCCGAATTTGTCTGCACGGAAGAAGACGGCGCCCAGCGCTTGATGCACGGCCAGCGCTTCGCCGAGCTGATCTTCCCGAGGCAGTGGGCACGCGGGGTGTTTATCGACCTGCCGGAAACCGACCGCATCAGTGTGATCCTTACCCACCTGCGCGACTTCCCGGTGTGCGGCAGCCTGTGGTTGGAAATGGTCGACACCAATGACGGCAAGGAACTCTCCAACTTTTGCAAAAAATTCGAAGTGCACCTGCGCAAAGCCCTGCTGGGCGCCGGCAAGCTGGTGGACGACCCGAGCAAGCCGCGCCTGTTGCTGACCTTCAAGAGCGGCCGCGAAGTGTTCATGGGTCTGGCCGAGTCGAACAACTCGGCGATGTGGCCGATGGGCATCCCGCGCCTCAAGTTCCCGCGTGACGCGCCCAGCCGCTCGACCTTGAAGCTGGAAGAGGCCTGGCATCACTTTATCCCCCGTGACCAGTGGGACGAGCGCCTGCACGGCGATATGACCGGCGTTGATCTCGGCGCAGCACCGGGTGGCTGGACCTGGCAACTGGTCAATCGCGGCATGCTGGTCACCGCCATCGACAACGGCCCCATGGCCGAAAGCCTGATGGACACCGGCCTGGTGCAACACTTGATGGCTGATGGCTTCACCTTCGTGCCCAAGCAGCCGGTGGACTGGATGGTCTGCGATATCGTCGAGAAGCCTGCGCGCAACGCGGCGCTGCTGGAAACCTGGATCGGCGAGGGGCATTGCCGTGAGGCGGTGGTCAACCTGAAGTTGCCGATGAAGCAGCGTTACGCCGAAGTGAAGCGCCTGCTCGAACGCATCGAGGAGGGTTTCAAGGCGCGCGGCATACGGGTGGAAATCGGTTGCAAGCAGCTGTACCACGACCGCGAAGAAGTGACATGTCACCTGCGTCGCCTGGTAGACATAAAGAAATCTAAAGGCCGCTGATATTAAATGTGGGAGCTGGCTTGCCTGCGATAGCGGTATAACAGTCGAAATCTATGTTGAATGTGCCCACGTCATCGCGGGCAAGCCCACTCCCACATAAGAGCGGGCCTGTTTCAGGAGTGAAGTATGAGTGTTGATTTACCTGTCGACGGCACCCTCGACGCCACCGGCCTCAACTGTCCGGAGCCGGTGATGATGCTGCACCAGCACATCCGTGACCTGCCGGCGGGCGGCTTGCTCAAGGTGATCGCCACCGACCCGTCGACCCGTCGAGATATTCCCAAATTCTGCGTGTTTCTTGGCCACAAACTGGTGGATCAACAGGAAGATGCTGGCACCTACCTGTACTGGATCCGCAAGAAAGCCGATTAAGCCAGCGCCTTTTCGGCTCGAATGCGCCGGCGTGCACTGCGCGCCAGGCGCACCAGCAACATCCCCGCCGCACAGCTCAAGCCGACGATCAGCCCTTGCCATAAACCGCTTGGGCCGCTGGGTTCGCCGAGCCAGTCGGTCAGCCCCAGGGCGTAACCCACCGGCAGCCCCACGCCCCAATAGGCGAACAAGGTCAGCACCATGGTCACCCGGGTGTCCTGGTAGCCGCGCAAAGCACCGGCGGCGGTGACCTGAATCGAGTCGGAGAACTGGAACAGCGCCGAGAACACAATCAGCATCGACGCCAGGTGGATGACCACCGGGTCGGGCGTGTAGATCGCCGCGATCTGCTCACGAAACACCAGCATCAGGCTGCACGACAGGCACGCATAGGCCAGTGCAGTGCCCATGCCGACCCCGGCGGCGAAGCGCGCTTCACGCGGTTCACCACGCCCCAGGGCCTGGCCGACGCGCACGGTCACGGCCATGCTCAGGGAGTAGGGGATCATGAATACCAGAGAACTGACATTCAACGCGATCTGATGGCCGGAAACTACGGTGGCGCCCAGGCTGCCAAGCAACAGGGCAATCACCGCGAATATGCTCGACTCGGCGAAGATCGCTACGCCAATCGGCAGGCCGATGCCCAGGATGCGCTTGATCACCGCCCATTGCGGCCAGTCAAAGCGCTTGAACAGTTCGCTGCTCTGGTACACCGGGCCCCAGCGCGTCCAGCCCGCCAGGCCGAGCATCATCACCCACATCGCAATGGCCGTGGCCCAGCCGCAACCCACGCCGCCCATGGCCGGTACGCCGAAGTGGCCGTAGATGAAGATGTAGTTCAGCGGAATATTCAGCGCCAGGCCGCACAGGCCCATGACCATGCTCGGCCGCGTACGGCCCAGGCCATCACTGAAGCAGCGCAGCACGTAATACAGCGCAATTGCCGGCATCCCCGCGGCGATGCCATGCAGGTAACCCATGGACGGCTCGATCAGGTCGGGCTCGACCTTCATCGCATGCAGGATCGGCTCGGCACACCGCAACAGCACCGCGCCGCAGAGGCCGACCACCACGGCCAACCACAACGATTGGCGCACCAACGGCCCGATCTCGGTGAGTTTGCCCGCGCCATAGCGCTCGGCCACTTTCGGCGTGGTGGCCAGCAAGGTGCCGGTCATCAGCAGGTACACCGGGATCCAGATCGAGTTACCCAGGCCGACCGCCGCCAGGTCCTGGGGGCTGACACGCCCGGCCATCACCGCATCGACAAAACTCATCGCAGTGGTTGCCAATTGGCCGATCATGATCGGCAAGGCCAGCGTCAGCAGGCCGCGCACTTCCCGGCTGATGCGGGCGGGGCGGGAAAGGGTAGCGGTGGCAGTGTTCACGTACAGGTGTCCAATAAAAAAGCAGTCGCAAGGACGGCGGATTCTACGCTTTGACGCAGTGGTCAGGAAAAAACCTGTGTTGCTGATTTGTAATGCAGTCCCACAGGGATCTGTTGTGTTAGTTGAATCCCATGCCTGTACACTGCTGATCCGCCAAAGGAGCCTGCCATGCTGATTGTTGCCGACGAAAATATTCCGCTGCTTGATGACTTTTTCCAGGGGTTTGGCGAGATTCGCCGCGTGCCTGGGCGGTCCATCGACCGCGCTACCGTCGAGCAGGCCGACGTGCTGCTGGTGCGCTCGGTGACCAACGTCAACCGTGCCCTGCTCGAAGGCAGCAACGTACGCTTTGTCGGCACCTGCACCATCGGCACCGACCATCTGGACCTGGACTTTTTCAAGCGGGCAGGCATCCAGTGGGCCAGCGCGCCTGGCTGCAATGCGCGGGGGGTTGTGGATTACGTACTCGGCAGCTTGCACACCCTGGCCGAAATCGAAGGTGTCGAGTTGGGCTCGCGCACCTACGGTGTCGTCGGTGCCGGTGAGGTGGGCGGGCGACTGGTCAAGGTCCTCAAGGGCCTGGGTTGGAACGTGCTGGTGTGCGACCCGCCGCGCCAGATCGCCGAGGACGGCGACTACGTCAGCCTGCAACAGATCATCGCGCAGTGCGATGTGATCAGCTTGCACACGCCGCTGATCAAGTCCGGCAATGGCGCCACCTGGCATTTATTCGACCGCCAGCGTCTGGAGCAACTCAAGCCCGGCACCTGGCTGATCAACGCCAGCCGTGGCGCGGTGGTGGACAACGCCGCGCTGCGCGAGGTGCTGCTGGCCCGTGAAGACCTGCAAGCGGTGCTGGACGTGTGGGAAGGCGAGCCGCAAGTGGACGTCGACCTGGCTGACCTGTGCGTGCTGGCCACGCCGCATATCGCCGGCTACAGCCTCGATGGCAAGCAGCGCGGCACCGCGCAGATCTACCAGGCGTTCTGCGCGCACCTGGGCCAGGAGCCGACTGTTCAGCTCAGTGATTTATTGCCGGCACCCTGGCTGGACGAAGTCCACCTGAACGCTTCAACCGATCCTGCCTGGGCACTGGCGGCCCTGTGCCGCAGCGTGTACGACCCGCGCCGTGATGATGCAGATTTTCGTCGCAGCCTGGTGGGGACCGTGCAGGAGCAGCGCCAGTCCTTCGATTTGCTGCGCAAGCACTACCCGCAGCGCCGTGAGATAGATGGCCTGAAAGTGCGCATCAAGGGCGAGTCGACGGCGCTGTCGGCTATCGTTTCGGCTCTGGGCGCTGAAACGCTGTAAACACCTATAAAAAACCCGGCCACCTGGGCCGGGTTTGAAAGAGCGTGGGCACTTAGCCTTGCTGGGCAGGTTTGACCAGTCGCTGTTCCAGCTCGCTGCAGGCTTGCTGGATCATCTCTTCGGTAATCTGCACTTCGTGGCCCTTGGCATCAATATACGAGCAAGGCAACACCTGCTGCTGGCGGATTACTTCAATCTTGGCGTTGCTGCTATCTTGCAAGGTCATGGCCTGTCTCCTCATCAGGTTGTGTACCTATCTTAAATCCCCCGCATGAACGCGCTGTTACAACTCCTTGCACGCTCATCGGTTCGAACACCCAGTCCACCAGAAACCGGTACATATTTCCAGATGAGTCTTAGACCGATAGCCTCTAGCGGCCTGTATCGGCGGGCATAATTAACCTGACTCATTGTTATTTGCGCAAGTTCCCCCAATGTTGAAGTACAGATTCCTCATTGGTGGTGCCTTCCATGTTCTCAACCCGTCAACGCCGTGCGATCCGCCTGGCCAGCCGCTTTATTGCGCCCTACCGCTGGCAGGCCCTGGGCGCCTTGCTGGCGCTGATCGTCACCGCCGGCATCACCTTGTCCATGGGGCAGGGCATTCGCCTTCTGGTCGACCAGGGTTTCATGACCCAGTCACCGCACTTGCTCAACCAGTCCATCGGCTTGTTCATGGTGCTGGTGCTGGGCCTGGCTGTGGGTACGTTCACGCGGTTTTATCTGGTGTCATGGATTGGCGAGCGCGTGGTGGCCGATATTCGCCGGCAAGTGTTCAACCACCTGATCTACCTGCACCCAGGCTTCTACGAGAACAACCGCAGCTCGGAGATCCAGTCGCGGCTGACCACCGATACCACGTTGCTGCAATCGGTGATCGGCTCATCGCTGTCGCTGTTCCTGCGCAACGCCCTGATGGTCATCGGCGGCATCGTGTTGCTGTTCATCACCAACCCCAAGCTCACCAGCATCGTGGTGGTGGCGCTGCCGCTGGTACTGGCGCCGATCCTGATCTTCGGGCGCCGGGTGCGCAGCCTGTCGCGTTTGAGCCAGGATCGTATTGCCGACGTCGGCAGCTATGTCGCCGAGACCTTGGGCCAGATCAAAACGGTGCAGGCCTACAACCACCAGGTGCAGGACGAACAACGGTTCTCTGTGACGGTGGAGGACGCCTTCAGCACTGCCCGCAAACGCATCCTGCAGCGCTCTTGGCTCATCACGTTGGTGATCATGCTGGTGCTCGGCGCCGTGGGCGTGATGCTATGGGTAGGTGGCATGGACGTGATCAGCGGGCGCATTTCCGGCGGTGAGCTGGCGGCGTTTGTGTTCTATAGCCTGATAGTCGGCAGTGCGGTTGGCACTCTGAGCGAAGTGCTCGGCGAGTTGCAGCGTGCTGCCGGTGCGGCCGAGCGTATCGGTGAGCTGTTGCAGTCGAGCAATGACATCCAGGCGCCGGCCGATGGCAGCGAACGCTTGCCGCAGCGGGTCAGTGGCCGCATGGAGCTGCAAGATCTGCGCTTTTGCTACCCCTCACGGCCGGACAGTTACGCCATCGATGGCTTGAACCTGACCATCAATCCCGGCGAAACCCTGGCGCTGGTAGGCCCC
Source organism: Pseudomonas sp. OST1909 (assembly GCF_015277575.1). Classification (NCBI taxonomy): domain Bacteria; kingdom Pseudomonadati; phylum Pseudomonadota; class Gammaproteobacteria; order Pseudomonadales; family Pseudomonadaceae; genus Pseudomonas; species Pseudomonas sp. OST1909. The sequence continues at coordinate 2,077,518 of NZ_CP063780.1, forward strand.
TCCGGCGCGGGCAAGTCGACAATCTTCGACCTGCTGCTGCGCTTCTACGATCCCCAGCAAGGGCGCATCCTGCTCGAAGGCCGCCCGCTGACCGAGCTGGACCCCCTGGACCTGCGTCGCCACTTTGCACTGGTGTCCCAGAGCCCGGCGCTGTTTTTCGGCAGCGTCGAGGACAACATTCGTTACGGCAACCCGTCCGCCACCATGGCCCAGGTCGAAGCCGCTGCGCGCATCGCCCATGCCCACGACTTCATCCTGCAAATGCCCGAGGGCTACCAGACCCACCTCGGCGACGGTGGCATGGGCCTCTCTGGCGGCCAGCGCCAACGCCTGGCCATCGCCCGCGCCTTGTTGGTCGACGCGCCGATCCTGCTGCTGGACGAAGCCACCAGCGCCCTCGACGCGCAGAGTGAGCACCTGATCCAGCAAGCGCTGCCGCAATTGATGCAAGGAAGAACCACGCTGGTGATCGCTCACCGTCTGGCGACCGTCAAGAATGCCGATCGAATAGCGGTGATGGATCAGGGCAAACTGGTGGCGGTGGGCACGCACCAGGAGTTGATTGCGAGCAATCCACTGTATGCGCGGTTGGCGGCGCTGCAGTTCAGCGCAGATCACTAGCGCCACAAGCATTGCAGAAATACCAATGTGAGAGGGGGCTTGCTCCCGATAGCAGCGTGTCAATCAGCAGTTATGTTGCTGACCCACCGCTATCGGGACCAAGCCCCCTCCCACATTGGAAGCAGGTTCAGTGCCTTACTGGTCGTCGAAGTACCGCTCATGCCAATCCACCAGCGGCTGCGGTGAATTGAGCTTCTGCCCGTAGATCACCGAATAAGACAGCACGTTCTGCACATACTGGCGGGTTTCGTCGAACGGGATGCTTTCAACCCACACATCGAAGCTCAGGTGGTCTGCACCGCGCAGCCATTGGCGTACGCGGCCGGGACCGGCGTTGTAGGCGGCGGAAGCGAGCACGCGGTTGCCGTTGAACTGGCTGTGCACCTGGCTCAGGTAGGCGGCGCCGAGCTGGATATTTTTATCCGGGTCCAGCACCTGGGCCGGGGAGGCCAGGGGGATGCTGAATTTGCGTGCGGTTTCCTTGGCGGTGCCGGGCATCAGCTGCATCAAGCCGCTGGCGCCCACGCCGGAGCGGGCGTCGTCCATAAACGCGCTTTCCTGACGCGTGATGGCAAATATCCAGCTTGAATGCAGGCCGCGCACCTTGGCTTCGCGCACCAGGGTATCGCGGTGCGCCATCGGGAAACGGATGTCCAGGTCGTCCCAGTACTGAGCCTGGCTGATGGTACGGATCGCCGGGAAGTACCACTTCATGTCGTAGGCCAACTTGGCCTGGGCGACCATTTCGTCACGGTTGAAGTGCCGGCTGACGTGGTACCACTCGCGGCGACCGTCCACGATCTGGCCACGGGCGTAGAACTCCAGGGCACGGCGCACCCCAGGAGTATTGCGCACCTTGTTGACCAACGCCTGGCTCATCACCAGCGGTTTGTTGTTCAACTGATAAGGGGATTTGGAACGGTCAGCGGCGAGGAAGCCGTAGAAGTCCCGTTCCTTGGCCACGTTTTTGTACAGCACCAGGGCCTGCGGGTTTTTCGGTTCGGCCAGCTCCAGGCTGCGCGCCTGCCAGTAGCGCCAGCGGTTAGTGGTGGCCAGGTCTTGTGGGAGTTTGCGGGTCAACTGGTAGGCATCTTCCCAGCGCGCCAGGCGCAACAGCAGGCGCAGGCGCCATTCGGACACGGTGTTGTCGCGCAGTTCCGGGTCGTACTTGGTCATCACGTCCAGCGCACGTGGATCGAAGCGCTTGGCCAGGGTCAGGCCAATCTCGCGGGCAATCGACACCTTTTCGTCACGAGAGAAGTGCATGCTGCTGGCGTAGCCGTCGAGCAGGGCCATAGCCTTGTCCGGATCCTGGCGGGCCAGGCGGCGCAGGCCCAGGCCGACGGCGTCAGACATCGCCTCGGTGGCCGGCAGGAAGCGTGACGGATCGCTGAGCATGTCAGGCTTTTGCGCCACATCCACCATCAGGCGGCCTTGGACGCCGAGGGTTGGCAGGGTCTTCACCAGGCTGTTGGCCAGCGCGTAATTGCGGGCTTCGGCGGCGAGCTTGGTGCGGTCCCAAATCTTCTGTTCGGTCAGTTGGCCGGCAGCGGCCCATTGGCCGAAGGTGGCGTCACAGGCGGCGGGCTGGGATTTGCCGGTCATCCACAACTTTTCGGCGGTCTTGTAGCCTTCAGCCTTCAGATTGTGGCTGAGCTGGTACTGGCCATGCAGGCAGTCCAGCTCGACGAAATTGAGCTTGGTGTCGTAGTACTTTTCAAAGGTCTGCCAATCGCCACGCTCGGCCAGCCAGCGCAGCCAACGCAGTTTCATCCAGTTGGCCTGGGGCAGGTCGCCGTGTTTGGCGAGGAACTGTTCGATTTCCTCGTTGCTCGCGGTTTTCAGGCGTGCAGTCAGCTCGTCATACGCCAGGTACGGCGTGAGCGGGTAGTCGGCCAGGGCCTGGCTGTATTGCATGTACGGGCCGCTGTCGCCCTTGGCCAGGGCGCGTTTGGCTTGATCGTAATACTGACGTTGGGTGGTGAGGTCCACCGCCTGGGCGGTTTGAACGGCAGTGGCGGAAAGAAGCAGACAAGATAAAAAGTTGAAAAGGCGACTGCGCATGAGACGTCCGTGCAGAGAAATCACGACTAGCACCGGCACTGCCGACACTGATTGCCCCTAGCTTAGCCTTTTGCCAGCGGCCCGCGAAAGCTTTGCCGTCTGGTTCGTTCAAGTTCGCCGGAAATGTCCTACAGAACGTGTCAATAGAGAAAATGCCGACCGCATCCCACCCTCAAGTCAGGTAGAATGCGCGCCCAGTTTTTGGAGAAGCGTATGACCCTGCTCAAATTCAGCGATGTGTCCCTTGCTTTCGGCGCCATGCCGTTGTTGGACAAGGTGTCCTGGCAGATCGCCCGTGGTGAGCGGGTGTGCATCATCGGCCGCAACGGCACCGGCAAGTCCAGCATGATGAAGCTGGTAAAAGGCGACCAGAAGCCTGATGACGGCTCTGTCTGGCGTGCCCCGGGCCTCAAGATCGGCGAATTGCCGCAGGAATTGCCGGTGGCCGACGGACGGACAGTGTTCGACGTGGTTGCCGAAGGCCTGGACGGCGTTGGCGAGTTGCTCGCGCAATACCATCACTTGGCGCAGAACTGCGTCACCGAGGAAGACCTGGACAAGCTGATGCACGTCCAGCAAGACCTCGAAGCCCGCGACGGCTGGCGCTTGCAGCAACTGGTGGACAGCACCCTGAGCCGCCTGCAACTGCCGGCCGACAAGACCCTCGCCGAATTGTCCGGTGGCTGGCGTCGCCGTGTGCTGCTGGCCCAGGCCCTGGTGTCCGAGCCGGACCTGCTGCTGCTCGACGAACCGACCAACCACCTGGACATCGGCGCCATTGCCTGGCTTGAAGAAGCCATCAAGGACTTCCAGGGCGCCGTGCTGTTTATCACGCACGACCGTGCATTCCTGCAAAGCCTGGCCACGCGCATCCTCGAGCTGGACCGTGGCGGCCTGATCGACTGGAACGGCGACTACGCCAGCTTCCTGGTGCACAAGGAAGCCGCCCTGGCTGCCGAAGAAACCGCCAACGCGCTGTTTGACAAAAAGCTGGCCCAGGAAGAAGTCTGGATCCGCCAGGGCATCAAGGCCCGTCGCACCCGTAACGAAGGCCGCGTACGTGCCTTGAAAGCCTTGCGCGTGGAGCGCAGTGAGCGCCGCGAGCGTACCGGCAAGGCCAATATCCAGCTGGACACCGCCGACAAGTCGGGCAAGCAGGTAATGGTGCTGGAGAATGTCAGCTTCCATCACCCGGACGGCCCGTTCCTGATCAAGGACTTCTCCATGGTCCTGCAGCGCGGCGACCGTATCGGCCTGCTGGGCGCCAACGGCACTGGCAAGACCACCTTGCTCAAGCTGATGCTCAGCGGTCTGCAGCCGACCAGCGGCAAGGTTGAAGAGGGCACGCGCATCGATGTGGCCTACTTTGACCAGTTGCGCCACCAGTTGGACCTGGAAAAGACCGTGATCGACAACGTCGCCGAAGGTCGCGACTTTATCGACATCGACGGCCAGAGCCGCCACGTACTCAGCTACCTGGGCGACTTCCTGTTCAGCCCGCAACGTGCACGTACCCCGGTCAAGGCCCTGTCGGGTGGTGAGCGCGCGCGTTTGCTGCTGGCCAAGCTGTTCAGCAAGCCGGCCAACCTGCTGGTGCTCGACGAACCGACCAACGACCTCGATGTGGAAACCCTCGAGTTGCTCGAAGAAGTGCTGCTGACGTTCAACGGCACTGTGCTGATGGTCAGCCACGACCGGGAATTCCTCGACAACGTGGTCACCAGCACCCTGGTCTTTGAAGGTGAAGGCAAGGTGCGCGAATACGTCGGTGGTTACCAGGACTGGTTGCGTCAGGGTGGTTCGCCACGTCTGCTGGGCGTGACCGAGAGCAAGTCCGGCAAGGCCGACCTGACCTCGGCGGTTGTGACTCCTGTGCAAGAGGCTGCACCGGCCCAGGAAGCTGCACCAGCGGCCAAGAAGAAACTCAGCTACAAGTTGCAGCGTGAGCTGGAAGCCTTGCCGGGTGAGATCGACGCCAAGGAACAGCAGATTGCCGCGGTAGAAGCGCAAATGGCTGACGCCGGTTTCTACCTGCGCCCGGCGGCAGAAACCGCTGCGGTCATTGCTTCCCTGGAGACGTTGAACCAGGATCTGGAAGCGTTGGTTGAGCGTTGGGCCGAGCTGGATGCCTGAGTAATCGCACCGCAATAAAAAAGCCCGGCACTCTTCTATGAGCGCCGGGCTTTTTAATATGAAATGCGATTCAACTGTGGGAGCTGGCTTGCCTGCGATAGCGGTGTAACAGCCATCTGATGCATCAACTGACAGACTGCTATCGCAGGCAAGCCAGCTCCCACATTAGACCTTCATCGGTCTTACGAACTCTTTGCCAGTTTGACGGCCAGTACATCGCAAGGCGCGCCGTGCAATACATCATTAGCGGTGGAGCCCAGCAACAGTGCCAGGCCATGACGGCCGTGGCTGCCGACCACGATCAGGTCACAGGCCTTTTCCTTGGCCAAGTGGTGGATTTCCTGGCGCGGTTGGCCGTAGGTCAGGTGGCAGTCTTCCTTTTTCAGGTGCGGGTATTTGAGAATCAAACGGTCCAGGCGCTCCTTGGCCTGGTCAAATTGTTGTTGCTGCAACTGGGAAAGGTCCATCGGCACGTCACCGCCAAAGGCCATGGCCATGGGCTCGACGATATGCACCAGCGACAGTATGGCGCCATTGGCCAATGCAGATTCCTGCGCGCGCTTGATCACCGGATCGCACTCTTCGGTCAGATCGACAGCGACCAGAATATGTTTGTAGGGCATGAGGCGTTCCTCCAGGGGGCTGCAATAAGTTCAGTATGGCTGCTTTCAAGCGGATGGGGTTGCGTCAGGTCAAATCCGCTCATCTAGAAATTCGGGAGTACACATATGACGGTGTGGATAGTGGTGTCAATCCTTGCGGTGGTTTTAAGCCCCCTGGCCTGGCTGCGCCCGTCGCGTGGGCAGAGCGGGCGCATGGCCCTGCGCATGGAGGCACGCCGCATCGGCCTGGCCATGCAGTTGGCGCCCCAGGAATGGCCACACTGGCTCAAGCAAGAGCCGCCGAGCCCTTGTGCACAGTACTGTCGACCACGGCGTGGGAGCACGCCGGCCATCTGGAGTTACTGGCAGCTGGAGCCGGGTGTGTGGGTCAATCAATGGCGCGAAGGGTGTGTGGATGAAAAGTTGTTGCCGTATTTTGCAACGCTACCGGCGAACGTCTACAAAATTGAAGCGGACAAGCAAATGATCGCGTTGTATTGGGGCGAGAAGGGCGACGCGAGCGTGCTCAAAGACATCGATGCGCTGCTCAAGGCTCTGGCCTGACCCTGCGTTTGTAGGACCGAGCAAGCTCGCTCCTACAGAGATCGGGCAATAAAAAGCCCGACTTCATCATCGGGCTGGAGGTGGCCAGGCAGGCCGGTAAATCTGCAAGTTCCCGCTAGCCTAGCCGTATATCCCTTTCTGTACAGCCGCTTCCCACACCTTTTCTATTATTGATCTTGTGAATATTTGAATATTGACGGGTTGCCTGCCTGTGGTCCGGGTTCTGAAATGACTGGAAAGTCGCGTTTTACCGAGCCTTTGGAGCGATTGACAATTGCCCGGAATTGGATGAAGGTGGCGTACCCAAATCAAACGGGCGTATGAATTGAGCGTTTGTCCTACAGGCAGCTCATACATTACCCCGACTATCGCACTGGCGGGTGTGCCTGGCGGATGGGTTTGAGCATTGATGCGACTGTCAACGTCAAACCAGAGGCCAGCGTCCGGTGTGTACTGTTCAGCTTCCATATCGTGGAGATCAGTTGATGATTTACGAAGGTAAAGCCATCACGGTTAAGGCTCTTGAAAGTGGCATCGTCGAACTCAAATTCGACCTCAAGGGTGAGTCCGTCAACAAGTTCAACCGTCTAACCCTGAACGAACTGCGTCAGGCCGTAGACACCATCAAAGCAGATGCTTCGGTCAAGGGCGTGATCGTCTCCAGCGGCAAGGACGTGTTTATCGTCGGCGCTGACATCACCGAATTCGTCGACAACTTCAAGCTGCCCGATGCCGAGCTGGTGGCTGGCAACCTCGAAGCCAACAAGATCTTCAGCGATTTCGAAGACCTCAACGTGCCGACCGTTGCCGCGATCAATGGCATTGCGTTGGGTGGCGGCCTGGAAATGTGCCTGGCAGCGGATTTCCGCGTCATGTCCGCGACCGCCAAGATCGGCCTGCCGGAAGTCAAACTGGGCATCTACCCGGGCTTCGGCGGTACCGTGCGCCTGCCGCGCCTGATCGGTGCCGACAATGCGATCGAATGGATCGCCGCCGGTAAGGAAAACAAGGCCGAGGACGCACTGAAAGTCGGTGCCGTCGACGCAGTGGTGGCTCCGGACAAACTGGCCGAAGCCGCGCTGAACCTGATCAAGGGCGCCATCAGCGGCGAATTTGACTACAAGGCCAAGCGTCAGCCGAAGCTGGAAAAACTCAAGCTCAACGCTATCGAACAGATGATGTCTTTCGAAACCGCCAAAGGTTTCGTGGCAGGCCAGGCCGGCCCGAACTACCCGGCCCCGGTTGAAGCGATCAAGACCATCCAGAAGGCCGCGAACTTCGGTCGCGACAAAGCCCTGGAAGTGGAAGCGGCTGGCTTCGTCAAACTGGCGAAAACCTCGGCGGCCCAGAGCCTGATCGGCCTGTTCCTGAACGATCAGGAACTGAAGAAAAAGGCCAAGGCCTACGACGAAATTGCCAAGGACGTGAAGCAGGCTGCCGTACTCGGCGCCGGTATCATGGGCGGCGGTATCGCCTATCAGTCGGCGTCCAAAGGCACGCCGATCCTGATGAAAGACATCAACGAGCACGGTATCGAACAGGGTCTGGCCGAAGCCGCCAAGCTGCTGGTGGGCCGCGTGGATAAAGGTCGCATGACCGCTGCAAAAATGGCCGAAGTGCTTAACGGCATTCGTCCTACGCTGTCCTACGGCGATTTCGGCCACGTCGATCTGGTGGTCGAAGCGGTTGTCGAGAACCCGAAGGTCAAGCAGGCGGTATTGGCTGAAGTGGAAGCTCAGGTCAAAGACGACACTATCCTGGCCTCCAACACCTCGACCATTTCCATTTCGCTGCTGGCCAAGGCCCTCAAGCGTCCGGAAAACTTCGTCGGCATGCACTTCTTCAACCCGGTGCACATGATGCCGCTGGTGGAAGTGATCCGTGGCGAGAAGTCCAGCGAGCTGGCTGTTGCCACCACCGTTGCCTACGCCAAGAAAATGGGCAAGAACCCGATCGTGGTCAACGACTGCCCGGGCTTTTTGGTCAACCGCGTGCTGTTCCCCTACTTCGGCGGTTTCGCCAAGTTGGTCAGTGCCGGTGTGGACTTCGTGCGCATCGACAAGGTCATGGAGAAATTCGGCTGGCCCATGGGCCCGGCGTACCTGATGGACGTGGTCGGCATCGACACCGGCCACCACGGCCGCGACGTGATGGCTGAGGGCTTCCCGGACCGCATGAAAGACGACCGCCGCTCGGCGATCGACGCGCTGTACGAGGCCAAGCGCCTGGGCCAGAAGAACGGCAAGGGCTTCTACGCCTACGAGGCCGACAAGAAGGGCAAGCAGAAGAAAGTCGCCGACCCGTCGGTGCACGAAGTGCTCGCTCCGGTCATCTACGAACAGCGTGAGGTGTCGGACGAGGACATCATCAACTGGATGATGATCGCCCTGTGCCTGGAAACCGTGCGTTGCCTGGAAGACGGCATCGTCGAAACCGCCGCCGAAGCCGATATGGGCCTGGTGTACGGTATTGGTTTCCCTCCATTCCGTGGTGGTGCACTGCGCTACATCGACTCGATCGGTGTGGCCGAGTTCGTTGCCCTGGCTGACAAATACGCTGATTTGGGCCCGCTGTACCACCCGACCGCGAAGCTGCGTGAAATGGCCAAGAATGGCCAGAGCTTCTTCGGTTAAGCGCCCAATCGACTAGAGCGAGAATATTTATGAGCTTGAATCCAAGAGACGTCGTGATTGTCGACTTCGGTCGTACTCCGATGGGCCGCTCCAAGGGCGGCATGCACCGCAACACCCGCGCTGAAGATATGTCGGCGCACCTGATCAGCAAGCTGCTGGAACGTAACGTCAAGGTTGACCCGAACGAAGTCGAAGACGTGATCTGGGGCTGCGTCAACCAGACCCTGGAGCAGGGCTGGAACATCGCGCGCATGGCGTCGTTGATGACTCAGATCCCGCACACCGCTGCCGGCCAGACCGTCAGCCGCCTGTGCGGCTCGTCGATGAGCGCGCTGCACACCGCTGCACAAGCGATCATGACCGGCAACGGTGATGTATTCGTGGTCGGCGGCGTGGAACATATGGGCCACGTCAGCATGATGCACGGCGTCGATCCCAACCCGCACATGTCGCTGTACGCGGCGAAGGCCTCGGGCATGATGGGCCTGACCGCGGAAATGCTTGGCAAGATGCACGGCATCACTCGCGAAGCCCAGGACGCGTTCGGCCTGCGTTCCCACCAACTCGCCCACAAGGCGACCGTGGAAGGCAAGTTCAAGGATGAGATCATCCCGATGAACGGCTATGACGAGAACGGTTTCCTGAAACTGTTCGACTACGACGAAACCATTCGTCCGGACACCACCCTGGAAAGCCTCGCGGCGTTGAAGCCTGCGTTCAATCCAAAGGGCGGCACCGTGACAGCCGGTACGTCGTCGCAGATCACCGACGGTGCTTCGTGCATGATCGTGATGTCGGCGCAGCGTGCCCAGGACCTGGGTATCCAGCCGTTGGCCGTGATCCGTTCGATGGCGGTAGCAGGTGTGGACCCGGCGATCATGGGCTATGGTCCAGTACCGGCCACACAAAAAGCCTTGAAGCGCGCAGGCCTTTCCATCTCCGATATCGACTTCTTCGAGCTCAACGAAGCTTTCGCCGCACAGGCCCTGCCAGTGCTGAAAGATTTGAAAGTACTCGACAAGATGAACGAGAAGGTTAACCTGCACGGCGGTGCGATTGCCCTGGGCCACCCATTCGGTTGCTCCGGTGCACGTATCTCCGGCACTTTGCTTAACGTGATGAAGCAAAATGGCGGCAACCTTGGGGTTGCAACCATGTGCATTGGTCTCGGCCAAGGCATCTCCACCGTCTTCGAACGCGTCTAAACGTTCGGTTGACGGAAGCCGGGGCCCAGTGCCCCGGTTTTTGTTTTTTGGAACTTTTTAATATTTTTTTTCAACAAATTTTGTACGAGGGCCAGAGCATGAAAGTCGAACCAGGGCTCTACCAACATTACAAGGGGCCGCAGTACCGCGTTTTCAGCGTGGCACGGCACTCGGAAACCGAAGAAGAAGTGGTGTTTTACCAAGCACTGTATGGCGAATACGGCTTTTGGGTGCGTCCCTTGAGCATGTTCCTGGAGACCGTTGAAGTTGACGGCGAGCAGGTCCCGCGCTTTGCTTTGGTCCAGGCCGAACCCAGTCTTTTTAAAGGGCAATAACGGCAGGTCGCGCAGAATGCTGCGCTTGACCTCACCTTGTTGCCACTATATATAGCGTTGCCGCGACAGGCGCCAACTGCCTTTCACTTCTCGAATTCAGGAACTTTCCGATCCATGGGCAAATCGCTGGTCATTGTGGAATCCCCGGCTAAGGCCAAGACCATCAACAAGTACTTGGGCAACGAGTACGTGGTGAAGTCGAGTATCGGCCATATCCGAGACCTGCCCACCAGCGGTTCGGCTAGCGCCAGCAAGGAGCCTGCCGCCAAGCGCGGCAAGGCGGCCGCAGGCGAAGGTCCGGTGCTCAGCCCTAAAGAGAAAGCGCGCAAGCAGCTGGTCTCGCGCATGGGTGTGGACCCGGACCATGGCTGGAAGGCCAAGTACGAAATTCTTCCGGGCAAGGAAAAGGTCATCGAAGAGCTGCGCCGGCTCGCCAAGGATGCTGACACCATCTATCTCGCGACGGACTTGGACCGCGAAGGGGAAGCCATTGCCTGGCACCTGCGCGAAGCCATCGGCGGTGATGACAGCCGCTACAAGCGTGTGGTGTTCAACGAAATCACCAAGAAAGCCATCCAGGAAGCCTTCTCCAAGCCGGGCGAGCTGGACATTGACCGCGTCAACGCCCAGCAGGCCCGTCGCTTCCTCGACCGCGTCGTGGGCTACATGGTCTCGCCACTGCTGTGGGCGAAAATTGCCCGTGGTTTGTCCGCCGGCCGTGTGCAATCGGTTGCGGTGAAGCTGGTGGTGGAGCGTGAGCGTGAGATTCGTGCGTTCAACCCCGAAGAATATTGGGAAGTCCACGCGGACCTGGGCACTGCCAAGGGCGCCAACGTGCGCTTCGAAGTGGCCCGCGAGAAAGGCGAGGCCTTCAAGCCGCTGAACGAAGCCCAGGCCATGGCCGCGCTGGAAAAGCTCAAGGCTTCCAGCTACAGCATCGTCAAGCGTGAAGACAAACCGACCAGCAGCAAGCCGTCGGCGCCGTTTATCACTTCTACCCTGCAACAGGCCGCGAGCAACCGCCTGGGCTTCGGGGTGAAGAAGACCATGATGATGGCCCAGCGTCTGTATGAAGCCGGTTACATCACCTACATGCGTACCGACTCCACCAACCTGTCGCAAGACGCGGTGGCGATGGCGCGCACGTATATTGAAAGCGAATTCGGCAAGACCTATCTGCCGGAGAAGCCGAACGTCTACAGCAGCAAGGAAGGCGCACAAGAGGCTCACGAAGCGATTCGTCCTTCCGACGCCAACACCACGCCCGCCAAGCTGAGCGGCATGGAGCGTGACGCTGAGCGCCTCTACGAGCTGATCTGGCGCCAGTTCCTGGCCTGCCAGATGCTGCCGGCGCAATACCTGTCTACCACTGTCAGTGTGGGCGCTGGCGACTTCGAGCTGCGCGCCAAGGGCCGTATCCTCAAGTTCGACGGCTACACCCGCGTCATGCCGCAAATCGCCAAGCCAGGCGATGACGACGTGCTGCCGGACATGGCCCAGGGCGATACGTTGAAGCTGATCAAGCTCGACCCGTCCCAGCATTTCACCAAGCCGCCGGCGCGCTATTCGGAAGCCAGCCTGGTGAAAGAGATGGAGAAACGCGGTATCGGTCGCCCGTCGACCTATGCAGCGATCATCTCTACCATCCAGGACCGTGGCTACGTCGCGCTGCACAACCGTCGTTTCTATTCGGAAAAGATGGGCGATATCGTTACCGAGCGTCTGTCCGAGAGCTTCTCCAACCTGATGGACTACGGCTTCACCGCCGGTATGGAAGAGAACCTCGATGACGTGGCCCAGGGCGAGCGCGACTGGAAAAACGTGCTGGATGAGTTCTACGGCGACTTCAAGAAAAAACTCGAAGTGGCCGAGAACCCTGAGAGCGGTATGCGCGCCAACCAGCCGGTAATGACGGATATTCCGTGCACCACCTGCGGTCGACCAATGCAGATTCGTACCGCCTCCACGGGCGTATTCCTCGGTTGCTCGGGCTACAGCCTGCCGCCCAAAGAGCGCTGCAAGGCGACCGTCAACCTGGTGCCGGGTGATGAAATCGCGGCTGATGACGAGGGTGAATCCGAGTCGCTGGTGCTGCGTGGCAAGCACCGCTGCCCGATCTGCAGCACGGCGATGGACGCCTACCTGCTGGACGAGAAGCACAAGTTGCACATCTGCGGTAACAACCCCGATTGCAATGGCTACGAGATCGAAGAGGGCACCTACCGCATCAAAGGCTATGAAGGTCCGAGCCTGGAATGCGATAAGTGCGGCAGCGAGATGCAGCTCAAGACCGGCCGTTTCGGCAAGTTCTTCGGCTGCACCAATCCGACCTGCAAGAACACGCGCAAACTGCTCAAAAGCGGTGATGCGGCGCCGCCGAAGATGGATCCGGTGAAGATGCCGGAGCTCAAGTGCGAAAAGGTCAACGACACCTACATCCTGCGTGACGGTGCTTCGGGGCTGTTCCTGGCTGCCAGCCAGTTCCCGAAAAACCGCGAGACCCGTGCGCCGCTCGTGATGGAAATCGTACCGCACAAGGACGAGATCGATCCGAAGTACCACTTCCTGTGTGAAGCGCCGAAGAAGGACCCGGATGGTCGCCCAGCCGTAATCCGCTACAGCCGCAAGACCAAGGAGCAGTACGTGCAGACCGAAGTGGACGGCAAGCCTACCGGCTGGAAAGCGTTCTACGACGGCGGCAAGTGGAAGGTCGAGGACAAGCGCCAGGGCGCTTGATCCATCGGATGCGCTGAAGATCCAAATGTGGGAGGGGGCTTGCCCCCGATGAGCATGGGTATCTACACAACTTTGGCATGGCCCTGAACCTGTGGCGAGGGAGCTTGCTCCCGTGGCGGCCTGACAGCCACCGACTATCTAAATGATGCGACGCGATCCAAATGTGGGAGCTGGCTTGCCTGCGAAGGCGGCCTGACAGCCGACCAGGATGTTGGATCAGACCGAGTACATATCCGTTGCTGCGGTAACGGCCGCTTATGGTTTCGCTCTTACAGCGACTCACTTTTGGAGAGGCCCAAAAGTAAGCAAAAGGCCTTCGCCCCACCACTCTGCACCTCGCTGTGGCTCGGTGTGCCCGTAATCCGCCAGTGATTTGGGGGGCCGCCGCCACGCGCCATCCATGGCGCGGGGCGGCTAAACCGGCATCCCTGCCGGTTTACCCCCCAAATCCCTGTCGAATTCCGGCCAGCGTGGTTTAACGGGGCGCCTAAGATCAAGATCAAAAGCAGATCAAGATCAAGAGCGGCTCGCTTCGCATCGTGGTTACTGATGGTTGCTACGTCAGAGTTGTGTAGATACCTATGCCCCGATGAGGGAGTGTCAGTTGATACATCTGTAACTGACCCACCGCCATCGGGAGCAAGCCCCCCCCCCACATTTGCACTTGCAGTACATTCGGCTGATCCGTGACACTGTTCAGCCAGCATCACGCCTATTCGTTGTGGAGATTGCCGTCATGGCCAACGAACTCTATACCCGTACCAATCAGAAAATTTACTTCGCGGGTTTATCCCTGGACGCCCTTGGCCGTGCAGAGGAAGGGAAGGAGATGAATGCCATCGCGCTGGTGCAGGCGGGGCGCGAAGCGGCCTTGTTTCATCTCTATGGTGCGTTGCTGGGGCTGTGCCATGAAATTGCAGGGTTCTATCGCTTGCCCCAGGCGGGTGCCCCCCGTGCAGAAATGATCATGAATCGTGAAGTACTCGATTCGATGGCGATTCCTGAGTTGGCCGAGCTGGTGGAAATGGCCCAGAGCCCTGACAGTTGGGTGGCACGGTTGCTCAAGGCCCATGCCGATATGTTCCATCCACCACGTATTCCCCATGTGCCCAAGGGCGATGTCACCCAGCCGCTGATCGTTGCCGTGGCGTTGGAACAGGATGAGCCCAAGCCCTTGGGGCGCGAAGAGTTGGAAGGCTGGCGCCAGGAGCTGAAAAAGATGGCGCTGCGTTTTCGTGAGGGGTTGAACGAGTGCTGAAGGTAGGCGCTCGCCGGGCACCATTCATCAAGCCGTAAAGAAACCTGCCCGGTTCCTCTGCGAGGCTGGGTGGATGACTGATATAATCTCGGCCTTTCGTGGAGAACAGACTTTTATGCCAACGTCCTTTCTGGAAATTGTTGAACTGCCTGATGGCCGAATCGAACTGCGCCGGGCTGAGGACGAAGGTTCTCTGGTTATTCTGGATTTTTCCGAAGATGCCAAAGTGTTCCTGCAGGGCCAGCACGTGGAAGTGGCTAAAGCCATGTTGAGCGTGGGCGTGCAGATGGCAGGTCGCCTGGCTGAAGGCGAACCGGAGAAGGACGACGGCCCGCGGGTACTTCACTGAAGTCTTGTGCTGAAAGGGCTTCCAAGCCCGATTACTGCACGCCAAGCTGTAGTTTTATCCCAAGCGAATATTCAAACTCTGAGCATCGCCCGTACGTGCGGCACTGATGAGTTGCTGCTTGGCGCTCGCATTCAACGGATTCAACCAGCTCACCACCGTATGACTGCGGCCTAGACGCAAGGCCTCACAGGTCAACTGCTGGGCGCTCTGCGCTCCCCGTGGCTGCAACAGCAGGATGCGCTCGCGGTTGAGGCCGGCGTCCCGCAGCCAGGCCTGGGTCAGGCTGGCGGGCGGGGCGATCAGCGTCAGCCAGCGTGCGTCCTGGTCTTCGCTCAATTCGCGCAGAATTGGCGCCAGCAGGTTCAGGCAGCTTTCGGCTGCACCGCGCAACGACAATTCACTGAACGCCTCAGGTTCACCGCCCCAGGGGGCTTCGACCGTTTCCTTGAGGATGGGCGCAAGGGGTTGGGCCATAAAGGCCTCGAACAGCGACAGTTGTGTGTGTTGTGGGGTGTGCACGAGCTGCATGATGCCTCCTTTAGCGGCGAATGACGCCGACACTCAAGCCTTCGATCACCAGGTCCTGATCTTTCAGGTTGACTTCAATCGGGGCGAACTCAGGGTTCTCGGCCAGCAGCCAGACCTTGCTGCCTTCACGCTTGAAGCGTTTGACCGTGACCTCATCACCGATACGGGCGACGACGATCTGGCCATTGCGGGCTTCACGGGTGGTATGCACGGCGAGCAGGTCGCCATCGAAGATGCCTACGTCCTTCATGCTCATGCCGTGCACACGCAACAGATAGTCGGCGCGAGGATGGAAGAAGGTCGGGTTGATGTTGCAGGATTCCTCGACGTGCTGCTGCGCCAGGATCGGCGCACCGGCAGCGACGCGGCCGATGATCGGCAGAGTCGATTCGTCGGCCTTGGCTTCAAAGCCAGGGATGCGGATACCGCGTGATGCCCCTGGAGTCATCTCGATCGCACCCTTGCGAGCGAGCGCCTTGAGGTGCTCTTCCGCGGCATTCGGGGACTTGAACCCCAGTTCCAGGGCAATCTCCGCACGGGTAGGCGGGTAACCGTTGTCATCAAGGCAGCGCTTGATGAAGGCCAGAATCTCGGCTTGGCGTGGCGTCAGTTTCAGCATGTTGATCGCTCTGTCTTTTTATACAGTGACTGGGATTATATACAGTGAACTGCGCTTGGCAATCATCCTTTTGCGCGACTCCGCTGGACGGTCATGCGTCACCCTTCCTACAACGTAGATAGGGTGTTGCCTACGCGGCGGAAGGGATGTGATTAAATAGCGATGAAAGGGGTGACTGCCCGGCCGGAAAGCGAACCTGCAGGCTTGACAAGACACACTCTGAAACGTATGTTTCAAACAAGTGTTTGTCAGGCGGAGTAGCCATGGCCCAGTCGGAAACCGTTGAACGCATTCTCGATGCTGCCGAGCAATTGTTCGCGGAAAAAGGATTTGCTGAAACCTCATTGCGGCTGATCACCAGCAAGGCTGGGGTCAACCTCGCTGCCGTGAACTATCATTTCGGCTCGAAAAAAGCCCTGATCCAAGCGGTGTTTTCCCGCTTCCTGGGGCCATTCTGTGCCAGCCTCGACCGTGAGTTGGAGCGCCGCCAGGCCAAGGCTGATCACAAGCCAAGCCTGGAAGAACTGCTGGAAATTCTTGTAGAGCAGGCGTTGGTCGTGCAACCTCGCAGTGGTAACGACCTGTCGATCTTCATGCGCCTGCTGGGCCTGGCGTTCAGCCAGAGCCAAGGCCACCTGCGCCGTTACCTGGAAGACATGTACGGCAAAGTATTCCGCCGCTATATGTTGCTGGTCAACGAGGCGGCCCCACGTATTCCGCCTATCGAACTGTTCTGGCGCGTGCATTTCATGCTCGGCGCTGCGGCGTTCAGCATGTCCGGGATCAAGGCGTTGCGAGCGATAGCCGAGACCGATTTCGGCGTGAACACCTCGATCGAACAGGTGATGCGCCTGATGGTGCCGTTCCTCGCTGCGGGTATGCGCGCCGAGACCGGCGTCACCGACTCGACCATGGCCGCCGCCCAACTGCGCCCACGCAGCAAAACTGCACCGGTCGCTGCTAAGGTTTGACCGCTCCTGGGTGTGCGTGGTCGCTTGCATCCGCTAAGCTAGCCGCCATGCCGATTTCAGCTATTTATCCGCAACCCGTCGTGCTGACCGTGCCTGGTCAGCACGACGGGTTGTGTGCGTTATTTAAGGAAGGTTTATGACTGCTGCCCTGCAAGGTTCTTTGATGGTCGACGTTGCCGGTACCTGGCTGACGGCCGAGGATCGTCACCTGTTGCGCCAACCGGAAGTGGGCGGCCTGATTATTTTTGCGCGCAATATCGAGCATCCACGCCAGGTTCGCGAGCTGAGTGCGGCGATCCGTGCGGTGCGCCCGGACCTGCTGCTGGCGGTCGACCAGGAAGGCGGGCGCGTACAGCGCCTGCGCCAGGGCTTTGTGCGCCTGCCAGCCATGCGCGCGCTGGCCCATAACCCCAACGCTGAATACCTGGCAGAACAGTGCGGCTGGATCATGGCCACCGAAGTACTGGCCGTGGGTCTCGACCTGAGTTTCGCCCCAGTGCTGGACCTGGATTACCAACGCAGCGCCGTGGTCGGCACTCGCTCCTTCGAAGGCGACCCCGAGCGCGCCGCCGTACTGGCCGGTGCCTTTATCCGCGGCATGAACAGCGCCGGCATGGCCGCCACCGGCAAGCACTTCCCCGGGCACGGTTGGGCCGAGGCCGATTCCCACGTCGCGATCCCCAATGACGAACGCAGCCTGGAACAGATTCGCGCCAATGACCTGGTGCCTTTCGCACGCTTGAGCAAGCAATTGGCCGCAGTGATGCCCGCGCACGTGATCTACCCGCAGGTGGACAGCCAGCCCGCCGGCTTCTCGCGCCGCTGGTTGCAGGACATCCTGCGCGGCGAGTTGCAGTTTGATGGGGTGATTTTCAGTGATGACCTGTCCATGGCGGGCGCCCACGTGGTGGGTGATGCGGCGAGTCGGATCGAGGCGGCGCTGACGGCGGGTTGTGATATGGGGCTGGTGTGCAATGACCGCGCGGCTGCCGAGCTGGCACTCACCGCCGCGCAGCGGATGAAGGTCGCGCCGTCGGCGCGGATTGCGCGTATGCGTGGGCAGGCGGTTGCGTCGACGGACTATAAGCAGTACCCGCGTTGGCTGACAGCGCTTACTGCGTTGCGTGATGCGCAGTTGATCGACTGAAAACCGAAGCGCGGCCATCGCAGGCAAGCCAGCTCCCACATTTTGATGTGTGAATACATTCAAGTGTGGGAGCTGGCTTGCCTGCGATAGCGATCTAACAGTCAGCGCTTCTCTTGCTTATTAGGCAGTGGTGCGAAGAGCGCCTCGATATCCTCATTACCCAACTGCCAATCGCCAGTGGTCCGGCCATCCAGAACACCCGCCGCAAGGTCGGACTTCTCCTTCTGCAAGTGCTGGATTTTCTCCTCCACCGTGCCTCGGGCAATCATCTTGTACACGAACACCGGTTTTTCCTGCCCGATGCGATACGCGCGGTCGGTGGCCTGGTTTTCCGTGGCCGGGTTCCACCACGGGTCGTAGTGAATCACCGTGTCGGCTTCGGTCAGGTTCAAACCCACGCCACCGGCCTTCAAGCTGATCAGAAAGATCTGCAACTTGCCGCTCTGGAAATCCTTCACCGGTGTACGCCGGTCGCGGGTCTGCCCAGTCAGCAACGCGTAGGCAATCCCGCGCTTTTTAAGTTCGGTCTCGATCAGGCTCAGCATCGAGGTGAACTGCGAAAACAGCAGAATCCTGCGGCCTTCGGCAAACAGCTCGTCGAGCATTTCCATCAGGCTGTCGAGCTTGCCTGAGCTGCTGCCACGCGCTGGCAGAGTGGCGTCGTTGACCAGGCGCAGGTCGCAGCACACTTGTCGCAGTTTGAGCAGCGCTTCAAGGATGATGATCTGGCTGCGTGCCACGCCCTTGCGGGTGATTTCGTCGCGGACCTTTTTATCCATGGCCAGGCGCATGGTTTCGTACACATCGCGCTGGGCCTCGTTGAGGTCGACCCAGTGGATGATTTCAGTCTTGGGTGGCAATTCGGTCGCCACCTGTTCCTTGGTGCGGCGCAGCAGGAAGGGTTTGATTCGACCGTTTAGGTGCTGCAAGCGCACGTCACTGGCGCGCTTTTCAATCGGCACGCGGTAATCACGGTTGAAGCTCTTCACGTCGCCCAGCCAACCCGGCAACAGGAAGTGGAACAGGGACCACAGTTCACCCAAGTGGTTTTCCAATGGCGTGCCGCTCAGGCACAAGCGCTGGCGGGCATTCAGCTCGCGTGCGGCCTGGGCGGCCTTGCTGGACGGGTTCTTGATGTACTGCGCTTCATCCAGGATCAAGACGTGCAAGGGCAGGGCGGCGAGCGTGTCGATGTCCTTGGGCAGCAGGGCATACGTGGTCAGCAGCAGGTCGTAGTCGTGCAGGTTGGCGAAGTGTTTCTTGCGCCCTGCGCCGTACAGCGCCTGCACCCGCAGTTGCGGGGTGAAGTGCGCTGCTTCGTCGAGCCAGTTCGGAATCAGGCTGGTGGGCATCACCACCATGCAGGGCCGATCCAGGCGCCCGGCGATTTTCTCGGTGAGAATATGCGCCAGGGTTTGCAGGGTTTTGCCCAGGCCCATGTCGTCCGCGAGAATCCCGCCCACTTCCAGCTGGCGCAGTGACTGCATCCAGCTCAAGCCTTCCAGTTGATAGGGGCGCAAGGTTGCGTTCAGGCCCTGGGGCGCGACGCAGGTGAAGTCCTTGATGTCGCGCAGGCGTTGGGCGAAGTTACGAATCTTCTCGCCACCCTCCCATTGCAACGGCAGGTCTTCCAGCGGGTTGAGCCTGATCGCGTCGGCCTTGGCCAGGCGCAACGTCGTGGTGCCGGTTTCCTGCAGGTAGAACTCGCCGAGAGTCGCCAGCACCGGCTTCAAGCGCCCGTAGGGCAGCGCCACTTGCAGCGGGCCGTGGCCGTTGGGCAGCCCGGGAATATTCACCAGGATCAGTTCATCATCGCGGCGCCGTGCGAGTTTTTCCGGGTTGAGGATCTCGGTGTGGGAGCGCATCAGGTTCAACAGGATCGGCAGCAGGCTCAACCGCTCGCCATTGACGATGATGCCCAGCTCCAGGTCGAACCAGTCACGCTCGGGCGCTTCATCGACGCTGGCGTACCAGTCGTCCACCGGGCTCAGGTCGAAACCGAAGTCTTCATCGATTTGCAGCTCCCAGCCCTCGGCCCGCAGCGTCGGCGATGAGTTGAGCGTGAAGTTCAGCCAGGCGCTGTCATTGACCATCTCAAACAGCTCCCCGGCGCTTTCAGGCAAGGCCTTGCTCTGGCGCGTGGCGATCTTGAAACCCAGCAGCCGCAGCTGTTCGCGACAGGCTTGTTCCAGCTCGGGATGGCGCTTGATGCGCAGGCTCTGGGTGTCCTGGCGCACGATGATATCGGCGTTCTTTTGCCCACTGACGTAATTGCCCAGGTAGTTGAACGACAGTGCCGCACGGTGCTGGATATAGCGCTGCATCTTGCCGTTGCGCGGTTCGAACGCGCTGAACTCGACGCTGGCCAGCCACAGGCGCGGCACGGGCCGCACATCCTCCATGACCACCTGCGGCAGGACCACGCGGTTATCCAGCACGGCCTGGAGTTTTTCCAGCAGTTGCGCATCCTGGGTTGCCGCGGGGTAGGCCAGGGTTTCCTGGACCTTGAGCAACACCGCCGCGATGTGTTTGCAGTTGGTGTGCACCGGGCAGGTACAGCGGCTATCCACCAGGATCAGCAGGCCCTTGGCCGACTCACGCAACGAGATGGTTTGCCGATAGACGTTACCGCCGGAGCCTTCGCAACTGGCGGTAATGGTGCTGTCACCGCACTCGACGATACGCACGCGGTTTTCCAGTGCGTAACGCCGCCCGCGCTCCAGGCTCTGCTCTTTGAAGCGATTGGCCCACGAAGGGGCCAGGGGTTTGGTCAGAGGCGAAGTGAGGGGCATGGCGCTGGATCAGTCCTGCATGTCGGGCGGTGGTGCGCTGGGCGGCTTGGCGGTCAGCGAGGTGATCTTGATCAACAACGCCAGGTGGCCGCCGTCCAGGTAATTAAGCTGGTTGTTCTTGGTGCGTACGTCTTTCTGCGCCAGGTGTTCACTTGCGATCACGCTGCCGTTGCCGTCGAACTGGTTGATCCAGAAATCGGCATCGATGTCGGTGAAACGACCCAGTTGCAGGCTCAGCACGCCTTCGATAGGAAACTGGCCGAATTGCTCCTGGCCGTCGGTGATCGCGATCTTCACCGGCTGCTCGCCCAGGTTCTGTTCCCAGGCCTTGTGCGCGAGCACGGTGTAGTTGGAGTCGGCGCGCAATTTTTCGACGATGTTGCCCAGGCGCGGGGGGCTCAGCCGCTCGCCCAGGCGTTGGGCGCCGCCGTCCCAGTTCTCCGGGGCGGCGCGGCTGTTGATCACCGGCTCGGCATTCTGGCGCACCAGGATCATTTCCACCTGGTACGGGCTGTCGGCAAATGCCGAAGGCGCGAGTACCACCAACAACAGGCTCAGAATGCGGAACAGGCGCATGGCGGCGTCCTTCAAGCGGATTTCGGGATGAGGCGCTCAAACAGCGCCTCCAGGGTATTGAAGCGTTCTTCGGCACGTTCCATCGGCACCATGAACTTGAACAGCGTAGCCCCTTCGAACTTGTAGCGGTTGGGCTGGCCCTGGATCAGCTTGATCAGCACCAAGGGGTCTACCGGCGTCTGCGCTTCGAATTCGATGCGCCCACCTTGCGGCCCGGCGTCGACCTTCTTGATCCCCAACTGCTCGGCCTGCAACTTGAGCAGGGTCAGGCGCACCAGGTTCTTGGTCGGTTCGGGCAGCAGGCCGAAGCGGTCGATCATCTCCACTTGCAGGTCCTTGAGGCCCTCTTCGTCGGTGGCCGAGGCGATGCGCTTGTAGAGGATCAGCCGCGCATGAACATCCGGCAGGTAGTCTTCGGGAATCAATGCCGGCAAGCGCAGGTTGATCTCCGGGCCGCCGCCCAGGGGTTGATCAAGGTTCGGTTGCTCGCCCTTGCGGATGGCTTTCACTGCGCGTTCGAGCATCTCCATATATAACGTGAAACCGACCGCCTGGATCTGCCCGCTCTGGCCGTCGCCGAGCAACTCGCCGGCGCCACGGATTTCCAGGTCGTTGGTGGCCAGCACAAAACCGGCGCCGAGGTCCTGGGTGTTGGCGATCGCTTCCAGGCGCTTTTCCGCATCGGAGGTGATCTGTTGGCGCGGCGGTGTGAGCAGGTAGGCATACGCCTGGTGGTGACTGCGCCCGACGCGCCCGCGCAGCTGGTGCAGCTGGGCCAGGCCGAACTTGTCGGCACGCTCGATGATGATGGTGTTGGCGCTCGGCACGTCGATGCCGGTCTCGATGATGGTCGAGGCGATCAGCACGTTGAAGCGCTTGTGGTAGAAGTCGCTCATCACCTGCTCGAGTTCGCGCTCGCGCATCTGCCCGTGGCCAATGGCGATGCGTGCTTCGGGCACCAGCTCGGCGAGGTCGGCGGCACATTTCTCGATGGTCTTCACATCGTTGTGCAGGTAGTAAACCTGGCCGCCACGCAGCAGTTCGCGCAGCAGTGCTTCCTTGACCGTGCTCTTGTTCTGTTCCATCACAAAGGTGCGCACCGACAGGCGACGCGCCGGCGGCGTAGCGATGATCGACAGGTCGCGCATGCCCGACACCGCCATGTTCAGCGTGCGCGGAATCGGCGTGGCGGTCAGGGTAAGAATGTCGACTTCACTGCGCAGGGCCTTGAGCTGTTCTTTCTGACGCACACCGAAGCGGTGTTCTTCGTCGATGATTACCAGGCCCAGATTCTTGATCTTCACATCGTCCGACAGCAGCTTGTGGGTGCCGATGACGATATCGATCTTGCCCTCGGCCAGGTCGGCAACGGCGGCATTCACTTCCTTGGCGGACTTGAAGCGGCTCATCACTTCCACGGTCACCGGCCAGTCGGCAAAGCGGTCGCGGAAGCTGTTGTAGTGCTGCTGGGCGAGCAGGGTGGTCGGCACCAGGATCGCCACCTGGCGACCGCCGTGCACCGCAATAAAGGCGGCGCGCATGGCCACTTCGGTTTTGCCGAAGCCTACGTCGCCACACACCAGGCGGTCCATCGGCTTGGGCGCGAGCATGTCGGCGCGCACCGCTTCGATGGTGGTCTGCTGGTCCGGGGTTTCTTCGAAGGCGAAGCCGGCGCTGAAGGTGGCGTAGTCGGCTTTCGGGTCGGCGAACGCGTAGCCTTCCCGGGCGGCTCGGCGGGCATAGATATCGAGCAATTCGGCGGCCACGTCGCGCACCTGCTCGGCGGCCTTGCGCTTGGCTTTCTGCCAGGTCTCGGAGCCCAGGCGATGCAGCGGCGCCAAAGCGTCGTCGCTACCGGTGTAACGGGCGATCAGGTGCAGGCTGGCCACCGGCACATAGAGCTTGGCGCCCTCGGCGTATTCCATGGTGAGGAATTCGGCGGCCTGGTTGTCGATCTCCAGTGTCTGCAGGCCCAGGTAGCGGCCGACGCCGTGGTCGATGTGCACCACCGGGGCGCCTTCGCGCAGTTCGGTGAGGTTCTTGATCACCGCGTCGTTGTTGGCGTCTGCGCGTTTTTCCCGGCGACGGCGTTGCATCACGCGCTGGCCGAACAGCGGGCTCTCGGCGATCAGTGCGAGGGCCGGGTCGTCCAGCAGCAGCCCTTCGTCGAGTGGCGCGATGGTGATCGCCAGGCGCTCTTTGCTGGCGACAAAGTCCGGCCAGCTGTCGACGGTTTTCGGCCGCAGCTTCAGGCGTTCCAACAGCTCCAGCAGCACTTCGCGGCGCCCGGCGGACTCGGCGGTAAACAGCACGCGGCCGGGGAAGTCACCGAGGAAGTTGGACAGCGCTTCCAGCGGTTGCGTGGCCTTGGCCTGGATCGCCAGGTCCGGCAGGGTTCCCGCGGGGAAGCGCTCGCGACCACTGCCGGCGTCGACGTCCTGCTGGCTGGCGACCACGCGCGGCCAGTTTTTCAAGCGGGCGAAGCAGTCTTCTACCGGCAGGAACAATTCGGCGGGCGGCAATAAAGGCCGGGACGGATCGACGCGGCGCTCTTCATAGCGGTTGCGCACGTCGTTCCAGAAGTTTTCCGCCGCCTGCTCGATGCCTGGCAGCGAGAACACCTGGGTGTCCTGGGGCAGGTAGTCGAAGAGGGTGGAGGTTTCGTCGAAGAACAATGGCAGGTAGTACTCGATACCCGCTGGGGTAATCCCGCTGCTTAAGTCCTGGAAGATTGGGCAGCGACGGAAATCCACGTCAAAGCGCTCACGAAAGCGCGCCTTGAAGCGTGTCACCGCGTCTTTTTGCAGCGGGAATTCCCGCGCCGGCAGCAGCTTGATCGAGTCGACCTTGTCGATGGAGCGCTGGTTTTCCGGATCGAAGGTGCGCAGCGTTTCGATTTCGTCATCGAACAGGTCGATGCGATACGGCAACTTGCTGCCCATCGGGAACAGGTCGATCAGCGCGCCGCGCACTGCGAACTCACCGTGCTCGTACACCGTGTCGACGCAGCGATAGCCGCTGGCTTCCAGGCGCGTGCGCATCTGTTCTACGTCGAGCTTCTGGCCAATATCCAGCACCAGGCTGCTGCCCAGCAGGAACTTGGTCGGCGCCAGGCGGTGCAGGGCCGTGGTGATCGGCACCACCAGCACGCCGTGGGCCAGTTCCGGCAAGCGGTACAGGCTGGCGATGCGCTGGGAGATGATGTCCTGGTGCGGCGAGAACAGGTCGTAGGGCAGGGTTTCCCAGTCGGGAAAATGCAGCACCGGCAAATCCGGGGCGAAGAAGCTCAGCTCCTGCTCCAACCGTTCGGCACTTTGGCTGTCGGCGGTGAGCAGCAGGGTAAAGCGCTTGGCTGCGCTGGCAGCCTCGGCAATGGCCAGGCTCAGGGCGGCACCGGGCAGGTTGCCCCAGTGCTGTTTACCTGCCGCGGCAGGGAGAAGCGGTAGACGCAGAACGGGCACGGAAGGTTGAGCTCCAAGCGTTGCGACAAAGTCGGTAATTGTAACGGCCCCAGGTGCCGCCTGTCAGTTGCTGACTGTGCCTATTACGGTTTGTAGGAAATGTAGTGGCTAAGACAAACAATGACCGGTTTTGACTCAATATGTAGTGCCAAAATGCGCGAATGTTTAGGAGGGTTACGGATAAGTCGGCAATGGCGCTCGACTAGTGGCCTTCTGGAACCCGCGTATTTACTGGGCTGTAGCGCGGAGGTATTTTTTTGCAAGGGCTTTTTGTTGCCCCTCGCGCATTGCTCAACGGCCAGTCGGGCGACATAATGTAGCCCCTTTTTTCTGCCCCTACATGTGGAAGGTTCCCGTGACTCAGAAGCCCGACCAGTGTCTTGGTGAATGGATCGACCGTGAAGCACTCGCAGAAGCGATGATTCCGCTTATCGGCCAGCTGTACCGCAATAACAATGTGGTGAGCTCGATCTATGGCCGCAGCCTGATCAACCAGTCTGTCATCGCGATTCTCAAAGCTCACCGCTTTGCGCGCCATCGCTCCGCCGACGACAGCGAACTCTCCGTCCACGAAACATTCCCACTGCTTAAAGCCATGAGCGAGCTCAAGCTCGGCGCGGCCTCGGTAGACCTGGGCAAGTTGGCCTACAAATTCCGCAAGGAAGGCGCCGGCCGCAGTGCCGAGCAGTTCGTGCGTGAAGAAATGGCCGATGTGGTTGGCCAGCAAAACGCCGCGGCCCGCAAAGGCACCGACGTGGTGCTGTACGGCTTCGGCCGTATCGGCCGCCTGCTGGCGCGCATCCTGATCGAGAAAACCGGTGGCGGTGACGGCCTGCGCCTGCGTGCCATCGTGGTGCGCAAAGGCGCCGAAAACGACCTGACCAAACGCGCCAGCCTGCTGCGTCGCGATTCGGTACACGGCTCGTTCAACGGCACCATCACCATTGACGAAGAAAACAACACCATCACCGCCAACGGTAACCTGATCCAGGTGATCTACGCGAAGAACCCGACCGAGGTGGATTACACCCAGTACGGCATCCAGGACGCCCTGCTGGTGGACAACACCGGCGTATGGCGTGATGCCGAGGGCCTGGGCCAGCACCTGGCTTGCCCGGGTATCGACCGTGTCGTGTTGACCGCGCCTGGCAAAGGCAAGCTCAAGAACATCGTGCACGGCATCAACCACGCTGAAATCACCGCTGACGACAAGATCGTGTCCGCCGCTTCCTGCACCACCAACGCCATCGTGCCGGTGCTCAAAGCTGTGAATGACAAGTTCGGCATCGTCAACGGCCACGTTGAAACCGTTCACTCGTACACCAACGACCAGAACCTGATCGACAACTTCCACAAGGGCGATCGCCGTGGCCGTAGCGCCGCGTTGAACATGGTGATCACCGAGACCGGTGCTGCCACCGCTGCTGCCAAGGCCCTGCCTGAGCTGGCCGGCAAGCTGACCGGTAACGCGATCCGTGTACCGACGCCGAACGTGTCGATGGCCATTCTCAACCTCAACCTTGAGAAAGCAGCCACCCGTGAAGAGATGAACGAGTACCTGCGCTACATGGCGCTGCACTCCGATCTGCACAAGCAAATCGACTTCGTCAACTCGCAGGAAGTGGTCTCCACCGACTTCGTTGGCTCGCGCCACGCCGGTGTGGTGGACGCTGAAGCGACCATCACCCAGGACAACCGTGTTGTGCTGTACGTGTGGTACGACAACGAGTTTGGCTACAGCTGCCAGGTGGTTCGCGTGATGGAAGACATGGCTGGGGTCAACCCGCCTGCGTTCCCGCGCTAAGCCTTTGGGCTGAATGAGAAAGCCCCGACTGGTTCGGGGCTTTTTCATGCCTGTGGGTTTTGTGTTGCTGGGTAGGGCCTCTTCGGGAGCAAGCCCCCTCCCACATTTGAATGTATTTGCAGATCAGAATGTGGGAGGGGCGGTGCGACGATTCGACTTGCTCCCGATAGCGATGGCTCAGTCGACACATTAAACAGATAAGAGTTGTCGCATAATGCTCATCCTGAAATCGGCGCTAATTTGCGTCCTGTAGTATGGCAACACTGGCCTACGACGCGACCAAGGGTTAATGTTCGCGGCGCTCGGCCTTCTATAGACTGTGCCCCGGTTCACACACTTGAGCCAAATTGTCCTTCATGACCGCTGGCCGCGGCATGATTTAGCCAGGCGTCCAACCGTACGCCTGGCCTGTTCTGAGGAGTACGCATGGCTGTCTACAACTATGACGTGGTGGTACTGGGTTCCGGCCCGGCTGGAGAAGGTGCGGCGATGAACGCTGCCAAAGCAGGGCGCAAGGTGGCGATGGTCGATAGCCGTCGTCAGGTCGGCGGTAACTGCACCCACCTGGGTACCATCCCGTCCAAGGCGTTGCGTCACTCCGTGCGCCAGATCATGCAGTTCAACACCAACCCGATGTTCCGGGCTATTGGCGAGCCGCGCTGGTTCTCGTTCCCGGACGTGTTGAAAAGCGCCGAAAAAGTCATCTCCAAGCAAGTCGCTTCGCGTACCGGCTACTACGCCCGTAATCGCGTCGACCTGTTCTTCGGCACCGGTAGTTTTGCCGACGAGCAAACCGTCGAAGTGGTCTGCGCCAATGGCGTGGTCGAGAAACTGGTGGCCAAGCACATCATCATCGCCACCGGTTCGCGCCCGTATCGCCCGGCGGACATCGATTTCAACCACCCGCGTATCTACGATAGCGACACCATCCTCAGCCTGGGCCACACCCCGCGCAAGCTGATCATCTATGGGGCCGGCGTGATCGGCTGCGAATACGCCTCGATCTTCAGCGGCCTGGGTGTACTGGTGGAGCTGGTGGACAACCGTGACCAGTTACTGAGCTTCCTCGACTCGGAAATTTCCCAGGCGTTGAGCTACCACTTCAGCAACAACAACATCACCGTGCGCCACAACGAAGAGTACGAGCGGGTCGAAGGCCTGGACAACGGTGTGATCCTGCACCTCAAGTCCGGCAAGAAGATCAAGGCCGACGCCTTGCTGTGGTGCAATGGCCGTACCGGCAACACCGACAAGCTGGGTATGGAAAATATCGGGGTCAAGGTCAACAGCCGTGGCCAGATCGAGGTGGACGAGAACTACCGCACCTGCGTAACCAATATCTACGGTGCTGGTGACGTGATCGGCTGGCCAAGCCTGGCCAGTGCCGCCCATGACCAGGGCCGTTCGGCTGCCGGCAGCATTGTCGACAACGGCAGCTGGCGCTACGTGAACGATGTGCCGACCGGGATCTACACGATTCCCGAGATCAGCTCCATCGGCAAGAACGAACACGAGCTGACCAAGGCCAAGGTGCCTTACGAAGTGGGCAAGGCGTTCTTCAAGAGCATGGCGCGTGCGCAGATTGCCGGTGAGCCGCAAGGCATGCTGAAAATCCTGTTCCACCGCGAGACCCTGGAAGTGCTTGGCGTGCATTGCTTCGGCTACCAGGCGTCGGAGATCGTGCACATTGGCCAGGCGATCATGAACCAGCCGGGTGAGCAAAATACCCTCAAGTATTTCGTCAACACCACCTTCAACTACCCGACCATGGCCGAAGCCTATCGGGTAGCCGCCTACGACGGCCTCAACCGGCTTTTTTGAGCGGCTCCGGCCGGTGGCCTGAGCCGGCCGGGGAGACCGATTTCAGTAATTCCCGAGAGTGGCAGTGGCCAAACCGGGAAAGTCTGTAATCAGGCTATCTACGCCGAAGTCGGCGAGCCTGCGCATCAGCGCAGGTTCGTTGACCGTCCACACGGATACGTGCAAACCCTGGCGCTGGGCTTTTTCCAGCCGCTCAGGGGTGCATAACGTCCAGTTCAATGCCAGGTATTCACAGCCATAGTTCTGCGCGACCTTCAACGGGTCGAGCCAGGCGTATTCGGCGACCAGGCCGCGTGACAGGTCCGGGGTGAGTTCCACGGCGGCCTTGAGCACTTCCCGCGAGCTTGACGTCACCGTGACCTTGTCCATCAAGCCAAAGCGCACGGCCATTTCGCGAATCGCCAGCACGGTGGTGGCGGCACGGGTACGCGAGGCGCTTTTGACTTCCAGTTGCCAGTGATCGAAGTCGCACTTTTCGAACAGCTCCTCCAGGCGTGGGATCGGGCACGGGCTGACCCAACCCGGGCCGCCTTTGCGCGCGTCCATCTTCACCAGATCAGCCGCCGAGTACTCGACGACCTTGCCGCGCCGGTCGGCGGTGCGCTTGAGGGTCGGGTCATGGATGACCATCAGCTCGCCGTCCATGGATAGGTGCAGGTCCAGCTCGCAACGGCGTACGCCGTGCTTGAGGCATTCCTGAAAACTGGTCAGGGTATTTTCCGGTGCTTCGCCTTTGGCACCGCGATGGCCGTAGATCAGGGTCACAGTTGCTCCTTTGCGCCAGGATCGCTGGCGGAATGAATAGGTATTCAGAGGTCGTCGCTTTGCTCTCGCGCCAGACGGCGTTCCTGCGCCTGCTTTTGCAGGATGTAGCGCGCCAGCAGTTGGCGTTGGGCATCGGTCATGGATTCGAATTCCGTGCCCACATCAAAGCTGTCGCCCTTGGGATCGCAATGGGT
This sequence comes from Pseudomonas sp. OST1909, assembly GCF_015277575.1. Classification (NCBI taxonomy): domain Bacteria; kingdom Pseudomonadati; phylum Pseudomonadota; class Gammaproteobacteria; order Pseudomonadales; family Pseudomonadaceae; genus Pseudomonas; species Pseudomonas sp. OST1909. The sequence goes on from NZ_CP063780.1 coordinate 2,106,696, forward strand.
CACCCGCGCGCGCAGCAACAGGCCGAGCGCCTGGGGCATCAGCACAAGCTTGACCGCCAGGTGAGTATCGGGTGCCAGCGGGGTAGGGTGCTGGAAGTCGATGCCGCCCTCGGAAAGAATCACCGGTTGCGGCGCGCCCACTTCAGCCAGAAGGCCGCGGGCCATGACCTGGCTGAGCAGGTCCAGGCGCTTGTTTTGCACTTTGAGGAAGGCCGCCAGGCTGCGGTCTTTCTCGCTGATCTGACGCAGCAGGTGCTGGGCTTCGAATTCGCTCAGGTGCAGTTCGCTGAGCAGATTGAACAACGGCGAATCATCCAGCAACACTTCCTTGCTCGCCGCTTCGGGGCCAGACAATGTGCTGATTTGAAGTGCGATCATGTCGTCGATACGGTAGTATTCGCGGCGCTCTTCTTCATCTAATGTCGACATGGCGAACCCCAGGTAACGGTAATGGTCTGAGTGTAAAGCTGCTTACCAGACCCCGCCACCGGGACGTCTTCTTTTCCTCCGAACAAGCCCCGACATGTTCAGACCTCTCTTCGTATTTATCGGCACGCGTTATACCCGTGCAAAGCGTCGCAATCATTTTGTGTCGTTCATTTCCTTGACCTCGATGATCGGTCTCGCCCTGGGCGTGGTCGTGATGATCGTGGTGCTGTCGGTGATGAACGGCTTCGATCATGAGATGCGTACCCGCGTGCTGGGCATGGTGCCCCACGCGACCATCGAGGGCGATGCGCCCATCAACGACTGGCAAAGCCTGGCCGCCAAGGTCAAGCAGAACCCCAAGGTGGTGGCGGTCGCGCCGTTTACCCAGATGCAGGGGTTGCTGACCAACGACGGCAAGGTGCAGAAGATCCTGCTCAATGCCATCGACCCGGCCCAGGAACGCCACGTCTCGATCATCGACAAGTTCATGCAGCAAGGTAAGCTCGACGACCTGGCCCCCGGCAGTTTCGGCATCGTTATCGGTGACAAGGCGGCGGCCAAGCTCGGTGTGGGGGTTGGCGACAAGCTGACCTTCGTCGCTCCGGAAGTCACCGTGACCCCGGCCGGCATGTTCCCGCGCATGAAGCGCTTTACCGTGGTCGGCACCTTCCACGTCGGCGCCGGCGAGATCGACGGTTACATCGGCCTGACCAACCTTACCGACCTGGCCCGCCTGCATCGCTGGCAGCCGGACCAGGTGCAGGGCCTGCGGCTGAAGTTCAACGACCTGTTCGACGCCCCGCGCGGCGCCTGGGAAATCGCCCAGCACTTGGGTGAATCCGAGTATTACGCCCGCGACTGGACCCGTACCCACGGCAACCTCTACCAGGCCATCCGCATGGAGAAGGCCATGATCGGCCTGCTGTTGCTGCTGATCGTCGCCGTGGCTGCGTTCAACATCATTTCCACGCTGGTGATGGTAGTGAACGACAAGAAGGGCGATATCGCCATCCTGCGTACCCTGGGCGCCACGCCGGGGCAGATCATGGCGATCTTCATGGTGCAGGGCACCGTGATTGGCGTGGTCGGCACCCTGATCGGTACTGCGGTGGGCATTCTGGCCGCTCTGAACGTCAGCGCCGCCATCGCCCTGCTTGAAAAAGTGATCGGCCACAAGTTTCTCAACGCTGACGTCTACTTCATCGACTACTTGCCGTCCCAGGTGCAAACCCAGGACGTGCTGATGGTGGGCGGCGCCGCGTTGGTCCTGAGCTTCCTTGCCACCCTGTATCCAGCCTGGCGCGCGGCACGTACCCAGCCAGCACAGGCATTACGTTATGAGTGAATCGGGCATGAGTGAAAAAGCAATCCTGAGCTGCCGCAACCTGGGCAAATCCTACGAGGAAGGCCCGGAATCGGTGGTTGTGCTGTCGAACCTGCAACTGGAACTGCATCCGGGTGAACGCGTGGCGATCGTCGGCAGTTCCGGCTCCGGCAAAAGCACCTTGCTGAACCTGTTGGGCGGCCTCGATACGCCGTCCCAGGGCAGCGTATGGCTGGCCGGCGAAGAACTGTCGGCGTTGAATGAAAAGGCCCGTGGCCAACTGCGTAACCGCTCGCTGGGCTTTGTGTACCAGTTCCACCACCTGCTGCCGGAATTCACCGCCCTGGAAAACGTGTGCATGCCGCTGTTGATCGGCAAGACCGCGATCCCGGAGGCGCGCCAACGTGCCACCGCCTTGCTGGAGCGCGTCGGCCTCGGCCATCGCCTGGAGCACAAGCCGGCCGAACTGTCCGGCGGTGAGCGCCAGCGTGTGGCGATTGCCCGCGCCCTGGTGAACAACCCTGGCCTGGTGATGCTCGACGAGCCGACCGGCAACCTCGACTCCCACACCGCCCAGGGCATCAAGGACTTGATGCTGGAACTGAGCACCCAGATGCGCACCGCGTTCCTGGTGGTGACCCATGACATGAGCATGGCCCGGCAGATGGACCGCGTGTTGCACCTGCAGGAAGGTCACCTGGTCGCCATCTGACCTGTTTCAAGCCTGGCGCCTGGCGTCGGGCTTTTTCATTTTTTCAGGCGGTGTACGCGAATGTTCAGACCGTTATCCATTTTCATCGGCACGCGCTATACCCGCGCCAAGCGCCGTAACCGTTTTGTCTCGTTTATCTCGATGACCTCGATGATCGGCCTCGCCCTGGGCGTATTGGCCATGATCGTGGTGCTGTCGGTAATGAACGGCTTCCAGCGCGAAATGAGCTCGCGCATCCTCGGCATGGTGCCCCACGCCACCATCGTCGGCGTAAAGCCGATTGATGACTGGCAACCGGTGGCGGCCGCGGCGATGAAGAATCCGCAAGTTACAGCTGCGGTACCGTTCACCCAGATGGACGGCATGTTCTCCTACAAGGGCGCCATGCAGCCGATCGAGATCAGCGGCGTCGACCCGGCCCAGGAAGGCAAGGTGTCGATCGTGACCCAGCACATCGTGCGCGGCAAACTGGACGACCTCAAACCCGGCGAGTTTGGCGTGGTGGTCGGCGATATCACCGCGCGGCGCTTTCGCCTGAACGTGGGCGACAAGCTGACCCTGATCGTCCCGGAACTGAGCAGCGCGCCGGGCGGCATCACCCCGCGTATGCAGCGGTTGAACGTGGTGGGCATCTTCAAGGTCGGCGCCGAGCTGGATGGCTCCATGGCCCTGATCCACATGGCCGACGCGGCAGAAATCCAGCATTGGCAGCCCAACCAGGTGCAAAGCGTGCGCCTGGCGGTGAAGGACTTGTACGCAGCGCCCAAAGTCTCGGCGGATATCGCTGCCAGCCTCGGCGCGGCTTACAAGCCGGATGACTGGACCCACACCCAGGGCAGCCTGTTCAGCGCGATGAAGATGGAAAAGACCATGATCGGTCTGTTGTTGCTGATGATCGTCGCCGTGGCTGCGTTCAACATCATCGCCACGTTGATCATGGTGGTGAACGACAAGGGCGCGGACATCGCGATCCTGCGCACCATCGGCGCCACGCCTCGGCAGATCATGGCGATCTTCATGGTGCAGGGCACGGTGATTGGCGTGGTCGGCACCTTGATCGGCGGCGTGCTGGGGGTGATTGCGGCGCTGAACGTGAGTGAACTGGTAGGTTGGCTGGAGCGGGTGAGCGGGCAGCATATCTTCAGTTCGGATGTGTATTTTGTCAGCAACCTGCCTTCGGAGCTGCAAGGTGGAGACGTGTTGCTGATTTGCTCGGCGGGGTTTGTGCTGAGCTTCTTGGCGACGATTTACCCGGCGTATCGGGCGGCGAAGATTGAGCCGGCCCATGCCTTGAGATATTCGTAAGGCCTTAGACCGCTATCGGGGGCAAGCCCCCTCCCACATTTTGACCTCATTGTTCCTGAATAAACGCGGTCCAGTGTGGGAGGGGGCTTGCCCCCGATGAGGCCGGCCCAGCTTGCATCAATCTCCCTTGGGCAACTCGATCACAAACCTTGTCCAGCCCGCCTGCGACTCACAATAAATCCTCCCCCCATGCGCCCGCACAATCGACTGGGTAATCGCCAACCCCAGCCCCGCATGTTCACTGCTGCCTGGCTGCCTTGACGGGTCGGCTCGGTAGAACCGGTCAAACAGCCGCGGCAACAGCTGCGCAGCAATACCTTCCCCGGTGTTCTCAACTGTCAGTGTCACGCCACTCTCTATCCGCACCCGCACTTCACCGCTCGGTGGGGTAAACCGCAGCGCGTTATCGAGCAAGTTCGACAGGGCCCGGCGCAACATGCCGCGATCGCCCAGCGTATCGGCGGTGCCTTCGCGTACCAGCGTGACCTGTGCGTCCTCCGCCAGCAGGGTAAAAAACTCCAACAGTGCGTCGACCTCATCGCCCAGATCCAGGGCTTCACGGTTGGGCATCAGCAAGCCGTGGTCGGCCTTGGCCAGGTACAGCATGTCGTTGACCAGTTGCGCCATCCATTGCAACTCTTCGAGGTTGCTGTGCAGCGCCTCGCGGTAATCCTCCAGTGGGCGTGGCTGGGTGAGAATCACCTGGGTCTGGGTCAGCAGGTTCGACAGCGGCGTGCGCAGCTCGTGGGCGATATCGGCGGAGAACGCCGACAGGCGCTGGAAGGCGTCGTCCAGTCGCCCCAACATGGCGTTGAAGGCTTGGGCCAGTTCCTCCAGCTCCACCGGCATTTGCGCCTGGGGCAGGCGTTGCGTCAGCGAGTGGGCGGATACGCTGGCGGCCACCTCGCCCATGCGCCGCAACGGCCGCAACCCGCTGCGCGCAGCCCAGGCGCCGAGCAGGGCGGTAGCCAGGGCCGAGAGGCCAACGGTCAGCCAGATCAAGCGTTGCATATGCTCCAGGAAGTGCTGGTGGTGGGTGATGTCCAGTATCAGGCTCAGCTGTGGCGAACCGGGTTGGCCGGGCGTCAATGGCGCGTTGTACACACGGTAGTCGGTGCCGGCGTTTTGCAGGCTGTGCAGGCCGGGTGCTGCGGGCACGCTGAGGTACGGTGCACCGTCCACCCAGCGCTGGTCGGCCGCCGTGATGCGCACGGTGAAGTCGGGCTGGTGATCAAGTTCTGCGCGCAATTGCGGGCCGCGCAGGGCAAAGGCTTCACGTGAGTCGACACCCTGCAAGGCGCTGCGCAGGGCCACCAGCTTGCTGTCGAGCAGTTGCTGGTCCAGCTCGACGAAGTGCGCTTCGCTGGCGCGGTTGAACAGTACGCCGGCGATCAACGAGACCACCGCCGTGCAGGCGGCAAACAGCAGCGCCAGGCGGCTGGTCAGCGACAGGCGCTTGATCACGTGAAGCGCTCCTCCAGCACGTAACCCATGCCGCGCACGGTGTGGATCAGTTTGTTGGGGAAGTTATCGTCGACTTTCAGGCGCAGGCGGCGTATCGCCACTTCGATGATGTTGGTGTCGCTGTCGAAATTCATGTCCCACACCTGGGACGCGATCAGCGTCTTGGGCAGTACTTCGCCCTGGCGACGCAGCAGCATTTCCAGCAGGGCAAACTCCTTGGCGGTGAGGTCGATGCGCTGGCCGTCGCGCTCGACGCGGCGACGGATCAGGTCCAGGCGCAGGTCGGCTAGTTGCAGGGTGGTTTCCTGCGGTGTGCTGCTGCCACGGCGTAACAAAGTGCGCACCCGGGCCAGCAGTTCGGAAAAGGCGAAGGGCTTGACCAGGTAGTCGTCGGCGCCCAGTTCCAGGCCATGTACGCGGTCTTCCACGGCATCGCGAGCGGTGAGGAACAGCACCGGCATGTCCAGGCCGGCGCTGCGCACCGCCTGCAGGATCTGCCAGCCGTCGCGGCCCGGAAGCATCACATCGAGGATCAACAAGTCATAATCCCCGCTCAGCGCCAGGTGCTGGCCGGTCGTGCCGTCGGCCACCAGTTCGGTGGTAAAGCCAGCCTCGGCCAGGCCTTGACGCAAATAGTGGCCGGTTTTGGGTTGGTCTTCGACGATCAGCAGTTTCATATCGGGCTCTTGGCAAGGGGTAAGCGCGGGCCTTTATACCGTGGGCGCAAGGGTATGGGCGCAAGCTGACAAAGTTGTAATCTAGCAGTCAGCTGGCTGGCAGCGAGGCTATCTTAAAGTGCGGCCCAAGCTGGTCACCTATTTTTGGAGCGTGAGAAATGGCGTTGCGTACATCCCTGTTAACGGCGGGCTGCTTATTGGCGCTGAGCTTCAATGCGCTGGCGGATGCGGCTCATGGTTACGCGTTCGGCCAGCCGGCTCCGGCAGCCAAGGCCACGCGTACCGTGGAAGTCACCCTGCAGGACATTGCCTTCGAGCCCAAGAGCCTGGACGTAAAAGCCGGTGAAACCGTGCGGTTTGTACTGGTCAACAAAGGCCGCTTGCTCCACGAATTCAACCTGGGCGACGCGGCAATGCATGCCGCTCACCAGAAAGAGATGCTGCAGATGCAAGCCAGCGGCATGCTCACCGCCACCGGCATGGGCAAGATGGACCACAGCGCCATGGGCCACGGCGATATGGGCGGCATGAAGCATGACGATCCCAACAGTGTGTTGGTGGAGCCGGGCAAGACGGCCGAACTGACCTGGACCTTCACCAAGGCCACTGGCCTGGAGTTCGCTTGCAACCTTCCCGGCCATTATCAGGCGGGCATGGTCGGCAAACTGACCGTTGAGTGAGGCGTTTGTTAAGGGCGGGGGCAAAGGCTGGTAGACTGGCGCGGTTTATTTAGCCAGGTTTCCGCCATGCATCCCGCAGCCGAACATTCGCCGCTGGGCAAGTCCAGTGAATACATCTCTACCTATACGCCTTCGTTGCTGTTCCCGATTCCGCGCGCCGCCAAATGGGCCGAACTGGGCCTGAGCGCCGACACCCTGCCGTACAAGGGCGTGGATTTCTGGAACTGCTTCGAACTGTCCTGGTTGCTGCCGTCGGGCAAGCCGGTGGTGGCCATCGGAGAGTTCAGCATTCCGGCTGATTCGCCGAACATCATTGAATCCAAGTCGTTCAAGCTGTACCTCAACTCGCTGAACCAGACCGCGTTTGCCGATACGCAAAGCTTGGAAGCCACCTTGCGCACCGACCTCAGCTTTGCAGCCGGCAAGCCGGTGACAGTGCGCATCCGCAGCCTGGCCGACATCGAGGCAGAGGGTGTGATGGCGTTGCCGGGTGCGTGCATTGACGGCCTGGATATCAATGTCAGCAGCTACGAGCATCCGCGCCCGGAGCTGCTGCGCTGTGATGACTCGCGTGTTGTTGAGGAGAGCGTGCACAGCCACCTGCTCAAATCCAACTGCCCGGTGACCAGCCAGCCCGATTGGGGCAGTGTGGTGGTGGAGTACCGTGGTGCGGCGCTGGACCACGCCAGCCTGCTGGAATATATCGTCAGCTTTCGCCAGCACTCGGACTTCCATGAGCAGTGCGTGGAGCGGATCTTCCTGGACTTGCAGCGCTTGCTCAAGCCGGAGAAGTTGACCGTGTATGCGCGCTATGTGCGTCGGGGTGGGTTGGATATCAACCCGTACCGCAGCACTGAAAATACCCAGTTCCTGAACGTGCGCCTGGCGCGTCAGTAAACCTTCATACAAAAAACTGTGGGAGCTGGCTTGCCTGCGATTGCGATCTTTCAGTCATTCATCAAGTGACTGATACACCGCTATCGCAGGCAAGCCAGCTCCCACATTGGGTTGTGTGTTTGGCTTGGGATTGGGTTAGATCCCGATATTGCCCAGGGTGATCATGATATTGCGCAATGTCCCGGAAATGACCGGGTGTTCAGCGTCGAACTCTATGGCCGCTTGATTCACATCGTCGGAGATGCTTGGCGTCTGAGTGGCCGGCTCCAATTCAAGTTGCACTTCGAACTTGGCAATCAATTCCTCCAACGCTTCACGTTTTTCAGGTGATAGCGGCGGCTCCTGTTCCAACTGCCCACGCAGAATCTCGACCTGTTCTTCCAGCTTTTTGCGATCAGGCATGACGTCTTTCCTTTTATCGATAGTCACTGGCATAGACCACGGCACGCCGTGAAAGGTCTACGGGCTGGCCTGTAGATTAATCCACTGCGGCCAACCGTGCATGATCTTGATCAGGGCTTCTCGCCTTTGAGCCGGCGCAGGCTGATGTCTGCCAGGCAACTGCCCAACTCGCCCAGGTGGTCGATCACCGAGTGCACGCCCAGGCCATAGAGCGCCACGGTCGCCTTGCCGCGCTTGTATTCGCGTTGCTGCGCGGTCAGTGCCTGCCATTGCTCGGGTGACAGGCCGCAGAGCGAGCCACAGGACGCCAGGCCGATAGTCCACAACCCGGCATTCAAGCCCGATTGCAGCAGGCGCGGCTCGCCGCTGACCAGTACGCAGCCTTCCAGGCGTTCGATGTTCAACTCCATCAAGGCTTGCCAGCAGGCGTGGGGCGCGGGCCAGCGGATGGAGGAGGGCGAGGCGGCCTTGATCCAGCCCGGCAGGCTGGCGGACAGGGGCGCGGTCACGCAGGGGGGCAGTTCATCCAGCCAGGCGCAGGGCACGCCTTGTTCTTTCAGGCTACGCAGGCTTTTCAAGGCACCGGGGGTGGGCACGCAGCCGGGGCAGGGCGAGTCGGTACGCGCCAGGGAACCGAAATCCACCAGGCAGCCACTCAGGCCAAATAGCACGGCGGTCAACGAGGGGGCTGTGGCGATGGCAATCTCGGCGTGTGGCATCTGAACGTCCCTGAAATAGCAGCAACACTATCGGGGTGGCATGACAAGGCCATGACACTGACGGTGTTTGTAGGATTTTTGTGCATTTTTCGTGAGACAGGACCCTGGTAGCTGCCTAAACACACACTTCCGTCATATACTGACGGCCTTATTCAGGGCATAGCGCCCATGACAGACCATTCAAGGAGCAAAAGCTATGCGCTGGAGCCACTACTTCGCTCAGCTGTCGGTGTGTGCCACCGTGCTGTTGGCACCTTTGGCCGTACAAGCCGCGTCGGAAGATGACCCATGGGAAAGCGTCAACCGCCCGATCTTCACCTTCAACGACACCGTTGATACCTACGCCCTCAAGCCAATCGCCCAAGGCTATCAGTTCGTCACCCCGCAGTTTGTGCAGGATGGCGTTCACAACTTCTTCCGCAACATCGGCGATGTCGGCAACCTGGCCAACAACGTGCTGCAGCTTAAGCCACACAATGCTGGCGTCGACACCGCTCGCCTGTTGGTCAACACCACCTTTGGCGTGCTGGGCTTTATCGACGTCGGCACCAAAATGGGGCTGCAACGCAGCGATGAAGACTTCGGCCAGACCCTCGGCTACTGGGGCGTTGGCAGCGGTCCCTACGTGATGATCCCCTTGCTGGGCCCGAGCACCTTGCGTGATGCGCCTTCCAAGTACGTCGACAGCTATACCCAGCCGTACCGCTACATGAACGACATCGGCTGGCGTAACAGCACCTTCGGCCTGAACGTCGTTGACGTGCGCGCCAGCCTGCTCGACAGCGAGAAGCTGATCAGCGGCGACAAGTACACCTTCATCCGTAACGCCTACCTGCAGAACCGCGAGTTCAAGGTCAAGGATGGCAAGGTTGTCGACGACTTTTAAGCCGTAACTTCCTGAAATAAACCAAGGCGACCTTCTGAAGGTCGCCTTTTTTATGCGTGCTCCGACCTCACTTTGTGTTGTGGTCCAAGCGGTTCTTATAACTCCCGGTGATTTGCAGGGTAAAGACGCCCGGCGACCATCGGCATGAGCTTGAAACCCCTCACGGATGGGAGTACCGTCTGCGCCTTAGAAGGGCACCTCTGCTTTACCGTTGTGCATGGGCCAAATCCCAATGCTTTGTAGGACAGAGAGGCTAGAAAGCGAATCCAGTACGTGAGCCCGGCCATTGCCGAGCCGCCTACGCCAACCTAATTCTGGCGCCGTTTGCCCACATGCAAAAAACCAGTGCCACGCTGCTGATAATCGATGACGACGAAGTAGTGCGCGCGAGTCTCGCGGCCTATTTGGAAGACAGTGGCTTCAGCGTCCTGCAGGCCAGCAATGGCCAACAGGGTCTCCAGGTGTTCGAGCGCGACAAGCCCGACCTCGTGATCTGCGACCTGCGCATGCCCCAGATGGGCGGCCTCGAGCTGATCCGCCAGGTGACCGACCTTGCCCCGCAGACGCCGGTGATTGTCGTGTCCGGTGCCGGGGTCATGAACGATGCCGTCGAAGCCCTGCGCCTGGGCGCCGCGGATTACCTGATCAAGCCCCTGGAAGACCTGGCGGTGCTGGAGCACTCGGTGCGCCGCGCCCTGGATCGGGCCCGCTTGCTCCTGGAAAACCAGCGCTACCGTGAAAAGCTCGAGACCGCCAACCGTGAGCTCGAAGCCAGCCTGAACCTGCTGCAGGAAGACCAGAACGCCGGTCGCCAGGTGCAGATGAACATGCTGCCGGTGAGCCCCTGGAGCATCGACGAGTTCAAGTTTGCCCACCAGATCATCCCGTCGTTGTACCTGTCGGGTGATTTTGTCGATTATTTCCGTGTGGATGAGCGACGTGTGGCGTTCTACCTGGCCGACGTTTCCGGCCACGGCGCTTCTTCTGCTTTTGTGACCGTGTTGTTGAAGTTCATGACCACACGGCTGTTGTTCGAGTCCAAGCGCAATGGCACCTTGCCGGAGTTCACCCCCTCCGAGGTGCTGGGCCACATCAACCGGGGCCTGATCAGCTGCAAGCTGGGCAAGCACGTGACGATGGTCGGCGGCGTGATCGACGAAGAAACCGGTCTTTTGACCTACAGCATTGGCGGCCACCTGCCGATGCCTGTTTTGTACACTCCTGACAGTGTGCGCTACCTGGAAGGGCGTGGCCTGCCGGTGGGCTTGTTCAACGAAGCCACCTACGAAGACCACATTCTGGAACTGCCGCCGACCTTCAGCCTGACGCTGATGTCCGATGGCATCCTGGACCTTCTTCCAGAGCCTACACTCAAAGAGAAAGAAGCCGCCTTGCCCCAAAAGGTCAAGTCGGCGGGCGGCAGCCTGGATGGCCTGCGGCAGGTTTTTGGATTGGCCACGCTAGGGGAGATGCCGGATGATATCGCCCTATTGGTGTTGAGCAGGAATCTTTGATGAGTACCGGAAGAATCCAATTCGCCGAGCAAGACGGGACCTTCGTCCTGAAGTTTGTCGGTGAAGTGCGCCTGACCTTGTGTTCGGCCCTGGATGCGACGATTGAGCGGATCTTCACAGCGCTGAACTTCTCGGCGATCGTGATCGACCTGACCGAAACCCGCAGCATCGACAGCACCACCCTGGGGCTGTTGGCCAAGCTGTCCATTCTGTCGCGGCAGAAGGTCGGCCTGTTGCCGACTGTGGTCACCACCCACGAAGACATCACCCGGCTGTTACAGTCCATGGGCTTTGACCAGGTGTTCAACATCGTGGACCGCCCAATTCCCTGCCCGGAATGCCTCACCGACCTGCCGTCCCAGGACCAGTCCGAAGAGATCGTACGGGTCAAGGTGCTGGAAGCGCACAAGATCCTCATGGGCCTCAACGAGTCCAACCGCGAAGCCTTCCACGACCTCGTCAACGCTCTGGAACGCCACTGATCCTCAATTGAAATGTGATCAAAGTGTGGGAGGGGGCTTGCCCCCGATTGCGGTATGTCAGTCATAAATATGCTGACTGACCCACCGCCATCGGGAGCAAGTCGAATCGTCGCACCGCCCCTCCCACATTGGATTTGTGACTGGCTTGAGACTGGCGCACACAAAAAAGGGCGGCACCCTCACAGGTGCCGCCCTTTCTGCTGCTATCTGCCTTTACAGCTTGGCCGACAACAACGCCTCCAGCTTCTCCTGATCCCGAGCAAACTGACGAATGCCCTCGGCCAGCTTCTCGGTCGCCATCGCATCCTCGTTGGACTCCCAACGGAACTGCGCTTCAGTCAGATGCACACGGGCCTCACCGGCATGGCCTGGCGCCAACTTGCGCTCCAGCTTGCCCTCATCGGCTGCCAGCTTCTCCAGCAGGTCCGGGCTGATGGTCAGGCGGTCACACCCGGCCAGCTCTTCGATCTGGCTCAGGTTACGGAAGCTCGCACCCATCACCACAGTCTTGTAGCCATTGGCCTTGTAGTAGTTGTAGATGCGCGTCACCGACTGCACGCCCGGGTCATCGGAACCGGTGTAGTCGTTGCCGTTGGCCTTCTTGTACCAATCGTAGATACGGCCCACGAACGGCGAAATCAGGAACACACCCGCTTCAGCACAGGCAACGGCCTGGGCGAAGGAGAACAGCAGCGTCAGGTTGGTCTGGATGCCTTCTTTTTCCAGCTTCTCGGCGGCACGGATGCCTTCCCAGGTGGAGGCGATCTTGATCAGCACACGGTCACGGCCAACGCCGGCTTTGTCGTACAGGTCGATCAGACGGTGCGCACGCTTGAGAATGGCCGCCTCGTCGAACGACAGGCGTGCATCCACCTCAGTGGAAATACGGCCCGGCACTACTTTGAGAATTTCTTGACCCACCGCCACCGCAAAGCGGTCACTGGCCAGGCCCACGTCGCCGTTGCAGTCCTGTACACACTCATCCAGCAGCTTGGCATAGCCAGGGATCGACGCAGCCTTGAGCAGCAGGGAAGGGTTGGTGGTAGCGTCTTGTGGCTTGAGCTTGGCGAGGGTGGAAAAATCGCCGGTATCGGCTACGACGGTGGTGAATTGCTTGAGTTGTTCCAGCTTGGAAGTCATGGGCGTGCTCTGTCCTGTGGGTCTGATGACATTACCCGAGCGCTGGCAAGCGCTCAAGGGCGCAAATGCGTTAGGTCGTTTGCGAGGGCAATAACCTGGAAACGGCCGTTTGAATTACCGGCAGTGGTGCTCAATAGGAGGGTAAAATCGCTGGCAGGTTCAACCCAACTGCCCGATAACCACCCCAATCAAACTGTGGGAGCTGGCTTGCCTGCGATGACGCCAGTCCAGCCACTGACATTCACCTGACCCCCATCAGTCAAACTGTGGGAGCCGGCTTGCCTGCGATGACGCCAGTCCAGCCACTGATATTCACCTGACCCCCATCAGTCAAACTGTGGGAGCTGGCTTGCCTGCGATGGCGGCCTGACAGTCGACGCCAATCTACCTGACACCCCGCAATCAAACTGTGGGAGCGGGCTTGCTCGCGAAGGTGGCCTGACAGGTGACACCGCTATACCGAGTACATATCCATTCCTGCGGTAACGGCCACTTAGGGTTCCGCTCTGACAGCGGGTCACTTTGGAAAAGAGCCCCAAAGTAACCAAAGGGCTCTTGCCCCACCACTCGGCACCTCGCCTAGGCTCGGTGTGCCCGTAATCCGCCAGTGATTTGGGGGGCCGCCGCCACGCGCCATCCATGGCGCGGGGCGGCTAAACCGGCATCCCTGCCGGTTTACCCCCCAAATCCCTGTCGAATTCCGGCCAGCGTGGTTTAACGGGGCGCCTCAGATCAAAAGCAGATCAAGAGCAAGATCAAGAGCGGCTCGCTTCGCATCGTGGTTACTGATGGTTGCTACGTCAGAGTTGTGTAGATACCCATGCTGCGATGACGCCAGCCCAGCCACTGATATTCACCTGATACACATCGCTCAAAACTGTGAGAGCGGGCTTGCTCGCGAAAGCAGCCTGTCAGCCCCAAATACCCCCACTGACACCCAACCCGTCACCGCCCCTCCAACAATTCCCCCGCCTGATCCAGCAACGCCAACGGATCCACCGCCTTATGAATATCCACCGACAACAATTGCCGAAACTTACGCGCCCCCGGGAAACCGGTTCCCAGCCCCAGAACATGGCGCGTGATGTGATGCATCGAGCCACCTGTTGCCAAGTGCTCGGCTATATACGGGCGCAACTGTGCCAGCGCCTCGGCGCGGGTAATGACAGGCGCAGTGCTGCCAAACAACCGTTGATCCACCTCGGCCAGCAAATACGGATTGTGATAAGCCTCCCGCCCCAACATCACCCCATCAAACGTCTGCAAATGCTCCTGGCACTGCTGCAACGTCTTGATCCCACCGTTGAGATTAATCTCCAACTCCGGAAAATCCCGCTTCAACTGCGCCGCCACGTCATAACGCAACGGCGGAATGTCCCGGTTCTCCTTGGGCGACAACCCCTCCAGAATCGCAATCCGCGCATGCACGGTAAAACTGGTGCAACCCGCATCCTTCACCGTCCCGACGAAATCACACAGCTCGGCATAACTGTCGCGGCCATTGATGCCGATACGGTGTTTCACCGTCACCGGAATCGACACCGCATCGCGCATCGCCTTCACACAGTCCGCCACCAGGGCAGGGTGAGCCATGAGGATCGCGCCGATCATGTTGTTCTGCACGCGGTCGCTGGGGCAGCCGACGTTCAGGTTCACCTCGTCATAACCAGCGGCCTCGGCCATGCGGGCGCAGGCGGCCAGATCGGCCGGAACACTGCCGCCCAATTGCAGCGCCAGCGGGTGCTCGGCTTCGTTGTGGCGCAGGAAGCGGTCGTGGTCGCCGTGGAGGATAGCGCCGGTGGTGACCATCTCGGTGTAGAGCAGGGCGTGTTTGGAGAGCAGGCGTAGGAAGAACCGGCAGTGGCGGTCGGTCCAGTCCATCATGGGGGCGACGGAGAAGCGGCGGGAAAGTGGGGCGGTTTGTAGGGACATGGGGGATCTGAGTCAGCGAGGCGAATGGCGCGCAGTTTATCAGGAACGGATCTTGGGTGCCGGAGAGGTAAGTTTTGCGCGCATTGCCACTTCGAGCGAGGACGTTCGCGGGTATGTTTCACCCGACCTTCGCGTCCCATGGAAGGAAACTGAGCCAGCCTGTCGACGCTGGCGAAAATGGCAACCGAGAAGTCGTCGGCGGCTTTTGGATTTTCGAGAGCGATATAGTTCGCTTCGTCTTCCAGGTTTTTGAGTGCTTTTTCAAGCCACTCAACCCGCATTCCTGCTCCAGCGCCTAGCGCGCATGGCCGCCACTTGGTCATCAGTGGCGAATTTGCCTTCGTCGGCGTCTTTTACCGCCAGCTCGATCTGAGCGGTCAGCGTTTTTTCGTGCTCGATGTAGTCTCGAAGAACGTCCATCGCCAGGTAGCTTGCTGTCTGACCGTTGTTTTTGGCCAGGTCGGCGAGAGAGTCGGATAGGTCTTCCGGCAGGTTTAGGGATATCCCAGTCATGGCGGCCTCGATGGTGGACGGTTGTGGGGCATCTTACACCGTGAAGCGTCGGGTTGAAGCAGCAGGCCGTCGCGCGGTGTGTCTGGGAGTGAGTCGTCTGCTATTCCTTTGCCAACTCAAAACTCGATATGGCAGATAAATAAATCTATCCCCTTTTGTTGCTGTTCATAAAAAAGCCTGCAAATTGCAGGCTTAATATTTATCGTGTTACTAATTTGGCTATTTCATTGCCACAGCGGTGCAAAAAGTCAGTTAGCTCCTCACACTCTGACTTAGTTATACTTAGTTTTTCATTTGTTAAAGGGTCAATGTCAGCTTCGTGGACAATTGTGTTTCGTCTGTCTGCGATCAATTTTAGTGTGGTTCGAATAACGCTATCTGGCTGTGCCATTTTTTCGGAAATTTTTTGCCATTTTTGACCTTCATCCCAAATGTAGCTTAGTCCATCTGCTACCTTAATTGGGTCCTGGTAGGAAACAATTTTTAGTTTTCGAAAAATGGCTTGTTCAAAAATGTGTTCCTTAGGGGGTATTGATGCACTAATTAAGTCGCTGTGGATCTGAATTGAAATCGGTTCTGACAAGTACTTCGGAGTAGGAGGGCGAGCACCCGTGAATATCTCTAGCATACCAATGCGCACTAGGTCATGAATGAGCTTGTCGAATGCGCTGACTGCGTAGACTACTTGTGAACGCAATAAGTCTTCAAAGGAAGCGGGCACAGTTACGGACGCGGTTAAGTAATCATAAAGCCCTCCCGCATGGCGAGCGCTCATGATATTTTCATTAAAGAGGGCGAGGGCATTACGCATGGGCTAACAAGCCCACAAGTTTGTCGGTGATATGTATGAAATGTGTATTAAATAACTCTCGCTTAGTTTGCAGTCCCGCGAGGACTGGCCCAGTCTCTGCAATATCTTCATCTGTTACTTCGAAGACGGGAACACCGGCCTGGTGCGCTTTAGGCAGTAGCCCTTGGAAGTCAGGAACCTCAGCTAGGCAGTACTGTGATTCTATAAGTTCGGCACCGTACTCCTCAGGCGTAAAAACCATACCGACACCAGCGATTGCGTCGTAGAAGTTACCACTAAGGGAGGTTTTTATTTCATCAATGTTGTCTCGATAAGGTCTAGCAGCTTTACCATTTCGAATGTTAAATCTTTGAATCAGACTTCCGGAAAATTTTGGTACGCCAGGGAGGAGCGGGTAGGCTGATTCAGAAAAAAGTGGAACAGCCGTTTTTTTCCATTCAGCCCATCGAGGTAAAGTTGACCTTAATGTATTGATAGCCATAATGGAAAATGGGTCTGGATTGGTCGGAATTACGAAAGCGTGAGCAGAAAGGAAAAAGTTTTGATTGGTTGCACTTAAGCTAGGGTTAAGGTCAATTATGGTGTAGTCAATTGAATACTTTTCCTCAGTCAATCGAAGTAGTTCTGAAAAAGCACCAGGCAAGTTTTGGAGCGTCGAGAGTGCATTGTTAGAAGTTTGTGCAAACGTAAGGGATGCATCGTATTCTGATAAATTTGCGTGCCCAGCTAAAAGGTACAGAGAAGGCGCTTTCTGAGGACTGAAGCAATTCACCGCAGTGATTGGGTGAGGCTTGCCTTGGAACGCCATTGCTACGCCGTCTTTGATATTATGCAGGCGTGTTTGGTCTTCGAGATAATATTTTTCGAAATCATCCCCTAATATTAAGCTCGTCAGGTTGCACTGTGCGTCTGCGTCAACTACGAGTACTTTATATTTTTTCGAAAGCATCCAGCCGATATTGTAAACAGTGGTGGTTTTGCTAACTCCGCCCTTGTGATTAAAAACAACAAGTCGTTTCGACATTTTTAGTCCCTTAATAGTTGGTTTTACCAATTTTTCTATCTGGATTGAGATGGCTTCAGAGGTCAGATAGAAGCTGATGCGGGGTCAGTCTAAGCGAGCTGAATCGCTCAGGAAACGAAATTTTAGCTATTCGACCACTAAAATTTTGCGCCAGCAGTGAGTATCCGCTCGCCATCAATATCGCCCCTGATTCGTAAATCTGAAACATCGCAGCGGATCTGCGCAAAGCTGATGGGGCTGACAGGAAGGAAGAGCTGTCGTGCTTGGCGGGGGGGGTACAAAAGTGGTACTAGCTATTATACGGACGGCTACAGGTCACGGCTTACGGGGTCTCTAGAATTAGACGTTCCAGTCCATCATCGGAGCCACGAATAAAACGATAGAGCGAGCCCAGGGAGCAGATCAAAGTTTCTAGGAAGTTTCCCACACTTTTCTCGGCTTGCCCCTCAGACCACCCCTGGCTAACCTCCCTAAACCGCTGGAAAACCAGCGGTCGGATGTGGAAGTCCGTACCAAGCTAAGACGCAATCGTCACAAACACCTACCGGCGTTTTTTTACGCCTGTATCATGTGTCTCGGCGGCTGTGCGCGGGGCACTTCGGTGCGCCGGGTCCTTAGCCCTGGTCTTCCACACCTGCGTACAGCTGCCACCTCTCATGTGGAAGTGAGACTGGTAGTTCCTGAATAGTTAAGGAGCTTCGCCATGTACAAGATCACACCTAATCCGCCTTATGCTTCAAACGCGGCATCTTCTGACCCCAAGCTTCAAGCCGCAGCCCACCGAGCAATCCATCATCACTTGCCCCCATCCGACGACGCTGCGCCCGCCGAAAGCCCAAGCGACAACCTATTCCTCGTAAACCCAACCATCGACCCTGAAACCCTCCTGGCCAACGCCGCCGAAAACCTCGCAGCCGCCAACGAAATGGCCGCCACCCTGGCGTTCGACCTCAACGACTCCCAGCGCGCCATCACCCTGGGCATTCAGCAGCTAATCGAGTTGAGCTCGCTGCTGGTTGACCGAGCCCAGGAGCAAGTTGCGCCTGTAACCGCCCCAGTCAAAGCCTGACAACCAACCCTGCCGCCTTACCTCAAGGCGGCAACCTGAACTCATGCTGTCCCCCAGCAAAGTTTCATAATTCCCTGCGCAGTTGAGGTCTACGATTTCCTGCAAGAGAGGACCCCAGCGCCTCCAGCCCATAGGGAGTTGAAACCATGATCTCGAACCTCGTCAAAGTTGTGATGATCACCGGCACGTTGATGTTGAGTGCTTGTTCATCTTCACCAGCCGTGAGCAGTGCCCCGTGCTTTTCAGGTGGATGCCAGTCGTTTGGGGACCACAGCCCCAGCAAAGCCGCCAAGATGAATTTTGGTGGTAGTGGGTTGGGGAGTAGTTATGGGGAGTATGGGGCGGGGTTGTTGCATGATGATTGATGGGGTGGTGGGTCAGTCAGTGGTGTATTGACTGGCCCATTGCTATCGGGGGCAAGCCCCCTCCCACATTGGATCTATGATCGGCGCAAAACTTGTGGCGTCAGTGGCCGCCTTTCATACGCCGGGCGATCAGGTAGAGGCCCAGGCCGACCAGGGCTGTTGCGGCGCCGATGTAGCCGGTGCTGGTCCAGCCGAGGCCGGCAGTAATGGCCATGCCGCCAAACCAGGGGCCCAGCGCATTTGCCAGGTTGAACGCGGCATGGTTGGACGCTGCCGCCAGGCTTGGCGCTTCGTGAGCGATGTCCATCAGGCGAATCTGCAACGGCGCCGCCAATGCGACCATGGTGCCCACCAACCCCATGCTCAGCAGCACGCCCCACAGCGACGAGGCGGCGAAGGGGAAGAACAGCAGCACGGCCATCGACCACACCAGGATCAAACCCACCGCCCTAAATTGCATGCGATCGAACAGCTTGCCGCCGGCAATGTTGCCGATGATGCCGCCCACGCCAAACGCGGCGAGACCGAAGGGGATCCACTGTGGCGAGACTTTGGTCACTTCAAGCATGGTCGGCGCCAGGTAGCTGAATACGCAGAACATCCCGGCAAAGCCAATCGCGCCGATGGACAGGGCCATCCAGACCTGGGGTTTGGTGAAGGCGCGCAGTTCTTTGCGCGGGTCGCTGCGTTGTTCGTCGTGGCGGTGGGGCACGAATTGCCAGACCAGGGCGATGGTGAGCAGTGCGATCACGCTGACCAGGGCGAACGCCGAGCGCCAGCCCAGGTGTTGGCCGAGGAAGGTGGCGATGGGGTTGCCGAGCAGCATGGCCAGGGTCAGGCCCATCATCACGCGGGCTACGGCGCCGGCGCGTTTGTCGGTGGGCACCATGCTGGAGGCAACCACGGCGGCGATGCCGAAGTAGGCGCCGTGGGGCAGGCCGCTGATAAAGCGAAAGGCCACCAGCGAGCCGAAGGTGGGGGTGAAGGCGGTGGCGAAGTTGCCCAGGGCGTACAGGCCCATCAGCAACAGCAGCATGTGTTTGCGCAGCAGCTTGGCGCCGAGGATGGCCAGCAGTGGGGCGCCGACCATCACGCCCAGGGCGTAGGCGCTGATGGCGTGGCCGACTTGCGGTTCGCTCAGGCCCAGGTTCTGGGCGATGTCGGGCATCAGGCCCATGATGGCGAATTCGCCGGTGCCGATCGCGAAGGCGCCTACGGCCATGGCCGCTTCCATTTTCGCGGCGCTGCGCGCGGGCAGTACATGCCCGGGTGTTTGCTGGGTAGTCATGGGTAACTCTGTGTGGAAGGTGTGCACGAAGGACAGCTGCCGATGCTACGCAGGCAACGGCGAAGGTGTCTAGAACCGCCATTTGCGTGAGAGTTCCAGGCCTGTGACCGCAGGTCGCGGCTGCCAGGCTTGACACCGGCGCATTAAAACCCGCGATTTAGGCCTGTCAATTGGCCAAACGGCGCATAAACGCTGTTTAGCGTGATATTCTGCGCGCCGTCTTGGTCTAGTCTTTCCCAGGTGCGTACACCCGTATACGTCCCAGCGGTTGGCTGTCGCCCAGGTAGCTGAAGCCAATAACGATAAGAAGTCAGCGCAGAAGGGACATAACAGTGAGGTCGATCCATCGGCCTTGTGTGCCCACCCTGCAGCCTTCATGTGAATGTGCAGACCCCGCGGTACGTTGCCTGACGTAGCGTGAACGAGGGTTACTCATGATCGGGGGCGGTAGGGCGGATGGCGTTTTATCATAGGTGCTACTGATGTTTAAAAAAGTAAACACTGCCCTGCTGGGGCTGGCTTTGTCGATGGGGATCACGTCCGTTCACGCGGAAGAGGCAAAGAAAGTCGATGTGCTGCTGATCGGCGGCGGCATCATGAGTGCGACCCTGGGTGTCTGGCTCAATGAGCTGGAACCGGACTGGTCGATGGAGATGGTCGAGCGCCTCGATGGCGTGGCCGAAGAAAGCTCCAACGGCTGGAACAACGCCGGTACCGGTCACTCGGCCCTGGCTGAGCTGAACTACACCCCGGAAGACAAGAACGGCAACGTTGAGATCCCTAAGGCGGTCGAGATCAACGAAGCGTTCCAGATCTCCCGTCAGTTCTGGTCCTGGCAGGTTCAGCAGGGCGTGTTGAAGAACCCGCGTTCGTTCATCAACTCCACACCGCACATGAGCTTTGTGTGGGGCGATGACAACATCAAGTTCCTGAAAAAGCGCTACGAAGCCCTGAAGGCCAGCCCGCTGTTCGCTGGCATGCAGTACTCCGAAGACCCGGCGCAGATCGCCAAGTGGGTCCCGCTGATGATGGAAGGGCGTGATCCGAAGCAGAAGATCGCGGCCACCTGGAGCCCGATCGGCACCGACGTGAACTTCGGCGAGATCACCCGCCAGTTCGTCGCTCACCTGCAAACCACGCCGAAGTTTGACTTGAAGCTGTCGAGCGAAGTGCAGGACATCACCCGCAACGACGACGGTTCGTGGCGCGTGAGCTACAAAAACCTCAAAGACGGCACCAAGACTGAAACCGACGCCAAGTTCGTGTTCATCGGCGCCGGCGGCGGTGCCTTGCACCTGCTGCAGAAGTCGGGCATTCCGGAAGCCAAGGAATACGCTGGCTTCCCGGTCGGTGGCTCGTTCCTGGTGACCGAGAACCCGACCATCGCCGAGCAGCACCTGGCCAAGGCCTACGGTAAAGCCTCGGTCGGTTCGCCGCCGATGTCGGTGCCGCACCTGGACACCCGCGTGCTGGATGGCAAGCGCGTGATCCTTTTTGGCCCATTCGCGACCTTCTCGACCAAGTTCCTGAAAGAAGGCTCGTACCTGGACCTGCTGACCAGCACCACCACCCACAACATCTGGCCCATGACCAAAGTCGGTATTCGTGAATACCCACTGGTCGAGTACCTCGCCGGCCAACTGATGCTGTCCGATGACGACCGCTTCAAGGCGCTGCAAGAGTACTTCCCGAACGCCAAGCAGTCCGACTGGCGCCTGTGGCAAGCCGGCCAGCGCGTGCAGATCATCAAGCGTGATGAAGAGCAAGGCGGCGTGCTGAAACTGGGTACCGAAGTGGTCAGCTCTGCCGACAACAGCATTGCCGGCCTGTTGGGTGCATCGCCAGGCGCGTCCACCGCGGCTCCGATCATGCTGACCGTGCTGCAAAAAGTCTTCAAGGACAAAGTAGCAAGCCCGGCCTGGCAGGAAAAACTGCACCAGATCGTGCCAAGCTACGGCACCAAGCTGAACGACAGCCCTGAAGCTGTTGCCAAGGAATGGGCCTACACCGCCGGTGTGCTGCAACTGACACCACCGCCAGCGATCCCGCAACTGGCCGGTCCACAGGCTACCGAGGCTGCCAAGCCTGCGGCTGAGCCAAGCAAGCCGGCGTCTGACCTGGCGCTGTAAGCAACACCCACGAAAAAGCCCGCTGAACCGGTGACGGTCAGCGGGCTTTTTTGTGGGCGCAGTTCAGACCTTGAAGTGGCGGATTTGCTCATGCACATGCAGCGCCAGCGCATTGCCGGTATCGCACATCAGGTACAGATGCTGCGCGGGTAGAGGTGGCAGTTCTGACATGTGGATCAGCCCTTCGCCCATACGGCTTTGCTCCATCAGGCCAACCGCCACGCCACTGCGTACACAGGCTTCGACCGCAGACGAGTTGGGGCTTTCCAGCAGTAGCCGGTGGTAGACCCCATGATCCTTCAACGACTGCAGCGCTGCGGCGCGATAGGGGCAGCCAGTGATGGGCACAGTGATGGGTAATGGCACGTTCGGCGGCGAGTTGAAGCCTTCGGTCGCCACCCACAGCGGCTGCACGGCCCCCAGGCGTTCACCTTGTGCGAGCGGGTGCGCGCTGACGGTGATCGCCAAGTCCAGTTGGTTGGCCGTGAATAAGTCCAGTAACTCACCGCTGGTGCGCGCTTCGATCTCCAGTTCCAGCAGGGGGTTGTCAGCGATCAGTCGCGGTAAAAATTCCTGGATGAAGGCGGGCGCGTAGGTATCCGGCACCCCCAGGCGGATCTTGCCCTGCATGCGCTGGGGCATCAGCGAAATCAGCAGGCGGTCATGGCTCTTGAGAAATTCGGTGGTTTCGCCGAGCAGTTTCTGGCCGTACAGCGTCAATTCCACGCCCTGGTTACTGCGGCTGAACAGACGCTGTCCGACTTGGTCCTCCAGCTTCTGGATTTGCGTGGTGACGGTGGACGCGCTGCGGTGCACATGCTCGGCCGCCTCGTTAAAGCGCCGAAAGCGCGCTACGGCGTGAAAGGTGCGCAACAGCTCGATATTCAGTTGTTTAGGCATAATTCGGCTTTTTCGGATTTGTTGTTTGTGTAATTCAAATATACGCAAGCATGTGCAGCCTTTAGCCTTTGAGTCAAATCACAGCGATGGGAGGCGATATGAAGCGATCTACCTTAGGGTTGCTGCTGTTGCAGGCGGTTTTCGTTTTGTCGTGGAGTTCAGGCTTTATCGGCGCCAAGCTCGGCACCCAGGGTGGTGGGGCGTTCAATCTGCTGTTCTGGCGTTTCCTGCTGGTCTCGCTGTGCCTGGCGCTGTTCCTGAACAAGCGGTTGCTGGAGGTGACCTGGCAGCAGATCCGTCATCACGCGGTTGTCGGGTTCCTGTCGCAGTTCCTGTATTTGAGTTGCCTCTACGTGGCGATCCAGAACGGTCTACCGCCCGGGATCGCGGCGATCATTGCGGCGTTGCAGCCGTTGATGACCGCGGCATTGTCGACGGGCATGGCGTCCGAGCGCAGTGGCGGCTGGCAGTGGTTGGGGTTGATGATCGGCTTTGTCGGTGTGTCGATTGTGATTGCCGGGCAGTATGGCGGTGGCGGGCAGGGTGTCGGGCTGGTCATGTATCTCTTGCCTCTGGTGTCGGCACTTGGGCTGACACTGGCGACTTTGTACGAGCGTCGCTCGGTGCAGGCCCAGGACAGCGGGTTGGTATTGCCGCTGTTTATCCAGTCGCTGTTGACCTTGATAGGTTTTACCGCGGCCGTGATCTACACCGACACCCTGAGTGTTCCCCATGACACCAACGTACTGATCTCGATTGTGTGGCTGACGGTGTTCTCCACCTTCCTCGCCTATTTGAGCCTGTGGATGCTGCTGCGGGTGATGACTGCCACCCATGTGGCGGCGCTGGTGTACCTGGAGCCGCCGGTGACTCTGGTGTGGGCCGCGTTGATGTTTGGTGATGTGATCCACGCATCGACCTACGCGGGCATTGCTGTAGTCGTGGCGGGGTTGGTGCTGGTGCGCCTGAAGCGACCGACTGTCGCCTGTACTTCCTGAGGCTGGCAGGTTCAGCAACCCGACAGACACCGCCTGTTAAAAAGTACCCAGGGCCAAGCAGGAGCGTGGCTGAAACAAAGGGGGATTTTTACCAGTGCAGGTGTTGGGCGTTCGCGCCCGAGGGTTTTGTATGTTGCTACGTTATGCAGCATTGGCCGCCATGGTGGTCGCCGCTTCCGGGTGTGTGCAAGAGCGTGTTGTGCATGAGCGCAGGCCGGTGCAGCATGAGTACGTTGATGTGGTCGCGCCGCAACCGCCGCCGGTGCAGGTGATCGAAGTCGAGCCGGCGGTGCGCGAAGGTTATATCTGGTCACGCGGTTACTGGCGTTGGGAAGGCGGGCGCTATGTGGCGGTGCACGGCCATTGGGAGCCGGTGCGCCAGGGCTATCGTTATGTACACCCGCACTGGGTGCAGCGTAATGATGGCTACCACTGGCAGATCGGCGGCTGGGTTCGCTGACCCCATTTCCTCTCCCTCTGTAGGGGCGAGCTTGCTCGCGAAAAACTCACAGGCACCGCGTGCAACCTGACTGCTCGCGTTATCGTTGACGTTCTTCGCGAGCAAGCTCGCTCCTACAAAAAATACGGGCTAGTCGAGCCGTTTCATCCCCGCTGCCTTGGCCGCGTTCAGATCAAAGGTGGCGGTGTACTCGCACCCCGCCGCATGGCCACAGCGTTCAACCAGGCAGTCGGCAAAGTCGGCTTTGCCTGCGCTGAACTTGCGCAATGCCTGCCAGATGATATCGGCGTGCTCGACGGTCAGCTCCCGTGTGTGCAACAAGGTTTCCAGCACCGTCACCACGTCGCTTTTGGCCGACTGGTAGCAGGACTGCAACACCCACACCAACTCCGTAAGCGTCACCAGGCTGACAAAGCCTGGCGAGGCGGCCGAGAGCGATTCGATCAGTTGGGATGCTTTAGCTGATTGAACCGGGTCGTCCTGGGTCACATAACGCACCAGCACGTTGGTATCCAGGCCAATCATCCAGCGGTTGCTCCCTGGGCCGCGATGGCTCGGTTCATGTCTTCGATAGACACGGTGTGAGCGGGTTTGCGGATCAACCCCTTGAGGTCCTTGACGGTTTTGCTGGCGGCGATCATGGAAAACTTGCCGTCTTCCATCTCGACGAATTCCACCCGGTCGCCTGTTTCCAGGCCCAGGGCTGTCCTGACCTGTACAGGGATGGTGATTTGCCCTTTTGAAGTGAGTGTGGCGGTAGCCATAGTGAAGATCTCCATCGTGATATTCCTTACCTTAGGGTAAGGAATGACAGAGGACAATATCCGTTGGTCCATAGGTCGCTCGCAGGTGTGAGTCAGTCGGTAGTAAAACCCTAGTCCGAATGCTCGATACTCACACCGTTGGCTACGCCCCAAACAGATACAAACTATGACCGACCGCCGCTGGCTTACTGCACCACGCGATAGCACGGCACATACGCCGCGCCGCCCGGTAGCTTCATGCGGTGCTGGGCCACGAACGCCTTCAATAATTCATCCAGCGGTTTCATGATCGCCGGGTCGCCGTGGATCTCATACGGGCCGTTCTCTTCGATCAGGCGGATGCCCTTGTCCTTGACGTTACCCGCCACGATCCCCGAGAACGCCCGGCGCAGGTTGGCTGCCAGTTCATGGGGCGGCAGCGCGTGGCTCAGTTGCAGGCTGGCCATGTTTTCGTGGGTAGGATCGAACGGGCGCTGGAAGCCTTCGTCGATCTTCAGCAGCCAGTTGAAGTGGAACGCGTCGTTACGCTCACGGCGGAACTGCTTCACCGCCTTGAGGCCGGCCGTCATCTGGCGCGCCACTTCGGCGGGGTCGTCGATGATGATCTGGTAATGCTGCTGCGCCGCTTCGCCGAGGGTGGCGCCGACGAACGCGTGCAATTGTTCCAGGTAAGGCGCGGCGTGTTTGGGCCCGGTCAACACTACCGGGAACGGTACGTCGCGGTTGTCGGGGTGCATCAGGATGCCCAGCAGGTACAAAAACTCTTCTGCCGTGCCGGCGCCGCCGGGGAAGATGATAATGCCGTGGCCGACGCGCACGAAGGCTTCCAGGCGTTTTTCGATGTCCGGCAAAATCACCAGCTCATTGACGATGGGGTTCGGTGCTTCGGCCGCGATGATGCCTGGCTCGGTCAAGCCCAGGTAACGCCCGCCGGTGATGCGTTGCTTGGCGTGGGAAATGGTCGCGCCCTTCATAGGGCCTTTCATCACGCCAGGGCCGCAACCGGTGCACACGTCGAGGCTGCGCAGGCCCAGTTCGTGCCCGACTTTCTTGGTGTATTTGTATTCTTCGGTGTTGATCGAATGGCCGCCCCAACACACCACGATCTTGGGCTCCACACCCGGGCGCAGCGTACGGGCGTTGCGCAGCAGGTGGAACACGTAGTCGGTGATGCCTTGGGAGTTGCTCAGGTCGATGCGCTGGCTGTCCAGTTCGTTCTCGGTGTAGACGATGTCACGCAAGGCGCTGAACAGCATCTCGCGGGTGCTGGCGATCATCTCGCCATCGACAAAGGCATCGGCCGGGGCGTTGAGCAGTTCCAGGCGCACGCCGCGGTCCTGCTGGTGAATACGCACTTCAAAGTCTTTGTAGGCGTCGAGGATGGTCTTGGCGTTGTCGATATGCGCGCCGGTGTTGAGGATGGCCAAGGCGCATTGGCGGAACAGGGTGTAGATGCTGCCTGTGCCGGCTTCACTCAGTTGCTGCACTTCACGTTGGGACAGGGTTTCGAGGCTGCCCTTGGGGCTGACGGAGGCATTGATGACTTGACGTTGGGGCATTCTGATTCCTTGAAAGCACAGCCACCGCGCCCGTTTCGGGGCGATGGCTTGAGAATGGTGAGCGCCAATTAAGGTCGCACGAGACGGTTATTTACCTCAGGCGCGAGGCCCAGCGCAAATACCGTCCAGCACCATCATGCCGCAGAACTTACTGAATCAGCTTCCAGTTTTTGTAGAAAACCCGACGCAGGGTAAAGACCAGCCCGGCAAAGCCTGCGATCACGGCGTTGAGCACTGACGGCAGCAAGGTCGGGCGCACGATGTCGATGAACAGGCAGTAGCGCTTGGCGTCGTTTTTGTTGAAGGACGCATGCATCAGGGTGTCATCGAAGATAAACAGCGGGTCGTCGTGCCAGTAGTGCTTGTGCTTGCCTACCTGGATATACACGCCTTCGTGGTGGGGCGCCGGGGCCATGTTGTAGAGCACGCGGAACATCATGCGCAGGGGGCCGAAGTGAAAGGACGTGGAACGGTTTTCGTTGAACACCGAGACGCCGATGGTCTTCACGAATGGCAGTTTCTTGCGCAGTTGCGGGATATCCAGCGTGGTCTCGATGGGGCGGCCGTACCACTGGAAAAACAACATGCCGCGTTTCTTCTCGGCCATGCGTTCGTCCAGGTAACCGATGATTTCATCCTTGCGGGCCATGGCGTCGTCGATCACCTGTTGCAGGTCTTCGCGCCAGGCCGGTGGCAGGTCTTGCAGGGTATAGACATGCCGGTTGCGGCTGCTCAGCAGATCGAGCAGGGTGTTGAACGGTGCCAGCACCCAGGTATTGCGACCGTTGCCGATGAAGTATTTCTTGATGGTGGCGCGGTCGTAGAGGCCGTTGCGCAAGAAATCATAGACACCGCACACCACCACCAGCAGCAGAAACACCAGGCAGGTTCGCGGAAAACAGCCCATCAATAGCAACACGCCGAGTACCCAGGCGAGGGACACCAGCTTCTTGCCGACAGCACTTTTGCTCATGAAACATGGCTCCAACTTTGAAACATAATGAAACAATATCGTCATGATAGGGCTTTATGGGCCGCGCAGGCGTTTTAAATGGTTCGAAAATTGTGAAGCCTCTGCACAATTTTTAACCCCCTGCTGGGGCGAGCCGGGGGCGTTGTGGATTGAATTTTGAGAACAGAAGATTTGCGACTATCGTGACGCTTCGGTTTTTTGGACGTCATAGACCGGTACGATTGAAGTTGAATGGCCACCATTGGCCTTCGGCACCTTGGAAGAGGCAGAAATTTTTATGATCATCAAACCGCGGGTTCGTGGCTTTATCTGTGTGACCGCCCACCCTGTTGGCTGTGAAGCGAACGTCAAAGAGCAGATCGACTACGTAACCAAAAACGGCGTCATCGAAGGCGGCCCTAAAAAGGTACTGGTCCTCGGTGCCTCCACAGGCTACGGCCTGGCCGCGCGCATCAGTGCTGCGTTTGGCTGCGGCGCCGACACCCTGGGCGTGTTTTTTGAGAAAGAAGGCGAAGAAGGCAAACTGAGCTCCGCCGGCTGGTACAACAGCGCGGCGTTCGAGAAGTTTGCCGTGGAAAAAGGCCTGTACGCCAAGAGCATCAACGGCGACGCGTTTTCCGACGAGATCAAGCGCCTGACCATCGAGACCATCAAGAAAGACCTGGGCAAGATCGACCTGGTGGTCTACAGCCTGGCCGCGCCGCGCCGTACCGACCCGCAAGGCGTGGTGCACACCTCCACCCTGAAGCCAATCGGCAAGGCCGTCACCCTGCGCGGTATCAACACCGACAAGGGCGTGGTGGTCGACACCACGCTTGAGCCTGCAACCCAGGAAGAAATCGACGGCACCGTGAAGGTCATGGGCGGCGAAGACTGGCAGCTGTGGATCGATGCCCTGCGTGACGCCGATGTGTTGGCCGAAGGCGCCAAGACCACCGCCTTCACCTACCTCGGTGAGAAGCTGACCCAGGACATCTACTGGAACGGCTCCATCGGCGAAGCCAAGAAAGACCTGGACAAGAAAGTCCTGACCCTGCGCGAAAACCTCGCGGCGCTCAAGGGCGACGCCCGCGTGTCGGTGCTCAAGGCCGTGGTCACCCAGGCCAGCTCGGCGATCCCGATCATGCCGCTGTACCTGTCGTTGCTGTTCAAGGTGATGAAAGAGCAGGGCACCCACGAAGGCTGCATCGAGCAAGTCTACGGCCTGTTCAAGGACAGCCTGTACGGTAAAGAACCTAAGCTCGACGCCGATGGCCGCTTGCGCGCCGACCTGGCTGAGCTGGAACCCAAGGTCCAGGACGCCGTGGCCGCGCTGTGGAATCAGGTTACCGACGACAACGTCAATGAGATCAGCGACTTTGCCGGCTACAAGGCCGAGTTCCTGCGCTTGTTCGGCTTTGAAGTCGATGGCGTGGATTACGACGCGGATGTGAACCCGACCGTCAAAATCAACGGCCTGATTCAAGCTTAAGGTCTGATCCGGACCAAAATGTGGGAGGGGGCTTGCTCCCGATGGCGGCGTATCAGTCACTATCTTCAGTGGCTGATACCCTGCTATCGGGAGCAAGCCCCCTCCCACATTTGATCCGAGTCTTTTCAGACACTTCTTACGCCCCGACGCGCGCCTCTCTCTTCCAGATCTGCCAGACTCCAGCTGCTATCAAGCCACGCTAACGGAGGATCTGATGACGATTCGTGCAGTAGTTTTTGATTTCGGCGGTGTCCTGTTCGACTGGAGCCCGCAGCACCTGTACCGCAAGCTGATTGCCGATGAGGCAGAGCGGCAGTGGTTTCTCGACAACATCTGCACCCAGGCCTGGAACACCGAGCAAGATGCCGGTCGTACCCTGGCCGAAGCCACCCGCACCCTGATTGACCTGCATCCCGATCACGAACCCTTGATCCAGGCTTACTACGAGCGCTGGCACGAGATGCTGCGCGGTGAGTTAGCCGACGGCGTGGCGATTCTCAAGGCCTTGCACAAGGCCGATATGCCGTTGTTCGGGCTTACTAACTGGTCGGCGGAGACCTTCCCCTACGCCCGGGCCCACTATCCGTTCCTGCAACTCTTTCGAAACATCGTCGTGTCCGGCGAATTGAAATTGATCAAGCCTGACCCGGCGATCTACCACGCCAGCCTTGATCAGGTCCGCGCTCACCTGCCGGACATAAAACCGAGTGAAGTGGTGTTTATTGACGATGTCGCCGGCAACACCGAGGCTGCTATCGCGTTGGGCTGGCAGGGCATTCATCATGTATCTGCCGAGCGTACCGCCGCGCGTCTGCGGGCGTTGGGCGTGGCCTTTAATGTGCCCACTTTTCCATGACGAAATCGACGAATGCCCGCAGCTTGGGCAGGCGGTAACGGTCATGGCGATACAGCAGGTGCATCGGGCGGCTGGGCAATTTATACGTGGTTAACAGGGCCACCAGCTTGCCGCTCTCCAGGTCCGGTTGCACCAGGGCATCGGCCAGCATCGTGATGCCCATGCCGTTGACGGCCGCCTGGCGCAAGCCTTGCGAGCTGTTGATGGTCAATGAACCCGCCACCGGAACCTCCACCTCGCTGCTATCCTCGCTCATGCGCCACAGTTTGTCGGTGTCACGCCAGTTGTCGTTCGCAGGGTAGGCGAACGCCAGGCAGTCATGTTGTTGCAGGTCCTGCGGGGTCTGCGGCGTGCCGCGTCGCGCCAGGTAGGCAGGTGATGCGCAGAGGGTGAGCGTGTAGGGCTGCATGGGTCGGGCGATCAGGCTGGAGGTCCCCAGTTCACCGAGACGGATCGCTACGTCGAAGCCACTGTCGACCAGGTCCATGCGTTCATTGCCCAGCACTACGTACAGGTCGATAAGTGGATAACGCTGGGAAAACTCGCTCAAGGCCGGCACCAGGCGTTCGGTGCCGAACACAGGAGGCGCGGTGATACGCAGGCTGCCTTTAGGGGCTTCGCTGTGGATCTGCTCGGCCAGCAGTTCGGAGTCCGCCACCAGCCCCAGCACTTCCAGGCAGCGCTGGTAATATTGCCCGCCAAATTCGGTCAGGTTCTGCTTACGCGTGGTGCGTTTGAGCAAGCTCACACCCAGCCGTTGCTCCAGCGCCCGCAGATGGTTGCCCACCATGGTGGTCGACATCCCGCATTCTTGCGCGGCGGCAGTCATGCTGCCGGTTTCGACCACTTTCACGTATACCGACATTGCCTGAAAAAGATCCATTATCAAGCCCTGATTTAAAGTCATTGCAGATATTCGCAGTTTATCCAGCGCAGGTGGTTAACGATACTTCCATCACCGCAACGATGCACTGGAGCCGCAACCATGACCGCCGCCTGCCTGATGAGCACCTACCAACCCTTGGCCCTGAGCTTCACCCGTGGCCTGGGCACGCGCCTCTGGGACCAGCAGGGCCGCGAATACCTGGACGCTGTCGCCGGCGTGGCAGTGACCAATGTCGGCCATTCCCACCCCAGGCTGGTGGCGGCCATCAGTGAACAGGCCGGCTTGCTGCTGCACACCTCCAACCTCTACAGCATCGACTGGCAACAACAGCTGGCCCAGCGCCTGGCGCAGCTGTCGGGGCTCGATCGAGCGTTCTTCAACAACTCCGGCGCTGAGGCCAACGAGACAGCCCTGAAACTGGCGCGCTTGCATGGCTGGAAAAAAGGCATTGAACAGCCGTTGGTGGTGGTGATGGAAAACGCCTTTCACGGCCGCACGCTGGGCACCATGGCCGCCAGTGACGGGCCATCGGTGCGCCTGGGCTTTCAGCGCCTGCCGGGGGATTTCATCAAGGTAGGCTTTGGCGATATGCAGGCTTTGGAGGTGATCACTGCGCAGTTCGGCACGCGCATCGCAGCCGTGCTGCTTGAGCCGATCCAGGGTGAAAGTGGTGTGGTGGTGGCGCCAGTGGGTTATCTCAAAGCCTTGCGCGATCACTGCACGCGCCACGGCTGGCTGATGATGCTCGACGAAATCCAGACCGGCATCGGGCGCACTGGCGCCTGGTTTGCCTTCCAGCACGAAGGGATCGTGCCAGACGTCATGACCCTGGCCAAAGGCCTCGGCAACGGCGTGCCCATCGGCGCCTGTCTGGCCCGTGCCGCGGTTGCTGCGCTGTTCACTCCAGGCAGCCATGGCAGTACCTTTGGTGGCAACCCGCTGGCGTGCCGTGTCGGTTGCACCGTGCTGGATATCATTCATGAGCAAGGCTTGTTGCAAAACGCCGCACACCAGGGCGAACACTTGCTGGCGCGCTTGCGCATGGAGCTGGACGGGCACCCGCACGTCCGGGCAATTCGTGGCAAAGGCTTGATGATCGGGATTGAGCTGGCCAGCCCTTATCGCGACCTGGCCCAACGTGCCGCCCAGGAGCACGGGCTGCTGATCAACGTCACACGGGGCAAGATCATTCGCCTGTTGCCGCCGCTGACGTTGCACAGCAAGGAAGTCGAAATGATCGTACGTGCCATCACCCGACTACTGGCTTGAAATGCAATCAAAGTGTGGGAGGGGTTCAGAGGGAGGGGCCATTCAGCCATTCCTGGTTCATGGTTTCGGTATCTCCCAGGTATTCCAGCAACCACGCCATGGCCGGCGAAAGCTTGCTCTGCGCCCACGCCACGCATGATGGGCTGGCTGGAAAGGGCCGGCTCAATTGCAGCGCCACCAACTCGCCGCGCTCGATCCATGGCAATACCTGATGGGCCGGCGCCATCCCTACACACAGCCCATCGCGTAGGCAATCCAGGGCCGAAGCCCAGTTGGGCACCACCAGGCGGCGCTGGTTATCCAGGGTCCAGGTGTCACGCTTGGGCAGATTGCGCGAGGTGTCGGTCATGCACAGTGAGGCGAAAGGGCGCAATTGGTCATCACTGAGCAAGCCTTCCACCGCCGCCAAGGGGTGCCGAACACTGACCACACACAGCCAGTTCAGCAGGCCCATGTCGCGGAAGCTGAAGTGACTCGCCACCGGCACCGCGCTGGTGGCGCCGATCACGATGTCGGTGCGCTCATCGGCCAGCGCATCCCATACGCCGTTGTACACCTCGTATTCGAGCAGCAGTTCCACCTCGGGAAACTGCCGATAGAAGTCCAGCACCAGTTGGCGGCAGCGTTGGGGTTTGACGATGGAGTCCACCGCCACCTTCAACTGGCCGCTCCAGCCATTGGCCACCTGCTGGCACAAGCGTCGGGTGCCGAGCATTTTCTTCATCACGCTGCGGGCTTCGTCGATAAACAGGCGGCCTGCGGGGGTCAGTTCCACGTCGCGATGCCGGCGCACAAACAAGGGCACGGCCAGCCATTCTTCAAGTTGGCGTACGGTGTAACTGATGGCCGACGGTACGCGGTGCAGTTCCTGGGCGGCGGCGCTGAAGCTGCCGTGACGGGCGACGGCGTCGACCACATCCAGAGAATATTCCGACCACATGTGGGCTGCCTTCAAAATTATTGATGAGAGTGTCCAATTATTATCGCTTCACACAGATTTTGTCAGCTTCATAATGGGCGCCAGTCAGCAAATAGTTTGATGGCAGTTTTTACAAGGCTTCGATGAAAAATTCTTTTGGTTTTACCTGGTATCTGGCGGGGCTGAGTATGCTCGGCTATCTCGCCATGGACATGTACTTGCCGGCGTTTGGCGCCATGGGCGAGCAGTTGAATATTGGTGCTGGCGCGGTGGGCGCCAGCTTGAGCATTTTTCTCGCCGGCTTTGCGGTGGGGCAGTTGGTGTGGGGGCCGCTCTCGGACCGCTTGGGGCGCAAACCCATCCTGCTTGCCGGCCTGAGCCTGTTTGTGCTCGGTTGCCTGGGCATGTTCTGGGTCGAGACCACCCCACAACTGCTGGCGCTGCGCTTTATACAGGCGATTGGCGTGTGTGCCGCAGCCGTGAGCTGGCAGGCATTGGTGATTGATCGCTACCCGGCCGACAAGGCCCATCGCGTCTTCGCCAGCATCATGCCATTGATGTCGCTGTCGCCGGCTCTTGCACCGTTGTTGGGCGCCATGGTGTTGAATCACTTTGGCTGGCAGGCGATCTTCGGCGTGTTGCTGGTGGTCTCGCTATTGCTGCTGTTGCCGACCTTGTTCCTGCGTAGTCTGCCCAAGCGTGTGGAGCACAAGGGCGGACCCACGCGTCTGGGGTACGGACAGTTGCTCACCTCGCGGGTGTTTACCGGCAACGTGATGATTTTCGCCGCCTGTTCGGCCAGCTTCTTCGCATGGCTCACGGCCTCGCCGTTCATCCTCGGCGGCATGGGCTACAGCCCGAATGACATCGGCCTGAGCTACGTACTGCCGACCCTGGCGTTTCTCGTTGGCGGCTACAGTTGCCGCAGCGCCTTGCAGCACCTGGCGGGCAAAACCCTGTTGCCGTGGTTGCTGGGCGCCTATTGCCTGAGCATGGTGGCGCTGTACCTGGTGGCCACCTTGAGCGTGCCGACCCTGACCACCTTACTGATTCCGTTCTGCCTGATGGCGCTGTGCAACGGCGCCAGCTACCCGATCGTGGTGGCGAATGCGCTGATGCCGTTTGCAGAAAACTCCGGCAAGGCCGCGGCCCTGCAAAACACCCTGCAACTGGGCCTGTGCTTCCTGGCCAGCTTGTTGGTGTCGTCGATGATCGAGCAACCGCTGATGATCACGGTGATTGTGATGTTGGCGACGGCGCCGCTGGCGGTGTTGGGGTATTGGCTGGCACGGCCGAAGCGCAATACTTCCGAACTGGCCAGCGCCTGAGCTGACAATACGATCAAACTGTGGGAGGGGGCTTGCCTGCGATAGCGGTCTGTCAGTTAGCCCATCTGGCACTGATACACCGCTATCGCAGGCAAGCCAGCTCCCACATTTTTTGAGTTTCTTCAGTTAGAACGCCACTTCCATGTTCAGGGTGGGGGTTGAGGTGCGGGTTCCCCGGCCACCGTCCACGCCGAATTTGTTATGCCAGTATTCATACCCCACCCCCAGGTACAGGTTCGGCTTGACGCTTTTACCCGGCCGTACCGCCACCATCAGCGCCGTGCGCATGAGCGCTTCCGGTGCCGTATCGCGGCCATGGTAGTCCTCGCCTTTCTCCCCGACGTAATTGATAAACCCCTGGAATTTCGCCGCATGGTTGCCGACCTCGAACGGGCGCATCCACGTCAGGTTAAGCATGTAGGTGTCGTCGAAGGTGTGGTTCGACTCTTGTGCGCCGGGAATGCCGGTGTGGTTCTTTTCCTTGTAGTACATCAGGCTCAGGTCCAGCACGCCGACGGTGTTGAACTTCAAGGTCGGGCCGATCAACAGCGCGCGCTTTTTGGCTGAGGCGAAGTTGTTGTTGCGGTTGGCGTCGAAACCCAGGGTCAGGGCGTAATCCTTGATCAACCCGGTACCCGGCGGCAGATCGAACACGCGCGAGGCATATAGCTGGTGCCGGTACACGGCATACACCTCGCTGCCGCCATGGTCGGTGCCCTTGCGTGGGTCGCGGCTATCGGACAGAAACACATCGAGGTTGAGGAAGTTGCTGCCGTAGCGGTAGCCGCTGGCGTGGGTGAAGCTGTAGATGCGCTTGCTGAAATCGTCGGGGTTGTTCGGATTGGTGAAGTGCTGGCCGTAGCGAAATCCTACGCTGTTGTTCATCCATTCCACTGCCACAGCCTCACCACCGCCCAGAAGGGTCAATGCAACGGTTGCGCCCTGTAGTGCCTTTTTCATTATTTTTGTCCTTTGGCGTTCTGGCTCATGACGGCCGGATTGTTTTTGTAACGCCGCGGGAGGGTATCTTGTTCGATTGATTGTATACAACTCTATGGACATACAGTCTGAACATTGCATACAGTGAGCGCACAACAAAAACAGAGACCCCCTCACCATGACTATCCCGAAGGCGTCACCGCAGCGGCCCGAAGATGAAAATCTGGGCGTTGCCGCCAACATGGCTTACGGCCTGCAGCATGTACTCACCATGTACGGCGGCATCGTCGCCGTGCCGTTGATCGTCGGCCAGGCCGCCGGGTTGTCGCCGGCGGATATTGGTCTGTTGATTGCCGCGTCGTTATTTGCCGGTGGCTTGGCCACGTTGCTGCAAACCCTTGGC
Organism: Pseudomonas sp. OST1909; assembly: GCF_015277575.1. NCBI lineage: Bacteria > Pseudomonadati > Pseudomonadota > Gammaproteobacteria > Pseudomonadales > Pseudomonadaceae > Pseudomonas > Pseudomonas sp. OST1909. The sequence continues at coordinate 2,142,183 of NZ_CP063780.1, forward strand.
CTGCCGTTCTTCGGCTGTCAGTTGCCACTGGTGCAGGGCGTGTCGTTCGCGGGTGTGGCGACCATGGTGGCGATTGTTGGCAGCGACGGGGCGGGAGGTATTCCGGCAATTCTCGGTGCGGTGATGGCCGCGTCGTTGATCGGCCTGTTGATCACCCCGGTGTTTTCACGCATTACCAAATTTTTTCCGCCACTGGTGACCGGCATCGTGATCACCACTATCGGTCTGACGCTGATGCCAGTGGCTGCGCGCTGGGCCATGGGCGGCAACAGCCGTGCGGCGGATTTCGGCAGTATGTCGAATGTCGGCCTCGCGGCCCTGACTCTGGTGCTGGTGCTGCTATTGAGCAAAATCGGCAGCGCTACCATCTCGCGTTTGTCTATCCTGCTGGCAATGGTGATCGGCACAGTAATCGCCGTACTGCTTGGCATGGCTGACTTCTCCAGCGTCACGCAAGGGCCGATGTTTGGCTTTCCTACACCTTTCCACTTTGGTATGCCGACCTTTCATGTGGCCGCGATCATTTCCATGTGCATCGTGGTGATGGTGACGCTGGTGGAAACCTCGGCGGACATCCTCGCGGTGGGCGAGATCATCGACACCAAGGTTGACTCCAAGCGCCTGGGCAATGGCCTGCGCGCCGACATGCTGTCGAGTATGTTCGCGCCGATCTTCGGTTCGTTCACCCAAAGCGCGTTCGCCCAGAACGTCGGCCTGGTGGCGGTGACCGGGGTGAAGAGCCGCTTTGTGGTGGCCACCGGCGGGGTGTTCCTGGTGGTGCTGGGCCTGTTGCCCTTTATGGGGCGGGTGATCGCGGCGGTGCCCACCTCGGTGCTGGGTGGCGCGGGGATCGTGTTGTTCGGCACGGTCGCGGCCAGTGGCATTCGTACGCTGTCCAAGGTGGATTACCGCAACAACATGAACCTGATCATCGTTGCCACGTCCATCGGCTTTGGCATGATCCCCATCGCCGCGCCGAGCTTTTACGATCAGTTCCCGAGCTGGTTCGCGACCATCTTCCACTCGGGCATCAGTTCGTCGGCGATCATGGCGATCCTGCTGAACCTGGCGTTCAACCACTTCACCGCGGGTAACTCGGACCAGCAGTCAGTGTTTGTGGCGGGGACTGAGCGTAGTTTGTGCTTCCGCGATGTGGCCGCGTTGCGTGATGGGGATTACTACCGGGGTGGGAAGTTGTTTGATGCAGAGGGTAAGGAGATTCCCCTGGTAGCGGATACCTCGAAGAAAGCTGCAAAACCCGAAACCACTGAGGTCTAAAAATGTGGGAGGGGGCTTGCTCCCGATAGCAGTGTGTCAGCCACTGAAGATATTGACTGATACACCGTCATCGGGAGCAAGCCCCCTCCCACATTGGAATCTAGCCAGCCTTGCGGGCTTTGTGCGGCATTGAACACACCTCATCCAGAAACTTCACCACGGTCCCCATGCACGCCTGGCGTTCTTCCACATGGGGCATGTGGCTGGAGTCTTCAAACAGTGCCCAGCGCACGTCTGCTATCTCATCCAGAAACGGCTTGACCACCAGCGGTGTGGCCTCGTCATGCCTACCGGAAATCACCAGGGTCGGCACTTTGATCGCGTCCAGGCGGCCAATCACATTCCAGTCCTTCAAGCTGCCGATCACGTGGAATTCAGTCGGGCCGCTCATGGCGTGGTACACCGTCGGGTCTGCGTCGACCTGGGCAAAGGTGCGCGCCACTTCCTCGGGCCATGGGTTGACCCGGCACACGTGCTGGTCATAGAAAATCCGCGAGGCCGCCAGGTATTCCGGGTCTTGATAAGTGCCGGCCTGTTCATGTTTGAGCAGGGTTTCGTGCACGCCTTCGGGCAGCAGTTTACGCAGGCGATTGGCTTCGCTGACCCAGGTGCGCATACAGGTCGGTGAGTTGGCGGGGATAAACGCGCGCAGGCCCTTGGGCTGCAAGATCGCGTGTTCGCTGCCCAGCATACCGCCCCAGGATTGACCGAGGATCGCGTAGTCCTCGCTGATCTGCAGGTGGTCCAGCAGGTTGTTCAACTCGTCGAGGAACAGGCCGATGGTCCAGAACGAAGGATCTTTGTGGGGCAGGTGCGTGGAGCGACCGTTGCCCAGTTGGTCATAGTGGATCACCGCGTGGCCGCTGGCGGCGACATCCTTGAAGGCATCGACGTAATCGTGGGTGCAGCCCGGGCCGCCATGGATGATCACCAGCGGCGTGCGGCCCGTGCCCAGGTCACCGGTGACGCGATACCAGGTCTGGTAGGCGCCAAAGGGTGCGAAGCCTTCGCGAACTTTTTCGATGAATTCCATTTCGTACCCTCTGAAAAAAATGATCAGGGTTACGATAATCTGAACAAAAAGTTTAGGTAACTAGCAAAACAGCTAGGTTTTTGCGAAAACTCAACCTTCCAGCAAGCGGTAATGGGTGGCCCGCACCACCGCTTGGACGCGGTTCTTGGCCCCCAGCTTGTGCATGGCCGAGGCCAGGTGCAGGGTGACGACTGCCAGGGAGCGGCTCAGTTTGGTGGCGATTTCGGCGGCGGTCAGCCCATCGGCGGCCCATTTCAGGCATTCGCGTTCGCGCTTGGTCAGGTGGATGTGCGGGTAGGCGCGCAGTTCCTTGCTGAACAACGGGTAAGCCGCTTCCTGCAGGGCGTGGGTAATCAGGCTGAAGTCGGCCAATGTGTGCTGTGCGTCCTTCAACACCGTGCGCGCCTTGCCGGTGCGCAGGCCGGTCAGCGATGCGAAGCCACCACGGGGCAAGTGAATGGGCACGCTGACGCCGCAGGTCAGTTCACGTTCGTGCAGGTACGAGGAAACGGGGGCGTGGCACGGGTCGATGATCTTTTGCAGGGCGGTCTCGGTTTTCGCTTCATAGGACCAGACAAACGGCGATACCGTGCTCAACGCCAGGTGCTGCACCGGGTCGATCTGGTAAAACCCTTCGCTGCACCATAAGGCGTGCCAGTCGGGCGGTGTGTTGCGCAGTTGCAACACCGAGGGGGTAATCAGCGTGCCATTGAGGTCGATGGGCACCGGCGTGTAGTCGTACACCAGCGCATCGAAGCCCAGTTGTTGGGCAAGGATAAACGTATTGTCCATCTGTTCATCCAGGCTCCTGCCCGGCATGAGGCGATTATTGAAGGCGGTCAGCTTGGCAAGCATCCGTTCTGCTCCCGAATTCATTTGAATCTCGACTTGCTGCAAGTAGAATGCCACGCCCCGGCGAAGGACAGCCAGGCCAAACCTATAAGAAATACTAGGTTATGGACGCACGGTATCCTCGGTAGTGTTGACCTGATAAACGGCCGCTACCCGCCAGGCCGATACAACACAAGGAATGTATGCATGTGGCGTGAAATTGCCCCCGACCAGCAGTACAACGTACAAGTCGACGGCCATAACCTCGTGGTCTACAGCTTTGGCGAAGGCGATGAAGTGCTGCTGTGTCTCAACGGCGGCCCAGGCCTGCCGTGTGACTATCTGCGTGACGCTCATGGCTGGCTCAAAGCGCATAACCTGCGAGTGGTTGCATTCGACCAGCTTGGCACGGGCGCATCAGCCAGACCGACCGATGTTGCGCTGTGGGAAATCCGCCGTTATGTCGAGGAAGTCGAGACCGTGCGCCAAGCCCTGGGCCTGGGCCGCGTGCATTTGCTCGGGCATTCCTGGGGCGGTTGGCTCGGTATCGAATACGCCATCCATTATCCCGATGCGCTGAAAAGCCTGATCCTGGAAAACACCGTCGGCGACATTCCTCATCTGTCCCAGGAACTCGAACGCCTGCGTGGCGCCCTGGGCAGCGAAACCGTGGCCATGATGCAGCGCCACGAAGCCATGGGCGCCCTCGACCACCCGCAATATCAGGCCGCCATCACCTTGCTCAACTACCGCCATGTGTGCCGCCTCGACGAGTGGCCGGAGCCGCTCAAACGCTCCCTGGGCGACTGGAACATGGGGCCCTACGCAACCATGCAGGGCCCCAACGAGTTCCTTTATATCGGCAACCTCAAGGACTGGAACCGCCTCAAGGAGATGGCTGAATTCCGGATGCCGATCCTGATCACGACCGGCCAGCACGACGAACTGACCCCCGCCTGCGCCATGCGCATGAAGCTGGCCGCCACACACGCCGAACTGCACGTATTCCCCAATAGCAGCCATATGCCGTTTTATGAGGAACCTCAAGCGTACTTCCCGGTGCTGCTGGACTTTCTCGCTCGCCACCGAGGCTGACGGATGAACCTGGCGCGTTACCGTTTTGTCCTGTCCCGGCCGTTGCAACTGCTGCCGGTGCTGTTTGGCATCAGCCTGATCACTTTTGTGTTGGTGCGCTCGATCCCCGGCGACCCAGCGCGGGCTTTGCTTGGCTCGCGCAGTACGCCGGATGCGCTGCTGAAAATCCGTGCCCAGTTCGGCCTCGACCAGCCCTTGTGGCTGCAATACTTCTACTTCCTGAAAAACCTGCTCAAGGGCGACCTCGGCCAATCGCTGCTGTACAAGGTCGACGCGCTGAAACTGATCGTTACCCGCATCGAGCCGACGCTGATGCTGGTGCTGGGCAGCGTGGCCCTGGCGTTGCTGATCGCGGTGCCGCTGGCGACAGTAGCGGCGCGTCACAAAGGCGGTTGGGCGGACAACCTGATCCGCGTTTTCACCACGGTCGGCCTGGGGATGCCGGCGTTCTGGCTGGGCTTGATGCTGATCCTGCTGCTGAGCGTGCAATGGGGCCTGTTCCCGGTGTCTGGCTATGGGCGGACCTGGCTGGACAAGGCCCACCATATGGTGTTGCCGTGCCTGACCATCGCCCTGGCGCTTTCGGCGGTGCTGGTGCGCAACCTGCGGGCGAGTATGTTGATGGAGCTGCAGGCCGATCATGTCACCGCCGCCCGGGCCCGAGGCTTGTCCGAGGCTGCGGTGTTTCGTCGGCATGTACTGCCTAACTCCCTGGTGCCGGCCGTCAACCTGCTGGCGGTCAACATCGGCTGGCTGATCAGCGGTACGGTGGTCATCGAAAGCCTGTTTGCGATTCCGGGCATCGGCCAATTGCTGGTGCGCGGTATTTTCACCCGTGACTACATGGTGGTGCAGGGCGTGGCGATGGTGCTGGCCTGTGCCACGGTGGTGGTCAACTTCGTCGCCGACATAGTGACGGTAGCGCTCGACCCACGGGTGAAGATGCAATGAGCAGCCGCCCACTGATTGCACCCTGGCGCTTGCGCCTGCGCTTTGGCTTTCGCAATGGCCGCCTGACCGCCGCCTGGGGCCTACTGATCCTGTTGACGTGGCTGGCCCTGGCGCTGTTTGCGCCGTGGATCGCACCGTTTGACCCCATCGCGCAAAACACCGACATGAGTTTGCTGGCGCCCAGCCTTGCCCATCCGCTGGGTACCGACAATTACGGCCGGGATGTGTTATCGCGGGTGATCTGGGGCGCGCGCATCGACCTGCAACTGGCGATTGTCGGGGTGATCTTCCCGTTCATCATCGGCACTTTCGTCGGCGCGGTGTCCGGTTATGTGGGTGGGCGTTTCGACAGTTTCTGTATGCGCGTGATCGATGTGGTGCTGGCGTTCCCGTTCCTGGTGCTGATGCTGGCGATCATGGCCATTCTGGGGCCTGGCTTGCAGAGCTTTTATATCGCCATGGCACTGGTGGGCTGGGTGTCGTATGCGCGGTTGATTCGCTCGCAGATTCTGGTGCTCAAGGAAAGCGAGTTTGCCCTGGCCGCCAAGAGCCTGGGGTTTGGCCATGGGCGCATTCTGTTCCGGCATTTGCTGCCCAATGCCCTGTTTGGCTCCATCGTGTTTTCCATGTCTGACGCGGTGCTGGTGTTGCTCAACGGCGCCGCCGTGAGTTACCTGGGCCTGGGCGTGCAACCGCCTACTGCGGAGTGGGGGACGATGGTGGCCGAGGGGCAAGCCTTTATCACCACGGCCTGGTGGATCTGCACCTTCCCGGGGTTGGCCATTGTGACCCTGGCCATGGGCTTTAGCCTGTTGGCCGACGGTGTCGCGCAAGTGTTGGGGGACCGCTCGTGAGCCTGCTGCAAGTGCGCGACCTCAGCGTGATCGCCAACAACAGCGGGCGTGATGTCACCTTGGTAGATCGTGTGTCCTTTGACCTGGCCGAAGGTGAGATTCTCGGCCTGGTGGGTGAGAGCGGGTCGGGCAAGACCATGGCCTGCCGCGGCTTGATGCGCCTGCTGCCATCGCCCGGCCTGCGTGTGCAAGGTGGCGCCGTACGCCTGGCCGGCCAGGACCTGCTGCAACTGAATGACGCCGGTATGCGCGCCGTGCGGGGCGGGCAACTGGGCATGATCTTCCAGAACCCCAGCAGCCACCTGGATCCGCTGATGCGCATTGGCGAGCAGATCGCCGAGGGCATCCGCCTGCATCAAGGTGCGTCGAAAAAGGACGCGCGCGCGCAGGCTATCGAGGTATTGCGCCAGGTCGGAATCCCGGACCCGCAGGCGCGGGTCGACAACTATCCCCATGAGTTTTCCGGCGGTATGCGCCAGCGCGCGATGATCGCTGTGGCCCTGGGCTGCAACCCGAAAGTGCTGATTGCCGACGAGCCGACCACGGCTCTGGATGTGACGGTGCAGGCGCAAATCCTGCGCCTGTTGCTCGACCTGCGTGACCAGCGTGGCCTGTCGATCATCATGATCACCCATGACCTGGGCGTGGTCGCGCAAACCTGCGACTCCATCGCGGTGATGTACGCTGGGCGCCTGTGCGAGCACGGCAGCAAATACGAACTGCTGGCGCGGCCACAGCATCCGTACACCGCTGGGCTGATCGACTGCCAGCCGGCCCACAGCAGCGGTCATGCCTTGTTGCGCACCATCCCTGGCCAGCCGCCGTTGCTCGATGCCTTGCCTGACGGTTGCCGCTTTAATCCGCGTTGCCCGCAGGCCGGGGCCTTATGCGCCGAGCTGTTGCCCCAAGGCGCACGCGTGGCCTGTCACTATCCGTTGGGAGGGCGACCATGAGCCTGTTGCAGATCAAGGACCTGGAGGTACGTTTTGCCGCGTCCGGCAGTGGCCTGTTCGGTTTGAACAAGCAGTGGGTGAGGGCGGTGAACGGGGTGTCGCTGAACCTTGTCGCCGGTGAAACCCTCGGCTTGGTGGGCGAGTCCGGCAGCGGCAAGAGCACCCTGGGCCGGGCGATTTTGCACCTCAACCCGATCAGCGCCGGCCAGGTGCTGTTTGACGGTATCGATATGGCTCACGGCAGCGCCATCGACATCGCCCGCCTGCGCCATGAAACCGCGATGATTTTCCAGGACCCGTACGCCGCGCTGAACCCCCGGCACAGTATCGGCGAAACCCTCGCCGAGGTGTTGCGCATGCAGCGCAAGGTGGCTGTGGAGCAGATCCCGGCACGCGTCAACGAGCTGCTGGAACTGGTGGGCCTGCGCCCCGAGTTGGCCGGGCGCAAACCGGGCTCCCTCAGCGGCGGCCAATGCCAGCGCGTCGGCATCGCCCGGGCACTGGCGGTGGAGCCGCGCCTGATCATTGCCGATGAATGCGTGGCCGCGCTGGATGTGTCGATCCAGGGCCAGATCATCAACTTGCTGCTGGAACTGCAACAACGCATGAACCTGGCGATCCTGTTTATCGCCCATGACCTGGCCATCGTGCGGCGCCTGTGCGACCGCGTGGCGGTGATGTACCTGGGCAAGATCGTCGAAGAAGGGCCGGTGGAAGCGGTGTTCACCACGCCGCGTCATCCGTACACGGCGGCGTTGATCGAGGCGATTCCCGAGATTGACCCGCATCGGCCGTTGCCCGCGCATCCCTTGCCGGGTGAGCCACCCAGTCCACTGAATCTGCCTACAGGCTGTGCGTTTCACCCGCGTTGCCGGTATGCGCGAGCCGTGTGTTCCGCGGTGTTGCCGCCGACCCATTTCCTGCACGAGCATCGGTACAGTTGCGTGCTTGAAGAACCTTTGCCTTGACCTCTGCCATTCATTAACAAGGAGTTGTGATATGCAATCGCGCCACTTGAAGTTGCTCGCCGCCGCTACGCTGACCGCCTGGTCGCTGACCGCAGGCCTGGCCCAGGCCGCCGGTGTCCTCACCATCGGCTGCCGTGAAGACAGCACCACCTTTGACCCGATCAAAAGCGCGCAAAACCGCGACACTTGGGTATTTGCCAACGTCTACGACACCCTGGTGCGCGTGGATAACCTGGGCACCAAGATGGAACCGGGCCTGGCCGAAAGCTGGGACATTTCCAAAGACGGCCTGACGTATACCTTCAAACTGCGCGAAGCGAAGTTCTCCGACGGCTCGCCGATCACCGCTGCCGATGCGGCGTTCAGCCTGCTGCGCATTCGTGACAACAAGGCGTCGTTGTGGAGCGATCCGTTCAGCCTGATCAACACCGCCAAGGCCAGCGATGCGAAGACCCTGGTGGTCACTCTGAAAACCCCGGCGGTGGCCTTCCTCTCGCAACTGGCGTCGCCGACGGTGTCGATCCTGTCGGAAAAAGCCATGACCACGATGGGCGAAGACGCCTACTCGGAAAACCCGGTGACGTCCGGTGCGTTTACCGTGCAAGAGTGGCGCAAGGGCGACCGGGTGATCCTGAAGAAGAACCCGGATTTCTGGCAGGCCAATAACGTCAGTCTCGACGGCGTGGAATGGGTGTCGGTGACCGACGACAACACCCGTATGCGCATGGTGCAGAACAACGAACTCGACACAGCGATCTTCGTACCGTTCTCGCGGGTCGAAGAGCTGAAGAAAGACAAGAACGTGGTGATCCACGCCGACCCGTCTACCCGTGAAGATCACTTGTTGATCAACCACGAGCACGGTTTGCTCGCCAAGCCGCAGGTGCGCCAGGCATTGGACATGGCCATCGACAAACAATCGCTGGTGAAAACCGCTACTTACGGTCAAGGCACCGTGGCGTATTCCTACATTCCCAAAGGCTCGCTGTACCACTACGCCAACAACCTGCAACGTCCTTATGACCCGACTGAGGCCAGGAAACTGCTGGAAGAGGCCGGTGCCAAGGACTTGAAGCTCAACTACGTGGTCAACGCCGGCAACGAGGCCGACGAGCAGATTGCGGTGATCATCAAGGACCAGTTGGCCAAGGTCGGCGTCACCGCCAACCTGCAAAAGGTCGACCCGACCCAAAGCTGGCAGATGCTGGTGGACGGTGAGTACGATATTTCGGTGATGTACTGGACCAACGACATCCTCGACCCGGACCAGAAAACCACCTTCGTGCTGGGCCACGACACCAACCAGAACTACATGACCCGCTACAAGAACGACAAGGTCAAGGCGCTGGTAGCTGCGGCGCGAGTCGAGGCAGACCCGGCCAAGCGTGAGCAGATGTATGTCGAGTTGCAGAAACTGGCGAAACAGGATGTGAACTGGATTGACCTGTACTACAGCCCGTACATCAATATTTCACGCAAGAATGTGAGTAACTTCCTGCAGAACCCGCTGGGGCGCTTCACCTTGGAGGAAGTGGTCAAAAACTGAGTTTTTGACTACACCACAAAGCAATGTGGGAGCTGGCTTGCCTGCGATGGCGATGGAACATTCACCACCGCTATCGCAGGCAAGCCAGCTCCCACATTTTTTGCAGTGTGTCAGGGCTTACTGCGCATCAAATGCCTGTCCATTGATGCCGGCACTGTCCGGCCCCATCAGGTACAGGTACACCGGCATGATCTCTTCCGGTGCTGGCCGCTCCATCGGGTTCTCACCGGGATACGCCTGGGCCCGCATACTCGTGCGTGTACCGCCCGGGTTGATGCTGTTGGCGCGCACTGCCGCTACATCTTCCAGCTCATCGGCCAGGGTTTGCATCAAGCCTTCGGTAGCAAACTTGGACACACCATAAGCCCCCCAATACGCCCGCCCCTTACGCCCGACGCTGCTGGAGGTGAACACCACCGATGCATCCTGGGACAGCTTGAGCAGCGGCAGCAAGGTGCTGGTCAGCATGAACATCGCGTTGACGTTCACATGCATCACGCGCATGAAATTCTCGCCGGACAACTGCTCGATCGGCGTGCGTGGGCCGATGATCGAGGCGTTGTGCAACAGGCCGTCGAGGCGGCCGAATTCTTTTTCGATCATCGCTGCCAGCTCATCGTATTGATGGGGCAGGGCGGTCTCCAGGTTGAACGGGATCACCACCGGTTGCGGCTGGCCGGCGGCTTCGATCTGGTCATATACCTGGGCCAGGTTGGCTTCGGTCTTGCCCAGCAACAGCACGGTCGCGCCATGGGCGGCATAGGTCTTTGCCGCTGCTGCGCCAATCCCGCGGCCGGCGCCGGTGACCAGGATGACCCGGCCTTTGAGCAGTTCTGGAGGGGCAGAATAATCAAACATAAATAGCCTCGACAAAATTCAAGGTGATACACCACTCAAAGTGGAATCCATTTCCTGTGGGAGCTGGCTTGCCTGCGATGGCGGAGTACCTGTCGGCAGATGTGCTGGCTGGCAGACCGCTATCGCAGGCAAGCCAGCTCCCACATTGATCTCATTGTTGTTGAGATCTTCGAACAATCAGCAACTGCACAGCGCGTTATCCAGCACCTTGCGCAATTCCAGCGGGTGATCCACCACCACGTCAGCGCCCCAGTGACGCGGGTTGTCGTCCGGGTGGATATAGCCGTAGGTGACCGCCGCCGTGCGCGTACCGGCATCGCGGCCGGATTCGATATCACGCAGGTCATCGCCCACGAACAATACGCTCGCCGGGTCGAGGTCGAGCAGCTTGCACGCCAGAATCATCGGCTCCGGGTCCGGCTTGCTGTTCTTCACGTGGTCCGGGCAGATCAGCACGGCCGAGCGCTCGGCCAGGCCCAGCCGCTGCATGATCGGTTCGGCAAAGCGCACGGGCTTGTTGGTGACCACACCCCAGATCAGCTTGGCCTTCTCGATGTCTTCCAACAACTCGGCCATGCCGTCGAACAGTTTGCTGTGCACCGCGCAGTCCTTGAGGTAGCGCTCCAGGAATTCCTGGCGCAGCTCTTCAAAGCCGGGTGATTCAGGGTCCATTGAAAAGGTCACGGCAACCATCGCCCGCGCACCGCCGGAGATCTCATCGCGGATGTGCTGCGGGTTGATCGGATCCAGGCCGCGGTCGGCGCGCATGGCCTGGCAGATGGCGATAAAGTCCGGCGCGGTATCCAGCAGGGTACCGTCCATGTCGAAGAGAACCGCTCGCAACTTCACAGGCTTACTCCTCGCGCAGGGTCTGGATCATGTAGTTGACGTCAACATCGCTGGCCAGCTTGTAGTGCTTGGTCAGCGGGTTGTAGGTCAGGCCGATGATGTCCTTGACGGTCAGCCCGGCCTGACGGCTCCACGCACCCAGCTCGGAGGGGCGGATGAATTTCTTGAAGTCATGGGTGCCACGCGGCAGCAGCTTCATGATGTATTCGGCGCCAATGATCGCGAACAGGTAAGCCTTGGGGTTGCGGTTGATGGTGGAGAAGAACACCTGGCCGCCGGGCTTGACCATACGGAAGCACGCACGGATCACAGAGGATGGGTCCGGCACGTGTTCGAGCATTTCCAGGCAGGTCACCACGTCAAACTGCTCGGGCATTTCCTCGGCCAGGGCTTCGGCAGTGATCTGGCGGTATTCCACGCTCACGCCGGATTCAAGCTGGTGCAACTGCGCCACGGCCAATGGCGCTTCGCCCATGTCGATGCCCATCACGGTCGCGCCGCGTTGAGCCATGGCTTCGCTGAGGATGCCGCCGCCGCAACCCACGTCCAGCACCTTCTTGCCGGCCAGGTTGACGCGCTCGTCAATCCAGTTGACCCGCAGTGGATTGATGTCGTGCAGGGGTTTGAACTCGCTCTCGCGGTCCCACCAGCGGTGGGCGAGGGCTTCGAATTTGGCGATTTCGGCGTGGTCGACGTTGCTCATGATGAATCCTCTAAATCTGAAAAATCGGTGAGTGGGTGCCGAGCGCATGGGCTCAGCACCTTCGTTATTCGCTGTGCCCGCTGATGCGTTGGCCCCAGGCAATGGCCGTGGCGGTCAACTGTTGTTCATCCATGCGGGTCAATTGCCGGTCGTCGAGCAATGGCTTGCCGGCGACCCAAAGGTGTTTCACGCAATCGCGTCCGGTGGCATATATAAGCTGTGAGACCGGATCGTAGATCGGTTGTTGCGCCAGCCCCGACAGATCGAAGGCGACTATATCTGCGGCCTTGCCGACTTCCAGCGAGCCAATCTCGCTTTCCAGGCCCATGGCCCGTGCACCGTTGAGCGTCGCCATGCGCAGGGCACGGTGGGCGTCCAGAGCGGTGGCCGAGCCGGCGACGGCCTTGGCCAGCATCGCGGCGGTACGGGTTTCGCCCAGCAGGTCCAGGTCATTGTTGCTGGCGGCGCCGTCGGTGCCGATGGCCACATTGACCCCAGCCTGCCACAGGCGCTCAACCGGGCAAAAGCCGCTGGCCAGTTTCAGGTTCGATTCCGGGCAATGGATGACGCTGGTGTTGCTTTCTACCAGCAAAGCCAGGTCTTCTTCGCTGATTTGGGTCATGTGAACGGCCTGGAAGCGCGGCCCGAGCAAGCCGAGGCGACCCAGGCGCGCCAATGGCCGCTCGCCGGTCTGCTCCACGGCTTGTTGTACTTCAAAGGCGGTTTCATGCACATGCATATGGATCGCGGCGTCCAGCTCTTCGGCGATCACCCGGATCTTTTCCAGGTTGGCGTCGCACACGGTGTAGGGCGCGTGAGGGCCGAAGGTGATCTTGATGCGCGGGTGGTGCTTGAGGTCGCCGAACAGCTCGATGCCCTGGCGAAGCGCCTCGTCGGCAGTGCTGGCGCCGGGAATCGGGAAGTCGAGGATCGGCATGGCGATCTGCGCGCGCATACCGCTATTGTGCACGCAATCGCTGGCGACCTTGGGGAAGAAGTACATGTCGGAGAAGCAGGTGATGCCGCCCTTGAGCTGTTCGGCGATGGCCAGGTTGGTGCCGTCGCGCACAAAGGCTTCATCGACCCATTTGGCTTCGGCCGGCCAGATGTGTTTTTCCAGCCAGGTCATCAACGGCAGGTCATCGGCCAAGCCACGGAACAGGCTCATTGCCGCATGGCCGTGGGCGTTGATCAAGCCGGGGCTGAGCAACATGCCGGGCAGTTCGCGCACCTCATTGGCCGCCAGCTTCAATGCGGCGGCCCGTGGGCCGATAAAGGCAATGCGCCCATCGCGGATGCCCAGACCATGCTCTTTGAGCACCACGCCGGCAGGTTCGACCGGTACCAGCCAGGTCGGCAAGAGCAACACGTCGAGCGGGGCGGCAGTGGAGGTCATCGCAGGCTTCTTCCCAGGCAGCTATAAAAGAAGGGCGAAGTATACCCGAGCGTCCTGGCTGGCGGATCGCTATAATCCGCGGCTTTTGTTCATGAGTGCGGGGTAAGGGATGCGCGACCGACTGTTGGCTGCAGAGAAAGTGAAGGCCATCGATTGGCGTGACGGCGCGCTGTACCTGCTCGATCAGCGCGTGTTGCCGTCCCGGGAGAGCTGGGTGGCCTGTCATACCGTCGCGGCGGTGGCCGAGGCCATTCGTTCGATGGTGGTGCGGGGCGCAGCGGCCATCGGCATCAGCGCCGCCTATGGCCTGGTGCTGGCCGCCCGTGAGCGCATTGCCGAGGGTGGCGACTGGCAGGCAGCGTGGGAAGAAGACTACGCGCTGCTGGCCGATAGCCGCCCGACCGGGTCGAATCTGTTCTGGGCACTCAAGAATATGCGCGACTGCCTGGACCGCCTCAAGCAGCACGCCGACCCGGTTGCCGTGCTGGAAGCCCAGGCCATTGTGATCCATGAAAGCGACCGGGAGGCCAATGTGGTCATGGCCCAGTTGGGTATGGAGCGGATTCGCAAGCACCAGGGCAACGCCCAGGCGATCCTCACCCATGGCAACGCCGGAGCATTGGCCACGGGCGGTGTCGGTACGGCCCACGGCGTGATTCGCGCGGCGTTCCTGGAGGGGCTGGTCGAACAGGTCTATGTCAACGAAACCCGTCCATGGCTGCAAGGCTCGCGCCTGACGGCGTGGGAGTTGGCGGGCGAGGGCATCCCGGTGACGGTGAATGCCGACTCCGCCGGGGCGCATATCCTCAAGACCAAAGGCGTGACCTGGGTGGTGGTCGGTGCTGACTGTATTGCCGCCAATGGTGACGTGATCAGCAAGATCGGCACTTATCAGCTAGCCGTCTGTGCCATGCATCATGGCGTGCGCTTTATGGTGGTGGCGTCGAGTTCGACGCTCGATTTGATGATGGCTACCGGCGATGATGTTGCGCTGGAGACGCGCGATCCCGCTGAGCTGCTGGACGTCATGGGGCAGCGGCTGGAGGTGGATGCGTTTAATCCGGTATTTGATGTGACCCCGGCCGACCTGATTGATGTGATCGTGACCGAGAAAGGCGTGGTCGAGCGGCCGGATACTGCCAAATTGGCCAGGTTGATGTGCCGTAAGCGGCTGCATTGAGGACAGTGGTGTCTGTGAAATAGCAATCGGGGGCAAGCCCCCTCCCACATTTTGACTGTGTTCACAATTCAAGTGTGGGAGGGGGCTTGCCCCCGATTGGGCCCGAAAGTCAATAAAACCCTCGGATCCATCCTCAAAAAACAGCATCACCCCACCTCTGAGCCCCTCTCGTCCCCTTCAAGCCTGTCATCCGTCAAATTACTAGCCTCCATGCGCATCAGGGGGATAGGTGCGTGGCGGCGATTGTGATAACATTCGGCGGTTTCCAGGGCTGCCCCGAGGGGTTGCCCATAACGCGCAGATCCGTGTCATAACTCGTTGATTTGTCGTAAGTCGTTGTCAGGCACTGTGTCGGCAGCGGCGAGCTTCGTTCGTCCCGAATGGATGTGACGAGGTTTCACCCGAAAAAGGAATCAGGCTTCTCATGGGCGAACTGGCCAAAGAAATCCTCCCGGTCAATATCGAAGACGAGCTGAAACAGTCCTACCTCGACTACGCGATGAGCGTAATTGTCGGTCGGGCACTGCCTGATGCGCGCGATGGCTTGAAGCCCGTGCACCGGCGTGTGCTGTTCGCGATGAGCGAGCTGGGTAACGACTGGAACAAGCCGTACAAGAAATCTGCCCGTGTTGTCGGTGACGTGATCGGTAAGTATCACCCTCACGGCGACACTGCGGTGTACGACACCATCGTTCGGATGGCCCAGCCGTTTTCCCTGCGCTACCTGCTGGTAGACGGCCAGGGCAACTTCGGTTCGGTCGACGGCGACAACGCCGCGGCCATGCGATACACCGAAGTGCGCATGACCAAGCTGGCGCATGAGCTGCTGGCCGACCTGCATAAAGAAACCGTGGACTGGGTGCCGAACTACGACGGCACCGAAATGATCCCGGCCGTCATGCCCACCAAGATCCCCAACCTGCTGGTCAACGGCTCCAGCGGTATCGCCGTGGGCATGGCCACCAACATCCCGCCGCACAACCTCGGTGAAGTCATCGATGGTTGCCTGGCCCTTATCGACAACCCCGAGCTGACTGTCGATGAGCTGATGCAGTACATCCCCGGCCCGGACTTCCCGACCGCCGCGATCATCAACGGTCGCGCCGGCATCATCGAAGCCTACCGCACCGGTCGCGGGCGCATTTACATGCGCGCCCGTTCGATGATCGAAGACATCGACAAGGTCGGTGGCCGCCAGCAGATCGTCATCACCGAACTCCCGTACCAGCTGAACAAAGCGCGCCTGATCGAGAAGATCGCCGAGCTGGTTAAAGAGAAGAAGCTCGAAGGCATTACCGAACTGCGCGACGAGTCCGACAAAGACGGTATGCGCGTGGTGATCGAACTGCGTCGTGGCGAAGTGCCTGAGGTGATCCTCAACAACCTCTACGCCCAGACCCAGCTGCAAAGCGTGTTTGGTATCAACGTGGTTGCACTGATCGACGGCCGCCCACGCATCCTGAACCTCAAGGATCTGCTGGAAGCTTTCGTTCGTCACCGTCGTGAAGTAGTGACCCGCCGTACCGTGTTCGAACTGCGCAAGGCCCGCGAGCGCGGCCACATCCTGGAAGGCCAGGCCGTTGCGCTGTCGAACATCGACCCGGTGATCGCCCTGATCAAGGCCTCGCCAACCCCGTCGGAAGCCAAGGAAGCGTTGATCAGCACGCCTTGGGAATCCAGCGCCGTGGTGGCCATGGTTGAGCGCGCAGGCGCCGATTCTTGCCGTCCGGAAACCCTGGACCCGCAATACGGCCTGCGCGAAGGCAAGTACTTCCTGTCGCCGGAGCAGGCCCAGGCCATCCTGGAACTGCGCCTGCACCGCCTGACCGGTCTTGAGCACGAGAAGCTGCTGGCCGAGTACCAGGAGATCCTCAACCAGATCGGCGAGTTGATCCGCATCCTCAGCAGCGCCGTGCGCCTGATGGAAGTGATCCGCGAAGAACTGGAAGTGATCCGCGCCGAGTACGGCGACGTGCGCCGCACCGAAATCCTCGATGCGCGCCTGGACCTGACCCTGGGTGACATGATCCCGGAAGAAGAGCGCGTCGTGACCATCTCCCACGGTGGCTATGCCAAGACCCAGCCGTTGGCTGCGTATCAGGCCCAGCGTCGTGGCGGTAAAGGTAAATCGGCTACCGGCGTCAAGGATGAGGACTACATCGCTCACCTGCTGGTCGCCAACAGCCACACCACGCTGCTGCTGTTCTCCAGCAAGGGCAAGGTGTACTGGCTCAAAACCTACGAAATCCCGGAAGCTTCCCGTGCTGCCCGTGGTCGCCCATTGGTCAACCTGCTGCCGCTGGACAGTGATGAATACATCACCACCATGCTGCCGGTCGAGGAATACACCGAAGGTCACTTCATCTTCATGGCCACCGCCAAGGGCACCGTGAAGAAGACCCCGCTGGAATCCTTCAGCCGTCAACGCAGCGTGGGCCTGATCGCCCTGGAGCTGGATGAAGGTGACGTACTGATTTCCGCCGCCATTACCGATGGCGAGCGCGAAGTCATGCTGTTCTCCGATGGCGGCAAGGTTACGCGCTTCAAGGAATCCGACGTGCGCGCCATGGGCCGTACCGCCCGCGGTGTACGCGGCATGCGCCTGCCGGAAGGGCAGAAGCTGATTTCGATGCTGATCCCGGAAGAAGGCAGCCAGATCCTCACCGCTTCCGAACGTGGCTACGGCAAGCGCACTGCCATCAGCGAGTTCCCGGAGTACAAGCGTGGCGGCCAGGGCGTGATCGCCATGGTCAGCAACGACCGCAACGGCCGTCTGGTCGGCGCGGTGCAGGTGCTTGATGGCGAGGAGATCATGCTGATTTCCGACCAGGGCACCCTGGTGCGTACCCGTGTGGCTGAAGTGTCGAGCCTGGGCCGTAACACCCAGGGCGTGACCCTGATCAAGCTGGCCAAGGATGAAAAACTGGTCGGCCTGGAGCGTGTGCAGGAGCCTTCGGAAGTTGAAGGTGAAGAGCTGGAAGGCGAGGAGTTCGACGGCGAGGTGATCGCAGCCGGCGATGACAACGTCGACGAGCCAACCCTCGATGCTGCCGCAGACGAAGAAGAACCGCAGGAATAAGCGGACACACAGGGGGCGGATGAAGATTCGCCCCCTTGTTGTTTGTCCCCTTTGAAAAATACACGTCCTTTGCCTGGACGCGGTCCATGTGGGAGCTGGCTTGCCTGCGATAGCATCACCGCGGTATCACTGGAACTACCGAGGTGCCTGTATCGCAGGCAAGCCAGCTCCCACATGGGTTGGCTTCAGAAAAAGGGTGTTGCCGAACATGATTGCAGCCCCACCAGATCAGAGTGAGATTGGATGTGAGCAAGAGAGCCTATAACTTCTGTGCCGGTCCCGCGGCGCTTCCTGAAGCAGTCCTGCAGCGTGCGCAGGGTGAACTCCTCGACTGGCATGGAAAAGGCCTCTCCGTGATGGAAATGAGCCATCGCAGCGATGAGTTCGTGTCCATCGCCACCAAGGCCGAGCAGGATCTGCGCGACTTGCTGGACATCCCATCCAATTACAAAGTGCTGTTCCTGCAAGGCGGCGCGAGCCAGCAGTTCGCTCAGATCCCACTGAACCTGTTGCCCGAAGAGGGCACTGCCGACTATATCGACACCGGTATCTGGGGGCAGAAAGCCATTGAAGAAGCCTCGCGCTACGGTCACGTCAATGTGGCCGGTACCGCCAAGCCCTACGACTACTTCGCCATTCCAGGTCAGAACGAGTGGAAGCTGACGAAGGACGCGGCCTACGTTCACTACGTCGCGAACGAAACCATCGGTGGCCTGGAATTTGATTGGGTGCCTGAAGTCGGTGACGTTCCGCTGGTGTGCGACATGTCCTCGGACATCCTCTCGCGCCCGATCGACGTGTCCCGGTACGGCATGATCTACGCCGGTGCGCAAAAGAACATCGGCCCGAGCGGCATCCTGGTCAATATCATCCGCGAAGACCTGCTCGGTCGCGCCCGTTCGCTGTGCCCGACCATGCTCAACTACAAGGTCGCGGCCGATAACGGCTCGATGTACAACACCCCGCCGGCGTTTGCCTGGTACCTGTCCGGCCTGGTCTTCGAATGGCTCAAGGAGCAGGGCGGTGTGGCTGCGATGGGCAAGCGCAACGAAGAGAAGAAGCGCACCCTGTACGACTTCATCGACGCCAGCGGCCTGTACAGCAACCCGATCAACCTTACCGACCGCTCGTGGATGAACGTGCCGTTCCGCCTGGCCGATGATCGCCTGGACAAGCCGTTCCTGGCTGGCGCCGACGAGCGTGGCTTGCTGAACCTCAAGGGCCACCGCTCGGTCGGTGGTATGCGCGCCTCCATTTATAACGCTGTCGACATCCACGCCATCAACGCGCTGGTTGCCTACATGGCAGAGTTCGAAAAGGAACACGGCTAATGTCTGAGCAAGAACTCAAAGCCCTGCGCGTACGCATTGACAGCCTGGACGAGAAGGTCCTGGAGCTGATCAGTGAGCGCGCGCGCTGCGCCCAGGAAGTGGCTCGGGTGAAAATGGCGTCCCTGGCAGAAGGCGAAGTGCCGGTGTTCTACCGGCCTGAGCGCGAAGCCCAGGTGCTAAAGCGCGTGATGGAGCGCAACAAGGGGCCGCTGGGCAATGAGGAGATGGCGCGGTTGTTCCGTGAAATCATGTCTTCTTGCCTTGCCCTTGAGCAGCCGCTGAAAGTGGCCTACCTGGGCCCTGAAGGCACTTTCACCCAGGCGGCGGCCATGAAGCACTTCGGCCACGCGGTGATCAGCAAGCCGATGGCGGCCATCGACGAAGTGTTCCGCGAAGTGGCGGCCGGCGCGGTGAATTTTGGCGTGGTGCCGGTGGAAAACTCCACTGAAGGCGCGGTCAACCACACGCTGGACAGCTTCCTCGAGCACGACATGGTGATCTGTGGCGAAGTCGAGTTGCGTATTCACCACCACCTGCTGGTGGGCGAGAACACCAAGACCGACAGCATCAGCCGTATCTACTCTCACGCTCAGTCCCTGGCCCAGTGCCGCAAGTGGCTGGACGCCCATTACCCGAATGTCGAGCGCGTGGCGGTGTCCAGCAACGCCGAAGCGGCCAAGCGGGTCAAGGGTGAGTGGAACTCGGCGGCGATTGCCGGCGATATGGCTGCGGGCCTCTACGGGCTGACACGCTTGGCCGAGAAAATCGAGGACCGCCCGGACAACTCCACGCGCTTCTTGATGATCGGCAGCCAGGAAGTGCCGCCAACCGGCGACGACAAGACTTCGATCATCGTTTCCATGAGCAACAAGCCCGGCGCGTTGCATGAGCTGCTGGTGCCATTCCACGACAACGGGATTGACCTGACGCGCATCGAGACTCGTCCTTCGCGCAGCGGTAAATGGACCTACGTGTTCTTTATCGACTTCATCGGCCACCACCGCGACCCGCTGGTCAAGGGCGTGCTGGAGAAGATCAGTCAGGAAGCCGTGGCACTCAAAGTGCTGGGCTCCTACCCGAAAGCGGTTTTGTGAGGCTTTGACATGAGTGGCAACTTCCTCGCCCTGGCTCAGCCGGGCGTGCAACAACTCTCGCCTTACGTTCCAGGCAAGCCTGTGGACGAACTGGCCCGTGAGTTGAATCTGGACCCGTCCAGGATCGTCAAGCTGGCGAGTAACGAAAACCCGCTGGGCCCGAGCCCTAAAGTATTGGCGGCGATTCGGGAGGAGCTTGCCGAGCTGACCCGTTATCCCGACGGCAATGGCTTTGCCCTCAAGTCCCTGCTGGCAGAAAAATGCCGGGTCGAGCTCAATCAGGTGACCCTGGGCAATGGCTCCAACGACATTCTTGAACTGGTCGGGCGTGCCTACCTGGCGCCCGGTTTGAATGCGGTATTCAGCGAACATGCCTTTGCGGTCTACCCCATTGTCACCCAGGCCGTGGGGGCTGATGCGCGCGTCATTCCCGCCAAGGATTGGGGCCACGACCTGCCGGCGATGCTGGCAGCGATCGATGCGCAAACCCGCGTGGTGTTTATCGCGAACCCGAACAACCCGACCGGCACCTGGTTCGATGCGAAGGCCCTGAACGAGTTCCTGCAGAACGTGCCGGAGCATGTGCTGGTTGTGCTGGACGAAGCCTACATCGAGTACGCCGAAGGCGGCGACCTGCCCGATGGCCTGGATTTCCTCGCGGCCTACCCGAACCTGCTGGTGTCGCGCACCTTCTCCAAGGCTTATGGCCTGGCGTCGTTGCGGGTGGGCTACGGCCTGTCCACAGCGGTAGTGGCCGATGTGCTGAACCGCGTACGCCAACCGTTCAACGTCAACAGCCTGGCCCTGGCGGCTGCGTGTGCGGCGGTGAAGGATGCCCAATACCTGGAAGAAGGGCGCCGCCTTAACGAAAGCGGCATGTTGCAGTTGCAGGACGGCTTTCGCGAGTTGGGCCTGGGCTGGATTCCGTCCAAGGGCAACTTCATCTGCGTCGACCTCGGCCAAGAGGCTGCACCGGTATTTCAGGGCTTGTTGCGCGAAGGCGTGATCGTGCGTCCGGTGGCCAACTACGGTATGCCGAACCACCTGCGTATCACCATTGGTTTGCCGGCCGAGAACAGCCGCTTCCTGGAGGCGTTGGCCAAGGTTCTGGCCCGTGGTTGATGTCACTGCATTGCAACCTGCTGTGCCTATGATCGGTCGCCTGGTGGTGGTCGGCCTGGGGTTGATCGGTGGTTCGTTCGCCAAGGGCCTGCGGGACAGCGGGCTGTGTGGCGAAGTAGTCGGCGTGGACCTTGACCCGCAATCGCGCAAGCTGGCGGTGGAGTTGGGTGTAGTGGATCGCTGTGAAGCGGACCTGGCAATCGCTTGCCAGGGTGCGGACGTGATCCAGCTTGCGGTGCCGATCCTGGCCATGGAGAAATTGCTCGCCGTATTGGCTGGCATGGACCTGGGGCAGGCGATCCTTACGGACGTCGGCAGCGCCAAAGGCAATGTGGTGCGCGCGGCACAATTGGCGTTTGGCGCTATGCCGCCGCGCTTTGTGCCGGGCCATCCGATTGCCGGTTCCGAGCAGAGCGGGGTGGAAGCGTCCAATGCGCAGTTGTTCCGTCGGCATAAGGTGATCCTGACGCCACTGGCGCAGACTGATCCGGCGGCGTTGGCCGTGGTGGATCGGCTCTGGCGCGAGCTGGGCGCGGATGTGGAGCATATGCAGGTCGAGCGCCACGATGAAGTGTTGGCCGCGACCAGCCATCTTCCCCATCTGCTGGCATTCGGCTTGGTGGATTCGTTGGCCAAGCGCAACGAAAACCTCGAGATTTTCCGTTACGCCGCCGGTGGTTTTCGCGATTTCACGCGGATTGCCGGCAGTGACCCGGTGATGTGGCATGACATCTTTCTCGCCAATCGCGAAGCGGTGTTGCGCACCCTGGACACGTTCCGCAGTGACCTCGACGCCTTGCGCGATGCGGTGGATGCGGGTGATGGCCATCAGTTACTGGGTGTGTTCACCCGGGCGCGGATGGCGCGAGAGCATTTCAGCAAGATCCTGGCGCGCCGGGCCTATATGGAAACTGCAGTGAACGCCGATGAGCTGACTTTTATCGCCAATCCGGGTGGCCGCTTGAGCGGATGCATTCGGGTGCCAGGTGACAAGTCGATCTCCCATCGATCGATCATGCTGGGTTCATTGGCTGACGGCGTAACGGAGGTCGACGGTTTCCTTGAAGGCGAAGATGCCCTGGCGACCTTGCAGGCGTTTCGCGACATGGGCGTGGTGATCGAGGGCCCGCACCATGGGCGAGTGACTATTCATGGGGTTGGCCTGCACGGCTTGAAGGCAGCGCCAGGACCGATCTACCTGGGTAACTCCGGTACATCGATGCGCCTGTTGGCGGGTCTGCTTGCGGCGCAAAGCTTCGATAGCGTCCTGACCGGTGATGCATCGCTGTCCAGGCGCCCGATGAGTCGCGTGGCCAAGCCGCTGCGGGAAATGGGCGCGGTGATCGAGACCGGTCTTGAAGGGCGTCCGCCGCTGACCATTCGTGGTGGGCAGACGCTCAAGGGCCTGACTTACGCGTTGCCGATGGCCAGTGCGCAGGTTAAATCCTGCCTGTTGCTGGCTGGTCTGTATGCACAAGGTAAAACCGCAGTCACCGAGCCTGCGCCGACCCGCGATCATACCGAGCGCATGTTGCGTGGCTTTGGTTATCCGGTGGCGGTGGAGGGCGCGACGGCGTCGGTGGAGTCGGGTCATCGGCTGACGGCTGCCCACATTGAGGTGCCTGGGGATATTTCGTCTGCGGCGTTTTTTCTGGTGGCTGCGTCGATTGCCCAGGGTTCCGAGCTGCTGCTTGAGCATGTCGGCGTCAATCCGACCCGCACCGGCGTGATCGATATCCTGCGGCTGATGGGGGCTGATATCAGTCTTGAGAATCCGCGTGAGGTAGGTGGCGAGCCTGTTGCGGACTTGCGTGTCCGGGCCGCTGTCTTGAAGGGTATCGAGATTCCAGCGGCGTTGGTGCCGTTGGCGATCGATGAGTTTCCCGTATTGTTTGTCGCTGCTGCCTGCGCCGAGGGGCGCACCGTATTACGCGGTGCCGAGGAGCTGCGGCTCAAGGAATCGGACCGTATCCAGGTCATGGCCGACGGTCTGCTGGCCCTGGGTGTGAAGTGCCAACCCACGCCTGATGGGATTATCATTGACGGTGGCCCGATAGGCGGTGGCGAAGTGCATGCCCATGGCGATCACCGCATCGCCATGGCGTTCAGCGTGGCCTCCCTGCTGGCGGCGGCGCCGATTCGTATTCGTGACTGCGCCAATGTTGCTACGTCTTTTCCGAACTTTCTTACACTGTGTGCCCACGTCGGCATTCGTGTTGCCCAAGAGGCTCAATTGTGAATATCAAAGCACCGGTGATTACCATCGACGGGCCAAGCGGCTCGGGCAAAGGCACCATCGCCGGCATCCTGGCCAAGCGCCTGGGCTGGTGCCTGCTCGATTCCGGCGCGCTGTACCGCCTGTTGGCATTCGCGGCGCGCAACCATGGCGTCGACCTGACCAACGAAGAGTTGTTGACGAAAATTGCCGCCCATCTGGACGTGCAGTTCATCGCGGCGACCGACGGTCAACTGCAGCGCATCATTCTGGAAGGCGACGAAGTCAGTGATGTGATTCGTACCGAGAGCATCGGTGCCGGCGCCTCCCAAGTGGCTGCTTTGCCAGCGGTTCGTGAGGCTTTGCTGCAGCGCCAGCGTGCGTTCCAGGAGCCGCCGGGCCTGGTAGCCGACGGCCGCGACATGGGCACGGTGGTGTTTCCCGAGGCGCCGTTGAAGATATTCCTCACGGCCAGTGCCGAGGAACGAGCGCGCCGCCGCTACTTGCAGTTGAAGGGCAAAGTCGATGGTGTTAGTCTGTCGAGTCTGCTAGATGAGATCCGTGCACGCGATGAGCGTGATACCCAGCGTGCGGTAGCCCCGCTCAAGCCGGCGGCTGACGCCATACAGCTGGATTCCACGGAGTTGTCCATCGAACAGGTGCTGGAACGCATCATGAGTGAAATCGCCATTCGCGATATCGCCGGATGATCAAGAAGGCCGCAGGGGACCAGTCATAGTCCTGCGGTGGCTTCTTTTAACTGAAACTGACCCACACCGTCTGGGGTGTGGAGATGGGCGTATTCTTCGCCCTTATCAACAGGAATTAAAATGAGCGAAAGCTTTGCGGAACTCTTTGAAGAAAGCCTAAAAACCCTGAACCTTCAGGCAGGCTCCATCATCACCGGTGTTATCGTTGATATCGATTACCAAGCTCGCTGGGTAACCGTTCACGCTGGTCTGAAGTCTGAAGCTCTGATCCCGCTGGAACAGTTCTACAACGATGCTGGTGACCTGACTATCAATGTCGGTGACGAAGTTCACGTTGCTCTGGACTCGGTTGAAGACGGTTTCGGTGAAACCAAGCTGTCCCGTGAAAAAGCCAAGCGCGCTGAATGCTGGATTGTTCTCGAAGCAGCCTTCGCAGCTGAAGAAG
This sequence comes from Pseudomonas sp. OST1909, assembly GCF_015277575.1. Lineage (NCBI taxonomy): Bacteria > Pseudomonadati > Pseudomonadota > Gammaproteobacteria > Pseudomonadales > Pseudomonadaceae > Pseudomonas > Pseudomonas sp. OST1909. Next base: position 2,166,674 of record NZ_CP063780.1, read on the forward strand.
TGGTCAAGGGCGTTATCAACGGTAAGGTTAAAGGCGGCTTCACTGTCGACGTTAACGGCATCCGTGCGTTCCTGCCAGGTTCTTTGGTCGACGTTCGTCCTGTGCGCGACACCACGCACCTGGAAGGCAAAGAACTCGAATTCAAAGTCATCAAGCTCGACCAGAAGCGCAACAACGTTGTCGTTTCCCGTCGCAGCGTGCTGGAAGCAGAGAACTCCGCCGAGCGTGAAGCTCTGCTGGAATCCCTGCAGGAAGGCCAACAAGTCAAAGGTATCGTCAAGAACCTCACCGATTACGGCGCATTCGTCGATCTGGGTGGCGTCGATGGCCTGCTGCACATTACCGACATGGCTTGGAAGCGTATCAAGCATCCTTCCGAAATCGTCAACGTTGGCGACGAGATCGATGTCAAGGTTCTGAAATACGATCGCGAACGCAACCGTGTTTCCCTGGGCCTGAAGCAACTGGGTGAAGATCCATGGGTTGCTATCAAAGCCCGTTACCCAGAAAGCACTCGCGTAACCGCGCGTGTTACCAACCTGACCGACTACGGCTGCTTCGCAGAGCTGGAAGAAGGCGTGGAAGGCTTGGTACACGTTTCCGAAATGGACTGGACCAACAAGAACATCCATCCTTCGAAAGTCGTACAAGTCGGCGACGAAGTGGAAGTTATGGTTCTGGACATCGACGAAGAGCGTCGTCGTATCTCCCTGGGCATCAAGCAGTGCAAATCTAACCCATGGGAAGATTTCTCTGGCCAGTTCAACAAGGGCGATAAAATCTCCGGCACCATCAAGTCGATCACCGATTTCGGTATCTTCATTGGTCTGGACGGCGGCATCGACGGCCTGGTTCACCTGTCCGACATCTCCTGGAACGAAGTTGGCGAAGAAGCTGTTCGTCGTTTCAAGAAGGGCGACGAGCTGGACACCGTTATCCTGTCGGTTGACCCAGAGCGCGAGCGCATCTCCCTGGGTATCAAGCAACTGGAAAGCGATCCGTTCTCCGAGTACGTTCAAGAGAACGACAAAGGCGCAATCGTTAAGGGCACTGTGAAAGAAGTTGACGCTAAAGGCGCCATCATCACTCTGGCCGACGATATCGAAGCGACTCTGAAAGCCTCCGAAATCAGCCGTGACCGCGTTGAAGACGCGCGCAACGTTCTGAAAGAAGGCCAGGAAGTAGAAGCCAAGATCATCAGCGTTGATCGCAAGAGCCGCGTGATCCAACTCTCCATCAAGTCGAAAGACGAAGTGGAAGAGAAAGAAGCTATCCAGAGCTTGAAAGAAGCTGCTCCGGAAGCTGCTGCTGACACCACCATGGCGGCACTGCTGCGCCAGGCAATGGCCAAGCAGAACTAAGTTCTGTAAAGCTGTTGAAAAAGGGCGACCTCGGTCGCCCTTTTTTGCGCCTGAAATTTGATGAAGCAACTGCATCGAACGAAGGCGTTCAGCCCAATGTCAGAACTGACTATAGTCTTTGAAGCGGCTATTTCGCGTTGCTGACTCAATAAGGGTTTGAATGAACAGGATTATCGTAATACTTGCATTGGTAGTGCTTGCCGGCTGCTCCTCCACCAGCGCCAAGACGCACGCCAAGCGAGGCGTCAGTGGCATCGAGATCGACTGCTCTGGCTTGGGTAATAAATGGGAGAAGTGCGAGAAGCGTGCTGCCCGTGAGTGCAAGATGCAGGGCTACAAAGTCATCACTCGCTCCAGTGATGCAGAGGATGAAGAGGGTGACTACCTGTTCGGCTGGAACCCGGCTGGCGCAGTGACGCGGACGATGTTGGTGATCTGTAAATGAGTAACAGTAGGGTGGCTGAAGGTGTTTATGCGGTCGGCAGATAAGTTTACACATGGGCTGTTCAAATTCATCAAGTCATGCTAAAACCTTCGAAGCGCTTTTCCTAGCTGCTTGAAAAAGAAGGGAAAAATATGACGAAGTCGGAGTTGATCGAACGAATTGTCACCCATCAAGGGCTGCTCTCATCCAAGGATGTGGAGCTGGCTATCAAGACCATGCTTGAGCAAATGTCCCAATGCCTCGCTACCGGAGACCGCATCGAAATCCGTGGCTTCGGCAGTTTCTCACTGCACTACCGCGCACCGCGCGTAGGCCGCAACCCAAAAACCGGCCAATCCGTCAGCCTCGATGGCAAATTCGTGCCCCACTTCAAACCGGGCAAGGAATTGCGTGATCGGGTGAACGAAGAAGAGGAAGAAGGCGTCTGAGTGTTTTTGGGGGAAGGAGAAGGGTATGCGTGGGGTTAAGCGCGTTGTTGCGGTATTGATTGCAGTGCTTGCAGCTTTGGTGGTCTTGGCATTTGTGCTGGAGAACCAGCAGGGTGTGGCGCTGTCGTTCCTGGGTTGGAGTACTGCGCAGATGCCGGTGGCGGTGTTTGTGGTGGTGGCTTTGATTGTTGGGATGTTGATTGGGCCAGTATTGGGAGTGTTTGTACGTAGGCGTCAGAATAAGTCGATTGCTTGATTGTCTTGGGCAGGGATTGGATAAGCGGTGATCGTGACCGCTTGTCAGAAATCTCATGCCGTTCAAGGATTATGAATCGCTGCCGGTGCCTATTGGCGCAACCCGTAGATTGCGACAGTTCCTTGGCAAATTCAGAATCGCCCTACATACATGTCAAGACTTGTAAAATGTCTGAGAGATGGCAAAATGGAATCTGTTCTCGATAACAGGCATTTTGTGCGCTCGAAATTCGGCAGAGACGCAGGGTTTTGACGATAATCCAATTAAAATAAGAAAATACACAATCTGTTTTGCATAACGAGCCCGCAGTTTCTCTTTGAAGGCAGGTTTTTGTTGTGAGTAGTAGCTTACGCTCCGTTCTCATCCCCCAGCATAAAAAATTTGACTCGTTAGCGCTTGTAACAAGCCTCTGGCGTCAAAAAATCATTATTTTTTCAGTGGGCGCACTGATTTCTTCAGTTTTTGCGATTTATGCATTTTCGGTCACGCCAGAATACAAGGTGAGCAGTGTGCTTAGGCCTGCTGCGATTAATGAATTGGATGCGCTTAACCGCTCGGAAGTTTACGTTTTACCTCCTGGTGAAGCATTGGTAAGGGTAGGTATGGCCTTAGAGTCATACGAGATTCGCATGGGTTTTTTTAGATCCAATCAAAAGCTCTTTGAGGGGTTTGTGCGCCCTGGACGTAATCTTCAGCAGACGTTCGAAGAGTTCAATAAAAAATCTATAAGTTTGATGTTGTCCGATAAAGATAAAGCTGACTCGCTTAGTTCTTATTTGAAACTTGAGTTGACCTACCCAAAGGGGATTGATGGCGTTTCAATACTCAATGGTTTTGTAGAGTATGCAATAGCGAATGAGCGTGATCATATATCGGCCGACTTGACGGTTATTATCAATAACCGTTTAAAGGAGATCGACGGCAGGTTGGCCGCAGCCCGTTCAAGCTATGACACGTGGAAAGAGGCACGAATTGCATCCCTTTCCGAGTCAGATAGAATTCGCCGAGCTCAGCTACAAGACGAGCTTCAAGGGCTGCGGACGCAGCTTCATAGCTTAAATTCGAATCGAATTGCCGAGCTTAATGAGGCCATAACAATTGCCAAAAAACTGAATATTATGATGCCTGCTTCACCTACCTCCGTGGGTGATGATGCACATTCCGGTTCTGTCAGCATGAGAACGGAAATCAACAATCAGCAGATTCCATTGTATTTCATGGGTGTCAATGCGCTTGAAGCTGAGCGCGCAGTCTTGCTACAGCGAAAGTCTAATGATTTCACTGAGCGACGGATCTCTCAAATTGCCAAAGAATTAAAGTTGTTGGAGTCCAATAGAGAGATTGAGGTGTTGAAGAGTCGCGTGAAGGATGAATTGTTTCTGACAGATGTGCAGCCATTACGCGCAGAGAAAGCACGATTGCTGAGTGTGAATAAGGATATGAGTAATCTTAAGCTTGTGGCTATTGATAAAGAAGCACTAGAGCCAACTTCCCCGATAAGCCCGAATCGTCCCTTGCTGATAATCGGTGGATTACTGCTTGGTCTTGTTGTTGGGTTTGCAATCGCTTTCTTCCGGATAATAAAGCACGCATTGCGCGAGCCGGATCTTTAGCAAGTTCTTCAATTATACAATATAGGATGGGTTTCGATCGGGGGGTCAAGCGTAAAAATCGCACCCCCTTATCCTAGAGGCAAATTGCCATCTGTTGTAGTGTTGGTTTTCTTAGCCTTGACCCAGCAGAAGATCCTAGATAGAAGCCTCGATTGCAGTGTAAAATTGTTTTTACTCGCTGTCGGGCCTATGGCTTGCTCTAGTGGTCCCCTTCATCTAATCGGTACCTGAGAATGGCTCGATTGGCAACCGGCGCATGCTTCAACTGAGCGTATTCTGAGGTCGATATGAAAACTAATAAGCGTTACGCCTTCCTGGCCGTGCTGGCAGCCAGCGTACTCGTGACCTTGGGTGACACTAGGAATATTATTGGTTCGCTTAACTACTGGTTGCTGTGGGGGGGAGTACTAGTATTTGGGATTTATGGTAGCGGCGGCAGAGTGAAGTTGTCGCCAGAAGTAAGCTCTATTACCCTCGGTTTTACGTTGATGACGCTAGCTTTTATGATCTCCGGAGTAATTAATTCGGATATCTATACCGCTTATCAAGGTGTCAAATTCATAGCTATTTATATATTGTTTCTCGTGATATATAGCTGTTCGGGTTTGCTGGAGTTGGACGACTTTTATAAGATTGCTTCGATTTCGATTGTGGTGAGTCTTGTTGTATTTATGCTGTCGAAATTCTTTTTTACCGACCTCTATATTCAATTGGGTGACGGTCGGCAAGGCAGTGAATTTGCCTACCCAGGGGTAATGTGGAAGGTGTGTGCTTTCTTTGCGCCCTACATTATTGCGATGTTACTCACGACGCGTATTAAAAATGCACTTTTTGCTGGCCTCATTTTAATGGCGTCGGTGTATATATTGCTGGCGGACTCCAGTCGCACCGGTTTTCTATGGTTTGCGATCGTTGTATGTTCCTTTTTTCTTTTGCGCTTTTTGATTTTCCCTATCAGGACGCTACTGGTCGCAATACTGTGCTTGATCGCAGGGGTTTGTGTGCTGCTCTCTTCAAATATTGACCTGACGAATCATGATTCATTGTTGGTCTTGAATCGTTTGTTTGAGGGCGATCCAGTCAGGTCGGCGATGATACAAGATGGGATATCAAACGTCCAAAAATGCTTTCCATTCGGGTGCGGATTCGGCAGTTCATTTAGCGTGGTGGATGGGGAAAATATTGTTATCCATAATGTGTATTTGGGCATGCTGGGTGATGTGGGTGTACTGGGTGAGTTGGCACTTTTATTTTTAATGCTAATGCCGTTTGTGTTTTTCTTGTTGTCGCTGGTGGACGGTTCTGATTTAAATAAGAATATATTCTTTAAGTTTGCCGCAGTGTTGGGCGTTCTTTGTTATATTTTTATTATGCTCTTTCACCCGCTGAGTACTGAGATGTCAGAATGGGGCTATTGGATTCTGATGGTGTCCTGGTTGTCTCGTATTTACAAGTATGACAATGCCGGGGTGGTGAATATTATGTATGACAAGCAGATAGGGCGATAACGTGTTCACCGTATTTAAAAATATGAGCCTGCTTTTTGTTGTACAGCTCTTTGGTTATTTGGTGCCTATTCTGGAGATTCCGGTACTGGCGCGTTCATTGGGTGTACAGGAATACGGCAAGGTCGTACTGGTCCAATCAATTGCTTTACTGTCTTCACTTGTTGTTGAATACGGTTTTTCGTTGAGTGCTGCCAGACAAGTCTCTTTGGCGAAGACTGATGTGACGGTACTGTCTAGGGTCTTTGGTGAGGTGCTGTCCGCGAAGCTGATAATTTCATCGGTTATAAGCATCGCGGCACTGTGTTTTTATATGTTTATCAATTCACAGACCTTCGAGCTTGAAGTAATAGGCTTGGGTTTTCTGTACTTTATAGCTTTTGGGTTTAGCCCGTTTTGGTTTTTTCAAGGGCTTGAGAAAATTGCGCTTGTGGTCTTTTTAGAAGTAGGTCTGCGGGTCGCAAGCCTTATATGCTTATTTATTTTTGTTCACGACCCAGGTGACGCATTGGTGGCGTTATCGATTTTAGCCACATTTGCATTGGCAAATACAGTGCTCGGAAATTATTTGTGCTACCGAAATGGATGCCGCGTTCGGTTCAGCTTGTCAGGTGGATGGCTTCAGATTTGCAAAGGGTTTCACGTTTTCATCTATAAGAGCTCAAACAATATTCTGCTTAGCGCTGGGCCTGCTCTTGTAGGACTGCTCTGCGGAAAAGTCGCCGTTTCAGGATATGTTCCTGCTGAAAAAATCATAAGAGGATTTGTGGGTTTTATAAATCCAGTCCTCATTGGGTTTTTTCCGTATTTGAATAGACAGTACCTTTCCTCTGCAAAATCAGCATCAAGGCTCTCCTGGATCATTGTCGGGTTGATGTTCTTGCTGGGGTGCGTAAGTGCACTTTCCATTTCCGTAGCTGGTGGGTTTCTGATAAACAAACTATTGGGGGCTGATTTCGAGCAGGCGACGACGACCTTGCAGATTTTTGTATGGATAATCCCTTTTAGAATGACTAATCAAGCATTGGGTTTGTGCATGCTTATACCTCGCGGTATGGACAAAGTTGCGAGTTCTGCAATGCTTTTGTTCTCGGTAGTGTCGATACTTCTGGCAAGTCTGTTGTCGATTAACTATTATGTCAATGGTATCGTGCTTGGGTTTATTTTGGCGGAAGTCATGTTGTGCGTGACGTTTCTTGTATTGTCTTATCGATATAAGCCGGTCACTTATCTTGAGGGGCGCACTGAGTGATAACAATTTTAACGGCGACATATAATCGTTACAGTACTCTCCCTCGGCTACTCAAGAGCTTGCTTGAACAAAGCTCAAAAGAGTTTGAGTGGGTGGTGATAGACGACGGCAGCTCAGATGAAACTCAGAATTTCATTGAAGAGCTAAAAAAGAAAGACCTAGGCTTCACGCTGACAGCGGTACGGCAAAGTAATGCTGGAAAGCACGCAGCTATTAATAGCGGGGTAGCAGCTGCGAAAACAAACTGGATCTTTATAGTAGACAGCGATGATGCACTGGTGTCTGACGCCGTTGAAACGATAAATACCTCAATCGCAACCGCGACTGATAAGACAGTGGGGTTGTGCTATCGAAAGGCGTATTTCAGTGGTGAGTTGCTTGGTAATGAGTTAAGCACGGTCGAGCAGAGCTTTGTCTCGACGCCGACTGAAGCTGGCAAGTTATTCAAGGGTGACTTGGCTTACATATTTAGAACTGACGTGATGTCAGCATTTCCGTTTCCCATATTCAAGAACGAGAAATTTGTTCCAGAACTATATATCTGGAATAAATTGGGGGACGCGGGCGATATCATCTTTTTTACACGAAAAATAATTTATCTCTGCGATTATCTGGAAGATGGATACAGTCGTAATTTTTCACGCCATTTAAGAGCTAATCCAAAAGGCTTCTTTACTTATTACTGGTCGCAATTTTTGCGTGAGAAAACAGTATATTATAAGTTAAAGAATTTAATCAGATCCGTACAGTGCCTTTTGTATATGCTTCTAGGGCGGCCTCGATGAATATATTATATTTTATCACTGGGTTGGGGATGGGCGGGGCCGAGAAGCAAGTCGTAAATCTGGCTGACCGGATGAGCGCACGAGGACATAACGTCGTGATTGCTTATTTGACAGGCGACGCGGATGTGCTTCCAGAGGCGCCCGATGTAACGGTGGTGGCTCTAAATGGTAATAAAACCATCTTCGGGATGGTGCGTGCAATTAATAATCTGGTCAAATTAATTAAGCGATTTAAACCAGATGTATTGCACAGCCACATGGTGCATGCGAATTTAATAGCCAGAATGGTTCGTTCAGTTGTGAGAGTTCCCAGGCTGATTTGTACGGCACATAGTTCAAATGAAGGAGGTAAGCTGAAAATGCTGGCTTACCGTCTGACTGATTTTTTGGCTGATCTCACAACGAATGTAAGCCAGGAAGCGGTTGATATGCTTATTGCGAAAGGCGCTTCGCCTGTCGGGCGTATGGTATTTGTACCCAACGGTATAGATACGGAACGTTTTGTGTTTGATGAATCGGTGCGCAATCAAGTTCGTGCCAGAGAGTCTGTGGATCCTTCTATTAGAGTTCTCTTGGCAGTCGGCCGTCTGGTTGAAGCCAAAAACTATCCCTGTCTATTAGATGCGTTCACACTGGTTTCACAAGATCACGACAATGTACGTTTGTGGATAGTAGGCGACGGCCCCTTGGCTGCTGATCTCACGCTATATGCTAACAAAGCCAACCTGAGCGAAAAGATAAGTTTTTTCGGGCGACGCGACGACGTTCCGGCATTCTACAGCGCTGCGGATGTCTATATTTTGTCTTCTGCATGGGAAGGCTTTGGGTTAGTCGTCGCTGAAGCGATGTCGTGCGAAACGTTAGTGGTTGCCACAGATTGCGGAGGGGTGAAAGAGGTGCTGGGTGGTAGCGGCTATCTTGTTGAACCATTCAATCCTGAGGCGCTACGTCAAGCTATCAACTCGGCACTTGATCTACCTCCAGAGCAAAAAAAGTCACTCGTCACTTCGGCAAGATCAAGAGTACTTGATAACTTTTCCATGGAGTCTGTGATTGGTAGGTGGGAGGAGTTATATGCCCAGCCCAAGGCCTGAGGATATTTTGGTTATCAGCAATCCTCGAGTGGTTTTTAGTGTGATCACATCGATGAGAAATAGCCAATCTCTGGATCCGGTAATTTGGGCTTGGGCAAGTTATTTGAAAAGGTGCGTAGTGTGAAAATTGTTTATGTCATAACTCGTTCGGATGTTATAGGTGGCGCCAGTGTGCATCTCCTTGATTTGGCGCTGGGCTCATCTAAAGCAGGTCATAGCGTTGATATCCTCGTGGGTGGCGAGGGCGTCTTTAACTCTCGAGCGCGGGATCTGGGGCTGTCGTGCTATTCATTGAAATATCTCGTTCGTGAAATCAGTCCTGGAAAGGATATTCGCGCCTTCTTTGAACTGAGAGCGATGCTTTCCAAGCTAAAACCCGATCTCGTCCACTTGCACTCCTCCAAGGCTGGCATCCTCGGCAGACTGGCCGCTAAGAGTCTTGGTTTGCCAGCGATCTTTACGGCACATGGTTGGGCTTTTACGGAGGGCGTGTCTGAAAAGCGTCGTTTCGTATACCGTAATATTGAGAGGATCATGGCTCGTTTCTCAGACCAGATTCTTACGGTTTCCGAGTTTGACAGGCAACTTGCCTTGAAGGCCAAAGTGGGCGATGAAGATACTGTTCTGACCATCCACAATGGTATGCCCGAGGTCTGTTCCAATAGAGTCGGCTTTACCGAGTCTGATCAAATACGCTTGATCATGGTTGCAAGGTTCGAAGTACCCAAAAACCAAAAATTTCTATTGGAAGCGCTTGCAAAAGTGGAAGCCAAAAACTGGGAGCTTGAATTGGTGGGCGACGGCCCTTCACTTGCGAACGCCCGGAAATTGGCGGCACAGCTGGGAATTAGCGAGAAGGTGGTGTTTTCCGGGGCTTGTGATGACGTTCCGATCAGGCTTTCACGATCTGACATTTTCGTCTTGATTTCTGACTGGGAAGGGCTGCCGCTGACTATATTGGAGGCTATGCGCAGTGGACTTGCAGTCATCGCCTCTAACGTCGGAGGGGTGTCGGAGCTGGTTGCGAATGGTGATAACGGTTTCGTGGTAGAGCGTGGGGACCAGCAAGGGCTGATCGACGCATTGACGCAATTGATTAAATCCGCTGAGCTTCGAAAAAAACAAGGCATTTCAGGTCAATACAGATATCGCACAAATTTTACTTTCGATATTATGTTGGATAAAATTCTGAAAATTTACCAGAAAGTGTTAGACAGGACTAAATGAAAATCCTTATTACTGGTGCGAATGGCTTTATTGGGCGGGCGTTATCCGGGCACCTCGTCAGTTTAGCCAAATACTCAGTTGTCGGCTCTTCCCGCAGGCCCTCTACTGATGTGCCATCTGATATCCAGATGTTTTCGACCGGTGAGGTAGACGGTAATACTGACTGGGATCGTGCCCTGCAAGGCGTTGATACCGTTATCCATCTGGCCGCGCGCGCGCATGTGTTGAATGCGGGGAGCGAAGATCCAGTTACGGAGTTTGAACGAATAAATGTCGAAGGTGCCGTTAATTTAGCAAAGCAATCGATAAAAGCAGGTGTCCGTCGGTTTATATTCATTAGCTCTATTGGAGTAAATGGTGCGGAGACGGATAAGTGTGGTTTTACTGAGAGCGATGAGCCCCGGCCGCATGCAGAATATGCCCGCTCGAAATTAAAAGCAGAGCACACGCTAGCAGAGTTACTTGCTGCAGAGGCGATGGAGTTGACAGTTATCCGGCCTCCTTTAGTGTATGCCGCTGAAGCGCCAGGTAATTTTAATCGTCTCCTGAAGCTGATAGCGTCTGGATTGCCGTTACCCTTCGCCGCCGTGAAAAACAAGCGCAGCATGATAGCGCTGGATAATCTGGTGGATTTCGTTGAGCTGTGTATTGAGCACCCTTTGGCTGCAAACGAACTATTTTTAATTTCTGACGGAGATGATTTTTCCATTGGTGAAATTATCAAACTTCTCGCCTCGGGCATGGAGCGAAAAGAAAAATTGTTCAGCCTTCCTGACACTGTAATACGTTCGGTCGCCAGCGCACTCGGGAAGCGATCGTTATATACGCAGTTGTGTAGGTCATTGGTTGTGGATGCTGCCAAAGCTCAAACATTATTGAATTGGGTTCCTGCGAAAGAAGCCAGTAATGCTTTGGTCGAAACAGGCCGAAAGTTCCGTTTATTAAAGTGATTCACTTCGAATTATTGCAGGTAGGGATAGGCTGATGGCGTTCTGGATAGCGATTATTTCAATAGCGAGTTCCATTCTTTTTACAGGATTATTGCGTCGGTATGCGCTCCAGCGCAATGTATTGGATATTCCTAACAGCAGAAGTTCACACTCTGTGCCGACCCCTCGTGGTGGTGGACTGGCAATTGTGCTGGGATTTCTGATATCCCTGGGGTTGATGCGTTCCTTTGATTTGATCGATAACGCCTTTTTCCTTGCATCGTTCCTGGCGGGTATAACGGTAGCCGCGTTAGGTTTTCTGGATGACCACGGGCATATTCCTGCACGCTGGCGCCTGTTAGGACATTTTCTCTCTGCGATATGGGCGGTGTATTGGATCGGCGGGCTACCGCCTGTCACGATTTTTGGATTACACGTCAACCTAGGCTGGATTGGCGGGGCGTTAGCCGTTTTGTATGCAGTGTGGATGTTGAATCTTTACAACTTCATGGATGGTATTGACGGCTTGGCAAGTGCTGAAGCCATCTGTGCGTGCTCTTCTGCCGCTCTCATCTATTGGATGTTGGGGTATGAGGAGTTGTTATGGCCGCCTATTTATTTAGCGTTGGCGACGGCAGGCTTTTTCTACTGGAATTTTCCCAAAGCACGAATTTTCATGGGCGACGCGGGCAGCGGCTTCCTGGGAATCACGCTCGCTATTATTTCTCTTAAAGCGGCTTCTTTTTCCTCTACGCTGCTATGGGTCTGGCTGATCTTATTAGGAGTATTTATCGTTGACGCGACATTTACCTTGATGCGCAGGCTACTACGCGGCGAAAAAGTGTATGAGGCACATCGCAGTCACGCTTATCAATACGCCTCACGGCGATTTAATGCCCACGTCCCTGTCACACTGTGCGTAATCTTGATAAACCTGGTTTGGCTCGCACCGATTGCATGGCTTGTTGCATTTGACAGAATTGATGGTGCTGTCGGTATGTTGATCGCCTATGTTCCACTCGTTGTCCTGGCTCTGAAGTTCAAGGCCGGGGTTAAAGAGTAATGTTGTTAGGGGTCGGAGTGGCGAGAGCCTAATCGTGATGTGCGTCTATTTAGATTTTAGATTGTTAGAACTGCGAGAGGTTTAGAAATATATGAACTCACTGAGATCGCGCTTATTAAGCCTCCCGCGCAGGTATAAACGTATTTTGCAGGTGATTACTGACGTCTTCTTAGTTTGGTTTGCGCTTTGGTTGGCTTTTGTCGTGCGGATAGGTCTCGATGAAATGATCAATCCGTTTATGCTGCACACCTGGCTTTTTTTGACCGCGCCGATCGTGACTATTCCGCTGTTTATACATTTTGGTATGTATCGGGCGGTTTTGCGCTATTTCGGAAATGATGCGTTAATTGCTATCGTCAAAGCTGTCAGCCTGTCTTCGCTAATTATTGGTGTGGTCGTTTATTGGTACAGTAATCACCAGAATGTAATTCCGCGTTCTATCATCTTTAACTATTGGTGGCTCAGCCTGATCATGATTGGGGGCTTGAGATTAGCGCTGCGCCAATTCTTCCTGGGAGATTGGTTTACCGCTGCTCAACATGTGCCTTTCACCAACCGTGACGATGGTTTGCCGCGTGTAGCTATCTACGGTGCCGGGTCTGCTGGAAATCAGCTAGTCGCGGCATTACGCATGGGCCGCTTGATGAGACCCGTTGCGTTCATTGACGATGATTCCACTATTTCGGATCGGGTAATCTCGGGGCTGCAGGTTTACAAGCCCAAACATATCCAGCGTATGATCGATGCCACAGGGGCTCAAGAAATTTTATTGGCGATACCTTCATCGACGCGCGGGCGTCGTCGGGAAATCCTCGGATTTCTTGAAGGTTTTCCTTTACATGTGCGTAGTGTCCCGGGCTTCATGGACTTGGCCAGCGGTCGTGTCAAAGTTGATGATATTCAAGAAGTGGATATTGCCGACCTGTTGGGGCGCGATCCTGTACCCGCCCAAGAAGATCTGTTGGAGCATTGCATACAGGGCCAGGTGGTGCTGGTTACCGGCGCGGGGGGGTCGATTGGATCTGAACTGTGTCGCCAGATCCTTGAATTGCAACCCACCACCCTGATTCTCTTTGAGCACAGTGAATACAATTTATACAGCATTATGTCCGAACTGGAGGCACGCATACTCAGGGATTCATTGGCGGTAAAATTGCTGCCGATCCTGGGGTCAATACGTCACCAGGATAAATTGGTTGATGTGATGAAAACCTGGCATGTAAATACCGTCTATCATGCGGCCGCTTATAAGCATGTGCCGATGGTAGAGCATAATATTGCGGAAGGTTTTCTGAATAATGTTATTGGTACGTTAAATACCGCTCAAGCGGCCATTATTTCGAATGTTGCTAATTTCGTACTTATTTCGACTGATAAGGCGGTTCGCCCTACCAATGTTATGGGAAGCACCAAGCGGCTCGCTGAGATGACGTTGCAGGCGCTCAGCCGTGAGCTAGAACCTGCTCTCTTCAACGGTGCAGCTACCCCTCAAAATCGTACACGCTTCACAATGGTTCGGTTTGGAAATGTTCTGGGTTCTTCTGGTTCCGTCATTCCTCTATTTCACAAGCAGATCAAATCAGGTGGGCCGATAACAGTGACCCACCCGAAGATCACTCGATATTTCATGACCATCCCTGAGGCGGCTCAACTTGTTATCCAGGCAGGCTCAATGGGCCAGGGAGGAGATGTTTTTGTATTGGATATGGGGGAACCAGTTAAAATCACGGAATTGGCAGAGAAAATGATTCATCTGTCTGGCCTGAGTGTTCGTTCAGATAAAAAACCGCTGGGCGATATCGCCATCGAGTTCACAGGGCTTCGGCCCGGGGAAAAACTCTACGAGGAATTACTCATCGGTGATAATGTCGATGCCACACAACATCCAATGATCATGAGTGCAAACGAAGATTATTTATCGTGGAGCGTATTGAAACCGAGGTTGTCCGAGTTGTTATGTGCTATTGAAAGCCATGACTACAGTAAAGTGCGTCAATTGTTACGCGAAACTGTTAGCGGCTATGCCCCCGATGGTGAAATTGTTGACTGGTCTTATCAACAAAGACGGCTGGAGCCATGAGGTAAGATCTTGGAAGCGGATAACAGTACGGCGGTGCTGTTATCTATGCTTTAAAAACGTTCGCTTTGTTGAATAATTTAATTAATTACAGCGCACTCACGTCAATCAACATCTATTCATCAGAAGGCTTGGTTTGCCGACACGTTGAAATACTCAGCTATCAGCTTCATTGTCTGTCACGACGTGCATTTAGAGTATTTTTTGGCATAACCTCGCCCTTTTCAAGGAGCGTTCGCGCTCTACATTTTCTTCCCCTGCACACCGCTTCCGGAATACAATCCGCTTGGGGCGCTGCACGATGACATTTTCATTGAGCGCTGCCTCGTGATGAGCGGCCGGCCAGAGCCCGCGGCTTGATCATCCATGGAGCTTTTTCAACATAGCCCAAAGCAGGAAGGCATTGCATGAGTAATTTTTCTAAATGAAAACCGAATATTCACTTGAAGTAATTGCACTTACGCTATTGATAATATTGATGTTCATTGCTTTTTCGTCGATATTCAGGTCTAAAATAGAAAGTGCAGAAGTTCAGCATGAATATAAATTCATCAATGGCCTGCGTGGTCTTGCGGCTATATTTGTTTTCATTAATCATGCGCCGTTTGTACTAATAAATTTGGGTGTGAAAAATACAGTTTTTTCTGCGTGGGGACAAATTTACCCGAACCTTGGATCTTTTGGTGTGCAGATTTTTTTCTGCATAACGGGTTTTCTTTTCTTTGATAAAGTCATGAAGAGCAAGCATATCGATTGGGGTGATTTCTTCGTAGCAAGAATCAGGAGAGTGGCTCCGCTTTACTATCTGGCATCGTTCTTGGTATTTATTATTGCGATTTCTTTTGCAGGGTTTGATTTCCTGGATAAAGAGTCTATTACCACTATCGCTGGTCTGGTAACGTTTAATTTCATAGATAACCCAATGAAAATTGGGGGCGTATCGCTTGTGCCTCTGAGTTCCGTGACATGGACGTTGGTGCATGAATGGCGTTTTTATGCAGTGCTGCCAATGGTGGCAATTTTTTACAGGTCGCGCTATAGGTCCATTATCCTGACGGTGGCGATACTGATTGCTGCCATTGACCTGGGCACCTCTGCCGTGGTGTGTTGGGCCTACTTTCTGTCAGGCATGGTGGCGGCGGTTGTTCATAAAAAAAATATCACGAATAAACCGGTTAAATTCTTTTCCATGTTAATTGCAGTGGGTATATTTGTTTGGGTGTGCGGGCTGGTTGATGTCCCCGGCTACGGAGCGTTGAGATTCGCGCTGGCAACAATATTCTTCATATGCATTACAATTTCAAATCCGTACTTCTTGCATTACCAGTTCCTGAACAGGCTCAGTGATATCAGCTACAGTGTTTACCTGCTCCACTTGCCGGTATTGTTTTTATCCTTCAAGCTCCTGTCTGTATTTTTTGATCTTGCTGCTCTTGATAAAGTAACTTTTTGGGTGGCAAATTTCGTGACCATTCCAATCATCGTCGCCTTGTCGACCATTACTTTTGTTCATGTAGAGAAAAGGTTTATGCGCAAGAAACGAGTGGAGCAGACCAACGCCCCCACGGTTGCCTACTCGGAAAAAACAAACGCTGTGATATGAAGTGTGCGGTGCTACTGCATCGGCCTCTTTGTTCCGCCTACTGTCCATCGGTAATGCCGGGGCCGCCGAGTTCGCTGCGGACCTTGATATTATCGATGTTCATTAGGAAGGTGGTTGGATATTCCAGGCACCGCCCGCGACTTGAATTTGCGATTCTGTGCGAAGATTTATCAGGCGAACGTCGGCACCAACCGTTGCTTGACGGCAGGCGTTTACTGGCCTGTACACAAAAAGCCGAACTCTTTCATACCTTGAAATACCCCCATTTTTGACACCCTCCATCTTTCGCCTAATGTAGAAATGCAGCTTCGGAAAGCTGCTTTTCTCTTACCGATGTCATGGAGCGTCACCAATGCAAAACCTCTACATTTCATCCCTCGTCTTCGCGTTCCTCACTAGCCTCTCCGTCGCCACCATCGCTGCGCCCTCCATCAAGCCGGAAGCTTCAAGCCCAATCTCCACCCAAATGACCAAGATCGAACAATCCACCAAGGTCAACCTCAACGCCGCCGATGCCGAAACCCTGCGCCGCGACCTGTTCGGTATCGGCGCTTCCAAGGCGAAGGCGATCGTTGCGTATCGCGAAAGCAACGGTCCGTTCACGGCGGTGGATGAGTTACTGGAAGTAAAAGGCATCGGTAAAGCACTGCTGGAGAAGAATCGCGACAGATTGGTTATTAATTGAAGATGCGAAGATAGCCCCAGAAGGCCGGTCATTGACCGGCCTTTCCTTTATCAAAGCTGCGTCTATTTCCTCTCAGGCCGCGTTGGCATGAAACGTGATTACATTCAACTCAACGATTGTTCAACAATCTTGAGGTGTACATGACGCCCAGCTTGTCTTTAGCCGACCAAATCGCCCTGGAATTACGCGCCGACATTATCGGCGGGCGGCTGCTGCCGGGTGTATCGCTCGTCGAGGCCGAGTTGGTCAAGGCCTACAACGCCTCGCGCAATACTATCCGTGAGGCGCTGCATCGCTTGGGCCAAGAAGGGCTTACCCGCTATGTCCGCAATAAGGGCGTAATGGTTCGGCGCCTGGAGCGGGCAGAAGTACGTGACCTCTTCGTAGTCCGCCGCACCCTGCAATTGCAGGCCATAGCCCAAAGCGGTCCGCTGACGGACACTCAATCAGGCCGCATGCAAAACGCTATCGACGCCACCACCCTGGCCCGGGAGCGCGAAGATTGGCGAGCGGTGGCTACCCACAGTCTTATGTTCCACCAACAGATCGTCGCGTTGATGGATAGCCCACTGTTCGATGAGTTTTTTGCCCAGGTGATCGCCCAGCTGCGCCTGGTGTTTTGCGCCGCGCCGGATGAGCAGCGTTTCCAGTTACCCTGGCTGGAGCGCGACCATGAGATATACACGCTGCTGACCAGCAACCGGACGCAGGCCGCCAGCGAGGCGATGAGCCTGTACCTGGATGATTCCGAACGCCTTTCCCTCGCCTTGTTTGATCACCCTTGATGGAGGCATACCCCATGTACAAAGACTATCCCGCCGCTTACCAAGTCAGCAAAGGTTCGGCGTTGCAGGTGGATACGGCGTTCTATGAACGTATTCGTGATCGCAAGGATCAGCGCACGTTGATCGAACAGTTCGAGGTACCGATTCGTACGGGGAGGGCGTGGAAGGTTCCGGCAGGGCATGTGTTTCGTGTGACCACACCGGTGGGTCCACAGGTGGGCGACTTCAACGTGTGGAACGCCAATGACCCGCGCGAGCGTTTATGGGCTGCGCGCACGAGGCAATTGCAAGGCGCCCATGTCAGCACCCATGACCGCTTGTGGTCGAACCTGCCCTTTCTAAGGCCGCTGGTGACCATCACCGACGACAGCCTCGCCAGCTACGGCATCGATGAACACGGCGGACGCCTGCACGATTTGCTTGGCACGCGCTGCGACCCTTATGTGAACCGTATGCTGACCGGTGAGGATTTCCATCACCACTGTCACTCAAACCTGACCCGTGCAGTATTGCCCCACGGTCTGACAGAATTCGACGTGCATGACGTGTTGAATATTTTCCAGTGCACGGGCCTCAATCACGATGACATGTACTTTATGAAAGCCTGTCCGGCGCAGAAGGGTGATTACCTGGAGTTTTTTGCCGAGATTGATTTGCTGTGTGCGTTGTCGACGTGCCCTGGCGGGGATTTATCGCTGCCGATGTGGGGGCCAGATGCGCAGGACCCGCTAACGGTTTGTCGTCCGTTGGGGGTGGAAATCTACCGGTTGGAGGACGCGTTGCTAGGTGGCTGGAGCCAACCGGAACGTGCTGCCTACAAAGGGCAGCACGGCTTGCATATTGCCAAGGCGGATTGGGAGTAACTCAAGATTCAGCGATCCTGCGCATCCTTGGCATCCGCCTGCGCATTGCGCTCGGCCACGCGTTTACGTTGTTCGTCGGTGAGTTCGACTTTGTTGGCGCTGTCGCGCAGCATCATCAGCCCTCCGACGATCGATCCGATTGCGACTACCATAATCAACCACGCATACCACGGCATAAGGCTCTCCTTGAGGCAGATGTCCGTGGGAAAGTTTCCCACGGTAATGACTGCTTTGAGTCACGGGCTTTCTGAGTAGTTCAGTGTAGGCCCGTTCTGCCTCGCGGGCGCTATAGTCCCGTCAACATCGCATCTGCCGGGGCGTCGGCGCGGTCTTGCGCAGTCAGTTGGAAATAGATGAAGCCTGCCAGCATAAAGCCCAGGAAGATCAGCCCGATCAGGGCGTTGAACCAGGCCATCGCCACCAGGCACACCACTGCCAGTACCAGTGCAATACCCGGCACGATGGGGTAACCCGGTGCGCGAAAGGTGCGTTCCAGCAGCGGCTCAGTCTTACGCAGCTTGAACAGGCTGAGCATGCTCATGATGTACATGACGATGGCACCGAACACCGCCATGGTGATCATCGCCGCGGTCAGGGTCATGCCGCCCAGGTTGATCAGGCCGTCGCTGTAGATGGCCGCGATGCCGACCAGGCCGCCGGCGATAATTGCTCGATGGGGTGTCTGAAAACGCGACAGTTTGGCCAGGAAAGGCGGCAGGTAACCGGCGCGGGCCAGGGCGAAGAACTGGCGCGAGTAGCCGAGGATGATGCCGTGGAAGCTCGCCACCAACCCAAACAGGCCAATCCACACCAGCATGTGCAACCAGCCGGAGCTTTCGCCGACTACGGTTTTCATCGCCTGGGGCAGTGGGTCGTTGATGTTCGACAGGGTGCGCCAGTCACCCACGCCACCGGCGAAGAACATTACGCCCATGGCCAGGATCACCAGGGTGAGGATGCCGCTGATATAGGCTTTTGGAATCGTGCGCTTGGGGTCCTTGGCTTCTTCGGCAGCCATGGCGGCGCCTTCGATGGCGAGGAAGAACCAGATGGCGAAGGGGATCGCAGCAAACATCCCGGCAATCGCCGGGGCGCCGAAGGTGTCGGAACCGGCCCAGCCGTTGAGGGCGAAGTTGCTGAAGCTGAACGCCGGCGCGACCACGCCCATGAACACTAGCAGTTCGGCGACGGCGAGTACGCACACCACCAGCTCAAAGGTCGCGGCAAGTTTGACCCCGAGGATGTTCAGGCCCATGAACACGATATAAGCGCCGACGGCGGCGTGCTTGGGATCAAGTGCCGGGAATTGCACGTTCAGGTAGGCGCCGATGGCCAGGGCAATTGCGGGCGGGGCGAAGACGAATTCGATCAAGGTAGCCAGCCCGGCAATCAAGCCGCCTTTTTCACCAAAGGCGCGACGGCTGTAGGCAAAGGGGCCTCCGGCATGGGGAATGGCGGTAGTCAGCTCGGTGAAACTGAAGATGAAGCAGGTGTACATCGCGGCGACCATCAACGAAGTGACCAGAAAGCCCAAGGTGCCGGCCACGCCCCAGCCGTAGCTCCAGCCAAAGTACTCGCCGGAAATCACCAGCCCCACGGCGATGCCCCAGAGATGCAGGGTGCCTAAGGTGGGTTTGAGTTGTGTGTTCATTGTGGGGTGCTCCCTGAAGGGGTTGGAATGATTCAGGGTGTTGCAGTGGTTATGCCAGGCTGCGGAACCCTGTCGCAAAGCAGTGCCTATGTCGCCTGCGGGACGGTTTGGCGTTTGAATGTGGCTTGGCGTGCACCAGATAAGGGCGGTGGTGTCTGACCTGCCGCCATCGCGGGCAAGCCCGGCTCCCACATTTGGAATGCACTCCACTGTGGGAGCCGGGCTTGCCCGCGAAGAGGCCCTCCCAGCCACTGCAAATCCCGTTGTAAACCCCGCATAAACCCACTCTTTACGCCATCTTTACGCCCCACCCGGCGCCTTGCTCTCGTTCCTTTACACCCCTCCTGGGGACAATGCCCTCACACGCGGCAATCGCCGCAAGACGGGGAAATTTCCATGAGCGTTCTGGACGGAGTGTCACTGCTATTGGCCGTGGCGCTGTTCATTTATCTGCTGGTTGCGCTGTTACGCGCGGATCGGAACTAGGAGCGGGCTATGCACAGTTATGACTATTGGCTGATCATCGCCTTTTTTGCCGTGGTACTGGTGCCAGCACCGTTTTTGGGGCGGTTCTACTACAAGGTGATGGAAGGCCAGCGCACGTGGTTGACGCCGGTGTTGGGGCCTGTCGAAAGGGCCTGTTATCGCCTCTCGGGCGTGGATGCGCAGCAGGAACAGAGCTGGCAGAAATACATGCTGGCCTTGCTCGCGTTCAACCTGGCGGGCTTCTTGTTGTTGTTCTCGATCCTGTTATTCCAGGGCTCCCTCCCACTGAATCCGCAGAAGTTGCCGGGTCAGGAATGGACCCTGGCGTTCAACACCGCCGTCAGTTTCATGACCAATACCAACTGGCAGAACTACAGCGGTGAGGCGTCCCTAAGTTATCTCAGCCAGATGGCTGGCCTCACTGTGCAGAACTTCGTCAGTGCGGCGACCGGTCTCGCTGTCCTGGTTGCCTTGTGCCGTGGGATCGGGCGCAAATCTGCCCATACCCTGGGCAACTTCTGGGTCGACATGACCCGCGCCACCCTCTACGGCCTGCTGCCGTTGTGCCTGGTGCTCGCACTGTTTCTGGTGTGGCAGGGCGTGCCGCAAACCTTCGCCCACTATGTTGACGCCGTCACGCTGCAGGGCGTGGACCAAGTGATTCCCTTGGGCCCGGCCGCCAGCCAGATTGCGATCAAGCAACTGGGCACCAATGGCGGCGGCTTCTTCGGGGTGAACTCGGCGCATCCGTTCGAAGACCCGACAGCCTGGGCCAACCTGTTCGAAGTGGCCTCGATCATTCTGATCCCGGTGGCGTTGGTATTTACCTTCGGCCACTACGTCAAGGACCTGCGTCAGAGCCGGGCGATCCTCGCGTGTATGCTGGCGCTGTTCCTGATCGGCGGCGCGACGTCGCTGTGGTCCGAGTACCAGCCCAATCCGACCCTGAACAACCCGGCCGTGGAGCAAACCGCACCGCTGGAGGGCAAGGAAACACGCTTCGGTACCACCGGCACCGTGCTGTGGTCGGTGACCACCACCGCGGCATCCAACGGCTCGGTCAACGGTATGCAGGACAGCCTCAGCCCGCTGAGTGGGATGGTGGCATTGGTCAACATGATGGTTGGCGAAGTGATCTTCGGCGGCGTTGGTGCTGGCATGTACGGCATGCTGCTTAATGTACTGATCGCGGTGTTCCTCGCCGGCCTGATGATCGGCCGCACCCCGGAATACCTGGGCAAGAAACTCCAGGCCAAGGAAGTGCAATTGCTGGTGGTGACCCTGCTGGTCATGCCGGTCGGCGTGCTGGTGTTGAGTGCCATCGCCGCCAGCCTGCCGGGCCCGGCGGGCGCGATCAGTAACCCTGGCCCCCACGGCTTCAGTCAGTTGCTTTACGCCTATACCTCGGCCAGTGCCAACAACGGTTCGGCGTTTGCCGGCCTCGGCGCCAACACCGCGTTCCATAACCTGATGCTCGGCCTGGGCATGTTGATCGGTCGCTTTGGCTACATCCTCCCGGTGCTGGCCCTGGCTGGCAGCCTGGCGATGAAGAAGGCCGCACCGATTGGCCAGAACAGCTTCCCCACCCATGGCGCGCTGTTCGTCACCTTGTTGACCGTGACCATTTTGCTGGTGGGCGGCCTGACTTTCCTGCCGACGCTGGCGCTGGGTCCTATCGCTGAACACCTGAGCATCGGCTTCTGACCAAGGGGATATGAATATGAACATGCCTGCAAAAAACGCGGCCCCGGTCAAAACCCAGGAGCCTGCCAAAACCGCCATCTCGGCGCTCTGGCGCCCGGCGCTGGTCCAGGCGTTCGTCAAGCTGGACCCACGCCAACTGCAACGTTCGCCAGTGATGCTGGTGGTCGAACTGACTGCCATCCTCACCACCGTATTGTGCTTCGTGCCCGATACCACCGTGCCGACCTTTGTCGCCGTGCAAATCGCCGTGTGGCTGTGGTTCACCGTGCTGTTCGCCAACTTCGCCGAAGCCCTGGCCGAAGGCCGCGGCAAGGCCCGCGCCGACAGCCTCAAGGCTGGCAGCGAAGGTTTGAGCGCCCGGCGCCAGGAGGCCGATGGCAGCTTCAAGGTGGTGCCGGCCACCAGCCTGCGCAAGGGCGATGTGGTCCGTGTTGCCGCGGGGGAAATGATCCCCGGTGACGGCGAGGTCGTCGAAGGTATTGCGGCGGTCAACGAAGCGGCGATCACTGGCGAATCCGCCCCGGTCATCCGCGAGTCCGGCGGTGACCGCTCGGCCGTTACCGGCAACACACGGCTGGTGTCCGACTGGCTGCTGATTCGCATCACCGCCAACCCGGGTGAGTCCACGCTGGATCGCATGATTGCGTTGGTGGAAGGCGCCAAACGCCAGAAAACCCCCAACGAAGTCGCGCTGGATATCCTGCTGATCGGCCTGACCCTGATATTCCTGCTGGTAGTGGTGACCTTGCAGCCGTTCGCGCATTTTGCCAATGGCAGCCTGCCTCTGGTGTTTCTGGTCGCACTGCTGGTGACGCTGATCCCCACCACCATTGGCGGCTTGTTGTCCGCCATCGGGATTGCCGGCATGGACCGCCTGGTGCGTCTCAACGTGATCGCCAAGTCCGGCCGCGCCGTGGAAGCGGCGGGGGACGTGCATGTGTTGCTGCTGGACAAGACCGGCACCATCACCTTCGGCAATCGTCGTTGCTCGGCGGTGGTCGCGGCGCCTGGGGTCAGTGGTCGGGAATTGGCTGAAGGTGCGCTGCTGGCATCCCTGGCCGATGATACGGCGGAAGGCAAATCCATCGTTGAATACCTGCGTGCCTTGCACCCGCAGGCCGAGCCAAGCCTGGATGAATTGACCGCTGTACCCTTCAGCGCCGAGACCCGCTTGTCGGGTGTCGACTATCAGGGCCGCGTGTTCCGCAAAGGCGCCGTGGATTCGCTGCTGGCGTTTATCGGCCAGCCACGCAGCGAGCTTTTACCTGCGCTGTCGCGGGAAATCGACAAGATCGCCCAAAGCGGCGGCACCCCATTGCTGGTCTGCGCCGATGGCAAATTGCTCGGTGCGATCCATCTCAAGGACGTAGTCAAGCCCGGCATCCGCGAGCGGTTTGCCGAGTTGCGCAAGTTGGGGATTCGCACCGTGATGGTCACTGGCGACAACCCCCTGACCGCCGCCGCGATTGCCGCTGAAGCCGGGGTGGATGACGTGCTGGCCGAAGCCACGCCAGAGAAGAAACTCGCGCGTATTCGCCATGAACAAAACGATGGTCGCCTGGTTGCCATGTGCGGCGACGGCGCCAACGACGCCCCGGCGCTGGCTCAGGCTGACGTCGGCATGGCCATGAACGACGGCACCCAGGCCGCGCGCGAGGCGGCCAACATGGTCGACCTCGACAGCGACCCGACCAAGCTGCTGGACGTGGTGCAGATCGGCAAGGAATTGCTGGTAACCCGTGGCGCGTTGACGACCTTTTCCATCGCCAACGACGTGGCCAAGTACTTCGCAATCCTGCCGGCGCTGTTCGCCTCGATCTACCCGCAACTGGGCGTGCTCAACATCATGCACTTGCAGAGCCCGCAGAGCGCGATCCTCTCGGCCATTGTGTTTAACGCCTTGATTATCGTGGTGCTGATTCCTCTGGCGCTGCGCGGTGTACGGGTGCAAGCGGCGAGTGCGGCGGCCTTGCTGCGGCGCAACCTGCTGATTTACGGCCTGGGCGGGCTGTTGGTGCCGTTCGTGGGTATCAAAGCCATCGACATGCTGCTGACGGCGCTGCACCTGGTTTGACCTGTCTGATTTATTGAGGATTTGACTATGACAAACATCATCCGCCCAGCCCTGAGTCTGCTGGTACTCATGACCCTGATCACCGGCGTCGCCTACCCGCTGGTGGTCACGGGCGTGGCGCAAGTGGCCTTCCCCGACCAGGCCAATGGCAGCCTGGTGCACGACGCCAGCGGCAAGGTGCGCGGCTCCAGCCTGATCGCCCAGGACTTTACCGGCGACAGCTGGTTTCATCCACGCCCGTCAGCAGGAGCCTTTGCGACGGTGTCCAGCAGTGCCAGTAACCTGGGCCCCAGCAATCCGGCCTTGGCGACCCGCATAGTCGAGGATGCCGGCAAACAATCAGTGCCTGGCCAGGGCCCGGTGCCACTGGCCTCGCTGACGACCTCCGGCAGCGGCCTTGATCCACACTTGCCACCGCAGGCGATTGCCTATCAACTGGCGCGAGTGGCGGCAGCGCGCAATGTGCCGGTGGCGACCTTGCAGCGGTTGCTGGATGAGCACATCGAAAGCCCGTTGGTAGGGCCGCCGGTGGTAAACGTCCTGGCGCTGAATATGGCTTTGGAAGCGTTGTAAGCAAGGCGATCGCCATCGCGGGCAAGCCCGGCTCCCACATTTGGAATGCATTCCACTGTGGGAGCCGGGCTTGCCCGCGATGGCGGCCTTGAAGACTCTCTATAAATACCTGAAGGAACCCCCAAGTATGAGCGACTCCGGCCGCGCCGATGCCCTGTTAGCCGATCTGCCCCGGGCTGGCCGTGGCCGGCTCAAGGTCTTCCTCGGCGCCGCGCCTGGCGTGGGCAAGACTTACGCCATGCTTCAGGCGGCCCACACCCAACTGCGTCAGGGCGTACGGCTGATTGCCGGGGTGGTCGAAACCCACGGCCGCGCCGAGACCGAAGCCTTGCTCAGCGGCCTGCCGCAACAACCGCTGTTACGCAGCGAATACCGCGGCGTGATGCTCGAAGAAATGGACCTCGACGGCCTGCTCTCCGCCAAGCCCAAGCTGGTGCTGGTAGATGAACTGGCCCACAGCAACGCCCCCGGCAGCCGTCATGAAAAGCGCTGGCAAGATATTCAGGAATTGCTCGCGGCCGGTATCAATGTGTTCACCACGGTCAACGTCCAGCACCTGGAAAGCCTCAATGATCAGGTGCGTGGCATCACCGGCGTGCAAGTGCGCGAAACCCTGCCGGACTGGGTGCTGCAAGAGGCCGACGAACTGTTGCTGATCGACCTGCCATCCCGCGAACTGCTCGAACGCCTGCGTGACGGCAAGGTGTATGTGCCCGAGCAGGCGCGTGCGGCTATCGATGCGTTTTTCACCCAGACCAACCTCATGGCCCTGCGCGAACTGGCGATGCAAACCGCCGCCGCCCACGTCGACGATGATCTGGCCCAGGGCTATCGCCAACTCGGCCAGGCCGCGCCGGCGGTACGTGGGCGTTTGCTGGTGGGCGTGGATGGCGATGCGCAAGCCGAACGCCTGGTGCGTCATGCCAGCCGTGTGGCCCAGCGTCGGCATTTGCCTTGGAGCCTGGTGCACGTCGACAACGGCCGAGCGCGGGATGAGCAATCGCGCCTGCGTCTGCAGAACGCCCAGCAACTGGCGGAGCGGTTGGGCGGCGAAGTGGTGTTATTGCGGGCCGGGGAGGTCGCCAAGACCCTGATCCAGCACGCCGCCGAACGCCGTGCCAGCTTGTTGCTGGTGGGGCAGTCGCGGATGCGCTGGCGCCGGCGCTTGTTCGGTGGTGGCTTGGCGGCGCGGCTGTTGCGCAATGCCCGTGGCCTGGAAATCAACGTCCTCGACAGCGATGACATACCGGCGCCGCCACGCTTGCCGGATGTGCGCGGGTTAGTGTGGTTCGATTACGCGTTGGCGGTGGTTGCCACGGTGGTTGCTGCGGCCGTGGCGTGGGCCGTGTCCAGTGTGTTGCCGCTGCCGAATATCTCGCTGGTGTTTCTCGCTGCCGTATTGCTGGTGGCGGTGCGCAGCAGCCTGGGGCCGTCGCTGGTGTGCGCGGCGCTGTCGTTCATGACCTACGATTTTCTGTTTATCCCACCGAACTTTTCCTTCGCCATTCAGCGCGAAGAGGATGTGCTGACCCTGCTGTTCTTCCTGCTGATGGCCGCCCTGACCGGCAACCTCGCCGCGCGCCAGCGCCGCCAACTGCAGGCGTTGCGCGATACCCAGGAAGAAACCAGCGAGCTGCTCGACCTGTCGCGCAAGCTCACGGCGGCCACCGATCGCCAAGCCGTGATCAGCGCCGCCGCCCACCATCTGCAAGGCTGGCGCGACCTTGACTTGTGTCTGGTCAATCGCGACGATCAGGGCGGCTGGACGGTCGAGACCGGTGGCCCGCTGACCCTCACCGAAGCCGAACGCGCTGCCGCCGATTGGGCCTGGCAGCATGATCAGCCTGCCGGTATGGGCACCGGCACCTTGCCGTTCGGACGTTGGTGGTGGTGGCCGTTGTCAGGTGAAGAGGGGCCGCTGGGCTTGCTCGGTGTCAGCGCCAAACCGGGCCTGGAGTTGAGCGGGCAACGCCGACGTTTGCTCACTGCCTTGAGCCAGCCGCTGGCCCAGGCGCTGGCGCGGGCGCAGTTGGGGCAAGAGTTGGAGTCGGCGCGTCTGCACGGCGAAACCGAACAACTGCGCAGCGCCTTGCTGGCGTCGGTGTCCCACGACTTGCGCACGCCGTTGACCTCCATGCGCGGCAGTATCGATAGCCTGCTGGCCCTCGGCGAAGCCATTCCCATGGAGGATCGTCGCGAATTGCTTGAAGGCACCCGTGATGAGGCCGAGCGCCTGGACCGCTATATCCAGAACCTGCTGGACATGACGCGGCTGGGCCACGGCGCGCTGAAACTGGCGCGCGACTGGGTGTCACCCGGTGATATCGTCGGCAGTGCCCTCGGGCGTTTGCGCGCGGTGCTGGCGCCATTACAAGTGAGCACCGAGGTGCCGTCGGAACTGCCCTTGTTGTATGTGCATGCAGCCTTGATCGAACAGGCGTTGGTCAATGTGCTGGAAAATGCCGCCCGGTTTTCGCCGCCCCAGGGTCGCTTGCGGTTGCGCGCTGGCGTGCAGGATGAGCAGTTGTTTTTTGCCGTGGCGGATGAAGGGCCGGGGATTCCCGAGGACGAGCGTGCGAAGATTTTCGACATGTTCTATACCGCTGCTCGCGGTGATCGAGGCGGACAGGGCACTGGCCTCGGTTTGGCGATCTGCCAGGGCATGGTGGGCGCGCACGGCGGGCATATCAGCGTGGCCGATGGCATTGATGGGCGGGGTACCTGCATCACGTTGTTTCTGCCGCTACAATCTCAACCTGGCTTGGACACTGACCTTTGAATGGCTCCTGAATGGGGTGATTCTTTAACGGATTTTGACGGACACCATGAGCCAGACCGCAACGATTCTAGTCATTGATGACGAACCGCAGATCCGCAAATTCCTGCGCATCAGCCTGGCCTCCCAGGGCTATAAGGTAATCGAGGCCGGCACCGGCAACGAAGGCCTGGCGCAAGCGGCCCTGAACAAACCGGACCTGCTGGTGCTCGACCTGGGGCTGCCCGACATGGACGGCCAGCAGGTGCTGCGCGAGTTTCGCGAGTGGTCGACGGTGCCGGTGCTGGTGCTGTCAGTGCGGGCCAGTGAAGGCCAGAAAGTCGAGGCTCTTGACGGTGGCGCCAATGACTACGTGACCAAGCCCTTCGGCATCCAGGAATTCCTCGCTCGGGTGCGTGCGTTGTTGCGTCAGGCACCGGCGGGAGAGGCTCAGGAAGCCGCCTTGAGTTTTGGCCCGCTGACGGTGGACCTGGCCTATCGCCGCGTGCTGCTGGACGGTGCCGAAGTGGCATTGACCCGCAAGGAGTATGCAGTGCTGGCGCAACTGGCCCGGCATCCGGGGCGGGTGATTACCCAGCAGCAATTGCTCAAGGATATTTGGGGCCCGACTCACACCGAAGACAGCCATTACCTGCGTATCGTGGTGGGGCACCTGCGCCAGAAACTGGCGGATGACCCGACGCAGCCACGGTTTATCGTGACCGAGGCGGGGGTGGGGTATCGGTTGCTAGGTGCCTGAGTCTGTGGTGCCTGCGCTGGCGACATTGCAGGCAAGCCAGCTCCCACAGTTGAAATGCATTCACCTGTGGGAGCTGGCTTGCCCGCGATGAGGCCATCAGCAACACCCACGCGCTCAACTCTGCTCACTCTCATACCGATCCAACGTATCACTGGCAATCTCCCGCCCCAGGGCGATCAGCTCCGGCGCCTTGTAGAACTCGAAGAACCGGCACACTCGCTTCGGCACGTTGATCAGCACATCTGGCGGGTAGCCTGCGATCTTGTACTGCGCCAATGACGTCTGCATCACCTCGAAACTCTGGTTGATCAGGTCCAGCAGCGACGCAGGCCCGACGTTATCGATAATGAACGAGCCGGTCGCCGACTTCGGTGCGCCGGCTTTTTCCGGCGCGGCAGCGGGTTGCTGGGATTCGGGTTCAGCCGACTCCAGCCACGGGTTGATCTCTGCTGCCTGGGCCTGCAAGGCTTCCTGTTCGAGCTTCATCAACTGCTCGGCCTGTTTGCGGCGAAATGGCAGGTGCGATCCGAGCGACTTGGCCAGGCTGTTGAAGCGGCTCTTGAACGCCGGCGGGCGCTGGATCACCGGCAGCCGATAGTGCTTCTGGTTGGTGGCGTTGAGGTTGACCGCGATGATCAAGTCACAGTGGCTCGACACCACCGGCACGATAGGCAGCGGGTTGAGCAGACCGCCGTCCACCAGCATCCGATTGCCTTGCATCACCGGGGTGAACAGGCTTGGGATCGCCGCCGATGCGCGCATGGCCTGGTGCAGGCAGCCTTCCTGAAACCAGATTTCCTGTTGGTTGGTAAGGTCGGTGGCCACGGCGGTGTAGGGGATGCGCAGCTCTTCAATATTGATCTCGCCGACGATTTTGCGAATCTGCCCGAAAACTTTTTCGCCACGAATCGCACCCAGGCGAAAGCTCACATCTACCAGGCGCAATACGTCGAGGTAGTCCAGGCTTTCGATCCAGTTTCGATATTCGTCCAGCTTGCCTGCGGCATAGATGCCGCCGACCACCGCGCCCATCGAACAGCCGGCGATACAGGCAATGTCATAGCCGCGTCGTTCGATTTCTTCGATCACCCCGATATGGGCGTAGCCCCTGGCTCCCCCGGAGCCCAGCACTAAGGCAACACGTTTTTTCATGTCCCAGTCCTTCGCAAAACAGGTGCCCACAATGCACCCATCCGGGGGGCGGCTTCAATCTTCGGTTATTTTTCGAGGATAACCTTTGTGCTCGGGTATGCTCTGGCAATAGGTACGACCGATTTCAGGCTAGGGACAAGGCACTTTTCCCTGTGGGCAACGTCTACAGGCTACGAATGATTTTGCTTATTTTGAGGTGTCATCAATGAAAGCCTGGATGTGTGTGCCTGTGATCGTGCTGGCCTTGGCCGGCTGTGCCGGCAAGACGGCCTACCGCGATAGCTGCGGTTCCCAATTGGATGCCGCCTGGAAAGAACTCGATCTGGCCAAGGCAGAAGGTTTTGCTGGCACCGTGAGTTACTCCAAGGCCCTGTCGCTATTGACTGGCGCCAAGACCCAGCAGCAGTTTGAAGCGTTTGAAGGGTGCTCCAACAAAGCCCAGAAGGCGCGGTTCTATATTCGCGAGTCTCGCGCCGGGCGTTGACCTGTAGCAGCGAGTAGGATTATTCATTGGAAAGTGAGGGCAGGATGTCAGCGTTGGTCAATCAGTTAGTCGCCCAGGTCATAGGCCTGGAAGTAGGGTTACTGAGCTGCCAGGCTCGCCTCGCCGCCGTCACTGACGATGAAGCCCTGCATGATTTGCGCACCACCGTGCGGCGCTTGCGCAGCTTGTTGCGGCCTTTGCGCGGGCTGCCCGGTGTGGAACAGCTTGAATTGGCCGCCAGTACGGTTGGCCAATTGACCACGCCGCTGCGTGACCGCGAGGTCCTGGCGGCGTATCTGCATCAGCACGGTTATCACGAGGCGGCTGATCGGCGCCTGCGCCTGCAGCCCGAGGCCTATCGCCATGTGGCGCAAAGCCCGGAGTTGGCGCACCTGTTACTGATTCTGGATGCATTCCCACGCTTTATTCGCGCCTCCCAGCACCAGAAACTGCTCAAAGGCCTGCGCCCGCGCATCGAGAAACGCCTGGCCAAGCAATGGCAGAAACTCGATGAAGCCCTGAAGGATCCCGAGCATGATCGCCACCGCCTGCGGTTGCTGATCAAG
This sequence comes from Pseudomonas sp. OST1909, assembly GCF_015277575.1. Taxonomy (NCBI): domain Bacteria; kingdom Pseudomonadati; phylum Pseudomonadota; class Gammaproteobacteria; order Pseudomonadales; family Pseudomonadaceae; genus Pseudomonas; species Pseudomonas sp. OST1909. The sequence goes on from NZ_CP063780.1 coordinate 2,196,850, forward strand.
CGCGTGCGTTACGCCGCCGAGGCTTACCCCGAACTGGACAAGCTACCCGCCAACGCCATGTCGCGATTGAAGAAAGCCCAAAGCGCCCTGGGCGACTGGCATGACTGCTGGCAGTGGCTGGCCCAGGCCGGGCAGCAGGCGGATCTGCAACCCTGCGTTGCCATCTGGCAGCGCACCATGCTCAAGGCTCAAGGGCAGGCTGACCGTGTGCTGGACAAACTCAGCGCCGATTGTTTTTAACGCGGTCCGGCTTTTGGCCGGAATGGGCGGTGTGCCGGTCCGTCTCGATGGTTAAGATTCCCCATCGATTTTCTTGATGTGAGGTCGCCATGCGCTTTAGTGATTTGCTCGACGCTGCCCGAAGCAACCCGTTGGATGTCACCATCCCTGCCGAATGGGCCCAGGGCCGTGCCACCTTTGGCGGCCTGGTCGCCGCTTTGCAATACGAGGCGCTGCGTACCCAGGTGTCGGCGGATCGTCCGTTACGTTCCCTGGCCATCACCTTTGTCGGCCCGGTGGCGCCGGATGTACCTGCCAGTTATCAAGTCGAAGTGCTACGCGAGGGCAAAGCCGTCAGCCAGTTGCTTGGGCGCGTGGTCCAGAACGGTGAAGTAGCGACCCTGGTCCAGGCCAGTTTTGGCGCGTCTCGAACGTCGGAAATCGACGTGGCGAGCGAGCCGGCGCCAGTGTTCAAACATTGGGATGAGTGCCAGGAACTGCCGTACATCAAGGGCGTTACCCCTGAGTTCATGCGCCACCTGGCGATGCGTTGGGCCGTGGGCGGCCTGCCGTTTACCGGCAATAAATCCCGCGACATGGGCGGCTGGGTGCGGTTGCGCGGGGATGTGAAAGAAGAGCCGCTGACCGAAGCGCATATCCTCGCCCTGGTCGACGCCTGGCCGCCAGCTTTGCTGCCGCACCTGAAAAAGCCTGCGCCGGGCAGCACCCTGACCTGGACCATCGAGTTCATCCAGCCGCTGCAAGACCTGACCACCCTCGACTGGTGCCAGTACCACGTCAACATCGAGCACGCCCGCGACGGCTACGGCCACGCTGCCGCTGCGCTGTGGAGCCCGACCGGCGAGTTGATCGCCCTCAGCCGCCAGACCGTGGTGGTGTTCGCCTAAGCCCTGTCAGTGGTGGTGACGTTGCCGCCAGGCACGCCACCAGCCACCGCTTAACACAAAGCGCGGGAAGGTCACGAATTGCTCGACCACCAGGCGTTGCACCGCATCTTTACGGTCGCTGAACGGCTCACTGGCCTGGGCTTCCAGGCTGTGGCCGTGACGCTGCAACGCCAGGCCCGCCACGATGCCGACCACACCGATAGCCAAGCTGGCCAAGCTCAGGCTGAACACCCCTGAAACGATCAGCAGGAAACCGACGATAAACAGCGGCACGGCAATCAGATGCAACGCCAGGTTGGTCGGGTGCTGGTGGTTTTGTGGGTAATGACGCCATTGCCAGGCGGGGAGATTGGGGTGACGTTTGCCCATGATCGTGAGTCCTCTGTCCGTTGGAACAACTTGGACAGAGTTTAGGTGCGCAGGGGCGGGGTAGCGAATCAAGGCTGGCTATTGGGGTTATAGAGAACAGTTTGGCGGAGTGATCCTCATGCCCAAATGACGCAGTCATGATCATCCATATGCACCAAAAATGTTATTTCGCTATCGGTTATCCAAAATGGATAGCCGGTGGTTTCGCCTAAAACAGATGCTAGAACTCGAGAGTTATCAATTTTCCAGGCGGTATATGCTGAGTCAAATACCACCAGAACTAGATCCTTCTCGCTGATGCGATACGGTATTTCCTTCCAAAAGTCAGGGTTGTGCTCCGTGTGTTTTTCGTTCAGTTCGGTGGAATCAAGCACGTTGCTTTGTGATTTGAAAAATTTTCTCGTCAGAGAATTTATCAATACGTTGAGTTCATTCGCATCAAGTTTCCTTGAGCTGATTTTCAAGGTGTTACATGCTTCGTCTATTTCCTCTTCCAAGTAGCTCATCAAGGGACACCTTTTTTGGAGCGGCTAAGAGGAACCAGTTTGAGCAGTATATGGCCTCTCTTTGCACCTCCACCGGACCTCTTTCCAGGAGTTTGATAGCCGATATGAGGTGATTTTGGGCCTTCTTTGCTTGGCACAAGCAGAAGGTCGTCAATATTCACTTCCACTCCCCTATTGGGCCCGCTTTGTACACGCCATTCCGTTGGAAATGATTTGCCATATTGGTCTTTGCCCCATTTTGATACGCTGTATTCAGTCTCCGGTATGCCTGTTCTGCGAAAGGCCTCATCCAAACCAACGGGGGGCGAATTGGGGCTGGCTATGGGGGCATAGTGATTACGCTATTTTTGTTCTATCTAGAAAAAATAATCGTCTGGACCATTTATGTATACATTCGGATCGCAAAGTGAAATGAATTTAGCCTTGAATTCAATTAGAGAACTTTCATTCTTTGCTTGGAAATGAAAAAGGTCATTTTGCTTAGTAATATCAACAAAAAACACCTCTCTAAGGGGGATGTTGTGTATTTTTAATTCGCGAATACCATGACAATCGATGCCCATTCTGCAGGTGTTATAGCCTTTCCCTTCCCATTTTTTTGGCAAGATATCTGGGAATTCGGGTATGTCGAACCCTAATCCAACAGAAGGTCGATCATTTTCTATTTGCAAAGAAAAAAGAGCAATTTTTCCGATTTCTATAGGCGTGCTAAAAATCTTTTCAAAAAAAATATTATGATCAAGTTCGTTCCAGTATTTCATCGGTTTTTCCTAAAGTTGTAATGATCCTTGCCGCCGTTTACGGTTCCGTTTCGAGGCTTGTCTATTGGTCGCAAATTGAAATGCGCTTTTTGGTCACCTATGCCGTCTGGTCTGCCAAATTTATGCCCGGCAGAATGGTCTTGAATAAGTACTTTAGAGCCATCTGCCCTCGTGAATTGATAAACTCTTGAATTTATGAATCTACCGCTCTCATCCAATATATTGTCATCATTCAAATCAGTCATTTTTTCTACTATGTACTGTGTCGTTCTTCCTGACTTCGGGTGTGTCATCACATCGGGGTTTTGAGTCATCGGTACATTGGCATCCCTTTTTGCTTGCCTGAACGCCCCTTTACGAGAGACATCAGGTATATCCGGTTCAGCAGGCAAAGAGCAGGTCGGTTTTTTCTTTCCTGAGCCCGGACAATTTGTACTCAATCCCAGCGGATCAATCCACCCGGTAGGGTTGGGCACGTACTGGTACGCATTGACCCCACCCGCCAACTTCACCGGATCCGGTGTCAGGTAGCGGCCAATATCCGGATTGTAGTAGCGATGGCGGTTGTAGTGCAGGCCGCTTTCCCGGTCGAAATACTGACCTTGGAAGCGCAGCGGGTTGTCGATTTTGCCTACGTCGAGCCGGGCGATCTGGCCGTAGGCGCGGTAATGGGCGGACCAGACGATTTCGCCCTCGGGGCTGGTCAGTTCCTGCGGTGTGCCGAGGTGGTCGAGTTGGTAGTGGTAGGGCTTGGTGTCCTTTGGGCCATAGCCTTCCAGCAGTGCCAGTGGGCGGAAGCTGTTCGGTTCGTAAATGTAGCTGCGATGGCGTTCCGCGTGGTGCTCGGCAATCAGCTTGTCGCCTTGCCAGAAAAACTCGGTGGTCTTGCCCTCCACGGTCTTGCTGACACGCCGGCCAAACGGGTCATAGCGATAACTGGCGGTTTCGCCGTTCGGTTTTGTGATGCTGATTAACCGATGCTGGCAGTCGTAGCGGTACTCAGTAACGAGTTGCTGGCCTTTGCCGCGCCGTTCGCGGATCAGGTTGCCGAAGGCGTCGTAGTCGTAATGGCGGTCGCCCTGGATCATCAGGCGGTTGCCGGCAACGATGTCCGGGCCGGGGCGGTCTTGCATCAGCAGGTTGCCCGCCGGGTCGTGGGCGAAGCGCTCCTGGACGTCTTGGGAATGATCGGCGCGGGTCAGGCGATTAAGCGGGTCGTAGCGGTAGTCGTGCTGGCCTTTGCGTGTGTCGAGCAGGCGGGTGAGGGTGCCGCTTTTGTCGTAGTCGTATTGGCGTTGGTAGAGGTAGTTTTGCTGCTGCGTAACGGCGTGGGCGTGTAGGCGGTTTTGCTCGTCGTAGTGATAGTGGCTGAGCAGTTGACCTTGTTGGCGTTGGTGTTCGCGGCCGCTCTTGAATAAATGTGCAGTGAGCACCTCACCATTGAGCTCGACCGTAGCGAGATGGCCTCCCTTGTCATGGTTGAAGGTGAGGCGGTTGTTGTCGGGCAGGCGCAGTTTTTGTAGTTGGCCGCAGGCGTCGTAGCCGTAGCGCAAGGTGCCCCAGCCTTGGTGTTCGGCGGTGAGGCGGTTTTGTTTGTCGTACTCGTAGGCCAACGCCCAGTGACCGTCTTCGACGCTGAGGAGGTTGCCCTGGCGGTCGTAGGCATAGTCGACAACGCTGGCATCGGGCAGGGTTTTTCGGACGAGGCGACCGGTGTGGTCGCGCTCGTAGCGGGTCACTAGCTGACTGCCATCGTCGCCGTATTCGGTCTTTTCCTGCAGGTTGCCGTTGAGGTCGTAGACGTAGGCGGTGCGTTGGCCGTCGAAGCCGATTTCCCGCTGGATCAGGCCGTTGGGGTGGTAGTCGAGTTGGTAGGTTTCGCCGACTTCGTTTTCGATTTCGGTGAGCAGTAGCCTGGCGTTGTCGTAGCGGTACTTGACCTGGGTGCCGTCGGCGTTGATGCGGCGGCTGATCAGGTGCAGGCCATCGGCGTATTCGTAGCGGGTGACGTGGCCGAGTTCATCGCGCTCTGCGATGATTTTGCCGTAGGGGTTGTAGCTGAATTCCCGGCAAGCGCCGCCGGGCTGGGTCAGTTTCAGCAGGCGCCCAGCGGCGTCCCATTCATAAAGAGTCCGCGCGCCATGCTCATCCTCACGTGCAACCTGCCGCCCTAGATCGTCATAGCGATAACGCTTGATCCCGCCATTGGGCAATTGCTCTTCCAGCAACTGCCCACGCTCATTCCACACCAGCCGATGGCAGCTGTGATCCGGGTACCAAACCCCGGTCAGTTGCCCGTGTTTGTTGTAGCTGTAATCGGTAACCTCGCCGTCAGGATCGGTCCTACGCGTAACATCGCCTTGCTCATTACGCTCGTATTTCCAGACTGCCTCCCCACGCCTCACAACCCGAACAAAACCGTTGTCATGCTCGTAGGACGTCGGCTCGTCATCTCCCGGAAACAACGCCACCAAGCGTCCGGCTTCGTCGTACTGATACGCCGTCACCGCGCCCAGCGGGTCTTGCTCGACGGTCAGCCGGCCCTTTTTATCGTAGGATTTGAAATGCTGCGCGCCGTCCGGATCGATGCGCTGCACCAACCGCGCCCGGTCGTCGTGGACATACACCTCCTGACTACCATCGACGTTATGCACGGTGACACGGCCGTCATCCCCCCAGGCATAGCGCGTGTCCATCTGCGAAAAGCTCGCCCAGTGCCGGACGCAACGCGCCGCCTTGCCGGAGCCTTCCCACTCCCAGAAGAAACTCGCCCCACCGGCCAGCTGCCGCTCAAGAATGACGTGCTGATCGTCGTACCGATAACGCTCGCTTTCACCGACGGCATTGGTCGCGCAAACCAGTCGTCCGTCTTCGTCATAGGCGTAGGAAACAACGTTCTGCTCGGTTTCCCAGACGTAGGGCTCACGCCCTTTGGCGCGATGCACCTGGTAGTCCACCGCCACGATTCGATCCAGCTCATAACGCAGCAGCAGCGAGCGACCAGCACCGTTATCCAGCCGCTCGATCCGCCCGGAAGGATCACGGCAAATGCGCAGGCGGTTGTCATACGCATCGCTGATCGCAGTCAGTACACCGTCGCGAAAGTGATAGAACCGCGACGCCTGGGCCAGCACTAACTCATCAGGAGCCGAGCCCAAGTAGATCGCCGCTTCCGCCAGGCTGTTGGTAATCGCAGGCCGAGCAGAAGTCGGCAAGGGCAGGGTAGTCGAGCGGTTCTCATGATCGGTCCACACCACCGAATCGCCCGACACACAAAGCCTGTGCGCCAGCGCATGACTCCAGCCAAACCCCAACCCGCAATCCAGTTCCACCGCACTGGTGCGATACAGCCGCGTCCAATCAAACGGCAAAATCCCGTCCAGCGCGCCATCGGTAAGGGTCAGCAATTCCTCGCCGGTGACCATCGACACCGGGCAACCATGAGTGACCGTCTTATCTGCTGGAGCCGCCGCATCTCCCTTCGGATTCGACGCCACGGCGGGGGCATCATCAACGTGTTCCTGCCGGACCAATACCGTCTGCCGATTCTTGTTGCGAACCATCGGCACCGGGTTCGAAACCAGCGTGTCGCCCGCCTTCAATGGAACCACCGGCACGGCCTTGACCGGTGTCGCCGAACTGCTCAGCAACACAGGCTTGGCGGCCTCAACATGCGTGTCCAGCCGCGGCCCCGCTACCTGCCTGGCCAGCAACTCCAACAGCGCCCGCGCTTGCCCGGACTTGACGCGACTGAGCATCTGCGCACCCAGCCGCAGCTTTACGCCAATACCCCGCGTGGCCCAGATCAGCAGCAGGTTGATCAAGACTTCGCCGGTGATTTCACCCAGCAACTCATACATCTGCGGCGGCGGCAGCATCCGTATCCAGGCCACCACCGCTGCCACGTAGATAAACAGCAGCGGCTCATCACTGAGCACCAGCAATCCCTTGGCCAGCGTGTCTTTGCCCAGCGCGAGCAGCGCATCCAGCTCGGCCTGGGAGAGGTACTTCAGCAACTTTTCGCTGTTGGATTTGAAGTTCGCGAGCAGGTCATACAGCTCGGTGATGTTGTCCCACAGGTTGTAGAGCGCCTTGCCGAGCCCGGTAGCAAAGGCCATGCCCTGCATTCCACTGCGTTGATAGGCTGGCGCTTTGACAAAGTCGGCCCATTGAAGCTGGAAATGCTCGTCCCACTGCTTGCGCAGATCAGCTTCCAACCCGGCAATCACTGACGTGTAGGAGGCATACAGCGCCTTGACGTGATCCTTGGAGACATTGGGGTAAAAGGTGATTTGGTATTGCTGGTCGCGGGTACAGTCGTTGACTTCGAGGATGCCGCTGGGGCCGATGGTCCGATGAAGCGGCGCGCCGACCGGGCTGCCATCCCGAGCCAGGGCTTGCAGTTGCACCTGGGTGTTGCCGATGGGTACAAACCGGGTACTTTCAAACAGATGCACCAGGGTCAACCCACCCTGGGCTTTGCATTGAGCGACGGTGCGGCTGGGTTTGTCGGAAGAGGCCGGCGCGACCAGTGCGACGTCTTCCCCAACCTTGAACACCTGCTCCACGGCAAGTGCCGAACCACTCAAAAGGCTGTCGGCCCACGCGTCGAACGTGTTCAGGCAGGTACGAAAATCCGCTAAAACGCGAGTGACATCCGGCGCCTTGGGATCCATGGGGGCCAGCACAAAGCCAGCGATCACCGGAATCAAGAGCCAGCCCTGTCAACCAGGGCTCTAACGAAAACAACCATCTGCAATCCCTCGCACTATTTGATCAGGCGAGGGACTTTGCAGCGGTTCCTGGGTAAAAGAAGTCGGCGTTATTCGCGGGGATGGCGAGGAAGTTTCGCCTAAACTTCAGGTAAACCGAGGCTTGGCGGTAGGAATCGGATTACAGGTAGAACAGTCTTACAGCTTCAACTGCCCAATCGCCTTGCTCAACTCACCCGCCAACGTCGCCAGTTCATTGCTGGTGGTTGCCGACGACATGGTCTGCTGTACGGTGTTTTCGGTGACATCGCGAATACTCACCACGGCGCGGTTCATCTCTTCGGCCACATGGCTTTGCTGTTCGGCGGCGACGGCGATCTGAGTATTGCTCTCGCGCATCTGCGCCACGGCACCGGTGATTTGCGCCAGTGCGGCGCCAGCTTCCTGGGCTTGTTGTACGCAGTCGTCGGCCTTGAATGAGCTTTCCTGCATAAAGTCCACCGCATCGCGAGTACCGGCTTGCAATGCCGAGACCATGCGGGTGATTTCGTCGGTGGAGCTTTGCACGCGCTTGGCCAGGTTGCGTACTTCGTCGGCAACCACCGCGAAACCTCGGCCCATTTCCCCGGCGCGGGCGGCTTCGATGGCGGCGTTGAGGGCGAGCAGGTTGGTCTGTTCGGCGATGCTGTGGATTACCCCGACCACGCCGTTGATCTGTTGGCTGTCCTGGGCCAGTTTCTGGATCATTTCGGCGGTCTGCTGCACGCCGTTGGACAGCCCGGCAATTGAACGCTGTACGCGGGTGACCACCTCCTGGCCGCTGCCGGCGAGGGTGTCGGCGGTCTGGGACAGGTCGCGGGTAGCGCCGGCGTGCTGGGCGATATGGTGGACGGTGGCGGTCATCTCATTGATGGCAGTGGCGGCCTGGTCGGTTTCGCTCTGCTGGCCGAGCATACCGTGCTGCACCTCGTTCATGCTGCTGGCCAGGCGTGCGGCACCGTCATCCAGTTGCCGGGCGGTGCGTGCCACGGTGTTGACCACGCGCTGGTAACCGGCCTGCATGGCGTTGAATGCACTGGCCATCTGGCCGACTTCGTCCTTGCAGGCCAAGGGCACGCGTGCCGACAGGTCGCCGGTTTTCTCGACGTGCAGCATCACGTCCTTGAGGGTGTTGAGTTGGCTGAGCAAGAAGCGGATCAACAGCTGTGAGGCGCCGAGCATGGCCAGCATCAGGATTGCCACGGCGACGGCATAGTTGGCGAAGCGCTCGCTGAACACTTGGCCAAGGCTGGGTGCGTAGGCGAGGACGGCGACGTGTTGACCGTCAACGCGATCGATCACCTCGGCGCCTATCAGTGGGTTTTTGCCCAACAGCGGCATGTGATTGAGTTCGACCCAGCCGCTGGCAGTACTCAAGGCTGGAAGAGCCTGTTCGCCCAATTGTGGGGTTTGCCCCTGGGCATAGGCCAGCCATTGCTCGCCGGTGGGCAGGGCTTTGTCGGCTGGCCAGGCGTTGAGCAACCGCCCCTGAGCCTGGGCCGAAGCCTGGGATGCCTGGCTGCGTGCCTGTTGCTCAAGCTGTACCGCGTACAGCACCAGCAGCAGGGTGGTAATGAAGGCGACCGCGTTGACGGCCCAGAATTTGTACTTGAGCGAGATATTGCTAAGCCAGGCACCCATGGAAGGTTTTCTCTGATAGCGGAAACAGTATTGGCAAGGTGCCATTATTGTGCCGCTACTCAGAAAAACGTTTTTGACATGCGTCAATGCACGGCATTAATCCACATCAGGCAAGCCGAAAAAGCGGCGGGCGCAGGCGGTGCTGTGCATTGCCAGGTCTTCGAGGGTTTCATGACGGTGCAAGGCCACTTCGCGCAGGACTTCGGGCAAGTACGCTGGTTCATTGCGACCGTTTTTTGGTTTGGGGCGCAGGGTGCGCGGCAGCAGGTACGGCGCGTCGCTTTCCAGCATCAGGCGGCCCCTGGGAATTTCCCTGACCAGCGGATGCAGGTGCGTCCCACGGCGTTCGTCGCAGATCCAGCCGGTGATACCGATATGCAAGTCCAGGTCCAGGTAGCTGAACAGCGCTGTTTGTTCACCGGTGAAGCAGTGCACCACGGCGGCGGGCAGGTGGTCGCGGTAATCTTTGAGGATCTCCAGCAGGCGCTGGTTGGCGTCGCGCTCGTGGAGAAACACCGGCAGTTTCAGCTCGACGGCCAGGGCCAGGTGGTGTTCGAGGACTTTTTCCTGCTGGGGGCGAGGGGAGAAGTCGCGGTTGAAATCCAGCCCGCACTCGCCCACGGCACGCACCCGACTGTCTCCCAACAGGCTACGCAGGCGCTGTGCACTGTCGCCGTTCCAGTCGCTGGCGGAGTGAGGGTGGATGCCAGCGGTACTGAACAAGCGCTGGCCGCTTTCATCAAGTTTTGCACACAGCTCCAGGGCCTGTTCACTGCCCTCGATGCTGGTGCCGGTGAGCACCAATTGCTGCACGCCAGCGGCGTAGGCGCGTTCGAGGACAGCCTGGTGCCTCTCGTCGAAACTGGGGTTGGTCAGGTTGACGCCGATATCAATGAGTTGCATGGTGCTATCTCCGCCTGCGGCCGGAAAGCATATCAGAGCTGTAGATTTATAAGAAAAACCAAGAACTACAACGCGTTATCGCTGTCTTTGAACGTCGCAAGCGACATTGTGGTTGGCCAGTTGCCTGTCACTGTGTCGCCGTTGCGCGCCTTGCCAGCGCATAGAGCGCTCTGTTTCTGACCTCCAGCACTTTGTTATTCGCGAAGGCGCTGGCCAGTATTCTTTCCGGAGAGCGGATGATCCGACCCTCGGCGTTGCTTGTGTTGTGCCTGACGTTGCTACTGCCCATGGCGGCGGTCGCACGTCTGGACGGGCCGTTGGAAGTCACCAAGCCTGGCAAGGTGCGTGACTTGGCGCAAATTCGCTCCAGTCGCACCCTGCGCGTACTGGTCAACCAGAGCCGCAACAGCTCCGGTGAAGTGCAGGGCCAGGCCATCGGCGTCGAATACCATCGGTTGCGCGCCTTCGAACAGTACCTCAACGGTCACGCCCGCGATGGCCAGGAAATCAACCTCAAGATCATCCCCAAGGCCAAGGACCAGTTACTCGGCGCGTTGGCCCGTGGCGAAGGTGACCTGGTGGCGCCCGGCGAGTTGCTGGATGTGAAGGCCGTACACAAGATCAGCGCCAGCGAGCCGATTGTCAGCGATGTGCCGTTGTGGCTGGTTGGCGTCAAGGGTGAGCGACGGTTTACCAAGTTGGAGCAACTGTCTGGTCGCACGCTGACGCTGACCACCGGCAGTGCGGCGGCGGATGCCATCAGTCAGGTCAATCAGAAACTGGCGCTGCACAAACGAGCGCCGGTGAAGGTGGAGTGGGTTGACCCTAGCCTGGCGGTAGAGGATGTACTGGAGATGGTGCAGGCCGGGATTTTTCACCTGACGATCGTTGAAAAACCGATTGCCGAACGCTGGTCGAAAATCCTGCCCAAGCTGCGCTTTGACAAGCAGGTGGTAATCAGCGAACCGGGTGACGAGTTCTGGTTCGTGCGCCAGGACGCTTCGATGCTGCGCGCCAGCATTGACCGATTTCTCAAGACCTATCGAACCCCTGCCGATCAGGACGTGGCGTTCCAGCGTATCTACCGACGCCTCTATCAGGTGCGCAACCCGCTGGCGCGCGCCGACCGTCAGCGTCTGGAAAAACTGCGCCCGGTCCTGCAAAAACATGCGCGCGAGCAAGGGATGGACTGGCTGAACCTGGCGGCGTTGGCGTTCAAGGAGTCCTCCCTGGACCCAGGCGCACGCAATAGCGGCGGCCCGACCGGCCTGATGCAAATCACGCCTTCGGCGGCGCAGCGGGTGGGGGTCAACAACATCGAGAGTCTCGATAGCAATGTGCAAGCTGGCGCACGTTACCTGGCGTTGATCCGGCGTAAATTTTTCTCCAGCCCCAAGCTTAACGAGCGCGAGCGCATGGCTTTTGTGCTGGCGGCCTACAACATGGGCCCGGAGCGGGTCCAGGGGATGCGCACCGAGGCCAGGCGCCGCGGGCTGAACCCCAATCAATGGTTCTTCCAGGTTGAACGCATCGCCATGGAGCAGGTGGGGATGGGCGGCGTCAGCTATGTTAATAGCGTCAACAAGTATTACTTGGCGTTCGACCGGGAGCGAGAGTCCCTGGAGCCGCCTGCAGCAAAAATGGTCTCACGAAAATAATCAACTTTATCGATATTAATTAGGCAATATTTGCGCTTTTATCATTGCTTAAACTGATTAATATAGCGGCCAACCAACCCCTACCTGGAAAAGGATTTACTTAAATGAGCCCAATGATTACACGCGTCCTGTCTACCCGCGCCGGTTACGGCCTGACTGTCCTGCGCATCTTCGTCGGCATCATCTTTGCCGCTCACGGTTCGCAAAAACTGTTCGGCTGGTTTGGCGGCGGCGGCCTGGCGGGTACTGCCCAATTCATGGAAAGCCTCGGCCTGACGCCGGGTACCCTGATGGCAGTGTTGTCGGGTGGTACCGAGTTTTTTGCCGGCCTGGCCCTGATCATTGGTTTGCTCGCTCGCCCGGCGGCATTGGGCCTGACCTTCCTCACGCTGGTGGCAATCTTCTCGGTGCATATCCATAACGGCTTGTTCATGGCCAATAACGGTTATGAGTTTGCTCTGGCTTTGCTCGGCGGGGCGCTGGCGGTGTTGCTCGAAGGTGCCGGCAAACTGTCGGTTGATCGCGCCATCACTGACTGATCTGTTTGCATGTCCCGGAAAAGGCCCGCATCTGCGGGCCTTTTCGTTGCTCGGGATTCTTGACACTGCCCCACCGGCTTCTCTAGGATGCTGCTCATGCGCCGATTTAAACAGCTAATTGCGGGGCGCCACTGGGACTCAATGCAGCCCGACAGAAGTCCGTATCCTCTCCCAGGGCGCTCTTCGAAATACCGCTAAAGCGCTGGTTCGGTGTTGCCTCTCACCTGCCCGCAGACTTTTGAGGCAGAGACACGACACGATGAATGCACCACGCCCTCTCATACGCTTGGCCCCGATTACCGCGGACCTGACTCAACGCAATCCGAAAATCCTCCTGGGTGGTAAACACCAGCCGACGCTCCTGCGTTATCTGGACGGCTGGCCACGCCGTGGCGGTAGGCCCTCGGCGTTCCTGATCCAGTTTGTCGAGGACGGCGAATCCCTGGCTCGTTTTGCCAGCAATAGTTTCGACCTTGCAGTGATCCAGGCGCCCAATGCCGGCGACGCCCATGAAGTGATCCACCAACTGACCCGTATTGCCCGCCAGGGGTTGATTGCGCGGCGTTGAGCCGTCATTCATAGACCGCTGGCGCGGCTGATCGGCGTCGACGCTGGTGGAGGGCAAGTCCCCAGGCAATCAGGCATAACAATAACGGCATCGTGGCGATCATCAGCCCTTTAAGGTATCGCTCGAAACGCTGCAAGGGCGCGTATGCCTGGGCTTTGAGTGTATGCAACTCGATGGGCAATTGCAGGCGCTCCCTGTTGAGTGCCTGCAACTGGGTGTTGGTATCCACGGCCTGTGTGACCAGGCGTGCGTGCCCTGGATTCAGCCTTTGCCATGCTTGCTCTGTGTGCTCGTGCCGTCGCTCCAGTTCAACCGCACTTTTGCGATAAGCCTGTGCGGCTTTTTCGCGCATGTGTTCGAGCCTGTGCAGTGGCTGGGTGATGACGCGAGGTCGGATGCGCCTGAGTATCTCCGGAACCGCCAGGTTATCCAGGGTATTCAATACAAATTGCGCGTTGCCGTTGGGCTGAGCGTTGCTGACAGCGTACGCGAGCACATCAGTGTCGGCCACGACCACCACCTGGATCTGCTCGGCATGTTGCATCCCCGGTGGCTGGCCCTTGAGGCCGTCGGGAAACACCGAATAAGCGGGGCCCTCAACGCGGGCGGCAATCACGTGGCGCTCTCCTGTCGTGGCGGTTTCATCGATGAGTGAGTCGAACGTGGTCGCAGAAGCAAAGCGCCCTGCATCCAGCAGCACGGACTGCCGGGAGCTCTGTAGCAAGGGGGTCAGCAGCGTACGATTTTTGTTGGACAGGGAGAGTGCGCCGCTGCTGGACACGGTCACGGCATCCAGGTTCCAGGTGCTCAGGTCTGTCGGGTTCATTGCCTGGCGTGGAAGTTCCAGCCTGGCCGGGTGCAGTACCTTTGGCATTCCGGGGCCGGGCGTAGCCGATGAGGCGTAAATATTATCGACCAACAGCTTGTCCGCTGGCATTTGTATACCCCATGCAGTGAGCAGTGCATCCAGCCTGGCGTTGGTCGATATGGCTTGCGCAGCTATCTCGCTCACCGGGTCGATAAAGGCCATCAGCCTTGCGCCTCTCATTACCGCTTGCTCAATGGCATACAGAGCCTGCTCGGGCAGGGCGCCGGGCTGTACGACCATCAATGTACTTATCGATGACGGCACTTGAGCGATGGTCGATGCCAGTTCCACCACGTTGAATTGTTCGCGCATCTGCTCCAGTAGTTCGCCGGCAGGTTCGTGTAGCGCCAGTCCCGACAGCAGGCCGATAGTGGGACGTTCAGGGTGCATGAGTTTGTGGAGCAGGTGGCTGATTTCATATTCAAGCAATGACTCATGCTCGGGACTGAACAGGTCAATGCGTTGCGCGCTATGGCCGGCACGGGTGCCAATGAGGCCTAGGAAACCTTGCGTGTCATCTAGGCCAAACAAACCAGCTTTGTAAGCGTCTTCTGAAAAAGGCGTTGGATTGATGACATGTAGATTGATCATGCCGTTGGCCGCCTTTTCGACTTCCTTGAGCATGTCTTCAACGCGACGGCCGTAACGACTCACTGCCTGGCTCCGTTGAGGGGCATTGATGGCATTGAAGTAATACAGGTCCAATGGGTTTTCAAGTGTTGTCAGCAGTTGGCGCGTTGATGACGATAAGGTATGGATTTGTGTGTGTGAAAAGTCCCAGCGGATATTGGGTATTTTCGGTACCCAGACCAGATTGAATGCCAGAAACAGTAGCGATATGACAAGTAAGGTCATACCCGTACGAAGAGCGGATCCCATCAGTGGCTTTCCTTCTCAGCTGTTCTTGTAGTTGAGTGTGATGGTCGTCGCAAAGAGAAAAGCCAGGATCATACTTATAAAGTAAAAGCCGTCATGCAGTGTCAGTTTGCCATTATCCATCGTGCTAAAGCGAGCAATAGGGTCAAGGGACATCAGGCTGTCGATAATCCAAATGGGTGTCTGGCTATCAAGTGCATCCAGCATTGAGGAAAGCGCGCTGGCAATCAGCAATAAGCCCAGTGTGAGCAGGAAAATAATGATGCGTTGCTTGGCAAGTACACAGATGAAGCAGCCCACCGAGAGATAACTTCCGGCCAGCAACCAACTGGCCAGGAATTGTGACGCGATAACGGCATTATCCGGTGTGCCCAGATAGTTGGCCGCGATCACCAAAGGGAAATTAAACATTAAGGCAATGGCGCAGACGGTCCAGCCTGCGATGAATTTTCCGACCACCTGTTCAGTGGCGGTGACAGGCAAGGATTTCAGCGTGTCGCAAAAGCTGCTGTTGTATTCATCCGACCACAACTGCGTCGATAAAATGGGGACCAACAATAGATAGAGCCAGGGGTGCAGTTCGAAGAAAACCTGCAAATCGCTGCTGTTTCGCTCCATCCAGTGCTGGGTGTCCAATCCCAATGTCGCACACAGCACGAGGAAAACCGCCACACTCAGGTAAGTGCTTGGTGAGCAGGCATAACTGGCGAGTTGACGCTTGAAAATAACAGGTAGCAGTCTCAAGCAGGTATCTCCTGGCTCAGATGGTGAACGACATCGCCCAGGCGACCCGGCTCCAGGCTCAAAGACGTTATGTTCCAGCCGCGATGTGCGATAAGCGCGTTAATCGAGGGGAAGATGGAGTGCCCGGGCATGGCCAGGACAGTCACCTTGCCCTGTGCATGTCGGTCCTCCTCGATGCCCGCGACGCCGGGTAATACGGCAAGTGCGAGTAAATCCAACGGGCTGTCTGATGCCAGGGTCACCGCCTGGAAATGCCGGGAACTGCGCTGCAGATCCGCCAGCGAAGCATCGGCGGCCAGGCGGCCACCGGCGATGACCAGGGCGCGGGTGCACATGTCCGTCAGTTCGTGGTACTGGCGGGAGGCGATAATGACCGTCATGTCCTCGGTCAGGGACTTGATAAGTGCGCTGAACTTGAGCCGTTGATCAGGGCATAGCCCTTGCGTGGGTTCATCGAGCAGGAGCAGGCTTGGGGAGTGGACTAAAGCCTGGGCCAATGCAACCCTGCGCTTCAAATCAGGGGACAGTATGTCGGCGGGGCAGTCGAGCACGGGCATCAGGTCCAGCCGTGCGGCTACCTGCTCTACCTGGCTACGCTTTTCCAGGCCCCTCAAACCACGAATGGCCGCAATAAAATCAAGCATGTTTTTGACCGACATTCTATGGTGGGTGAGTCCGCCCTGAAGTTGATAGCCAATGGCTTTTTTGGCTTGAAGTGAATGAGTTTGGATATTGAACCCCAGAATATTGATTTGCCCAGAAGTCGGTTTGATCGTACCGGCGATCAAGTTCAATAAGGTCGTTTTCCCTGCGCCACTTTCTCCCAACAGGCCCACGCATTCCTGATGCTGCGCACTGAAGGAAATATTGGTAATTGCGCTTGTTCTGCCCAGCTGTTTTGTTAAGTTGCTTATCTCGATCATGTCGTTACCGAATAAGTGTTCGGGGCGTGTGCGAAGCGGCGCTTTATAGGGAAGGGCCTTAAAAAGAGTACGTTCATTAGTTGTGGTTGGGAACGCACGGCGCGACTTATAAGAAGAATCCTACGTTCGGCTCGATAATTCGCTGAAACAATTGTTTTGTTTGGAGGGCTTATTAATGTTCGGATGTTTATCTGATGTTTATATAAGGTTTTCTCTTTTGTAACGAGGCCTGATCGCCATGATGCTTCTACGTACTCTTGTTCTTGAGCGCAGCGATGCGCAGGCACCTGTAAACGGTGCGTTGCTCTGTGGGTTTGCTGTCGCCCAAACGGCTTCGAACTTTCTTGTGTATAGCCTCGATGAAGAAGCCGAACCTGGTCATTCCAGGGTCTACATCGCGGTTCTGCGTAAAAAGCTTGAACGCTACTTCCTGGGCGGCGTTGATTCGAAGGAGGATTTGCAGGTGGCGATGCAGGTCTTCAAGCAGGTTCTGACGCTGGCGGCGGCACCAGGCTCCAAGGCGATACCGGCTGCCGAGCCCCAGGTTCCGTTCCATTTCATTGACCTGAAGGGGTGCAGGTTGCCGCCTGCCCGACCCGAGGATCACCACTCAGTGATCATCAAGAAAGCGTTGGTGATGAAGGTGATTACCCTGGGTATGTCAGCCCCTGCGCTGCCTGCCATCGAAAGTAGTACGGTGATCGTGCCGTCGATCCGCTTCTCATCGCAAATGGTTGCACCGCCACGCAACCCAACCCCACCCAGGATTGCGCCACAGCCTGTGGTGGAAGATATCGTGGAAGAACCGGTGCCATCGTTTGTGCAGATGCCGGAGGCGCCCGCTGAGGCAGTTAAGGTGCCTTTTCAGGTTGAACAGCCTGAAGTCCCACCGTTTGAGGAGCCTGCGCCGCTGGAGCAAGAGTCTTTGCTTGAGATGGACAGCACCCTGAGCAATCTCGCCAAGGTCGCCCAGGAGCTGACGCAAAAAAAACGCGCTGTCCTCGAAAAGGAAGAGCAACTTGAGCACTGGCAGATACGGCTGCAAGAGCAGCAAAGCCAATTGGACGAAAAACACCAAGAGCTGGAGCAGCGTCATGCTCAACTGCAGGATCAGCAATCAGAGGTCAACCAAAAGGCGGAAAAGCTGGCGATGATGATGTCGCAGTTGTCAGGAGTGCGCCAGCATCTGCACGGGACGCTCTTTGGCCTGGACCAGGTCCTGGATGGCCAGGGATAAGCCGATGGGCTCGCCGCCCAGGTTCATTTATCATCACCCCCAGCCAGCCAACGCCTGGGCATGATGCCTGGCGTATTTGGCACCATTGGACACTGCCTGGGGATGCAAGCGTTTGAGTACCAAGCTGATTACCAAAGAAGGCCATGAAGCGCTTAAAAAAGAGTTGGATTACCTGTGGCGGGAAAAGCGTCCGGACACCACGCGCAAAGTGACTTGGGCGGCCTCGCTGGGCGATCGCAGTGAAAACGCGGACTACCAGTACAACAAGAAACTGCTGCGGGAGATCGACCGGCGGGTGCGCTACCTGCGTAAACGCCTGGAAGATATGCGCGTGGTGGAATACATGCCCGAGCAGGAGGGCAAGGTGTTTTTCGGCGCATGGGTCGAAATCGAAAACGAACAGGGTGACACCAAGCGTTTTCGTATCGTGGGTTATGACGAGATTTATGACCGAATGGATTACATCTCCATCGACTCACCCATGGCACGGGCCCTGCTGCGCAAGGAGGTGGACGATGAGGCAATCGTGCACACCCCAGGCGGCGAGGTGTGCTGGTGGATCACCAAGATTGAATATGTGAAGCAGGCATAATGGCCCGTGCTTTGAACCGAGCACGGGCCAGCCAGGTCTCAGCCTTCGCGCAATACGGTCAGCGGGCTGGCATTCAGTGCGCGACGCGTGCCGAATACCCCGGCAGCGCCGATCAGCACGGCCCCGATCACGGGTAGCAGTAGCAGCCACGGGTGGGGATGCCACGCCAGGTCAAAGGCGTAGCGGTACAGCACCCACGTCACCAGTTCGGTGCCCAATGCCGCCAGCAGGCCACTGACGGCACCCAGCAGGCCGAACTCGATGCGTCGCGCCTTGATCAGCAATTTGCGCTCGGCACCCAGGGCTCGCAGCAAGGCTCCCTGGCGGATGCGTTCGTCCAGAGTGGCCTGCAAGCCGGAGAACAACACCGCCATCCCCGCCGCCAACACAAACAACAGCACGTACTCCACCGCCAGGGTCACTTGGGCGAGGATGCTGCGCAACTGCTCCAGCAACGCCTCGACCTGCAGGATAGTGACAGCCGGGAAGGCCCGTGAAAGATCGACGATCTGTTGGTCGTGACCGGGTGCCAGGTAGAAGCTGGTCAGGTAGGTCGCGGGTAAGTCTTTCAAGGTGCCGGGCTGGAAGATCATGAAGAAGTTAGGCTGGAAATTATCCCAGTTGATGGTCCGCAGGCTGGTGACCCGTGCCTCGCGGTTTTCCCCGCCGATGGTGAACAGCAAATGGTCGTTGAGCTTGAGTTTCAGGCTCTCGGCCACCTTGGCTTCCACCGACACGCCAGGAATCTCATCGCTTGGTTGCGCCGACCACCAGGCGCCCGCCGTCAGGGCGTTACCCGGAGGCAAATCGGCAGCCCAGGTCAGGCTCAGGTCGCGTTGAATGGCACGGTCGCCACTGGAGTCCTTGCTGACAATCTCTTGCACGGGTTCGCCGTTGATGCTGATCAATCGCCCCGGCACTACCGGATACAACGGTGCCGCTTGCGCTTGTACTTCCAGGAGGCGGGCGCCAAAGGCGTCCTTGTCGGCCGGCAGGATATTCAATGCGAAATAGTTGGGCGCGTCTTTGGGCAGTTGATTTTGCCAGGTGTCGAGCAATTCGCCCCGCAACAGCGCGATCAATCCCATGGACAGCAGAATCAGGCCAAAGGCCAGGGATTGGCCTGCCGCCGCCAGCGGGTGGCGCAGCAATTGGCCCAGGCCCAGGCGCCAGGGCAAGGAGGCGCGAGCCAATAGGCGTCGCAGGCTTTGCAACATCAGCAGCAACAAGCCGCCAAGGATCAATGCCGCGACCACGCCGCCGCCCAGCAAAGCGAAGGTCAATACCAGGTCCAGGCTCAGGCGCCACATGATCAGGCCCAAGGCAAACAGCGCCGCGCCGTAGACCATCCAGGTGCTTGAGGGGATGGGCAGCAAATCGCGGCGCAATACCCGCAGCGGCGGTACGCGCCCCAGCGCCGCCAATGGTGGGAGGGCGAAGCCTGCGAGGGCGACCAGCCCGGTGCCGATCCCCGCGACGGCCGGCAGCAATCCGCCCGGCGGCACATCGGCGGGCAGCAGGTCGTGCAGGAAATAGAACAATCCAAATTGCGCCAGCCAGCCGAGCAGGGCGCCGACCAGGCTTGCCAGCAAGCCCAGTACGCTCAGTTGCAGGCTGAACAGCAACATGGCTTCACGTCGTGACAATCCCAGGCAGCGCAACAACGCGCTGGCATCGAAACGACGACTGGCGAAGCGGTTGGCCGACAGTGCCACGGCCACGCCGGCCAGCAGCACCGCCACCAGGCTGGCCATGTTCAGGTAGCGCTCGGCCTTGCCCAGGGCGCCGCCGATCTGCTGGTTGCCATCGCGCGAATCCTGCAGTCGCTGGTTCGCAGCGAGGCCCGGCTTGATCAGGTCGCGATAGGTTTGCAGCGCCGTGCTGCCTTGCGGGGCACGCCACAGTTCGCGGTAACTCACACGGCTGCCTGGCTGGACTACACCGGTGGCGTCCAGGTCGGTCAGGTTGATCATCACCCTGGGCGTGAGGCTGTAGAAGTTGCCGGCCCGGTCGGGCTCATACGTCAGGATACGCGCCAGGCGCAGGGTCTTCATGCCGACATCGATGCTGTCGCCGATTTTCAGGTCCAGCGCGGTCAGCAGCCTTGCTTCCACCCAGGCTTCACCGGGTTTGGGGCCGCCGCCCGGCGTTTGCGTACCGAAGGGCTCGGTGCTGCTTTTCAACTCGCCGCGCAAGGGGTACTGCTCGTTGACCGCCTTGATACTGGAAAGCTGAATGCCATTGTCCGTGGCGATAACGCTGGAGAACTCCACGATGCGGGCGTGATCCAGGCCCAGTTCGGCCCCGGACCTGATTTGCTCGGGGCGGGCAGGTGAGCTGCCTTCGAGCACCAGGTCGGCGCCGAGGAACTCGGTGGCACGCAACAGCATGGCGCCGTTGAGGCGCGCGCCGAAGTAGCCGATGGCGGTGCTGGCCGCCACGGCCACCAGCAGGGCAAAGAACAGCACGCGCAGTTCACCTGCGCGGGCGTCGCGCAGTAACTGGCGCATGGCAAGGCTGAACAGGCGCAACAGCGGCAAACGTGCCATCAAGGCTCCAGGGGCGCGACCATCAGGCCGGCTTCAAGGCGGATCAGGCGTCGGCAACGGTGGGCCAGGCGCTCGTCATGGGTGACCAGTACCAGGGTCGTGCCGCTCTCTTTATTGAGCTCGAACAGCAGGTCGCTGATGCGCTCGCCGGTATGGCTGTCGAGGTTGCCGGTGGGTTCGTCGGCAAACAGCACGTCCGGTTCGGCGGCAAACGCGCGGGCAATGGCGACCCGTTGCTGCTCGCCACCGGACAGTTGGCGCGGCGAGTGGGTCAGGCGCTGGCCCAGGCCCACGCGTTCCAACAGATGCCGGGCGCGTTCGCGGGCGTCCTTGCGGCCGTCCAGTTCCAGCGGCAGCATCACGTTTTCCAGTGCATTGAGGCTGTCGAGCAGTTGGAAGGATTGAAAGACGAAACCCACATGTTCGGCACGGATGCGTGCACGCTGGTCTTCGTCGAGGGTGCTCAAGGCTTGCCCGGCCAGGGTGACTTCGCCGCTGCTGGGCAGGTCGAGGCCGGCCAGCAGGCCCAGCAGGGTGGATTTGCCGGAACCGGAGCTCCCGACGATAGCCAGGCTATCGCCCTTGTTCAGTTCCAGGCTCAGTTCGTGCAGGATAGTCAGTTCACCTTCCGCGCTGGGAACCACTTTGCTAAGGTTTCGCGCGGTTAGAATGCTTGCGCCCATGGAGAATCCGATGCGAATGTGGTTTTTGAGTGCTGGCCTGGCCTTGATGTGCATGGCCCAGAACGCAGCGGCGGGTACAGTCCTGATCGTTGGCGATAGTATCAGTGCCGGTTTCGGCCTGGATACCCGCAAAGGGTGGGTTGCTCTGCTGGAACAACGGCTCAAGCAGGAGGGTTTTGACGACAAAGTGGTCAACGCATCCCTCAGTGGCGACACCAGTGCGGGTGGCCTCGCACGCCTGCCTGCGGCGCTTGCAGAGCATAAGCCTGACGTAGTGGTTATCGAACTTGGGGGCAATGATGGCTTGCGCGGGCAACCGCCGGCGCAATTGAAACAAAATCTTGCGTCGATGATTGACCAGTCCAAGGCTGGCGGTGCCAAGGTGCTGCTGCTGGGTATGCAGTTGCCACCCAATTACGGGCCGCGATACACCACTGCGTTTGCCGAAGTCTATGGTGTGTTGGCCAAGGAAAAAAACGTTCCGCTGGTACCGTTTTTCCTCGAAGGCGTGGGCGGTCATCCAGAGTTGATGCAGGCTGATCAACTGCACCCGGCGGTCGCAGCGCAAGGCAAGTTGCTGGAAAATGTCTGGCCGACGCTAAAACCGCTGCTATGACGCTTTTCTACCGGCAGGCTTTCGGCTAAGGTGGCGCCCCCCTGATCTGGAGCCCCCGATGTCGCGCCCTGCCTGGTCCCTGTTTAACTACCAACTGATCGAGCCGGACGAGCAGCTGGATCTGTTCGCCTGCCAGGAAGTGCGGGTGCATCTGGTGGCGCGTCAATTGGAGTTGGGCGGCTCGATCGACCGCACGCTCTGCGGCACTTTATTGCCGGCGCAGCCACGCTGGTCGTCGGTGAATCGCTCGATCTTCCAGGATCAGCGCCTGTGCCCGTTATGCCGGGCGATTCTCGAATCGCAAAAGCGCGGCACGCCGCCGATCTGGCCGGAGCTGCGGTTCGAGTTATAGAAGCAGCTGCAAGCTTCGAGCTATAAGCTGTAAGCTAGCGGCTGAAAGCTTGTAGCTTGTAGCTCGCTTTTAACCTACCCGTCGTCTTGCGAAGGATTTTCCGGATGTTGTCGCGCCTTTCCGTCGTCACCTGCTGCCTGTCTCTCGCTGCGCTTTGTGCGGCCGGTTCGGCGGCAGCCTTGCAGTTGCCCCTGCCGCCGCCAGGCGAGGACATTGTCGGTCAGGTCCAGGTCATCAAGGCCAAGTACGAAGATACCTTTGCCGACCTGGGCACCACCTACGACCTGGGCTACTCGGAAATGGTCGCGGCCAACCCCGGCGTCGATGCCTGGCTGCCGGGCGCGGGCACCGATATTGTGCTGCCGACACGTTTTATCCTGCCGCCGGGGCCACGGGAAGGCATTGTGATCAACTTGGCCGAGTACCGGCTCTACTACTATCCAAAGGGCCAGGACGTCGTCTACACCTTCCCGTTGGGCATTGGCCGTGAAGGCTGGGGCTCGCCGATCGCCCACACCAGTATCATCGCCAAGACGCCGAACCCGACCTGGACGCCACCGGCCTCGATCAAGGCCGAGCACGCCGCCAACGGTGACCCGCTGCCCAACGTGGTGCCTGCCGGTCCGGATAACCCGCTGGGGCCGTTCAAGTTCACGCTGGGCACGCCGGGTTACCTGATCCATGGCTCCAACATGAAATTTGGTATCGGCACGCGTACCAGCCACGGCTGTTTCCGCATGTTCAATAACAACGTACTGGAAATGGCCGGCATGGTGCCGGTGGGCACCTCGGTGCGCATTATCAACGACGCCTACAAGTTCGGCAGCAGTGGTGGCAAGGTCTACCTTGAAGCTCATACCCCGTTGAACGATGACGGCACGCCTTCGGTGGTCGACAAGCACACGGCGGTCATCAACGCGTTGCTCAAGCGTGAAGACCTGTCCAACAACCTGCGCGTGAACTGGGACCAGGTGCGTGATGTGGTCGCGGCCGAGGATGGTTTGCCGACCGAGATTGGCGTGCCGGGCGCGGCGCCGGTGGCCTCCAGCACGCCGGTCGACCTGTAGGCGCGTCAAGCGCGAGGCAAAAAAAAGCCGACCCATAAATGGATCGGCTTGATAACAACCCCGAAGGATTATTACTTGCGGCTTGCTTTCTCAAGCATGCGCAGAGCGCGCTCGTTAGCTTCGTCAGCAGTCTGTTGTGCTTTTTGAGCAGCAGCCAGAGCTTCATCAGCTTTACGGTAGGCTTCGTCTGCACGAGCCTGGGAGCGAGCTGCTGCGTCTTCAGTTGCAGTCAGACGAGCTTCGGTTTCTTTGGAGACGCTGCTGCAACCGGTAGCCAGAACTGCGGCCAGAGCCAGAGCAGAGAATTTCAGAACGTTGTTCATCGTGTTCCCCTTCAAGGACTTTCAATTAGATGGCTACTTGCTCAGAGTGAGCTAATAGCCGGCGTACATACTACCCATTACTTGTAGTAAGTAAACTGACGTTGCGCAAGAAGCAAAAAAAATTCCTGTGCCGAATCTATTTTGGCTAACCTTTTGAAGGTTTGTATGAAAACTGTCCAGTTTTTTTCATCTCGACCGACATTGGATCCAGGCTGAAAGGGCCGGCCCGCATGTGTTAAGCCTTGTAAACAGATGAAAATTTATATATCGAAGCGGGCACTTTCGTTGCCATCGGCTTTACTCCGGCTGGCATCTTTTGCGCATGTAGAGGTGACTTTAAGAGCGGCAGTTCGTCTCAAGCTTCAACTGCCGGCAATGTTCAGGCTATCGGTCAACGGTTGATCGAGGCCCTTTCTATATATCCAGCCGGGGCAGGGAATGATGAGTGCGCCTTGAGCAATTGCAGGATTGGTGCCTACTATTCCCTACGTGCTGGCTGTGAGCGCTCAGGGTTTTCTCGTTGTCGAAACCGGCACGGGGTGGCGTAGATGTTCCTTCGCCGGAAAAACATCGGTAAGGTAGGGTCAATATTCAAGACCCGCGAGGAGTAGTGATGAGCGAGGCGTTGTCCATCCACCATGACCAGGCTGGTCATCAGTTCGAGACCAATGTGGACGGTCATCGTGCCTATCTGACCTATATGGACCTCGGGAAGCAGACGCTGGATATCTATCGCACGTTCGTGCCCAACGCGCTGCGCGGACGAGGCATTGCGGCCGCGTTGACCGAGGCAGCCTTGGAGTATGCCGAAGTGACTGGCTACACCGTGATTCCATCGTGCTCCTATGTCGAGCGCTATATGGAGCGCCACCAGCGCCATGCCGCAAAGCTGTAACTGAC
This sequence comes from Pseudomonas sp. OST1909, assembly GCF_015277575.1. NCBI lineage: Bacteria > Pseudomonadati > Pseudomonadota > Gammaproteobacteria > Pseudomonadales > Pseudomonadaceae > Pseudomonas > Pseudomonas sp. OST1909. The sequence goes on from NZ_CP063780.1 coordinate 2,221,403, forward strand.
CAGTTGCCAATAAAAACGCCGGGCTTAGCCCGGCGTTTTTGTGTGCGTCTGATCCAGAAAAAATGCGTGGTTCAGCTGCGTTTGCGCTTGGGCAACACGTCCTTGAGCTTGGCGTGCATGCTGCGCAGGGTGGTTTCGGTAGCCGCCCAGTCGATGCAGGCATCGGTAATCGACACGCCGTACTGCAAATCGGCCAGATCCTTTGGAATTGCCTGGCAACCCCAGTTCAAATGGCTTTCGACCATCAAGCCGATGATCGACTGGTTGCCTTCCAGGATCTGGTTGGCGACGTTTTCCATCACCAGTGGCTGCAAGGCCGGGTCCTTGTTGGAGTTGGCGTGGCTGCAGTCAACCATGATGTTTGGCTTGATCTTGGCTTTGTTCAGCGCCTGTTCGCACAGTGCGACACTGACCGAATCGTAGTTGGGCTTGCCGTTGCCACCGCGCAGCACTACGTGACCGTAGGTGTTGCCCTTGGTGGTGACGATGGAGACGCCACCTTCCTGGTTGATACCCAGGAAACGGTGAGGGCTGGAGACCGATTGCAAGGCATTGATCGCCACGGTCAGGCCGCCGTCGGTGCCGTTCTTGAAGCCTACGGCCGAAGACAGGCCGGACGCCATTTCGCGGTGGGTTTGCGATTCGGTGGTGCGTGCGCCGATGGCCGACCAACTGATCAGGTCCTGCAGATACTGCGGGGAGATCGGGTCCAGCGCTTCGGTGGCGGTAGGCAGGCCCATTTCAGCCAGGTCCAGCAACAGTTTGCGCCCGATGTGCAAGCCGTCCTGGATCTTGAACGAGTCGTCCAGGTACGGGTCGTTGATCAAGCCTTTCCAGCCGACGGTGGTACGCGGTTTCTCGAAATAGACGCGCATCACCAGGTACAGGGTGTCGGACACTTCAGCGGCCAGCACCTTGAGACGCTCGGCGTATTCGTGGGCAGCCTTGAGGTCGTGGATCGAGCAAGGCCCGATCACCACGAAAAGACGGTGGTCGGTGCCGTCGAGAATGTCACGGATGACTTCGCGACCCTTGGTGACGGTCTGCAGGGCAGCGTCGCTCAGGGGGATTTCGCGCTTGAGCTGATCGGGTGTGATCAGGGTCTCGTTGGATTCGACGTTAAGGTCATTGATCGGTAAATCAGCCATCGTGTTACTCGCCAGGGTCACGGGTGCCGGCCGCCAGCCATCCCCGTGCGGCGGGCACAGCATGATTTGAATACAGGGGGGAGGAACCTTAGCGCGTAACACGGGCCCGCGACAATGGGCAAAGCCCGGTTTAATCCAGCGCCGATTGCACAACGGCCTCATGGGAGAACTCGGCGGCGTGGCGCGACACCCAGTCACGGGCCATGGCTTCCAGTTGCGCAGGTGTTGGCTCGGTGTTTTCGTGCAGGCGGCAGTAACGTTCGATCTGGCACACTTGCTCGCCCATTCGCGCACCGAACAAGGCGTGCTCATCGGTAAAGCAAATACCGACGCGATAAGCGTTTTCGCCTTTGCGGCACCAGGCTACATAGCCCGGATAACGGGCGCTGGGCCCCAAGGAGGGGATATGCAGGTCGACCGCCGTGCCTGGGCGCCAGGCTCGCGGCCAATTGCAGGCGACGCCGCCGCGGCCGATAGTGTGCAGGCGTTGACGGGGCAGGGCAGGAGAGGGACGTTGGATCAACTCGACAGCGACATCATCAGGGTGAGGTAAAAAACGACCCATGTACACGGACTCCGAGCGCCGTCCGGTTGACGGCAGTGGCAGCAGTATAGTGAAGGAACTGGAATTGACCGACCTGGATATTGACCAGCAATTGCTGGGATTGCCAGGTATTTCGCTGGTAGTGTTTACCAGTGTCGGCTGCTCCAGTTGCCGTTGGGCACGCCAGCAACTGCCGAGCTGGCCGCTGCCGGTGGACCGCGTGTGCTGGGTTGATGCCGGGCACAATGGCGGTGCAGTCGAACGCTACCAGATCTTTCATTTGCCGGCGTTGTTCCTGGTGTGCGAGGGTCAGTTCCTCGGGCAATTACAGACACGGCTTACGGCATCCGACCTCGCCAAATGTGTAAACCAGGCGCTCACACGCACACCAGAGGATTTGCCATGACAGCCCTTTCATCCCCGTCGCCACGCATTGGCATTATTGGCACGGGTGCCATTGGTGGTTACTACGGCTTGATGCTGGCGCGTGCTGGCTTCGATGTGCATTTCCTGTTGCGCAGCGAATATGCAGCGGTTAGTCAAAAGGGCCTGCACGTCAACAGCACGGTGCATGGCCCGTTGCACCTGCATCCGGTTCAGGCCTATGCCTGCGCCGCCGACATGCCTTCATGCGACTGGCTGTTGGTGGGCACCAAATCCACCGGCAACGTGGACCTGGCGCCTACTATCGCCCAGGTCGCGGCGCCGGATGCCAAGGTGGTGCTGCTGCAAAACGGCCTGGATGTGGAGGACAGTCTGCGTGAACATTTGCCAGCGTCGCTGCACCTGCTCGGCGGGCTGTGCTACATCGGCGTGTACCGGTCCGCTCCGGGTGTGGTCGAGCATCAGGCACTGGGCCGGGTCAACCTGGGGTATCACAGCGGTACGGCTGCCAACGATGAGGCGCAGCAAAAGGCAATTGTCGAAGAAGGCGCGGGGCTGTTTCACCGGGCCGGCATCGAGTCCCAGGCCATGGCCAACGTGCATCAGGCGCGCTGGCATAAACTGGTGTGGAACGTGCCGTATAACGGCCTGTCTGTGTTGCTGGGCACGGGAACCAAGGCCATGATGGCGGATGAGTCCAGCCGCGAATTGATCCAGGCCTTGATGGCCGAAGTGGTGCAAGGCGCCCGTGCCTGCGGCCATGAAATTCCCGCCAGCTACGCCGGGCAGATGTTTGCCATGACCGAAACCATGGACGATTACTTGCCCAGCATGTATCACGATCACGTGCATAAGCGCCCATTGGAATTGGCGGCGATCTACGCCCGGCCCCTGGCCGCTGCCAGGGCGGCCGGTTGCGAGCTGCCGCGTATGCAGGCGCTGTACCAGGCCTTGAGTTTTATTGATCGGCACAATCGCTGATTGGGGGGAGACACCATGGCAAAGGGGTTGGGTGACAAGCTGGTGCTGGCGATTTCCTCGCGGGCGCTGTTCGACCTCAGTGACAGTCACAAGGTCTACCTGGCTGAAGGTGTTGAGGCTTACCGCAAATACCAGATCGAACACGAGGAAGAAACCCTCGAGCCCGGCGATGCCTTCCCGCTGGTCAAAAAGCTGTTGAGCCTGAATGCCAGCTTGGGCCGTGCGCGGGTTGAGGTGGTGCTGGTGTCGCGCAACAGTGCCGATACCGGGTTGCGGGTGTTCAACTCGATCCAGCATTACGGCCTGGACATTTCGCGCGCCGCTTTCGTCGGCGGGCGTAGTCCTTATCCTTATTTGGCTGCCTTCGGTTGTCATCTGTTTCTCTCCACCCATGCTGAAGATGTGCGCAGCGCCCTGGATGCCGGTTTTGCCGCGGCGACGATTCTGTCGGGCGGTGCGCGCCGGGCTTCGAGCGAAGAACTGCGCATCGCATTCGACGGCGACGCAGTGTTGTTCTCCGACGAGTCCGAGCGTGTCTACCAGGCTGGCGGGCTGGAAGCCTTTCAGGCCAGTGAGCGGGAGTCGGCGCGCCAGCCGTTGCACGGCGGCCCGTTCAAAGGCTTCCTGGCGGCGCTCAACCTGTTGCAGCGCGAGTTTGCCGATGACGCCTGCCCGATCCGCACGGCGCTGGTCACTGCACGTTCGGCGCCGTCCCATGAGCGTGTGATTCGTACGCTGCGTGAGTGGGATATCCGCCTGGACGAGTCGCTGTTTCTCGGTGGGCTGGAAAAATCCGCCTTCCTGGAGGCCTTTGCGGCCGATGTATTTTTTGATGACCAGGCCGGGCATTGCGAGAAAGCCAGGGAGGTGGTGGCCACCGGGCATGTGCCCCATGGCATCAGTAACGAGTTGAGAATCCAGACCGAGAGCTAGCTGCTAAGCTCATTCAATCTCCGCCATCCTGGCAGTCCAGGAGGTTCTATGATTCGTTCGATGTTGTATGCCACGGACCTGGGTCTGTATGCGCCGTACGTGATGCAACATGCGCTGGCGTTGGCGCGAACGTTCAAGGCTGACCTGTATGTGATCCATGTGGTCGAGCCCATCGGGTTGTTCGCCGAATCAGTATTACAGAGCTACCTTGATGAGAAGGCGCTGAGCGAATGGCAGAGCCAGGGGTTGAGCACGGTCATGGCGACCATCGAACAGCGCGTATTGGACGGCTTTCGCGATGAGTTGGGGGAAGGGGAGCAGGACCTGCAATTGATTCGTTCGGTCAGGGTGATCCAAGGGGATACCTGCGAGGTGATTCTCGACCAACTGCGAAAACTTTCCGTCGACTTGCTGATCGTAGGGAGTCATAGCCAGGCAACCGGCGTGGCCGTGCCCTTGGGGCGCACCGCTGCTCGCGTGTTGCAGCTGTCTCCGGTGCCGGTTTATCTGGTGCCGTCGCTGCAGCGTAGACGCAGCGAAGATAGCTGATCGGTAAAAACGATAAAAAGTTCTAGATTTATCTGTCTAACCTTTAATATAGTTATATATCGTCGCTGATACCCGTGGCGTCTATCTGCTTTGAGGGATTGATATGAAGCTTCAACAACTGCGCTACATCTGGGAAGTGGCGCACCACGACCTCAACGTTTCCGCTACCGCTCAAAGCCTTTACACCTCGCAACCCGGTATCAGCAAGCAGATCCGCCTGCTCGAAGACGAGTTGGGCGTCGAAGTGTTCGCTCGCAGTGGCAAGCACCTGACCCGCGTCACCCCGGCTGGCGAGCGGATCATCACCACCGCTGGCGAGATCTTGCGTAAAGTCGAGAGCATCAAGCAGATCGCCCAGGAATTCTCCAACGAAAAAAAGGGCACCCTCTCGATCGCCACCACCCACACCCAGGCGCGTTACGCATTGCCGCCGGTGATTCGCGATTTCATCAAGCAATACCCGGACGTCGCCCTGCACATGCACCAGGGCTCGCCGATGCAGATCGCCGAGATGGCCGCTGATGGCACCGTCGATTTTGCCATCGCCACCGAGGCCCTGGAGCTGTTCGGCGACCTGGTGATGATGCCGTGCTACCGCTGGAACCGCTGCGTAGTGGTGCCCCAAGGCCACCCGCTGGCCAAGCTGCCGAAGCTGACCTTGGAAGCTTTGGCTGAATACCCAATCGTGACGTACGTGTTTGGTTTTACCGGCCGCTCCAAGCTCGACGAAGCGTTCAGCCACCGTGGCCTCACGCCAAAAGTGGTGTTCACCGCTGCAGATGCTGACGTGATCAAAACTTACGTTCGCCTGGGCCTGGGCGTCGGGATCGTCGCCAAGATGGCGGTCGACACCAACCTCGACAAAGACCTGGTGGTGCTGGATGCCAGCGAATTGTTCGAGTCGAGCGTGACCAAGATCGGCTTCCGTCGCGGCACCTTCCTGCGGGGGTTCATGTGCGATTTCATCGAGAAATTCGCACCGCACCTGACCCGCGAAGTCATGGCCAAGGCGATCCAGTGCCACAACAAGCAAGAGCTGGAAGATTTGTTCGACGGTGTTGAATTACCCGTCCACTGAGTGATTTATCGGGCCTCGGTAACCATAAAGTGTTGCCGAGCGCCTGCCACCAGAATCTCCACCTCATCCCCTTCAAACTTGCCCAATAGGCTTTTGCCCAGGGGCGAGCGCGGGGTGATGACGGTCACCGGTTGCCCGACCACATCGACTTTCAACCCTGCCGCATCCGGCGCCAAAAATAGCCATTGCTGGCGACCGTTCTCGTCTTCCAGGCCCAACAGCGCCCCGACTTCTATCCCGCGTTGTTCATCGTACCCTCGCAACTGAAGGTTCTGGCACAGCGTCAGCGATTGCTTGATCTCCTCGACCCGCTTGGCCTGCCCGGCCGCCAGGTATGACGCTTCCAACCCCAGGGTGTCGTATTTGTTTTCGGCGATGTTTTCTTCGTGAGTCGCGGTTTCGTAGGCGGTCTGCGCGGCGCGTTGGGCAATATCGAGGTCGGCGGTGAGTTTTTCCAGGATCAACTGGAGGACGGCGTGTTTATTCATGGTCTTCAATCGCAAAATTGCAGGACATTGGCCCGAGTCTTTTCACTGGGGGCGTTCTGGTCCTGTTGCAGCCAGAACTGGCATTTGGGGTTGGACAGGTTGCGCGCGTTACTGCGGGCCTGGTCCAGAGCCTGTTGTTGTTCCTGCTTTTGCAGGTTCTGTTGATACTGTTCGAACATACGGTTCGGTGGCTGCGGCACAACTGCGGCCGGCTCGTCCAACTGCTGAACCGCCTGGGCCACGGGTGCCAGGCTTTGGGGAAACAGATAGCGAGTTGCCAGCCAGGCGGTCAGCGCAATGGCGATAAACCCCAGCCACACGCCTGCGGCAATGGCGATGCACAGCTTGAACAGTGACAGCTGACGGTCAGACATGATGGCCTCCTGGCAGACATTGACGGCGTGGTGCCGATTGTCGCACAGCCGCCGTGCAGAATAATCGCGATCAAGCCTTCTGCATGAGCGCATTTATGCGGACAATCGAGCCTTTGGACGATGGAGCCCGGAATGAAAGCCCGCTGGGATATTTTTTGCAGCGTCGTCGACAACTACGGCGACATCGGCGTGACCTGGCGCCTGGCCCGGCAGCTGGTGGCGGAGCATGGCTGTGAGGTGCGCTTGTGGGTCGATGACCTGCGGGCGTTCGAGCGCATGTGCCCGCACATTGATGTGCAGATGGACCAGCAATGGCAAGAGGGCGTAGAGGTGCGGCACTGGCCGGCCGAATGGCCGGGCGCGCAGTCGGCCGATGTGGTGATTGCTGCATTCGCCTGCCAGCTGCCGCCGCACTACATGGAGCGCATGGCCGAGCGTGAGCGTCCGCCGTTGTGGATGAACCTGGATTACCTCAGCGCAGAAGACTGGGTGGTGGGTTGTCATCGCCTGCCTTCGGTGAAGTTCAAGGGGGTGCAGAAGTACTTTTTCTTCCCCGGCTTTCGTCCTGGTACCGGTGGTTTGCTGCGTGAAGCCGGGTTGGTGGAGCGACGCCAGGCTTTTCAGCAGGATGACGTTGCGCAACGACAATTCCTGCAGAGCCTGGGCGTGTCTCCTGCGGGCGGGGCACGATTGATCTCATTGTTTGCCTATGAGAATCCTGGGCTGGCCGGTTGGCTGGACGTGCTCGCCAAGGATGGGCGTGCGACTCACTTGCTGGTGCCGGAAGGGCGAATTCTGGGGGATGTGCAACGCTGGTTGGGCGTGACCAGCCTGTCGGCGGGAGACATCCAGGTACGCGGGGCGCTGACGGTGCAGGTCATTGCATTCATGCGCCAGGAGCAATATGACCATTTGCTGTGGTGTTGCGAGTTCAACGCCGTGCGCGGTGAGGATTCCTTCGTGCGCGCCCAATGGGCGGGGAGGCCGTTGCTGTGGCATATCTACCGCCAGGATGAAGACATCCACCTGGACAAACTGGATGCCTTCCTTGAGTTGTACACCGCTGCACTCTCGCCTGCCGCCAAAGCGGCTGTCTTTGCGCTTTGGCAAGCCTGGAACGCTGATGGCGACATGGCACAGTCCTGGAAAATGCTGCTGGAACACTGGCCCGAGGTGAATGAGCATGCGCAGAACTGGTGTCTGGAACAAGGCTTGCAGGCCGATCTTGCGACGGCGCTGGTACAGTTTTATGAAAGTTGGATATGATACGCCACCTTGATTTTTGTAAATCCCATCCAAATTTCGGATATATGCAATGAAAACTGGTAAAGAACTGAAACCCGGTACAGTGATCCGTCTCGAAAACGACCCTTGGCTGGTTCAGAAAGCTGAGTTCACCAAGTCTGGTCGTAACAGCGCAATCATGAAGACCAAGCTGAAGAACCTGCTGACCGGTTACAAGACCGAGATCGTCTACAGCGCTGACGACAAACTGGACGACGTGATCCTCGACCGCAAGGAAGCGACCCTGTCCTTCATCAGCGGCGACACCTACACGTTCATGGACACCACCGACTACACCATGTACGAGCTGAACGCTGAAGATATCGAAGCCGTTCTGCCGTTCATCGAAGAAGGCATGGAAGACGTCTGCGAAGCGATTTTCTTCGAAGAGCGCCTGGTGTCCGTAGAGCTGCCGACTACCATCGTGCGTAAGGTTGCCTACACCGAAGGTTCCGCTCGCGGCGACACTTCGGGCAAGGTGATGAAGCCTGCCAAGCTGAGCAACGGTACCGAACTGCAAGTGGCCGATTTCATCGAAATCGACGACCTGATCGAGATCGACACCCGCGAAGGTGGTTCGTACAAAGGTCGCGCCAAGAAGTAATTCTGGCCCCGCCGGTACGCAAAAAGCCCGACCTGGTGTCGGGCTTTTTTGTGGGCGTCTGTTTATCAGACTGTTACATGCAAGCGCACATCCACGTTGCCACGGGTGGCGTTGGAATAAGGGCATACCTGGTGGGCGGCGTCGACCAGGCTTTGCGCATCCTCCTGGGCCAGGCCCGGCAGGCTGACGTGCAGGTCGATGTCCAGGCCGAAACCGCCGGGGATCTGACCGATGCCAACGTGGGCGGTGATAGAGGCGTCATCCGGGATTTTGCGTTTGGTCTGGCTGGCGACAAATTTCAGCGCCCCGATGAAGCAAGCGGAGTAGCCCGCGGCGAACAGTTGCTCCGGGTTGGTAGCCTGGCCACCAGCACCGCCCAATTCCTTGGGGGTGGAGAGTTTGACGTCGAGGATGTTGTCGCTGGAAACAGCGCGACCATCACGGCCGCCAGTGGCGGTGGCTACTGCGGTATAGAGCGTTTGCATGGGGCGTTCCTCTTTGGTTGATAGCGCTAAATGTTTGCGCGCTAATTAGTTGGCAGGGCCAATGTATAGCGCTAATGTTTTGCGCGCAAGCTAAGTGTTTTTGACTGGCTGAAATTTAATGTGGGAGGGGCGCACCGCCCTTCCCACATTAAAGTGATTTGCTGTTTTCTAAATAGCGCTTTGCAGATTGCCGCGCAACGCGATCAGGTCGGCTTGCAGCTTGCGCAATTGCGCAAGCTGCATCCCGCTGGCGCCCAGGATGCATTGGGGCACATCCTTGGCCTTGCCCTGCAAGGCACGCCCGGCGTCGGTCAGCTCTACCACCACCACCCGCTCATCTTCGCGGCTACGGGTGCGGCTAAGCAGGCCCTCGGCTTCCAGGCGTTTGAGTAATGGCGTGAGTGAACCGGGGTCCGTCAGCAGGCGGCTGCTGATTTCGCTGACGGTCAAACCATCCTCTTCCCACAGCACCATCATGGCCAAGTACTGCGGGTAGGTCAGGCCGAGCGCCTGGAGCAAGGGTTTGTACACCTTTGTCATCAGCAACGAGGTGGAATGCAAGGCGAAGCACAGCTGATTGTCCAGCAGCAGCGATTGGCAGGGATCAGGGTTTTTACTCATTGGGGTGCCTCGTAAAAGCGTGTCTGCGCTGGAATCTAGCGGGCAAATCTTTAATGCGCCAGGTAATTTTGCCAGGCGGGTCAGATCAGGCCGCTTTGCAAGGCCAAATCCCAAGGCGGCACTGGGCTGAAGCGCGACTTGAGGTATTCAAGGAGTAATCGGCTACGGGCGTTGGGTTGTTGTTCCAGGCGCAGCGCATAAATGCCGGCGGTCTCCGGGCTGGGCAGGCCGTTTTCACAAAACAGCGGCAGCAGCTCACCGCGTACCAGGTATTCACTGGCAAGCCAGGTAGGCAAATGCGCGATGCCCAGCCCCGCCAGCGCACCGCTGAGCAGGGCCTCAGCGTTGTTGGCGCTCAGGCGGATACGCCGCGGACGATAAGTGGTGCGACGCCCGTCATGCTCAAAGCGCCAGGCAAACATTGGCGCCAGCCCATCCCAGTCAAGGCCGTCATGCTCGCTCAGTTCTCGAGGATGGGTCGGTGTGCCGCGGCTCTTCAAGTAGGCCGGGCTGGCACAGGCGATACGCACGATGCTCGCCAGCGGGGTAGCGATCAACCGCGTGTCTACGATATGCCCGGCACGCAGCACCAGGTCGACCTTGCCCAGATGTGCGCCCTGCATATCGACAAAGCTGTCGATCAGGTGCAGATGCACGTCCAGGCCCGGGTACACGTTCAAAAAATCCGCAATCACCGGTGCCAGGTGCCGTCGACCGAATGCCGCAGGTGCATCCACCCGGATCAAGCCTTCCGGCGCGTGGCTCAGGGACACTGCTTCCGCCCGCGCCAGTTGCAACTCACTGACGATCCGCCGGGCCCGTTCGGCAAAGGCCAAACCCGCCGGTGTCGGCAGCACCGCATGGGTGCTGCGCTGGAACAGCTGGCTGCCCACTGAGCTTTCCAGGCTGTCGATACGCCTAGCCACCGCGGAGGGCGTCAGCGGATGGCGCCGTGCGGCGGCGGAAAAGCTGCCGGTTTCCAATACGTCCAGAAACAGGCCCAGTTGTTCGGTGAGGGTATTGGGGTTCATTGGCTAGCGCTTGTGCGAGATTGGCATAGCCATTGTGCGTTGCTGTGCGTTTCCGCGCTAGAGCCGACTGCGTAGCATGCAAGACTTGGGATGACGGAGTAGCGCGGTGTTGGATTTAGTGATGTACCTGATATTGGGCGCGGCCCTGGGCACGGTGGGTGGGCTGTTTGGCATTGGCGGAGGGCTGATTGCTATCCCGGTGCTGGGCGTGCTGTTCGGCCTGGATCAGCAGATCGCCCAGGGCACCGCCTTGGTCATGGTGGTGCCCAATGTGATGCTTGCCCTGTGGCGCTATCACCAGCGTAATCGCATCGAGTTGCGTCACGCCTTGCCATTGGGCGTGATGGGATTCTGCTTTGCCTGGCTGGGATCTATCTGGGCGGTGGGGCTGGATGCGGGCGCAATGCGTATCGGCTTTATTGCGTTCCTGGTGGCGCTGTCGGCCTACAACCTGCTGCGCATGTTCACCCGCAACGCGCCGCCCACGACGCAGATGCGCTATTCATGGCCGTGGCTTGGTGTATTGGGCGCGGCGTCCGGCTCCATGGGCGGATTGTTCGGCGTGGGTGGCGCGGTGGTCGCCACGCCGGTACTCACCAGTGTGTTCGGCACCACCCAAGTGGTTGCCCAAGGCTTATCGTTGGCCTTGGCGCTGCCCAGCACCAGCGTGACTCTGGTCACTTATGCCTGGCACCACGAGGTGGACTGGATGATCGGCCTGCCACTGGCGGTAGGTGGCCTGCTCAGTATCAGTTGGGGTGTGAAAGTCGCGCACGCCATGCCGGAGCGCCTGTTGCGCGGCCTGTTCTGTGGCTTTTTAGTGGTGTGCGCGGTGATGTTGACCTTTAAAGTTTGAAGCCTTCAACGATGTACTCCGCCAGGCATTCCGTGATCGGCGACGTCATCTGCGGGTTGCGTAGCAAGCGCAGATTCATCGACGGCAGCGGGGGAAAGCCTTCTTCGCTGCCAAGCACTCGCAGGTCGTCGGTGATCAGGCTTTCCATGCTGACCATCGCCGCCAGGCCAGCACTGACCACCGCCTGGATCGCCGCGCCGTTGGAGCTGTGATAGGCCAGGCGATAATCCCGTCCGGCCGCATCCAGTGCGGCGCGTGCCCAATGGGTGTACAGGCAGTCATCGCCGGAAATCGCCAGTGGCAGGGCATCGTGCTCATCGACACAGAAGCACGGTGACGCAGCCCACACCATGCGTTCAGTGCGCAACAACTCACCGATATCATTACCGGGCTCGCGGCTGATGACGGTCAGCGCCAGGTCCCGCCGTTGCATCAATACAGACGACGCCTCGCAGTGCATCTCAAGCTGAATCAGTGGGTAAGCTTTGGAAAACTGCTTTAGGATCCCCGGCAGAAAACGCATCACGTAGTCATCCGGCGTGCCGATGCGTACCAGCCCCACCATGTGTGGCTCGCGCAGGGTATTGAACACCTCGCTGTGCAGTTTCAGGATGCGCCGCGCGTACCCCAGCAGCACTTGGCCTTCGGGCGTAAGCCGCACCTGTCGGCCATCACGCTCGAACAGCTTGCGCTGCAACACATCCTCCTCCAGGCGTTTCATCTGCATGCTCACCGCCGATTGAGTGCGGTTGACCAGCTCACCGGCGCGGGTAAAGCCACCTTGGTCGGCAATGGCCACGAAGGTGCGTAGCACGTCAGTGTCGATACTCGGGTAACCGGACAATGGATCAATCTCCGAGATGTATTGCATAAGAAACATTCGTTGGATTGATCATAGCGGCAGGCACACACTTTCGTCATCCCCACTGGAGGGCGAGTAGATGAAAGGCCAGAAAGGTTCTGTATTGCTGAATAAAGGGGCGTTTGCCGAGCTGTTCCACAGGTTTGCGCGTTGGCAGTTATTGCATCAGGAGCGCAACTTGCTGGCGACCTTGAGCGATGACGCACTCAAAGATATTGGGCTCAACCGCGCCGACGTCGAGCAGGAAAGCCATCGGCATTTCTGGGAAGACCCGCTGCGAAAGTAAGCCAGGATGCAGTAGGGTAGGGGCGAGCTTTTATGGAGATTGCCATGCCCGCCGACCTGTCCTTTTCACTCAAGCAAGCTCGACGCATGGCGCTGGCCGCCCAGGGTTTCTCGGGGCGCCAAGCGCCTGCCCAGATAAAAGCTGCGCACCTCAACCGGCTGATCGAACGCCTGGGCGTTATACAGATCGACTCGGTCAACGCATTGGTGCGTTCCCACTACCTGCCGTTGTTCTCCCGCCTGGGCCAGTACACCCCGTTGCTCCTTGAGCAAGCAGCCTGGAGCCAGGGGAGGCGGCGTTCATTGTTCGAGTATTGGGGGCATGAGGCGTCGCTGTTGCCGATGGCGATGTACCCGCTGATGCGCTGGCGCATGGAGCGGGCCAGGCAAGGGCAGGGCATCTATGCGCAGATGGCGCGTTTTGGCCGTGAGCAGCAGGCGACTATCCAGCGTGTGTTGCACAGCGTCGAGCAACAGGGCGCCTTGGGTGCGGGCAGTTTGTCGACCCGAGAGGAGCGTGCCGGGCCCTGGTGGGATTGGAGTGATGAGAAGCACGCACTGGAATGGCTGTTCGCCGCCGGTTTGGTCACCGTCGCTGGGCGCCGGGGTTTTGAGCGGCTATATGATTTGCCGGAGCGTGTGATCCCGGGCGAGATTCTTCAAACGTCCGTGAGCGAGGCTCAAGCCCAGCGCGGCTTGCTTTTGCATAGCGCGACGGCGCTGGGTATCGCCACCGAAAAGGACCTGCGCGATTATTTCCGCCTCGACCCCGCGGACAGCCGCCCGCGCTTGGCCGAACTGGTCGAGGACGGGCAGTTGCTGACGTGCCAGGTGCAAGGCTTTAAGCAACCAGCGTACTGTCTGCCGGAGCCCAAAGTGCCACGCAAAGTGCCGGCGAGTGCCTTGCTGTCACCGTTCGATTCATTGATATGGGAGCGCAGCCGCACCGAGCGCTTGTTCGATTTCCGCTATCGACTGGAGATCTACACCCCGCAAGACAAGCGGGTGTATGGCTACTACGTGCTGCCGTTTTTGCACAATGAGCGGATCGCTGCGCGCGTCGACCTGCGGGCCGAGCGTGCCCATGGGCGGCTGACGGTGCATGCAGTGCACGAAGAGGAATCGGGGCTGGACGACGAAGGCATGTTGGCGCTGGCCTTCAACCTGCGGCAAATGGCCGCCTGGCTGGGGCTGGAGCAGGTCCAGCTCAATTGCCAGCGACCCGATGCCGCCCGATTAAGGGCGGCGATGTTGATCAGCGTTTGACCTGTTTCAAGGTCTCGGCAATCAGAAACGCCAGCTCCAGCGACTGATCGGCATTCATCCGTGGGTCGCAATGGGTGTGATAGCGGTCCGATAGCCCGTCTTCGGTAATCGGCCGTGCGCCGCCGATGCATTCGGTGACGTTCTGCCCGGTCATCTCGATATGAATGCCGCCGGCGTAGCTGCCTTCGGCGTGGTGCACCTGAAAGAACTCCTTCACTTCGCCGAGGATTTGCGCAAAGTCGCGGGTCTTGTAGCCGCTGCTGGCCTTGATGGTGTTGCCGTGCATCGGATCGGAGCTCCACAGCACCTGCTTGCCCTCGCGCTGCACGGCGCGGATCAGGTTGGGCAAGTGGTCGCCGACCTTGCCTGCGCCCATGCGCGCAATCAGGTTGAGGCGACCAGGGTCATTGTCCGGGTTAAGGATATCAATCAGGCGGATCAGATCGTCCGGGTTCATGCTCGGCCCGACTTTCACGCCGATCGGGTTGTTCACCCCGCGCAGGAATTCGACGTGGGCGCCGTCCAACTGGCGTGTACGGTCGCCGATCCACAGCATATGGGCCGAGCAGTCGTAGTAGTCGTTGGTCAGGCTGTCGCGACGCACGAAGGCTTGTTCATAGTTGAGCAGCAACGCTTCGTGGGCGGTGAAGAAGCTGGTTTCGCGCAATTGCGGCGAGCTGTCCATGCCACAGGCGCGCATGAAGGCCAGGGTCTCGTCGATGCGGTCTGCCAGTTGGCTGTACTTCTCGGCCAGTGCGGAGTTGGCGATAAAGTCCAGGTTCCACTTGTGCACCTGGTGCAGGTCGGCGAACCCCCCTTGGGCAAACGCGCGCAGCAGGTTGAGGGTGGCGGTGGACTGGTGGTAGGACTGCAACAGGCGGTCCGGGTCCGGCACACGGCTTTTTTCATCGAAGCCGATGCCGTTGACGATGTCGCCACGATAGGCGGGCAGGGTGATGCCGTCGATGGTCTCATCGTTGGACGAGCGCGGCTTGGCAAACTGGCCGGCCATGCGTCCGACTTTCACCACCGGGCAACCGGCGGCGAAGGTCATGACAATCGCCATCTGCAGCAGCACCTTGAAGGTGTCGCGGATTTTTGCCGCGGAGAACTCGGCAAAACTCTCGGCACAATCGCCACCTTGCAGGAGGAAAGCGCGGCCCTGGGTCACTTCGGCAAACTGGCGACGCAACTCACGGGCTTCCCCGGCAAACACCAGCGGCGGGTAGCTGGCCAGGTTCTGCTCCACCTGCAACAGGTGTGCAGCGTCCGGATACTGGGGTTGTTGCTGGATCGGCAGGGCGCGCCAGCTGTCGGGGCTCCAGGGTTGGCTCATCATGAACTCGATTGGGTGATTGACGGATGACGCTGATGTTATCAGCAATTAGTGCGTGACCTGTTGCTGCCGGTTGGCCGACAATCGCGCCTTTGCCAAGCGGTAAACCCCTTAGGAGTAGTGATGACCGAGGAGCGTGTCGAGCGCCTGCTGGCCGAAGTCCATGATGATTTCGGCATGATCCGTGTGCTCGAAGTAGCCGATTACCGCTTTCTCGAATTCGGCGACGCCATCGAGCAAAGCTGCGTGTTCACCGCCGATCCGAGCTGGTTGGAGTATGACTACACCCGCGCCATGTTGATCGGTGCGCTGTGCCATGAGCAGCCGGAGAGCGCGTTGTTCCTCGGTTTAGGGGCGGGCACGTTGACCCAGGCATGCCTCAGGTTTCTGCCGCTGGAAGACGTCGAGGCCATTGAACTGCGCCCTGATGTACCGCGCCTGGCCATCGAATACCTGGGGCTCGATGACGACCCGCGCTTGTACATTCGCGTGGGGGACGCCCTGCAATTGCTCGATACCGCTGAATCGGCCGACCTGATCTTCGTCGACCTCTACACCGATGTCGGCCCCGGTGTGGGGCATCTGGCCTGGACCTTTCTGGAAAGCTGCCAGAAGAAACTCAACCCCGGCGGCTGGCTGGTGATCAATCAGTGGGCCACCGATGATGGTAAACCGCTGGGCGCGGCATTGCTGCGTGGGTTGTATCACCGACACTACTGGGAGCTGCCGGTGAAGGAGGGCAATGTGATTCTGCTGGTGCCTTCCGAGCTGGATCAGGAACTGGACCTCGATGCCCTGTCAGCCCGCGCCGAAGCCTTGGCGCCGCGATTGGGGTACTCGTTGCAGCCGTTGATCAAGGCTATTCGGCCGGCAACCTAGTTGTGTGCTCCGTCGCCATCGGGAGCTTGCCCCCGATGGCGTCGGTATTACCAACTCAAATCCCCTTGAACACCCCCGGCCGCTTCTCGATCATCGCCCGCACGCCTTCCTTGGCATCCTCGCTGTTGAGCAATTTATCCACCATGGGCGGCAGGGCGGCGGCGGCGACAGCTTCGCCTTCCATACGCGCCAGACGCGCCGACATCAGCGTCGCCTGCACGCCAAGCGGCGCCTGACGAGCAATGCGGTTGGCCAGTTCGATGGCGCGGGGCAACAGGTCTTCACTGGCCATTACTTCCTGTACCAGGCCCAGGCGCAGGGCTTCATGGGCGTCGAACTCGTCTCCGGTAAGCAGCCAGCGCATCGCATTGCCCCAGCCCGCGATCTGGTGCAAGCGCATTGTTGCGCCGCCAAACGGAAAGATCCCACGTTGCACTTCCATCTGTGCAAAGCGTGTATTGCTGGCGCAGAGGTTGATATCCGCCGCCAGCATCAACTCGATACCAATGGTCAGGCAGTAGCCCTGGGCCGCGACGATCACCGGTTTGCTGACCCTGGGCCCTGCGAATACGCCCCAGGGATCGCATCCGCCGAGCGGCGGTTGCCAGCCGCCCGCCATCACGCCGCTGACATTGGCCAGGTCCAGCCCCGCCGTGAAGTGATCGCCGTGGGCAAATACCACGGCCACCCGGGCGTCATCGTTTCGATCAAATTCGCCATAGGCCAGGCTCAGCTCATTGAGTAAATCCAGGTCGAAGGCATTGCGCTTGGCCACGCGGTCCAGGCCCAGCAACAGAACATGGCCCTCAAGTGCACGGCTGACGCGGCTACTGCTGGCTTGTTTCATCGGGTGTGCCCTCGGGCGCGGGTAGGGTTTCAGACCGAAGGGCCTGAGTGGGTGGGTGAACCGTTTAAGCTTGATGACCAGCAGGGCCGGGCCTTTGAAAAATAGACCCTGGCGCACAGATCTGCAAAGCCCGCGACGCAGCGCGGTTTATCAGTGCGCTGCGATAAAAAAAGCTCCCTTTTTCAGCTATTTCCGGTATAGTGCGCGCCGGCCTTTAACCGGGCCGCGTTTAGGTAGCGCAATTCCCCGAAGTCAGCTTCGGCTGCACGTCCGCACAGCGGACTCTCCCTTGACGAATCTTTTTCATTCATTCGTTTTCGCAAATCCCCGCCGACAAAGCAGCCAGGGCGACTCTTGAGTCTCAACACGGCATGCGCAGCTTTGGAGCATGGGTCTTTGCGGATGCACTTAGAGGCAGACCCATGACCCAGGAAACCGGCGGCTTCGCCGCTTTTAATCTTAACCCGAACATTCTCGCCGCTGTCATCGCGACTGGCTACGAAGAACCTTCGGCTATTCAGCAGCAATCGATCCCGATCATCATGGCCGGCCAGGACATGATTGGCCAGGCGCAAACCGGTACCGGTAAAACCGCCGCGTTCGCCCTGCCTATTTTGCATTGTATCGATCCTGCCAAGCGCGAGCCGCAAGCCCTGATCCTGGCGCCAACCCGAGAGTTGGCGCTGCAAGTAGCAACCGCTTTTGAAACCTACGCCAAGCAAATGCCAGGCGTAACCGTTGTGGCCGTTTACGGCGGCGCGCCGATGGGCCCACAACTCAAGGCTATCCGTAACGGCGCACAGATCGTTGTCGCCACCCCGGGCCGTCTGTGCGACCACCTGCGTCGTGACGAAAAAGTCCTGTCGACCGTGAACCACCTGGTTCTGGACGAAGCTGACGAAATGTTGAAGCTGGGCTTCATGGATGACCTGGAAGTCATCTTCAAGGCGCTGCCACCGACCCGTCAGACCGTATTGTTCTCGGCCACCCTGCCGCAGTCGATCCGTGCCATTGCCGAACGCCACCTGCGCGATCCGCAACACGTGAAGATCCAGACCAAGACCCAGACCGTTACCGCGATCGAACAGGCTCACCTGTTGGTTCACGCTGACCAGAAGACCTCGGCTGTATTGAGCCTGCTGGAAGTCGAAGACTTCGACGCCCTGATCATGTTCGTGCGCACCAAGCAAGCGACCCTGGACCTGGCCAGTGCCCTGGAAGCCAAAGGCTACAAAGCCGCTGCGCTGAACGGTGACATCGCCCAGAACCAACGTGAGCGCGTGATCGACTCCCTCAAGGATGGCCGTCTGGACATCGTTGTGGCGACCGACGTTGCTGCTCGTGGCCTCGACGTTCCACGTATCACCCACGTGTTCAACGTTGACATGCCTTACGATCCAGAGTCCTACGTTCACCGTATCGGCCGTACCGGCCGTGCGGGTCGCGAAGGTCGTGCACTGCTGCTGGTGACTCCGCGCGAGCGCCGCATGCTGCAAGTGATCGAGCGTGTCACCGGTCAGAAAGTTGCCGAAGTACGCCTGCCGGATGCCCAGGCCGTTCTTGATGCACGCATCAAGAAATTGACCAACAGCCTGGCGCCATTGGTGGCTGACGCTGAATCGACCCACGGCGACCTGCTGGACCGCCTGACCGCCGATATCGGTTGCACCCCGCGTGCCCTGGCTGCAGCCCTGCTGCGCAAAGCGACCAATGGTCAAGCCCTGACCCTGGCTGCCATCGAGAAAGAGCGCCCACTGGTCCCGAACAACGCCCCGCGCGGTGATCGTCCAGAGCGTTCCGGCGACCGTCCAGAGCGTGGTGATCGTGAGCGTCGTGCTCCGGTTCCATTGGCTGAAGGTCGTGCTCGTTGCCGTACCGCGCTGGGTGCGCGTGACGGTATCGCTGCCAAGAACCTGCTGGGCGCTATCCTCAACGAGGGTGGCCTGGCGCGTGAAGCCATCGGTCGCATCCAGGTACGTGACAGCTTCTCCCTGGTGGAGCTGCCGGAAGATGGCCTGGAAAAACTGCTGGCTAAGCTCAAAGACACTCGCGTTGCCGGTAAGCAGCTCAAACTGCGTCGCTACCGCGAAGATTGATCCGCCTCTGGGCTGATTGATCGCACATAAAAAATCCCCGACTGGTTCGGGGATTTTTTTTGCCTGGGATTTCAGGCTGTGCATCTGCGTTAGCCAAAGCGGTAGATGTCCATGCCCAAGGCGCCGAGGGTGAAGCCCTGATGCGCCACGCTGAAATCACCTCCGGCACCCCGCGCAAAGTACAGCGGCAACAAATGCTCGTCGCTGGGGTGGCTGCGCACTGCATGGGGCGCCAGGAGGCGATAGTCATGCAAGGCTGTTTCGTCACCGGCAGCGAGTTTTTCGACCACCCAGTCGCGAAAGGCTAGCGCCCATGGCGTGATGGTTTCCGGCCCGGCCCGCCAGTCCAGCTCACTGAGATTATGGGTGATGCTGCCGGAGCCGATCAGTAGCACACCTTGATCGCGCAGGCTGCAGAGGGCGTGTCCAACCCGGGTTTGAAAAGCCGGGCCCATGCGGCTTGGCAGGGAGACTTGCACCACCGGAATATCCGCCGCCGGGTACATCAGCGACAGGGGCACCCAGGTGCCATGGTCGAAGGGCCGTTGGTTGTCGACGCGTGCAGTCAGGCCGTCAGCCTGCAATAACTCGACAATTTCATTTGCCAGCTGTGGATCACCCGGCGCAGGGTATTGCACCGCAAACAGTTCGCGAGGGAAGCCGCCGAAGTCGTGCCAGGTTTCGGGCGCGGCGCTGCCACTCACCAGTAACTCGTGGCTTTCCCAATGCGCCGATACCACCACAATCGCCTTGGGCCGTGGCAACGCGGCTGCCAGGGCCTGCAGCGCCGGGCCGCTGGCACCGGGTTGCAGGGCCAGCATCGGAGAGCCATGGGAGATAAACAGGCTGGGGAACATAAGAGGGGCCCTGAAGATTAATATGGGGCTATCTTCATTCAGATCATTAATCGAGATCTAATATAAGATTTAGTGTCTTTTGATCGATTTTTTCAAGGTGATGCATGGACGCAAAAATTTGGCAGGAACGCTGGGCAACCAATCAGATCGGTTTTCATCAGTCCGACGTTAATCCTTACTTGCAGCGGCATTGGTCAGCGTTGGCCCTGGCTGATGGTGCCAGGGTTTTCGTGCCTTTGTGTGGCAAGAGCCTGGACATGAAGTGGTTGGCGGATCGCGGGCATCGCGTGATGGGTGTGGAGGTGTCTGATCAAGCCGTTGAGGCGTTCTTCAGCGAGCAGGGGCTTACGCCGCAGATCGATCATAGAGGCGTGTTCAAGGTGTATCAGGCGGGCCTGGTCGAGGTGTGGTGCGGTGACTTCTTCGCCCTTGACGCAAGTGCCTTGGCTGATTGCACGGCGCTGTATGACCGCGCGGCACTGATCGCCTTGCCGCAGCCAATGCGCTCGCGATACACCGAGCATCTCGATACCCTGCTGGCCCCCGTCTGTGAGGGGTTGTTGATCACTGTCGACTACGACCAGGTACAAAGGGCTGGCCCGCCTTTCGCTGTCCCGGATGAGGAAGTGCAGTCGCTGCTGGGCCCGCACTGGAATGTGGTTACGCTGCAAGAGCGGGACATTTTGAGTGAAAGCAGCAAATTCAAGGCGGACGGCGTTACTCGGCTTGATGAGCGTGTTTATCGGCTGACCAGGCGGTAAATCACGCCCACGAAAAAGGGGCGATTCAATCGCCCCTTTTTTGTCTTGCCTGGGTTATCAGCCCCGACGACGCAGTGCGTCGATCCGCTCTTCCAGCGGCGGGTGGCTCATGAACAGGCGAGCCATGCCCTGTTTGATGCCACCGTTGATGCCAAAGGCTGTCAGGCTGTCCGGCATATGCACTGGCAGGCCCTGTTCGGAGCGCAAGCGTTGCAGCGCGCCGATCATTGCGCTGGTGCCCGCCAGGCGTGCGCCGGCTTCATCTGCGCGGAACTCGCGTTTGCGCGAGAACCACATGGTGATCGCGCTGGCCAGGAAGCCCAGCACCAACTCGGCGAAGATGGTCGCCACGAAGTAAGCAATGCCGCGACCTTCTTCGTTCTTGAAGATGACCTTGTCGACAAAGTTGCCGATGATCCGCGCAAAGAACATCACGAAGGTGTTCACTACGCCCTGTACCAGCGCGAGGGTGACCATGTCGCCGTTGGCCACGTGACCGATCTCGTGGGCCAGCACCGCCTTGACTTCATCGGGCGAAAAACGCTCCAGCAGGCCCTGGCTTACGGCCACCAGCGCGTCGTTCTTGTTCCAGCCGGTGGCGAAGGCGTTGGCCTCATAGGCAGGGAAAATCCCCACTTCGGGCATTTTGATGCCTGCTTCTTGAGATAGCTGCTCCACGGTTTGCATCAGCCATTGTTCATGGCGAGTGCGAGGTTGAGTGATGACCTGGGTGCTGGTACTCATCTTCGCCATCCACTTGGAGATGAACAGCGAAAACAGCGAGCCGGCAAAACCAAAGACCGCACAGAATACCAACAGCTGATTGAGGTTCAGGTCAACCCCGTTGGCCGCCATGAACCCGTTGAAGCCGAACAGGCTCAGGGTGATGCTGGCAATCAGCACGACCGCCAGGTTAGTGGCCAAGAACAGCAGGATGCGCATCATGGTTGTAGGGTTCTCCTCATGCTTAATATGTCGCGTACTGCGGGGTATATAAGGTGCCGCATGGGGTGATTCAACCGAGCGACTATTTCAAACTGTGTCCTACAGCGTGAACGTAAGGCCCTGAAGGGATTTTCCGACCTGTATTGTCGGCCATGACCGGCGTGAGTTTGCCTTGCCGCCCCGTGATTATAGGGGGCACGCCTCGGGCAGGGGCTGAGTGAACTACCACCGCACGTAAGCGAGAAAGAAGTGTTGCCAGATAATCGCTGTACGACCCAATGTGAGTCGTACAGCGTCAATGTCCTTACTGGCGATAGGACTTCAGGAAGTTGCCGATGCGACCGATGGCCATTTCCAGGTCATCCACACGTGGCAAAGTCACCACGCGGAAGTGATCCGGCCATGGCCAGTTGAACGCAGTGCCCTGAACCACCAGCAGCTTTTCCGACAGTAGCAGGTCGAGCACGAACTTCTCGTCGTTGAGAATCGGGCAGACTTTCGGGTCGATCCGCGGGAACGCATACAACGCGCCCATAGGCTTCACACAGCTCACACCGGGGATCGCGTTGAGCAACTCCCAGGTGCGGTTGCGCTGCTCCAGCAGGCGACCCTGGGGCAAGATCAGGTCATTGATGCTCTGGTAGCCGCCGAGGGCGGTCTGGATGGCGTGCTGGCTCGGCACGTTGGCACACAGGCGCATGTTGGCCAGCATGTCGATACCTTCGATGTAGCTCTGGGCATTATGCTTGGGGCCGGAAATGGCGATCCATCCGGAGCGGAAGCCCGCCACGCGATACGACTTGGACAGGCCGTTGAAGGTCAGGCACAGCAGGTCCGGAGCCAGGGAGGCGGTGCATATGTGAACGGCGTCATCGTAGAGGATCTTGTCGTAGATCTCGTCGGAGAACACTACCAGGTTGTGCTGGCGTGCCAGTTCAAGCATGCCCAGCAGCACTTCCTTGGAGTACACGGCGCCGGTAGGGTTGTTCGGATTGATGATCACCAGGGCCTTGGTGTTGGGGGTGATCTTGGCCTTGATGTCGGCCAGGTCCGGAAACCAGTCGGCACCTTCATCACACAGGTAATGCACCGGATGGCCGCCAGCCAGGGTCACGGCAGCGGTCCAGAGCGGATAGTCCGGTGCCGGCACCAGCACTTCATCGCCATTGTTGAGCAGCGCCTGCATCGACATCACGATCAGCTCGGACACGCCGTTGCCCAGGTAGATGTCCTCGATGCCGACACCTTCGACCTGCTTCTGCTGGTAGTACTGCATTACCGCCTTGCGTGCACTGAACAGGCCCTTGGAGTCGCTGTAGCCTTGGGCGGTCGGCAGGTTGCGGATCACGTCCTGGAGGATTTCGTCCGGCGCTTCGAAACCAAACGGCGCCGGGTTGCCAATGTTCAACTTGAGGATGCGATGGCCTTCCTCTTCCAGGCGCTTGGCGTGCTTGAGCACTGGGCCGCGAATGTCGTAGCAGACGTTGGCGAGCTTGTTC
Organism: Pseudomonas sp. OST1909; assembly: GCF_015277575.1. Classification (NCBI taxonomy): domain Bacteria; kingdom Pseudomonadati; phylum Pseudomonadota; class Gammaproteobacteria; order Pseudomonadales; family Pseudomonadaceae; genus Pseudomonas; species Pseudomonas sp. OST1909. The sequence goes on from NZ_CP063780.1 coordinate 2,244,396, forward strand.
GATTTGCTGACCTGCATGGCGATGTGATCCTGAAAATGAACGATTCAGACGGCGTAGGCACTACCGTAGGGTGAATCCTGCGCGGTTCGCCCCCATAAATACGTTTGAATGCCGATGGCGCGGGTGCCAGACTGGCGTTTTGAAGAGGCGCAATCATACGTGCCGCCTGATCCATGGAAAAGACACAGATCAGGGTTTTTCAGTTGCCGAGGTGTACCGATGGAAAAGTTGCAGAAAACCGTTGATGAGTGGAAGGCCATGCTCGACCCTGAGCAGTACAACGTGTGCCGCCTCAAGGGCACCGAGCGGCCTTTCAGCGGCAAGTACAACGGCACCAGGACCGACGGCGTGTATCACTGCATCTGCTGTAATGAGCCTCTGTTCGATTCGACCACCAAGTTTGATTCCGGCTGCGGCTGGCCGAGCTTCTACGCGCCGATTGCCGACAGCGCGATGATCGAAATTCGTGACGTCAGCCACGGCATGATTCGTACCGAAGTCACCTGCGCCAAGTGCGACGCACACCTGGGGCATGTGTTCCCGGACGGCCCGCCGCCGACGGGCCTGCGCTACTGCATCAACTCGGTGTGCCTGGACCTGGTGCCGCGCTCGGCTTGAAGCGATAAACAGGCCCGAATGCCGGTCGGTCAAGCGTACGCGTATCACTTCTTCCCCTGAATTGAGGCATTGCCATGAGCGACTCCCTGCTGAGCATCCCTTGCACCACCATCAAGGGTGAGCAAAAGACCCTGGCCGATTTCGCCGGCAAGGCCATTTTGGTGGTCAACACCGCCAGCAAATGTGGCTTCACCCCCCAGTACAAGGGCCTGGAGCAACTTTGGCAGCGCTACAAGGACCAGGGGCTGGTGGTGCTGGGGTTTCCCTGCAACCAGTTCGGCAAGCAGGAACCGGGTAACGAAGGCGCGATAGCCGAGTTCTGCGAGCTGAACTTCGGCGTCAGTTTTCCGCTGTTCAAGAAGGTCGACGTCAATGGCAGCGATGCCCACCCGTTGTTCGTACAGTTAAAAAAGCAGGCCCCGGGGCTGCTGGGCTCCAAGAATATCAAGTGGAACTTCACCAAGTTCCTCATCGGCCCCGACGGCAAGCAGGTCAAGCGTTTTGCGCCAACGACCAAGCCCCAGGACCTGAGCCAGGAGATCGAAGCCTTGCTCAAATGACCACGATAGTGTGGGCGCAGCCTCAGAGGCTTGTCGTCGTCGGTACCCACAACTCCAGCAACGCATGGAGTTCTTCGCGGCGAAACGGCTTGGCCAGGTAATCGTTCATGCCCGCCGCCCGGCAACGCTCGCGTTCTTCGGACAGGGCATTTGCGGTCAAGGCGACAATGGGCAGGTCTGGCCAGCGCCCGCTGCGGCGAATTTGCCGGCTGGCCTCGTAGCCATCCATCACCGGCATGTTGCAGTCCATCAGCACCATATCGAAGCGCTGGTCCTCAAGCAGCTTGAGCGCTTCCCCACCATGGGCAGCCACAATCACCTCACACCCCAGCTTGCTGAGCATCCCCTTGGCCACCAGTTGATTGACCGCGTTGTCCTCCACCAACAGGATGCGCGCGCGGTGAGCCAGCGGCGCGGCTTCCATCTGGATCGGGTCGAGGATCGGTTGCGTGTTGCTGCGCAGGCTGCGTTGCAGGATCTGGTACAGCGCGTTACGGCTCAATGGACGTGCTTGTTGCTGCAGCGGTGCCAGCGCCGCGACTTCTTCACTGGGCATGAAGTTGCCATAGGCGGTGACCAGCAGAATCGGCGCGCTGATTGCCGGGCGCAAGCGGAACAAGCATTCAGGGCAGTCGGTAATCAACAGGTCAGGGGCCAGTGCGCTCAAATCATCGTCTTGGGAATAGCACCTTGGTGTCAGCCCCCAAGAGGGCAGCAGGGTGGTGAGCAGCTCTGTCAACCCGCCACCGGCATGGGTGATGGCGATTACATCACCTGTGAGTGGTGTATAGCGCGTGGCAGGCAGATGAGTGGGTAGCGGGAGGTCGGCGCAGAACTGGCTGCCAAAGCCCACCTCCGAGCTGATACTCAAGCGGCCTTGCATGGCTTCACACAGATTGTGCGTCAAGGCCAGCCCCAAACCCGTACCGCCAAATTGACGGGTGATGCCCGCTCCGGCCTGGGTGAAGGGTTGGAAGATTTTCACCTGGGCTTCCTGGGCGATACCGATGCCGGTATCACAGACTTCAATATTGACCCTGCCTTCCAGGGCACGCAGGCGCACATCGACCCGGCCGAAGCGGGTGAACTTCAAGGCATTGGAAAGCAGATTACTGACGATTTGCCGCACCCGGGTCGGGTCGCCGATGACCTGGGCGGGAAACTGTGGATCAATCAGGCACGTCAGCTCGACACTCGGCGCCGCATTCTGCGACAGCAGGTTGGCAGTGTCTTCCACCAGTGAGCCCAAGTCGAAGGGGATATGTTCCAGTTCCAGTTGGCCGGCATCGAACTTGGACAGATCGAGAATATCGTTGAGCAATTCGACCAGCACTTTGCCCGAGTCATGGGCGATCGACAGTTGCTGGCGCTGCTCGGCATTCAGTGAGCTGTCGAGCGACAGTGCAATCATCCCCAGCAGGCCATTGAGCGGCGTACGGATTTCATGGCTCATATTGGCGAGGAACGCGGCCCGTGCCTGTGCCATACCCAGCGCGGTCATCCTGGCTGCTTCCAGTTCATCATTGGATTGGCTCAAGCGTTGGTTGCTGGCCTTGAGTTCAAGGGTGCGCGCCGAAACGATATTTTCCAATTGGCCCAGGTATTCGGTGAGGCGGTCCTCGGCGTGACGCCGCTGATGGATCTCGGTTTCCATGTTTTCAAATTGCTGGTTGGCGACGTCGACCAATACGCCGATTTCGTCGTGCTCATGCCCCGGCGGGCAATCCAGGCGTGCCTGTTTGCGGGTACTCAACTCTCGGATAATACGTACCAGTGGTTGAGTGAGCATTACGTAGAATAAGCCCAGCAAGATCCCGGTCAGCAGCAGGCTGCGGGTAAATCCGTTGAGCAAGGTGATCTCGGCGCGATGCAGGAAACGGCTGCCAAAGGCATAGGTATCGACGTCGAGGCGCAATACACCGAGGGATTCGTTGGGCATATGGTTGAGAAACAGTCGGTCCTCGAACTGACGATTGGCGCCAAACAGAAAATCGCTGACCGGGCGATAGTTGCTTTCCTTGCGCGGGCGGTTGACGTCGGCCAGCACCGCGCCATTGTTGTCGATCAGCTGCGCACGGGTAATTGCAGGGGAGTGCAGCAGGCCCAGGGTCAGCTCCTGGGCGAGTTCGGCATCGATGTTGTAGGCGATACGCGACGCGGGGTTATGGCTGATTTCAATCAGTGAGCGTATTTCACGGTTGATGGATGCGTCTTCACTGGCATAATCAATGCCGATTTGGATCAGGCTGAGCAAGGTTCCCAACACGAAACCGACCAGCACAGTCAATCTGGCTTGTTTATAAGACAAGCGGTGGGCGAACTTGATATCCATCGAGTGTTGAACCACTTCACGTTTCCTTTCGCCCGGCAAGCATAGCTGAACATCCCCAAGCTTCAGCTTGCCGGGCACGAATCGTTTTTTGACGCAGCCTCATGCGGTCTGCCGCAGGGTTGTCAATACGCCATCTTTTACAAGAACTTGCCAGAGGAATAATCATGGATTCTCGATTGAATGCCTTCCTTGAGCGGGCCGACGCCGTACTTGCTCGCCTGGAACCCTTATTGCCGGCCCCGCGCCAAGCCATCGACTGGCGCCAATGCCTGGCCGCTCGTTGGCAGCGCGAAGGTCGCAGTGGCTTCCTGTTGCCGCTGGAAGTGAGCCTGGATATGCGCTTGTCGGACCTGATTGGCGTCGACAAGCAATGTGAACAACTGGCGCGTAATACCCAGCAGTTCCTCGATGGCCTGCCCGCCAACCACGCGCTGCTGTGGGGTTCTCGCGGCACCGGCAAGTCTTCCATGGTGCGTGCCTTGCTGGCTCAGCACGCCACGGCGGGTCTGCGCTTGATCGAAATCGAACGCGACCACCTGGCCGACCTGCCGCGCGTGGTCGAACAGTTGATAAAACTGCCGCAGCGCTTCATTTTGTTTTGCGATGACCTTTCGTTCGAAGCCGGCGAAGGCGATTATCGCGTGCTCAAAAGCGTGCTGGACGGTTCCCTGGAGCAGGCGCCGGAAAACGTGCTGTTGTATGCCACGTCCAACCGCCGTCATCTGGTGCCGGAGAACCAGAGCGACAACGACAACTGGAAACGTGTGGATGGCGAGTTGCACCCGAGCGAGGCGGTAGAGGACAAGATTGCCTTGTCGGACCGTTTTGGCTTGTGGCTGTCGTTCTATCCGTTTTCCCAGGAGCATTTCCTGGATGTGGTGGAACACTGGATCGGCGAGTTGGCCGGCAAGGCCGGCTTGCAGTGGCAGCACGATGAGCAGCTTGATGTACTCGCGGTGCGCTGGGCCACAGGGCGCGGCAACCGCAATGGCCGTTGTGCCTATCAGTTTGCCCGTTACTGGGTAGGTCTTAAATTGCTGGAACGTCAACCATGATCGATTTACAACAGGCCGGCAGCGGTCTCGATGGCTACGCCATGCTGTGTGCACAACTGGAGTCATTGCTGGCGGATGAGCGTGACTTTATTGCCAACAGTGCACAGTTTTCTGCGTTTCTGTTCAACCAGCTCGATGACCTGAACTGGGCAGGCTTTTACCTTAATCGCAATGAAGAACTGGTGCTTGGGCCGTTCCAGGGTCAGATAGCCTGCGTACGTATCCCTTTCGGCCGTGGCGTATGTGGCGCTGCTGCGGCTTCACGACAAACCCAGCGGGTGGAGGATGTGCATGCGTTCCCAGGCCATATCGCTTGTGACAGTGCCTCGAACAGTGAGTTGGTGGTGCCATTGGTCAAAGACGGTCAGCTGATTGGCGTGCTTGACCTCGACAGTCCCTCACTGGCCCGTTTTACACCTCAGGACCAGGCAGGGATTGAACGGCTGGCGGCGATTTTCCTGCGGCTGACCGACTGCTGAACCTGCAAGCCAAGGCAGAGGAGTGCAGGAGCGAGTGACTCGCTCCTGCCGTTGCGGGCCCGGGCGTTTATTGGCCTTGCAGCTCGGCCAGTTGAACCTGCAGCATCCTCTCCAGTTCCAGCATGAGATGCTCCAGCGCCTTGATGCCGGTTTCAATGGTTGCCCACTCTTCATTGCGAGCGCAGGTTTGCTCCAGCGCTTCGCATTGCCCAGCCAATGAATGGGCCTGAACGATACGGGCTGCGCCCTTGATTTTGTGGGCTTGCTCAATGATCTCAGGGGGTTGGGCCTGCCGGTTCAACAGCGTGACAAGCGCCTGACGGTCGTCACGGCTGCTGCTCAGCAGCTCCTCCAGCAGGCGTCGACTCAATTGCGGGTCGCCGCCGGTCAACGCTTGCAGGCACTCGAGGTTCAGGCGCTGGTTCGCAGGTTTGGGGGCGATTTGCGCCAGTTGTCGTTCCAGTACGGTCAGGCTGATGGGCTTGAACAGGCAGTCATCCATGCCGGCCTGCACGCAACGTTGTCTTTCCTCTGGCTGGGCGTTGGCGGTAAAGCCCAGCACCACGCAAGGTACCAATTGTTCGCGTTGCTCATACTCACGGATTGAACGGCTCAGCTCATAGCCATTCATGATGGGCATGTTGCAATCGGCGATCACCAGGTCGAAATGCTCCTTGCGCCAGGCCTGGAACCCTGCAGCACCGTGCTCGGCGGCAGTGAATTGATGACCCAGGTAGCCCAGTTGCTGGCACATCAGCAGGCGGTTCGCCGGGTGGTCGTCTACCACCAGTACATTCAGCACCCGAGTGGCGGCCGGCGCTTCAGGCTGTTGCTCACCCACCACCGTGATCGTTTGCAGGCGAGGTACGCTCAGGTTGACGTGCACCTGGGTACCTACCATGGGCACGCTGCTCAGGCTCAACTGGCCGCCCATCATGGCGCACAGGCTGCGGCAGATCACCAGCCCCAGCCCCGCGCCGCTTCTGGCCAGTTGACCGGAATTGTCCGCTTGGGCAAAGGGTTCGAACAGACGCAGTTGATCCTCCCTGCTGATGCCGATGCCGGTGTCTTCCACCACCAGCTTCAGCTCGATCTGCTCCGGTGCCTGGGTCGGCTGTACTTCCACCTTGATCTTCACCTGACCTTGCTCGGTGAACTTGATCGCGTTGCTCACCAGGTTCGACAGTACTTGCTTGAAGCGCAGAGGATCTATCAGCACTTCGATATCGTTCAGGTCGGGCTTGAATTCCAGCAGCAGGCTGAGGGTTTTCTGGCGTGCCAGACCGTCGAAGACACGCACCACCGACTCAATCACCTCGCGCAGGTTGACGCGCTCCGGCGCCAGGCTGAGACGGCCGGACTCGATACGTGCGATGTCCAGGATGTCACCGATCAACTCCAGCAGATCCTTGGCCGAGTTGTACGCCACTTCGATGGCCGGGCGGTCGAGATGCCCTTGATCGGCGCGCTTGAGCGTCAGTTCGAGCATTCCGATCACGGCGTTCATGGGCGTACGGATCTCGTGGCTCATGGTGGCAAGGAACGTGCTCTTGGCGCGATTGGCCTCATCGGCCCGCTCTTTGGCGGCGCGTAGCTCATCAAACAACTCGCGTCGGTCGCTGATGTCGATCCAGCCGCCGATGATGCCCTGGACTTCGCCTGTGGAGTCGCGGTACGGCAGGATCCAGTGATAGATCGTCAGTTTGCGCTCGTGGATATGCAATGTGCGATCCAGGATCAGCGGAATGCCCTCGGCCACTACGCGCAGATAGTCGGCATGGTATTGCGCCGCCTCCGACTCCAGGGCCATGCTCATCTGGGTGACGCTTTTGCCGATCACGTCTTCGCGTTTGACGTCGAATACCTGCAGGTAGCTGTCGTTGCAGGTTTGCAGCAGGCCGTTGCGGTCACGCACGTAGATCGGATGGGGGGTTTCATTGACCAGCGCACGCATGAATTCGAATTGGTCGTTCAGGGCCCGTTCGGCCATTTTGCGGTGTTTTATCTGGCGCCGCATGTAGGCGTTCCAGGTCAGGGAAATCAGTAGCAACAGCCCGGTGCCGATGATGATTCGAGATATCAATTGATGGTAGTTGCGCCAGTAGCTGTCGGACGCGGCGGTGTAACCCCGCCAACGACTGTTGATCACGCCCATTTCATCCGGGGCGATGCTGAGCAGCGCCTTGTCGAGGATTGAGCTCAGCTCCGTGGCGTGGCGCGATGTCGCCAGGGTATAAGTTGCCGGCGTAGTGCCAATGCTGGCGCTGATCTGCAGCTTGTCCTGAAAAGCCTTGGCAGACAGCAGGTAGTTGGCGATCACCAGTGTGCTCACCGCGCCATCCACTTGGCCTTGTGCGAGTAACTCCGATGCCCTGAAAGTATCACTGGTTTCGACCAGGTGAACCTGGGGAAAATCGTTGGTCAAGGTCTCGATCAAGGGGTTGCCCTGGGTTATCGCCAGGCGCTTTCCTGCCATTTGTGCGATGTTCGCGGGTGGCCCTGGCTCCTTGCGTGTCAACAATACGTAGGAGTTTTCCAGGTAGGGTCGGCTGAAATTGAGCTGCGAGTCCCTTGTGTTGCTCGGCACAATGGCCCCGATCATATCGACCTTCTGGCTGGTGACCTGATCGATCATCGCGTTGACATCACGCCCGCGTACGATCGAAAAGCGTAGGCCGGTGCGCAGGCGAATCAGCTCCAGGAGATCGGCGGTAATGCCGCGAAAGTTGCCGTCCGCATCGAAGAACGTGAGAGGCGCGAAGGTTTCATTGACGATCACCTTGACCACCGGATGCTCTTTAAGCCAGCGCTCTTCGCGTTGGGTCAGTTGCAATTTCTTGTCGGTGAGCAGGATATCGCTGCCGGCGCTCCAGCGTTTGGCGATGCTGTCTCGTTCGGTGATGGGGACCGCAGCCAGGACCGCGTCGACAATGCTCAGCAGCACGCGGTTATCTTCACGCATGGCGAAGCTGAAACCATAAGCCTCATGCTTGCCGAAATTGGCCATGCGGATGTTTTTGAGATAACCCTTGTTGATCATGTAGTGGGTGGAAATGGTGTCACCCAGAAACACATCCGCCTGGTCGAAGGCCACCGCATTCAAGGCGTTCTGATAAGACGGATAGGCGCGGATGATGGCCTTGGGGTACAGCTTTTCTACCTCATTGAGCGGCAGGTAATGGTAGACAAGGCTCAAGCGCAGCCCGTCCAGGCCCTCGTTGAGGCTACGGGTTTCTCCCTCGCGGGTGACCAGTACCGGTTGGTCCACGGCGTAGGGTTCAGAGAGGATAAGGTTCGGTGTCGCAGCCTCAAAACCGTTGGATGAGCCCAACAAGTCGATTTCCCCGGTTTCCAAGGCTCGAATGGCTGCATCCCGGGACGGGTAGCGCATTACGTTGACCGGCAAGGAGAGTGCTTTGGCCAACAACCCCGCGTAATCGGCGGTCAGCCCTTCATAATCATAGCCGCTGGACGTCAGGTCGAATGGCGGGTAATCGGGCGCGGAGGTGCCCAGCACCAGTTCGCGTTTGTTTTGTAGCCACTGGTGCTGAGCCTTATCAAAATGAGTGCCGAGTTGAACGGCTCCCGCACGACTCAATAAGGTGAAGCGTTCCGGGTTTGTTTGGTGCTCTGCGAGCACGGCAGTGCTGAAGTACAGACCGGCACTCAATATAATCAGATAGTCCTTTATACGCCTGGGCATCCGCTTTCTCACACTAGCGCGTTTCGTTTTGCCATCTCGATGAGTTCTACCAAGGATTTGGCTTTGAGTTTTTGCATTAACCTCTTTTTATAAGTACTGACAGTCTTGTTGCTCAAAAACATGCCTTTGGCTATTTCCTTGTTAGTGCGGCCTTGTGCAAAAAGTTGCAAGACCATCAGCTCCCGGTCATTGACTGTCTTGAACAGTTCCAGTTCTTGTACATCCAGGCCTTCCGTTCCGGGGCCGTTCAACGCCTGGCTGGGGAAGTAGTTGTAACCGGACAGGACCGCACGGATGGCGCTCAGCAACTCGCTCAAGTCCCCTTCCTTGCACACATAGCCCTCGGCACCCGAGCGCATGCATCGCGTGGCGAACAGCGTAGGGCATTGCGCCGTGAGCACGAGGGTTTTCATCGAGGTGTTCATGGCGTTGAATCGGCAGAGCACCTCAAGGCCGTCGAGTTTCGGGATGCTGATGTCGAGAATCACCAGGTCTGGAAGGCATTCGCGGACCATCTGTATCGCATCGCACCCATTGTCTGTTTCGCCGACGACCTTGTAACCCTCATGCTCCAGTAACATTCGAATGGCAAGCCGGATTACCGGGTGGTCATCGATAATAAAAACTGAGTTCATAATTACATTCCATGCTGGTGCAAATAAAGCGGGCACATTAGCTCAGAAGATGAGGGTGCAGCATGAAGCGCACAGGGAGTAAATGCAAAACAGGAAAGTTCCTACATTTAATAAGGCAAAAGCCTACAAGTTGTCAGGGTGGCGTTACAGGGTATATCAATAATTTGAAGGTGGTTACGCCAACAAACGGGGCCTTGGATTTTACGACGGGCCTTATAGTGTTTTTCGTTGAAAATGGTGTTTAAGTTCCTACATGAGAGAGTTAAAAGTTAACCTATTAGCCTTTCCAACTCATCTTTGTTCAAGGGCTTGGATAAATAGCCAAGCAGTGGAAGACGTCGTTGCAAGGCTTGCCTGCTCAGGTTGATCAATTCCTGCATGGGTAAGCCGCTTAACAGAATGGCGCCAGTGATGAAGCGCTGGCGGTTGGCGATTTCGATCAGTTCAAGCCCTGGCAGGTCAGGCAGGCATTGGTCACACAGCATCAGGTCGAAGGGGTGTTCGGACCGACTCATCGTGTGTATGGCCTGCTCGGCATTTTCCACGGGTGTCAGTTGCTCGAAGCCGAAGCTTTTGAGCAAGCACTGGGTGGCCAGAAGTTGAAAAGGGTGATCCTCCACCAAAAGAATACGAAGAGAGTGTCTGGGCATAAAAGTGCACACAGTGATGCAAGCGTCGATGGGGGCGGTAGGAATTGCGCGGCTGGCCCGTTAGGAGCGTGCGTGATTATTCTTCGGGCGCCTGTACGAATTCGATCAGGCCGCTCTGTTCCCATCGTAGGGCGATTCGTTTCAGGGAACGGGCGGCTTGATCGGATCGTTATTGAGGGCTGGAACGCCCGGTCATCTCCCGTGCCATTTCAGTGGCGTAGCTGTCGGTCATACCGGCGATGAAGTCGATCATCCGCAGGAACGAGGCGTGCAGCGGCCAGGCCGGATCCGGCGCGCTATTGCCCAGCAAGTCCAGAATGCGCCGATTCTTGAATGACGGCGTGCGCCCGCCATGTTGTTCAAGGGCCGCGCCGCAGAAGGCGTTCAGCAGGATTTCCAGGGTGGTGTAGGCGCCGATTTCGTGCAGTGTCTTGCGCTTATCCTGGAAGATCTTCTTGCGCGCCATGTCCTTGGCATCCAGCACACAGCGCTTCGCCGGCCCGTGCATATGCTCGACCAGATCACCCGGCAGCGTGCCAGCGAGCAGGGCGTCCTGCTGTTCGACAAAGGCCTGCGCCGCCGCATTGGTCAGGTGCTCAATCGCTTTGCCGCGCAAGATCGCCAGCTTGCGGCGCCGAGAGTCAAGCGGGCCCAATTGGCGGTACGTCTGCGGCAAGTCATCGCCCACCAGATCAAGCAACAGCGACTCGACTTCGGCGTACTGCAGCAGCTCCATTTCCAAGCCGTCTTCCAGGTCGATCAGCGCATAGCAGATGTCGTCGGCCGCTTCCATCAGGTATACGAGCGGGTGACGGGCCCAGCGTTGCTCTTCAAGCTGGGGCAGGCCGAGCTTATGGGCGATCTGCTCCAGAATCGGCAGCTCGCTCTGGTAACAGCCGAATTTGTGCTTCTTGTAGCCCAGCGAGTCGGCGTGGCGGGCGGTCCAGGGGTACTTGAGGTATGTCCCCAAGGTGGCGTAGGTCAGCCGCGTGCCGCCGTCGAACTGATGGTATTCAAGTTGGGTCAGTACACGAAAGCCCTGGGCATTGCCTTCGAAGTTGAGAAAGTCATTGCGTTCGGCGCTGCTCATGTCGTCCAACCAGCCGCGCCCGGCGGCCTGTTGGAACCAGTGGCGAATGGCATCCTCGCCAGAGTGCCCGAACGGCGGGTTACCGATGTCGTGGGCAAGGCAAGCCGATTGCACCACCATGCCCAGGTCGCTCGGGTCGCACCAGTCGGGCAGGGCGCCGCGCAACGTTTCACCCACGCGCATACCCAGGGAGCGGCCGACGCAACTGACTTCCAGCGAATGGGTCAGGCGCGTGTGGATATGGTCGTTGCTCGATACCGGATGCACCTGGGTCTTGCGGCCCAGGCGCCGGAACGCGCCGGAGAAAATAATGCGGTCGTGGTCTTTGTGAAAGGGGCTGCGGCCCAGTTCTTCAGGGCTGTGCAGAGGTTTTCCCAGGCGTTCGCGGTTCAGCAGGGTGGGCCAATCCAAGGCAACTACTCTCCGTTCGGTGAATGACATCCGCCAGCTTCCCGTTTCCGGCGTGGCGGAGCAAGCAAAAATCTACAGGTCGGCGGTGCGGGCGAAAAAAGGCCCGGCACCTGTTGAGGAGGGCCGGGCCACTGGTATCGGCAAGCTAACCGCTGGCAAAGGTTTAACCCTTGCGTGAGCCTTGCATGGCCAATTTGATCAATGGGATCAACCCTGCACCCAGCCGCACCAGACGTGTCACGCTGCTGATACTGCCGCCCTTGGCGCCCTTGCCGGTGAAAAAGCCCATCAGCGTTACCGCCGCCACGCCCCACAGTGGCGCGTGCTTGATGCCCAGGCTGTCCTGCCAGTTGTGGCGCATGTTGCGCATTTTCTGCAGAGGGGCCATCAGTTGCTGGGACTCATGGCGGATTTCCTGGCGGTGCATTTCCATGCGCAGGCGGATCAGCGTCTTGCGCATTTCCCGGCGGGAGGTATTTTTCGGGATCTCGGTCATGCTCATGGCAGCAGGCGCTCCCGGTCGTTGGCCAGCTCTTCGAGCGTGGCGTGGAAGGGCGTGGATTCATCGAACACCGCCGCTTTCAGGCGCACACCGCAGAAGGCCGCGGCCAGGCTATAGAACACGCAAAGGCAGATGATCCCTGTCAGGCGGTAGCCGGTATCCCACACCAGGATCATCACCAGCGTCGACAACCCTACCAGCAACAGCAGGGCGAACACCAACGCCAGACCGGCAAACAACAACAGGCTGACAGTGCGGGCCTTTTGCTCCTGCAATTCGATGCCAAACAACTCGACATGGCTGTGCAGCAAGCCCAGCACAGCGGCGCCCAGGCGTCGGGAGGTGGAACCGCTTGCCGAAGAATGTGCGCTCGTTGATGAGCTGGATTCGCCGATAGACATGATTAGCGCCTTGTAGCCAGCAGACCGATCAAAAAGCCCACGCCGGCAGCGATGCCGACCGACTGCCATGGGTTGGCTTGCACGTAGTCTTCGGTGGCGGTGATGGCCGCCTGACCGCGCTCGCGCAGGGAGTCTTCGGTCAGTTGCAAGGTCTCGCGGGCCTTGAGCAGGCTCTCGTGGATCTTGGTGCGCAGTTCGTCGGCCTGATCGCCGGCCAGCACTGCGGTGTCGTCCAGCAACCTTTCGGTATCACTGACCAGGGTTTGAAAATCCGCCATCAGTATCTCTTGAGCAGTCTTTGCTGTTTTACCGGCCATGGTTGTCTCCGTGTGTGGCTGATCTGTACGTGTGGTTTCGAGTCGCGGCGTTCGCTGAAGGTTCACTGCAATTGTGTGGTACAGCTTTTGCTTTGCGTTGGTGCGCAGGCTCAAAGGCCCGCGCCGAATATGGGCGGTCGGGGCGCAAGCCTTGAAAAACCTTACCCTAAATAACTAAAACCCGCGGAAAAACCCTGTCGGCAACGGCCAGTTGTGTTGATCGCTGCGCTAAAGCGGTTCATGCCTTCCCAGGAGGGGTGAAGCCGGTGGTACCCATTTAGTGCACCCACCCTGGGCTTGAACCGATTTGGTGCTTTTTTGCCTTGATGCAGGCCTGCCAACCTCCATGGAAAATTTGCAAAGTGCGGTGGATACACTCGTCCATAGCTCCAACACCCTGTTTATCCTGATTGGCGCGGTCATGGTCCTGGCCATGCACGCCGGCTTTGCCTTCCTTGAAGTCGGCACGGTGCGCCAGAAGAATCAGGTCAACGCCCTGTCGAAAATCCTCAGCGATTTCGCCATCTCCACCCTGGCCTATTTCTTTATAGGCTATTGGATCTCATACGGTGTGAGCTTCATGCAACCGGCAGCCGTCATCAGCGCCGATCATGGTTATGGCCTGGTGAAGTTTTTCTTCCTGCTGACCTTCGCCGCGGCGATCCCTGCGATCATTTCCGGCGGCATAGCCGAACGTGCGAAGTTTGCTCCGCAGTTGTGCGCCACTGCGCTGATCGTGGCGTTTATCTACCCGTTCTTCGAGGGCCTGGTGTGGAACGGCAATTTCGGTCTGCAAGCCTGGCTGCTTGCAAGCTTTGGCGCCAGTTTTCACGATTTTGCCGGTTCCGTGGTGGTGCACGCCATGGGCGGCTGGCTGGCGCTGGCGGCGGTGTTGCTGTTGGGGCCGCGCAACGGACGTTATCGCGAAGGGCGCCTGGTGGCGTTTGCACCGTCGAGCATCCCGTTCCTGGCGCTGGGGTCGTGGATCCTGATCGTGGGATGGTTCGGCTTTAACGTGATGAGTGCGCAGACGCTCAACGGGGTCAGCGGCCTGGTGGCCGTCAATTCGTTGATGGCCATGGTTGGCGGCACCGTGGCCGCGCTGGTGATCGGCCGTAACGACCCAGGATTCCTGCACAATGGACCCCTGGCCGGGCTGGTGGCGATCTGCGCAGGTTCCGACCTGATGCATCCGGTGGGCGCGCTGGTCACCGGCGTGGTCGCAGGTGGCTTGTTTGTGTGGTGCTTTATCGCTGCCCAGGCGCGCTGGAAGATCGACGACGTGCTGGGCGTGTGGCCGTTGCACGGCTTGTGTGGCGTGTGGGGCGGCATCGCCTGCGGCATCTTCGGGCAGGCCGCCCTGGGCGGGCTTGGCGGCGTCAGCTTGATCAGCCAGTTGATCGGCACCGGCCTGGGCGTGTCGGTGGCGTTTGGTGGCGGCTTGCTGGTGTACGGCGTGATCAAGCGCGTGCAAGGGCTGCGCTTGAGTCAGGAAGAGGAGTATTACGGCGCGGACCTGTCGATCCACAAGATCGGTGCGGTCAGTCAGGATTGATCGGCGCTTGTTCATCAGTGTGTGGCGGCGGATAAAACCCGTGCAGCAAGCGATAGTGGTTCTGCCGCACTTCATCCACCCGCGCCTGTACCTGTTGGTCCGGCAGGCCCAGCAGGATCAGGGCGTGGGAAGCGAGCATCAGGCTTGATTCAAGCAACTCGGGCACCACTTCGCTGGCCCCCGCGGCCTTGAGTTCAGCCAACTGGCTGTCATCACGGGTGCGCACCAGGATCGGCACCTGTGGGTTGATCCGTCGCGCTTCCTTGAGCACCACCAGGGCGACATCGCTGTTGTCGACGGCGATCACCACCAACCGCGCTCGCTCCAGGCCCACAGCACTGAGCAAGGCACCCCGGCGGCAGTCGCCATAATGCACGCTGCTTTCCTCGGTGGCGGCCTCCTGCACCCGTTCGGGGTCGTCATCCAGGGCGATAAACGCCTGGTGCTCGCGGCGCAAAAAACGCCCGATCGATTGTCCCACCCGACCATAACCGCAAATCACCGCGTGCCCGTGCAACTGAGCGTTGAGCGCGGTGATGTGCTCCAGTTGCACTTGCTGGTTGGGCTTGCGATGCAGGCGCAGGGCAATGGCCGGCGCTGCGCGCAACAGCAGCGGCGTCAACAGCATCGAGCAGAACGTGGCGGCCAGGAGCAGGCCGTTGAACTCATCCGGAATCAACCGGCTCTGTTGCATCTGCGCCATCAGCGCAAAACAGAACTCGCCACCCTGGGCCAGGGCCAGGCCGCTGCGCCAGGCGGTTTCAGTGTCGCTGCCGCGCAGCTTGACCAGTGTGGCGACTACGCAACCTTTGACCAACATCAGCGTGATGGTCAGACCTAGGATCAACAGGCTATGGCTGATGAACAACTGCAAGTCGATCAACATGCCGATGCTGACGAAAAACAGCCCCAGCAGAATGTCTCGGAACGGCCGGATATCCGCTTCGATCTGGTGACGGTAATGACTTTCACCCAGCAACATGCCGGCCAGGAACGCCCCAAGGGCAGGGGACAGGCCGAGTAGATGGGTGAGCCAGGCCGTGAGCAACACAATCACCAGCGCCAGCAGCACGAACAACTCTGCGGAATGGGACGCGGCGACTTCACGGAACAACCGCGGCAGCAACCAGCGGCTGGCGAATAACAGCCCCACGAACAACACCACAGTCTTGCCCAGGGTCAGCGGCAACGCCCAGTACCAGGCTTGGTCACTGCTGCCGGCAAACACCGGCACCAGTGTCAGCAGCAATACCGCCACCACATCCTGGAACAGCAGCACGCCTATCGCATTCTGGCCGTGGCTGCTGAAGATCTCCCCAAGACTGGTCAGTTCCTTGCTGACGATGGCCGTGGACGACAACGCCAACCCAGCACCCAGCAACAGCGCGACGCCGGGCGCCAGGCCCAAGCCCATCAGCGCAGCGCCGAGCAAGGCGCCGCATCCCAACACCTGCAAACTGCCCAGGCCAAACACCACGCGGCGCAGGGCGAACATTTTCGACAGGGAAAACTCCAGGCCCAGGGAGAACAGCAGAAACACCACGCCCATCTCGGCCAGGTCCGGCAGGTCCTCGTTGTCGTTCACCCAGTCCAGCGCGGTAGGCCCTACCGCCAGGCCCACGCACAGGTAGCCCAGCACGGGCGGCAGTTGCAGCCGGCGAAACAGCGCAATCACCACCAGAGATGAGGCCAGGATGATCAGCAGGTTGGCAAACACAGGCATCTCCATTGCAGGTGGACGGGCAAAAAGCCGCGAGAATCGCTGAATCAGTTATAGGCCATGGTGACTTGGGTCAGGTGTTTTGTCGGCAATGGGATTTCATGGCGCGAGCGGGTTTAGAATGGTCACTTGTTTTTCTGACCGGGTTCTCTCGTCATGCCTCCTGAATGCCAGCTGTTCGGCACCCTGGGTTGCCATCTGTGTGAAATTGCCGAAGCCGAAATCATGCCGCTCGTCGAACACGGGCTGCTGGTGGAGTTGGTGGATATCACTGAGCCAGATGACCTGACAGAAGACTACGGCCTGCGGATTCCGGTGCTTCGCCGCAAGGACACCGGGGCGGAACTGGACTGGCCGTTCGACACCGACCAGGTCGTTGCCTTTCTGCGCTGACGTTTATCCGATGGCGGGTTCGCCGATATTACGTTACTGTATATTCGTACAGCGATTGAATAGAGGGAACGCCCGTGGTGAATGTTGAACAATTGAAAAGCAGCGTCAATCGCATGTCCGCCGATGTGGTGCGCGACGCGGTCAACGAGCTGCGCCTCGATGGGCTGGTCACGGAAGGCAAGACGCCCTTCAACAAAGTGCATTTCAACACCTGCTTTGCGGAAATCGAGGCGCTGTTCCAGCGTGCCGGTTATCACAAACAGTTGGATGTGGTGGGTTATCAAGGCTTGCTCTACGCGCTCTATGATCCGGGCCGTTGGGAAGCAGTGGACGTACTGCGCTGGCTCAAGGAGTTCACCGAGGCGGCGAGCGCTTCGCCGGTGCTGCGGGCCCAACTGGCCAAGGCATGAGAACGGCCCTAGGCTCAATCGCGCTCCATGCGGGATAATACCCGCCTGTTTCCAGGTTCGAGCATTTGCATGTCCACTTCCGGTTTTTCCGCCGCCCAGCACCAAGCCAGCACGTTGTATCTGCCACCGGGGCCTTGGGCAACGGTGATCGACTGCCTGTGCGATCACTTCCCGGCCATTGGCCGTGAACAGTGGCGGGACCGCATTGCCCGGGGGCGAGTGCTGGATATCAACGGTAGCCCGATCAGCCAGGGCCTGGCCTACAAGGAAGGCCTGTGCATCTATTACTTTCGCGAAGTACCCAACGAAAAAGTGATTCCGGCACAGGAAACTATCCTGTACGCCGATGAACATCTGGTGGTGGCGGACAAGCCGCATTTCCTGCCGGTAACTCCCGCCGGCGAGTACGTTGAGCAAACCCTGTTGCGTCGCCTGATCCGTCGCCTGGACAACCCCGCCCTGGTGCCGTTGCACCGCATCGATAGGCACACGGCGGGGCTGGTGCTGTTCTCGGCCAACCCGCAAAGCCGCTCGGCGTACCAGCAACTGTTTCCCACGCGGCGTATCGACAAATTCTACGAAGCCATCGCCCCGGCCCTGCCGAATCTGAGCTTTCCCCTGGTGCATAAAAGCCGCCTGGTGGATGGCGAACCCTTCTTTCGGATGCAGGAAGGGCCGGGCGCCAGCAACACCGAGACGGCCGTTGAGGTGCGCGAGAAAAAGGGTGGTTTATGGCGTTACGGTCTGTTCCCGGTGACTGGCAAGAAACACCAGCTGCGCGTACACATGACTGCCCTCGGGGCGAGTATCTGCAATGACCCGTTCTATCCCGAGGTGGTCAAGGACGCCGAGGACGACTACGCCCACCCCCTGAAGCTGCTGGCCCAGGGCGTGCGTTTCATCGACCCGCTAAATGGTGAAGAACGCAGTTTTCACAGCCGTATCACCCTCGACTGGTAAACGCCGCAAACGACAAGGCCCGCGCGAGGCGGGCCTTGTTGGCAAGCGTTAAGGCTTACAGATCTTTAACGGTGCGAACCTGATCTTTATTGATGCGGGTGCGCTTGCCGTCAAGCTGTTGGAATTCGTAGAAACCCGAATCTTCGTCAAATTTCGGGGTGTCGACGGCCTGGATTTCGCGACCGTCATTCAGGGTGATCACTGTTGGCGAGGCGCAACCGGCGAGGGTGGCGAGGCCCAGTGCAAGCATGAGAGCGGCGATGGTCCGTTGAGTCATGAGTTTGTCTCCGAGAAAATACTTTTAAATTGCTGACCTTGTGACGTATGGGACGTCGGCAAAGTTCCTTGTGAAAGGCTCATTCTGACACGCCAGCCCGTGGGTGCAACAGCTCGGGCGTATTAAGATTGGCCAGGCGCGGGTCATCGGCCGGGCATTCCAGGCCGACGCCACCCAGTTGCAGCAGGACCTTGCGCGGGCTGCGTTCACCCGCTTGCCAGGCCCGTTCCACCTGATCTTTCAGGCCTGTTGGGATAATGCACAGCAAGGGTTCCCAGAACTCGCCATGACGCACCATGACGGGAACCTGCAGATTGCGTTGGGCAATCTGACGCAGGTCGGCCAGCAGTCGCTCATCAATCTGCGGCACATCGCACGGCAAGATCAGCAGATGTTCATGGCGTGCAGCGAAGAGTCCTGCTCGGATACCCGCCAACGGGCCGGGAAAGTCCGAGCTGTCATCACTGACCAGTTGGTCGGCATAGGGCGCGTAGTGTTCAAGGTTGCGATTGCACGAGATGATCAGGTCATCCGTGAGCGGCCTGACCAGCCGTTGCAGGTGGGCAATCAAGGGCTCGCCCCGCCATTGAAGCAGCCCCTTGTCCTGGCCGCCCATGCGTTGGCCACGACCACCGGCCAACAACAGAATCGAACAAGGCAGGGGTGAAGATTCAAGAGACATGGCGGTTCCACTGCGGCAGGTAAAGAGGGGCCTGTGATATAACATCGGGCTGTTTTTTCGACAACTGGACCGAGCCATGAAAGCCAAGGCCGATGCGCCCTTTGTACCCCTGAATATTGCTGTATTGACCGTCAGCGATACCCGCACCCTGGACACCGACACCTCCGGCCAGGTCTTCGTCGATCGCCTGACCGCCGCCGGCCACCATCTGGCCGAGCGCGTGCTGCTCAAGGACGACCTCTACAAGATTCGCGCCCAGGTTGCCCACTGGATCGCCGAAGACGTGGTGCAAGTGGTGCTGATCACCGGGGGCACCGGCTTCACCGGCCGTGACAGCACCCCTGAAGCCGTGAGCTGCCTGCTCGACAAGCAGGTCGATGGCTTCGGCGAACTGTTCCGCCAGATCTCCGTGGCCGATATCGGCACCTCCACCGTGCAATCACGCGCCCTGGCCGGCCTGGCCAATGGCACCCTGGTGTGCTGCCTGCCGGGCTCCACCAATGCCGTGCGCACTGGTTGGGATGGCATCCTCGCCGAGCAACTGGATAATCGTCACCGCCCATGCAATTTCGTCCCGCACCTGAAGCAGGCCCTACCCTGTGAATCCCGTGGATAAGCCGGGCAAGACCGGCGCACTGATGCCGGTGGAAGCAGCCTTGCAGCGGCTGCTCGCCATGGCGGAATCGGCGCCGATCCGTGACCAGCAGGCGCTGCCCCTGGCGCAGTGCGATGGCCGCGTACTGGCCCAGGACCTGATCTCGACGCTCGACCTGCCGCCGTGGCCCAACAGTGCCATGGACGGCTACGCCGTGCGCCTGGCGGACTGGACCGGGGAACCGCTGGTGGTGAGCCAACGCATTTTCGCCGGCACTGCGCCCGAGCCGCTGGCGGCCGGCACCTGCGCACGGATCTTTACCGGCGCGCCGGTACCCGAAGGCGCAGACTGCGTGCAAATGCAGGAAAACGCGGTGGTTCATGCCGATCAGCGCGTAAGTTTCACCGAATCGTTACGGGTGGGCGACAACATCCGACCACAGGGCCAGGAGACCACGGTGGGTGAGTGCGTACTCAGTGCCGGAACGCGCCTGGGGCCCATCGAGTTGGGCCTGGCTGCGTCTCTGGGGCGGGATCGGCTCGATGTGGTGCGTCGCCCGCGCGTGGCCGTGCTGTCGACCGGGGATGAATTGATCGAGCCAGGCTTGCCGCTGGGCCCGGGGCAGATCTACAACAGCAACCGTCGCGTGCTGTGCAGCTGGCTGGCGCGCATGGGCTGCGAAGTGATCGATGCCGGGATTCTGCCGGATGATCTGCAACAGACCCGTACGTGTTTGGCCGGCCTGGGTAGCGTCGACCTGATTCTGTCTACCGGCGGTGTGTCGGTGGGCGAAGCGGACTTCCTCGGCATTGCCTTGCGTGAAGAGGGCGAGTTGGCGTTGTGGAAGCTGGCGATCAAGCCAGGCAAACCGCTGACCTTCGGGCATTTTCGTGGCGTGCCGGTGATCGGCCTGCCAGGTAACCCGGCCTCGACCCTGGTGACCTTTGCGCTATTGGCGCGCCCGTACCTGCTGCGCCGCCAAGGCGTGGCGCAGGTGCAGCCGCTGCGTTTCGAGGTGCCGGCAGGATTCGACTGGCCCAAGCCTGGCAACCGCCGCGAATACCTGCGCGGGCGTATCGAGCAGGGCAAGGCGATTATCTATCGCAACCAGAGCTCCGGGGTGCTGCGTAGCGCAGCGTGGGCGGAAGGGTTTGTGGAGGTGATGGAGGGGACCACATTGGCCATTGGCGACCGGGTCAATTTCATTCCTCTGAGTGAAGTCCTGAACTGAACACAGATCAAAAAATGTGGGAGCAAGCCCCCTCCCACAGTGGATCTTGGTATGCCTGTGGCTACTCAGTAATCGTCGCCACGCTCAGTGACATCCCGCTCCATCGGCCCCGCATCCGGGTCGTAGCCCACCGGGAACTTGCCCTTCAACGTCCATGCAAACGCAATGATCTCGGCAATCGTGCGATAGAGCTCTTCTGGAATGCTGTCCCCCAGTTCCATACGCGCCAGCAGCTTCACCAACTCGGCGTTTTCATAGATGGGTACTTCGTTTTCCCGTGCCAGCTTGAGAATCGCTTCGGCCAGGGCGTCATCGCCCTTGGCGGTCAGGGTGGGGGCTTGTTGGCCGTCGTACTTGAGGGCGATGGCCTGGCGGGGTGGGGCGGCGTTCTTCATGCGGTTTCATCCACCCAGCGTTGTTCCAATCCGGTTTTTGCACCGCGTGGCGGGGTGCCCAGGTGGCAATCCAGGTCGCCGACGTTGAGTCCGGATGACACCAGGCGCTCGCGCAGGCTGCCCAGGTGACTTTCGATCAGGCTGGCGGTGAAAGGGCGACTGGCCCACAACTGACTGGACAGTTTGCCCTGGGACAACTGCGCCTGAACTTGCAGCGGCCCCAGCGGCTCCATGTCGAAGGCCAGTTCGACGCGCCAGAGCATCTGCTTCGGATCTTTTTTATCCTTGCGCTCGGGCTGATCCTTGTCAGGCGCAGGCTCCTCGCGCTGAAACTTGACCTGCAACGGCACGATGTCTTGCAGGGTGCGCATGGGGATTTCCAACTGCCACGTGGTTTGCAGGCGGCCATCGGCGGTGGTGCCGGTCTGTTCCAGGCTCGACAGTTGGTGGCTCTGCAAGCGCGAGATCGCCCCGGCGGCCAGGCGCAGCAGGTTTTCCAGGTCGCCTTCACCTTCCAGTTTCGCGATCAGCCGCTCCGGCAACGGGAAACCGGCGGGTATCTGCCGAGCGCCGACCTGGCCGAGAGTGTTCAACGGGCTGCGCACAAAGTGCGGCAGCACCTGGGCCAGGGTATTGGCGGCGAGGATCGCATTCAGGTTGGTGTTGGCGGGCAGGGCGGGCAGCAGGTCCGCGACCAGGCGCAACAGCGCGCCTTTCATATCCAGCGGTGGGATTTGTGGGTTCTGCCCAGCGAGCAATCTGGCTTCCAGGAAGGCGCCGCTGTTTTGCACCACTTGTGCCAGTACCTTGGGATTGCTGACTTGCGCCAGATCGGGCAAGGCTGCCAGTAAACGCTCGGCAGCGGCCCGCAGCTCGGCCGAGGTGTTGTCGCCACGGGGCAGGTTTTGCAGGGCAGTGAACACCGCATCCAGCGAGCCTTGGCGACTTTGCTGGGTGGCCAGTTGCTGCGTCACGGCCAGTTGGTCTTTCAGCCCGCTCAGCGGCACAAAATTCAGGGTTTGCGCGTTCTGCACCACGGCACTGAGCAAGCTGCCGACCCGCAAGGGTTGAGGGCTTTCCAGCGTCAGCGTGGTACCGGCCAGCGCGTTATTGAGCACACTCACCAGCGAGCGATAGATCGCCGCTTGCGCTGAGCCTTGAGGCAGCATCTGAGTGGTCAGCACCTTGGCTTGCAGCAGCGTGCCCACCGGCATTTGTGTGGTGTCGAGGCGGGTGAGGGCAGCGACGTTGGCGCTCATGGCTTGCTGCAAGGTAATGGCCAGGTTGCCCGCTGGCGTTTGGCTCACTGCCACATTGCTGCCCAGAGGCAAGGGCTGGGCGCTGCTGGCTTGAACCAGGGTCTGGCGACCACCTTCAAGGGTCAGCTTGAGCAACAGCTGAAAGGCTTCACTGCCTTGTTTCAGCGCGATGACTTCAGCGTTTACGGTTTTTCCGGCGCCAATCAACCCGGCCTGTGGCTCCAGGAGCTTGAGCAACTCGCCAGCCGCAGGCAGCGGGGCAGCCTTGGGTGCCGAGGCTGGAGGCAGTGGAGGAAGATTGATCTCACCGGTCATCGTGCGCATCGTCTCTGGGGAAATTGCCCTCTTTAGAGTAGGGCATCGCATGTATAATGCCGCCCGTCTGCAAAGAGAGCGGTAAAAACCTCACAACTATTTGATCCAGCTCTCTAAAATCGGTCGCCAAAGTCGTTATTGTGCATCTCTCTATAACGGCCGCTGCACCGCCGACTTGAACCGTAAAGGCCCGCGATCTCTTGACCAGCCCTCTTCTTGAAGCCGTAGCGCTTGCCTGTGAACGCGACCTTCGCCTGTTGTTCGAGCAACTCGACCTGCGTCTGGCGGCTGGCGACATGGTGCAAATCAGCGGCCCCAATGGCAGCGGCAAGACCAGTCTGCTGCGTCTGCTGGCCGGTTTGATGCAGCCCACGGCGGGTGTTGTTCGGCTCAACGGTAAGCCCCTGCACGAACAACGTGCCGAGCTGGCGCGCAACCTGGTCTGGATCGGCCACGCCGCGGGTATCAAGGACGTGCTCAGCGCTGAAGAAAACCTCAGCTGGCTCAGCGCCCTGCATCACCCTGCTACTCGCGATGGCATCTGGCAGGCCCTGGCCGCCGTTGGCCTCAAGGGCTTTGAAGATGTGCCCTGTCACACGCTGTCAGCCGGCCAGCAGCGCCGCGTGGCCCTGGCGCGTTTGTACCTGCCCGGCCCGCCGCTGTGGATTCTCGACGAACCCTTCACCGCTCTCGACAAACAGGGCGTAGCCCAGCTCGAAGAGCACCTGGCCCGGCACTGCGAGCAGGGCGGCCTGGTGGTGCTCACCACCCACCATACCCTGGCGCGCAAGCCGGGTGGTTACCGGGAGCTGGATCTCGGACGGTGGTCGGCATGAGTGTGTTTGCCCTGTTGGTGGCCCGTGAAGCGCGGCTATTGTGCCGTCGCCCGGCCGAGCTGGCCAACCCGCTGGTGTTCTTTGCGATTGTGATCGCGCTGTTCCCGCTGGCGGTCGGCCCGGAGACTAAACTGTTGCAAACCTTGTCCCCGGGACTGGTGTGGGTCGCGGCACTTTTATCGGTCCTGCTCTCGCTGGACGGGCTGTTTCGCAGTGATTTCGAAGACGGATCCCTGGAGCAGTGGGTCCTTTCGTCGCACCCCCTGCCACTTCTGGTACTGGCCAAGGTACTGGCACACTGGGCTTTTTCCGGCCTGGCGCTAGTCTTGCTCTCGCCGCTGCTGGCGATGATGCTGGGCTTGCCTGTCGAATGCCTGCCCGTGTTGCTGGTGTCCTTGTTGCTCGGTACGCCGGTGCTCAGCCTGTTGGGGGCGGTGGGCTCCGCCTTGACTGTGGGCTTGAAAAGGGGTGGCCTGCTGCTGGCCCTGTTGATTCTGCCTTTGTATATCCCGGTGTTGATCCTGGGCAGCGGCGCTTTGCAAGCCGCGCTCATGGGGATGCCGGCGACCGGTTACCTCTTGTGGCTTGGTAGCCTGACCGCCCTGGCGGTAACCCTGACACCCTTTGCTATAGCCGCCGGCCTGAAAATCAGCGTCGGTGAATAATGAGGTCTGACTCGGCGTTAATGACGTTGAGTCAGTAAAGACCCTAAGCTTTTCGCCACGACGAAAAGCACCCGTGATGGAAAATGCAATGAACTGGACCTGGTTTCACAAGCTCGGCTCGCCCAAATGGTTTTATGGCATAAGCGGCAAGCTGCTGCCGTGGTTGAGCGTCGCCGCCGTATTGCTGATCGGCACCGGCCTGGTCTGGGGCCTGGCCTTCGCGCCGCCGGACTACCAGCAAGGCAATAGCTTTCGCATCATCTATATCCACGTCCCTGCCGCGATGCTGGCCCAGTCCTGCTACGTGATGCTGGCGGTGTGCGGCATCGTCGGCCTGGTGTGGAAGATGAAACTGGCCGATGTGGCCCTGCAGTGCGCTGCACCTGTTGGTGCGTGGATGACCGCCGTGGCGCTGGTCACCGGCGCGATCTGGGGCAAGCCGACCTGGGGTTCCTGGTGGGTGTGGGACGCACGCCTGACCTCGATGCTGATCCTGCTGTTCCTGTACTTCGGCCTGATTGCCCTGGGCAACGCCATCAGCAATCGCGATAGCGCCGCCAAAGCCTGCGCGGTGCTGGCGATTGTCGGCGTGATCAACATCCCGATCATCAAATACTCGGTAGAGTGGTGGAACACCCTGCACCAGGGCGCCACCTTCACCCTCACCGAAAAACCGGCGATGCCCGTGGAAATGTGGGCGCCACTGCTGCTGATGGTGCTGGGGTTCTACTGCTTCTTCGGCGCCGTGCTGTTGCTGCGCATGCGCCTTGAAGTGCTCAAGCGCGAAGCCCGCACCAGTTGGGTCAAAGCCCAAGTGCAAGCCAGCCTGGGAGCGCGGGGATGAGCTTTGCTTCTTTCAGTGATTTTCTCGCCATGGGCCACCACGGCCTGTATGTCTGGAGCGCCTACGGCATCTGCCTGGCGGTGCTGGCCCTCAACGTCGCCGCGCCGATCCTGGCCCGCAAGCGTTACCTGCAACAAGAGGCGCGACGTCTGCGCCGGGAGACCGAAAAGTGAATCCGCTGCGTAGAAAGCGTCTGTTGATCATCCTTGCCATCCTGGTCGGCGTCGGCATTGCCGTGGGCCTGGCCTTGAGCGCCCTGCAGCAGAACATCAACCTGTTCTACACCCCCACGCAGATCGCCAACGGCGAAGCCCCGCTGGACACGCGCATCCGTGCCGGCGGCATGGTGGAGCAGGGCTCGTTGAAGCGTTCCGGCGATTCTCTGGACGTGACCTTCGTGGTCACCGATTTCAACAAGGCCGTGACCATCACCTACCGCGGCATCCTCCCGGACCTGTTCCGCGAAGGCCAGGGCATCGTCGCTCTGGGCAAACTCAACGCCGATGGTGTGGTAGTGGCGGACGAAGTACTGGCCAAGCACGATGAAAAGTACATGCCGCCCGAGGTCACCAAGGCCCTGAAAGACAGTGGCCAGTCCGCACCCGCGACCCCAGCCAAGGAGGGCTAAGTGATGACGTCCGCATTGTTTATTCCTGAACTGGGCCAACTGGCGATGATCCTCGCCCTGTGCTTTGCCGTGGTCCAGGCCGTGGTGCCGTTGCTCGGTGCCTGGCGCGGCGATCGTTTGTGGATGAGCCTGGCGCAGCCGGCCGCCTGGGGTCAGTTTGCCTTCCTGCTGTTCGCCTTCGGTTGCCTGACCTATGCCTTCATGACCGACGACTTTTCCGTCGCCTATGTGGCGAACAACTCCAACAGCGCCTTGCCCTGGTACTACAAGTTCAGCGCCGTGTGGGGCGCCCACGAAGGTTCGTTGCTGCTGTGGGCGCTGATCCTCGGCGGCTGGACTTTTGCCGTGTCGGTGTTCTCGCGCCAACTGCCGCAAGTGATGCTGGCGCGAGTCCTGGCGGTGATGGGCATGATCAGCATCGGCTTCCTGCTGTTTCTGATCATGACCTCCAACCCGTTCAGCCGCATCCTGCCGCAGATCCCGGCAGACGGGCATGACCTCAACCCGCTGTTGCAGGACATCGGCCTGATCGTGCACCCGCCGATGCTCTACATGGGTTACGTGGGCTTCTCCGTAGCTTTTGCGTTTGCCATCGCTGCCTTGCTTGGCGGGCGGTTGGATGCGGCGTGGGCGCGTTGGTCACGGCCATGGACCATCGTCGCCTGGGCTTTCCTCGGCATCGGTATCACTTTGGGTTCGTGGTGGGCCTACTACGAACTCGGCTGGGGCGGCTGGTGGTTCTGGGACCCGGTGGAAAACGCGTCCTTCATGCCCTGGTTGGTGGGCACGGCGCTGATTCACTCCCTGGCAGTGACCGAAAAGCGTGGCGTATTCAAAAGCTGGACGGTATTGCTCGCCATCGCCGCGTTTTCCCTCAGCCTGCTCGGCACTTTCCTTGTGCGTTCGGGGGTGCTGACGTCAGTGCATGCGTTTGCCTCCGACCCCGAGCGCGGCGTGTTCATCCTGATCTTCCTGCTGTTTGTGGTGGGTGGTTCCCTGACCCTGTTCGCCCTGCGCGCACCGGTGGTCAAGAGCCAGGTCGGTTTCAACCTGTGGTCGCGCGAAACCCTGCTGCTGGGCAATAACCTGGTACTGGTGGTCGCCGCTTCAATGATCCTGCTCGGCACCCTCTACCCGCTGGTGCTGGATGCCTTGAGCGGCGCCAAGCTGTCCGTGGGCCCGCCGTACTTCAATGCGTTGTTCATCCCGTTGATGGGCCTGTTGATGGTAGTGATGGCGGTCGGTGTGCTGGTGCGCTGGAAAGACACCCCGGTGAAGTGGCTGGCAGGCATGTTGATGCCGGTGCTGTTGGGCAGCGTGGCCCTGGCAGTGATCGCCGGGTTCGCCTACGGCGACTTCAATTGGGCGGTACTCGCCACGTTCCTGCTGGCGGCCTGGGTGTTGCTGGCCGGCGTGCGGGACATCTTCGACAAGACGCGCCACAAAGGCCTGATCAAAGGCTTGCCCACCCTTACCCGTAGTTACTGGGGCATGCAGATCGCTCACATTGGCATCGCCGTGTGTGCTTTGGGCGTAGTGCTCTCCAGCCAGAACAGCGCCGAGCGCGACCTGCGCCTGGCGCCGGGTGAGTCCATGGACCTGGCCGGTTACCAGTTCATCTTCGAAGGCGCCAGGCACTTCGAAGGGCCGAACTTCACCTCGGATAAAGGCACCGTGCGCGTAGTGCGCAATGGCAAGGAAATCGCCGTATTGCACCCTGAAAAGCGCCTGTACACAGTGCAAAGTTCAATGATGACCGAAGCCGGTATCGACGCCGGTTTCACCCGTGACCTGTATGTGGCGCTGGGTGAACCCTTGGGCGACGGCGCCTGGGCTGTGCGGGTGCATGTCAAACCCTTCGTGCGCTGGATCTGGTTCGGCGGGTTGCTCACAGGCTTTGGCGGTTTGCTCGCCGCGCTGGATCGGCGTTATCGGGTCAAGGTCAGCAGCCGTGTGCGTGAAGCATTGGGCCTTTCAGGAGCGGCAGTATGAAACGTTGGTTGATGGTGGTGCCGCTGGCGTTGTTTCTGCTGATGGCAGTGTTCCTGTATCGCGGGCTGTACCTGGACCCGGCCGAGTTACCCTCGGCGATGATCGGCAAGCCGTTTCCCGCGTTCAACCTGCCGACGGTGCAGGGTGACAAGACCCTGACCCAGGCAGACCTGCAGGGCAAGCCGGCGCTGGTCAACGTGTGGGCCACCTGGTGCATCTCATGCCGCGTCGAACACCCGGTGCTGAACAAGCTGGCCGAAAAGGGCGTGGTGATCTACGGAATCAACTACAAGGACGACAATGCGGCGGCCTTGAAATGGCTGGCCGAGTTTCATAACCCGTACCAGCTCGATATCCGTGATGAAGACGGCAACCTGGGTTTGAACCTGGGCGTCTATGGCGCGCCGGAAACCTTCTTCATCGATGCCAAGGGCGTGATCCGCGACAAGTTCGTCGGCGTGATCGACGAGGTAGTCTGGCGTGAGCAACTGGCCGCCAAGTACCAGGCCCTGGTCGATGAGGCCAAGCCATGAAGCGTTGGTTGACCGCTGCTGTTTTAGCCCTGGGCCTGGCCGGTGTGGCCCATGCCGCCATCGACACCTATGAATTTGCCAATGACGCCGAGCGTGAGCGTTTCCGCGACCTGACCAAGGAACTGCGCTGCCCCAAGTGCCAGAACCAGGACATCGCCGACTCCAACGCGCCCATCGCCGCTGACCTGCGTAAAGAAATCTTCCGCATGTTGGGGGAGGGCAAGGATAACCAGCAGATCATCGACTTCATGGTCGACCGCTACGGTGATTTCGTGCGCTACAAACCGGCCCTTACCGGCAAGACCGCGCTGCTGTGGTTCGGCCCCGCCGGGCTGCTGCTGGCCGGCGTCGTGGTGATGGCGGTGATCGTGCGCCGTCGCCGCGCCGCGCCTACCGATGGTTCCGACGCGCTGTCCCCTGAAGAGCGTAAACGCCTCGACCAATTGCTGGACACCAAGACTGATGATTGATTTCTGGCTCGCAGCCGGCTTGCTGCTTCTGATTGCCCTGAGTTTCCTGTTGATTCCTGTACTGCGTGACCGTCGCGCCCAGCGTGAAGAGGATCGTACCGCGCTGAACGTGGCGCTGTATCAGGAACGTGTCGCCGAGCTGCAAGTGCAGCAAGACGAAGGTGTATTGAACGCCGTGCAACTGGATACGGGCCGCGCCGAGGCGGCTCGCGAGTTGCTGGCCGATACCGAGGGCGTGGAAAAGCCCCGTGAATCGCGCCTGGGCAAACCGCTGCCGTTTTTGGCGGCGTTTCTGGTGCCTGTGCTTGGCGTTGCGCTGTACCTGCATTATGGGGCAAGCGACAAGGTCGAACTGACCCGTGAATTCTCACAGCCTCCGGTGTCCATGGCCGACATGACTCAGCGCCTGGAGCGTGCCGCGGCAGCCCAGCCGGATTCGGCCGAGGGCCTGTATTTCCTGGGGCGCGCCTACATGGCTCAGGACCGTTCCGCCGATGCCGCCAAAGTCTTTGAACGCACCGTAGCCTTGGCCGGGCGCCAGCCGGAATTGCTTGGCCAGTGGGCCCAGGCACAATACTTTGCCGACAACAAACAGTGGTCGCCCAAGGTGCAGGCGCTGACCGACGAGGCGTTAAAGCTCGATCCCAAGGAAGTCACCAGCCTTGGCCTGTTGGGGATCGCCGCTTTTGAAGGCCAGCGTTATCAGGAAGCAATCGATTACTGGAACCGTCTGCTGGCGCAACTGCCACCGCAGGACAACTCCCGTGTAGCGCTGCAAGGCGGTATTGACCGGGCTGGCGAGAAGCTTAAAGAGAGCGGCGGTACGGTCGCGCGCAAGGCGGTAATGACCGTGCGTGTAGACCTGTCCGCCGAAGCGAAAGCCAAAGCCTTGCCGACCGACAGTGTGTTCATCTTCGCCCGTGCAGTCAGCGGTCCACCGGCACCCTTGGCGGCCAAGCGCGTCACCGTTGCCGAACTTCCCATCACCGTCGAACTGGGCGATGCCGACGCGATGATGCCGCAGTTGAAACTGTCCAACTTCCCCGAAGTCCAATTGGTTGCGCGCATATCCCGGGCCGGCCAACCGACCACTGGCGAATGGATCGGCCGCAGCCAACCGCTGGCCAGCAGCACCACTGCGCTGCAGCAATTGACCATCGACACTCCGGACAAGTAATTCTGAGGAAACGCCCATGACCGCATTTGCACGCATCACCCTGCTCAGCCTGGTACTCGGCCTGAGCGCCTGTGCGGTCCACCGCCCACCTGCGGCACCCACCGGCCCGACCATCCCGCCATCGGGCCCGTCGACTCAGCCGAGTACCAAGCCTTCCGGCCCGGTGACCCCGCCGCCAAAGCCACTGCCAAGCAAGTCACCCACCTTTGCTCCACCACCGGGGGCTGCCAGCCACTGGGACGGCAAGATGCAGGTGTACGTGCTCGACGACCAGCCCGACACCTTCTACCGCCAGCGTACCTACTACCGTTGGAGCAACGGCTGGAGCCGTTCCATCAGCCCCAACGGGCCCTGGGAAGAAACCAATGTGCAGGGCGTGCCGCCGGGGTTGAGCAAGCAGTACGCGCAATGACAAAAGGCGACCTGAGGGTCGCCTTTTTCGTGCCTGTGAAATGCATTTTTCCAAGCACTAGAGGGCAAATGTGGGAGGGGGCTTGCTCCCGATAGCATCAGGTCAGTCAAGGATCAGCTGAATATCACACCGCCATCGGGAGTAAGCCCCCTCCCACAGGTGCGCGGCAGCGCGCACTCGGGTAATGTGGCCGCCGCCGGCCTGGCTGGCGAAAAATTGCTGGATATACTTTCCAGTGGTCGCTACTTGGCGCAGGTCGGTTACTGCGACGCGTTGCCGGGGGCGCAACAAGCCTGGAGACAAGCCAAGAGGGTGTTTTGATGACGGGCAGGTTGATCTATCTCATCGGGCCATCGGGTTCGGGCAAGGACAGCCTGCTGGATGCCGCACGCCTGCGCTTGCAGGCGCGTGGTTGTCGCATGGTGCGCCGGGTGATCACACGCTCGGCGGAGGCAGTGGGCGAAGCGGCGCAAGGGGTGAGCCCGCAGGAGTTTGCGCGGATGGACGCCGAGGGCGCGTTTGCCTTGAGCTGGCAGGCCAATGGCTTGTCGTATGGCATCCCCAGGGAAATCGACGAGTGGCTGGCCGCAGGGGACGATGTGCTGGTCAATGGCTCTCGCGCCCACCTGGCGCAGACCCGTGAGCGTTACCCCACATTGTTGGTGTTGCTGCTGACGGTCGATCAAGCCGTATTGCGCCAACGTTTGATCGCACGCGGGCGTGAGTCATTGGCGGACATCGAAGAGCGATTGGCGCGCAACGCGCGATTTACCGCTGAGCTGATTGCCGGAAACGGCGCGGGTTTGTTTGTGCTGGATAATTCCGGGCCTCTGGAGCATACCGTTGAGCGCCTGCTGTGTTGCCTGGATCACGGATACTCGTGATCGTCACGGGTGATGCGCAGCATGTCGCGGTAGGTCAGGACAACCTCTTCGTGTAAGGCTCGGCCATGCTCGAGCATCAGATCAGAACCTTGGCGTTGAGTTTTTTTTCTTCGGGGTGTTTGAGTGGGTTTCGTAATGTTTGAAGCTCAATTCTTGACCCATTTAATTAAATATTTTCTACGTTTTTCTTTTTCTGTTATCAGGCTTTTGGGCGTGTTGATATGTACGGATGTGTCGCGCCAACTAAAACTTGTACGGTTTTTTTACTGGCGCGTTTATTGCGTGTTACTGCAATTAAATAGCGGTAGTGAAGATGTTTTAAATATGGGATTTTTATCGGGCTGGCAATGGATCGACCAGTGTCGGTAATTCATACATGGACGGTTAACTCTTCACTGTTGAGAGTGACAATACGCCATGCATCTCCCTGTCAGACAGGCTGCCCGCGAGCAGTCCCCAGTGACATCGCACTTCAATTTATCAACCGCCGAGCACGACATTCTACGTTGGGCGAATAATAAAAAAGCCTTTACCACGGATCAGGCGGCGAAACAAATCACGCGCAGTGGCTCCAAGTTTCATGACCTCAATAAAGATGGCAAAGTTGTAGTGGGTTTCAATTTTTCCAGTGGCTTCAACGCTGCTCAGAAGGAACGCGCCAGACAAGCCCTGCAATACTGGGCGGACATAGCCAATATCGAATTTGTAGAAAACGGCTCTAACACCGACGGAACCATTAGTATCAGGGGTATGTCAGGTTCGTCAGGCTGGGCGAGCTTGCCTAACCGGTATAACTCCAGAATGCAGGCCAATATCGGGACCAGTGGTGAGCATAACCCGACAATGGGCAGCCATTTCCTTGGGCTGTTGATCCACGAGTTGGGACATACCCTGGGGCTCAGTCATCCGGGTGCATACGATGGCGGGGGCTTCAATTATTCCCGCTCTGCCGAATATGCGCAGGACACCAAGGCACGCAGTGTCATGAGTTACTGGGCGGAGACTCATCAGCCTGGGCACAACTTTGCCGGGCACAGCCCGATGGCGCCAATGATGGATGATATTGCCGCTGCCCAGCGGCTTTATGGCGCGAATACAAAAACACGCAATACCGATACCACCTACGGTTTCAATTCCAACTCTGGCCGGGAGTTCTATAGCCTCAAGCGCGGGAATGAAAAACCAGTTTTCACCGTTTGGGACGGCGGTGGTAACGACACGCTCGACTTCTCCGGGTTTACCCAGAACCAAACCATCAACCTCAAGGCCGAGACATTCTCAGATGTAGGTGGCTTGCGGGGGAATGTGTCGATTGCCAAGGGCGTGAGCGTGGAAAACGCCATTGGCGGCTCCGGCAACGATACCTTGGTGGGCAACGAAGAAAACAATCGCCTCACGGGCGGCCGGGGCGTAGATAAGCTGCACGGTGGGGCCGGGGCGGATACGTTCGTCTATCAGCGCGTCAGCGATTCGACGCCGCAGCATCCGGATATCATCCAGGACTTTCACAGCGGGATCGATAAGATCGACCTGACCGGAGCCCTTCGGGCGGTGGGGCTCAAGTCGTTGAGCTTTGCCGATCAATTCAGCGGCAGTGCAGGTGAGGCGGTGCTTGGCCGCGACTCTACAACTGGCCGTTACACCCTGGCGGTGGATACGACAGGCAATGGTACGGCGGATCTGTTGGTGGTCAGCCAAGGCCAGATAAAACCGACGGATGTGGTTTGGAACAATCAGTCACCCACGGTGATTCCGGCTTCTGAAACCAACATTACTGCTGTGCCCGACCCGTACCCGGCTCCCGTTCCACCGTCCGATCCGGATACGCATTCAGACACGGATCCGCGCCCTGCGCCTGAGCCGTCACCCTGGTCTGGAATGGGGGTTATCAAGAAAGTGACTTCGGTCTTCAAGCGTATGGTGAACGGAGTGTTATCGATTTTCAGATAATGTAATTTTGTTAGTGAACAACCTGTGGTTCAGCGGCCTTGTCTAAGACTGTTGTTTGAAAATCATAGGTCTGGAATGTCTGGTTGTATGTTGATGTTTCGGTTAGGTGGTGTTTTCCTAAGTTTTCTTGTCTGTGGGGTGTAAGTTTTAGTTTGAAATAAATAGGCTGTTGTGAGCGGGGGAATGTTTGTGCGAATTTGGCCGCGCTTTGATCGTGTGAGTGTTTGTTTTGTACGTATCTCCTAATCATGCGATAGATGGTAATTATTTAAATTGATATATGATTTGGATGGAGTATTGACATTATGAATGTATATGGTTCCGGTATGGGTTCCCAGGTGTATAACCCGTCAGCATTCTCCAGCTTCCCGCCGCAAGGCGCTGCTGGCGAAGCGATGATGCCCAGGTACTCCAGCGAGCGCACCGTACAATATAGCGGCTATTCATCATCTGCTGAGCGCTTTTCGGCGTTCAAGGAGGGCACTAACCGCACGTATGGCAACAATGGAGGGCTGACCCCGCCTTTCTCCAGAAACGAACACACTCAGGCGCTCACCCATTATTACTGGATGAGCGGCGCCTTCAGGGACACCGTGAGTAAGTTCACAGATTATTACGGAAAGTTTAAGCAGGTTTTCACAGGGCGCGACGAATGGGGTGAGCGCAACCCAATTCCGCAATTCGAGCCACGGCCGAATTCGAGACCCTTGGTCCAGACACGCCCGATACCTGAGGCAAGGGCCTATTTAAACCCCGCGCTGAATGAAGTGTCTACGCAGTATTTTCCGGGGGATACAGTGTATGGCTTTAATTCAAATACCCGAAATCCCGATATGTCGTTCACCTCGACGTATGACACGCCATGGTTCAGGGTTGAGGATATACTGGGTAACGATACATTGGACTTCTCCGGGTTCAGGCAGCATCAAGTCATAAATTTGGGTGCCGGTGCCTATTCCAGCTTGGGTGGGCTGGTTAATAATGTTCACATCAGCATCGGGTCGGCCATTGAAAATGCTATCGGCGGTTCAGGCGATGATCGGATCCTTGGCAATGCATCTAATAATGTACTGACCGGTGGTGAGGGCGCGGATACATTAAGCGGCGGCGGTGGGAGCAATATCTTCAAATATAATACAGCGTCAGACTCTACCTACGCGAAGGCTGACCTACTGACTGATTTCAAGGCCGGTTGGGACAAGATCGATTTAAGGGGCCTGGCTGCGACGACCGGCGTTGAGTTGAAGCTGGTGCCCAGGTTCACGGGTCGACCTGGCGAAACCGTTATTAGATTCAACCCGCAGAGCGGACGTTATTTCCTCGGGGTTGACCTGTCGGGTGACCAAAAAATTGACTTCCTGATAAAAAGTACTCGGCCTTTCGGCTCGCGAGACGTAATGGGATGGCATGAAATGCCTACACGGGTGTGAGCGACGTGAACCAATATTCGCGTTGATGTTGTTCTATGCGCTAAACAATCATTTTTCACTTTTATCTACAGACTTGATACGCGGGTGACATCGCGATCAAGTCTGTTTTTTTTTGCATTGCAGCATCAAGGCATGTGCTCATGCGCTCGTCAGGCCATCAGGGCTTGATGCTTTCTCTCTACTCGCTGAAACCAACGGACAAAAACTGACAGTCTCGCTGCACGTGTTGACGCGGGAGGACGAATGTTTGTTGCTGCGAAATGATCTGCGTTATTACGGGTAAACAGCACGGCGTGTCAGATTCCAAGCAGCGTCGCCGCCCTATATGTAGGGTTTTCTTCACTTACTTACCTTCTACAAACCACTAAGCATTCGGTCGTAAGACCGTTCAGTTATGGAAGTGTATAAAGTCATGGTTGTCAGGCAGACACAATACACGAGGGTTGGAAGTGCGGGTTTTTTCGTTAACGTTAGGTGCTGAGATTTTTTGGTTATACGGTGAGCAAAGTAGTAGGGGGTGTGAGTAATCGATTGGATGTTGTTGTTGAGGGCAAGTGGTGTTATCTAATTGTGAGTAATGGGTTGATAATATTTCATGGTTTATTTTGTTTTTAGTTCTTTATTTTTAACAAGATCAGCAGGTTGCGATCAAGTCTAAAAGATATCATATGTTTGTATGGTTTCAGGTTTTTGCAGTTGTGCGCTCAAAGTGTGTTCAGGGTTTAGAGTGTGTCGGAGTGAATTAATTTGCGCGTGGTATGAATGAGTGTGATGTGAGAACTTAGCCATGTGCCGATGACTGGCACCGTTTCTGTGTTGGCATTTAGTCTTTCGAGTTTGGCGGTTGCTACTTTGAATTTGGTTGCGTGAGGAATTTTGCTTATGAGCTCGTTAATAGCGCCAGCTGCTCAAGTTGGTGTTTTTGAAAGACTTGATCCCAGGCGTGATGTTAATCCTGATAGACCTGTTGATGGGCCTGGCGAGGGGTATACGCTGCACAGTAATAAGAGGGAATTCACGACGGAGCAGGCTGGGAAACAAATCACCCGGCAGGGTTTGCGTTTTAGTGATCGCAACAACGATAAAAAAATCGATTTGTCGTTTCGTATTTCCAAGGGGTTCACCGCGCAGCAGGCGGAGCAGGCCAGGCAAGCGATGCAGTCTTGGGCGGATGTCGCCAACGTGACATTCGCTGAAAATGCACAAAACGCTGACGGTCATATAGATATCAATGATATGCCTGGAACGGCGGGTGGTGTGGCCATTTTGCCCAACAAGTACAGGTATAAAACATTTGCAAATATTGGAACGGCGAACGCAGGGGAGAATCCAGAAGTCGGAAGTTTTTTCCGCACAGCACTTGTTCATGAAATAGGGCACTCCATCGGCTTAGAGCATCCTGGTGCATATAATGGTTTTGCGGACTATGGGCGTGACGCGGTGTACGCGGGGGATACCAGGGCGCGCTCGGTAATGAGCTATTTCTCGGAGAAAAATCAGCCCGGACATAATTTCAACTCAAAGCTGCCTTCTGCACCGTTGATGGATGATATTGCAGCTGTACAGAGGCTATACGGGGTCAATACCAAAACCCGTAATACTGATACGACCTATGGGTTCAACTCCAATACCAACCGTGAAGCGTTGAGTCTGAAGGGAGCGAACGACAGTCCTGTCTTCTGTGTTTGGGATGGAGGTGGAAATGACACATTGGATTTCTCCGGGTTTTCACAGGACCAGAACATCAATCTCAATGCAGAGTCATTTTCAGATGTTGGGGCGTTGAAGGGGAATGTCTCTATCGCCAAGGGCGTTGTACTTGAAAACGCAGTGGGGGGTAAAGGCAACGACACCCTGAAAGGTAATGAGGTCGCTAATCGCCTCAAAGGGGGCGGTGGGGCGGACAGATTACTCGGGGGCGGGGGAGGGGACACCTTTGTTTATGGCCGAGCAAGTGAATCAACCCCCGACAATCCCGACGTCATTCTGGATTTTGAGAGCGGTACAGACAAGATTGATCTCTCAGGTATCCTGAAAGCGTCAGGTATTAGTGCGCCAAAGGTTGTCGATCATTTAAGCGGCCATCCAGGCCAAATCATGCTCAAGTACGACGAGGGCAGTGGCGAGGGTAGCCTAGCCCTGGACGTGACGGGAAATGGTAAAGCTGATTTGCTGATAAAAAGCATTGGCCGGATTAAAGCCGGCGACGTAATGGGGCACGGCGGTACCCCGGAGCCGCAGCCTAAGCCAACGGATCCCAAGCCGGAGCCGCAGCCTAAGCCAACGGATCCCAAGCCGGAGCCGCGCCCTAAGCCAACGGATCCCAAGCCGGAGCCATGCCCTAATCCACCGGATCCCAAGCCGGAGCCATGCCCTAAGCCACCGGATCCCAAGCCGGAGCCATGCCCCGAGCCACCGGATCCCAAGCCGGAGCCATGCCCCGAGCCAAATGGAGAGCTTCGATCGGTACTACTGCCAGCCCTTGAGCAGCATGGCTTTACAGAGCGGGCTTGGCGGGTCGAACAGTTCAAGAGTGCGAATGCGATAAGAGTTTTCAAATAAAATACTGTAACTAGTCTAGTTGTCGTGATGTTGTTTTTAAATTCGCATATGCGTCGGCTGCATTATGTTGCCTGCAGTTTGATAAGCGCTGCTGCACGTAAACTTTCCAGTATGTAAAAAGTGCAATTTTTGCTGGGCTTGTACGTTGGGCGAAACGATTTTGCAAAAGTTCGTAAATGGTAGTGTTTGCGAAATGTTGGGTTGTTGTTTTTCTATTACTAATCGAGAAGGTAACATTATGTTGAATATAAGTGCACCTGTTTTGAGCCTCCAGGTTTCTAGCCATGCCGCTCAGCCGTCGTCACCTGCGGCACTTCCTGGCAACAATGAAGCCAGTAGAGCGCATCACCACGAGCACTCGACCACTCGTCTGAACCCCTCAAATAACTCCCAGCTGCTGAGTTTATCTGAGCAGGTGACAGGCGGACTCACCCTCCTGCCTCGATTGCTCGGATCGAGCGTCAATATCGGTGTGCCCCCCAGGCTGCTGCAACTTGGAGAAGTCGCCACTTCCACTTTGTCTTTTTCGTTCATCTCCGGGTTTGGCACTGAAGTACTTAGATGTGAACCCAAGCCTGAGGGAGATGATCACCCCAAGCCAATTGTCGATAAAACACCAAAGGACGAGCCCAAGGCTGGCGTCGATAAAACACCAAAGGACGAGCCCAAGGCTGGCGTCGATAAAACACCAAAGGACGAGCCCAAGGCTGGCGTCGATAAAACACCAAAGGACGAGCCCAAGGCTGGCGCCGATAAAACACCAAAGGACGAGCCCAAGGCTGGCGCCGATAAAACACCAAAGGACGAGCCCAAGGCTGGCGCCGATAAAACACCAAAGGACGAGCCCAAGGCTGGCGCCGATAAAACACCAAAGGACGAGCCCAAGGCTGGCGCCGATAAAACACCAAAGGACGAGCCCAAGGCTGGCGCCGATAAAACGCCAAAGGACGAGCCCAAGGCTGGCGCCGATAAAACACCAAAGGACGAGCCCAAGGCTGGCGCCGATAAAACGCCAAAGGATGAGCCCAAGCCAGGCGTCGATAAAACGCCAAAGGACGAGCCCAAGGCTGGCGCCGATAAAACACCAAAGGACGAGCCCAAGCCAGGCGTCGATAAAACGCCAAAGGACGAGCCCAAGCCAGGCGTCGATAAAACGCCAAAGGATGAGCCCAAGCCAGGCGTCGATAAAACGCCAAAGGACGAGCCCAAGCCAGGCGTCGATAAAACGCCAAAGGACGAGCCCAAGCCAGGCGTCGATAAAACGCCAAAAAACGAGCCCAAGCCAGGCGCCGATAAAACGCCAAAGGGCGAGCCCAAGGCTGGCGCCGATAAAACACCAAAGGGCGAGCCCAAGGCTGGCGCCGATAAAACGCCAAAGGACGAGCCCAAGCCAGGCGTCGATAAAACGCCAAATGACGAGCCCAAGCCAAGCCGCAACTCCAACTCGGATGACACTATCTATGGCTTCAACTCCAACACCGGAAAGCCAGAGATGACCCTGACATCCGCTTCGGACAAACCAGACTTTACCGTTTGGGATGATCGAGGCAACGATACGTTCGATTTCTCCGGTTTCAAGCAGGATCAGTCGATTGACTTGCGAGGTGGTTCGCGCTCCAGCGTAGGTGGGATGAAGGAGAACGTCAGGATCACCGAGAAAACTGTGATCGAAAATGCGATCGGTGGTCACGGTAATGATCGGATCATTGGCAACAGTGCGGACAACGTGTTGGTTGGTGGGGGCGGGAGCGATACTCTGGTCGGCGGAGGTGGCTGGAACACGTTCAAGTTCAATGCCTTCACGGACTCGAGCCGCACCAATGCCGATCTACTGGTGGACTTCAACACGGGCCAGGACAAGATAGATTTGTCGCAAATGGCCATTGACGGCAAGGTCGCGTTTAACTTCGTTGATAGCTACAGCGGTAAAGCGGGTGACACTATTATCAAGTTCAATCCGCAATCGGGCCGTTATCTGCTGGCAATAGACCTGGATGGAGATGGCAAGACCGACTTCCTGATTAAAAGCACGCGAATGATCAGCCCGGAAGATGTCATTGGGCTGAACGTCAAGGATGACGGTTATCTCTGATAGATTAATGGCGATTTTCTAGAATCGTCATTGCATGAAGTCAAGCTGGGCAGGACTGATCAGTAGTTGATCCAGTCCTGCCCTTTTGTGCGTGATAAAAAGTGTTGATGAGAGTGGTCAGGCGGTAGTCACGGAGACTTTACGGGAAGTACCCAGGAACCCTAGCAACGCCACCAGTGGGAAAGCGCTGCCCACCAGCATCACACTCAGCCAGCCGCCGTGTTCATACACGCTGCTGGCAATTGCCGAACCGAACGCACCGCCGATGAAGATGCTGGTCATGTAGAGCGCGTTCAGGCGGCTGCGGCTGTGGGCATCGAGGGCGTATACAGCGCGCTGGCCGAGGACCATGTTCATCTGCACGCAGAAGTCCAGAACCACGCCGGTCACTGCCAGGCCGATCACGCTGTACAACGGATGCACGAACGCCGGAAGGAAACTCAACGCGCCAAACAGCATTGCCAGCAGCGAGGCGCGGTGGGTGTGGCCGGCATCGGCCAGGCGACCGGCGATGGGCGCGGCGATGGCGCCCAGGGCACCCACCAGGGCGAACAGCGCGATTTCACTTTGGCTCAGGCCATGGTTGCGCGCCAGCTCCAGTGGAGCAGCGGTCCAGAACAGGCTGAAGGTGGCAAACATGCACGCCTGATAAAACGCACGCTGGCGCAATACCGGCTGCTTACGCAGCAAGGTGCCCAGGGAGCGCAGCAATTGCGCGTAGCTGGCGCTGTGATCGGGTTGACGCTTGGGAATGGTCAGCATCAGCACCCCGCTGATAAACGCCATCAAGGCGGCGGCGGCCATAAACATCGCACGCCAGCCGAAGTGGTCGGCCACTACGCTGGACACCGGCCGCGCCAGCAGAATGCCCAGCAGCAAGCCGCCCATGATGCTACCGACCACACGGCCACGGGATTCGGCAGGGGCCAGGTGCGCGGCCAGCGGGATGAGGATCTGCACCGATACCGAACTGAAGCCGATCAGCAGCGACACCAGCAGGAACAGGTTGGGCTGTTCGGTGAACGCTGCGCCCAACAGGCTCGCGATAGCCACCACGGTGGTGAAGATCATCAGCCTGCGGTTTTCCAGCAAGTCACCCAGCGGCACCAGGAAGAACAGGCCCAGGGCATAACCGATTTGTGTCAGCGACACGATCAGGCTGGCCATCGCCGGTGTCAGGCCGATGTCCGGGGCGATCAGTTCGATGATTGGCTGCGCGTAGTAGATGTTGGCGACGATGGCGCCGCAGCAAAACGCGAACAGCATGACCATGCTCCGGGTCATGGTGCCTGTGGCGTGAGAGGTAGCGTTCATGGCGTGCTCGTAAGGCGAAGGACGATGGGGTGAGAGAGTAAAGGCAAGGGCCGGCAGTGAGTAGGCCGCTTGGCGTGATAACTGTCATGCCGCGAAATAATGACTCAATACAAAACCCAATGTGGGAGGGGGCTTGCTCCCGATAGCAGTGTGTCAGTCAGCACAGGCATTGGCTGACACACCGCTGTCGGGAGCAAACCCCCTCCCACAATTTTGATCGAGTCTATTCAGTCAAGATCATTCACTGGCCAGAGTAGATCTGGTCAAACACCCCACCATCGTTGAAGTGGGTCTTCTGCACCGTGCGCCAGTCACCAAAGGTTTTCTCCACCGACAGGAAGTCCACCTTCGGGAAGCGGTCGGTGTATTTGGCCAACACCTTAGGATCCCGTGGGCGCAGGTAGTTGTTGGCCGCAATTTCCTGACCCTCTGGCGACCACAGGTACTTCAGGTAGTCTTCAGCGGCAGCACGGGTGCCTTTCTTTTCGACCACTTTGTCGACCACCGAAACGGGCGGCTCGGCTTCGGCGGAAACGCTTGGATAGATCACTTCGAACTGATCGCGGCCAAACTCACGGGCGATCATTTCTGCTTCGTTCTCAAAGGTCACCAGCACGTCGCCGATCTGGTTGGTCATGAACGTAGTGGTCGCGGCACGTCCACCGGTGTCCAGCACGGGCGCTTGTTTGAACAGTTTGCCGACGAAGGCCTTGGCCTTCTCTTCGTCGCCGCCGTTCTTGAGCACATAACCCCAGGCCGACAGGTAGGTGTAGCGGCCGTTACCCGAGGTTTTCGGGTTGGGCACTATCACTTGCACGCCGTCCTTGAGCAGGTCCGGCCAATCTTTCAGGGCTTTGGGGTTGCCTTTGCGCACGATGAATACGGTCGCAGAGGTAAAGGGGGCACTGTTGTTCGGCAGGCGCGTGACCCAGTTGTCCGGCACCAGCTTGCCATTGTCGGCCAGGGCATTGATGTCGGTGGCCATGTTCATGGTGATCACATCAGCCGGCAGGCCGTCGATTACCGAGCGCGCCTGTTTGCTGGAGCCGCCGAAGGACATCTGCAGCGTCAACTTGTCGTTCGGGTGCTCGGCTTCCCAATGCTTCTGAAAAGCGGCGTTGTAGTCCTTGTAGAAGTCGCGCATCACGTCGTAGGAGACGTTGAGCAGGGTGGTCGCTGCCTGGGCAGAGCCCGCCAAGGCCAGGCCGGCGGCCAGAAGAGAGGCGCTGAGGATTTTTTTCACTGCTCATTCCTTGTTGTTCGAGAAGAGGGGAGGCAATTTGCCAGCGACTATAGCCGGGCCTGCATAGACCTTTAAAGATTAAAACGAACTTTGCTTATTCCAGTTTATGGAAAAGATTGCTGCCACAGCGCGAGCAAAACGCGGCGTTGGGTTCGTGGCTGTCTTTCTTGCACGCCGGGCACTCGGTACGCAGCTGTTCACCGCGCATGGCACTGGCCAGCTCGGCGGTAAAAATGCCTGTAGGTACGGCAATGATCGAATAACCGGTGATCATGACCAACGATGAAATCACCTGGCCCAGCGGTGTCTTGGGCACGATATCGCCGAAGCCCACGGTGGTCAGGGTCACGATGGCCCAGTAGATGCCCTTGGGAATGCTGGTGAACCCATGTTCCGGGCCCTCGATCACGTACATCAAGGTACCGAACACCGTCACCAGCGTGCACACGCTGACCAGGAACACCACGATCTTCTGCTTGCTGCCGCGCAGCGCCGCCATCAAATAATTGGCTTGCTTGAGGTAGGGGCTGAGCTTGAGCACGCGGAAGATTCGCAGCATCCGGATGATGCGGATGATCAGCAGGTACTGCGCATCGCTGTAGTACAGGGCGAGGATGCCGGGGACGATGGCCAGCAGGTCCACCAGGCCATAAAAGCTGAAGGCATAGCGCAGCGGCTTGGGCGAACAATACAGGCGCAGGCCGTACTCGATGGCGAAGATCAGCGTGAAGCCCCACTCGATATAGGCCAGCACGTCCGCGTAGTTCTGGTGGATCTGGTCGATGCTGTCGAGCATCACGATCACCAGGCTGGCGAGGATGATCAGCAGCAGGATGCCGTCAAAGCGCCGCCCGGCGACGGTATCGCTTTGAAACACCATGATGTAGAGCCGCTGGCGCCAGTCGTTGTTGCTGTCCATAAATCCTGCCTGAAGCGAATATCGAGCAAGCCTAGGGGGATTCGAACGGGCTGTCCATGCGGGGTTTGTGAAGCAACCGGTGGCCGGCGCGCACCAGCCAGCAGGCGAGGATAAACGGTGCGGTCAGTGCGGGCAGGTGCAGGGCGGCAAAGCCCGGCGTGAGCAGGATGGCCAGGCCGATGCCCAGCAGCGGCAACCAGGGTTGGCGACGTAACGGGCTCAGGGCCAGGGCCGCCAATGCCGGGTTATAGCTGTGCAGACCGAGCAGGGCACCGGAAGGCTCGTTCAACCACAGACCGGCCAGCACACCGAGGCTGGCGCCGCACAAAGCCCAGGCGGCCGCGCGGCGGTCAGCCAGCAGCAAGCCCAGGGCGATCAGAAGGCCCGCCAGGGGTT
This sequence comes from Pseudomonas sp. OST1909, assembly GCF_015277575.1. Taxonomy (NCBI): domain Bacteria; kingdom Pseudomonadati; phylum Pseudomonadota; class Gammaproteobacteria; order Pseudomonadales; family Pseudomonadaceae; genus Pseudomonas; species Pseudomonas sp. OST1909. The sequence goes on from NZ_CP063780.1 coordinate 2,287,288, forward strand.
GCTCCAGCAGCATGATTTGCCCAAGGCCGGTAAAGGGCGCCGTGAGTACCGCGAACATGTCGGTCTGGACCGGCGCAAGCGTAGTTTGAGGTACATGGCCGAGCAGCAGCCAGCCGAGGCCAACAAAGGGCGCGGTGTAGGCGGGCAAATCGTGAGGCCGGCTGGCGTGTTTCAACCATTGCCGGGTGAGGATCGCACTCAAGCCGCCGCCCGCCAGGATCAACAGCGGCACCAGCGCCGACCAGGCAAAGTGCTGGCTGACCAACAAGCCCAGCAGTACGCCGTTGTAGCTATACAGCCCGGCCTGACGCTCAGCTTTGGGATACCCGCGGCGCTGGGCGGTGAGCAACCCCGCGACACCGCCCAGCAACGCACCGCCCAGCAAGGCCGGGGCGCCGATCAGGATCGCCAGCAGGCACAGCAGGCCGCACAGCGGGTGGCGCTGCAGGAAAATCTGGCTGCAGCCGTTGAGCAGGGCTTCGGCCCAGTCGGGGCAGGTCTGGTTGTGCATGGCAGCTCCCTGTAGGAGCGAGCTTGCTCGCGAAAAACCCAAGGGCGCCGCGTGCATTCAGGATACCCGCGTCATCGTTGACGTTCTTCGCGAGCAAGCTCGCTCCTACAGTAGGGTTTCGATACGCAGCGAGTTGGTCGACCCCGGCTGCCCGAATGGCACCCCTGCGGTAATCACCAAGGTATCCCCACGCTGCGCCATACCCTGAGCCTGGGCAATTTCCAGCGCGGTGGAACACACCTCGTCGACCTGGCGCAAACGATCATTGACCACCGAATGCACGCCCCACGCCACGCTCAAGCGTCGCGCCGTGGACAGGTTCGGCGTGAGGTTGAGGATCGGCGCCACCGGGCGCTCCCGTGCGGCGCGCAAGCTGGAACTGCCCGACTCGCTGTAGTTCACCAGCACCGCCACCGGCAGGATGCTGCTGATGCGGCGGATTGCGCAGCTGATGGCGTCCGACACCGTGGCATCCGCCTTGGGCCGGCTGACGTCCAGTTGCGCCTGGTAATCCGGGCCATTTTCCACCTGACGGATGATCTTGCTCATCATCTGCACCGCTTCCAGCGGGTACTCGCCCGACGCGGTTTCGGCCGACAGCATCACCGCGTCCGCGCCTTCAGCCACCGCGTTGGCGACATCGGTGACTTCGGCACGCGTCGGCGCCGGCGAGAAGCGCATGGATTCAAGCATCTGCGTGGCGACCACCACCGGCTTGCCCAGTTGGCGGCAGGTGCTGATGATGTCTTTCTGGATCTGCGGCACGCTTTCGGCCGGCACTTCCACGCCCAGGTCGCCTCTGGCCACCATGATCGCATCGCTCAACTCGGCGATTTCCTGCAGGCGCTGCACGGCTGAGGGCTTCTCGATCTTGGCCATCAGGAAGGCCTTGTCGCCAATCAGCTCGCGGGCTTCGCGGATGTCTTCCGGGCGCTGCACAAAGGACAGCGCCACCCAGTCCACGCCCAGTTCCAGGCCAAAGCTCAGGTCGCGGCGGTCCTTGGCGGTGAGCGGGCTGAGTTCCAATAGCGCTTGTGGGACGTTTACGCCTTTACGGTCGGACAGCTCGCCGCCGTTGAGCACGGTGGTGTCGATGGCATCGGCGTGTTTGGTGATCACCCGCAGGCGCAGCTTGCCGTCGTCGAGCAGCAGGTCCATGCCCGGTTCAAGGGCCGCAATGATCTCCGGGTGGGGCAGGTTGATGCGACGTTGGTCGCCGGGTGTCGGGTCGAGGTCCAGGCGCAGAGCCTGGCCGCGAATCAACTGTACCTTGCCTTCGGCAAAACGTCCGACCCGCAGTTTCGGCCCTTGCAGGTCCATGAGGATGCCCAGCGGGTAATTCAGCTGGCGCTCCACTTGGCGAATCCACTGGTAACGCTGCGCATGGTCGGCGTGCTCGCCGTGGCTGAAGTTGAGGCGGAAGATATTCACCCCGGCCTGCACCAGCTCGCGAATGTCATCGATACCGTCGGTGGCCGGGCCCAGGGTGGCGAGGATTTTGACCTTCTTGTCAGGCGTCATGGTTGGCATTCTCAAGGATCAGGATAGCGCGGAAATCGTTGACGTTGGTGCGGGTCGGCTCGGTGACGATCAAGTCGCCCAGGGCAGCGAAATAGCCGTAGCCATTATTGTTATCCAACTCGTCACTGGCGCTCAGGCCGAGGGCTTCGGCACGGCGGTAGCTGCAGGGGGTCATGATCGCGCCGGCATTGTCTTCCGAGCCGTCGATACCGTCGGTGTCGCCGGCCAGGGCGTAAACGCCGGGCATGCCCTTGAGGCTATCGGTGAGGCTGAGCAGGAATTCAGCATTGCGCCCGCCACGGCCATTGCCGCGCACGGTGACGGTAGTTTCGCCGCCCGAGATGATCACGCACGGCGCTGCCAGGGGCTGGCCGTGCTGCACAATCTGCCGGGCGATGCCGGCATGCACCTTGGCCACCTCCCGCGCTTCACCTTCCAGGTCACCGAGGATCAGTGGACTGAACCCTGCCCGGCGAACCTTCACGGCCACGGCTTCCAGGGATTGCTGGGGACGGGCGATCAATTGGAAGTGGCTGCGGGCAAGTATCGGGTCGCCAGGCTTGACCGTTTCCGAGGCGGGGTTTTGCAACCAACTGCGCACCGAGGCGGGAGCGTCGATGCCATAGCGCTTGAGGATTGCCAGGGCTTGTTGCGAAGTGCTCGGGTCACCGACGGTTGGGCCCGAGGCGATCACCGTGGCCTGGTCGCCCGGCACATCGGAAATTGCGTAGGTGTACACGGTAGCCGGCCATGCGGCCTTGGCCAATCGCCCACCCTTGATCGCCGAGAGGTGCTTGCGCACGCAATTCATCTCGCCAATGGTGGCACCGGATTTGAGCAGGGCTTTATTGATGCTTTGCTTGTCGGCCAGGCTGATGCCTTCGGCGGGCAAGGCCAGCAGCGCGGAACCGCCGCCGGAGAGCAGGAAAATCACACGGTCTTCTTCGCCCAGGTTGCTGATCAGTGCCAGTACGCGTTGGGCCACGGCCAGGCCGGCAGCATCCGGCACCGGGTGGGCCGCCTCGACCACCTCGATTTTTTTGCACGGCGCACCGTGCCCGTAGCGGGTGACTACCAGGCCAGAAACATCGCCCTGCCAGCAGTCTTCGACGACCAGCGCCATGGCGGCCGCGGCCTTGCCGGCGCCGATCACGATCACTCGGCCACTGCGGTCAGCAGGCAGGTAGGGTTCAAGGACTTGCCGGGGGTGGGCGGCGTCGATGGCTGCGGCAAACAGCTCGCGAAGCAGGTGTTGCGGATCGACCGACATAAGCGGGCTCCCGGGGGATTTTTGTTATTTGTAGGAGCGAGCTTGCTCGCGAAAATCGTCAACGATAACGCGGGTGACCAGGCAGCCAGCGGTGCTCTCAGGTTTTTCGCGAGCAAGCTCGCTCCTACCGGGGGGTATTGCGTAATTTCGTTACTTGTCGCGAATCGAGAAATTGGCCATATGCTCCAGGCCCTTGATCAGTGCCGAGTGGTCCCAGTTACCGCCGCCAATCGCCGTGCAGGTGCTGAACACTTGCTGGGTGCCGGCGGTGTTCGGCAGGTTGATCCCCAGTTCCTTGGCGCCGGCCAATGCCAGGTTCAGGTCTTTCTGGTGCAGGTTGATGCGAAAGCCCGGATCGAAGGTGCCCTTGATCATGCGTTCGCCATGTACTTCCAGAATCTTCGACGATGCAAAGCCACCCATCAGCGCTTCGCGCACCTTGGCCGGGTCGGCGCCGTTTTTCGAGGCAAACAACAAGGCTTCGGCGACCGCCTGGATGTTCAGCGCGACGATGATCTGGTTGGCCACCTTGGCGGTCTGGCCATCGCCGTTACCGCCCACCAGGGTGATGTTCTTGCCCATGGCCTGGAACAACGGCAATGCGCGTTCGAACGTCTGCGGTTCGCCACCGACCATGATGCTCAAGGTACCGGCCCTGGCGCCGACTTCACCGCCAGACACCGGTGCATCCAGGTACTGCGCGCCGGTTTCGTTGATCTTCGCCGCGAACGCCTTGGTGGCGGTGGGGGAGATCGAGCTCATGTCGATCACTACTTTATTGGGTGACAGTCCGGCGGCCACGCCATCGGCGCGCAACAGCACGTCTTCGACCTGTGGGGTGTCGGGCACCATGACGATGATGAATTCCGCTTCCTGGGCGACCTGTTGCGGGTTGGCCAAGGCGATGGCGCCCGCAGCAAGCAGCTCGGCGGGCGCTTTGCCGTGGTGCTCGGAGAGAAACAGTTGGTGACCGGCTTTCTGCAGGTTCGCGGCCATGGGTTGGCCCATGATGCCGGTGCCGATAAATCCGATTTTTGCCATGATCAAAATCCTCTTTTAATGTGGGAGCTGGCTTGCCTGCGATGGCATCAACCGGACCTGACTGATACACCGAGGTGTTTGCATCGCAGGCAAGCCAGCTCCCACATTGTTTTATGTTGTGTCAGTTGTCAGATGGCGTTATGGGTCTTGAGCCAACCCAAACCCGCCTCGGTCGTGGTCAACGGCTTGTACTCACAGCCGACCCAACCTGCGTAACCAATGCGGTCCAGATGCTCGAACAGGAAGCGGTAGTTGATCTCACCGGTACCTGGCTCGTTGCGCCCCGGGTTGTCTGCCAGCTGGATATGGTTGATCTCGCCCAGGTGCGTTTGCATGGTCCGCGCCAGGTCGCCTTCCATGATTTGCATGTGATAGATGTCGTATTGCAGGAACAGGTTGTCACTGCCTACCTGGTCGCGAATCGACAGGGCCTGTGCCGTGTTATTGAGGTAGAAGCCTGGAATGTCACGAGTGTTGATCATCTCCATCACCAGTTTGATGCCCGCCGCCTGCAGCTTGTCGGCGGCGTACTTGAGGTTGGCGACAAAGGTCTTTTCCACGGTCTCGTCATCAACGCCCTGTGGCCGAATGCCCGCCAGGCAGTTGATCTGGGTATTGCCCAACACCTGGGCGTAGGCGATGGCCAGCTTGACCCCGGCGCGAAACTCCTCGACCCGGTCCGGGTGGCAGGCCAGGCCGCGCTCGCCCTTGGCCCAATCACCGGCCGGCAGGTTGAACAGCACCTGGGTCAGGCCGTTGGCATCGAGTTGCGCCTTGATATCGGCAGAGCTGAATTCATACGGGAACAGGTATTCCACACCCTCGAAGCCGGCATCGGCGGCTGCCTTGAAGCGAGCAAGGAAGTCCTGTTCGGTAAACAGCATGGACAGGTTGGCGGCAAAGCGCGGCATAGGGTTCTCCTTAATCGAGCAGGGAAATGGCAGTCGGCGCATCGTTGCCGACCAGGGCCAGGTCTTCGAATTCGTTGACGGCGTTGATCTCGGTGCCCATGGAAATATTGGTCACTCGCTCCAGAATAATCTCAACGATCACCGGCACTTTGAATTCTTCGATCATTTCCTGAGCCTTGCGCAGGGCCGGTTGGATCTGGCCCGGCTCGAACACACGCAGCGCCTTGCAGCCCAGGCCCTCGGCGACGGCCACATGGTCGACGCCATAACCGTTGAGTTCCGGCGCGTTGAGGTTGTCGAAAGACAGCTGCACGCAGTAGTCCATTTCAAAGCCGCGTTGGGCCTGGCGGATCAGCCCCAGGTAAGAGTTGTTCACCACCACGTGGATGTACGGCAGCTTGAACTGCGCGCCCACCGCCAGTTCTTCGATCATGAACTGGAAGTCGTAGTCGCCTGACAGCGCCACCACCTTGCGGCTCGGGTCGGCCTTGACCACGCCGAGTGCCGCCGGAATGGTCCAGCCCAGCGGGCCCGCCTGGCCGCAGTTGATCCAGTGGCGTGGCTTGTACACATGCAAAAATTGCGCGCCGGCAATCTGCGACAGGCCGATGGTGCTGACGTAGCAGGTGTCTTTGCCGAACACCTGGTTCATCTCTTCGTACACGCGCTGCGGCTTGACCGGCACGTTGTCGAAGTGAGTCTTGCGGTGCAGGGTGGCCTTGCGTTGTTGGCAGTCATGCAACCAGGCACTGCGGTCCTTGAGCTTGCCGGCGGCTTTCCATTCGCGGGCCACTTCAATGAACATCGTCAGCGCGGAACCGGCGTCGGAGACGATACCCAGGTCCGGGGTGAACACGCGGCCAATCTGCGTCGGCTCGATGTCAACGTGAATGAATCTGCGCCCTTCGGTGTACACCTCCACCGAGCCGGTGTGACGGTTGGCCCAGCGGTTGCCGATACCCAGCACCACGTCCGACTTGAGCATCGTCGCGTTGCCATAACGGTGGGAGGTCTGCAGGCCGACCATGCCGACCATCAGCGGGTGGTCATCGGGAATGGTGCCCCAGCCCATCAGGGTTGGGATTACCGGGATGCCGGTTAACTCAGCGAACTCCACCAGCAGCTCGCTGGCGTCGGCGTTGATCACGCCACCACCGCTCACCAGCAATGGGCGTTCAGCCTGGTCCAGCATCGCCAAGGCTTTCTCTACCTGGATGCGGGTGGCCAACGGCTTGGCCAGGGGCAGTGGCTGGTAGGCGTCGATATCGAATTCGATCTCGGCCATTTGTACGTCGAACGGCAAGTCGATCAGTACCGGGCCTGGGCGCCCGGAACGCATTTCATAGAAAGCCTTCTGGAACGCGTAGGGCACTTGGCCGGGTTCGAGCACGGTGGTGGCCCACTTGGTCACGGGCTTGACGATGCTGGTGATATCGACGGCCTGGAAGTCTTCCTTGTGCATCCGTGCACGCGGCGCTTGCCCGGTGATGCACAGGATCGGAATCGAGTCGGCCGAGGCGCTGTACAGGCCGGTGACCATGTCGGTGCCTGCCGGGCCCGAAGTGCCGATGCACACGCCGATATTGCCGGCCTTGGTGCGGGTATAGCCCTCGGCCATGTGCGAGGCGCCTTCAACGTGGCGAGCAAGGACGTGATCGATGCCACCCACCTTCTGCAAGGCTGAATACAGCGGGTTGATCGCGGCGCCCGGGATACCGAAGGCGGTATCCACACCTTCACGGCGCATCACCAGGACAGCGGCTTCGATTGCTCTCATTTTGCTCATGGTTTTGGTGCCTCTTGCGTTTTGTAATTGTATACAAGTGGGGTCTGTCCAAAGTGTATTCACGGCGGACTGCGCAGGTCAATGCATTTTATGAAACGGCCTTTGCGTTCGTCGGAACGGCTTTTTTCGACGTATGGAGCTTTTGTTTGAAAATATTGTATACAAAAACAAATGTCATTGTGTTCTATTTATTCGATTGAGCATCTGATCAAACAGAACTCCACCGCTTTCCAATAACAAAAGAAGGACGGCACCATGAGCGCTTTAACCTTGAAACTCGCCACCCAATTGGCCGGCCAGGCCATCGCCGCAGGCCGCACGATTTCTGCAGCGCCGCTGACCATCGCGGTACTCGATAGCGGGGGGCACTTGATTACCTTGCAGCGCGAAGACGGCGCCAGCCTGCTGCGCCCGCAAATCGCCATCGGCAAGGCCTGGGGGGCGATTGCCTTGGGCAAGGGCTCACGTTTACTGGCACTGGATGCGCAGCAGCGGCCGGCGTTTATCGCAGCGTTGAACAGCCTGGGGCAGGGCAGTGTGGTGCCGGCGCCGGGCGGGGTGTTGATACGGGATCAGTCGGGGGTGGTGTTGGGGGCGATTGGAATCACCGGGGATACGTCGGACATTGACGAGCAGTGTGCGATTACGGCGATTGAGGGGGTGGGGTTGATGGCGGATGCGGGGGTGTCTGCTTGAATCGTTCTGGCTGTGAGTAAGCTATCGCAGGCAAGCCAGCTCCCACATTGACGGTGTTCACAGATCTAACTGTGTGAGCCCACTCAGTGTGGAGCTGGCTTGCCTGCGATGCAGTCGACTCGGTCTACAGTCAAACCCAAATGGCATCCCATAGCGGATAGTCGCCAAATTTCTTTACCAGCCCGGCCCTGAGTGGATTGGCTACGATGTAACGAGCAATCCCCTCAAGGCTTTCCTCTCGACGCACGGCATGATCATGAAAGCCCGGCTGCCAGAGGCGACCTTGGCGGCCAGCCACCGCATTCACCACTCGGGTGCTCTTGGATTTAACTTGGCGCATCAAGTCGGCAAGCGAACCTTTCTCCAGAGAAACAAGCCAATGGAAATGATCAGGCATCACTACCCAGGCCAATGATGTTGCGAGCCCTTTATATTGAGCGATCCTGAATTGTTGTACGACCAGACGGCCGAGTTTGAAGTCGCTGAAGATGGGCTCGCGTTCAAGGGTGTTGGTGGTGAGCAGGTAAATGCGGTTGGATTCGTTATAGCGACCGATGCGCAGGCGATTTGAAGCAGGGAGATCGGGCATTCCTTGGCCTCTCTTCAGATGGTGTTCTGAGAGGCTAGACTGAGGGGCGAAGGCTGATCGGCAGGCTTTTAGCAGGATGTGTCTGGATGGGCGCTATCGCGGGCAAGCCCGCTCCCACAGGGGATTGTGACCACTTTACATTTTGTGTCCGACGCAAATCCGTGTGGGAGCTGGCTTGCCTGCGATAGCCTCGCCGCGGTCTATCAATCCGGCTCACACCCCTTGAGCACCAGCCGGATAATCGTCTGCGCCGCCGCCTCATAATCGGCTTCATCCAACTTGGCCTTGCCGGTAACGGCTGAGATCTGCCAGTCGAAATCGGCATAGGTCTGGGTGGCTGCCCAGATGCTGAACATCAGGTGGTTGGGGTCAATCGCTGCGATCAGGCCACGATCCACCCAGTTCTGGATGCAATCGATATTGTGCTTGGCCTGGGCGTTGAGCTGTTCAACCTGCTCGGTGCTCAAGTGCGGGGCGCCGTGCATGATTTCGCTGGCAAACACCTTGGAGGCAAATGGCAGGTCACGGGAGATGCGGATTTTCGAGCGGATGTAATTGCTCAGCACTTCCTTGGGCTCGCCTTCGGGGTTGAATGGCGTGGAAGCGGCCAGGATTGGCTCGATAATGCTTTCGAGCACCTCGCGGTAGAGGTTGTCCTTGGACTTGAAGTAGTAGTAGACGTTGGGCTTGGGCAGCCCGGCCTTGGCGGCGATGTCGCTGGTTTTGGTCGCGGCGAAGCCCTTGTCGGCAAACTCCTCGCTCGCCGCCCGCAGGATTTTTTCTTTGTTGCGCTCGCGAATGCTGCTCATAAACCAGACGTTTCCTTGCCATGACAGGCGGTTGCGCATGGTAGCACCGGCCATCCGCGGGCCTCAACAATCTGCCCGCAACCCCTTGCGCCGCGCTATGCTCGCAGCACCTTTTCTTGACGGATGCCCGATTCATGGCAGGAAGCAGCTTGTTGGTTTTGCTCGACGATATCGCCGCGGTACTCGATGACGTTGCACTGATGACAAAAATGGCCGCGAAGAAGACCTCGGGGGTGCTCGGGGATGACTTGGCGCTCAACGCCCAGCAGGTCTCCGGCGTGCGTGCCGAGCGCGAAATTCCCGTGGTATGGGCCGTGGCCAAGGGCTCGTTTCTCAACAAATTGATACTGGTGCCGACCGCGTTGCTGATCAGTGCCTTCGCGCCCTGGGCAGTGACCCCCTTGCTGATGCTTGGCGGCGCTTATCTATGTTTCGAAGGTTTTGAGAAGCTCGCGCACAAATTCCTGCACAGCAAGGCTGAAGACCAGGCCCAACACGCGCAGTTGGCAGAGGCCGTGGCCGACCCGGCAACCGATCTGGTGGCCTTTGAAAAGGACAAGATCAAGGGCGCAATCCGTACCGACTTCATCCTTTCAGCGGAAATCATCGCCATCACCCTTGGCATCGTTGCCGATGCGCAGCTGACTCAACAGGTGATCGTGCTGTCCGGTATCGCCATTGTCATGACCATCGGCGTTTACGGTTTGGTCGCCGGTATCGTCAAGCTCGACGACCTGGGGCTGTGGCTGACGCAGAAGCCGGGTCAGGTGGCGCGCAGTATTGGCGGCGCGATTCTGAGTGCGGCCCCCTACATGATGAAGAGCCTGTCAGTGATTGGCACGGCGGCGATGTTCATGGTCGGTGGCGGCATCCTCACCCATGGCGTGCCGGTGGTGCATCATTGGATCGAGACAGTCAGCCAAAGCACAGGGGCGCTGGCGTGGCTGATGCCGACGTTGCTGAATGCGGTGGCGGGGATTATTGCCGGGGCTGTGGTGCTGGCGGCGGTCAGCATCGTGGGCAAGGGCTGGAAAGCGCTCAGGGCATGACGTAGCAGGCACAAAAAAGGCCATTCAATCGAATGGCCTTTTTTATTGGCGCGAATTACTCGGCAATCTGCAACTTACGCGACTCCGTATAGATATACCGCACCTTCTCATACTCAAATGGCGAGTTCATCTGACCATAGCGAAAGCTGGTCTGGTAGCGCTTGTCCACTGCGCGCAGGGCCCAGACTTCCGGGTGGTTGGAGCTGACTTCGGACACGTTGAGGAAGTTGATCTGCGATTCTGCCGTGTAGTCCACCAGCAAGCCGGTGGTATCACGCAGGTTCGACGGGCCGAAAATCGGCAGCACCACATAGGCACCGCCCGGTACGCCGTAGAAGCCCAGGGTCTGGCCGAAGTCTTCACTCTGGCGTGGCAGGCCCATGGCCGTTGCGGGGTCCCACAGGCCGGCGACGCCGATGGTGGTGTTGACCAGCAGGCGCCCGGTGGTTTCCAGGGAACGATGGCCCTTGAGTTGCAACAGGCTGTTCAACAGGTTGGGCACATCGCCCAGGTTGTTGAAGAAGTTGCTCACACCGGTGCGCAGGAAGCTTGGTGTGACGTAACGGTAGCCATTGACCACCGGCAGGAACACCCACTGGTCGAAGCGGTAGTTGAAGTGGTAAACGCGGCGGTTCCACGATTCCAGCGGGTCGTAGACGTTGAGCGCGGTGAGCGTGGAACGCTCGAATTCACGCTGGTCCAGGCCCGGGTTGAACTTGAGCTTGGTCAGCGGCTCCTTGAAGCCGTCGGCATCGACGTTGACGGGCTCTTGAGCCTTGCTGTTGTCGGCATTGGCCACGCCAGCGCACATCAGGGCGGCGAGCAGCAGAAGATATTTAGCCACGGAAGAACTCCAGCATGGCGTCGGCGTTGACGCGGTAATTGAGGTTGCCGCAGTGGCCGCCCAGCGGGTAGACGGTCAAGCGATCGCCGAAGGTTTTACGCAGGAAACCCAGATCGCCAGGGCCGAGGATCACGTCATCGGCGTTATGCATTACGGCGATTTTAGGGCTGTCGCGCAGGTAGTCCTTGAGGGCGTACAGGCTGACCTGATCGATCAGTTGCAGCAGGCTGCCGCCGTCGGAACGGGCGCGCCACATCGGGATCACTTGCTCGGTGAGGTAGCAGTCGAAGTCGCATTGCAGGGCACGCTTGAGGAACGGCGTGAGGCTGGTGCCTTCGGTGATCGGATATTTGGGCGGGATGATCAGGCCGCGGCGGTTGATCAGGTCCGAGGTGAAAGCAATGTCGGCCGCCGAGAAGCGGAACGAGGTGCCAATCAGCATGGCCATCTGTTCGTTGCTCAGGTGCTGCTTGGACTGCTGGAAGTCGTAGAGCAGCGCATCGTTGAGGTCGATGTAGCCTTTTTGCTGGAAGTAACGGGTCAGTTTGCTCAGCACCAGCTCGTAGAAGGTGGTGGTGTTGTTGATGCCCTTGACCTCGGTCTGTACCAGCTTGTCGAGGTTGGTGATCGAGGTGTAGAGGTTGACCGGCGGGTTGAGCAGCAGCACTTTCTTGAAATTGAAGGTGCGGCGGGTCTCATCCAGCTTGCTGACAAACGCCGCATCCAGGGCGCCCAGGCTGTAGCCGGTGAGGTAGAAGTCGGTGACCGGCAACGAGGCATTTTGTGCGCGCACGGCTTGCATCACACGGTACATGTCTTCGGCGTCTTCCTGGGTGATACCCGGGGTGGCGAAGCGCGACGCGGCGCTGATGAAGTCGAAACTGGTGGGCGATGACAACTGCACCACGTGGTAGCCGGCCTGGTAATACAGCTTTTTCAGGTATTCATTGATGCTGCTGTCAAATCGCGCACCGGTACCGGCGATCAGGAAGATCAACGGCGCAGCGCGATCTTGCTTGGCAATGCGGTAGGTGAGTTTCTTCACCGGCCAGAAATTGTCCGGCAGGCTGAATTCGCGCTCGGGGCGCATATTCAGGGTGTAATCGGATTGGTTGATTTCGTCGTCGGTCGGCAAGGTTGGCCGAAGATCGGGAGGCGTGGTGGCGATGGTCGCTTCGAACGGGTTGGTCAAAGGGTAGCCATAGCTGGCTTGGTCGATATCGACGGCCAGTGCTGACGCACTCAAAAATAGGCTGCCCAGCAAGGCAGCACAGCGCAAGGAACGGAGCATGACTTAATCCCTAAGAGGAAACGTGCTGAATGAAATTCGCAGGCTATGACCACCGCCTAGTCACCGAAGTGCCAGCACTCGGCACGAAAAGTCGGAAAAAACGTCGGAATCGGGGTAATAGTAGCCAGACGATACACTTTGCCATGCATTGTTGAACAGATATCTGCGCGAACACCTTGCTAACCGCCGCGGTCGGATTAAGCTGAGCGCCGTTTTTGCCTATCGGAGTGCTCCATGTCCCCTCGTTTGCCGTTGATCCTGCTGCTTATTGCCCTGCCGTTGTGGTTGGCTGCCAGTTATGCCGCACGTTATGGCTTTATGGAGGATGGACAATGGGTCGGCATCTGCGCCGAGCAAGCCAGCCGCTGGGAATGCCTGGTGCGTGCGAACCTGGGGTTGATGATTCACTTCAAGGTGCTGGGCTGGGCGGCGTTGATCACTTCGGTGTTGGGCTTTTTTGTACCGGGGCGTGCGGGATGGGGCTTGGCGGTGCTGGGGATGGTGTTCGGGTTACCGGCCTTGGCGTTGTACAACACGACGCTTGCGGTGTTTGCGGTGGTGATTGCGGGGTTGCGGTTGGTCCGGTAGGAGCGAGCTTGCTCGCGATGGTCGTTAACGATAACGCGGGGCACCTGATGCCCCGCATTGTCCTGATGTTTTTCGCGAGCAAGCTCGCTCCTACACCTGATTGTGTTAAGCCTTGCGCACCCGCAAGCAACGCCACAAAGCCATAACCATCAGCAGGCTTACAATCGCCCAACCCCAAGCCTGCTGGTTCAACAGACCTTCACGGTACAGTTGTGGCGCAATGCCAGCACCGATGATGAAGGCCAGCAGCGCAATCTCCCGACGCGGTCCGGTCACCGGGCGCACCAGGTACACCAGGGCTGGCAGCACCAGCGCCGCACTTGGAAAGCTGCGATAACGCGGGTCAAACACCAACGCCAGCATCATCACCGCCCCCGCAAACCCAGCGATTGCCATCAACCAGCCTGCGCGTTGCTCCAGCCAGTCGAACGCGCGTGTGCGCCAGCCGTCACGGGTGCTGAGGGTCAGGGCGGCGTGGGCCAGCACCAACAGGTTCAAGACCACCAGCAAGCCTGCCCATACCCATTCATCGTTGAAACGCGCAGTGACGCGGGTCAGTTCGGCCCAAGTGCCGATGGAGCAGGCAGCCACCGCACCGAGCAGTGGCAGGAGCAGCGCGGAGCGCGTGCTGCGAACGCGGCCACCAAGCGCCAGGGTGCCGAGCAGAATCACGGCGCCTACGCCCAGCCACAATGGCCAGTACGGCACATTGGTCACCGGCCCTGCGAGGATGCCCTTGTCCTGGCGGTCTGCATCGAACAGCCCCCAGTAACCGCCCACTGCGCCTTCACTTGCACGTTTCCACGGCTGGTCAAACGCTTCGATCAGGTTGTAGCGCCAGCCATTGGCTTCGGCCATGGCGACAAAGCCGCGCATGAACCTGGCTTCATTCACCCGGCTCGGCACGGCAGTTTCGCGCTGACGGCCTTCGCTCGGCCAACCGGTCTCGCCGATGACGATGTCCTTGGGCGCAAACTTGTGGCCGAAGGTCTGGCGTACATCGCCTACGTGCTTGAGCGCCTGGTCGATGCCGGACGGCTCATCTTCCCAGTACGGCAGCAAGTGAATGGTCAGGAAGTCCACCGCCGGCTCGATTTCCGGGTGTTGCAGCCAGAACTCCCATACATCGGCATACGTGACCGGTTGCTTGATCTGGCTTTTGACCTGATGGATCAGCGCCACCAGTTGCTTGGCCGTGACTTCCTTGCGCAGCAGCGCCTCGTTGCCGACGATCACCGAGGTGACGATATCGGGATTGGTGTTGGCCGCCGCGATCAGTTCGTTGATTTCTTTCTGGGTCGCCACCGGATCACTGCTGACCCAGGCGCCGGCCATGACCTTCAAACCATGCTTGCGCGCCATGTCCGGCAAGGCTTCCAGGCCGGTCATGGAGTAGGTGCGGATGCATTCAAAGCGTGTGGCCAGCAAGGCCAGGTCGGCATCCATGCGTTCGGGGCGCAGCTTGAATGGCTGGTCAAACGGCGACTGGTCCTTGTCGAAGGGCGTGTAGGACGCACATTGCAACTTGTGACTGGCGCTCGCCACATCCGGCAGCACTACCGGCCGGCCGAGGCCATACCAGTAGCCAGCGAGGGCAAGCACGCCAAGGATCAAGGCAAGAAAATAGGGCAGGGCAGGAAAGCGGGCAGTCGCGGGCATGGTCGGCTTATCTGGGGGAGCAAAGGCGCGCATCTTACCCGGATTTGGCGCGTGCCAGTGCGGCTGCATAATTTTGACATGCAAACTTCGGGCGGGATTCTGAGGATAACTCCTACAAAACGTCCTGCTGGCGATGTGATGTCGTTTCTTGCTCAACCAAGGTCGCCCACAGAGCAGGGCAAAGGCCTACGCAGGTTGATGATAAAACTGTCAGTACTCCACTGATGCCTCAGCAACCGGATCGATGCGCGTGAAGGGGGCGCGGTGCACCGCATAACAACAGGTTGATGTCGCTCGACATCCGTCGGGCGCAGCACTTTCGGGGAAGTACATATGAAGATGCGACGACTCTTGGGCGCAGCTGCCACGCTGGTAGTTGCGATGGGCTCCACACTGGTCAGTGCCGACAGCAAAACCCTGAGCATCGGTTACGTGGACGGTTGGTCCGACAGCGTTGCCACGACCCATGTGGCGGCGGAAGTGATCAAGCAAAAGCTCGGTTATGACGTGAAACTGCAAGCGGTCGCCACGGGGATCATGTGGCAGGGCGTCGCCACCGGCAAGCTCGATGCCATGCTGTCTGCCTGGCTGCCGGTGACCCATGGTGAATACTGGACCAAGAACAAGGACAAGGTGGTCGACTACGGCCCCAACTTCAAGGATGCAAAAATTGGCTTGATCGTGCCGGAGTACGTCAAGGCCAAATCCATCGAAGACCTCAAGACCGACACTACCTTCAAGAACAAGATCGTCGGCATCGACGCCGGTTCAGGCGTGATGCTCAAGACCGACGACGCCATCAAGCAATACGGCCTGGACTACAAACTGCAAGCCAGTTCGGGCGCGGCGATGATCGCTGAACTGACCCGTGCCGAAGACAAGCAGGAATCCATTGCGGTAACCGGTTGGGTGCCCCATTGGATGTTCGCCAAGTGGAAACTGCGTTTCCTGGACGACCCAAAAGGGATTTATGGTGCTGCTGAAACCGTCAACAGCATCGGCAGCAAGGGCCTGGAAAAGAAAGCGCCGGAAGTGGCGGCTTTCCTGAAGAAATTCCAGTGGGCCTCCAAGGATGAGATCGGTGAAGTCATGCTCGCTATCCAGGAAGGCGCCAAGCCAGACGCCGCGGCCAAGGATTGGGTGGCCAAGCACCCTGAGCGCGTCGCTGAGTGGACCGCTAAATAAAAGCCGCTGATGCACCCCTGTGGGAGGGGGCTTGCTCCCGATAGCGGTAGGTCAGTCACAGATTTTTTGACTGGCACATCGCTATCGGGAGCAAGCCCCCTCCCACATTGGTTTCGCACCGCCTCAAATCTTCCTGCACTTTGGCCATCCCTCGCTACACTCGATCTACTACTAAGGTCGTCTGGAACCTCTTCCGCAGCCGCATACAGTGGATATGTTCCAAAATAATAAAAAAGCTGTGCTGCGAGGATAAAAACAATGAACGACAGCATTTACCTCTCGATTCAAAACAGCCCGCGTTTCAAGGAGCTGGTCAGGAAAAGGGAAAGGTTCGCCTGGATTCTCTCGGCGATCATGCTAGGGCTTTACTCCGCTTTCATCCTGTTGATTGCCTACGGGCCACAAATACTGGGGGCCAAGATCAGCCCCGGTTCCTCGATTACCTGGGGTATTCCCCTGGGCGTCGGGCTGATTGTGTCTGCCTTCATTCTTACCGGCATCTACGTACGCCGGGCCAACGGCGAATTTGACGACCTGAACAATGCGATTCTCAAGGAGGCTGCGCAATGATCCGGCGTCTATTGGCTATATTCGGCGCTTCGCTGTTTGCTCCGGCCGTCTGGGCGGCGGACGCATTGACCGGTGAAGTGCACAAGCAACCGCTGAACGTCTCGGCCATCGTGATGTTCGTCGCGTTTGTCGGCGCCACCCTGTGCATCACGTATTGGGCGTCCAAGCGCAACAAGTCGGCGGCTGACTACTATGCGGCAGGCGGCAAGATCACCGGTTTCCAGAATGGCCTGGCGATTGCCGGCGACTACATGTCGGCCGCGTCCTTCCTGGGGATTTCCGCGCTGGTGTTCACCTCCGGCTACGACGGCTTGATCTACTCGATCGGCTTTCTGGTGGGCTGGCCGATCATTCTGTTCCTGATCGCCGAGCGCCTGCGTAACCTGGGCAAATACACCTTTGCCGACGTGGCGTCCTATCGCCTGGGGCAAACCCAGATCCGCAGCCTGTCGGCCTGTGGCTCGCTGGTGGTGGTGGCGTTCTACCTGATCGCGCAGATGGTTGGCGCGGGCAAGTTGATCCAGCTGCTGTTTGGCCTGGACTACCATGTGGCGGTGATTCTGGTCGGCATCCTGATGTGCCTGTACGTGTTGTTCGGCGGCATGTTGGCGACCACCTGGGTGCAGATCATCAAGGCAGTGCTGCTGCTCTCCGGTGCCTCGTTCATGGCGCTGATGGTGATGAAGCACGTCAACTTCGACTTCAACACGCTGTTTGCCGAGGCGATCAAGGTTCACCCTAAAGGTGAAGCGATCATGAGCCCGGGTGGGCTGGTGAAAGACCCGATCTCGGCATTCTCCCTTGGCCTGGCCCTGATGTTCGGTACCGCCGGCCTGCCGCACATCCTGATGCGCTTCTTCACGGTGAGCGATGCCAAGGAAGCGCGTAAAAGCGTGCTGTATGCAACCGGCTTCATTGGTTACTTCTACATCCTGACGTTCATCATCGGCTTTGGCGCGATTTTGCTGGTCAGCACCAACCCGGCGTTCAAGGATGCAGCAGGCGCCTTGCTCGGCGGTAACAACATGGCGGCGGTGCACCTGGCTAATGCGGTGGGCGGCAGTATCTTCCTGGGCTTCATCTCGGCCGTGGCCTTCGCCACCATTCTTGCGGTGGTTGCCGGCTTGACCCTGGCCGGCGCTTCGGCGGTGTCCCATGACCTGTATGCCAGCGTGATCAAGAAGGGTAAGGCCAACGAGAAGGATGAAATTCGCGTATCGAAGATCACCACCATCGCCCTGGCGGTGTTGGCGATTGGCTTGGGCATCCTGTTCGAAAGCCAGAACATTGCGTTCATGGTCGGCCTGGCGTTCTCGATTGCCGCCAGCTGTAACTTCCCGGTGTTGCTGCTTTCCATGTACTGGAAAAATCTCACCACCCGTGGCGCCATGATCGGCGGCTGGCTGGGCTTGATCAGTGCCGTGGGCCTGATGATCCTCGGCCCGACCATCTGGGTCTCGATCCTGCACCATGAAAAAGCCATCTTCCCGTACGAATACCCGGCGCTGTTCTCGATGATCATTGCGTTCATCGGCATCTGGTTCTTCTCCATCACCGACAAATCGGCGGCGGCGGAGAAAGAGCGTGCGCTGTATTTCCCGCAGTTTGTGCGTTCGCAGACTGGCCTGGGGGCGAGCGGGGCGGTTAATCACTAAGTCGTCAGATGCATAAGAGATACCTCGGTCGCAAGGCCGGGGTATTTTTTTGCCTGGGTCTTTTGTGTTGCCTGGGCTGGCCTCATCGCGGGCAAGCCCGGCTCCCACAGGTTGACTGTGTGAACCCGATCGACTGTGGGAGCTGGCTTGCCTGCGATGGCGGTAGATCAGGCCACACAAACAAAAACGGCCTCCGCTAAGGGAGGCCGTTCTCATTGCAAGCAAGCCGTTAAGTGCTTACTTGCGATCTTCCAGCTTGGTAATGTCACGCGACTCGTAGCCGGTGTACAGCTGGCGTGGGCGGCCAATCTTGTACGGGCTGGAGAGCATTTCTTTCCAGTGGGAAATCCAGCCCACGGTCCGCGCCAGGGCGAAGATCACGGTGAACATGCTGGTTGGAATGCCGATCGCCTTGAGGATGATCCCCGAGTAGAAGTCGACGTTCGGGTACAGCGAGCGCTCGATGAAGTACGGGTCGGTCAGGGCGATCTCTTCCAGGCGCATGGCCAGTTCGAGTTGCGGATCGTTCTTGATGCCCAGTTCCTTCAACACTTCGTCGCAGGTCTGCTTCATCACGGTCGCGCGAGGGTCGCGGTTCTTGTAGACCCGGTGACCGAAGCCCATCAGCTTGAATGGATCGTTCTTGTCCTTGGCCTTGGCGATGAACGTGTCGATGTTGGATACATCCCCGATTTCATCGAGCATGGTCAATACGGCTTCGTTCGCACCGCCGTGGGCAGGGCCCCACAGTGCGGCGATGCCGGCGGCGATACAGGCAAACGGGTTGGCACCCGAAGAGCCGGCCAGGCGGACGGTAGAAGTGGAGGCGTTTTGCTCGTGGTCGGCGTGGAGGATGAAGATCCGGTCCATTGCCTTGGCCAGCACCGGGCTGATCGGTTTGATCTCGCACGGGGTGTTGAACATCATGTGCAGGAAGTTTTCCGCGTACGTCAGATCGTTGCGCGGGTACATCATGGGCTGGCCCATGGAGTACTTGTAAACCATTGCGGCCAGGGTCGGCATCTTGGCAACCAGGCGGATCGCGGAAATTTCGCGATGCTCGGCGTTATTGATGTCCAGGGAGTCGTGATAGAAGGCCGACAGGGCGCCGACCACGCCGCACATGACGGCCATTGGGTGGGCGTCGCGACGGAAGCCGTTGAAGAAGGTCTTCAACTGCTCGTGAACCATGGTGTGGTTCTTCACGGTGCTGACGAACTGGGCCTTTTGCTCGGCTGTTGGCAATTCGCCATTTAGCAGCAGGTAGCAGGTTTCCAGGTAGTCCGACTTTTCAGCCAGTTGTTCGATCGGGTAGCCGCGATGAAGCAGAATGCCATTATCACCATCGATATAGGTGATCTTCGACTCGCAGGAAGCGGTCGACATGAAGCCTGGGTCGAAAGTAAAACGGCCCGTGGCCGTCAGGCCCCGTACGTCGATAACATCGGGACCAACGGTGCCGGTTAAAATGGGCAGCTCGACGGGGGCTGCGCCCTCGATGATCAACTGCGCTTTTTTGTCAGCCATGTGGCCTCCTATTTATGCTTCAAATCATCAGACAGACCCCCCACGCAGGGCCCGCACCACTATATTGATATAAATCCAGATGTCAATTTGCCTAAAGTCTTGCGCCAGAAGGCTTTAACCGTACTTTTTCGTCGAAATTGACTGCCATTTACGCCTTTTATCCCGCCAGCGCAATCAGCTATTAGGGTGAGGTGTGCGCGTTGTCATTAGTAACCTAACTGTCTATACTCGGCCACCGACCGCCAAGGGCTTTTGGGCTTGCTTTCATTGGGGGTCGCACTCCCTGGGTGGTGCTTACCTGACCAGTCGCACTCCCCAACAACTTTGCCCTGATTGTTAGGGGCTCTTCAGTGTGAAAAAAAGCCGTGAATAGCCAACGACCTGTAAACCTAGACCTAAGGACCATCAAACTCCCCATCACCGGCGTTACGTCGTTCCTGCACCGTGTTTCCGGCATCATCCTGTTCCTGGGCTTGGGCATCATGCTTTATGCATTGAGCAAATCCCTGGGTTCCGAGGAAGGTTACGCCGAGGTGAAGGCATGCTTGACCAGCCCGCTGGCCAAGTTCGTAGCATGGGGCCTCCTGTCCTCTCTTCTGTATCACCTGGTAGCCGGTGTGCGCCATTTGATCATGGACATGGGCATCGGTGAGACGCTGGAAGGCGGCCGCCTGGGCTCGAAAATCATCATCGCCATTTCCGTGGTGCTGATCGTTCTGGCAGGAGTTTGGATATGGTAACCAGCGTAACGAATCTGTCGCGTTCGGGCCTCTATGACTGGATGGCACAGCGTGTGTCTGCGGTCGTTCTCGCGGCTTATTTCATTTTTCTGATCGGATACCTCGTCGCAAACCCGGGCATCGGCTATGAGCAGTGGCACGGGCTGTTTTCCCACAATGCGATGCGAATCTTCAGTCTGCTGGCCCTTGTAGCCCTGGGCGCACACGCCTGGGTCGGCATGTGGACCATCGCGACCGACTACCTGACGCCGATGGCGCTGGGCAAGTCCGCGACTGCAGTACGTTTCCTCTTCCAGGCAGTATGCGGCGTCGCGATGTTCGCTTACTTCGTCTGGGGTGTGCAGATTCTTTGGGGTATCTGATTCATGGCTAACATTCCAACTATTTCATTCGACGCCATCATTATTGGTGGCGGCGGTGCGGGCATGCGCGCTGCGCTGCAGCTGGCCCAGGGTGGTCACAAGACTGCCGTGATCACCAAGGTGTTCCCGACGCGCTCCCACACCGTATCGGCCCAGGGTGGCATCACCTGCGCCATCGCCTCCGCCGACCCGAACGATGACTGGCGCTGGCACATGTACGATACCGTCAAGGGTTCCGACTACATCGGTGACCAGGACGCTATCGAGTACATGTGTCAGGAAGGCCCGGCCGCAGTGTTCGAGCTGGACCACATGGGGCTGCCGTTCTCGCGTACCGAGCAGGGTCGTATCTACCAGCGTCCATTCGGCGGCCAGTCGAAGGATTACGGTAAAGGCGGGCAGGCTGCCCGTACTTGCGCTGCGTCCGACCGTACCGGTCACGCGCTGCTGCACACCCTTTATCAGGGCAACCTGAAAGCCGGTACCACGTTCCTGAACGAGTACTACGCTGTTGATCTGGTGAAGAACGGCAAGGGCGAGTTCGTCGGCGTGATCGCCATCTGCATCGAAACCGGTGAAACCACCTACATCCGCGCCAAGGCTACCGTGCTGGCGACTGGCGGTGCAGGCCGTATCTACGCCTCGACCACCAATGCCCTGATCAACACCGGTGACGGCGTCGGCATGGCACTGCGTGCTGGCGTACCGGTGCAAGACATCGAAATGTGGCAGTTCCACCCCACCGGCATCGCCGGCGCCGGTGTACTGGTCACCGAAGGTTGCCGTGGTGAAGGTGGTTACCTGATCAACAAGCATGGCGAGCGTTTCATGGAGCGTTATGCTCCGAACGCCAAAGACCTGGCTGGCCGTGACGTCGTGGCCCGTTCGATGGTTAAAGAGATCATCGCCGGTAACGGTTGTGGCCCGAATGGTGACCACGTACTGCTGAAACTCGATCACCTCGGTGAAGAAGTGCTGCACAGCCGCCTGCCAGGTATCTGCGAACTGTCCAAGACCTTTGCTCACGTTGATCCAGTGGTTGCTCCGGTTCCGGTTGTTCCGACCTGCCACTATATGATGGGCGGCGTACCGACCAACATTCACGGCCAGGCGATCACCCAGAATGCCGAAGGCGTGGACGAGATCATCCATGGTCTGTTCGCGGTAGGTGAAGTGGCTTGTGTATCGGTTCACGGTGCCAACCGCCTGGGCGGCAACTCGTTGCTCGACCTGGTAGTGTTCGGTCGCGCGGCCGGCCTGCACCTGGAAAAGGCGCTGACCGACGGCATCGAATACGATGACGCCACCGACGCCAATATCGAAGCGGCCCTGGCGCGCCTGAACGCTCTGAACGAGCGCACTGATGGCGAAGACGTGGCAACCCTGCGTCGCGAGCTGCAAAACTGCATGCAGAACTACTTCGGTGTGTTCCGTACCGGCGAATACATGCAGAAAGGTATCGCCCAGTTGGCTGACCTGCGCAAGCGTATCGCCAACGTCAAGATCAACGATAAGAGCCAGGCGTTCAACACCGCTCGTATCGAAGCCCTTGAGCTGCAAAACCTGCTGGAAGTGGCTGAAGCGACGGCGATCGCCGCCGAGGTTCGTAAAGAATCCCGTGGTGCTCACGCTCGTGAAGACTTTGAAGATCGCGATGACGAAAACTGGTTGTGCCACACCCTGTACTTCCCGGGTGACAAGCGCGTAACCAAGCGTGCCGTGAACTTCTCGCCGAAGACGGTGCCGACGTTTGAACCGAAGATTCGGACTTACTAAGGGTGGCTGCCATGTTGAAAGTCAGTGTTTATCGCTACAACCCTGATCAGGACGCTGCGCCGTTCATGCAGGAGTTCCAGGTCGATACCGGTGGTAAAGACCTGATGGTGCTGGATGTACTGGCACTGATCAAAGAGCAGGACGAAGGTTTCTCCTATCGTCGCTCTTGCCGTGAGGGTGTCTGCGGCTCCGACGGCATGAACATCAACGGCAAGAATGGCCTGGCGTGCATCACGCCGCTGTCTGCTGTTGTCAAAGGCAACAAGCTGATCGTTCGTCCTCTGCCAGGTTTGCCGGTTATCCGTGACCTGGTCGTCGATATGAGCATCTTCTACAAGCAATACGAGAAAGTTAAGCCGTTCTTGCAGAATGACACGCCGGCTCCGGCCATCGAGCGTCTGCAATCCCCGGAAGAGCGTGAAAAGCTCGATGGCTTGTACGAGTGCATCCTGTGCGCTTGCTGCTCGACTTCGTGCCCATCCTTCTGGTGGAACCCGGACAAGTTCCTGGGTCCAGCTGCCTTGCTGCAAGCCTACCGCTTCCTGGCAGACAGCCGTGATACCAAGACGTCCGAGCGCCTGGCTTCGCTGGATGACCCGTTCAGCGTATTCCGCTGCCGCGGGATCATGAACTGCGTCAACGTATGTCCCAAAGGCCTGAACCCGACTAAGGCCATTGGTCACATCCGTAACATGCTGCTGCACAGCGGCGTGTAACTGACGTTGTAGTAATAGCAGGACCGTTGTGCCCGTAAATGCTGCGGCGCAGGCTTCAACCGGCGCCGTAGTTTTAACTTGAGCAGCGACTTACAAAGCCGCGGCTCTTATTTTGAAGAAATGAGACAAGCAGGGGCATTCGGGTTGGTACCCGAACTATCAGCGTGATCCTAAGTGGCTTGTTTTGGTCGCTGCACTTGGCCTTTTGCAAGCAAACTCGGTGTTTTCGCCGGTGGTGTCCCCAAATCGAGGGTGACCAAGCATGCAAGAAAGCGTGATGCAGCGCATGTGGAACAGCGGCTATCTTTCAGGTGGTAACGCTGCCTATGTGGAAGAGCTTTATGAGCTCTACCTGCACGACCCTAACGCTGTGCCAGAAGAATGGCGCACCAAATTTCAGACGTTGTCTTCAGACGGCAACGCTGCCACCGATGTATCGCACGCAACAATTCGCGATCAGTTCGTGCTGCTGGCAAAGAACCAGCGCCGCGCCCAACCGGTTTCCGCCGGCAGCGTGAGCAGTGAGCACGAGAAGAAGCAAGTTGAAGTATTGCGACTGATCCAGGCCTACCGTATGCGTGGCCACCAGGCAGCCCAGCTTGACCCGCTGGGGCTGTGGCAGCGTCCTGCACCTGCAGACCTGTCGATCAATCATTACGGCTTGACCAATGCCGATCTTGATACGACCTTCCGTGCCGGCGACCTGTTCATCGGCAAAGAGGAAGCGAGCCTACGCGAAATTCACGAAGCGTTGCAGCAGACATATTGCCGCACCATCGGCGCTGAATTCACGCACATCACCGATTCCGAGCAGCGCCAGTGGTTCCAGCACCGCCTGGAAGGCGTGCGTGGCCGTCCGGTCTTGTCCGCCGATGTCCGCAGCCACTTGCTGGAGCGTGTGACCGCGGCCGAGGGCCTCGAGAAATACCTGGGTACCAAATACCCGGGCACCAAGCGTTTCGGCCTGGAAGGCGGCGAAAGCCTGATTCCGATGCTCGACGAGCTGATCCAGCGTTCCGGTTCCTACGGCACCAAGGAAATCGTGATCGGCATGGCTCACCGTGGTCGCCTGAACGTGTTGGTCAACACCTTCGGCAAGAACCCGCGCGAGCTGTTCGACGAGTTCGAAGGCAAGAAGAAGGTCGAGCTGGGTTCCGGTGACGTCAAATACCACCAGGGCTTCTCGTCCAACGTGATGACCACCGGCGGTGAAGTTCACCTGGCCATGGCGTTCAACCCATCCCACCTGGAAATCGTTTCGCCAGTGGTCGAGGGTTCGGTACGTGCGCGCCAGGATCGTCGTAACGATGCCACCGGTGAGAAGGTTCTGCCGATTTCCATCCACGGTGACGCGGCATTTGCCGGTCAAGGCGTGGTCCTGGAAACGTTCCAGATGTCGCAGACTCGCGGCTTCAAGACCGGCGGTACCGTTCACATCGTCATCAACAACCAGGTCGGCTTCACCATCAGCAACCCGTTGGACGCGCGCTCCACCGAGTACGCCACCGATGTTGCCAAGATGATCCAGGCGCCGATCCTCCATGTGAATGGCGATGATCCGGAAGCCGTGCTGTTCGTGACCCAACTGGCAGTCGACTACCGCATGCAGTTCAAGCGTGATGTGGTGATCGACCTGGTTTGCTACCGCCGTCGCGGTCACAACGAAGCGGACGAGCCAAGCGGCACCCAGCCGTTGATGTACCAGCAGATCACCAAGCAGCGCACCACCCGTGAGCTGTACGCCGAAAGCCTGACCAAGGCCGGCGTGGTTGACGATGCGCGTGTTCAGGCGAAAGTCGATGAATACCGCAACGCGCTGGACAATGGCCTGCATGTAGTGAAAAGCCTGGTCAAGGAGCCGAACAAAGAGCTGTTCGTTGACTGGCGTCCGTACCTGGGCCACACCTGGACTGCACGTCACGATACATCCTTCGATTTGAAGACGTTGCAGGAACTGTCCGCCAAGCTGCTGGAAATTCCCGAAGGCTTCGTCGTACAGCGCCAGGTGGCGAAGATCTACGAAGATCGTCAGAAGATGCAAGCCGGCGGCCTGCCGATCAACTGGGGTTACGCCGAAACCATGGCGTACGCGACCCTGGCGTTCGAAGGTCACCCGATCCGCATGACCGGCCAGGACATCGGCCGCGGTACGTTCTCGCACCGCCATGCTGTATTGCACAACC
Source organism: Pseudomonas sp. OST1909 (assembly GCF_015277575.1). Taxonomy (NCBI): domain Bacteria; kingdom Pseudomonadati; phylum Pseudomonadota; class Gammaproteobacteria; order Pseudomonadales; family Pseudomonadaceae; genus Pseudomonas; species Pseudomonas sp. OST1909. The sequence continues at coordinate 2,312,567 of NZ_CP063780.1, forward strand.
AGAAAGACGCGGGCACCTACATCCCGTTGCAGAACCTGTACGAAGGCCAGCCACGTTTCGACCTGTACGATTCGTTCCTGTCCGAAGAAGCTGTACTGGCGTTCGAATACGGCTACTCCACCACCACGCCGAATGCGCTGGTGATCTGGGAAGCCCAGTTCGGCGACTTCGCCAACGGTGCCCAGGTAGTGATCGACCAGTTCATCACCAGCGGCGAGCACAAGTGGGGCCGCCTGTGCGGTCTGACCATGCTGCTGCCGCACGGTTATGAAGGCCAGGGTCCGGAGCACTCCTCGGCCCGTCTGGAGCGTTACCTGCAATTGTGCGCCGAGCACAACATCCAGGTGTGCGTGCCGACCACCCCGGCGCAGATCTACCACTTGCTGCGTCGCCAGGTGATTCGCCCGCTGCGCAAGCCGCTGGTGGTGCTGACCCCGAAATCGCTGTTGCGTCACAAACTGGCCGTTTCGACCCTGGAAGATCTGGCCCAAGGTTCGTTCCAGACCGTGATTCCAGAGATCGATACACTGGACGCCGCCAAGGTCACTCGCCTGATCCTGTGCAGCGGCAAGGTCTATTACGATCTGTTGGAAAAACGCCGTGCCGAAGGCCGCGAAGACATCGCCATCGTGCGTATCGAGCAGCTTTACCCGTTCCCGGAAGATGACCTCATGGAGATCATCGCGCCTTACACCAACCTCACGAACGTGGTGTGGTGTCAGGAAGAACCGATGAACCAGGGCGCCTGGTACAGCAGCCAGCATCATCTGCGTCGCAGCATCGGCAACCACAACAAGGCCTTGGTCCTTGAGTACGCCGGTCGTGATGCTTCTGCTGCACCTGCGTGTGGCTATGCGTCGATGCACGCCGAGCAGCAGGAAAAACTGCTGCAAGATGCTTTCACTGTTTAACGCCTTCGCGCTGACTGAAACCGAATTTTAAGGACCTACAGATAATGGCTATCGAAATCAAAGCCCCGTCATTCCCGGAATCGGTTGCCGATGGCACCGTTGCCACCTGGCACAAGAAACCAGGCGAGGCCGTCAAGCGTGACGACCTGATCGTCGACATCGAGACCGACAAGGTCGTACTGGAAGTGTTGGCCGAAGCTGACGGCGTGCTGGGCGCGATCGTGGCTGAAGAGGGCGCTACCGTTCTGTCGAACCAGGTACTGGGTTCGATCGAAGAGGGCAGCGCTGCTGCAGCTCCTGCTCCTGCCGCCGCTGCTGCTGCACCGGCTGCTTCGGCGCCTGCCGCTGCACCGGCAGCCGGTGGCGAAGATCCAATCGCTGCACCGGCTGCGCGTCAATTGGCTGAAGAGAACGGCATCAACCTGGCTTCCATCAAGGGCACCGGCAAAGACGGCCGCGTGACCAAGGAAGACGTGGTTGCTGCGGTTGAAGCCAAGAAGAACGCTCCGGCTGCCGCGCCTGCCAAGGCTGCTGCTCCAGCGGCTGCTGCCCCTGTGTTCGCTGCCGGCGACCGTACCGAGAAGCGCGTACCGATGACTCGCGTGCGTGCCACCGTGGCCAAGCGCCTGGTTGAAGCGCAGTCGAACATGGCGATGCTGACCACGTTCAACGAAGTCGACATGACCGAAGTCATGGCCCTGCGCTCCAAGTACAAGGATCTGTTCGAGAAGTCCCACAACGGCGTGCGCCTGGGCTTCATGTCGTTCTTCGTGAAAGCGGCCACCGAAGCACTCAAGCGCTTCCCGGCAGTCAACGCTTCCATCGACGGCGGCGACATCGTTTACCACGGCTATGCAGATATCGGCGTTGCCGTGTCCAGCGACCGTGGCCTGGTGGTTCCAGTGCTGCGTAACGCCGAGCTGATGAGCCTGGCCGAAATCGAAGGCGGCATCGCCGGCTTCGGCAAGAAAGCCCGTGACGGCAAGCTGACCATCGACGAGATGACCGGCGGTACCTTCACCATCACTAACGGTGGTACCTTCGGTTCGATGATGTCGACGCCGATCGTCAACCCACCGCAAGCCGCGATCCTGGGCATGCACAACATTATCCAGCGTCCGATGGCCATCAACGGCCAGGTCGTGATCCGCCCAATGATGTACCTGGCATTGTCTTACGATCACCGCCTGATCGATGGTAAAGAAGCCGTGACGTTCCTGGTGACCATCAAGAACCTGCTGGAAGACCCGGCTCGCCTGCTCCTGGACATCTGATAGAAGCAGCTGCAAGTTGCGAGCTACAAGCTGTAGGAAAAAGCAGCTTGGCTTGCAGCTTGTGGCTAGAAGCTTGTCGCAAATAGAGGATCTATTTTCATGACACAGAAATTTGACGTTGTAGTGATTGGTGCAGGCCCTGGCGGCTATGTTGCCGCCATCAAGGCTGCGCAACTGGGCCTCTCGACTGCTTGCATCGAAAAGTACACCGACAAGGAAGGCAAACTGGCGCTGGGCGGTACCTGCCTGAACGTTGGTTGCATTCCTTCCAAGGCGCTGCTGGACAGCTCCTGGAAATTCCACGAAGCCCAAGACGGCTTCGCGATCCACGGCATCAACCATGCTGGCGTTACCATGGACGTGCCAGCAATGGTCGGCCGTAAAGCCAACATCGTCAAAGGCCTGACTTCCGGCGTTGCCACCTTGTTCAAGGCCAACGGTGTGACTTCCATTCAAGGCCACGGCAAGCTGCTGGCCGGCAAGAAAGTCGAAGTCACCAAGCCAGACGGTTCGGTTGAAGTCATCGAAGCCGAAAACGTGATCCTGGCACCTGGCTCGCGTCCAATCGACATTCCGCCTGCTCCAGTTGATAACAACGTGATCGTTGATTCGACCGGCGCCCTGGAATTCCAGGCTGTGCCTAAGCGTCTGGGCGTGATCGGCGCTGGCGTAATCGGTCTGGAACTGGGTTCGGTATGGTCCCGTCTGGGCGCTGAAGTCACCGTGCTGGAAGCCCTGGACACGTTCCTGCTGGCGGCCGACACTGCAGTCTCCAAAGAGGCGCTGAAAACCCTGACCAAACAAGGTCTGGACATCAAGCTTGGCGCCCGTGTTACCGGTTCCAAGGTCAACGGCGAAGAAGTCGTGGTGACCTACACCGATAAAGACGGCGAGCAGACCATCACCTTCGACAAGCTGATCGTTGCCGTTGGTCGTCGTCCAGTGACCAATGACCTGTTGGCTTCCGACAGCGGCGTGAACATCGACGAGCGTGGCTTCATCCACGTTGATGATCACTGCGCAACCACCGTACCGGGCGTATATGCGATCGGCGACGTGGTTCGTGGGATGATGTTGGCCCACAAGGCTTCCGAAGAAGGCATCATGGTCGTCGAGCGCATCAAGGGTCACAAGACCCAGATGAACTACGACCTGATCCCGTCGGTTATCTACACCCACCCGGAAATTGCATGGGTCGGCAAGAACGAACAGCAGTTGAAAGCTGAAGGCGTTGAAGTTAACGTCGGCACCTTCCCGTTCGCCGCTTCCGGCCGTGCCATGGCAGCCAACGACACCGGTGGTTTTGTCAAAGTCATCGCTGATGCCAAGACTGACCGCGTATTGGGCGTCCACGTGATTGGCCCAAGCGCTGCAGAACTGGTTCAGCAAGGCGCGATCGGTATGGAATTCGGCACCAGTGCCGAGGACCTGGGTATGATGGTCTTCTCCCATCCGACCCTGTCCGAAGCGTTGCACGAAGCAGCGTTGGCAGTGAATGGCGGTGCCATCCACATCGCCAACAAGAAGAAGCGCTAAGCGAGATAATAAGAAACCACGGCGGAGTTGCCCGTCGTGAGCCTTGCGCGCAAGACTCACCGCGGAATATCCGCTGGACGCAGCCTTGCGCAGCTTTACGGGCCATAAGCCCCGCAAGTTGCGCAAGCAGCAGTCACAGGTGGTGCGGCACTCATAATGAGCGCAGCGCCGAATGCGCAGTACCTAACGAAGACGGTAAAAAGCATGAATCTTCACGAGTATCAGGGTAAGCAGCTGTTCGCTGAATACGGCCTGCCAGTTTCCAAGGGCTACGCAGTAGACACCCCGGAAGCAGCAGCAGAAGCTTGCGACAAAATCGGTGGCAGCGAGTGGGTTGTCAAAGCCCAGGTCCACGCCGGTGGTCGCGGTAAAGCGGGCGGCGTTAAGCTGGTTCGCAGCAAAGAAGACGCCAAGGCCTTCGCACAGCAGTGGCTGGGCAAGCGTCTGGTGACTTACCAGACTGATGCCAATGGCCAGCCAGTCACCAAGATCCTGGTTGAATCGTGCACTGATATCGCTAAAGAGCTGTACCTGGGCGCTGTCGTTGACCGTTCGAGCCGTCGCATCGTGTTCATGGCTTCCACCGAAGGTGGCGTGGACATCGAGAAGATCGCTCACGAAACCCCAGAAAAAATTCTGAAGGCCACTATCGATCCACTGGTTGGCGCACAGCCATTCCAGGGTCGTGAACTGGCGTTCCAGCTGGGTCTGGAAGGCAAGCAAGTTGCCCAGTTCGCCAAGATCTTCGTAGGTCTGGCCAAACTGTTCCAGGATCACGATCTGGCCCTGCTGGAAGTGAACCCGCTGGTGATCAAGGCTGACGGCGACCTGCATTGCCTCGATGCCAAGATCAACATCGACGCCAACGCCATGTACCGTCAGCCCAAGCTGAAGACTTTCCACGATCCGTCGCAAGACGATCCGCGCGAAGCGCACGCTGCCAAGTTCGAACTGAACTACGTAGCCCTGGAAGGCAACATCGGCTGCATGGTCAACGGTGCCGGCCTGGCCATGGGTACCATGGACATCGTCAACCTGCATGGCGGCAAGCCAGCCAACTTCCTCGACGTAGGTGGTGGCGCTACCAAGGAACGCGTTACCGAAGCGTTCAAGATCATCCTGTCCGACTCCAACGTCGCAGCAGTGCTGGTCAACATCTTCGGCGGCATCGTTCGTTGCGACATGATTGCCGAAGGCATCATCGGTGCAGTGAAAGAAGTCGGCGTTAAAATCCCGGTTGTTGTTCGCCTTGAAGGTAACAACGCTGAACTGGGCGCTAAAGTACTGGCAGAAAGCGGTTTGAACATCATCGCGGCTACCAGCCTGACCGACGCTGCTCAACAAGTTGTCAAAGCTGCGGAGGGCAAGTAATGAGCGTCCTGATCAATAAAGACACCAAAGTTATCTGCCAGGGTATTACCGGTTCGCAAGGTAGTTTCCACACCCAGCAAGCCATTGAATACGGCACCCAGATGGTTGGTGGCGTAACTCCGGGCAAAGGCGGCACCGAGCACCTGGGCCTGCCAGTGTTCAACACCGTGAAAGAAGCGGTAGAAGCCACTGGCGCCACCGCCAGCGTGATCTACGTTCCAGCTCCTTTCTGCAAGGACTCGATCCTGGAAGCGGCATTCGGCGGCATCAAGCTGATCGTGTGCATCACCGAAGGCATTCCTACCCTGGACATGCTGGACGCTAAAGTTAAGTGCGACGAGCTGGGTGTAGTCCTGATCGGCCCTAACTGCCCAGGCGTGATCACTCCAGGCGAATGCAAGATCGGCATCATGCCAGGTCACATTCACTTGCCAGGCAAGGTCGGTATCGTTTCCCGTTCCGGCACCCTGACCTACGAAGCTGTGAAGCAGACCACTGACGCCGGTTTCGGTCAGTCGACTTGCGTCGGCATCGGCGGTGACCCGATCCCAGGCTCCAACTTCATCGACATCCTGAAGCTGTTCCAGGAAGACCCGAAAACCGAAGCGATCGTGATGATCGGTGAGATCGGCGGTTCGGCTGAAGAAGAAGCGGCTGCCTACATCAAGGCACACGTGACCAAGCCGGTTGTTTCCTACATCGCTGGTGTGACTGCCCCTGCGGGCAAGCGCATGGGCCATGCTGGCGCAATCATCTCTGGCGGCAAAGGCACTGCAGACGAGAAATTCGCTGCTCTGCAAGACGCAGGTGTGAAAACCGTGCGTTCGCTGGCAGACATCGGCAAGGCCCTGGCCGAGCTGACCGGTTGGGCTGTCAAGTAAGCCTCGCGCTTAGCTGACGCTTCACCACACAAAGGCCACCTTCGGGTGGCCTTTGTGCATTCTGAAATAGAGTGAGGATGTACTTGGTCCCGTGTGGGAGCTGGCTTGCCTGCGATGCAGGCACCTCGGTGCATCAGACACATCGAGTCGATGCCATCGCAGGCAAGCCAGCTCCCACAGGGGCCAGCATTGCCCAATTAAGTACGAAAACGCGACATTCAAATGTCGCTTATCGGACAGTTCGCCGCGCAACAGTGCGTTTGTCAGCCTGATTCTGTACTCTAGCCGCCTCTTTATGCGTCCGCATCCCAAAAGGAAGCTGCGCGCTAGACCGGTCGGTCCCCATAAGGGCCGGCAGCATTTCCCTCATCCATAGGGAAGCCCTCTCTAAATTCCGATTCAGTAGTGTGGTATTTCCTCAAATGAAAGTGTTGAAAAGCCAGGATATCCTGGCGCTGGGCTTTATGACTTTTGCCCTGTTCGTGGGCGCCGGCAACATCATCTTCCCGCCTATCGTGGGTTTGCAGTCCGGGCCACATGTCTGGATGGCCGCGCTTGGCTTTTTGATCACCGCGGTCGGTTTGCCGGTGGTCACCGTGATCGCCCTGGCCAAGGTCGGTGGTGGTATGGATGCATTGAGCAGCCCGATTGGCAAGGTCGCGGGTGGCCTGCTCGCGGCAGCCGCGTACCTGGCGGTGGGACCGCTGTTTGCCACCCCGCGTACGGCGACGGTGTCGTTCGAAGTGGGCCTGGCGCCGCTGACGGGTGAAAGCCCATTGGCGCTGTTCCTCTACAGCTCGGTGTATTTCCTGGTGGTGTTCTTCGTGTCCCTGTACCCGGGCCGCTTGCTGGACACCGTGGGTCGTTTTCTCGCGCCGCTGAAGATCATTGCCCTGGCCATCCTCGGTATCGCTGCGTTTGCGTTGCCGGCTGGTGAAGTGGGCGTCGCCACGCCGGAATACGTTGCTGCGCCGTTCTCCCAGGGTTTTATCAATGGTTACCTGACCATGGATACCCTGGGGGCGCTGGTGTTCGGCATCGTGATCGTCAACGCGATCCGTTCCCGTGGGGTCGAGTCACCCAAGCTGATCACCCGTTACGCAATCATTGCCGGGCTGATTGCCGGCGTGGGCCTGGCATTGGTTTACGTCAGTCTGTTCCGTCTGGGTTCGGGCAGCCATGCCGTGGCTGCCGGTGCCAGCAACGGCGCAGCCGTACTGCACGCTTATGTGCAACACACATTCGGCTCCCTGGGCAGCGGCTTCCTCGCCGTGCTGATCTCCCTGGCGTGCCTGGTCACTGCCGTCGGCCTGACCTGCGCCTGCGCCGAGTACTTCAGCAAAATCCTGCCGCTGTCCTACAAGACACTGGTGGTGATTCTGGCGTTGTTCTCGCTGTTCGTGTCCAACCTGGGCCTGACCAAACTGATCGCGTTCTCGATTCCGGTGCTTACAGCGATTTACCCGCCGTGCATCGTGCTGGTAGCCCTGAGTTTCTGCAAAGGCTTCTGGCAGGAACAGGGCCGTATCGTCGGCCCGGTGATGCTGGTGTCATTCATCTTTGGTTGCATTGACGCACTCAAGGGCGCGGGCCTGGCGGGTTGGATGCCTACACAGTTGGCAAACCTGCCGCTGAGCGAGCAAGGCCTGGCGTGGCTGGTGCCGTCAGTGATGACGCTGGTGGTGGCCGTGGTGATCGACCGTATGCTGGGCAAGCGTAGCGAAGCCGTCGCATAACCTGCGGTTTGTGCTGCACTGAAATGCCCCGTATCAAACGATACGGGGCATTTTTTTTGAGTCGATGGCAGTGTCTTTTTTTTGGGGATGGCGTCAAAAATCTCAAGTTGAAAACACCGGTCGGTGTGGGAGCTGGCTTGCCTGCGATGGCGGTACATCGGTTGGCGCGGTGGTGACTGCAAAGACGCTATCGCAGGCAAGCCAGCTCCCACATTTGGACCGTGTCGGCCCTATCATCCTGTGTACAAGGACCCGCATGTCGTTCGTCGAAACCAATCAAGTCCATCTGCTTGCCGCCCTCTGGTTCATCCTGTGCTGGGGTGGCTACACCCGTTATGCCACCTGGAAAGCCCGGGACACCGCGTGCCTGGCCAGCGTGTTGCACCTGTACCGCGAAGACTGGATGCGTCGCATGTTGTTGCGCGATAACCGCATCGCCGATGCCAGCGTGATCGGCAACCTGGAACGTAATGCCTCGTTCTTTGCCTCCAGCACCTTGATCATCCTTGCGGGTATTCTGACCGTGCTCGGTGCTTCCGAGCGGGCGGTGTCGTTGCTGGCAGACATTCCTATTGTGCAGCAGGCCTCCCAAGGCATGTCGGAGATCAAGTTGCTGTGCCTGGCCCTGGTATTTGTCTATGCGTTTTTTACTTTCAGCTGGTGCATGCGTCAGTACAACTTCGCTGCGGTGCTGGTGGGCTCGGCGCCGATGATTGGTGAGCGGCACGTGTCGGAGCAGGAGCGCAATGCATTTGCCTTGCGGGCGGCGCGGGTGATTTCGATGGCGGCCAACCAGTTCAACTTTGGCCTGCGTGCTTATTACTTCGGCATGACCATGCTGGCCTGGTTTGTCAGCCCCTGGTTGTTCATGTTGATGAGCAGCGGGGTGGTCTTGGTGCTTTATCGCCGCGAGTTTTACTCCGACGTCTTGCAGGTGATGGTGTATACCCCGACGAATATGCAAGCTTCGGATGCCGCAAAAGAGAGTGTTTCTTAAAGACCGGATAAAACAGCAGGCAAAGAAAAGCCCGCTTTATAAGCGGGCTATCTTTTGCAGCACTACAGGTTCACACCCGGCAATTACTGCTTGGCAGGTTCTGCAGGTGCGGCAGGTGCAGCTTCTTTTGCAGCTTCGGCGTTCGATTCAGCCTGAGCTTTGGCAGCTTCGGCGTTTTCTTTCGCAGCGTCGTTCACTTTATCCTGTGCTTTAGCCATGTCTTGCTGTGCTTGCTCAGAATGTGCAGCGGCATCCTGGGCTTTGTCTTCGGATTTCTTGTCGCAGGCAGCCAGACCGAGTGCAGCGGCCAGCATCATGGAAATAGCTAATGTCTTGCGCATGGGGTGTTTCTCCTTATTGAAGATATCTACTGGCCTTTCGAACCCAAGGGGCCAGCATTAGTTCCTTTTGTCCCACAGATATATAACGCTTTTCGCACAAAAACTTTTTTCGGCGATTTAGTCCACTGCTTTCACACTAATAAGAGTCTAAAAACAATGACCGAAAACCCCTTGTTAGAGCGTGCCGCGCGCTTTGTCTCGGCGCTGCGCCATTGCCAGGTGCTGGGTGTGGCTGTCCACGCTGCAAGCGAGGAGGGCATGACCCTGGTGTTGCCGTATGGGCCCCATCTTGTTGGTGATCCCGCGACCTGCGTGATTCATGGTGGCGCCCTGACCTCGTTGATGGACACAGCCTGCGGCATGGCCACCTTGTGCGTATTACCTGAATTCGAGGTGTGCCCGACCCTGGACCTGCGTATCGACTACATGCGTGCGGCCGAGCCGCACAAGCCGGTGTATGGCTTCGCGCAATGTTACCGGGTGACCACCGATGTGATCTTTACGCGCGGGTTCGCCTATCAGGATGACCCGCAACAACCCATCGCCCATGTGGTGGGCACGTTCATGCGTATGGGCAAGCGCCTGAAAGGCACGCAAGGGCTGGGCAGCACGATCAAGGGAGAGCAGGCATGACGCATCGATTCAAGACCCGCCTGGAGCAGGCTCTTGAGCGTGGCAACTACGACGCCCTGCTGGGCTTGGTGCCCTACGCCAAGCTGATCGGCATCGAATGCACCCGCCTGGGAGATGAGCTGCTGTTTCGCCTGCCGGCCAACAAGGACAATATTGGTAACCCCATATTGCCGGCGTTGCACGGCGGGGTGATCGCCGGCTTCATGGAACTGTCGGCGGCCCTGCATCTACGGGTATTTACCGGGGCTCCGGGCCTGCCAAAAATCATCGACTTTTCCCTGGATTACCTGCGCGCCGGCCAGTTTCGTGACACTTACGCCAAATGCCAGGTGTGGCGCCAGGGCCGGCGCGTCGCCAATGTGGCGATCACCGCCTGGCAAACCACCGAGGCCGAGCCGATTGCCACCGCCCGCGCACATTTCAAGATTGAGGAATTGGCTCGCCCTTGAAATCCCGGTCTTAGCCCCCAACTTTGATGACAACCCGCCGCCAACCCTTTCGGGCGCGGCCACTGCCATCCAATTGGAGTTTGATGACCATGAGTGTGGAAACTCAAAAGGAAACCCTGGGCTTCCAGACCGAGGTGAAGCAACTGCTGCACCTCATGATCCATTCGCTGTATTCCAACAAGGAAATCTTCCTTCGCGAATTGATCTCGAACGCCTCTGACGCTGTCGACAAATTACGTTTCGAAGCCCTGTCCAAGCCTGAGTTGCTGGAAGGTGGCGCGGAACTGAAAATCCGTGTGAGCTACGACAAGGACGCCAAGACCGTCACGATCGAAGACAACGGTATCGGCATGAGCCGTGAGGACGCGATTACCCACTTGGGTACCATCGCCAAATCCGGCACCGCAGATTTCATGAAGAACCTGTCGGGCGACCAGAAAAAAGATTCTCACCTGATCGGCCAATTCGGCGTGGGCTTCTATTCGGCCTTCATCGTTGCCGACAAGGTTGAAGTATTCAGCCGCCGTGCCGGCCTCGACGCCAGCGAAGGCGTGCATTGGGCGTCCAAAGGCGAGGGCGAGTTTGAAATCGCCACTGTCGACAAGGCAGACCGTGGTACCCGCATCGTGCTGCACCTGAAATCCGGTGAAGACGAATTCGCCGATGGCTGGCGCCTGCGCAACATCATCAAGAAATACTCCGACCACATCGCTTTGCCGATCGAGCTGCCGAAAGAACAGACAGCTGCCGAAGGCGAAGAGAAGCCTGCCGAGGAATGGGAAACCGTCAACCGCGCCAGCGCCCTGTGGACCCGTCCGCGTACCGAGATCAAGGACGAGGAATACCAGGAGTTCTACAAGCACATCGGCCACGACTACGAAAACCCGCTGAGCTGGAGCCACAACAAGGTTGAAGGCAAGCTGGAATACAGCTCGCTGCTCTACGTACCGGCCCGTGCTCCGTTCGACCTGTACCAGCGCGAAGCGCCGAAGGGCTTGAAGCTCTACGTGCAGCGCGTGTTCGTGATGGACCAGGCGGAATCCTTCCTGCCGCTGTACCTGCGCTTTATCAAGGGCGTGGTTGACTCCAACGACCTGTCGCTGAACGTGTCGCGGGAAATCCTGCAAAAAGACCCGATCATCGACTCCATGAAGTCGGCGCTGACCAAGCGCGTGCTCGACATGCTGGAAAAACTGGCGAAGAACGAGCCTGAGCAATACAAGAGCTTCTGGAAAAACTTCGGTCAGGTGATGAAGGAAGGCCCGGCGGAAGACTTTGCCAACAAGGAAAAAATCGCCGGCCTGCTGCGTTTTGCTTCGACTCAGGGCGAAGACGGCGAGCAGGTTGTGTCCCTGGCTGACTACCTGGCACGCGCCAAGGAAGGTCAGGACAAGATCTACTACCTGACCGGCGAAACCTACGCGCAGGTTAAAAACAGCCCGCACCTGGAAGTCTTCCGCAAGAAAGGCATCGAAGTGCTGCTGCTGACCGACCGTATCGATGAGTGGCTGATGAGCTACCTCACTGAGTTCGACGGCAAGTCGTTCGTTGACGTTGCCCGTGGCGACCTGGATCTGGGCAACCTGGATTCCGAGGAAGACAAGAAAGCCGCCGAAGAAGTCGCCAAGTCCAAAGAGGGCCTGGTTGAACGGATCAAGGCGTCCCTTGGCGAAGCAGTCAGTGAAGTGCGGGTTTCCCACCGCCTGACCGACTCCCCGGCGATCCTGGCCATTGGCGAGCAGGACCTGGGCATGCAGATGCGTCAGATCCTTGAAGCCAGCGGCCAGAAGGTCCCGGACTCCAAGCCGATCTTCGAATTCAACCCGGCTCACCCGCTGATCGAGAAACTCGATGGCGAGCAGAGCGAAGAGCGGTTTGGCGACCTGTCGCACATCCTCTTCGACCAGGCGGCTCTGGCCGCTGGCGACAGCCTCAAGGACCCGGCCGCCTATGTGCGCCGACTGAACAAGCTGTTGGTTGAATTGTCGGTTTAACACCGTTGTAGAAAAAACCCGCTTCGGCGGGTTTTTTCGTTCTTGCTCTACTGTAGGAGCGAGGGGGACGCCTAGTTCTTGCTCGCGAAGAATGTCAACGATAACGCGCAAATGCTGAATGAACGCGGTGATCTCACGTTTTTCGCGAGCAAGCTCGCTCCTACAGGGAGCATCGTCAATCCATCTGAATTGGAGAAAATGATGAGCCAAGTCACAGTACGTTCCGTGGTCTATCAGATTGATGGCCAGTCTTATGAAAGCCGCCTGGCGTTCGATGCCAGCCACAAGGGCCCGCTGCCGGGGCTGCTGATGGCACCGAACTGGATGGGTGTGAGTGCGGGTGCCGAAGAAATCGCCAAGAGTGTTGCCGGCAAAGGCTACGTGGTGCTGATTGCCGATTTGTATGGGCAAACCGTACGCCCGACCAATGGCGATGAAGCCGGCGCAGCGATGATGCCGTTGAAAAATGATCGTCCGTTGTTGAACAAGCGTATGCAGGCGGCCTTCGAGCAACTGCAAGGCCAGACCGAGGCAGCTGTTGATACGTCGAAGCTGGCGACCTTCGGTTTCTGCTTCGGCGGCTGCTGCTCTCTGGAATTGGCGCGTACCGGTGCGCCGGTGAAGGCGGCTGTCTCTTTCCACGGTACCCTCGACACGCCGAACCCGGCGGATGCGAAAAACATCAAGGGTTCAGTGTTGGTATTGCATGGTGCGTCCGACCCATTGGTGCCCAAAGAGCAACTGCCAGCGTTCGAAGAGGAAATGAACGCAGCGGGTGTGGATTGGCAGTTGCTGAGCTACGGCGGCGCAGTGCATTCCTTCACCGACCCCCATGCCAATGTGCCGGGCAAGATGATGTACGACGCCAAGACCGCTGCGCGGGCTTTTCAGTCGATGCATAACTTGCTGGATGAAGTGTTCAAGGGCTGATTCTGACGCCATCGCGGGCAAGTCCCGCTCCCACATTTCAAGGTGCACACCCATCCAGTGTGGGAGCTGGCTTGCCTGCGATAGCTATTTCACAGGCAACTCAATTCGTTCTGACTCCCCCGGCACCGTCGGCCAGTCCCCAGCAGCCCAGCGCTGTCTGGCGTGCTCGATCACTGCCGGATCGCTCGCCACGAAATTCCAGTTGATCCGCCGCGGCCCGTCCAGCGGCGCCCCGCCAAACACCACCACATGGCAGTCGGTTTCGGCAAACAATGTCATCTCTTGCCCTGGCGGCAATACCACCAGGCTATGCACTGCCAGCGACTCACCGTCGAGCTGCGCCTCACCTTCCAGCACATACACCGCGCGCTCCTCATGCTCATCGGGGATCAGCAAGGTGGTGGCTGTTTGCATCTGCACCTCGGCATACAGGGTCGGCGAGAGCACCGGCACCGGTGATTTGAGACAGAAGCCGTCGCCAGCAATCAGACGCACCTTTACACCCAGGTTATCGCTTATCGGCAAGCTCGCCGCGGGGTGATGGCTGTAGTGCCCCGGGCCTGTCTCGTGGTCTTTGGGGGAGGCGAGCCATACTTGCAGGCCATGCAGGTTGAAACCACTGGCCTTGAGCGCTTCAGGAGTGCGTTCAACATGGGCAATCGCGCTGCCAGCGGTCATCCAGCTGACATCGCCGGCCTGCACCACCTGATCCGAGCCGAGGCTGTCCTTGTGCTGCAAGGCGCCTTCAAACAGGTAGGTGAGGGTAGACAGGCCGATATGCGGATGTTGGCGGATATTCATGCCGGTACCCGGCGCATAGGCGGTCGGCAGCATATGGTCGAAAAACACAAAGGGCCCGACGCTACGGCATTCACGGGAGGGCAGCGGGCGCAGGATCGGCTGACCCTCGACATCTTCGGCGCGGGGGCGGATCACGGTGAGGGTGGTCATGGTGCATCCCTGTCTGAGCGGGTTGAATGCTACTGAGCATAACCCGCTCGACGGGGCGATGGTGCTATTGGCTGAAGGCGCCTTCCGATAATTTTGTCTCGATGGTGACATCCGCAGTGGTCATCAGCTTGTGTACCGGGCATTTGTCGGCGACGCGGTGCAGTTCATTGCGCTGTTCGTCGGTAAGAACGCCTTTGAGGGTGAGCTTGACGTTGAGTTTGTATTTGCCTTTTTGCTCTTCGGCGGCTTCGTGGGCGACTTCCACAGTGACCCCGGTGAGCGGGATGTTTTTCTTCTGCGCATAGAGCTTCACGGTCAAGGCTTTGCATGACGCCAGAGCGGCATCGAAATAATCATGGGGGGAGGGCGCAGAATCATCGCCTCCCAGGCTCTTGGGCAGGTCGGTAAACAGTTCGTGGTTATTGATATTGACGCTGTGACGGAAGTTTTCAGCGTTCAACGTATTCACGGTAACAGGCATGGCGAACCTCACAGGGCTGTGGATGACGATCATGCAGTAATAGAACATGCTGGCACTTGGGTGTTCCAGGTTTTTCCACGCTGAACCCTGATGCCTGACGCGAGGTCTACCCGTATCAGCCCCTATCGAGGTTTCAACGTGCTTGGGATTCGCATGAGTCTTGCCCTGTTGCTCGCTGCCAGCAGCCATGTCGCCCAGGCTCGCGACTATGCCTACAGCGATGCGCACCTGCATTACGTGGATTTTTTCCAGGAAACAGCGGGCATGGACAAGCTGCTCAAGGCCATGGCGGACAACCGCATTGAGCACGTCATGATTTCCGGGATTCCCGTGGCCAAGAAATGGCACGAGGACGAACCCAAGCGTCCGCGCTATTACGCCGGAGACGACGCCGATGCCTATTGGTACAGCGCCACCGATGTCATTGTCGCGGCGGCGGTGAATAAACTGACCCCTGAGCAGCGCCAGCACTTTCATCCGTTCCTGGCCGGTTTCAACCCCAACGACAAGAATTCCGCTGCCCATATCCAGCGCATGATCGACCTCAACCCCGGGCTGTGGCAGGGCATCGGTGAAGTGTTTACCCGCCACGACGACCTTACCGCGCTGACCTCCGGCGACACGCCCCGCGCCAACAACGAAGCCATGACGCGTATCTATCACCTGGCCGCTGAAAATGACTTGCCGGTGCTGCTGCACTCCAACATCACCTCAAAGCGCGAGCGCAACCCGCTGTACCTGGCGGAAGTCGAAGAGCCGCTGCGCAACCATCCTCATACGCGCTTTATCTGGGCCCATGGTGGTACCAGCAAGGAAATCCATCGACACCAGGTGCAGATGGATTTTCTCCTGCCAACCTTGAGCCGTATGCTCGAAGCGTACCCCAATCTGTACATCGACCTGTCCTGGAGCATGCTCACTCCTTACCTGCTGGATGAGGCGGGCAAGCCTCGGCCCGAATGGATAACGCTGGTGGAGCGCTTCCCGGAGCGCTTCATGCTGGGTTCTGACGTTGTAGGGCGTTTCAATAAACTGGGTAAGGAGATGCGCCGTTTCGATCCCTTCCTCGATGCCTTGCCGCAAGCGGTGGCCAACAAGGTGGCCCGGGACAACTTCCTCGCGATCCTGCCTAAGCCGCCTCGCGATGCCAGCGCGCGCTGATATCGCGTTTCGGTCTTATATAAACGGCGCCAGGTGCCGATAACTCCAGGAGACCCGCTGCAGGTAGATGCAGTACTTTTGGAAGGAACCCTGGCATGAATATCCGTAGTTTGAATATTGCCCCCCGCGCCGGCTTGGGCTTTGGTGTGTTGGCCTTGATGGTGTTTGCGCTGGGCGGCTTTGCCCTGTTGCAGATGGCCAATATGCGCCAGCAGTCGGACCAGGTGGAGAACAACTGGTTGCCCAGTGTGATGGCGGTGGGGGAGATGAGCCAGGATTTGCTGCGTGTACGTGCCTTGACCTTACGCCTGCTGATCAATCGCGACCCGCAGGCGCGCGCGCAGAATGAGCAAAAGCTGGCAGACCTCAAAAGTGGCCTGCACCACGCACAAACCCTCTATGAAGCGTTGATCGTGCTGCCTGAAGAACGCACTTTGTTCGATCGCTTCAAGAGCCAGGAGCAGCAATACCTGCAACGCCAGGAGCAGGTGATGGCGTTCTCCAGGGCCGATCAACTCGACGCGGCGATCAAAGTGGTCAACGGCGAGATGAATCAACTGGCCGATGAGATGGCTGTAACCCTGCATGACCTGGTCAGCCTTAATAAAACCAGTGCCAACCAGGCGGCCAGTCTGGCGCAGAGCGTGTTCAGTCAGTCGCGTACCGGGGTGATTGGCATGATCGTCCTCACGGCACTGATCACCGTTGGCCTGGCGGTCTGGCTGACCCGCAGCATCGTGCTGCCGCTGGCGCAGTCGCTGAAAGTGGCCCAGGGCGTGGCCAGTGGCGACCTGACCGGCGAGATCAGCGTGACCGGCAGCGATGAGCCGGCACGTTTGCAGCAGGCCCTCAAGGGGATGCAGGAGAACCTGCGCGATACTATCCGGCGCATTGCCGAGTCGTCGAACCAATTGGCCTCCGCTTCCGAAGAGCTCAGTTGTGTGACGGAAGACGCCACTCGGGGCCTGCATCAGCAGAACCAGGAAATTGAGCAGGCCGCCACGGCGGTCAACCAGATGACGGCGGCGGTGGAGGAGGTGGCGAGCAATGCCGTGGCGACTTCCCATGCTTCACGCGAGTCTGACCGTATTGCCCAGCAGGGCCGCGAACAGGTGCAGCAAACGGTGGTGTCGATTGAAGCCCTGGCCACGGATGTGACCGCCAATGCGACTCAGGTCGAGGATCTCGCGCAAAAGGTCTATGGCATCAGCAAAGTACTGGACGTGATTCGCTCGATTGCCGAACAAACCAACCTGCTGGCGCTGAATGCGGCGATTGAAGCGGCGCGAGCCGGAGATGCCGGGCGCGGGTTTGCGGTGGTGGCCGATGAAGTGCGTGCCCTGGCCCATCGCACGCAGCAGTCGACCCAGGAAATCGAGCAGATGATCAGCGGGATTCAGCAGGGCACCGACCAGGCGGTCAGCTCCATGCAGCACAGCAATACGCGGGCGCGCTCCACCCTGGATATCGCCAAATCGGCGGGCATGGCGCTGGAAGAGATTGCCTCGGCGTTTACCCTGATCAACGAGCGCAACCTGGTGATTGCCAGCGCGTCGGAGCAGCAGGCGGCGGTGGCGCGTGAGGTGGATCGCAATTTGATGAATATCCGCGACCTGGCGCACCAGACGTCGACCGGCGCCAACCAGACCAGCGCCGCGAGCCAGGAGCTGTCGCGGTTGGCGGTGGATCTGAATTCGATGGTGGCGCGGTTTTCGGTGTAGGGCGGGGAACCGGGTTGGCCCAATCGCAGGCAAGCCAGCTCCCACACTGGACCGTATTCCTTCAGGATGAGCGCGGTCGAAGGTGGGAGCTGGCTTGCCTGCGATGAAGGCGACGCGGTTTCAAATCAAAGCGCAAAAAAAGCCCCGAACCAGTCGGGGCTTTTTCATGTGATCGACCTGCGGGGCTTACTTGCCCTGCCAGCGTTTCAGCACCAGGGTGGCGTTGGTGCCACCGAAGCCGAAGCTGTTGCTCATCACGGTGTCGATTTTTGCATCTTCACGGGTCTTGGTCAGGATCGGCATATCAGCAACGGCTGGGTCCAGCTCGTCGATGTTGGCCGAGCCGGCCATGAAGTTGCCTTCCATCATCAGCAGGCAGTAGATCGCTTCGTGAACGCCGGCGGCGCCCAGGGAGTGACCCGACAGGCTCTTGGTAGAGCTGATGGCCGGAGCCTTGTCGCCGAATACCGCACGCACGCCTTCCATTTCCTTGGCGTCGCCGACCGGAGTCGAGGTGCCGTGGGTGTTCAGGTAGTCGATTGGGGTATCAACGGTGGACATGGCCATCTGCATGCAGCGGATCGCGCCTTCGCCGCTTGGGGCAACCATGTCGTAGCCGTCGGACGTCGCGCCGTAGCCGACGATTTCCGCGTAGATCTTGGCGCCGCGGGCCAGGGCGTGTTCCAGCTCTTCAACCACGACCATGCCGCCACCGCCGGCGATGACGAAACCGTCACGCTTGGCGTCGTAGGCGCGGGAGGCTTTCTCCGGGGTTTCGTTGTACTGGGTGGACAGTGCGCCCATGGCGTCGAACAGGAACGACTGGCTCCAATGCTCTTCTTCACCGCCGCCGGCGAATACGATGTCCTGCTTGCCCAGCTGGATCTGCTCAACGGCAGTCCCGATGCAGTGGGCGCTGGTGGCGCACGCGGAGGAGATCGAGTAGTTCACACCCTTGATGGCGAACGGCGTCGCCAGGCAGGCGGAAACGGTGCTGCCCATGGTCCGCGTTACACGGTACGGGCCAACGCGCTTCACGCCTTTTTCGCGCAGGATATCCAGCGCTTCCATCTGGTTGAGGGTCGATGCGCCGCCGGAGCCGGCAATCAGGCCGGTGCGTACGTTCGAAACCTGGTCTTCGCTCAGGCCAGAATCGGCGATCGCGTCTTTCATGGCCAGGTAGGCGTAGGCGGCAGCGTGGCCGACGAAGCGATAGATCTTGCGATCGATCAGTTCTTCGAGGGGCAGGTCGATGGAGCCGGAAACCTGGCTACGCAGACCCATTTCGGCATATTCCGGGTTGAAGCGGATGCCAGGGCGACTTGCACGCAGGTTAGCGGTGACGGTCTCTTTGTCATTGCCCAGGCAAGAAACGATGCCCAGACCAGTGATAACGACGCGGCGCATGCGGATAACCCTTAAAAGTTGTCAGTGGAAGTGAATACGCCGACCCGAAGGCCTTCGGCAGTATAGATCTCGCGACCGTCGACAGTCACCGAACCGTCGGCGATGGCCAGGTTCAGCTTGCCCTTGAGGACGCGCTTGATTTGAATGTTGTAGGTGACTTTCCTGGCGGTCGGCAGGACCTGGCCAAAGAATTTCACTTCGCCCGAACCCAGGGCGCGACCGCGGCCCGGCAGGCCTTGCCAGCCCAGGTAGAAACCGACCAGTTGCCACATGGCGTCAAGGCCCAGGCAGCCTGGCATCACAGGGTCGCCTTCGAAGTGGCAGGCGAAGAACCAGAGGTCCGGGGTGATATCCAGCTCGGCGACCAATTCACCTTTGCCGTACTTGCCACCTTCTTCGCTGATATGGGTGATGCGATCCACCATCAGCATGTTCGGGGCGGGCAGTTGCGCGTTACCTGGGCCGAACAGCTCACCGCGACTGCAGCGCAGCAGGTCTTCCCGAGTAAAGGCGTTTTGTTTGGTCATGCGAGCTCCTCAATAATCCCATGCGGCTGGGTTGGGCAAATCTTCCCGAACCGAATGAAGCGTTCATGCCTCATAGCGGCAGCCTACACATAGACTATTGCGTTGTAGTGAAAGTCACAGCGGCAAGGCACTCAATGTACACTTGTGCACTGAAATTTTAAACCGGACCTGTTTGTCGGCCCGTTCGGGTGCCTAAGACTGCCGCACTTTCGTCTTTCACGCCAGTCGCAGTTGGTTGATGGCGCGGCGCTATTGCACCCAGCGTTGCAGGATTTGCTGCAAATCCGTGCGTTTGAACGGCTTGGCCAGGTAATCGTTCATTCCGGCTGCCAGACAGGCTTCGCGGTCGCCCTGCAAGGCATTGGCCGTCAGGGCAATGATCGGCAGATCGGCGCAGCCAGGCAGTTGGCGAATCTGGCGAGTGGCTTCGTAGCCGTCGATCAATGGCAGCCGGCAATCCATCAGGATAGCAGTGAAGATCAGGCTCTCGGCGCTGCGGATCGCCTCGGCGCCGTCGGTGGCCAGGCTGACTTCAAAGCCCAGGCTGCGCAGCATTGCTTCGACCACGGTGCGGTTGACCGGGTTGTCTTCCACCAGCAATACGTGGCGTCCTTCGCCGGCACTGGCCTTGCCGAGGGCGTCGGGCGTAATGGCCTGTACTTGTTGCTGATCGATGGCCAGCGGGATTTCCAGGGTAAACACAGAGCCCCGACCTTCTTCGCTTTGGGCCCGCAAGGTGCCACCCATGCGTTCGGCCAGGGTGCGGGCGATGGGCAAGCCCAGGCCAGTCCCGCCGTAACGTCTGGAAATGGAGCTGTCGGCCTGCTGGAACGCATCGAACATCAGCTCCAGGCGTTCGGCGCAAATACCGATACCGCTGTCGCGCACCGTGCAGGTGAACCACACCAGTTCGTGGTCCAGGGTTTGCCAATGGGGCTCGACGGTCACGCTGCCGCGTTCGGTAAATTTCAACGCATTGCCGATCAGGTTTACCAGGATCTGCCGGATCCGCGTCGGGTCGCCTCGTACCCGCAGGGCCTCCATGCCCGCGGGAATCGGCAGTTCCAGGCTCAGCCCGCGTTGCTGGGCACTGTGCTGGAAGGCCTGGGCGCAACTGTTGATCAGGTCGGCAAGGTTGAACGCAATATGTTCCAGTTCCAGGGCGGCGCGCTCAATGCGTGAGAAGTCGAGGATATCGTTGATCACCTTGAGCAGGTGCTCGGTGGACTCTGAGGCCAGCGCCGCGTACTCGGTCTGTTCGGCAGTCATGTCGGTGGTTTCCAGCAGTTGCAACATGCCCAGCACGCCGTTCATGGGTGTGCGCAGTTCATGGCTCATCATCGCCAGGAAGTCCGATTTGGCATTGTTCGCGCGCTCGGCCTCCTCGCGGGTCTGGATCAACTGGGCCATGGCTTGTTGCTGCTCGCGACTGGCCTGGTTCAAGCCTTCGGCCAGGTTGTTGATATGCCGCGAAAGGTCTCCCAGCTCCGAGTCATCGACAATCGGTAGCGGGGTTTTGTAATCGCCTTGCTGGATAGCCTTGACCGCATGGCCCATCGCGCTTATTGGTTGCGACAGGCTTGCCGCCAGGCGTCGTGCCAGCAGGAAGGTAAACAGCAAGGCGAACAGCGCCAGGATCCCGGCCTTGAACAGGATTTCCTGCTGGCGCTGGCTGAACGCGTCGTTGGACATGCCGACAATCACCCGCCCCAGGTAGTCGGCTCGGGGGGCCTTGGGTTCGTTGAGGTTGTCCTGGAAAAAGTCATTGTTGAGCTGGATGTGTTGCAGGCGGATTGGCGCCTGGAACACCTTCACGGACAGTGAACGGTCGCGTCTTTCCGACGGCTGTTCGACATACACCAGAATGTTTTCGGCGCTGTTCTGAATCTCCAGGAAGCGCACGTGAGGCGTGGCCAAGGTCGCACGCAGCAGGGCTTCAAGCACATCGTTGTTGCCGGAAATCACTCCATACTCAGTCGCGGGCGCCAGTTGGTTGGCGATCAATTGGCCGGTGTGGTCCAGCTCCTGGCGCAAATCCTGGATCCGTACGAAGGTAAAGAAGCTGATCAACAGCAGGGTCAACAATAACGCGGGGCCCAGGGTAATGAGCTGGGTGCGGGTGTTGATATCCCAACGGCGACGCAAGGTCATGGGCGTTTCTCTCCTTCGGCCAAGCGGGCGGCGACGGCGGTTTCATCAACCTGTTCGATGCCCAGTGAGCGCGCGACTTGCGGGTTGCCCACGACTTTGAAGTGCTGCGGGTACAACGTGTGCGGCCAATTGGCCGGCGGGTGATCCAGCAGACGGTCGAGCACGGCAAGCCAGTCGGGCTGATCGCTGTAGGTGCTGGCCAGGCTGCCGGCCCGGACAAACCCGGCATTGGGCCCTATCAGGGGCAGTTGCTGGGCGTAGCTGCTCAGCAGCAGGTTCTTTACCGTTTTGGGGTTGTACAGTTGCGGGTCGTCAAGGCCGAGCAGCACATCGCTGTTCTTGAACAGGGTTTGCAGCGGGCGGCTGTCACTGGTGTTGTCCCAGAGCTGAGGCACGATTTCCAGGCCCAGGGGGGTGGCAAACCGGATCAGCTCGCGCAGCAGGAATTCACTGTCGGCACCGTAAAGCACACCGATGCGTCGTGCCTGCGGCAGGGTGTCGGCGATCAGGCGCAACTGACGCTCCAGCGGCGGGTCGCTCCATAGCAGGCTGATTTTGGCCGGGTGCGTATTGCCCAGGCGTTGCCGAGCCTGCAGACGGCTGATGCGCAGCACCAGGGTCGGCGGTCCCTGGGTATCCAGCAGGCGCCAATCGAGGCTGGGCAGGTCGAGGAGGATCAAGCGAGTGCCGGCGGGCAACTGGCTTGGTGCCGGCAAGTCCTTGAGCGGGGTGAAGCTGACCTGATCGTCGGGGCGCTGCTGGGCAAGGGCCTGGGTGAAGGCTTGCACCCCGGCGCCGTCTTCGGCAGCCGTCAGCAGGATATCGGCACTCCACGCCGGCACCGCCAGCAGCAGGCACGCGAGCAGCACGCCACGGCGCCACAATCGTGAAAGCTGCAAGAGGGTCATCCGTGACTGATCGGCCATGTCAGAAGTCCAGCTCGGCGCTGAAGTAGAGAACGTGACGATGGTCGTAATTATTGTCGGCCCAGGTGGTGGGCTGGTCATCAAGGCGTTGCTGCAACATGCCGGCCAGCTCCACATTGGTTTTGCCCACGGCAATGCGTTTGGCTACCCGCAGGTCGACCCGTTGGAAGCGGTACTGGTTAAGGGCGTCGTCGCCATAGTAGAACAGGGCGCTGGACCACCCCTGGCCCCACTCGCGCAGCCAACCGGCCGAGCCGCTGTTGCGCGCGGTTTGCGCCTTGTCCCGCGGGTTGCTGGAAGTAGCGTCGACGTAAGCGTAGGTCAGGCGCAGGCGGTCGGCGTTGCTCATGCGCCAGTCGAACTGTGATTCGGCACCGGTAAAGCGCGAGCTGTTGGCGTTGCTGGCGATGTATTGGTTGTTGCGCAGCGGTGAGCTGATCATGTCGGTGATTTCGTCATAAAACAGCTTCACGTCGACATTCAGCCCCAGGTCGGCAAAGAACCCGTTGTAGCCCAGTTCCCGGGAGCGCATCAACTCTTTGTCGAGGTCGCCAGGGCCGCGCGTCACGACAAAATATTGCCCGGAGTTTTGTCCGTAGGCCGGGGAGCTGAGGTTGTTGACGCGGTAGCTCCAATTGACGTTGTTCTCGAACATGTCCGGCGAGCGGATCGCCTCGGAGTAAACCGCCCGCAACCCGTGACGGGGGTTGATCAGGTAATTGACCGCCACACGCGGCGTCAGTGAGTCGCCGCTCAGGTGACTGTCTTCGTACATGGCGCCACCCTGCAGCAGCCAGTGTTCGCTGGCCCGCCATTCCAGGTGCCCGAACAGGCGCCAGGTGGTGTCGTCCAGGGTTCCATTGAAGTAGGTGTCCGAGTCGGCGCGGTCATAGCGATAATTCATGCCGCTGACCAGACGCAAGCTGTCGGAGAGGCTGAAGGTGTCCTGGATCTCCACGTCGTAGCGGCTTTCGCGGGTGCTTTGGTCGATATCGCCGCAGACGGTATCCTTGCCGCCGTGGTTTTTCCATTGATCCAGCACCTGGTTGGCCAATGCCTGCTCGGCGGCGCTTCCCCGGGGTGGGGAGCCTTGGCTGTAGGTGTCCATGTGCCGCGCCAACAGTTCGGCATAGTTGGGGTTCAGTTGCCACAACTGGGTCAACTGCGGGCTGAACGAGACCTTGGCATCACAGGCTTTCCAGACCTGTCGGCGGTCCCATTGCTGGGCTGAACCCTGGATATACAGACTGTGATCGGGATTAAACTCGAAATTCCAGCGCAAAGAGCCGGCGTAGTCCTTGGCGATAACATCGGAATTGCTGCCGCCTTCGCTGATCCCGTCAAACACCGGAGTGTAGGTATAAGGGCGCTGATTGGTGCCTTCCTTGGCATTGAGTTGCCAGTCGATACTTTGTTGCGCGTTCAGCGTCTGGCTCACCGCCAGGCTGAAACGGTTGAGACGGCGACCGTCACGGCGGTCGGCGCCGACCGCGTCGCTGTCAAAACCATCGTCCTGTTGCCCGGACAGGGATAAGCGCAAATCGCCGGTTTCCCAGCCCACGCCCTGGCTGGCATAGAAGTCGTTGATCCCCCGTTCGCCGCGGGTGACCTTCACCCGCGAACCCTGGCTGTTGGCGGGGGAACGGGTGAGGATGTTGACCACCGCCATCAGTGCATTGGCGCCATAGCTGACGGTGTTGGGGCCGCGAAATACCTCGATGCGCTCGATATCTTCCATGGCCACCGGGATATCGCTCCAGTCCACCGTGGCCAGGCCGGCGCGGTACACCGAACGCCCGTCGATCAACACCTGCATCCGCCGCGCATCACTGGCGCTGGTGCCGTGGTAGTTGACCGACGCCTGGTTGCCGGTGGTGTAACCGACCATCATCCCGGGCACCAGGCGCAGCAGTTCGGCGATGTCCCGGGCGCCGCTGGCCTTGATCAGCTCACTGTCGATCACCGTCATGCTGCCGGGCACGGCGGCGGCCGATTGCTTGAGGCGCGTGGCGGTCAACACCTGCGGCAGCGGCTGGCTGTCCAGAAACAGATCGTCAGCCAGTGCAGGTACGCTGCACAACAGCATCAACCATAGAGATGAGCGAGGAGGAGGGCCCAGGTACACGGCACGGCCTTGTTAATGACGGATAGCCGCCCATGTTAACTGAGGTGGGGCTATTTGCCAGTCGTCGGACTTGCAATTACTTCGTACAAACGTGGCATTTTCCGACAAGTGCGCGAATTGATACGGGGGCTGGCCGCAAGCCGGGCGCTCCGTATAATGCCGCCATCGCCATTGGTATGGATTAACGGATTGCATATGACTCAACAGCGCCCTATTGCGGTCCTGGGAGGCGGAAGTTTTGGCACCGCCGTGGCTAACCTGCTGGCCGAGAACGGCCACGCCGTGCGTCAGTGGATGCGCGACCCCGAACAGGCTGAAGCCATTCGCGTGCATCGGGAAAACCCCCGTTACCTTAAAGGCATCAAGATTCATCCCGCTGTCGAACCGGTTACCGACCTGCTGGAAACGCTCACTGCGTGCGACCTGTGCTTTGTCGCGCTGCCCTCCAGTGCGTTGCGCTCAGTGCTGGCGCCGCACGCCGAGCGCCTGGCAGGCAAGTTGCTGGTCAGCCTGACCAAAGGCATTGAGGCCCACACCTTCAAACTGATGAGTGAAATCCTCACCGAGATTGCCCCTCTGGCCCGCATTGGCGTGCTGTCCGGGCCGAACCTGGCGCGGGAGGTGGCCGAACACGCCTTGACCGCCACGGTGGTTGCCAGTGAAGACGACGCCTTGTGTGAGCAGGTACAGGCCGTGCTGCATGGCCGCACCTTCAGGGTCTACGCCAGCGCCGATCGCTTTGGTGTCGAGTTGGGCGGGGCGCTGAAAAACGTCTACGCGATCATTGCCGGCATGGCCGTCGCCTTGGGCATGGGTGAAAACACCAAGAGTATGCTGATCACCCGTGCGCTGGCGGAGATGACCCGCTTTGCGGTGAACCAGGGCGCCAACCCGATGACGTTCCTGGGCCTTGCGGGCGTGGGCGACTTGATCGTCACCTGCTCATCGCCCAAAAGCCGCAACTATCAGGTAGGTTTTGCCCTGGGCCAAGGGCTGAGCCTGGAAGACGCTGTGACGCGTCTGGGTGAAGTGGCCGAAGGGGTCAACACCCTCAAGGTATTGAAGGCCAAGGCCCAGGAAGTGGGGGTGTATATGCCGCTGGTCGCCGGTTTGCACGCGATCCTGTTCGAAGGGCGCACCTTGGAGCAGGTCATCGAGTTGTTGATGCGGGCCGAGCCAAAGACCGATGTCGACTTTATTTCTACCAGTGGTTTTAACTGAGGAACGCGCCATGAACGATCCGAAAGCAGCCCCCAAATATGAGTCGATTGCCTTGCGCATCCTGTGGATGCTGGCGTTTGCGCTGGTGTGGCAGGTGGCGCAATTGCTGCTCGGCGCGTTGGTGGTGGTGCAATTGATTTACCGGCTTGTCTACGGTGCGCCGAACCTGGGCCTGATGAATTTTGGCGACAGTCTCAGCCAGTTCCTGGCGCAGATCGGCCGCTTCGGTAGCTTCCACACCGAACAAAAGCCTTGGCCGTTTGCCGATTGGCCAACCCCGCGTGTACCCGAAGGCGAAGCCGCCCACAGCGTGCCGCCAGCACCGCACCCGGTGCGTGATGAAGAGCCAAAGCTATGAAGTTGTGGGTTTTGCGCCACGGGGAGGCCCAGGCGCACGCCCGCACGGATGCTGAACGCAATCTTACCGAGCATGGCCGTGACGAAGTATTGCGCAGCGCTGCGCACCTGATCGGGCAGCCGCTCAGTGCCATCATCGCCAGCCCTTATGTGCGGGCGCAGCAGACGGCTCAATTGGTGCGCGAGGCGTTGGGTTTCGAACCGGATGTGCGCACGGTGCCGTGGTTGACGCCCGATGGTGACGTTCAGCAGGTGCTGAGTGAACTTGATACTGATGACGACGTGTTGCTGGTCAGCCATCAGCCTTTGGTGGGCAGTTTGATCAGCTTTTTGCAGCATGGGCATCAGCGTCAGCCACAGCCGATGTATACGGCCAGTCTGGCGGAGCTTGAGGGGGATTTTCCGCTGGCGGGTTTGATGAGTCTGGTGGGGGTGACGAATCCCTGGGCATAAGGGGGCGACGCTGGGCCTGTGGTAAGGGAGCTTGCTCCCGTGACGGCCTGCCAGCCGACACAGCTATACCGAGTACATATCCATTCCTGCGGTAACGGCTGATATTGGTTCCGCTTTTACAGCGTGTCACTTTTGAAAAGCGCAAAAGTAACCCAAACGCTCTTGCCCCACCACTCGGCACCTCGCTCAGGCTCGGTGTGCCCGTAATCCGCCATGGATTTGGGGGGCCGCCGCCACGCGCCATCCATGGCGCAGGGCGGCTAAACCGGCATCCCTGCCGGTTTACCCCCCAAATCCCTGTCGAATTCCGGCCAGCGTGGTTTAACGGGGCGCCTGAGATCAAGAGCAGATCAAGATCAAGAGCGGCTCGCTTCGCATCGTGGTTACGGGGGGGCTCGTGTACTTCGCCAGAAGGCCGTTGGCTTTGTGTGTGCTATACAGTCAGCCAAGCAAGTGCTTGGTTGGCTGTATCTCGGATCACAAAGGAGCGCGTCCCATGCCTGTCGCTTTTCGTTTGCCGTTGCAGGTCTTCTTCGAGCGTGAAGCGCGGCACCCGCGTAAGGTTTTTCTGGTGCAGCCCATTGACGGTGGCGAGGTGCAGACCCTCACCTGGGGCGACGTCGGCCACCAGGCCCGGTGCGCTGCCCATTGGTTGCGTGCGCGAGACTTGCCCCAGGGTTCGCACATCGCCCTGATCTCGAAAAACTGCGCACACTGGATCATCGCCGACCTGGCGATCTGGATGGCCGGGCACGTTTCGGTGCCGCTTTATCCCAACCTCACCGCTGATTCTGTCGCCCATGTGCTGACCCACTCCGAGGCGGTGTTGGCGTTGATCGGCAAGCTGGATGACTGGCCGGCAATGGCGCCGGGTATGCCAGCGGGTGTGCCAACCATTAGCCTGCCGCTGTGCCCGGTGGGGACGTTCGATTTCAGCTGGGCGGACCTGCAAGCCTGCTCACCGATCCAGGACCACCCCGAACCCCTTGGCTCGACACTGGCCACCATCGTTTATACCTCCGGGACGACCGGCTTGCCGAAGGGTGTGATGCAAACGTTCGGGGCACTGGGCTTCGCTGCCACCCGCGGCACCGAGTTGTTCGGCCTGGGGGAGGGCGATCGGTTGCTGTCCTACCTGCCGCTGTGCCATGTCGCCGAACGCATGTTTGTGGAAATGGCGGCGATCTACACCGGGCAAACCGTATTTTTTGCGCAAAGCCTGGATACTTTCCTGCAGGATTTGCGCAGGGCACGGCCGACGGCCTTGTTTGGCGTGCCACGTATCTGGACCAAATTCCAGTTGGGTGTCTACGCCAAGGTCCCGGAAAAACGCCTCGACACCCTGTTACGCCTGCCTTTTATCGGCAAGCGAGTCGGTCATAAAGTGCTCGCGGGACTGGGGCTGGATGCACTGCGTATTGCCCTGTCCGGTGCGGCACCCGTGCCCGAGGCGTTGCTGGGTTGGTATCAGCGCCTGGGCCTGGACGTGCTGGAGGTGTACGGCATGAGCGAAAACTGCGGCTATTCCCATGTGTGCCGCCCCGGCGCACAGACGCTGGGTTGGATCGGCCTGCCATGCCCTGGCGTAGAAGTGCGCATCGACCCATCAGGCGAAGTGCAGGTACGCAGCGGCGCGACCATGCTGGGCTACTTCAAGGACCCGCAAAAAACCGCTGAGACCCTTACCGAAGATGGCTTCCTGCGGACCGGCGACAAGGGTGAGCAGGACGCAGACGGCCGTCTGCGCTTGACCGGGCGCCTCAAGGAGATTTTCAAGACCAGCAAAGGCAAATACGTGGCCCCGGCGCCGATTGAAAATCGTCTGGCCGAACATGCACGCATCGAACAGGTGTGTGTAGTCGGCGAGGGGCTTGGCGCACCGATCGGGCTATGCGTGTTGTCGGCACACGGCCAAGACCGCCAAACGCTTGGAACCCACCTTGACCACTGGCTGGCACAGGTCAACGCCGGGTTGGATAAACATGAGCGCTTGCGCCAATTGGTGGTGGTGAAAGACAACTGGGCGGTGGAAAACGGCTTTCTCACGCCGACCTTGAAGATCAAGCGCAACGTGATCGAGTCGACGTACGGGCCACATTTGCACACTTGGAGCGAGCGCGCTGAAACCGTTCTGTGGCAGGATTAGGATCGTAATAAAACCAACAAGGACAACCCTATGAGCCTGTGGCGCACCCAACCGAATATCGAACAACTCAACGCGATCCAGAAAAACACCATCGGTGAGTTGCTCGATATTCGTTTCGAAAGCTTCGACGAGCACTCCCTCACTGCCAGCATGGTGGTGGATCACCGCACCCATCAGCCCTACGGCCTGCTGCACGGTGGCGCCTCGGTGGTGCTGGCCGAGAGCGTCGGCTCCATGGCTGCTTACCTGTGCATCGATGCCAGCAAGTTTTATTGCGTGGGCCTTGAGGTCAATGCCAACCACCTGCGTGGCGTGCGCAGCGGGCGGGTGACGGCGGTGGCCAGGGCCATTCATATCGGGCGCACCACACAGGTATGGGATATCCGCCTGAGCAGCGATGATGGCAAGGCCAGTTGCGTCTCGCGCCTGACCATGGCCGTGGTGCCGCTGGGCGAAAACCCGCCGGCGCGATAGGCGTGGCGTGAGTGTCATCATTCCTGGCAGTTACAGTCATTGCTGCAGGCGGCCGGCATGGTGACAATCAACCTCTGTTTTTATCGATGGAACCTGTATGTCGCAGCACGTGTTTTTTACCCACGCCAATGGCTTCCCTTCGGCCACCTACGGCAAGCTGTTTGCCGCGCTGGCCCCGGAATATACGGTGGCGCATCTGCCGCAGCACGGTCACGACCCCAGGTTCCCGGTGGATGATAACTGGCAGAACCTGGTGGACGAGTTGATCCACCACCTTGAGCAACAGCCGGAACCCGTGTGGGGCGTCGGCCATTCCCTCGGTGGCGTGCTGCATTTGCACGCGGCCATGCGTTGTCCGCAGTTGTACCGTGGCGTGGTGATGCTGGATTCGCCGGTGCTCACCCGTGCCGACCGCTGGGTGATCCGCGCCGCCAAGCGCTTTGGTTTTATCGATCGACTGACACCGGCCGGGCGTACCCTTGGCCGGCGTGAAGAATTCACCGATCTGGACACCGCGCGCAGCTACTTCGCCGGCAAAACCCTGTTTCGTGGCTTCGACCCCGAGTGCTTCGACGCGTATTTGCAGCATGGCTTGCAGCAAGTCGGCGACCGCCTGCGCCTGCGCTTCGACCCGGCCACCGAAATCAGCATCTATCGCGGCGTGCCGCACACCAGCCCGGGCCAGGTACGCCAGTTGAAAGTGCCACTGGCCGTGGTGCGCGGTCGCCAGAGCCGAGTGGTCATGCGTCACCATGCCAGCGGCGTCGGCCGCTTGCCCATGGGCGAAATGCTCACTATGCCGGGCGGTCATATGTTCCCCCTCGAACGCCCCCAGGACACGGCTGCCTTGATCAAGAACCTGTTCGCCCGCTGGCAAGCCCGCGAGCGCAGTTGCGCATGAGTACGCCGGTCGAAGAAGTTCGCCTGAGCCTGGCGCATATCGAATTGGCCGCGCACCTGTTCGGGCCCGAGGATGGCCTGCCGGTGATCGCCCTGCATGGTTGGCTGGACAACGCCAACAGTTTTGCGCGCCTTGCGCCGAAGCTGCACGGGTTGCGCATTATTGCTCTGGATATGGCCGGGCACGGGCATTCGGCCCATCGCCCGGCAGGCGCGGGTTATGCCTTGTGGGATTACGTCTACGACGTGCTGCAGGTGGCCGAACAATTGGGGTTGAAACGTTTTGCATTACTTGGCCACTCCCTGGGCGCCATCGTCTCGCTGGTGTTGGCCGGGGCGTTGCCGGAGCGAGTGACGCACCTGGGTTTGATCGACGGTGTGATCCCGCCGACCGCCAGCGGCGAGAATGCAGCCGAACGTCTGGGCATGGCCTTGCAGGCGCAACTGAACCTGCAGGACAAGCGCAAGCCGGTCTACAACACCCTCGAAAAAGCGGTTGAAGCGAGAATGAAGGGTGTGGTGGCAGTCAGTCGTGAAGCGGCGCAACTGCTGGCCCAGCGCGGTTTGATGCCGGTACCGGGCGGTTATACCTGGCGCAGCGACAGTCGCCTGACCCTGGCATCGCCGATGCGTTTGACCGATGAACAGGCCATGGCTTTTGTGCGTCGCGTCAGTTGCCCGGCGCAGTTGGTGGTGGCGGCTGACGGCATGTTGGCGAAACATGCCGAATTGCTTTCTCAGCTACCCTTCAGCGTTACTACGCTGCCCGGTGGCCATCATTTGCACCTGAATGATGAGTCCGGCGCCGCTCTTGTTGCAGACTGTTTCAATCGGTTCTTCTCCACGCCTTGACTTGGCGGGGTCAACTGCCGAGGCTGGGCGGATTGAAAGGGAGTCAACCATGAACACACTCAACATCGCTGTGACCTCCATTGGCCAGGGCCTATCGATCCGATGAGCCTGGGTAAAGGATGTATCCGTGCCCTTGGCCTTTGCTGTTTCAGCCCCCTGGTGTTTGCCGCCGATATACCCGGCAGCCAGGATTTACCTGCCGTGTCCCGCCAGGTTGACGCGCAAATTGTCGACTATCGCCCCGCTGAAGAGAAGGAACGCATCTACCCCATGGGCGCGATTCGCAAGATCAGCGGCCAGTTGCGTTACGAAGGCCAGGCCACCGCGCGCGGCCAGGCCACTGCAATCACCTATGAATTGCCCGCGGAGCACAGCTCCAGCGCCGCCTTTACTGCAACGCGCGAAGCTTTGCAGGCCAAGGGCGCGCAGCTGTTGTTCTGGTGCCAGGCCCGCGATTGCGGCGAGAGCAGCCTGTGGGCCAATGAAGTGTTCGGCAACGCCAAGCTGGTGGGGGCCGACGGCCAGCAGGAATACCTGCTGCTGCGCCTGGCCGCTGCGCAGAACAACTCGCTGGTCGCGCTGTACGGCATTACTCGCGGCAACCGACGCGCCTACCTGCATGTGGAGCAACTCGATGCCAGCGCGCCCTTGGGCGATCTGCTGCCCACCTCGGCCACCCTGCTGCGAGAACTCAAAAGCACGGGCGAGCTGGATCTCCCTGCATTGGCCGCCGAGCCTGATGACACCTGGCTGACCTTGATTTCCCGTGGATTGAACCTTGATACCACGTTGCGCGTGAGCCTGACCGGCCCGAAAGCCGAGGCCTGGCGCCAGGCCCTGGTCGACAAGGGTGTACGCGCCGCGCGCCTGGAAACCGGCAGCGGTGACGCTAAGGGTTTGCACCTGCATCTGATACGCTGACCGTTACAAGGCGAACGGACCCGTGCCGTTCGCCTAAGCTCTCTTCCTACAGCCATATTCTCGAGATACCCGATGCTCAATAACGATCGCCTGCTGGTGCAAATCCTGCTGTTGGTGCTGTTTGGCGCCAGCTTCTGGGTCATGGCGCCGTTCTGGTCGGCGCTGTTCTGGGGCGCGGTGCTGGCGTTTGCCAGTTGGCCGCTGATGCGTTTGCTCACTCGCTGGCTGGGCGGACGGGAGTCCCTGGCTGCTGGCATCCTGACCTTGGGCTGGATGCTGCTGGTGGCGGTGCCGCTGGTGTGGCTGGGGTTCAACCTGGCCGACCATGTGCGCGATGCGGTGGCGCTGATCAAAGACATTCAGGTCGACGGCTTGCCCGAGGCGCCGACCTGGTTGGGCTCGATCCCGTTCGTCGGCGAGCGTCTGGTGGCGATGTGGGACAGCATTGACCAACAAGGCGCGGCGTTGATGGTCAGCATCAAGCCGTACCTCGGCCAGGTCGGCAACTGGTTGCTGGCACGCAGTGCGCAAATTGGCGGCGGTATTCTTGAGCTGACCCTGAGCCTGGTCTTCGTGTTCTTTTTCTACCGTGATGGGCCGCGCCTGGCGATGTTTGTGCACCGTCTGCTGGAGCGGCTGATCGGTGAACGTGCCGGCTATTACATCGAGCTGGTGGCCGGTACGGTGCAGCGGGTGGTCAATGGTGTGATCGGCACTGCGGCGGCCCAGGCCTTGCTGGCGCTGATCGGCTTTCTGATCGCCGGCGTGCCGGGTGCGCTGGTGCTGGGTATTGTTACCTTCCTGCTCAGCCTGATCCCCATGGGCCCACCGCTGGTGTGGATTCCGGCCACGGCGTGGCTGGCGTGGAAGGGGGACTACACGTATGCGGTGTTCCTGGGGGTGTGGGGGACGTTTGTGATCAGCGGTGTGGACAACGTGCTCAAGCCTTATCTGATCAGTCGTGGCGGTAACCTGCCGTTGGTGATTGTGCTGCTGGGGGTGTTTGGGGGGTTGATCGCCTTTGGCTTTATCGGGCTGTTTATCGGGCCGACGCTGCTGGCGGTGGCGTACAGCTTGTTGACGGATTGGAGCGCTACCCAGGCGCAGGTGCGTCGTGACGACAAGCCGTGTAATTGAGGGGCTAGGCATCAGGATGTGATGCGACGTTGTACCTGTGGGAGGGGGCTTGCTCCCGATGGCGGCCTCAGGGCTGACCAGGATGTTGGATCAGACCGAGTACATATCCGTTATTTGGGTAACGGCTGATATTGGTTCCGCTTTTACAGCGGGTCACTTTGGAAAAGAGCCCAAAGTAACCAAAGGCTCTTGCCCCACCACTCGGCACCTCGCTTAGGCTCGGTGTGCCCGTAATCCGCCATGGATTTGGGGGGCCGCCGCCACGCGCCATCCATGGCGCGGGGCGGCTAAACCGGCATCCCTGCCGGTTTACCCCCCAAATCCCTGTCGAATTCCGGCCAGCGTGGTTTGACGGGGCGCCCAAGATCAAAAGCAGATCAAGATCAAGATCAAGAGCGGCTCGCTTCGCATCGTGGTTACCGTGGGTGCGGCAAGCTGCACATTTGTATAGAAGGGAGAAGCCTCAGCCCCTCGGCAACCACATCACGGCAGTCAACCCACCACCCGGCGTGTCCTCCAGGCTCAAGTGCCCGCCAAGCCGCTCGACGGCCTCTCTGGCAATGGTCATCCCCAAACCGACCCCTCCGGAATTGCGGTTGCGCGATCCCTCCAGCCGAAAGAACGGTTCGAACACCGCCTCGCGTTTATCGGCGGCGATTCCCGGGCCTTTATCGATCACTCTGATCACCAGTGCGCCACGGCTGTCGGCCAGTTCTACCCGGGCCATGCCGGCATAGCGCAGCGCGTTGTCGATCAGGTTGTTGAGGCATGAGCGCAGCGCCATGGGCTGCACTTGCAAGGGCGCGCAGGTGCCTGAGAATTGCACGTCGCAGCCCTGGTCCTGGGCGTTCTCGCTGAGGGACTCCACCAGTGCCTGCACGTCGAGCCAATGCCGCGTTTCGCTGGTGCGTTGTTCGTGCAGGTAGCTCAGGGTGGCGTCGAGCATATCGATCATGTCGTTCAGGTCCTGACGCATCTGGCCTTGCAGCTTGGTGTCTTCGATCTGTTCCAGGCGCAGTTTGAGGCGTGATAACGGGGTGCGCAGGTCGTGAGAGACCGCACCGAGCATACGTGCCCGCTGGCTGACTTGTTCGCGGATGCGCTTTTGCATCAGGTTGAAGGTCGAGGCCGCTTGCCTTGCCTCGCGCGGGCCGGATTCCACCAGCGGCGGGCTGTCGAGGTCGACGCTCAAGCGCTCGGCTGCGGCACTCAGGCGCTGGATCGGCCGGCTCAGCAGCTTGGCGCCGTACCAGGCGGCAATAATCAACGAGATAAATTGAAACGTCAGCGGTACCAGCGGGCCACCAAACCAAGGGCGAGGTTCCTTGCGCAGCGGTTTGAGGGTGCCGTCCGGTTGTTCGACGAACGCCTGGGGAGGCGGAGGCGGTGGCCGGCCGTAGTGGTGGAACCAGAAGAGCGCCAGCACGTGGGCCAGCACAATGGCCACCAGCAATAGGCCGAACAGTCGCCCGAACAGCGTATTGAAGGTGGCGCGCATCAACCGATATCCCGGGCGTCGAACAGGTAGCCTTCGCCGCGTACGGTCTTGATCAACTGCGGGGCCTTGGGGTCATCTCCCAGTTTCTGGCGCAGGCGTGATACCAGCAAGTCGATGCTGCGATCAAAGGCTTCGATGGAGCGACCACGGGCCGCATCCAGCAGTTGCTCGCGGCTCAATACGCGGCGCGGGCGTTCGATGAACACCCACAGCAAGCGAAACTCGGCGTTGGACAGCGGCACCACCAGGCCGTCATCGGCCACCAACTGGCGCAGCACGCTGTTGAGGCGCCAGGTGTCGAAGCGGATGTTGGCCCGTTGCTCGGTGCGGTCATCGCGCACCCGGCGCAGGATGGTCTGGATACGGGCCACCAGCTCCCGGGGCTCGAACGGTTTGGACATATAGTCATCAGCGCCCAGTTCCAGGCCGATGATGCGGTCGGTGGGTTCGCAGCGGGCGGTGAGCATCAGGATCGGAATGTCCGACTCGGCACGCAGCCAGCGGCACAGCGACAACCCGTCCTCGCCCGGCAGCATCAGGTCCAGTACCACCACATCGAAGGTTTCGGCTTGCATGGCTTGGCGCATGGCGGTGCCGTCGGTGACGCCCGAGGCCAGGATATTGAAGCGCGCCAGGTAGTCGATCAGCAGTTCGCGGATCGGCACGTCGTCGTCGACGATCAGTGCACGGGTGGTCCAGCGCTTGTCTTCGGCGATCGTCGTGCCTTTAGGCTCTTCGTTTACGGGGACGGAAGGGGTCTGCATAGTGCGATCATCTGCCTGAGTAGTGCTGTCAGCATAGGCGCCCAGCGCCGTGGCTGGAAATGCTGGGCGGGCGATAGTGTGCGCGAGGCTAGCCGGGCGGCGTGTTGAGGGCGTGTCGTGAATGTATCGACTTTGAAACAAGTACTCGAAATCGCGTGTATCGGGCACTTGATCAGTATTTACCGATCATCGGATCCCGCAACGGCGCTGCTTGCGCTACAATCCGCGCCGATTTCGACTTGCCTGAGAGCCCATTCCAATGTCCGTCTGCCAGACTCCTATCATCGTCGCCCTGGATTACCCCACCCGTGACGCCGCACTGAAGCTGGCTGACCAGTTGGACCCCACGCTATGCCGGGTCAAGGTCGGCAAGGAACTGTTCACCAGTTGCGCGGCGGAAATCGTCGGCACCCTGCGGGACAAAGGCTTCGAAGTGTTCCTGGACCTGAAATTCCATGACATCCCCAACACCACGGCAATGGCTGTGAAGGCTGCCGCCGAAATGGGCGTGTGGATGGTCAATGTGCACTGCTCCGGCGGCTTGCGCATGATGAGCGCGTGCCGCGAAGTGCTGGAACAGCGCAGCGGCCCCAAACCGCTGCTGATCGGCGTGACCGTGCTGACCAGCATGGAACGCGAAGACCTGGCCGGTATTGGCCTGGATATCGAGCCTCAGACGCAGGTATTGCGCCTGGCGGCTCTGGCGCAGAAAGCCGGCCTCGATGGCCTGGTGTGCTCGGCCCTGGAAGCCCAGGCCCTGAAAAACGCCCACCCGTCGTTGCAACTGGTGACGCCGGGTATTCGCCCGGCGGGCAGCGCGCAGGATGACCAACGCCGTATCCTGACCCCGCGCCAGGCCCTGGATGCCGGTTCGGACTACCTGGTGATCGGCCGTCCGATCAGCCAGTCGGCGGATCCGGCCAAAGCGTTGGCCGCGGTGGTTGCCGAAATCGCCTGATACTCAGGGGAACACGGTAAAAAATGAGTGAGGGGGCTTACCCCCCAAATCCCTGTCGAATTCCGGCCAGCGTGGTTTAACGGGGCGCCTAAGATCAAAAGCAGAGCAAGAGCAAGCAGCGAGTCAGCATGGTCATCGTGGGCAAGCCCTAATGCCAGTCAGTCAAGCGTACATCGCCCTCTGTAGGAGCGAGCTTGCTCGCGAAAAACGTCGACGATAACGCGTGTTGTCTGAATGAACGCGGTGCCTGTGAGTTTTTCGCGAGCAAGCTCGCTCCTAAAAAAGCCTAGGGCAAGCCCCCTCCCACATTTAGATCTGCCGTGTGTCAGCTGACTTTCAGTATCAACTTCCCGAAGTTCTCGCCGTTGAACAGCTTCATCAGCGTTTCCGGGAATGTCTCCAATCCTTCGACAATATCCTCCTTGCTCTTGAGTTTGCCCTGGGCCATCCAGCCGGCCATTTCCTGCCCGGCCGCCGCGAAGTTTGCCGCGTGGTCCATCACCACAAACCCTTCCATGCGCGCACGGTTGACCAGCAACGACAAGTAGTTGGCCGGGCCTTTGACGGCTTCCTTGTTGTTGTATTGGCTGATCGCGCCGCAAATCACCACGCGGGCTTTGAGTGCCAGGCGGCTGAGCACAGCGTCGAGAATATCGCCGCCGACGTTATCGAAATAGACGTCCACGCCCTTGGGGCACTCGCGCTTGAGGGCGGCAGGTACGTCTTCGCTTTTGTAGTCGATGGCGGCGTCAAAGCCCAGCTCATCCAGCAGGAATTTGCACTTGTCGGCACCGCCGGCAATCCCCACCACGCGGCAGCCTTTGATCTTGGCGATCTGCCCGGCGATGCTGCCCACGGCACCCGCGGCGCCGGAAATGACCACGGTGTCACCGGCTTTCGGCGCACCGGTCTCCAGCAGGGCGAAGTATGCCGTCATGCCGGTCATGCCCAGGGCAGACAGGTAACGGGGCAGGGGCGCAAGCTTGGGATCGACCTTATAGAAACCACGGGGCTCGCCGAGGAAGTAATCCTGCACGCCCAGGGCGCCATTCACGTAGTCCCCCACCGCGAAGTTCGGATGGTTCGAGGCAATCACCTTGCCTACCCCCAGCGCCCGCATCACTTCGCCGATGCCGACCGGCGGGATGTAGGACTTGCCCTCATTCATCCAGCCACGCATGGCCGGGTCGAGGGACAGGTATTCATTGCGCACCAGCACCTGGCCGTCGGCCGGTGTACCCACCGGCACTTCCTGGTAGGTGAAGGTCTCTCGCGTGGCCGCACCGACCGGGCGTTTGGCGAGCAGGAATTGGCGGTTGGTCTGGGCGGTCATGGCAAGGACTCTTTGGAAATGAATCATCAGTGATAGCCCTTCAGTGACGCCAGGGCAAGGTTGTCTGCGGGAGGCGAATGCCCGTCGATAGGCATCGCTGATAACCATCCCGGTAGACTTATCACTGCGATTCATGCAGCGCTAACCCGCCGTCTGATAGTGCTGACGCGCTGATCCCTGTGTTGGCTAGACTCGCGCCACCGTTACCACTTCCATAGGACAGTTCCCATGAGCATGACATTTTCTGGCCAGGTCGCCCTGGTAACCGGCGCCGCCGCGGGTATTGGTCGCGCCACTGCGCTGGCGTTCGCGGCCGAAGGCTTGAAGGTGGTCGTTGCCGACCTCGACGTGGCGGGGGGCGAGGGCACTGTCGCGCTGATCCGACAGGCCGGCGGCGAAGGGGTGTTTGTGCGTTGCAACGTCACGCTCGAAACGGACGTACAGCAATTGATGGCGCAGACGGTCGCCATCTATGGACGACTGGACTATGCCTTCAACAACGCCGGGATTGAGATCGAGAAAGGCAAGCTGGCCGACGGCAGCCTGGATGAGTTCGATGCCATCATGGGGGTTAACGTCAAAGGGGTCTGGTTGTGCATGAAGTATCAGTTGCCGTTGTTGTTGGCCCAGGGCGGCGGAGCGATCGTCAACACGGCTTCGGTGGCCGGGCTGGGGGCGGCGCCGAAGATGAGCATCTATGCGGCGTCCAAACACGCAGTGATCGGCCTGACCAAGTCGGCAGCCATTGAGTATGCGAAAAAGAAGATCCGCGTGAACGCGGTCTGCCCTGCCGTGATCGATACCGACATGTTTCGCCGCGCCTACGAGGCCGACCCGCGCAAAGCCGAATTCGCGGCGGCCATGCACCCGGTCGGGCGCATCGGTAAGGTGGAGGAAATTGCCAGCGCCGTGTTGTACCTGTGCAGTGATGGTGCCGCCTTTACCACCGGCCAGTCCCTGGCGGTGGATGGCGGCGCGACAGCCATCTAGGACGGCAAGTCGCACCGCGTTCGAAAACAGGGCGAGGTGCTGTGGGGCGTTTCCATAGCGGGCAGTGGGCCGTGCCCGAATATGTATCAGTAGGTAAATAATCTAATAAAATCAATACTTTAATAAATCTTCCCGGCAAATTTTGGTGAGCTTCTGTGCTTAACTGTTTTGGGTTAACAGACAGTTGAAGTGAGTGGCTCATGGATTTAGGGATCGATCGACAAGCCCTGGTACCGGTTGTTCAGCAAATCGTCAGCGCGGTGGCGCATTGGATTCGCAAGGAAGGGGTGAGCCCCGGAACGCGCTTGCCGTCCATTCGGCAATTGGCCCTCGACAACCTGCTGAGCCAGTCCAGCGTGATTGAGGCGTTCGAACGGCTGGTGGCCCAGGGGCTGCTGGCCTCCAGGCACGGCTCGGGCTTCGTGGTGGCGCAACCTGCAGCGACCCACGAACACCACTGGTATGAAGGCGCGGAGCAGGGATGGGGCGCTTTTACCGACAGTCCCGTCGGCGAGTTGAAACTGGGGTGTGGCTGGCTGCCAGACGACTGGCGCGAAAGCGATGACATCAGCTATGCAATCCGCGAACTCAGTCGTACCGATACCGGGGCCTTGTTCAACTACAGTACGCCCTTGGGGCTGCCGACGCTGCGTGAACAACTGTTCAAGCGTCTGACCCAGATTCACATAGCCACCCGCCTGGACTGTATTCTCACCACCCATGGCGCCGGTCATGCCCAGGACCTGCTGATACGCACCTTGCTCAAGGCCGGTGATGAGGTCGTGGTGGAAACACCCGGGTATGGCAACCTTTATCGCCAGTTGGCCTTTCAGGGTGTGACCCTGCTGGAGGTCCCGCGCGCCCGCGGCGGCCCGGATATCCCTGCCTTGGAAACGCTGCTGCAAACCCATCGGCCCAAGTGCCTGTTCATCAATAGCCTGTATCACAACCCCACCGGCACCAGCCTGTGCCGTTCGGTGGCGCAGCGGTTGTTGGAACTGGCGCGAGAGCGGGATTTCCTGATCATCGAAGAGGATGTCTACGGCGACCTGCAACATGCCAGTTGCACGCGCTTGTCGGCGCTGGACCACGATGACCGGGTGATCTATGTGTCGAGTTTTTCCAAGACCCTGAGCAGCGCCCTGCGCGTGGGCTACCTCTGTGCCAGTGCCACGCTCATTGAGCAATTGGCCCATCTCAAGACCCTGACGGGCATCGGCACCTCGCGCTTTGCCGAAGCAATGGTGGCAACGTTGTTGAGCAACGGCACTTACCGTAAGTGGGTGCAGCGCCTGCGCAAGCACCTGAATGCGCAGATGGCTGCAACGTTGCAGGTGCTTGAGGATGAAGAGTGGCAGGTCTTTGCCGTTCCCGCCGGGGGCATGTTCCTGTGGGCGCGACCGGGTATCCCGGACCCGTCGCGACTGCAGGCCTGTGCCCGGCGGCTCGGCGTGCTGCTGTCGCCCGGGGCGCTGTTCAGCCCCACCGGAGAGCGTAGCGACTGGCTACGCATCAACGTGGCCTACGCGGCGGATCAGCGCGCACTGGCGTTGTTCCGTGCCATGGGGCCAACCAGATCGACCTCGACCATTCTGAAAACGACGAGCATGTAGCTTTTTGCCATTATTGCGGCGCCAGCGGCTTGTGCTCAGTGCCCTGGGGTTGCCACTCTCGCTGCTTGTAAACCTGGCTTATGGCATCTGCCATTGCAAGAGGATCAAGTGCAATGATTTGGGGCGTGCAACGACGATTCGCCAACCTTGGCATGGCAAAAAAACTGGGCTTGGGTTTTACCTTGGTGCTCCTTCTGACGGCCCTGATAGCGGCGATCGGTGTGTGGTCCCTGCACACCGTCGGTCAGCGCTTTGATGGCCTCAAGCAGATGTCTTCGCTCAACAGCGAGCTGCTCAAGGTGCGCGTGATCGAGCAGAACTACGCGCTGCACGCCGACCCCAAGGCGGTGGACGCCCTGCATGGCAGTGTTGACGCATTGCTGGCCCAGGCCATCAGCCTCAAGGCCCGGTCCGTCATCAACGAGCGGGTGATGAGCGATGTCGAGCAAGCTTTGCTCGCCTATCGCAAGGCGTTCGATGAGTTCGTCGAGTTGACCCAGGCCAAGGACCTGGCGCTGGAAATGGCCAGTTGGTCAGTGTCCAGCGTGGCGAATAACCTGGACGTGTTGCAAGCGGGTCTCGCGGACGATGGTGCCTATGGCCTCAAGGAGAGCCAGGGCAAGGAGGGCGCCGAGTTTATCGAGCAGGCGGGGCAGGTCAGCCAGGTGTCGCGCTTGATGCTGCAAGCCATGAACGAAGCGCGGGTGCGCCTGGACCAGAGCCGCAAGGCTGAGGCAGACGACGTTGCACAGGGCAAGATCGAGCAGGCCGACCAGGCCCTGGCCGAGGTCGAGAAGCTGAAAACCAGCGTCAAGGACGCGGGCTACCAGACCGTACTCAACGAAGTCAGCGGGCATATCGCGTCATTCAGTGAAAAACTCGGCGAGTACACCGGGCTGCTGGCCCAGGAAAAACTGGTCTACACGCAACTGCATGACCGCGCCGAGCAAGTGGTCAGCCAGGTCAATCAGGCGTACGCCGCTGAAGATCAGTCCATGCAGGCTCAGTTGCAGCACAGCACGCTGCTGATCATCGGTTCCTCCGCCTTGGCGTTGCTGGTGGGCTTGATTGCTGCGTGGCTGATTACCCGGTTGATCGTTGCGCCGTTGCGCAGTGTGATCGCCGTGGCCCAGCAGATTGCCTCGGGCGACCTGAGCGGGCGCATGGAGGTCAGCCGTCGCGATGAAATTGGCCAGTTGATGCAAGCCATGCAGCAGATGAGCAGCGGTTTGAGCCAGATGGTCAGCGGGTTGCAGGCCGGCATTGAACAGCTGGCCAGTTCCGCGCATTCGCTGTCCAGCGTTACCGAACAGACCAACCACGAGGTCAACAGCCAGAAGGAAGAAACCGAACAGGTTGCCACGGCGATGAACCAGATGACCGCCACGGTGCACGATGTGGCGCGCAATGCCGAGCAAGCGGCGCAAGCCGCACAGACGGCGGATGCCAAGGTCGACAGCGGCCAGCAGGTGGTGCGCATGAGTTTGCAGCGTATCGAATTGCTGGCGACGTCGAGCAACAGTGCCAGCGCGAGTATTGAAAGCCTCAGCGCAGAGATCCAGAACATTGGCACCGTGCTGAGCGTGATCAACAGCGTGGCCGAGCAAACCAATCTGCTGGCCTTGAACGCCGCCATCGAAGCGGCGCGCGCCGGTGAGCAGGGGCGTGGCTTTGCTGTAGTGGCCGACGAGGTACGGGCCCTGGCCAAGCGCACCCAGCAATCGACCGAGGAGATCGAACGGCTGGTCAGCACCTTGCGCAGTGCGGCGCAGTCGTCGGTGCAGCAGATCCAGCAAAGTGGCGAACTGGTGAAACTGGCGGTCGGTGATGCGCTGGAAACCGAAAGTGCCTTGGGCAGCATTGCGGCAGCCGTGTCGCTGATCCAGCAAATGAACCAGCAGATCGCCGCCGCCGCCGAAGAGCAAAGCTCGGTGGCCGAAGAGATCAATCGCAGCGTCACCAGTATCCGGGCGAGCGCCGATCATTCGGCGCTGAGTATGCAAGGCAATGCAGCATCAAGCGTCCAACTGGCGCAGTTGGGCGTGGAGCTCAAGGGGATGGTGGGGCATTTCCGCCTGTGATCGCCGCTGGGGTGCGGCGAGCAAGGCGAAGGGTGGTCAGGCGTTGTTGGCGAGGAAGGTCAGCAGCGCTTCGTTGACGAAGTCCGGGTTCTCACGGCTTGAGATATGCCCGGCCTCGGGGATCAGGATCAGGTCGCAACCAATCAGTCCGGCCATTTCCTCGGATTCGGCAGGCGGGCGGGGTTTGTCTTGCTCGCCGCACATTACCAGGGTGGTGTCGGCGTCCAGGCGCGGCAATTGCTCCAGGATATCTTCACGGCTGAAGATCAGGCGGCCCAGCGGGACGATGCTATCGAGCAGACGTTCGCGGGGGAAGCCCTGCAGGGATTTGCGAAAATCCTGATACAGCGCCGATTCACGGTCGATGCCCGGGCGAAAGAAGATCGGTGCGATCACATCCAGTAGCGGCTCGGGGATGGCGCCGGCGTCTTCGATCATCTTGAACAGCGAGAAATAATACTCGCGCGTCGCTTCGGGTTCGGCGCCGAGGTAGGTGTCCATCAGCACCACGCTGTTGATGCGCGCGGGCGCCAGCAGTGCCAGGCGCGCGCCCCACATGCCACCGACCGACAGGCCCACGAGGTTGATCTGCTCGACGTCCAGGTGATCCAGCAGCGCCAGGGCCTGGCGAGCCAGATCATCCAGGGACCGGGTTTGCGTGGGCAGCGGGCCCGACTCGCCATGACCCCACAGCTCGGGGACGATTACCCGGTATTGCTGGGACAGCGCTTCAATCTGCGGCGTCCACATGTCGCGAGCCCACAGGTAACTTGAACCAAGCAATACGACCGGGCCGCTGCCCTGGTCGACGTAGTGCAGCGGTTGTCCATCAATCACGGCAACAGGCATAGCAGGCCTCTAACTTCACGGAGTGAGGGGCACTTTTTTACGCTAGTCGTGGGCGGGGGGATAGATGCAAAGTGATGGCATCTTGTTTTGCAGGAGCGAGCTTGCTCGCGAAAACCGTCATCGATAACGCGCGCGTTCTGGTTCAACGCGGTGCGAAGGTTTTTCGCGAGCAAGCTCGCTCCTACAATTGGGCGTAGCTGTCAGTCGTAGATAGCTTTCTTTTTCCACTCGGCGTCGGCATCGACGACCTTCAAACCTTCGGTCAGCTCGTTGACTTCGTCTTCCGCCGGTTGGCTGTTGGTCAACACTGTGGAGTTGGCGCGGGCCAGTTGTGACTCCAGCAGTTGCAACTGTGCGCTGTAGAGCACCGGTTCCGGTTGTTTGCGCAAGTACTGCACGCCGCGTTCGAACGCCAGGCGCGCCTGGCCGGGCTGGCCTTGCAGCAGGGCATGTTGGCCGAGGTTGTTGAAGAACTCGATATGCAGCAGTACCAGGATATGACGGATTTCCTTGATCCAGTGCTTGGCTTCGTTGGTTGGCAGGAAACCGTCCTGGGCTGCACGGGTGACTTGGCCGTGCAGGGCTTCGAGCAAAAAGCGCACGTCCTTGGCCTTGGCTTCGGTCTGGATCGGCGCAGGTGGGTTGGCCACCGGAATCGATTCGCCCTGGGCGATCAGCGCATTCAGTTCGCTGATACGTGCCTTGATTGGCGCGCTGGACTTGTTGAGGTTCAACAGGCGCTGGTTGACGTTCAGTTCCAGGCGAGCCAGCAACAGTTTGAGCGCCGGGGTCATCAGTTGGCCGGGGAAGGTCTCGGTGATTTCACCGCAGCGACGCAGCCGATCATTAAGCTCGATCTCGGTACGCTTCTTTTCCAGCTTGTTGTTTTCCACCACGTGGTTCATGTAGCCAATGGCGATCAGTATTACGATCCCGGCTATTACCAGCAGGGTGATCATGAGTGGTGTCACCGGTGTGACCTCTTTATAGGGTTTGCTGTGGAGT
This sequence comes from Pseudomonas sp. OST1909, assembly GCF_015277575.1. Taxonomy (NCBI): domain Bacteria; kingdom Pseudomonadati; phylum Pseudomonadota; class Gammaproteobacteria; order Pseudomonadales; family Pseudomonadaceae; genus Pseudomonas; species Pseudomonas sp. OST1909. The sequence goes on from NZ_CP063780.1 coordinate 2,356,622, forward strand.
GTAGTGACTGAGGCATCCGGCGGATAGGACCGATCGACCAGTTGCCCGGGTAGTTTCTTCTATATAGGTAAGCGCTTCCGAATGGGTGCACATTGCCATCATTTGCCCAGGCAGACTATAACGCCTTGTTGAACGCCAGAATATAGGCGCCAAGGCTCCAGCGGCGACAATGCCCGCACGGGCCGGCAAACCATGGCGAAGTCATTGATTTAAATAAATTTATCCTTGGGGGTTGACGACCTTTCAATCCATCCATAGAATGCGCGCCACTTACAGCGTAAAGCACACAGCGAAACGCGGTAGGGAGTGAATGTTGTACGTGTGTCCCCTTCGTCTAGTGGCCTAGGACACCGCCCTTTCACGGCGGTAACAGGGGTTCGAGTCCCCTAGGGGACGCCATATGCGGGAATAGCTCAGTTGGTAGAGCACGACCTTGCCAAGGTCGGGGTCGCGAGTTCGAGTCTCGTTTCCCGCTCCAATTTACAAGCAGTGTGGCCCTCGGGCGGCATTGAGTGAAACCAGGACCAAGTCTTCGGACGAGGCCTCTGGGCACTGAAATACACACCATGTGTTTCAGTAGCGTGTCCCCTTCGTCTAGTGGCCTAGGACACCGCCCTTTCACGGCGGTAACAGGGGTTCGAGTCCCCTAGGGGACGCCATTTGCGGGAATAGCTCAGTTGGTAGAGCACGACCTTGCCAAGGTCGGGGTCGCGAGTTCGAGTCTCGTTTCCCGCTCCATATTTAACGAAAACGCCGATCAGCAATGATCGGCGTTTTTGTTTGTGCTGAATTTGGCCCGATACGGTTTTGCCGCGTTCAAATGGCCGCATGGGCTTGCGGCCTTGGCATAAAAAACCGGGCAAACAGTTCGGACTGCGATTTTATATTGAGCTTGTTGTAGAGGTTGCGGCGGTGGACTTTGATGGTTTCAGTCGACAGCGCCAGCTTCCCGGCGATTTCCTTGTTGGAAAAACCGCTGAGCAGCAACTTCAGCACGTCTTTCTCGCGTGCTGTTATTTGTGTGTCCAACTGGGTCAGCGCCTCAGTCCATGAGGCCGGTTCGGCGAAGTTCTTTTGCGGGTCAATTTCAAAGCACATGCGTTGATGCATCATTGCCGTCACCCATGGCTTGATCATGTCCAGTAGCGTGACTTGCGCCTGGGTGAAGCGCACGTTACTGCCGAACGACATGCACAGGGTTCTGTCGGCATCGAGTTGCACGTTGTACTGCGCCTCATCGACCGAGATGTATTGCGCGAAATATTGCTGGTAGTACTCGGTTTCAAGAAAGTGTTCCGGCGCAATATCGAGCAGATGGAAGAACCCGCTCTGCGGGTTTTCCCGATTAGCGATATAAAACGGGTCCAGCAGGTAAAGACCTTTCACATACCGATGAATAAAGGCATCCACTTCTTCGCTGTCTGCCACCTCCGGCAGGCTGATCACCCGCACGGCGTGATCGCTGAAAACCAGCACAACCCAGTTGTCTATCTGCACATATTCATTCAATACGCGAATCAATGAGCTCCAGAACTCTGGTCGATCAAGCTGCATGATCAGTTTGCCAACCGATCGGTGCCAAGCCAGGTTGTGAAGGTCAAGCGACATGTTCTACCCCTTTAGGGTTAGGGATTTGCAGGCCAGGGCTAAGTACTTGTAGGTATTTACTATTCGACAACGCCCGGTATATTCACCCCGAGCTTACGATAGCCATGAAGGCGCTTCGGGTAACAGGGATAGTCATATGAGTCGATCACACTTGCGAGCTATTTTTTTAGCCTCGCTGCTTGGCGCCGCCATCAGCACGCCGGCCAGCGCCGCGCAATCTTCGGTGTATCTGTATAACTGGTTCGGGTTTCTCGAGCCGCAAACCCCGAAGGAGTTCCAGCAGGAAAGCGGGATCAAGCTGCATATGGATGCCTTCGACAGCGCCGAAACCATGCAGAGCAAAGTCATGGCCGGGCGCACCGGTTATGACCTGGTCGTGGCTACTTCCAATGTGCTGCCCGGCCTGATCAAGGCGGGGGTGTTGCAAGAGCTGGACCGCTCGCAACTGAGTAATCTGTCGCATATCGATCCCGATATCCTGTCTCTGCTGGCGGTCAATGACCCCGGCAATCGCTACGCCGTACCCTACGTCTGGGGCACCACCGGCATTGGCTACGATGTGGACAAGGTCAAGGCCGCCCTGGGTGATGACGCCCCGGTGGACAGCTGGGACCTGATCTTCAAAGAAGAAAATATCAGCAAGCTCAAGGCCTGTGGCGTGGCCATGCTCGATTCGCCCAGCGAAATCATTTCGATCGCCTTGCACTACCTGGGGCTGCCCAGCAACAGTACCAACCCTTTGGACTACCAGAAGGCCCAGGCCCTGTTGCTAAAAATCCGTCCCTACGTGCTCTATTTCGATTCCTCGCGAATCGACACCGATTTGGCTGACGGCAATATTTGCGCAGTTGTAGGCTGGGCCAATGGTGCGCTGGCTGCGCAGGCGATCAATGAAAAATCCAACAGCGGACGCAAGATTGCCTACAGCCTGCCTCGAGAAGGCGCATTGGTCTGGTCTGAAAACTGGGTACTGCTCAAAGACGCTCGACACCCCAAGGCCGCGCTGGAGTTCATTAATTACATGCTGCGCCCCCAGGTGATTGCCAAGACTTCCAACTACATGCTCTATCCCAACGCCAATAAAGATGCCACGCAGTTCGTCGAGCAGAAGTTGCGCGATAACCCGTGGATTTATCCCGATAAAAAGACCATGGCCACGCTGGTTCCGCTTGAGCCGTTGCCGTTGAAGGCGGAGCGTATTCGCACCCGGGTCTGGACCAAGGTCAAGAGCGGTACGTGAGTGTAGGCCTATTGGGCGGTTGACCCAGGGGCCGGGGAGGGCAACAGCATGCGCCAAGGCGGTGATCAGTGCTATTTGGAGTCAGACGACTACAAAGCGTACAAAGAGATTGAAGAGCAGATCGGCCTCTGCACGCCGGAACAAGCCTGGGCCATGTATTACGTCTCGACGGGCATGGTGCGAGAAAACATCACCCTGGCGGTGATGGAGCACATCGGCAGGGGGAATCGCGCCTTGTTGCTTGAATTCCCCGACCTGGTACGGGTCAGGGGCCGAGACTATGAGCCCGGAGCACTCGCGTCCAACTGGCCTTTGTTGCGCAGGCATCGTGGATAACTCCCTGCGCAGTGGATTGCGGCAGCGCAGCCAGCCGGGCCGCCGCCGACAACAACGACGTCAAAGTGACTCATCGAGGTGTCGCCAGGGTTCCCCGTCCCGGCGGATAAGCAGCGCGTCCTGGCTCATATACAGTTCGATCTCTTGCTCTATTTCCACATGACGAAGTTTGAAGTCGTGCGCTGGGGTGCTGATCGCGCCGTGTTTGTAAAGCCTGTAGTACGCCACCTCGCCTTCCAGTCGCAAACCGGCCTCTTGCTGTGCGACTTCGAAAGCTTCGTCCGGTAATTGCACCTGAAAAAACGACAGCAGCGGCCAGCGTTTTCGTTGCTCGGTGTCTGAGCCCGCACCGACTGCTTGATATGCGCGGCGCATGCCCAGGACGCGCTGATGGTACTGCTTGGTGCTGGTCTGCCCGGTCGCGGCCAGTGAGATCCGGCCATCCAGCGCGGCCTGGGTGTAGTCGCCGTATTCATAAGCCTGGTATTGAACCAGCGTGCGCCCCTCCAGTTCGATCAGTGAGGGGCCGCTACGCCCATCCCAGGCAGGCTGGTCTAGCAGGCCGATTTCGTTGTCAGTCAGCGGGATGACCGTAGCAGAGACATTGCGCGGTTCGAACGTACGGGTTGAATCAGGCGCCACCCCTGGCCAGTACGAACCCAGCGCAGCACAGATGCGTGCATCTTCCGTGAACGGGCTGGCCAACTGATAGCCACACAGCATATTGGTGAATGGGGCATCTACCAAGCCACGGCCGACTTCCCAGCCAGGCCCGAAGACCCCGCTGGCGAAATCCGGCAGCCAGGATTGTCGCTGGGCATAGGCCGCCGGATGTCCGGGGCTTGGAGTCGTGGACGTTTGGGGGTGCGAGACGATCGCAGTGGCGCCGCGGTCTTCAGCGGAAAAATAACCTCCCCTGAGCGACTGATTGATGAAAAAACGCACATCGGACAGTGGGTTGACTCGCGTGTGCCATACCTGCGGACAGGGTGGGGTAGGGCAAGGAAAAACCTGCGGGTCGCTGGACCATTGCTTGAGTTCCCGTTGTCCACACAACGGGTAAAAATCCGGTGCTCCGATAATCGAATAGGCGGCGATGCTCTGCAGTTGCAGTGCTGGACAGAGTGCGCGCACCCAGCCATCGGCCATTGCGTCCTGATAGTGCAGGGCTCGGTAGCCTCCGGCCTTGACGATGGCATCGACATCCTCACGTTGATTCAGGTCTTCAATCGAGCCGTCGTCACGCACATGATGGCGCCCATGCACCAGGCCGCCGGTGCCCGGGGGCATCATGAAGGACAGCGGACGACCTTGGTAGTGAGCCAGCTGCACCAGCCGCTCCTTGGCGTCGGGCACCAGCAAGCCAGGTGCAAAGCCATCGATATCCGCCCAATGACATAACCCCTCGGTAATGACGAAAGGTGCGTTGAGAATGTCAGGCTCTTGCCAACCGGTATTGCGAAAGCGTCTGTGGATTTGACCGATCTTTTCATTGACCTGGTGATTGACCAACTGAACGCTCAGGTCCATCCCCGCCACGCACTCATCGCCATCGAATACCTTATGCAAGGGCACCCAGAACTCAAGATCATGGTCGATGGATTGAGCATTCATCGGGCCGAACCGCTCGGGCTGACCCACATGCCGTGCCGCTATGAACGCGCCGTAGCGCGCCGGGATAACGCGCATCTGATTGGGCTGGTCCTCGACAAAGGGCAAAAAGCCCCTGCGTTGCGGGTCATACAGCGCTGGCGCCGTACCGACCCGGGCGATTCCGGTGCGGGAAAAGCACAGGTCGGCCTGGCGCCCATGCACGGTCTCGGGGCGGGGGCGGTATTCATAGGCAAACACGGCAATCGCCAGCTCTGCATCACCGGCGGCCAGTTGCAAAACCTCCATGCTGGGAGGATTGGCACCGTAGACATAATTAAGGATGTGTTCGGTTTCAGCAGGGGTAGGGAAGGCTGTGAGTGTACTGCCGTTGATTCCGAGGTTCACATTCGGCGAGGCGAATGCATGAAACAGCAGGCTGGCGGCTGGGTGCCCAGGCTCAACGCCACGTATGCCATCGGCCGAAAAGTCCTCAAAGCCGGGCTGGGTACGATCGATGAGCAGGGGTTTGGCGAGTTCATCGCGCAGGGTTGTCGAGGTTATGTCCAAGCCATGGTGCAGCAACAGATCACGCCAGCCGGTGGGAGCCAGGCGTGTGCAGGCGCGTTCGACAGCGTTGATCAGCGACATCCCGAGTGCTCCGACAGGTTCAGAGGCCAAGGTACGTTAAAGGGGGCGGTGTGGTAACTGACCGAACGGCTAGGTAAGCGGGAAAGGAACCGTTGCACCGGGCCATCACGCGTTCAGCGCCTATCTATCGCTTTCATAGCCTGGGCCAGCCGTTGTGTTGCGTGATGGATCTCATCCCGGTCCAGGGAGGCAAAGCCCAGGCGCAGGGCGTTTTCCGCTTGGTCGTCGGGTGAAAACTGACGACCGCTGCGTACCACCAGCCCATGCTCCAGGGCGGTGTGCACCAAGCGATCCACGTTCACGCTATCCTCGAAACGTACCCAGAGCGCCAAGCCACCTTCGGGCTCGCGCACCTGTATGCGCTCACCGAATGCCTGGTCCAGACATTCGCGCAACACGGTCCGGCGCGCCAGGTACTCTTTGGAGACGCGGCGCAGGTGTTTTTTCAACTCACCGTGATTGATCAAGTCCGCCAGCATGGTCTGTGCGACCGCATCGGCGTCGCCCAGCATCAGTGCGGCATTGCGCTGCAGGGCTTCAATCACCTGCGTGGGGGCCACGATGTAACTGCAACGAAACGTCGAGCCCAGCACCTTGGATAACGAGCCGATATAGATCACATGGCGCTGGGCACGGTCACTGGCCAGCGGCAGGTAAGGGCGGCCGCTGAAGTGATATTCGTGGTCGTAGTCTTCTTCGATCACGCAAAAGTCATGTTGCGCGGCCAATGCCAGCAAGTGTTGTCGACGTGCGGCATGCAGGCTCACGGTGGTGGGAAATTGGTGGTGGGGCGTGAGGTAGATCATGCGCACGTTATGCTCGCGGCATAAGCGCTCGACCTGGTCGGTGCGGCAACCTTCATCGTCGATGTCGACCGTGACCAACTGCGCGCCGAGCTTGCGGAAAATTTCCCACGCCGGCGGGTAGCTCAAACGCTCCACCAGTACCACGTCGCCAGGCTTGATCAGCAGGCTGGCGCTCAGATACAGGGACATCTGCGTGCCTTGGGTCAGGCAAATATTCTCGGCAGTCACTGTCAGCCCGCGGTTATTGCGCAGCATCTCGGCCAGGGCGCAGCGCAACTGATAGCCGGTGCCCTCACTGCCGTAGCGCACCGTGTTGGAGGCAAAGCTGTTGCGCAGCGCATGGCGATAGTAGCGATGCAAAACGGCCTGGGGCAGCAGGCGATGGTCGCTGGTGCCATTGTCGAAGAACAGCGCACTGTGCCGATGCTGAAGCGCGACCACCTGGGCGTTATGGGTGAAATACGGTACCACCGGCTGGTCCAGCAGCAGTGGGGCGAAAGACGGTTGCGCCGCACAGGGCAGGGGCTTTGGGGCCAATTGCGCATTGACGAATGTGCCACGGCGCGGCTCGCTGATCAGCCAGCCTTTGGTCATCGCTTCCTCATAAGCCAGGATCACTGTCTTGCGGTTGACGTCGAGCAGTTGTGCCATCTCTCGTGTGCCCGGCAGCAACGTCCCTGGCGGCAGGCGCCCTTCGACAATCGCGGTGACCAAGCCTTCGGCAATCTTGCGATAGGACGCCTGGCGGGTGTCTTCGTCGAGTTTGAGCAGGGGGTGCCATTTACGCAACTGGACCATCTGAAGTATCCAAATCTGGAGGTTTTAATGGTCCTAGTCTAGCGTAACAATCCAGGCCTCACTTACCCCGAGGTCTTTATGAACACACGCCATGTCATCGAACTGTCTCCCTCGGGAAAAACCTTGGAGATCGGCGACGAACTGTTGCTCGACGCCATGCTTGCCAGCGGCCTGGCTGTGCCGTTCTCGTGCCGCCGTGGTGCGTGCGGCTCGTGCAAGGTGGTGGTCGCCGCAGGTGAGTACCGGGCCAAGCGCCTGGCGCCGGATGCGCCGGCGCCGTGTTACCCCCTGGCCGCCAATGAAATGTTGCTTTGCCAGAGCCATGCCTGCACCGACATGCGCCTGGAGATTCCCGGCTGGTCCCTGGATACACCTGCGTTGGTCGTTGGCGCTCAGGTCATTGGCAAGCGCGCGCTCGGGCCCGATGTCATTGAGTTGATACTCAAGCCCGATACACTTTTGAAGGTGCGAGCTGGTCAATACCTCAAGTTCTACCTGGCAGACGGCGACACGCGTTGCTTCTCGGTTGCCAACCTGCCAGCCGAGAACGAGGGGCGTTTGGTCTTCCAGGTTCGTCGGGTGAGCGGCGGATACTTTTCCGAAGGCGTTCTGGATGGCTTGGTCGTGGGGGCGCGCATGCAATTGGAAGGACCGTTTGGCGCCTGCACCTGGCAGGACGATGACGCAGCGCCCGTCGTGCTGTTTGCCACGGGTACCGGTTACGCGGGCATCAAGCCGATCCTGTTGACCGCGCTCAAACGTAATGTCCAGGTGACGTTGTATTGGGGCGGCGCGCAGTCAACCGACTTTTATGACGGCGCCTTTCTGGATGAATCGATGCTTGAGCACCCCCGTTTTCGCTGGCACTCGGTGCGATCATCCGAGGGGCGGGTGCAGGAGGTTGCATTGAGCCACGGGCATCATTGGGAGGCGGCGCAGGTCTATGCGTGTGGTAACGGCACCATGCTTAGCCAGGTGCGTGCCCATTGCGTCGAGGCGGGGTTGCCGAGCCATCGGTTTGTCGCGGAGGCGTTTGTCGCCAGTGGCCGGTCAAGCGCGCAAACGGTGTTGCTGTCGTTCGACCCGATCTGGGAAAAAGTCGGCCCACGGTATTCCCTGGACGGCATGTTGGCGGCGCGAGAAAAATCCATACGCGCCCTGGCGGCCATCGCCAGCCGGTTGACGGTCGGCATGACCACCGGCGAAGCCCTGGAGATGGCCGCCCAGCAACTCACGGCCATGGGCGCCTCGCACACCTGGCATCCGACCTACATTCGCTTTGGCCCCGACACCATCCGGCCCTCCCGCGAGGGTGTTGATCGTCAGCGCAAACTGCGTGCCAGCGATATCGTCGTGGTCGACCTGGGTCCGGTATGGGACGGCTATGAAGGGGACTACGGCGACACGTTCATCTTCGGTGAGTTACCGCTGCATCTGGCGTGCAGGACTGCGCTGCATGAGGTGTTCGATGAGACCCGCCAAGCGTGGCTGCGTGGGCTGACCGGGCGCGAGCTCTACGACTTCGCCGAACAGAGCGCCGTGTCGAAAGGCTGGAGGCTGGCACGCAATCTGGCGGGGCATCGCCTTGCGGATTTCCCCCATGCCTTGTTCGAAAGCAAGGAGTTGGCTGACCTGGAGATCCCACCGAGCGAAATGGCCTGGGTGCTGGAGATCCAGTTGTGCCATCCCACTGAGCCAGTGGGTGGGTTCTTTGAAGACATGCTGATGTTGCAAGCCTGAAGAGCCTGCCATTGCTGCCGAGAAGTGCGCTTGTCGCGATGAACCGAGATCAACCCAGCACTGCCGATCTCCTGTGGGAGCTGTCGAGCTTCAGCGAGGCTGCGAAAACGGTGGTTCAGGCGATGAAAATGTTGCCTGTGCCGCCGCCATCGCAGCCTCGCTTGGGTTTCACATGGGTCAGAGCTTCGGCAACTGCCCGACGCGGCCCATCATTTCAGTGACGATCTGCAGGTCCAGCAGGAACTGCTCAACCGTTTTGAACTCACTGTCGGTGTGCCCGGTGTACTTCTCTTCCGGACGGGCCAGGCCAAATTGCACCCCATTGGGCAAGTCGTGCACCGAGGTTGCACCGGCCGAGGTGCCGAACTTGTGCGGCATGCCCAGGTTTTCCGTGGCGACCGCCAGCAAGGCTTTGACCCACTCACCTTCAGGGTTGCGGTACATCGGTGTATCCAGCGAATAGGCGAAGCTCACGTTGACCTTGGCTTGCTGGTTCCAGGCATTCAGTTTCTGTTCGATCTGTGCCTTGAGTGCCTCCGGGGTTTTACCCTTCGGCGCCCGCAGGTTCACCGCCAGCTTGAAGGCTTTGTCATCCAGGCCGACAAAGGTCGGCGAGGTGGTCAGCGGCCCCATGAAGTCATCGGCGAAGCCCACGCCCAATTTGCCGCCCAGGTAATCCAGGCCCCAGTTGTCGGCTGCATAACGCGCCGCATCAGTGATGTGATTGTGCTTGAGGGCAATCTTGCCGTCCACGCCGTGGATCAGTTCCAGCATACGAGCCACCGGGTTGACCCCGGTTTCGGGTTCGGAGGAGTGGGCGGATACGCCGGTGACAGTGAGTTTGACGTCCTTGCCATCGACCTTGGCGCTGACCTGGAAATTGCCGCCGTTGCGCTTGGCATAGTCATTACCGGCCTGCTGCAGGCTGGCCGCTAACTCAGCAGGCTTATCGCTGACCAGCGTGGCCACCGAAACCGATGGAATCTGGTTGGTGGCCTTGCCGCCGGTCATTGCGATGATTTCTGCGCCTGTGCCTTCACCTTTGCGCACCGGAAAGGTCGCCATAACGGTTCCCGAGCCTTTCTCTGCGATCACCACCGGGTAGCCGCCATCCAGCGCCAGGTTGTATTGCGGCACCGGGTTGCGTTCGAAGTAGTAGGGAATCGCGTCACCGGCGGTTTCTTCGGTGGTGTCCACCAGCAGCTTGAACGTACGCACCAGCGGCAGTTTTTCTTCCTTGATCACCTTCATGGCATACATCGCCACGACGATGCCGTTCTTGTCATCTTCGGTCCCACGGCCATACATGCGATCGCCGATCAGCGTGACCTTGAATGGGTCGAGCTTGGTGCCGTCTTGCAGCACCCAGTTTTCCGGCGTGACCGGCACCACATCGGCATGGGCATGTACGCCGACGACTTCATCACCGCTGCCTTCCAGGGAGATCTCGTACACACGGTTATCGACGTTACGGAAGTTCAGGTTGAAAGATTTGGCCAGGGCCTGGATCTTGTCGGCGATCTTGAGGAATTCCGGGTTTTTGTACTGTGGCAGCCCGTCTACGTTGAAGGTCGGAATCTCCACCAGTTCGCGCAAGGTTTCCAGGGCAGCCTTGCCGTACTTCACACGGGTGTAGATACCGAGCAGCCGATTGATTTCGTTCTGCTGCTCGGCGTTCAGGGTTTTGTTGTCGAGAAAGGCGCTGATAGCCGGGCCGACGTCAGCCGATTTACCCAGCTCGCCCTTGGCGAGGTTGCCGAGGAAACTGCGGAAATCGGTGACCGATGTCTCGCTGAAGCTCTTCACAATCGCCGCGCTTTGGTCTGCGCTGATGTTGGCGAAAGCGGGGGTGGAGAGGGCCGAAAGGCTAGCCGCGAACAGGGTGGCAACGGCCAATTGCTTGAGTGGAAAGTGCATTGTTTAAGGCATTCCTTTGCAGGTAGTGAGTAGGGTGTTTCTGACAGGTAAGTCGGAAACATTTCCACACACTACCACTACTCAGGTGCCCAAGGTCAATGCTGGCCAGGATGGGGCTCAGGGTATTCATCCGTCACGCTCAAGGCTCTGGCGTAGGGCCCGTCCCACAGTTGCTCATGCAATTGCCCTACACGGCTGGCCATCGCTTCACTGCGCATCACCACCTCCAGATTGCGCGAGTTATCCAGGTAACCGCCCAACCAGTTGCTGGTGCCGATCCACGCCACTTGCCCGTCGATCTCCATGGTCTTGCTGTGGATCACTCGCGCATAAGGGATAAAGCCTTGCCTGGCTTCGGGCAGGGTGACGATCTTGATTTCGACGTTGGGCAATACCGCCAGGCTCTTGAGGTAGGGCAGTTCCAGCTTGTCGGTGTTCCAGTTGGACACCATCAGTTTGATCGACACCCCGCGGGCAGCAGCGGCACGCACGGCGTTGTCGATCACCGCGTAGTACGGGCGGGTTCGATCAGGCCCGTAGGACAGTGGCGCGTAATCGAGCAATTGCACACGCACTTCTTTTTTGGCTTCGCTTAGCAGGCGTGGCAGTTCCAGCTGTGAGTCGCCTACGCCTGGCGGGTTGTAGCGTTGCGGGCTGGCCACCAGGTAGTTGCCGGTGCGTGCGGGCGCCTGGCCGGTGGCCGGCAGCGGCACCGGTTGTTTATCGGCGAGCGCGGCCTGGGCTTGCCAGTCTTGATCGAAGATCGCCTGCACCTGGCCTACGATGGCTGCGTCACTGATACGCAGCCCGGTTTCGTGGATATGTTCCAGGGAGCGCCAGTCGAAATTCTGGCTGCCGATAAACGCCTGCTTGCCATCCACCAGCAGGTATTTGGCATGGATGATGCCGCCGCTCAGTTGCCCGTAGGGCAGCACCCGCAAGGTCAGGTTGGGGATCGCACGCAGGCGTTCCAGGGTGGCAGCTTCTGACAGCCTGATGCCTTTTTCTTCCAGCAAAAAACGAATTTTCACGCCGCGCTTGCCGGCAGCCTCAAGGCGTTCGATGACCGTGTCCATCACCGAGCCGGGATGGTCGACGGCGTAGAACTGGCCGATATCAATGCGGCTCTTCGCACTGTCGAACAGCTCGATCCATACCGGGCCGGTCTGGCGCAGATCGGCGGTGCCCAGGGCGGTATCCACCGGCACGGTGTGCACCAGCTCAAACCCCGGAATGGAAAAGTCCGCCTGGGCCAGCGGGCTGAACAACACGCCGGCGAGGCTGGCGATACGCAACTTCATCGAAAGGGACATAGGCGTCTCATCGGACAAAACAAAGGGGCGGGCGTATTACGCGCCCGCCCGACGGGTCACGCTGTGCGGCTGTGCAGGGAGGTCGGTACAAGGTGCGGCACTTCGCCTTGTACGCGGGCTCCGCTGGCCGCGCGGATCAACAGGATCTTCAACTGGTCGTTGATGCGTTCCAGGCTGTCCTGGAAAAAGTTGTGGAACACCACGCAGAACAGCGCGATGGCGATACCCAGGCCGGTGGCGAACAAGGCCGTGCCGATACCACCGGAAATCTGCCCTGGGTCGGAAACACCCGCCGTGGCCAGTGCCTTGAAGGTGTCGATAATGCCGAGGATGGTACCCAGCAAACCCAGCAGCGGGGCGGCGGTGGTAATGGTCTCGATGATCCACAGGCTGCGGGCCAGCGGGGCACGGGTCTTGAGGTATTGGGTGTCGATTTCGTCGTCCAGGTCCTTGCGTGAACCGTTGGAGGCTTTCTGCGCCAGCACCGGCAGGATCATGTTCAGCGGCAGGCTGTCGCGACGGCTCAGGTTTTCCGGCAGGTCACGCTCGCTGTGCACGGGGGCGTCGAGGGCGTCGATCAACGCCCGAGCCTGGCGGCGCACGTAGGCAAAGTAGATGCCGCGTTCGATGGCGATGAAGATCGCAATGGCCATCGCCGCGTACATCACATAGAAGGTGACGTCGTGGAGCAGGTTCATATCCATGCTGGTGTTCCTCTTGGGTCAGTCTTAGAAATTCGCTTCCAGCGAAACCGTTACGGTGCGGTCCAGGCCAACGATGTAGGCCGGGTCGCCATCGCGAAAACCGCTATAGCTGGCCGCGTTGGTCTTGGTGGTGTACACGCCGTCCAGGTACTTCTTGTCGAACAGGTTGTCGACGTTCAGGCGCAGGGTCGCGTCCTTGACGACTTTCTTGTCCACCGGCAGGTAGATACCGGCGCCAAGGTTGAACACGGTGCGTCCGGAAATGGCTTCGTCGTTGGTCAGGTCGCCATAGAGCTTGCTGGTGTACTTGCCGCCGAAGGTGCCGTAGAAGCGCCCGTCGTCGTAACCAACGTTGGCCGCCAGCATGTTCTTGGGCACGTTGGCGAACTGCTTGCCGCTGGTGGGCAGCACGATGGGCTTGCCGGCGTTGTAGACGGTCATGTCGTCTTGCTGCTCGGCCTTGGTGTAGGTGTAGGAGGTGTAGTAGTTGAAGTGGTGGGGCAGTTGGCCGCTCCATTCCAGCTCCAGGCCTTTGTTGGTCACGGCACCGACGTTGATGTCGGCGGCGTCGCCGTTGATGTCTTTGGATGAGACCTGGCGGTTCTTGAAGTCCATGTAGAACAGGGTGGCGGCCAGGGTCATGTCGTCGCCGCTGTAGCGCCAGCCCAGTTCATGGTTCCAGCTGGTTTCCGGCTCGAGGTTGATCGAATCAACGCCCTTGTCGTAGAGCGCATAGTTCTGCGGTACGCGCATGTTTCGCGACAGGCTGTAGAACAGTTGGTCGCGCTCGTCCAGTTGGTATTTGAGGCCGACATTGGGCAGCAGTTTGTTATAGGTCTGGTTGCGTTTTTCCGGACGCTCGTTGAGGCTGCCGTGGTTGGTACCGTCCCGCTCGACGTTCATGTAGGCAAGGCCGGCGATGAAGGTCCAGTCCGGGTTGATGTACCAGGTGTCCTGGGCCCAGACCTTTTGCGCCGGGGTCACGGTGAAGCGGTCGCGCCCCTGGACCTGATTGCCGTTGGCATCGACGATGGCGCTGTTGGAATCCGGCCAGGTGTCCACCGGCTTGCCGTTGCTCTTTAGGGGAATGAACGGCTGGGTCTGGCTCTGGCGTGCGCGCTCGTACCAGTAGCCGAATTGCAGGCTGTGGTCGCCCAGGTCCCAGGTCAGTTTGGTGGTGATGCCCGGCCGCCAGGTTTGCGTGCGAGAAGGGCGGTAGTACACGCCGCTGTTCGGTGTGCCATCGGCGTTGTACTGGGCGGCGGTGGGTAGGTTGCCGAGGTCGAACACGCCACCCTGGTTGGAGCCACGGTTGAGTGCGTAGGCGGACGAGCCGACGCCGCTGCCGTTGCCCCAGTAGTAATACGGGATCACCGACAGCGCCAGGTTGTCGGCCAGTTTGAACTGGGTGTTGAGCACGGCGGTGAAGGTCTGGAACGGGTTCTGCGCCAGGGCGTAGTAGCTGTTGTATTTGCCGTTGCTGCCCACGCTCGGCGTGGCCGGGTAGGGATCGTACTTGCGGCCGTTCTGCTGGAACTGCGCCTTGGTCAACTGGCTATAACTGTTGTTGTCCTGCTCGTGGTACTTGAGGATCAGGTTGGCGGTGTTGCCGTTGCCGGCGTCGAAGAAGCTGTTCCACTCCACCTTGTCTGCACGCACCGCGCCTGAGCCACGCCACATTTCCCCTTCGGTATGGGACACCGACAACCAGTTGCTAAGACCGTTGATTTCACCGGTATTGAGGCGGGCGAAGGTCTTGCGCGTGGCGTTGCTGCCGACCACCTGTTTGACGAACGCGCCGGTTTCCTTGGTCGGGCGAATGGTCACGATGCCGATGTTGCCGCCGCTGGAACCGATGTGCGGGCCATCGGCCTCCGACGCGCCCTGGGTGACGAAGATCTGGTCGATGTTTTCCGGGTCGCCCAGCAGGTTGGAGTACAGCGCGTAGTTACCGGAGTCGTTGATCGGCATGCCGTCCACCGACATGCCCACCTGGTCGGAGTTCATGCCGCGCATGGTGAAGCGAAAACCCGAGAGGCCGGTGTTGTCTTCACTGGAGATGTTCAAGCCCGGGGTGTACTTGAGCTTATCGATGGCATTGCCCGTTGCTGCCTGCTTGTCCAGTGCTTCCTTGGTCACCGTGGAGCGGCCCTTGATGCTTTCTTCCGGGACCATGTAACCGCCCCCTGCGCTCGCCTTGCCTTGTACCCCAATGGTGCCGACATCACTGTCGCTGGTCTCTGCCATGACCAGTCCCTGGCTCATGCTGGTCGCGGCAACGAGTGCCAGATGAATGCGGGTGAACTTCATCACTGTCGTCCTGATGTCGGGTGCTTATTGCACGCTGTAGTTGAAGGTGGCGGTGAAGCGCTGCTCATTGCGGCCCCCGAAGGCTTGTTCGGGGAACGGCTTGACTTGCTTGATGCGACGCAAGCTGTTGGTGGCGGCCCGGTTGAGCAACATGCTTGAGGCCTGAGTCTGCAAGCCGGAATCGAGCACACGGCCCTGGCGGTCCACCAGCAACCACACCACCACCTCGCCGCTGGGGCGTTCGAGCGACGCCTGGCGCCCGGTGGGGTACTGCTTGTAGGTGTCCAACTCGTTGCGTAAGCCTTTGAGGTAACCGCCTTCCAGGGCCTGGCCATCGACCTTCGGTGGCGCCGGTGGGGCGGGCGTCGGTGCCGTTTGGGCGACGGCGGCCGGGGCTGGCTTGGCGGCCACCGGTGGCGGCGTTGGCGCGGGCTTGGCGACCACGGGCGCCGGCTTGGGCACAGGTTTTGGCTTAGGTTTGGGTTTGGGTTCGGGTTTAGGCAGCGGCTTGGGCGGTGGCGGTGGCGCCGGCGCGGCCTCTTCCTCTTCTATTACCGGCGGTGGCGGTTCTTGTTCCACCACCGGTTCCGGTATGACTTCCGGTTCCGGCTCGACCAAGGCCAATTCGACCGCCGACTCGTCATACACCGGCTCGACCTTCAAGGTCTGGGACTGGATACCCAGTGCAATCAGCACCAGGGCGATCAGGGCCGGGACACTGCCCAGCAGCTGACGCGCACGAAACAGAACGTACATGATCAAGACTTACGCGTAGCAATGGACACGGAGGTGAAGCCACCCAGGCGCAGGGTGTCCATCACTTCCACCAGGCGCGAAACCTCTACGCCTTTGTCGCTGTTGACGATGATCGTCGACTTGGTGTCGGGCTTCTCGGCCGCCTTCAAGGCCGGCACCAGGGCATCCACCGTCAGGTCCTTGCCGTCCAGTTGCAACTGGCCTTCCAGGCCCAGGGTGAGGATGAATTTGTTTTGCGGTTTGAGCTGCTGCGAGCTGCTGGCGCTGGGCAATTGGGTCTTCATGCCGAGCGCGGGAATCACGTTCAGGCTCACCAGTACGAAAAACACCAGCAGGAACATCATCACGTCGATCATCGGGATCAGTTCGATGTGCGCCTTGCGTTTCTTGGGTTCGTCCCAGGTTCTCATTCCGTTACCCCGTTATTGAATTAGGGGCAACACGCTAGCAAGCAAAAATGACCGAATGGTTAACTTTAATTGACGGTTTAAAGGCTCTAGGACGGGTCTTTCAGAAAACTTACCGGTCAGTTTCGGCACGTAATGAAACTGACACTCGGGGCGTACATGCTTGAGAAATTTATCTTGAGAACCAGCGTCCATGGACACAGCATTGCCTCAATTGACTACCCCGCGGATGCTGTTGCGAGCATTGGAAATGCACCAGGCCCAGTTGCTTTTCACGCTCGCCAACGGCCCGAAAATTGCTGACAACACGGCAAATATTCCATCGCCCTACACTCTGGAAACCGCCGAGGATTTTATTGCAGGGATTGCCGATAAATACCGCACTGGTGAACTGCTGAACCTGGGGATGCATGTGCTGGGCACACACGAGTTGATTGGCATGGTCAGCCTGCGCATCAATGCTCGGCATCACTATGGGCACTTGGGTGGCTGGGTGGCGGCGCACTGCCGTAACCAGGGGTATGCGGCAGAAGCGGCAAGCGCGGTGATGGACTTCGGCTTCGGCGAGCTGGGGTTGCAGCGCGTGGGCAGCCAGTGCTTTGGTCGCAACAAGGAATCGGCGCGGGTCATGGAAAAGATCGGCCTGCGCTATGAAGGCTGCATGCGCCAGGCGTTTCTAAAGAACGGCGTGTATGAGGATTTGCTCGGGTTTGCCACCGTACGTGACGACTGGGAGCGCTGTCTGTGAGCGGCGGGGTAGACCACGACCGGCGCCGGATACTTGGCGGGCTGGCGGTCGCTACCGCGTTTTCGATCCTCAGCCCGTTTGCGCGCAGTGCCGGGGTGGATTATCCGTTCACCCTCGGCGTGGCTTCCGGCGACCCGTTGCCGGATGGCTTTGTGATATGGACGCGCCTGGCGCCGTTGTTCAACGCCGCGGATGGCCGTGGCGGCCTGAGTCGCTCAGTGCCAGTGCGTTGGCGGGTGGCCAGCGATGCGGCGATGACGCGTATTGTGAGGCAGGGGGAGGTGCTGGCGACGCAGCGTTTCGCTCACGCAGTGCATGTCGAAGTGGCAGGGCTGGCGGCGGACCGACCCTATTGGTACCAGTTTGAAGGGCTTGGTGCGCAGAGCGCGGTGGGCCAGTCGCGCACGACGCCAGCGCCGCACGCCATGGCCTCGGCCCGGTTGGGGTTTGTCTCTTGTTCGCACTGGGAACGCGGCTATTTCAGCGCCTACCGACACCTCGCCGCGGAGCAGCCCGACCTGGTGTTTTTCCTCGGCGACTATATTTACGACAGCTCCTACGCGGCGGATTCTGGCAAGGTTTTTCGTTCTCACGGCAGTGGCAATGCGCGAAGCCTGAGCGACTATCGCAACCGCTACGCGTTGTACAAGACCGATCCGGACCTGCAAGCCCTGCACGCCGCCGCACCCAGCGTGGCGACCTGGGACGATCATGAAGTGCAGAATGACTATGCCAACCGCTGGTCCCAGGATCCCAAGGTTGCGGTGGCGCAGTTTCTCCAGCAACGGGCGGCGGCTTACCAGGCGTTTTACGAACACATGCCCTTGCGCGCCAGTAGCGTGCCCAAGGGCGCGGACATGCGTATTTATCGACGTCTGGACTACGGCCGGCTTGTACGTTTCCATGTGCTCGACGGGCGTCAGTACCGTTCCGAGCAACCGTGCATCGCAGCCAATGGCAGCCACCAGGGGCATGTTGTCACCACCCCTTGCAGCAACTTGCGCGACCCCGCCCGCACGTTGCTCGGCTGGCAACAAGAAGCCTGGCTGGACCAGGGTTTTGCCCAGTCGAAGGCGCAATGGAATGTGATCGCCCAGGATTTGCTGGTGGCGCCGCTGATCCAGCGCGATCTCACCAACCACAAGCCGGGGCGCTGGACCGATGGGTGGGATGGCTACATGGCTAACCGCTCACGGATGCTGGCGTCGATTGTGCGCAATCGCGTGAAGAACCCGGTGTTCTGGGGCGGGGACATTCATTCGTTCTGGGCCACTGACCTGCATGCGAACGCCGACAACCCGGACTCGGCGGTGGTTGCCACCGAGTTCGTTGGTTCGTCGGTGACCTCCGACGGCCCGCCCTATGACGCGTTCATGAAGATCATGCCGCTTAACCCCCATGTGAAGTTCTTCGACAGCCGCCAGCGTGGGTATGTGTCGGTGGAGTTGGCGGCCGACAGCATGTTGACGAATTTTCGGGCGATCAGTGACCCGCGTGACCCGGCGGCGACGGTGTCGACGTTGAAGTCGTTCGTGGTCGAGCCGGGCAGGGCTGGAGCGATTGCCGTCTAGCCTATTTCTCTGTGGCGCATCGGTCCACTGTGGGAGGGGGCTTGCTCCCGATAACGGTGGATCAGTTACAGGTAAGCTGACTGACACCCCGCTATCGGGAGCAAGCCCCCTCCCACATTAGTTTCAATTTCATAGCGCACCGACAATGCGCCCTTTTTCTCCGATAGCGCCAGGATCGTCACCTGGCCCAGCTCGCTCAACGCTTGCACATGAGTGCCGCCACAGGCGTAAGCCGGCAATTCACCGAAGCCGACTTCGCGGGTGCCTTCATCCAGCGTCATATGCCGTGGATAGTCAGCGGCGATCCACTGGTTGACCCATTGCTGGAGCGTTTGCGCATCCATGTCTTGCGCGCTTTGGCCACGGATAAAGGTGATCTTGCCTTCGCCTGGCCAGTGGTGGGCCTTGATCGGCATCCAGCCCAGACGTTCGCCGGCGTTGCCGATCAAATGGCCCGCCGAATGCAGGCGGCTGTGCAAGGCGCGACGCTGTGCGTCGACTCGTGCAATGGCCGGTCCAGGTTCCAGAGGTCTGTCGACGTAATGCACCACCTGTTCGGCTTCCTGCACGACCCGCAGTACCTGGCTATCGCCGAGCCAGCCGGTGTCGAACGGCTGGCCGCCGCCTTGGGGATGAAAAATCGTCGACTGCGCAATCACGGCGAATTGCTCTTCATGCGGGGTGCAACTGAGCACTTCCAGCTCGGCTGTCAGGTGGTCATGGGTAAAAAACAGGCGCTCGGTCATGGTCTACATCCGCATCAGGGTTCTGTGGGCAGTATAAATAGTGCGCAGATGAGTGATAATCCGCTCAATTATCAATGGACCTGTGCGTCATGAGCATCAATCTTCCTTTGCCGTTGTTGGGTGAAATGGCGATTTTCGTCAAGGTCGTGGAAGCCGGCAGCTTCTCTGAAGCGGCGCGGCAACTGAGCGTTTCACCTTCGGCTGTAAGCCGCAGCATTTCACGCCTGGAGCAGGCCCTGGCCACGCGCTTGCTGCAACGCACCACGCGCAAATTGCGCCTGAGCGAGGGCGGTGAAGAGGTGTTCAAGCGTTGCCAGGAGATGGTCAACGCGGCGCGCTCTGTGATGGAAATCAGTGGCCAGTTCAACCATGAAGCCGAGGGCCTGGTGCGGGTCAGCGTGCCCAAGGCCGTGGGGCGGTTCGTGGTGCATCCGCATATGCCGGAATTTCTGCGGCGCTACCCCAAGGTGGATGTGCAATTGATCCTTGAAGATCGGCATGTGGATCTGATCGACGACAATGTCGACTTGAGCATTCGTATCACTGACAGTCCACCTCCCGGCCTGGTCGGGCGCCAGCTATTGCCCATCGAACACCTGCTGTGCGCGACGCCGCAGTACCTGGCCGAGCATGGCACCCCATGCCATCCCCACGATTTGCTTGAACACAGTTGCATCTACCTGGGGGAAACCCCGGGCGATTCGCGTTGGAAATTTCGCCAGGCCGGCAAGGCGGTGACGGTTGGCGTACGCGGGCGTTATGCAGCGAACCACACTGGGGTGCGGTTGGATGCGGTATTGCAGCATGTGGGGATTGGCAGCTTGCCGTATTTCACGGCGCGGCATGCCATGGAGGCGGGGCAGTTGGTGCAGGTGTTGCCGGGGTGGGATTTTATTGCCTCGTACCATGGCGAGGCGTGGTTGCTGCATTCGCCGACGCGGTACCTGCCGCCGAAGTTGCGGGTCTTTATCGATTATCTGGTGGAATGCATGGCCAAGGAGCCAAAGCTAAATGTGGGAGGGGCTTGCCCCCGGTAGCGCTCTGTCAGTCACCCTTACGTTGACTGACCCACTGCTATCGGGGGCAAGCCCCCTCCCACATTTGAATCTCAGTGCTTGAAAAGTCAGTGCTTGCTCTGGTCCTGGGGCATGGCCAGCAGTTGCTTTTCCTGGTTCCAGTCGAACGGTTCGTCGTTCTGTTCGGCCTCATAGCGACGTTCTTCCAGGGCCTGGTACAGGTCCAGTTCTTCGTCGGGCATGAAGTGCAGGCAGTCGCCGCCAAAGAACCACAGCAGGTCGCGTGGCACCAAGTGTGCGATTTGCGGGTAGCGCAGGATGACCTGGCTCATCAGGTCCTGGCCCAGGTACTGGCTTTCGATCGGATCGATCGGCAACAGGGCGCGCAGTTCGTCGAAACGCTCCAGGAACAGCGAGTGGCTTTCCTCGGGTACCTGTTCGGCTTCGCCGACGGCAACCAGGATGCTGCGCAAGTGGTCGAGCAAGACGAGATGATCGGCAACGACGTTGGACACGAGATAAGTCCTCTAAAGCAAAAACGGGCGCGAGAGTATATGCCTCTCGCGCCCGTTTTTATATGACCGCCGGTATCAGCGGACTTTACCCTCAGCCTGCATCAGCTCTTCCTTGCTGAAATCATCCACGTCGATCACCTTGCGCCGTGCCGCTTCGGCATCGCGCAGGGTTTGCGCTTCACCCGGTTGCAGCACGCCGGCGTGCAGCGCGGCATCGATGGCAGACTCACCGGCAGTCGGTTTGACCTGCCCGCTTTTAAGCGCGGTATGCAGTTTTTTCTGCAACGGATGGCTGGCGCCGAGCAAATCGTAGGCATGTTGCAGGGCGCCTACTGGATCTTCCGCCGCTTGCGGGCGGTAGCACCCGGCCAGCAGTTCTTCCAGGGTCGGGTCGCCCTTGGCCCGACCGATCACCGCCGCCACTTC
The DNA here is from genome assembly GCF_015277575.1 of Pseudomonas sp. OST1909. Lineage (NCBI taxonomy): Bacteria > Pseudomonadati > Pseudomonadota > Gammaproteobacteria > Pseudomonadales > Pseudomonadaceae > Pseudomonas > Pseudomonas sp. OST1909. The sequence continues at coordinate 2,377,820 of NZ_CP063780.1, forward strand.
GGCATCCAGCGCATCGGACGGCCCGGTATGCCGACGCCCGAACGGGAATACGATTACCCGCAGCAGGCAGCCGAGTACCTTGTTCGGGAAGTTGCTCAGCAGTTCATCCAGTGCGCGTTCCGATTCACCCAGGCTCTCTTCCATGGCCCAGGCAAACAGCGGCTCCAGATGGTCTGGCGAATCCAGGTCGTGATAACGCTTGAGCGCTGCGGACGCCAGGTACATATGGCTCAGTACATCACCCAGGCGGGCGGACAAGCGTTCGCGGCGCTTGAGCTCACCACCCAGCAGCATCATGCTCAGGTCGGCCAGCAGGGCAAATGCAGCCGCCTGGCGGTTCAGGGCACGGAAGTAGCCCTGGCTCAAACGGTTGCCGGGGGCTTTTTCGAAATGGCCGAAGCCCAGGTTCAGCACCAGGGTGCTGGCGGCGTTGCTCACGGCAAAACCGATGTGTTGCATCAGCAGGCCGTCGAACTCTTTCAACGCCTGGTCATGGTCTTCGCGACCGGCCAGGGCCATTTCCTTGAGCACGAAAGGATGGCAGCGAATTGCACCCTGGCCGAAGATCATCAGGTTGCGCGAGAGAATATTCGCGCCTTCCACGGTGATGAAGATCGGCGCACCTTGCCAGCTGCGGCCCAGGTAGTTGTTAGGGCCCATGATGATGCCCTTGCCACCGTGCACATCCATGGCGTGGCTGATGCACTCGCGGCCACGCTCGGTGAGGTGATATTTGAGGATCGCCGACAACACCGAGGGCTTCTCCCCCAGGTCAACGGCATTGGCGGTGAGCATACGCGCGCTGTCCATCAGCCAGGCATTGCCGCCGATGCGCGCCAGGGCTTCCTGGATACCTTCGAAGGCTGACAGTGGCACATTGAACTGCTCGCGCACCTGCGCGTATTGCCCGGTCACCAGGCTGGTGAACTTGGCGGCGCCGGTGCCGACGGCAGGCAGGGAGATCGAACGGCCGACCGACAGGCAGTTCATCAGCATCATCCAGCCTTTGCCGAGCATCTCCTGGCCACCGATCAGGTATTCCAGGGGAATGAACACGTCCTTGCCGGAGTTGGGGCCGTTCATGAAGGCGGCGCCAAGCGGCAGGTGACGACGGCCTATTTCTACGCCGGGCGTATCGGTTGGAATCAGCGCGAGGCTGATGCCCAGGTCTTCTTCTTCGCCCAGCAAGTGGTCCGGGTCGTGGGCCTTGAACGCCAGGCCGAGCAAGGTCGCGACCGGGCCGAGGGTGATGTAGCGTTTTTCCCAGTTCAGACGCAGGCCGAGGGTTTCCTTGCCTTGCCATTCGCCTTTGCAGATCACCCCGGTGTCGGGCATGGCGCCTGCATCGGAACCGGCCAGCGGGCCGGTGAGGGCAAAGCACGGGATGTCGTCGCCACGCGCCAGGCGCGGCAGGTAGTGGTTGCGTTGTTCTTCGGTGCCGTAGTGCAGCAGCAACTCGGCCGGGCCCAGGGAATTGGGGACCATCACGGTGGACGCAAGGTCACCGCTGCGGGTCGCAAGCTTCATCGCAACCTGAGAGTGCGCATAGGCAGAGAAGCCCTTGCCGCCATACTCCTTGGGAATGATCAGGGCGAAGAATCCGTGGGTCTTGATGTGCTCCCAGGCCGCTGGCGGCAGGTCCATGGCTTGACCGATCTCCCAGTCGCTGACCATGGCGCAGAGTTCTTCGGTGGGGCCGTCGATGAACGCCTGTTCTTCTTCGGTCAATTGAACCTTGGGGTAGGCCAGCAATTTATCCCAGTCGGGGCGCCCGCTGAACAGTTCGCCGTCCCACCAGACGGTGCCGGCATCGATCGCATCGCGTTCGGTCTCGGACATCGGTGGCAGTACTTTCTGAAACCAGCTGAACAGCGGCTTGGTGAAGTATTGGCGGCGCAGGTCAGGCAGCAGCAACGGCGCGGCCACCACGGCGATGAGCACCCAGAAGATCAGCAGCAGCCAGCCCGGCGCGTGGCTCCAGGCGCCCATCGCCAGCAGGTAGACGGCGACCACGCCCAGGGCGGGAAGGGGGGCAGTTCGGCGGTGTGCCAGGTAGGCAATGCCGACCACCAGCACCAGTATCCACAACAACAGCATATGCAATCCTCCGTGAAACCAGGGGCGAAACCACCAGGGAGCTTAGTCCGCATCCGAACAAGCCGGGTGATCAGGGTGTTACAAGTTGTACTGGGGATACCCATCAGCAGGCGCCGACATTTGGCGTAATCGTCGTTATCTCTGTGGCAGGCCTGTCGTTAAACTCCAGGCTCACTTCGGAGATCAAGCTTATGAATGCGTACTTGAGTCCCAGCCGCTTCATCGATAGTGACCACCCTGCGGTGGTGGAGTTCGCCGAAAAACATCGCGGAACCCGCACGGATTTAAGTGACCAGGCAGTCAGTCTTTATTACGCCGTACGTGAGGCGATTCGCTACAACCCCTACACCTTCAGCCGCGACCCCAATACATTGAATGCCAGCTTCGCCCTGGCTGCCGGCGAAAGTTATTGCGTGCCCAAGGCCACCTTGCTGGCCGCCTGCGCCCGTCACTGTGGCATCCCCGCGCGCATTGGCTTGGCAGACGTGCGCAACCACCTGTCCACACCGCGCCTGCTTGCCCTGCTCAAAAGTGACGTGTTCGCCATGCACGGTTATACCGAGCTGTACCTGAACGGTCGCTGGGTCAAAGCGACTCCGGCGTTCAATCAGCAACTGTGCGACGTGTTTGATGTGCCGCCACTGGAATTCGATGGCTTGCATGACAGTGTCTTCCACGCGTTCAATCGCCAGGGCCGTCGCTCAATGGAATATGTGGTGGATCACGGGCAATTTGCTGACGTCCCCGAGGCATTCTTTTTCGCGCATATCCGCCAGTGTTACCCGCACTTGTTTGCCGACAATGCGCCGACCCTGCTGGGCGATCTGCAGGGCGATTTAAGCCGTGGCTGATCCGGCGTATGCTGCTGCCTTCATCCAGCCAAGTTCATCCACAATAAGGCGCGGTCATGCTGAAAATCTGGGGTCGTAAAAATTCATCAAACGTCAGGAAAGCACTGTGGTGCGCCGAGGAGCTCGGCCTGGACTATGAGGCAATTGATGCGGGCGGGGCTTTTGGTGTGGTCGACACCCCGCAATACCGGGCGCTGAACCCCAATGGCCGGGTGCCGATGATCGAAGATGGCGATTTTGTGCTGTGGGAATCCAACACCATCGTGCGCTACCTGTGCGCCAAACAGGCATCGGACTTCTACCCCAGCGACCTGCAAGCCCGGGCCAATGCCGAAAAGTGGATGGACTGGACCACCTCCACGCTCGCCGACCCGTTCAAGGCGGTGTTCTGGGGGATCGTGCGCACCCCGGCTGACAGGCAAAACTGGGACAGTATCAATGCCGGGCGCCAAGCCTGTATCGACGCGCTCAAAACCGTCGACCAGGCCCTTGCCGAGCAACCCTACCTGTCCGGTCAGGCGTTCGGCATGGGTGATATCCCTCTGGGTTGCTTCATCTATGCCTGGTTCGAGATGCCCATCGAGCGGCCGGCCATGCCCCATCTGGAGGCCTGGTACCAGCGCCTGCAACAGCGCCCGGCGTATCGCAAAGCGGTGATGACCGCGTTGACTTAATACACACTATTAATACGGGTGACTGTACTTGTGCGGCATGGGCAAGCACCATGCCTGCATTGCATCGCCGGTTGAACTACCTGCGCTGCGCCCTCATCTATTCTTTCTATTCCCTTCTTTGGTGCGTATTCCGATATGAGTTCCGCTCTGTCCATCCGGCAGCTAACCAAAACCTACGGCAACGGTTTCCAGGCCCTGAGTGGTATCGATCTGGACGTCGCCGAAGGTGATTTCTTCGCCTTGCTCGGCCCCAACGGCGCCGGCAAATCCACCACCATCGGCATTCTCTCCACCCTGGTCAACAAGACCAGCGGCACGGTGAACATCTTCGGCCACGACCTGGACAAGTCCCCGGCGGCGCTCAAGCGCTCCATCGGTGTGGTGCCCCAGGAATTCAATTTCAACCAGTTCGAAAAGACCTTCGACATTGTCGTGACCCAGGCCGGCTATTACGGCATCCCGGCGAAAATCGCCAAGGAACGCGCCGAGCAGTACCTGACCCAACTGGGCCTGTGGGACAAGCGCGATGTGCCTTCGCGCTCGCTGTCCGGTGGCATGAAGCGGCGTCTGATGATCGCCCGTGCGCTGGTGCATGAGCCGCGCCTGCTGATCCTCGACGAACCCACTGCAGGTGTAGACATCGAACTGCGTCGCTCGATGTGGGCCTTCCTCACCGAGCTGAACGAGAAGGGCATCACCATCATCCTCACCACCCATTACCTGGAAGAGGCTGAGCAGTTGTGCCGCAACATCGGCATCATCGACCACGGCACCATTGTCGAGAACACCAGCATGCGCAACCTGCTGGGCCAGTTGCATGTGGAAACCTTCCTGCTCGACCTGAAGAACAATCTGTCGGTGGCGCCGCACCTGCTGGGTTACCCAAGCCGCCTGGTAGATAGCCACACCCTGGAGGTGCAGGTGGACAAAGCCATGGGCATCACCGCGCTGTTCACCCAGTTGGCGACTCAGAACATCGAAGTGTTGAGCCTGCGTAACAAAACCAATCGCCTTGAGGAGTTGTTTGTGTCCCTGGTGGAGAAAAATCTGGCGAAGGTGGCGGTATGAGTTCCGAACTGCAACCCAACCTTGTCGCGCTGCAAACTATCGTTTATCGCGAAGTGAAACGCTTTACCCGGATCTGGCCGCAGACCCTGCTGCCGCCGGCGATCACCATGGTTCTGTATTTCGTGATCTTCGGTAACCTGATTGGCCGGCAGATTGGCGACATGGGCGGTTTCACCTACATGGAGTACATCGTGCCGGGCCTGATCATGATGTCGGTGATCACCAACTCCTACGGCAACGTGGTCTCCAGTTTCTTCGGCAGCAAGTTTCAGCGTTCCATCGAAGAACTGATGGTCTCGCCGGTGTCACCGCACACCATCCTGATCGGCTATACGCTGGGCGGTGTGCTGCGTGGCCTGATGGTCGGGGTGATCGTGACGTTGCTGTCACTGTTCTTTACCCACCTGCAAGTGCATCACCTTGGGGTCACCATTCTGGTGGTGGTGCTCACGGCGACGATTTTCTCGCTGCTGGGCTTTATCAACGCCGTGTTCGCGCGCAACTTCGATGATATTTCGATCATCCCGACGTTCGTGCTGACGCCGCTGACCTACCTGGGCGGGGTGTTCTATTCCATTACCTTGCTGCCGCCGTTCTGGCAGACCGTGTCGCTGGCCAACCCGGTGCTGCATATGGTCAACGCCTTCCGCTACGGCATTCTGGGGGTTTCGGATATCAAGATCAGCGTAGCGATCACCTTTATGATCGTGGCGACCGTGGTGCTGTATATCGGTTGTGCGCGGCTGCTGGTGAGTGGGCGCGGGATGCGTACATAAGTACTGAGCTTAATGCAGTAAAAATGTGGGAGGGGCGGTGCGACGATTCGACTTGCTCCCACATTTGGTTTGTGTAGGTTTTTAGTTTTTCAGGGCCAGCTCTATCAGGGCATGCAGTTCTTCAACCGCCAAAGGCTGGGCCGAAAACAGAATACGAAACACCGTCGGCGCCGCGAGCAGGTTGATCAGCCGGTCCACGCTCGGTGGCGCTGATAGCGGATAGCGATCAACCATCACCTGTAACTGCCCGCTCAGGATGCTCACGCAATACCCCGGCGTCGGGCTGCTTTGCACGTCGCGCATCATATTGCGGCCTACGTCCGAACTCATCTCATCCAGGTATTGCTCGGCCCAGGCTTGCAGGTCGCCGCGCAGGCTACCGGTGTTGGCCGGTTCGGTATCGGGGCGCATACGTGCCAGGGCGACGTCGGCGAGCAGTACTGACAGGTCGCCCCAGCGCCGGTAAATGGTCGACGGCGTGACGCCGGCGCACGCCGCAATCATTGGCACGGTGACACCGGAACGCTCATGGGTTTCCAGCAATTGGCGCACCGCCCTGTGGACGGATTCTTGTACCCGGGCACTACGGCCCCCCGGGCGGAGGCCTTCTTTGATTGCCATGGCTAAAACCTTAACACAAAGAATTTGCTTTAAGCGCCAGCGAGTAGCACACTCCACAAAAGCAAAATATTAGCTTTAGCGGAGCGTGCCCATGATCAGCGTCATTTCACAGCGGTCCAGCCTGACGTTCCTCGTGATCACAGTGTTGACCTTTCTCGCCGCCTCCAGCGCGCCGACGCCGTTGTACCAGGTGTATCAGGACAACCTGCATTTTTCGGCCGCGATGCTGACGGCTATCTTTGGCGTCTATGCCCTAAGCCTGTTGGCGGCACTGCTGACGGTGGGCTCGCTTTCCGATTACCTGGGGCGCAAGCCGGTGATCTTTGCCGCGTTGCTGCTGAATATCGTGGCGATGCTGCTGTTTATCAACGCGGACAGTACGGCCTATCTGCTCGCTGCCCGTGCATTACAGGGTTTTGCGACCGGTACTGCCACAGCGGTGCTGAGTGCGACGCTGCTCGATACTGACCGGGTGCGCGGCCCGATGCTCAACAGCCTTGCGCCGATGCTGGGCATGGCCAGTGGCGGGCTGGGCAGCGGTCTGCTGGTGGAGTACGCGCCACGGCCGACGCAATTGATCTATCTCACTCTGCTGGGTTTGATGGTGCTGCAGGCCGTGTATGTCTGGCGGTTGTCCGAAACGGTCAGTCGTATACCGGGGGCCTTGAAGTCCCTGGCGCCCACCCTGCATGTGCCACCGCAAGCGCGCCGGGCCTTGTGGTTGGCGATGCCGTTGAATGTGGCGGTATGGGCGCTGGGTGGGTTCTTTTCTTCTTTGGCGCCTTCGCTGGTGCGGGTCGCCACCGGGTCGACCTCGCATTTGATCGGCGGGGGGCTGGTTGCGGTGGTCACGTTAAGTGGCGCGGTCATGATCTACAGCCTGCGCAACCGTGCGGCTGACAAGGTCATGCGCCTGTCGGCGGCCCTGCTGGCCGTCGGCATGGGGCTGTTGCTGGTTGCCGTGCAGACGGCCAGCCTGTGGTTGTTCTTTGTCGCCAGTGTGATCGCCGGCTTTGGTTTCGGCGGCGGCTTTATGGGCAGCGTGCGCAGTATCGTCGGGTTGGCGTTGCCCCATGAGCGCGCGGGGTTGATGTCGGCATTCTACGTACTGAGCTACCTGGCATTCTGCGTACCGGCGTTGGTGGCGGGCAATCTGAGCCGGGAGTTTGGCCTCGTCGTCACCACCGATGGCTACGCTGCGGTCCTCATCCTGTTGGCGTTGGGCGCTCTAGGCGGGCAGTTGTGGCAGGGCTCTGCGCGGAGCAGGGCAGCTGCGTAGGCAAGGCAAATATCTATAAAGTAGATAACAGTTAGAGATATTACCCGTTATATAGATATTCATTCAGGTTCTACCATGGCCTCAACCTCATGCGAGGAAGAGGATCAAATCATGACCTGTTCGACCACCCACTGTTTCAAACCTTTCAGCCACCTGACCCGTCTCCGGGAAGTGATTCGCCAGTTCACCCCGAACTGGTTTGCCGCCACCATGGGCACCGGGGTGCTGGCACTGGCCCTGGCTCAGTTGCCGGTCACTGTGCCAGGCTTGCACGCTGTCGCTGAAGGCCTGTGGATGTTCACCATCGGCCTGTTCGTGTTGTTCAGCGTGTTGTATGCCGCCCGTTGGGTGATGTTTTTCCACGAGGCGCGGCGCATTTTCGGGCACTCCACGGTTTCGATGTTCTTCGGCACCATCCCCATGGGGCTGGCGACCATTCTCAACGGATTGCTGTTGTTCGGCCTGCCACGTTGGGGCAGTGATGTCATCCCGTTGGCCGAAGCCCTGTGGTGGCTGGACGTGGTCATGGCCCTTGCCTGCGGCGTACTCATCCCGTTCATGATGTTCACACGCCAGGAGCACAGCATCGACCAGATGACCGCCGTCTGGCTGTTGCCCGTGGTGGCGGCCGAAGTGGCGGCGGCCAGCGGCGGCTTGCTCGCGCCGCACCTGGCCGATGCCCATTCGCAACTGGTGATGCTGGTGACCAGCTACGTACTGTGGGCGTTTTCCCTGCCGGTGGCGTTCAGCATCCTGACCATCCTGATGCTGCGCATGGCTTTGCATAAGTTGCCCCACGCCAATATGGCGGCGTCGAGCTGGTTGGCGCTGGGGCCGATTGGTACCGGTGCCTTGGGCATGTTGCTGTTGGGGGGCGATGCGCCGGCGATCTTCGCCGCCAATAGCCTGGAGAATGTTGGTGAAATGGCCCATGGCCTGGGCCTGATTGCAGGTATCACCCTATGGGGTTTTGGCCTGTGGTGGATGTTGATCGCCGTGCTGATCACCCTGCGTTACCTGCGCGCCGGAATCCCGTTCAACCTCGGCTGGTGGGGCTTTACTTTCCCGTTGGGGGTGTATGCCCTGGCCACGCTGAAACTGGCGAACGTGTTGCATTTGGGGTTCTTCAGCATCTTTGGCAGTGCGCTGGTGGTGGCGTTGGCGTTGATGTGGCTGATCGTGGCCAAGCGCACCGTGCAGGGGGCTTATAAAGGCGAGCTTTTTGTTTCGCCCTGCATTGCAGGACTAGCGAATAAGTAAGCAGGATTAGGTAAAGTCGTGGCCTGATAAATAAAGGCCACGCAGGAACACGGACGACGATGAGCCATCCTTCCCAATTCACCTTGCTGCGCACGCGGCGTTTCTTGCCGTTTTTCATCACCCAGTTGCTGGGCGCGTTCAACGACAACATCTTCAAGCAATCGCTGATCCTGGCCATCCTTTACAAGCTCAGCATCGAGGGCGACCGCTCCATTTGGGTCAACCTGTGCGCCTTGTTGTTTATCCTGCCGTTCTTCCTGTTCTCGGCGTTGGCCGGGCAGTTTGGCGAGAAATTCAACAAGGACGCGTTGATCCGTGCGATCAAGATCGGCGAGATCGTGATCATGGCCGTCGGCGCGGCGGGCTTTCTGACCAATCATCTTGAATTGATGCTGTTGGCGCTGTTTGCCATGGGCACCCACTCGGCGCTGTTCGGACCGGTCAAATACTCGATCATGCCCCAGGCATTGCACGACGATGAACTGGTCGGCGGTAACGGCCTGGTGGAAATGGGCACGTTCCTGGCGATCCTGGCCGGCACCATTGGCGCCGGGGTCATGATGTCTTCCATCCATTACGCGCCGGTGGTGGCGGTGGCGATTGTCGGCGTGGCGGTGCTGGGCTACCTCGCCAGCCGCAGCATCCCGCGCGCGGCGGCTTCGACGCCGCAACTGCGCCTGGACTGGAATATCTTCACCCAGTCCTGGGCGACGTTGCGCATGGGCCTGGGGCAGACGCCGGCGGTGTCGCGCTCCATTGTCGGCAACTCGTGGTTCTGGTTTGTCGGTGCGATCTATCTCACGCAAATCCCGGCGTACGCCAAGGAGTGGTTGTACGGCGATGAAACCGTGGTGACCCTGATCCTCACCGTGTTCTCCGTGGGCATCGCCCTGGGCTCGATGCTCTGCGAAAAGCTTTCCGGGCGTAAGGTGGAAATCGGCCTGGTGCCGTTCGGCTCGTTTGGCCTAACGGTGTTCGGCCTGCTCCTGTGGTGGCACTCCGGCGGCTTCCCGCAGAATGTCCAGGCCAACGATTGGCTCGCGGTGCTCAGCTACGGCCAGGCCTGGTGGGTGTTGTTCGATATCCTCGGCCTGGGCGTGTTCGGTGGCTTCTATATTGTACCGCTGTATGCGCTGATCCAATCGCGCACCGCCGAGAACGAACGGGCACGGGTCATCGCGGCCAACAACATTCTCAACGCATTGTTCATGGTGGTCTCGGCCATCGTTTCGATCCTGCTGTTGAGCGTGGCCAAGCTGTCGATCCCCGAGTTGTTCCTGGTGGTTTCGCTGCTCAATATTGCGGTCAACACCTACATCTTCAGGATCGTCCCCGAATTCACCATGCGCTTCATGATCTGGCTGCTCAGCCATTCCATGTACCGCGTGGAACATCGCAACCTGGAGGCCATTCCGGATGAAGGAGCGGCGTTGCTGGTGTGTAACCATGTGTCGTTTGTCGATGCGCTGTTGATCGGCGGCGCGGTGCGTCGGCCGATTCGCTTTGTCATGTACTACAAGATCTACCGTTTGCCGGTACTCAACTTTATCTTCCGCACCGCCGGGGCGATTCCGATTGCCGGGCGCCATGAGGATATGCAGATCTACGAACAGGCGTTCTCGCGGATCGCCCAGTATCTGAAGGAAGGTGAGTTGGTGTGCATCTTCCCGGAAGGCAAGCTGACGGCCGATGGCGAGATCAATGAATTTCGTGGTGGGGTGACGCGCATTCTGGAGGAGACACCGGTGCCGGTGATTCCGATGGCGTTGCAGGGGCTGTGGGGGAGTTTCTTCAGTCGCGATCCGCACAAGGGCTTCTTCCATCGGATCTGGTCGCGGGTGGTGTTGGTGGCGGGTGAGCCGATTGCTGTGGAGGCGGCAACGCCAGTGCAGTTGCAGGCAGTAGTGGGTGGTTTGCGGGGGAGTGTCAGGTAGTTTTCCGTTGTTTGTCAGGGCCTCATCGCAGGCAAGCCAGCTCCCACCTTTTGAATTGTGAATACAGTCAAATGTGGGAGCTGGCTTGCCTGCGATAGCGTAGTGGCTTAAGTGGAAATCTTGAGCCCGATGAGCCCGCAAATAATCAACGCCACACTCGCCAACCGAAACAACGCCATGGACTCCCCAAACAGGATGATCCCGGCAATCACGGTGCCCACGGCACCGACGCCGGTCCAGATCGCATAGGCGGTGCCCAGCGGCAGCTCTTTCATGGCCAGCCCCAGCAACCCAAGGCTGACGGCCATGGCGGCAATCGTCAGGGCGGTGGGCAGTGGCTTGCTGAAACCGTCGGTGTATTTCAAGCCGACGGCCCAGCCAACTTCAAACAACCCGGCAAAAAACAGAATGATCCAGGACATGATGACCTCGCTTCTACAAAGTGGGGTCGTCCCCTGGTTAGCGCCTGATAGCGTCGCGAGGTCGTCCTCGCGAAGCTTGCTAGAGTGCCGAAAACGGCTCAGGCGATCAAGCTTACGGGGCGGTTTCCAGGGCGCGACGGTCTTCCTTTTCGCTCATGCGGCGGAAATACGTCGACAGCAATGCGCCGGAAATATTGTGCCAGACACTGAACAACGCACTGGGAACCGCCGCCAGCGGCGAAAAGTGCGCACTGGCCAGCGCGGCACCCAGCCCGGAGTTTTGCATACCGACTTCCAGCGCCAACGACTTGCGTTGCGCCAGCGGCAACTTGAACAAGCGCCCGGTGAAGTAGCCCAGCAGGTAACCGAAGCTGTTGTGCAGCATCACCACCGCCATGATCAGCAGGCCCGATTCGGCAATCTTCGCCTGGCTCGCGGCAACCACGGCCGCGACGATGATCACAATACTGACCACCGACACGAGCGGCAGCACGTCCACCGCATGGCGAACCCGCTCGCCCAACACCCGTTGCGCCACCACGCCGAGCACGATCGGCAGCAGCACCACTTGCAGGATCGACCAGAACAGCTCCATGAACGATACCGGCAGCCAGGCCGAGGCCAGTAGCCAGATCAACGCTGGCGTGAGCAGTGGGGCGAGGAGGGTGGTGACGGCGGCAATCGCCACCGACAACGCCAGGTCGCCGCGGGCGAGCCAGGTCATCACGTTGGACGAGGTGCCGCTTGGGCAGCAGCCGACCAGGATCACGCCGACGGCAATTTCCGGCGGCAGGTGAAAGACCTGGCACAACAACCATGCCACGCCCGGCATGATCACAAAATGCGCGACCACGCCCAAGGCCACGCGCCATGGATGGCGAGCGACTTCGGCGAAGTCTTCAAGTTTCAAGGTCAGCCCCATGCCGAACATCACCAGGCCCAGCAGCGGGACGATGGCGCTTTTCAGGCCGATGAACCAGCTGGGTTCGAGGAAGGCGACAACGGCAAAGATCAACACCCAGTAGGCGAAGGTATTGCCGACGAAGCGGCTCAAGGCGGCGAGTGCACGCATGGGGATGTCCTTGTTATTAGAGTGTTGAATAGGGCGACGCGATCAAATGTGGGAGCAGGCAAGCCACACTGACCGTGCCCACATTGGATCGGTGTTGTTTAGATGCCCTGTGGGGTTTCTTCCCCGCCCAGCGCTTCCACCAACGCCGGCAGGAAGTCGCCGAAGGTCAGCATCATCAAGGTAAAGCTGGCATCCAGTTGGCCCAGGGCTTCGTCGCCGCCGTCCTGTTCCGCCTGGTCTTGCAGCAGGTCTTCGAATTTCAGGCGTTTGACGGTCATCTTGTCATCGAGCATGAAGGACAGCTTGTCCTGCCACGCCAAGGACAGTTGGGTCACGACCTTGCCGGTGGTCAGGTGCAGTTGGATCTCTTCGCCGGTCAGGTCCTGGCGCTTGCAGCGCACGATGCCGCCGTCTTCATGGGTGTCGCGCAGTTCGCATTCGTCGAGGACGAAGAAGTCATCGGCCGGTTTCTGGGTAGTGACCCAGTCGGTCATGATTGCGGTCGGTGCGGTTTTTACCGTCAGCGGACGGACGGGCAGGGTGCCGATCACTTCACGCAAGGTCGACAGCAGATCTTCGGCACGCTTGGGGCTGGCCGAGTTGACCAGGATCAGGCCCTGTTTCGGCGCGATCGCAGCAAAGGTCGACGAGCGACGGATAAAGGCACGCGGCAGGAAGGCCTGGATGATTTCATCCTTGATCTGGTCGCGCTCCTTCTTATAGACCTTGCGCATTTGCTCGGCTTCGATCTCTTCGACTTTCTCTTTCAGTGCGTCACGCACCACGCTACCTGGCAGGATGCGTTCTTCCTTGCGCGCGGCGATCAGCAAAAAATCTCCACTGACGTGAACCAGGGGAGCGTCTTCACCTTTACCGAAGGGGGCGACGAAACCGTAAGTGGTCAACTCCTGGCTTGCACACGGGCGCGCCAGCTTGGTGGCCATGGCCGCTTCCAACGCCTCGGCATCAACAGGCAGATCTTGGGTCAGGCGATAGATAAGCAGGTTCTTGAACCACATGGGGTGAGTCTCTCCTCTATACAAAGGGGGGCATTATTCTCTTGATCACGCCGTAGGCCAACCCTGCCTAAGCCATTGGAAGGGCTGAAAAAAAAGATTTAAGAAAGTGCTTGCCAGACATAGGGTCGCTACGTAGAATGCGCGCCACACCGAAACGAAGGGTGATTAGCTCAGCTGGGAGAGCATCTGCCTTACAAGCAGAGGGTCGGCGGTTCGATCCCGTCATCACCCACCATTCGCTTCATGTGTTACGCGCAGCGGTAGTTCAGTCGGTTAGAATACCGGCCTGTCACGCCGGGGGTCGCGGGTTCGAGTCCCGTCCGCTGCGCCATATTCGGTAACCTGGAACGCTGAACGCCAGGTCACCACAGAAAGCCCGCTTAATCGCGGGCTTTTCTTTGTCCGGAATATGGCAAAAAATCGTGCGGAAAACTTTTTTTAAATAAATTGCATTTAAATCAAGACATTACGATTTTTTGGTGTATGATGCGCCCACACCGAAACGAAGGGTGATTAGCTCAGCTGGGAGAGCATCTGCCTTACAAGCAGAGGGTCGGCGGTTCGATCCCGTCATCACCCACCATTCGCTTCAAGTGTTACGCGCAGCGGTAGTTCAGTCGGTTAGAATACCGGCCTGTCACGCCGGGGGTCGCGGGTTCGAGTCCCGTCCGCTGCGCCATATTCGGTAACCTGGAACACTGAACGCCAGGTAGCCACAAGAAACCCGCTCATTGAGCGGGTTTTTTTTCGCCTGCGATTTACCGCTCCTTACGGTGCGTTGCGGCTGTGACGGTAATCGCTGACCGCTTCATACACCGCCTTGCGCAACCGATTGATACCGCCGATGGGACGGTGCGCTTCCAAACCAAACCACGGGTTGAACGACTGGTTATCGCAGGCCAGGTTCTGCGCGGGAGTGTCGAAATCCTGAGCGGGAATCCTGACCTTGGCTACGGTTTCATACGGCGCGTCGCTTTCCTTCCATTCGATGCTGGTGTCTTCGATGGGCATGAACTTTTGCGGGTTCTGCCGTTGGATCTGCAGCACGAAACAGGCCGCTACGCGGTCGGTGGACAGTTGCTGATTGAGGGCGCTGCGCAGGAAGTTCGGCAGGGCCTGGTTCTGTTTGGGCAGCGCATAATCCGGGCAGCTTTGCGGGTCGGGGGCGACGCGAAACTTGGCGTTTGCCGCGCCAAACTTGTAGGGCGACACTGAAAAGTAAGTCGTCTGCGTCGGGCTGGCCGGTGCGGGCGCCAGCGTTGCCAGGGCGATAAACAGGTGACGTACTTGCCAACTTCGCGGGTCGAGCTTGGGAAAGAACGCCAGGACCTTCTTGCCATCCGCTTGCGCGCCGATGTTCTGCGCATATTCCGCGACATCGCTGACAAAGAAATTCGGGTGGCTGAACATCACGAAATCCTGCTCAGTGCGGGCTTGCTGGTCGGCCATCAGTTGCTTGCCCGGCACATCCAATAGCTTGATCGCCATGCCGCGGGCATCGCGTATGCTGTCGAATTGCGGGTAGGCGTTGCCGTTGGACAGGCGCATCGTCGCCTGCCAGATCTTGCCCGGCTCTGCGAACACGCCCTGGCGCAAGGCCGGGTCGAGATCCGCCAGAACGCTGACCTCGGCTTTCACGCAACCATGGGCCTTGGCATGGGCATCGCGCAGGTAGCGTGTGCCTTCGCGGTGCTGGTCAACGATGCGTACGGCGGTCTGGATGATGCCTTGGGTCATCGCTGCTTCACCCGGCGGGATCTGTTCATCCGCTGACACCGGGCCACTGTGCTGCCAGGCGAACCATACGGTCGCCAGTAGCCACCCCAACAGCCCAACGCCCACCAGCCACAACAGGGTTTTGCCGAGAAAAGCGCCGAGACGCAGCCAGAGACGAGCGAGCATGGAACGGTCCTTGTTGTTCGATCGGATAATCATGGCAGTTGGTGCTCCAGCGGGCCGCCCAGTACTTTGAGGTATTCGAGCAGCGCCCAGCGCTCCTGGGGCAGCAAGCCACGGCCAATGACGCCATTGCCCCGTGCGCCAGCACGGAACTCGTGGCCGCTGTTGTGATTGCCGGTGATTCGGGTATCGAACAGGAAGGCATTCTTGAACGAGGCGGTTTCAAAGCCCAGATGGCGTGGATCGTAGTTGAACGTGCCTTTATAGAAGGTGGTGCTGCGCTCGTCCTGGGGCGAAAGCAGTTGGTAGATCGTCGGCACCGAACCGTTGTGCAGGAACGGCGGGGTAGCCCATACGCCTGCCAGTGGTCGCGCTTTATAGGCGCGTAATTCGCGCACGCCAATCGGCAGGCCGAACCCATCCAGGCTCGGGCGCTCGGCCGGGGTCACGCCGGCGGCGCGGTAGGCATGTTCTTCGACAAAGGCGGTTACGTAGGCCAGCCCCTGGGCCACGGACATTTTTTTCAGATCCAGTGGCGCGGTGGGCGAAGGGTGTAGTTCAACATTGAGTTGGGCCAGTTCGGCCGGGTCCCATTGCAGGGCGCTGAGGTCATAACGCTGGTCGGCAATGTTGCTGGCGGTGCCGGGGTCGGTGCCGATGTAGTCCACCGGCAGCATTTTCAACTGCTGCACCGGGCGGCCATTTTCCTCGGTGACCGCGGGTATATGGCAGCCAGCACAGTTTTCGGCGAAGAGTGCGCGGCCCTGGGCGGCGAGGGGTTTGTCGATGGCGCCGAACAAGTCCTCCGGCCAGGTTGGCGGCTTGAGGCGTTGCAGGGTTTCTTCGATCAGGTGCAGGTCCCGCACGCGTACGCTGGACGGGTAGCGAGCGTCGCCCTGGAGCGGTTGGCCGGCACTGTCGAAGAAGGCCAGGGTTGCGCCTACACCAAGGGCTTCACCGATATTGCGCGCCATGGGTTGCTGAGCCGAGCCATTCCACTGCACCCAGTCGAATGTCCAGATATCCCACAACTGCGGGTAGTCCACTGGGGCATTGGCGACACGATAATTGTCGGGGGAAATAGCGTCGCCAAAGCTGGCATTGGCGATGCGCCCGAAGGCGTCAGTACGACCGGGGCCTTCTTCGGTGGGATAGAGGCCGCGATGGGTATCATTCCAGGCGACTTTGAGGAACTGGTTCAGCGATTGTTTGAAGTCCTGGCGCAGCTGATTGTGCTGGGTATCGTACTGATCACCCAGGACTTTGCGGGCGAAGCGCTCGAACTTCCACGGGTTGTAATACGTAGCGGCAAGGCTGGCGACCAGGGCTTGGCCAAAACTGCCGCCCCGCAAGGTGGGTACGCTGGAGGGCAGCACGTGTTGCGCCGAGCCACCGTCGATACGCAGGGCCTGGCCCTTGAAGTGCAATTGACCGGTGTGGCAGGCCGCACAGGTGATATCCAGGTATTGAACCTGGCTGTCGGCGTTCTGGTGTCGGGCAAAGCCTACCGGCAGGTTGCCAGGGTTTTGCGGGGTGGGCACTTGCTTGGGGTCGACCAGAAAACCAAAGCGCGCCAGGTATTCCGGCGCGGCAAAGCGTTGCTCGGAGAACGGCAGCTCCAGGGCCGTGAACCAGTCGTAGTGCAGGCCCTTTACCTGGGTGCCCTGGGGCGTGAAGTAGTAGGTCTGACGGTCAGCGGCACTCCATTGATCCTGGTAGTGCACCTGCTTTACTGGCACGTAGTCCGGTAGCTTGGGGTTGAGGGTGTAATAGAGCACCACGGCCAGAATCAGGCCCAGGGCGATCAGTATCAGGAGTAAAACACGGGAAAAAGTGCGCAAGATAACTATCCTTGTCGAATTGTCGCGTTGTTATGCCACTGCGCCACAGGTGCGGCAAGTAGCGATGAGCCTGCTGGCAGGCGGTCCCGCGATCCGTCGCGGTGCCCCATGATAAATGGAAATGCTTTTAAACACGTGAACTTATCAGAAGTTTCCTGCTCACATGCCGGTAGCCATTGGTCGTGGCCGCCTGATAAGCTCGCGACTTTATTCGAATGCCCTTTTGGCGCATGAACAAGGAAATAGCATGAAACAGCATCGGTTGGCGGCGGCGGTGGCCCTGGTTAGCCTGGTACTTGCGGGTTGTGATTCGCAGACCAGCGTAGAGCTGAAAACCCCGGCGCAAAAAGCTTCCTACGGCATCGGCCTGAACATGGGCAAGAGCCTTGCCCAAGAAGGCATGGATGACCTGGACTCCAAAGCGGTAGCCCAAGGCATCGAAGATGCTGTCGGCAAGAAAGAGCAGAAGCTCAAAGATGACGAGCTGGTTGAGGCCTTCGCCGCGCTGCAAAAGCGTGCCGAAGAGCGCATGACCAAAATGAGCGAAGAGTCGGCAGCTGCCGGCAAGAAATTCCTCGAAGACAACGCCAAGAAAGACGGCGTCGTCACCACCGCTTCCGGTCTGCAGTACAAGATCGTGAAGAAGGCCGACGGCGCACAGCCCAAGCCAACCGACGTGGTGACTGTTCACTACACCGGCAAGCTCACCAACGGCACCACCTTTGATAGCTCCGTGGATCGTGGCAGCCCGATTGACCTGCCGGTCAGCGGCGTGATCCCGGGTTGGGTCGAAGGCCTGCAACTGATGCACGTAGGCGAGAAGGTCGAGCTGTACATCCCGTCTGACCTGGCCTACGGCGCCCAGAGCCCGAGCCCGGCGATTCCAGCCAACTCCGTGCTGGTATTCGACCTGGAACTGCTGGGCATCAAGGACCCAGCCAAGGCAGAAGCTGCTGACGCACCTGCTGCACCAGCCGCCAAGAAGTAATCGGCGCCTGAGCACACAACGCCCCGTCTCGACGGGGCGTTGTTGTTTCTGGGTAAATCCGATAGAACCCGCAGCATTGCGCGCAGTCTGATGTAAGACTCGAGCACGGGTAGCCGCACATACAGGCCAAGTCAATGAAATCTTGGGTTTTTTTTATGTGCGCAAAAAACGCCCGATCTGACTGTAAGCCTTATAAACCGTGGCTTTCAGCTGATAAAACAGGCTCTGTTCACAAGGTTATCCACAATTTGTGTGGATAACCTTTTACCTCGCCTGGAACTGGAGTGTCTGATGAAACCACCCTTCAATTTCACCCGTTTTCTGCCCATGGCCGCGCGCCTGCTGGGCCGTGGACGTTTGCCGACCTTGCTGTTTGCCGTTGCGGCCAAAGGCTCAAGCCAGGGCAATCGCCTGGGCCAGCTCAAGGATGATCTCAAATTGCTCCAAGCCCTGTGCCTGGCTTACTGGCGCGGCGAATACCGAGCGATCAGCCCCAAGGCGTTGATCTCGGTGGTGGCGGGGTTGATGTACTTTCTGAGCCCGATTGACGCGATCCCGGACTTCATCCCGATGTTCGGCATGTTCGACGACATCGCGGTGCTGGCATGGGTCATGAAGACCCTGAGTGGCGAACTGAGCGCCTTTCGCGCCTGGCGGGATGCGCAACGCCCGGAAAAACTCGCGGTGGTTGAGCGCCTCCCTGCAACCCCTGAGCTGCTGGCCCAGGAAAACCCACAAAAAAACTAATGATGCCGGGGATCCCCCAGCGACCTTCGTGGCTGTTAGGATTACACTTCTAAGGAAAGAACTTACTTAGTAAGTGTTTTTATCCTACGGGGCAGTCATGGATATTCAGATCATTTCACGCGATGGCGCACCCGAATATGCGGTGTTGCCATGGGACCAGTACCAGGCGCTGCTAAAAGCTGCCGGTCAGCAGCCACCTACACCCGCTTCTTCCCCTGCCGCCTCTGCCGCCATCGACCAGGACCTGCGACCGCTCGCAGACCTGCGCGGCTTGCGTGAAGCCAAGGGCCTGGCTATCGAGACCCTGGCACGCACGGTGGGGATCAGCCCCTCGTACCTTGGTTTGATTGAAAGTGGTGAACGCCAGCCGGATGCCGCCATTCGCCGCAGCCTGGCCTGGGAATTGGGCGTGGCAGGTTGGAGGGATGAGTCTTGAGCGTACGTATCAGCCGTCAACACTGGGACGGGTTGCTCAACGAATTGGATCAGGCGCGTCGCCAGCGCCATTTGCTGACGTACCGGGCGCTGCTTGAGCGCCTGCAATTTCCGACGCCAGCCATGCAGACCCTGGCGGCTGCCCTGGAGCATCTGGCGGCGCTGGATGCCAAGGCCGAGCAGCCGCTGCGCAGTTCCCTGGTGATCAGCCAGGGTGCCAGCCGCCTGCCACGTACCGGGTTCTTTGAGTGTGTGGAGCGTCTAGGGCGCTTCAGCGGACCCTCCGATGGCGTGGCGGCTGCGTCCTGGCACGCTTCGGAAGTGGTGCGGGTGTTCGAGTACGAATACCCGGAATCCGCCGAGGCTTAAAGCGCTGCTGAGTACATGTCCAGGCTGTCGATCACATGGATGCTGTAGCCGGCCACGTCCTTGGCGTGGTGCTTGGCTTGCGAGGCCAATTCCGCCAACTGGCTGGCATCGAGTTGCGCACAGGCCTGTGGATACAGATGCACCACACCGATAGACAGCGATAGCAAGGCGAACTCCTGGCGCACGCCCTGGCGGTTGAGTGACACGAAGCAACCAGCATCGACGTGCTCGGCGCGGTAAAAGCGTCGGCATTGGGTATGGAAGTCGTCCAGCAACTGGTTGAGCCGCTTGCGCCAATCCTGCGGGCCCAGCACCAGCAAAAAGTCATCGCCGCCAATATGCCCGACAAAGTCGCGGCTGGGGTCTACCTGGTCGTTCAGGCATTGCGCCAGGCACAGCAGCACTTCATCCCCACGCCCGTAGCCGTAGATATCGTTGAACGGCTTGAAACTGTCGATATCCACATAACAGATCAGCGACTCGCGCTGTTGCTGCAACAGCCGAGTCAGGCATTGCTGGATCGGTACGTTGCCTGGTAGCAAAGTCAGCGGGTTGGCGTAGCGCGCCTGCTGGATTTTCAGTTCGGTGATCAGCTTGAGCACGTCGATCACCCGGCCCAGGCCCAGATAGTCACCGTTCAACGTGATGATGAAATCTTCTTCGATGCGCTGCCGTGCGCGGCTGGTCAACAAACGGCTGACCTGTTGCAAGGATTGGCTCAATTCCACCGCCAGGAAATCATCGCTCATCAAGCGGCTGATCGGTTTGCGCGCAAACAAGTCGGTCGCGAACGGCTTGAGCAGCGCGTCCGACAGCGAGTGTCGGTGCACAATTCCGATCGGGCGACCGCCGCCATCCAGCACCGCCAGTGAATTGAGATTGGCCTGGTGATGGAACGCTTCCAGCACTTGAGCCGTGGCGGTGTCTTGATCCACCGCTGGCTGTTCGTTCAGCAGGGCGCTGAGGTCACTGCCTTCATCGCTGAGGGCAGTCGTGGCGTTATCCGGCTTGGGCAACATCTGGCGCGCTTCCTGCGGTGTGCAAACTGCCTTGAACCAGGATTGAGCCCAATGCATTCAGCGGTTCGGTCACGGTCATGACGATCTCGATCAAAAAAAAAGGACCGCAGGCGTCAAGCCTGCGGTCCTTTCATTTCACGACAGAATGATGTCTATATGATGACACTGCGTGGAGCGGTCACATTAAATTGCCATCATTTACTGCTTGGCCACCTGCTTGGTGATCTTCAGGTAGTCGAGGAGGATCCGGCCAGTCTCGGCCAAGTAGGCATCGTCTTCCGGTTTGGTTTTATCCGCTTCGGTCGGCAAGGCATCTTCATCTTCTTTCTTCAGCTCTTTGAGCGGATCTTCACCCTTGGCTTTGCGGCGGGTGTTTTCCAGCACCAATTGCTGATTCTCGATGCTGGAGTGCTGTGCACGGCGATCCGCTTCGTTGAGGCTGACGGTTTTCTCTTCCATCAGCTTCTTGGCCAGGGCCAGCTTGTCGCGGATAAACACGAACTCGGCATCCTTGGCAGAGCGGGTGTCGTGGTCTGCTTTCAACTGCGTCAGGAACGGCTTGAACGGATCCGACGCCGGCTTGATCGCAGGGCGGATGGTGTCCCATGGCATGGCTTCAGGCAGCGCGCTTTCGCCGATTTCCTTGGTGTCGATAATCGACGGGAAATCGATATCCGGCAGCACGCCCTGATGCTGGGTGCTCTGCCCGGAAACCCGGTAGAACTTGGCCAGCGTCAGTTTCAGCTCGCCATGGTTCAGCGGCTGGATGGTCTGCACGGTGCCCTTGCCGAACGTCTGGCCGCCGATGATCAACGCACGGTGATAGTCCTGCATGGCACCGGCGAAAATCTCCGAAGCGGAGGCCGAGAGACGGTTGACCAGCAACGCCATCGGCCCCTTGTAGAAGGCGCCCGGGTTCTCGTCTTCCAGCACGTCGACACGCCCATCAGCATTGCGGACCAATACGGTTGGGCCCTTGTCGATAAACAGGCTGGTCAGCTCGGTGGCTTCTTGCAGGGAACCGCCGCCGTTGTTGCGCAGGTCGATGACCACGCCGTCGACTTTTTCCTTCTGCAGTTCCGTCAGGATTTTCTTCACGTCGCGGGTGGTGGACTTGTAGTCCGGGTCACCGGCACGGAACGCCTTGAAGTCCAGGTAGAAGGCCGGGATCTCAATCACGCCCAGCTTGTAGTCCTTGCCATCCTGCTTGAGGTTGAGGACTTTCTTCTGCACCGCCTGGTCTTCGAGCTTCACCGCTTCACGGGTGATGGACACGATCTTGCTGGTCTGGTCGTTCGGTGCGTTGGTGTGCGGAATCACTTCCAGGCGCACCACACTGCCTTTTGGCCCTCGGATCAGCTTGACCACTTCGTCCAGGCGCCAGCCGACCACATCGACCATCTCTTTGTCGGCCTGGGCCACGCCAATGATCTTGTCTGCCGGGGCGACCTGCTTGGTCTTGTCTGCCGGGCCTGCCGGTACCAAACGTACGATCTTGACCTGGTCATTGTCGCTTTGCAGGACGGCACCGATGCCTTCCAGGGACAGACTCATGTTGATATCAAAATTTTCCGCGTTATCCGGTGACAGATAATTGGTGTGCGGGTCGTAGGACATCGCGAAGGTGTTGATGTAGGCCTGGAAGATATCTTCGGCACGGGTCTGGTCCAGGCGCGCCAACTGATTCTTGTAGCGCTTGGTCAACAGTTCCTGAATGGCCTTGGGCTCTTTGCCGGCGATCTTCAAGCGCAGCACTTCGTCCTTGACGCGTTTGCGCCACAGGTCGTCCAGCGCTGCCGTGCTGGTCAGCCAAGGGGCATCCTTGCGATCCACCAGAAGGGTTTCCTTCTGGGTGAAGTCGAGCTTGTCGATGCCTTTGTTCAGCTCACCCAGGGCGAAGTCCAGACGCGCTTTGACGCGGTCCAGGTAACGCTTGTAGATGGTGAAGCCGGGCTGCAGGTCGCCGCCTTTGAGGAAGTCGTCGAACTGCGTCTTCCACTTGTCGAACTCAGCGATATCGCTGGCCAGGAAGTAGCTGCGCGACGGATCCAGCAGCTTGAGGTAGCTGTCGTAGATGATCACCGAGCGAGCGTCGTCCAGCGGCGGCTTGCTGTAGTGATGGCGCTTGAGCAACTCGACAACGTTAAGGCTGGCAATCACCTCATCGCGATCAGGCTGAAGGTTGTCCCAGCTATTGGCTGCGAACGTATTGGTCGACATCGACGCGAAGCCGAGACCAATGAAAAAAGCGAGGGCGGTGCTGGGGAACAGATGCTTCATGCTGATTCGACGCGGGGGCAATTGATAACGCATATTAGGCCGTCTTTGAGGGAGCCGGTTCCATATGGTCCGGTCGCATAATGCAAAAAGCCCGACGCTACTGCTACGGGCTCAGTCCAGACTCACTATGGAGGCACTGTGAAAGCATTGCAAGGCGTTGAGGGGCATGTGGAGGGTTAGAAGAACCCAGTCCTACATTCGATGTAGTCCATATTGCCAACAGCCTGACCGAATCCTGGATTGAAATGCAGTCAGTGTGGGAGCTGGCTTGCCTGCGATAGCGGTGCACCAGATGAAGAATTCTTCACTGTTGCACCGCTATCGCAGGCAAGCCAGCTCCCACAGGTTGATCTCTATTGATTCAGGTCCAGTGGTGGATCGGCCAGCCGGCCTGTTCGGCGTGGGCGCGCAACACCGGGTCCGGGTTCACCACCTGCGGATGGTCGACCTTGAGCAATAGCGGCAAGTCATTGCGCGAATCCGAGTAGAAATACGCGCCCTCCAGCGTTTCCCCTTCCTGCTCCAGCCATTCCAGCAGGCGCGTGATCTTGCCTTCACGATAGGTCAGCACGCCTACGGTCTTGCCGCTGTACACGCCGTGGCCGACGTCCAGATTAATCCCCAACACTTCTTCAATACCGATACGCGCCGCAATCGGCGTGACCAGGTGAGTGCCCGAGGCGGAAATCACCAGGATCCGGTCGCCATTCGCACGGTGGCGGGCGATGGTCTTGGTGGCGTCGCTATAGATCAGCGGCTCGATCACGTCCTCGACCCACGGCTCCACCAGATGCTCGATTTCTTCCGGAGTGCGGCCGATCATCGGCTCCAGGCTGAAGTCCATGAAGTCTTCCATGCGCAACTCGCCTCGGCTGTAGGCGTCCATCAATTCGTTGTTCCTGCGCATGAACGACTCAGGGTCTACCCAGCCCAGGCGGCCCATCTGTTCGCTCCACAGGGTGGCGCAGTCGCCGTGGATCAGGGTGTCGTCCAGATCAAAAATTACCAATGCCATCCGTCATGTTCTCTCTCAATAGGTCGCTGCCTGTCAGGCTACTTCACACAGGGCGCTGGGGTCGATGGAAAGTGCCAGGCGCTGGCCGTCCGGGTGCAGGTCGTCGGCCGAGCGATTGAGTACGTCGACCACCAATTCCACGCCACGGGCTTCGATGCGGTAGCGAATCACGTTACCCAGCAAGCTGTGGCTGCGCACCAGCGCATCGAGCTCGCCGCTGCGGCTCAACTCGATGGCTTCAGGGCGAATCGCGATGCGCCCGCTGATCGGGCGTTGCAGTAACTGGCTGGCCTTGTCGGCGTCGAGCAGGTTGTAGTTACCGATAAAACCGGCGGCGAAGGCATCCACCGGCGCAGTGTAGAGGGTTTCGGCATCGCCGCTTTGTACGATCTTGCCCTGATTCATCAGAAAGATGCGGTCGGACATGGTCAGGGCTTCTTCCTGGTCATGGGTCACGAAAATCGTGGTCAGCCCCAGTTCGCGCTGGATCTGGCGGATCTGTTCGCGCAAGTGCTTGCGAATACGTGCATCCAATGCCGACAGCGGTTCATCGAGCAACAGCAGGCGCGGGCGGGTCACCAGGGAGCGGGCGAGGGCGACACGCTGGCACTGGCCCCCGGACATCTGGTGCGGATAGCGGCCGGCCAGCTCCTTTAGCTCAACCAATTGCAGCACTTCCTGCACGCGCTTGTGGCTGTCGTCGGCGTTGACCTTTTGCATGCGCAGGCCGAACGCAACGTTCTGCTCCACGGTCATGTTGGGGAACAGCGCGTAGCTCTGGAACACCATGCCGATCTGACGTTTCTGCGGGCTCAGGGGCACGATGTCCTGCCCATCCAGCAGGATTGTGCCGCTGTCTACCGAGGTTAACCCTGCGATGCAACGCAGCAGGGTGGACTTGCCGCAACCGGACGGGCCGAGCAGGGTGACGAACTCGCCCTTGGCGATTTCACAGTTGATATCGCTGAACACTGGCGTGCCGGAGTAGCTTTTTTGCAGATGTTGGACGCTGACGAAGCTCATTGGCTTTTGTCCTTGTTCAAGATATTGGCGGCCCAGGTCAGCACCAGCACAAAGAAGAAATAGGAGATCACAACGGCACTGGTGAAGTGGCCGCTGCTGTTGCGCATGTTGTTGAGGTACACCTGCAGGGTCTCGTAGCGCGTGCCGACGAGGATGTTGGCAAACACGAACTCACCGAACAGGAACGAGAACGACAGCAGCAATGCCACCATCAGGCCTTTGCGCAGGTTAGGCAGCACCACCAGGATCGCCGCTTGCCAGGTGCTGGCGCCGAGCAGTTGCGAGGCGTCCATCAGGTCGCGCAGGTTGATGGCTTGCAGGTTGTTGGTGATCGCCCGGTACATGAACGGCAGCGCCACGGTGAAGTAGCAACCGATCAGAATCCACGGCGTACCCACCATCGCCAACGGCCCGGAACCGTACAGTTGCAGCAAACCGACTGAAGACACCACCGGCGGCACCGCGAAGGGCAGCAGAATCAGAATGTTCATCAGCGCATCAAGCTTGGGAAAGTGGTAATGCACCACGAACAGCAGCGGCAAAATCAATACCACCGAAAGGATCAACGCGCCCACACACACCAGCAACGATTGCCCGAACGCCATCAGAAAGCGCGGGTCGCTCCACAGTTGTACGTACCATTTCACGCTGAAGCCGGCGGGCAGGATAGTCGCCGACCAACTGCTGGAGATCGAGTAGACAAAGGTGCCGATCAGCGGCAGTACCAGAATAAGGAACAGCAGGTACACCACTACCCGATGGTAGAGGGAGGCCGGGCCGGCATCAGCGCGAGACATGGTAGCTCCTCTTGAGCAGCAGTTGATGGACCACGGTGACCACCGTCATCAGCGCTACCAGCACCACGGCCAGGGCGCTGGCCATGTTCGGGTCCAGCGACACATCACCAGAGACCAGCCCCGCGATGCGGATCGGCAGCACGTTGAAGTTGCCGGTGGTCAGGGCGTAGACCGTGGCGTAGGCGCCAAGGGCGTTGGCCAACAGGATGACGAAAGTGCCAAGCAGGGCAGGGGTGAGCACCGGCAAGCCGATATGTCGCCAGAACTGCCAGCCATTGGCGCCGAGCAGCGCAGCCGACTCACGCCAGTCTTCGCGCAATGCATCAAAGGCCGGGTAGAGCAACAGCACTCCGAGAGGAATCTGGAAGTAGGTGTAGAGGATGATCAAGCCGGTCTTGGAGTACAGGTTGAAGTCCTGAATGATCCCGGCCTGCTTGAGCATGATGGTGATGCTGCCGTTGAAGCCCAGCAGGATGATGAACGCGAAGGCCAGGGGCACGCCGGCGAAGTTGCTGGTCATGTTGGCAAAGGCCGTGACGAAGTTGCGCAGCGGCGAATCCACCCGGCGCAACGAATAACTGCCCAGGGTGGCGATGATGATGCCGAAGATGCTGGAGTAGAAACTGATCTCCAGGCTGAGCTGAATCGCCTGCCGGTAGAACTTTGAACTGAAGATGCGGGTGAAGTTTTCCAGGCCCCAGCCGGACTCTTCGGTCTGAAGGCTGTTGATCAGCACCCATACCAGCGGCGCGATCTCGAACACGATAAAGAACAGTGCGAAGGGCACCAGGCACAGCAGGGCCAGCCATTTGCCGCGGGTCATCGAATTCACTTGAGCAACTCCCGGCACACCGGTTTGTCGTGCGGCACGCCAAGCAGCTCGCAGACGGTACCGCACAGATCGGTTTGTTTCGGCGCGGCGTCGGCATCCAGGCTGAAGGCGTCACCGAGGACAAACAGCGGCACTTCGCGCTCTTGCGGCAATAGGCCGTTGTGAGAGCGGTCGTTGTTCATGCCGTGGTCGGCCGTGACCAGCACCTGGTAGCCGGCGTCGAGCCAGCCTTGTAGGTAGTCGGCCAGGATAATGTCGGCCGAACGGGCGCTGTTGCGGTATTGCGCGGTGTCGAGGCCATGCTTGTGGCCGGCATCGTCGATATTCATCGGATGCACCAGCAAAAAGTTGGGCGCGTGCTTGAGCCGCAGGCTTTCGGCATCGGCGAACAGATGGGAATCCGGATAGTGGTCAGTCCAGTAGAAATGCCCGTGCTGGATCGTCAGCGCCTTGTTGTCGGTGTGGCGATCACGCGCGGCGACGAAGGGCGTGCGGTTGTACAACTCGCTGACCCAATGGTAAGCCGCCGCTGCCGTGGCCAAGCCAGCATCGGTGGCGTAGTGGAAAATGCTGCGCTGGTTGGACAGGCGCGAGACGTTGTTATGGACAATGCCGCTGTCAATGGGTGGCACGCCGGTGAGGATGCATTCATACAACGGGCGGGACAGGGCGGGCAGTTCGCATTCCAGTTTGTAGAGGGCTGCGCGTCCTGCGCCGACGTAGGCCTGCAAGTGCCCCATGGCGTGCCGGGCGACCTCGAAATTCAGGCCGTCGAGCACGACAAGGATGACAGTGTGCTTCATGGGGGCTGGGGCTCCGCAACAGGGGGTATGGCTCAGTATCAACTTGGAATGGGATCAAATGTGGGAGCTGGCTTGCCTGCGATGGCGGTGTATCAGTGGACACCAATGTTGAATGTCAGACCGCTATCGCAGGCAAGCCAGCTCCCACACTGACCGCACTTGTATCAGAGAGACCGATTACTTCATCTCTACGATGACCTGCTCGTTCCACATCTGCGGAAGCTTCTTGGACGTCGCTTCCCAGGCATCGGCATCTTTGATCGGCTGCGGGTTGGCCTTGGTGTATTGCTCGCCCGGGATCAGGTTCTTGGCGATATCGGCCGGCAGCTTCAGGTCGGTTTCCGCACGGATCGGACGCGCATTGCCCTTGGCCAGGTTGAGTTGGCCGGCATCGCTGAAGATGTATTCGCGGGTCAGCTTGGCGGCGTTCGGGTGCTTGGCGTATTTGTTGATGATGGTGGTGTAGCCCGATTTCACCGAGCCATCCGATGGAATCAGCACCACGTAGTCATCCGGGTTGGCCATCTTGGCTTTGTAGCTCAGGCCGTTGAAGTCCCAGACAATGCCAACTTCGACTTCGCCTTTTTCCATGGTGGCGATGGTCGGGTTGGACAGTGAGAGGCGACCTTGCTGGGCGATCCTGGTGAAAAACTGCAGGCCCGGTGCGATGTTTTTCTCGTCGCCCTTGTTGGCGATAGCGGCGGCGAGTACCGCATTGGAGGCTTGGGCTGCGGTGCTTACATCACCCACCGACACCTTGTATTTGCCGGTTTGCAGGTCGGCCCAACTGGTCGGCACTTCGGAGCCGTGCAGCAGCTTCTTGTTGACGATAAACGCGATGGTGCCGGTATAGGCCAGGGCCCAGTGACCGTCCTTGTCTTTTGCCCAATCCGGAACCTGCGCCCAGGTGGAGGGTTTGTAGGGCTGGGTGACTTCCTGCTTCACCGCGATCGGGCCGAAGGCTGCGCCCACGTCACCGATATCGGCACTGGCGTTGTCTTTTTCGGCTTTGAACTTGGCGATTTCCTGGGCCGAACTCATGTCGGTATCGATGTGCTTGAGGCCGTAGGTCTTGGCCAGGTCTTCCCAGGTGCCTTTCCAGTTGGCCCAATCATCGGGCATGCCGACGCTGTTGACGGCGCCTTCCGCCTTGGCGGCGGCTTCCAGGGTTTTTAGATCGGTATCAGCGGCCATGGCGGCGGTGCACATGGCAATGGTCGAGCCTAACAGTGATGCCAGGAAAAGCTGTTTCATCCGAAGCTCCTTTGGGCGTTTTACACGCGGCGTCTTATACGAACGTTGGCGAGGGTGTGGTCTAGGTCAGCAATACCTGAGCCAATTTAGGCCCGATGGATGACAGTTTCATGTCGATGTCGTTTTTGAAGCACGGGTGTCGCTCAGCTCAGACTTAGCGTAGACCATGCCCAACAGCCCGCAGGCCCTGGACTTGGCCGATGTATTGCAGGGTGTGGTGCAGGCGGTGGCTACCGGCTGTCATCTGTCGGTCATCTGTAATGCCTAGGCTGGCTCGCAGCAGCAAAAGCCCAGATAGAGCGCGATTTGTGCACCTGAACGGTGCTGGTCTAGTCCAGATAGGTAACGTTGATGCGGGATGAGGCAATCAAGGCGGTAACCTCCATCGGTCTGGCGCTGCAAGAGCAGATCGACCACGGCCTGTTGCCGCCAGCCAGCAAATTGCCCGCCGAGCGCAAGCTCAGCGAGTTGTTTGGTACCACCCGCATTACCGTGCGCGAAGCTTTGTTACAACTGGAGGCCCAAGGGCAGATCTATCGCGAAGAGCGCCGTGGCTGGTTCGTCTCGCCGCCGCGGTTGGCCTACAACCTGATGCAGCGCAGCCACTTTCACGCGATGGTCAGTGACCAGGGGCGTGTGGCCGCCACTGAAGTGATCAGCGCGCGATTGCAACCGGCGTCGGCGGCGGTGTGTGCGTGGTTGCAGTTGCCGGCGCTGTCCAGTGTGATCCAGATTTGCCGCAGCCGCAGGATCGACGGGCGCTTGGTGCTGTATGTGGAGCACTACCTGAACCCGCGGTATTTCCCGGGGATCCTGGCGTGTGATTTGAATCAGTCGATGACCGAGCTGTATGCGCGCAACTACGACTTGCACTATGGGCGGGTGCGTTTCGAGATTGTGCCGACTTCACTGCCGGTGGAAGCTGCGGCGGCATTGCGTGTATCGGTGGGCAGCCCGGGCTTGCGCATCGCCCGGGTTAACTATGACCAACACCAGCGCCTGATCGATTGTGACCTGGAGTTCTGGCGACATGATGCGATTCATGTTGGGGTGGATGTTATGGCGTCAGCGTCTTGATCACCTGATCCACATTGGTTTGCAACTCTGTCACCGGTTCGGCGCCGTCCACATTCAACACCAGCAGTGTGGAGCCACCTGCAGTGACAGCTGCTTTTACCGCGTCACTCGGCTGACGATGGTGCAGCACCACCGCCACTTCGTTGTCCTTGAGCTGCGCACTGAGTTTTTGCAGCGCTTCAGGCGTCCAGTCTGCGTCTGGGCGAGCATCGGTGCTGACCAGTTCCAGGTTCAAGCTGCTGATCAAATAGGCAAAGTGATCGCTCAAGCTGACTACACTCAGGTTATCGGCTTGGGCCAGGCGCGCCTCGCTGTCGGCGGTGAGCTTGAGCAGGCGTTGCTTGAGTGCAGCCAGGTTGGTATCGATTTTTGGTTTGGCGCCTGGGGCGAGACGGCTCAGGTCGGCGGCCAATACATCGGCCATACGGCCCAGATTGTTGCTCGATTGCCAGGGTTGGCTGTTGAGGCCATCGGTGACACCCGGTTGTACCGCAATGCCCGGCAAGCCACCGTCCACCGGGCGTGCAGCGTCCACTTCAACGATGCGGATATTGCTGCGCCGTGCCACGGGGTACAGCGGATCATCGGCCCACAGCGAGCGCAAGCCGATGGCGGCGTCGGCGTCCTGCGCCAAGGTGTTGAGTGCCGCCGCGCCGCGGCCGGTGAAGTAGGACACCTGCCGCGAGCCGGGTAGGTTGGCTGGCGCGGCGCGTTCAAGCTGCACGTCGGTATCCTTGAGCAGCACTTCGGCCAAACCGTAGGTAATGGGCAGCGAGGCCAGCACCTTGACCGGTTTTACCGACTTGGCCTTGGTCAGCGCGGCATGGCCGAGGCCGTGATTGGCCTTGAATTCCTTTGGATCGAAACCATCAACGGCAGCCTGTGCCGATGTACTGATCAAGCAAGCGATGGCCAGGGCCATTGGGCGAAAGACAGGGCGCATTATCCAAGATTCCCTTTGAGGCTGGGCACGGTGCCGCGAGCGATGGCGGCGAAGGCGAAGGCGATACCGGCAACCAGAATGATTGCAGCGCCGGACGGGATCGGCAGGTCGAAGATGATCGGCAGCAGGATGCCGCACAGGGTACTCACAGTGGCGATCAGCACCGAGACCCAGAAGAAGCCCTTGAGCGATTGGCTCAACAGACGCGCCGCGGCCGCAGGGATCACCAGCAGCGCACCGACCAGGATCGCGCCGATCACCTTGACCGCAGCCACGGTGATCAGCGTCACCAGGATTACGAACAGGTAGTCCAGCGTCTTCACCGCCACACCGCGCACCGCCGCCAGTTGCGGGTTGAAGCTGGCGAGCATGATGCGGTTGTACAGCGGCAATGCCAGGGCCATGACCAGCGAACCGACGATTGCCAGTACCAGCAAGTCATTGCCGTTGACCGTCAGTACCGAGCCAAACAAAACGTTTTCGAGGATATGCACGTTGATCTTGCCGGCCAGGATCAGCAGCAGGCTGGCGCCCAGCGCCAGCGACACCGACAGGAACACGCCGATCAAGGTATCCGGCGCCAGGCCGGTACGATTGCGCAGATAGTTGAGCAGGATGCCGAACAGCAGGCAGTAGCCGAACAGGCTGCCATAGGGCCCGGTGTAGGGTTCGCCCAGCAGGATGCCTACGGCCACGCCGGTCAGCGCAGCATGGCCGACCGCTTCGGAGAAAAACGCAAAGCGCTTGACCACCACCAGCGTACCCAGGCCGCCCAGTACCGGGCCGATCAGCAAGCCAGCGAGCAGGGCGTTGACCACAAACCCGTAGGCCAGGGCTTCCGGCAGGTAACCGGAAGACGCCCAGCCCTGGACCATCAAGCGAAAGGCTTCATAACTCATTGTGCCGGGCTCCGCGGGTGAGTGGAAAACAGGGTCAGCAGGCGGTCCGGGGTCAGCGCCTCTTTTGGCGTGGCGTCGAACAGCACGCGGCGGTTCAGGCCGGTGACACGGTCAGCCAGGCGGCCGACGGCTTCCAGGTCGTGCTCGATCCACAGCACGGTGATCCCGGCCAGGCGCCAATCATTGAGCAGCCGTTCGAACACCTGGATGCCGGCTTCATCAAGGGCCGACATGGGTTCGTCCAGCACCAGCAATTGCGGTGCAGGGATCAGGCCCTGGGCCAGCAGCACGCGCTGGCGTTCACCGCCGGACAACGCGCCCATGCGCCGCTTGCGTTTGTCATGCATGCCGACGCGCTCAAGTGCGTCACCGATCGCCGCTGCGTAATGCCGGGACAGGCCAAGGAACGCAGGCCGCCGTTGGCACATGGCAGCCATGAAATCGTCGACGGTCATCGGCAGGCCGCGGTCGAACTCCAGCGCCTGAGGCACGTAGCCAATGGTGCCGGGCGCGGCCGGCCACTCCAGGCTTAAACGGCCCTGGTGGGGCGTTTGGCCGAGCAGAGTCTTGATCAGCGAGCTTTTGCCGCCGCCATTCGGACCGACCAGCGCATGGATGCTGCCTGGCTGTACCTGGAAACTCACGTCGTCGAGGATCACGGTGCGCCCCAGGGTCAGCGAGACCTGGTCGAAGTTCAGGGTCGGGCCGACGCTGACGGCGTTCAGTTGTTGCGCCGCGGTCATGCCCCTGACTCCTGGATTGCGCGGACCACGGTGTTGAGGTTGCCGGTCATTTCCACTTCGTATTTTTCAGCGCTGTATTCGCCATAGGAAATATGCGACAGCGGGTACAGCTTGACCCCGGATTCACGCTGGATGGTCTCGACGTAGGTGGACGGGAAATCCATCTCCGAAAAGATCACCTTCACATCCAGGGCGCGCAGTTCATCGATGGTTTTCTTCAACTGGCTGGGGCTTGGCTCGATACCATGGGCCGGTTCTACCACTGCGGTGACTTCCAGGCCGAATTCGCGCAGCAGATAGTCGTAGGCTGCGTGCACCGTGGCAACGCGCAGGTCCGGGTTGGGGGCGCTGGTCAGCTTGGCCAGGGCGTCGGCGCGCATCTGGCGCAGGCGCTTGCCATAGGCGCGGGCGTTCTGGGTGTAGGTTTTGGCGTTGTCCGGGTCGAGCTTGCCCAACTCGCGGGCGATGTTGTTGACCTGGGCAATCGATGCACTGATCGACAGGAAGGTGTGCGGGTTGACCACCTTGCCCGCACCGCGCGCGGCATTGCCGGTGGCCGCCAGCAGCGGCACGTTGGCGTTGGCCTCGATCACCTTGATGTCCGGGCGCTCGCTGGTGGCGATCATGCGGTCGGCGAAGTCGTCATGGCCAACCCCGTTGAGCACGATCACGTCCAGGGTGCCGATGCGCTTGATGTCGTCGGCGCGGGGCTCGTAGGCGTGTGGATTGAAGCCGGCCGGGATCAGCGGTACCACTTCGGCCTTGTCGCCGACGATATTGGCCACGTAGCTGTAGTAGGGGTGGAGGGTGATGCCGATACGCAGGCGTTTCGCTGCTTCGGCATTCGCCAGGGGAGCGAGCAGCAGGCTGAGGAAGCTGACCAGTAACAGGCGCAACAGGGGCGATGAAATAGACATGGGCAATCGGTCTTCTCGTTCAGTGACGATGCTGGCGGGTCACGCCGGCATCGAATTGCGCAACCACTTGCTGCCAGCCGGCTGCGATCAGTGCCTGGTCAGTGAGGTCGGAGGGGGCGGCAAGATTGACGCTGCGGTTGAGCCAGATATCCGGCTCGTCGCTCTGCACGCGCATCAGCAGCGAGCCGCTGGTGGCCGGTGCCTGGCTCAAGCCCAGGTAGGCGGCCGAGGGGAGTAACTGCCAGCGATGGCCACCACGGCTGACCGAGCTGGCATCCTGGGCAAAGGGGGCGAAGCCTTCGTCGGCCAGTTGCTCAGGTGTCGGCAGGGCGCTTTGCTCCTGCTGCAACAAGTGGATTTCATCCAGAGTCACCCGCAGGTCGGCGTAGATGCCTTGCTCGGCGGCGCTCAGGTCACGGCGGGCGTCCAACTGGTGGCTTGGCAGCGCCGCAATTTCCTGGGTTTCACCGTGCAGCGCCACGACCGTGCCCGCCACCGCCAGGATGAGCAGGCACAGCAGCAGCACATAGAGCGTTTCATGGCCGGCACCGGCGGGGCGTACAACCTGTGTAGTACTCATTGCGCCTGGATATCCGCTTGGTCGATTTCCACCACGTGGCCGGGGCCTGCATCAAACAGCACATAGAACTCGGCTGCGGGCTTCTTGAAGGTCAGGGTCGAATCTTCACCGAGCTTGCCGGGCACCAGGATGGTTTCGTCGTAGCCGATCACATCCAGCGTCACGCCGGGTGCGCCACTGCCGTCGGAAAAGCCGCCCTTGCACTGGATCTGCTCGCCGGGGATTTCCTTGCATTCGCACATCGGGTTGTGGGCAAAGGCGGTGGTACTCAAGCCGGCGCACAGTAACAGTGCGGCGCGGGTCAGGCGCTTGAACGTCATGGTTTAACTCCTTGCTTGTTCAGCCAGGCAATGGTGGCAGGCGAAGCCTGGTTCAGCGGGATGGAACCCTGGTGCATGCTGCCGTCCCAGCCTTCCATGGTCACCCAGACTTCGGCGTCCACCGGTGTGCGTTCCGGCACTGGCAGGGCGGCGCCCATGCGGTATGGCGTACCGAAGAAGATCACCCCGGCGGCGCGCAGGCTGCGGGGTTTACCGATACGCAGGTAGGTGGCCTTGACTTCGTTGGCGCAGGTGTCACACAGGGCGGCGTTGAAGAATTTCATCGGCCCGGCCGGGTTCGGGCTCGGGCCTTCATTGCGGAACTCGGCCAGGGTCAGGCTCCAGGGGCCGACTTGCACTTGCCCGGCTACGCGCTCGCCGATACCGGTATCCCCGCGAAACAGTGCGGCGTCGGCGAAGTACTTGGGCATGAACCCCAGCGGTATCAGCAACAGCAGAACATTGATGTGAAAACGCCATTTCAGCCAGAGGGCGCGCAGTGGGGATGGCGGTACGGTCGCGACCTTGCTCATCGCTGTGCCTCCGAGGTTTTGGCGTGCATGGCCGGGATAGAAGCGGGTTGGCGTTGCGTCTTGGCTTCGCGCTTGAGGGCATTGAGGGTGGCCAGGGCCGTGCGCTTGGTCCAGATCAGCAAGCCGCTCAATACCATCATGCTCAGCACCAGGCCGAAGAAGGCCCAGATCAACTTGATCCACAAGCCGCCGAAGTCACCGGTATGCAACGGGCGCATCGACTCGGTGACGAACTCCAGGGGGGTGCGGTCGGACAACAGGTTCGAGACGGCAATTTCACCGTCATAGGGGTTCAGTTGCGCGGTCTGGAACATCAACGGGTACCAGCCGCGCCCGCCGATTTGCAGGTGGCTGTACGCGTTGCTTGGCATGAACACAAAGCTGGCGTCCAGCCCCGGGATTTTTTCGGCGGCGATGTCGATGGCCTTATCGATAGGGATCATCGGTGCCGGGACGCCCGACGCCGACAATGGCACCTTTTCACGGGCAATCACCGGCACGATGGGCTCACTGGAAATGGATATCTGGTTGTCGCTCAAGGCCGCCTCGATCAGGAACCAGGTGCCGGTGATTGAAATGACCGCGATAAACCAGATCGACCAGATGCCGCTCAGGCGGTGAAAGTCGCCCCAGAAGATCCGCGCACCGTGTCGGATACGCAGGGTAGGGCGCAGGAAACCTTTCCAGAAGCGTTTGTACACCACCAGCCCGGTGACCAGCGAGGCAAGCAGTGGCAAGCCCAGCGCGGATACCAGGTACCAGCCCCAGCTGTACCCATTGGTGAAAGGCACCAGCCACCAGCCATGCAGGGCGCGGGTAAATTGCTGAAAGTTGAACGAGGGGCTGATGCCCTGGATCGCTCCGGTATAGGGGTTGGCGTAGACGTCCACCGAGCGCCCATCCGGGTAGCTGAGGCCGACGCTCAGGGCGAAGTGCGACTCATCCGGGCGAATGATGGACTGGACGATTGCCTTGGGCTCATCGCGCTTGATGGCCGCGATCACCTGGTCAAAGCTCAGCGGCTGGGCGTCATCCGACGGCTTGCTCGCACGGATATCCGGGTTGGCCAGCCACACGATTTCCTGGCTCACCACGGCCAGGGTGCCGGTGACACAGACGATCAGTACAAAGAACCAGATGGGCAACGCCAGCCAGCTATGTACGAGAAACCAGAGTTTGGAGCGTGACTTCTTCGACATATGAATGAGGGTCTTGAGCGAAGGGGGCAATGAAAGCCCGGAAAAGGCCAGTCGTAGCTTTTGCTGACGCGACGGGCTGTATCTAAATTAAGACGAATGAGAATGAGAAATCCCTAAGGCGCATATGAAAGAAAATGTTTCAGGTTCACATTCAGGCCGGATTTGAGAGCTGATCGAACACGCAATACACCGGCCCCTAGGCGTTCAGCGGCTTGCGTGAGGCCGGGCCTGACCTCCAGGGACGTGATCATGCCGCTGGGTGATTTCGTCATCAGCCATGCGTTTGAGCGCCACTGCCTCGCGCCCAGCCCCTGGCTCAGCGGAAGTGCGGCTACGTAGTTATATAAGTAGAAATAACCCTCTCTATAACAGCGGCGCGCGTTGCTTTCAGTATTATTTGTTTTTCAAATAGCTTGGCTTGAACGAAAGCCCCCCTTGTCATTAAAGGGTGTTGGCACGGGTGCAGGTTAATTCCAGAAAAATTACAAGGTTATTGTATTGACACATTGGCGGGCATCGGCTTTAGTGAGTGCGGACTTGGAAGTCGGAATATTATAAAAAGGAAGTTGATTGCATGACCGTGCTAGTCGTTTATTCGCGTCATCACGTGGTGAACTGTTATATCTCTCTGGTGCCGGTGATCAAATTAGTTACTTGATCGTGGTCTGTCGCCTGCCCGTCGGTTGTCATTGTTGCGAATAATACTTTTCCTGCGCTGGAAAAGTACGCGTCCCTATGCCTTAACAGAGAGTTCAAACTCATGTCGATTTTTGATCAAGCCATGCATCGTTCAGTTCAGTGGCAAGACTGGCGTTGGCAGCAGAAGAATGCCATCCGCGATGAACCTGCACTGCGCAATGCCTGCGGTGGATGGGGCGAGGCCACAACGGCGCATATCGAGCACAACTTGCAAGATCGCAAGATGCAGATCACGCCTTACTACATTGATTTGATCAAGCGTTCACTCACCACCGGCGAGGTGATGGACCACCCACTGTGGCGCCAGGTAGTACCGTATTGGAGCGAACAGGTGCAGGGCGACTACGACGGCAGTTCCGAAAACTGGGAACTCAATCATGAGATGAAGACGCCCATCTGCCAGCACAAGTACGACAACCGCGTGATCCTGCGCACCACCAACACCTGCAATGCCTATTGCCAGTTCTGTTTCGAGGCGCTGCGCACGCTGCAGGTGGGCACCGACAAAGCTAACGCCAACACCGACTCGTTCAAGGATTCGGTGGAGTACATCCGCGCTAACCCGGCGATTGAAGAGGTGATTCTCAGTGGCGGTGACCCACTGATGCTGGCCGACCGCAAGCTTGAGGAGATGCTGGCCGCATTGCGCGGCATTCGTGATGACCTGCTGATACGCATTCATTCGCGAGCTTTGAGTTTCAACCCGTTTCGCGTGACCGATGAGTTGGTGGCGATGCTGCACAAGTACAAAGTCAATGCATTTGGTGTGCATGTCTGCCACCCGCTTGAACTCAGTGCTGATTTTGCCCTCGCGGTTAAACGGATTCAGGGCGTGGTGCCGATAGTATTCTCTAACATGCCGCTGTTGCGTGGCGTGAATGATGATGAAGCGACGTTGCATAAATTATTCATTGATCTTTATCGTCTGGGCGTAAAGCCCTATTACTTATATCACTTCATGCCGTTTTCACCCGGTGCTTCAGAGTATAAGGCCTCGATCAGCCAAGCCATCGTCATAATGGATCGGCTCAAACGCCGCGTATCCAATATTGCCCTGCCCGAATATGTACTTCCTCACGCACAAGGCAAGTTCACCGTGCCGTTGTTGGACTTTGAAAAACCTGAAGACTTACCGCATTTTGAAGTTCGCGATGGGCAGCGTACTTACCGTTTTCGCAACTGGGAGGGCCAATGGTGCAGTTGGCAGGATGCGGTATGAAACAGGGTGCGATTCTGTTTATTGATGTGGATGACAGCGCTTGCGCTCGCTACCGCTACCGGGAACCGCATTTCACGGTGGCCCGCGCCCACGGCTTGGCGTGTTTGACGGCCGCCGTGGCGGGGCGCAAGCAGCTGCAACGACTCACGGCCGACAGTGACGAAGTGTTCCTGCTCGAAACGCTCAGTGAGCAGTCCATCCTGGAGTTGGTCGGACAGTTGGACGGGCGTTATCAGGTGCGGGGGATTTTCTGCCAGGCCGGGCACCCGTCCGCACAAGGGGAGGTGGGCTGTATCGTTGCGCAGGCGTGTCAGCGGTTGGGCTTGGTCTACAGCCACCCAGAGGCGATTGCGGCGTGCAATAACAAGTTCTTGATGCGCCGCGTGTTGAAACAGCATGAGTTGCGTTCGGTACCGTTCGTGCTGTGCAACAACGAACCGGAACTCCAGCAAGGCGCCGAGCGCGTGGGTTATCCACTGATCGCCAAACCGCCCTTTGGCGGGGCTTCGGCGTTTATCAAAAAATGCTCGAACTGGGAGGAGCTACGCAGCCACTATCGGCATTTCGTGAGTGATCATGGCGCCGCCGCTTATGCGGACTTCTACGGCTGTGCGCACGCCCTGCCGCCTGAGGACGGGCTGCGGCGTGAATACCTGCCAGGGCGCAGCATTCTGTTGGAAGGTTATATTCCTGGCATCGAAGGCAGTGTGGAATGTGTGATTGCCGGCGAGCGTGTCCATCCGCTGCTGAT
Source organism: Pseudomonas sp. OST1909 (assembly GCF_015277575.1). NCBI lineage: Bacteria > Pseudomonadati > Pseudomonadota > Gammaproteobacteria > Pseudomonadales > Pseudomonadaceae > Pseudomonas > Pseudomonas sp. OST1909. Next base: position 2,416,075 of record NZ_CP063780.1, read on the forward strand.
CAATGAAAAACTGCTGCTGACCGAGCGCAGCGGCACGGTCCTTGAGAACCTGCTGATTTCCCCTCCGACGTCGTTCAGCCAGGCCCAGTGCGAGCAGATCCGCCAGTACGCGGTGGACTGCCTGCACGCGGTGGGCCTGACCAACGCCGTGGTGCATTTCGAGTTTCGCATGACGGACGCAGGGCCGGTGGTCATCGAGATCAACCCGCGCCTGGGCGGACTGTATGTGAACTCGGCGTTCCGCGACTTGGCCGGTATCGATCCTTATCAGTTGTATATGGGATTGTTGTTGGGCGAGAAGGGCATCAATGCACAGTTGGAGGCCGGCGCACATAAGAACGCCGAGGCGCGGCAACACTACGCGATGCTGGCGATTTATCCGCAGCACAGTGGCCTTTTCAGGGGCATTGACGGCCTGCAGTTCCTGGACCAACACCGCTCGGTGCTGGAATACGCCCCGCAGGACCCCGGCCACTACATTGACGCGGATATCGAGGAGCATTATTTGCTCAAATGCTGGGCCCAGGTTGGCAATGCCGCCGACGCCCATGCCTTGCACGATGCGTTGCAGCAACACCTGCGCATCCTCATCGATCCACCGGTTGCAGGATAGCGATATGGACATCCCTCAGATTTCGGCGCTTTTGCGCGAACATCACTTTTGTCATCGCCCGGACTTTCGCGAACTGGTCAAAGTTGAACCCGGTGAGGAGCAAAGCTTTCGCGCGTATTGGGATAACCTGGTGCGCGACGAGGCGTTCAGGACTTACACCCACCGCGAACGGCGCATCTTGCGCTATCGTCTGTTACCGTCACGGCAATTGCAGATCGACAGGAATACGGCGTTCAAATCGCCGGTCACCTACGCGGTGAACTATCGCCAGGGCGTGAACCACCTGAGCTACAGCGAGGAGGGCTTTATCGAGCACCCACTCATGCAGAAGCTGCTGGCGACGGACCTTGCAGTGATTGCCCCGCACCTGGGCGAACAGACCTATACGATCGATATCCATCAGTTTCGGGTGCGGGCGGATGGGCCATCGAGCAGCCCGACCACTTCGGGGATTCACCAGGACGGCCTGGATTGGGTGTTCATGCACTTTATTGGCGAATGCAACACGGTGCCGGTGGTGTCGGAGGTGTTTGCCGACGAAACGGAGCACAGCCGGCTGCTGAAACTGCCGATGGAGAAATTTCTGGAGACTATCGTGATCAACGACCGTGGGTTCTACCATCGGGCCGGGGAGGTGCGACCGCGGGTGGAGACGGCACCGGCCTGGCGCGATGTGCTCTTGGTAAGCCTGCGCAGTGTCGAGGAGGCACAGCCTGCATGAGCCACGATCAACAACTGAATCTGTCGACCCGCAACGCTCGCCTGATCATCTTTGCTCGCGGTGTGTCGGATTTTGGCGCGTTCCTCAACATGGTGGCGTTGTCCACTTATGTGTACTGGCTCAGCCAGAGCGTAGTGTTTGTCAGCATCTTCCTGGCGTGCCGGGTCACCGGCGGGATTGTCGCCAGCCTGTTTGGCATCCCGTTTTTCCGGCGGTTTGCCGGGCGTGGGACGTTGGCGGGGCTGGACCTGGCCCGGGCGCTGTTGCTGACGCCGCTGCTGGTATTGTTACCGGCCCATCAACTCACCCTTCTTCCCTTTATCGCCTTCGGCATCGGCCTGTGCAATTCGCTGTTTGCCATTGGCCTCAACAGTCAGTTGCCCACCTGGGTCGCGCTTGAGCAGCGGGTGAATACCAACGCATGGATCACCTCGGCGGCTGCCACCGGCGCGGTCTTCGGCAGTTTGCTCTCCGGCTTGCTGATCGCCACGGGAGGATTTGAAGCGGTGTTTGCCGTCAACATCGGCACCTATGTGATTGCCGCTTGCCTGGTCTTGCCCTTGCGCGCGTTGTTTAGCGTTGCTGTTGCCGCGCATCGCGGGCTGGCCGCCGAATGGCACGAGCTGACCAAGGGGTTGCGCGGTGCGCCGGTGCTGGCCGCGATGTTGTTGATCAGCATGCTCGACACCCTTGGCAGCGCGGCCCATAACGTCGGCTGGCCAGTGCTGTCGCAGTACATTTCACCGGACACGGCCAAGACGGTCATGGGCTATCTGCTGGCCGTGTGGGCCTGTGGCAAGTTTGTTGGCGCGCGCATCGCCAGTGCAGTGTTGAAAGGTCGTGGCACCCAAGGCATGGAGCGCTTGTTCATGCTCGGTGTGGCGTTGATGTCCAGCGGCTTTATCCTGACATTCCAGCAGACCGAACTGTGGCTGGCGCTGTTGCTGGTGGTGTGGGCAGGGCTGGGCGATGGATTGTCCGAGGTGGCGTTGATCTCCCGTGCGCAAAGCGAGCCCGATAGCTTGCGCTTGCCGCTGTTCAGCCTCTTGACCCTGATCCAGATGGCCGGTTTTGGCGTGGGCATGCTGGTGGTCGGGCCGTTCTATGTGACGTGGACGCCGGCCCAGGTGATCGTGTTGTTCCATGGGCTGCCATTGACCGCCTTGTTGGTCATGACGATATGGCTGGGGCGCAATGCGTACCGGGGTGTCAGATCGACAAACCCTTGAAGTGTTCCAGACTCCACGCAGGCCTTTAGCTTGCCGGAACAGGCCGATTGGAACCTGGGGCAAGGCGTGGCGTGTTGCAGGCGCGAGCAAGCTCACGCCCACAGGGTTAATTTTGCTTGAACATCTGCATGGCACGTTGGCGGATTTGCTCCTCGGTCAGGTCCTCCTTATGGGTGGCCAGGAACCAGAGATGACCGAACGGATCCTTCACACTCGCCGAGCGATCCCCATAGAACTGATCCTGCGGCTCGGACACTACGCTGGCGCCGGCATCAACCGCCTGTTTGAATTGTGCGTCCACGTCATTCACATACAGGTGCAAACCGACACTGGGATGTGAGTCGGGATTGCGCAGGGCCGTTTCGTCACAGGGCGTGCCCAGCATGATCACCGCTTCGCCAATACGCAGCTCCGCATGGCCGACCCTGCCGTCGGGCATGTCCAGGCGCATGAACACTGAGGCGCCAAAGGCCTTTTTGTAGAACTCGATCGCCTTTGCGGCCTCGTTGATGCCCAGGTAGGGAGTAATGCCGTGGTAACCCTCGGGAATAGGTTTAACGCTCATAACGTTCTCCTTTGATTGTGGTTATGGAGTTACAGCCTTTTCACTATAGGTCACGTTGCATTGCGCAACCGGCTTTACCGATCGGAATCAAGCGTGGGCTCCAGCAGTTGCGCACCGGGGCCACGCTCACCCAACTGGTCATCGTGATTGCGCAACGGGCACGCCTCCATCGACAGGCACCCGCACCCGATACAACCATTGAGCTTGTCGCGCAGCAGCATCAGCTTGTTGATGCGCTCATCCAGATCTTCACGCCACAACGCCGACAGCCGCTCCCAGTCGTGAGCGTTCGGTGTACGCCCATCGGGCAGGGCCCGCAATGCCTCGCCAATGGTCGCCAGCGGAATGCCCAGGCGTTGAGCGATTTTGATCAGCACCACCCGGCGCAGTACGTCCCGTGGATAGCGGCGTTGATTGCCGGCATTGCGATTGCTTTTGATCAGTCCTTTGGATTCGTAGAAGTGCAGGGCGGTGACCGCTACGCCGCTGCGGGCGGCCAACTGACCGACGCTGAGTTCGTTGCTGAGCATGTAAGACTCCCAAACAGTGCTTGACCTCGACTTAACTAGAGGTTTTACCCTGCGTGACATCGAATCGCAAGATTCTGCCTACAGAGAAAGGGGAGTGCTCATGCAGGTATCAGAGAAAAATCGCAGCTTCACTCAATTGATCGAATTTCAGATCGAGCCCCGCCAGCAATCAGCCCTGGTGGCGGCTTTGACCACCCAGAGCGAGCGCCTCGCTGCAAGCCATGGCGGCTTTCTGAGCGCCAGTGTGCAGGTCAGTGATGATGGGCGGCGGGTGCTCAATTACCTGCAATGGCAATCCCGCGAGGACGGAGAAGCAGCCTTCAAGCGTTTCGAGCACGGCGACGAAGATTTCTGGACACTGATCCGCGCGCATCAAGCGACGGCTGTGACCTTCGGATCATTCCAGGTGTTGCGCAGTTTTGAGCGCAGTCAGGACGATGCTTTGCACTGCCGCTTAAATGGATAAATGCAGCATCCGTTCGCCCTGCAGCGTTTGCCCGGGCCGGCGTTTGTTTACCGCCAGTTCGCCGATCTTGATCAGGCGCGTGCGCGTAACGTTGCGGCTCAGGCCCAGCAGGTTGGCGGTGTGCACCTGGTTGTAATGGCTGAAGCGGTAAGCGGCGCGTAATAAAGCGTCCTCGACTTTTTCATGCAGGGCGCCGGCCTGTTCCTCGAAGAGCTTTTGAAACGCCCGCGCAAGCAAGGCTTCGGCGCTGTTGTCGGTGGCGTGCTGGCTGTCGTCCTGGCGCTCGATGCGCATATTTGACAGGCGCAGATCGTCGCGTTCGATCACGCCGTTGCGGCAGATCAGCAAGGTGTGGTGAATCACGTTTTCCAGCTCGCGAATATTGCCCGGCCAACTGTAGCGCTTGAGTTTGTGCTCGGCCTCGCTGCTGATGGTGATCGGGCCGTAGCCCAGGCGCTGGCTGTAGGCTTGGATAAAGTGGCGGGTCAGCGGCAGGATATCGCCGGGGCGCTCGCGCAGCGGGCTCAGCTCCAGACTGACCACATCGAGGCGGTAGTACAGATCTTCGCGAAAATGCCCGGCGTTGATGGCCTTTTCCAGTTGTACGTTGGTGGCGGCCAGGATCCTTACATCAATAGGTATGCTTTTGCGCGAGCCCAGGCGCACCACTTCGCGCTCCTGCAACACCCGCAGCAGCTTGACCTGGATGGCCATCGGCAGGTCGCCGATCTCATCGAGAAACAAGGTGCCGCCGTCTGCCTCTTCGAACCAGCCGGCCTTGGCGCTGAGGGCGCCGGTAAACGCGCCTTTCTCATGGCCGAACAACTCGGCTTCCACCAGAGATTCAGAGAACGCCCCGCAGTTCACCGCCACGAACGGCCGGTTGCGCCGGGCGCTGAGGTTGTGGATATGCCGCGCCACCAGCTCTTTGCCGGTGCCGGTCTCGCCGATGATCAGCACGCTGGCTTCGCTGGGCGCCACTTGTCGGATATGGTCGAGCAGTGCCTGGGATTTGGGGTCTTCGAAGACCTGGGCCGTGGCGCGGATCGAGGTCGCAAGGGCGGGCGAGGGCGGTAGGGTCAAAAGCTGCATGGGCACCTCTTTCAGGAGTAGAACGTCGGGATCGGCAGGGACTGGCTCAATGCCCCAACGGCCCCGTCAGGCTGGCATACAGCTGCGGTAGCAACGGGAACACTAGTTAACAGCTCCTTTAACGGCGGGGTACTGAGCAACAGAGGCGAAGTAGGTTGAACAAGGGCTGTACCAACGGGTTCAGGCCTTGATCTGTATGGGTATGGCGCTCGCTGCCGAGAAAGGGAGTTGTTGTCTGACCGCAGTTTTGGGGTTGGCTGTTGCCACTGCACAGTTGCTGACGTGTGAAGCTATTTATAGAGAAAATGATTTATTCCGTAAATGGATGTTTTTGCATATTTATAGATCTTTAAGGAATATTGGCGGCCGATTGTTGAAGGTGGCGTGCCGGTTGATAGCGACTATCACGGGCGATGATTTTTCAGTGGAAGGGACCGGGAGTAGCCTGTGTTCATTGACTTGAAACCCCTCTCGCAGAGCCGCCGCCATGAACCGTTTCCTCGCTGTTTCGCTGCTACTTGTTACCTCTGTCCTTGCCGGATGTGCGTCCCATCCAGCCCCGGAATTGCGTCCATACACCGCCGAGGAGACCCGGCAATTGGCCCTGGAGGCGCTGAGCCGTCGCGGCTTGTCGTTTGACGAATATCAGCAGCAGCGCGCTACGTTGCTTGGCCAGCCACAGAAGCCTTTCTCTTTTGATCGCCAGGGTGAAATGAACGCCGAGCGCAGCGTAGTCCTGCATGGTCGCCCCAGTTGAGCCGGCCTTTTGCGATAAAAAGCCCGAGGATTCCCTTAAGGAACCTCGGGCTTTTTGTTTGCCATGGAGCTACTTCAGCCTGTTAAGCTCAATTCCAGGAGCGTTCCTACGCACATTTAAATAAAGTTACCTTCTTTAATGGCATTCGATCGGTTAAACCTGACGACCTCTGTTCCGGTCGATGCCCCCCGAGAGGCTGCTTTCGGGAGCACGCTCTGCGAGTTTTAACGTCATGAATAAACGTCCGTTGTATTTTGACTACGCCGCTACCACGCCGGTGGATGAGCGGGTTATCCAGGTGATGGTCGAGTGCCTGGGCTTCAATGCCAACTTTGGTAACCCGGCGTCCAGTTCCCATGCATTCGGCCAGGCGGCCCGGCACACGGTTGAACAGGCGCGTCGCCAGGTCGCCGAGCTGGTCGGCGCCCAGCCGGAGCAGATCGTCTGGACCTCCGGCGCCACGGAGTCCAACAACCTGGCGCTCAAGGGAGTGACCCAGGCCCGGGGTGTGGCGGGTGGGCATATCATCACCAGCCAGATCGAGCACAAGGCCACACTGGATACTGCGCGGCAACTGCAGGAAGCCGGCGTGGCGGTGACCTACCTGGTGCCGGATGCGGACGGCTTGATCAGCGTCGAAGCGGTCAGCGAAGCCCTGCGCGAGGACACCTTCCTGGTCTCGCTGATGCTGGTCAATAACGAGCTGGGCACCCTGAATGACATCCCGGCCATCGGTGCGCGGGTACGTGAGCATGGCGCGTTGTTTCATGTGGACGCGGCGCAAGGGGCTGGCAAGGTAGCCATCGACCTGGGCCTGTGGCCGGTGGATTTGATGTCGTTCTCCGCTCACAAGCTGTACGGCCCCAAAGGTATCGGCGCGTTGTATGTCGGGCCTTTGGCGCAACAGAAAGTGCTGGCGCAGATTCATGGCGGTGGACACGAAGGGGGCTTGCGTTCCGGCACCCTGGCGACCCATCAAATTGCCGGCATGGGGACGGCGTTTGCCTTGGCGGCAGCGTCCTTTGCTGATGAGAAGGCTCGTATTGTAGCGTTGCGCCAGCGCCTGCTGGATCACCTGACGTCGGTTACCGGCTTGCGCCTCAATGGCAGCCCAACCCAACGTATCCCACATACCCTGAGCCTCACGTTCAGCGAGGGTGAGTTCAACTCTGCCACACTGAGCGCGGGCATTGCCTTTTCCGCGACTTCGGCGTGCAATTCGGCGAGCAATGCGCCGTCCCATGTGCTCCTGGCCTTGGGGCATGATGCTCGCAGCGCCGGACGCACTATCCGCTTGAGCCTGGGCCGGTTTACCACCGAACAGGATATCGACGAAGCGGCCCGGCTGATCAAGGCCGCACTGGCCAGCGCACCGGCGTTTTGGGCGGTCTGATTTATCATTGGCAACATATAACAATTATTCGTGGTTAGCAGGAGACACAATGAGTACGCAGCCTTTGACCCATGGAACGGTTCCCCAGCGCCTGGCGCATACCCGTGAACTGATGCGCCGCGAGGGCATTCACGCCCTGCTGGTGCCATCGGCTGACCCGCACTTGTCCGAATACTTGCCGGGCTACTGGCAGGGGCGCCAATGGTTGTCGGGGTTCCATGGCTCGGTGGGGACACTGATCGTCACAGCGGATTTTGCCGGGGTCTGGGCCGATAGTCGTTACTGGGAACAGGCGACCAAGGAACTCAAGGGCAGTGGCATTGAGTTGGTAAAGCTGCAGCCGGGCCAGCCTGGGCCGTTGGAATGGCTGGCCGAGCAAACCCCTGAAGGTGGCGTAGTGGCTGTGGACGGCGCGGTCATGGCCGTGGCTTCGGCACGTACTCTGGGGGGCAAGCTTGCCGAGCGCGGCGCCCGCTTGCGCACTGATATCGACCTGCTCGACGAAGTCTGGCAAGACCGCCCGACGCTACCGAACCAGCCGATCTACCAGCATCTGCCGCCTCAAGCCACCGTCAGCCGTGGCGAGAAACTCGCCGCACTGCGCGCCAGCTTGAAAGACAAGGGCGCCGATTGGCATTTCATCGCGACGCTGGACGACATCGCCTGGTTGTTCAACCTGCGTGGCGGTGATGTGTCCTTCAACCCGGTGTTTGTATCTTTTGCGTTGATCAACCAACAGCAGGCTACGTTGTTTGTCGCGCTGGGCAAGGTCGATGCCGAGTTGCGGGCGATGCTCGAGCAGGATGGCGTGACGTTGCGCGACTACAGCGAAGTGGCCAATGCACTGCGTGCCGTACCGTCGGGGGCCAGTTTGCAAGTGGACCCCGCACGCGTGACGGCCGGCTTGCTGGAAAATCTCGATGCCGGCGTCAAGCTGGTTGAAGGACTCAACCCGACCACGCTCGCAAAATCCCGCAAAAGCCTGGCGGACGCGGAACATATCCGTCAGGCCATGGAGCAGGATGGCGCTGCGTTGTGCGAATTTTTTGCCTGGCTCGACAGCGCCCTGGGCCGCGAGCGCATTACCGAACTGACGATCGACGAACACTTGACTGCGGCGCGTACCCGTCGCCCTGGCTATGTGTCGCTGAGCTTCAACACCATTGCTGCGTTCAACGCCAACGGCGCCATGCCGCATTACCACGCGACTGAACAAGAGCATGCCCTGATCGAAGGCGATGGCTTGCTATTGATCGATTCCGGTGGCCAGTACCTGGGGGGCACCACGGACATCACGCGGATGGTGCCCATCGGTACCCCGAGTGATGAGCAGAAGCGCGATTGCACGCGGGTACTCAAGGGTGTGATTGCCCTGTCCCGTGCACACTTCCCCAAAGGTATTCTCTCACCGTTGCTGGATGCGATTGCCCGTGCGCCGATCTGGGCCGAAGGGGTGGACTACGGTCACGGTACAGGTCATGGCGTAGGTTATTTCCTCAATGTGCATGAGGGGCCGCAGGTTATTGCCTACCAGGCCGCTGCCGCGCCACAAACAGCGATGCACCCCGGGATGATTACTTCCATCGAGCCGGGGACTTATCGCCCTGGTCGTTGGGGTGTACGCATCGAAAACCTGGTGTTGAACCGTGAAGCGGGCAAGACCGAGTTTGGGGAGTTCCTCAAGTTCGAAACCCTGACCTTGTGCCCGATTGACACCCGTTGCCTGGAACCGTCGTTGCTGACGGCGGATGAGCGCGAATGGTTCAACGCCTATCACGCCCAGGTGCGTGAGCGCTTGAGCCCGTTGCTCAGTGGTGCGGCGCTTGAGTGGTTGCAGGTGCGTACCACAGCTATTTGATTGGCTGCAGCCGGCCTGTGCCGGCTGCAAGCGATATTTAGCTGAGGGCTTCGCGCACGAAATCCAGCCGGTCCTGACCAAAGAACAGCTGATTGCCTACAAAAAAGCTGGGGGCACCGAACACGCCGCGTTTAACGGCTTGTTCGGTTTTGTCCTTGAGCGCGCTTTTGACGGCTTCATCATTGGACAGGGCCAATACCTGCTCTGGGTCGAACCCATGCTCGGTCAGCACATGGGCCACGACCTCGAGATCGCCCAGGTGTCGGCCTTCCACCCAGAGGGCGCGGAACAGGCAGTCGATAAAGTCGGGGAAGCGCTCAGGCTCATGGATTTGTATGCCGGTGATTGCGCGCATCAGTACCAGTGTATTGATGGGAAAGTGCGGGTTGAACCTGAGCGGTACATTGTAGCGTTTGGCGTAGCGCGCCAAGTCATCCAGCATGTAGCGACCCTTGGCCGGCACAGTGATCGGTGAGGCGTTGCCAGTAGCCTTGAATACGCCGCCCAACAGCATCGGTTGATAGACCAGATGCGCGCCGGTCTCGGCGCAGAGTGCCGATAGTTGGGTATAGGCCAGGTAAGTCGCGGGGCTACCGAGATCAAAGAAAAATTCCAGGGTTTTACTCATGGTCGATACTCGCTGCTTATTGTTATAGGGGCGTGTTACCAGGGTTCGTTCCAGGGGCGCAGGTCCATCTCGAACGTCCAGGCGTCCCGGGGCTGGCTGTGCAGGTACCAGTAGTTTTCGGCGATGTGGTCAGGGTTGAGGAGGCCGTCCTGATCCTTGAGAGCATATTTTTGCGGGAAGTTCTCGCGGATGAACTCGGTATCGATGGCGCCATCGACTACTACATGGGCGACGTGGATGTTCATCGGGCCTAATTCCCGCGCCATGCTTTGGGCCAGGGCTCGGATACCGTGTTTGGCCCCGGCGAATGCGGCAAATCCCGCGGCCCCGCGCAAGCCGGCAGTGGCGCCGGTGAACAGGATGGTGCCGCGTTTACGGGTGGCCATACGCTTGGCGACTTCGCGCGCGTTCAAGAAACCGGAGAAACACGCCATCTCCCAAATCTTGAAGTACTTGCGTGCGGTTTCTTCCAGAATGCTGCAAGGCACATTGGCACCGATGTTGAAGACGAACGCTTCAATGGGCCCCAGCTCCGTTTCGATTTGCTCTACCAGTGCGATCACGTCTTCTTCTTTACGTGCATCACAGGCAAAGCCATGGGCTTGCCCGCCCGCCAATTGAATGCTGTCTACCAGTGGTTGCAGTTTGTCGGCACTACGACGGGTCACGCAGGCGATGTAACCTTCGCGGGCAAAGCGCTTGGCTATGGCGCCGCCGGTTGCGTCACCGGCGCCTACCACCAATACGATTTTGTTGTTGTGCGTCATGGGAACTCCATTGGCTCGATGATCGAGCAGGAGTTTAGTCGCCATGTCGTAAATGGCCTGGCCTGTGTGGAAATTTAAGATGAGCAGTCAGGGAGACTGCTCGGGCAGCTATTTGCAGATGACGATCATGCTGCGGCTGGTATAGCCGGCAGGGTTGAGACCGAAGGGATAGTCCCCTGGCTCTTCGGAGTTGTCGCCGGACTTGGCAATCACTCGATAACCCTTGGCGCCGCATGAATTGGCGGCACTGGTGTAGCACTGGTCCCAGGAGGAGGACAGGCCCGAACAGTTGATATGCAGTCCTTTTTTACCGCGTTTCACTTCTGTTTTAGTGGTGGCGGCACAACCCGCGATGCCTACAACCAGCAACAGTATCAAAATTCGTTTCATTCCCATCCTTAATAGCCGCCCTGCAAAGAACAGGGCTGCTTTACTCGCTCTCGAGCGAAGCGTTCATGCAGTCCGTGTCGAAATTCTCCATGAATGACATTCGGTTACGGCCTAAACATGGCCTAAATGAGCGGCAAATACCAGAGCTGGGGTTAAAGATGATCAGTCGGCGGGTACCAGTGGTTTGGATTCGTGGCGCATCGTCAAAGTGGCACCGACCGAGGCCAGGATAATGCAGGTGATGGCCAGCCACTGGGCGAGCGATAGATGCTCGTGCAGGAAAAACAGGCCGGAGAGGGCGCCGAACGCCGGCTCGATACTCATCAGTGTGCCGAAAGTACGGGCGGGAAGGCGTGTTAGTGCGACCATCTCAAGGGTGTAGGGCAGTGCAGTGGACAGAATCGCCACGCCGATGGCGACAGGGATCAGTGCTGGCGTCAGCAGCGCGGCGCCGGCATGCACGATGCCGATCGGTGCAACGAAGAGGGCGGCAATCATTACGCCGAGCGCGGCGGTCTGGACGCCATTGTCATTTCCCGCCTTTTGGCCAAACAAAATGTAGAGCGCCCAGCATACGCCGGCGCCCAGCGCGTAAGCGGCCCCTATCAGATCAACGCCGCTACTGGCCTTGTCCATCGGAATCAACAGAAGCAGGCCAATGATCGCCAGAGCAATCCACACGAAGTCGACAGCTCGGCGCGAGGCATAGATAGCTACAGCAAGCGGGCCTGTGAATTCGAGCGCTACGGCAATTCCCAGGGGGACAGTGCGCAGTGACATATAGAAGAGGAAGTTCATGCCACCTAGCGCCATCCCGTAGATGATCACTGTGCGCAGTGACTTGGCCGTCAGCTTGGCGCGCCATGGTCGCAATATGAGCAGCATGATCGCACTGGCAAAAATCAAACGCAGGGCGGTGGTGCCTTGTGCGCCGACAACGGGGAACATGCTCTTGGCCAATGATGCCCCGGATTGGATGGAGGCCATGGCGATCAACAGCAGGCCGACGGGAAACAGTGCCGAGGCCAGGCTGCGGGGTGAAGTGGTCATTGAGAGGGCTCTTCTGAGGTCGTAGTCAATAAGCAGAAGACGCTATGATGCTTAACTGTTAAGCGATGAGCAATATATTGCTCAAATCGCACGCAGTGGTTGTCTATATAGTGTAATTCTTGAGTTTGCCGCGGATTTAATAGAAAACCCAAATTAAGAGTTGACGGCAGATTCTGGAAGCCTATAATTCGCCCCACTTCCGGCGCAGTCGAAACGGAAAACTCATTGGTAAACAATGAGTTACGTAGTTTTCGGCAGTAGGTTGCTTCAGTTCATCGAAGCCAAAAGGAAGTTGAAAAAGAGGTGTTGACAGCAGCGTGTAACGCTGTAGAATTCGCCTCCCGCTTCGGAGAGATCTTAAGCGCAAGTGGTTGAAGTTGTTGAAGAAATCTTCGAAAGCTTCTGAAAATAATCACTTGACAGCAAATGAGGCTGCTGTAGAATGCGCGCCTCGGTTGAGACGAAAGATCTTAACCAACCGCTCTTTAACAACTGAATCAAGCAATTCGTGTGGGTGCTTGTGGAGTCAGACTGATAGTCAACAAGATTATCAGCATCACAAGTTACTCCGCGAGAAATCAAAGATGTAACCAACGATTGCTGAGCCAAGTTTAGGGTTTCTTAAAAACCCAAAGATGTTTGAACTGAAGAGTTTGATCATGGCTCAGATTGAACGCTGGCGGCAGGCCTAACACATGCAAGTCGAGCGGTAGAGAGAAGCTTGCTTCTCTTGAGAGCGGCGGACGGGTGAGTAATGCCTAGGAATCTGCCTGGTAGTGGGGGATAACGTTCGGAAACGGACGCTAATACCGCATACGTCCTACGGGAGAAAGCAGGGGACCTTCGGGCCTTGCGCTATCAGATGAGCCTAGGTCGGATTAGCTAGTTGGTGGGGTAATGGCTCACCAAGGCGACGATCCGTAACTGGTCTGAGAGGATGATCAGTCACACTGGAACTGAGACACGGTCCAGACTCCTACGGGAGGCAGCAGTGGGGAATATTGGACAATGGGCGAAAGCCTGATCCAGCCATGCCGCGTGTGTGAAGAAGGTCTTCGGATTGTAAAGCACTTTAAGTTGGGAGGAAGGGTTGTAGATTAATACTCTGCAATTTTGACGTTACCGACAGAATAAGCACCGGCTAACTCTGTGCCAGCAGCCGCGGTAATACAGAGGGTGCAAGCGTTAATCGGAATTACTGGGCGTAAAGCGCGCGTAGGTGGTTTGTTAAGTTGGATGTGAAATCCCCGGGCTCAACCTGGGAACTGCATTCAAAACTGACTGACTAGAGTATGGTAGAGGGTGGTGGAATTTCCTGTGTAGCGGTGAAATGCGTAGATATAGGAAGGAACACCAGTGGCGAAGGCGACCACCTGGACTAATACTGACACTGAGGTGCGAAAGCGTGGGGAGCAAACAGGATTAGATACCCTGGTAGTCCACGCCGTAAACGATGTCAACTAGCCGTTGGAAGCCTTGAGCTTTTAGTGGCGCAGCTAACGCATTAAGTTGACCGCCTGGGGAGTACGGCCGCAAGGTTAAAACTCAAATGAATTGACGGGGGCCCGCACAAGCGGTGGAGCATGTGGTTTAATTCGAAGCAACGCGAAGAACCTTACCAGGCCTTGACATCCAATGAACTTTCTAGAGATAGATTGGTGCCTTCGGGAACATTGAGACAGGTGCTGCATGGCTGTCGTCAGCTCGTGTCGTGAGATGTTGGGTTAAGTCCCGTAACGAGCGCAACCCTTGTCCTTAGTTACCAGCACGTCATGGTGGGCACTCTAAGGAGACTGCCGGTGACAAACCGGAGGAAGGTGGGGATGACGTCAAGTCATCATGGCCCTTACGGCCTGGGCTACACACGTGCTACAATGGTCGGTACAGAGGGTTGCCAAGCCGCGAGGTGGAGCTAATCCCACAAAACCGATCGTAGTCCGGATCGCAGTCTGCAACTCGACTGCGTGAAGTCGGAATCGCTAGTAATCGCGAATCAGAATGTCGCGGTGAATACGTTCCCGGGCCTTGTACACACCGCCCGTCACACCATGGGAGTGGGTTGCACCAGAAGTAGCTAGTCTAACCTTCGGGAGGACGGTTACCACGGTGTGATTCATGACTGGGGTGAAGTCGTAACAAGGTAGCCGTAGGGGAACCTGCGGCTGGATCACCTCCTTAATCGACGACATCAGCTGCTCCATAAGTTCCCACACGAATTGCTTGATTCATTGAAGAAGACGATAGAAGCAGCTTTAAGCTCCAAGCTGATAGCTCTTAGCTAATCAGTTACGCGCTCGAAATTGGGTCTGTAGCTCAGTTGGTTAGAGCGCACCCCTGATAAGGGTGAGGTCGGCAGTTCGAATCTGCCCAGACCCACCAATTTTGTTATGGGGCCATAGCTCAGCTGGGAGAGCGCCTGCCTTGCACGCAGGAGGTCAACGGTTCGATCCCGTTTGGCTCCACCACTACTGCTTCTGTTTGTATAAAGCTTAGAAATGAGCATTCCATCGTTGTGATGGTGAATGTTGATTTCTAGTCTTTGACTAGTTCGTTCTTTAAAAATTTGGGTATGTGATAGAAAGATAGACTGAACGTTACTTTCACTGGTAACGGATCAGGCTAAGGTAAAATTTGTGAGTTCTCTTAATCGAGAAATTCGAATTTTCGGCGAATGTTGTCTTCACAGTATAACCAGATTGCTTGGGGTTATATGGTCAAGTGAAGAAGCGCATACGGTGGATGCCTTGGCAGTCAGAGGCGATGAAAGACGTGGTAGCCTGCGAAAAGCTTCGGGGAGTCGGCAAACAGACTTTGATCCGGAGATGTCTGAATGGGGGAACCCAGCCATCATAAGATGGTTATCTTGTACTGAATACATAGGTGCAAGAGGCGAACCAGGGGAACTGAAACATCTAAGTACCCTGAGGAAAAGAAATCAACCGAGATTCCCTTAGTAGTGGCGAGCGAACGGGGACTAGCCCTTAAGTGGCTTTGAGATTAGCGGAACGCTCTGGAAAGTGCGGCCATAGTGGGTGATAGCCCTGTACGCGAAAATCTCTTAGTCATGAAATCGAGTAGGACGGAGCACGAGAAACTTTGTCTGAATATGGGGGGACCATCCTCCAAGGCTAAATACTACTGACTGACCGATAGTGAACTAGTACCGTGAGGGAAAGGCGAAAAGAACCCCGGAGAGGGGAGTGAAATAGATCCTGAAACCGTATGCGTACAAGCAGTGGGAGCCCACTTTGTTGGGTGACTGCGTACCTTTTGTATAATGGGTCAGCGACTTATTTTCAGTGGCGAGCTTAACCGAATAGGGGAGGCGTAGCGAAAGCGAGTCTTAATAGGGCGTCTAGTCGCTGGGAATAGACCCGAAACCGGGCGATCTATCCATGGGCAGGTTGAAGGTTGGGTAACACTAACTGGAGGACCGAACCGACTACCGTTGAAAAGTTAGCGGATGACCTGTGGATCGGAGTGAAAGGCTAATCAAGCTCGGAGATAGCTGGTTCTCCTCGAAAGCTATTTAGGTAGCGCCTCATGTATCACTGTAGGGGGTAGAGCACTGTTTCGGCTAGGGGGTCATCCCGACTTACCAAACCGATGCAAACTCCGAATACCTACAAGTGCCGAGCATGGGAGACACACGGCGGGTGCTAACGTCCGTCGTGAAAAGGGAAACAACCCAGACCGTCAGCTAAGGTCCCAAAGTTATGGTTAAGTGGGAAACGATGTGGGAAGGCTTAGACAGCTAGGAGGTTGGCTTAGAAGCAGCCACCCTTTAAAGAAAGCGTAATAGCTCACTAGTCGAGTCGGCCTGCGCGGAAGATGTAACGGGGCTCAAACCATACACCGAAGCTACGGGTATCACGTAAGTGATGCGGTAGAGGAGCGTTCTGTAAGCCTGTGAAGGTGAGTTGAGAAGCTTGCTGGAGGTATCAGAAGTGCGAATGCTGACATGAGTAACGACAATGGGTGTGAAAAACACCCACGCCGAAAGACCAAGGTTTCCTGCGCAACGTTAATCGACGCAGGGTTAGTCGGTCCCTAAGGCGAGGCTGAAAAGCGTAGTCGATGGAAAACAGGTTAATATTCCTGTACTTCTGGTTATTGCGATGGAGGGACGGAGAAGGCTAGGCCAGCTTGGCGTTGGTTGTCCAAGTTTAAGGTGGTAGGCTGGAATCTTAGGTAAATCCGGGATTCTAAGGCCGAGAGCTGATGACGAGTTAACTTTTAGTTAACGAAGTGGTTGATGCCATGCTTCCAAGAAAAGCTTCTAAGCTTCAGGTAACCAGGAACCGTACCCCAAACCGACACAGGTGGTTGGGTAGAGAATACCAAGGCGCTTGAGAGAACTCGGGTGAAGGAACTAGGCAAAATGGCACCGTAACTTCGGGAGAAGGTGCGCCGGTGAGGGTGAAGGACTTGCTCCGTAAGCTCATGCCGGTCGAAGATACCAGGCCGCTGCGACTGTTTATTAAAAACACAGCACTCTGCAAACACGAAAGTGGACGTATAGGGTGTGACGCCTGCCCGGTGCCGGAAGGTTAATTGATGGGGTTAGCTAACGCGAAGCTCTTGATCGAAGCCCCGGTAAACGGCGGCCGTAACTATAACGGTCCTAAGGTAGCGAAATTCCTTGTCGGGTAAGTTCCGACCTGCACGAATGGCGTAACGATGGCGGCGCTGTCTCCACCCGAGACTCAGTGAAATTGAAATCGCTGTGAAGATGCAGTGTATCCGCGGCTAGACGGAAAGACCCCGTGAACCTTTACTATAGCTTTGCACTGGACTTTGAATTTGCTTGTGTAGGATAGGTGGGAGGCTTTGAAGCGTGGACGCCAGTCTGCGTGGAGCCAACCTTGAAATACCACCCTGGCAACTTTGAGGTTCTAACTCAGGTCCGTTATCCGGATCGAGGACAGTGTATGGTGGGTAGTTTGACTGGGGCGGTCTCCTCCTAAAGAGTAACGGAGGAGTACGAAGGTGCGCTCAGACCGGTCGGAAATCGGTCGTAGAGTATAAAGGCAAAAGCGCGCTTGACTGCGAGACAGACACGTCGAGCAGGTACGAAAGTAGGTCTTAGTGATCCGGTGGTTCTGTATGGAAGGGCCATCGCTCAACGGATAAAAGGTACTCCGGGGATAACAGGCTGATACCGCCCAAGAGTTCATATCGACGGCGGTGTTTGGCACCTCGATGTCGGCTCATCACATCCTGGGGCTGAAGCCGGTCCCAAGGGTATGGCTGTTCGCCATTTAAAGTGGTACGCGAGCTGGGTTTAGAACGTCGTGAGACAGTTCGGTCCCTATCTGCCGTGGACGTTTGAGATTTGAGAGGGGCTGCTCCTAGTACGAGAGGACCGGAGTGGACGAACCTCTGGTGTTCCGGTTGTCACGCCAGTGGCATTGCCGGGTAGCTATGTTCGGAATAGATAACCGCTGAAAGCATCTAAGCGGGAAACTAGCCTCAAGATGAGATCTCACTGGAACCTTGAGTTCCCTGAAGGGCCGTCGAAGACTACGACGTTGATAGGTTGGGTGTGTAAGCGCTGTGAGGCGTTGAGCTAACCAATACTAATTGCCCGTGAGGCTTGACCATATAACACCCAAGCAATTTGTTTCTCGAAAGAGCATCAGATTGCGGTGTGTGAAGACGCAATGAACCGAAAGTTCGACGCTCACAAAACACCGAAAGCTGTCACATACCCAATTTGCTGAAGCGAGACCAACTGGTCGCGACTCAGTACCCGAATTTCTTGACGACCATAGAGCATTGGAACCACCTGATCCCATCCCGAACTCAGCAGTGAAACGATGCATCGCCGATGGTAGTGTGGGGTTTCCCCATGTGAGAGTAGGTCATCGTCAAGATTAAATTCCGAAACCCCTGTTTGCTAACGCAAACAGGGGTTTTGTTTTGGGCGGTTGAAAAGCCGGCTGCCTCTGGGACTCTCGCTTAAATAACGTGCCGTTGGGGAAATCAATGCAAAGTGTTTCTGCATTTTTGGTATGGTGCAGCACATTTTCACAAGGACTGATCGTTACCCGCAGGAGGCGGCGTCGCTATTTTCCAACGAGATGCTGTAGAAATGCCTGAACCGATACCTATCAAAGATCACGAAAAAGAAAACCGCCTGGTCAACAAGCGCTTGCTGGCCTGTGCACTGCTAGTGGTAGGCATCACCTGTGCCCTGGTGGGGCGTATGTATTTTCTGCAAGTGGTGCAGTACGACTACCACTCCACGATCTCGGAAAACAATCGGGTTCACGTACTGCCGATCACGCCAACTCGCGGCTTGATCTATGACCGTAATGGTGTAGTCCTGGCCGACAACCGTCCGAGTTACAACCTGACCATCACCCGTGAACGCACCACCGATCTCAAGGGTGAGCTGGACGCGATCGTCAATCTGCTGCATCTGCCTGCCGAAGACCGAGCGATGTTCGATAAGGCGCTTAAGCAGGCTCGTCACCCGTTTGTTCCGGTCACGTTGTTCTATGAGTTGAACGAAGAACAGATCGCCGTTTTGGCCGTCAACGAGTTCCGTCTACCAGGGGTGGACGTCGAGCCCCAGTTTGTCCGCCACTACCCGCTGGGTGCGCACTTTGCCCACTCCATCGGCTATGTCGGCCGCATCAATGAGAAAGAATCCAAGACCCTTGATTCCGTGGAGTACCGCGGTACCCAATCCATCGGTAAAACCGGGATCGAGCGTTTTTACGAGGCCGAGCTGCACGGCCATGTCGGTTATGAAGAGGTCGAGACCAATGCCCAGGGGCGCGTACTACGCGTGCTCAAGCACACCGATCCGATCCCTGGCAAAAACATCGTCCTGAGCCTCGACGTCAAGCTTCAGGAAGCCGCCGAAGAAGCCCTGGGCGACCGGCGTGGTTCGGTCGTGGCTCTGGACCCGCAAACCGGTGAAGTACTGGCTATGGTCAGCAAACCGAGTTTCGATCCGAACCTGTTCGTCACCGGCATCAGCTTCAAGGAATACGCCGCGCTGCACGATTCCATTGATCGGCCGCTGTTCAACCGCGTGCTACGTGGGCTCTATGCGCCGGGTTCAACCATCAAGCCGGAAGTGGCGATCGCGGGTCTCGACAGTGGCGTTGTTACCCCGCAAACCCGGGTGTTCGATCCCGGTTATTACCAGCTGCCGGACTTCGATCACAAATACCGCAACTGGAACCACAGTGGCGACGGTTGGGTAGACATGGACGCCGCCATCATGCGTTCCAACGACACTTACTTCTACGACCTGGCCCACAAGCTAGGCATCGATCGCCTGCACGACTACCTCGCCGAGTTCGGCCTTGGTCAGAAGGTGTCCCTGGACATGTTCGAAGAGTCCGCAGGTCTGATGCCCTCTCAGGCCTGGAAGCGTGCGACCCGTCGCCAGCCCTGGTTCCCAGGCGAAACCGTGATCCTCGGCATCGGCCAGGGCTATATGCAGGTGACGCCGCTGCAACTGGCTCAAGCCACCGCATTGATCGCCAATAAAGGCATCTGGAACCGTCCGCACCTGGCCAAGACCATCAACGGAGTGCCTCCGGTGGATGAGAACCCGATGCCCAACGTAGTCTTAAAAGATCCGCGTGATTGGGAGCAGGTCAACCATGGTATGCAATTGGTGATGCACGACCCACGCGGTATCGCCAGGGCGGCAGCGCAAGGCGCCCAATACCGCATCGCCGGCAAGAGCGGCACCGCCCAGGTAGTGGCGATCAAGCAGGGTGAGCGCTACAACCGCAACAAGACGCTGGAGCGTCATCGCGATAACGCCTTGTTCGTCGGTTTTGCGCCGGCCGAACATCCGAAAATCGTGATTTCCGTCATGATTGAAAACGGTGAGGCCGGAGGCCGTGTGGCTGGGCCGGTAGTGCGGCAAATCATGGATGCCTGGTTGCTTGATCAGGAAGGTCATCTCAAGCCGCAATATGCGACGCCGGCCAAAGCGCCAGGCGACCCACGCGTCTGACTCAGGCCTGCCACTCGACCCAGCGCTCTACGCCGTCATAGGCCAGCCATGGCACCTCATGGGCCATCCAGATATGCGAGGTGGGCCTGACGCCGGGATCATCGTCCAGCGTCGCCACCCGCACGATCACGTGGGGCTGATGCCCCCGTTCGGCAATCAGATGTGAGCCGCAGCGCGAGCAGAAGCGTCGGAGTTTCCCCGGCGAGGATTCAAAGGATGCCAAAAGCTCTTCACCGTGCGTCCAGCGAAAATGCTCGCGCATCACCCCGGCAGTGGCAACAAACGCAGCTGCGTGTGCTTTGCGACAGCTGTCGCAATGGCAGTGGCTGATGGGCATGTCCAGGCTGTCCACCTGATAGCGCACACCTTTGCACAAGCAACTTCCATTCAATGGGTCAGTCATAACCTATGGCCAGGTCAAGGAGGGGGTCATCATCATCGCGCACAATGCAAGGTTGCGCATTGGTCGATGTCGCCTACTGTTCAAAGAAGGAGGTGACTCATGCACGTATTAGATCGAATCGAACGCAAAGTCCTGCTCAATGCATCGCGTAAACAGGTTTGGGAGGCTCTCACGGATGCCGAGCAATTTGGCAGCTGGTTCGGTATCGCGCTCAAGGGCAAAACCTTTGTTGCCGGGCAAACCATCGAAGCGCCAATTACTTACCCAGGTTACGAACATGTAGTCTGGGAGGCCAGGATCGAACGCGTCCTGCCGCAAACCCTGTTCTCTTTCTGGTGGCATCCTTTCGCAGTGGAAGAGGGCGTCGACTACGACAACGAAACACCGACCCTGGTGGAGTTCACCATCGAGGATCGCGCCCCCGGCATCCTGCTGCGGGTTGTCGAATCCGGTTTCGACCAGGTTCCCGAGGCGCGGCGCCAGAAGGCGTTCAAGATGAACTCCCGTGGTTGGGATGAGCAGATGGGCAATATCGAAACCTATCTGAGCGAAACCCGACCAGTATGATGGTGGGAAAGGGGGCAGATCAGCCCCCCAACGTAATCACGTTCTAGAAATCAATCGACGCCGACAACTTCGCCACTCGCGGATCACCCTGGCTCAGGAACCCGCCCTGGGCCGACTCCCAGTATTTCTGGTTGGCGACGTTCTCTACCGTGGCACCCAATGTCACCTCGCGCTTGTCCACGGCGAAGGTGTAGCGCGCACCCACGTCGAAGCGGTTCCAGGCCGGCAGGCTCAGGTTGTTGGCCGCGTCGGCGTACTGCCCGCCGGTGCGCAGCATACGCCCGCTGAGGCTTACGCCTTGCAGGCCGGGCACATCCCAATCCACCCCGGCATTGAGCTGGAATGAGGGTACGCCAATGGCGCGGTTGCCATCGTTGGCGCCGTTGAGGGTACCCTTGAGTTCGGTTTTCATCAGGGTTACCCCGCCCAGCAAGCGCAGGCCGCTGACCGGTTCGCCGAATACGTTGAGCTCGACGCCCTTGTTGATCTGCTGACCTTCCCGCACATAACGGGCGGTGGTGGCGTCGATGGCTTCGGCATAACCCGCGCCGGGCTGCTCGATACGATATACACCCAGGGTCGCGCCATAGGTGCCCATGTCCACTTTGACACCCGCTTCGATCTGCTTGGACCGAGCAGGCGCATAAGCTTGCCCGCCACCGATGACCGTCAGGTTGCCTGATTTGAGCGGCGACGTCGGGCCCTGAGCCAGGCCTTCAATGCGGTTGGCATACAGAGATACGTGCTCCCACGGTTTGAACACAATGCCGTAGACCGGTGTGGTGATCGATTCGTCATAGTTGGCGGTGCGGGTACCGCTCATGTAGTTGTAACTCTGCACCACCATCTGCTGGCGACGTGCACCAACGGTCACTAACAGGCGGTCATCGAAGAACCCCAAGGTGTCGGATACCGCGACGCTGCGCACGAATGTCTTGCCGGTGATGGTCGGATCGCTGAAGTCGGTGCCTGGGGTATTGCGTGGGCTGTTGAGGGCCGGCGGCGCGCCGGTTACGGGGTTGTAGATATTGGTCGGGTTTTTTGCGCTGGCAAATACATAGGCGTTGCGCGCCTCGGTCCAGATGCCTGCCAGGCCGAAGTTAAGCCGATGGCTCACCGGGCCGGTGTGGAACTTGCCATTGAGGCCACCCATGGCACTGGTATTGTTTTCTTCGTGGGCGATAGTCGAGCCGCTGGCGCTGGCATTGCCGAGATTATCGCTCAAGGTCACCGACGAGTAGCGCCCCATTTCACGGCTGTGCTTGGCACCGGTTGCCGCGTAGGCGGTCCAGTTTTCATTCAGGTCATATTCGGCGCGCAGCATCCCCAAGGTGTCTTCAAGGTTGGTACTGCTCCAGCTTGGCGCGTAGTTGGTGTCTGCCGACGGCGCATCCGGCACCTGGGTGATGGTGCCAAGGAACACCGAGTTACGCCCACCGTTGATACGCTGCTTCTGATACACAAAATCACCGGACAGCCGCAACGCATCGCCGCGGTAATCAAGGCCGACGGCAAACAGCTTCGAACGCTGGTTTTCATCATCAATCCCGGTATCGCCTTCGCGCTGGGACAGGTTGACCCGTGCGCCAAACCGGTTGTCTTCGCCGAAGCGCTGGCCAATATCCAAGTGTTCGCCAATCCGCCCATCACTGCTGATGTCGGTACTGAAACGACGCAGTGGCACATCATCGGCGCGCTTGGGTTGCAGGTTCACGCCGCCACCAATCCCCGAGCCGGTGGGGGTGACGCCGTTGATAAAGGCGTTAGGGCCCTTGAATACCTCCACGCGCTCCAAGGCGTCAGTGGAAATGATCTGGCGCGGCAGGACACCGTACAAACCATTATAGGAAATGTCATCGCCATTCAACGGCAGGCCACGAATCATGAACGTCTGTGACTGGTTCGCATACCCCGAGGCCTGGCGCACCGAGGAGTCATTGAGCAACACGTCGCCGACGGTTTCCGCCTGCTGGTCGCGAATCAGCTTTTCGGTGTAGGAGGACATGCTGAAGGGCACATCCATGATGTCCTGGTTGCCCAGCACACCCAGTTGGCCGCCGCGTGCAACCTGGCCACCTGCAAACTCAGGGGGCAGCGCCGTGGGCGCGGGTGCTTGGGCATTGATGTTGGTGGCGCCCAGTTCCAGCACGTTGTCTGCGGCCTCGGGGGTTGCCGCCTGTGCAGCAAGGCTCACGGAGCAGCAAAGGGCGAGCAGGGTCGGGCGAAATGGCGCAGCGAAAAGATTGCAGAGGGGCATGGTCGATCCAGACGGCTAACTTATGAGGAAGGGGGCAGCGACGTTGCGCTTCCTCACTGCGCGGATACGACTCCGACGCAAATGATAGTGATTGTTATTAATGTCCTGCAACAAATTTATTCGATTGCGCACTGCGTGTGCGTTTACCCGACGCGTTTGCCCGGATGCCGAGTAGAATCACGCCCTGAAAGCGATTCCTGAGGTGCGGTACGGTGGATTTACAGCAGGGTTTTGTCCTGACCCGGCATTGGCGCGATACCTCGTTGGGCACGGAGGTCAGTTTCTGGCTGGCCACCGACCACGGGCCTCGGTGTATTCGCCTACCCGTGCAAACCTCGGTGATGTTCATCCCCGAAGTCCATCGCAAGCCGCTTGATTGGCTGCTCAAGGGCGAGCGCGATCTTGAGCTGCGCCCGTTGCAACTCTGCGACTTCCACCATCGCCCGGTCCTGGGCCTCTATGCCCGCCAGCACCGCCAATTGATGGACATCGAAAAGCGCCTGCGCAGCGCCGGGGTCGATGTCTATGAAGGCGATGTGCGACCGCCCGAGCGCTACATGATGGAGCGCTTTATCACAGCTCCCGTGTGGTTTGGCGGCACTGCGGATGCCAGCGGTACCTTGCTGGATGCGCAGATGAAGCCCGCGCCCGACTACCGCCCGCGCTTGAAGCTGGTGTCCCTGGACATCGAAACCACCGCCCAGGGCGATCTGTATTCCATCGCGCTGGAAGGCTGCGGCGAACGCCAGGTGTATATGCTCGGCCCGCCAAACAAAACCGATGCCGTGGACTTCAAGCTCGACTACTGCGACACCCGTGCGCAACTGCTCGAACGCCTCAACCAATGGCTGGCCACCTTTGATCCCGATGCGATCATCGGCTGGAATGTGGTGCAGTTCGACCTGCGCGTCCTGCATGAGCACGCCCAACGTTTGAACGTGCCGCTGTTGTTGGGGCGTGGCGGTGAAGCCATGACCTGGCGCGAGCACGGCAGCCGCAATCACTACTTCGCGGCAGCGGCGGGGCGCTTGATCATCGACGGGATCGAAGCACTGCGCTCGGCGACCTGGAGCTTTGAATCCTTCAGCCTGGAAAACGTCGCACAAACCCTGCTCGGCGAAGGCAAGGACATTTCCACCCCGTACCAGCGCATGGACGAAATCAACCG
Organism: Pseudomonas sp. OST1909; assembly: GCF_015277575.1. Lineage (NCBI taxonomy): Bacteria > Pseudomonadati > Pseudomonadota > Gammaproteobacteria > Pseudomonadales > Pseudomonadaceae > Pseudomonas > Pseudomonas sp. OST1909. The sequence goes on from NZ_CP063780.1 coordinate 2,440,516, forward strand.
CATGTTCGCCGAGGACAAGCCCGCCTTGGCGCGCTACAACCTCAAGGACTGTGAGCTGGTCACACGGATTTTTGAAAAGACCGAGTTACTCAAGTTCTTGCTGGAGCGTGCCAGCGTCACTGGCTTGCCGGCCGATCGTAACGGCGGTTCGGTCGCCGCCTTCACCCACTTGTACCTGCCGTTGATGCATCGCCAGGGTTTCGTCGCGCCGAACCTGGGCGACAAACCGCCCCAGGCCAGCCCTGGCGGGTTTGTCATGGACTCACGCCCGGGCCTCTACGAATCGGTGCTGGTGCTGGACTACAAAAGCCTTTACCCATCGATCATCCGCAGCTTCCTGATCGACCCGGTGGGCTTGATCGAAGGCCTCAAGCATCCCGACGATAGCGACTCGGTAGAGGGCTTTCGCGGCGCACGTTTCTCCCGCACCCGGCACTGCCTGCCGTCCATCGTCACTCGCGTATCCGAAGGCCGTGAAGAGGCCAAGCGCGAGCACAACGCGCCGCTGTCCCAAGCCTTGAAAATCATCATGAATGCCTTCTATGGCGTGCTCGGCTCCAGTGGCTGTCGGTTCTTCGATACGCGGTTGGCGTCGTCGATCACCCTGCGTGGGCACCAGATCATGCGCCAGACCCGCGAGCTGGTGGAGGCCCAGGGTTATGAAGTGATCTACGGCGACACCGACTCCACCTTCGTCTGGCTCGGCAGCGCCCATTCTCCGCAGGATGCCAATCGCATCGGCCAGGCGCTGGTGCAGCACGTCAATGATTGGTGGCGCGCCCACCTGAGCACGGAGTACGGCCTGCGAAGTGCTTTGGAGCTGCAATACGAAACCCACTTCAGCCGCTTCCTGATGCCGACCATCCGTGGCGCGGAGGAGGGCAGCAAGAAGCGCTACGCCGGTTTGGTGGTGCGCGACGATGGCAGCGAAGAGATGGTCTACAAAGGCCTGGAAACCGTGCGCAGCGATTGGTCGCCTCTGGCCCGGCAATTCCAGCAGGAACTCTACCGGCGCATCTTCCATCGCCAGCCCCATCAGGACTACATACGCGACTACGTGCGCCGTACCCTGAGCGGCGAGTTCGACGAGTTGCTGATCTACCGCAAGCGCCTGCGCCGCCCCTTGCACGACTATGAACGCAACGTTCCGCCCCATGTGCGCGCGGCACGTTTGGCCGACGAGTACAACGACCGCCTGGGGCGCCCGCGCCAGTACCAGCGCGGTGGCTGGATCAGCTACGTGATCAGCGTCAACGGCCCCGAACCCTTGGAAGTGCGGCAAGCGCCCATCGACTACGACCACTATGTGACCCGGCAATTGCAGCCCGTTGCTGACGCGATCTTGCCGTTTGTGAATGATGACTTCGGTACCCTGGTGGGCGGGCAGATGGGGCTATTCTAGGCAATGGACCACACTGTCCCTATCGCCCATCGCTCAGGAGGCAACGCCCATGTACACACTTTATGGCACCGACGAATCCGGCTCCTGCATGATCGAAATCGCCCTGCAGCGCTGCGCCGTGCCGTGGCATCGCGTGGACGCCAGCTCCTGGCAGGACGGCGAGGGCAGCGACGCTCTTGCACGTATCAATCCACTCAAGCAGATCCCCACCCTGGTCACCCCCAATGGCCAGGTGCTGACCGAAAGCGTCGCTATCCTGATCCACCTGGGCCTGGAGTACCCCAAGGCCGAGTTGCTGGCCGGCGATCGTGCGCAGATCCTGCGCGGGCTGCTGTACATCGCCGCCAATTGCTATTCGGCGATCGGCATCATCGACTACCCGCAACGCTGGTTGGGTAATGCCGATGAGGCGCAGCAAGCGCAACTGGTCAGCGGCACACGGCGCTACCTGTACCAGGCCTGGGTCGTGTTTGCCGATCAGTTTGCCGACCAGCTGTTTACCCCGGGCAATGTGCCGAATGCACTGGGCATCATGGCGGCGGCGGTGTCGCGCTGGGATGACGCGCGCGAGGTGCTCGGCAACCTGGCGCCGGGCTTTGCACAGAGCCTGGAGCGGGTAGACGCCGACCCTGTCGTGGCCCCGGTTTTTGCCCGTCATTGGCCGCAGTGGACGGTCTCGTAACCGGAAGAAACAATGCTCCGGCCACTGTCCAAGCCCTTGCGTAGCGGGCGTCCTGACCTACTCTTCTCAAAGTGATGTAGGAATCATCCTTGAATTTGACTGTCGCAGACATGAAACTCAAGAACCCTGCATGGAATTCAAAGGAGGTGCGCATGCTCATCCGGTCGCTGACCCTGGCTACCTTGATGGCTTTTACGGGGCCGTTGTTGGCCGCTGATGATAATCCGCTCAAGCAGGAGTTGGGCAAGACGCGCCCGCTGGTGGTCGTGGAGCTTGATGCTGGAAACCCGACACTGGCAACGCTGAAGAAACAACTGGAAGAGGCTGCCACCAAGCAGTCCTTCGAAGAGCGCAGCATGGTGTTCTACACCGTCAAGTTCGGTAGCATTGGCGCCGAAGGGGAGAAGTTCGCCAAGGACCCAAAGGACAGCAAAAAGCTCACGCCGCCTGAAACCAACGCGCTGATCCGTGCCCTCAAGCTCGGCGTCGGCAGCGGCACCAAGGTGATCCTGATCGGCAAGGATGGTGAGAAGAAAGTTGAGAAGACCGTCCCCCCGGATACCCTCGACCTGAAGGAATTTTTCAGCACCATCGACCAGATGCCGATGGCCGAGAAAGAAGCGGCTGCTCCGGTTGTGCCAGAACCGGCGCCTGCGCCTGGCAAGAACGCTACCAAAGCGGGTAAGGCAACCAAGCCGGCTGCGCCTCAACAGTTGGATGACTGAGTCCGTGCAGGAGCTGGCTTACCAGCTCCTGCGCAGGCCATTGCGGTGGTGGCTCCAGTTCACTGTTTCCACGGCTTGAACCACCCAGCCAACCCTCCCAATACCAGGGCAGCCGCCAAGGTACTCAAGCCCAGTTGCCACCCATCATTGTGCAGCGGGTGCAATATCACGGCTGCAAAACCCAGTAAAACCGCACTCAGCCCCCATTGCAGCGGCCAGCCCAGTTGCCCAAGCAATTGCTGGCGCTGCATCAGCAGCAGGTTGGTGACGATAACCCCGCCCAACGCCGCCAGGGCGATACCCGGCAAACCCAGAAAGTACGGCAGCAGCACCAACAGCAAAGCGTTGACCCCGCTGCCCAGCAATTCGCAGCGCAAGGGCAGGCGCGTGTCGCCGCTGGCATAGGCGTAGCGGGCGAGCATAGCGTTCCAGGCGCCGAACACCAATGGCGTCGCGAACCAGGCCAGCAGGGCGGGCAGTGGGCTGTCGGCGCTTTGGGCGGGCATCAGCAGATGAATCAGCACCGGGCTGGCGCCGATCAGGCCGAGGGCGGCCGGCAGGCTGAGCAGGGTCGCAGCATCCAGGCCTCGGCGCAGCAGGGCCAGGCGCTGCTGGCCTTGTTCGCCGCTCATCATGCCCAGCAGTACCTGGTTGAGGCTCATCAGGGCGATCAAGGGCAGATTGATCAGTTTGCGTGCAAGGTTGACCCACGTGACGGCGCCTTCCCCCAGGTAACTGGCGATCAATCGCTCAAGCAGCGCCAAACCCTGGCTGGCGACATTGCTGGCCAACAATGGTCCGATGCGCCCCAACAGTTCGCGGCCCGCCAGCTTGTCGCCAGTGACTTGCCACGGCCGCCAGCCGAAAGACCAGACCGGCGCCAGCAGCGGCAGGCACATCAACACACTGCCGGCAAAAAAGCTCATGGCCAGTTCGCCGCTGTCGCTTGCGCTGCCGCGGATAAACAGGTACAGCACCGGCGGCAGGTTGAACAGCAAAGAGCCCAGCCCCGGCAGCACAAAACGCTGGCGTGCCTGCAAGGGAATACTGAACAACCCATGCATCACCAGGCCCGGCGCACAGGCCGCCAGCCAGCGCAAGTTAGCGGCAGCTTCGGCATGGGCTGCGGCGTCCAGGCCGGGGCCGATCAGGCGCACCCACAGCGGCGCGCCCAGCGCCAATACGGCAAACAGGGCCAGGCCTACTCCCAGCAGGCGTGGAGAAAGGCTGGCCAGCCAGGCTTGCTGGCGTTGTGGGTCGCGTTGTTGATAGAGGGGCAGGGCAGCCGCCGCAAGCAAGCCGGCGGCCAGGGTCATGCGCAACGCTTCGGGCAAAAACACCGCCACCAGAAACCCGTCGCTGCGGCTACCTGCGCCCCAGGCCGCCACCAGCAGCCATTCGCGGGCAAAACCGGCGACCAGCCCGGCGAGGGTCGCGACGGTCAGCCAGAGCGTGCTGCCGAACATCAGTGGAACAGGGTGAACAGGCCCTTGCCACCCACCTTATAGTTCAGATCATGGCAACGTTCGCCCATGATTTTGGCCCCGGAACCGCCAATGATTTTATAGGGGGCCACAGCCTTGGCCACCACGGTATTGGCGCTGATCACCGAACCATGACCCAGGTGCGTGCCGTAGCCGATCAACGCCCGGCTGCCGATCCACACATAGTCGTCGATGTAGATCGGCCCGGAAATCGACCAGAACTCCGGTGCCTGCAAATCATGACTGCCGGCGATGATCAGCACGTGGGAGGCAATCGCCACGTGGTTGCCGATCACCAGCCCGGCGCGGGCGTCTACTTGGCAATGCCAACCGATCACCGTATCGTCACCGACTCTCAAGTTGTGGATGCCCAACACTTCGGTGTTACGCCACAAGCTTGTGCCCTTGCCGATCTTCGCGCCGCCCAGGCGCAGCCAGGCAATGCGCACATGGTGGCTGGGGATCTTGTTGATCAAAATGTTGTAGGCCATGTCCCAGGCGTTGCGCCAGCGATCCTTGATCGTTGCCCAGTTTTTGCCATAGCGCGGCAACAGCTTGCCCGGCAGGTCCTGTTTCATACGGCGGAACAAAAGGCGGGCCACCGGGTGCTCAAGGGCGGGTTCCAGGTCGATGGAGTTTATCCAGAAGCGCTTGTTGTCGCCTTCGCCCTCTTCAAACACCACGTCGTTGGCCAGGCACCAGTCCAGCGCCTCTTCCAGGTCCGGCAGGCTCACGCCCAGTTCAGCGGCCAGTGTGGGGAGGCGATCGCGCAAATCGGTGGAGTGAATCATCCGGTGCTTCATGGTTGGTTATCCTTTGGCGCAATAGCAGCAACAGGGGCGGTAATGGAGGGGCGCAGACGCACCTGTTGCAGGCTCATGCCCATCAACAGCCAGAACAGCGCGATCAGTACAAAGGTGAAGCTGAAATAGTGGTCGAAAATCCCCGTCAACAGCGCTGCCATCACGCCGCAGATACACCCCAGCCACAGGGCGTTGTCGGCGGTGACCTTGCGCACCTGGCCCAGGGGGCGCACTTCACGCCACCACAACACCGTGACGGTGATAAACAACAGCATCCCCGGAATGCCGACCTTGTAGATGAAGTTCAGCCACAGGTTGGAGATGCCCAACAGGTTGGTGCCGGGTACGGGTGGGTCGATCTTGAAGCCGATCCCCAGGGGGTATGTCGACATGGCCTCGGGGAATCTTGCGTACTCGTCGAAGCGGATTTCGGTACTGGCATTGGTGGACGAGAAGATGGTCAGCAAGCGCTCCTGCAACGGCGGATAGAACATCACCAGCGCAACCCCAAACGCCACGCCGATACCGATGATGCGCCCGCTGTTGGGTACGCGCTTATAGGTCAGCCAGATCAGCACCAGCGCCAGGGCCACGATGGCGCCACGGGAAATACTCAGCAGCAGGCCGGCGCAACCCAGCACCGCCACCGCCAGGCCCAGCGCCCGGCGCCAGCCGCTGCGGGTCCAGCCGTAGAACAGCGCCAGGGGGATAAACAGCACCAGCACGCCACCCGTCAGGTTTGGGTGCACCCAGGGCGAGGCCATGCGCGTGTAGTTGGCGGAAAAAATATCCTTCACCGCTTCCGGGTGGGCGTACTTGAGGTCGGTGAGCACCTCGATCATCGACATGGCGTTGCGCGTTTTCAAAAACATGAAAATCGACAGCAACAGCATCGCCAGGTTGCCCAGCAGCAGGGCGACCACCACCTTGTCGCGGTCGGCGTCGGTGCGCAGCAGCAACGGCACGATAAACAGCAACGACAGGTTCATCAGCCAGCGTACCCAGTTCACCGGCCCGTTGCCTTCGGCATGGATGATGACCATGCCCCAGATAAACGGAATAGTGCTGAACAGCATCAACCACATCAGCGCGCGCTCGGTCGGACGCCACAGGATCAAGCCGCGGGTCTTGCCGATAAACGATTGCCAGAACACCCCGACCCAGGTCAGCCCCAACACGGCTTCGCTGATGGTGGTGCGGATCCCCAGTTCCAACGTGGTGTAGGGAATGCTGGTGGCCAACACCGCGAAAATCAGCAAGCCCCACAGGGGAAAGCGGATCAGGGTCAAGGCCACACCCGCGCCGGCCACGACCAGCAAGGCCTTGATCGGCGACAGGGCCAACAGCAAAATGCCGAAGACCAGGCCCAGGAGCAGACTGATGAGTTTTCCTGGCAGCATTAGCGGTCCAATTCCTTGAGCAAAGTATCCAGGCGCGAGCGATAGGCCGGTTCGGCAAATTGCCGGGCCCAGGCGCGCTGCGTTTCGGCGTCTGCCGTGTCGCCCGCGGTTGCCAGTTGCTGCATGACGTTCTGCAATTGCCTGGCATCGTGTGGGTCGAAGCGCGGGGCGCCGGGCGGCGCGACTTCATCCAGGGCGGAACCGCGTGCCACCGCCACCGGCGTGCCCACACTCAAAGCTTCCACCACCGGCAGGCCAAAGCCCTCGGCATAAGACGGCTGCCATAGGCAGTCGGTATGACGGTAGAGGGCTTGCAGTTGGCCGTCCGATAAGCCGCTGCACCAGTGCAGGCCCGGCAGTTCGCCAAGGGCGGACGGTACATCGCTGGCGTGGCCCACCAGTACCAGGTCCGGCACCTCAGGGTTCGCCGCACGGCAGGCCTGCCATTGACGCAGGAAAAATGCCATGTTCTTGCGCGGCTCCCGTGTGCCCACCACCAGCCAGTAACGCGCCGGCAGGTTGTCTGGCAGCGGCTCTGGCGCTGCATTCAATTCGGGCACCAGGTTGCTCAACACCCGGAACTTGGCCCGGGCCCAGGGGAATACGCGGGCGGCTTCGTTGCAGGAAAACTGCGAAGGGCACCACACCCGGTCAGCCTGCCACACCGACCAGGCAATCGAGGCGCCGTCGATCAAACGATAGGCCAGGGCCTTGAGCCTGGAGCGATGGAAGTTACGCTGAGTCAGCTGAAACAGGTCATGCAGCACCAGGACATAGCGGGTGCCGGCGGGTTTGCGGCACAGCGGCAAGCCCATATTGGCCGTGGCGATGTGCAGGTCGATCTGTTGCTCGTGCAGGGCTCTGGGCAAAAATTTGCGCTCGAACCGCAAGCGTACCTGCGGCCGTTGCAGGCCATCCAGCGGGCTGGCCCAGGGTGGGCAAATGGCGGTCTGGCGTTGCGGGTGGTCCAGGGGCGCCTCAGTGAACAGCACCACCTCGGTGTTGCCCCGCGCGCGCAGGGCATCTTCCAGCGCCAGGACCTGGCGGGCGATGCCCGACGAGGGCGCAACCGTGGCGGGGCGATAGTCCAGGGCTACGCGCATGGCTGAGACTCCTTAGAGGCGATCAAGGTGCGGTAGATGTGCTCCAGTTCGTCACCGGCCACCGCCCAGTCGTGGTAGTGCCGCGCATAATCGCGTGCCGCATCGGCCAGTTGCCGGGCCAGCAGCGGCTGATCCAGCAGACGCACGATGGCGTCGGCCAGGGCCTCGGCGCTTTCGCCCGCCAGGTAATGCGCCTGTGGTTGCACCGCCAAACCGGAAACACCCTGGGCCGTGCTGACCAGCGGCAAGCCGGCGGCCATTGCCTCCAGCACCTTGAGCTTGGAGCCGCCGCCATGGCGCAACGCGGCGACAAAACCGGCGCAGCGCCGTTGCAGGGCGCACAGATCAGGAACAAACCCCAGCCACTCGACACGTTCATCCGGCCAACGGTCGCGCCAGTGTTCGGGCAAGCCGTAACCGGCCACCGCCAGGCGCGCGTTCGGACACTGCAGCCAGACCCGGGGGAATATCTCTTCAAGCAACCACTGCACAGCGTCCAGGTTCGGTGCGTATTCGTAATTGCCGACAAACAACAAACGCTGGCTCTGCGTATCGGCACTGACCTGGGCGAAGGCACGGCTGTCGACGCCATTGACTACCACGCTTACCGGCGTTGCAGTCAACGGCCGCATGGCCTGGGCGTCCGCGTCGGTCACCGCGATCACATGGGCGGCGGCATCGAACGCCTTGCGCTCCCATTGCCGGCAGCGCCATTGGTCGTACTGCACGAACGGCGCAGCCCACTTGGGAAAACGGTCATAAGTGGCGCCGCCCAGGCTTGATTCCAGGTTGTGCTCGGTCAGCACAAACTCGCGCTGGCGCTGCTGCAAGGTGCGCAGAAACGGTTGCAGGCTGTAGCTGTGTTCCACTTGAATCACGTCCCAGCGCTCGTTCAACAGTTGCGCAAATTGGGCTTGCAACGGTGCCGACAGGCCATTGACCGTGGTCAACAGCGGCCACGGTGCGAATACGCCCGCGAGCAGGGTCATCGGGTGTTTCAGCGGCCGGCGCGGCACCACGATCAGGCGTTCGAGCAACGGTTCAAGGGCTGCGTGCACCGCGTCATCGGCCGGTGTCTTCGATTGCGCCAGCAGCGTGATGCGATGCCCGCGCTCACTCAAGGTGCGCAGCAAATGATACTGCCGGGTCTTGCCGCCGCTGGTGGTCGGCCACGGCAGGTAGGGCACAATCCATAGGATTCTCATGTACAGCTCTCCATGCCCGGGGCTACCACACCAGTATCTGCAAACTCGGCTTCACCGCTGGGCGAATACCGTTGTCGTCGTTCAGGGGCTGCCGAGTTCCGGTCAGCGGGTCCAGCAGTTCTGCGTGTTTGATGTCCGGCAGGCTGATGCTGCTGCCTTTGGCACTCCAGTACATCAACAGGTGTTTTCCGTCAGGCCGAGTCCAGGCCACGCTGTAGAAACTGTCCGGCACATCCTCAAGCTTTGGCGTGGTGCCGGGTTTAAGGGAGGGGCCGGTGATCTCGAGGAAGCGGGCGAGGGCGGTGTAGACCGGCTTGGGTTCGCCGTCCAGGTTCAGCAGGCCGTAATGCTGGTCGCGTGGCGAGGCGCGTTGGTCGAGGTCGGACAGCGCGAACAGGAAAATCTTCTGATAGTCCTGGGACGCCATCAACGCCAGGCGGCGCAAGGTGTAGTCGGCCTGCCCGTCGATACCGATCAGGTCCTGCATCTCCTTGGGGCCGGCATAGCTGGACCAGCCCCACTCGGTAGCCCATACGTTCTTGATGCCGGCGCCGTGCAGCATGGTATTGAGTTGATCGCCGCGCAGCAGCACTTCGTTCTTGCCCGGTTCATCGGTTTCCGGGGTCATCGAATAAGGGTGATAGGCCGCGACCATGCCCAGGTTTTGCACGCCCAGCGCGCCAAGCGCTTCGAACATCAGGGTTTTGCCCCGCGGCGGCATCTGGCTGTAGTACGCCATGCCGCCCATGACCTGCAGTTTGCCGGGCGCGGCAATATTCAACGCCTGGTGACTGGCCAATAACAATTGCCCGTACTCCTTGGCGTTGACTTTGGGGCGCCAGTTGTTCGGCAGGTTCTGCTCGTTCCACACCTGCCAGGCATCGATATTGGGGTAGCGCTTGGCCAGGAGTGCCAGGCGCAGCGCGTAGATTTCGGGGCCCCGCGGGCGATACTGGTCCTGGAACTGCGCGCCCTTGGGGGCGGTGGTGATAAAGGGCGCCGAGCCCACCAGGTAAAACACCGAGCGGATTTTTTCAGCGCTCAGGGTGCGGTCCAGTTCATCGAAGGTGCTGAGTTGATAACCGTCTTCTGTGGGCTCCAGGCGATCCCAGTGCAGGTCGACCCGCACCCATTGCAACCCAAGTTTCTTGTATTGCTTGATCTGCTGGCGGTACTGCTCGGGCGTGAACCACAGAAAGTGCGCGTTCACGCCAAGGAAGTCCTTCCATACCACAGTGCGCTCCGGGGCCAGATTCACCGGCTGCGCATCGACTTTTTCACTCGACAGCAGGGCGCCACCCACGGCGATTGCCAGCACCAGCGGCAGATAGCGCCACATCGGGCGAACAGATGAAATATTCATCGCAACGGCTCCTCACAAGCATCCCGAAATAATTCGGCAAAACGTTGGGCCGTGGTGGCCCACTGGCGTTGGTGGCCGATTTCCGCTGCCCGGGCAGCCCATTGCCGGGCCTGCTGCGGGTCGAGGATCAAGCGGTTCAAGGCGTTGCTCAAGGAATCGATATCGCCCTGCTGATAGGTGATGCCATTGCCGCCGGCCACCTCTTCAGCAAAGGCACGCGCATTGGAGGTGATCACCCCGCGCCCGCAGGCATTGGCCCACGACAGCGCGCCACTGGTGCCACGCATCTGTCCCAGGAAACCGAGTTTTTTCGATTCACGGTAGGGCAGCACCATCACATGGTGCGCCTGGATCGTAGCGGCGATCTGCGCCGATGGCAGGTCCAGCTGCCAGTCCACCACATCCTCCAGGTGCAGCGCGCTGATCTGTTGGCGCAGGCCGTCGAGGTAGTTGCCGGCCGGGTCGAAGGTCATTTCCGGGGCGGTGCCGCCGGCCAGGGTCAGGCGCACCTGGCCTCGGCATTGCGGGTGAGCGGCCAGTGACTGGGCCAGGGCCTGGAGCAGATCTTCAATGCCCTTGCCGCGATAGATAAAGCCGAAATACAACAGACGCAGCGGCGCAAGCGGCGGCAAGTCCTGGGGCGCGATGGGCAGGTTGCCGTGAGCAATCACCGCCACTTGCTGCGGGCGCAGGCCCATGCGTTGGCGCAGGCAGTCGCCTCCCAGGCGGGTTAGGGTGATCAGCCGGCGCATATCTTTGGCCAGGCGTCGTTCTTCGTGCAAGGTCAGCGGGTCGGCCAGCAGCGCCGCCGCCTGGGGCAGCGGGTGGGGCAGGCGTTCGAGCAGGGTCAAGGGGAAAAACAGCTTGGCCCGGCGCCAGATCAAGCGCTCCGGGTCATGCACCGTGGCAGTCAACGGCAGTTGTGGGTGTGCCCGGCGCAGGTAGTCAAGCGCCTGGAACTCACCGAAGCGCCCACCTCCCAGTTCGGCATGGACCAGATCCACACCGTGCCAGTCAAAGGCTTGCAAGCGCCGCAACTGTTCAGCCAGGTCCTGGCAACCCGCGAGGGGGGTCACCACTTCAAGGCCCAGTTCGATCAACGCGTTGCGCAAATGCGCGGCGTAATCGGCGATCCCGGTCTGCTCCGGCGGCAGAGGTGCCAGCAATGCAATACGCATCAGGCCGCACCGCGCCAGCTGTTGATCCGCGCCAGGACCTTGGCCGGTACTTCGAAGCGGCGGCGGTTGAGGATCATGCCGTCGACTTTGCCGAACGCGGTGGTCAGCAGCGACACCGCGTTTTCGATGGTCGGTACGGTACTGGTGCGGGCTTCGATCACCAGCACGATCTGGTCGGCACGGCGTAGCGTCAGGAAGGCCTGTGGGTTGGACGACAAGGCCGAGGCGTCCAGCAACAGCACTTCACCCGCCGTGGGCGCGTTCGCCCCGTCGACCGAGACGCGATGGCCACGTTCTTCCAGCAGGCGCTTGAGCTGCTCGATGATAAACGTCACGCCCTCGCCATGCCGCGCCGAGGTCAGGCCCAGGGCAAAGCCTTCACTGGCGATGCGCTCCAGGGGCAGCAGGCTGTACAGGCGATAGAGGCTGGCGGTGACGGCGGCCGGCGTGGCGTCTTGCACGTCGGGGATGCTGCTCCACAGCGGCACCTGGAACATCTCCTGCAAGCGGGTGCCATCGTGGATGCGCTGGTCCAGCAGGTACAGCACATAAATGGTCAAAAAGCCCACGGCTACGCCGGCGGGAATGGCGAACAACAGAATCAGCAGGCTCTTGGGAAACACACGTGACGGGTTCAGGGTGGCGTGTTCGATCAGCGCGATGTTGCTGATCTGGCTGTTGTCCAGTTCGTGATCGATACGCGCCTGTTCAAGATTGTCCGAGTACAAGGCGTAGCTTTTTTCGGCGGCGCGCAGTTGTTGGCTCAGCTTGTTGAGTTCCGGCTCATCGGTCATCGCCTTGTCACGCTGGTCACGCAGTTCGGCGAGGGTCTTGTCGTAGTTCTCGATTTCCCCGGCCAGTTTGCGCTCTTGCAATTGGGCGTCGATCACTTGCTGCTTGACGTTGATCACCAAGCTGTTGGGCGCAGTGTTTTGCGAGCGTTCCAGGCGCGTAGCTTCCTGAGCGCTGAGGGCTTCAATGTCGCGGATGTTCTGCTCGATCTGATTGACCTGCGGCGTGCCCGGCAGGTAGGTGCGCAACAGGCGTGCGCGTTCCACTTGCAGCGCATTGAGCTGGCGCTTGAGGTCCAGTTGGGTGGGGTTGAGGCTGGTTTCGCGCATCGTCACCACGTCTGCCGGCTGGCTCTTGATCTGCTGGCTGGCATTGGCCAGGAGGCTGCGAATGCCCGAGATCTGGTTCTGTGCGCTGACCTTGGCGTCGGTGACACGGTCGATCTGACTGGTGAGGTTCTTCAGGCGCGCATCGACACTGATCGAATCGATCTGCTTCAAACGGCCTTGCAGTTGGTCCTTCAGGCTTTGGATATTTTCCGCCACCTTGGCGCGTTCGGTTTCGTAGAAGGTATGCAGGCTCTTGCGCCCGAGAATCCGCGCACGTTCCTCAAGGTAGGCGTTGACCCATTCCTCGACGATTTTTTGCGCCACCGCCGGGTCGTCCCAAGTGAAGGAAATCTCGATCACCGAAGAGCCCGGCTCGTGACCGGCTTTGAAGTTCTTCTCCAGCGAGGTCGCGAGGCGCTCCAGCGGGCTTTGTTTCTCGGCAAGGCCCACAAACTGCAGCACACTGCGTATGCCATTGATGACTTCGCCAAGGCCCTTCTTGATGTAGAACTTGGTGACCTTCCAGAAGCCCTGCGGCGGCTCGGAGGTCATCGCCATATAGCGCTCGGCAACGATATGCACGATGGGCCGGCCCGTGAGCATTTTTTCTTCGTCGACAATCGGGTCGTGCTGGGTGCTCGGGGCAATCAGCGTCTGGCGGTTGCCGGCTTCGATCGGCACGGTGGTGTTGTCCCGCCCCGGCTTGACCAGCAAGCGCGCGTCGGACTCGTAGCGAGCCGGCAACAGGAAGGCACCCAGCACCGCGACGACGATCGTGGTGATCACTGCCAGTTTGAATTCGCGGCGGTAGATGAAAAACAGCCGCAGCAGGTCGCGAAGAGAGCGGATTTCGATCACAGGATCACTCCATTGCATATGGGGTTTACGAAAGACGGGAACGCTTGGTTCGAGTGATACGACGCCCGCTTCATAATCCTTGGCCTGCGTTGATGGTTGGGTTGTTGTAGATGGTGTTGCCGCTGTTTTTCACGTCGCTCTTGTTCAGGTCGTAGTTAAAGCCCACGCCAATCCCTTTGTTGATGGGAAACAGCTTGGTGAAGTACATATCCACGGCTTCCACCGTCGCGCCGATGCCCGACTGCGGCACAAAGATCAAGTCGCCGCGCTGCAACGCCACCCGCGGGTGATTGGGGTTGGTCAACATGCTCTCCAGGCTGATGAAGTACGTCCTGTACTTGCCATCTGGCCCGGTGCGCAGCAAGGCCACGTTGGAGGCATCCGCCGAGGGCAATACACCACCGGAACTGAGCAGCGCCTGCTCGACGCTGACGTTGCCGGCCAGGTCGAAAAACGCCGGGTTGGACACCGCGCCGCCGATAAACACCTTGTTGCTCGGTGCGCTGGCGATGTTCACCGTCACCGCCGGTTCGCGGTAGATGCGCTTGTACTTCTCGGTGATTTCCTTGCCCAGGTCTTCGGGCGTGCGCAGGGCGGCCTTGACCCGGCCAATATTGGGCACCGAGATCACGCCGTCGGGGCGCACGACGAATACGGTCATGTCATCGGCCGCCGCCGGTTCCTGGGCATCGCGCACGATCCGCAGCGAGTCGCCGGTCTGGATCAGCACCTGCGGTGGTGGCAGGTCGGCCAGGGTCAGCGCCGCTTGATGGCCGGCCTTGAGCGTATTGTTGTCAGGAAGCGGCACCCGCGCGGGGGTCGAACAGCCCGCCAGCCAGATTGAGGCACTCAAGAGGCTGAGCAGGGTAAGACGGGAACGTCGGTTGGTAGTCTTCATGACGGCTCAAGTCCAGTAGGTGGAAAACATGCCCAGGCGCCGTTTAAGCGAGTTGGGCAAGTGGCGTTCAAGGTGGCCGAGGCGATAACCCAGCAATTTAAAGGCGCTGCGCACCACCACTTCCGGCGCACGGTGCAGCGCGTTGGCCTCGCGCAATGCGCGCAGTTCGGCCAGCACATAACGTTTACCTTCGCCGCCGGCGTCGCCGAACGCCTGGCGAATCCACGCCTCGCGGCCGTAGAACACACCGATATCGAAGTAGCGCTTGAACTCGTCCAGCAAGCGGTAATCATGGGAGTGATAAACCTGCGCGCTGGCGGCGTAGCGCACCTGGTAGCCGGCCAGCAACATGCGTGCGGCGACGTAGGCGTCTTCGCTGCCAATCACATCCTGGGGAAAACCACCCACCGCCTGCAGGGCGCTGCGTCGGTACACCGAAAACGAGTCGGAGCTGAAGCAGGTTTTGATCCCTAGCTGCGGTGCATCGGCCAGGCTTTTGCTGCGGCTGGCCGCCGGGTAGTTGAAGTGCCGCGACTGTGCCCCCAGCACCCCTGCACCGGGGTGCGGCAACTGCCGTCCATAGGCCACGCCATTGAGCGGCTCCAGTTGCAATTCGGCGATCAGGTTGGCGAAGGTCTCGGCCGTGGCGGGGATCGCGTCCTGAGTCATGACGATCAAAGCGTCGCCGCCCACCTGTTCACTGGCCCAGCGCCGGGTGCCGCCGTGGTTGAAGTCGCGGGCATCAATCACCTCCACACGCGCGCCAAACTCGCGAAAACGCGCCACGGTGTCATCGCTCGATGCGCTGTCGACCACCAGCATCTCGTCCGGTTGCAGGGTCTGCATGCGCAGCGCTGGCAGCAGGCGGTCCAGATGGCTGGCCGCGTTGCGGGTGGGGATGATCAGGGACGTGCGCATCAGGGTTTCTCTTCCACCGGCGCGCGGCCGTAGATGTCGTCATAACGCACGATGTCGTCTTCGCCCAGGTACTCACCGCTCTGTACCTCGATCATCACCAGATCGATGATGCCGGGGTTGGTCAGGCGGTGTTTGTGGCCGGCGGGAATATAGGTGGACTCGTTCATGTTGAGCAGGATTTCGCGCTCGCCATTGGTGATCATCGCTGCGCCGCTGACCACTACCCAATGCTCGCTGCGGTGATGGTGCATTTGCAGGGACAGCGAGCCTTTGGGCTTGACCACAATGCGCTTGATTTTGAAACGCGTGCTTTCTTCCAGCACCGTGTAGGTGCCCCACGGGCGGGTGACCGTGCGGTGCAGACTGAACGCCGGGTGATTCTGGCGCTTGAGTTCGGCGACGATATAGCGCACGTCCTGGCTGCGGTGGGCGTCGGCGATCAACAGTGCGTCCGGGGTGTCGACGATGATCAGATCGCGCACGCCCACTGCACCGAGTACCCGCTTGGGCGAGTCGATGTAGCAGTTATGCACGTCGTGCAGGATCGCCTCGCCATTGATCTGGTTGCCATTGTCATCACTGGGGGTGAGTTGGCGCAGCGCTTCCCAGGAGCCGATATCGCTCCAGCCAATGTTGCAGGGCACGACCGCGACCTTTGCGGATTTTTCCATCAGGGCCACGTCGATGGAGATGTCCGGCGCGGTACCGAAACCTTCCGGGCTCAGCTCACGCTGGCGACTGCTGCTGTTCTGCAGGCTCTGGCTGTGCTCGAGTGCGGCCTTGGCAGCGTCCAGGACTGCCGGGGCGTGGCTGGCCAATTCTTCCAACAGGCTGGCCGCCTTGAAGCAGAACATGCCGGCATTCCACAGGTGCTTGCCGCCGTCCAGATAGCCTTGGGCGGTGGCCAGATCGGGCTTCTCGACAAAGCGCCGGACCTGAAACCCGGCCCCCAACGCTGCGCCTTGTTCGATATAGCCAAAGCCGGTTTCGGCACGGTCAGGCTGAATGCCGAAGGTCACCAGGTAACCGGCCTCGGCCAGCGCACGGGCTTTTTCCACCGCTTGGGCGAAGGCCGTTTCATCCAGGATCAGGTGATCGGCGGGCATCACCAGCAACTGTGCTTCAGCGCCGAAATGCTCCTGCACATGCAAGGCGGCCACGGCGATGGCGGCGGCGGTGTTACGGCCAAACGGCTCCAGCAGCAGCTCCAGGGCCAATCGCTGAGTGTTCACCGCACGGTAGTCGTCGAGGGTGCGAAACAGCAGGTCGCGGTTGGTCACCGTCAGGATGCTCTCCACCCCCGGCAAGTGACTGGCGCGCAGGAAGGTCTTTTGCAGCAGGCTCTGGTCATCGCGCATGCGCATGAAGGGTTTGGGCATGTTCTGCCGCGAAACCGGCCACAGCCGCGTGCCCGAACCACCGGAGATGATGCACGGGATCAATCCGTTAAGAGGGTTCATCAATAGACTTCCTTGGTGGAAAGGACGGCCGGAACCGTCATGAAAACGATGTACAGATCCAGCCACACCGACCATTTGGCGATGTATTCCAGGTCGTATTCGACGCGCTTCTGGATTTTGAACAGGGTGTCGGTCTCGCCACGGTAGCCATTGATCTGTGCCCAGCCGGTGATGCCTGGCTTGACCCGGTGGCGTGAGCTGTATTCGCTGACCGCTTGCTCGAACGGAATCCCGGCGGCCTTGGTGGCCGTGGCGTGGGGGCGCGGGCCGACCATCGACATATTGCCCAGCAGCACGTTGAACAGTTGTGGCAGCTCATCGATGCTGGTCTTGCGAATGATCCTGCCTACCCGGGTGATGCGCGGGTCCTGGCGTGTGGTCTGGTTCTCGGCGTTGAGGTCGGTCTGTTCCACGTACATCGAGCGGAACTTGAACACCCGGATCAGGTTGTCGTTGTAGCCAAAGCGCTTCTGGCGAAACAGCACCGGGCCCTTGGAATCGAGTTTGATCGCGATGGCCGTCGCCAGCATCACCGGTGACAGCAACAACAGGCCGAGGCTGGCCAGCAGCAGGTCTTCGCAACGCTTGATAAAGGGCGACCAGCCGCGCAGCGGCAACTGCGAGGTGTTGAACATCAGGATGCCGCCCACATCGGTGATGCGGTTATGCCCATAACGCAAGGCCGCCATGTCGGGCACCAGCATGACGTTCACCGACATCTGCCGCAGGCGTTTGACCAGCCCGTTGATACGCTGCTCGGCAGCCCAGGGCAGGGTGATCATGACCTGGTTGACCTGTTCGGAGCGGATCAGCTTTTCCAGGTCGCGGGTATTGCCCAGCAAGGGCAGGCGGCTCAGTTCCTTGGGAATGCGCTCGGTACGGTCGTCGATAAAGCCGATCAGGCCGGAACGGATATCGCTGTTGCGCGACAGGTGTTCAGCCACATGCACCGCCGTCTCGGTAAAACCCAGGATCACCGTACGCTGCAAGAATTTGCCGTTCTTCATCAAATGGCGATACAGGCGCAGCATCAATATCCGTTCCACGCCAAACAGCACCAGGCTCATGGAGAACCAGGCCGCCAGGTTGCGTGGGCTCAACTGTGGGAACAGCAGCAGGATCTGGTACATGAACAGCAGGATGCAAAACGCCGAGACCCAGGCCACCAGCATCACGCGAAAACGCAGGCGATTGCTGAACAGATCCTCGGAGTACACCCCCAGGGCCTGGAACAGAATGATGGTCAAGAGCGCAAAGAATACCAGCAGGCCCAGGTAGTGGTTGCGCATGTGCTCGGCGACGGGTTCCGGGTAGAACAACAGGATAATTGCCGGCACCACAGCAGTGAGGCCGTGGATCAGTTTTACGAAGACGACAAAAAACTCAACGAAACCGGGACGAGTCAAAAACAGGCTATCGACCGACGATTTACCGCGCATAGATCAGATCCTCAATACACCACCAGAACGTTCCTATTCGTTTTGCTCATCCATAAGGCAGGTTTGCTTTACAAGTGGTGCAAATCGAACAACTGCAGTTGCTGGGTAATACGTAATGCCTGTTCAGACGCAGGAATTTACGGAGTGATGGCTAAATAGTGGCTTCCTTGAGGTTCCGTGTCAATGATTTGGCTTTTTTCGCCGCTGCCTTCAATGGCTCTCATGAGGCCCCCATGATATGACGATTTATTGACATGAGAGGCCATGCTTTCAGAAAAATCGAGAATCGATGATGGCTTTTTGGAGTGTAGGAACAAACGTGGGGATTTGCCTGCCAGCGAAAAAAGCTTTTTTTTGACAGAAGCAGGGCGGGGGAAGGGGGGTTGTCGAACCAGGGCCGGCTTGCCGGCTCTGGTGCAAGGACTGCTGATGTTTAGAAGTTGCCTTTGAGGCTCAGCGTAAGGTTGCGCGGCTCTCCATAAAGATTACCCCAGCCTGAGGTACCCACGGTCTGGTAGTAGTTTTTATCGAACAGGTTGTTGCCGTTGAGCGCCACAGTCCAGGTGTCGTCCACCTGATACGCAATGCGCGCATTCCACAACGCATACCCGGCCTGTTCCAGTTTGATGGTTTGCAACCGGTAATTGCTGCTTTGGGCGTTGACCCCGGCGCCGACTGTCCATTTTGACAGTGCACCGTCCAACTGGTAGTCGCCCCACAAACGCAGCATATGCCTTGGTACGTAGGTGTTGGACACCGCGCCTTCGGCTGCGCTGTCGATGTTCTTCAGGTTCTTGGTTTGCGTGTAGGTGTAGCCGCCAAACACTTGCAGGCGTTCAAGCAATTCGCCGCTCAGCTCGGCCTCGACCCCTTGGGCGCGAACTTTGCCCGTGTCGGTGTAGCAGTAGCCGTCGGAGGAGCTGCCGCAGCGGGTCTCGAAATCGGTTTGGGCGGCGTTTTTTTCGATGGCGCGAAACAGCGCCAGGGAGCTGTTGAGGCGCCCGTCAAACCATTCGCCCTTGATACCCAGCTCGTAGTTCTCACCCATTTTCGGCTTGAGCGCCGAACCGCTGACCGTGGCGTAGGAGCTTTGTGGCTGGAAGATATCGGCGTAGCTGGCGTACACCGAAAGGTTGTCATTGAGGTCGTAGATCAGCGCGGCAAACGGCGTGACCACGCCGGTTTCCTTGGTGCGTGCATCCTGGTCGGCCCACTCGCCCCAGGCCAGGTTCAAGGACTCACGGCGGTTTTCATACCAACTGACGCGACTGCCCAGAACCAGCATCAACGGTTCGGCCAGACGCAGGCGCAAGGTGGCGTAGGCGCCGTATTGGGTGGCGGTTTCCTTGACCGTGCCGCCACGGTACATGTTGGGCCAGAAGGTATCGTCGGCAGGTTCCGGGAAGTGGTGGTTGGGGTTGAAAACGCTTTGGCGCTGGGGCAGGTTGCGGATCGCGTAGACATCGTCCTGGGTGCCACGACTGCCATTGGCGCCGAGGATCAACTCATGTTGCAGGCCAAACGCTTCGAATTGACCATCAATGTAGGCATCCAGGCCGTAGTCCTTGTGATCGTAATCCAGCAGCGCGGCGTAGCTGGTGAGCGTAGGGGCCGGGTTGCCATAGTCCACGGTGCTTTCGCTGGCGGCGTATTTGATGTCTTGCAGGTTGCGGCTATGCACGGCGCTGACTTTGAGCTTCCAGTCGTCGTTGAAGTGATGGGTCAGATCGGCGAACAGCGTGGTGCGCTGGCTTTGCCAATCGTTCCAGGCCTGGCCCAGGCAGGTGGAGCGGCTCAGGCCGAGGCTTTTGCCGTCGCGGTAGCGCGGCAGGCCGCTCCAGCACGGTGTGGCGTCGACATCCTCATAGCTGGCGCCGAAGCCTAGGGTGGTGTCAGGGCTGACATCCATGTCCAGCGCCGCGTAAAACGCCTGGTCCTGGCGCTTGGCAAGGTCCATGTAGGAGCCACGATTCTGCTGGCTGACCGACGCACGGCCGCGCACCGTGCCGCTGTCGTTCAACGGGCCGCCGGTGTCGAGTTCGGCGTGGTAGTTATCCCAGGTGCCCGCCGACAGCCCGAGGCTGGTGGTCGGGGTGGCTTGGGGCCGCTTACGCACGAAGTTCACTGCACCGCTGGCGGTGCCGGCGCCCTTGAGCATACCGGCGGCGCCTTTTAGCACCTCTACCCGGTCATAAATCGCCATGTTCGCGCTGAAACTGTCGGCCTGTATGTAGTCCTTGCCGATGTCCAGCGGCACACCATCGAACTGGTACTGACCGAGCATCTTGAAGCCCCGGGAGTAAAAATACTTGCCGCCCATGGGCGACTCGTAGCTGGTGATCCCTGGCGTGCGCTCCAGCAATTGGTCGATGGTGGTGATGTTCTGGTCATCCATCAGCTTGCGGGTCATCACGCTCACCGATTGCGGCGTGCGTCGCAGGCTATGTTCGCCCTTGCCGATGGTCACCGCACCGGTGGTGTAGGAACCGCTGCCTTCGGTGGTGGCGCCCAGACGATCACCAGTGATGGTGGTGGCGCCCAGGCTCAGCGCCGAGCCGGCTTGCTGCTGAGGTAGCAGTAACCAGGCGTTCTGGCCCTGGCTTTGCGCCTGCAAACCCTGGCCCTGAAGCAACTGGCTCAGGGCCTGTTGTGGGGCCAGGGTGCCGCTCAGCCCCGGGCTGCTTTTGCCGGCCACGCTGCCCGCGTCATACGACAGGCTGATACCGGCCTGCCGCGCAAACTGATCAAGGGCGCCCGCCAGAGGCCCGGGCGCAATATTCCAGGCGCGGGCCTGGCGCTCGCTGCGGGGTTCCTGGGCTGTTGCGGTATACGGCAAAGCGCTGGCTGCCACGCACGCGCCAAGAAGAGTGGCATTGAGGGCGTGTCTGAGGGGGGAACGTTTGGAGGGGAACGCTTGCATGACCGCGGGATGCTCCTGAAGGAAGTGGACAACACCGGCCTGTTGATCGGCCTTTCCTTACAGGTCGAATGGCAATGAGAATTCACCTCATTTATTTTCGGCCGCTCAAACCCGAGCGGAGACGGTCACCCAATAGGGGCTGCGGTAGGTCACATTGATCGACAACGATTGCGCCACCAGCTTGAGTACCTGATCGGTGTCTTCCAGTTGATAGGTGCCCGAAACCCGCAGCCCCGCGACGGCTTCGCTGCAACGGAGCAAGCCGTTGCGGTAGCGGCCCAGTTCGGCCAGGAAGTCGTCAAGGCGCATATTGTGGGCGCTGATGACGCCGTCGCTCCAGGCCCAGGGATCCAGGCCATTGGTGGGAGAAGGGCGAATGCCGCTACGGTTGAACAGCACCTGTTCGCCCGGCTTGATCATTTGGCGTGCGCTGGCGTCATGGCTGTCGGCATACACCGCGACCGCACCCTGCTGCACAGCCAGCAGCGTACCTTGGGCTTCTTCACGTACCACAAAGCGCGTGCCGAGGGTGCGCAGGTAACCATCGCGGGTGTGCACCCAGAACGGACGGTTGTCAGCGCCGGTATTGACCAACACTTCACCCTGACGCAGGTTCACCAGACGCCGCTCGGCATTCAGGGTGATATCGATGGCACTGGCGCTGTTGAGCTGGACCTTGCTGCCATCGTTCAACACCACCCAGCGCCGCTCGCCGGTGGCGGTGCAATAGTCGGCCATCAGGGCGGGCAGGGGCGTGTAGTCGCGACCCAGCCAGGCCAACCCGGCGGCGCCGGCCAACAACCCCAGCAGCTTCAAGCCTTCACGCCGACTGATACGTTGGCGCGCGCCATCGAGGGCATGGCGACTGACATGCGCCGGCAGTTGGGTGAAGTCGTCATTCATGGTCGCCACGCGCTGCCACGCCAGTTGATGCGCGGCGCTGGTGTGCAGCCACTGTTCGAAGGCCGCCGTACTGGCGTCGTCAGCGGTGTTGAAGCGCAGCTTGATCATCCACTGGATGGCCTGGTCCACCAGGCGCGGATCAGCATTCGGCATAACGTAACCGATAGCAGGCGTGCAATGCCTTGGACAGGTCACGCTCCACCGTGGCCTTGGACACGCCCAGGCGCAAAGCGATTTGCGCGCAGGTCAGGCCGTCCAGTTGGGCCAACAGAAACGCCTCGCGCACCCGTGGCTTGAGCTGGTCGAGCAAACGGTCGATGCGCGCCAGGCTGTCGAGGATCAGCAGGCGGGTTTCTTCGCTCGGCACCTCGACTTGGGGAAAGTGCGCCAGGCTTTCCAGGTAGGCACGTTCCAGTTCGCGGCGTCGGTACTGGTCGATCATCAAACTGCGTGCGATGCTGCTCAAGTAAGCACGCGGCTGCTGCAAGGTCTGTTGCTTGCGCGCGTTGAGCAGGCGCACGAAGGTTTCCTGCGCCAGGTCAGCGGCGTGTTCACGGCAGCCGGTGCGTCGGCTCAACCAGCCGCGCAGCCAGGAATGGTGGGCTTGGTAAAGCTGGCCGATGGCGGCATGGTCCAGTGGGTGATCGCTCGACATGGTCATCCTGGCGCAGCAGGCTTAATTGATAATGTTTCGCATTCTAGACGTTGGTTGTGGCATTCAGCAATCACTGGTTCGCTGCGTCAGTAATGTATCCAGCACAATTTTTTGTAGAGCCTGCGAGCGCCGTGCTGACGCTGATCGCGAGTGTGTTTCACCTACTGCTGGGCATGTTTGGCGGGGCGCTCAGCCGCTTCTTCGCCAAACGCACCAAAAGCGCCTGGCTGCAGAAGTGGGGGTTGGCGGCAGTGTTGATGGCGCTGGCCGTGCGCTTGGCGGTGATGTCACGTCCTGCCTGACGACACGCGGGAAGCCAAGCAGGTTTCTGTGTGGCGAGGGAGCTTGCTCCCGTAACGGCCTGCCAGTCGATGCTCATTTACCTGACACCTCACACTCCAATTGTGGGAGCTGGCTTGCCTGCGATAGCGGCCTGACAGGCGATGCTTCTCTACCTGACACCCCGCGATCCAAATGTGGGAGCGGGCTTGCTCGCGAAGGCGGCCTGACAGCCAACACAGTCATACCGAGTACATATCCATTCCTGCGGTAACGGCCACTTAGGGTTCCGCCCTGACGGCGGCTCACTTTTGAAAAGCGCAAAAGTAAGCAAAACGCTCTTGCCCCACCACTCGGCACCTCGCCTGGGCTCGGTGTGCCCGTAATCCGCCAGGGATTTGGGGGGGCCGCCGCCACGCGCCATCCATGGCGCGGGGCGGCTAAACCGGCATCCCTGCCGGTTTACCCCCCAAATCCCTGTCGAATTCCGGCCAGCGTGGTTTAACGGGGCGCTTAAGATCAAGATCACAAGCAGATCGAGATCAAGAGCGGCTCGCTTCGCATCGTGGTTACTGTCGGCTACAACCGGACAGGCCGTTTACCCCCGAAAGAATCAAAAGAAGTTTCGTACAGCAGCCTAGGACTCACCTTGCGTCCAGGCGCTGAAGCCGGTTTTTTCCCACAACCCTTTAAGGTTGCTGCTAGAAACAGTCGTCACTAGTCTTGCCCAGTCGCTGCCAATTCAGCGACCGGACGTGAGAAATCCGAATTACTCCAGTAGTCCATTACTCTCAGGAACTACATCATGATCAAAGACATCTCCAATCCTCCTTCAGATTCAAACCTTCTCTTCACCCTCCGTCCCAACCGCGACACAGAAACCCTGCTGGTCAATGCTTCCCAGGATCTGGAATCCATCAATGCCATAGCGGCGCACCTGGCCTTTGAGGTTGATGGCTCGCCACGGATGAACATTCACCCCAACCGCGCAGCCGCCCGCGCAACAATCTCCCCACGCACTCTGCGTGACTCCACCGTGCGCTTGTTGGCTTCCTCCAGTACATATCGGGGCGCAGTCTCCGGGCGGCCGGAGTCAAACGGTGGGGCCGGCGCATATTCGATTTGCAATTGCACCAGTTGCGCCGCCGCTTCGCTGTACAACTCTGCGGCCAGGGTCAGGGCAAAGTCGATGCCGGCGGTGATCCCGCCGCCGGTAAACAGGTTGCCGTCACGCACCACGCGCTCCTGCACGGGAATAGCACCGAGCGGGGCGAGCAGGTGGTGGTAGGCCCAGTGGGTCGTGGCCTTGCGACCGCGCAGCAACCCTGCCGCGCCCAATACCAATGAGCCGGTGCACACCGAGGTCATGTAGCGCACTGTCTGTGCCTGGGCCTTGAGAAAATCCAGGGTTTGCGGGTCTTCCATCAAAGGGCCCACACCGGCGCCACCGGGTACGCAGAGCACATCCAGGTTCGGGCAGTCGGCGTAAGTGATGGTCGGCGTGAACACTAGGCCAGTGCTGGAGGTGATCGGCGCGAGGTCTTTCCACACCAGGTGCAGCTTCACGTCTGGCAGCGAACCGAGGACATCATAGGGGCCGGTCAGGTCCAGTTGCTGGATGCCGGGGAACAACAGAAAGCCGATCTGCAAGGTCATGGTGCAAGCTCCGAAAGAAATGGACGACCTCACTGTAGAAGCCTAGGCTTTGGCGGGTACGCCATTGAACCCACTAATCACGCCAATCATGCCCAAGATTATTCATGTACTCGCTTTTGAAAATGCCCAGGTGCTCGATGTCACCGGGCCTCTGCAAGTGTTTGCGTCGGCTAATGACCTGTTGCGCCAACGTGGTTTACCGTTGCCCTACGCGGTGAACGTGATCGCCGCTCAGCCTGAACCGGTGAGGACTTCTGCCGGCCTGGCGCTGCTGGCTGAGCCGCTGCCCGCCATCGACGCGCCTTGCGACACCCTGGTGATCGCCGGTGGCTGGGGCGTGTACGCTGCCGCCGAAGACCCGACACTGGTGCAATGGGTGCGCGATAAATCCCGGCACACCCGGCGCATGGCTTCGGTGTGCACCGGGGCCTTTCTGCTGGCCGCCAGTGGTTTGCTCGATGGTTGCCGAGTGGCCACGCACTGGACGCGGTGTGAAGAACTGGCGCGCAAGTTTCCCGCACTCACGGTGGAGGCCAATCCGATTTTCATCCAGCAGGGCGCCGTGTGGACGTCTGCTGGTGTGACCGCCGGGATCGACCTGTGCCTGGCCCTGGTAGAGGATGACCTGGGTCGCGCCATTGCCTTGGAAGTGGCGCGCCACTTGGTGGTCTTTCTCAAGCGCCCTGGCGGTCAGTCGCAATTTAGCGTGACGTTATCCCTGCAAAAGAGCGACAGCCGCTTTGCCGACCTGCACGCTTGGATCGCCGACCATCTGACGCTGGATCTGAACATCGCCACCCTTGCGGCCCAGGCTGGCATGAGCGAGCGTAGCTTTGTGCGCCATTACCGCGCCGAGACCGGCCAGACCCCGGCCCGGGCCGTGGAACTGATCCGTGTCGAAACTGCGCGCCGGCAATTGGCAGACAGCACGACCTCCATCAAACGTATCGCCATGCAGTGCGGTTTTGGCTGTGAAGAGACTTTGCGCCGCAGCTTTGTGCGGGCCTTGTCAGTGACGCCTCAAGCTTACCGGGAGCGTTTTTCAGCGCTCCAGTAGTTCCAGCAATGCTTCAAGCGTGACCAGGGGCGCTTCCTGGAAAACATTATGACCAATGCCTGGCAAAACCTGCCGGCGATAAAAACCGCTGAAGTGCTCCACATCGTCATCCTCAAGTGGCGGCGGGCCCACACCGTCGTCGGCCCCGCATAACGAAATGCTGGGCACCGTTATCGCCGGTTGGGGCACCAGCGCCTGTTCGATGTACTCCAACGCGGGATCACCCGGCGCATACATGAAACGATGGCGGTAAGAGTGGATCACCACCGCGACAAAGTCCGGGTTATCAAATGACGGCGCAGTCTTGCCATACAGACTTGGCCCTTCACGCCAGGTCGGCGACCAAAGCCGCCATAACAACTCACACAGCTCTCGTCGATTGGCGGTCAAACCGTCGACCCCACGCTGGGTGTGGAAGTAATACTGGTACCACAATCGATGCTCGGTTTCCGGTGCCCGAGGCTCAAGGGACTTGGCGATGTCCTGGATGTTGTAACCGTCCCCCGTCACCAAGCCGCGTACCCGCTCGGGCCATAGCGCCGCGACAATACACGCCGCGCGCCCACCCCAGTCATACCCGGCGAGCGTGGCCTGCTTAATGGACAGCGCATCCATGAAATCCAGCAGGTCCTTGGCCAACGCCGCCTGTTGGCCGGAGCGCATGACCTGGTCGTTGATAAACCGCGTCGGGCCATAACCGCGCAAATACGGGACCAACACCCGATAACCACGCTCGGCCAGCACCGGCGCGATTTCGTCATAACTGCGAGGGTCATAAGGGAATCCATGCAGCAGGATCACCGGCTCGCCCGCGATGGGGCCGTGCGTCTCATAAGCCACGTCTAGCATGGACGTGCGCGCATACAACAGCGGGGCAGGGGTCGTCAGGGTTGCCATACAGTCTTCTCCCCACTGAGTTTGCGGTCCAGGAAGGTTGCCGCACTGATCAATGCCAAGTGGCTCAACGCCTGAGGTGTGTTGCCCAAGTGCCGAGCCTGGCTGTCGAATTCTTCGGCGTACAGCCCCAGCGGGTTGGCGTAGCGCAGCAGCTGTTCGAATTCCAGGTGGGCCTTTTCCACTTGTCCGGCGCGGGCCAGGCATTCCACGTACCAGAACGAGCAGGCAGCAAATGCGCCTTCTGTGCCTTGCAGCCCATCGATCTGGCTGTCGTCATTGCGGTAGCGGTAGACCATGCCGTCGCGCACCAGGCTTTTCTGGATCGCTTCCAGCGTCGCCAGCCAGCGCGGGTCGGTGGCCGCAACGAAGCGCACCAGCGGCATCAACAGCATCGAGCCGTCCAGCGCCGTACTGCCGATATGCTGGACGAAATGCCCGCGTTCTTCGTTCCAGAAGTTGCTCCAGATGTCGGCGTAGATAGCCTGGCGTGTCTGGTCCCAGCGCGCGAACGGGGCGGGCAGCGAGCGTTTGGAGGCGAGGCGAATAGCTCGGTCCAAAGCCACCCAGCACATCAGGCGCGAGTGCAAAAAGTGGTGTTGCTCGCCGCGCATTTCCCAGATACCTACGTCTTTGCGGTTCCAGATCTCACACACTTGGTCGACCACTTCCACCGTATGTTTCCAGCCTTCGTGGGAAATGGCTTCGCCGTACTTGTTGACCAGATACACCGCGTCCATCAATTCGCCGTAGATATCCAGCTGGATCTGGTCGAACGCTTCGTTGCCCACGCGCACCGGTTGGGCGTCGCCGTGGCCGCGCAAATGATCGAGGGTGGTTTCCGGCAACTCCTGGCGACCGTCGATGCCGTAGAGAATATTGATTTTGGTCGGCTGGCCGCAGCAGTCGCTGACTCTGCCTTTGAGCCAGCGCATATAGGCGTTGGCTTCCTCGACAAACCCCAGGCGCATGAACGCGTAGACGGTAAACGACGCATCGCGTATCCAGGTATAGCGGTAATCCCAGTTGCGCTCGCCGCCGGGGCTTTCCGGCAGGCCGAAGGTGGCGGCGGCGATGATTGCGCCGTGCTTGCGCGAGGTCAAAAGCTTCAACGCCAAGGCCGAGCGGTTGACCATTTCGCGCCAGCGCCCACGGTAATTGGACTGGGAGATCCAGCCGCGCCAGAACTTGAGGGTGCGTTCCAGGTACAGGTCCGTGCAGTCGTTGACCACCCGCGGATCATCCTGGCCGCCGAGCACAAATTCAGCGCCCTCGTCCTGGGCCAGGGTGAAGCGGGATACGACGGCATTTTCTTCGAGGGTCAGCGGGTGGCTGCCTACCAGGCGCAGGCCGGGCTGACCGTCGGCGCTGAACAGCACGCCGCTGTCATCGGCTGTGGTGTGGGTCTTGGCACGGGCGTAGTCGTGGCGCACGGCGCAACGCAGGTGCAGAGTTGCCTGGCCACTGACTACCCGTACGCGGCGAATCAGCAGCGGCAAATCGTCAACGTCTTCGCTGACGGCCAGCAGATCGGTGATTTCCACCACTGCCTCGTCACTCAGCCAGCGTGTTTGCAGCACGTTGGTGTCAGGCAGGTAGATCTGCTCGCGGCGGGCGTTGGGCAGGTCCGGGGTAAGTTGGAAGGTGCCGGCGTCGGGCGTGTCGAGCAGTGCGCAGAAGATCGACGGGCTGTCGAATTCCGGCCAGCAGAAAAAATCGATGCTGCCACGGTCGTTTACCAGTGCGGCACTGCGCATGTCGCCGATGATGCCATGGGCATCGATGGCGCTTTGGGGTTCTTTTTTCAGATCAACCATTGCCGCGAAACTCCGGATAAAGGCTCATGCCGCCATCGATGAACAACGTACTGCCGACCACGTAATCAGAAGCATCACTGGCCAGCCACACCACTGCATTGGCCACATCTTCTACATCGCCGACACGACCGTAAGGAATCAATTTGAGCAACTCTTTCTCCGCAGCGCCTTCAGTGGCTGCGCGGTTGATTGCTGTGCGAATCGCCCCAGGCGCAATGCCATTGATGCGGATGCGTTGCTCGCTGACTTCCTGGGCGAGGGTGCGCATCAGCATCTCAACGCCGCCCTTGGACGCTGCATAATTCACATGCCCGGCCCACGGAATGACTTGATGCACCGAACTCATATGGATGATTTTGCCGGCCGCTCGTGACACGCCCTCGCGAACGCCCTGACGATTGAAGATACGCACCGCCGCTCGGGCACAGAGGAACTGCCCGGTGAGGTTGACACCGATCACGGTGTTCCAGTCCTCGAGGCTCATGTCGACCAGGTTGGCGTCTTTTTGCAGGCCGGAGTTGGCCACCAGAATATCCAGGTGGCCGAAGGCATCGAGGGTCTGTGCGAACAGGCGCTCGACATCGGCCTCCTTGGACACATCGCCACCGATGGCAAGCGCCCGACCGCCGTTGGCATTGATCTGTGCGGCAAGGGCCTCGGCGGGGGCCGCCTGGGAGTTGTAGTTAAGCACTACCGCCGCGCCCGCGTCGGCCAGGGCTTTGGCTGCGCCAGCACCGATGCCGGAACTGGCGCCGGTGACCAGAGCTACTTGTTGCTGCAAGGAAATCTGCATCGCCCACCCACTGTGTTTATCAGAGTCCTTTCAGCTGACTGGCGGCGTAGAGCGGAAGTTCACCGCGCGGTTTGTACGCTCAGGCCGTGGGCCGCAGGTGTAGCGCCGGGGCGCAAGGCAAAGGTTTATCGTAATATGCTGAAAACAAAAGATAAGGGATGGAGCAAAGGAATGTGTATGTCGACACGCACCTCAAGGATGAAACGTTTACTCATTGGCTTATCAGCCGTTTTACCACTGGCTCAGACATCACTGGCCGTTGCGGAAAACAGCAACGGAAAAACGCTCTATCTACAGCGATGCGCCGTGTGCCATGGCCCCGATATAAAGGCCTCCGGGCCATTGGCTAAAAAAAGCAATCCCCCCACGCCCGACCTTACAACCGCCGCGTTCAAACAACGGCTGCATGATTATCCGGGCGTGATCGTGTCGTCGATAATACTTCGCCCAAATGGCAACCTGATTCCAAAGACGTTGAAGGACAACGGTGTGAAGATAGCGCCGCACGCGTGGAGCGTTCAGGATTTCCGCGATCTGCATCAATACATGAGTAGTGTGATTTCAAAAAGTTGAGGGGTTTGAGTGCGGCGGGCGTACCGCCGATGGACAGCAATTGCCCTGCTTAATAGGAAACATTACTATTCACGCCCCGCCTCCTCAGTGCCTTCGCGATGATTCCTCAGCCGCCCCGCAGAACAGGCTTTTTCGAGCACTACGAAGAGTTGATCGGCACGTGGACGCGCCGCTTGAGGAGCCGTCAGCAAGCCGAGGACCTGACCCACGACACTTTTGTGCGAGTGCTCGAGTCCCACGCCAGCGAGGTTGCACAACCACGCGCCTACCTGCATCAAACCGCGCGCAATATCGCGGTGGACGCCTACCGGCGCGAAGAACGTCGCGAGGCGTTGATGTTGCAGGCCGCTGATCACGCCCCCCACAGCGGTGATCCGGAGCATTACATGCACGCGATTCAGTTGGCTGACTCCATCGAGCGGGCCCTGGTCGAGTTGCCGCTCAACTGTCGCAAGATTTTTATCTGGCAGAAAATCGAGGGGCTCACCCAGCAGGAAATCGCCGTGCGCCTGGGGCTGTCTAAAAACATGGTGGAGAAGTATATGATCCGCACCCTGCGGCATCTGCGTGACCGCCTGGATGCAATGGCGCCATGACCCGCATTGAAACAGGATCTTCCACGATGGATAAGCGTGTCCGTGACGAAGCGGCACAATGGTTTGTGCGCCTGCAAGACGGCCCGTTGAACGCCGAAGAACGGCGACGTTTCGAGGCCTGGCGTGCCGAGCAGCCCGAACACCAATATGAATTCGATGTGCTGCAAGGGCTGTGGAGCGCCACCGATCTGCTGCCCCAACCCCGTTTGCAGGCTTTGTGCGATGCGCCGGCCGAGCGCCCCAGAGGTGGCGCGGTGCTGCGTTATGCGGTAGCGGCCGGTGTGGTTGCCATTGCCGTGGGCCTGGGTTTGTTCAGCGGGCTGGGCCAGTCCAAGCCGTACAGCGCCGAGTTCACTACCCGGGTGGGCGAGCAGCGCCAGGTGGCCTTGCCCGACGGTTCTGTGATGGACCTCAACAGCCGCAGTGTGGTTGCGGTTCACTACGAAAAAGGTCGGCGGGGCATTGAGCTCAAGCAGGGTGAGGCGATGTTCAGTGTCGAGCACGACGTCAGTCGCCCGTTCGTGGTGGCCGCCGGGGCAGGGCAGGTGACGGTCACCGGCACACGCTTCGATGTGCGTCGCGATGACGACCGCACCCGCGTGGTGGTCGAGACCGGCACCGTCAAGGTGCAGGGACGAGCGTCGGCTCAAGTCGTGACGCTCACCGCCGGCCGGGGCACTCATGTCGATACTCAGGGCGAAGTGGCTGCGGCCTACGCCGTAAACCCTGAAGAGCTGACCGCATGGCGCACCGGCAAACTGGTGTTCAACAACGCTAGCCTGGCCGAAGTGGCGCGGGAAGTGTCGCGCTATCGCGAGCAACCGTTGCGCGTCACCACGGCAGCGGTGGGCAACCTGCGTCTGACCAGCGTGTTCAACGCCAGTGACACCGACGCCTTGCTCAAAGCCTTGCCACATATTCTGCCGGTTGCCTTGCGCACCTTGCCGGACGGCAGCCAGGAAATTATTTCACGCTGACATTCAGGTTTTTTTCGCGTTATTCGTCTTCTCCTGCAACTGCAACTGGTTTGCATTAACAGCCGCACACTTTTGCGATCACAGGACTAGGTTCGACGTGAAAAAACTCGCCCTCCACAACAATAAAATCTCCCGCTGGGCGCCTCTCGCCCTGGCTATTGCAGTCAGCATCGCGCTGCCTGCCGCACAGGCTGGCGAAGGCATTCATATTCGCGCCCAGCCCCTGGGCGCAGCCTTGAGCCAACTGGGCCAGCAGACCTCCCTGCAAGTGTTCTTCAGCCCCGACATGGTCGCCGGCAAGCAAGCCCCAGCAGTGGATGGCAACCTCTCGCCTGAACAAGCCCTGCGCCAATTGTTGCAAGGCAGTGGGCTGGATTACCAGATCGACGCAGGCTCCGTAACCTTGCGCACGCTGAGCGCCGGCACTGGCGAAGCTGGCTCGCCGCTGGAACTGGGCGTCACCGACATCAAGGTGGTGGGCGACTGGCTCGGCGATGCCGATGCCGCCGTGGTGCAAAACCATGCGGGTGCACGCACGGTGGTGCGCCGCGAAGCCATGGTGGAGCAGGGCGCGATGAACGTCGGTGACGTATTGCGCCGCGTGCCTGGCGTGCAGGTACAGGAATCCAACGGCACCGGGGGCAGCGATATTTCCCTCAACGTCGGTGTACGCGGCTTGACCTCACGCCTGTCGCCACGCTCGACCGTGCTGATTGACGGCGTACCGGCAGCCTTCGCCCCGTACGGCCAACCGCAACTGTCGATGGCGCCCATTTCCGCCGGTAACCTGGACAGCATCGACGTCGTGCGTGGTGCCGGGTCCGTGCGCTATGGCCCACAGAACGTCGGAGGTGTGATCAATTTCGTGACCCGCGCCATCCCGGAAAAATTCTCCGGGGAAGTCGGCACCACCCTGCAAACGTCCGCCCACGGTGGCTGGAAGCACGTCGAAAATGCGTTTATCGGCGGCACCGCCGACAACGGCATCGGCGCCGCGTTGCTGTACTCCGGGGTCAATGGCAAAGGCTATCGCAACAGCAACAATTCCAACGATATTGACGATGTAATCTTCAAGACCCACTGGGCGCCGACTGATCAAGATGACTTCTCGCTCAACTTCCACTATTACGATGCCAGCGCCGACATGCCCGGTGGCCTGACCCAGAAGCAGTTTGACGCCAACCCGTACCAGTCGGTGCGCGACTGGGACAACTTCAGCGGCCGCCGCAAGGACGTGTCCTTCAAGTACATCCGCCAGATCGACGACCGTACCCAGGCTGAAGTGCTGACCTACTATTCCGACAGCTTCCGAGGCAGCAACATCGCCAACCGCGATCTGAAAACCCTCAGTTCCTACCCACGCACCTACTACACCTTCGGCATCGAGCCACGGGTGTCTCATGTGTTCGATGTGGGCCCCAGCACGCAGGAAGTCAGCGTTGGCTACCGCTATTTGAAGGAAGGCATGCATGAGCAGGCCACCAGCTTGAACCTGGTCAACAACGTACCCACGCCAGGTGGGCAGAACGACGGCCACGTTTATCAAGACCGCACCGGCGGCACCGAAGCCAGCGCGTTCTACATCGACAACAAAATCGACATCGGCCAGTGGACCATCACGCCGGGCATCCGCTTTGAAGACATCCGCACCGAATGGCATGACCGCCCGGTCGTGGCCCTGAACGGCAAGCGTACCGAGGAAAAACGCCGCGAGATTCACAACAATGAACCGCTACCGGCCCTGAGCGTGATGTACCACGTCAGCGACGCATGGAAACTGTTCGCCAACTATGAAACCTCCTTCGGCAGCTTGCAGTATTTCCAGTTGGGGCAGGGCGGTACCGGCAACCAGACCGCCAACGGTCTGAACCCGGAAAAAGCCAAGACCTACGAGATCGGGACGCGCTACAACGACAGCATCTGGGGCGGCGAAGTGACGCTGTTCTACATCGACTTCTCGGATGAACTGCAATACGTCAGCAATGACGTAGGCTGGACCAACCTCGGCGCCACCAAGCACGCTGGTATCGAAGCGTCGGCCCACTACGACCTGTCCAATCTTGACCCGCGCCTCGACGGCCTGACCGCCAACGCCGGCTTTACCTACACCAAGGCCACCTCCGAGGGCGACGTACCGTTCAAGGGCCGCGATCTGCCGCTGTATTCCCGTGAAGTGGCGACCCTGGGCCTGCGTTACGATGTCAACCACTGGACGCACAACCTGGACGTCTATGCCCAGTCTGGCCAGCGTGCGCCAGGCACCGGCACCACCTATATCACTCAAGGCACCGCTGACGGCCAGTACGGTGATATTCCGGGCTATGTTTCGGTCAACGTGCGCAGCGGTTATGACTTCGGCGCGCAACTGTCGAACCTGAAACTTGGCGTGGGGGTGAAAAATCTCTTCGACCAGCAACATTACACGCGCTCCAGCGACAACAACGCCGGGATATACCTGGGCGAGCCACGCACGTTCTTCGTACAGGCAAGCGTTGGATTCTGATCTTCGATGGATGGCAAAAATCGCAGCCCAAGGGTTGCGATTTTTTTTGCCTGCGCCAGGCGTAACGCAAGCCTGCCTGATGTGTTTCCTACACCGCCAAAGCACATACTGTTGCTGCGTCAGGAACTGTTTCCGACACAAAACCACACATGGGAAAGCTGATGGGCTTCGACACTGTGTTGGAGCGACAAGCTGAAAATCGCGCCTACTGCAATGGAGAAACCTATGTCGGTATCGATGGATACATCCGTCTCTGCTTCAAAAACGCCAGACCTTTCACAAGTCACTGGCAAGGCCGTCGTCAAACACACTCGCGAGGCCCCTGCTGCGCCTTCTTTCAATGATCAGCGAGCTGCCCATGTCAACTTCCCGAGCGCGGAAAACAAGGCCGGGCCGGTGTTCGATCACCATCAGCCGGCAACAACCGCGGCTGATGTGCTTGGCCATCAACACAACCCTCCCGGGCTGCATCACTTACTGAGCCAACTCAAGCGCTGGCTCAGTCATTGGTTCCTGGGGCATCGGCCGCCCATGCATCCGGGCTGCAGCAACCCGCCGCCAAGGCCCAACCCCGGGGCAAGCAATCCACCGCCGCGCCCCGACCCTACCGCAGGGGGTAGGCCTTATCCGGTCGCCCCCGGCAGGCCGGACCCGCAATACTCATTAAAGAGTAACGAAGAGTTGGCGCAGCAATTGCGCGACAGTTTCAACGCGTTTAGAGATCCAAATAACCCTGGGTCTATCAGCGTTGACAGCATTCTTGCGATGGCGAAACGAGGATGGTCACCTAACCCGGTCATGAGGGAAAACACCCGCTTGGCCAATGAGCTGCTGCGACGTCCGGAACTGATGGCGGCGCTTGACCGGGACGGTCGCACCGGTGCGTTGAATGATCTTATTGATTGGAAAAGCCTGAACGCGGTTATCCAGGGAGATAACTACTTCAAGTACAAGACTGACAAGGAATTGGCCGCTGAAATGCTCGAGCATTTCGATGAACTCAAGGATGGGAGCGGCGGGCCACACCTGAAATTCAAAGACTTGAGGAAACTTGCAAGTCAGGAGCTCACGGGCGATGCAGCCAAGGATCACCTGATCCAATTGGCCCAGGCAGTCATGAAACGGGGCGACCTGCTCAAACTGATGGATAACCTCGTCAGTGCCGACGGTGATGGAAAGATCCGTCGCAAAGCATTGGCCTTACTGTCGCAATAACCCACTTTCAGGCGCTGCGCTGCGAAAACGGCGCCTGATTAAATTATTTAAGGAACGGCTTACGCTTATTTGCCACATAGGTGGTAACTGCGGTGGTGCATCGGCCCACCGCTTTTCAGATTTCGCCTGAGGGAAAACACATGACTTCAACTTCGTTTAATTCCTCCCAATCCTGCCGCCTTGAACTTCTGCAAAACAACCAGCAAGTAAAACCTTCGCTCTCCGACAAGGGCGGAGTATCAGAAGGTATGCCCACTGCAGCGCAGGAATATGTGGCCCAAGCCCGCCGCATGAAAGCGTTTGCCGGCGAGCGAAAATTTCAGGCGCCCGTTGCGGATGATTTTTCCCGGGGCATGTTGGCTGACCGCCAGGTTCCAGTGGCCCGCGCCGATTCACTGAAAAGCACCGGGCTGATCAATAGCCTGACGACGTGGTGGCGTAGTCGAAAGTCAGGTTGATGCTGCCTCGCCTGGGCTTTTACATATTGTCATTGGTATTCGCTACTCATCCGGAACTGCCGTCTCCCTCCAACCACACATGAGGTGCTTGTCCGAGTGGAATCCATTCGTTGATCTTGTCATTCCGACACAGGTCACCAAGCGGATATGCATCTGAATAGAGTTGGAGAAAACCCATGAAAATCGAGGGTGTACTACCTCCCGGTCGGCCTCTCGCCCCTGGCGGATCAGCCGCGCGAGCAACGTCGCTATCACCGGTCACTTGGCAGGAAGCCTCTTGCGTGTCGGAGCGAGGAATCTCTCGCCAGCCCACTCTTTTGCGCGGAACGTTATCCGCTCTAAGTCATCGAGACCTGCAGAACTTCCCCGCTGAACGGGCGAGCAGTTCCTTGCCGGGTGAAACTTCAACGGACAAGCAATTGGCAAAGGCCCTTGAAAAAGCCTTTGGTCTGTTGCACCCCTTCCTTAATGAGGGGCGCTTGACCTGGATGTCATTGCAGCGGATCGCCGCTCAACCCATGGGTGAAAACGAGGCACTGGACGGCGTCATTCAGGTCGTCAGGGAAATTCTCAAGCGTGCGCGGTTAAGCGACACCATCTTCAGCCGCGACGGCGATATCACGCGTGACAGCCTCAGTGCGGCAGCCCAGGCTTTGCATGGCAACAGCTCGGCGAGTGTGTTCAGCCAGGATCCGTTTCATACCCATGGCAACGCGCAAGTGGTGCAAGCGCTGCAAAGCCAGTTTGAACAGTTGAGAGACAAGACAATGGATCGCACCTTCCTGTTCGAACAACACCAGTACGTTGAGATTGCCAAGCTCAAGGCGGTCATGCAGGACCCTTACGAAGTTGATCAGCAGGGCAGCCCTGTACTGGACACGTCTACCGGCATGCCCAGGCCCCAATACAGTGAGTTGTGTGTCTACACGGCGAAGAACATTTTCGAACGCCCAGGTTTGCTGCCCTCATTGGAACGTGCCAACGGCACGCGACTGTTTGGGCCCCCCCACAAAGAGGGGTGGCTGAGCAACAAAAGCCTCGAGCGCTGGCGGGAGCAGGACGATGCTCGCAAAGCGCGCTGACTTATACCTTGAGGATTTTGCCGCTGATGGCCACGGCCGCCAGCAACACTGCTATCAATACAAAGGCGGTGCTCAGGCTGCTGCCATGGGCGATAAAACCGATCACCGCAGGGCCGGCGAGAATGCCGGCATAACCGAGCGTGGTGATGGCCGGCACCGCAATATGCTCCGGCATGACCTTTTGTTTGCCGACGGCGGTATACAGCACCGGCACGATATTCGAACACCCGGCACCCACCAATGCGTATCCAAGCAATGCAGTTTCCCAGGCGGGTAATAGCGTCGCGATGAGCAGGCCGACACACGCCAAGGTGCCCCCGATCACGATCACTCGCGTTGCCCCCAGGCGTCGGACAATGGCATCACCGGTCAAACGCCCAGCGGTCATGGTCAAGGCAAATGCCGCGTAGCCAAGGCCGGCGTAAGCTTCATCCAGGCCGCGCTCGGCACTGAGGAATACAGCACTCCAATCCAGCACGGCACCTTCGGCCAGGAACACGATGAAACACAGGCAACCGATAAACAACACCACTCCATGTGGCACCGCAAACGCCGGGCCGGAGCTTTCACTGCCATAAGGCAGGAGGTGCGGTGCGGCCTTGAGCAGCGCCACAACCATGATAACCACTACTACCAGCGTCGCCTCAAGTGGCGACAGGCCCAGGCCCAGCAACCCGGCAACCCCCGCTGCGCCGACGATGCCCCCCAGGCTGAACAAACCATGGAAGCCCGACATCATGGTTTTACCACTGGCGCGCTCGACAATCACCGCTTGCAGATTGACGGTGGAATCCACGGTGCCCAAGCCCGCGCCGAACAGGAACAACCCTGCGATCAACAACGGGATCGAACTGACCGTGGCCAGCATCGGCAGGGCCAGGCAGATCATGAGCGTCCCCGCGGTCAGCACGCGACGGCAGCCGTAGCGCGATGCCAAGGCGCCTGCTGCCGGCATCGCGATGATCGAGCCAACTCCCAGGCACAACAGCAGCAGGCCAAGCGTGCCTTCATTCAGATCGGCGCGCGCTTTGGCATACGGCACCAACGGCGCCCAGGCGGCGATACCGAAGCCAGCGATAAAGAAAGCGATGCGCGTCGACATCTGCTCCAGCCGCCCGGGAATTACGGGCGCAGGGGTGGGGATGGCAGTCATGAAAAGTCCTTGGTTTTGCGTTCATCGAGCGATGTTCAGTGTTACATCCTTGCACATCAGGCCCTCTGGAGCGAGCCGGGTTCCCTCCGCGTTCGGGATTAAAAATACGGATTGAGAAAATTATTTTTTTACAGGGCCGGAACGCTTTGGTGGCTGATAACCACACAGGAGTGATTGAACCTGTAGGCGGTGGTCTGGAAGGTGCGTAATCCTCGTGAGGGTGGCTGAACCCCAGGTTTCTTGCGACGGATTACCACTTTCCAGTCCACTTCCCACAGGTTGGAGGTTCTGTAATACGCTTCCCCTGTCCGATAACGTTGGTGGGCAGATGTCAGCTGTTTCTTCTGAACTTGGTTATTCAGATATAAACTCGCGTAAGAGTTTTCTTGTTGTTCTTAGATGGCTCATTGGCTGTATGTCTTGCTTTATAAGCGACACTTCCATCTTCGGTGTACGAAACTTCTTTTTTATTGGGTAAGCGCCGAAAAGCGCGGGAAATCGCTAAGCTTTAGGCTGTTCAGGTGCTTTTTTTCGCAATCCATCAGGTATTGGCGAGGGGGAGTCGTTCAGTTGAAAAGTTGATGGCGGGTAACAAAGGATGGTTAACGCGTTTGTTTCGTCACGTTTCAAATTGGTTCTTCCAGGCATAACCACAGACTTTCAGGTAGTGGCATTCAAAGGCACTGAAGCCCTCGATCAGCCTTACTTCATACATGTGCAACTGGTCAGCGAAGACCCTTCCTTCGATTTGGAGGCGCTTCTTCATCAACCCGCCTATCTGGACTTTGGCGAAGCGGAGCAGGGGCTGCATGGGCAGGTCTACGCCATCGGTCGAGATGACCCTGGCGTGCGGCTCACCCGTTATCACCTGACCCTCGCCCCGCGCCTGGCCTGCCTTGCCCATCGTCGCGACCAGCGGATATTCCAGCAACGCAGCGTGCCGCAGATCATTGCAACGGTCCTTGAACACCACGGGATCCTTGCCGACGCCTATGCCTTCGAGCTTGGACCGGTGGTGTATCCACCGCGGGTGTTTTGCGTGCAGTACAGGGAATCCGACCTGCACTTTATACAGCGGCTGTGTGAAGAGGAGGGTATTCACTACCATTTTCGCCACAGCGTGGATAACCATCTGCTGGTATTCGGTGACGACCAGACGGTATTTCGACGGCTGGCGGTGCAGCGTTATTGCTCGTCGGGTGATCCGGCGCTCGAGGCCCGGGTGGTCCAGCGCTTCGACCGGCGTTTGCAAGCACGCAGTCAGCGAACCGTGCGTCGAGACTATGACTTTGAGCATCCTTCGTTTTGCCTGCAAGAACAGGCCGGTGCCAAAACGGCAGAACCATGGGAAGACTATGAATGCCCCGGTGGTTTCACCGGCCGTGCCCGGGGGGCGCAACTGGCGCGACGTGGCCTGGAGCGCCATCAGCGTGATCGCCATCGGGTGTTGGGCAAAAGCGATCAACCCGCGTTACGCAGTGGTCACTTTCTTGAACTGTGCGGTCACCCGGATCCAGCCTGCAATGACTTATGGTTGCTGACGTCGGTGCGTCATGAGGGCTGCCAGCCGCAGGTGTTGGAAGAGTCGGCATTCGAGGCCAGCGGGTTTCAGGGCTATCGCAACCGATTCACTGCAACCCCCTGGCGCGCAGTACATCGCCCGGCCCTCAAGCACCCCAAGCCGACGATCAGTAGCAGCCAGACCGCAACGGTAACCGGGCCCGTTGGAGAGGACGTGCATTGCGATGCCTATGGCCGGGTGAAGGTGCGCTTTCATTGGGATCGCCTGGACAAAAACGACGATACGAGCAGCTGTTGGCTGCGGGTGACTTCGGGCTGGGCCGGTGACGGATTTGGCGCGCTGGTCATTCCCAGGGTAGGCATGGAAGTGCTGGTGAGCTTCCTGGAAGGCGACCCGGACCAACCTTTGGTCAACGGCTGTTTGCCCAATGCGTTGCACTTGCCGGCTTACCCCTTGCCACAGCACAAGACACGCACGGTACTGCGCAGCCGTAGTTCCCCAGGCGGTAGCGGTGGCAATGAGCTGCATCTGGAAGACCGCAGTGGCGAAGAGCTCATCTACCTGCGCGCCCAGCGTGATCTGGAACAACGGGTGGGGCATGACAGCCGCCTGGAAGTGGCAGGGGAACGGCATGAAGTCATTCGGGGAACCAGTACGGTTCGGTTGGAAAGTGAGGAGCGTCGCCATGTTCTTGGTGCTCGCAAGGTTGTGCTCGAGGCGCACGACCACCTCGACGTACAGGGCGATAGCCTGACCCGTGTTGCTCAGACCCTGGTGATCGAAGCCGGACAACAGGTTCATCTCAAGGCTGGTGCCAACCTGGTGATTGATGCGGGTGCGCAACTGAGCCTGAAGGCTGGCGGAGAGCACCTGCTGATTCAGGCCGGCGGTATTTTCAGCAGCCGGCCCATCATCCTGGGCGGTTCACCGTCCGCAACGCGCTCGGTAACGCCCCCGCCAGTTGCCGGCGCGCAAATTTCTGCAGCGCAAGGCGTCATCATGGATTTGGCTAAAAAACTGGGTGCGGACTTTTGCCCGCTGTGCGAATGCTGCCGCGAAGGTCAGTACGATATTGCGGGGAGGGCAGCTTGATGGACAGTCTGGTCACTCGATGGATGGCCCGACAGCAGCAACAAGGCTACCACCTATGCCTGATGCTTGAGGGGAGTCATGAGGCTAGCCAACCGCTGCTGGCAGGGCGCGATCTGTCGCGTTATTGCAACCTCTACAGCGAGACCGATGCGGCGCAGTTGGCGAGTTCTGGCCCGCTGATCCTATTGCTGGAACAAATGAACGAGCCCGCACTGATCGACCTGCTGCAACATCCCGAGTCGAACTGGGGATGGCTCTTTAGCCTATCCGCTGCCGACTTGGCGGGTGCAACGCGACATTGGCGCGACAGGCTGCTGGTGGGGCCGACGGGGCAGCGGGCGCTCTATCGTATTCACGACAACCGCACCCTGGCCCGCGCCTTGCTCCATCTATCAAAGGAGCACTGGCCGGTCTATCTCGGGCCGCTGGTCAGCGTGTGCTATTGGCATGAAGGGCGCTGGCACCAAAGCGAAAACCCTGCTCCGGGCGATTACTCGGCACCGGATCCAGCGCCCTGGCTGGATACGCCAAACCCACAGGCCGAAGCCATCCTGCACGCCAATATCCTGCGTTATCTGCTCGCGGAGCACAGTGAGGACCTGGCGGCATTGGTCGAATTCCAGGACCCCAGGGTCTGGCTCAGCCAAATACTGGAACAGGCGCGGACCTGGCAATGGCGCAGCCCCGAGCAGTTGGCGTTCCTGGTGGTGCGCCGGTTGGAAGAGACGATCCGAAGCAGCGTTATTCATTGGCCGCCTCGGGCTGGGGAAACACCTGAAGTGCATTTTGAACGGGTCGTGGAGCAGTGGCACAGGGAGGTGGAAAACGATGAATAGGTGGATGGCAGCGGTGTTGCTTGTTCTTGGGGGGGCGGGGATTCCGGGGTGCGCGGGGCGGGTGGTGGATAGTTTTACATTGGAGGTGGATTTGCCGGCGCAATTCAGCCTTGTTGGCGATGCGTCATACACACCAGCATCGGGAGAAATGTGCGAGCTGACCCGGCGAGGCGGTAAACGTCCGAATCTGAAGATATTCAAGGCTGCCAGCAAGTCAGTGGCAAATAGAGTGAGTTTTGATGTGCCATTAACACAACAGGTGGAAGGCTGCCCGCTTGTTTTACGCAAACTTGTGTTTGCAATTAATGCGACGTGGGGCACGCGCTGGTCGGATATCGGGCGGGATTATGCGGCTATCTATTTTCTGGATAATCAAGGACCTGGCATATTTTCAGTGCTTGGTACTCGGCCTCAAGAGCTCCCTGGGCAATGCCAATGGTTATTTCGTACTGTTGGCCCTGAACATGCCGTTATCAAGGTGCTTCGATGTAATTCGTTGAATGCAAGTGGACAGCCCACGAAGGTACGAGCCGGCGGACATGTTTCTCGTAGCGGATTGTCCGGGAAGACATTGAGAATGGTGCTTGCATTAACCGAAGATGAGTTGCCAGCCGTGGAGGATAACTGGGTAAAAGTGTCGGGTGGCTGGAAGCGCTGCAAGGGCGAAAGTCAGGAGGATATGTTTGCATTTTGTCGTGGCAATGTCTCTGACTTCAAGGCTTTCAAAATGCCAGATGGGCGCCTTTGCAGTATTTATCCGACCTGTGATTAATAAGGAGGAAACTCATGGAACACGATGCATGGAAGCAGCAGTTCTTCAACGACAGGATGCCTGCTTGCCCATTGAAAGGGCATTGGTTGACGTTTTGCTTAGTGGATGAAACCGGGAGTGGTAAGGGTTATGGGGGGCTGCCTTACACAATCTATGATGGTGCGGGGCAACAGTACAGAGGTCGGTTGAACGGGGAGGGTTTCGCCAGAGTGGCGGATTTTTCCTGTGGCCCCGTAATCCTTGTGATGGAGGAGCGGTATTCGGGACAGGAGGAGCTTTATCAGTCGCTGATGTCGCGATCCTTTTACGCTTTGCCTATCACTGAGCTTCAAGTACGTGCCGAGCAAACACATTTTCTTGTTAGCCACGATCAGCATGGCGAAAATAATCCTGCACGGCAGAATGCAGATCATTTTTATCAAGTTGAAGTGAGTGATCTGGTTCGACATAGCGCTCACCTGCCGCCACGATCGTCGCAAACCCGCCACCCAAGGCGGCATGTGCAAAAATTGATGGCAGACCTTGGGTTTGGGCCTCCAGAACTATCTTCCAATGGATTGGTACTGTTTCCCAAGAGGTTTACGGTGTTGGAGGTTCGTCCTCTGCGAGCGTTACGCCCCGCCATTTCAATACATGATCAATTTTGTGCTTTAAATCTTTACCAATTGGCTTTAATGGCTACATTAAGTTACTGCGAGTTTGGTCAAGAACCCTCGACAGCGCCTGAGGATAAGGTCAGCTTTCCACTGGATCCAAGTATCGGAAATTTATTTGTCGAATACCTGTCTTGCTACAAGGAAGCGTGGAGATTCGACTCAGAGCAAGTACAGCGTTTTTTCCCAGTGTATGAAGAGGTGGCCTATTCACGTCGATTTGAGATTTTGCCTTTTGATCCCGCGTTGTACGGACAGGGTGACACCTTGGGTAGTCCTGAACACCCAGAGCGACTTCATTTTTTTAACGATGTTGAGTCTGGTACGGATACTCAAGCATTCATCTGTCATCACAATGAGGTTGTTCTCATCGCTGTGCGTGGCACGGCTAGCGGCGCCGACGTCTTGCGTGATGCGGATGCCCATCAGGTCTCCCTTGTTGAGGGTGTTGGTAAAGCGCATCTCGGGTTTTATCAAGCGTTTCGGGCCATGCAAAATTTCATACTCGGTTATCTTGCTAGGTTTCACACCGGCCAGCGCATTGTAATTTGCGGCCACAGCCTTGGCGGCGCCATTGCATTGCTGTTGGCCGAAGGACTGCGCCGAACGCCGGACGCCCACTACAACATCCTCCTTTACACCTATGGGGCGCCCCGTGCCGCTGACTCCGAATTCACTGCCGGCGCTTCATCACTGGTCCACCACCGCATCGTCAATCACAACGACCCCGTGCCTAGTGTCCCCGCCCCGTGGATGAACACCACCGCCAAACTCTGGATACCCGGGGCCATCACGTTATTCAGTGCTCCTGCACCCGGTGGCCTGTTGTTCGCCGCCGGGTTGGTGCGCATGGGGGGCAACCCCTATCAACATCATGGTGAACAACATCACTTCATGCCGATCACGCTCCCGGACGGCACCCATTCTTCGGTGTTATGGAAGCCGGGCTGTGAGTCCATCGAAGAGGCAGGTTGTAATCGCGCATTGCAACTGCAGGGCGACATGCCCGACCGAGACAATCTATTGAGGCAGCTTTTTCAGTCCGGTCAACACTTCATGACCACCAGCTACATCCCCGCGGCCTGGGCTACATTGCGCCGCTGGCAACAAACCCTGGATAGCCAAGGCCCCTTGGTGACTCCAAGGGAGTTTGAGCTGCTCGACCAGGCGCTTGAGGACATGCGCGCGCAACTGCGGGCCAAACGGCGTGAGTTCGCCCATCGACGCCCTGCCAATGATCGCAGCCATGAAACCAGCGATGCCTTGAACGCCGAGATCGACCGTTTACATACCAGTCGCGAGCGTCTGGCCAGCCTGCGCTGGCGCCGCCTTCAAGCCCGCGATGTCTACGGCAGTCATGCGGGGGCCGCGCACCTGCAAGCCAGCCTCAAACGCTGGTTCAGCCACCGTGAGAATCGCGAGCCTGCTCAATTTGCCAGCATCCCACCGCCTTCCCACGATGATCTGGCAAGGGCGCAAACACTGGATATCGACTCCATCGTCTAGCCACCGGGTTACATAAACTCCACCTGTGCCGGTTGCCGCTTCATCAGCACCTTGCCGTTGCGGATCGAGTACAGGGGCAGGCCCTGGCTACGAATGACTTCGTAGTCGCTGTCGGCCGACAGGATCAGCAGGTTGGCAGGGCGGCCGGCTTCCAGACCATAGCGGTCACCCAGGGCCATGGCCTTGGCACTGTTGTCGGTGACCAGGTCCAGCGCGCTTTGCAGGTTGCGGTAGCCGAGCATATGGCAGATGTGCAGGCCGGCTTCCAGCACGCGCAGGATGTTGCCGTTACCCAACGGGTACCAGGGATCGACGATGGAGTCCTGGCCGAAACACACGTTCATGCCGGCCTCGAGCAACTCGTTGACACGGGTGACGCCGCGGCGTTTCGGGAAGCTGTCGAAGCGGCCTTGCAGGTGGATGCTTTCTGTGGGGCAAGACACAAAGCTGATGCCGGAATGCCCCAGCAGGCGAAACAGTTTGGCGCAGTACGCGTTGTCGTAGGAGCCCATGGCCGTGGTGTGGCTGGCGGTGACGCGGGTGCCCATGTCGCGGCTGCGGGCTTCTTCGGCAAGTACTTCGAGAAAGCGTGAGTGAGGGTCATCGGTTTCGTCACAATGCACGTCCACCAGGCAACCGGTGCGTTCGGCCAGGTCCATGAGGAACTTCACCGAACTGACCCCTTGATCGCGGGTGTATTCGAAGTGGGGGATGCCGC
Organism: Pseudomonas sp. OST1909; assembly: GCF_015277575.1. Classification (NCBI taxonomy): domain Bacteria; kingdom Pseudomonadati; phylum Pseudomonadota; class Gammaproteobacteria; order Pseudomonadales; family Pseudomonadaceae; genus Pseudomonas; species Pseudomonas sp. OST1909. The sequence continues at coordinate 2,485,185 of NZ_CP063780.1, forward strand.
CGATTACGTCGGCGCCCAGGCGAATGGCTTCCTCCATCAACTCGCGGCCATTGCGGAACGACTCGATGCCCTCCTGGGGGAAGGCAACAATTTGCAGGTCGATCAGGTGCGTGCTTTCTTCACGCACTTGCAGCATGGCTTTGAGCGCGGTGAGGTCCGGGTCGGTGACGTCGACATGGGTGCGCACATGCTGGATACCATGAGCGGCGAGGGCCTGGATGGTTTTTTTGGCCCGGGCCTTGGTGTCTTCCTGGGTAATGGTGGCCTTGCGCTCCCCCCAGCACTCGATCCCCTCGAACAGCGTACCGCTCATGTTCCAGCGCGGTTCGCCGGCAGTGAGCGTGGCATCAAGGTGGATGTGGGGTTCGACGAAAGGCGGTATCACCAGGTTGCCGGCGGCGTCCAGATCGCCGGCCGCGAGCGTGGGCACGCTGGTTTGCGCAGTAATACTGGCGATCCGGCCGTGTTCCAGGTGCAGATCATGCAAGCCTTCACGGTTGCGCAGGCGGGCATTGATGATGTGCATGGTCAAGTTCCTCTTGGCTAAAAACAATCAGGCAGGCAGCCGCCGGATCCTCAAGGCGATACCGATGCCCCGGCGGTCATGATGCGTAGTATGGCGCTGAGCAACACGTAGGTCAGCGATGCGGCAACAATTCCCACCAGCGGCGCGACCCATGGCGAATTGAACGCCAGTACGGTACCCACCCCATACGCTACCAGACCTGGCCAGTTGAATGCCGGCAGGCGAGCATCCGCCAGACGCGGGTATTGGCCGCCATAACGATAGAAGAAGTCCGCCATGATCACCCCGCCAATCGGCGGGATCACGGTGCCCAGCAGGATCAGGTAGGGCACCAGCAGGTCGTACATGCCAAGCAAGGCGAGCAGGGTGCCGATTACTGCACCGGCCAGGGTCACTGTTTTGCGGCGCTGGGTGCGCAGCAGGTTGCAACCGGCGACGGCGAAGTTGTAGATGGTGTTGTCCTGGGTGCTCCAGATATTGAGCAGCAACATCGCCATCGCGGCCATGGCGAAACCTTGCAGCAGTAAAACCTCTACCACATCCGGTTGCTGATAGACGATGGCGCCATAGGCGCCGATCAGCACCATCAGGCCATTGCCGATAAAAAAGCCGATCAGGCTGGCCAGCACCGCGACCTTGGCCGAGCGCGAAAACCGCGTCCAGTTGGTGGCCTGGGTCGCACCGCTGACGAAGGTGCCGAACACCAGGGTAATCGCCGTGGACAAGTCCAACTCTGCGGTCGGCACCACCGCCAGCAGCCCCGGTAGCCCGCCGACTTTCACCGTGGCGACCCACATCGACAGGATCAACAATAACCCCATTGCAGGCACTGCGACCCAGGACAGGATTTCCAGCCCGCGATACCCCACATAGGCGGTCGCGCAGAACAATAAGCCAAACACCATCATCAACCCCAGCACACTGCCTGGGCTCAGCTGGAAATACTTGCCCAATACTACGGCCGCCGTGGCAGTGCCCCAGGCATACCAGCCGATCTGGGTAAAACCGAGGATCAAGTCGCTGAGCTTGCTGCCCACTTCGCCAAAACAGAAACGCCCCATCAACACCGAATTCAGGCCACTCTTGAACGCGATGTAACCCAGGCCTGCGGCATAGATACCCAACAACAGGTTACCCAGGGCCACGACGCCGAGCATGTCGATGAAACTGAACGCCACCCCCAGCTTGCCGCCGGCAAACATGGTTGCGGTAAAAAAGGTAAAACCCAGCAACACCATGGCCGTGGACGCAAGGCCTTTGCGCGCATGCAGGGGGACTTCGCTGAGGGGGTAATCGTTGCCAGGTGGTTGCTGCGTCATGGGGGCTGCTCCCTGAGTGGTGACGCAGCTCGTTTGCATCGTGCGTGCCAACGCAGAGGCGGGTAGATATCAGCTAGCGCAAGCAAGCCCCTTCAAGTTACCCCAGCCCAATCCGGTGCAGAAGCAGTGCAGCGGTGAGCCAAACTGGCTCAGTCGAACAGCGTCTGCGTGGTCTCACCCCGATGAAACGCAAAGGCCGCCTCAAGATCACCTTCAATCGTGCGCCCGCGAGACAGGGGCGGCAGATCATCCAGTGTAAAAAACCCGACTTCGGTGGTTTCAAAACCTGCCATGGGCGCGAGTTGGTCCACCCGGTCACACAGGAAGTACAACTTGTAGAAATCCCTCACATCCGGCCGGTACAAGCCCTTGGCTTTGTGCGTCACGCTGTATAACGCCCTTGCGGTGACCGTCAGCCCGGCTTCTTCGCGGATTTCCTTGATAATGTTCTCGGCCGCCGACAAACCGATGTCGGCATAACCACCCGGTAATGCCCAGCAGCCATCCGTCGATTCCCGTACCAGCAAAATCCGCTCACCTTCGATCACTGCACCGCGCACATCGACCATCGGCGTCGAATATCTCTGGGCAAAATCCGAGACCAGGCCGTTGATACGCTCCAGCGGCACGCTGCCCAACTGCGCCAGCATGGTGTGGGCGATCAGGGCAATTTCTTCCAGACGTTCGCGCTCGAAATCATCGGTGCAGAAATGCAGCCCCGTGGAAGCCAGTGCCTGCAAGCGCTTGGCGTGGGCCAGCCAGGTGTTTTCCATCACGTTCTCCTGTAGGCATTTCCAAAAAAAACCACCCGTAGGTGGTTTTCGACACGCTACCGCTTACTCGCCGCGATAGATGCAGCCGCTGGTGCAAGTTTCATGGATGCGGATTGCACTGAGCTCCGGCAGCAGAGGTTTCAATTCATTCCAGATCCACTTGGCCAGCACTTCGCTGGTGGGGTTTTCCAGGCCGGGGATGTCATTGAGGTAGTTGTGGTCGAGGCGCTCATAGAGCGGCTTGAAAATCGCCTTGATCTCCGAGAAGTCGCGAATCCAGCCGGTATGGGGATCCAGGTCGCCGCTCAGGTGGATGGCCACCTTGAACGAATGCCCATGCAGGCGCCCGCATTTATGGCCTTCCGGTACGTGGGGCAGGCGGTGGGCGGATTCGAATGTAAATTCCTTGAAGATTTCCACAGTGTTTTCAGCTCGGTCAGGTGTCTGGCAGGCGGCGAGTTTAACAGTTTGATCAACCCTTGCGCATACCGCCCCTCGCCAGGGTCAAAGGGCTTGCAAGTGTTCGCCCAATTTGCCGTTATCTGCCAATGCCAGGAACTCGTCCCCCAGCCGCCGGCTCTCGCTCATCGCGGTTTGCCAATATTTGTTGCGGCTCGGGTCGTCGCCCATAAAGCGCTTGAAGTCACTACGGTCTGGCAGTTTGCCGTGGGGCAGGCGGGCCAGGTAGTCCCTGGATGGCGCCAGCAACAATACATCCTGCAAGCCTTGCGGGTTGCTGCGTCGCCACGGCAGGCCCTTGTCGAACCAGCCGGGGATGACTCGATCGGTGAAGTGCGGGTACAGCACGATGTCATCGCCGAGATAGGGTAGGTCGAGGTGGTAGTCCAGCAGGCCGCCGTCGCGGTAGGTGCCGGCCCCGGCGCCGGGCAGGTCGCGCACGCCTTGCATGACCATGGGGATTGAGCCGGATGCCAGTAGCGCCTGGCGCAGGTTGCCCAGTTCCAGGTCGATGAAGCGCGAGGCAAAGTCCTTGAGCGGATGTACCGGCGGCGCCTGGCGCGGGTCGTGGATGATCAGCCGCTCGAAATGCCGCGACAGCCGGGCGCGGCCCCGCAGGTTATCGGCAATCACCGACGACAAGCCCAGCCCCAGCCGCCCACGGTGGTCATCGGCAAGCAGCCCGTGGCTCTTGACCACCATGATGTTCAGCCGGTAGTCGGGGTTGTTCAGTACCTGCGCATCACGGCCGGCCAGCAGGTCATCGAGCATCCGTTGGCAGCTCTGACTGACTTCGGCCATGGTCACGTCCTTGGCAAAGCGCTGCTCGTTATACAAGCGGCCCAGGTCCAGCAAGCCCTGCACCGGGTCGGGCAGGCAGGCGCTGGCAAACCGCCACGAACCAATGGAGGCGCCGATCAGCGCGCGTTCCCTTGGTGCGCGCGGCAACCAGTCACCGAACAGCGCCAAGTCCAGCCCTTGGATACCCAGGGCCTTGGGGCCACCGGCCGCACCGGGGAGGATACCCACGTCGGCAGGCGCAAGTCCCTGTTCGCGAATGCGGCTGAACGCACGTTTGCCTGCCTTGAGGGTCAAGGCAGGGAACTTGATGTGGATGGCAGTCATACCGGTCTCTGGTGAGGCAAGCGGGGCATTATAGAAAATCTCGCTGGCAGTGGGGAAAAGGGTCCGCTCGGAAATTGCCATGGTGGCAATTCAGTTTCAGTTAAGTTGCGACAGGTACCGTGACCGGCGTAGGAAAACATCATGTAACGGAGACTTATCATGAAGCGCCTCACTGTTCTGGGCGCCGCCGCTATCATCATCGTTACGGCGACCCAAGCCGCCGCCGCGGACCCTGACAAGCCACTGATCGTGCCCGCCACTGTTACTATTGTCGCTTTCGATCAATTGGAAGCCACGGCCCTGGCCCTTCACCCCGGTTCGACGCTACTGGACACCGACCTGGATGAGGAATACGGCAAGTACGTCTACGAAGTCGAGCTGCAAGATGCCGACGGCATTGAATGGGACGTTGAATTGAACGCGCTCACCGGGCAGGTTCTCAAGAATCATCAGGATACGTAATGAAGGTAAATTTACGCGTCGGCAGTCGAGTGGCGCTGGTGCTCATGATTTTTTGCTCCAGCCTGGCGGCCCGCGACCTCAACCAGGATGAAGCCCTGGCCCTGCGCCAGCAGGGCGTGATTCTGCCGCTGGAACAGCTGCTGCACCAAGCCATGGCGCGTTATCCCGGCTCGCGGCTGCTGGAGGCCGAGCTGGAAAAGAAACACGGGCAATACGCCTATGAAGTGGAATTGGTGACCACCGAAGGCGTGGTACGCGAGATCAAGCTGGACGCGACCAATGGTGTGCTGATCAAAGATGAGGAAGACTGATGCGCCTGCTTCTGGTGGAAGACAACGTACCCCTGGCCGACGAACTGCTGGCCGGCCTGCAGCGCCAGGGCTATGCGGTCGACTGGCTGGCCGATGGCCGCGACGCCGTGTATCAAGGGCGCAGCGAGCCGTATGACCTGATCATCCTTGACCTTGGCCTGCCTGGCTTGCCCGGGCTTGAGGTGCTGGCGCAATGGCGCGCCGCCGCGCTGGCCATCCCGGTGCTGATCCTCACCGCCCGCGATTCCTGGGCCGAGCGTATCGAAGGGCTCAAGGCCGGAGCCGATGATTACCTGAGCAAACCCTTTCACCCCGAAGAACTGTACCTGCGCATCCAGGCGCTGTTACGCCGCTCCCACGGCCAAGCCAACCAGCCAACGCTGCAAGCTGCCGGCCTGCATCTGGATGAAGGTCGCCAGTGTGTACTGCGCGATGGCGCCGAGATCCAACTGACGGCCGCTGAATTTCGCTTGCTGCGCTATTTCATGCTGCACCCCGAACAGATTCTGTCCAAAAGCCATCTGGCCGAGCATTTATATGACGGCGAGACCGAGCGTGACTCCAATGTACTGGAGGTCCATGTCAACCATCTGCGCCGCAAACTGGGGCGCAGCGTCATCGAAACCCGGCGCGGCCAGGGCTACCGATTTGGCGCCACCCCGGCATGAAGTCGATCCAGCGGCGCCTGAGCCTGGGGTTGATCAGCGTGATGGTGATCGTCGGCGTGGTACTGGCGCAGACCAGCCTCTTGCTGTTCGAAGCAGGCTTGCAGCGCTACCTGGAGGCGGGCTTGCGCAACGACAGCGAGAACCTGCTGGTGGCGCTGGTGCGCGGGCCCAACGGCGTCCAGTTGGATGAACAGCGCCTGTCACCGGCTTATCAGCGGCCGTTCTCCGGGCATTATTTTCGTATCGACTTTGCCGATGTCCATTGGCGCTCTCGTTCACTGTGGGATCAGGAGCTGCCCAGGCTCCCGGAGGCGGGGCTCAAGGGCAACCTGCAATTGGGCCCGGAAGGTCAGCAGTTGTTGGTGTTGCGCTCGGACTACAAGCGCTTTGGCAAGTTGATTTCCATCAGCGTGGCGCAGGACTACACACCCGTGCGGGAAAGCTTTCGCCTGATGCGTCAGGTGGGCCTGGTGGTGGGGGTGGTGGCGCTGCTGCTGGTGCTGGTGCTGCAACGGGTCACCGTGCGTCGCGCCTTGCGCCCGCTGGAGACGGCGCGTAACCAGATCGCTCAACTGCAGCAAGGCCAGCGCTCCCAACTCGACACTCAGGTGCCGCAGGAACTGGAACCGCTGGTGGCGCAAATCAACCATTTGCTGGCCCACACTGAAGACAGCCTCAAGCGCTCACGCAATGCCCTCGGCAACCTGGGCCATGCGCTGAAAACCCCTATGGCGGTGCTGTTGAGCGCAGCCTCCAGTGATGCGCTCAAGGATCATCCGCAGTTGAGCCAGTTGTTGCGCGAGCAACTGGAACAGGTGCAGCAGCGCCTCAATCGCGAGCTTAACCGTGCCCGCCTGGCGGGCGATGCGCTGCCGGGTGCGCTGTTTGACTGTGAAAAGGAACTGCCCGGTTTGTTGGCCACCCTGCGCATGATCCATGGTGAGCACCTGGACCTCGCCTATCAGGTCGCGCCGGGTCTGCATTTGCCCTGGGACCGTGAAGACCTGTTGGAACTGCTGGGCAACCTGTTGGACAACGCCTGCAAGTGGGCGGATGCCGAGGTGCGCTTGAGCGTCAGCGAGACGCCCCGGGGCTACCTGTTGGCGGTGGAGGACGACGGTCCGGGCATTCCTCAGGCCCAGCGCGACCAGGTATTCAGTCGCGGCGCACGCCTGGATGAGCAGAGGGTCGGCCATGGCCTGGGATTGGGGATCGTGCGGGACATCGTTGAGGTGTGGGGCGGGGTGTTGCAGTTGCAGGAAAGTGAGCTGGGTGGGCTCAAGGTATTGATCGAGCTACCACGCCGCTAGCACTGACCCACCCCAGTTCAAAAATGTGGGAGTTGGCTTGCCTGCGATAGCACCGACTCGGTTTGCCTGAAATACCGAGGTGTTGCATCGCGGGCAAGCCCGGCTCCCACAGAAAAGCCTGGCTGCATTCAGACCCGAAACTGATCCATCAAACCCTGCTGCTGGTTGGCCAGGCTGTTCAACGCCTGGCTGACCCGCGCCGATTCATTGGCCTGTTCCGACAGCGACTCGGTCACATCGCGAATGGTCGCCACGTTGTTGTTGATCTCTTCGGCCACCGCGCTTTGCTCTTCGGCGGCGCTGGCGATCTGCAGGTTCATGTCGCTGATCACCGTGACCGCGTTGCCAATCTGGCGCAAGGCTGTGACGGCCTGGCCGACTTGTTCGACGCTGCCTTGGGCCTGGCGATAGCTGTTGCCCATGGAGCTGACCACGTCGGTAGTACCGTTTTGCAATTGTTCGATCACCACGCGGGTTTCTTCCACCGACTCCTGGGTGCGTCGTGCCAGGTTGCGCACTTCGTCGGCGACCACCGCAAAACCTCGCCCGGCCTCGCCGGCACGGGCGGCTTCGATGGCGGCGTTAAGCGCCAACAGGTTGGTCTGCTCGGCGATGCCACGAATCACTTCGAGCACCGAGCCGATCTTCTCGCTGTTAGCGGCCAAGCCTTCCACCTGGGTCATGGCGGTGCTCATATCGGCGGCCAGGTCACCAATGTTGGCGGTGGTGCGGTCTATGACGGTCAAGCCTTCGCGCGTCGCCTGGTCGGCATCCTTCGCAGCTTGGGCCGCCTGAGCGGCACTGCGGGCGACGTCCTGGGCGGTGGCGCTCATTTCATGGGACGCGGTGGCCACCTGATCCACCTGGCGATACTGCTGTTCCATGCCGGCACTGGTCTGCGTAGCAATCTCGGCAGACTGGTCGGCGGTGCCGCGGGCGTCCTGCACCGAGCGTTTGACTTCGGCAATGATCGGTTGCAGCTTGTCGAGGAAACGGTTGAACCAGCCAGCCAATTGGCCCAGTTCGTCCTGTTTGCTGTAAGCCAGGCGCCGGGTCAGGTCGCCTTCGCCGCTGGCGATGTCTTCGAGCATATGCGCCACGCCAAGGATCGGCCGAGTCACACTGCGCGCCATCAGCCACACCAGCACCAAGCCAACCACAGCGGCCAGCAGGCCCAGGCCCAGTTCCAACAGGGTGCCCTTGGCATTGTCAGCATCCAGCTGGGTTTTCAGCGCCTCGGCGGGGGCTACCAGAACTTTTCCCGGTACATCCAGCAATACGCCCCACGACTTGCCCCCTGGGATCGGCGCAAACGGCGCCAGCACCTTGAGTTGCTGTTCGGTGCGCAGGCTATGGGTCTGGGTGCTGTTGGCCAAGGCTCTGACCAACTGCGCGCCGCTGGCGGTGTCGACCTGCTCCAGACGCTGGCTGAGTTTGCTCGCGTCCGGGCTGTAGCCAGCCAGCAAACCGGTGGGGCTGAGGATGCTGACTTGGGTCTGGCCGTCGTACAGCTTCTGGCTGGCCTGTTGGCTCACGGCCTGCAAGCTGTTGAGGTTGATGTCCACCGACAGTGAGGCAATGACTTTGCCATTGACCATCAGCGGGAACACGATGCTGGTCATCAGCACGTTCTGACCGTCGATCACATAGAAATAGGGTTCGATCACACACGGCTTGAGGGTCGTGCGCGGGCAGGTGAACCAGGCGTTGGCTTTTTCACCGCTGGGGCTAATGGAGGTGTCGGTCATGTCGCTTTCAGGCAGCGCCATCGAAGTGATTTTGCCGGGTGTGGGTTGCGACCAGTAAAGGGCGAACCGGCCCTTGTCATTACTGCCCAGTTCCGCCTGGTTGGCAAATAGCTCGTCTTTGCCATCCAGCGCATTGGCTTCGAATACCAGGGACAAACCCAGCAGGTCGGGGTTGGCCTGTAAGGCGGCCTTGACCTGGCGGGTCAGGTCTTCACGGGTGTCGAAGGCATCGAGAAAGCGTTTCTCCGCCTGTTCGCGCAAAAACAGTACCTGGCGGGAAAACCCATGGCCGTACTGGTAGGCATCCATGAACTGCTGACGAATGCCCAATGCCTGCACTTCACCTTGGGCCTCAATGCGCGCCTGGGCGGCTTCGTCGAGCATCTTCATGCTGGACGCCTTGACCTGCTCCGAGCTCTGCGCCATGCGATACAGCGACAGACCCACCAGCAGGGTCACGATCCCCAGCAGGCACAGGCCCGCCAGCAGGGTGATTTTCCATTGAATGGAGAGCTGCCTGAGCGACATCGGGACATCCTTACCTGAAAGCACATGGAAACAGCTTATCGGCCGGCGCCCGTGGTTCTTTATTCAAACGGCCCATTTAAACCTCAAAGCGGCGTCGTTTTTTGACATGAGCGCCTGCCTGCTGCAAAGTGCGCGCCCTCTAATAAGACCTCTTTCAAGCCTGCACGCCGGCAGCTGTTCCCATGGGCCGTGCGCGGGTATGCCTGTCTTTTATGTTTTTGCTTGAGGTAACCATGATTAACGCAGTCATCGCCGCGGTCGGCACCATGCTGGTGCTCAGCCTGTCCCGCGTGCATGTGGTCATCGCCATCATCGTTGGTGCCCTGGTGGGCGGCTTGACCGGTGGCCTGGGGATCGACGCCACGCTCAAAGCCTTCAACGGCGGTCTGGGCGGTGGTGCAACCGTCGCCTTGTCTTACGCACTGCTGGGCGCTTTCGCGGTGGCCATTGCCAAGTCCGGCCTGGCCCATGCGCTGGCAGACAAAGCCTTGCTGCTGGTGGACCGCCAGGAAGCCAGCGGCGGCAGCCACGTCAAATGGCTGTTGATCGGCCTGTTGTGGGTGGTGGCGATTGCCTCGCAGAACATCCTGCCGATCCATATTGCGTTCATTCCGTTGCTGGTACCGCCGCTGTTGTACGTGCTGACCAAGCTGCAACTGGACCGCCGCCTGATCGCGTGTGTGATGACCTTCGGCCTGATCACGCCATACATGTTCCTGCCGGTGGGCTTCGGCAACATCTTCCTCAACCAGATCCTGTTGGCCAACGTGGCCAAGAGCGGCGTGGATATCAGCCAGGTCAACGTCACCCATGCCATGGGCCTGCCGGCACTGGGCATGGTGGTCGGCCTGCTGGTGGCGGTGTTTGTCAGCTACCGCAAAAAACGCGTGTACGACTTGGAAAAAATCGAGCGCGTCGAGCAAGTGGCGGTACAGTACAACCCGCTGACCCTGCTGGTGGCCGGCCTGGCGATTGCCGCGGCGTTCATCATTCAGCTGTGGCTGGACTCGATGATCATCGGCGCCCTGGCCGGGTTTTTGATCTTCTCGGTGTCGGGCATCGTGCGCTGGAGCGACACCGATGACCTGTTCACCGAAGGCATGAAGATGATGGCGATGATCGGCTTCATCATGATCGCCTCGTCGGGCTTTGCCGAAGTGCTCAAGGCCACCGGTGACGTACGCTCACTGGTGGAAGCCTCGGCGGCGTTTATCGGCCATAGCCGTGGGGTAGGGGCGTTGCTGATGTTGTTGGTGGGGCTGTTGGTCACCATGGGCATCGGCTCGTCGTTTTCCACGGTGCCGATCCTTGCCGCGATTTTCGTGCCGCTGTGCGTGCAACTGGGCTTCAGCCCGTTGGCCATCGTGTGCATCGTCGGCACCGCCGGTGCATTGGGCGATGCCGGCTCGCCCGCATCGGACTCCACCCTCGGCCCCACCTCCGGCCTGAATATCGACGGTCAGCACCACCATATCTGGGACACCGTGGTGCCGACCTTCCTGCACTACAACATCCCGTTGCTGGCATTTGGCTGGCTGGCTGCAATGACGCTCTGACGCAAGCACTGCACACCTCCACTGTGGCGAGGGAGCAAGCTCCCTCGCCACACAAGCTCGCTCCTACAGAAATCACTTACTTGGCCGTTAACCTCTCAAGTCGCCACTAACAAGAGAGAAAAGCCATGCGTCTGAGTTTGAAGGCCAAAGTCCTGGCCCTTGCCGTTGTGCCGGTGTTGCTGTTTGCCGTGGTCATCAGCCTCACCACCGTGTGGATTCTGCAGGGCCAGGCCCGCAACGAAGTGGATGAAACCCGCCAGCGCCTGCTCGACGACGCCAAGGCCACTTTGCAAGGCTATGTCGAAGTGGCCATGACCACCATCAAGCCGCTCTACGACGCAGCTGCTCCCGGCGATAGCACGGCGCGGGCGCAGGTGGTCAAGTTGCTGTCCAACACCCGCTACGGCAAAGACGGTTATTTCTTCGGCTACGACTCCGAAACCATCCGCCTGTTCAAGGGCAACAGCCCGGACGGCGTAGGCAAAAGCTTCAAGAACAACCGTGACCCCAACGGTGTCTACGTCAATCGCGACCTGGTCAAGGTCGGCAAGGACGGCACCCACTACTTGCAATACAGTTCGACCCAACCTGGCCAGACCGAACTGGTGCCCAAGCTCGGCTACACCGAATACCTGCCCAAATGGGACATGGTTATCGGCACCTCTGTGAACCTGGACGGCATCGAGGCCCAGGTGGCGGTGGTCCAGGACAAGGTCGAACAGCGTATGCAAGGCGTGCTGCTGAGCATCCTTGGCGTGGCTGTGGTGGTGTTGCTGGTGATTGCGGCGGTGGGCATGTTAGTCGCCAATACCATCCTGCGCCCGCTGAACCTGATGAAAGCCAACCTCGACGACATCGCTGCCGGTGAAGGCGACCTGACCCGCCGCCTGGCCATCACCAGCCAGGATGAACTGGGCGACCTGGCCGGTGCGTTCAACCGGTTTGTCGATAAAATCCACGGCCTGGTGCGCCAGATCACCGAAATGACGGCCCAGCTTACTGGGCTGGTGAGCCAGGTGTCCGACCAGGCCCAGCGCTCCGAACAGGCCATGGAACGCCAGCGCCACGAGACCGACCAGGTGGCCACCGCGATCAACCAGATGTCGTCCGCGGCCCATGAAGTGGCGCGCAGTGCCCAGGGCGCTGCGGTCGCCGCGCAACAGACCGACGCCGAGGGCCAGGCCGCCAAACGCGTGGTGGACGGCAGCATCGCGCAGATTCACGCGCTGGTGAACGATATCCGCAGCAGCGGTGTGTCCCTGGACAGCCTGCAGCAGGATGTGTCGTCGATTGTCAGTGTGCTTGGCGTAATCCGCTCGATTGCCGAACAAACCAACCTGCTGGCGCTCAATGCGGCCATCGAGGCTGCGCGGGCCGGGGAGGCCGGTCGCGGGTTTGCCGTGGTCGCCGACGAAGTGCGCGCCCTGGCAAGCCGTACGCAAACCAGCACCCAGGAAATCCAGGGCATGATCGATCGCCTGCAAAAGGGCACCGAAGCCGCCGTGGACGCCATGCGCCGCTCCAGCGATGCGGGCGAAGGCACCTCGGCCCAGGCCAACGAAGCCGGGGCGTCCCTCGATACCATGGCCCAGTTGATCGGCACCATCAACTCGATGAATGCGCAGATCGCCAGCGCCGCCGAAGAGCAGACTGCTGTGGCCGAAGAGATCAACCGCAGCGTGCATCAGATTGCCGTGGCGGTGGACAGCGTAGCGGATGAAACCCAGCTCGGCGCCCAGACCTCGCGCAGCCTGGCGGACCTTGGCCAACGGTTGGGGCAGTTGGTCGGTCAATTCAGGATCTGAGGTTCTACAAATCGCGCATCAGTAGGCCAAAACGCAGGTCCATCTCGGTCGGCAAGGGCACATACACCGTGTGCCCGTCCCCCGGCGCCACCTCAATGGCTTGCCCCTTGGCGTTGTGCAAGGTGGCCAAGTCAAAGTGAAAGTTGCCGGCGGGCGTCATCAATTCCAGGTGATCGCCCACGGCAAAGCGATTCTTTACCTTGACCTCGGCCAACTCCCCGCGACGTTCGCCGGTCAATTCCCCAACAAACTGCTGGCGCTCGGACACCGAGCTGCCGTTCTGGTAGTTCTGGTATTCGTCGTGCACATGTCGACGCAGGAAACCTTCGGTGTAGCCGCGCTGGGCCAGGGACTCCAGATTGGTCATCAAGCCGCGATCAAACGCGCGCCCGGCCACTGCGTCGTCGATCGCCTGGCGATACACCTGGGTGGTGCGTGCGCAATAGAAATGGGATTTGGTGCGGCCCTCGATCTTCAATGAGTGCACGCCCATCTGCGCCAGGCGCTCCACGTGTTGCACGGCGCGCAAGTCTTTGGCGTTCATGATGTACGTGCCATGTTCGTCTTCAAAGGCCGGCATTTGCTCATCGGGACGGTTGGCTTCCTGTAACAGGAATACCTGGTCGGTGGGTGTACCGACCCCCAGCGTCGGCTGATGGTGCTGGACGATGTCGCCGGTCGCGTTCTCCACTGCCGGCGTGGCCTGGTATTTCCAGCGGCAGGCATTGGTGCAGGTGCCCTGGTTGGCGTCGCGCTTGTTCATGTAGCCCGACAGCAGGCAGCGCCCGGAATAGGCCATGCACAGGGCGCCATGTACGAACACCTCCAGTTCCATGGTGGGTACATGCTGGCGGATCTCGCCGATTTCTTCCAGGGACAGTTCCCGCGACAGGATCACCCGGCCAATGCCTTGTTGCTGCCAGAATTGCACGCTGGCCCAGTTCACCGTGTTGGCCTGTACCGACAGATGAATCGGCATCTGCGCGAAATGCTGGCGCACCAGCATGATCAGCCCAGGGTCGGACATGATCAGCGCATCCGGGCCCATGGCGATCACCGGCGCCAGGTCCTTGAGGAAGGTCTTGAGCTTGGCGTTGTGCGGCGCGATGTTCACCACTACATAGAAACGCTTGCCCTGCGCATGGGCTTCCTGGATGCCGAGGGCGAGGTTGGCGTGGTCGAATTCGTTGTTGCGCACGCGCAGGCTGTAGCGCGGCTGGCCGGCGTAAACCGCATCGGCACCGTAGGCGAAGGCGTAGCGCATGTTTTTCAGGGTGCCGGCGGGAGCGAGCAGTTCGGGGGCGATCATCGGGGGCATGGGCGTGGGTCGCAAAAAGGCGCGAGGGTAGTGCACGGGCGGTCATGGTTTATTGACCCAGGTCTAAACAAGCCGATCTATGCTTGTTCGATAAACAAGGGCACTCCCAGGTTTCGCCGCGGACTAAGCAACAGGGCTGACACCGGCCCGGCTTTTCTCATATGGACCGGACATGAATCAAACCAACCTGCAATTCAAAACCCTGCTGCTATTGCTGGCGCTGGTGACCATCGCCTTTATCTGGATATTGCTGCCGTTCTATGGTGCGGTGTTCTGGGCAGTGATCCTCGGCATCATCTTCGCGCCGATGCAGCGCCGCCTGCAGCAACGCTTCAGTTGGAACCGCAACCTGACCTCCCTGACCACCTTGATGGTGTGCCTGGTGATCGCGATTCTGCCCGTGATCATTACCAGTGCGTTGCTGGTTCAAGAGGGGGCCACGCTGTATAAAAACGTCGAAAGCGGCAAGCTCGACGTGGCCGGTTATATCGAGCAGTTCAAGAACTTCCTGCCGCCGTACTTCCAGCAACTGCTCGATCGCTTTGGCATGGGCAACCTGGAAGGGCTACGTGAAAAGGTAGTCAAGGGCGCGATGCAGGGCAGTCAGTTCTTCGCTTCCCAGGCGTTCAGCTTCGGCCAGGGCACCTTTGATTTCCTGGTGAGCTTTTTCATCATGCTGTACCTGCTGTTTTTCCTGCTGCGCGATGGCCCCGAGCTGGTGCGCAAGGTGCGCACGGCGGTGCCATTGGCCGAGCCGCAAAAGCGCCGCCTGCAACTCAAGTTCAACCGGGTGGTGCGGGCCACGGTCAAGGGCAACGTACTGGTGGCCGTGACCCAGGGTGCGCTGGGTGGTTTGATCTTCTGGTTCCTGGATATCCCCAGTGCGTTGCTCTGGGCGGTACTGATGGCGTTCCTGTCCTTGCTGCCGGCGGTGGGCGCAGGGATTGTCTGGGCGCCAGTGGCCGTTTATTTCCTGTTGAGCGGCGCCATCTGGCAGGGCGTGGTGCTGGGGCTTTTTGGCGTCTTCGTGATTGGCCTGGTGGACAACGTGCTGCGCCCGGTCCTGGTGGGCAAAGACACCAAGATGCCGGACTACCTGATCCTGATCTCGACCCTGGGCGGCTTGTCGGTGTTTGGCCTCAACGGCTTCGTGATCGGGCCGCTGGTGGCGGCCTTGTTCATGTCGTGCTGGGCGTTGTTCGCCGAAACCAAGCCGCGGGTCAAGTTGCCCTTGCCTTAGGTCTCAGGCCTGGAGCCTGAAGTCGGCTGCCAGCCGGCGTTGTGTTTCGGCGTCAGACAACGAAGTGAGCGGGCCGCTGATAGGCTCGCCATCACGTACCACGTACCAGCAGGCAAGCAAGCCGAGCTTGCGCAGAGGGGTGGGAACGGCGCTACCGATGACAGACATGATTTGAACAGTGGGCATAAGGACCTCCAATCGCTATGGAGGTCACCTTAAGGGGTGTCGCTATCCAGGAAAAATCACCTGGCTCGATAGTCGACATCAACGCCAGGCGTTAATCCACCACCTGGTCGAGCATGTTCACCACTTCGTGCTCACTGAGCAGCCCCTTGCGCACCAGGTTTTCAGCCAACAGCGCCAGGAACTTCGCGCTGCGATGGCCTTCAAGGTGCTTGAGCTCGGTCAAGGCGCTGTAGACCTTGCTGGACGTGCAGAGGCCGGCGGTGCGGTGCGGATTCTGGGTGGGCATGTTCGTTCGTCCTTAATTGTTATTGGTGGACCGGGTCGATAGTGAGACTGTTTTATGACGCAACCATGACAGCGCACGCCTGGGCCGATCAAGAGGATATGCGACTCTTGTACTGTGGGATTGTCGTCATAGCGACATTGGCAGGATAAAACCGGACGTTCCAGGCAAAAAAAGGCCCCGTATGTGGGCGGGGCCTGTTCCACTCAACTCAATTGAAAATTACCAACCGTGGCGGTAGTAGCCCTGGGGAGGGCCGTAGTAGCCGCGAGGCGGGCCATAATAGCCGCGGGGAGGCCCGTAGTAGACCGGCGCCGGGCGGTAGTAAACCTGCTGCTGCACGTACACCGGTGGTGGCGGCGCGTAATAGACCGGGGGTGGGGCGGCATACACCGGCTGCGGTTGCACATACACCGGCTGTTGCACATAGACCTCACGAGGTTGGCTGGCAACCACGGAGCCGACGACAGCTGCGCCCACAAGTGCACCCAACACTGCCGGACCACCCCAACCACCACCGTGGGCGGAGGCTTGGCCGGCCATCGCAAGTGCGCCGATAAGCAAGGCGATTCTGGGGATTTTACGCATCATGGTCATTCCTCGGTTAGCCCCTGCGCTTGTGGTCTGCAATCAATAGACCCAAGGATTGTCGCGGGGATACTTTTAAGACAACGTATTTCAAAAAAACAGCACGGCCATTAGGTAAAGGTTGTGTAAGGTCTGTACCGATTTGCTTACTTCAAGGAGTTACCCATGCAGATGCACCCCAACAAGGACACCCAACTGTGCATGTCGCTGTCGGCGCGGCCCGGGAACTTTGGCCTGCGTTTTCATAACCATTTGTATGAGCAGCTTGGGCTGAATTTCTACTATAAAGCCTTCAGCAGCCAGGATTTACCCGGCGCGATCGGTGGCATCCGAGCCTTGGGCGTGCGGGGTTGTGGGGTTTCCATGCCGTTCAAGGAGGCGGCCATCGCGTTGGTGGACGAACTCGACGATTCGGTTCAAGCCATTGACTCGCTGAACACCATCGTCAACACCAACGGTCATCTCAAGGCTTACAACACCGATTACATTGCTGTCGAGCAACTGCTGAAGAAGCACGCCGTGCCAAAAGATTCCACCTTCGCCCTGCGTGGCAGCGGCGGCATGGCCAAGGCGGTGGCCAGCGCCTTGCGTGATGGCGGTTATGCCAACGGTGTGATCGTAGCGCGCAATGAGGTGGCGGGCCGGGCATTGGCCAGCAACCTGGGGTATGAGTGGCAGGCGGACCTGGGCGACCTGCGCCCACAAATGCTGATCAATGTGACGCCCATTGGTATGACAGGCGGGGCCGAGGCGGATGCATTGGCGTTCGATGCCGACGCGATTGATCAGGCAGAAACTGTTTTTGATGTGGTGGCAATTCCGGCTGAAACACCATTGATCGTGCGTGGCCGTGCCAAGGGCAAGCGGGTGATTACCGGGCTGGAGGTCATCGCGATCCAGGCACTGGAGCAGTTTGTGCTTTATACAGGCGTGCGCCCAACGCAGGAGCAGTTCGAGGCGGCAGTAGCCTTCGCCCGAAGCTAATGGTGGGAGGGGGGCAAGCCCTAATGCCTGTAGGAGCGAGCAAGCCAGCTCCTACAGATTATTATCTGTGTCAGGTCTGCTCCAACTGCGCCAGCCGTTCTTCCAGTGCGGCAATCCGCGCCTCCAGCTCTTCGATCCGTTCCACCGAAACAGCCCCCGCGCTACGCTCTACTGGATTGCCTCGTGCGGTCATGATCGCTTCAATATCCGCCGGATCCCCCAGCGCGTGGGTATACCGATCTTCCCGCTGGCCCGCCTGGCGCGGCACCAATACCGCCAACCCCCGGGCAATCAGGCGTTCCAACTGGTGAACGACCTGCTCGGCATCTTCAAAGTCATGCATACGCCCGCTACGGGTCAGCAACTCGTTGACCGTCTGCGGCCCCCGCAGAAACAGCAACCCGGTCAAGATCACTTGGGCCGGCACCAGTTCCAACGCCTTGTCCACACGGTGTTCCCAGCGGTCGGCACGGCTACCCATCACCAGGCGGGTAAAGCCTTGGCCCTCCAGCGCGCGCAGGCTTTGGCCGACCTGGCCCTGGCTGAGGTTCATCACTGGCTCACGGCTGGTTTTCTGATTGCAGGCCAGCACCAGGGCGTTGAGTGTCAGGGGATAGGTTTCCGGGTGGGTCGCCTGTTTTTCGATCAGGCAGCCGAGGATGCGGATTTCCGTGCTGTTCAGGCGCGGCTCAGGGGTGTCGGTGTCATGTTCGGCGGTCATCGCGCGTTCCCTATGCAGTGAAGGTCACCAGCGTAATCCTCAAAAAATAAAAGACAAGCGCCGGGCATGGCTATAATCGCCGCTGGTTCCAACCCTGCCATTATCGTGAGACTGACATGACTATTTCCCTGTACGCCGCTTCTATCCCAGTCTTCAAGCAAATGCTCAACGCATTGAGCGATGTGCTGAACAAAGCCGAAGCCCACGCTACTGCAAAGAACATCGAGCCCAATGCCCTGCTGCAAGCGCGCCTGTTTCCGGATATGTTCCCACTGGTGCGCCAGGTACAGATCGCCGTCGACTTCGCCAAAGGCGTGTCGGCACGCCTGGCCGAGATCGAAGTGCCCAAGTACGAAGACACTGAAGTCACCTTCGCCGACCTGCAAGCGTTGATCGCCAAGGTCCTGGCGTTTGTCGACACCATCAAGCCCGAGCAGATTGACGGCAAGGAAGGTATCGAGATCGTCACCCGCCCAGGCACCCCGAAAGAGAAGCGCTTCAGCGGCCAGTCCTACCTGTTGACCTACGGCCTGCCGCAGTTCTTCTTCCACGTCACCACCGCTTACGCCCTGCTGCGTCATAACGGTGTTGAAGTGGGCAAGCGCGATTACATGGGCGCGTTCTAAGCTCTAAACACAGCCCGGGGTTGTTCTTGAATGAACAGCCCCGGGTTTTTTTATGTGTGGGTTTTTACATCAGTCTGATGTTTCGTTACATATTTCTGTGCAACGCGTTTTCGAATATTCCCCACTTAGGAGCGCCTAAACAACCTTCAATTGAAGTGCCTAGAGATTACAAACGATATGAATATTTCTTCCACCGCGGTAATTAAACCTCTCGGAAACGCTCATTTCGACTCGGCACTGGAGGCGTCCAACAGTCAAACCCTGTCTTCTTCAAAGTCCAATGCTGTGACCCGAACCAAGCGTGAGGTGCCGGGCGATGGCGCATTCTCTCAAACTTCTCAGCGTGAACAAGCCAACAGTGACCTGGCAGCCAGTTATGCCGACGTTTTGATGGAGCGTACCCGTGATGAGGACGCTGTTATCGCGAACATTCCACACGCTTCATCTTTCGGCCAGTGGCGTACACAGTTGCGTAATGCACTTAAGGACAAGGGGTTTTTAGATTGGCTTAAGTCGGATGGCTTGGATCCATCTTCCCTCAAGATCACTGAGGACGGGTTCCTGAGTGTCAGGAACAAACAGGGGGTGCTTACGCTGTTTACTTTGCAAGATAACTCCCCTTGGGCGACTTTCGCTGGGCCGATTCTGGCGGCGGTAAAAGCCTATGCCCCCGATGGGATCACCTGGTCGGCGCTGTATGAGGAGAGTGCGCCGCTCAAGTGGGTCGCCCAGTTCTATGGCGAAACGATCCATAACGAATCATTCAAAGATCGACAACGCGCCCAAGCGTTGCAAGAAAACAAAGCATTCTCAACGGCGGGAGCTGGTAAGGAGCGCAGTGAAGAAGCGCTGGTGGAGCAAAAACGACAATTGGCTAATAAACGCGACCTGCAAACCTTCAGGGATGCCCTGCTCGTGGCGCATGTGGAGGCGGACGATTATCTGAATAAGCAAGAAGCATTGCAGGCCTTCAATAGCTTACCCCATGACGCTGCAGCTTATGACCGTAGTGCCGAGCTGAAAATTTTTCTGCAAACGCGACACATCACACTTGATCCTGACTCTGGCTTCCATCTGGATAATCAACCAATGGCAGGTAAGCAAGTGAACCTCTTGCAGTTCATGACTGGCACTGGTTTGGATCACCCGCTTGATCAAGCGCAGGTCAAGAACATGATCATGGAGTTGCTCCGTCCAACCGAGTACCGGCAACTGCATGGCGATCTCGGGGGCGGGTTATCGTGGTCAACTGCGCTTGATTCACAGCAACAGCAGGCCATCTATGATGCCGTCAGTTATAACTCGATGAAGTTGCCTGAGTTCGACAAGTTGAAGCTGAGCCAAAGCGCCTTTGGGTATCTGACGCAAACCATCGAGTGGTCCGAAGCAGAGCTCAAAGATCCCCGGCAAGCGATCCTCAGGCTTTTGAAAGGCCCCACTGCGCAGGCTATAGGCGAAGCCTTGCGCAGCAAGTTCGAGGGCGCGGGCAGTACCGAAGATTGGGCGCTTGCGGCGCTTCAGATAGGCCTCAATCAGGACGCACTGTGGAAGCCAGAAGAAAAGAACAAGGTGGCCGGGTTTGATTTGTCGGCGCGCGAAAATTGGGGTAAGCCGTTGTCTTTTGTCCTTGAGGGGCTAACCGAGCATTTGCGCAAGTCATATGGCAACAACGCTGCGGTGGCAGCCTACCTGCTGTTGTCGCATCACGCTCCGGAGTTATTGGTCAAAAACATCCCTGACAGTGTGACTTACGGCTCTGCGGCCTGGGTCAGCTTGAAAGCCATCGTTGCCAAATCCGAGATGCGCAATCCGGGGGCGGCGGCGACTAAAACTTATGAGCAACTGCTCAAAGACGACCTGGCCCCGATTACCGATGCCGAAAAAAAAGTGGAAGCGCTGGCTGGGAAGGAGGGCCTGATTCACTGGGCTGTGGCGGATGAAGCCGTTGAAAAACGGGCAGATAACAATTACACGGAAGAAGAAGTTGAACGTGCTACGACCCTCGCCAGTGAGCGTTTCGACACCTTGATGCAAGCTTCAGAAGCTCAACGCACCGAGTTGGCCACCCGTAAAGCACTGGCGCTCGATGCGCTGAAGGAGAAGTGTCCCGTAAAAGAATACGGGGTGATAGATTTTGAGAAGCAAGCAATCTATCCAAAAGTACGGGATCGTGGTTTACAAGGCCCTTACTCGATACTGGATATCTTTTTGCAGCCGCAGCAGCATGTGGAGTGGTATTCCAATGATCCTGCCGTTCCTATCGAAAAGATATTCCATGAGCTCAAGTTTATGCCGTCGCCCAATGAGCTGTTTGAAAAGCACGTTGTTGATTATTACGACGGGCTTAAAGGCGCTATGAAGGTTACCGTACAACACCAAATGTCACTGCTGCCTGCGGAGGATAAGGAGGCGTTGCAGTATGGTGAGCTGAAAATTTATGGGGCAGGGATGATCACTCGGACCATTGCCGATACAGGCACTGGTATTCAGCGCCGTATCAAAAAAGTTGAGGACGTCAAAAGCAGCTCCGTATTTTTCGAAACCCTGCATAAAGGCAGTAAGCGAATTTATGAATTCAATCCATCGGCAGGGGGGCTGCGGCATCGAGCTGATTTGACCGATGGCCTGAAGGTTGGTCTACAGGGCGATTGGGCTGACATTGCTACGGGTGAGGAAGGGGTGAGAGCTATTTCAAACACCACACTTAGAGAAATGAAAGCCGACAACTCGACAGACACTAAGGAACGAGAACCCAAGCCTCAAACCTCAACACCCACACACACGTTTACCTCGGCGAGAACACAGCACATAGCCGATGCAGTTACGAGCCATTTTTTCAGTACTAAAGAGCGTGAACAGTTGGCTAGCGGAGCCAGAGGCGTGACCACATTCGATACTGAAGTGACGGAGTTCGAAAAAATACAAGCTGTTACCCGTGCGCTGATACCAGGTGCAGCGGCGCTTCATAGTTTTCAGCAGGGCAGAGTGGGTGAAGGGCTTGCGTTTCTTGCATTCGATATATTCGGCTTCGTTGTCGCCGGTGCCGGGGCGCTCGGTAAAGTTTCCAAGATAGTGAAGGTGGGCGAGAAGCTAGGAAAAGGAGGCGTTGGAGGCAGGTTGGGTCGGGCATTTATCAGTGCGGCCAACCCGTTTGCAGGGGGGGCTGCCATTGGAACCAGAGGCCTCACAGCTTTCTCCTCGTTCGCGGGCAAAGGGAGTCTTATCTGGAAAGTGTATGCGGCTACTGCCAGTGTGGATAGGGTGTATCAGAACAAGCCCAAAGACGTGATAGCAGGCATTTATCAGGGCGTTGATACATCAAAGATCTTGGCTCAGTTAGATGAAATCACCGGTAAGTGGTACCGAGTCGATCCGAAAACTAACAAGCGATATGGGACACCTCTTCAGGGATTCACTCCGGAAAACTCCCCGTCTTAAGCTCAATACTTTCAACCCTCGTTAGAAAAGGCTCGAGTCGGCTCAGCAATGAGCCGCTCGGGCTTTTCTTTTTTCATTCAAGCGGTTTGTTCTTCCTTGCCCAGGCACGCCGCCGCAGTAAACAGCACATCGGTAGACGAATTGAGCGCGGTTTCGGCTGAATCCTGCAGGACGCCAATGATGAAACCGACGGCCACTACCTGCATGGCGATTTCACTTGGAATGCCGAACAGGCTGCACGCCAATGGGATGAGCAGCAGCGAGCCGCCTGCCACTCCCGATGCACCACAGGCACAAATCGCGGCGACCACACTCAACAGAACGGCGGTCGGCAGGTCCACGGCAATCCCGAGGGTGTTCACAGCCGCCAGGGTCAGCACGGTGATGGTGATTGCCGCACCGGCCATATTAATGGTGGCACCGAGCGGGATCGACACCGAGTAGGTGTCTTCATGCAGGCCCAGGCGCTTGCTCAACGCCAGGTTGACCGGAATGTTGGCCGCCGAGCTGCGGGTGAAAAATGCAGTGATGCCGCTTTCACGCAGGCACATCAGCACCAGCGGGTAAGGGTTGCGGCGCAGTTTCCAGAACACGATGGCAGGGTTGATCACCAGCGCCACGAACACCATGCAGCCGATCAGTACCACCAGCAGGTGCGCATAGCCGAGCAGGGCGCCGAAACCGGAGGTGGCCAGGGTTGAGGCCACCAGGCCGAAGATGCCCAGCGGGGCGAAGCGGATGACCACGCGTACGATCAGGGTCACGCCGTTGGACAGGTCGTCCAGCACCGTGCGGGTGGTTTCACCGGCATGGCGAATGGCAACGCCCATGCCGATGGCCCAGGCCAGGATACCGATGAAGTTGGCATTCATCAGTGCGCTGACCGGGTTATCCACCACGCTGAGCAACAGGCTTTGCAGCACCTCGCCAATGCCGCCGGGAGCGCTCACCGTGGCGTCATGGGTGGCCAGTACCAGAGAGGAGGGGAACAACGTGCTGGCGACCACTGCGACCACGGCGGCGGAAAAGGTGCCGAGCAGGTACAGGAACAGGATCGGGCGGATATGGGTTTCCTGGCCATGCTTATGGTTGGCAATCGAGGCCATGACCAGCACAAACACCAGGATCGGTGCGACGGCCTTCAGCGCCGTGACAAACACCTTGCCGATAAAGCCCGTGGCGCGCGCGGCCTCGGGGAACAGCAGGGCCAACACGATCCCGGCAATCAGGCCGATGACAATTTGGGTGACCAGGCTGACGCGCATTAAACGTTGTAATAGGGAAGGGGCAGCAGTCATAAAGAGTTGTCTCTAGTTTTTTTAGTAGGGCACAGCATTGCAGGCAGAAGTACTGTAGGAAGCAGGCGCGAAGTCTAGCATGCTGTAGGACGCGTCTCGTTCGCTGCGGCATTCCGTCACCTGTATACGTGGGATTAGGTCAAATCCGGACATGTTCTGTTAAGATTCACCCCTCTCATCTTTCCTCTCTATCAGCGAGCCCTTCGGGCTGTCGTTGATGTCGCTGTTTCTGGAGTTTGCATGTTGTTCCCTATCTTGCTGCTGTCGGCAGCCGGTTTTACCGTGCTGACCACAGAATTCGTGATCGTCGGCTTGTTGCCCTCGATCGCCCGGGACCTGAATGTCAGTGTGTCCCAGGCCGGACTGCTGGTGACGCTCTTCGCGTTTACCGTGGCGGCGTTCGGCCCCTTTCTGACCGCCTATTGCGCGCGGTTCCAGCGCAAGCGTCTGTTTATCAGCATCCTGATCATGTTTGCGGTGGCCAATACCGTGGCGGCATTGGCGCCCAATATTTGGATAATGTCCCTGGCTCGCTTGATTCCGGCGTTGGGCTTGCCGGTGTTTTGGGCCTTGGCCAGCGAAACGGCGGTGGACATTGTCGGCCCTGAATTCGCCGGGCGTGCAATTGAAAAAATCGGCTTCGGCATCGTCTGCGCCACCGTGTTCGGGATTCCGGTAGGCACGCTGATTTCCGATATGTTCGGTTGGCGCACCGCCTTTGCAGTGCTTGCGGTGATTGCCCTGGCCAAGGCGTTATTGCTGTTCATTTACCTGCCGGTGACCCAGGCAAAGAACGAGCAAGTCACCTTGCGCTCGCAATTCAAGATCCTGCGCAGCCCGGTGATGCAGGGCCACATCCTGTTGTCGATCCTGGTCTTCAGCGGCATGTTCACCGCCTATACCTACCTGGCGGATATCCTTGAGCGCTTGGCAGGGTTCGACGGCACGCTGGTGGGGTGGTGCCTGATGGGCTTCGGCGCGGTCGGGCTGATCGGCAATTCCCTTGGCGGGCGCGCGGTGGATCGTCATCCCTTGATTGCGTCCATGGTGTTCTGCGGGTTTATGATCGCGGGCATGATGGCAGTGGTGCCGGCGATTCATTCGACCATTGGCCTGGCGGCGGCGATGGCGGTATGGGGCGTGACCCAGGCGGCGATGTTCCTGGTCAGCCATGTGCGATTGATGAAGGCGGCGCCCCACGCGCCGGCGTTTGCCGCCTCGCTGAATATCGCCGGGGCCAATCTCGGCATTGGCCTGGGTGCAATGGTGGGTGGGCATGTGATTGACACCCTGGGCCTGGGCAGCCTTGGCTTTGCCGCATCGGGGTTTATCCTGGTGTCGATCCTGCTCGCACTGTGGTTGATGACCGCCAAACCTACCGCGGCCAACGCCTGATCAAAGGGGGCGCGCAGTTTTTTCAGGGCAGGGCGGTAAACAACTCGCGCCTTGCCCCTTCGGTAATCGCCACGATACCGGGGTGCTTGACCTTGCGCTCCACCGAGATCGCATAGAACGACTCGGTCACCGCGTCGGTCTGGCCGATCAGCACCACGCCGTAGTGGCGCACCACCTCATCGGCGATCACGCTGGGGGCGATGAAGATTCCGCTGCCGGATTGCCCAAACGCTTGCATCAACGCACTGTCGTCGAACTCACCGATGATCCGCGGTTGAATCTGCTGCTCGGCAAACCAGCGCTGCAATCGGCTGCGCACTACGGTCTCTGCCCCCGGAATCAATAACGGCGCACCGTGCAAACACTGTGGGAAATCGCCGCCATGCTGGTCAGCCAACGCCTGGGTGGCGAAAAAACTGATGCCGCATTCCCCCAGCTTCTGGCTGTAGCCCTTGATGTCCAGATGGCTCGGCATCGGGCTGTCGGAAATCACCAGGTCCAGACGCTGGATCGCCAGGTCGGCGAGTAAACGTTCGAGTTTGTCTTCGCGGCAAGTGATGCGCAGCGGTTCGCTCAGCTCCATGGTGGGGGCGATCAGGCGGTAGACGATGGATTTTGGCACCACATCCGCCACGCCGACCCTGAACGGGATCTGTTGCTCATCGGGCTGGGCGCGCAACATCGCCTCAAGTTCGTTGCCGGTCTGGAACATCTGCTCGGCGTAGGGCAGCGCCTGACGCCCGGCTTCGGTCAGCTCAAGCTGGCGCCCCACCCGCTGGAACAGAGCAATGCCAAAGGTTTGTTCCAACAGGCTGATCTGCCCGCTGATAGTCTGGGGCGTGAGGTTCAGTTGTTCGCAGGCGCGCACGATGCTCCCAGTCTTGGCCACCACCCAGAAGTAATGCAGTTGTCGATAATTGAGCATCGCGGTCTACACTTCGTAAAAATCGAAGTATACGCGAGAAAAATACGAATTTTCCTGAACTGTTCACCTGCATAGAATGCATCGCTATCGCGGGGCCACTATTTGGACCCAATGGTTCTAATGAGGAATACAGAATGAAACTCAATTCCCTGGGCGCAGCGTCGCTGCTTGCGCTTTCATTGGTGATGATCGGCGGTTGTGATCAGGTCGAAAAAAGCGCGCAGCAAGTGCTGGGCAAAGCCAGCGAATCGGCCAAGCAAGCGATCGATGACACCCAAAAGGCTGCCGAACAGGCATTGAGTGAAGCGACCGAGGGCTTGATCAATCCGCAGAAGAAAGATGACCAGGAAGAAAAAGACGCCGAATCGAACACCCAAGAAACCTAATTTCCCAGCACTACCACGTCAGGACTGACCTATGGATTACCTTTTACAACTGGCCGCCAGCCCCACCGCTTGGGTCGCACTGGCTACCTTGATCGTCATGGAAATCGTGCTGGGCATCGATAACCTGATCTTTATCTCGATCCTCACCAACAAATTACCCGAGCAGCACCGGGCCAAGGCGCGGCGCATCGGTATCAGCATGGCGCTGGTATTGCGCCTGGGCCTGTTGAGCACCATCGCCTTCATCGTGCAGTTGACGGCGCCGGTGTTTGAAGTGTTCGGCCAGGCGTTCTCCTGGAAGGACATGATCCTGATCGCCGGTGGCCTGTTCCTGGTGTGGAAGGCAACCACCGAAATCCATCACAGCATGGACCCGGAGCCTGAAGAGAAAGCAACGGTTGGCAACACCGTGGCCATCGGCTTCGCGGCGGCCATCGGGCAGATCCTGTTGCTCGACCTGGTGTTCTCCATCGACAGCATCATCACGGCCGTGGGCATGACCGAGCACTTGCCGATCATGATCATTGCCGTGGTGACCTCGGTGATCGTGATGCTGGTGGCGGCCGAACCGTTGGCCAAGTTCATCAATGACAACCCGACTGTGGTGATGCTGGCCCTGGGCTTTTTGATCATGATCGGCATGACGCTGATCGCCGAAGGCTTCGGCGCCCACGTGCCAAAAGGCTACGTGTATGCGGCCATGGCGTTCTCGGCGGCTATCGAATGCCTGAACATCGCACGGCGTAACCGCCACAAGCGTTTGCTCGCTGCCCGCGAGTAACCGCTGACCCGAAAGGCCGGCTGCGCTCACAAGAGCCCAGCCGGCCTTTTGCTGTCTGCTAGAATCGGCCCACTTGATAGCTTGAGGTCTTCCATGAACGAGCCGATTCGCCTTACCCAGTACAGCCACGGTGCGGGTTGCGGCTGCAAGATTTCGCCCCAGGTGTTGGAGGTGATCCTTGCCGGCAGCGGCGCACAGAACCTGGACCCCAACCTGTGGGTGGGCAACGCCTCACGTGATGATGCGGCGGTTTACGCCATTGACGACGAGCGCGGCGTGGTCTCCACCACGGACTTTTTCATGCCGATAGTCGACGATCCCTTCGACTTCGGCCGCATCGCCGCCACCAATGCGATCAGCGACATTTATGCCATGGGCGGCGACCCCTTGATGGCCATCGCTATTCTTGGCTGGCCGGTCAACGTGCTGGCGCCGGAGATTGCCCGCGAAGTGATCCGCGGGGGCCGTTCGGTGTGCGACGCCGCCGGTATCCCGCTGGCGGGTGGGCATTCCATTGACGCCCCGGAGCCGATCTTTGGCCTGGCCGTTACCGGGATCGTGCAAAAGCGCCACATGAAGCGCAACGACACTGCCACTGCCGGCTGCAAGCTGTACCTGACCAAGCCTTTGGGCATCGGTATCCTCACCACCGCCGAAAAGAAGGGCAAGTTGCGCGAGGCCGACGTCGGCCTGGCCCGTGACTGGATGTGCACCCTCAACAAGCCTGGCAGCCGTTTCGGCAAGTTGGCCGGCGTCACTGCGATGACAGACGTTACCGGTTTCGGCCTGCTCGGCCACCTGGTGGAAATGGCTGATGGCAGTGGCCTGACGGCCCGCATTGAATATGCAAAAGTCCCACGCCTGCCAGGGGTTGAGTACTACCTGGACCAGGGCTGCGTACCGGGCGGCACCTTGCGCAACTTCGACAGCTACGCCAGCAAGCTCGGGCGCGTGCAGGAGTTGCACAAGCGCGTACTGTGCGACCCACAGACCAGCGGTGGCCTGCTGATCGCCGTCACCCCCGAAGGCGATGCCGAGTTTCATGCGGTAGCCGCCGAACTGGGCCTGAACCTTGAGCCAATCGGCGAACTGCTTGAGCGACAGACCAACGCGGTAGAGGTGATTTGATGGCAACTGACATCACCGATTACCGCGACATCTTCCTCAATGACCGGCCGATGATGGATACCCGCGCGCCGGTCGAATTTGTCAAGGGCGCGTTCCCCGGCGTGGTCAACCTGCCGCTGATGACCGACGACGAGCGCCAGCGGGTGGGCACCTGCTACAAGCAACAAGGCCAGCAAGCTGCAATTGTCCTGGGCCATGAGCTGGTCTCTGGAGCGATCAAGACCGAGCGCATCGAGCAATGGGCGCAGTTTGCCCAGGCTAATCCGGATGGCTACCTCTACTGCTTTCGCGGTGGGCTGCGCTCGCAAATCGTGCAGCAATGGTTGAAAGCCGAAGCGGGGATCGAATATCCCCGGGTCGGCGGTGGTTACAAGGCCATGCGTACCTTCCTGCTGGATACTTTGGAGCAGGCGACCGCCCAGTGTGATTTCGTGCTGCTTGGCGGTATGACCGGTACCGGCAAGACCGAGGTATTGGGTCAACTGCGCAACGCCCTGGACCTGGAGGGCCATGCCAACCATCGCGGTTCCAGTTTCGGCAAGCGTGCTACGGCACAACCGTCCAATATCGACTTCGAGAACCGCCTGGCGGTCGACCTGTTGAAAAAGCGTGCAGGCGGTATCGGGCAGTTTGTAGTCGAGGACGAGAGCCGCATGATCGGCAGTTGCGCGCTGCCCCTGCCGTTACACAAGGGGATGCAGACGTTTCCGATGGTGTGGCTGGAAGACAGCGTCGAAGGCCGCGTCGAGCGCATCCTGAAGGATTACGTGGTCGACCTGTGCGCCGAGTTCATTGACGTGTTTGGTGAAGGCGGCCAGCTATTATTTGCCGAGCGCCTGACCCAAAGCCTGGTCAATATTCACAAGCGTCTGGGCGGCGAACGTTTCCAGCGGCTGCAGGCGATTTTGCAGGACGCCCTGGCGGAACAGGCGCGCAGCGGTGCAGTGGAGCTGCACCGCGTGTGGATCGAAGGCTTGTTGCGCGAGTATTACGACCCGATGTATGCGTTCCAGCGCGAGAGCAAAGGCGCACGGATCGAGTTTGCCGGGGAGCAAGAGGCGGTGGTGGAATATTTGCGTGAACGAGCATCTCGGGTGGGGTGATCTTTCGGACGCCATCGCAGGCAAGCCAGCTCCCACCTTTTGAAGTGTGAATACATACAAAGGTGGGAGCTGGCTTGCCTGCGATGAGGCCATCAGCCCCACTGAAAATCTAAAGAATCACCGCCCCAATCAACCCACACACCACCCCCACCAGCATGGTCAACCCGGCCACTGTCACCAGCACCCGCGCATCGAAATCCTTGCGCAGCATCAACAGCGACGGCAGGCTCACGCTCGGCAGGGTCATCAGCAGGGCCACGGCCGGGCCGGTGCCCATGCCCAGGGTCATCATGGTTTGTACGATGGGTATTTCTGCCGCCGTAGGAATCACGAACAACGTACCGACGATCGCCAGCGGCACCAGCCATACCAAGCTGTTGGCCATCGCCCCGTCCACATGGGGGAACAGCCACACCCTTGCCGCACCGAGGACCAGCACTGCCAGGATGTACACCGGGATGGTGCTCCAGAACAGCTGCCACAAGGTGCGCAACCAACGGCTCAGGAAGGGTTGCGACTCCAGGGTGCTGACTTCGGCGACAGCCTCCAGCGCCGCTTCCGGCACTTGATCAGGGCGCGCGATACGCTGCGCTACCAGAGACACCCCCACCACCAGCACAATCCCGGCCACCAGCCGCAGCGCGGTAAAGTCCCAGCCCAGCACAAACCCCATGAACACCAGCGTGGCCGGGTTCAAGACCGGGTTGGCAATCCAGAACGCCAGCGCCGCGCCCACCGACACCTGCTGACGGCGCATGCCCGCCGCCACTGGCGCTGCACAGCAACTGCACATCATCCCCGGCAAGGCAAACAGCCCGCCGCGCAGGGTCGAGCCCAGCCCGGCACGGCCAAACAGGCGCAGCAGCCAGTCGCGAGGGATCAGTACTTGCAGTAATGAACCGAGGATCACCGCCAGCACAGCGGCTTTCCAGATCGCCAGGAAATACACTTGGGCGTAGGCCAGCGCCGCCGCCAGGGGCGAGCTTTGCTGGTCATTGAGAATCGAGGCGCCAATGCTGTGGTTGTCCGCCGCTACAAACGCCTTGAGGTAGTAGGGCGACCATTTCACATAGTAGAGGCCGATGCAGGCCACCAGCAGAAACAGGGCAGGCTTGCACCAGAACGACCAGCCCCGATTGGGCTGGGAGGACGCGAGGTTGGACATGAAGAGGATCCGCAGGTGAGTCGATAGCCGGGCATCATACGCCCCTGCGGCTCACGCTTCAGATATCTGCACTGACCTGGGTCGGATCCGGGCAGGTTTCATCGCCGTTATTCAGCCCCTGCTTATAGTTGCGACTGAGCAGCGAGGCCTTGCCGTTGTGCCAGGTCAGCGTCAATACGTACAGGGAGTCATAGTCATTGCCAGACCAGTCATCGGTGAGGGTGTGCTTTTCGCCGGACGCTTCGCTGGCGACTTTGTTGATCAGTTCCGGCAAGTAACCATGGGACCAGGCCGTGTAGATCGTCGCGTTGCGGTACTTGTCCTCGACCAGTTCTTCGGCCAGGGCGCTGGTGTCATTCGCTGAGAATTCGATGTTCACCGGCAGGCCAAGCTTGATCGCGCTGGGGCTGATGGTAATCAGTGGGCGAATGTAGCTGTAGGAATTGTCCAGTTCACCTTCCTCGACATTGCGTGTCGGGTTGGCGGCAAACACGTAATTGGCCTTGCCAAACTTCTCCGGCAGGACAGTAGCCAGGTTCATGGCACGGTTCAGGCCCTGGCAATTGAGCTGGCCCAGGCCACCGGCCGGTTTTTCGCCGTGGCGCAGGAATACCAGGGTTTGCACGCCGTCCACGGGTTGGGCACGGCTTTCACGGGCGTCGAGAGCGGTGACGATGGCCGCGCTGACCAGCAGCAGCGGCAACATCATGTATGAATAACGTTTGAATCGTTGCACAAGGCGCAGAGGCTTGATCTTCATTATAGGTTCGAGTCTTCGTGCGTCGGGTTAAGGCGGACAGGCCCGGCCCCAGTGACGCGGCAAGCGTCCTGCGGTATTCCCTGTCGATATAGCAAGGTGCTTCCATTTACCCTTCGGGCGCTCTTAAGAGTGCAATCAGGCGCTTTGGTTCGCCCAGAGGGGATACTAGCGGGCAAATGTTGCGCAACGATGACCCATGCACGGTGGCGGGCAGATGACTATCATGAGGGCTTTCCGTCCAGGGGGTTCTCGATGAACGCACTCGCCGCTTTCCCGATCAACAGCAAATGGCCTGCCCAGCACCCGGATCGCCTGCAGTTGTATTCGTTGCCCACGCCCAACGGCGTCAAGGTGTCGATCATGCTCGAAGAACTGGGGCTGCCCTATGAAGCGCACAAGGTCAGTTTTGACACTCAGGACCAGATGTCCCCGGAGTTCATGTCCCTGAGCCCCAACAACAAAATCCCCGCGATCATTGATCCTAACGGCCCGAGCGGGCAACCGCTGGCGCTGTTCGAGTCCGGCGCGATCCTGATCTACCTGGCGGAAAAGACCAGCCAGTTGCTTTCCGAAGACCCGGCCACCCGCTATGAAACCCTGCAGTGGCTGATGTTCCAGATGGCCGGGATCGGCCCGATGTTCGGCCAGGTGGGGTTCTTCAACAAGTTCGCCGGCAAGGCTTATGAAGACAAGCGCCCGCGTGACCGCTACGCCGCTGAAGCCCGGCGGTTGCTGGGCGTTCTGGAAAAACGCCTGCTGGGCCGCACCTGGATCATGGGCGATGACTACAGCATCGCCGACATCGCCACTTTCCCCTGGATTCGCAACCTGATCGGTTTCTACGAATCCGGCGACCTGGTGGGCATTGCCGATTTCCCTAACGTACTGCGCGCATTGGACGGCTTTGTCGCACGTCCGGCGGTCATCCGTGGCCTGAATATTCCGAGCTGAAGCATGCCGACTTTCGAGTTCCAACAACTGGATGTATTCAGCCGCGTACCGCTTAAAGGCAACCCGTTGGCCGTGGTGCTCGGCGCCGATAGCCTCACTGACCAACAGATGGCGGACTTTGCCAACTGGACCAATCTCAGCGAAACCACGTTTTTGCTCACACCCAGGGATCCACGGGCCGACTACCGCGTACGCATTTTCACCACCCTCACGGAGCTGCCGTTTGCCGGCCACCCGACGTTGGGCAGTTGCCACGCCTGGTTGCAGGCCGGTGGCGTACCCCGAGGCGAGGAGATTGTTCAGGAGTGCGAAATCGGTCTGGTGCGCATCCGCCGCCAAGGTGACGAACTGGCGTTTATCGCGCCGCCGTTGTTGCGTGCAGGGGCCGTGGAGGCACCGTTGCTGGAACGCGTGCGTCTGGCATTGAAGCTGGCGCCCGAGGCGATTGTGCGCAGCCAGTGGGTCGACAATGGTGCCGGGTGGCTGGCAGTGATGCTGGCTGATCGTGACGCGGTGCTCGCGTTGCAACCGGACTATGCGCAACTGCAGGGCCTGGCCGTGGGGGTGATCGCTCCCTGTGATCCGGTGCGTGACGCAGTAGACGCGCAATTTGAAGTGCGCGCCTTTATCGCTGGCGACGGCGCCCCTGAAGACCCGGCCACCGGCAGTTTGAACGCAGGTGTTGCCCAATGGCTGCTCGCCGAGGGCTTGGCGCCCAGCCGTTATGTGGTCAGCCAGGGCACGACGATGGGGCGAGCAGGGCGTATTCACATCGAGCGCCAAGGCGATGAGGTGTGGGTCGGCGGCGCCGTAGCGCTGTGTATCCAAGGGCAGCTACAGCTCTAGATCAATAAATTGTTACGCGCCTGGCAATACACTATTGGCCCCTTGGCATTTGTGTTGCCGGGACTTGGGGGCATAAGCTTTGGCCCCAAAGATTTCAGCCATTTTTCAGGAAAGCCATGACCAGTCAGTTCCCCCAAGCCCGCCCACGTCGCCTGCGCCGCTCCCCGCAACTGCGCGGCTTGTTCCAGGAAAGCGAATTCACCCTTAATGACCTGGTGTTACCGATCTTCGTTGAAGAAGAAATTGACGATTTCGTGCCGATTACCAGTATGCCGGGCGTGCTGCGTATCCCGGAGAAGAAATTGGCCGGCGAGATCGAGCGTTACGCCCGTGCCGGCATCAAGTCGGTAATGACCTTCGGCGTGTCCCACCACCTCGACGCCAACGGCAGCGATACCTGGAAAGAGCGCGGCCTGGTTTCGCGCATGTCCTCGATCATCAAGGACGCGGTGCCGGAAATGATTGTGATGTCCGACACCTGCTTCTGCGAATACACCGACCACGGCCATTGCGGCGTGATGCACGGTGCCCATGTCGACAACGACGCAACCCTGGTCAACCTCGGCAAACAAGCTGTGGCCGCTGCCCGCGCCGGCGCCGACGTGATCGCTCCGTCCGCCGCCATGGACGGCCAGGTCCAGGCCATCCGCCGCGCCCTCGACGACGCCGGTTTCACCCATATCCCGATCATGGCCTACTCGACCAAATTCGCCTCGGCCCTTTACGGCCCCTTCCGCGAAGCAGGCGGCAGCGCCCTCAAGGGCGACCGCAAAAGCTACCAGATGAACCCGATGAACCGCCGCGAAGCCGTGCGCGAATCGCTGCTGGACGAACAGGAAGGTGCCGATGCGCTGATGGTCAAGCCAGCCGGCGCTTACCTCGACATCATCCGCGACATCCGCGAGGCGTCACGCCTGCCGGTGGCGGCATATCAGGTGAGCGGTGAGTACGCAATGATCAAGTTCGGCGCCCAGGCCGGGGCGATTGATGAGGACCGGGTGGTGCGCGAGACGTTGGGGTCGATCAAGCGGGCGGGGGCGGATTTGATTTTTACGTATTTTGCGATGGATTTGGCGTTGGCGGGGATCTAACGGCGCCGTTTATCCCCTGTGGTGAGTGGGTTTGCTTTTCACAGGGGCGAGCTTGCGCAGATACACTTCGTTAGACGTTATCAAGCGATCAACGAAGTGGTGGTTTTTTGAAGTTTTGTATTAATCGAGTCTTGAGCGAGCAGCAGCAGCTCGCTTAGTGTGCTAATTGATTGTGCGGTAAGTTTTAAAGTGGGAGAGTCCCATTCGTAGTCTTTAATCACCTTTATTTGAAAATGCCCTTTTGCATCGAATGAAGGATACCAACCTACATCAATAAGAAAGCCGTCTGGATATTCAACCTGAAGCATGTCCTCCTTTAGGTTATGGGCTTGGTGCTCAATCCCGGAATTCTGCAGTATTGATAGCTCATCGTAAGTGATTTTGCCTTTCAGGAAATCTAACGAGATCATTTAGTTAACCTCCGAAATTCTCTTTCTGAAATAGGGTGGCCGTGAATGGTTTTTGCACTCAACTCTATGCGTATCCAGCGGCTGGATGCTCCTTCGCTGGCCCCAATGCTCTCAGAGTACTCCATCACTTTCCAAGGTTTTCCATTAGTAGTCGCTCTGCCATTTTTATAGGCTTCTCTTTCCAGATTTTCAATATTTATACCCGGTTTGTACTTTGCCGGGCCGGACTTTGTTGTTGCCAAAATATCTTTCCAAGGCATTTTCTTAGACGGGCTGTGCTTATAACCATGAGCGGTCCACTGAATTTCTTCAGGAGCAGGCAGCGTCGGCTGGCTGTCTTTGGTTTTTGCACTGGTTGCAGGATCTTCGACGCCTTCAGCGGGACCGCATTCACCAGGGCATCTACTCAGGCCAAGTGGATCAATCCAGCCAGTAGGGCTGGGCACGTACTGGTACCCATTGACCCCACCCGCCAACTTCACCGGGTCCGGCGTCAGGTAACGACCGATATCCGGATTGTAGTAGCGATGGCGGTTGTAGTGCAGCCCGCTTTCCTGATCGAAATACTGCCCTTGAAAGCGCAACGGATTGTCGATCTTGCCTACGTCGAGCCGGGCGATCTGGCCGTAGGCGCGGTAGTGGGCGGACCAGACGATTTCGCCTTCGGGCGTGGTGAGTTCCTGCGGTGTGCCGAGGTGGTCGAGTTGGTAGTGGTAGGGCGTTGTGACTTGCGGTCCATAGCCTTCCAGCAGTGCCAGGGGGCGGAAGCTGCTGGGCTCGTAGATGTAGCTGCGATGACAATCCGCATGGTGTTCGGCAATCAGCTTGTCGCCTTGCCAGAAAAACTCGGTGGTCTTGCCATCCACGGTTTTGCTGACACGTCGCCCAAACGGGTCATAGCGATAACTAGCGGTTTCGCCGTTCGGTTTTGTGATGCTTATTAACCGATGCTGGCAGTCGTAGCGGTACTCAGTAACGAGTTGCTGGCCCTTGCCGCGCCGTTCGCGGATCAGGTTGCCGAAGGCGTCGTAGTCGTAATGGCGGTCGCCCTGGATCAT
Source organism: Pseudomonas sp. OST1909 (assembly GCF_015277575.1). Classification (NCBI taxonomy): domain Bacteria; kingdom Pseudomonadati; phylum Pseudomonadota; class Gammaproteobacteria; order Pseudomonadales; family Pseudomonadaceae; genus Pseudomonas; species Pseudomonas sp. OST1909. The sequence continues at coordinate 2,520,456 of NZ_CP063780.1, forward strand.
CAGGCGGTTGCCGGCAACGATGTCCGGGCCGGGACGGTCTTGCATCAGCAGGTTGCCCGCCGGGTCGTGGGCGAAGCGCTCCTGGACGTCTTGGGAATGATCGGCGCGGGTCAGGCGATTAAGCGGGTCGTAGCGGTAGTCGTGTTGGCCTTTGCGTGTGTCGAGCAGGCGGGTGAGGGTGCCGCTTTTGTCGTAGTCGTATTGGCGTTGGTAGAGGTAGTTTTGCTGCTGCGTAACGGCGTGGGCGTGTAGGCGGTTTTGCTCGTCGTAGTGATAGTGGCTGAGCAGTTGACCTTGTTGGCGTTGGTGTTCGCGGCCGCTCTTGAATAAATGTGCAGTGAGCACCTCACCATTGAGCTCGACCGTAGCGAGATGGCCGCCTTTGTCGTGGTTGAAGGTGAGGCGGTTGTTGTCGGGCAGGCGCAGTTTTTGTAGTTGGCCGCAGGCGTCGTAGCCGTAGCGCAAGGTGCCCCAGCCTTGGTGTTCGGCGGTCAGGCGGTTTTGGCGGTCGTATTCGTAGGCCAACGCCCAGTGGCCGTCTTCGACGCTGAGGAGATTGCCTTGACGGTCGTAGCCATAGTCGACAACGCTGGCATCGGGCAGGGTTTTTCGTACGAGGCGACCGGCGTGGTCGCGCTCGTAGCGGGTGATGAGCTGACTGCCGTCGTCGCCGTGTTCGGTCTTTTCCAGCAGGTTGCCGTTGAGGTCGTAGACGTAGGCGGTGCGTTGGCCGTCGAAGCCGGTTTCCTGTTTGATCAGGCCATTGGGGTGGTAGGCGAGCTGGTAGGTTTCGCCGACTTCGTTTTCAATTTCGGTCAGCAGTAACCGAACATTGTCGTAGCGATACTTGACCTGGGTGCCGTCGGCGTTGATGCGGCGGCTGATCAGGTGCAGGCCATCGGCGTATTCGTAGCGGGTGACGTGACCGAGTTCATCGCGTTCAGCGATGATTTTGCCGTAGGGGTTGTAGCTGAATTCCCGGCAAGCGCCGCCGGGCTGGGTCAGTTTCAGCAGACGTCCTACGGCGTCCCATTCATAAAGAGTCCGCGCGCCATGCTCATCCTCACGTGCAACCTGCCGCCCTAGATCGTCATAGCGATAACGCTTGATCCCGCCATTGGGCAATTGCTCTTCCAGCAACTGCCCACGCTCATTCCACACCAGCCGATGGCAGCTGTGATCCGGGTACCAAACCCCGGTCAGTTGCCCGTGTTTGTTGTAGCTGTAATCGGTAACCTCGCCGTCAGGATCGGTCCTACGCGTAACATCGCCTTGCTCATTACGCTCGTATTTCCAGACTGCCTCCCCACGCCTCACAACCCGAACAAAACCGTTGTCATGCTCGTAGGACGTCGGCTCGTCATCTCCCGGAAACAACGCCACCAAGCGTCCGGCTTCGTCGTACTGATACGCCGTCACCGCGCCCAGCGGGTCTTGCTCGACGGTCAGCCGGCCCTTTTTATCGTAGGATTTGAAATGCTGCGCGCCGTCCGGATCGATGCGCTGCACCAACCGCGCCCGGTCGTCGTGGACATACACCTCCTGACTACCATCGACGTTATGCACGGTGACACGGCCGTCATCCCCCCAGGCATAGCGCGTGTCCATCTGCGAAAAGCTCGCCCAGTGCCGGACGCAACGCGCCGCCTTGCCGGAGCCTTCCCACGCCCAAAAGAAACTCGCCCCACCGGCCAGCTGCCGCTCAAGAATGACGTGCTGATCGTCGTACCGATAACGCTCGCTTTCACCGACGGCATTGGTCGCGCAAACCAGTCGTCCAGCTTCGTCATAGGCGTAGGAAACAACGTTCTGCTCGGTTTCCCAGACGTAAGGTTCACGCCCTTTGGCGCGATGCACCTGATAGTCCACCGCCACGATGTGATCCAGCTCATAACGCAGCAGCAGCGAGCGACCAGCACCGTTATCCAGCCGCTCAATTCGCCCCGAGCGATCACGACAAATGCGTAGACGGTTGTCATACGCATCGCTGATCGCAGTCAGTACACCGTCGCGAAAGTGATAGAACCGCGACGCCTGGGCCAGCACCAGTTCATCAGGCGTCGAGCCCAAGTAGATCGCCGCTTCGGCAAGACTATTGGTGATCGCGGGTCGAGCCGCTGTAGGCAAGGGCAGGGTGGTCGAGCGATTTTCATGGTCGATCCACACCACCGAATCGCCCGACACACAAAGCCTGTGCGCCAGCGCATGGCTCCAGCTAAACCCCAACCCACAATCGACTTCCACCGCACTGGTGCGATACAGCCGGGTCCACTCAAACGGCAAAACCCCATCCAGCGCGCCGTCGGTGAGGGTGAGTAATTCTTCCCCGGTGACCATCGACACCGGGCAGCCGTTGGTGACCGTCTTGTCCGCTGGCGCCGCCGCATCTCCCTTGGGATTCGACGCCACGGCGGGGGCATCATCAACGTGTTCCTGCCGGACCAATACCGTCTGCCGAGTCTTGTTGCGAACCATCGGCACCGGGTTCGAAACCAGCGTGTCGCCCGCCTTCAATGGAACCACCGGCACGGCCTTGACCGGTGTCGCCGAACTGCTCAGCAACACAGGCTTGGCGGCCTCAACATGCGTGTCCAGCCGCGGCCCCGCTACCTGCCTGGCCAGCAACTCCAACAGCGCCCGCACCTGTGCGGACTTGATGCGACTGAGCACCTGAGACCCCAATCGCGCCGTGATCCCCATAGCCCCCAAAGCACGAATCAGCAGTAGATTGATCAACACCTCAGCGGTAATTTCTCCCCACAGCTCAGTCATCTGCGGCGGCGGCAACATGCGCATCCAACTGACCATCGCCGATACATAGATGAACAGCAGCGGCTCATCGCTGAGCACCAACAACCCCTTGGCGACGGAGTCATTACCCAGCGTCAGCAGTTCGTCGAGTTCAGCTTGTGAGAGGTACTGCAGCAGCTTTTCGCTGTTGGGCTTGAGGTTCGCCAACAGGTCATACAGCTGTGTGATGTTGTCCCAAAGACCGTAAAGCGCTTTGCCCATCCCGCTGAGAAATGCCGTTTCCAGCAGTCGACGCCGGTCAAGCGGGCTGATGTCTGTGTAGTTTTCCCACTGTGCTTCGAAATTATCGGTCCATTCTTTACGCAGTCGTCCTTCCAGCCCGGTGATCACCGATTGGTAGGACGCATACAGCACCTTGACGTGTTCGTGGGAAACGTTGGGGTAAAAGCTCACCCGATATTGCTGGTTGCGATCACACGCGGTGATCTCAAGGATGCCGCTCGGGCCGATGGTCTTGTGGATGGGCTCGCCCAACGGGCCGCCGTTTGGATCAACGCGTTGCAGCATCACCGCCGTGTCGCCGATCGGCACGAACCGCGTGCTCTGAAACATATGCACCAGGGTCAACGTACCGTTGGCCTGGCAGGTGGCGACGGTGCTGCTGGGAAACAGGGAGCGATTGATCGGGGCAACGAGCGTTACCTCATCGCCGACCTTGAACACCTGCTCAAGCTCCAGCGCCGAGAAGCTCCAGAAGCTATCGGCCCAATCGTCAAAGGTGTTCAGGCAATCGCGAAAGTCACGGAAGACGCTTTCAACGTCGACCGTTTTCACGTTCATTGGGGTTAGGGCCAGCCTGCCAATGACCGGGTTCAAGCGCCAACCCCATGAATCGGGGGCGTAACGAAAACAACCATCTGCAATCCCTCGCACTGTTTGATCAGGCGAGGGACTTTGCAGCGGTTCACAGGGCAGGGGAGTAGCGCTTATCCGGCAGTTATGTGGGATGTTTCAGCTAAGACCAGGCATCCGCTTCGGCTCACCGACGAACCCCGGTTAGACTTACCTGTCGATATCTGCACTGCCCGGCCTGTCGTTAACCAAGGAAGCCTCATGTATACAAGTCGTCTGCTCTTTTGCCTTATGCCTTTACTGGTGCTGGCCGGTTGTTCCACCTCCCGTGGCCCGCAGCAACCCGAGCGCAGTGAGGCCGAGGTGAAGGCGCAGATCGTGCGCCTGCTGCCGGCCAAGGTGTCGGACCGCAACGGTTGGGCCCAGGACATCTACACCGCCTTCGACACCCAGAAAATCTACCCCAGCACCGAAAACATCTGCGCCGTGCTGGCGGTGACCGAGCAGGAGTCTACCTATCAGGTCGACCCGCCTGTGCCGGGCATGGGCAAGATCGCCCAGGATGAAATCCTGCGTCGCGCCGGCAAGGTGCATGTGCCCGCGTTCGTGGTACGCAGCGCCCTGCAATTGCGTTCGCCCACCGGCAAAACCTACGCCGACCGCTTGAATGCCGCACGCACGGAGAAGGACTTGAGCGCGATCTTCGATGACTTCATCAGCATGGTGCCCCTGGGTAATACCTTGTTTGGCGGCTTCAACCCGGTGCACACCGCAGGCCCGATGCAGGTCAGTATCGACTTTGCACAAAAACAGGCGCGGGGTTATCCCTACACGGTGGACGGTACGATTCGCCGTGAAGTGTTCACCCGTCGCGGCGGTATGTACTTCGGCATCGCCCATTTGCTCGGCTACCCGGTGAGCTACGACCAGCCGCTGTACCGCTTTGCCGATTTCAATGCCGGTTGGTACGGCAGCCGCAATGCTGCGTTCCAGGCCGCGGTCAGCCGCGTGACGGGTAAAGAGCTGGCGCTGGATGGGGACTTGATCCGCTATGGCTCCCTGCTGCCCGGCACCACCGAACTGGCAGTGCGCTCACTGGGGGCGAAGCTGGACATGCGCAACCCGAGCATCCGCAGCCAGTTGGAGCAGGGCGACCAGTTGGATTTCGAGGACACTACGTTATACAAGCGCGTCTTCAGCCTGGCCGACCAGGCGGCCGGCAAACCGCTGCCACGGGCGATCCTGCCGGGCATTGTGCTCAAGAGCCCGAAGATCACCCGCAACCTGACCACGGCCTGGTTTGCCAAGCGTGTGGATGAGCGCTATCAGCGCTGTATCAAGCGCTGATCAGCTGCGGCGCTTGACGAAGCGGCGCCACAACCCAACCCACAGCCACACCACCGGGAACGCCAGGATCACAAATGGCAGCACATAGCTGGCACGCTCCAGGGCGTCGGCCGTGCCGTTCACCAGGTTGTCTCCCAGGTGGCTGAACATCCGGCTGAAACGTGACGCTTGGTTCGCACCGTCAGAAGAGCGGAAATTCAGGGTCACGCGATTGGTATCGAGGCGGCGTTGCTGGCCGGCGGCAACCTGGGCCAATGCCTGCAACTCATTTTCAATACTTGCTTGCTCCTTGCTCAGAACGATCAAGTCACTGACGTTGATGTCCTTGCGCTTGGCCAGTTCGTCGAGGCGTTGCTGCTGGGCTTGCAGGCGCTGCTGGCGGCGGCGCACATCGTCGACCGCATCGGCCAGGTCTTCGGCGGTAGTGATGCGCTGGCCGAGTTTGCCGCCTTCAGCCGCGAGGGCGACCATCGGTTCCACACCCGTGGGTGCGATCCGCAGGATGATCTGGCCGCCGTTGCTGTCTTCGGTAATGCCAAGGATATTGCAGGCACCAAAGCGTGCCAATTCACACGCCTCGCGGGTGGCCTGCATACGCGGCGCGAGCAGGGCGCCGGGCAGGGCCAGGGTCAGTTCATGCTCATAGGCCAGTTGCGCCCCGGCCTTGCCCTGTTCGCCATTGATGACCGTGGCGCGAGAGTGGTCCTTGGGGGAGCAACCGGCCAAGGCCAGGCCAGCGAGCAAAATCAACAGCAGTGCGCGAAGCGGGTGGGAATTGCCGTCCAGGTGGCGCATTGCGTTTCCTTGAAATGTGCAGGAGAAATTGATCGCGATTAAAGCCGGTCTGGTCCATTAACGCAAAGCATTGCCCGGGATTTGCCTGGCTGATGGTGGTGGCTGCCGGGTCGGGGCTGGCGTACACCTCAAGCCTCACACCAGGGAAGCCTCCGCCATGACCGCTCACGTACCCCAGGGTTTTGTCCCATTGCCGCGCAGCAGCCCCTTGCTGGAATTGCTCGGCCCGGCGTATTGCCGCGGTGAAGGCTTGCAATTGGAAGTCGGCCTGCGCGCCGATCATCGTCACGCCAATGGGCGCGGTACGGTGCATGGCGGGGTGCTGGCGACGCTGGCCGATATTGGTATGGGATACGCCATGGCGTTTTCCAGTGAGCCACCGCTGCCGTTGATTACTGCCAGCATGACCGTGGACTACCTGGGCGCCGTGCAGGTGGGGGAGTGGATGGTGGTGCGTTTGGAAAGCCACAAGCGCGGGCGGCAGATGGCGTTTGCGACGCTGAGTTTGCAAGTGGAGGAGCGGGTGGTACTAAGGGCGAGCGCGGTGTTCGCGGTGCCGCAAGCTGACAGGCAGTGAGATCAAATGTGGGAGCTGGCTGACCGAGTGCTTACAGGTAGGGAATCGATAAAAGAAAAGGCCTGGCTTTTCGTGGAACCGGGCCTTTTCTGTGTTGCTCTTATTGGCATGGGGCAACTACGCAGCCCAACGGGAGCAAGCTCCCTCGCCACAATAGCGATCCGATTCAGCTGCGCTCGAGTGCCAGGGCCACGCCTTGGCCGCCGCCGATGCACAGCGTCGCCAAACCTTTTTTGGCGTCGCGCTTGATCATTTCATGCAGCAGGGTCACCAGCACGCGGCAGCCTGAGGCGCCAATCGGGTGGCCGATGGCGATCGCGCCGCCGTTGACGTTGACTTTATCGGCGTCCCATTCCAGCTCTTTGCCCACTGCCAAAGATTGCGCAGCGAAGGCTTCGTTGGCTTCGATCAGGTCCAGGTCTGCCAACTGCCAGCCGGCCTTGTCCAGGCAGCGGCGAGTAGCCGATACCGGACCGATGCCCATGATGGCTGGGTCCACGCCCGCATTGGCGTAGCTGGCGATACGCGCCAGTACTGGCAAGCCGAGGGCGCGGGCCTTGTCGGCGCTCATCAGCAGCACGGCGGCGGCGCCGTCGTTGAGGCTGGAGGCGTTGCCGGCGGTGACGCTGCCGTCTTTCTTGAACGCCGGCTTGAGCTTGGCCAGGGACTCGGCCGTGGTACCGGCGCGGGGCTGTTCGTCCACCGCGAAAGCCACCGGGTCGCCTTTGCGCTGGGGAATCAGGATCGGGGTGATCTCGTCGGCAAAACGTCCGGCCTCAATGGCAGCGGCGGCTTTTTGCTGGGAGGCGGCGGCGAACGCATCCTGGGCTTCACGGCTGATGCCGTATTTGTCTACCAGGTTCTCGGCGGTGATGCCCATGTGGTAGTCGTTGAATGCGTCCCACAGGCCGTCGGTGATCATGCTGTCGATCATCTTCGCGTGGCCCATGCGCAAACCGGTGCGCGCGGCGGGTAGTACGTAGGGTGCCAGGCTCATGTTTTCCATGCCGCCGGCAATGATCACCTCGGCGTCGCCGCAACGAATGGCCTGTGCGCCCAAGTGCAGGGCCTTGAGGCCCGAGCCGCAAACCTTGTTCAGGGTCAGGCTCGGCACGGCGTGGGGCAGGCCGGCGAGAATCGAAGCCTGGCGCGCCGGGTTCTGGCCGCTGCCTGCAGTGAGCACCTGGCCGAGGATCACTTCATCGACTTGGGCCGGGTCCAGGCCAGTCTGCTCCAGCAGGCGACGGATCACGGCGGCACCCAGTTCCGGGGCCGGGATGTTCGCCAGCGAACCTTGGAAGCTGCCCACGGCGGTGCGGGTGGCAGCAACAATCACGACGTCTTGCATGGAATCTGTCCTCACTGGAAGTGCATTTCTGGAACGTGGTCCGGGACGATCAGTTTACCGGCGGTCTTGCTCACAATCTCTTCAACACTGACGCCAGGTGCGCGTTCCTTGAGGACAAAAGCGCCATTTTCGATTTCCAGGTACGCCAGGTCCGTGAGCACGCGCTTGATGCAGTTGGCGCCGGTCAGCGGCAGGCTGCATTGGCTGAGCAGTTTGGACTCACCGTCCTTGGATGCGTGGGTCATGATCACGATGATATTTTCCGCACCGGCCACCAGGTCCATCGCACCGCCCATGCCCTTGACCAGCTTGCCGGGGATCATCCACGAGGCAATGTTGCCTTGTACGTCCACTTCAAACGCGCCGAGTACCGTGAGGTCGACGTGGCCGCCTCGGATCATCGCGAACGACTCGGCGGAAGAAAAGATCGAGGCACCGATACGCGCGGTGACGGTTTGCTTGCCGGCGTTGATCATGTCGGCATCGATGGTTTCTTCGGTAGGAAACGGTCCCATGCCGAGCAGGCCGTTTTCCGATTGCAGCATCACTTCCATGCCGTCGGGGATGTAGTTGGCCACCAGGGTCGGAATGCCGATGCCCAGGTTCACGTAGTAACCGTCCTGCATTTCGCGGGCGACGCGTTGAGCCATTTGTTCGCGGGTAAGAGCCATGGTTGTTTCCTCTTATTGTTCTGGACGTGGATTATTTGCGGACGGTGCGCTGTTCGATGCGCTTCTCGAAGGTGCCGCAGATGATCCGGTCGACGTAGATACCAGGGGTGTGGATCTGCGCCGGGTCCAGCTCGCCCGGTTCGACGATTTCCTCGACTTCGACCACGGTGATCTTGCCCGCGGTGGCCGCCAGCGGGTTGAAGTTCTGGGCGGTATGGCGGTAGATGACGTTGCCGAAGTGGTCGGCTTTCCAGCCTTTGACGATAGCGAAATCGCCGGTGATCGATTCTTCCATCAAATACGGGCGGCCGTTGAATTCGCGGGTCTCCTTGCCTTCGGCAACTGGGGTGCCGACGCCGGTTGCGGTGAAGAAGGCCGGGATGCCGGCTCCGCCTGCGCGCATTTTTTCCGCGAGGGTGCCCTGGGGGGTGAGGACTACTTCGATTTCGCCGCTGAGCAGTTGCTTCTCGAACAAGGCGTTTTCACCCACATAAGAGGCGATCACCTTGCTGATCTGTTTTTCTTCGAGCAGCACGCCCAGGCCGAAGCCATCGACGCCGCAGTTGTTGGAAACCACCGTCAGGTCGCGGGTGCCTTTGCGCTTGATCTCGGCAATGAGGTTTTCCGGAATGCCACACAGGCCAAAACCGCCGGAGAGCACGGTCATGCCGTCTTCCAGGCCTGCCAGTGCTTCTTCATAGGACGCCACGCGTTTATCGAAACCTGCCATATGCACCTCTTTTATTGTTTGTGGTCCAGCCAGTGCGTTGAGTGTTGCGCCAGTGGATTGATTTGTTAAGTTGTTTTTTAAGGTTGATTGATTTAGAAAACAGCATAGTCCAACTGCTGTCTGGAGCTGCCTCATGACCGTCAAACAGATGCGTGCCTTTCTCGCCGTTGCTCAGAGTCTGAGTTTTGCTGCTGCCTGCGAGCGCCTGCACCTTTCTCAGTCGGCACTGAGCTTGACCATCAAGGGGTTGGAAGAAGGGTTGGGCGGGCGCCTGTTCAGCCGCAATACCCGTAACGTCGCGCTGACCCCCGAGGGCGAATCGCTGTTGCCCCTGGCGCGCCGGTTGATTGCAGATTGGGATAACGCCGAGGACGAACTGCGCCAGCGTTTTACCCTGCAACGCGGGCGCGTGACGGTGGCGGCCATGCCGTCGTTTGCCGGTAACCTGTTGCCGCCGATCCTGAAGATCTTCCGCGCACGTTACCCTCAGGTGAACGTGACGGTGCATGACCTGATCAACGAGCAAGTGCTGGAGATGGTGCGCGACCGTCAGGTGGAGTTGGGCGTGGCATTCGAGCCGTCCGAAGGGTCATCGTTGGCATTTACGCCGTTATATCTGGATCGCTTTATCGCCGTGGTGCCAGGGGATTCGCCGTTGGCTCAGCGTGCCGAGATCGATTGGAAAACCTTGCTGGAGCAGCCGTTTATCACGTTGCAACGCCCCTCCACGGTACGTGTGATGTTGGAAGAACACCTTGGCGCCTTGCAGATGAAATTGCCCGTAGCGTTGGAAAGCCATCAACTGGCGACCGTGGGGAAGATGGTCGCCAGCGGGCTGGGCGTCAGCGCCGTGCCAGCGTTATGTGCCCGGCAGATGGAGGAGGCGGGTGCTCATTGCATTACCTTGACCGGCCCGGTGATCGAGCGGCCAATTGGCGTGTTGACCAAACCGGGCCATGAGTTGTCGGCGGCGGCGCAAGTGTTGTTCGATATTTTTCGGGATGAGGCGGGGAAGGGCAGGTTTCCAACTTTCTAACGTTATAAAAAATGCGGGAGCTGGCAAGCCAGCTCCCGCATTGATTGAGTAATACTTAGTAGTAGCGGTCGATCACTTTAACTTGCGAGCTGTCTTTGAAAGATGCCCAGGCATTGTTGAGTGTATCGAACACCTGCTCGATAAAGTTGCGATCAGCCGCAGCCTTCTTTCCGACATAGCCCTGGCCACGGCGGTACATCTTCAGGCGCGCCGCCAGTTCGCGGTTATTGCGGTCGAACTCGGCTTCTTCGGTATGGGGCGCCAGGCAGTCAATTTGCACTTCGCCCGATTTGCCAATCCACAGGATATGGTCGTCGAGTGTGTCTTTCTGCGCTGCGAACATCTCAGCCAATTCATCGATAGTTGGTTGGTTGTTCAGATTCATGTGTAAGCCCCTTGACCAGTTGGCGATCTATCAATTGATTCGTTAAAACTGCGTAGTTGTCTCCGGTTCCGAAAACCGGGCGTCAGTGACGGTCTGCCGAATACGGGCAGGGTCTTGAACCTGATGCATGTAGTCTTGCTGATGAACTGCTACGCAACGCTTTCATAACGAAGACAAGCAGCGTTTTAGCTCCTTGTACCGGACCCTTTCGGGCCTGGTCAGCTTCATCAATCTGCCTTGTGGGCAGTGCACATCCGGAAAAACAGCTCGGCGGTCAGACGAGCCTGTTCAAAACGCTTGTTACCAACGCTCCCGATCCGGGAGACGTCTAGATCATGCAAGGACAAAAAGGTTACGTCAACGATTATGTAGTGATTATTTTTTATCACTACATAATTTGTTGTGGGGGCTGGGGAATGCGGGAAAACGTGACTTGGGCGTCATTTTTTGGAGGTGCAGGTCGGGCGTTTCAACCCTCCTGTAGGAGCCGGTCGACGAGCAACGGCAGTAGCTGCTCGCAGGAGGCCTGGATTTTAACCTGCAGCAGCTCATCCCCGCGTGTTTTGCCCAGATTGATCGCAATCACCGGCTTACCCCGCTCGACCATGGCCTTGCACAATCGGAACGCCGAATAGGCCATCAGTGACGACCCCACCACCAGCAGGCCCTCAGCGTGTTCTACCGCCGCCATCGCCTTTAGCGCCGTCGCCGGTGCGACATTCTCGCCAAAAAACACCACGTCAGGTTTGAGCCGCTCGCCGTTGCAATGGGGGCAGTGGGGCACCTGGAAGTGTTGTTCAAACGCCGGATCGAGCAAGGTGTCGCCATCCGGCGCTTGCACGGCGTGGACTTGCGCCATATGCGGGTTATCGACTTCCATCTGCCGCTGGATCACATCGCGTGCGCTGCGCAGTTGGCAATCCAGGCACAGCACCCGATGCAAGCTGCCATGCAGTTCGATCACGTCGTGGCTGCCGGCCTGGTCATGCAGGGTGTCGACGTTTTGTGTGATCAGCCCGCTGATATAGCCACGGTGTTGCAGTGTCGCCAGTGCCAGGTGAGCCTTGTTCGGCTGCGCAATGCGTACCCTTGGCCAGCCCAGCATCGCCCGCGCCCAATAACGACGCCGCGCCTCTGGGGTGGCAAGAAATTCCTGGTACATCATCGGTGCTTTGCCCCGGCGTACACCTTCACTGTCGCGGTAATCCGGGATGCCCGACGAGGTGCTGATGCCTGCGCCGGTCAAGGCTAAAAAGCGTCGTTCAGCCATAGCCCGGTGCAGGATTTCGAGGTGGTCTGCCTGATGTTCCAGCGTGTCGAGCATGGTGTCTCCTATTCGCCGCGGATGTATTGCTCCAGCTGTTTGATCAGATCAGCCTGTTCGGCGATGGCTTCCTTCACCAAGTCACCGATGGACAGCAGGCCCAACAGTTCGCCGTCTTCGACCACCGGTAGGTGGCGCAGGTGACTGTCCGTCATGATGTTCATGCATTCCTCGACACTTTTATGGGTGTCGACGGTGATGACGGGAGAGCTCATAACATCGTCGACCCGAGTGGTCACCGACGACAGGCCTTTGAGAATGAGTTTACGTGCGTAATCACGCTCGCTGATGATCCCTACGACCACACCTTCCTTGACGACTGGCAAGGCACCGACGTTTTTCTCAGACATCCGCACCAGCGCTTCGAACACCGTGTGGTCCCATTGAATGGTGTGGACGTCCTGGTTTTTCTGATCCTTGGCTTTGAGCAATTGTGCGACGGTTTTCATGGCGGCCACTCCGGTGTTGTTTTTAGGTAGTCAGGGTCCCCTAAAGAATCCTAGACGGCCTGCGGCAGGGCAAGACCCAAAGCGGCGTTAAACCTGTCGAAAAACGTCATTTGCCGGATTTTTACGTGTTCTAGCCCACAGTTGTCGGTTTCTTTGTGCGCTTTGGACTGGCCGCAGCCTTGCGTGGAGCGCTCTTGCGTTTCTTCTTCCAGGGCGTGGCACCTCGACCTGCCGGGCTGGCGGGGCCGGTGATGGTCATGCGCATACCGTTACAGCGCGCCACCTGCTTGCTCATCCACGCCGCCTGCTTGGCAACGAATTCTTCCAGGCTCATTTCGCCGCTTTGCACCATGTCCAGCGCTTGTTCCCAGATGGCGGTGGTGCCTGGGTCGGCAATGGCGCGGGGCACCGCGTCAATCAGGCTGAACGCGGCTGGAGTTGCCGACAGGGCTTTGCCGTTTTTCACCAGGTAACCGCGGTCCAGCAAGCCCTGAATGATCCCGGCGCGAGTGGCTTCGGTGCCGATGCCAGTGGTGTCCTTGAGCTTTTGCTTGAGCAGCGGGTCTTGCACCAGTTTGGCGACGTTTTTCATCGCCTTGATCAGGTCGCCTTCGGTAAAGGGCTTGGGCGGTTGGGTCCACAGGTCCTTGAGGTTGACCTTGGCCACGGCGTAGTCCTGGCCCTGCACCAGCGTCGGCAAGGCCTGGGGCGCGGGCGCTTCACGGCCTTTGGCGGGCGCCAGTGCCTCGGGCAATGCGCGTTTCCAGCCGGCTTCGATGATGACCTTGCCCACCGCACGCAACGCCTGGCCGGCACAGTCGAAATCTGCCTGGGTGCGGTCGTATTCATGGTTGGGCAGGAACTGCGCCAGGTAGCGCGCGCGTATCAAGGTGTAGACCGCACGGTGCTTGCCGGTCAGTTGGCTTAAATCCTTGCCCGCCCCAGTGGGGATGATGCCGTGGTGGGCGCTGACCTTGGCATCGTTCCAGGCCCGCGAGCGGCGTTGAGGGTCGATGTGCGGCATCAATTCGTTGACCGCCGCATCCGCACGGCCCAGCGCCGAGAGGATCTTTGGCGCCTCACTGTGCTGGCTCAACGGCAGGTAGCCGCAATCGCTGCGCGGGTAGGTGATGACCTTATGAGTTTCGTAGAGGGATTGGGCAATATCCAGGGTTTCCTGGGCGCCCAGGCCGAGCTTTTTGGAACAGATTTCCTGCAGTGTGCCGAGGTCAAAGGGCAGGGGCGCGACTTCGCGCATGCGTTCGGTGCGCAGCTTTACCAGCCGCGCCGCGTTCGCGTTGCCCATGGCGTCGGCAGCGTCCCGCGCCAGTTGCGGGTTGAGGCAACGGCCCTGATCATCGCAGGCATCTTCATTGGTGCGCCACTGGGCGGTGAAGGTCATGCTTTCGTGACGCAGGTCGACATCAATGGCCCAATACGCCACCGGTACGAAATCGGCGATGCTGCGATCACGGTCCACCACCAGGCGCAGGGTCGGGGTTTGCACCCGGCCTACCGGCAATACGCCCTGATAACCGGATTGGCGCCCCAGTAGGGTAAACAGGCGGCTCATGTTCATGCCGATCAGCCAGTCGGCGCGGGAGCGGCCCAGGGCCGAGTGATACAGGCTGAAGGTTTCGGCACCCGGCTTGAGCGCCGCCAGGGCCTTGCGAATGGAGGCCTCGTCCAGTGCCGACAGCCACAGCCGCTGGATCGGCCCACGGTAGCGGCAATGCTCCACCAGTTCACGGGCAATCATCTCGCCCTCACGGTCAGCATCGGTGGCGATCACCAGCTCCTGGGCTTCCCCCAGCAAGCGCTTGACCGCCTTGTACTGGCTGGCGGTCTTGGGCTTGACCAGCATCTTCCATTTGTCCGGCACGATCGGCAGGTCGGCCAGCACCCAGCGTTTGTATTTGGCGTCGTAGGCGTCGGGCGGGGCGGTTTCCAACAGGTGCCCGATGCACCAGGTGACAGTAACCCCGTTGCCCAGCCAGCAGCCGTCGCCGCGGCGCGTGGCGCCGAGCACGGCCGCGATATCCTTGGCCTGGGAGGGTTTTTCACAGAGGTACAGCCGCATGGTCATCACATCAGATCGGGTTGATGCCTTGCAGGATGCTTAGTCAGAAGGATTTGAGCAACCATTATCTGTATGGATGTACAGCAATATGTGTGAGCAACAACAACCAAAATGTGGGAGGGGGGCTTGCTCCCTCCCACAAGGGATCTTCGGTGTTCAAACGAACTCAGTTGTTATCGATATCCACATGCCGGGTTTCTTTGAGGCAGAACAACCCGACGATCAAGCTCACCCCAGTCACCACCACCGGATACCACAGGCCATAGAAGATATCGCCGGTGTACACCACCAGGGCAAAGGATACGGTCGGCAGGAACCCGCCAAACCAGCCGTTGCCGATATGGTAGGGCAGGGACATCGAGGTGTAGCGGATACGCGTCGGAAACAGCTCCACCATCAGCGCCGCCAATGGCCCGTAGCACATGGCCGCGATCAGGATCAGCACGACGATCAGCACCACCACCATCACCTTGTTGACCTGGGCCACGTCCGCCGAAGACGGGTAGCCGGCCAGGGTCACGGCGCCACGCAGTGCCGCCTCGTCAAAGCCGTCGATGCGCACATCACCCACGCTCACCTGCACCGGGCTGCCTGCCGGAGCGGCGGCGCTGCTGTAGGGCAGGCCCTGCTTGACCAGGAAGGTCTTGACCTTGTCGCATGGGCTGTCAAAACGCGCCTTGCCCACCGGGTCGAACTGGAAAGTACAGGTGGCCGGGTCGGCCAGCACGGTAATCGGCGCCTGTCGGCTGGCCTGGTCCATCGCTGGGTTGGTGTAGTGCGCCAGGCCCTTGAAGATCGGGAAGTACAGCGCGGTCGCCAGCAGCAGGCCGAGCATCAGCACCGGCTTGCGCCCGACCTTGTCCGACAGCCAGCCAAACAGGATAAAGAACGGCGCGCCAATCACCACGCTGATGATCAGCAACATATTGGCCAGGGCCGGGTCCATGCGCAGGAACTGGGTCAGGAAGAACAGCACATAGAACTGCGCCGCGTAAAAGGTCACGGCCTGCCCGCCGTTGATACTGAACAGCGCGATCAATACGACCTTGAGGTTTTCCCATTTACCGAACGATTCGCGGATCGGCGCCTTGCTGGCCTTGCCTTCCTCTTTCATTTTCAGGAAGGCCGGCGACTCGTGCAGACTCATGCGGATCCAGGTCGAGATGCCCAGCAGCACGATGGAAAACAGGAACGGGATGCGCCAGCCCCACACTTCGAACTGATCGCCTGTGAAGTAACGGCAGGCCAGCACCACCAGCAACGACAGCAGCAGGCCGAGGGTGGCGGTGGATTGAATCCAGCTGGTATGCAGGCCGCGCTTGCCGGGTGGCGCATGTTCGGCCACATAGGTGGCGGCGCCGCCGTACTCGCCGCCCAGCGCCAGGCCCTGCAACATACGCAGTACGATCAGGATGATCGGTGCGGCAATGCCGATGCTGGCGTAGGTCGGCAGCAGCCCGACGCAGAAGGTTGCCACGCCCATCAAAATGATGGTGACCAGGAAGGTGTACTTGCGCCCGATCATGTCGCCCAGGCGGCCGAACACCAATGCTCCGAACGGGCGCACCACGAAGCCTGCGGCGAAGGCCATCAAGGCAAAGATAAACGCAGTGGTGTCGTTGACCCCGGCAAAGAACTGCTTGCTGATCACCGCCGCCAGGGCGCCGTAGAGGAAAAAGTCATACCACTCGAACACCGTCCCCAGGGACGAGGCGAAGATGACTTTTCTTGATTCGTTGGCAGTGCTTGCACTGGCCGCCGAGCCCAGGGGTTGAGCATGTTCTGACATTGGGTGTCCCTCACAGTGATTATTTATTGTTGTCCCACTGTCGGCGCCAACCTCAGCGCCGCTGTTTTTCAACTTCATATACCGTTAACGATTACGCGGGGTGCCCTGCGGTGCGCGGTGCGGGTGGGTTTTTCGCGAGCAAGCTCGCGCCTACAGTGTTCGGTGAAAGGATCAACTGCGCGGCCTTCTCCGCGATCATCAGCGTCGGTGAGCAGGTATTGCCGGAGGTGATGCGCGGCATGATCGACGCATCGGCAATGCGCAGCCCGGGAATGCCATGCACACGCAGTTGGCTGTCGACCACGGCGTCCTTGTCATCGCCCATGCGGCAGGTGCCCACCGGGTGGAAAATGGTGGTGCCGATGCGTGCCGCGGCTTCGTGCAGTTGTGCTTCGGTTTGCAGCGCATCGCCAGGCAGGTATTCCACCGGTTTGAACTGGCTCAAGGCGGGCGCGGCGACGATGCGCCGGGTCAGGCGGATGGCGTCGGCGGCCACGCGCAAGTCCTCGGGGTGGCTGAGGTAGTTGGGTTGTATCAGCGGGGCATCTGCCGGGTTGGCCGAGCGAATATCCACGCGGCCGCGGCTTTGCGGGCGCAGGTCGCAGACCGATGCGGTAAACGCCGGGAAGCCGTGCAACGGTTCGCCAAAGCGCTCCAGGGACAGCGGCTGCACATGGTATTCAAGGTTGGCCGACGTCTGCTCCGGCCCGGAGCGGGCAAATGCGCCAAGCTGGCTTGGCGCCATCGACAGCGGACCGCTGCGGTCGTACAGGTAGCGCAGGCCCATGCCCATCTTGCCCCACAGCGTGCCGGCGATCTGGTTCAGGGTACGTGCATTTTCCAGTTTGTAGATCAGGCGCAGTTGCAGGTGATCTTGCAGGTTGCCGCCCACGCCCGGCAGTTCATGCACCACATCAATGCCCAACGGTTTGAGCACGTTGGTGGGGCCGATCCCGGAACGCTGCAGAATGCCCGGTGAGCCGACGGCACCGGCGCACAATATGATCTCCTTGCGCGCTTTCCAGCTGAGCTGTCGGCCGTGTTGGCGCCCGACAACCTGGGAGGCTCGGCCATTTTCCAGCAGCACACGGTCGACCTCCACCTCCGTCAACACAGTCAGGTTGGGGCGTTGGCGGATCGGCTTGAGAAATGCCTTCGCCGCATTCCAGCGCACCCCGGCCTTCTGGTTGACCTGGAAGTAGCCGCAGCCCTCGTTGTCGCCCTGGTTGAAATCGTTGATGTTGGCGATGCCGATCTGGGCTGCCGCCTCACGAAACGCATCGAGGATTGGCCACGACAGGCGCTGCTGCTCGACGCGCCACTCGCCACCATCGCTGTGGAATTCCGAGCCACCGGCAAAGTGGTTTTCGCTGTGTTTGAACAGCGGCAACACATCGTTCCAGGCCCAACCCGGGTTGCCTGCTGCCGCCCAGCCGTCGTAGTCCTGGGCCTGGCCGCGCATGTAGATCATGCCGTTGATCGACGAGCAGCCGCCGAGCACTTTGCCCCGTGGGTAACTCAGGGCGCGACCTTGCAGGCCGGCCTGCGCTTCGGTTTTGAAGCACCAGTCGGTGCGCGGGTTGCCGATGCAGAACAGGTAGCCGACGGGGATGTGGATCCAGGGGTAATTATCGCGGCCACCGGCTTCGAGCAGCAGGACGCGGTGGGCCGGGTTGGCGGACAAACGATTGGCCAGCAGGCAACCGGCGGGGCCGGCGCCGACCACGATGTAATCGTATTCAGCAGTTGCAATGGGCATCTGGGGGCTCGCTTGTTTTTCTTGTTGACCCCATCCTAGTTGTTAGTTTTCGTCTTAAAAATGTTAGTTTTTACCCAGCTGCTGTGCGTTTTTAAACAGCGCGGTCCGGGCTCAGGCAATGGAGGCGATATGTTCGACTGGAATGACCTGCGGTTTTTTCTCGAGTTGCAGCGCAGTGGCCGCCTGCTCACCGCCGCGCAACGCTTGAAAACCACGCATGCCACCGTGGCCCGGCATATCGAGGCCATCGAGAAAAGCCTCGGCACCGCGCTGTTTGTGCAACACGCCCAAGGCTACGAACTGACACCCGCGGGCGAGGCGCTGCTCAAACATGCCGAAGTCATGGAGAACGTGGCGCTGCTGGCCGAAGACGAACTCACCCACTCAGCCGCGCCCTTGGGCAAGATCCGACTGGGGGTGGCCGAAGGTCTGGGCGTGATGTTCCTCGCCGGGCGCATGGGCGGGTTGTTCGAGCGTTACCCAGGTCTGGAAGTGGAGCTGGTGGCCGTACCGCGTTTTGTCAGCATCCTCAATCGCGAAGCGGAGATCAGCATCCACCTGGAACGCCCCAGCGTCGATCAATTGGTGACACGCAAACTCACCGACTACCGCCTGGCGCTGTATGCCAGCCGCGCTTATCTTGCGCGCAACCCGCCGATCGAAAAGCGCGAAGACCTCGCCGCCCATGCCTGGATCGATTACGTCGATGACCTGCTGTTCAGCCAGGAACTGAAGTTCCTCAACAGCTTCTGTCGCAACCCCAAGGTGGTGTTCCACAGCACCAGCGTGATCGCCCAGCACCAGGCGGCGCGGTCGGGGTTGGGCATTGCCGTGTTGCCATGCTTTATGGCGGCGGGCGACAAGGATTTGGTGCCGTTGCTGCCGGCAGAGAGCATCCAGCGCAGCTACTGGATCAGCTCGCGTCGGGAGTTGCACAAGTCGGTGCGGTTGCGGGTGTTGTGGGATTATGTGGTGGAGTTGTGTGCACGGGAGCAGCGTTTGCTACTCGGCGAATCCCGCTGACACACACGGACTAAAAGGTGGGAGCTGGCTTGCCTGCGATGGCGGTGTATCAGTCACTCATGTGCAAGCTGACCCGCCGCCATCGCAGGCAAGCCAGCTCCCACATTTGATCTGAGTTTGATTTTAGAGCTTGACTACCTGATGCACCTGCTCGGCACACGCCCGAGCCTCGTCAATCATCTTGCCGAACGCATCACTGGCCACTTCAGCATGGGTCAGCCAGCGTTTCTTCTGGCTCAGGCGATAGTGGTAGCGCAGCGAGCCATCCTGCAGTTTTCCGTCCAGGTCCAGGTCGTACCAGGGCGAGCGCACTGTGCAGCCGGGGATGGCTTTTTCCATCTTCCCGCCTGTCAGGGTGTAGGTGTAGTCGTAGGTTTCCGGGTTGCCCAGGTAAAGGTCGGCCTGCTGCCCCTGGCGGCGATAGTTGATGTAGCCCTCCCAACGGTCTTTCAACGACGGGTCGGTGTAGACATAGTCATTGGCCAGTTTTTCCAGGGCGCGCTGATCATTCATGCGCGCGGTGACGCTGTAACCGTCATGCACCACAAAGCCGGTAGGTTCACGGGTGATCTGGCAGTCGCTGATGTCGTTGCCGAAGTTGGCGCAGATATTCTGGTCGGTGGCGGTGGTGCCTTGCTGGCGGTCGGCAACGCTCATTTGCATCAGCGGCAGGCGGCTGAAGGTGATCGTCGCCTTCACCGCGCCATCTCCCTCTTTGCCGTACTGCACCTGTTTGTCCAGGCGGATCGAGACTTCGGGGCGTTCCAGCGGGATGCGCTCTTCGCGCACCTGGCCGTGGGCGTCGTTGACCAGCACCCAGCGGTCCTGAATGTCGGGCATGATCTGGCCGGGGGCGAAGACCGGATTGGTCGGGTCAAGCCACCACACCTGGCCAGCCACTTCGGCACGCACGATGGCGTGGTTAGGCGCCTGGGTACCCGGAATCAGCAAGGCATCAACCACATCGCCACGGCTCACCCAGGCGGTCTCGGCCTTGATGCCACTGGCCTTGAGCATGGCCGTCAGCAGCGTCGCCAGGTCCTTGCAGTCGCCGTAGCCATGCTGCTCGATTTCCGCCAGGCTGAATGGCACATAACCACGCTCGCTGGCCCGCCAGTCACCCAGGTAGCGATAGTGATCATTGATGTGCTGCATTAGCGCAGCCACTTGCTCGGCCGGTGCCAGGCTGCGTGCGGCGGCCACGGCGGCGGCGGCTTGCGCCGGCAGGTTGGCGCCGAGAATCTGGTTGTAACGCTGGGCGAAATCACCGAAGTAAGCCTGGCGTTCCACGGCGCTACCGACTTCCAGGCGTGGGATGCGTAGCAGGGCGGCAGCGGAGGATTCATTGATGTAGTTGAGGTAGATCGGGGCTTTAAGCGCCACGTCCAGGGTCTTGCCGTTGCTCGAAGGGGTCACGTTGAACGCGTCGAACATTTCACTGCGCCACTGGATCGGGCGTTCAGCGGTAAAGCGCGCCTTGAAGCGGTCACGGCGGGCCGCGCCGGGACCGAACTTGAGCACGTAATGGAACTGGGTCATCAGCGGTTTGGCCGGGTAGTGCTGGCGTACGGTGTAACGGATCTTTGTGCCCACGCGCAAGTTGGGGAAGGCCAGGGAGGTTTGTTTGTCGCGACTGAAGCCCTGGTCGGGGTTGGGCGCGCTGCGCGTGTCGATTTGCGTGGCCGCCAGGGGGACCGGCTTGGCGCCAGGCTGGGTGGACTGTGCGCTGATCACCTCAAAGGTATCGCCTTCGGAGTAATCGAAGTCGATGCGCGAAAGCATTTCGCGGCCGTTGGGCTTGAGGATCGTGTAGCGGTAAGTGGTGGTGCAGTCGGTACTGGCGTCGCGGTTGAAGTGGCAGTGCAATTCGGTGTCGTTGGCCAGCGGCGCTTCGGCAATAGGTTGCAGGGCAGCGCTGACGGAATGGGAAACTAGCCCCAGACTGATGGCAATCAAAGGGCGGTGAAACGAAAAACGGTACATGGGCGCCTCGGGTGACACATTGAAACAGCTACCCGGCGGGTAGCGAGAAGGCGCCGGATGATAATGTGTCTCAACGGCAAAAGCCAGGATTGTTCGACAATTTATCCGTCTGAAAGGCCCGTGCTAGAGCCTTTCTTTGATTTAAGTCAGGTTTTTTGCCAGTCGGTTTCGGCGGTTTTTAAAGAAACCAGCGATATTCCCGCGCATGAATCTCTTGCTGGAAAGCCAAGTGATCCTGGCGCTTGTTCTCGCAATATACATCGACAAATTCCGCGCCCAGTTTGTCGCGCACTACCGGTTGCTGCTGCATGGCGCGCACGGCGTCGAGCATCTCCACCGGGAAATCGGTACCGCTGTTACGGTCTTCGTTCAGCGATGTGATCGGCTCGCGCTTGGCCTCAAGCCCATGCTCCAGGCCCATCAGGATCGCCGCCAGCACCAGGTAGGGGTTGGCGTCGGCGCTGGCCAGGCGGTGCTCGATCCGCAGGTTGCGCGGGTCGGACTCGGGGATGCGCACGCACGCGTCACGGTCTTCAAAGCCCCAACTGGCGCGGGTGGCGGCGTTGACGGTGCCACCCAGGCGGCGCAAGGCATTGTGGTTGGGCGCGAAGATCGGCATGCAATGCGGCAGCAGCTCCAGGCAACCGGCCACGGCGTGGCGCAGCGGTTGCTGTTGATGGGCGGCAAGCAGGTTATTGCCCGCCGCGTCGTAGAGGCTGACATGCACATGCATGCCGCTGCCGGGAAATTGCAGGTAGGGCTTGGCCATGAAACTGGCGCGGTAACCGTGCTTGAGTGCCACGCCCCGGGTGCTGCGGCAGAACAATGCGGCCCAGTCGGCGGCGCGCAAGCCGTCGTCGCAGTGGCCAAAGTTGATCTCGAACTGGCCGGGACCAATCTCGGCCGTGATCACTGTGATGTCGATACCCTGTTCCTGGGCGGTTTGCGCCATGTCGTCGAGCACTTCGCTGAAGCGCGAGAGCCGCTCGATATGCAGGTTGGGCTGGTCGTCGGCGTCACCACTGAGCGGGTCTCGGGCAAATTGCGGCAGGCCGTTGTCGAGCTTTTTATCGAACAGGTAAAACTCCAGCTCAAACGCTACCACCGGGTGAATGCCCTTGTGCTGCAAGCGTTCCAGCACCTTGGCCAATACTTCGCGGGGCTCGAATTCGATCGGCGCTGCGGTGCCGTCCGAGGTGATGAGCATTTGCCCCAAGGGCTGCGATTCCCAGCTAACCGGCTTCAATGTGCCCGGCACCAGGCGGCGATTGGCATCCGGGTCACCGTCGTTGAAGCAGTAGTCGCCAATCTTGAACAACCCGCCCTGAGCCCCCAGCAATACCGCGTTCTGCGGCAACTTCAACGGGCTGCCGGCGGCGACTTTTTCAAGCATCTCCACCGGGTAGCGCTTGCCGTAGAAATGCCCGGGAATATCCAGGGCGATCAGGTCGACATAACGCACGTCGGGGTGGTTCTGGCGAAAGGTCCGTACTTCGGCCAGCAACGTTGCAGATGGGCTTTTCACGGGTGCAGCTCCTAGTTGTAAACCCACAGGACGCGGGCGGGCAGGTCGGTCAGGTTGGCGTAGCGGCAGTGGGCGAAACTGGCCAGGTGGAAACTGTCGCCTTCGTAGAGGGTGACTGCATCGGGCTCACCCTCAACCCACAGGGTCAGCTCGCCCTCCAGCACAAAGCCAGCCTGCTCGGCGCGATCGCTCATGCTTTGCTCGCCGCTGTTGGCACCGGGGGCCAACAAGCTGTCGAGCATCGAGAAAGCACCGTTCATGCTCGGCGACACCAGGATATCGGTGATGCCATTGGCGTAATACACCGTGCGCCGCTCGTTGGGGCGTGTCACCCAGTCCACCGCTTTGGGTTTGGGCAGGCTGTAGAAATAGGTGGTGGGCACATCGAGGGCGTGGCTGATGGCGGTCAGGTCGGCGACGGTGGGTTGCGACAACCCGCGTTCCACTTGGGACAGAAAACCCACCGAGCGCTCGATCTTTTGCGCCAATTGCGCCAGGGTGAGTTTCTTGTGCTTGCGCAGGTCATGGATCAGGGTCGCGAGAGTGGCGAGTTCTTGTTGCTGGTTCATGAAATTTAGTTCGAATAATTTCATGAAAAATTACAGGATTAATTTCATGGAGGCAATCGGGGTGGAACTCAAAGCGCATTTATTCTCGCTGGGACAGGAGCTGCAGGGCTGTACTACGCGATCGGATGCGGATCGATTGGGACAATTGTTGGCCGGACTGTATGGGTCAGCAAGGCCGAGCTGGCCACAGGGGAAACTGAGCGGGCTGAATGATTCTGCGCCGCCGCGGTCGGAACCTGGGTACGCACCATTAATTGAAGGAGCACCCATGAAGTCGAAAACCTTAGCCGCTTGCCTGCTGGTCGCTGCCAGCTTTTCCACCGCCAGCGCTGTAGTGCAAGCCGGCGATACCCCTCAGGAAACCGTGCAACCTTCAAACATCAACGCCCGTGATTTGAAAGAGGGTGATCGCGCCCCGGACATGTTGATGCGCGAGGAATCAGCGATTAAAGACTGGAAAAAGCGCGGCCTCAAACAGCCTGAGGATGAGAGCCAATGGGCGCGTGTAGGCGACAAGTACGTCCTGCTCAAGACCACCAACGGCACCATCCTGGAGATTACGCCGGTCAAGAAATAATTCTGCCGGGCCACCTGCTCGTTTCGTGGTTCATGCGTTAAGGTAACCGACCGCAATGGTCGCGTTACCTTCACAGGAAAGAAGCAGGATGCTTGCCACAATAAGAACCTACCCGCGCACCGTGAACCTGCTGCTGTGCGCCACCTTGCTGCTGACGTTGGCCAAGGCCATCACCTTTCCCTACCTGGTGATCTACCTCACCAGCCACTTCGCCCTGGACATTACCCAGGTTGGCCTGGTGATCGGCAGTTCGCTGATCGTCGGCTCGCTGCTCAGCGTATATGGCGGTTTCCTGGTCGACCGCATCAACAGCTATCGGCTGTTGCTCGCATTGAGCCTGGTGTTTGTACTGGGATTTATCGGCACGCTGTTGGCGCAGGATATCTGGGCGTTCTATGGCTGCCTGATCCTGATCAACCTGGCCTACGCGGTCATCGACATTGCGGTGAAAGCCGGTTTCGCCAGCCTGCTGCCCGAAGACGCACGCAGTGAAGTGTTTTCCATCAAATACACCCTCACCAATATCGGTTATGCCGTGGGGCCGGCCTTCGGGGCGATGGTGGCCAAGCTGGATATCAGCCTGCCGTTTATTCTGTCGGCACTGCTGGGGCTCGGTTTTTTCCTGCTGTATTGGCGGTGGGGCGACCGCACCTTGGCCACTGTGGATGCCACGCAAAAACCGGTGCCGTTTCTGGCCGTCGCCCGCGTGCTGCTGCAAGATCGTCGCCTGGTGTGTTTCACCCTCGGCGGTTTGCTCAGTGCGGTGGTGTTCGGCCAGTTCACGGCCTACCTGTCTCAATACCTGGTAACCACCACCACCGCCGAATACACCTACACCGTGATCAGCGCAGTGCTGACCACCAACGCCGTGCTGGTGATTGCCTTGCAGTACCTGATTGGTCGGCGCATCTCGCATCGCTATCTCAGCCAGTGGCTGATCGCGGGCTTGAGCATGTTCATGCTGGGGTTGATCGGGTTCGCGCTGTCCACCAGCGTGTTGTGGTGGGTATTGGCAATGGCGGTGTTTACCGTAGGGGAAATCATCGTGTTCCCGGCCGAGTACATGTTTATCGACCGAATCGCCCCGGACCACCTGCGGGGCATGTATTACGGGGCGCAGAACTTGTCCAATCTTGGTGCCGCGCTGGGGCCGGTGCTGTGTGGTCTGGTGCTGGCCAGCCTGCCGGCCCACTACATGTTCTACATGCTGGGGGCGTTTATCGTTGGCGGCGGGGTGTTCTATTTCATGGGAGCGGCGATGAAGGCAAATCATCCAGTGTGAGCTTGCCGACGTTGTTGCTTTGCAGTTCGTAGCGTAACTCATCCACCATCTTCGCCACTTCCTGGGGGGTTTGCAGGCGGTTGGTGCTGATGCCGGTAACCACCAGGTCGACACGGCCGGTTTCTGCGTCGTAGACCTTGAGGGTCAGGGACGCATCCCGGCACAGGGTGAATTCGCACGTCAGCGGTGACAGGCCTTCTTCGATGCAGTTGCGCAGTTGAGAGAGGGTAAACATGCAGGTTCCTTCAAGGCATAAATACGATCCCTTGAAGGTTATGGCGTGCACCCTCGCGCCATAAGGCGAATTCGCACTAGGTGAACTAGTGCATTTGCAAGGGTCAGGGTTTGGTTTTAAGGCGCAATTCACCGGCGAACAGCCCACGTTCACGGGCCCACACGATGGCCGCGCTGCGGCTGTGCACCCCCAGCTTGGAATACACCGTGGCAACGTGGTTGCGTACGGTATTGGGCGCCAGTTTCAGGCGCGAGGCGATTTCCTTGTCTGCCAGGCCCTCGCAGATCAGGCCCAGCACATCACGCTCACGGGCGGTCAGGTCGGTGAATGAGACATTCGGCAGGTTGGGGCTGTTGACGCTCTTGGCGTTGGCCAGTTTCTCGATCAGGGTCTGGCTGAACCAGGACGCGTCCTGCATGACTTCCTCGATGGCCGCCACCAGTTCCAGCTCCGAACGTTTGCGTTCGGTGATGTTCATCAGCACCATCAGGTAGCAGGGCACGTCCTGGATGATCACCGTATCGGCTGACACCACGCAGTCGATCACCTCGTTGCCTTTCTTGCGCACCTTGAGGTCCTGGCCGTCCAGGTTGCCGGCTTTTTCCAGGGTGGCGAACAACTGCGCGCCGGCCTGGGGGCTGTCGATAAAGTTGATGTCTTCGATGGATTTGCCGAGCAACTCCTCGCTGATGTAGCCGGTGATGGTCATGAAGGCTTCGTTGACATCCACCACCTGGCGGTTGTCGGCGCTGCACACCAGGGTCGGCACCGGCGTCAGGCGGAAGGATTTGGCGAAGCGCTCTTCACTCTGGCGCAGGGCAACTTCCGCTTTGCGTCGCGGCTCAAGGTCAGTGAAGGAAAACAACATGCAGTCTTCCTCATTCATGTCCAACGGTTGGCCGGCGACAATCACCAGTTTGCTGCCACCTTCGGGCAATCTCAGTTCGGCCTGCATTTGCGGAATAGTTGCGCCTTCGCCCAGGCGCTGGATCGCCAGGTCTTTGCGCTCGGCCTGTTCCAGCACGTCCAGTTCATACACGGATTTGCCGATGACCTGGTCGCGGTTGTAGCCGGTCATCTCCAGGAAACCCTGGTTGACCTTGATGTAGCGCAGGTCGCTGAGGCGGCAGATCACGGCGGGTGCGGGGTTGGCGTTGAAGGTTTTTTCAAAGCGTTGCTCGGCGCTCGCCCATTCGGTGGCGTCGCTGAGGATCAGCACCAGCAACTCCGGCTCACCCTGCGCGTCGGACAGTATCAGGCTGCGCAAGCGGTGCACCCAGTAGCGACTCTCGTCGGCGGCAGGGGTGACTTCCACCACCACATCGCTGAACTCTTCACCAGCGGCCACGCGGCTTAACGGGTAGCTGTCCAGCTGTAAAGGATGGTTATTGCGATAGCGCAAGGCGAAACGCTCGGCGTAGGCCTCGGTATTGGCGCCCAGGTCTTCGACGGCGCTGACCCCGTGCATGGTCAAGGCAGCGTCATTGGCCCAGAGGATGGTCTGGTCGACCTCGGCCAGAATCACACCGTCGGACAACCCGGAAATGATCTGCTGCAACTGGCGGCGATTGGTTTCTTTGGCGAGAACATCCTGGGTCATAACGTCTCCGAGGGGGCGAGGCTTGAGTGCATTCGAGTACGACATCCCGGCTTAAGGATAGTGCAGAGAATTTGCCTCGGGGGGAGTGCGAATGCACCAGCCGGTCTGGTGCATATGGGCCAGGACTGAACGTATGTCGTTTCGCCACACTCACACTCAACAAGGCGTATTGCCTTGCTCCCAAATTTGAAAAGGACCTTTGTATGACCACTGTCTATGAAACCAATCGATCGCTATTTCGTGTGTCATGGAGCTCGGTATTGGCCGGTAGTGCAATCGCACTGGTGACCTACCTGGTGTTGAGTGTGTTGGGGACGGCTATCGGCGCCAGCGCCGTTGACCCGATGGAAGCAGGCAACCCGTTGAGCGGCTTCGGCACGGGTGCGGGTATCTGGTTGTTTGTCTCGACCTTGGTCGCCATCGCATTGGGTGCGTTTGTGGCTGGACGTACGGCGCCGGATCGCGGCGGCCTGCACGGGGTGCTGACCTGGACCCTGACCACCTTGTTGACCACCTGGCTGTTGGCAGGCTTGGCTTCCAGCGTCGTCGGCACTGCCGGCAACGTCGTGGGTAAAGGCTTGTCTGCTGCCGGCAGTGGCATTGCGGCCGCAGCGCCGGGGATCGGCAACAGCATCAAGCAGCAGCTGAACGAGCAGGGGATCGAGCTGGACTGGAACAGCCTGCAAGGCCAACTCGATACCTTGCTCAAGCAAAGCGGCAAGGCGGAATTGGACCCGGCCAACGTTGAGCAAAAAGCCGACCAGGCGGCTGCCGATGGCAAACAGTCGGCCACCGATGCAGCGACCAACCCTGCTCAGGCCGGTGACGAGCTCAAGCAGTGGTTTGAACGCGTGAAAGCGTCCGGCGAGCCAGCCTTGAATGCAGCGGATAAAGAGGCCCTGGTCAACATCGTTGCGGCCCGTACCGGCAAGAGCAAAGAAGAAGCCACCCAGATTGTCGACAACTATGCCCAGGCTTATCAGCAAGCCATGCAGAAGGTCGATGAGCTGAAAAAACAGGCTGAACAAAAAGCCCGTGAAGCCGGTGAAGTGGCGGCCAAGCAATTGTCCCGCGCTGCCTGGAGCACCTTGGCCATGCTGCTGTTGGGCGCGGCCTTGAGCTTCTTTATCGGTCGTATCGCGTTGACTACCCGTCGCGTGCCTTTGGCGTAAAACTGTCTGCGGCAAGGACGCCGCCTGTGGGAACGGGTAAAATGCTGGCCTTTTACCCGTATCCCGCAAAGGTGCCCCTTGAGCGCAGGCAAAGCCGTTGGACTGTTATTACTCACTTCTCTGTTGGCGGCGTGCGGCACCTCGCCGCCACGCACGCCCAACGACCTGTGCGGCATCTTTCGCGAAAAAGATGACTGGTACGACGCCGCCAAGGTCACGCAAAAGCGCTGGGGCGTGCCGATCCAGGTGCCGTTTGCGATCATGTATCAGGAGTCGGGCTTTCGCTACGACGCCAAGACCCCGCGTAAATACCTGTTGTGGATCATCCCCTGGGGCCGAGTGTCCACCGCTGCGGGCTACGCCCAGGCCAAGGATGAAGTGTGGAACGACTACCGCAAAGCCACCGGCCGCAGTGGTGCTGATCGCGAAGACTTCGACGACGCCATCGACTTTATCGGCTGGTACATGGACAAGACGTACACCATCAACGGTGTCTACAAATACGACGCCTACGGCCAATACCTGAACTACCACGAAGGCTGGGGCGGCTATCGCCAGCGCACCTACGCCAGCAAAGCCTGGCTGCCGCCGGTAGCGAGCAAGGTACAGGCGCGCTCGCAGATGTATGCGCGGCAATATGCCGGGTGCAAGGATGAGTTGGGGCGAGGCTTCTGGAGCCGGTTCTGGCATTGGTTGTAGAAACCGGGGCTGCACGCAAATCAAAATGTGGGAGGGGGCTTGCTCCCGATAGCAGGGTGTCAGTCAATGATGCAGGGGCTGATGCACCGCCATCGGGAGCAAGCCCCCTCCCACAGTAGATTGCGGTACGGCGCTGGTTCTGTGGCGAGGCTGTTGGCAGCCTGACAGCGGACGGCTATCTAATTGGCAGTGACCAACGAAGACTAGCCACGTGATTCGAACGGCGCAAGCGGTTGGGATTCTCTCGCAAGGGTCCTTCAAGTTAAAGGGAAATGTCATTGTTCCGACTGTTCCTACGCTTGCCAAACCCAGCCGAATCTGGGAAAACCCAGCCTTTCACCCTTCAATGAGACCCCCATGAGCAACGACGAACTGCAAGTCACCGACATCCGCCTGGGCACTGGCAAAACCGTGGTCAAGGGCGCGCTGATCACCACCCAGTACACCGGCACCCTGGAAGATGGCACGGTGTTCGATTCGTCTTGGGAGCGGGGCAAACCGTTCCAGTGTGTGATCGGTACCGGTCGCGTGATCAAGGGTTGGGACCAGGGCTTGATGGGCATGCGGGTTGGTGGCCTGCGCGCCTTGTACGTACCGGCGCACCTGGCCTATGGCGAGCGCTCGATGGGCGCGCATATCAAACCCAACAGTAACCTGCGTTTCGAGATTGAACTGCTGGAAGTGCTGACGCGGGATGATTGAAGAGATTGAATATGGCCTCATATGGAGGCGGCGCTTGATTTCTCCAGCTCCTTGCTTTCAACCGTGATCCCAAATCTGCCGTACAGCTCCTTTCGCCCCTTGGGCGTCAAGGCCAATGCTCGACTATCAAGGTCCTGGATCACCCATTTGCGGCTTATAACGGCTTGTAGAACAGCGGCCCCCAGTGCGCCGCCGAGGTGAGGGCGGCGCATGCTCCAATCCAGGCATGAGCAAGCGAAACGACGTCGCTGTGCCCTTACGGTTTCTATCTCGACACCGAGCCCTGTCATCGCTTTTTCGCCCTCTGCGGTGAGCTGATACGTACCGTCACCAGCGACTGGCATGCTCAACCAGCCGGCGTCGATGAAATAGTCGTGCAGTTGTACAGCCAGGGATCCTGCCATGTGGTCATAACAGGTCCGCGCCAACTGCAATCGACTGGGGGCCGGCGAAACGAACTGGGTCTGCGCGTTTCGGCTGATCACCATGAGAGCTTCAATAGCTTGGGCCACGTGCGCGTCTGCCAGGCTGAAGTAGCGGTGCCTGCCCTGCGTGTTCAGTTTTATCAAACCGTCCTCTTTGAGCCTTGCCAAGTGCGCGCTCGCCGTGGATGCGCTGACGTCGGCGATGACTGCCAATTCGGTGCTGGTACGGGCGTGACCGTCCATCAGCGAACAAAGCATTTTCGTCCTCGCGGGCTCCGCAATGGCGCCTGCGACACGGGAAACAGCAGTGTCATTGCTTTGGGAATCCATATTTCGTTCCTGAGCGAATTGTGGGGGTGACGATTGCTCGATAGTAGCCGTTCTTTGTGAAAAGGACTGCCAAAATGACGCCGTTTGAAGCCGCTACTCATGTCGATCCCTACGTTTATTACTCATGCCTCAGGCAGCAAAGGGAACTGTTGTTCGATGCAGATCTTGGTGTATGGATTGCCAGTGGCGCCGGCGTTGTCCAGGCCATTCTGGAACATCCCGACTGCCTTGTACGTCCACTGCACGAGCCGATTCCGGCTGCCCTTGGGCAAGGCGCCGCAGGCCATATTTTCGGTCGTTTGATGCGCATGAACGAGGGGGCGCAACATCAGTGCCCGCGCGGGGTTATCGAGCCCATCCTGGCCTCGATGGGCACGCAAAATATCGCAGGCCTCGTGGCGCAGGTTGTGGAGACATTTGATATCTCGGGCGATAACCCGAATGAGTGGATGTTCACGTTACCGGTTTCGGTCATTGCGACTTTGATAGGTTTCACATCCAGCCAGTTACAGGAAGTCGCGCAGCTGACACGGGATTTTGTTGCCTGTCTGTCGCCGTTAAGTGACGAGGCTCAACTCGGTAAAGCCCATTGCGCGGCGGCACGGCTGAGCCAGATGCTCCAGGCGCTGCTGAATAACGATGATAAAGGTAGTGGTGTGTTGGGCCGTCTTTATAGCGATTACGACGCTTCAGCCTGGGAAGACGATGATGCATTGATAGCGAATCTGATCGGGCTATTGTCACAGACCTGCGAAGCCACCGCCGGGCTGATCGGCAACAGCCTCATAGCGCTCCAACGTAAGCCTGAGCTGTTTGAAGGCATGCAAGCCACACCGACGCTTGTCGCTGAGTGGGTGGCAGAGGTCGCGCGCCACGATTCACCGGTACAAAACACTCGGCGGTTTGTTGCCAGGCGATGCACGATTGGCGACAGCGTTTTAGAGGCGGGCGATACCATTTTATTATTGCTCGCTGCTGCCAACCGAGACCCCAGCGCCAACCCAGACCCCGACAGCTTCTTGCTCAAGCGAGCGCAACGACGAACCTTCAGCTTCGGCTCAGGCAGACATCAATGTCCAGGCCAACCCTTGGCATTGGCTATTGCCTCAGAAGTGATTTCGGCATTCTTGCATCGACAGCCCAACGCTTCTGCCCGTGATTATCGCTGGCGTTATTTGCCTTCCCTGAATGGCCGTATCCCGCAGTTCTGCCGTGATGAGGAGACTCAACAATGATCGCTGTTATTTTTGAAGCCTGGCCGCACGAGGAGCACTACCAGCGTTATCTCGACCTCGCTGCCGAACTCAAGCCGCTGCTTGCTCAAATCGATGGTTTCATTTCAGTTGAGCGTTTCCAGAGCCTCAGTGAACCTGGAAAACTGCTCTCGCTATCATTCTGGCGTGACGAGGAAGCAATCCAGCAGTGGCGCAGCCTTGAGCTACATCGAGCAGCTCAATCAGAAGGCCGTCGGCAGGTTTTTGCTGACTACCACCTGCGTATTGCTCAGGTAGTGCGCGATTACAGTCTCGAAGATCGTGTCCAAGCGCCGGCCGATAGCAGGCAAGCTCATGAATGAAAGCAGCACACCGCCTGCTCTAGGAGCGAGCAAGCTCGCTCCTAGAGTCATTACCTGAACCCATCCTGAAGAATTTTCGTATTCTCCACGCTGGCACTTTCCTACAGTTTACTCGGCCACCATCGGGGCGTAAGCTTCGCGCGTTTTCATTAATAGCGGAGACCCTCAGTGGGTACTTGTTCGAGTGACAGTCGTCGGCCGGTTTCGGTAACCGGCATCTACTTGGCAAGGTAACGCGCATTTTCCAGATGCCGTTGTCTCGCCTCACAAAGCGAGAAGCGGTATCCCGGCAGTGGCCCGTCCTGGCGCCTGCCTGAATCCCTCTCATCGACGCTGACCAGCACCGGGGTAACGCCTGGATGCTACGGACGCGCCTGCCTTTTACGGTGGGCGGGCCAGGTTCGGCTGTGCCTGTGTGACGGGCGCGGTGTGGACGGGCCGTACCTGCACGGCGGTTTTCCTCGCGCAGGAGCTACACCATGAACCTCACGCTGCTTAAAGAGTTCTTCGCCGGTTTCCTGCGGACCCGGCATATCGCTCGGCATTTTCGCCGTCTGGCGATGCTTGAGACTGTGACCGACGCCAGTGTCAGCCGCGAAGTACCGCCCAGCCTGGCGCACACCCTGGTGGCGTCGGCCAACCGCAGCGCCGTGCAATTGCTGGGTGTGCTGGGCAGCCACGCCGAGGGCTTGAGCACCCAGGATGCCGACGCGCTGCGCGTGCAATACGGCCTTAATGAAGTCGAACACGAGCAGCCGCTACCGTGGTGGGTGCACCTGTGGCACTGCTACAAAAACCCGTTCAACTTGCTGCTGACCTTGCTGGCGGTGATCTCCTGGCTGACCGAAGACATGAAGGCCGCCACGGTGATTTTCTCCATGGTGGTGCTCTCGACCCTGTTGCGCTTCTGGCAGGAAGCCAAGTCGAACAAGGCCGCCGACGCCTTGAAGGCCATGGTGAGCAACACCGCGACGGTGCTGCGCCGCGACGCTGCCAAACGCATTGAGCTGCCGATCAAGCAACTGGTGCCGGGCGACCTGATTGTGTTGTCGGCCGGCGACATGATCCCCGCCGACTGTCGCGTGCTCAGCGCCAAGGACTTGTTTGTCAGCCAGGCGGCGATGACCGGTGAGTCCATGCCAGTGGAGAAGTTCGCCCATCAGCAGGACGCCCAAACCCGTAACCCGCTGGAGCTGGAAAACATTCTGTTCATGGGTACCAACGTGGTGTCCGGCGCGGCCACGGCGGTGATCCTGGCCACCGGCAACAGCACTTATTTCGGGGCCTTGGCGCAACGGGTCACGGCGACTGACCGTGGGGCTACTTCGTTCCAGCAGGGTGTCAACAAGGTCAGTTGGCTGCTGATTCGTTTTATGTTCGTGATGGCGCCGCTGGTGTTGTTCATCAACGGGTTTACAAAGGGCGACTGGACTGAGGCGCTGCTCTTCGCGTTGTCGATTGCCGTGGGCCTTACCCCTGAAATGCTGCCGATGATCGTCACCTCGACGTTGGCCAAGGGCGCGGTGTTTTTGTCGCGAAAGAAGGTCATCGTCAAGCGCCTGGACGCGATCCAGAACTTCGGCGCCATGGACGTGCTGTGCACCGACAAGACCGGCACGCTCACCCAGGACAGGATTTTCCTGGCGCGTCATGTGGATGTGTGGGGCCAGGAGTCCGAAGACGTACTGGAAATGGCCTACCTCAACAGCTACTACCAGACCGGCCTGAAAAACCTGCTGGATGTTGCGGTGCTGGAGCATGTGGAAATCCATCGCGAGCTGAAGGTCGGCACCGCGTTTCACAAAGTGGATGAGATCCCCTTCGACTTTAATCGCCGCCGTATGTCGGTGGTGGTGGCCGAGCGGGATCAGCCGCACCTGCTGATCTGCAAAGGGGCGGTGGAAGAGATTTTGTCGGTGTGCACCAGCGTGCGCCATGGCGACGTCAATGAAGCATTGAGCGAAGAGCTGCTGGCGCGCATTCGCCAAGTGACCGCCGCCTTTAACGAAGAAGGGCTGCGTGTGGTGGCAGTAGCCGCGCAGCCGATGCCGGCCGGGCGTGATACCTACAGCCTGGCGGATGAAAACAAGCTGACGTTGATCGGTTATGTGGCGTTTCTCGATCCACCCAAGGAAAGCACTGCTCCGGCTCTCAAGGCACTGAAGGCCCATGGCGTGGCGGTGAAAGTCTTGACCGGCGACAACGAACTGGTCACGGCGAAGATCTGCCGCGAAGTGGGCCTTGCGCAACAAGGCTTGCTGATGGGCAACGACATCGAAGCCATGACCGACGCCGAGCTGGCCCAGGCCGTGGAAACCACCAATGTGTTTGCCAAACTCACACCCAGCCACAAGGAGCGCATCGTGCGCCTGCTCAAGGCCAATGGGCACGTCGTGGGATTTATGGGCGACGGTATCAACGACGCGCCGGCGCTGCGCACGGCGGATATCGGTATTTCCGTGGACAGCGCCGTGGACATTGCCAAGGAAGCGGCCGACATCATCCTGCTGGAAAAAAGCCTGATGATCCTGGAGGAGGGCGTGCTGGAAGGCCGGCGCACCTTCGCCAACATGCTCAAGTACATCAAGATGACGGCCAGCTCCAACTTCGGCAACGTGTTCTCGGTGCTGGTGGCCAGTGCGTTTATCCCGTTTCTGCCGATGTTGCCGATGCACCTGCTGGTGCAGAACCTGCTGTACGACATCTCGCAGATTGCAATTCCGTTCGACAACGTCGATGACGAAATGCTCGCCACGCCGCAACGCTGGCAGCCGGGGGAGGTGGGGCGCTTCATGCTGTTTTTCGGGCCGATCAGTTCGATCTTCGACATCACCACGTTCGCACTCATGTGGTATGTGTTCGATGCCAACACCCCGGACCACCAGACCCTGTTCCAGTCCGGCTGGTTCGTGGTGGGGCTGCTGACCCAGACCCTGATCGTGCACATGATCCGTACGCCGAAAATTCCATTCCTGCAAAGCCGCGCTGCACTGCCGTTGATGCTGATGACGGGCGTGATCATGGCGGTGGGGATCTTTCTGCCGATGGGGCCGCTGGCGCACTACTTCAAATTGCAGGCGCTGCCGTCGCTGTACTTCGTATTTTTGCCAGTGATTTTGCTGGCGTACATGGCGCTGACCCAAGCGGTGAAGGGCTACTACATCCGCAAGTTTGGCTGGCAGTAATACGTTTTATGCAACACCGCAAAAAACTGTGGGAGCCGGGCTTGCCCGCGATGACGGTGCATCAGTCGCCTGATTCATTGGCTGGCGCGCCGCTATCGCAGGCAAGCCAGCTCCCACAGGGACCTGCGGTGCTTCCAATTTGCCGCTGCATTCATGGAGATTTTTTTATGCAGGCAATCAACAACATCAACCTCAACTCCCTGATCGATACCGTGGTCAGCCTCAGCGCGGCGTTTATTCTGGGTGGTTTGATCGGCTTCGAGCGCCAGTACCGCCAGCGCACCGCGGGCTTGCGTACCAATGTGCTGGTGGCGGTGGGCGCGGCGATTTTTGTCGACATGGCCAACCGCCTCGGTGGTGCGGAAGGCGCTGTGCGTGTAGTCGCTTACGTGGTGTCGGGCATCGGCTTCCTGGGGGCCGGTGTGATCATGCGTGAAGAAGGCAATGTGCGTGGTCTCAATACGGCGGCCACCCTGTGGGCTTCGGCGGCGGTGGGCGCCTGTGCCGGTGCCGACCTGATCCTTGAGGCATTGCTGGGCACGCTGTTTGTGCTGGCGGCCAATACCTTGCTGCGACCGATCGTCAACAACATCAACCGCCAGCCACTGGACGTGGTATCGGCAGAGGTCACCAACATCCTTTACGTGATTGCGCGGCGCAGCCAGCAACAGGCTGTGATGGTCCTGTTGGAAGCCGAGCTGGCGCGCTGTAACTACCCGGCCAGCGATGTCGACGTGCGACCATTCGGCAGTGAAGAAGTGGAAATCGAGGCCACCCTGGCCGCAACGTCGGTCGATGGCGACGAACTGGATGCACTGGTGACGCGCATCTCCACCTCAACCCTGGTGGTACAGGCCTTCTGGAGCCCGAGTACTACCGACTGACCCCTCTGGGCACGCCAGGATTGGCTAAGCTTGGTTGTGGAAAAATCCTACACGTAGTCAGGAATATCCCTTCAATTGAAACATCTTGGCGTTGCTAAGGTTGCGCACTTGCGGCTGTTGGGTCGTTGTGGTCCTGCGTCCGTGGTTATGCTGAGTTAATTGAAGGGGGCCAGACACCGCCTGGTTATCGTCATGAGGGTGTGCAGTGCCGCTCGTCGGAACTGTCATTTCTCACAGGTATCCAGTCCCGGTGTGATGTGTAAGGGTATTTTGTCCACATAGGGAAGTTTTATGAGCAAAGCATTAATTGTGGATGACCATCCGTTTATCCGCGCGACGGTCAAACACCTTCTGAAATCGGAAGGGTTTACTGAAATCTACCAAGCAGGGGATGGGGCAGATGCAATGCAGTTGGCCAGGGAGCAACGTCCCGAGCTGATTATTCTCGACCTTGCGCTGCCAAAACTGGGTGGGTTGGAGGTCATCAGCCGGGTCAAGGCACTGGCCCTGCCGTGCAAGATTCTGGTGCTCACCTCCTACATGGCGATGTTCTTTTCTACCCGCTGTATGCGTGCCGGCGCCATGGGGTTCGTGGCCAAGACCGGGGAGTTGGACGAGTTGATTAAAGCCATCAGGGCGATCAGGTCGGGCTACAGCTGCTTCCCCAGTTTGCCGACCAGTTCGGTACGCCGTGATGACCTGCAGGAAACGGAACGGCAAATGATCGAGTCATTGTCGGACCGTGAATTGACCGTATTGCAGATGCTGGCCCTGGGGCTGGGCAACAAGGAAGTGGCCGAGAAAATGCTGCTGAGCCACAAGACCATCAGCACCTACAAGACTCGACTCAAGGAGAAGTTACGTATGTCTTCGGTAGTGCACTTGTCCAAGTTTGCCCAGCGCAACCATCTCATCTGAGCTGCAAATGATCACCACCGCGTTGACCAGGTTCGTCGCGATCCTTTGGATGAGCCTATTACCATTGATCGCGGTGGCCTTTGAAGAGCCCCAGGCTTTGCAACTGTTGGGGCACTCCCACCTCGAAATCCCCAAAGTAGAGATGACCGAGGCTGATTGGCGCTGGCTACGCGAGCGGCGCACATTGGTCATGGGAATTTCTGCCCCCGATTACGTGCCTTTTGACCTGACCAATAACAACGATGAACTTGAAGGTATCACGGCCGACTTTGCCGCGCTGATTGGCCAGGCCCTGCATATCTCCATCGAGGTTCGGCGTTACGAAACCCGTGATGATGTGATCCAGGCCCTGAAGCAGGGTGGCGTGGATTTTCTCGGTTCCGCCAATGGTTATGAGGCTGCCGACAAGCAATTGCAGTTGTCTCGTTCCTACGCCAACGATCAACCGACCCTGGTGACTCGCAGCGGTGACAGCCAAGCGTTGAGTGACGACCTGGCAGGCAAGCGGGTGGCAATGCTGTATCACTATATGCAGCCCGACGCCGTCCGGGCATTTTACCCCCGTGCACAGCTGGAGCTTTTTGCCTCGACCTTCGAGGCCATTGGCGCCGTGGCGTTTGGTCGCGCCGATGTTTACCTGGGCGATGCCATCAGCAGCAACTACCTGATCAATCGCAACCACCTGAACAATGTACGCATGGCTGATTTTTCCGCCCTGGAGGTCAACCCGTTTGCGTTTGCCGTCACCCGCGACAATACGCGGCTGCTGCAGATCATCAATGCGGCGCTGGAGGCCATTCCCGCCAGTGAGCACATGGAGATCCTGCGCCGCTGGAGCGGTGGCAACCTGGGCATCGTGGGCATCGACCGGCTGCACTTGAGTGCCAATGAACAACGCTGGGTGCAGAAAAATCCACGGGTCAGAGTCGCGGTGCTAAACGACTTTCTGCCATTGTCTTTTATCGGTGACAAGGGGCAATTCGAAGGGCTGAGTGCGGAGGTGCTGTCGCGCATCAGCTTGCGCACCGGTTTGAAGTTCGATGTGGTCCCGGGCAGTTCGTTGCCGCGCCAGGTCAATATTGTCAGTGCGGGCACGGCGGATATGCTGGCGGTGGTCACCCCCAGTATGGAGCGTGCCGACAAAGTGCGCTTTACCCGGCCCTACCTGACCAACCCGTTTGTGCTGGTGACCCGCGACAGCCCTGATAGCCCGCTCACGCTGGAGGATATGGTCGGCAAACGCCTGGCCATGGTGACCGGCAATGGCCTGCATGATGAGATAGCGCGAAACTTTCCAGGGGTTGCGTTTATCGACGTGGAAAACCCGCTGCAAGCCATGGCGCTGGTGGCCAATGGCGACGCCGAGGGCGCCGTGAACTCGCTGATCAGTGCGCGCTATCTGATCACCCGGCATTACCGTGACCGCTTGCGTATCACCAGTACGGTCGGCACTGAACCGGCGCGCGTGACCTTCGGAGTCAACCGCAGTCAGTTGGAGCTGTATTCGATCCTGGACAAGGCACTGCTGAGCATCACACCGCAGGAAATGGATGAATTGATTGGCCAATGGCGCAGCGAAGTCATCATCGAGGACAGCTACTGGCTGCGTTATCGCAACGTGATCATTCAGGGCTTTGGGTTGGCCGCACTGTTG
The DNA here is from genome assembly GCF_015277575.1 of Pseudomonas sp. OST1909. Lineage (NCBI taxonomy): Bacteria > Pseudomonadati > Pseudomonadota > Gammaproteobacteria > Pseudomonadales > Pseudomonadaceae > Pseudomonas > Pseudomonas sp. OST1909. The sequence goes on from NZ_CP063780.1 coordinate 2,558,688, forward strand.
TTGGTGGTCACGCTGGGTTGGATCATCTACTTGCGCAGCTTGATTCGTAAGCGCGTGCAGGCCGAGCGGGCGCTCAGCGATCAGATGCGGTTCATGAGCGTATTGATCGACGGCACCCCGCATCCGATCTATGTGCGCGACCGCCAGGGTCGGTTGATGGCCTGTAACAATGCGTACCTCGATGTGTTTGGCTACAAACTTGAAGACGTGATCGGCAAGACGGTGATGGAAACCGACGTCGACAATCCTCCACAGGCCCAGTCGTTTCATGAGGATTACCTGCGCTTGATGGCCGCCGGCGAGCCGCAGATTCATGACCGGATACTCAAGGTGCCCAACGGCGATGTGCTGACCATCTACCAATGGATGCTGCCGTATCGCGACGGCGACGAGAAGGTGGTGGGTATGATTGCCGGTTGGGTGGACGTCAGCGAGCGTCATCGCTTGCTGGGCCAATTGCAGGAAGCCAAGGACGATGCCGACGCCGCTAACCGCGCCAAGACGACCTTCCTGGCGACCATGAGCCACGAAATCCGCACGCCGATGAACGCCGTGATCGGCATGATCGAGTTGGCCTTGAAAAATGCCGAACAGGGGCGGGCCGACCGTGATGCCTTGGAAGTGGCATCCGTGGCTTCGCGCGGCATGCTGGAGTTGATTGGCGACATTCTCGATATCGCGCGGATCGAGTCCGGGCATTTGTCGCTGACCCTGGAGCCGGCCAACCTGCGTGAGCTGCTGGCATCGGTGGCGCGCGTGTTCGAGGGATTGGCGCGAGCCAAGGGGGTGGCGCTGCAAGTCCAGCTGGAGCCGTTGGTTGAGCGGACGGTGCTGGTCGACCCGCTGCGCTTCAAACAGGTGGTGTCGAACCTGTTGAGCAATGCCATCAAGTTTACCGCCAGCGGCCAGGTAACCCTCGGGGCCCGGGCGGTAGTCGAGGGCGACCGGTTGAATGTGCAGCTATGGGTGCAAGACACCGGCATTGGGATCAGCGTCAAAGATCAGCAGCGATTGTTCAGCCTGTTTATCCAGGGCAGCAATAACCAGCAGTCGGCCCGCAGCGGTTCTGGCCTGGGGTTGGTGATCAGCCGCAGCTTGTGCGAAATGATGGGCGGCCAGCTGCACTTGAGCAGCGTGTTGGGGCAGGGCACCCGGGTGGATGTGACGCTGGCCCTGGCCCTGACGGACAGCTTGCCGGCCCACGCCGCACACACTGCTGATGCAGTGCCAGCGGGCCGTGCGCTGCGCATCCTGGTGGTGGATGACTACCCGGCCAACCGCTTGCTGCTGGCGCGCCAGTTGACCTTCCTGGGCCACCAGATCACTACGGCCGAAGATGGCGCCCAAGGGTTTGAGCAGTGGCGGACGGGACAATTCGACGGTGTGATCACCGATTGCAATATGCCCTTCAAGAATGGCTACCAGTTGGCGCGGGAGATTCGTGCGCAAGAACGTGAACGGGGTCAGGCACCTTGCCTGCTGTTGGGGTTCACCGCCAACGCCCAGCCGGAGGAAACCGAGCGCTGTCGGCAAGCAGGTATGGACGGCTGCCTGTTCAAACCCACCGGGCTGGACGACTTGCGCTCGGCATTGGCTTCGCGTTCCGCCGAGTTGGGCCCGCCACAAATGCAGGCGTTTGACTTGAGCACCCTGGTCGCATTGACGGGGGATGATCGCTCCGCGCTTATTGAGTTGTTGGCGCCGTTGCTCGACAGCCTGGAAACGGACCGTGCCTTGCTCTCACAGCTGTCAAACCAGGCCGACTTTGCCAAGCTGCACGACCTGGCCCATCGCGCCAAGGGTGGCGCACGGATGGTCAAGGCGCAGGGGGTGATCGCGTGTTGTGAAACATTGGAGGCGGTGTGTGAACAGCAGGACCGCCTGGCATTGGGCCCTGCGGTTGATGGCGTCAGTGAAGCGATCGGTATTTTGCAGCAAGGCTTGAACGCGTATTGCAATCAGCCTTGATCGCGGTTGATCGCCATTCAGGCGATTTGGGAAAACTCTTACGTAAACGGGGAACATGCCTGATTTTGTCGTCGGCATATGTCTGGAAAATGGGCGACGCTCACTGCCGAGCACTGCCTGCCCAGGGGTTTGCCATGCCAAACAAAGCACTGACCATCCTGATTGCCGATGAACAGCATCTGCAACGCCTGTACATCGAGAAAATGCTCAACCAGTTGGGGTATTACCGGATCGTGCCGGTGCAAACGCTCGAAGAAGTCCAGATTCTGACCTCCATTCCAGCCGAACCCTTCGATGCGCTCATCATCAATGCCGGGTTGCTGGACCATGCCATTGGGCTCCAGCAGTCAGTGCACCACGTGTTGATATACGAGCACATCGACCTGGGTGAGCCTGCCGGTGCAACGTCAGCGGTGCGGGTGCGTCTGCCGGGCGTGCCGGACAGCGTCAGCCTCGAACACTTCATGGACATCGTCGACCCATCCGAGGCTGCCCATGGCCTGCGGGTACTGCCGTGGCTACGGGAGTTGTCCCGGGCGCGGGTGGCCCGGGCCTAGCTTCGTTTCAACGCTGCTGCCGCATGTTGTTCCGCACCCCTCAGTTGGTTTTGTGAGATTCGCGCAGGCGTTCGGCCGCACTGCGCAACAACTGCTCGGTCGCGTCCCAACCCAGGCAACCATCGGTTACCGACACGCCGTACTGCATTGACGCGCTCAGCGGCTGGCAGCCTTCGAACAAGTGGCTCTCAAGCATCATGCCGATCAGCGACGTATCACCCTGCAAGCGCTGCTCCAGTACGTCATTGAATACTGTCGGTTGGCGCAGTGGGTCCTTGCCGCTGTTGGCGTGGCTGCAATCGACCATGATCTGCGCCGCCACTTTGGCCTTGGCCAGGTCATGTTTCACCTGGGCCACGCTCTGTGCATCGTAGTTTGGCCCGCGGTGACCGCCGCGCAGTACCAGGTGCGTGTCGGGGTTGCCTGGCGTCTGAATGATGGCGGGATGGCCTTGGCTGTCGACACCGAAATGGCGATGCGGGTGGGACGCTGAGCGCATGGCATCACAGGCAATCGCGACGCCGCCGTCGGTGCCGTTCTTGAAACCTACGGGCATGCCCAGGCCGCTGGCCATCTCGCGGTGGATTTGCGACTCGGTGGTGCGTGCACCGATGGCGACCCAACTGAGCAGGTCATCGAAGTAGCCGGCAGCCATGGGCTGCAACAGCTCGGTGGCGACCGGCAGGCCCAGGCGCAGCATTTCACGCATCAGTTCGCGGGACAGGGTCAGGCCGGCGGCCATGTCATCGCTGCCGTCCAGGTGCGGGTCGTAGGCCAGGCCTTTCCAGCCGATGGTAGTGCGCGGTTTTTCGACGTAGGCGCGGATCACCAGCAGCATCTGGTCGCTGACTTCAAGCGCGAGTTTCTTCAGGTTGCGTGCGTATTCCATGGCCGATTGCGGATCGTGGATCGAACACGGGCCGACAATCACCAGTAAGCGCGAGTCTTCGCCATTGAGGATGGCGCGTACGGCCTGGCGATGGGCGTGGATCTGTTCATGGAGGAACGGGCTGAGGGGCAACTGGTGTTTCAGCTCAAGGGAGCTGGGCAGGCGCTGGGTCAGGGCTTCATTGGCGCTGTTGAGGGTGCAGACGGGCAAAGCGGCGACGGAGGAGTTCATATTCAAGGCTTCCTGGGCAAGCGGCGGGTTGTTCCCGCGCGCTTGGCCTACTGGGGTGTTCGACAATTGGCCGTACTGGCGAGGTGTGTTGGTTTGCCACCAATAGGTGACCGATCGGAGGCGGCAGGCTGTCCCGAACGGAGCTGGCTAAATCGCCATGCAGTGCAAGTGTCGAAGCGGTAATAAGTGGCGTAGTTCATGGTGTGATTCCTTTAAGTGTTCTTGAACAAACAAAATGGTTAGCGGCTGAAAAACAAAACCCCCGGTCGGGGAGCCGACCGGGGGGTTAGATTTCTCTGGTAGGCGACCCCTTGAGTAGTGGGCGCCGATTTCAGGTATCAGGCGCGCCAGTGGCTAAACCAATACCCAAAATAAAAGCCGGCCAGTGCGCTCGAACCGTTCACGCGGGTAACCGACACCGAGCGCAAGGCGCTGGCAGCAGGGCAAACCTGAGTGTGGGTGAGTTGCAACATGGTGGCTCTCCAAATGATGGGGGGAGCTTACTAGAGGCGTACGGGTGGATTCAATCAGTAATTTCTATTGCTTGAGGGTACTTACGGCTATGGCATGAGTGTCGCTATGCTGGTGACTCATTAATAATGTTTGCCAGGACGCGACCATGACTGCCTTGACCCTTGCTACGGCGCAAACCCTTTCCATTGCTGGCGATGTTGAAGCCAATATCGCACGGCACCGGGTGTTCATGCAGGCTGCGGCAGAGCAGGGTGTGCAATTGCTGGTGTTTCCGGAGCTGTCTTTGACCGGTTATGAACCCACGCTGGCCGCTGACTTGGCCATCGCTCCCGATGCGCCAGTGTTGGCGCCCCTGCGCGAGATGGCGCGCGAGTTGCAGCTGACGGCAGTGGTGGGTATGCCGATCCGCCTGGCCCCGCAAACGGATGTTTTGATTGGCGCCCTGGTGCTGGGTGCCGACGGCTCACTGGCGGTGTACACCAAGCAGCATCTGCATCCAGGCGAAGACGTGGCGTTTGCGGCCGGGCAGGGTGGTGGTGCTCTCCAATGGGGGAATGATCGTGTTGCCCTGGCGGTTTGCGCCGACTTCTCCCACGCCAGTCATCCGCGCCAGGCGGCGCAAGCGGGCGCCAATGTCTACGCAGCAGGCGTGCTGATCAGCGAAGGCGGCTACGCAAAAGACAGCGCGCTGCTGCAGGGCTATGCCGCGGAGCATCGTCTGCTGGTGCTGATGGCTAACCACGGTGGCCCATCGGGTGGCTGGGCCTGTGCAGGTCGCAGCGCGATCTGGGCCGCGGATGGCCGTTTGCTTGCAGCGGTACCCGGTGTCGGCGAAGCGCTGGTGATTGCCCGTCGCGACGACGAGCATTGGGTGGGCCAAGTGGTGGCCGTATAAATGGCTTTTCACCTGCGTGCTGCCACAGAACAGGATCTGCCGTTTGCGCGGGCCCTGACCCACGAGGCGATGAACCGCTACTACGTGCAAAACCAGCTGATTTGGTCCAATGCCGGCTTCGACACGGCCTGGGCCGGTCGGGAAAACTGGCTGATTTGCCGAGATGACCACACGTTGGGATTTATCAGCCTCAGTCGCGACGGTGGCGCTCTATACATCCGTGAGTTGCATTTGCTCCAGGCGTATCGCGGGCAGGGCGCAGGCACTTGGGTGCTGGAGCAGATAGCGCTGAAGGCGCAGGCGCAGGCGCTTGGGCTGTTGCGGTTGACCGTGTTCAAGACCAATCCGGCCAGAAGGCTCTATCAGCGCATGGGGTTCAGCATTGTTGGCGAAGAGGATGGCTTCTGGCGGATGGAGCGTGTCTGTCGCGTACGCTAAACCCTGTACAAAATCCTAATAAGCGCATACTGATTCAGGAACCGACTTCCCTTGATGTTCCAGCCAGGCCTTGGCTTGTGCAGCGGTGCGGATTGCGGGCATGGTTCAAAACCGCTCAAGTTCGTTCAACGAAGAGATGAGTGTGTCACCTCTTGATGTGTGCAAAATGGGATCATGCATCCAAATGAGTGGAATCGGTTCGCGTTTAAGGCAAGAAAGAGAGCGACTCGGCCTGCCGCAAAAAGTTTTTGGTGAAATCGGAGGCGTTGAAGCCAACGCTCAAGGCAAATATGAAAGCGGCGGGCGTGCGCCCCAGGATTTCTGACCTTTTGCCCAATAAATTCGGTCGTCCACCACCCGTTGGACGACTACCGGGCAGGCAAACTCCATATATATGACGCTTGCGGCTAGGTCTGTGCCCAGCTTTTTTGCTAAGGTGTTCAGCAATCTATAAGACCATATCGCGAGGTGTCTGCTTGATTAGGGTGCTAGTAGTCGATGATCATGATCTCGTTCGTACAGGCATTACACGAATGCTGGCTGACATCGACGGCCTGCAAGTAGTCGGCCAGGCTGAGTCAGGGGAGGAGTCTCTGATCAAGGCTCGGGAATTGAAACCCGATGTGGTGTTGATGGACGTCAAGATGCCCGGGATCGGCGGTCTTGGTGCCACGACCAAGCTGTTGCGCAGCCACCCGGACATCAAGGTCGTGGTGGTGACGGTGTGCGAGGAAGACCCGTTTCCGACGCGGCTCCTGCAGGCCGGTGCTGCGGGCTACCTGACCAAAGGCGCGGGCCTGGCGGAGATGGTGCAGGCCATTCGCCTGGTCTTTGCCGGCCAGCGTTACATCAGCCCGCAGATCGCCCAACAGTTGGCGATCAAATCCTTCCAGCCCACCAGCGATTCGCCGTTTGATACGCTGTCGGAGCGGGAAATCCAGATCGCCTTGATGATCGTCGGTTGCCAGAAAGTGCAGTCGATCTCCGACAAGCTGTGCCTGTCGCCCAAGACCGTCAATACCTACCGTTATCGCATCTTCGAGAAGCTCGCCATCAGCAGTGATGTTGAATTGACCCTGCTCGCGGTGCGCCACGGCATGGTGGACGCCAGCGCCTGACATGACTACGCCGTTTGATCCAAGTGCCTTTCTCTCGACCTGCAGTGGCCGCCCCGGCGTGTACCGCATGTTCGACAGCGAGGCGCGCCTGCTGTATGTGGGCAAAGCCAAGAACCTGAAGAACCGGCTGGCGAGTTATTTTCGCAAGACCGGCCTTGCGCCGAAAACCGCCGCCCTGGTGGCGCGTATCGCCCAGGTCGAAACCACCATCACCGCCAATGAAACCGAGGCGCTGCTGCTTGAGCAGACGCTGATCAAGGAATGGCGGCCGCCCTACAACATCTTGTTGCGTGACGATAAATCCTACCCTTACGTGTTTTTATCGGATGGCAACTTCCCGCGCCTGAGCATTCACCGTGGGGCGAAAAAGCAAAAGGGCAAGTACTTCGGGCCTTATCCCAGCGCCGGGGCGATTCGTGAAAGCCTGAGCCTGCTGCAAAAAACCTTTTTTGTGCGCCAGTGCGAAGACAGCTTCTACAAGAACCGCACGCGGCCGTGCCTGCAATACCAGATCAAGCGCTGCAAAGCGCCCTGTGTGGGCCTGGTTGAGCCGGCAGAGTACGCCGAGGATGTGCGCCACTCGGTGATGTTCCTCGAGGGGCGCAGCAACGCGCTCACCGATGAGCTGTCCGGGGCCATGGAGCAGGCGGCCAGCACCCTGGATTTCGAAAAGGCTGCCGAGCTACGCGACCAGATCTCCCTGCTGCGTCGCGTCCAGGACCAGCAAAGCATGGAAGGCGGCACCGGTGACGTCGACGTGATCGCCGCGTTCGTCAACCCGGGCGGCGCCTGTGTGCACCTGATCAGCGTGCGTGGCGGGCGGGTGCTGGGCAGCAAGAACTTCTTCCCGCAGACCGGTATCGACGAAGACGTTGCCGAGGTGATGGCCGCATTCCTTGGCCAGTACTACGTGAGCAGCCCAGAGCGCGACCTGCCCTCGGAGCTGATCGTCAATGTGGTACACGAAGACTTCCCCACCTTGATCGAAGCGATCCACGAGCTGCGGGGCCGCGAGCTGGACATCAGCCACCGCGTACGCGGCACCCGTGCCCGCTGGCAGCAACTGGCCGTGACCAACGCCGAACAGGCCCTGAGCGCGCGCCTGGCCAATCGACAGCACGTTGCCGCACGCTTCGACGCTCTGGCCGAAGTCCTCAACCTGGACGAGCCGCCCCAGCGCCTGGAGTGCTACGACATCAGCCACTCCAGCGGTGAGGCCACGGTGGCCTCCTGCGTGGTGTTCGGACCGGAAGGGCCGATCAAGTCCGACTACCGGCGCTACAACATCGAAGGCGTTACCGCCGGCGATGATTACGCCGCGATGCACCAGGCGCTCACGCGGCGTTTCAGCAAGTTGAAGGACGGGGAGGGCAAGCTGCCCGATATCCTGCTGGTAGACGGCGGCAAGGGCCAGCTGTCCATGGCGCGAGACGTGCTCAACGAGCTGGCCGTGCCCGACCTGATCCTGCTCGGCGTCGCCAAGGGCACCACGCGCAAGGCCGGTTTCGAGACGTTGTACTTGAATGATGCCGCCCATGAGTTCACGTTGAAGGGCGACTCGCCTGCGCTGCACCTGATTCAACAAATCCGTGACGAAGCCCACCGTTTCGCCATTACCGGCCACCGCGCGCGCCGTGGCAAAACCCGGCGAACCTCAACCCTGGAAGGGGTGGCAGGGGTTGGCCCGACGCGGCGTCGCGACTTGCTTAAACATTTTGGTGGCTTGCAGGAGCTCTCCCGTGCCAGCATTGACGAAATAGCCAAAGCACCCGGTATCAGTAAAAAGCTCGCTGAATTGATTTATGCCAATCTGCACAGCGAATAGAATGCCTTCTCACCTCGTAGCCAGTTGTGCCGATGAATATCCCTAATCTGATCACCGTTCTACGCGTCCTGCTTATCCCGATTTTCATTTTGTTGTTCTATTTGCCGTATGAATGGAGCTACATCGCGTCCAGTTCGGTATTTGCCTTCGCAGCCGCCACCGACTGGCTCGACGGCTACCTGGCCCGCCGCCTGGAACAGAGCACGCCCTTCGGCGCGTTCCTCGACCCCGTGGCCGACAAACTCATGGTGGCCGTCGCCCTGGTGCTGCTGGTGCAGGAACACGGCAACCTGTGGCTGACCCTCCCGGCCGCCGTCATCATCGGCCGCGAGATCGTCGTCTCGGCCCTGCGCGAATGGATGGCCGAAATCGGCGCCCGCGCCCACGTGGCCGTCTCCAACATGGGCAAATGGAAAACCGCCGCGCAAATGCTCGCGCTGGTCATCCTGCTGGCCAACCCGTCGGACTTCTCGTTCTGGGTCCTCACGGGCTACGCCTTGCTGCTGGTCGCGGCCGGCCTGACCTTGTGGTCCATGCTGCAATATCTGCGTGCGGCCTGGCCCCATCTGCGAACCACCGTTGAAAAGAAATAAAACTTTTTTGAATCAAGGGGTTGACGGGTGCTGAGGATTCTATAGAATGCGCATCACCAAGCGGGAATAGCTCAGTTGGTAGAGCACGACCTTGCCAAGGTCGGGGTCGCGAGTTCGAGTCTCGTTTCCCGCTCCAAGCATTAATGAAAAAGCCACTCTAACGAGTGGCTTTTTTTTGCCTGCGATTTGGGGGGTAGGCGCTTTGGGGTCTTTCGTTGCTTTGCATGATGTCGGATAACGGAATCACTTGAAACGCGTTAGTCGGGACGGTGTTTACATCATTAACCGGTTGAAACTAATATCTGCGCATCGTGAAATGAACTGCCGGTTCAGTTCAGATATGAGCGGTTTCAAGTGGATAAATACTGACCGCAGTTTCGCTGTTATAAGACCGTTAAACTCCCCGCGATGTGACCTCCCCGACGCGCTGCGTCAATCATGCCAAGCAGGTGGGAAGTATTGAATTTATGAAATAATCTAAGCTTGTAAGCGCTTGCAGTCTTATGGCTGATCATCAAGAGCTTGGCGATCTCTTGGTTGTTATAGCCCTTTGCCAGAAGCTCCAAGATATCGGTTTCGCGCCTTGTGAGTTTTATTGGCTTTGGTGTATGTGATAAATAAGTATGCTTAATCGCTTGTGCCATTCTTTGTGTGACATGTGGAAAGTAGTACTTACCTCTTAGCAGCGCTTTTACAGCGCTTTGTATTTCACTCAGCTCAGCAGTTTTTGAGACAAAGCCCGAGGCGCCGGCTTTTAAACAGCGGATCAAATAATTCTCCGCATCATAGGCAGTGAGCGCGAGTATTTTGCTTGAACACTTACCCAGGGTCAGTAAAGAGATGACGTCCAACCCATGCATTTCTGGCAGCTCGAGTTCCAGGATGAGCAGGTTCGGCTCAAGTTTGTTCGCCATATACAGGGTTTCCTGTCCATTCCCAGTTTCGGCGACGACGGTGTGGCCGTTTTGTTCCAGTAGCCTCTTGATCGAATAACGCATCAGCGCATGGTTGTCGGCGATGACAATGGTGCTCATCCGTAAAATCCTTTTAGGGTAACGTTCCAACTGCTTACGCAGGGCCAAGTTCATCGCAAGTGATACAGGTCTCATGCGATGAAGGTGCCACTAACTTAAATGTGGTTTTAGAGACATTGGCAAGAAAATATCGTCTATGCGAAATGTCCTTAGTCCTTGTAGGAATGATCTATAAAGAAATAGAACGGGCTTCCTGTATCGTTGCTCTGGTCTTCCGGTAGATGTCGGTAGGCATATAACTAAGTGGTCGCACCATCGTGCGTTGCACTTGCTATTTGCATGGTCGTGAACTTAATTGATAAGGATATGATGTGAAAAATTTCTCGTTGAAAAAGCTGGTTGTAACCAGTTTTCTATGTGCTTTAGTTGCGCCTTCGCTGACCTATGCGGCGGATGGGATTGTGAACTTTTCAGGAAGCATCACAGATGTGACTTGCGACATTAACGGCCAGGCGCCAGGGGACGGCAACGTGACAAATGTGGAACTGGGGCGGATCGCGCCAGGTACATTCGCCGCGATAGGCAGCGCGTCACCGTTTGTGCCGTTCAAGCTGCAATTGTCGGGTGCGCAATGCACTAACGACGCCAAGGTTTCGATCGATTTCGATCAAGTTGAAAACATCGATTCGGTTACCGGCAATCTCAAGCTGATCGGCAGTGCACCTGCAACAGGCGTGCAGATTCAAGTATTCAACGATACGGCCAATGGCAAGAAAATCCAGCTGGGCCAAAGGGAAACAACGCCTCAGGTGGCAGTGGTCAAAGGCAATACTGCGACCCTGTCCTACAAGGCGTCTTACGTATCGACCGCGCCTGTTGTCACTCCGGGTTCTGGCATTTCGTTCGTGCGCTACACGCTGGCCTATCAATAACCGCTGACGATGCAGGAGGTGGTTCATGGCGCCGATAACGCGTACGTTTTCTCTCGCCTTCGGCGCTGTGTTCCTCGGGCTGTTTGTGCAGGCGTCCCAGGCAGCCATTGTGGTGCAAGGCACTCGAGTGATTTTCCCTGCCAATGTGGATGACGTTACGGTCAGGCTGGCAAATTCAAGTCGTGAGCCGGTACTGGTGCAAAGCTGGGTGGATGATGGGCATGCAGAGATGGCCCCTGAGGATGTTCAGGTTCCCTTTGTTGTCGCGCCTGCTGTCAGCCGGATTGACCCCAGTGGTGGAGCGGTGTTGAGGATCAGTCGTACCCAATCCATCGCTGTCGCCGACCGCGAATCGCTGTTCTGGCTCAATGTGCTGGAAACTCCGCCGCGCAGAGCTTCGGATGATGCGGTGTTGCAGTTTGCCTTCAGGACGCGACTCAAGCTGCTTTACCGTCCGACTGCGCTTGCATCGGGCGTAGACGCTGCTCCCGAGCAGCTCAAATGGACGCTTGTGGCGGCGCCCAAAAGCACGGGGGCGACGAACCTCGAGGTGGCGAATCCGACGCCGTATTACGTGTCCTTCGGCCATATCGAAGTCGACCACGATGGCCAGGCGTTTCCCGTCAAAACCGGAATGGTTGCCCCGTTCGGCAAGACAGTGCTCACAACCTCAACCCGCCTTAACCGCCACGCTGTTCGGCTAAAAGTGCGTTACGAAGCCATCAATGACTATGGCGCAAGGCGGATGTATGAGCAGCCCTTAGGCGAATAACGTCGCAGGCCTCGCGCTTCTATCCGGTTTCGGCGCACAGCCGCGGCATGGGACTGACTATGTTTTTACCTGTTCGATTTCGACCGAGAACATTCGGTGGTCTGGCTATGCCATGGGCGAATGAACGTCGTCGCTGGGCACTGTTTTTATTCATTGCCGTTTTGTTGGGAGGGCAATTTCAAGCATGGGCTCAGGACTCGCCAAAGGCAGAGCCTATGACGCCCAGCCAGCTTGATGAGCCGATCATTTTCGATTCACAGATGTTAATGCAAGGAGCGTCCGGCATGGCCATTGACACCACCCGTTTTGAACAGCCGGACCGCAATGTTCCGGGATCTTACCGCTTGGATATTCTGGTCAATGGTCAATGGCGCGCGACGCAGGAGATCGAGTTACGGGCGGTCGCCGGGCTGGCGGATGCACAACCGTGCTATAGCGGCGACTTACTCACGCGTCTGGGTATAGACCTCACCCGTAGTCTCAGAGGGCGTGGCAGTGATCAACAGAGCGCGGTCCTCCCGCAAGGACTGACCTGTGACAAGCTTGAGCGTTTCGTGCCGGGTGCAGCCATCCGTGTTGACCTGCCCGAACAGAAACTGCACATCACTGTGGCGCAGTACTACCTGCAACGGCCCGCCGCGAGCACCTATGTCGATCCGTCCAGTTGGGACAGTGGCGTAACAGCCGGTTTGCTGAACTACGACGCCAACCTGTTCAGCGTTCAGAGCCAAGGGCGCCGCGACACGCATGCCTATTCAGGGTTGAACATGGGGCTGAACCTGGGCGGTGTCAGGCTGCGGCATAACGCCAGCCTGACCTGGTCACCCACATTGGGTGGGCGTTACCAGCGCGGTTACGCTTATGGTCAGGTCGACCTCACGGACTGGAAGTCGCAGTTGCTGGTCGGTGAGAGCACTACCAGTGGTGAGTTGTTCGATGCGGTGTCGTTTCGCGGCGTCCAGCTCGAAAGCGACGACCGCATGTTGCCTGATACGCAGCGATACTACGCCCCGGTGGTACGTGGCACCGCGACCTCCAATGCCAAGGTTTCGGTCTATCAGCGTGGCTACCTGGTCTATGAAACAACCGTAGCGCCGGGCTCCTTCGAGATCGCCGACCTGCAAGCAGCGAGTTTTGGTGGTGACTTGCGGGTGACAGTCACCGAAGCCGATGGTCGCGAACATGGGTTCGTCGTGCCATTTGCCACAACCGTGCAGTTACTCCGTCCAGGCTCTATACGCTACAGCTTGGTTGCCGGTCAGTTGGTCGATCCCGGCTTGCGTGGCCGACCGCCAGTTGTCATGCAAGGCACCCTGCAACGCGGGCTGGACAACAACCTGACCGGTTACGGCGGCACCGCATTGACCCCCGGCTATGTATCCGGCCTGGCAGGCATGGCGCTTAATACACGGTTCGGCGGTTTCGCCGCCGACCTCACCGCAGCCAGCACCGAACTCCCCGCAGGGCAGACTCAACAGGGTTCCAGCTTGCGTCTGTCGTACAGCAAGAACCTGCCCAATAGCCACACGAATTTTTCGTTGCTCGCCTATCGCTATTCAACCTCAGGGTACTTGGGGCTTCACGATGCCGTAGCGCTTCAGGATCGGACGCGCAACGAGTCAGGGCGCACCTCAGACTTTGCCCGCGTACGCGCGCGGTTCGACGCCAACATCAGCCAGGGGCTGGGCGCCGATGGAGGCAGCGTCTATCTCAACAGTTCCTCAAGCCAGTACTGGCAGCATGGGGGGCGGACCCTCAGTTTCTCCATGGGCTACAGCAATCAGTGGCGTGGCAATTTCTACTCGATTGCGGCTCAGCGTAGCCATAGCGCCTCGCCAGGCGGGCTGCGATATGCAGGGGATCAAGACGACACGCAGCTCACCTTCACGCTGTCGATTCCCTTGGGCCGCGATGGTCATGGCGGTGCGGTGATCAACAGTTATGCCAGCCATGACCGTCGCTCAGGCCGGCAGATGTCTACCGGTATATCCGGCGGCTTCAATGAGCGCGGCGATGCCTCTTATGCCGTTTCGGTCGCCCATGCCGACCGGCAGCGCGGTGCCTCCAGCAATGCCAGCGTCAACTACCGTCTGCCCCAAGGCGCGTTCGGTGCAAGTCTTTCCCAGGGGCCGGATTATCACCAGCAGTCACTCAGTGCATCGGGCGCCGTGGTCCTGCACCCGGGCGGCGCGACGTTCGCACAAACCCTTGGCGAGACAGTGGGCGTGGTCAGAGCGCTTGACGCCGAAGGCGCCAGTGTCGGTTATGCAGGATCGAGCATTGGCAAGGATGGTTACGCGGTCATCACCAGCTTGAGCCCCTATCAGCTCAACCAGATCGATGTCGATCCGCAGGGCGTGCCCAACGACGTCGAACTTCAAGTCAGCTCGCGCAGTGTCGCCCCCCGTGCTGGCGCCGTAGTGATGCTTGATTTTCCGACGCGTAAATCCCGCCCGTTGTTGATCGACAGCCAACGCAGCAATGGTCAGCGCCTGCCGTTCGCTGCCTCAGCCATTGATGTGCAGAGCGGCCAAGTCATTGGTGCGGTGGGGCAGGGCAGCCGGCTGGTGGTACGCAGTGACAAGAGTCGCGGCTCGATTCGTGTGGAGTGGGGCAGCGATGCCGACCAGCAATGCCAAGTGGATTATGCGCTGCCCGAGCGCCACGCCCGTGAAGGCAGCGCGTTCGAGCTGCTCAATCTGGTGTGTCACGACATAGACGCCCGGCCTGCAGGCAAGGAGCGTGTGTTGTGAGGTCGCTTTATGCCGTGTGCCTGCTGATTTGGGCCCATGCCAGTAGCAGCCAGGCAGCGTTGACGGTGACGGGAACACGCTTCGTCTACGCAGCCGATGCACGGGCACTGACGGTACGAATCAGTAATGGCGGCGAAGCGCCGATCCTGGCCCAGAGCTGGTTGGACCGGGGCCAGATCAATCAAGACCCCTCATGCCTGTCCGTGCCGTTCGTGGTCAGCAGTCCTTTGTTGCGCTTGGACCCTGGGCAGCGCAGTGCGCTTGAAGTCCGCTACACCGGCGAAGCGCTGCCCGCCGACCGCGAGTCGCTGTTCTGGTTGAACTTCCTTGAAGTGCCACCGCAGCCGCCAAGCAGTACGCATCTGCTGCGGCTTTCATATCGGTTGCGCATGAAGCTGCTTTTCCGGCCGGCGGGGCTGTTAGGTAGCGCGGAAGAGGCGGGCCGACAGTTGACCTGGCGAGCACACCGCAAAGCCCTTGAAGCCTGCAATAAGGCACCGTTTTTTGTCTCGCTCACGGCGCTGCACCTGGAACCGGGAACCGCTGACAGCGCCACGATTGCACCATTTACCTGTGCGGATTTCCCCCTGACAGGGGCGTCGGCGACACCCACTTTTATCCATTACCAATTTGTTGCAGACAGGGGAGAAATGATCGATGCACGGGCGCCGATTCACCATGATTAACGGTTTCGCGACGAGGCCCTTGCTCGCCGTCGGTGTCGCGCTGGCGCTCTCTGGCGTGCCCTCGGCGTGGGCACAAGTGCCCAGTGCGGGCCAGGTGATGCGTGACATCGAATCCCTGGCACCGGCACCCCTGCCTTCTGCGCCGGTGCAGGTGGACATGCCCCCGCCTTCAGCACCGTCTCAGGCAACGCCTGGCGGCGGTATGCAGTTGCAAGTGAAAGGTTTTGTGATCGACGGCAACCAGGTCTTCAATCGCGAGCAACTGCTTGAACTGCTGGCCGACTTGCCGGGCCAGTCATTGGACCTCGCCGGGCTACGCGCCGCTGCACAACGCATCACACAGTATTACCAGGCTCACGGGTATGCACTGGCGCGGGCTTTTTTGCCCGCCCAGGACATTGATCAAGGCATCGTGCGTATCCAGGTGCTGGAGGGACATTACGGCCGCATCGAGTTGAACAATTGCTCCCGCGTGATCGATGCTGTGTTGCAGCAACCGTTATCGGCATTGCGTCCGGGTGAGGCGGTCTACGACGCAGACCTGGAGCAAAGCCTGTTGTTGCTCAGCGATCTTCCA
The DNA here is from genome assembly GCF_015277575.1 of Pseudomonas sp. OST1909. Taxonomy (NCBI): domain Bacteria; kingdom Pseudomonadati; phylum Pseudomonadota; class Gammaproteobacteria; order Pseudomonadales; family Pseudomonadaceae; genus Pseudomonas; species Pseudomonas sp. OST1909. The sequence continues at coordinate 2,574,370 of NZ_CP063780.1, forward strand.
GGCGTGGAAGTAAAAGGCACCTTGCGCCCCGGATCACTGCCCGGCAGCACCGACCTGGTGGTCGATGCCGAGCCTGGCCCCTGGTACGCCGGCACCCTGGAAGCCGACAACTACGGCGACCGCTACACCGGCGAATATCGCCTTGGCGCCAGCCTGGTTTTAAACAACCCGCTGCGCCTGGGTGATGCCCTCAACATGCGCCTGCTGCAAAGCGATCAGCACCAACGTTACTACCGCTTCGGCTACAGCCTGCCCGTGGGCCCGTGGTCGACCACCCTTGGCACTTCCTATTCGCGCATGAGCTACCAACTGGGCAAGGACGTAGAAGTGCTCGAAGCAAAAGGCCAAGCCACCGTGCGCAGCCTCTTCGCTTTGCAACCCTTGATTCGCAGCCGCACCTTCAACCTCAGCGCGCAATTGCAGTTCGACGACAAGCAACTGCAAGACGATATCGACCTGTTCGACCTGCGCAGCCCCAAGCATGTGGAATTGTGGACCCTGGGTATTAACGCCAGTGGCCAGGACCGCTGGCTGGGCGGTGGGCAAAGTTTTGTCTCGCTCAGCTACAGCGCCGGGCGCCTGGGTATCGGCGAAGCCATCGACCGCACCATGGATAGGCTCAGCGCCGGCGCCGCGGGACATTTCACACGCGCCAATCTGAGCCTCGGCCGCTTGCAGTACCTGAGCCCACGCTGGCAGCTGTACAGCCAATTGAATGCGCAGTGGGCGGGTAACAATCTCGACAGTTCGGAGAAGTTTGGCCTCGGTGGCCCCAATGGCGTTCGTGCCTACGCGCTGGGCGCCGGCAGCGGCGACCAGGGCTGGCAGGCCAGCACCGAGCTGCGCTACCTGGCTGCGCCGGGCGTGCAATTGAGCGGCTTCGCCGACCGGGGCGTCATCACGGTCAGCAAGCGGCCCTGGACCGCGCAAAGCAATCAGCGATCACTCACGGCCGCAGGGGTTAGCGCCAGTTGGCGCGGAGCCGGGCAACAGCTCAGCGTCACCGCAGCATGGCCCATCCACGGGACTGAGCAGAACGACGCACCGCATCAGGATCCGCGCGTGTGGTTCAGCGCCATTCAGTATTTCTAAGCACATTCGTGCCTGGAAGCAGTACCGCCTTGCAACGCTATGCAAGGCGTCATTTAAGGAAGAGGAAATTCATGTGAACAAGGTTTACTCACTGGTCTGGAACCACGCGATGAACTGCTGGAAGGTTGCTCACGAAGGGGCTCGTCGGCACTGCAAAACCGGCGCCAAATGTTCGGCCATCGGCGCGTTGGCGTTGTTGGGCGCTTCACCGGCATTTGCCTTGCCGGTAGGCGGTACGGTGGTCTCCGGCAAGGCCGATATTTTGGGGTTTGAATCCAATTCGCAAATGTCGATCAACCAGCACACCGATAAGCTGATCACCAACTGGACGGACTTCAGCATTGCCGCTGGGCAAAAGGTGGTGTTCAACCAACCAAGCGCCTCTTCTATCGCGCTCAACCGAGTGATTGGCACCAATGTCAGTAGCATCAAAGGTCAGATGGACGCCAATGGTCGCGTGTTTCTGGTCAACCCCAACGGGATCGTGATCGGTCAGGGCGCACAGATCAACGTCGGCAGCTTGATTGCCACCACCAAGGACATCAAAGATGCGGATTTTGTCGCGGGCAAATACACCTTCAGCGGTGTTTCCAATGCTGAAATCAGCAACAGCGGCACGATCAACGCACAACCGGGCGGCAGTATTGCGCTGCTTGGCAATCAGGTGCGCAACGATGGCGTTATCCAGGCCCAGATGGGCCAGGTTGCACTGGGCGCTGGGAATGATTTCACGGTCAATTTCGACGGCAACCAACTGCTCAACCTTCAGGTCACCGGCGATGCGATCAACGCCCTGGCGCAAAACGGTGGCTTGCTCAAGGCCGACGGTGGTCAGGTGCTGATGAGCGGTAAAAGCGCCAATGCGATGTTGCAAACGGTGGTGAATAACCAGGGCGCCATTGAAGCCAAAACCTTGAGCGGCAAAGCTGGCCGTATCACGCTGGATGGCGGCGATGCAGGTACGGTCAAGGTCGGCGGTTCGCTGCAGGCTCACGCCCAAAATACCTATGGCAGCGGTGGCATCATCGAGGCCAAGGGCGCCACGGTCGAGACCCAATTGGGTACCCAGGTCAATACGCTGGCCACCAATGGCCAGACCGGTACGTTTAAAGTCAGCGCCAAGACAGTCCAGATTCAGCCAACTGCAGCATCTGCGGGAAAGACAGCCTACTCCGACACATTGTCGCGCAACCTGACCAGCACCAATATTGAGCTGGTCAGTACCGACGGTGATTTGAACCTGGCTGGGCCGATAGCCTGGAACAGCGCCAATGGTCTGACCTTGAGCGCGACCGGGAACGTCAACCTCGACGGTAACGTGGCTGCGACCGGTAGCGGTGCGCGTGTAGCGGTCAACGCCGGTGGTGATGTGAACGTAAACAGTAAGGTTTCACTGACCGGGCTCTTCAGCGACCTCACATTGAATCACGTAGGGGATTCGGTATTAGGCACGGGCGGTCAGTTGACCTTGTCTGGCGCAGGGGCGACGTACGCCTCCAATGGTGATCGATACACCGTGATCCAGAACCTTGCGCAGTTACAGAACATCAACGCGAACCTCAACGGCCATTACGTGCTGGGTAATAACATCGTTGGCCGCGAGGCTCAATTCAAGGCGATTGGCGATAAATCCGTCTTCGGAGGTGTTTTCGATGGTTTGGGCAACACAGTGAGCAACTTGTGGGTCTCCAGCACCGGCAGTAACAGCGGGCTGTTTGCGGTGTCCTCAGGCACGATCAGCAACCTGACACTGGCGAGTGCGACTATCAATAATGGTGGGTCGCAAGCCTATGGGTTTGCAGCGATCGGAGGGCTGGTGGGGCTGAACGTCGGTACATTGTCCAACGTGACTGCCCGCAACCTCTTGGTCAACGCTGGCAGCAGCGGGGCGAACAGCGTCGGTGGGGTTGTTGGGCAAAACTACGGTGGCACAATCAAAAATGCCGTGTCCAGCGGGCGCGTGGCGGGCAACGCGTATACGCACGCCATCGGCGGTATGGTCGGTGAAAACGTTACGACCTCAGGCGGTACGGCGCGCTTAGACCATGTGGTTTCAAATACCGTGGTGGGCGGCGCCATGCAGCGAGACGCCATGGGTGGCGTTGGCGGGCTGGTGGGTGCCAACCAGGGGGGCTTCATCACTGATGCCATCAGTACCGGGTCGACAAATGGCAACGGCGCCGGCGTCAATGTGGGCGGCCTGGTGGGTTTCAACTCCAACGGTTCGCTTGAGCGCACGGCGTCATCGGGTGAGGTACGCGGCACGGGGGCCGGTAATGTGGGCGGTCTGGTAGGCTTCAGCAAAAACGGCGACATTATCCAGTCAACCTCCACCAGCAAAGTTACAGGGTACGGCGCCATCGGTACCGGAGGCTTGGTGGGAACTAGCCAGAATAGCAGGCTCAAAGAGGTCAAGGCTGGCGGCGATGTATGGGATAGCGCTGGGGAGAATGTTGGTGGTTTGGTGGGGAATAATATTTCCGGCACCATTGATACAGCACAAGCCTTGGGCACTGTCACAGGCGGGCGCAATGCTCGGGTTGGCGGTCTGGTGGGGAACAACTATGAGGGCTCCATCACTCATTCCGTGGCTCGCGGAAAAACCAGCGGGTCGATTTCAAGTCAGGTGGGAGGCCTGGTAGGGGCCAATGCTGGCGAGTTGCAGTCGGTTGAAGCCAGTGGCGCGGTGGTGGGTGGGGAAAGCAGCTATGTCGGCGGCCTCGTCGGCACCCATGGCAGCAACTTCAGCAGTCATATTGAATCGGCCATGGCCAGTGGCACCGTTCAGGGGGGCGTGCGTGCGATCGTGGGCGGCTTGGTCGGTCTAAACCAGAGCTCTATCACCAACTCATCGGCAACTGGCGGGGTCAGTGGTGGCAGCAATGCCACCCTGGGGGGCTTGGTCGGCACGAACGCCGGAAACGTTCGCCTGTCTGTCGCTACTGGGAAGCTCACCGTGTTATCGCCTTATTATGGCCAGACCTTTGGTGGCCTGGTCGGAGCTAACTTCGGTGATATGGCATTCAATGGCGTCTCCGGAGAGGCTGCGCTTGTGCCTTTGTATGGCATAAATTTTGGCTCCATTCATTGATCGTTAACCTTTCCTTCTAATCACAGACGACCTGACGCAGGTGATGCGTCAGGCCGTCTGTTGACTCTGCGATGCCTGATATGAATTCAATACTAAATGTTCGGCGTTCAAGGTCGGCCATAGTGTGCGTCGGCATATGGCTGTTTATATGTGGCGTGGCGGCTGAAGCCGGGACGTTGGTCGACAGTGTTGCGACGTCTTGCACATTCAGCAACGGTATGGGCAGGCCGTGGTCGCAAGTGACACCTTTGACGAGTAATACGCCCACTGGCTCGGTGTTATGGGAGCGCGCTGTAGCGCTGAATGCCAACTACAACTTTGCCCCGGCTGCCGGTATTGCCCATGAGTTGGTTTCTATGGGGTATTGGGGACCCGGTACACCGCTGACAGACGGAATTGCCCCCACCAACGTTGACGGCATTGGCCTGAAAATATATGTGAACTCATCGGACGGCCAACGTCGACCACTGCTGCAAACGCCGTTGCCGGTAGCGATGGAGAAAGAGCGTGTTCAATATGATTCGTCCGCTGCGCAAACGCGTGGTTCAACGATGGTTACCAATTATATGCAACAGTTGATTCTGACGGTCGCACCCAGCCAACTGCCTGCCGGAAAATTGATCGTTGATCGTGTCGCCGGCAGTTCTCGGCTTGCGCTTTATGCGGTGGATTTACCCAGGGGCAAAGCTGCTTTTGGCAGCAGTGTGGAGGTACCTACAGACAACATACCGATTGGCATCTGTCGTGCGCCCTACCTGCTGATGGGGCCCGCTGCTATCAATATGGGGAATGGTGGCCCGATTGAAATCCCAAATACCTGTGACGTGCAAACCTACCAGACGATACCGGTGCAACTGGGGCGCATGAGCCTGAACGATTTTCCGCAAGTGGGCTCGACCTCAACGCCTGTGCACTTTGCCATCGAGTTGAGCCAATGCGCGGCCAACGCCAAGCCAGAGATTACATTCACTGACAAGTACGGGCCGCCTGCGGACCCCACGATACTGACTCTTGAACCCTCTGTGACCAGTGTCCAGGGTTTTGGGATAGTCATGATCAATGAGTTGACGCATCAGGTGGTTCGTTATGACGGCGCGGCTTATCCGATGAAACGGGCTGGCGATGGAGCCAAAATACCGTTGAGCGCGCATTATGTTCGCCAGGGGCAGGGTGAGGCATTGAAAGCTGGTGCTGCGAATGGAGCGGCGGAGTTTACCTTTACTTTTCCTTGATGGAATACAGCAGGCGGCGTATGTCGATTCTCTAGACAACCAATAATTTTTGTTTTCTTGCTGGATTTTTTCATCTGTCGAGAAGTGCATCGAGTTGTTCTTCAGCTGCCTTTAAGGAAGTGATGCTGGTCAGTAATTCATCCTCACGCTGGTTTAGTGCCTGTTCGCGGATGAGTAGATGCTGCGCTCGCTGTTCGAGTTGATTGTTGCGACGTGTGAAGTCGCGGCGGAGGAGGGCGTGGTCAAGGAAGCGGAGCAGACGGTTTTGGATATTCAGCGGGAGCGTATTGCGATGCTGGCCGTTTACGATGCCCCCACCATTCCGACGGTGCCAGCGTTTGCGCGATTGGCAGGTAAATCGCGGGTTAAGGGTGCCGACTGGCAGTTGGACCCTGTTCGCCTAGCCCAAACGCAGGCTGTGTTGGCGACAGCCAAGGGGCACCATCGCTCTTAATTTGGGGGGGGGGCGCTGTACGTGTGTTGGCTGTTCGCTTACACACCATCCCTAGGGCCAGTTGGTTATCGTAGAGCTTTGATAGCAGTGAAGTGAGCAGATCTGAGTTAGCCATCGTTGTTTCTACGAGGGCTTAGTAGGCAAGTAGGTAAAAGTTTGGGTTGCTGAAACCCGTAGTGTTTTAAGTGTCCGTGGCGCCCGAGGGCCTCGGTGTGGATGAGATCCAAGTGCCCGAACGTATGCTTCAATTTTTTTTGAAGTCATTGCCCAGGACTTGGCCGGACGCCAAGGCGTTGGCCGCTGCTAAGGGCAAGCGCTTGATTGAGGTATGCCCTGATCTGGAGACCACGGTGGTGCAACAGGGGCTAAAGCGTAACGTTGAGGCGCTAGCGGCGTTTGTCCGGCGGGAGGAACAAGCGCTTGCCGGGGTATAAACGTGGCCCCGCCGCCTTGAGTCAAGCGGCATTGGGCTGATTTACTTCGAGACCTGCGATCACTGAATGGCGGGTGTGTGCAACTTGGACAGCGCTCAACCAGCGAATTGCTGCGTGTGGGACTGTCGGACTCAGGCGAATAGCAGAAGGGGCTATGTGCAGTAGCGGGGAGCTAGCTGAGTCGCCCAAACGAAGACGCGTCGAAGGCCTGAGGGGCCCGATAGTGGTCGCCTGAAACTTTTCGAAATTCATGCAGTTTAGGTTTGCCGCTCAATATGAAAAGTGATCGTTAGATCAATTATAATTCATGGTGAATGTGATTTCGGCATTCGCTGTACCTGGAACCACTCCTGTTCCAGTAGCCTGTAGCGCATAGCGAGCGCTCAAAGGAATGGTGAAATTTCCACCTTTGGTTGAGTATTCGTTGAAAGCTATTGCCTTGTTCAATGGAACAGGTTTTAGATTGCCATCAGTTATTTGCAAGCCTATACCTTTAGCCGTAGAGGCTTGAGTGAGACGGATTAGGCCTTGGTTGTCGCTCAACGAGGGCGAGGACGATGTAGGGGTAAGTGTATATGTAACGCTATTAATACCTGTTGGGCAGTTGAAAAGCCCAAGACTAAAAGGGATTGCTGTTGACGCGGCAGAGCTATCTTTAGAAAAATTCTCTAAGCGGTGTTGGCCCATTTTTACGTTGACGTTGTGTGTTTCGCAGGCGCTGGGAACTATATGGGTAATTTTGTTTGATGTGTAAATCCCCACCGCCAATCCATCGGCCACCACGCTGCCGAACTCACCTGCGGGAATAGTCGCCCCTTGAGTTATATTACCGCTTTTTATGATACGAATTTGTGTGGTTCTTCCAATATCGTTATAGTTGTTAGGCTGGAGAGTGATAGTCCCATACGCCCGTGAGGCGTTTCCCGATCGAAGAACTACCCAAGAAAGCCCAGTATTGCCGATAGGGTACTCCGAGGTGCCTACGACGGCGCTTCCCAAGTTATTTTTTATGCCAAAAGGTGCCGGAGTTGAACATCTGAAAGAATATCCGGGCCCCTGTGTGAACACGGAGGATTCAAAAAGGATCGTTCCTGAGGCGAGGTCTCGTGGCAGCGTTATAGTTTCTGGCATGTCGATCTGTATTAAATCTGGTCTATTACTCGTACTCGAAGTAAATTCACACGCTGCAAAAGTAATTGTAGGAGATAATAAAAGTAGAGCTGCAGTGAGTTGCTTGATCAGTAACGTATTCGGGGTCATGCTAGAGTCTCGATTATGACGTTCAGGTATTGGCGTACGATAGTTTGGAAAGGCTAAGCACCTATTATAATATATAGCGGCAGAATACTCCGGTGGCACCGGCGCGGCTATCAGATAATTCGCACGCGCTTAAGGATATTTCAGACTTTCTCTTCGATCGCTTTGGCGGAGTTATTTGCAATTTTTCCTTTTGATACGTGTATCGAAGTGTTAGATTATGTTGTAGCGGTCAACTAATCCCGGACACGACGTTAGTTTGTCCCACGAACTGGGCTGGCGTCAGCTGTCCAGGCGCGTGGTTTGCCGCTGGACACCAGCCATGCGCAACGGCTTATCCTGACAGCCGTGCCCCGCCAGTTGCCTCGCTGCTGTTTCAGTTGTCGAGCAGTGCATCGAGTTGCATTTCAGCTGCCCGTAAGGAACTGATACTGGTCATTAGCTCGTCCTCACGCTGGTTTAATGCGAGCTCACGGATCACTAACTGCTGTTCGCGCTGTTCGAGTTCGCGTTGACGCTCGTCCAGTCGTACATACTTGCCCAGCAATATTTCCTTATGGTTGGTAATGCTGGCGACAAGTGATTTCAGGTTCGCGTCAATTTTTGACGAAGTCGTCTGTACGTCGCATATCTTCACCGACGCACCCGTCAAGCTGCTCGTCACGCGTGTTGCTGTAGGTGAGCAATTGCCAGTCTGCTGCGATTGCAGGGGTAGGGGACTGGCTTTGGACTGTGGGTCGTAATGCAAGAGACTCATGAGCCACGCGTCACTGATTTTCAAGCTGTAATGCGTATCTACAGGGCTGCACTCAATGACGCTGTCGGACAGGTCCATCAACGCATAAGTATCTTCGGTTTGTCTTGGGTCACTCGCGTACGCATCGCGCAAAACATCTTTGAGTACTTGAGCCGCCGCCGTAAGTGTCTCGGGCGGAGCATCACACACGCGCAGCCTCTGATCCTCGCCTTCAAGATACGTCAGGTAAATCCTTACCAGCTCATCGCCCGATTTTTCATTGAGGCTATAAACCAGGAACTGCCGGTTGAGACTGGTCGCGGTGAAGCTGCACAAGACCACGGCGTTGAGTAATTGGCCCTGGGCATCGGGTATTTCAAGTGTTCGCAATAACATTGGAAATTCCGCTCTGTCAGACTGAGGAGTAGCGGTGAGGTGAGCAGAATAGTCGAATAGTCAGTCGAGCTCATGAACGTTATCAGATAAATCGTAATTGCAGGCGGACAGTTCGAAGTGTGCCAGGGGCCAATCTGATTCGTCGCTGATGAGGTTTCCGGATCCGCACCTTGTGGGCTTGCGAGCCCTATAGTGGTAGCAAGAGCTGTGTGGGTTCTTGAAGCCTATGTCCTACACTCACCCGTGGCACTTTCGATGAGTACCAGAGACTCATCGGAGCAATTGGAAGCCTAGGTGCAGTATCCGCAGGTGTGGCGGTTGAGAGCATTCAGGTCGATGCCACATCGATCCGGCACCCGCTGTTTGCTCAGATTCACCGTGCAATGCGGCTAGGACGTTGCATCAGAGTGCTCTATCGCTCCTTGAGTAATCCTGAAGCACATGAACGATTAATTCGCCTGCACTCGCTTATTCAAGCGGGGCCGCGGTGGCACATCCGGGCGTACTGCTCGAAAGCCGAGGCATTCTGCGACCTAAATCTTGGCCGAATTTCGGCGGCAAGTGCATCTGAAGACGCCGGCCTCCCAAGGCTGGATCGAGACGTAGATTGGCGCAGGATAGTTGCAGTGCGTCTGGTGCCACACAGGGATCTGTCGACCGAACAGGCCCGTATGGTCCGTGAGGAATACATGGGGGTACTGCAGCAACGGTTTTTAACGTCCGCGCCCCTATCGCCAAGTATTTAATCCAATCCTTCCGAGCGGCCATTGATCCTGAGCGGGAGAGGGCTCCAGAACATCTGCTCATGGTCTACCAGCCCGAAGAGTTGCCTGCGGTAGCCGATATTCGTCGGTTGTGAGTTGACTGGTGAGCGGGGGAGGTTGGGACGTCTTTTGGGGGGGGTCATACCCTGTTGATCCTGTGAAAATGACACAGCCAGCTCGATGGTCGTTCGTCCATTGGCTATGGGTAGAATCCAATAGCCTTGCTTAGAATTGCCCCTTTTTTCGCTCTTGAAGATACGGGGGGAACACCCCAAAAACAAGTCCAGAATTGAGTCTTTTCCTGCTTCGGCAAGAAAATAAACCCCTTGGATTTCAATGGGTCGGACTCCAGATGCGAGTCTCGTTTCCCGCTCCACGCATTAATGAAAAAGCCACTCTAGCGAGTGGCCTTTTTTTGCCTGCGATTTACGGAATAGACGCTTCGGCATTTTTTTTGTTTGTGTGCAGAACCGTAGGGGACGCACTCAAGTTCGTATTGTTTCTAGATACGCTCAGTTCGCCTGTCACCAGGCCAGCTACCGTTCTTTCAACTTCCCGACGCGCCTCGACGCCTTGGGAGGGCCTCACTTCTGGCACTGGTAATCCTGAGTCACGGTAGTTTCCAGGCAGTGGAATTGCTCCGTGGTCCGGCACTCGGACTTTTCGTCGCCCGCGCGTTCAGCGCGTTGGTAATCCCAAAATTGGCCGCGCCCCGTGGCAATCGCCAGCCCTTGCGACTCCCGGATCTGAGCGTACTCAAACGGCGTCCGTACATAGGAGGTTGCACTGCTGCCGGTGGCCTCCCAATATTTCGGCGTTGCGCAGCCTGCAAAGAGCGGTAGGGCGATGGCGACGATAACGGATTTCATTGTCGAGTAGATCCTTCATGGAAATGACATTTTTCAGGTGTTTTTTTGTTAGCCGGCCTCAGCGTAGGTCGCGTTAAGGCGGCCCAGATTTGAACGACTGGCAGCCACTGGAGAGCAAGCAGTTCGCCTTCATCGGCCTCAAACCCGACGACGTTCCTGTTGTGGTCGACGGTGATGGAAAGGATGCAACGATTCGGGTATTGACGGTTGCCCAATAGTTGGTGTGCACCATCACATTGCCTGATGGATAAGGCCGATCACGTCGCAGCATGAACAATTCGATTCAGGCCTCGGAGCACTTGGAGGTGTGCCTACCGTTGCTGAGTCAGGATCTTCCCGGTATTCGTACGGCTCACACGTTTGTGGCGAAGCAACTGCACGACAGCGTGCAATTCCTGCTGCCCAACTGTGCCAAGTTAGTTGGCATGAGCGAGCTACGCCAGGCGCATGTCGACATGGTTCGCCTGCCGTATCCAGTGGTAGCCCTTGACGCCCTTGGCTCTGGCCGGATGGTGCTGGTGGTGAAAAGGTGGGAGGTATCCGCTCATCCAAGCGCTTGGTCCTGTGCTTGACCATGTACCCGGAAATCGCCAATTGGCTGCCGTATACCCGAGGTTTCCTGCAGGAAGAGCGCGGCGGGGTGATCATAACCCCGCTGTACTGGGAGGATCGTACCGGGCTATGGAATCTGCCCATGGGCAGTACCTTCGTGCCTCATGACAACGGAGTTAGTGACTATTCTCCTGGAGAGGCATGCCTGACCAAGCCGTCGCTGACTGAACCCTAAGTCCTGTCCGACACCCGTGATGAAGTATCAACGCTGTTGCAAACCTGCGTAATACTCAACTGCGTCAATGTCACCACGGCAGAGATCGCCGCACCGAAGTTGATCAATCGCAAGCGCCAGGGCAACGGACTGCCGCCGACTCAGTCCGAAAAAAGACTTAACGTCGTGTCCGGGATCAGTTGAGCATAGGCTGCCAGCCGCTTTTTTTGCCCGTAGGATTTTTCTGTGATGGGGTTGGGATTTGTCGACGTGATTTTGTGAGTAGTCTGCTGGGGTGCTCTTTAGCGATTGGGTAATATATATTATTAACAAACTAAGAAGGATTGTTCAGTGCGAGTGTTCTATTGTTTTGTAATGGCATTTTTAATGCATCCTATAATGCATGCTCAAGCAATGGGCGAATTTACACCTTCGAAAAACAATATACAGCTGCCAACCTTTTTGAGTATTCCAGGTAGTCTTGCAATTGGCAGTGTTATTTGGTCTTCTGCTCCAGTTTTTACACGGTTGGGCGGAGCAGTCGTTGAGCCAAATATTTGGCTTACTGCGCAGTCGTTTAGAGTATCTGGGTTTGAAGATGTGTTTCAAACGAATGTCCCAGGTATAGGGGTAAGGTACAATGTATATTATACCTCAAGGGATAACCCTGGTGGCGTAAAACTGAAACCAACACCCATTGATGGTTATAGTCCCTACCCTATAAAAAATTGGGTGACTGGTGACAGCTATCAGCAAAAGTTCTCAATTGAGTTAGTTAAAGTAGGATCCATTAGCGCCACGTCTGCTATTAAAGTCCCTGGTCTTTGGATGTCGTTGTGTTACGACATGGGAGGTGCTTGTGGTGGTCGGTTCGAACTGACAATCAGTGGTGCTTCGTCGATCAAGGTCGGACCAAGTTGTAAGGTCTCCACGCCCGTAATTGCTGTGCAATTGGGGAAAGTATCTTTGAGTTCTTTTGCTCGCCTCGGAGATACATCAAGCCCAAGCTATTTTTCTATATCATTGTCCTGCACGGGCGGGGATGTAGGTGTGTCAATATATCCCTACATCACTTTGACTGATGTTGTTTCACCTGGAAATATTACCGATATATTGTCGTTAAGTCCTCGCTCAACTGCAAGCGGGATAGGTATACAGATTTTTCACGGTGATGATCTCCTAAAGTTTGGGCCTGACTCTTCTGCTCCGGACAATGTTAATCGATGGAAAGCCGGTGAAATCAAACGTGGTGAAGCGCTATTTCAAATTCCATTACGCGCGCGTTACGTTCGCACTGGTAATCCCTTACGACCTGGTAGTGCCAATGGGCAAGCTACTTTTACATTCAGCTGGCGCTGAATATCTACCTCGTGGAAAAATCCCATTTCTATCGTGCCCACTGATGCGTTTGAACCACGGTTCAGCTTTACGTACTTCTCAGTGTCGAGCGTTCTGAAGCAAAAAATCCTTATTTTTTGATATCTATACTGAGCGCAATGCATTCAAGGCCGCAACCAGCTTGCATTTGCATATCGGCGATCAGGGCTATAGTCATATCGAAGCCGCCGTTCACTCGAGGTTGGTTTCGGAATTATGATGAATAATAAACTGACCAAGCAGTTGATTTGATATGACGGAGCAGGGTCTGCGATGAAGCAGGTAGGTGAGAGTGCGGAAATACCTTTAAGTACGCACTGTATTCGATTGAGCAGTAAGGATGTGTTGAGGGCAGGCGCCGCTAATTGGGCAGCGGAGTTCCCGCTTACATGTCGTTGATGCCTGCCTCTCATTATATCTTCAGTGGAGTGTGTGAGACTCAAGCACCCATCAGTCCATTAAGCTGCTTCTCGCCTTCCTGTAGTAACTTAATAATGGTCAGAAGATCATCTTCACGTTTTTGCACAGCGGATTCCCGCTGCATCAATAGCTGATCCCACTCTTCCAATTGTCGTTGACGGTCCTCCAATTGAACATACTTGCTCAGTAGCGTTTCTTTATGATTTGTGACGCTGGCGATCAGTGATTTGATGTTCGCCTCTATTTTGTCTGACGTTGTTTTTTCGCCGAGCTTTACCAAGGGGGCATCTATCGAACCGTTCATCCCGTATGTTGTCACGGGCACGGCGTTTACAGGGGCCTGCAACGGCACCGGCGGGTCACTTGCCTCAGCCTGTGGGTTGTATTGCATGAGGCTCAGGAGCCAGGCGTCGCTGACCTTCAAGCTGTAATGCGTATTTATTGCGTTGCATTGAATGTCTGTGTCGTTAAGGTCCAGTAAGGTATAGCTATCGTCGGTCTGCTTTGGTTCTGTCGTGCAAGCGTCCTGGAAAATAACCTTGAGTACTTGGGTGGCGAGCTTAAGCATTTCGGGCGCGGCATCACACATGCTCAGCTGCAGTTGGTTACCTTCAACAGATGTCAGGTAAATCTTGACCAGGTCATCGTCCGATTTCTCATTGAGGCTGTAAACCAGAAACTTCTGGTTATCTGGGGCTGCGGCGAAAGCACACAGGACGACTGCGTTGAGTACATGTCCGTGGGCATCGGGTACTTCAAGAGTTCTTAGTAACATAGGGGATTCGGCTCCGTAAGGACTAAACTTTCAATGTGGGCGAGCAAACAAGTCAGCTGGCCCTGAAGGCGTTGTCAGATAAAATGCCCCTTTCAGCGGGGAGTTCGATAGGTGTGCACCGATATTCGACTGTTGTTGGGATGATAAAGGGTTGATTTGCAAGGCAGCATAATTTGATTCGGTAGTCGTCAGTGTTAAATTTATATGGTTCTTCTTAAGTGCGTTAAATCTTACTGGTATGACAGGGTGATAGTGCTCCCTGCGTTGACCGTACCAGGAGTGATGGTTGTGCCAGTGCGGATATATCGGGCGGTCAATATCTTGGCTAAGGTATTTCCACTCAAGGATATTGTGCCAAAAGTTTGCCTGCCAGTGGTGGAGTCCGAGGGGCCAAATATTACCGCGTTATTGTTATCTATTATTTGCACTGAGATACCTGTCGCGGTGTCGTTGGTCTGTGTAAGCTTTAAGTTTGAGGTTGTATTGTCAGGGGAGTTGATGTCCGTCATTATGTAACTTACTTGATAATTTTCGTAAGTGCCGCCACAGTTTGCCGAGATTGAAAATACTGTGTCTCCAGCCGTATCAGAAAGCGCTGGCATCTGCGAACTATCAACGCGAGGCAGATGAATACTGCCAGGTACGGTGAGCTCGCATGATGTGTTCTTTACATTTATTGAGGTCGAAGATACAGCGCCCGTAATGGCCGCTTGCTTTGCAGAGGCTGGGCCTACCCATTGCGTCGCTAATGGCAAGCCGGGTACAGTCAACCGGCCGGGTGATAAGGGGGCTAGCGCCACCAGTTGTACACGCATATGCATACCAAAGTTATAGACACTACTATTAATGCGTACCGATCGGACCAATAATGTTCTGGCATTTATCAGCGGCAGGTAGTCGCCTGTCACGCGGACCTCGCCGATCATGCCAATCCCTGGAGTACCTGTATTAAATACATCGTATGTAGTGCCGTTCAGTAAAACGCGCTTACCACTGAAGCTCGCGACGGGATCTACATATACTTTAATGTCGGCGCCATCTCGTTGCTCAACAGCTGTGAGTGTGCAGGTTATGGATTGTGAGTTTGAAATTGAATGCCAGCCTGACGAAATAAGTTGTGAATTTTCTCGTCCACCTGTGTAGTTGATAGAGGTCGGGAGTGGGACGGTAATACCCAGCCCTACGTTCACATTGTCGCAGTAAAGAGCAAGTGACTGGGAACTCCATAATGATGTGAAGCTAATTGTAAAAAGGTATTTTAATAGCATAAGGTACTTTATCTTGTGTGGGAGTCGTGTCGGGCACTGTTAGGCGAGGGCGACGTGCACCTATGTTGAGTGAGGTGAATATGAATCATACAGACTATATAGATCACCTACACGCCGCCGTAAGATGTTTCGTACTGGGTTGGCGATAATTCGACAACTACTAAGGCGCTTTCGGATTTGCTTCGTGTACTGTTCCGCTGCGTACGAGCGGCGGTTAAGGTGCGTCGCCAAACGAGGCGTACACTTATTAGAGGCGCTTCAATGCCCGCGTAGGTAATTTGACTGTCATGATTGATATCACCCATTTAACCAAGCGGTTTGGAAAAGCCTTTGCTGTAAACGATGTGTCGTTCAAGGCCACCTCGGGTGAGGTGTTGGGGATGCTCGGCCCCAACGGCGCGGGAAAGTCCACCACCCTGCGTATGCTCACCGGGTTCATGTCGCCAACTTCAGGCACCGCCAACCTTTTCGGTTTTGATATACGCCGTCAGACGCGCCACGCTCAACGTCTGATCGGCTACGTTCCTGAAACAGCTGCTTGCTATAACGAAATGTCCGTCGCAAGTTTTTTGGGTTTTATTGCTCAAGTGCGTGGCTTTCGTGGGCGCGAAAAGACGGCGCGGGTCACGGCCATGCTTGAGCAATTCGAGCTGATGGAAGTACGTGGCCAGACCATCGACACCCTATCCAAGGGTTTCCAGCGCCGGGTCGGATTGGCGCAAGCGATTCTGCATGATCCAAAGATACTGATTCTCGATGAGCCCACCGATGGCCTGGACCCGAATCAGAAGTACCGCGTGCGCGAGCAAATCAAGGAGTTGGCCCGCGACAAAATCGTCATCATTTCTACCCACATCCTCGAAGAGGTTACTGCATTGTGCGGCCGCGTGCTGGTCATGGATAAAGGTCGGCTGTTGGTCGACAGCACCCCTCTGGAACTGGAAGGTCGTTCGCGCTATCACCAGGCTGTTACGTTGTACGCCACCCGGCCCCTGGATGTAATGACGCTTGGCATGCTGCCCGGCGTTGCAGGCATAGAGGCGGGGCCTGAACCCTATAGCGTGCGGGTGCTGGCGCGCACGGGAACGGTCATATTACCGGCCATCAATTCTTTGATCCTGAGTCGCAGTTGGGATGTACCGCGCCAGGAAGTCGAGCGAGGCTCACTGGGGGAGGTCTTCCGGCTGCTGACGCGGGAGCAACAACCATGAGGACGTTCTGGCCGGTGTTCAAGCGCGAACTGTGCAGTTATTTCGTCACTCCCGTCGCGTATGTGTTTACCCTCTTGCTACTGCTGCTCAGCGGTATCAGCACGTTTTACCTGGGTGACTTCTACCAGCGTAACCAGGCTGACCTGGCACCGTTCTTCGACTATCTGCCGTGGCTATATGCGTTGCTGCTGCCGGCCCTTGCCATGCGCATGTGGTCTATCGAGCGGCAGAGCGGATCTATCGAGCTGTTGATGTGCCTGGCGGTGGGTACGGCTGAGGCGGTTGTAGCCAAGTTCCTCGCCGCCTGGGTGGTCAGCGGGTTGGCGCTGGCGTTGACGTTTCCACTGGTGATTACAGTCAACTACCTGGGGGCGCCAGACAACGGCGTCATCCTTTGTGGTTATATGGCCAGTTGGCTACTGGCCGGCAGTTGCCTGGCTATTGGCGGGTGCCTGTCGGCACTGACCAAGAACCCACTGATTGCCTTCCTTACTGCAATGGCGTTATGTCTGGCATTCATGGCCTGTGGCTTCCCGGTGGTATTGGATGTCTTGCGTGATTGGTCAAGTTTGCCGTGGCTCGATGGGGTGGCTTCGTTGAGTTTTCTCACACATTTCGAAGGACTATGCCGAGGTGTAATCGACCCGCAGGACGTGCTGTATTTTTTCAGTCAGATCATTGGCTGGCTCGCCGTCACCGTGATTGCGGTTGAATTGAAAAAGGCAGTATGACGCCATGTCATTCAAATCGGTGACGCGCACTTGCTTGCGCCTAATGGTCATTATCGCTGGGTTCGTGGCGGTCAACTTCGAGTTGGCACCACGTTTGGCGTCCATGCGGTTGGACCTTACCGAGCAGCAGCTTTACACCCTGAGCCCGGGGTCGCGTCAGATCATTCAGGCCGTGTTGGAACCCACCGACCTGTACTTCTACTTTTCCAGCCAGGCCGCCAGGGACCTTACGGTCATGCGCAGTTACGCGGTGCGCATCCAGGCACTGCTGCGTGAATATGAACGTGTGTCAAATGGCCGACTACGGGTGCACATGATTGACCCTGCGCCGTTTTCAGCAGACGAAGCCCGAGCAGTCGAACTTGGCCTGCAACCTGCCCCTATCGGCAAGGCGGGTGCTGCGGTTTTCTTTGGGTTGGCCATCGTTGACGCCCAGGCGCACCACGCCAGCATTGGGTTCTTTGCGCTTGAACAACAAACGTTCCTTGAGTACGACATCAGCCGCACATTGCAGAAGTTGACTCGGCCTGCGCGGCCCGTGATTGGGCTGATGTCTTCGTTGCCATTGGCAGGTGGCTTCGATGTGCAGTCGGGGCGTACCCGACAGCCGTGGCGGATCATGCAGGAGATCGACAATGCGTTTGAAGTACGCGAACTGGCGTCCGATGTCGACACCATCGACAGTGCACTCAATGTCCTGATGCTCGTGCATCCCAAACGTTTACCTGTGACGACACTGCGCGCTATTGATCAGTTTGTGCTGCGTGGCGGGCGTTTGCTGGTGTTCGTCGACCCCTATAGTGAGCAGGATCGTGGCGATTACTATTTTGGGATACCCAGCAAAGACAAGTCTTCTGACCTCGCGCTTTTGTTCAAGGCGTGGGGCATCAAGCTTCTACCCGATAGCGTGTTAGGCGACAGCCGCTACGGTCAGTTTGTGGCATTGGCACAAGGCGCAGAGCCGGTCTGGCAACCGACCGCCCTGGGGCTGTCACCCTCTGCGATGAATGAACAGGATGTGATTACTGCTGGTATTGGCAGCCTTAACCTCACAACCGTCGGTATCTTGAGCGCCTTGCCGGGTGCAACAACTACTCTGACACCGCTGTTGCACAGTTCGGAGCAGGCTATGCCCTACAAGACGGCGCTTCTGAATCATCTGGAAAAGCCTGATGAGTTGTCCAAGAGCTTCAAGGCTACCGGCGAGCGTTACCTGATCGCGGTACGCCTGCAAGGGGCGGCACGCTCGGCTTTCCTGGACTCTCCGGGAGCGCTTACCGAGGCGCAGAATATCAACGTTGTGGTGGTGGCGGATACAGACGTATTGAGCGACAACCTGTGGGCGGATGTGCAGCAGCAAGGGGGCCGTTCGGTCACGGTGCCATGGGCTGACAATGCGGTGTTGGTGCTCAATGCGCTGGACAGCCTGTCCGGATCGGATGCCTTGATCAGCTTACGCTCGCGGGGGCATTACAGCCGAACGTTCACTGTGGTCGAACAGTTGCAGCAGCAAGCCCGCGAGCGTTATCGCGACATGAGAAGCGAGCTGCAAGATAAGCTCGATCTGGTTGAAAAGCGTCTCGCTGCGTTGTCCGCTGAACAGGGACGGGATATGCCTCGGACGGCAGAGCAGCAAGCGACTTTTGATCAGTTCAGCAATGAAAAAGATGCGTTAGACAAGAAAATGCGTCAGGTCGCGAGCCATCTCAACTTTCAGATCGAGCAGTTGGGTGTGCGTATGAGATGGCTCAATCTTGTATCTGTCCCCTTGGTAATTACTTGTTTGTTGTTGTGTGTGGCCTTCTTAAGAAAGCGAGCACAACGCCAGCGCAATATTTAATAAAGGCACTAAGTATATGTGGGGTTTTCGCAGGTGCAGAAGAAGTTTCTGGATTGTTGTTGTTGGTCTACTGATTGCATTGCCGGGCTCTGCATTGGCAGGTTGTGTAATCAGCGGAAATAAAATCTATCCAAAAATTACGGATGTACCATACGACAGTGGGGGTGTGATATCTAGTGTTTGGCATACGGGTACCATGATGCTCAAGTGTGTTGGAATGTACAATGGTACCTATACTAACCAGATGAGTGCGGTTGGTGCCGTTGCCGGCACTTCAGTGGTGTTTGAAGGGGTTAGTTACAAGCTCTATAAAACGAATGTTATTGATGTTTTCTATTTTGGTACTTTTGCAGTAGATAATGGAGCAGAGCAGCAGTTCGGTTCGGCTCCCTACGAAAGTTCCAAAGTAACGGGTCCCGGTTCCGGGACCTCAGCATTTGATCTGAAAGCTTTAGTTAAAATAAGGTTTTATAGCTCCAGCAAGAGCCTTTCTTCCGGTGTGCGCAATATAGATCTTTTAGATCTTGTTCGAGGTGATATTAACTATTCGACGCCCGGCGTCTATTCTGGTAAGTGGATTATGCAAAGTGAAGGCTTTTCGTTTGTGGCAAAAGGTACGTCGTGTGTACTGACAACGCCCGCCATCGTCAAGTTGAAACAGGTAAGCATCGTTTCTATTCCTGCGATAGGTTCAACGGTAGAAGGGGGGGCATTCACCTTAAGTTTAGCCTGCAATGCTAACGCCCCCTCATTCAAGGTCAGTTACGCGATGACTGACGTTTATAACCCAGCGAATACATCTACTGTCTTAACCCTGGCTGATGAACCTTTGAAGGCGCACGGCATAGCATTGCAATTGTCGGACGAAGGCCGCGCCGTTATTTTTTCTCCGCCGGTGAAATCTTCAATGGGCAGTTTGACGCATGGAGCTCTCAGTAAGGCGATGAGCGTTCAGTACGTTCGAACGGAAAAAGTCGCCACGCCCGGAAAAATAACCGCGGCGGTCAGTGTGGCTTTTACGTACGACTAGTCAGTGGCTCGCGTCAATTACCAATGTGCGGTTTGTCAGCTGGACGATCAAAGAGCTTTTCTGGAGCATTGGCTATTAACCGGTTCCCCACATCCTCTTAAGCTGGATTCACTGAGTTTCAGCCAGCAACAGAAAGGAAGTGAACATGAAAAGGTTGCACAAGAAAGTCGCGCTGGTGACCGGCGCCTCCAAGGGCATTGGCGCGGCCATTGCCAAGCAATTGGCCCAGGATGGCGCCACTGTCATCGTTAATTACGCCAACAGCCGCGAGGACGCTGACCGGGTGGTTGAACATATCCTGCAAACCGGCGCGAGGGCACATGCAGTGCAGGCCGATGTGTCGAACAGGGCCGACCTCAAGGCGCTGTTCAAGACCATTGTGCATGAGCATGGTCACCTCGATATTTTGGTCAATAATGCCGGCGTTTACTCGACCAGCGCGTTGGCCGACATCACCGAGGCGGAGTTTCATCGCCAGTTCAACCTCAATGTCCTGGGTCTGATCCAGTGCACGCAAGCAGCCGTTGAAGTGTTCAACCCTCAGGGTGGCAGCATCGTTAATATCAGCTCCAGCGTCACCTCGTTCACACCGGCCAACTCGGCGGTATACACCGCCTCCAAGGCGGCTGTGGACGCCATCACCCGTACCCTGGCCAATGAACTAGGCCCCAAAAATATCCGTGTCAACTCAGTAAACCCAGGGTTGGTTGTCACCGAAGGCGTACATGCCAGCGGTTTTTTCGAAGACGCGTTCCGCGAAAAAATAGAAGCCATCACGCCGCTGGGGCGCATCGGTCAGCCAGAGGATATTGCACCCGCCGTCGCCTTCCTGGCGTCGTCGGATGCAGGCTGGATCACCGGTGAAACCCTGATAATCGGCGGCGGGCTGCACTAAACCTGGGCGGCATGCTCGCGCACATAGTGACGGGGCGACTGCAACATGACGCGCTTGAATGCCGTGCTGAATGCGCTTTCGGACTCATAACCCAATGAGAACGCAATGGTGGACACCGAGTCATCGGAGTTCTTCAACCGATCACTGGCCAGCAACATGCGCCAGTACGTCAGGTACTCCATGGGGGCTGCGCCGACCACCTGCTTGAAGCGCAACGCGAACGCCGAGCGCGACATGGTTGCCAGTTGCGCCAGTTCCTGGACGCTCCAGCGATGGGCTGGGTCGGCGTGCATCGCGCTCAAGGCAACACTGAGGTTGCGGTCGGCCAAACCGTAAAACCACCCGATGCCGCTGCTTTCCAGGGTCGCCAAGTGAGTGCGCAAAACTTCGACCAGCATCAGGTGCGCCAAGTGTTCGTTCATCAGCGAGCGGCCTGGGCGCTTCTGCTGCAACTCCGAGGTGAACCGCTCCAGCGCCCAGCGCAGGACCGAGGCCTGCGGTTCATTGCCTTGTACGTGAACCAGCGAGGGCAGGCCGCTGAGTAGCAATTGAGTAGGGACACCGCTGAAGTCAAAGCGGCCACCGACCAACTGAGTTTCATCGCCGCCGTAATGCAGGGCCAGTTCGTCCGCCGCAAGGGTTTGAAAGTGACCGTCGGAATTCATCACCGGCTGGGACATATCACTGTAGAGCGAAAAAGGCATACCTCTGGTCATCAGAAAGCAATCGCCCTGATGCAGTTGCTGCGGTTGCTGTTCGCCATCCACTTGCAGCCAGCAACTGCCCTTGACCACCGCCGTGAACTTGATGCCTTCGCGTTCAGGAAAGGTGAAGGCCCAATCACCGCCCAAGGACAGCGTGGCGGAATGGTAATTACGGATTCTCAACAATGAAAGGACGTCGGACAGAGGATCCATGCAGCACCTGATTGGACGAAAAATAAAGTAATTGCAATTTTATATCAGGGTTCATCCAGATTTCACCTTTAAATATGAGGTTCTCCATGCACATCCATTTTGATACGTCTTATGGTCCACTGATCAACGGGGTGTTTGAAACTGACGATAAGTCGCGCTCGTTTGCCGCGGTCGATCCCGCCACGGGCAGGCACTTGGCCTATATCCGCTATTGCGATGCCACGGACGTCGACCGCGCCGTCAATGCGGCGCATGCAGCGTTTCCAGCCTGGCGTGCCCTGGGCCAGCAGATGCGCGCACGTCTGGTAAATCTGCTGGCGGACGAGATAGAAGAGCACAGTGAACGCCTGGCCATGATCGATGCCCATGACGTGGGTCGTTGCATTAGCGAAGTACGCAAGGACTACCTTACCGCCGTTCGGCACTATCGCTATTTCGCCTCAGTGATCATGGCTCATGAAGACACTGGTCGGGAAATCGACGGTGGTTACGCCATCGCCAAACGTGAACCCTTGGGTGTGTGCGGGCAGATCATTCCCTGGAACGCGCCGGCGATTATGGCTGCGTTCAAGCTCGCTCCGGCATTGGTAGCCGGCAATACTGTTGTTTTGAAGCCCGATGAAAACGCTTCTTTATCGACGCTTGAGTTAGGCAAGCTGATTAACAAAATCTTTCCTGCCGGGGTGGTGAATATGGTCACCGGGTTGGGGGAGGTCGTCGGTGCGGCGTTGAGCGAGCATCCTCTGGTCAGGAAGCTGTCATTTACTGGCAGTACGCAAGTCGGTCGCACTGTGGCCGGTGTGGCCGCCCGGCGTCTGGTGCCCGCGACACTCGAACTGGGGGGCAAGAGCGCCAATATTGTGTTCCCCGATATCGACGACATTGATGCGGTGGTCGATAACGCCACCTTCGCTGCTATTCATAACAACGGACAGTCGTGCCTGGCCGGCACCCGCTTGTTCGTGCATGCCGCGATTTTTGAAGTGTTCAAGCAAAAACTGATTGCCGCATTCAATCGTGTGAAAGTGGGGTCTCCGCTGTCTGAAGAGTCGCGGGTCAGTTGCCTGGTCAACGCGCAACAAGGTGAGCGTGTGTTGAGCTACATCACTATGGGCTTGGAGGAGGGCGCCGAGCTGCTCGCGGGGGGCGGTCGCGCAGTCGTATCAGGTAGTGAACACGGTTACTTCATCCAGCCAACCTTGTTACTAACGCATAATGACATGAGCATCTGCCAGGAAGAGATTTTTGGCCCGGTACTCTCGCTGATCGTGTGGGATGATTATGAAGCGATGATCGCCCAGGCCAATGACACCGAATACGGTTTGGCGTCCGGAATCTATACCAGCAACCTGCAGCACGCTATGGAAACCGCAGCAAGGTTGGAGGCGGGATCGGTGTGGATCAATCGTTACTCGAACATTACCGATGGCACCGCCTTTGGCGGCTATAAAAATAGTGGTATTGGCCGAGAGTTCTGTCGGGAGACCCTGAATGCCTACACGCAGATCAAAACTGTGACGGTACAAGCAAGGTTGCCGAATGTATGGTTCGCCGAAAGATAAAAACAGGCAATTCATTTGGGTAGTTGATTTTTTTGCGCCCACCAACACCTTGCGCATGTTGAGTGCTTTAGAATCGATAAAAACATGCAAGGTTAAAATGTAGAAGTTTAGGTTGGCGTTGCCTCACAGAGGCACGCCAATTTTTTTGTCTCGGTGCGGTCGAGTTTCTTGTCCACTGATGATGTGACTCACTTCATGCCTGAATGTGAATCGTGTTAGAAATATCAATAATCCCTCTCGGTGTGTGATTGATTTTCCGCTATCGGATTTCCCGTCCGAATATATTTCATCATATTTTATATGCTCTAATTCATCATGTTTTGTTGGGGTTGATGTCGGCTGAGAAAAATTATCTATGCCTTGTAGGAATAGTCCTACATTGTCTGAGGATCTATCCTTGGTCTGTGTGGATCGCTGCGGTTGGCTGCTTCTGTGAGATGGGTAGAATTCGGGAACTCTTAAGCAGAGTGAACTTATCTATTTGTTTTTGCCAACCTAGAGGTACACAGTCGTGTCTATTCCATTCAAACTAATTCTCGCGTCGTCCATCGTTGGGCTTTTCGCTACATCTGCAATGGCTGCTGACGGTACTATCAATTTTACCGGCGAAGTGACGGCGGCTTCTTGCGGTATCAGTGCCGGTGCCGGTACCGGTGTCACGGGTACCACCCAGAAAGTTATTGATGTAAAAATGGGTAAGGTGAGCATCGACTCGTTGAAAAATAGCCAGGCCGGAATCGTTGCGGGCTCGGCGATCAATCTCAATCTTGATTGTGGCAATACCGCTGCTGGCTTGACCACAGTTAAGGTGAAATTTGACCCGAATTCGGGTAGCGGCGTAGATATTAAAAATAACAATTTGCTGAAAACTACGGGCACTGCTACTGGCGTGGGGATCGGTTTGTATGACGCCAGCAATACCCTGATTAATTTGGCCGGTAACGGTTCGTTTGACTCCCCTTTGATCAAGGCCGGTACCGATCCAGATATTAAATACTCCGCTAACTTGAACTTGCGTGCTTCTTATGTCGCCAACGGTGACGTAGTCGTGCCGGGTACGGCCAATGGCAACCTGCCGTTTACGCTGACCTACGAGTAAGTCGTTTGTTGGAGAAGCACGTAAGTGCTTCTCCAGCTTCTGCACAGGCAAAATATAATGAAGCTGCTATCCAAATGTTTTTTGGCGGGATGTGTGTTGCTGTTCAGTGGTGTTTCAAGTGCGGGTATTACATTGGGTGGTACACGTGTTGTTTATCAGGAGAAGCTTAAAGAAACCTCAATCATGGTCAAGAATGATGGTGATAAAGACATCATGGTTCAGTCATGGATAGAGCCAGCGGCCAATGTTTCGGAACAAGCTGTGCCTTTCGCTTTAACCCCTGCACTTAGTCGTCTCGGGGCCAGTAAACAACAAAGTTTGCGCATTTTTTATGCGGGCAAAGGCTTGCCAGCGGATAAAGAGTCTGTGTTCTGGCTAAACGTACAAGAAATACCGCAAAAATCAGAATCGGATAATACGTTACAGATCGCCATTCGCCAACGTATCAAGATTTTCTACCGTCCTACAGGCCTTATAGGTTCGGAGGAGGAGTCCGCCAAGCAACTGAAATGGCAGCTGATTCATGAGTCCGGAAAGGCGTGGCTTGTCGCAAGTAATACATCGCCATTTTATATCTCATTTGGAGAGGTTTATTTAAAGCAGTCAGGCAAGCGCTATACGGTTCAAGCAGAAATGATCAGCCCTGGCGCAACGTTAAAATTCCCGGTTGATTCGGGAGGCATATTGGCCTCCAAAGAGCGGTTTAGCGTTGAGTATAAAGCCATTAACGATTATGGGGCACCAATAGCTTATGTGGGTGAAGGGGATGCTGGTTAATCTTTCAGGTTTTTCTGTTCGGTTGCCGCTTAAGAGTAAACGTTGATAGTTGTGAGGCATAATCTTATGTGGGTGTTTCGATCAGGGAGTCGGCGCACGATGACGCTGCTCGGGAGTCTTGGGTCGACGGGTTTTTTTGCCCTCGGCGCCTCGGTTCCCTCGGTTGCGTCTGCGGTCGAATTCAATAGTGCATTTCTGAGTAAGCAGGGTGCGCCGGTTGAGTTGAAGTATTTCGAGCAGGGAAGTTCGGTTGCCCCTGGTCACTACAATGTCGATATTTATCTAAACCAGCAACTCATCCTGCGCCAGCGTATTGAGTTTGCTACCAATGGTAAAGACAATGAGGTCAAGCCGCTCATACCTCTCTCGGTGCTCAAGGCAGTGGGCGTCAACGTCGTTCGCCTGGAGCAGGAAAAGCTGATTGCCGCGAAGGCAGATGATAAAACATTGATTGACGTAGAGTCGCTTGCGCCTGGTGCGGGCGTGGAGTTCGACGTCACGGCACTGGCTTTGCAGATCAGCATGCCTCAAGCGTATATCCAGCGCCAGTTTCGTGGGTATGTTGATCCGTCATTATGGGATGACGGTATTACTGCGTTCTACTCAAATTACCAGACCAATTTCAGCCGCAATATCAACCAGGGCTACAATAGCGATTACCGCTATGTCGGTCTGCGCAACGGCTTGAATATTGGCGCATGGCGCCTGCGCAATGAGTCGTCGATTTCAGGTTCTACGGGGGTACGTGACAAATTCACCAGCAACCGTACTTATGTAGAGCGCGACATTCGCAGCCTTAAAGGTAAGCTCGCGGCGGGGGAGTTGTACAGCCAGGGTGAAATCTTTGACAGCGTGAGATTCAAAGGCGCGCAGCTATCCTCGGAATTGGGCATGTTGACCGATGATGAGGTGGGCTTTGCTCCGGTGGTGCGAGGTATTGCGGAAACGAATGCGACGGTTGAAATCAGCCAGAACAACTACGTCATCTATTCGGCCACTGTCCCTGCGGGCGCATTTGAGATCAGCGATATCTACCCCAGTGGGTCCAACGGTGACCTGAGCATCAAGATCATTGAGGCTGATGGGCGCGAGCGCCAATACTCCCAGGCCTATTCTTATCTCCCGGTCATGACCCGTCGTGGAAACACGCGCTACAGTCTGGCGGCTGGTGAGTATTCCAATGAAGGTCAAGCCGCGCCTAAGTTTACCCAGGGTACCTTGGTGTACGGGGTGACGGATAATTTCACTGGCTACGGTGGCCTGATAGCGGCCCAGGCGTATAAGGCATTAAACTTGGGGGTGGGGGTTAACTCTCCGTGGGGTGGATTATCCTTTGACGTCACCAACAGCAGTTCGCAAGAGCGTTCCGGGCGTAAAAACGTAGGTCAAAGTGCGCGATTCCTTTATTCCAAGACGCTTAGCCAGACCGATACCACCTTTACGATGGTCGGTTATCGCTACTCCACTGAGTCCTATCGCACCTTCAGTCAACATGTTGAAGAACAAGAGCACGTCGCTACACCTTATTATGGCCGACAGAAAAGTCGCTTTGATGTGAACGTCAACCAATCTCTGGACGGACGTGGCTCATTGTTTTTGAGCCTCGGCGAAACCAGTTATTGGAACAGGCAAGGCAGTACCCGGCGCTGGCAGTTCGGCTACAACGGTAACTATTCGGATATCAGCTACAGCTTTGCGGTCTCCCGTACCGAAGGGCAGGCTGGGAGTCAAGGTGCCGATAATCAGATGACGGCATCGTTCAGCATTCCGTTTGGCGACACTCGCCGCTCGCAGCGCCTGTACACCAGCGTTACCACCTCAAACCAGGGTGAGTCTGCGATTCAGACAGGATTGTCCGGTAACTTGAATGATGAAAACACTCTAAATTATTCAGCGCAAGGCAGCCACAGTAAAATCAGTGGCAGCTCTGCCAGTTTCGGTGTCAACTGGGATACGCCGACTGCAAAAGTCAGCGGTAACTATGGGCAGGGACGTGATAACAAGCATTTGGATGTCGGCGCATCAGGTTCGGTTGTCGTTCACAGCGGTGGTGTCACGTTGGGGCAGCCCGTGGGTGAAACATTTGCCTTGGTCGAAATACCTGATACCAAAGGTATCGGTATTGATTCATCCAATGCGGTAAGAACCGATAGCAAGGGTTATGCGGTTGTGCCTTATGCGCAGCCCTATCGTTATAACTGGATTAATTTGGATACCAGTACGATGGGCAGCAGTATCGAAGTGGCGGAAAGTTCGAAGAAAGTAGTGCCGACTCGCGGCGCAGTTGTTAAAACTCACTTTGAGGTCGAGTCAGGGCGTAGACTTCAATTTAACTTAACGGACGGCAAAGGTGCGCATTTACCATTTGGCGCGCAGGCATATGACGATGAAGGGAAGGTTCTTGGGTTGGTGGATAACGCTTCGAAACTACTTGTTTTTGGTTTAAAGGATGTGGGCACATTCAAAGTTAAATGGGGTAGTCTGGCGTGTGAAGTTAAATATGATCTGCCGCCGGTTAATAAAGAGTTGATGTACGAGCAGTACAGCGGTGTGTGTTTGTAGTTCGGCGAGATAAGCTGGTATTTTTATATGGAAAACATATGGGATAGAATATCAATGTTCTTTTGGTATTGGATTTAGGGAGGTAGGTGTCAATACGTATTGACAATGCGCCAAATGACGACTGGGCACTCGGCAAATTTAGGAGTGTCTACTTTATTCATAAGGCGTTAGATTGTAGTTCGGTCTGTTCATGCAGGGTTTAGTTAAGGCGCTTTTTGTAAGTAATATTTACAGTTTAAGCGATTTTTAGTGAAGGAGGCAGCGCGCAATTCGACGATTCATTATGTTGGGATTAAATAAATGAAATTTCTCAAAGCTATTATTGTATTGCTGGCCGCATATGCTCCACTCGTAGTGGCGGCTGGGTGTGTGCAAGAGTCGGGATTTAGCCTCGCTCCATGGATCCCAGCTATAGCCAATAACACGGGAGGCATGTTGTCGAAATCATGGCACACTGCAGAGCTTCAAGTTAGCTGCAATGGCATGAGCGGTTCTTATCTCTTGAGAAATGAGATAACGCCAGCGGGCAACGATTCCGGCAAGACGCAGTTGTTCGAGGGCGTTTCTTACAAGCTATACACGACGAGCGAGCGTGATGTTTTTTATTTTGGCGGTGTGGCAGGGCCTGACGGAGTTCTTCGCCCGTTTGGTACATCATACTCCCACGCTATATACCCCCCCGTGATTACCGAATTCAAGCTTCCTGCTACTGTGAGAATCAAGTTCTACTCCCCGTCAAAATCGATGACGCCTGGTGTGTACACAATTAATAGCGCTGGGTTAGTCAAAGGTAAGATTACCTCTGTGGGGTTCGTTGCCGAATCAGGCATGAATCTTTCGGCCTTCTCATTTATTGTGAATGGTCCTTCATGCACACTGGCAATTCCTGCTGAGTTAAAGCTGAAATCAGTAAATCTCTCGGCAATTCCTATGCCAGGGGATAGCAACGAGGCTGCCAGCTTTCAACTAGGGTTAACCTGTGCCGGTAGTACACCCGCTTATCAGGTCAGCTATTCGATGAGCGATGTTAACGATTCAGCCAACCAGTCCTCGACGCTCACATTAGCTGATGCGGCGAAAAAGGCCTCGGGTGTCTCATTACAGGTGGTCGATGGTATGACGCCCGTTAAGTTCGGTTCTACGTCGATACGCCTGTTCGGAAGCATGCCAAATGGCGGTGGCATGATAAGCAAAGCCATGAACGTTCGCTATATACGAACCTCAACCGTGGCGCGCCCGGGTTCAGTGAGGGCAGGTGTGACAGTTACGTTGTCCTACAAATAATGCTTGTTCTTGGGTATACTTTATTTTTTCCCTAAATAGTTCAAGTTGAGCCAGAAGGCTTTCCTTGCGCTTGTGCGTATAATCCTTTGATTTGCTCTGCATGCAAGGCATTATCTATGAATATATTACCTCAGGAATAACCAGACCATGGGCAACATAGTCATCGTCGACGACCACCCCCTGATGCGCATGGCTGTGCGCGTGATGCTCGAGCAAGAAGGCCACTCGATTGTCGCCGAAGTCGACAACGGCGTGGACGCGGTGGAAATTATCCGAAAATTGCTTCCAGATCTGATCGTTCTTGACCTGAGTATTCCGAAAATGGATGGCCTCTCCGTCATCGCGCACTTGAAGGCTATCGGCATTTCCACCCGTGTGTTGATCCTCACCTCTGGTGACACTCGCAACTTCGCCATGCGCTCGTTACAAGCCGGTGCGGCAGGTTTTGTCTGCAAAGATGACAATCTGGACGAACTGATAGGCGCGGTGAAGGCGGTGCTGTCGGGTTACAGCTATTTTCCGGCCAACACCATCCACCAGTTACGCGACAATACCCAGGCCGCCAGCGAGGAAAGCCAGCTGATTGCGCAACTGTCCGATCGTGAGATCACCGTGTTGAAACTGCTGGCGCGGGGTATGGGCAACCAGGCCATTGCCGATGAGTTGATGATCAACCACAAGACGGTGAGCACATACAAAATCCGCCTGCAACGCAAGCTGAGTGTGGAAAACCTGATTGCCCTGGGTGAGTTGGCCAAGCGCAATGGCTTGGCGTAGTCGCTCACAGCCTAGGGCTCGAGCATGTTTTGAATGCGCCGTAACTCCTTCTTCACCTGCCTGACCTGCGCCGGTACGTCCTCGGCGCCGGTTCGGCAGCCATGCTCCAGTTCCTTGCACAACCCAAGCAGATAGTCATTGCGCATTAATGCTGCGCTACCCCTCAAACGGTGAGCCAGCTCGGCAATGCCGGCGAGGTCCCGTGTCTCACTGAAGTCACGCAACTGTTCGATATCCTGTTGATTGCTGCGCATCAATTCAGCTTGCAGTTGTTGAATGATTGCCGGGTTGCCACCGGTAATCGGCTGGAGCAGATTCATGTCGAATTCAGGCCCATGCAGCGTCGGTCTGGCGCCTTTATAGGCCGGCTTATCCGCTGGCTCCAGTGATGCCAGGCGCTGTTCGAGGATGGCCAGGCTGATGGGTTTGATCAGACAGTCGCCCATGCCAGCATTAAGACAGCGGTCCATTTCTTCCTGCTGGGCGTCGGCTGTCAGCCCCAGAATCGTCAATGCACTGGCGTTGCGTTGCTGTTCTTCCTTGCGGATCGCCAGTGTCAGTTCTACTCCGTCCATGACCGGCATGTGGTAATCCGTGATAAGCCAGTCAACCGGAAAGGCACGCCAGGCCTCCAACGCCTCCAGCCCATTGCTGGCTTCAATCACCTTGCAGCCCAGGTACTCCAGCTGCGCGCGCAGCATTTGACGGTTCAAGGTATTGTCGTCTGCGATCAGCACTCGCATGGCCCAGCTCGGAGTAGCCTCGGAGGACGCGGGCAATGGCAGTTCTTCTTCAGGCAGCGGTTCCAGAAGCTTGAGCTTGAGCGTTACATTGACCGTAGTGCCTTGCCCCGGCGTGCTGGTAAGTTCCAGGCGGCCACCCATCATCTCGCACAGCGACCGCGACACAACCAACCCGAGGCCGCTGCCGCCATGGACCGAGAGGTCCGACTGAGTCACTTGCGCAAAGGGGCGAAACAGCGTCTGCCGGTCTGCCTCACTGATGCCTATGCCGGTATCCTGAACTTGCAGATGCATGTTGAGTGTCTGCCCGTTCAACACGCGGCATACCAAGCGGATGACGATACGGCCGCGCTCAGTGAACTTGATCGCATTGCTCACCAAATTCGACAGTACTTGCTTGAAGCGCAGAGGGTCGATAGAGACGTCCAGGGTGGTACCGGCGTCGATTTCCAGAATCAGGTCCAGTTTCTTCTTTCTCGCCAGCCCTTCGAATACCCGCGCCACCATCTCCACCAGATTCTTGAGGTTGGCCCGGCGTGGTGAGAAGCTCAAGTGCCCGGATTCAATGCGTACGATATCCAGCGTATTGCCCAACAGCTCAAGCAGGTTCTTGGCGGCCGTGTAGGCCACGTCGATGTTCACCCGATCCAGTACGCCATGATCAGCGCGTTTGAGCGCTAACTCTAATGTGCCAATCACCGCGCTCATGGGCGTGCGGATTTCGTGGCTCATGGTCGCAAGAAATTGGGTTTTGGCGCGGCTGGCCTCGTCAGCCTGGGTTTTAGCCTGCTGCAGTTGCTCAATCAGTTGATGATGTTGCGAGATGTCCTGCCAGCCGCAGATCACTCCGGCGATCGTGCCATTAGAGTCACGAAACGGCTGAATCCAATGCTCGATGAAGTGGGGTTGTCCCTCGATGGTGATCTGCAGTTGCTGTTCGATGGCGTTGCCATCCTCCATCGCTTGCAGATAACTCTGGTGAAGCGAGGGCGCAAGTTCGATATCACCGTGGTTCGTTTGCAACGCGGTTTTACCCAGCACCTCGGATTGGCAGAGCTTCATGACATGTTCATAGCTGCGGCTGCATGACAGCAGGCGTCCTTCGCGGTCGCGTACATATACCGGCACGGGCATGGCATGGTTCAAGGTTTGCAGAAACTCCAACTGATCATTAAGGGCTTTTTCAGCGGTGACTCGGCGCCGTATCTGACGGCGTAATTGCACGATTCGAATGATCGAAACCAGCAGCACCAGCAATGCGCAGCAAATGATCTGCAGGATTACCAATTTGTAGTCACGCCAGTTCTGGCCACTCATGGCCGCATTGGCACGCCAGCGAATGGTGATTGCATTAAGCTCGTCAGGTGGGATGCTCAGCAGGGCTTTATCCATGATCGACTGCAGCTCGGTTTCGCCTCGGCGCATGGCGAAGTTGGCGGTGGCCGCCTGGCCGTCAACCACACCGGCCACGCGCAGTTCTTTTTCATAGAGGCGCGCGGTGTAGTAACGAGCCATGGACAAGGTCATCAACACAGCGTCGGCGTCGCCATTAACCACCATGCGCATGGCCTCCAGGTTGTTTGCCGGGGTGATCAACTTCACCGTGGGAAAGCCTTTGCGAATGCTGTCGATCAGCACATGCCCCTGGACAATGGCCAGGCGCTTGCCGGCCAAAGCATTGAGACTCGAACGCTCTCGGCCCGATTCAGCCGTCGGCGCGACCAGCGCAAACGAGCTGGTTGCGAATGGATGGCTGAAACGGATATGGTTCAAGCGCTCCGGGCTGGCCGTCAACACGGCTAAATCAGTATCGCCGTCACGTAAAGCGTCCTGAATGCCTTCAAAACTCGAGGCGCGTTGAATCTCGAACTTGAGCCCGGTGCGTTGGGTGATGATCTCGAACAAATCGGATATCACACCGTTGAAGCGGCCCTTGGCGTCAAAAAAAGCCGAGGGTGCCATGTCATCGTTGATCATGAAGCGCGCCACTGGGTGCTGGGCCAGCCAGCGTTTTTCCTGGGCGGTGAGGTGTACATTATCGTCCGGCATCACCGTGCCGCCACCGGTCCAGCGCTTGATCAGGTAGCTCATGCGCAGTTGGCCAAAGGTGGTCAGTGAAGCATTGAGAATGCGTAGCAGGCGTTGATCTTCCTGCTTGAGCAGAAACCCATAGCCGCCTGAGTCGATTTTCACAAACTGGATAAATTTGAGATAGCTGAAAAAGCTATGGTTGACCAGGTAGTGGGTGCTGACCGAGTCGCCCAGAAACACGTCGACGTTTTGGAATGCTACGGCGGCTAAAGCTTGCGCGGTGGTGCCGTAGGTAAAAAACTGCGCGTGGGGATAGCGTTCGGTCAGTAGTGCGTATGGCAGGTAATCTTTGGAGACCGCTACGGTAAGCCCTTTGAGATTTGGGGGGACTGCAATGTCGCTGTCCTGGCGTTGATAGAGTACGGGGGCATTGACGCTGTACGGAAGCGTCACCACCGTGTCAGAAGAGTCGCGGTCATAGTCGCTGGATCGGCTGATCAAATCGATTTCGCCAGCTCGCAAGGCGGCCATCGCTTGCCCACGGTCAGCAAACCCGATGACTTTGAGATCCAGGCCCAGTTGTTGCTTGAGCATTGTCACCACGTCAGCGCTGATGCCCTCGTAATCACCGTTGCCGTAGACCATGTCAAAGGGCAGGGTGAACGGTGCGACCACGCCCAGGGTCAGGGCACGCCGTTGGCGCAACCAGGCCCAGTCTGCTTCCGGTAATTGCAGCTTTTGTGGTTCCTGACTCACTTGGCTAAGCAAGTGAAGGGGCTGTTGCGGCATGGGTATCGTTGCGGCACCGCCGTACGATACAGCCGGCAGCAGTACGGTGAAGAAAGCCACGAAGGCTTTGAGCGTGGACATGAAAACGTATACCTGACTGCAAAATGCCAAGTACGCCGCGCTGGCCGGCTCAAGGTCGACCACGGACGTGGCGGATGGGGTGGGAAGTTAGAGCGATGTGAATGGGCGTTCAGACTGACGTCAGCACCACCTGTGAGCCCGCTATGTATTCAAGGATGTAAGGCAGCAGCGCGGTATCCGCCATCGGCGGCGCAACGGCGTATCCCTGCACAATGGACACGCCCAGGGTTTTGAGCCGCTTGAGCTGGGCCGGGGTCTCGACACCCTCGATCACCAGTGACACACCCAGGCTGGCTGCCAGGCTTACAGTGTGGGCGACAATGGCGGTGCAGGCCGAGTGCGTGTCGAGTTTGTGTACGAAACCGGCGTCGAGTTTGAGCTCGGTGAAAGGCACATCACACAAGCGCTCCAGTGACGAGAAACCGGTGCCAAAGTCATCCATGGACAAACCGCAGCCCAGCAGCTTGAGTTGCAAGAGGTTGTTCATGGCGACACTGCACGGATTGAGCGTGCCGGTTTCTGTGATCTCGAAGATGATGCTTCGGGCAGGGCACTCATGTGCACGCAGCAGCACTTTAATCGCCTGGCTCAGTATGGGGTTGCTGAGTTGAGACGGTTGAAGGTTGAATGACATCGTCAATGGCAGGTTCAGACTGGCCAGTTTCTGGCGCAGGATCAGCCCTTGCTCGAAGAGGCGCAGGAACAGCTCATCCATCAGGTCATGGCGTTCCAGGGCCTGTAGAAAATAACCGGGCGTCAACAGGCCGTTGTGAGGGTGCCGCCAGCGGGCGAGAACTTCCAAGCCGCTAATCGTACCCGTTTTCAACGAAAGCTGAGGTTGGTAAAAACCCACAAACGCGTGATCCGCCAACCCTTGGCGCAGCTCCTGGGCGTCGGGCTCTTGAACCTTGGGGGCGGCTGGAATCTGACTTAGGCTGAGTGCGGCTGAGGTTTTCATGTAATGCCCTGCAAGGGATGACCATGAGTCAATTTTGCGGGATATGCGTAACCATAAACGTCAGCTCTTTCGAGCGTGTGCGTAGGACTAATCTTATCAACTAATGAAAAGCCTATAGACTCACCCGAGCGGACGGTTGTCCGGTAACCGCACATGAACTTTCAAAGGCTCAAAGCACCCTCATGAACGCTGCAAACGGCACCGCGTATGCGCTATAGGCAATCGAGCGTCGGCAAGCTTGAAAAAGTCTCGCTGCGCCTGAGTTTTGGTCTGCTGATGTCCTTGTTGTTGCTGGTGTTTTTCGCAGTGACCGGCTATTGGGTGACCTACAAGATCATTCGCGGCGAAGTGCTCAAAGTCGATTATCACTTCATGCGTTTCGTGGGCCGAGCCTACGATCATGAGATTTTTCTGCTGCGGGCGATCAAGGCCAGCAGCCAGTTGGAATACAAGCCGGTATTCAACCCTGAAGCTTATGTGGTCAACCAAACGACTCAGGGCAACATGCGCATTTATGAAGGCCAGGCGTCACAGGTCGCCACAACGTTTTCGGCGGCATTGCCCATCAAGGCCGCCGACGCGCATGACGGTGTCTTGAGCCAACAGCTGCAATTGGGGGGTGCGCTGGCAAATGTGTATGGCGACTTCTGGAGCGGTTCAACCTTCGCGTCGCCGCAAATGTTCGTGTTTGATCTGTCGAGCGATTTCGACATCGCGATTCCTGCGATCAGCCCCCAGCCTCATCCAGGCCAGCGCAATTTTTCCCAGGTCTTGAACGAGGTCAAGCAATCTGCGCGTCAGCTGCCGCCCTTGAGCAGTGACTTGCTGGTGCGCTGGCGGCCCAGTCATTTCTTTTTGGGTGGTGAGGACATTCAACAAATACTGGGCTACGTCTCTGGTCGCATCGAAGAAGACCAGTGGGAACGAAAGGGCCCCCCCAGGGAACTGGTTGCCGCTACCTTGCTGTATTGGGACGAGTTTGACGCGCCCGGGGTAAGGATAGAAAAGCAGTTTTTTGATCTGCCGCTGTACAGCGATGTCGACATCGTCGCGCCGGACGGCACGCGTGTAGTGGGCGGCAAGTCGCCACAGATTTACCAGTATGAAAGCGGCTTCCATTTCACTACCTCAGGGCTGCTGATCAAGCGCAGCACCGGGGACATGGGCGCCTGGCAGGCCCTGTATCGTATCCCCTATAAACAACTGATCCTGGATGCGCGTTGGCAGTTGCTTGGGCTGGTCGGCTTGCTGGGTTTATGCGTCATCAGTGGTTGGTCGGTTATCCGATGGTATCGACGGCGCATTTTGGTGCCGGCGAGTAATGACTTTCGGGAGTTATTGGTCAACCATGACTTCAACCTGTCTTTGTTGCAAACGGTGCCGCTGGCGTTGTGTGTGGTCAAGGGGCCGCAGATCGAACTGGTGACGCAGAACAGTTTGTATACGCAATGGTTGGGCGAGCCGACCGAGTTTGCACCAATGATGGCGCTATGGCCGCTGTTTGAGCAAAATAAACCCCTTACCGGTGAAGGCTGCCTGCTGGTCGATCAGCGGGTCTTGCATGTGCGCTATACACCCACCGAGTATCTTGGCGACAGCGTGTTGCTGTGTACCTTCACTGATATTTCTTCCCACCGCGAAGCATCTGCATCGTTGCTACTCGCTCGCCAGGCGGCGGATGCGGCTAATGAACAGAAAAGCAACTTCGTCGCCACCCTGAGCCACGAGCTACGCACGCCGTTGTACGGTGTGCTGGGCACGCTTGAGCTGTTGGGCATGACCTCTCTGGATGAACGCCAACGTGGCTACCTGCGCACCATTGATAGTTCGTCCGCGGTATTGATGCACTTGATCAGCGATGTGTTGGACCTGTCCAAGATCGAAGCGGGCCAGTTGGTTCTGGAGTCCGTCGCGTTCCAGCCACTGGAAATGCTCGAAGAAACTGTACGCGGGTTCTCGGCGATGGCTGCGAATAAAGGGCTGGCGCTTTACTGCTGTGTTGACCCTCGCGTGCCGAACCTGGTGCAGGGCGACCGCCTGCGTATTCAGCAGATCGTCGGCAACCTGCTCAATAATGCGATCAAGTTCACCCAGAGCGGGCATGTCGCAGTCTTCCTGTCGCCTATCGGAGTCTGCGCAGGCGAGGTGAGCCTGCAATGGCGCGTGGCCGATAGCGGCCCAGGGATGTGCGAAGTGGTGCAGGCGCAACTGTTCGAGCGTTTTTACCAGGCCGACAGTAAACATCACACCGTCGCCGGCACCGGGCTTGGGCTGCCTATCTGCGCCCACCTCAGCCAGATGATGGGAGGTGCGTTGACCGTGGACAGTGCGCCGGGTGAGGGCAGTACATTCATATTTGAGTTGAGCCTTGAAACGCTAGAGGCCCCCCGATCTTTATTGCCCCAGTTATCAGGCAAGTGCATCGATGTTCGTACGCCCTATGCAACCTTGACCGATAACCTGTGCGCCTGGCTGGAGTGGCACGGTGCACGCACTACCGTGATGGGCGATGACGCGGGCGGGGCGCCTGATGCCGTGTTGACGGTCATGCCGCAAGAGGTTGAGGTGGCAAGCTCAGGCGCGATTAATGTCTTCGCCCAGCATGATTTCAGTAGTACGCCCCAGTTTATCGGCCAGGACGTGGTGGTGAACCAGAACAGCGTCGGGTCCATTTGCCGTGCGTTGGTGATGGCGATCACTGGCGAATCGGAGGCACCGTTACCGCAACCACCGGTGACGCATCTGCAACTGGAGCTGAATGTGCTGGTGGCCGAAGACAACCCGGTCAACCAGGTGCTGATGAAAGAGCAACTGGAACGTATCGGCTGTACGGTGGATGTCGTGCCCGATGGCGTCCAGGCGTTGCGGCAGTTGGAACTGAAGGCTTACGACGTATTGCTGACGGATGTGAACATGCCGCTCATGGACGGCTATGAACTTGCGGATACGCTGCGCCAGCGCGATGTGGATATGCCGATTATCGGCGTCACCGCCAATGCGCTGCGCGAGGAGGGCGAGCATTGCATCCGCGTGGGCATGAACAACTGGTTATCCAAACCGATGAATATCCAGGGACTTTATCTGTGTTTGCGCAGTGTGCTTGATCCTACGGTATACCGAGTCTGCGAGATCGCGGCACAGGCAAGCGATGCGGACGGGATAAACGTGCCTGAACGCATGCTCGAACTGTTCATTGAAACTATCACGCGAGATTTAAGTGAGCTTAAAGCGCTGGATCCTGATCAGGGCAGTCATCAGGCTGTCCAGTTATTGCATCGGATTCGAGGTGCATTGGCTGTCGGCAAAGCTAAAACACTGATTCTGGTGTGCCGTGAGTTGGAGGCATTAGTTGCGCGGAATGGGTTGGCCCGCACCCATGAAGATGTCGAGGTGTTCGTCGGGCGGGTCGAAGTAGCAATTCTGGTTTATAAGCGTGCCACTGCCATAACGAATAAAATGGAGGATCAGTCATGACGATCGTCTACCTGGCTCAGTGATAGCAGAGTGTGAAATTGGCCCGGTCGATGGCTGTCCCAGTAGTGACTTTTGGCTTGGTTTGTATATAGCTGGCACGAAGTGAAATTCTAAATACAGACGCCCCAGTTTGTATGTCGCCAGCTTTCCACTGGTTGATAGTTTCTATCGCGGTGGAGTCGGGGCCATACTTGACTATACCTCCATCTTTGCTTATCTGAATGCCGGGCCCTGATGCACTTGATTCATGGGGCAATGATAATATGTCAGAAATATTATTGAGGTTTGAGGTATCTGTGAGCGTGACGTACGAGGCAATACTGATTCCTGGATCCTCTCCTGAGCAAGACAGATTAATGGAAAACACTACTGGGCTGGAGCGTCCGCCTACTCCATTGAAAGCAGTTGTAGAGATTTACCTAGAGGTACCGTTGATACGGGGCAGATAGCGAGCACTTCCGTGCAGCTGCTACTGAACTGGTACCAACAACAGATACTGCCCATTTTTTGTCGCAAGGACAGTAGTACACGACTTCGACATTTGATGTGATCGATAACGCCCCTTGCTTGATTGGGCCCGTTTTTATAAGTTTCACCCAAATGGTTTGAGTATCTGTAAATCCCTTAATATCACGGGCGGGTTCGATAATATTTCCTCCTCTTATTGGCTCGGTATAACCAGATGGAATTGATGGGCCCTTCCATGTACCACGCCACTTAATGCCAATGCCAGGAATATTGGTTTAATAAACGTCTTGTCCGTAAGAGGATAGAATGCTGCTGTTCATCGTTGCATAAATCTCAGAACGGCTCCAGCTGGGTTGGTTCAATGTGGCAGAAGTGGTGACGGGCATCGATTTCCATAGGGTTTGCCCTGTCGGGATATTGCCTGACACAATGAGTGTTTTGGGTAGTTTAATGATAGACGTTGAGGGGGTATAAAATCCGTCTGCTAAAACTACATTGGATAGCAAAATTAATAATAAAAAACATATTTTTTAATTATGAGTCAATCCCGACAAGAGTTCGGTTAGTATCCTACGGTTTAAAGCCTAGCTTTGTCGGAGGATTCGGTTCTAGGTGTAGGGTTTTTCGAAATGCCTTGTAGGATGAGTAATGGAGTTTGCAGGTGCGTACGCTCCGTTCGCTAGTATTTTGGTTGACAGTATTAATGACATTAAAAATAGAATGACACGCGTCATACGGCTCGGTGTAGGATAAATAGCCATAGAAAAATGGCTTTGTCTCCGGGGGGGGGGCGACTTCTACTGGTTGAATAGGTGGTTGAGTATGTTAGGGTTATGGCTGTTTTTAAAGTTCCAAAATAGGGGTTAGTGTTTTGAGAAATTTGAGTTTTCAGTCGTGCCATCAACAAGATAAAGTTTTGCAAAAGCGAATCGCCTACGCAACGCTTGTGGTGTTAGCCGCAGTTTGCAGTGCGGAATGCAGTGCTGTGACATGCGAGGGAACGGGGGACTCTACACATATGGCTATTATTAACCCTGCGCCAATTCCTAGTATCATGCCAAAAAACAATTTTGTTTGGAGGTCGGTGAGCCCGACAAACATCAGCCTGGAATGTTGGGCAGACAACCGCAACGAGGCTGAGTATATATACATTTATTTGAATCCCAAGGCGGTCGATCTGGGGGCGGAGATTGGCTTGGGCATCGAGTTTATGGGGCAATCTTACACGTATCCAGAAACCAAGAAAATCCAAACACCCATAATGGTGCCTGGGTGCATAAGTAGTTCGGGATGTCGTCAAGGTAATCCTACGGTCCTGAGTTATTCGGTATTTCTATATAAAAAAACGCCATCAGCAGCGCTGAAAACAGGAAACCTATCCACGACAAATAATATGGTTGCATTTCAATTTGACGGTGCTGGTGGCGTGGGCGCCCCTAAGACAGTGGCGCCAACACTGAGTGGAATTGGCGGGCTAAAATACGAGCCTTGTGAGTCAAGGCTATCAATCAGTCCTAAGGATATTGACTTCGGAAAAGCGTATCTTAATAACTCAAAGCAGGGAGAAGTAGTTAAAAGCGTTGCATTCACTATTACTGAAAATCGCGCGTGCAGCTCTGCTTATGGTGTGGATTTGTCGATAAATGCTATTTCGGGCATCGTGCAGGATTTGAATGTGTTGGTGCCAATTAACAATAAGTCGGTTGGGATAGGTATTTTTGACGTTTCGGCGAATAAGCTAATAAATTATGGTCAGCGGTTTGTCTTTTCACCAAAAGAAACTGCTTTGTCAAGCTCTAAGGCTTATGAGGCTCGGTTGAAATGGATCTCGCCTGCAGCAGCGCTCGGGAAGTTTACTGCTGGTATAGTGGTTAATATTATCTATAATTAGCTTTACGGCATTGCATGTTAAAAGTCTGTAGGTGACCCATTCTGAATGCTTGTTTATCGGTTTTTTCCCTAACGCAAATAATTACCGGATGAGTGCTGCCAACCAGGATGGATGGCAGCAGATTCTCTCAGTTCGATACGCTTGATTGAGGTGCACGCCAGCCGCCACCCAGCGCTTTATAAAGCTGTACCACGTTGAGATACGATGCGGTCTCTGCCTGAGTCAGCGCATCCTGTGCATTCAATTGCGTACGCTGAGCATCCAGCTCTACCAGATAAGCCGCGCTACCTGCTTCATAACGCGCATGTGCCAGTCGAGCTGCACGCTCACTTTGCGCAGCTGCCTCAGCCAGGCTACGAACCCGTTGCTGCGACAAGCTATAGGTCGTCAGCGCACCCTCGGTTTCCTCAATCGCATTCAACACCACTTGCTCATAACGCGCTCGGGCACCCACCTCTCGCGCCTG
The DNA here is from genome assembly GCF_015277575.1 of Pseudomonas sp. OST1909. Lineage (NCBI taxonomy): Bacteria > Pseudomonadati > Pseudomonadota > Gammaproteobacteria > Pseudomonadales > Pseudomonadaceae > Pseudomonas > Pseudomonas sp. OST1909. The sequence continues at coordinate 2,614,887 of NZ_CP063780.1, forward strand.
CGCCTCTCGCTGCCGGGCCTTAACACTGGCCAGATGCAGCGCCGGCCAACTGACTGAGGGCATCACGCTGAACGCGCGGCTGCCGCTGTTGCCCAAATCCCCACCGCGCAAGGCCACAAAGCCGAGAAAGCCACCCAGGTCGATCCTTGGGTAAAGCTCGGCTGTCACGGCACCAATGTCCGCATTCGAGGCCGCCAAAGCGCGTTCGGCGCTGGCGACATCGGGACGCTGTCGCAGCAAGTCGCTGACCTGGCCAATCGGCAAGCGCGTGACCAATGCCGGCAGCGCTTTCAGGTCGGTCAGCGCTTGCAGCTCATTGGGACGCGAGCCCGTGAGTACGGCGAGCCGATAACGGCTGAGCGCTTGACGGGTTTCCAGATTCGGCAATGTGGCTTGCACCCGTGCGCGCTCGGCCAGGGCGCTTGCCAACTCGTCGGCGGTGCCGCGCCCGGCATCCACGCGGCCCTGGACCAGCGCCACGGTTTTTTCCTGATTACTCAGGTTGGCCTGTGCCACCGCTAACTGCCGTTGCGCGCCGCGCAGTTCGAAGTAGTGACGCGCCACGTCGGCGGTCACTACGATGCGGGTTTGCGCCAGGTCTGCCGCGACGGCCTCGGCGCGTGCCGAAGACGCCTGCGACAGGCGCTGCAGCCTGCCGAACAGGTCCAGCTCCCACTGCGCATCCAGGCCGGCCTGATAGGTCTTGGCCAGGTTGCGCTCACCGCTTGGGCCGGGGTTGGCCTGGGACAGGCTACGGGAATAAGCCCCGCTGGCGGTCACCGTTGGCAGTTGGTCCAACTGACGCTGGTCCAGCACCGCGCGAGCCTCCAGCAACCGGGCTTGTGCAATGCGCAGGTCATGGTTACGCGCCAGCGCTTGATCGATCAGCGCATCCAGTTGTGGGTCCTGGAATTGTCGCCACCAATCCTGTTGTAGGCGGGTGCTGCTATACAGCGCGGTATCGGGGCTTTGAGTCAGCTCTACTGCGGGCTCGTTACTGGCCCGGTAGTCCGGGCCGACGGTACAGCCCGTCATCCAGGCCGAGCAGACCAGCAGCGCGAGCGGGCGAATCACGAAGGTATTAAAGGGGTGCATATGTGTCTCCTTACACCGTATGGGCCGTGGCGGCGTCGGCTGCATCGGCAGCGGCCAGCGCACGGGCGCGGGGTGTGGTGGCCGCCATACGATGGTCGACGGCAATGAACGAATACATGGTCGGCAAAACCAGCAAAGTGAACAGCGTACCCACCAACATGCCCACCACGATCACCAGGCCAAGGTCATAACGGCTGTGGGCGCCAGCACCGGAGGCGAACAGTAGGGGAATCAAGCCCGCCACCATCGCCGCCGTGGTCATCAGGATCGGCCGCAAGCGCATCTTCGCCGAGTGCAGAATCGCCTCGCGACGATCCAGGCCCTGCTTGACCTGCATCTCATTGGCGAACTCCACCATCAGGATGCCGTGCTTGCTGATCAGTCCGATCAGGGTCACCAGGCCGATCTGCGTGTAGATATTGATGGTCGCCATGCCCAGGGCCAGCGGTATTAAGGCGCCGCAGATCGACATCGGCACGCTGATCAGAATGATCAACGGGTCACGCAGGCTTTCATACTGCGCAGCGAGTACCAGGTAGATCACGATGATTGCGAACAGGAACGCCATGACCAGCGCGCCGCTTTCCTGATGGTATTGGCGTGCATCCGAGAGCCAGTCATAGGTGAAGCCAGGTGGCAGCAATTTGGCCCGCGCTTCCAGAAACTTCACCGCGTCGCCCATGGCCACGCCTGGGTTGGGGATCGCCTGGAAGATCGCCGAGTTGAGCTGGTCGAACTGGGTCAGTTGATTGGGCTCAACGCCGGTCGAGACGCTGACCAGGTTGGACAGCGGTACTTGCCCACCGCTGGCGCTGGTCACATAAAAGCGCGACAGCGCTTCCGGCGTCAGCCGCTCGCCGCGCAGGCTCTGCGGGATCACATCGTAGGAGCGGCCGTCCATGGCAAAGCGGTTGACGTAGTTTTCGCCCACCAGCACCGCCAGGGTGTCGCCCAGATCCTTCATGGTCACGCCCAGGCTATTGGCCTTGGTACGATCGACTTTGATCTTGATCACCGAGTTGTTGTAGTCCAGGTCACTGTCGACCACCATGAACAAGCCGCTTTCACGTGCAGCGTGCTTGAGTGCTTCCATCGCCTCATAGACCACGCTGTAGTCACCGGCGCTCTTGATCACCATCTGTACCGGCAGGCCACCGGTCGAGCCCGGCAGTGAAGGCAACTGGAAGGCAAAGACGTTGCTGCCCTCGATGGTGTTGGCGCGACTTTGCATATCGCCCTGGATCTGGTCGGCGTTGCGCTCGCGTTTTTCCCAATCGACGAAGTTGACCCCGCCGATGCTGTTGGATACGCCGTTGCTGCCGTTGATCAACCACAGGTTGCTCTGCTCCGGCAAGGTCACCATGACGTCGTTCCATTGCTTGCCGAACTTCTCGACGTAATCAATGTTGGCGTTCTGTGGTGACTTGATTGCGGTCAGGACGGTGGACTGGTCTTCGGTGGGCGCCAGTTCGGTTTGGGCACGGCTGTACAGCCACGGCACGCTGATCAACACAATGACCGCAATCGTGAACGTGACCCAACGGTGATGCAGCGACAGATCCAGCACGCGGCCGTAAGCGCTGCCGAGGCGATGGAAGAAGCCCTCGGCCTTGCGCGCCATCCAGCCTTCGTTCATCTGGCTATTGAGCAGCAGTGAGCTCATGACCGGCGACAGCGTCAGCGCGATAATGCCCGAGACCACCACCGAGCCGGCCAAGGTGAAGGCGAACTCCTTGAACAGCGAGCCGGTCAGCCCGCCCATGAGGCCGATGGGGGCATACACCGCCGCCAGTGTCAGGGTCATCGCAATCACCGGCGCTGCCACCTCACGTGCGCCCAGCAGGGCTGCATAAGTGGGAGACTTGCCTTCTTCGATATGACGATGAACGTTCTCCACCACAATGATCGCGTCATCCACCACCAGGCCGATGGCCAACACCATCGCCAGCAAGGTCAGCAAGTTAATACTGAACCCGAACATCGACATGAACGCGGCTGCACCCAGCATCGAGAGGGGAATGGTGACCACCGGAATGATCACCGCCCGCGCCGAGCCGAGGCTCAAGAAAATCACCAGTACCACGATGGCGATGGCTTCGCCCAGCGTACCGAGTACTTCATCAATCGATGCGCTGATAAAACGTGCCAGCTCAAACGGCACAGCGACTTTCACGTCCGGCGGCAGGTTGGCGCGGATGCCCGGCAGCAGTTCGTTGAGTTTCTTGACGATCACCAGAGGGTTGGCATTGGGTGCGGCATTCAAACCGAAAAACACCGCTTGCACACCGTCCATGGTGGCGCTGGTGTCGGTCGACGCCGCGCCCAGTTCCACCGTGGCGATATCGTTCAGGTGCACCACACCGGCAGCGCTGGACTTGACCACCAACTGGCGAAACTCGGCGACATCGACCAGGTCGGTGTTGATCTGAATGTCCGACACCACATACAAACCCTTGGCCTGGCCGGGCGCAGCCTGCACGTTGTTATTCAACAGGGCCTGGGCCACATCGCTGCCGGAAATCCCGTGGGCGGCCATGCGATTGGCATCCAGCCAGATACGCATGGCCATTTTCTGCCCGCCGTTGAGGTCAATGCTGCCGACCCCTTCGATGGAAGACAGTTGCGGTTGCACCACGCGCTGCAAGTAGTCCGAGAGTGCAGCAGTGGACAGGGTCGGGCTGGAAAAACCCACATAGGCCACGGCCGTGGCTTCACCGGAGGATTTCACAATCACCGGGTCGTAAGCCTGCTCCGGCAAGCGGTATTTGACCTCGTTGACCTTGGCCATCACCTGGGTCATGGCCTTGTTGGAGTCGGCGTTGAGCTTCATGCGCACAGTGATCACGCTTTTGCCCTGGGTCGACGTCGAACTCATGTAATCGACGTCTTCCACGGTGGCGACCGATTGCGCGATGGCCTGGGTGACGAAACCCTGCATCAGTTGCGGCGAAGCACCGGGGTACTGGGTGGTGATCGTCAGCGTGGAGCTTTCCGTCAGCGGGTACTGACGAATCGGCAGGTTGTTTATGGCCAGCAGCCCCATCAATAAAATCAGGGTGCTGACCACCAGCGCCAACACCGGGCGCCGCACGAACAAGTCGGTGAATTTCATTTTTCAGATCCTTGGTGTATCAGCGGCTTGCGGCCTGATCGAGCCCGACGGTGTCCTTGAGCGCGATGCGTACCAGGGCGCCGCTGCTCAAGCGCAACTGCCCGGAGGTGACCACGCGATCACCGGCCTTTACGCCGTCAAGCAGCACGACCCGGCCGTCCGAGCGCTCGCCGGTCTTCACGTAGACCTGGCGTACGGTGTTGGTCAGCTGCGTATCAGCGCCCTCGACCACGTAGACAAAGTCACCGTAGGCGCTGTAGCTCACGGCTGTTTCAGGCACGCTGATCACGTCTTTTTTGGCTGGCAGATGGACTTCGCCATTGGCGTACATGCCGGGTGACAACAGGTTGTCCGGATTCGGAACCGTGGCCTGGACCAGCACCGTGCGGGTGCCAGGGTCGATACGCGGTTCGAGGGTACTGACGTGGCCCTTGAACAAGCGCTGCGGGTACGCATCTACGCTGACGCTCATCTCCTGGCCCGTTTTGAGCTGTGCGAGGGCACGTTCGGGCAGGGTGATATTGGCGTACAGCGTCTGTGCGTCGGTCAGCGACACCATGGCATCGCCGGCCTGCACGAACTGACCCAGGTTGACCTTGCGCACACCCAGCACGCCGGTGAAGGGCGCCTTGATGCGTTTTTGATCGATCAGCGCCTTGATCCGCACGATATCGGCCTGCGCCTGGGAGTAGGCGGACTGCACTTGATCCAGTTCCTCTTGCGTCGCCGCCTGCTGAGGCAGCAAACGCTGGGTTCGCAGTAACTGGGCCTTGGCGTTGGCGGCCTGGGCCTGAAGCCTGGCCAGTTCGCCTTGTTCCGGCGCATCGTTGAGCTGCACCAGGGTTTGCCCGGCTTTCACCCGCTCGCCGGGTTGGAATGCAATGGAACGTACCAGGCCGCCGCTTTCGGCGGTGACCATGACTTGGCGGGTGGCTTCCAGTTCGCCGATGCCCGCCAGAGTGTTGGGCATATCGGCTTGCGTGGCGGTGGCGACGGCCACCTGGATGGCCGGCGCAGCCGTTCCGGCCGACGTTTGGGTAGGTTGGGCAGAGGTGGACTGCCGGTACAGGCCGACGGCGCCGCCAATGGCGAGCACCGCAGCAATCGTGACGCACACTTTAAGTTTTTTATTCATGATTCCGGTACTGACGTAAGGCAAAAAATTAAGAACCCTGAGGATTCAACGGTGACGAGCGCTCAACCGGTTGGTTGATGCGCATGAGGGAGTCGGACCCGTGCAGCGAGAATCGCCAGCACGGCACCGAGCCCCAGAAAAAAGACCAAGGCGGCGAGCACGCTCGGGGCAAGCCCCATCGAATCCACCAGTAGCCCAAGCGGAATAGGCACAGCGTTGAACAGGTAGATGGTCATATAGAAATACGCCACTAACTTGGCGTGGCAGTTGGCGGGAGCCAGCTGATTGATCAGACGCGCACTGCCGACAAAAATGGCCCCGTAGGCATAGCCGCCGATTACCAGGGCCAGCGCCGCGAGCGTCAGTGAATGGACCGAGAAGGCCGTCAGCAGGAGCAGGAAGGCCGCACACTGGGCGAGCAGCCCGGAACGCAATGCACGCGCTGCATCCAGGCGTTTGCAATACAGCTGGCTGGCCCCGGCGATCAACAGGTATACCGCCATGCTGTAGCCAAACATCCCACGGTCATTCAAGCCCAGTTGCTGTTCGGCAGCGCCAGGGCCAATCACGAAAACGCAGGCCGTGAACGACCAGCTGAAAAACACCGACCACGCGCACAAGTGGAAGGGCCGACCGATACCCCGCAGGCCTTCGCGTAACGACGATTGGTCGTGGTGGACGCGGCTGTCCGCCTGGGTGGCGTTACGCGGCCAGAGCAGCAATACGCCAACGGCGGCGACAGTCACCAGTGTCATGATTAACCAAAAGGGCAGGCTGGCCGGGTACAGGTTCAGTTGCAACGCCACGCCGCTGAGTACCGGGCCGAAAGCCAACCCCAGGATCATTGCCAAGGTGGCCAGCGTCGCCGCCAGCTTGCCGTTGTCGAGCGGGCCGAACCGTACCAGCGTTACGTTCACGGCAGTGGTCATGATTCCCGCACCAAGCCCCGAGATGGCGCGGGCCGCACATAGGGCCCACAACGAATCGCATTCGGCGCACAACCAGGCGCCGATCAGCACCAGTGCAATGGCTGGGAGCAGCAAAAAACGCTGGTCTTTGACATGGCCGGCGATGCGCGCCAGGGTGATCAAAGCCAGCAAAACACCGGCACCGTAGGCGCCGAATATAAAGGTCAGGTCCACAGCGTTGATCTGCAGATGTTCTTGGTAAAACGGGTACAGCGGCGTGGGTGCGCTGCTGTTCATGAGCGCTGCGGTCAGTGACAGCGCGAGAAAAAACAACAAGCCTTTTGAGCTGTGTTTAGTGATATCGACGGACATGTGTCTCCCAGCCCAGCGCTCAGGGCTTTTGCCGAGTGAATGTTTGCAAGCGGGATGTGAATGCGGTTTAGAGGGCTTTGCCCATTGGCAAATGATACGGACCGGTGCGATTGGCACCATGCCCGAAACCCCAGGCTTCATTCGTCATCGTCCAGGCAGCAACGCTTGAGATGTGACCGGGCGGGTGTGGACCACCGCGCCCGGCTGGAGCGGTTTACCAGTAGCGTGGTTGCGGGAGGATGCGGGTCGGTTGTTTCAGGCTTGTCGCAGTGTTAAAGGCGAACGACGGATAGGCGCTCCAGTTGAACGCTGGGTAGCTCACCACCGGCTTGCTCCATACAGGCGGCGCGACGACATAGGACGGGCGCGAAGCGATCGGTCGATTGATCACCACACCCGTACCATTTTGAGCGCCTGTGGCGGCGGCTCCGCCCGTCACAATAGTGCCAGGCTTGAGATTGTTAACCGACCCAGCCGTGCCGCCGAAGTGAATCGGTCCCTGGATATTGATGTTGCCGACCAAACTCAAAGGGCCACCATTACGCAGCACGCCCTGATTGTTCAGATCGCCAGCGATCGACAGCGCCTGCTTGGCGTCCAACACGCCCGTTGAAGCGATCTGTACCTTGCCATCGGCGGTGACCTTCAAGTCGCCGGTCAGGGCCTTGACGTTGCCTTGAACGTTCACGCCTACGCCGGCCGACTTGCCGAGCAGACGGATCGAGTCGGCGTGCATGCTGCCCAATTGGGCCACGTCGATGGCGATATCGGCTTTGCCATCGGCGCCAAGGTGCTTGAGAACAGTGGTTGGGTCCATCGCGTCGACTTCGCCTTTCAAGGCCACGGCGTTGAGCTTTTTGGCTTGCAGCTGCGCATTGATCTGCAGGGTGCGTGCGACCAGGTCGACCTCATTGGCACCGGACGCATCAAGGCCGGCACCTTCCACGCGGATCTGGCCGTGGTCGGTTTGCAATCGAGCTACTTGGCCGTTGGCGTCCAATACCGCCGTGCCCGCTACCAACGACACGCGATTGGCGTTGATAAAGCCAGCGCGGCTGGCGGTGATGCCATTGGGGTTGGCGATGATTACACGAGCGCTCGGCCCCGCAACTTCAATCATGCCATTGAGACTTGAGGCGGTTTTACCGGTGACTTCATTGAGAATGACGCTGGCGGAGGTCCCGTTGAGCAGGCTATTAGCGGCAATGGCGCCGCCCAGGGTGGTTTGGGCGCCTGCGGTGCTGTTGTTGAGGATCAGCCCGGCAGCGCCGACATTGAACTCGGTGAAGCGGTTGTGGGACACACCTGCGGCGTTCGCAGCGACGATGTTGACCACGGGCGTGTCGTTGATCTGCGACAACGCGGCGTTTTGGGCTGCGCTTGGGTCCAGCGTCAGTGCGGGTTGCGCTTGGGCATTGTGTTGCAACAGCGGCAGGCTGCCCATTAATGCGAGGGCCAGCAGCGTGCGCTTGGATGGGCGCCGAGTGGGTTGGATCATTGGGTTCATACAAGACCTCGAGAGTTGAAGGTTAAAGAGGCGTCCCGCAGCTGTGACTGCGGGCGCCGGGTGAGCGCACTGGGTGGCACTCGGATTCCCATCCCTGGGAAAAAGCGTTCGCCTAGAAACGGCTGCTCAGAGAGAAATCGACGGTGGGCGTGGCGGTGTTCATCTCGTCGGTGCTTTTGATCGGCATGCCCAGGGCCAGGTCGTAACCAAAGCGACTGACATTGCCACGCAAGCCCACAGCTGCGCCGATCAATGGCTGCCGACCTCGCCGCTGGCCGCCCACCGGCGACACCGCACCGGCATCGAATGCCGCATACGCCTGGCTGCCACTGAAGGTGGGGATGGACAGCTCATTGCGCAGGGTCCAGCCAGTGGGGCCGGCGAGGGTGGTGTTACCGTCAAAGCCGCGCACGCTGTAGCGCCCGCCGATCTGCATGTATTCGGTCGACGGCACCGGCACCGGCGCATATTGGTAGACCAGCGCGTTGCGATAGCCCAAACGCATTGCGCCCAGGTCAAACGGAATCTCAAACGCCGCCTTGGCAGTGAACAGGTGATAGCGACCGTTCCAGTCCTGTTGCTCATAGAGCGCGCCGGGCGTTTTGCTGAGTCCGGGCAGTGAGCCGCGCACACCAGCCTGCACCGTTGACTTGCCAAAGCGCAGGTTTGCTCGGTGGGTCAGGCCAAGTTCATAGCTGGTGATCTGCCGGTGCAATTGCTGCAGTTCGGTCGAGGCTACCCAGGCGCGATCCTCACGATTGACCAGGCGAGCGTTGAGCACACTTTTGCTGCGATTGGAGCGACTCACCACGTAGTCCAGCCCGGCATCTATACGTCGGGTGCGGGAGCTGAATGTAATGCTTCGTCCGCCGGGGTCTTTGAATAAGGCTTGCTTGCTGGTCCACTCGCTGGCACCGAACGACAGCAGGGCATAGCCTGCGGGTACGTTCCAGGCCAGGCTTTTAGCCGAAGACCCACGGGTGTGGTTATTGAAGTCTGTGTCGGTGCTGTAGGTCAGCAGCAGTTGGTCGTAAAGCCCGGTCGGAGAATCGACGGCGACAATCCCACCGAGCTGGTGACGGCCCGTGGCGTCGATACCACTGTTATCGGCAGTCAGCAAGCCAAACACCCGGCGCGCCTGCGGTGCTTGCTGGATGATCACATCGCTTTCACCCAGGTCAGCGCCCGGAATCAGATTCAACGCCGTTGTCGCCTGGCCTGGCAGGCGGCGCACATTTTCCAGTGCCTGATCCAGGTCCCGCACGTTCAACAGTTCGCCTTTTGCTGCGGGAAAGGCCATGCCTGGCCAGCCAAGCGATGCCGGTGGCTGATCAATCTTGCCCATGCGCCCAGGGATAAGTTGGACGATCAAGTGCCCGCTACTCAGGTCTTGAGCCGGTATCAGCACCTGGGTGGTGATGTATCCGCTCGCCATCAGTTGCGCCGCTACCCAGCGACGATAAATCGTCAACCCTTCACCGCCCACACATTGCCCCAGGATCGCCGGCGCGCGCTCCAGCCAGTCGAAATCATCTGCACCTTTCCACTCCACCGTGCGGATAACGAAACAGGGTGATTCTTCCGGCAGCTTCAGCGCATTGGCGAAGGGCAGGGGCGTTGCGGTCAGTGCATCCGGGGTTCCAAGTGCCTGGGATTGCAAGCTTTTCAGTTGGAGGTCTTGCAGGCGTTGAGTGCTGGTGACGGTATCGATCGAGCTGGCCGCTCGCGCGACCTGAATCGCCGTAAACAGCCATAGTGTCGTTACATACAGGGTGGTCGTTATACAGGCGTGGAAGCCGAGCGTGCCGGGCGTTGATTTCATCCGCCTATGCTAAGAAGGTCGAGCGCAAGAAAAAATAAGATGAAGCCCGGCGACCCAAGGACGTTACTGACGATGGGGAGGTCGCTGTCGTATGGGTGCTGCGATAAATCGTACGTCCATCATCGAGCCGCGCCCGGTCGCGGCCCATTTGGCGCCGTGTTTCGTTGGCGTTCACGTACTCAACGGCAACGGTGACGCCACCGGTCTGGAGTGGATTCGCGAAGCAGGTTTGCTGACCACCCCAATCGCCTACACCAACACCCATAGCGTTGGTGTGGTGCGTGATGCACTAGTGGGATTGTTACATCGTCTCGCGTGCTGAGCGCCGAAGAGGGCGGCCGGACGGTGGGCGCATTGGTGCAGGCCAGCTACGGAGTGCGCAGCGCCTTACGCGTTACCCGGTGGACAGCGTATTGCAAGACACGTCTTCGCCTTATGACGGGTCGGTTAATGTCGGCGTACCTGGCATGGGTTCTATCGTGATCACCATCGCCACCGATGCGCCCTTGCTGCCCCATCAATGCACACGCCTGGCACACGGCCATGAGCAGAGCGACCGCACTGAGCGGCCAGGCCAGGGGGGCGGTTAAAACGCCCGCCAGATGGGCTCCCAGCAGTCACAGCAGTGCGCCGCCCCAGGCCATGGCCGCGTACAGTTCATAGGCGCGACGCCAGGGCATTTCATAGGGACGCAACATGTCATGAGCCCGCTTGCGCTGGGGTCATCGGCGTCAATCCCGCGATAGGCCGTGGGTCGAGAATCACACCAGTGGTGGTATGGCCATCGACTTCGCGCGTATGAGTGGGCGTTTGGTGCTGCGTCGAGCGAATCAGCATCGACACCTCACGCAGGGCGCGGATAGCGGTGGCGGCCTTTATGCCCTGGCTTTTGAGTACGTGCAATGGCACAAACATGCCTTCGGCGACGGGGCAGGACTGAGCAGTGTAGAGGGTGTTGATCACGGCATGCTGCACGGCCGGGTTAAGGCGCAGTGGGGCATGTAGCGTCAACGGTGCTGGGCTTTCAGCCTGTTTACAGCATGAGCTGCTCATGTCTGGAGGTCTGCGGGTAGTATCTGGAATTATTATGAGTAGGATTAATCCTACGCCGATTATGGTTATATCTGGTGCGCTACTAAGATTCCTGCGGTGGTAGCAGTCGCTGATTCGGGTAGACTTTTCGAACTCTTTGACCGATGGTTTTTTATTGTCTTTTTACACAGTGCAAGAGAATGCAATATTCCACCGTGCAGCATGTTTGGTGGCAGGGTATCAAGTTTGTTTTGTTATCGGCATCTCTTTGAAAGGTAAAGTAATGGGTAACATAGTCGTTGTCGACGATCATCCATTGATGCGCATGGCAGTAAGGGTAATGCTCGAGGGGAAGGGCACAGCATCCTGGCTGAAGCCGATAGCGGTGTTAACGCGCTGGAGGTCATTCGTAAATTACTGCCTGAACTTGTCGTACTGGATTTAAGTATTCCCGAAATGGGCGGTTTGTCGGTCATCTCTAATCTGAAATTGATTGTTGTTTCCAGCAAGGTGCTGATTCTGACCTCTGGTGAGTCACGTAATTTTGCAATTCTGGCGTTGCAAGCAGATGCCGACGGGTTTGTATGCAAGGACGATAATCTCGATGAACTGATTGGAGCCGTAAAAGCGGTACTATCGGGTTATAACTATTTTCCGGCCAATACGATTCATATACTGCGCGATAACTCAGAGGCTGCCACCCATGAAAGTATACAGCTGAGCCTGTTGTCAGACCGCGAGATCACGGCCCTTAAACTATTGGCCTGTGGTTTGGGTAATCAGGATGTCGCCGGGCAATTGATGGTTAGCCACAAGGCCGTCAGTACTTATAAAGTCCGCTTGCAGCGCAAGTTGAATGTGGCCAATCTCATTGATCTGGTTGAGCTGGCCAAACGAAATGGTCTTGTATGAATTTTTTGTGTTCGCTTGAGGGCTGCAGAATTTAATAAGGAGCTTCCTCTTGAAAATTCTACAACTGTGTATCGGTCTGGCTTTAATTATGTTTGGCTGGCAAGTCAAGGCGGATACGAGCTGCACTTACACTAGCTTGAGTTTAAAGTTACCCGTCAGCTTCGCTCATGATTCAGGCCAGCCGGGGATGATCTCGTCGAGCTGGCACGAAGCAAGTACTCCAACGCTTATGACTTGCACTTTGACGAGCTCCGGGCCGTACTCCGTTACGACTAGCAGTGCTCTGACGGTGAACGGTGTGTTTTCCTTTGAAAATACAACCTATGCGCTACTCAATACGTCAGTCCCGGGTATTTCATTGATTATGGCGGTGGCGGATACCAATGGGCAGTGGCTGCCTTATCAGGGCATTGAGTTGACTCAGTATAAGGGCAATGCCCCTGTATACAGCACATATGGAATTAAAGTCAGGGTCCGCTTGGTAGCGACAAAAAGGTTGGACTCGGGTTCGTATAATGTCTCTGCCGAGACGCTGCTGAGTACCGGCATTACTAAGGATGCAGTGTACACAGGGTCGGCATTTACATCGCTAACTGGAACAGTTGTCACTGCAAAAAGTCCAACGTGCAAGTTGTTTCTGTCCGCCACGACGATTGCACTTCCTAAAATAAAACTCGCTGATATTCCTGTGGTTGGCGCGATTGCCGGCACAACACCGGTGGTGGTTGCTGCCGTGTGCGACGGTGGTGCTTCTGCTTACAATGTAAAATATGCTCTCGTTGATATGAGTGACTGGTCGGCAACCGACAAGTATGTAGCGCTCCGCCCTGCATCGGGTGGCGGCAATATCGGTTCAGTTGCTCTACAGATTGCCGAGGGTTCGACGGTTATGAATATGGGTACTTTCTATTCCCTGGGGCTGGTTCAATCCCAGGGTGGCTATTTTTCAAAGACCCTGGACGTAAGCTATGTACGCCGCTCCATGGTAGCCCTTAACCCTGGAAAGTTTGTAGGCGAAGTAGTGATTCTTCTATCTTATGATTGATGTTGAGTAGATGTGCAATCTTGGCGTTGTGCTCGAATCTTTTGATTTCTCGTGCGTGGTATTTCTGCAAGTTTCAGTCATGTATATGGGGCTGTTGAGTTGTAAGTGGTGGTGCGTCAGATAAGTCGTCAGCCGCACTCCTTGGCAAATGATACGGACCGGTGCGATTGGCACCATGCCCGAAACCCCGGGCTTCATTTGCCATCGTTCAAAGCGGGGCCGACCTAACTCATCGGGGGTAACAACTGTGGGTTATCGTCAACGGCTGGCAGACTACCTAGACTTGAGCCAATTCTTCACGGGCTTATTGAGAGTAAAAACATGCGCTTACGAGACCTGGGCATCACCATTGGCACGGTCACACCTGGCGCGTTCAACGCCATCACCGATGTGCCCGGCGTTCGCGTCGGCCACCACACGCTCAATGCCGAAGGCGCAGATGGTTCGATGCATACCGGCGTGACCATCATCGAGCCGCGCCCTGTCGCGGCCCATCTGGCGCCGTGTTTCGCTGGCGTTCACGTACTCAACGGCAACGGTGACGCCACCGGTCTGGAGTGGATTCGCGAAGCAGGTTTGCTGACCACGCCCATTGCCTACACCAACACCCATAGCGTTGGCGTGGTGCGTGATGCACTGGTGGCCGCCGAGCGTGAAATGGGCAAGCAGCACACCTACTGGTGCATGCCGGTGGTGCTGGAAACCTACGACGGCATTTTGAGTGATATCTGGGACCAGCACGTCACGGCCGAGCATGTGCATGCGGCATTGGCGGATGCACGCAGCGGCCCGGTGCAGGAAGGCTGCGTGGGCGGCGGTAACGGCATGATCTGCCATGAATTCAAAGGTGGGATTGGTACGTCGTCTCGCGTGCTGAGCGCAGAAGAGGGCGGCTGGACCGTGGGCGCACTAGTGCAGGCCAACTACGGCGTACGCAGCGCCTTGCGCGTGGCGGGTTACCCGGTGGGCAGCGTATTGCAAGATACCCCTTCGCCTTATGACGGGCCGGTGAATGTCGGTGTGCCTGGCATGGGTTCCATCGTCATCACCATCGCCACCGACGCGCCCTTGCTGCCCCATCAATGCACGCGCCTGGCACAGCGCGCGAGCATCGGCTTGGCGCGGGTCGGTGGCGGCACCGAGGACGACAGCGGCGACATCTTCATCGCGTTTTCGGTGGGCAATAGCGGCTTGCCGGTTGCCAATCTCGGGCAATCCGGCCCGCCGACCACGGCCTTGCAGATGGTCAATAACGACTATATCTCTGGATTATTCGTTGCCGCAGCGGATGCCGTCGAGGAAGCAATTCTCAATGCTTTGCTGGCGGCGAACGACCTTCAGGGCCGCGGCCGGCAAGCGCTGGCGCTCAAGCCTGAACAACTGCTGGCGGCGATGGCGAAAGTGGGTTGGACGGCCCCGGTTCACTCCTGAGCCTGAAGAAACAACAGGAACAGCTCGGACTGGGATTTGATCCCCAGCTTGTTGTACATGTGCTTGCGATGCACCTTGACCGTTTCGGCAGAGATCGCCAGCTTGCGGGCGATCTCTTTGTTCGAGCAGCCACTGAGCATCAGTTGCGCCACCTCGGCCTCACGGGTCGACAACGCCGAGCTGATCTGCAACGTCGGTGACAGCAGACGCTCTTGCCAGTCCGTTGACGGCTCTGCTGCCGGCGCGCTGTTCGAAGCCTGTTCAAACACGCAGCGCTGACGCATCAGGCCGGCCACCCATGGCTGGATCAATCGCAGCAGCGCCAGTTGCTCCTGGCTGAAGCGGCAACGGCTGCCCAACGACAGGCTCAGGGTGCGCTGGGGATCGAGTTGCACATTGAGGTGGATTTCATCGGCGACCACGTTCAGGCGAAAGTAGCGCTGGTAATAATCGGTCTGCTCAAAACACTCAGGGGCAACGTCGTCCAGTTGAAACAGCCCACTTCGCGGTGATTCGCGATTGGCCAGGTAAAAGGGATCGAGCAGGTAAAGCCCCTTGAGGTAGTCTTGGAACAGCGAGTCGGTGCCACCTTCCTCCGTAGGCGATTCAGCCAGTACCAGTGGCCTGCCAGGGTTGAAGATGAGCACGACCCAGCTGTCCACCGGCACATAGCGCCCGAGCAAACGCGTCATGGAGGCCCAGAAGTGCGGTTGGTCGAGGTTTTCGATCAGCCGCCCGACCGCGTCATGCCAGGCCACGTCCTGCAAGGTCAAATTGGTTTCACTACCCATTGCGGGGTACCCCATTGAAGTGATTTTTTCCCATTACGCCGCACCCCATACTCATTTGAAGGCCCGGGTAAATTCGGGTTTCCATTTTGCCCAAGGACCTGCCATGAACATCGAACTCTTGCAGTTAGCCGGCCGCGACGGTGATACCGCTTATAACCTGGGACGCACCTTGGAGGCCATCGCCAACTGCAACGCGGATACCGACCTGTTGGTATTCCCGGAAACCCATTTGATGGGCTTCGTCGGTGGCGAACAGTTGGCCAGCGTCGCCGAGCCCCTGAAAGGGCCGACACTGCAAGCCGTGCAACAGGCGGTGCGCCAACGCAATGTGTCGGTTGTGATTGGCTTGGTCGAACGGGATGCGGGCGTCTATTACAACACCTCGGTATTGATCACACCCGAGGGCATCGCCCTGCGCTATCGCAAAACCCATTTGTGGCCCTCCGAGCGCGCTGACATTACACCGGGTGATCGCTTTGTCACCACGCTATTGAACGGCGTGCGTGTCGGCCTGCTGATCTGCTACGACATCGAGCTGCCGGAAACGGCGCGGGCACTGGCGCAGTTGGGGGCCGAGTTAATCATCGTTACCAACGGCAACATGGACCCCTACGGCCAGGTTCATCGCACCGCGATCATGGCCAGGGCCCAGGAAAATCAGCTGTTCAGCGTGATGGTCAATCGCGCAGGGCAGGGCGATGACGGCTTGGTGTTTGCTGGCGGAAGCGCCGTGGTCGACCCGTTTGGTCGCCTGCTGTACGAAGCCGGGCGCGAAGAAACCCGTCATGCGATCAGTCTGGACCTTGCTCAAATCAAGGCGGCCCGCAGGGATTATCACTACCTCAATGATCGTCGGCTGCTGCTGCAAGGCGAGACTGTCGAGCATCCCAATGGCCGCCGTGAACTGCTGATTCGCTGACTGCGTTTGTACCCTCCATAACAATAATCAGCTGGCGCGCAGGTGCCGGCCCAGGAGTTCGTGATGATCGCTATTCGATGCATGCAATGGGGGCTGGCTGCCATTGTCAGCGGCGCAATGGCTTGCGCCCAAGCGGCGGAGCCGAAGGTCAATATCTATAACTGGTATGACTTCATCGCGCCCACCACGCTGAAGGATTTTCAGGCGCAGACCGGCATTCAGTCGGCCTACGATGTGTTCGACAACAGCGAGGTCATGCAAAGCAAACTTATGGCCGGGCGTAGCGGCTATGACGTGGTAGTCGCTACCGGCGACCTGTTGCCGAACCTGATCAAGGCCGGTGTACTCAAGGAACTGGATCGCTCGCAACTGACCAACCTGTCACATCTGGATCCGGATATCCTGGCAAAGGTCAGCAGCAATGACCCCGGTAATCGTTTTGCCGTGCCTTATCTATGGGGCACCACCGGCATCGGTTACGACGTCGCCAAAGTCCACGCGCTCCTGGGTGACAACGCACCGGTAGATTCCTGGGACCTGATTTTCAAGGAAGAAAACCTCGCCAGGCTGGGCGAGTGCGGCGTGGCGATGCTGGATGCGCCCGCTGAAATCATCCCGATCGTCTTGCACTATCTGGGGCTGCCCTATAACAGCCAGAACCCGGACGACTATGTGAAGGCCCAGGCCCTGCTGTTGAAACTTCGCCCACACATCCGCTACTTCGACTCCTCGCGCTTTATCACCGATCTGGCCAACGGTGATATCTGCGCCGTCGTCGGCTGGGCGGGTGGCGTGATGGACGCTCGCAAAGCGGCCGACGCAGCCGGTAATGGTCGCCGGATCCAGTACAGCATTCCCAAGGAAGGCGCGCCGATCTGGGTGGAAAACCTGGTACTGCTCAACGATGCACCGAATCCCCAGCAGGGCTTGGCGTTCATCGATTACATGCTGCGCCCGCCGGTGATTGCCGCGTCGTCCAACTACCTCAGCTATGCCAATGCCAACAAGGACGCCAAAGCGCTGGTTGATGAGAAGGTGCGCGATAATTCGGGGGTTTATCCTTCCAAGGCAGTGCTGGATACGCTGTTTGCGCTGGAGTCGCTGCCGTTGAAGTTGGAGCGCGTGCGCACGCGGGTCTGGAGCAAGGTCAAGAGTGGGACCTGATCGTATGGCGGTTTTTTTGAATGTACCGGCGTTGTTTACCGCTCACAGATCTGAAATCTATGCGGCGATTACGGAGCACCCTGGGCGGCCAAATTGAGCTTGCGTAGCCAGGTGCTTATGGCTTCAACGAGTTCTACCTTGCATTCCACCGGCAACCAATGACCGCCGGGTAGGCTTGCCACGGTGAGATCTACGCAGGCCGCCCGCATTGGATCGCCCAGCTGATTACCTTTGATGGTGTTCATCTGATCGTAGTCGCCGTTCACAAACAGTACGGGCAATGACAAGAGGCCGCCATTTAACGCCCGGTGCGCATATTCAATGTTGGCATCGTCGTTTAAATACCAGGCGCAGGGAGCGCGGAAACCCTGCGCCTGGAAACTGCGCACCAATTGCGCGAAGTCTGCCGGCGGCCAGAGTGCAAGGTCTGGCTGGGTGAGGGGGGCCCGGTGCGCTTGGCCGAACCGCCCGCCTTTGCGGGTCACTTCGGCATTCGCTGCAATCTTGCCGATATTCGCCGGATCGCCTCGGCGATAAATCGACGCCAGCGATGCGGCTTTATCCGCATCAAGGTCAGCGACAGCGCACGCAAAGTGTGTGTTGTAGTAGCGGTAATAATCCCATTGACCGTCCGGATACGTGTCCGCCGGGTAGATTGAGCGGTCAACCAGTGGGACGAGCGTTGGCAGCGCGTTAGTGGCGGGGAAGTACGGGACCGAAATCAATACAACACCGCGACTGCGCTGAGGCTCATGAGCGACCAGTTCACCCGCCACGACGCTGCCCCAATCGTGGCCTACCCAAATGGCGGGCCTGCCGCCGAGATGGTCGTGAAGTTCTGCCATGTCGGCCACGATGTTTTCAAGGGTGTACGCCTGCGTGGGCGCGGGTGCAGAAGAACGACCATAACCGCGCATGTCGGGTGCAACGCAGTGCCAGCCTTGTGCTGCGAATGCTTGTATCTGTGCGCGCCAGATCAGACTGAGCTCCGGCCAACCGTGCAGGAACAGCATCAATGGCCCATCTGCCGGCGCCATCTCTACATAGTGCGTCGTATGGCGCGGCGTATTGAGAACACGCGAGGTCAGCTTGGAAGTGGACACAGTCTCTCCTCATGCTACGTCGGCGGATAAACTCGAAGAGGCAACACTATACTGAGCGGTAGGCTTCATGTTTCGTTCCCATTCAGCGCTTCCAGCGTTCGAGGCAAGGTCTTGCGTGTGAATGAAATTTATCCAAGGTGGAATGCTTTTTCAGTACATACACTCAGGGAAGAGCGAAAGGCGGCAATAGCAGTCGCGTTTTTCAACACAAGTGCATTGAGGATCAAGTATGTTGAATGTTGACCAGCCCCCCACAACCACACGTGAACCCAGTGAATACGGAGGGCGTTCACTGCCGCTTCTCGTTTATGCTCGCTGAGAACCAGATATGACCACGTTCCCAGGCACCAGAGTGCTCCTGGTTGAAGACGAGGGCACCATCGCCATGTTGATCGAGGAAATGCTCGAAGACCTGGAGTGCACCGTAGTCGCCTCCGTGGCCCAACTCGCCAAGGCGATACACGTGGCAGGGGTGGTGGATGTCGACTTGGCGATCCTCGACGTGAACCTGGCTGGAGAATATGTCTTCCCAGTGGCGCGGATTCTGCGCGCACGCCACATTCCGTTTTTGTTCAGTACGGGCTACGGCGGCAGTGGCCTGCCGGAAGAGTTCAGGGGCTGTCCGGTGTTGCATAAGCCATTTGCGGAACAGGATCTGCGGTTGAAAATTGCGCTGACGCTGGAGTCTTAGGTAAGACCCACGGTATTGCGCAGGTAACGGGCCGGTGAGGTGCCCAGGGTTTTACGAAACATCGTGATGAACGAGCTGACTGACTCGTAGCCGAGCGCTTCAGCGGTTCTCTGCACTGATTGCCCTTCGGCCAGGCTTTGCAGGGCGACGATGATCTGCCATTGCTTGCGCCATTGTCCGAAGGTCAGGCCGGTTTCGGCTTTTACCAGGCGGGCCAGCGAGCGTTCACTCATGGCCACGTGGCTTGCCCAGTTCGCCATGGTGGCGCGGTTGGCGGGATCTCGCGCCAGGGCTCGGGCGATGGTACGCAACGGGTTTGAGGCGGGTAGAGGCAGGTAGAGTTGTTCGGTGGGGGCCAGTTCAAGCGCTTCGAGCAGTACGTGGGCCAATCGAGCAGTGCGTGAATCGGCCGGGTAATCCTGAGCCTGGCCGCTCAGGTGCAGTATCAGCTCAAGGATCAATGGCGACAGCGCCAAGGTACAGCAGCGATCCGGCAGCGATGCAGCGCCGGGCTCCACGAACAGAAAACACACCTGCCCGTTGGCTGTCACGCGGTTGCTATGGGCGACGCCCCCCGGAATCCACACGCCGAACCCTGACGGCACCATCCACACGCCATCTTCCACCGTACACACAATGCCACCGCAACACGCCACCACCAGTTGCCCCTTGCGGTGCTTGTGTACGGCAGACTCGCTGTCGTTGCGCTGGGGTTCCAGCATCAGCGCTACGGCGGGCTGGGACAGGGTGTCGTACTCAAACTGATCGACGTGGATTTCGGCCATGCAAGGTCATCCAAGGTTGTCCGGATTTGATTATATTTTGGCAGTGTACTCAATATCGGCAGTGGCAGTAATTCCCTAGCATCACCTACAAGCCTTGCCTTCCTTGGGCGGGCGATTGCTAGAACCTTCCGAATCCCGGTGCTTGCCATGCTTAGCGAAATCTCGATTGCCAACCTCTACTTTCCGCCCTTGTTGATCTACCTCGGTGCGTCCCTCCTGGCCTACCGGCTGCTCGAACGCCTGGCCGGTCGCTGGCTGGACCGAGCGTGGCACCCGGCGCTGGCGCGTTTTTTCGTCTCGCTCATCGTCGTGTCGACGATGGTCGTCCATTGCTGAGCGAGGCCGTGCATGTCTATCGTCAAACTGCTTAAAACTGCCGCCACCGTGGGGCTTGGCGTGCTGGCCCTGGTGTTTTGCCTGCAACTCTGGCGGGCTTACGTGCTGGCGCCCTGGACGCGGGATGGGCGGGTGAGTGCGCAGGTGATCCGCATTGCGCCCGAGGTGTCCGGCCAAATCGATCAATTATGGGTCAGTGACAACCAATGGGTGGCAAAGGGTGCTTTGCTCTATCGCATCGATACGCGTGCTTATCGATTGACCCAGCAGCAGCGCGCAGCGCAATTCGCAGAAGCGCGGAGTGTGTTCGAGCAGCGCAGTGCGCAGTTCAAGCGGCGCGCGCAACTGGGCGGCGCCATCGCCCGGGAAGAGATCGACAACGCAGCGCGTGACTTGGCCGTGGCCCAAGCACGTTTGGACGCGGCACGCAGCCAGTTGGCCCAGGCCCAGCTCGACCTTGACCGAACGACTGTGCGTTCGCCAGTGGACGGCTACGTCACGCAACTGCGGTTGCAGCCTGGTGACTATGCGCAGGCGGGTGCTACCAACCTGTTCGTGGTCGACGCTCATAGTTTCTGGATCACGGGCTATTTTGAAGAGACCAAGCTGCCGGGTGTACTCATCGGCGCACCGGTGTCGATCAAGCTGATGGGCTTTGACCCGCTGCTGCAAGGCCACGTAACAAGCCTGGGCAGAGGCATTGCCGACACCAATGAGTTGCGCAACGACAGCGGCTTGCCCCAGGTGAGCCCGACCTTCAGTTGGATTCGTCTGGCCCAGCGAGTGCCCGTGCGCATCGAGTTGGACAAGGTGCCGGACGGGGTAGAGTTGGCGGCGGGCATGACCGCCAGTGTCGAAGTGACGCAGCCGGGCGCCGCAGCGCGCTGGCGACTCACCCAATGGTTGCAGGCGTTCATGTGATGACTGGCCTGGCGACACGCTTGTTCGCGGCGATCCCTCGGCCCTGGACGTCTGCGACGTTGGCCTACGTGCTGCGCAGTATCCTGGCGGCAAGCCTGGCACTCTGGCTTGGCTTCCAACTGCATCTGGATTCGCCATTCTCGGGTGCGTCCACGGTGTTGTTGCTGGTGCAGCCCATCCAAGGGGCAGTGCGAGGCAAGGGTGTGTACCGGATGCTGGGCACCCTGGTCGGCATGGTCGCAGCCTTTGTGCTGATGGGGCTGTTCGCGCAACAGATGCTGTTGTTCATACTGGGCGTCGGTATATGGCTGGGCCTGTGCGTCGGTGCAATGACGGTTTTGCGTCATTACCAGGCCACCGCAGCAGTGGTGGCGGGCTATACGGTGTGTTTGGCGCTGGGCCCTGCCATCGTCGCCCCGGAGCAGGGCTTCGACCACATCATCACCCGTGGCACGGCGGTAGCGCTCGGCGTGCTCAGCTTGAGCCTGGTAGCGACGCTGTTCAGCGCCAAGACCATGGCGCATAAAGTTCGAAGCTCGCTCGTCGACGCCTGCGCGCGCAGTGCCCGGTTGCTCGCGGCAAGCCTTGTGGGCGAAGAGCCTGCGCAGCTGGCGACACAACGGCACCAGCTCGCGATCGATATCAGCAAGGTGGACGACCAGCTTGGGCTCGGCCGTGGCGAATCGTCGCTGATCCGCTCGCGGCAGCTGGCGATTCAGGCCGGCCTGGCGCATCTGCAGTCGGCTGTGCTCGACGTGCACCCGGACGACCCCGACCCCGCAATCGACCCCGCGTTGCGCGCCCGCATAAGCACAGGCTTGCAGCAACTGAGTGAATGCCTGGCGCAGGCTCGCTGCGACTTTCGCGCCGCGGCCGCGACACTGGAGCAACTGCGTCGCTGGGTGGAGGATGGCGCCCACTCAAGCCCACACCTGCGGTTGCGCAGCGAACGCTTGGACGACCAACTGGCGGACTTGGGCGAGGCCCTGTTGAACTTCGCCAGCCTCGACCACGCTCGCCGCGCACCGGTACGCGCCGTGGGGTATCACCGCCATTACGCGGATGCGGCGCGAAACGGCATCCGGGCACTGCTCGCCATACTGAGTGCGGGTGCGATCTGGTATTTCAGCGGCTGGGATCAAGGGCCCACATTACTGGCGGTGCTGGGGCCGTACTGCACCCTGGTGGCGACAGCTGCCGCGCCAGCCCAAGGTATCAACGGTTTTATCCGCGGCACGCTTTACGCGATTGTGGCGGCGGCGCTGTGCAAATTCCTGTTGATGCCACAGATCAACGGCTTCCCTCTGTTGTTGCTGGTCATGGCAGGCTTCTGGTCGTTCGGCATCCATGCCACGAGCCAGCCGCGCCATGCCCTGCAAGGGGTTGCCTACCTGATCGGCTTCAACACCTTGGTCAGCACCGGCATGACCGCCACCTACGATTTCGTCGGTTTCGCCAACCAGGCGCTGGCCTGGATCGTGGCGATGATTGTGTGCCTCCTGGCGTTTCAGATCCTGCCCAAAGATCCAGCCAGGCAGATACGCGCATTGACACGTGCGCTGCACCGGCGCACACGCCTGCTGTTACGCCAGGCACGTACAATCGATCATGCTCAATGGCAAGCGGAGCAACAACACCGGTTAGTTACGTTGAAGAGTTTGCTTGGCGCTGATCACCCGCACGCTGACCCGGCGGGCTACTTGTCGCTGCAACTGAGCAAGCAATTGAATCGGCTACAGCGCAAAGCCAGCGGTATTGAGCCGGCATCTCCCGTGGCCCGATGCGTGCAAAGCGGTGCGCGGCGGGTTGCACGATATGCCCATCATCCCGCGATCGGCGCCGCACAGGCGCGGCGCACATCCCGGTCGTTGAGCAGGCTTGGTGCGCCTCATCTGGCGAGCGGATATCAGCACTTGGCGCAGCTGCTGGAGCAATACGCGAACCTGGTGCTTTAGGGCTAACATGAGTCAATGCTCATGCTCAGCGCTTACTGCTAACTTGCCGGACACCCTATCTATGAGAGATCTGCCGCCCACCGCGACCTTGCGCGCTTTCGAAGCCGCCACTCGCCACCCGACCTTTACCGCGGCCGCGCAGGAGTTGCACGTGACCCAGAGCGCGGTCAGCCACCAGCTCAAACACCTGGAAGCGCTGTGGGGCCTGGCGTTGTTCGAGCGTGGCCAGTCGTTACGCCTGACCCCGGCGGGGGCTACGCTGGCGCCCATCGTGCGCGAATTCTTCATGAGCCTGGAGGCGACCCTGGCCGACCTGCGCGAGCAAAAGGGCAGGGTACGGCTCAAGGTCAGCACCACTTATTCCTTTGCCTTGAAATGGCTGCTGCCACGCTTGCCGAACCTCGCTCGCCAGCACCCCGAGCTGCTGGTTGCGCTGGACACCACGGACGACGTCATCCACTTTTCCGACGCCCAAGCGGATGTCGCGGTCCGGCTGGGCAAGGGGAATTACCCGGGCCTGTATTCGGAGTTTTTGTTCGGCGAGCAGGTGTTTCCCGTGGCCAGCCCCGAACTGTTGCGGCGCCTTGGCACCCCGGGCAGCCCCGCCCATTTATTGGACTTCCCGCTGCTGGCCCGCGATGGCGCCGAGCTGGCACCGAAATGGGAGGTCTGGTTTCAAGCCGTGGGGCTGGCCTTTACGCCGCTCAGGGAAAGCGTCAGGTTTGGCGATACCAACATGACCGTCGAGGCGGCCTTGCTCGGCCATGGCATCGCGTTGGTGCGCAGCGGGCATGTGGAGCAGGAAATAAGTGACGGCCGCCTGGTGCGCCTGTTCGATGTGCCGTTCCCGTCACCGCTTGCCTACTATTTTGTGTGCCCCAAGGGCATCGAAACCCAGCCGCATATCCTCAGCTTTCGTCAATGGCTGATGAGCGAGGCGCTGAAAGTACAACGGGCGGATCAATGAGGTATGAGTATCTGTTCATGCTGTGATGAGCAGACTTCGCTGTAAGCCGGGGGCTTGGCTTGCCTAAGATGGCGCATGCCTACTCATATCATCTTCCTGGTGCTGTTCGCCGCACTGCTTCATGCCAGCTGGAACGCGCTATTGCGTGGTGGTGCCGACCGGCTATGGTCGATGACTGTCATGTGCATGGCCATTGCCTTCACCAGTCTCATCGCCGCTACGTTCATGGTGACGCCGGCGATTGAGAGCTGGGGCTATGGAGTGCTTTCGGCGTTGCTGCATGTTGGTTACAACCTGTTCCTGGTGCGCAGCTACCGGGTGGGCGACCTGGGGCAGATCTATCCGATTTCCCGGGGCTCGTCGCCGGCGCTGATTACCCTGGGGGCTGCGGTATTTGCCGGAGAACGCATCGCCCCCGGCGAGTTGCTGGGGATTGCACTGGTGTCAGGCGCGATTATTTCCCTGGCTTTCAGCGGGCGTCGGTTGTCGGTTCCCAGCCTGCCTTATGCGCTGGGAACGGGCTGTTTCATCGCGGCCTACAGCGTTGTCGACGGCATTGGCGCCAGGCTCTCCGGTGCGCCGCTGGCCTATACCGTATGGATGTGTGCGCTGTGGGGCGTGATGATGCCTGCGGTGTACATCGGCCTGCGCGATGCCCGCAGTTTATTAAGCCTGCGCCCCGGTACCTTGGCCGCTGTGGTCGGCGGGCTGGTGTCTTTGCTGGCCTATGCAATTGTGATCTACGCGATGAACGAAGCGCCGTTGGGCGCGGTATCGGCATTGCGCGAAACCAGCGTGTTGTTCGCGATGTTGATTGGCTACTTTTTTCTTGGCGAAACCCTTACCGCGCGCAGGGTCCTGGCGTGCGTGGTGATCGCCAGCGGCACCCTCATCATCGGCTGATACAGCCATCTCCCAAGGAGGTATTTTCAATGATTGACGTCTCGCAGGCACCGCTGATCCTGATCACCGGAGGCAGTCGCGGAGTGGGTGCCGCGACCGCCCGGCCATCGACCGCAGGTTCGGGCGCCTCGACGTACTGGTCAATAATGCCGGCGTGCTGGCGACTCAGTCGCGTCCGGAGGATCTGAGCCTGGAGCGCATGCAGCGCATCTTCGCGGTCAACGCCATCGGCCCGCTGCCCGTGTGGTTAAAGGTGAGCAACTGGTAGAACGGTGCCGGGCCCTGGAGGTTGCTTACACTGGCCCTGAAGCCTCGGTTGTTTCACTTGAGGCGAGTGTGGCAGAGGTTGAACGCGCGATAGATGATCTTGAGCAGGCGCTGTTGAGTTTTCAGCAGGGTGGGGCGTGAGCCGTATGGTCTGGTTCAAGCGGAGGTGAGGCAGTTGGTGTAGGAAATTTCTGTGGGTGCTATTGCTGCAGTGCAGGCAGAGTGCTTGTATGCTTGCGCCCAGAAACCGGTGGCCTCTGTAAGTGCCGACGTTCGAATGATGGCTGGACTGGAAACCGGACTTCCTTAAGGTGCTGACGTGAAGCGCGATACCCGCCTTGTGATGCTTTTGCTGTTGGTGATTGGTTGCTCCCTGACCTCGTTGACGATCTGGAAGGTTCTGTCTTCGCGTGAGCGCGCGCTGGCGGAAGTGGATGTGCATGGTTTGAACCTGACCCAGGCACTCAATACCTATACCGAAGGTATCGTCCGGCAAAGCGCGCTGTTGTTGCTGGGCCTGGTCGAGCGCCTCGAAACCGAAGGCAGTGGCCCGGTGCAAATCGAGCGTATCCATGCGCTGATCAACCGCCAGCAGCCGCTGATGCCGCAGCTCAGTGGCATCACGGTGTATGACCGTCAGGGCGGCTGGTTGATGTCCTCCAACCGGCGGATTCCAGAGGGGGCCAATAGCAGCGATCGCGCCTATTTCATTCATCATCGTGACGATCCGAGCCCCGAGCCGTTCATTGGCCCACCGATTCAGAGCCGTGCCAATCAGGAATGGGTGGTTACCGTCAGCCGTCGATTCAATGATGCATCGGGCAATTTTGCCGGGGTGGTCGCGGTGACGCTGGGGGTGGAAAACTTTCTGCGCGTGTTCGGCAAGCTTGACGTTGGCCAGGAGGGTGCCATCGGCTTGTCCTATACCGACGGCACGTTGCTGGTGCGCTATCCCTTCCGTGAACAGGACATGGGGCGCAATTTTTCCAAGTCGCCTATCTACGCCAAGTATTTCGATCAGCCTTTTGGCACCACCGCGCATACCTCCAGCCTGGATGGTGTGGAGCG
Source organism: Pseudomonas sp. OST1909 (assembly GCF_015277575.1). Lineage (NCBI taxonomy): Bacteria > Pseudomonadati > Pseudomonadota > Gammaproteobacteria > Pseudomonadales > Pseudomonadaceae > Pseudomonas > Pseudomonas sp. OST1909. Next base: position 2,641,128 of record NZ_CP063780.1, read on the forward strand.
GTTGTATGCCTTTCGCAAAAGCGAAACGCTGCCGTTGATTACCACCGTCGCGCTGGGCAAGCATGAAGCCCTCGCGGCGTGGCGCATCGAGGCGGTACTGTCAGCCGTCGTGGTGGCGGGCTTGCTGGGGCTGACCGGGCTGATCGGCTGGTTCCTGATCCTGGATATTCGCCGGCGAACCGCGGCGGAAGAGGCGCTGCGCGTCGCCCAGCAACAGTTGCTCGATTCCAATCGTCAATTGGCGTTCCTGGCGATGAAGGACGCGTTGACCGGTTTGGCGAACCGCCGTTGTTTCGATGAAACACTGGCCCTGGAAGCACGCCGGGCGCAGCGTGAAGGTACCTCGCTGGCGTTGCTGATGATCGATATCGACCATTTCAAACGCTACAACGATGCCTTCGGTCACGTGGTTGGCGACACTTGCTTGCAGAAGGTCAGCAGGCTATTGGAACGATGCGCGCGACGGCCGTCAGACCTGGTGGCGCGGTATGGCGGGGAGGAAATGGCGATCATCATGCCCGGCACCGACAGCCAAGGCGCGGCGGTGGTCGCGCAACGGATCCTTGACTCGCTGCAGCACGAAAACATCACGCACCCAGGCAGCCCGTTCGGTTACGTCAGTTTGAGTATCGGCATTGCCACGGGCACGGGTTCGCGTCTGGAGCCGGTGCTCGGATTGATCGAGGCGGCTGATCAGGCGCTTTACTCAGCGAAGGCTGCGGGACGCAATGGATTGTCCTTGCACGCCACGGGGCCTTGATTGTCTGCTCTAACCTCACATCCCCAGCGTCGGAATCATCACTTCACCACACTCCATGAGTTGGCCCGCCGTCACTTCCAACTGCGCAGTGGGCTTGGCCGCATAGCCAGCGATGAAGCCGGCGCTTAGCAGTAAAAGGCACAGGAAGGCTTTTCTCAGAATCATGCGCGCAGTTCTCAAATTAGGTCGCAAGGGAAATGCACAGATTGTGTATTCGAGAAAAGGTTCCTGAACAAGGCTTCAAACCGATAACTGATCACCAATAGGCAGACGCCGAATACGCGTGCCGGTGGCCGCCGCCAGGGCATTGACCAGCGCAGGCGCCAGCGGTGCCACTGGCGGTTCGCCAATGCCGGACGGCACGCTTGCCGACGGCACGATATGCACCAGCACCTCAGGCATTTCATAGATGCGCAGGGGCTCGTTGTTGTGGAAGTTGGATTGGTCGACCTTGCCGTCGGTCAACGTGATCGCTTCACGCAGGGCCGCGGAGAGCGCGAAACCCACCGAACCTTCAACCTGAGCGCGAATGACATCGGGGTTGACCGCAATGCCGCATTCCACCGCGCAGACCACACGGTCCACTTTGAAGGTACCATCGCGTTGCACGGTCACCTCGGCCACCTGGGCTACCACCGAGCCAAAGGCTTCATGCAACGCCACGCCCCGGCCCCGACGCTCGTCCTGTTTGCCGGGTGCCAACGGCTGGTCCCAACCGGCCTTCGACGCTACCAGCTTGAGCGCTTCAAGGTGACGGGAGTGCCCCTCAAGCATTGCCAGGCGCCAGGCCACCGGATCCTGCCCGGCCATTTGGGCGAGCTCGTCGAAAAAGCATTCGGTGGAAAACGCGTTATGGGAATGGCCCACTACCCGCCACCACTGTATCGGTATCGGGATATCGTCGGGGGTGTGCAGGTCCACGCGCAGATTGGGGATTCTATACGGCAGCGTCGACCCGCCCTCTACCGAGGTGGAGTCGATGCCATCCTTGATGAAGGCGGCGAAGGGCGAGCCGGCGAATACGGACTGGCCCACCAGGCGGTGCTGCCAGGCGATCAGTCGGCCTTGCTCATCCAGGCCGGCGCTCAAGCGGTGGTGATACATCGGTCGGTAGTGGCCGGCCTGCATGTCGTCCTCGCGAAGCCACACCAGCTTCACCGGGGCCTTGCCATCGATGGCCTTGACGATGTGTGCGTTCTCCAGCACGTAGTCCGCGTCCTTGCTCGCCCGCCGACCGAAACTGCCGCCGGCGTACAGCGTGTGCACGCGAACCTGCGCAGGTGGCAAGTCGAACAACTGCGCCAGCACCTTCTGCACATGTGACTGCATCTGCGCGCCATGCCAGGTGTCGCAGCCGTCCTTGGTCAAGCTGACCACGCAGTTCATCGGCTCCATGGCCGAATGGGCGAGAAACGGAAAATCGTACTCGGCGTGCAGCGTCCGCGCCGCGCCTGCCAGACCGGCGATGACGTCACCTTCGTCGCGCGCAATTGTGCCCTGGGTTTTGGCCAGTTCGCGATAACGTTCGAGCATCTGCCCGGAGCTTTGCTTGAACGCGCCGCTTTCGTCCCACTCAACCGTCAGGGCGTCACGGCCTTTCTTGGCGCTCCAGGTGTCTTTTGCCACCACCGCGACACCGCTGGGGACCTGCACCACATGCATGACGCCGGGGAGGGCCAGGGCCGCCCTGGCATCGAAGGATTTCACCTTGGCCCCGAAGCGCGGCGCATGGGCGACCACTGCGGTGAGCATTCCAGGCAAATGAATGTCCTGGGTGTAAATCGCCTTGCCATTGACCTTGTCGGCCGAATCCTTGCGCGCAAGGCGCTGGCGCCCGATCAGTTTGAACGCACCGGGCTCCTTGAGCTTGACCTCGGCGGGTACCGGTTGTTCGCCGGCGAGCTTGGCCAACTGGCCCAGTGTCGCCTGTTTGCCTGACGCCGGGTGCCGAACCACACCATCAGCGACCTCGATTTCCTGCGCCGGCACCTTCCACAACCAGGCCGCGGCAGACACCAGCATGGCGCGTGCGGTGGCGCCGGCTGTACGCAGTTGCTCCCAAGAATTGGCGATGGAACTGCTGCCGCCAGTGCCTTGCATGCCCAACAGCGAGTTGTTGTAACGCGATTCGGCCGGGGCGCTTTCCACGCGCACCTGTGCCCAGTCGGCATCCAACTCCTCGGCGACCAGGGTCGCCAGGCCGGTGTAGGCCCCCTGGCCCATTTCCAGGTGCTTGGAGATGACGGTGACGACGTTGTCCTCGCCGATGCGCAGGAAGGCGTTGGGCTCGAACGTGCCCTGGCGGCCTTTGCCGCTGGTGCCATCGGCCACCGACCAGGGCAAGTACATGGCCAGGGTAAGGCCCGCCGTACCCTTGAGGAAGCGACGGCGGCTTTGGTTTTCGATAGACCGGATCATGCTGATTACCTCGTTGCTCAGGCCAGCGACTTGGCCGCTTCATGGATGGCCGCACGAATACGTACATAGGTGGCGCAACGACAGACGTTGCCCCCCATGGTCCGGTCGATGTCGGTATCGGAAGGTGCGCGATTGGTTTGCAGCAAGGCCACGGCACTCATGATCTGGCCGGATTGGCAATAACCGCACTGCACCACGTCGAGGCGCTGCCAGGTGTCCTGGACCACTTTGCCAGTCGGGGTCTGGCCGATACCTTCGATGGTGACGATCCTGGCCCCGGTTGCTGCCGACACGGGCGTAACGCAGGCGCGTACGGCCTGGCCATTGAGGTGTACCGTACAGGCCCCGCACAGCGACATGCCGCAGCCGAATTTGGTGCCGGTCAGTTGCAAGGTGTCGCGCAGCACCCACAGCAATGGCGTATCGGGGGCGACGTCGACACGCATGTCCTGGTCATTGATATTAAGCGTGATCATCAAGGAGTTCTCCGACTCGTTAGTATTGCAACGGCTTATTCAGGGCAGGGCTGGCCTGCGGCGCCCCACACGGTCATGTCCTGCACGTGCGTCTCGAAGCTGCCGGGTGGGGTGGAGCGTCCAGGCCCTGGCGCCCAGGCCCAGGGAATGAAGCCGTCGACCTTGGCGTCATGGTGCAGGTGCTCGACCAGGCCCGCCGCATCCCGACCGCCGTTGCGCTTGGGGTCTCGCAGTTGTGTACAGATTTGGGCGCCGGTCTTTGCGAACCACTCGAAGGCCACCGGGGCAAGCTGCCACGGCAGGCCGACGTGGGGCGGCATATGTGCGGCGACGTTCGGCGTGGCGGAACTGGCGTGACAGCTTGAACAAGACAGGGTCTCCACGCCGATTCGCGAGTCGCCGGCGTGGACGTTCATGCCGTGCGGGCGGGTCTTGTTCTCGCCGGCTATCGTCCACATGGGAATGTTATCGGGGCCGACGTGGCAGTTGGCGCAACGCGGATGCGTCACCACCGCCTCGATCCGCTGCCAGGCTTTCAAGCCTTCGGCTTTACTGACGCTACCGGCAGCGGGCAGGGGAGCGCCTGTGCTGTCGGCCAGCGCCATGCTTGAAATGGGCAACGCCAGGAGAAAGGCGATCAGTCCTGTTTTCATAATTATGGTCCTTCAGGCGAACTCACGGTGCAAGACAGGCAGGTTAGGTGAGCCGCGCGGCCAGCGTTTGCACAAAAATGACGATTACTTGCCTGAACCGCAGGATTGGGCAAATCAGCATTTTTACCGGCAATACTTACTGCTACCCTTTGTCGATTCAGGCAGGTAATTCGCCAAGGCAGGGTGATTCGATTGAAAGACGCAGGTATGTCCCCGATTGCAGAGTTGTCTAACGCTATCGAGCGCTTTGCCAGGACCGACGGTGACTTTGCAACGGCGCTGCCCGCGCTGACGTTGCACCGCCGGCACGGTGTCAGCGAGCCGATGCCGTGCATCTACAGCCTGGGCGTGGGCATCATTACCCAGGGCCACAAGCACATCATGGTCGGTGACAGGTTATTCAATTACGGCCCTGGTCAACTGATGCTGTCGACCTTCGACCTACCGGTCACTGCCCACGTCACACGCGCCTCACGACGCGAGCCACTGCTGGGCATGATGTTGACCCTGGACATTGCGCAGATCGCCCAAGTGGCCTTCGAAATGGAGTCGACCCTGTCGCCCGAGGCCGGCTACGAACCTATCTCCGTCAACGTGCTGCAGCCGGCGCTGCTGGATGTCTTGTTGCGACTGGTGAGGCTGCTGGATGAGCCGCAACTGGTTGCGTCGCTCGCACCGCTGCTGCAACAGGAAATCATTGTGCGTTTGCTGGCAGGCCCTCAGGGCGCCCAATTGCGGCATATCATCGGCGACGGTACGCCGCGTCAGCGCATGGCGAAGACGCTTTCCTGGTTCAGGAAAAACTTCAAGCAAGCCTTGAGCCTGGACGCTCTGGCGGCACACGCGCATATGAGCCCAGCGACATTCCGTCAGCATTTTCGCGATATCACCGGCATGAGTCCTTTGCAGTTCCAGAAGCAGATGCGTCTGCAGGAAGCGCGGCAACTGATGCTCAATCAGGCCTTGGACGCAGGCCAGGCGAGCAGCCTGGTGGGCTATGAAAGCGCCTCGCAATTCAGCCGCGAATACAAGCGACTGTTTGGCGCGCCGCCCTTACGGGATATCCGGCGTATGCGTGATGGGGCGGATGCGGCTCAATAAAGGCTGATGGCAGCCACCCTGGCTTTTAGTCCCAGTCCTATTTGTTTCTTTTTTGGCGCTGATAAGCTTTTTCCCTGAAGAAATAGTCTCGGGAAAATCCTTGTCATGATCCTAAATGTCGCCGTGCCCAACGAGTTCAGCGCGTTACGTGTAATCACGCTGGCATCCGATGCGGCGTGCGCACATCGGCTTGCATCCGCCTTGAGTGGCTTGGGCGTTCTGCCTCTGGCCAACGTCGACTCGCTGGATGCGCTGCAAGCGTGGCTGGATGATTATCCGGTCGATGTCATCGTGTGTGAAATTCGCCCTGAATGCGGCGATGGCTTGATGTTGCCGAGCTTGCTCAAGGCCCGTCACGAGTCAGGCAAACTGGCCCAGTTTCCAGGCATTTTCTGGATGGGCGAAACCACGCTGGGCGCGCCGGGTGGGGCCGCTGACGGTGCACGTACGTCTGCACGTGAAAGGTCGGCCAAGCCGCTGTGGGTCAAGTACATGGGTGGAGTCGCCGTCAGCGCCCTGGAGTCCCATGCCCGTTTGGCGAGGGCGGCGGGCATTTTCGTCGAGATCGTGCGCGAAGGCGGCACCCTGGACCTGGGCGATGCATTGCGCGCCACGGTACTGACCCGCGTGCAACCCGACCCCTCGCTACGCAAAAACACCTTCGACGCCCTGGCCGAAGATGAGGTGATCCATGCGCTGACGACCGGCGACGGGCTGCGCTTTGTGTTTCAACCGCAGTTCGAATTGCTCAGCCGACGCATTGTGGGGGCCGAAGCGTTGGTGCGCTGGAAGCACCCACGCTTTGGTGAAGTACCGCCTTCGGTACTGATGCCTTTGGTCAACCGCCTGGGCCTGGATTTGCTGTTGTTCAGCCTGGTGGAGATGTGGACGATCAAGGTCATGCTGTCGCTCAAACGCGCGAACATCCAGATTCCCATCGCCGTGAATGCTTCAGCCAAGACGATTTGTACGCCCAACTTCGCCGATCGCCTGGCGGCCAGAATGCGCCAGGCAGAGCTGCCCAATCGCCTGCTCAAGATCGAGCTGACCGAAGACGTCCCTGAACCCAATGAGCTGCACCTGTCGGCTTCGTTAACTGCGATTCGGGCCAAGGGTTTCCAGGTGTCGATGGACGATTTCGGTACCGGGGCGGCAACCTTTGCCTTACTGGCAAACCTGTCGTTTGACGAGATGAAAATCGATGGCTCGTTTGTCCGGGGTGTCGAACAGCATTCCTCGTCGCGCAATGTCATCGCCGGCATCGTCAACTGGGCGCGGCTGCTCAACCTGAGCCTGGTGGCGGAGGGGATCGAGGATGAGTCGACGATCCCGCTGCTGCACCGTTTGGGCTGCCGGATCGGACAAGGCTATGCCTTGGCGCGGCCAATGGAAATCGATGCTTTCCTCAACTTTGTGATTCAACAGAGCAGTCCCGGTACATCGCTGGCTGAGTGAGCCCTACGCTTTTAAGAGCAGTCTGATATTCATCTGAATGCAATTGCATTAAGTTTCGCATCGTCTGATTTTTCAATTGTTCAGTACTTTTGAATGTCCTGCTGCTGAGGCGTGGCCAGCTCGGCTGGCGAACTTGCGCTTGAGAAGTCGAGAACCAATTAACAGTCAATAAAGTTGCTGTTCTCGTCTTTTTGCTCGTTATAAAGAGTGTTCCTTGATCTATGAAACGTTTACACATTGCTTTGCTGGATGATCATGCAATTGTACGACATGGTTTAGTCAATCGACTGGTACAGGAACCGGATTTTGAAGTGGTCGGCGTGTACAGCCGTAGCCGTGACCTGATAACCGGGCTGGCGACAGCACCGGCCGAGATATTGCTGCTGGATTTTGTGCTGGGCCCCTGCGAGCTGGATGGTATTTCGTTGATTCGCGCGCTGCGCGTGAAGTTTCCAGCCTGCCGGATCCTGATCTTTTCCACGCACCATGACGCAGCGACCGCAATCCTGGCGTTACGGGTGGGCGCACGCGGGTTTCTGGGCAAGGGCGAAGACATGGAGCAGTTGATCTGCGCGGTCCGGCTGGTGGCCTCAGGCGCCGTGTACTTGAGCCCGGACATGGCCTACCGCGTGGCGGAGGCCACCGCCGTGAGCTATGACGGCGAGGCTAACGGCCGGGATGAAGCCCTGCGCTTTGTCAGCCTTTCTGCACGTGAACAGGAGGTGATTCGGTGTTACCTGGCCGGCATGACCATCACCGAGATCGCCGAGAAATTCAACCGCAGTATCAAAACCATCAGTTCGCAAAAAGCCGCCGCATTTCGCAAGTTGGGGGTGATGTCGAACAATGAGTTATTCAGGATCAGGCATATTATCGAAGGAATTTGAGCGGTGCGGATTCATCTGCTGTGCGCGTGTCATTTTGCGGTTATTGCATATACTCATGTGCGTATTAGACGTTGTATCGATGAGTTATCCCTGTGTTTCGACGGTGCGGCGCGCGCCGGGCCGAGAGGGTACGATCACGATGAAAACCATACGCATTGCGTTATTGGATGACCACGCCGTCGTTCGACATGGCCTTGCCAATACGTTGGCAGCCGAGGCGAACTTTGAAGTGGTTGGCATTTATGAAAAAAGTCGCGACTTGATTGCCGGCCTTGTTACGGCACCGGCAGATTTACTACTGCTGGATTTCTCTCTTAATCCCAATGAGTTGGACGGTGTATCACTGATCCGGGCGTTGCGCGTCAAATTTCCCGAATGCCATATTCTGATCTTGTCCAGCCATCATGATCCGGCGACAGTGGGCCTGGCCATGCGCGTGGGCGCACGTGGTTTTGTGGGGAAGGGCGAAGACATGAGCCAGTTGGTGAAAGCGATTCGCAAAGTCGCAGCGGGCGCCGTGTATTTGAACACCGACATGACCTATCGCTTGGCGGAAACGGTCACGGGTGAGACGCGTGAAAGCACCAACGTGGAGCGCGATGCGCTGGCCCTGGCGGAATTGACGAGCCGCGAGCAGGAAGTCATTCGCTGTTATCTGGCAGGCATGACCGTGAGTGAAATTGCCGAGAAATTCAATCGCAGCATCAAAACCATCAGCACGCAAAAAACTTCTGCATTCCGCAAGCTTGGGGTGACGTCTAACAATGAGCTGTTCAAGCTCAACAAGATCATCGGTACTCCATGAAAAGGGCGCTGTGTACCGTGGCGTTATGTAGCTTGCTGATAATGATGGTGCCTGCTGCAAGGGCCGGTCCGGTCGAGCTGAGTGCAGAGCAAAAGGATTGGGTCCAGACGCATCCAGTATTACGGGTCGGCGTGGTCGAAGACCTGATGCCCTTCGAATACATCAGCGACGCAGTCATGCGCGGGCGGTCGATAGAGTATTTGCAATTCGTCACGGCCGCGACCGGCCTTCAGTTCACGTTCGTACCTGGAAAAACGCTGGCCGAGCGCGAGAAAATGTTGCTGGAAGGCCAGGTTGACCTGCTGTCGTCTTATTTACGCTTCAGGTCTGAACCCACTACCAAGGGGCTTCGAACGCTTGCCTACGAATCGACCTCACCGGTCATTGTGACGCGTGTCGAGAGCCCCGATGTTTTCGATATTGACCAATTGCATGGTAAGACCGTAGCGATACCCGATGGTACGTATTACCAGCAGATCTTTCGCCGAAAAGGGGTGCAGGCCACTTTCAAAAAAAGCGCTTCAGCCTTGGAGATACTGACCAGCGTTGAAGACGGCAGTGCCGATGCGGCAATCGCGTCAGCCATCTTTCTAACGCCTTATCTGTATCAACGGTTCCAGGGCATTCTGGAAGTATCCGGTGTGCTCGGCAGCCAGGTGCTGGATGTGAGCATGGCGACCCGTACAGACCAGGTCATGCTGTATTCAATACTGGAGAAGGTGTTCGCCTCCATCACCGTCGAGCAACGCAACCGGCTGTATGGGCGCTGGTACCAGGATCTGTACCTGAATGTTCCATCGCTGCCCAGTATCGCCGCCCATTATTTGCATGTGTTGATCCTTGGCGCGCTCGTGCTGGTCAGCCTGTGCGCACTGCTGTATCGAGGCCAGCGTCAACGGCGCCTGGCGGTGCGTAACGAGCAGGAAAAAACCATGTTTCTGGCGGTGATGGGGCATGAAATCCGTTCACCGATGAACGCAGTGCTGGCGGCAATGGAATTGCTCGGGCACACCCGGCTCAACCAGCAGCAGCGCCATTTGGCCCATCTGGCTAACAGTGGTGCCAACGCCTTGGGGCGGCTGCTGGATGATGTTTTGGACAGGCCCGGCTCAATTGCCAAACCGCCAAGGCTGGCTGTCGAGGCAATCGACATTGAGGCATTGGTTCAAGGTGTAGTCGGGCTGCATCGACTGCGCGCGCGGGAAAAACACCTGAGCTTGAACTGTCATATTCAGGCGCAGTTGCCCTTGTTGTTGCTAGACAGCTCCCGGCTCACGCAGATTTTTCATAACTTGCTATCCAACGCCATCAAGTTTACCGACATGGGCGGTATCGACATCGACGTAGCGTTAGCGGTGTCAGCGGACGGCACCGCGCAATTGCAGATTGAGGTTCGCGACAGTGGAGTCGGTATTTCAGACGCAGCGCAGGCCGCCCTGTTTCGTCCTTATGCCCAGGCCCGAGAGTCTTCCCGGCGCACAGGGGGCACCGGGTTGGGCCTGATGATTTGCCGGCAACTGGTGGGTTTGATGCAGGGGACGTTGACGCTGACGAGCGAGCAGGGCTCAGGCACGACAGTGGCTATCCGCTTACCGGTGAGCATCGGCGAGGAGCCACCGGTCTTGATGCCGCAAGCGGCACCCTCAGCCCTGCCAACCGTAAGCGGCCTGCAGATTCTGGTGGTGGAAGATACCTATGCGAACCAGGAGGTTTTGCGTGCGCAGATCAGTGCATTCGGCTGCCAGCCAGTGATCGCTGCCGACGCCGCGCAAGCCTGGCGGCTGTTCAGGGAAGCCGTATACGACCTGGTGCTGATGGACTGTGATTTGCCCGATGAAGACGGTTATGGCCTGGTGCGCAGGTTGCGCGCCCTGGAAATACAACTGGGGCGCACACGCAGCCCGATTATCGCGATCTCTGCCCTGACCGGCGACCGTCATCTTCAACGCTGTATTGAGGCGGGCATGGACGCGACGCTGAGCAAGCCCATACGCCTTGGGCAGCTGTGCGAAGTCATTGAACGCTGGTGCGGGGTCAAGCTGGCCGCCCCCAGTACCAGCTTGATGGCGCCTTTGCTGGATCAAGCCGCAATCAACCGTGAAATGGCCGGTGACCTGGCAAACCTGGTCAAAGCCATCGCCCTGTGCGACCGCGAATCGGCTCAACACGTGGCTCATCGATTGCACGGTGCGGCGTTGATCATGGAGTGGTCGGCACTGGCGCAGGCCGCCGAGTACATGGAGCGTCTGCTGTATGGCGAAACAGAGTGGGGACCGGTGCACGCCCAAGCCCTGCGGCCGTTGTTGCAGCATTGGGCCGCGTTGAGCGGCGATACAGTGCTCGACATACTGCCGGCGACGCGTGCGCAGCGGACGGCGCGCTGATGAGGCGCCTGCTGCTGGTACTGGCATTGGTGTGCCTTCCGGCGTCGGTAGGCGTATACGCCAGTTCGCCACCGATGACGTTGACGCAGCAGGAGGTGGACTGGATCGCTGCCCATCCGGTACTGCGTGTGGGGGTGTTCGAGGACCTGCTGCCATTCGAATACATGAGCGGCGGCCAATTGCGCGGCCTGTCGGCCAAGTACCTGAGGCTGATCGGGTTGCGTACCGGTCTGCATTTCGAGCCGGTGCTGACCACCACGCGCAGTGCGCGCAAGGAGATGCTGATCGGCGGTGAGGTGGACATATTGTCCACTCGACGTCGTTCCGACGACCCGGCCCAGGATCGTGGGATGCTCTACACCGTGCCTTACAACACCAGCTCGACGATCCTCGTCAGTCGTTTTGGCGATCAGCCCCTGGCGAATCTGGAGCAGTTGGCCCATAAACGCTTGGCCATGTTGGGGCGCGAAGTCTATGGCGCCTTCCTGCGTGAAGAGGCCCCAGGGGTCACGCTCATAGCCGCCCAGAACGCGGTCGACATGATGGCGATGGTCAAGGACGGCAAGGCGGACGCCGCTATCGCTTCGGAGTGGTTGTTGATCCCGTATCTTTCCCGCCAGTATCAGGGCGTCTTGCAGATATCCGGCGTGGTGCCGCAACTGCACACCGGTGTCAGCATGGCAGTGCGCGACAGCGATGAGATCCTGCTGTCGATCCTGGAGAAGGCATTGGCCTCCATCACCGGGGATGAGCGCAAGGCGATCTTCGATGCCTGGTTTGCCGACATGAACCTGGATATCCCGACCATCAGGTCCATCGCCGAACATTACGCGGGTGAGTTGTGGCTGTTGCTGGCCATTGTGCTGTTGCTCATTACGCTGGTGTGGCAAAGCCGGGTCCAGCGGCGGCGCGTCGTGCAGCGCGAGCGCGAGAAAGCGATGTTCCTGGCGGTCATGAGCCATGAAGTGCGCTCACCCATGAACGCGGTGCTGGCGGCGGTTGAGCTGCTTGAGCACACGCCACTGGACGAACAACAGCGGCACCTCGCGGACCTGGCCAATACCGGCGCCAATACCTTGCTGCGCTTGGTCGACGATGTGCTGGATATCTCCAAGATGGAGGCCGGGCAATTGCAGCTCAATCTTGAGCCGGTGGATCTGTGGTCATTGCTGCAACAGCAGGTGGATGATTACCGAGTCTATGCCGAGGAAAAGGGGCTGACGTTGACATTGACCGGTCAACGCCCCGTTGCTTCAGCATTGGTTGATGACCAGCGGGTGGCCCAGGTGCTGCGTAACCTGATCTCCAACGCCATCAAGTTCACCGAGCACGGCCGAGTGGAGGTGCAGCTGCTGTTGCCCGACGCACCGCCGGGGGTAACTTCGCAGGCGGTGATTCGCGTGGTCGACACCGGCATTGGGTTGTCCGACCAGGCGCAAGCTACTCTGTTTCGGCCCTGTGCCCGCGCCAGGCAATCATTCAAGCGCAGTGGCGGCACCGGTTTGGGGCTGGTGATCTGTCGCCGTTTGGTGAAGTTGATGCACGGTGAGCTGACCTTGAGCAGCGTCCCGGGGAGCGGCACCCAGGTCGAAGTGAGGTTGCCCGTCGAGTGGGCTGGAGCGCTTGAGCCGCCTGTGCGGGCAGCAGATCCTGATGCGGCGTCCAGGGAGGTTTCATTATGGGTGCTGGTGTCGGGAGGCGAATATACCGATCAGCAAGCAGTGCAGGCATTGCTTCAAGATTTTGGCCTGGGCGTACGGCTGGCGGTCGAGGGTGACGAGGCGCTGGCGCTATTCAATCAGCACAGGGTCGATCTGGTGCTGATCGATGAGCATCAGGCGTTCAACCTGAGCGGCCCTATGCGCGACGTGGAGCGCCAACAACAGCGCGGGCATTGTCCAATCATTGCGATGTCGCAGGTAACAGGTAATGACTATCTTGAACGCTGTTTTGAGGCCGGCCTGGACGGCGTGCTGAGCAAGCCGGTGCGTCAGGACAAATTGCAGCAAATGATCGAGCTGTGGTGCGATCAGGTCCTGATACCAGCGGCGCAGGTACACAGCGTCTCAGGGCAGGAGCGGGAAGGGCAGCAAGAAGCGCTGCGCCAGGATCTGAACCGTCTGTTCAGCGCTGTTGCCCTGCGTGATCGCCCGGTTGCCCTGCAGGCGGCGCATCGGCTAAAGGGGGCTGCACAGACGGTAGGCTGGACTGCGATAGCGGCCGGCGCCGAAGGGATCGAGTCGTTGTTGCACGATGAAGTGAACTGGCCAACCGTAGCGGTTGCGGATCAACTCAATCTTATGGCGCAAGACTGGGCTGCGGCCGGTTATTGAATAACGCGTCTTGCCTCGACAGCCTGGTTTTTAGGACCACTCCTATAGACGAAGTAGTGACCCTCCCAACAAATAACATAAGTTGAAGTGCGTAAGTTTTTGCCGAGCGAAACAGACGTTAATTGTTGAAAATATTGAGTGGCTTAGTTGTTTTTAGGAGCACTCCTATATTGGGTGTTGCGCGGACTCCCTACACTTCACTGCGCAACAACACAGAAGTTATCCAGCACCGGAAACTTCTTCACTTACCTGGTATATCGCTCTCTCGGAGTTACTCATGAATTACAAAGCCCGCGTCCTCGCTGCATTGGTCGCCGCAACCGCCACCTCCGCTGCCATGGCTTCGGATGGCACCATCAATTTCAACGGTGAACTGAAGGCCGAGACCTGCCAGGTTGCAGTGAATGGGGCGGCCGGCTCGGCAGGCACCACCGTCACGCTGCCGACTATCTCCACTGCTTCCCTGGCCTCTGCTGGTCAGGTGGCGGGCCAGACCGGTTTCAGCATTCAGTTGAGCAAATGCTCGGCAGCGCTGAAAACCGCGGCTGCATTCTTTGAAGCCGGCGGCTCGGTTGACCCGGCCAGCGGCAACTTGAAGAACATCGGCGGTGGTGCCACCAAGGTCCAACTGCAATTGGTCGACGCATCCAATGGCAAGGCCATCAAAGCCGGTGACACCGCACAAGTGGCGTCCACCAGCCGTATCGACATCGATGCCACCTCACTCAGCGCAGACCTGCCATACGCAGTTCAGTACTATGCCCAGGCCGCGACCACGCCGGGCACCGTTATCAGCAACGTGACTTACTCCATCAATTATCAGTAAGTCGCCGGTAATGAAGGCACGCCCTGTTGTTTATTTAAAGGGCGTGTTTTCGGGGCGGCATTGGGACTAAGTCATGCCTTGCATACTTGCATTTAAACAATTGCTTCTGGCAAGCCTTGTGGCACTTGGGTGTTCCCAGGCGCTGGCAGGTGTAGTGATCACCGGTACCCGCGTGATCTACCCGGCGGACCAGAAAGAAGTCACGGTAAAACTCAATAACAACGGTACTCAACCCGCGTTGATGCAAGCGTGGATTGACACCGGCAGTGTGGAGTCCACCCCCACCAGCTCCAAGGCGCCGTTTCTGCTGTCGCCTCCGGTGGCGCGTATCGACCCGACCAAGGGCCAAAGCCTGCGAGTGCTATTCACAGGGACAGCGCTGCCCCAGGACAAGGAGTCGGTTTTCTGGCTCAACGTGCTGGAAATTCCGCCTAAACCCGAGGCTGGGGAAGACCTGAACACTCTGCAAATGGCCTTCCGTTCGCGGATCAAATTGTTCTATCGCCCGACCGGTCTTGCAGGCACCGCCAGCGAAGCGATCGAGCAGGTGCAATGGCAACTGGTTGCGGCCCGCGATGGCCAGGGCCTTGCCCTGCAAGCGTTCAACCCGTCGGCGTTTCACGTATCGCTGGTCGAGCTGGACCTGGTGGCCGGCGGTCAGCGCGCGCGCAGTGAGGACGGCATGGTGGGCCCGGGTCAAACCCGGCAATTTCCGCTGCCGACTCTTAAAACCCCACCCGCCGCAGGCGCACAGGTGGAGTTCAGCGCAATCAACGATTACGGCGCGCTGATCCCGACTCGGAAAGCACTCAAGCCCTGATCAATTCCTGACGTCTTTACCCGCGAGTCATTTATGCAGACCTCTTCCCGCTCCAGGCCGCCTCTGGGGGCGCAGCCTCGCTTCGCCCTGAATCCGCTCACCCGCTTGATACTCAAGGTACTGGCCGTCACGCCAGGCGCCTGGGGCGTACACGCCGCGATGGCGCAAGAGGTGCAGTTCAACGATGCATTCCTGCCGGAAGACTCACGCAATCTCGACCTCGGCAAATACCAGGCCGGTAACCCGGTGACCCCTGGGCAGTACCGTGCGGACGTTGTGCTCAACGGCCAGTTGAACAGTCGCCAGGACATACGTATCGAGGCCCAGCCTGACGGCAGCAAGCCGGTGGTGTGCATGGACCATGGTTTGCTTGAGCGCCAGGGCGTGAACATCGCCAAACTGTCGCCCGAAGCCAGCCAGGCGCTTGACGGTCCAGGTTGCACGGCATTGAGCAGTTTGATCCAGGGTGCCAGTGCGAACTTTTCCCCGGAGAACCAGGCGCTCGACCTCAGCATCCCCCAGGCGGCCTTGAAGCGAAATTCGCGGGGTTATGTCAGCCCTGAACTGTGGGACCGTGGCGTCACCGCAGGCCTGCTCAGTTACAACTTCAATGCCAATCGCAACCGCACCCGCAGTGGCAACAATGACTCGGCCTTCCTGGGGCTCAATGCCGGCCTCAACCTTGGCGATTGGCGCTTGCGTCACAATGCATCGGTAGGCTGGCAATCGCGCAACGGTAGCCAGTACCAGGCGTTGGACAGCTACGCCCAACGCGATATCACTGCGCTGAAAAGCCAGCTGACTGTGGGTGAGTCCAACACCAGCGGCGAGATCTTCGACACCTTGTCTTATCGCGGCGTGCAGTTGGCCAGTGATGACCGCATGTTGCCCGACTCCATGCGCGGGTATGCGCCGGTTATTCGTGGCATCGCCCGCACCAATGCGCGCGTCACCATTCGCCAGGCCGGCAACGTGCTGCTGGAAACCACGGTCGCCCCCGGCGCCTTCGTGATTGACGACCTGTACTCCACCGGCTACGGGGGCGATCTCAACGTGAGCGTGGCCGAGGCGGACGGTACCGAACAAAACTTTATCGTGCCCTATGCCTCGGTCAGTCAGTTGCTGCGTCCTGGCACGTCACGTTTCAGCGTTACCGCCGGTGAAACCCGCAACAACTTCGTTGACGAGCAGACGCGCCTGCTGCAAGGCACGCTGCAATATGGCCTGAACAACACCTTCACCGGGTTCGGCGGTGTGCAATCGAGCGATCACTACGCGGCTGTCCTCACAGGCTTGGCGTTCGGCACGCCGATCGGCGCCTTGGCGGTGGACGTGACACACGCCCAGACCGACCTGGCTGCCGGTCGGGCGAAGGGGCAGAGCATGCGCCTGTCCTACAGCAAGAACATTCTTAGCACCGGCAGTAACTTTTCGGTGGCGGCCTACCGTTTTTCCACCCGTGACTACCTGGATTTCAGCAATGCCGTGCAGCTGCTCGATGCCGAGAAAAACGGTTGGGACACCAGCCAGTTCGGCCGCCCGCGCAGCCGCTTGTCACTCACCGCCGACCAGAGCTTCGGGCCTTGGGGCCAGGTGTCGATCAGCGGCTATGCCCAGAACTACTGGAACCAGCAGGGCAGCGACGTGCAGTACCAGCTCAGCTACAGCAAGCAGTTCAACCGGGTGAGTTTCAGCGTGAATGCCAACCGCAGCCGCATGGGCCTGGGCGATATGGAAAACAGTTTTCTGCTGACCATGAGCATGCCGCTCGAATTTGGCGGCTCGGGCTATGGGCCGCAAGTCACCGCACAACTGGGCCGTGACACTCGCGGCAATTACAGCGAGCAGGCGGGTATCAGCGGCACTGCCGGCCAGGATCGCCAATATGGCTATGGCGCCACCTTCGGTCATGACGGCGCCAGCAACACCAAGAGTGCCGCCCTCAACGGCCAGTACACCGGCGCCCGCGCCATGCTCAGTGCCGCCCTGGGCCGAGGCGATGGCTATACCAGCGCATCGGTGGGCGCGAGCGGTACGGTAGTGGCCCATGGCGATGGTGTGACCATGACGCCTTACCGCGGCGAAACCATGGCCGTGGTCAGCGCGCCAGGCGCCGAGGGGGCGAAGGTCTCCGGCTACCCGGGCCTGAGGCTCGACGGCAGCGGCAACGCCGTGGTGCCGTACCTGCGCCCGTATGAGTTGAACGAGGTGGCGATCGACCCGATCGGCAGTTCCCTGGACGTTGAGTTGAGCGAAACCAGCCAGCAGACCGCGCCGCGTGCCGGTGCAGTCGTGCACCTCAAATACACCACCAACCAGGGCCGGGCGGTGTTGCTCAATGTGCGCCTGGACGACGGCAGCAGCCTGCCGTTCGGCGCGGGGGTGACCGACGGCGAGGGGGCCACCGTGGGCGTGGTCGGGCAGGGCGGGCAACTGTATGCGCGGATCAAACCCGAGACGCGCCGCTTGCTGGTCAATTGGGGCAGCCGGGCGCAGCAGCAGTGCGCCCTGACGATCCCGCCAGGCCCTGGCGATGGGCAACAGCTGCAACAAGTGGACGCCGTGTGTGCGGCCGGCAAACAGGTCGCTGACAGCGTGCAGCCCAACACCCAGCAAAAGGTAGCGTTATGAACATCGGTTCTTTTATCAAACTGGGGTTGCTGGGCATGGCCTTGTGGGCCTCGGCCGGCACGGCCATGGCGGTCACCTGTTCCTACATGGACGGTGTCCGGCCTGCCGTTGGCTCCATGCCGTTGCAGATCTCGGCGATCACCGTCGGGCGTGATGTGCCGGTGGGCACTGAGGTCTATCGTCAAAGATTCAATATGGCGACAGGCCAGGCGGTCAAGCTTGAGTGCCTTTTCGCGCCGTATCAACAGTGGACCGAACTCACGGTTGAATCCAGCTATGCCCTTGCCAATATGACCACTGGCACCTATGCCAATAAGGTCTACAGAACCAGCGTTCCCGGATTGGGCGTTGCTTTCAATAGCAACGGTGGCCTGCTGCCCAGGCAAAGCGCCAAGGCATGGACCACGTGTACGCCCGGGTGGCGATGCCTCGTGCCGTTTGACGGGCCTTCGAACTTTGAGCTGATCTTGATCAAGATTGGCGAGGTGACGCCGGGTGTGCTGGTGGGCAATACATTGCCGATTGTGAGTCTGTTCGGCAATTTCGGCGACGCCAGAATGAACGGCTTCAGGATGGGCATTTCCGGCAGCATCCAGATTGTTTCGCGAACCTGCAGTACACCGGATGTCTCGGTGCCCATGGGCACACACCTGGTCAATAAATTCACTGGCCTTAACAGCAGCACGGGCTGGACGGATTTTGCCATCGCCTTGAATGACTGCCCGGCGTTCAACGGCATGTTTTCCACTACCGGTCCCGGCTGGATTTCACAAAGCGGTAACTCACCCACCGGCACCGGCACCAGCGGGACCCGCGTCAACAACACACTGCAATACCGCATCGACCCGGCTCGGACGGCCATCAATGCAAGCAACGGCATTCTGAGCCTCGACCCGAGCACGGCCGGCAATGCGCCTGCCGCGACTGGCGTCGGCATTCAGGTCGCCACCAGCAACGGCGTTGCCCTGCCATTGGCGAGCAACCGAAATGCGGGCCTGTCCCTCAGGAGTACCGAAAGCAGTTATTCCATCCCGCTGCGCGCGCGCTACCTGCAAACCGGGGCCAAGGTTACGCCGGGGCCGGCGAATGCGTCGGCAACCTTCACGATCATTTATCAGTGAGTGGTGGGGACATGACCAATAAAGCGCTACGTATTCTGATTGCCGATGGGCAGCACTTCTACCGCTTGAAAATCGAGCGGGCGTTGAACCAGTTGGGCTATTACCGTATCGCGCCGATACACCGGCTGGATGAAGTCCTCAGTGCTGTGGAGTTCGGCGATACGCCGCTGGATGTGCTGATCATCAATGCCGCCCTGGCGCACAGCGTGAAATTCGATTTGCTCTGGTTCATCAGGGACAACCCACAGATTCGTCATGTATTGATCTATGGTCAGGGCGAACGCGCTTCGCCCGCGCTTGCGTGGTGCCATGTGCCCAACGTGCTGATCAGTGCGGCGCCGTTGCCTGATCCGGAGGCGCTGGCGGCGTTTATGGGAAAGGTCGAGTGCAATACGGGTTGGAGTAATCAGGGCAGTGGGTCAAATAATCCATCAGGCGCCCAGCCCATCACTGTTTCAAGGTGACCTGTGTGTTCGTCCCGTTGCTCTCTGAATACGGTAAAACCGTGCTTCTTGTAGAAGTGAAGGCTGGGAACATTCTGCGAATACACGCTCAGTTGAAGTGAGGTTCTGGCTGCCTGCGCGTCCTTGAGCAATTGTGTACCGATACCACTGCCCTGATGCTCAGGCGCGACAAACAGCGCCGCCAGGGTGTCTTCATATACGCAACTGAAGCCCAGCACTTTCCCGTCGGCTTCAAACACACGGGTCACGGCGCTGGGCAGGTAGACCTCGCGCATGGCGCCCAGTTGGTCATGCCAGAAGGGGGGGGCGATAAAGTGGTGGGCCAGGATGGACGCTTGCAGCCAAATATCCAGGACGGGTTCCAGGTCGGCAGGTTGAAAGTGGCGAATCATAGTGCCTCAGTGTTTGAGTGAGCAGGCCGAACCCTGGCGAGACCGGCGCTGCCGCGCTTGAAGGTTCCTGCTGCTGCGATGGTGAGTAGGCGGCGAAAAGTCGGGCATTGTGCGTGGTTGGGGGCAGGGCAGGCGGCCGCATGGCGCAAGCCCCGGCTCATCGCCTGCAGGTGTTTGACCGTGGCATCAATCTCGTCGGCCTTGGCCAGCAGCACCGCTCTATCCACATTGGCCTGGCCATTGGGTGACAGCATGGCGTGTATCTCGTCCAGCGACAGGCCACCCGCCCGCCCGAGGGCGATGACCGCCAACTGCTCAACGACCGCTGCTGCGAAATGACGGCGAGCACCGGGCGGGCTGGTCGATGTAATCAACCCCTTCTTTTCATAAAAACGCAGCGTATGGGCAGCAATGCCCGTGCGTTTGACGACCTCGGTGATATCCATAGACAGACCATTGACTTGAAGTTGACTTCAACTTCTATGATGCCTGCGCAGGTTGAATGGGTCCATGACTAAGAGGTAGGTATGACAGCGCTGGAAGGGGTTGCACAGGTGGTGTTGTTGGGGGCAGGGGCTACCGTGGTGATGGATATGTGGATGCTGCTGATGAAGGTGCTTGGCGTTCCGACCCTGAATTTTGCGTTCGTTGGGCGTTGGGTCGGCCATGCGTGCCGGGGGCGATTTGCGCATTCAAGCATTGGGCAAGCGCTTCCCGTTCGAGGTGAAGTAGCCCTGGGTTGGATCGCGCATTACGTCACCGGAGTGGTGTTCGCGTGGGTGCTGGTGTGGATTGAAGGCGATGCCTGGTTGCTGGCGCCGACCTTTGTACCTGCACTGGCGTGGGGTGTTGTGACAGTGGCCGTTCCGCTGTTTGTGATACAGCCGGCCATGGGGGCCGGGTTTGCATCGTCCAGGACGCCGACGCCAGGCAAGAACCGACTGCGCAGCCTGATCAATCATGGCGTGTTTGGTGTGGGCCTTTACCTGGCGGCGTGGGTGATCGCCTGGGCCTGATGCAGATCAGCGCAGGAATTTGACGTACACGCACTCGGGGTCGTCTTCGTCGAGGTTCTCGATCTGCCCGCTGGGTATGAATCCGGCCTTTGTCATCAATGCCTGGGACGCGCGATTGGAGGCGTTGGTGGAGGCGAACAACTTCGGCGTCTTGCAGGCCGCCTCGGCCGCCGCCAGCAGGCGCAGGGCCACACCCTGGCGCTGGCAGGTCGGTGATACCACCACAAGGGCAATAAAGCCGTGATCGAAAAAGTCGTGGGTGAGCACCAGGTACCCGGCGCACGCGTGGTCGCTGACTGCCACCAGGCATTGCTGGTTAACCACGGCGTCGTGGATAAATACGCGGCGGTGGGCATGGGCAGCCGCGTAGGCGTCCAGTTCAACCAGGGCGTGTACGTCGTCGGGTTGGGCCTGGCGGATCAGCCACTCTGTGGCGGTGGGGGGGCGGTGTTCAGTCATGGGCGTTCTGGTTTTTTCTTCCACGTGGCGAGTGCCGGCTTCACGTTCATGTATGAGTCCCTAGCGCATAGGGATAGCACATTTTTATTACGCAACGGTAGGCGCGTGCTTGCTCGTGAAAAACTCTCAGGCGCCGTGTTCATTCAGAAAGTACGCGTCAGCGTTGACGATTTTCGCGAGCAAGCTCGCTTCTACAACAAAAAGGGAAATCTGTCGGCAACGGTTATCCGATTTTATGAAAATTGCTCTGAACTATCGCGCTCGGCACGCCCTCGCAACAGTATCCATACACAGGAGGGAATCCGATGAACCACTACCCAAAACCACCCTTCAATCCCCAGCAGCAGCCCGTTCCGGGCGACCAGCGCAAGATGGACCCGGTGCCGGATTGCGGTGAGCAAAGCTACAAAGGCTCGGGGCGCCTGGCCAACAAGATTGCGTTGATCACCGGCGCCGACAGCGGTATCGGGCGTGCGGTGGCGATTGCCTTTGCTCGCGAAGGCGCGGACGTCGCGGTGTCGTACCTGGACGAGCATGAGGACGCCAAGGAGACCGCTCGCTGGGTTGAAGCGGCAGGGCGCCAGTGCCTGTTGCTGCCCGGCGACCTGGGCGATGCGGCGCAGTGTAGGGCGATCGTCAATGACACCGTCGAGAAGTTCGGTCGTATCGATGTGCTGGTCAATAACGCTGCGTTCCAGATGACCTATAAATCCCTGGAAGATATTCCCGACGAGGATTGGGTGAAAACCTTCAACGTCAATATCACGGCGATGTTTCGCATCTGCAAGGCAGCGCTGCCGCATATGGCGCAAGGCAGTTCGATCATCAACACCTCGTCGGTCAATTCCGATATGCCCAACCCGACTCTGTTGCCCTATGCGGCCACCAAGGGTGCCATTGCCAACTTCACCGCCGGCCTTGCGCAGATGCTGGGCGAGCGTGGAATTCGGGTGAACAGCGTAGCGCCGGGGCCGATCTGGACGCCGTTGATCGTGTCGACCATGCCCGAGGAGTCGGTGAAGGATTTCGGTGGCAACACGCCACTGGGCCGCCCAGGCCAACCGGTGGAAGTGGCGCCCATCTATGTGTTGCTGGCGTCGGATGAAGGCAGTTACATCTCTGGCGAGCGCTATGGCGTGACGGGGGGCAAGCCGATTCTTTGAATCGGCACATCCCCCTGATTCAAGCAGCGTTAAAATGTGAAAGGGGGCTTGCCCCCGATAGCCATGGGTATCTACACAACTTTTTTAGCCACTGCCGACGCTAACCACGATGCGAAGCGAGCCGCTCTTGATCTTGCTCTTGATCTGCTTTTGATCTGAGGCGCCCCGTTAAACCACGCTGGCCGGAATTCGACAGGGATTTGGGGGGTAAACCGGCAGGGATGCCGGTTTAGCCGCCCCGCGCCATGGATGGCGCGTGGCGGCGGCCCCCCAAATCCATGGCGGATTACGGGCACACCGAGCCTAAGCGAGGTGCCGAGTGGTGGGGCAAGAGCGTTTGGTTACTTTGCGCTTTTCAAAGTGACCCGCTGTAAAAGCGGAACCAATAGCAGCCGTTACCTAAATAACGGATATGTACTCGGTCTGATCCAACATCCTGGTCAACTGTCAGGTCGCCATCGGGGGCAAGCCCCCTCCCACAGGTCCGGCGTCACACCAAAGGTGTGTAGACACCCATGCCCCCGATAGCGACAAACCAGTCCACGCTTTGTTGACTGACACGCCCCGGACGGGGCGTGTCTTTTTTGTAGGAGCGAGCTTGCTCGCGAAAGACTCACAAGCGCCACGTCCCTTCAGGTTTACGCATTATCGTTGACGTTTTTCGCGAGCAAGCTCGCTCCTACGTTCTCATCGCCCGCCGTATACGCATCCACTCTCGATAAGCCGCAGTCCGCTGCGCATCCGCAAGCTTCTTCGCCTCCGTGAAGCGCGCCCAGGTCGTTGCATCGCCGCTGTAGTGTTCGATGATGTTATACGCCTGCGCATCCAGTCGATCCGCTTCGAAAAACATCTGGGTGTTCTGCGCAATCTCCTCATCCCACCTTTGACTGATTGTGTAATCCAGCACCTGACTGTTCATTGTGTGACACCCTCCGCCCACTGAATTTCTTCTGCCCCGCACCAGCGCACATCGGTAATGCCGTATTTTTCCGCCATCGGCTTGGACACGCGCTTGAGGTTGTTTTGACCGAACCTGGGAATGACCGCCACGCCGGCATCGCAACTGGCCCAATGCCATGCTTCAGCATTGTTCATGCGTGCCGTACGCACGATAAAGGACCTCGGCTCGCCGTGAAGTTGATACTTGATGGTAAATAGCTCGTTGGTTTTCATGAGGCCTCCCTATGCTCATGAACTACAGATAATTGACGTCAAAAAAAATTCAAAGAACTTGTCGGGCAATTCGATGGGGGGCTGGCAGCGCTGTGGAAGTCAGTCATCCACGGTAAATTTTACCCACCCAGCTCCGTCAGCTGGCCGCTCTATTTCAGCGATTACACCGCCGAAAGAGGTGCCGTCTGGCAAGTTCACCATGACGAAATTGGGATGGCCGGGCCACTCCAGTGGAGTGTCAAAGTCCAGGCGAACCAGGGTTGGTTTACCACTCCCTGTCAGATTTACGTCAACGTGTTCGTTGAGGCGTTCATCTGCTTGGGTTCCGAGGTGACGCGAAGCCGTGATGATGCTGGCGGGGCCTTGATAATCGTAAGACATGTTGCAATACCTCATGCGAAGGGCGGCGGATGCAGCCGTGTTCCTGTGAGGCAAGCGCTGGTCAGTGATTGTTCAATCCAGATGACTCGGCATCAACGACAACGCCGTGATAGGTGCACCTTCGTGCATGGCAAGCCTCGTTGTGTTTTGCGTTTACTCCACGGAGGAGAGGCGCGACGATTGTCGCGAAACCACCATGTCTTCCAGGATTTCCCGAACGAGCCGATTGATCCCTGGCTCGCCGTGATACTGGGCACGGTTGATGTTGGCGATGGTGAACTGGTTGGCATCGGGCGCGAGCACCGTCACCGACAGGCTGTTATCCGGATTGATCGTGCAGGAGACACGGCAGTTGCACAGCCGCCTCGCAAGCGCGCGCTGGATTTGCGCTTTGGTCAATGTGTCCATGGGGTCACCGGATAGCAGGCTTTAACGGATCAAGGGTAGCTCAAATTAGTTGTGCGCAAATGCTAGCGAGTTGATGGCAAGCCACTCGTCAGTCGCTGAGGCTGCGCGTTGAACATATGGGCGGTTGCGCCAGCCTGATACAGCATAGGCTGATGCATCACCCAAACATCGCTAGGGGAATCTCATGAAGAAGTTATATATGTGCCTGGGCTTGTGCAGTGTGTTCATGCTGCACGGTTGTTTTGACAGTTCCGATAACACCACCAAAGACAACACCAGCGGCAGCAAGTCTTCGGTGCAGATGCAGGAAGGCAAGGCGGACGAAAGCAAGTAGAGGTCCCCGGGCCAAATGTGAGAGGGGGCCTGCTGCCGATATAGGTGTGTCAGTCAATATAACTGTGACTGAGCCACCGCCATCGGGAGCAAGCCCCCTCCCACAGTTCATGCATCACTCAGCGCATATGCAGGATGATCGGGCTGCTGCTCGCCGGGTCTGTATGCCCGCGCAATTTGCTCACCGCTTTTGCATCGACCGCGCCACCGTTGTTGCCCCAGGTGCCACGCACGTAGCTCAGCACGTCGGCGATTTCCTGATCGGACAGCTGCTCACGAAACGCCGGCATCCGGTAGGCGTCCGGCATTCCGGCCGCCACCACGCGCTGCGAGCCGTTGAGGGTGATGTTGATCGCCGAGGCGCTTTCCTTGGCCAGTGCCGACGTGGCGCCGGCCAGGGGCGGCATCCATTCGGGCTGGCCTTTGCCGTCGAGGCCGTGGCAGGAGGCGCAGCGGGTCGCGTAAGTGTGGGCGCCGGGCACATCCTGGCTCGCTGTCACCGCCTGATACTGCCAGGGGCTGCCATCACGCTGCGGGTCACCGGGCAGTGATTTGAGATAGCGGGCGATAGCAGCCAAGTCCTCGTCCTGCATGAACTGCGTGGAGTTGTTGAAGGCTTCGGTCATCGAGCCGTAGACCACAGCATGGGCATTGCGCCCAGTCTTGAGGAACTGCACGATCTGCGCTTCGCTCCAGCGGCCCAGGCCGGTGTTGGGGTCCTGGCGCAGGCTGGGTGCGTACCAGCCATCAAGCAGCGCTCCGGAGAGGAACGGCGCGTCGGATTCGTCCAGGGCTTTCTCGTTGAAGGCCAGGCCACGCGGTGTGTGGCAACTGCCGCAGTGGCCGGGGCCCTGGACAATGTAGGCGCCACGGTTCCACAGCGCGTCCTGGTCGGGCTTGGCGGCGTAAGTGGCAATGGGCGCAAACACGCCATTCCACAGGGCGATGGGCCAGCGCAGGTTGAGCGGCCAGGGAATATCGCTGGGGATGTTCGGCTGGTTGGCCGGTTGCACGCCCTTCATGAAAAACGCATACAGCGCCTTCACATCGTCGTCGCTGAGCTTGACGTAAGACGGGTAGGGCATGGCCGGGTACAGCCGACGGCCGCCCGGTGCGACACCCTGGCGTACGGCGCGATCAAAGTCGGCCAGGCTGTAGGTGCCGATGCCATGCTCGCGGTCGGGGGTGATGTTGGTGGCGTGGATCGCCCCCAGAGGCGTGGCCATTTCCAGGCCACCGGCGAAAGGCTGCTTGCCGGCCAGGCTGTGGCAAGCCACGCAGTCACTCACCCGCGCGACGTATTCGCCGCGACTGACCAAGGCAGGGTCGAAACTGGTGGCCTGTTGCTGTTCAAACGGCGAGGCGGGCTCGCGGGTGACGTACCAGGCCAGCAGGCCTGCGGCGACCAGGCAGGGCAGCGCCAGCCAGCCTGCGGTTCTTGCGAATCGGCGGTTGTTCATGGGCGTTCCCTGTGGGTTAACTGAAGGTGTGGCGGCTCAACGGCAAGCTGCGGATGCGCTGGCCGGTCAACTGTGCCACCGCATTGACCACCGCCGGTGCCACGGCGGGCAATGGCGGTTCACCGATGCCTCCCATCTTTTCGCCGCTCTCGACGATCTTCACGTGCACCTGCGCCATACGTGAGGGCGGCAGGATCGGATACAGGTCGTAGTTACGCGCCCGTGGCATACCGTCCACGTACACCGCTTCCTCCAGCAACGTTTGCGAGAGCCCCAAGGCTACCGCGCCGCTGACCTGGGCTTGAATGATCGCCGGGTTGACGATGCTGCCCGGGTCGATGGCCTCCCAGATATGGTGGACCTTGACCTGGCCGTTCTCTATCGACACTTCGGCGACTACCGCCGCGTGAGAGCCAAAGGGCGAAGCCATGGCCACCCCGCGTGCACGGCGTGTGCCGTCTTCGGCGGTGTAGGGGCCACGCTTCCAGCCACCGGACAGCTCACCCACCGCTTGCAGCAAGGTGGTCAGCCGCGGGTTGTCGCGCAGCAGGTGCAGGCGCAACTCATACGGGTCGTGGCCGCCCTTGTCCGCCAGCTCATCCAGGAATGATTCGTAGAAAAAATCGTTAAGGGAATTACCCACTGAACGCCAGTAGCCGAGCATGGGCGCGCCCTTGACGTAGATCTGCGCGATGCGCTTGTTGGGGATTGCATAACTCTTGCCCGACAGGCCTTCCAGGGCGGTGGGGTCGATCTGCTCGCCCTGTTTGCCACTGAGGGCTTCGGTAGGGCCTTCGGTGGCACTCACCGCTTCGATGGCTACCGGCAGGCCCTTGTCGTCCAGCGCGGCACGAAACTTCACCACGGCGAGCGGGCGCAACACATCGCGCAGGAACTCTTCTTCACGGCTCCAGATCAGCTTGATCGGGCGGCCGACCGCCTTGGCCAGCGCGATAGCCTGCGGGTACGGATTAGCCGAGTCATACAGGAAATGCCGACCAAAAAAGCCCCCCAGCAGCGGGGAGTGCAGGGTGATTTGCTCGGTGGCGAGGCCGGTGCGCTTGGCAATGTCGGCGCGGAACATGTCCGGCGCCTGGTTGGGCAGCCACACCTCAAGCGTGCCGTCGGGGTTGAAGCGCGCCAAGGCTGAAGGCGGCTCCAGCTGGGCATGGTTGAGGTATTGGTTATGGTAGGTGGCTTCGACCCGAGTCTTGGCGCCAGCCAGGGCGCCGGCCACATCGCCCTGGTTTTCGTCATCGCGGGCCGGGCCCTGTTGGGCGGCGAGGAAGTCGCGGTATTTGTCGCTGGAAAAATCCGCCGGCATCGCCCGTACGGCCGAGTCGGCAGCGGCTTCCTGCCATTCAACCTGGATGGCCTCCACCGCACGCTTGGCGTGCCACCAGCGTTCGGCCACCACCGCCACGGCGCCTGGCAAGGTATGAACCGAATGCACCCCCGGCATGGCCTCGACCTGGGCCTGGTTACGCAGGCTGCCCACGCTCATGCCCAGGCGCGGCGCGTGCTGGACGGCGGCGTGGAGCATGTTGTCGAGTTTAAGGTCGATGGTGTAAAGCGCCTTGCCGGTGGATTTGTCATAGGCATCCAGGCGTTTGACCGGCTTGCCGATCCAACGGAACTGGCTAGGGTCGCGCAGGGTGATGGTAGCGGGGTCGGGCACCGGCATATCGAGGGCACGACCGGCCAGTTCACCGTAGCCCACGGAGCGGCCGGACGCGGCGTGTACCACGCGGCCAGGCTGGGTGGTCAGCTCGCTGAGCGGCACGCGCAGTTGCTCGGCGCCGGCCTGCATCAGCATGGCGCGGGCGAGGGCGCCGAGGCGGCGCATGGTCGGGTAGCTCATGCGCACCGACATGCTGCCGCCGGTGATGCGCAGGCCGTTTTCCATTACCACGTAGGCTTCACCCGGCGGGGCCGCTTCGACGATAAAAGTGGCGGGGTCGGCATCCAACTCTTCGCCGATGATCTGTGCCATGGCGGTATGGGTGCCCTGGCCGCCTTCCATGAAGGGGCTGAGCAGGCGCACGCTACCGTCCGGGCGAATTTCCAGGAACGCCGGCACTTGGGTGCCGCGTTCAGCAGCGCCGGTGGCGGCCTGCACCCGCGACGAGCCCAGGGGCAAGCCAAAGCCGATGACCAGCGCACCTACGGCGGTACTGGCGAGAAAGCGCCGACGCGACAGGTTGATCGGCTCGTCCAATTTAACGCCGGGCAGAATCTCGGACATATTCATCAGGCGGTCTCCTTCCCGGCGGCCAAGCCATCCATGGCAGCATGGATGGCGTTGTAAGTGCCGCAGCGGCACAGGTTGACCATTGCCGCATCGATCTGCGCTTTCGACGGAGCGGGGGTGTGCTTGAGCAGCGCGGTGGCCGCCATCACCTGCCCGGACTGGCAGTAGCCGCACTGCGCCACCTGATGCTCGACCCAGGCCGAGACCACGCGTTTGCCTACTTCATCGGCCTCGATGGCTTCGATGGTGGTGATCTCGAGACCGACCACCCCGGCTACCGGCGTCACGCACGAGCGCACCACATTGCCGTCCACCAGCACCGAACAGGCGCCGCACTGGGCCAGGCCGCAGCCGTACTTGGTGCCGGTCAGGCCCAGGTTGTCGCGGATCACCCACAACAACGGCGTGTCTGCCTCGGCCTCGACTTGATAGGCCTTTTGGTTAATACGTAATTCCATGGCTGGCTCACCTGCTGATCATCGGTTGGTGCTGCAAAATTCTTATAGGAACGGTGCGACTGTACGTCGCCCATCGTCGAACTCTAGACCACCGCGCAACAGCTATCTATGCAATCGACTTCAAGTTCAGAGGATCAGGCAAGAATTCAACAGGATTGGGTCACTGTCCTCTGTAGGAGCGAGCCTTCATCAGCCGCCAGTGAATTGAAACCCGCCCGACAGTTTTTCCTTCAAATACCCCACCAGCACCGTCACGGACCTGGGCACATGGGGCGAGTAGGGCCGAATCAGATAAATTTCATCGGCAAACGCGCCCTTGAGCGTCCAGCCCTTCAACACCTGTACTAACTTGCCGCTGGCCAGGGCAGCATGCGCGCTGAAGTCCGGCAGCAAGGCGACGCCCAGGTGATTGAGCGCCGCGTCGCGCAAGGCCTCGCTGTTGTTGGTGGAAAAGCTGCCGGCGATGGGCACGGTGGTGCGCTCGATATTTTTGCTGCCGCGCTCGAAGGTCCAGGCCGGCTGGTCGCTGCCCCGTGGGTAGTAAAGGCAGTTGTGGGCGCCCAGGTCTGCCGGGGTTCGCGGTTCACCGTGGCGTTGCAGGTAGTCCTGGGTAGCCACCAGCACTGAGGTGGTATCGCACAGCTTCCACGCCACATGCGTCTCCGGCACCTGGAAACCGTGGCGCACCGCCAGGTCGTAGCCTTCGGCCGCCAGTGAGCTCAAGGCGTCGGACACGTCTAGCTGGATGCGCACTTGCGGGTACTGCTGCAAAAAGCCGGAAAGGTGCGGCACCAGTTGTTGCCGGGCAAACGCCACGGGGGCGGTCAGGCGCACCAGGCCGCGAATTTCGCCGGCGGAGTCGCGCACCGACGAGAAGCTGCGGGCAATCTGCGCATAGGCACTGCGCACTTCGCGGGTCAAAGACAACCCGGCTTCGGTCAATCGCACGCTGCGGGTGGTGCGGGTCACCAGGCGCGTACCGGTGGCTTTCTCCAGATCGGAGATGCGCTGGCTGACCGCCGATTTGCTCACCCCCAACCGTGCCGCAGCGGCGGTGTAGGTGCCTTGTTCTTCCAGCACCGACAGCCAGTGGATATGGGTCCACAGCCCTTCGATCTCAGCCTTTTCCATGAGTGTATTGTTCGTATAAAAGGACAATAAGTTCTAGATTCTGCTCTGGTTTGGAACAAATCGAAAGCCTATCGTGTGTCCCAACGCTACCCACCTGGGATCCATTGCCATGACCACGACCATCGAGCACTACATCAACGACCAGCGCGTGAGCCGCGATGATCGCTATCAGGACGTCTATAACCCGGCCACCGGTGACGTCACCGCGCGCGTGGCCCTGGCCAGCCGCCAGACCGTAGGCGAAGCCGTCGCTGCCGCCCAGGCTGCATTCTCCGGCTGGGCCGACACCCCGCCGATCCGCCGCGCCCGCGTGTTGTTTGAATACCTGCACCTGCTGCGTGAGCGCAAGGATGACTTGGCGCGCATCATTGTCGCCGAGCACGGTAAGG
This sequence comes from Pseudomonas sp. OST1909, assembly GCF_015277575.1. Taxonomy (NCBI): domain Bacteria; kingdom Pseudomonadati; phylum Pseudomonadota; class Gammaproteobacteria; order Pseudomonadales; family Pseudomonadaceae; genus Pseudomonas; species Pseudomonas sp. OST1909. Next base: position 2,671,276 of record NZ_CP063780.1, read on the forward strand.
TCTTCACCGACGCCCAGGGCGAAGTCGACCGTGGCATCGACATTCTCGAATTTGCCTGCGGCATTCCCAACCTGCTCAAGGGCGAGCATTCCGACCAAGTCTCCCGTGGCATGGACAACTGGACCATGCGCCAGCCGCTGGGCGTGGTGGCCGGCGTGACGCCGTTCAACTTCCCGGTGATGGTGCCGATGTGGATGTACCCGATCGCCATCGCGGCGGGCAACACCTTCATCCTCAAGCCAAGCCCCACCGACCCGAGCGCTTCGTTGTTCATGGCCGAGCTGCTGCGTGAAGCGGGCTTGCCCAAAGGCGTGTTCAACGTGGTGCAGGGAGACAAGGAATCGGTGGATGCGCTGATCGAACACCCGGACGTCAAGGCTGTGAGCTTTGTCGGTTCCACGCCGATTGCCCAGTACATCTATGAGAGCGGCGCCCGCAACGGCAAGCGCGTACAAGGCCTGGGCGGAGCGAAAAACCACATGGTGGTGATGCCCGATGCCGATATCGAGCGCACCGTCGATGCACTGATGGGCGCTGCCTACGGTAGCGCCGGCGAGCGCTGCATGGCCATCTCGGTGGCGGTGCTGGTGGGGGACGTGGGGGATAAGGTCATCGCCGCCTTGAGCGAGCGCGCCAAGACGCTGCGCATCACCGATGGCCGTGACTTGAAAGCCGAGATGGGCCCGATTGTTTCGCGGGCCGCCCTGGAGCGCATCAGCGGCTATATCGAGCAAGGCGTACAGGCCGGCGCGCAATTGCTACTCGACGGTCGTGATTACGTGCCAACCGAGCCTGGCCTGGAAAACGGCTTCTGGCTTGGCGCCACGCTGTTCGACCACGTGACCCAAGACATGAGCATCTACCGCGAAGAAATCTTCGGCCCGGTGCTGGCCTGCGTGCGCGTCAACGATTTCGCCGAAGCGGTGAAGCTGGTCAACGACCATGAGTTCGGCAACGGCGTCAGTTGCTTCACCCGCGACGGCAACATCGCCCGCGAATTTGCGCGGCGCATCGAAGTGGGCATGGTCGGCATCAACGTGCCGATTCCGGTGCCGATGGCCTGGCATGGTTTTGGCGGCTGGAAGAAGAGCCTGTTTGGCGACATGCATGCCTACGGCACTGAGGGTGTGCGTTTCTACACCAAGCAGAAGTCAATCATGCAGCGTTGGTCAGAGAGTATTGAACAGGGTGCGGAGTTTGCGATGCCGGTGTCGAAGTAAGGTCTCACGAGCACTGTAAGTCCAAGTGTGGGAGGGGGCTTGCCCCCGATAGCAGAGTGTCAGTCAGTCTCTATGTGACTGAAACACCGCTATCGGGAGCAAGCCCCCTCCCACATTTCGTACGCGTTTGTTCTGAATTGACGCGATGAGCATAAAAGTCCAGTATGGAATTATAAGTACAAAAAAGCTGCTGTCCGTTTTTCTTCACTCTTGCCAAACCTACAACAACCCGCGAGAACCCGATCATGAAGAAACGCCACCTTATTCCCGCCCTGGCCCTGAGCCTGTTCGCAGCCAGCCACCTGCTGGCCGCCGAGAAAACCCTGCGCATCGGCATCGAGGCCGCTTATCCACCGTTTGCGTCCAAGACCGGCGACGGCAAGATCGTCGGTTTCGACTACGACATCGGCAACGCCCTGTGCGCGCAAATGAAGGTCAAATGCGTGTGGGTTGAAGGTGAGTTCGACGGTCTCATCCCGTCCCTCAAGGTCAAGAAAATCGACCTGGCGCTGTCGTCCATGACCATTAACGAGGACCGCAAGAAGTCGGTGGATTTCACCCACAAATACTACTTCACCTCCTCACGCCTGGTGATGAAGGACGGCGCGGTGGTGGATGACCAGTACGCCAGCCTCAAGGGCAAGAACGTCGGCGTACAGCGCGCCACCACCACCGACCGTTATGCTACCGAGGTGTTCGAACCCAAGGGCATCAACGTCAAGCGCTACAGCAATAACGAAGAAATCTACATGGACCTGGCCGCAGGGCGCCTGGACGCGATTTTTGCCGACACCATCCCCTTGAGTGACTTCCTCTCGATGCCACGCGGCCAGGGTTACACGTTTGTGGGGCCGGAACTCAAGGATCCGAAATACGTCGGTGAGGGCGCGGGGATTGCGGTGCGCAAGGGCAATGGCGAGTTGGTCAGCGAATTGAATGCGGCCATCGACGGCATTCGTGCCAGTGGCGAGTACCAGAAGATTTCACAGCAGTACTTCAAGGCCGATATTTACGGCGACTGATCCAGGGAAATACGCGGTCAATGTGGGAGCTGTCTTCAGAAAGGGCTCAACCCTTGAGTTCCTTCAAATGCTTGTAGACCGTCGCCCGCCCCATGCCCAGTACGTTGGCGACATAGTTGGACGCGCTCTTGCCCTTGAACGCGCCTTCGGCGTGTAACGCCAACACCAGTTCACGTTTGTGGTCGCGGGTCAGCAGGTTCAGGCTCAACTGACGCTCACGCAGCCAGCCATGCAGAAAGGTGTTGATGCGCTCCTGCCAATCATCACGAAACAGCGCGTCCGGCTGGGCGATCAGCTTGCTCGGCGACAGGAACAGATCCAGCGCGGCCTTGGCGTTTTCCAGCAGTGAGATATTCAGGTTGATGCACAGCACGGCCAGCCGGCGACCGTTGTGGTCGTGCAGCACGGTGCTCAGGCTGCGGATTTTCTGGCCGTCCCAGTTGAGCTTTTCATAAGGCCCGATATTCACTTCGCTGACGTCACCGTCGAGCATGTCCTCCAGCGACGAGTCGTCACCCAGGCTGCGTTTGGACAGATTGTTGGCGATGTAGTCGACGGTTTGCGTGCGCAGGTCGTGCAGCACCACCTCCGCATGGGGAAAGAACAGCGTGGCGATCGCGTCGGCAATCGCACGAAAGTTCTGCATGACGTTGTCGTGTTCAGCGGTGTTCATCAAAGGGGCTCCAGGCGGACGGGGGAGAGCATACCAGCGTCCAGCCCGAACTGTACGAGGTGCTCGGGCAGCGGCTCGCCGCGCACCAGTGCAGCGCTGGCCTGGCCCATGGCCGGTGAGGTCTGGATGCCATAACCGCCCTGTGCCGCCACCCAGAACAGCCCCGGCACCTGTGGGTCAAAACCGCTGAGCAAATCCCCATCGGCCACAAAACTGCGCAGGCCGGCCCAGGTGCGCGTCGGGCGGCGGATGGTCAGGGTGGTGGCTTCCTCGATCTGGTAGATGCCCATGGCGATATCCAGCTCTTCGGGTTGCACGTCCTGGGCCTGGACCGGGTCGGCGTTGGCCGGCGAGCCGAGGAACATGCCCGCGTCGGGCTTCATGTAGAAGGCTTCGTCAAGGGCCACCAGCATCGGCCAGTCATGGGCATCGACGCCGTCCGGGCCGGCGAAGATAAATGCGGAGCGACGTTTGGGTTGCAAACCGATGGAGGCCGCGCCTGCCAGGCCGCCGATATGGTCGGCCCAGGCGCCGGCAGCATTGATGATGACCGGCGCGGTGAAGGTCGCATCTTGGGTACGCACGTGCCACAGGCCATCGGCGAAGCGGCTCAAGCCCAGCACATGGCTGTCGGTGCGTACTTGGCCATTGTTGCGACGGATGCCGCGCAGGTAGCCCTGGTGCAGGGCGTCGGTATCGATGTCGCACGCCGTTGGGTCATAGATTGCGCCGTGGACTTTTTCCCGGCGCAGGATCGGCAAGCGTTTACAGGCCTCGTCGGCGCTCAAGCGTTGCACCTGTGCCACGGTGGCTTTGGCGCTCAGGTATTGACTATCGAGTTCGGCCGGGTCGCCGGTGAAATCGACGGTCATTTCGCCCCGCGGAGTGAGCAGTGGGTGTTCGCAGAAACCTGCTGGCGGCTGGTCGAAAAACGCCCGGCTGGCCAGGGTCAGCGCGCGCACTTGCGGGGTGCCGTATGCAGCGGTGTAGAGCGCCGCCGAGCGCCCCGTGGAGTGATAGGCCGGATGGTTTTCGCGCTCCAGCACCAGCACCTTGGCGTGCTGCGACAACCAGAAGCCGGTGGACGCGCCGGCAATGCCGCCGCCGATGATGATGAAGTCTGCGTGGTGCATGTGAATCTCCTGATTAGCGCTGGCGTTGGTACAGGGCATTGGCCAATGCAATATCTTCCAGGCCCAGGCCGATAGAGCGGAAAAACACATGGCGCTGAGGGTCCGGGCGCTGCGCCATATCGCTGAGCAGTTCGGGCAGGTCGCCGAGCACCGCACGTTTATCCCAGCCGTGCTGTTCGCTGGCAATCAGCATTTCGCCCGCCGCATCCGGGGTGGTCTGGCGATAATCGCAGTACACCTGCATCTGTTCGAGGCACACGGGAGGCACTTCGTGGGCACGCGGTGCGTTGGTGCTGATGGAGGTGATCAGCGCGGGCTTGCTCAGGCGCATCGGGTCGATCACAGGGCCTGCCGAGGAGGTGCAGAGCAGAATCACATCGGCGTCTTGCAGCGCGGCATCGCAGCTGGCGGCGAGGCTCAGGCGCGGGTCCAGCGCGTTGAGTTGCGCGCGCGTTTCGGCGCTGGCACTGCCAAGGCTTGGGGAATACAGACGGATGTGCTGCCAGTCACGCAGGTTTTGCACATAGCGCAGGTGTGCCTGGGCGACCTTGCCGCTGCCGATAATCGCCAGGCGCTGCGCCGACAGCGGCGCCAGCGCATCGACTGCCAATGCGGTGGTGGCGGCCGTGCGTGCGGTGGTCAATTCAGCGGCATCGCACAACAGCAGCGGCTGGCCGCTGTGCATCGACATCAGCAGGGTCCACGCCGTCACCAGCGGGCCCTGTTCACGCACGATGTAGGGCGAGGTCTTGACGCCATACACGCCATCTTCTGCCAGCACTCCCAGGTAATTGATGAAATCTCCGGCGCCTTGGGGAAACTCCACGAACTGCTGCGCCGGCTGCACTGCCTGCCCGGCGGCGAGCTCGCGAAACAGCTTGCGCAGGATAGCGGGCACGTCGATTTGAGCCAGCAAGGTACGTGCCTGTGCCTGCTCGATGATGAGGGGGGTATTGGACATGGATGCCTCTGAATAAACTTATTTGTCCATTATGGACAATTAGTTTGTATGCGCAATAACCCAAGGAAAAAATCAGGCCAATGTGGGGCTTGCCCCCGATTGCTCAGCAGGCACAAGGCGGCAAGGATTGTTTAGGAAACGTAACAAGTGCAGTGCCTGTTGAAGGAACCTATTCGCGTATAGGCGCGACTCACCTGACGGCCGGTGTAAGCGCGAGGAACGATCCGCGTATGTCAGTGCCACCAGCGCAGGACGCCCCATACCAGACAGTCAGGTGGGGGTAATCGCAATTGTCTGAAAAAGGTACCTCATCAATGTTCTTGAATGATCTTTCTTCACCGAGCCCCGATTGCTATTTGCCCGGTGATCCCTCGTATTCAGAGATGACAAGCGCACTGGACTTGCCCAGCAACAATACAGCTGATCCTCTCAGCGAAACATCGAGCATTCTGGCACGACCTCTGTCCCAAGAGGCGCTTTACACTGCGATCATCCATGGACCTTTCACGGGCTCCTTGCGTAATACCCTGGAAGAACAGCTGCCGTGTATCGATGCTTATGCCCTCCGGGTTACCGCGCTGATCGATAGCGTAGAACGGGGTAACGAAGGTGAGCGCAATATCCGGTTCCAACAGACTCGTCAGTTCCTGGAACCTGCAGGTTACTTTAGCGCCGGATTGTTGGCCGCAGGGTACGACCCCCATGAAAAAATCAGCGTGACATTCAACACTTACGTAGGGAAATGGACGCCGCAGGTAAAAACCAACACGGACACACGCACCTACTTTGCATGGGAAATAGCAGCCGGCGCGCTAAAGCACGACCGGACATCGGAAGGTGGCCTGGTCAATTTCCGAACAACCCAAATCGAGCCACAAGACCGCAGCAGGGTCAGTGATCTGGAGGCGTTGGGAGCGCGACTCCAGCGCCATTGGGAAGCTGAGGTAGCCAAGCCAATGAGCGATGAATCAGGGCCACTGGCCGAGCGCTCGGGCAAAGCGGATGTCTATGTGCTGCGCGGCACCTTGCAAAGCCTGTTAAACGATAAGACTGGCTTCGAACAGTTAAGCGTTGAAACACAAGAGGCGATCTATCGAACGTTATATTGGAACGGCCAAGTCATTATTCCCAATCTCTATGGTTACCCATTGGCAGGCTATGCCTTTATTCCTGACTTGCCCTTTGATGGGAATGTCGAGCATCGACCCAATAAGGGGTTGATGATTGATTTGAAGAGCGGCAAGGCCAGTGAAATATCGGGCGATAGAGGCTTTTCCGAGTGGGCCAAAGAAAATCGCGATGACATCGTTAGTCGATTCAACGCCAGCGACAGGCAAGGCGGTATAGACGCGCATTGGCCCAAAGCTGGAGAGGTGCTTGATCATTACATTGCGGGCAATCTTGCTACCTATCCGGGGCGTCAAAATATAGTCAAAGACATGGCTGTGCCGGTGTGGGAAACATTTAATTATACGAAGTCGCGAGGCAGTGATTATTTTTTGAAGTACGGCAGCCTCCGTTCCGGTATTGCCTCAACGTACCAAGGGTTAAATGCCAATAATGCGGTGTGGAAGGACCAGACACAGGTATTTGGCGCCTCGCAGCAACGATGGAAGGCAGTAAAAGAAGCGTGGAGCAGTACCTTTGGTTATGCACCCGTCGTTGGCAATCTGGGCCAGATCGTTTTCGGGGCGCACGACTCCATTTATGGCATGACGGCTAACGATCGCGTGGGCGGCAATGCCGCAGCGGCCATTTCAGCTTTGCAGCTGGCGCACGATCTGGTGCCAGCCGGGGCAGAGGCGCAGGAGCCGCCGCTCATACCGTTTAACGCCAGCGCCAATGATCGTTACCAATGGCACCCTACAGCGCAGCCCGACGAAGTTGAACTGGCGCGAATATCCAATGCGCCGGCCACTACGCCGTCCACACCAGCGCCAACCTTTGCGGGAATGCGCGAGGTGGAGTTCAGGGGCAAGAAGTATTTTGTTGCTGACAAACCCGATGTGGCAGATGGTGAACATTACAAGCTGCAAGTACCCGACCCGCAAGACCCCTCGAAATTGGCATATAGCGGTATTGCCGCCAAGCCGGATGAGGCGGGAGTGTGGGCAAAAATGGGCGTCCCGGGTGGCGGGCTGAAAGAATATTTTTCCCGTAAATACAGACAGGCACGGGAAACGTTGGGCGCCGTTGCTCAACAACATGCCGACATGGCACTCCCCGTCAAGGAACACGAGGTCGAGCAGTTTACAAAGACGCTGGTGACACTCATGGGCGAGAGTAATGCAGGTGAGTTCGAATGGATTGAAACCTACACTCACGCGGATTCCGACTTTGTCAACGGACCACTGAGAGCGGGTAAGACCACGCCTGAGCTTGAAGCGTTTCTCGGCGAGTTCAATCAATTGAACCCTTATGAAGGCAAAGCTTATCGCTCAGCTTTTGTTACGGATGAAGGCGCGAAAAGGCTTAAAGATGGTGTTGGGAAAGTGTTCCAGGACCCAGGGGTCCAATCTGCTTCGGCAACGGTGCGTAATTCTGCCGAATGGGAGGGGTGGGCCAAAGGCGCGGCAAAGCAGCGAACCCGTGCCACTCAGCAGGTGGTGTATGTTTTTGATGAGTCTGTGCCGAAAATGAATATGTCGACAGACTTTTTGAAGGACCATGTTGCCATAGGTGCTGGAGAATTTTTGCAGGTGCTGGCTTTCAAAGAGCAGGGCCAGAAGTTATTTGTGTACCTCGCTTCGCCGTCCAAAATGCCGGAGCATGTTTACAATCTATTTGATGGGAAGATCATTTACTGATTGCCTGAGCCCCTCAGTCGGCTGGATGGCGGCATGACTATGTGCGCCACGCCACCGGTTTGCCATGGTACTGAGGGACTGGCGAATCAGCGCCGTCCTGCCCGCGTACTCACATCCACCCACACCGCGAGCACCAGAATGCTGCCCTTGACGATCATCTGCCAGTAACTGTCCACGTCGAGCATCGACATGCCGTTATCCAGGCTGGTAATCACCAAGGCTCCAAGCAATGCCCCATACACCGTGCCCGAGCCACCGCGCATCGAGGTGCCGCCAATAAAACACGCGGCGATGGCGTCGAGTTCCCCCATATTGCCCGCCGACGGGGAGCCGGCGGCGAGGCGGGCGGTGTTGACCAGGCCGGCGAGGGCGCACATCACGCCCATGATGCCGAAGATCCACAGTTTCACCGCTTGCACATTGATGCCCGACAGGCGCGTGGCTTCCATATTGCTACCCACCGCATAGACGCGGCGGCCGAACACGGTCTGGCGAGTGACGTAGCTGAACACGCCGAGCAGCACCAGTAACAACAGCACCGGTACCGGAATGCCGTCGTAGCGGTTGAGCGTGGTGACGAACCCGGCCAGCACCGCCCCGATCAGCACCACGCGCAACCCGTCACGCATCAGTGAGTGCGCGGCCAAGCCATGCAGTGCGCGGTTGCGCCGTTGTTTCCAGGTGAGGAACACCGTCAAGGCAAACAGCAACACCCCCAGCCCGATACCGACGGTGTGGGGCAAATACCCCTGGCCCACATACACCAGCGACGGCGACACCGGTGCAATGGTGGTGCCGCCGGTAATCCCCAGCAAAATCCCGCGAAACGCCAGCATCCCACCCAGGCCGACGATAAACGAGGGGATGCGCAGATAGGCGGTCATGTAACCGTTGGCCAGGCCGATTATCAACCCGCACAGCGCCACCAGGCTGAGGTTGGCCAGCAGCGGTACGTGATAGACCACGTCCAGAATCGCCGCCAGCCCGCCCAACAGTCCGAGCAACGAACCCACCGACAAATCGATCTCGCCGCTGATAATCACCAGCACCATACCGCACGCCAATATGCCGGTGATCGACATCTGCCGCAGCAGGTTGGACAAGTTACGCGGCGTGACAAAGCCGCCCTCGGTCTGCCAACTGAAAAACAGCCAGATGAACGCCACGGCGATCACCAGGGCGAGCATTTTGTAGCGGGTGAAAAGCTGTTTGACCTGATTCATCTACGCGGTCTTCCGATTATTAGGGTGTTGGCTGAGCGCAGCGGCGAGCACCTGTTCCTGGGTAAGCCCCTCGTTGATGAAGTCACCGCGCAGTTGGCCGTCGCCGATTACCAGCACGCGGTTGGACACGCCGAGCACTTCGGCCAGCTCCGAGGAAACCATGATGATCGACACACCTTCGGCCGCCAGCGCGCCCATCAGTTTGTAGATCTCATACTTGGCGCCCACATCTACCCCGCGTGTGGGTTCGTCGAGGATCAGCACCTTGGGCTTGGCCATCAGCATTTTCGCGAGCACGGCCTTTTGCTGATTGCCGCCGGACAGGCTGGTGATCGGCAGCAACGGGCTGGCGGTCTTGAGGTGCATACGTGCGATTTGCTGGTCGATGCTGCCCAGTTCGGCCTCAGCGTCGATGCGGCTCAGGTGCGCATAGGTGTCGAGCACAGCCAGGGTGATGTTATGGCCGACGCCCAGGTCGGGAATGATGCCTTGGCGCTTGCGGTCTTCGGGCACCATGCACAACCCGGCGCGGATCGATTTGAGCGGCGTGCGCGTATCGACGATTTGGCCGTCCAGCCACACCTGCGCGCTGTAGCGGCCGGGGTAGGCGCCGAACAGTGCCGACACCATTTCGGTGCGCCCGGCGCCCACAAGCCCTGCAATGCCGAGGATTTCGCCGCGCTTGAGCACAAACGAAATATCGTCGACGCGCTTGCGCTTGGGGTTGTCGACGTCGTAGCAGGTGACGTTGCGCGCTTCAAAAATCACCTCGCCCACTGCATGGGGCTCGGAGGGGTAGAGGTTGCTCATCTCGCGGCCGACCATTTGGGTGATGATCTGTGCGATGTCCATGTCCGCCATGGCGGTGGTCGCGATGTGCTTGCCGTCGCGGATCACTGCGATGGTGTCGCACACCGCAGCCACTTCATCGAGCTTGTGCGAGATATACACGCAGGCCACGCCCTTGGCCTTGAGGCCCTGGATGATGTCCAGCAGCACTTCGATTTCCGAGCGGGTCAGGGCTGAGGACGGCTCGTCAAGGATCAACAGGCGCGCTTGCTTGTTGAGAGCCTTGGCGATTTCCACCAGTTGCTGGTAGCCGCCGCCGTACTGCGACACTGGCAGCGCCACGTTCATGTCCGGCACCTTGAGTTCGCGCATCAAGACTTCGGCCCGTTGCAGCATCGCCGGGTAGTTCATGCGCCCGCCGGGCAGGGTCAGTTCGTGGCCCATGAAGATGTTTTCGGCCACCGACAGGTCGGGCACCAGGGTCAGTTCCTGGTGAATGATGACGATGCCGGCGGCCTCGGTTTCGCGAATGGACTGGGCCTTGAGCGGCTGCCCGTCCCAGAGGATTTCGCCCTCCCAGGTGCCGTAGGGGTAGACCGCCGACAGCACCTTCATCAAGGTGGATTTACCGGCACCGTTCTCACCGCACAGCCCGACGCACTCTCCCGGGCGTACCTTGATATCGATGCCATTGAGGGCGTTGACACCGCCAAAGCTTTTGACGATGCCGTTCATTTGCAGCAGGTAGTCGGCGGCCATGGCGGTCATTGCCCGCCGATCTGCTCTTTGGTGTAGAACCCATCCTTCTCCAGCACGTCGATATTGGCTTTGGTCAACGGCGTTGGGGTGAGCAGGATGGTGTCGACTTTCTTGCTGCCGTTGTCGTACTGCGAGCTGTAGGTCGGCTTTTCGCTGCGCGCCAGTTGCACCGAGAGCTTGGCGGCTTCGGTGGCGATCAGCTTGAGCGGCTTGTAGACGGTCATGGTCTGGGTGCCGTCGATCACGCGCTTGATTGCCGCAAGGTCAGCGTCCTGGCCGGAGATCGGCACCTTGCCCGCCAGCTTCTGTGCGGCCAGGGCCTGGATCGCGCCGCCGGCGGTGGCGTCGTTGGAGGCAACGATGGCATCGATCTTGTTGTCATTACGGGTCAGGGCGTTTTCGACAATGCTCAAGGCTTCGGTAGGGTTCCACTCCTTGACCCACTGCTGGCCGACAATCTTGATGTCGCCCTTGTCGATAGCTGGTTGCAGCACCTTCATCTGGCCTTCGCGCAGCACCTTGGCGTTGTTGTCCGTCGGTGCGCCGCCGAGCAGGAAGTAATTGCCCGTGGGCGCCGCTTGCAGCACGCCGTTGGCCTGCATCTCACCGACCTTTTCGTTATCAAACGAGATGTACGCGTCGATGTCTGCGTTGAGGATCAGGCGGTCATAAGACACCACTTTGATCCCGGCCTTCTTGGCTTCGGCTACGGCGTTGGTCAGCACCGTGGCGTTGAACGGCACGATCACGATCACATCGACGCCACGGGAGATCAGGTTTTCGATTTGCGAGATTTGCTTTTGCTCGTTGGCATCAGCGGACTGCACGAAGACCTTGGCATCAAGTTTTTCTGCGGCGGCGACGAAGTAATCGCGGTCGCGGGACCAGCGCTCCAGGCGCAAGTCATCGATGGAAAAACCGATTTTAGGATGGGCCGGATCGGCCATCACCGGCAAGGCGAGCAGGGCCAGGGCAGTGGTGAGCAGGGTGCGTTTGAATGACTTCATGGTGGTGCGTCCTTTTATTGTTGTTGGAAAGACACTAGGTGAAGACTCTCATTGTGGCGAGAGAGCTTGCTCCCTAGCCACAGGACACTCAGGTGTAGATAAACCGATTCACAACCCCCTCAAGCATCTCCTGTCGACCACTCACGGCCTGCGGATTCAGTTCGTGGGCAAACGCATGTTCAGCCAGTGATTCCAGGCTGAACTCACCTGCCAGCACCGCCTGGCCCAATGGTTGCTCCCACCCGGCGTAACGCTGGTCCTTGAATTGCTGCAACGTGTCGTTCTGCACCATCGCCGCCGCACGTTCCAAGGCCAGCGCCAGCACATCCATGGCTGCCACATGCCCGTGGAACAGGTCCACCTCGTCCAGGCTCTGGCGGCGCACCTTGGAATCGAAATTGTAGCCACCGTTCTTGAAACCTCCGGCCTTGAGGATTTCATAGGTGGCCAGGGTCATTTCTTCGACGCTGTTGGGGAACTGGTCGGTGTCCCAGCCGTTCTGCGGGTCGCCGCGGTTGGCGTCGATGCTGCCGAAGATCCCCAGGGACACGGCCGTGGCAATTTCATGATGAAAACTGTGCCCGGCCAACGTCGCGTGGTTGGCCTCGATGTTCACCTTGATTTCGTTCTCCAGGCCGTATTCATGCAGGAAGCCGAACACCGTGGCACTGTCGTAATCGTACTGGTGCTTGGTCGGCTCCTGAGGTTTTGGCTCGATCAACAGGTCACCGGTAAAGCCGATCTTGTGCTTGTGCTCCACCACCATGCGCATAAAACGCCCGAGCTGTTCACGCTCGCGCTTGAGGTCGGTGTTGAGCAGGGTTTCGTACCCTTCACGGCCACCCCACAGCACATAGTTGGCACCCTTGAGCCGCAGCGTGGCGTTCATCGCACTGAACACCTGGGCGGCAGCGAAGGCGAACACTTCCGGGTCCGGATTACTCGCGGCCCCGGCGGCAAAGCGCGGGTTGCTGAAGCAATTGGCGGTGCCCCACAGCAGCTTGATGCCGGTCTGTTCCTGATGGCGCTCCAGGTGATCGACCATCTGTGCGAAATGGTTGCGGTACTCCTTGAGCGAGCTGCCTTCTGGCGCTACGTCGGTGTCGTGGAAACTGTAGTAGTCGATACCCAGCTTGGAAAAAAACTCAAAGGCCGCCTCCGCCTTGCCGATCGCCAGCTCCATCGGATCGCCACTGCGCTGCCATGGGCGTTTGAACGTACCCATGCCAAACATATCCGCCCCCGGCCACACAAAGGTGTGCCAATAACAGGCGGCCATGCGCAGGTGTTCGCGCATGGGTTTGCCTAGGATCAGCTTGTTGGCGTCGTAATGGCGAAAGGCGAGGGGGGATTCGCTGGCAGGGCCTTCGAAGCGAACCTTGTCGACACCGGGGAAGTACGGCATGGCGGTTTCCTTATTGTTCTGGGCGGTGTCTGGATACTAGCAACGGCACCTGGGGTGCTGATTATGAAAATCACCAAGGTGTAGTGCGATTTTGCACAGCGAGGTCTAATCTGCACCCACCGGCCCCAGGACAAAAACAATGAAAACCCTACCGCCCGTGCACCGCATCGCCTTGCTCTTCAACGGCAGCAAAATCTACGACCGCGGCATCATCACCGGTATCGGCAATTACCTGAGCAGCACCCGCGCTTCCTGGGACCTGTTCCTGGAAGAGGATTTTCTCTGCCGTCTGCGCGGTATCGAGCGCTGGCAGGGCGATGGCATCATTGCCGACTTCGATGACCCGCTGATCGGCGAGGCGCTGGCCGGGAGTCGGATACCGGTGGTGGCGGTGGGGGGATCTTACGAGGACGTCAGCGCGTACCCCAAGGGCATTCCCTATGTCGCCACCGATAACTACGCCTTGATGAAGCTGGCCTACGAGCATTTGATCGAGGCCGGGCTGACGCGCTTTGCCTGTTTCAGCCTGCCCGAAGCCCAGGCCAATCGCTGGGCGCAGGAGCGTGAGAAAGCCTTTCGCGGCCTGGTGCAACGCGATGGTTTGCCGGTGGAGATCTATCGTGGCCTGGGCACCAGTGCGCCGTTGTGGGACAGCGCGGTGGAGCAGCAGATTGCCTGGCTGCACAGCCTGCCCAAGCCCATCGGTATTATCGCGGTCACCGATGCCCGCGCCCGGCAGTTGTTGCAAGCTTGCCTGACGGCGGGCATTGCGGTGCCGGAGGAGGTGGCGCTGATCGGGATCGACAACGACCCGCTGACCCGCACCCTGACGCGGGTGCCGCTGAGTTCGGTGATCCAGGGCACCGAGACCATGGGCCGTACTGCCGCGGCCTTGCTGCATCAGATGCTGCACGGCAAACCCTGCACCGGCACGCAGGTGCTGGTACCGCCGGACGCGATCAACGTGCAAGCCTCCAGCCTGCATCAGCCCCTGGGTAACCCTTATGTGATGCAGGCATTGCTGTTTATCCGCCAGTACGCGTGCCAGGGGATCAAGACCGACCAGGTCGCCGCCTATGTCGGGGTCTCACGCTCGTCATTGGAGGCGCACTTTCGCAAGGTGCGCGGGTGCAGCGTGCATGACGAAATCCTGCGCTTCAAACTCGCCGCCGCCGCCAAGGGCCTGGAGAACCAGGACCTGGCCATCGCCGACATCGCCGCCCGCTGCGGCTTCACCTCTGCGCAGTACTTGCATACGGTGTTTCGCCGCGAGTTTGGCTGTACGCCACGTCAGTATCAGCAGGGCAGGCCAGTTGCAGCGCCTGTTGCATGCTTGCCAGCTTGATCTGGGTTTCTTCGTACTCATTGGCCGGCAGCGAGCCCTCGACAATGCCGCAGCCGGCAAACGCATGGCAGTGCCTGGGGGTGATCAGCGCCGAGCGCAGGGCCACGAGAAAATCGCCATTGCCCTCGGCATCCAGCCAGCCCACTGGCGCGGCATACCAGCCGCGATCAAAGCCTTCGTGTTCACGGATAAAATCCAGCGCAGGCGCGCGTGGTAGACCGCCGACGGCGGGGGTAGGGTGCAAGGCCTGGATACCGTCCAGCAGGCGCTTGCCGGCGTTGAGCCTTGCGGTGATGGGCGTGCTCAAATGCTGCACCGTGGCAAGTTTCAGCAAGTTGGGGTGCGGCGCGGCGTGCAGGTCGCTGACCTTGTCACCCAAGGCTTGGGTAATGGTCTGCACCACCAGTCGATGCTCGTGCTGCTCTTTCGGGTCGGCCAATAAACGTTCCCCCAGCGCCTGATCTTCATTGGGCTTGCACCCACGACGGGTGCTGCCTGCCAGGGCGTGGGTGGTGAGACGGCCCGCCTCGCAACTGAGCAAACGCTCGGGTGTGGCGCCCATGAAGCAGTGTTCGCCCCGGTGAATCGCGAACAAGTGCGAGGCGTTACGCCGAGCGTGCAGGTGGCCCATCACCGCGCCAGTGTCGAGCGCGGCGTCCAGGTGGTGGTCGATATGCCGCGCCAGCACCACCTTGCTCAAGTCACCCCGGGCGATGACGTGCAAGGCGGTGTCGACCTTGGCCTGCCATTGATCCCGCGGCAGTGCGACGCGTTCCACCACATGGGGAGCGGGAGCAACGTGGGTGGCTGGGTTGAGCAGTTGTTCATGGGCGGCTAGGCTTGCTTGCGCCAAGGCCGCAGGATCGCTGCCGGGCTCGACCACGCGCTGGCAGCGCAGCCAGCGCCCGTGGCTGTCCTCGCTGAGCAACCAGTGGGCAAGGTGGAAACTGGCATCGGCAAACGGCGCCCAATGGGATGCGCAGGGCTGCTGCTCATCAAAGCGCATACCGCCCAGCAGCAAGGGCGGATGCGGGCCGTCCACCAGCGCATCGGCGCACAGTGCGAACCATTGGCGATCCACTTCGGCCATGCGCTGGGGCCCCGAGGCTTCGATCTGCCAGGCGCAGCCGAGGCCGAACAAACTTAAGTCCGGCGAGTGCGCACACCAGAAGAAACCCTGGCGATGGGCCTCGTACAGTGCCAGGGGCGCCAGCGTCGGCGCGGGGTAGGCGCTGACGGCAATAACGGGGCGCTGGTACGCCACCGCCCGTTGGTGCGCGGCCTGGAAGGTCTTGAGCAAATCGGCCGCGTTCATACGCGCTGGCTCTTTTTCTGTAGCCAGAAGGCCGTCTGCTCGGCGATGTACCAGTGGATGATCTGGTTGAACAGGCCCTCGACAAACTCGCCATCCAGCCCGACCTCCTGCGCCCACTGCCGGCGCTGGGGCAACATCGCCGCAACGCGATCGGGTGCGGCAATGCTGGCCTGGTCGGGTTTGAATGCGGAGGCGGCCTTGACGTATTGCATGCGCAGGCCGAGGGCGTCGATGATCTGCTTGTCGAGGCTGTCGATGGCATGGCGAATGTCGTGAAGGCCAGTGCAGTGTTCCGGGGTTTTCATCGGGCGTCTTCCTGAAGGTAGGCGGTGCGCTGCAACAGGTGGTCGATCACCGGTCGCGGCTGATGTTTGAGGTAAAAGTGGTCGCCGTCGAACAGGCGGATGTCTGGGATATGGCGGCTCAGGTCGGCCCAGGCGCGAGCCTGCTCCAGGCTGACTTCGGCGTCATCGCGGGCCAGCAGTACATCCAGCGGTGCCGTCAACGGCCGCAGGTTCGCGGGGCGCCAGGTTTCGATGGCCTGGTAGTCGCTGCGCAACGCCGGCAGAAACAGCGTGCGTAACTGCGGGTTGGCCCACAGGTCGGCGGCCTGGGCGTCCTGGCGCAGGATGTCGGCAATCAACGCGCTGTCGTCCTGGCGATGCAGGTCGCTGGAGGGTTGCCGGTGCGGCGGTGCGTGGGCCGAAACAAATACGTGGTCAGGGCCGACACCGCCGGCCTCCAGCAGCGTGCCGACGGCATAGGCAAGCGCCGCGCCCATGCTGTGGCCGAACAGCCACAGGGGCCGCGCAGGCAAGGTCAGCAACGCCTGGCTGATGTTCTTGGCGAGGGTCGCCAGGCATGGGATATGCGCTTCGTTGAAGCGCTCTTCGCGCCCGGGGTACTGCACTGCCAACAGGTCAATGTCACCCGGCAAATGCGCCAGCCACGGCCGAAAAAAGCTCGCGCTGCCACCGGCGTGGGGCAGGCACACCAGGCGTGCGCGGGGCTGTTGCCCCTCACGCAATACACGCAGCCACGGGCTCATAAGGCCAGCACCTGTTCCGCCAGGGCCTTGCGGTTGACCTTGCCCAGGCGCGTCAGCGGAAACTCGCGCAGCACCTGCAAGCGGTCTGGCAACTTGTAGGCCGCCAGCCCACGTTCGCGCAGCCAGGCGTTGATCGACGCCAGGTCCAATGGCGCGCCGTGGGCCAGTACGCAGGCGCAACTGCGCTCACCCAGCAACTCGTCGGCCAGCGCCACCAACGCCACATCGCGGATCAGCGGATGGCCGAGCAGCAGGTTCTCGATCTCTTCCACCGGAATCTTTTCGCCGCCCCGGTTGATCACATCCTTGCTGCGCCCCTCGACGATCAAGTGCCCTTCGGGCAGGCGCCGTACCAGGTCGCCGCTGCGATAAAAGCCATCGGCGGTAAAGGCGCGCTGGTTGTGCTCGCGAGCGTTGTAGTAACCGCGAATGGTGTAGGGCCCGCGCACCAGCAATTCACCGACGGCGCCGGGAGCCACCGGCACATCGTCGGCATCGACGATACGGATCTCATCCGCAGCGGTCAGCGGCAGGCCCTGGGTGTCGAAGACCAGCGCCTGCGGGTCATCCAGCCTGGTAAAACACAGCAATCCTTCGGCCATGCCGTACACCTGTTGCAGGCCACAGCCCAGGGTGGGGCGGATACGTGCGGCGATCTCGGCCTTGAGGCGTGCGCCACCGACTTGCAGCCATTGCAGGCTGCTAAGGTCGTTGTCGGACCATTGCGCCACTTCCAGCCACAGCAACACCAGTGGCGGGATCAAGGCCGTGTGGGTAATGCGTTCGCGCTCGATCAGTTCGAAGGCGGTGTCGGGGCTTGGTTCCGGCGCCAGTACCAGGGTGGCGCCGACACTGAACACCCCGAGTGCCCCCGGCGAGGCCAACGGGAAGTTATGTGCCACCGGCAGCGCCGCCAGGTAACGGGTGTGGCGGTCGAAACCGCAGGCTTGCGCCGCCAGCCGGGCATTGCACGCATAGTCGTCATGGGTGCGCGGGATCAGCTTGGGCAGGCCAGTGGTGCCGCCGGACAGCAATAGCACCGCCACATCGCGAGCGTCCGGTGCCGGGAACGGGTGGGGCGTGGCGACGCAGTCGGCAAGGGCCACGAATTCCTCGGCCGCGCCTACCACCCACACCTGTTGCAGGCTCGACACCTGGCTACGCAACGTGCGCGCCAGGGGCCGATAATCGAAGCCCAGGTGCTGGTCGATAATCACATAGGCCACCGCTTGGCTAAGGTGCGCCAAGTGGGCCAATTCATGTTCGCGGTGGGCCGGCAACGCAAACACCGGGATCGCGCCCAGGCGCAACAGAGCGAAGGTCAGGCTGAAAAACTCGGCGATATTGGGCAGTTGCACCAGCACGCGCTGACCGGCGACCAGCCCGCGCGCGGCGAGGCCGGCGGCCAGGCGGTCGGCGTGTTGGTCCAGCTCGGCGTAGCTCCAGCGTCGGTTGCCGTCCACCAGCGCCTCTTGCTGCGGCGTACGCTGGGCTTGTTCACGCAGCAGTTGGCCCAGTGGCACGCCTTGCCAGTAGCCTTGCTCGCGGTAGCGGCGGATAAAATCTTCGGGCCAGTCTGTGAATCCATCAAGCATGGCTATCTCCATGTGCAGTCGGGCAGCTCAGCAATTGCGCACCGTGTAACGTCAATGGTTGCGCCAGGCCGGCGACTTGCACCGCCTGTACGCCGGTAAATTCGGCGGGTTGCAGGTGCAACATCGGGTCATCGCCCGCGAGCAGGTTGAGGGCTGTGTGGTCGGCGGGGCTTACGCCCAGGTGAATGGCCGCCAGCCCCGTGGCGCCGTTGGGATGGATCAGTCGCTGCGGGTGCTGGGAGGGCGAATAGGGCGTGACCAGAAACGGCAGGCGCTCATGCCGTGGGTAAACAAACCGAAAGCGCGTCTGGCTGCCGTCCGCACAGGTGCGTTGCCACTTCACCACCCGGCCCATGGCCACGCCGCCGGCCGCCAGGTTTGTCAGACGGGGTGCCAGGGCCAGGTCATCGCAGAGCAGCGCGAGGTCGCAAAAACCTTCACCCTGGGCAGCCCAGCGCAACATGCGCCGCCCGGCGCCACGCCCGGCCAGGCAGTCGATGGGCCACTTGAACAACCAGGCATGACGCGGGGTGGTGAGCAGTTCGATGATCGGCCCGTGGCTGAACCAGATATGCGCGTGTTGCGCGCGGGCCTCGGCGGTGGCGTAGATGACCTCGAAACCGGCGGCGCGAAAGTTCGCCACCGCCTGGTGCAGGTCGCGAACCCACAGCAGCACATGGCTGCAGGACGAACGGGATTGGGCAGTGTTCAAAAGGGCAGGGCTCCCAGGAGTTGCGCGCTGGGGTCAGCGCCAGGCGGCTGTACGGCGTCGGCGCAGCGATGCAGTTCGGTCATCGGCAGCGCGCGGGGAATCGGCGATTCAATCAGTTCCGGCATGCCGATCAGGCTGTTCATTTCACGCCAGGCCATCGACACCTCGGTGGCCCATATGCCGCTGCGCAGGCGCTGCGCCGGTTTGGCGATGTCGGCGCACAGCGCATCCAGGGCGAGGCTGACCGCATCGGGCCAGAGCTGGTTGAACACCTGGTGATAGCTGGCGGGTATGTGCGGGTCGAGCACCACCATGCTCGGCCCGGCCAATCGTTCACTGCCTTTGCCTGCCATGATCAGGCGGTCGGTGTCGTCCCGTGGCGCATGTAGGCGCGGGTTCCACAGCACCGGACCGTGGGTATCGCACAGGCTCAGCACGCCGCCTTCACAGCCGACTTCAAGGCGATGCAGCAGGAACGAGTGGTTGTCCGGGTCCTGGGGATGCACCTGGTTTTGCACGCGCAGGCTGATCGGCACGCCATTGAAGCTGGCGTTCAACCGCGTGAAGGGTTGCGCACCGACACTGGCGGCCGGCGCCGCAAATACCCAGGGCCGCAAACCACCGGCCAGGCGCCCGAGAATATCCAGCAACGGGTAGGCCACCTGGCTGTTACAGGCCGCGTCGATATAGGCCAGCCCTTGTTGCTCACGCAGGTACGCGGCTACCGCCAGAAAACGCCGGATCGCAAGGATATTCGGGTACAGCGTATTGACCGCATAGGCCGCCTGGCCCTGACGCGCCGCCTGCATGCACGCGGCGATTTCGCGGTGATGCACCGGGTGTTCCTGCAATACGTGAATGCCACGGCGCAAGAACTGCTGGGCCAGTTCGCTGCCCACGCCACCGGTGGCGCCGGAACGCACCACCACGCAGGCAATGTCGACGCTATCGGGCACCTGCTCGACGGCCTCGTACAGCGCCACCCCGTAGTGATCGGCGCAGGCCTTCGAATAGGCATTGCCACGCGACAGGATACCGACCAATTCATAGCGCTCATGGGCACGAGCCAAGGCTTGCAGGTAGATGCGGCCGAACGCGGTGCCGGCGACGATCACGCGTGGACGAGCGCGGCTCATGACCAGGTCACCGGCAGGCAGTGGGCACCGCGAAAGAACGTCGCCGTTTTCCACTGCACCTGCCCGCAGCGTTGCAGGTTGGGCAGGCGTTCTACCAAGGCTTGCAACGCCTCTTGCAACTCCACCCGCGCCAGCGCCGAGCCGATGCAGTGATGCAGGCCGTGGCCGAAGCCGAAATGGCCGCCGGCATCGCGTTGCAGGTTGAGGGTGTGCGGGTCGGCAAAGCGCGCCGGGTCATGGTTGGCCGCACCGATGGACGCGAAAACGGCTTCGCCCTGGCGAACCAGGGTTTCACCCACCTGGATATCTTCGAGGGCGTAATGCACAAACATCGCCGCCGACGCCAGCGGGATATAGCGCAGCAGCTCTTCCACCGCCTGGGGAATCTGCTCGGGATGGGCCTTGAGTTGTTGCCACTGTGCGGGATTGTCCAGCAACACCAGAATGAAATTGGGGATCTGCGAAGCACTGCCTTCGTAGCCGGCGACGAGGATGGCGATGCACAACAGCAGCAGTTGGTCTTCGTTCAGGCGCTCGCCTTGGTCATCGGCCTGGGCCTGGGCGGTCATGAAATCGTCCTGAGGCTGACGGCGCCGCTCGGCGACCAGGCCCTTGATGTACTCGGCCAGTTCACCCAAGTGCTGTTGGGTCAACGCGGCGTCTTCGGCGCGGGTCGACAGCAATGAGTCGTTCCATACCTTAAAGCGTTCACGGTCTTGCAGCGGTACGCCCAGCAGCTCGCAAATCAACGCCAGGGGCAACGGTAAGGCATAGTCGCTCACCAAGTCGGCGGGCGGGCCGGCGGCGAGCATACGGTCGATCAACTCATGGGCGTAGGCCCGCGCATGGGGGCGCAGTGCTTCGACGCGCCGCCGGGTAAACGCCTGGGCGGCGCGGGAGCGGATCCGCGTGAGTTGCGGCGGGTCCATCATCACGATGCCGCCAGCAATTCGCGGGAATGCTCGTGGGGCATCGTCGCGGCGAAAGGCTTCGCTGCGGCTGAAACGCCGGTCGCCCAGCACCAGGCGCACATCGTCATAGCGGGTGGCGAGCCAGGCGGGCGCGCCGATGGGCATCTGGATACGCAGCAGGCCCGGTGCTTGCTGGGCATGGCGGTAAGGCTCGGCGAGCTCCAGGTCGGTGAAGGCATTGAAAGGGTAGGCCAGCGGGGTCATGGCAAGTCCTTGGCGGTAGGCAGGTCGGGCAAACGGTCGAGCAGTTCCAGGTGCAGGTCTGGGTGTTCCAGGTGCGCGGCCAGCGCGGCGCGGCTCAAGCGTTGGCAAGGCACTTGGGCGACGAACACACGATGGCCGAGCGGCGCCAGCGGGTGGTCGGCGGCGGGCAGGCTGCGATTGCCCTGGAACCCGGCGCGGGCCAGGGCGGTTTGCCATTGGTTGAGGTCCAGGAAGGTACTGCTGCTCAGCGCGCGCTCATCGCTGGCCTGGTTGAGCATGAAAGCCTGGGAGGCCATCACCCAGAACTCCTCCCGGGTCGGCTCGCTGAACACCAGCCAGCCGCCGGGTTTGAGCAAGGCGAGCAGGGTGGCCAGGGAGCGCTCGGTGTCGCGGGCGGCATTCAGCACGCCCCCGGCGACGATCAGGTCCCAACTCTGGGTGCGATAGCCTTGGGCAGGGGCGGGGCGGTCGATATCAAACACCCCGTGGCGCACCCACGGCCAGGCGTGCAGACGCTCGGCGGCCTGCTCGCTGAAGTAGCGCGACACGTCGGTGCACAGATAGTCCACCGTGACCTTGGCCAGGGCTGGCACCACGGCCTGGGTGGTGGAACCGGTGCCGGCACCGACTTCCAGCACCCGCAAGAGCTCGGTGCCGCTCTGGCGCGCAGCCCAGGCGCCAATCCAGTGAGCCACGGCGCGATGCTGGTACTGCGCCGCCAGGCTTTCGCGGTACAACGCCGCCGCACGTTCGGTGCGGCCTTCGGGAAACAGCAGGTGCACCGCCGCGCACTCACCGCGCATCAACGCCGGCAACTGGCGAGCGTTGTCTCGCGCGTAATCGAGGGTGGCGCTGCCGCCGGTGTTACGCGCCCAGTCCAGGCTCAACTGTACCCAGATGCCCTCCAGGCTGGCGTCGCTCCAGGTGCTGGCGTCGAGGTTGGGATGCAGGCGGTCGCCTTGGCGGCGCAGCAGATCCTCGGCTTGGAGCACGTCGAGCCAGCGTGCGATGAGTGGGCGGTGGCCGGGGGCAATACCGGCATTGGCGAGGCTGTGCGCCACATCGTTGAGCGGTGCGGGCAGCAGGCCGCACTGCTCCAGGCCATTGAGCATCGACAGCAAGGCGGCTTGGCTCAAGCGCTGGTTCAACTGTACGGCGTCGGTCAGCTGCGTGACGCTGAACTGCTGATCGACGGCGGCTGCGGTCGCGTCCAACTGATCGTCCACTGTCGCCGGTTCGCACGGCTGGGGCACCGCGAACAGTGTCGTGCCGTGCAGCGCCACCGCATTCACCTGGGGGTGTTCCAGTGCCCGCCGGCACCAGCGCTGGTGCTTACGCTTGACGCTGACCAGGTCGCGCCCGTCATCGGTAAAACCCTCTACGTGGCAATCGAGCTGCGCCGCTGCCCGTTCCGCCAACTGCCAGTCGCCCGGTCGGGAGCTGATGAATAACAGCTGTTGCAGATGGCTCAGATCACTCAGGGCCAGGGCGGGAAAGTCCAGCAGACGCTCCAGTTGTTCGGCGCTCATCATTACCACCGCCGGACGCTGGCGTTCGAGCACTGCCAGCAAACGGGCCGGGGCCTGTTGATGCAGGCCCAGGTCGGTAAAGACCGGCAAGCGCCAGGGGTGCTTGCCGGCGGGCAGGTCGATCAGCAAGGTGTCGATATTCATGCTCAAACTCCTCTGGCCTGGAACAAGCGCTGCCCCGCAGCAGCGAGCGGTTCGCCCGCGTCAGGCCATACCTCCAGCAACTCAAAACCTGCGACCTGCAAGGCCTGGCGCCACGCGTCGACGGCCATGAAGGCTTCATCGCCAGCACGCAGCGGCGCATCGGCCGGCGGCGACAGCAACAGGTGCATGAAGGTCAGCATCGCCGGGTTGTCGGCGATGGATTCACTGAACAGCAAGGCGCCCCCATCGCGCAGGCTGGTGCGGATCTGGCCGAGGCAGTCGGGCAGGTCGCGGGCGTTGTGCAGCGCGTTGCCGGCAATCACCAGGTCTTGGCTGCGGGGCGCTATGCCCTGGTCGCTGAAGCGGCGATTGAGATCGAGCAGGCCGAACTGCATCCCCGGCTCAAGACGAAACTGACGCTGGGCCGCACTGGTGAACAGCGAGCTGATGTCGGTAAAGCGATAATCCTTCTCGCGTTCTTGCAGCGCCGTCAGCACCGTAGTGGTGGTGCAACCGGCGCCGCCACCCAGTTCCAGCACCTGCAGCGGCCCGGCAGCGGCGCTGACTTGCCGCGCCCGGGTGCCCAAAGCGTGATTGACCGCCGCAGTGAAGTGGTTGTGCTGGTAGGCGCCCATCACCTTCACCGGGTCCCCGCCAAGCATCAGCAAATGGGTGAGGGTGAATTGATCGCGCAGCAGGTCGGGCAGGCATTCGATCACTTGCGTATGCAGGCGCGCCATGCTGTCTGGAAAGCCCAATGCGGCATACAGGCGCGGCAGTTCACCCACTTGCGGGTCATCAGGGGGCACTGGCCAACCCAGGCGTTTACCTTCCTCGTGCAGCAGGCCTGCACGGGTCAACGCGGCCAGCCAGCGGCGTACCACCCAGGCATGGCGGGCCGCCGTGCCCAGGGCCTGGTTGATGTGCTCGGCAGTGCGCCACGCCTGCAACGGCAACGCCTGGCTGTGCAGTAACACCTGGGCCATCACGCCCAGGCTCAAGTGTTCCAGCTCGTTCAGGGCGGTGTTCATAGGCAACCTTCTTGGGCGACATGCAGTTGATCGAGCGGGCCGTGCAACAGGTTCAGGCTACGAATCGCCGAGGTGCACAGCAGGCGCTCCAGGCTGGCGGCGGGCGGCAGGGCCTGGGCCGCTTCATGGCAGCCGGCGCTGATCTCTCCCTCCACCACGCTGATCACCGTGATCGCGGCCATGGCTGCGGTGAGCGCCGCATTGGCTGCGCCACTGAGCACCAGGCTGCGGGTCCGGACCTCGCTATCGTGCAGGCCCTCCAGTTGCAGCAGCAGGGTGACGAAGGGCGCCTGGCCGCTGAGATCCAGGCGGCTGGCTTCGCACAAGCGCTGCACCGCTTCTGCCCTTGGCATGCCGTGAGCCCGGTCAAACGCCTTGAGCACGTAGCCGTCGGTGATCACGTTGAACCACTGGCCGACGTCCAGGTTCAGGTCCATGGCCAGGCGTTCACCCTCAAGGTTCAGGTAGGGCAGCAGGTGGACCGGGCCGGGAAAACACGGCACCGACACCTCGCGCCGGCGTCGCAGTGCGCGGCTGCGACGCCCGTGTTGCCAGGCCGCCAGCGGTTCGCTGCTGCCGTCCACCGCACCGTGCAAAAAGTCGTCGGCAGCCACGGCGGTGAAGTGATCGCGCAAGCCGAAATAGCTGGTCAGGCTGCGCACCTGGGTGAACGCCTGCTCGGCCAGCCAGCGCGGCAGCAGGCCGGTGAGGCCCGGTTGCAGGCCTGCGCCCAATACTGCGCAGCGGCCACGCCATTGGGCGGGGTCGAGGTGCATATGACCGGCGGCGTCAACGTAATGGGCGTCGGCCTGCAATGCTGCCTGCGCGGCCCGGTCCTGCACGCGCCACGAGGGGCCCGCGCAGTTGAGCAGCACATCGCAACCACGGGCGAAGGTGGCCAAAGCCTGGGCATCGTTGAAGTCCACTGCGGCCCATTGCAAACGGGCTTGGGGCCACTGCTGCTGGAGAACCTGCACGCAGTGCGCGCCCTTGGCGGCATCGCGCCCGCCCAGGCGCAGATCGTTCACTCCCAGCGTCAACAACGCCTTGGCGCTGGCCAGCCCCACGTCGCCACTGGCGCCCAACACCCCGATCAGCATGGCTGCGCCTCGGCTTTCAAGCGCCAGCCGCCGGCGCGCTGGCGGTCATGCCAGAACCCGGCGTAGCGACCGTTTTGGGCAAGTAATTGTGCGTGCGTCCCCGATTCCACCAATCGGCCTTCATCCAGCACCAGTATCTGGTCGGCGGCCATGATGGTGGGCAGGCGGTGGGCGATCACCAGCACTGTGGCGTTTTTCATCAGGGCGTGAATCGCCGTCTGCACGAAGGCTTCGTTGTGCGGGTCCAGGGCAGCCGTGGCTTCATCCAGCAGTACGATGGGCGCACGTTTGAGCAGGGCCCGGGCCAGGGATACCCGTTGGCGTTCGCCGCCGGACAGCGCTGCGCCGCCTTCGCCTACCGGGGTGTTCCAGCCCTGGGGCAGGCGCGCGACGATTTCATCCACACCGGCCAATCGCGCCGCTTCGGCCACTTGCTCGGCGCTGGCGTCCGGGTTGCCGACGCGGATGTTGGCCTCCAGGCTGTCGTCGAACAGGTAGACGTCCTGCATCACCAGGGACAACTGCGCCATCAGCGCTGCGTTGGACAGTTCGCGTACGTCTACACCGCCAACCCTGACGCTGCCCTCGCTGGCATCGAAAAAGCGCATCAACAAGCGGGTGACAGTGGTTTTGCCCGAGCCCGAGGCGCCGACAATCGCGGTCATCGAATGCGCCGGTGCGCTGAAGGTCAGGTTATGCAGCACCTTTGGCCCGCTGGGGTAGCCGAAGCTGACCTTGTCGAAGGCCAGGGTGCCGGGTGCCGTCAGCGGTTGGCTCACCGCGGGCTCCGGCAGCGGCGGCTCGCGCAGGATACCCACCAGTTGCTCCAGGTCGTTCGCGGCCATGCGTAACAGACCACTGCGCGCCGCCGCTTCGGCCAGCGGCCCGACAAAACGTGCCGCCAGCGCGAGCAAGGCGACCAACTGGATGGCGTCGATTTCGCCATGGGCGGCCAGGGCGATGCCTACGCCCACCAGCAACGCAAACGCCAGTTGCACGGTCAGGCCACCGGCCAGCAACTTGGGAAAGGTCTGCGACAGCATCGAGCCGCCCGCGTGTTTCTGCGCCAGGTTGGCGGCCTGCAATGGCGCGTAGCCGTCCTGGGTGCGACCAAAGGCGCGCAGCACTGGCTGGTAGCGGGCGAACTCGACCACGCGGTTACCGGCCAGAGTCGCGGCGGCTTCCACGCGCGCATCATTGCTGCCGATGGCGGCGGCCGACCAGTGATGGGTGAAGTAGATCAGCGGCGCGCACAATGCGGCGGTCAGGCCCAGGCGCCAGTCGAACACGAACAGGGTCAGCGCCACGGTAGCCGGCACCACCACGCCGGACACCACCGGCCCCAGGTAATGGGCAAACAAGCCGGTGACCATCAGTGTGCCGCTGGTGGCACTGCGCGACAGGCGCCCGACCTTCTCGGAGTTGAACCAGCCCAGCGGCAGGCTGACCAGGTGCTGGCCAAGGCGGTCATGCAAGGTGGTCAACACCAGCAGTGCCAGGGCAAAGCCCTTCATGGCCTGCTGGTAATGGGCGATGCAGGTCAGCACCACCATCGCCGCCAGGCCAGCCAGCCAGAGGGACGCGCGGTGCAGGTCACCGGCAAACAGCGCGTGCAGGATCGGCACCAGCAACGCCACGGCCAGCCCTTGCAACACGGCACTGGTCACCAGCCAGGCGAGGTAGCGGTACAGGCGTGCGGCGTGGGCCGGGCCCAATAAAGTCACGAGGCTGCGGATCACAAGGACATCTCCAGGTCGGGGGCGGTGGTTTCGGTGCCGGCACGCCACAGGCGGGCATAGGTGCCGTTCGCCGCCAGCAATTGCTCGTGAGTACCGTTTTCCAGCACGCGGCCCTGGTCGAGCACCACGATCTGGTCGACGCCGCAGATACTCGCCAGACGGTGAGCAATCACCAGCACCGTGCGGCCGCGGGCCAGGGCAGAGAGGGCATCCTGGATCAGCGCTTCGGACTCGGGGTCGGCGTGGGAGGTGGCTTCATCGAGGATCAGCACCGGCGTATCGGCCAGCAGCGTGCGAGCGATGGACAAGCGCTGGGCTTCACCGCCGGAAAAAATCGCGTCTTCGCCGATCACCGACTGATAGCCGCGGGGCAGGGCGCGGATGCGTTGATGAATCTGCGCGGAGCGTGCCGCTGCCTCGACGTCGGCATCGCTGGCCTCGGGGCGGCCCAGGCGCAGATTGTCGGCAACGGTGCCGTGCACCAGTTGCGCGTCCTGCAACACAAAGCCCACGTGTTGATACAGCTGGCGCGGGTCAATCTCGCGCACATCCACACCACCCACGCAGACCCGCCCGGCGTAGACGTCGTGAAAGCGCGGCACCAATTTGGCCAGGGTCGATTTGCCCGCGCCGGAGGCACCCACCAGCGCGGTGACGCTGCCTGCCGGGCAGTGCAGGTCGACGCCATTGAGGATCAGGTGCTCGGGGTCATAGCCGAACTGCACCTGTTCAAAACGAATATCACTGCCCTGGGGCATCCTGCACACCTTGGGCGTAGGCAGTTCCTCAACCTCAAGCAGCGCCTCAATGCGGTCGGCGGCCGCGAGGGCAGTGCGCTGGGCGGTGAGGCTCTGGTTGATCACCAGCAACGACTGCGGAATCACCACGGCTACCAGGGTTTCGGCGAACAGCTCCAGCGCTGTAATCCAGCCCTGGGCCAGCAACAGGCTGCCCACCCCCAGGCTCACCAACAGAATTACCGGCACGCTCAGTGCCATCGATGAAAACGCTTCCAGGCGCAGCAGCGGCCGCACCCAGCCAGCGTATTGCGTGCTGAACTGGTCGACCGCCTGCTGATAGCTGCGATGGGCCTGGCCCACCTGGCCGAACGCCTTGACCACGGCAATGCCGTGGACAAACTCGACAATCGCCGCGCTGACCCGGGTCATGCTCTTGTCGAGCAACTGCATCTTGGCGCCGAAGCCGCGCATCATCAGGCTGTAGGCCACCGCGTAGATCGGCAGGGTCAGCACCGCCAACAGCGCCAGGCGCCAGTTCAATGTGACCAACCAGATCAGCCCTGCCAGCGGGGTGACTATCGCCGCCGTCACTTCCACTGCGTGATGGGCAACCAGGTGGTGCAGGTCTTCCAGGTCGTCCTGCACCACTTTGCGCACCGCGCCGGAGGTGGTGTCGGTGTACCAGCCCAGCGGCACGCGCCCCAGCTTGCGCACCATGGCTTCGCGCAAGCTCGATTGCAGGCGGTGGTCGGCCAGGTGGGTCAGCCACAGCGCGACGCCGCTGGCCATCCAGCCAAGGCTCAGGGCGACCACTACCAGCGCCGCCCACAGCCACAACGTGTGGCTGTGGGCATTGCCGGCCAGCAGCAAGCGGCCCAGTTCGGTCAGGCCGATAAAGGGCACCAGGTTGACCAGTGCGCCGACGGCGGCGAATACCACACCGAGGCGGATCAGGCGGTTGACCGGGCGTTTGAGGGTATCGAGTGCGGTGCTCATGAGTTTTTCCGAAGGGCCTCAAGCAGGTGCGCGGTGACGGTGTGCACGTGGGGTGGCTCGATGACGCTGAAGTGGTTGCCCGGCACGTCGATCAGGTTGAATTGGCCCAGGCACGCGTCCTCCCAGAACGGCGCCGCCAGGTGGCCGACGCCGCCGGTGATCCCGAACGATTGCTGCTCCAGACAGCGCAGGTAGGTCATGTTGCCGAGGAACGGCGGCGGATCGAACCGTGCCGCCCGCATACTGTGGCGGCATACGCGGAACAGCGTGGGCACCAGCTCCGGGCCGATGGGCACCCCGGCCTGGCCGGACGCCAGGCGTGCATACTCGGCCAGGCGTTCTTCCTGGCTGCGCGCCGACTGTTGCTGCACCGCCAATGCCAGCGCCTCCAGGCCCGGGTCGCCGCCCAAGGCAGCCATGGCCCCGGCGGGTACGCGGCGGTTGTCGCGGGCCATCAGCAGGTCGATGGCGCGGTACACGTCGTAGTCTTCGATATGCGCGCCGAACACGGTCTTTACCGGGTCCAGGTTGAGGTTGGGCACGAAGATCGCCTCATAGGCCAGCTCTTCGTCGGTGTCGATAAACATCGGGATACTGTCGATCAGGCTTAGGTTCACCACCTCCATGCCACGTTCCAGCAGGCGCCGGGCGACTTCGGTGGCGAGCAGGCCGCCCAGGCAGTAGCCGATCAACTGGAAGCGCTGATGGCCGTCGGCGATCAAGCGTTCGGCGTAGTCCTGGGCCACGCTTTCAATCAGGCGCTTGGGTTCCAGGGCCAGGTACTGCGCGGTGTCGGCCACCGCAAAACCGATCACCGGGCCGGCCTGCTGAGCGGCGAGTGAGCGGCCCAGGTGTTGGAAATAGTCGAGGGTGCCGAGGGCCGCGTGGAACATCACCCGCACCGGGCCGACGTCGCCGCCGCCAAAGGGCACCACCAACGCATTGCTGTTGGATGAACGCTGGGATTGGCCGGGATTGACCGCAGACGGTGCGTTTTCACCATGGCTGAGCAGGCGCGCCAGTGCGCTGACAGTCGGCTCGTTGAGCATCTGCCGCAACAGGGTGTCGTAGCTCAGGCGTTGCGCCTGGGGCAGTTGTTCGCGCAACTGGCCGGCGACCCGGGCGAGGATCAGCGAGTCGGCGCCTTTTTCGTAGAAGCTGTCGTCGGCGCCGATCTGCGCCAGGCCCAGGGCCTCGGCCCACACTTGGCACAGCTGCGCGGTGAGTGGGTCACTGGGTACCTGCTCGCTGCTGGCGGCTTGGGTATCCTCGGCGGGGCGCCAACGGGCCAGAGTCTTGCGGTCGACCTTGCCGTTGGCGGTCAAGGGCAGGCGGTCGAGTACTTGCACATGCGCTGGCAGCATGTAGTCCGGCAGGCGTTGCGCGAGAGCGCGGCGCAGGCTGTCGACGCTCAGGCGCTGGAACCCGGCCTTGAAGCGTGCGGCGAACACTTGCATACCCAGGGCCGCCAGCGGGTGGTCGGCGTGGGGCAGGGCCGGCAGGCTTTCGCCGCCGAATGCCTGGATACGCTCACGCCAGGTGTCGGCGCTGCACAAGCCGCTGCGGCCTTGGTCGTGATCGCTGCCTGACGGAGTCATCATGAAGCCCTGGGTCAGTAGAATCGGTGGCCATTCGCCGGTCGGCTCGCTGAACACCAGCCAGCCACCCGGGCTGAGCAGTTCGGTGATCTGGCCGAGGGTGTTGTCGATGTCCTTGACGCTGTTGAGCATGCCCGCGCACAGCACGATATCCACGCTGTTGCTGGCCAAGCCCTGGGGGCGGATGGGCTGATCGATGTCCAGCACGCCATAACGCACCCAGGCGTGGTCGGCAAAGCGTTGCCTGGCCGCCGGCAGGAAAAACGCGGTCATGTCGGTGAACAGGTAATCCACTTCGAGCCCATCGAGCAGGCTGATCACCGGCGCACTGGTAGCGCCGGTGCCCGCGCCGATTTCGAGGATGCGCAGCGGGCCGTCGCCTTCGTGGTGGGTAGCAAGGCGGTTGATCAGCGCAGCGATGCTGTGGTTGTTGTAGCGCGACACGGCATCCCCGCCATACAGCTGCAATGCCAGGTCTTGCTCGCCCTGAGGGAACAACAGGTCGAACGGGTTGACCTCGCCGCGCAGCAGTTTTTGCAGTTGCCCGACGTGGTTGAGCTGGTAGTCGAGCAGCGTCTGGCTGCACAGCCCGGATGCGACCGCCTGTTCCACCCGGCCCCAGGCCAGCGCCGGGTTTGGCGCGCTGTCGAGCAGGCGATAGCGGGACTGTTCACCGTGCAACAGGCCCGCGTCACACAAGGCCGCGAGCCAGCGCCGCACCAGCCAGTGATGGCGGGGCTGCGCTTGCAGGGCCTGCAGGATGGTGGGTGCATCCGGCTCGGCCCACGCGCCGCTGAATAGATTGGCCTTGAGCATCACGTCCAGCATCGAACTCAACGCTGCGCCACTGAGGTCCGCCTGATAGTCGCGTACCTGTTGGGGGTCAAAGCTGCCGACCTGGCTGTCGGCGTAGCGCTGCACCGCCGTCAGCAACGGCGCGCCGGGTAGCGGTTCGGGTTCGGCCCGCGCAGGCGTGACGAAGGCCAGCAGTTCGTCGCTGAACAGGCTGACCGCGCTGTCCACGCCCGGGGTGGAGAGCAGTGCGGCGTCGATTTCGCCCAGTTCCACCCGATGTCCACGGATCTTGACCTGGCCGTCGTTACGGCCGAGGAACTCCAGTTCACCCCCCGGCAGATAGCGGCCACGGTCACCGGTGCGGTACAGGCGCTGACCGTCGAGCGGGTGTGCAAAGAAGCGTGCCTCAGTCAACGCCGGGTCGCCCAGGTAACCCTGGGCCAGGCCGACGCCGGTGATGTACAGGTCACCCGGCACCCAGGTCGGCACGTCGCGCCATTGGTTGTCCAGCACGCGAAAGCCCTGGTTGGCCAGCGGCAAGCCGTAGGGAATGCTGCGCCACGCGGGGTCAATTGCGCCGATGGGGTGCAGGTTGGACCAGATCGAGGCCTCGGTGGCACCGCCCAGAGCCACCAGGGCCAGGCCCGGCAACAGCGCGTGCAGTTGCGGCGCCAGGTTCAGCGCGATCCAGTCACCCGACAACAACGCCAGGCGCAGGCTGTCCAGAGGGCGCGGCTCGGCTTGCAGGTAGTGGGCCAGCATCTGCAATTGCGCCGGTACCGAGTTCCACAGCGTCACCTGATGGCGCTGCACCAGCTCGGCCCAGTGCGACGGGTCGGCGCCGCGTGCCGGGTCGGGCAGCACCAGGGTGCCGCCCACCGCGAGGGGGCCGAACAGGTCATACACCGACAAATCGAAGCTCAGTTGCGCCAGGCCCAGCACGCGGTCGGCGGCGTTGACCGCAAAGCGCCGGTTGATGTCCTGCACGGTATTGAGCGCAGCGCGATGGCTGATCATCACGCCCTTGGGTTCACCGGTGGAGCCGGACGTGTAGATCACATAAGCGAGATCGTCGGGGCTGCCGTGCGGTGCCGGGAAGTCCGAAGTGGTCGGCGCCAGTTGATCCACGTCATGCCAGTGCAAGCCCTCCGGCAATGGCGTGTGGGGCAGGGCCTGGGACTGGCCGAGCACGTGGCGCACCTTGGCGCTGTGCAGTACGCGGTCGCGGCGGGCGGCCGGGGCATGGCTGTCCAGAGGCAGGTAGGCGGCGCCGGCCAGGAGCACGCCGTAGGCCGCCACCACTTGGTCACGGCCCTTGGGCATCAGAATCGCCACCGGTTCCTGGGCGCGGCAACCGGCGGCGCTGAGGGCAGCAGCGACTGCCAAGGCACGCTCCATCAGGGCGGCG
Source organism: Pseudomonas sp. OST1909 (assembly GCF_015277575.1). Taxonomy (NCBI): domain Bacteria; kingdom Pseudomonadati; phylum Pseudomonadota; class Gammaproteobacteria; order Pseudomonadales; family Pseudomonadaceae; genus Pseudomonas; species Pseudomonas sp. OST1909. Next base: position 2,703,681 of record NZ_CP063780.1, read on the forward strand.
TAGGTCAGGCTGCCGTGGGCATCGATCACTGCCAGGGCCTGCGGCTGTTCCCAGGCCATGCTCAGCAGGCCGTCATGCAGGCGGCCGGTGGGCAGCGGCGCGGCGGTGGCATTGGCGGCCAGGCGCTCACGTTGTTGCCAGGCCGGCAACGGCACTTGCATGGGGTGGTCCCAGGCGGCCGGGTCGAGGGCCAGTAACTGCAACTCGGCGACGAATGCCTGCTGCATGTCTTCGATCAGGCCGTCGGGGAACACGCCTTGGCGCACATCCCAGTGGATGTGCAAACCCTGCGCGTCGTCCATTACCTGGCAGTCGAGGGTCACCTGCGGAGTTTGGGTGATGCCGTGGCCGACCTGTCGCTGGCTGGCGGGCGGTGGTTCGATCGCCAGGCCGATAGCACTGGTGAACACCACCGGCATGGACGCCGCTTCACGCCCGCGCCGGCGACCGATTTCGCGCATCACCTGGATGCCGGAAAACAGCCGGTGCTCCAGGTCGGCAAACAGTTGATTGCCCAGTTGGCGTGCCTGGCTGGTGAAATCCTGGCCCTGGGGATCCTTGACCTGCAGCAGGCTGACCGAGGTGAAATCCCCCACCAGTTGACCCACTTGCGGATGCAGCGGCAAGCGGTTGAGCAGTGTCAGATTGAGGCTGAAGGTGGGTTGCTGGCTCCAGCGTTGCAAGGTGCCGACGTAGGCGCTGAGCACCACGATGGACGGGGTGAGGCCGAGGGCGCCGGCGGCTCTTTTCAAGGCTGACCATGGCTGCGCGTGGAGTTGCGCGCAGTGGCGCTGGAAGCGTGGCACGCTGGTGTCTTCGCCGCTCAGGGGCGCCGGCAGTTGCGGGGCGGGGGGCAGTTCATCGATACGCGCCAGCCAGTAGTCACCGTCGCGTTGGTGGCGGCTGCCTTCGAGCAGGCCCCGTTCGGCCAGCAGGTAGTCGCGAAAGGTGATGTCCAGGTTGGGCAAGCTGGCCTGGGGGTCATGCAGTAGCTGTTCCAGCTCATTGAACAGCAGTTGCGCGCTGGCCCAGTCGGCGATCAATGAGTCCATGGAGAAGTGCAGGGTGTCGCCGCTGTCGCTGCGGCTCAGGCGCAATTCGAACAGCGGCCAGATATCGGTAGGGTAGAGCTTCTGTTCCATGGCCTCACGTATCTGCTGCACGGCGTGCTGGTGCTGTTCACGAGTGGCGCCGCGCAGGTCGGCGACTTCCACCGGGTAATGGGCGACTTCGGCCAGCACGCGCTGGGAGCCTTCGCTGGCGATCACCGCGCGCAGCATGTCGTGCCGGGCAATCAGGCGGTTCCAGGCGTGTTCGACCTGCTGCGGGTCGAGGCTCGGCCAGCTCAGTTCGAGGTAACCGTGGCAGGCCACGTTGCCGTAGCCGAATGATGACTGGCGGCCGAGCAGGTAGGCGTTCTGCACATCGGTGAGCGGGAACGGCGCGTGGCGTTGTGCCGGGTCGGCCATCACCTGGGGCCGCTCCTGGGTTTGCAGCAGGTGCAGGATCTGCTGCTTATGCTCGCGCAGTTGCGCCAGGCGCTCGGCGTCAAGCAGGCCCTGGGGCGCGCGGAATTTGAGTTGGCCATCCTGGGGCCAGAGTTCGACGCCCAGGGACTTGAGTTCGCTTAACAGTTTGGTGGCGGGCATGGGGGCAGCTCCTGGGATAAGGGCAGGTTGCGCGGGCATCAGATGACGCCCTCTTCAACGGTGTGCGGGGTGGGTTGGCGCTCGACGGCGTGGGCCACTTCCATCAGGCTGGCGGCGCTGAACAACTGGCCCATGGGCAGTTCCAGGCCAGCATGGCTGCGCAGCATTTCGAGAAACCGCGTGGCCAGCAGGCTGTCGCCGCCCAGGCGAAAAAAGTTGTCATGGCGCGACACGCTGGGCACGTTGAGCAACTGCTGCCACAGCTCGGCGACCAGTTGTTCTGCGGCGCTCAGCGGGGCTTCATCCACGGCGCAGTGGGACCGGGCAGCTGCCGCCAATGGCGCAAGCAAGGCACGGCGATCCACCTTGCCATTGCTGCTCAGGGGCAAGTGTTCCAGCACCAGGATCTGTTCCGGGCGCATATAGGCGGGCAGGCATTGCACCAGGTGCTGGGCCAGCACCTCGGCGCAGGTGCTGGCGGTGACAGCAGCCAGCAGGCGCTGATCCTCGACCAGCACCACGGCACGGTTCACGCAGGGATGACGGGCTAGCGCGGCTTCGATTTCCCCCAGCTCGATACGATGGCCGTGAATCTTCACCTGGGTGTCGGCACGCCCGAGAAACTCCAGCAACCCACCCGGGTGGTAGCGGCCCAGGTCGCCGGTGCGGTACCAACCCTCGACAAAGCGCTCGGCATTCAATTGCGGTGCATGGCGATAGCCGCGTGCGACGCCGCTGCCGCCAATCCACAACTCGCCCGTGACCCAGTCCGGGCAGTCGCGGCCAAGGGCGTCGACCACGCGGTAAGCCTGGTTCGCCAGCGGCACGCCGTAGGGGATCGAGCGCCAGCCGGGCAACAGTTGCCGTACCTCGTAATGGTTGGACCAGATCGCCGCTTCGGTGGCGCCACCCAGGGCGATAAAGCGGCAATCCGGGGCTTGTTGGCGCAGGCGTTGTGGCAGGTCGAGGCCGATCCAGTCGCCTGATAGCAGGGCCACCTTCAGCGCCAGGGGTTGGCGCTCAAGGGCGTTGGCCTCCAGCAGCATGTCGAGCAGCGCCGGCACGCTGTTCCACAGGCTCACGCGGTGGTGTCGCAGGGCCTTGAGCCAGGCGCGGGCATCGCGGCGCTGGTCTTCGTCGATCAACACCAGGGCGGCGCCCACCGAGAGCAGGCCGAACACGTCATACACCGACAGGTCGAAGTCCATCGCCGACAGCGCCAGGCCCCGGTCCGACGCGTCGATGCCGTAGCAGCGGTTGATCTCGGCCACGGTGTTCATGGCGGCGCGGTGGGTGATTTCCACGCCCTTGGGCTGGCCGGTGGAGCCGGAGGTGTAAATCACGTAGGCCAGTTGGTTGGTGCACACGGCCAGCGGTGCCAATAGCGGTTCGGCGCTTTGTGCCTGGGACGGCTTGAGATGCTTGACGCCTGGCAGCTGCGGGTCGTGCTCGGCGAGGATCAGGCTGACGCCGGCCTGTTGCAGGATGCGCTGGCAACGCTGCAACGGTTGGTCGACACCCACTGGCAGGTAGGCGGCGCCGGCGGCCAGCACGCCCAATACACTCGCAATCTGTTGCGGGCCCTTGGCCAGGGAGACCGCCACCAGGTCACCGGCTGCCACCCCTGCGTCCATCAGGCTACGGGCGATGCGCAACGCCCGTTCGGCCAGTTCGCCGTAGCTCAGGCTGCCATGCTCACCCCACAACAGCGCAGGGCGGTGCGGGGCCTGGTGGGCGTGTTGGAAAAATCCCTGGTGCAAGGTCGGATCACCCGGCACGCCGGGGCCGGGAGCATTCAGGCGGGCGCGCAGTTGCGCCTGGGCCAGGGGCAGCAAGTCTGGCGGCGCGTCGTCCCAGGCGTGTTCGGCCAGCCAGTGGAGGCTTCGCAGGTAGGCGTCGAACATGGCTTCGACCAGCCCCTCGGGGAACAGGCCGACCACGCGGTCCCAGTTCAGGGCGATGCCGCCGTCGGCTTCCACCACCTGATGATCGAGCCATACCTGTGGGGTTTGGGTCAGGCCGAATACCTGCCGGGCGAACGGCCCGTCTACCGGTGCGGCGGTGCCATCCGGCACCCCCAGGGCACTGGTGAAGACCACCGGCATGTTGACCTGCTGTTCGCCGCGTTGCCGCGCCAGTTGACGCAGCAAGCTCACCGAACCGATGCAGCGGTGTTCCAGCGCATCGCCGAGCTGCTGCTGGGTGCGCCGTGCGCGGTCGATCCAGCGTTCGCCGACCTTGGGCGCATAGCCGAGCAGGGTCAGGGAGGTGAAATCGCCCATCACCTGATCGATCTGCGGATGCACCGGCCGGCGGTCAAACAGGGTCAGGTTGAGACTCAGGTCGGGGCGCGCACTCCAGCGCCCGAGGGTTTCGGCAAACGCGCAGAGCAGTACCGCCGAAGCGGTCAGGCCGTGGTGCTGGGCCTTGGCCAGGATCGCTTGCCAGGCATCGGCCTTGACCTGCCCTTGCAGGCGCTCGAAGCGCGGTTGGCCCAGGTTGGCGGGGTCGGTTGCCAGGGGCAGTTGCGGGTGCGGCGGCAACGTGGGCAGGCGTTCCTGCCAGAACTGTTGCGCGGCGTGCAATTCGTCAGGTTCCACACGGGATTGCACTTGATAGTCGCGAAATGAAAGCTGCAGCGGTGCCTGGGCCAGCGTCGGCTCGCGGTACAGCGCGTCGAGTTCGGCATAGAAACGCAGGATGCTCAGGGCATCAAGAATCAGGTTGTCCAGGCTGATCGCCAGCCGCGTGTGCCGGCCCTGGGTCACGGCCTGCACATCGAACAGCGGCCATTGGGCGGGATCGAACACGCGGTGGGCACAGTGTTCGCGCAGGTCTTCAAGGCAGGCGTAGCGCTGGCCGATCACGAAGGTGGGCACCTGGGGGAGGATACGTGCCTGGCCTGTGTGGTCGAACACCGTGCGCAGCGTTTCGTGGCGTTCGATCAGGCGTGCCAATGCGTGTTGCAGGCGTGGCAGGTCGAGGTCTTCGACGTCGTATTCGCGGTAGAAGTGGCAGCTCACGCCGCCCAATACCAGGCTGGGGTCGCGGCCCAGCCAGTAGGCTTGCTGCACCTCGGTCATGGGGAAGGGCGCGTGACGTTGGTCGAGGTCCGGTACCACGGTGCGTTGTGTTTCGGCCAGGGCCTGTTGATGCAGGCCTGTGCAGAACTGCGCCAGCACCGGCTTGGCAAACACCTGGGCGATCCGTGCGCCCCCCAGCCCTTGTTCGGCCAGCAGGCGCACCAGGCGCGTGGCGCTCAGGGAGTCGCCACCGAGGGCAAAGAAGTTGTGCTCACGGCAGACCTCGCCACAGCCGAGCAATTGCTGCCAGGCGCGGGCCACCTGTTGTTCGATGGCTCCGCAGGGTGGCGACAGCTGGGCAGGGACGGCGCTGCTGTGGTCGGCCAGCCAGCCGTTGAGTGCGTTGCGATCCACCTTGCCATTGCTTGTCAGGGGCCACTGCGCGCAGCCGAGGATCAGGCTGGGAATCATATAGGCCGGCAGGCGCTCGGCCAGGTCCGGCAGCTCCAGCACTGTGGGCTGCACCGGGCCATTTGCAAGGCGCACCACCGCTGCCAGGTGCTGGCCGACCAGCAGCGCCACCGCCTGTTCGACGCCGGGGCACGCCAGCAGCGCCTGTTCTACTTCACCGGCTTCGATGCGGTAGCCATGCAATTTGAGTTGGAAGTCAGTGCGCCCCAGAAACTCGACCGTGCCGTCGGGGTGGTAGCGCGCACTGTCGCCGGTGCGGTACCAACGCAGGCCCTGGTACTGCACAAATCGTTCGGCGCTGCGTACCGGGTCGCCACGGTAACCCTCGGCCACCCCGGCGCCACCGATCCACAGTTCACCGGCCACCCAATCCGGGCAGTCATGGCCATGCCGGTCGACGATGCGCAGGCTGACGTTATCCAGCGGCTTGCCGTAGGGCAGGCAATGCCAGTGCAGTGCCTGGCCGGGGGCGGCTTCGAACAGCGTCGAGTGAATCGCCGCTTCCGTTGCGCCGCCCAGGGCCATGAAGCGGCAACCGGGCGCCTGGGCCCACAGACGTGGCGCCAACTGCGGCGCGACCTTGTCACCACCGAGCAATACAGCGCGCAGGGGCAGCGGGGCGTCGGCGCAACCCAGCAACATGTCGAGCAGCGCCGGCACGCAATTGAGCACAGTGGCGCGGTGCTGCACGGCCAGTTCACGCCAGCGTGGGGCGTCGCGTTGCGCTTGGGGTTCGATCAGGATCACCGCCGCGCCGTTGGCCAGCGCGGCAAACAGGTCAAACACCGACAGGTCGAATTCCAGCGCGGAGAGCGCCAGGATTCGGTCTTCGCCATTGAGCTGCAAACGCCGTTGCAGGTCTTCCAGGGTGTTGGCTGCGGCCAGGTGGCTGACCTCCACGCCCTTGGGCTCACCGGTGGAACCGGAGGTGTAAAGAACATAGGCCAGGTCGCTGATCGCACCGGGGCGCGGCGCCTGCAACGCGGTGTCGGCGTGCGGCAAGCGGGTGAGCAGCAAGCGTGCGCCGGACGACTGGCAGATCTTGCGGCAACGCGCCTCGGGCTGGTCGGCGCCGATGGGCAGGTAGGTGGCGCTGCACGCCAGGATGCCCAGCACGGCGATCACCTGCTCGGGGCCTTTGGGCAGTTGCAACGCCACGATGTCACCGCGCTGCACGCCCTGGCCTTCGAGGTAGGCGGCGACGGCGAGGGCTCGCTCGGCCAGCTCGCCGTAGCTGATGATGTGGTTGCCGTGCAGCAGTGCGGGCCGGGCGGGCGTCAACTGCGCCTGGGTGAAAAAACCTTCGTGCAGGCGTGTCACCGGTAATGCTGTGCGCTGGCCTTGGGTGGCGCAGCGTACGTCAAGCTGGCTGGCGGGAAGCAGCGCCGGCACCGTCTGATCCCAGGCCGCAGCATCATGGCACAGGCGCTGCAACAGGCCGGTATAGGCATCGAACAGGCCATCGAGCACACCCTCGGCGAACAACCCTTCGCGGGCGTCGAGGTTGACCAGAATGCCGCCGTCCAGCTCGGTGACCTGGGCGTCCAGCCACACCTGCGGGCCCTGGGAAATGATCCAGGCCGGCTGGCCGAAACTCTCCTGCACGCCCTCGGCGAACAGTTCCCCCAGGCCCAGCGCGCTGGTGTACACCACCGGCGCCAGCACTTGCTCGCCGCGATGGCGGGACAGTTCACGCAACACCTCCAGGCCGGAAAACGCACTGTGTGCGGCATCGCCATGAAAGCGTCGTTGCAGCGCTGTGGCTCGGGCGGCGAAGGTGCCGGTCATGCGGCCGTCCCAGGCCAGCAGGATCGAGGAAGTGAAGTCGCCGACCAGGCGCTCGACATCGGTATGCAAAGGCACACGGTTGAACAGCGGCAGGTTGAGCAGCAGCTCAGGCGTCTCGCACCAGGCGCCAAGGGCTTCGCAAAACACCGCGGCCAGTGCCATGGCCGGGGTCAGGGCGTGCTCGCGGGCGTGGCGTTCGAACGCCTGGCGTTGGGACGCCGACAACCAGTGGTGACGGCGGCGCACTTGGCGCTCATCGCCCTGGCTCTTGATGGGCAAGCGTGGGGCGCCGGGCAAGGCGTCCAGGCGCTGCAACCAGTAGTCGCGGGCGTGTCGATGGCGCTCGCGGTGCTCGGGGCTGGCGTGCTCCAGGCGCAGGTCGGCCAGGTAACGGGGGAAGCTGTAATCCAGCGCGGGCAGCGGCTGTAGGCGGTACAACTGCACCAGGTCGCCGAGCAGGGTACGCAGGCTCAAGGCGTCGGCGGCGAGCATGTCGAGGTTCAGGTGCAGGCGCGTGCCCTGGGGCAACAGTGATAACTGGATGTCCAGCACCTGGCCGTGTTCCACGGCCAACTGGCGATGGGAAAGTTCGGCGCGCAAGGCGTGCAGATGGTGTTGCCGCTGTTCGGCATCGGCCTGGCGCAGGTCATGCACTTTAAGCCCCGGCCATGGACTGCGGGGCAGGATCTGCTGGCGGCCATCGTCGAGGAATTGCGCCCGCAACATGGGGTGGCGGGCCAACAAGGCGTGCACGGCGGCTTCCAGGCGGGCCGGGTCAACGTCGTGACCGTCGAATTCGTTATAGAAGTGTGCAGCCACACCGCCCAGTGCCTGGCCAGGGGCACGGCCGATCCAGTAAGCATGTTGCATGGGGGCCAGTTCGAAGGGCTGGCCATCGTCGGCGCTGTGACTGACGGGCGCGGCAGGAGCCGGCGCGGTGTCGAGCAGGGCCAGCCAGGCGCACAGGCGCGGGTCGGCCACCAGCTCGGCGAAACGTGCGGCCAGACCCTGGCGCCGCCATTGGCCGGCCAGGCGGATCAGGGTGACCGAATCCAGGCCCCATTCGATCAGGTTGGCCTCCAGAGGGATCTGCTCGGCAGGCTGTCCCAGGGCTTCGGACAGGGAACGGCGCAGCAGGGTTAGGGTTGAGGTGCTGGGAGTGGCCATGGCTCAACGTCTTCTCATCGCTAGGGCCCGGACCGGCGTTGGCCCAGGCGCTGAGGGGCAGGTAATTGCGTGGAAGGAGATGCTAGTCATTCTCATTGTCTCGACTACCCGGATCGAATCGTTTTTGCCCCGTATCCGTTTCCCTCGCGCGGTTTCGGGCGTGTGAGGGGTGGGGCATAACGCCGATCAGCGTGCGGGATACGGTTGGAAAATGACTTGAATCGGGTAGAGCCGCGCCGCCGCCCTTGACTACCGTCGCTCGCCGCCCTTTTGCAGGGCTTGTCCTTGAGGGAGTTGTGGATGTCAGTCGATTCGGGTTTGCAGGTGCGCGGTTTGTGCAAGCGCTACAACAATGGCGTTGAGGCGCTGCGCGGTGTTGACCTGAATGTGGGGCCGGGCATGTACGGTTTGCTCGGCCCCAATGGCGCGGGCAAAAGCAGCCTGATGCGCACCCTGGCGACCTTGCAGCAGCCGGACGCCGGCAGCATCCACCTGGATGGTGTGGATGTGTTGGCCGATGCCGGGCATTTGCGTCGTCGCCTGGGTTACTTGCCACAGCAGCTGGGGGCGTATCCGGGAGTGAGTGCACGGGATTTGCTTGATCGGTTTGCCTGGCTCAAGGGGCGTACCGACACTCGCCAGCGCCGCGAGGAAGTCGAGGGCTTGCTGGCCAAGGTCAACCTGCAGGAAGCCGCGCACCGGGCGTTGGCCACGTATTCGGGCGGCATGTTGCGTCGCTTCGGCATTGCCATGGCCTTGATCGGCTCGCCGCGCTTGCTGATCGTCGATGAGCCGACCGCCGGTCTCGACCCGGCCGAGCGCAACCGTTTTCACCGGGTGTTGGCGGATGTGGCGGCCGAGTCCATCGTGTTGCTTTCGACCCATATCGTTGAAGACGTCGAGAACCTGTGCAGCCGCCTGGCGGTGCTGGCCGCTGGGCAGATTATTGTCGAAGGGCGCCCGGCGGATTTGCTCGATGCTGAGCAGGGCCGTTTATGGGAGGCGTCGTTCGGCCGTGGTGAGCCGCTGCCCGACGCCTTGCATGTGGCGGCGAGCCCCGACGGCAGCCGCGTGATCGTGCACGGCGAACGTCCGGCTGACCCGCGCTTCAGGCCCCTCGCGCCGCGCCTGGAAGACATCTATTACCTGGCGCTGGCCCAGGCTGGCGAGGCAGTCGCGGCATGAATACCTTTGCTCTCTTGATGCGCGAGGCCTGGGTGCAAGTGCGCGCCGGACTGCGCAGCGGCATTCCACTCCTGGTGTTCCTGGGCCTCACCGGCTATTTGCTGATGTCCCTGACCAACGCCGACTATGTGCAGAAAATGGGCGCCAGCGACATCGCACGCAATGCGCCGAGCCTGATCTACCTGATGTCGTGCGGTTGCATGTTTTTCCTGTTTTTCGCCTGGGCCTGGGTGTTCGCCCAACCGGCACTGCGCGACCGCAAGGCGCAATTGGAAGAGGTGCTGCTGGCCTTGCCGCTGTCGCTGCCGGCGCTGCTGTGGGGGCGCTTTATCGGCGCGGCGCTGGTGGGTGGCTTGCTCGCCGGTTCGCTGATCGTGGGCTTTCTGGTCAGCCCGGTACTGGGCTGGCTCGGCTGGGTGCCGGCCGCGAGTATCGGTGCACCGATGTGGTCGGCGCTGGGGTTTGCCTGGGTTGCGTTGCTGTTGCCGGTCAGCACCGGGATTGGGGCCTTGTATTACCTGCTGGCCTTGCGCAGCCGTGGCCTGGCGGCACCGTTTGGGTTGGCGACGGTGTTGATGCTGCTGTGGATGTTTGCCGTGGTGGTGCTCAAGGGTGGACATATCAACCCGCTGTTGGCTGCCAGCCTGGACCCGTCGTTGTTCACCTTTGCCCAGGCCCAGGTCGAGACCTGGAGCGCCGCGCAGAAATCCCAATCGCTGTTGGCCTTGACCCCGGGGTTCTGGCTTAACCGGCTGTTGTGGTGCGTTGTGCCGCTGCTGTTATTGGCCGCGGTATTGGCCCGCACCACGCGCCAGGGCTTGATGGGCAAACGCAGCGGGGCAGTGCTGGCGGAGCCGCCGATGTTACTGACAGGCGCAGTGAGCTTGCCTGGCCCGCTGACCCATAGCCAATGGTCGAGCGCCCTGTGGCGCGAGGCACGTTGGCAGGTACGCCAGCTGTTTGCCCGGCGCCTCTGGTGGGTGGCGCTCGGCTTGCTGTTGGTGATGGGCGTGCTCAGTGGCTTTGTCCACGGCGTGTGGCATGCGCGGGGGCCGATGGTGCCCCGGGCGGACCTGACCCTGCCGTTGTTGTCGAGTGCGTTGTTCCTGGTGATCGCCTTTATCGTAGCGGCGCTGGTTGGGCTGGTGTGCCGGCGCGATGACGTCGAAGGGTTTGGCGCTATGTTGCAGGCAACGGCGGCCCCGGCGTGGTTGCGATTGCTGGGGCGGGTGGCTTGTGTGCTGCTGGCGACCCTGACGCTTGCGCTGGTGCCGGGCCTGGCCAGCTTGCTGATCAGTGCGATTGCCGCGCCCGACAGCCTGGCGCCGGGCTTTGTGCTGGTGTATCAGGCGTTGGTGTTCGCGCCGCCGCTGGTGGAGCTGGCGATGCTCACGGTGCTGGTGCATGCGCTGATCCGCCGATCCGGGCTGGCGTATGCCACCTCGATGCTGCTGACGTTCTTCCTGGTACTCAACCATGAGTTGGGCCTGGTCACCTATCCGGCCTATGCCATGGCGATCCCTGCGCATGTGAGTGTGTCGCTGCTGACCGGCTGGGCGCCGTGGCTGGCGTTTCTGACGACCCTGGCCGGCTGGAAACTGGCCGGTTGCCTGGTCATGCTCGCGATCGCGGCACTGGCTTTGCCCCGTGGGCCGGAGCGTCGTCGATTGAGCGACGTGCGCCGCGGTTTGCTCGGCTTGCCCGGTGTGTTGCTGGCTCTGGGTGCTGTCGGCTTGCTTGGCAGCGGCGTGTTGTTGCAGCGGCATTTGGTGGAGCAGGGTGATTACCAGTCTGTCGCCGAGCAGCGCGCCGAACGCGCCGACTGGGAACGGCGCTGGCTGCCCGGGGCGAGTGCCTGGCAGGTGGCGGGCGGGCAGTTGCAGGTGCAGGTCGATTCGGCCGCCCGGCAGGTGGTGGGGCAGTGGACGTTGGATGGGGTGCTCACTACCGGCCTCGATGCCGAGTTGCCACCGGGGATGCAGGTGACAGCGGTCAGCGTGATGGGGCGCCCGGTTGTGTTTGAACACGCCACCGAGCACCTGCGGGTGCCGTTGGAGGGGTGCGCAGCAAGCGGTTGTCAGGTGGTGTTGAACTGGACGGTGAGTGCTGACGGCTGGCCTGCCGAAGGTGAAGCATTCTGGCTTGGGCCTCAGGGTGTGTGGCTGCAAGCGCACCGTGTGGTGCCACGCCTGGGGCTGGACAGTGAGCGGTTGTTGCGTGCACCGGCCCAGCGCAGCGAAGCCGGGTTGCCGACAGCGGTGCCCCGGTTGCCGACGGGTGCGGCGGTGGCGGTGGATGCCGTCGCACCGGCCGGGCACTGGCAATGGCAGCTTGAGGTCGATGGCCAGGCCTTTAGCGGCAGCAGTGAGGGGCCGCTGGACTTTGCCTATGCCACGTCGGCTCAGAAGGATATCAGCCGCGAGCACACCGCCCGTGAAGTGCAGGAGGACCTGGACGCGATGAGCGCCTGTGTGGCGCGGCGCCTGGGCAGCCGCCCCAGCGTCGAACAACTGAGTCAGTGGCCTGTCGGCATGGGTGCCAGCCGTCTGAGTCACGGTCATTTACTGCTTGGCCAGTCACCCAATTGGGACGTGGCGCCGACAGGCGTCGGGCGCTGGACGCGCCGTGCCCATATCGCCGAACTGCTTGCCCGCCAATCGCTGGTCGAGGCGAGCAACCTGCGCCAAACCCCCGGCTACCTGTGGCTCAGCCAGGGTGTGGCAGGTGCGCTGGGCCTGCTGTGTGTGGAGGACATCGACGGTGCTGATGCCCGTGCAGCGCTGGTCAAGCTGATGGCCGACGACCTGACCCGTGCCCTGGGCAACGACGGTGAGCCCGTCGGCACCCTGGCCGATGCCCGCGAACAGGGGTGGGCCGCCAGTTATGCCGCACTGGTCAGCCTTGACTGGGTCGCCGGGCAAACTCCGGAACAGCTCACGGCGCTGACCGCCGATGTCCGTAACGGCCAGGGATGGCCAACCGCGATCCAGGGCCTGCTGGGCGCGCCCTCCGATCCTGCGATTGCCGCCGCGCTCAAGCGCTGGGGGCCTGTGCAATGAAGTTGAATCATCCCTGTCTTTTGGAGCTTTGCCATGTCATCTGAACTGTCTATCCAGCCGCTGCGTCGTCCTTTAGGTTGGCGCGCCAACGTATTGACCCAAGCCATGGCGCTGACCTTGTCCAGCCAGATGTGCACGGCCTATGCCGCTGACTATCAACCCGCCGTCAGCAGCGAGACCATCGAGCTGGCGCCGGTGACGGTCAGTGCGCGGTTGAACCAGGAAAGTGCCAAGGACATTCCATTCGGTCTCTCGGTGCTTGATGGGAAAACGCTTGAGACCCGGCGGTTACGCACCCTGGAAGATGCCTTGCGTACCACGCCGGGGGTGGATGTGAACTCCTGGGGCGGCGCCAACGATGCCAACGTGCGCATCCGCGGGGTCGGCTCGCTGAACCAGATGAGCATGGATGACGGCTCGGTGGTGCTGAACGTGGACGGCGTGCCGATGTCAGTGCGCAACGCGGCAATGGCCACCCTCGACGTACAGCAAGTGGAAGTGCTCAAGGGGCCGCAAGGCACGCTGTTCGGACGTAACAGCGAGGCCGGCGCGATTAACGTCACCACCCGCAAACCCACCCGTGAGTTGGAAGGCTATGTGCGCGGCGAGGTGGGCAACCAGGGCCAGTTCATGACCGAGGGCGCAGTGGGCGGGCCGCTGACCGAGTCCCTGGCCGGGCGACTTGCCGTGCGGCGCAGCGGCTTTGATAACTGGGTCGATGACCAGCAGGATGGCGACCCCCTGACCAAGCCCCGCGACCTGGCATTGCGCGGCAGCCTGTTGTGGGACAACGATGAAGGGACCACCGGCCTGCTGACCGTCGAACGCCAGCGCGCCGATCATTATGCCGGCTCGGAGATCCTGCGCCCGTTCGGCAATCGCCCGAGTCTCGATTACACCCCGGGTACGTTCAATGGCAACAAAAAGACCAACGAGCGTTATTCCTTCGAGCTCAACCATGACCTGGCCCAGGCCCGGATCACCTCGATCAGCGCCTACACCAGCACCGACTTCAATGCGGTCAAGGGTTATGACCGCAACATCACCCAGGCGCTGTATGGTCAACCGTTTGAATACCTGATCGAAGACTCGGCCCACGAGCGGGTCTGGAGCCAGGACCTGCGCCTGGGTTCGCTGGCGGATGCCGAGGTGTTCTGGGTGACCGGGGTGAACCTGTCGCGCTCCGAGCGCAGCTTTGACTCCAACAACTTCACCAACGGCGCGAAGCAGTTGCGCGACTTCACCACCAACAGTTATGCCGCCTACGGCGAAGTCACCTTCCCGATTGCCGAAGACTGGAAACTCACCACTGGCCTGCGCCACACCTGGGACCGCAAGACCTACGGCGCCGACTACAGCGGTGGCGGCAAGCTGGTCAGCGACAGCCGACGCTTGCAGGACGACTACAACACCGGGCGCGTGGCCCTGAGCTACGCGTGGACGCCGCAGACCAACCTGTATGCGGTGCTGTCGCGGGGTTACAAGTCGGCAGGATTCAACGACTACGCCACCTCGATCAAGGACAGCGAACCCTACAAGGCGGCCAAGGTGAACTCCGCCGAGGTCGGCTTCAAGCATGAAAGCGAAGGCGGCGCGCTGAGTCTGGAAGGCGCGTTGTTCATTACGCGTGTGCAGGATGATCACTTGCTGGGTTATGACTTCACGTCCCTGGCAGTCAGCGCAGTGAATGCTGATACCCGCAGCAAAGGCGCCGAGTTGTCGAGCACCTGGCATGTCACCGATGCACTGACCCTGGGCAGTGCCATCAGCTACACCAATGCGGTGGTCACCTCGGACGCACCGGGTGTGTCCGGTGGTGATGTGGCCAAGGGCAGCCGCGTGCCGGATGTACCGCTGTGGAGTGGCAACTTCAGCGTGGCCTGGAATAAACCCTTGGGCGAACTGCTGGGCTTGCCGGCGCCGCGCTTGAATACCTTGCTCAATTACCGCATCCAGAAAAACCGCCCGGCGGATCCGCAGAACCACTACGACCTCAAGGGGTATGCCAAGCTGGACTTGCACCTTGGAGTAGAGAGTGGGGGGTCGGAAGTATATCTGTGGGGTGATAACTTGCTGGATGCGCGGTATGACCTGTATGGCTCGTATTCCACTGATACGGTGCTGACCGGGATGCCGGGGCGCGGGCGTTCGGCGGGGGTGGGGTATAGCTATCAGTTCTGAGGCAGCCACTGGGTGCAATGTGGGAGGGGCTTGCTCCCGCTGGCGACCTGACAGTTGACCAGGATGTTGGATCAGACCGAGTACATATCCATTATTTAGGTAACGGCCACTATTGGTTCCGCTTTTACAGCGGGTCACTTTGAAAAGCGCAAAGTAACCAAACGCTCTTGCCCCACCACTCGGCACCTCGCTTAGGCTCGGTGTGCCCGTAATCCGACATGCATTTAGGGGGCCGCCGCCACGCGCCATCCATGGCGCGGGGCGGCTAAACCGGCATCCCTGCCGGTTTACCCCCCAAATCCCTGTCGAATTCCGGCCAGCGTGGTTTAACGGGGTGCCTGAGATCAAGATCAAAAGCAGATCAAGAGCGAGAGCGGCTCGCTGCGCATCGTGGTTACCGTCGGCTGCTACACAGCTGTGTAGATACCCATGCCCCGATGGGGGAGTGTCAGTCAGGACATCTGTGACTGATCCACCGCCATCGGGAGCAAGCCCCCTCCCACATTTGAACTCAGGACAGCCGGCCGAATCGCGTCGGTTCAGAATTGATAGGTATAGCCCACGCCCACCGTCCGCCGCCGCGACGGCCCACCATAGGCCACCGGGTCACTGTAGAAACCATAGGTGTCATACGTCTGGTTCAACAGGTTGTCGGCAAACGCATACACCTCGCCAAACTTGCTCTCCAGCCCCGCCCTCAGGTCAAGCTTTTCATAGTTATCCAGATTGAAGTGATTCTGCGGATCGGCAGCGCGTTCGCCCACCAGGTGGTAGTTGAGGCTGGTGTTGAGGGTGGTTTCGCCGAGGCTGGCGAGGCTGCCCAAAGGATGTTTCCAGCTGGCGTTAAAGTTGCCGCTCCAACGTGGTACATCGGGGGTACGGTTGCCGGCGGCGACGTCGCCAGCCTGGATGCCTTGCACACCGCTGGTGATCTTGGCATCGAGGTAGGTCGCGCTGGCTGCCAAGGTCAGGCCGTAGTCGAAGCGCCAGCTACCTTCCAGCTCGGCGCCGCGGGTGCGGGTGTCGGCGTTGAAGGCGTTGGTGGCGAAGGTCGCCGCGTCGTAGCCAAGCAAGTGATCATCGTGCACGCGGGTGTAGAACAGCGCGCCGTTGAGGCTGCCGCGACGGTCGTCGGTCTCGCTCTTGAAGCCCAGTTCGACGGCCTTGCTGACGGCGGCCTTGTAGGGTTCGCTGTCGCTGACCTGGGAGGCATAATCATTGAACCCGCCGGATTTATACCCTCTCGCCAATTGCACGTAGACGTTGGTCTGTGGGGTGATCGCATAACTCAGGGCGACGCGGCCGGTGCCGTAGTGGTCGGTGAGTGTGCGCGAGTCGTCCACGGTGCTCGAGCCTGAGAAGTATTGGCCGTCGTAGGTCTTGCGGTCCCAGGAATGGCGGTAGCCGGTGGTGAGTTTCAGGCGCTCGGTGAGCGGGACAGTCACTTCGCCGTAGCCTGCGTAGGTGGTGGTAGTGAAGTCGCGGAACTTGGCGCCGGAGGTGCCGTAGGTGTTGCGTGGGGTGTCGTAGCTGCGTTCATTGCGGCTGGCGGCGACGCCGGCGACCCAGAACACGTCGGAATCGGGCAATGAGCCCAAGTGTATATCCTGGCTCCAGCTGCGCTCGAAGGATTTATCGACCACCCAGAACTCACCGGGCGTGCCATAGAGGGCACCCATCAGCTTGCTGTCGTAGGCGATCAAGCCGGTGAAGTCGGCCGTGCCAGTGGCGGTGGTGGAGGTCAGCCGGCTGTTGGCGAAGTCGTGGTCGACCTTGATCGTGTAGCGCTCGGTGGTCTTGTCGTTGTCGTCGAACAGGCCGGGCGTCAGATCCAGGCTCGGGTGGCTGCCGTAGGGGCGCAGTACCAGGGAATTGGTGGCGCGTTCGGTCTGCTGGCGTTCGGCGCTGAACAGCACGTGGGTGTCATCGTTGAGGTCCCACAACAGGCTGGCGCGATAGGCTTCGTTGCGCGGTTTGGTAATGGGGTTATGGGTCTGGTCGTTGTCGATCCAGCTGTCGTAGCCGGCACGTCGCACCGCCAGGCGGCCGCTGAGGCTGTCACTGAGCGGTCCGCCAATGGCGCCTTCGGTGAGGAACTGGCCTTTCTGGCCGACTTCACCACGCACATAACCTTCGAGTTCCCGGCTGGGTTGGCGGGTGGTGATATTCACGGCACCGGCCTGGCCGATTGCGCCGGACAGTGTGCCCTGCGGCCCCTTGAGCACTTCGATGCGGTCGACGTCGAGGGTGCCGAACCCCAGGCTGCGCGACGACACAGGTACGCCGTCGATATTGAATGCGACCGAACTGTCGTCCATGGACATCTGGTAAAGCGAACCGACACCGCGGATCAACACGTTGAAGTCGTTGGGCCCGCCGGAAGAATTGACGCTGACCCCTGAGGTATTGCGCAGGGCGCTTTCCAGGGTATCGAGGCGTTGGGTACGCAGTTGTTCGCCATCGACCACACTGACGCTGATCGGCACTTCCTTGGAATCTTCCTGGGCCATGCGCGCCGTTACCGTGGAGGCGGGCAGTTGCAGGGGTTCGCTGAGGGTGGCGGCGAAGGCAGGAGGGGTCAGTGTCAAAGCAATCACTATTGTTATACTATTACATTTGTAGCAAGATTGACGGGTAGCCGCCGTGTTGCATCGTGCAGACATGATGGGACCTTGACTGAGAGTTCTGATCGGCGTGCGTTGCTCAGGGGCAGCAGCAATCTGGCTTGGCACGTGCGGTACGCCAAATGCTAATAATTATCAATTGCAGAGTTCTACCCCGATGTGGTCTGATTCGAGCCGTATCCGGTCAGCCAGGAGATTTACGATGTCAGCCGTTCAGGGAGGCGCAGGAGAACCGATGCCGGTCTCGCGAATCATTACGGGAGGGTTTGGTAGCGATCTGGGGCCGGGAGCGCATTGCCGGGTCACGCGTATGACCCTGCAGGAGGGCCTGGACATCCTGCGTTGGCAGAGCACCTTTGAGCAGCCGGTAGAGTTGCCCTTGCAAGACGACAGCGAATGCATTCACTTCAGCTTCACCAACCTGCTAAAGGGCAAGGCCGCGTGCAGCTTTCGCGATGGGCGCCGACAACGTCGCTATGTGATTGATGAGGGCGCGGGCAGCATCAGCTTTGGCCGTTGCCGCCATGGCCTATATCACCAGCACGGCGAGATCGACAACATCACCGTCATGATCCGCCCCGAGTTGCTGGCCCAGTGGGAATTAAAGCTCGACCCGCTGCTGAACAAGGCATTGGCCTGCGAACATTGCTTCCTCGACGGCCATCGCAGCGGTGAAATGAGTGCTACCGCGCACATGCTCGGCCTGGCCATGGACCACGGCGCCAGCCTGCCATCGGCCCCGCCGCGCAGCAGCCTGTGGCTGTACGGGCAAAGTGTCACACTGGTCAGTCTGTTCCTCGAAGCGCGCCAGGATGGCGAATGCACCTGCCGCGTCAGCCACACCGACCGCCAGCGTCTGGTGCGGGCCCGCGATCGTTTGCTGGAAGACCTGGGCAAGGCGCCAAGCCTGTCGGAGTTGGCCCGTGAATCCGGCTTGAGCCAGCCCAAGCTCACCCGCGGGTTTCGCCAACTGTTCTCCAACAGCGTCTATGGCGTGTTCCAGCAGACGCGCATGATCCAGGCGCGCAGCCGCTTGATGAGCGGCAATGAATCGGTGATGCGCATCGCCTCGGACCTCGGTTATGCCAACGCCAGCCATTTCGCCACGGCGTTCCGCAAGCAGTTCGGGATCAATCCGTCGATGTTGAAAAATGGCGGGCGCGGCAGAGCCCTGGATGCCGGCTGACTAGAAGGTCGCCTTCACCTGCATTCCCAGCACCAGCGCGTTGTCGATGTTCTGTGCGGAAAACGCCCCCGGCTCGATGATGTATTGCACGTCCGGGCGCAAGGTCAGCCACGGTGTGGCCTGGTAGCCGTAGCTGAGTTCGATCAGCTGTTCAGCGTTGTCCAGGTTGGCGTAGGCCGCATCCGCATTATCCCGGCTGCGCGGGTTGGGCACTGCACGGCCATAACCGAGGGCGACGGTATCCCGTGGGCGACTGTCGAACGGTTTGTACAGCACCAGCCCCGCGCCATACCACTTGGTGAACGGCGAGGCTGCTTCGCTGGCGGCAGAGTATTGGCCGAAGGCGTGCAAGCTGCGGCCTTGGGAGGATCGGGAGGCCCACACCGCCTGGTCGATCAACAGGTAGTGACCGCCGCGGCCGCTGACGTCCTTGTTGCTGCCAATGCGTTTTACATCGGAACTGTCGTAGTAATAACCGAGTTTGTATTCACCCGGCAGGCTGCCCGCGTGCTTGTAGATCAGCTCGATGGGCACCACGGTGCCGGTGGTGTGCTTGGGCCCCAGGTGCCAGGCGCGGCTGGAGTTGCCATTGCTGGAAGGGTCGACGTTGAACGCCGCCACCCGCAGTTGCCAGTTTGGCGAAAAGTCATATTTCACCCGCGCGCCCAGGTGCGCATTCGGGTAGTTGGCCCATCCACTGCCGCCCGACATGTTCAGCGGATGCCCGCAGAAACCGGCGTTCATGAAGTTGCACAGAATGCCGCTGTCCAGGCCGCCGAGGTCATTGCCCATGGCCATGTAGCCGAGCTTGACGTTGAGTGCGGGGGTGAACAGCGTGCGCTCGTAGCTCAACTCGGTGAGGCGCGTGTAGAGGCCGCCGTAGTTTTCCTGGATCGGCAGGCGGTTGCCCACCAGGTCTTCGGAAGCGCTGTTGCCGCGCCGGTCGTTGATGGTCAGCTGGATGCGGTCGCCGTTGTTGAAACCGTAAAGCTTGCCCAGGTCGAACTGCACGCCGAGCTTGAGGTTTTGCGAATAGCGCGCCGAGCGATGCTGGCCGCCGTGGGCGTTGTAAGCGGTTTCGCCACTGTAGTCGCCGGTAAAGCGGATGCCTTGTGCGTCGAGTTCACGGCGCAGGCCGCCCCAGTCGCCGGTCAGGGTGGTGTCGTCGGCTTGAACGGGCAGGGCAGCAGTCAACGCCAGGCCGAGCACCAGGCGCCCAAGGGAGGTATGAGAAGTAGGGTTCATGCGGGGTTCCAAACGCAAAGCGCGGTGCGGGAGCACCGCGCGAACAGAGGGGGTTACGGCAGGGCGTAGGCGATCACGTAGTCGCCACGGTCGGTGGACTGGCGCGCGCCGCCGGCGGTGACGACGATGTACTGCTTGCCGGTTTTTGGCGACACGTAGGTCATCGGGCCACCCTGGCTGCCGACCGGCAAACGGGCTTTCCAGATTTCGTCACCGTTGCCACTGTTGAAGGCGCGCAGGTAGAAGTCCTGGGTGCCGGCGATAAAGATCAGGCCGCCTTGGGTGGACAACGTGCCGCCCAGTGTCGGCAGGCCGACTTTGATTGGCAGGTGCATGCGGATGCCCAGGGGGCCGGTGTCTTCAACCGTACCCACCGGCACTTGCCACGCAACTTTTTGCGTCTTCATGTCGATGGCGGTCAAGGTGCCGAATGGCGGTGCCTGGCAGGGAATGCCGGCCACCGACAGGAAGCGGTTCTTGTTGACCGCGTAAGGCGTGCCCTTGAGCGGCACGGCGCCCATACCGGTGTTCAGTGCTTCACCACCGGAAGAAGCCTGGGCCTTGTTTTGCGACGGCACCATCTGGATCCACAGCCCCAGGCGCATGTCGTTGACGAAGATAAAGCCGTGTACCGGATCGGTGGAGATGCTGCCCCAGTTCATGCCGCCGAGCGAACCCGGAAAGCTCAGGGATTTATCGGTGCCCGGTGCGGTGTACAGGCCGTCGTAACGCATACCTTTGAAGTCGATACGGCACAGCAACTGGTCGTACGGCGTAGCACCCCACATGTCCGATTCGGTCAGGGTCTGCGCGCCAATCTGCGGCATACCCACCGATTTTGGCTGGGTCGGGGAGTACGGTTCGTTGGGAATGTTCGCGGCCTTGACCGGCACTTCCTGCACGTCGGTCAGCGGCTTGCCGGTGGCGCGGTCGAGCACGTAGATCTGCCCGGCCTTGGTGCCGATCACCACGGCCGGTACTGCCTTGTTGCTGCCCGGCGCAGTGAAGTCGATGAGGCTCGGCTGCATCGGCAGGTCGAAGTCCCAGAGGTCATTGTGGACGGTCTGGTAGACCCACTTTTCAGCACCGGTGGACGCGTCGAGCGCCAGCACGGAGGCGCCATATTTGTGGTTCAGCTGGGTGCGTTCCACGCCGTAAATGTCGGTGGAGGAGCTGCCCATCGGCAGGAAAACGGTGTTCATCAGCGGGTCGTAGGACATCGGTGCCCAGCTGTTCGGCGTGCTGCGCACATAGGTGCTGCCCGCGGCCGGCGCTTGCTTGTCTTCAGGGTTGCCTGGGTCGAACGCCCAACGCATCTGGCCGCTGATCACATCAAAGCCACGGATCACGCCGCCTGGCATATCGGTCTGCACGTTGTCGGCGACACGGCCACCGACAACGACGGTGGTGCCGGCGATCAAGGGCGCCGAGGACAGTTGGTAGTAGCTGTCCGGCACATTACCCAGGCCGGCTTTCAAGTCCACTTGGCCATGGGTGCCGAAGTCTTCGCAGAACTTGCCGGTGTCGGCGTCCACGGCGATCAGGCGCGCATCAATAGTGTTGGTCAGCAGGCGACGCTGGCACTGCGCACCGGCAGGCACGCTGGCGGCAATGATCGGCGAGCTGTTGGGCTGGGTCGGCTGGGCAATCGGCGCAGTGGCGTCGAAGTAGGCCATGCCACGGCAACGCTGCCACACCGCTGACTGGGCGTTGACCTCGTTCTTCCACAGCTCTTTGCCGGTGTCGGCGTCCAGGGCGATCAGGTTGTTGTGCGGGGTGCAGATGAAGACTTTGTTGCCGATCTGCAAGGGCGTCAGCTGGTCTTCGGCGCCGTTGCCGTCGCTGATGGCCACGTCACCGGTGTGGTAGGTCCAGGCGACTTTGAGTTTGTCGATGTTGTCGCGATTGATCTGGTCCAGCGCGGCGAAGCGGCTGCCGCCCTCGGTGTTGCCGTAGTGCGCCCAGTCTTTCTGTGCATCGGCTTCGGCTACCGGGGTGATGCCAGGGCCAGCACCGGTCGGCGCTACGCTTGGGTGAGCGACGAACATATTGCCTGCCGCCACCGCCACGCCGACTGCCAACAAAGCCGCGACCGCATAAGCGCCACGCGCCGGTTTGCCGGCCAGCAATGGATACACCAGCGCCACCACCACGCCGATCACCGCGAACATGAACAGCCGCGAGAACAGCGGCCAGTACACTAGGCCCACGTCGGCCACCGCCCATACGGCCGTACCGACGAGGAACGCGGCAAACCACCACGCCCCGGCAGGCTTGCGCCGAGCGATCAACAGGCCGGAGACAGCCATGGCCACGCCACCTGCCAGGAAGTACCAGGAACCTCCCAGGCTGACCAGTTTGGCGCCGCCCACGGCAAGCGCAAGGCCGAGCAGGGCGATGACAACGCCCAGGCCCAGGAGTAGAAATCTAGAGACGCCAGCGGCGCGCGATGCTCGTTTCATGTCGAATAGACTCGAGTGAGAGAGGGCAAAGACGCGATTTTAGCAAGATAAGTAACCGGTTAGTACATTGTGCCTCGTAATAGTCTTTTACAACTACGGCGATGATGCCTTGGCTCAGGCCAACGCATCGCGCTGCATCGATTGCAGGTTCTTCTCAATGGTTTCGCAAATCGCCTCCATCTGGATCTGATGTTCGCTGGAGTGAAACGGGCTTTGCAGGTCGGTGCCGATACGCTCGATGGCCAGCAGCATAAAGCCCACTACCGTGGAAGCCAGCGGGGTAAACCAGCCGAGGGATTCCACCAGGCCCACCGGTACGATCAGGCAGAACAGCGAGATAAACAGCCGCGGGAAATACACGTAGGGGTAGGGCAGTGGCGTATTGGCGATGCGCTCCATGCCGCCTTGGGCATTGGACAGGTCGACCAGGGTCGACTCCAGCCGCGCCAGGCGAATACTGTCCAGGTGGCCGGCCTTGTATTCCTTGGCCAGCAACGCCGCTGACCCGGTCAGGATGTCATTGGCAAAATTGTTGGTCGCGCCATTGCGGGCGAATTCCTCGGCCGGGATAAACGCTCGCACTTCATCCGGGCAGGGTTCGCCCTTGAGGTGGGCGGCCAGACAATTCACATACGCCACATGGCGGCGCAGCAGTGTGGATTTGATCGGGTTCACTTCGCCGTCGGGGTCATCCAGCAGAGTCAGCACCTGGCGCGCAAAGCTGCGCGAATTATTGACCATCGCCCCCCATAACGTGCGCGCTTCCCACCAGCGGTTATAGGCGCTGCTGTTGCGAAAACTGATCAACACCACCAGCGCCGAACCCAGCAATGTCAGTGGCATCAGCGGCAGGTTGATCTTGGTGGTGAGAAACAACATGAAGTCCACGGTTACTGCCACATCCCACAGCAATAGCCAGAACAGGGCCCAGCCCACATAGCCCATGGTCTTGATGATCAGGCGGTATTTCTTCAGGACGGCAGCTTTCAAACGAGAACCTCGCGGCGGGCAATTGGCAACAATGCTCTGTTACGACGCCACGCAAGGGAGAAAGGTTCGCCGGTTGCTGAATCGATTCGTCGACCAGTCACTAGCTTCGGAGGATGTAACGAGAAGTTACGCGCAGGTGTGCGCACAGGGTCCACTTCAATCTGGAACAACTTTGGTACTGATGACGTCTTGTCCGGCAATCGCTGTACATTGCGTTCGAGGCAAAAAGCCATTAACCGTAGGGTTTACCACGTGATTTGTTTTGGGGCCGGGCTGCAGGGATTTCGTAGCTGAGATCAGTGGAATCAAGTTGGATGATCAGGGCTCTTTCATGCATGTCAGTTCGTTGAAGTCGGCTATGTGTAATACCGCGCAAGCGCTCGAACGTCATAAGGATTTTGAATCGTGCCTGAGAGCGCATTACCACGTGCTGCTCGTGCCCTATTCCCGAAGACCGTTTTTCTACAAGAGTGCACTTAAATACAGCCGTTTGATGGTGTCGTTTGCCTTATTGAGTGAATACTTCGCCACACCCTTACCGTTATTGTCGGAAGTTAAGACCCTGTGTGTGACGCGCAGGTATTGTTCAAAAAACAGCCTGGAATCAATGTTCCTGTTATTGCGGGCGCTGGGCTTCATGGACGTCGCGCCGCACCCCGAAGACAGTCGCTTCAGGGTCTACGCGCCGTCGGATGAGGCCTGTCGCGAAGCGCGTTTGATGTTGACCTCGCTCACCGAGTCATTGGCGCGGCTTTACCCTGAGCGGGCGATTTTCCGGCAAATGCGCGAGTTGGATGACCGTGGCTTCCTGTCCCTTTATTTCAAGGGCTTTGCCATTATCCTCGACGCCGATCTCACGGTGGATGTACTGCTTCCCGAGTGTTACTGGTTGGTGAAAAGAGACGCCGGGCATCTGTTGATGCTGGCGATTTATAACGATGCCTTCGCGCCGGAAAATGATCGGGCCACGTTCCGATCATCGTCTTACCTGGCCTTGGCCAAGCAACTTTCCGTGTCCAAGACCCACATTATTCGAATGGTCCAGGAGGGCGTCGAGAAGGGGTATTTCAAAGCTCACTCCAAGACCCGGCTGGAAGTGCTGCCGCCTTTTGTCAGCCTGGTAAAACGCTTTATGGCCTTTTCTTTTGCGCTGGGCCTGCATGCTATTGAGATGGGAGCGTAAGGATGCCTGCTAACTTGAAGTTAAGGCCCAGGATGCGCAGGTTATTGTCGCCTGCGGTGACCCAAGCGGAATGGATCGGGATCATTGCCTGGGTCGGTATCTGGCTGATTCATCCGGCCATGCAGTTCGACCTGTCCATGTTGGGTGTCACCATTGGCCTGTTGCTGGTATGCCGGGTTCACTCCAAAACCGCCAACTTTCTACTGTGGCGGATGCTGGGAGTGGCCTATATCGTGATGTTGTCCGTGGGGTTTGCCTATGTCATTGGCCTTAATCAGGAGTTGCGTATCTACGGCTTGCCCCTGGCCGTGACTCTGGTGGTGGGTAGTGCAATCTTGTTTATCAGTGTTCAGGACTATCTGGTCGGCGCCCTGTTGGTCTGGTCCATATTATGGTCGCCGATGCAGGCCGATATATATGCAGGAACACAGGCTTATCTGCTGATATTTTGCGCATCTTCGGTCTCCATCGGTTTTATCCTGAGTTATTCGTATTTGAAGAACCTGCGTTCGGTGTTGTTGGTGGAAAGCGAGTTTCGCGCCTTGGCCGAAACCGATTATTTGACCTCGATCCTTAACCGTCGCGCTTTTATGCAAAGCTTCGAACAGTTGCTCGACAGCGGCCAGGCTGGCTACTTCATCATGTTGGATATCGACAGCTTCAAGGCAAAAAATGATCTGTACGGTCACGATGTCGGTGACAAGATCCTGCGGGCCATGGCCGTGTGCCTGAAAAACGCCAAAGGCAGCCACAGCTTTGGAAGAATCGGCGGGGAAGAGTTCGGCGTGTTGTTGCAGGACGATGACCCGGCCTTCGCCCGTGAGTTCGTGCTGGGTTTGTTGCAGGCCATACGCTCAAGTGTTGCCGCGCCTCACAACTACACCTGCAGTGCGGGCATGGCACGCTTCGCGCCAGGTGACGAGTTATCGGCGGTGCTCAAGATGGCGGACAAAAATCTCTATGGCGCCAAACGCAATGGCAAGGACTGCGTGCACCTTAATGGCGTGTTGCTGCAGCCTGTTGCGTCCTGAGGGGCAAAACGCCCGCTAGGATTGCGCAAGAACACTCGCCAGCAACCCTGGAAAGCGGCCCTCAAGCTCTTCACGGCGCAACGAATTCATATGGGTGGTGCCCACATTGCGCGTGTGCACCAGGCCCGCATCACGTAACACCCTGAAGTGGTGAGACATGCTGGACTTGGGCCGCCCGCCGTCCAGTTCGCCGCAGGTGGCTTCGGCCACGCCGGCCAGGCAGCGCACGATGTCCAGGCGCACGGGGTCGCTGAGGGCGTACAGCACGCGCTCAAGCGTCAATTCTTGCAGGGTAGGGTGTTTAAAGGCTCGCATGGGGCAGATCATAACAGGGGGGTAGCGTTCAATACCATAGTTCGATTACCATCGAACTATCGAATCACACACGCTTCTCTCGGAGTATCTGATGTCCGCATTGTTCGAACCGTTCAAACTCAAAGACGTTACCTTGCGCAATCGCATTGCCATCCCGCCGATGTGCCAATACATGGCCGACGACGGCATGGTCAACGACTGGCACCATGTGCACCTGGCCGGCATGGCCCGGGGCGGTGCCGGCCTGCTGGTGGTCGAGGCCACGGCAGTCGCACCGGAGGGGCGTATCACCCCAGGCTGCGCCGGTATCTGGAGCGATGCCCATGCCCAGGCGTTCGTGCCGATGGTCAAGGCCATCAAGGCCGCAGGTTCGGTACCGGGCATCCAGATCGCCCACGCGGGCCGCAAAGCCAGCGCCAACCGCCCATGGGAGGGCGATGACCACATCCCGGCTTCCGATGCCCGCAGCTGGGAAACTATCGCGCCGTCGGCCATCGCATTCGGCGCCAATTTGCCCAACGTGCCGCGTGCCATGACCCTGGAAGACATCGCCCGCGTCCAGCAAGACTTCGTCAATGCCGCCCGTCGCGCCCGCGATGCCGGTTTTGAATGGATCGAACTGCACTTCGCCCACGGTTACCTGGGCCAAAGCTTTTTCTCCGAGCACTCCAACCAGCGCACCGATGCCTACGGTGGCAGCTTCGATAACCGCAGCCGTTTTCTCCTGGAAACCCTGGCCGCCGTACGTGAAGTCTGGCCGGAAAACCTGCCACTGACCGCACGCTTTGGCGTGATCGAATATGACGGCCGCGACCAGCAGACGCTTACCGAATCCATCGAGTTGGCGCGCCGCTTCAAGGCCGGTGGCCTGGATATGTTGAGCGTCAGTGTCGGTTTCACGATTCCTGACACCAACATCCCGTGGGGTCCGGCGTTCATGGGGCCAATTGCTGAACGTGTACGCCGTGAAGCCGGTATCCCGGTGACATCGGCGTGGGGCTTTGGTACTCCGCAACTGGCCGAAGGCGCGCTGCAGGCCGGTCATCTGGACCTGGTGTCGGTAGGGCGTGCGCACTTGGCCGATCCGCATTGGGCGTACTTTGCTGCCAAGGAGTTGGGCGTGGACAAGTCCTCCTGGACCTTGCCGGCGCCTTATGCACATTGGTTGGAACGCTACCGTTGAGGCCAGCCAGCCGGTGATATGAGCCACTCGATTGAGTGGCTTTTTTTCGCCCGTGGTTTTTGCAGTACCCGCTCGATACAACGCCGATACTCGAAAAATAACAAATGAGAACCGATATCAAACGAGAATGTGCTGAGATATGATGCGCGGCGAATTATTGGCAGGTTTGCCGCCCCATCTGGCTCATTCACTAGGTTTACATCCATGCGTCGTACCCTGATTTCAATCTGTGTGCTCCAGGCGTTTTCCCCTTTGACCTGGGCAGAGGATGCCCCTGCTGAAAAAGCCAGTATCGAGCTGCAAGCCACCAATGTGACTGCTACTGCAGATTTCGAATCGGCGCAGGGCCCGGTTCAGGGCTACCACGCCACCCGTTCAGCCAGTGCGACGCGCACCGACACCTCTATTCATGAAACCCCGCAGTCCATCAGCGTTGTCTCCAAAGACGTAGTCGAGGATATCGGCGCAACCCGCCTGCAAGATGCTCTCGACTACGCTGGCGGCGTCGGTCGCGCCAACAACTTTGGCGGCCAGGGCCTGACCACCTTCACCGTGCGTGGCTTCACCACCGGTGAGTTCTACCGCAATGGTTTCCCGATCAACCGGGGTTACCCGAACATGCCGGATGCCAACACCATCGAACGCCTTGAGGTGTTGCGCGGCCCCGCAACCATGCTCTACGGTCGTGGCGACCCCGGTGGTACGTTCAACGTGGTGTCCAAGCAACCCTTGGCCGAACGCACCGTCACCCTGGGCAGCCAGTTGAATGACCAGGGCATGAAGCGCGGCACCCTGGATGCCTCCGGCCCTCTGGACGAAGAGGGCCGTCTGGCGTATCGCCTCAACGTGGTGGGCGAGGGCGGCGATACCTTCCGCGATCATGTCGAGACCGAGCGCTACGGCGTGACGCCGGTGATCACCTGGCAGGCCACCGATGCCACCAAGGTGACCTTCGAAGGCGACTTCATGCGCAACAACCACCCGCTGGACCGTGGCCTGACGCGTTTTCCCAACCAGCGCGGCACGCCATCGCGCGATACGTTCTGGGGCGACAAGGATGCCGGCAAGCTGCACAACGACAACAACATGGCGCAGTTGCGTTTCGAGCACGCGCTCAACGACAACTGGACCCTGGGCGGCGGTTTCCAATGGTTGGACGGCAGCTTGAAAGGTAACGCCATTGAAGCCAACGGGCCGGGCAGCCTGGGCGCCGATGGCCGTACCCTGCAACGCAACTTCAACTACCGCAAGCTGGAGTGGACCGACAAGGACTATCAGCTCAACCTGACGGGCCACTTCTCCACGGGCGGGTTGGAGCACACCTTGCTTACCGGCATCGAGTACGAGGATTACGACTACAAGTCGATCATCCAGCGTTCCAGTGCGGACCTGGGCACTTACCCGATCGACATCTTCAATCCGGTGTACGGCCAAACGCGCCCGGCGCTGACTCGCACGCCCACCCACGATAAAGAAAACCTCAAGACCTACGCTGCCTTCGTGCAGGACCAGGTGGCACTGACCGAGCGTCTGAAAGTCTTGGCAGGTGCGCGTTTCGAGCGTTTCGAACATGACTACCAAAGTCATGTAGCGGGAGTGAAACCGTGGACCGCCGCCGACAACGCCGTCACCCCACGTGTGGGCGTGATCTACGACCTCACCGACACCGTCGCGGTCTATGCCGACGCCGCCCGTTCGTTCAAGCCCAACACCGGCGCCAGCCGCGAAGGCGGTGGTTTCGCGCCGGAGAAAGGCAAGTCCTACGAGATGGGGATCAAGTGGGAAGCGCTTGACCGGCAACTGAGCGTCGACGCGGCGATCTACCAGATCGAAAAGAAAAACGTGCTGGCCACCGACCCATTGGACAATACCCTCAGAGTCGCGACCGGCCAGGTACGCAGCCGCGGATTTGACCTCAACGTGGCAGGCAACCTCACACCCGAGTGGCGTGTGATCGGCGGCTACGCCTACGTGGACGCCGAAGTGACCCGCGACACCACCCTGCGCGCCGGCACCCGCCTGATGAACATCCCGCGTAACAGCTTCAGCCTGCTCAACGTCTACGAGTTCCAGGATGGCGCACTCAAAGGGCTGGGCCTGGGTGCCGGTGGCAAGTATGTCGACCAGCGCGCCGGCCAGACCGCCAATACGGCCTTCTCGATGGACGCCTACACCGTGGTCGACCTGCTGGGTTACTACAAGGTCAACGAGCAGGTGCGTCTGAACCTGGACGTCAAGAACCTGTTCAACCGCGAGTATGAGGAAGGCGCGTTCGGCAATATCTACGCTTACCCAGGCGCACCACGCACCGTGCAGGTCGGAATCTCCTACACGCTATAAGGCTCTACACAGTACTAAGTGTGGGAGGGGGCTTGCTCCCGATAGCGGTGAGTCAGTCTCAATGTTTTTGACTGATACACCACTATCGGGAGCAAGCCCCCTCCCACATTTGCAGCTGCGTTACTGTCAGGTTTGACAGTAGACAGTGAAGGGCGATGGAGGGATGTTTACCGTTAACGTGTCAGCGTAGTGGTCGGCGCTTATTATTTTTCCAAACCACGCTTAATAGGGATATTAAAAATGGAACGGGAACTCCTCATTGAAACCGATGAACTGATTAAAAAAACCAACGATGCCGAGCGTCTGTTCACCCGATACGCCACCAAGTGCTACACCTCGGCCCTGCAAAAGTATGGCAAGGAGATCAGCGAGACTTCGTACACTTATCTATTGGCCGAGCTTGCCGAAAGTTCGTTGAGCTCCGAAATCCTCGGCCGGCCAGGTGCCAATATCAGCCTGGTCAGGATCGAGATAGAGGAGGTCATGCTCGAAGCCGACGTGATCAAGAAATTGAAACGGGCCGAAACCCACTATCTGGAAACGCTGGAATCGGTGCGTAAGTTCGAAGACCTTAAACGCTTCGAAAAAATGCAGGACACCTCCGATATTGTCCGCTCAATCAAACTGGGCGTGTCACGTTTCAATATCCTGTTTGTCATCCTGCTGATCGGCGGCTTGACGTGGGCGGCGATCAATCTGCCCAAAGAGGCCCTGGCGCTGATTTCCGCCGCTATCGGCGGGGCTATCACCCACTTGTTGTCCGAGCGCCAGGCGGTGCTGGCGCTGAAAAAAGAGGGCGATAACACCTGCCCCAGAGCCAACAATAACAATCAGGAGTGAGTGCGACGGGGTTGGGTTACAACGGCGTCAACACATTCATCACCGTATCCAGCGCCACCCGCGTGTCATCCAGTTGTACCAGCGAGGCATGCCTTGCGCCCAGCGCATCGCGGTTCTGGATCGCGGTGAGGATTGCCTTGTGCCGGGGCAGGCTCAGGCCCTGGATATCCGGGCGGCGGTTGGTGATATTGATCGACTCGCGCAGCGGCAGCGAGAGCATGTTGCACATATAGGCGAGCAGGTCGTTACGGGTGGCGTCGGCAATCGCGCGGTGGAAGTCCAGGTCGGCCTGCAACAGGTCCTCGTGGGTCTTGGCGGTTTCCATGCCCTGGTAGGCTTGTTCGATGATGGCGATGTCTTCATCGGTGGCGGTGGTTGCGGCCATGGCGGCGATTTCCGGTTCGAGGATGCGGCGCACCCCGGCCAGCGTATTGAAGAACTCACTGTGGGGCGTGGACTGCATCAACCAGGACAGCACATCCGGGTCGAGCAGGTGCCATTTCAAGCGTGGCCGTACCACCGCACCCACCCGTGGCTTGGAATACACCAGGCCCTTGGCGCTGAGCACCCGCGTCGCCTCGCGCAATACCGAGCGGCTAACCTGGTATTCCTCGCACAGCGTGGCTTCCATGGGCAACCGTTCTTCAGGCTTGAAGCGACCGGAAACGATGTGCATGCCCAAGTCCTGGACGATCTGGGCATGCTGGCTCTTGCGCGGCTTGGGCGGCTGGTGATCCATAACGACGGATAGGCTCTGGCTTAGATTCGCCGCATCATAGCATCCCAATTAGTGGGAATGCCGTGGGACTTCCGCTCCGCGACAGCCCACCAGGAAGTCAAAGTCGCAGCCCTGGTCGGCTTGCAGCACATGGTCGATGTACAGTTGGCGATAGCCACCGACGATCAGCTTTTGCGGTGGCGCCAGATCAGCCATGCGCGCTGCCAGCTCGGCGTCGGGGATGTCCAGGTGCAGGCGGCCATTGGCGCAGTCGAGTTCAATCCAGTCACCTTCCTTCACGGCCGCCAACGGCCCGCCGGCAGCGGCTTCCGGTGCCACGTGCAAGACCACCGTGCCGTAGGCGGTGCCGCTCATGCGCGCATCGGAAATGCGCACCATGTCGGTAACGCCCTGGGCCAGCAGCTTGGCCGGCAGTCCCATGTTGCCGACCTCGGCCATGCCTGGGTAACCCTTGGGGCCGCAGTTCTTCATGACCAGGATCGAGTTGGCGTCCACGTCCAGCTCCGGATCATTGATGCGCGCCTTGTACATGTCGAAGTTTTCGAACACCACCGCACGGCCACGGTGTTGCATCAGTTCGGCGCTGGCGGCAGACGGCTTGAGCACCGCACCCAACGGCGCCAGATTGCCGCGCAGCACGCAGATGCCGCCGTCGGCGCGAATCGGGTTGTCGAGGGTGCGGATCACTTCGTCCTGGCCGTAGATCGGCGAGTCCTTGGTGTTCTCGCCCAGGGACTTGCCGTTGACGGTCAAGGCGTTCGGGTGGGGGATCAGGTTGGCCTCTCCCAGGCGACGCAGCACGGCAGGCAGGCCGCCGGCGTAGTAGAACTCTTCCATCAGGAAGCGCCCCGAGGGTTGCAGGTCGACGATGGTCGGCATGCCACGGCCGATGCGGGTCCAGTCATCCAGGTCCAGCTCCACGCCGATGCGCCCGGCGATGGCTTTAAGGTGAATCACCGCGTTGGTCGAACCGCCGATGGCCGCGTTCACGCGAATCGCGTTTTCAAACGCTTCTTTGGTGAGGATCTTCGACAACTTCAAGTCTTCGCGCACCATCTCGACCGCACGCATACCGGACATGTGCGCCAGCACATATCGCCGCGCATCCACCGCCGGGATCGCCGCGTTGTGGGGCAGGGACGT
The DNA here is from genome assembly GCF_015277575.1 of Pseudomonas sp. OST1909. Taxonomy (NCBI): domain Bacteria; kingdom Pseudomonadati; phylum Pseudomonadota; class Gammaproteobacteria; order Pseudomonadales; family Pseudomonadaceae; genus Pseudomonas; species Pseudomonas sp. OST1909. The sequence goes on from NZ_CP063780.1 coordinate 2,735,485, forward strand.
GCCCAGTGCCTCGGCCATGCACGCCATGGTCGAGGCGGTGCCCATGGTGTTGCAGGTGCCTGCCGAGCGCGACATGCCGCCTTCGGCCGCGAGGAAGTCATCCAGGGTGATGGTGCCGGCCTTGACCTGTTCGCTGAGCTGCCACACCACCGTGCCCGAGCCGATGTCCTGGCCCTTGTGTTTGCCATTGAGCATCGGCCCGCCGGTGACCACGATAGCCGGCACGTCGCAACTGGCGGCGCCCATCAGCAGCGCCGGGGTGGTTTTGTCGCAGCCGGTCAGCAGTACCACACCGTCAATCGGGTTGCCGCGAATCGCTTCTTCCACATCCATGCTTGCCAGGTTGCGGGTCAGCATCGCGGTAGGGCGCAGGTTGGATTCGCCGTTGGAGAACACCGGGAACTCCACCGGGAAGCCACCGGCCTCGATCACGCCGCGCTTGACGTGCTCGGCGATCTGGCGGAAATGCGCGTTGCACGGGGTCAGCTCCGACCAGGTGTTACAGATGCCGATGATCGGCTTGCCATGGAACTGGTGGTCGGCAATGCCCTGGTTCTTCATCCAGCTGCGGTACATGAAGCCGTTTTTGTCGGCGGTACCAAACCACTGGGCGGAGCGTAGGCCGGGCTTTTTGTCAGGCATGTTCGATTCTCTTATTGTATGACTATATGTTCTATGCGTGCTTAAACATAAGCGCAAAATCGCTTATTTGGAAGTGTTGTTTTGTAAATAGTCATACTATATAGTCTTTCTCAACTGAGGTATGACCCTGGCGGATTTCGCGAGAGGCGTCCCCCGAGCTTCTATAAAAACAACAATCGGAGATCGACCCCATGAGCCAGGAATTGCGGCTTATTCGGCGCATCACGCTGAAACTGATTCCCTTCCTGATCCTGCTGTACCTGATCGCTTACGTAGACCGTTCCGCCGTAGGGTTCGCCAAGCTGCACATGGGCGCCGACGTTGGTATCGGTGATGCTGCCTATGGTTTGGGCGCAGGGTTGTTCTTCATCGGCTACTTTCTGTTCGAGATCCCCAGCAACCTGATGCTCGACCGCTTCGGCGCGCGGCGCTGGTTTGCGCGCATCATGATTACCTGGGGCGCCATCACCATCGGCATGGCCTTTGTGCAGGGGCCGCACAGTTTCTACGTGATGCGCTTTCTGCTGGGCGCGGCGGAAGCCGGGTTCTTCCCCGGGGTGCTGTACTACATCACCCAGTGGTTCCCGGTGCGCCATCGCGGCAAGATCCTTGGGCTGTTCATTCTCTCCCAACCCATTGCAATGATGATCACCGGCCCCGTGTCCGGTGGTTTGCTCGGCATGGACGGCATTCTTGGCCTGCACGGTTGGCAGTGGCTGTTTATCGTGATCGGCACCCCGGCGATCCTGCTGACCTGGCCGGTGCTGCGCTACCTGCCGGACGGTCCCAGGCAGGTCAACTGGATGAGCGAGCAAGAGAAAACCTGGCTTACCGGCGAGCTGGAAAAAGACCTGCAAGCCTACGGCCAGACCCGTCACGGCAACCCGCTGCACGCGCTCAAAGACAAACGCGTGCTGTTGCTGGCGCTGTTCTACCTGCCGGTGACCCTGAGCATCTACGGCCTGGGCCTGTGGTTGCCGACCCTGATCAAGCAGTTCGGTGGCAGTGACCTCACCACCGGCTTCATCTCGGCCGTGCCCTATATCTTCGGCATCATCGGCCTGCTGATCATCCCGCGCAGTTCCGATCGTTTGAACGACCGCTATGGCCATCTCGCCGTGCTCTATGTGCTCGGCGCCATTGGCCTGTTCTGCAGTGCCTGGCTGAGTGTGCCGGTGCTGCAGATGGCCGCGCTGTGCCTGGCGGCCTTCGCGATGTTTTCCTGCACGGCGGTGTTCTGGACCTTGCCGGGACGGTTTTTTGCCGGTGCCAGCGCGGCGGCCGGCATCGCCTTGATCAACTCGGTGGGCAACCTTGGCGGCTATATCGGCCCGTTCGTGATCGGGGCGCTCAAGGAGTACACCGGCAACCTCGCCTCGGGCCTGTATTTCCTATCTGGCGTGATGCTGTTCGGGTTGCTGCTGACCCTCGTGGTCTACCGCTTGCTGGAGCGCAAGCATGTACTGCCGGTCGATCAATTTGCTGCCAGCGCCCGTGGCGCCACACGTACTTAAATCCAGGAGAACCTGCATGCGTTTAGTTCAGTTCGAGTTGAGCAACGGTGAGCGCCGCGTCGGCGTGGTGGAAGGCAACACCCTGCGGGAAGTGCAGGGCGCACACAGCGTGCGCGAATTGGCCCTGGCCGCCATCGAAGCCGGGGTCAAATTGCAGCAACAGGTACAGAGCCTGGGCCTGGGCGCCAGTCATGACTACGCGGCGCTGCTGGCCGAACTTAAAATCCTGCCACCGCTGGACCACCCGGACCCGGCCCATATGCTGATCAGCGGCACCGGCCTGACCCACCTGGGCAGTGCCTCGGCCCGCGACAAGATGCACCAGCAGGCCGGTGATGACAGCGCGATGACCGACACCATGCGCATCTTCAAATGGGGCGTGGAGGGCGGCAAACCCGCTGCCGGCCAGGCCGGTGTGCAGCCGGAGTGGTTCTACAAGGGCGACGGCAGCATTGTCGTGCGCCCAGGCGCCGCCTTCCCGGTGCCGCCGTTTGCCGAAGACGCCGGCGAAGAGCCGGAAATCGGCGGCCTGTATGTGATCGGTCATGACCGCAAGCCTTATCGCCTGGGCTTCGCGGTGGGCAACGAGTTCTCCGACCATGTGATGGAGCGCAAGAACTACCTGTACCTGGCCCATTCCAAACTGCGCAGTTGCAGCTATGGCCCGGAGTTGCGCGTGGGCGAGTTGCCCGCGCATCTGGCCGGTACCAGCCGCATCCTGCGTAACGGCGAGGTGATCTGGCAGAACGAATTCCTCAGTGGCGAAGCCAACATGTGCCACAGCCTGGAAAATCTTGAATACCACCACTTCAAATACAGTCAGTTTCTCAAACCGGGCGATGTGCACATTCACTTCTTCGGCACCGCCACCCTGTCATTCGCCGACGGTATACGTACTCAATCGGGCGATGTGTTCCAGATCAGCCAGGCTGAGTTCGGCGCGCCATTGATCAACGGCATCGGCACGGTCGACGCGGTATTCGAACCCGGCCACGTCATCACCCTTTAAGGAGACCTACATGACCCAGTTCCTCGGCCACAACTACATCGGCGGCCAGCGCAGCGCCAACGGCAGCGTCAAGCTGCAGAGTATCGATGCCACCACCGGCGAAGCCTTGCCCCAGGATTTCTACCAGGCCACCCCGCAAGAGGTGGATGCCGCCGCCAAAGCCGCAGCGGCCGCTTACCCGGCCTACCGCGCCTTGAGCGCCGCACGGCGTGCGCGGTTTCTGGACGCGGTGGCCGATGAGCTGGACGCGCTGGGCGATGATTTCGTCGAGTTGGTCTGCCGCGAAACTGCGTTGCCTGCTGCCCGTATCAAAGGCGAACGCGGGCGTACCAGTGGCCAGATGCGCTTGTTCGCCACCGTGCTGCGCCGTGGTGATTTCTACGGGGCGCGTATCGATAAAGCCTTGCCTGATCGCCAGCCGCTGCCACGCCCGGACCTGCGCCAATACCGTATCGGCCTGGGCCCGGTCGCCGTGTTTGGCGCGAGTAATTTCCCCCTGGCGTTTTCCACGGCCGGTGGCGACACCGCCGCTGCGCTGGCCGCCGGTTGCCCGGTGGTGTTCAAGGCGCACAGCGGGCACATGGCGACCGCCGAGCGCGTGGCCGATGCGATCATTCGCGCCGCCGAGGCCACCGAGATGCCGGCGGGCGTGTTCAACATGATCTTCGGCGGCGGTGTCGGTGAAGCGCTGGTCAAGCACCCGGCAATCCAGGCGGTGGGCTTCACCGGTTCGCTCAAGGGCGGTCGTGCCCTGTGCGATATGGCGGCCGCACGCCCGCAACCGATCCCGGTATTTGCCGAAATGTCGAGCATCAACCCGGTCATCGTGCTACCCCAGGCCCTGCAAACGCGCGCCGAGAGCGTCGCCCGCGACCTGACTGCCTCGGTGGTACAAGGCTGCGGTCAATTCTGCACCAACCCCGGACTGGTGATTGGCATCGCTTCGCCTGCGTTCACCGCGTTCACGCAACAGGTCGCGCAATTGATCGGTGAGCAACCGGCGCAAACCATGCTCAACACCGGCACCCTGGGCAGCTACGGCAAGGGCCTGGAAAAACTCCTGTCTCACCCGGGCATCCAGCATCTGGCAGGCAGCACGCAAGTGGGCAACCAGGCCCAACCGCAACTGTTCAAGGCGGATGTACGCTTGCTGATCGACGGCGACGAAGTGCTGCAGGAAGAAGTGTTCGGTCCCACCACGGTGTTTGTCGAGGTCGTCGACCAGGCTCAACTCAGCGCCGCCCTGCATGGACTGCACGGCCAGTTGACCGCCACGATCATCGGCGAACCGGCTGACCTGCAACAGTTCGCCGAGTTGACGCCGCTGCTGGAGCAGAAGGTCGGGCGCATCCTGCTCAACGGTTACCCCACGGGGGTGGAAGTCTGCGATTCGATGGTGCACGGCGGGCCGTACCCGGCGACCTCGGACGCCCGCGGCACCTCGGTCGGCACCTTGGCCATCGACCGTTTCCTGCGGCCCGTGTGCTTCCAGAATTACCCTGATAGCCTGCTGCCCGACGCGTTGAAAAACGCCAACCCGTTGCGTATCCAGCGCTTGGTGGATGGCGCGCCGTCTCGAGAATCGCTGTAAGTCATCAGGAGGCTTCATGTCGTTGAGCGCAGTCACCCCACACCGTGCCCGGTTGGGCGAAGGGCCGTTCTGGGATGTTCGATCCCAGGCGCTTTACTGGGTGGATATCGCCGCCAAACAGGCACTGCGCTGGATGGACGGGCAGTTGCAGGTTTGGCAGTTGCCCGAGCATGTCTCGGCGTTTATTCCGTGTGAAAGCGGCGATGCGCTGGTGACCTTGAGCAGCGGTGTGTATCGCCTCGACCTGGCTACCCAGGCGCTGACCCTGCTGTGCGTGGCCGACCCGCAGCCGGGCAACCGTGGCAACGAAGCGCGCTGCGATGCCCAGGGCCGGCTGTGGCTGGGTACCATGCAGAACAATATCGGTGAGCAGGGCGAAGACCTGCCCATCACCCGGCGCTCCGGTGGCCTGTTCCGTGTCGATGCCGATGCGCGTGTCACGCCGTTGCTCACCGGGCTGGGCATTCCCAACACGTTGCTTTGGAACGAGGAGGGTAGCCAGGTGCATTTCGGCGACAGCATGGACGGCACGCTGTATCAGCATTCAATCCAGTCCGACGGCCAGCTCGAACCCGCCCAGGTGTGGTTTGCACCCCATGAGCGCGGTGGGCCGGACGGCTCGGCCATGGACAGCGAGGGCTACATCTGGAACGCCCGTTGGGACGGCAGTTGCCTGCTGCGCCTGACGCCCGCAGGTGAGGTCGATCGCATCATCGAGCTGCCGGTCAGCCGTCCCACAAGTTGCGTGTTCGGTGGGCCCGACCTCACCACCTTGTATATCACCAGTGCCGCGAGTCCCTTGGATCACCCTTTGGACGGTGCGCTGTTGGCCATTGAAGTCGATGTCCCTGGCAAGCCTTGCCATCGTTTCGCCGGTTAAACCCAAGACTCAAAAACAACAACAAGAGGTGTCGTTCATGAAAAAGGTTCTACGCGTTCTGGCTGCCGCTGTTGCGTTAAGCAGCCTCAGCAGCATCGTATCCGCCGAAGAAGTGAAGATCGGCTTCCTGGTCAAGCAGGCCGAAGAGCCGTGGTTCCAGACTGAATGGGCCTTCGCCGAAAAAGCCGGCAAGGAGCATGGCTTCACGGTGATCAAGATCGCCGTGCCCGATGGCGAGAAAACCCTCTCGGCCATCGACAGCCTCGCCGCCAACGGCGCCAAGGGCTTTGTGATCTGCCCACCGGACGTGTCCCTGGGCCCGGCCATTGTCGCCAAGGCCAAGGTCAATGGCCTGAAAGTCATGGCCGTGGATGACCGCTTTGTCGATGCCAAGGGCAACTTCATGGAAGACGTACCGTACCTGGGCATGGCCGCGTTTGAAGTGGGCCAGAAACAAGGGGCCGCCATGGCCGCCGAAGCGAAAAAACGCGGCTGGGACTGGAAGGACACCTATGCGGTGATCAACACCTTCAACGAACTCGACACCGGCAAGAAGCGCACCGACGGCTCGATCAAATCCCTGGAAGAAGCCGGTATTCCCAAGGATCACATCCTCACCGCTGCGCTTAAAACCCTCGACGTACCCGGCAGCATGGACGCCACCAACTCGGCGCTGGTCAAGCTGCCGAGCGGGGCGAAGAACCTGATCATCGGCGGCATGAATGACAACACGGTACTGGGCGGCGTGCGCGCCACCGAAAGTGCCGGGTTCAAGGCGGCCAACGTCATCGGCATCGGCATCAATGGCACCGACGCCATTGGCGAGTTGAAGAAAGCCGACAGTGGCTTCTTCGGCTCCATGCTGCCGAGCCCGCATATCGAAGGCTATAACACCGCGCTGGCGATGTACGAATGGGTCACCACCGGCAAGGAACCTGCGAAGTACACCGCCATGGATGAAGTTACCCTGATCACCCGCGAGAACTTCAAGGAAGAGTTGACCAAAATCGGGTTGTGGAAATGACCGCTGCGGCCCTGCGTTTTGACGCTATCGGCAAAACCTTTCCCGGGGTCAAGGCGCTGGACGGCATCAGCTTCACTGCCCACCCCGGGCAGGTACACGCCTTGATGGGCGAGAACGGTGCGGGCAAGTCGACGCTGCTGAAAATCCTCGGCGGCGCCTACATTCCCAGCAGCGGCAGTGTGCAGATCGGCGCCCAGGTCATGGCGTTCAAGAACGCTGCCGACAGCATCGCCAACGGTGTCGCGGTGATCCACCAGGAACTGCACCTGGTGCCGGAAATGAGTGTGGCCGAGAACCTGTTCCTCGGGCACTTGCCGACGCGTTTCGGTGTGGTCAACCGCGGTTTGCTGCGCCAGCAGGCACTGGCATGTCTCAAGGGCCTGGCCGATGAGATCGACCCCGACGAGAAGCTCGGGCGCCTGTCTTTGGGCCAGCGCCAACTGGTGGAAATCGCCAAGGCGTTGTCCCGCGGTGCCAACGTGATCGCCTTCGATGAGCCGACCAGCAGTTTGTCGGCGCGGGAAATCGACCGGCTGATGGCAATCATTGCGCGCCTGCGCGACGAGGGCAAAGTGGTGCTCTACGTGTCGCACCGCATGGAAGAAGTGTTCCGTATCTGCGATGCGGTGACGGTGTTCAAGGACGGTCGCTACGTGCGCACGTTCGAAGACATGAGCACGCTGACCCACGACCAGTTGGTGACCTGCATGGTCGGTCGCGATATCCAGGACATCTACGACTACCGCCCACGCGAGCACGGCGAAGTGGCGCTCAGGGTAGACGGCCTGCTCGGCCCGGGCCTGCGCGAGCCGATCAGCTTTGCGGTGCGCAAGGGCGAGGTCCTTGGGCTGTTCGGGCTGGTGGGGGCAGGGCGCACCGAGCTGTTTCGCCTGCTCAGTGGGCTGGAGCGCACCAGCGCCGGCAGCCTGCAGCTGTGCGGGCAAGCCCTGCAATTGCGCTCACCCCGCGACGCCATCGCCGCCGGTATCTTGCTGTGCCCGGAGGATCGCAAAAAGGAAGGCATCATCCCGCTGGGCAGCGTCGCCGAAAACATCAACATCAGTGCCCGGGATGCGCATTCCACCTTTGGCTGGCTGTTGCGCGAAGGCTGGGAGAAAGCTAACGCCGACCGGCAGATCCAGGCGATGCGGGTCAAAACCCCGAACGCGGCGCAGAAGATCCTGTACCTCTCCGGCGGCAATCAGCAGAAAGCCATTCTCGGTCGCTGGCTGTCGATGCCGATGAAGGTCCTGCTGCTGGACGAGCCTACCCGCGGTATCGACATCGGCGCCAAGTCGGAGATTTACCAGATCATCCATAACCTGGCGGCCAGCGGCATTGCGGTAATCGTGGTGTCCAGCGACCTGATGGAGGTGATGGGCATTTCCGACCGCATCCTGGTGCTGTGCGAAGGCGCCATGCGCGGCGAACAACTGCGCGAGCACGCCACTGAATCCAACCTGCTGCAGCTGGCCTTGCCGCGCGGCCTGGCGAACTGAGAGAAGACCATGACTATTCAAAACAACGCGCTGCCTTCGGCACGCAAACCCCTCGATATGCGCGCATTGCTCGACAACTGGGCGATGCTGTTGGCTGCGGTGGGCATCTTCGTGCTGTGCGCGCTGCTGATCGATAACTTCCTCTCGCCACTGAATATGCGCGGGCTGGGCTTGGCGATATCCACGGTGGGCATTGCTGCGTGCACCATGCTGTTCTGCCTGGCGTCGGGGCACTTCGACTTGTCGGTGGGCTCGGTGATCGCCTGTGCCGGTGTGGTGGCGGCGATTGTGATGCGCGATACCGACAGCGTGATGCTGGGCATCGGCGCTGCATTGTTGATGGGCCTGATGGTGGGGCTGATCAACGGCATCGTGATCGCCAAGCTGCGCGTCAATGCCTTGATCACCACCCTGGCGACCATGCAGATTGTGCGCGGTCTGGCGTACATCTTCGCCGACGGCAAAGCGGTGGGTGTGTCGCAGGAACAGTTCTTTGTGTTCGGCAACGGCCAGTTGTTCGGTGTGCCGGTGCCGATCCTGATCACCATCGTGTGCTTTCTGTTTTTTGGTTGGCTGCTCAACTACACCACTTACGGGCGCAACACCATGGCCATCGGCGGCAACCCGGAAGCGGCGTTGTTGGCGGGGGTGAACGTTGATCGCACCAAGATATTGATCTTCGCCGTGCACGGCCTGATCGGCGCCCTGGCTGGAGTGATCCTGGCGTCACGCATGACCTCGGGCCAGCCGATGATCGGCCAAGGCTTCGAGCTCACAGTGATTTCGGCCTGTGTGCTGGGCGGCGTATCCCTGAGTGGCGGCATCGGCATGATTCGCCATGTGATTGCCGGGGTGCTGATCCTGGCGATCATTGAGAATGCGATGAACCTGAAGAACATCGACACGTTTTACCAGTACGTGATTCGCGGCTCGATCCTGCTTTTGGCCGTCGTTATCGACCGCATGAAACAACGTTGATCCAAGCCATCGGGAGATCAAATGTGGAAGGGGCGGTGCAACGATTCGACTTGCCCCTCTCACATGTTCACCGAGCACGAGCCATCCAGACGGGTGGGTGCCAAGGCCGTTACAAAATCAAGCTTGCACCTGCCTGAACAAATCCATTGCAACGCTTCAAGCGACCAACGGGGGCTTGCGTCACCTCTGTTTAATTGTTAGCTTCTGGCAAAATGTTAACGATAACATTTGCTCTAACAATAAAAACAAAACAGAGACTCATGCCATGAAAATGCTCCCAAAAACCCTGTGTTTACTGGCTGTCGGCATCACCTTCGGTACTCAAGCCTTTGCCGCCACACCGCCCGCGCCCATTCGTATCGGCGCCTCCTTCCAGGAAATCAACAACCCCTATTTCGTCACCATGAAAAACGCTCTGGAAGAAGCCGGCGCGACCATCGGTGCCAAGCTGATCATCACCGACGCCCGCCACGACGTGTCCAAGCAGGTCAGTGATGTTGAAGACATGCTGCAAAAAGGCATCGATATCCTGCTGATCAACCCTACCGATTCGGTCGGCGTGCAGTCCGCCGTCAAGTCGGCCCACGCCGCAGGTGTCGTGGTGGTAGCAGTGGATGCCCAGGCGGACGGCCCGCTGGATTCGTTCGTGGGCTCGAAGAACTTCGACGCGGGCTTCCAGGCGTGTGAATACCTGGCGAAGACCATCGGTGGCAAAGGCAATATCGCCATCCTCGACGGCATCGCCGTGGTGCCGATTCTCGAACGTGTGCGCGGTTGCAAAGAGGCGGTGGCCAAGCATCCGGACATCAAGATCGTCAGCATCCAGAACGGCAAGCAGGAGCGTGACCAGGCGCTGACCGTGACCGAAAACATGCTGCAGGCCCAGCCGACCCTCAAGGGTATTTTCAGCGTGAATGACAACGGCTCCCTCGGTGCGCTCTCGGCCATCGAAGCCAGCGGCATGGACGTGAAACTGGTGAGCGTCGACGGTGCGCCGGAAGCGATCAAGGCGATCCAGAAACCCGGCAGCCATTTCATCGCCACCTCGGCCCAGTACCCCCGCGACCAGATCCGCCTCGCCCTGGGCATTGCCCTGGCCAAAAAGTGGGGCTCTCAAGTCCCGGCCAGCGTGCCGGTGGACATCACCTTGATCGACCAGGCCAAGGCCAGGGACTTCAGCTGGTAAATCCCCAGGCCCCACGCAAACCGTGGGGCCCAGGTCTTCCTTCTGAACGCGAGGTCGGCGGTATGAGCAGTCTTCTGAAGCTGGAAAACATCTGTAAGCGTTACCCGGGGGTCCAGGCCCTCAAGTCCATCAACCTGCAAGTGGAGCGCGGCGAAATCCATGCCTTGCTGGGGGAAAATGGCGCGGGCAAATCCACCCTGATGAAGATCCTCGGCGGCGTCGAGCATCAGGACGAAGGGCAGATCCTCATCGACGGCCAGGCGCAGCAGTTCGCCACTTACCGCGATGCCATCGCCGCCGGTATCGGCATCGTGTTCCAGGAGTTCAGCCTGATTCCCTACCTCACGGCGGTGGAAAACATCTTCCTCGGCCATGAGTTGAGCAACCGCTTCGGCCTGTTGCGCAAACGTGAAATGACCGAGGCGGCGCAGGCGTTGTTTCAGCGTTTGGGGGTGAGTATCGACCTGCATTGCGCGGTCAAGCACCTGAGCGTGGCCGAGCAGCAGTTCGTCGAGATCGCCAAGGCCCTGGCCCTGGACGCACGCCTGCTGGTACTCGATGAACCCACCGCGACGCTGACGCCCAGCGAAGCCGAGCTGCTGTTCGAGATCATGCGTGAACTCAAGCGCCAGGGCGTGGCGGTGATTTTTATCTCGCATCACCTGGAAGAGATTTTCCAGGTCTGTGACCGCATCAGCGTGCTGCGCGACGGCGGCAATGTGGGCGTCACCGACGTGGCCGACAGCGATATCGACCGCCTGGTGGAGATGATGGTGGGGCGCCGCCTGGAGTGCAGTTTCCCGCCCAAGCCCACTTGCGAGCGCGGCCCGCTGTTGCTGGAGGTCAAAGACATCCAGCTGGTGCGCAATGGCCCACACAACAGCTTCCAACTGCACAAGGGTGAAATCCTGGGCTTTGCCGGGCTGGTGGGGTCGGGCCGTACCGAATTGGCCCTGGGCATGATGGGGGCGCTGCCGTCCGTGAGCAAAGAGGTGTGGTTGCGCGGCGAAAAAATCAGCCTCGATGACCCGGCCCAAGCCTTGGCGCACGGCATCGGCCTGCTGCCGGAAAGTCGCAAGAGCGAAGGGCTGATCACCGATTTCAGCATTCGCGAAAACATCTCCCTGAACAACCTGCCCAAATATCAGAACGCCTCGGGTTTGATCGACAAGGCCAAGGAGTGCGCCAGCGTCGAAGCACTGATGCGCCAGCTGTCGATCAAGGCGCCCAGCGGTGAAAGCCGCGTGCTTAACCTCAGCGGCGGCAATCAGCAAAAAGTCGTAATCGCGCGCTGGATCAACCACCACTGCGAGGTGCTGGTGTTCGACGAGCCCACCCGCGGCATCGATGTCGGCGCCAAGGCGCAGATCTACGCGCTGATGCGCAGCCTCACCGAACAAGGCTACGCAATCATCATGATTTCCTCCGAATTGCCCGAAGTCATCGGCATGTGCGACCGCGTCGCCGTGTTCCACAAGGGCGCGATCGTCAAGGTCCTGGAAGCGTCCGCCGTCAATCCTCAAGAGGTCATGCGCCATGCAACAGGGGGCTCAAGTGAATACGTCCATTAACACCGCAAACACCGGCCGCTTGCGCCTGAATGTGGCACGGCTGCTGCGCTCGCCGGCGTTCTATCCCTTCGTCGGGCTGGTGGTGGTGACCCTGGTGATGATCCTTGCCAGCGACACCTTCCTCACCGCCAGCAACCTGTCCAATATCGCTCGCCAGGTATCGATCAACGCGATCATCGCGGTGGGCATGACCTGCGTGATTCTTACCGGTGGCATCGATTTGTCGGTGGGGCCGGTGATGGCGTTATCCGGCACGCTCACGGCCGGTTTGATGGTGGCCGGTGTGCCGCCCGGCCTGGCGATTGGCGCCGGGTTGCTGGTAGGCGTGGCGTTCGGCATAGGCAACGGGCTGTTCGTGGCTTACCTGCACATGCCACCGATCATCGTCACGCTGGCGACCATGGGCATCGCCCGTGGGTTCGGGCTGATGTACACCGACGGCTACCCGATTTCCGGGCTGCCGGAGTGGTTCGCCTTTTTCGGGCGCGGCAGCGTGTTCGGTATGCAGGTGCCGATCCTGATCATGTTGCTCACTTACCTGGCCGCCTATGTGCTGCTGCAACACACGCGTATAGGCCGCTACATCTACGCCATCGGCGGCAATGAAGAAGCGGTGCGTTTGTCCGGGGTGCGTGCGGCGCGCTTCAAGCTGCTGGTGTACGGCATCAGTGGCCTGACGGCGGCGATAGCCGGGCTGGTGCTCACCTCGCGGCTAATGAGCGGCCAGCCCAATGCTGGTGTGTCGTTCGAGCTCGATGCGATTGCCGCCGTGGTACTCGGCGGTGCATCGATCGCCGGCGGGCGCGGGGTGATCGTCGGCACCTTGCTCGGCGCCATGCTGCTGGGCGTGTTGAACAACGGCTTGAACATGCTTGGCGTATCGCCTTACGTGCAGAGCGTGATCAAGGGCGGGATCATTTTGCTGGCGATCTTTATCAGCCGTCAGCGCCATCGATAAATACCTCATCACACAGGACCCAACACCATGGACAAGCACACCCACATGCAAGCCGTCGTCTGCCACGGCCCGAAAGACTACCGCCTGGAACGCATCGGCAAACCCCAGGCCCGCGCCAATGAACTGGTGATCCGCATCGCTGCCTGCGGCATCTGCGCCAGTGATTGCAAGTGCCACTCCGGCGCTGCGATGTTCTGGGGCGGTGACAATCCCTGGGTCAAGGCGCCGGTGGTGCCGGGGCATGAATTTTTCGGCTACGTGGTGGAGACGGGCGAGGGCGCCGAGGAACACTTCGAGGTCAAGGTCGGTGACAAGGTCATCGCCGAACAGATTGTGCCGTGCGGTAAGTGCCGTTTCTGCAAGTCGGGCAAATACTGGATGTGCGAAGTGCACAACATTTTCGGCTTCCAGCGTGAAGTGGCCGAAGGCGGCATGGCCCAGTACATGCGTATTCCCAAGACTGCCATCGTGCACAAGATCCCTGAGGCGGTGTCCCTGGAAGACTCGGCCCTGGTGGAGCCCATGGCCTGCTCGATCCACACCGTTAACCGCGGCGATATCCAGCTCGATGACGTGGTGGTGATTGCCGGTGCGGGCACCCTTGGCCTGTGCATGGTCCAGGTTGCCGCGTTGAAAACCCCGAAAAAGCTGGTGGTGATCGACATGGTCGACGCGCGCCTGGAACTGGCGAAAAAATTCGGTGCCGATGTGGTGATCAATCCCGCCCGTGACAACGCCCGCGAGATCATCAATGGCCTCACCGGCAACTATGGTTGCGATGTCTACATCGAAACCACCGGCGTCCCGGCCGGCGTCACCCAGGGCCTGGACCTGATCCGCAAGCTTGGGCGGTTTGTGGAGTTCAGCGTGTTTGGCGCCGAGACCAGCGTGGACTGGTCGATCATCGGCGACCGCAAGGAACTCGACGTACGCGGCGCGCACCTGGGGCCGTATTGCTACCCGATTGCCATCGACCTGTTCGAGCGTGGCCTGGTCACGTCCAAAGGCATCGTCACCCACGATTTCCCGCTGGACGACTGGGCCGAAGCGTTCGAACTGGCGAACTCGACCAAGTCGATCAAGGTGCTGTTGAAACCGGTGCTGCCCGCCCATGAGTAACAACATGAACTATGTCATGGGTGTCGACATCGGCACCCAGAGCACCAAGGCGCTGCTGGTGGATGCCCAAGGCACGATCATCGCCCAGCACAGCCAGGGCTATCGCGTGGATACCCCCAAAGTGCGCTGGGCCGAGCAATGGCCGCAGGTGTGGCTGGACGCCGTGCAGGCCTGCGTTGCCCAGTGCATGGCCAAGGCTGGCGTGCCGGCGGGGCAGGTCAAGGCGCTGTGCATCAGCAGCCTGTACGGCGGCTCGGGGATTGCCGTGGATGCGCAGATGACACCGTTGCACCCGTGCCTGATCTGGATGGACCGCCGCGCTGGCGAGCAGGTCGAGTGGGTGCGTGAGCATGTGGATCTGGAGCGGCTGTTCGCGGTCACCGGCAACTCGGTGGACAGCTACTACGGCTTCACCAAGATGCTCTGGCTCAAGCAGCATCAGCCACAGGTGTGGGCGAACACTCGCTACCTGCTGCCGCCCAACAGCTACATCAACTGGTGCCTGACCGGCGAGTTGGCGGTGGACCACAGCAGCGCCGGCAATATCGGCGGTGTCTACGACGTGGCGGCGCGCAACTGGTCAGGCGAGATGCTGGATGCGCTGGGTATTGCGCGGTCGATGATGCCCGAGCGGTTGGTGTATTCCGGTGAGGTGGTGGGTGAGCTGTTGCCGGACTGGGCGGCACGCCTGGGTTTGCAGGCGGGCATGCCGATCCTCGCCGGCGGCGTAGATGCGGCCATGGCCACCCTGGCCGCAGGCGTCACCCAGCCGGGTAATCATGTGGCGATGATCGGCACCAGCATGTGCTGGGGCTACCTCAACCAGCAGGTGGATGCGCACCACGGCCTGGTGAGCATGCCGCATGTCTATAACGGCCACCGCGACCTGTACATCTTCGGCGGTGCGATCACCGCCGGAGCGTCGGTCAGCTGGTTTCGCGAGCAGTTCTGCCAGGCCGAAGAGCAGCAAGCCCAGGCAACCGGGCAAGACAGCCTGGTGCTGCTGGAGCAGAGTGCCAGGAAGATCCCGGCGGGCAGTGAAGGCGTGGTGTTCCTGCCGTACCTGATGGGCGAGCGCAGCCCGGTATGGGACGACCGCGCCAGCGGCAGTTTTGTCGGGCTCAACCTGTATCACAGCCGCATTCACCTGTACCGCGCGGTGCTGGAGGGCGTGAGTTTTGCCCTGCGCCACAATATCGAAGCGGGCACCCAGGGCGCGCATTCCCTTGACCCGCGTTTGATCGTGGTGGGTGGGGCCAGCCATTCGGATTTGTGGATGCAGATCATTGCCGATGTCACCCGCTACCCGGTGTACACCATTGTCCAGGAGGTTGAAGCGGCTTTGGGCGCGGCGTTGCTGGCGGCGCATACGGTGGGGTTGGTCAGTGATGAGGCGATGGACACAGGCTGGGTGCAACTGGAGCAACGGGCGCAGCCCAAGCGCGAGAATGTCATGGCCTATGACCGGGCGTTTACTGAGTACCTGAAGCTGTATCCGGCCCTGAAACCGATCATGCACAACCTGCAAGCTACCTGACCCAACACGGTTAAAAATGTGGGAGGGGGCTTGCTCCCGATGGCAGTGTATCAGTCAGCTTATCTGTAGCTGACACACCGCCATCGGGAGCAAGCCCCCTCCCACAGTGGATCTTCATTGTTCTTGGGATTTCTATCTATGAACGCAGTCTTCAACTTCACCCACCAGCGCATCCTCGTCACCGGCGCCAGCAGCGGCATCGGTCGCGAAATCGCGCTCCAACTGATCAACAACGGCGCCGAAGTCTTCGCCCTTGGCCGCGACGCCCAAGCGTTGGCCGAACTGGGCTGCCACTCCCTCTGTGTGGACATTGCCGACAGCGCAGCCCTCGATAAAGCGCTGCAAGACCTGCCCCTCATGCACGGCCTGGTCAACTGCGCCGGCATCTCGCGCCTGGAACCCGCCGCTGCCATCAGCGCCGAGGCTTTCGACCAGGTAATGAACGTTAACGCTCGCGCCGCGGCCCAGGTGGCCAGTCGTGTCGCGGCAAAGATGATCGCGGCGAACGTCGCCGGCAGTATCGTCAACGTCTCAAGTCAGGCGTCGTTGGTGGCACTGGATGACCATCTTGGTTACTGCGCCTCCAAGGCTGCGCTGGATGCGATCACCCGTGTGCAGTGCGCTGAGTGGGGCCGTTTTGGTATCCGCGTCAATGGCGTCAACCCCACGGTGACCTTGACGCCGATGGCAAGCATGGCCTGGTCCGACCCGGCCAAGCGCGATCCGGCGCTGGCGGCGATCCCCTTGGGGCGTTTTGCGCAACCGGCGGAAGTGGCGTTGCCGGTGCTGTTCCTGCTGAGCGACGCAGCCAGCATGATCAGCGGCGTGAGCCTGCCCATCGACGGCGGTTACACCAGCCGCTAGCCGTTTTCCAACTGGCCGGCGATGACCACCTTGTCCCGCGGCTTGTACGGATCTTCCAGGCGATCGAGCAGCAAACGTACCGCGCTGCTGCCAGCCAGTGACGCGTCGTGGGCCACGCAGGCGATCGGCACGCCAAAGATATCGGCGAAGGGCAGGCGGTCGATGCCGCAGATGGTCAGGCTGTCATGGGAGATGTTGTGCATGCGCAGTGCGCGCAGGGCGCCGAGGGTGATCAACTGGTTAAAACCCATGATCGCGTCCGGCGCCGAATGTTCGGCGAGGTAGTCCAGGGTGTGCAGGTAGGATGGCATCAGCGTGTAGTCGCCCGCCTGCACTTCAACGTGCACCTGGGGATGCTCGGCCAGCACTTCGCGCAAGCCTTTGAGGCGCTCCACGGTGATGCGCGAGTGCTCGGGGCCGGTCAGCACCAGCAGGCGCTTGAGGTGCGGCGTCTGGCGCAACAAGTAGTGCGCGGCCTGGATGCCGCTGTGGTAGTTGTCGAGCACCACGCGGCTGAACGGGCTGTCGTGGATCGTGCGATCCAGCAGCACCACGGGGGTCTTGCCGTTACCCAGGCGTTCCAGGTAGTCGGGCTGGTAGCTGGGCTCATCGGAGACCGGCGACAGGATGATCCCCGCCACGCGGTAACCCAGCAGCGTATCGACCGCCTTGTTTTCCAGTTCTTCCAGTTCGTCGGTATCCACCAGCATGATGGTGTAGCCGTGTTGTTTCGCCTCGCGGGAAATGGCCTTGATCATCTCGCTGTAGAACGGGTTGTCGACCGACGCGGTGATCACGCCGATGATCAGGCTTTCACTGCGCTTGAGCCCGCGCGCGAAGGCGTTGGGCACGTAGTCGAGTTCGCGTGCCACCTCCAGGATGCGCGCCAGCGTC
The DNA here is from genome assembly GCF_015277575.1 of Pseudomonas sp. OST1909. NCBI lineage: Bacteria > Pseudomonadati > Pseudomonadota > Gammaproteobacteria > Pseudomonadales > Pseudomonadaceae > Pseudomonas > Pseudomonas sp. OST1909. The sequence goes on from NZ_CP063780.1 coordinate 2,752,751, forward strand.
GCGGGTTTGACCAGGTCAGGTTTGCTCAGCGCCCGGGACACGGTGATGGTGGTCATGCCGACCCGTTTGGCAATGTCGCTGATGGTGACGGACTTTTTCTTGTTCATCGGTAAGGCTGCGAGAGGACACATCAGCAGGCTAGCATGTGTGCAGGCCCAGTGTGATTCAAATCAGCGGGTCCCAGCGTTGCGACCAGTCACCTTCAGCCTTGACCACCTCGCGCAGCAACGCCAGCGCCTGCTGCAACACCGCCGAATCCCGCGCCCGCGAATACACCAGGTAAGTCGGGAAACTGAACTCCGGCGCCTTGGGCACGCGCTGCATCACGCCACTGTCCAGATAGCTTTGCACCACCCGCGTGCGGAAATACCCGGCGCCGCCGTTTTCCAGGATGTACTGCAGCGCCAATGGGCCCAGGTTGAAACTCACGGCGGCACGTGCGCGGTCGGGCAGGGCGGCGTCATGCTGCTGGCGGAAACCCTGGCCCCAGTCGATATACACATAGGGCTCGGGTTTGCTCGCCAATTGCACCAGGATCAGTTTTTCTTCCAGCACTTGCTCTACCTGCAAACCTGGCCAGTACTGCGGCTGGAACACCAGCGCGGCATCGAGCACGCCCAACTCCAGTTGACGCAACAGGTACTCGCCCTCGCGAATTTCGGTACGCAGTGCATGTCCGGGAATATGCTCGCGCAGCGCCTTGGCCCAACCGAGCATCAGCGGGTTGCACAGGCTGACCTCACCGCCGATATGCAGCACATTGCGATAGCCATCGGGTAACGGTAGGTCACGGCGTGCCGCTTCCCAGGTTTGCAGCAACTGGTTGGCGTACACCACAAAGGCCTCGCCATCGGCGGTCAGGCGTGCACCGGCACGGTTGCGAATAAACAGCGTGCTGCCCAACTGGCTCTCCAGGTTCTTGACCCGGGCGGTGATGGCGGTCTGGGTGACGTGCAGTTTCTCCGCCGCTGCGGCGAGGCTGCCGCAGCGGGTGATTTCGAGGAAGGTGCGTGCCAGTTCGATGTCCATGAAGCCCCCCGGAAGATGAATGGAGGGCATTGTAGTGGAATGCGGTAAAAACTGTGGGAGGGGGTATGCCTCCCACATTTTCGATTGAATCTCAGCTCAGGGTTTCAGGTGCTTGCAAATGCTCGGTAGGGAAGGCTTTTGCATAGGCATGACACACCCTCAACACCTGCTCATCGGCAAACCGCGCAGCCACCACATGCAACCCCACCGGCAAACCATTGGCGGCCAACCCGCACGGCACCGACGCAGCCGGTTGCTGGGTGAGGTTGAAGGGGTAGCTGAACGGCGTCCATTGCATCCACTCGTTCATCCCCGAGCCGGGCGGTACGTTGTGCCCGGCTTCGAACGCGGTAATCGGCATCATCGGCGATACCAGCACGTCGTAGTGCTCATGGAACGCCGCCATGCGCGCAACCAGTGCGGCGCGCGCTTGCAGGGCGGCGTTGAAGTCGTCCAGGCTCAGACGCTCGCCCCGTTGCGCAATACGCAGCAGCCCTGGGTCCAGCAGTTGCTTTTGCGCATCGCTCATCGCCCCGGTCAGGCGCGCGGCACCGGCGGCCCACAGGGTGCTGAACACCTCAAGCGGGTCGCTGAAACCCGGGTCGATCTGCTCGACATGGGCGCCCAATTGCACCAGGCGCTCCACCGCCTGGGTGACGACCTTGGCGACTTGCGGGTCGACATCCACATAGCCGAACGTGGGGCTATAAGCCACGCGCAAGCCCTTCAGATCCGTCCCTGGGGTGAGCCAGGGCGTGGTCCTTGGCGCCCCGATCAGGCCATCGCGCACATCCATTTGTGCCACGGTCTGTAGCATCAGGACGCTGTCTTCCACGGTGCGGGTCATGGGCCCAAGATGCGAGAGGATGGTCATGGAACTGGCCGGCCACTGCGGTACATAACCGAAGGTTGGCTTGATCCCGAACGTTCCGGTGAACGCACACGGGATGCGAATCGAGCCGCCCGCATCGCTGCCCTGATGCAACACGCCGAGGTTCAACGCCGCCGCCGCCCCCGCGCCACCCGACGAGCCGCCCGCGGTGGTGCGTGTATCCCACGGGTTGCGGGTGATGCCGTACAGCGGGTTGTCGGTGACGCCTTTCCAGCCGAACTCCGGGGTGCTGGTCTTGCCCAGCAGCACCGCACCGGCCTTGCGCATGAAGTGTGAGAAGGGCGCGTCCACATTCCAGGGCCCCTCGGCGGATGACGTGCGCGAGCCCTTGCGCGTGGGCATGCCGAGGGTCAGCGTGAGGTCTTTTATAGACGCTGGTACGCCATCCAGGGCGCCGCAAGGGGCACCTTTTAACCAACGTTGTTCCGAGGCCCGCGCCGCGTTCAATGCACCCTCAGGATCGACATGGCAGTAGGCGTTCACCACCGGGTTGTAGCGTTCGATGCGCAGCAACGCATCTTCGGTGACCTCTACCGGTGACAAGCTCTTGTCGCGATAATGCTTGAGCAGTTGCACCGCCGTCAGTTGGCCGATCTCACTCATGCTTGAACTCCCTGAGCCGCGTTGACCATGGCCCGCAGCAACACCGCGCAGCCAGCCGCCAGATCATCCGGCGCGGCGTTTTCGATTTCGTTATGGCTGATGCCGCCTTCGCACGGCACGAAGATCATCCCGGCGGGGCCCAGTTCGGCGACGAAGATCGCGTCATGCCCAGCGCCGCTGACGATGTCCATATGGCTCAAGCCCAAGGCCCTCGCGCCATCGCGCACGGCATTGACGCAGGCCGGGTTGAAGTCCAGCGGCGGGAAGTCGGCGGTGGGTGTCAGTTCAAAGGTCAAGCCGTGTCGGGCGGCCGTGGTTTGGATCACGCCGCGTACTTCATCGACCATGGCTTGCAGCTTGTCGGCCTGCAGGTGGCGCAAGTCGATGGTCATCTGCACCTGGCCGGGAATCACATTGCGCGAACCCGGGTGCAGGCTCAGGCAACCAACGGTGCCGCAGGCATGGGGCTGTTGTTGATGGGCGATACGGTTGACCGCGCTGACCACCTCGGCGGCGCCGACCAGGGCATCCTTGCGCAGGTGCATCGGTGTGGGGCCGGCGTGGGCTTCGACGCCGGCGAGGGTCAGGTCGAACCATTTCTGGCCCAGGCAGCCCATGACCACGCCGATAGTGGTGGCCTGGTCTTCCAGTACCGGGCCTTGCTCTATATGGGCTTCGAAGTAGGCGCCGACCGGATGGCCCAGAACCGCACGGGAACCGGCATAGCCAATGCGCTGTAATTCGGCACCTACCGACAGGCCCTGGTCGTCGCGTTTGTCGAGGGTGTCCTGCAAGTCGAACTTCCCGGCAAACACCCCGGAGCCCATCATGCACGGCGGGAAGCGCGAGCCTTCTTCGTTGGTCCACACCACCACTTCAATCGGCGCCTGGGTCTGGATCTGCAAGTCATTCAAGGTACGGATCACTTCCAGCCCGGCCATCACCCCGTAGCAGCCGTCGAACTTGCCGCCGGTGGGTTGGGTGTCGATGTGGCTGCCGGTCATCACCGGGGGCAGGGCGGGGTTGCGTCCGGCACGACGCGCAAAGATATTGCCGATGGCGTCGACAGTGACGCTGCACCCAGCCGCTTCGCACCACTGCACAAACAGGTCGCGGGCCTGGCGGTCCAGATCGGTGAGGGCCAGGCGACACACGCCACCCTTGGCCGTGGCGCCGAGTCGGGCCAGGTCCATCAGCGATTGCCACAGGCGGTCACGGTTGATCAGCGGGGCGTTGCTCTGGAGCGGTTGCGCAACACTATTCATCAGAGATCTCCAGTCAGGCACTCAAGGCCAGATAACGGTTCTTGATCGACGGGTCGGCACGGAAGTCAGCGGCGCTGCCTTCGTACACCACGCGGCCCTGTTCGAGTACGTAATGACGGTCGGCGAGCTTGTCGCAGACCATCAGGTTCTGCTCCACCAGCAGCACCGGCAGGCCGTCGTCCTTGACCTTGCGCAGGATCTTCACCAGCTCGTCGACGATCACCGGGGCCAGGCCCTCGGTGGGTTCGTCGAGGATCAGCAGCTTGGGGTCGTTGAGCAGGGCGCGGGCGATGGCGAGCATTTGCTGTTCGCCGCCGGATAGCGCATGGCCGGCGTTTTTGCGCCGTTCCTTGAGGCGCGGGAACATGGCGTATACATCGTCCAGTTGCCAACGGCTGCTTTTGCGTACGGCGATGCGCAGGTTTTCCTCGACGCTGAGCAGGCGGAAAATCCCGCGGTTCTCCGGCACCAGTGCCAAGCCCTGGCGTGCAATTTCAAAGATTTTCTGCCCCACCAGCGCCTGGCCATTGAAGTGAATCTGGCCCTGACGCGGGCAAATGATGCCGAGGATGCTGCGCAGGGTGGTGGTCTTGCCGGCGCCATTGCGACCCAGCAGGGTCACCAGTTCGCCAGGGTTGACGGTCAATGACACGCCTTCCAGCACATGGCTCTTGTCGTAGTAGGAATGGATATTCTCGACGATCAGCATCAGGCGGCCTCCCCAAGGTATGCAGTGCGCACACGTTCATCGGCACGCACGAAATCTGGCGTGCCTTCCACCAGGATCTGGCCGTGGCTCATTACCGTAATGCGTTGGCTGATGGACATGACAATGCTCATGTTGTGTTCGATCAGCAGCACCGTGTGGTCGCGGCCGAGGTCGCTGATCAGTTGGGTCATGATCGGGATGTCGTCGATGCCCATGCCCGAAGTGGGCTCGTCGAGCATCAGCAGTTTGGGTTTGGAGCAGATCGACATGCCCACCTCCAGTACCCGCTGCTGGCCGTGGGACAACTCGCCGGCCAGGGTGTCGGCGCGGGCAGTGAGTTGCAGGCGCTCAAGGACCTGGTCGGCCATCTCCAGGTGTTCGCGCTTGCTGTCCACTCGGCGCCAGAAGTTCAAGGCCCGGGCGCCATCGCGGCCCTGGGCGGCCAGTCGCAGGTTTTCGCGCACGCTGAGGTTCTGGAACAGGCTGGTGAGCTGGAACGAACGCGCCATGCCCAGGCCGACGCGGGCATGGGCGGGCTTGCGCATCAGGTTGTTGCCGTCGAAATGGATCGCTCCGGCAGTGGCCTGGCGCTCACCTGTCAGGCAATGAAACAGGCTGGTCTTGCCAGCGCCATTGGGGCCGATAATGGTGTGGATAGTGCCGGCCTCGACCTTGAGGTTGACGCCATTGACCGCATGGAACGCGCCATAGGCCAGTTCCAGGTTCTGGGTTTCCAGCAGGATGCTCATAGCCCTGGCTCCTTGGCGACGGCCGCAGTTTTGCGATTGCCGCGCAGCTTCTCGAACAGCGACGCCAGGCCGCCCCACAAACCGCCGCGCATGAAGATCACCACCAGGATCAGGATCACCCCCAGCAGCATCAGCCAGCGCGGCCACAGGTCGGAGAGGAAATCCCCCAGCAGCACAATGGAGCCGGCGCCCAGCAATGAGCCGAACAACGAGCCCGTGCCGCCGACGATGGTCATGATCAGAATGTTCTCGGACATCGCCAGGTCAATATTGGACAGTGGCACAAAGTGCAGCAGCATGGCGTACAGCGCCCCGGCAATCCCGGTGACCGCCCCGGACAGCACGAACACCAGGATCTTGAAGTGCCGCGTGTCGTAGCCGATGGCCGAGGCCCGGGTTTCGTTCTCACGGATCGCCATCAGCGTGCTGCCGAACGGCGAAGCGATCACCCGGCGAGCGCCGATAAAGATCAGCAGGAACAGCACCGCGACAAATCCATAGAAGGCACGGGCATCGGCCAAGGACAGCAGCACGGTTTCACCCACACGGATTTCCGGGCGCGGCACGCTGAGCAGGCCGTTGTCGCCGCCGGTCCAGTCGCTCAGGGTGTAGGCGACGAAATAGGCCATCTGGCTGAACGCCAGCGTGAGCATCACGAAGTAAATGCCGGTGCGCCGAATCGCCAGGGCGCCCACCAGCAATGCCAGGAAACCGCCGGCGATTGCGGCACCCAGCAGTGCGGTGAACAACCCCAGTTGCAGGTGGATCATCAGCAACGCCGCGCAGTAGGCGCCGGCCCCGAAGAAGATGCCTTGGCCGAATGACAGCAAGCCGGTGTAGCCCAGCAACAGGTTGCAAGCCAGGGCGGCCATGGCAAAGATCAGGATCTCGGTGGCCAGGGTTGCCGAGGGCAGTATCAACGGCAGGCCGATCAGCACCGCCAATACCCACAGCAGCATCGCTTTGGATTGGGTTTTGGCAAACGGCAGGGGATTTTTCTCGCTCATGTCAGGCTCTCCCGAACAGGCCGTAGGGGCGGACCAGAATCACCACGGCCATCGCGCCGTAGATCATCAGGCTCGCACCCTGGGGCCAGAGTGTGGTCATCAGGCTTTGCACGACGCCTACCAGCAAACCGCCGACCAGCGCACCGCTGAACGAGCCCATGCCGCCGATCACCACCACCACGAACGCCACCCCGAGAATCTCCGGGCCGACAAAGGGCTGGGCGCCGCGCAACGGTGCGAACAACACCCCGGCGACACCGGCCAGGGCCACGCCGAGGGCGAAGGTCATGGAGAACAGGCGGAAAATATTGGTGCCCAGCAATGACACGGTTTCAGTGCTCTCACTGCCGGCGCGCACCAGGGCGCCGAAGCGCGTGCGTTCCAGCAGCAGCCACAGGCCCAGGCCGACCAGCCCGGAAAACACGATGAGAAACAGGCGGTAGTAGGGATAGACAAAATCCCCCACCACCAGCACGCCGCGCAGCAACTCCGGTACGGCGACACTTTTGCCCACCGGGCCCCAGATCATCACGCTGGCTTCCTGGATAATCAGCGCGATCCCCAGGGTTACCAGAATCTGGAACATGTGCGGCAAGTGGTAGATCCGCTGGATCAGCAAACGCTCGATCACCCAGGCTAGCGCAGCCACCACCAGCGGCGCGACGAGCAGCGCCAGCCAGAAGCTGCCGGTGAGGCTCACGGCGGTGTAGCAGATGTAGGCGCCCAGCAGGAAAAACGCGCCGTGGGCGAAGTTGACGAAGTTGAGCAGGCCGAAAATGATCGTCAGCCCGACCGCGATCAGGAAGTAGATCATCCCCAGCCCAAGGCCGTTGAGAATCTGGAACAGGTACAAATTGAGCATGCAGGAACCCTCTGCAGGCGGCCGCTTGCGCGGCCCTGCGCGACAAAAGTAAGCAGTCAGCCGAGCGTGCAGCCCGTCGCCTCGACCGGTGGGAACGATTGGCCGGCGCTGAGCACCTTGGCCAGGTCGTCCTTGTCGGCCATGTCGCCGCTGGCCTTGCCGACCAGCAGGTAGTAATCCTTGATCACCTGATGGTCGCCGGCGCGGATCGACTCCTTGCCGGTCGGGCCTTCATAGCTCAAGCCTTGCATGGCCTTGGCCACGGTTGCGCCGTCGAAGCTGCCGGTGGCGATGATGGTGTCGAGCATGACCTTGGTGCTGATGTAGTCGGCGGCCAGCGGGTAGGTGGGGTTGATGCCGTATTTGGCCTGGGTCAGCTTGACCAGTTCGCGGTTGAGTGGCGTATCGACCTGATGCCAGTACTGCGCGCCGAGGTACACGCCTTCGAGCACATCGCTGCCCAGTTCCTGGAATTGATCAAGGCCGGCCGACCATACCAGCAGCACCTTCATGCGTTCCTTGATGCCGAAGTTCACCGCCTGGCGCAAGGTGTTGGACGACTGGTTGCCGAAGTTGAGCAGTACCAGCACGTCGGGCCGGGTGGAAATGGCGTTGGTCAGGTAGCCGGAGAATTCCTGCTCCTGCAGCGAGTGGTAGCTGTTGCCGACATGCTCCAGGCCGTGTTCCTTCAGCACGCTCTTTGCGCCTTCGAGCAAGGCTTCGCCGAACACGTATTGCGGCGTGATGGTGTACCAGCGTTTGGCGTCCGGCAACAGTTTGATCAGCGGCACCATGGTTTCGCGGATCGCGCCGTAGGTGGGCACTGACCAGCGAAAGGTCGCCTTGTTGCAATCCTTGCCGGTGACTTCATCAGCACCCACCGGGGTCATGAAAACGCCGCCGACTTTATCGACTTCCTTGGCCACCGCCAGGGCGGAAGACGACAGTGTGCAACCCTGGAAAAAGCGTGCGCCGTCCTGCGCGATTGCCTCCTGCACCTTGCGCACCGCCTTGCCGGCGTTGCCTTCGGTGTCGATAACCTTGTAGGTCAGCGGGCGGCCGAGGATCTCGGCTTGCTGTTGCACGGCCAGGCGCGAACCCATGTCGGCAAATTTGCCATAGCTGGCAAACGCGCCAGACATGGACTTGAGGCCGTAAAAGGTAAAGGGCTCGGCGGCGAAGGCCGAACGCACGCTCAGCGGCAAGCTGAGGGCGGCGGCCGCGGTGAGGCTGGCTTTCAATAACGTACGACGCTGCATGGGGTGACTCCCTGGTTTAGTTATTGGCAGGAGCGGCAAGGGCGATACGGTGGTGCAAGGGCCTGTGGGCAGGCTTGTTATTGGGTAACTCGGTTCAACAGATGGACACGGTCAAATGTAGGAGCTGGCTTGCCTGCGATGCGGGCGCCTCGGTGTTACAGGGGGACCGAGTCGATGCCATCGCAGGCAAGCCAGCTCCCACATTGATCGGGTTTTGTTCCTAACGGTGATCAAACTCCAGAAGGAAATGCGGGCTGACCTGGCCTTCCAGCGCAGTCATATGGTGTTCGGCATCGCACATATGCTCATGCATCAAACTGCGCACGGCGCTTTCATCCCCGGCACGAAAGGCGATCAGCAGTTGCTTGTGATAGTCGAGGTTGGCCGCGTCGAACTGCTTGCGCTTGGGCTTGTAGGCTTTCTTCAGCACCACCAGGTCGCGCAGCAGGTCGTTGAGAAACTGCGCCATAAAACTCAATAGCGGGTTGGGGCACGCCCGGGCCAGCAGGTTGTGGAACTCCAGTTCCGCCAGGCGCTGTTCGCGCTGGCCGGCTTCGCTGTCTTCGGGGGCGCTGCAAAAATCCACATTGGCTTGCAGGGCCTGATAGTCGTCTTCGCTCAAGCGCCCGAGCACCGATAGCGCCAGTTCCACTTCGATGACCTTGCGCAACTGATACACCTGCTCGCCATCCAGATGCTGGAAGTGCAGGTAGTTGCGCAAGGCGCGGCTGGCAGGTTCAGTGCCGGCCTGGTTCAGATAAGCCCCGCCACTGGGGCCGGTGCGCGTATTGACCAACCCTTCGACCTCCAATGCCTTGAGCGCTTCGCGTGCCGAGCCCTTGGAGCACTGGAAGCTTTCCATCAGCTCGCGTTCGGTGGGCAAGCGGTCGCCGGGCTTCAAGGCATCGGTGACGATGGAGCGCTTGACCGACTCGACAATCACGTCGGACAGCTTCTGGCGTTTGCGGCGTAGCGGGCGAGTCAGCATGGGTTTGATTTATCGTATTAATGCGGATAAATAGCACTTAATAACGATTGCATCGGAGCGTCAACGCAGCGTGTCGTTTTCGATGGCAACAGGTCGCAAATGCGCCGGTTACTCCCAGGCACCCAGGTCAAGGCAGCGCGCGGAGGCTGGCGGCTGTTTGCCATAGGCGAGGAAATCCCCCAGCCAGCGGGTGACACAGCCGTCGGCGCCCGACTGCTTGGACTCCTTGAGCAATAACTGCTCGACGCCCACAGCAATAGGATCGCCCGGCGCCGCATTAATCAGCACCATGCGTGCGATGCGCTCGGGAAACAGCGTGCCGTAGCGGCTGCCAAGACGGGTCGCGGCGGCGCTGCCCAGGTAGTGCAGGCGCGCTTCGCCGAGCTGCCCGCGCACATATTCCATGTCCAGCACCGCCTGCTCGACTGCGTTTGGTTGGCGCAGGTCGCGGGTGCTCAGTTCGATCACGTCATAACGGTCCACCAGCGTGCGATAAGCGCGGGTGGCAAGCGACTCCCAGTGGCTGGCCAGGTGCTGCACGAAAGGCGCGTTGGCGGGCCGGGGCGGTTCGCCGGCCTGGATGAACACCACGCCCTCGCGGTTGAGCGGTTGCCTTGCGCCCACACGCGTCACGTTCAGGCGTATACGACCGCGCCCGGGAGCGGCGTGGTCCCGCGGCACACTGACCAGGCCGCATTGGGTGCGCCCGACCACCTCAGGGTCCAGGCGCGCAGTGGTAGTGAGGGGGCAATCCAACAGCCAGTCGATTGCAGTGGGCACGATCAAGGGCTCAGCGCGCACTGCGTTTGCTATAAGCCAGCAGCTTATGCACACCAGGGTTTTTACAAGAACGCTGGGTGTCATCACGAGGTCCCGGGCAGCCGTATGTAACAGCTTTTTTACCAAGGACCTGGGGGTGGAGAATGTAAGGCTAAGAAACAGTTTGTGTAAGAAATACCGATTTTGCTTATCAGCTATCGGTCTTCCATCCACCCCCTAATGCCTTGTACAGCGCGATACTGGCTTGCAGCCGCGACAGGCGCAGTTGCACGTTCAGGTCCTGGGCGGCATAGAGGGTGCGTTGGGTTTCCAGCACCGTGAGCAGGTCTTCGGCGCCGGCCTCGTAGCGGCTTTGCGCAATCTGAAAGGCCGTTTGCGCCTGCTGCAGTTCTTCAGTTTGCCATTGGCGTTGCTGGTCCAGGCGAGTCAGGCTGCTGAGGGCTTTTTCCACATCGGCAAAGCCGTTGATGATCGCTCCGCGGTAGGTTTGCAGCAGTTCATCCTGGCGCGCACGAGCTTTATCGCGCTCGGCACTCAGCCGACCGTTGTTGAAGATCGGTGCGATCAGGCCCGAGGTCAGGGTGTAGAACGGGCTGCGCAGAACATCTTCAGCCTTGTACGCACCCGAGCCGAGGGTTGCGCCCAATGTCACCGAGGGCAGCATGGCCGCACGGGCCACCGTGACGTCGGCATTGGCCGCCGCCAGCTGTGCCTCGGCCTGGGCGATGTCAGGGCGGCGGCGCAACAACTGGCTAGGAACACCGGGGCCGATATTCGGCCAGGTCAGTGCCTGGAACGGCTCGCTGCCCAGCGCCAGGGCCTGTACCGGCTGGCCGAGCAAGGCGGCGAGGGTGATGCGCGATTCTTCGGCCGATTGCTGGATCAGCGGCAGTTGCCGTTGCTGGCCGGCCACCAGGCTCTTCTGTTGCGCGAACTCCAGGGCCGTGGCGGAACCGGCATCGTAGCGGGTTTGCACCAGGTCCAGCACATTGCGCGCATTGGCCAGGTTCAGCTCGGCGATCTGCAGGCGCTGGTGCGCGGCCAGGGTTTGCGCATAGCGGTCGGCGACATTGCTGAGCAAGGTCAACTCCACGTTGGCCTGATCGAACTCACTGGCGTGCAGGCTATGCACAGCGCTGTCTCGCGCAGCGGCGCGGCCACCCCAGAAGTCGATTTCGTAGCTGGCCGTGAGGTTGGCGTCATAGTTATTGACCGTCCTGTTGCTCTCGGTGGCGTCCAGGTCCGAGTTGCCGCTGCCGCGCAACAGTCTTTGACGGCTGGCGCTGAGGTTGAACTTCACCTCGGGCAGCAACGGTGCGCCAGCAATCACCGCTGTCGCCTGGGCCTGCCGCACCCGCGCCATGGCCGCAGCCACGTCAAAGCTGTCACGGCGGGCCTGATCGATCAGGCGGTTCAGCACAGGGCTGCCAAACTGCGTCCACCAACGCTGGTTGGTGGCCTGGTCGGCGTCGCGTTCGGCATATTGCCAGACGACGGGCGCGGCAATGCCGCTGTCGAGGGCAGGCGAGGTGCCGGCACAGGCATTGAGCAACAGGCACAGGCTGAGTGTCGACAGGTGCGGTGCGATGGATCGTTTATTCACTGGTCAATGCCTTAACCGGATCGAGCCGGGCAGCTTTACGGGCCGGAATAAAGCCGAATACGACGCCGGTGACCAGCGCACAGCCAAACGCGCCGAACACCGCCGCCAGGGAAAACTGCACCGCTACTTCGGCTAGCACCAGCACGCCGCCCACCAGCAATGCCAGGGCGATTCCGAACAGACCGCCGACCACCGAGAGCATCACCGCCTCGGTGAGGAACTGGCGCAGGATGTCGCTCTGGCGCGCCCCGGTGGCCATGCGGATGCCGATTTCGCGGGTGCGTTCGCGCACGGTCATCAACATGATATTCATCACGCCGATACCGCCCACCAGCAGGGAAATCGCGGCAATCGAGCCGAGCATCAGCGACAGGGTGTTCTGGGTCCGCGCTTCGGCCTGGATCATCGCGGCGTCGTTCGTCAGGTGGAAGTCGCGTTTGCCGCCGTGCAGCGTTTGCATAAGCTGACTGATGGCTTGCTCGGCCTCTTGCACCTTGCGCGCATCGGCGGCGGCAATGGCAACGTATTCGGGGTTATAGGTGCCGAACAGGCGCACGCTGGCGGCGGTATAGGGAATGGCGACACGGTCGTCGCTGTCTTGCATGCCCGAGCTGGAGCCTTTTTCCGCCAACACACCAATTACCTGGAAGGGCACGTTTTCGATCAGGATGTATTGGCCGATGGGGTCCAACTGGCCTTTGAACAGCTTTTCGCGCACGCGATGACCGATCACCGCCACCGTGGCCCCGGCGCGCTCGTCGGCTTCGGTAAAGTAGCTACCCTCGGCCACTGGCCAGTTGAAGATGTCCGGGAAGTTGGTGTCGTTACCGCCTACATAGGCCATGTAATCGACGTTGCCGAAGCGAACACCGGCGTAGGTGCCGTTCACTGGCATGATGCGCTTGACCTGGGGCAATGTAGCCAATGCGGCCACATCATTGAGGGTCACGATACCTGGCGGTGTGCGCGGGTTAGGCGAAAAACCGCTCAGGTAGATAATGTTGGAGCCGAAGGCCGCCATCTGCGCCATGACCTGGCGCTTGCTGCCTTCGCCTACCGCCAGCATCACCACCACCGACGCCACGCCGATGATGATCCCCAGCAGCGTCAGCGCGGTGCGGAAGCGGTTGATCCACATCACCCGCCACGCCGCCTGCACCGCGTCCAGCAGCTCGGCTTTCCAGGCACCATTGTGTTCGGCGCCGTCGGCCAGGCGCTGGCGCAGGTCCACGGCTTGCAATGCGTCGCTGCCAGCCGTGACGGGCACGTGGGGGGGGCTCAACGCCGAATCGCTGATGATCAGGCCGTCGCTGATCTCGATGATGCGGTTGGCGTGCGCCGCGACTTCGCGGTCGTGGGTAATCAGAATAACCACGTGGCCCTGGCTCGCCAATTCATCCAGCAGCACCATCACCTCGGCACCGCTGTGGCTGTCGAGGGCACCGGTGGGTTCGTCGGCAAGGATGATATGCCCGCCGTTCATCAACGCACGGGCAATCGAGACGCGCTGCTGCTGACCACCGGAGAGCTGGTGCGGGCGGTTGTTGGTGCGATCGGCCAGGCCCAGGCGGGTCAGCAGAGCCTTGGCGCGGGCATGGCGTTCGGCAGCGCTGATGCCGGCATAGATCGCCGGCATCTCGACGTTTTCCTGGGCCGAGCCGGACGGGATCAGGTGGTAGCCCTGGAACACGAAACCAAAGGCTTCGCGGCGCAGCCAGGCCAGTGCGTCGCTATCCAGGTGCGCGACGTTTTCCCCGGCGAACAGGTAGTCGCCCACGGTGGGGCGGTCGAGGCAACCGAGGATGTTCATCAGTGTGGATTTGCCGGAGCCCGAGGCGCCGACGATGGCAACGAACTCTCCTGCATGGATCGACAGGTTGATCCCGCGCAATACGTCGACCTGCGGGCTGTCGCCGCCGCCGTAGGATTTGCGGATGTTCTTGAGTTCGATCAGTGGCGTGGTCACATCAACCCCCGCTGCTGCTGGCGGGGCCGATCAACAGGTGATCGCCTTCGTCCAGGCCATCCAACACTTCAACTCGCAGGCGGTCACTGATACCCAGCTGTACTTCTCGCTTCTGGATGGCACCGTTTTTGGTCACGACCCGCGCGATCTGCTTGTCGCTGCCTTGGCTGCCGAGCAGCGCTGCGACCGGGATGGTGAGAGCGTCCTTGACCTGGCTGGCTACGAAAAACACCTGGGTGGTCATTTCGGCCATCAGTGCATTGTCAGTGTTGTCCACATCCAGCAGTACGGTGTACAGCACTACGCGGCCACTACCGGTTTTGCTCGTGCTACTGGGGCTGCCACTGCCCTGGCTGGTTTCATTCAGCGGCTTGGGCGGTATCGGCAGAATCTGGCGCACGGTGCTGCTCCAGCGCCGGTTGCCGCCGGCGAGGGTAGTGAAATAGGCGCTCATGCCCGGTTTGACGTGGCCGATATCGGCTTCGGACACTTCGGCCCATACGGTCATCGGTGACAATTTGGCGATGCGCAGGATCAACGGCGTTTGTTGTTGGGCGTTGAGGGTTTGGCCGACTCGCGCATCTACCGCCACCACGGTGCCGCTCATGGGCGCGTAAATCCGCGTATAGCCCAGTTCGGCCTCGTCACTGCGCAGGCTGGCCTGGGCTTGGCGGATCTGTGCCTGGAACATATCGACACGGGCTTGGGTGGCACTCAGTTCGGCTTTGGCGGTTTGCACATCTTCTTCGCGGGTGGCGTTGCCTGCAACCAAGCGTTGCTGGCGCTGGTATTTCTGGCGTGCGAGTTCGTGCTGGGCTTTCTGTTCCTGCAACTGCGCCTTGAGGTTTTCAATGGAATAGCGGCTGGCGTCGAGCTTGGCCTGTTGCGTGGCGGGATCGATTTCCACCAGCAGATCGCCTTCCTTGACTTGATCACCAGCCTCCACATGGATCTTGCGAATCTGTCCGGACGCCTGGGCACCCACGTCCACATAACGGCGCGGTTGCAGGGTGCCCAGTGACGTAACGCTATTTTCAATGTCGCCGCGGGTTACGGTGACCGTGGGTAGGCTGTCGCGTCCCGACGGCAGCACTTGCCAGGCAGCCACCACAAGGATGGGGAGCAGGCACGCCAGCACAAGCAGGGCGCGTCGGGCAGGTCGAGGGCGTTTCATGTCTTGGTTCCAGCCAGGAGGTGTTGACCGCAGGAGCGGGGAGTTGACAGTTATACGAGAAAAAAGCTCGGGAATTTAGGTTGTTACACATGTGGTAACAGCTCGTGCGACGAAAAAAAATGCACCGTTGGTGCAAGACTCCTTTAAAAGTAGATGAGAATTACTATAAATTGCACACACTCAAACTGCCATCATCGATGGGCTCGCTCCTAACGGGCTGGGATCGTTAGCACCACGGCCACGGGGCCAGGAGTCATGTTGGAAAACTACTATCGCGAGCTGGTGTGTTTCCTGAACGCCAAGCTGGGCAACCGTCAGGTGGCCGAAGATGTGGTGCATGACGCTTATGTTCGGGTGCTGGAGCGTTCCAGCGACATCCCGATCGAACAGCCCCGCGCCTTCCTGTACCGCACGGCCTTGAACCTGGTGATCGACGGCCACCGGCGCAACGCCTTGCGTCAGTCCGAGCCTCTTGAGGTGCTGGACAGCGAAGAACGCTTCGCCCCCTGTTCACCCCACGCCAGTCATGACCACAACCAGCGCCTGGAGATGCTTGAGCGCGCCCTGGCCGAGTTGCCGGCGGCGTGTCGCGACAGTTTCCTGCTGCGCAAGCTCGAGGGCCTGTCCCATGTGCAAATCGCCGAGCGCCTGGGGATTTCCCGCAGCCTGGTGGAAAAACACATCGTCAACGCCATGAAGCATTGCCGGGTGCGTATGCGTGAGTGGGAAGCGCACTGATCGCCAGTTGGTTAAATTTTATTTCACTGTCCTCGTTTCCTATCAACACACGGCCTGTTGTTCAGGCCATGAAGGTATTCCCGCCCCACCGCCAAGGGGCTTATCCAGAGGACACTGGAATGACACAGGCAATTGCTTCGCCCGCGGTTCACGACCTGATCGGTATTGGCTTCGGCCCTTCGAACCTGGCGCTGGCCATCGCCCTGCAGGAGCGTGAAAAGGCCCAGGGCAAGCTGGACGTGCTGTTTCTCGACAAACAAGCCGACTACCGCTGGCACGGCAATACCCTGGTGACCCAGAGCGAACTGCAGATCTCCTTCCTCAAGGACCTGGTGACCCTGCGCAACCCCACCAGCCCGTACTCCTTCGTCAATTACCTCAAGGCTCACGATCGCCTGGTGGACTTCATCAACCTGGGCACCTTCTACCCCTGCCGCATGGAGTACAACGACTACCTGCGCTGGGTGGCCGGGCAGTTCCAGGCCCAGGCCAACTACGGTGAGGAAGTGCTGGCCATCGAACCGATCCTGCACCAGCAGCAGGTGGAGGCCTTGCGCGTTATTTCCCGCGATGCCCAGGGCGAGCAGCATGTGCGTACCACCCGCTCGGTGGTGGTCAGCGCCGGCGGCACTGCGCGTATCCCCGAAGCCTTCAAGGCGCTCAAGGGCGACAGCCGCGTGTTCCACCATTCCCAGTATCTGGAGCGCATGGCGAGCCAGCCTTGCGTGGATGGCAAGGCCATGCGCATCGCGGTGATCGGCGGCGGCCAAAGCGCGGCCGAAGCCTTTATCGACCTCAATGACAGCTTCCCATCGGTGCAGGTCGATATGATCCTGCGCGGCTCGGCGCTCAAACCGGCCGATGACAGCCCGTTCGTCAACGAAGTGTTCTCGCCCGCGTTTACCGACCTGGTGTTCCAGCAAGTGGGGGCCGAACGCGAGCGTTTGGTCGCCGAGTACCAGAACACCAACTATTCGGTGGTGGACCTGGACCTTATCGAGCGCATCTACGGGATTTTCTACCGTCAGAAAGTCTCCGGCATCGCCCGCCAGGCGTTCCGCACCATGACCGTGGTGGAGAAGGCCACGCCCGGGCCGCTGGGTATCGAACTGGTATTGCGCAACAACGCCACGGGCGAAACCAGTGTCAACCACTACGACGCCGTGATCCTCGCCACCGGCTATGAGCGCCAGATGCACCGCGAACTGTTGGCGCCGCTGCAAGCCTACATGGGCGACTTCGAAGTGGCCCGCGACTACCGCATCGTCACCGACGAGCGCTGCAAGGCGGGTATCTACATCCAGGGCTTCAGCCAGGCCAGCCATGGCTTGAGCGATACCTTGCTGTCGGTGCTGCCGATTCGCGCGGATGAGATTGCGGCATCGTTGTATGCCAACGATCGAAACCGTGACAAGGGCCGTTCGGTGCAGGACCTGCTCCTGGCCACTGCCAGCTGACCTGCCCCTCCTACAGACGGCACTTGTGACAACGTGCGGCTATTGGTACTGTACAAAAAACCAGTATCGGTAGCCCGCCATGCAGTTGATCGAAAAACTCAGCATCCTCGCCGACGCCGCCAAGTACGACGCGTCGTGCGCCAGCAGCGGCGCGCCCAAGCGCAGCTCCGAGGGCAAGGCGGGGTTGGGTTCCACCGACGGCATGGGCATCTGCCACAGCTACACGCCCGATGGCCGTTGCGTGTCGCTGCTCAAGGTGTTGCTCACCAACTTCTGCCTCTACGACTGCCAGTATTGCGTCAACCGCCGTTCCAGCGACGTGCCCCGTGCGCGTTTCAGCCCGGAAGAGGTGGTCACCCTGACCCTGGATTTCTACAAGCGCAATTGCGTCAGCGGGCTGTTTCTCAGCTCCGGCATCATCCGTTCGTCGGACTACACCATGGAGCAATTGGTGCGGGTCGCCAAACTGCTGCGCGAAGAGCATGACTTTCGCGGCTATATCCACCTCAAGACCATTCCCGATGCGGATCCTGCATTGATTGCCGAGGCTGGTCGTTATGCCGATCGCCTGAGCGTGAATATCGAACTGCCCACCGAGGCCAGCCTGCAGACCCTGGCGCCGGAGAAGCAGATTGTGTCGATCAAGCAGGCGATGCAGACCATCTACACCGGCGAGCAGACGGTGTTCAACGAGCCTCGCGCCCCGCGTTTCGCCCCGGCCGGGCAGAGCACGCAGATGATCGTCGGCGCCGACGACACTGATGACAGCACCATCCTCCACGGTGCCGAGGCGTTGTATGGCAATTTCAAGCTGCGGCGAGTGTACTACTCGGCGTTCAGTCCCATCCCCAACAGCCCGAAAAGCGTGCCCCTGGCCGCGCCGCCGTTGATGCGCGAGCACCGCTTGTACCAGGCCGATTTCCTGCTGCGCAGCTACGGTTTCAGCGCCAGGGAGCTGTTTGCCGGCCCCGGCCACCTGGCCCTGGATATCGACCCCAAGCTGGCCTGGGCCCTGGAGCATCGCGAAGTGTTCCCCCTGGACCTGAACCGCGCAGAGCCCACCCTGATTGCGCGCATCCCCGGTATTGGCCTGCGCACCACCCAACGCCTGGTGGATCTGCGCCGCGAGCGCAAGATCCGCTTCGAAGACCTGGCGCGTATGCGCTGCGTACTGGCCAAGGCCAAACCGTTCTTCATCACCAGTGACTACCACCCGCAACAGGCCGACAGCACAAGCGTGTTGCTGCGCGAGCAATTGCGCGACCGTCCGCAACCGCAACAGATGGGGTTGTGGGGATGATCAGCCTGGAATGCGACAACCTGTTCAGTACTTGGCGCGAACAGGCGCGCTGGCTGCTCAGCCATCAGGTCGACCCCAGCCAGGTGAGCTGGGGCGAGGCACAAGCAGCTGACCTGTTCGCTACCGATGAGCCGATCCCGCCAGGGTTGGGGCCGTTCCAGGCACGCATTCCCAAGGCGCTGTTGGAGTTGCTGGAGTCTGCCGCCTGTTATCACGGTGATCAACGCTGGAGCCTGCTGTATGAAGTGCTGTGGCGGGTCAGCCACGGTGATCGCACGGCGATGCTGGCGGGGGACAAGCTGGGCAGCGAGTTGCAGCGACGCATCAAGCAAGTCAGCCGCGAGGCCCATCACCTGCATGCGTTTGTGCGCTTTATTGCCCTGCCGGCCGAGGCGGGGCCCGAACTTCCTGAATACGTGGCCTGGCATGAACCGGCCCACGACATTCTCAAAAGTGCCAGCCAGCACTTTGTCGGGCGCATGGGCCGCCATCGCTGGATGATCGCCACGCCACTGGATGGGGTGTATTACGACGGCGAGCAGTTGATTCATCAGCGCCGCTGCCCCGAGGCCTGGCAGCAACTGGCGCAAAATGTCGAAGACCCCCACAGCGCCATGTGGCTGACCTACTACAGTCACATCTTCAACCCGGCGCGGCTGAATCCCAAGGTGATGGAAGGGCACTTGCCCAGTCGGTTCTGGAAAAATTTGCCGGAGGGCAAGTTGATCCCGGGGCTGATCAGCGAGGCGCGTACGGGCAAGCAGAAGGATGGGCAGGCGAAGCTGGTGGGGGCCAAGCCAGGCAAAAGAATTGCAAACCCGGTCAATGTGGGAGCTGGCTTGCCTGCGATAGCGGTCGACCAGTCAGATGTGGGGTGACTGATGCACCGCTATCGCAGGCAAGCCAGCTCCCACATTTGGTTTTCGCAGCCTGGGGGAGTGGGTATCAGGCCAGTTCGGTGGCGGTGTTCTTGACCACCGCGAGCTCCGGATGCGCCACCAGCTTATCGATGTGCAACTCGTCATTGTTCAACCAGATCTCGGTCAGCACCCGATAATGCTCCATATCCCGGCAGCGCATACGCAGGCTGTAGTCGAACGGCCCGCTGATCAACTGGCATTCGAACACCTGCGGGCAGGCTTTGACGCAGGCTTCGAAGGCCTTTTGCGCCGAGCGCCCGCTCTGGTTGGACAAGGCCACCAGCACCAGCAGCGACAGCCCTGGTGAGACCATCTGCACATCGATGATCGCCCCATACCCACGGATCACCCCGCGTCGCTCCAACTTGCGCACCCGCTCCAGGCATGGCCTGGGGGTCAGGTGCACCAGCGACGAGAGTTTTTCATAGGTGATGCGCCCCTGGTGCCTGAGCACGTCGATGATCGCCTCGTCGATGCGATCCAGCGCAGGGGAGGAGTGGGGTCCGTTGGCCTTGGTATCCATGAGTTCACTTCAAACGGTTGGAAAGAAATTGCTGCAAGCGTTCGCTGTTGGGGTGGTCGAGGATCTCGGCGCCGCCGTGTTCCTCGACCCGGCCCTGATGCAGGAACAGCACTTGGCTGGACACCTGGCGGGCAAAGCCCATTTCGTGGGTGACCATCAACATGGTACGGCCTTCCTCGGCCAACGTCTGTATGACTTTGAGCACTTCGCCTACAAGTTCCGGGTCGAGGGCTGAGGTCGGTTCGTCGAACAGGATAATCTCCGGCTCCATCGCCAATGCCCGCGCAATCGCCACGCGTTGCTGCTGGCCACCCGAGAGGAACGCCGGGTATTGATCCGCCACGCGGCCTGGCAAGCCGACTTTGTCCAGGTACAGGCGCGCACGTTTTTCCGCCTCGGTGGCGCTCACATTCAGCACCCGGCGCGGGGCCATGGTGATGTTTTCCAGCACCGTCATGTGACTCCACAGGTTGAAGTGCTGGAACACCATGGCCAGGCGCGTGCGCAGGTTTTGCAGTTGTGCCTGGTGCGGCGCGCGGGAGCCGGCACGGCCTCGCTGCATTTCGATGCTGATGCCGTCCAGGGTGATGACGCCTGCGTCCGGCTGTTCAAGAAAGTTGATGCAACGCAGCATGGTGCTTTTGCCCGAGCCGCTGGCGCCGATCAGACTGATCACATCGCCTTGACGGGCATTGAGGGACACACCTTTGAGCACTTCGTGTTCGCCGTAGCGTTTATGAATGCCTTCGACTTGAAGCTTGATGGCGGCGGTTGCAGTTTCGACAACCGGTACATCCACCGGATAAGCGGCCAGGGCCTGCGCGGACTGATTCATGGGTTAGCCTCGGGTAGGAACAAGAAAACGCATCCAGCGACGTTCGGCCAGCCGAAACAGGCCCACCAGTGCAAAGGACAGCAACATGTAGAGCAGGGCAGCGATACCAAACGCCTGAAAGGTCAGGAAGGTTTCGGCATTCGCATCGCGGGCGACCTTGAGGATGTCGGCAACGGTGGCGGTAAACGCCAGTGACGTGGCGTGCAGCATCAGGATCATTTCATTGCTGTAGGCCGGTAATGCGCGGCGCAATGCGGCGGGTACCACCACGAACAGATTCAGGCGCCAGCCGTGCAGGCCATAGGCGCGTGCCGCTTCGATTTCGCCGTGGGGAATATTGCGGATCGCCCCGGCGAAGATTTCCACGGTGTAGGCACAGGTGTTGAGCACAAACGCCAACAAGGTGCAGTTCAGCGCATTGCGGAAAAACTGGTTGAGCAGGGCGTTGTCCTGCACCACCTCCAGGCTGTACAGCCCGGTGTAGCAGATCAACAGTTGGATATACAGCGGCGTGCCACGGAACAGATAGGTGTAGACCTCCACCGGCCAGCGCAGCCAGAAATGCTGCGAAACCCTCGCCAGTGCCAGGGGAATCGACAGGCAAAAGCCGAGCACCACCGAGATGATGAACAGCCACAAGGTCATGGCGACGCCGGACAAGCCGCTGCCATCGCTGAACAGGTAGGCCAGGCCGTATTGCTGGAACAGTTCGATCATCGCGCCATCCCCTTGATGCCCAGGTTATAGCGCCGTTCGAGGCGCTTGAAGATGCGGTTGGAGAGGGTAGTGATCAGCAGGTACACCAGGCCCGCGAGGATCAGGAAGTACAGTGGCTCGCTGGTGGACTTGCCGGCGTTTTGCGCGGCCTTGACCAGGTCTGACAGGCCGATGATCGACACCAGCGCCGTGGACTTGAGCAGCACCAGCCAGTTATTGCCCAGGCCCGGCAGGGCAAAACGCATCAGTTGTGGGAACAGCACCAGGTGGAAGCGCTGCCAGCGGCTCAGGCCATAAGCCGTCGCGGCTTCCAACTGGCCCACCGGTACGCTGAGGATCGCGCCACGGAAGTTCTCGGTGAAATACGCGCCGTAGATAAATCCCAGGGTGACCACCCCGGCGGTGAACGGGTCGATTTCAAAGTAGTCCCAGCCGAACACTTCAGTCAGGTCGTTGAGCCACAGTTGCAGGCTGTAGAAGATCAGCAGGATCAACACCAGGTCCGGCACGCTGCGGATCAGTGTGGTGTAGAGGGTGGCCGGTACGCGCAGCCATCTGGCGCTGGAAAGTTTTGCGCCCGCGGCGACCAGGCCCAGGGTGAGGCTCAGGGCCAGGGCGAGGAAGGCCAGCTTGAGCGTCATCCAGGCACCCTGGGCCAGCATCGGGCCGTAGCCTTGCAGGTTGAGGAGTTCGTTCATGGGAAGATCTCTAAAAGGCACACACCATCTCTGTGGGGAACCGATTTGTGTGGGAGGGGGCTGCATCCACAGGGCGGTCGATGGCTTGGTTATTCGTTGTAGATATCTTGATCGCCGAAGTATTTCTTCTGGATCTGCGCGTAGGTGCCATCGGCCTGGACGGCGGCGATGCCTTTGTTGATCAGCTCACGCAGTGCCTGGTCGTTCTTGCGCAGGCCCATGGCGATGTCCAGCGGCAGGGTCGGGTCCTTGAAGGCCGGGCCGGTCTTGAAGTCGGCGCCTTCGGGCTTGGACAGGAAGTTGAGCTGGGCTTCGAGTTTGTCGGTCAGGGTGGCGTCGAGGCGCCCGTTTTGCAGGTCGGCGTAGTTCTGCTCTTGAGACTGGTACGCCTTGATCTGCGCGCCCAGCCTGGCCAGGTGCGCTCGGGCGTAGGCTTCCTGCAGCGAGCCTTGCAGCACGCCGACCTGCTTGCCCTTGAGCGATTCCGGGGTATCGCCGAAGTCGGCGCCTTTGCGCGTGATCACCGAGGTGGGGCTGAGGAACAGGCGATCGGTAAAGTCGATGACTTTTTCGCGAGCCGGGGTCACGGCCATGGAGGACATGATGGCGTCGAACTTGCGCGCACGCAGGGCCGGGATCATGCCGTCGAATTCATTGTGCACCCAGGTGCATTTCACTTCGAGCCTGGCGCAGATCGCGTTGCCCAGTTCAATATCGAAGCCTTGCAGGCTGCCGTCGGCGGCCACGGATTCGAAGGGTGGGTATTCGGGGAACACGCCGAAACGGATTTCTTTCCAGTCCTGGGCGTGGGCGGCGGTGGCGCACAGAGGCAACAGCAACGCAGCGAAGAGTGATCGCAGTGGAGTCATGTGGAGGTCCCTATATTTTGTAATTGATGTCAGGGCAGTGAATAACTGGGAGCAGAGAATGCTTCATGATGGTGCGTTTTTTGTGTCGTTTACCCCCTGCACAAAGCGCAAATTGCGCTGTTAAAACCAACAATGCAGCGCAATCGGCTGTTGCACCCGCTGAATCGGCTTTTAACCCAGCGAGGTCCGGCCTGCCCTCGACGCAAAGCGGCAGGCCAGAGCGGTCTCAGGCGCGCTTTTTGTGCTGTGCGACCGGTTGCCGGGCCAGGCGGGCAAACAGGTCTTTGGGGTCAGCCAGGTCGGGTACCAGTTCCAGCTCGCTGCCCACGTCCAACGCCGTGGCGACGTCCAGTACATAGCGCAGGGCCGAGTAGTCTTCGATGGCAAAACCCACCGAGTCGAACAGAGTGATCTGGCGCGCATTCTCGCGGCCGGGCTGCTGGCCGTTGATCACTTGCCACAACTCGGTCACCGGCGAATCCTCAGGCATGTGCTGGATCTCACCTTCGATGCGGCTTTGCGGTTCGTACTCCACGATCACCCGGGCGCGTTCGACGATGCGCCGGTCCAGCTCGGTCTTGCCCGGGCAATCGCCACCCACGGCATTGAGGTGCATACCCGGCTCGATCATCTCGTCGGTGAGGATGGTTGCATAAGCCTTGTCGGCAGTGACGGTGGTGACGATATCCGCGCCTTTGACCGCCTCGGCCACGCTGTCAGCCAGGATCACCTTGATCGCCGGAAACGCCTTGAGGTTGGCGGCGAGTTTGGCGGTGGCCTTGGCGTCGATATCGAACAGGCGAACTTCGTTAATGCCAAGCATGGCGTGGAAGGCCAGGGCCTGGAATTCGCTTTGGCAGCCGTTGCCGATCAACGCCATGCTGCGGCTGTTGTCGCGCGCCAGGTAGCGGGCGACCAGGGCCGAGGTGGCAGCGGTGCGGATGGCGGTGGTCAGGGTCATTTCCGCCAGCAGCACGGGTTTGCCGGTATCCACATCGCCCAAGGCGCCAAAGGCCATCACGGTCAGCATACCGGCCAGGGTGTTTTTCGGGTGGCCGTTGACGTATTTGAACGCGTACAGCGAGGCGTCCGAGACGGGCATCAACTCGATCACGCCATCGGGTGAGTGGTTGGCCAGGCGTGCGCATTTCTCGAAGTCCTGCCAGCGCAGGTAGTCGGCACGGATGTACTCGGCCATCTCGGTGATGCAGGTTTGCACACCTTTTTGCGAAACCAGGTAGCTGAGGTCGTTGACGTCGATATAACGGGTCATGGCAAGACTCCTTATTGAAATGAGGGGCGGATCGGCAGATGCACTTCGGCCAACATGCAACGGGCACTGCCGCCGCCGATGCGTTCGATGTTGTCGATATTCACCACCACTGGTCGCGTATGGCGCTCCACCTGCTGGCGCTGCGCCGGTTGCAACGCGCGCCAGGCGCTGGCGGACATCACCAGCAGCGGTTGGCCGTCACGGTCGTGGACTTCGAGCATGTTGCCGGCGAAGGCTTCCAACTGGTCGAAGTCGAGGGCGAGGATGTCCTTGCCGGTGTCGCGCAGTGAGCGTTCCAGGGCCAGGCGCTCGCGCTCGTCGGGCAGGGCTTGCAGGCACACCACTGCGAGGTCGCGACCGACGCTCATCATCACGTTGCTGTGGTAGATCGGCGCGTGGTGGCGGTCCAGGGCGTGGAACACGCAGAGTTGGTAGTCCAGACGTTCGGCAAACTGGCGCAGCGCCGCGTGATGGGTGCGCCCGGAGTGGCAGGCGTAGCTGATGCGGTGCTGGCGGTCGAGCACCATACTGCCGGTGCCTTCGAGGAAGATGTCCTGTTGTTCCAGGTGGCTGAGGTCGATGGTGGTGTTGATCGCAAAGCGCTGCTCCAGAACTTGCAGCACGCCCTTGTTGCGCTCCAGTCGTCGGTTCTGGCCTTGCATGGGGTAGAGCACCAGGCTGCCGTCGGCGTGGCTGCTCCACCAATTATTGGGAAAAATCGAGTCCGGGGTGTGAGGGGCCGGAGTGTCCTGCACCACCAGCACCTCCACGCCGTGACTGCGCAGGGTGTCGACATAGCCGTCGAATTCTTCCAGCGCTTTGTGCTGTGCACTGAGCGGGTCCGGCGGCGGGCGTTGAAAACGGTTGTTGATCGCGGTATCCGGGTTGAAGGCAAAACGCGCCGGGCGAATCATCAGGACGGTGTTGGTGGTTTGCATGGGGGCACGGGTCCATGGGGGATCTTGTGAAGCTATTTTGTGCCATAGGGTGGGAGGATCCCGGCTGAAACAGCGGGGCGGCTCAGCCGGGAAAGCTGAAAAGGTGGATAAGGCAGCTGAATCGGCTGCCGGATTGAAATGTGCTCACATGTAGGGGGGCAACCTGCTCAATAGCCGTTACCTGTCACGCCACCATAATGATCTTCGACACCAACTCCACCACGGTCTTGGCCTGCAATTTCTTCATCAACCGCGCCCGGTGCACTTCCACCGTGCGGTGGGAAATCGCCAGGCGCAGGGCGATTTCCTTGGACTTGAAACCATTGACGATGTGCATGGCGATTTCCCGCTCCCGCGGCGTGAGGTCGCCAGTGCCCTGATGCAGACGGTCCAGGCGTTCGAAGTGCCAGATCATCAGCTTGAACGGGTCTTTGGGGGTGAGGGTGTAGCCGTGGGACTTGGCCCAGAACACTTCGCCATTGTGGTGCTGCATGAAGCGCTCATCGGAATAAAAGCCGTTGTCGCTGTCGAGCAGCCAGTCATGGCTGCGCTTGCCGATGGCATGGTAGTCGGCCTGGGACGGGTAGATCAGCAGGGTCAACTGATTGACCAGCGCCTGGCGCGTATAGCCGAACAGCTTCAGGAAGGCATCGTTGCAGTCGAGTATTACCCGGTCGCTGGTGACGATCTGCGGGGCAGGGGACAGCTTGAACGCCAGGCGTTCGAGGTCGGGAAATTGCTGTGCAAGGGCGTTCATGGGGCATCCTGCCTCGTTGTTCAATGCCCTGGTGCGCTACTTACCCATGTAAGTAGTTACACGAATTGGCGCGGGACCAGGGGTGGGTCATTGTAAGTAAAGTCCGGATCAAGAACAGAAGAAATTGATTATGCCTGCTGATTGCGTCTCCATTGTTGCCGCTGGTCACTCCCGCTTTGGTCGCTTGGAAGGCACCACGCTGGAAGACCTGATCGTCCAGGTTACCCGTGAAGCCCTGAGCGACGCTGCGATTGATGCGTCGCAAATCGACGCGCTGTTCCTGGGGCATTTCAACTCTGGGCTGGTGCCCGACGGCTTTGCCGCCTCGTTGCTGTTGCAGGCCGACCCCGGGCTGCGCTTCAAACCTGCCACCCGCTGCGAAAACGCCTGCGCTTCGGGTTCGGCGGCGATCCAGGCGGGAGTCAATGCGATTCTCTCCGGCAGCGCCGAGTTGGTGCTGGTGGTGGGCGCCGAAAAGATGACCCACACCAGCACCGCCGCGGTCACCCAAGCGCTGGCCGGCGCCGGCTATCAGAACGACCCGGCCGAAGCCGGCCTGAGTTTCCCGCAATTGTTCGGCCGCGCCGCCCGCCAATACGCCGAGCGCTACCACTGCCCGCTGGGCTCGATGGCGGCCATCGCCACCAAAAACCACTCCAACGCCATGGCGAACCCTCTGGCGCAGATGCATCGGGAGATGAATTTCGAGCACTGCAACAACGTGTCCCAGAGCAACCCGTTCGTGGCCGACTCCCTGCGGCTGACGGACTGTTCGCTGATCAGCGACGGCGCCGCTGCGATCATCCTGGCGTCACCCAAACGTGCGCGAGCGTTTCGCCGCGAGGTGCAGATCCGGGCGATGACCCAGGTCAATGACACCTTGCCCATCGCCCAGCGCGACATCCTCGCCTTTGAAGGCCCGCAACGAGCGATCCATGCAGCGCTGCGCGCAGCGAATGTGACCCTGGCAGACCTGAGCTTCGCCGAGGTGCACGACTGTTTCACCATTGCCGAGCTGCTGATCTACGAAGCCATGGGCCTGGCGCCCAAAGGCGAAGGGCATCGCGTGCTCGACAGCGGCGTGGTGCGGGCCGGCGGGCGCTTGCCGGTCAACCTTTCCGGCGGGCTCAAGGCCAAGGGGCATCCGGTCGGTGCAACGGGGGTGTCCATGCATGCCTTGGCGTTCCGGCAATTGACCGGCGAACCGATTGGCCTGGCGGTGCCCAACCCGGAGTTCGGCCTGGTGTTCAACATGGGCGGCATGGCGGTGGCCAACTACGCATCGGTCCTGCAGGCACGCCGGAGCTGAGCCATGAACATTGCCAACTGGCTGCACGACACCCAGCGTCGGGCCCCGCAACGCCCGGCGCTGTTCAACGGCACCACCCAAGTGGCCGACTACGCCACCTTCGCCGCCCACGTGCGCCAACGCGCCGCGCACCTGGTGGACCAGCACGGCCTGGTGCCGGGGGACGCGGTGGCGCTGCTGATGAAAAACAGCTGCGACTACCTGGAGTTGCTCTACGCCATCTGGTGGATGGGCGGCGTGGCAGTGCCGATCAATGCCAAACTGCACCCCAGTGAAGCGGCGTGGATTGCCGATAATGCCGAGGCACGCTTGATCTTTACCGATGGCGGCCGGGTGTTCTCATCGCGGGATTTGCCCCCGCGCTGCAAAGAGCTGGACGGCCACCTGCTGCCTCCCAACACTGGCTGGCCGACCCTGGAGCAACCGGTGCCACGCCACGACCAGGACCTCGCCTGGCTGTTCTATACCTCCGGCACGACAGGGCGCTCCAAGGGCGTGATGCTGTCCCACGGCAACCTGGTCGCCATGTCGCTGTGCTACGCCACAGATGTCGATGCGGTCAGCGCCGACGATGCGGCAGTGTATGCCGCGCCGATGTCCCACGGTGCTGGCCTGTATAACTTCATCCATGTGCGCTGCGGCGCACGCCACGTGGTGCCGGCCTCCCATGGCTTCGACGCCGCCGAGCTGTTCGGGCTGGCTGAGCAGGTGGGCAATGTGTCGCTGTTTGCCGCGCCGACCATGGTCAAGCGCATGGTCGAGCAGGCACGGCGCCAGGATTATCACGGCGCTGGCATCAAGACCATCGTGTATGGCGGCGGCCCGATGTACCTGGCCGATCTGCGTGAAGCCGCCGACACCTTCGGGCCGCGCCTGGTGCAGATCTACGGTCAGGGCGAGAGCCCCATGACCATCAGCGTGTTGCCCCGTGCAGTGATTGCCGATCGCCAACGCCCCGACTGGGCCAGCCTGGCCGCTTCGGTGGGCCACGCGCAGTCCTGTGTGGAAATCCGTATTCTCGATACTGCGCACCAGCCTTTGCCCACCGGCGAGCGCGGCGAAATCGCGGTGCGTGGCGCCACCGTGATGCAAGGCTACTGGCGCAACCCGCAGGCCACTGGCCAAACCTTGGTGGACGGCTGGCTGCTGACCGGTGATATCGGCTATCTCGACGCGGCCGGCTATCTGACCCTGACGGATCGCTCCAAGGACGTGATCATCAGCGGCGGCAGCAACGTCTACCCGCGTGAAGTCGAGGAAGTGCTGGCCCAGCATCCGCAGGTGTTTGAGGTGTGCGTGGTGGGCGAGCCGGACGCTCAGTGGGGCGAGTCGGTGGTGGCATTTGTGGTGACGCGCAGCGGCCAGCCCCTGGATGAGGGCGAACTCACCGCCTGGTTCCTGGCGCGCATGGCCTCGTTCAAGAAACCGAAAAAATATGTGTGGCGCAGCGACTTGCCCAAGAACAGCTACGGCAAGATTCTCAAGACCGACTTGCGGCAGTGGTTGAAAGCAGCGAGTATCGCCGCGCTTTGACATGGATCGATAATCAGACAAGGAGTCCCCACGATGGGCAATCCCGCACAAGACACTGTCCGCAAGCGCCGCCGAGCGTTTCTGGGCGCCACCTCGGGCCACTTGATCGAGTGGTACGACTACGGCGTCTATGGGTTTCTCGCGGTCTATATCGGCCAGGCGTTCTTCGTCTCCGATGACCCCACCACCAGCCTGCTGGCCAGCTTCGCCGCGTTTGCCCTGAGCTTCTTTATCCGCCCTCTGGGTGGGCTGTTCTTCGGCCCGCTGGCAGACAAGATCGGCCGGCGCAAAACCCTGATCATGGCGCTGGTGATGATGACCGGTTCCACGGTGATGCTGGGGTTGTTGCCGACCTACGCCAGCCTGGGCATCGCCGCGCCGATCCTGCTGATCCTGGTGCGCTGCGTGCAGGGCTTCTCGGCGGGCGGCGAAATCGGCACGGTCACCAGCTTTATCTCCGAATACGCCGGGCCCGGTCGCCGCGGCTTCGCCACCTGCTGGTTGATGGTCACCGCTGTGCTCGGCCTGTTGCTGGGCGGCGCCGTGGCCAATGGCATGACCTGGGTGCTGGGCGCCGAGGTCATGCAGGAATGGGCCTGGCGCGTACCGTTCCTGATCGCTGCGCCCCTGGGCTTTATCTCCATGTACATCCGCCTCAAGCTTGAAGACAGCCCCGAGTTTTTAGCCCTGCAACGCGCCGGGCAAACCTCGCGGGCGCCGCTGCGGGAGGTCTGGCAGTGGAAGCGCGCGATTGCCCTGGTGTTCTTTATCATCACCTTGCACAGCTCGATCTTCTACCTGGTGCTGACCTTCGCCTCGACCTACATGGCCAAGATCCTCAAGTTCGACAGCGGCACCACCTTGCTCTACGTGTTCGTTGCCAGTTTCTCGGCCGCCTTCGTGATGCCGTTTGGCGGGGCATTTACCGATAAATACGGGCGCAAGCCGTTCCTGATGGTGATCGGCACGCTGGCGACCCTGGCGATGTTCTGGCTGTTCAAGTCGGCACCTACCGCGACCCCGGCGTCGTTCTTCGCACCGTTGATGGCGGTGGCGATTCTGTTCGGGCTGTATGCGTCGTCGACCTACGCGTTGATGAGTGAGCTGCTGCCGACGCGGATTCGCTCCACCGGGATTGCAGTGGCATACAACGTGCCGGTGGCGGTGTTTGGCGGCAGTGCGCCGTTGATTTCCACCTGGTTGATCAAGGTGACCGGGGACATTACTTCGCCGTGGTACTTCTACGTGGCCACCGGGGTGGTGTCGTTGGTGGCATTGGTGGTGTTGCGCAAGGAGGATTTTGTCGCATGTGGGAGGGGGCCTGCTCCCGAAGACGGCCTCATAGCCGACGCTTATCTGACTGATGCAGCATGATCGAAAAAAGGTGGTCAGCCGTTGTTGTGATGAGAATGGGTCATTTCCAATGAATTGACCCAAGGTTTTGGCGATGAGCTATACCTTAATCGGTTCGATGCTCGCACACCGCCTTAATCAATGATCAACAAGGAAGAGACCACTATGAGCGATGTTCAACTGATCACCAGCGTATCCATTCAAAGCCTCACCGAGCTGTTGCAGGAAGCCGGGTATCGGGTCAACCAGTCTGAGCAGAACGGCGTTGTGCAATTGCTCAGCGCCAGTCAGGGCATCGGTTTTGCCGTGCGCTTTGGCAACCCGGCGGCCGAGCAGGGCAGTTATGTGGACTTTACCTACAGCTGCGCCCTGCGGGTGCAGGGTGAATTGCCCGAGGGGCTGGCTCAGGTGTGGAATGCCTCGCGGCGCTTTGCGCGGTTGTCGGTGCAGGGTGAGTTTCTGTTGATGGAGATGGACGTGGTGGTTGCCGGTGTCGGCGCTTCGCATCTGCGTAGCCAGTTGGAACTGTGGGACCGCCTGTTGCAGGAATTTATCGTCTACCTGCGCGAATACAGCCAGCAAGCCGCGCAGTTGCAGGCCCAGGCCGTAGCCGCGCCGCTCAGTGAAAGTGCATCCGCCTGATTAAATGTGGGGGGGCAAGCCCCTCCCACAGGTACATCCTTCACACTGGGGGTGCAGTAACATACCGAAAACAGAGTGAAGTGCGATGCTCGCCACCCGTTTGACCCTGATCTGCCACGCCATCACCCCCCTGCAAAAACATGGGCGTTTTCCCGACGATGAGTCCGTCTCGATGGACTGGCAAAGTGCTGCTTGCTCCCTGGCCGGACGCTACAAAAAACAGCCACGCCTGCTCTGCGGCCCCGAAGCCAGGGCCCGCCAGACAGCCGGCTTGTTCGGCGCCCACGCCGAGGTGGAAATGGCGTTGCGCGATGTTGATCTCGGTTCATGGAAAGGCCAGGACATCAGCCAACTCGATAGCCAGGAATTAAAGGCCTGGAGCGCCGACAGCACCCGCGCACCCCATGGCGGCGAGTCGGTGGATCAGCTCTGTGCGCGTGTGGGCCAATGGCTCGAATCTCTCGAAACCCACCCTGGCCATACAGTCGCCGTGACCCACCCGTTCGTGATTCGCGCCGCGATGCTCTCCGTCATGCAGTTCCCGGTCTCGATGTTCTATCGGATCGACGTCGAGCCCCTGTCGGCCACTGAGTTGCGCTTCAATGGTGTGTGGCGCCTGCGCCTGGAAACTCACGCCTGACGTGCAGATCATGGCAAAATCAACGCCCCGCACTGAGAGCACCCCATGAAACGCATCCTGATCATCGGCATTGGCGCCGGCAACCCTGACTACATCACGATGCAGGCCGTGAAGGCGCTGAACCGTACCGACGTGTTCTTCCTGATGGACAAGGGCCAGAGCAAGGACAAGCTGATCGACCTGCGCCGTGAGATCTGCCAGACCTACATCACCGAGCCCGGCTACCGTTTTGTCGAGGCCGATTGCCCTGAGCGCGTACGCGGTGACATCGACTACACCACCGCCGTGCAGGACCTTAACCGCGATAAGCAGCACACCTTCGAGCGCATGATCAACGAAGAAATGGCCGACGGTGAAGTGGGGGCGTTCCTGGCCTGGGGGGATCCTGCGCTGTACGACAGCACCATTCGTATCTTGCAGGCGATCCTGGCCAGTGGCCGGTGCGTGTTCGAGTTCGAGGTGATCCCCGGCATCACCAGCGTGCAGGCGCTGGCGGCCCAGCATAAGGTGCCGTTGAACCGTATCGGCAAGTCCGTCGAAATCACCACGGGACGTCGCCTGGCGGCGGGGCAGGCCAGTGATGCCGATACCCTGGTGGTGATGCTCGACGCAGAAGATTCCTACCGCAGCGTAGCGGATCAGGACCTGGATATTTACTGGGGCGCCTACCTGGGCACGCCTGACGAAATCCTGATCAGCGGTAAAGTGGCCCACGTGGCGCAAGAGATTGAACGGGTACGCAAGGCGGCGCGCCTGGAAAACGGCTGGATCATGGACACCTATTTGTTGCGCAAACCCTGAGGTAAATCCGATGCTCAAACAGCTTGCCCTCGCATTGGCCCTGGTGGCCGGCGCCGTTCATGCCGATACCGGCTTGCACACCGACTTGCCGTTGTCCTACCTGGAACAAACCCAGAGCGATGCGCGCAACCAGCCGCTGGTGATCTTCCTGCATGGTTTTGGCAGCAACGAGGAAGACCTGTTTGGTATCAAGGACGCGTTGCCATCCACCTGGACCTACCTGTCGGTGCGTGCGCCGCTGCCGGTGGAACTTCGCG
Organism: Pseudomonas sp. OST1909; assembly: GCF_015277575.1. Lineage (NCBI taxonomy): Bacteria > Pseudomonadati > Pseudomonadota > Gammaproteobacteria > Pseudomonadales > Pseudomonadaceae > Pseudomonas > Pseudomonas sp. OST1909. Next base: position 2,785,197 of record NZ_CP063780.1, read on the forward strand.
GTTATCGTTGGTTTACCAAGACTGATGAGCCTGAGTACAACGGCGAGACCGATGAACTGTTCAGCAGCGCCCGACTGATCAAGGACTTTGTGGTCAAGGCCACGGCCAAGTACCACACCCAAAGCGATCGGGTATTCCTGGTGGGGTTCAGCCAGGGCGCGATCATGTCTTACGAGGTGGCCTTGCGTGAACCCGAGTTGGTACGCGGTATCGCCGCGCTCAGTGGCAGCGTGCTACCGGTACTCAGGTCTGCGCTGAAACCTGATGCGTCCATGGGCAAACTGGCGATTTTTATCGGTCATGGCACTCTGGACCAGGCGCTGCCCTTCAGCTCGGCCACGCAGGCAGATAAGGTGCTGGTGGGGTTGGGGCTCAAGCCGGAGTTTCATGAATACCCGGGGATGAATCACACCATCAGCGAAGCGGAAGTGCAGGACTTGAAAGCCTGGCTAGAGAAAAGCCTGAAGTGAAATGCAGTAAAAAATGTGGGAGGGGCGGTTACTTGCCGCCCGTAATCTGCTTCACCAATGCCGCATGCCCCTTCACATCATCGGCCCGGGAAATCGCCTGGATCACCAGCAGATGGTTGCCGGAACCGCCCAGGAACGTGGAGTTCAAGGTCTTGCCGCCGCCTTGGGTAGCGCTGCTGTCAACCTGGCGTAGGCCGAGACCCTTGTAAGTGAGTTTCTTCTCGCCCAGCTTCTTGAAGTCGGGCAGGGCGGCGCTCTGGTCCTTGACGAAATCGGCCACGGCACCATCGAGGAACTGCGGGTCGTTATCCTTGATGGTTGCCCCATCGTTGCGCACGGTTTCGGCGACGATCACCACACTTTTCGTTGTCGAGTTGGCATACAGCGTGCCCTGGGTATCGGCGGTGCCGTCCTCAGCCTTGCCGGAGGGCAGGGTGTCAGCGCTGTAAGCCTTGGGCAGGTTGAAGGTGAACTTGCCACCCAAGGTGGAGATTTTTTGCGTGGTTGGCTTGGCGGCAGCGAACACGCTGCCGGCGGTAAGCGCGAGGGCCAGCAGCACTGCGGTCTTGGTGAACGTGGCCATGTAGCGCTCCAGGGATGAACGAAATTGCGGCGTATTCTGTCAGAAAATTCGCAATTTCGTTCATTCTCCATGTCACACCTTGTCGGACTCTTCCTCAAGCCTGTCCATTTCAAACAAGCGCGCCAGTTCCGTACGGGCTTCCTGAGCGGTTTGCATGACTTTGGCTGCATCGTCGTACACTGCGTGTTGCGCGGCGAGCACTTGCTGGTCGTGGGTCTTGAAGCGGTTGATGCGCGCGTCGGCCTGAGCCTGGCTCAAACCAAGGCCGACCAGGGTGCGGCGGCTCATTTCCAGGCTGGAGTAGAAGGTTTCGCGCACCGGTGAAGCGTCCAGGTCCACCAAGCGGTGTACGTGCTGGCGGTTACGGGCACGGGCGATGATCTTCATGTGCGGGTAGAGGCTGCGCACCAGAGCGGCGGTCTTGATGTTGATCTCCGGATCGTCCATGGCAATGACGAAGAACTCCGCCTGATCGACCTTGGCCGCGTGGAGAATTTCCGGGCGCTGGGGGTCACCGTAGAACACCGGCATACCGCCAAAACTGCGGGTCAGCTCGATGGTTTCCACCGAGGTGTCGAGGGCGATAAACGAAATGTTCTGCGCCCGCAGGATCCGCGCCACAATCTGACCCATCCGCCCCATGCCGGCAATGACCACGCGGGGCGCGTCGCTTTCGATGGCGCGGTATTCCTCCGGCACTTCCACCGGCTTGACCTTGGGTTTGAACAGCTTCGGACACACCAGCAGCAACAGCGGGGTCAACGCCATGGACAGGGTGATGGTCAGCACCAGCACATCGTAAAGGTGTGGTTCGAACAGGCCTTGGTCGCGGCCGATCTTGAACACCACGAAGGCGAATTCACCCCCGGCTGCCAGCACCACGCCGAGGCGCAAGGCGCTTTCGCGATTGAGATCGCCGACCATGCGGCCAACGGCGTACAGCAGGGGCAGTTTCAACCCGATCAACAGCAGGGTCAGGCCGATCACCACCAGCGGCGTACTGAGCAGCAGGCTGAGGTTGGCGCCCATGCCCACGCTGATAAAGAACAGCCCCAGCAACAGGCCCTTGAAGGGTTCGATCTGGGATTCCAGTTCGTGGCGGTATTCCGAATCTGCCAGCAGCAGGCCGGCGAGGAACGCCCCCAGGGCCATGGACACGCCCACCAGCTCCATCAGCCAGGCGGTGCCGATCACCACCAGCAGCGCGGTGGCGGTGGACACTTCGCGCAGACCGGTCTTGGCGACGATGCGAAACACCGGACGCAACAGGTAGCGCCCGCCGATGATCACCACGGCGATGCTGCCCAGTACCTGTAAGCCATGGCGCAGGCCCTCGGCTTCGGTGGTTGGGTGGCTGCCGCCGGCCAGCAAGGGGACGAGGGCGATCAGCGGGATGGCTGCGATGTCCTGAAACAGCAGGATGGCGAAAGCCAGACGCCCGTGGGGCTGGTTGAGCTCCTTGCGCTCGGCCAGGCTTTGCAGGCCAAACGCGGTGGAGGACAGCGCCAGGCCCAGGCCTAGCACGATGGCACTGTTCCATGGCTGGCCAAACAGCCACAGCGCCACCGCGCCCATGACCAACCCGGTGAGCAGCACCTGTGCCAGGCCGACCCCGAACACGGCCTTGCGCATCACCCACAGGCGTTTGGGCGACAGCTCCAGGCCGATGATGAACAACAGCAGCACCACCCCCAATTCAGAGAACTGCGCCACGCTTTGCGGGTTGCCGATCAGGCCGAGTACCGACGGGCCGATGATCACACCGGCAAACAGATAGCCCAGCACCGCGCCCAATTGCAGGCGCTTGGCCAGGGGCACGGTGAGCACGGCAGCGAGCAGGAACACTACGGCCGCTTGTAACAGGTTGCCTTCATGGGGCATTGCGAACTCCATTGTTTACTTGGATCAACGGCTAACTATTGCTGTGGCGAGGGAGATAGGGCGCTATTAGAACGCTTTTTCACATTTTGAAACTTGTATTTTTGTCGCGACAGTCAATGGATGTTGGTTGTTACCCCATTCGTTCGAGGGTTTTACGAAAGTATTAATACCATTTAATTCAATGACTTTTCCGTGGCTCTACTAACGTTTCGACAAACTGGATTGTTAGTCAACACGGTCAGGTATTTCGAATTCGATGCGTGTGGAAGGTTAAACCCGGGCTTTATACGCATTCATGGACGAAACGCTTGCACCACAAGGAGTAGAACGTGGATAGAAGACTTGCGACTGCCGCTGTACCTCGTATTTCTGCGCTTTCTCTTGCTATCCGCCTGGGCGTGGCCGGTTTGGTCATGGGCCTGGCAAGCCCGGATGTGTTCGCCGCCTGTACGCCGGCAAGTCCTGCAGCCGGCGCGACGGTGACCTGTACGGGCGTACCGTCATTGCCATTGTTCCTCAACACCTTCAGCAGCGCGGTCAACGACCTGACGGTCAACGTCAGCGCCGGAGCGCAACTCAATGCGACGCTGGGCGGCAAAGCGTTGACCCTGACCGGTAACAACGCCACGTTGAATAACTCCGGCACTATTGACCCGGCACTCCTGGGATTGGTTTCAGTGCTGAGCGGTGGCGTAGTGATCGGCAACACGGCAGCCAGCGCATTGAACATTACCAACACCGCCAGCGGCATCATGCGCGGTACCGGTGCGCTGCTCGGGCTCAACCTGGCCTCGCTCGATGGCATGGCCCTGAACGCCACCAACGGTGCAGGCGGCATCACCACCATCGTCAACAACGGCACCATCGGCTCTTCGTCCTTGCTCGGCTTGTCACTGTTCACATCCGACACCCCAGTGGTGGCGGTGCAAGGCGGCGGGCAAGTCAACATGACCAACAACGGCACCCTGACCGGGCGCGTGGCGTTCGAAAGCTCTGCCACCGGTAACACCTTTCTCAACACCGGGACCATCTCCGGCGGTGTGTCGATGGGGGCCGGCAGCACCAACACCTTCACCGCTGTCACCGGTTCGAGCGTAACGAACGGCGGCGGCATCGGCGCGAGCCTGGGCGGACTGCTCGGTGTGAACCTGACATTCGCGCCCACCGGCCAAGTGGACGGTGGCGCGCTGGGCAGCAACACCTTGATCCTGCAGAACACCACGGGTGTCGGCGGCGGTATCACGGGGACTGGCACAGCGTCGAGCGCCAACTATGTCAACTTCAACAACCTGACCATCAACAGCGGCACCTGGACCCTGCAAGGGCCTTTGGTCAGCGGCAGCACGACCCTCAATGGCGGCATTTCGCAGTTCAATAACAACACCACCTTCGGCACCGGTGTGTTGACCGCCAACGGCGGGACCATTGAGGCCACCGGCAATGGCTTGACCCTGTCCAATTTGCTGACCCTGGGCACTGGCGGTTTGACGGTGCAGGGTGCCTCGACCGGGCTGACCCTCAGCGGTGTGCTCTCGGGCGCGGGCGGCTTGACCAAGGCCGGTACCGGGCAACTGATCCTCAGCGGAGCCAATACTTACACCGGTGCGACGAACCTGGCCGGCGGTTCGGTGCAACTGGGCAATAACCTGGCCTTGAGCAGCAGCGCAGTGACGGTCAGTGCAGCCACCACCTTGCAGGCCCCCGGTACTGTGAGCCTGGGTAATGCGCTGACCCTGAACGGCAACCTGACCACCGACGTCGCCGGCGCGCTGACCTTGGGCGGTGCGATTTCCGGCACCAGTGGGATCACCCACAGCGGTGCGGGCAGCTTGACCCTCAATGGCGTCAACAGTGGCTACAGCGGCACCACCAGCCTGGGCGCCGGCACACTGGTGCTGGGCAATAACACCGCATTAGGCAGCGGTGGCTTGAGTGTGACGGGTGCTGCGAACCTTGATGCTGGCGGTGCGTCGTTACTCACCAACAACGTGGCGCTGGGCGCCAACCTGACGCTGACCGGCACCAACCCGCTGACGCTGGGCGGGGTGATGTCCGGCGCCGGCAGCTTGATCAAAACCGGTGCGGGCCTGTTGACCTTGACCGGCAACAACACCCGCACCGGGATTACTGCGCTGAATGCCGGTGGGCTGGTGGTGGGTTCCGCTACCGCGTTGGGCTCCGGAGCATTAAATGCGGCGGCGGGCACGACCCTGGACGCCAGCACGGCCGTCACCTTGACCAACGCGGTCAACCTGGCGGGCAACCTGGGCATCGGCGGCACCGCCGATCTGACCCTGAGCGGTGGCATCAATGGTGCCGGTAGCCTGACCAAAACCGGCGCGGCCAACCTGATTCTCAGTGGCGCCAATGGCTTCCTGGGTGGCACCACCTTGAATGCGGGCACATTGACCGTCGGCAGCAACTCGGCGCTAGGCCTTGGCGACCTGACTGTCGGCGGCGCGGCGACTCTGGACAGCAGCGCCCCGGTTGCGCTGAGCAATGGCATTGTCCTCAATGCCGGGCTGACCGTTGGCGGCACCAATGCGCTGACCCTGGGCAATACAATCAGCGGCGCGGGCCTGCTGATCAAGGACGGCCTGGCCAATCTGACCCTCAACGGCACCAACACCTTCAGCGGCGGCGCCACCCTCAATGCCGGTACCTTGACCCTGGGCACAGCGGGCGCGCTGGGCAGTGGCGCCTTGACGGTCGGCGGCGCAGCCACCCTGGATAACAGCGCGGCCTTCGGGATCGGCAACAACATTGCACTGAATGCCGACTTGAGCCTCGCGGGCAATAACGACCTGGCCCTGAACGGCGTGATCAGCGGCGCGGGTGCGCTGATCAAAAATGGCCTGGCCGATCTGGCCCTGTCGGGCAGCAACACCTTCACTGGCGCCGTGGATATCCTGTCTGGCAGCGTCACGCTGTTGAGCGCCGATGCCCTGGCGGGCAGTTCCGGCGCCAACGTGGCAGCCGGTGCGGCGCTGAACCTGAATGTCGATTCCAGCCTGGCCGGCCTCAGCGGCACGGGCGACGTGGCGGTGGGCGGTGGTTTCAATCTCACCGTAGGCGGCCTGAGCACCAGCAGTACCTTTGACGGTAGCCTCAGTGGCGCGGGTGGCTTGATCAAGGTCGGCACCGGCACGCTGGACCTCACCGGGATCAACGGCATCAGTGGTAACACGGCGATCAACGCAGGCACCTTGAACCTCACCGGTTCCCTGGGCAGTGCGGTGGTTGACGTGAATAGCGGCGGCACGCTGACCGGCAGCGGTTCGCTGTTGGGTGCGGTGAATATCAACAACGGCGGGCACTTGGCCCTGGGTAGCGGGGCGACCTTATCCGCCGGCAGCTTGAACATGAGCGCCGGCGGCAATCTGGATGTGGCCCTCGGTGCACCTTCGCTGACTTCGTTGCTGAATGTCGGTGGCAATGTGAACCTGGCCGGTAACCTGAACGTCAGCGATGCCGGTGGTTTCGGTGCCGGTGTGTATCGGTTGATCAACTATACCGGCAGCCTGGCCGGCGCATTGAACGTCAACAGCGTGCCGTTGGGCTATGGCCTGGGTGACCTGTTGGTACAAACCTCGGTGGGCAGCCAGGTCAATCTGGTGGTGTCGGCACCGAACATCCGTTTCTGGGACGGCAGCAACACCGTGCCCAACGGCAGTGTTGACGGTGGCAGCGGCACCTGGACGGCGGGCGGCACCAACTGGACCTCGGCCGACGGCATTCTCAACCAGACCTGGGGCGGCGGTTTTGCGGTGTTCCAGGGCGCGGCGGGTACCGTCAGCGTGGAAGGTGCGCAGACCCTTACTGGCATGCAATTCGTCACCGATGGCTACAATCTGGTCAATGGCACCGGGGGGCAATTGAGCACCGGCAGTGGCAACTTCGCGGTGCGTGTCGACCCGCTGGCAACCGCGACCATTGGCGTCGATATCACCGGGGCAGGTGCCCTGAATAAACTCGATACCGGCACACTGGTACTCGGTGGCGCCAACAGCTACACCGGTGGCACCTTGCTCGATGGCGGTACGTTGGTGGTCGGCAGCAACACCGCGCTGGGCACTGGCGCCCTGACCGCTGCGGCGGGCACCACGCTGGACAGCAATACCGCGGCAGCGCTTGGCAATGACGTCACCCTCAACGGCGACCTGAACCTGGCGGGCAGCAACGCGTTGGCGCTCAACGGCGTGATTGGCGGCACGGGCGGCTTGATCAAAAATGGCGCGGCCACTGTGACCCTGGGTGGCAGCAATATCTTCCTTGGCCCGGTGGCCTTGAATGCGGGTGGTCTGGTGCTGGCGGCCAATAGCGCGTTGGGCGTTGGCGTGCTCAATGCGGCAGGCGGTACAACCCTGGATGCAAGCACTGCGCTGAGCGTCAACAATGCAATCAACCTGGCGGGCAATCTAGGCATCGGCGGCACCGCCGACCTGGCCCTGACGGGGGCGATCAATGGCGCCGGCAGCCTGACTAAAGACGGCGCTGCCAACCTCACCCTGACAGGTGCCAATGCCTTTCTCGGTGGCACCACACTGAACGCTGGTACGCTGACCCTGGGTAATGCGGCGGCGCTGGGGTTGGGCAATCTCACCGTCGGTGGCGCCGCAACCCTGGATAACAATGCAGCCTTGACCATCGGTAACAATGCCGTCTTGAACGCGGCGCTGACCGTGGCCGGCAGCAATGACTTGACCCTGGGTGGCCTGCTCAGTGGCACTGGCGAGCTGGTCAAGAACGGCGCCGCCGACCTGACGCTCAATGGCGTCAATACCTATCAAGGCGGTACCACCCTCAATGCGGGCACCTTGACCCTCGGTACGGCAGCGGCGCTGGGTACCGGCGCTTTGACGGTCGGCGGTGCGGCCACCTTGGCCAACAGCACACCGCTGGTGCTGGCCAACGCGGTCAACCTCAATGCAGGCCTGACAGTGGGTGGTCTCAATAACAACCTGACCCTCGCGGGTGTGCTGGCAGGCAGTGGTGACCTGATCAAAACCGGCACGGCTGATTTGAGCCTGACCGGCAACAACACCTTCAACGGCTTGTTCGATGTGCAATCGGGCAGCCTTACCACAGTGGGCAATGGGGCATTGGGTGTCGGTGCCGGCGTCAATCTGGCGGTCGGTACCTCCTTGAACCTGGGCGGTACCGCCAGCCTGGGCGCGCTCACCGGCACAGGGCTGGCGACAGTCGGGGCGGGCAGCACGTTGAGCGTTGGCGGTAATAACCTCGACAGCACGTTCGACGGCGTATTGGCCGGGCTCGGCAACTTTGCCAAGGACGGCACGGGCGCCCTGACCCTCGGTGGCCTCAGCGCGCTGACCGGCGATACGCTGGTCAATGGCGGCAGCCTACTCGTCAACGGCTCATTGGCCAGCGCCAATGTGAGCGTGGGCAGCGGCGCAACCCTGGGCGGTGTCGGTACCTTGCTGGGCAATGTGGTCATCGCCGATGGCGGCCACCTGGCGGTCAACTCGGGCGCTACCCTGACCACCGGCTCGTTGTTGCTCAATGCCAACTCCAACCTGGATGCCGGCCTTGGCGCGCCATCCACCGGCGGTACGGCGCTGGTACAGGTCAACGGCAACCTGACCCTGGACGGTACGCTCAACGTGAGTGATATCGGCGGCTTCGGCACCGGTATCTATCGCCTGATCGACTACACCGGCGGCCTGACCAACAACGGCCTGCAACTGGGCAGCCTGCCGGTGAATATCCCGGCCGCTGACCTGGACCTGCAAACAGCCATCGGCAACCAGGTCAACCTGCTGGTCAACGGCAGTACCAACGTGCAGTTCTGGGACGGCAGTCAAGTCACCGGCAACGGTGCCATCGAAGGCGGCAGCGGTACCTGGAGCGCTGGCACCGGCAACTGGACCGGCGTCAACGGTGCATTCAATACAACCTGGGCGCCGAACAGCTTTGCGGTATTCCAGGGCACAGCGGGCACCGTCACCGTTGACGGCGCGCAAGCTATCACAGGGTTGCAGTTCGTCACCGATGGCTACAACCTGGCGGGTGGCACGGCGGGGGCCTTGACCCTGTTCAATGGCACCGGCGGCAACACCGCCGTGCGGGTCGACCCTGGCGTCACCGCGACCCTGGGCGTCACGCTCAATGGCGGCGGTACCCTGGCCAAGCTGGACACCGGCACCCTGGTACTCAACGGGGCCAACAGCTACACCGGTGGCACCGCGCTCAATGGCGGCACGCTGGTGGTCGGCAATGACAGTGCCCTGGGCAGTGGCGTGTTGACCACCGCCAATGGCACCACTTTGGACAGCAACGCTGCGGTCAACCTGGCCAACAATGTGAACGTCAACGGTACGTTGACTGTTGGCGGCAGCAACGCCTTGACCCTGGCCGGCACCGTGGCAGGCACCGGCAGCCTGATCAAAAATGGCATCGCCAACCTGACCCTCAGTGGTAACAACACTTACGCCGGGCCAACCGCACTCAACGTCGGCGCCTTGATCCTGGGCTCCAATAGCGCACTGGGCAGTGGCGCGTTGAACGCGGCAGCCGGTACCAGCCTCGACAGCAGCACCGCGGTGGCTTTGGCCAATACCCTGAACCTGGCCGGTAATCTGGACATTCTGGGGACTGCCGACCTGAGCTTGAACGGTGTGGTCAGTGGTGCCGGCGGCCTGACCAAAACCGGTGCGGGCAACCTGACCCTTAATGGCGCCAATGCCTACCTCGGTGGCACCCAACTGAACGCGGGGTCGTTGACCCTGGGCAACGCATCGGCCCTGGGGAGCGGTGCTCTGGCAGTCAATGGCGTCGCGACTCTGGATACCAGCGCTGCACTGGCCCTGGCCAATAACACCAGCCTGAATGCTGCGCTGACAGTCGGCGGCAGCAATGATCTGAGCCTTGATGGCGTAGTCGATGGCAGCGGTTCCCTGACCAAGGCCGGCGGCGCCAACCTGACGCTCAACGGCGCCAACACCTACAGCGGTGGCACAACCCTCAATGCCGGTACGTTGACCTTGGGCAACGCCACAGCTCTGGGGTCGGGCGCCTTGACCGTCGGCGGTGCGGTGACCCTGGCCAACAGCACGCCGCTGGTGCTGGCCAACGCGGTCAATCTGAATGGCGACCTGACCGTCGCAGGCAGCAATAACCTGACCCTGGCCGGGGTACTGGCCGGCAATGCGGCGCTGATCAAAAATGGCGCGGCGGACCTGTTGCTCACTGGCAATAACAGTTTCAGCGGCCCGCTGACTGTGGCCGGCGGCAGCGTGACTACGTTGGGTAACGGCGCACTGGGCAGCACTTCCGGCGTTACTGTCGGCAGCGGCGCCAGCCTCAACCTGGGCGGCAATGCCAGCCTCAACACGCTGGCCGGCAACGGCGCGGTGCAGGTGGCGGGCGGTAGCACGCTGGCGGTGGGCGGCAGCAACCTGGACAACACCTTTGGCGGTTCGCTGGGCGGTACCGGCGGCCTGGATAAAAACGGCAGCGGTGTGCTCAACCTGAGCGGCACCAATGGCATCAGCGGCGCAGCCAACGTCAATGGCGGCACCTTGAATGTCACAGGCTCGCTGGCCAGTGCCACGGTGACGGTCAACAACGGCGCGACCCTGACCGGCAGCGGTGCTCTTGGTGGTGCCGTGACTGTCGCCGACGGCGGCCATATCGGCCTGAACACCGGCAGCACGCTGTCGGTGGGCTCGCTGGTGCTGGGCGGCAACTCCAATCTGGATGTCGGTCTAGGCACCCCAGTTGTGGGCGGCGGCACCGGGCTGCTGAATGTCGGCGGCGACCTGACCCTGGACGGCAACCTCAACGTCACCGATATCGGCGGCTTTGGCAGCGGCGTCTATAACCTCATCAACTACGGCGGGGCGCTTACCGACAACGGGTTGACCCTCGGCATACTGCCGGGCAGCGTGGTGCCGGGCGATCTGCAAGTGCAGACCGCCATCAGCAACAAGGTCAACCTGCTGGTGACTGCACCTAACACTACTGTGCAGTTCTGGGATGGCAATAACCTGATCGGCAACGCTGCCATCGACGGTGGTAACGGTACCTGGAGCGCCGGTAATACCAACTGGACCAATGTCGACGGCACGCTCAATCAAGGCTGGACCAATAGTTTCGCAGTGTTCCAGGGTGCAGCCGGCAATGTGACGGTGGACGGCACGCAAAACATCACCGGCATGCAGTTTGTCACCGATGGCTACAACCTGGCCTCCGGCACGGCGGGTGTGCTTAACCTGGTCAATGGCGGCACCGGCAACACCGCGGTGCGGGTCGATCCGAACGTGACCGCCACCCTGGGCGTCACGCTCAATGGTGCCGGTACCCTGGCCAAGCTCGACAGCGGCACCCTGGTGCTCAACGGCGCCAATGGCTACACCGGCGGCACTGCGCTCAATGGCGGCACCCTGGTGGTCGGCAACAACAGTGCCCTGGGCACCGGCGTACTGACTGCCGCGGCGGGCACCACCCTGGACAGCAACGCGGCAGTGAGCCTGGCCAATGCAGCGGTACTCAACGGCGCCCTGGCGATTGGCGGCAGCAACGCGCTGACCCTCAATGGTGACATCAGCGGCAGCGGCAGCCTGGTGAAAAACGGCGCTGCAACCTTGACCCTCAACGGCACCAACAGCTACAGCGGCGTCACCGGCCTCAACGCCGGTCAACTGGTGCTGGGCAATAACGCCGCACTGGGCAGCGGTGCCCTGACTGTCGGCGGCGCTGCGCAACTGGATGGTGGCACTGACCTGCAACTGGCCAATGCCGTCAACCTGGGCGGCCCGCTGACCCTGGCCGGCAGCCATGACCTGGCCCTCAACGGCGTCGTCAGCGGCACCGGCAGCCTGGTGAAAAACGGCAGCGGCGCCTTGCTGCTGGCGGGTGCCAACACCTACAGTGGCGGCACCACGCTCAACGGTGGCACCACCACCGGTAACACCAACAGCCTGCAAGGCGCCATCGCCAACAATGCGGCATTGACCTTTGAGCAAGCCACCGACGGCACCTACACCGGCAACCTCACCGGCACGGGCGTACTGAACAAAACCGGCACCGGCGCGTTGCTGCTGACCGGTAACAACACCTTTACCGGCACTACCAACGTCAACACCGGCAGCCTGTTGGTCAACGGCACCTTGAACAGCGCTGCGGTTCAAGTTGCCGGCGGCGCGACCCTGGGTGGCAGCGGCACCTTGGGCGGTGCGGTGAGCATGGCGGACGGTTCGATGCTCAAGGCGGGCTCGGCGTCCCCACTGTCGGTGGGCTCGCTGGCCTTGTCGTCGGGTACCACGCTGGACTTTGCCCTCGGCGCACCGGGTGCTTCGAGCACTGCGGTGAATGTCGCTGGCAACCTGACCCTGGACGGTACGCTCAACGTCAGCGATGCGGGCGGCTTCGGTCTGGGCGTGTATCAACTGTTCCGCTATGGCGGCAGCTTGGTCGATAACGGCCTTACCTTTGGCACCTTGCCCGTCGCCTTGGGCAACGTGAGCCTGCAAACCGCGCTGGCCAACCAGCTCAACCTGGTGGTGCAAAACGCGCCAGGGCAGATCCAGTTCTGGAACGGCGGCACCACCAACCCCGACGGCACCATCACCGGTGGCAGTGGCACCTGGGGCCCGGGCACCAACTGGACCGACCCTACCGGTACCCAAGGGCAGGCGTCCACCAACCAGTTCGCGGTATTTGGCGGGCAGGGCGGCACCGTGACGGTTGTCGGTAACCAAGGCTTTACCGGCCTGCAATTCCTTGACGCCGGTTACACCCTGACGGCCGGCGCTGGGGGCAGCTTGAGCCCGACCAATGCGGCGGATGGCAGCCTGGCTGCGGTGCGGGTCAACTCCGGCGTGACTGCCCAGATCGATGCACCGCTGGTGGGAACCGGTGGGATCAACAAGTTGGATTCCGGCACGTTGCTGCTGACCGGCGCCAATACCTACACCGGCGGCACTACGGTCAGTGGCGGTACGCTGGTGGGCAATACCACCAGCCTGCAAGGCAGCATCCTCGACAACGCCAGTCTGGTATTTGCCCAAAGCAGTAATGGCCAATTCAACGGCACCTTGAGCGGCACCGGTGCGGTGGTCAAGCAAGGCACCGGTGCGCTGTTGCTGACCGGCAACCAGCCGTTCAGCGGGACCGTAGCGGTGCAAGAGGGCGTGCTGCAGGTGGGTAATGCGGCCAACCCAGGCGCGGTGCTCGGTGGCCAGGTCACCGTGGCCAACGGTGCGGGCCTGACCGGCAACGGCAGTGTCGGTTCGCTGGTCAACAACGGCTCAGTGACGCCTGACGGCGGCAAGTTGACCGTGGCCGGCAACTTCACCAACGCCAGCACGGGCGCGCTGAATCTGGTGATTACCCCATCCACCACCGGCTCCCTGGCCGTGGGCGGCACTGCCAACCTGGGCGGCACCTTGAATGTGATCAACCTGGCACCGTATGCCGGCGCGACCACCTACACCCTGCTGACCGCGGGCGCGGTCAACGGCACCTTTGCCACCACCAACCTGGAGAACCTGGCGTTCCTGACTACTGCGTTGAACTACAGCCCAACCCAGGTGGCACTGGCGGTCAGCCGCAACAACGTCAGCTATGCCAGTGTGGCGGCTACCGCTAACCAGCGCGGCGTGGCGGCGGCCCTGGGCAGCGGCGCAGCCGTCGGTGGCGTGGCGGTACAGAACGCGTTGCTCAACGCTGATGTGGCCGGGGCGCGTGCAGCCTTCGACAGCTTGTCTGGCGAGATTCATGCCAGCACCGCCAGCGCGATGCTCGAAGATTCCCGTTACGTACGTGACGCGGTCAACGAGCGTATGCGCCAACCTGGTTGCTACCGCGAGGACGACCCACGCAATGCCCTGGCGCCGAGCGAAAACCACCTGAGCAGCGCCGGTTGCCACGGCGAGATGGTCGGTTGGATGCGCGTACTCGGCACCTGGGGCCATATGGGCGGTGACAGCAACACCGCCAAGCTGGATCGCAATCTCAGCGGCTTCCTGCTCGGCACCGACAAGCAAGTGGACGACGCCTGGCGCGTCGGTGTGGCCGCCGGCTACACACGCAGTGATCTGGATGCCAAGCGCCGTAATTCCAGTGCCGATGTGGACAGCTACCACTTGATGGCTTACACCGCCTACCAGCAGGAAGCCTTCGCCGCACGCATGGGCGTGGCGTACAGCTGGCATGACATCGAAAGCAAACGCAACGTGGCGGTCGGCGGTGAGGGCCAACGCCTGAAAGCCGACTACAAGGCACGCAGTGCCCAGGTGTTCGGTGAGGTCGGCTACACCATCCAAACCGCCAGCGTTGCCCTGGAACCGTTCGCTGGCCTGGCCTACGTCAACTACGACAGCGATACGATCAAGGAGAAAGGCGGTTCGGCAGCCCTGCGTGGCGATGCCGACCAGAATATTACCTACTCGACCTTGGGCGTACGCATCGGCCAGACCTTTACCTTGGGCAACGGCTCGAAAATCACCCCACGGGGCAGCATCGGCTGGCGCCATGCCTTCGGCGATACCAAGCCTGACGCCGACCTGAGCTTCATCAATGGCGGTGGCTCGTTCAGCACCCAGGGCGTGCCGATTGCCAAGGACAGCGCGGTGGTGGAAGCGGGCCTGGACTACCAGATCAGCCAGAACGGCAAGCTGGGCCTGGGTTACTCGGGTCAACTCTCGCGCAACGACAAGGACCATGCAGTGACGGTGAGTTTCTCCCTCGGTTTTTGATCAAGGCCGAGTTTTTTCAACCGCCCGAAAGGGCGGTTTTTTTTTGAAGTAATACTGGTTCCTGAATGCACAGAGTTTATTGCTCACCCGCCAGGCTGAAGAATGTACACACAATTTCTTCCGGAGCGCGGCTGGCTGGCTAACCAACGTCGACCTAAAGTTATGCCCTTGAGTTTATATTCCTTGGGTGGCATATTTGCATGGTCTGGGACATTGAATACACGGATGAATTCGGAGACTGGTGGGGTGGCTTGGATGCAAAGGAGCAGTCTTCGGTAGCTGCCAGTGTTGATTTGCTGGAGCTGTTCGGGCCGGGGCTGCGCTTTCCTCATAGCAGCGATATCAAGGGCGCTCGACACGGCAACCTGCGAGAGCTGCGGGTACAGCATGCAGGACGACCTTATAGAGTGTTGTATGCCTTCGATTTTCGGCGCAGTGCAGTGTTGCTGATAGGTGGCGATAAAACCGCACAGCACCGTTGGTACCACGAGTACGTACCCTTGGCTGAAAAGCTGTACGACGTACATTTAGACATATTGCGTAAAGAGGGCCGTGACCATGGCTAAGAAATTCGCGGAACTGAAAGCTCGCATGACGCCCGAGTCGCGCGCCGATGCCGAACGGATATTCGAGCAACATTTGAAAGAAATGCCACTGCATGAGCTGCGCAAGGCTCAGCAGTTGAGTCAGGCAAGCCTGGCGAAGGCATTGAATATCAACCAGGCAGCGGTTTCGAAGATGGAGCGTCGAACTGATATGTACATCAGTACGTTGCGTGACTACATACGTGCGATGGGGGGCGAGTTGGAAATCATCGCAACCTTTCCGGATGGCCAGGTCAAGATTGACAACTTTGCCTGTTGAAGCCGCTGTGTTC
Organism: Pseudomonas sp. OST1909; assembly: GCF_015277575.1. Taxonomy (NCBI): domain Bacteria; kingdom Pseudomonadati; phylum Pseudomonadota; class Gammaproteobacteria; order Pseudomonadales; family Pseudomonadaceae; genus Pseudomonas; species Pseudomonas sp. OST1909. The sequence goes on from NZ_CP063780.1 coordinate 2,800,728, forward strand.
TTCGCCAGAGTGGAACTGCTGCGGGAGCAAGCTCCCTCGCCACACAGGTGAAGTGTTGGCTCTGGCTGAACCGTGGTGTGCTCGACTCGGGCTATTCCCGTTGTTCCGAACGTGGCTAACGCCCGTCAGGATTCACCTTCCTTGCGGGCACTGTTTGTTACTATCGCCATCCCTTGCCACCAGGAGTCACCGGCCCATGCAACACCAGTGGGATGAAATGCACCGCACCCGCAAGCCCACATTCGTTCTATGTGGCGAGCCCCAGGGGGATGTGCTCAATCTCTATGTTCACGGTTATTCGGCCTTCTTCAACCGCCAGCAACTGGGCAATTTCAAGGCACAACTGGCGGGTATCGAAGGCTCGACCAACCTGATGCTGTTCTGGCCGGCGGGGCACTTTCTGGAAAACCTGTTTGCGCCGTTCAAGGATGTGATCGCTTCGATGCTCGGCGGTGGTGGCCTGGGCGCAGCGACGGTGGGCGTCGGTAGGGCGATTGCCTATTTTCTTGACCATTACAAAAGTGTCGAGGCGCGGGTCGATGAAGTGGCCAGGACCTTGTTGCCTGAACTGGCCGGCTACCTGCACGACGAGTCGCTGCCGGTGCGGCGCATCAACCTGATCGGTCATTCCCTGGGCGCACGTATTCTGGTCAAGAGTCTGTTGGCCAGCCCCGATATCGCCCGCGAGCTGCCGTTGAATAACCTGTTGCTGATGGGCGGGGCGATCTGTACGTCAAGCCCCTGGGATGACGTGTCGGCGCCGCTCAAGGGGCGGCTGATCAACTGCCATTCCAGCAAGGACTGGGCGCTGGCCTTGAAACCGGATAGCGAGCGCTGCATCGGCCGTTATGCGATTGACGTCACGCCTGCACTCAAGACCAAGGTCACCAATGTGCATCTGGCCAGCTTCGATCATGCCGCTTATTGGCCGCAATTGAAGACGGTGGTGCAGTACACCGACTTGCTGCAGGAGCGCCGTGGCCTGATCCGCGCGGACCTGCGCAGCAGCGAAGTGCGCTTTGCCGAAGAAGATGCCGAACTGTTCCCGGTGCTGGTGCAGGCGCGGCCCGAAGAGCTGAAGTTTTTAGCCGAGCTGATGGCGCAAAAGCGCAGTGCCTCGATCGACGCCAGTGTGCGTGAACCGCTGAAACTGGCCATCGAGTTGCAGCGCATGGGCGGTGATAGCTTCATGAACCTGGCCCGTGGTCACGGGGTGAGCTATCGCCAGATTGCCGAGGAGGTGGCGCAACGCCTGGGCATCAAGTTCGACGAGCCGCTTGAAAGCGTGGCGCTGGCGGATATCGAAGCGCAGGCCGCTGAAAAACTGATCGAGCAGTACAAGGACAAACTCAGCCGCGCCGACCGTCAGGCGTTCGACGCCGAACTCAAGGCCGCCGCGCAAAAAGAGCAGGGGGTGTTCACCCGCTTCGACGTGGGCCGTTCAGCCGCCACGGCCTTGAGCGGTACCGCGCTGGCCGGGCTGACCGGGTTTATCCTGCGTCGGGGTGCAGCCACGGCGATTCCGGTGGTGGGCCAGGCGCTGGCTGCGGCGATGTTGCTGGTCAGCGGCGTGCGAGCGTTTTCCGGCCCGGCGTATTCGATCACCACCTTGGCGGTATTGGTGGTTGGTGTGATTCGTCAGCGCATGGAGCGCGAGGCGCTGAACCAGGAGCTGGACCTGGTGGTGCAAGTGGTAGAGGCCTTTGATTTGCCGCGAGATACGGTGATGCGCACAGTCGCGTCCGACTGATAAGCTGCTGCCCAAGCCTAGTGTATTGTCTGGAATTGCGCGTGAAATTCAACCTGCCGAAAATCGCTACCGCCCCCTTCTGCCCGCCGGAAGTGGCCGGCTCTGTTGCCGTTGACCCCAAGGCGTCGTTTTTCAAGCGCATGTTGATGTTCGCCGGCCCCGGCTTGTTGATCTCCATTGGCTACATGGACCCGGGCAATTGGGCGACCGCCATTGAAGCCGGTTCACGCTACGGCTACAGCCTGCTATTTGTGGTGCTGCTGGCCAGCCTTGCGGGGATGGCGGTGCAGTGCCTGTGCTCACGGCTGGGCATCGCCACTGGCAAGGACCTGGCGCAGCTGTGCCGCGAGCGTTACAGCAAGCGCTCCTCACGTACCCAGTGGCTGTTGGCGGAAATCTCCATCATCGCCACCGATCTTGCCGAAGTGCTCGGTTGCGCCCTGGCGTTTCACCTGCTGCTTGGCGTGTCGCTGACCACCGGCATTGTCATCACCGCCTTCGACACGCTGTTGATCCTGGCCCTGCAAAACCGCGGCTTCCGCCGCCTTGAAGCGATCATGCTGGCGCTGGTGGCGACCATCGGCGTGTGCTTCTTTATCGAACTGGTGATGATCAAACCCTACTGGCCCGACGTGCTCAGCGGTTTCACGCCTTCACTGTCGGCGATCAGCGACGCGGCGCCGTTGTACCTGGCAATCGGCATCCTTGGCGCCACGGTCATGCCCCATAACCTCTACCTGCACACCTCCATCGTGCAGACGCGCCTGATCGGCAAGGACCTGGCGAGCAAGCAGGACGCGGTCAAGCTGGCGCGTATCGACACCATCGGTTCCCTGGCCCTGGCCCTGTTGGTCAACGCAGCGATCTTGGTGCTGGCCGCTGCGGCGTTCTACAAGACGGGCCATACCGATGTGGTGGAAATCCAGGACGCCTATCACCTGCTTGACCCACTGGTAGGCGGCGCCTTCGCCAGCATCCTGTTCGGTATCGCGTTGCTGGCATCGGGGCAGAGTTCGACCTTTACCGGCACCATTGCCGGGCAAGTGATCATGGAGGGCTACCTGAACCTGCGCATACCCTGCTGGCAACGCCGCCTGATCACTCGCGGACTGGCGTTGATCCCGGCGTTCCTTGGGGTATGGCTGATGGGCGACGATGCCATCGGCAAGCTGCTGATTCTCAGCCAGGTGGTACTCAGCCTGCAGTTGCCGTTCGCGCTGTATCCACTGATTCGCATGACCGGAGACAAGCAGTTGATGGGGCCTTTCGTCAATCGACTGCCCACGCGGCTGTTGGCGTGGTTCCTGTTCGCGGTGATCAGTGGGGCGAATGCGTGGTTGATTGGGCAGTGGTTGTTTTGATCTGCCGATCCCAATACGGCACCGTCCCAAAACACTCCACGAAATAGTCGATCACCGTACGCACTTTCAACGACAATCTGCGGCTGCCCGGCCACAGTGCGGCTATCTGCTGGGGCTCCAGGGTGGTCGCCACTTCATAGTCGGTCAGCACGGCCTGCAAACTGCCGGCGCGCAGGCTTTCGCCAATCAGCCAGGACGGAAACACCACCAGGCCCAGGCCCTGTTCGGCGGCGTGGGTCAGGGTGTCGGCGTGGTTGCCGGTGATCGGGCCCTTGACGCTGTAGGAGGTCCAGTCACTTTGGCCGCGCCGGAAGAACCAGCGTTGCTGGCCCGTGATGCCTTTGTAGGCCAGGCAGTGGTGGCCGACCAGTTCGTCGGGGTGGCGCGGCATGCCGTGTTGCGCCAGGTAGGCGGGGCTGGCGGCGATGCGAAAGCGCTGGGGCGCGAAGATGCGTGCCTGCATACCCGAATCATTGAGCACGCCAATGCGAAACAGCAGGTCGGTGCCGTCTTGCAGTGGGTCGACGAAGGTGTCGGTTTGCTGGATATCCAGTTGCAGCTTCGGGTAGCGCCGGCACAGTTCCCCCAACCACGGTGAAAGGTGGCGCTGGCCGAATACCATCGGCGCATTGATACGCACCAGCCCGCTGGGCTCACTGTCCTGTTCCTGCAGGGCTTGGTTCGCCGTTTCCAACTGCTCCAGTACCAGCCGCGCGTGACGCCCCAGCAGGCGCCCGGCTTCGGTGGGGCTTACGGCGCGGGTGTGGCGGTACAGCAATTGCTGGCCGAGGGCCTGTTCCATCAGTTGAATCTGCCGCGAAATGGAGGAGGGCGCCAGGCTTTCTCGGCGGGCCACTTCGGAAAAACTGCCATGGTCCAGCACGGCGACGAACAGGCGCAGCGCCTTGAAACTCAGCTCATTCAAACCCTGCATCATCTCTCCTGGCTGTGCGTATTGCGCAAAGGTGTTGTTTGTATGCTCCCATTTATCGCACAGGACGGCCACCGGATAATGCGCGCCATGTTTTCTTTGTCGATGCGCAGGTGATCTATGCAGGCACGTTCTATCGAAGGTGTGGCGCAGGCCAGACCTAACAAAAATTTTCTGCGGTTGCTGTTGTTGCCGTTGGTGATTCTGGCGGGCATGGGCCTGTCCGTGGAGGCTGGCCTGCTCGGGCCATTGGGCGCGCAGGTCGGGCATTTGTGGGCGACCTTGAGCATCTTCGGCGTCGGCACCGCGATTCTCCTTCTACTGCTGCTGTTCAGCGGCCCGCAGAAGGGCCCGGCGTTCACCGAACTGCCGCGCTGGCAGTTGATTGGCGGACTTTTGGGGCCGATGTACGTGGTGGTGTTGACGCTGGCCACGCCCCATATCGGTATCGCGATGACCATGATTGCGATTTTGTCGGGGCAGGTGGGCAAGAGTGTGTTGATCGACCACTTCGGCTGGTTCGGCACGGCGCGCAAGCGCGTCAATGGCGAGCGCTGGATTGCATTGGCGTTGATTGTGGCGGCGCTGGTTCTGATTGCACGAGGGTAAGACGATGAATCTGATGATGTTACTGGTGGTGGTGATTGCAGCGGGGGCGGTGTTGAGTGTGCAGGCCGCCATCAACGGGCGTCTGGGCCAGGCGGTAGGCGTATTGCGCAGCAGCCTGCTGACCTTTGCCGTCGGCGCGCTCACCACGGCGTTGTTGATATTCTTCTTCGAGCCGGCCCACGCCGTCAGCCTGCTGGATGTGCCGAAATGGCAATTGACCGGCGCCTTGTTCGGCGTGGTGTACATGCTGGTGATGGTCGGCGCGGTGCCTGTGGTTGGCACGGCGGTCGCCACGGTGGCGGTGATTGTCGGGCAATTGGGCATGGGCATGCTGATCGACAACTTTGGCTGGCTGGGCAACCCGGCGATCGAATTGTCGGGCAGCCGCATCGTGGCGATGCTGTGCCTGGCGCTGGCACTGGTGTTCATGTACCGCAGCAATACCCGGGCGGCCGACTGACGGCGCTGAACCTTGGCGCTCTGCGTGGAGTCACTGCTTAAGGTGTGGCGTTCGCTGCACCGGGACGACCATGAAGAAGGAGTCTGACCATGCCAGATAAAACCTGTGCTTGCCCACATTGCAAATGCGTACTGGGTGCCGATGCGATCATGAAGGACGGTAAGGGTTATTGCTGCCAAGGCTGTGCCGAGCACCATGCCCACGGTGAGCCCTGCGCCGCCGCGACCGGCTGTGAGTGCGCCAAGTCGGCCCGCACCTGACGTGATCTACCTGCAGGCTCGGACAACCCGGGCCTGCCGGGTGAGTAAAAACAGTTCGCTTGTCGGCGGCCAGTCTTTACCATGGTCGCCTTTCCCTTGATTGACATATACCCGCCATGGCCCTGGCTGCGCCCCCCGACCTCAGCGATCAAGCCGTCCCAGTGCAGCCCCTGGCACGCACGTACCCGCGTGGGTTGTATGTGGAACCCCATCGCCATGATTGGGGCCAGTTGCTCTATGCGATGAGCGGCGTGATGTGGGTCGAGACGCCCCGTGAAGCCCTGATAGTTGCGCCGCAGCGCGCCGTGTGGTTGCCGCCGGGAGTCGAACACGGCATCCGTGTTGTCTCCGACTTGCAGATGCGCAACATCTACCTGCGCCCGGCGTTGGCGGCGACGCTGGACAGTCAGGTGCAGGTGATTGAGGTGGGCCGGTTATTGCGTGAATTGATCGTGACGTTAGTGGAGCAGGTCGATCACGCCGATGCCGGCTACTACGAGGCGCTCGTTGGCCTGGCCCTGTTGGAGCTGCAACGGGCACGCCGCTCGCAAATCCGTATCGTCATGCCGGTGGCGACTGATCGTCGGCTAAGCAGTGTATGCCGGGCGGTCATGGCTGCGCCGTCCCTGGACATCCCTTTCGAGCAGCACGCCGAAACTGTCGGTGCCAGCGTGCGCACCCTGGCGCGGTTGTTCCAGAACCACCTGGGCATGGGCTTCGCGCAGTGGCGGCGCCAAGTGCAGTTGGCGACGGCGGCGGCGGAACTGATCCAGGGCCGGTCGGTGAGCGGCATTGCTCGTGCCCTGGGGTATTCGCCCAGCAGTTTCAGCGACATGTTCCGCCGTGAATTGGGTGTATCGCCTTCGCAGTACACGGGTTGGCCGAAATCCTGAAGCACTTGGCCGATGCCGAAGCCAGTCGCACCTTAAGCTGAGCCCATCAATCAACCGGGCGTAGTCACCATGAACTATCTGATTTCCTTGGCCATCGGCCTGTTTGTCGGCGTGATCTACGGCGCGCTGGGCTTCCGTTCGCCCGCACCGCCGGCCATTGCTCTGGTGGGGCTGATGGGCATGCTGCTCGGCGAACAGTTGTGGCCCATGGGGCGGCAGTTGGTCAGCGGTTGGTTGTCCTGAGCCTTTTCTTCTTCGACGGATGCCTTTAATGAAAGCACTACAATTTAGCGCCAGTGGCGACCTCGCCGACCTGCGCCTGGTCGATGTTGCCATGCCCGTACCGTCTGCCGATGAAGTGCTGGTCCAGGTCAAAGCCGCCGGTCTGAACCCCAGCGATGTGAAAAACGTACTCGGCCGGTTTCCCTACACCACGCTGCCGCGCATTCCCGGGCGCGATTTTGCCGGGGTGGTGGTCGAAGGTCCGCCAGCCTTGCTCGGTCAGGAAGTCTGGGGCACCGGTCGCGACCTGGGCTTTTTTGCTGACGGCTCCCATGCCCAATACCTTCGGGTATTGGCCACAGGCGTGGCGCCCAAGCCCGGTCACTTGAGCTTCACCCAGGCCGCGGGCCTTGGCGTGCCGTATACCACGGCCTGGGATGCGCTGGAACGCAGTGGTGTGGGCAAGGGCACGCGGTTGCTGGTGATCGGCGCCAATGGTGCCGTTGGCAGCGCGGCGTTGGCACTGGCGAAGCTTCGTGGTGCGCAGGTGCTGGCAGCGGTGCGTCGCCCTGATCAGGTGGATGTCTTACAGGCGCAAGGCGTGGAGGCGATTGCCCTGGGCCAACCGCAGGAACTGGGCGTACAAGTGCACGCCGTGTTCAAGGGCGGCGCCGAGGTGATCTTCGATACCAGCGGTTTCTGGCTGCCCGCAGCAGTGGCGGGGTTGGCGCCTTTCGGCCGTATCGCAATCATTGCCGCACCGGTTGACGGCCACGTGCAACTGCCGGCTCTGGCGCTGTATCGCAAGGGGGGGACGGTGGTAGGCGTCAATTCGTTGCTCTATAGCTGTGAGCAATGTGCGGTGATGTTAGGGGCGTTCGGGCGGTTCTTTGATGAGGGGTTGTTGCCGTTGCCCACCGGCCTGCGCGAAGTGGCGTTGGCTGATGGAGTTGAGTGTTATGAGCAAGTGAACAGCGGCAGCCCGGACAAATTCATCCTGCTGCCGTGACATCGTCGCAAATGTGGGAGGGGGTAAGCCCCTCCCACTTCAGATCTTTACTCGACCTCGGGTACGCCTTTTTCCCACGCCGACCACTGATTCACAATCGCCTGTACCAGCGGATTGCCCGTGCGGTACAGGTTTTCCAGTGCCGGTACAAAGCCGCCCTGGTCCGCATACTTGAGCAAGTTGTCGACCTCGCTGTAACCCGGATAAGGCCGGTCAAAATCGGAGCCTGCGCGCACCACGGCCAGGCGCTGGATATCCACCAGGCCCTCACGGCTGGCGCGCAGCAGGGCTTCATAAGTGGAGTTGTCCTCCTGCTGGGTGGTGCAGTATTCGCCTTTATTGTCGGTGAGCAACTTGGTCCAGACTTCGGCGCGTTCGCTCAGGCGGGTGCCGGAAAACCAGGTATTGCCCGCCAGCGTGTCGCAGCGCGTGACTTGCGGCGGCTGGTTGGCCGGGGCGTCGGGATAGTGCTTGCGCCAGGCGGCGGATTCTTTGCTTTCGGTCAGCTCCACCTTGTGCGACAAGGCAAACGCCTTGGCTTGCAGCTTTGGGTTGAGCTCGAATACTTCGGTCTTGTAGTCCAGCGGTGGCTTTTCGTTGGGCCCCTTGGTGTTGATGCCGATATAACCGGTCGGCCAGTCCTTGGGCGCATCCCGTGAATCCAGCTCCCACTGGGTGCCGAACTCCACCAGGTAATGGGCCCAGGCGGCGGTGCCGATGGTGCCGTGCTTGGGGCTGATACCGGCGATACCGGCGATCAGGAAATAGCTCTGGCGCAGGTCGAATTTGGGCGACAAGGCCAGGGCCAGGGTCGACGCAGCGGCGTTGGTCTGGCCCATGCCGGTTACCAGCAGGCATACGTCCTGGGTGTTGCAGCGAATCACCGGGTACTCGGCAGACAGCCCTGGCACGCGTACTTCCTGCTTGAGTTCCAGGCGGTCGATCCAGGTTTGCGCCTCGGGGGCGAACATGGTGATCAACATCACCTTGGGCTTGATCGGTGCGGGGTTATCCGCCAGCACTACGTGGGGCAGCAGGGCGAGGCCGACGGCCAGCGAGATACGAGTCAGTGCGTTCATGTACAGCTCCTTGATCAGAATTGGTAACCCACGCCGGCGTAGTAACCCCAGCCATCAGAGCGGGCGCGGAAGTTGCCTTCGCCGAAATTCAACTCGCTGCCGTCTTCCCAGTTGCCACCGTTGTGAAAGTAGCGACCCACCAGGGTAAAGCGCAGGTGGGTGAACGCGTACAGCAACACGTTGGTAGCCACCAGGGAATTGGCGGTGCGCGCCGGGTTGTCCTTGTGCAGGTCCGAGCCGAAGTCGTAGTTGGTAAAGCCGATATAGGTCAGCGAAGCACCGTTGTCGAACTTGCCGATGGGCACGATGTACTTCATCTGCGCGCGGTAGCCATCCCAGGAATATTCATTGCTGGCGCCGTAGTTTTCCCACTGGTAGCGGCCATAAAAGTTGGCCGACAGGTTGACCCGCGAGTGGGTGTCGATATCGGTGCCCAGGCCGCTGTACAGGGTATTGGCGCGGTTTTCCTTATGGCTGCCGTGATCGTAGATCCAGTCAAAGGCCACATACCACTCCTTGAACGGGCCGATCGCCAGGCTGCGCCCTGCGAGGTAGTCGATGGAGATCCGCGGTTCATGCTCCATGAATACCGGCGAGCCATGGTCCCATACACCTTTGTCATTACTGTTACCGATGGTGAGGATCTTCGGCACGTCGATATAGCCGTACAGCTCAAAGGGCCCCTTGCGCCCGAAGTACTCGTACTCCAGGTAGACGTCATCCTGGGGCTTGGGGCCGAAGCTGATGTCTTTGCTGCCGATCAGCGTCAGGTCCTGGTTGAACCACTCCGACAGGTAAACGCCTTTTTTCGCCGGTGGGCTGGCCTCAGGGCTAAGGGTTTCGCCCTGGGCTGAATCATCGACGGGCTTTTGCTGCGCCAAAATGGGGCCACTGAGTACTCCCGTAACGGCGGCCAGTAGCAGGGAAACACCAAGGCAAGCACGAGGCTTAGAGGTGGGATGCATTGAAAGTCCTTATTCGTACGCGGTTTAACCCGATTCGTCGGGTAGGGCTGAACTTGGCTGCCAAGTTCGTTCCGCAAACGTTTGCACAGGCTGTACCAACTTGTGCCAATGGCTTGAACTGTTTGGAAAAAATGCGAATTAGCCGACGCTTTGGTCAGAAAACCAGCGGGTTACATGTCATCCTGTGCACACCCACTGGAGCACCCATATGTTCGATCACTATCTGCGCGCCTGGAGCTTGAGTGCCGATGGCGAGCCTATCGTTACGCCTGGCAGTCACCTTTTGCCGGTGCGCTGGCAAGGCATGGCGGCGATGTTGAAAATTGCCCATACCTCGGAAGAAAAGCTTGGCGGTCGTTTGTTGAGTTGGTGGGCAGGCGACGGCGCGGCGCAGGTGTTTGCCCATGACCACACCGCAGTATTGATGGAGCGCGCCACTGGGCCAGGTTCCTTGATGCGCATGGCCCTCAATGGCCAGGACGACGAAGCCAGCCAGATCGCCTGCGCTACCGTGGCCCGACTGCATGCGCCCCGCGCATCGCCGCCCGAGGGTTTGCTTGGGCTGGATGAATGGTTCAATGCCTTGTGGAACGCCGCCGAGCGCGAAGGTGGCGTGCTACGCGATTGCGCGGCGATGGCCCGTACCTTGTTGGCGGCGCAACAGGATAGGGTGGTGCTGCACGGAGATATCCATCACAACAATATTCTCGACTTCGGCCCTCGGGGCTGGCTGGCGATTGATCCAAAACGGGTGGTGGGTGAGCGCGGCTACGATTACGTCAACCTGATCTGCAATCCGGATTTGCCTACTGCTAGCGACCCGCAGCGTTTCAGCCGCCAGGTCGAGGTGATTACGCAGGCGGCGGGGCTGTCGCGCACGCGTCTGCTGCAATGGGTGGTGGCTCACGCTGGGCTGTCCGCCGCCTGGTTTCTGGAAGATCAGGAACGCGAACGCGCCGAGGCTGAGTTGCGGGTGGCTTGCCTGGCGCAACAGGCACTGGGTCAATAGGTGAGCTTGGCGCGTGGTGGTTGATTGGCGATGGAGTTGAATAAATGCAATGCAGTCTGCCGCCGGTATTCGCTCGGCGTCTGATGCATTTCGATGCGAAAATGGCGGTTGAAATTGGACAGGTTGGCGTAGCCCACTTCAAAGCAGATATCCGCCACCGACATCTGGCTTTGCAACAACAACCGGCAGGCACGTTGCACGCGGAACTTGCGCATCAGGTCGATAAAACCGTGGCCGGTGTTGCGCTTGAAAAAACGCGAGAAGCCCGGCTCGCTCATCTCCAATTGCCGCGCAATGTCCGATAGGCGCACGTCGCCGGTCAGTTCGCGCATCAGGTAATCGAAGGCTTTGTTGATGCGATCGGCGCTGCGTGCATCCAGGGTGGGTGCGTAGTACGGGCTGGCCAGGGTCTTGGCCTGTGTGGGCGAGGCGTTCTTCAGGGTGTCGAGCAGCTGCAGGAACAGGGTCAGGCGTTGCAGGCCATGGGCGCTGCCGATGGCCTCCATCAGCCGTGCCGCACTTGTTGCTGCTTCGCCGCAGAATTCAAGGCCGCATCGCGCCCGTTCAAACAACGGTTGTAGATCGCCGAGCTCAGGCAGGGTGGTGCGCAGGGCGAGGAGGGCGGCGCCGTCGAACTGCAGCACCACGTCTCGGCCGCTCAGGTATTCGCCCGGCGCCAGGTCGCCGATCCAGTCGTGGGGCAGGTCAGGGCCGATCAACGCGACATGACCGGCGCCAAACGCACCAATATAGTCGCCCGCCACCAGCTTGCCGCTGCCCTGGCGGATCAGGTGAATCTCGAACTCGGGATGATGGTTCCAGCGCGCCAGTTCATAGGGATAGTCATGTTCGAACCAGCGAAAACCATGCTCCGGTTCGGGCAGGATCACTTCAAGCTCCGCAGGGCGGTGCTCGAACAGGCTGGTGCAGCTGATGGGCATGGTGCTGCCTCTTGTGGTTGTGCAATGGACTCAAAATACGCGCACCGGCAATCAGTGTGCTACCCCGATTTTGCGTTGCACTGGTACTTTTTTGATCCTGGGCTTGAGGTCAAAAAAGTATCAGCCGCACAGTCGCCAGTCGTTTGTAAGGGCCAGGCCGAGCTGCTGTAATCGAGGCACGCCCACAAAAACAACAGGTGCAATGTGCCGGCGACCCGAACTCATTTTTACAGGACACCGCGATGAAACGACTCGAAGGTAAAAGCGCGTTGATCACCGGATCGGCGCGGGGTATCGGCCGAGCGTTTGCCCAGGCCTATATTGCTGAAGGCGCTACCGTTGCCATTGCCGACATCAATCTGCAACGCGCCCAGGCCACCGCTGCCGAATTGGGCCCCCAGGCTTATGCCGTGGCGATGGACGTCACCGATCAAGCTTGCATCGACGCCGCCATCGCCGCGGTCGTGGCCCATGCCGGCAAGCTGGATATCCTGATCAACAATGCTGCGCTGTTCGACCTGGCACCTATTGTCGACATTACCCGCGACAGCTTTGAGCGGCTGTTCTCGATCAACGTCGCCGGCACCCTGTTCACGCTACAAGCCGCGGCGCGGCAGATGATCAGCCAGGGCCATGGCGGCAAGATCATCAACATGGCCAGCCAGGCCGGACGGCGGGGTGAGCCGTTGGTAGCCGTCTATTGTGCGACCAAGGCGGCGGTGATCAGCCTGACGCAATCGGCGGGGTTGAACCTGATCAAGCAGGGCATCAACGTCAATGCCATCGCCCCGGGCGTAGTGGACGGCGAGCACTGGGACGCCGTTGATGCGCTGTTTGCCAGGCATGAGGGGCTGGCACCTGGCGAGAAGAAAAAGCGGGTAGGGGATGAGGTACCGTTCGGGCGCATGGGCTCGGCGCAAGATCTGACCGGAATGGCGATCTTCCTGGCGTCGAAGGAAGCCGATTATGTGGTGGCCCAGACCTACAACGTGGATGGCGGCAACTGGATGAACTGAAGCCTCGCACCGTTAAAAACATGGGAGGGTCGGTGCGACGATTCGACTTGTACCCATGGCGGTGTTGCCAGCCATCTATAAAGTGACTGACACTCCGTCACCTGGGGCCTGCCACCGGAGAATCACCATGACCCTTGCGAAAACCGCCATCGCCTCATTCGACGTCGACGCGCAGAAAAGCTTCACGCCTTTGTGCCCCAACGAATTGCCGGTGGTCGGAGGCGACCGCATTGGCGCCGAACTCAACTACATGGCCAGCCTCGCCGGTCATCGCATCGGCAGCAAGGACGCCCACACCCCGCACGCCCCTTGGGTGGTCGCGCAGCACAGCCAGATGTTGCAGCCCACTGGCCTTGCCCACGCCGATGTCACCTGGGTCAGCCACTGCGTGCCGGGTACCGAAGGCTTCACGTTGCTCGACGAACTGCCAGCGCCTTATGACTATGACTACTTCATCTGGAAGGGCGTCGAACCCGACCTGCACCCTTATGGCGCCTGCTACCACGACCTGCACGACAAACTGTCCACCGGCGTCATCGAGTACCTCAAGGCCCGAGGGGTGGTGCGTGTGATCGTCGGCGGCCTGGCTTTGGACTACTGCGTCAAGACCACTGCGTTGCAGTTGCTCCAGGCCGGATTGCAAGTGGTCTTGCACCTGCCGGCGTGCCGCAGCATCAGCGAGGAGGGGGGTGTACAGGCGGTCAATGAGTTGCTCAAGGCGGGTGCTGTCATCAGTAGCACCCGTGATGAGCTGGCCGCGATTGCGCAGCGCTCAAGCCTCAACGCTCAATCGAGCGACTCCACCGCGCATTCCATTCCGGCCTCGCCTGGTTAACCTGGTCCCAATCAATTGAAATCGCCGTCTGCAAGTAACCCTGCATGGCTTCCACCCGTGCCCGGGTCTTTTCGGTGGTGGGCGTCGTCGGGTTCGACGGAATCTGGTCGCCGTCCTCCAGCGCCGGCGCCTGGGCCTCAGCGGTCAGCAAGAACGCCGCGAGTTTCTGCGCCAGTTCCGGCTGGTCATTGCGGGCGATCACGCACTCGGCCACGTTGAGAACCACCGCGCCTTCCTTGGGCTGCGCATATTCCATGGGTATGCCCAACAGCTTCTGCGTGGCGACCTGGGTCGGCGTCAGGGGGAAGAGTGCGGCTTCGTCGGTTTGCACCATCTCGGAGATTTTCGCGGAGCTGGCGATGTATTCCAGTACGTTGGGGCCGACGCTGGTAGGCCAGGCTTTGAAGCCCGGTTCTACATTGGTTTCATCGCCACCCTGGATGCGGTTGAACATCAGGAAACCGTGCAGGCCAAAGGTGGAGGAGGCCAGGGACTGGAACACCACTTTGTCCTTGAAACGCGGGTCGGCCAGGTCCATCCACGAGGTGGGCGCGGACCAGCCCTTGTCCTTGAACATCTTGGCGTTGTAACCCAGGCCGGTGACGCCCAGTGTTACGGCCACGGCTTCGTCCTTGATTCTGGCCTTGGCCGGGATCTGCTCCAGGGTCGGGCTTGGCGTGAGCTTGTCGCACAGACCCATGGAGATCGCGCGGTACATGATGCCGTCGTCGAGGAACATGACGTGCATCTGCGGGTTGGCCTTGTTGGCCTGGACCTTGGCAAGGATGTCCGAGGAGGTGCCGGGTACGATCACCACCTTGACGTTGTTGGCTTTCTCGAAGGCGGGCAGCACCTTGTCGGCGTACACCCGTTCCATGGTACCGCCGTTCATGCCCAGGTACAGCGTGGGGGCGGCATGGGCGGTGCCGGTGAGCAAGGCGAGGGACAAGCAGGATAAAGCGATGCGTGAGTACATGGATGTTTTTCCTCTCAGGCTTGGAAACGACGGATGGAAAACGCTTCGATGGGCTGGCGGCTGGCCCCTGCGCAGACAATCTCTGCCAGGGCTTCGCCGACTGCGGGGCCGAGCTGGAACCCGGCCCCGGCGAAGCCGAAACCGTGGAGCAGGCCAGGTTGGGTGCTGCTGGGGCCGATCACCGGTTCGTGATCGGGCAAGTAACCTTCGGTGCCGCTCCAGGTCCGTATCGCCTGGGCACCCTTGAGAAATGGATAGAGTTCGCTGGCATTGCGCAGAATTTCCAGCAGCGCGGCCTGACCTGGCCTGGCTTGCTGTGGGCCGAGGGCAAAGCCGCGACCGCCGCCGAGGATGCAGTTGCCCCTGGCGACTTGCCGCGCATAGACCCCTCCGCCCTCGACACCCGTACTGACAGTCATCACCACCGGCAGTGGTTCGGTGACCAGCATCGCCGGGTGCGCCGAGGTAATCGGTACTGGCTCGTCAAACTGTGCAGCGACACTGCCGGCCCAGGCACCGGCGCAGTTGAGCAGCCAGGGGGCTTGCAGATGCAAGCCATTGGCACAGTGCACCTGGAACTGTTGGCTGTTGTGCTCGATGCGGATCACTTCGGCTTGCTCGTACACCTCGGCGCCGTGGCGTAGGGCGGCACGGGCGAAGGCCGGGGCCACTAGTCGCGGGTTGGCATGTCCGTCTTCCGGGCACAAGGAGGCACCCACTGCCACGTCGCCCACCCAGGGGAAACGCCCGCGCAACTCAGTGCGATCCAACAGCTGCAAGCCCAGGTCGAAGCCACGGGTTTTTTCGGCATACGCATGCAGCGCAGCAAAATCTGCCGGGCTGCGCGCCAGCTTCAAATGCCCGCAGCGCACGTACTCGCCACTAATGCCAATCAAGCCTGGCAAGTCGGCCCACAGTTGATGGGCGCGCTGGGACAACGGTAACTGATGCAAGGGCCGGCCCTGGCGGCGCACGCCGCCATAATTGACGCCGCTGGAGTGCGAGCCACAAAAATCCCGTTCCACCAGCGCCACCCGCTGGCCTTTTCGCGCGAGTGTCAAAGCTGCCGAAGCGCCGACAATCCCGCCGCCCAGGACGATGACGTCGATCATGGTTGCCCCTCCACGCCAAACGGCAGCGGCTTGATCGGCGCTTGGCCCCGCAGGCGTCCGACTTGTTCGATGCCACGCCCGCTGCGCTGGGCGACAATTTCCGCCGTCGCCAACCCGCACATCCGTCCCTGACAGCGGCCCATGCCAATGCGGCAATGGGCTTTGACCCGATTTATTTCCCAGTGACCCTCATCCACTACTGCCCGCACTTCACCGACGCTGACCTCTTCGCAGCGGCACAGAATCAGTTCGTCGGGGGCTTGCACAGCCCATTGTTCGGGGAAAGGGAACGCGGTTTCCAGGCCCTGACGAAAGCCCTGGATCCTCGCCAACTGCTTCTGCAGCGTATCCTGGCGGTGCTGATCGACCGTAATGCCGGCATCCTCCAGCAGCGCCAACGCCGCACATTCGCCAGCCATCTGCGCCGCATCCGCGCCCATGATCCCTGCGCCATCGCCAGCCAGATACACCGCCTCGACGCTGCTGCGCCCAGCGCAGTCCCGCTGCGGCAACCAGGCGCGGTTGAGATTATTCCAGGCAAAGTCACAGCCGAGTAAATCCGCTAGCTGCGTTTCGCTGCGCAGGGCATGCGCGAAGGCCACCGCATCGCATTCCAGTGTCTGTTCGCCCCAGCGAATGCCGTGGACCCGTTGCTCTCCATCGATCTGCGACAGCGTTGCGCCCTGATGCACGGCAATCCCATGGGCCGCCAGCCAAGCACGGTAATACAAACCCTTTGCCAGGGTCGCCGGTTGCCTGAGCAACGCCGGTAATGCGCGACATTGGGCACTGAACGGCGCACTGTCGAGCACGGCCAACACCTTGGCGCCCGCCTGGGCATATTGATAAGCGACGAGATAGAGCAGTGGCCCGGA
Source organism: Pseudomonas sp. OST1909 (assembly GCF_015277575.1). Lineage (NCBI taxonomy): Bacteria > Pseudomonadati > Pseudomonadota > Gammaproteobacteria > Pseudomonadales > Pseudomonadaceae > Pseudomonas > Pseudomonas sp. OST1909. Next base: position 2,817,031 of record NZ_CP063780.1, read on the forward strand.
ACCACAAAACACTACGCGTTCGCCAATTGCGCAGCCCTGGTACTTCAAGGCGATTTGCGCCGCGCCCAGGCTGTAGACGCCCGGCAAGGTCCAGCCCGGCACCGGCAGGATACGGTCGGTGGCGCCGGTGGCGACAATGATGCGCGAATACTCAACGCTGTCGATGCGACCACTGGTGAGCAGGTCGAGACGGTTGTCCTCGGCGTTCCATACCAGGGTTTGCGGCCGGTAGTCGATCAACGGTGCAAGCTCGTCCATGATGCGATGCACGGTCTGCGCCTTGCTCGCTTCAAAGCCGTAGAGTTGTTTGGCCGAGCGCTGGAAGTTTGCCGGTTGGCGCCGATATATCTGCCCGCCGCCGCGCAGGTTCTCATCGATCAAGCAGGGTTTTATGCCGTGATCGAGCAGCGTACGTGCGGCAGCGATGCCCGCTGGGCCTGCGCCTACAATTGCCACGGGCTTCATGGCTGCCGTCCTGGATCGCGGCTGATCGCGTGACCTTCTTCGAGCAACGTCGAGCAGGCCCGTACGCGTCGCCCATCGGCAAGCCGTACCCAACAATCCTGGCACGCCCCCATCAGGCAAAAACCGGCGCGGCGTTCGGCGCTGAAATCGCTGCCGCGCAGATGGTCGGCGCAGGTCAGCATGGCAGTCAGCAAGGTATCGCCGAGCAGCCCGGTGGCCGGCTGCCCATCAAGGGTGAACGCCAGGGCTGGGCGCTGGGTTTCGGTCAGTCGCTTGAACAGCGCCATCAGTGTTTCCCCACCAGTACACGGTCCAGGCCGTAGACCCGATCGAGCAGAATCATGGTCGCTGCGGTGAGTGCAATCACCAGCGCCGATACCGCCGCCATCATTGGATCGATGGACTCAGTGGCATACACGTACATGCGCACCGGCAGGGTTTGTGTGGCCGGTGAACTGACGAAGATCGACAGGGTCACCTCATCGAAACTGTTGATGAACGCCAGCAACCAACCACCGGCCACCCCAGGCAAAATCATCGGCAAGGTGATTTGCCGGAACAACGTAAAGCGCCCGGCTCCGAGGGATTCGGCGGCCTGCTCGGCACTGCGATCAATCCCGATCGCTGCCGCCAGCACCAGGCGCAGTACATAGGGAGTGATGATCACCACGTGTGCCAGCATCAGCCAGGTAAAGCTGCCATTAACGCCCATCAACGCAAACAGGCGCAGCATCGCCACGCCCAGCACCAGGTGCGGGATGATGATTGGCGACAGAAACAGTGCACTGAAAAAGTTGCGCCCGGGGAACGTATAGCGACTGATCGCCAAGGCCGCCGGTACCGCGATCAAGGTCGCCAGGGACGCGGCGGTAAACGCCAGGATCAGGCTGTTATAGAAGGCCTGGATGAAGTCGGCGCGCTCGAATACGGCGCGAAACCAGCGCAGGGAAAAGCCCGATGTGGGCAGGCTCAAGGTGTTTTCCGGGGTGAACGCCACCAGGCACACCACCACCAGCGGCGCCATCATGAACAGCACCACCAAACCATGGAAACCGAGGGCCAAAGGACCGTTTCTGGACATGCGCTTAAACCCCCAGGGACTTTTTATAGCGGCCTTCGACCATGCGGTTCCAGCTCAGCATGATCAGTAGATTGACCAACAGCAGCACCACCGCAATGGTCGCGCCCATGGGCCAGTTGAGTTCCGAGAGGTATTGGTCATACACCACAGTGGCGACCATTTTCAGACGCCGCCCGCCCAGCAACCCTGGGATTGCGAACGAACTGGCGGCCAGGCCGAACACGATCAAGGTGCCGGACAGCACGCCGGGCATCACTTGCGGCAACACGATCTTGCGCATCACCGTGGCCTGGCTTGCGCCCAGAGACAGCGCTGCTTGTTCCGCCGAGGGGTCGAGCTTTTGCAGGGAGGTCCATACCGGGATGATCATGAACGGCAGCATCACGTGCACGAGCGCGATGATCACGGCGAACGGCGTATACAGCAGCTTCACCGGGCGCCCGCCGACGGCCTGGATCACCTGGTTGACCAGGCCATCGGCGCCGAGCAGCAAGCTCCAGCCAAACGCGCGTACCACCACGGAAATCAGAAGCGGTGTGAGGATCAGGATCAGGAAGACCGACCGCCACGGCGTACCCATGCGGCTGAGGATGTACGCCTCCGGTACCCCGATCACCACGCACAGCAACGTTACCAGCGCACTGATCCAGAAGGTGCGCCAGAAGATCTCGTAGAAATAGGCATCGCTCAACAATGCCAGGTAGTGGGCCAGGGTCCACTGATCGGCCTTTACACCCACCTGGTAATCGAACACGTTGAAGGACAGTACCAGCGTCAAGGCCAATGGCAGGATCAGTAACCCGCCAAACAGCACCAATGCCGGCAACGAGAGCAGGTAGCCGCGATTCATGGGTGCACCTCATCGGCCGCCAGTACCCGTAGCAAATCCGCTTGCCATTGCAGGCCCACTGCCGCGCCGTTGCAAAGCGGTGCGCTGCCATCGTTGCCGCGCACCACGGTAATTTCGCCAAGGGGGGTATGGATGCGATACAACCATTGGCTGCCGAAAAAGTAGCGGTCGAGCACCTGGCCTTGCACGCGGCCTGAACCTGCTTGTACCAATTGGATCTTTTCCGGACGCAGGCTCAGGGTCAGTTGGCCAGCGCCGCCCTGGTGACGCACTTGGGGGACACCGAGCGCGTCGTAGTCGCCGGCCAGCAGGTTGGCCTTGCCGACAAAGTCAGAGATGAAGCGCGTGCGCGGGTGTTCATAGAGTTTGTATGGCGCGTCGATCTGGGTCACGCGCCCGGCCTGCATCACGACCACGCGATCGCTGATGGAGAGCGCTTCGGCCTGGTCGTGGGTGACCATTAAGGTGGTGATGCCCACCGCACATTGAATGCGGCGGATCTCGAACTGCATCTCTTCACGCAGGTTGGCGTCAAGGTTGGACAACGGTTCATCCAACAGCAGAACCGGTGGCTCGATCACCAATGCACGGGCCAGCGCGACGCGTTGGCGTTGGCCGCCGGAGAGTTCCCGAGGGTAGCGTTCGGCATGGGGGGCCAGACGCACCAGTTCGAGTACGGTCTTGACGAGGCTTGCGATCTCGGTGGCCGGTACCTTGCGCATCTTCAAGCCGAAGGCGACGTTGTCGCGCACGCTCATATGGGGAAACAGCGCATAACTTTGGAACACCACGCCCAGGCCACGACTGGCAGGCTTGGCACGGGTGATGTCGCGACCATCGAGCAGGATCTGGCCGCTGCTCACCTCGACAAAGCCGGCGATCATTTGCAGGGTGGTGGTCTTGCCGCAGCCCGAAGGACCAAGCAGGGAAACGAATTCGCCTTTTTCCACCGCGAGGTCGGTGGCAACTACTGCATCAACGGCGCCGTAGCGTTTACTCAAGGCGTTGAGTTGGAGAAATGCCATGTCTGCGATCCACCTTTTATTCCGCCGCGCCGAAGCGCGTTTTTTTGTTTTGGGCAGATGCGAAAAGAGTGTTGCCGGTGCGTTGACGCTCGATCTTGAGTCGGCTGCCAGTTGTTGTTCGTTTCGCCCCTGTGGACGCAGATTAGAGCGAAGACTAGGATGGGCGGAAGATGGAATTTCATTCAGCGGACTACTATTTTAAGATTTATTCACTGAGCAGAATTTATGTTGATATCGAGTGATATGGATTCCATTCAGCGGAATAGCAACGGCAAGGAAGTCGGTGCTGGTGGCGTATCCCGCGTGTTTGCCTTACTACGTGCTCTGGGTGAAGTGCCCGAGGGAGGCGAACGTGTCACCCAGCTCGCCCAACGCGTTGGCCTCTCCCAGCCCACCACTCACCGCTTGCTACGCAGCCTGATGGATGAAGGCATGGTCGAGCAGGATGCGCGCAGTAAACGCTATCGCCTGAGCCTGGAGTTCTTTGCGTTGGCCGCCAATGCCGGCAAGACTGGCAACCTGCGCGATCTGGTGCGCCCAAGCCTGTTGCGCCTGAGTGCATCGTTGGGAGATTCGCTGTTCCTGCTGGCTCGCAGCGGCTTCGACGCCATTTGCCTGGACCGCAGCGAAGGCCCGTACCCGATTCGTACCTTCACCGGTGATATCGGCGGGCGCGTAGCCCTGGGGGTAGGGCAGGGCAGCCTGGCAATTCTGGCCTTTCTGCCGCAGGAAGAGCGCGAGACGGTCATCCGCTACAACCTGCCACGGCTCAAGGATTTTCATTTGTATGACGAAGTGCTGCTGCGCTCCGAAGTTGAGAACGTTCGCAATTTGGGCTACGCGGCACGCAACACCGGGGTGCTGGAAGGTATGGCGGGGTTGGCAGTGCCGATCCTCAACCGCGAGGGGCATGCGGTCGCAGCGTTGAGTGTGGCGACCATCAGTGACCGCCTGGGGCCAAGCCGATTGCCGATGGTGGTGGAATTGCTCAAGCGCGAAGCTGCAGCAATCGGGCCACGCATCAACCCGTTCGACCCTACGTTGCGCAGGCCGTCGCAGACGTTTGGTGGATGAGTGATCTTTGCTAAAGCGCATTAGCATTGGATCCACTTACGGTATAACCCTGCGACGCTTTCGTTATTCGAGGTCCCATTTTTCATGCTGACCCCTTTGCAACGCCCGCTGTGGCAGATCTATCTGATCTTTCTGGCACCGATGGTGCTGTCCAATTTTCTGCAAAGCTTTTCCGGCACCCTCAACGGTATCTATGTCGGGCAAATGCTCGGCACCCAGGCTTTGGCGGCGGTGTCGGGGATGTTCCCCATCGTGTTTTTCTTCATCGCCCTGGTGATCGGCCTGGGGGCGGGCGCCTCGGTGTTGATCGGCCAGGCGTGGGGTGCCCGGGAGACGGGCATGGTCAAGGCGATTACTGGCGCCACTCTGGCCTTGGGCGCACTGGTGGGCCTGATTGCTGCGGTGCTCGGCAGCCTGTTTGCACGGCCGGCGCTGCAGGCATTGGGCACGCCGCTGGATGTGCTCGACGATGCGGTGGGCTATGCCCAGATGATGATGTTGATCATGCCGCTGTTACTGGTGTTCATCCTCTATACCCAATTGCTGCGTGGGGTGAGCGATACGATTTCGCCGTTGCTGGCGTTAATGGTTTCGACCCTGGTGGGCTTGCTGCTGACGCCAGCGCTGATTCGCGGCTGGATCGGCCTGCCGCCCCTGGGCATCCAGAGTGCGGTGTACGCAGGTTTGGTGGGTAATGCGTTGGCCATGCTGTTTCTGGTCCTGCGCCTGCGGCATAAAAACCATGTGATGGCACCGGATCGCGAGCTGCTCGCGGCTTTACGCCTGGACCGCGTCATCCTCGGTAAAGTGCTGCGCATCGGCCTGCCGACAGGCTTGCAGATGGTGGTGTTGTCGTTGTCGGAATTGGTCATCCTGGCCCTGGTCAATAGCCACGGCTCCCAGGCCACGGCGGCTTATGGCGCAGTGACGCAGATCGTCAACTACGTGCAGTTCCCGGCGCTGTCGATTGCCATCACCGCCTCGATCCTCGGTGCCCAGGCGATCGGCGCCGGGCGTCTGGAGCGCATCGGGCCGATCCTGCGCACGGGGTTGGTGATCAACCTGTGCCTGACCGGTGGCCTGATTGTGCTCGGTTATGGGTTGTCGCACTGGTTGCTGGGGCTGTTCATCACTGACGACAGCGCCCGGATCAGAGCCGAACACCTGCTGCACATCATGCTCTGGAGCATCCTGGTGTTCGGCTTCCAGGCGGTGATCGGCGGCATCATGCGCGCCAGCGGCGTGGTGCTGATGCCGGTGGCGATCTCGATTTTCTGCGTGCTCTGCGTGGAGCTGCCGATGGCTTATCTGTTCAACGCACACTTCGGGTTGGAGGGGGTGTGGATGGCGTTCCCGGTGACCTACCTAGCGATGCTGGTATTGCAGACCGCGTATTACCGGCTGGTATGGCGGCATAAGCAGATCAAGCGGTTGGTTTGAGGCTAAGCCCGCGCAATAACACCTCCAGGCCTTGCAAGCCTTCCTCCAGCCGCGCGCCCGGGTGTGCATCCCGGGCGATCCACAACGCCGTGTTGACCAGGCTGCCGTTGATCAACTGCGCCAGTGCCTGGCTGGGTGCCGGCGCGACCCATCCGGCTTGCATCAGGGCTTCCAGGAGTTGGCGCAACGACTCAACACAGTGATGTTGTGAGCCGGTATCCCCCAGCACCGCTGGCGCATCCTGCAACACAATGCGCTGGATTTCCGGATCCTGGGCCATGCGCAGATAAGCTCGGCAGCGTTCGCAAAACCCGCTCCACACCTCTGTGGCCTGCGCGCTGATGCGTTGCAAGCGCTCGTCCATCTCGCTGTCGAGCTGGGCGACTACGGCTGCCAGCAAGCCTTTTTTGTCACCAAAGTGATGGTACAACGCACCGCGCGTCAGCCCGGCTTGAGCGGTAAAGTCATCCATCGAGGTATGGGCATAGCCTTGGGTGGCGAATGCCCGGCGCGCACTTGCGATCAGGCGGGCGCGAGTCTCTTCGATCATTTCGGCACGGGCTCGGCTCATGGAAGTCTCATCGGTTGGTGATTGACATACGGTGCGTATGCGAAGCATGATCCCTCACATACGCACCGTATGTATTCTGCCCGGATCGCTTCAGATAGCAAGGCCGCGGCTTGAGCAAGAGGTTACGCAGGATGGCAAACCCTTACGCCGAATTATTCCAGGTCCCAGGCGCCCGAGCCTTTGTGCTCGCAGGCATGTTGGCGCGTATGCCAATCTCGATGACCGGTATCGGCCTGATCACTATGCTCGCCCAAGTCCATGGCGGTTATGGGCTGGCGGGGTCGGTGGCGGCGGTGTTTGCCCTGGCCACGGCGTTTTGTGCGCCGCAAGTGTCGCGTTGCGTGGACCGCTACGGCCAGGGCAAGGTCCTGCCGATAGCTGCACTGATCGGCGGCGGGGCGCTATTGATGTTGTTGCTGTGTACGCGTTTGCAGGCACCAAGCTGGACGCTGTTCCTGTTTGCTGCGCTGGCCGGCTGCATGCCCAATATGTCCGCCATGGTGCGGGCGCGCTGGACCGAGTTGTACCGCGGCCAGCCCAGGCTGCAAACCGCGTTTGCTCTGGAGTCGGTGCTGGATGAGGTGTGCTTTATTATCGGCCCACCCATTTCTGTGGGCCTGAGCGTGGTGCTGTTCCCTGAAGCCGGCCCTTTGGTGGCGGCGTTGTTGCTGGCGGTAGGCGTCACCACCTTTGTATTGCAGCGGCAAACCGAGCCACCCATACACGAGCACCACGGCGCGCATGGCCGCTGGCTGATCGCTTCCCCTGCGGTTTTGATCCTGATGACCTTGCTGCTGGCCATGGGCGTGATCGTTGGCGTGGTGGACGTGGTCAGTGTGGCGTTCGCCCAGCATCAGGGCCAGCCGGCGGCGGCGAGTATTGTGCTGTCGGTGTACGCCATCGGTTCGTGCCTGGCCGGATTGGCCTTCGGGGCCCTCAAGCTCAAGGCGCCGTTGCCGCGTCAGTTCCTGTTCTGCGGCGTGGCCACGGCGTTGACTACCTTGCCCTTGTTGTTGGTGAGCAACATCCCCGCCCTGGCCGTCGCCATATTTATCTCCGGCCTGTTCTTTGCGCCCACCTTGATCGTGTCGATGGCCATGGTCGAGCAGATCGTTGCGCCCAGCCGCCTCACCGAAGGCATGACCTGGCTGATCACCGGGTTGAGCATCGGCGTTGCTATCGGCGCCGCCAGTTCTGGTTGGATGATCGATCATTTCGGTGCGACCAGTGGATTCTGGGTGGCGCTGGCGGCGGGGGCGGTGGTGTTGTGCTCGGCTGCATTGGGTTACCGGCGTTTAGGATGAAGGGGCTACGGAGCACTCCCGGTCAAGAAAATCATTTACGGCTGCGCTGTGTTCAACCGAGCCTCTATAGCCTTTGTGTTGCAGTTGGCGATTCATTGTGCGGATTTTCCTCACTTAAACGGCTGGATAACTTGGCCTCGGCAAGCCTGAATCTTACGCATCGCTGAAAATATCGGCCGCGCACGCTTTTTTTTCGTAGGACGTTTCCCGCCAGCCCGCATTCCCCGCGGATAACGGCCGCCTATCCCCCCGCTAATTTTTCCCTTCCCGGTTCGTTTTATAGGGACGACGTGCCTTTGTGCTTCCCGCCTATTGCCCCGGATTCGAAGAAATGAATGCTGAAGACTCCTTGAAACTTGCTCGCCGGTTTATCGGGCTACCCCTGGAAAAACGCCAACTGTTCCTGCAAGCCCTGCAGAAAGAGGGCGTGGATTTTTCCAGGTTTCCGATACCGGCAGGGGTGGAGGTTGAGGATCGCCAGGCGCTTTCCTACGCGCAGCAGCGCATGTGGTTTCTCTGGCAATTGGACCCGGCCAGTGGCGCCTACAATTTGCCTGGCGCGGTGCGCTTGACCGGCGCGCTGAGCCTGCCTGCGATGGAGCAGGCGTTCGCCAGCCTGGTGGCGCGCCACGAAACCCTGCGCACCGTGTTCCAGCGTCAGGCCGACGAGCGCTTGACGCAGGTGGCGGTAGAACCGGCGGTGAATGTCGAGCAGTTGGACGTCAGCGCCTTGCCAGCCGCCGAGCGCGAGCAGGCCGTCAGCGACGCCGCTACCCGCCAGTCCCTGTTGCCGTTCGACCTGGAGCACGGCCCGCTGCTGCGCGTGCAACTGCTCAAACTCGCCGATCAAGAGCACGTGCTGCTGCTGACCCTGCATCACATCGTCTCTGATGGTTGGTCGATGAACGTGCTGATCGACGAGTTCATTCGTTGCTATGACGCCCATGAGCGCAACCAAGAACCGCAATTGCCGGCGCTGCCGATCCAGTACAGCGACTATGCCCTGTGGCAACGGCGCTGGCTGGAAGCGGGGGAGCAGGCGCGCCAGTTGGAATACTGGCAGGCGCGCCTGGGCGACGAGCATCCGGTACTGGAACTGCCCACCGACCACCCACGCCCGGCGATGCCCAGCCATCAAGGCACGCGGCATAACTTCGCGATTGATCCGGCATTGGCGGCGCAACTGCGCAGTTGCGCGCAAAAACACAACGTCACTTTGTTCATGCTGCTGCTGGGCGCGTTCAATGTGCTGCTGCATCGCTATACGGGCCAGGGTGATATCCGCGTCGGCGTGCCGATTGCCAATCGCAACCGCACTGAAGTCGAAGGGCTGATCGGTTTCTTCGTCAACACTCAGGTGTTGCGCACCGAACTGAGCGGGCAAACCCGCGTCACCGAGCTGTTGCAAGGCATCAAGGAACACGCCCTGGGTGCCCAGGCCCATCAGGAATTGCCCTTCGAGCGCCTGGTAGAAGCGCTGAAAATCGAGCGCAACCTGAGTCACACGCCGCTGTTCCAGGTGATGTACAACCACCAGCCGGTCGTCGCCGACATCGCTTCGGTCAGTACCGCGTCCGGCCTGGAGCTGGCTCTGGTGGAATGGCAAGGCCGCACCACGCAGTTCGACCTGACCCTGGACACTTATGAAAAATCCGGCACCCTGCACGCCGCGCTGACCTACGCCAATGACCTGTTTGACGCGCCGACCATCGACCGCATGGCCCAACACTGGATCAGCCTGTTGCAGGCGATGGTGGTGGATGGCGAACAGCGTATCGGCGAATTGTCGATGCTTGATGCCCAAGAACAGCACCGGCTGGTTCACACCTGGAACCAGACTGCCGAGTCATACCCAACTGAACGCGCAATTCATCACCTGATCGAAGACCAGGTTCAGCGCACCCCGGATGCACCGGCACTGGTATTCGGTACAACCACCTTGACCTACGCCCAGCTCGACAGCCGGGCCAACCAGCTGGCCCACGCCTTGTGCGAGCAGGGCGTAGGCCCCGACGTGCTGGTGGGAATCTGTGTCGAGCGTTCCGTCGAAATGGTGATTGGCCTGCTGGCGATTCTCAAGGCCGGTGGCGCCTACGTGCCCCTCGACCCCGAGTATCCCCAGGAACGCCTGGCCTACATGATCGAAGACAGCGGCATTCGGTTGCTGTTCAGCCAGCAAAGCCTGCTGGCCGCGCTGCCCGCTGCCGGTATCCAGGTGATTGCCCTGGATCAGCCGGCGCTGTGGCTCGACGGCTACAGCCGCGAAACGCCCGCCGTGGCGGTCCATGCCCTCAACCTCGCCTATGTGATCTACACCTCCGGCTCCACCGGCAAGCCCAAGGGCGCTGGCAACAGCCACCGTGCGTTGGTCAACCGTTTGAGTTGGATGCAGCAGGCCTATGGTCTGGATGCCAGTGATGCAGTGTTGCAGAAAACCCCGTTCAGCTTCGACGTGTCGGTGTGGGAGTTCTTCTGGCCGCTGATGACCGGTGCGCGCCTGGTGGTCGCGGCGCCTGGGGAGCACCGTGAACCGGCGCGCCTGATCGAAACCATCGGCCGGCACGCCATCACCACGTTGCACTTCGTGCCGTCGATGCTGCAGGCGTTTATCCACGAGCCGGGCGTGCAGGCGTGCACCCGCCTCAAGCGCATTGTGTGCAGCGGCGAAGCCTTGCCCCTGGATGCGCAACTGCAGGTGTTCGCCAAGTTGCCGGGTGCGGCGCTGTACAACCTCTATGGCCCGACCGAGGCGGCCATTGACGTCACCCACTGGACCTGCATCGACGAAGGCGCCGACAGCGTACCCATCGGCCGCCCGATCGCCAACCTCGCCACCTATGTGCTCGACGCCCAACTCAACCCGGTGCCTGACGGTGTAGCTGGCGAGCTGTACCTGGGCGGTACTGGCCTGGCGCGCAGTTATCATCGGCGCCCGGCGTTGACCGCCGAACGTTTTGTGCCAAGCCCGTTCGTGACGGGTGAGCGGCTGTATCGTACCGGTGACCGTGTGCGCCAGCGCGCCGATGGTGTGATCGAATACCTCGGTCGCCTCGATCACCAGGTCAAGTTGCGCGGCTTGCGTATCGAACTGGGCGAAATCGAAACCCGCCTGATGCAGCACCCGCAAGTGCGCGAAGCGGTGGTGTTGGTGCAAGGTGGCAAACAATTGGTCGCGTACCTGGTGTGTGAAGGCGAGGAGCCGACCGACCTCAAGGCCTGGCTGCTCGGCAGCCTGCCGGAATACATGGTGCCGACCCACTTCGTCACCCTGGCCAGGCTGCCGGTGACCGCCAACGGCAAGCTTGACCGCAAGGCATTGCCACTGCCGGATGCAGCGCTGCAACAGGCGTTTATCGCCCCGCAAGGCGACCTGCAAACAGCCCTGGCGGCGATCTGGAGCGATGTGCTCGGCGTTGAACAGGTCGGCCAGGACGATAACTTCTTCGAGCTGGGTGGCGACTCGATCATTTCTATCCAGGTGGTCAGCCGCGCCCGCCGGGCCGGTATCCGACTCAGCCCCCGGGACCTGTTCCAGTACCAAAGCATCCGCAGCCTTTCGCGGGTGGCCAGCTTCGACCAGGTCAGCCTGATCGACCAGGGCCCGGTCAGTGGTGAGGTGATTCTGACCCCAGTGCAACAGCGCTTTTTCGCCCAGACGATCCCGGCACGTCATCACTGGAACCAGTCGTTGCTGCTGACCCCGCGAGAGGTGTTGCAGCCCGCGCGGCTGGAAGCGGCCTTGAACCAGCTGATCCAACATCACGACGTCTTGCGCCTGCGTTTTGTGCAGCAGGCGGATGGCTGGCATCAGAGCCATGCGGCACCCCTCGCCGAGCCGCTGCTGTGGCAGTCCCATGCCAGCATCGACGCCGAGTTGGCAGCGCTGTGTGATGAAGCCCAGCGCAGCCTCGACCTCGAACAAGGCCCGTTGATACGCGCCGCATTGGTGAGCATGGCCGATGGCAGCCAACGCCTGCTGCTGGTGATCCACCACCTGGTCGTCGATGGTGTGTCCTGGCGCATCCTGCTCGAAGACCTGCAACAGGCTTACCGCGAACAGTCGCTGCCGGCGAAAACCAGCGCGTACCAGCATTGGGCGCAGCAACTTCACGACCACGCGCAAACCCTCGACGAGCAACTGCCGTACTGGCAGGCGCAATCGGTCGACACCGATCTACCTTGCGACCACCCCGAGGGCGGCCTGCAAAACCGCCTGGGCACCAAACTGGAAACCCGCCTCGACGCCGAGCAAACCCGCCGGTTGCTGCAAGACGCACCGGCGGCCTATCGCACCCAGGTCAACGACCTGCTGCTGACCGCCCTGGCGCGGGTGATCAGCCGCTGGAGCGAACAACCCGCTGCGCTGATCCAGCTCGAAGGCCATGGCCGCGAAGACCTGTTCGACGACATCGACCTGAGCCGCACCGTCGGCTGGTTCACCAGCCTTTTCCCGGTGCGTCTGCACGCCGAAGGCGAGTTGTCCGATGCGATCAAATCGGTCAAGGAGCAACTGCGCGCCGTGCCCGACAAGGGCCTGGGTTACGGTCTGCTGCGTTACCTGGGGTCGCCGCAGGCCCGCGAAAGCCTGGCGAACCTCGCCGCGCCACGCATTACGTTCAACTACCTGGGCCAGTTCGACCGTCAGTTCAATGAGTCGGCACTTTTCGTACCGGCCAGTGAAGGCAGCGGCCAAGCCCAGGATCCCGAGGCACCGCTGGCCAACTGGTTGACGGTGGAAGGGCAGGTGTATGGCGGTGAGTTGGCGCTGCAATGGGGCTTCAGTCGCGAGATGTTTGACGTGTCGAGCGTCCAGCGTCTGGCGGATGAATACACCGCTGAACTCAAGGCGTTGATCGAACATTGCTGTGCTGCTCCGGCAGGGCAGGTGACCCCGTCGGATTTTCCGTTGGCACGTCTTACTCAGCAGCAACTGGATGCATTGCCCGTGGCGGGGGCGGCGATTGCCGATCTTCACCCGCTGTCGCCGATGCAGCAGGGCATGTTGTTCCACACGTTGCTTGCGCCCGAGGCCCAGTCTTATATCAACCAGTTGCGCCTCGACATCGAAGGGCTCGACCTGTTGGCCTTCGGGCGTGCCTGGCAGGCCGCGCTGGATCGCCATGACACCCTGCGCAGCAGCTTCCACTGGCTGGGCATGGACAGTGCTCACCAGTTGATCCAGCACCAGGTGGACCTGCAACTGCAAGTGATTGAAGACCCGTATGCCGACTTCGACGCCCTGGCCCAGGCTGAACGTGAGTGCGGTTTCGCACTGAATGCCGCGCCGCTGTTTCGCCTGACCCTGGTGCGCGGTGCGGGCGCGGCCTGGCACCTGATTTTTACCAGCCACCACATTCTCATGGATGGCTGGAGCAACGCGCAGTTGCTTGGCGAAGTCATTGCTCACTACGCAGGTCAGGCTGTGCCCGCACCACTGGGGCAGTGGCGCGATTACCTGGGCTGGTTGCAACAGCAAGGCGCTGGCGAAGCGTTCTGGAAAGCCGCACTGGCAGCATTGCCGGCGCCGACCTTGCTGGCCCAGGCACTGCGCAAGCCGGTGGACGGGATCGGCATGGCTGACCATCACGTGGTGCTAGACAGCGACGTTACCCGGCGTCTCGGCGAGTTTGCGCGCCAGCACAAAGTGACCCTCAATACCGTGTTGCAAGGCGCCTGGAGCCTGCTGTTGCAGCGCTACACAGGCCAGGATTGCGTGGCCTTTGGCGCCACCGTGGCCGGGCGTTCCGCGCCACTGCCAGGGATCGAGCAGCAATTGGGCCTGTTCATCAATACCTTGCCGATCATCAGTGCAGCCTCGCCAGCCCAGTCGGTCGCAAGCTGGCTCGGCGAGTTGCAAGCGCTCAACCTCAGCCTGCGCGACCATGAGCATGCACCGCTCTACGATATCCAGGCTTGGGCCGGCCATCACGGCGCGCTGTTCGATACCTTGCTGGTGTTCGAAAACTTTCCGGTTGCCGAGGCGCTCAAGCAAGGCGCGCCGGCAGGCCTGACCTTCGGCCGCCTGCACAACCATGAACAAACGCACTACCCATTGACCCTGGGCATTGAGCTGGGGGCCAACCTGCGCCTGGAGTTCAGCTACGACCGTTCGCTGTTCAGCGAGCCGCAAGTCGCGCACCTGAGCGCCAACCTGCAACACCTGCTGGCGCAATTGCTCGCCGATGCCCATGTGCCCCTTGGTAACCTGCGCCTTCTCGACGCCACCGCACAGCGGAATATGCTCGCTCTCAGCCGGTCGGCCGCGGCTGCCCAGGGTAACGAGCGCGTGCATCAACGCATCGCTGCCCAAGCCCAGGCCACCCCGGACGCCCTGGCTGTGCTGGCCGGTGGCGAAGGCTTGACGTACGCGGAGCTAAACCAGCGGGCCAATCGTCTGGCCCATCGCCTATTGGAGCTTGGTGTCGGTCCCGGACAACGGGTGGGCCTGGCTTCGCGTCGTGGCCCGCAGTTGATTGTCAGCCTGTTGGCGGTACTCAAAAGTGGCGCGGCCTACGTACCGCTGGACCCGAAATACCCCGTCGAACGCCTGGCCTACATGCTCGCCGACAGCCGACTCAACCTGCTGCTCAGCGAAGTGGGTTTGCTCGTGGATCTGCCATTGCCCCAAGGACTGGCACGTGTGGATTTCACCGCCTGCGGTGACGAGCTGGCCGGCTACCCGGCGACCAACGTGCCCAACCCTGCCGCCGCTGCTGATCTGGCATATGTGATCTACACCTCGGGCTCCACCGGTCAGCCCAAAGGTGTGGCCATCGATCATGCCGCCCTCGGTCAATTCTGCGACAGTGCCACGCTGTACAGCCGCTTGAGTGCCGAGGATCGCGTCTTGCAGTTTGCGACCTTCAGTTTCGACGGTTTTGTCGAGCAGTGCTTCCCGCCCTTGTGTGTGGGCGCAGCGTTGATCATGCGCGGTGATGAGCTGTGGGACGCCGGGCAACTGGCGCGGGAGATCGTCGAGCAAGGCGTAACCCTGGCCGACTTGCCGGCGGCCTACTGGTACCTGTTGGCGCAGGAATGTGCAGTGCACTGCCGCTCCCTGGGCAAGCTGCGCCAGGTGCATGTGGGCGGTGAAGCCATGGCGGTGGAGGGTGTACGTGCCTGGTATGCCGCAGGGCTTGGCGATGTGCGCCTGGTCAATACCTACGGGCCGACCGAAGCCACGGTGGTGTCCAGCGTGCATGACTGCCAGTTGACCGATGCCAACGACGCGTACGGCGTGCCGATTGGGCAGGCGATTGCGGGGCGTGCGCTGTATGTGCTCGACAGCGGTTTCGAACTGCTGAGCACCGACGGTGTGGGCGAGTTATGCATCGGCGCCGAGGCGGGCTTGGCCCAGTGCTACTTCGATCGCCCGGCGCTCACCGCCGAGCGCTTCTTGCCGGACCCATTTTCCGCCACGCCCGGTGCGCGGCTTTATCGCAGTGGCGACCTGGCCCGGTACAACGCGGCGGGGGCGCTGGAATACGTGGGGCGTATCGACCATCAGGTGAAGATTCGCGGCCTTCGTATCGAAATGGGCGAGATCGAAGCCAGCCTGCAAGCCTTGCCCGACGTGCGTGAAGCGGCGGTGATTGCCCAGCCGAGCGCAATCGGCATGCAGTTGGTGGCGT
Source organism: Pseudomonas sp. OST1909 (assembly GCF_015277575.1). NCBI lineage: Bacteria > Pseudomonadati > Pseudomonadota > Gammaproteobacteria > Pseudomonadales > Pseudomonadaceae > Pseudomonas > Pseudomonas sp. OST1909. Next base: position 2,832,472 of record NZ_CP063780.1, read on the forward strand.
ATGTGGTACCCGCCGACGATCAGCCGTTGGAAACGCAGGCACTGGCCACTCGCTTGCGTCAGGCGTTACCGGATTACATGGTGCCGGGACACTGGGTGGTACTCGATGCCTTGCCGCTCAACAACAATGGCAAGCTCGACCGCCGGGCGCTGCCGGCACCGGATCTGAGCCAGGCGTGCGCCGTGTACGTGGCACCTCAGAGCCCTTTGCAGGTGCAGTTGGCAGCGATCTGGCAAGCGGTGCTGCACGTGGAGCGGGTTGGCCTGGACGACCACTTCTTCGAACGCGGCGGTCACTCGTTGCTGGCGACTCAGGTGATCTCACGGGTGCGTCACGACCTCAAGCTGGAAGTGCCGCTGCGGGCCCTGTTCGAACAGCCGACGCTGGCAGCCTTCGCGGCGGCTTGCGCAGGCTTGACGGCCGATACGGCACCAGCGATCCAAGCGCTTGGACGTGAGCAGCCGCTGGCGTTGTCCTTTGCTCAGGAGCGTCAATGGTTCCTGTGGCAATTGGACCCGGCCAGCGCGGCTTACCATGTACCGACTGCATTGCACGTGCGCGGTCAACTCGACAGTGCGGCACTTGCACGCGCCGTCCAGGCCCTGGTGCAGCGTCATGAACCGCTGCGCACTACATTTGTTGAGGCGGGCGAGCACACCTTGCAAGTCGTCCACCCCAGTCTGACCGTGCCGATTGAGCAGCAAGCGATTGACGCCGATGCCATCGAGCACGCCGTCAGCGAAGAAATCCAGCGCCCGTTCGACCTGCTTGACGGCCCATTGATGCGCGTCAAGTTGCTGGTCGTCGCGCCTGAACACCACGTGCTGGTCATTACCCAGCACCACATCATCTCTGATGGCTGGTCGATGCAGGTCATGATCGACGAGTTGGTAGCGCTGTACCAAGGTGACGCGGACTTGCCGGCCTTGCCGATCCAATACGCCGACTATGCCCGTTGGCAGCGGGATTGGATGGCGGCAGGGGAGCAACAACGCCAGCTCGATTACTGGTGCGCCCGTCTGGGTAACGACCATCCGCTGCTGGACTTGCCGCTGGACCATCCGCGCCCAGCGGTGCAGAGCTATCGCGGCGCGCGCCGGCAGATCCACCTTGACCGCGTGATGCTGGCTGAGCTCAAAGCCTTGGCCGAACGCCAGGACGTGACCTTGTTCATGCTCCTGCTGGCCTCGTTCCAGGCCTTGCTGCACCGCTACAGCGGCCAGTCGCAGGTTCGCGTCGGCGTGCCGATCGCCAACCGTAATCGTCTCGAAACCGAGCGGCTGATGGGCTTCTTCGTCAATACCCAAGTGCTGCAGGCGCAGTTGCACGGGCAGATGCCTTTCGAGCAGTTGCTGGGCCAAGTCAAACGGCGCGCTTTGGAAGCCCAGGCTCATCAGGACCTGCCGTTCGAGCAACTTGTGCAGGTGTTGCAGCCGGAGCGTAGCCTGAGCCATAACCCGCTATTCCAGGTGATGTTCAATCATCAAAGCAGCCTGCGTTCGGGGGCAGTGCAACTGCCTGGCCTGGTGTTGCAGCCAATGGACTGGGCGGGTCACAGCACGCAGTTCGACTTGAACCTGGAAACCGAGGAATCGGCCGACGGCCTCTGGGCGTCCCTGACTTACGCCACCGACTTGTTTGACGCTGCAACCGTGGAGCGTCTGGCCGAGCATTGGCAAAACCTGCTGCGCGCGGTCGTGCACGATGCCTCCCAGCCCCTGGATGAACTGGCGATGCTGAGCACGTCGCAATGGCAACAAATGGTGCACGACTGGAACCGCAGCGACACCCCATACCCACACGAACACTGCGTACACCAGCTGTTTGAGGCCCAGGCTGTGGCGCAACCCGACGCCATCGCGCTGCACTTCGACGAGGAGCGCCTGAGCTACGATGAACTCAACCGCCGCGCCAATCGCCTGGCCCATCGTTTGATCGCCATGGGTGTCGGCCCGGACGTGCTGGTGGCAGTGCACGTGGAGCGCTCCCTGGACATGGTGGTCGGCTTGCTCGCGACTCTCAAGGCCGGTGGCGCCTATGTCCCGCTCGACCCGCAATTCCCGGCAGAGCGCCTGGCGTTCATGCTCGAAGACAGCCGCGCCCGGGTGCTGCTGACCCAGGCGCACCTGCAAGGGCGCCTGGTGCAGTCGCAAGGCGTGCAGGTGCTGATGGTCGAGGATGTCGGCACGCAGGCATATAACCCGCAGGTTGCCGTTACACCGCAAAATCTGGCCTACGTCATCTACACCTCCGGCTCCACCGGCAAGCCCAAAGGGGTGATGGTAGGCCACCAGGCGCTGTGCAGCTTTACCAGCGGTATGGCGGGCACCCTGGATATTGGCCGGCAGACGCGGCTGTTGTCGCTGACGACCTTCTCGTTCGATATCTTCGCCCTGGAGCTGTACGTGCCGCTGAGTATGGGCGGCACAGTGCTACTGAGCGCCCAGGACATGGCCCTCGACCCTGAGGCGATTCTCGAACTGGCCCAGCGTCAGGCCGCGAGTGTGCTGCAGGCCACGCCATCGAGCTGGCGCATGTTGCTCGATAGCCCGCGCGCCCATTTACTGCGTGGCATAACCTGTCTGTGCGGTGGTGAAGCGCTGCCAGCCGACTTGGCCCAGCGCCTGCTCGAGCTGCAAGGTCCCGTATGGAACCTCTATGGCCCGACGGAAACCACCATCTGGTCAGCGGCTCATCGTCTGCATCAAGCGCAGCCTTTCGTTGGACGGCCCATTGCCAATACCGGGTTGTTTATCCTCAATCCCGGCCTCATGCCATGCCCGCAAGGCGCGTCTGGCGAGCTGCTGATCGGCGGTGTCGGCCTGGCGCGCGGTTACCACAGGCAGCCGGCCCTCACTGCCGAACGCTTCGTGCCCAACCCGTTTGGGGCGCCGGGCGAACGCCTGTACCGCACCGGCGACCTGGCACGCTATCGGGCCGACGGCGTGGTGGAGTACATCGGGCGCGTCGACCATCAGGTCAAGGTCCGGGGTTTCCGGATCGAGCTGGGTGAAGTCGAAGCCTGCCTGCGTGAGCACGACGGTGTACGCGAAGCGGTGGTGCTGGCCGATAACGACCGCCTGATCGCCTATCTGGTCAGCACTGCACCGCAGCCACCGCAGGTGTACAAAGCCGCGCTGCGCGAGCGCCTGCCGGATTACATGGTGCCTGCGCACTGGATGTTTCTCGATAGCCTGCCCTTGACCCCCAACGGCAAGCTCGACCGCAAGGCGCTGCCCAAGCCGGAGGTTGGCGATTCACTCAAAGGCCATATAGCACCGGTAACCCTGCGCGAGCAGCAGGTAGCCGCCATCTGGGCCGAAGTGCTGGAGGTGCCGCAGGTCGGCCTCGACGACCACTTCTTCGAGCTGGGTGGCCATTCATTGCTGGCTACGCGTGTGGTGTCGCGGGTTCGCCAGGCCCTGACACTGGAAGTTGCGCTCAAGACCTTGTTCGAACACCCGCTGCTGAGTGATTTCGTTCGGGCCTTGGGCGAGGAGGGCGCTACTGCGCCAGCGTTGCTCAAGGCCGATCGCACGCAGCCTTTGCCGCTGTCCTACGCTCAGGAGCGCCAATGGTTCCTCTGGCAACTGGACCCCACCAGCGCCGCGTACCACATCCCCAGCGCCTTGCGTTTGCAAGGGCCGCTGGACCTGAGTGCACTGCAACGCAGCTTCGACAGCCTGCTGGCACGCCATGAAAGCTTGCGCACGCATTTTCAGCAACAGGCCACCGGTGCGTTGCAGGTCATTGAGGCCGTTGGCTGCGTCGATATCGACCGGGTCGATAGCGATTACGCTGGCCTCAAGGCGCGGGTCGCCGAAGTGGTCGCCCACCCGTTCGATCTGCTGCGCGGGCCACTGCTGCGGGTCAAGTTGCTGCGTCTGGCCGACGATGATCATGTGCTGGTGCTGGTGCAGCACCACATCGTCTCCGATGGTTGGTCGATGCAACTGATGGTTGAGGAGTTGGTGCAGTTGTATGCCGCCTTCAGCCAGGGTCAAACCCCAAGCCTGCCGATGCTGCCGATCCAGTACGCCGACTATGCTGTATGGCAACGCGACTGGATGGCCGCGGGCGAGCAGGCACGTCAATTGGCCTACTGGCGCGAGCATTTGGGCGGCGAGCAACCGGTGCTGGAATTGCCGTTCGATCACCCGCGCCCGGCCCAGCCAAGCCATCGCGGCGCCCGCTTGGGCATCGAGTTGGCCCCCGAGCTCCTGAAGGGTTTGCGCGCACTGGCACACACTGCCGGCGTCACGCTGCCGATGGTGCTGCTGGCGTCTTACCAGGCATTGTTGCATCGCTACAGCGGCCAGGAGGACGTGCGCGTCGGCGTGCCGATTGCCAACCGCAACCGTCTCGAAACCGAGGGTTTGATTGGCTTCTTCGTCAACACCCAAGTGCTCAAGGCCGATATTCATGGTCAGATGAGCGTGGAGCAATTGCTGCGCCAGGTACGCCAGCGCTCTTTGGAGGCTCAGGCGCACCAGGACCTGCCCTTCGAGCAGTTGGTGCAGGCTTTGCAACCGGAGCGCAGCCTGAGCCTGAGCCCGTTGTTCCAAGTAGTGTTCAACCACCGTGTGAGCGGTGCCGACAGCCACCTGAGTCGCCTGACCGACCTGCACGTGGAGGTCCTGGATCTGGATGAGGGCGTGGCCCAGTTCGACCTGGCGCTGGATGTGGAAGAAAGCCCGACCGTGCTGCGCGCCTCCCTGAGTTACGCCACTGACCTGTTCGCTGTGGCGACCATCGAGCGCATGGCCGGGCATTGGCAGAACCTGTTGCGGGCAATGGTTGCCGATCAACAACAGGCTATCGGCCAATTGAAGCTGCTGGGCCAGGATGAGCAAGAGCACATCCTTGAGCTGTGGAACCAGACCGACGCCGGTTTCTGCGCCGAGCGTCTTGTTCACGAGTTGGTAGCCGACCGTGCCCGGGAAACCCCGGATGCGGTGGCGGTTAAGTTCGACGCGCAAACCCTGAGCTACGCCGAACTGGATCGCCAGGCCAACCGTCTGGCTCATGCCCTGATTGCCCGTGGCGTCGGCCCGGAAGTGCGCGTGGCGATTGCCATGCCGCGCAGTGCCGAAATCATGGTGGCGTTCCTGGCGGTGATGAAAGCCGGTGGCGTGTATGTGCCGCTGGATATCGAGTACCCGCGTGATCGCTTGCTCTACATGATGCAGGACAGCCGTGCGCAACTGCTGCTGACCCATAGCCGTGCGTTGCAACAACTGCCGATCCCCGAGGGGCTCACCACCCTGGCGATCGATCGTAGCGAAGAATGGACCGGTTACAGTGATACGGCACCAGACGTGGCGCTGGATGGCGACAACCTCGCCTACGTGATCTACACCTCCGGTTCCACCGGCCTGCCCAAGGGCGTGGCGGTGTCTCACGGGCCGTTGGTGGCGCACATTATCGCTACCGGCGAGCGCTATGAAACCTCGCCGGCCGATTGCGAACTGCACTTTATGTCGTTCGCCTTCGACGGCTCCCACGAAGGCTGGATGCACCCGTTGATCAACGGCGCCAGCGTGTTGATCCGTGATGACAGCCTGTGGTTGCCCGAATACACCTATGAGCAGATGCACCGTCATAACGTGACCATGGCGGTATTCCCGCCGGTGTACCTGCAACAGTTGGCCGAACATGCCGAGCGCGACGGCAACCCACCGGCGGTGCGGGTGTATTGCTTCGGCGGTGATGCCGTTGCTCAAGCCAGCTATGACCTGGCATGGCGCGCGCTGAAACCCAAGTACCTGTTCAACGGCTACGGCCCTACCGAAACCGTGGTTACGCCGTTGCTGTGGAAAGCGCGCAAGGGCGACCCATGCGGTGCAGTCTACGCACCCATCGGCACCTTGCTCGGCAACCGCAGCGGTTACGTCCTGGATTCGCAACTCAATCTGCAACCCATCGGCGTGGCAGGCGAGTTGTACCTGGGCGGCGAGGGCGTGGCCCGGGGTTACCTGGAGCGCCCGGCACTGACTGCCGAGCGTTTCGTGCCGGACCCGTTCGGCAAACCGGGCAGCCGTGTGTATCGCAGCGGCGACCTGACCCGTGGGCGTCCGGATGGGGTGGTGGACTACCTGGGGCGTGTCGACCATCAGGTGAAGATCCGCGGTTTCCGTATCGAACTGGGTGAAATCGAAGCGCGCTTGCGCGAGCAGGTCAGCGTCGGTGAAACCGTGGTGGTGGCTCAGGAGGGCCCGACCGGCAAGCAGTTGGTGGCCTATGTGGTGCCGGCAGATGCCAGCCTGGCAGACCCCGCCGAGTTCCGCGATGCCCTGCGTCGAGCCCTGAAAGCCGACCTGCCGGACTACATGGTGCCCAGCCACTTCGTATTCCTGGCGCAAATGCCGCTGACCCCCAACGGCAAGCTCGACCGCAAGGGCTTGCCATTGCCGGATGCGAGCCAGATGCAGCAACAGTACGTGGCCCCGCAATCCGAGCTTGAACAACAGATCGCGGCGATCTGGGCCGACATCCTGCACCTGCCGCAAGTGGGGCTGAACGACAACTTCTTTGAAGTCGGCGGCCATTCCTTGCTGGCGATCCAGATCACCTCCCGGGTGCAAGCCGAATTGGGCCTTGACGTGCCGCTGATGGAACTGTTCCAGACCGATTCGCTGCGTGCCTACGTGCAGGCGGCAGCCACTTTCCGCGCCGGCAGCGTGGAAGATTTTGATGACCTGCGTGACTTTTTGAGCGAACTAGAGGCGATTTGAACCATGCTTTCCAACCCTAATATCGACTTGGTGTCGCGCTTTCTTCGCTTGCCTCTGGAGCAGCGCCAGCAGTTTTACCAGCGCCTGCAAAGCCGGGGCATGAGTTTCGCTCAACTGCCGATTGCCTCGATCCGCGAGGACGGCCAACATCTGCCGCTGTCCTACGCTCAAGAGCGCCAGTGGTTCCTTTGGCAACTGGATCCGGACAGCACCGCCTATCACATCCCCGGGGCCCTGCGTTTGCACGGGCACTTGGACCTGGCGGCATTGCAGCGCAGTTTCGACAGCCTGCTGGCCCGGCATGAGAGCTTGCGCACACAACTGGTCGAGGACGGCGAACGCCTCTGGCAAGCGGTGATGCCCCAGGCGCGGGTGCAGATCCACCAGGCGCGTATCGACGAGGCGCAGTTGATGGCGCGGGTGGAAGCCGAAGTCGCACGGCCGTTTGATTTGCACCAGGCGCCGTTGTTGCGCGTGACGCTGTTGCAACTGGCCGAAGATGAACATGTGCTGGTGATGGTGCAGCACCACATCGTGTCCGATGGTTGGTCGATGCAAGTGATGGTCGAGGAGCTGGTGCAGTTCTACGCCGCTCACAGTCAGGGCCATGATTTGCAACTGCCTGAGCTGCCGATCCAGTACGCCGACTACGCCCTGTGGCAACGAGGCTGGATGGAGGCCGGAGAGCAGGCGCGCCAGCTGGCCTATTGGCAGGCCTTGCTGGGCGGCGAGCAGCCGGTGCTTGAGCTACCGCTGGACCGCCCGCGTCCGGCGCAGCAAAGCCATCGCGGTGCAAGCGTGCAGGTGCATCTGCCACCGGCTCTGGTGGCCGGTCTCAAGCGCCTGGCGCAGCAGGAGGGTGTGACGGCGTTCATGCTGTTGCTGGCGTCGTTCCAAGCCCTGTTGTATCGCTACAGCGGGCAGTCGGACATTCGTATTGGCGTGCCGAATGCCAACCGAAACCGCGTCGAAACCGAGCGGCTGATCGGCTTCTTCGTCAATACACAGGTGCTCAAGGCTGACCTCGACGGGCAGATGAGCTTTGCCGAACTGCTGCAACAAACCAAGCGTCGCGCCCTGGAGGCCCAGGCCCATCAGGATCTGCCGTTCGAACAACTGGTGGTGGCGTTGCAGCCCGAACGCAGCTTGAGCCACAACCCATTGTTCCAGGTGATGTTCAACCACCAGACCGATGCCCAGGGCGGCCGCGAAGGCCAGCAGTTACCGGGCCTGCGTGTGGTGGAACTGGATTGGGACAGCCCGACCACCCATTTCGATCTGAGCCTGGATACCCATGAATCCGCCGATGGCCTCTGGGCTGCGCTGACCTATGCCACTGACCTGTTTGACGCCGCTACCGTCGAGCGCTTGGCGCAGCACTGGCAGCACGTGTTGCAGGCGGTGGTGAATGCACCGCGCAGCCGTCTCTGCGAGCTGCCGATGCTGAGTGCCGTGGAGCAACAGGTGATGCTCCAGGATTGGAATGCCCCAGCTTGCGCCACCACCCTGCACGCGGTGCACCGGCTGTTTGAAGCCCAGGCCGACCGGCAGCCGGGCCGCCAGGCCCTGGCCCTGAATGACCAGGCCCTCAGCTATGGCGAACTGAATCGCCAGGCCAACCGCCTGGCGCATTACCTGCTGGCCCAGGGCATCGGCCCGCATGGGCCGGTGGGGATCTGCATCGAGCGCTCCTTTGCCATGGTGGTCAGCTTGCTGGCGGTGCTCAAGACGGGCGCAGCCTATGTGCCGTTGGACCCTGAGTACCCGCGCGAACGCCTGGTGCATATGCTTGAGGACAGCGGCGTCGGCCTGGTGTTGACTCAATCTCACCTGCGCGGGCGCCTGCCGTTGCCGGCTCATGTGTCGTCCGTGGATATTGATCTGGCCCCATTGGCGCAGTGCTCCGAGGACAATCTACCGACTGATGTCGAGCCCCAGAGCCTGGCGTACGTGATCTACACCTCCGGCTCCACCGGCAAGCCCAAGGGGGTTGCCATCAGCCATGCTGCCCTGAGTGAGTTCGTTGGCATCGCGGCGGATTACTCGCAACTGGTTGCCCAAGACCGGGTGTTGCAGTTTGCCACCCTGAACTTCGACGGTTTTGTCGAGCAGTTGTACCCGGCCCTGACCCTCGGTGCCACCGTAGTATTGCGCGGCCCGCAACTGTGGGACGGTGCCGAGCTGTATCGGCAGATCATCGCCCAGGGCATCACCTTGGCCGACTTGCCCACGGCCTACTGGAAGCTGTTCCTGCAAGACTGCCTGGCAGCGGGCCCGAGGTCTTATGGTGCCTTGCGCCAGATCCATATCGGCGGCGAAGCCATGCCGTTGGATGGCCCACTCCTGTGGCAGCGCGCAGGGCTTAGCCATGTGCGCTTGCTCAACACCTACGGGCCTACCGAGGCCACTGTGGTCTCCAGTGTGCTGGACTGCACTGACGCGAGCGCCGTCAGCGCCGCCGGTGCCAGCCCGATTGGCCGGGCGCTGCCAGGGCGTGGCCTGTATGTGCTGGACCGCGACCTGAACTTGCTGGCGCTGGGCGCAGTCGGTGAACTCTATATCGCCAGCGCCAGTGGCTTGGCCCGCGCTTATTTACAACGGCCGGGCCTGACTGCCGAACGTTTCGTCGCGGACCCGTTCGGCGCCGCAGGCGAGCGCCTGTACCGCACGGGCGACCTGGCGCGTTATCGCGCCGACGGCGTGGTGGAGTATGTCGGGCGGGTCGACCACCAGGTCAAGATCCGTGGTTTCCGCATTGAACTGGGTGAGATCGAAAGCGTACTGCTGGCTCAGGACAGTGTGCGTGAAGCCTTGTTGCTGGCCGCTGACAACCAACTGGTGGCCTACCTGGTGCCGGCACAGACGCTGTCTGAAACCGAGCGCGCGGAGGCTGGCGAACAACTGATGCTGACCTTGCGCGAACACCTGCCGGACTACATGGTGCCAGCGCACCTGATCTTCCTCGACCACATGCCTTTGAACCCCAACGGCAAGCTGGACCGCCAGGCGCTGCCCAAACCCGAAGCCGCCGCCTTGCAACAGGACTGGCTGGCGCCGGTCACGCCGTTGCAGCAACAGGTGGCAGCGATCTGGGCGGATATCCTCGGCGCCGAGCACGTGGGCCTGAACCAGCACTTTTTCGAACTGGGCGGGCATTCGCTGTTGGCGATGCAGGTGGTATCACGGATTCGCCAGACCCTGAGCCTGGAAGTGCCGCTCAAGGCCGTGTTCGAACACCCACGCCTGGAGGCATTTGTCACCGCCTTGCAGGCCCAGGACAGCCCGATGCCGACGGCGCCACCTCTGCTGCCGGCGGGCCGCGAGCAGCCCTTGCCGCTGTCTTATGCCCAGGAGCGCCAATGGTTTCTGTGGCAACTGGAGCCCCAGAGTGCGGCGTATCACATCCCCAGTGCATTACGCTTGAAAGGGCAGTTGGATCCAGGCGCGCTTCAGCACAGTTTCGATAGCTTGCTGGCGCGCCATGAAAGCTTGCGCACCCATATCCGCCAGGATCACGACGGCGCGGTGCAAGTGATTGAACCGCAGGTGACCTTGCCGATCACCCAGGCTGATGTCGATGAGGCCCAGCTTCAGGCCCGGGTAGAAGCGTTGATTGCCCAACCGTTCGACCTGCAGCAAGGCCCGTTGCTACGCGTGACGTTGCTGCGCCTGGCCGCAGACGAGCATGTGTTGGTGCTGGTGCAGCATCATATCGTCTCCGATGGTTGGTCAATGCAGTTGGTGGTCGAGGAGTTGGTGCAGTTGTATGCCGGTTACAGCCAAGGCCAGGATGTACCGCTACCGGTGTTGCCGATCCAGTACGCCGATTATGCCGTATGGCAGCGTAACTGGATGGACGCCGGCGAGAAGCAACGTCAACTGGCCTACTGGCGTGAGCTGTTGGGCGGTGAGCAGAACGTGCTGGAGTTGCCGTTCGACCACCAGCGCCCGGCGGTGCAGAGCCACCGTGGCGCGCGCCTGGCCTTCGAGCTGGCGCCCGAACTCACCCAGGGTCTCAAGGTGTTGGCGCAAGAGCAGGGCGTGACCCTGTTCATGTTGCTGCTGGCATCGTTCCAGACCTTGTTGCACCGCTACAGCGGCCAGGAAGAAATACGCGTCGGTGTGCCGATTGCCAACCGCAATCGCAGCGAGACCGAGCGGCTGATCGGCTTTTTCGTCAACACTCAGGTGCTCAAGGCGGATGTGCATGGGCAGATGAGCGTCGAGCAGTTGTTGCAGCACGTTCGGCAACGCGCGGTCCAGGCCCAGGCCCACCAGGACTTGCCGTTCGAACAGCTGGTGGAAGCCCTGCAACCTGAGCGCAGCCTGAGTCACAACCCGTTGTTTCAGGTCATGTTCAACCACCAGACCGATGTCGGCCAGGTCCAGGTTCAGCGCCAATTGCCAGCGTTGCAGGTGCAAGGGCTGGAGTGGGAAAGCAAGACCGCTCATTTCGACCTGGACCTGGATATCCAGGAGTCCACCGAAGGCATATGGGCCACCCTGGGTTATGCTCAGGACCTGTTCGAAGCCGGCACTGTGCAACGCATGGCGCGCCACTGGCAGAACCTGCTGCAGGGGATGGTTGCCAACCCACGGCAGCAGCTCAGTCAGTTGAGCTTGCTGGACGCGGCCGAACAACAACAGATCCTGCAACTCTGGAACCGCACGGATTCCGGCTTCTCGGCCGAGCGCTGGGTGCACGAATTGTTTGCCGATCGCGCCCGGGAAAACCCGGCGGCGGTGGCGGTGAAGTTCGACGCGCAAACCCTGAGCTACGGCGAACTGGATCGCCAGGCCAACCGTCTGGCTCATGCCCTTATTGCCCGTGGCGTCGGCCCGGAAGTGCGCGTGGCGATTGCCATGCCGCGCAGCGCCGAGATCATGGTGGCATTCCTGGCGGTGATGAAAGCCGGTGGCGTGTATGTGCCGCTGGATATCGAGTACCCGCGTGATCGCTTGCTGTACATGATGCAGGACAGCCGCTCGAAATTGCTGCTGACCCATTCGGCAGTGCAGCAGCGGTTGCCGATCCCGGAGGGCCTGGAAGCCTTGGCGGTGGATCAGGTACACGCCTGGTCAGGTTATAGCGAAACAGCACCGAATGTGGCGCTGGACGGCGACAACCTCGCCTACGTGATCTACACCTCCGGTTCCACCGGCCTGCCCAAGGGCGTGGCGGTGTCTCACGGGCCGTTGGTGGCGCACATTATCGCTACCGGTGAGCGTTATGAAACCTCGCCGGCCGATTGCGAACTGCACTTTATGTCGTTCGCCTTCGACGGCTCCCACGAAGGCTGGATGCACCCGTTGATCAACGGCGCCAGCGTGTTGATCCGTGATGACAGCCTGTGGTTGCCCGAATACACCTATGAGCAGATGCACCGTCATAACGTGACCATGGCGGTATTCCCGCCGGTGTACCTGCAACAGTTGGCCGAACATGCCGAGCGCGACGGCAACCCACCGGCGGTGCGGGTGTATTGCTTCGGCGGTGATGCCGTTGCTCAAGCCAGCTATGACCTGGCTTGGCGCGCGCTGAAACCCAAGTACCTGTTCAACGGCTACGGCCCGACCGAAACCGTGGTTACGCCGTTGCTGTGGAAAGCGCGCAAGGGTGACCCATGCGGTGCAGTCTACGCGCCCATCGGCACCTTGCTCGGCAACCGCAGCGGTTACGTGCTGGATTCGCAACTCAATCTGCAACCCATCGGCGTGGCAGGCGAGTTGTACCTGGGCGGCGAGGGCGTGGCCCGGGGTTACCTGGAGCGCCCGGCACTGACTGCTGAGCGTTTCGTGCCGGACCCGTTCGGCAAACCGGGCAGCCGTGTGTATCGCAGCGGCGACCTGACCCGTGGGCGTCCGGATGGGGTGGTGGACTACCTGGGGCGTGTCGACCATCAGGTGAAGATCCGCGGTTTCCGTATCGAACTGGGTGAAATCGAAGCGCGTTTGCGCGAGCAGGCCAGCGTCGGTGAAACCGTGGTGGTGGCTCAGGAGGGCCCGACCGGCAAGCAGCTGGTGGCCTATGTCGTGCCGCTGGACTCAACACTTCTGGACGACGCAGTCGCTCAATCAAACGGCCGCGAAACCTTACGTCGCGCGTTGAAATCCCGCTTGCCGGACTACATGGTGCCGACGCACTTGATGTTCCTCGAACGTATGCCGCTGACCCCTAACGGCAAGCTCGATCGCAAGGGCTTGCCGCTGCCGGATGTGAGCCAGATGCAGCAGGTGTATGTGGCACCTCAGAGCGAGTTGGAGCACAAGATCGCCACCATCTGGGCCGACGTGCTGCGCCTGCCGCAAGTCGGCTTGCATGACAACTTCTTCGAACTGGGTGGCGACTCGATCATTTCGATCCAGGTGGTCAGTCGGGCTCGCCAGGCCGGGGTGCGCTTCACGCCCAAGGATCTGTTCCAGCATCAGACCGTGCAAAGCCTGGCGACCGTCGCGCGGGAAGGCGAGGGCACGGTGCAACTGGACCAGTCGGCGCTGACCGGCGAGTTGCTGCTGCTGCCAGTGCAACAAGGCTTCTTTGCCGATGACATTCCCCAGCGTCACCACTGGAATCAGTCCGTGGTGCTGCAACCGCATCAGCCGTTGCAGGCACCGGTGTTGGTGGCCGCATTGCAGGCGTTGATTGTGCATCACGATGCCTTGCGCAGCACTTTCGTCGACGGGCCGCAAGGCTGGAGCGCAGCGTACCGCGGCCCCGATCAGCACCAGGCTGAACAGGTGCTGTGGCAAACCACCTTGAACAACGTCGAGGAGCTGGACGCCCTTGGTGAAGAAGCCCAACGCAGCCTCGACCTGGCTGTGGGGCCGTTAGTGCGTGCTGTGTTGGCGCAGTTGGCCGATGGCTCCCAGCGTTTGTTGCTGGTGATCCATCACTTGGTGGTGGACGGTGTGTCGTGGCGCATCCTGCTTGAAGACCTGCAAAGCGCTTACCGGCAACTGGCGCAGGGCACTCCTGTTGCGCTGCCGGCCAAGACCAGCGCCACCCGCGCCTGGGCCTCTCGCTTACAGACCTATGCCCGTAGCGCTGCGCTGCAACATCAACTGGCCTGGTGGCAGACGCAATTGCAAGGCAGCCCGGTCGGCTTGCCCGGCGCTGATCCACAGGCAAGCTTGAGCAATCAGCTGGCGCTGAGCGTGAGCACGCAGTTGGACGCCACGTATACGCGACGCTTGCTGCAAGACGCGCCGAGTGCCTACCGCACCCAGATCAACGACCTGCTGCTCACCGCCCTGGCGCGGGTGATCACACGCTGGAGCGGCGAGGCCTCGATGTTGATACGGCTGGAAGGCCACGGTCGTGAAGACCTGTTCGATGAGATCGACCTGACCCGCACGGTCGGTTGGTTTACCAGCCTTTACCCATTGCAACTGGTTCCGGCTGACTCCCTGGGTACTTCCCTGAAACACATCAAGGAGCAATTGCGCGCCGTGCCCGACAAGGGCCTGGGGTTTGGCGCATTGCGATACCTGGGCGATACCGAGGCGCAATTGGCGCTGGCGGCCTTGCCACGCCCACGTATTACCTTCAACTACCTGGGGCAGTTTGACGCCAGTTTTGACAATGGCGAACAGCCAGGGCTGTTCACACCGACCGGTGATGCCAGTGGTGCCGAGCAAAGCCAGCAGGCGCCTTTGGGCAACTGGCTGGAAATCAATGGCCAAGTCTTTGGCGGCGAGCTGAAATTGAACTGGAGCTTCAGCCAGGCGATGTTCGATGAGGCGACGGTGCAATGCCTGGCTGATGAATATGCAACTGAACTCAAGGCGCTGATCGACCACTGCTGTGAGTCGACGCACCAGGGCGTGACGCCGTCGGACTTCCCCCTGGCGCGCTTGTCCCAGGCACAGTTGGATGGCCTGGCGCTGAACGTGTCCGAGGTCGAAGACCTGTACCCGTTGTCACCGATGCAGCAAGGCATGTTGTTCCAATCGCTGTACGGCGAAGGCTCGGGTGACTACATCAACCAGATGCGCATTGATGTGCAGGGCCTGGACGTAGCGCGCTTCCACCAGGCATGGCAGGTGGCGGTAGAGCGTCATGAGATCCTGCGCAGCGGCGTGGTCTGGCAGGCGGAGCTTGAGCAGCCTTTGCAGGTGGTCTACAAGCAGGCGCACCTGCCGTTTGTGCAGTTGGATTGGCAAACGCGTGCAGACTGCAACCAGGCCCTTGATGACCTGGCCGAGTCGGCACGGGCCCAGGGCTTTGTGCTGGAGCAGGCGCCGTTGTTGAGCTTGACGGTGGTGCGCACGGGGGTATCGAGCTACCACCTGATCTACACCAATCACCATATCCTGATGGATGGCTGGAGTGGTTCGCAGCTGTTCGGCGAGGTGCTGCAACAGTATGCGGGTGAGGCGCTGCCCGCGCCGACCGGGCGTTATCGTGACTATATCGCCTGGCTTCAGGCGCAGGATAAAGCTGCCAGTCAAGCGTTCTGGAAAGACCAACTGGTCAACCTGCAAGAGCCTACGCGTCTGTCCCGTTCCGCACAGACTGAGGCGGATGCGGCCCTGGCGGTCAATGGCGAGCATCGCTTGAGCCTGGATGCCGCGCAAACCGAACAGCTTAGAACCTTTGCCCAACGCCACAAGGTGACCCTCAATACCCTGGTGCAAGGCGCCTGGTTGCTGCTGTTGCATCACCACACCGGGCAAGCCACCGTAGCCTTCGGCGCCACGGTGGCAGGGCGTCCGGCGCAACTTCGCGGGATTGAACAGCAGGTCGGATTGTTCATCAACACGCTGCCCGTAGTCGCGACGCCGGATGCCCAGATGTCGGTCAGCCACTGGTTGCAGCAGCTCCAGCAACAGAACGTTGGCTTGCGAGAGCAAGAGCACACGCCGCTGTTCGAGATCCAGCGTTGGGCCGGGCTGGGCGGTGAAGCCCTGTTCGACAGTATCCTGGTGTTTGAAAATTATCCGGTGTCCGAGGCGCTGGAGCAGGGTGCACCGTCGGGGTTGCGGTTTGGTGCAGTGCACAGCCTGGAGCAGACCCACTATCCATTGACCGTGTTGTTGGCCCTCGGCGAGACACTGGGCCTGGAATTCAATTACGCCCGCCAGGCCTTCAGCACAACGCATATCCAGCGCTTGGCCGAGCACTTCCAGCAGTTGCTGCTGGCCCTGGCCACCGATGGCAGTCAACGTCTTGGCGCGTTGCCGTCTCTGGCGCAGGCCGAGCGTCAGTTGGTGGTGCAGGATTGGAATGCCACGGCGGTGGACTACCCGCTCGATCAAGCAGTACACCGCTTGATCGAGGCTCAGGTGTTGCGCGCGCCGGATGCGCAAGCGTTGGTGTTTGACGGGCAAACCCTGAGTTACAGCGCGTTGAACGCCCGGGCCAACCGGCTGGCGCACCGCTTGATGGCTGCCGGAGTCGGCCCGGATGTGCTGGTGGGCCTGGCGCTGGAGCGCTCGGTGGAAATGGTGGTCGGCCTGTTGGCGGTGCTCAAGGCCGGTGGCGCCTATGTGCCGCTGGACCCGGAATACCCCGGTGACCGTCTGGCCTACATGCTGCAAGACAGTGGCGTGCAACTGCTGTTGACCCAGGCCCACCTGCTGGCGCAGCTGCCGGTTCCGGCGGGTGTGAACACTCTGGTGCTGGAGCAGGGCGATGCCTGGTTGGAGGCGTTCGGCAGCCACAACCCGGATATTACCGTGCATGGCGAAAACCTCGCCTACGTGATCTACACCTCCGGATCCACCGGCCAACCCAAGGGCGCCGGCAACCGCCATCATGCACTGACCAACCGCCTGTGCTGGATGCAGCAGGCCTATGGTCTGGACGCTCGCGACAGCGTATTGCAGAAAACCCCGTTCAGCTTTGACGTGTCGGTGTGGGAATTCTTCTGGCCGTTGATGACCGGCGCCCGCCTGGTGGTGGCGGCGCCGGGGGATCATCGTGACCCTGCCAGGCTGGTGAGCCTGATCAACTCGCAGCAGATCACCACCCTGCATTTCGTGCCGTCCATGCTGCAAGCGTTTTTGCAAGACGCGGCAGTTGCTTCGTGCCAGAGCCTGCAACGCATCGTCTGCAGCGGTGAGGCATTGCCCGCGGACGCCCAGCAACAGGTGTTCGCCAAGTTACCCCTCGCCGGGTTGTACAACCTGTACGGTCCCACCGAAGCGGCTATCGATGTGACCCACTGGACTTGTGTCGAGGAAGGCCGCGATGCCGTGCCGATTGGCCGACCGATTGCCAACCTGGGTTGCTACGTGTTGGATGACAACCTGGAGCCTGCACCGGTGGGCGTGTTGGGTGAATTGTACTTGGGCGGTATTGGCTTGGCGCGGGGTTACCATCGCCGCGCGGCACTCACCGCTGAGCGTTTTGTGACTGACCCGTTCGGTAGCGGCACACGTCTGTATCGCACCGGCGACCTGGCGCGTTATCGCGACGATGGCGTGATCGAATATGCCGGGCGCATGGACCATCAGGTCAAACTGCGTGGCCTGCGTATCGAGTTGGGAGAAATCGAAGCGCGCCTGCTGGAGCTCGACAGTGTCCGCGAAGCCGCAGTGCTGGCGGTGGACGGCACGCACCTGGTGGGTTACCTGGTGCTGCAGCAGCCGCTTGAGGATTGGAAGGCGGCGGTGGTTGCGTACCTGGCCGCGCAGTTGCCGGACTACATGGTCCCGGCGCAGTGGGTGGTGCTGACGCAGATGCCGCTGAGCCCGAACGGCAAGTTGGACCGTAAGGCACTGCCCAAGCCTGAGGCTCAGAGCGCTGAGCAACACCAGGCGCCTGTCACCGAGATCGAGCAGCAGATCGCGGCGATCTGGCGCGAGGTACTGGAGGTGGAGCGTGTGGGGCTTCGCGACAATTTCTTCGAACTCGGCGGCCATTCGCTGCGGGTGCTGATGCTCAAGGAGCGGATTCGCAAGGTCAGCGGCGTGAACCTGTCCGTCAGCCAATTGATGCTTAACCCCACCGTGGCGGGGCAGGTCAAGTGCTTGCAGGGCGATAGCCGAGCGTCGTTGATCGTCAAGCTTAACCAGCAGACGCAAGGCACGCCGTTGTTCATGTTCCACCCAAGCTTCGGCTCGGTGCATTGCTACACCGCGGTTGCCTTGGCCCTGCGTGAGCAGCGCCCGGTGTACGGGGTGATGTGTCGCGCATTGGCTGAAGACGGCGCTGCGGTGCCGCATTGGCAGGTGATGGTCGAGGATTACACCGCGCAATTGTTGGCGGCCCAACCCCATGGCGCGTTCCGCCTGGCCGGCTGGTCGTTGGGCGGTAATCTGGCCATGGAAGTGGCCTACGGTCTGGAGCAAGCCGGCCGCGAGGTTGAGTTTGTAGGCTGGATCGACGCTGCGCCGCCGCAGTGGGTCAAACCCTACTGGGATGCTGTGGAGGTCGAGGACGACCTCGAAGTCTCAGCCAATGAGCGCCGTGCCGCCTTGTTGGGGGTGATGTTCCCCGAATTTGCCGAGTCCATCCAGGGTGCCTGGCAGCAATGCCGGCAGGATACCGAGGATGAAGCGCAGCAATGGCTGGGATTCGTGAGCTGGGCTGAACAGACCTTGGGCGAAGCATTTACTGCCGTCAAAGAGGAACTGCTGCGTGGCAATGAGGCGCAGATATCCTGGGACGTTGACCGGGCACTGAGTGAGCGCTTGCTGCAGGCGGACTTCAAGCCGATCAAGGCTCCCATCAGTTGCTGGTGGGCAGCCAAGAGCCGGGCAGGGCGATTCAAGGACGTGATTGAGCAGCAGATGGCGACGGTGATCAGCCAGGGGCGTATCGAGCGCTCGGTGATGATTGAGACTGATCATGACGGCATTATCGACAGCGCGGTGTTCATCAGCAGTTTGGCGGATGCGATGAGGTAAGCCGCCGCTTTACGAGAAGCCCGGATCCTGTATCCGGGTTTTTTGTGGGTGAGCGGCATAGTCTTTTTGGCTGATGCCGATCAATGAAGCAGCCACAGACTATTTTCGTACGACAAAAAACGCCCGGTGAGCGTTCAACTCTCACCGGGCGTGCGGTCGATCAAGGGGTGCGATCAGAAGTCCCAGCGGGTGCTGACCATCACGTTGCGCGGCTCGCCGTAGGCGGCCGAATTATAGAAGCCCACGTTGCTGTAGTAGGACTTGTCGAAGATATTGTTGAAGTTGACGGTGGCCGAAAGGTTCTTGGTGACCTGGTAGCGGGTCATCAAGTCCACCAACCAGTAGGATTCCTGGGTGATGTCCTGATCTTGCTTGAGCGGCTCGTTCCAGATTGAGTTCCAGCCCTTGGTCTGCCAGCGCACCCCACCACCGATGGTGAACTTGTCCAGGTCGCCCTTGAGCTTGTAGGTGGTATTCAGGTTGACCTGATGCTCGGGCTCGAAGGTAGAGAGCTTCTTGTCGTCTTCGTCTCGTACGATCTTGTGGGTGTAGCCACCCTGCAGTTGCCAGCCTGGGCTCAACTCACCGGAGATCTCTGCTTCATATCCCTTGGTGACGGCTTTGGAGCCCTTGAACGCCCAGTTTTGCGGGGCTGGTACTTGGTTGTTATAGGCATCGTCCGAGATCGGGCGGTTGGTCTCATGCACTTCGAAGTAAGCGATGCTGGTGTTGAGACGGCCGTCGAAAAACTCGCCTTTCAGGCCCAACTCGTAGTTCTGTCCTTCGTCCGGTTCCAGCAGTTTTTCGTTGCGGTCCTTATAGGTGCTTTCCTGGGGTTGGAAAATATCGGTGTAGCTGGCGTATACCGAGAAGTTGTCGTTGAGGTCGTAGATCACGCCGGCGTAGGGAATAAAGCGACCCGTTTCCTTGTAGGAAGGATTGTTGCCGGTGACGTGATAGTTGGCCACGCGCCCACCCAGGATCACGTTCAGGTCGTCTATCACGTTAAAGCGTGCCGTCAGGTAGTAGCCGGTCTGGCGGATGGTGTCATCGATGTGCTGTTGGGCCGGGCCGTAGATCGGCTTGGCGATATGGCCGTTCCAGTTATAGAAGTCGACCTTGTTACCGCCTGGCCATTCCGGCGACCAGTAGCCCTTGCCTTGCCAGCGCGAGGTGCCGATGGACCCCCCCACCACCAGTTCATGTTCGCGACCAAACAGGCTGAACGGCCCGGTGGCGTAGAGGTCCGCCGAGGTGCTCTTGGTCTCGCCGGTGTATTTCTGGCCATTAATCTCGGCGGTGCCGTCGGCTGCTGGCTGGACGAATTGAATCGAACCCAGGTCGGCATGGTAGCTGTTGATCTTGTGGTCTAGCTGGAATTTGGTGACCCAGCCGTCACCCATGTCATGTTCGAGCATGGCGAAGGCGGTACGGGTGTTCTGCTCCCAGGAACTCCAGGTGGTGCCGTTGTTATACGAGCGGGGCATCTTGTTGATGCTGCCGTTGGAGTTGACCAGCGGGAAGGACCCGGACCAGCTCGACCCCTGCGGAATGTTGTCCTGGTAATCGAAGCCCACCGTCAGCATGGTGTCCGGGGAGAGGTCGAATTCGGTGATGCCGTAATAGGTTTCGGTCTTGCGTGAGTAGTGGTCCATGAAGGACTTTTTGTCCTGGTACGCCGCCACTGCACGCCCACGGACATTGCCGCTGTCGGTCAACGGGCCGCTGACATCCACTTCGCTGCGGTAGTTGTCCCAGGAACCCGCGCCCAGTTGGACGTGGCCCTTGAAATCCGAGGTAGGTTTCTTGCGGATCAGGTTGATGGTAGCGCCCAATGAGCCCGCGCCATTGAGCAGGCCGGTGGCCCCCTTGAGGATTTCGACACGATCATAGATCGCCATGTCGCTGAGGGTGTTGCCCGCCGAATAACCAACGTTGCGCACGGTGGACGGGATACCGTCGTACTGGAAACTGTTGACCGAAAAACCACGAGAGTAGTAGTTGGTGCGGTCGGAGTCATAGGCTGACACGGTGATGCCCGGGGTGTGGCGCATCACGTCATCCATGTTGTTGAGGCCGAAGTCCTCGATGTGCTGGCGGGTGACCACGGTGATCGACTGCGGCGTTTGCCGCGGCGTCAGGGTCAGGCGCGTAGCCGTGGCAATGGTGCCCGGCGTGTAGGAACCGGAACCTTCGGTGATGTTGCCCAAGTAGTTGGCGGTCACCTCAGTCGGGCTCAGCTCCAGCCCGCCACCGCTGCTGGCGGCGGCAACGGTCAAGGTATTGCCATTGAGGCTATAGGTGGTCTGGCTGCCAGCCAGCAACGCGTCAATGGCCTGCTGCGGCTGCATCTTGCCCTTGACGGCGCGGCTGTTCTTGCCCTGTACATCGCCCGGGCTGTACAGCACTTGCACATTGGTCTGGCGGCCAAATTCCTGCAGTGCGCTCCCCAGCGACTGTGCAGGAATATTCAGCTCGATCTCCTGGGCTTGCACATAACCTGCAATTGGCATCGACACAGCCAGCGCCAGGGCACTCGGCAAGAGGTTGATGTTCAGGGCCCGGCGCATGGATAGCGCTTTGCTCAGGGGGCTGAGACCGAGTCGTGCTGGCATGGATGCTTTCTCTTCTGTGTTTTAAGTGGGCAATTATAAGTGTTTATTGAGGTTAGTTCTCATTACCACTAGTGAGACGTTCCTACTTCGCAAAACCGGAAAAAATATTCCGACGCATCATGCAGGCTCCATTTCATGCACCACCTGGCCGGCGCGCAGGCGCACCAATTGGTCGGCAATGTCGAAATAACGGTCGTCATGGCTGATCACGATGATGGTCTTGCCCAGGCGTTTGAGGTCCGGCAGTAGCTCGGTGTAGAAGATGCGGCGAAAGGCCGGGTCCTGGTCGGCAGCCCATTCGTCGAACACCAGTACCGGGCGCTCCTCCAGCCAGGCATTGACCAGGGCCAGGCGTTTGCGCTGGCCGGTGGACAGGTCGGTGGTGCTGAACACGCCATCCTTGACGCTGACCTTGTGCGCGATTTCCAGGCGTTCCAGGTATTTGGTCGCGCTGTCCAGGGACTGGGCGGCGCTGCCTTGTACCAAATCGTCGAACAGGTAGTAGTCAGAAAACACCGTAGTGAACAACTGCCGATAATCGTCGCGTTCAGGGTCGGTCACCGCTGTGCCGTTGAGCACAATCTCGCCAGCCTGAGGGGGATACAGGCCCAGCAGCAGCTTGATCAAGGTGGTCTTGCCGCTACCGTTTTCGCCGACGATAAATACGATATCGCCTTGCTTGATGCTGAGGTTGATCGGCCCCAGATGGAACGGCTGGCTGCCTTCTACCGCTGGTGGGCTGTAGCTGACGCCACGCAGTTCAAGGCTGTTGACCAGCGGCTTTGGCGCTTCACTGTCGTCCATCAACAAGTGGGGCTCGGGCGAAGAAAAACGCTCCGACAGTTCGCTGATGCGCCCAAAGGCAATCTTGGCCTTGCCCACGACCGGCAAGTAACCCAGCAGGTGCTCCAGCGGCCCCTTCATGTACAACAGCACCAGCACGAAGCCAGTAATCACCGTAGGGTCGGGGTTGGGGTTGTACGCCTGCATCGCCAAAGCCAGGCCGATGACCACGAAGAACAGCATCGAGCCGAAGGTCTTGGCCAGAATATAAATATTGACCGAGCGCACCTGGATGTCGCTGATGCGGTCAGCGGTTTCCTGGATGCGATGGGTGTTCATGCGAAACCGCCGCGGGCGGTGCATGCGCAATTCCTTCGCGCCGGAGGCAATCGCATTGTAATAGCGCTGCAATTCATCCTCGTGGCTGCGGGCCAGGTCGAAGCCCTGGATGCCTTTGCCGCCGGCAATGAACTGCACGGCGCTACCGACAATGATCGCGACCACCATCATCAGAAACATCGGCACCGACAGGTAAGCCAGGTAACCGAGGCAACCCAGGGTAACGGTGGCGGCGATGGCCAGGGGTGTGAAGGCAAAGGAAAAATCGCTGATGGTGTCCACGTCGTGGGTCAGCACCGGGATCAGGCGGTGGGAGCGATACTGCTCGATCTGTCCGATCGGAGCTGACAGCACCTTTTCACCCAGATCCTTGCGCAGGGCGGCAATGATCCGTTGCCCGACATAGTTGGTGCCGATGTCGGAAATGATCGAACTGATAAGCGCCACCACGCACAAGGCGGCAAAGGTCAGGACCACACCCTGTGTCATGCCACCCTCGGAATGCAGAGCATTGTTGATGGTTGCCAGCAGCAGGGTGATGGCCAGGCCGCCGACCATACCGAGGGCGACGGAGACCGTAACAATGGTGCGAAAGGGCCGGAGCAATGCGAGCAAACCTTTGAAGGCGCCGCGCTTGGGGTCGGTCATAAATACTTCCCGGGAAATGAAAAAGAGGGGGCTGGGCACACAGACCCTTACCCATGACAAACGAAGCATCGGCGTGACTATTTAGCTCGGTGCGCCAGGCGGTGGCAGTGAGCGATAAATTGCCTGGGGCCTGGTTCGTTCTTGTTGTGTAGGCGCACGCGTATCGACGCTGTGCGTGGCCCTTTCAGCGAGAGCGAAACAAATGACGAAAAAGAACCTGGTGTATGTCTGGTCCCTGAGAAATGCCGCTGCCGACAAGGCCGGGCAGCCGGTGGCCTATAAGGACCACGAGCGCTACATGAAGTCGGTGCTGGAGTTTCTGGTGGGCTCGCTCAACGACACGCCGCTGGGCGAGGTCTACAACCTGGTGGGCGTGGTGTATGACGACGATGAGCAAAACCCGCGCGACCAGCAGTTGGTCGCGGACTATGGCTTCGCCTACAAGCCGGGCCGCCAGTGGTTGTACCCGGCGGATTTGCGCGTGCAGGGCAAGTTGGTCAATAACCTGCTGCTGAGCGTGCCATCCACCTATCGCCGGCTGCCACGGGGCAGCGCCGAACATATCGCTGGCAAGCAGGATTTCGAGCGGCGCCTGCATGACACCCTGGTGGAGTTGAAGGCCGACATCGTGGTACTTGACGGTTTGCTGGTGATCCTCGATGAACTGGTGCGTCCGGGCGCGCCGTTTGCGCGGCGCATCATGAACATTCATCCGGGCATCACCCGCATCGAATCGCCTTACGAGCGCCGTGGGGCCTACGCCACCTGGAATGCGCTGTACGGCGCGCGTGGGCAAGCGGTTGTAGATTGGGCGACCAGGCAGACGCAGCCGTGCGAGCCGCTGTACCTGACCGGGGCATCGTTCCATTACGTGGATAACGGTATCGACTCCGGTGAAGTGTTCCACGACGTGCTCAAGACAGAGATTTCGCCCGAGGACACCATCCTCGAACTGCGCTGGAACAACTTCAATAACAGCCTGTTCCCGGCGCTGCACGAAGGCTTGGAGCTGTTGGCCAAGCAAGGCTGAGCACAATCTTGCTGATGCATGGGATCTAAATGTGGGAGGGGGCTCGCTCCCGATGAGGGCATGTCAGTCAATGCATGGGTGACTGACACACCGCTATCGGGAGCAAGCCCCCTCCCACAATTTAGAGCTCGCGCACTACCCGAAAGCCAATCCAGTCGCCGCGTGTCTGCGGATAGATGTTGTTGCGATTGCCCGAACGCGAAAACACCGGCGCCTCGCCCCAGTCATTGCCGCGAATCTGGTAAGCCTCACAGTTCGGCTCCACCCACGCACTGCCATCAGTCGGTGCGCCGATGTAGTTCGGGTGCTCGCAATCGGCTACCCGCTCATACACATTGCCGTGCATGTCATACATCCCGAACGCATTCGGCGGGTAGCTGCCGACCGGCGACGAATAGCTATAGCCGTCCGCCGGGCCGTAGGTGTTGGCGTGCTTGGCGATGCTGTAGCCCTTGCCCTCGTCGAACGGGAAGGGGAACGGTCCGGTGGTACCGGCGCGCGCGGCGTATTCACGCTGGGCTTCGCTGACCATGTGGTACGTGTGCCCGGTCTTCTTCGACAACCAACTCACGTATTGCTTGATGTCGTCCATGTCCATGCACACTGCCGGCTGGCGTGGGCCCTGGGGGTAGCGTGGCTTGCTGGCGATACATTCGCGGCCGGGGCGGTCGTCGCCGTTGGCGATCTTCACGCCGGTCTGGCGCACGTAACTGTCCCATTCGCCGGCGGTGATGTGGAAACGGCTCATGGCGAACGGCTTGGCGAAGGTCACTTCATGCATCGGGCCTTCATCGGGCTCGCGCCCCACTTCATCGTCCGGGGTGCCCATGGTGAAGGTGCCGGCGGGTAGCACCACCATCTCGGGGCAGTCCTTGCAGTCCTTGAAGACCTTGCCCGGCTGCGGGGCGGCAGCCTGGGCAAGGTTGGGCAGCAGGGCCCCACACAGGGCGGTGAGTGCCAGGGCGGTCAGGGGTTTGAGTCGGGATGGAGTCATGTGGGCATCTCGTTCAAAGGGAAAAAGGTCATAACCGCTGGCTCAGCAAGGTCATGAAGCGCTGGATCTCGGCCGAGTTGTTGAGCAGGCCGGGCGAGGTACGAATGACCGGGCCGACGTCACGGTCTACCGCGTCCACCACCACGCGGTTTTTCATCAGGTGGGCCGCAACTGCATCGCTGTCCTGGCCCTTGACCCGAAAGAAGGTGAAGCCCGCCGACAGCTCGGGGCTGCGTGGTGTGACCAGTTCGATCTGCGAGTGAGCCAGCAACTGGTCTTTCAGTTCGGTATTGAGCGCATGGATGCGTGCCTGTACCGGCGCCTTGCCCAACTGCAGGTGCAACTTGAAGGCTTCGTCGGCGGCCCAGCGATGTTCGAAGGCGTGGTAGCCGCCGGGTGTCATGGTCGTGGCGAAGTCCTTGTCTTCCGAGAAGGTCGGTATCATCGGTGTGACGTATTTGTTTTCGGTCTCGCGGGCGCACACCAGGCCGGTGCCGCGCGGGCCGAACATCCACTTGTGGGTGCCTGATATAAAGAAGTCGCAGTGCATGTCCGGGAAGTCGAGGTTCTCGACGCCGAAGCCGTGCACGCCGTCGACCACATAGAGAATGCGGTCCGGCTCGTCGCGGTTGCGGTTGTGTTCGTCCACCAGCTTGCCGATCTCGCCGATGGGCAATTTCACGCCGCTGCCCGACTGCACCCACGTCATGCCCAATACGCGAGTGTTGGGGCGGATATTGCGCTGGATATTGCTCAGCACCTCATCGACCGATACCTGATTGGCGTTTTCGAACAGGCGTATTTTACGAACCTGGGTTTGCTCCTTGCGCACTCTGAAATCCAGGCTGAACTCGGTGGCATAGTGCTCGTGCACGGTGGTGAGGATTTCCTGGTCGGCGCGCACCTTGATCCCGCCGTAAATCATCGCCAGCCCTTCGGATGTGCTACCGGTGAGGGCGATCTGTGCGGGTTTGGCCTTCAAATAGCGGCCGGCCCACTCGCGTACCTGGCCTTCGCGCTTCCAGGTCTCCTGCAGGTCCCAGTCCATGGCCAGCCCGGGGTTGCGATCGATCTGCTGGCGGTAGCGTTCAATGGCTTCGCGCACCGGCTTGGGGTGCGAGGCCACCAGGAAGTTGGAAAAGTGCAGGTAGTCCGGATCCTGGTTGAACAGCTGTTTGAGTCCCGTCCATGGGTCGTTTGTAGAGGCTGCCCGTGCCTCGGGCAGCAGTGCGGCGCCCAGTGGCAGGCTCGCGGCAAAGACGCCGGCCTGCTTGAGAAATGTACGGCGGTCGGTCATGGACTTACTTCGTGCTGGTTAGCGATTGGCCAATGGTTTGGCGGCTTTTTGTACCTGGTCCCACACCCGCAGGAAGTTGCCGCCCCACAGTTTGGCAATATCGGCTTCGGAGTAGCCGCGCTGGATCAATTCGGCGGTGACGTTGCGTACTTCGCCAACGTTCTCCCAGCCCTGCAAACCGCCGCCGTCGTTGAAGTCCGAGGCGATGCCGACGTGATCGATGCCGATCTTGCGCACGGTGTAGTCGATGGCGTCTCCCAGGTCCTTGAGGGTGGCCTTGGGTTCTTCTTCAAGGATGGCGTACAGCGCGCTGGCATACTCGCCGAAGCGTTGCTCGGGCCAGGCGGCAATGATTGCATCGCCGGGCATCAAGGCCATGGCCAGGTTGGGCAGTGGTGGCAGGTCGAAGCGTGCGCGCAGGGTGTTGAGCTTGTCCTGGGTCGGCTGGCTCAAGGGGCGCAGGTACGCGGGGAAGCCCACCACCTGCACCACGCCGCCGCTGTTCTTGATCAGTTGCAGTTCTTTGTCGCTGAGGTTGCGCGGGATATCCACCGACGCCCGAGGCGCCGAGTGGGATGCCACCATCGGCGTGCGGCTCAACTGCGCGACTTGCTCCAGGGCCTTGGTCGACATTTGCGATACATCGATGATCACGCCCAGGTCATTCAGGCGATGCACCGCCTGCTGGCCGATCGGCGACAGACCTTCGAGGGCGTCGGGGGAGTCATTGAAAAACGGCAGCGGGCGCGACGAGTCGGACCAGGCGTTATTGCCGATGTAGCTGAACCCGAACATGCGCATGCCGCGTGCGGCCCACAGGTCCAGCTGGTTGAGGTCGTTGCCCAGCGGGTAGGCGTTGAGCATGCTGATAAAGATCGCGAACTTGCCTTCGCCGTGCAGGCGCCGCATATCGTCCGGGGTGTAGGCGATGCCCACCTGGTTGGGAAAGTCGCGCACCATGCCAGAGATGATCTTGTAGCGCACCTCCTGCTCGTGGCGGGCCTCTTCGACAAAACCGTCGGTGGGCTTGTGCGGGGCGTTGTCGCCGTTCCAGATCTCCGGCCAGCCGAAGATCGTCAGTGCGGCACCCGACAATCGGCCCCGCGCCGCCTTGGCCAGGTCGAACTGGCCGCTGCCATCCTTGTCGGCTTCATTGCCCGCCGTGCCGAAATCCAGGGGCAGGGTGATGTGGCTGTCGAACGACAACAGGCGATCCTGCATTTCATTGGCCTGCTTTATCACCTCCAGCGGGTAGCCGGCGTTGCCCTTGAACCATTGGTCCCAGACCAGAAAGCCGGCCCCGGCGCCGATAGCCAGGGCCAACGGCAGGCCGATATACAACGCCTTTTTCGAACGTGATTTTGTCATTGCCATCTCAGTCAGTTGCGGCCTTTGCTATCAGGGAAGAACGAGCGCTGGCGGGGGAAATTTAGGCAGCGCTGGCGCGACGGTAAATTTCAGTGGGCTGCAAACGTTCTAGCTCTGATCAAGCCGTTTCCTAAGGTAGCCAATGACAATCTCTCGACGTGGGTTCATCGCAGGCCTGGCGCTGACCGGCGCGGCCGTGCCGGCGGCCTTTTATGCCCGTCGCGAGCTGACGCGGGAAGAAGAATTCCCCATAACCCCCGGCGAAGCCACGGTGGACCTGGCCGACACCCAGGGCCAGCACCTGGCGAACACCCTGCGCGGCGTCTGGAGCCTGCGCCTGGCAGGGCGCGATGCCGGCCTTGCGGGTTTGCCGTTGCACGGCCTGGAGCTGCTGCTCGACATCGCCCCTCGTGGCCGTGGGCTGCGGGGTTACCTGGATACCGCCGAGAACCTGCGCGCCGACGGCGAGCCACGCTATCGAGTCTTGGGCGACCTGCTGACGGGCGAGGGCGTCGTGCTCTATTGGCGGTTGATCGACCGCGACTCAGTCGGCGGTGTGCCGGCCTATGAGTTCAAGATGACCCTGGATGAAGTCTGGGCCGACTTCGGCAATGCCGGCAGCGCCACGCTCAGCGGGCAAATCCTCGACCTCGAGCGGCCCCTGGCGTTGACCGAGCGCGACAACCGTTTCATTGCGCACAAACAGCTGTTCCCCGAGGCGCGGCAACGCATCGGTCTGAATCCCACCTTGCTGGCCTGGCTGATTTCTCCCGAACACCGCCTGTTTCACCAACTGTGGCACGCCACGCGTGACCAGTGGCACAAGCTCTCCGAAGAAAAACGCGAGGCCCTGCGTGGCATCGGCTGGCAACCGGGGCCCCGTGGTCAGGAGCGCGATGCCCGCGGCCAACGCAAGGATCGCAATGGCTCGGGCATCGACTTCTTCTTCATGCACCGGCATATGCTCGGTACTGCGCGCTCCATGCAAGACCTGCCGTCGTGGCCGCAATTCCCCGCGCCGCAACCGGCGCTGGAGCGTGATCGCCTGGGCTTTGTGCGCTACTTCGACAACCACGACGGCTTCGCGCTGCCGCCCTGTTGGTCGGCGCCGGACGACGCCGACTACACCCAGTGGGTCAGCGATATCAAGGCGGCCGAGACCTACCACAGCAACTTCCAGGTCTGGGAATCCCAATACCGCGACCCGCGCTACCTGGCCAGGATGACCCTGGGCCAGTTGGGCTCGGAGATGGAACTGGGCCTGCACGACTGGCTGCACATGCGCTGGGCCTCGGTGCCCCGTGACCCGTCCAACGGCGCACCTGTGCCGTTCGCCCGTGACCCAGCAGACTTCTCGGCACGCTGGTATGCGCCGGAGAATGACTTCCTTGGCGATCCGTTTTCATCCCACGTCAATCCGGTGTTCTGGCACTTCCACGGCTGGATTGATGACCGTATCGAAGACTGGTTCCGCGCCCACGAGCGTTTCAACCCGGGCGAAGTGCGTCGCCTTGAAGTCAACGGTGTGGCCTGGTTTGCGCCGGGCCGTTGGGTTGAAGTGGGCGACCCCTGGCTGGGCCCGGACACCCACGGTTGCAGCACCACGCCGGGCTTGCAGCAGGGTCGCTCGATGGAAATGGACCCGGAAATCATGAAACTGGCCCTGCGTATTACCTTCGGCGCCGATGAGGACCTGCTCAAGGGCTTGTTCAAACGCGTACCGCGGCGGCCTTGGTACGCGCGGCATTTGAAGGTCACGCCCAAGCTTTAAACGCCATTGGCAGCGTCCTGTTCCAGCTTTATCTCCGCTCTATACAGGCCGCTGACACTTAGAGGGCTACCCGTCTTGCTCATCAGGTACAACTCGTTGAAGTCGGACACGGTGTAACCATCAGCCCTTCTGAGCGGCTGGAACAAGTGGCTGGTCTGCCCACTATTGAGCGCGCGTTCCATGCCGCTGCGCATAGACGCCTCATTGGGGAATTTGGCGAGCCCGAGGTTGGGATCGTAAAAGAACCAGGTTTTTTGGCCATCCACGACTTTCACTCCGGCCGTGACGCCGTGCTTTGGATTGCTGATGAGCAAGGCTTTGGACGTGGTGGCCTTTGCCAAGTCCGCGATGATCATCTCGTGCGTGGCGTTGTGGGTCAGTTGCCCGGAATGAAAGTCGTCTCTGAGCGTGTTTTGATACCTCTCCAGGCTGTTGCGGAATGCTTCCGTGTTGGGGTGCTTGGGGTGCGCCATACTGATGAAGAAGTTTTTGATCAGCGTGTCTTGCTTGTCATCGAGAATAGCCAATGCCATGGCATTGGACAGCGCGGCACAATCGCCATCGGATGGCAGGTTGACCTGACTCAGGTAATAGCCTTGCGGCATGGAGACGACTGTTGCGCCGGCAGCGGTCATGTCGTCACTGAATTTTTTGCTGAACGCAAGGCTAGTCTCAATCGTCTGATTTTGCAGGTGCTTGAACAGCGCCCCGACTTCTGCAGGGGTTAGCCCAGGGGTCAATATCAACTCGCGCAATTGATGCTTTTTCATCGTCGGTGAGAAACCCTCGATCCCCGCAGGGTTGCCCCTGGCAAGCGCCTCTTCAAACTGCATTTGTTGGGCGGTTGGGAGGTTGCCGGGCGATAAATTCCTGGGCGGAATGAGCGTTTCGTAGAGTGCTTTGACTCTGCCTGGCAGTGCCTCCAGTTCGTCAATGCGCCTGGACAAGCTGCCCAGTACGCTGGGTGAAGCCGTGGAATCCGTGGCCAGTTTTTTCAATTGTGTGACCCCCAGATCCGGGGAGTAACCAGCAAGGCTGGTCGGGTCGACCGTACTGTACCCCTGATGGAACGCAGCCCCACCTGCGGCGGTTGACCTGGCGTCGGCAACGGCATCGTTGAAGGCTTCCGGTATGGGTTTTGTCGGGTTGAACCAGCTCGTGATCCACTCGTCGAAGGTGCCTTTGATCTCACCCTGGGTTGCCAGCAGCTTAGGGGTGAAGTCCTTGATCGGTGCGCCGTAGGGTTGGCGGGTGATGGGGTCGTAGTGATGCCACTGATTGTTTTTGTATACCGCCACACTTTCAAGGGTGCGCCCGCTGGCTTTGACCGAACCCAGCAAAGCGCTGCCATGTTCCTGGCTGATAGTTTTCAACCAATCATGGCTTTTATCCGTGGCACGTATGTTGGCAAGCCACGCCGTGGTCCTGTTCAGCCCTTTGCTGATCAGGTTTGTACCGCCAACGGCCAGGTCAGCCAACCCGTCCAAAGGGTTGAAGTTGCTCAATGTGACCATGCCGATGACTTTGCCGGTCCGTGCGACTTTGGTCACAAGGGATGCGGCGCTTGCAGCAACGTTGGTCAGTTTGCCGATGGTAGCCGCGCCGGCTGTCAGAAAGCCGAATACATCCAGGGCCAAGTCAAACCCGCCCTCAAGAGTGTTGCCTTTTTTAAAGTTTTCAATTGCCGAGCGGAAAGGAATCAAATTCATGAAGAAATCGTTCACCTGATTGGCTTTCTCATTGGCCAGGTCCTGGGTTGTTTGGCCTCTGGCGTATTTCTCCATGTCCGGGTCGTCGAGATTGAAATGCTCGACGAAGGCATCGGCGATGTGTTGAGTGCGCGTGGTGGCAAAACTATCCATAGCTGCGCCAGTCGTGCGTTCGCTTGCGTGGCTGGCACTGACGCTCGTGGGTACGAACACGTTGGTCTTGAGCTCCACATTTCCAGCATCCCTGGACTCGCGCTCTTTAACCGCCCACCTTTCAACGGGCACGATTGCGCCTTGGGTAAGGTCAATACAGTAGCCAGTGGTTTGGCCGTTACGTTCAATTTTTACCAGCAGGTTTTTTTCATAGACGGGGTTGGACTTGCTCCAGAAGCCCAACTCAGTGGAGGAGTTTCGATAATACGTAATTTTGCCGTACTCGAAGTTCTTGCGGTCTTCCAGGGGCAATTGAGCGATCAGGTGTTTGACGGTCGTGCCAAGGGCGACTTTTTTCTGCTTGATCGTTTCCTCAAAGCGCTTTTCGAAGTTGCCGCTCACATCAAACCGGTAGCGGGCGTTCAGGTCTTTTATCGGTACACGTTTGTCCGCCGATTCAAACAGGTAGGGCAATCTTAGATCCATCATTGCGATGTCCAGCATCGAGTGACGGCCATAGAGCCATGTATGAGCCTTGTTCTGCCCTGTGCGCGGCGTGTTGGTGGTCTTTATCAGCTTTTGTCTGAACAGATCGCCCAGATCGCCATATCGTTCTACCAGCACGGCCATGGCCATTTTTTCGCGAGTAGGGAGTTCCATATCCAGTGCTCGGGACGCGGCGAGCATGTCCTGCTGGCGTTGTGTGAAGGTGGTTTTCAGGCTTTCGAGTTCCTGCAGGCTGTATTGCGTGTCGTCCTTGCGTGCAATCACGTTATGGCAAACCCCCCAATCTACCAGTGCGGCCGTGCGCGCTCGCTCAGCCGCCTCAGGTTGCGCCAGCCTGGCACGTTCACCTTCCTGCATCACCTGGACGTAGGTCATGTTCGGGACTTTTCCCGGCGTACCGGCTTCAATGGCTGCCGCAGCAATCACCAGGTTCAGCCAGGCGGGGCTGCCAGGCCTTACAGTGGCTGGGATGTCCTTGATCAGATAGACAGGCGCTTTCCTGGCCAGTAATGCATACGCGCCGACTTTGGACAGCGCAGGGCTGATCCTGGCGCTGTCGATCAGGTACTTGCTCAATGCATCCAGGACCGAGGAAGCAGGTTTACCCCAGTGGTTCTCGTGCGCCAGATCGAATCCCGCCACTTTATGGCGGTGAGGTGCGGTGATGGATTCTGGGTCCAATTGCAGGTGAATGGCGGCCATCAGGTAGTCCGTGGCGCTGTTGGCCGTGGCAATACCGCCGGACTGCTCCTGCAGGTATTTGCCCAGCGTTTGCCCAGCGGCACCGTTAAGCAAGGCCTCCAGCGCCTGGGCGGGATCACTGTGTACCTCAGTGGGCAGTGGGTGCTCGGCCAGCAAAGCCTCCAGGGCGTTCTGGTAATCTGACCTCATGGAGATAATGCGCAGTCGACTCTGTTCAGCCTGGCTCAGGGGAGTTGACCATGACAACGCTCCACCAAAATCCCCCAGTGGTTGCGCCAGGGCTTGCTGTTTTACCGTATTTATCAGCTCAATCAGCGAAAGCTTGGTGGTCGGTATCGACCAACCCTTGGCCCTGATAAAGCTCTCCAGTGTCGCCCCTTCACTGGGGCGCATAGGAAACGATGAGTCAGGATGAATATCCAGTGGTGCTCTTAAGGTGACAAGTATTGCTTGAGGCGTGGTGTTTACATCCAATTGTGGCGCGATGGCTGCGAGTTTCGTTGCCAGCAGCTGCAGGTCATGCCTGTCGCCGAACCCTTGCTTAAAGGTTTTCGGCGCAATGGCACGCTTCTCGGAGTCGACGGCAGGGAAGGTGGTTGCCGGTTCGATTGCGGGTGCCTGGTGGGGCGGCCTATCAGGCTTGGGGGTATGGAAGGGTCTGTTGTACCAGTGTGATTCGGCGTGTGTAGTCGGGTTGAGCATGGATGGCGGACCTGTAAGTCGAATAGCAAATAGGCAAGTTTCCTAAGGTGTACGCTTGAGCTTCAGACGCCGAGTTGGGTGAAGGAAAGGGGCACCAGGGTTCCCCTCCGGCAGAGAATGGAGTGTGACTAATAGCGACACGCGGTCGTATTACCCCCTGTGGGCTAAACAGCCTTCACGCTTGCTCTTGTTCCCGTAATTGCACACTCATCTGATCGCAACTGCGCGCCCAGTCACTGAGCCATTGGGGCATAGGTGGCGACGTTTCTTCCAGACCCAGTTCGCGCACGAAATCCGACGGCGGCACGTTGCCCTTGGCGCTGCGGAACACTCCACGGATCACCACCACGCCGATCACTCGGCCATGGCTGACGAAGCGGTGCTCCATCAGGCTCCACTTGTGGTCCCAGCCGAGCATTCGGGTGTGCACTTCAAATACCTCGAACAGTTTCAACTCGCGACGAAACTTGCCCCAGGTATCGCCCACGATCGGCACTGCCCTGTGGCGCAGCGCCACGCGAAAGGCACCCGTGCGCAGCACAAAATCCATGCGCGCCACATCTGCCAGGGTGAAATAGCGACCATTGGTGACATGCCGGTTCAGATCCAGGTCCAACGGCCAAACCCTCATGCGCACCACCGTAGTGGCCAGGCCGTGGACCGGTTTGCGCCAGGGGCGGCGCAACAGCATGTGCAGTAATCGAAACCAGAGATTCATGAAAAGACGCCAGACAGTTGAACAATGACCGCACTGTAAAGGTGAGGAATCGGATAAGGTAGGTGCGCAAATGACTTATTTCATGCGAAAAGCGCAAACTGGTTTTTAAATGCACATTACCTTGCTTCTGGCTGACCGATGTTCCGCTGCCAATGCCACCCTCGCCATGGAAGTACTCAGTGCGGCCAACCTGTTTGCGGATAGCCCGTGCTTTGAGGTGGTGCTGGCTTCCCTGGATGGGCAGGCGGTGGTGACATGGGGCGGCCAGCGCCTGGAGGTGGATTGCAGCGTGGCGCAGGTGGCCCGGACCGACCTGGTATTGATCCCAGGCTTTCTGTTTACCCTCAAGGAAGTCTTGCCGACGTTTGCCGCTTACGGCCCTTGGTTGCGTGAGCTGCACGGTCGTGGCGCAGTGCTGGCCTCGATGTGCACGGCCGCGTTTCTCTTGGCCGAAACGGGCCTGTTGCAGGGCTTGCGCGCCACCACCCATTGGGCGTTTACCGAGTTCTTCCGTCGTCGCTATGCCCAGGTCTGCCTGGATGAGGGGCAGATCCTCTGCGAAGAAAACCGCTTGATTACCTGCGGTGGCGCCACGGCGGCGATGGATTTGATGCTGCACCTGATCCGCCGCTTCGGCTCTGCGGAACTGGCTTATACCTGCGGCAAATATTTGCTGATCGATACCGGGCGCACCGAACAGTCGGTGTATGCCATGTGGTCGTTGCCCAAAAGCCACGGGGATAGCGAGATTCTGCGCGTACAGCACTGGTTGGAGCAGCACTTTACCGAGTCATTGGTGATCGACGAGGTGGCCCGGCGCTTCGGCTTTGGCGTGCGTAATTTCAAGCGCCGCTTCAAGGACGCCACCGGTCATACGCCAATCGGCTACCTGCAAACTCTGCGTCTGGAACGGGCCAAGCAGATGCTTGAGTCAACGCGCATGACGCTCGACAGCATTACCTATGCCGTTGGCTATGAAGACAGCAATTCGTTTCGACGCCTGTTTCAGCAGCGGGTGGGTATGTTGCCGGCGGCGTATCGCAAGAAATTCCTGATCGTCCAGGGCTGACCCAAATGTGGAAGGGGCGGTGCGACGATTCGACTTCCCCCGGAGGCGACCTGACAGCCGAGCAAATCGCAGACGAAAAAAAACCGGCTGATCAGGCCGGTTTGGGGGCTCCCGCAAACAGCGCGGGGTTATACGTGGGAGCTCAGCAGACGCTCGGCACCACCTTCGGCCAAGCCACGTTCCTGCAAGCGGTCAGCACCACCTTCGGCCAAGCCACGTTCCTGCAAGCGGTCAGCACCACCTTCGGCCAAGCCACGTTCCTGCAAGCGGTCAGCACCACCTTCGGCCAGGCCGCGTTCCTGCAAGCGGTCAGCACCACCTTCGGCCAAGCCACGTTCCTGCAAGCGGTCAGCACCACCTTCGGCCAGGCCACGTTCCTGCAAGCGATCCGCGCCACCTTCGGCGACACGAGTTTCCATCAGGCGGTCGGCACCGCCTTCAGCGACTACCGGGTGGGCAAAAGCGTTTGCAGCGAGTACCGAGAAAGCGAGGCTAAGCAGGATTTGGCGTTTCATGATGGTGTGCTCCGAGTGCTTTGGTTGGGTGCCGTTTGGCATGGGTTTGATGTTACGCGCTGCATGTTTTAAGAGAACTTCATTGCGCTGATGGTGACTATCGATGCCAGCGATGGTCCCGCCTACGGGGCCATCACTGTGGCCGTCATGGCATCTGCGGCAGTTCGTTGGGGCGCAGGTCAAACACCAGCACCTCGGCGTCTTCGCCATGGCTCAGGCGGATCTGGCGCTCGTCGCGCACTCGCACACCGTCGCCTTCCTGCAAGCGCTGACCATTGAGTTCAACGCTGCCGCGTGCCACATGGACGTAGGCGTAGCGATCCGGTGCCAGCTCCAGGCGGGTACTTTCGTCAGCGTCGAACAGCCCGGCATACACCCGTGCGTCCTGGCGCACTTTCAGCGAACCGTTGGCGCCGTCCGGCGAGATGATCAACTGCAAGCGCCCACGTTTTTGCGCTTCACTGAAGTGCTCCTGCTGATAGCGTGGCTTGGCGCCGGCTTCGTTGGGCACGATCCAGATTTGCAGGAAATGCACACCAAGGCGCTGGCTGTGGTTGAACTCGCTGTGGGCCACGCCGCTGCCGGCGCTCATCAGTTGCACATCGCCGGGGCGAATCACCGAACCGGTGCCCAGGGTGTCCTTGTGCTCCAGTGCGCCTTCAAGCACATAGGAGAAGATCTCCATGTCGCGGTGGGGGTGCTGGCCGAAGCCTTTACCCGCGGCGACACGGTCATCATTGATCACCAGCAGGTCGGAAAACCCCTGCTCCTTGGGGTTCCAGTAGTTGGCGAAAGAGAAGGTGTGGAACGACTTCAACCAACCGTGATTGGCGGCGCCGCGTTCGGAAGCTTTGCGAAGGGTCAGCATGGTCCAGTCCTCAAGTGAGCGCGGGCTGCGAGATGCAGGGCGCTTGGGTTGAGAAGAAGGTTAATGGTTAACGAATGATTGATTAAGAAGATGAAAATAGAATAACTGTCAACCTCAAGTTGACAGTAAAAGTCGTGCCATAATGCCCGTCGCACTTCTTCTCGATGGACATTTCCCGCTTATGAAAACCGTGGCCATGGCGCTGTTTCCGGACTTCCTGCTGCTCGACATGGCCGGGCCGCTTGAAGTGTTTTCGATTGCCAACCGCTACCTGCCGGCGGCCGATCACTACCAGATCCTGACCATTGGCACTGAGCCTGGTCCGTTGCGGGCATCCAATGGTGTGGTGGTCCAGACCGATCTGCTGTTGGAACAGGCCCAGGCGGCTTATGACCTGCTGCTGGTGCCGGGTGGCCCAGGTGCCTATAACGAATGCCATCCCGCGTTGCTGCCTTGGCTGAAGGCCGCCGCGCCGCGTGCCCGGCGTTTCGGCTCGATCTGCACCGGGGCCTTTGTGCTCGGCCATGCAGGTTTGCTCGACGCGCACCGCGTGACCACCCACTGGCACTACACCGAGCGCTTGATCAAGGCTTTTCCCAAGGCCATCGTCGAGACAGACCGCATCTACTTGCAGGACGGGCGCCTGATTACCTCCGGCGGCGTCACTGCGGGTATCGACCTGGCCCTGTCGGTGGTTGCCCAGGACCATGGCAAGCAAGTGGCGGTGGACGTGGCCAAAGTCTTGCTGGTGGTGATGAAGCGCCAGGGTGGCCAGGCCCAGTTCAGCCCCATGACGGCTGCGGTAGCGCCCCAGGAAACCGCGATCACCCGCGTGCAGAACCACGTGCTGGCGCATCTTGAGCAGCCGTTTACTATCGAGTCCATGGCCGAACTGGCCGGCATGAGTGCACGCCATTTTGCGCGGCTGTTCGCCAAGGACGTGCAGATGACGCCCATGGCGTTCTTGCAGGGCGCGCGCATCGACCGTGCCCGGCAACTGCTGGAAACCACCGACCTGCCGCTCAAGACCGTGGCGTTTCACGCAGGCTTCGGCAGCGTGCGGCATATGCGCTTTCTGTTCAGTGAAAAACTGGGCCTGAACCCGACCCAATACCGACAACAGTTCAGTTAACGACACAATGTCCGTCTGAGGCACTCGATTGTCCGTATCGCTCCCCGTGCCAGCATTGTCCTGTCATCGCTAGCTGGCAAGATAGGGCCGAGCCCATGGAAAAGGATGCGCAGGCACTCAAGCACGGGTGTTTCAGCGCAGTTACGGACATGCAAGATTCTGAGACGCTGAGCTTCGGCCCCTACACCTTTCATCGGCAACAGCGCCTGGTCAGCAAGTCTGGCTGGCCGGTGCCGTTGGGCGGGCGGGCGTTGGATATTCTTGCGGTACTGCTGGAAGTGCCGGGGCAGTTCATCAGCAAGGCCACCTTGATCGAACGGGTCTGGCCCAACAGCGTCGTCGAAGACAATAACCTGCGCGTGCATATTGCCGCGTTGCGTCGGGCGCTGGACGGACAACGCCTGATCCTCAATCACCCCCAGCGTGGTTATTGCTTCGTCGGCCCCGTGCAAGCCACTGTGCCGACGCTGCCGGCTGCGCATAACCTGGCTGCCCGGCTCAGCCCGGTGTTCGGTCGCGAAGAGCTGGTGAGCCTGCTGGCGCGGCGCTTGTCCGGGCAACGCTTGCTGACCCTCACCGGTGTGGCCGGCGTCGGCAAAAGTACGCTGGCCCTGGTCCTGGCCGAGCGCGTGTTGCCGCGCTATCGCGACGGGGTGTGGTGGCTCGACCTGACCCAGGTGCAAACCCTTGGCGAACTGCTTGCCAGCGTTGCCACGGTCATGCAGTTCAAGCCCACTTACAGCCTCGATGAGGTGTCTCGCCAGTTGGCCTCGCACCAACTGCTACTGGTGCTCGACGGTGCCGACCTGTTGCTCGGCGCCTGTCGAAAGCTGGTGCGCGCACTGCGCGAAAGAGCGCCCGAGGTGAGTATCCTGATCAGCAGCCGCGAACCCTTGCTGGCGCCCGGCGAGTGGGTGTTGCGTGTACCTGCGCTGGCACTGCCTTCACCGTCGGCGTGCCGTAGTGTCGAGCAGGCCATGGAGTGTGCCGCGGTGCAGCTGTTTGTCGCCCGCGCCCGCGCCAGTCAGCAGGATTTTGTATTGCGGCCGCAGGACCTGGCGCCGTTGCGCGATATTTGTCGACGCCTGGACGGTATCCCATTGGCCCTCGAACTGGCGGCCGCCCAGGTCGATGCGCTGGGCATCGGCGCAGTGCAGCAGCAGTTGCGCAGCGGCCTGCAGGGGCTGACGCGCGGTCGCCGCACAGCGGTAGAGCACCATCGCTCATTGACCGCTGCCCTGGATTGGAGCTACGCGCGTCTGAGCCTGCCGCAGTGCTGGCTGTTCTTGCAGTTGGGCTTGTTCAAGATGGCGGTGACCTTGCCCACGTTGAGTGAGATGGTACGCGGTACCGAGCTTGAGCACGCCGACCTGACTTATCTGTTGGCGCGTCTGGTCAATACCTCGCTGCTGGTCATCGAGCCTGGGCTTGGCCCGCGGCGCTACCGGTTGCTCAACTGCGTGCGCAGCTATGCTTTGGCGCAACTGCGTGATCCGAGCCAGGTGCAGCGGTTGCAGCAAGGTTATGGAGACTGCCTGGATGCGTGTTCAGGCCGGCCGTTTGTCTTGCAACTGGTCGAGCAGGCCGCGCACGCGCATTAAGTCCTGGGTGGC
The DNA here is from genome assembly GCF_015277575.1 of Pseudomonas sp. OST1909. Lineage (NCBI taxonomy): Bacteria > Pseudomonadati > Pseudomonadota > Gammaproteobacteria > Pseudomonadales > Pseudomonadaceae > Pseudomonas > Pseudomonas sp. OST1909. The sequence goes on from NZ_CP063780.1 coordinate 2,871,592, forward strand.
GAAGCCTTCGGTAAATTGCGCGTGGATCGGGCTCAGCAGGTTCCTGGCAGCCAGGCTGCGCCCTTGCTGTTGCCACAGTTGCGCCAGGGAGTGCGCACATCGCAGCTCCCAGGCGAGCGCGCCTTGCTGGCGCGCCAGGCCAAGGGCCTGGAGCAAGAGGTCTTCAGCGACGCGCATATCACCTTGACGCGCCAACTGTTCGGCGCGCACCCGCAGGATTTCCGTGGCGCACCAGCCGGCAGCGCCACTGCGTGCCCTTTCGACGGCGGCCGCGTCGGCTTCACGGGAGCCGAGTGTGATCAAGGTATCCTCGATCAGTCCCAAACCCTGCAAATGGTTGTCACCCAGGATGCCGGCGTAATGCCCGGCCCAGGTCTGGAACAGTTGCACTGAATGCTTGTGGGATTGCTCCAGCAGCAGCGTTTGCAACGCGTGTGCGTCGTCTTCGGCGCCGTTGTAGCGGGCGATTACCACGCCGGCCAACGCCAGGGTGTAGCAGATCGACGTGCCGTGATTGATCTGCAGTGCCAGTTCCAGTGCCTGGCTGGCCGTGCGCCAGGCGCACTCGGGAAAGCCCTGTAGCCACAGGATCCTCGCCAGGACGGTCAGGGATGCGACGTTCTGGTCGTATTGCACGCCAACGCCATGGGCGAAGCGGTTCACGTGGCCGCTGTGGGTCATGCGCTGCAGCACCTGCTCGGCATGGTGACGAGCAAGCGGCTGATTGCCCATGTAGTGCTGGCCCAGCGCGCGCAAGCGTTGGACGCTGAGGTCCAGCAGCGGTTCGGTGCGCGGGTCGAGGCGCTCGAACTGTACGCTTTGCTCCAGCGCCTCGGCATAGCGTCCGGCACACAGGTTCACGGCCATATGGCCTGAGACCGCACGCAACTGGCCGGCCAGGTCCTGATTCATTTCGGCCAGGCGTGCGGCACCCACGAAGGCTGCGACGGTCTGGGGCGCGGGGCCCAAGGCATGGTACGAGAGACTGCCCAAGGCCAACTGCAATTGCAGGGTCAATTGGGTGCAAGGGGCCTTGACCTGATCAATCAGCGCCAGCGCCTTGTGCACATAACCGCCGTGCTCGCGCAGTAACGACAGCTCCTGCCACAGCGGCATCGCACTGACCGTCAGGCGAATGGCCAACAGGTGCTCGTTTTCCTCGGTAAAGCTCCAGTCGAGTGCGGCGCGCACGTCCTCGCGCAGCGGTGCGTAACGGTCGATCCAGGGCTGCGTGGCGATCAGTTCCCAGTCGCCTTGCGCCTGTTCCATCAGCGCCAGGCACCTGGCGGCGTGGCGTTCGCGAGTGGCGTGCAGCTCGCCGGCCTGGCTGAGCTTTTCCAGGGCATAGGTGCGGGTAATATCCAGCAGGCGATAAACCACCTCGTCATCGCTGGCTTCCACATTCAACAGCGACTTGGCCACCAGTTGCGTGATGGAGCCCAGCACCTGGGCCGGGGCAATGTTTTCCCCGGCGATCACCGCCGCCGCGCTGACCAGGCTGAAACCACCGCGAAACACCGCGAGCCGGCGCAGGCAGATTTTTTCGCATTCGGTGAGCAAATCAAAACTCCAGTCGAGCGTAGCTCGCAGGGTTTGCTGGCGGGGCAGGGCACTGCGTCGCCCGCGGGTCAGCAGACGGAAGTTGTCCTCCATCTGCACCAGCAGCCCCTGCAAGCCAAAGCGTTCGATCTGCGCGGCGACCAGTTCGATCGCCAGGGGAATGCCGTCCAGGCGCTGACAAATATCGATTGCCAACGGCAGTTCGGCTTCGCTGAGGGCAAAGCTGTCCTGATGAGACATCGCCCGCTCGATCAGCAATTGCATGGCCGGATAACCCAGGGCCTGGGCACGGTTGCCGGTGGCGGGCGGGCAGGCCAGCGGTTCGAGGCGTTGTACATGTTCACCCTCGGCGCGCAGGGCTTCGCGGCTGGTGCTGAGAATGTGCAGGTGCGGCGCATGGCGCAACAGGGTTTCGCTGATCAGGGCAATGTCGTCGAGCAGGTGTTCGCAATTATCGATCACCAGCAGCATCTGACGCGCCTGCAGGCTGCGGGCGAAGCTGACCAGTGGCGCATTTTCGCCGGGAGTGAGGCCGAGCAGGGCGGTGAGATTGGGCAGGATCATTGACGCGGCGCTCAGCGGCGCCAGGTCCAGCAGATGAATCCCATCGCGGTAATGCCCGATCAGCAATTCGGCGACACGCAGGGCCACGGTGGTCTTGCCGATGCCACCGGCGCCGGTCAGGGTGATGAAGCGTTGCTGCGGCAGTTGCTGCACCAGGGCGTCGATCAGGGCCTGGCGGCCGATCATTCGCGTGCGTCGCAGCGGCAGGTTATGGCGCGGGCGCTGGGGGGCGCCGTCGGTGGGTAGCGTCATCGGTTCGATGCTCAGTGGCGCAACAAAGCTGTAGCCGCGCTGGGCGACTGTGACGATATAGCGCTGCCCGGCCTGGCCGTCACCCAGCGCCTTGCGCAGCGCCGCCATGTGTACCCGCAGGTTGCCGTCTTCCACCACGCTGGTGGGCCAGACCCGCGCGATCAGCTCCTGCTTGCTCACCACATTGCCGGCCTGCTCCAGCAGGATCAGCAGGATATCCACCGCCCGCCGCCCCAGGCGCAACGGGCGACCGGCCTCCAGCACCAGGCGCTGGCGCGGGTGGATGCAGTAGGGGCCGAAGTGCACGGCCTGGTCGCTCAGGTCTGTCATGGTTGCCCAGGTTCTGGAGTAGGGGTTGGGCCAGCATATTCCAGCCGCGGCAAGACCACTAGGCGGCGATCACGTCAGGCTTGGAACGCGAGTGGTGATTTCGCCAGGTCATCGGGTTCACGCCTTCGCTGCGCGTGAACATATGGCAGAAGTGCGCCTGGTCGCAGAATCCGCATTCCAGGCTGATTTGCGTGAGGCTCAAGGACGAACCGGTGATCAATTCCTTGGCCCGCAGAATCCGCTGCTGGCGAATCCATTCCTGGGGCGACACTCCGGTGGTGCATTTGAACGCGCGGGAGAAATGGCTGCGCGACAAGGCGCAGGCCTGTGCCAGGTCGGCGATGGCCAGGCTTTCGCCGAGGTTGGCGAGGATCAATTGCTTGGCGATGCGCTCGCGCCGGGGGCACAGGCCACCGGTGGCGGACAAACGAGGGGCGTATTGCTCAAGTCGGGCCATGACAAATATCCGCAGTCGATGGGAGCGTTCCCGTGAATGGATGCAGTGTAGACGTGGCTTATCTTGTTGGCGGGCCGCCTGGCTGACGAGTTAATCGTTGTTAATTTCGCTAGGTGCCGCCGCATAAAAGACAGCACGGCTATGCAATCGCAGGCGTGCGGGACATGCTTTGCTTGCCCTCTGCAAATTGTCTGGATACCGCCATGAACCGCAACGACCTGCGTCGCGTCGATATGAACCTGCTGGTGATTTTCGAGGCCCTGATGTTCGAAAAAAACCTGACCCGGGTTGCCGAGAAGCTCTTCATGGGCCAACCGGCGGTCAGCGCGGCGCTGGGCCGTCTGCGCGATTTGTTCGACGACCCGTTGTTGCTGCGCAACGGTCGCGGTATGGAGCCCACGCCACGGGCGGTGGCAATACTCAAGGAGCTGCAACCGGCCATGGACACCATCTCCGGCGCCGTCAGCCGCGCCAAGGATTTCGACCCTTCCACCAGTTGCGCGGTGTTTCGCATTGGCCTGTCCGATGACGCCGAGTTCGGGCTGTTTCCCGCGTTGCTCAGCCAACTGCGCGAAGAGGCCCCGGGCATCATCGTGGTGGTGCGCCGGGCCAATTACCTGTTGATGTCATCGCTGCTGGCCAGCGGTGAAATTTCGGTCGGGGTGAGCTACACCACCGAACTGCCGGCCAATGCCAAGCGCAAGAAACTGCGGGATATTCCCTGCAAGGTGTTGCGCGGGGATGACGGTGAGGCGCCGCTGACTCTGGATGACTACTGCGCCAGGCCCCATGCGATGGTGTCATTCTCGGGTGACCTGAGCGGCAATATCGACCTGGACCTGGCGCGCATCGGCCGCTCGCGGCGGGTGGTGCTGGCGGTGCCGCAGTTCAGCGGGTTGCGCGCGTTGCTGGCGGGAACGCAGATCATCGCGACCGTGCCGGACTACGCAGCGTGCGCGTTGACCGAAGGCACCCGCTTGCGGGCCGAGGATCCGCCGTTTGCGATTGATGCGGCGGAACTGTCGATGGTCTGGAGCGGGGTGCATGACAATGATCCGGCGGAGCGCTGGCTACGCGGGCGGATTGCCGAGCATATGGCGGCGAACTGAATGCCAAGTGACTGTCGGTGATCTCCTCCCACAGAAACCCAGACAGCACATACATCCAATTCCCAGTACCCCCGGCCCGGCAAACTCCTCCCATCGCTCAATCCTGCGGGGGAGTCACCCAATCATGGACCCAACACCTAAAACCAGCTCTGACGAAGTCGTCACGCTGGTCGTCAAGCACCGGGTCAAGCCCGGCCGTGAAACCGAGTACGAAGCCTGGCTACGCCGCATCGTGCGTATCGCTGGCGAACGCCCCGGCCACCTGGGCGTCGACGTGGTGCGCAGCCAGCAAAACGGCACGGCCCTGTTCACCTGCGTATTGCGCTATAGCTCCACCGATGCCCTGGAACTGTGGCTCGACTCTCCACAACGCCAGGCCCTGATCGACGAAGCCGCGCCGATGCTGGCTGACGGCGACCAGACTGAAATCGGCGGCGCCAATGAGTTCTGGTTCGCCCCTCAGGCCGACGGCGCCGCCAAGCCACCGCGCTGGAAGCAGGCGGTGGTGAGCCTGTTTGTGATCCTGCCGCAAACCTTGCTGCTGCCCATTATCTGGGGGCCGATCCTGCGGCTGCATCCGTTTTTGTCCAACTACGTGGTTTCGACCTTTTTGGTCACCCTCACCATCGTGCTGTTGGTGGTGTACCTGCTGATGCCGGCAGCCACCCGCTTGTTCGCTCCCTGGCTTGAAGCCTCTGTAAAGGAAACCCTATGAACGCCGATCTGATTCTGTTCAATGGCCAGTTCCACACCGTGGACCGGGAAAACCCACGCGCCAGCGCCGTCGCCATTCGCGACGGGCGCTTCGTCGCTGTCGGCACTGACGGCGAGGCCATGGCCCTGCGCGGCAGTGGCACCCAGGTGATCGACCTCAAGGGCCGTACCGTCATCCCCGGGCTCAACGACTCGCACCTGCACCTGATCCGTGGCGGGCTGAACTACAACCTCGAACTGCGCTGGGAGGGCGTGCCGTCCCTGGCCGATGCCTTGCGCATGCTCAAGGACCAGGCGGATCGTACGCCCACACCGCAATGGGTACGCGTGGTCGGCGGCTGGAACGAATTCCAGTTCGCCGAAAAACGTATGCCCACCCTGGAAGAACTCAACCAGGCCGCGCCGGATACCCCGGTGTTCGTGCTGCACCTGTACGACCGCGCCTTGCTCAACCGTGCGGCGCTGCGCGTGGCCGGCTACACCAAGGACACGCCGAACCCACCGGGCGGCGAGATCGTACGTGACAGCAACGGCAACCCCACCGGGATGCTGGTGGCGCGGCCCAACGCGATGATTTTGTATTCGACCTTGGCCAAAGGCCCAAAACTGCCGCTGGAATATCAGGTCAACTCCACCCGCCAATTCATGCGCGAACTCAATCGCCTGGGCCTGACCAGCGCTATCGATGCCGGCGGTGGTTTCCAGAACTACCCGGACGATTACGCGGTGATCGAGCAACTGGCCAAGGACCAGCAGTTGACGGTGCGCATCGCCTACAACCTGTTTACCCAAAAGCCCAAGGAAGAACTCAGCGACTTCAAGAACTGGACCGGCAGCGTGACCCTGCATCAGGGCGACGACTACCTGCGCCACAACGGTGCCGGGGAGATGCTGGTGTTCTCCGCTGCGGACTTCGAAGACTTCCTCGAACCACGTCCGGACCTGCCGCTGACCATGGAACAGGAGCTGGAACCGGTGGTGCGCCACCTGGTGGAACAGCGCTGGCCGTTCCGCCTGCACGCCACTTACGACGAATCCATCTCGCGTATGCTCGACGTGTTCGAGAAGGTCAACCGTGACATTCCGTTCAATGGCCTGCCGTGGTTCTTCGACCATGCCGAAACCATCACCCCGAAAAACATCGAACGGGTGCGCGCCCTCGGCGGTGGTATTGCGATCCAGGATCGCATGGCGTTCCAGGGTGAGTACTTTGTCGAGCGCTATGGCGCCAAGGCCGCCGAAGCCACGCCACCGATCAAGCGCATGTTGGCCGAAGGCGTGCCGGTAGGGGCGGGCACCGATGCCACGCGGGTCTCCAGCTATAACCCCTGGACCTCGTTGTACTGGATGGTCAGCGGGCGCACGGTCGGCGGCCTGGAGCTGCATGCCGAGGGCTTGCCGCGCCTTACCGCGCTGGAGTTGTTTACCCACGGCAGCGCCTGGTTCTCGTCCGAGCAGGGCAAGAAAGGCCAGATCAAGGTCGGTCAGTTGGCCGATGTCGCAGCGCTGTCGGCGGACTTTTTCAGTGTCGATGAAGAGGCCATCAAGTGGATCGAGTCGGTACTCACCGTGGTCGGCGGCAAGGTTGTCTACGGCGCTGGCGACTTCGAAGATTACGCACCGCCGCGCGTGCCGGTGCTGCCGGACTGGTCGCCGGTGGCCAAGGTGCCAGGGCACTGGCGCCCGACTTCGCCGATGCAGGCGCAGGTACATCAGTGCAGCGGTCCGTGCGGCGTACACGCCCATAGCCATGAAAAAGCCCGTCTTTCCAGCGTGCCGGTCAGCGACTTCCAGGGTTTCTGGGGTGCGTTTGGCTGCTCATGCTTTGCCTTTTAATCCAGAAACCCAAGGAGTTACCCCATGACTTACAAGCGCTTGAACAAAGATGACGCCGTTGTCCTGCTGGTCGATCACCAGACCGGTCTGATCTCCCTGGTGCAGGATTTTTCCCCCAACGAGTTCAAGAACAACGTGTTGGCCCTGGCCGACGTAGCCAAGTTCTTCAACCTGCCGACCATCCTGACCACCAGCTTTGAAAGCGGCCCCAACGGCCCACTGGTTCCGGAACTCAAGGCACTGTTCCCGGACGCGCCGTACATCGCTCGCCCTGGCCAGATCAACGCCTGGGACAACGAAGAGTTCGTCAAGGCCGTCAAGGCCACCGGCCGCAAGCAGATCATCATTGCCGGTGTGGTGACGGATGTGTGCGTTGCCTTCCCGACCCTGTGCGCCCTGGCCGAAGGCTTCGAGGTGTTTGTGGTCACTGACGCCTCCGGCACCTTCAACGAGACCGTGCAACAAGCTGCCTGGGCACGTATGACCGCCGCCGGTGCGCAACTGGTGAACTGGTTCTCGGTGGCCTGCGAGCTGCAAGTGGACTGGCGCAACGACATGGAAGGCCTGGCCAACCTGCTGTCGCCGCGCATCCCCAACTACCGCAACCTGATGAACAGCTACTCGGCGTTTACTGCCAAGTAAGCGGATCTGCCAGGTGTAAGTAATCCCCTGTGGGAGGGTAATGCTTTTGCAGGAGCGAGCTTGCTCGCGAAAAACTGATAGGCGCCGCGTTCATTCAGGAAACACGCGTTATCGTTGACGTTTTTCGCGAGCAAGCTCGCTCCTACGGGGGAGCGTTGGGGCAAGCCTCCTCCCACATCAGGTTTGTGGTGTGCCTCTGAACCCGCTATAAAACAGCCCATCGTCCACCGAGTAGCGACAATGAACCCCTTCGAAGACATGCGCCTGTTCTGTCAGGTCATGGAGTCCGGCAGTTTCACCGCCGCCGCCGAGCAACTGGGCCTGTCCAAGCAATTTGTCAGCCGCCGCCTGATCCAGCTGGAAGAACGCCTGGGCGTGCGCCTGCTCAATCGCTCCACGCGGCGCCTGGATGTCACGCCGCTGGGCCAGAGTTACTACGAATCCGCCTTGCGCCTGCTCAGTGATGTCGAGCAGGTGGAGCAGGGCATTGCCGGGCAGAACAGCGAACCGCGCGGCACGATTCGCCTCAGTGCGCCGCTTTCGTTTGCCATGGCGCACTTGGGTTGCCTGCTGCCGCTGTTCCTGCAGCGCTATCCCGACGTGTCGGTGGAGGTAGATCTCAGCGACCGCCCGGTAGACTTGATTGGCGAAGGCTACGACTTGGTGCTGCGGATCGGCACCCTGGAAGACTCCACCTTGATCGCCCGTCGTATCGCCAGCATCCCGAGGGTGTATTGCGCCAGCCCCGATTACCTGGCTTTGCGCGGCACGCCGCAAAAACCTGACGACCTTGCCGACCACGACTGCCTGCCTTACGGTCACGGCCGCCAGGTGCAATGGCGCTTCAAGGGCAAGCTGCAAGCGCTGAATGTGAGCGGGCGCATGCGGGTCAACAACGGCGATTTGCTGCGTGACACCGCCATTGCCGGGCTGGGGGTTACCTACCTGCCGACGTTCATAGTCGGCGAGGCATTGAAGGACGGTCGCCTGGTCAGCGTATTGGACGAGTTCGCGCCCGAAGCCCTGACGTTGTCGGCGGTGTACCCCCAGCACCGGCAGAGTTCACGGCCGGTACAGGCGTTGGTCGAGTTCCTGCGTGAACGCCTGGCTGGCGGCTGCTGATACGTGTGGGAGCAGGCAGGCCAGCTCCTGTAATTTGAATAGCGTCAGGCGTTTGCTACGTTGGTTAATTCAAGGCCTGCCACATACCGCTCCAGATTCGCCAGGAACGTATCCGCAATCTCCTCCTTGCTGTTGGTAGAAATCGCCGACGTATGCGGCGACAACCGCACCCTGGGATGGGTATACAGCGGATGCCCGTCCGGCAATGGCTCTGGCTCGGTCACGTCGAGCGATGCCAGCCCGATCTGCCCGTTATCCAGCGCCTCCAGCAGCGCCTCCTGATCCAGCAAGCCACCGCGTGCGATGTTGATCAGGTGCAGCCCCGGCTTGGCGCTGCCTAGTACGTCACGGTTGATAACGTGCCGCGTTGCCTCGGTCAGTGGTGCCGCCACCACCAGATGGTCGGCGCGGGCGAACAGGTCGTGGATGTCAGTGGTGGCCTCCACGCCGGCGCTGAACGGAGCCTGGCTCTGACGCAGCGCGATCACCTTGAGGCCAAGGCCCAGGGCTTTTTGCGCCAGGCTTTCGCCAATCGCCCCAAAGCCAAAGATACCCAGGGTGGTCCCTTTGAGCGGGCGCAGGGCGGTGAAATTCCACTGCGAGTCTTTCACCCAGATGTCCGGCAGGTGTTTGGCGGCGGCAAAGATTGCTGCCAGGGCGAATTCGGCCAGGTTGTCGGCCGCGCTGCCCCGGGACGTGCTCACAGGCGGGCCGTTGAACAGCCACTGCGGGTAAAAGTCGATGCCCGATGACACCAGGTGCACCCATTGCGCGCCGTACGGCCAGCCCGGTGGGGGCGTGTCGGGGGCGATATAGCCGCGCACATTGATCGGGCGCAACAGCAGGATATTGGCCTGGGGTGGCAGGTCGTTCGGCGCACCCACCGGCACACCGATCACCTGAGCTTGGGGGTGCAGCGGCGCCAGTCGTTCGCGAATGACCTGGTTGAAGTCTTCGTCCAACTGGCTGGCAATTATCACGTGGCTCATGGGCGCTCCTTCTGGTGTTGGGTGAACACGGCTCTGCCGACACCTTGCAGCACGGCGTCGTTTTGTGGGGTATGCACGCGGCTGCACAGCACATCGCGGTAATGCCGTTGCAGTGGGCTATGGCGTGACAAGCCTGGGTTGCCCGAGGCTTCGATGGCCAGCTCGACGGCGCGGATCGCGTTACCGGTCACCAGGTATTTCAATTGTGCGGCGTTGGCGGCCGGCGTGTGGCCTTGGGCGGCAGCCTCAAGCAGGCTGCGATTGGCGAACAGCAAGGTGTCGATATGGCCGACGGTTTCCTGAAAGCGCGGCAAAGTGGACAGCGCAGCCCCCAGGTTGGATGGCTTGCGCTCTTGCAGCCAGTTCACCAACCAGTCCCGCGCCGCCTGGGCCACCGCGTCGTAAACCGACGACAGCAGCACTGACATCCACAGCAAGCCTTCGCCATCCAGTTCCGGCTGCGGCGCGCTAAAGGGGCTGACGCTGACGGCGTGGTCCAGTGGCACCAGTACGTTGTCGAGCACCACCTCGTGGCTGCAAGTGGCGCGCATACCCAGGTGATCCCAGGTGTCGATGATGCTCACGCCGGGGCTGTCCTTGGCCACCAGCCAGGCGCCCACCAGCGGGTCTGCGTCGTCGCTGCGCGCCCATACGCTGAACCAGCTCAAGCCATGGCTGCCGGTGGAGTAGAGTTTGCGCCCGCTGATACGCCAGCCGTCAACGGTGCGCACGGCGGTGGTGGCGGGTAAACCGCCACGGGCCGGTGTGCCCAGGTCCGGCTCGACGCGCAGGGCATTGATCAGCGCACCGTTGCGCACCGCGTCCTCGGCGACGCGTACGCGCAGGTGCCGGGGCCAGGTTTTGCTGTCTTGCAGGCGGGCGTGTTGCAGGTACTGCATCACCAGGATCAGCGCCGTGGAGGGCTCGCCCTTGGCAATGGCGCTGATGGCCTTGCGCGCCTGGGCCAGGCTGGCACCGCCGCCGCCGAGGGCGCTGGGGACGGTGAGGGCGACCAGACCGTGTTGGTGCAACAGGTTGAAGTTGGCGTGGGGGAAGGCGCCGCTTTCGTCATAGATATGAGCGGTCCCGGCCAGTTCGGCGCTGAGGCGGGTGAGCGTGGTGTCGAAATCGACGACGTCTACAGCGCGTAGAGACGAGTGAGTCATCAGCATGTACTCGGTCAAGTGTGGGAGGGGGGCTGGGCCGGGGCTCGCACTGCATCCCTCTTTAGCGCGAGGCTTGGTCGAGGGTGGCACGCTTGGCGTTAAAGCTTGGGTCGAAGCCCTGGGAGACATCGATGCGGTTGGGCAGCAGCCCCTCTTTTACATACGTGTCGGCGGTGGCTTGCAGGCCGCTGATCACCGCATCGTCAATCGCGACCGGCGACAGGTGAGTGTCCTTGGCCACTTCGATATGCACGGCCAGCGGCAAGCCGGTGATCCTGGCCTGGGCGGCGGCATACTCATCGGGGTGGGCGTTGGCCCAGGCGTAGGCGCGGTCAACCCGTGCGACAAAGTCGTCCAGTTGCGCGCGCTTGTCGGCAATGGCCTGGCCGGTCGCAGCGAAGTACAGATGATTGCTCAGCAGGTGTTTACCGCTGACCAGCACGCGAGCGTTGCTCTGTGAGGTGACCACGGTGGTGTACGGGTCCCAGGTGGCCCAGGCGTCTGCAGTGCCGTTGTCCAGCACCAGCCGCGACTCGGCAGGCAGCAGGAATATGAACTGCACATCCTGAGTGCTCAGGCCCGCATCGTTCAGGGCCCTGATCGCCAGGTAATGCCCGATGGAGCCGCGCCCGGTGACGATTTTCTTGCCTTTGAGATCGGCCGCGGTCTTGATCGGCGAGTCCTTGGGCACCAGCAGTGCGGTGGTGTTACGCCCTTGTGCATGGATGATGCTGATCACTTTGAGCGACGCGCCGGCGCCCAGAGCGAACACATAAGGAGCGTCACCAAGCGCGCCGACATCCACGGCGCCGGCATTCAGCGCTTCGCCCAAGGGCGAGGCCGAGGGGAATTCCGACCACTTGATTTCGTAGGGCACGTTGCGGGTTTCGCCAGAGGCTTGCAGCAGCGCCTTGATCGTGGATTTCTGGTTGGCCACGCGCAGCGGTTGCAGGTCGGCAGCCTGTACGCTGGACAGCAGGCCGAGGGCCAGGGCGGCGCCCAGTAGCAGGTGTTTGAAAGGGATGGCGTACAGCATGGGACACACTCCAGGCGTTGGATAAGGGGGATACCTCCACCTGGAGAAGGGGTCGGATAGGCGAAAACGATGCAGCAGCAGCTCAGATCACGTAGAAACCATGGGTGCCGTCGCGGGCCAGTTGCTCGACCAGGCCGAACTCCCAATCCAGGTAAGCCTGCATGGCTTCCCGTGGATTGTCGGTGCCTTCGTAGGGGCGACGGTAGCGATCGATACGCGGTGAGGCGAGGTGGGTTTCGCCTTCCTCCAGGGGCAGTTGCGCGGCGATCCAGGCGGCAGTGCCGTCCTGCAACACGAACACCTGCTGGCCGGTCAGCGCTTGTACCTCGGCCACCGCCAGGCGCGCCAATTGGCTGCTGCCGCAGGTCAATACGTAGCGCTGGGCACGCGGCACCTTGGCCAGGGCCTGAGGCAGTTGCGCACGCAGCACCCACCAGGCACCGGGTATATGGCGTTTGACGTAATTGGCGCTCGCGGTGAAGTCCAGCACCACGGTGTCACCATGGCCCAGCCAGTCGGCGAGGGTGTGCGGGCTGATCAGTTCGGCCTGGGGTGGCGCAGGCACTGGCGCGACCCACCCGCCGCGTTCGCTGAAGTGCTCGGCTTGCAGGTCATCCAGCACATGCACTTGCCAACCCAACTGAGCCAGCCAGGAGGCGGACATATTGGCACGCACGCCGTCGTCATCGACCAGCACCAGGCGCGCACCGCGGACGCTGGCGACATGATCGGTCTCCTGCACCAGTTGCCCGCCGGGTGTGGCGCGTGCCCCGGGCAGGTGCCCGGCTTCGAATTCTTCAAGGGTGCGCACATCGAACAGGTAGGTGGTGCGCGTCGTGTCCTGCTGCCAGTGGTGTAGATCGTCAAGGGTGGCGCGGCCGACGCGGGCCTTGTCGGCGACACGGCGTGCAGCCTCGGCGGCGAGTTGGCGATGTTCCTCTGGCGTTGGCGCGAAGCGGCGGGCTTGGTTGTGGGCAAGTGTTTGCCCGGCCAGGGTCCAGCCGATGGTGCCGTTGCGTAGCGCCGCAACCGGGTTGGGAAGGCCGGCATTGATCAACGACTGGGTACCGATAATGCTGCGGGTGCGCCCGGCGCAGTTGACGATAATGCGCGTGGCCGGGTCTGGCGCCAGTTCGCGGGCGCGCAAGACCAGCTCCGCACCCGGCACGCTGATACCGGTGGGAATACTCATGGTCTGGTATTCGTCGAAACGGCGGGCATCGAGCACCACCACATCGGCCTGGCTGTCGAGCAGGGCCTGGACTTCTTCGGCGGCCAGGGACGGCGTGTGGCGCTGGCTTTCGACCAGCTCGCCAAAGGCTTTGCTCGGCACGTTGACGTCGATAAACAGCTCGCCACCCGCGCGGCGCCACCCGTCCAGTCCCCCCTCAAGCAGGCTGACCTGGGTGTAGCCCAGCTCAAGTAGACGTTCGGCAGCGCGGCTGGCCAGCCCTTCACCGTTGTCATACAGGGTGACCTGGGTATCGCGGCGTGGAATGCGTGCGTACACCTCCAGTTCCAGCTTGGACAGCGGGATATTGGCGGCGAACAACGGGTGGGACTCGGCAAACGGCGCCTCTTCACGCACGTCGATCAACGCCAGCTCCTCACGGTCCAACAGGGCCTGGCGAATCTGGGCAAAGCTGCGGGTCGATACGGTGATCATAGGGCAGGGCTCTTTTCTTTGGACAGGTCCCAGATGTTCGGGAGCGAGGCGTTGGAATAACCGGAGATAAACAATTTTTCGCTGCCGTCGGGCTGGTACACCGCACGGCGTACCGCACCGATATTGGCGCCGTATACATGGATGCTGATGGACACCTGATCGCGGTGGGCATTGCTGACCTGATGGATATCGCCGATCTTGGGCGATACCGCCTCGACCTGGCCCGGCAGCAGCTGGACGGGTGAGCCTTGCGCCACCAGGCTGCCGTCGGGCGCACGTGCAAAGCCCTGGGAAAACTCAGCGCCCCGCAACATGCCGATCAGCCCCCACACCCGATGGTCATGAATCGGCGTGCTTTGCCCTGGCCCCCACACAAAACTGACCAGGCTGAAACGCTGGCGCGAATCGGCATGCAGCAAAAATTGCTGATAGCGCTCGGGATCGGGCTGGGCGAACTCGTCGGGGAGCCAGTCATCATGGCTGACCAGTTGCGCCAGCAGCTTGCCGCCGCGGTGCAGCAGGTCACCTTCACGTGGGTTGGCGTCGATCAATTCCGCCAGGGCGCCTATGAAGGCTCTGAGTCTTTCGGGGTGTCGGGCCTGGGGCATGACCATTCCATCGTGCTGTTGTGATGGGTTTATATAAGCATAATGTTTATAGTTAATATGCTATTTTTTAATGATTAGCTTATAGCCACAGGTAATTTAGAACCGCCGTGAATAGCGTTAGACGTTATCGATCCCAAGGCGGGCTATCCAGAGCGGTGCGCGACAACTATGCTTCACGCACATCTTAATGACTGATCTCTATGTGCGGCCCAAATGAAAATTGACGATATCGATGCCTTTGTCGAAGTGATTCGTTGCCAGTCCATCAGCCATGCCGCCGAGTCGTTGCAACTGACCCAGCCGGCTATTACCCGCCGTGTGCAGAACTTTGAGCAGGCACTGGGGGTGGAGCTGTTCGACCGCAACACCAAACCCCTCAAGCCGACGCTGATCGGCACTCGCGTCTATGAACAATGCCGGCTGATCCTGCGCGAGATGGATGCCCTGCGCGAACTGGTGGCCACCGATGCACCGCCCACCGGCGTGTTACGCCTGGGCGTCCCGCAAACCATTGGCGATGTGGTGTTGCTGGATGCGCTCAAGCACCTGCGCACTGAATACGCCGACCTGCGCGCCCAGGTTGCCACCGGTTGGGGCAGCCAACTGGTCGGCAAGATCGAACGCGGCGAACTGGATGCGGCGGTGGCGTTGTTCCCGGCGGGCAAGATTTTCCCGGACAACGTTGTCGGCGAGTCCATCGGCAAGATGGAGCTGGTGGTGGTCTGTGCCAAGGCGCAGCTGCCGAAGAAGCCGTGCAAACTGGCGGACGTATACCAGAACGGCTGGATCCTCAACCCGGATGGTTGCGGCTTCCGTGCCGGGTTGCAACGCACCTTGTCGGACCAGGGCCTGGCGTTGCGGGTCAACCTGGAAACCTTCGGCACGGAGTTGCAACTGGGCCTGGTGGCGGATGGGCTGGGCCTTGGCCTGGTGCCACGTCCGTTGTTGGAACGCAGCGCTCAGCGCGAGCACCTGGCAGTGATGCCGCTCAAGGATTTCAAACCGGTGATGGATTTGTGGCTGATCTATCCGCACTTTCTCGGCAACCTGCAAGGACCGGTGGATGCGTTCGGGCAATGGGTGGCGGCTTCTTTGCACAAGGTTCGCGCAGTGGCGTGATATGAAAAAAAATAATAATTAGCTTAGATTAAAATGTGCTTTTTATTATTTTTTTGCTTCCCCTAGGCTGGCCTGACGTCCTTAAGGCCATCCAGGAAGTTTTGTCATGAGCAGCGTCACCTCGCTATCGAGTGTTTCCAATACTGTCCGCCAACGTGTTACGCCAGAGGAATGGGAGGTGCGTGTCAAACTGGCCGCCGCCTATCGCCTGGCCGCCCTGTACAAGTGGACCGACCATATCTATACCCATTTCTCGGCCCGTGTGCCGGGGCCCGATGAGCATTTCCTGATTAACGCCTTTGGGCTGTTGTTCGATGAAATCACTGCGTCCAACCTGGTTAAGGTCGATCTGGACGGCACTCTCGTCGATGATCCTACGGGCCTTGGCATCAACTACGCCGGTTATGTGATCCACAGTGCCATTCACGGCGCGCGCCACGATTTGCAAGCGGTGCTGCACACCCATACCCGCGACGGCATTGCCGTGTCGGCGCAGAAGGGCGGCTTGCTGCCGATCTCCCAGCACGCCATTGCGTTCTCAGGGCGCGTGGCCTACCACGGCTATGAAGGCGTGGCCCTGGACCTGGACGAGCGCGAGCGGCTGGTCGCGGATTTGGGCGACAAGAGCGTGATGATCCTGCGCAACCATGGCTTGTTGACGGCGGGTGTCAGCGTCGAGCACGCCTTTCAGCAACTGCAAGGCCTGGAGCGCGCGTGCAATATCCAGATTGCTGCGCAGGCGGCGGGGAATGCCGAGTTGGTTTTCCCGCCCGCAGAGGTGGTAGCCAAGGTCGAGCAGCAGGCCAAGGTGTTCAGCAATGGGGAAGGGCCGGGCGTGGCACGGCATTGGAATGCGCTGGTGCGGCAGTTGGAGCGCACCGATACCGACTACAAAAACTGATCCTGAGTGCACAGCAAATCAAATGTGGGAGGGAGCAAGCCCCCTCCCACATTTTTTACGACTTGCTGTGTGCCTAAGCCACTTGCTGGGCCTGTTCTCTCTCTGCGACCAACTGGCGGGTGAGGGGAATCAACTTCTTGCCATAGTCGATCGCATCATTGAGCGGATCAAACCCGCGAATCAGGAACGTGGTAATCCCCAGGTCGTAATAATCCAGCAGCGCCTCGGCCACTTGCTCCGCCGTGCCCACCAGCGAGGTGGAATTACCCTGCGCCCCAAGTAACCCGGCAATTCCCGTCCACAAGCGCTTATCCAGCCGCGACCCCTGCGCCGCCGCCGCCAGCAAGCGCCGCGAGCCTTCATTCGGCGGTTCACGGCGCACAAAACCATGCTGCTCGGCCAGCGCCGTGGCCTGCTGCAGAATCTGCTCGGCACGTTGCCACGCCAGTTCCTCGGTCTCGGCGAGGATCGGGCGCAATGACAGGCTGAAGCGAATCGTGCGCCCATGCCTGGCCGCTTCTGCCCGCACCTGGGTCACCACTTCGCGTACCTGTTCATAGGTCTCCCCCCACAGCGCATACACATCCGCGTGCTTGCCGGCCACTGCGATCGCAGCAGCTGAGGAACCGCCAAAGTACAGTGGAATATGCGGTTGTTGCGGCGACTTCACCGTGGAGTGCGCGCCTTGCACTTGGTAGTACGTGCCGGTGAAGTCGAAGGGATGCTCGCTGGTCCATTCCTGGCGCACCACGTCCAGGTACTCTTCGGTGCGCGCATAGCGCTCGTTCTTGCCGATATGGCTGCCATCGGCACGCAGTTCCTGGTCATCGCCACCGGTGATGATGTGCACGGCGGTACGCCCTCCGTTGAACACATCCAGCGTGGCGAACTGGCGAGCAGCCAATGTGGGTTGGGCAAAACCCGGGCGGTGGGCGATAAGAAATTGCAGTCGGGTGGTGACGCTGGCCGCATGGGCCGCGATCAACGTGCTGTCCGGGCTGTTGGAATGGAATGCCACCAGGGCGCGGTCGAACCCCGCCGTTTCGTGGGCACGGGCGACGGTTTCAACGTAGTCCGGTTGCAGAGTCGGGCCGCTGCGCGGGTGGATTTCCGAGGCGTGATGGCCGCCGATATAGCCGATGAATTCGATGCTCATGGTCAGGTCCTTGTCGAGGTCGGTAAACAAGCCTCCACCGGGCAGGGGGTCGGTCCGTCGCATGAAAGTAGGGCTCACGGGCCAATCTGTAAAATGCCGATTGGTTCTAACCTAATTATAAAATTAAAGAATAATTATGATTGATTATTATAGAAGATGCTTTTTGGCTTTGATCTCAAATGGAGAGCGTTTATAGATAAGGCCTCTAAAACGTGGCGCATTTCTAATGCCTCGCCTTGGCTCGACAGCGCCTGCAAATGAACTACCTTGAGTGACGAGCCCTCCCAATCGGTACTCAAGTATGCGCAGCTTATGGACGCGGTATCTGGCGTTGCTGGAAAACGACCTGAGCACCCAGATTTTCGACAACGTGAAGAACCTGTTGGTGTGCGCGCTGTTGTTTGCGGCGGGTACCGATACGTTGATGGGGCGACGTGAGTTATTTATCGGGGTGTTCGCCTCCAACGTCGCTGGCTGGGGGCTGATTATCCTGTCGGCGTTGTTGATGTTGTTGAATGTCAGTGACGGTATCCGCCGACTCGCCAGGTTGCCTTATCACCTGGCGCTGCAAGTGTTATTGATCCTGGTGTATGTGGTGATTGCAGAGCGGGTGGTAGAGATTGTGTGGGGCTTCCGCGCTCATTAACGTATCCTCCGCGCCTCGCTTATCACTGATTTAAACAAAGATGACAGGACAAGACATGCAGGCGCTGCTGGAGTCGATTCTCGACGAAGTGCGCCCCCTGATCGGCCTCGGCAAAGTGGCCGACTACATCCCTGCGCTGGCCGACGTGCCCGCCGACCAACTGGGCATTGCGGTCTACGGCAACGATGGCACGGCCTACAGCGCCGGTGATGCCGACACGCTGTTCTCGGTACAAAGCATCTCCAAGGTCTTCAGCCTGGTGCAGGCCATTGATCACGGCGGCGAAAGCATCTGGGAACGCCTGGGCCATGAGCCCTCGGGGCAACCGTTCAACTCCATGGTGCAACTGGAATTCGAACGCGGCCGCCCGCGCAATCCGTTTATCAATGCCGGCGCCCTGGTGATCTGCGACATCAACCAATCGCGCTTTGCGGTGCCGATCTTGTCGATGCGCGACTTTGTACGGCGCCTGTCGGGTAACCCGCAGATCCTGGTCAACAGCGTGGTCGCCGAATCCGAAGCCCAGCACGGTGCGCGCAATGCGGCCATGGCCTACCTGATGAAATCCTTCGGTAACTTCCATAACGACGTGCATGCAGTGCTGCACAGTTACTTCAATTACTGCGCGTTGCAGATGAGCTGCCTGGACCTGGCCCGGGCCTTCAGTTTCTTGGCCAATGAAGGCGTGAGCGCCCACAGTGGCGAGCAGATCTTGACGGCGCGGCAGACCAAGCAGGTCAACTCGATCATGGCCACCAGCGGGCTGTATGACGAGGCGGGCAATTTTGCCTATCGCGTCGGGTTGCCGGGCAAGAGCGGGGTAGGCGGGGGGATCGTCGCGGTGGTGCCTGGGCAGTTCACGGTATGTGTGTGGTCGCCGGAGTTGAACGCGGCGGGGAACTCGCTGGCGGGGATGAAGGCGTTGGAATTGTTGAGTGAGCGGATTGGGTGGTCGGTGTTTTAGGGGCGCGGTGGAACGCTGAATAACAGGCGCCATAAAAACGGAATGTGGGAGGGGGCTTGCATCTTCAGTGTTCTGGGGAGTGATGTACGGCCTGGCTTTATGTGGCGGGGCAGGCTTCACCAAGACTTTGTCTACCCGCAACTGCGCGCCTTGAGTATCCGGCAGATGCCCAGCGTTCATCCAGGCTGCCTGCGTCATCCTTGACGATCTTCGCGAGCAAGCTCGCTCCTCCAGGAGGCTAGCGGCGCCGCTTTTTGAGTTGCGGCACAATCATGCCCACCTCACGCTGGTAGCGTTGATAGGGCTCACCAAACAGCTGCACCAGATCCCTTTCTTCGAAACGGGCACCCACGAACAAATAAACCGACATCCCCAGTGCGAACAACAGATGGCCTGCCGTCATATGCGGGGTTGCCCAGAGCGCGATCAAAAACCCCAGGTACATCGGGTGACGCACGACCCGGTAGAGCAGCGGCGTTTTAAATATCGCCGCCTTTTGTGGGGCGTTTCGCCAATGATCAAAGGCCTGTTTTAACCCGAACAGTTCGAAGTGACTGATCAGGAAGGTTGCCAACAACACCAAGCCCCAGCCCAGCCAGAACAGACCTGACAACAGTGCCTTGGCCCAAGCCGCTTCAACCTCCCAGACGGTGTATGGAATGGGTTGCCACAGCCAGAACGTCACCCCAAGCACCAGGCTACTGAGCAGCACATAGGTGGAGCGTTCAGCCACAGGTGCAATGAGCGCGGTCATTCTATCCTTGAAGCTTCTACGCGCCATGAGGCTGTGCTGGACACCGAACAGGATCAACAGTAGCCCGTTGATCAGCACAGCAGTCGGCCAGTCGACAGCTGGCCCATCGTTAATGTTCTTGGGCACCAGCACGCCACCTGTGAAGCCTATGAGGTATAAAACTGCGGCCAGGAAAATCAGGTAGCAGGCGATGCTGTAGAGCAGACAGAGCAGATGCACTGTCAGGTTGTTGGTTTGTTTTTGCGGGCGCATGGACGACTCCTTTCGCACATGGTGACGGGAGAAGTGAGTCAGGCTAGTGGAGTTTGCCCTGCCCGTAACCTGTGAGAATTGACAGTTGCTTAGACGGATTGGCGATGAGTTTTCACGAGTTTGAGAGGTGTGCGAGCCTAAAAAATGCGCCCCTGAGGGCGCATTCTTTTGTCAGTCAGCTATCGCCTGTCAGGCAATCGCATCCCAGGCACGATCACCTTTCTCGTCCTTGATCCGAGTCGGCAACCCCATCACATCCAGCGCCTTGAGGAACGGCTCAGCCGGCAGTTCCTCAACGTTGGCCATGTGCTTCACGTCCCATTCGCCACGGGCAACCAGCAGCGCAGCGGCTACGGGTGGAACGCCTGCGGTGTAGGAGATGCCTTGGCTGTCGGTCTCGGCATACGCCTCTTCGTGATCAGCCACGTTGTAGATGAACATCTCGCGTGGCTGGCCGCCTTTGGTGCCTTTGACCAGGTCGCCGATGCAGGTCTTGCCGGTGTAGCCCGGGGCAAGCGATGACGGGTCGGGCAGCACGGCCTTGACCACTTTCAACGGCACCACTTCCAGGCCTTCGGCGGTCTTGACCGGTTTTTCCGAGAGCAGGCCGAGGTTTTTCAGCACGGTGAACACGTTGATGTAGTGCTCGCCAAAGCTCATCCAGAACCGCACGTTGGGCACGTCGAGGTTTTTCGACAGCGAGTGCACTTCATCGTGGCCGGTGAGGTAGAGGTTTTGCGAGCCGACTACCGGCAGGTCGTCGGTACGTTTGACTTCGAACATGGTGTTGCTGGTCCACTGGCTGTTCTGCCAGCTCCACACCTGCCCGGTGAATTCGCGGAAGTTGATTTCCGGATCGAAATTGGTGGCGAAGTATTTGCCATGGGAGCCGGCATTGACGTCGAGAATGTCGATCGAATCAATGCGGTCGAAATGCTGTTGCTGCGCCAGCGCGGCGTACGCGTTGACGACACCCGGGTCGAAGCCCACGCCAAGGATGGCGGTGATGTTCTTCTGTTTGCACTCTTGCAGGTGGTTCCATTCGTAGTTGCCGTACCACGGCGGGGTCTCGCAGACCTTGCCCGGCTCTTCGTGGATGGCAGTGTCGAGGTAGGCAACGCCCGTGTCGATGCAGGCACGCAGCACCGACATGTTGAGGAACGCGGAACCTACGTTGATGACGATCTGCGACTCGGTCTCGCGGATCAGGGCCTTGGTCGCTTCCACGTCCAGGGCGTTCAGCGCAAAGGCCTGGATATCGGCGGGTACCTTGAGGCTACCCTTGGCCTTGACGCTGTCGATGATGGCCTGGCATTTGGAGATGTTGCGCGACGCGATAGCAATACGACCGAGTTCGTCGTTGTGCTGCGCGCACTTGTGGGCCACCACCTTGGCGACACCTCCTGCACCAATGATAAGAACGTTCTTTTTCAATTGCTTTATTTCTCCTATATCCGCCAGCTTAGGAAAGGCTGGACAGGTAGTCGTCGTAACCAAATTCACGAACCACCTCGACTGTACCGTCGAGTTGTTTCACTACGATGGACGGCATTTTCAGGCCGTTGAACCAATTTTTCTTGACCATGGTGTAGCCCGCGGTGTCGATGAACGACAGCCGATCGCCGATGGCCAGCGGACGATCAAATTGATACTCGCCGAAGATGTCCCCGGCCAGGCAGGATTTGCCGCACACCATGTAGGTATGTTCGCCCTCGCTCGGCGCCAGCTTGGCGTTGAGGCGATAGATCAGCAGGTCCAGCAGGTGGGCTTCGATGGAGCTGTCTACTACGGCGAGGTTCTTGCCGTTGTAGAGGGTGTCGAGCACGGTGACTTCCAGGGAGGCGCTGTTGGTGATCGCAGCTTCCCCCGGTTCCAGGTACACCTGCACGCCATACTTCTCGGAAAACGCCTTCAAGCGCGCGCAGAACGCGTCCAGTGCATAGCCTTCACCGGTGAAATGGATGCCGCCGCCGAGGCTGACCCACTTGACCTTGTGCAGCAGCTCACCGAAGCGTTCCTCGATGGTGCCGAGCATCTTGTCGAACAGGCTGAAGTCGCCGTTCTCGCAGTTGTTGTGGAACATGAAGCCGGAGATCTGATCGATCACGCCATCGATCTTCACCGGGTCCCACTCGCCCAGGCGGCTGAACGGGCGCGCAGGGTCGGCCAGCAGGTAATCGGAGCTGCTCACCTGCGGGTTTACGCGCAGGCCACGGGTCTTGCCTTCGCTGCGCTCGGCAAAGCGCTGCAGCTGGCTGATGGAGTTGAAGATGATCTTGTCGCAGTTCTCGAGCATCTCTTCGATTTCATCGTCGGCCCAGGCCACGCTGTAGGCGTGCGCTTCACCTTCGAACTTCTGGCGACCGAGCTTCAACTCGTACAGCGACGACGAGGTGGTGCCGTCCATGTATTGCTGCATCAAGTCGAACACCGACCAAGTGGCAAAACACTTGAGCGCCAGCAGAGCCTTGGCGCCGGACTGCTCGCGCACATAGGCAATCTTCTGCATGTTGACCAGAAGCTTCTGTTTATCGATGAGGTAGTACGGCGTTTTGATCATTTTTGAGAGCCTGCGGCGGTGCCTGCCAAAAAAGGACACGCATTGTGCCCGCACTTGGGGCAGATCGAAAGGTTAGCGGGCGGAAATTGCGCGCTTGCGTTTAAGCATACGGAACGAGTGTGACCGTTCGTTAGGATGACGGTAATAACTGCCAGTCCGGTTATGGGCAATGCGCAGCCGTACAAACATGAATGGATCTTGTGATGATCTAGAATTAAATGAGTTTGTCTCACTATTGCCGACTGCCGACAATGAGCGCCATAAACATCGACATTGGAGCTTTACGTCATGGCAGTCGCTCATTCCCTCGGATTTCCGCGCATTGGACGCGATCGTGAACTGAAAAAAGCGCAGGAAGCGTTCTGGAAAGGCGAGCTCGACGAAGCCGGCCTGCGCGCCGTTGGCCGTGACCTGCGCAAGACCCATTGGGCGCTGCAAAAACAGGCCGGTATTGAACTGCTGCCCGCTGGTGATTTCGCCTGGTACGACCAGGTGCTGACTCACTCGCTGATGTTTGGCGTGATCCCCGAGCGTTTCCGCCCGGCCGATGGCCACGCCACGTTGCACACCTTGTTCGCCATGGCTCGTGGCGTCAGTGACACCTGCTGCGGCGGTGCTCACGCTCAGGAGATGACCAAGTGGTTCGATACCAACTATCACTATCTGGTGCCGGAGTTCAGCGCCGATCAGCAGTTCCATCTGGGTTGGGATCAACTGTTCGAAGAGGTCAAGGAAGCCCGTGACCTGGGCCACACCGTCAAGCCTGTCGTCATTGGCCCGCTGACCTACCTGTGGCTGGGCAAGGCCAAGGGCGACGCTTTTGACAAGCTTGATCTGCTTGAGCGCTTGCTGCCGCTGTACGGGCAGATCTTCCAGCGCCTGGCGGACCTGGGCGTGGAGTGGGTGCAGATCGACGAGCCGATCCTGGTGCTCGACTTGCCGCAGGACTGGAAGAATGCGTTCGAGCGTGCCTATAACCTGATCCAGCGGGACCCGCTGAAAAAACTGGTGGCTACCTACTTCGGTGGCCTGGAAGAAAACCTCGGCCTGGCGGCCAACTTGCCGGTGGATGGCCTGCACATCGACCTGGTGCGAGCACCGGAACAGTACCCGACTATCCTGGATCGCTTGCCGGCCTATAAGGTGTTGTCCCTGGGGGTGGTCAATGGCCGCAACGTGTGGCGTTGCGACCTGGAGAAGGCCCTGGCCACGTTGCAGCATGCCCAAGAGAAGCTCGGCGATCGCCTGTGGGTCGCGCCGTCCTGCTCGTTACTGCATAGCCCGGTTGACCTGGGCCGTGAAGACAAGCTGGATACCGAGTTGAAAAGCTGGCTGGCCTTTGCCGTGCAAAAGTGCGAAGAAGTGGCGCTGCTGGCCCAAGCTGTCGACCAGCCCGAGGCACCCGCTGTACTTGCCGCCCTGGCTGAAAACCGTGCCGTACAGGATGCTCGCCAGGCATCGACACGGATCCACAAGCCTGCCGTACAAGCCCGCGTTGCCGCTATCACCGAGCAGGACAGCCAGCGCCAGTCGCCGTTTGCCCAGCGTATCGAGAAGCAGCGCGCCGGCCTGAACCTGCCACTGTTGCCGACCACCACCATCGGTTCGTTCCCGCAGACCGCGGCGATCCGCCTGGCGCGCCAGTCGTACAAGGCCGGCAAGTTGAGCGAAGCCGAATACGTCGAAGCCATGCACAGCGAGATCAAGCACGCTGTCCAGGTGCAGGAAAACCTCGGCCTGGATGTGCTGGTGCACGGTGAGGCCGAGCGTAACGACATGGTCGAGTACTTCGCCGAACAACTGGATGGCTACGCGTTCACTCGTTTCGGCTGGGTGCAGAGCTACGGTTCTCGTTGCGTGAAGCCGGCAGTGATCTTCGGTGACCTGAGCCGCCCGAAAGCCATGACCGTGGAGTGGATCCGCTACGCCCAGGGGCTGACCGACAAGGTATTGAAGGGCATGTTGACCGGCCCGGTAACGATGCTGATGTGGTCGTTCCCGCGGGAAGATGTGAGCCGCGAAGTGCAGGCCCGGCAACTGGCCCTGGCGATTCGTGACGAAGTGGTGGACCTGGAAGCCGCCGGCATCAAGATCGTGCAGATTGACGAAGCCGCGTTCCGCGAAGGTTTGCCGTTACGCCAGGCACAGTGGCAACACTACCTCGACTGGGCCACCGAAGCATTCCGCCTGTGCGCCGGCGGTGTGCGAGACGAGACCCAGATCCACACTCACATGTGCTACAGCGAGTTCAACGATGTGATCGAGTCCATCGCGGCGATGGATGCCGACGTGATTACCATCGAAACTTCGCGCTCGGACATGGAGTTGCTTGATGCCTTTGAGGCCTTTGACTACCCGAACGACATCGGCCCCGGCGTGTATGACATCCACTCGCCACGGGTGCCCGATGTATCGCAGATGGCTAACTTGCTGCGCAAGGCTGCCAAGCGGATTCCGGCGGAGCGTTTGTGGGTCAATCCCGATTGCGGCTTGAAGACCCGCGGTTGGCCGGAGACGGAGGCGGCGCTCATTCACATGGTCACCGCCGCCCGCCAACTACGCGCTGAATTGGCCTGATATTGTCTGCAAGTGTGGGAGGGGGCTTGCCCCCGATGGCGGCTAAACCGGCATCCCTGCCGGTTTACCCCCCAAATCCCTGTCGAATTCCGGCCAGCGTGGTTTAACGGGGCGCCTGAGATCAAAAGCAGATCAAGAGCGGCTCGCTTCGCATCGTGGTTACGGTCGGCAGCTACAAAGTTGTGTAGATACCTATGCCCCGATTGCGGTAGTTCAGCCAAGGAATTGGATACTGATCCACCGCTATCGGGAGCAAGCCTCCTCCCACATTTTGAGCCGCGTCAGGTCAGAGGTACTTGAGCCAGGCGATATCGCGTCGGCGCGCTTTGAGCCCGGCAAACCAACGTACCGGCGGGTATAGCACCAGCGGCAACACCAAAGCTGCCAACCACACCGCACCGATGCTGTCGAAGCCGAAATAGTTGCCGTGGTTGAGCCCAAACCACTCCACACAGGCGACATACAGCACCTTCAGCACATACAGATGCAGCAGATAAAAGAACATCGGCGCCGCACCAAACACCGCCAGCACGCCAATCCAGCGCTTATGCCCGGCGCGTTCGAATGCCAGCAACAGCAACAACCCAATCCCCAACGTCAACGCGAGGAACAACAGCGACGGCGGGTACTTGGTGATGTTGAAGAAGCTCATCAGGGTCTGCACGCCATTGTCATACACGGACCAAGGCTGCTCGCCGTAGCCATTGACTGCCCGCAGCAGCACAAAACCCATCAATGCCGCCACGCCCGCGATCAGCAAATGCCGCTGACGCACAGCCGGTAGTGCGGTAGCGGCAAACCATGGCCCGAGTCCATAACCCAGGGCGATCACACCGATCCACGGCAGCACCGGATAAGTCACGCGCAGGCGCAGGTTTTCCGACACCTCGATCCAGCTGCGCTCATGCAGGATTGACCAGCCAATCTGCAACGCCGAATCCGGGGCAAAGTGCACTCCGTCAAGCAGGTTATGCCCGGCGATGATCACCAGCGCCAAGCTGATCAGCAGCGGGCGCGGCAACCACACCAGTGCTGCGAGGGCGATCATGCTCACGCCGATGGCCCAGATCACTTGCATATAGATCACACTGGGCGGCAACTGGAAGGTCCACGCGAAATTGACCAAGGTGAATTCCAGCACCACCAGAAACAGCCCACGCTTGAACAGAAAGGCCGACACATCGCGTCGTCCCTGATATTTCTGGCCATACAGCCACGCCGACAATCCGGTGAGCAACACAAATACCGGCGCGCAGAGATGGGCGAGGGTGCGGCTGACAAACAGCGCAGGCTCGGTGCTGTCGATGCTCATCGGGTCGCTGACCTGGCGATGCAACAGGAAGGTTTCGCGCACATGGTCCAGTAGCATGAACAGGATCACCAGGCCGCGCAGGGCGTCGATGGACTGCAGGCGTTGGCGTAGGGGAACAGCATCGGTCATGGGCAAGAGTCACAGGCAGGACAAGAATTTAGCGTTATCCTATAACATTAACCTGCGCGTTGCTGCGTTGGATCATCTGCGAGCTGATTGGGAGGCACTCATGACACACATCACCACACAACCGGCCGAGGCCGTGATTGAGTTCTGGACACAGGCGGGCCCCAAGCGCTGGTTCGCCAAGGACGATGGCTTCGATACGGCCTTTCGCGACACCTTCCACGCCACCCATATGCAAGCCGCGCGGCGCGAGCTGGACGGCTGGCTGGCCACGGCCGACAGCGCACTGGCGTTATTGATCCTGTTGGATCAGTACCCGCGCAACGCCTTTCGCGGCACCGCGCATATGTTCGCCACCGACCCGCTGGCGCGTCTGTATGCGCAGCAGATGGTGGACGCCGGGTTGGATCAACAGATCGATCCCCAGTTGCGTGCGTTTTGTTATTTGCCGTTTGAACATTCCGAAGACCCGCAAGACCAGGAGCGCTCGTTAGCGCTTAACCAGCAGTTGGATGCCAGCACCTATCACTGGGCCAGGGAACATGCCGATATTATCCAGCGGTTTGGGCGCTTTCCCCATCGCAATGCGGTGTTGGGCAGGGTCACCACCGAGCAGGAGCATTTGTTCCTCAAAGCGGGTGGTTTCGCTGGTTGATGCTATTCCCACCAGGAATGCCCCCATAAAAACCCTGCATTGTCCTTATCGACCTGAATCTCGTAGCGTGGCGTTTCATCCTCGGAGATAGCCCATGAGCCAACCCCCGCTGCGCCTCTATGTTGATTCGCTGTTCACAAGCCCCTACGCCATGTCGGTGTTCGTTGCCCTACGGGAAAAAGGCCTGGCGTTCGACATGGTCCCCCTGGACCTGGATGCTGGACAAAACCAGTCGGCAGATTACGCCCAGCGCTCCCTGACCCAACGGGTACCGACTCTGGAGCACGGTGATTTTACGCTGTCGGAATCTTCGGCAATCACGGAGTACCTGGACCAGGCGTACCCCCAGATCAGCATTTACCCGGCTGATCTGCAGCAGCGGGCGAGGGCGCGGCAGGTTCAGGCATGGTTGCGCAGCGACTTGCTGGCGATTCGCCAGGAGCGCTCGACGCTGGTGGTGTTTTGCGGGCAGAAGATGCCACCTTTATCGCCGCTGGCTCAGGCTGCTGCGTGTAAGTTGATCGGTGCGGCGCAGGTTCTCCTGGCAGGCAACCCTGAGCATTTGTTTGGCGAGTGGTCGATCGCCGATGTAGACCTGGCGGTGATGCTCAATCGCCTGATCCTCAACGGCGACCCCTTACCGGCCGAGCTGGTGATGTACGCGCAACGCCAGTGGCAACGGCCGTCAGTGCGGGAGTGGGTCAACCTGCGACGGCCTGTGCTCTAGCTGCCACTCTTCCTTGACACGTCGGTCCAGGTCCTCCCAATGGGCCATGCCCAGCACCCGCATGGTGTTCAAGCCCCGCAGGTAACCACGCAGTTGCTGGGCGCTGGCCGAGCGTTGTTTGGCGTCGGCGTCTGGGTCCAGCAGTACTTCTTCATACTCGACCAGGTAATCGGCGACCCGCTCGCGAAATTCCGGCAGTACGGCATCGCGGATGCGGTCGAAGGTTTTCTGGTAGGGCTTCATGGCGGGGTCCTTATAGGTTTTATGGGCTGCCTGACACTATCGGTTCAAATGATAGTCACCATCAAGGATCACAAGTTCTGTTTTTTCGCCAAGCGCGCAGAATCTGCTCATCCAGACGCAGCTCAAGGAAATGCGCGATGAGGACGATTATCCAGCTTGCTTTAATGGCCCTGATGTTGGGCACCACCCTCATGACCACCCCGGCGATTGCCGATGAGCTGCGTACAGGCCATTTGCTGCCGCTGGCCGCTAGCGTAGAATCCCTGCAACGCACCCAGAGGGTAGGGGTGTTATTCAGCGAAAATACCCGCGACAACCTCATCTACCTTGAGCGCTACCATGCCATGGCACTTAACGGCGCCAAGGATGCCCTGGATGGGCGGATTCGCCAGGCGTTCGTCAATAGCTCCGATCCGGAGCTGGCCATCGACTGGTTGATGAACTCGCTGCAGGGCGCTTTTTTCTCGGTGACGGTCTATGGCAGCCTGGATGAGATGGTGCAGGCGCATCCGGATGTAGTGGTGGTGCTCGATACCCATAACCAATTGCTGACCCAGCATAACGACCGGGTCGAGGCACGCTTTGCAGCACGCTTCTATGACGCGAACCTGCAATACATCGCCAAGGCCGAAGGTTCGGTGGACAGGCAAGTGCCGTCAGTGTGGGTGCACGGAAAGGCGGCGCCGGAGATTGCCGCGCTGATCGAGCAGCAGCGAGATGTACAGCGAGATGCCCTGAAGCAGTTCGATGTGTCGCTCAAGGCCCTGGTTCGCGCAGGTTGATTCGCGAGTGGATGTGAACCCTATTGGTTATTTTCAGGAATCTGTATGCGCTCTTTTTTCGCCCCGGCCCTGGCCTTTGCAGCCTTGTTGCTGACCGGTTGTATCACGGCTCCGAATGCCCCATCGCTGACCCTGCAAACCGACAAGACCCCCGAAGGCTATGTGCAATGCGTATTGCCCAAGCTGGAAAAGCACGGCATCACCTCGACCGTGACGCAGAACTCGCGTCACGCCAAGGTGCTGTTGACCAGCAAGATTGCTGCTGATGATGTGCTGGAAGCCTACAAGTCCCAGGACGGCACCAAGGTGTTCCTGTATGAGCGCAAACCGCTGGCCTCGGCGATCAAACCGTCGCGGCTTGAGCAAGCGGCCCAGGACTGCAAGTAAGCCCGTTCTGAAAGGCAATGCATTTCAAAATGTGGGAGGGAGCAAGCCCCCTCCCACATTTGGACCAACACTCGGCTCAGGGTTTGGCTTCGTTGCTGAAACTATCGACCGTCTTGATCAACCCCTGCGCCGCCAACGCCACCAACTCACCGCCTTTCTCCACCGTCGCCAGCGCAGGGTCTGAACCCATGCGGCCATCGGGGAAGCGCGCGCGGAAGTCCAGCGCCTCGCGGATCGGCCCGGTGTTGGCAATTTGCGGTGAGTAATCGGCAGACTTGATCGACTGCGGATAAGCCCACTGCGTCACCGCAATCTCCGACGGCGTGGCGTGGCTGCCGTGGCCGACCGGGAATTGGCGCTGGGCCAGGTCGGTGACGCCTTCCAGGTCCCACCAGTTCACCAGCTTCAGCGCAAACCCGGCCGGGCGGCGGGCGAAGCTGGCTTCGGCGTACAGCTCGGAAAACGCCGCTTCGATCGTGGCAATATTGCCGCCGTGGCCGTTCAGGAACAGGATTTTCTCGAAGCCATGCCCGGCCAGCGAACGCACCCAATCGCCAATCGCGGCGATAAAGGTGGAAGGGCGCAACGAGATGGTGCCGGGAAACCCCAGATGATGCTGGGCCATGCCGATATTGAAAGTAGGGCCGATCAGAATGTCGGCGTTTTTTTGCGCCTCATGGGCGATGATCTCCGGGCACATCCAGTCGGTACCCAGCAGGCCCGTGGGGCCGTGTTGTTCGTTGGAGCCGATGGGGATCACGACCGTGCGGCTGCGTTCCAGGAACTGCCCGATTTCGATCCAGGTGCTGGTGTGTAGAAGCATGCGAGGCTCTCTTTTATCTGTGGGGACAGGCTATCCGCCACGGATTGTACGACTACTCGCTACCTGTTGGGGCTTGCAATTGAGGTACGTCGAGGACTTCAACCAGCGCTGGTCGGGGTACCAGGAAAACATGAACTGCCCATCCTTGAGCTTGTCTACCACTTGACGGGCGACCTGCGGGCGTACTGCCGGGCAGCCCTGGCTACGGCCGATGCGGCCTTCGCGCTTGCTCCACAGCGGGCTGACGTAGTCGGCGGCATGGATCACGATGGCGCGGTCGCGCGCCAGGTCATTGAAGCCGGGCTCCAGGCCATCCATGCGCAACGAGTAGCCATGAGCGCCGAGGTAGCTTTCCTGGGTTCGGAACAAGCCCAGGCTGGATTGATGGCTGCCTTCGAGATTGGAGAACTGGGTGGCGAAGTTTTCCCCGGACTTGGCGCCATGCGCCACCAGGTCACGCAGCAGCAGGGTCTGTTTGCGCAAATCGAAGATCCACAGCCGACGGGCGGTCGAGGGCTGGGAGTAGTCAATAACCGCTAGGCGATCGGAACGTTCTTCGCCGTTATTGACAGCGCACTGCACCGCGCTCAGGGCGCTTTTGAGTACAGTGGGATTGAGTTCTGGAGCCGAGCGCGCCAGGCTGCTATACAAGGAAGGTGGGGTGCCGGTGGCCGCGAGCGCAAAATTGCTCAGTAAAGCCAGGCCCCCGGTGATCAAGCCGAGGTGGCGCATAAAAGTCAGCATCTACAGTCGATTCCCCCGCTGTGGAGTGGAGCTAAGTCAATTGTTCAAAAAACACGCATGTTACTTGAGCATTTGCCTGCTCGTTGCACCATTGGTCGCGACAGCCGATGCGCTGGCGCCTGAGCCGCTGCCTGTGACCACGCCTGCGCCCGTCGATCTGGCGCCGATACAGCAGGCGTTGGCGCAACTGCCCAGCGTCTGCCCCCACCTGGTCTCGCGGGTCGATGCCACCGCCCAAGTGCGCCTGCAAGCCTTTTACCAGCAGCAAGGCAATGCACCGTTATGGTCGGCCGACGAGTCCCGGCAAGCCTTGCAAACCCAGTTACTGATGCTGGCCGACGACGGCCTGGATCCCACCCACTATAGCTTGCCTGCGGTAGATGCCACGGCCAACGTGCTGTGCAGCGATATCGCGACCAGCCAGCAATACCTGCAAGCCCTGCACGATTTGCATTACGGGCGCCTGCTGCAATCGCGCTATGAGCCGCTCTGGCATTCGCAACCGCCTGCGACGGACCCGAACACCGCAGTGTTGGCATTTGCCGCCACCGGCTTGCAGGACATGGCCAAAGCGTTTGACCAGGCGCGCCCAAGTGCAGACTTGTACCGCAGCCTGCGCAACGTCTATTCCAGCCTGCGCCAGCAGCCTTTACCGCACTGGGACGCGGTGGGCAGTGGCCCGTTGTTACGCCCCGGCATGGAAGACCCGCGCGTGCCGGAACTGGCGCGGCGCCTGCACAGTGGTGGCTATCTGGCCAAGTTGCCCAACGGCAAGCAATATCAGGGCGACCTGGTCAAGGCGGCGAAGGCGTTCCAGCTCAGCCACTCGTTGCAAGCCGATGGCGTGATCGGCGCCGGCACCGTGGCCGAACTCAATATCAGCCCGGCGGTACGCCGCGAGCAACTGCGCATCAACCTGGAGCGTTTCCGCTGGCTGGCCCAGGACCTTGAGCCTGAAGGCGTAGTGGTCAATGTGGCCGCCGCTCAATTGAGCGTGTACCAGAGCGGCATCCCGGTGTGGCAAACCCGCTTGCAAGTGGGCCGCGCCGAACGCCAGACACCGCTGCTCAAGTCGCGCATCACGCGGCTGACCCTCAACCCCACATGGACCATCCCGCCGACCATCATGCGCGAGGACAAGCTCCCGGCTATCCGTCTCAACCCTGAATACCTGCGCCAGCAAAACCTGCAAGTACTCGACGCCGAAGGTCATCCGCTGACCCCCGAGCAGGTCGATTGGGCGCGCCCTGGTAATATCCTGCTGCGCCAACAGGCTGGCCCGCGCAACCCGCTGGGCAAGATCGTGATGCGCTTCCCCAACCCGTTCTCGGTGTACCTGCACGACACGCCCAGCCAGCCGCTGTTTACCAAGGGGCCACGGGCGTTCAGTTCGGGGTGTGTGAGGGTCGAGCAACCGCTGCTGCTGCGTGACCTGCTGGTGACCCCGGCCGAACGCACCCGTACCGATGAACTGTTGGCCACCGGCTTGACCCATGAATTCAGGCTGGCCACGCCGGTGCCGGTGCTGTTGGGGTATTGGACGGTGGAAGTGGATCGCCAGGGGAGCCTGGTCTATGCGCCGGATATCTATGCGCTTGATCCGGTGTTGATCAAAGCCATGGGAAGTGTGCTCTAGGCACAATGGGCAGGGGTCTTCATGACCCCATCTGACCTATTCAGGTATCAACTGCTGGCGACATTCCAGCACCAGTCGGGCGCCGCCCAGTTCACTGGTACCGACTTCGAGCTTGAAGCCATGCAGGTTGATGATCGCCGCCACAATCGACAGCCCCAGACCAAAGCCACCTTGCTGATCGTTCTCATCCACCCGATAAAAGCGCTGGAACACCGACGCGCGCTCGGCCGCTGGAATTCCAGGGCCGGAGTCGAGCACTTCAATGCGCGTACTGCCCATATCATTGACCGCTCGCAGGATGACCTTGCCATTGGGCGGAGTGAACTTGATCGAATTGCTCAACAGGTTGGCCAAGGCTTCAAACAACAGGGCGCGGTCGCCCGTTACCCACGGCAGCGATTCGGGAGCCTGCAATACCAACTCCATTTCACCTTCCTCCGCCAGGGGCAGATAAAAGTCATGCAATTCGCGCAGCAACGGCAGCGGGTCCAGCACCAGGAAGCCTGACCTGCGCTGGTGATCTTCCAGTTCGGAAATGCGCAGCAGCCCGCGAAAGCGCGCCATCAGCGTGTCGGTTTCGGCAATGGCGTCATCGAGTTTCACTGCGTGGGCGGAGTCTTCCTCGGCTTGCTGCTTGATGCGGTAAAGCTGTGCGCGCAGGCGGGTGAGGGGGGTACGCAGGTCATGGGCGATGGCGTCGCACACGCCCTTGACCTCGTTCATCAGTTTCTCGATGCGTTCGAGCATGGCGTTGACGATGGCCGCGAGCATGTCCAGTTCGTCGCGCCGATTGGACAGCGGCAAGCGGTGCGTCAGGTCGCCGGCGACGATGGCTTCGGCGCTGGCCTGGATCCCGCGGATGCGCCGCAACGGGCGCCGGCGCAGCAGGTGCCAGCCCGCAGCGCCGGGGATGATGGTCAACGACAGCGCCCACAACAGGGCATGCCAGATGATCCGCGTCACACCGAACAACGAACCGTTGGCGCGCACCAGCACCAGCCAGCGCCCGTCGTCGGTGTGGGTGGCCACGGCGTCGCAGCTGTCCTTGGGCAGCTTGGGGTCATCGGATTCGACGCAATTGGCCAGGGTGTGGATCTTGCCATCCAGGGGCAGGTCCGCCGGTAACGTGCGGATCGGCCCGCTCAAGGGCCGAAACTGCTCATCGAACAAGCCATAAGCATCGACGCCCTTCATGTCGAAGGTCATGCTGGTGGTCAGCGCTTCCACCAGGGCTTCGCCGTCGAAGCGCTGGAACAAGTGCTGGCGTTGCAGAAGAGAATGGCGCGAGAGGTCGCTGAGGTAGCCCGACACCTCGTAATACAGCACCCCCATGAGGATGCAACTCCACGCCACGAACAACGAGCTGTACAGCGCCAGCAAGCGGCTGCTGGAGGAACGCCAGCCCTTAGAGGGGTTCAGCAATGACATACCCGGAACCTCGTACCGTGCGGATCAGCGGCGTGAGGCCCGGGGGATCGATTTTCTTGCGCAGGCGACCGATGTGCACATCGATCAGGTTGGTGCCCGGGTCAAAGTGATAACCCCAGACTTCCTCGAAAATCATCATCCGCGACAGGATCTGCCCGGTGTTGCGCATCAGGAATTCCAGCAGTTTGTATTCGGTGGGCAACAGGGTCAGCGGCTGCTCGGCGCGGCTGGCTTCGCGGCTGATCAGGTTCAATTCCAGGTCCGCCACGCGCAGGGCGGTTTCGAACTCCTTGACCGTGCTTTTGCGCCGCAGCAGCACTTCGACCCGGGCGGCCATTTCGTCGGAGGCGAACGGCTTGGTCAGATAGTCATCACCGCCGGCACGCAGGCCACGTACGCGCTCGTCGACATCGGAGAGGGCGCTGATCATCAGGATCGGCGTCGATACGCCAATCGTGCGCAAGGTGGTAACGATGGCCAGGCCATCCAGTTCGGGCAACATGCGGTCGAGGGTGATCAGGTCGTAATCGCCGCTCACGGCGCGGACCAGGCCCTCGCGGCCGTTGTCTACCCAGTCTACGTCCAGTCCATGGCTACTCAGCTCGGCGACGATCTCGCGGGCCGTTACGGCGTCATCCTCGATGGTCAAAATGCGGGTCATAGGATTACCTGGTGAGCGTTCACACTAGAAGTGGAGGTCATTTTGCCAAGAAGTTGCTGAATGTTTCCTAAATAAAACTTCATCTTGGCAAAACTGCCACCTGTTCATGACTGGCACGAATCGATGTGGGAGGGGGCTTGCTCCCGATAGCGGTGTCTCAGGCAAGAGTTTGTTGATTGACACGGTGCTATCGGGAGCACGCCCCCTCCCACATGAATGCATATCGCCCGCCCTTAACGGCCGGTTCTTGCAACTTGCATGACTTTAGTAAGTTCAATTTAATTAACTTGTTGAAATGCAAGGAATTTAAATTATTGGCCGACTGGCATGGTGCCTGCACTGTCCCTTTTGAGACTTGTAACACTATTTTTCATGCCTGGAGCAAAACAACAATGATCACATCCTCATCCGCGCTGCAAGAGTCAAGCACGCTCTCCGGGGTTTCCTGGGGGGCGATCTTCGCCGGGGCCGCTGCGGCGGCTGCGCTGTCACTGATTCTGGTGCTGCTGGGCTTCGGCCTGGGCTTTTCGGCGGTGTCGCCGTGGGCCGATAGCGGTATCAGTGCCAAGGGCCTTGGCATTTCCACGATTGTCTGGCTGGCCTTTACCCAGATCGTCGCTTCGGGCCTGGGTGGCTACATCGCCGGCCGGTTGCGGGTGAAGTGGGCCAACATGCATGGCGATGAAGTGTACTTTCGCGATACCGCCCATGGTTTCCTGGCGTGGGCCGTGGCCACATTGATCACGGCAATGCTGGTGGTCGGTTCGGTCAGCAGTGTCGTCAGTGGTGGTGTGAAAGCCGGTGCCAGCGTTGCGTCGGGCGCCGCCAGTGGCTTGACCCAAGCAGCCGGCAGCGCAGCCAAAGGTGCCGACAGCGGCGACTTCGGCTACTACGTCGACAGCCTGTTCCGCGATGACCGCCCAGCCGCGGTCAGCGACGATGCGGCCCATGCCGTGGTCGGCCGTATCTTCGCCCGCACCCTGAGCAATGACGGTCAACTGGCCGCCGAAGACCGTGCCTACCTGGCCCAGTTGATCACCCAGCGCACCAACCTCAGCCAGGCCGATGCCGAAGCGCGTATCGATAAAGTGTACGGCGATGCCCGTAAAGCCATCGAAGACGCCAAGCTCAAAGCCAAGCAGGCCGCCGAGACCGCCGCGAAAGTGGCTGCCTATACCTCGCTGTGGACCTTCGTGGCGCTGTTGATCGGTGCATTCTTCGCCAGCTTCGCTGCCACCTTCGGCGGTCGCCGCCGGGATGCCGTGGTGTACGTCGAAACCGAAAACTACGTTCGTTAATTCAAGGCCCATTCATTTAAGGAAAGCATCATGCGCTCATTACTGCTGTGGTTCCTCGGCGTGCCGATTCCGGTGATCATTCTGATCGCGATCTTCATGCACTAAACCCGGGCCTGGCTCGGTAAAGGGTGGGAAGGGCTTTGCTCCTTCCCACTTTTCGTTTTGCGCAACGTCAGCCAACTGATGACCAGCAAGGTGCTGGCCAGCGATGTCATGATTACCAACGGTTGTGCAGTGCCATCCGATAGCAGCCCGGTGGCCCAACTGCTCACAGCCGTCACAAACATCTGAATAAAAAAGAACAACCCCGACGCCGTACCGGCAATTGCGCCGTAGGGCTGCAACACCGACAACTGGCAGGCGGGCATCGTCAGCCCCACCGACACCATGATCACCACCATCGGCAACACAATCGCCAGCCAATCCTGCGCCAGCAGTGTCGTGGCCGTCGCAAGCAGTACGCTGCCCAGCACATTCAGGCCGATGGCGAAGCTGATCAAGCGGTCTGCCTCGAACCGCGCTACCACGCGGCGGAACAGGTTGGCGCCGAACATATAGCCACTGATCGTTGCGGCAAATACCAGGGCGTAGGCGCTCGGCGATAAATCAAAGCCGCGTTGCAGCAACGCCGAAGACTCGCTGATAAACGGAAAATAGGTGCTGTACACGCAGCCGATCGCCAAGGCATAACGCAGGAAATAGCGGTCGCGCAGCAGTTGGCCGTAGATGCGTAGCAAGTGGGTGGGTGGTGCGGCGGCCACTTGTGGCGGACGGGTTTCCGGAAGGCGGCGCTGGACCACCAGGCACAACAGGCTGCCAATCACCGCCAGCAACACAAACAAACCCTGCCAACCCAAGAGGGGCAACAGCACGCTGCCAAGCACCGGCGCGGCCATGGGCGAGACCGCCATTGCCATGGAGATCAACCCCAGCAAGCGCGCCTGCTCCTGCGGGGCAAAATAGTCGCGCACGATCACCCGGCCTATTACCGTGGTGCAACACCCGCCGAGGGCCTGGAACAGCCGCGCAATGATCAATACCCCCAGGCTGTCGGCCAGTGCGCAGGTGAGGGTTGCCAGTACATACATCGTCAACCCGGCCAGCAACACCGGACGCCGGCCGAAGCGGTCGGTAAGCGGGCCGCTGACCAGCAAGGAAATCGCCGATCCGAGGGTGTAGAGCGTCAGTACCAGCTGCAGTTGGCTATCGGAGGTCTGGAAGTAGTCGGCCATAGCGGGCAGGGCGGGCAAGTGCAGGTCCAGGGTGAGGCGCGGCAAGCCCACCAGGACCGTCAGCAGCGTTAGCCAGAACCAGGGAGCGAGAATGCGTTGCGTCATGGGCGGTTACTTCGCGAGGGGTAGAGCCCGGACTCTAGCGGCGTTGTGGTTTAATCCGCAGAACCACTTGTGCATGGAAGGACTGGACCACTATGAGCCGAGGAAAAGCCGCCTCCAACCTTGACTTGCCGCGCCCGGACAACTTGGGCGAGGGTAAACAGCAGGGCGCCTATGAGGCTTTGCGGGGGGCGATCCTGACTCGGCAGTTGCCGGCCGACAGCCGTTTGCCATCGACCCGCAGCCTGGCCGAGCGCTGGCAGGTTTCGCGCGGCACCCTTGAGGCCGTGTTCGACCGCTTGCACAGCGAAGGCTATGTGCAGCGCGTGGCGGGCTCTGGCACGCGGGTGCGCGCGGTGATTCCCGAGCAATTCATTGCGGCCCCGGCGTCAAAACAAATGCTGCGCCGCCCGGTTGACCCCGACCCACCCCACGCCGGGGTACAGAGCCATGTGCCCTTTGTCGCACGGCGCCCGGATGCCGGCCTGTTCGACCTCAAAGCCTGGGCGCGTTGCGTCGCCCGTGGGTTGTTGGCCGCAGGCCCTGGTGTACTGGAGGCCGCGCATCCTGGTGGGCTACCGGCCCTGCGTGAGCACATTGCGGATTACTTGCGCCGTTATCGCGGTATGCACTGCGAGGCGGATGAAGTGATTGTCACCACGGGTATTCGTCATGGCCTTGACCTGATCGCCCGCACGCTGCTCCAACCGGGTGACCTGGCCTGCGTCGAAGACCCCGGCTACACCCCGGCGCGGCGTCTGTTCAACCTGGCCGGTGCACAGGTGCAGTCGATCCCGGTCACCGCCGAAGGGCTCGATACCGCTCAGTTGCCTGCCCACGCACGACTGGTGTATGTCAGCCCCGCGCACCAGGCCCCGCTGGGCGTGACCCTGTCGGTGTCGCACCGCCTGGCGCTGCTGGACTGGGCAAGTCGAGCGGATGCCTGGGTGGTCGAAGACGACTACGACAGCGAGTACAACTACAACAGCGCACCTTTGGCCGCGCTCAAGTCCCTGGATGCGAACGGCCGCGTGCTCTACTGCGGCAGCTTCAACAAGAACCTGTTTCCAGGGTTGCGAGTCGGTTTCATGGTGGTGCCCAAAACCCTGCGTCCGTCACTGCTGCGCACCCTGCAACTGACCGGGCATTCGGTGGGCGCCAGCGATCAGTCGGGCCTGGTGGACTTTCTGGGCAGCGGTGCGTTTGTGCGGCATTTGCGCGCTTCGCGTCAGGCCTATCAGGCACGGCGTGATGCCTTGCTCGCCTGCTTCCCGCCGGACGTCACGGTCACTGGCGAGCAGGCCGGGCTGCATTTTGTGCTGTGGTTACCGGCAGGGGTGCCAGAGGCGGACTTCTGCGCCCGCGCCGCCGACGCCGGGCTGAGCTTGCAGCCACTGGGCAAGTTTTGTGTCGATGTAACGTTGCCGCCCGCCGTGATTGTCGGCTACACCGCATTGACCCTCGCGCAGATCCGCTTCCACGGCCGGGCTCTGGCGCAATTGCTGTAGGAGCGCGTCAGTCGTCGAACCCGACCTGCTCATGAATTTCATCCACCTTCAATTCCAACCGATAGGCCACCGCAATAAACAACGCCTGGCACAGGCACAAGGTGGCGCTCAGCGAGCGAAAGGCAAACGATGAGCCTTCATTGACCAACAGCACCGCATTCGCGCGCTTGGCCAGCGGCGACAGGTTGCTGTCGGTGATGATCAAGGTCTTGGCCTGGTGATGCTGGGCAATGCGCAGGCAGTGCTGGGTTTCCTTGCCGTAGGGCGTAAAACTGATGGCAATCACCAGGTCATTGGCGCGCACGCTGCGCATCTGCTCGCGATAACTGCCGCCCAGGCCAGAGATCAGGTGGATGCGCTTGTTGGTGTGCTGCAGGTTGTAGACCAGGTAGTCGGCCACGGCAAAGGAACGGCGCACACCGACCACATAGATGTTGTCGGCATTGACCACCAGGTCCACGGCTTTCTCGAAGGCCGCATCGTCCAGTTCCAGGCCCAGGCGTTCGATGCCGGACAGGGTGGCGTTGACACACTCACGCGCCAGGTCGCCGCCGCTGGCTTTCTGCGACTTGTTGGCGATCATGCTGCGGATGCGCTGCTGGTAGTTCTGTACCGGCGTGGTCTTGTGGGTATAGGCCTCGCGAAACAGCGCCTGCATTTCACTGAAACCGCTGAAGCCGAAACGCTGGGAAAACCGCACGATGGCCGAGGGGTGCACTTCGCATTCACGGGCGATGTCACTGATGCGATCGACCATGATCCGGTCGCTCTGCTGGCTCATGTAACTGGCGATGCGCTTGAGCTGGCGCGGCAGGCTTTCGTATTCGTCGGTGATCAGCTGCAACAGGCGTTCGGCATTGATCGGAGGGCTGGCGACAGTTGCTTCCAGGGTGGTCTCGGGATCGGTGCGGGACATGGGCAATCCTTCTGGCGTGTTCGTCTGATGCGCTGATGGGTGACGCAAGTCTACAGGGTAGGCGCAAAAAAATACCTCGGCATCACGGCCCGCGTGGCCTGCTGAAACGATGCACGGGCGCTGGCGTGCCGCTATGCTGACGTATTGGAAAATATATTCCACTAAAAATAATTATGGAATAAATATTGATTGCCGCCGTCGGACGTTCTAGTCTGCTCCCACCAAGAGCGTTTGCCGCCACTACGGCGGCACAACGCAGGCTGATAAAAATAACAGGAGCCAGCATGGGCCAGACTCGTTTTGCCAGTGGGCGTCAATTGGATCTGATTTGCCTGGGGCGCCTGGGCGTCGACCTCTACGCGCAGCAAGTGGGTGCGCGGCTTGAGGATGTGTCCAGCTTTGCCAAATACCTCGGCGGTTCCTCCGCCAACATCGCCTTCGGCACTGCCCGGCTGGGGCTCAAGTCGGCGATGCTGAGCCGGGTGGGCGACGACCATATGGGCCGTTTTCTGATCGAATCCCTGGCCCGC
Source organism: Pseudomonas sp. OST1909 (assembly GCF_015277575.1). NCBI lineage: Bacteria > Pseudomonadati > Pseudomonadota > Gammaproteobacteria > Pseudomonadales > Pseudomonadaceae > Pseudomonas > Pseudomonas sp. OST1909. The sequence goes on from NZ_CP063780.1 coordinate 2,911,682, forward strand.
GAAGGTTGCGATGTCAGCGGCATCAAGGTCGACCCCGAACGCCTCACCGCCCTGGTGCTGCTGGGTCTCAAAGACCGTGAAACCTTTCCCCTGGTGTTCTACCGCGAAAACTGCGCCGACATGGCCCTGCGCGCCGAAGACATCAGCGAAGCCTTTGTTGCATCGAGCAAGGCGCTGCTGATCACTGGCACGCATTTCTCTACCGACGGTGTGTACAAGGCCAGCATCCAGGCGCTGGATTACGCGGCCAAACACAACGTCAAACGGGTGCTGGATATCGACTACCGCCCGGTGCTGTGGGGCCTGGCGGGCAAGGCCGATGGTGAAACCCGTTTTGTTGCCGACCAGAATGTCAGCCAGCATGTGCAGAAAATCCTGGCGCGTTTCGACCTGATCGTCGGCACTGAAGAAGAATTCCTCATCGCCGGTGGCAGTGAAGACCTGCTCACCGCCCTGCGCACGGTACGTGAACTGACGCCCGCCACCCTGGTGGTCAAGCTCGGCCCGCAAGGCTGCACGGTGATCCACGGCGAGATTCCCGCCCGACTGGAAGACGGTGCGATCTATCCCGGTGTGCGCGTTGAAGTGCTCAATGTGCTGGGTGCTGGCGATGCCTTCATGTCGGGCTTTCTCAGTGGCTGGCTCAATGACGCCAGCGACGAGCGTTGCAGCCAGTTGGCCAATGCCTGTGGCGGCCTGGTGGTCTCGCGGCACGCCTGTGCGCCGGCCATGCCCACGCCCGCCGAACTCGATTACCTGTTCAACAGCCCGGTGCCGATCACCCGTCCCGACCAGGATGCGACCCTGCAGCGCCTGCACCGCGTCACGGTGCCGCGCAAGGCTTGGAAGCAACTGTTCGTGTTTGCCTTCGACCACCGCTGGCAGCTGGTGGACCTGGCGCAAAAAGGCGGCCAGGACTTGACGCGAATCAGCGCCATCAAGCAGCTGTTTATCCAGGCCATCGAACGTGTGGAGACCAAGCTCGCCGAGCAGGGCATCGAGGCCGACGTGGGCCTGCTTGCCGATCAGCGTTTTGGCCAGGATGCCCTCAATGCCGCCAGCGGCCGAGGCTGGTGGATTGCCCGCCCGGTCGAAGTGCAGAACTCACGGCCCCTGGCGTTCGAACACGGTCGCTCGGTGGGCAGCAACCTGATTGCCTGGCCCCAGGAACAGATCATCAAATGCCTGGTGCAATTTCACCCCGATGACGAGCCGATGCTGCGCCTGGAACAGGAAGCGCAACTCAAGGCGGTGTATGAGGCGTCCATCGTCAGCGGCCATGAACTGCTGCTGGAAGTCATCCCGCCCAAGGATCACCCCTCCACTTATCCCGACGTTTTGTATCGCAGCCTCAAGCGCCTGTACAACCTGGGCATCTACCCGGCCTGGTGGAAGATCGAAGCGCAGTCGGCCGCTGACTGGAAAAAGCTCGACGAACTGATCCAGGAGCGCGACCCGTACTGCCGTGGCGTGGTGTTGCTTGGCCTGAACGCGTCGGCTGAATGTCTTGCCGACGGTTTTCAACAAGCGCGCATGAGCACCACCTGCCGCGGATTTGCCGTCGGCCGCACGATCTTCCAGGAGCCGAGCCGGGCGTGGATGGCGGGGGAGATCGATGATGAGACCTTGATCCAGCAGGTACAGGCTACCTTCGAACAACTCATCAACGCCTGGCGCAGTGCTCGAAATTGAATTAGGTCAAATGTGGGAGGGGGCTTGCCCCCTCCCACATAAAGCAGATCTCAGTGATCTCTAGAGAAAACAATAAAAGGTGCAGCCATGCCCGCAATCCGAATTGGCATCAACCCGATCTCCTGGAGCAACGACGACCTCCCGGCCCTTGGCGGTGAAACGCCGCTGAGCACGGCCTTGAGTGAAGGCAAGGACATCGGCTACGAAGGTTTTGAACTCAATGGCAAGTTTCCCAAGGATGCCAAGGGCGTCGGCGACGTGCTGCGTCCCTATGACCTGGCGCTGGTCTCGGGCTGGTACTCCAGCCGCCTGGCCCGTCGTTCGGTGGCCGAGGAGATCGAGGCCATTGCCGGCCATGTCGAACTGCTCAAACAAAACGGTGCCAACGTACTGGTGTACGGCGAAGTCGCCGATTCGATCCAGGGTTCACGCATTCGCCTGATAGAGCGTCCGCGTTTTCATAGCGAACAGGCCTGGCAGGCGTACGCCGACAAGCTCACCGAGCTGGCGCGTTTCACCTTGTCTCAAGGCGTGCGCCTGGCCTATCACCACCATATGGGTGCCTACGTCGAGTCTCCCGAAGACATTGACCAGTTGATGAAGCGCACGGGCCCGGAAGTCGGCCTGTTGTTCGATTCGGGCCACTGCTACATGGGCGGCGGCGAACCCATCGAGGTGTTGCGCAAGCACATCGACCGCGTTTGCCATGTGCATTTCAAGGACGTGCGCAAACCCGTGGTGCAATTGGCGCGCAATCAGATGTGGAGTTTTCCCGATTGCATCGTCAACGGCACTTTCACCGTGCCCGGGGACGGCGATATCGACTTTGCACCGTTACTGGACGTGCTGCTGGCTGCGAACTACACAGGCTGGCTGGTGGTGGAAGCCGAGCAGGACCCGGCCGTGGCGCCCAGTTATATCTACGCGAAGAAGGGCTATGACACCTTGCGTGCGCTTCTCAACGAGAGGGTTTGAGTGATGAGCTTGTTGGTCAAAAGCAGCAAACGTGGGCAAACCATGGTTGCCCTGGAGGCGGGGCGCCTGGAGTACGTAGGCTTCGCCGCTTACCGCTTGAGCCTGGGCGAAACCTTGCCGGTCAGCGCGGGTGATCAGGAGCTGTGCCTGGTACTGCTCAGCGGTCGGGTGAATATCGAAGGCGAAGGCTTCAATTGGCAGAACCTGGGTGATCGCCAGTCGGTGTTCGAAGACAAATCACCGTTCGCCGCCTATTTGCCGCCGGGCACCGACGCCCAGGTCACGGCCCTGAGCGATGTACAGATTGCCGTGTGTGCGGCGCCGGGTGCGGCGGGTTTTGCCCCGCGCCTGATCCGCCCCGAGCAGTGCAAACGCAGTGTGCGCGGCAAAGGCGCCAACACCCGCTACGTCTGCGACATCCTGCCCGACAGCGAGCCGGCCCATTCGCTGCTGGTGGTGGAAGTGCGCACACCGTCGGGGCATTCCTCAAGTTACCCGCCGCACAAACACGATACCGATGACCTGCCGCACCAGAGCTTTCTGGAAGAAACCTACTACCACCAGGTCAATCCACCCCAGGGCTTTGTGTTCCAGCGCGTATACACCGATGACCGCAGCATCGACCAGGCCATGGCCGTGGAAAACAGCGACCTGGTGGTGGTGCCCAAGGGGTATCACCCGGTCAGCGTGCCGTATGGCTACGAGTCTTATTACCTCAATGTCATGGCCGGCCCCAAGCGCGCCTGGCATTTCCATAACGACCCGCAGCACAGTTGGCTGCTGGACCTTTAAACGGTTTTGGACGGAGAACAACAACAATGAAGTCGCCGCTACGTTTTGCCCTTAACCGTATGGTCGCGCCTGACTTGCCCCTGGCGGATTTTATCCAGCTGGCCAAAGCCCTCCAGTGCGATGCCATCGAGATTCGCAACGACCTCAAAAACCGCGAAATCGAATACGGCATGTCCGCCGCCCGCGTGCGTGAGTTGTGCGCGGCGCAGGGCATCAAGGTGCTGTCGATCAACGCGCTGTACCCTTTTGATGTGTGGAACGACGAACGCCGCGCTCAGGCAATCGAACTGGCCACCTACGCCCGTGAGTGCGGGGCCCGGGGCCTGGTGATGTGCCCGTTCAATCAGCCTGGCGATACGCGTAACGACGCGCAGCGCGCCGCTGGTTTGCGCACCGCGTTGAGCGAACTGGCGTTGATCCTGCGTGAGTACGGGATTCTCGGTTTCATCGAACCCCTGGGCTTCGCAGTATCCGCCCTGCGCCGCAAGCGCGTGGCAGTGGATGCAATCAAGGCCATCGGTGGCCTGGATGTATTTCGTGTGGTGCATGACACCTTTCACCATCATTTGGCCGGCGAGCATGAGTTCTTCCCGGAACTGACCGGGCTGGTGCATATCTCCGGGGTGGAAGACCGCGAGGCGCCGCTTGACTCAATCCGCGACGGCCACCGCGTGCTGGTGGGCGAGGACGATATTCTCGGGAATGCGGCGCAGATCGACACCTTGCTGAGCACCGGCTACAGCGGCTATCTGTCGTTCGAGCCGTTTGCCGAAAGCGTGCATGGGTTGGCGGATATCCGGCAGGCATTGGGGGCAAGCATCGCCCACCTGCAAAAACGATAAGGGGCGCGACATGAGCACCACACGATTGACCATGGCCCAGGCCCTGGTGAAGTTTCTGGATAACCAATACATCGAAGTCGACGGCGTACAGAGCAAGTTCGTTGCCGGGGTGTTCACTATTTTCGGGCATGGCAATGTGTTGGGCCTTGGCCAGGCGCTTGAGCAGGACAGCGGCGACCTGGTGGTGCACCAGGGCCGCAACGAACAAGGCATGGCCCATGCCGCCATCGGGTTTGCCAAGCAGCACCTGCGCCGCAAGATCTATGCGTGCACGGCCTCGGTCGGCCCTGGCGCTGCGAATATGCTCACTGCCGCAGCCACCGCCACGGCCAACCGCATACCGCTGCTGCTGTTGCCCGGCGATGTCTACGCCAGCCGCCAGCCCGACCCGGTGCTGCAGCAGATCGAGCAGTTCCACGACCTGAGCATCAGCACCAACGACGCGTTCCGCGCCGTGAGCAAATACTGGGACCGCATCAACCGCCCCGAACAGTTGATGACGGCGGCGATCCACGCCATGCGCGTGCTCACCGACCCCGCCGAAACCGGCGCGGTGACATTGGCGTTGCCCCAGGATGTGCAGGCCGAGGCCTGGGACTATCCCGACTACTTCCTGCAAAAGCGCGTGCACCGTATCGACCGGCGCCCGGCCACCGCCGCGATGATCGGCGATGCGCTGGCGGCGTTTCGCGGCAAGCGCAAACCGCTGATCATTTGTGGCGGCGGGGTGAAGTACTCCGGCGCCAATGCGGCGCTGCAAGCCTTTGCCGAGCGCTTTGAGATTCCCTTTGCCGAAACCCAGGCCGGTAAAAGCGCGGTGGTCTCCAGCCATGCACTGAACGTCGGCGGCATCGGCGAAACCGGCTGCCTGGCGGCGAACCTGCTGGCCCCCGAGGCGGACCTGATCATCGGCATCGGCACGCGGTATACCGACTTCACGACCTCGTCCAAATCGCTGTTCAAGCACCCCGAGGTGACTTTTCTCAACCTCAATGTCAGCACCTGCGACGCGTTGAAGCTGGACGGTATGCAAGTGGTGGCGGACGCCAGAGTCGCGCTTGAAGCGCTGGCCGATGCCCTCGGTGACTACCGCTCCGGCTGGGGCGAGCAGATCGCTGACGCCAGGGCGCAACTGGATGCCGAAGTGGATCGCGTGCATCAGGTGCAATACTCAGGCGATGACTTTGTGCCGGAAGTTGACGACCTGCTGGACCGCGCCGTACTGCGCGAGTTTATCGAGCTGACCGGCTCCTGCCTGACCCAAAGCCGCGTATTGGGCGTGCTCAACCAGACGCTCGCCGACGATGCGATCATCGTCGCTGCCGCCGGCAGCCTGCCCGGGGACTTGCAGCGCGCCTGGCGCAGCAAGGGCGTCAATACCTATCACGTCGAATACGGCTATTCGTGCATGGGCTACGAGATCAACGCCGCCCTGGGCGTGAAGCTCGCCGAGCCTACCAAAGAGGTCTACGCCCTGGTCGGTGACGGCTCCTACATGATGCTGCACTCGGAGCTGGCCACCTCGATCCAGGAACGGCGCAAGATCAACGTGGTGCTGCTCGACAACATGGCCTTCGGTTGCATCAACAATCTGCAGATCGGCAATGGCATGGACAGCTTCGGCACCGAGTTTCGCTTCCGCAACCCCGAGAGCGGCAAGCTCGACGGCGGCCTGGTACCGGTGGATTTCGCCATGAGTGCGGCGGCCTATGGTTGCAAGACCTACAAGGTCAGCACGGTAGAGCAGCTGGAAGCGGCCCTGGCCGATGCGCGCACGCAAACCGTCTCGACGCTGATCGATATCAAGGTGCTGCCCAAGACCATGGTCCACGGCTACCTGTCGTGGTGGCGGGTAGGTGTGGCGCAGGTGTCCACCAGTGAACGCACGAATGCAGCGGCAAAAAAACTCAATGAGCACCTGGCCAAGGCCCGGCAGTACTAACAACAAGAGGAGTGTTTACATGTCTTTGAAGCTTGGAGTGATTGGTACGGGCGCCATTGGCCGGGACCATATCCGTCGTTGCAGCCAGACCTTGCTCAACAGCCAGGTGGTGGCGGTCACCGATATCAACCTTGAGCAGGCCGCCAAGGTGGTCGCGGACTTGAAGCTGGACGCAGAGGTGTACCCGGACGGCCATGCACTGATCAGCTCGCCGCAGGTCGAAGCGGTGCTGGTGACTTCATGGGGTCCAAGCCACGAAGCGTTCGTACTGGCCGCCATCGCCGCCGGCAAACCGGTGTTCTGTGAAAAACCTCTGGCGGTCACCGCCGAAGGTTGTCGCAAGATCGTCGAGGCCGAAGTGGCCCATGGCAAGCGCCTGGTGCAGGTGGGCTTCATGCGTCCGTATGACGAAGGCTATCGTGCCTTGAAAGCCGTGATCGACAGCGGCCAGATCGGTGAGCCGTTGATGCTGCATTGCGCGCACCGTAACCCGACGGTGGGCGAGAATTACAACACCGACATGGCGATCACCGACACCCTGATCCACGAACTGGACGTGCTGCGTTGGCTGCTCAATGACGACTATGTGTCCGTGCAGGTGGTGTTCCCGCGCAAGACCAGCAAGGCCCTGGCCCACCTGCGCGACCCGCAGATCGTGCTGCTGGAAACTGCCAAGGGCACGCGTATCGACGTGGAGGTATTTGTGAACTGCCAATACGGCTACGACATCCAGTGCGAAGTGGTGGGGGAGACCGGCATCGCCAAGTTGCCGGAGCCGTCCCAGGTGCAACTGCGCAGCGGTGCGAAGCTGTCCAATGCGATCCTGATGGATTGGAAGGATCGCTTTATCGGTGCCTATGACGTGGAGTTGCAGGCGTTTATCGACAGCGTACGGGCTGGGCAGGTCGGCGGGCCGTCGGCGTGGGATGGGTATGCGGCGGCGGTGGCGGCGGATGCGTGTATTGAAGCCCAGGGCAGTGGGCAGATTGTGCCGGTGAGCTTGCCGGATCGCCCACACTTCTACGGCTAACTCACTGAAGAAATGTGGTTAACATTGTGGGAGCTGGCTTGCCTGCGATAGCGGTCTATCAGTGGCAGATTCAGTGCCTGACACACTGCTATCGCAGGCAAGCCAGCTCCCACAGTTGCTTGGGTTCCCAAATCAATTCTGGAGTTGAGCATGCGGATCGGACTAGTGGGCTACGGCCACGGCGGGCGCTTTTTTCATGCGCCGCTGATCGCCACCCTGCCTGGGGCCACCTTTGTCGGCGTGGTGACGCGTTCACCCGAACGTCGCCAGCAATTGAGTACTGATCTTCCAGGTGTCAAAGCCTTCGACTCCATCGGCCAGATCGTCGAAGCCGGCGTCGACGCCCTGGTGATTTCCACCACCCTCAAAGGTCGCCCGGCGTTGGTACTGGAAGCCATCGAACACGGCGTGGCGGTGGTCAGCGACAAACCCTTTGCGGCCAACGCCGAACAAGCCCAAGCCCTGATCACTGCCGCCGAGCGCCAGGGCTCGCTGCTCAGCGTCTACCAGAACCGGCGCTGGGACTCGGATTACCTGACTCTGCGCAAACTCATCGATGCCGGCGCCCTGGGCACCATCACCCGCTTTGAATCTCGTGTAGAACGCTACAGCCCACAAGCCGTGGGCAATGCCAGTGGCGGCGGCTGGTTGCGCGACCTGGGCAGCCATCTCGTGGATCAGGCGCTGCAACTGTACGGCCCGGTGGACCGAGTGTTCGCCCAACTGCACTACACCCCTGAACACCCCAGCGTGGATCACGGCTTCTTTGTTTCCCTGACCCACACCAACGGCGTGATTTCCCACCTGTGGGGCAACGCCTTGCAGAACAGCCAGGCGCCGCGCTTTCGTGTCAGTGGCACCTTGGGTTGCTACACCGTCGAAGGGTTGGATGGCCAGGAAGAAGCGCTGATCGCCGGTAAATCGCCGAAGACCGAAGGCGAGCACTGGGGCGCGGAGGAGCATCGACGCTGGGGCTGGTTCGAACAAGGCTCGGAGCGCGAGCGGGTGCCGTCGGAGAAGGGCTGCTGGACACAGTTCTATCGCCAGTTGCAGTTGGCGGTGCAAGGGCAGGGGCCGCTGCCGGTAAGCGCCTATGACGCGCTGGAAACCACCCGTATATTGGACGCCGCACGCCTGAGCGCCGAGCGCCTGCAAGTGGTTTCGACAAAAATAGAATAAAATTCTAAAACAGGTTGATATGGAAATTATTTTCTAATACAGTCGTTTCCAGGTTGCATAAAGTACGTCCCGGACCCAGCGGGCGACTCAACAAAAACAAGATCAAAAACAACCAGGTACCGTCAGATGAAAATCTTCAACGCTGTACTTCGAGTTTTACGCCCCGCCCAAGCGCCACGCGGACTGCCCCGCGCCCGGCCGTTCTACTTCTCCTTCCTTAACGTGCTGTGCGTCGAAAACCAGGGCGCGCTGGTGTGCTGCATTCCAGGGGCGCCAGTGGTGCGACTGACAGCCGAGTCCTGATAAACGCAACGTCGAAAAAAACCAACAAAAAAGTGGAGACAGACCGTTCATGAAGACCCCGATCCGTTTTACCGCGCTGGCCCTGTCCATGCTGCTGGCCAGTGGCGTTGCCGGCGCCGCCGATCTGAAGGTGGGCGTCACGATGTCTGCGTTCGATGACACCTTCCTCACCTATCTGCGCGAAGACATGGACAAGCAAGCCAAGTCCTACCCCAAGGGCGATGGCGTGCAATTGCAGTTTGAAGACGCGCGGGCCGATGTGGTCAAGCAATTGAGCCAGGTCGAGAACTTTATCAGCCAGAAAGTCGACGCCATTATCGTCAACCCGGTCGATACCGCTTCGACCAAGAACATCATTGCGGCTGCGACCAAGGCGGGCATTCCGCTGGTGTTCGTCAACCGCCGCCCGGACCAGAAAGACTTGCCCAAGGACGTGGTGGCAGTGACCTCCGATGACGTCGAGGCCGGGCGCCTGCAAATGCAATACATCGCCGAAAAACTCGGCGGCAAGGGCAAGGTCGTGATCCTGCTGGGTGACCTGGCGAACAACTCCACCACCAACCGCACCAAGGGTGTCAAGGAAGTGCTGGCCAAGTACCCGGACATCAAGATCGAGCAGGAGCAGACCGGCGCCTGGCTGCGTGACCGGGGCATGACCCTGGTCAACGACTGGCTGACCCAGGGGCGTGATTTCAATGCGGTGCTGGCCAACAACGATGAGATGGCGATCGGGGCGTCCATGGCCCTGCGATCGGCCGGCAAGGAAAAAGGCAGCGTGCTGATTGCCGGTGTTGACGGTACGCCGGATGGCTTGAACGCGATCACCAAGGGTCACATGGCCGCCTCGGCGTTCCAGGACGCCAAGGGCCAGGCGGTGGGTTCCGTAGAAGCGGCGCGCAAGATGGCCAAAAAAGAGCCGGTGGAGCAGAACGTGGTGATCCCGTTCCAGTTGATCACCCCGGACAACGTCAAAGACTTCAAGTAGCCCTGACACAACAACAATAAGCCGGCAGGGCGGTCACGGCCGCCCTGCAGATGGAGTGCCTCCCTATGCTTGCTCAAGCCGCTGCCTCGCAGCCCCCGGGCATCCAGCCGTTGCCGCTGGACGAACCCTACCTGCTGGAAATTCTCAACATCAGCAAAGGCTTTCCCGGTGTTGTCGCCCTGGACGATGTGCAACTGCGGGTGCGCCCCGGCACGGTGCTGGCATTGATGGGCGAGAACGGCGCGGGTAAATCAACGCTGATGAAGATCATCGCCGGCATCTACCAGCCCGACGCCGGGGAAATCCGCCTGCGTGGCAAGCCTATTACCTTCGAAACGCCGCTGGCGGCGCAAAAGGCCGGGATCGCCATGATCCATCAGGAGCTCAACCTGATGCCCCATATGAGCATCGCCGAGAACATCTGGATCGGCCGCGAGCAGCTCAACAGCCTGCACATGGTCAACCACCGCGAAATGCATCGCTGCACCGCCGAGTTGCTGGCGCGCCTGCGCATCAACCTCGACCCTGAAGAGCAGGTGGGCAACCTGAGCATCGCCGAACGGCAGATGGTCGAGATTGCCAAGGCGGTCTCGTACGACTCCGACATCCTGATCATGGATGAACCCACCTCGGCCATTACCGACAAGGAAGTTGCCCACCTGTTTTCGATCATTGCCGACCTCAAGGCCCAGGGCAAAGGTATTGTCTATATCACGCACAAAATGAACGAAGTGTTCGCCATCGCCGATGAAGTGGCGGTGTTCCGCGACGGCCAGTACATCGGCCTGCAACGTGCCGACAGCCTGAACAGCGACAGCCTGATCTCGATGATGGTGGGGCGGGAGTTGAGCCAGTTGTTCCCGGTGCGCGAGACGCCGATAGGTGAGTTGCTGCTGTCGGTGCGCGACCTGAGCCTGGACGGCGTGTTCAAGGACGTCTCGTTCGACCTGCACGCCGGGGAGATTCTCGGTATCGCCGGCCTGATGGGCTCTGGGCGTACCAATGTGGCGGAAACCATTTTTGGCATTACCCCAAGCACCGGTGGGCAAATCACCCTGGATGGCAAGGCGGTGCGCATTACCGACCCGCACATGGCCATCGAGAAAGGTTTTGCGCTATTGACCGAAGATCGCAAGCTCAGCGGCCTGTTCCCGTGCCTGTCGGTGCTGGAAAACATGGAGATGGCGGTGTTGCCGCACTATTCGGGCAGCGGCTTTATCCAGCAGAAGGCCCTGCGCGGCCTGTGCGAAGAGATGTGCAAGAAGCTGCGAGTAAAAACTCCGTCCCTGGAGCAATGCATCGACACCTTGTCGGGCGGTAACCAGCAAAAGGCACTGCTGGCACGCTGGCTGATGACCAACCCAAGGCTGCTGATCCTGGATGAACCGACCCGCGGTATCGATGTGGGCGCCAAGGCCGAGATCTATCGCTTGATCGCCTTTCTTGCCAGCGAAGGCATGGCGGTGATCATGATTTCCTCGGAGCTGCCCGAAGTGCTTGGCATGAGCGATCGGGTGATGGTGATGCACGAAGGCGAACTGATGGGCACCCTGGATCGTGCCGAGGCCACCCAGGAAAAAGTCATGCAGTTGGCCTCCGGCATGTCTGCGGTCCACTGATCTACAGAATAAGAAGGTGATGGGCTATGAACGCAATAACAGACAACAAGCCGGCGACGGCACCGGTGAAGAATCGTCGACGCATGCCCACCGAGCTGAGCATCTTTTTGGTGCTGATCGGTATCGGCCTGGTGTTTGAACTGTTCGGCTGGATCGTGCGCGACCAGAGCTTCTTGATGAACTCCCAGCGCCTGGTGCTGATGATTCTGCAAGTCTCGATCATCGGCCTGCTGGCTATCGGTGTGACCCAGGTGATCATTACTACGGGCATCGACTTGTCGTCCGGCTCGGTGCTGGCCTTGTCAGCGATGATTGCCGCCAGCCTGGCGCAGACCTCGGATTTTTCCCGGGCGGTGTTTCCGTCCCTGACCGACTTGCCGGTGTGGATCCCAGTGGCGATGGGCCTGGGCGTGGGGCTGCTGGCGGGGGCGATCAATGGCAGCATTATCGCGGTGACCGGCATCCCGCCGTTTATCGCGACCCTGGGCATGATGGTCTCGGCCCGTGGCCTGGCGCGTTACTACACCGAAGGCCAGCCGGTGAGCATGCTCTCGGATTCCTACACGGCCATCGGCCATGGTGCTATGCCGGTGATCATCTTCCTGGTGGTGGCGGTGATCTTCCACATCGCGCTGCGTTATACCAAGTACGGCAAGTACACCTACGCCATCGGCGGCAATATGCAGGCGGCGCGCACCTCGGGCATCAACGTCAAGCGCCACTTGATCATCGTCTATAGCATCGCCGGGCTGCTGGCGGGCCTGGCCGGCGTGGTGGCCTCGGCCCGTGCCGCGACAGGGCAGGCGGGCATGGGCATGTCCTACGAGCTGGATGCGATTGCCGCTGCGGTGATCGGCGGCACCAGCCTGGCGGGCGGGGTAGGGCGCATCACCGGCACCGTGATCGGCGCGCTGATCCTCGGCGTGATGGCCAGCGGGTTTACCTTCGTGGGTGTGGATGCGTATATCCAGGACATCATCAAGGGCCTGATCATCGTGGTGGCAGTGGTGATCGACCAGTACCGCAACAAGCGCAAGCTCAAGCGCTGAGTGAATCCAAGGGCCGAATCAGATCAAATGTGGGAGGGGGCAAGCCCTCTCCCACATTTAGTCCGGGATCAGCCACTTTCAACCGTTTGTCTTCTATATAGCTCCACTGCACTGAATTTCTTGCTATAAACGCACTCCGATGACCGTTCGCCAAGCCCGTCCTGGTGCCTTTGGGGGTTAATTGGGAAAAAATGCCTGTCTTTTCAGTTGCTGCGCTCTCAAGTCGGCCTTAGACTGCCGCCCCTCGTAAATTGAGTGCCGGGTGGCGCTTGAAATGGACGGCGCCCTTCCGAGACCTGTACAGGCCTTGCGGAACGCTCCCTTATTCGCCTTAATGCACGTATTTTTTATAGAGAAATCAATGACAAAGGAAAAGTTGCTGGCCATGCCGGCGGATGACTACATGAATGCCGAACAGCACGCTTTTTTCGAGAAGTTGCTGCAAGACATGAAGGTGGAACACCACGAGCGCATTGAACAGAACCGCATCGCCATTGAAAGCCTGGACACCCCGGCGGACCCGGCTGACGCGGCTTCCGTTGAAGAAGAGCGCACCTGGCTGGTAAATGCCATTGATCGCGACCAGCGTATGCTGCCGCAACTTGAGCGCGCCCTGGAGCGCATCAAGGAAGATTCTTTTGGTTGGTGTGATGACAGCGGCGAGCCGATCGGCCTCAAGCGCCTGCTGATCAGCCCGACCACCAAGTACTGCATCGAAGCCCAAGAGCGCCACGAGCAGATCGACAAGCATCAGCGCCAAGCCTGATGTGCTGAATGACGGGCCTGCCAGTGAGCTGGCTGCCCCGTCTGCAACAACCTCCCGAGATCATCCGGCCCGCGTCTGGCGCGATGGATTGTTGCTGTTTATGCAATGAAGCTATTCCCAGGATAGCTTTTTCCAGCTGGAATAAAACCGTAGCATGGCCAACATTGTTAGGCAGCTAACTAATGCTACGGAGAACTTCCATGCAAAACAAAGTCGATGTGGCCGTGATGATCGGCAGCGGTGTACCTGAGACCCTGCGCGCCTTGGGTCAGAAAGCCTGCTGGGTAGTGTTGCTCAATGGTGAACAGCGCGGCACCGCTTTTGCAAGTCGTGATGAGGCGCAGGAGTGTCAGGCTGCCTGGCAAGCGCTGTTGCGCATGGAACAGTCAGACAGCCTGCATTGAGACCGTGCTAGTGAGGTTGATGCAGGCGCTGATTCAACTCATCCACCGGGATGGCCCACTCAGCGTCTTCACGCAGTTCTTCCTTAAGAAACTGCGCCTGTTGGGGCGTCCAGAACGGCGCATCGATCAACTTCACGTCTTCGGGCAAAGAATGCGCGACGATGAAGGCATCAATGGCCTCAGGGGTTGAGTCCAGGCCCAGTTGTTCAAACAGGGTTTCGAGCGTGGGGATTGGCGCGTCCATTGGGTACTCCATACAAAGTGAGGATCGTTGTGTATGGGAGGCTTGAGGCGCGTTAGAGTTCTATCGAAGTGTCAGGAATTGAGAGCACCCGAATCCACGGCGGTTTTCAGGGCTTTTGCGGCTTCTTTTGCTGCAAAGGCAGCGGCGTCTACAGTCTTGAACCAACGGTCTTTTTCTACCTGGTGCGCGGTTACGGTGGTCAGCGGTGGTTTGGCCCGCATGATAATGACTGCTTGAAACTCTCCGTCTACTTCCCTGGCATCGCCGTGGATAAAAAATTCGCCAATATCAAATTCCGTCACGTATAGCCTTCCCTTCAAGGTAACTGCACTGATGAAACCTGACCCGCACGGGGCAAACTTCAATGGACGGGCCAGTATGGCAGTTGTTGAGGGGCGCAGGCGCAGTAAAGTCACCCAGGTGACGAAACGAGCCCCCCGCAAAGGGCATGCAGCTTGGCTTCAAGCATTTTGGCCAATTCACAGGCTTTATTGTGATCGCTGCGAAACCCCTTGATCCTGCCACTGGGCACTTCAAGAATGTGGAAAAAGTTCTTTCCGGCCGGTACCACTTGGTAAAGAACCGAATGGGAGTACCCATCAAGGTTATGCAAGCAGTAGTATTGGCGTTCGTCTGGACATGATGAACGAGTGTGGAAGGACATAGCATCGTGTTGACGTCGTTGCATGCTCAGCTCCTGTCGATCGATCTTGTTAGCCTGTCTTTGGCGTTTCGGGTGGTTTTGACCCGGCTTGCTGTTTTAGTATTGTCGTCGGTAGTTCGCAACTGGTTCCATGCCCGTCTATTTTTTGTTTCGGGTGTCGGAAAACTGCACTTTTGACTGGGTTATTCTCTGAAGTTGGTCGACTCGTATTCTCGGGTCGTTGAACCTGTGATTTGCTGTGCCACCGGCTGACCTTGCTTTAGGTCCACCGCGGCTGGGTGTACGGGGCCTGCGGGTTATCTTCAGGTTTTTGACGAATGTGTGATCGTGCCGTAACGGCCGTTTTTTTGTGCTGCCCGCTTCGGCGGCCAGCGCTTTCTTGATGTGGGGGCGTTTCCTTGGCAGTCAGTAATCTGGATATGCACGCGTTATTCGTGCTGGGTGATTTGCGCGCAAAGTTGGTCAAACAGTTTCAATCCCGGTTTGTCTACGTCACTGAACAGACGCCGGAAGGCATCTACATCGCCGAGATCGATACCGAAGCGGCACTGGTCGTGGATGACAAGCCACGCCTGGAACTCAAGGTGGGCGACCATTTCCGTGCGGCTGTCTTACCCAGCCGCGAAGGTGGAAAGTTCGAACTCAAGTTTCGCGATATCAAGTTGACCGTTTACGGCCTCGGCGACTACGCCTTTGTATCGTCAAACGAAGGCCAGGGCATTGTGTTCAAGGAAGGCCATAGCGTGATGCTGGTATTTGCCGCCCATGAACAGTTGCAGGAAGGGCTGACCAAAACCCTCAAGGCCGTGACGGGCAAGGCCGCCAAGTGGCGCAAGGGTGAACTGGTGACGTTCAAGGCCAGCGAATAACCGATAAATACGCTGTGCACCTTTGTCTTTCGGAACCTCTACTACAGTTGAGTTGACTTAACTATTCAGAGGCTTCGCGCATTAGCGGCAAAGCCGTTTGCCATGACTGCGAGAACGCGAGGTGCAAAGGCATGAGAGGATTGAAGTCACTGCTGGCCGCGTCACTGACGGCCCTGAGTCTGTCACTGCCGGTATCGGCCGCACAGGCACCGGTGCATTTTGCCGACCTCAACTGGGAAAGCGGCAGCCTGATCACCGAAGTACTGCGCTTTATCGTCGAAAAGGGTTATGACATGCCCACCGACACCTTGCCTGGCACCACCATCACCCTGGAAACCGCCCTGGCCAAGAACGACATCCAGGTGATCGGCGAAGAGTGGGCGGGCCGCAGCCCTGTTTGGGTCAAGGCTGAAGCCGAAGGCAAAGTGGTAGGGCTTGGAGACACGGTCAAAGGCGCCACTGAAGGCTGGTGGGTGCCGGAATACGTGGTCAAGGGCGACCCGTCCAGAAACCTCAAGGCCCTGGCGCCGGACCTGAAAAGCGTACAGGACCTGGCGCGCTACAAGGATGTATTCAAAGACCCGGAATCCCCGGGCAAAGGGCGCTTTCTCAACAGCCCCATCGGCTGGACGTCCGAAGTGGTCAACAAACAGAAGCTCAAGGCCTATGGCCTGGACGACACCTACGTGAACTTCCGCAGCGGTTCGGGCGCAGCACTGGATGCCGAGATTGCCTCTTCGATCCGCCGGGGCAAGCCGGTGCTGTTCTATTACTGGTCACCCACCCCGTTGATGGGGCGCTATAAATTGATCCAGCTGGAAGAGCCGCCGTTTGATGCCGATGCATGGAAGACCCTGACCGACGCGGACAACACTGACCCCAAGCCTACGCGCTCGCTGGCATCCAAATTGAGCATTGGCGTATCGACGCCGTTCCAGCAGCAATATCCGCAGATCACCCAGTTCTTCGAAAAAGTCGAGTTCCCCATCGAGCCGCTTAACAAAGCCCTGGCGAAGATGAGCGAAAACCACACCGCGCCACGGGACGTGGCCCAGGCGTTCCTCAAGGAGCACCCTGAGGTGTGGAAGGCGTGGTTGACGCCGGATGTAGCCCAGAAGGTTGAGACGGCCCTTAAATAGCCTGAATGCAGAACAAAATGTGGGAGGGGGCTTGCTCCCGATGGCGGAGTGTCAATCACAGATAAATTGACTGACACGCCCTCATCGGGAGCAAGCCCCCTCCCACAATTTTTTTGCATTCCAGATTTAGAATCGCGTTTGTACCGCTATCTCGAAGGTCCGCGGTGACCCCAGATAGTAAGCTGGCGACACATGCGCAAACTCGGCATACACCTCATTGGTCAAGTTGCGCACGCGCGCGGTCACCGAGGTGCGGGCATCCAGCTTGTAGCGCAGGAACGTACCGAACAGCGTGTAAGCCGGCACTGTCTGGGTGTTGGCATAATCGGCATACACCTGGTCGACATAGCGCGCATCCACCCCCCCTTGCCAATCCTCTGAGAAGTCGTAGGTCAACCACAGGTTGCCCACGCGCTTGGGCACATTGGTCGGCGTATTGCCTTTGCGCGATACCACGGCGCCGCTGGCAACTTTGTCATTGAATTCATCGTACTCGGCATCCACCCAGGCAAAGTTGCCTTCGGCCAGCAGCCTTGGCGTGATGCGCAGTGAGCTGGCCAGTTCGATACCTTTGGATGACTGCGCGCCCACCGGGATGCTGTTGGTGGGGTCCTGTGGGTCGGTGACGGCAAAGTCTTCGCGTTCGATCTTGTAGACGGCGACCGTTGCCGAGCCGCGACCGTCCAGGTAATCGAACTTGCTGCCGATCTCCCACTGCTTGCCGGTGGACACGTCGAACACCTGGGTGGTGGTATTGGGCTGTTCGACGGCTGTGCTGTATTGCACGTAGACATTGGCCGACGGAACAAACTGATAGGTAAGCCCCACACGGCCGGTTACTGGCTCCCAACTGCGCTTGAAGTGCCGAGGGTTGGTAGCGGTGATTGTGCGGTGGTTGGTCACGTCCAGGTCGATAGCGTCATAACGCAGGCCGGTCAGCAGTGACAGCTTGTCCGTGAGCCCCAGGCGGTTTTCCACAAACAGCGCCTTGGTGGTGACCTGGTTGGTCTTGTCCTTGATGAAGCCCGGCCGTGTGCCGGGGATGTCATAGAAGTGCCCCGGGTTGTAGTTGTTCGGGTCGACGGTACTTCGACCCGATACGTTCAAGGGGCTGTTGGTGGTGCTGTTGACCTTGTACTCAAAACCGCTAGACCAAGTGGTGGAGAGGCCGAACACGCTAGTGTCATGGCGCAGTTCAAACTGGTTGCCGTTCTGTTCGCCCTGATGCCGCACCTGATAGGCGGTCGAACGGTTCACCGCGCTGTTGTCGGCGTTGTACTGGTAGGTCTCCAGGTTGCGGTAATCGCGCTGGCTGTCGAGATGGTAGAGGGTATTTTTCAGCGTGGTGCTGTCGTTGATCCGATAGTCGATGATCGAGCGCGCCCAGATCGTGCGCTGTTCGTAACGCCCGTCGGCGACGTTGTAGTTGTTGAAGCGGTTGTGCTTGTCGATCTTCAGTTCGCCGGCCTTGGGGTTGAGCACCGGCGTGCCCCAATACGGGCTGTCTTCATGCTCATCCTGATATTCCAGGGCCAGGGTATGGGACAGGTTGGGCGTGAGGTCGCTGAGCAGGGAAAACGCCACGCTCCAGGCATCTCGTTGAGCGCGGTCGATGTGGCTGTGGTTGGTGTTGCGGCTCACATCCAGTCGCGCGTAATGCTGCACATCGGCGCCGGGCTCGGTCAGCGCGTGATTAAGGCCGAAGGCCATGCCGGCGGTGTCGTAGCTGCCGTAGGTCAGTTGGCCTTCTGCTGCCAGTTCTTCACGGGTCGCCAACTTGGTCACGTAATTGAGCGAGCCGCCCACGGAGCCGGCGCCGTTGATCAGGGAGGAGGGGCCGCCGACCAGTTCCACGCGGTCGTAGATCCACGCATCCACCGGCCGCGCCAGGCCTGTGGCGACATTGATGCCGTTGAACATCTGGGTGATCTGGCTGCTGGTAAACCCGCGGTACGAGATAAACCCACCAAACCCGGGCGGCGCGCTGGCGTTGACGCCGGGCAGGGTATTGGCCGCCTCGCGAAAGGTCCTGGCGCCATGGCGCTCGATATCGTTGCGGTTGGCGATGGCCACCGACGCCGGGGTTTCCCGCACACTCAGGCCCAGGCGCGAGGCCATGCCGCTGGATTGATCCAGGGCCAGGCCGGGCTCAACGCTTTGCCCGCCTTCAATGGTGGTCGGCGCCAGCTCAAGGGCGCAGGCGCAAACGGGCAGGCAGCCGAACAGGCCCGCCAATAGGGGTAGATGTTTCATGGTTGAATCCTGAAAACTTGGCTTGAAAACAACGCACAGCCATCCGTCCTTCCTCACGGAAGCGGTCGGCAATACAGATCAGAAAGCGCAGGGCTCAGGCGTAGGCAGGTGGCGCGCGCGGGTTAGCCGTGGGCCAGGTGAAACGGGCAGGGATGTCAGCGGCAAGCACCACCGCAGCAGGTGGCGCATGGGGTTGTGGCAGTACCGCCACATTCAGATGGGAGTTGAGAGCAGGCCCCATGCCGCCGGTAGAACACAGCGGGCAACCAAAGGCCTTCGACAGGGTTGGCAGGCTTTCATCCGTGGAGTTGCTGGGCAGGGGCGCCTGGGTGCGCGGGTCCACCGTACAGAACTGGCCGCTGATGCCGTTGAGCTGCATCCCCACCATCTGCCCATGACCAATGCTGCAGGCGAACACATTGAACAGGACGCAGCAGTAGAGCATCCAGGCAATGAGCGAGCGGTCGGCACGGGCGAGTTTCATGGGGCGGCACTTTACCATCAGCCGCCGACGAAATGCCTGCAAAAAATCTCAGGGCGACTATCCTGATTCCCACATTTTTCGGGAGTGTGCGCCATGAGTTTTGTCATTGCGCGATGGATTGTCGGGGTTTTTACCTTTATCAGCATGGTGCATCTTTACTGGGCGGCTGGCGGCAAATTCGGCAGCCTGGCGGCGATTCCGCAACTGCCTGGTGAATTTGCCAGCGGGCCGCGACCAGCGTTCAAGCCGTCGGCGCTGGGCACCTTTCTGGTCGCGATGGGGCTGGTAGCGATTGCCTTGCTGGTTTGCCTGCGCGCCGGGCTGTATTTCTCGCCGGTGTCCCATGGTGCGTTGCAGTGGGGCATCAGCGCGATTGCGGTGCTGATGTTTGCCCGTGCGATTGGCGATTCGGAGCTGGTAGGTTTTTTCAAGAAAGTCGGCAATTCCCGGTTTGCACGCCTGGATACGTACCTGTACTCGCCGTTGTGCCTGGTGTTGGGTGCCGGGTTGTTGGTGGTGGCGTGGACCTGATGGTCTCGGCGCCATACCTGTGGCTAGGGAGCTTGCTCTCGTGACGGTCGGACAGCCAGCACATATCTACCTGACAAATCGAGATCCAAATGTGGGAGGGGGCTTGCTCCCGATGGCGGCCTCAGGGCCGACCAGGATGCTGGATCAGACCGAGTACATATCCGTTATTTGGGTAACGGCTGCTATTGGTTCCGCTCTTACAGCGGCTCACTTTTGAACGGCGCAAAAGTAAGCAAAACGCTATCGCCCCACCACTCGGCACCTCGCCCAGGCTCGGTGTGCCCGTAATCCGCCATGGATTTGGGGGGCCGCCGCCACGCGCCATCCATGGCGCGGGGCGGCTAAACCGGCATCCCTGCCGGTTTACCCCCCAAATCCCTGTCGAATTCCGGCCAGCGTGGTTTGACGGGGCGCCTAAGATCAAGATCAAAAGCAGATCAAGAGCGGCTCGCTTCGCATCGTGGTTACCGTCGGCTGCTATAAAGCGCGCTTGACCTGCGCACCCAATCCCCACTCAAAACACCCTCCAGACAAAAACACACCCTCCCGGTTTTATAGCGCTTGACCTTCCCAATGTGGCAAGCCCGATAAAAACCTCCAGTGTCGATTTGTCTTGAAAATTCCAAGGAGGGTGAACGATGTACGCCAAACCAATAAGCCTGATCACCGGGGCAATGGCCGTGGTGTTGATGCTGGGCGGATGCACAGACAACGCGCCGCCGGCCGCTGCCGCCAAGCCGCCCAGCGTGCCAGTGGCCGAAGTGGTGGCGCGAGCGGTGACGCCGTTTGTCGAGTACACCGGTTCGTTGACCGCCATTGAGCAGGTCGAACTGCGCCCGCGTGTCAGTGGTTATCTGCAAAGTGTCAGCGTGCCCGAAGGCCAGTTCGTCACCAAGGGCAGCCCGTTGTTTGTGATTGACCCGCGGGGATTTCAGGCCGCGTTGAACGCTGCCAAGGCGCGCTTGCGCGAGGCCGAGGCCAATGCGTTGCTGGCCCAGGCCGAGCATGGTCGAGCCGAGCAACTGTTCGCCAAGAAGGTGGTGGCGCGTGATCGTCTCGACACCGCCATTGCCTCCTTGAATGCCGGCAGGGCCCAGGTCGAGGCGGCGAAGGCGGCATTGGATACGGCACAGTTGGACCTGAGCTACACACGCGTCACCGCGCCCATCAGCGGCCGCATCGATCGTGCCCTCGTCACCGAAGGCAACTATGTCACCCGAGGGGAGACGCCGTTGACGACGATCGTTTCGGTCGATCCGTTGCATGTGTACTTCGATGTCGACGAGCGCACCTATCTGCACTCGTTGGCCGCGACCCGTGAATACGCCGGATCGAAGGGGGACAAAGCCGCCAAGGTGATGGTCGCGATGCTCAATGATGCGACCTATGCGCGGGCTGGGCGGGTGGACTTTCTGGCCAACGCGGCCGACCGCAAGACCGGCACCGTGCGCGTGCGTGCGGTGGTCGACAACCCGGACGGGCGCCTGACCCCCGGGCTGTTCGCCAAGGTCAAGCTGGACACCGGCGCGGCACAAACGCGGGTGTTGATTGCCGACCATTCCATCGGCACCGACCAGGGCCGGCGCTATGTGCTGGTGGTCGGTGACAGCGACAAGACCCAATACCGCCCGGTCGAATTGGGCCCGATGGCTGAAGGCCTGCGGGTGATCGAGCAGGGCCTGCAACCGGGCGAGCGTATTGTCGTCAAAGGGCTGGTGCGCCCGGGCATGACGGTGACGCCGCTGGCCGCCAGCATCGAGGGCAAGCCGCTTGAGGCACCGCTGACCGTGGGAGGCGTGCAATGAGCTTTCCACGGTTCTTTATTGATCGGCCCATCTTCGCCATCGTCCTGTCGGTGTTGATGATGATCGGCGGCCTTGTCGCCTTCTTCCACCTGCCGCTGAGCGAATACCCCGCGGTCACGCCACCGACCGTGCAAGTCACCGCGAATTATCCTGGGGCCAACCCGCAAGTGATTGCCGAGACGGTGGCGGCGCCACTGGAACAGGTGATCACCGGCGTTGAGGGCATGCTCTACATGACCTCGCAGTCGGCCACCGATGGCCGCATGATCCTGACGGCGACCTTCGCCCAGGGCACCAATGCCGACATGGCACAGATCCAGGTGCAAAACCGCGTCTCGCGTGCGTTGCCGCGTTTGCCCGAAGAGGTACAGCGTCTTGGTGTGGTCACGCAGAAGACCTCGCCGGACATCCTCATGGTGGTCCACCTGCTGTCTCCCGACCAACGTTATGACCCGCTGTACATCTCCAACTACGCCTACTTGCAGGTGCGCGATGAGCTGTCGCGCATACCGGGGATCAACGACGTGCTGGTGTGGGGCGCGGGTGAATACAGCATGAGGCTGTGGCTCGACCCGGACCTGATCGCTGCCCGTGGCTTGACCGCCGGTGATGTGATCGGCGCCGTACGCGAGCAGAACGTGCAAGTGGCGGCGGGCTCGGTCGGCCAGTCACCCGATTCCAATGCGGCTTTCCAAGTCACGGTCAACACCCTCGGGCGCTTGACGGACGAAGCGCAGTTCGGCGACATCATCATCCGCACCGGCGATAACGGCCAGGTCACGCGCCTGCGCGATGTGGCCCGTATCGAGATGGGCGCCGATGCCTATGCGCTGCGCAGCCTGTTGGATGGCGAGCCGGCCGTGGCCTTGCAGATCATCCAGAGCCCAGGGGCCAATGCGCTCGATGTGGCGCAGGCGGTGCGTGACACCATGCAGCGCCTGCAGGCCAACTTCCCCGAAGGGCTGGTGTCGCGGATAGCCTACGACCCGACCGTGTTTGTGCGCGCTTCGCTGGAGTCAGTCGCCATCACGCTGATGGAAGCGATCCTGCTGGTGGTCATCGTGGTGGTGGTGTTCCTGCGTAACTGGCGCGCATCGCTGATCCCGTTGATGGCTGTGCCGGTGTCGATCATTGGCACCTTTGCGGTCATGCATCTGATGGGGTTTTCCCTCAATACCTTGTCGTTGTTCGGGCTGGTGTTGTCGATCGGCATCGTGGTCGACGATGCCATCGTGGTGGTCGAGAACGTCGAGCGGCATATCGAGAACGGCGAGGAGCCCACCGAGGCAGCGCGCAAGGCAATGGGGGAGGTCACCGGCCCGATCATCGCCATTACCTCGGTGCTGGCGGCGGTGTTTATTCCCACAGCGTTTCTCAGTGGCCTGCAGGGTGAGTTCTATCGGCAATTTGCGCTGACCATCGCGATTTCCACGATCCTCTCGGCGGTCAACTCGTTGACCCTCAGCCCGGCGCTGGCCGGCCTGTTGCTGCGCCCGCGCGGCGCCGCCGTGGCGCACGACCCGCGTAGCCTGCGCGGTCGTGCTGCGCATTGGGTGCAGGTGCTGAGCCGACCGTTCCAGCGGGCGCCGCAGGCGTATGGCAACTCGGTGCGCAAGGTCGTCGGCCGCCGCGGGGTGGCGCTGGTCGCCTACGGCGGATTACTGGCGCTGACCTGGTTCGGCTTCAACGCTGTACCGGCGGGCTTTGTGCCGATGCAAGACAAGTACTACCTGGTGGGTATCGCCCAATTGCCCAATTCGGCCTCGCTGGAGCGTACCGATGCGGTGGTGCGGCAGATGTCGAAGATCGCCCTGGATGAACCGGGTGTAGAAAGCGTGGTGGCGTTCCCGGGGTTATCGGTCAACGGCTTCGTCAATGTGCCGAATGCCGCGGTGATGTTTGTCATGCTCGATCCATTCAAGGAACGAACCTCGTCCGATATGTCCGCGGTCGCCATCGCCGGGCGCCTGCAAGCCAGGTTCGCGAGCATCCCTGACGGTTTCCTCGGCGTCTTCCCGCCGCCGCCGGTGCCCGGCCTTGGGGTGACCGGTGGCTTTAAGTTACAGGTCGAGGACCGTGGCGGGGTTGGGCTTGAGGCATTGGTGCAGCAGACCCAGGTATTGATGACCAAAGCCACTGAGTCGGGCCAGGTCGCCGGATTGATGACCAGCCTGGACGTCAACGCACCGCAGTTGAACGTCGACATCGATCGCACCCAGGTCAAGAGCCAGGGCGTGCGTCTGGCGGATGTGTTCGAGTCCTTGCAGGTCTATCTCGGGTCGCTGTATGTCAACGACTTCAACCGTTTCGGCCGGACCTACAAGGTGACCGCCCAGGCTGATGCCGACCATCGGATGCAGGCCGAAGCCATCGGCCGCCTGCAAGTGCGCAATGCGGCCGGGAACATGCTGCCGTTGTCGGCGTTTGTCACCGTCACTCCCGGTTCCGGCCCGGACCGGGTGATTCACTACAACGGCTACCCTTCGGCGGATATCTCCGGTGGGGCGATGCCTGGGGTCAGCTCGGGGCAAGCTGTTGCGCTGATGGAGCGGCTGGCGCAGGAGGTACTGCCCGAAGGCGTGACCTATGAATGGACGGATTTGACCTACCAGCAAAAACTCGCCGGATCATCGGCGCTGTTTATTTTCCCGCTGTGTGTGTTGCTGGCGTACCTGATCCTCGCCGCGCAGTACAACAGTTGGCTGTTGCCGCTGGCGGTCTTGCTGATCGTGCCCATGTGCCTGCTCAGCGCGATCATCGGCGTGTGGCTGGTGGACGGTGACAACAACGTGTTCGTGCAGATCGGGCTGGTGGTGCTGGTCGGGCTGGCGGCGAAGAACGCCATTTTGATCGTCGAGTTTGCCCGCAGCCTCGAAGCCGAAGGTGCGAGCCCGTTGGAGGCGGTTATCCACGCGTGCCAACTGCGCTTGCGACCGATCCTGATGACGTCGCTTGCGTTCATCGCCGGCGTGGTACCGCTGGTATTGGCCAGTGGCGCCGGGGCCGAAATGCGTCATGCCATGGGGGTTGCAGTGTTTGCCGGGATGTTGGGGGTGACGCTGTTCGGCCTGTTCCTCACGCCGGTGTTCTACGTGGTGATGCGCAGCCTGGCGCTGCGCTTGCAGCGTCAGGGTTCGAATCCGAAGTTGCAGCTGGAGGAGCGCGCATCATGAAACGGTCTTTTCCACTTTTTATGTTGCCGTTGCTGCTGGTGGCCGGCTGCGCTGCGGTAGGGCCTGACTATTCCGCGCCGGTGCTGCCCGCCGCGCACAGGCCGGCAAGCTTCGGTGCGCCCGTTGCAGGTCTGGGCAGCGGCGAGGTCGAGGTGCAGTGGTGGCAAGTGTTCGACGAGCCGGCACTCAGCCAATTGATCCAGCAGGCGCTGGCGGCCAACCACGACATCGGCATCGCCGCCGTACGCCTGGATGAAGCCAAGGCGATGCTGCGCGAGAGCCGCCAAGGGTTTCTGCCCAGTGGCGGTGCCGCCCTCGGTTATGAGCACCGACGGCGCAGTGAAGTCGAGACACCGTTGGGCCAGGAACGCTCAATTGAAACCACCCGCGCGGCACTGGATGCGGCCTGGGAAATCGACCTGTTTGGGCGCGTCCGCCGTTCGGTAGAGGCAGCGCAAGCGCAGGCGGGGTCGCGCCAGGCATTGCTGCGCAGTGTACAGGCGAGCGTCGCCGCCACCGTCGCGGCCACCTGGTTCGAACTGCAAGGGATCGAAGCTGAACAGGCGGTGGTCGCGGATATCAGCCAGAGCCAGCGCGACAGCCTGGGCCTGGTGGAACATCTGGTCAGCGTCGGCGCCGCCACCGAGTTCGACCGGCTGCGCGCCGAGGCCTTGCTGCGCAATGTCGAGGCGGTAGCGCCCGACCTTGAACGGCGACGCGCAACCTCCACCAACGCGCTGGCCGTGCTACTGGGGCAAGCACCGCAGGGGTTCAAGCCGCCTGCGGCCAAGCCCGGCCGTGAGGCCTTGAACCTGCGTACCCTGCAAGTCGGCGACCCGGCCGGCTTGTTGGCCCGGCGCGCCGATATCGCTGCGGCCGAGCGCACGCTGGCAGCCGAGACTGCACAAATAGGCGTGGAAACCGCGGGTTTGTACCCGGATATCCAGGTGCAGGGCTCCATCGGGCTACTGGCCGGAAGCCTCGGTTCGCTGGGGGACGCCGGTATGCAGTCGAACTTTATCGCCCCGGTGATTCGCTGGTCGCTGCTGGATACCGGACGCGTGCGCGCGCGAATCGCCGCCAGCGAGGCGCGCACCCAGGCGGCACTGATCGCCTACGACCAAGCCGTCTTGCGTGCCCTGCAAGAGACCGATGATGCGTTTCAGGCCAACAACGCCGCGGGCAATACCCTGAGCCTGAGGCTGCTGGAAGCGGCGGCCAATCGCGAGGCGGCCAGGTTTGCGCGTACGCGCTTTACCGAAGGCGAGGGCGTATATCTGGATGTGCTTGAGGCCGAACGCGCAGACTTCAACAGCCGCCGTGCGTTGACGGCGGCGCGTACCGGGCAGCGGCTGGCGGTGGTGGGGATTTACAAGGCGTTGGGAGGTGGATGGCAGATTTGTGAGCAGATGGGGCAGGGATGTGGGGTGGCGGTGATGCGATAGCGGCTAGTCCACGATGCGAAGCGAGCCGCTCTTGATCTTGCTCTTGATCTGCTTTTGATCTGAGGCGCCCCGTTAAACCACGCTGGCCGGAATTCGACAGGGATTTGGGGGGTGAACCGGCAGGGATGCCGGTTTAGCCGCCCCGCGCCATGGATGGCGCGTGGCGGCGGCCCCCCTAATCCCTGGCGGATTACGGGCACACCGAGCCTGGGCGAGGTGCCGAGTGGTGGGGCAAGAGCCTTTTGGTTACTTTGGGGCTCTTTTCCAAAGTGACCCGCTGTAAAAGCGGAACCAATAATGGCCGTTACCCAAACAACGGATATGTACTCGGTCTGATCCAGCATCCTGGTCGGCCCTGAGGCCGCCATCGGGAGCAAGCCCCCTCCCACATTACCCCTGGCAACTCCCTCCAAAAAGAAATTTCCTACAGGTGTTGACCTTGCCACTACAGGAACCTTTAGGCTTTTTTCCGTGTACGCCAAATCACAAAAACAAGAATCAAGGGGTTATCAATGGATACTGCTACCCTGCAACAACGCTCGGATTCCCATCGGTTTGCCACGGCTTCAACGCTGATGGCCAACGCCCTGGAACCCGGTGCCAATTACGCCCAGCTCACCCGTGCCCTCGAGGCACTGCTCACGCTGACCCGCCAGGGCCTTTCGGGAGATGCCGACGCCTACGCCCACTACCAGTCAGCTCTGCTGCAACTGCACATCCCGGGCGAGCCGCGCACTGAGCCGACCCGCCGCTGGATGGCCAGCGAGGTCTACCGCGTCGAAGACGAGTTCGCCGCCGACCTACCGGGCTTCACCGCGTTGCCGGTGGATGAGTTCCGCCAGTTGGTCGACGCTGAAATCGCCGCGCGCAGCCGGGTCAACCACCCCATGTCGGTGCACCTGTTCCAGGGTACGCCGCCTGTGCAAGATGTGCGGTTCTTCCTGGAGCATCACTGGACCCGCTCCTACAACTTTTACAGCCTGCTGGCCGAACTGGCCTTTCGCTTTGAAGCGATCGAAGACGCCTCGGTGTTCTACCGCAACCTTTACGGTGAAGCGGGTGCCGAGACGCCGGAGCGTTCGCACCCGGCGATGCTGGCCCATCTGATGGAATATTTCGATATTGCGCTGGCAATCGATTTTCCTGCGCTGCATCCGTTGGAAAAGGCCTACCTCAATAATCGCATTCGCTGCGTGCGCCACACCGATGTCGCCTGGGGGCTTGCACTGCTCTATGCGGTGGAGTCAGTCAGTTGCGTCAACCATCGGCGCATCTACGAGCTGTTGCAGCGCCTCGACGTTCCGCAGCAACCCAGTGAGTTCCATCGCCTGCATGGCACCCAGGATGAAATCGATACCGAGGAGATGTGGGCACTGATTGCCAAGTTCGCCGGCGATGAAGGCTTCCAGCGCACGTTCATGCGCGCGTTGAAACGTCACTTCGAAATCAACAAGGCCTACTTCGACAGTTTGTGGCAGCAGATGCAGGCACAGCGCCTGTCTGCCTGAACCCTGTGATCGCAGAACAACAATAATGGAGCACATGATGAGCCCACGTAATTTCTCGCAGCCGCAGTTGCAGAATATCCACACCGCCGAAGCCCGCTTGTTGGCCGAAGCGCTGAAGCCCGAGGCAACGTTCAATCGCATCGAGATTGCCGCCAATATGCTGAGCGGCCTGTGCGAGTCCGGCTTGCAGGGCGACGCCGCAAATGCGGCGCAGTGCCAGCAATTGCTGTATATCCTTTCGCTCAGCGATGACGTTGCCAGCGCCTCGACCCGCCGCTGGCTGGCCAATGCCATCTATCGCGTGCAAGAGCGCTTCATGCCCTCGGTGGATCTGGCATCGCCCTTGTCCGAAACCGGCTTCCAGCAACGCCTGGAAGAACAAATTGCCGCGCAATCGCGAGAGCATCACCCGATGTCGCAGTATGTGTTTGAGGGCAAGGCTTCCCGCGAACAACTGCAGGTGTTTCTGCGCCATCAATGGTTCCGCACCTACCGCCTGTACCGTGATGCCGCCGACCTGTTGGTCAACCTGACCGACGTAGACGAGGCTGCCGCACTGGGCCGTTATCTGTACGGCGAACTGGGCGAAGAGGACGAGCAGCGCTCCCACCCTCGGTTGTTGGCCAAGCTCCTCGCCGCCATTGGCCTGACCGCCGATTTCGAAGCCATCTCGACCATGCCCGAAGAAATCGCCTACCTGAACAACCGCGCGCGGTGTTTCCGTAACCCCGATGTCGGCTGGGGCCTGGCGGTGTTCTATATCACCGAGCTGGTGGTGCCCGGCAATCACGGCAAGCTGTACAACGCTTTGCGCAACGCAGGCTTGAGCCAGGACGACGCGCAGTACTACGAAGTGCATATCAGCCTGGTGCCGCCGCGGGCCAAGCGTGAATGGGCGTTGATTTCACGCCGTATTCCGGACCTCGGGTTCCAGAACGCGTTTCTGACCTCGCTGGCCGAGCACTTCCGGCTGGAGCGGGCTTATTACGATGCGGTCTGGGAAGAAATGCAGCGCGTGAAATAGCCCTCCCTGGACAACGCGAGTACCCCGACATGCCAAGTCATATCACTGAATCCCGTATCCACGGGGGCGCTTACTCGTCCCCGGAATTTGCCGCGATCTTCTCTGATGCCAATCAGGTGCAGAAGTGGCTCGATGTTGAAACAGCACTGGCGGCGACCCAGGCGCAGATGGGCATCATCCCCCCTGAGGCCGCGCGGGAAATCGCCCGGGTCGCCAGTGTGGAACTGCTGGACCTTGATGCCCTGGGACGCCAAAGCATGGAAACCGGGCATATCCTGGTGCCGACCCTTCGCGCACTGGAGGCCCTGTGCGCCGATGGCCTGGGTGAATACGTGCACTACGGCGTAACCACCCAGGACATCCTCGACACCGGCCTCATGTTGCAGGTCCGCGATGCCTGGGGCCTGGTGTTGCAGCGTTTGCGCGCTATCCGTGGGCATTTGCTCAAGCTTGCGCTGCGGCACAAACACACACCGATGGTCGCCAGGACCCACGGGCAACAAGCGCTGCCCACCACGTTCGGCTACAAGGTGGCGGTGTGGGTCGATGAGATCGATCGACACCTTGAGCGTTTTGACGAAGCCTATGCCCGGGTCATGGTGGGCAATCTCACCGGCGCCGTGGGCACCCTGGCCGGCCTTGGCCCGCAGGGTCTGGAGGTGCAGCGCCGGACTCTGGAAAGCCTCGGCCTGGCGGCACCGTTGAGCAGTTGGCACAGCGCCCGCGACCGCATTCTGGAGGCGGCGTGGTTGCTGGTGCAGGCATCGGCAACCCTGGGCCGGGTTGCCAATGAGATCTACCACCTGCAACGCACCGAGATTGATGAAGTGCGCGAAGGGCGACGGGCAGGGCAGGTGGGGAGCAGCACCATGCCCCACAAGCACAACCCGTCGACGGTGGATTTGATCAGCGCGCTGTCGCGCCTGGTGCGTGCGCAGATGCTTGCGCTCACCGACGCGGCATTCCAACTGCATGAGCGAGACGGCACCACCTGGCGGATTGAATGGGCGGCCTTGCCGGAGCTGTTCATCTACGCCGGGGCCTTGCTCGCCCGTATGGAAGGCGTACTGCTGGCCGGCCTGGACGTGCGTGAAGCACGGATGCGCAGCAACCTGGACATGCTCGGCGGGCTGATCCTGTCGGAACGCATCATGCTCGCGCTGGCGCCGCGTCTGGGCAAGCAGACGGCCCATTACCTGATCCACGACATCGCCCTGCAGGCCCAAGGTTTGGGCGGTTCTTTTCGCGAAGCCTTGCTCAGCGATCAACGTCTGCACGGCTGTTTCACCCGCCAGGCACTCGACGACCTGCTTGACCCGGCCGCCTACACCGGGTTGGCGGCGGAGATGGTCGAACTGGTGGCCAATAAAACAATCCCCCGCTGTTCAAGCGATGGCCTTGAGGCGGTGATGGCAACCCAAGGCAATACCAGTCAGTCCCAGTACGCTATGGAGGGTATGTAATGGATGCGCAAACGTTGGAAGCGGTAGCCCGTGCGTCTTGCACCGCACGCACCGAACACCTGGGCCTTGATCATGAAGGCGAGCAATGCCGCCATGAACACAGCCACATTCTCGACTCGAAAACCCACGGTTCAGGCTATGCCGGCCCGCAGAGCCGCAAGATCTTCTGCAGTCACTGTCGCTTGCAACGCTGGCTGGATGTGGAAGCCGCGTTGGCCATGGCTCAGGCCGATGTGAATATCATCCCGCGCGAGGCCGCCCTGGAAATCGAAAAAGCCGCCTTGCTGTCGGGCATCAATGTGCGCCAGTTGGCCGAGGGCGTGGCAGCCACCGGCCATTCGCTGATGCCGTTGCTGAGCGCCCTGCAAAAAAATTGCAGCCCAAGCGCCCGCGAGTACGTTCACTACGGCGCCACCACCCAGGATATCCAGGACACCGCCCAGTCCCTGGAAATGCGTGACGTCCTCGACGCGATGGACCAGGCC
This sequence comes from Pseudomonas sp. OST1909, assembly GCF_015277575.1. Lineage (NCBI taxonomy): Bacteria > Pseudomonadati > Pseudomonadota > Gammaproteobacteria > Pseudomonadales > Pseudomonadaceae > Pseudomonas > Pseudomonas sp. OST1909. Next base: position 2,942,347 of record NZ_CP063780.1, read on the forward strand.
CTGGAGACCTTGCTCGGCAAGTTGTCGACCCTGGCCGATGCGCACCGTGACTCGCTCATGGTGGCCAGGACTCACTCGATCCCGGCGTTGCCGACCACCTTCGGGCTGAAGGTCGCCGGCTGGATCGATGAACTGTTGCGGCATCGCCAGCGCCTGGCCGAAGCGCGTCAGCGTGTGCTGGTGGTGCAGCTGTTCGGCGGGGTTGGCACCATGGCGGCGTTCGGCCCGGAAGCGATACCGATGCTGGAACGCTTTGCGCAGCGTCTGTCGCTGCAAGTGCCGCTGACGGGGTGGCACGTGTCCCGTGACCGCGTCGCGGAGTTTGTCAGCACCCTGGCCATGGTCACGGCCTCCTTGGCCCGTGTGGCCGATGAGATCCGCACGCTCAATCGCTGGGAAATCGCTGAAGTGGAAGTGGGCTGGAGCGACCAGCAGATCGGCAGCAGCACCATGCCGCACAAACGCAACCCCGAAGGCTGCGAGCAAGTGGTGGTGTTGGCGCGGCTGGCCAAGGCCCAGGTCATGCTGGCCCTGGACGCGATGATCCTCGAACACGAGCGTGATTACCGCGGCACACGCCTGGAATGGTGTGCGGTGGCGGACGTTTCTCACTATGCGCTGATGGCGCTGTCGATCCTGACCGACACCATCGACGGGCTCACCGTTAACGTCAAAAAGATGGAGGGCACTGCCCATGCCTACGGCGATGCGATCTGCACCGAAGCGGTGGTGTTCGAAATGGCGCGCAAGCTGGGCAAGAGCAGCGCCTACCAGATCATCTTTGAAGTGTCCCAGGCCAGCCAGCGTGATCACGTATCGATCCGCGCCGCAATCGAAGCCGACGCCCGGGTGCTTGCCGTCATGAATGCAGGCGCTTTGGCGCGACTGTTCGAGCCGAGAACTCACCTGGGCATGTCCGAACACATCGTCGATAACGTGCTGTCCAAACTGGCGGCGCGTTGATCACTGAACAGACTTACACAATCATCAAGGAGCGACAGATGTCCAAACTTATGGAAGTTGATCAAGCCAAGGTTCAACAGTTTTCGGCGCGCATAATGGAGGATTACGGCAACACGCTGCGCGGCGCCATGCTCTACATCGGCGACCAGTTGGGTTTGTTCAAGGCACTGGCCGATGGCGAGGCCGTCACCCTGGAACAATTGGCGCACAAGACCGGCTACAACGCCCGCTACTTGCGTGAATGGCTGGGCAGTATGGTCACCGGCAATTATGTGACCTATGACGCGCAAACTCGCCAATACCGGATGCCCGCTGAATTTGTGCCGGTACTTGCCGATGAAGACTCGCCGTATTTCGCCGGTGGCATCATCCAGTTGAGCGTGCCGTTCGTGAGCATGGCGCCCAAAGTCATCGAAGCCTTCCGCCATGGCGGTGGCTGTGCCGAAGAAGCGTTCCCGCTGGAAACCTGGAAAGGCATGGAGCGCATGACCATGCCTTGGTACAAGCACTACTTGGTCCAGCACTGGATCCCGTCCCTGGACGGCGTCGAAGAGAAGCTCAAAACCGGCGGCAGTGTGCTGGATTTCGGCTGCGGCGCGGGCCTGGCGGCGATCACTATGGCCAAGGCTTACCCCGAGGCGCGCATCGTCGGCTGCGATTTCCACTTGCCTTCCATCGAGTTGGCGCGCGCCAACGCCGAGGCGGCTGGGGTGGGCGACCGGGTGCAATTCGAGGTCAACGATTCGGATGCCCTGCGCGGACAGCAGTTCGACTTCGTGACCACTTTCGTGGTGATCCACGACGCCACTGACCCCCAGCAAATGCTCAAGGACCTGCGCGCCGCCACGGCCAAAGACGGCACCTACCTGATGGTAGAACTCAACCTGTCCGAAGAGCTGCACGAGAACATGAACCTGTTCGGCCGCGTCATGTACCCGCAGAGCACCCTCTATTGCATGACCTGCTCGCTGTCCCATGGCGGGGAAGGGCTGGGAGCGTTCATGGGCGAGAAACGTGCGCGCCAGATGGCGCAGGCGGCCGGTTTCAGCCATTTCCGCAAAGTCCCCTCGGAGTGGCCGCCGATGCCGGCGCTATTCGAGCTCAAACCTTGATGTGAGCTTGCTGTGGCGAAGGCGCTTGCACCCTCGCCACGGCGCGCAGCGTTCCCGAAATATTGCGCAATAAGGCAATTTAATGGCCCCTTTGTAACAAAATCCTCGCCAAAATCACTTTTATTTTCAGGTGGTTAGGCGGGGATGCAAATGCGCACTGTTGGAATGATGCTGATTGCCTGCTCCCTGGCGGGGGGCGCGACCACCGTACAGGCTCGGGAGTTGCGCGAGGGCGACAAGTACATGTGCAGTTGGGGCGCGGGCACAGCTGCCAGGGCTCAGGAGTTGAAGTTGTCCGGAGTGTCGCTGTATGCCGCTCGGCAGAAGATCCAGACCATCAAGTTCAACAAATCCTGGATGCGCATGATGGCCATGGGGATTACCGAGCAAACCTATGACAGCCACTCAAGACTGAAGCCGGAGGCGATCCGCAAAAGTTTTTACCAGGATTGCCTGCGCTACAAAGTCGCACGTAAATAAGCCGAAGCCGTTTAACGGCGCTTACAAATCCCCCACAAACCCTGTGTGAGTATTTGCATACAATTGCGCACTTCTTCATGGAGGCTTGTATGCGAGTGCTTATTCGAGCGGCGACAGCCGATGATGTCGACACGCTGTGTGCTATTCGCACCTCGGTGGTGCAAAACCATCTGAGCCTTGAGCAGATGGCCGAACGGGGGATCACGCCGCCGGTACTGATCGACGCGTTACGCCAAGCGCCTTGCGCCTGGATCGCCGAAGTCAACGGCCAGGCCGCCGGATTTTCCATGGTTGATCTGGATGAAGGTGAAGTGTTCGCGATGTTTGTGTTGCCTACACACGAGAACCTGGGCCTGGGACGGCAACTGATGGCAGTGGCTGAAGCCGCTTTGTTTGAACGCCACGACAGGCTGTACCTGATCACTGACGGGCGTGGTGAAGTCCGTGCCAACGGTTTCTATCAACACCTGGGCTGGTCCAACGTCGGCCCGGTTGATGGCGACGATGTTCGCTACGAAAAGAGCAGGGCGCCGTAAGGTCATGAATGCCCCAAAACCCACATCCTCCAGCGGCTTGCTGTATCTCGCCGTGGGGGTGCTGTGCCTCGCGGCGCTGCTGGGGTTCTATTTCGTTCAACTCAACGCCCAGGTGGACCGCCAGCGTGAAGAGGCCGCTGAGCGCCTGGCGCTTTGTCGGCACATGGAGACCGTCGTGGAGGTGAGCGCTGCCAGGCGCGCTGAACTTCAACAGACGTGCAAGCAATTGAGTGAACAGTGATTGAACAGTGTGCCGTACCTAATCAATAACCCTTTTTTATAGATGGACTTATGGCACGGGTATAACCGTTACTTGCACCAAAAAGTGGCACTCATTGTTCCCGTTACCTTAAAAAACATGTGGTTATTGAATGACTTACAGCGCTTTCAATCCGACGAAAGGATTAAAATAATCTTGTTACACGTTTTTACAGTCGCTACTATAGCCGGGCGTTCACCTCCCACGGTTTATGCATTTTTAAATCCCAAGTTTCCATCAGCTACTTGGGATTTTTTTTGCCTGGAATTAAATACGGGCAATAACGGCAGCGATACGGCCTGTCATTCGAAACGCGCTCGTTGCCGGGCGAAATGAGGCATGGCTAACACTTTTGCATCAATCGTCCGGCCTGCGACAAAACCTCATCTACGCTGTTTGGATCACAACCACCAGGTAGGCCCGCACAAGGGCGCTTGTCATGATCTCGATCGTCGAACTCAACCGCATCATGGCCTCGGGGTTCCAGCCTCTTTGCTGCGACTGCACCTTGAACAGCGATGGCTCGTTGCGCATCAGCATCTATGAGCCGAAGTCCGGTCGCGTCGATCTTTTGTTGACGTGCGTATCCCCTGAGCGCCTGGACAGCATCCGTTCCATCTCAAACCTGATTGGTGAGTTGCGTGCCGAGATCAAGGCCGGGCGCCGTGGGTTTGCGGCGGTGGGTTAGTGGCTGTGCGCGGCGTCAGAGGCGCCGCAGGAAGGATTTGACGATGTGACGGGTGGCGTCGGTGGTGTCCAGTTCGTCCAGGGCGCTGTAGGCGTACCACTGGCAGGCAACGATTTCGTTGCACGGCCGCGCCTCCTCGATATTCACCACCGAGGCCTCGAACACGTGGTGCAGCGTGTCGCGGGCCTTCAGTTCTTGCAAGTACAGCAAGCCATCGACGCTTAATCCGGTTTCTTCTTCCAGCTCGCGTTCGGCGGCGCCCACCGGGCGTTCGTTGCGTTCTACCTTGCCGCCCGGCAAGGCCCACTTTGATCTGGCCTTGCGCACGAAGAGAATATGCCCTTCATGTTCGCAAATGACGGTTGCCCTAATTTTCATCGTATGTGCCCCCGCGCCGGATGAATGTCACAAAAGTGTAATGCAAATGTCATGCTAAGTGGTTATGGCGTGCCGGGTTCTGTATGTGGATACTGCCCGATTGACGAAGACGAACGAGGGCATTCGATGAAGACCATACGCTGGGGCATGATCGGCTGTGGCAGTGTCACTGAGTTAAAGAGTGGACCCGCTTTCTACAAAGCGCCAGGTTCGGCATTGGTGGCCGTGATGGGGCGGCGTATCGAGGCGGTGCGCGATTATGCGGCGCGGCACGGTATCGCGCGTTTTCATACCGATGCCCAGGCACTGATCAATGACCCTGAGGTGGATGCGGTCTACATCGCCACACCGCCCGACAGTCACCTTGAATACAGCCTGATGGTGGCGGCGGCGGGCAAACATTGCTGCGTCGAAAAGCCCATGTCGCTGAATGCCGAGCAGAGCGCATTGATGCAACGCACCTTCGAGCGCGCCGGGCTGCACCTGTTTGTTTCCTACTATCGGCGTTCGTTGCCGCGCTTTCAGCAAGTGCGCAGCTGGTTGCAGGAAGGTCGTATCGGTGAGTTGCGGCACCTGACCTGGACCCTGTGCAAGCCTGCCGCTGCAACTGATGGCAACGCCGCCAATTGGCGCACCGATCCGGCCATTGCCGGTGGCGGCTATTTCGCCGACCTGGCCAGCCACGGGTTCGACCTGTTCCAGTACCTGGCCGGGGATATTGTCGAGGTCTCAGGCTTTTCCGCGCGTCAGGCCGGGCGCTACGCGGCAGAGGATGCCGTGACGGCCTGCTGGACCTTCGCCAATGGTGCCTTGGGCATGGGCTGCTGGAACTTCGTGGCGGACCGTCGCGAAGACCGTGTCGAATTGATCGGCAGCCGTGGCCGCATTCAGTTTTCAGTGTTCGAGGACCAGCCATTGCGCCTGGAAGGCGAAACCAGCGAGGTGTTGGAAGTGCCGTGCCATGCGCATATCCAGTGGCACCACGTATTGGGCATGAATGCGCATATTCGCGGGGACGCCGAACATCCGTCGCTGGCGATCGAGGCGTTGAAGACCGATATCATCCTGGACAAGGTGTTGCAACGTTACTCCAATCATCCCTAGCTGCCGCGATAGCGTAAGACTCATTTTTAAAGGAATACCGGGATGAAATACTGGATGGTGTTGTGGCTCCTGATCGCCACAGTTGCAACTGCGGCGCCGCGTGACCAAGGGCTGCCGGGGGAGTTTGACTTTTATGTGCTGTCGTTGTCGTGGTCACCGACCTTCTGCCTGACGCACCCAGGCAATGAACAGTGCACGGGTAAGGGCTATGGGTTTGTGTTACATGGCTTGTGGCCGCAATACGCGCGGGGAGGGTGGCCGGCCTCCTGTGCGCCACAGTCACGCTTGAATGACGAAGAAATGGACAAGGGCGCGGCAATGTTTCCAACCCGTGCGCTGCTCAAGCACGAGTGGGCCAAGCATGGCACCTGCAGCGGGCTCGAACCGCTGGAGTATCTGGACAAGACCGACACGGCACTCGGCGCGGTGGTCATTCCGCCGCAACTGCAGCCATTCAATACACCACCGTCGCTACAGGCGCGTGAGATTGAGGACTTGTTTCGCGAGAGTAACCCGCGCATGGGCAATCACGGCTTGGCAGTGATCTGCAAGGGCAAGGTGCTGTCGGAGGTACGCGTGTGCCTGACCAAGGAGCTGGCATTCACCGGGTGCCCGCGCAGTGTAAAAAGCCAATGTCGTAGCGGTGATATTCGCATTCCGACGCAGCGCTGAGCTCAATTGCGGGAGCCAGGTTAAAGCCAACACTGATCTTGTGGGAGGGGGCTTGCTCCCGATGGCGGCCTCAGGGCCGACCAGGATGCTGGATCAGACCGAGTACATATCCGTTATTTGGGTAACGGCTGCTATTGGTTCCGCTCTTACAGCGGCTCACTTTTGAAAAGCGCAAAAGTAAGCAAAACGCTCTTGCCCCACCACTCGGCACCTCGCCCAGGCTCGGTGTGCCCGTAATCCGCCATGGATTTGGGGGGCCGCCGCCACGCGCCATCCATGGCGCGGGGCGGCTAAACCGGCATCCCTGCCGGTTTACCCCCCAAATCCCTGTCGAATTCCGGCCAGCGTGGTTTGACGGGGCGCCTGAGATCAAAAGCAGATCAAGAGCAAGAGCGGCTCGCTTCGCATCGTGGTTACGGGGTGTGCGGAAGCTATAAAGTTGTGTAGATATTTATGCGGTGATGACCAGGCAGTTGGTCGCCGACTGACGGTTATTGTCAGAAATTTCCCACAGGAGTACAAATGTACTCCATGACAAACCTGACTCCCCGCCGTACCGCCATCCTGACTTTCATTCGCGAGCGCATCGCGCACCAAGGTCAGCCCCCCAGCCTCGCCGAGATCGCCGAGGCGTTCGGCTTCGCCTCGCGCAGCGTCGCCCGCAAGCATGTGGTGGCCTTGACCGAAGCCGGTTTCATTGAGGTCAACCCCAACCAGGCCCGTGGTATTCGTTTGCTCAATCAACCCGCGCGTCCCGAGTGGCTGGATGTGCCGGTACTTGGCCGCGTGGCGGCTGGCCGGCCCATCGGTGCCGATGCGGACGTGCACAGCCACTTGCAACTGGATCCGGCCACTTTCGCCAAGACCCCTGACTACCTGCTGCGAGTACAGGGTGATTCGATGATCGAAGACGGCATTCTCGACGGCGATCTGGTGGGCGTACGTCGCAGTGCCGAAGCCTTGAACGGGCAGATTGTGGTGGCGCGTCTGGACGGTGAGGTCACCATCAAGCGCTTCGAGCGCAACGGCGAGCGGGTGCGTTTATTGCCGCGCAACCCGGCATATCAACCCATTGTGGTCGGCCCCGACCAGGACTTGGCCATCGAAGGGGTGTTCTGTGGCCTGGTGAGGCAAGGCTGATGGGCGCCGTAGTTGCCCTGGACTCGCTGTTCAATGGCGGGCGAGTCTGGAAGGGCCGGCCCGCCGCACCACCGGCCAGCGTGCACCCTACGGGGCTGGCGGCGCTGGATGCGGTGCTGCCCACTGGCGGCTGGCCGGAAGCGGCCTTGAGTGAAATCCTCATGGCCAAGGACGGGGTGGGCGAATTGCAACTGGTGCTGCCAACCCTGGCGCGCTTGTCGGCCCTGGGTGAGCGTATTGTGCTGGTGGCGCCGCCCTATACGCCGTATCCCCATGCCTGGCAGAACGCCGGGGTAGATGTGCGTCAGCTTTCCATTATCCAGGCCCAGGAGCGCGATGCGCTGTGGGCGGTGGAACAATGCCTGCGCTCCGGCAGTTGCGGTGCGGTGTTGTGCTGGCCGCGCAAGGCCGATGATCGGGCCTTGCGGCGTTTGCAGGTGGCGGCGGAAACCGGACAGACCCTGGCATTTGCCTGGCGCTCCTTGAATGAGGCGGTCAATGCCTCGCCCGCGGCCTTGCGCCTGGCGGTCGAGGCAAAGCCTGCACAAGTGCGCGTGCTCAAGTGCCGGGGCGGGTTGGCCCATCCGGCACCGATTGCCCTGGCGGGGCATTGAGGTTGCCATGCGTTGGGTCTGTATCGTCTTCCCGCAATTGGCGCTGGACGGGGCGCAGCGTGTGCATCCCGAACCCGACCAGCCTCTGGCACTGCTGGCCGGCACGCCGCAGCGGCGGGTGCTGCAAACCGTCAACGCCGCCGCCCGTGCCCTGGGCTTGCGCCCTGGTCAATCGTTGACGGCAGCTCATACCCTGGCCAAGGGCTTTGCCTGTGTGGAATACGACCCTCTGGAAATCGAGCGCTTGCAGCAATTGCTTGCCGCCTGGGCCTACCGTTTCAGTTCCCAGGTCAGCCTGTATTACCCGCGCGCCTTGTTGTTCGAGATCGAATCGAGCCTGGGCCTGTTCGGGCCCTGGTCGCAGTTCGAGGCGCGCTTGCGCAAGGAGTTGACCGACCTTGGCTTTCGTCACCGTATCGTCGCAGCGCCCAACCCGGCGGCGGCGCGGGTGTTGGCAAACCTTTACGATGGCCTGGCCGTGGCCGATGACAACGCCTTGATGCAGGCCCTGGCGCCACTGCCTGTCGACCGCGCCGGTCTTGACCCGCAGGCCGCCACCGCCTTGTCACGCATGGGCCTGCGCACCCTGGCCCAGGTGCAGGCATTGCCGCGGCATACCCTGGCGCGACGCTTTGACGCCAGCCTGCTCAAGCACCTCGACGCCCTGAGCGGGCAACGCCCCTTGGCCCTGGCGTTCTATCAGCCGCCGGACCAGTTCGAGGCGCGCATCGAGTTGAACTTCGATGTGCAATCCCACCAGGCCTTGCTGTTTCCATTACGGCGCTTGACCGGAGATTTGTCGGCCTTCCTTTGCGGGCGCGACAGTGGCGTGCAGCGCTTTGACCTGCACCTGGAACATGCCCAGGCGCCCGACAGCGTGATCAAGGTGGGCTTGCTCAGTGCCGAGCGTGAGCCTTTGATGCTGTTCGAACTGGCCCGTGGGCGCCTGGAGCAGGTCCAGGTCACCTCGCCGGTGCGCGGTTTGCGCCTGGTGGCCGAGGACTTGCCGGTGTTCGTGCCCCAGCGCCAGGACCTGTTCGACGACCGCCCGCAGCAAACCCTGCCGTGGGAACAATTGCGCGAACGCCTGCGCGCGCGCCTGGGGGATGAGGCGGTGCAGGGCTTGCGCTTTCACGCCGACCATCGCCCCGAATGTGCCTGGCAAGCCGCGACCGACAGCCGTCCATGCCCGAGCTTGAACAAGGTGCGGCGCCCCGGCTGGTTGCTGTCCGAACCGACGCTGCTGGCCGAGCAGGGCGTGCACATTCTGATGGGCCCGGAGCGCATCGAATCCGGCTGGTGGGATGGCGCCGATATCCGCCGCGACTATTACCTGATCCAGACCCGCGCCGGCCAGCAAGGCTGGGCCTACCGCAATGTGGGGTGCAGCGATGGACTGTGGCTGCAAGGCTGGTTTGCATGAACCCTGGAGCGAGTCGCGCATGAGTTACGCCGAACTGCATTGCCTGTCCAACTTCAGCTTCCAGCGCGGTGCCTCCAGTGCACTGGAGCTGTTCCAGCGGGCCAAACACCAGGGCTACAGCGCCCTGGCAATCACTGATGAATGCACCTTGTCGGGCATCGTACGGGCCTGGCAAGCAGCCAAAGCGATGGATTTGCCGCTGATTATCGGCAGTGAAGTGCGCATCGAAAACGGCCCCAAACTGGTGCTGCTGGTGCAAGACCTCAACGGCTACCAGCATCTGTGCCGGCTGATCACCCTGGCCCGTCGCCGTGCTGAAAAAGGCCGTTACCGCCTGCTGCAGGAAGACTTCGAGCAACCATTGCCCGGCCTGTTGGTGCTGTGGGTGGCGCAGGACCATGACACCCAGGCCTCGATCCAATGGCTGTGCCGCACTTTCAACGGGCGACTGTGGCTGGCAGTGCAGTTGCATTGCGGCCAGGACGATGGGCGTCACCTGGAGCAGCGCCTGAACCTGGCCGCCCGGTTGCAGATCCCGGCGGTGGCTTGCGGCGATGTGCACATGCATGCTCGTGGCCGCCGTGCCCTGCAAGACACCATGACCGCCATCCGCCATCACGTCGCGGTGGCCGACGCCGGTACCTTGTTGCATCCCAATGGCGAGCGGCACTTGCGCAGCCTCGATGCCCTGACCGCGCTGTACCCGCAAGCGCTGCTGGACGAGACCCTGGCGATTGCGCGGCGTTGTACCTTCGACCTCAGCCAGTTGCGCTATCACTACCCACGCGAACTGGTGCCGACAGGTCATGACGCCGCCTCCTGGTTGCGTGCGGTGACCGAAGAAGGCATTGCCCGGCGCTGGCCCGAGGGCATCGATGCCAAGACCTTGCAGCAGATCGACAAGGAACTGCTGCTGATCAGCGAGTTGGGCTACGAAAGTTATTTCCTCACGGTGCACGACATCGTGCGCTTCGCCCGCAGCCGCTCGATCCTGTGCCAGGGTCGTGGCTCGGCGGCCAATTCGGCGGTGTGTTTTGCCTTGGGTATCACCGAAATCAACCCGAGCTTGAGCGACTTGCTGTTCGAGCGCTTCCTCTCCAAGGAGCGCAATGAACCGCCGGACATCGACGTAGACTTCGAGCACGAGCGCCGCGAAGAAGTGCTGCAATACGTATTCCAGCGCTACGGCCGCAATCGTGCAGCGTTGACGGCGGTGGTCAGCAGCTACCACGCCGCCGGCGCAGTGCGCGATGTAGCCAAGGCCCTCGGGCTGCCACCAGACCAGATCAACGCGCTGGCCGACTGCTGCGGGCGCTGGAGTGATGACGCGCCACCTCTTGAACGCCTGCGTGAAAGCGGTTTCGATCCGGACAGCCCACTGCTGCGCCGCGTGTTGACGCTCACCCGGCAACTGATCGGCTTTCCCCGGCACCTGTCCCAGCACCCCGGCGGTTTCGTGATTTCCGAATACCCGCTGGACACCCTGGTGCCAGTGGAAAATGCGGCCATGGCCGAGCGCACCATCATCCAGTGGGACAAGGATGACCTCGACGCCGTCGGCCTGCTCAAGGTGGATATCCTCGCCCTCGGTATGCTCAGCGCAATCCGCCGCTGTTTCGATTTGCTGCGTCGGCATCGCAACCTGGATTTGAGCCTGGCAGGCATCCCAAAGGAGGACCCGGCAACCTACGCCATGATCAGCAAGGCTGACACCATCGGCGTGTTCCAGATCGAATCGCGGGCACAGATGTCGATGTTGCCCAGGCTCAAGCCGCAAACGTTCTATGACCTGGTGATCGAAGTCGCCATCGTGCGCCCCGGGCCGATTCAGGGCGGCATGGTGCATCCGTATTTGCGCCGCAGAAACAAAGAGGAAGCAGAAACCTATCCTTCACCCGAATTGGAGGCCGTGCTCAAACGCACCCTGGGTATCCCTTTGTTCCAGGAACAAGTGATGCAGATCGCCATGGTCGCCGCCGACTACAGCCCTGGCGAGGCCGACCAGCTGCGCCGCTCCATGGCCGCCTGGAAACGTCACGGCGGCCTGGAGCCGCACCAGAAGCGGCTGCGCGACGGTATGCTCGGCAACGGCTACACCGAAGCCTTTGCCGCGCAGATTTTCGAGCAGATCAAAGGCTTTGGCAGCTATGGTTTCCCCGAGTCCCACGCGGCCAGTTTTGCCCTGTTGACCTACGCCAGTTGCTGGCTCAAGTGCCATGAGCCGGCGGCCTTTGCCTGCGCCCTGATCAATAGCTGGCCCATGGGTTTCTACAGCCCGGACCAGATCCTGCAGGACGCCCGGCGCCATCGCTTGCAGATTCGCCCGGTGGATGTGCAGGCCAGCGACTGGGATTGCAGCCTTGAGCCCATCGACGGCCAGCAACCGGCGATTCGTATGGGCTTGCGCATGATCTCGGGGTTTCGCGAGGACGACGGGCGGCGTATCGAAGCCGCACGCCAGCGGCAACCGTTCAGCGACATCGCCGACCTGGACGCACGCGCCGGCCTGGATGCCCGGGGCCAGGCGCTGCTGGCGGATGCCGGTGCCTTGCGCGCCCTGGCCGGCAACCGACACCAGGCGCGCTGGGACGTGGCCGGTGTGCACAAGCAGTTGGGCTTGTTTGCCGGCCAGCCAGGTCAGGATGAAACCGTGGTGGCATTACCCGCGCCCAGCGTAGGCGAGGACCTGCAAGCCGATTACGCCACGCTGGGCACCACCCTTGGGCCGCACCCCTTGGCCTTGTTGCGCGCCGAGCTGCGCAAGCGACGCTGCCGCAGTTCCCAGGAGTTGCTGGCGGTGGAGCATGGGCGCAATGTGAGCATCGCCGGGTTGGTGACCGGTCGCCAGCGCCCCGGTACGGCAAGTGGCGTGACCTTTGTCACCCTCGAAGATGAGTTCGGCAACCTCAATGTAGTGGTCTGGCGCGACCTGGCCGAGCGCCAGCGCCGGGCGCTGGTGGGGTCACGTCTGCTCAAGGTGGATGGGCGCTGGGAGGCGGTGGGCGAGGTGCGGCATTTGATCGCAGGGCGCCTGACCGATTTGACGCCGCTGTTGGATGGAATGGTGGTGCGCAGCCGGGATTTTCATTGAGTTCAGTGGTTTCTGCATTCCAGCGTTCACAAGATGAAACCATCCACCGTCGGCGCGCTCCAAAACTTGCGATCGTCTTCTCCTGCGCACAGAGCCCAATGATGCAATTTTTATCCAACCCCCACGGCTGTGAAGGCTGGGCCGGCGAAATGGCTCAGCGGATACGCACCTTTGACTGGTCAACTACCGACCTTGGCCCTTTGGATCAGTGGTCCACAAGCCTGGCTTGCACCGTGCAAATGATGCTGGCCTCACCCGTGCCGATGGTGATGCTGTGGGGGCGGGCGGGGTACATGATCTACAACGACAGCTATTCGGCATTTGCCGGCGGGCGCCATCCTTACCTGCTGGGTACGCCGGTGGAACTGGGCTGGCCGGAAGTGGCCGAGTTCAATCGGCATGTGGTGGATACGTGCCTGGCGGGCGGTACCTTGTCGTTCAATAACAAGGAACTGGTGTTGTCGCGGCACGGCCGACCGGAAAGCGTGTGGCTGGATCTCTACTACAGCCCGGTGGCGGGTGACAACCAGCAGCCGGCCGGCGTGCTGGCGATTGTGGTGGAAACCACCGAGCTGGTGAAGTCCGAGCGGGTGCGCCAGGAGCTTACCCATAATCTGGAGCAACGCGTGGCCGCCGAGGTGCAGGCGCGCTCTGCCGCCGAAGACCAGTTGCGCCAGTCACAAAAGCTGGAAGCGATTGGCGGCCTGACCGGGGGCGTGGCCCATGACTTCAATAACCTGCTGCAAGTGATCGCCGGCAATCTGCATTTGCTTGCCCGGCATGAGCCGGACAATTGCCAGGTGCAACGTCGCGTGACCGCGGCCATCGCGGCAGTCGAGCGCGGGGCCAAGTTGTCATCGCAATTGCTCGCGTTTGCCCGTCGCCAACCGTTATCACCCGCGGTGTACAACCCGCAGCGCATCTATGCCGGCCTGGGCGAGTTGCTGCAACGGGCGCTGGGGGAAACCATCCATATCGACGTGCAATTGCCCCTGGACTCCTGGTGCATCAATGTCGACCGCAACCAGCTGGAAAATGCCTTGCTCAACCTGGCAATCAACGCCCGGGATGCCATGCAGGGCGAAGGGGTGATTCGGATCACCGGGGAAAACATCATCCTCAACCCTGACGATTGCATCGGCAAAAGCATCAAGCCCGGCGAGTACGTGCGCCTGGCGGTGGCCGACACCGGTGTGGGCATGTCCCAGGCCACCCTCAAGCGCGCCTTCGAACCCTTCTTTACCACCAAACGCGAAGGCCACGGCACCGGTCTGGGGCTGAGCATGGTGTTTGGTTTTGTGCGCCAAAGCGGCGGCCACGTGGATATGTGGAGCGAGGAGGGCAAGGGTTCGGTTGTGCAGATGTATTTCCCCCACAGCCTGGAGCCCGAGTGCCTCGACGACTACAGTGACGTGGACCTGCAAGGAGGCGGCCAGGAAACCATCCTGGTGGTCGAGGACAACGAAGGCGTGCGCCTGACGGTGGTCGAGTTGCTGCAGCAGTCGGGTTACACCGTATTGACCGCCGAAGATGGCGACCGCGCGATGCAGGTGTTGCAGCGTGGCGCAGCGCCGGACTTGATCTTCACCGACGTGGTGATGCCAGGCCGGGTCAAGAGCACTGACCTGGCCACTTGGGCGCGTACGCAGAACCCGCCGGTGGCGGTGCTGTTCACCTCCGGCCACACCCGCGACATCCTGTCCTCCAATCATTTGCTCAGCGCCGACATCCACCTGCTGAGCAAACCCTACAGCCCCGAGGCCCTGACTCAACGCGTGCGCAGGGTGCTCAGTGCAAGACAAGGTTGCCCATGACATCACAGCGCAACATCCCTGCGGTTACCGCTCGGCAACCGGGCTTTGTCAGGGTGCGTGGCGCCCGTGAACATAATCTGCGTAACGTCGATGTGGATATTCCACGCGATGCCCTGGTGGTGTTTACCGGGGTATCCGGCTCCGGCAAATCGTCCCTGGCGTTTTCCACCGTGTATGCCGAGGCGCAGCGTCGCTATTTCGAATCGGTGGCGCCCTATGCGCGGCGCTTGATCGACCAGGTGGGCGTGCCGGATGTGGACAGCATCGAGGGCTTGCCGCCGGCGGTGGCCCTGCAACAGCAACGCGGCACGCCGAGTGCGCGCTCTTCGGTGGGCAGCGTCACTACCCTGTCGAGCTTGATCCGTATGCTGTATTCACGCGCCGGCAGCTACCCGCCGGGGCAGGCCATGCTGTATGCCGAGGACTTTTCCCCGAACCTGCCCCAGGGCGCGTGTCCGCAATGCCATGGCTTGGGTCGCGTGTATGAAGTGACCGAAGCGTTGATGGTGCCCGATCCGTCCTTGAGCATCCGCCAGCGTGCGGTGGCGTCCTGGCCGCTGGCCTGGCAGGGTCAGAACCTGCGCGACATCCTCGTGACCCTGGGCTATGACGTCGACATCCCCTGGCGTGACCTGCCGAAAAAACAGCGCGACTGGATCCTGTTCACCGAAGAAACCCCCACCGTGCCGGTATACGCCGGCTTTACCCCGCAGCAGACCCGCGATGCGTTGAAACGCAAGCTCGAACCCAGCTACCAGGGCACTTTCAGCGGCGCACGGCGCTACATCCTGCACACCTTCGCCCATACCCAAAGCGCACTCATGAAAAAGCGCGTGTCGCAGTTCATGCAAGGCAGTGCCTGCCCGTTATGCCACGGCAAGCGCCTGACCCAGGCGGCACTGTCGGTGAAGTTTGCCGGGGTGGATATCGGAGAGTTGTCGCAACTGTCCCTTGCGCAATTGGCCCAATTGCTGCGGCCGGTGGCGGCGGGGCAGGACAAGATGAAATTGTCGGTGGAAAAGCGCCTGGCAGCCCAACGCATTGCCCAGGACTTGCTCGAACGGGTGAACACCCTGATCGAGTTGGGCCTGGGCTATCTGTCGCTGGAACGCAGCACGCCGACCTTGTCCTCCGGAGAGTTGCAGCGTTTGCGCCTGGCGACCCAGCTGGGCTCGCAGTTGTTTGGCGTCATCTACGTGTTGGACGAGCCCTCGGCGGGCCTGCATCCTGCGGATGGCGAAGCGTTGTTCAGTGCGCTTGAACGCTTGAAGGCCGCGGGCAATTCATTGTTTGTAGTGGAGCACGACCTGGAAACCATGCGCCGCGCCGACTGGTTGATCGACGTGGGCCCGGCAGCCGGTGAACATGGCGGGCAGGTGCTGTACAGCGGGCCGCCTGCGGGGTTGGAGGCTATCGAGGCGTCGCAGACCCGTGAATACCTGTTTGCTCCACAGCGCCCGGCCAACGTGGCGCGGCGCGCGCCCACTGCCTGGCTGAAGCTCGAAGGCGTGACGCGCAATAACCTCGATGACCTGAAGGTGGACTTCCCGCTGGGCTGCTTTACCGCGGTAACCGGAATTTCCGGCTCGGGCAAATCCAGCCTGGTCAGCCAGGCGTTGCTGGAACTGGTGGCCACGGGCCTTGGGCGCGTGCTGGAAAATGACGACGAGCCAAGCCTGGAAGACGCTGCACCGCAAGCCAGTGGCGGGCGCATCAGTGCCGGGTTGGAACACATTCGCCGCCTGGTGCAGGTGGACCAGAAACCTATCGGCCGCACGCCGCGCTCTAACCTGGCGACCTACACCGGGTTGTTCGACAACGTGCGCAAGCTGTTCGCCGCTACGCCGGCGGCCAAGAAACGCGCTTACGACGCCGGGCAGTTTTCGTTCAACGTCGCCAAGGGGCGGTGCCCGAACTGCGAGGGTGAAGGCTTTGTCAGCGTTGAACTGCTGTTTATGCCCAGCGTGTACGCGCCGTGCCCCACCTGCCACGGTGCACGCTACAACCTTGAAACCCTGGCGATCAAATGGCAGGGTTTGAACATCGCTCAGGTGCTGGGGCTGACGGTCGAGCAGGCAGTGGACGTCTTTGCCGAGCAGCCTGGCGTACTGCGCTCGTTGCAGGTGCTGCGCGATATCGGCCTGGGCTATCTGCGCCTTGGCCAGCCGGCCACCGAACTGTCCGGCGGTGAAGCCCAGCGCATCAAGCTCGCCAGCGAACTGCAACGCAACGCCCGCGGCGCTACGTTGTATGTGCTCGACGAGCCGACCACCGGCTTGCACCCCAAGGATGTCGACCGCTTGCTCAGCCAGTTGAATCAACTGGTCGATGCGGGGCATACCGTGGTTGTGGTCGAGCATGAGATGCGCGTGGTGGCCCAGAGTGACTGGGTGATTGATATCGGGCCGGGGGCAGGGGACCTGGGCGGGATGGTGGTGGCGTGTGGTACGCCGCACAAGGTTGCCAAAAGCAAGCACAGCCGAACCGCGCCTTATCTAACCCAGGCGCTGATCTAGCAGTTGTTGATGACCAAATGTGGGAGGGAGCAAGCCCCCTCCCACATTAAGCCAAGCGCTAGTCAGTGAGATTATGCTGGATCTGCTCCTTGGCCAGCTTCACCACATTCTCCACGGTAAACCCGAACTTCTCCTGCAACTTGGCCAATGGCGCCGACGCGCCAAAGCTGTTCATCACCACCTTGGCACCGGTTTGCCCGACATAGCGATCCCAACCCAGGGGCCCCGCCTGTTCCACCACCACCCGCGCTTTTATCGCAGGCGGCAAGACGCTGTCGCGGTAGGCTTGATCCTGGTCTTCAAACAACTCCCAACTCGGCATCGATACCACTTGCGCGGCCACGCCTTCGCCCTTGAGTTGCTCGTAAGCAGCCACCGCCAGGCTGACCTCACTGCCTGTCGCGATCAGAATGACTTCAGGCTTATCCGCAGCGGCCAATACATAGGCACCTTTGGCCGCACCGGAGGCGCACGCATACTGGGTGCGATCCAGGGTTGGCAGCGCCTGACGCGACAGCACCACGCAGCTTGGCCGATGGGTTTGCGCCAGGGCCACCTTCCACAACTCCAGGGTTTCATTGGCGTCGCCCGGGCGTAGGGTCAGCAGCCCCGGCGTGGCGCGCAGTTGGGTCAGGTGTTCGATCGGTTGGTGCGTCGGCCCGTCTTCACCCACGCCGATGGAATCATGGGTAAACACGAAAATCACCGGCAATTCCATGATCGCCGCCAGGCGGATCGGTGGTTTCATATAGTCGCTGAACACCAGGAAGGTCGAGGTGTACGGGCGCAGGTAGGACAGTGCCATGCCATTGGCAATTGCGCCCATGGCGTGCTCGCGGATGCCGAAGTGCAGGTTTCGCCCGCTGTAGTCATCGGCGCTGAAGCGCCCGGCGCCGTCGAACGTCAGGTTGGTTTTGGTCGACGGCGACAGATCCGCCGAGCCGCCCAGCAACCAGGGGATCTGTTGGGCGAAGGCATTCAATACCTCGCCGCCGGAGGCCCGGCTGGCGACGCCCTTGGCATCGGCGGCGAAGCTGGGCAGGTGCGCCTGCCATTGCTCGGGCATTTCGCCGGCGCGCATTCGGTGCAGTTCATCGGCACGTTGCGGGTCGAGGGATGCCAGGGTCTGGTTCCATTCGGCGAACAGCGGTTCGGCGCGTTCGTAGAGGGCATCACGCAGTACCGTGCGGGCTTCGTCGGGCACCAGGAAGCTCGAATCCTGCGGCCAGCCATAGGCAGCCTTGGTCAGGCGAATCTCGTCTTCGCCCAGAGGCTCGCCGTGGGCGGCTGCGGTGTTGTGCTTGTGCGGCGAGCCATAGCCGATCACGCTGTCGACCACGATCAGGGTCGGCGCGCCGGTATTGGCCTTGAAGGTTTCCAGCGCCACGCTCAACGCCTGCAAGTCATTGGCGTCGGTGACGTGCTGGGTGTGCCAGCCGTAGGCCTGGAAGCGCTTGATCACGTCTTCGCTGAAGGCCAGTTCAGTGTGCCCCTCGATGCTGATGGTGTTGTTGTCGTAGATCCAGCACAGGTTATCCAGCTTCAAGTGGCCGGCCATCGAGGCCGCCTCGCTGCTGATGCCTTCCATCATGTCGCCGTCACCGCACAGGGTGTAGACGTCGTAGTCGAACAGCACCTGGCCGTCGCGGTTGAAGCGTTCGGCCAGCCAACGCTGGGCCATGGCCATGCCCACGCTGTTGGCGCAGCCCTGGCCGAGCGGGCCGGTGGTGGTTTCCACGCCGGTGGTCATGCGGTATTCGGGGTGGCCTGGGGTCTTGGAACCCATCTGCCGGAACTGCTTGATATCGTCGAGGCTGATGGCCGGCTGGCCAGAGCGCTGGCCGTGGGCGTCAATCTCCACCACACCGGCCAGATGCAACAGCGAATACAGCAGCATCGACGCATGCCCCACTGACAACACAAAACGGTCACGGTTAGGCCAATCGGGATGTTCGGGGTGATAACGCAGGAAGCGACTCCACAACGTATAACCCACCGGCGCCAGGCCCATGGGCGTGCCCGGATGCCCGGAATTGGCCTTCTGTACAGCGTCCATGGCCAGGGTGCGAAGCGTGTTGATGCATTGAGTGTCGGCAGCAGTGGCAGCGTGATTCATGAAACCTGTCTCCCTCGGGTGGCGATCTACAGTGGAGGGCAGGGCACGGCAAAGGTTTGATCCCATCGCAGGCTGCACGACGAACGGGACTGTATTGACCTCAAACATGACAAGACCCATTGGAATGGGCTAGCTTCAAGGGCGTAGACCATTGATCAATTTGTGGAGGTACGCCATGCCAGTGAAACACGACCTGTATCAGGACTTGGGTTTGAGCAAGGAAGACGTTCACGAACGCAGGGCGAACGATAACCGGCTGGATTCGCTGCTCACGCAATATGATGAAGCTGACGCAAAGGTGCTGAAGGCAGAAAAAGCCAGTGCCAGTGATGAGGACGTAGAAAACCTGAAGAAGAAACGGCTGCTGATCAAGGACGAGATCGTCGGGCGATTAGGCTAGGCGCAAAACGGCAATATTTGTTCAGATTTGTATGCGGGACATCGCAGGACTGTGTCTTTATGATGCGCCCCGTCCACCCGGCTCTGGGGACTGTTGCGGCGCAAGGATTGTGCCGCTGAGCCGGGGAGGACACCCCATTTCAGGCCAGCAGTGTGCCCAGACACTCATCAATGGAACGCTGCTGCGTCTCGCCGTAAAGCTGCAACTCATCAATCGTCTTGCGCCCCAGCGCCTGTTCGAATTGCGCCTGGTTGGCGTTGGCCGCGTAATGACTCTGCGCCGCATCCCCCAGGTTTGACTGGAAAATCCCCGCCGCACTCACCGGCAGAAAATCCTCATACACCAATGGCTCCACCGCCACGTGATCGGCGTTGACCAGTGCTTGCAACGTTCGCGGCTGCTCGGGCTGGCCGCGTGCCGCCAGGCCCTTGGCTGTAACGAAGTAACGAAAGTACGCCAGGCCCTGCTCGCGCATCTGTGCGGGGGTATCCGGGAACGCCGTAAAGTGCCGTTCCATCAATTGCACATAACGCTCGGCGTTGGCCTCGTTGGGGAACGCTCCGAGTTCATCGCGGGCGGCGTTCAGCAGTTGGTCGTACAGGGCGCGGCCTTTAGGCGTGAGCGCTACACCGCGTTGTTCGATTTCGCCAAAGCGTGCGCTGTGGCTGCCGTGGGCGTCGGTGAACGCGATAGGTTCGTCGAGCGCCTTGAAGCTGGTCTGGCGCAGCAGGATCGGGCAATGGCGCCGGGGTGGGCCTTCGATCACGGCTTTGGGCGTAATGCCTTTGCCGGGCATGGCGGCCTGTACCTGGTCGATGTCCAGGGTGCGTGGCGTGAGATGGTTGATATGCGGGCCCCTGAAGGCGACCACGTCGGCGATCAGGCGGTGCTGGTTGCTCAGTTGCTCGTATTGCGCGCCTGTCACGGTGGCGGTGTTATGCCAGCGGAACGTCTCCAGCGCCTCGTCGATGAAAGCCTGGGCGTCGCGGGCATTCAAGCCGCCCTGTGTTTCGGCCTGTTCGATCAGCGCCAGGGCGCCGGGGGTGAAGATCGAACGCTTGGCCAGGGCACTTTCGGCGAAGGCGCGCAGCTCCAGGTTTTCGATCAGCTCCAGGCGCAGCAGCGAGGTGAACACCCGGAACGGGCTGGTTTGCAGCGCGTGTTCATGCACGGCGCGAAAGGCCGTGGAATGCACCGGCACGCCGGCGGGGGTGAGGTCGTAGTAGCCCACCGGTTGCATGCCCATCACCGCGAACAGGCGGCTGATGGTCGCCAGTTCTGCGGCAGTGCCCAGGCGGATAGCGCCATGGCGCTCCATGTCCAGGCGCTGGATTTCTCCGGTACGCTGCAACTGCTGCACCAGCTCAGGTTGGCTGTCGAGTACGCGTGCATTGGTTTGGGCCACCAGTTCCAGCAGCGCGCCGTACAGAGGTACTTCATCGCGGTACATGTCGGACATGGCCTTGGAAAAGCCCTTGCGGATCTCATCGGGGCTGACATGTGCAGTGGCGTGCATAGAAAAATTCCTGATGGCTGTGGCGAGCAAAATGACCTTTGCCCGATTTTGTTGAGGCGCAGGCCGGCTTGCAAACGAAGATTCTTCTGGACTTCATTCTGCAAATGAATGAGATGCCATGAACAGGAGCAAACCCAGCCCCAGCGGCTTGTCAACGCCAGGTGCTTTGAGTCTTCATGTGCAACCGGGCCCCATTGGGTTCTACACTGCGCCTCACTGTGTAGGTGATGGAGGACTCAATGACGGCCGTACCCGCAAACCGCCTGCTTGACACGATTGAAGGCCAGCGCCTGGCGACGCAAGATGCCGAGCGTTGGCGTGAGTGGGGCCCGTACTTGAGCGAACGCCAATGGGGCACCGTGCGCGAAGACTACAGCGCCGATGGCGACGCCTGGGCCTACTTCCCCCATGAACAGGCGCGCAGCCGCGCTTATCGCTGGGGCGAGGACGGCCTGGCCGGTTTCAGCGACAAGGCACAACGCTGGTGCCTGGGCCTGGCGCTGTGGAACGAACGGGATGCGATCCTCAAGGAGCGCCTGTTCGGCCTCAATAACGCTGAAGGCAACCACGGGGAAGACGTCAAGGAACTGTACTTTTTCGTCGATGGCGTACCGAGCCATGCCTACATGCGCATGCTCTACAAATACCCCCATGCCGCCTTTCCCTATGCCGACCTGATCGCTGAAAACGCTCGCCGTGGGCTGGGCGATACCGAGTATGAAATCCTTGATACCGGCGTGTTTGAAGACAACCGTTACTGCGACATCAGCGTCGAATACGCCAAGCACCAGCCCGACGATATTTTCATGCGTGTCACCGTGCACAACCGCTCGGAGCAGCCGACACGTCTGCAGGTGCTGCCCCAGTTGTGGGCGCGCAATGACTGGAGCTGGACCTTTGATGCGCCCAAACCCAGGTTGACGCTGGACGGCGACCGCGTGCTGGCCCGTCATCATGAGCTGGACGATCGCCAGCTCAGCGCCTGGGGACAGGATGGGGTGCAATGGTTGTTCTGCGAAAACGAGAGCAACTTCGCCAAGCTGAGCGGGCAGCCGACGTCCGGGCCGTTCAAGGATGGCATCAACGATTACGTGGTGGAGGGTGATCAAGGGGCCATTCGCGGTGACGCGGGCACCAAGGTGGCGGCGCGATTCAGTCTTGAATTGGCGGGCCTGGAAAGCAAAAGCCTCTATCTGCGCTTTGCCCCTGTGGACGCGCCCCAGGTCAACGCTCGCAAGCTGTTTGAACAGCGCCGCCAGGAGGCCGATGACTTCTACGCAGCCCTGCAACAGGGGATCGCCGATGACGATGCGCGCAATGTGCAGCGCCAGGCCCTGGCCGGCTTGCTGTGGTCCAAGCAGTTGTACTATTTCGACGTCAACCAGTGGCTCGACGGTGATCCGGCCCAGCCTGCGCCGCCGCCCGAGCGCCTGCATATCCGTAATACCCATTGGCGGCACCTGTCCAATTTCGACATCCTGTCCATGCCCGATACCTGGGAATACCCGTGGTATGCCTCCTGGGACCAAGGCTTCCAGGCGGTGGCCATGGCGCTGATCGATCCCGGCTATGCCAAGCAACAGCTGCTGTTGCTGGTTAAAGATCGTTTCATGCACCCCAACGGCCAATTGCCCGCCTACGAATGGCGCTTCGACGATGCCAACCCGCCAGTGCATGCCTG
Organism: Pseudomonas sp. OST1909; assembly: GCF_015277575.1. Taxonomy (NCBI): domain Bacteria; kingdom Pseudomonadati; phylum Pseudomonadota; class Gammaproteobacteria; order Pseudomonadales; family Pseudomonadaceae; genus Pseudomonas; species Pseudomonas sp. OST1909. Next base: position 2,964,850 of record NZ_CP063780.1, read on the forward strand.
GGCCAGCTGGCGCGTGTATCAGCAGGACAAGGCGCTGACCGGCGTGGGCGATATGGACTTTCTGGAGCGGATCTTCCACAAGCTGCTGCTGAATTTTTCCTGGTGGGTCAACCGCAAGGACGCCGAAGGCCGCAACCTGTTCCAGGGTGGTTTTCTGGGCCTGGACAATATTGCTTTGTTCGACCGCTCGGCCACGCTGCCACCGGGTTACCAGTTGGACCAGGCCGATGGCACTGCCTGGGTCGCGGCCTATGCCCTGGACCTGATGCGCATCGGGCTGGAGCTGGCCAAGCGCAACGCCGTGTACGTGGACATTGCGGTAAAGTTTTTCGAGCACTTCCTGTATATCGCCGGCGCCATCAACCGCGTCGATGACAGTGCCGAAGGCTTGTGGGATGAGCAGGACCTGTTCTTCTACGACGTACTGCACCGTCCCGACGGCCAGAGCGAACCGGTGCGTTTGCGGTCTATCGTCGGCCTGATGCCGCTGTTCGCCGTGCTGGTGCTGGAACAGCGCGAACATGAAGGCTTGGAAGGCCTGCGCGAGCGTCTGCTGGGGTTTATGCATCACCGGCCGGACCTGGCCAAATTGGTCTCACGCTGGAACGAACCGGGGCAGGGCAATCGCCTGCTGCTGGCGTTGCTGCGTGGCGAGCGTACCAAGGATTTGCTGCACCGCATGTTGGATGACCAGGAGTTCTTGTCGACCTTCGGTGTGCGCGCCTTGTCCAAGACCTTTGCAGAGCAACCCCTGGCGCTGAAGATGAATGGCGACACCCTGTGCGCCAGTTACCAGCCCGGCGAATCCGACTCTCGCCTGTACGGCGGCAACTCCAATTGGCGCGGGCCGCTGTGGATGCCGGTGAACTACATGCTGATCGAATCGCTGCGTGAATTTCACCGCTACTACGCGGATAACTTCTCAGTGGAATACCCCACAGGCAGCGGCTATCTGGCGTCGCTGGAAGACGTGGCCGACAGCCTCAGCCAGCGCCTGATCGGATTATTCCTGCGCGATGAAAATGGCCTGCGGCCATCCATGGCAGGGTATGCGCAGCTGGAGGCGGACCCGGCCAGCCGCGATCTGGTGTTGTTTCATGAATACTTTCATGGCGAGACAGGGCGAGGGTTGGGGGCGTCGCACCAGACGGGGTGGAGCGCCCTGGTCGCCTTGCTGCTGCAGCCAAAGGTCTAGCACCCATGGCGCGCATAGGCATCGGTAGCTACACCCCTTTGGCGCCGCGCCGCGTGCGCTCGATCTCTTCAAGCAAGCCATCTATGCCCGCCAGGCGTGCGCGGTTGTCATGTTCCCAAGGGTGAAACCCCGGTTTGAAATAATGCAGCCACGGCCTGAGCATCCGCGGGAATACGCCCTTGGGGCCGTACAAGTACTTGACCATGCGCCACAGCCCCTTCAACGTGCCGCCCGAGGTGCGGTCGGCAATCAGCAGCCGCACGTGGAAGTCCAGCACCACTAGCCAGAACATGACGGTGGTGGTCAGCATGGTGCCGGTGCGCAGCAGGTAGCGTGCGGGGCCAGGTTTGATCACCTGGTTCCATACATCGAAGGCTACGGCTTTATGTTCGGTTTCTTCCAAGGCGTGCCAGTACCACATCTGCTGGTAACCCTTGAGTGAATCACCAAAGCGCGAGGGGTCGCTCAACAGGATTTCCGCCAGCATCGCAGTGTAGTGCTCAAGGGCGATGGTCACCGCCAGGTTGAACGACGGCGGCAGGTGTTTCTTCTGCAAGTCGAGGAAGAACTTCAGGCGTCGGTCGAGGGTGTGCGCCGGCAAGCCCGCCGCTTGCAGCAGGTCGTTATAGGCCACATGTTCGCGGCTGTGCATGGCCTCCTGGCCTATGAAACCCTGGATTTCCTTTTTCAGTTCGGGGTCGTCGATCTGCCCGCGGTAGTGGCGCACGCTGTCCATGAAAAACAGCTCGCCCTGGGGAAACAGCAACGACAGGGCGTTGAAGAAGTGGCTGATCACCGGCCCTTGTTCATGCCAGTCTTTGATGCGCTCGGCAGGCAAGGCAAAACGGATATCGCGACGGATCGGCAACATGCTGCGTCCTCCTGTTCAGAGATGGGACTGGTCGTTGGTTTCAAAGACCTGTGTGCGCGGCTTGGGCGCCATGCGTTTGCTGGCAAACACCACCAGTGCCTGATAGGCCGAAGGCAGGCAACGGGCGAGCAGGTCGAGAAAATAGGCGTCGCGGCCGATCAGCACACGGCGCTTGTTTTTGCGTACACCTAGCAGGATCACTTTGGCGGCCTGGTCGGCGTCGGTAATGAACAGCTTTTCGAAATCGGCGCGGGCCTGTTGTTCGCTGTGGATGAGGAAACCGGTCATGTTCGCGTCGATGCGGCTGCTGCGGCAGATATCAGTACGAATACCACCGGGGTGCACACAGGTGGCCGATACGCCGCAGCGTTGCAGGTCGAGTTCCTGGCGCAGGGCCTCGGTGAAGCCGCGTACAGCAAACTTGGTGGCGTTGTAACCGCTCATGCCGGGTTGGGCGAACAGGCCGAACACGCTGGAAGTATTGACTATGTGGCCTTCGCCGCTGGCCTTGAGATACGGCAGGAACGCCTTGGTGCCATGCACCACGCCCCAGAAGTTGATGCCGACGATCCATTCCAGGTCGGCGTAGTCCACGCCTTCGACGGTACTCGACAGCGCCACCCCGGCATTGTTGAACACCAGGTTGACCTGGCCATGTTCCGCGGCACAGCGTGCAGCCCAGTCCTGCATGGCTTGGCGGTCAGAGACGTCCAGCACCTGCGTGGTAACGGTCACGGGCGACAAGGTCGATGTGCGGATCAGCTCCAAGGTCTGTTCCAACCCCTGGCTGTTCTTGTCGGCCAAGGCCAGGTGGCAGCCTTCGCGTGCCAAGGCTAAAGCCAATGCGCGGCCCATGCCGGAGGCTGCACCGGTGATCGCCGCAACGCGGCCATTGAATGACTTCATGACAGGCTGCCTTCTGTGGCGGAGTGAGGGGCTGGTACGGGACGTGGCAGAGCGGGCGCCGGCAACGGGCTGGCGACGTAGTCCTTGAGCGCAAAGTGACGGGTGAGCTGTTTGAAACGCCAGGTAGAACCGGGCCACAGCGTGGTGTTCTTGCCGGTGCGTGGGTCCAGGTACCAGCTCTGGCAGCCGCCGGTGTTCCAGATGGTGCGCTTGAGTTTGTCCTGCAACTGGTAGTTGTAGGCGTGCTCTACAGCGGGTTTGACCTCGACCGTGGCAATGCGCTGGCGCCGCATATGTTTCAAGGCATCGAGGATGTAGGTGACCTGAGCTTCGATCATCAGGATCATCGAGTTATGCCCCAGGCCGGTGTTGGGCCCGACGATCAGAAACAGGTTGGGATAGCCCGGCACGGTAGTGCCTTTGAAGGCATGGGCGCCGTCGCTCCAGGCGTCCATCAGGTCGATGCCGTCGCGGCCGATGATGCAGTCTCGCGGCAAGGGGTCGCTGGCCTGGAAACCGGTGCCGAAGATCAGGCAGTCAGCGGGATGCTTGATCCCGTCGGCGGTGATCACACCGTCCGCCTCGATGCGCAGCACCCTGTCGGTGACCACCTCGACATTACTGCGCGTCAGCGCCGGGTAGTAGTCATTGGAGATCAGCACGCGCTTGCAGCCGATGGTGTAGTCCGGCGTCAGCGTCCTGCGCAGGGAAGGGCGGGCCACTTGTTTGCGCAGATGCCGCAGGGCGATTTTCTGCACCATCTTCATCAGGCGTGGGTGCAAGGCAAAACCCACCACCCGGCCTTCCAGTGCCCAATAAAACGCGCCGCGCACCAGCTTTTGGGTGAACGGCAGGTGTTTGAACAGCCAGCGTTCAAGCGTTGAAATCGGCCGGTCCGGTTTGGGCATGATCCAGGGCGGCGTGCGCTGGAACAGGTCCAGGTGCGCCACCTGTGGCGCGATCTGCGGCACGAACTGGATGGCACTGGCGCCGGTGCCGATCACGGCCACGCGCTTGCCTTTCAACGAGTAGTCATGGTCCCACTGCTGGGAGTGAAAACGCTTGCCCTTGAAGCTGTCCAGCCCCGGAATATGCGGCAGCGCCGGGCGAGACAGCCCGCCCATGCCCGAGACCAGCACCCGTGCGCTGACTTGGCGGCCATTGCTGAAGCTCAGGTGCCAGCGCTGCTGTTGCTCATCAAACACCGCACGTTGCAGGGCCATGCCAAAACGCAGGTAGGGCGCCAGCTCAAAACGTGTGGCGCAGTGTTCCAGATAGGCGCGGATCTCAGGTTGTGTCGCGAACTGTCGCGACCAGTCCGGGTTGGGCGCGAAGGAAAATGAATACACATGGGACTGCACGTCACAGGCGCAACCCGGGTAGTGGTTATCGCGCCAGGTACCGCCGAGGGTCTCGGCCTGTTCGGCGATGAAGAAGTCGGTGAGCCCGGCCTCCTTGAGCTTGATTGCCATACATAGGCCAGCGAACCCCGAGCCAATGATGGCAATGTCAATCGAATCACTGTGGGCAGTCATGGGCGTGCCTCATCGATAGATAGAAAGCGGGTGGGCATCGGATGTGCTCCTCTTTTTGTTTTGTCTTTTAGATAGAACACCATTGCAAAGGAAAATTGAATTAATTATTTTAAAAAAGATTTTAAATAATCTACCTGAAAATTTCGCCTACGCTAGGACCTTGTTCCGCATGTGCGATTTGTCCGACGGACGAGCGTGGTATGCAGGGCGCCCAGGTCCAAGGGGTGGACGATGGCTGAGGCCTTGATCAATTCCGGTCGGGTCGCCAGCAGCAGGGAAGCAGAGGACCGAGCTATGGCTGTGGAATGGGTTGTCGCTGCGGGTGTGCTGGCCGGCGCCAGCGTGGCGTTATGGGGCTTGAGTGCCTGGATGACGCGGCGCATTGAAGCGCGGGTTCCGATCAACGGGCGTTTCGTCGAGGTGGATGGCGAGCGCTTTCATTATGTCGAAGAGGGCAAGGGTCCGCCGCTGGTGATGATCCACGGGCTGATGGGCAGCAGCCGTAACCTCACGTATGCCTTGTCCGGTCAGTTACGAGAGCATTTTCGCGTGATCACCGTTGACCGGCCGGGGTCCGGCTATTCCAGCCGACACAGCGGCACGGCCGCAGACTTACCGGGTCAGGCCCGACAAATCGCGGCCTTTATCAACACGCTCGACTTGGGCAAGCCATTGGTACTGGGCCATTCCCTGGGTGGCGCGATTGCTCTGGCGCTGGCCCTCGACCATCCCCATGCGGTGTCCGGGCTGATACTGGTAGCGCCCCTGACCCACCCGCAACGCATGTTGCCGCTGGTGTTCCTGTCATTGGCGGTGCGCCCGGCCTGGCTGCGACGCTGGATGGCCCACACCCTGACGATGCCCGTCGGCCTGCTGAGTAAAAATGCGGTGGTCAAAGGCGTTTTCGCCCCCGATGCCGCACCGCCGGACTTCGCCACCCGGGGCGGCGGGCTGCTGGGCATGCGTCCGGACAACTTCTATGCCGCGTCCACCGAAATCAACCAGGTCAACGACCACCTGCCCGACATGGTCAAGCGCTACCCGCAACTGACCTTGCCCATCGGGCTGATCTATGGCACCCGCGACAAGGTGCTCGACTTTCAGAAACACGGCCAGGCCCTGGCGAGCAAGGTGCCAGGGCTGAAAATGCAAGTGGTCGAAGGCTGTGGGCATATGTTGCCGATCACCGCGACAGAGCGGGTGGCGGCGCTGGTGGAGCAGGTCGCCAAGCGCGTCCGGCCCGGGGCGGACATCAGGCTGTTGCACCCACCCAAGGCCCTGGCGAGTAGATAAGGGTGCACCCGACTTGCGGTTCAAAGGCGTTGATGCCTGCCCTAGACACCTGACCAGACGGCTGAAAAAGAGACTGCCCGGTCACGGTAAAAAGGGCTGGAGAAACTAGTTGACGACCTAACGATTCCGCGCTATTTATTTAAAAAAATTATTTCAATGTGTAATTTGAAATTATTTTTGAAATGCCTAAGAGCGAATAAAATAATGAAAAAAACGTCTTTTATCGCATGGTTGATTTCTCGGGGCAGTCAGCGCTCCGTAAACCTGTTTGCTGCCCCAATGCACACCGAATGTGTACGGAGGTTGCCATGAATCAGACCCTGGCCGCCCCGCACGTCTGGACCGACGGTAAGCGCCACCTGTGGTGGCTCGGCATCATGCCACTGGCAACCCCCTTGCTCTCCGGCGCCCTGGCGATCGGTACCGGCGTACAGCAATTGTGGTGGGTGGGTGTGCTGGTGATCTTCGGCTTGATCCCCCTGATCGACGGCCTGCTCGGCGAAGATGTCAGCAACCCGCCTGAATCTGCCGTCAGCAACCTTGAATCCCAACGTTACTATCGCTGGATCGTCTACACCGGTGTGCTGTTTGTGATCTCTTCAGTGATTATCACCGGCTGGCTGGCCGCCGGTGGCATCGACTGGATCATCAACGGCGGCCTGCTGAACGCCACGGCCACGCTGGAGCCGTCGAGCTGGCTGGCCAAGGCTGCTGCATTCGTCACCGCACGCACTGAACTGCATGGCCACATCAGCGTGTTCACTTACCTGGGTATGGCAATGTCCACCGGCGCTGCCACGGGTATCGCGATCAACACCGCCCATGAACTGGGGCACAAACCCAAGCCCCTGGAAGTGTTCCTGGCCAAGGTCACCCTGGCGCCGACGTTCTACGGGCACTTCTACACCGAACATAACCGCGGCCATCACGTTCGGGTCGCCACCCCGGAGGATCCCGCCAGTTCGCGGCTGGGGGAAAGTTTTTGGGCATTCCTGCCGCGTTCGGTGTGGTTCAGCGCCGTGTCAGCCTGGAACCTGGAGCGCGAACGCCTGCGCAAACTCGGGTTGCCGGCCTTGCACTGGAAGAACGCCGTGCTCAGTGCCTGGATGTACAGCGTGGTGTTGTGGGGCGCGATGATTGCCTGGTTGGGCGCGGCGGTGATTCCGTTCCTGATCATCCAGGGCATCTACGGGTTTTCGTTGCTGGAAGTGGTGAACTACGTCGAGCATTACGGCCTCAAGCGCCAGAAGTTGCCCAATGGCCGTTACGAACGCTGCTCGCCGCGCCATTCATGGAACAGTAACCGGATTGTCACCAATATCTTCCTGTTCCAACTTCAGCGGCATTCCGATCACCATGCCAACCCCACGCGCAGTTATCAGTCGTTGCGCCACTTCGATGAGTCACCGCAACTTCCGTATGGTTACGCGAGCATGATTGTCTGGGCCTATGTGCCTTACTTGTGGCGACGTCGTATGGACCATCGGGTACTCAATCATTACGCCGGGGATATCACCCTGACCAATCTTCAACCGTCACAGCGTTTGAAGTATCTGGAGAAGTACAGCAACAGCGCCAAGCCGTTTTGAAATGAAGTAAGCAGTACGGGCGTACTCGGGATCTGTGTATCGCGCAGGTCCTTGTCGCCCCCAGTATCAGGTGCAAGAACGTGGTTTGACCCTACAAAAATAATTTCAAGGGAAGGACGTACACCATGCAAAGTTCTGCCAAGTTCACCGCCCACATCCTGCTGGCAGCGATGGGCCTGATTGTCTATCACCAGGCCCAGGCTGCCCGTATCGAACCTGCCGGCAGTGCCTTCACGGCTCAAGGGCCCATCAGCTTCTCCAAAGGCAAGCTGATCAGCGCCGACTGCACTATCAAGGTGGCCGGCAAGGTTGCAGCCGATGGCTCATCGGTGAATGTCGATAAAGTCGAGTTCGACGGTGGCCTCAAATGCAGCCGTGTCGAAGCGATCAACTTGCCCTGGGTGTTGGTCGCCAAAGATACAAAGAGTGGCTCGATGTCCAGGATCAGTGTCGATGTGCACGCCTTTGGCCTGGGCGGCAAGTGCGGCCCTTCAACCGCCGACGGTACTTGGGACAACGCCACCGGCAAGTTGGAAGCCGCCAATGTTGCTATTGGCGAAGACTGCAAGATCAACACGGTATCCATCAAGATGCCGGCCAACTTCAAAGTGGTCGAATAAACCGTTCCAACTGTTGCAGCGGTAAATGCATTGAAATTTGGCTGGAAAGGGAAGTTCTGCAGTTTCACCGTGACCTCTCGATCATGGCCATTACCCCTGGCGAAATGAATCGCCATAACATGTGAGGAAAAACAATGAAAAGCTTGAAAACTCTCGTGTCGCTCTCTGCCTTGGCTGTTTGCATGGGTGCTGCCTCCATGGCCAACGCCTATAGCATCACGCCGGTTAATTCTAACTTCACTGCGCCTGGCACCATTTCGGTGAAATCACCGTCGTCCTATCAGGCCACCGTTAACTGCACCGCGAACTTTACCGGCAACGTAGATGCCACTGGGGTAGCAAAAATCACCGGAGTAACGGTCAGCGGCAGCGGCCTTTGCGCATTGCCGAAAATCACTGGGTTGCCATGGACATTGACCGCCACCGGCCCAACCGCAGGTTCGGTCGCCAATGTTGGCTATACCATTGCCTCATCGGTTCTGTACCCGGCATCCAACTGTGGCCCATCGACCATCACCGTGGGCTACAGCGGTGGGGTGCTGACGGCGGCCAATCAAGGGCTTAGCGGCAGCTGCACCGTGGTGAGCTTGAGCGTGACCCCAAGCCCAACCTTCACCATCGTGCCTTGATGGCAGGTTGAAATGCGGGGTTGATCACCTGCTCAAAAACTGGCGCCTGAACCAGGCGCCAGTTCACCAATGGCCTGGCAGCAAGACGAACCGGCAGGGCCGGCTCAGAGAGATAACAATAAGGAGTGCCGCATGAATAATAAGAAACAACAGGTGTTGCTGGGGCTGGCACTGATAGGAGGTGCGATAGTTACCGCGCCTGTGCAGGCTGGCGGTTTTTCTACCCCTACTTACGGCGCGCCCGGTTGGGGCAGGGCGTTTGCCGGTGGCTCGTTATTCAAGAACGACCCTAGCTCGGCCTATAACAACCCGGCCGCCATGGCGTTTGTCGAACACAACGTCGCGCAATTCACGGTCGACTATGCGCGGATCAAGATCAAGTACAAAGGCAATGCCTCTGACTATGCCGGCAACCCGATTTCCAGTACGCCGTTGGACGAGAATGGTTTTCCCGACGGTGCAGCGACCGCGGTCAATAACAATGATGGGGGCCAGGGTGGCTTCACTGCCTGGCTGCCGACTGGCTTCATGGTGATGCCACTGGGCGATCGGTTCGCCTTCGGCTTGAGCCAGGTCGTGCCCCAGGGCATGCGCTCCACCTGGGATGAAGACTCCAAAGTGCGCGATTTTGCCGTGGATACCAAAATCGAAACCGTCGGGTTGACGGGCTCGTTGTCTTTCAAAGTCAACGACCAGTTTTCTATCGGTGGCGGCATGATCGTGCAACACAGCAAGGGGTTCGTCAGCCAGAACGTCGACCTGTTGTCTGCGGCGGCGGTGTCCGATTCCGAGCTGGGCGGCATCAATTTCCCGTCCGATGTGGGGCACGCGTTGATGCGCGTCAAGGTCGACAATATCTCGACTGGCTGGTTTGCCGGCGTGGTGTGGAAACCCACTGAACGCGACACCTTGGGCTTGAATTACCACGCCAAGATCAAAAACAAGATGACCGGCAAATACAACCTGTATGCCGATCAGTTTTCCTACAACCTCATGACGCAACCCAGCCCATTCGGGGGCACCGGCACGTTGGTCAACACCGCGTATCCAGGCCTGGAACTGGCACCAAATGGCGCCCATGCCAGTGTCCAGCTGGACATTCCTGCCACCGCCGGCCTGGACTGGGTGCATCAGTTCAATGATCGCTTGACCCTGGGCGCAAGCGTGACGTGGACCGAATGGTCATCGTTCAAGGACCTGACGCTCGACTCCGGAGACATGCGGATTGTCTCCATTCCCTACAACTACAAGAACACCTGGATGTACTCCCTCGGCGGTGATTATCGTGCGACCGATGAGCTGACCTTGCGAGCCGGTGTGGCGATTGATCAGACACCGACACGTAACTCCACCCGCGACCCACGGATTCCGGACGGCGACCGCACGTTCCTTTCCCTGGGGGCGGGTTACGACGTCAAAGCCGTCAAGGGGCTGAGCCTGGACGTGGCCTATTCCCACCAGTTCGTGCAGAAGGTCAACCTCAAGACCAAGAACATCGATCGCCTTGGCGGTGCGAGCCTGGATGGCAAGGCCGAGTCTTCCGGGGATGTAGTGAGTTTGTCGGCAACCTACGCGTTCTAGCGATACATGCGCAGAATGGAGGAGGGCGGCAAGCGCATCTTGCTGCCTTCCCCCAGGGCTTTTTTCTGACGGGCTTTGATGTTTCTCGGTAGTCCTTGAGCAGGCTGATTCGGTCAGCCATTTTTTTCGCCCAAGGATTAAATAAAAATTTCAAAACAAAATTTGAATTTAGTCTTTCAAGTTTGTAGTGTGGTTTTACGCCGCCGCGCAGCTCGACCTGCCTGTGCTCTGGCCACATCCCGAATCAAGTAGAGGTATCCCTATGCTTATCTGGTTATTGGTGGGTTTCGCAGCAGCGATTGCCCTGGCGTATCGACAAGCCGCCGCTACCCTGTGGCTGGTCACTGGCCTGGTTTGGCTGGCAGCGGGTTACCTGTTCAACGTCGTGGCCGGCCTGGGCACCGCCGTCGCGGCGGTACTGGTGGTGTTACCGGCCCTGGTGCTGGCGCTCAAACCCCTGCGCCGCACGCTGTTGACCAGCAAGGCCCTGGGCCTGTTTCGCACGATCATGCCGGCGATGTCCGACACCGAGCGTGCGGCCATCGAGTCCGGCACTGTGTGGTGGGATGCCGAGCTGTTCAGCGGCAAGCCCAACTGGCAGCGCCTGTTGCAAGCCGCGCCGGCCAGCCTGAGTGCGGAGGAGCAAGCCTTTCTCGACAATGAGGTCGAAACCCTGTGCGACATTGCCAACGACTGGGAAACCACCCAAGTCTGGCAGGACATGTCCCCCGAAGGCTGGCAATACACCAAGGACGCCGGGTTCCTCGGCATGATTATTCCCAAGCAATACGGAGGCAAAGGCTTCTCCCACTACGCCCACTCCCAGGTGGTGATGAAGCTGTCGACTCGCTGCTCGGCGGCGGCGATTTCGGTGATGGTGCCCAACTCCCTGGGCCCGGCCGAATTGCTGCTGCATTACGGCACCGACGCCCAGCGCAATTACTACCTGCCGCGCCTGGCGCGGGGTGAAGACATCCCGTGTTTTGCCTTGACCAGCCCGTATGCCGGCTCTGACGCGGGTGCGATCCCGGACCTGGGCATTGTCTGCAAAGGTCTGCACGAAGGCGAAGAAGTGCTGGGTTTCAAAGTGACCTGGGACAAGCGTTACATCACCCTTGGCCCCATTGCCACGGTACTGGGCCTGGCATTTCGCGCCGAAGACCCGGACGGCCTGCTTGGCGCGGCCGGTTCCCTGGGAATTACCTGTGCGTTGATCCCGACTTCTCATCCCGGGGTGAACAGCGGTCGTCGTCACTGGCCGCTGAATGCGGTGTTCCAGAACGGTCCTACCACCGGCAAGGACGTATTCATTCCACTGGAGTGGGTGATTGGCGGCCGTGAACAAGTCGGCAACGGCTGGCGCATGTTGATGGAGTGCCTGGCCGCGGGCCGGGCGATTTCCCTGCCTTCGGCGAACGTTGGCCTGGGCAAGGTCGCCGTGCGCGGCACTACGGCCTATGCGGCGATGCGCAAGCAGTTCGGCTTGCCCATCGGCAAGTTCGAAGGGGTGCAGGCTCCGTTGGCGCGCATGGCCGGGCATCTGTATGCCTGCGATGCGGTGCGCAAGGTGTCGGTAGCGTCCCTGGATGCCGGCGAGAAACCTTCAGTGATCTCGGCCATTGCCAAATACCACGTCACTGAGCGCGCGCGCATCATCGTCAACGACGGCATGGACATTGTCGCCGGCAAGGGCATCTGCATGGGGCCCAATAACTTCCTCGCCCGTGCCTATCAGCAAAGCCCCATCGCCATTACGGTGGAAGGCGCCAACATCATGACCCGCTGCCTGATCATCTTTGGCCAGGGCCTGATTCGTTGCCACCCCTATGTGTTGCGCGAAATGGAAGCGGCGCGCAACCCGGACCGGCGCAAGGCGCTGGAAGACTTCGACAGCGCGATGTTCGGCCATGTGAGTTTTGTACTGGCCAACACCGTGCGCGCAGCCGTGCATTCCCTGACTGGCGGGCGCCTGCTTGCCGCGCCAGCCAAGACCGACCCGGCGCTGGCGTCCTACTACCGTCAGGCCAATCGGCTGTCGGTGGTGCTGGCGTTGATCTCGGACATTTCCATGGGCGTGCTCGGGGGGGCCCTCAAGCGCAAGGAAAGTATCACCGGGCGTTTGGGGGATATTCTGTCGCAGCTGTACATCCTGTCGTGCGTGCTCAAGCGTTTCGAGGACGACGGCCGGCCCCAGGCAGATCTGCCGCTGGTGCATTGGGCGGCGCAGGACGCGTTGCTGCGCGCCCATGAAGCCTTGGCCGAAGTGCTCGACAACTACCCGTCGAAACCAGCGGCGACGGTGGTGCGCGCGTTGAGTTTTCCGTTTGGCATTCCCCTGCACAAACCGTCGGATCGTCTGTTGGCGCAAGTGGCCGATGTGGTGCAAACCCCTGGGGAAACCCGCGACCGCTTGCTGGCCAATTCCTACATACCGCGCCCGGAAATCGACAAGCTGGCCTACGGCGAATTGGGCTTTCGTTTACTGCCACAGGTGGAGTCGATCGAGGCTCGGCTTAAACCCGCCATCAAGCAAGGTTTGCTTGGCCCGCTGCCGATTTCGGCCACGGCCTTTACCGAATGGCGCGTCAAGGCGCGGGCGCTGGACTTGATCAGCGACGACGAGGACGCCTTGCTGGGCCGCTATGTGGAATACGCCGACCACGGTATCCAGGTGGATGACTTCCCCCAGGACTTTGGTTTGCTGGAGGCGTTGCAGCAGCGCAAGCAGGCGCTCGAACCGACCGCCAAACGGCGCAGCAGCCAAAGCGAAAACGCCCCGGTGAATTGACAGTGTGGGAGGGGGCTTGCCCCCTCCCACATTTGATTGGGTTTACAAGGCAAATGTGTGGTGTGAGTGAGTGCTTACCATGAGTGACAACTACCTTTCATTCGTCAACTCCCCCTGGGGCCGTCGCCTGGCCCAGGCTATTGGCTTGCCGCAACCCTTGCCGCTGCAGCGTTATCGCAGCGGCCAGGCCGGGCTGGCCAACCCGGTGATCATCGCCGGGGCAGGGCGCCTGGCGGCGTCGGTGCTGCGTAACTTCAGCGCCACCGACACCGTCGCCGCCACGGCGGCAACCCTCAAGGCGCCGTCGACGGTCAAGGTGCAAGGCGCAGTGTTTGATGCCAGTGGCGTGGTCGATCTGCAACAGTTGGACGAGCTCTACCTGTTCTTCCACGCCAATGCCAAACGCCTCGGTCAACATGGCCGAGTGGTGGTGCTCGGCACCGCGCCGGAACACTGCCAGGGCTTGCCCCAAGCCATCGCCCAGCGCGCCCTCGAGGGTTTGGTGCGCTCGCTGGCCAAGGAGCTGCGTCGGGCGATCACCGTGCAATTGTTGTATGTGGCGCCGGGTGCCGAGGAGGCATTGGACAGTAGTTTGCGCTTCTTCCTCTCACGCCGCTCTGCCTATGTATCGGGGCAGGTGGTGCGCCTGGAAAAACCTGTGGATGGCAACACCACCGTCAATTGGGACAAACCCTTCGCCGGTCGCCGTGCCTTGGTCACCGGTGCTTCCCGAGGCATCGGCCTGGCCATCGCCCAGGTGCTGGCGCGTGACGGCGCCCATGTGGTGTGCGTGGACGTGCCCCAGGCCCAGCAAGCCTTGCAACAGGCCGCCGCCAGCGTCGGCGGGTCGTCGTTGCCCCTGGACATCACCGCCGCCGATACTGCCGCGCTGTTGCAAGCCCATGCCAACCAGTACGGTGGCTTTGATGTGGTGGTGCACAACGCCGGGATCACGCGTGACAAGACCATCGCCAAGATGACTGAAGCCGCCTGGCGCAGCGTGATGGCGGTCAACCTCCAGGCGCCGTTGCAGCTCAGTGAAGCCTTGCTCGACAACCAGGGCATCAACGCCGGTGGGCGCATCATCTGCGTGTCGTCGATCTCAGGGATTGCCGGCAACCTGGGGCAAAGCAACTACGCCACCTCCAAGGCGGGCGTGATTGGCCTGGTGCAAGGTCTGGCACCGCATGCGGCGGCCCGGCAGGTCACAGTGAATGCGGTGGCGCCCGGTTTTATCGAAACCCAGATGACCGCGAAGATCCCGTTGATGATCCGTGAGGCCGGGCGGCGCATGAATTCATTGTCTCAGGGCGGGCAGCCCATTGATGTGGCCGAGACCATCGCCTGGCTCGCTCATCCTGCGTCGGGCGGAGTGAATGGCCAGGTCGTGCGAGTGTGTGGCCAAAGCCTGTTGGGAGCCTGAAGCGATGGACTATGTGACACAGATTATCGACCCGCCGCCGTCGCGCACGCAGCTGCTGCTCGACGGTATGCGCGCTATGCGCAAGCCCAAGCTCGACGGTGCGCCGCTGTTACCCACGGCGTGCCTGGTGCGCTCCGCGGTGGCGCTTTCCCCCGCGGGTATCGCCGCTTACGCACGGGCCTGTGGCTTTCGGCGTGAACAGGGCGTGCCGCTGTCCTACCCTCATGTGTTGGCGTTCCCACTGCATTTGATGCTGCTGACCCGGCCAAGCTTCCCGTACCCGGCCAGCGGCATGGTGCACCTGGCCAATCGCATTCGCCAGCACCAACGCCTGCACGAGGGCCAGGCGTTGCGCGTGGAGGTGTACTGCGAGCGCTGGGTCGCGCATCCCAAGGGGCAGGCGCTGAGTATCGCCACCCGGGCCTACGGTGCTGACGTCCTGGTGTGGGAAAGCGACAGCCTGTACCTGCGTCGTGACGTCGATGACCCCGTGGGCGAACCCTGGAGTGACCCTTTGCCGCTGCAGGAAGACGGTTTGTTGCGTACCCAACGCTGGGTGTTGCCGGCTGACCTGGGGCGACGCTTTGCCAAGGTCTCGGGGGATTTCAATCCGATTCACACCTCGGTCATTGGCGCCAGGCTCTTTGGTTTTCGCCGTGCCATCGCCCATGGCATGTGGACGCTGGGCCGTGCATTGGCGGCGCAACAACCGCCCGGTGGCCTGGAGCAGGCGCAAGCGCATTGCGATTTCAAGTTGCCGATTTTCCTGCCTGGCCAGGTCGCCCTGTGGAGCCACCCGGTGACCGGCCCACGACGTGAGTTCGAAGTGCGCAATTTCGCCGGGGACAAACCCCATATGCGCGGGCTGTTTATTTGGAAAGAGAACCAGTGATGAGTGACTACAGCTTCAACCCGGCGCCAACTCGCCGCGTGGCGATTATCGGCGGCAATCGCATTCCGTTTGCTCGCTCCAACACGGTGTATGCCCATGACAGCAACCAGGATCTGCTGGTCGCCGCTCTCCAGGGCCTGGTCGACCGTTACAAGCTGCATGGCCAACGCGTGGGCGAATTTGCCGCTGGGGCAGTGATCAAGCATTCGCGGGATTTCAACCTGGCCCGTGAAGCGCTGTTGTCCACCACACTGTCGCCGCAAACCCCGGCCTATGATGTGCAGCAAGCCTGCGGCACCGGGCTTGAAGCTGCGCTGCTGGTGGCGAATAAAATCGCTCTGGGCCAGATCGAAGTCGGCATTGCCGGTGGCGCCGACACAACCTCCGACGCGCCTATCGGCATCAACGAATCCTTGCGCCATACCTTGCTTGCGGCCAATCGCGCCAAGGGTATGGGCGACAAGCTCAAGCAACTCCTCAACGTACGCCCGTCGATGTTGTTCAAGCCGCTGCTGCCGCGCAATGGCGAGCCGCGTACGGGGCTGTCCATGGGCGAGCACTGCGAAGAAATGGCCAAGCGCTGGCAGATCAAGCGCCTGGCCCAGGACGAGTTGACCCTTACCAGCCACCAACGATTGGACGCGGCCTATAACCGCGGTTTTTTCGACGACCTGATCAGCCCCCATCGCGGCCTGGCCCGCGACAATAACCTGCGTGCCGATATCAGCCTGGAGAAACTGGCGGGCCTGTCGCCGGTATTCGATCGCCAGAACGGCACGCTCACTGCCGGCAACTCCACGCCCTTGACCGATGGCGCCTCGGTGGTGCTGCTTGCCAGCGAAGAATGGGCTACCGCCAATGGCTGGCCGGTGCTGGCTTACTTGCGCACGGGTGAGACGGCGGCGGTAAATTTTGTCGACGGCACCGAGGGCCTGCTGATGGCACCGGCCTACGCCGTGCCGCGCATGTTGCAACGGGAAGGCTTGAGTTTTGCCGACTTTGATTTATTCGAGATACACGAAGCGTTTGCCGCCCAGGTGCTGTGTACGCTCAAAGCGTGGGAAGACCCTGAATATTGCCGCGAGCGGCTCGGCCTTGATGCACCCCTGGGCACCATCGAGCGCAGCAAGATGAACGTCAACGGTGGCTCACTGGGCTGCGGCCATCCTTTCGCGGCCACTGGCGGTCGGCAATTGGCGGCGCTGGCCAAGGCGATCCATGAACGTGGTGGCGGTCGCGGCCTGATCTCGATCTGTGCGGCGGGTGGGCTGGGCATTACCGCCATCGTCGAAAAGTAACGCTTTTAAAAACAACAATAAGGACACTGCCATGAACGCTATCAGCCTGGAACACACCGAACGTATCTGGTTGAACACTTACCTGCCCGGCGTTCCAGCCGATATCGAGGCCGGGATCGAGGCGTATCCGTCGCTGCGTGAAGTGTTCCTGGAGCATCTGGAAAAGTTCAGCGAGCGGGTGGCCTACGTCAGCATCGGCACCGAAATGACCTACGCCGACTGGCGGGTTCAGGGCATCGCCTTTGCCGCCTGGTTACAGGGCCAGGGCGTAAAGAAGGGCGACCGCGTGGCGCTGATGATGCCCAACTGCTTGCAATACCCGATCTGCCTGTTGGGCACGATCCTGGCCGGTGCCGTGGTGGTCAACGTCAACCCGTTGTACACCGCCCATGAACTCAAGCACCTGCTCAAGGACAGCGGCGCCGAAACCGTGGTGATCTTCGAGAACTTCGCCCACACCCTGGAAAAAGCCATGGCCGGCAGCAGCGTCAAGCGCGTGGTGCTAGCGGCTATCGGTGATTTGCTGGGGACCTTCAAGGGCGCTGCGATGAACTTTATCCTGCGCCGCGTGCAGAAGCAGGTGCCAGCCTTCACGCTGCCCGGCGCGCTGCGCTTCAACCAGGTGCTCAAACAGGGCAGGGGGTTGCACCACTTGCCGGTTGCGTTGGATCGCGATGAACTGGCCTTCCTGCAGTACACCGGCGGCACTACCGGCGATGCCAAGGGCGTGATGCTCAGCCATCGCAATATCATTGCCAACCTGCTGCAAGCCAAGGCCTGGGTCGGCGACCAACTGGACCAGCACAAGCAGGAAACCAATGTGACTCTGCTGCCGCTTTACCACATCTTTTCGCTGACCGTGAATTGCCTGATGTTCATGTGCCTGGGCGGGCGCAATATCCTCATCGCCAACCCGCGGGACGTGAAGCGGGTGCAGATGATCCTGCGCAAAGAGCGCTTCAACGGGATTGCCGGGGTTAACACGCTGTTTAATGGCTTGCTGGAGAACAAGGAGTTCTGCTCGCGGGATTTTTCCGATCTGCGCCTGGTGATCGCCGGCGGTATGGCCACCCACACCGCGGTGGCCAAGCGCTGGAAGGAGGTGACCGGGCTGCCGATCATCGAAGGCTACGGGCTGACCGAGTGTTCGCCGGTGGTGAGCATCAGCCCTATCGATATTTCGCGTATGCGCGAGATGGAATTCACCGGCAGCATCGGCGTGCCGTTGCCGTCGACCTGGGTACGTTTCATGCGCGAAGACGGCGAGCTGGCTGACATCGGCGAGCAAGGCGAGCTGCAAGTACGTGGCCCGCAAGTGATGCAGGGCTACTGGAAGCGGCCCAAGGAAACCGCTGAGGTATTGGATGCCGACGGTTGGCTGTCCACGGGCGATATCGGGGTGATGGACGCGCGCGGATATATTCGCCTGGTGGACCGCAAGAAGGACATGATTCTGGTCTCGGGTTTCAATGTGTACCCCAATGAAATCGAGGACGTGGTGGCGATGCATCCGGGTGTCGCAGAAGTGGCGGCGATCGGTGTGGAAGATGCCGTGAGTGGGGAGAAGGTCAAGATCATCGTGGTGCGCAAGGATCCGGCCCTGACCCAGGAGCAGATTCTTGCGCATTGCCGGGAATACCTGACGGGGTACAAGGTGCCCCGGTATGTGGAGTTTCGCAGTACCGAGCTGCCCAAGACGACTGTTGGCAAGGTACTGCGGCGCGCATTGCGCTGACTCGGTTCACCGGGGCTCGCCAATCGTCAGAGGTAACCATCTTCCCGGAAATTGAGACCAATGACATCCTCGCTGTGGATCGGTCGGATGCTTTTGATCAAAAAGTCAGTCTTGCCATTTCCCGTCAAATCGACACCGAGTAAGTACCTATTGGTTTTTGGGTTGAATGTCAGGATGGTATCGCCCGGTTGTCCGCTGTACTGAGTGACGTAGTTGAACTTGAGCTGCGTGTTTTCGCTCAGGCTGCTCAAGTCGATCTTGTCCTGGCCTGTGGTGAAGTCCATGAGCAAGTCGGCGTTGTTGCGCAGCGAGTCGCTGGCGGCATGATAAGTGAAAGTGTTGAAGCCACCGTTTCCGGTCAGAATGTCGGCTCCGCCACCTCCGGTCAGGACGTTGTCCGCACTGTTTCCGGTAATACGATCGTTGCCTGTGCCGCCTTTGGCGTTTTCGATAAGGGTTTGGGCGCTGATGTGCACGTTGTCAGTCAAACCACCCACGCTGGAACGCGAATCCGGAGCCAGGTTGATTCGCTGATTTTGCGCGAAGCCAGAGAAGTCCAGCGTGTCATTGCCTTGTTTGTCGTGCACGCTGAAACCGGGCTTGTCGGTGGGAGAGGTCAGGCTGGTTTCAGGCTTGCCGGTATTGGAATTGAAGCCATAAACAGTGTCGGCGACCTCGCACTCGGGATGTGAAGGCGTTACTGGGGGCTTGGGTACCGGCTTGGGGACTGGAGTCGTTGTAGGTTCTGTCTCAGGCTCTGGTTGAGGTGGCGTTACCGGGGGCGTGGGTACCGGTTTGGGGACTGGAGTCGTTGTAGGTTCTTTCTCAGGCTCTGGTTGAGGTGGCGCAACTGGCGTGGCACTGGTCAAAATATCCTCGGGTTTTATGGGCTTTTCACTCAGAATCACCAGCATGGAATAGGGGTCGCCAGTTACATTCATGGTCAGCCTGTAGCGCTTGATACTCTCATCGTAGTCCAGCGTCAGTTCACCTTTCTTCCCCGTGTGCCGGTCAACAAACGTGGGTTTCTGGATGCCCGCATCTTTCAACATAGTTGACAGATCAATCTTGTCGATGCCACTTGTGAAGTCTGTGAGTGTATCGGGATTTTCACCCGATGAGTCGCTGACACTGTTATATACAAACGTATCTGCGCCACCTCCACCGGTCAGCGTGTCGCCGCCAGCACCTCCCCTCATGCGATTGTTGACATTATTGCCGATCAGCACATCGTGCCCGGAGCCGCCAATGGCGTTTTCAATAACAACGCCCTTGGCAATTGATACATTACCCTCACGGCCGCCGACATCCGAGAGTGTTCCCGCGTTCAAGTTTATCCTTTGATTTTTTTTGAAACCGGAAAAATCCAGAGTGTCCTCGCCGCCGTTATCCCAGACACAAAAGAACGGCAAGTCGTTGGGGGAAGTCAACGTATAGTGGTCGCGCTCTGTGTTGGAGTTGAAACCGTAGGTCGTATTGCCTTTACGGGTTTCGTCGTTGGCCTTGTATCGCAGATGAGCGCCGGCAATATCGTGCATCATCGGGGTTTGGGAAGAGTCCGCGACGAAGGAGTTTTTACTGTTTTCATAGGGGCGAAACATGGTGAAACCATAACTCATAGTGCTATAGACGTCGCTGCTTTGAGGGAGGTCAAGGTCCGGATGCTCAAGTCCCAAGGTGTGTCCGATTTCGTGGACCATTGCCGCATGTAGCCCAGCCCCTTCATTTTTTCCGATGTCTATCCTCTGAGCGCCGTAAGCATTTGGCAACGTAGCGCTACCGCCCCCGCCTGAGACTTCCCGAACTGACAGGTGAGTGTCAGCATTTTTGCCATTTTCGACAAACTTGACTTTTATAACATCTTCCCAAGACTGAAGTGCCTGCCTGAATGCTCTTTTCTTGGCCTCGCTGAATTCGCTAAGTGTATAGGAGATCGTTATTTGTCCGTCACCATTGCGATCTTTTATTTTATAGTTGCTTCGAGTGAGGCTTTTGGCAACTTCATTGGAAGGGTCGGAGGAGGGTGAGTTACTGGCGGGTAACTTGGAAGTTCCGGTTGTCACAGGAAGCGGTTTTGCGGGCGGGCAATAAACGCGAATGGACGACATGATAGAGGCTCTTGAGTAAGTGGATATTAGTTGCTGGCCATGCTTGCAATTGATATTTAAGGCAGGGGTAAGTTAGACGCTTTTTGGAGGCTGCTCTAGGGGTACAGTATTTCGATATATGATTGTGTTGTTAGGTAACTGCGGCCGTGTTACTGGTGTGCTAAGTGTTGTCGGAATAATTACTTTGTGGGGGAGGCGGCAAGATATTTAAGCGAAGGGTGACGGTTAACTTGTCAGGCAGAATAGGCGTTGAATGAGGCGTGCGTTCATGTTTTCGTTATTTAGCAAGCAAGCAATGAGTGCGCGTAAAGAACATGCAACACTGAGTGACGTCGCCCGTAGACAGGGCGACGTGATTGATTATTTGCACCGTGATTGATTAAAGCGCGCTGACCTTGACCCAACGTTCTTCGAGGGCTGCTACGCGAATCGCTGTTGCCAACCGCTCCACCTCCCATGCAGCCTCGAAGTCCGTGCCATCCGCACCTTGCCCCGCCAGCGCCATGATCAACTCCTGCACCTCCAGCGTCTTCAACTCGTTGTAGCCCAACTGATGCCCCGCCGCCGGGCTGAACGCCGCATAGCCGGGCAGCGCAGGGCCGGCCAGCACGCGTTGGAAGCCGTCCTGGCCGACGCGGTGCAGGCGCAGTTCATTCAAGCGCTCCTGATCGAATGCCAAGGTACCTTTGGTGCCGCTTATCTCAAAGCACAGGTGGTTTTTGTAGCCGTGTTTGAGCCAGCTGCTGCTCACCGTGCCGCGTGCACCATTGGCGAAGCGCAGCAGGGCGTGCACCTGGTCATCCACGGCGATGGATTTCAAATCAGTGCTGCCTTGGGTAGCGGGGCGCTGAGCATGCACGGTCTGGGTATCGGCACACACACTGACCACATCGCCCACCAGGTAACGGGCCATCGACAGCAAATGGCTGCCCAGGTCAGCCAGAGCACCACCGGCGTGGCCCACTTCGCAGCGCCACGACCACGGCGAGACTGGGTCGGCCATGAAGTCTTCGCTGAACTCACCCTGGAAGCTGATGATCTGGCCCAGCTCACCCCGGGCTAGCATCTGGCGCGCCAACACGATCATCGGGTTGTGCTGGTAGTTGTAGCCCACTCGCGTCACCACCCCGGCGCTGCTGGCTGCACGGCGCATGGCATCGGCTTGCTCCAGGCTGATGGCCAGGGGTTTCTCGCAATACACCGCTTTGCCCGCCGCAATCGCGGCCATGGCCATGGGGTAGTGCAGGTGGTTGGGGGTGGTGATGGCCACGACATCGACCTTGGGGTCCTCGATCAGCGCCTGCCAATCGCCATGGGCCTGGGCAAAACCCCAGGCCGTTGCGCAGCGTCGGGCGCGCTCGGTGTCGGCATCGGCCAGGGCAGCAAGCTTCAGCTGTACCGGCAACTCGAACACTGTGCGCGCATTATTGAACGCCAACGCGTGGGCACGGCCCATGAAGCCTGTGCCGATCAAGCCGATTCCGAGTTCACGCATAGCCGTGGTCCTTTGGATTATTGTTTTCAGGGATGGCATTAATGGAATAAAAATTCGCAAATATCAATAGTTGGAATAAAAATTCACTCATCACTTCAGTTGATATGAACCTATTCAGCCGTAGCCAAACGCCGCCAGTTAACAAAAGATAACGTAGCGCCGATTGTCAGACGATTCCAAAGCCCGATAGGATGGCCCGTGCTGACTCCAGGCGCTCTAGATTGCAGGTTTCAACGTCCTGGAAGATAAGCCGACCTAACAATAATAAATGGGAGAAAGGTCTATGAGTGAGCCTGTCATGGGTTGGGTTGTTTGCCGCCCACGCGCCGCACGCAGGGTTGCGTTGCTGGCCACAGCGCTCTCGCTGCTTGCCGGTGCGGTGTTGTCTACGCCCGTGCTGGCCGCCAGCGATACCTCCGCCGCCGCGGTATTTGCGATTCAATCCCCCAAGGCCGCCAAAGGCTTGATGATCGATGTGGTTCACGCCGGCAAGCGCCTGGTGGCGGTCGGTGATCGTGGGCATATCCTGTATTCCGATGACCAGGGCAACACCTGGACCCAAGCCAAAGTCCCCACCCGGCAACTGCTCACGGCGGTGTTTTTCGTCGATGACAAACAGGGCTGGGCCGTCGGCCATGATGCGCAAATTCTTGCCAGTTCCGATGGCGGCGCCACTTGGACTCAGCAATATGAAGACCTCAAGCGCGAAGCGCCGCTACTCGATGTGTGGTTCAACGATGCCAGGCACGGACTGGCCGTCGGCGCCTACGGTGCGTTGATTGAAACCACCGACGGCGGCACCACCTGGGCCGACGTCAGTGACCGCCTCGATAACGAAGACCAGTTTCACCTCAACGCCATTGCCCGGATCAAGGGCGCCGGCCTGTTTATCGTCGGCGAACAGGGCAGCATGTTCCGCTCCAGCGACGATGGCCAAACCTGGGAGAAACTCGAAGGCCCCTACGAGGGCTCGTTGTTTGGCGTGATCAGTACGGCGCAGCCGCAGACCCTGCTGGCTTATGGCTTGCGCGGCAACCTCTATCGTTCCACGGATTTCGGCAGCACCTGGGAACAGGTCGAACTCAATGCCACACGCGGTGCGCTTGAGTTCGGCCTGTCTGGCGCCACCTTGCTTGATGATGGTGCCATCGTCGTCGTCGGCAACGGTGGCAGCGTGGTGGTCAGCCATGACGACGGCCAGACGTTCAGCGTGTTCAATCGTCCGGACCGGATTTCACTCTCGGCAGTCACAGCCGCAGGCAATGGCAACTTGATTCTGG
Source organism: Pseudomonas sp. OST1909 (assembly GCF_015277575.1). NCBI lineage: Bacteria > Pseudomonadati > Pseudomonadota > Gammaproteobacteria > Pseudomonadales > Pseudomonadaceae > Pseudomonas > Pseudomonas sp. OST1909. Next base: position 2,988,088 of record NZ_CP063780.1, read on the forward strand.
TGGGGCAGGGTGGCGTTCGTGTCGCCACGCCCGCCGGTGCCGAACTCGTAAAACAATAAGAAGGGCGGGGAACGCATGAGCAGTCATCACAACGATAAAGCGACCTTTCTTGAGCGCCTGATTTTTAACAATCGCCCGGCGGTGATCATCATCTGCCTGCTGGTGAGTATTTTCCTGTTCTGGCAGGCGACGTTGATTCGCCCGTCTACCAGCTTTGAAAAGATGATCCCCCTCAAGCACCCCTTCATCGAAAAGATGATGGAGCACCGCAACGACCTGGCCAACCTGGGCAACACCGTGCGTATTTCGGTGGAGGCGAAGGATGGGGATATCTTTACCAAGGACTATATGGAGACCCTGCGTCAGATCAATGACGAGGTGTTCTACATCTCCGGCGTCGATCGTTCGGGCCTCAAGTCGCTGTGGAGCCCCAGCGTGCGCTGGACCGAAGTGACCGAAGAAGGCTTTGCCGGCGGTGAAGTGATCCCGCAAAGCTACAACGGCTCGCCGCAAAGCCTCGACCAACTGCGCAACAACGTGCTCAAGTCCGGCCAGGTCGGGCGTTTGGTGGCTAACGATTTCAAGTCGAGCATTGTCGATATCCCGTTGCTGGAGTCCTACCCGGACCCACAGGACCAGGGCAAGCTACTGGCCCTGGATTACCAGAAGTTTTCCCACGAGCTTGAGGACAAGATCCGCAACAAGTTCGAGGCGCAAAACCCTAATGTAAAAATCCACATTGTCGGCTTTGCCAAGAAAGTCGGAGACCTGATCGACGGCCTGATCATGGTGGTGCTGTTCTTTGGCGTGGCCTTTGGCATCACCCTGGTCCTGTTGCTGTGGTTCACCAACTGCCTGCGCAGCACCATCGCAGTGTTGAGCACCACATTGGTGGCGGTGGTATGGCAGTTGGGCCTGATGCATGCCGCCGGTTTCGGGCTGGATCCCTACTCGATGCTGGTACCGTTCCTGATCTTCGCCATCGGTATTTCCCACGGCGTACAGAAGATCAACGGCATCGCCCTGCAATCCGGTGAGGCCGACAACGCCCTGACGGCTGCGCGCCGCACGTTCCGGCAACTGTTCCTGCCGGGGATGATCGCGATTCTCGCGGATGCGGTCGGCTTTATTACCCTGCTGATCATTGATATCGGCGTGATCCGTGAACTGGCCATTGGCGCATCGATCGGCGTGGCGGTGATCGTGTTCACCAACCTGATCCTGCTGCCGGTGGCGATTTCCTACGTTGGCATCAGCAAACGCGCCATCGCCAAAAGCAAGAAAGATGCGAACCGCGAACATGCGTTCTGGCGCCTGCTGTCCAAATTCGCCAGCCCGAAAGTCGCACCGGTCTCGATTTTCCTGGCCTTGATCGCCTTTGGTGGCGGCCTGTGGTACAGCCAGAACCTGAAGATCGGCGACCTCGACCAAGGCGCACCGGAACTGCGCCCGGACTCGCGCTACAACAAAGATAACAACTTCATCATCAGCAACTACTCCACCAGCTCCGACGTGCTGGTAGTGATGGTCAAGACCCGTGCCGAAGGTTGCTCGCGCTATGAAGCCATGGCGCCCATCGACCAGTTGATGTGGAAGATGCAGAACACCGAGGGTGTGCAGTCGGCGATCTCGTTGGTGACCGTATCCAAACAAATGATCAAAGGCATGAACGAGGGCAACCTGAAATGGGAAACCCTGTCGCGTAACCCCGACGTACTGAACAACTCCATTGCCCGTGCCGATGGCCTGTACAACAACAACTGTTCCCTGGCGCCGGTGCTGGTGTTCCTCAACGATCACAAGGCCGAAACCCTCGACCGTGCGGTGCACGCTGTGCAGGACTTCGCCAAGGAAAACAACAAGGACGGCCTGGAGTTCATCCTCGCTGCTGGTAACGCAGGGATCGAAGCCGCCACCAACGAAGTGATCAAGGAGTCGGAACTGATCATCCTGATCCTGGTGTACCTGTGTGTGGCGACCATGTGCATGATCACCTTCCGGTCCTGGGCGGCGACTTTGTGCATTGTGCTGCCGCTGGTGCTGACCTCGGTGTTGGGTAACGCGCTGATGGCGTTCATGGGTATTGGCGTCAAGGTCGCGACCTTGCCGGTGGTGGCCCTGGGTGTGGGGATTGGCGTGGACTACGGTATCTACATCTACAGCCGTCTGGAAAGTTTCCTGCGTGCAGGTTTGCCGCTGCAAGAGGCGTACTACCAGACGTTGAAATCCACCGGCAAGGCTGTGCTGTTCACGGGTCTGTGCCTGGCTATCGGCGTGTGTACCTGGATCTTCTCGGCGATCAAGTTTCAGGCCGACATGGGCCTGATGCTGACCTTCATGTTGTTGTGGAACATGTTCGGCGCGTTGTGGCTACTACCCGCACTCGCGCGGTTCCTGATCAAGCCTGAGAAACTGGCGGGGCAGAAGGGCAATTCGTTGTTTGCGCATTGAGTCAATGCAAAAAGCCGCACTGTGCGGCTTTTTGCAGAGCGTCAGTTGATCAGCCTCACAGATCCAGAAAGAGCTTCTGGTCCAACGGGGCTGTAATACTGGTTTTGGTTATTTTCTCCACGACGCCATTGTTTCCTGCTTCTCTAATCAAGTCCTTTTGGGTCTTGTAGCGTTGGGATGGGATTTTCAGATGCGCAGCGTTGTGGTCGGCTCGCTTCCAGCCTTTCTGCGGATAGTGGAAGTGGGCATACCACAACGGTTCGACTTCGCCTTTTTTGCGAACTTGGTACTCGGTGAGAAAGTCGTTTGGCTTTAATTGGAAGTCCCGCTTTACCAGGTTGATATCGACAAAGCGATGGGTCCACAAGAAGTCGACATTTTCCGCTGTCGGCGGCTGAACCAGAAAGCCGTCTGCGGCGTGTTGACGGGCCTTTTGCAGCAGCTCATCTGCGGCGGCCCTCCATTGTGCAACTAAGTCGGCGGTTTCCGGTCTGGCTCTATGGCTGGCTTCGGCTTGATCCGCTGTGTCCCTGAGTTTATTGGCCAGCGGCTCTAGCATATCGTTCCAATCCTTGGGGGCAACAGTATCGCGCCGCGCCGGATCGTTAAGTTTGCGTTTCTGGAAAAGAATTGACTGCTCCTCTTTCGCCGCGTCACTCATCAGCTTTTGTGCCTCGCTCTTATAGTTCGCCAGGGACCTCGGGGGGGAGGCAAGGCGGGGAGGTGTGGGCTGCCCACGGATGATCTTCACCCACCCACGATCATTCGCGTGTTCGCTATAACTCTCCATGGGTTGGCCGCTTTGTGGGTCTATCACATCGACAATGTCAAAGGTCTGGCCCGGTTCCGGAGCGCGCAGGGTGCCGATCAAGGTCTCATTGTCTTCAGTCTTGAATACGCGTTGATTACTCGGTTTGGCCCGTTGGTCGCTGCGTGGGGGCGCTTTTGGAATTAGAAACTGCTCTTCTTCGACGACTTGGACCAACTCGGCTTCCGCTTCGGCGATGAGCTCATTGAGCACCTCGGTGAAACGCTGGTGGTATTGCGCCCGAAAGAGTTCTGGGTGCTCCTCCTGCATAAGGAGGCTGTCGCTCAATACCTGTTTGTATTTAGTGATAATGGTAGTCAGCGCGGCATTGCGTTCGCTCAAGGTGTAGCCGGTGTATTGGCGCAGATCGTTAAAAGCGACTATTTCGGTTTTCAGGGATTCTGTCAGGAAGCGCTTCATCTGCAGGCGATCAGTTGCCCCTGCGCTGCGGGCAGACCATGTCGTGGTTAGTAATTTGAGGAACGACATCCTATTCAGTTTTGATGTCAGTATTCTGGCGGCGGGAGGGGAGGTGTATCGCTCTTTGATGTACTCCTCGGCGTTTTTATTACCGAAGGGGGAGTCGTTCTTCCACTGATCAAATGTGTCACTGACCGCCTGCTTCGACGCCAATAGGTTTTCAGTAGCGTGATAGGCCATTTCGGATACTTGCATCAATTCATCGTAAGCGATCTCGGAGTCGTTATTGGACTGCCGTATCAACTCCTCCAGCGAGGCGCCGTTCACTCCAACGTGGCGGGCGTCGTTGGCCAGCTTCGTGTAAACGTCATCTATTTCAGTCAGGGCGTGCAGGACTTTTTCGTACACCTCTGAGCGGTCCTCTTTGAATTTGGACAGGTCGTCGACCCCGCCGAATTTTTTGGGTGCAATGATTTCAATGGCTTTTTCGCCAGCCACCTTTAGGGTTTGTGTCAGCGGCTTGAGCGCCTGAAGTTGCTGGTCCAGGTTGCTCTTGAGCCGCTCGGAGACCTCGTACTGTTCTAGATAGGGCGCAAGAAATCGCTGTGCCGAACCCTCACTCCTGGATAGGTTGCGAAGCGTCTTGAGTTTTTTTTTCGAGCGGCCTCGTAGTCGGAGAGGCTGGTTTGGATTTCTTTGAGTGCGCTTTCATGGGCTTCTACCACTTTGGTCAATTCCCGCGTGCTGCGCTGGAAGTTCGCTTTTGCTTGCTTCTGCGCTAGCAGGTTTTTTTTGACCATATCCTGCGGGCTCTCGTTTTTTGGCATGCCGCCCTTGAGCTTGGGTGCCACGTCAAAATGCCAACGACCCTGGGCATCGCGTTGTATTGGCGGTGCCGTACGCGCCTTGTTCTGTTCATCAATAACGTACGGGCCATCCAGGTCGGTCGCTACGCGATACCAGTGATTGTCGATGTTGGCATACAGCTTATCGTTCACTCGGTACAGACCTTTTTTGATGCCTTCGGCGATGGGCAATCCAGGGGTGGTCGGAGCCGTTACTTTGAACGAGTCTATGTGTGCAAGCAGGCTTGGCGTCAATCCACGCGGGCTGGATAAGCGGATATCGATGGCCGTACCGTTGCCGCCAAAATTGCCGGAGGAGGGAGGTGTCGGGTCCTGGCGGATCACAGCCTGGCGTACTATCGGCTGATTGCTGTCGCGAGGGAGCGGACCGCGGCTGTCGGAATGGGCGTCCTGCTCGAAGTGTTCAAAGGACTGCGCTGGTTTGCCAGGCTCGCTGGTCGGAGCATGGGTCAGCGTCATGCCCAAATTGATCAGCAGGTCGATCACCGCCGAAGTCGGGTCCGGGTCGTTTGGTGTGGAGAGCCGCTTGATGTCCTCTTCGCTGTTGGCCAATTGCAATAACCAGCCTGCCATGGCCCCCGGCCCGCGCAATACCGGCAGCAACGTGTTGAATAGCAGCCAACCGAGTTCCTTGTGCGAAGCCCAGCGGCTTTCAGCGTCGGTGGTGGATTGGCCTTGCGCCAGGGTGACGAGGCTGTTGGCGTTGGATCGGAACCAATGGGTGAACAGACCACCGTTGAGCTGGTCCTGGCGTAGCTTGGTGGCCTCAGCATAGCCGTCGACGGCGAGGGTGGTGGGCTTGGGCGTGGTGGGTGGGTCGAACTCATTGAATACGGTGAAGCGTGCAATATTGGGGATGCGAAAACCGCCATTGCCATACACCGCTCTGACCTTGTCATCCTTCAACCAGGCCAGCACGCTGTCTTGCAGCGCACCCGGCTGGCGGATGGCTTCCAGTAGCGCGTCGCGGCTTGCAAACTCCAGCAACGCAGGCTTCAGTTGCGCACGATAGAGAATATGTGGGCCGCTGGTGCCGGCCAGTGGTTCGATGATGAACATGTTGTCGACAACGTCTGGCGTTGCCCCTGGTTTGCGCACAAATGCCAGGGGGCGCACGGTAATCTCCTGTCCATCCACCTGTTTGCTGCCCGCACCGGGCTGGGTGAGTGCTTCAATAAAGCGGTAACCCTGGGCGGTCATGCCGGCTTCGCCCTTGAGCTTGAGCCCCAGCGCCTGCATGGCGAGCTGGATCGGCACCTGTTCGACAAAACGCGCTGCCCGCTCCTGGGATTGCGGGGTCTTGCTGAGCAGTTCGCGATTAAGCAGTTGCGGGTAGTGACTACCGATGTCCACGCTGCTGATCAGGTTCTTGAGCATCTGCGGCATTTGCGGGTCGCTGCTTGGTTGCCCGCGCAGATGGACTTCCATCTCGCCCTTGGGCAAGCCGGCGAGATTGTTCAGAGCCATATCCACCAGGCTCATCTTCACCCGCTCGATGTAGCCGCTGCCCAGGTTACCCACGGCGACCTTGAACACCACTTCCACATCCTTTGCCGTGTAGCCCTTACCGGACAATTGCTCGTCCAGCTGCTGCTGGGCGTAGGTGCGGATATCGGGAATGCCGTCGAGAAACGTCCGGCCATTGTTACGTTGTACGCTGCTGGCCAGTGCCAACGAGTGACGCCGGTAAGTGTCACGATCTGCTTCGCTGGCGTTTTTGAGCCAGCCTGGCAAATTATCGCGCAGCCGCCCAAGCTCGGCCGCATTTGCAGCATAGGCTCCGGTGAACCAGGGGCTCGGGTCGCTTGCACGGAAGAAGGCCTGCTCCAGTTGATCAAGCGTGCCCGACGTCGGAAGCGCAATGGACGCTACGTTTTCCACCATGGCATTGAGGATGAGCGCCGCTTGTGTATCAAAAATGTTTGCATCGATTTCCTGGCGCTTCCAATTCAGGCTGTCGAAAACAAATACTTTCTCCAGGTTTCGCCCCCAGGCTTCGCCGAATGCTTGCAATGAGTCATACGGTGTGACGACTCCAGCGGGGGTGGTATGCAGCACTTGCGTACGGCCGTCGACTTCTCGTGTGATCAACAGATCCGGGCTCAGTTGAGCTGAACTGCTGGCGCCATGGCTTACGGTGGTGTCGAGGATAAATACCTTGGCCGCTGCGTTGCCTTTTGCGGCTTGGCGGTGCACTTGATCCGGGTAGGTGGCGAGCTGATCGAGAGTCTCGCGTTGCGTGTCGGTGAGCCTGGGTTGTTTCAATGCAGCGGTTTGCAAGGTGTCCCTGAGTGTGTCGCTCAGCCATAGCCAACGGTTTGTCTCAAGCTCGGGGGTGTCATAGGCGTTGCCGTTGAAGTGGCGAACCAGCGCTTGTTCGAAGCCGCTTTTGAGAGTGGTTCGCAGGCTGCGGATGATCAATTCGATGGCTTGCATATCGATGCCCGGCACCAGCGCTCCCGCCAAGGGCCCCGGTTTGAGCATATGGCCCGTGGCTTGATCAATCAGCGTGCAGGCCAGTGAGTGCTTATCGGTAAAGTCCAGCTCGCCGTCGCGGGTCAGGTGCTTGAGCGCTACGTCCAGCAAAGGGGTCAAGCAGTACTGGGGGGGATTGTTGGAAATGGGTTCGGCCAGCGCTGTGTATTGAGGGTCAAACGCCAAGGTGGGATACAGGTTTTTGATGGCGTCGCCGAGCAGGTTCGATACCACTGAGCGCAACGTGGGCCGGCCGGCGAACTGGTGTGCAACCGTATTGGCAGTGACGTCGGCAGCGGGCTGCAGCGTTGAGACCGTAGCGGCCGGCGTTGGGCTTAGCGGCACAAAGCTCAAGCCGGATCTGAGCGATGACGACCCAGGCGATATTTCGTAATGGACGCTGGTATCGCGCCGGGATCTGCGCAGTGAATGATCGTGGTCCGTTTGGAGCGACGCCTCGGAGTGGCTGCCAGGGGGTGTTTCGAGCACTTCACCCGACTTGTGGGTAACGGGGGGGAGCGGTACGGGGCTCAAGGTGCAGTCGGAAGGTCGTGGAGGGTGGTTTCCATGGATCATCATGTAGCTTCCTTGTCGTTGAGATCTTGCTCGGCATAGCGATTTGACCCTGAACGCGTAAAGCGAACAGGCGAGCGAAAACTAACGACCGGTGCTTAACCGTCAAATGAACAATGAGTAATCAGCTGTTTCCGGTAACGCTGTATCAGCGGTAAAAGCTGATAATGCGCGGGCCGACTTAGGGAGGGAGCAATTATGGCGGCATGTGAACGCCCCCGATGGTTGAAGGCAGCATTTAGGCCGATGCAACAATTTGGCCTATCATGAGGTCTTTCCTCTGAACGACTGATGTGATGACTGCCGAATCTGCCACCCTGCCGGACACCCTTGAAACCAGCGACATGCTTGAAATCGATGGCTTGCACGCTTTTGACTTCGAACTCAATGACGAGAAGTTGCTGATCACCGCCATGGACGGCCGTGCAGAAAAACGCTGGGCATTCAGCCTGGCCCAGGTGCAGGCGGCCACGTTCGACGACACCCTGCAAAGCTGGACCCTTACCGGTGAATCGGGCGAGCATCGTCTGATCTGCATGAGCGCTTTCACCGGCAACAATAACGATGAGGATGAAGCCGATGATGATGCGTAAATTCTGGCCCCTGCTGATGGCCGGCAGTGTTGGTGCCATGTCGGTGCAGGCTGCACCGGCTGACACCTATGAACTGCTGGTGGGCAGCTACACTGCCGGTACCAGCGAAGGCATCTACCGCCTGCAATTCGACAGCCGCACCGGGCAGTTCAGCGGCAAGCCGGTGCTGGCGGCCAAGACGGCCAACCCGTCGTGGTTGACGGTTTCCAAGGACCAGAAGTACCTGTTTGTGGTCAACGAGAACGGTCCAGGCCAGAAAGACCCGGTGGGTCGTGTCAGCAGTTACAGCATCGACCCGCAAAATCATCAGCTCACCCTGATCAACCAGGTGCAGAGCCTGGGCAACGAGCCGACCCATTCCAGCGTCGCCGCCGATGGGCGTCACCTGTTCGTTGCCAACTATTCGGTACTCGAAGACCCGGGCGGCAGCCTGGCGGTGCTGCCGGTAGGCGCCGAGGGCAAGCTGTCGGCCCCGGTGCAGTTGAGCGGGCATCCGGCCAGCCGGGTAAATCCTGAGCGCCAGGCGTCCAATCACGTGCATTCTGTGGTGTCGTCGCCGGATGGCAAGTACGTGTATGTGCAGGACCTGGGCGCGGACAAAGTGTTTGTCTACCAGTACGATCCCAAGGCCAATCACGAATTGCCGCTGACGCCGGCCAACCCGGCCTCGGTGCAACTGCCACCCGGCAGCGGCCCACGTCATTTGCTGTTCAGCGCCGACGGCAAACACGCCTGGCTGACCACCGAAATGAGCGCTCAGGTCGCGGTGTTCGATTACAGCGATGGCAAGCTGACGCAAACCCAGCTGCTGGACTATGCCGCTGGCCAACCGGTGTCCGACAAGGCCGGCGCGGCGCTGCATGCGTCAAGCGATGGCAAGTTCCTCTACGTGAGCAACCGCGGTACCGCCAATCAGTTGCTGGTGTTCAGCATCGACCCGGCCACCGCGCACCTCAAGGAAATCCAGCGTCGCTCTGTGGAAGGTGATCACCCTCGCGAGTTCAGCCTCGACCCGAGCGGCAAGTTCCTGCTGATCGCCAACCAGAAAAGCAATGAAATCGTGGTGGTTGAACGCGACCCCAAGACCGGTCTGTTGGGTAAAACCGTGCAGCAATTGCCGATCGATGCCCCCAGCGACCTCAAGTTCCTGGTGCGTCAATAAGCCACAGGCCCCGCAGTGCGGGGCCTGAGCCTTTGTATTAATTCGGTTGATAGCGGCTACTGTTTCAAAGCATTTCTAAGGTTCAAGCCTCGGGCGTAAGTTTGGTTCCAAGGCCTCCACCGGCCACCCAACCAAACGAACACAAGGGTTACCGCCATGAACTTGAATCTCTTCTCCATCATCGCCGCTTCCGCTGTTTCCGCTACCGTGGCATTGCCTGCCAGCGCCAGCGTGGAAGTCACTGACAAGAAATCCAGTGTCACGGCCTACACCCAGAAATACCTGCAACAGAGTGCCAATTTCTATGCAGCGCTGGATCACAAGACTCAGCACTGAGCTTCAGACTACAGAGTACTAATGTGGAAGGGAGCTTGCCCCCGATAGCCATAGGTATCTACACAACTTCAGTTCCCAGCCCTACGGTAACCACGATGCGAAGCGAGCCGCTCTTGATCTGCTTTTGATCTCAGGCGCCCCGTTAAACCACGCTGGCGGATTACGGGCACACCGAGCCTAGGCGAGGTGCCGAGTGGTGGGGCAAGAGCGTTTTGCTTACTTTTGCGCTTTTCAAAAGTGAGCCGCTGTAAAAGCGGAACCAATAGTAGCCGTTGCCTAAATAACGGATATGTACTCGGTTTGATCCGGCATCCTGGTCGGCCCTCAGGCCGCCATCGGGAGCAAGCCCCCCCACATTTAGTCGAGTAAGACTCAGGTTTTTGCCATCACCGCAATAAACAGCGGTGACTCCAGAAATTTCTGAAGCCACGCCTGCAACCGGTAGTACTGCGTCCCCGCAAACCATTCGCGATCCACATGGGCAAACTGCCGTACAAAGGGCACAAGCGCCGCATCTGCCAGGCTCCGGTGATCGGCAAGCAAATACTCCCGCTCTGTCAGCAAACCCTCCAGCTTGCGCAAAAACACCTCGCCCTCGGCCCGATAATGTTCCATCGGTTGCTCCGGGTAGCGTTCGGCGTACTTGTATCGATTCAAGTGATGTTTGAACACCTGATCGTTCTCGCTAATCAGCGCCAATACCGCAGGCTCACCCTGCAACAACCAATCCTCGGGATCGTGCTGTGCCAGCGCCCACTGCATGATCTCCAGGCTTTCTTCGATCACTCGGCCTTCGACGCTCAACACCGGCACCGTGCCCTTGGGCGACAGCGCCAGCATCTCGGTCGGCTTGGCTTTCAGGCTCACTTCGATAATGTCCACCGGCACGCCTGAATAGCGCAGCGCCAATCGCGCCCGCATTGCATAAGGGCAACGCCGGAACGAATACAGCAGCGCCTGGCTCACTTGACCTCCAGGGTGCTCAGGCCATTGCCCTGGCGCTTGACCTGGATTTGCACCGGGATACGCTCGTGCATTTCCTGAACGTGAGAGATCACCGCCACCTTGCGGCCCTGAGCCTGCAAACCATCCAAAGCGTCCATGGCCAATTGCAGGGACTCGGGGTCGAGGCTGCCGAAACCTTCATCGATAAACAGCGACTCGATCTTCAAGGTGCTTGAGGCCATGGACGCCAGGCCCAAGGCCAGCGCCAATGACACCAGGAAGGTTTCGCCACCGGACAGTGAGTGTACCGAGCGCAATTCGTCACCCATCTCCGTGTCCATCACCAACAGCCCGAGCATACTGCCGCCGCGTTTAAGCCGGTAGCGGCGCACCAGTTGGCGCAACTGCACGTTGGCATGGTGCACCAGCAAATCGAGGTTGTAGGCCTGGGCGATCTTGCGGAAGGTGTCGCCGGTGGCCGAACCGATCAACGCATTCAGGCGCGCCCAGCGCTGCCATTCTTCATAGGCCTTGGTGATCTGTTCGGCCAGGGCCTGGTTGGCGTCCTGGCGGCGTTGATCTTCGGCTTGGCGGGCGCGCAGTTCGGCGCACTGCTTCTCGCCTTCGGCCAGCTGCTGATTGAGCGCCGCCAGGGTGTGGTCCAGTTGATCGGCGTCGAGATTGCCGTTGTGCAAGGCCTGGTGTTCGGCCAAGCGCTGTTCGCGCTCTTGCAGCAGTACCTTGGCTTGCTCGACAGCTTTTTCGCTGCTGTTCAGGTCCTGGCGTAGCTGCGCGATCCGGGCCTCATCGAAGGCCAATAAACGTGACAGGCCCTGGTTATCCAGGTCGGGGTGCAGCGTGCGCCATTCATTGATGCGTGTTTCAAGCGCTTGTTGTTCCGCTTGCAGCGCGTGCTGGCGGTCCTGCTGGGCCTTAAGGTCAGCAGCCAGTTGGACCAGGGCCGTGTGCACGGTGTGCAGCTCGTGGTTGGCGTCGGTCTCGCTTTGGCGTGACTGCGCGACGGCCTGCTCCAGTTGCTGCTGCCAGTGTTCGGCGCTGGCGTGGTCGCCCAGCAAGGCGCTGAGTTTTTCTTGAACAGCTTGTTGCTGTGAGGCCACTTCGGTGACTTGCAGCGTGAGCGCGTCGAGCTGCTGCTGGCGATGTTGCTGGTGGGTCTGCTGTTTCTCGATGGCCTGCTGGCGCTCCTGCTGCTCGGCCAGTTCATCGCGCTGATGGCCCAATTGCTCAAGGCGTTGACTGACCTGCTGGTCGAGTTGCATGAAGGTCGCCGCAGGCGCACTGCGCAAGCCCTCCAGGGTTTGGGTGGGCAACAGGGTGGCGAAGGTGGTGAGTTCTGCGTCGAGGCGTTCGCGGTCCTTGGCCAATTCCCGTTGCTGGTCCACCAGCAGCTGCCGGGCTTGCTGGCTGGCCTCCTGGGCGGCTTGCAATTGCTGCTGAAGGCGCCCGGCGTTTTGTTGCAGGTTGAGCAGGGCGCCCTGGCGTTGTTCGTCCTGAGTGAGGCTCTGGGTCAGTTGGGCCAGTTGCTGAGCCAGCCAGCCGCTGCGTTTGGCCGCGTCCTGGTTGAACAACGAAGCGGCCAGCGGATGGGCTTCCAGGCTCTGTGCCAGGCCTTGCTGGTGTATCGCCAGCTGTTCCTGTTGGCGCAGGAACTCCTTTTGTTCGGCGATCAGGCCACCGACTTCTCCGCGCAGTTCGTTGAGTTTTTCCTTGAGGTCGTCGACCGCCTTTTGCGCCGTGGCTTCTTCGTTCTCGTCATGGCGACCCAGGCTCTGCAACAGGGCTTCGGGCTGGTGATACGGATGCTCGTGGCTGCCGCACACCGGGCAGGGCTGGTCATCCTGCAATTGCGCGCGCAACTCTTCGACGCTGGCACTGCGGGCCAGACGCTGACGTTCCAGCAGTTGCTTGGTCACCGTGAGGGTTTGCTCAGCCACGCTGAGTTCGGCCTTGGTTTGCAAACCGCTCTGGTTCAGTTGCTCGCGGCGTTGCGCGGCGTCGGTGAGCTTTTGTGTCAGCGCGGCTGTCTGTTGATCCAGTTGCTGCTGGCTGTCCCACAAGCGGGCCAGGTCCTCGAAGGCACGCTGTTGCTTGCGATTATCCTGCAGCAGGCTGGCCAGCAACTGAATTTGCTCGGCCACCGCGTGGGGTTCGGCACCGGCTTCCTGGTAGAGCAGGTCAAGGGCTTCGCGCTGTTGGGTGAATTGTTCGGCGGCGGCGCTGGCACGCTGTTCGAGTTGCGGCAGTTCAGCCTCGCCCTTGTTGAGGCGATTGCCGATCACCATCAGCTGTTGCAGACGGTCGCGGTAGGCGTTCCAGGCTTCGCTCAGCGGGGCAAGGGCGGCGCTGTGCTCAAGCTCGGTGGCCAGGCGGTGCAGGCGCTCGGCGACTTGGGTTTGCGTGTCCTGCAAACCCTTGAGCAGGGCGTGGCCTTCGTTGCAGGCGCTTTGCTGTTGTTGTTTTTCTTCGCTGCGCTTGGCCAGTTCCCGGGTCAAGTGGGCGAGGGTGTTCTGTTCTTCAACGGCCTGGCGCAGCAGGGGAGCCGCCTCGGCCTGGTTTTTCAGGGCGTCGACCAGCGCCGTTTGGGCAGCCAGTTGCTGTTGTTGCGCCTGGTCCTGGCGGGTATGCAGGGCGACTTGCTGCTCAAGCTGTTGCTGAATCTGTGCCGCGAGTGGCGTCAGCAGGGTGCCGAGTTCAGCCTGGCGCAGGAAGTGATGACGTTGCGGTGCCAATTGCTCCAGGCGATTGAGGTCCTGGCGTTGCGGGCCTTGGCTGTCCCACTGCTGCTGGGCCTGCTGCAGTTGTTCGACGGCGCTGAGCTGGCGCTCTTGCCACTCACGCAACTCTTTAAGCCAGGTGTGCTGCAACTCCAACTGCTTGAGCTGGGCCTGCTGGGTCTTGAGTTGTTGCTGGGCTTCGGCCAACTGTTGATCGAGTTCGACGCGGGCTTCAGGCGCCAGGGGCACTACGCCGGTGGCCTGGTCTTGCAGCTGTTTGTGGGCGTCCCTGGCCTCCTTGGCCTTGTCGAATGCACGTCGCCCCAGTTGGGTGTACAGCGCGGTGTCGGTGAGCTTTTCCAGCAGTTCGCTGCGCTCATTGTCATTGGCCTTGAGGAAGGCGCTGAACTCGCTTTGCGCCAGCAATACCGCACGGGTGAACTGCTCGAAGTTCAGGCCCAAGGCCAGCTCAAGCTGAGTCTTGTATTCGGTTTTCTGGCTGGCCAGCAGTTGCTCGCTGTCCAGGTCGATCAAGCTTTGCCGGCTGTTCTGCAACTTGCCGCTGGCCTTGTCGCGGGCGCGGTTGGCTTCCCAGCGCGCGCGGTAGCGACGGCCGCTGACGCCGACGAAATCCACTTCGGCATAACCGCCGCCGGTGCCGCGCCGAATCAGCGTGCGCGGATCGCCAATGGAAATATCGGTGTCGGCGTCCGGCATCTTGGCCTGGCCGGTATCGCCCAGGCGCGGCACCGCGCCGAACAACGCCAGGCACAATGCATCAAGCAGCGTGCTTTTACCCGCGCCGGTCGGCCCGGTGATAGCGAACAGGCCCGCACTGGCCAGGGGCTCGGCGGTAAAGTCGATCTCGAACGGGCCGGCCAGGGAGGCGAGGTTTTTCAGGCGGATAGCGAGGATCTTCATGGCTGTTCGCCCTCCTGTTGCACTTCCTGGAGCAGCACGGCGAAATCCTTCAGGGTTTGTTCATCCACTTCGCTGCCATAGCTGTCCTGCCAGGCGCGGCTGAACAATTCCTGGGGCGTGAGCTGGTCGAGTTCGATCAAGCGCTCATCGTCGCTTTCGCTGTTGCCGCGCTGGCCGGCGTATTCGGCGGCGATGCGCACCAGGCGCACGGCTTTGCCTTGCAGGGCGGTTTCGATCTGCTGGCGCAGGTCTGGCTGTGGTTCGTCGAGGCGTACCCGCACTTCCAGCCAAGGGTGACGTTGGGTTTCGGCCAGCAGGTCGATGTCGGGCAGGTCGTGCAGCTGCTTGAGGATGTCCGCCAGCGGTGCGGCTTCCAGGCGTTGCAGGTTGACTGAACGGGGGATCAGCAGCGGTTCAACACCCACCAGCCGTTCGCCCTGGAACGTCACGTCGAGCACCTGGTGCTTGTAGCCAATCTCGGAAAACGACAGTGGAATCGGCGAGCCGCTGTAGCGAATGCGCTCTTCGCCATTGACCTGTTGCGGCTTGTGCAAATGGCCGAGGGCAACATAGCCGACGGTTTTGTCGAACAGGCTGGCCGGCAGCGCCTCGGCATTGCCGATGATCAGGCTGCGCTCGGAGTCTTCCGATACCGACCCCCCGGCCATGTGCGCATGACTGATGGCTATCAGCGCCTGGCCTTTTTTGCGTTTGGCATTGGCGGCGGCGATCAGCCATTCATGCACCTGGCCGATACCCCGCAAGTAATCATCGCCCAAGTGCGCACCGGTGACTTCCGCCGGGCGTAGAAAAGGTAACGCCAGGCACCAGGCGGCAATCTTGCCTTTGGCATCCGGCAAGGGGATCAGCAGGCGTTCGGCGTCCAACTGGCCATCATCGAGCCACAACACCCGGCCCAGGGCATGAGTGCGCAGGCGGCGCATCAACGGCGCGGGCAGCTCGATACGCGAGCCGGAGTCATGGTTGCCGGCGACCATCACAATCGTCAGCGTCGGGTTTTGCTCGTGGGCGCTGATGATGAAGTCATACAGGCGTTCCTGGGCCTTGAGCGGCGGGTTGACCGTGTCGAAAATATCGCCAGCGATCAACAGCGCATCCGGGCGCTGGGCCTTCAGTTGGCCCAGCAGCCACTCAAGGAAACAGGCATGTTCGAAGTCGCGTTCCTGGCCGTGGAGGTTTTGGCCCAGGTGCCAGTCGGAGGTGTGAAACAGACGCAAGGCGAACTCCGTGGAGAAGATGAAAAGGAGGGGAGTTTACCTGTAACACGCACGCAGTGCCTGCAAGTGGCCCAGACCCGATATAGAAGAGGACTTGCCCCGATGACGATGAGTCAGATATGGATTAACTGGCTGATCCACCGCCATCGGGAGCAAGCCCCCTCCCACATGAGTTTGCGGTATTACTTGGGATACAACGGCGGCAAGCTGGTGGTGTCGGTCGCCGGGTCTTGCTCGCGTTCGGCCACGGGGATGGCCTTGATTGCACGCCACAGGTCTTCACCCAGCCAGTACTGGCCGCTTTCGCTGTACAGCGCGCCGTTCAAGCCATCCAGGGCATCTGACAATGGCACAAACCGCGCCGCCATGTCGGCCAGGGTTTCCGGCTGTTGACGCGCCCAGGCATCGAGGGCCTGGCGGGTGGCTTGCGGATCGTTGGCCTGGGTGGCGCGCTTGAGGTCGTCGAGCAGGGTGCGTGGGCTTGGGCCGGTTTGCGCGGCGCGCTGTACGGCCGGCTGCCGACGGGCGCGCCACCACAGGCCGAAGCCCAGCAACGTGGTGCAAGCCAGGATCAGCGTGCTCAGTTGCCACAGCCACAGGCGCTCATCGTCGGGTGCAGTGATGATGGTCGGCGTGGCGGGTGTGTCCACCACCAGGCTGGGATTGACCGCCACTTGCATAGTGCGCGCCGGCAGGGTGGTGCGTTCCAGGTGATCTTCGTGGGTGTTCCACCACACCACTTCCACCGGCGGCAGTTCCAGCTCGCCGGCGCGGGTTGGCACCAGGGCTTCGCGGTCTTCACGGCTGCCGATCAGGCCGCGGTCGCTGGTCTGGTTGCCCAGTACCGGTTGGTCCGGGTAGCGGCGCAGGCCGTTGACGTCGGCGCTGGGCAGCGCCGGCAACTGTGCGCTGGATAAGCCCTCGGCCTGCACGGTGAGGCTGCGGGTCAGAGAGTCGCCGACCTGCACGTGGTCCGGCGTAGGGTTCCAGCCTTCGCTCAGGGTCAGGCTGCGCGCCGGCAGCCAGGGAGCGTCGGCGGGGTAGAGGTCCGGCTTGGGTTTGATCGTCAACGGCAGGGCTGCAGAGCTGACGTGGATCATCTTGCCCGGCTTGGTGCCCTGCAGTGTGTTTTCCTGGGGGGGGCGCGATTCGACCAGGGTAGCGCTGAAGGTCTGCGCCGGAATTACCACCATGCCGCTGTGCTGGGGGTAGACAGCGTAGCGTGTCTCGATCACGCCATGGCGGATGCTGTTGATGACCTTCTCATAGGTGCGCGACTCGCCCAGTTGTTCGACACGGGCATCGGGGATCTGCAAGGGCGTGAGGCTGCTGTCGTCATACAGCGATACCGAGTGGTACACGCGTACGGTCAACAGCGCCTGGGCCTGGACGTACACGGCGGTCTGGTCGAGGTTGGCCTCGATAAATACCGGGGCCAGTTCGGTGCTGGTGTTCTGGCTGGCGGTTTCGACCACTTGCAGGGTGATCGGCTGGGTCTTGAGTGCGCCCACTTGCAACGGCGGGATGACCACGTTGCCGTTTTCCTTGGGCAGCAGGGTGATGATCCAGCGGGTGGTGGCGTGGTTATCGCCGCCCAGGGTGGTGAGTTGGTTGATCTGGCGGGTGCCGCTGACTTCGAACTGTGCGTCCAGGGGCGACAGGTCCGGCTTGCCGAATTGGGTTACATCGCTGGACTCCACCGTCAGCTCCACCGTTTCCCCGGAGTTGAGGCGGTTACGGTCAACGCTGGCAACCAGGTTCGCCGCCTGGGCGTGGCCTGCCGACAACGCGAGCAGAAGCAAAAGGGTGGTGCGGCGGCTCATCGAGTCGTGTCCTGATGTTGTTGCTGTTCGTACCAGAATTTGCGCCGCAGCAGTTCGCCGGGGTTGTCCGGGATCTCTTGCAGCCATTGCTCCAGCGCTTGGCGGCGCTCGCCTTCAAGGCGGGTGTCGACAGGGCGCAGGGGCGGCGTGGTGGTGTGCTCGTCGCCCAGTTCGCTGCCCGGCACTTCATTGTGGCCTGGCTGTGGCGTGGCGCCGGCCTGCGTTTCACCGCTGCTGGCTTCGCCCTGGCCCTGGGGCGATTGTTCGCCACTCTGGCCCGTTTGCCCGCTGGCCCCCGGTTGCGCAGTTTGGCCGGGTTGGGGGCTTTCGTCATCTTCGTTTTTTGCAGGCTGGGTCGGTTCGGGCTGGGCTTGCTCTTGCATCAGGGTTTCAACCAGGGCCTTGTTTTTCAGCGCCGGTTGCAGATCGGGCTGGGCTTCCAGGGCTTGCTCGTAGGCGTCGATAGCGGCTTCGAGTTCACCGGCTTTGGCCAGAGCATTGCCTCGATTGTAGTGGGAATAAGCGTCGTTGCCTTGGGCAAAACGTTTGATCGCCTCGGCGTAATTGCCGGCTTCGTACAGGGCTACACCTTGCCATTGCGGGTCTTGAAAGTGTTCGGCGGCTTCGGCTGGGCGCTTGTGCTTGAGCAGGTATTGGCCTTGCTGGTCGGGGCGCAGCCACAGGTCCTGAAGGCCAAAGGCGTAACTGGGTTGTGGTGCGCCCAGCAGCAGCAACGGCAGGCAGAACAGCCAGCCGCGACGCCCGGCGCAGGCGGCCAGCAGTAACAGCGGCAGCAGCAGCCAGTAACCCTGATCGGCCCAGGTGTCCAGGTGCAGTACTTGGCCGTCGTTGCGCAGGGCTTGTACGCTGTCGAGCATACCCAGTTGGCGCAGGTCCTTGTCATCCAGGCGCGCTGCACGGTAGCGGCCACCCATTTCACTGGCGAAGGCCTTGAGCGTCGGGCTGTCGAGGCGTGGCACCAGGATCGCGCCCTGGTCGTCCTTGAGGAACTCGCCGCTTTCCTGGGTCACCGGTGTGCCTTCACGGCTGCCGATGCCGAGGATCGACAAGGGCGGTGCCTGGGCGCTTTGCAGTTGCAGGCGGATGCCCTGGCGCTCCTGTTTCGACAGTGAGGAGCCGATCAGCAGCAGGCGCCCCTGGCCGAGCCCGCCTTGCTTGAGCAGGCCGAGGGCTTTTTCCACGGCCAGATCGGCGCGATGGCCGGGCTCGGGCATGATCGAGGGGCGCAGGGCCTCCAGCAGATTGCGGCTGGTGGCCAGGTCGTCCGACAGCGGCACCAGCGTATGGGCGCTGCCGGCATACACGACGATGGCGGTTTGCGCATCGGTGCGTGCTTGCAGCAGGTCATACAGCTTGCGCCGCGCCTGCTCCAGACGGTTGGGCGGGCTGTCGGTGGCAAGCATTTCCGGGGTCAGTTCCAGCAGTACCACCAGCGGGTCAGCGGGTTTCTGACTGGGCTGTTCAACCCGTTGCCAACTGGGCCCCAGCAACGCCAGCACGGCCAACAGCCAGGCGATGCCCAGCACCACCCACGGCGATTTGCTCTCGCGGCCGTTGCCGCCACTGAGCAGTACGGCATGGAAGGCCGGTGGCAGGATCATCTGCCAGCGGCCGGCGCGCTTTTGTCGGTGCCACAACTGCCACAGCAACCAGCCGAGCAGCGGTAGCAGCAACAGCCACCAGGGCCGGAACCAGTGCGGCCACAGGGCGATCATCGACGTCTCCGCAAACGCAGGCGCTTGAGGCGCTGGCGCCATTCAGGGTGTTGTTGCAGGAAGATCCCTCTGCTCGACAGCTTGTTGAACCCGCGTTGCAAGGCGTTGTTGGGCCAGCGTTCCTGGATTACCAGCAACAGGCTCAAGATCAGCGCCAGCGCCAGCGGGCCGCTGTACAACGCCTGGGCCGGTCGCGCTTGGGTGGGTTGTTGTTCGACGGGCTCCAGGGTGTCGAGGGTCTCCTTGATCTGCTGCAGTTCTTCGCCGTCATGGGCGCGGAAATATTGGCCGCCGGTGGCCTCGGCCAACGCCTTGAGCGCCGGTTCGTCGAGGTCCAGGCTCGGATTTACGCCGAGAATGCCCAGAGAACCGGTTTGCTCCGGGTCGGCGCCAATGCCGATCGGGTAAATCTTCACGCCTTCTTCGGCCGCCAGTCGCGCTGCCGTCAACGGGTCGATCTGCCCGGCGTTATTGGCGCCGTCGGTGATCAGGATCAGCACACGGCTTTGCGCCGGGCGTTGGCGCAGGCGTTTCAAGGCCAGGCCGATGGCATCGCCGATAGCGGTATTCTTGCCGGCAATGCCGATACGCGCTTCGTCCAGCCAGGTACGTACGGTGCGCCGATCGAAGGTCAGCGGTGCCTGCAGGTAGGCTTGAGTACCAAACAAGATCAAGCCCACGCGGTCACCTTCGCGTTCTTCAAGAAAGTCCCCGAGCAGGTGTTTGACCAGGGCCAGGCGACTCACGTCCTCGTCTTGCCAGTGCATGTCGGGAAAATCCATGGAGCCGGACACGTCGACCGCCACCAGCAAGTCCCGGCCACTGGCGGCAATCGGTAAAGGTTCGCCAAGCCATTGCGGGCGTGCGGCGGCGGTCAGCAACAGCAGCCACAGCACCACGAAGGGGGCCTGCTGACGCCAGCCGGGCAGGTTGGCCCGGGCGCGGCGACGGGCGAGGCTTTCGAGGTCGCTGAGGTAGCTGACTTTCAATGCCGGCTCGCCGCTGTCGGCCACGGGCAGGATCAGGCGCATCAACCAGGGCAATGGCAACAGGGTAAAGATCCACGGCCAGGCGAACTCAAACATGTTTGCGAATCCAGGTGTCGACAGCTTGAGTCAGGCCGGCGATAGCTTTGTCGTCGAGTTTGCATTCGGGCTTGTAGGCGCCTTCCACCAGCACCATCCAGCGTGTCAGGCCGGCAGCCGGGCAGCGGTTGTCGAGGAAGGCCAGCCATTTGCGGCCGTTGAGGGTATGGCTCTGGCTATACGGGTAGTCGTTACGGCACAGGCGCTTGAGCAGGCCGTTGAGTTGTTGCAGCCAGGCACCTGCGGGTGCACCGTCATAGGGCTTGGGCATCAAGGCCAGTTCGGCGAGGGCGGCGATGCGCAGCGGGTCCAGCGGTTGTTCGGCGCGGGCCACGGGGCGGCGCGCTGGCAGGAAGCGGCGCAACCACCACAGGCCCCAGCCGAGCAGCGGGATCACCAGCAGCAACAGCCACCAGCCGGGCGCAGGCGGCCAGAAGCCGATGGCCGGCGGGGCGATCAGCGGTTGCAGTTGGTCCAGGCTGCTCATTGTTTTTTAACCGGGCGTTGCGGGTTGAGGTACTCGCGCAATTGCTCGACCATTTCACTCTGTGTGCTCAACGGCATCAACAACACCCGCAGCTTTTGCGCGAGCCGTTCCCAGCGGGCGATACGCGCTTCGGCCTGGGCTTTGTAGGCCTGGCGCAAATCAATGTTCAGGGTGTCCAGTTCCAGCTGTGCGCCACGTTCTGCGAAGCGCAGTAACCCGGCGGCGGGCAGGGCGTGATCAAGGGGGTCGGAAATGGGCAGCAGCAACAGGTCGCAATGTCGCGACAGCAGGCTCAGCTGTTGCTCGGCGCTGTCAGTCAGCGCCCGTTCATCGCAGATCACAATCCCCAGGCTGCCCGGTCGCAACACTTCACGGCCACGGCGCAAGGCCATTCCCAGGGCGTCAGCTTCGGGGCGGCTTTCGGTGTTCAGGCTCTGGTTGACCCGCACCAGGCGGTTAAGCAGCTGCAACAGGCTTTGTTTGCTGCGTCGAGGCTTGATTTCGTAGTGCTCGCTGTCGCCGAACACCAGCCCGCCGACCCGATCGTTATGCCCCAGGGCCGCCCAGCCGATCAGGCTGGCAGCTTGTGCGGCGAGCACCGACTTGAACATCTGCCCCGAGCCAAAGAACAGCCGGCAGCTTTGCTCTACCATGATAAAGATTGGCCGTTCGCGTTCTTCGTGGAACAACTTGGTGTGCGGTTCCTGGGTGCGCGCTGTCACGCGCCAGTCGATGGTGCGCACGTCGTCGCCGGCCTGGTACACCCGCACCTGATCGAAGTCCACACCGCGCCCGCGCAGCTTGGAGTGGTGCAGGCCGATCAACGGGCTGCGCTGGCCGGGCGTGGAGAACAGCTGCACTTCGCGCACGTGGTGACGCATCTCAATCAGTTCACTGAGGGTTACGCGTATACCATCGCTGGCGTTCATCGGCTTCAAGCGACGGCAACAACGTCAAGAATGCGTTGCACCACGCGGTCCTGGTCGATCCCGGCAGCTTCGGCTTCGAACGACAGGATGATGCGGTGACGCAGCACGTCGAACAGCACCGCCTGGATATCCTCGGGGCTCACGAAGTCGCGACCGGCCAGCCAGGCGTGGGCGCGGGCGCAGCGGTCCAGGGCGATGGAGCCACGGGGGCTGGCGCCATAGGCGATCCACTCGGCCATTTCCGGGTCGAACTTGGAAGGCGTACGCGTGGCCATGACCAGCTGCACCAGGTATTCCTCTACCGCATCGGCCATGTACAGGCCAAGGATTTCCTTGCGGGCGGCAAAGATCGCCTGTTGGCTGACGCGCCGCTCGGGCTTGGTTTCGCCATTGAGCGCTTCGCCGCGGGCCTGCTGCAGGATGCGCCGTTCGACGGCGGCGTCCGGGAAGCCGATCTTCACGTGCATGAGGAAGCGGTCGAGCTGGGCTTCGGGTAGAGGGTAGGTGCCTTCCTGCTCGATGGGGTTCTGCGTGGCCATCACCAAAAACAGCGGCGATAGCTCGTAAGTGCTACGGCCCACGCTGACCTGGCGCTCGGCCATCGCTTCAAGCAAGGCCGACTGGACCTTGGCCGGGGCGCGGTTGATTTCGTCGGCGAGCACCAGGTTGTGGAATATCGGCCCCTGCTGGAACACGAAACTGCCGGTTTCCGGGCGATAGATCTCGGTGCCGGTGATGTCGGCGGGCAGCAGGTCGGGGGTGAACTGGATACGATGGAACTGCGCTTCGATGCCTTCGGCCAACTCCTTGATCGCCTTGGTCTTGGCCAGCCCCGGTGCGCCTTCGACCAGCATATGGCCGTCGGCGAGCAGGGCAATCAGCAGGCGATCGATGAGTTTTTCCTGGCCGAGAATCTGCGTAGAAAGAAAGGTTCGCAGCGCAAGCAGCGCTTCACGATGTTCCATCGATGACGGTTCCTGGAAAGATGAGCCTGATGGTGGAGCGCGAGCGCCAGGCTTGGGAGGCTTACTTTAATGCATCGAAGGGGGTGACGACTAACGACGTCACGGGTATTTTCAGAAAAACTTGTAGGCTTTTGGTGTGGGAACACGGTCAATGTGGGAGGGGGCTTGCCGCCGATGCCCGTGTGTCAGGCACCGATGTATTAACTGGCCCGCCGCTATCGGGGGCAAGCCCGCTCCCACATTTGAACCAGGGTGCAGCTCAAGTCCGGATGAAAGTGCCAGTGCCTGCGAGGATTTTCTGCAAGGTTTCCTCCACTTCAGTCAGGTCGGATGCGGCCGTGGCGTGGGTGATCTCCAGATGATCCTTGCCACCCAATGCATCGGCATCACCAGCTGCAAGTTCGACCAGCAACGTCGTGGCACTCAAGGTGATCTTCAGCCCATCCAGCGTCGACGGCTCGTAATCCCAGGTCAGTTCCACTTCCTCTTCATCCGGGTAGCGGCTCAACATGAACATTTCGCCGTTCTTGCCGTGGCAGCAAAGCATGGCCATGTTGTCTTCTTCTTCGTCGCACGGGGTGGCCATCAGGGCGTCGGTTTTCAGCTGCAGCATGGGAAATCCTGTGTGGAGGAGGGCGTTGCGCTGGCAATTGTGCCATTGCGGCGAATTTTATGCTGCAGGGTGTGTCAGACCCAGGGCATGACCTGGGGTGCGGTATCAGTCATTTTCGGTACTCAGAGGGCTGAAAAGCGCAGGTTTTTTGCCCGGAAAAACGCGGTTGCCCAAGTTGCAACCTATTGCCTGCTTACCGATGACCGAATATGTCGCAGCGTCGCAAGCAGCGGTCTTCCTACACTCGTTAAGCTGCGCAACGGATGTGCCCCGCGCCCGGCGCCTGACCTGCCCGTCGTACCGTCACCCGGCAAGGTGTGCATCTTGTGGAAGTTGTATGTGACCTGACTGTCCTGTCCAGCTTCACCCACCTGTCGGCCTGATTCGTTTATCGTGACCCACGAACAGAGCTGACGGTCTCCCCGCAAGGGGATAACACGCGACGCTTCCATCAATAACAAGCCCAAGCGGAGTACCACAGATGGCGTTCTTCACCGCAGCCAGCAAGGCCGACTTCCAGCATCAACTGCAAGCGGCACTGGCGCAGCACATCAGTGAACAGGCACTGCCACAAGTGGCGCTGTTTGCTGAGCAATTCTTCGGCATCATTTCCCTGGACGAACTGACCCAGCGTCGCCTTTCCGACCTGGCCGGTTGCACCCTGTCTGCCTGGCGCCTGCTTGAGCGCTTCGATCACACCCAACCGCAAGTGCGGGTCTACAACCCCGATTACGAACGTCATGGCTGGCAATCGACCCACACCGCGGTCGAAGTGCTGCACCATGACCTGCCATTTCTGGTGGACTCGGTCCGTACCGAGCTGAACCGCCGTGGCTACAGCATCCACACCCTGCAAACCACCGTGCTCAGCGTGCGCCGTGGCAGCAAGGGCGAGTTGCTGGAAATCCTGCCCAAGGGCACCCAGGGCGAAGGCATCCTGCAAGAATCGCTGATGTACCTGGAGATCGACCGCTGCGCCAACGCCGCCGAGCTGAACGTGCTGAGCAAAGAGCTGGAGCAGGTGCTGGGCGAAGTGCGCGTGGCCGTGGCCGATTTCGAACCGATGAAAGCCAAGGTCCAGGACCTGCTGGCCGGTATCGACGCCAGCGCGTTCACGATCGACGGTGAAGAAAAAGCCGAGATCAAGAACTTCCTGGAATGGCTGGTGGGCAACCACTTCACCTTCCTGGGTTATGAAGAGTTCGTGGTACGTGACGAGGCGGACGGCGGTCATATCGAATATGACGCCAGCTCCTTCCTCGGTCTGACCAAGCTGCTGCGCGCCGGCCTCACCGCCGAAGACCTGCGCATCGAAGACTACGCCGTGGCCTACCTGCGTGAACCGACGGTGCTGTCGTTCGCCAAGGCTGCACACCCAAGCCGCGTGCACCGCCCGGCGTATCCGGACTACGTGTCGATCCGCGAGATCAGTGCCGACGGCAAGGTCATCAAGGAACACCGCTTCATGGGCCTCTACACCTCCTCGGTGTACGGCGAAAGCGTGCGAGTGATCCCGTACATTCGCCGCAAGGTAGCGGAAATCGAGCGTCGCTCGGGCTTCCAGGCCAAGGCGCATCTGGGCAAGGAACTGGCCCAGGTGGTTGAAGTGCTGCCCCGTGACGACCTGTTCCAGACCCCGGTCGACGAGCTGTTCAGCACCGTGATGTCGATCGTGCAGATCCAGGAACGCAACAAGATCCGCGTGTTCCTGCGCAAAGATCCGTACGGTCGTTTCTGCTACTGCCTGGCCTACGTGCCGCGCGACATCTACTCCACCGAAGTGCGCCAGAAGATCCAGCAAGTGCTGATGGATCGCCTCAAGGCTTCGGACTGCGAGTTCTGGACCTTCTTCTCCGAGTCCGTGCTGGCCCGTGTGCAACTGATTCTGCGGGTCGACCCGAAGAACCGCCTGGACATCGACCCGCTGCAACTGGAAAAAGAAGTGGTGCAAGCCTGCCGCAGCTGGCAGGACGACTACGCCAGTCTGGTCGTGGAGAGCTTCGGCGAAGCCCACGGCACCAACGTGCTGGCGGACTTCCCCAAAGGCTTCCCGGCCGGCTACCGCGAGCGTTTCGCCGCGCATTCGGCCGTGGTCGACATGCAGCATCTGAACAGCCTCACCGAAGCCAACCCGCTGGTGATGAGCTTCTATCAGCCGCTGGGCCAGGTCTCCGGTCAGCGCGAACTGCATTGCAAGCTCTATCACGCTGACACCCCGCTGGCGCTGTCCGACGTGCTGCCGATCCTGGAAAACCTCGGCCTGCGCGTGCTGGGCGAGTTTCCGTATCGCCTGCGCCATGCCAATGGCCGTGAGTTCTGGATCCATGACTTTGCGTTCATCGCCGCCGAAGGCGTGAACCTGGATATCCAGCAGCTCAACGACACCCTGCAGGACGCCTTCGTGCACATCGTGCATGGCGACGCCGAGAACGATGCATTCAATCGCCTGGTATTGACCGCCGGCCTGCCATGGCGTGACGTTGCGCTGCTGCGTGCCTACGCCCGTTACCTCAAGCAGATCCGCCTGGGCTTCGACCTGGGTTACATCGCCAGTACCCTGAACAACCACACCGACATCGCCCGCGAGTTGACCCGGTTGTTCAAGACCCGCTTCTACCTGGCGCGCAAGCTCACCGCCGACGACCTGGAAGACAAGCAGCAACGCCTGGAACAAGCGATCCTCACCGCCCTGGACGATGTTCAGGTGCTCAACGAAGACCGTATCCTGCGTCGCTACCTGGACCTGATCAAGGCGACCCTGCGTACCAACTTCTACCAGACTGACGCCAACGGCCAGAACAAGTCGTACTTCAGCTTCAAGTTCAACCCGCACGCGATCCCTGAGCTGCCCAAGCCGGTGCCGAAGTTTGAAATCTTCGTGTACTCGCCACGGGTTGAAGGTGTGCATCTGCGCTTCGGAAACGTCGCTCGCGGCGGCCTGCGCTGGTCCGACCGTGAAGAAGATTTCCGTACCGAAGTGCTCGGCCTGGTAAAAGCCCAGCAAGTGAAAAACTCGGTGATCGTGCCGGTGGGCGCCAAGGGCGGCTTCCTGCCGCGTCGCCTGCCATTGGGCGGCAGCCGGGACGAGATCGCGGCCGAGGGCATCGCCTGCTACCGCATCTTCATTTCCGGCCTGTTGGACATTACCGACAACCTCAAGGACGGCGCCCTGGTGCCACCGGCCAACGTCGTGCGTCATGACGACGATGACCCCTACCTGGTGGTGGCGGCGGACAAGGGCACTGCGACCTTCTCCGACATCGCCAACGGCATCGCTATCGACTACGGCTTCTGGCTGGGTGACGCGTTCGCTTCCGGCGGTTCTGCCGGTTACGACCACAAGAAAATGGGCATCACCGCCAAGGGCGCGTGGGTGGGTGTGCAGCGTCACTTCCGCGAGCGCGGCATCAACGTGCAGGAAGACAGCATCACCGTAGTGGGCGTCGGCGATATGGCCGGTGACGTGTTCGGTAACGGCTTGCTGATGTCCGACAAGCTGCAACTGGTGGCGGCCTTCAACCACCTGCACATCTTCATCGACCCGAACCCGAACCCGGCCACCAGCTTCGTCGAGCGCCAGCGCATGTTCGAGCTGCCGCGTTCGTCCTGGACCGACTACGACACCAGCATCATGTCTGAAGGCGGCGGTATCTTCTCGCGCAGCGCCAAGAGCATCGCCATCTCGCCACAGATGAAAGAGCGTTTCGACATCCAGGCCGACAAGCTGACCCCGACCGAACTGCTCAACGCCTTGCTCAAGGCGCCGGTGGACCTGTTGTGGAACGGCGGTATCGGTACCTACGTCAAGGCCAGTACCGAAAGCCATGCCGACGTGGGCGACAAGGCCAACGACGCGCTGCGTGTCAACGGCAACGAGCTGCGCTGCAAGGTGGTGGGCGAGGGCGGTAACCTGGGCATGACCCAACTGGGTCGTGTGGAATTCGGCCTCAATGGTGGCGGTTCCAACACCGACTTCATCGACAACGCCGGTGGCGTGGACTGCTCCGACCACGAAGTGAACATCAAGATCCTGCTCAACGAAGTGGTGCAGGCCGGTGACATGACCGACAAGCAACGCAACCAGTTGCTGGCGAGCATGACCGACGAAGTCGGCCACCTGGTGTTGGGCAACAACTACAAGCAGACCCAGGCCCTGTCCCTGGCCGCACGCAAGGCTTACGAGCGCGCCGCCGAGTACAAACGCCTGATGAGCGACCTGGAAGGCCGTGGCAAGCTGGACCGTGCCATCGAGTACCTGCCGACCGAAGAGCAGCTCAGCGAGCGCGCGTCCACCGGCAAGGGCTTGACCCGTCCGGAGTTGTCGGTGCTGATTTCGTACAGCAAGATCGACCTCAAGGAAGCGCTGCTCAAATCCCTGGTGCCGGATGACGAGTACCTGACCCGTGACATGGAGACCGCGTTCCCACCGAGCCTGGTGGCCAAGTTCTCCGAAGCCATGCGTCGCCATCGCCTCAAGCGCGAGATCGTCAGCACCCAGATCGCCAACGACTTGGTCAACCACATGGGCATCACCTTCGTGCAGCGACTCAAAGAGTCGACCGGCATGAGCCCGGCGAACGTCGCCGGTGCCTATGTGATCGTGCGCGATATCTTCCACCTCCCGCACTGGTTCCGTCAGATCGAAGCCCTGGACCACCAGGTGTCGGCCGACGTGCAACTGGAGCTGATGGACGAGCTGATGCGCCTGGGCCGTCGTGCTACGCGCTGGTTCCTGCGCAGCCGTCGCAACGAACAGGACGCCGGGCGTGACACAGCGCACTTCGGTCCGCACCTGGCGGCATTGGGCCTCAAGCTCGACGAACTGCTGGAAGGTCCGACCCGTGAAGGCTGGCAGAACCGTTACCAGGCCTACACCCAGGCCGGCGTACCGGAGTTGTTGGCACGCATGGTTGCAGGCACTACCCACCTGTACACCTTGCTGCCGATCATCGAAGCCGCCGACGTGACCGGGCATGACGCCGCCGAAGTGGCCAAAGCCTACTTCGCCGTTGGCAGCGCTCTGGACCTGCCGTGGTACCTGCAGCAGATCAGCGATCTGCCAGTGGCCAACAACTGGCAGGCCCAGGCCCGCGAAGCCTTCCGCGATGATGTGGACTGGCAGCAACGGGCGATTACCATTTCGGTACTGCAAATGGCCGACGCGCCACAAGACATGGAAGCCCGCGTGGCCCTGTGGCTTGAACAGCACCAGGACATGGCTGATCGCTGGCGTGCCATGATGGTGGAAATTCGTGCTGCGGTTGGCACGGACTACGCCATGTACGCGGTGGCCAATCGTGAGTTGCTGGACCTGGCGTTGAGTGGTCAGTCGGTGTTGCAGCCGGCTTGATGCTTCGGTAAACCAAAAGCCCCCGCATCGTGAGATGCGGGGGCTTTTTATTGGAACACCATTTATCAAACACTGAAGGGCTAGTGTGGGAGGGAGCAAGCCCCCTCCCACATTTGGATCTCCTTATTATCCGCAGGTCAGTGGTGTTTGAGTAGCCGGGTTTCCAGGTGATTCAGGTGCTGGGTCATCAGGGCGACAGCCGTGTAGGCGTCGCGCTGTTCCACGGCATCCACAATCGCCACATGTTCCTGCCACGCACAATACGTGCAGGCCTTCGTTTCAAATTGCGCAATGATCAACGACGTCAACGGCACCAGGCTGTTGAGAAACTGTGCCAACGGCGCATTGCCTGCCATGTGCGCCAGTTGCAGATGAAACTCTCCAGAAAACCGGATCGCCGGCCCACGCTGGTCACGCTCAATGGCGTCGCGCTCCTGCGCAATCAGCTCGCGCAGTTGGCGGATCTGCATCGCTGTGGCCTGGGCGCAGGCCAGTTGCACCACGGTCATTTCGGTCAGGCGCCGTGCTTCCAGAATCTGCCGTGTGTGCTGGGCATCCGGCGCGGCGACCTGGGCGCGCTGGTTGGGGCGCAGGATGACCACTTGCTGATGGGACAGCTTGGCGAGCACCCGGCGAATCACGCTGCGGCTCACGCCAAAGAGTTCGCCCAGGCCTTCTTCGGTGAAGCGGCTGGCGGGGGCAATGCGCTGCTCAAGGATGGCGTCGAACAAGCGTGGGTAGATATCGTCCACCGAGGGCTTTTTTTCGGGCGCCCAGCGTAGGGAGGTGAGAGTGGAATCGCGTTGCAGGGCGTGAGCGTTCATGGCCGGTCTCCGAAAATCAGCTGCCCAGATGGTCATCCGGGATATTCAAGCGAATGCCCATGCGCAAGCCTTCCTGAAGGATGTGCCGACGCATTTCCGCACTGGCCAGGGCGCTGTTCTTGTTGCGGATGGCGCGTACCACGGCTTCGTTCTCTTGCAGGCGTTCGGCCAGGTGTTCAGGGGAGTTGCGCAATACCTGGGCGCTTTGTTTGAGCGCGGTGCTGGTTTGCTGCACCACGTTCTGGAAAATCGGGTTGGAGGTCAGGGCAAACAGTTCTTCGTGAAAGTCGATGTAGGCGTTCATGCCCGCCTCGGCGTCGCCGGCATCCAGGGCTTCGCGCATGTCCATCAGCGTCAGGCGCAGTTGGCCGATTTCCTTGCTGCTGATGGATTGGGCGACCAGGCCGACGATGAAGGGTTCGAGGGTATAGCGCAGTTGCAGGATGTCTTCCAGGCTGGCGTCGGCCACCGCGTCGTTCGACTGCGGCTCGCTGACGCTGGTTTCCAGTACCACCACACCTTTGCCCGGCATGGAACGCACCAGGCCCAAGGTCTCCAGCACGATCACCGCTTCACGCAGGCTCGGGCGGCTGATGCCCAGCTGTTCGGCCAGTTCGCGTTGACCGGGCAGCATTTCACCGCGGCGCCACTGGCCTCGCGCCAGGGCGGCGCGCAGTTTTTCTACCACTGAATTGACGACGGTTGAAGTGCTGATCACGTCGAAGGCTCCTTGATGTTGCTCATACAGTATTCAGTCTGGCAAAGGGCCAATGTGGGAGCTGGCTTGCCTGCGATGACTGAGTGTCAGGCACTACATTTGACGCTGACTCACCGCTATCGCAGGCAAGCCAGCTCCCACATTGGATGGGCGTTGTCCTAGAACTCCTGATGCGCCGGCAGCACCGGCTTCTTGGCCTGAAAGGCATAACCCTGCTGACCGTCGAGCACCTTGTTGGCACGCTGGATATCGATATCTTTTTCCCAGCGAGCAATCGCCACGGTAGCCACGCAGTTGCCGATCAGGTTGGTCAGCGCACGACCGATACCCATGAACCAGTCCACCGCCAGCACCAACACCAGGCCCACCACCGGAATTGCCGGGATCGCCGTGAGTGTCGCCGCTAGAATCACCAGTGCCGAGCCCGGAATGCCGTGGGCGCCTTTGGAGGTGATCAACGATACCAGGAGGATGGTCAGCAAGTCGGTCATCGACAACGGTGTACCGGTGGCGTTGGCGATAAACACGATGGCCAGGGTCAGGTAGATCGAAAAACCGTCGAGGTTGAACGAGTACCCGGTGGGAATTACCAAACCCACGGTGGAACTGCCAATGCCCAAATGTTCCAGCTTGCGCATGATCTGCGGCAGCACAGCGTCGGACGAAGCGGTGCCCATCACGATCAGCAGCTCTTCGCGCAGGTACTTGAGCAGCGGCAGCATCCGCAGGCCGGACAAGCGCATTACCAGCCCGAGGATCAGCGCGACAAAGGCAAAGCACGTCAGGTAGAACAGCCCAACCAGGCTGCCCAGGTGTTGCAGCGAGTCCAGGCCGTAGGTGCTGGTGGTGAACGCGATGGCACCGAATACGCCAATCGGCGCCAGGCGCACGATCATGCCCATGATGCGGAAGATCACATGGCTAAGCTCATTGATCAGCCGCGAGATACCGCTGGCCGCTTCGCCCACCAGGTTCAGCGCACTGCCGAACAGCACCGAGAACAGCAGCACTTGCAACACGTTGTTATCGGCAAACGCACCGATCACCGAGTTGGGAATCAGGTCCATCAGGAACTGGCTGGTGCCCTTGATGTGCTGGCCCTTGTCGGCCAGCTCATTCAAGCCGGCGGAAGAGAGTTGCTCAAGGTGAATATTGGCGCCGCTGCCGATGCCGGTGCTGAAGGCCATGATCAGGCCAAGCACCAGGGCGACGGTGGTCAGCACTTCAAAGTAGATCACCGACTTGAGCCCGATACGCCCGACCTTCTTCAAATCGCCGGCGCCGGAAATACCGCTGACCACGACACAGAACACGATCAGGCCGATCAGCATTTTGATCAGCTTGATAAAGCCGTCGCCCAGGGGTTTGAGTTGTGAGGAAAATTCGGGAAGGGCCAGGCCGCAGGCGATGCCGAGCATCAGGCCAATCACGACTTGCAGGAAAATCGAACGCGAGCACCATCTGAGCATGGGAGGGATCTCTATTCGGTGCCCTGGTGGTTCCAGGGCTTAATTGTTGTGGTCTTACCGGTAAGTCCAGTGCGCGGCCAGTCTACGCTCGGTTTTTTTCAAACAACAAGTAAATATTCAGCGGTTGACAGGTCCCGGTCTGACCAGTTGGTCGGTAAGTACGGTGCTTGAGCGGTTGACGGGCTTTAAAGTTTTTTGCGTATCATCGGCCCACGGCACACGAGGTGATGGATGGATCAACCAGGGCTGACAACCGACCCCGCAGGACGTACCCATTGCAGCTGGCGCAACGCCGCCCCGGAATACCTCCATTACCACGACCACGAATGGGGCGTGCCGGTGGCGGATGACATCCAGTTGTACGAGAAAATCTGCCTGGAGGGCTTTCAGGCGGGGATGGCGTGGATCACGATCTTGCGCAAGCGTGAATATTTTCGGCAGGCGTTCCACGGATTTGATTTTCGCCAGGTCGCGCAATATGACCAGGCGGATATCGAGCGCTTGATGACGGATCCGGGGATCGTGCGTAACCGCGCCAAGATCGTCTCCACCATCAACAATGCGCGCCGGGCCTGTGAGCTGGTGGAAGAAACCGGCTCGCTGGCACGCTGGTTATGGACATTCGAACCCGGCGAAGCCGAACGCCCGGCAGTGGTGGACATGGCTTACTGGACGGCCAATCCGACCTCAGCGGCTTCGATGCGCTTGTCCAAGGCCCTGAAGAAACGCGGCTGGACCTTCGTCGGCCCGACCACGATGTATGCGTTGATGCAGGCGATGGGGATGGTCAATGATCATCTGGAGGGTTGCGAATGCCGGCTGCGCATTGAACACCAGCGCGACCTATTCAAACGTCCCTGACCAGACACGGTTAAAACTGTGGGAGCTGCCTTGCCTGCGATAGCGGCCTGACAGGCGACGCCAATCTACCTGACACCCCGCAATCAAACTGTGGGAGCGGGCTTGCTCGCGAAGGTGGCCTGACAGGCGACACCGCTATACCGAGTACATATCCATTCCTGCGGTAACGGCCACTTAGGGTTCCGCTCTGACAGCGGGTCACTTTTGAAAAGCGCAAAAGTAACCAAAACGCTCTTGCCCCACCACTCGGCACCTCGCCTAGGCTCGGTGTGCCCGTAATCCGCCATGGATTTGGGGGGCCGCCGCCACGCGCCTTCCATGGCGCGGGGCGGCTAAACCGGCATCCCTGCCGGTTTACCCCCCAAATCCCTGTCGAATTCCGGCCAGCGTGGTTTAACGGGGCGCCTAGGATCAAAAGCAGATCAAGATCAAGAGCGGCTCGCTTCGCATCGTGGTTACCGTTGAGCGCTACAGAGTTGTGTAGATACCTATGGCTATCGCAGGCAAGCCAACTCCCACATGGGTTTTGGGGTGTTGCTGATTATTTGGGAAGCGGGGTGAGTACCTCAGCCTTGTCATCCAGCACCATCACCACCAGCAGCCTGGCCGGTTGGGTCTGGCTGGCATTGCTTGATTCAAAGTGTCGTGAGCCTGCCGGTTCATAGAACGATTCCCCGGCCTTGTAGGTGATCGCCTTTTCATCGTTGACCCGCGAGGTGATCGCGCCTTGCAGCACATAAGCCACCGCAGTGCCGGTGTGGCTATGGGGCACGGTGGCCTGGCCGGGGGCATAGTCCACGGTGAGCATGATGGTTTTCTTGCCGGGCACGTTGGTCAAGGCGTGCTCCTGCAGCACCTTGAGCGTTTCCTGGTTGTATACCGGGTCGTGGGCAAATGCGCTGAGGGAGGTGAGCATCAGCGTGGTGGCGAGCAATCGTTTCATGATCAGGATTCCGCGTAGTTCGAGACCTCTTCACCCTACGCCGTAGCCTGTACGCCACCAATGACCAATACGCCGGAAAACCCCTTAGCCAATCTGCCGGAGAATATCGCGCACCTTGTCCAGCGCCGGGTCGATGTCCAGGGTCTCGATGGCGCCGAAGCCGAAAATCAGCCCCGAGCGTAATGGCACGTCGTGGAAGAATACGTCCAGAGGGTACAACCCCACCTCGACCTGACGCGCCTGTTCTATCAGCAAGGGGATATTCAACGCCACCTTGCACAATGCCGCCAGGTGAAAGCCCGCCACCGTCGGAACCGCCTCGAACCACGGTGACAGATCGCCCGCTAGACGCTGCAGTATTCGTTCGCGACGCCCCGCATAGATGCTGTGGCAACGGCGAATATGCTTGAGCAGGTAGCCTTCGCTGATGAACTTGGCCAATGCCCACTGCGGCAGGGTAGAGCTGTGCTGGTCGGTCAACTGCTTGGCCTTGAGCACCGCGCCATAGATCGCTGGCGGCAGCACCGCGTAGCCCAGGCGCAACTCGGGCAACAGGGTTTTGGAAAAGGTCCCGACGTAGGTGACCACGCCTCGGGTGTCCAGGCTTTGCAGGGAGTCGGTGGGGCGCCCTTCGTAGCGAAATTCGCTGTCGTAGTCGTCTTCGATGATGATCGCTCCCAGCTCGATTGCGCGGTCCAGCAGCGCCTGGCGGCGCTTCTGACTCATCGGCATGCCGAGTGGAAACTGGTGGGACGGGGTTACGTAGATCAGACGGGTGCCATCGGGGATCTGATCGACCTGGATGCCCTGTTCATCAACGGCCACGCTGGCAACGCTGGCGCCCATCGCTACGAACATTTGGCGTGCGGGGCTATAGCCTGGGTCTTCCATCGCGACCATGCTGCCGGGTTCCAGCACCACGCGGGCAATCAGGTCCAGCGCCTGCTGCGCGCCATTGGTGACCACGATATCGCTGGCGCGGCATTTGACCCCTCGGGAAAACGCGATATGCCCGGCGATGGCCTCGCGCAATGCCGGTAACCCTTCCGGTTGGCTGTAGAAACCACTGTTCTGGGCGATACGACGCAGCGCATCCTGGGTGCAGCGTCGCCATTCGTCCTGGGGGAATTGGTTGCGTGCAGTCGCGCCGCCGATAAATTCGTAGCGCAGGATACCCTCACGGGAAGGGTGGCCCATGGGCGAGGGCAGTGCTGCCCACTTGCCCAGGTTGGCGGCGCAGGCCAGGTCGGTGGCGGTTTGTACACGATCGGGTTGGGGCGCCCACGCATTGACGAAAGTGCCGCGGCCGATCTTGCCGATCAGCAGGCCTTCGTACGTGAGGGTGGTGTAGGTATCCGACACTGTCTTGCGTGATACGCCCAGTTGTTCGGCGAGCAGTCGGCTCGGTGGCAGTTGCGCTCCCGCCGACAGTCGCCCGGTGGCGATAGCTTCGCGCAGTTGCTGATAAAGCTGGGCAGCCAGGTCCTTGCGGCCCTTGATGACGAGGTGCAGTTCCATGTTTCATCCTGGAGACAGATCGATCCGCGCCAAGGTTACGCGCAAATCGATCTGAAGAAACCAGGCAGTGTCAGGACAGGAAACCGCCGTCTACATTCAACGACACACCGGTGGTGTAGCTTGACGCATCGCTGGCCAGATACAACACCGCGCCGGCCATTTCGCTGGGTTCGGCCACGCGCTTGAGGGGGATCTGCGCCAGGGCCACTTTCAGGATCGAGTCGTTCTTGACCAGCGCCGAGGCGAACTTGGTATCGGTCAGGCCCGGCAGCAGTGCGTTGCAACGGATGCCGAACGCTGCGCATTCCTTGGCGAACACCTTGGTCATGTTGATCACGGCAGCCTTGGTGACCGAGTAGATGCCCTGGAACACGCCCGGCGAAATGCCGTTGATCGACGCCACGTTGATGATGCTGCCGCCGCCGTTCTCGCGCATCAGCTTGCCGGCTTCCACCGACATGAAGAAGTAACCGCGGATATTTACGTCGACGGTCTTCTGGAATGCGCCAAGGTCGGTATCCAGCACGTTGCAGAACTGCGGGTTGGTGGCGGCGTTGTTGACCAGAATATCCAGGCGGCCGAACTGTTCGCGGATGCCGGCGAACACCTGGGTAATCTGCTCCATTTCACCGATATGGCAGGCAATCGCCGTGGCCTTGCCGCCGTCGGCAATGATCGCGTCGGCGACGTGCTGGCAACCTTCCAGCTTGCGGCTGGAGACGATCACGTGGGCGCCTTGCTGGGCCAGCAGCTTGGCAATGGCCTCGCCGATACCACGGCTGGCGCCGGAAACGAAGGCAATCTTGCCGTCAAGGTCAAACAGGTTGGTCTTGGACATAAAGGTTCCTTGTGGTTGCGATCAGAGCGCTGATTTGCCAATGACATTCAGGCTCATTTGCTCCAGCAGCTTGTTCATGTGGATGAACTGCGCAAAGCGTTTGTCCTGGGTCTGGCCGTGGAAAAAACGGTAGTAGATCTGCTGCACGATGCCGGCCAGCCGGAACAGCCCGTAGGTGTAATAGAAATCGAAATTGTCGATCGCAAGCCCCGAGCGCTCGGCGTAGTAGTCGACAAACTGACGGCGGGTGAGCATCCCCGGAGCGTTGCTCGGCTGGCGCCGCATCAGTTGCACCGGCGCCGGGTCTGCGGCTTCGATCCAGTACGCGAGGGTGTTGCCCAGGTCCATCAGCGGGTCGCCCAGGGTGGTCAGTTCCCAATCCAGCACACCGATGATTTGCATCGGGTTATGCGGGTCGAGGATCACGTTATCGAAGCGGTAGTCGTTATGCACGATGCTGGATGTGGGCGAGTCGGCTGGCATTTTGTCGTTGAGCCAGGCGCGCACCGCTTCCCATTTTGGCGCATCAGGGGTCAGGGCTTTTTCGTAGCGCTCGCTCCAGCCACGAATCTGCCGCGCCACGTAGCCTTCAGGCTTGCCCAGGTCGGCCAGGCCGCAGGCGCTGTAGTCGACTTGATGCAGTTCGACGAACTTGTCGATAAAGCTTTTGCACAGCGCTTGAGTCTTGGCCGCATCCAGGCCCAGTTCGGGCGGCAGGTCAGAGCGCAGGATAATGCCGTTGACCCGTTCCATCACATAGAACTCGGCACCGATCACTGATTCATCGGTGCAGTGCACGTATGCCTTGGGGCAATACGGAAAACCATCTTTGAGCTGGTTGAGAATGCGGTATTCGCGGCCCATGTCGTGGGCGGACTTGGCCTTGTGGCCAAACGGCGGGCGACGCAGCACGAATTCCTGGCCTGGGTATTCCAGCAGGTAGGTCAGGTTCGATGCCCCGCCGGGAAACTGACTGATCGCAGGCGTGCCGTTCAAGCCCGGAATGTGGGCCTTGAGGTAGGGATCGATCAGGCTGGCATCAAGTTCTTCGCCGGGGCGAATCTGGGTCGATTGGTCGTTCAGCGCCATGCTTATCCCTTCTGCTTATTCTAAAGGCCGTGGACTATTTCCTAATCTAATGCGCACCGCCGCCCAGCGACAAGGTCGGGGCGGCTTAATAGGTTAGCGTGTTGAACGGTGATCAGCGTGCCTGATCGGTCATTTTGCGGGCGCTGGCAAGGCTACCGGTGTAAGCACGGGGCGGCCGGCAAAGTATTCCACCAGGTTATCAGCGACGCGCTGCACCGTGTCATGGGCCGCTTCCGGGGACAGACCGGCCACGTGGGAGGTCAGCACGGTATTGCTCAGGCGCTTGAGGGCATCGGGCACCGCGGGCTCATCGTCAAACACGTCCAGTGCGGCACCGCCGATGCGGCGCTGCTCCAGCGCGGCGACCAGGTCGGCGGTCACTACCACGCTGCCGCGGCCGATGTTGACCAGAAAACCGTGTGGCCCCAAGGCGTCCAGGGCATGGCGGTCGATCAGGTGACGGGTGCTGGCACCGCCGGGCGTGGCCAGCACCAGGAAGTCCGAGGTGCGCGCCAGCTCCACGGCCGTCGCACAGTAGGTGTAATCTACGTCATCGCGGGGTTGGCGGTTGTGATAACTGACCTCCATGCCGAACCCCAGGGCGGCGCGCCGGGCGATCTCCATACCCACCGCGCCCAGCCCGAGAATCCCCAGGTGTTTACCGCTCAGGGAAGGGCGCATCACTTTCGGCCATTCGCCGCGCCGCACTGCCGCATCCGTCTGGGGAATGCCACGCACCAGCGACAGCAGCAACGCCATGGCATGGTCGGCCACCGACGGCGCATTCACCCCGGCGCCGTTCGTCACCACGATCCCACGATTGCTCGCGGCCTGCAGGTCCACATGTTCGTAGCCGGCACCGATCACGCAGATGATTTCCAGCAACGGCAGTGCCGCGATTTCATCAGCGTACAACCCCAGCGGACCACGGGTCAGCACGGCCTTGATCTGCCCACCGTGCAACTTGATCGCCTGAGCGCGTTCGGCGGGCGTCGGCGCCAGAATCACATGAAAGTCATTGCTCTCGATGATTTGCAGGTATTCGTTGATGGTTTCAACCAGGACTAGAACGGTGGTGGGCATGGGGCAGCTCTCCGGTGAGTTCGATGCTCGGAGTATGCTGCATTTTTGTTGCGCGAAATGCTGAGGGCGCTGAGAAAGCGCCCCTGATTTTGCGAAAAGTGCCAGCGTCTCGGCGAGCGGGAGACGCTGTTTGCACGCGTGCGAATTATTTAGCGGCTACGGGCTTGCGTACCTTGCTCTGTTCGGCAGCTACGATGTCCATGTAATCGTAGGTAGGAAAGAACTCCGTCCTGAAGGGCCCCCATGCAGAGCGTTCGATGGCGAGATTGACTTCCCGCAGGCGCGAGGCGGGGAAGCGTAGAACGATGACGTGACCGATCCCCATGGCGATGTTCCAACTGACAATCTCTACCCCTTCAGGAGGGAATACTTTAAAGAGTTCCTGTTCGGTGAGTTTTGTTCTTATTTCGTTCAAGTTGCGAGATTGGTCATGTTTGAGGAAGACGGTCAACATGACTGCATTGTCAGCGCTGATGGCGACAGGTTTTCCTGGCGTGGAAACCTGCGCATGAAGGCCGCCTGAAACAAGGGTAGAGAGCAATAAAACAGACGCCAATAAAGGCTTTAATAGTGTTTTCATTGACTGAGGCCTTTTATGAGTATTGTCGCTACTCGTGGGATGAGTATTGAGGGTTAGTGGGTGGGGGTGGTTTTGACTGATCCGGTATAGGGCGCATGAACCACATGTATTCGAACAAGAGGGTTGGCGTCGATCATGTCGCGCGGCACTTCACGAGAATAAGTGAATTCCTGATTGTTCAACGTCTCAAGTTTTCTGACGATGGTTCTCGTTGCACCTTTATCCGGTATCAGGATATGGTTTTTCTTGTCACCCGTTACCATGAAGTAACCGCCGCCGCCGTTGTCATATTTTGATAGCCCGGTATCGGTGTAGAAAAATTCGTAGCGATTCCGTTCAGGGTCCCACACTGATATTCCAACGACACCTGGGTACTTGTCCTTTACGTCGATCTCCGGGGCGCCTTCTATATAAACTTTTGTCGTCAGCCAGCGGGGGGATGTACCCAGGGCACTTGCGTCTGAGTTTTCTACTGCCGGTTGTGCTTGACTGGCCAATGGGCTGAGTATTCCGGTGGCAAGTATCAGGGAGAAAATAAGGTTGTGTTTGTTCATCAAGTCGCTCCTGAAGAGTGAGGTTTTTAATTCTGCTGTGGTGGGTTTAGATACCTTTGTTTTTTTTGAACTGGACTGGAATATAGACGTGATAGAAGGGGGTCTCAATGCCTGGGAAAACCCTTGCAACAAATGCCGTAATCATTAGAGTTTCAATCGAGAGGCGTTGGTTAACTGTATGTAAGAACTTTCTTATATGTGAGGGTGTTTAACTTTAATTGATATTGGGTTTCTGTCAGCGGCTCCCCACTGGCGAACTTTGAGTGACGGCGTTTATTTAAACAAAGCTTCGCCGGCCTTGTGTGATCGCCCCTCCCAATGCCCCGCTGGCAGGGGCGTTCGTGAGGTGGGTAAAGGCGGTGGACATCTGGCGTCGAATCAACTGAGCCGCCCATGGGCTGCCTTCCAGCCTTTGCACTGCATTGCCGTTCCTCAGCTAAGTCTTTGCTTATTCAAGAGAATCCCGGACAATCCGGCCCTTGTTACGGCCAGGGCGCTGCCTGTCAGGTTTTTCTGACTCGTGCTGGCCGTGTGAATGCGGAGATCCGACCGGATGAATGATCAGGCCAATAGCGTCGACGAACGCTATGCAACGACACCTGCAACCCTCACAAGCTGGAGCCGCCAGGACACCACCTGGATGCTCGGGCTATTCGGTACCGCCATTGGCGCCGGTACTTTGTTTCTGCCAATCAACGCGGGCCTGGGGGGCTTCTGGCCGCTGGTGATCCTGGCGTTACTGGCGTTCCCGATGACGTTCTTTGCCCACCGTGGGCTGACCCGTTTCGTGCTGTCTGGCCGTGAAGGCTCCGACATCACTGATGTGGTCGAGGAACATTTCGGCATCAAGGCGGGTGCGTTGATCACCTTGCTGTATTTCTTCGCGATCTTCCCGATCCTGCTGATCTACAGCGTGGCACTGACCAATACCGTGAGCAGCTTCATGGAACACCAACTGCACATCATGCCGCCGCCTCGTGCGATCCTGGCGTTTGTGCTGATCCTCGGCCTGCTGGCCGTGGTGCGCTGCGGCGAGCAAGTGATCGTCAAGGCCATGAGCCTGATGGTGTATCCGTTTATCGTCGCCTTGCTGTTCCTGGCCGTGTACCTGGTGCCGCACTGGAATGGCGGTATTCTCAGCACTGCCAGCGAGGTGCCAGCACCGTCGGCGCTGCTCAATACGCTGTGGCTGGCGATTCCGGTGATGGTGTTCTCGTTCAACCATTCGCCGATCATCTCGGCTTTCGCGGTTGACCAGAAACGCCAGTACGGCGCACACGCCGAGGAGCGCAGTTCGCAGATCCTGTCCCGCGCTCACTTGCTGATGGTGGCGATGGTGCTGTTCTTCGTGTTCAGTTGCGTGCTGACCCTGTCGCCCGCACAACTGGCCGAGGCGAAAGCGCAGAACCTGTCGATCCTGTCGTACCTGGCCAACCACTTCGACAACCCGACCATCGCCTTTGCGGCACCGTTGATTGCGTTCGTGGCGATTGCCAAGTCGTTCCTGGGCCACTACATCGGCGCCAGCGAGGGTCTCAAGGGGCTCGTGGTCAAGACCGGTCGCCGCCCGGCACCGAAGACCCTGGACCGCATGACCGCCGCCTTCATGCTGGTGGTGTGCTGGATTGTCGCCACGCTTAACCCAAGCATCCTCGGTATGATCGAGACCTTGGGTGGGCCGGTGATTGCGTCGATCCTGTTCCTGATGCCGATGTATGCGATCCGCAAGGTGCCGGCCATGGCCAAGTACCGTGGGCAGGCGTCGAATGTGTTTGTGACTGCAGTTGGTTTGGTTGCCATTACGGCCTTGGTGTATTCGCTGGTTGCCTGAGCCCTGATGCGGTCTATCTGACTGCACAGCTCTAAAAGTGTGGGAGCTGGCTTGCCTGCGATAGCTATGTGTCAGTCATTACATTCATGACTGATACATAGCTATCGCAGGCAAGCCAGCTCCCACATTGGTTTTGTGTTGGCAGTAAAGGTTAGTTCCAGGCATAAAAAACGCCGCGTACCTTGCGATACGCGGCGTCTTTCACATCAACACACCCTTAAGCTTGAATCACCGGGATGTTGGCGCTTGCTGCGATCTTGCGGAACTCGGCGATCTGGTCGAAGTTCAGGTAGCGGTAGACGTCACTGGCCATGGTGTCCAGTTTCGCTGCGTAGCCCATGTACTCTTCGACAGTCGGCAGGCGACCCAGGGTAGAGGCCACTGCCGCCAGTTCGGCCGATGCCAGGTAGACGTTTGCACCGTCACCCAGGCGGTTCGGGAAGTTACGGGTCGAGGTCGACACAACGGTCGAATTCGGCTCAACACGTGCCTGGTTACCCATGCACAGCGAGCAGCCCGGCATTTCCATGCGTGCGCCAGCCTTTCCGTAGATGCCGTAGTAGCCTTCTTCGGTCAACTGGTGAGCGTCCATCTTGGTCGGCGGCGACAGCCACAGACGAGTCGGCAGCTGGCCCTTGACCTGCTCCAGCAGCTTGCCGGCAGCGCGGAAGTGACCGATGTTGGTCATGCACGAACCGATGAACACTTCGTCGATCTTCTCACCGGCAACGCTGGACAACAGACGGGCGTCGTCCGGGTCGTTAGGCGCGCAGAGGATCGGCTCGTTGATTTCCGACAGGTCGATCTCGATGATTTCGGCGTATTCGGCGTCGGCATCGGCTTCCATCAGTTCCGGGTTGGCAACCCAGGCTTCCATCGCTTGGGCGCGACGTTCCAGGGTGCGGGCATCGCCGTAGCCTTCACCGATCATCCAGCGCAGCAGGGTGATGTTGGAGTTCAGGTACTCGGTAACGGACTCTTTGGACAGCTTGATGGTGCAACCGGCAGCCGAACGTTCAGCCGAGGCGTCGGACAGCTCGAAAGCCTGTTCCAGCGTCAGGTCGTTCAGGCCTTCGATTTCCAGGATGCGGCCGGAGAAGGCGTTTTTCTTGCCTTTCTTCTCTACGGTCAGCAGGCCAGCCTGGATCGCGTAGTAAGGAATGGCATGAACCAGGTCACGCAGGGTGATGCCAGGCTTCATCTTGCCTTTGAAGCGCACCAGGATCGATTCCGGCATGTCCAGTGGCATCACGCCAGTGGCTGCGGCGAACGCGACCAGACCGGAACCGGCCGGGAACGAGATGCCCATCGGGAAACGGGTGTGGGAGTCACCACCGGTACCGACGGTGTCCGG
Source organism: Pseudomonas sp. OST1909 (assembly GCF_015277575.1). Lineage (NCBI taxonomy): Bacteria > Pseudomonadati > Pseudomonadota > Gammaproteobacteria > Pseudomonadales > Pseudomonadaceae > Pseudomonas > Pseudomonas sp. OST1909. The sequence goes on from NZ_CP063780.1 coordinate 3,030,261, forward strand.
CAGCAGCATACGGTTGAGCCAGCTGTGGATGATACCGTCGCCCGGACGCAGCGATACACCGCCACGGGTCATGATGAAGTCAGGCAGGGTGTGGTGGGTGGTCACGTCGATCGGCTTCGGGTACGCCGCGGTGTGGCAGAACGACTGCATCACCAGGTCGGTCGAGAAGCCCAGGCACGCCAGGTCTTTCAGTTCATCACGGGTCATGGGACCGGTGGTGTCCTGGGAGCCCACGGTGGTCATCTTCGGCTCGCAGTAGGTGCCAGGGCGAACGCCTTTGCCTTCCGGCAGGCCGCACGCCTTGCCGACCATTTTCTGTGCCAGGGTGAAGCCTTTGCCGGTGTCGACAGGCGCTTCAGGCAGCTTGAACAGGTCGGTAGGGCCCAGGCCCAGCTCGGCGCGGGCCTTGTCGGTCAGGCCGCGACCGATGATCAGCGGGATACGGCCGCCGGCGCGAACTTCGTCCAACAGTACCGGAGTCTTCATTTCGAAGGTGGTCAGGACTTCGTCGGTGCCGTGTTTGCAGACTTTGCCAGCATGAGGGTACAGGTCGATCACGTCGCCCATGTTCATGTTGGTGACGTCGAATTCGATTGGCAGTGCGCCAGCATCTTCCATGGTGTTGTAGAAGATCGGAGCGATCTTGCTGCCGAAGCAGAAACCGCCGGCACGCTTGTTCGGCACGTAAGGCACGTCGTCACCGAAGAACCACAGTACCGAGTTGGTGGCCGACTTACGCGACGAACCGGTGCCGACCACGTCACCGACGTAGGCGATCGGGAAGCCTTGGCCGCGCATTTCTTCGATCTGCTTCATCGGGCCGGTCTTGCCTTGCTCGTCCGGCACGATGCCTTCGCGAGCCATTTTCAGCATGGCCAGGGCGTGCAGCGGGATGTCAGGGCGGGACCAGGCGTCCGGCGCAGGCGACAGGTCGTCGGTGTTGGTTTCGCCGGTGACCTTGAACACGCGCAGGCTGATCTTGTCGGCCAGGGTAGGGCGGTTGCGGAACCACTCGCCATCAGCCCAGGACTGGATCACGCCTTTGGCGTGTTCGTTGCCGTTGCGGGCTTTTTCGGCGACGTCGTGGAACGCATCGAACATCAGCAGGGTGTGCTTGAGTTGGGCGGCCGCGACGGGCGCCAGGGTGGCGTCGTCCAGCAGCTCGACCAACGTCACGATGTTGTAGCCGCCTTGCATGGTGCCGAGCAGTTCAACAGCGCGTTTCTTATCGATCAGGGGGGAAGTGGCTTCGCCCTTGGCCAGGGCAGACAGGAAACCGGCCTTGACGTAGGCAGCTTCGTCAACGCCTGGTGGAATGCGGTTGGTGATCAGGTCAACGAGGAATTCTTCTTCGCCAGCCGGAGGATTTTTCAGCAGCTCGACCAGGCCTGCGGTTTGTTCGGCGTTAAGCGGCTGGGGAACGATACCCAGTGCTGCGCGCTCTTCGATATGTTTGCGGTAGGCTTCAAGCACAGTTATTACCCTCATCAGTGGTCCCACGGGACGCTCATCCAGAAATGAACGGCACGCATGCGCTCAGGGGCTTTTTGGGCCGCAAAGCCAGCGCTGCCGGCATTCCTTTACAGAAGCTGCTTTCAAAGTTTTACGCCTGCAGAACGGAGCTGATGAGGGTTGGCGTGGGCTCTGACCTACCGGGTCGAAACCACGCCAACACCGTTCTGAAGGAACGACTGTGCTCGTGACGCTTTGAAAACAGCTTCCAGCGGATTATTGGCGCCTTACAAGGCCGGGTGATTCTACGGCAAAAAAAATCTAAAGGTAAGTTGCCTGGCCAAGTTTGCTGGGTGATCAACCTTAGACAAAGGGCTAACATGGCGCACTGTTTCGCTGATTTGCGTGTTATCGCCCATGTCCAACCAAACCATCAAGACCCCCTGCGTCGGCCTGTGCTCCACGGTCTACGGCGACCTCGTGTGCCGCGGCTGCAAGCGCTTCCACCACGAAGTGATCCAGTGGAATGGCTATAACGAAGAAGAAAAGCGTGCAGTCTGGCTCAGGCTTGAGCAACTGCTGGTCCAGGTGATGGCCGGCAAAGTGGAGGTGTTTGACCCCAAGACCCTGCGCGGGCAGTTGGAGCAACGCAAGATTCGCTTCGTGCCGCACCAGTCCGAGTATTGCTGGGCCTACCAGTTGATCGCACGCGGGGCGCGGGTGATCAATAACCTTGAGGCGTACGGCATGGTGCTGTTGCCGGAGTTTCGCGACTGGCCCTTGCCGGACCTGCGCGATGCGATTGATCGGGAGTTCTTTATCCTCTCTGAAGCGCATTACCAGCGCTATATCGCCCCGGGATTCTTGAAAGATGCGCTGGGCTAACTGACTGACGAGCTCAATGTGGGAGCTGGCTTGCCTGCGAAGGCGGCCTGACAGCCGACAAGGATGTTGGATCAGACCGAGTACATATCCGTTGCTGCGGTAACGGCCGCTTATGGTTTCGCTCTTACAGCGACTCACTTTTGGAGAGGCCCAAAAGTAAGCAAAAGGCCTTCGCCCCACCACTCGGCACCTCGCTGTGGCTCGGTGTGCCCGTAATCCGCCATGGATTTGGGGGGCCGCCGCCACGCGCCATCCATGGCGCGGGGCGGCTAAACCGGCATCCCTGCCGGTTTACCCCCCAAATCCCTGTCGAATTCCGGCCAGCGTGGTTTGACGGGGCGCCTGAGATCAAAAGCAGATCAAGAGCGGCTCGCTTCGCATCGTGGTTACTGATGGTTGCTACGTCAGAGTTGTGTAGATACCCATGCTGCGATAGCGGTGTATCAGAAGCAAATGCGCCAGCTGACCCACCGCAATCGCAGGCAAGCCAGCTCCCACATTTGATCTTCATTGCCTGAAGGGTCGGTGTCAGGGTTTGGTTGCCAGCTCTTGCAGGTGATCCATCAACGTCTGCGGCTTGAGCACCAGCACGTCACTTTCCACCGCATCCAGCACCACCTCCGCTGTATTACCGATCAACGCCCCCGAAATCCCGGTGCGGGCCACGGTGCCGATGATGGTCACCGCCGCGTGCAGCTGATGGGCCATATGCGGGATCAGCACATCGGCCGGGCCTTCCTTGATATGCAGGTGCCTGTCGTCCACGTCGAACTCGTCCTGGAATGCCTTGCATTGTTCGCGATAGCGCGCCTCGATGGTTTCCTTGAGCTGGAAGGTCGGGTCGGCTGCCGACAGCATCGGCGACGGGTGGGCGCTGATCACATGCAGTTGCGCCTTGGCCAGGCTGGCGATATCAAAACCATGGTCGATGATCGCATTGTGCAGTGAGCGGTGTTCGCTGTCGGTATTGCCCACATCGATGGCCGCCAGAATCACTCCGCCCGCCCATGGCGTAGCGGTCTTGACCAACAGCACCGGCGTGGGGCAGTAGCGCAGCAGCTTCCAGTCCGCCGGCGTCAACAGGGCTTTTTTCAGCGGGCTGTCGGGAAAATGCTGTTTGATCACCAGGCCGCAGCCTTCGGCTTGCTGCACCTCGATAATGGTGTCATGCAGGCTGTCGTTCCACGCCTGTTCGGTGGTGACGCTGTAACCGTCGTTCTTTAAACCCTCCTTGAGCACACTCAACAGCGCCGAATGCTCGTGTTTCTTGTCGCAGACCAGCAAATGCAGGTGCGCGTCGGTCACCCCGGCAATCAGCTTGGCACGCTTGAGGGCCAGGCTTTCCGAGTGTTCGGGCTCGATGACCACCAGGATGCTGCGGATGGCTTGCATGATCGGGTTCTCCAGGAAGGGGCATGCGACAACTATAGTTGCTGCCCGCCAGACGTCATGTTGATGCACATCAAGGCCGGTGGCTGGTGGTCTGCGGCGGGGTCGGTATAATCGGCGCCCTTTTGTGATCCTTTGCCCGTGAGCCCGATGAACCTGCCCGAAATCCATGAATTCCTCGGCTGCCGCACCCCCGACGCCTGGGTCCAGGCCGCCCTGGCCGATCAGGACACCCTGCTGATCGACCACAAGAACTGCGAATTCAAAGCCGCCAGCACCGCCCTGAGCTTGATGGCCAAGTACCACGGCCATGTTGACCTGATCAATATGATGTCGCGCCTGGCCCGCGAAGAACTGGTGCACCACGAGCAAGTCATGCGCCTGATGAAAAAGCGCAAGGTCGAACTGCGCCAACTGCACGCGGGCCGCTATGCCTCGGGTTTGCGCAAGGTGGTGCGCAGCCATGAGCCGGTCAAGCTGGTGGACACCCTGGTAGTCGGCGCCTTTATCGAAGCACGCAGCTGCGAGCGTTTCGAAGCATTGGTGCCGCATTTGGACGAAGAGCTCGGCAAGTTCTACTTCGGTTTGCTCAAAAGCGAAGCCCGGCACTTCCAGGGTTACTTGAAGCTGGCCTACCAGTATGGCGACGCCAAGGACATCGCCCAGGTGATCGAGCGGGTGAGGGCGGCCGAGCAGGAGCTGATCGAATCACCCGACATCGAGTTCCGCTTTCACAGTGGCGTGCCAGCCTGAGGCCACCGCCACGCCGATCAAGGCGGTGATCCCGGCGAGCAGCAGGATCACCGTTTGCGTGCCCAACGGCGCTGCCAGCACGGCGATCATCAGGCCCGCCAACGGCTGCGGCAGGTTGTTGAGCAAGGTGATCACGCCTACCGTCTTGCCGAAATCCTGCACCGGGATCACTTTTTGACGGGTGCTGCGCAGGTACACGTTGAACATCTTGTCAAAGCCGGTCACCAGCAAAAAGCCCACGGCATACGCCCACACACCGGGGCTGACGGCGGTGATCAGCGCGCCGACTGCAATCATCGAATACGACAGCCCACCCATTACTTTCAACGGCAGTGATGAGCGTGCCAGGTAAAACAGAATCCCGATGGTGACCAGCGCGCCGGCGGCTTGCAGCAGGGCGTAGGCATCCTTGTCGGCGGCGTATTGGCCGGTAACCATGGCGGCCGAGGTGGCCAGTGTGACCCCGATAATCAGGTTCACGCCGACTGCCAGAATGATGATGCGCTTGAGTTCCACCAGGTTGCGGATGTGGCCAAACGCGGTGCGCAGCGGTTGCAGCCAGATACCCGGGGGCTGCCCATGGCTTTGCAGGCTCACCGTGGTGTTGCGCTGCCAGATCAGCATTGCCAGGTCAGCGAGAACAAACAGTGCGGCGATGGCCAGCACCACCCAGGGCCAGGCCCAAACCTGCAGCATCAGCGCTGCCAGCAACGGCCCGAGCACCAGGCCGCTCTGGTCGGCAATCTGCGAATAGGACAAGGTCTTGGCGTAGGTGTAATGCTGGAAGACATGCGGCATCACCACCTCCCGCGCCATGATGCCCTGAGTGGTCAATACCCCGCACAACGCGGACAGCATCACCAGCCAATGGATCCCGTCGAACAGCCTATACAGCGCCACCGCCACCACGCAGGCCAGCGCGCGATACACCTGGCTGATATGCAGAATGCGTACGGGTGAAAACCTGTCGCACAAGGCTCCGCACACCGGAAATGCCAGATAGCGCGGCAGCGATTCGACAAAAAACGCCAGGCCCGCCCACGACACACTTTGCGTGGTCTGGAACACGATCAGCGGCACGATGAACAGCAGGATCTGGTCGGCCAGCCGCGAGAGGAACAGCGAAACGAAGAACGCCAGGTAATCCTTGCGCATACAACTCCTTGTGAATGGCGTTAAAGATTGCAGGCTATTTGTTAAAAACTCTTAAAAGCATGAAGCTTCATCGGCTCGTACTGGCCAGCTGCTTCTGTGCGCCTGCTTGCCACCTATAATGCGCGCACTTCAATCTGCGTTTCTACACTGAGAACTTATGGAAAACCTGGGTCTGGGCAAGGTCCTGCTCGTTGAGGACGATGAAAAGCTGGCGGGGCTGATCGCGCAGTTCCTGTCGCAGCATGGTTTTGAGGTGCGTGTCGTGCACCGGGGCGATGAAGCCCTGGCAGCGTTCCTGGACTTCAAACCCAGGATTGTCGTGCTCGATTTGATGCTGCCAGGCCAGAGCGGGCTGCATGTTTGCCGCGAAATTCGCACTGTGTCAGACACGCCCATCGTGATCCTGACAGCCAAGGAAGACGATCTGGACCATATCCTGGGCCTTGAGTCCGGGGCTGACGATTACGTGATCAAGCCGATCAAGCCGCCAGTGCTGCTTGCGCGTTTGCGTGCGTTGCAGCGCCGCCAGGTGCCCGAGCCCGCGGCGCGGGGTGCCCTGGAGTTCGGCCGCTTGTCGATTGATCGCAGCTGCCGGGGCGTCAGCCTGGGCGGTCAGACCATCGACCTGACGACCATGGAGTTCGAGTTGCTGTGGTTACTGGCCAGCAGCTCGGGCAAGATCCTCTCGCGCGATGACATCCTCAACCGTATGCGTGGCATTGCCTTTGATGGCCTCAATCGCAGCGTTGACGTCTACATCAGCAAATTGCGCGGCAAGCTCAACGACAACCCACGCGAGCCGGTGTGCATCAAAACCATCTGGGGCAAGGGTTACCTGTTCAATCCGTTCGCGTGGGAGGTTTAGATGCTGCGCTTGTATCTGCGCCTCTATGTGATCCTCGCGCTCGGCCTGGCCGGGTCGGTCTGGCTGGTCAACTATGGCCTGGACGCGTACATGCCCGAGTCCAACGAGACCTATAACCGTGAAGCCTTGCGCGGCCCGGCGTGGGCCCTGGTGGAACAATTGCGACCGGTACAGGGAGAGGCGCGCCAGGCACGCCTGGCTGAGCTGCAACCGCATTATGGCTTGCGCCTGAAACTGGTGCAGCGCGACGCCCAGCACCTGAGCGAGCGCGAACAGAAACTCCTGGCGAGTGACCAAGTGGTGGTACGCGAGGATTTTATGAAGTTCCTGTCAGCGATTGACGGCGGCCCGCAATTACTGGAGATCCAGCTGCCGGAAGAACCCAAATGGCTGTATTTGTGGGCTTATGGCTTTCTGGGCGCAGGCCTGGCCATCGTCCTGTATTTCTGGGTACGCCCGCACTGGCGTGACCTGGAGCATATCCGCCTGGCGGCGCAACGTTTTGGTGACAATGACCTCGGCTCACGCATCCTGTTGCCAAGGCGTTCCACCGTGCGCGAACTGGCCGGGCACTTCAACCAGATGGCCGAGCGTATCGAGAGCCTGATCGCCAACCAGCGCGAACTCACCAACGCCGTATCTCATGAGCTACGCACGCCGATTGCGCGCTTGTCGTTTGAACTTGACCAACTGCGCCAGCAGATCGATCCAGGCCAAAGCAGCGAGTTGATTGCCGATATGTATGCCGACCTCGGCGAGCTGGAAGAAATGGTTTCCGAACTGTTGACCTACGCCAGCCTGGAGCGCGGTGCCACCCAGGTCACCCGCGAGAACATCGAAGCCCACAGCTGGCTCGACAGCGTGATCGGCAGTGTGGCCCTGGAGGCCGAAGCACAGGGGGTGCAGTTATCGCTGCGTACCTGTGAGGTCGACTTTATCCGCATCGAGCCACGCTTTATGGCGCGGGCGGTGATCAACCTGCTGCGTAACGCCATCCGTTATGCCGATCGCCGCGTGGAAGTGTCGCTGGTCAAGTTCGGCAACGGCTATGAAGTACGGGTCAATGACGATGGCCCAGGCGTGCCGCTGGAGGGTCGCACCAAGATCTTCGAACCCTTCCTGCGCCTCGACGCCAGCCGCGACCGCCGCACGGGAGGGTTTGGCTTGGGCCTGGCGTTGGTCAAGCGCGTCAGCCAGTGGCATGGAGGGCACGTGGAAGTGCTGGATTCGGAGTGGGGAGGGGCGTCGTTTCGGATGACCTGGGCGTATGCCGAGTAACACCTTTTGAATACCCCCCTCCCACATTTGGATTGGGTTACCAATTTGAATCAGAAGGTGTATTCCACCATCCCCATCACCGACGTCTGCAAGCGGCGCTCCACAATCGGGCTCTTGCCCGCTTTATCCGCCAGGTACTGCACATCCAGCAACGTCGAGAACTGTGTGTGCTCGCTGATTGGCAAGCTCCACGTAAGGTTCATGCCATTGCTGATATTGCCGCCGCTGGCCTTATATCCCTTGAAGCGGCTGCGCGCGGCTTGGCCGGTGGTCACGCCGTACCAGGTCTGCAGGTAGTCACGGTCACCAAAGTGGCTGTTGATGGCAGCATCGACGGAACCGAAGCGCCCCTCATACAGATTGGTACCCAAGCTCAACTCCACGTGGGTAAAAGCCTTGCCGGTGTCCTTGTGTTTATCTTCTTCAAGCGCATGTTCCAGGGTGGCACCGATGATCACGCCGCCGAGGTTGTAGGCGGCACTCACCCCCAGTTGCGGGCGTGATTTGATCTCGCCCATGCCTTTGAGGCGTTTGGAACCGGCATGCATGCTTTCGTTTTTATCCTTGCGCGAATCGCTTGCGCCAATGTATGCGCTGAAGCTCAAGGCATTGCCTTCGTAACCCCAGCCCAGGCCCGTATCAGTGTCGAGGAAGACGCCCCAAGGGCTGATGATTTTGCCGCCCAGCACAGGCGCCGTCATGCGTTCGTCGCTGCCACTGTAGCGGGGGGCGTTGGCTATGCCGGCCTTGAGGCTGTATTGCCAGTCTTCGGCAAGCGCCGTGTCGGCGGCGGCAAGCAGGCACAGTGAGGTCACTGACAGGCACAGGTTTTTTGCGTGCATCAGGTGTTTCTCCAGGTTAGAAATTCAAGGGTGTGTGGGGGGACTGGGTGCGTTTGAAGGAATAACCCGAAGCGCTCAGCCCGTTGACCTGGCGGCTGACGGTGTCGCCCAGGCCGTAGCCGGTGCCGGCGAGTACCGCGTGGGCGTTGTCGACCGGCAGCAGGATGTAGTCAGTCAGTGGCTCGTCGTGCAATTGGCCGCGGATCACCAGGAAGCCGTCTTCCAGGCGCACGCTGATACCGCTCAACGGTGCGTCGGGTTCATGGCTATTGAGTACCTGATAGGTGCCGATGGTGTCGGCCCAAGCCGTAGACAGGGTCGGCGGCTCGATGCGCTCACCGATGGCAATGCGTTGGCCGTGGCTGCGGGCCGTGAGCATCTGCCGGCCTTGTACCGTCACTACATCAAGCTGGATGCGACCCAGGTCGCCCAGGTCCTTGAGCCAAAAACCCAGGACCTTTTTCTGCGCACGCAGCCAGCCCTGGTCATCGCGTAGCAAGTCGAAGGTGTAGCCGGCCAGTTCGCCGGCCAGGCGCTCACGGTCATCCTTGATACGGAATATGCCCCAGGGGGTCGCGTAGAACCCTGCCAGGCGCTTGCGGTCGACGGCCGCTGGCACGTGGCGCAGTTTCAGACCGTGGCTGGGAGCCCGGCAGTCGTCGGCGCAGGCGCGCTCGCCGGTGTGTGCCTCAAGCATCAGGCGCAGGCTGTCGGTGGCCAACGACACCACCATCTCTTCGGCATTGCTGTCGTTGGCCATGATGATCACGGCCAGTTGCTGGTCCGGCAGCAGGGTCAACTGGGCGGCAAAATCATCGCCGCCGCCGCTGTGCTGGTAAGTACGCACCCCAGGGGTAATCGGCTCGTCACCGCATGGCGCCAGAAACCAGCCCAGGCCCATCTGGCAGTCAAAATCCAAGGCGTTGCCGGTGTTTTGCTGGGTGAACATTTGATCTATTGAAGCGCTGCCCAGCACGCGGTTGCCCTTGTAGGTGCCTTTGGCAAACAACATCTGCACGTAGTGACTCAGATCCTTGGGGCTGGCCCACAGGCCACCGGCGGCAAGGTCGCGTACCTGGGCGTCGGTGCTGGCGTTGCCGTCCTCATAACCCAGGGCGCGAAAGCTCAATTGCGCACCGGTGCCGAGGAAACTGGACTGGTTCATATGCAAGGGGGTCAAGAGGCTGCTTTGTAGCTGGGCTTCGAAGCTTTTGCCGCTGCTGCGCTCGATGGCGGCACCCACCAGCGAGTAGCCGAGGTTGGAATAGGCCACCTGAAAACCGGGCGGGCTGCTCAGCCATACGCCCGACACGCGCATCGGCATCTGCCCCATGGCATAGGTGCTGTGCAGGTCACGCAGGTGCTCACTGGGCAGGCCGGATTGATGGCTGAGCAAACGCCGTAACGTGATGGCGCGATCTGCTTCGGCCTGGTCGTCATGAAAGCGCGAGCGTACGTAAAACTCACGCAGGGTTTGCTGGATCGGTGCATCCAGTGCCAGGCGCTGTTGCTCCACCAACTGCAACGCCGCCGTGGCGGTGATCAGTTTGGAAATCCCCCCGGCGCGAAACGCCGTGTTGGGCGTCACCGGCACGCCCTGGGCCTTGTCGGCCAGGCCAAAGCCTCGGGCCCAGATCAACTCCTGGCCATTGACCAGGGCAATCGACAAGCCTGCCACATTTTCCCGGACCATCTCCCGGGGTATGCGGGTTTGCAGGTAACGGATGATCGCGCCGTAATCGCCTTTTTGAATCGGCGGCGGAGCAGGCGGTTGCGAGTGGCAACCGATACTGCTCAGCAGGCAACCCAATAGCGGAATACCGCGCAGTCTGCGAAACATCAAGAGCACCCGAATGATGATTTGGATGCTGGAATGCTAGGGCGGCGGGGGCTGAGAATCTTTGAGTGCTTTGTCGGGAAACTGTCAAAGACTGTTAACGGCCAACTGTAGGCGCGAGCTTGCTCGCGCCTACAAGATCAGGGCATCAATGTGGCGATCAGTGCCCGAATGGTCCCCGGCAATGCCTCCAGCTCGCGCACCAGAATGCTGCGCTCGCGAATCGCCCAAGGCTCGTCCAGCTTCACCGTCACCAACTGCATGGTGCGGCTGTGGCGCTGGGCGGCGGACTCGGGAATGATCCCGATGCCCACGCCGGCCTCGACCATCCGGCAGATCGCCTCGAAGCTCGACACCTGGATGCGCAGCGACAACTGCTTGCCCAGGCGCTCGACATGTTCGCGCAGGAAACTCAGCAGCGTGCTGCCTTCATGCAGGCCGATATGCTGGTAGGCGAGGGTTTGTTCGAGGGTGACCGAAGGCTGATCGGCCAAGGGATGCCCGACGGGCACCATCAGCACCAATTCATCCGTACTGAAATGCAGAACTTGCAAACCCGCCGCTTCCACGGGGCCGGCAATAATGCCCATGTCGCTGGTGCCATCGAGTACGCCGCGCACGATGTCCCGAGACAGGCGCTCCTGCAGGTCGACGGTCACGCCTGGGCGCTGGGACAAAAAGCCCGCCAGCACTTCCGGCAAGAACTCGGTGACCGCCGTGGTGTTGGCGAAGATGCGGATATGCCCGGCTGAATCCACGCCGTATTGGGTGAACTCGCTTTTCAGGTAATCCACCTGACGCATGATCAATCGCGCATGGTGCAACAGGCGTTCGCCCGCCGGGGTGATCTCCACGCCACGACTGTCGCGGTACAGCAGGCGAGTATCGAGCTGACCTTCCAGGGCCTTGATCCGCGCACTGGCGGCAGCCGGCGACAGAAACGCGCGCCTGGCGCCCTGGGTCAGGCTGGGGGATTCGGCGATATGGATAAACAGGCGCAGGTCGGCGAGATCAAAGTGCATGCAAGACTCCCGGTACAGGGTGGCGGCGTTCAGCATAACCGAACGCTGGTTTATTGAAATGCAAATTCTCAGAACGGGCAGTCCCTTGCATGATCGGCAGCAGACACCCACTGCCTGAGGATCTGCACCCGATGAGCGCCACTGATTGGATCGGCCGAAGCGAGACCGCCCACGACCACCTGAGCCATAACCTGCTCAAGCGCATCGCCGCCACGTTCGGTGAAGGGGTGCCTGCCGACGGTGCAGCCGTACCCGCATTGTGGCAATGGTGCTTTTTCCAGGACCCGCTGCCGGAGTCGGCCCTGGGCAGCGATGGCCACCCGGCGCGCGGCGGGTTCCTGCCACCGGCCGATAACCGTAATCGCATGTGGGCCGGTGGGCGTATCGAGTTTGTGCACCCGCTGCGGGCCGGCGAGGCGGCGACCCGCGTGTCTACCATCACTCAGGTCGAAGAAAAGACCGGTCGCACCGGTTCGCTGTTGTTTGTCACGGTGCGCCACGACTATTCCCAGGCCGGGCGCCTGGCGATCCGCGAGGAACAGGACATCGTCTATCGCGAGCCCACGCCGCCCAAACCCGGCAGCGGCGATGTTCTGGTTCGGGGCGAATGGACAGAAGCGGTGGAACCGACACCAACCCTGCTGTTCCGCTACAGCGCCGTGACCTTCAACGGCCACCGCATCCATTACGACTATCCCTATGTCACCGCCACTGAAGGCTACAGCGGCTTGGTGGTGCATGGCCCACTGATCGCCACCTTGAGCCTGCGTGCGTTCTGCCGGGCGCACCCTGAAGCCACGCTGCGCCGTTTCATCTATCGCGGCGTGCGCCCGTTGATTGCACCGCAGCCGTTTGAAGTAGGCGGGCGCATCAGCGCAACCGGCGTCGCAGAACTTTGGGCTGGCAACGCTGAAGGTCTGGCGCAGACCGCCCAGGTGCATTTCGAATAACCCAAGAACAACAGGCGGAGAGCCGCGCATGAACCCCAATGACAACGAAGAACTCAATGCTATCCGCGAAGGCGTGCGCGCCTTGTGCGCCGAGTTCGATACCGCCTACTGGCGCAAGATCGACGAAGACAAAGGCTTCCCCGAAGCCTTCGTCAAGGCCCTGACCGCTGCCGGCTGGCTGTCGGCAATGATCCCCGAAGAGTACGGCGGTTCCGGCCTGGGCCTGGCCGAAGCGTCGGTGATCCTCGAAGAGGTCAACCGTTGCGGCGGTAACTCCGGCACCGTGCATGGCCAGATGTACAACATGTTCACCCTGTTGCGTCACGGCAGCGCGGCGCAAAAGCGCTTCTACCTGCCCAAGCTCGCCAGCGGTGAACTGCGCTTGCAATCAATGGGCGTCACCGAGCCCACCACGGGCACTGACACCACCAAGATCAAGACCACCGCGATCAAACGCGGCGACAAGTACGTGATCAACGGTCAGAAAGTCTGGATCTCTCGAGTGCAGCATTCCGACCTGATGATCCTGCTGGCGCGCACTACGCCCCTGGCCGAGGTGAAGAAAAAGTCCGAAGGCATGTCGATCTTCCTGGTCGACCTGCGCGAGGCCATCGGTAACGGCCTGACCGTGCAGCCCATCGCCAATATGGTCAACCATGAGACCAACGAGCTGTTCTTCGACAACCTGGAACTGCCGGCCGACAGCCTCATTGGCGAAGAGGGCAAGGGCTTCAAATACATCCTCGATGGCCTCAATGCCGAGCGCACCCTGATCGCCGCCGAGTGCATCGGCGACGGCCGCTGGTTTATCGAAAAGGCCAGCGTCTATGCCCGCGACCGCGTGGTATTTGGCCGGCCCATCGGGCAGAACCAGGGCGTGCAATTCCCGATTGCCGAAGCGCATATCGAGATCGAAGCCGCCGACCTGATGCGCTGGCGTGCCTGCGAGGAATACGACAGCGGCAAGAACGCCGGGGCCAGCGCCAACATGGCCAAGTACCTGGCGGCCAAGGCGTCGTGGGAAGCAGCCAACGCTTGCCTGCAAACCCACGGTGGCTTTGGTTTTGCCTGCGAATACGACGTGGAACGCAAATTCCGCGAGACGCGCTTGTACCAGGTGGCGCCGATTTCCACCAACCTGATCCTGTCCTACGTGGCCGAGCATCTGCTCGAACTGCCACGCAGTTTCTGAGGGCCTGAGCATGCGTCATACCCAAGCCCTGTGCCAATTCCTCGCTGATCTGACCTACTCGCAGTTGCCCGAGCACGTACTGGATCGCATCGAGGAGCTGTATCTGGATTGGCTCGCCTCGGCGCTGGCCAGCCAGGGCGCACACCCGATTCCCCTGTTCGAGCGCTATGCGCAGACGATGGGGCCCGGCAGCGGCCCGGCCCAGGTGATCGTCAGCGGCGCCAGCAGCAGCGCGTATTTTGCGGCACTGGTCAACGCGGCATCGTCGCACCTGGTGGAGCAGGATGACCTGCACAACAGTTCGGTGCTGCACCCGGCCACGGTGGTGTTTCCCGCCGCGCTGGCGGCCGCCCAGGACCTGGGCAAATCGGGTCGCGATCTGTTGCTGGCTGCGGTGGCCGGTTATGAAGCCGGGATTCGCATCGGCGAGTTCCTGGGCCGCTCGCACTACCGCATCTTCCACACCACGGCCACCGTCGGCACCCTGGCGGCGGCGGTCGCCGTGGGCAAATTGCTCGACTTCAACCAGGAACAGTTCATCAACCTGCTCGGCAGTGCCGGCACTCAAGCGGCAGGGCTGTGGGAGTTCTTGCGCGATGCCGCCGACTCCAAGCAACTGCACACGGCCAAAGCCGCAGCGGATGGCTTGCTGGCGGCTTACCTGACAGCCGATGGATTGACCGGTGCGCGCAATATCCTTGAAGGCGATCAAGGCTTGGCGGCGGGCATGTCGAGTGATTCAGAACCGAGCAAGTTGTCGGCTGACTTGGGGAGCCGCTGGGCGCTGGTGGAAACTTCGTTCAAGTTCCACGCTTCCTGCCGCCACACCCATCCCGCTGCGGATGCGCTACTGGACGTGATGCAGCGTGAAGGCTTGAGCGCGGCGCAGATCTGCCGAGTGGAAACCCGCGTGCATCAAGGCGCAATCGATGTGCTTGGCCGGGTGACGGTGCCGGCCACCGTGCACCAGGCCAAATTCTCCATGGGCACCGTGCTTGGCCTGATCGCGGTGCATGGCAAAGCAGGGTTGCCCGAGTTCCATGAACTGGCGTTGACCGACCCTGCGGTCGCGGCCTTTCGCGACAAGGTCAGCATGACCCTCGATCCCGAGGTCGATAGCGCCTATCCGCAACGCTGGCTGGGCCGCGTCACCGTCACCACCACCGATGGCCGCACGCTGCACGGCGCCATCGACGAGCCCAAGGGCGACCCGGGCAACACCCTGAGCCGCGCCGAACTGGCGGATAAGTTCCAACGCCTGACTCACTTCAGCGGCGCCCGTACCTCCGCCCAGGCCAGTGGCCTGATCGAGCAGGTATGGAACCTGCGTAACACCGTGTCCATGGCCCATTGGCTTTGAGGAATTTGTCATGAGTAATCAACGACCGCTGGACGGCATCACGGTTGTCAGCCTGGAACACGCGATTGCCGCGCCATTCTGTACCCGCCAATTGGCCGATCTCGGCGCCCGCGTGATCAAGGTCGAGCGCCCCCGTGCCGGTGACTTTGCCCGGGGCTATGACGAACGCGTGCGCGGCCTGGCATCGCATTTCGTCTGGACCAACCGTTCAAAGGAAAGCCTGACCCTGGACCTGAAGCAGAACGAGGCGGGCGCCATCCTTGAAGCGCTGCTGGCCGATGCCGATGTGCTGGTGCAAAACCTTGCACCCGGCGCGGCGGCGCGCATGGGCTTGTCGTTCGAGGCACTGCATCAACGTTTTCCAAGGCTGATCGTCTGCGATATTTCCGGCTATGGCGAAGGCGGGCCCTACGAGAAAAAGAAAGCCTACGACCTGCTGATCCAGAGCGAAGGCGGCTTCCTGTCGGTGACTGGCGGCCCGGGTGATGAGCAGATGGCCAAGGCCGGTTGCTCCATCGCGGATATCTCCGCGGGCATGTACGCCTACAGCGGCATTCTTTCGGCGTTGCTGCTGCGGGGCACAACCGGCAAGGGCAGCCGTATCGATGTGAGCATGTTGGAAAGCCTGGTGGAGTGGATGGGCTACCCGATGTATTACGCCTTCGACGGCGCGCCGCCGCCCCCGCGTGCGGGCGCAGCACATTCGACGATTTACCCCTATGGGCCGTTTCCCACCGGTGATGGCGGCACGGTGATGCTCGGGTTGCAGAATGAGCGCGAGTGGGCGGCGTTCTGCGACAAGGTACTGCTCACTCCAGCGCTGGCGACGGACGAACGTTTCAGCGCCAACTTCAAGCGTTCGGCCAACCGCGAGGCGCTGCGCCAGATTATCGTGGACAGTTTTGCCCGGTTGGACGCCGAGGCGGTGATTCAGCGTCTGGAGGATGCGCAGATCGCCAGCGCGCGGGTCAACGATATGCAAGGCGTATGGGCCCACCCTCAACTCAAGGCCCGCGACAGCTGGCGTGAAGTCGACAGCCCGGCCGGGCCGTTGCCCTCGCTGCTGCCACCGGCGCGTAACGCTGCGTTTACTCCACGCATGGATGGCGTGCCGGCGCTGGGGCAACACAGCCAGGGCATTCTCGACCAGCTGGGTTATACCGGTGAAGCCATCGACAGCCTGCGTGCGCGCGGCGTTATCTGATCAGGAAGTGTGCGATGCCAAAGCCCTTAGTACGTTCAGCATTGTTTGTGCCGGGCAGCCGCCCGGAGCGGTTCGCCAAAGCCTTGGCCAGCGGCGCCGACGCAGTGATTGTGGATTTTGAAGACGCCGTGGAAGAGCCGCTCAAGCGCCAGGCCCGGGACAACCTCGGGATGTTCCTGCAGGCCCACCCCGAAGCCCGGGTGTGGGTGCGCATCAATGCGCCGGAACACGTCGAGCATTTTGAGGATGTAGCGTTCTGCAAGGCTCATGCAAATGTCGCGGGTGTGCTGCTACCCAAGGTCGAGAGCGCAGCCCAGGTCGCCGTAGTGGCGGCCACCGGCAAACCCATCTGGCCGATCATCGAAAGCGCTCGCGGCTTGTTGGCGGTGGCCGAGATTGCCCATGCCCCGCTGGTGGAGCGGCTGTCGTTCGGTGGCTTGGACCTGGCCCTGGATCTGAACCTGAGCAGCCATTCCCGCGCTGCTGAGTTCGCCCTCGACCAGGCGCGCCTGTCACTGATCGTGCATTCCCGCGCCGCCAACCTGGTGGCACCGCTGGACGGCGTACATCCGGCCATCGACGACCCTGAGGGCCTGCGCAGTTCGATCCGGCACGCCTATGAAATGGGCTTTGCCGGGGCGTTGTGTATCCATCCCAGGCAGGTTCCGGTGATTCACCAGGCGTTGGCGCCCAGCGCTGAAGAACTGGCCTGGGCCACGCGCGTGGTAGAGGCCGGTGCCCATGGGGCAGGGGCCTATCAGATTGATGGGCAGATGGTGGATGCGCCAGTGTTGCTGCGGGCACAAAGACTGCTGGCTGCCCAACCCTGACTGGATAAGCCCTCCCACAGGAGCTACATGTTCCTTGAGGTTGGTGTTCGGCCAGGCCGAACGCAGGTATCTAAAATTCGAAATTCTCAACACGCAGCACATCAGGCACCTTGCCTTACAACACAACAATAAGAAGGTGATTTCCCATGCTCAAGCTTTCTCGGGCGCTGCTGTGCGCCGCCACCTTGTTCGCCGCGGGCCTGGCCCAGGCGGCTGACCCGATTGTGATCAAGTTCGCCCACGTGGTGGCCGAGAACACGCCCAAAGGCCAGGGCGCGCTGCTGTTCAAGAAGCTCGCCGAAGAACGTCTGCCCGGCAAGGTCAAGGTCGAGGTGTACCCCAACTCGTCGCTGTTCGGCGATGGCAAGGAAATGGAAGCATTGTTGTTGGGTGACGTGCAGATGCTGGCGCCGTCCCTGGCCAAGTTCGAGCAGTACACCAAACAGGTGCAGATCTACGACCTGCCGTTCCTGTTCAACGACCTGGCTGCCGTCGACCGTTTCCAGGCCGCCCAGGGCAAGCAACTGCTGACTGCGATGCAGGACAAGAACATTCTCGGCCTGGCCTATTGGCACAACGGCCTCAAGCAACTCTCCGCCAACAAGGCCCTGCACGAACCCAAGGACGCCCGTGGTCTGAAGTTTCGCGTGCAAGCCTCCAGCGTGCTTGAAGAGCAGTTCAAGGCGATCCGCGCCAACCCGCGCAAGATGAGCTTTGCCGAGGTTTACCAGGGCTTGCAGACCGGCACCGTGAATGGCACTGAGAACACCTGGTCGAACTATGAAAGCCAGAAGGTCAACGAGGTGCAGAAGTATTTCACCGAGTCCAACCATGGCCTGATCGACTACATGGTGATCACCAACGCCAAGTTCTGGAACGGCCTGGCGCCGGATGTGCGCAGCACGCTGGAGCAGATCATGGCCGAAGTCACTGTCGAGGTGAACAAGCAGGCCGAAGCGCTGAACCAGTCGGCCAGGCAGAAGATCATCGATGCCAAGACCAGCGAGATCATCGAACTGACCCCCGAGCAACGCACGCTCTGGCGCGAAGCCATGCGCCCGGTGTGGCAGAAGTTCGAAGGCCAGATCGGGGCTGAGCTGATCAAGGCAGCGGACGCTTCCAACCAATAGTCCCAGGGCGTACTGAGGTCCAATGTGGGAGGCGGCTTGCTCCCGATAGCGGTGGATCAGAGACAGACCTGCAAGCTGACACACTGCTATCGGGAGCAAGCCCCCTCCCACATTTCGGGCAAGTTCCACCCTGGTATTTCATTTGCCTCGCGAGGTTTTGCCATGCAAACGCTAAGGCGCGTCTGGGAGCACCTGGAGGAAGGCTTTATTGCCTTCCTGCTGGCCGCCATGACCCTGGTGACATTCGTCTACGTCATGCTCAATAACATCTACACCCTGTTCTTTGCCCTGGCGGATAAATGGGCCTGGAGCAGTCATTTCTTCAATGCCCTGGGCGACACCACCATGACCTGGGCCCAGGACATGACCTGGAGCGTGGCGCTGACCAAGGCCATGTTCGGCTGGTTGATTTTCTTCGGCATTTCCTACGGTGTGCGCACTGCCGGCCATTTGGGCGTGGACGCGTTGGTCAGGTTGACCAAACGCCCGGTACAACGCTTGCTCGGGATGCTCGCCTGCCTGTGCTGCCTGGCCTACGCCGGCCTGTTCATGGTCGCCAGCTACAAGTGGGTGAGTGCGGTAATGACCGCGCATATCGGTGCCGAGGACCTTGACCAGTTCGGTATCGACGTCGGTGACATCGTGGTGATCGTGCCCATCGGGTTTGCCCTGGTATTGATTCGCTACCTGGAAATTTTCTACCGCATCTTTACCCACCGTCAGGTCGGGTTGGGATTGGCCGACGAGGCCGGAGAGGCCAGCAAGTTGGCCGGCAGCCATGAGGAGCGTCACTGATGGCCGTGCTCTGTCTGTTTCTGCTGTTGTTCGTGTTCATGTTTCTTGGCGTGCCGATTGCGATTTCCCTCGGGCTGTCCGGCGCGGTGTCGATCCTGATGTTCAGCCAGGACTCGGTGAGCTCCCTGGCGATCAAGTTGTTTGAAACCAGCGACGCCTATACCTTCCTGGCGATCCCGTTCTTCCTGCTGTCCGGTGCCTTTATGACCACCGGTGGCGTGGCTCAGCGGCTGATCGACTTTGCCAATGCCTGTGTCGGTCATATCCGTGGTGGTCTGGCGATTGCGGCGGTGCTGGCCTGTATGTTGTTTGCCGCGCTGTCCGGCTCGTCACCGGCCACGGTGGCGGCGGTGGGCTCGATTGCCGTGGCAGGCATGGTGCGTTCCGGTTATCCGAAGGAGTTTGGTGCGGGGATCATCTGCAACGCCGGGACCTTGGGTATCCTGATTCCGCCTTCGATTGTGATGGTGGTGTATTCGGCGGCGACCGAAACCTCAGTGGGCAAGCTGTTCATGGCTGGGGTGATCCCGGGACTGTTGCTGGGCCTGATGTTGATGATCGCGATCTACATCGTCGCGCGTATCAAGAAGCTACCCGCGCAACCACGGGCGACGTTCCGCGAGTGGCTCAGTTGCGCACGCCGAGCGTTCTGGGGCCTGTTGCTGTTGGTGATCATCCTCGGCGGCATCTACAGCGGCATGTTCACCCCCACCGAAGCGGCGGCGGTGGCGGCGGTGTATTCGGCGTTTGTGGCGCTGTTCATCTACAAGGACATGAAGCTGCGCGATTGCCCCAAGGTGCTGCTGGAATCCGGGCGGCTGTCGATCATGCTGATGTTCATCATCGCCAACGCCATGCTGTTTGCCCATGTGCTGACCACTGAGCAGATCCCCCAGGAAATCACTGCGTGGGTGATCTCCGAAGGGCTGACACCGATTGGTTTTCTGATCATGGTCAACGTGGTGTTGCTGATTGCAGGCAGCTTCATGGAGCCTTCGGCCATTGTGTTGATCCTGGCGCCGATCTTCTTCCCGATCGCGATGAAGCTCGGGATTGACCCGATTCACCTGGGGATCGTGATGGTGGTGAATATGGAAATCGGCCTGGTTCATCCGCCGGTGGGACTGAACCTGTTCGTGACCTCGGCGGTGACCGGGCTGACATTGGGACAGACCATTCGCGCGGCGATGCCATGGCTGATGATTTTGCTGGTGTTCCTGATCATGGTGACTTACTTGCCGTTCATTTCCCTTGCGCTTCCGCATTGGCTGGGTATGTAAGGTGGGGGGGATTTCCCCCTCCCACATTTGTTGATTGTTTCGGCCTTACTGAGCCATCGCACTCAAGATCGCATGGGCCACTTTTACCCGCTCGGCATTCGGGTAGTTCTTGTTGGCCAGAATCACCACGCCCATATCCTTGCTCGGCACATACGCCACATACGCACCAAAGCCACCGGTAGAGCCGGTCTTGTTGTACAGCACGTTGGCCGGCTGGGCCTGGGCCGGGTTGAGCCAGGTGACCTTGTGCGGCTCCATTGCCATCGGTGTTGAGTTACCGTCGATCAACGCTTGCAGGGTGATGGGGTAGGGGTAGCGCTCCCAGCCCAGGCCCTGGGTCATGCCGTTCACGGTGTAGTAGCCAGCGTGGGTGGCGGCGATGGCCTGTTGCACGGGCTGTTCCAGGGTTTGCGGGTGCATGTTCGCAATGACATAGCGGGCGAGGTCCTGGCTGGTGGTCTTGAGCCCGTAGGCTTCACTGTCCAGGGCGCCGGGGCTGACGCGCACAGGTTTTTGCTGCTTGTCATAGCCTTGGGCATATTGGCTGGCTTTGTCAGTGCGCACGTTGACATAGGTGTTGGTCAACCCTAGCTTGGGCAGCAGCGTCTTCTCCATGGCAACGTTGAACGGCTGGCCCAGGCTTTGCGCGGTCAGGTAGCCGAACAGGCCGATGCTGGGGTTGGAGTACAAGCGTTGTTTACCCGCAGCGTAAGTGGGCTTCCAATGCTGGAAGTAGCCCAGCATGGTCGATGCACTGTCGGCTGCATCCGGAAATTGCAGCGGCAGGCCGCCAGGGGTATAGGTCGCCAGTTGCAGCAGGCTGATGCGATCGAACGCGCTGCCGGCCAGGGACGGCAAGTACTGGCTGGCTGTGTCCGACAGTTTGAGCTTGCCGATGGCCTGGGCATAACCACCAAGGGTGGCGGTGAAGGTTTTGCTCACCGAGCCAATTTCGAACAGCGTGTTTTGAGTGACCGCGGCCTGGGTGTCCTTGGCGGCTACGCCGTAATTAAAGTATTGCACCTTGCCCTGGTTCACCACCGCGACCGCAAGGCCGGGGATGCCTTGCTGTTGCATCAAGGGTTTGATGTTGCTGTCCACGACCTGGCGCATATCGGTGGCGGCCATACAGCCGCCGGATACGAGCAGCAAAGCTGAAACCAGGTACTTTGGCTGATATTTCATGGTGATTCGCTTCCATGTAAAGGTGGCAATGATGATCAGAGCCTGCGCAGGCGTGGCAAATCTAGGTGGATTTTATACCCGGAGCAAACGATGATATCTCGCACCAGCCATTAGAAAAATTGGGGTAAGCCTTGTTGCGTTCCCATCTGCCCCTCAATGCCCTGCGCGCTTTTGAAGCCTCGGCGCGCCATTTGAGCTTTACCCGCGCGGCCATCGAGCTATGCGTGACCCAAGCCGCAGTCAGCCATCAAGTCAAAAGCCTCGAAGCGCAGCTCAATGTCACGCTGTTCAAGCGCCTGCCACGCGGCCTGATGCTCACTCGCGAAGGCGAAACCCTGCTGCCGGTGTTGCGGGAAGCCTTCGACCGCATTGCCCACACCCTGGGCCAGTTCGAGGGCGGTCACTACCGCGAGGTGCTGACAGTGGGCGCGGTCGGCACCTTCGCCGTGGGCTGGCTATTGCCTCGTTTGGCGGATTTCCACAGCCGCTATCCGTTTATTGATTTGCGCCTGTCCACCCACAACAACCGCGTTGATGTCGCTGCCGAGGGCCTGGATTACGCCATTCGGTTTGGCGCAGGCGCCTGGCATGGCACCGAGGCCTGCCCTCTGCTGGAAGCACCGCTGACGGTGTTGTGTGTGCCGCAGATTGCCGAGCAATTGCACAGCCCGGCCGACGTGTTGAAGCACACCTTGCTGCGCTCTTACCGGGCCGATGAGTGGAGCCTTTGGTTGCAGGCTGCCGGGTTGCCGGCAGACACCCTGGTGCCGCGCAGTATTGTGTTCGACTCGTCGCTGGCGATGATGGAGGCCGCCCTGCAAGGCAGCGGTGTGGCCCTGGCGCCAGCGTTGATGTTTTCACGCCAGTTGGAAAGCGATGTGATCCGCCAGCCGTTCGATGTGGGGATCACGACCGGCAGTTATTGGTTGACCCGTTTGCAATCGCGGGCTGAGACGCCGGCGATGTTGGCCTTCAAGGGGTGGTTGCAGACGTGCATTGGATAAGAATGTGGGAGGCGGCGGTTAGGCGAGGTATTTGCGGAACCACCCCAGGGTGCGCTCCCAGGCCAGGTTAGCTGCTGCCTCGTCATACCGCGGCGTTGAGTCATTGTGAAAACCGTGGTTGGCGCCTTGGTAGATGTAAGCCTCATACGTCGTGCCCGCAGCTTTCAACGCCTGCTCATACGCCGGCCAACCCTCATTGATTCGCGTATCCAGCTCACCGAAATGCAACATGACGGGTGCCTTGATGCGCGGCACGTCTTTGGCCTCGGGTTGGCGCCCGTAGAACGACACCGCCGCGCCCAGTTCCGGGTAGGCCACCGCCGCCGCATTGGTCACGCCGCCGCCGTAACAGAAACCGGTGATGCCGACTTTGCCGGTGCTGCTGTCGTGGTGCATCAGCCATTCGATGGCGGCGAAGAAGTCGTTCATCAGTTTGGTCGGGTCGACAGTCTGTTGCAGCGCCACGCCTTTTTCATCGTTGCCGGGGTAGCCGCCCACGGACGTCAGGCCATCGGGTGCCAGGGCAATGAAGCCGGCTTTGGCCAGGCGCCGGGCCACGTCTTCGATATAGGGGTTCAGGCCGCGGTTTTCATGCACCACCACCACGGCGGGCAGTTTTGCCGCAGCCTTGGACGGGCGCACCAGGTAGCCGCGCACCGTGCCGTTGCCCTTGGGCGAAGGGTAGGTGATGTAGTCGGCGACGATATCCGGATCGGTGAATTGGACCTGTTCGGCCAGGGCGTAGTTGGGGCTCAGGGCTGCCAGCAGCGCCGAGGCGGTGAGGCCGCCCAAGGTGAACAGCGCGGCACGGTCGAGAAACTCGCGGCGGTTGATCTTGCCGTGGGCGTAGCCGTCGTAGAGTTCCAGCAGTTCGGGAGCAAAGTCCTTGGCGGTAAGACGGGGCATGGGTGCAGTCCTCGATCAGCGGTTGCAGTCACTGTAGACCAGGATCACGCCTCGCGACCATGGGCGGCTGCGGCCAATTGCCCGGTGTCGACGCGTACGAAAACTGAATCGCCGATGGCCGTGAGCACATCACCGGCGTACACCTCGCAGACCACGCGGCTTTTGCGCCCGATGTCGCCTTCGACCCGTGCGCGCAGGGCCAGCGGCACGCCCATCGGTGTGGGCTTGATGAATTTGATCCCCAGGTTGCCGGTGACGCAGTCGATGCGCGGCAGGCTGCCGGGTTCGCGCTGTTCGGCGCGGTAGTGGTAGGCCATGGCGGTCCAGTTGGAGTGGCAATCCACCAGCATGGCGATCAGGCCGCCGTAGACCAGGTCTGGCCAGCCGCTGTATCTGGCTTCGGGTTGATGCTCGGCGACCACGTGTACGCCATCTTCGGCCCAGCGGCTCTTGATATGCAGGCCATGGGGGTTGCTGCTGCCGCAGCCGTAGCAGATGCCTTCTGGCGCGGTGATGTCTTGGAGAGAAGCGGTGGTCATGCAAAGTCCTTGTTATTGTTCAGGCGACTTCCCTGTTTAGCAGGCCACGCGTCAGCGGGCAAACTTCTTCGCCCCGGCCACGCAGCCGATCACCGCGACGGTCACCAGCACCATGCCCAGGCTGACCTGCTCATGCAGCAGGCCCGCGGCCAGCGCCAGGCCGAAGAAAGGTTGCAGCAGCTGCAACTGGCCGACTGCGGCAATGCCGCCTTGGGCCAGGCCGCGGTACCAGAACACAAAGCCGATCAACATGCTGAACAGCGCCACGTACCCCAGGCTCAGCCACGCCGGCAGGCTGATGCCGCTGAGGGTCGAAGGCGCCAGCAGCAGGCTCAACGGTGCCACCAGCGGCAGCGACACCACCAGCGCCCAACAAATCACCTGCCAGCCACCCAGGCTGCGCGACAGCTTGGCGCCTTCGGCATAACCCAGGCCGCAGACCAGCACCGCCAACAGCATCAACACGTCGCCTGCAGGGGCGGCGCTCAAGCCTTGGGCAAAGGCGTAACCCATCACCAACAGGCTGCCCAGGATGGAAAACAACCAGAACACTGGCTTGGGTCGCTCGCCGCCACGCAGCACGCCAAATACCGCCGTGGCCAGGGGCAGCAGGCCGATGAAGACGATTGAATGGGCCGAGGTCACGTATTGCAGGGCCAGGGCTGTGAGCAGTGGGAAGCCGACAACCACGCCCAGAGCGACGATCACCAAGGGAGCCCATTGCTGACGGGTGGGGCGTTTTTCCTTGAATAGCCACAACAGGCAGCCCCCCAGCAGGGCGGCGAGGGTGGCGCGGATCATGGTCAGGAACACCGGGTCGAACTCCATGACCGCCAGGCGCGTGGCCGGCAGCGATCCGCTGAAAATCACCACGCCGATAAAACCGTTGATCCAACCCTGAGTGCTGACATCCAGGGTGCCGAAGCGGGCGATGCGTTCCATGACGGTATGTCCGAAAGTGGGGTTGCGTGCGGCTCATCCTAGGGCTGAAGATTAGGACAATCAAAAAATTGTCATGGATACATCCCGATGCCCCGTGCGCGCTACAAATTGCTGGTCGATACCTTCGCCGAGGCCATCCGCAGTGGACAGATGCCTGCCGGCGCGCGCTTGCCTACTCATCGCCAGTTGGCCGCTGAGCATGGCTTGGCACTGGTCACCGCGAGCCGGGTGTACAGCGAGTTGGAAGCCATGGGCCTGGTCAGTGGCGAGACCGGTCGCGGTACCTTCGTGCGCGAAATCACCTTGCCGCCGGGGCAGGGCAGCGGGCAGATGACGGTGGCGCCGGGCCTGCTCGACCTGAATTTCAACTACCCGTCCTTGCCTGGGCAGGCCGAGCTGTTGCGCACGGCGTTGCGCCAGTTGGCGCTGTCGGGCGATCTGGAGGCACTGCTGCGTTACCAGCCCCATGCAGGGCGTGTGCATGAGCGCGCCGCCATGGCCCGGCACTTGTTCAACCGAGGACTCACGGTGGACGCCGAGCAGGTGCTGGTGGTCAGCGGCGCCCAGCACGGCTTGGCGGTGACCCTGATGACGTTGCTCAAGCCTGGGGATGTGATCGCGGTGGATGCGCTGACCTATCCGGGCTTCAAGGCGCTGGCCGAAACCCTGCACCTGGAAATCGTCGCCATCCCGGTGACCACGGCCGGCCCGGACCTGGACCATCTGCATAGCCTGTGTCGCCAGCGCCCGGTACGTGCGGTATACAGCATGCCAACCCTGCATAACCCGCTGGGCTGGGTACTGAGCCTGGAGCAGCGCGAGCGTTTGGTGGCGATTGCCCGGCAGCACAACCTGATGATCGTCGAGGATGGCGCCTATGCGTTTCTCGCCGAAGATGCACCTGCGCCGTTGGCGGCACTGGCCCCGGAGCGCACGGTGTATGTGGGTGGGCTGTCCAAGAATGTCGCCGCCGGTTTGCGCATAGGGTTTATCGCGGCGCCTTCAGCTTGGGTGAGCAGGTTGGAACGTACGATCATGGCCACCACCTGGAGCGTGCCAGGCGTGATGAGTGCCATTGCAGTGGCCTGGCTCGAAGACGGTACGGTGGCGCAACTGGAAGCGCAAAAACGCGCGGATGCTCAAGCTCGCCAGGCATTGGCAGCCCAAGTGCTGACGGGCGTGCGGTATGTCAGCCATCCGTCATCGTATTTTCTGTGGCTGCCATTGGCCGAAGAGGCTCGCGCTGATCAAGTCGCCATGACCTTGCAGCGCGAAGGCATTTGCGTGTCCACCGCCGAACCGTTCGCAGTCTCGGCCCAGGTGCCCCATGCACTGCGCGTGGCCCTGGGGTCGGTGCCGATGGCGCAGTTGCGTGGGGCCCTGGAGACGATACGCAAAGTGGTGGCATGGTGAGCTGTGCTCAGTATTTGTAAGCCTGCCGCCCGATCAGTAGCCACTTGCCGTGTTGCTTCTGCCAGACCTGGAAGTTGTCGATATCGGTTGGCGTATCCACACCACTGTTCACCGCCAAGGCATGGAAGTGGTTGCGCACCAGGGCGGTATCGCCGTTAAGGGTGATGGTCTGGTTCTGCATTTCCAGAGTCTTGAAGGCGCTGGTGTGGGTTTGCAGGTCGGCGATAAATTGCGCCTTGTTCTGCACTTTGCCGCTGGAGTGGCCGTAGGTGAGCGTGTCGGATGTCAGCGCGTGAAGTTGCTTGACGTCCAGATGCAGCATGGCTTGGGTCAGTTGGTCGACTGCCTGGGCCACTTCCTTTTCAGCGGGGGCGGCGGCGACGTAGCTGGAAAACAGGCACAGTAAGCCGATCAGCACTTTGAGGTTGGGCATGGGTGTTCCTTGTTTTTGTTGGGTGGATACGACGAGGTATGTCGTCGTACAACCATGCAATAATTTCGGCAGGGAAGGAAAGTGAAATTTTGAGGTGGTCTGAAATGATTCGAGGTTAGAGTGGTAACCAGCACCCCATAGCCGAGGTAAAAATGGCTTTTGACTGGCACAGCGACCCTCTCACCCGTGGGACACCGGTGACCCCGAGCTATAAAAACACTCAGAACGTGCGCCGTTTCATGCGCGAACAGTGCGGGCCGACGTTCAAGTTCAACCGCCCCTTTATGGCGTGGATTCTCAATGGCGTCCCGAAGACTATGGGTGATGTGGTGGACGAGTGGCAGCGTCGCGAGGTGACGCTGCCCTAAGCCATGGTGCTTGATTGCAAATACAGCAAAATGTGGGAGGGGGCTTGCTCCCGATGGCGGCCTCAGGGCCGACCAGGATGTTGGATCAGACTGAGTACATATCCGTTATTGGGGTAACGGCCGCTATGGGTTCCGCCCTTACGGCGGCTCACTTTTGAACAGCACAAAAGTAAGCAAAACGCTCTTGCCCCACCACTCGGCACCTCGCTCAGGCTCGGTGTGCCCGTAATCCGCCAGTGATGTGGGGGGCCGCCGCCACGCGCCATCCATGGCGCGGGGCGGCTAAACCGGCATCCCTGCCGGTTTACCCCCCCAAATCCCTGTCGAATTCCGGCCAGCGTGGTTTAACGGGGCGCCTAAGATCAAAAGCAGATCAAGAGCGGCTCGCTTCGCATCGTGGTTACTGTTGGCGACTGCAAAGTTGTGTAGATACCCTCCCATATTTGAATTGCTTTTATTCGCTGGGCAGCGGCGGTGTGCGTGGCGGTATCACGCGTTTGCTGCCGGTGGCTTCAAACGCTGCGGCAAAGCGCAGCAGCGCCGAATCATCATAAGCACGCCCGGCAAACGTCAGCCCTACCGGCATACCGATATCCGCCATCACGCCCATCGGCACGGTGACGGTGGGCACGCCCAAGTGGCGAATCGCAAGGTTACCGTTGGCGACCCACACGCCGTTGCTCCAGGCAATGTCGGCAGACGCTTCGTTCACGTCGGCATCGGCCGGGCCTACATCGGCTACGGTCGGGAACAGCACGGCGTCGAGGCCGAGGTTGTCCATCCAGTCTTCCAGATCCAGGCGCCGGGTTGTTTCCAGGCCACGCAGGCCATCGGGCACGGTACCGATCTGGTCCCACGGTGTGATGCCGCGTTGGGCCATGCGCACGTATTCATCCATGCCGGCGGCGAGGTCGTCTTCACGGTTGGGCAGGGTACCGGGGTCATGGGGGAAGATCTTTGGTCCGTCCACATCCGCCAGGCGGTTGAGCGCCGGATCGTTGTTGGCGCGCAAGAAATCATCAAAGGCCCAGGCAGACAGTTCCCACAGTTCGTCGTGGAGGAACTCCTTGGACACCAGGCCACGGGTAAACACCGTCGGCGCGCCGGGACGGTCGCCTTCGCAGTTGGACACCAGCGGGAAATCCACCTCGATCACTTCGGCGCCGGCGGCCTCCAGCGCCTGGCGGGCGGCTTGCCACAACTCGATCACCGTGGCGCGGGTATTGATCCGCTGCCCGGTGGGCCCGCCGATACCGGGTTTTTCGCTGGTGCCTGCGTCGGGGTCGGCATTGATGTACATGCGCGGCACGCCAAAGCGCCTGCCGGCCAGGCTCTCGCTGCTGGTGGCCAGTGCGGCGTATGAGGCCGGGCGCACCGAGGTGACGCTGGGGATCGGAACCCAGGGTTGCAGGCGCCACAGGTCGCCGCGCTTGTCGGGGTCTTCGGCCACCACGACGTCGAGCACTTCCAACAGGTCGGCCATGGTGCGCGCATACGGCACCACGACGTCCATCGTCGGGGTCAATGGCCAGTTGCCGCGTACCGAAATCACCCCACGGGAAGGTGTGTAGGCACACAAACCATTGTTGGAGGCCGGGCCGCGGCCACTCGACCAGGTTTCTTCAGCCAGGCCAAACGCTGCAAAGCTGGCAGCGGTGGCAGTGCCCGCGCCATTGGAAGAACCGGACGCAAATGGCGCGGTCAGGTAGTCGGCGTTGTAAGGGCTTTCGGCGCGGCCATACACGCCACGCTGCATACCGCCATTGGCCATCGGCGGCATGTTGGTCTTGCCCAGGCAGATCGCGCCACCGGCTCGCAGTCGCTCAATCGTGAAAGCGTCACGCTGGGCAACCAGCCTGGCAAAGGCGGGGCTGCCGGATGCGGCTGTCAGGCCCTTGACCAGGTAACTGTCCTTGGCCGTGTAGGGAATGCCCTCCAGCGGTCCCAGGGTCTGGCCTTTGGCACGGCGCGCATCCGACGCCTCGGCTTCTTTCAGGGCGTCAGGGTTACGCACCACCACGGCGTTCAGCGCGGTAGCCGTCTGCGGGCCATCGTAGGCATCGATCCGTGCCAGGTAGGCCTGGACCAGTTCAACGGCCGTGGTCTGGCCGGCTTCAAGCGCAGCGCGCAATTGGGCAATGGAGACTTCAGTAACTTGCATCACGTTTTTTTCGCCGCCTTCACGTGGGGGATGGCGGCAGTCTACGTTCAGATATTTCACAAAACCAGCGCGGCATACTCCGCGTAGGCAGCGCGCATGACTTGCCAGGTAGCCTCGTCCGCAGGAATCAAATGCTCGATGCGCAACGAGGTGAGGGTAATGTCCTGAGGCATACCGAAGGTGGTGAAGGTCGACAGGAAGTTCAGCTCACCGTGCCGCGAATGCACGCGTGTCAGCACCAATGGCGGCAGCTCTTGGGGCAGTTGCGTGCTGGCTGGCGCTGGCAGGTTGGCGAGCAGTGCGGCCAATCCGGGGTTGCCCAGGGCCTCACGGGCCGCACGCTGCCAGGCCAGGCTACGAATCTCTTCGCCATTGACCAGGTGATCGCCCAGTCCGCCGGGTTGCAGCAGTGTGGCCAGCAGGTTCAAGCCGTCCAGCGCAGTTGGCTGGATGCCGACCAGTTCAAATAACAGGCCGGCACTGGCATTCGCCGCCAACACATCCCATTGGCTGCCTATCAGTATTGCCGGTGCGGGGTTGTTCGCGTGCAGCACGTGGTCGAGTGCTTCACGAATCGCCGCCATGCCCGGTGCGGCGAGTGGCGTGGCTGGATAACGCGGCGCAAAACCGGCGGCGAGGAACACGTGGTTGCAGCGCTCCAACGGTGTTTGCAGTGCCGTCAGCAAATGGTGCAACGTGCCCGCGCTCGGCTTGGCGCGGCCGGTTTCGATGCAACTCAGATGGCGTTGGGACACGCCGGTCATCAGGGCCAGGTCGAGCTGGCTGAGCTTGGCGTCGCGACGCAGTTGACGCAACTGTTCGCCAGCGGTGGCAGGGGTATCCATGGTTTATTCATAACCTGCGAGGTCATTGCGAAGGGCCGCACCTTATCACTACCTTGGGGCTCGATCACTCTAAGGAAGGCACCATGCCAAGACCCTATATCGCCCTGGCCGCACTGCTGGTTTTTTCGCTCTATACCCTGGCGACTCTCCTGACTGCCGAGCAATCACTGCTGGCGTTTGGAGGGGAGCTGATGTCACGGCCCGATACGGCGCAGGTGGTGATCGACCTGTATTTGATGGCGGCGCTGGCGTGTGTGTGGATGTACCGGGATGGGCGCGGGCGAGGGCGGTCGCTGGCTTCGATGATGCCGTACTTTCTGCTGACGGCGGTGTTTGTGTCGGTGGGCCCGTTGCTTTACATCGTCATCAATGGATTTCGTGATGAGTGATTTTCTGCACGTTTATGCCCTGTGCGGGCTGGGCGGTAGGGTAGGAGCGAGCCTGCTCGCGAAAAACGTCAGCGATCACGCGGGCGCCGCGCCGGGGCTGAAGGCTTTGCCGGCAAGTTCGCTCCCTGCCAGACTCAAGGATTCATGAACGCCTGGTAGTTCTCCTTGGTGATCTGTTGATAGGGAATCGTCAGTTCCGCCGTGTACGGCTGCTGCTTGACCATCTTCACCGCCAAGTCAATGGAGCCCACCGCCTGGCCTTTGTTGTCCTGATACACCGTGACCAGCAACTGGCCTTTTTTCACCGCATCCAGACCGGCCGCGCCGCCGTCGCTGCCGGCCACCAGGATGTCCTTGCCCGGTTGCATGCCTGCCTGGCTGATAGCCATGGCCGCGCCGATCGCCATTTCATCGGCATTGGCCACCACGGCATCGATTTTGCGCCCGGATACGATCCAGTTGTTCATCAGGTCAATCGCCTTGCCGCGCTGCCATTCGGCGCTTTGTTCCTCGACAATCTTGATGTCGGGGTAGTCCTTGAGCACGGTTTTCACCCCCAACGTGCGGTTGTGGGTCGCGTTGTTGGAGAGCAGCCCGAGCATGATCGCCAGGTTACCCTTGCCTCCCATTTTTTCGGCCAGGTAGCGCATCTGGATTTCACCCGCTTTGATCTCGTCCGAGCCGACATAGCCCACGCCGGCCGGCACCTCCTTGAACTCCGGGCGACGGTTGACATACACCAGCGGGATCTTGGCTTGCTGGGCGTTGAGGGTCATTTTCTGGGTGGCTGCGGTGTCTACCGCGTTGACGATAATTGCGTCCATACCCTGGGCGGTGAAGTTCTGCACCTGGTTGAGTTGGCGCACTACATCGCCCTGGGCGTCTTCGAATTGCAGGGTGACATCAGGCAGTTCCTTGGCGTGGGCGGCCATGTAGTCGCGCATTTGCGCAAGGAATACGTCGTCCACCTGGGCGATGCTCACGCCTATACGAATATCGGCAAATGCCCAGGGACTGATCGCAAGGGTCAGCAGTGTCGCAAGGAGTTGCTTTTTCATGGTTTGCTCCGTTGTTTTTGTTGTTGTCAAAGCAGCGATTCACGCTTGGCGCTTGGCCCGCAGATGCGCCACGGCGGTGGCGAAGTCCGCGTAGGGCCAGCGTTCGTCAAGGGCTTGCAGCATCAGCTGTTGCCCGGTCTGAGGGGCCAGGCCCTGCAAGGGTGGGTCGGTGTCGAGGTTGGTGGGGAAGGAATAACCGTCTGCTGTACAGGCGATCACGGCGTGGGTATTCAGGTTGGGGTTGGCCAGCAGCACCGGGTAGACCGCCAGCATCATGCGGTCGCGGTCGAGTGCTTCCATCGGTTTGCCGAACGCCGAGGAAATTTGCAGCAGGTTGGCCATGCGCTGGCGATCGGTCGTGCGGTTGGTGCCGGCGGCGTGGAACAGGGCGGGGTTGAAAAACAGCAAGTCGCCCTTGTTCAGAGGCAATTGCACGGCGTGTTGCTGGAAGTAGTCGATAAACTCCGGGCGGCGCCAGGCCAGGTAACCCAGGGCGTACTGTTGGGAAAACGGCAGCAGTAGGGTCGGGCCGGTTTCCAGCGGCATGTCCGAATGAGCGATAGCACCCTGTAGCGTCAGATACTGCGACAGCACATGCAGCGGCAGCGGAAAACGCTCCACCACTTCATTGGACTGGAAGCCCAGGTGATAGTCGCGGTGTGGCTGCTGTGCCTGGCCGCCGGGGCGCACTACATTGACCTGCGCCGTTACCTGGAAGCCCGGCCCTAACCAGGCTTCAGCAATCAACTCCAATAGAGGATTGGCGTAGTACTCGGCAAAGGACTCGGGGGACTGCAAGGCAGTCTTTTGCAACGAGTTCCATATCCGCCCATTGCTGCCGGGCCTGGCAAAGTGATCGGCGGCCACGCCTTGGGTGGCCTCATGGGCAAAGATCGCTTCGAATACCTGGCTGTGGCGGTCCACGACTTCCAGGTCTTCATAGGCTTGGCGCACCACCATCACACCAGGCCCGTCACGGAACAGGCCATGCAGTTCGTTCATGACGGTCAGTCGGTCGTTGTTGCGCAAGGTGTGGGCCTGATAGATCGGCACATTGCCTTGCACCTCAAGGCACAACGGGTAGTCGCCGGGGTTGACGCACTGCGCACAAATGCGGCTGAAGTCGGCCAGGCGCACGGCATCGCTGGTTACGAAGGCGGACATTATGCACCTCCGGGCAGGCTCAGGGCCTTGTGAGGTTGCGGGGTGCTGCTGTCGGTGCAGCCGACCACGCCTTGCTCCAGGTCGATCACCGCGCCGCTCATCATTCCAGACTCAGTGGACAGCAAAAACGCCACGCTACGTGCCACTTCTTCGGGCTTGAGCAGACGGCCAAACGGCTGGGCGTGTTCGGCCTCGGCGAGCCAGCCGTCCTGGGCACCGTGATAGTGGCGCTGGATCTGATCTTCGTGGGGCGTGTCCATCCAACCGATATTCAAGCCATTCACGCGGATGCGGTTGCGCAAGGCGCTGAAAGCGACGTTCTTGGTCAGGATTGCCAGCGCGCCCTTGGACGCGGCATAGGCACTCAAGAACGATTGCCCGCCATGCCCGGTGACGCTCTGGATATTCACCACCGCACCTTCCACGCCCTTGCTGATCATCAACTTGAGCGCTTCCTGCATCAGAAAAAATGGTGCCCGCACATTCACCGCAAACAGGCGTTCGAAGAGTTGCGGCGAGGTGTCCAGAATGGTGCCACGGTCAGACATGCCGGCGCAGTTCACCAAGCCATGCAAAGTGCCGAAATGCGTGCGTGCCGCCTCGATGATCGCGCGGCAATCCTCGACTTTTTCCAGGTCGGCCTCGACAAAAAATGCCTGGCAGCCCAGTTGCGCCAACTGGCGCACCTGCTCCTGGCCTTCGATACGGCGGCGTCCACAAATGATCAGCCCGGCCGCACCCCGGCGAGCCAGGGTATGGGCCACCGCCGCGCCGAGGCCCTGGGTGCTGCCGGTGACGACAAAGTATTGGCTGTTGAACGAGGTCGCAAGATTGGTGTGGGGCATTGGGCTCTCCTGGAGTTTTTGTTGTTTTGCTCGCTCGGCTCGACGCCGGACAAAACTGAGACTAGCATTGCAAAACCTCAGTAAAGCCCAAAAAAGACCTCAAAAAGACCTCAGGCGAAAACCATGCTCGAACGCGCAAAACACTTTTCCGTCAAGCAGCTCGCCACTCAGGCAGGCGTCAGCAAAGCCACAGTCGACCGCGTGCTGCACCAGCGTGGCAGCGTGCATGCGCAGACCCGTCGGCGTATCGAGCAGGCGCTGGAGGAGTTGGAGGCCCAGGAAAAAAACGGCCTGGCCGTGGGGCGCACGTTCCATGTGGACGTGATCATGCATACGCCCCAGCGGTTCAGCGCGGCGGTGCAGGTGGCGATCGTGGCGCAACTGGCCAGCCTCGCGCCGTTTCGCATTGCGCCGCGCTTTCATCTGTTCGAAGAGATCGAGCCCCAGGCTATGCACGATCAATTGCTGCGCTGCCTCGAAACAGGCAGCCAGGGCGTGGTGCTCAAGGCCGCCGATGAGCCAGCGGTGAACTTGGCCGTCAAGCAACTGATTGCGGCCGGCATTCCGGTGGTGACCCTGGTGACTGACCTGCCCCAGAGCGAGCGCGTCGGCTATGTGGGCATGGACAATCGCACTGCCGGCCAGACCGCCGCCTACCTGATGTCGAACTGGCTGCCGAACGTGCCCCAGGACGTCGCGGTGGTGATCGGCAGTGAATTGTTCCGGGGTGAAGAAGAACGCGAAATGGGCTTTCGCACCTGGCTGCGCGGCCGCGCCGAGCACTTGCGGGTATTGGAGATCAGCGGCGGCTACGGCGTATACGAGCGCACCTTCGAGCGAGTGACCCAGGCGCTGCAGCAGCATCCCGGGCTCAAGGCGGTGTACAGCGTCGGCGGCGGCAACCGTGCGATTGTCGACGCCTTTGCCGCTCGGAATCGCCCGCTGGACGTCTTTATCGGCCACGACCTCGACGAAGAAAACCGCCAGTTGCTAAGGGAAGAAAAAGTCGCGGCAATCATCGACCACAATTTGCAGATCGATGCCCGCCACGTGTTCCTGTACATCCTGCAGTACCACCGGTTATGGAAGACCGGGCCGATTGCGCCGTCACAGGTGCAGATCGTCACGCCGTTCAACCTGCCGGACTGAAGCTCTGAAACTACAAATCCAATAACGATTCAGGAGTTCGACCATGCTACGTATTGCCGTTCTAGGTGCGGGGCGCATCGCCAAGATCCACGCCGCCAACGTCGCTGCCCATCCCAACGCCACGCTGGTGCTGGTGGCCGACCCCTGGCGCGAAGGCGTCGATGCCCTGAGCACGCAGTTGGGATGTGAAGCAGCATACGACTGCGCCGCCGTGCTGAACCGCAAGGACATCGACGCAGTGGTGATCGGCACGCCCACCGACACCCATATCGACCTGTTGCTGGCCGCCGTGGCCCAGGGCAAGGCGGTACTCTGTGAAAAGCCCATCGACCTGGATATCGCCAAGGCGCGCAGCGCAGCACAAACCGTGGAGCGTCAGGGCGGCAAGGTGATGCTTGGCTTCAACCGCCGTTTCGACCCGGACATGCTGCGGCTGCGCCAGGCCTTGGACGCCGGCCAGATCGGCGCAGTGCGCCAGGTGATCATTACCAGCCGCGACCCCGGCCTGGCTCCGCGCGAGTATCTGGAACATTCCGGTGGCATCCTGCGCGATATGACTATCCACGACTTCGACACTGCCCGGCACTTGCTGGGTGAAGAGCCGGTGCAAGTCAGCGCCTTCGCCAGCCGCCTGGTAGACCCGAGCCTGGAACAGATTGACGACTACGACAGCGTGATGGTCCTGCTGCGCACCGCCTCGGGCAAGCAATGCCATATCAACTGCTGCCGCCAGGCGGTGTATGGCTACGATCAACGTGTAGAAGTCTCCGGCGCCAGCGGCGTACTGCTCACCGATAACCACAGGCCCAGTACCTTGCGACACTGGAGTGCTGAACACACTGAAGCACTGGAGCCGTTGCAGCACTTTTTCCTTGAGCGCTATGCGGATGCCTATCGTAATGAGTTGATGCAGTTTGTCGATGCGCTGAATGAGGGGCGTGAGTTGCCCACCGGCATGCGTGATGGGCTGTATGCCTTGCACCTGGCTGACTGTGCGTTAGAGTCGGTTAAGACGGGGCGCAGCGTGGCCGTTTGTTATGACCGGTAGGTTACGCGGCGTAAATGGGGGGCTTGCCCCCGATGGCCATAGGTATCTACACAACTTGATAGCAACCGACGGTAACCACGATGCGAAGCGAGCCGCTCTTGATCTTGATCTGCTTTTGATCTGAGGCGCCCCGTTAAACCACGCTGGCCGTAATTCGCCATGGATTTGGGGGGTAAACCGGCAGGGATGCCGGTTTAGCCGCCCCGCGCCATGGATGGCGCGTGGCGGCGGCCCCCCAAATCCATGGCGGATTACGGGCACACCGAGCCTAAGCGAGGTGCCGAGTGGTGGGGCAAGAGCGTTTGGGTTACTTTTGCGCTTTTCAAAAGTGACCCGCTGTAAAAGCGGAACCAATAGCAGCCGTTACCCAAATAACGGATATGTACTCGGTCTGATCCAGCACCCTGGTCGACCCTGAGGCCGCCATCGGGAGCAAGCCCCCTCCCACAGTTTCGGCGTCGCACCAAAGTTGTGAAGATACCTATGCTTACCGGGCGCAAGTCCCTCCCACAGTTTGATCAGGTAAATACTCACCTGCCTTCGTTCAAACCCCCTTGGTCGAAGGCAACAGTATCGTCAGGATGCCCACCAGCGGCAGGAACGAGCACAGTTTGTAGACGTATTCGATCCCGTGGTTATCGGCAAGCAACCCCAGCAACGCCGCGCCAATCCCGCTGAAACCGAACATCAGGCCGAAGAATATCCCAGCGATCATGCCCACGTTGCCCGGCACCAGTTCCTGGGCAAACACCACAATGGCCGAGAACGCCGAGGCGATGATGAAACCGATGACCACGCTGAGTACGGCGGTCCAGAACAGGTCGACGTAGGGCAGGGCGAGGGTGAACGGGGCGGCGCCGAGGATCGAGAACCAGATGACTTTCTTGCGGCCGATCTTGTCGCCGATCGGGCCCCCGGCGAAGGTGCCGACCGCCACCGCGCCAAGGAACAGGAACAGGTACATCTGGGAGCTGGCCACCGACAGCTGGAATTTTTCAATCAGGTAGAAGGTGAAGTAGCTGGTCAGGCTGGTCATGTACCAATACTTGGAGAACACCAGCACGGCCAGAACCACCAAAGCGAAAGTCACGCGGCCTTTGGACAAGCCATGGGTCGCCTGGCTGCCCTGCTTGAGCTTGAACAGGTTGAGATGGTGACGGTACCAGCGGCTCAACCCGTACAGCACCAGGATTGCGAACACTGCAAACAGGCCGAACCAGGCGATATGGGTCTGGCCGTAGGGAATGATGATCGCTGCCGCCAGCAAAGGGCCGAACGCGCTGCCGGTATTACCGCCGACCTGGAAGGTCGATTGCGCCAGGCCATAGCGCCCACCGGACGCCAGGCGTGCGACCCGCGAGGTTTCCGGGTGGAAGGTCGACGAGCCGACACCCACCAGCCCCGCCGCGAGCAGAATCGCCGGGAAGTTGCCGACAAACGCCAGCATCAAAATACCGATCAAGGTGCACACCATGCCCGCCGGCAGCAGCCAGGGCTTGGGGTGGCGGTCGGTGTGGTAGCCGATCCACGGTTGCAGCAGGGAGGCGGTCAACTGGAAGGTCAGGGTGATCAGGCCGACCTGGGTGAAGCTCAGGCCGTAGTTGGCCTTGAGCATCGGGTAGATCGACGGCAGTACGGCCTGGATCAGGTCATTGATCATATGCGCCAGGGCGCAGGCGCCGAGGACGCGCATGACCAGAGGGCTTACCTGGGGCGTCGTGGTAGCAGCGGCGGGTGTCGCGGTGAGGCTCGACATGCGGGCATTCCATACAAGGCAGCGAACAGGGGCAGACAGTACTTTAGCTGGCAGCCATTTCTAATTGTTTCGAAAGCTATGCTAAATTCGAAGAAAATGCCTGTCTCGCGAAATTCGGGCATAAACCATCGCAAAAAGGGCGAAACAATCAAATCCCTCAACAAATTTCTCCAAGAGATCGATGAAGGCGATTGGGCCGTCATCAGCTCGGCCACCGATTATCCGGAAAACTGGGTGATTCCGGAACACAGCCACAACAAGCATCAACTGCTCTATGCTATTGGCGGGGTGATGGTGGTGTATTCGGCGCTGAATCAATGGACGGTGCCACCCAACCGTGGCTTCTGGATGCCGTGCGGGCAAGTCCATTCGCTGCGCTGCGTAGGCACGTTGAAGATGCGCAGCGTGTTCGTGCGCCCGGACAGCTTCCCGAACCTGCCAACCGAGCCGAAGACGGTGACGGTTTCGCCGCTGTTGAGTGAACTGATCAAGGCGTCGGTGAGCCTGAAGCCGCCGTATGCCGACGACTCACGCGATGCCAGGATCATGCACCTGATCCTCGACGAACTGGCGATCCTGCCGGACTTGCCGCTGTCCCTGCCGCAGCCTGCCGACCCGCGCCTCAGCCAGATTTGCCTGGCGTTGCAGGACGAACCGGGGGATGCCTCTACTGTCGCCGATTGGAGCGCGCGCCTGGGGCTGGATCAAACCACCATTCAGCGCCTGTTTCGCAAGGAAACTGGCATGACCTTCGGCCAATGGCGCCAGCAGGCACGGTTGCTATTGGCGCTGGAGCGCATTGCGGTAGGGCAGAAGATTATCGATGTGGCATTTGAACTGGGTTACGAAAGCCCCAGCGCCTTTACCAGCATGTTCAAGAAACAGTTTGGCAAGACGCCGAGTCATTTTTTCAGGTAGCGCTGCTGATAACACGCGCTTGCACAGCGCGGCGTGACGCCAGGCAGGCAAGCAGGGTGGCGACTACCAGCAAGCCGGCACTGAGCTCAAAGGTGGCCTGGTAGCCGCTCAGGTCGAACGCCACGCCGCCGACGGTGGCGCCGGCAGCAATCGCCAATTGGATGATAGCCACCATCAATCCGCCGCCGGCCTCGGCGTCATCGGGCAAGGTCTGCGCCAGCCACGTCCACCAGCCCACAGGTGCGGCGGTTGCCACCAGGCCCCAACTGCCGAGCAATAGCGTGGTTATGATCGTTGAATGGCCCCACTCCACCAGCGCAAGTGCGAGGCCTGCCATGATCAGCGGGATGGCAATCAGTGTCGGGTACAGGTTGTGCTTGAGGAAGCGTTCAATCAAAAACGTACCGGCCAGGCCTGCCAGGCCAAGCACCAACAGCATCAACGACAACGTAGACACCTCAACCCGCGTGACGCTTTCCAGAAACGGGCGCAGGTAGGTGAACAACATGAACTGGCCCATGAAGAACACGCTGACGGCGAACATGCCCAAGGCCACCTTGGGGTTTTTCATCAGGCGCAAGGCATTGGCGGTTTTCGCCGCACCCTGGTTTTTCAGCGCGGGCAGGCTGGCCAGCAGCCATACCAGTGCAACCACCGCGACCGGCACCACGCAGAAGAACGCACCGCGCCAGCCGATGATCCCGCCGAGAAAGCTGCCCAGCGGCGCGGCGATCACCGTTGCCAGCGCGTTGCCGCCGTTGACGATGGCAAGGGCCCGCGGTATCTGTGCTTGCGGCACCAGGCGCATCGCCGTGGCCGCCGACAATGACCAGAAGCCACCAATCGCCACGCCAATCAAGGCTCGGCCGAGCATGAACACCAGGTAATTGGGCGCGAACGCTACCACGGTGCCGGAGATAATCATCAGCAGCGTCAACGCCATCAACAGGCGCTTGCGGTCCACCCGTGTAGCGATCGAGGCGATCACCAGGCTGGTGAGCAGGGCAAACACCCCGGACACGGAAATGCCCTGGCCAGCCTGGCCTTCGGTGATGTGCAGGTCGGCGGCCAGCGGTGTCAGCAGGCTGACGGGCATGAATTCGGAGGCGACCAGGGCGAACGCGGCGAGCGACATCGCCAGCACCGCGCCCCAACTGCTTTTGGTAGGTGTATCAGACATGGCGTAAACCCGTTGATGCGTAATGGCCTGCGCATTTTCCGGATCAAACCCCATGCTCCATAGTTCGATTCGCCAGATTACTTGCCTGATCCTCTGAGTCTCGCGGTATACCGGGGACTCGCGAGCCGTGCGGGAGTAAAGTTGCGCAAAGAGGCAAAAGAGTCCGTTATGAGCATCCACCCTGCATCCCTGCAAACCCTCGCGCACTCCATCGAGTCGCGCACCCCGTCGCCCGGCGATTACCCCATGCCGATTCCCGGGCTGGCGTTCTATCGGCGTGAACAACCGGCCGCGCCTGTGGTGTGCATGGTCGAACCGTGCATTGTGCTGGTGGTGCAGGGCCAGAAGCAATTGTGGGCCGGTGGTGAGGGTTACCCCTACGACAGCTCGCGCTTTCTGGTGACGTCGCTGGACATTCCGGCCAACTCGGAGGTACTGGTCGCCAGCCCCGAGCAACCTTGCCTGGGGCTGACGTTCAAACTGGACTTGCGCATGTTGGCCGAGCTGATTGCCCAAGGTGATCTGCCGCCAACCCGAGAGCGTGCGATGATGAAAGGCGTGGGTATCGGTACGGTCACCGACGGTATGCTCAGCGCATTCGCTCGTCTGGTCGCGTTGCTTGAGGAGCCTGAAGCGATTCCGGTACTCGCGCCGTTGGTCCAGCGCGAGATTCATTACCGCCTATTGAAAAGCGACCAGGCCGGCCGCCTGCGCCAGATCTGTTCGGTGGACGGGCAGGGTTATCGGATTGCCAAGGCTATCGATTGGTTGAAATTGAATTTCGATGCGGCGCTACGCGTGGAAGAATTGGCAGCGCGGGTGCAGATGAGCGCAGCGACCTTTCACCATCATTTCCGCCAACTGACGGCGATGAGCCCGTTGCAGTACCAGAAATGGCTGCGTTTGAATGAAGCGCGACGATTGATGTTGAACGAGCACCAGGACGTGTCCAGCGCAGCGTTCAAAGTGGGCTATGAGAGCCCGTCGCAGTTCAGTCGTGAGTACAGTCGCTTGTTTGGCGTGCCACCCAAGCGCGACATGGTCGCGCTGCGGGGCAGGGCGGGGGTTACTGATCCGGGGCCAGGTTAGCGTAGAAAATGCAGCCGATCAGCCGCGCAAACAGGCTCAGGGTTTCGGGCAGGTTGGGGTCATCAAACAGCATTGCCCGTGAGTCCAGCGC
The DNA here is from genome assembly GCF_015277575.1 of Pseudomonas sp. OST1909. NCBI lineage: Bacteria > Pseudomonadati > Pseudomonadota > Gammaproteobacteria > Pseudomonadales > Pseudomonadaceae > Pseudomonas > Pseudomonas sp. OST1909. Next base: position 3,070,963 of record NZ_CP063780.1, read on the forward strand.
ACACAGCGCGCCAAACAGGCGCCCGTCGGGCAGAAAGATCGGTGCACCGGCATAGCTTTCGATGGCGTATTGCTTGACCACCGGGCGCGAGGCAAAGCGACCGTTATGGCTGATCTGCGGGATGAACAGGGCTTGAGGGTCGATGCAGAACTCACTGCACAGGGTGGTTTCCAGGTCGAGTACGTCGTCGACATGGATGCCCATTTGCAGAGGGTCGTAGGCCGAACACACTACCCATTCATGGTCGGTGAACTTGGCGATGCCGGCGAACCTCATCCCGGTCAGCCGCGTGACCAGCTTGAGAATGTTGGTGGTGGCTTCGATTTCTGCGATAGCGGCGCGTTCGTCTGCGCTGAGTAGCGATTGTGCGGCGGTGACGCTTGTAGCCATGCTGAACGCTCCAATGGCGTGGTCGCTGGTCGCGACCACGCACAGTCAGGTCTTAGTTAATCCGTGGATGCTGCTGTACCAGGTTTTCACGCTTGGCTTGCAGCGCGGCAATCTCGGCGTCGATGTCTTCGATCTTCTGCTCGATGTTGTCGTGATGCTCCTGCAGCAGTTCTTTGGCTTCTTCCATGTCGGAAGCCGCCGGGGCCGCGCCGCGCAGTGGCTTGTTGGCGGTTTCTTTCATGGTCAGGCCGGTGACCAGGCCAACCACGGCAAACACCATCAGGTAGTAGGCGGGCATGTACAGGTCGTTGGTGCTCTCCACCAGCCAGGCGACGACGGTTGGCGTGACGCCGGCGATCAGCACCGATACGTTGAATGCACTGGCCAGGGCGCTGTAGCGCAAGTGCGTTGGAAACATCGCTGGCAAGGTCGAGGCCATCACGCCGATAAAGAAGTTCAGCACGATCGCCAGGATCAGCAGGCCGCTGAAGATCAAGCCGGTCTTGCCGCTGGTGATCAGCATGAACGCCGGGATCGACAGGAACAGCAGGCCGATGCTGCCGGCGATGATGAACGGCTTGCGGCCGATCTTGTCGCTGACAAAGCCAATGAATGGCTGCACGAACAACATGCCGACCATGATCGCGATGATGATCAACACGCCGCTGTTTTCGGCGTAGTGCAGGTTATGCGACAGGTAGCTGGGCATATAGGTGAGCAGCATGTAGTACGTCACGTTGGTCGCCGCGACGATCCCGATGCAGGTCAACAGGCTGCGCCAGTGTTTGGTGGCGATTTCCTTGAACGAGACTTTAGGGCCGTGGCTCAGGCCTTCGCGGTCGCCCTGTTCAAGCTTGTCGACGTGCTGCTGGAACGCTGGAGTCTCTTCCAGTGCGTGGCGCAGGTACAGGCCGATGATGCCCAGGGGCAGGGCAAGGAAGAACGGCAGGCGCCAGCCCCAGGATTCGAATTCCGCTTCGCCGAGCACGGTGGAGATCAGTACCACCACACCTGCGCCGAGGACGAAACCGGCAATCGAGCCGAAGTCCAGCCAGCTGCCGAGGAAGCCGCGCTTGCGGTCCGGGGCGTATTCGGCGACGAAGATCGATGCGCCGGTGTACTCGCCGCCTACCGAGAAGCCCTGGGCCATTTTGCACAGCAGCAGCAGGATTGGCGCCCAGATGCCAATGGAGGCATAGCCGGGAATCAAGCCAATGGCGAAGGTGCTCAGGGACATGATCACGATGGTGGCAGCGAGGACTTTTTGCCGCCCGTACTTATCTCCCAAGGCACCGAAGAACAGACCGCCCAGTGGGCGAATCAGGAAGGGCACCGAGAAGGTACCCAATGCGGCGATCATTTGTACGCTGGGGGACGCATCGGGGAAGAACACCTTGCCCAGCACATAGGCGACAAAGCCATACACGCCGAAGTCGAACCATTCCATGGCATTGCCAAGGGCGGCGGCGGTGATCGCCTTGCGCATCTTGTTGTCGTCGACAATGGTGATGTCTTTCAAGCCGATGGGTTTGACGCGTTTTTTCCGTAGTTTCATGCGGGCCACTCTAAAGCTGAACGGGGAGGTGCCATCGCTACGATGGCACCGCTCTGTCAGTTCAGATACAAGTGGACACGAAAAAATTCACCGCATCGGGTGTTTTTTCTCGCATTAGCGAAAATATCGTGTGAGTGCCCTCGCGGCGGCGTGCAAATCCACGCCTCAACCAAATTTAAATGTGGGAGGGGGCAAGCCCCCTCCCACATTGGGTCGTCGCTGCTTTGAGCATTTCGTTCGCTTAACTGACTGCGGCGACGATAGCGATATTGGCTAAACTCGGTTCGAAGGTTCATGCCCCAAACAGGGACGTCATTTGTATGCCTAACCTCCATTCACGCCTCATCTACCGCCAACCACGACTGGCAGATGTCCGGCGGTTGTTTGCGATCTTCGGTGATCCGCAGACCAATCTGTTCAACCCGGCCGGGCCCATGCCCGATCTTGCGACGGCTCAACGCTTGTTGGCTCACTGGATGGAGCAATGGGCCAATCACGGCTACGGCTGGTGGGCGATTGCCCGTAAAGAAGCGCCCGAACACATCATCGGGTTTGGCGGCATTGCACCGCTTAACTATCTGACCCAACGACGCATCAACCTCGGTTACCGCTTTGCCGTCGAAGCCTGGGGGCAGGGCTACGCCACCGAAGTGGGCCGTGACGCGTTGGAGCTGGCTTTTGTAACCTTGGGTTTGCCGGAGGTTTTCGGCCTGGTACGGCCCGATCATGCTGCGTCGATCCGCGTACTGGAGAAGATTGGCATGCAGCCCTTCGGCCTGCTGGACGACGTACCTGGCCAGGCACCCAGTCTGGTGTTGCGGGTTTGTCATCCTACAACTGCTAACGCCTGACATTTTTCATACGTACGTAATTCCTCGATAAACGGCGCTTGTTCAGATTGACACTGCGCAGGCGTCCCGATATAAAAGCCATAGTTGTACGACGACATATGACGTTACATGTGTCCTACCTAACAAAAATAAAAAAGTGATGCCATGAATCTGAACGAGCCCATCAGTGCCTATCGTGTCGGCCAGGCGGTCGGCAGCTATCGCTGGACGATCTGCGCGATGCTGTTTTTCGCGACCACGGTCAACTACCTCGACCGTCAGGTGCTGAGCCTGTTGGCGCCGCAACTCTCGACACAATTTGGCTGGAGCAACACCGATTACGCCAACATTGCCGCGGTGTTCCAGTTCGTCTACGCGATTTCCATGCTGTTTGCCGGGCGGTTTGTCGACAAGATCGGTACCAAGGCCGCGTATGTGGTGGCGATCGGCATTTGGTCCACTGGGGCGATCATGCATGCGTTTTCGGTGCCGATGGGCGAGGGCATTGCGGCGGTCAGCAGCGCTGTCGGCCTGGCGGTGATTCCGGTGTCGATTGCCGGGTTCATGCTGTCGCGTGCCGTGTTGGCGATCGGCGAAGCGGGTAATTTCCCTATCGCGATCAAGGCCACCGCTGAATATTTTCCCAAGAAGGAACGCTCACTGGCCACCGGCATCTTCAACTCCGGTGCCAACGTCGGCGCGATCCTGGCGCCGATCTGCGTGCCGTTGATCGCAGGCTGGTGGGGTTGGGAGGCGGCATTTATAGTCATTGGCATGTTGGGGTTTGTGTGGGTGGCAGTCTGGGCCGCCGTGTACGAAAAACCGGAACAGCAAAAACGACTGTCCGCTGAAGAACTGGCCTACATCCGCAGCGATCAGACCGTACAGCCTTTCACTCCGGAGCCTACGGGCGCCAACGCAAAGAAAGTCTCCTGGTTCAAACTGCTGACTTACCGCCAGACGTGGGCGTTCGCATTCGGCAAGTTCATGACTGACGGTGTGTGGTGGTTTTTCCTGTTCTGGCTGCCCACCTACCTGTCGGCGCAGTACGGCATGAAAGGCGCCGATATCGTCATGCCGCTGGCGGTGCTGTACAGCATGACCATGGTCGGCAGCATCGGTGGCGGCTGGTTCCCGAGCTACTTCATGGCGCGCGGCGATGCACCCTATGACGGGCGTATGAAAGCCATGCTGGTGATTGCGCTGTTCCCGCTGGTGGTGTTGCTGGCACAGCCCCTGGGTTACCTGAGCTTCTGGGTACCGGTGCTGCTGATTGGCGTGGGCGCCTCGGCGCACCAGGCGTGGTCGTGCAATATCTTCACCACCGTGTCCGATATGTTCCCGCAGAAAACCGTGGCCTCGGTGGTCGGCATTGGTGGCATGGCCGGGGGCCTGGGCGGCGTGGTCATGACCAAGATCGGCGGTTGGGTGTTCGACTACTACAAGTCTGTCAACGACATCCACACCGGCTACATGATCATGTTTGCCATCTGCGCCCTGGCCTACCTGGTGGCCTGGAGCGTGATGAAGGCATTGGTGCCCCGTCACAAGGAAATTACTGATCTTTAGGGGCCGCTTCAGGCAACCGTAGAAACGCCATCAGCGCGGCAACGATGGCATCTGGTGCATCTTCTTGCACCAGATGCCCGGCATGGGGGATACGCAGGTAGCGTGCCCCGGCCAATCTGCCAGCGAGTGCATCGCCTTGCGCCAGCGGGATCCACCGATCTTCTTCACCCCACAGCAACAGCACCGGGCAACGGACGCTGGCGAGTTGATCTTCTATCGCATCGGTATAACGCTGATCCATTTGCACGATCTGTCGGTAAAAAGCGGCCTGGCCAATCTCGCCCATCCAGGGCGTGACATAAGCTTGCAATACCTCGGCAGGCAGCGGCTTGAAAGCGGCGCCCTGAAGATAGGCACGCACGATCGCCTCGTGGATGTATGCCGGCGCATCGCTGAAGGCCCGTTCGTGCTGACGCACATGCTGAATCAGCGGCGAACCCCAGGGCGCCAGGGCAACGGGATCGATCAGGGTGAGGCTGGCGTAGTCGCAGCTATCCAGCAGATGCGTGCGCAGTGCCGTGGCACCGCCAAAATCATGGGCGAGTAGATGAGGGCGTTCCAGGCGCCAATGTTCAAGCAGTGCGGCCAGCAAGGTGTTTTGCACGCCGAGGGAGACGTCCTGCCCCGGCGCCTTTTGCGACTGGCCGTAGCCGAGCAGGTCGTAATAGAACACGCGACAGTGCTGGGCGAACAATGGCGCGATGCGTCGCCACACATGGGCAGAGAAGGGCGTGCCATGCACCATCACCAAGGCCGGGCCCTGAGTGCCGAGTTGGCCCCAGCGCACCGCCTGGCCGTGAAAGTCGAACGTTTCGCGCAGTGCCAAGGCATCACTTGCGTGGGTCATGATTGAATCTCCCCTAAAGCATCGTGGGCTGTGACGGACTTTGCGTCCGCCAGGATAATACGAACTGCCATCACTACACCGATCAGTACCGCGGCCAGGCCCGCTGCTTCCAGGGGCGTTGGCCAGCGCTGGTGAAACCACAGGCCCAGCAGGCTGGCGAACAGTGATTCCAGGGCAATCAACTGGCCGCTCAAAACCATGGGCAGGCGCCGCGTCGCGGCGTTCCAGGCCCAGGCGCCGACGACGGTGGACATCACGGCGATCACCAGGCTCCAGGTATACAGCGGCCATGCCTGGCTCCAGCCAGCGCCAAGGGTGGGCAACCGCAACACGCCCAACACGTATAGCCACGGCAGGATGATCAGCGCAGCGGCACCGGCCCCCACTAGCATCAGGGCGGTCCACACACCTGTCACCTTGGCCGGCAGGTGCGCCAGTTGCTGTTGGTTGATCACGCTGAACGCCATCCATAAGGCGACGGCGCCCAAAGAAAAAAACAGACCGGCCAACCAGGAGCCGCTGCCCGAAGAGGGCTGGTGCAGACTGCTGATATTGACCAGCAACAGCCCCACCGAGAGACAGAGCAACGGCATCACCAGTTGACGCCACTGCAGGGTTTTATCGCTGGCGTTGCCTATCAGCGCCAGCAGCACCGGGACCATCCCGACAAACGCTGGCGTCAGCACCGGGCCGCCGACGATCACGCCGCCTGCAATGCATACGCCGTAGCCCAGGCAGCCCATTGCGCCCAGTAGTGCCGCGAGCAGGCACTGGCCATGGCTGAGCATCCGCAGTTGCGATCGACACACAATCATCCAGACGACGCCCAGCCCGCCGGCCATCAGAAAGCGCACAGCCATCAGATCGTAGAGGCTATAGGCCCCGGTGACGTAGGGCGCAATGAAGTTCAGTGCCCAGCCAAGGGTGGCGACCACCGCGCATATCACGCCGGTAAAGACTGAAGCTTGGGAAGTGCTCATCAGGCTGATCCATGAAGTAATGGATTCATGGTGCCCAGCCGCACGGCTGTGCTACAAACGAGTTCTCGGCCCTTGATGCATTACCTCAGATTATGAATCTACTTGGCAAAACCTTACCGCCCCTCGCCAGCCTGTTGCCGTTTGAAGCCGCTGCGCGCCTGGAAAGTTTTTCCAAGGCGGCCGATGAACTGCACATCACCCAGGCGGCTGTCAGCCGGCAGATTCGCGGGCTGGAAGATAACCTGGGGGTGAAACTCTTTAGTCGGCGCAACCGTGCGGTGTTCCTGACGCAAGAGGGGCGTGAATTGGGGCGGGTGGTCAGTGCCGCGTTGCAAAGCATCAGTGATGGCGCGGCTCAGCTACGCGCGGCGCCGCTACGCAATCGGGTGGTGCTGTTGTGCCAGTTGTGCGAGGCGTTCTATTGGTTGATGCCGCGCCTGTCGACGTTCCATCAGCAATATCCGCAGGTCGAGATCCAGGTGGTGACCTGTACGCGGCCCATCACGCAATTCGAGGGCCACTTCGATGTAGCCCTGCAAAGTACCCGGCGCGCCAGTGGTGCCCATACGCTGATGTTTACCGCTTCTGATGAAGTGTTTCCGGTGTGCAGTCCCGCCTACCTGTGCCCGCAGCAGCCGTTAGCGCTCGCTGAGTTACAGCCTTGCACCTTTTTGCACCATAGCTCTGAACCTCCGCACTTGATGGAGTGGGATGAGTGGCTGCAGGTGTTTGGGCGGGTGTTGGCCAAAGATGCGCGCAGTGCCACCTTCGACAGCTACCCGCTGATGTTGCAGGCGGCGGTGGAAGGGCACGGTGTTGCCATGGGCTGGCGTCGCACCGCCAGCAGGCTGATTGACAGTGGGGCACTGGTGCGCCCCTGTGCTGAAAGCGTGTTTCTGCCGGAGGCTATTTCGGTGTACAGGCAGCATGGGGCAAGCAGTCGGGAGGAGGTGGCTGCGTTGCTGGCCTGGCTTGAAGCGCAATTGCAGAAGGACGACTGACAGGGGCGTCGCCGCCCCTGTCACCCCCGGTTATTTATTACGGGTGACGCGCCAAAGGGTATTGGCCAGGTCGTCGGCAATGATCAGTGCGCCTTTGGGGTCCACCGTCACGCCCACCGGGCGCCCACGGGTCTTGCCATCGTCACCCCGAAAGCCGGTGGCGAAGTCGATGGGTTCGCCAGCGGGCTTGCCATTGCTGAACGGCACGAAGATCACCTTGTAGCCCACCGGATTGTCGCGGTTCCAGCTGCCGTGTTCGCCGACAAACACGCCGTCGGCAAATTTTTCACCCATGGCTGGGATGGAGAAATCCACACCCAGTGCAGCCACGTGGGAACCCAGGCTGTAATCGGGCTTGATCGCCGAGGCTACTTTGGCTGGGTTCTGCGGTTGTGCCCGTGGGTCGACGTTCTGGCCCCAGTAGCTGTAGGGCCAACCGTAGAAGGCACCTTCGCGCACTGACGTCAGGTAGTCCGGCACCAGGTCGGGGCCGAGTTCATCGCGTTCGTTGACCACCGTCCACAGTTGCCCGGAGCCCGGTTGGATGGTCAGCGCCGTGGGGTTGCGTAGCCCGGTAGCGTAGGGTTTGTGCGCGCCAGTGGCCGCGTCGATCTGCCAGACCATGGCGCGGTCGATCTCCACTTCCATGCCGCGCTCGGTGATGTTGCTGTTGGAGCCGATGCCCACATACAGCTGGCGCCCGTCATCACTGACCGCCAAGGACTTGGTCCAGTGGTGATTGATCTGCGCCGGCAGGTCGGTGACTTTGACCGGCGGCGCACTGGCCTTGGTCTGGCCGTCGGCGTAGTCGAAACGCACCAGCGCGTCCTGGTTGGCCACATAGAGTTTGCCGTCGGCGTATGCCAGGCCATAGGGGGCGTTGAGGTTGTCGGCGAACACGGTCTTGAGTTCATAGGTGCCGTCGCCGTCGGCATCGCGCAGCAGGGTAATGCGGTTGCCGCCTTTGACCTTGGTGTTGCCCTGGGCCTTGATCACGCTGGCGATCACGTCCTTGGGCTTGAGCTTGGCCGCACTGCCGCCACGGCCTTCGGCCACGAGGATGTCGCCGTTGGGCAACACCAGGGTTTGACGGGGGATTGCCAGGTCGGTGGCGATGGCGGTCACGCTGTAGCCTTCGGGCACCTTGGGCTTTTGTTCGCCCCAAGGCGTGGGCTCGGCGATCTTCATGCTCGGCAGCAGGCTGCTTTGTTGTTCGGGCAGCTTGGGATCTGGGCCGCGGGCCTGGGTCTTGTCACCTTCGCCGCCACAGGCACTCAGCAACAGGGCAGCGCTGAGCACGGTCAATGTGTTGAGTGGTTTCATCGGGCAGCTCCTGAGCGCAGGTTGGTCAAGCCGATCCAGGTGGCGATGATCGCCAGGGCGGTGACAATCGCCGACAGCACCAGGCCGGTGGGCATCATGGCGTACGCGTCCTTGGCGTGTTGGAAGGCATTGATCAGCCCGAGTACCCAAGTAGCCAACAACAGCAGGAAATACGCCACGGGGCGCCCGCCCTTGTGTTCGGCACGCACCAGATTGACCAACGCAAACAACAGGGCAAAACCACAGAACACCAGCGCCCCGGCGATCAGCCAGGAGGCGAAGTTGGCCCATTGGATCTGGTAACTCTGGCCGTAGGCGATATCACTGAGCAAGGCGCCGAGAAACAACGGCACAGTGCCGGCCAGTAAGGTCCCATGCAGCGGGCCAGGTCTGACGACGGGGTAGGTGGGTAGGGTAGTCATGTCGGTGGCGGCTCCTTATCGTTCTGCACCCTGGACTCAAGGTGCGCTGACTTCGCATAGGAAAGGAGCCTGTCATTTGTCAGAAAGTTCATTGAGAGGTGGAGATGTTTCCTGGCAGATGTAGCTGGATGTGTTTACGACGCCAGCTCCATGACTCATCCTGCTTGGCCCCAACAAGGAATCGTTTTATGCCAACCCTGCATCTGTTGTGCGGCAAGATCGCCTCTGGCAAGTCCACGCTCGCCAAAACCCTGGCTGCCGAGCACGCGGCCATTGTGCTCAGCGAAGACCACTGGCTGGCCACTCTCTACCCCGGTGAGATCCAGAGCATTGCCGACTACCTGCGTTGTGCCCAGCGGGTTCGCGGCGTGCTTGAGCCGCTGGTGATCGAGCTGCTGGCGTCCGGTGTCAACGTGGTGCTGGATTTTCCCGCCAACACCCTCGCCAATCGCCAATGGTTGCTAGGCCTGGCCCAGGCGGCCGAGGTGCCGCACTGCCTGCATTATCTGGAACTGGACGATGCCACCTGCCGCGCCCGCCTGCATGAGCGTAACGCCCGGGGTGAGCATGATTTTGCCGCGACCGACGCGGAGTTCGACCTGATCACTCGCCACTTCTGCGTGCCGAGTGAAGAAGAAGGGCTGGTGATTGAGGTGCACCGCCCGTGACCTCGCAAAAACCTGCAGGCATCAATGCCGACGGCTATATCCTCACCGTCGCCGATGCGTCTATACAATCCGAGTTCCAGCCCCTGCTGGCGGACATCTGCGTCACCCTGTCCCAGCCTGCGCTGGGGCTGCACGGGATTTACCTGTATGGCAGCATTGCACGGGGCGAGAGCGAGGCCGGAGTTTCCGACCTTGACCTTTCACTGATACTGGTCGAACCACCGGATGCGCCCGTGCTTGAACAATTGGAGTCCGCCCGACTCGCCTTGGAGCAACGGCATCCCCAAGTCACCAAGATCGACTTTGACATCGGCCACCGCGCCCAGGTGTTGGCGCCCGAGAACCGAAACAGTTGGGGCTTCTGGCTTAAACATCATTGCCGCTGTATCTGGGGCGAAGACCTGTCACTGCATTTCGAACCGTTTCGCCCGTCCCGCTCAATCGCCCTGGCGGTCAACGGCGATTTTGAACAGGCGCTTACGGCGTACCTGGTGCGCATCGAACAGGCCGGCACTGAACACACACGGCTTGGCCTGCAGCGGGAAGCATCGCGGGCCTTGATCCGCGCTACCCACACCCTGCGAGCGCAAGACGCGCAACGCTGGCCGCAAACCCTGGAAGACTACGTCGGGTTGTTCGTTCGGCATTACCCGAACATGCGCGTGCAAATCGCCTACTTCCTGTTTGAGGCACGCAACCCGAGCGCCGAGGGCGAGGCATTCACTACACGGCTACGGGCGTTTTTGAGCTGGATGGTTTCGGCACTTATAGAAAGGAATCAATCAGATGCGTGAACGCAAAACCGCACGATTGCTGGTTATAAACCTTGCACAGCAAGTGCTGCTGTTTCGCTTCGTACACAAAGACGGCACCTTGGCCGGCCAGGATTACTGGGCCACGCCGGGCGGCGGCTTTAAGGCCGTCACGGGAGCAAGCGGATGTATTGATCCAAGCACCACAACGTGCTTGCCCTGAGACACATCCATCTTCCTTGTCAGTGACTGGCCAGGATTCCCCCGGTGTTGAGCACCCTGGCATAGTCCATCGCCAAGTTACTCAGCGACAACGCATGCACGTCTTCGGCGAGCCACAGCCGTCCCGACAAGTCGGTTTGATCGAAGGTAAAACACGCATCTGCCGCCACGATCACGTCAAATCCCAGGTTGCCGCCCGAGCGGGCGGTGGATTCCACGGAGTTGTTGGTGATGACGCCAACGATCACCAACTGGTGGATCGAGCGCAGGTGCAGCCAGCGCTCCAGGCCCGTGGCGCTGAATGCATCCGGTACGTTTTTTTCCACCACATGCTCGTGGGCCAGGGGGTGCAACGCATCCTGGAACTCACAGCCGGGCTGGCCTGGCCGAAACACCGAAGCGTCAGAGCGGGAGATATGCCGCACATGGATGATCGGGCGTTGCGCCTGTCGCCAGGCATTGAGCAACTGTTGTATGCGCAGTTCGGCGTCTGGGTTGTTGCGGCGGCCAAGGGCGGGATCGGCCATGCCTTTCTGCATATCAATGATCACCAGTGCAGCGTTCGTCGCTATCGGTTCCATGGCCTGTCCTTGTAGGGATGAGTATCGCGATTCAAGTGTGGGTCGGTTGGACGTTACCACCGATCGGCAACCCACACGCAAAACCCTGAGACTTCCCGGCGAAACGCTTCATAATGGCCGCCAATTTGTTTAGCTCGTTATTCTGGTGTGCCCGCATGGAAATTAAGGTCAACTTTCTCGACAACCTTCGGCTTGAAGCCAAGTTCGATGACTTCACGGTCATTGCCGACCAGCCCATCCGCTACAAGGGCGACGGGTCGGCACCGGGGCCATTCGATTACTTCCTGGCTTCGTCGGCGTTGTGTGCGGCGTACTTTGTGAAGTTGTACTGCCAGACGCGCAATATTCCCACCGAGAATATTCGCCTGTCGCAGAACAACATCGTCGACCCGGAAAACCGCTACAACCAGATTTTCAAGATCCAGGTCGAGCTGCCGGCGGACATCTCGGACAAGGACCGACAGGGCATCCTGCGTTCCATCGACCGTTGCACCGTGAAGAAAGTGGTGCAGGCCGGGCCGCAGTTCGTGATTGAGCAGGTGGAAAATCTCGACGCCGACGCGCAGGCGTTGTTGATGCCCAATTCCACGTCCGACGCGGGCACCTACATTGCTGGCAAGGACCTGCCGCTGGAGCAGACCATCGCCAACATGTCCGGCATCCTCGCCGGGCTGGGCATGAAGATCGAGATCGCCTCGTGGCGCAATATCGTGCCCAACGTCTGGTCGTTGCATGTGCGCGATGCGCATTCGCCGATGTGCTTTACCAACGGCAAGGGCGCGACGAAGGAGGGCGCACTGGCGTCGGCGCTGGGCGAGTTTATCGAGCGGCTCAACTGCAACTTCTTCTACAACGACCAGTTCTGGGGCGAAGAGCTGGCCAATGCACCGTTCGTGCATTATCCGGATGAGCGCTGGTTTCAGCCGGGCCCGGACGATGAGCTGCCGAGTGAAATCCTCGATGCCTACTGCCTGAAGATCTACAACCGCGAGGGCGAGTTGCGCGGTTCGCACCTGTTTGACACCAACTCCGGCAACGAAGCCCGTGGCATTGTCTCGCTGCCGTTCGTGCGCCAGTCCGATGGTGAAGTGGTGTATTTCCCTTCCAACCTGATCGAAAACCTCTACCTGAGCAACGGCATGAGTGCCGGCAACACCCTGGCCGAAGCCCAGGTGCAGTGCCTGTCGGAGATTTTCGAGCGGGCGGTGAAGCGCGAAATCATCGAAGGCGAATTCGCCCTGCCGGACGTACCCGCCGAGGTGTTGGCCAAATACCCTGGCATCCTCGCCGGTATTGAGGGGCTGGAGGCCCAGGGTTTCCCGGTGCTGGTCAAGGATGCATCCCTGGGCGGTGAATTCCCGGTGATGTGCGTGACCTTGATGAACCCGCGCACCGGTGGCGTGTTTGCCTCCTTCGGTGCGCACCCGAGCCTGGAAGTGGCGCTGGAACGCAGCCTCACCGAGCTGCTGCAAGGCCGCAGCTTCGAAGGTTTGAACGACCTGCCGCAGCCGACCTTCGAAGGCCAGGCGGTGACCGAGCCGAACAATTTCGTCGAGCACTTTATCGACTCCAGCGGCGTGGTGTCGTGGCGCTTCTTCAGCGACCAGTCAGATTACGAGTTCGTCGAGTGGGACTTCTCAGGCCACGGCGAAGACTCCAACGCCCAGGAGGCCGCGACGCTGTTCGGCATCCTCGAAGGCATGGGCAAGGAGTGCTACATGGCGGTGTACGAACACCTGGGCGCCACCGCCTGCCGCATCCTGGTGCCGGACTATTCGGAAATCTACCCGGTGGACGACCTGATCTGGGATAACACCAACAAGGCGCTGTTCTTCCGCGAAGACATCCTCAACCTGCATCGCCTCAACGAGGACGAGCTGCAAGCCTTGGTCGAACGCCTGATTGAAAGCGAGCTGGACGACTACACCGACATCACCACCCTGATCGGCATCGAGTTCGACGACAACACCGCGTGGGGCCAATTGACCATCCTTGAGCTGAAGCTTTTGATATTCCTGGCCCTCAAGCAGTATGAAGAAGCCAAGGAATGCGTGGAGATGTTCCTGCAGTACAACGACAACACCGTCGAGCGCGGCCTGTTTTACCAGGCGATGAACGCGGTGCTGGAGATGGAGCTGGATGACGACCTGGAACTGGCCGACTACGAGGCCAATTTCCGGCGCATGTTCGGCAATGAGCGTATGGATGCGGTGATCGGCTCGGTGGACGGCAGTGTGCGGTTCTACGGGTTGACGCCGACCAGCATGAAGCTCGAAGGGCTGGACCGGCATCTGCGCTTGATCGACAGCTATAAGAAGCTGCACAGCGCGCGGGCCAACATCACCTCAGGCTGAAATGCAGGCGGGGGCTGCCCTGGAGCCCCCTTGTAGGAGCGAGCTTGCTCGCGAGAAACCCATAGGCGCCGCGTTTATTCAGGACGTACGCGTTATCGTTGACGTTTTTCGCGAGCAAGCTCGCTCCTACAGAGGCCCAGGGCAAGCCCCTTCCACATTCCTGATCGTTAGATGTGTGCCAAGGCTTGGGCTAAGTCCGCTCGCAAATCCTCCACATCCTCAACCCCCACCGACAACCGCACCAACCCATCACCAATCCCCAACTGCGCCCGCGTGGCCGCCGGGATGCTCGCGTGCGTCATGATCGCCGGGTGTTCGATCAGGCTTTCCACGCCCCCCAGGCTCTCGGCCAGGGCGAAGATGCTGACGTTCTCCAGAAAGCGCCTGGCACCGGCCAGGTCACTGTTCAAATCCACCGAAATCATCCCGCCAAAACCGCGCATTTGCTGCTTGGCCAGCGCGTGCTTTGGATGGGATTTCAGGCCGGGGTAATACACCTTCGCCACTTGCGGTTGCTGTTCCAGCCAGGTGGCCAGCTCCAGGGCATTGCTGCAATGGCGCTCCATGCGCAGCGCCAGGGTTTTCACACCGCGCAGGGTCAGGAACGCATCGAACGGCCCGGCAATGGCACCGACCGAGTTTTGCAGGAAGCCCAGGCGTTCGGCCAGGTCCGGATTGTCACCGACAACGGCGATACCGCCGATCACATCGGAATGCCCGTTCAGATACTTGGTAGTGGAGTGCACCACGATATCGAAACCCAGTTCCAGTGGCCGCTGGATCCACGGGCTGGCGAAGGTGTTGTCGGCCACGCAGATAATTCCGCGGGCACGGCAGATGCGTGCGACGGCGCGCAGGTCGGTGAGGCTCAGCAGCGGGTTGCTCGGGGTCTCGACCCAGACCATGCGCGTGTCGTCCTGCAACGACGCTTCAAAGGCCGATAAGTCGCTCAGGTCGACATAGCTGAAACGGTGCCCAGCGCTGCGCTGGCGCACCTTGTCGAACAGCCGGAAGGTGCCGCCATACAGGTCATTGCCCGAAACGATATGCGCACCGGCATCGAGCAATTCGAGCACGGTGGAAATCGCCGCCAGCCCCGAGGCAAATGCAAACGCCTGGCTGCCGCCTTCAAGGTCGGCCACGCAGCGCTCCAGGGCAAAACGCGTGGGGTTGTGGGAGCGGCCGTAGTCGAAGCCCTTGTGCACACCGGGGCTGTCTTGCAGGTAAGTGGAGTTGGCGTAGATCGGCGGCATCAGCGCGCCCGTGGTCGGGTCGGGTGACTGCCCGGCGTGGATCACACGGGTGGCAAACGCGCTTTTATCGGGCTGACTCATGCAAGGGATCTCCGTAGGTGATTAAGCAGGTCGACGCGGGTGATCAGGCCATGGAAGCCCGAGGCGTCGGCAATAATGGCAACCAGGCCGCGATCCAGCTCCGCCTGCAACTCGGCCAGGCTGGCGCTGGGGGGCAGGGTGTGCAAGGTGTCGGTCATGGCGCTGGCGACGGTCATGGAAAAGTCCGCCGCGTCATGGTGCAGGCCCAGCAGAATGTCCGATTCGTCGATCACGCCCGCCAATTGTTGGCCGTCTACCAGCACCGGCAGTTGCGACACATCCGCCAGGCGCATGCGTTGGAACGCGGTGAGCAGGGTGTCGTCGGGGCTCACGCTGATCACGCGGCCGTCTTCGAAGCGGCGGGCGATCAGGTCGCGCAGGTCGCCGTAGTGTTTGTACTGCAGCAGGCCGGCGTCGTTCATCCATTGGTCGTTGTAAACCTTGGACAGATAACGCGTGCCGGTGTCGCACACAAAGGTCACCACGCGCTTGGGTTCGGTTTGCTCGCGGCAGTAGCGCAAGGCAGCGGCGAGCAGGGTGCCGGTGGACGAGCCGCCGAGAATGCCTTCGGCCTTGAGCAATTGGCGGGCGTGATCGAAGCTTTCTTCATCGCTGATGGAATAGGCATGGCGCACGCTGGACAGGTCGGCAATCGATGGGATGAAGTCTTCGCCGATGCCTTCCACGGCCCAGGAGCCAGGCGTTTCAAGTTGCCGGCTGCGGCTGTATTCGGCCATGACTGAACCCACCGGATCGGCCAATACCATCGTGAGATCGGGCTGCACACGCTTGAAAAAACGCGTCAAGCCGGTGAGGGTGCCGGCCGAGCCGACGCCGACCACGATCGCGTCGACATCATGTTGGGTCTGCGCCCAGATCTCCGGCGCGGTGCTGGTTTCGTGGGCCAGCGGGTTGGCCGGATTGTTGAACTGATCAGCAAAGAACGAGCCCGGAATATCCTTGGCCAGGCGTGCCGCTACGTCCTGGTAATACTCCGGGTGGCCCTTGCCCACATCGGAGCGGGTGATGTGCACCTCGGCGCCCATGGCCTTCAAGTGCAGGACTTTTTCCGTGGACATCTTGTCGGGCACCACCAACACCACCCGGTAACCCTTGGCCCGGCCGACCAGCGCCAGGCCCAGGCCGGTATTGCCGGCGGTGGCTTCGATGATGGTACCGCCAGGACGCAAGCGCCCATCACGCTCGGCGGCGTCGATCATGGCCAGGCCGATGCGATCCTTGATGGAGCCGCCAGGGTTTTGCGATTCAAGCTTTAGAAACAGCGTGCAAGGGCCGGTATCGAACCGGCTGACCTTGACCAGCGGTGTGTTACCGATCAGTTCAAGTACGGCAGGACGGGAAAGGGTAGGCATGTCGTCACCTGGTTACGGGATGGGCACAGGGTGGGGGACAGCAAATCACAGCATGGCTTGAAACATAGGCCGGTATCGCCCGGGTCGCAACCGGGCGGTCCGATGCATGACTTTTTTTGGCGCATAGATGATGCGCGGGAGGGGAGAGGGTGGAGATCAAATGTGGGAGTTGTCGAGCCTTGGCGAGGCTACGAAAGCGGCGGTACTGCCGGCATTCATGTTGCCTGACCCACCGCCATCGCGGCCTCGCTAAAGCTTGAGCGCTCCCACATCGGCGTTCAGCCATGGCCATTTCCAGACATAGCAGGACGCTTTTATGGCTCTATCGGACGAGCTATCGGACCTTCAGCCAATGTTTCATAAACGAGCCCCAAGGTAACCATGTCAAGTTGCCTGTGGAGTTATTGGCTAGGTTAGCCTCATCAGAGCCAAAGGCTTCAATATTTCCAAGCGTCCCAGTGGTAATAAATACGACCGTGTTGGCTTCAGCTGCTGTAAAGAGGTTTTTGGCCCTCTTTCCTTGTTCCAACTCCTTCACAGGATCGCCTTTTATCGGCCCGACGATGTGCGAGTTCTTGGGCTGCGCAAAATCCCTGTACAAGCGACCATAGTCTCTGAATTGTCCGAGTCGTCTAAGTCTGGGGATCAAGTTCGGGAAGGTTCTAGCCAGAAGGTTTCTGGCCATCGCGATTCCAGAGCGCCCCAGGTACAGGGCAAGATAGGCGACTTTTTGAAGGAGCAGGGCCCCACCGCCCAATACTCCTGTGCCCAAGGACACCCAGGCGAGAATACGCGAGAGTTCAGGATTGGTATCTTGGATAATCACCGACGCGATATTTGCCGCTAATGACACGACCGCTAGCCCGACCAGCGCAGCCGTAAGCACTAAAGATGTGCCCCCGCTTACGATGGCGGCCAATATGCCAATTGCACCGAAAATCCAGCTGCTGAATTGAGTAAAGCCCTCGATCGAGAGGGGGCCAGGCTCTCGCCCTTGGCCCTGCCATTGATTCCACAAAGCGTTATTCACTGAAAAATGTCCGCTGGGGTCGCTGAAATTGACTGGATCACCCTCGGCGCAGTAGGCATAGAGATTAGGGCCACCTGGCCCGAAAGGGCTGAGGCTGTCCGGGGTGTAGAAACACATGCTGGAAGCTGAGTAATAGCGTCCTTGCCCGCCCGCCCCCAAAACGTATTGACCCGTATCGGCATCAAGGAATTCGCCCTTGAAACCCAGCATGGAATCGGTCGCAGCCGGGGATTGCTCGCCGTATGCGGTATAGGCGTGATGCCTGAGAGTTTGCGCCTCAAGGTAATAGCTGGTCACTACCGTGCCATGGGGGTCTCTGAGTTCAAACAGGGTTGTTTTCTCGCCCGAGCGTTTGATCTGTAAAACCGTACAGCCCTCGCTCCCGGGGTTCAGCTCCCGGCTGCTGTCGTTATCCGCAGTGGAATATTCTCCACACACCGATAGCCCGTCGTAGATGAGTTGAGTTTGCTTGCCACTGTTGTCCCGGATCATCAGGCGGTTGGAGGGATCATAGCTATAACGGATACTTCCGGCCTTGCTCAATCGACCGCGCCAGTCATACGCGTATTTTTTTCCCGAAGCGTCCTGTATCACCCGCCCGGCCGCGTCGTAACTCAATGTGGCGGCTGCGGGGTAGTCCGAATGGGTGTTCTTGACTGTCGTCAACCGAAAACCGTTCAGGCTGTCGTAGGTGTTGGTTGTGGTGTTCTTGAATCCAACGAAGCTTGTGACGCAAGTGGTGACATTCCCCAGGGCATCGTAAGTAAATTCTTGCTTGTCGATGTCCTGGTTTTTTGGGGTCTTGGGTCGCCATACACCCGTGGTGGTATAGGACTTGAGTCGCCCGCCCGGCGTGTAAGCCATGATGCGTGAACCCAGCACGATGTTGTCCTGTTTCAACAACACCGATTTCAATTTGCCGTCGCGGTAATACGCGCTCTCCATGTTGAGGTCAACTTTGCCACTGAGTGTAAATCGGCGACTGGTTTCACGCCGTTCTGCGTCGTAGGTGTATGTCACATCGAAGGTGACCTTCGGATCGGTTGAGTTAAAAGGACCAATAATTCGCTCCTCACTCAAAAGTCCCTGACTGTCATAATCATGGCTACATGTAAAATGGAAATTGTTGACCGCTCTGCGCTGGTCGGCGCCGTAAATGAAAAGTGACTTAAGACCTTTCGGGTCTGTGCTGGTGAGCAGACGTCCCCCCATTGAGTAATCGGAAAGTGTCTCTTTGGCTTGACCAGGCTGAGTTTGTATATGCTGACGGGTTACATGTAGATTGGCGTCATGATTGTACTCGAGAAACTTATCGCCCTCGCTCGCTGACGAGATCTTCTGTGCCCCATACGCGTAGGTGTAAGATTGCTGCTCGGTGCGGTTGGTCGTCCCGGTGTTTGCCAAACGGTTGCCAAGTTCCTTGATGTATTCATGTTGGAGTAGAGTGCCATCGGCGGTTTGGGTTGAAGCAGGGACTGAGCTGGCGCCTATATAAGTATAAGTTTCAGTGCACGTGCCGCGGGTGAGTGAGGTGACTCGGCCCCAACTGTCGATGGTGCGTTTGCCCAGTATGTGGCGTTTATTCGAGAATTCGATATCGATCTGGGTGGCTTCGGTCATCAGCCAGTGTTTAGGGTAAGTGTAGTAATAGGTGTAGACCAAGCTGGGAGCCAGTATTCCGTTGTTCTTTTCGCTATGTTTTTCGCTCAACAGACGGCCACTGCCATCGTAGGTATAGTCAATGGTGGTGTCGCCCAGTTCGCCGTCCGTGTGCAGTTGCTTGATCTGCCTGGCACGGGTGTAGGTGGCTGTTTGGGTCTGGTAAACGTTGCCGTCCTGGCCTTTCCATTCAATCTTCTTGATGGTCTCATCCAAGTTATAGGTGGTAATCATTCTGTGCTTGTCTGTTGCCTTTCCGGTCCACTGTGTAAGCGTCAGTGCGATGGGGTCCTTGAGGTCGAAATCTTCCTTGCCATCACTGTAGCGTCGGCCGCTGACCTGATTCCAGTCATCGTATTTCAACTCCTGCCACTCATGAAGCTGGGGCGGCAAACCCTCCTGGTAATCAAACTTGGTTTTACGCAGTTCACGCCCAATACGGTCGTAGGTGACGGCCATGGTTTGTTTTTTTTGGCCACCTTCGATCAGGTATTCGCTGACCAATCGGTCCTGGCCGTCGTACTGACTCAAGCGGGTTTGCCCATTGGGCGCGGTCACTTGGATCTGCCCGGGCGCCGGGTAACTGTAGGTGGTGACCTGGCGATAGGTAGTGCTCTGCGCGCACACTGTCAAGGTGCTCAGTTGACCGTTATTGTTGTAGCTGTACTCGGTGCGGTTGCCGTCAATGTCGACTTGGCGAATGAGGCGTCCGTCAAGAGTGCTATTGGTTTCCGATGAGGTGCGGCTGTTACCGTGTTCATCGGTTTCGGTCGTTGTGGTGGTAAGTTCGATATTACCCACGCCCCCCAAGGCATAGGCGAACGAACGTAGAGGGTCACTCACCAAGGGCGCCAAATATTTATTGCCCAATGTCGACCGGCGGATGCTCTTCACGCGTCCGGTGCGAAAGTCTTCGATGACAGTGCCTTCTTCTGTAAAGTTAGCCTCGTAGTATTCGTACTGTTGGCCTACAAACGCGGCATCGGCAAGTCTATCCGTCGCTAAACTGCATTCTAACGTACTGTAAAGTTTGGTCCCCAGCAGGTCCTGCATTTCATACCGGTAAAGTTCAAACTTGGCAACATTACGTAAGGTAGGGATCAAGTCTGGCAATCCAGGGATGATTGCCAGTAAACCGGGTGTTTCGACAAACTTGGTATCCAGGGCGTCAGATGCGAATGGGCTATAATATGTACGGTCTTCGGTTTCCCACGGGGTGCCCGGTTGGTCATTTGGTTCCTGCTTGGAAGTGCGTGCGATTGCGCTTAGTAATGCGCGGGCCCTTAGCGTACCGGCGCTATTTTTCTGAAAATTGTAAAGCGGTTCTCCAGGCGAGCGTAGATAGTCCATCTCGCTGGTAATGTTCTGTTGTTGGTTTTTGACAAGGCCAGAGCTATCGTTAAAAGAATTCTTGTTTGTCGTTGTCCGGCTTCTATTCGCTTGCTGGTAAGTTACTTTGGTTTCACGATTGTGAAGGCCAGCATCCATATTCATAATATACGTCGTCAGGGTTTTGGCAGAACCTTGGGAGAGCGTCTCCGCCTCGACGTCATGGTTACCGTTGTATTGATAAACTGTGGTGCGAATTGCCGGTACGCCCTCAGTCATGATCGTCCGGTATTTTTTTTCATCTTGGCGCTCATACGTATAGGTTGTAATAACAGGCGTGCCGCCACCCGCTGGGGTGAGCGTGTGAGTACTGACGCAAGGCAACGCCGACAACTTTGGATTGTCCGGAAATGTCAGTCCGTTGTCTTTATATTCGACCGCTTCTTGGAGTCCGTCGAAATTGGTGATCTTGTTCAACAGCCAGCCACATACCGGATGGTCCAAATACTCCAGGGTGGTTTTGTGAGTATCCCCGAGGGTGACGGATTGCAGGGCGTAATCTTTAAGTGCCAACGTGTAGGTGAGGGTGTGAGTGGCATTATCAGGCCAGAAAATAATTTTGACCGTCCCAATGGCCGGCGATGTATCCGGCGCGGGGGTCGTGTATTCAATTTTGAGCAGGTTTCGCTTGGTGCTGTCCGTGATGCCTGTTAATTGAATTTGATAATGCGTTTTGCCCTCGATAACGTGGGGCGTTGATATCCATGTAAAATATAAGTTTTTCGACAGTTCAAGGTCGAGGCCGTGTTCATAGGTTGTCAATATTTTGGGTACATAGATGCCTGTATTGTCCAGCAGCTCCAATACTTCACATCTTTTGTCCTTGCGCGTTACGGTCAGTTGGTTTTCGGACCAGGAGACTTTAACGGCATCGTTTTGTGGGTTCGGATTGACACCTTCTTTTATACTTATTGTTTCGCCGGAATGCAATGTTAAAAGGCTACGCGCAACGCTATACGTGGTTACCCTAACAAAAAAGTCATCCCCTATTCCGAAAAGGTTATTGACGGTGGGGGCACCGTGAAGCCCCATTTCAAACACAGGGCCGCTGCCGTCGTTACCGACGATCGAGGGAAGGGGAATAAAGGCCTCGAACAGGCCTGTGCGTGGATCGACCACGTTGCGTTTTTGAGTGGTGGCGTTAAAAATCGGATCGTTTTCGGAATCGCTAGGATCCGTACCCATTGGATTGTGGGCCATGTTCATTTCCTTATGTCGTAGTAGGCCCCTTCGTGGGGCGATGTTTACGACTTGAAAACTACACGGCCGGTAAGCCTGCAGTAACTGTAAGAGTTCACAGTATTTTATATTAAATAGTTTTTGAGTTTATTTTTTAATCTCCTTTGCGAATAAGGATGTTTGTGATCTGTATGACAGTTGGCGGCCTTCAAGTTCGGATCGATATCATGCACATCAACGTCCGGCCACGGCGTCTTCTATAGCTGCAATATCAATCTTGGTCATCTTCATCATCGCCTCAAACGCACGCTTGGCCACGACAGGATCTTTACTGGTGACCGCATCGACCAACACCCGTGGCGAAATCTGCCACGACAACCCCCACTTGTCCTTGCACCAACCGCAAGCACTTGCCTGCCCACCATTGTCGATGATGGCATGCCACAAGCGATCGGTTTCTTCCTGGTCATCCGTAGACACCTGAAAGGAAAACGCCTCACTGTGCTTGAACATCGGGCCGCCATTGAGGCCAACGCAGGGGATACCCAGCACGGTGAATTCCACGGTCAGCTCATCGCCCTGTTTACCCGCCGGGTAGTCGCCAGGCGCATGGTGAACGTTCCCCACTTTACTGTCGGGAAAGGTGTTGGCGTAGAAGGTCGCCGCCTCCAGGGCATCGTTGTTGTACCAGAGGCAGATCGTATTTTTGTTGTTCATCGCAAGGCTCCTCGGGTTGGAAGGTGCGTGAAGTCTAGACGATAACCGCGGGCGTTCTGCCCCGTTCAGAACCGCTCATCCAGGATCGCCGGTAAGGTGATGTCCTTGACGAAACTGGCCGGGGACAAGTTCAGCGTCATGCGCACCACTTGCACCACGTCATGCACAGGAATCGACTGGCCCTGATCGCGTTGCGCTGCCACTGCGAGGGGTGTGCTCAACGGGTCTTCGGTGTTCAGGTAACCCAGGTTCAGGCAGGTCACGCCCAGGCGCTGATGCCGATAGCCTTCACGCAAGGCATCGGCAATCCCGCGCAACGCAAACTTGGAGGCACCGAAGGCCACCTCCGGGCGGCCACTTTGCGGCAGGCCGGAGGTCGAGCCAGTCAGGATGATCCGTGGGTTGGCACTGTCGAGCAGCACCGGCAGCAGGCGTTTGATCAGCAACAAGGTAGCGGTGATGTTGCACGTGACAATGGCTTCGAGCTGCTCATCACCGTCGGCCAAAAAGTTGTACGCCGGGTCGAAGGCAAATTCTTCCCAGATACCCAGGTTGTAGATCAAGGTATCCAACCCGCTCTCGGCTACCGCGGCCTCAATGGCCTGGGCAGCTTTGGCGGGTTCGGCCAGGTTGGCTTCGATCCAGCGCACCTGCACATCAGCCTTGTGGTTGAGCTGTTCAGGACGGCTGCGGGATACACCGATCAGCGTATCCCCGGGTTCGCCCAACCCCTCGATCAGCGCCTTGCCCAGGCCTTTGCTGGCGCCAACTACCATGGTTTTCATTACGCGTCTCCTTGACTGAAGCGCGTAGTTATAAGGCAGTTGGGTGGGGCTTTCCAGCGTGGTGTTCAGGCTTGCACGGCTTCCCGGCAAGTGTGTAAACCCGCACGCCGCGAGCGCCAGGCCAAACCCAGCACCATCATCAAGCCCAGGCCCGCCATGATTGCACCGGCCAGGGAAATGGCCGGGTAGCCCAGCCCGGCGTTGATCACCGCGCCACCCAGCGCCGCGCCAATCGCATTGCCAAAATTGAACGCGCCGATGTTCATCGCCGACGCCAGGTTAGGCGCATCCTTGGCGGCCTCCATCACACGCATCTGCAACGGCGGTACCAGCGCAAAACTGGCGGCACCCCATAGCAGGATCGACACGGCGGCAGGCAGCGGCCATTGCATCAGCATCGAGAAGGCCAGCAGCACGGCAATCAACACCACCAGCGAGGTGATCAAGGTACGGTCCACCGAGCGGTCGGCCGACTTGCCGCCCCACACGTTGCCCAGGGTCAGCCCGATACCGAACAGCACAAGCATCCCGGTGACGAAGTTGGTCGAGGCGTGGGTGACGTTGCGCAGAATCGGCGCGATGTAAGTGAACACCGTGAACATCGCGCTGGAGCCCACCACCGTCAGCGCCAACGCGGCCAGCACCGGCCCGCGGCCCAACACGCGGATTTCCGCCATCAGGCTGCCGCCTTTAGGCGCGGGTGCATTCGGCAACGCCCACCACAGCGCCGCCATTACCACCGCACCGAGGCCGCTGATACCCCAGAACGCCGTGCGCCAACCAAAGTTCTCGCCAAACCAGGTCGCCAGCGGCACGCCGCCGATGGTCGCCAAGGTCAGCCCGAGAAACATCGCCGCGACCGCTCCCGCGCGTTTCTCCGGCGCTACCACGCTGGCTGCCACAATCGAACCAATGCCGAAAAACGCCCCGTGGTTCAGCGACGTCACCAGCCTTGCGATCATCAAGGTCTGATAGTTGGTGGCCAGCGCCGACAATAAATTGCCCAAGGTAAAAATCGCCATCAGCCCAATCAGCAAATAACGACGCGGCACTCTCGCCGTGGCAAGGGTCATGATCGGCGCGCCGATCAGCACGCCCATGGCATAGGCACTCACCAGCAGCCCGGCGGCTGGAATGGATACGCCAAGATCGGCGGCAATACCGGGCAACATGCCCATGGGCGCAAACTCCGTGACCCCGATGCCGAAGGCACCGATGGACAAGGCTACAAGGGGTGGATTGATACGCATGGTTGACTCCTCATCTGTGTGCTGAATGCTACAATCCAGCCTTTTCAAGCAGTAGCCCTTGCTTGGGAACTACAGCTTTGCGCAGGAGGCACAAATGGACATCGGCGGTCGGTCAGGAGAGATGGAAGTGTTCGCCATGGTTGCCGAGCACGGCAGCCTGTCGGGCGCGGCGCGAGCCCTGGGGCTGACGCCATCGTCCATCAGCCGCATCATCACCCGCACCGAAAAGCGCATCGGCACCCGACTGCTGCTGCGCACTACCCGCGCAATCACCTTCACCGCCGAAGGCGAAGCCTACCTGCGCGGCGCCCGGCGCATCCTCGCAGACATGGCCGAAGTCGAAGACGCCATCACCGACCAGGGCACCCCACGCGGCCGCCTGCGAGTCAGCGCCGCGCTGGCCCATGGCCGCATGACCATCGTCCCGCTGATCGCCGCCTTCAGCGCCCGCTATCCCGCCATCGTCGTCGACCTGATGCTCGGCGATGAAGTCGTGGACATCCTCGGCGGCCAGGCCGACGTCGCCATCCGCTTCGGCCCCCTCGCCGACAGCCCGCTGACTGCCCGCCATATCGGCTCCACCGGACAGGTGATCGTCGCCTCACCGGACTACCTGGCAAGGCATGGCACCCCGGTAACGCCGCAGGATCTACTCCAGCACAACTGCCTGCGCTTCAACTTTCGCCGAGCGACGCCGGATTGGCCGTTCAGGGTGGATGGGCGGGAGTTTTCGTTGAAGGTGGCGGGGACGATTGAGGGCAACAGTGGCGAGGCATTGGCACAGTTGGCGAAGCTGGGGGCAGGAATTGCGCGGATTGGGGCGTTTAGTGTGGTGGAGGAGGTGAAGCGGGGGGAGTTGGTGGTGTTGCTGGAGGACTTTAACCCGGGGGATGTGGAGCCGATTCATGCGGTGTTTGTGGGGGGAGGGGCGATGCCGGCGCGGGTGAGGGCGTTTGTGGATTTTTTGGTGGAGCGGCATGGGGTTTGATGGAGGGTGACGAATCCCTGCAAATAGCAGTTATTCGTTTTTGCCTAAAAAATCAGGGTAATTTTAATTGGAACATGAAAAAAAACACTTGCAATGATACGGTCATGACCTCTTCGAGACTATCGGGTATTGCTATGCCTACTATCCAGTCCATGCGTTTACCAATACCTGCGAACTGGCAGGATTTCGAAACGATCGTCAGAGACGCTCAGGCGCTACGCTGGTGCAGCGTAAACTTGCAGAAAAACGGTCGGCCCGGCCAGGCTCAAAATGGAGTAGACATCTATGGCGCAGACAATATTGGGCGGCCGGTAGGGGTTCAATGTAAATGTTATAGGGAGCAGTTGAAACTTACAGATGTCACGTCTGAGATTACAAATGCCGAGGGATTTGGGGGGCGATTGACAGCGCTGTTTATCGCGACCGCAACCGATCACGATGCAGTCCTCCAGCAACAAGTGCGAGACATATCTGACGCCAGAGTGGCTCAAGGACTGTTTGCGGTATCTGTCATTTATTGGGACGAAATTGTGGCTAGCCTACTACTGAATCCTCAGGTGTTTAAAAACCACTATCCACAGATATCATTACCATCTGTAAAGGTGTCTGACCCAGACCGAATGATCGCTGCATTGGAAATTGGCTATCACGGCGGTGAACTGTGGGAGGGTGTAGAGCTCATTCATGGTAGTGTTGGCAACATGGTTAACCAAGATCCCGATGAATTAACTACAGTCATTCAGGGGCTAGAGCGCCGTACCCAACAGATATTTCCACCAAAAGACAGCAGCATAATACTTGAGTCACTTGCGCTCGTTAGAAAAGTTTGCCTTTCTGAAAAAAATACTCCTGCTGACTGGAAAACAGTCAAGCTTCACGCTGATCGAGTATCGACGCGTTTCCACAAAGCCGGCTCATGGCTAACGAATGAAGAAGCCCTAGTGCTCGATATGGGGCTCCGCCTCGGAAGCATCTATTATAAAAGTATTGAAATCCCTTCAGTTAAAGTCAGAAAGGCAATGAAGTCTCAGATGCAGGTAATACTAGGGGATGAAATTTTTTCAGCGATTGATGATGAATTTGAGGCGGCAGGATCATTGTCAGATGGTTTTAGGTGGGCGATGCGGATGTACACTCTGTTAAATAGGGGGATTCGCTATCGGTTGTGAGTTCAACTGGATAAGTTTATTTTTAACTTGTGGGGTTTTTGGCTTGAGTGTTTGAGCTAAGCTAACAAGCCGTGGCAAAGTTATCTGTGAAGTTCAATTCCGGAGGGCGTGCGCGCTTTGTTAGGCAAAATGATCAAACTTGCAACTGGCTCTTCGAGGTGTGGTAAATGACTTTGTGTATAAGGTATTTTAGAAGTTTTTTTTGTCCAAGGTCAGGTGTAAAGAGCTAGAACAGGATGTGGGGTTGGGCGCTTTTGGAGCAAGATGCCTAGATGATATGGTCTGGAAACTCGCGTGGGAGATACGCAACCTTGAACGAGAGGAAAATTCCACTACCGGACCCTATCAAAATGAAAAAGAAGCAGAGTTTGCTGCTTTTAATTGTGCGATTTCTGCCTGGCATATCTTAGATTGGGTATGGAGGACATGCAATCAAGAGCAGAAGGCAAAAATTAGCCCTGACGGCACATTCAAAAGTTTTAAGGCTGCCATGGCGGCGGAATGCCGAAGCTTATTGATTTGCCAAACCTTGTGCAACTCTACAAAGCACGCCTCTCCAGGGCGAGATCTTCGCCTTCGCTGTTTATGTCGTTTTGTTTTAGTTGATCCCGATTCAAATAAAATGAAATTTAACTTGATTGTCGAAGCCGGCGGCGAAGAGCACTTGGCTCTAGATGTATTCAAACAAGCTGGGCAGTTTTTGTTTGAGAAATTAATTGCCTGGAATCTTTTTGAGGTTTTTGATGAGGATGATCATCTCTTTAAGTAATTGGAAGCTACAGTAACGTGACGCCTACTCGTTTGTAGCAAAAAAAGAGACCGTTTATTTTTCCAGATAAATATAACCATACCTTTTTTCGGCCCAGTTATTTTTACCTGACAGAGACTTAATTTATCGGTTTGTGCCAGGGTTTTCTCAGAATCTACCCGCTTTGTGTAGCTTTTTCAGCTTGCTGAAACGTTTCATCGAGTTTATAAAACGCCTACAACTCCAAAAAAAGGCGTAGCCATGACCCCGCTCAAACTCCTCATCGCCCTCAGCGCACTGTCCGCTGCCTCCCACGCCATGGCCTGGGATTACGTCCTGCTCGACACCGACAAAGCCGCCCAGAACTGGCAGATCACAAGCCAGCAACTCGGCATAACAACCGACAAACCCTTTAGCGTTACCCTGCGTACCTTGCACGGCGGTCGGCAGGAGGGGGTCAGCATCGTTGATATCGATAACGGCACGATGAAGCTTTCGGTGGTGCCGACTCGCGGTATGAACGTGTTGCAGGCTTCGGTCGGCGATGTGCGGATGGGTTGGGATTCGCCGGTCAAAGAGGTGGTCAATCCTTCGTTTATCGAGCTCAATGGCCGTGGTGGGTTGGGCTGGCTGGAAGGTTTCAATGAGTTGGTGACCCGCTGCGGCTATGAGTGGGTCGGCCACCCCGGCATCGACAACGGCGAACTGCTGACCCTGCACGGGCGGGCGGCGAATATCCCTGCGAACAAAGTCACGCTGCATATCGATGAAAAACCACCGTATGCCATCACTCTGCGCGGTGAGCTGAAAGAGCAGGCGTTCAAGAAGGTCGATTTCTCCGTTGCGACTGAACTGGTCACCCAGCCTGGCAGTGTGGTGTTCGCCCTCAACGACACCTTGACCAACAACGGCGACTATCCGAAGGAATACCAGGCGCTGTATCACAGTAACTTCAGCACGCCGTTCCTGGAGCAGGGCGCGCGGTTTGTCGCGCCGGTGAAGCAGGTGTCGCCGTTCAATGACAAGGCCAAGGGCGAATTGGCTGACTGGCAAACCTATCGCGCACCCACCAAGGACTACGACGAAACGGTCTACAACGTGGTGCCGTATGCCGATGCCAAGGGCGATACCTTGACTGTGCTGCATAACAAGGCCGGCAGCCTGGGCGTTTCGGTCGGCTTCAATACGCAGACGCTGCCGGTGTTTTCCCTCTGGAAAAACACCGACACTCAAGGCCAGGGCTATGTCACGGGGCTGGAGCCGGGGACTAGTTTTTCCTACAACCGTCGTTATCAGCGGCCACTGAATCTGGTGCCGACAATCGGGCCCAAGGAACACAAGCAGTTCCGCATCAGTTACAGCTTGTTGGCGGACAAGGCGGCTGTTGATAAGGCCTTGAAGCAGGTCAGCGAGATTCAGGCTGGTCGGGAGACCGAGGTGCGGCAGACGCCGTTGGTTGATCTGACCAAGGGGTGACACCCCTGGCGCATCATGGCGATGTTATGGATGTTGAGCACCTGCGCTCGTGCGGGGTGCGTCAACATTGACGACTTGGAAAGTCAGCCGTCGATCAATCGGGTGTTATCTGGCCAGTAGAACGTCCAATGCTTGCAAGAAAAATCCGGGTATCCCGATTGGACCGCAGATGAACCACACGGCAAGTGGGTGGCGCAGCCTCCACGAGTTGTCGCATCTGAACTCGCGCTGATTTTTTGGTCTGCCACATGAATCTAAAAAAATCCGGCAGGTTCGCCAGTCGCTCGGGGCAGTTCTCGGGCAGGTCTGGTCGTGTCTGACCGCGTCTGAGCAGCGTCCTCATCAGTACGCGCCAGAATCGAAGCGTCGCCGAACGGTCAATCCAGATCAACAGGTCTGCGCGGCCCAGCCGGTTGTCCCAAGTGGATGAATGGCCGCCTTCAAATATCCAGCATTCACGGGCCTCGACCTCAAGGCAAAGCTGCGTCTTCGCGGCGCGGCTGCGTTCGATCCACCCTGGTTGCCAGTGGATAGTGTCGATATGAACCACCGGCAAACCCGTGCACTGACCAAGCTTGCGCGCCAAGGTGCTTTTGCCTGACCCAGGTTGGCCCACAATCATCACCCGTCGCATCGAAGCTCCTTCTCGCTGTGTACGCTGATTTTTTGGGGGGGCGATTCTACGGCAATGCCTGTCTGCGTCAACTTGTTCGCGGAAAACCCTGAACGCCACCTTTTATCCAGGCATCGCGTGTCAACGTTGGCGGTCTTCGCGAGCAAGCTCGCTCCTACAGTGGTTGGGTTACGCCCTGCGCGCCGTTAATAACACTGCCGCCGCCGCTGACAGCAACCCCGCGCAGCAACGATTGAAGATGCGCTTGCCCCTTGGCTCGGCAAACCAGCGGCGCATATGCAGGCCCATGTAGGCGTAGGCGCTGATGGCGATCCATTCCAGGATCAGGAACATCGCGCCCAGCAGGGCGAACTGTGCGGTGATGGGTTGGCCAGGTACCACGAACTGCGGCAGGAAAGCGGTGAAGATCAGGATGGCTTTCGGGTTGCCCGCCGCCACCAGAAACTCCTGCCGTGCCAGGGCCCATAAGCCGACCTGGTGAGCGGCTGTTTGTGACTCTGTCTGTGGTTGCGCACGCCATAGCTGATACGCCAGATAAAACAGATACGCCGCGCCCAGTATCTTGATCCCGTAAAACAATAACTCCGACGTTTGCAGCACTACCGCCAACCCGGCGGAGGCGAGGGCGATCATGCCGGCAAAGGCCAGCAAGCGGCCGAGACCTGCGAGGCAGGAGGTGCGGTAACCGTAGCGGGTGGCGTTGCTTACCGACAGCAGGTTGTTGGGGCCAGGCGCCATGTTCAGGGCGAAGCAGGCAGGCAAGAAGAGGGCGAGGGTGGCGAGGTCCATGGCGGCTCCGGGTTTGGTCGGACGAGAGCGTTGAGGATAGGGGCAGTTGGCAGGGGCGGCAATCAGGCTGGCAGTGCATCTGCGCGCCGGAGCGCAAGATCTTTATTTCGTCCCTGGCGAAACTGATTTCGTCATAAGCCCGCAGGCATACTGCGAAGACAAGATTCAGTGCACGAGGGAAGGAGCACGCATGATTCGCAGAGCATTACCCACCGACGCAAACGCCATTGCCCAAGTGCATATCCGCAGTTGGCAAGAGGCGTATCGCGACCTGATGCCCACCGACTACTTGAACGGGTTGCAAGCCACTCTGGCTCAGCGCGAAGCCTATTGGCGTCGTTCGATAGCCGCGGGCGAACCTGGTGTGTGGGTCGCAGAGGTGGACCAGCAGATTGTCGGGTGGATAGCCGTTGGCGCCAGCCGTGACGAAGAGGCCGCCGGGGCAAATGCAGGGGAGGTTATGGCCATCTATGTTCTGGCCAGGTATTGGCAAACGGGCGTCGGGCTGGCGCTGTGGAACGCTGGCTTGCAGGCGTTGGTTCAGCAGGGGTATGACTGCCTGACGCTTTGGGTCCTGGCCCGCAATGAACGGGCCATGCGCTTTTATCGGAAGGTCGGCTGTGTCGAGGACGCAGGCAGCGAACTCAGGATTGAGAGGGGCGGCGTCACGCTGGTGGAGGTGCGCTACAGGTTGTCCTTTACCTGAGCCTTTGCTCCAAACAATTGATCCGCCAGTTGCCGGCCTCGCTCCTGCCCTTGCGTCGTCAACCAAACCGACTTGTTCTTGTTGACCGGGTTCAGAATATAACCATGCCGGTCAGTTAAACGTAGATCTCCTGTGGGAGCGGGCTTGCTCGCGAAAGCGGTGGGTCAGTCAACACCAATGTTTGCTGGGCCGACGTCTTCGCGGGCAAGCACCCTCCCACATTAGATCTTCGCTGCTTTGAGCATTTCGTTAGCTTAACTGACGCGTATCAGGGCTTGCCCCTTCCCATCGGTTCAGGGTCGCGCCGAAGCGGTGTTGATACCTAGGCTATCGAATTGAGGGGAAGCCGCACATGAAACACCGTGCCGTGTTCGGTATCAGAGCTGACCTCAATCGATCCGCCATGGGACGCGACGATTTCCGAGGCGATGAACAGGCCCAGGCCCAAGCCCTCTGTGGGGCCGTGATTGACGGCAGTACGCTGAGAGAAGCGGCCCATCGGGTTGAAGATGAACGGCAGCACATCCTCAGGTATCGCCTCTCCACTGTTGTGCACGGAAAATACTGCGAAATCTTCCTGTAATCCCAACTCGACCTGGATAGGCCGCGTGGTGTCGCCATGCTGCACGGCGTTGCTGACGATGTTCGAGAACACCTGCTCCATTCGGGCGCCGTCGAACTGGCCCCAAGCCTGGGTCTTCGAATCGAACAGGATGATCGCTTCAGGATGAAACGTGCGGATTTCTTCAACGACCCGCTGGCACAGCGGTGTGAGCTCGATAGCTGCGGTTCTGACCGGAATGCCCGGCCCCATCTGGCAGCGGGTCAGGTCGAGCAAGTCGCCGACGATCTGGCTCGCTCGGCGCACACTGGTGTAAATCTGGTTGGCCACTTTGTTCGCCTTGGGGCCTGCATCCTGTGAGCGCCGCAGCACGTCGGCACCCAGCAGGATCGCGCCGAGCGGCGTGCGCAGGTCGTGGCCGAGGATGCCCAGAAACACGTTGCGCGATGCCTCGACCGCGCGTGAATAGCTGGCGATGGACTCGGCGAGGGCCTGGTCAATGGCCTCGTGGAAACGGGTCATGTCGTCAACGTTGATCGGCGTGCCGTCCTTGATCTGGCGCATCCACTGGCTGACTACACTGGTGCGCAGGGCGCGGTATTCCGACACCATCTGATCGATGGTGAAGCCTGCCATCAACCGCGTGATGGCGTGGATTTCTGCCGCGGTCTCCTGCTCCTCCGCGGGGGCCAGGCCCTGGGCCTTGGCGATTTGCTCTTGGCGGGTCTGTTTGGTTCGCAGGTCGCTGACGATGGCTCGCAACATCTGCTCGGCATGGTCGCGCAGCGCCACGCTGTCGAGGTCCTCGCCCGGGGTGTCGAGGGTTCTGGCGAAATCTTCCCAGGCTTGCAGAATAGGTTCGAGGTGCTCAAGGATGAAATCGGCCAGGCGCATGTCTGTAATCCTGAAGGGTAGGGCACAAGAGCGAGGCTGCGCAGACGCAGGGAAATTCCCGGCAGTGTAGGAGGTTGTTCGCAGCTTTAAAAGCGCGGCCATGGGGGCGATAGCATTGATCCCATCTGCATGCCGACGGAATTCATCCCGCTGACGCTAAAGCCCGAGTGTCAGCGACCTCAGCTTGCGCTCTACAACGCTGTCAAAATGGCTTGCCAGCTGCTCACAGCGCTCGGATGTCAGCCCCTTGCAGCAGGTTATTCCCAGAACAAACCCCTGAGCTTTGGCCCCCCCTTTGACTGCAAGAATCATCGACCCCGCGAGGTCGATCTCGCGAAGGAGTCTGTCAGCCTGTCGCTTTATGGGGCCGGGCAAATCGTTGAAGGCTTCTTTCATGGCTGTCTCCGCAGCATTCATTACACACAAGACATCTGAGGCGCTAACGGCCCCTTCAAAGCATCGACCAAAGGAAGATTAAGGAGTTTCGCAGCGCTCAAGCCAAAGGCGATGAGGTGAAGCGAACAGGAACAGGGCAAGGAAGGCTTGGTTGTCTGCACAACGTTTTAGTTGCACGAGGCTGAGCCTGGGCTGATAGAATGCGACGAATTCTCATTAGCATCCATTTCATACCGTGCAGTCTACTTCGTCGGCAAGTCGCCACCAGTCCATCGATCAGCTCTACAGCCACCACCACGGTTGGTTGCGCGGCTGGCTGCGCAGGCGCCTGGGCAACGCCGCCGATGCAGCTGATCTGGCTCAGGATACGTTCGTGCGGTTGCTCAGCAGTGGGCCTGGCGAACCGTTGAACTTCACGACGCCGCGCGCCTACCTGGCCACTGTCGCCAATCGGTTGAGCATCAATCTCTATCGACGCCGATCACTGGAGCAGGCCTACCTGGACGCGCTGGCGCAAGCCCCGCAGGATCTGGCTCCATCGCTGGAGCATCAGGCGCTGGTGCTTGAGGCGCTCGACGAGATCGATCAGGTACTGGCGCTGTTGTCAGCCAAAACCCGGCAGGCCTTCCTGATGGCGCAACTGGAGGGGTATACGCAGGAAGAAATCGCCAGCCGGCTTGGGCTCAGCGTGCGTTCGGTACAACGCCACCTGGCGAGGGCGTTCGAGGAGTGTATTGTGCTCGCCAGCCAGAGCGCAGCATGAATACCAAACCCATTGACCGGCGTATTGCTCGCCAAGCGGCCAGCTGGTTCGTGCGCTTGCAGAGCAGCGGCGCGTGCGCTGCCGAGCATGTCGCTGGTGCCGAGTGGCGGGCGCAGCATCCAGACCACGAACGGGCCTGGCAACTGGCCGAGCGTTTCAGTGCTCGTACCCAGCAGCTTGGCGAGGGGGCCGCGCGCGCAGCGTTGGAACGCCCGTGCAACCTGGGGCGTCGACAAACGCTCAAGACCCTTGCATTGTTGATCGCTGCCGCGCCGGTTGGCCTCGCGGCATACCGGGGCTTGCCATGGCGCGAATGGCAGGCGGACGAGCGCACGGCTACGGGGGAACAGCGCACGCTGAATCTGCCGGACGGCGCGCAGATTCGCTTGAACACCGGTAGCGCTATCGACATCGCCTACGACGACAGTGTTCGTCATGTGCGCCTTATCGCCGGCGAAATGCTCGTTGAGGTATCCGATGTGCATGTCACGCGGCCATTTATCGTCAGCACCGCCCAGGCGCAAATTGCGCTGTTCGGTAGCCGCTTTTTGGTGCGCCAATATCCGCAAGGCACTTTCCTCGCCGCGCTGGAGGGTGCCGCAGAGGTGAGCCCGCGGCTGTCACGAGACGGCCGCATGATGCGTTTGGCGGCGGGCCGGCAGACCTATATCAACAGCCAGGCGATGGAGCCGTCCCTGCCATTGGCGCAGCATCGTCTGGACTGGCTGAGCGGTGTGCTGCGCGCAGAAAAGATGCGCCTCGATGACTTCGTCAATGAGTTGGACCGTTATCGACGTGGCCTGCTGCGTTGCGATCCGGCAGTCGCCGGGTTGCTGATTTCCGGTGCCTTCCAGTTGCGCGATACCGACCAGGTTCTCCACGCCCTCAGCCAGACTCTGCCGGTGAGCGTCCACTACCGCACGCCCTATTGGGTGACTGTAACGGCGCGTACGAGCACGTAAAAAATAGTTGTCGTGTTTTTGCCGGGCTGCGTGTCCCCCTCATAACAACACTACTTTTATCGGGCGGGGACGAACACATGGCGACGAAACAGGGCATGCAACCACTGGCGCGCGCAGTACACGCTGCCGCATTGGGTTTGATCATCACAGGTGGTGACGCCCTGACTGCGGCGTCGCTGCACGCCGCCGAGCAAGGTGCGCAGCAGAGCCGCGGCTATCATGTGCCGGCCGGTAACCTGAGTAGTGCGCTCTCGGCCTTCGCCAGCCAGGCGGGTATCACCTTACCGATCGAACCGGGCCTGGTGGAAGGTCTGCGCAGCCCTGGCCTGAATGCCGCCACCAGTGTGGAAGGCGGCTTGCAGCAACTGCTGCAGGGTACCGGCCTGCAAGCCTCGGCACAGGGTAATGGGCTTTACCTGTTGGTACCGCAGGTGGCCGGAACCACGCTGGAACTGGGCGCGACCAGCATTACCGGTCAGGGCCTGACGTCGACGACCGAGAACAGCGGTTCCTACACCACCGGGCCTATGCAAACGGCCACCAAGCTGCCCTTGAGCCTGCGCGAAACGCCACAGTCGGTCAGCGTGGTGACGCGCAAGCGCATGGACGACAAGGTCATGACCACCATCAGCGATGTGGTCAAAAGTACGCCGGGGCTGTTTCTGAATAACGCGGGCGGCGCGGGGCGGCCTACGTTCAGTTCACGGGGCTTCGACGTTGACAACATCATGTACGACGGTTTTCCCACCAGCTTCCAGACCTACCTGCCCAGCGCAGAGGCCAACCTGGCCATGTATGATCGGGTAGAGATCGTGCGCGGCCCCAACGGGCTGGCCCAGGGCGCCGGCAGCCCTGCGGGCGCCATCAACCTGGTTCGCAAGCGCCCGACCCACCAATTCCAGGGCACGTTCACCGGCAGCGCTGGCAGCTGGGATGACTACACGGGCACGCTGGATGTGGGTGGCCCGCTCAACGACAGCGGCACCCTGCGCGCCCGTACTGTGGTCTCGCGGCAAGACGCCAAGAGTTTCCGGGACTCGGTGGAAAGTGATAACGATCTGTTCTACGGCGTGGTCGACGCTGACCTGAGCGAGAGCACCACTCTGACACTGGGCGGCTACCGACAGAAGACCCACACCAACTACATCTGGGGTGGATTGCCCATGGCCCGTGGTGGTGGTCATCTGGGGCTGCCCCGTGACACTTTCCTGGGGCATGACTGGGAATACTCGGACAATCGCACCACCGGCTATTTCGCTACGTTGGAACAAGGCCTGCCCAACGACTGGACACTGCGCGCAGCGGCGATGCAGTCGAAAACCGACGGTGACGTGCTGGCTTCTTCGATCTGGGAATACAATCGCCAGTATCTATGGACCGAAGCCATGGAGCAGAAAGAAACCGGCTACGACCTTGCGCTCAGTGGCCCCTTCCAATTGCTCGGCCAACAGCATGACCTGACCTTCGGTGTCAGCAAGCGCAAGCTGGATTACCGGTCCGGCAAGGATTGGAGCGATTACATCGACACGGGCATCAATCCCTTCACGTGGAACCCGCGTGGTCATGCCAAGCCCAATTATGTCAGGGCAGACAACGGTCTTCCCCAGACCACCACTCAGGACAGCTTCTATGCCAGCACCCGGCTGCGACTGACTGAACCGCTGTCGCTGATCCTCGGTGGGCGTGTCGACTGGTACGAATTCCAAGACCGCGCAAACAGTGAAAGCAACTACAAGGTTACCCGTAATCTGACGCGCTATGCCGGCCTGGTCTACGACCTGGACATCCATCATTCGGTCTATGTCAGCTATACCGATATTTTCAAGCCGCAGAGCGAAAAAGGCGTCGATAGGAGCGTAATCGTGCCTATCGTCGGCGAGAACTACGAAGTGGGCATCAAGGGCGAATACTTCGACGGCGCATTGAACGCCAGCATGGCGGTGTTCCAGCTGGACCAGAAGAATCGCGCCCAGGAGCTGCCTGATGTCAAAGGCTGCGGCTCAGGCCCGGCCAGTGCCTGCTATGAAGCTGCCGGGCTGGTACGCAGCCGTGGTATCGATATGGAAATCCAGGGCGCCCTGACTGATAACTGGCAATTGGCTGCCGGTTATACCTACACCCAGACCCAGTATGTCAGCGATGCCAATGCCGCCCGCGAAGGCGAAGACTTCGACCGCAAGAAGCCGCGGCAACTGTTCAAACTCTCGACCATTTACACTTTGCCAGGTGAACTGCAACGCTGGCGCGTGGGGGGTGATGTCTATCAACAAAGCCGCATCCGCACCTCGGGAGGGGCCGGCGCTACGGCCTGGAAAAACGAGCAGGGTTCGTACACCGTGGTTGGTTTGGTAGCAGGCTACAAGGCCAGCGAGCAACTGGACTTGCAGGTCAACGTCAACAACCTGTTCGATCGTGTGTACTACAGCAGCGTGGCCAATGGGGGCTATAGCCCGTACGACATCTACGGCGATCCACGCAATATGAAACTGACTGCGCGTTACAGTTTTTAGTGGCGCTACGGCCTACTTGCTCAGCCACTCGGCCTGTAGCTGCACGAAGTTCTCCTGCAACCATTCAATGAATACCTGCACCTGCGGCGCCAAGTGAGTACGGCTCGGGTACAGCAGCGACACCGGGCGTGGGGCAGGCCGATAGGCGTGCAGGATTTCCACCAGCGCGCCGCTGTGCAGATGTTCTGCCACGGTGATGCCGGGCGCCTGGATAATGCCGAAGCCCGACACGCCGCACTGCACGTAGGCGTTTGACTCGGTGACGGTAATGCCTGCTTGACCGACCAGGGTTCGATTATGACCCTTGACCGAGAAATGCCACGGCAATATACGGTTGCTTTGGCCGGACAGGAAGTTGACGCCTCGATGGCCGGCCAGCGCTTCAAGGGTGTCTGGGTGGCCATGGGTACTCAGGTAGTCGGGGGCCGCGCAGGTCACCATGGTTGCCCGGGCGATGGGACGAGCGATGAGGCTGGAGTCAGGCAAGTTACCTATGCGCAATGCACAATCGATGCCTTCGCCAACCAAATCCACGGCCCGATCGGTCACGCCCAGCACCAGGTTGATGCCGGGGAAACGGTCGGTGAAGCCCTTGAGGCTATCAATGAATTTCATTTGTGCGAAGGCGGTCGGGATATCGATCCGCAGACGGCCCGCGAGCGTCGCCCCGGTGCGGTCGAACATGCTGGTGGCGGCGCTGATATCCGCGAGAATGTCCTGCACGCGTGCGTAAAAGCGTTCGCCCTCGGCAGTGAGGGCGACTTTGCGGGTGGTGCGCTGGAACAGGCGTACGCCCAATGATGCCTCCAGTTCCTGGATATACCGGGTGACTTGGGGGCGACCGATGTTCAGTGATTGCGCGGCCTTGGTAAAGCTGCCGAGCTCCGCCAGCCTGGCGAATAGGCGCATTGATTCGAGTAACTGCATGACGGTCCTGAATATGATTGTTGTCTCAGGATAGAACAAAGCTGTCTTTTTCTGCGTATTTATTGCGCGCCGCCGCTGGCCAATGATGAGCCCCAGGCAAACCGATTGCGGTTTGCGGGTATTACCTGCATTTGGAGACTCATCATGAAAGCGTGGTTATTGAAAGACTTCGGCCTCGACAATCTGCAACTGGGCGAAGTAGCCACCCCACAACCGCGGGCTGGCGAGTTGTTGGTCAAGGTCGGCGCCGTCTCGCTGAACTATCGTGACAAGGCCATCGTCGACGGCATCTATGAGCCGCATAAAGTCCCCAAACCATTGATTCCAGTGAGTGATGCTGCTGGCACCGTGGTAGCGCTGGGGGATGGGGTGACTCGCTTCAAAGTCGGCGACCGGGTCAACTCCCATCTTTATTCACGCTGGCTGGATGGCGCGCCTGGGCCGCACGAACCGGATTACTGCTTTGGCTCGCCGCTACCGGGCGGATTGGCTGAGTACATGATCATCCACCAGGACAGCGCTGTGGCTGCACCTGCCAACATGAGCGATGAAGAGGCCGCGACATTGCCTATTGCGGCGCTCACTGCCTGGTATTCGCTGGTCGACTTCGGCCAGATCCAACCGGGGCAAACCGTGCTGGTGCAAGGTACGGGCGGGGTGTCGATATTCGCCGTGCAAATCGCCACCGCGTTGGGTGCGAAAGTGATTGCAACCTCAAGCCGCGATGACAATCTACAGGCCGTGAAACGCCGGGGCGCGGTGGCTGGCATCAACTATCGAACCACTCCGGACTGGGCTGGCGAAGTGCTGAAACTCACCAACGGCAAGGGTGTCGATCTGTTGCTCGACGTGGCCGGCGGCAGCGGTATCAATCAGTCAGTGGCAGCCACCAAGGCATCCGGGCGGATTGCGCAGATCGGCTTTTTGACCGGTCAGACGGCGGCGCTTGATTTGATGCCGCTGATCTTTCGGCAGACAACCCTTCGCGGTATTGCTGTAGCACCTCGGTCATCGTTCGACCGGATGAATGAATTCCTCAACCAACACGATATTCGTCCTGTTATCGACCAGGTGTATCCGTTTGAGCAGGCACGTGAGGCTTACGCGCATTTGGCGAAGGGTGCGTTTGGGAAGGTAGTGATCAAGGTGGGTTAACCGACCTTGATCACTGCAATGAGCACGTCTGTCGCCAATGCGTGAGCGGAATTTACGCCGATGTTCGGGTTGACGGGTCAAGGATGAAACCTTCGCCCCAACGCATCCAGGCGCACTGCAATCGGCGGCAGGCGTTCGCTGCTGCGGGCCAGGGTTTCCACATCGTCGGCGGTGCTTTGGGCGATGCTCTGCACCGACTGCAAGCGCTCGACGATCTCCAGGTTCGCCGAGGTCTGCTCGCGGGTGGTCGCGACGATGCGGCCGTTAAGTTGATCGATATGCGCAATGTCCTCGCCGACCGCCCGGAGCATCTGCACCGCCAATTGGCTGTCTTGCACGCAACGCTCCACGCCTTCGCGGCTGGCGTGCATGGCTTCGACGGCATCGCGGCTGCCATGTTGCAGGCCCTCGATGATGGTTTTGATTTCCTGGGTGGAGAGGGCGGTGCGCTGCGCCAGGCTGCGCACTTCGTCGGCGACCACGGCAAACCCGCGGCCTTGCTCGCCGGCGCGAGCGGCTTCGATGGCGGCGTTGAGGGCCAGCAGGTTGGTCTGGTTGGCGATGCTGCTGATCACTTCCAGCACCGAGCCGATCTGCTCGGCCTGCACGGCCAACGATTGCACGGTGGATTCAGTGCCGTTGATGCGTGAGGCCAGTTCGCTGATTTCATGTTGGGCGCGGCCGACGCTCTCCTGGCCGCGAACAATTTGCTGACTGGCTTGGCCGGCGTGTTCCACGGCTTGTTCGACTTGCACCGTAATGTGGCCCATGGCGTCTTCCATGCGCTGCATCGAACCGTTCATTTCGCCGATCTGCACCAATTGATGCCGCGCACCTTTTTCCAGGGTGCCACTGGCGCAGGCCAGTTCCTGGCCGAGTTGCCCCAGGCCGTGGGAGTCGCGGGCGACACCGTCGATCAGGTGGGTCAGTTGTTGCAGGAAGTGGTCGAAGCGCTTGGCCAGGGACACGCGTACCTTGTCTTCATCGTGCGCGCCTTGCTCGGTGAACTGTGAGGTTACAGCGAGCATCTTCTCGAGCATTTCCTGGCTTTCGACAGCTTCCGCCTGGCTGTGGACCGCCAGGTACAACAGGGCCACGGTTTCCATCACCACATAGAAGGCGTGGACGAAGATCATCGTCCAGCCGCCGTGATGCTCCATCACAAACACCGGCAAACCCTGGTGCTGCAGCGCATGGAACACCAGGTGGTGCACGGCGATGGTCAACGCCGCCACCAGGATCGGCAGCCAGTCACGGTAGAAGGTCAACACCGCCAACAGCGCGAAAATGCCGAAGTGAGATTCGATCACCCCGTGCGCCTGATTGATGTGCAACGCCGCCATCACCATCAACCCGGCGCCCAGTGCGCAACGCATCAAGCGGGTGCTGCCAATGACACGGTAGAGCGCCGTCAGCACCACGCCGGTGCCGCCACCGACGATCAGCGCCTGGAGCAAGGTTTCATGCCAGAACGCCAACCCCAGGGAGAACAGGAACATCAGCCAGATCAATGCCAGCATGATGCGGTCGGCTTTGCGATAGTGCTCCTGAAAGCGTGTGCGAAGGGGCATTCACGGTTACTCCATATAGTTATGCCAGCATCCAAGCAGGTGGCGTGCCACGATGGCCGCTGGTGAGAGCAAAGCAGGTACAGCGATTTTTACCGGATCAGATCCGGCAATCGGTTATCGGCAGGAGGGAAGGGGACTTGAGTGGGAGGGCGCAGGCCCTCCCACGGTACAGGCTGGAATCAGAAGCTGTATTTGGCGGTCAGCATCATGTTGCGCGGGCTGCCATAGGAGTCGCCGCCATATTCCACATCGTCGGCGATGGACTGGTAGTAGTGACGATCGAAGATGTTGTTGGCGTTGAGTTGCAGGTCCAGGTGCTGGTTGACCCGGTAGCCGGCCATCAGGTCGGTGACTGCGTAACCGCCTTGCTTGAGCCGGTAGGTGCTGCCATCGGCCAGCTTGATGTCGTTGTACATGCGGCTCTGCCAGGAGATGTTGCCGCCGACCCGGAGTTTTTCCAGCGGGCCCTGGAAGTTATAGCGAGTGGTCAGTTTGAACAGGTGTTCCGGGGTGTCGGTGTCGAACTGCTTGTTGACCTTCTGCGGGTTGGCGTCGTCCTTGATCGTGTGGGTTCGTGCGTAGGTGTAGCCACCGCCGACTTGCCAGTTCTCGGTCAAGGCACCTTGCAGTTCGAAGTCGATGCCCTGGCTGCGGATTTCCCCCGAGGCCTGGTTGCAAGAGGCCTGTGGGCAGTTCGGTACAACGATCTTCACGGCGCGGTTTTCCTGGTCGACGCGGAACAGCGCCACGCTCGCATTCAACGCGCCCCCCAGGTATTCGCCCTTGAGGCCGATTTCATAGTTCTTGCCGACGATGGGCTTGAGCGGGGTGCCGGCAGTGCTCTTCTCTTTCTGTGGCGTGAAAATGTCGCTGTAGCTTACATACACCGAGTGCTGGTCGTTCAGTTCGTAGATCAAGCCGGCGTAGCGGGTGAGGTTGCGGGTAACCTTGTAGTCGCCGTCGCCATCACGGTTGTCATAGTCATACCAATCCAGGCGCCCGCCAAGGATCAGCTTCAACGGGTCGGTCAGGCTCAGGCGCGAGGTCAGGTAGAAACCGTCCTGGGTGGTGACTTCGCGGGCGTTGTTGGTACGGGTGAAGTTCGGTTTGCCGGCGTTGATCGGCCAGTTCATCTCATACGGGCTGTAGTTATGAGTGGTCATGTCGTAGATGCGCTTGCTGGCGCCCACCACCAGTTCATGAGTGCGCCCGAACGCCTCGAACGGGCCGCTGGCAAAGGCGTCGACGCCGGCCTGGTTTTCATCATAGCTGGCCTGATACACCGTGCGGGCGAGGGTCTTGTTGGTCCAGCGCGATTGATAGGAGCCGGAGAACAATGCGTCCTGTTCGGAATAATTGGCGTTGACCTGCAGGCTCCAGTCATTGGCCAGGCGCTGGCGCAGCTCGGCGAACACGGTATTGATTTCCTGGTCTTTGTTTTCCCAGTCGGTACCGGGGTTGTAAGAGCGCGACAGGTCCAGGTGACGGCCATCCAGGCCGACCATCGAGGCCCCCCAGAAGTAGTTGGTCTTGTCCTTCTGGTTCGAGTAGCCGAGGGTGAGAGTGGTGTCTTCGCTCAGATCGGCTTCGGTGACGGCGTAGAACAGGCCGTGATCCTGCTCGGCCTTGTCGATAAAGCTGTTGGCGTCGCGGTAGGATGTGACGACGCGACCGCGCCAGGTGCCACTGGGGTTGAGCGGGCTGGAGGCGTCAAACTCGCCACGGTAGTCATCCCAGCTGCCGGCGGCGCCGGTGAGGGTGACTTTCTGTTCGTCCAGGGGCCGCTTGCGGATCAGGTTGATGGCCGCCGAGGGGTTGCCCGCGCCGGTCACCAGGCCGGTAGCGCCGCGCACCACCTCGACGCGGTCGAACATCGCCAGGTTCGGCTGGGCGCCCACCGACGCGCCGTTGTAACCGCTGGGGATGCCGTCATACATGAGGTTGTCGACATTGAAGCCGCGTGCGGTGTAAGACTGCCGGCCGGGGCCGTTGGAGTAGTTCAGGAACAACCCGGGCGTGGCGTTGACCACGTCGTTGATGCTGGTCATGGCCTGGTCATCCATGCGCTGGCGTGTAATCACGGTGACAGCTTGTGGGGTTTCACGCAGGGTCAGCGGCAGTTTGGTCGCGGTTTTCATCGAGCCGGTGGTGTACGACTCGCTGCCTTCGGTGGTTGCGCCAAGCTGCTGGCCCGAGACCTGGGTGGCGCCCAGCTCAATGGTGGCCGGGGCTTCGGCGTCGGCGGCCAGTGCCGCGTGGGAGGTTGTCAGGCAGATAGCAATTGCAATCGAGCCAGGTGAAAAAACGTTGCTGCCGCGTTGTTGCACGAACATGGATAGAGAGCTCCCAAAGGCCATCCGTGGCGAATAAAAAATCTGTTGATAATTATTCGCATCAGTGTGTCAGATTGAGCCCATGGGAAAAAGCCTTGCGTGGTCCTGCAGGAGCGAGTTTGCTCGCGAAAAACGTCAACGATTACGCGTGTTTGCTGAATGAACGCTGCGTCTGTGAGTTCTTCGCGAGCAAGGTTTTCAGATCAGAACTTCATACTTACGCCAATCGTCCCTCGATGGCCGTTCAAGTTATTGCTGTCCAGGTTGCGGTCATAGCCGATCTCGCCGTACAGGTTAATATCTTTGGCCACCTGAAGGATGGCGCCAAGCCGGGCGTCCATCGTGGTGGATTTCTGTTCGGTGTCTATACGCGTCACATCGTTGAATATCACACTGTTGTCCCCGGCGCTGGAATGCCAGACATTCGCACGTACATAAGGCTGCAGCGGCAGGCCATTGACGGTGTAATCGCCGCGCAAGCGCACACCCAGGCGCGTAGTGACGTTGGTATCGGCGTCATAGGAAACCTCGGAAATACCGTCGTTCTGGCTATCGAGCTTGGTTTTGCCGACGATCAACTGCGCCTGCGGCTCCAGAATCCAGCGAGCACTCAGCGCGAACGGCCAGCCCACTTCGGCGGAGGCGGTAACGTTATGCCCGCGGGTTTTCATCTTGACGCCACGCGCTGACTCGTTGTTGCCATCAAAGCGGGTGCCCATCAACACCAGGTCAAGATAAGCCTGGTTGGCGCCGATCAGTGTCCAGTAGACCCCCAGGCTATCGCCGCGCAAGGTGGTTTTGCCGGCGTCCTTGTCCTCCCAGCCGCCGTTGAAGCCTTTTACATTGCCTCTGAGGCGACTGTGACCGACGAAGAACCCAAGGCGCTGCAACAGGCCGTTTTCCAGCAGGCTGGCGAACACATCTGTGCCGACCTGGAACCCTGTCAGCGAACCGTCCAACGTAGGGTTGACCGCACCGGCAAAACTCTGGCGGCTGCTGCTGCCGTAGACCCGGCCCCAACCTGCCGGCATGACGCCGGTTTGCTGTTGCCGGCTCTGATCGCCCATGCGCTCGTGATAGGTGCCGAGCATGCCCTGCACGATTTGCTGCGCGGCAGGAAACAACACAGAGTACAGCGGTACTTCGGGGCGATAGATCGGGACCTCTTTGTCAGTGGGGTTAGACGGCAGGGGCGGGGTTCCAACCACCGGCTCAGGCACTGGCGTAACCGGCCCTTCAGGTTCGGGCAGCGGTGTGACCGGAATCGTGGAGCGCAGGTAATAACTCTGCTCTGTTCCAGCCGTGCCCGCGCCTTTGAACAGGTAGTAGTCAAACGCCCCGGCCGTTACCGTATTGCCCAAGGTAAAGGCAGTGCCAGGCCCGCTGGCGTCATTGAGCGCCTGCACTACCTGGATGCCGTCTTGTAACGTCGCTGCGCCGGCGCCCCCAAGGTTGGTGATCAACAGAGTGG
Source organism: Pseudomonas sp. OST1909 (assembly GCF_015277575.1). Lineage (NCBI taxonomy): Bacteria > Pseudomonadati > Pseudomonadota > Gammaproteobacteria > Pseudomonadales > Pseudomonadaceae > Pseudomonas > Pseudomonas sp. OST1909. The sequence goes on from NZ_CP063780.1 coordinate 3,115,227, forward strand.
TGTTGCCCAGCAGTGTGCCGCTGCTGACCACCAGTTTGTCGCTGGCCGAGTCGTCTGCTCCCAACACGGTTTGCAGCGCCAGACGCCCGCCGTTGCCGGTGTAATTGCCGTTGATGGTCAAGGTGTCATGGGCGGTGGTGCTGCCAGTGACCATGTCGAGGGTGCCACTGTTGGTCACGTTGACCAACTGGCCGGCGGTAAACGGATTGATCCCGCCTGTGTTGACCAGCAGCGCACTGGTGCTGTCAATGAGCAGGGCGCCGGTGCCAGTCTCGCTGTCCCCCAGGGTCAACGTCCCGCCCAGGTTCATTTGTGAGCCGTTGTCCAGGCGAATGCTTTCCCAGTTGGCAAACAGGCCGGGATCAGCGGTTTTGGTGTTGTTCAGGGTCAGGGCGTCAATCCCCACGCCACCATCTATCAGTTGCGCCGCCGCCACTTGCTCAGCCACTAGCCCCTGAAGCAACGCCGTATCGTCGCCGGCCCCCATTGACACGGAGGAATGCAGGTTGCCGCCGGACCAGATAAATTCATCGTTACCGAAGCTGAGCAACACTTGCCCGTTAACCTCACCACCGGAAATGATCACCTGATCGTCACCGCCGCTGACGCTGATATTGCCGCCCACGAACGCGTTGTTCGAGATCAGGATGGTGTCTTTACCGAAGCCGGTCACCAGGTTGCCGATGATCCTGCCACCAGACATATCGAACCGGTTGTCATCGAGTTTCATGTTGACCCGGCCGATGGTGCCGCCGGTCATCGTCGCATTGTCGCCGTCGTCGAAACCGCCGGTGATGGTGCCGTCGCTCATGTTGAAGACGTCCAGGCCGTCGCCCTGTTCCAGCGAGGCAATGGTGCCGCCGCGCATGTCAAAACGGTCGATCCCCGAGCCCTGGTTGACAGCGCCTGCCTGGCCCCCGGAAATCTCCACCACATCAGCGCCCGCGCCTTGGCTGATGGATCCGGTGATACTGCCCTGGTTGAGCTGGAAAATGTTATTGCCATCACCCTGGTTGAGGTTGCCATCGATGCCCGCGCTCGGGCCGTTGACAACCACGTGATCCTTGCCGCTTCCAAAGATCACATTCCCGCTCACTCGCCCCGTGGCGGTGAGTTCGAGGGTGTTGTCGCCGCCGGTATCGGTAAAGCCCGGCGCGGTGGCGCTGTCACAACGGGAGGTGTCGTTGCCTGGCGTGTTGTTGACCGTGCACGCCGCATACGAGGCAAACGGCCATGCCGTCACAATAATCGCTGAGTACAACAAAGAAGTTATCCGTGTGCGCATGATCCGTCCTCGCTTGAGCACAATGATGTCCCGTCGCCCGGAACAGCGGGCGCGGTTCAAAACCATGGCAACAACGAACGCGATACGGATCAGGGACTACGAGTTACCTGCATCTGAAAACACCGGGCAATGCAATGGGTTGGCATGGCTTTCTCGACTGCACCTCAACTGGCGCAGCACTTGTCGCACCTTAGTTGCAGATCGAAAAGGCCGCCACTGTAAAACCTGACAGGTATAGACGAGCCAATGCCTAGGTGAACACGATCTCGTAGGGTTCGCGCATACGCTCAAGCAACACCTGGGCGAGCATGGGCGGCAAGCCGATCTGCGGGTCGCCGACCAATTGGCTGGCGTAGGCATGGGCAGCGTGCAGTTTGCGCGCCACGCTCCAGGTGTCCAGGCGCACCTTGCGTGCACGTTGCCAGGGAATCACCGCACCTTCGCGTGCCGGCCAATGCCAGGCCCAGATCGCCAGTTCATACAGGCGAGCGCCCACCAGGCTACAGGCTTTTGCACTCGCCCGACCGACTGCATCGTGGTCGTCATTGCCGTCATTGCGCCAGGTGGTAAACACCACGTCTCCAGGTTGCAAGTAGCGCGCAATGAACTGGCTCATCGGTTGCTCGTGGGCAGCTAGCGCGTCGTCGCAAAACCCACCGCGAATCCATTTGAGGCTGTGCAACGGCATACCGAGGCGGCGCAATGCCTCGGCGCTTTCCTGGGGGCGCACCACGCTCAAGCGCCTGGCCGGCCACACCTGTGAGCCTGGATGGCTGGCGCTGCCATCGGTGATGGAGATCAATTTCAGCGGATGCTCGCGGGTGCTGAGCAGTTGCAGCAAACCGCCGCACGCCAGGACTTCATCGCCAGGGTGGGGCGCTATCACCACAACCCGGGCACCGGGCGGCACCAGGGTAGCCAGTGCGAGGCAGGGGATTTGCGCCAACTGCGGCGCGCTGTTCCAGATTTGCGCGGGGCCGCGACGGCCTTCGCTTGAGGAGGCAGGCTTCATGGGGTGTCACGTCCTTGTCGGTGGGTAATGCTCTTGACTTCAGCGCAGGCTCCGCTGCGGTGAGTGCACGGCATTCCAATCCTGGGATGCTATGCAAGGCACTCTCAGCATAGACAAGGATGTGTCACAGGTTTGTCGTTTTTTTACGAAACCAGCATCAGGCTTTTCAGGTAATCGCCGAAACCGCCCTGGGCGCGGCAATCCAGGCGTGCGCTGGTGACCACTTGCGGCGCATGGCTCCAGGCAATGGAAGCACCGCAACGTTCCAGTTCACGCACTAATTGCACATCCTCGTGGCACGCCAGCGGTTCAAAGCCGCCGGCCTGCACATAGGCACTGGCACTCACGCCCAAGTTAGCGCCATGGATGTGCCGGTGGCCATCACGCGCGTGGTAAGCCTGGTGATAACGAATCTGCGCCGCGGGGTCGAACCCCTCACTCCAGGCGTCCACGGTCACGGTGCCACACACCGCGTCACAGCCCAGGGCCAGTTGAGCCACCAGCCAGTCGGGGGCCACGCGGCTGTCGGCGTCGGTACAGGAAATCCAGCGCGCCCCCTGGTTCAACAAGTGCCGTGCGCCGACGCCTCGTGCTCGCCCTACGTTGCGTGCCTGTACCTGCACGCTTTGCACATCATGCGCCTGGGCGATCGCTGCGCTGGCATCGCTGCAACTGTCGAGCACTACCAGGATCTGCACCGTTTCCCCGTGCAACCCCGGATGGTTGGCGGCGATCTGCGCAGCCCTCAGGCAGTCATCCAGCAGCGCTTCTTCGTTGTGCACCGGAATCAAGATGCCGATCATCGCAACCCCTCATGGCGCGCGACCGAGGTGCCATCGCGGCTCCACAAATCGAGCAGAAAATCCTTGTCATGATGCTGTACCAGCGGTGGCATACCCAGTCGGTGCTGGAGCAGGGCGTGCACCTGTTCGGCGGTTTGCGGGCAACCGTCAATGGGCGGGCGCCAGTGGCAGGCCAGGAGTTGGCCGTTATCGGTCAAGGCCGCCAGCGCGTGATCGATCAGACGATTCAGATCATTCGCATCCAGGTAGTAACAAAGCTCGCTCAACACGATCAGTTCGAACTGACCTGCAGGCCATTCCTGGGGCAGCCGGCGCTGTTCTACATGAGCATGAGCAAACGCGGTCAGGCGCGTCTGTGCCAGTTGCACGGCGGTGCTAGCGGTGTCGCAGCACAGCAGGCGCTCACAACGGGTCGCCAGTTCGGCGCTCAGCTCGCCGTTGGCACAACCAGGCTCGAAGATCGAGGCATAGCGAGGTCGGGTCAGCACGGCCAGGGTCAGTGCGCGCTTGCGTTGTTCGTACCAGCGCTGACGAAACGCCCAGGGGTCGTCGTTGCCGGCAAACAGTTGATCAAAGTACGGGGTGGCCACACTCATACAAACACCACTTCAAAAGGTTGCAGCAAGCGTTCCACTACGTAGGGTGCCAGCACCGGCGGCAGGCCGACCTGCGGGTCGCCCTCCAACTGGCTGGCGAACGCGTGGATCGCGTGGCGTTTGCGTGCCACTTGCTCGGGCGTCAATGCAATCTTGCGCGCCCGATGCCAGGGCACCCGGTGATCTTCGGCAGTTGCCCAGTGCCAGGTCCACACCGGCAGTTCGCACAGGGTGGCGCCGACAGCCTGGACCGCTTTAGCGCTGGCACGGCCCACCGCTTCGTGGTCGCAATGGCCATCCTCGCGCCAGGTGGCGAACACGATGTCGGTGGGTTTGAGGTGGCGCTGGATGAACTCGCACAGTTGGGCTTCGCGCTCGGCCACCTTGCTGTCGGTAAAACCGCCGCGCAGCCACTTCAAGCTGTGCAACGGCAGGCCCAGGCGGTGCAGAGCCTGGGCCGACTCCTGCGGCCGCACCACGCCCAGGCGTGCCACCGGCCAGCGTTTGGAACCGGGATGGCTGGCGCTGCCGTCGGTGACGGAGATCAACAGGATTGGGCGCTCCAATACGGCCAGACCTTGCAGCAGGCCACCGCTGCCGAGCACTTCATCGTCCGGGTGCGGTGCGATGATCACCGCGCGGTGCCCCTGCGGTACCAACTGCGCGGCGCTGATGTGCGGCAACTCGGCCAGCCGTGCCGAGGTTTGCCAATGATTGAGCGGGGTGCCCTGGCCGACAATCGGATTGGGTTTCATAACTGCCACCGTCCCGAGTCGTCGCCGGCGACCAGTTCGCCGAGGGCAGCCAGGTCGCGTTCGGCATGGCTTTGCCGCACATACACCGGCAAATCTGCCATCAACCGGGCAAAGTGCGGGTCTTTGCAGTAGGGGCCGGCGCCTACTGCATGGCCGACATGACGCATGACCTGCTCGACAGTGTCTTCAATACATGCGCGTGCCTGTTGGGCCAGTTGCCTGGCATTGGCGCGAGGCTCGCGGTCTATCTGCTCGGCGCTGGCGCGTAGTACGCAAGCGGCGCTGTTCAGTGCGCTGTCAACTCCCCCTAAATGGGCCAGCGCATGAGGCTCCGAGCGCTGCGCACAGTGCGCGCGCAGCACTTCGCCCAGGCGTTGCGCGCCGCCGTACCAGCACGCGGCGATACCGACTCCGCCTTGCCAGAAGCCGGGGCGCGACAGGTAATCACCCGGCCCACCTATCGCGATACCCTTGACCGCGTTGAACAGAACCTCAACGCTACCGGTGGCAGCCATGCCTACCGCATTCCAGCCCTCGTCCGACACCGTGACGCCGGGTTGATCCATCGCCACGGCCACCAGTTGCTGACGATCATCCTCGTCCCAGGCAGTCAGCAAGCCATGGCTGACCACCGCCGCGCCGGAACACCAGGCTTTGCGTCCATCGACGATCAGCCACTGACCGTCGCGCCGTACACGCACCTTGGCTGCGGGTGGTTCGGCCGCCCACATGCCCCACGTACTGGCAAGCGGCGGCAGCGGGCTGTCGAGTTCGGCAATGATCGCCAGCGCGTCGGTATGACCTTCGAACAACTTGCACAGGCGCAAGTCATGGCCGGCCACCTGGGCCAGCCGACTGAAGCGGGCCAGGGTTTCGCCGCTGCCCGGCAGCGGCAGTTGATCGAGGCCTTCTTCCTGAAGTGCCTTCAGTGCCGTACCCAGGGCGTACGTATCCGCGTAGCCCCGGTAGCCCTGAAGGAAACTGTGCAACGCCATCTCACACCTCGTCTTCACGCTGCAGTTCAAACAACAGCAATGAGCGGCCGGTCACGGCGTACTCATGCTCAAAGTCAAAACGCTCCTGGCCGCGTATCGCCGGCTCATTGGTATCGAGCATGCACGTCCAGAATTCACCCTCTGGCACCGGCGGCAGGCGGAAATTGACCATGTCATGGTGGGCATTGACCACCAGCAACAGCGTAGCATCGGCACCCGCGCGGCGGATCCCGGTTTCCTGGGCGCGGCCATCCATCAACATGCCCAGGCAGCGACCCTGGCTGTCTTCCCATTGCTCGGTGTTCATTTCGTTGCCATCGGGCGCCAGCCAGGTGACGTCTTTTACGCCGATATCTTCGTTGTAGTCGCCGACCAGGAAGCGTCCACGCCGCAGAATCGGGTAGGCCAGGCGCAGCTTGATCAAGCGCTTGACGAACTTGAGCAGGGCCTTGCCGTCATCGTCCAGGTCCCAGTTGACCCAACCGATTTCGCTGTCCTGGCAGTAGGCATTGTTGTTGCCATGCTGGGTGCGGGCGAACTCGTCACCGGCGACGATCATCGGAGTGCCCTGGGCCAGCAGCAGGGTGGCGAAGAAGTTGCGCATCTGGCGCAGGCGCAGTGCGTTGATCTCAGGGTCGTCGGTCGGGCCTTCGACACCGTGGTTCCACGACAGGTTGTTATTGCTGCCGTCCTGGTTGTTTTCGTCGTTGGCCTCGTTGTGCTTGTCGTTGTACGAGACCAGGTCGTGCAAGGTAAAACCGTCGTGGGCGGTGATGAAGTTCACCGAGCTGTAAGGCCGGCGCCCACGATGGTTGAACATCTCGCCCGAGGCGGTCATGCGCCCGGCAAAATCCGCCAGTTGGCCGTCGTCGCCTTTCCAGAACGCACGCACGGTGTCGCGGAAGCGGTCGTTCCATTCCACCCAGCCTGGCGGGAAGTTGCCCACCTGATAGCCGCCGGGGCCGCAGTCCCAGGGTTCGGCAATCATTTTCAACTGGCGCAGCACTGGGTCCTGGCGGCAGGCGACCAGGAAGCTGTGGCGTTCGTCGAACCCGTCACGGTAGCGGCCCAGAATGGTTGCCAGGTCGAAGCGGAAACCGTCCACATGCATCTCGGTGGCCCAGTAACGCAGGGAGTCGGTGACCATTTGCAGCACGCAAGGGTGGCTCAGGTCCAGGGTGTTGCCGGTACCGGAGTCGTTGATGTAGAAGCGCTTGTCGTCGGGCATCAGGCGGTAGTAAGAGGCGTTGTCGATGCCGCGCATGGACAGGGTCGGGCCGCGCTCGTTGCCTTCGGCGGTGTGGTTGTAGACCACGTCCAGAATCACTTCCAGCTTCTGCTCATGCAGGTGCGCGACCATCTCCTTGAACTCGGCGATCTTGCCGCTGGCCAGGTAGCGCGGGTCGGGGGCGAAGAAGGCAATGCTGTTGTAGCCCCAGTAGTTGGTCATGCCTTTTTCCAGCAAGTGCTGGTCGTTGACGAAGGCGTGCACCGGTAGCAGCTCGACCGAAGAGACGCCCAACTGGCGGATATGTTTGAGCACGTCGTCTTCCATCAAGCCGGCGCAGGTGCCGCGCACGGACTCGCCCACCGAAGGGTGGCGCATGCTGATGCCGCGCAGATGGGTTTCATAGATGATCGTGCGGTCCCAGGGCACCCGTACGGGTTGATCGTTGCCCCAGGTGTGTGCCGGGTCGATAACCTTGCACTTGGGCACGAAGGGCGCGCTGTCGCGCTCATCGAAGCTGAGGTCGTCATCCGGGTGGCCGATGGTGTAGCCGAACAGCGCCTCCGACCATTTGAGTTCGCCCACCAGTTGCTTGGCGTAGGGGTCGATCAGCAGCTTGTTGTGGTTGAAGCGATGACCATTGGCCGGGTCGTACGCGCCGTACACGCGGTAGCCGTAGATCAGCCCGGGGTGGGCGTCGGGCAGGTAACCGTGGAAGATCTCGTCGGTGTATTCGGGCAGTTCGATGCGCTCCAGCTCGACTTCGCCGGTGTCATCGAACAGGCACAACTCCACTTTGGTGGCGTTGGCCGAAAACAGTGCAAAGTTGACGCCCAGGCCATCCCAGGTGGCGCCGAGCGGGAAGGGCAAACCTTCACGAATCCGCGACGGTTCATGATCCGGCGTCGCTGTGGTGTTCTCGGGTTTGCTCATGGTGTTGCTCCTGCAAGGGGTCTTTTCTCGGGCCGAACGCGGCCGTGCTGACGGTGTTTCAGCGAAGGACATGGACGAAAAAGGGCCTGTAGCCTGGGATAACGGCTGCAGGCCCGAGAAATCATGGGGCGGGTGGTTTTGGTTTCTTGGGGGCGGTCGGTTTTTTCGCCGCAGGCTTGGCGGCTACCGGATTGGGTTTGGCGGCCGCCTTGGGCGCGGTTTTCGGCTTGGCGGCAGGCTTGGGCTTGCTGGGCGTCAGCGCCTCGGCTTCGGCCAGTTTGCGCGCCATCTCCCAGTGGCGATCGTGCGCACCGTCCGGCTTGCCTTCAGACTCCCAGATCTGATGCGCCAGTTCGCGAATACGTTTGTCTTCTTTACTCATCACAAACTCCTCACAGAAAATGTTCAGCTTTCTTGATTATCAGGATTGATAAAGACATTGACCGGGAAATCCCCCAGGGCAGCGCTGATCAACAGCTCCTTGTTGGGTGTGACTGCGCCTGTTTGAAAAAGTCCCTTCCAGTTTTGTGTTGTGGTGGCGAACGGTAATTTCACCCGGGTATCGCCCCACACCTGCGCATTGATGTGGGGAAATACACCGTTTTCCAGCAACGGATATGGCCAGCGCGGCACCACCACCAACAGCTGTTGGCCCTGGTGCTCACGGTAAAACGCAACCACGCGCTCCGAGTGCCGACCCACCACTTCGAGCGGTGTATAGCTGCCGTTGCGAAACAGCTCGGGACAGGCTCTGCGTGCGTTCAGCACCTGGGCGATCAACGCTTGTTTGATACGCCCATCGCGCCAGTTGAACACCAGCTCACCGATGTCGGGTGGGGTCTCCAGGGCACGCTGGCGCGCATCGAAATCCACCGGGCGTCGGTTGTCCGGATCCACCAGGCTGAAGTCCCAGAACTCGTCACCCTGGTACACATCCGGTACACCCGGCACGGTGAGGTGAAGCAAAGTTTGCGCCAGGCTGTTCAGCGCGCCGGCGGGGGCGATGGCTTGAGCGGCGCCGTCGAGCGCATCGCGCAGCGGTTGGCAGGCTTCGCTGAGCAATAGACGCTTGAGGAAGCGCTCGACACCCTGCTCATAGGCCTCGTTGGGCGCGCTCCAGCTGCTTTGTAGCTTGGCTTCGCGCAGGGCTTTCTGCTGCCATTGCCAGAGGCGTTGCTGGTAAGCCTCTAAGTCCGGGTTGTGCTCCAGCGGCCAACTGCCGAGCAGCACCTGATACAGGATCAGCTCATCACCCGCCGAGGGGCTGTCGGTACCCTCGCGCAAGGGCGCGGCGAGGCTGCGCCAGTGTTCGACCTGTTCGGCATACCAGGGCGCGCACTCGCTGAGCACCGCCAGGCGTGCGCGGGTGTCTTCGCCGCGCTTGTGGTCATGGGTGGCGGTGGCCAGCAGGTTGTTCGGGAAGCTGGTCAGGCGCTGTTGATTGGCCTGGTGAAAATCTGCCAACGGCGCACTGAATTGTTCGGTACTGAAGCCCACGTCGTTGCGCGACAGCAATACGGCCGAGCGATAGAACGCGGTGTCTTCCACGGCCTTTGCTGCGGCGGGAGATGTCAGTTGCTGGAAGCGCACGCAGGCATGTTTGAGGATCTTGCGCTCACGGCCCACCGGGCGATTGCGCCAAGGCTGGCCGCCCAGCCATTTTTCCAGGTGCTCAAGCACCGGCCAGTCGCCTTCGTTAAGGGTACTGCGCGCACCGTCCATGGCCTGCTGGAGCACCTTGTCGTCGGCGGCGCTGCGGCCCCTGGCACTGATGTAGGTGCGGTACACCGGGAAATGCACAATCAGCTCCTGCAAGGCCCGACGGATCGCACCCAGGGTCAGGTCGCGGGTCATTACATCATCGCGGGCCACTTGCAGCAGGGCCTGCGCCACACTTTCGAAGTCGCCGCCCAACGAGCCATTGAGGATTTGCTGGCGCGCCAAGCGGGCTTCTTCGATAAACGCCGAGGGCCGTTCGCTGTGGCGCGTCCACAGGTCGGCCAGCGGAGCAAAACCGTCAGGATGGTGTTGCAGCAACGACACTTGATTCATGAATTCGTAGCCGGTGGTGCCGTCCACTTGCCAGTCTTCGCGCAGGGTTTCGCCTTCGCCGAGGATCTTCTCCACGAAGATCGGCACATGGCGCTGTGGCGACAGCGCGTCCACGCGGCGGCGCAGTTTGCGGCAATAACCACGCGGGTCGGCCAGGCCGTCGATATGGTCGATGCGCAGGCCATCGATCAAGCCTGCGCTGATCAGCTCGAAAATCTTGCCGTGGGTGGCTTCGAACACTGCCGTGCGCTCCACGCGCAGGCCACCCAGCTCATTGACGTCGAAAAAGCGCCGCCAGTTGATGTCGTCTGCGGCGGTGCGCCAACTGGCCAGGCGGTAGGTCTGTTGCTCAAGCAAATGATGCAAGCGCTCGAAACCCTCAGGCTGGCGACCATCGAAAGCGGCCAGCCGTTGCTTGATGGCCGGCAAGACCTCGGTGGCGCGTTCGGCCAGCGCCTGCTTGAGCCAAGCAGCTTCGGTGTAGGCATCGTCCTGATAGGCGAGGGCGGCGAAACGCTCGGCCAGCGGTTTGAGCACCTCATCGCCGCCCAGGATCAAGGCGTAGTCCCGTGGGCAGATCGGGAAGCGATGCTCGTAATGCTCGGCGTAGAAGCTGCCGTGAACGGCGTCGAACTTGAGCGTCAACGCTCCGCTCTGCAAGGCTTCGCCGTAATCGCTGCCCAGGAACGGCATCAGCAATTGGCCTTTGAGCAACGGATCGGGCGAGTGCCACTGGATGTCGAAAAACTCGCTGTAGGGGCTCAAACGGCCCCACTCCAACAGGTCCAGCCACCACGGATTATCCGCGCCACCCACGGCCATGTGGTTGGAAACGATATCCAGGATCAGGCCCATGTCGTGCTCACGCAGGGCGGCGACCAGGCGACGCAACGCAGCCTCGCCACCCAGCTCCGGGTTGACGCGGGTTGGGTCGACCACATCGTAGCCATGCATGGAGCCGGCGCGGGCGCTCAGGAGTGGCGAGGCATACAGGTGGCTGATGCCCAGGCGGGCAAAATACGGCACCAGCGGCACCGCATCATCGAGGGTAAAGCCTTTATGAAATTGCAGGCGCTGGGTGGCGCGCAGGGGCAGTACGTTCATCGGTCACGCTCATAGGCTTGGTTACGCGCCACGGCCAACAGTTCGAGGCGGCGCGCAGCACTGTCGTGGTCGAGCAGGCTGGCGGCCTCGCCTGGCAAGCGTCGGCGCCAGTTGGGGTGGGTATCGAGGGTGCCGGGCAGGTTGGCTTGCTCTTCGATGCCCAGCGCGTCCTCCAGCGGCAGCAATACCAGTGGCGCACGGGTGTGGCCGAGGTAGCGCACGCTGGCGTCGATCACGTGATCGGTGTCGTTGCGGATCTCATCGACGAAATTCTGCGGGTCCTGGCTCAAGGCCTGGCGCAGTGCATGACGTTCGCGCAGACGGTGTTCGCTCCATTGCTCCACGGTGGGAGGGTCGATCAGGTCGAGCTGGATATTCCACTCGATATCACGGCTGTGCCACCAGCCATTGAGGGTGGGCAGGTCGTGGGTGCTGGTGGTGGCCAAAGCATTGTCGGGCCAGTCAAGAATCGGCGTGAACCGGCCTTCGTGGTCCTGTTCGAACAGCAATACGCGCATACCCAGAATCGAGCGGGCGCTGAGCTTTTCACGCAGGCCCTCGGGCACCGTACCCAGGTCTTCACCGAGGACGATGGCCTGGTGGCGGTGCGATTCCAGCGCCAGCAAACGCAGCAGGTCGTCCACCGGGTAATACAAGTAGGCGCCTTCGCGGGGCGAGGCACCCAGGGGGATGACCCACAGGCGTTGCAGGCCCATCACATGATCGATGCGCAAGCCACCGGCATGGGCGAAGTTGGCCCGCAGCATTTCGATAAACGCGCGAAAGCCATTGCGTTTGAGACCTTCCGGGGAGAAGGCGGAGATGCCCCAACCCTGGCCTGCACGGTTGAGAATGTCCGGCGGTGCGCCAACCGTGAGGTCGGCCAGCAGTTCATCCTGGCGGCTCCATGCCTGGCTGCCGCCACCGTCGGCACCCACCGCCAGGTCGGCAATCAGGCCGATGCCCATGCCGCTGCCACGGGCGGCCTGTTGCGCGCGCGCCAGGCTGCGGGCGATCAACCATTGGGTGAAGGCGAAGTAGCCGATCTCATCGCGGTTTTCTTCAGCAAACTGCGCCAGCGCCGGGCTCTGTGGCGTGCGCCAGTCTTCGGGCCAGTGGCGCCAGTCGAGCTCCTCGCCGGCGGCGGCACGTTGCGCTTGCACTGCTTCGAAGCGGCAGTGGTTTTCCAGGGCCTCGCCGCCGGCCTGGCGGAAGCTCTGGAAGTCGGCATGTTGCGGATGTGCGCCGTGGCGGAAGTCTTCATACAGCGCACGCAGCAGGCGTTGCTTGGCCTTGGCGGCGGTGGGCCAGTCGATCAGCGTGAGCTGCTCCAAATCCCGCAGTTCGTCGGTCAGGCCGACGGCCTCGATAGCGTCGCGCACTTCACGTTCGCCAAGGATGCAGGCGGGCGAGGCGTACAGGCTGTTGAGAAACAGGCGGCTGGACGGTGAATATGGGCTGAAACGTTCGGGGTCGGCGCTGAACATCGCGTGCATGGGGCTGATCGCCACCGCGTCGGCACCGCGCTCGGCCGCCGAGCGCACCAGATGCTCCAGGGCCAGGGTGTCTCCGAAGCCACCATCGCCGAGGCGACGCAAGGCATACAGCTGGGCGCTCAAGCCCCAGGCGCGAGCGGGGCGGCTGTCCACCGCGTCGGCCACGCTGTAGCAGTGGCTGGGCGCAACGGCCAGGGTGAAGGTTTGTCCATCGATATGCACCTGGTGGTAACCAAGGGCAATCACCCCGGGCAGCACCGCATTGCCGTCCAGGCGCAGCTCCAGGGTTTCACCGCCTTCCAGGCTGACGCGACACGGCGTGTCCGGGGCGAAGTAGCGGGCCAGGTCCAGGCTTGCGCCGCTGTCGATGGTGATCAAGGGCGGCAGGTGCGTGTCTTGTTGCACCTGCTCCAGTTCCTGCAGGCTGGCGTCGATCTCGGCGTCGGTATCGGCCGGGTGCCCCAGCCCTTTGAGAACGGCGCGCAAGGCCTCGGGCTGCACGTGTTGCGGGCGACCGTTGGCATCGATCCAATCGACGGCCAGGCCCGCGCGACTGGCGAGTAGTTCCAGGTTCGCTTCGCTCAAAAGTGTTCTCCGACAGGTGATAAGCAAACGCGTGCGCTCAACGGTGGTAACTGCGTACCTTGCTGGGCAGGCGTCTGAAAAATGATGGGGTGGCGCGCGGGGTGATCCAGAGGCTGTTCACTCAGGTTCAGGTCGATCTGCAACAGGCTGCCATTGCCCAGGCGCCAACGCGCCGTGACAGCTCCCTCGGCCATCACCTGCGCGCCCAAGGCTACAGTGCCCGGCAAGTGCGGCACTATGTGTTGGTGACGCAGGCTCAACAACTGACGATAGAGCTGGGTGTGCTCGTTCTCGACGAAAGAGGGTGCCGATTGCACAAAGGTTTCCAGTGCGTTGGGATCGGGAATGCGTTCGCGTTGCTCGGGGTCGTGAAACGCCGCGAAATCGGCGAACTCGTTGCGCCGGCCTTCGCGCACCGCCTCGGCCAGTTCGCCGTGATGGTCGGTGAAAAACAGAAAGGGTTCGGCCGCATTCACCTCATCGCCCATGAACATCAGCGGAATCATCGGGCTGAGCAGCAATAGAGCCGTCGCCGCGTTCAGCGCCTGGGGCGAACACAGTTGGTTCAAGCGTTCGCCCAGGGCGCGGTTGCCGATCTGGTCGTGGTTTTGCAAAAACGCCACGAAAGCGCTGGGCGGCAGATCCGCACTGGGTTCGCCGCGTGCGTGGCCGTGGCGGGTGGTTTCGCCCTGATAGATAAAGCCCTCGCCCAGGCAACGCGCCAGCTTGGCGGTGGGCTGTTCGGCGAAATCGCTGTAATAGGCGTCGGTTTCACCGGTCAGCAGCACGTGCAGCACGTTATGAAAGTCATCATTCCACTGGGCGTTGAAGTCTTCCTTCAGCAGGCTGGCCTGGTTCAGCTCGTTCTCCAGCACCAGCCAGACGTGCCGTTCGTCGTGCACCTGCTGACGCACGCGGTGTGCCAGCTCCTGCAAGAACCCGGGATTATCGATGGCGTGTACCGCATCCAGGCGCAGGCCGTCGAAGCGGTATTCCAGCAGCCACATCAGCGCGTTATCGAGGAAGAAATCCCGCACTTCACGGCGCTCGAAATCGATGCCGGCGCCCCACGGGGTATGCGCGTCTTCCTGGAAGAACCCTTTGGCGTACTGTCCGAGGTAATTGCCATCGGGCCCGAAGTGGTTGTAGACCACATCGAGCATCACCGCCAAACCATGGGCATGGGCAGTGTCGATCAAGTGCTTGAGCTGTTCGGGCGTACCGTAGGCGGCGTGCGGTGCGTAGGGCAGCACGCCGTCATAGCCCCAGTTGCGTTCACCGGGGAACTGCGCCAGCGGCATCAACTCGATCGCAGTGATTCCCAGCTCAGCCAGGCGTGGTAGGTGCTTCTCGACTCCTGCGTAGCCACCCATGGCGCCCACATGCAGTTCGTAGATCACCGCGGTGTGCCAGGGGCGGCCTTGCCACTGGGTATTGCGCCATGGGTAAGCGTTGGGGTCGACCACTTGGCTCCAACCGTGCACGTCCTGGGCCTGGGCCCTGGAAGCGGGGTCGGGAACCGCGTTTTCCCCATCGATGTTAAAGCGGTAGAGCGTGCCGGCAGGGCAGGCTGCTTCGACTTCGAACCAGCCATCCGCCTGGGGCAGCAGGGTGATGGATTTACCGTGTTGCAATTCAACGCTGACATAAAAAGCGTCTGGCGCCCACAAGGCAAAACGCGTGTGTTGCGCGTCCAGCATGATTGCGCCGTGGGGCCAGGTGTCCAGAGTCCGTAACGGCATCTATGAAGACCTCCCGGGTTGGTTCAAGTGGCTATTTGGTTGGTTTCCCCAAGGCCTTGGCCACCAGTTGTTCGTAGAGCTCAGCGTAGGGTTCAACCGCCTGGCACCAGTTGAACGGTTGTGTCATGGCGCGGCTGCGCATGGCGTTGAGCAGGCCGGGGAAGGCGAATACCTTGAAGGCACGGCGCAGGGCTTCTTCGTAGCTTTGCACCGTCGATTCATTGAACAGGAAGCCGGTGACGCCATCTTCGATGGTGTCCGCCAGGCCACCGGTATTACGCGCCACCGGCAACGAACCAAAGCGTTGCGCGTACATCTGGCTCAGGCCGCAAGGTTCATAGCGCGAAGGCATCAACAGGAAGTCGCTGCCGGCAAACATGCGACGGGCATCGGTCTCGTTGAAGCCGATGCGCACACCCACCTGGCCCGGGAAGCGCAGCGCCAATTCGCGCATGGCCTGTTCTTCTTCGGGTTCGCCACGGCCGATGATCGCGATCTGGCCACCGTTTTCGACGATAAAGCCGGCGACCGCTTCAGTCAGGTCCAGACCCTTCTGATAAACCAGGCGTGACACCACGGCGAACAGCGGGCCGTTGGACGCGTGCAGTCCAAACAGCTCGCGCACATGGGCGGCATTTATCGCCTTGCCTTCCCAGTCGCCGATATTGAAATTGTGGGTCAAGTGCGTATCGGTGGACGTTTCCCAGCTTTCGTCGATGCCATTGGGAATCCCGCTGAGCAGACCTTGTTGAGTCTTGCTGGCAAGAAAGCCATCCAGGCCACAGCCGAATTCCGGCGTGGTGATTTCCTGGGCGTAGGTGGCGCTCACGGTGGTGATGTGGCTGGAATACGCCATGCCCGCCTTGAGGAACGACATTTTGCCGTAGAACTCCATGCCTTCCTGCTGCAGGGCATGGGGTGGAATGCCCAGTTCGGGCGTCGACGCCAGGCTCACCACACCCTGATAGGCCAGGTTATGAATGGTGAACAGCGTTGGCGTGCGTGACCCACGCCAGTGCATGTACGCCGGCGCAAGGCCCGCGGGCCAGTCATGGGCGTGCACCAGGTCGGGGCACCAATGGATCTGTGCCAGGTTGGCGGCCATGTCAGCGGCGGCCAGGCCCAGGCGGGCGAAGCGAATATGGTTATCCGGCCAGTCGCGGCCGTTATTGGCGCCGTACGGCGTGCCTTCACGCTCGTACAGTTCGGGGCAGATCAGCACATAGATGACCAGGCCGTCCGCAAGGTCCATGCGCCCGATCTTGCACGGCGGCAGCGCCGCGTGGCCACCCAGTTCACCGACGATATGAATCGGGTTGTCGCTTTCCATCACTTGCGGGTAACCAGGGATCAGCACCCGCACATCGTGCAAATGCGCCATGGCGCGGGGCAGGGCGGCGGACACATCGCCCAGGCCACCGGTTTTCACCAGGTCGGCGAACTCGGAAGTGACAAACAAGACTTTCTTTCGATTCGGATTCTGACTCACGATCGGCCGCACAGTGTTGGGCAGGTCGACCAAAGACGTTGGCCCCCCTACCGGCTGACTAAAACGCTCTCCCTGAGTATCTACTGCGGCACTGATCATAATGCACTCCCATTTGTTGGTTCGCTAATGGCCCGCTGCCACTAGCTCCAAGTGGCCGCATCCTGCGGCCAGGCACACCAGCGCTATACAAGCTGGCAAGGCGTATGCCAGTTGCAACGTCGGCTGAAAAAGATTGGATGAACGGGCATTCGGCGTGAAACGCTCGTGCACGTCCTTACCTAAAACTTGACCTGAGGCGGAGTTGGAAAGTTTAGATTTTTTGCGGGGTTTTTGTTTTGGAACGGACCCATCGGTCATGAGTCTAGGCCAGATCCCAGAGCCTGCCGGGTTTAGCGTGGTTTTTTGTAGGACAAAATAAATCTAACGATATGCCCTCTGTGGCAAGGGGGAGGGCGCCCTTAAATGGTGCGTCAGCCCAGCGCGCGAATGGGCACGCCATCGGCCCAGGCCTGAATGTCTTCAATCATCTGTTGATAGAACTGCCGGTAATTGTGCTCACTCACATACCCCACGTGTGGCGTGGCCAGCACATTGGGCAAGCGGCGAAATGGATGATCAGCCGGCAGCGGCTCCTGGGCATACACATCCAGCGCCGCCCCGGCCAGGCGGCCACTGCTCAATGCCTGCACCAGCGCCTGCTCATCCACAATCGGCCCGCGTGCGGTGTTCACCAGGTGCGCCGTGGGCTTCATCCACGCCAGAGCCTGGGCATCCACCAGCCCACGGCTGCGTTCACTGAGCACCAGATGGATGGTGAGGATATCCGCCTGTTCAAACAACTCGCGCTTGCTGACCCATGTCACGCCTGCTTCAGCCGCCCGTTGCGGCGTGAGGTTTTCGCTCCAGGCGATCACCCGCATACCGAATGCCTGGGCAAACGTCGCGACTTTCTGGCCGATACTGCCCAGGCCGAGCACGCCCAGGGTCTTGCCATGCAGGTCACCGCCCAGGCCCACCTGCCATCCGCCTGCGCGCAGCGAGTTGGCTTCGGCCAGCAGATTGCGCGTAGAGGCCATGATCAGCGCCCAGGTCAGTTCCGGCGCCGCGTGTTTATAGCTGTCGGTGCCGCACACCTGGATACCCAGGGCCTTGGCGGCGGCAATATCGATGGCAGCATTGCGCATACCGCCGGTGACCAGCAATTTGAGCTTGGGCAACTCTTGCAGCAGGGCCTCATCGAAGGTGGAGCGTTCGCGCATGACGCAAATCACCTCGAAGCCCTTCAAGCGTTCAACCATTGTCGCCGTATCAGCGGGGTAGTCGTGGAGGAACTGCACCTGGCCCACGCCGTCCAGCGCCGACCAATCCACCACGTCACTGGCGACGTTCTGCCAATCATCTATTACTGCGATCTGTCTCGACATGCCATGGGCCTCGAAATCAAAGGGCATTCATACCCTGCAACAGCGCTTTATGAAACTGCTCCGGTTCTTCCATCTGTGGCGCATGGCCCAGGCCGGGGAATTCCACCAGCGTGGCGTGGGGAATCAGCTTGGCCACCTGCTTGCCCAGCACTTGGTAATTGCCAATCCTGGCCTTGACCGCCGGCGGCGCCACATCTTTGCCGATGGCTGTGGTGTCGCTGGTGCCAATTAGCAACAGGGTGGGCACCTTCAGATCCTTGAATTCGTAGTACACCGGTTGGGTGAAGATCATGTCGTAAATCAATGCCGAGTTCCACGCGACTTGGGTATGCCCCGGGCCTTTGTTCAGGCCGACGAGCATATCCACCCAGCGTTCGTATTCCGGCTTCCAGCGCCCGCCATAATAGGTGTCGCGTTCATATTTGCGCACCCCGTCGGCGCTCATTTTCAGCTCGCGCTGGTACCACTGGTCGACGCTCTGGTAGGGCACACCGAGGGCTTTCCAGTCTTCCAGGCCGATAGGGTTCACCAGTCCAAGTTGTTCGGTTTGCTCGGGATACATCAAGGCATAGCGAGTGGCAAGCATCCCGCCGGTGGAATGGCCGATCACCGTGGCTTTCTGGATGCCGAGTTTTTCCAGCAGTTGGTGGGTGTTGGCCGCCAATTGCTGGAAGCTGTACTGGTAATGCTCGGGCTTGCTGGAGGTGCAGAAGCCCACCTGGTCCGGCGCGATCACGCGGTAACCGGCGTCGCTCAAGGCCTTGATCGAACCTTCCCAGGTGGCACCGCAAAAGTTCTTGCCGTGCATCAGCACCACGCTGCGGCCGTTGGCTGTGCCTTTGGCGGGCACGTCCATGTAGCCCATTTGCAGGGATTTGCCTTGGGATTGGAAGGTGAAATGCTGGAGAGGATGGGGGTATTGGAAGCCTTGGAGTTCCGGGCCATAGGTGGCGGCTAACACGGGGGTGGCGCTCACTGAAAACAGGCCGGCTATGCATAACGAACGGATGAAAGGCATGGGCTGGGGCTCCGAGAAAGATGTCCGGATGCTCTTGGGAGAGGATTAACGGGGGATTAACACCCATTGCAACGTCAGCGCTGCGAGCACGCCATAACGTACGCCTTTGGCCAGGGTAACCAACAGCAAAAAACGCCACAACGGCTCGCGCATCACCCCGGCTACCAGCGTCAGCGGGTCACCAATGATCGGTACCCAACTGAGCAACAATGTCCAGTGCCCCCAACGGTCGTAATGGCGGCGGGCTTTGTCCAGTTGCCTGGCGCTCACTGGAAACCAGCGCCGCTCCTTGAAACGTTCCACCGAGCGTCCGAGCAGCCAATTGACCACCGAACCCAGCACGTTGCCCAACGTGGCGATGCCCAGCAGTAGCCACAGCTGGTACTGGCCGTTCAGCAACAGGCCCACCAACACGGCTTCCGATTGCAGGGGCAATAACGTTGCGGCGCCAAACGCTGCGACGAACAGGCCCAGGTAACCCGTCAGCACCGGTCAATGTGCCGGGTAGTCGGCTACTACTACGTCTTTGCCGTCGCGGGTCAGGCCAATGACTTGATAGGCCTCGCTGCGACCGTCAACTTCCATGCCTGGGGAGCCCAGGGGCATGCCCGGTGCGGCAAGACCCAGCAGGTCGTCGCGCTTGCGCAAGGCCATTACTTGTTCGGCAGGTACGTGACCTTCGACGAATTTGCCATCGATTACCGCCGTGTGGCATGAGCCAAGGCGCGGGGCGACGCCCAGGCGTTGCTTGACCGCGCTCATGTCTGCTTCAACGTGGTCGTTGACCTTGAAACCGTTGTTTTCCAGATGGCTGATCCATTTTTTGCAGCAACCGCAATTGGCATCGCGGTGTACATCGATGGGAATCAGCTCGGCGGCCTGGGCCAGGGGGGTGGCAAGCAGGGCGCAGAGCAAGGCCAGTCGCAATGGGATTTTCATCAGGGGTCTCACTGAAAGCGCAGCAATAAACCGCGCATTCTCCCTGCTTTTTACACTGAGACGCGGTGGTAATGTTTCTAAATTATACGAAGTTTGGGCTTTCCAACCGCTGCTTGAGCTGGTCCAGGGCGATGGCGGAGAGTTTGATCATGCGTTCGTGCAAGGTTGCCAGTTGCAGTTCGGTTTCATACGTCAATACGCGCTTGAACCGAGTGCCACCCTGATGAGCTTGCAAAAAATAATGGATACAACCGTCCACTGCCAGTGAGGTGAACACGGTCTTGAACTCGTCGGGGCAGCGGGCGATTTGCACGCGGTAGCTCATTGATACGCGAATGCCCAGCAGGTCTATGTCTTCAGTAAAGCGCGAGCCGACCGGCAATGAGCCGCGGGTGCCGGTGTCGGCGCTGAGGGAGGAGGGGTGCCATTCGTGCCAGCGGTCGGGCTGGGTTACATAATCGTAAACAGTATGGATTGGGACCTGGATGAAGCGTTCCTGACTGATCTGCTCCAAGCGGATCGGCTGCTCAGTCGCGTGCATGACACACCTCCTGTGTGGCGGGTTTTTACACTGGGAGTTGTCAGAATAGTCCGACTCCCGCGCTTCGCACGGGAGTATTGCGACCGTTGGTTAACTTGGTTGCTCGCTGGCTTTGCCCGGTTTGGCCTGATTCCAGGCCGAGCCTTGGGTGAGTGTCAACTTATCATTGACGCGCGTGTAAATGCTGTCCGTTGGCCGATGATTGGCGATGCGATCATTACCTTCACCGGTATAGAAAGACGTACGGTCATGCCCTGTCAGCAGATCATCGCCGTTGCCGCCCTTCAGATGGTTGGTCCCGCTACCGGCATACAGTTTGTCGTCGCCGTCGCCACCATCGAGCAAGTTCTGTTTATGTGCATTGCCAACCCCTGCATCGAGTCGGTCGTTGCCCCCGTTACCGAACATGATGGCGTTGCCACTGCCGCCGATGATCAGGTCGTCTCCGTCGTTGCCTTCGGCGTAGCCTGAGTTGCTGCCCAAGAGCAGAGTATCGTGGCCGCTGCCGCCAAATAGCCCGGACACGCCACCGCCGGCCTGGATGAAGTCGTTTCCGGCGCCACCCTGTACTTCCAGGAGGTGCTTGACGTCATCATCGATGATGACCCTGTCATCGCCGCCGTTGGTTTTGATCAAAAGGCTCTGATCCGGGCCTTGTGGTGCTTTGGCGTCAAGCACATACGGTCTGCCGTTGATGATGAACTGCAGCTTGTCGCCCGGCCAACTGCGCACGTGGACCTCGTCGGCGCCGTTACTGGTTTCTATCACAAGTCGGCTGGAGCTGATCTGCGGTTTTTCTGGGTTCCGGGTGCTCCAGGTAATTTCCCGGCTGAAGGTCACATCACTTTTTTCAAGCAGCAGGTGCGTCCTGATATTCGGTACGCCCAGCTGCAGGTCTAAGGGGGGGTCATAGGGTGACGGCTTGGACCGCTGCGGTTCGGTGGAAGCCGTGGAGTGATGGGGGACTGCTGCATGAGTGAGGGGTAATAGCATCAGGTGTCCTTCGGGTTGATCGTAGAAAGTCTGACAGTGCGCCATGACTACTCTTGCGTGGAGGATCAGCCCAAAGGGTTCCCGCGGGCGGTGACGCATTTGCGTCAAGGCATTTATGCCAACCTTTAATGCGCCCCCCGGGGCGATCAGATATCCAGCATGGCCAGCACTTGCCTGGGGTAGCGCAAACCGGCGATTGCTTAGGCTTGTGCCCTGCGATAGGCGCCGGGTTGCTGACCGGTGACTTTATGAAAGGCCCGGGTAAATGCGGCCACCGACTGATACCCGGCTGCCAGCGAGACCTCGGCCACGGTCTGGTCCGCCTTGAGCAGCCCACAGGCATGGCGCATACGTATCACCAGCAATACCTGCCCCGGCGACTGCCCGCATAACTCCCTGAAACGCTTGAAAAACGCCGAACGGGATAACCCCGTGCACGCCGCCATGCTTTCCAGGCTCCAGGGCTCGGCCGGGCGCGCAATCAGTTGCTCCAGCAGGCCGGCAAATGCCGGTTGCCGGCCCAACGCTGCCAGGCCGCCCAGCTCGGTGTTGTCGATGACTTGCTGGCGCAGTACATATAAAAACAACAAGTGGCAAAGACGTTCGAGCAAGGCCGAGGAGGGCGCGGGTAGGCGCTCGCACTCCTGCAGGATCAATTCGAACAGATTGCGCGCAGCGGTCAACGATGGATCACCGGCACGCAGGATGATCCAGGCGGGCAGGCTGTCGACAATCATCGCCGACAAGCCGGATTGGAAATGGAAGAAGCCGCAAACCAGGCCCACGCCATCCATGGCACTGCTGTCGAGGGGCAGCATCGGCCGGCGAGGGCACTCTTGGGCGCTTGCCGCGGTACTTTCCCCGGACAACCGATAGGCCAGGTCACGCAGTAGAAACACGGCGTCACCATTGTTCAGGTGCCGGGGCGTTGGATCACCGTCGATATGCAGCCAGCAATCGCCCTGCACGATCAAATGGAAGCTTGCCTGGGCCAGGCCGTGCGTGCTGGCGTGCCAGTCACCGCAGTAGCGGCCGACGTGAAACAAATTGGTATTGAGTTCAAGGCTATCTAATAACCAATCGACAAGTGTGCTGGACGAATTCATCTAATGGAAAGACTCAAGAGCAAGTAATCGCTACTTTAGCCTATTGAGCGATTTTTTTAGAACCAACAGACTGGCGCACTCGAACCCAACAGGAGACCACTCCATGTCCCGTGTACCGTTGCTCACCCCTGACACCGCCCCGGAAGCGGCGAAACCTTTCCTGGAAAATGCGCAGAAGGCCTCGGGTTTCATTCCTAATCTGCTGGCGGTGTTGGCCAATGCACCGGCGGCGCTGGAAACCTATATCACTGTCTCCGGCTTGAATGCCAAGGCCGAACTGAGCCTGGCCGACCGCGAAGTGGTGCAGTTGATTGCTGCTACTACCCACGGGTGCGATTTCTGTGTCGCCGGCCACACCGCCGTTGCGCGCAACAAGGCCAAGCTGCCCGAGAACGTGATCGAGGCCCTGCGCCGGCTGGGTGAGCTGCCTGATACTCGCTATGAGACACTCGCCGCCTTTACCCGCGAAGTGATCGCCACTCGGGGTGATGTCAGCGATGCCGGCTTTGAGGCATTTCTCGCGGCCGGCTATACCAAGGGCCACGCGCTGGAGGTCATCCTGGGCGTAAGCCTGGCAACCCTGTGCAACTTCGCTAACGTGTTTGCCCGTACCCCGCTGAACCCGGAACTGGCGCAGTATCGCTGGGAAAAACCGGCAAGCTGAATCGGCGATGGTCCACCTGCTGTAAAAGGAGAGACATGAATGCTTGACCCAATCTTGAGCCGTTGGCTCGATGTTCAAGCGCAGGCCCTGGATGTGGGCAGTTGCGATCCACAGGAAGTGCTGCCACGCCTGGCAGAAGCCAATATTCTGAAAATCGGTGTGCCCACCCAACTGGGCGGGCTGGGCGGTGACGTGACGGGTGCGGTCGAGGCCATCGCCAATGTGGCCAGCCATTCCCTGGCGGCGGCATTTGTGTGCTGGGGCCAGCGCTCGTTTATCGAGTACTTGTTGCAGAGCCCCAATCAGCGCCTGCGCGAACACCTGATGCCGGACCTGCTCAGCGGCAAGTTGGCCGGAGCCACCGGGCTGTCGAATGCGATGAAGTTCATATCGGGTATCGAGTCGTTGCAGATCAGCGCCGAGCCCAACGAGCATGGCTGGACGCTCAACGGTCGTCTGCATTGGGTGACCAACCTGCGCAAAAATGGTTTTGTCGCCGCAGCTGCTATCGAACATGCCGGCGGTGGTACGCCGTTTATCCTGGCGATCCCGGATTCAGTGGCGGGCTTGCAGCGCTCCCGCGATCTGGAGCTGCTTGGGTTGCAATCGAGCAACACCGCTGCCCTTGGCCTGGAAGGCGTGGAGCTGAGCCGTGACTGGTTGCTGCACGAGGACGCGCGCAAGTTCCTGCCGGCAGTGCGCCCGGCGTTTCTTGGCTTGCAGTGCGGCATGTCGATTGGCCTGGCCCGCCGTTCCCTGGCCGAGGTGGCCAATCATCTGGGGGCCAGCCGTACGGTGTTGCGCGAAGAGCTGGAAGCCTTGCGGGCGACGCTGGACCATCTGGTCAGCGAGCTCAAGAGCGGGTTGCTGGCCGGGCGCTTTGCTGCCGAGCCGATCCCCTTGTTCAAGCTGCGCATTGCCCTGGCAGAAACCGCCGCCAGCGCCGTGCAGCTTGAACTGCAGGCCAGTGGCGGCAAGGCCTACCTCACCGCCCACGGCAGTGGTTTTGCGCGGCGCTGGCGCGAGTCGGCATTTGTGCCGATTGTGACGCCCAGCCTGGTGCAACTGCGCACTGAGTTGCAGCGCCAGGCCAACCTATGAGCCAGGCGGTCATGACGGCCCAGGGGATTTGCCTGGGGTATGCCAGCGGCCCGGTACTGCAAGGGTTTGACTTGCAGTTGCAGGCGGGCGAAGTGGTGTCGATCCTGGGGCCCAGCGGCGTGGGCAAATCCAGCCTGCTGCGTGTGCTTGCCGGCTTGCAGCTACCCCAGGCCGGTCGTGTGCACGTGTTGGGCGAACCCTTGAGCGGTCCGCACCCACGGGTGGCGGTGGCCTTTCAGGACCCAAGCCTGTTGCCCTGGTTGAACCTGGAAAAGAACGTCGCCTTTGGCCTGGACTTCGCCCGCCAACCGCACCTGAGTGTTGAAGAGCGCCGCCGTCGTGTCGACCACGCCATCGCGGCGGTAGGCCTGGAACATGCGCGCCAGCAGTTCCCGGCGCAACTGTCCGGCGGCATGGCCCAGCGCTCCGCGCTGGCCCGCTGCCTGGCCCGCCAGCCTCAAGTGCTGCTGCTGGATGAGCCCTTCGGCGCGCTGGACGAAGTGACCCGCGCCGACATGCAGCACCTGCTGCTCAAGGTCAACCGTGAGCAAGGTTCGGCGGCGGTATTGATCACCCATGACATCGACGAAGCGCTACTGCTGTCCGACCGCATCCTGCTACTGGGTAACCGCCCGGCACGGACGTTGGGTGAATGGCATATCGACTTGCCGCAACCTCGGGACGAACAGGTCAAGGCCATCGGCGCGCTGCGTATCGATATTCTGAAAACCTTACGGCAGGCGAGCCGCCCTCAACCCAACCCCCTTGAACAACAGGAGCTTAGCCATGTGTCTGGATGACCTGACCCACTCGCGCCGTGACTTTCTCAAACTCTCGGCGGTGCTCAGTGCCGCCGGCGCCTTGCCGCTGTTGAGCAGCCTGCAGGCGCGTGCCGCCAATGAGCCCGACGCGCCGGTGCGTATCGGTTATCTGCCGATCACCGACGCCACGCCGTTGCTGGTTGCCCACAACAACGGCCTGTTCGAAGCCGAAGGCATCAAGGCCGAACGTCCGGTGCTGTTGCGCAGTTGGGCCCAGGTGATCGAGGCGTTCATCTCGGGGCAGGTCAACGTGATTCACCTGCTGTCACCGATGACCGTGTGGGCGCGCTACGGCAGCAAGGTGCCGGCCAAAGTCGTGGCCTGGAACCATGTGGGCGGCTCGGGCCTGACTGTATCGCCAGGCATAACCGACGTGAAGCAACTGGGCGGCAAGTCGGTGGCGATTCCGTTCTGGTACTCGATCCATAACGTGGTTGTGCAACAGCTGTTCCGCGACAACGGCCTCACGCCGGTGACGCGTGCGACCGGCAGTTCGATTGCCGCCAATGAAGTCAACCTGATCGTGTTGCCGCCGTCGGACATGCCGCCCGCACTGGCCAGCAAGCGCATCGACGGCTATATCGTCGCCGAGCCGTTCAACGCGCTGGCCGAGAACCTCAAGGTCGGCCGCGTGCAGCGCTTCACTGGCGACGTATGGCGCAACCACGCGTGCTGTGTGGTGTTCATGCACGAACACGATCTGACCAACCGCCCGGAGTGGTCGCAGAAAGTAGTGAACGCTATCGTCAAGGCCCAGGTGTGGACCCGCAACAACCGCGAAGAGGCGGTGAAGCTCTTGTCCAAGGATGGCCCGAACCGTTACACGCCACACGCCGAGCCGGTGTTGAGCAAAGTCCTGGCCCCGGCTGCCAGCGACCGCGCCGCCTATTTGGCGGACGGTGCGATCCAGCACGCCAATTGGGACGAGCACCGCATCGACTTTCAGCCTTATCCCTTCCCCAGTTACACCGAAGAACTGGTGCGCCGCCTCAAAGACACGCTGATCGAAGGCGACAAGAAGTTTCTTGCCGATCTCGATCCGGCATTCGTCGCCAAGGACCTGGTGGACGACCGTTTCGTGCGTCAAGCGATCGAGGCGGTGGGCGGCATGAAAACCTTCGGCTTGCCGGGCGGCTATGAGCGGCATGAGGAGATTGGCGTTTGAACAACGGTAGAATCCTGGGCTGGTCGCTGGGGTTGAGCGGCTTGGCAGGTTTGATGTTGCTGTGGTGGCTGGGCGTAAAAGTGTTCGGCGAGGCCGACGGCCTGTCGGCGCGTTTTTCGCTGGCGGCCACCGCAAGCAGCCTGTGGGAACTGCTTGGGCGCAGCGAGCTGTACCTGCACATTGCCGTGAGCCTCAAGCGCATTTTTGTCGGGCTGTTTCTCGCACTGTTAGTGGGGGTGCCACTGGGGCTGCTGGTGGGCAGTTCGCGCAGACTGGAAGCGGCGACCACGCCGGCCTTCCAGTTTCTGCGGATGATTTCGCCGTTGTCCTGGATGCCGATCGTGGTGATGCTCATGGGGGTAGGCGACCAGCCGATCTATTTCCTGCTGGCGTTTGCCGCGGTATGGCCGATCGTGCTCAACACCGCAGCCGGCGTGCGTCAACTCGACCCGCGTTGGTTGCAGTTGAGCAAGAGCCTGAGTGCCACGCGCTGGGAGACGTTGCGTCGAGTCATCATTCCTGGTGTGGTCGGGCATGTGCTGACCGGCGTACGCCTGGCCATCGGTATCCTATGGATCGTGCTGGTGCCGTGCGAGATGCTCGGGGTCAGTGCAGGGCTGGGCTATTACATCCTCGATACCCGTGATCGCCTGGCGTATTCGGAGTTGATGGCGATGGTGGTGGTGATCGGGCTGTTGGGGTTCGCGCTGGATGCGCTGGCACGTGGGCTGCACCAGCGCTGGGTGCAGCGGGGATAAACACGCACATTCGAGCGACACACTGTCGCTCGAAGCGCAGGGCAGGGTTAAACCTGAATAACCAGGTCACCTGGCAAGTCTGTGGGGGAGAGAGGGTTTCGTACGTTGGGCGAAGGTTTGTCGAAGACCCCGATACTGATGCTGCCTGTCATCTCGGCCAAGCCCGGAACACCCTCAGTGGTATTCATGTGTGATTGACCGACCAAGGCAAGCCACTTTTCCGTTCCAGAGTTGGCCTGGATCACTTCTGACGCATAGTAATTGAACTCTTCGAGGCGTTGCCTGGAGCCGAACCCTGTCTCGGTGCGGCCTAGTTTTGCGTCTTTATGCCGGGTTAAATAATAGTGATCAAGCGGCAACACTTCGATGCCATGCAACTCGAACTTGGCTTTGAGCTCGTCAAAGGTCGGTTGGGTACGAGGGAGGTTAGGATTGGCAAGGTTGCCGATGCCATCATCCACAATACCCTTGGGCGGTAAGTCGATGACGCCTTCGAAATAGATCTTCTTCACCCCTTCCTGTTTAAATTTTTCAACATTGTCGAAGAGCAACTTAAAGCTGGCCATCTCTTTATGGGACTCTCCGAACACGATGCCATTGGACACTTTCAGTGCCTCTGTGATCACTTCGGCTGCGGGCGCGGTCTTGGAGATTTGCGGCGCCACTATGCGTGGTGGCAGGGCGCCGTCTTTGATGGCGTCATAGGTCTCGTACATTTCCTCGATGAATTTTTTCAGGGTTTCATCTTTGCCGTCACCGCGCAGGAAGTGCCCTGGCTCCAGTTTCCCTTTCATGCTTTCTACGTAGCTGCCTTTGGGCAGCTCCTTTCTTGTGACTTTGCTGCTGATCCTGGGACGTGTAGGTCGACCTATCGGGTCGAATCGATGCGCTTGCGAATGACTTGGGGCGTATGCCACAGGCATGTAAGTATGCGTCGGAACGAACGCCTCAAGAGGCGGGCCGTAAGGCTCCCGAGTGTCCGCATCCACGGCGTACCATTTGCCCTCATGTAGAACGGCAGAGGCTTCCAGGTTTTTGTCACCACGCTTGAACAGGCCGATAGCGACATCATCGAAGGCCGCGCCTGCCTCGATCAGGTCGCTGCCCCTGGCCATGCCTCGCAGACGCTGTATGCCGTCACCGGCTGCGCCGGCACCTGCCAGAGCCAGCTTGCCGGCGCCCACCGCCGCATCGCCTAAACCACCCAGCGGATTGA
Organism: Pseudomonas sp. OST1909; assembly: GCF_015277575.1. Lineage (NCBI taxonomy): Bacteria > Pseudomonadati > Pseudomonadota > Gammaproteobacteria > Pseudomonadales > Pseudomonadaceae > Pseudomonas > Pseudomonas sp. OST1909. Next base: position 3,143,048 of record NZ_CP063780.1, read on the forward strand.
AAGCGCTCAAGACGTCGGCGCCGATTATTCGGGTGGCGCGCGCCAGTTTGCTGATGGCGTTGCTGGTTTTATGCGCGCCCTTCAGCAGTTTTGACGCGGTGCCCACGCCGGCAGTGAGAAAACCGAAGACGTCAAATGCCAGATCGACAGCCGCATCTTTATAGTTGCCGTTACGCCAATTGACGATGGCCGTTCTCAGCGGAATCAGATCGAGGATAAATTCGCCGATGGTATTGAGGGTGTCACGGTTCCTCTCCGTAGACGTCCTACCTTCTGCTTGCCGCCTGACGGCGTCACTGTCGATGCCCTGCGCGTTGACTATCATCTGGGCGATGTCGTGGATGCGTGGGTTTTTGAATGTGTTGACAGGGGGGCTTTCTCGGGTCTTTTCGATACCCAGACTATTCAGGTTCTTGCTGAGTGGGAGCGCTTCGATCCTGGTGACTTCATTGGCTATGTATTCATCCGCTGCGATGCGTCCCGAAGAAGCTTTTTTGATAGTCGCGGTGACCGGGTCGAATTCGTAGACGTGTTTCTCGCCCTTGAGCTCTGCTTGCATCAAAACTCTTGGGCTGGTGTGGAACAGTTTGTTTGGCCAAAACGGAATAGGCGAGCTGCGGTAGGTGTTCTCTTGATAAAAACCAAGCTTTGCGTTGTTTAAAATCTCTCGATCTGCGACAGGCAACTGGGTAATGGCATTCATCCACGTGTAATGGTGGATTTTTTTACAATGGGTCGTTACTTCGGCGAATTGTTTATCAAATTCCTGGGGGACGTTGAAGTGTGGGCTGTGGGTGAAAAGAGCGACGGCACCCAGGTTGATGCCCTTGGTGTTATTGCGGATCACCCAGTCGTTTGTGTTGATTTTCAGCCCTTGCATGGTGAGCTCGCGTAGCGAGTAGAGAGGGCCGAGGCGTTGGCCCTTGAGCCCCATCTTGTGATAATTCAGACAAAAGAGTTTGTCATCCAGAGGGAAGTCATCACCCAAGTGCTGCTGGATTCGTTCTTGTGCCATTCTTTCTCGATTCGGCAAGGGTTTGTCGAGCAAAGCGGACGCCTCTTTCAACGCTTCATGTTGAGCATTGAAAGCTGTGCGGGCGTACTCGAAATCCTCCGCGGTGTAGTGTGCGTCGTCGAGGCGGTAAATCACGTCGTTGGCCACACACCAGTCAATCAGTGCATTTTTCTTTGCCGCTTCACTGGCTGGGTATTGCGACGGGTCTGCGCACATCACTTCGGCGAAGTTCATGTTGATCGTCCTGCCGGGCGTGTGAGCTTCGATACCGGCCACCGCGATACATAAGTTCGCCCACGCCTGGCTGTGGCAACGTACTGACGCTGGAATGTCTTTGATCAAAAACTGGGGGGCGACCCGCATCAGCAGCAACCGGGCTGCCAGCGCGGCGGTAGCAGGGGAGGTACGGCCAGTGCTGCTCAGGTGATTGGCAAGGGCCTCAACCACGGAGGCGGGCGATGAGTCCCTGTGGATTTCGACGCCCAAATCAAAGCCGGCCACTATGTTTCGATTGGATTTTTGATCCAGCGCTTCAGGGTCGAGGCTCAAGTGGATGGTCGCCAGCACATAATCATTGGCGCTGCTGCTTGTGGCAATCCCGCCCACACTGGCTTGAACCGCGGCGCCTAGCGCTGCGGCTTGCGGTGAGTCGAGCAGTTTCTCCAGCGCGGCAGCAGGGTCTTGCATCAGTTGTGGAGACAGGGTGACGGCGTTGGCAAGGTAGTCCAGGGCTCCGACGCCAGGCTTGGGCAGTGGCAAGCCTTGCAGATTCGCGCTATTCGACGCGATGACATTGTAGGCCGTGCGCTGATGTTCAATGCTCAATGGCAGCGTCCAGGCCAGAGCACCACTCAAGTTGCCCAATGGGTGCTTCTGGACGTGCTCGTAGAGGGTCTGGGCAAGCTCCTGCAGCTCTACTCGGGTCTTGGGATAGTAAGGGCTTGCTGCTTTGATGAGCGATTCGAGGCTGGCGGTGCGTGGGGACGTATCGGCGGACGCAAGCGTGAGATGGGTGGACAGGAAATACGCGGCCACGGCCTCTGGCGTCGCGTCTTCGGGCAGTTTCTCCAGCGCCGTATCGAGGGCCTTGGCAAGGTTATGCAGCTCCTGGCGGTCGCTTAATTTTTTTCTCAGTGTCTGGCGTCCATCCGGCAGCGCTGGCTCAGCGGTGGCGGTGGTATCGCCCACCTGAACGTCAACATCTGGCGGTGTTTGGGGAAGGTCGGTAGATAGCGGCGAAAATTGCAAACTACGAAGTGGGGCAGCATGTTGAATGTTCACAGTCACTCACCTTTCAGGCATGGAAACGTCAACGCTCCCAAAGACTACATACCTGTAGCTTGAGCGCACTGATTCGTGTGCGCTCTGGGCATTACGGTTCCCACATGGCTACCTGTGGTGTGTGAGAAATCAAGTCAGCAAGACGCGAGGGGATTGCCCTCTCAACGATTAAAAGCGACGGCCCGTGTGAGCGCCGAACAAGCCAAAATTTTTGATCGCCTGTAACATGAGACGCAGCCGACCCGGTTCGTCCCGATTTTCGGGTATGTGCGGCGAAACACAGCGGATACATTCTTTAAGGTTCAGGAACTTCGTCATGACCCAAAAGCAACGCTTGAAATACTCGATTCTGATCGCCCTGGCCGTGCTGGCCTCGATGTTCGGCCTGTCCTACCTGCAGAACATTGGCGTGATCAGCGAAAAGACCTTCCAGTACCTGGCCATTGCGATTGCCGTGGTGGTAGTGGTGATCAACGGCATCATGCGTCGCAAGGTCAAGCCGCACTTCTGATCAGCGCGGCGTGACTCAGGCGCGACCTTCGAGCACTTTGGCAGCCTCTTCATGGAGGCTGTAGCTTTTATCGGCATTGAGGGTGATCACGCCCTCGCTGCACAGACGCTTGAGCACCTCGCGCACACTGAGAAACGACAATGGGATGCCCAGCTCCAGCAAGTGGCTGTGCACGCCCCGCACCCCCAGGGTGCGCTGATTGTCGGCGGCGGTGAGGAGGGCGTCGATGACCTTCAGCCGAATCAGGCTGGTGCGCAGACCGAAGCACTTGAGCAAATGGCGAATGCGCTGGTTGCCTTGCTGTTCGGGTGCCTTGCCAAAGTCTTGTGAACCGTTGCCGTAGTTGGCCTCGGCAGTCGGTGAATGTCCATCCGTGGGCACTTGCGGGTTGTACATGCAAAAACTCCTTATCAGAGCCTGATCAGGAAAATGATGGTGCTCTTATTCAATAAGACGAACGAGAGAGCAAAATCATGAAGTGCCGAATGTAGAAAATTTGTCGGTATCAGGTTTGTCACACTGTCGCCGGCCTGGATAAGCCCCATTCGTGGCTAAATTATTCCCGGTTAAATGCGTCCTTACGGTGGGGTAGTTGTATCTACCGAGGGTGTTCAATTTGACTGCGGGGTCTGCGTGATTATTTCCAACGGGTTGTCCAGAGTCTGCGTGGCAGGGGTGTTGCTGGGGCTGAGCTTTGCAGCTTCGGCGCGCGAGCATGTGGCTCAGGCGTCGGCCGATATCCGCCGTACCACTTACGGCGTGCCACATATCCGCGCCAATGACGAGCGTGGCCTGGGCTTTGGCATCGGTTACGCGTATGCCCAGGACAACCTGTGCCTGCTGGCCAATGAAGTGGTCACGGTGAACGGCGAGCGCGCGCGCTATTTCGGCCCCGAGCAGGCCACCCTGGAGGAACGCAACAATCTCGCCAGCGATGTGTTTTTTACCTGGCTCAATACACCCGGCGCGGTGCAGGCATTCTGGCGTGCGCAGACCCCGCAGATCCGCCAGCGTATCGAAGGCTACGTGGCCGGCTATAACCGCTATTTGAAGGAGCAGGGCGCACCTGCACAATGCCAGGCGGCGTGGGTACGACCGTTGGTTAAAGAGGATCTGGTCAAACTGACGCGCCGGTTGCTGGTAGAAGGTGGCATCGGTCAGTTCGCCGAAGCCTTGGTGGGCGCCACGCCACCCCAAGCCATCGCCGGTGTGCAACCCGGCGCGCAGGCATTTGCACAGGCCGCCGCGCATCAGCAACGCTTCAGCCTCGACCGGGGCAGTAATGCCGTCGCGGTGGGGCGTGATCGTTCTTTCAATGGCCGTGGGATGTTGTTGGCCAACCCGCATTTCCCATGGGTGGGTGGCATGCGTTTCTACGAAATGCACCTGACCATCCCCGGCCAGCTGGATGTAATGGGTGCCGCACTGCCAGGGTTACCCGTGGTGAATATCGGCTTCAACCAGCATGTGGCGTGGACGCATACCGTGGACACCTCCAAGCACTTCACCCTGTACCGGCTGACCCTGGACCCCAAGGATTCCACGCGCTATATGCTTGACGGCAAGTCCGTTGCTCTGGATAAAACCACGCTGACCGTGCAGGTCAAACAGGCCGATGGCAGCCTCAAAGACGTTGCCCACACCGTCTACAGTTCGCAGTTCGGCCCCGTGGTGCAATGGCCCGGCAAGCTGGACTGGGACAACAAGTACGCCTTCAGCCTGCGCGACGCGAACCTGGGCAACGACCGCGTGCTGCAACAGTGGCACGCCATGAATCGTGCGGGCAGCATCACTGAGCTGCAAACTGCGGTGCACACCTTTCAGGGCATCCCATGGGTCAACACCCTGGCTGCCGATGATCAGGGCCAGAGCCTGTACATGAACCTGTCGGTCGTACCCAACGTCAGCGCTGCCAAACTGGCGCAATGCAGCGACCCACGGGCCGGCCTGCAAATGATCATGCTCGACGGCAGCCGCAGTGCATGCGCCTGGGACATTGACCCCAAGGCTGCGCAAGCAGGGATCTTCCCGGCGGCGCAGTTGCCGCAGCTGCAACGCACCGACTATGTACAGCACTCCAACGACTCCGCCTGGATGGCCAACCCCAAGGCGCCGCTGAGCGGGTTCTCGCCGGTGATCAGCCAGGACGACATCGGCCTGAGTCCACGCGCACGTTTCGCCCTGCAACGCCTGCAATCCCTGGACAAACAGCCGATCAGCGTCAGCGACCTGCAAAATATGGTCATGGACAACGAGGTGTACCTGGCGGGCCAAGTCATGCCGGACCTGCTCGATTTTTGCGCCAACCAACTCGGCACCGACGCCGCCGCGCTCCAGCCACTGTGCACCAGCCTGAAAGCCTGGGACCGGCGCGCCAACCTCGACAGCGGCATCGGCCTGGTGCACTTCATCAACCTGATGCAGCACCTGCAGCAAACTCCCGACGCCTGGCGTGTCGCCTTCGACCCGGCCCACCCCCTGACCACGCCCCGCGGCCTCGCCATTGATCGCGCGCCGGTGGCCACCGCCCTGCGTGAAGCCATGCTGGCCTCCAGCGCAGACGTCAACCAACTCGGCCTGAGCCGTTGGGGTGAGATCCAGGTCAGCGGCCAAACCCCCATCCACGGCGGGCCGCAAGAGCTGGGTATCTACAACGCCATGCAAACCGTGCCCCGCGCCGACGGCAAACGCGAGGTCGTCAGCGGCACCAGCTACCTGCAAATCGTCACCTTTGATAACAACGGCCCCAACGCAGTCGGCGTGCTGGCGTTCTCCGAATCCAGCAACCCGGCGTCCCCTTACTCAAAGGACCAGACTCAAGCCTTCTCCGAGAAAAAACTGCGCCCGTTGCCGTTCACCGACGCTCAGATCAAGGCCGATCCGCAGTACCAACTCCACACCGTGAAGGAGTAGGGCAGGCCCGCAACCCCTTGATGCCAGAGCAGAATATTTTTTGAAATCAAGGGGTTGCAGGCATAGGCAAATGAGTACATAATGGCGCCCATCGAACGCAATGAAGCATTAAAAACTTCAATGTATTCAATGAGTTAGAGTATAGGCAAGCTTCACATAGCCCACTCAAGTTTGTATGCGGTGAATGTCAGCGACAAGGACATTGATCGTTTGAGGCCGAGTAGCAAAATGGTTATGCAGCGGATTGCAAATCCGCCTACGCCGGTTCGATTCCGACCTCGGCCTCCACTCTTAGAAACCCCGTAGATTAACGTCTACGGGGTTTTTTATTGCCTGTGATTTGAGAAGTGTTCCGCAACCCTACTCATTGTTGATCGCAATGAGGGGGCAGAACAATGCCAGGGGAGGGTGTGGTTGGCCTTTTGCTCCAGCAGATTGATCCATGTCGAAAGCAGCCTCCAACTCCCCCCAGCCCTGCATACAACGGAGGGGAAAGAGAGAAAGTTCGGTTCTCATGCAGGCCAGCGCTTCGTTTGCTCAGATGGAACTCGACCGTAGTCTGAAGTTAGTCTGAGATGACCGCTGGCTGAGTTACGACAGGTCGGCGTCTTTCTGCCTCGTCGACGATCAGTGCGATGGTTTTTCTGGCGATGGGTGACAACGTGCGGCCGGCATGAAACACGATGGTTTCCGGGATATAGCGCAGATGTATGGGGATCGCGGGCTGGATTTTTTGGATTAGATCAATCAGCACCCCACTCTCCAGATCAGGCGCTAGCCAAGATTGCCAAGTGAGCAGTAGGGCGTCGCTAGTCAGCGTGGCCTGACGCAGGCAGTTCAGCTCATTGCACACCAATGTCCACGGCAGCAGTGTCGTCGAGGGCATTCCGAATAGCGCCCGGGCGTGCACGTCGTCCGTGGTCACGGCAGCCCACGGGTAGGCGAGTAGCTGCTGATACGTCACTGGCTCGACCTGTCGAGCCAGTGGGTGCTCGTGGCGACAGAAGATAGAGGCCGGTTGTGGCGGCAAACTCCGAACGTCAAAGCGTGGGTCCACCCCCTGTTCGACCCGCACGCTCGCTACGACAAACTCGATGTCTTCCCGGGCCAGTTGGTTGGCCAGGTGATGCCAGTAATTGACCTCAGGGGTCACCACCAGCTTGGGCGAACTCTTGCGCAAGGCCAGCAGCACGTTGGGAAGGGTGGTGTTGGCGGTCATCATGCCGACGCCGAAGTTGAGTTCACCTCCCTGCCCCCCGGCGATGTCGCTGGCCTCCGCGACCAGCTTGTCGGCGCACGCCAGCATCTCGCGTGCCCGAGCAATGAGCTGGTGACCGGCGAATGTCAGCGTCACTGAACGGGTGTCCCGATCAAACAGGCGTACCCTCAGGTCTTTTTCCAGCGACTGGATGCTACGGCTGAACGCCGTCTGCGAAAGATGGGCTCGCTCTGCGGCCCGGGAGAAGTGTAGTTCCTCTCCAAGCAAGACCAGGTGACGAATTCGCTTCAAGTCAATTAAGTCGCTCAATGCATCAATCACTCTTCATATTTGCATTGGACGGTTGTACCTCACTCCCAGAAACTTCGCCAGAGTTTGCGCTTGGTTGGCAGCCTGTCCGTTTGCGTTTCGATGTCCTGAAACGATGACGGCCGGCTCAACTTTAAAAAAGAGTGAGACCTTCTCGAAGATCTTCAAAGGCATTCACGATCTGCAATTGAGTACAGAGCTCCGTGGTGATCTTGCGGCCTTAGGCCTAATTGGTTGCCGTGAATGGAAAAGGCCTGCCGGCCACCCGATTGCGACGCAATCCGAGTAATCAAGCGTGCGAAGGAGACAAACATGCAAGTGAAAATAGACGCTCTGCAAACCTTGCTGGGCAGCGCGACCCTGTCATGTTCCCAGGCTCAGGCTGACGTCCAGCCGCAGTTCCTCAGTGCCGACGCCAGCGATCCACAGGTCATAGGCTGGATGCAAGGTTCACCGCCGGCGCCGGAAAAGGTCGTGGGGTTCAGCAGCATCCTGCAGTTCCCGCAGACGCGCTGGTCGTTCTCGCATCTGCGCGAGCTGTTGCCAAGCGTGCAGGTCGCGCGTGGAAAGGGAGCAGCCAGCCCGTTACCTCGCGCCGAACGCGAAGACATCGACGCCCTGGTCTTCACTCCACTGGGCAGCGACCGCACTATGACCTGGGAACAGTCATTGAAGGCCAACTACACCGATGGGATCCTGGTACTGCACCGTGGGCAGGTGGTCTATGAACGCTACTTCGGCGCGTTGACTGATCAGGGCCAGCACATTGCGATGTCGGTCACCAAATCTTTTATCGGCACCTTGGGGGCGATGCTGGTCGAGGAAGGTAGTATCGACCCACAGGCGAAGGTCAGCCACTACGTTCTGGAGTTGAAGGACAGTGCATTTGGCGATGCCACGGTACGCCAGGTAATGGATATGACAGTCGGTGTTCGCTACTCGGAAGACTACGCCGACCCCAAAGCGGAAATCTGGGAGTACTTGCGAGCCGCCCATATGACGCCGCGGCCGGAGGGGTACGCCGGCGCTACCACGGTGACCGAATACCTGATGAAACTGCGCAAAGAGGGCGAGCACGGTCAGGCCTTTGCTTACAAGACGGTCAATACTGACGTTTTGTCTTGGGTGATCCAGCGCGCAACGGGGAAACCCATCGCGGTCAATCTACAAGAGCGCATCTGGAGCAAGCTGGGCGCCGAGCAGGACGCCTACTTGATCGTCGATGAAGTGGGTACCGCGTTTACCGGTGGCGGTTTCAACACCTCGTTGCGCGACTTGGCCCGTTTCAGCGAGATGATGCGCCTGGGCGGCAAGTTTAACGGCCAGCAGATCGTGCCCAAGAGCGTGATCGCGGATATTCGCGGGGGCGCCAGCCAGCAAGACTTCGCGAAGGCGGGCTATGAGCTACTGCCAAACTGGAGTTATCGCGACATGTGGTGGGTGTCCCACGACACTCATGGCGTCTACTCGGCGCGTGGGCTTCACGGACAAAGCATGTATATCGACCCCAAGGCGAAAATGGTCATTGTGCGTTATGCCTCGCATCCCCTGGCTCGCAGTTCGAACTTCGATCCGACTACCTTGCCCGCCTATCGAGCGGTGGCCAATCACTTGATGGCCAACTCACTATAGTGCGATGAAAAGCGGTAATAGCAGGCATTGGAGAATGGGCGGCAGTGTTCCGCGATGTACCGTTCGCCAATGCTGACTCGTTGATCAGCGCAGGTCTGAACGATTACTTATTTAACTTTTATATTTATACTGGGTGATACTGTGGGCTCGCTAACTAATCCTCAAAAGCCTAGTTTTAGAAGTCGCGCACTGATAGCCTATCTTTTGTTGATCAGGCGAAAATCAGTTTATGGCTCCTTGGACAAAGTGCTCAAGAGTTTTCGAAAATCACGAGAGCAGGGTCCTGCAAGACCAACTATTAAAATGCACAAAAAAATCTCTATCGAACTCCAGATAGTTGATGGTATCGAAGTCTACAGGCTAGCCCCTAAAAATGACCAAGCAAACTCAAAACATATTTTCTATCTTCATGGTGGTGCTTACGTTTGGCCTATCACATTTTTGCACTGGCGCTTCCTTCAAACGTTAATCGAAAGATATGGCTATATTATCATAGTGCCGCTTTATCCTCTTGCACCAGAGACTAAATGTAAAATCGTTATTTTTCGCATGTTGTCTATATATAAGCTTGCTTGCTTTAACGCTCGATGTCACGCAATGAATGTAATGGGCGATTCAGCTGGCGGCGGCCTTGCAGTTGCCCTCTGCTACGCGTTGACAGACATCGGATGTATTCAACCTACAAAACTAGTATTGATCTGCCCATGGATGGATGTCACTTTGAGTAACGAGTTGATATCAAGAACGGAGAAGTCAGATCCAATGCTCTGCGCGAGAGGTTTAAGAGCGGCCGGCATGATGTATGCGGGAGGTCTCGGCACGGACCACGACTACGTAAGCCCGATTAACGGAGATCCAGAAAATCTACCTCCGATCCTTATTTTCGCTGGCACGCGCGACATTGCTCACCACGATGCAATCAATTTCTCTGAGAAAACGTTGGCACTCGGAGGTGAGGTTCAGTTGCATATAGGGCGAGGAATGATTCACGTATGGCCAATCTTCCCGATACCTGAAGCGAAACAAGCCATGGATAAAATAGCTTGTTTCCTTTAGCGTTAGTGCGAATGCCAACTGTCAGTTAAATTTGGCGTTCATGCAGGAGGTGGGAAAGTACACGTGAAAAAGTTCATTTTATCGCGGCGTGAGTTTGGCGCTTTAATGGCGCCCGTGTAGATTGGGTTTTCACCAATCGCTGTACAGCTTCCACATGGAATACCTTATAAGATGATGACTATTCATCGTGCATCGCCGGCACCAATTTGGCAGCAATCAAAGAACGCACAGGCATTGTTCGCGTTGCCGATAAGCTTGCCTTTGAGATGCAAAGAGTGAGCGCTTTTAATAAATATCCCCCTGGCTAAATAGCTTTATTTAGACACTAAGATCTCGCGGCTAACGACGGCATTGAAATTGCGATGCTGACTTCATGCTGCAGAGCGAACGGAGGGCGGTTCTTCGTAACGTAAAGCACGGTAATTGTACTATATGGTAGGTATCCCAAGCGCGGTAGGTTCGTCATGCGATTAGCGGCGGTGATGTTGTCGTGCTATGTCTGCGTGAGCGTTCTTTCACCATGCGCATCTGCGGACAATGTAATGCTGAAAAATGGTGACCATATCAGCGGAGACATTATTTTGATGGAGGGCGCAAATCTTGTTCTAAGTACGAGTTACGGAGGCGATATAACGATCAGTAAGGACCAGATTCAGACTTTGGAAAGCAAGCAGCCGCTCATGGTAAGGCAAGTGGGCCAGTTGCAAGGAACGGTTGAATCGATTCGGGCCGGTCCGCGAGGTAATGTGCAGCCTGCTGTAGGCGTTGGTTTGAATTTCGTCGACCTTAATAATATCGATCAGGTTATGAAACCCCAACCCAACCTCAAGGCTGCAATCTGGAAGGGGAATATTGACCTTGCGCTTCATGCTGAAAAGGTTAAGACAGAGAAGGATAATGTTAACCTGGCAGCACAAACAAGTTTTGTCAGTGGCCCTTGGCGCCATAGCGCGATTGCTCACGTCCGCGAAGACGACGATGAGGTTGCAAGTACGGCAAACTGGAGTGCCGAGTACTCTGTGATTCGTTTCCTCACCGATAGATGGCTTTGGGAAGGCGGCTTGAGTTACAAAAAAGACCAGATCGAAAACCTACAAACTAGGCGAAAAATTGGCACCGGTCCCGGCTACCAATTCTGGGACGATCAATTAGGCAATCTTACCGTTGTTGCACTGCTAAATCGTATGCGATTCGGGTACTCAGGCGGTGGCAGTAATACGTTTTACTTCACATCTGCCCGCTGGGACTTCAAACGATATCTAGTCGGAAGAAAGTTTGAATTTTTCACATCGGGTGAGCTGGGAAGGCCGCTCAGTGATATAGCATACTATGCTTATGACTCTGAGCTAGGTTTGCGCTACAGCGTCACAGAATGGGCTTCCTTAAATTTGAAGTACGAACACGCGGTAGTCGCGGGTAAGTCCGATAATAGCAACTTGGACAGTGCTAGATATACAGCCGGTTTTGGTGTGAACTGGTGATGTATATTTTGGCTGCATCCACGATGCTGAGGCCGGGCGTACTATTTCCTAGCGGCTTAGATACAAAAATTTAGATCCGCCTATGCAGGCGAGCGATGCCTGTCCATTTCAATATCGGGAGATGAAGCGTGAGTCGTAGCAAAAAAATGTTGGGCTGTGCATTTGTTATTGCAGTGGTGGCAGGGGCGCTCTGGGGGGCATGGAAATTTTCATCACCCTCGGTTCAACCCTTTGCTTCGCTAAGACCGCAAGGCGGTCAAGGATCTCCGGACTTGACGGTGCGTTTTCTGGGGGCTGGCACATTGAGCTTCGATGATGGGGAGACAGCAATCATGGAGGACGGTTTTTTCTCACGGCCCAGTATTTTTTCGGTGCTACTGACGCCTATACAGCCTAATGAGCAGCGCATCGATGCGAGTTTGCGCGGCGCTGGCATTTCCAAGCTTGCAGCGATATTCGTCGCGCACTCGCATTACGACCATGTCCTGGACAGTGGCTTGGTGGCTCTCAAAACAGGCGCTACCATATTGGGTACAAAATCGACTGCCAACGCCGTTCTGGGTGCCGGATTACCTCCTGAGCGTATCAAGGTAATCAAAGACGGAGATTCTTTTTTGTTTGGTCAATTTCAAATCAAAGCCTTCGAGACCCCGCATTCACCACATCCCACCTCACCAGGCTTCATAGATCATCCGCTGCACACCCCTGTCCCGGAGGGGGATTTCAAAGTTGGCGAAAACTTCTCATACCTGATCACTCATGGCAGCCGCCGTCTTCTGGTGATCGCCAGTGGTAATTACAGTCCAGGCAAGTTCAAGGATGTCAGGGCAGATGTGGTGTTTCTCGGCATCGGAACTTTAGGTAAACAAACCCCGGAGTTTGTCGCTCAATATTGGCAAGAGACGGTTGTCCAGACGGGCGCTAAAATCGTGATCCCGATCCATTGGGATAATTTTTTTGAGCCCTTGGACCAACCGTTGACCGCTATGCCGCGCATACTGGACGCTTTCGATCAGAGCATGGCCATGTTGCTCCCCCTGGCACAACGGGACGCTGTGAAGGTGCAACTGCCTGTCGCTTTCGCCCCTATCGATCTAGATGCCCGGTAGACATCGAATAGGCCCGCCACACGGTTGGCCTACGGAAGCCACCGCCAAATTATGAGAACGCAAGGACCTAATTTTCCTGGAGAAATACGGGGGCGTCCAAAAAATAGCCCTATGTGCTCGCCCTTGTGTCGGTTGCAGGCAGCAGTAATCAGCCGATGCCGAGTTGTGGGAGAAACCCGGCGCCAGTCACCAGGATGTTGTTGCGTCCATGTTGGCGTGTGGTGAAAAGAATGGCTCCGGCGTTGATCCCAAGGCCAGCTTCCAAGAGATGGCCCAGCGATTTGTATGTATGAAGCGTGCGGGCTATACCCGGCGTGACGGTTTTGACATCTGTGCATTGCACCCCAAGGAGCCGTTGAAGGCCTGTGAGTCGGCGCAATGAGGCCACGGATTTTTATTGCCTGTGATTTGGCAGCGCTTCCAGCGCCCTTATTCAGTGCGTATGGTGGCAAGCGCAGGACTATGTCCGTACTTATCAAAGCTGACCGAGACAACCATGAAACAGAACATTCTTCTTGCAGCCGTTTGCGCTGTACTGATCCAGGGCTGTGCCTCCACCTCCAAAAGCCATGAGGACTCGCCCTCCATGCTCACGACTACCTCGGCTGCTGTAGCCCAGCCAGCTTTACCTGCCTATTACTGGAACCTGGTTTCGGCCAATGATGCTTCGGGTAAACCACTCGTCGCTCTGAACAAAGGCATCGAACGCAAGCTGCGCGTTTCCTTCGGTGACAAGAATCTGAATATCAGTGGTGGCTGCAACGGCCAGTTCGGCGGCTATCAGTATCAGGACGGGGTGTTGAAAGTGCAGTCACTGGCTTCAACGCTTATGGCTTGCGACAAGAGCCTGATGGACCTTGACGCAGAGGTCGCTCGACTGTTCAAGGGCGACCTGCGCGCCGTCATCACCGGCGACAACACGGCGCCGGTGCTGCAACTGACTACCGCCAACGGCTCGGTGCTCAGGCTGCAGGGCGAGGCTACGCCGCAGACGCGTTACGGGAGCAAGGGTGAGGTCAAATTCCTGGAGGTGGCCGCCAAGACCATCAAGTGCAGTCACCCGATGATTCCTGACTATCAGTGCCTTCAAGTGCGCGAGCGACGCTATGACGACGCCGGCCTGCAACTTGCGACCCAGGACGCATGGCATCCGCTGTATCAGCCTATCGAAGGCTTCGAGCATCATGACGGCGTGCGCACTGTGCTGCGGGTCAAGCAATACGAATGGAAAAATCCGCCCGCAGACGCACCTTCAAAGGTCTACGTACTGGATATGGTGGTCGAGCAGGACGCTTCCGGGACTAGTCAGTAACCGAGACCCTAAGCCGGTGACGTTCGAGAAAATGGCCGTTTTTCGACGAGTGACACGTCTAGATCAACGGTTTCAGCTCGGTTGGGGTTGTCACGTGTGTGTTTGCCAACTACCCTGAAAATGTTTGAATTATTACAAACAATTTCGGTTTGGCTTTTTTCGGTCAAACGACTTCAGGATGAGGGACGAAAAAATGTTTTCACACGAAGGTACCGCAATAGAGCTGTTGACCCTGGTTTTCACCGTGACCGGCGTGCTGTTGATTGCCTGGTTTATTCACCATCAATACGAGCTCAGGTCACGTAAGCGTGTAAAAAAACAACAAGGTGGTAGTCAGCAGCCTTCCGCTCAAAACCGCTGATTGAGCATAAATCCGGGCCAGCCATTCGCGCCGGTTTCAGTCCGATGATCCGAGGCTCGGCGTCAGCCACTGGCCTCGGATCTATTGATTCTCTGGGCCTTGACTTCACTTGCGTAGGTTTCAAGCCTTTGCTGCTGGGCCGTGAGTAGCGCGCAGACCTTCGTTAACGTCGCCACGTTATTGGATGCTTCGCCTGTTGCCAATGCTGTCAGTTGCAACACCGACCAGCCGATAACCGCGCTGGCGTCTTCAAGGTCGTAGAACAATTCCTGTTGCGCTGTCCTGGGGCCGTCGAGGTCGTCTATCAAAAGCGTGCACTCTGTGTGGGGTAAAAAGCTTAAGTGTGTACGACAGGGTAGTCATACCGGCGCACAAGGGAAAATTACAGACAAAGAAAAGCCCGCGATGGGGGGCGGGCTAAAGGGGATGTTTTCAGGAGCTGTAGGCACAATAGGCGCTCGCCTGTGAAAGCTTTGTGAAACGCGCTCCTGAATTGAAATGCGCCTACACCGGCGAGATAGTCGCCAGCATCCCGATACCAATGGTCAGCACCAAAAAGCCGAACAGGAAAATTGCCATCTTGGTCATAAGGCCTCCGAAGGGAAGGGGGGACGACAGGAATGTCGGGATGGGGCTATTGTCCGCCTGGAGCGGTTTTCAATACAGGCGCAGATAGAAAAGAAAAAACCGTATCAGATTGCCCGTTAGCGCCTGCGCCGGGCCTTTTCAAGCCAACAGTTTTTATAAAGATCAGTGCCGCCCCCTGAGACAGCCACCGTATTTGCCCCTAAGATAGCGCCCACTGCATCAACAATAAAAGTGGGTCCACCCTCGATGGAAAGACGCCAGTTCAGCGGTGGCATGCAAGGCAAGAACCTGCGCTACCTCAACGATCCCTCCCGGCAAGCAGCGTTGGTGACCCGCGTCGGTTTCCTGCTGCTTGAACACTTCTCTCTGCCCGCTTTCACCCAGACCCTGGACACGCTGGTGACCGCTAACCTGTTGCGCCCCGAGCTATTTGCTTCGCGCACCTTCGGTTGGGGTGAAGGCGAAGTCGTCAGTGACCTGGGCCTGGTCATCCGCCCCGATGCCAGCCTGGAACCTGCGGTCTTGCCGGACTTGGACCTGCTGGTCATTTGCGGGGGCTTTCGCACCGAACTCAAGGCCAGCGAACCCTTTATCCAGCTGTTGCGCAGCGCGGCCGAGGCGGGTGTCAGCCTGGCGGGTTTGTGGAACGGCTCATGGTTTCTCGGTCGCGCCGGCCTGTTGCAGGGCTATCGCTGCGCCATTCATCCCGAGCATCGTCCGGCGCTGGCGGAGGTATCCAAAGGCGCCCAGGTCACCAGCGAGCCCTACGTGATCGACCGTGATCGCCTCACTGCGTCCAGCCCATCCGGCGCTTTCCACATGGCGCTGGACTGGATCAAGAGCCTGCATGGCAAAGCATTGGTCGAAGGTATCGAAGATATCCTCGCGTTCGAAGAGTCGCGCTATCGCCGTATCAAACCCACCGAAAACGTCTGTGTCAGCGCACCGCTGCGTGAAGTGGTGAAGTTGATGGACGCCAACCTCGAAGAACCGCTGGAACTCGACCAACTCGCCGTCTATGCCGGTCGCTCCCGCCGCCAACTGGAGCGCCTGTTCAAGGAGCAACTGGGAACTACGCCGCAACGCTACTACATGGAATTGCGTGTGACCGAAGCGCGGCGCCTGCTGCAGCATACCGAGCTGTCCCAGGTGGATGTGCTGGTAGCGTGCGGGTTTGTCTCACCGAGCCATTTCAGCAAGTGCTACAGCGCGTATTTCGGATATCGCCCCTCCAAGGAGAAGCGGTTGGTCAGGTAAGCATCTTGAGCTGTCTCAGAACCGCTCCAATCGATAGGGCCGTAACTCAGGCACCCGCTCTCCCGTCGCAAGTTGCCCAACCCTTTCGGCGGTCACCGCCGCCTGTGTCAGCCCCAAATGCTGGTGCCCGAACGCAAGCAGCACTTTGCCGTCGCACACCCGGTCGATGATCGGCAGCGAGTCGGGCAGGGAGGGGCGAAACCCCATCCAGGGGGTGGCTTGGCTGTCGCTCAGGTCGTGACGAAACAGCCCTTTGCTCAGACGGTGCAGTTGCCAGGCCCGTTGCATATTGGCCGGGCGGTCGAGTCCGGCGAATTCGACTGTGCCGGCCAGGCGCAAACCGCCGGACAGGGGGGTCATGATGAATTTGCGCTCCAGCGAAGTGACGGCAAAGGGCAGGCGCTGATGCTCGTGGGGCAGCATCAGGTGATAACCGCGCTCGGTGTCCAGCGGCACCTGTTTGCCGGTCAGTGCGGCGGTGAGTTTGGCCGAGTGCGCACCGCAGGCGATGAGTACTTGGCGTGCCGTCAGTACGCCTTGGTCGGTCATCAGTGAAACGCCGTTGCCCTCCAGGCGTCCATCCAACACGCGCTGCTCCAGAAATTGCACGCCCTCGGCCTTGGCCGCGTTCACCAGTTCGCCCACCACGGTGTACGGGTCGAGAAAGTGCCCGGTAGTGGGGAAGAACAATCCGCCTTGTATCGCGTCGCTCAGTTGTGGCGCGGCCTTGCGCACCGCATCGCCGCTCCAGAAGTTCACCGCTACGCCTTGCTGAGTCATGCGCTGCTGCAACGCATCGATGGCAGCGCGGGATTCGGCGCGCTCAAACACCAGCAGCGAACCGTCTTCACGCAACAAATGCGCTTGCCCAATGGAGTGCAGCAAGCGCTGCCACGCGCCCAGGCTGCCTTCGTTCAATGCACGCAGGCCGGCCACGGTGCGCTGGTAGCTTGCCGGTCGCAGATTCAACAATAGGCGAATAAACCAGGGCAGAGCGCGGGGCAGGTAGGTCCAGTCCAGGCGCAGTGGGCCCATGGGGTCCAGCAGCATGGCCGGCAAGCGCTTGAGGATCGACAGGTCAGCAATGGGGAACACTTGCTCTGTCGCCAGATGACCGGCATTGCCATAGGAGGCGCCCATGCCCGGCGCCTGCGCGTCGACCACCAGCACTTGGCGGCCCTGGCGCGCCAGCTGCAAGGCACAGGCGACGCCGATGATGCCGGCGCCCACCACCACAATGTCTGCTTGATTGGGCTGGGCCATGGCTACGCCTCTCTCTGGCCGTCAAGCAGGCGCCGCAGCCCTAGCGGGTTGTCGTGCCCGAGCGCAGCGGGCAGCAGCGCATCCGGAAAATCCTGATAGCACACCGGCCGCAGGAACCTGTGGATCGCCGCCGTACCCACCGAGGTGCTGCGCGCATCCGAGGTCGCCGGGAAGGGCCCGCCGTGCACCATCGCGTCGCACACTTCCACGCCGGTCGGCCAGCCGTTGACCAGCAGGCGCCCGGCCTTGCGCTCCAGCACGGGCAGCAGGGCCCGGGCTTGTGGCAGATCCAGGTCATCCATATGCAAGGTCGCGGTGAGTTGACCTTCCAGGTGTTCGGATACCCGTCGCACTTGCTCGGCATCGTCGCATTCCACTACCAGCGAGGCGGCGCCGAAGACCTCGGCCTGCAGGTGTTCGTTGCTCAGGAATGCCTGGGCCTGGGTTACGAACAGATGGGTCTGGCCTTGGTTCGGCCCAGCTCCCGCCAGGCCCTTGGCGGCGACTTGGGCGTGCCGGGCCAATGCACTCACGCCGGTTTTGTAGGCGCTGAAAATGCCTGGGGTGAGCATGGTCTGCGCCGGGCACCGTGGAAGCAGATCACTGGCGACCTTGATAAATTGGTCCAGGGCGCTGCCTTTCACGGCGATTACCAAGCCAGGGTTGGTGCAGAACTGGCCGGCACCTTGGGTCAGTGACGCGACGAAACCTTCGGCCAATGCCTCGGCCCGTGCTTCAAGCGCGGCAGGAAACAGGTACACAGGGTTGATCGAACTCATTTCCGCATACACCGGGATCGGCTCAGGGCGTGCCTGCGCAGCCTGGCACAGGGCGATACCGCCACCGCGTGACCCGGTAAAACCCACGGCTTTGATGCGCGGGTCGGTCACCAGTGCGACACCCAACTCGTTACCCGAGCCATAGAGCAGTGAAAACACGCCCTCGGGCAAGCCGCACTGTTTTACTGCCTGTGCAATGGCACTGCCCACCAGCTCACTAGTGCCAGGGTGGGCGTTGTGAGCTTTAACGATGACCGGGCAGCCCGCCGCCAGCGCCGATGCGGTATCGCCGCCCGCCACGGAGAAGGCCAGGGGAAAGTTGCTGGCACCAAACACCGCTACCGGGCCCAGGGCGATATGGCGCTGGCGCAGGTCGGCACGGGGCAGGGGCTGGCGTTGGGGTTGCGCGTTATCGACCCGTACGTCGAGCCACTCGCCCAGGCGTACAGTGCGTGCAAAGGCGCGCAACTGCCCGCAGGTGCGGCCGCGCTCACCTTCAATACGCGCGCGGGGCAGACCGGTCTCTGTGCTGGCGCGTTCGATCAGCTCATCGCCCAGGGCTTCGATGTTGTCGGCGATGGTTTCAAGAAACCTGGCGCGATCTGCCAGGGACGTTTCGCGATACATATCGAAGGCAGCCCAGGCCAGTGCGCAGGCCTGTCCCACGTGTTCGGTATCGCCGCCGGCGTAGGCGGGTTCCAGTGGCGTGTCGGTGGCTGGGTTGATGGCCCGGATCGCATCGCGACGGCCATGAAGGGATTGCTGACCGATCAGCATCTTGCCTGTCAGAGTCATGGGGGCATCCTGGAAAATAGAGGGTTGTTTTAGGAGCGAGCTTGCTCGCGAAAAAAGTGCATATAACGCGTTTATTCAGGATGAACGCGTTATCGTTAACGACCTTCGCGAGCAAGCCCACCCCTACAGAAAATCAAGCGACGTTTTGTTCCGCCGACCAGTTGGCATACCACTGGCGGAACAGCGCGTACTGCTGCTCGGCATAGCGGCGCTGGGCAGCGCTGAGCACATCGGTTTCGTTGAAGTGCAGGGCGTAGCCCTGATCGCCGTTGAGCACCATCAAATGCTTGTAATACAGCACCAGGTCACAGCCCTCATCGAACGACGACAGCACCGCCAGCGCAGCTTCCAGTTCGCGGGCCTGGCGCCGCGCCTTGGCATCACCCTTGGCGGCCTTTTTGCTCAGGGCCACCAGTTGCAGCACTTCCCGAGGCAAGGCGTTGCCGATGCCGGTGATGGCGCCGGTGGCGTTGCAATTGACGAAGCCGTGCACCACTTGCGTATCGACGCCAACCATCAGCGTTACGTCATCGTCCTGGGAGGTAATGTTTTCTGCGGCGTAGCGCAGGTCGGCGCCGCCGCCGAATTCCTTGAAGCCAATCAGGTTCGGGTGTTCGCGGCGCAGTTCGAAAAACAGATCGGCGCGGGTGGCGAACCCGTAGTAGGGGCTGTTGTAGATCACCGCCGGCAGGTTGGGCGCGGCGTTGAGGATCGCTGCAAAGTGGGCCTTTTGTGCGGTGACCGAAGCCCCACGGGACAGAACACGGGGAATCACCATCAAACCATGGGCGCCGACCTTGGCGGCATGGGCTGCGTGGGATACGGCCTCACGGCTGTTCACCGCGCCGGTGCCGACGATGGTCGGCACGCCGGCCGCGACCAGACGCGCCACGCCTTCCTGGCGCTGGGCCTCGGTGAGCAGCGGCCAATCGCCCATGGAGCCGCAATACACCACTGCGCTCATGCCGATATCAATCAGCTCGCGGCCTTTGGCGACCAGTGCGTCAAAGTCCGGTTGGCGCTCGGCAGTGCAGGGGGTCATCAGGGCGGGCATGCAGCCGGTGAAGATGTTGTCGCTCATGGTGCTAACTCCATTCAGGTTAATAAATAAAAGGCTCAGATGCCCCAGGCAAACGGGTCCTGTTCGTCGATCAGCAAGGTGCTGTCGGCGGTCATGAAGGCGCGGCCGGTGATGAAGGGACGCACGCGTTCGCCTTCCCATTCATAGCGGCCCTGGAAGTGGCTGCCGGTGATGCTGGCTTGTACCCAGGTCTGCCCCGCCGCGAGTTTTCCATCGGCGGCCAGGCACGCGAGCTTGGCGCTGGTGCCGGTGCCGCAGGGGGAGCGGTCATAGGCTTTGCCGGGGCACATCACGAAGTTGCGGCTGTCGGCCTGGGCGTCGTCGGCGAACAGTTCGACATGGTCGATCAACGCGCCGTCTGCGCCGTGAATACCTTGGGCCTCAAGGGCCTTGAGCATCGCCCAGGTGTAGTCGGTCAAGACGTCAACGTTGCTCATCTGCAGGGCCTGGCCGTGGTCCGACACCAGGAAAAACCAGTTGCCGCCCCAGGCGATGTCGCCCAGCACCACGCCATACCCGGGCACCTGCACCGGTACCTGCTGGCGGTAGCGGTAGGCGGGCACGTTGCGCAGGGTTACGCCACCGTCTTCGTGCAGCGTGGCTGCCACCGGGCCTACCGGGGTGTCGATGGTGTGGACACCTGGCGCGATAAGGCCGAGGTAGCGCAGGGAGGCGACCAGGCAGATAGTGCCGTGGCCGCACATGCCGAGGTAGCCGGCATTGTTGAAGAAAATCACTCCACAGGTGGCGCCCGGCGTGACCGGCGCGCAGTACAGTGCACCGACCAGCACATCGTTGCCCCGTGGCTCCAGCAGGCAGGCGCGACGCCATTGATCGTGATGAGTGCGCAGATCTTCAAGCTGCTCGGCGACGGTGGTGCCCGCCAAAGCCGGGAAGCCGTTCATGATCAGGCGCGTGGGTTCGCCACCGGTGTGGGAGTCGATTACATGCAGTCGCTTCATGGAAGGTTCCATCAGTGAGTGGCCGCCGAGAGGGGAGTGTCGTAGTGGCTGTCAGTGACCGCTTCGCTTTCATCGTCTTCGGTCTCCAGGCGCACCAGGTGGGCCGGCACACCGGTGGCGGCGCCCCAGTAGTAGATGCCCAGGGCGCAGGCCGCTACGACCAGCGTGTCAAACGGGTGGCTGATCACACCAATACCGCCAAAGCTGCCGAGCTTGGAGAGCAAAATGGTCACGGCGTAGAAGCCGATCAGCCAGGCCGAAGAGCGCACTTGCTGCTTGAGATTGAGGTGCGCGGTCGGTACCCAGCGTGCACAGAGCAGGTACACCACAAACATCAGGATTTGCAGGCCCAACAGCCATGACACCGTGTTCCAGCCTGACCAATACACGATCAACGCGGCGATGATGAATGATAGCGGGCCCAGTACCGCCATGCCCTTGACCCGGAACGGCCGCGCCATGGCCGGTGCATTGCGGCGCAGAGCGGCGACGGTCACCGGGGCCACGGCGTAGCTCAGGATCAACGCGGCGGATACCACGTTGATCAGCGCTTCCCAGGAAGGGAACGGCAGGGTCCAGAACACCGACAGGCCAAAGGTCAGCCACAGCGCCGGACGCGGGATGCCGGACTTTTCATCGATGCGCGTGAAGATCTTGAAAAAGGTGCCGGTCTGCGCCCAGCCATACACCACGCGCGGGGTGGCGTTCATGTAGATATTGCCGCAGCCGCTGGGGGAGATCACCGCATCGGCCACCACCAGATAAGCCAGCCAACCTACACCCAGCGCCAGAGCGATATCGCGATACGGCAGGGCCAGCTCCTTGCTGATGCCGGCCCAGCCATTGGCGAGCATTTCGGTGGGCACACCGCCGAGGAACGCGGTTTGCAGCAGCACATAGATGGCAGTCGACAACAGCACCGAGAGAATCAGCGCGATGGGAATGGTGCGCTGCGGGTTCTTGACTTCGCTGGCCACCGAAATGATCGGCGTCAGCCCCAGGTAAGCGAAGATTACGCCGCCAGCCGACACCGCCATCTCAATGCCCGAGAGGCCGAACGGTGCAAAACCATGCATCTGGAAGTTCGCCGGTTTGAAGAAGGTGAACAGCACACCGATCACCAGCAACGGCACGATGAACTTGAACACGCTCACCAGGTTATTGGCGATGGCAAAGGTCTTGACGCTGCGGTAGTTGAGGATAAAGAACAGGCATAGCAGCGCGAACTGCACCAGCCAGCCCAGGGTGGTCGGGTCGCTGGAACCGGCCTTGGTCAACTCCGGAAACCACGCTGCAGCGTATTGGCGCGAGGCAACCACTTCAATCGCCACCAGGCTGGAAAACGCGATCAGCGTGATAAAGCCCATCAGGTAGCCCAGCAACGGGCCATGGGAGTACACCGGGTAACGCACTACGCCACCGGCGCGGGGCAGGGCGGCGCCGAGTTCGCAATAGACAATGCCCAGCAACAGCACGGCGAACCCACCCAGCAACCAGGAAAAAATCCCTGCCGGGCCGGCGATGGCCGACACATGACTGGCGGCGAATAACCAACCCGAACCGAAGATGGCTCCCAGCCCGATAAAGGTGAGGTCCATCAGTGACAACTGTTTCTTGAACTTGCCTTGGCCTGACATAGCGGCGCCTTCTTGTGAGTTATTGGATAGGCATGCAGTGGCGCTATCGTGAACCCGCCAGCCCGGCGGCGATTGATGTTTTACGTGGGGATGAATGACGAATTCAGCACAATTTCTCGCACTCGACAGCGCCCGGCACATGGCGCAATCTGCTGGCCGTCGATCAATAAAAGGGCGGTGAAAGTCATGTTGCACAGCGCGTTTGCGAGCCTTCTCCACGGCAGCCGCCCCGACAGCATCGAGCAGCTATTGAACGGGGTAGAGCAGTTATTACCGATGTTCGACGTGCTGCCCAACGCCGCGATTTTTATCAAGGACATCGACGCCCGCTACGTGCTCGCCAACCGCACCCTGGTGCAGCGCTGCGGCCTGAGGCAGTTGCAACCGCTGCTGGGCAAGACCAGCGCCGAGGTGTTCCCTGCGCAACTGGGGCCGGGCTATACCGAGCAGGACAGGCGTGTGCTTGAACAGGGGCGGGTGCTGGAAGACCAGCTTGAATTACACCTCTACGGCACCCGCGAACCCGGCTGGTGCCTCACGCACAAATGGCCGCTTTACAACCGGCTCGGTGCAATCATTGGCTTGGCCGGGATTTCGGTAGACCTGCAATCGGCCAGCGAAACCCATCCGGCTTATCAACGCCTGGCGGCGGTGGATGAACACATCCGCGCCCACTTCAACCGTCGCGTGACCCTCGGTGAACTGACCCGTATTGCCGGGATATCCGTGGCGCAACTGGAGCGCTACTGCAAGCGTGTTTTCCACCTGACGCCCCGGCAGATGATCCAGAAGGTACGCCTGGAACATGCCCGGCGGCTGTTGCATAGCGAGCTGCCGATTACCGAGGTGGCGTTGCAGTGTGGGTACACCGACCACAGCGCGTTTACCCGCCAGTTCAAGGCATCGACCGGGTTCACCCCCAGGCAGTATCGGCAGACAACGCCAAGAGACAAGACAGACGAAAATCTAGTGTGGGAGGGGCGGTGCGACGATTCGACATTTTAGATTGCGGCCGGCCCTGGCTCTATTTCAATGCAACGAATGGCGCGCACGCCCCTCATATGCTTACGAGTAACCTTTAACGACCACAGGTACCGAGCTTATGACCGCGGCGAACAACGATCATGTGAACTGGCTGGTGCAACAATCCATGCTGCACGCGGCGCGGCAGCGGGCCAAGCTCTACTCCGGGCAAGGGCGTTTGTGGCAGCAGCCCTACGCGCATACCCGGCCGCGTGATGCGTCAGCCTTGTCGTCAGTGTGGTTCACCGCCTACCCGGCGTCGATTGTCACCCGCGAAGGCGGCACGGTGCTCGAAGCGCTGGGGGATGAAACCCTGTGGCATGCCTTGTCGAAAATCGGCATTCAAGGCATTCACAACGGCCCATTGAAAAAGTCCGGTGGCTTGGCTGGCACCGAACACACCCCGACCATCGATGGCAATTTTGACCGCATCAGCTTCGACATCGACCCGCAACTGGGCACCGAGGCGCAGTTGCAGGCCTTGACGCGCATGGCCGCCGCGCACAATGCGGTGATCATCGACGATGTAATCCCATCCCACACCGGCAAGGGCGCGGACTTTCGCCTCGCGGAGATGGCCTACGAGGACTACCCCGGGCTGTACCACATGGTGGAAATCCGTGAGGAAGATTGGCCGTTGCTGCCGGACGTGGTCGAGGGCCGTGATGCGCAGAACCTCAGCCCGATGCAGGTGGATGCGCTGCGCGACAAGCACTACATCGTTGGCCAGTTGCAGCGGGTGATCTTCTTCGAACCCGGGGTAAAGGAAACCGACTGGAGCGCCACGCCAGAGGTGGTCGGCGTGGATGGCAAACCACGGCGATGGGTGTACCTGCATTACTTCAAGGAAGGCCAGCCGTCGCTCAATTGGCTGGACCCCTCGTTCGCCGCGCAGCAGATGATCATCGGTGATGCGTTGCACGCCATTGATGTGATGGGCGCAAAGATCCTGCGCCTGGACGCCAACGGTTTTCTCGGTGTGGAGCGCAAGCTCGATGGTACGGCCTGGTCGGAAAGCCATCCGCTGTCGATCACCGGCAACCAGTTGCTCGGCGGCGCAATTCGCAAGGCCGGTGGTTTCAGCTTCCAGGAACTCAACCTGACTGTGGATGACATTGCCTCCATGTCCCACGGCGGTGCAGACCTGTCATACGACTTCATCACCCGGCCGGCCTACCAGCACGCGTTGCTGATGGGCGACACCGAATTCCTGCGCCTGATGCTGCGCCAGATGCACACGCTGGGCATCGACCCGGGTTCGTTGATCCACGCGCTGCAGAACCACGATGAACTGACTCTGGAGTTGGTGCACTTCTGGACGCTGCACGCCCATGACACCTTCCTGTTCCAGGGCCAGACTTTTCCCGGCAACATCCTGCGCGAGCATATCCGCGAGCAGATGTACGAACGCCTGACCGGTGAACATGCGCCGTACAACCTCAAGTTCGTCACCAACGGCGTGTCCTGCACCACGGTCAGCATCATCACTGCTGCCTTGGGCATTCGTGACCTTGAGGCGATTACCCAGGCTGATACCCAGCAGATTCGCCAGATCCATTTGCTGCTGGTGATGTACAACGCCATGCAGCCTGGGGTGTTCGCGTTATCCGGCTGGGACCTGGTGGGCGCGCTGCCGTTGGCGGCCGAAGACGTGGCGCACCTGATGGCCGATGGTGATACCCGCTGGATACATCGCGGCGCTTACGATCTGGTGGACCTGAACCCCGAGGCCGAGCTGTCGGCCGGGCAGATGCCGCGCTCCAAAAGCCTGTACGGCAGCCTGAACCACCAGTTGCAGGATCCGGATTCATTCGCTTCGCAACTGCAGAAAATCCTCAGCGTACGCCGCGCCTACGACATCGCCGCGAGCCGTCAGATCCTGATACCGGATGTCGAGCATCCGGGGTTGCTGGTCATGGTTCACGAACTGCCGGCGGGTAAGGGGACGCAGATCACTGCGCTGAACTTTGGTGCCACGCCGATCACCGAATCCCTGCACCTGCCTAACATCGCGCCGGGGCCGGTGGTGGATATCATCAATGAGCGTGTAGAAGGGGACCTGACAGAGGAGGGCACGTTCACGATTACGCTGGATGCCTATGAAGGGCTGGCATTGCGGGTAGTGAGCAGCACGCCGATGTAAATGGATATTGGCCCGACGTAGGAGCGAGCTTGCTCGCTCCTACACCTGGCATTATGGCAAGCCGATCAATGATGCTTATTCTTGTGCTTATGCTTGTTGCCTTTGTGCTTGGCGCCGCCTGAGCGATGATCGCTCTCGTCATCGGCCAGGTTATTACCCAGCGCGCCACCGGCTGCACCACCGACGCCTGCGCCGATGGTCGAACCGGTGGTGCCGCCCAGGCGATTGCCAATCAGCGACCCGCCTGCCGAACCCAAACCGCCGCCAATCGCCGCTTCGGTTTTATTGCCCTTTTGCGCGCCAACCGCGCCACCGGCGGCGCCGCCCACGCCTGCACCGATAGCCGCGCCGGTCGAACCGCCGAGCTGTTGGCCTACCACATTGCCCAACGCGCCGCCGACACCGCCGCCCAGCGCGGCAGTGCCATCTCCGGCGGCCAGGGCCCCTTGGGAAATCAGGATGCCCAATGCCAGGGCAGGGAATGTCATTTTCATTTTTTTGTACCTCAAGGGCTGTCTCAGGCGCTCACGGGTTAAAGCACGCCTGGCATTCAGATTAGAGCACATGCGGTATCACTGCGGTTTTTGCGATAGTCATTGGCGCAAGAAAAAATTTCTTGCAGCCCTCTTGAATTCCGTTTCCTCGTCCATAAATTTTTGATCACGCGATGCCGAATGCGGGTCGCGTACTAAATCACTTGGAGAAACTCAGGAGATTTTAAAATGGCTACTACCCTTTCGTTGGCACCACTGTTCCGTCAATCGGTGGGCTTTGACCGCTTCAATGACCTGTTCGAGTCGGCGCTGCGTAGCGAGGCTCCGAACTCCTATCCACCTCACAACGTGGAAAAGCACGGTGACGACGCGTACCGCATTGTCATCGCCGTCGCTGGCCTGACCGAGGAGGATCTGGATATCCAGGTCGAAAGGGGCGTCTTGACGGTTTCCGGCGGTAAACGCGAAACCGACGATAAGGTCGCTTACCTGCACCAAGGCATTGCTCAACGTGCCTTCCGGTTGTCGTTCCGCCTGGCGGACCACATCGAAGTGCGCGGCGCAGCCCTGACCAATGGTTTGCTGAGCATCGACCTGCAGCGCGAGGTGCCTGAAGAGGCCAAGCCCAAACGCATCACGATTGGTGGCGAAAGCAAGCCTGAACTGCGTCAGGTAAGTGTGCAGTAAAGCAAACGGCGGTAAAAAGGCGCTCTACGGAGCGCCTTTTTTGTGGGCGTTAACCCTCGCCCTTGATCGCAAACAACTTCCTGGCTTCGGCAAAACACTTCTCGGCAATGGCCGAGCGTGGTTCGGTCTTGCGCATCACCATGCCCAGGGGCGCGAGGACGCTGGCGTCCGGCAGGTTGATGAACGCCAGGTTCTCGATCGGGCTTTCCAGGCCGCTGTCCAACGGCATGATCGCGCAGCAGAAGCCTTCGTGGATCGCCTGGAACAGTTGATAGGTGGAATCACTTTCGAGGATAGGCTGCGGATCCAGGCCACGGCTGCGGAAACTCAGGTCGATGGATTTGCGGTAGTGCATGCCGTTGCTGATCATCCCCAATGGCAGTTCGGCGGCGTCTTCCCAGCTCATTTGGGTGCCTTCGAAATGGAAGTGGCGGGTGTCGTAGAGCAGCCCGACACGGGTCTCGCCCATTTCAAAAAAATCCAGATAGTTGGGATTGACGTGGTCCAGGTAGCACACACCCAGGTCCAGCTGGTTGGTGCCCAGCGCTTCGATGATCCTGTCCGAACTCATGGATGTGAGGCTGAACTTGAGTTCCGGGAAGGTGTGGGACAAGTCCTGAATGAAACGGATCGGGTTGAAGCCGCTCAGGGGCACCAGGCCCAGGCGCAGGTTACCGACCAGTTGGCCACGGCATGCGGCGGCTTCGGCAAACAGGCCGTCATGGGCAGCGAGCAGCGTCCTCGCCCAGGCCAGCACACGCTCGCCGGCTTCGGTGAAGCCTTCAAAGCGCTGGCCGCGGGTGACCAGCTCCAGGCCAAGCTCATCTTCCAGGTTGCGCAGGCGCATCGACAGGGTCGGCTGGGTGATATGGCAGCGTGCAGCAGCCTGGCCGAAGTGCCGGGTCTGCTCCAGCGCGATCAGGAATTTGAGTTGCTTTATGTCCATTAATGCACCTGCCTGGGAATAAGTGAAAAGCCGTTCATGGCGCAAGGTGCTGGAACCCCGCGCAACCCGGCGAATGAATGAGCAGACGATCTCATTGTAACGGCAGGCACGTCCAATCACCTGTATTGACAGAGTGATTGATGCACTCGATAGCAGTCCAGGGCCGGCAGTGAAAGCCGTGATAGAAACGCTCGATAACCCGGTCAGTCGTAACGATTAGACAGCCATCGTTTCAGCGCTTTAGCCTCAGGCCATTGTTTTGATAATTGCCTGCCGGAGAATCACATGAGCGTCACGTCGGATGCATTGTTTGTACCCCTGAATATTGCCGTGTTGACGGTCAGCGATACCCGCGAATATGCCAATGACACCTCCGGGCAATTGCTGGTCAGTCGCCTGTTGGAAGCTGGGCACAGCCTGTTGGAGCGCAACCTGCTCAAGGATGACCTGTACAAAATTCGCGCCCAGGTGGCGGCCTGGATAGCCGATGAGCGCGTGCAGGTGGTGTTGATTACCGGCGGCACGGGGTTTACCGGCCGCGACAGCACCCCCGAGGCGGTGGGCTGTTTGCTGGATAAGCACATTGATGGTTTTGGTGAGCTGTTCCGTGCGATCTCGATTCTTGATATTGGTACGTCCACGGTGCAGAGCCGCGCCTTGGCCGGGCTGGCCAACGGCACGCTGGTGTGCTGCCTGCCGGGCTCGACGGGTGCTTGTCGTACTGCCTGGGAAGGTATTCTGGCCGAGCAGCTCGATGCGCGCCACCGACCATGTAACTTCGTGCCGCACCTCAAGCCGGTGGCTCTGTGCGGCACGCGAGGATGAGGCGCGCCGCGCTGATGTCGGTGGAGGAGGCCATTGCTGCGTTGTTGGCCCTGGCCGAGGAGCATCGCCTGCACGACAGCGAGCTGGTGCTGCTCAGCGATGCCCGGCAACGGGTGCTGGCCAATGACCTGGTGGCGAGCCTGGACCTGCCGCCCTGGCCCAACAGTGCCATGGACGGCTACGCCCTGAACCTCACAGACTGGCACGGCCAGCCACTGCCGGTGTCGCAGCAGATCTTCGCCGGTCAAGCGCCTGAACCGCTGCAGCCCGGTACCTGTGCGCGCATCTTCACCGGCGCACCGGTGCCGGAGGGGGCCAACTGCATCGAAATGCAGGAGAACGCCGAGGTGCTGGACGATGCGCGTGTGCGCTTTACCCAGCCGCTGCGCGAGGGCCAGAATATCCGCACCCAAGGCCAGGAAAACCGCGCCGGTGAGGTATTACTGCATGCCGGCAAGCGACTCGGCCCTTTCGAGCTGGCCGTCGCGGCAGCCCAGGGCTGCACCCATGTGTCGGTGGTACGCCGGCCACGGGTGGCGCTGCTGTCCACCGGCGATGAACTGGCCGAGCCGGGCACACCGCTCAAGCCTGGCTGCATCTACAACAGCAATCGAACTTTGCTCAGCCATTGGCTGGGGGCACTGGGTTGTGAGGTCATCGACGGCGGCATTCTCCCCGACCAGTCGCAACTGACTCGGCTCAAGCTGGAGCAGCTGCAACAGGCGGCCGACCTGATCCTGACCACCGGCGGCGTGTCGGCCGGCGATGCCGATTGCCTCGGCCAGGTACTGCGTGAATGCGGCAAGCCATTGTTCTGGAAACTTGCGATCAAACCGGGCAAACCCCTGACCGTCGGTTCGTTTGGCCGAGTGCCGGTGATTGGCCTGCCCGGCAACCCGGCCTCGGCACTGGTGACCTTCGGCTTGCTGGCCCGGGCTTATCTACTGCGTATCCAGGGGGTCGATGATGTCACGCCGATGAGCTTTGAGGTGTATGTGGGGTTTGACTGGCCCAAGGCCGGCAGTCGCCGCGAGTACCTGCGAGCCAGGATCGAGGCGGGCAGGGCGGTGCTGTATCCGAACCAGAGTTCCGGGGTGATGCTGGGTGCGTCGTGGGCGGATGGGTTGGTTGAAATTTGCGAGGGCAGCACGTTGCAGGCCGGTGATACGGCGCGGTTTATACCGTTCTCTGAGTTGTTCTGATTCGGGCACGCTAATGCCAGTCAGTTAAGGCTTTTGCAGGAGCGATGTACGCTTAACTGAGTACCCAGCGCTCCTGCGCCAGGCGGTCACTTTCCCGTCCTTCTACCCAACGCTCTCCAGCTGGCGTTTGCTCCCGCTTCCAGAACGGCGCCCGAGTCTTGAGGTAGTCCATCAGGAACGCGCAGGCTTCAAAGGCCGCCAGGCGATGTTGGCTGGCGACGCCGACGAAGACGATGGGCTCACCCACCTTCAGCGGGCCCACACGATGAACGATGCTTACCCGCTGTAGCGGCCAGCGTTCATGGGCTTGATCAACGATCAACTGCAGTGCGCGCTCGGTCATGCCGGGGTAATGCTCAAGGAACAATGCGCTGACCTGATCGCCCTGGTTGATATCGCGTACATACCCCACGAACGTGGCCACGGCGCCAACGCCGGGGTCTTCGGCGTGCACGCTGCGGGTCAGTTCACCCAGGTCCAACAGTTCGGTCTGCACCTGAATCGGCATGGGTCAGCCTCCGGTCACTTGGGGGAAGAACGCAATTTCGTCGAAGTCTTCGATCAGCGCTTGCGGTGTGCAGAGTTCCTGGTTCAGCGCGCACATCAGGCTGGTTTCACCCAGCACTTGCTGCCAGGTCTCACCGCGGGCGCATAGCAATTGCCTGACGTCTGCAATGGTGCGCAGGGACTCATCCAATACGAGCTTTTCACCGCCAACACCCAGTTGTTCACGGTAGCGCGCAAAGTAGTTGATCAGAATCATTGGGCGTCTCCTGCAATGAAGGTGCCTGATTTGCCGCCGTGTTTTTTCAGCAGCTGGATTCGGTCGATGACCATGCCCCGATCCACGGCCTTGCACATGTCATAGATCGTCAAGGCTGCCACGCTGGCGGCGGTCAGGGCTTCGAGTTCGACGCCGGTCTGGCCGTTGAGCCGGCAGGTGCTGAGGATCTGCACTCTGTCAGGCTCGATGGCGCGCAGTTCGAGGTGGATCGAACTGAGCATCAGCGGGTGGCACAGCGGGATCAGCTCATGGGTTTTCTTCGCGGCCATGATCCCGGCGATACGTGCCACGGCAAACACATCGCCTTTGGGATGGCCGTTGGCCTGGATCAGTTGCAAGGTGGCCGGCAACATGTGCACCCAAGCCTGGGCCTGGGCTTCGCGGGTGGTAGCGGCTTTGTCGGTGACGTCGACCATGCTGGCTCGGCCTGCGGCGTCCAGATGGGTCAGGGTAGGCGAGTGTTCGTGCATGGGGTACCTCGGGTCAACTGAGTACAAAGAAAGAGAGGCCGGCCAGCTAGCCGCCGGTCATGTTCATGAAACGCACCACCTGCACGTCATCGTTGAGCTCGAAGTTGTGTCGATACGGCTTGATCTTCATCGACTCGAGAATGGCGTGCTCCAGCCGTTGCGGTTCACCCGGGTAACGGCGCAGCACCTCCTTGAGGTCGACCGAATGCTCGTTGCCCAGGCACAGCAGCAAGCGGCCTTCAACGGTCAGCCGCACGCGGTTGCATGTGCCGCAGAAGTTGTGGCTGTGGGGGGAAATAAAGCCCAGGCGGATATGCGGTGCTTCGGCCAGGCGCCAGTAGCGTGAAGGGCCCTGGGTCGATTCGGCCGAGTCGATCAGGGTGTAGCGTTCGGCGATGCGCTCGCGCACTTGCGCGCTGGAATAGAAAGCCTCGGCACGGCTGTGTTCGCTGATCACGCCCAGGGGCATTTCCTCGATAAAGCTGATATCCACGCCGCGTTCGATGGCGAACGCTACCAGGTCGTTGATCTCGTGATCGTTGCGGCCTTTCATCACCACGCAATTGAGTTTGGTGTGTTGAAAACCCGCAGCATTCGCAGCGTCAATACCGGCGATGACTTTGGCCAGATCGCCGGTGCGCGT
The DNA here is from genome assembly GCF_015277575.1 of Pseudomonas sp. OST1909. Classification (NCBI taxonomy): domain Bacteria; kingdom Pseudomonadati; phylum Pseudomonadota; class Gammaproteobacteria; order Pseudomonadales; family Pseudomonadaceae; genus Pseudomonas; species Pseudomonas sp. OST1909. The sequence continues at coordinate 3,174,826 of NZ_CP063780.1, forward strand.
CAGTTCGCGAAAGCGCTGGGGATCAAGGCTGTCGAGGCTGATGTTCAGGCGCTTCACGCCAGCCTCGAACAAGGGGGCGGCGAGCTTGCCCAACTGCGAGCCGTTGGTGGTCATGCACAGCTCGCGCAGGCCGGGGAGGGCGGCGATGCGCTGGCACAGGTCAACCACACCTGGGCGAATCAGCGGCTCGCCGCCGGTCAGGCGGATTTTGCGAGTGCCCAGGGTGACGAAGCTTTCAGCCAGTTGATACAGCTCCTCCAGGGTGAGGATGCGCTGGCGCGGCAGGAACTGCATGTCTTCGGCCATGCAATACACACAACGGAAATCGCAGCGGTCGGTCACCGACATTCTGAGATAGTCGACCCGGCGAGAAAAACTATCCATCAGGATTTTATCGGTCATGGAAACCTCCGGCTGCGACTCAATAAGAGCGTAGCCATGGCGTTGTTTTTGAGCGCTCGACAGAGATGAGAGCCTTATTTGATTCAAGCCTAAAGTTGTTTTTCAAGGGCGTCTAATCACTATTAACAACTGAGTGATCGATGAAATCTATAGCGATTTTATTTGAGCTTTTTAGGTTCATATCACTATGAAAAATAAAGATTTTAATGTTGATAGATGGTGTCGATGGGGTGGTCGTTATTTGTGATTAGACAGATGTTTTTGCAGGGCCTAGCCTGAATATGTAAACCGATTTCCAGACCGTGGAAAGATCGGTGCAAACACTGTTTGCGTTCTGCAATGCCTGAAAATAACCATCAATAAAGGCTTTAAGTTAGGCGCTGCCTATGCGTGAAGTCCTGGAGAAACATCATGAGCGAAGTTGAACGTTATAAACCGTACAAGGGGGCCGCCGCCGGTTGGGGCGCGCTGATCGCGGTGACGAAAAACTGGCTGGGCAGTGAAAACGCGCTCAAGAACATCCGTGCGATGCTCAAGACCAACCAGAACGGCGGTTTTGACTGTCCCGGTTGCGCCTGGGGCGAGTCGCCGGAAAGCGGCATGGTCAAGTTCTGCGAGAACGGCGCCAAGGCGGTCAACTGGGAAGCCACCGGGCGCCTGGTCAATCCGGCGTTCTTCAACAAATACACGGTGTCGTCGCTGGCAGCGCAAAGTGACTATTGGCTCGAATACCAGGGCCGCCTGACACACCCAATGCGCTATGACGACTCGCTGGACCGTTATGTCGAAATCACTTGGGACGATGCCTTTGCCCTGATCGCCAAGCACCTCAACGAACTGGAGTCGCCGGACCAGGCCGAGTTCTATACCTCGGGGCGCGCCAGTAACGAAGCGGCTTATTTGTACCAACTGTTCGTTCGCGCCTACGGTACCAACAACTTTCCCGACTGTTCGAACATGTGCCACGAAGCCAGCGGCCTGGGCATGGACGACAGTGTTGGCGTGGGCAAAGGCACGGTGACCTTCGATGACCTGGAAGAAGCCGACGCGATTTTCGTCATCGGCCAGAACCCCGGCACCAACCACCCACGTATGCTCGAACCGCTGCGCGAGGCGGTAAAGCGCGGTGCCCAGGTGATCTGTTTCAACCCGCTCAAGGAACGTGGGCTGGAGCGTTTCCAACACCCGCAGCATCCCCTGGAGATGCTCACCAACGGTTCCGAACCTACCTCGTCGGCGTACTTTCGCCCGGCCTTGGGCGGCGACATGGCGGCCTTTCGTGGTATCGCCAAGTTCCTGCTCAAATGGGAACGTGAAGCCCTGGAGAACGATGGCGAGGCAGTCTTCGACCGCGCTTTCATTGCCCAGCACACCTCGGGCCTGGAGCACTATCTGGCGCAAGTGGACGCCACCTCATGGGAGCATATCGTCGAGCAATCGGGCCTGAGCCTTGAGGATATCGAGCTGGCCGCACGCATGTACCGACGCGCCAAGCGGGTGATCATGTGCTGGGCGATGGGCGTGACCCAGCACACACACTCGGTGCTGACCGTGCAGGAAATCATCAACGTGCAACTGTTGCGTGGCAATATCGGCCGGCCAGGGGCGGGGCTATCGCCCGTGCGTGGCCACAGCAACGTGCAGGGCGACCGCACCATGGGCATCAACGAACTGGCGCCGCCGGAGTTGATCAACGCATTGGAAGCACGCTTTGACTTCAAGGTCCCGCGCCGCCATGGTCACAACACGGTCATGGCGATTGCGGCCATGGAAGAAGGGCGCGCCAAGGTCTTCATCGGCCTGGGCGGCAATTTTGCCCAAGCGACGCCGGACACCCCGCGCACCCACGCGGCATTGCGCAAGTGCGACCTCACTGTGCACATCGCTACCAAGCTCAACCGCAGCCATCTGGTGACGGGCCGCGAAGCCTTGATCCTGCCGTGCCTGGGCCGCACCGATATCGACATCCAGGAACAAGGCCCGCAAGGCGTGACCGTTGAAGACACCTTCAGCATGGTGCACATCTCCCACGGCCAGCTGAAACCCAAGTCGCCGCTGATGCGTTCGGAACCCGCCATCATTGCCGGGATCGCCAATGCGACCCTGGGCAATCACCCGATTGACTGGCTGTGGACGGTGGCCGACTACGGCCGCATCCGCGACTTGATTGCCGACACCATTCCCGGCTTCAAGGACTTCAACACCAAACTGCTGCATCCGGGCGGCTTTCATCTGGGCAACGACGCAGCGCGACGCATCTGGAAAACCGACAGCGGCAAAGCCCAGTTTGTCTCCAGCGTGTTGCCGGCGCACCTGGTCAGCGAAGGCGTGCGCAATCTGGACGTCAAGCCGGAGCTGATCCTGCAGACCATGCGTTCCCACGACCAGTACAACACCACCCTGTACGGGCTCGATGACCGTTATCGCGGCGTCTATGGCATGCGCGATGTGGTGTTCGTCAATGAACAGGACATCCGCAAGCTGGGCTACGAGCCGGGGCAGAAAGTCGACATGGTCTCGCTGTGGGGCGATGGCCGTGAGCGTCGGGTCAGCGGCTTCACCTTGATCGCCTATGACATTCCCGCCGGGCAGGCCGCCGCCTATTACCCCGAAACCAACCCGTTGGTGCCGCTGGAAAGCTATGGCGACCGTACGTTTACCCCGACGTCGAAGTTCATCGCCATCCGGCTTGAACCCGCGCCGGTCAGCAATCTGATCCAGTCCCACGGCGCTTGAGTCGTACCGGGGCGGCCAGTATGGCGCCCTGGTTTTCCCTGATCACTGCACATCCGCTTGCCCCAGGCCACCAGGCCAGAGGCACGCCGATCTGGGTGCGCGTGCGCATCAAGTTTCCATAAGGGTATTGCCATGTTAAATATCGAGGCGCTGGACCTTGCGCGAATTCAATTCGCCTTCACGGTCTCGTTTCACATTATTTTCCCCGCTATCACCATCGGCCTGGCCAGTTTCCTGGCGGTGCTCGAAGGCTTGTGGCTGAGAACCAACAACGCGGTCTACAAGGACCTGTATCACTTCTGGTCGAAGATCTTCGCCGTCAACTTCGGCATGGGCGTGGTCTCGGGCCTGGTCATGGCCTACGAGTTCGGCACCAATTGGAGTCGTTTCTCGGACTTTGCCGGCAGCATCACCGGGCCGTTGCTCACCTATGAGGTGCTGACGGCGTTCTTCCTGGAAGCGGGTTTCCTCGGGGTCATGCTGTTTGGCTGGAACCGGGTGGGGCGCGGTTTGCACTTCTTTTCTACGGTGATGGTCGCCATCGGGACGTTGATCTCGACGTTCTGGATCCTGGCGTCCAACAGCTGGATGCAAACGCCCCAGGGCTTCTCCATCGTCGATGGCCGGGTGGTGCCGCTGGACTGGTTCGCCATCGTCTTCAACCCGTCGTTCCCGTTCCGCCTGGCGCATATGGCAATCGCTGCCTTTGTTGCCACGGCGTTCTTCGTCGGCTCATCGGCGGCCTGGCACTTGCTGCGTAAAAACGACACTCCGGCAGTGCGTAAAATGCTCTCGATGGCGTTGTGGATGGCGTTGATCGTGGCTCCGATCCAGGCGGTCGTCGGTGATGCCCATGGTTTGAACACTCTGGAGCACCAGCCGGCGAAAATTGCTGCGATTGAAGGGCATTGGGAAAACGTCGGTAACGGCGCGACGCCGCTGGTGTTGTTTGGCATCCCTGACATGCAGGCCGAGAAGACCCGCTTTGCAATCGAAGTGCCGTACCTGGGTAGCCTGATCCTCACCCACAGCCTGGACAAACAGATCCCGGCGCTCAAGAGCTTCCCCAAGGAAGACCGGCCGAACTCGACCATCATCTTTTTCAGCTTCCGCATCATGGCCGGACTGGGCATGTTGATGATCCTTACTGGCTTGCTGGGCTTCGCCTTGCGGCGTAACGGCGCGCTGTATCGCAATCGCCTGTTCCTGCGCCTGGTGTTGTTCATGGGGCCGACCGGGCTGATCGCCATGCTGGCCGGCTGGATCACCACTGAAGTAGGGCGCCAGCCGTGGGTGGTTTACGGGCTGATGCGTACCGCAGACGCGGCGTCCAATCACAGCGTCACGCAATTGAGCATCTCCCTGGCGTTGTTTGTGCTGATCTACTTTTCGGTATTTGCCGTGGGTATCGGCTACATGATGAAGCTGGTGCGCAAGGGCCCGCAGCCCCATCACGACCATCCGCCACAGGGCGGCCCCGGCCAGGAGCGCACACCACGCCGCCCCCTGTCCGCCGTCACCGAGACGCTCGCGTCCGGCGACCACACCAACTGATCAAGGGGATTGCACATGGGCATTGTAGGTATAGACCTGTCGTTGATCTGGGGCGTGATCATTGCCTTCGGGGTGATGATGTACGTGATCATGGATGGCTTCGATTTGGGCCTGGGCATCCTGTTTCCGCTGATCCCGGACGAGCAGGAGCGCGATGTGATGATGAACACCGTGGCGCCGGTATGGGACGGTAACGAGACATGGTTGGTACTCGGCGGCGCGGCGTTGTATGGGGCGTTTCCGCTGGCGTATTCGGTGATCCTGGAGGCGTTGTACCTGCCGCTGATTTTCATGCTGGCCGGGCTGATCTTTCGTGGTGTGGCGTTTGAGTTTCGCTTCAAGGCCAGCCCGCAGAAGCGGCATATCTGGGACATGGCGTTTATCGGCGGCTCGTTCCTGGCGACCTTTTGCCAGGGCGTGGTGATCGGCACCTACATCGCCGGCATTGCGGTGGTCAATCGCCAGTTTGCCGGGGGCAGCCTCGACTGGCTCTCGCCGTTCCCGCTGTTCTGCGGGGTTGGGTTGGTGGTGGCCTACGCGTTGCTGGGCAGCACCTGGTTGCTGGTCAAGACCGAAGGCATGCTCGAATCGCGCATGCGCCTGTTCAGCCGCTACTTGGCCTTCGCGCTGATGGCGGTGGTGGCGGTGCTGTGCGTGTGGACGCCGTGGCTACACCCGGAAATCGCCCTGCGCTGGTTTGCCCAGGCGCACATTGTGGTGTTTGGCGGCCTGATGCTGCTGGGCGTAGTGGCACTGGTGGGGCTGTTGAAAACGTTGCGCCAACACCACTCGCACTGGCCGTTCGTATTCACCCTGGTGCTGGTGTTCCTGGGGTATATCGGGCTGGCCTTCAGCATCTGGCCGAACATTGTGCCGCCATCCATCAGCTTGTGGGACGCTGCATCGCCGCCTTCGAGCCAGTTGTTCATCCTGATCGGCACGCTGTTCATCCTGCCGATCATCCTTATGTACACCTGCTGGAGCTACTACGTATTCCGCGGCAAAGTGAGGATTGGCGATGGCTACCATTAAGGGTGAAAAGCCGCTGCCTGCTGGCCGTTGGTACCAGCGGGTGTTGTGGCTGATCGCTATCTGGTTCGCCAGCGTGCTCGCCCTCGGCATCCTTGCGAGTGGCTTGCGCTGGATGATGCATATGGCTGGCATGGCCAGCCATTGAGGCGAGCCTGAGCCAATGTGCAAGGGGCGGTACATCGTTCCATTTTTGAGATGCAGCGGCCCGGTTCAGCCACTACCTAACCCTGAACCTGATGATTAAGGTGGCTCCATTGTTTTTTCGCAGGTGTCCTACAGGCGCAAGTCGTGGATACCGGTCGGAGCGTGTCTATACAGGAAGTGCAGACACTGCCGGGCACTGTTCCGGCACACCATTCCAGGGAGGTCTATCCAAGCAAAGAGGAAATGCAAATGACTGCATCAGGTAACGCTGCAAACTTCAATGGTCAAAAGCCGACGATTGATCCCGCCGACACGGCCATGTTGCTGATCGACCACCAGAGTGGTCTGTTCCAGATCGTCAAGGACATTGATGTTCCTCAGTTGCGCGCCAACGCTATCGCGCTGGCCAAGGCCGCGACCCTGTTGAAAATCCCGGTCATCACTACCGCTTCGGTTCCACAAGGCCCCAATGGCCCGCTGATCCCGGAAATCCACGAAGCCGCGCCCCACGCCAAGTACGTCGCCCGTCGCGGCGAAATCAACGCCTGGGATAACCCTGAGTTTCACGCCGCCGTCAAAGCCACCGGCAAGAAGACCCTGGTGATTGCCGGCACCCTGACCAGCGTATGCCTGGCCTTTCCGTCTATCGCAGCGGTGCACGAAGGCTACAAGGTGTTCGCAGTGGTCGATGCTTCGGGCAACCACTCCAGGCTGGCCACCGACCTGACCATCGCGCGCCTGGCCCAAGCCGGCGCGGTGCCGATCGACATCATGGGCACGCTCTCGGAGTTGCAAGGTTCGTGGAACCGTCCGGATGCCCAGGAGTGGGCGAACGTCTACACCCAGGCGATGCCGCACTACCAACTGCTGATCGAGAGCTACATCAAGGCTCAGGAAGTGGCAAACAATCACGAAGAACTAGACTCACAGCGCAAGTAAACACGCTGGGTTCTTTACCGGGCGCCCACTCGGAGCGTCACCTTCTTTATCAGGAGTATCACGATGTCTACACCTTACGTTCGCTTGGACAAAGATAACGCCGCTGTGTTGTTGGTCGACCATCAGGCTGGCCTGCTGTCATTGGTCCGCGACATCGACCCGGACAAATTCAAGAACAACGTGCTGGCCCTGGCTGACCTGGCCAAGTACTTCAAGCTGCCGACCATCCTGACCACCAGTTTCGAAACCGGCCCCAATGGCCCGCTGGTACCGGAACTCAAGGCGCTGTTCCCGGACGCTCCGTACATTGCCCGTCCTGGGCAGATCAATGCCTGGGACAACGAAGACTTCGTCAAGGCCATCAAGGCCACCGGCAAGAAGCAACTGATCATTGCCGGCGTGGTGACCGAAGTGTGCGTGGCATTCCCGGCGCTGTCGGCGCTGGCGGAAGGCTTTGAAGTGTTCGTGGTGACCGATGCCTCCGGCACCTTCAATGAGCTGACCCAGCAATCGGCCTGGGCCCGCATGTCGGCCAATGGTGCGCAGCTGATGACCTGGTTCGGCCTGGCCTGTGAGCTGCACCGCGACTGGCGCAACGATATCGAAGGCTTGGGGACGTTGTTCTCCAACCACATCCCGGACTACCGCAACCTGTTCACCAGCTACAACGCGTTGACTGAAGGCAAGTAAGCCTGGAATGCAGGCTGCCGATGTATTGGCAGCTTGCACTTGCTCTTGGGATAGGGCCGCTTGCGCGCGGGCACTACGGCGACCGTGACGGTGCTTGAACAACCACAGGAGCAACGCTGATGCCTATTTTCAAGCGGATCGTGCGTGTCTCCATATCGCTCACGGTGTCACTCTCGGCGACGGGCGTACAGGCCGATAACTCCTTGGGCCAACGGGATAACCTCAGCACCGGTATCAATGAACGACAGAAAGCCGAACTGGCGGTGACGCCGGGATTTGTCAGCGGCTCGTCCCTCAATGGGCTGCTGCGCAATTACTACCTGGGCCGCGATAACCACAACACGCCGTCGCGCCTGGATCAGCGTGAATGGGTGCAAGGTGTGTACCTGTCGTTTCGCTCGGGTTACACCGACACGCCGATTGGTGTGGGGGTCGATGTGCATGGGTTCTATGGTCTCAAGCTCGATGGCGGTGGAGGCAGTGGCGGGGCGGGTTTGCTGCCGCTGGATTCGAAAAAGGCTCCGGAGTCTGACTTCTCGGCAGCGGGCGCGGCACTCAAGCTGCGCGGCTTTGGCAGCTTGGTGCAGGCAGGTGACCAGTATCTGGATAACCCACTGGTGGCCAGCGGTGTGAGCCGGGTGTTCCCACAGACCTTTCGTGGCGTCACGCTGAAGAACTACAGCTTGCAAAACCTGACCCTCGACACCGGCTGGGTCGATTCCACACGCCTGCGCAACCAGAGCGGCCAGAGCCACCTGACCACCAGTTACGGCACTGGCAACAAGGCCGGTGTGGCGGCCGAGCGCGAGAGTTCGCACATGAGCTGGCTGGGCGGCGTTTACAGTGCGCCGGGCGGGGTTACGCTGACCCTGTATGGCGGCCAGCTCAGCGATATCTGGAGCCAGTATTACGCTGGGGTCAGCTACCCCTTCACGTTGAACCATGGGATCACGCTGACGCCGTATGTGCATTACTTCAAGACCCGTAACCAGGGCCAAAGCCACTTGGGGCGCATCGACAACAATACTTACACCGGCGGCCTGACCCTGTCCGGCGCAGGCCAGAGCCTGACCCTCGGTGTGCAGAAGGTCGACGGCGACACACCGTTCGACTACGTCGTGCAGGACGACCGCACGTTCATGTACCTGAACAATTCCCAGCAATACGCCGACTTCAATGCCCCGGGTGAAAAGTCCTGGAAGATCCAATACCAGACCAGCCTGGCCTTCATCAACGCGCCGGACTTTCAGCTCAGCACCTCCTACACCCGGGATGAAGCGGACCTGACGCGAGTCGACCCCAACAGCACCGGCTACGGCTACATCTAAAACGCTGCGGGTAAGGACGCGCACCACTGGGAACGCGACGTCGCCCTGCGTTATGCGGTGCCGGGCGGCAAGGCCAAGGGCTTGAACGTCACATTGCGCTGGGCCGCGCATCGATCCGGCCAAGGCTATACCGCGCCGGGCAATACCCGTGGCAACTCGAATGCCGATGAGTACCGGGTGATCGTGGATTACCCATTCAACGTTTTTTAATCGGCAGTCAATGAAGGTGCTGTATGCGTCAAACACAATGGATTCGGGTTCTGGGCATCAGCTCTGCATTGGCCTGCGCCACCAGCGAGGTGAACAGTGGCAGAATGCCATCAGTGTCCAGCCGGGCCAAGCGATCCACAGTAACCTCGCAGTGTCCTATGCCGTTGCCGAACGCTGGCGGGTCGGTGTGGCGGGGTATCAACTCAAGCAGATCAGCGATGACCGTATCGATGGCCATCGGCAACAGGATTCCAGGGAGCAAGTAGTGGGCATAGGCCCCGGCGTGATGTATCAGCAAGGCAAGCAAACGTTCTTTGCGAACCTGCTGCGTAGCTCAGCAGGAGCAAGCGCCCCCGCCATAGGGGATCGCAGCATTTTAGACGCAATTTGTTACTAACCAGTCCCCCGGAAATACATCGCTGTAGTGGCAAACAGGGACAAAACCCCGGTTTGCCACTCAATTTTCATAAAAATGTAACAACCCTGCTGCACAGTTCGGGAGCCCGTCACCACAACGAGTTCCTTTTAATGAAAAGCTTGATGAAGTCTGCAGCACTGGCCGTTACGGTTTCTCTGTGTGCCTCCTCCATGACCTTCGCCGCCGAAAACGTGCGCCTCACCGGCTCCGGCGCCAGCTTCCCTGCACCGATCTACCTCACCTGGTTCAAGGACTTCAGCAAGAAGACCGCTGGCGTCACGGTGGATTATCAATCCAAGGGCAGCGGCGCAGGTGTGCAGGACTTCCTGAATAAAACCGTCGATTTCGCCGCCAGTGATTCGGCCATGAAGGATGAAGACATCGCCAAGGTGGCCGAAGGCGTGCAATTGCTGCCGATGACCGCGGGTGAAATCGTGCTGGCGTATAACCTTCCGGGCAACCCCAAGGGCCTCAAGCTGCCACGCGACGTTTATTCCAATATCTTCCTGGGCAAGATCACCAAGTGGAACGACCCACAGATCGTCGCCGCCAACCCGGACCTGAAACTGACCGATACACCGATCACCGTGGTAGTGCGTGCAGACTCCAGCGGCACCACGGCGGTATTCACCAAGCACTTGGCAACCATCAATCCTGAATTCAAAACGGCGCTGGGGGAGGGCAACACCGTCAACTGGCCGGCCAGCGACAAATTCATCAAGTCGCCCAAGAACGATGGCGTGACCGCCACCGTGCGCCAGACGCCAGGCGCGATTGGCTACATTGAGTACGGCTTCGCCAAGCTGGCCAAGGTCGACTTCGCCCAGTTGCAGAACAAGGCCGGCCAGTACGTGGTGCCGAACGCCGAGAGCGGTGCCGAGGCCCTGGCAGCAGTGAAGATGCCGGAAAGCCTGGTGGCCTGGCTGCCGGACCCGGACGGCGCCAAGTCCTACCCGATCACGTCCTACACCTGGATGATCTTCCGCAAGGACAACGGTAATCCGGCCAAGGCCAAGGCCATGCGCGAAATGGTCGAATACAGCTTGACCGAGGGGCAGAAAATCGCCGACTCGATGGGCTACATCCCGCTGCCGCAATCGGTGGTCGATCAGGTGCGTAAAGCTTCCGCCAACATCCAGTAACACCCGTGAGGTCGCTCTTGGCCTGGGCTGTCAGCCAGGCCGGGAGCGTTTCCCCCTTTGTTCCGGAATTCGCCCATGATCAAACCTTTCGTCGTTCCGGTTAACCCGGATTCTGCCTGCCAACCCCCCTCTGCAAAAGACTTCCTGGTCGATCGCACCTTCCGTGGGCTCGCGCGAATCGGGGTGGTACTGATTCTGGCGTTGGTCGCAGCCTTGGTATTCGAGGTGGGACGCAAGGCCCTTCCCGGCATGGAGAAGCACGGTTTCGACGTGCTTTTTGGCAGTGTCTGGGATGTCAACCAAGGCAAGTACGGGATCCTGCCGGCGATTTGGGGCACGCTCTATAGCGCCCTGATTGCGCTGCTGATTGCAGGGGTTTTCGGCGTCAGCATGGCGATTTTCCTGACTCAGGATTTCCTGCCGGCGAAGCTGGCGGCGGTGTTTCGCACCATCGTTGAATTGCTCGCGGCCATCCCCAGCGTGGTGTATGGCCTGTGGGGCATCTACGTAGTGATCCCGGCGATCCGGCCACTGACCACCTGGTTGAACAGTGAACTGGGCTGGATCCCGTTTTTCGGCACCTCCTTGAGCGGGCCAGGGTTGCTGCCTGCGGCGCTGGTATTGGCGATCATGATTCTGCCGACGATTGCCGCCGTGTCCCAGGACGCCCTGACCAGCGTGCCGATGAAAACCAAGCAGGCTGCCTACGGTATGGGGACTACCCATTGGGAGGCGATTCTCAAGGTGATGGTGCCTTCTGCAGCCACCGGTATTTTCGGTTCGCTGGTGCTCGGCCTCGGCCGCGCGCTGGGTGAAACCATGGCGCTGGCAATGCTGGTGGGCAACGCCAACAACATCTCACTGTCGCTGTTTGCGCCGGCCAATACTTTGGCGGCCTTGTTGGCGCTGAACTTTCCCGAAGCCGGGCCGAATGAGATCGAGGTGTTGATGTACGCCGCGCTCGTGCTGATGTTTATCACGCTGCTGGTGAACGTCATCGGTTCCATGATCATGCTCTACGCCCAGCGCGGTACTAAACAATGACTGACCTCACGTCCCCGATCACCGCGGTGCCCAGCCTGCAGCGCAAGTTCGAAGGCCGCGCCCTGCGCAGCCTGGTGTTGACCACATTGGTCTGGCTCGGCGCGCTGCTGGCCAGTGTGCCGCTGATTTCCGTGCTCTACATGCTGATCACCCGTGGTGGCGCGCGTCTGAGCCTGGAAGTGTTTACCGAACTGCCGCCCACCGGCTTCGAAACCGGCGGCGGTTTCGGCAACGCCATGGCAGGCACTTTCGTGATGGTCGGCATTGCTGCTGCCATCGCGGTACCGGTCGGCATCATGGCGGCGATCTTCCTGGCCGAACTGGGGCCGGACAGCAAATTGGCGAACACTGCGCGCTTTGCCGCCAAGATGCTCACGGGCCTGCCGTCGATCCTGGCCGGGGTGTTCGCCTACGCCCTGGTGGTCATGACCACCGGTACTTACTCGGCGCCGGCGGGCGGTGTAGCCCTGGCGGTACTGATGCTGCCGATCGTGGTGCTCACCGCCGAAGAGTCGATGCGCATGGTGCCCAAGATCATGAAGGACGCCGCCTACGGCATGGGCTGCACCCGCTCGCAGGTGATCTGGAAGATCATTTTGCCGACCGGCCTGCCGGCGATCCTCACCGGGGTGATGCTCGCGGTGGCCCGGGCTGCCGGCGAAACCGCGCCGCTGCTGTTTACCGCGCTGTTCAGCAACTACTGGATCTACCACGACGGCGACCTCGCGGTCATGAACCCCACGGCCTCGCTGGCGGTGCTGATCTACAACTTCTCCGGCATGCCGTTCGACAACCAGCTTGAGCTCGCCTGGGCGGCCTCGTTGGTGTTGGTGATGATTGTGCTGGTTGTCAATATTGTCAGCCGTATCTTCGGCAAGCCCAAGTATTAAGAACGGGAGCATCTGAATTTTGAACGTCTCAACTGCGCAAATAGCCGCTCCGTTTGTCACCCAGTCGCCTGTGGTCATGGACTGCAAGCTGGACAGGATTTTCTACGGCAACTTCATGGCGGTGCGTGACAGCCATGTGCCGATTGAAAAAAACAAGATCACCGGCTTTATCGGCCCCTCGGGCTGCGGCAAAAGTACTGTGCTGCGCAGCCTCAACCGCATGAACGATTTGGTGAAGGGCTTTCGCTTCGAGGGCCACGTGCATTTCCTCGGCCAGGACGTGTATGGCAAGGGCGTCGACCCGGTGGTGGTACGCCGCTACATCGGCATGGTGTTCCAGCAGCCCAACCCGTTTTCCATGAGCATCTTCGACAACGTCGCGTTCGGCCTGCGCCTGAACCGCTACAAAGGTGACTTGGGCGACCGCGTCAAGCACGCCCTGCAAGGCGCGGCGCTGTGGGATGAGGTCAAGGACAAGCTCAAGGTCAGTGGCTTGTCGCTCTCTGGTGGTCAGCAGCAGCGGTTGTGTATCGCCCGCGCCATCGCCACCGAGCCGGAAGTGCTGTTGCTCGATGAGCCCTGTTCGGCCCTCGACCCCATCGCGACCCGCCGGGTGGAGGAGCTGATGGTGGAATTGAAGAAGGACTACACCATCGCACTGGTGACCCACAACATGCAGCAGGCCATCCGCGTAGCAGACACCACGGCGTTTTTCTCGGTGGATATTTCCCAAGGCACGCGCACTGGCTACCTGGTGGAAATGGGCCCGACCGCGCAGATTTTCGGCAGCCCGCGTGAGCAGATGACCGAGGATTACATCAGCGGCAAGTTCAGCTGAGCCATCCATGTTCGATAACAGCCGCACCTGCGCCAACGTCTTCTCGGGAATGCCAATGCCTGTAACGCGTCGTCTAGATTTGCCAGCGATTGAGCGCGCCCTGCGTAAGGTGCAGAGCCGCTTTGCCCAGCTCAGCACGCAGTTTACCGAGCCGCGGGACCCGCTGACGGACGAGGTGTTGGAGAATGTGCTTGCAGGTTATGCGCTGGTTGACGACTACGTGGCCCAGGGCGTGGACCTGTTTGATCTGCACCACCTTGACCTGATGCTGGAGATCAACGCCACGGTGCTCTGTGGTCGAGATCCGGCACGCCGCCTGGAATACGCGCAACACCTGGCCGCAACCGAGGAGCACTTCTTCAACAACGTTGAGGGTGGCATCAAGGACTTGTTCAATTGGTACTGCGCCTACCGCAGTGAATCGGTGTGGAAGCGTGCAGCAGGTGTGTATGTACGCATCCTCAGCAAGCCGCAATTGTTCATCGAAGGCAATAACCGCAGTGGCTCGCTGATCGTCAGCTACCTGCTGATGCGTGCAGGGTTGCCGCCGTTCGTGCTGACACTCGAAAACGCCGAAGGCTACTTCAACCCCTCCTCGGTGATCCGCAACTCGGCCAAACATGGGGTGAAGGCGTTATATGAATTGCCCAAGATCAAGAAGAAGTACGCCGCGTTCCTGGAGGAACAAGCGCCTGATCCGGGTGTGTTTTTCTTGAGCGACACACCGCAGCCAATCTATCAGGGAGGCCAATGATGAGCAGGTATCAAACCTTTGCGGGCAAATGCCGAACGTCCGCCAACCTACTCGTTCAAGCCCTGTCCACGCGAATGCTCACACGGCCACGCGTACGGATCTCGTTTGATATCGACGACACCCTGGCCTGCCAACTTGATCACTCGCCCGTGGAAAGCAGCTGGTTGCCGGCCTGCGTCCGTCGCTGGTGGGGCGAGCCGCTGCGTGTCGGCACCCGCTCCCTGACCCGGGAGCTACGGCGCCAGGGCTGCAGCATCTGGGTTTACACCTCCTCAGGCCGGGCGCCTTCGTATATCAGGCGTTGGCTGATGCTGTACGGCATACGCGTCGATGGGGTGGTGAACAGCGTCGTGCATAACCAGGCCCTCAACGCACGTGGGCTGTTGAACACGCCGTCGAAGCTTCCGTCGGCCTTCGATATCGATTTACACGTGGATGATTCCGAGGGCGTGCGCATTGAAGGTCATGAGCATGGCTTTCGTGTGGTCGTGGTTGACCCGCAGGATGAACAGTGGGCGCAGAGAGTGCTTGAGGCTGTCGCAGGCGTGCAGGCGCAATTGGCAAGGCAGCGAGTTCCTCGATACCTGGAGCCAGCGAGACAAGGCGCTGAAGTTTTTTCTTCCTGAGATCAATGGGATGTCGTGCAAGAACGCCTTGAATGCCCGTGACTGATGAGGAACCCGCAGACGAAAAAGTCTTACCTTTCAGCACGCTTCGTCGCGTGTTAGAGATTGAGAAAAATTACTCGCTTATTTGACGCCATCAAAATGACATCCTATGATCGCCCTCCATTGGTGGCTTAACGCCACATAGAGGGATCTAGAGAATGTGGCGTTTACTGCGTCGGACCAGATGTAATCTGCTGTCCGCTTTTTTTTGCCTGGGCATTATCGGAGGGGTGCAAGCCGCCACGCCGCAGAACGCCCCAGGCATCACCGACCTGATCCGTGATCGCCAGGACCGCCTGCTCGAGGATCAGCAACGGCGGATCGAAGAGCTCAAGGATCTGCCCGGAAAGCCCGCGGCGTCCGCCGCACCGGTCGCCCCTGTCGACACCCGCTGCTTCCCGATCAAAACCATCGAACTGGGCGGTGCCGATGCGCTGTCCGAAGAGGAGCGCGCGGGCCTTATCAAGCCTTACATCGGCCAATGCCTGGGCGTACCGCAGCTCAACGAAGTGCTCAAGGTCATCACCGACCGCTATTTGGCCAAAGGCCTGGTCACCAGTCGTGCTTACCTGCTGCAGCAGGACCTTTCCAGCGGCAATCTCAAGATTCAGGTCGTCGAAGGCAGGCTGGAAAGCCTGAAGGGCGCCGAAGGCAGTGGCATCACCGACCGCCAATTGGGCATGAGTTTTCCCGGCAAGCAGGGCGAGCTGCTCAACCTGCGTGAGATCGAGCAGATGGTTGATCAGTTGAACCGCCTGCCGTCGAACCAGGCGCAGATGGAACTGGCGCCGGGCAAGGCCGTGGGTGGCAGCGATGTGCTGGTGAAAAATACTCCGCAAAAGCCTTGGCGTGTCGGGCTGTCACGGCATAACGGCGGCCAGCGCAGCACCGGTGAGCAGCAGTGGGGCGCCAGTCTGGACTGGGATAACCCGCTCGGCCTGGCCGACCAGCTTGCGTTGCGTGGCGGCCACGATGCCGTCAGCGATCATCAACGTACCTCACGCAATTCGATGCTCAGCTACAACGTACCATTTGGCTGGTGGAACCTCTCGTACAGCTACATCGAAAGCGAGTACCGCTCCCAGGCCCAGGCCAACAACTTCAAGTTCAAGCAGACCGGCGACAGCCAGAATCACCAGTTGCGCCTGGAGCGGGTTATCCATCGTGATGCCTTGAGCAAGACTTCCCTGAACACGGGCATCGCCTATCTGCGTACCAACAATTTCATCGAAGACAGCAAGCTCGCCTTGAGCAGCAACCGCCTCAGTGAAGCGCAATTGGGTATCAACCATGGTCGACGTATCGGCGGTTCATTCCTCAACATTGACCTTGGCATGCAAAACGGCATCGGCGCGTTCGATGCCCAGGCCAACCACGACCCGAAACCCGGCCAGCCCGATGCGCGCTACCGCAAATACACCGCCACAGTGAGCTACCTGTATCCATTCAAACTGTGGGGCGAGTCCCTCAGCTTCAGCAGTTTGATGACCGGCCAGCGCAGTGAAGACGTGCTGTTCAGCCCACAGCGCATGAGCCTGGGCGGTCAGTCGTCGATTCGTGGCTACAAAGATCAAATGCTTGCCGGCGACAGCGGCGGTTACTGGCGCAATGACCTGCGCTGGAGCCGCCCGGTGACATGGGCCTGGATGCAGTCGGTGTTCAGCGAATACGGCACCAGCCTCGGCTACGACCAGGGCGTGATCAGCCGTAACCGCTACAACGGCGAGCAGCACGGGCGCATGAGCAGCAACTCAGTGGAGTTGTTTGCGCGCGGCAAGAACGTCGCGGCCAGTGTGACCTTTGCACACTCTTTGGAACGGCCGGACGCGATCACAGACCGTGAAGCACCGATCTATTTCCGTCTGGATTTTTCCCTTTAAATTTTTGACCGCCTTCGGGCATCGAGACATGACATGGATGTTCGCCAGTTCGCCTTCCTCGCGCGCCAGCCTTCTGCTGCCGTAAAAAGCCGTTCCCATTTCCTGGGGCTGCCTAAACGTGGGTTGGCGTTGATCCTGGCCAACGCCATGTTCTGGCATCCGTTGCTGGCTCAAGCGGACGGCATCGTAGTGAGTGCACCGGGCACTACGCTCGGGCAAGCGGGCAATGGCGTGCCCATCGTTAACATCGCTACGCCAAATGCGAACGGGCTCTCACACAACCAGTTTCACGACTACAACGTCGGCACCAATGGGGTCATCCTCAACAACGCCACCGACCGCACCCAGTCCACGCAACTGGGTGGCATCATCGTCGGCAACCCCAATCTTAACGGCGCCGCTGCCAATATCATCCTCAACGAAGTCAACGGCGGCAGCCCCAGCCAATTGCGTGGCTATACCGAAGTGGCCGGGCAATCGGCGCATGTGATCGTCGCCAACCCCTATGGCATCAGCTGTAACGGTTGCGGCTTTATCAACACCCCGCAAGCGACACTCACTACCGGCAAGGCCGTGATCGAAAACGGCCAGATCAATCGTTACCAGGTTGATCAGGGCAGTGTGGCTATCGAAGGCGCTGGCCTGAATGCCAGCAACGTCGACCAGTTCGAAATCATCACCCGTGCCACCACCATCAATGCGCAGATTCAGGCGAAAAAACTCACCATCGTCGCCGGTCGTAACGACGTCGACGCTCGCACCCTGAATGCCACGGCGCGGGCAGCGGATGGCAGCCAGGCGCCCGAACTGGCGATTGACTCGTCGGCGTTGGGCGGCATGTATGTGGGCGCGGTCAAGCTGATGGGGACTGAGGCCGGTGTCGGCGTGAAGTTGTCGGGGGACATGGTCGCTGGCGGCGATATTCAGATCGATGCCGGTGGCCATGTGGTCATGGGCCAGACAACCGCGGGCGGTGCTGTCAACGTGAAGGCCCAGAGCGTCGAAACTCAGGGGCTGGTCGCCGCAGGCGGTTCCCTGAACATGAAAACTCAGGGCGATCTGACCAACCAAAAAAGCCTGGTTGCTCGTGATCGCGTGCAGCTACAAAGCGGTGGTGCGTTGACCAACAACGGCATCATCGAAGCGGGTGTCAATGTTGACCAGACACGCAATGTACAGGGTGATGTTCAGGTCTCAGCCGGGCAGTTGAACAACAATGGCAAGACACTCGTTGCCAGCCGCGACCTTTCAGTCAATGTCGCTGGAGCTCTGAATAATCAGGGCGGCACCCTGAGTGCACAAAACCAGCTCAAGGTCAGTGCCGCAACACTGGATAACCAGCAGCAAGGTCGTGTGCTGAGTGCCGCAAGTATTGAGCTGAATACCGCACGGCTGCTCAATTCCAACGCAGGCTTGGTGGTCGGCGACCGAGGCCTGAGCGGGCGCGTCGGGCAGTTGGTCAATCGTAAGGGTGAGCTCTCAAGCCTGGCTGAAGTCACCTTGCAGGTGGAGAGTCTGGACAACGTCGCTGGCCTGATATCTGCCGGCCAGGCGCTACGCTTGACCGCAAGTAGCATGGCCAATAATCAAGGTGGTCGCCTGGTTGCCGGGCAGCATCTGCAGATTAACGCCGGGCAACTGGACAACAGCCAGTCAGGCGTCCTGACCAGTCAGGGCGACCTGGGGCTGAATGTTGCCGGTACGTTGGAGAATCAACAGCATGGCCGAATCGAATCGAGTACCGCCTTACAGGTCAATGCCGGGAACTTCAACAACCACCAACAGGGCGTCCTCGCCAGTGGTGGCGCCCTTGAACTGACGGCCGGCTCGCTCAATAACAGCCAAGGTGGATCAATCTCCAGCGCCAAGGCTCTCAATGCCCGTGTCACCAGCCTCGACCAGCATGAGCAAGGGCGCATTTCCAGCAATAGCGACCTAACCCTGGACCTGGGCAACGGCCACCTCGACAACCGCGATGCAGGCTTGATCAATGCCAGTGGCCAACTGACGTTGAAAAATCTCAATAGCGTCGACAACCGCAGTGGCGAGATTTCCAGTGTCCATGGTTTTAGCGTCGCGGCAAACAGCCTGGACAACCGCGCAGGCAAGCTGCTCAGTGACCAGGCCTTGGGCTTGCGTATCGCCCAGACGCTGAACAATGGTGCCGGTCAGATTGCAGCCAGCGGGCTGGATATTGACGTTGCCAGTTTGATCAACGACCAACGCGGTCGAGTTCACAGCCGTGATCGGCTTAACGCCAGGGTAGGTGGTTTGCTCGCCAATCAAAGCGGGAGTTTCAGTGCCGACGCGGGCGCAGAGTTAAACGTGGGAAGCCTGGACAACAGCAATGGCGGCCAACTCTTCAGCCAACGCGATTTGAGCCTGAACCTCAATCGGGGTCACCTGAACAACCAGGGTGGCTTGATCAATTCCCCAGGCCAGTTGTTGCTGAGCCAACTTAACAGCGTCGATAACCAGGGCGGCGAAATCTCCAGCGCCCAAGCCTTCGATCTGATCGCGGATCAACTCAATAACAGCGCCGGCAAGTTGCTCAGTGAGCAAGCCTTGAGTGTGCGCATTGCCCGCGCCCTGGACAACACCAAAGGTGCGTTGACCGCAAAGGCCCTGGATGTAAGGGCTTTAACGCTGATTAACCAGTCCGGTCGACTCGCTGCGGTGGACGGCCTCAACCTGCAAGTCGATGGCGAACTCGATAACCGCAGTGCAAAGGTTCTGGGCAAAAATCTTGTGCTTGGCGTTGGGACGCTCAATAACGACCAGGGCCTGGTACAGGGTGATTCGACGTTGCTGCTCCAGGCGGGCGGCGCGGTCAGCAACCAGGCAGGCACGTTGGCCGCTGGGCACAGCGTGACGCTCAACAGCGCGAGTCTGGATAACCGCAAAGGTAACTTGACCAGCGACGGTGCGCTGACGGCAGGTATTGCGGGCAGCCTGCTCAACCAAGCGGGGCTTTTGAGTGCCGGCACTGACCTGCAGTTGAATGCCACCGACCTGAACAACTCGCTCAAGGGGCGGATTGCCGCTCAGCAGGTACAGCTCACGGGGCAAGGGTTGGATAACAGTGCAGGCGGTAGTCTGTATGCCAAAGGTCAATTGGGTGTGGCCCTCGGCGGCCAGTTGAACAACGCCCAAGGCACACTGCGCAGCGATGGTCGTTTGACCATCAATGCCTCCGGTTTAACCAATGATGACGCTACACTCTCCAGTGCCAGCGACCTTAAGATTACGGCCGGCAAGCTGAGCAACCAGGGCGGGCGCCTTAGCAGCGCGACCCAGTTGGGTATGGCGGTTACCGCACTGGACAACAGCCGCAAGGGGCAGGTCTCCAGCCAGGCCGATGTAAGCCTGGACCTGCAAGGTGGCCATCTCAACAATAGTTCTGGTCTGATCAATGCCCCAGGGCAATTGCTGCTCAAGCAACTGGGCAGCGTTGATAACCAGGGCGGTGAAATTTCCAGTGCGCGCGCCTTTGAGTTGGCGGCGACGGCCTTGAATACGACGGACGGCAAGATACTCAGCCAGCAAGCCCTGACCTTGCGTATTGCCCAAGCGCTGGACAACACCCGTGGCTTGATTTCCGCCGCTGCCTTGCAGGTAAACAGCGCCAGCCTGGGCAACCTGGGCGGCAAGCTGAGTGCCGTTTCCGACCTGAACCTCGGCGTAGACGGTGTGCTGGACAACCGCAACGGTGAATTGCTGGGTCAGCACTCGACAGTCGAAGTGGCTTCGCTGAACAACAGTCAGGGGCGCATCCAGGGCGATAACCGCTTGACCTTGACCAGCCACGGTGCGGTCAACAATGACAAAGGTACGCTAGCCGCCGGTCAGATGCTGATGGTCAATGCCGCCAGCCTGGACAACCAGTCCAAGGGCCGCCTGACCAGCAAGGGTGACGCGCACCTGGTGGTGGGGAGTGTGGATAACCGCGGCGGCAGCATCACCTCGGTCGGGCAGTTGCAGGTCAAGGGTGACCAGCTGGATAACCGTCAGGCCGGGTTGCTCAACTCGGGCAAGGCCATGAACCTGTCCATCGGCAAACTGGACAACCGAGGGGGCGAAGTTTCCAGCGTTACCGAACTGACGATGACCGGCCGCGAACTGGACAACAGCAATGCCGGTCGCGTACTGGCCAATAGCACGCTCCAGTTGACGCTCGACAGGCTGAACAACCAGCTCAAGGGCCTGATTTCTGCGCAACAGGAAGTCAATATCAAAGCAACCAGCCTGGACAACAGCGCCCAAGGCAACCTCTACGCCAAACGCAATCTGGACGTGACCCTGGCCGGTGAGGCTGACAACAGCCAAGGCGTAATGCGCAGCGACGCCGCCTTGCAACTGCGCGCTGGCAGCGTGGGCAACAACGGCGGGCGCATCAGCAGCGGCGGGGCACTCTTGTTGACCGCAGCCAATGCGATCAGTAACCAGAACGGTGATGTGCTCAGCGCGGATACAACGACGGTGAAAGCTGGCAGTGTCGACAACAGCGCAGGGCGTATTGTTGCTGATGGTGCATTGCAACTGACTACCGGCGTATTGCTCAACCAGCACCAGGGCCGTGTCACCAGCGCTGATCGCCTCAACCTGACAGCGACCGATGTAGACAACCGTTTCGAGGGCCGCATCGCCAGTGACCAGGCGCTCAACGCCAATATCACCAGCCTGGACCAGCGCGGTGCTGGCGAACTTTACAGCAACAGCGAACTGACCCTGGACATGAACCATGGGCACTTGAACAACGCCGATGGCTTTATCAACGCGCCGGGGCAGTTGTTGCTCAAAAACCTGAAAGGCGTCGACAACCGTAACGGCGAAATATCCAGCACGAAGGCCTTTACCGTGAGTGCCGACAGCCTGGATAACAGCGCCGGCAATTTACTCAGCGACCAAGGCTTGACCCTCAAAATCGAACAGGCCCTGCTCAACGTCAAAGGGCTGATTTCGGCCGCCGGCGTTGGGCTCGACGCCGTGCGCCTGGATAACCGCGAAGGTAAGGTCAGCAGCTCCCTCGGCACGCGTCTGGCGGTCAAAGAAGATCTGCTTAACGACCAGGGCGAAATCGTCAGCACAGGCCACACGCAGTTGAATGCGGCAAGCTTGAGCAATACCGCAGGGCAAGTGCTCGGTGATGTCAGCCTGGACGTGAAGGTCAAGGGTGCTTTGAATAATCAGGCTGGCACACTCGGCGCCGGTAGCGCGTTGGACGTACACGCGGCAAGCCTGGATAACCGCCAGGCCGGGAAACTGGCCAGTGACGGCCGGCTCAGCGCAACGATTGACGGGCTACTGGACAACCAGGCAAAAGGGCAGGTGTTGGCCAAGGGCGCGATGGAACTGCGTGCCGGTCGTCTGGATAACCGCGAAGGGCGGCTAACCGGGCAGGACCTGTTGACGTTGCACAGTGCGAATGTCGACAACCGCAGCGGTTTGATCCTTTCCAAGAAGGACCTTCAACTCAATGTGGCTGAAGTGGACAATCAGCAAGGCTCACTCAGCAGCAAGGCGGCCTTGGGCTTCGCCGGGCAACAGTTGCGCAACCAGAAGGGCCTGGTGAGTGCAGTCGGGCCCCTGCGACTGACTGCCGACAATGTGCAAAACGCGGCTGGCCGCATCGCCAGTCAGAGTGATCTGCAGGCAACCATCGGCGTACTGGCCCAACAGGGCGGTGAGCTGGTTGCCCAGAACGAGCTGAGCCTGAGCGGGACCTCCCTGGACAATCGCGATGGCGGTCTGGTAGGGGCCACAAAAGCGCTGAAACTGACGGTCGGCACCGTTGATAACCGCGCGGGCGAGATCTCCAGCCAGAGCAGTGTCGACTTCAAGGGACAGCGCCTGGATAACAGCGCAGGCAAACTGATGGCTGGTACGGCGCTGGAGTTGGCCGTGGCCCACGTGATCAACCAGGCCCAAGGGCTGGTATTTGCCCGAGACAACCGCTTTAACGGCGCGCGCCTGGACAACGGCCAAGGCCGCTTTGCCGGCCAGCAGTCACTCAATATTTCCCTGGCTGCCATTCCGGGGAGTGAATTGGACGGGCGACTGGATAACCAGCAGGGCCAGGTCAGCAGCGAGGGCACGTTGCAACTGACCAGCGCGACCCTCAACAACAACGCCGGTGCACTCTCTTCGGCGGGTGCGCTCACACTTGCTGCCAGCGGTGCTATCACCAACCAGGGCGGCATCATGGAGACCGATGCCGCCCTGACGCTCACCAGCGCGAGCCTGGACAACGGCCCCAAAGGCCTGCTCAACAGCCGGGGTGCGCTGACCCTGACCACCGGCACGCTGAACAACAATGGTCGTATCACCAGCGCCGATCGCCTGGGTCTTTCAGCAACCCAGGTGGACAACAGCGGACGTATCGCCAGCAGCAAAAACCTGACCGCCGCGATCACCGGCCTGAATCAACAGGGCGGTGAGCTATTCAGTAATACCCAGCTCGATCTTGACCTGAACCACGGCCAACTGAGCAACGTGGGCGGGCTTATCAATAGCCCGCTGCTGATGTTGAAAAACCTGGCCGATGTGAACAACCAGCGTGGCGAAATTTCCAGCCAGCACGCCTTCGTCCTGGCGGCTCGTAACCTGGATAACGGCGGCGGCAAGCTGATCAGCAACCAGGCTCTGACACTGCAGGTGCAAAACGTTTTGGGCAACGTCAAAGGTGCGATCAGCGCAGCCGCGCTCAACGCCAACAGTGCCCGCTTGGACAACACTGATGGTCTGCTCAACAGTCGTGGCGTCATGGACGTCTCGGCCACCCAAGCGCTTGATAACCAGCGCGGAACGCTGATTGCCGACGGCGCCATGCGGCTGTCTTCCGCTCGGCTCGACAACCGTGACGGTGATGTATCGGGCAAGGCATTGGTGACGGTTGATATCGATCAGATCGATAACCGTGGCGGTCAACTCATCAGCACTACGGCAGTGGATGTGCGTGGTGCGTCCCTGGACAACCGCAAAGGCCTGGTTGGCGCCGATAAAACCCTGAAACTGCGGGTCGATAGTATCGACAATCGTGGCGGCGAACTGTCGACCAACGCCGACTTGACCGTCACCGGGCAAACCCTGGATAACAGCGATGCCGGTCGTGTGCTGGCCGGGCAATCGTTGAATCTCACACTTGCCAAGCTGCTTAATCGCAACCAGGGCCAGCTCAACACGCAGCGTCTGATGCTCAGTGCTCAGGACCTGGACAACAGTACCGGCAAACTGCTCGCTCAACAGCTTCTGCAACTTGAGCTCAAAGGTGAGTTGAATAACGGCCAGGGTGTGCTCAACAGTGAAGGGCGCCTGAGCGTCGATGCGGCGAGCGTAGTCAACCGCCAGGGGCGGATTTCCAGCGCCGACGCGTTGGTGCTGGGTTCGCAGGGGGCTCTGGACAACGAGGGCGGTGAGCTCGTGACTGACAGCACGCTGCAACTGCGCAGCGCTAGCCTGGAGAACCAGAAGGGCGTGCTCAGTGGCAAAGGGGCGGTCAGTGTAACCACCGGCGCGCTGGATAACACTGGGGGCCGTCTCACCAGTGGCGACACCCTGGAGCTGAAGGCGGGGCTAGTGAACAACAGCGCTGGCAACATCGGCAGCGCCCAGGCCCTGACGGCCAGCGTCAGTGGGCTTGATCAACAAGGTGGCAAGCTGTTCAGCAACGCGGGCCTGACCCTGGACCTGAACAATGGCCAGCTCAACAACCAGCAGGGACTCATCAACGCGACCGGACCGCTGGTGCTCAGCCACCTCAATGGTGTGAACAACCAGGCCGGTGAAATATCCAGCGGCCAGGCCTTCAATATCGTGGCGCGCAACCTGGATAACAGCAGTGGTCGCCTGCTCAGCAACCAGGGCCTGACCCTGCGTATCGACCAGGTACTCACCAACGTCAAGGGTTTGGTTGCAGGTTCGAGCCTGAGTGCTCAAGCGGCCGCCGTCGATAACCGCGGCGGTACGCTGACCAGTCGCGGCGGGCTTGAGTTGACCAGCACCGGGCTACTGAGCAACGGGCAACAAGGGTTGATCAACGCCGCACAAGCACTGACAGTCAATGCGGGCAACCTCAATAACCAGGGCGGTAGTCTGCTTGGCACCAGCGCCCTGACGATCAATGCTTCGGCCTTGGACAACAGCGCCAAAGGCCTGATCAACAGCCAGGGCCGCCTGCAGTTGAATGCACTGGCCCTGGATGCCAGCGATGGCGGTGAGGTGTCCGCCAAGGGTGATATGGACCTTACGCTGACCTCCCTGGCACTGCGTGACGGCCGGCTGATTGGTGAGCAGCGCTTGACTGCTGACCTGTCCGACGGTGATCTGGATAACCGTAAAGGCCTTGTCTTCGCTAAAGGCCCGCTGACCTTGAAGCGCTTGCGCGACCTGCAAAACCAAGGCGGTGAAGTCTCCAGCCAAAGTGTCCTGAGCCTGGTGGCCCGTAACCTGGATAACAGTGCGGGTACGCTCATCAGCCAGCAGATACTCACTGTGCAGGCAGATGACACCGTCAATCGAGGCGGCTTGATATCAGGCTGGCAGGGTCTGAAGGTGACCGGCACGCGCCTGGACAACCGTGACAAAGGCACACTGTCGAGTCGCAACGGCGATCTTGATGTGCGCCTCAGTGGCAGCTTGCTCAACAGTGGCGAGGGTGCGTTGGCTAGCCAAGGGCGGTTGAGTGTCAGCACCGCCGGCCTGGATAACAGCAACAAAGGTGTTATCTCCAGCGGCGCGCAGCAGACCTTGAGCGTGATTGGCGCGTTGAACAACACCCAAAGTGGGTTGATCGACAGCGGTTCGACGCTGGATCTGAGCGCGGCCAACCTCGACAACAGTGCCGGCACTATCACGGCCCTGCGCAACCTGAACTTCCTGGGTGGCGACTTGCTCAATACCGGTGGGTCGCTGATGGGTAACGACCATCTGGTGCTGAACCTGCAAGGTCACCTTGGCAACGTCAACGGCAAGATTGCGGGTACCAGCTCGCTGCTGCTCAAGCAAGCTATTGAAGTGGATAACCGTGGTGGGCAACTCGCTAGCCAGGGAGCGCTGTCATTGGCCATGGGTGGTCTGAACAACAGCGAAGGCGGCACCGTTGCGTCCAAAGGTCGGCTAGCCATTGATGCCAGCGCTATTGTGCAAAACAACGCCGACGGCCTGATTTACAGTCAAGAAGGCGACCTGCAAATCAAAGCCTTTGGCCTGACCAACGCGCAGGGCAAATTGCAGGGGCAAAACGGTTTGCGTGTCGAGGTCAATAGCGACCTCGACAACCAGGGCGGCAATATCATCAGCCAGACCGGTGACGTGCACCTCAAGGCCGGCAACCTAGACAACCGCAGCGGTGTGCTCGCGAGTCTCAAGGGCGCCATCGAGGCCGGTGTGGTCGGTGTGCTTCGCAACGGTCCTGACCTGAGCGGCAACCCCAAGGGCGGCTTGATTCAGGGCCAGAGCCTTCTGCTGACGGCTGGCCAGCTCGATAATCAGGGTGGTCACGTTGGCGCGCAGACGGGGAGTGCGCTGCTGACCACCGCAACCCTCAATAACCAGCAGGGCGCTTTGTACGCCAAAGCCCTCATGCGCATCAATGGCGGTAGCCTTGATAACAGCACCGGCCAGATAGCCGGTGACCAGATAGCGCTAGGCCTCAATGGCCAACTGACCAACCACAACGGCCTGATCGAAAGCACCAACAGCCTGACCGTGGCCGCCAACGCCATCGATAACCAGGGCGGCAAGTTACGCGCGCTGGGTCGTACGGGCAAGACGGAGTTCCAGATCGGCGGCGTGTTCGACAACCGTAACGGCGCCGTGGAAACCGCCAACCAGGACCTGACCCTGGCGGCTGCCAGCTTCCAGAACAACGGCGGCCAATTGCTGCATGTGGGTGAGGGCACGTTCGACATCTCGTTGCCCAACGTGACCGGTGCCGGGGGCACCATAGTCACTCGTGGCGGCCTGACCTTGAACGCGGACACCTGGACCAACACCAGCGTCATTCAGGCCGGGCGTTTGAACGTCAACGTCAATAACTTCACCCAGACTGAGACCGGACAACTGCTGGCTTCGACGCACCTGGAAGGCAAGGGCGGTAGTTGGGTCAATAATGGCTTGATTGCCAGTGATGGCAGTTTAAAGCTCGACCTCACGGGCGTTTATAGCGGTAACGGGCGAATCACCAGCCAGAGCGGTCTCAACCTGCATGCGGCTCAGTTGGACCTCAGTAAGAGCGCCAAGATTACCGGCGGTGGCGATACCCTGGTCAACATTGATGGTCAATTGAACAACTATGGACGGTTGACCTCTGCGACCAGCCTTGAACTCTCGACAGGTACGCTGAACAACTACGGGACATTGGGTGGCGCACAAAATGTGACGGTAACCAGTGCAGCCTTGTTGAACGATCATGGCTTGTTGTTCAGCGGCAGCGACATGGCTTTGCACAGCAACACAATCACCAACCAGTACGGCGACATCTACAGCCTTGGGCGACTGGACGTGACCGGTCGAGATGGCGTGAGCAAAGCAGCCAGTTTCGAAAACCTGTCAGGCAGCATTGAATCCAGTCGTGACATGTCTCTTAAGGTTGCCAGCCTGACTAACCGCCGGGATGAGTTCACCACAAAAGACACCGCCGGTAGCGGCGGGTCACTCACCAATATTTGTTGGGACTGCCGAGGCGATCACTTTGTTGTCGACTTTGTCGGCACGGAAAACTATCAAACTGAGTTACTCAAGACATCGGCTACTTCGACTATCCAGTCGGGCGGGCGCATGGATATCGCCGCTAATACGCTGCTCAATGAATACAGTGTTATCGCTTCTGGCGCCGACATGAACATCGCTGCGGATACGCTGACCAACAAAGGCGCTGCGTCCAGCTCCGGAACGCGTACCCGTACCTGGCGGCTGGAAGCGACTAACGGTACTTATTGGCGCTTCAAACGTGGTGTCATGGACCCCTACAACGCCCAGCCAGGACCTAAAAGCTTGCCGGTCGGTGCGTTGTCAGCGTTCAGGCTGATTGACGACACCCTGGTGTCGACCGCTGGCGCTTCACTGGCCCCAGCGATCATTCAGGCTGCAGGTGCCGTGAACATCACCGCCAGCAAGACCTTGATCAACAGCATTGAGACGTCCAACACAGCGTTGGCCGGGCGCGCGCCGCGCAATGAGGACACGGGTGTCGCCAGCGGTCCAGCAACCGTGGTGGTGCAGCTCGCTCCGCAATTGCCACCGGACCTGGCCCAGCGACAAGTCAACCCGCTGACATTACGCGGCTTCACCTTGCCCACCGGCACCCACGGTCTGTTCCGCCTCAGTAGCCAGGCGGTTGATGACACTCAAGCCACCCAAGCCGCCAGTGGCCCGCAGAGTTGGACCATGGGCGGTGCCACTCTAGGCCTCGCTCAGCGCCAGGACGCACAGCCAGCGCTTGAAACACGCACCTTCGACTTCAAGAATGTCGCCCACCAGGACGCGTCTACCCGTCAGTTGGATCCCACCGCACGTCAGGTCAGTGGCATCACCGCCACCAGCAGAACACTTAACGTTGCCGGGGCCGGTGATGTCGACAACGGCAGCGGTTGGACTCCCAGCCAGATCACCACAGGTGAAATCGCCCGGGGTGAGGACATTAACGCCCAGAATCCGTCTACAGGCCCAACTCCGCCAGTGGCGAACGTCACAGGTCCAAGCGATCAGCCTGGCTTGGCGCTGACTGAAAGGGATACACATATTCAGGTCGTCACGCCGGGCGAGCCGTCTCGACCGACGTTGGACATTCCTGGCGTGACGCCGGTTATGCCAGGCGTCCAGCCGGTAGTGAGCGCACCCGTTGCACAAGGTCCGGGCAGCAGCCCAACCCAGATCGCAGAGGTGACTGCCCAACCGGTCAATGCAGCGGCGCAAACCACTATAGTAGCGAGCCAGACCATCAACCGCGTGCAAGGCTTTATGCCCACCGCGCCGGTGTCCCAACCGCATAAATACCTGATCGAAACCAACCCGGTACTCACGGACCTCAAGCAGTTCATGAGTTCCGACTACCTGCTCGCAGGCTTGGGTTACAACCCGGACGAAAGCGCCAAACGCCTGGGCGACGGCCTCTATGAGCAACGGTTGATCCAGCAAGCCGTGCAAGCGCGCACAGGGCAACGTTTTATCGACGGTCAGAACACCGACGAGAAACTGTTCAAGTACCTGATGGACAATGCGATCCAGAGCAAACAGCAACTGAACCTGGCAGTGGGCGTGACCTTGACCTCACAACAGGTTGCGGCCCTGACCCATGACATCGTCTGGCTCGAACAGCACGAAGTGAACGGTGAGAAGGTGCTGGTGCCCGTGCTGTATATGGCCCAGGCCGACAATCGCCTGGCGCCCAACGGTGCCTTGATCGCCGGTAACGACCTGAACCTGATCGCCGGTGAAAACCTGGAGAACGCCGGTACCCTGCGCGCCACCAACAACCTGTCAGCCAAAGCGGGCAACGACCTGATCAACAGCGGCTTGATCGAAGCCGGTAACCGCCTGGACCTGCTGGCGGGTAACAACATCGTCAACAAGTCCGGCGGCATCATCGCCGGACGCGACGTAACGCTCACCGCGATCAAGGGTGATGTGATCAACGAACGTGCCGTGACCCGTACCGGTAACGGTACTGCTGAACGCCGCGACTATCTCGACAGTGCGTCACGCATCGAGGCTGCCAATGACCTGACGATGAATGCAGGTCGTGACATAGCCAATACCGGTGGCGTACTGCAAAGCGGGCGTGACACCACATTGGTCGCTGGCCGTGATGTGCACATCGATGCCGTTGAGCAACGCAATGGTTTGGATCTGGGCAACCGCCTGCGTACCGAAACCGTGACGCAAAACGGTGCCAGTGTGGAGACGGGTCGTGACCTCAAGGTGTCGGCAGGGCGTGACTTCAGCGCCATTGCCAGCCGCATCGATGCCAAGCGTGACTTGAGCATTACGACAACTGAGAACCTGAGCATTTCGTCGGCCGCCGACGAACAGCATTCATCGAGCAAGTCCAAGAAGGTCACTCAGTCCAAGGATCACATCAGCCAGGTTTCCAGCGTGCTGACGGCCGGCGGCGACGTGTCGCTCAATGCCGGTAAAGACCTGGAACTCACCGCCAGCCGGATTTCCGGTGGCGGCAACGTGGCACTTGATGCACAACGCGATGTGAGCATTCTGTCGGCACTGGATGAAGACGCTTCGTTCTACTCGAAAAAGAGCAAAGGCTCGTTCGGTCGCAGCAAAAGTCGGCAGCAGGAAAGCTACGACAGCACCAACGTAGCCTCCGTCGTAGAAGCCGGCAAAGACCTGACCGTCAACGCCAGCAAGCAAGCCGATGGCGGCATGAGCATCGACGGCGGGCGTGACGTCACCGTGATCGGCAGCCAGTTGAAAGCAGGCGGCGACATGCTGCTGGGGGCCACCGGTGACATCGCGGTGCTGTCGGGTGTCGAGGAGCATGGCTCCTACAGCAAGAAAACCAAGTCCGGGTTCCTGGGGCTGTCCAAAAGCGGCAAGAGCCAGTTGAAAACTACTGCCAGCCAAGTGGGCAGTGAGTTGGAGGCGGGCAATGACGTGGTGGTGGCTGCGGGTAATGACGTGCGGGTGCGGGCCAGTGAGATAAGTGCCGATAACGACACCGAACTGCGCTCCGGGCTGGTCAATAGCACGGGTGACATCAACCTGATTTCTGCGAACGACACGGCCTATAGCCGCAGTGAAGAGCACAAGAAGAAGTTTGGTTATACGGAAAGGCCGACATCGGTCGCCATTTCGTCCGCTAAGAAGGCCGGTCGTGAAGCCCAGAGCAGCACCAGCGTGGGCAGCCATGTAAGCGCCGAGCGCGATGCAACTTTGCAGGCTGAGCGCGACATCAACCTGGTTGGCAGCGGAATCACCGCAGGGCGCAATGTCAATCTGGATGCAGGCCGCGACGTCAATGTGGTCGCCGCGCAAGACACCAGCAGCGAACGTAGCTGGGAGAAGAAAAAGCAGACGGGTTCAAGCCTCTCCAGTAACGGTAATGGCATCAGCATTTTCGCCGGCACCGAAGGCAGTGGGGAGAAGAATCGTGTCGAACACGAGACCGCTTCCAGCAGCCGGATCAGCGCCGGACAAGATGTGGCGATCAACGCCAAGCGTGATATCAACCAGCGCGGCTCTGATGTGGGTGCTGCCAGTGATATTGAGCTGACGGCGGGCAGAAATATCAATATCGATGCTGCGCGTGAAAGTGTGCTCACCGAGCAGATACGCGAGAAAGAGAGCAACGGCCTGGGTGTTTCAATCAACCATAACTATGCCAATACCAAGGACGCTGTCAGCGGAGCAGGGAAAGGCGAGGACAATGTCAGCAAAGGCTCAAGCACACTCAAAGCAGTTGATTCGGTCAGTCAGTTTGTCAGTGGGCCGACGCTGGACGGGAAGTTCGGCAACAGCAAGCAAACCAACAGCCAGCAGGTTATCGAGCAGACCAACCGATCTTCAACCCTGAGCGCTGGTAACGATCTGCACCTTAACGCTGGCAACGATGTGCTGGTGAAGGGAAGCCACCTGGACGCCGGGCGTGACATCAATATCAAAGGGCGTGACGTCACGCTGGACGTAGCCAAGGGCAGCATCAGTGAAGAAACCACCCACACCCAGAGTTGGGGCGGTATTCATGGCGGCACCAGCGGCGGGATCAAGCTGGGCGCCGGCGGCAGCTTCGGCACGGCTACGGGCGAGAGCTCTCAAGGCTCGTCTACGGCTTCACAGCTGGAAGCCGGTCGCGATATCAACCTCAAGGCCAGCAATGACCTGAACTTGATTGGAACGCAGGCCAAAGCCCAGCGGGATATCGAGCTGAATGCCGGCAACGATTTGAACATTCGTTCGGCGCATAACGACAGCAACAGCGAAAACAACCGTCACAGCGGCGGCGGCGAAGCAGGCCTGACGTTTGGTTCCGAAGGCATTGGCGTCTACGTCAGTGTCAGCATGGGCAAGGGCAACCTGGAGCGAGAAGGCCAACGCCAACAAGAGGCATACCTCTATGCCGGCGACCGCCTGGGGTTCGCCAGTGGCAAAGACACCACCATCGGCGGAGCGAACCTCAGAGGCGATGAAGTGGTGGGGCGTGTGGGCGGCGACCTCAAGGTTTCGTCGGTCGCTGATACGGGCAAGGTCAAGGGCAAAGAGTTCGATATCAGCGTTACGGCCACCATCGGCCCGGGTGCGGGTGTCAGCGGTTCGGTCGGCTTTGGCAAGACCACAGGCAAAACCGACTGGGTCGAAGAGCAAACCCGCGTTACCGGCAAAAACGCAGTTGATATCAGGACAGAGAACCACACCCAAATCGACGGAGCCGTCATCGCCGCTGACAACGGCAACCTGAAACTGGACACCGGCACCCTCGGCTTCAGCGATATCGCCGGGCAAGACAAAGAGCATGGGTACTACCTGAACGTAGGTGGCACCTATAAAGCCGGGAGCAGTGAAAGCAAAGGCAACACCGTACAAGACAGCAGCCAGGCGGGCAAAGGCAAGGAAGGTCAAACCGGTTGGAGCGTTGAGGGTTGGAACTACGAGAAAGAGCGTGAGCAGATTGTCCGAGCCACGGTGGGGGCAGGTGAAATCGTCGTACGCAAGGATGCTGAGACAGACGCTGACTCTACGGCCGGGTTGAACCGGGATGTGAGCAAGGCCTATGAGATCACCAAGGATGATGAAAAGCGAACGGATCTGTATGCGAGTAGTTCGTCCATTGATGCTGTACTTAAACCTGGAGAAACGCTGAAACAATGGTCTGACGGGTTACTCAACTACGATAAAACGGCGCTGGACAACTTCAACAAGGCCGCCGGGGCATTGCATGCAGTAGTCAATCGAGTGGAAGCCATGCAGGGCCGTCCGATGGATGCTCGTGCAGAAGCCATGGCCGGCAAAGACTTGGCCGAAAGTACACTTGAAGCCCTAATTCTCTCTGGCATGAGCCCCAGATCGGCAATGGCAAAAATGGGGGAACCCGAATTTATCGACAGCGTCCTGAGAAGTGTGGCGTCGTTAAACGGGATCGAACCTAAGGTGCTTGCCGACGCGCAGAAGATGGTTGAGTCGAGCACCTATAAACCCGACCCTCAGGCACTGGTACTGGAAACGTCGGAAGTCAATCCGACAGGGATTGACGAGCTTCAGGGTGTGATTCGTCAACTCGGGGCAATACAGGCTTATAAAAACGAGCATCCTGAGAGTTTGGAAGCGATAGCCTATGTGTTGGCCGCGGCTCAAGGCCCGAAAGGTGTTGCCCAATTTATCGCGATGAAGGCTGTTGAGGGGACCGAGGCGGGGCAAGCGATCTCGGAAAACATAGACAAGGCCAATGCTTTCGTCGGACAGAAGGTCGCCGAAATCGTTGAAGGGACCGAACTGAATCCGACGTATGACAGCGACAAATATCTGATTGGCGGGGGAGAGCTGCTTTCCAGTATATTGTTTGGGGCGATGCCTGCTCGTAAAGGTGAGGGTGCAAAAAGGACGGACAAAGGAAAGGCGCCATACACCTCGACTGTCTCGACGGATGCTGAGGCTGGCATGCCGTATGCCCACCCGGTAAAGGGGGCTGGTGCAAAAGGGTTAGAAATTGCGCCTGGTAAATTTGATTACTTGTTTGGCCGTGTCGCTAGTAACTCCCATAATGCCGCTCGTTCAAATCAGCTTGCGCTCGAAATGAAGAGACTTGGTGTTCCAGACAATGCCGCTGGTCGTCAGATGCTTACTGATCACTTGACCCTTTCTGCCAAAACTGACGGCAATGTGATGAGCACGTTCTCCAATCAGTACGGAAAATTTGAGGTCAGAGAGTCCTTGTTTATGGGACCATCGGGCAAGGCTGCTAATTTTCAGAGCACATTCCAGATTCTTGATGACGGAACTCGTAAACTCAGCACAGTCATACCGCTTCACTGAGGAGCTCGTAATGAAATTTCCAAGCACAAGTGACTTTTTGGAGGAGTTTGGTATCGAGCCTATCGAGGTTGATCCAACCTTGGCTCTATGTCGCTATACAAAGAAGTCAAAAAATAGTGAACTCGAGGTTGATGTTTCTTTTAGTGCTGTGATGAAATCGTTTCAGGTCGTGCTTAGGCTTTCTATGCAAGAGCTGGCAGTTATTTCGTCGGAAAATGTCAAGTCTATTGAGTTAGTGCGGGATAGTTCTGGGGCTGGAGTTCATGTTGTATTTGAATTTTGCGAATCAATTTCGGAGGCCATAGTGATATTTGAGCCGGAGGTCAGTTGTCGGTGGTGGACATTGCGTAACGGATAAGATGGTGTAAAAGGAATAAATCCTCCTTCAGTACCACGCAACGCAAGCAACCTTGCAGGCGGCCCGTTGCGAAGTGCAGCCCAGATAAGCGGGCGTTTTAAGCTTGATGGTGGACCAGTTAAAGAAAAAATGGGCAGATTTGAATCACAAAGGTGACAGATTTATTTGATTTACGAGTCCTTTTAGATATGGCGAGTGAGTATCCAAAAAATAAAACTTTCCCATTTTTCGTGTTGGGAGGGGATGTGCAAGGGATAGAAAGCAATATAGATGGGGTTGAAAAACTTTCGATTATTCCAGGATTTAATTTGTACAATTTGAATCTCGTATTAAGCTTTAACGTTCGGCAAGAACACTCGGGAGAGGATGTCTCGACGTATGAGATTGGGCTTGTCATGCTTTATGAGTTTGAGCGTTTTGAATACGAAGTTGGCTTAAGATTTATGGGGGTGAGTCGGTTTAAAGTTTCCGAAGTGAACGGTGCTTTTTACTTGAGCGAGATAGAACTGGAAAATGTTTCCGCAGATCAGCTTGAGGGCATCAATTTTAGGTTTAAAGATCATGGAGGTTCTGGATTTGAAGTACTGTCTCGTGGGTTTTCAGTTTCAAGCTGTAAGCCTCGTGACTGAAGCTGTAAATTGAGCCTGGTAAAAAGGTGAGGTCGCAAATCGGGTAAAAAGTGACGGTTTCTTTGGTTGTTCTGAGCTAATAAGTCAGGCATTTTCTCCGCCTCCATTTTTCAATTTTCTGTCTGGTTCTCAATCAAATTTTTGCTTTTTCAGAGCAGAGCACGACGCCCTACTTTTTTGACCAGTGGGTCACGAAAAAAACAGATTTTTCTATCGTGCTTAGTAAATATTGCTCATGGCATTTATGTCGTATGTATCCCTAACAATATGCTCCTTTAATCCGATAGTCGGTCACTTCCTCACTGCACTCCTACGCTAATGTTGACAAGCTTCCTTAATGGTCAAAGTCGATATTAAGAAAAGAAGCAGCCTGAACAGAATGCACAACAACAACTTCAATGCATATTGTTTAGCCCGACGTATCAGTTATTGCCGTCGACTTCGGTGTTGATCGCTGGGCTCAAGGAGTACTGACATGGCTATATTCGATTACAAGGGGCAAGATGCCCGTGTGCTGATTTCAGATGCCTGGAACCTCGCCACTTACACCAGCGGTGTCGCGACCGTAGGCGCGCTCTACAACCTTCCAGGGGCGGTACTGGGGGAGGGCAACACCTTTGCATTGCCCAAGGGCTGGCGTGAAATCGGCGCCAATGAACTGAGCGTTGATAGCAGCCACACCGATATCACCGGAAGCTTCACCGGCGATGGCGTGTTCGGCTCCCAGGCCAGGGTGTTTGGTCAATACGATGACAGTGGTCAATTGCTGAAAATGGGGTTTTCCATTG
Source organism: Pseudomonas sp. OST1909 (assembly GCF_015277575.1). Classification (NCBI taxonomy): domain Bacteria; kingdom Pseudomonadati; phylum Pseudomonadota; class Gammaproteobacteria; order Pseudomonadales; family Pseudomonadaceae; genus Pseudomonas; species Pseudomonas sp. OST1909. Next base: position 3,210,250 of record NZ_CP063780.1, read on the forward strand.
CCGGCACCAACTCCCTGACGGATCTGCTGGGCTGGCCGGCCATGATCGACAACTCGTATATCAACGGCTATGAGTACCTGCTCAATTCAATCAAGGATTACGCGATAGACCACAACCTGAGCGGTAAGGATGTGCTGGTGACCGGCTACAGCCAGGGCGGCTCAGTCACTAACAGCATGTATATCGGCAAGGACACGCTGGCAGACGGTTTCTTCAAGGATTCGGACTACTTTGGCATGGAGTCGCCCAAGTCCAGCAACAGCGACGGAATCTACAACTTCGGTTTTGAAAACGATGTGGTGCACCGCCTCACCGGGCAGGAAACCAACGTGGGAAGCGCCATCATCGACGCTCTTCAGGGGAGTGACGCCAGTTACACCTCGACGACCGACAATATCGTGCTGTTCGATACGATCTACGCCCTGCCAACCTGGCCCAATGGTCCGTTTTCCATTGCCAACTTGTCAGGATGGGCTGCGCACCTCGAAGGTATTTTCATCAACCCCATCCAGCGCATCGCCCAGTCGACGTTCTACGATTACATCGAGCGCGATAGCACCATCGTGATCAGTAACCTCGACGCGATCAGCCGCAGCTTCACCTGGGTCAGCGACAAACAGACCGCCACCTCCAACCATTACGGCACACCGGCCTTCCTGCTGGGCACCGACAGTGCAGACAAGCTGCAGGATGGTCGCAGCGATGACTTCCTCGACGGGTTCAGTGGTGACGACAGTTTCCGGGTCAGTACCGGTACCGATATCGTTGCTGGCGGTGCAGGCGATGACAAAGTCTTCCTCAAAGGTACGGCGTCCTCCTACGAAGCCGTGAAACTGAGCGACGGTACGTTGTTTTTAAACGATAGCAGCGGCCAATACGGCCTTAAAGAACTGCATGGCGTAGAGCATGTCGAGTTCGAAACCGGCCTTGCCAACACGCTCGGCCAGTTACCCGTTATCGGCGGCATCTTCAGCGGTATCGGGCAGGCGCTGACACCGTCTTATACGGTCACCAACGGCAAGCTGGATTTCGATGGCCTGTTCGGCGCCGACAAGGCTTACGCCAGATCCATCGAAGGTAGCCAACTGGCCGACACCCTGAAAGGCACTGCAGCTCGCGACCTGATATTCGGCCAGAACGGCAACGATCGGCTCGACGGTGGCGCCGGAAATGACCTGCTGCACGGCGGTGACGGCAACGACACGCTGCTGGGCGGCACGGGTAACGACTCGCTGTATGGCGCCAGTGGTAATGACGTGTTGATCGGCGGGCAGGGCAATGACCTGCTCAGTGGTGGCGTGGGCAGCGACTTGTTTGTGTTTGATCAGCGCGGGTTCGGCCATGACGTGATCAGCGACTTCAACATCCATCAGAACGGGCATGATCTGCTGGTGTTCTCCAAGTCGTTGTTTGCGAGCGCCGATGCTGTAATCGGGTCCACCACCCAGAACGGCAGTGACAGCGTGATTCTGGCGGGGGACAGCAGTGTCACCCTGGTGGGGTTCAATGCGGCACAACTGAGCGCAGAGATGATCAGCGTGGTTTGATGCGGCATCGGTACAGCTGGCGATAAAACCTCACAGGGTCGCAGATGCTGTGGGGTTTTTTCATGCCTGTCGTTTTACAGCAATCTATATCCCGCGGTATCGCGTTCTCGTCACTTGCCGGAAGCCATCATGTGCTTGCTTCGCATGACTACGGCTCGATCAGGCCTTGATCGCTCAGCGCTGCGCGGGCAATCCAATCCCGGTGCGATGCCAGTACGAAGGCTTTCTTCGAGGGTTTGTTGCAGCATCAACAACTCCTCACGCTGCACTTTTAGCGTGGCTTCGATTTGCTGTATCTCCTCCAGACGTACATTGATCTGTTCCAGAGTGAGGGATTTGGAGCAGCTCCCGTCATGAAGGAAAAGGCCACGAATGGTGTCGAGGGAAAACCCCAGCCTTTGCGCGTGGATCACGACTTCCAGGCGCTTAATGGTGGATTCGCTGTAATAGCGATAGTTGTTCATGTCGCGCGTGGGGGCGTCCAGCAGGCCTTGCTCCTCGTAGTAGCGTATTGCTGAAGCAGCAAGGCCGGTACGTCGCGCAATCTCGCCTATCTTCATTTTTTGCTTGACCTTCAAGTTGACTTTAATCCGCAGTATAAGCCGCAGCGTAATCCGGAAGGTAATCGGATTGGGCTGGATAAACACCGTTGACCTACGTGGAATGTGAAGAATGAGCAAAATAACCGAGTTGCTGAATTGGCGTTATGCGACGAAAAGTTACGATTCGTCCAAGACAATACCTGCTGAAAAGCTGGAGCGAATCCTGGAGGCGGTACGCCTGACGGCGACGTCGAGCGGGCTCCAGCCATTTGAATTGCTGGTGGTGACCAATCCGCAAATTCGCGAAAAGATTAAGGCGGTCAGCTGGAATCAGTCCCAGGTGACCGACTGCTCTCATTTACTGGTGTTCGCCGCCTGGGATGACATCACGCCTGAGCGTGTCAACATGATGTTCGACCTGACCAATACGGTACGAGCTACCGTCAACCAGGGGTGGGAAGACTACCGTCAAATGCTCCTCGGTATAGTCGCCGAGCGTGGGCAGGAGGCCAACTATCAAGCGGCTGCGCGCCAAGCCTATATCGGCCTCGGCTCGGCTTTAATCGCCGCGGCATCCGAGCAAGTCGATGCGACGCCCATGGAAGGTTTCGACCCATCGGCTGTCGATGAGATTCTGGGACTGGGAGCCAGGCATCTGCGCAGTGTGGTGCTCCTGCCTTTGGGGTATCGGGCAGCAGAGTCTGACTGGCTGGTAAACCTGAAAAAAGTACGGCGGTCTCGCGAAAATTTCGTAACCGAAATCAACTAGGGAGAAGTGCAGCCGCTCCACATTGCAGCAATAGTGGGGCGCAGCTGCATGGGTAGAACCGAGTATTTGATCGTGAGTTCCTTTCCAATCACTGAGCGCGGCGCACGAAGCGCCGCGCTTTGTATTACGCCACGATGTCGCTGACGGCTGCCTGGCCGACGGTGGTGACGAGGAAGTCCGCCACACCGTGCCCGGAGAAGTCCACGGCCAAGGTGCCCAGGTTGGTACCCGAGGCATAGTTCAGCACGGCATCGCCGGCATGGCCGGTAAATGCATTGACGAAGCTCAAGCCCGCACCTTTGGTAATGCCCGACAGGTCGATCTTGTCGGAGCCCGAGGTGAAGTCAAAGATCTTGTCCGCAGCGCCTGGCCTGGAATCGGAACTGGCACCGTACACGAACGTGTCGTTGCCGGCGCCGCCCCACAATTGGTCTGCGCCGCCACCTCCGTAGATGAGGTCGTTACCGGCCCCGCCTTTGATGAGGTTGGCGACCTGGTTACCAATGATCAGGTCGTTGCCCGAACCGCCGAATGCGTTCTCGATGGTGACGCCCTTGGCGATCGACACGTTGCCGACCAGGCCGCCAACATCGGAGAACGAGGTGGCAGTGAGGTTGATCTTCTGGTTTTGAGTGAAACCGGAGAAGTCCAGAGTGTCTTTGCCGCCGCCGTCCCATACCGAAAACACCAACTTGTCGGCATCGGATGTAGCAGTGAGGAAATCACGCCCGGTATTGGAGTTGAACCCGTAGGTCGTGTCACCGGCGCGAGTACTGTAGTTGGCACCGTAAAGCTTCTGGATCGCGGCGATGTCGTCGATCAGCGGGCCCGCAGCATAGGCTTCGACACCACCTTTACTGAAGTTCTGGTTGGTGTTGCTCTCGCTCCAGTAACTCATCACGGAGTAAGCATGTGTATCTTCGGCATATTTCGCATCCGAATACGACGGTTGACCCACACTGGCGTCGTACGAACCTGGATGCTGCAGCCCAAGTGTGTGACCAATTTCATGGGTCAAGGTTTGACGACCGTAATTGCCGTTAGCCGGTGTTAAGTTTTCTTGATAGTTTTGATTGGTATAAAACAACGCATCGCTATTTCCGCTGTTATTTGGATAGAATCCAAATGCTGATCTGGCACCACCATGCTGCAGGTCATTACTGTAATTGCCCAGTGATATATGTGCGTCGCCTCCGCTTCTGGATTCGATGAATGAAATGTTGGCGACGTCCGACCAGGATTGGAACGAAAGAGCTGCTTGGGATCTCTGTTGAGCGTTGAATGCGCTGAAGCCAGAAACATTCTCGGAGGCGTATGCTTGACTTTCTGAAGTCAGAAAACTGTAGGTGAAGTTGTATTTCCCATTGTGGTCGTTGTCACCCCAATAGTAACCTCCTCGAGTGATTTCATCCGCGGCCTGCGCAACAGTGTAAGACGGCTTGCCCTGTGGGGAATTAAATCCTCCTCGATCATAGGTGTGTGAAAAATTATAGAGGGCCTGGTAATTTTCACTTGTTCGGAGCTGCGCCGACGTGGTGAGTGGGTTAACAAGATGTTTTGCCAAGATAGTCATACGAGTACATTCCTTCGTGTCCGTTGATTTGGAGTGTTATATGCTTATCACGTTTTCGTTGCCTTCTTGTTGTGGTAGTCATTTATAAAGGACTTGTGGGTTTAGTGTTATTTAAAAATTAAATAGAATATATAACTTATTGATATATCCTCAGAAATTATCAAGGCGCCTTAGGTGGGTGAGTAAAATGGCTGATTTTATTGCAGGGAAGTAATTTGCGTTTTTAAAGATACAGCCAAGATGCGGCCAGGTCATGTGATGGCGTATTGGGTGCGCGGTATATGGTCAAGATTGTTGTCGTTTTGTATATGTGATCTAACTTTAAATTAGGCTGTGAGCTATTATTTCGATACTTTAGTGGCGGCTCGGGGCGTCTGGTAACTGCCCGATGGCAGTAAGAATATAGGCGCACCGTCTCTCCGGTGGATCAGGTAGGACTGCTTTCTGGGCTACAGTCCGGCAGGACGCCGGGAAAGGTATTACGGGGTAGAAAAGATAAGGGCCTGCTCAGGTTTCCCTGGCAAGCCCTTGATATCTATGGTGCCCGAACCCGGAATCGAACCGGGACGCCCTTACGAGCGGGGGATTTTAAGTCCACATACAAACATATACAAAACAGTAGGTTAGCGATACTTTCGGTCCGCAATTGTTCTTAGATGACTCGCTTGTAGCCCTTTGTTTTCAAGGGCTCATATATTATTGCGGAACGGAATTTTACTTCGTGGGAAGCACCTTTAGGCCTTTGCGGCGCCGGATGTACTGCTCTGTCATGCCGACAGTTGTGTGACCCAATTGATCTCTCGCATCGCGAATACTTCCAGTCGATTCCTCCTTGTCTGTTGCCGCTTTTGCGCGTAGGTCGCGCATCTGAAAAGCAGACTTTTCAATCCCGGCCTTCATTCTGGCCGCGTCAAATCTCCCTCTGAGCATACTCGTTGTCATCGCCTGGCCGTTGTCCATAACGACGAGCCTGGTTGAGCGAATCTTGTGCCCCTTTTTCCTTTCCAGAATGCGGTCAATAACCACCTTCAGCTCTCCTACAATCTCAATGCGGCGTTTTGCACTCGTCTTCCCCTGCTTTATCAGCAACTGGTTATCCAGCAGGTCACGTTCGTCCATCTTGAGCGTGTCACCTATGCGCTGAGCTGTGAGATAGAAGAGGTCTAACGCGTCCTTGAGTGGCTGATCAGCGTGCAGGTACACCGCCGCAAACATTTCGTCTTCGACGTAGGTGTCCCGGCCCGTTTCCTTGTTCCCTTTGATGCCGGCGCACGGGTTTGCGAGCGACGTATAACCGCTCTGACGGGCGAAATTCCAGATGGCGCTGAGCAAGGCTTTTTCTCGGTTGGCGCGCACCTTCGCTGTCTTCGACCGATAACGCAGGTACTGAACGACATGCTTCGGCTCGATAGCCTCAAGCGGGCCGGGCGGATCATTGAAGAAAATCAACAGTTGTTTTAGCTCGCGGACGTTGTCTTTTTGTGTGTTCGGCGACTTGGTAGGCACCACCTCGTCCATATATTTGTTTGCGACGTACTCGAAGGTGAGCACCTGTGCGACGATTGCATTGGCTGCCCGGCTCTTTTCAAGCCGAGCATATTCAACGATTGCGGCTCCGTAGTCAGAACCCAGAGCGATTTCCTTTCTCGGTTTATCGCCTGCGTCGTAGTAGTAATAGACCCTTCCCCCTGGCCGCAGGCGCTTTCTAAGCCGAGGGATGCTGCCAGGGTTGGTCGGTCGTCTTGCCATTTACTGGATACCCATCCGTGGTTGCCATTCAGCCTTTTCTGGCTTGAGATCTTTCGAAATGACCATCAGCGATGCGGATATCACGCAAGGCCATCCGTTGCGCTTGATGGTGTGCCGTATACCGTTACGCGATAGGACCTGAATCTGGCCCGCTTTTGTTCTGGCGCCCGTCAATTCACAAACATCTTCGTGCGACAGAAAATGAATTTCCATAACTACCTCCCGCCGGCAGTGGGCCGCGCTGTCTTGATGATGTGGATTGCCAGGCCAAAGCTGATCAGCAGCCAGGCGCATGTGCCGGTGAAGGCGTAGAGCAGTGCCTCGGTGGTGCCGGTGACCAGCAGGTCGAGCCCGAGCCAGCCGAACCAGCCGATGGTTCCTGCCAGGTACAGAAAAGCGCCCAGCAGTATCAGGGTGAGTTTCATAGCGAACATGGGGTGTCCTTGCCGCGCTGGGCGGCAGAAGGTGGGTTAGGGTTAAAGCAAGGCGCCTTGCTTCGGCGCCGGCTCTGGGATTTGGTAAGTCCAGCGGGGAAGCGAATTGTGCGACTCGATGCGGCTGCGCATTACTGATGCGCGCGCCTCCTTGGTGGGCGGGGAGTAAGTGCCGCGCCAGGCTTGGTCGATCCCGATGTTCCGGCCGATGTTCGTGCTGTCTGCACTTGATAGGGGCAGGTGGCCGAAGATCGCTGGGTCGAGCATGCGCAGGCCGTGAAGCTTGCACATCGGCCTGCCGTCATCGTCGCAAACAACCCGCATCGCTTTTCCCATCTGCGCCCACCAGGCGGCGCTGCCTGGCTGCGAGTAATCGCCTGAGCTGCCGATACACACCCTTGGCCAACTGCTTGCCAGGCGCTCTAACCGATCAAGGCTTTCGTGCATGTGCCAGACGGGCGCACCAAACCATCGTGGTAGCGGCCATTCCTCGATCAGTGCATCATTTGCCGCCTCGTCTCCGTCGATCACATCAGGGATCACGGCGAAGTCGCAGGCGGGGATCAGCTTTGCGTCAGCGGCCCAGCGGTAGAACGGTTGCCAATCTGTAACCGGCTTACCTTGCTTCCAGGCTGAAAACGCTCCGTTGTCGATAGCAAACGACTGGCAGACTTGCGCAGCAAGTGCGAGTTGCCGGGGATCGCTGAAGCTGACGAAGGCATGGCCGCCACCAATCGCGGCGGCTGCGGCTGTCTCTGGCGTTATGGGCAGGCCGTGGTAATGGATCATCCGCTAAGCCTCACTGTTTCGATCTCAACACCCTGGTGCGTTGCGATGATGGTTTGGTCGCCGCCCAGCGATTCAGCTAGGCGATCGGCGATCTGTTCGTGCCAGCCCTTTTTGATCAGTGCCGTAGCTGCCCGGATGTGTTCGACATGGATCATTGCGGGAGACCGCAACTCAAACCGATAGATGATCGTTTCGCCGTCGGACGGGCAGACGGCTGCGAAGGTGTGTCGATAAATATTCACGCGCATACCTCGCCCGCCGCTCACCGGCAGGCATGTAGGGGGATTGGGGTTAGGGCTTGATCGTGATGCCAGCGGCATCGATAGCCTTGAAGCATGCGTTGCGCATTTGGATCTTGGCGTGGTGGGCATCCAGCCAGCTGTCGTCGATGGCGTCTTCTGGTGGTTCCGGCGAAGGGCCAACCGTTGGCAGGTCCACCACCAGGGTTTCGCGGGAGCGCTTGAACCAGTACCAGGCCCGGGCAACACGTTGCACGCTGTAGCTATCGCCCAGGCGCTGCAGCTTGATGAACGATACCGGCAGCTTGCCGTTGTCATCGCTGAACGCCTGCTCGAACTGATCCTGCATTGTCTGCGTCATGATTTATTCACCTTGTAGATGAAGACGTAGGCGAACCAGAGGGGGGGCGATCATGGCGTCACCTCTTGCTTTCCGTCTTCCGCCCGCATGAATGCCGCCATGTCGCCCATCTGCTCGACAATGGCGCGCTCTTCGGTCGCGGCTGTATCAATGATTTTTTCTTTGAGAGCCTGGCAGCGGTGACAATCCACTCGTTCCCAAATTCCAGAAAGCCCCGATCCCTCGCCTAGCCAGGTTCCGCAAGACGCCCGCTCGATGTCGTCCGCTCTAGGCCCTGCAAAGAAGTGCGTCTTCATGGCGTAACCCTGCGCGCCCACTGGACATATGGGCCGTCATCCGTATCGAAGATCCCCATCAGGAACCACTCAGGGCCTGGCGATTCGGGATTCCAGGCGGTGCACGCGGCATCCTCGTCAGGTAGCTCCTCGAGCTCGTCGCCCGAGTGCCAGCCTCTCAGCTCCAGTCCCTGTTCCTTGACCCATCCAACGTAGGGCGCCGGGTCTTCGCCTTCGCCAAAGCTGGGAATGTTCGGGTGATACCACCAGCCGTCTGCATCGCGCTTCACCTCGACCGGCCCAAACGGCTTGTTGTCGCTGTGATCCTGGCAGGGAGTGACGTAAACCACGTCGGAGTAGTGCCCGCCGCCAGAGCTGAATTCCATCCTGCAGCCGCACTTGGCGGGCTCGCTGTTAACGAACGTAATCTTTTGTTCGGGCATGACTTCGTCCTTGCCGCCATAGCGGCTATCAAATTCATAGAGGGGAGAGGTATCGTTTCCTCCTCAGATAGGGAGGTGCGATGTGGTCGTGCACGGAGTTGAATACCGATTTTGTTGCGCCTCAAGCGTCATCGAAGGTCACGATGGACTTGCGATGGAGTGCTGGAGGGGTAACAACGGACCGTTGTTTGAGATATTTCGAAATGATGAAACGCTTCGATTCGAGGTGACTTTGTTTATACCGGACGTTCCGCTTGAGTTGCTTGAATACGCGGTCCCGATTGCCCGAGAGTGGTTGGGAGAGTTTGTACCCTATCCCTAATGCCGGGTTCCTTGCCGCTATAGCGGCTGACTTTGAAGGGGGAGGGGTTACAGGTTTTGCGGGTGGAGTACGGATGTACTCCTATCGGGATTTTGCGCTCTGCCGCGACAGATCCAGGGCGTCTTCGCCTTGCTGAGTCATTTCCCACAGTGCAGGGCTGCGCTGCACGCGATTAAGTAGGCCGAGCTGGGTGAGCAGGTCAAACCAGTGCCGCCCGATGTCTGCACCCTGGCCGTCATCCGCGCACTCTTGAAAACGCTCCAGCTTGCGGATCACCTTTTCGGCGAATGGATGCACCACCGCTACCGGCGCTGGCTGCTCGGCGTGGTCGAACATCGCCTTGTATTCAAAGCCTTGATCTTCCCAGGATTCGACCACATCCCATTCCTGCGTGAAGTGGTTAATCGCGTTGCCGCGGGTCTGCACCCAGCCATACGGCTCATTGTTTTCTGTCTTGCCGCACTTCGTGCATGTCAGCGTGAACTCGCCGTCGTCCGTCCATTCATGCGCGCAAGGGGCAGGTGCATCAAGTAAGGCACGCAGCTCAACGACATGGCTATCGGTATCGAATCGAATCAGGCCGGCATCTCGAAGCGCCTTCTCGAGAACCAGCGGCTTAACGCTGATCAATCTTTCAGTGCTCATACAGCCTCCCTCGTTACCAGATCATGGGCATCCACAACGGTCATGCCGAGCTTCTCGGCGATCAGCACTTCCAGCTTTGCGCCCTTTGAATTCTCCCAGCCGGGCAGGGTGGCCACGGTGTCGCAGTCCATCAGGGCGGCAATGTCGCGGCGCATACAGTCGGTCCAGGTGCCGCCTTCTGGGTTTATCTCGGCGGGGTTGGTGACTGTGTGGCCGCTGGCGCGTAGGCTGGCGGTCATGCTGTGGAAGGTTGGGAAGTTCAGCCCGGGCAAGCCGCTCATGGGGCCGCTGAGGTAGATGCGCTTCATGCTGCCTCCTTCGGCGTGTAGGTCAGCGTGCCGTCGAGGATCGCTTCCTTGATAGCGTTGAACTCCCAGGCGTAATACTGGGATTCGACATAAACCCTCATGCCCTCGCGGTAGTCGTGCTTCTTGCGCTTGATGAAGGCTTCCGCGGCCGCGTGGGTGAAGTGGGCGTTGACGTATACCCAGCGGTCGTCCCAGCCCGTGACGGTGTGGTCCGGTAGTTCGCCGAGCAAATACCACTGATCCGACTCGTCGGCCTTCATAAATTGGCACTCAGACCAAGCCTGCATTTTTTTATTCAGCTGGCTTTTCTGGTAGCGGGACAGGCCGTCCCAATACTCTTTGACCGAATATGCAGCCGATTCGCCGCTGTCCCAATACACCATGCGTTGTTCGGTGTAGTCCATGTCCAGACCGCAGACGATGCGCCGAGCTTCGACGATGAATATCGCATCGCGAGTGCAGTGATCATGGACACGTTTACCGTTGCAGTCGTAGCGCAGGCGGTTCACGAATTCGGCCCAGGTAGCAGCGTCGAGGCCGTGGCCGGTTGCCAGGCTCGGCACGGGCTCAGCGATTTTGTTTTCTGTAGGCACGGGGAGTCCTTGCCGGGCCATGCCCGGGCGGTGGAGTGGGGGAGTTGGAAAAAACCCAAGAGGAAGGGTGGGCCGAGCTTTGAATTAATTGGGCACTTATAGACTACGAAGCCATATCGTTGGCTTTGAGTCTTCATAGGAAGCTCAAAATGAAACAGCTTATTGAAAACCTGATTTTCCAGGTCCTGATTGAACTGCTTGGTCAGATGCTCATGCGTCTGGCGGAGTGGATGGCGGCAGTGCCGTGGTTATGAGTTATGCCGCAGCCGACTGCCGCTGTTCGGCACGCCATGGATCATTGGCTCTCGCCAGTGCTGCCATCGGCGGCGGGCTGACGCTGTTGCCGCACATATGAACCTGCTGTGTCTTGGTGAACGGTTTGCCGTCGGCGCCGTGGCTGATGATGTAGTCGGCCGGGAAGCCCTGGGCCTTGTACAGCTCGGACGGCTTCAGCATCCGCAGGCAGATATCGACGATCACATAGGGCGTGCCCTTGACCATCACGGTGACCATGGCCAGTCGGTCTTTGGTGGTGATGTTCGGCGCTGGTGCATCGCAAGCACTGACGTTCTCGGTACCGTAATAACTAATCAGGAATGCCGCAACGCGCAGGGCACCGTCTTCATGCTCTGGCGACAGCTTGTAATGCAGCAATGCGTGATGCTCAGCGCCGGCGGTCATGGTTGGTACAGGCTCATCCACTCCCCGACCCACGCAGTTCCGTCGCAAGGTGGCTAGGCTGGCGCTTACAAACTGCTGCTGGCTGCCGGTGTTAGTGACCGTGGTCATGGGTTCGTGCATGCTTTTGGCGTGCGTGGTGTTGAATCCGCCATTTGCCTGGATCATCACCGCAGCGCTGACGGACTGGCCGCCGCCGCTTGCAGTGACGGTGCCCACCGGGCCGCAGATATCGTTCACCCCGTGGGAGCGGCGTTTGTTTGCGCCTGAGCCTTCGCCGTGACCAGCCTGGACGATGCAGGCGGATGCCAGTGCGTGCTTCACGCCGCCAGCAACAACGGTGCCCAAGGGTTGATCAACGCCAGGCACACGAGGCTCTTGTCCTGGGCGCTCGCCATAGCCTGATTGAATCAGCGTGGGGCTGATCAGCGTCAGCTCGCCTCGATTCGCGCACGTCACTGTCGGCAGTGGGTCGAGCGGATCGTTGATACGGTCGCTGCCCTGGTGTGTTGCGGGTGCAATCACCGGACTGACGACCGAGAAGGCGCCGCCCTTTGGGTATGAGGTCACGGTCCGCAGCGGTTCGTCGGCAGACTGCACCGTTTCCCCTGACCAGTTGGCAATCGGCACAATGAACGGCGCCGCGCTATCGATGACGAACTTCTTCATCCCCTTGGCTACGCGGCGCAGGGTGGCCGGGGCCAGGTCCTTCTTGCGGCCGAAAATGCTTTTGCCCAGGTCAGTGAAGTCGATGCATTCAGCTGCTGTTTTCCACTTCTGCTGGCCTTTGACGGGGTTCTTTGCATGGGTTGGCTCAGGCCACACAATCGGCTGACCGTCGCATCGGGCGATCATAAACAGGCGCTCCCGGCTGGTGGGCGCGCCGAAGTCGCAAGCTTTGATAACCTTCCACTCCACAACGTAGCCCATGCCTTCCAGCAGAGCCACGAAACGGCGCCAGGTGCGGCCGCGCTGCTTCGGGTCAGGAATAAGGAACTGCTGTCCCACCGGCACGACCTCACCAGGTGCAGCAACTTCGCCGCCGAGCTTCACCACGCGGCCGGTAGCCTTGTCGCGCTTGGCGATCAATCTTCCCCACTGCAGGATCTGTTTCACGTTTTCCAGGCTGATTACCCGGGGCCGCTTCATGCCTGCCCACTTGAGGCCAATCCAAGAAAGGTTGCGGATCTCGCGCTTGCGCGGTTGGCCGCCGGCCGCCTGGCTGTGGTGCGTGCAGTCCGGTGACATGTGGAACCAGCCCACGGCTTTGCCGCCACATTCGGTGTCCGGGTCACCATCGAACACATCGGTGGTGAAGTGCTTGGCGCCCGGGTGATTGACGGTGTGCATGCTGATCGCTTGCGGGCTGTGGTTCTTCGCCACGTTCACTGTGCGGCCCAGGCCCATTTCCAACCCGGTACCGGCGCCGCCACCACCACAGAAGAAGTCGACAACGATCTCATCGTCCTGAGGGTTGAAGCCGAGTCCGTATTGGGTTTTGAAATCGAAGGGGTGTTTCTTCTGTTGTGCGGACATAGGGGATCCTCGCCGGCAGGCGTGATTCGTTAATTGGATTGATGATCTGCACTCAGCAAAAACCTGATGGTGACTGCGGTGAGTATGTAAATTGATGTAGTAGAGATACGTCTGATAGGTGATGAGGTCGTGCGGATGATTAGTCGGCCTGCTGATGCGCTCGGCGCCAGAGTTCGCTTGGGTTCTTAAGCTGATCGCTGACCTAGCGCAGTTGTGAGTGTTAACATGAAGCCGCGGGCCTTAGAGGCAGACTAGGTGCGCTGAACCTTGAAATAGATAACGTTTTTTGCTTAAGTCCAAGTATTTGAGGTTGGGGGCAGGCATCTCTAAAATAATTGTCCGTCGGGAAAATGAGTTTTTGCCGATTTATTCAATATAGGGGTTGAATCTATGTATACGGGGATAGTGCAGGGCACTGGAATAGTCTTGGATGTGAGATCTGGCGATGGCTTTAAGAGTCTGCTTGTTAGTAATCTAGGTGGATTGTTCAATGATGCTTTCGTCGGAGCAAGTGTAGCTATCGATGGAGTGTGCTTAACTGTTACTTCTGTCTTTGTAAACTCCGTTACTTTTGATGTTTCGGATAAGACGAATCTAAATACCTCAATGCAATATTTGAGCATTGGCGATGAGGTGAATATAGAGCGATCGCACATTACCGGCTCTGAGAACGGCGGGCACAGTCTCTATGGCCATATTGAGGGTGTCGCTGAGATAGTTGAACTTAAGAGTCGTGGGGAGACGGTGGATATGATACTGAAGCTTCCTCCGCTCGCTATTAAATATTTCTTCTCCAAGGGTTTTATCGGGATGCATGGCGCTAGTCTGACAGTTCATGATGTCGATAGACAAAAGAATCATTTGAGCGTTAGTCTAATTCCAGAGACAATACGCCTGACAAATTTCAGGCTTCTGCGTAAGGGCTCATTTGTCAATATCGAAGTTGATCATGCCACTCGCGTGATGGTCGATGCTATATCCGCAACGCTGAGGCCGTTACATTAGTACTTATTTTGAGCTACGACTTCGCCGGCTGGCGCTGTTCAGTGATATGGGGTATTACGGGTGACCGGCATGGAGCCGGAAATGGAGATGGCTGTGGCAGAATTACTTCTTGATGATGCGCGAGGCTATTGGCGAGATCTTTCCGCAGAAGCTTACGATGAGTTCTGGACTGAGTATCAGAAAGATATTCAGCCTGACGTAAAGCATCTTTTACGTGTTTACCGAAGACTTCTATGCGCGGCGCTGTTGCTCAACCATCAGGCTGACAAGGTCGCCCCGCTACATGGTCTGGATGGCGGAAACAAATTCATGGATCTGATAGCAAAGTCTGATAAAGAAATCGGGCTGAAACTCCATGCCTGTCGACACTTCGCCAACGACGCTAAGCACGAAATGAAGCGAATCCAAGAGGCGCGTACCAGGCCGCGAGATCCAGAGTACGACCAAGAAGGGAGGTATGAGATCTTTGAAATCCACATGCTCGCGCTTGATGGCGAACTCTACGACATGTGTCGCATTGCCGGTGAAGTTTGGCAGTTCTGGATCGGTTACTTCGATGGGTCGGCAGCAGTTAACCATCGGCAGGCACTGAGTCAGCTCAAGCTCGGCGACAACACCTCGTCCCCTGGATCTTGCTGAATTATTTGCATGCTCTTCATGTGAAACTCCCGAGCCACGTTTTCAGGGATTGCGATTTCGTGGCGCGGCGGATTCAGTAGAGGCTGGCACTTTGCGGAACCCAGCGCGTGCAGGTGATGAATCATCAACGTCATCGCCTCTCCCTGCTCAGTAATGCCTGACCACTCCATCAGGTCGGCCAGCGCCTGCCGTGTGCCTGGGCGAACCCTGAGCCTCAACTCTTCCTCGGCATTCGCCACGCGCTTCCTGGCAGACTTGGCCGAGCGCTCTTTCTGCGGTACTGCTGCCATGGCCTACCTCTTCTATTCCGCTGGCCGGCAGTGCGAGCCAGGTTTGACGTTTGCGTTGCTGGATGCGGGCTATGCGGCGCATGAGTCGACCTTCACCTGGTGCCAGGCGCCCACCGCTTCGAAGATCCGCGCGGCGTGCGCCTCGTCCAGCGATATCGCTTCAGGTATGGCGATCCAGCCCGAAGCCACCATCTGGCTTTGATTGGCCTCGCCGCGCAGCTTCTTGTAGCAATGCTCGATCACGTCTTCCAGGTGGTCGGAGAGGTAGACGCCTTCGGGCGCCACCTCCACCGATTTGCTGTAGCGGTCGCCCCGGGCGTCGATACAAAGCGCGCTGAGGTAGATCGTCCACCGGTGGGGAATACCGCAGACGGCCTGGCCGATCCTCCCCGGCGCGATGTTCTTCAGCGACTTGTAATTGATCATGCCCTGGCGGCCGCTGGGGTCGATGTTGACCACTGCGACGTGATTGGCGGCCAGCAGCGACCGGCAGGATCGGTCAATGCGCGCTTTGAGGTTGTGCGGCTTGCGCTTGCTCATAAAGCCTCCGCAAGTTTGCGCAGCGCTTCACGCTCGGCCCGGGTGATGGGCGGCTTGCGGCGCTTGAGG
This sequence comes from Pseudomonas sp. OST1909, assembly GCF_015277575.1. Lineage (NCBI taxonomy): Bacteria > Pseudomonadati > Pseudomonadota > Gammaproteobacteria > Pseudomonadales > Pseudomonadaceae > Pseudomonas > Pseudomonas sp. OST1909. The sequence continues at coordinate 3,225,596 of NZ_CP063780.1, forward strand.
ATGGTGTCGGGGTCGATCTTGGCAGAACGCTTCGGCGGTGGCGGGTTGATAGATGGGCTATCGCCCTGGTAGATCGTTCCGCCAGCGGCCAGGAACTGTGCGGTGCGCTCCGATATTGAGTCGGCGTGCTGGCGTTGCTGTTCGACCAGGTTGAGGTGGTTGCTGATCATGGCTGCCTCACTTAATTCTGATTGAACTGTCGCCGCGCTCCAAGTGGGCCCAGGTAGGTTCGGGTAGAAGTTCGTGTTCAGCGTCTTCACCGGCTGTCATGCGCTTGCGCACCGCTTCGTTATGCTCGCGGATCTCTTTAAGCTTGGCGGCGATGGCCTTTTTGTCGGGGGTGATGCTCGATTTCACCGACGTCAGTTCGTCCGGCACGGCGTCTTCGTTGTCCACGATGACCCGTTCGATGCCCATGGCCAGAGTGATGGTGAAGAGCGGACGCTTGATCGACTTGATGTTGGCGGCTTCCATGTTGCGGCGCAGGTAGTCGCTGATCTGCGACACGCTGTTGGACTTGATCCGCTTGAGTTCAGCCAGGCGCTCGATTTCGTTGTCGATGGCCGTCACGTCGCTTTCGATATTGCGGCGCAGCATGACGATGTTGTCGGCCTTGTCGTTGAAGTCGCCTTGAACCTCGTCCATGGCGTGCTGCAGGGCCTCTTTCAAGCCTTCGTCGTCGGTGTCGGCCATTGCCTGGAGTTCGGCGAGCTTGCCGGTGAGTGCGTAGAGTTGAGTCATGCTGCGGCCTCCGTGCCTTTTTCAAGCACAGCTTTGCGCTCCTCGAATGCTCGTGTGATTCGCGCGATGAAGGTGGGTTCGTTGCGGCGAGTTGCCTCGCGGATGTATTTCACGTTCAGAAGCTTGAGTTCGTGAGTCGTGACGGCCTTGCCGATGGTTTCGACCGCTGAGGCAAGCCAGTCGACACGCTCTTGTTTTTGGCGAAGTATCTCGGCGTCCTTGTCCTCGGCCTTTTCAAGCTTGAACTCTTCGGTGATGGTGTCGACGTAGGTTGGATCGTCGAACATGCCCATGTAGATGTCGGCGGCGAACCCCAGAGGCTGCAGGCATTTACCGATGGCGTCAGTCAACGATTTTTTCGCCGCGTCCCAGTCGGTAAGAATTTTTCCCTGCTGCAGGTAGATAAATGGCGTATGGCCGTAGTGCTGAACCGTGCATTTCTGCCCAGCGTTGCCCAAGTACCAAAGTTCGATTTTTACGGTGTGTAGCTTCGCGCAGATCATCGGAGCCTCTGGCCACTCTTTCGTGGGCCCCTGGAGCGGTGCACCTTCGTCAAATCGATCCTCAAGGACGTTCCAACCCCAACCCTCACCACATGGGCCGAAAATTTCGGTCGCCTTGCGCATGAGATAGGTTGGCCTGATCGCAGTGCCCTTAAAACCACCTGCGCCAGTGTATTTTTTAGTCGCATCAGGGTCGGTCGTGTCGACCTGGTCCCAAATTCGCGTGTTCGTGGCCATGAGAAATCCTTGCCGCGACGATCGCAGCAGTGAGTAGGGGGCAGGGAAATAAAAGTTGATAAACATTCTTATTCGTATTTAAGATACGTAATAACATTTCAACTAATCGCAAGGAGCCTCACCTATGAAAGTGCTGTCCTCACTCAAAGAAGCTAAAAACCGTCACCGTGACTGCCAGATCGTTATGCGCCGTGGCCGGATCTACGTGATCTGTAAATCCAATCCGAAATTCAAAGCGCGTCAGGGCAGTGCGAAAAACAAGAACAAGGGCAAAGGCTGATCAGCTCTGCCGCTCAACTCGGTAGCGCAGGACCTGGAGCACTCGACCGCCGTAGCCAGGTTCTGCGTATTGCTCTACCGGTGCCCCGAAGAAGCCACGCCGTTCGGCCAGGCTGTAGGCCTCCCGCAAGTTGTGAGCGCTAATGTCTTCGAGCTGCTCGTCGATCAGGGATTTAACCGGTGCGGTACTCATTGAATCTCCTTACGCCGCCGGCTGACATCCAGTAGACGGGCGCTATACCAGTGGAATTCTTCTGCGTTGATGGAGCCCGAAGTAAAGTGGCGGACGATCAAACCCTCAGCCAAGATCTCGTCGAGAGCGGGCTTATCTGGATCTTCAAGCGCAAACAACGCTTTATCGATCTCAACGTAGGGGCTCACAGTTCGTCGTCCTCGGCCTGGGCGATAAGAGCGTCATCAGCCAAAGGTTGAAGGAGGCGTTCGGCAATCTCGCCTAGTTTTCCCAGTGGATGGTCGCTCCGGCCGAGTAGCTCCAGAGCTTCCGATTTCACCCTCGAACCCGCCATCCCTGCGATCAGTAAGTAGCCCAGGGCTGGAGTGTCGACGCCGCAGTCGGCAAGTAGGTTGTTGGCGTACTCATCGACAGCCAGTGCGAACTGATGGGCTGTGACGCCTTGCTGCGGGTGCAGATGGCGCTTGAACACCACGCCGCCACCTCTGGCCAGCTCTTCGGCTGCGTTGTACAGCCATTCGCTGCGAGCCAATTGCAGAGAGGTTTCGCTCACCGGAGGCGGCAGTTGTTCGTCGTGCTCAAACTGAGGTTTGCGTAGTGCTGACATGGTCGCCTCCAAAGTGGCGGGTTGTTCACCTGTATTCGTCAACACCCATGCCTCCCGCTGGTTGCCGATGGGCGCGGGGGAGGAGTGCTGACGTAATAGAGGTGTGGAAGGGTGCCCAGGCCCGCTACTGGTGGCGGCCTGGGTTTGTTGTGTGTCTATCAGGCGAAAAGCTCGGCGCATTCCGCCCGGCGCACCATTCGCACCTGAGCCATTCGCCTTTCCGGCGCCCGGCGATCACGACGCAGCGAGTCCTCACTGACCATCGAGTGCATGGCGATCAGCGCCGCCAGAACAAAGCACACCGGCGTGATGATCTGGCGCTTCATGGCCTCAGCCACCAAAGCCGTGCGCTTCGTCACGCCCAGCTTGAACATCGCATTGGTGAGGCGCTTTTTGACAGTGCCTGCTTCTATGCCTGCTTCCCGGGCAATCTCTTTCGAGGTGAATCCCTGGGCAATCCAAAGCAGAAACTGAAGCTCTCGCGGCGCGAGGCCACGCCCGAGGTGACCCTTCCATGAACCGTTGATGATTGTTGCGTCCATCGTCGTGACCCTCGGTTGGTTTCCCGTTAGGCCCTGTTGCCAAGAACTATCGGTGAAACCCCCGACCTCGCTACTGGCGACAGGCCGGGGTTGTTGCGTCAGCGGTATGGCCCGTTGCCCGCTGCCGATTGCAGGGCTGGCCGGTCGTCTTCGGTGTGGGCGTCGAGCTTCCTCCTCACAGCGTTAAACAGCATCTGTTCGCCGTGGATCACAGGTCCTTACAACATGCACGCTACAGCTCTGAATGCCCTGGCTGAGTGGGGCAGGGTGCATGAGGTCCGGCGTTCCCAGCCGAGGCTATCGGGATCGCTAATTCAAATCTTTTGGAGCTGGCCGTGACCCGCTTCTGGCGTCGGTCACCGGCTTGAATCAAATTGTTCTTCCAGCCGCGGGCCTTTCGGCTTGTTCTCCCGCTGGATAACTGTTCTTGGCGCTTTACGCTGCACGCCCGGGTCAGTTGCCAACCCTCTGAACCGTTTAGGCCGGTTCATCGCTGCCTTTGAATCTGGGCCGGTGGTGATCCGGCAAGGGGTGTCGCTAAAGATCGGCGCAGCTTTCGCTGCTGGACCAAAGTATGCTGGCTTGCGAGTAAAAGTAGCAGTGCTAATTTTGAATGTAAATAGCACTGCTAATAATAATTTCAGCGGACGTAAAAAAACCCGCACGGAGCGGGTCTGGAGCGGCCGGTACTAGGTTTGAATTGCAAGAGGGAAGCGGTGCGCACGGTGCGTAGCGGTTGATAGCCTCATTTCAATGTAGTTAGTCGCCCTACAGTTGCGGCTTGGGGTCCTGCAATCGCCAGTAAATAGCAGGAGCTTTTCTATTCATTGGTCATAACTCATTTTAATCCAAGGCTCTTTAAGGAAATTGGCCGCTTCTGACTGCTCAATTGGGTGCTAATTTTTTTAAGCTCTTTTTGCGTTTTATCGTGAGATGCTTTGTCAGACCAGTCTCGATAAAGCTTCGCGAGCCCTTCATATACCACATGGTCCTCGTCCTCTCTTGCATGCGCAATGTAGGGTCGAAGATATTCTATGTTAGATAAGATAAAATAATGCTCGAGTTTATAGCAAAGTTCTTCGTCAGTAATTCCGGAGTATATATAGTGAGCGAAGTTTTCAATATCATTCAGTACGAGTACTAGGCAATTGTAGAATGGAATAGCTTCGTCGCTTTGATACCAGTCAAGCCAATCTTGGTTAAATGTTGAGCCTGCGCGTGAGAGGCCGACTATTTTGCCAGTAAAATCAGGGCTCTCTTTGTATGAGCTATCTTGGAAAGCTTGGTTCGTTAACGCTTCAATGCTCCGAAGCTTTCGGTCTAATATGGAAATACTTAACGCAATTGTTTCGCGCTTGAATCGAATTTTTGCTTCTTCTTTGAATGCTTTCAGTTGGTAAATTGCGACGCCCGCGCCCAGCAGGATTAGGGGCCAAGAAACAAAATAAGCGAACTCTGCATAGGGTCTGTACTCGGTAATAAAGTCCATAATTAAGCATGCTTCCTTGAGATTTTTATAGCTTGTCTAAACGGATAATTTGACATCTCGACTTAATTCAGCGCGAGTACATCGCCCACCAAAATACATGACCCAGAATCGATACCTGCTGCTCTTGAATCTGCTGGAAGGTGTAATCCTCGTCGGGATGCTCATCACGATTGAAGCTGCGCAGTCGAATCCCTATGGGGATGCGGTAGACCTGCTTCACGCGAAGCTGACCGTTATGGTTGATGGCGTACATCTCTCCATCGACTATATCGCTGAGAGAGTTTTTCCCTACGTTCACTCCTACGGTTGCGCCGTCGCGTAGCACGGGCACCATGCTGTTGCCGCCGACCTTCACGCATTTTGCGTTGCTGAACTGAACGCCATTTTGGCGCAGGTCCTTCTTGTTGAAGCGCAGACGTGAATTAGCGCTTTCCTCAATAGCAAATCTGCCAGATCCGGCCGCCAATTCGACTTCATGAAGGAAAGGAACGTATACCTCATCATCATCGAGCGGGGTTTCATCGTCCCAAGTCTCGATACTTCCTAATTTTGCGCTTTGCTGGATGCGCTCCGGCTGCACGCTGGCAACAGTGGATAACAGTCGAGAGCTGACTTCGCCTGCATCGAAGTTGAGCGCCTTGGCGAGCTTTAGCAGTGCCTCCACATTTAACGGCACCTTCCCCGTGGCGTATTGGCTGAATGCACTTTGTCCAGACCATCCGCACGCTTCGGCAACGTCCGCCTGAGTCAGGCTGCGCCCGGCAGCTTTGGCGGCTGCTTTCCGCTGTTCATAGATGGCCTTGAGCCTAGCGCTTTCGGCGACTTCTTCGGTGGTAAGGGGGCGGCGTATTTTCATACGAGCAAGAGTATTAGCAGAGCTGATATCTTTGCAAATAGCGCTGCTATTATTAAGTTGCTGATAAAAATCAGCGCTGCTACTATGCATGGCAGATATAAAACCGTGGAAACTCCATGAAAAAGATCCCCTTGAGCAAATACCTAGAAGAGAACGGCACTCAAGCCGCGCTTGCTGCTGCTCTCGGCGTGAACCAGAGCGCGATCTCGCAAATGGTTCGAGCCGGCAGAAGCATCGAGATCACCCTTCATGACGACGGGCGTATCGAGGCTAATGAGATTCGTCCGATCCCAGCACGCCCGAAGCGCACAGCAGCCTGAGGCTTTTATTGCTGACTGCCTGAACAAATGATCGCCTCTGCACCTGCAGGGCGCCACGTAAAGAATTTCGAGGTGTTACATGCAGGAATTGATGAAGGCGATCTATGACGTCGTGGATGAGCATGGGGCAGGGCGCATTGCAGAGGGCGCCAGCTTCTCCTCGAAGACGCTGCTTTCCCAGAAGGCGAACCCGGACTACGACAGCCACAAGCTGAACGTCCAGGAGCTGCACAGGATTATGAAGTTCACGCGGGACTTCCGCCCGCTGAAAGCGTGGGCCGAGGCTTTCGGTTTCGACCTAGTGCCAAAGGAAAAGCCCGAGGGCATCAACCTCAACACTGCGCTGCTGCGCCTGCACGCCGATCTAGCTGACGTGACCCGCCTTGCCTTCGACGCCCAAGCCGATGGCTGCGTTTGCACTCGCGAGAAATCCGAACTGCTCAAAGAGGCTGAGGAGGTGATCGTCAGCCTGGAAGTTTTCAAGCAGTCGGTTAAGGCGGCCTGAATTACAGACACAAAAAAGCCGACGTACGAGGTCGGCTTTTTCTACAGCGGTAAACAACTGGAGCGAATCATGCACCAACACACCGAGTCGATCAATAGCCCCAACAATCTCGCGCCACGTTTTTCGCAATCTGAAAACGTGGCGCGCACGATGTCTTCGCGTGAAATCGCCGATCTGACCGGCAAGCGGCACGACAACGTCAAGGCAGATATTCGCAACATGCTTGCTGACCTCAAAGAAGATGTCCTGACTTTTCAGGGTATCTATTTGTACGGTATGAACCGGCAGCAAACCGAATATCTGCTAGACCGGGAACACACTGACTGCCTCCTGACCGGCTACAGCGCAGCAATGCGTATGGTGGTGATAAAGCGCTGGCGTGAGCTTGAAGGTAGTCGCGTCATTGCAACGCTACCTGACTTCTCCAATCCGGCAGCAGCCGCGCGCGCCTGGGCTGATGAGGTGGAGCAGAAACAATCGGCTGAGCAGGCTCGCCTACAACTCTCCGTGGAGGTTCAGGCCCAGGCCACCAAGATCCACTCCCTGGAGAACCTGTTCAAGGAAGGTATGACCCACACCCAATTCTGCAAGGGCCTCAATGGGGTCAACGTCATGCAGGTGGGCAAGTACCTGGAGGCGCGCAGCTGGCTCTACAACGAGAGCAAGTCCGGCACGCGTCACCGTGTTGGCTCATCCGCGCGCGACAAGTACATGACCGAGCATCAGCACGAAGTCACCCCGCACGGCAAAGACCCCTTTATCTCCTACACGCCGATCCTGCTGAAGAAGGGCGCCGCGCGTCTGTACGACCTGTACCTGGCCGGCGAGCTGCCCATGATGAAGACTTGGGATGGCCTGTTCACCCACGATAAAGCAGTGCGAGGTGCCGCGTGAGTATGGGCCTTATGGTCGCCGCGATGAAGCTTCGCGTCGGCAATCCATTGCGCAAGCTTGTCCTGATCAAGCTGGCTGACAACGCCAGCGACATAGGTGAGTGCTGGCCGTCCTATCAGCATGTCGCTGACCAGTGCGAAATCAGCAAGCGCTCAGTAATGAACCACATCACCGCCCTGTGTGAAGCCGGCTTGTTGCGAAAGGAAATCCGAAAGGGTGGCCCTAAAGGGAACTCGTCGAACGTTTACTTCCTCACCCTTGATGGTGGTGTACCTCCTGCACCAGGGGTAGTGCAGCAGATTCACCAGGGTAGTGCAGCAGGTTCACCCCCTAGTGAATCTCCTGCACCAGGGGGTAGTGCAGTAGCTGCACCCAGAATCAGTAACTCTCTTGAACCAGTCATAGAACCGGTCATTGAACCAATTACGCCCCAGGCTACCGCCAAGGTCGTGACGGGGCAGGTTGTGCCATTCGTTCCGCAGCTACCACGAGTTGAGATCCCCGCCGACATGCCGGGGCCGAAGGATCAGGCCTGCAAGACGTTCAAGGTCTGGGCCAACTACGCCATGGCCTACCGCAAGCGCTACGGCGCCTGGCCGGTCTGGAACGCCAAGACCGGCAAGCAGACAGCGCTGCTGGTCGACCGTCTCGGTGCCGATGCTGCCCACCACGTCGCTGCCCACTTCCTGAAAACCAGCGATGCCGCCGTGCTGCGCAAGTGCCACAGCCTCAACGAACTGCTGGCCAACGCAGAGAGCTACCACACCCAGTGGGTGACCGGGCAGCGAATCAACGGCACGACAGCCCGCCAGATGGAGCGGACCGAAGCAAACCACTCAGCAGCCGAGCAGGCCGCCCAGATGGTTCTGGCCAAACGCCAAGCAGGTGACCGCAATGAATACCTTTGAAATGAACGACCAGCAGGTTGCTGGGCTGGCCGCCGCCATCTGCGCAACCGCCGAGGCCATGGGTCAGGAAATGAACCCAGGCACTGCGGCAATGATGGCTGAAGACCTCTGCGCTTACTCGGTGCCTGTCGTCAAAGCCGCGTTGAAGGCGTGCCGCTTCGAAGTGAAGGGCAAGCTGGCTATGGCTGACATCTTGCAGCGCGTCCAGACCGCCGATGGACGTCCAGGTAAGGACGAGGCCTGGGCCATCGCCATGATGACCAACGATGAATTCGAAACTGTGGTGCTGACTGATGAAATTCAGCTGGCTCTGGCTGCTGCGAAACCCATCTTGGATGGTGGCGACAAGATCGGTGCTCGCATGGCGTTCATTGACGCCTACCAGCGGTTCGTCAGCCAGGCCCGTGAGGATGCGAAGCCGGTCAACTGGCATGTGTCCGTGGGCTTCGACGCCAACCGTCGACTCCAGGCCGTAACCAAGGCGATGGAGCTGAAGCGTATTCCCCGCGAGCACGGCCAAAAGTACCTGGCAGAGTTGAGCGTCGAGCCGGTCACCGAAGACGGTCGCGCGATCGCGGGCTTGCTCACCGGCACCGTCACCCGGCCGGAACCCGCTATTCGCGCAAAGCTTGAGATTGTTAAGAACTCGATGCTGGAAATGCGCAAGGCCAGCGCAGAGCAGAAGGACGAGATACGGATTGCAGCGGCCAACGAGTTAGCGGATCGCCGGGCACTACTGATCAAGCAGGCCCAGGAACTGGAAGCGAAGAGGGCAGCGCAATGACCAAGCCAGCAAAGCCTCGCCCAATGCCTGTGTACCTGGTCCTGCGCCGACTGGTCGATCCAGCCACCGGCAAAGAGGTCGCCGCATTCGTGCCGTCCTCCGATGCTGACCGCTCGATCCTGCGTGAGCGTGACTTCCGCATCAACACGAAGATCCGGGCCGACCTCAAGCAGCCGCGCAACCCACGGTTTAATGGTTTGGTCCACGGCCTGGGCCGGGTGCTGAGCCAGAACATCGACCGGTTCTCTGGCAAGCAGTCACACGACGCAATCAAGGCCCTGCAACTGGAGTCGGGCGTGTACTGCGACGAGGAGCTTTTCGACATTCCTGGCCTTGGCCAACTCACCCGCAAGACACCCCGCAGCCTTTCCTACGATTCGATGGGGGAGGAGACATTCCAAGATTTTTGGCGCCAGTGCTGCGCGTATCTGGTGCTACACGATTGGCCGACGCTCACGGAAGAGCGCCTGACCGAAATGGCAGAGTTTGAAGCATTCAAGGAGGCCGCATGACTATCGAACGGAAACAGCCCAAGCCGAAGAAATGCCGTGTAGCTACGTGCAGGGCCTCATTCGTCCCGGCGCGCATCGGTCAGGCGGCGTGCAGTCCGGCATGCGCAATGATCGACGCGCCAAGGCACGCACCAAAGGCCCTTAAGGCGCTGGCCCAGGTTGGGCGCCGAGAGATAAAAGTCCGTAAGGAAGCGCTCAAGAGCCGAGGCGATCACCTCAAGGACGCTGAGAAGGCCGTGCGCGACTACCGGCGCACCTACGAGCTGAGCATTGGCAGCGGCTGCATCAGTTGTGGAGAGTCGCAGGAATCGATCCTGGCCGCCCAGGGCTGGAAGACCGGCGGCGCATTTGATGCGGGTCACTTCCTCGGTAAGGGTGCACGGCCTGAACTGAGGCTGGTACCGACCAATATTTGGCTCCAGTGCAAAAGCTGTAATGCAGGCTCGTCCAAGTTCGCCCGCAAAGGCGAGACGGTTTCCCAGGGTTTTCGGGCTGGCCTGATCGCCCGTATCGGCCTGGAGGCTGTCGAGACGCTAGAGGCCGACCACACGCCACGCAAAGAAACCGTAGAGCAACTGAAAGCTATCACCGCCGAATACAGGGCAAAGACCAGAGAACTAAAGAAGGGGCTCGCAGCATGACCTATCGCAACGTTGTTTCAGCAGTAGTTCGCGCCCTTGCGGCCGAGACCATCAGTTCCGCCGGCGGCTGCGACTTTGAGCCGAAGGTGCAGTGCGCCAAGCAGAAGGGGGAGATCGTTGGCAAGGAGGCGGCGTTTCTCCAGGACTGCTGGGTGTTCGGTCGCCTGCATAAGGCGCTATCCGCCGAGCATTGGCGCGCACTGGTCGCGAAGTTTTCCACGCACGCGGAGCGCAAGCACGCAGCTATTGCTGAGCTGACGCGCGTGATGCGGTCGCCGGCGCCGGAAAGGTTCCTGCATTGCGCGGTGGTTACCTGGGCATTACCTCGGCTTCCTGGTGTGGATGGGAAGCGCTCCACCAACGTCTTGCCGGCCGGCTGGTACGAGATGGATAACTGGTCGAATGAGCCGCACCCGATTAAAACTCAGGAGCGGTGGAGGCGTGACATTCGTAAGTCGCTGGAGAGCACCGTAGATCTGGCCCTGGTCGAGGCTCAGCACATTCTCGAACGAGAAGGCCTTATTGCATCCGAAGTCGCTTGACGGGCAGTGATCTATTGAGCCAATATTAGCCCATCATGCCATCCGTACGCGTGTATAGATGGATGGGCAGTAACTTAAAATTTCTAGCAATTTACTAGTATTTCTGACGGTTGCATGTTTTCATAGCGGCTCACAATAACCGCTAAAGGAATGTAAAACATGGGAACACCCGCTCCTCGCAAAAAGACCCCTGCGCCATCAGTGCTAGTGAATAGTGCTGATGCGATGGTCGCTAAGCAGTTGTCCGACCTAGCTAAAATTATTCAGCAGGGTGGTGTTGATTACACGGTCCAGAAGAAGGGTGATCGGATGGTATTTACCGTCGATTCGCCTGATGGCACCCAACGGATCATCCGAGAAGCCGATAGTATGACTGGGCTCGTACGTGAGTCCACAGAGCTGGCTACTAAACTGCCGGCGTCTCAGCGTCGCGATGTCGTAAAACAACTGTCGGACGAAGGCCTGACTCAAATCGAAATTGCTAAGCGCACCATGACGTCGCAGAAGACGGTGTCAAATGACATCAAAGTGTTAAAAAGGGCCGGCGAGTTGTAACTCCGGCTTTGATATACCCGCAAACCCAGGCTAAAGCCTGGGTTTTTTTATGCGTCAAATTCACCGGTAGCCAAGGACAGTCCTCGGGATAGCCTGGGCGTCGATAGCCGGATAGTGCGACGTACTGAAATAACACCGGCAGCCCGTGCACCCTGACCTTGCTGTGCTTCAAGGGTGGCGCGAGCCACGAACGGCGAGATCGATGCATTGGGGCGTCGACGCGTCGACGCCGGGGTTGTCTTTGGCAGGCAGCGCGGAAAGACGCGCACCTATTCAGGGCTTCAAAAGTCTTTTTTCCTGAAGGATTCGTCACCCGACTGATCATTGCTGATCGTCAGCACGCCATTCGACACCGAGTATGTAGTTAGGGCGTCACCCTCAGGATATTGATTGCGCCAACGGCCCCACCGATTTTCATCCTCCATAAAAGAAGACCAAATCACTCGATCTTCGCTCACCTGGCAGCGATAACGGAATGAATCCCCATCCGGGCGGCGGTACGTGATTTCGGGGTTTGGCTCAGCGTGCTTCGTTTTCATGGTTTTGGTTGGGCGTCCCATCTCCACTGCGATAGCTGCTTTGCATATGTCGGCCTTTGAGAAGGATTCGCCGTGAGCGCCGGCGATGATCCCAATCGATGCGAGTAATCCTGCCGCAATTTTTTTGTTCATACCCTTGTCCTTGGTTAGTTGGCAGGGGAATTCTACATGGCTTATAGCCATTTTCTCATGCCCCACGGAGTCGAGCGCATGGAGTATCTACAGCGCCTGCTCGACAAGATCGACAGGTTCGAATTGTTGATTGCGGGCCTGATTGGGGCTGTTGTTGCAAGCTGGTGGCACAAGGACGACTTGTCCGACTGGCGCGCCTGGTTGGTGTTCTTGGTCACCGGTGTGGCCTGCTCGCTGTACCTGACGAGCATGGTAAGCGCCTACCTGAACGTCACTGAGCCAAAGATCGTTGCCGGGATTGGTTTTCTTCTGGGCACGTTCGGCGGCTCGCTCCTGGCAGCAATCAACCGAGCCATCAAAGCCGCTGACCTCTGGGCGCTCATCCGCCAGCGGTTCGGGGGAGGCAATCCACCATGAATCTTGAACTGATCAACTCCATCGCCTGTGGCCTGGTAGCGCTGTGGGCCACCTGGTGCGTACTGAGCGGGAAGGTGAGGGACGGCATCCTGGGTAAGCTGATCTATTCGGCGATCGCCATCAGCGGGTTCGTCGTGATGACCCGCAGCCAGAACATCTTCTTCGGGCCGACCACTGCTGGCCTGACATTCCACGTTGCTCTCTGCATGGCTGGGGTGCGCCACATGTTCATGGTCATGTACTGGAGGCCGGTGAAGGCCTGGCTTTGCCGAACGCTGAGTTGTGAGCATTGCATGGGATGCCCGAAGGCACCGGAAGGCATCGATCGCCGGAAGCCGTAATCCGCGCCACGTTTTCGAATGCGCCAAACCGTGGCGCGGAGTTAGGCATGAAGATTGTTGAGCTCAAACGTGAGGGCTGGCGCGACGCCGCCAAGACCCTGCGAAAGATTGCCGACGACCTCGACGCTGGAGAGCATCCCGAGTGCACGGTCGGCGCCTTGACGCTGATCGGTGCCAAGGGTGAGGTGACCGTCTTCGGCCTCGGGCCCAAGTGCGACGACCTGCAATGTCTGGGTGCGATGCGCCTGGGTGAGCAGAAGCTGATTGACGTACTTCTGGAAGGCGGGGCGGGGTAGGTGTGCCGCAGGTGAGTGCGGCATGTTGGTAAGCGCTCGTTGTCGTAATATATGAATAGGGAAATTTCACCCGAACATACGGAATACGGGCATGGGAACGGATCAACGGAGTGTTTTGCTGCACCAAAGCCACAATGAAGAGATGGGACAGTTTGATCGCTTTGTTTTGGGTGCGACATTGGCAGGCTGTGCATACCTTGGCCAGACGATTCCCTACGGGCATCTGGGCTGGAACATACCAACAATGTTTCTTTGCTCGCTTTTGACGTTGGGTTTGAGCGCTTACTTGGGCTTCAAACGTATCGAGACCGTCTTAAGGGCGAGGAGAGCCAATAGTGATTTTCTCCATGCACAAGAAACGAATAATCCTGCAAAGGCTGCAATAGTGATTCCCGAGTTAAGGCACGTGGCCCGTCTGACGGAAATATTTTACCAGCTCAGGAATATGACTTTGCTGCTCGGCTTTACGGGCTACATCGCAGCAAGGGTCCTGACTACATACGCGTAAAGCAAACGAGTCCTGGGAGGGTTTATGGATAGACCTTTTCCCCCGGCAGCGCTAAGTAATCTGTCCGACCTCGGTATACGCCTGACTCCCGCCCAGGAAGTGTGGGAATGGGTCCATGCCGAGATCCTCGTCAACAGCGGCAGGATTCACAACGAAGACCATGCCCATCTACTGGATGCAGACATCCGGGTCATGTGGGCGTCTTCCAGCTTCGAGAAGCAGGGTCGCACCGTGCTGGGCCAGGCTGAGCAGGTAGCGTTCCGCGCCGGTGGTTGGCAGAAAGCCCGGTTGGAGCAACAGATGCGTGATTGGTTCGGCGATGTGCCGGCATTCATCATCACTCTGGCTGCTGACTACTGCGCCCAGTGCAGCGACCTTGAGTTCTGCGCCCTGATTGAGCACGAGCTCTATCACCTGGCTCACGCGACCGACAAGTACGGTCAACCAGCATTCACCCAGGACGGTGCACCGAAGATAAAGCTGCAGGGCCACGACGTGGAAGAGTTCGTCGGTGTGGTCCGCCGCTATGGTGCGAGCCCTGACGTTCAAGCGTTGGTGGATGCTGCAAACAGTCCTGCCGAGGTGGGGAAATTGAACATTGCGAGGGCCTGCGGAACCTGTCTGCTGAGATCGGCCTGATTCTTGACAGGCTCTAGACGGATGAGAATTTATGGCAGCCCTGAAAAATGAGGTGAAGAGCTTCATCGTTCAGGCGCTGGCGTGCTTTGACACACCATCCCAGGTGGTGGAGGCCGTCAAGAACGAATACGGGGTCGTCGTGACTCGCCAGCAGGTGGAGACGCACGACCCAACCAAGGCTGCGGGGAAGGGCCTTGCAGTTAAGTGGGTGACCCTATTCCAAGACACCCGAAAGAGATTCCGCGAAGAGACAGCCGAGATACCGATTGCCAACCGCGCCTACCGTCTTCGCGGCCTGGGGCGAATGGCTGAGAAGGCCGAGAACATGCGCAACCTTGCATTGACCGCTCAGCTGTATGAGCAGGCCGCTAAAGAGGTGGGCGACGTTTACGTGAATCGCCGCCTTGAACCTGAAAAGCCTTTGGGCTCCCACGCTGACCAGCAGCACGCCGTTGCTGAGTACACCTTGGAGCCTGATGAGAATGTCCCCGTTACCCCGTACCTTTGACCCGCCGGTAAAGCTGACGCCCAAACAGGCGAACATTTACTGCTGGGGATTTCAGCCTGAGGCCCGCTTCCGCGATGCGGTGTGTGGTCGCCGGTTCGGCAAAACGTTCCTGGGCAAGGCCGAGATGCGCCGCGCTGCACGGCTGGCTGCTGAATGGGGCGTGAGCGTCGAGGATGAGATCTGGTACGGTGCGCCGACCTTCAAGCAGGCCAAGCGTGTGTTCTGGCGTCGGCTGAAGCAGGCCATCCCCGAGGCGTGGCGCGCACATCGCCCGAACGAGACAGAATGCTCGATCACGCTCAAGTCCGGCCACGTCATGCGCGTGGTGGGGCTTGATAACTACGACAACCTTCGGGGCTCTGGTCTGTTCTTCGTCCTAGTGGATGAGTGGGCGGACTGCCCGTGGGCTGCGTGGGAAGAAGTGCTGAGGCCGATGCTGTCGACCTGTCAGTACACGATTCCAGGTGTCGGCGTGCGCAAGGGCGGCCATGCGCTGCGGATTGGTACACCGAAAGGCTTCAACCACTGCTACGACACGTACATGGACGGCAAGCCAGGTGGCGAACCCGATCACAAGAGCTGGCAGTACACGTCATTGCAAGGCGGCAACGTCCCTCCTGAAGAGCTTGACGCTGCTCGCCGCAAGATGGACCCACGAACGTTCCGGCAAGAGTACGAAGCCGGCTTCGAGAACTATGCGGGTGTCGTTTACTACACGTTCAATCGTACTGAATGCCGCACCAGCGAACGAATCAAGCCAGGTGAGGCGCTGCACATCGGCATGGACTTCAACGTCATGAAGATGGCCGCTGTTGTCTACGTCGTGCGTAACAATCTGCCGATGGCCCTTGATGAGTTTCACGGTGTGCGGGACACACCTGAGATGATCGAGAAGATCCAGACGCGGTTCCCTGGGCACTCGGTGGCGGTCTATCCCGACGCCAGCGGGCAGAACACCAGCAGCAAAAACGCGAGCGAGTCCGACTTGTCGCTGTTGAAGAAAGCAAAATTCACGGTGATCGTCGACTCCACCAACCCAGGCGTGAAAGACCGCGTGAACTCGGTGAACGCTATGTTCCTGAATGCCTACGGCGAGCGACGACTGAAGGTCAACATCGACCAGTGCCCTCAGCTCACTTTGTGCCTGGAGCGACAGACCTACACCGACAAGGGCGAGCCGGACAAAGATCCGAAAAAGGGTCACGACCATATGAACGACGCCGCCGGCTACTTCATCGCCAAGCGCTATCCGATCAAAGCGATCGTCACTTCTATCAAAATGGGATACGCCCGATGAGCAATGACGTCTCCTTCAAGCGGGCGGAATACACGGCAGTGCTGGATCGCTGGGCGACCGTTCGCGACGTGTGCGCGGGCCAGCATCGTGTTGTCGATCGGCTGCCGCTCATCAACGCACACGACAAGTCGCCGGAGAACGAAGACAGGAACCGGGCTTATCGAGAGCGGGCAGTGTTCAAAAACGCCACCGGGCACACCCGTAACGGGTTGCTGGGCCTGGCCTTCCACAAAGACCCGACGCTGACGGTCCCCAAGAAACTTGAATACCTGCAGGACAATGCCAACGGATCTGGGGTGAGCATTTACCAGCACTCCCAGGGCACGCTTGAAAAGGTACTGGAGGCTGGCCGACACGGCCTGTACGTCGACTATCACCAGGATGACGGTATCGGCGGGCACTCGGTGATCCTGTCCTATTGCGCCGAAGACATCATCAACTGGCGCACGGGCATGGTGAACGGTCACAGCGTGCTGACGCTGGTGGTGCTGCGCGAGTCGCCGGAGATACCGGATGGTTTTGGCTACAAGACAGCTGAGCAGTACCGGGAGCTGGCGCTGGAAGACGACGGTTTCGTTTGCCGCGTTTGGCGCAGGTCTGGGCCGAAAGGTGGAGGGCCACTGGCAGTCATCGACGAGTTCAAGCCCGAGGGTGTAACCGGTCGCCTCAAGGAGATCCCGTTCACCTTCGTCGGCGCACAGAACAACGATCCAAGCATCGACGAGTCGCCGCTCTACGACATCGCCATGATCAACCTGGGCCATTACCGGAATAGTGCTGACTACGAAGATAGCGTTTTCTGGTGTGGGCAGGCACAGCCCTGGATCAGTGGTCTGGATGAGCAGTGGCGCGACTGGATGCAGAAGAACGGCATCTATGTTGGATCGAGAGCGCCGATGCTTTTGCCTGTGGGCGGCGCATTCGGTTACGCACAGCCCGCTCCGAACACCTTGGTCAAAGAGGCCATGGCCGACAAGAACCAGATGATGATCGAGCTGGGCGCTCGGATGGTGGTTGCGTCACTTGCTACCAAGACCGCTACGGAGTCCCGCGGCGATCAGTCAGCCTCAACATCGGTGTTGGCCGGGTGCGTGGCGAACGTCAGCGAGGCCTACACCCGGGCAATCATGTGGTGCTGCGCTTACATGGGCATCACCGACAAGAAAGTCGCCTATCAGGTCAATCAAGAGTTCGTCGAGCTGACGGCCGATCCGCAGATGATCACGGCCTTGGTGGGCTTGTGGCAGAACGGCGGCTTTGCGAAAGCGGACCTTCGAGCATATCTGCGCAAGCTTGGACTGATCGCGCCAGAGCGAACTGACGAACAGATCGACGGCGAGCTGGAAGAGCAGGGCGATGGTCTGGGCCTGGACGACGAGGACATAGTAGATGGCGGCGAACCAAGCAATACTTGACGCAACCATCCGGCACGCTGTCTTTCTCGAAAAGCTCAAGGCTGGGGAGGTGGGCAAGTTCGCTCCCTTTCTCAAGGAGATTGACCGCTCGATCCGTGACCGGCTCACCCAGTCGGACCTGACCGAGTACAACGTCAAACGTCTGGAAGCACTGTTGAAGGAAGTGGATAGCCTGCTGCTGGGCATCTTCGACCGCTATAGCGCGCAATTGAACCTCGACCTGGTGGACATCGCCAATTACGAGGCCGAGTTCGAGGCGACCAGTCTTGCCAGGTCGGCACCGGTTGGCGTGTCGCTGGATGTAGTCGCGCCAACAGCTGCCGCAATCCGTACCGCCGTGCTGACGAATCCGCTCAGCGTGCGCGGTACCGGTGGCGGCAAGCTGTTGAAAGCCTTCATCAAGGGCTGGACCGGCGCCGAGCGAGAGCGTGTCACCGGCACTATCCGGCAAGGCTTTTTCGAAGGCCAGACGAACTTCCAAATCATCCGCAACATTCGCGGCACCAAGGCGGCAGGGTACAAAGACGGCATCTTGGCCACCACCAATCGCAATGCCAGCACGGTCGTGCACACTTCCATTCAGCATGTGTCGTCCCAGGCGCGAATGGAGGTGGCTAAGGCCAACACGGATATCGTGGAAGAGATCCAGATGGTGGCCACGCTGGACAGCAAGACCAGCCAGCAATGCCGCTCAATGGACAAACGTAAGTTTCCAGTGGATTCCGGCCCAAGGCCGCCGTTCCATCCAAACTGCCGCACCACCTTCATCCTGCTGACCAAGCTCAGTGCCATGTTCGCCAAGGGCGCTACCCGTGCCTCAGTAGGCGCCAATGGCGGCCAGCAGGTAAGTGCAGACCTCGATTATTACCACTGGCTCCAGCAGCAGCCGGCTGCGTTCCAGGACGTTGCTATCGGCCCAGTCCGGGCCAAGCTGTTCCGGGAGGGTGGGTTGACGGTGGAGCGCTTCGCCGAACTGCAACTGGACCGCAACTTCTCGCCGCTAACACTGAAACAGATGAAGGGCTTGGAGCCTTTGGCGTTCGAACGCGCCGGAATTTAACCGAACACATTCATTCAGCCGGCCTTGAGCCGGTTTTTTTATGTCCGTCAGGCGGGCAAAACATACCCAAGGGGTGCATCAACGTGGCAGACGAAAACGAAATCGACCTGGAAAACCCGGCAATCAAGGCCGCTATCGCGACTGCCGTTGAAGCATCCGTTTCCGGATTGAAAACCAAGAACTCGGAGCTGCTGGGCAAGCTGAAGGAAACCTCCGGCAAGCTGACTCAGTTCGAAACCCAGTTTGAAGGCATCGACATTGACGCCGTCAAAGGCTTGCTCAGTCGTGCCGGCCAGGACGAAGAAACCAAGCTGCTGACAGAGGGCAAGGTGGACGAAGTCTTCAACCGCCGCACTGAGCGTCTTCGTGGCGACTACGACAAGCAGTTGAAGACCATCAGCGAGCGCGCCGAGAAGGCTGAATCCTTCGCTGCCAAGTTCCAGGGCAAAGTCTTGGGCGACTCGGTACGCGGTGCAGCACTAAAAGCCGGCGCTCTCCCCGAAGCAACAGACGACATCATCTTGCGCGCCAAAGGCGTGTTCACCCTTAACGAAGATGGCGATGCAGTCGCCGTTGATGAATCCGGCCAGGTCATCCTCGGTAAAGACGGCAAGACCCCTTTGACTCCGCTCGAATGGGCGGAATCTCTGCGCGAAAACGCACCTCATCTGTGGCCAAGGGCTTCAGGGACATTTGCCCCGGGCGGGGGTGGCGGCAAGGCTGCATTCAAGCGCTCCGAAATGACCTCCGAGCAGAAGCGCGACTTTCAGCGCAAGCACGGCCAAACCGCATATCTCGCATTGCCCAAGTAAGGGGATTTACCCATGGCTACAACCGTTAACAGCGACTTGATCATCTACAACGATGAGGCGCAAACCGCATACCTCGAGCGTGTCCAGGACAACCTGGATGTGTTCAACGCATCGTCCAACGGCGCGATGGTGCTGGACAATGAACTGATCGAAGGCGACTTCCGCAAGCGCGCTCTCTACAAGCTGAACGGCTCTCTGGAGCACCGCGACGTCAATTCTGACGGCAAGGTAACTGCCAAGAAGATCACCGCCGGCGAAGCCGTCGGCGTCAAGGCTCCCTGGAAGTACGGCCCGTACCAGACCACCGAAGAGGCGTTCAAACGCCGCGGCCGTCCGGTCGAGGAGTTCTCCCAGATCGTCGGTGCCGACGTAGCAGACGCTACCCTGGAAGGCTTCATCCAGTATGCAACTGCTGGCCTGCGTGCCGCCATCGGCTCCAACGCTGACATGGTGGTCTCGGCCAACATCGAAACCGATGGCAAGAAGACGCTGACCCGTGGCATGCGCAAGTTTGGTGACAAGTTCGGCCGGATTGCGCTGTGGGTCATGCACTCGTCCGCCTACTTCGACATCGTCGACGAAGCCATCACCAACAAGATCTACGAAGAAGCGGGTGTTGTGATCTATGGCGGCCTGCCGGGCACCTTGGGCAAGCCAGTATTGGTGACGGACACCGCGCCGGCGGACGTGATTTTTGGATTGCTGCCAAACGCGGTAACCATCACCGAGTCTCAGGCCCCAGGCTTCCGTTCCTACGAAGTGAACGACGAAGAAAACCTGAGCATCGGCTACCGCGCTGAAGGCACCGTGAACATCGACGTGCTGGGCTACAGCTGGAAAGCCACCACTGGCGGTTCTAACCCAACCCTGGCTGCCGTCGGCTCCGCTGCCAACTGGGTCAAGCACGCGGGCAGCAACAAGGTGACTGCTGGCGTGATGATTACCCTCACTGCAACACCTCCTGCCACCGGCGGCTAAGCCTCGAACTCAACGAGCGGTCAGCAATGGCCGCCTTGGAGAAACTCATGGAATTGACTTACAGCAACCAGCTCAACGACTTTGACCCGGAGAAGCGCTACCGCAATCCGGAACACTTCGATAAGCCTGAAGCCGGTGTTACACGCGTGGCGGTGATTGGCGATTGGCCGAGCGTGGTCAATGCGTACGAAGCAGCCGGCATCGATGTGTCGGTGAAGGAAGCCAAGCGGGCGCAGATTGTTGGTGCGGGCAACCAAGCCGAACTGGAAAAGGTGATCGCGGCTTTGCGTGCTGAGCATGGATCGATCCAGATCCTTGTTGACGGCCTGGAAACTGGCGAAATCAATCGTCCAGAGTCCGGCGAACTGGCGTTGCGCTTGTTTGTTGTACTCGGAAACATTCATGCTTCGGTTGGAGAGCTGACCACTGAGCGTGACGGCCTGGTCCTGACTGTCGACGCGCTGCGCGAAGAGATTGGGGCCCTGAAAAATGCCTCGATTAAACCGCCGAGTGATGAGGCTGAAGAAATCGCGGCGCTGAAGGCAACGCTCGATGAGGCCAAGGTCCAGTATCGGGCCAATGCCTCGAAAGAGTCCCTGGAAAAGCTCGTAGCTGAGCTGACCAAGGAGTAATACTGTTGGCTGCTGGTGATTCGGCGGCCAATCCTCAAACCATTCCAGCGAGACGACGCATGACACTCATCATTGAGGACGGCACCGGCAAGCCTGACGCCGAAAGCTATGCGAGCGCCGAGGACCTGGCCATGTATGCCTTGAAGTTCGGCACGGTCATCCCCGCAGGCGTCCCGGAGCAGGAAGCGTTGCTACGCCGGGCCGCACTGGCTATGGATGGCATGACCTGGAAGGGGCGCAAGACGAATGGCGAGCAGGGACTGTCTTGGCCGCGCCGGGAAGTGCTGCTGGATCACGAGATCAAGCCGAACAACTACCTGCCGGCGCGGATCCAGTACGGCCAGATGGCCCTGGCTGCAGAGATCCATCAGGATGATGTAGACCCGGTGGAGAAGCGCAAAGGGGCGGTGCTGCTGGATCGTGTTGAGGGCGCGGTGACGCGGCAGTACGCGGCGATCCCGTCCACCAGCAACCGGCTGCTGCCGGCAGCGCCGGATCGACCGAGCGCCACACAATTTGCTGACTATTTGCAGAAGCGCGGTTTATTCGCCATTCGGGCTTAGAAATCCCCTTGCAATTCGCCCATGTCCAAGTTTTCAAACAAATCTTTTGGCCACTCGCTCGAAGAACCGATCATCGATGCTAAATGCTTAGTGGCAGCGACATCGACGGGAGTTTCTGTAGGTCCCCATGAGGGGGCGCATCTACGCTGTGCTTGAGCTATTCGCCGTGCATCCGGGGATTGTTCAAGTGCTGTTCTTATCGCAGACCTAAGTATCTGGCGGAAATAGAGCGCCTTGTCAGGCTGCAAAATATATTGATTGAGTGCATCAAGGATTAGTCCTGCACGCATAGCATTCGTCATGGCTCATCCTAATTTGTTGGAGGTAGATTTGGCATTCTACGATGATGTGGCCGTGATGGCGCTGGAGGTGATCACAGAGTTCGGCCAGCCTGTGACCATCAGCAAGACGGAACCTGGCGAGTACGATCCGGAGACGGGCGGCGAAGCACCAGGTGCAACCATCGAGCAAACCGCTCAAGGCATTCTGCTCGACTTCACCGGCCAAGAATTCCAGAACAACAGCCTCATCAAGCAGGGCGACAAGAAGCTCAAGATCGCCGCGCAGGGATTGGCGTGGGTGCCTGGTCTGCTCGACAAAGTGGTTGCTCAGGGGCGCACCTGGTCAATCGTGCCGCCGCTGAAAGAGTTCAACCCCGCCGGCACTCCGATCTTGTATGAGCTGCAGGTGCGATGGTAATCCGGGATTTGAAGCTGACATCATCATTGTGGGTGTTGATGAGTGGACAAAAAATCGTGGCCGTAATAGCGTTGTGCCTTAACTTTCTTGCTGTGAGAAACGTATATGGATATGCGCCGCATTATTACAATGGTTGGCATTGCAGCTTTCTTATCTACTACAGCCTATGCGGACACTGATGTAAAAAAAGAGATCATTGATCGATGCAAGGTTCAGATGGGGAGTTACGGATCAGCAATGGTGAAGGCTTGCGTTGATCAGGATCTAAGTGCAGTAGCTGAAATCAAGCAAATTCCAGACGAGCACAAAAAAACTGTGGCTCGCTGTATGAAGCAGATGCGCCAGTACGGATTCGCTATGGTCAAAGCCTGCGCTGATCAGGATATTGAGGCGGACAAGGCGCTCGAGGAGTATTGAGCCTTCGCGGCGTAACTGCCTGATCGGCGGTCATACGCTCAAACCAATTAATTGTCGTAACTAAACCCGCCATTGAGCGGGTTTTTTTATGCTCGGCTGGAGAGGAGTCGGTTGTGTCTACCAAATACGCAAACCAATCCGGCAGCTTCGCCCTGAGCCTGGCCGAGTTCGCCGCCCAGGCCAGCGAAGCCATCAACGCAAGCGTGCGGGAGATCATCATCGAAGTCGGCAGCAGCCTGATCCGCATGTCTCCTGTGGGCAACCCAGAGATATGGGCACAGAACGCCGTAGCGACCCAGTACAACAAGGCCGTCGACGACCACAACAGCGCGCTACGCAGCGATCCGACCAACCTCACGAAAGCTGGCAGGCTCAAGAAGGGCCGCAAGTTACACGACGGCATGGATGTCATCGCCCCAGAAGGCTATGTCGGCGGCCGGTTCCGGGCGAACTGGCACATCTCGCTCGGGGTGGTCGAAAACGTCACATTTGACGAGGTAGACCCGAGCGGCGCAGAAACCACTGCCGCGCTGGTCGCTGCAATGAGCGACTTCACCGCCGGCCAGATGGCCTACATCATCAACAACTTGCCCTACGCGATTCCGCTGGAGTTCGGCCATTCGACCCAAGCCCCTGGCGGCATGGTCCGGGTAACCGTAGCTCGCTTCCAGCAGATCGTGCTGGAGGCCATCAGGAACAACCAGGTATGAGTCACGCACGCGCCCGTCAGGCCATCGAAACGAAGCTGTCCGCATGGGCGGCTGCGCGCCCGATACGAGTGGCCTACGCAAACCAGCCTTTTACACCAAGTGCCTCTGAAACGTACCTGCGAGCCTACCAGCTGCCGGCCAGCACCACCTGCCGCTATCTCGGCGGGGAGGCTTACGAGTACGCCGGTGTTTATCAGGTCAGCATCGTCTGCCCCTCTGCGCAGGCCATGGCCATCGCCGAGTCGCTTATTGACGAACTGGCCCGGCTGTTTCGCGTCGACACGCCGCTGGCCCGCAACGGTTTCGAGGGCTTGATCACCGAGCCAGTAGATCAAGGACCAACTATTACCGAGCCGGCGACCTACATGGTCCCGGCCAGCTTCACCTATCTGGGTGTCGCAGACCAACTGCCCGCTGGGGCATAACCTACCGCCGACAGGCGGGCACTCAAGAGGAAATACACCATGGCCGCACGCTTCCCGCTGCCGAACGGCGCTGTGCTGGAGATCGCCAGCGTTTTGGGATCCGCCGTCGCTTTCACCGCCCTGACCAATGCAAAGCCACCTGTCGCCGCCTCTGTAGGACACAGCATTGAAAACGGCGACGTCCTGCTGATCAATTCTGGCTGGGCACTCATCAATGACCGCGCTGTAAAAGCTTCCGGCATTACTGCCGACGCTTTTGCTTTGGCTGGTCTCAATACCACCAATGTCGACAAGTACACCGTGGGCGCAGGCGCTGGCTCGGTGATCCCGGTGTCCGGCTGGACGCAAATCTCGAAGGTCACATCGTTCACATCCTCCGGCGGCGAGCAGCAGTATCAAACTGTCGGCTACCTGGAAGATGACGACGACAAGCAGTTCCCAACCAACCGTAACCCCACCACCATCACCATCGTGGTGGAGGACCAGCCAACGGCCCAGTACGTGGAGACCGTCGAGGGCTACGACGACACCAAGGAACTAGCAGTTGTCCGCATGAAGCTGCGTAACGGCGATCAGATCCTCTACCCGGGTTACGTGAGTATCACTCCGGATCCGACCATGGAGCGTAATAACGTAATGACGCGCACCATCAGCATCGGGCTTTCTGCTCGCTCGCTCCGCTACTTGGCTGGCGCATAAGGAGTTCCCATGGCAAAAATCAGGATCGCCCAGAACCCTACATTCAAGGCATTCGTGCTGATTCCAATTGTTGGGGAAGAGCCCGAGAAAATCGAGTTCACCTTCAAGTATCGGGATCGCCCAGGGCTTGCAGCCCTGTTCGATGATTGGAGCGCAAAGGGAAAGGAGATGCGCGCGAGCTTCGGTGAGGCGACCACACTGTCCGATGTCGTCGCGGCCGAGACCGAGCTTCAGGTGCAGCAGATCAAGGATCTAGTTGTTGGTTGGGGTTTCGATGACAAGTTCGACGACAAAAGCATCAACGCCCTTGTTAAGTCCTGTTACGGCACCGCCGAAGCGGTTGTTAACGCTTATCAGGGCGCGTTCAGTCAGGCTCGCCTGGGAAACTGAAGGCGGCAGCCAGCGCGATGTACGCAAGCGGCCAATCTGCTGAGCAGTTGGCTGCTCTCGGGCTGACGGCTGCCGACCTCGATGAGGAAGAGGTCGAAGTCTGGCCCTGCAACTGGCCGTCCTTCCTCTTGTTCAACCGCATGTCCACCCAGTGGCGAGCAGGCGCCGGCGGCGTTATCGGTCTCGACTACAGCAGCATCCGCGACGTGGCCGGTTTCCTCGGCATCAAGAAAAAGAAACTCGCTGAAATCTTCCCTGACCTTCAGGTGCTGGAAGGCGAAGCCCTGCGCGTCATGGCGGAGGAAAGGGAAAACAGCCCGTAACCACGGGCACTTATTCAAGGTGAGTCGATGAACATTGCAGAGCTCGGCGTCAAGATCGACTCGGCCGATGCAATCCAGGCGAAAACGAGCCTGGATGAGATGGCGAAGGCCGGCGGCCGGGCCGAGCAGTCCGCCGTTTCGCTGATGAGCGAAATGCAGGCCCTGGAAAAATCGCTGTCCACCAGCGCCAAAACTACCCAGGACCTGGCGAAGCAGCGTGACGCTCTGACCAAGCTGACTAAGACCGGCGCCTATGGCGAGGCCGAAGCGGCGAAGATCTCTGCGCAGCTCGATAAGCAGCAGGTGGCCCTGGTCAAGTCCACCCTGGACGAGCAAAAGGCCCTGAACAGTCTGCTGGGTGCCATCGACCCGGCCCGAGCTGCGCTGGCGAAGCTGGACACCCAGGTCGAGCAGCTTGGCAAGCATCTGGACGAGGGTCGTCTGAGCCAGGACGACTACAACAAGGCTCTCGGCAAGATCGACAAGGACTACGCCAAGCTCGAAAAGACAGCTACCGGTTTCGACAAGCTGCGTCTCGGCACGCGTCAGGCGCAGGAAAACGTCGTACAGCTGGGCAACGCGCTGTCGTCGGGTGACTGGGGGAGCGGTGTTCGTGCCGTGGCTCAATTGGGCGCCGGCGCGGGTGCAGGTGCTGCGGGCCTGCTCGCCATCCTGGCGCCGCTGGCCCTTGCCACCGCCGCTGTAGGTGGCCTGGCCGTCGCCTACTACAGGGGCAGCGAGGAACAGGACCGCTACAACAAATCGCTGATCCTCACCGGAAGCTACGTGGGCGTGAGCGCTGGGCAACTCGGCGATATGGCCCGTCAGGTCAGTGCTACCGTGGGCACCACCGGCCAAGCGGCCGCAGTGCTGGCGCTATTGGCCGACAACGGCAAGATCGCAGGTGAGAGTTTCACGGCGATCACCCAAGCCGCTGTGTCGATGCAGGAAGCTACTGGCAAGGCTGTCAGTGAGACGGTTGCCGAGTTCTCCAAACTGGCCGACGACCCGGTCAAGGCGTCTGCTGCGCTGAATGATCAGTACCACTACCTGACGGCGTCGGTTTACTCGCAGATCGCCGCACTGGAAGAGCAGGGCGACCATGCCGGCGCGGTGAAGCTGGCCACCGAGCAGTACGCCGATGCGATCAATGAGCGTACGCCGAAGATTCTGGAAAACCTTAGCTTTTGGGAGCGCGCATACAACGCTGTCGCCAAGGCAGCTGATGGTCTCAAAAACGCCGGGCGGCGTGACATCAATTCGGACATCGAGAATGCCAGGTCGGACCTGCTCGAAGCCCAGAACATGGACGGTTTGTTTCAGAACCAAAAGTCCAAGGATGCACTGATCGAGTTCCGGCAGAACCGCCTGAACATGCTGGAGGACGAGAAAGCCGCCCAGGCCGACATCGCCAAGTGGGAGGGTGAGCAGGCCAAGGCCCAAGGCGCGGCTGTCACGGCAATGACGAAGGTCGACGCATTGACCAAGTCGTCGCTGACCAATGAGCAGAAGCGGACCAAGGAGCTTGAGGACTATAAGCAACAGCTCGACGACATCCGCAAGGTTTCGCCGAACGATCCGCGCCTTGCCCAGGCGACGATCGACAAGAACATCTCCAACATCAACGCTAAATTCAAGGATCCGAAAACACCAGGCTCCCAAGTCAACCTGACCGGCTTTAACGACGCCAAGAACAACCTGGCGTCCATCGCAGCCGACTACAAAAACTACCAGAAGGAACTGGACGCTGCGCAGAAAGCGGGCCTTATCTCCGAGGCCGACTATCTGGTGCGACGCCAGGCCCTGATCGGTAACGAGCGCGACCAAGTTACAGCCGCGTACGAGTCCGAAATTTCCGCACTGGAAGCCGCCAAGGGCAAGAAGACCACCTCGGCCGCGCAAAGCATCCAGTTGGACCAGAAGATCACCGACGCGCGCGCAGGGATGGTCAAGGCGCAGAAGGATGCTGACAGCCAACTTGAAGTGCTGGCCACCAACGAGACCGGGCGACTCGCCAAGCAGGAGCGGGCGATCAGCTCTTACGCGCAGGCGCTGGAACAGCAGCAGCGAGCCCTGGAGCTGGCCGGGCAACGCGCCGTACTGGGCGTCGGCCAGGGTGACCGCCAGAACGCGCTCAACGGGCAGTTGAACAGCCAGCAAGACCGGTTTGCTCAGCAGTCGCTGGACCTGGAAAACCAACGCTCCGATCCTTCTCGGAACATGTCGGACGAAGAGTTCGCCCGCAAGTCGCAAGCTCTCGCAGATGCGAATAAGAAGGCTACCGACCAAATCCGGCAGAACTACGCGGATGTGGAGGCAGCCCAAGGCGACTGGACGAAGGGCGCGACATCGGCCTGGGCCAACTACCTGGATTCGGCGCAGAACGTAGCAGGGCAGACCAAGACTCTATTCGGCAATGCGTTCAGCTCCATGGAAGATGCAGTAGTCAACTTCGCCACGACTGGTAAGTTCTCGTTCGCTGACTTCACGAAGTCGGTTCTCGCGGACATGGCGCGCATTGCTACCCGGCAAGCAGCCTCCGGGCTTCTCGGCTCACTTGTAGGGCTCGGTATATCTGCCGCTGGCTCGTACTTTGGTGGCGGGGCTACCACGTCAGCAGGCTCGACAGCGGCAGGGTACAGCCCTGATGTATTGGCGGGCTGGTCTGGCGTTACCCAGGCCAATGGCGGCGCCTGGTCGGGCGGTGTGCAAATGTTCGCCGACGGGGGCGCCTTCACCAACACCATCGTCAGCAAACCCACCGCATTCGGTATGTCCAACGGCAAAACCGGGATCGCTGGCGAGGCGGGGCCGGAGGCGATCATGCCGCTGACACGGACGTCCAGCGGAAAGCTTGGCGTAATAGCAATGGGTGGCGGCGGGGCCGGCAGTACGCAGATCAACGTCGAGGTGCACATCGATGGCGACGGTAACGCCTCATCGAGTGCGGATACACCTGGCTATGACCTCTTCGGCAAAGAACTGGCCGCGTTCGTTGAGCAGAAGTATCAGCAGATGCGCAACAAGGACATGGGCCAGGGCGGCGTCATCAACAAAGCAATCAAGGGGCGCTGATGGCAATCGAACGATTTACGTGGGCAACAGAGAAGGGCGCGGAGGGTGAAATAACTCAGCGTGTCCGGACCAAGCAGTTTGGCGATGGGTACACCCAGTCGGTGGAGGACGGAATCAACAACCGGTCGCAGTCTTGGCCGGTGACCTTTACGGGGCTGAAGCCGCGCATCAAGGACATCATGACCTTCCTCGATCGGCACAAAGGAGCCAGGGGGTTCCTATGGGAGCCACCCCTGGGCGAACTGGGCCTCTACAAGTGCAACGGCTACAAGCCAGTGCACCGCGGGGGCCAGGTCTACGCCATCACCGCCACCTTCGAACAAACCTTTCATCCCTGAGACCTACCCATGGCACTGATCACGGACATCCAGAAACTGGAGCCTGGCGGCGAGATTCGCCTGTTCGAAATTGATGGGACCGAATATGGTGCGGATTACCTGCGCTTTCACGGTCACGCCATCCCTCACACGCCCGAGGAACTGCTGGCGTATGAAGGCTCGGAAGACGATCTGCCGGCCAAGTCGATTTGGTGGCAGGGCGCAGAATACGCGGCCTGGCCGGTGCAGATCGAAGGTATCGGCTCCAACAGTGACGGTACTGCCTCTCGGCCAACATTCGCCGCCGGCAACATCAACGGTCGCGTCACCGCGTTGTGCCTGGCTTTCGAGGACATGCTGAAATTCAAACTGACGGTCCGCGAGACCTTGGCCAAGTACCTGGACGCGGTGAACTTTCCAGAAGGCAACCAAACTGCAGATCCGACCCAGGAAGCACTGGAGATCTGGTACATCGATCAGAAGACCAGCGAGGACGGGGAGGCTGTGGTCTGGGAGCTGTCCTCCCCGGGCGAGATCGACAACCACGGCTTGCCCGGCCGGCAGATGACGACCTTCTGCCACTGGGCCATGACGAATGGCTATCGAGGGCCGGATTGCGGATACACCGGCGCGGCCATGTTCGACGACGAGGACAGCCCCACGGATGACCCGGCACTGGACCAGTGCAAAGGTTGTTTATCGTCCTGCAAGCTGCGCTTCGGCGAGAACAACGAACTGTCCTTTGGTGGATTCCCCGCCGTTTCCCTGATTGCTCGGAGCTGACCATGCGCAAGCACATCATCGCGGCAATCCAGGCGCACGCGGCGGCCCAGTATCCGAAAGAGTGTTGTGGCCTGCTGCTGGCCGTCGGCCGGGCGCAGAAGTACTTCCCGTGCCGGAACATCGCCACGGATCCGAACGAAGAGTTCCGGCTCGACCCCGAGGACTACGCTGCGGCGGAAGATTTTGGCGAAGTGATCGGCATCGTTCACTCGCACCCGGACGCTACCAGCAGGCCGTCACCGCATGACTTGGCCATGTGCGAGGCTACGGCCTTGCCCTGGCATATCATTTCCTGGCCCGAGGGCGACATGCGCACGATCACGCCAACGGGCAGCACGCCGTTGCTCAAGCGTCCGTTCGTGCACGGCGCTTGGGACTGCTGGCAGGTCTGCGCCGATTGGTATCAGCGCGAGTGGGGATTGGAATTCGAAGCCTTCCAGCGCGCCGATGGCTGGTGGGAGAGGGCGGAAAACCCCAGTCTTTACGAACAGCATTACGAGGCTGCCGGCTTCGTGCGCGTAGACAGTCCTCAGCGCGGTGACATGATCGTTATGCAGGTTGGCCGAACGGTTCACCCGAACCACGCCGGGATCTACCTGGGCACGGATCCTGCGCTACCAGGCGAAGAGTCGGGCACCTTCGGTCCAGGCCCATTCCTGCTGCACCACCTTTACGGGAGGCCTTCCGAGATCATCGTGTTTGGCGGCCCCTGGCATGATCGGACGCGCCTGATCCTCAGGCACAAAGACACTCAGTCAAGATCGCCTAATGAGTAAATGGAAAACCCGTGCTTGGTTAAATGGGTGACTTGCACCGACCCGCCTATATAAACGCGGTCTTGGGTCTTTTTTTCTTCCTGACGTGACTGCGCGCGCATCATTTCAGGCGCGCACGCAGGGTACGAATTGAGGTCGATTCCCGCCTTGTCCATAAGCTCTGGCTTTACCCCGAGCCCATAATCTAAATGCTCGGATTTGAAGTCCGACACTGAACGGTAAGCGAAGCCATGGATTTTTCCAGAGTTGTCGGAAATCCCGAAGTGATAGATCGTTGCAGTCTGATTCTTGAGGGCGGGGGCATGTCGATTCAATTCGCTCCAGAGGGCCTGAAGCTCTTGGGGCGCATGAGCATCGACCGCATCTACATCGAGGGCAAAACCTTGGTTATTCACAAGGCCGATCCATCGACTGAAAAGCAGGGCCGATCCGGTGCCGGCAATGATCATACGGATGTGCGGGATCGAGATAGCTTTGCTGGCGAACCCTGGGGGCGTGTCGACGGAATAATGTAAAAGCGTATCCGTGGCTACGATTGCTTCGTTTTCATCCGTGTAGAACAAGAGCGAGGACATAGGGCCTCCTGGCCAACTTTGAGTTGGCGGAGGCTACTATCGCTCCCGGATTAGCCGCCACTGGCATTCCATACACGCTGGATGCCTGGCCAGGTCGCATATAGTAGGAGGGATTCAATTTCGGGCGAACAGGGGAGACGCGCCTGGGGCGGTTTGAAAATGCTATGGTGAGCGATACAAATTCATTGAAAGGATTCACTGCTAATGCAAAAGCTACCTAGCCTGACCGTCACAGCGGATCAAGTTATTGCCGACTCCTTCCAAGGCAGTATTAGCGTGAAGGGGTGTACGCTCGTTATTAGCGGGTCGCATCAAGGTTCTTTAGCTATTTCTGAAGGGGCTATGGTGGAGGTTTATGGCGCACATCAGGGCTCAACATCTATATCTGGCGGTAGCAAAATGGTGGTTTCTGGCACAAATCTAGGCTCTGTTACCATTTCTTCTGATTCAGAATTGGTAGTTGAGTTTGGCGGTAAACATACCGGATCTGTTGGCAACGAAGGTCGCCTTATCATTCGCGGGACATTTGGAGGCTCAACTAGCGGCTCTGGAGCCCAAACGGTTGAAGAGGGTGGTTACATCAAAGCCCCGCGTATCGAAAATGGCATTCACTACTACGACTTGTGAAGCTGCGCTTCTCGTCCGACGCTGGGCTTTTTGCTTCTGGCCCCTAGTGCTCTACAGTCCCGCCAAACCAACGAGGGAACGACATGCGCATTTCGTCTATATACCTGATGCCAACTCCTCTTGCAGGTCTTTTAGTACGTAATTGAGGTAGTCGTCACGGCACGCTTTAAGCTCTTTTGGAAAGTTTGTATGTATAAACGGCATCACCATCCATCCCTTTTGGTATTCGTTCGCTCGTTTGCTAAAGAACTCCTTTACGCCTACCTGTGAAATTAGCTGGAAAGCTATTTCATATTCCTCTACTGACATAACCGTATAGGGGTAGAGATGCAGTACGTCACGAGAAATGCCTGCTTTGTCTAGGAGTTTTAATACTGACTCCTCCATTCGTTCATGGACATTTGGTGCAAATAAATTCCAGTTGACTAGTGTGACCACTATAGGGAAAAGAGTACGATCGCTAGGCAACCACTTAGTATGACCATTAACAATGTCCTCGAGGTTTTTGTAATTCTGGACGATGAACTTCGCCAAGATATCTATCTCGCTGTACAAAGCGTCGTCATCAAGCTGATAGCGTGCTTTAAGGTTTAATCGTTTTGCCTTACATTCGACAAGAGCGGCTCCCGTCGCGTCATGTATCAATAGGTCAACGCCATGCTTTTCATTTTTGCCTATTTTGTATGGTTTGGGTTTTATTATTTCTATTGTGCGGCATGCTGTTTGATTTGTATTTAATATTTTGCTTACGTCATGTACGTACTGCTCAAAAGCATCACCATATGCCTGCTCGTGACCTTTTATACTCGTGAAGTCAAAAAAGAGGCCCTCTGAGAAGCGATACATCAAGTAAAATGGTATTGGGCATATTACGAGATTTGGAATGGCCTGATTGAAGGCAATCAAAGGCGTGCTGATCAATGGGTTTATGGTATATGACCAGTTTTCGTTATATTCTTGGGTTTTTGCAGTGCGGTGCTTTAGCGCATCAAATCCAAACACTATTTTATCAATAAAGGAGTCACGCTGCTCATCACTAATTCCAAAAGCGGTGTAGTCCTGTTTTGTATTAAAAACATGTTTTGTGAGGAAGTGACCTGATATCGATATTCCTAATGTATAGATTTGTTTGATCGAAAGGGAAGTTCCTCTCTCTATGAAGGACGCGAGATTGGGGGTGCTGTAGATTTTAAAGTGACGGGCGAGCATGAGGCTTGTATTGGTGCGCCACAAAGATTGCTGCTGATATAGGCGCTGCAATTCTTGGTAAAGTGTTTTTTCAAGATTGTCTGCGTTTTGAGTCTCTGATATCCGTCTGATATGGTTAATTGCAACTGATAAATGATCGGTGTTGTATAAGTCTTTGATGCGATCATCTTGGGCGTTCAATATGATTTCGCGCGTCAGAATATCCAGTTCCCATGGATGAGCCACCTCCTTGAGCGATGCTAACCCGTGTTTGCCTATACGGGAAAATTGCTGTGGTAATGGCGCGCCCCGCTCAAGATTTCTGAAGAAACTCCATATTTTCACAAGAGAATCGATTCGGTTGAGCTTGGCTACGAAATTACGCATGGGTTTGTATGCGCTGTACATTTTTTCATCCTTAGAAGATGGCTACCTATTTAGTATCGGTGTTTCGAAAGCTCTGCCTTGTCAATTTCGCAAAACTATTTTACTTTTTTTTCTTACATGAGTAATTCCGGTGGACCGTACTATAGTCGGGTAATTTCAGATTGTGGATCAAGAATCCGGAGTAGCATCTGGTCCTGCTCCGCTCGGTTTGCCCTGTAGAGCATGCACCGATCTAGAAGGGTCCTTTCCATGCTCCGCGCCGAGGCAAGGTGCTTGGGATCGACGGAGATTATCGTAGTCTTGCTGCTGCGAGTATCGCTCACTTCCAGCTGTTAGGACCCAATCAAGTCGCCACGCTTGGTGTGGCCCAGGCATTTGAAGATGAGGGTGGATTCTGTCACTTCGGCACCGGTGGTCGTAGTCCTAGGTCTGCATGCGCAAAGCCCCATTATATACGGTATAGAATGGGACTTCGTGTATGGTCTACAGCTTGTTCAAAAGGTCTGCGAAGGCCCAAAGCAATGTACCAATCGAGGCAACAAAAAATTCATGCCGCTGTATTTTCTTCCTAATCGTTTCAATCATTATTTCTTTTGCAACAATTAGCCGTCGACGATGTTCTCTATCAAAGATAAGCGAAAGCTGCTCATCGGTCGTGTCGTCGGTCACTCCGTACAGATAGCGACGATTCATTATTTGGTTGAAAACAGTCTGAGCGGTTATTCCTTCTGTGAGATCCATCGTTTTGTTCACGAATTGCTCAGGCAACCCTGTAACCTCAAACATCAACGCCAGACAAACAAGTAGTGCACCAAATCGCGCTAGCCACATCCAGTCGCTGAAGTGCACGCTTAAGCCGACCCCAAATGCGAGTGCGAGCGTTGTAAGGACGTAAGCGTAAAACACATAATGTGTAGGTATCTTGAATACCTCTGCTGCTGCAGCTTCGGCTGATTTTTTACTCATGCTGTGAACTTTTCCTCCTGAAGGCGCGTGAAAAGCCGGGCGGCCGGGCTTGAGGTTTACTTGTAAGCGGACTCTAGGGTACTAAGCTCACCCATCGCCCAGCCC
Source organism: Pseudomonas sp. OST1909 (assembly GCF_015277575.1). NCBI lineage: Bacteria > Pseudomonadati > Pseudomonadota > Gammaproteobacteria > Pseudomonadales > Pseudomonadaceae > Pseudomonas > Pseudomonas sp. OST1909. Next base: position 3,259,303 of record NZ_CP063780.1, read on the forward strand.
CTGTGGGCTTCGAACGTGTGCCCATTGGTATCGTCGAAGCCAAGCGCAGCAGCACAGTGCCAGCGGACGCCAATTGCTTTCTCTTTAGCGTAACTGTTGAGGCGCTCGTCATTGTCTAGGTCCTCGACCAAAATGCGAATGGCAGCAAAAAGCGAAGCTCGTTCGAAGATTGTTGCTGCGTTCTTGAGTTCGTCCACAAGCATTCGGAGAGCTTCGATGCGGGCTTTGATATGGCTCATCGGCCGCTCCAATAGATGAAGGTCACTTGCACCTTTGCGTCCTTTGTTTTGGCACCGTCCAGAATTTTGATCGCATGACTTGGTGGCGTGACACTTACTGAAACCAAGTTATCTTCGGTAATCCCAAATTCTGATGCGCGCTCGTTGAATTCCTGAAGAATTTCCTGAACGCTCAGTCCGATAACTTCGTGACTTCGTAGTTTTCGCATTGCCTTCTTCCTTGATGACCGGCGAGGTGCCGACACTGGATGTGAAAAGCCCGACAGGCCGGGCGCGGTCTATTGGCTACTTAAAATTCCGCTCAACGAACAATCCGTAACAGCGTTTCGCTACTGTCGCAAAATACAAGCCGCTCAGAGCAACCACGCCTAGAAAGGCAAAAACCATGACCGCTTCCAGCGTCAGTCCGTTTTGTTCGGACCAGATGATCACGTCCTCAGTAACCGTTTTTGCCACCCACAGGTAGTAGGCGCCGGTAGCAAAGCTTGGTAGGCCGATCAGGATCAGCGCCCAGTCGTTAAGTTCAGCCCAGGTCTTTTTTTTCTTACGGTTGTTCCATGCAGCCTTGAGGAATTTCATAGCGACTTACTCCATGTGGTTTGCTGAAAGAGAGAGGAGACCCTGGGCTTTGGCCTATCGCTTGCGCTGAGTGCATTTATCGAGAAGTGGGCCGGCACCGCCATGCTTGGCTATGAAGTATCCATGGGAATGCCCTTGGCGCCCCATGCCGGTAGTCATAGCTTCGACGGCCTCAAGTTTTTTGTCGTAGGGGCCCGGGCCTTCATAGATCCGCCGGACATCCATGAGGAAATTCAAGTAGTCGTTGAAAGCCAGGTCAAGCTGCCCGATGTCGGACCAGGTATGGATGCTGTCAATGTTTCCATTCTGATCAAGAGCGACAAATGTCCCGGCCGGGAAGTACAGGTCGCACTTCAGTTTCTCGATTCGTCGAAACTCTTTGTCACCGGATTTGCAGAGCGTGCCAACCAAGCCTAGGTTCGCCAGGGTGTTGGCGGCAAACGCCCTGGGCACGAAGCAGACCGTGACTGACGAAAAGGCGCTGGAATTGTCGGGCTCTGGTATTGGTTCCTTGGATGACATAGACGCTCCCTTGTTTGTCCGGCACAAGATCTTGGAAGCCCGGCGGGCCGGGCTTGGGGTGGGGGTATTGACAGTGGCAATAGCCCTCCAACCGACGAAAATTCGTCGGCTAAGTTTTCTTGCCCAGCATCTCAAGAAGCTTGGCGTATCCGCCAGGCATCTCGGCCTCCAACTGCGCCATCAGGTCAGGGCTCTTGTCCATGCGGTCCTTCATGCCGGCCGCAATAATCTGATTCACGGCTTGATTAAAGGAGATTCCTTCTTTAGCAGCAAAGTCTTCAATTGCCTTCTCTTCCGAGCCGGTCAGCATCAAGGTGATTTCCCTGCCTTCGTAGGTGGCACCACCTCCGGATAGCTGTTCAGCTGTCACACCGAGAGCCGTGGCAAGCTTGAAAAGAACGGTTCTTCTAGGCTTCGCCTGGCCAGATTCGTAGCGAGATATCTGTGACGGGGTGATGCCAACGGCGTCCGCAAGCTGTTGCTGCGTAAGATTTTTTCCGCCTCTCAGTGAGATGAGCTGGTTGGCAAAATCAGTCGACATGTTGATCCCCTTGTATGTCTCTAGAAGCGTACAGCAAACGCACAAAAAGCAAAAATTGTTTGACGAAGTCACAAAAAGCATTAAACTCACAAAACGCAAATAAGGAGTCGTCATGAAAGCCCTGAAAATTACTACCGCTGTACGAATGCTGTGCGAAATGCGAGAGAAGCTTGAGATGAGGGCAACTGAAAACGGCCGCAGTCTCAGCGGGGAAATCGTATTCCGGCTTAGAAAGTCTCTTGAGCAGGAACAGGGCCATGAAAAGCAGCAGGCATAAAAAAACCCCAACGCTGGCAGGCGATGGGGCTTTGGTTAACGAGATCAACTTCGAGGAAGAAATCGTCATGAGCGATATTAGCACAGCTGTAGCGAAATCCAATGTCATCCCGTTCCGTTCGACCAAGCTGTTACTCGTTGAGCGCGACGGCCAGCCTTTCGTGCCAATGAAGCCAGTAGTAGAGGGGATGGGTCTAGCCTGGCAAACCCAGCACCGTAAGCTGATGGCTGGGCGATTTGCTTCAGTTATCACCATGATGGTGACAACTGGATTTGATGGTAAGCAGTACGAAATGGCGTGCTTGCCATTGAAAAAGCTTCCGGGCTGGCTGATGTCGATTCACGCGAGCAAGGTCCGTCCTGATCTGCGCGAGAACGTGCTGGCTTATCAGGACGAGTGCGACGACGCGCTTTGGGCGTACTGGAATGAAGGTCATGCTGTTAACCATCGGGGTCCCGATCAGGCGATGACCGTTCTCGGCCAAACCATCGGCACGGACGGATTTCACATGCTGGGCGCAGTGGTCAAGGGGAAGGTATCGAATCTGCCTGCGCCAATTCAGCGTAGAGCCACCGCGAAAATCTGGTCGCAGACTCATGCAGCTTTTGGCGTTCGGTCGGCAGCAGACATTCCCGCTGATCAGCTTGACGCTGCGCGGAACTTCATTGCGGCCTACGCCGTTCTGGAAGGTGAGTTCATTCCGAAGGGGCCGGGCAAGTCCTTCGATATCCCGGACAAGCTTGGAGAGTGTGAGCGATATCTCGTCAGCGCCGACCATCAGGGCAATCGGCAGGTCACTCCGGTGCCAATGGGTGCATTCGTTTTGACGCGGCAGCAGTTCATGCAGGCAATGCTCGTGGACAGGGATATGTACGTCTCCACGGCGGAAATGTTCGAGTTTGTAGCACTGGCGACCGAAAATTTGCGCTGCCGGTTCCTTTCCCAGGCTGCCCGGAGGAACGCGGCATGAACTTCTCTCTTAAAGCTGGCGGTCGCGCCTTGATCCTGATGCCGGGGCGGCCAAATCTGGTCGGCCGCTCCGGTCAGCTGATTCGCAAGATCGAAGAAAATTGGCTGATGCTGGTCGAGGGCAAGCGCTACTCGGTCAGCGAAAAAAGCCTGATGCCGCTGGACGGCTTCAATCCGAATGTGGCCGCGTCGACTGAAGTGAGGAAGACAGCATGAGTAGCGTAGTTCCGTTCAGCTTTAAAGGTGCCGGCGTTCGCGTGGTTGCTGACGATCACGGGGAGTCTTGGTTTGTTGGTCGCGATCTATGCTCCGCACTTGGTTATGCGGATCAAACCAGCGCAATGAAACAGCACTGCCGTGGGGTGGTGAAATACCACCCCATCGCTGACAGCCTTGGGCGTATGCAAGACACGCGAATTCTTGCAGAGTCGGACATGCTGAGGCTCGTTATTAATAGCCAGCTTCCCGCTGCTGAGCAGTTTGAACGCTGGGTCTTTGAAGACGTTCTGCCGACAATTCGCAGGACTGGCAGCTATCAAATGCCAGCGAATGACGCCACGATCCCAGTTGAGCGTCAGTTGCCAATCGCCGCCGACAGCCTTGATGCGGCGAAGCGTATTGCCGATTGCTTTGGCCTTGAAGGTAATCAGGCTCTATTGAGCGCCAATAGCATGGTCAAGTCAGCTATCGGCGTAGACCTGATGGAGATGGCGGGGGTTAAGCGGCTGGTCAACGAATCGCAAGAGATGAACTTCACCCCAACCGAGCTTGGGGCGAAGTTCGGCATGAGCGCGGTGAGCATGAACAAATTGCTCGCCGAGTGCGGGCTACAACATCAGGTGATCTACAAACCTGGCAAGAAGCGCTGGGAAGTTACGCCCGACGGTAAGATCTTCGCGGTCATCACCGACACCGGCAAGAAACACAGCGACGGAAAGCCGGTTCAGCAAATCCTATGGAAAGAGTCGGTGCAGGAGATGCTGGCCAGGCTGGCCGACCAGCTTCGGTCCGGGCTTCCGGCCGTCGTTGCTGGCGGCGTCCGACGTTAGATTTCAAATGTGATCCTGAATCACCTTTAACTACCGCCACGAAATTAACCCCGCCCATGCGGGGCTTTCGTGTTGCTCTCTCGTTGGTGATAAAGTCTCGCCATATCTCAACGAGGGAACGACATGAAAGTTTTTGTAGGGTGCTTTTTTCTTTTTGCTTTGGTCGGCTGCTCTAGCTCGCCAATATCTGCCGACAAAGCCGATCCCGTGCCTTCCTCGCGGCTTTATGCCTTCACCGCAAAGTCCGATGCTCAGCTCATTGTCACCCGAGATAGTGGAATGTTTGGAGCTGGGTGCAATTACCGCTTCTATATCAATGGAGAGCTTGCTGCCGAATTCGCCTCGGGAGAGGTTGCTAGATTTGGCGTAAAGCCGGGCAGAGTAGTTCTGGGCGCTAAGCCGAGCGCAGCTTGCGGCGGAGGGATGATGGTTGAGCGCGATGTCGAAGTAAAAAGCGGAGAAGTTTTGAGAAGAAGGATATCTATGTCGCCAGGCGGCCCAGATATTTCAGCTACCGCCTATTGATCCCATAAAGCCCGCAAACGCGGTTTTTTTTCGCCTGGAGAAAAACATGTCAGCACTCGCAATCAATTATCAGCCCATGACTACCATTTTGCTTTATGGGCAACTTAGGCAATTCGGAAGATCTTTCAGGCTGGCGGTTAAGTCGCCAGCCGAGGCTATCAAGGCGTTATGTGTGCAGATCCCAGGCTTCGAGCGCTTTTTGTCGAACGCTAAGTCTCGCGGGATTGAGTTTGCCGTGTTTCGAGGGTCAAAAAATCTGAAAGAAAAAGAGCTAGGTTTTGGCGGCTCTGGAGAGATCCGAATAGCGCCGGTAATTACGGGTCGTAAGCGCGCAGGACTCATGCAGACCATATTGGGCGCAATATTGATTGTGGTTGGTTTCTTTGCTTTCGGTTCGACAACAACTACAGGTGCAGCGCTCATAGCAGGCGGTATCGGAAGTGCTGCTGGAGGCGTAATTCAAATGCTTAGTCCGCAGGCGGCAGGCCTCAAGATGAGCGCCGCACCGGAAAATCAGCCTGGATATGCATTTGGCTCGGCGCGCAACACGACTGCATCGGGCAATCCCGTGCCGTTGTGTTACGGCAACCGGCGATGGGGTGGCGCAATCATCAGCGCCGCCATCTATTCCGAAGATAAAGCCTAGAAATAGAACGTTACAACCCACCGCCCTTGAGGCGGTTTTTTATTGCCTGGAGAAAAGCATGGGCGCAGCACGCAAGATTGATATCCACGGCGCCAAAGGTGGCGAGGATAAGCCACAAACGCCAACGGAAGCCCCGGACAGTCTGCGCTCTGTTGCGCTGGCCAAAATGCTTATCGCGGTAGGTGAGGGGGAGTTTGACGGTACGCCTACAGCACGGGATATCTTCCTGGATGCCACTCCAATTCAAGACCCCCAAGGCAACATGAACTTCCCGAATGTAAAATGGGAGTGGCGCACCGGAGGTGTGGACCAAGCGTCGATCGCCGGAATTCCATCAGTCGAAAACGAAACCACGATCAGCGCCGAACTGCGCAGCGGCACACCGTGGGTCCGGGCGATCAGCAATACGCAGCTGTCAGCCGTTCGCGTGCGGTTCGCATGGCCGGTTCTCCAATCCGTTGATTCGGGCGGTAACATCAACGGCTACCGCATTGAGTACAAGATCGAACTAGCCACAGATGGCGGGGCTTATCAGCAAGTGCTTAGCGAAGCTGTGGACGGAAAAACCACCAGCCTTTACGAAAGGACGCGCCGAATAGACCTGCCAAAGGCTACAACCGGCTGGCTGATGCGCATCACACGAATCACGCTCAATCAGAACAACAACAAAATCTCGGACACGATGCAGATCGCCGGCTTTACAGAGGTAATCGACGCCAAGATCCGATATCCGAACACCGCACTGCTCTACATAGAGTTTTCAGCTGAGCAGTTCAGAAACATTCCTGCCGTCACGGTTCGCTGCAACGGCCGCAAGATGCAGGTTCCGAGCAATTACGACCCTGTGTCTCGGACTTACTCGGGCGTTTGGGACGGCACCTTCAAACAGGCCTGGACCGACAACGCCGTCTGGATGACCTACGACATCACCACCGCCGATCGCTTCGGCCTGGGCCGGCGTATCAAGCCGTGGATGGTGGACAAGTGGGAACTGTACCGAATCTCGCAATACTGCGACCAACTGGTGCCGGACGGAAAGGGTGGCCAGGAGCCGCGCTTCATCTGCAACTTGAACCTGCAGAGCAAAGCCGATGCCTGGTCACTGCTGCGCGATATCTCGGCGATCTACCGAGGGATGACGTACTGGGCCCAGGGCCAGGTGTTCACTCTCTCGGATATGCCGCGGGCAACGGACTTTGACTTTGCCTACACCCGGGCAAACGTCATCGACGGCAAGTTCACCTATTCCAGCGCGTCAGAGCGCACACGCTATACCCGGGCGCTGGTCAGCTACGACAACCCGTTGAACAACTACGACACGGACGTCACCGCCGTGACCGATCAGAAGCTGCAGCGGCGCTACGGCGACAATCCGCTGGAGATCAGCGCTATCGGCTGCACCCGCGAATCCGAGGCCCAGCGCCGCGGCAAGTGGGCGCTGCTGACCAACTCCAAGGATCGGGCCGTGACCTTCAAGGTTGGCCTGGATGGCCGTATCCCGCTGCCTGGCTACGTGATCCCGATTGCTGACGAACTGCTGGCCGGCCGTGCCATTGGCGGCCGTATCTCAGCTGTTAACGGCAAGGTCATCAAGCTGGACCGCGACACCCAGGCCAAGCCCGGAGACCGACTGATCCTCAACCTGCCTGACGGCAAGTGCGAGGGGCGTACCGTGGAAGTGGTCAGCGGTCGGCAAGTCACGGTCACCGTGGCCTACTCAGTGACGCCTGAGCCGGAACTTGTGTGGGCACTGGATGCTGATGACTTGGCCGTCCCGCTTTACCGGGTGGTCAGCGTTGCGCGGCCAGAGCCTGGCGTGTTCGAAATCTCGGCCGTGCAGTACGACCCGAGCAAGTTCGCGCACATCGATACCGGTGCGCGCCTTGAAGAACGCCCGATCAGCGTAATCCCGATCACCGTTGTACCGCCGCCGGCCAGCGTCACGCTCACGTCGAGTTACACGGTAGATCAGGGCATAGCCATCAGCACCATGAACATCTCATGGCCCGCTGTTGCTGGCGCCGTCGCTTATGACGTGGAGTGGCGCAAGGACAGCGGAAACTGGATAAAGGTGCAGCGCACGGGATCTACCAGCGTTGATGTAACCGGGATCTACTCGGGCGCCTATCTCGCCCGTGTGCGCTCGGTGAGCGCCTTCGAAATTTCGTCGATCTGGAAAAGCTCTAGCCTGACCAACCTTGAAGGCAAGACAGGCCTACCGCCGGCGGTGTCGTTCCTGACCACCACCAGCCTGGTCTATGGCATCGGCATTCAATGGGGCTTTCCACCAGGTGCAGAGGACACTGAGCGCACGGAACTTTGGTACAGCCAAACGGCTGACCTGACGACCGCGATAAAGCTGAGCGACTTCAGTTACCCGCAGGCCAAGCACGAAATGCACAGCCTGCTGGCTGGCGCGAGTCTGTTCTTCTGGGCTCGCCTGGTGGATCGGACCGGCAACGTCGGCCCGTTCTTTCCTGTACCTGGTGCGGTCAATGGTCAGGCCAGTTCGGATCAAGCCGAGTATGAAAAATACTTTGCGGACAAGATCGGAAAGGGCGCCCTGTACCAAAGCCTTCGAGAAGAGATCGAGCTGATTACAGGTGATGGTCCAGGGTCTGTGAATGAACGCCTGGAGGAGGCCAAGCAGGAACTTGAAGACCTGATCAAGAAAGTGAGCGATGCCCTTGCTTACGACCCGGCAAAGCCGTATTTGAAGGGCGACATCGTGCGTCTGGATCAACGCCTCTACCAAGCGAAAGGCCCTGTGCCTGTCGGCGCAACGCCGCCCGACGCCACGTACTGGACCGATATTGGCACCATCATTGAGACCACTGACGCGCTGGTGTCGCAGGTCCAGATCATCGAAACCAAGATCGAGGAAATCGACGGCAAGGTGTTGGCCACCGCTACCTCCGTCGAGGCGTTGCGTTCTGCTGCTCGGGGAGATGATGGCGCTGGCGATCTGGCCGACGCAGTCAAGGGTTGGACATCCACGGCGGATCTTGCCGTTGAGCGTAAAACCCGAGCCAGCGAAAATGATGCGATGGCCCAGCAATTGCTGACCTTGGGCGCACAGGTTGGTGACAACAAGTCGTCGCTGACGGTGCTTGAGCAGGTGGTTGCCACCAACCGCGAAACGTCCGCAACGCAGATCACCCAACTCAAGAGTGACCTGTCTGCAGTTGATCAAAAGGCGATCGGCAATGCTCAAGCGATTAATGGCCTCGATACGAAGGTCACCAACTTGGACGGGCGGGTCACGGCCCAGGCATCCAGTAATGAATCACTGCGTGCTTCGGTGCGTGGTGACGACGGCGCGGGCGAGCTGGCGGGGGCGTTGAAAGCGTATGAGTCCACCGCAAGTATCGCCCAGCAGATGCGTGTTGAAGCATCTCGCGAATTGGCAACTGCTGAGCGGCTGACTACCTTGCAGGCCGGGATTGATAACGCGAAGGGGCTTATTCAGCAGGAGGAGCTGGTTAGGGCCACCGCGATCGAGGTTCAGTCCAAACGGACTGATACGGTCCAGGCCAGTCTGGGCCAGACCAATGCATCGGTTCAGCAGGTGAGCCAGGTCGTAGCGGGCCTTGACGGCAAGGTTTCGGCACAGACAACCATCAAGGCCCAGACCAATGTGGACGGAAAGAAAGTAATGGCGGGGCTCGCCCTGGGCAGCGATGGGGAGACGTCCGAAATTCTGGCTTTTGCTCAGCGATTCGCCATTATCGACGAGGTCAGTGGCGCTGCAACTTTCCCGTTTGTGGTTTCTGACGGGCAGGTGTTCATTAGTTCGGCAGTAATTAAAACGGGCATGATCACCAATGCCATGATCGGTAATTACATTCAGTCAAATAACTACGTGGCAGGGGTCAGCGGGTGGAGGCTTTCATTCGACGGTACGTTTGAAATGAACGGGAATATTGCCGGTCTTGGCACCATGAGGCTAACCAATACATTCCTTAAATTCATTTACGCCAACGGTGTGGTTGGTATTGATCTGAGTCTCTAATATGGTCGGATTAGTAATAAGGGATCGCGATACGGGTCTGGTTAAAGTCGATATGACTATGAGTATTAGCCAGACCCAAGGATCAGTGGTTACCAACTCTGCAAACGGTTCAATAGCGATCCCGGCACCGCCCCCTGGAAAGGTCCAGTTTCCAATCGTCGTTCCTCTTCAGGACAGGCAGCTCGAAAAGGGAAAGGTCCCGTCGGTAACCATATCCAACGGGGTCCTCTCTTGGATCTACTCGTACAACACCAACGGCTGGGGTAATTTTTCAGCCAATTGCATTATTTACTACGGTTATTATTAATGGCTAATCTCGTAGTTAAAAAACAAGATGGCAGTCTTCTGTTTGATACGGCCAAAATTACCTATGGTCTTGTGAAAAGCGGAAATCTGAGCGTCATCGAGACCTGGTGGCGTCGGAGTTTTAAAGGAGGGAACGTAGATCCTAATTGGGGTGGAAATTGGACAAGCTCAGGTGTAAGTCCTAGCGTTGCCTTGTCAGATGTTATTTATGGCTTCACTGTGGTTGGAGCCTCGTCGCCAATCGTGTTTCTCACTGGCAGCGGTTGCTTGCAGGGGACAAAGATTTCCGGCGATTCAATGACTTTTCTTTACACTAACGCAAGCGTAAATACTAAGTTCTATTGCTTTGATTTGATGAAGGACGCTATTGCGGGGTCTCCGTACTTGAAAACCCGGCAAACGGACGGTGCAATGACGTTTAACTCTCTGCAACTGGCCTTGAATGTAGTTGCATCCATTCAAGCGCCTCCGCCGACGGGAACGCAGGAGTCGCAATATCCAATCCCATCGGGTAGCAGCCCATACGCGAATGCCGTCTTTAATGTTGAGCAGCGCGAAACACCTCCCAGTTACCAGTCAAATATATTTACCGCCAAGGTAACGATTAATATCAAGCCGGGCGTTGAGTACGCCGCGTACCTTCCCTGGAGTAGGGGGTGTCAGATCTGGTTGTACGGTCTCAACGAGTCGAAGCGGACCTATCGTTATGGGGGAAGCGAGGGGTGTGGCGGTGTCGTAGGAGGCATTCAGTTTATGTTCGGGCCTGCTGGGGGGACACCTCAAGATCACCCGACGGTTGTGAGTGGTACTCCAATGCCACCAAACTTTTCGCAAATTGCAACGGATAGGCTACCGACCGCTTTGGTGATCGAGACGGCCAACCTGCCATTTCCCTTCAACTGATTTATTAGCTCAAAGAGCCCGCCGAGTGCGGGTAATTTTTTGCCTGGAGAAAAATATGGCTTCTTGGTTTTCAGAAGGAACCGTCACCGTCAATAACGGCAACACCGTTGTGACTGGTGTCGGTACCAAGTTTTCAAACTGCCGCTCTGGCGATATGTTTGTCGGTCCAGATAACGGCGTCTATCAGGTTATAAACCCGTCGAGCGATACCTCCGTGTCGATCTCGCCGGCTTATCGCGGAGCCAATGCCTCCGGTGCGTCCTACGGCATTGTCCCTGTAAACGGCTACCCAAAGGCCCTGGCCGATGCGGTCAACCTGATGGTTCAGCAGTGGGGAGCCACGCTCGCAGGACTTGGTCCCGTCTCCAGTATGGCGGTTGTCCCGTTTGCAAATGGTGGTACAGGTACTACCACCAAGGCAGCAGCCAAGGTGGCACTGGACCTGGGTACCGCTTCTGCAAAAAACTTTGGCCTTACTAACGGCGACCTGATCCCGGCGGGCGTGCTCAGCGGGATGTTTTCCAATGTTGCCCCAGACGCCTATCAAATGGACAGACCTGGCGAGCCTGGGCAACAGGGCGCTTTCTACAAGTTTCTGAATAACGGATCTTCGTCTGGGCTGAGCTACTCAACCCTGATTCGAATTCCGTACAACGTTGGATATGAGGCGCAAATCTTCATTCCCGTTTCGCAAGGCACCGGTTCGCTGCTCTTCCGCACCACGCCTGGTGCTGCTGGAACCTTCGGCCCCACGTATAGCGTTTACCACACAGGTAACACCACCCGCGGTTCCGGCGGTGCGCTTTCGGCGGCTTCACCCATCCTGAGAATTGCTGATGTGTCCGCCAGCGAGCGCCGCGACCTCCAAGAGGAATCGTTTCTCCCTGCCGGAGAATGGGGTGTGGCCAACGATGAAGCGCGCGGCGTTATTGTTGAGCGCCTCGGCGTTGGCGAGTATCGGGTGACGGGAAGCCTTGGCCTGGCACTGGAGGGCTGGCGCACACAAGATCCGCACTCGCCTGATGGAGGTCGTGCACTGGGCATAACCGAAAGCGAGCAGGCCGATGGCGGGGCTGTCGTAATCCGTCTTTTCAAGCAGCGCTGGACGCTCACTGATGACGGAGAGATGGTGCCGGGCCGGGGGGCGCCAATGGATGTTCCGCCGAATAGCTGGATCGATGTGCGGCTTGAAATGCCCAAGGTCGACACGCCGCCGCCACTCAGATCGACCGAAGAATAGCAGCCCGCCAATTGAGCGGGCTTTTTTACGCCTGGAGAAAAGCATGTCGACCACCGAAACCCGCGGGGTACGCAACAAGAACCCCGGCAACATCGATTACAACCCTGCCAACCAGTGGCAGGGTCAGCTGAAGCCAGACCCTGCGCTAGAGAAACGCTTCGCCAGGTTCGATACGCCCGAGAATGGTATTCGCGCCCTGGGCAAGCTGCTGCTGACTTATCAGCGCAAACATGGCCTGAAAACTGTGAAGGCGATCATCAGCCGGTGGGCGCCGTCGGTAGAGAACGATACTGCGGCGTACGTGCGCGCGGTTGAAGCGAATACCGGTACTCGGCCTGGTGCGGAAATTGACCTGGCCCAAACAAAGGTCATGACGGGCTTCGTCAAGGCGATCATCCACCATGAGAACGCCGGGTACGTTTACCCCGACGAAGTGCTGGCGGAAGGCGTGCGGCGGGCACTGACATGACGCCAGTGCAGAAGATTGCCGGCCTGGCGGTGCTGGTTCTGTTGTTGATGGCCAGCGCCGCCGGAGTGACTTGGCAGGTTCAGGACTGGCGACTGGGCAAGCAACTGTCCGAACGGCTCTCGGCCCAAAGCGCCGCGCACCAGGGTCAGCTCGACGCCATAACCAACGAAGCCTGGCGGCAGCAGAAGGCCGAGCAGGATAAGCGCTTGGCCATCGAGCAGCAGATCGCAGTGCAGGACCAACAACACACTCAGGAATTATCCGATGCTCAACGCAATCAGGCTTCTCTTCGCGATCGCCTCGCCACTGCTGATGTCCGGCTGTCAGTCCTTCTCGACGGCACGGACACAGCCAGTCGCTGCGACGCGCCTGCAGCCCCCGGCCCCGCCGGCGTGGTTCATGCAGCCCGTCGAGCCCAACTTGACCCAGCGCATGCTCAAAGAATTATCGGCATCACCGACGCCGGCGACCAAGGATTGATCGCGCTACGGGCGTGCCAGGCGTATGTCAGGGCTGTAACGAATAGGTAGAGGATTTTGTGGAGGTGATAAAAATAGGAAAATTCTCGAGAAGTCTCAGACAAGTCCTGCATCAAGAAAATCTGCGGACTGATAAAAGAAGGCTTTGAAATCTATCAGGGTGCTAGTTCGTGCGTCTTTTTGTCTTAAAAGGGATTATTTTTTTTCAGTTGTTCGCGATTTTCCCTACGGAGGCTAGTAGCCGGTACTTTGATATCCCGGCTTGGCCAGGTGACGAAGAATCATGCCCCATCCCCGGGCACATAAAAAATAACCGAGGGGTATTTATTTCGCCAGCCAAATCGGAAGGTGTTGATTGGGTCGGTGTGTTGCCCGGTGACGGGCTTGCTAGTGTGGTGGCATTCGAGAAAGCGGTTTTTGTGTTGACTGAAGAAAACTCAAAAACTCGCGGATTTTTAATCAGCTGCATCTACACCACATCCGAGGGAAGATATCTAAGAATGAGGCCAAATACTGGTAATAAAAATGATGGGATCATGTGGATTGTCAGGTCTTCTTCATGGAAGAGATCGGGTGATTTTTCATCAAAAACAATTTTGGAGTGTGCGGACAAAGGCGATCGCGCATGTGGCTTTTTCTTAAAGTAACGACATCGGAGTGATTAGCTCGGCCCCCTTGTTCCGCACATTGCCCACAGCCGTATCGACCTTGAACCACTCGAACACCTCAGACGGTTCACCCTGGTGGAGCACCATCTGCTCGGCTCGCTCTTTGGGTGTGGCTGGATCCAACCATTCCCGGGCCAGGTCCGGCGTCAGCACCACGGGCCTCCGGTCGTGAATGTCCACCATGCCCCCGGCACTATCGGCGGTAATGATCACAAAGCCGTCGTGCTCGCCTGGGCCTTCATCATCATCTGGTAGCTGGCCAATGGCGGCACAGAATATCGGTGCGCCATCACGCCGGCGGATGAGGTAGGGCTGCTTCTTTGGGCCGCCTTCATCCACCCACTCAAACCAGTTGTCGATTGGAGTGATCGCCCGGTGCGGCCAGATCGCCCTGAAGAACGGACCATGCGCCACTTTTTCTACGCGTGCGTTGATAGGTGCTGCCCGGTCTTTCGCCCAGTGCGGCCGCCATCCCCAGCGTACCGGATCAGCGTGGAGCAACTCTCCCTGCAGATGCAGCAGTGCCACCGCGGTTGTCGGTGCCACGTTGTACCGTTCAATTGGCTGATCGCCCACGGAGTTCGCCAGCGCATTGGGCATACTCAGCGCTGCAACGAAATCGTGGATTCCCCGGTACTGTGAAAGTCTCCCGCACATAAGCATCTCCGCTCGTCGGCGCCGATGAACAGCCGGTCCCCGGCCAATCTCTACACTGTAGACACTGGCCCAAGGTATTCGTCATGGCGACCAACATTGAACAGGTGAACGCAATGGAGGCGTGGTTTGCACTCCGCAATGATCCCGCCTTCATATCGGCCACACCTGAGGAGCGCTACGAATCGCGGCTGGCCCTGGCGGACGACTTGAAGCAGCAGGGCCTGATAGATGAGGGTGAGTGGCGGGAGCTGACGGAAGAGGCGGTCGCCGCATACGCAGACGAATTGGTCTGACGCGCCCGCTTATCAGATATCTCTTACACCAAATTGACCGCAAGCCATCTGCGCTATTAACTGTACATTCGTACAGTGTCTGTAAAAGGCTGCGTCATGAGTTTCTCAATTTTAGGTCCTATCGCCGAGGGTGGCACGAAGCTGCCCTTTTGCTCTTTTCGGGTGCCCGCCGGCTTTCCATCGCCGGCGGCCGATCACATCGAGCAGCACATCTCATTGGATGAGGTCCTAAATATCAGGGCGCCGCACGTCTATCTCATCGCGATTACTGGCGAAAGTATGCAAGGGGCGGGAATTTTTGAGGGAGACTTGGCAGTTGTGGACCGGTCAATTGAGCCGGTTCACGGGCACATCGTTGTCGCTCTCTTGAATAATGATCCTGTATGCAAGCGACTTTGCAAACGTGGGAAAGAGGTGATTCTTTTATCTGAAAACCCAAAATACCCAGCGCGGTATGTCCTGGAGGGCGATGAGCTATCGATCTGGGGCGTAATCACCAGCACAGTGCGTAGTCATGTCTAAATCGCCTGTATTCGCACTTGTCGATTGCAACCGTTTCTACGCTAGCTGTGAGCGCGTGTTTCGCCCGGATCTGGCGCGCGTCCCAATCGTTGTCTTGAGTAACAACGATGGCTGTGTCATTGCGCGTAGCTATGAAGCCTCTCCCTTCGTCAAAATGGGCGAGCCGTATTTTCAGATTAAGCACAAGCTCAGACAGCACGGGATTGTGGCCTTCTCGTCGAATTACGCGCTGTACGGGGATATGAGCCAGCGCGTCATGAGCGTGATTGAATCGCTGGTGCCGGCCGTTGAGGTGTATTCGATTGATGAAGCATTTGCAGACCTGAGCGGTATTACCGGTTTGGACGCTCTGGGCCGACAGATCCGTGCCCAGGTGCTCCGATGTACCGGCATTCCGGTTGGTGTAGGTATTGCTCATACAAAGACTTTGGCCAAGCTGGCCAACCACACGGCAAAGCGACTGCAAGCTCAAACCGGTGGCGTGGTGAACATCACCGATCCGGTCAAGCGCGATTGGGTATTGCGTAATACTGACGTCTGCGAAGTGTGGGGCGTGGGCCGCAAAATGAAGCTCCACCTAGACGCCATGGGCATAAAGTCAGCGATGGACCTGGCCAAGGCAGATCCTTGGACGCTCCGTAAGAAATTCAGCGTAGTGATCGAAAAGACGGCGCGGGAGCTGGCCGGCACATCTTGTCTGGAACTTGACGAGCCCGACCCGCCCAAGCAAGAAATATGCTGCAGCCGGATGTTCGGCAAACGGCTGACCGATCTGCCGCCGATCAAGGAGGCGGTGGCCACCTACATGATGCGCGCCTCAGAAAAGCTTCGCGCCCAAAACTCACTTTGTAAAAAGGTCCGCGTCTGCATCCGCACAGGCATGTTCAACCCCGAGGAGGCGAAGTATGCCAACGGCGTGGTGGTCGATATGCCGTACCCCACCGATGACGTGCGCCTGCTCACGAAAGCCGCTGTCGATGCGCTCGACAGGATTTTTCGGCCGGGTTTCAAATACAGCAAGGCCGAAGTGATGCTGCTCAACCTGTGTCAGCCAGGCGAATACACCGATGATCTTTTTGCAATATCGCAGCCGACCGAAGCAACCCAGGTTATGACGGTCCTTGATCAGATTAACGAGAGGTGGGGAAGGGGAACGCTTCGTTCTGCTAGCGTGCCCACCAATCCCGACTGGGGTATGCGTCGGGAGATGATGAGCCAGAGTTACACCACCAAGCTGGACCAGCTTTGGGCTGTAGCCTGCAAGTAGCTGTTATTCAGGACTCATCAGTACCGCCAGAGTCAGTTTGATGAACTCCTCGTTATCGTCGATGGCTTGAAGGGCGCCACGAACATTATCCGCTATCTCGGCAGAGCCACGCTGCTCCACCCAGTTGGACAATTCCAGGATGGACGCTTCGAGGGCGAGTTGGTTTTCGTAGAGCTTAGAAAGCAGGGAAGGGAGTAGATCTGAATTCGGCATTGGTGTTCCTCCGGAGAGTGAACAGCGTAGTAGTGCGTGTGTTTTTTTGGTAGTTGTGTTCGTTCGGCAGGACGCCGGGGAAGGGATAATTGCGGAACAGCTTGTAAAATTGCGGAACAAAAAAGATAAGGGCCTGCTCAGGTTTCCCTGGCAAGCCCTTGATATCTATGGTGCCCGAACCCGGAATCGAACCGGGACGCCCTTACGAGCGGGGGATTTTAAGTCCCATGCGTCTACCAGTTTCGCCATTCGGGCGGTAGCGCGGTGTAGCAGGGTTGGGAATATATAGATCCTGTCGCTTCGGCGCAACCTCGAAGCGCGCTTTCCTGCATAAAGATACCGATGAAAAAGTGTGGCAGATCAGTGATCTACAGGGCCTTGGGGTTAAGTCCTGATGAATGCTTGCGCCGCAGGAACAAGCCTCATAAATGACAGTCATAGCGACATGCCATCCCGGCAAATCGCAAAGGAGTCAGTTGATGCTCAGTGTCCGTAGGCGTTCTTGGATGATGGCTGCAGGCGTGGTGGGGCTGTTGGGTGCGGCGATAGCTGGCCCGGCGCAGGCGGCGAGTTCGGTGCGGTGGGGAGAGTTCAGTGCATCGTCGACAGACAGATTGACGGGCGCCTCGGTAGAGGCGGGCAATACCTATGTGTTGAAGTCGTCGAGTATTTCCGTCGGCGATATCGAGGCGTTGCAAGCGGCGCAAAAGCGTAGCGAAAGCGAGCTGCAAAGCCTGAAAACCAAAATGGATGATCAGGATCGTGCATTTGACGAGTTCAAGCGTAAAGACGGGTCGAGTTCCAGCAGCAGTGATAGCCAGTTGTCGAGTCTCAAGCGCACGGTGGATGAGCAGAAAAATACGATAGATCGGCAGAAAGACGAAATCGCCGGCCTCAAGCGCGGCCTGGATGATTTGAAGCGCAGTGTGGAGACGTTGAGCAGCAAGGTGAAGTAAAGGAGAGGGCTTGCTCGGGAAAGCTGTGCTTCAGTAACTGGCTCAGTGCCTGACGTACTGCATTCGCGAGCAAGCCCGCTCCCACAAGATTTGTGTTATGCGCTGTGCCCGCGTTCAGTCAATCAGTGCCAGCAGGTCGGTAGTACCTACGTCCACGCCAGCCTGGGTCAGCAGTGTTGTCACCTGGCCCCGGTGGTGGGTCTGGTGGTTGAAAAAGTGCACCAGCAGGCCGAAGAAGGGCTTCTCACCTGCCACGCCGCGCATGTTGTGGTAGCGCAGGCGCTGGTCCAGATGAGACTCCTGCAGCGTGTTGGCCCAATCAATGATCAATTGATCCAGCCAGGCGCGATGGGCTGACAGTTCACTCAAGTTGGCAAAGGCCAATTGCTTGAGATCCACCGGTGTAGGGATGTTACTCAACGGTGCCAACGCGCGAAAGCCCGCCGGATGTTCGGCAAAGCGCTTGAGCCAGACTGTGTCGCCCAGCGTCAGGTGGTTCAAGGTGCCGAGGATCGAGCCGAAAAACGCCTGGCGATCCACTGTCAACTCCGCGTCGGTCAAGGTGCCGGCGGCGGCGTAGACCTTACGGTTCATCCATTGATTGTAGTGGGCCATCAACCCAATATGCTCGATACGGTTCACCGCGGTTCTCCCTTGACGGCATGGTGGCGACATCATAAAGCTTGCCCGCCCGGCGGTCATGGTGTTCCATCGCAGGCGAACTATGTTTGATAAACGCCATTATTGCGCCCCGGGAGGGCGACACCATGAATACCAGCGATCTACTGGAACAACTGTGGCGAGCAGGGCAGCAAAGCGGCGGCGCTTCGGGCGGCGGCCTGGGCGGATTGCTTGGAGGTTTGTTGAAAAACGCCGGTACCGGCAATGCATCAGCCGGTGGCGGCTTGGGTGGTTTACTGGGTGGCCTGGGTGGCTTGTTGGGCGGCGCTCCGGCAGGCGGCACGACCCAGACGCGTAGCAGCGGCGGAATGAATTACGCGGCGCTGGCATCTCTCGGCATGGCCGCCTTCCAGGCGTATCAAGCGTGGCAACGTCAGCAGGCGAGTGCACCGCAGCAAGCCATCCAGACCGTTGACCAGCTTGAAGGTGCGCAGGCCGAAGTTCATAGCCACGGCGTATTGCGTGCATTGATCGCAGCGGCCAAGGCAGACGGCAACATCGATGAACAAGAGCAGCAGATGATCTCTGCCGAGATCGGCCGTCACACCGACGACCCACAATTGCAGCAGTGGCTCGACGCCGAAGTCGCCAAGCCACTGGATGCCGCAGATTTCGCTGAATATGCCAAGGACCCAGCAATCGCTTCGGAGATTTACCTGGCCAGCGTCCTGCTGGTCAATGATCAGCAGGACGCCGAGCGCAACTACCTGGACGATCTGGCCGGGCAGCTGCAAATCGACCCGCAGTTGCAGGTCCACCTGGAGCAACAGGCCAAGGCCTAGAACCTGAAAGTCGCCCCAGTGGTCAGCCACTGGGCACGGTCCCCAGTCAAACTGCGCCCGACCACCAGGTCCACGTCGACAAACTTGCCGACGTGGAATCTCGGCCCCGCCTGCCATGCTTGTTCACCGCCTTCCTGGCCATAGCGTTCGCCAATCAACGTCAACACCTGCGCAAGCTGGTATTCGAAACCCATACCCCAGGTCAGGCGGTGCTGTTGCGCGCCGTCGTTATAGGCATGGTTCCAGCCGGCATTCAGGTTCAGGCGCAGTGCATCCATGGCCTGCCACGTTAACGGCAGGTTGAAGTCAGCGCCGTCGAATGCGTGCTGGCGATCGAGGGCAATGTGTGCCCCGGCGGCGACTGCCAACTCCAGCCCCAGGTCTTCTCGTGACAACAGCTGCGCCTTCACCTGTGGGCTGACTTGCGTTTCGCCCTTTCCCGCGTCAGTGGCCCGCGATAACGCCGCGCCCCACTGCACCCATGGCATACCGCTGAGCGTGCAGGCCGGGGACAAGGTTTCGTTGTGCGTACTGCCTGCGTGCCGATTGGCGGTGTGCCAGGCGTCGATGTTGCATTCGCCTGGCGCATTGATCGCGCCATCATCTACCACGTAGGCGCCGCCGGCAGCATTCGCCTTGGAAACCAGGGCGAGGATTAACAGCGCGCCCAGCGTCACGCCGATAAAGATCAGGTTGCGCTGCAAGGCGCGGCGCTTGGCCGGTGGCAAGAGCAGCAGGGTGGGACGCGCCCTGCGCAAATGGCGCGCGCGATATTTGGCAAACCCGTCCGTGTGCTTCGGGTTGTGTGGGTTGTGCATGATGCACCTCGCTTGAATTCAGCTTTCTACGGTCAGCACCGAAATGCCGCTGGCTTTGGCCTGGCAGACCAGCTCCGAGGTATTGTCACCGCCGGGCAGGGCGATGATCAGGTCGGGGCGGCTGTCGGCCAGCATGAAGTGGTTGCGCTGGCGTTCCGCCTGTTTGCCGTGGCGCTGCCAATTGGGTGGGTAGCGCACCACGTCGATACCGATTTCCCGCGCCCATTCCTCGATCTCGCTGCCGAGGAACTGGTTGCCGCCGTGGATCAACACCTGCACTGGGTGCAGGCGGTGGTAAGCGTCCAGCACGTGGCGGGACTTTTTGGTGTCGGCGTAATGACGACCTGCACAGATCAAGACGCGCATAGGGAGCATCCTTGTATTGCACGGCGGCGGCCGGGCGACCACCACCGTTTGAATGGCGGGGGATCAGTACCACTGCTTGAAGCGGCGGATGTAGATCGTTTTCATCAGTTGAGCGACGCAGCAGTAAGCCAGCAGGGTGCCTACCAGCCATGGGAAGTACGCCATCGGTAGCGGTTGCAGCCCCACCAGGGTGCCCAGCGGCGAGAACGGCACGTAGATGCCCAAGGCGATCACAATGCAGGTCATCATCAACACCGGCCATGCGGCCGTGCTCTGGAAGAACGGAATCTTGCGGGTGCGCAGCATATGCACCACCAGGGTTTGCGAGAGCAGCCCTTCGATAAACCAACCTGATTGGAACAGCGTCTGCATTTCCACACTGTTGGCCGAGAACACGTACCACATCAGGGCAAAGGTGGTGATGTCGAAGATTGATGAGGTCGGCCCGATCCAGATCATGAAGCGGCCGATGTTTTTCGCATCCCACTTGCGCGGTTTGGCGAGGTATTCCTTGTCCATCTTGTCCCACGGCAGAGCCAGTTGGGAGATGTCGTACATCAGGTTCTGCAGCAACAGGTGGATCGCCAGCATCGGCATGAACGGAATGAACGCACTGGCTACCAGCACCGAGAACACGTTGCCGAAGTTGGAGCTGGCGGTCATGTTCAGGTACTTCATGATATTGCCGAAGGTTTCGCGGCCCTTGAGCACGCCTTCTTCCAGCACCATCAAGCTCTTTTCCAGCAGGATGATGTCGGCCGACTCCTTGGCGATATCCGTGCCGCTGTCCACCGAAATACCCACGTCGGCATCCCGTAGCGCCGGTGCATCGTTGATGCCGTCGCCGAGAAAGCCCACCGTATGGCCGTTGGCTTGCAGCGCCTTGAGCACACGGGATTTTTGCAGCGGCGTCAGCTTGGCGAACACCGTGCGTTCTTCCACGCGGCGCAGCAGGGTGGCGTCGTCCATGGCTTCGATTTCCACGCCCAGCAGCGGCTGGCCGGGTTCGAGGCCAACCTGGCGGCAGATCTTGCTGGTGACCACCGCGTTGTCGCCGGTCAACACTTTGACCGCCACGCCAATCTGTTGCAGCGCGGCAATTGCCGGGCCCGCGGTTTCCTTCGGCGGGTCGAGGAAGGTCAGGAAGCCCTGGATCACCAGGTTGCGTTCATCGGCAGTGGTGTATTGCTGACGCGCCAATGCCTTGGGGATATGGCGGGTTGCGACCACCAGTACCCGGAAACCGTCTTCGTTGTAGTCGTTGGCAATCGCCAGCAGTGCCTCGCGACGGCGATCGTCCAGAGGCACGGCAGCGCCGTCTTCCAGGGTGTGGGTCGAGATGCTCAGCATCTCTTCCACGGCCCCTTTGCACACCAGCAACTGGTCACCGGCGGCATCCTTGACCACGATCGACAGGCGACGGCGTACAAAGTCGAAGGGCAATTCATCGACCTTGCTGTAGGCAAATGGCATCTGGAACTTGGGGTTTTGCGCCGAGAACTGCACCACGGCCTGGTCCATCAGGTTCTTCATGCCGCTCTGGTGAAAGCTGTTGAGCCAGGCCAGGGACAGCACCGCGTCGTCGCGCTGGCCGAAGGCGTTGACGTGATGCTCAAGGATGATCTTGTCCTGGGTCAGGGTGCCGGTCTTGTCGGTGCACAGCACATCCATTGAACCGAAGTTCTGGATCGCGTTGAGGCGCTTGACCACCACTTTGCGCTTGGCCATGGCTGTAGCGCCTTTGGCCAGGTTGGCACTGACGATCATCGGCAGCATTTCCGGGGTCAGGCCGACGGCCACCGCCAGGGCAAACAGGAAGGCATCGCCCCAGTCCCCCTTGGAGAAGCCATTGAGGAAGAACACGATCGGCACCATCACCAACATGAAGCGGATCAGCAGCCAACTGACACTGTTCACGCCACGGTCGAAGGCGGTTTGCACCCGCGAGCCGACAATCGCCTTGGCCAGGGAGCCGAAGTAAGTGCGCGGTCCGGTAGCCACCACCACCGCCTTGGCGCGGCCGCTCACCACGTTGGTGCCCATGAAGCAGATGTTCGGCAGGTCCAGTAGATTGCCTTGGTCGGCGGCGAGGTTGGAGGCGGATTTTTGCGTGACATCGCCCAGGGTGTCGTACTTCTCCACCGGCAAGGCTTCACCGGTCAGCACGGCCTGGCTGATAAACAGGTCGCGGGACTCGATCAGGCGGATGTCGGCGGGGATCATGTCGCCTGCCGACAACTGCACGATATCGCCGGCCACCAGATCGCGCATCGGCACTTCGCGCAAGGTGGGCTGGGCGCCGACCTGTTCGCGACGTAGCACGGTGGCGGTAGTGCGTACCATCGCCTTCAGGGCCTCGGCGGATTTGGCCGAACGGTGTTCCTGCCAGAAGCGCAGCAGGCTGCTGAGCAACACCATGGTCATGATGATGATGACTTTGGTCAGATCGACTTCTTCACCTGCCTGCAGTGGCAACCAATAGTCGGTGACAAAGCTGATGCCGGCCAGGGTCAACAGCACGTAGATGAACGGGTTGTTCAGTGCCTGCAGGAACTGGACGATGGCGTGTGGCGGCTTGTCATGGGCGACTTCGTTATAGCCTTCCCGTTGCAGGCGGGCCGAGGCGTCCAGTTCGGTCAGACCGTCCTGGGTGGCTCGTACATTGGCGAGGGTGGCCGCCAGCCCATTCTGGGCTTCACGGGCGGCGCGCATCGACAGCTTGGTGTCGGCAGCGGTGCCATTTTTCTTGTGCAGAGGCGTGTTTTTTACGGCGCTCATTGTCTGTACTCCTGTCGCCAATTCTCGACAAAACATACCCGGTACTTACCTGCATACAGGCGAGCGAAAGCATGCCGAGCCGCGGACTTCGCGATCGGTTTAAATAAAGTGTTCAGGTAACTTCTACAATGCCCGCTAACAGCGCATTAATTAACTTGCGCGCAGCGGGCTCCTACTGGACTTGTTCATAAAGAACTCCAGGGCATCAATAAGAAAGTTGTTGTTTCCAGCCAGGTCAGGCGGCGCGAGCGCTCACGTAAAGACCGAGCATCAAGCTGGCTTGCGCCAGGCGGGAAACCTTGGGTCTCTGTGGGTCTTGAGGGTCGGCGTGATCCCAGTGCTGCACCAGTTGGCCGCTGTCAGGGCAGATACGCCAGTGCGCCAGCGGCGGTACCGGGCGTACTTGGGAGGAGGGTGCAGCAAAGGCCGGGCGGGTTGGCATGAAGCCCACGGGCTCGCGGCACAGCTTGGCGCGCAAGGCTGCGGCCAGTGTAGGTACATCGGGTAAAGCAATGAGTTGGAAGGTCATAACACACCTCGGGACCGGACACGCGACCGGTGAGGCAGTTACGGTGGAGCATCAAGCTCTAGCGCAGCTTACCGGACCTGGAAGGCGAGTCCTGTCATATTCTGGGTTTGGCGCCCGATGCCCGCAGAGGCGGTGCTCGGACAGCGACTAGATACTGTGTCCATTGGCTTCTTTTGTGAGGTTTAAAAAAGGCCCCAGTTGCGGGCACGGGCAATCTACTCAGAGCGTTACAGAATGTCAACGCATGATTAACTAAATTAGTCCGCGTTCAGAGTTTGTTCAGACAAGAGGCATGTGCAAGTTGCTGACCAGATAACTTTATATACCTTGCGCGGCGAGTATCGCCAGATAGATCAATACTAAACCGCACGCCGCATAACTCACGCGTTGCCAGGTCGGTGAAGCGTTCTTGCGCAGCAGGTTCACCAACGCGGCGGTGAGAAAACACGAGAGCACCGACGCCAGCATGAATCCGGCAAAAAACGTCAGGGTCTGCCCCTGGCTGGGGGTTGCGCCGACGATGCCGGACAGGGCGCTGCCCAGGGCGCCCCAGTAGACAATATTCTTCGGGTTGGCCAGGGAGATCGCCGCGCCTACGGCCAACGCATTTTTGCCTGAGCTGGCAGGGACGTTGTCGGTTGCGGGTAACTGCCAGGCATCAATCAGGCTGCGGATGCCCAGCCAGGCCAGGTACAGCGCACAGACGATCGTCAGTGGCACTCGCACCGCATCATGCTGAATCAGCAGTGCGATACCGGTGAGGCCGATCACCGCCCAGACGGCATCGCCTACGAGGGAACCAAACTGCACCATCAGGGCCGGTGTGAAACCATGGAGCAAGCCGCGACGCAAAGTCTCTGCCAGCACCGCGCCAGGAGACAGGCAAAACACAAAACCGAATACCAGCGCATAGACAAAGATCGACAGCATGCCCGTGTCCTTTCGAGAAAGTGCGAAAGCATACGTCAGCGCAGGGTTAAGAAACCATGCAGATTTGAATGGTCCACGATCCAAATGTGGGAGGGGGCTTGCCCCCGATAGCAGTGTGTCAGTCAGCTCATCTGTAGCTGACCCTCCGCTATCGGGAGCAAGCCCCCTCCCACATTGAGGCTATACGCTCAAGTTCAGCCTTCAATTCATCCGGCGATAAATGTGCAAAGGGCAGCGCAAAAAACGCTTCGCAGCGTGCGGCGATAATGTCGAGGGTGGCCTTGAATGCAGTGTCTACTTGCGCCTCATCACCCTGCACCTCGGAAGGGTCTGCCAAGCCCCAATGCGCCTTCAGCGCCGGGCCGAAATACACCGGGCACGCTTCACCGGCTGCTTTATCGCACACCGTGATGACCACATCCGGCGGGCTGCCTTCAAAGGCGTCATTGCCCTTGCTGTACAAACCTTCGGTGCTGATGCCGGCTGCCTGCAGCGTGCTCAGGCTGCGGGGCAAAACCTGGCCCTTGGGGAAACTACCGGAGCTGATCGCTTCGAAGCCCTCAGGCGCCATGTGATTGAACATCGCTTCGGACAAGATGCTACGGCAACTGTTGGCGGTACACATGAACAGCACTTTCATTGCAGGCTCCTTTAAACGCTCAGGCGCAAGGCGAGGGCAGCGAGGGTGATCAACAGCACCGGCAAAGTCAGCACGATCCCGACCTTGAAGTAGTAACCCCAAGTGATAGTGATGCCTTTGCGTGCCAGGATATGCAGCCACAGCAAGGTGGCCAAACTGCCTATGGGGGTGATTTTTGGGCCCAGGTCGCTGCCGATCACATTGGCGTAGATCATTGCGTCCTTGACCACGCCCACAGCATGGCTGGACTCGATGGAGAGTGCGCCGATCAGCACCGTCGGCAGGTTATTCATCGCCGATGAGAGCAGTGCCGTCAGCACCCCGGTGCCCATAGCCGCGCCCCACACACCATAGGTGGCGAAAGTGTCGAGCCAGGTCGCCAGGTAGTCGGTCAGGCCGGCGTTACGCAGCCCATACACCACCAGGTACATGCCCAGGGAAAAGATCACGATCTGCCAGGGCGCTTCCTTGAGGACTTTACGTGTGGAAATCTTGTGGCCCTTGGCGGCAATCACCAGCAGCAGTACGGCGCAGACGGCGGAAATCGCACTGATGGGAATGCCCAGAGGTTCCAGGGCGAAACAGCCGATGAGCAGAATACCCAGTACCCACCAACCGGCGCGGAACGTCGCGGGGTCGTGGATGGCACTGGCGGGCTCTTCCAGGTCGGCCGGGTCGTAGGTCTGGGGAATGTCCCGGCGAAAAAACCACAACAGCACTGCCAGGGTTGCGGCCACACTGACCAGGTTCACCGGCACCATCACGGCGGCATATTCGTTGAAGCCGATCTTGAAGTAGTCCGCCGAGACGATGTTTACCAGGTTCGACACCACCAATGGCAGGCTCGCCGTATCGGCGATAAACCCGGCGCCCATGACGAATGCCAGGGTCGCCGCCGGTGAAAAACGCAGGGCCAGCAGCATCGACATCACGATGGGCGTGAGAATCAACGCCGCACCGTCATTGGCGAACAGCGCCGACACCAGCGCACCGAGCAGCACCATATAGGCAAACAACCGCCGTCCGCGGCCACGGCCCCAACGCGCCACATGCAGGGCGGTCCAGGCAAAGAAGCCGGCTTCGTCCAGCAACAGGCTGATGATGATCAGCGCGACGAAGGTACCGGTGGCATTCCAGATGATGTGCCACACCACGGGGATGTCCGCCAGGCTGATCACCCCGCAACCCAGGGCCAGCATTGCGCCCAGGCTGGCACTCCAACCCACGCCAAGGCCCTTGGGCTGCCAGATGACCAGTACGATGGTGACGAGGAAAATCGCAATTGCGACAAGCATGAATAAACGCTCCGATGGCTCAGCAGCAGGTGCTGGCCCGTTGTGGTCTGTCGCCCATTGCATCCAGACGCAGCGCGTCGTTCTGCAACCATGGCTGGTTGGCTTGCAGGGTGGTGTCCAACACCTGTGTGACCCAGGCGGGCAGTGCCGGGTTGATGCGGTAGTAGATCCATTGCCCTTGACGGCGGTCCAGCAGCAGCCCGCAACTGCGCAGTTGCGCCAGATGACGGGATATCTTCGGCTGGCTATCGTCCAAGGCATGGATCAGTTCGCATACGCAAAGTTCGCCTTCGCGCAGGATCAATAGGGTCATCCGAGCGCGGGTGGCATCAGCCAGGCACTTGAACAGGCTGGGAGGAGAGAGGAGATCCGACATGATCAGGGTATCCATATATGGTTATTCGAATATACGTATTTCCATATGTTTTGGTCAAATCCGGTTTCAGTTGATATGGGTCAAATGCCCGTGAAACAGCCACAACTGTTTGAAATTAAAATGAAACACAAAGGTCCTACAGTGCCTGCTCATTGCTCATGAAGGAAGAACCCGCGTGACCCGTGCCACTCGCAACCTGCGCAAGACCTTGGATTCCGTCGCGGAAAATAACGAAACCGCGGCGTTCGACCTGATGCGCGCCGTGGAAAAACTCGGTGACGAAGTGCTGCGCCAGCGCCTGCTCAACACCATCCACCGGCTGAACCAGGACGCGTACGAACTGCGTGAAGCGCGGGATTCGGTGGAGCAGGTTTCGGTGAGGCTCGCCTGAGCAAGATCGTTCAAGACAAGCCCCTGGTTGCGCTGGCATGCTTGTCGACTGTCCGTCGATGAGCCGTTTCCATGCCCACTGCATTACCTCATTACGCCTTCACTCGCGGCGCCATCGCCGTTATTCCCTTGTCTCTTGCCTGCGCCCCGTGGGGGTTGCTCGCCGGCTCCATGGCCATCGATGCGCAATTTACCCCGCTGCAAGCCCAAGGCTTGTCTGCCATCGTGTTTGCCGGCGCGGCGCAGTTGGTGGCCATCGGCATGGTCAAGAGCGGTGCCAGCCTGATATCCATCGTACTCACCACTTTGTTACTGACCTCCCAGCATCTGCTCTATGGCATGCACATGCGTCCCACGTTGTCGTCGCTCAATGTCCGGTGGCGCATGAGCCTGGGTTTCCTGCTGACCGATGAATTCTTTGCCCTGGTCAACCACTATGACCGCCAGACCTTCAATCGCTGGTACGCATTGGGCGTCGGCCTGACGTTTTACATCATCTGGAACCTGTTCACCCTGGCCGGCATTGTGTTGGGCAAAAGCATTCCGGGCCTTGATCAGTTGGGGCTGGAGTTTTCCATTGCCGCAACCTTTATCGCCCTGATCACTCCGGTGGTGCGCGATGTGCCGACCGTGGTGTGCGTCGCGGTCTCGCTGCTGTGTTCGGTGTGGTTGAGTTATTTGCACTGGGAGTCGGCGGTGGTGGTCTCGGGTGTACTGGGGATGAGCGCAGGTTTTGCCTGCAAGCGATTGGGAGTTGGGCAGCGATGATTTACCTGATGATTGTGGCCATGGGCCTTGTGGTGTTTTTCAACCGCTACCTGTTTATCGAGCCACGTTTGCCGGTGAGGCTTAATCGTGGCGCCCGTGAGTTCCTGGGCTTTGCCGTGCCGGGGATGCTTACGGCGATCTGCGGGCCGATTATTTTCCTGGCAGATCATCGGCTCAACCTGAGCCCGAGCAACCCTTACTTGCTCGCAGGTATCTGCGCCGTGGCCTTGATGTTCTGGACGCGCAGTGTGCTGATCACTGTGCTGTTGAGCATGGCGCTGTTCTATCTGTTTCGCTGGTGGTTCTGACGCCAGGGCAAAAAAAAACCCGCGGGAGGGCGGGCAGAAGGGAGACTTCCAAAAAATGAGCTTGGCCACTATAGACAGCAGGTTGGCCCGTCACAGTGAAACAAAGTTCATGGGCGCGTCAGTTGGCCGCGGCACAGTGGTAGAGTCACGGTTTTTCCAAGGAAGCACAGGCATGTTCAAGATGGTAATCGGCGCATTGGTACTGGCCGCACTGGCCGGTTGCGCGGGCTCGAAGATGAAAGAGGCGCGTGCAGGCAGCCCCTATAAAACCCTAGCATCGGACAAGGCCACCCTGGTGGTCGCCCAGTGCATTCAGTTCGGCTGGCAGGATGAGCGCGTGTTCGGCGTTGATGCCGGCGGTTTCAAAGAACCCACCGAGGCAGGTGGCTACACCGTCTACACCACGGCCGGCGACTACTTTGTTGACATACAAAGCACAGGAGCGGGTTCTACCGTCAAATACTATGCCGTGGAGGACAACATGCCAGCCAAACGTCGCCTGGCAGCGCTTGCCACTTGTCTGTAATACCTTGCCTTGACCCGATTCCGAAACGCCTGGCGGGACAGCCGCCGGGCATTGCCTTATGATTCAATCGCTCGCTCGACGTGATGGCTCTTTACCGGTACACGGATGTCGAGGCTTAAACGTCGAGCGAGCACCTCTTTGTTCAACCTCAACGCGGCATAAAACCCAAGTGCCAGCGCCGCGGAATCATCAATGTCGCCAG
Source organism: Pseudomonas sp. OST1909 (assembly GCF_015277575.1). Classification (NCBI taxonomy): domain Bacteria; kingdom Pseudomonadati; phylum Pseudomonadota; class Gammaproteobacteria; order Pseudomonadales; family Pseudomonadaceae; genus Pseudomonas; species Pseudomonas sp. OST1909. Next base: position 3,288,024 of record NZ_CP063780.1, read on the forward strand.
CCCCAATAACCCCGCCAATGCACCACTGACCCACAGTGCGCGCAGTCCCATTTGCTGCTCCAGCAGTGCGCCGATCACGGCACCGACAAACATTCCGGCCCACGGAATCAATTGCACGCGCCAACCATTGCGACGCTCGCCCATTACCCAGCGCCCCAGCCCGCGACCAAAGCGTGAGAGCGCCCCGGTGACGTAAGTGAGCCCCACGGGTAATCCGTTCACTTCTTCGACCGCCGCGTTGAGCATGCCCATGGCAATAATTGCCGCGAGCAACGCGGGCAAGGTGTCGGTTGCCGGCAACAGCGCCGCGCCGCAGAGCAAGGCGCCGATGCACAGCAACAACGGCAGTGCGTGGCGCTTGCTGAAACGGCTGACCACTACACCCAAGGCATTACCGACCACAAAGGTGGCAACCAGCAACACCAGACGCCCGGTGAGCCCCAGGTCACCCGCGCTGATGGCCACCGCCAGGCGCGTGGTGTTGCCGCTCATGAACGAGACGAAATCGCCGCTGGCCATAAAGCCAATGGCATCGGTCATGCCCGCCAGCACTGACAGGCAGGCCACCAGCATCAAGCCCACGCGGCCACGCCAGCGCTGGCGATGGGCGAGCGTGGCATTGGTGTAAGGCTTGCGGGACGAAGGCAGCATGGGGCTGGTTTCCACGATGAGATTATTCGGCCACTACCGTAGGACGCTTTGCGTGTATGCGCAATGACCTCAGGCACGTTCCAGTTGCCAGCCTGTGGGGTGCCAGGTCAGATGATGAGTCGGCTCGATCGCCTGCAAGAATGCAGGGTCGTGTGACACGGCCAGCATCGCGCCGGTAAATCCCTTCAAGGCCTGCTCAAAGGCAAGCACCGACTCCAGGTCCAAGTGGTTGGTGGGTTCATCCAGGAGTAACAATTGCGCCGGTGTATCACGCCACAAGGCAACGGCCATGGCGGCTTTCAAGCGCTCGCCACCGCTGAGTTGCCCGGTCGGCCGCGTGACCCGCGAAGCATCCAGCTGCAGCAGCGCCAGGCGCGTGCGCAGTTCGGCTTCGGCCAACGGCGTGTCGAGCAGGTTGAGCTGCTCGACAATGCTGCACCGGTCATCCAGCAACGCCAGCTGCTGATCGATATAAGCGCTGGGCACCGCCACTGTGCACTCGCCACTGACCGCCTGCCACTGGCCTGCAAGTAATTTGAGCAGGGTGGATTTACCGCAACCGTTCGGCCCGCGTACGGCAACGCGTGCGGCCCCCGACAGGCTGATCGTCAGGTAGGTGCCCGACGCCTTGGGGTCGAGCCAGGGCAATTGCGCATGTTCCAGCGTCAGGACCTGCCGGCCGTTGGGTACTGCCGAGCCTGGCAAGGCGAGCAGGGTCGGCGTCTCATCCACTACGCGCGCGTAGGCTTGGCGTACCTGGGCGTCGAGTTGGTGTTTGTGATCGTGGTGGGCACTGCGCACCGTGCTGACGACTTCCTTGGCAGCGCTTTTCCAGCGGGCTTTGGTAAAACGGTCGACGTTGGCGGTCTCGGCCTGCTTGCGTGAGCGCGCAGCATGACGCTGGAGGTTGTCATGGTCTTTTTGCAAGCGCCGACGCTCACGGCTACGTTCCTGGCGCGCATGTTCCCATGCGGCGATAGCGGCGTGCTGTTGGGTATCGTGTTGCTGTCGATAGGCAGCGTAGTTGCCGCCATACACCTGAACGCCAAGGGGCGATAATTCGATGATGCGCGCCATGGTGTCGAGTAATTGGCGGTCATGGCTGACCACCACCAGGCCGCCGCGCCAATCAGCCAGTTCTCGCAACAGCCACTCGCGCCCGGCGCTGTCGAGGTGGTTGCTGGGTTCGTCCAGAATCAACAACTGCGGCGCCGCCAACAGCGCTCCGATCAGCGCGACCCTGGCCAGTTGGCCGCCGCTGAGTCGGTCGGCTTGAGTGTCGGTGGCAAGTGTTGGCAAGCCTGCGGCATCCAATGCCAGGCGCAGGCGCTCTGCGAGGTCCCAGCGATCATCGATCAGTTCCAGATCGCCCAGGCGGCCGTCGCCGCGCGCCATACGCTCCAGGGCGGCCAGCGCAGGGGCGGTGCCAGTGATATGGGCGACAGTTTCTCCCGCTTGAATCGTCAACGCCTGGGGCACATAGATCAGGCTGAGTGGTCTTTTCAATGTGCCTGAAGACGGTTGCAGGATGCCGGCCATCAACTTCGCCAGGATACTTTTGCCACGGCCATTGCGCCCGACGATGCCGGTGTGGGTGCAATCAATGGACAGGTTCACGTCCTCCAGCAAGGTTTCGCCATTGGCGAACTGGAAAGACACATGTTGCAGGGAAACAAGAACGGGCAGCCGGTTGACGTCAGTCATCAGCACCTCCAAAAAAATGTCGAACAGGCCAACAAGCGCGCCAGGCGGCTCGTTGCGGATACATTCTGGAAGGCTTAGTTGTTCACGTCGGCGCTCGTCCCGTAAATCAGAAGGGGCGCAAAGGCTACCCCACCTTGGCTTTGTGCGGCAAGTCTTCGGCCAGCTTCTCCAGGAACATCGCCAGGGCGACTTCCTCGGCTTTCAGACCCTTGCGCACTCGTGGCTTGGGCAGTTTCGACAGTTCACCGAGGCTGAAATGCTCAAGCACCGCGGGGTGGATGTAGCACTTGCGGCACACGGCGGGCGTGTTGCCCAACTGCCTGGCCACGTCCTTGACCATTCCTACCACGTGCCGCTTGGCGTCTGACTCCGGCTGCCACGCCAACTCGCGCAACACCGCCAATGCCATCGCCGTGCCCGCCCAGGTGCGGTAGTCCTTGGCGGTGAAGTCTTCGCCGGTGAGTTCGTGCAGGTAAGCGTTGACGTCATGGGAACTGACGGTGTGGCGTTCACCGTCTTCGTCCAGGTACTGGAACAGGTTCTGCCCGGGCAATTCCATGCAGCGCTTGACCACGCGGGCCAGGCGTCGGTCCTTGACGCTCACTTGGTGCTCGACACCGCTTTTGCCGCGAAACTGAAACTGGATTTCGCTGCCCTTGATGTCCACGTGGCGATTGCGCAGGGTGGTCAGGCCGTAGGATTTATTCTCGCGGGCGTATTGGGTATTGCCGACGCGGATCAGCGTGGCGTCCAGCAACGTCACCACCGTGGCCAGCACCTTTTCGCGGGTAAAGCCGGGCTCGGCGATTTGGGCTTCCAGCTGTTTGCGCAATTTTGGCAAGGCGCTGCCGAATGCCTGCAACCGCGAATACTTGTCGCTGTCACGCACTTCGCGCCAGCGTGGGTGGTAACGGTATTGCTTGCGGCCACGGGCGTCGCGGCCGGTGGCTTGCAGATGACCGCGCGGGTCTGCGCAGATCCACACATCGGTGTAGGCGGGCGGTACAGCCAGCGCGTTCAGACGTTTGATTTCATCGGCATCGGTAATGCGCTGGCCTTTTGCGTCCAGGTATTGAAACTTGCCCCGCAGCTTTTTACGGCGGATTCCAGGCTGGGTGTCATCCACATAATGCAGGTCACGGGGCAGGTCGGCGGGCAACGAAGAGTCGGGCATGGTGCGGGTTCCTTGGCAACAAATCAGGCCGGTATGTCTGATTGACCGCAGCGTTTTGCGGTCGTGCCAATTGCTTAAGCCAGCACCGCCACCGCCTTGATTTGCGCCCACAGCACCTGGCCCGGATGCAGTTGCAGCTGGTCGCGGGAGAAACGTGTGATACGTGCCAGCAATGGTGTGCCGCCGGCATCCAGGCGTACCAGAACATGGGCGCTGTTATCCGCCCCCATGTCCTGGATGACCGTTACGGGCAAACGATTGAGGATGCTGCTGTGTTCGTCCGCTTGCAGGTTGAGGCTCACATCCCGTGCCTGGATCTTGACCCGCAACGGTTTACCCACCGCCACCGGCGCATGGGCCACGCGAATCTGCAATCGGCAGTCAGGCAGTTGCAGGGTGAGCAACTGATAGTGCGCGTCGTAGGCAATGACGCTGCCGGCGATCACCACGCCGGCATCGTCGCCCAGGGCCAGGGGCAAATCGAGACGCGCCAGGGTTTCGCCGATGGGGCCGCTGGCCAGGGCCTTGCCGTCGCTGAGCAGGACGATATGGTCGGCCAGCCGGGCGACTTCGTCCTGGGCATGGCTGACGTAGAGCACCGGGATATCCAGCTCGTCGTGCAGGCGTTCCAGGTAGGGCAATATTTCGCTTTTGCGCTGGCTGTCCAAGGCCGCCAGCGGTTCATCCATCAATAACAACTTGGGGCTGGTGAGCAAGGCGCGGGCGATGCCGATGCGCTGGCGCTCGCCGCCGGACAAGTGTTGCGGGTGACGCTCAAGCAAGTGCCCGATGCCCAACAGCTCGGTGGCCTGAGCCATGTCCACACGCCGTTGCGGGCGTGGAATACGCTTGAGACCGAATTCCAGATTGGCGCGCACCGACAGGTGAGCAAACAGGCTTGCCTCTTGGAATACATACCCCAAGGCGCGTTTATGCGGTGGTACGAACAGCCCGTTGCGGCTGTCTTGCCAGACCTCATCATTGATCTGTACAAAACCCTCCTCGGCGCGCTCCAAACCGGCTATACACCGCAGGCAAGTGGTCTTGCCGGAGCCGGACTGCCCATATAACGCGGTCACCCCACGCCCCGGCAATTGCAGGTCCACGTCCAGCGCGAAGGCGGAATATTTCAAGTTCAGACGTATATCAATCATCGCGATCAGCTCCAGCCCATCCTGGTTTTACGGCTGGAATAGAGCGCCAGCAATACGAGGAACGCGAACACCACCATGGCGCCGGCCAACCAATGGGCCTGGGCATATTCCATGGCTTCGACGTGGTCGTATATTTGCACCGAGACTACTCGGGTCTTGTCCGGGATATTGCCGCCGATCATCAACACCACGCCGAACTCGCCGACGGTATGGGCAAAGCCGAGGATCGACGCGGTGATAAAACCCGGGCGTGCCAGGGGCAGGATCACTGTAAAAAACGTGTCCCACGGATTGGCGCGCAAGGTCGCGGCTACTTCCAATGGGCGTGTGCCGATGGCGGAAAAGGCGTTCTGCAACGGCTGCACCACGAACGGCATGGAATAGATCACCGAGCCGATCACCAGCCCGGCGAAACTGAATGTAAGCGTGCCCAGGCCCAGCCATTGGGTGAACTGGCCGAAGTAACCGTTGGGGCCCATGGTCAACAGCAAGTAGAAACCGATGACCGTTGGCGGCAGCACCAACGGTAATGCGACCACTGCACCGACGGGGCCGCGCCACCATGAGGTGGTGCGCGACAGCCACAGGGCTATCGGAGTGCCGATGATCAACAGGATCACAGTCGTCAGTGACGCCAGTTTGATGGTCAACCAGATCGCGGAAAAATCAGCACTCGACAGGGGCATTTACAGCTCGTAGCCGTAGGATTTGATAATGGCAGCGGCTTTCGGGCCTTTCAGGTACTCAACCAGCGCCTTGGCAGCGGCGCTGTCCTTGCCTTTGTTGAGGATCACGGCGTCCTGTTTGATCGGGTCATGCATCGATGCCGGAACAATCCACGCCGAACCGCTGGTGACTTTGCCGTCTTTATAGATCTGCGACAAGGCGACAAAGCCCAGCTCGGCATTCCCGGTGGATACGAACTGATAGGCCTGGGTGATGTTCTGGCCCTCGACGAGCTTGTCCTTGACCGCGTCGGTCAAGCCTTGCTTGGCCAGCACCTGGGTGGCCGCCAGCCCGTAGGGCGCGGCTTTGGGGTTGGCGATGGACAGGTGCTTGAATTGATTGTGCTTGAGCACTTCACCTTTGGCGTCCACGTAGCCTGCTGTTGCCGACCACAGCGCAAGGGTGCCGACCGCGTAGGTAAAGCGCGACCCCTTGACCGTCTGGCCTTCGCTTTCGAGCTTCTGCGGGGTAGTGTCATCGGCGCTGAGGAACACCTCGAACGGCGCGCCGTTCTTGATCTGGGTGTAGAACTGCCCGGTAGCACCGTAAGCCGCGACCAGTTTATGGCCAGTGTCTTTCTCGAAGTCGACGGCAATTGCCTGGATCGGCGCGGTGAAGTTGGCGGCCACGGCCACCTGCACTTCATCGGCATGGGCCGAACCCAGCACGAACACGGCAAGCAGGGGGGCCAGGCGCGAGATACGGTTCATCGTGAAGCGACTCCTTGGGCTGTACGGGGCGTTCAGGTAGAAGGCTCTACCGCTATGTATGGGAATATATAGCGGTTGGCCATTGCCGGTACAGTGCAAAGTTGCCGCTGATGTCAGTGGCGCGCGAGTCGGGTCAACGCCTGCTCGGACAATTGACGCGTCAGGTCATAAGTGGACAAGTCTTTGCCAAGCCCCAGTGCCTGGCCCGCCCACAGGTTGCTGAAGCCTGCTTCATCCTTGGCCTTAAGCGGCATTAGCGCGCCACCGGCTTTGGGGAATGCCGGGGCGCTCGGGTTGATCGGGCCGAGTTCCCGCATCACGCGGTTGACGATGCCCCGCGCCGGGCGGCCAGTGAAGAGGTTGGTCAGTGCCGTTTCACTGGCCTGGGCATGGCGCAGCGCGTGGTGGTGCGAGGCGGTGATGCTGGCTTCGGGCGTGAACAGGTACGCCGTGCCAATCTGGACTGCCGAGGCGCCCAGGGCAAGGGCCGCGACGATGCCACGCGCATCACCGATGCCGCCTGCGGCAATCACCGGTACGCTGACTGCGTCGACCACTTGCGGCACCAGTGCCATCAACCCGATCTGGCTGTTCAGGTCATCGCTGAGGAATAGGCCACGGTGCCCACCGGCTTCAATGCCCATGGCAATAATTGCGTCGCAGCCGTGTTTTTCCAGCCAGATCGCTTCCTCAACGGTGGTGGCCGAGGACAGCACTTTGGCGCCCGTGGCTTTTACCCGATCGAGCAAGGACTTTTCCGGCAGGCCAAAATGAAAGCTCACGACTTCCGGGCGCAGTTGTTCCACCAACTGGCACGCCGCGTCGTCGAACGGTGCGCGATTGGACACGGGGGTGGGCGCATCAAAATCGGCACCAAGTTCGTGATAGTAGGGTTGCAGCACATCCTTCCAATGGCGGTCACGCTCTTCATCAGCTACAGGCGGCTGATGGCAGAAGAAGTTCAGATTCAACGGCCGTGTACTGGCCTGGCGGATGACAGTGACCGCTTCACGCAGTTGCTCGATACTCAGCGCTGCGGCAGGCATGGAACCCAGCGCCCCGGCGCGTTGGGCAGCGATGACCATGGCGGTGGTCGTCGCGCCGGCCATTGGCGCCTGGATGATCGGCACGTCGATGCCCAGCAGGTCGAGAATTCGGGTGTCTGGCCAGGTGCTCATGGGATGCGTCTCCAGCGTTAGTAGGGCATTTCGCTGTTTTAGCAGGGCCGTTGGCGCCGGGCCACTCTGTTTTATTCACTGGACGAGTAGGGCGTTTTATGAAGGCGGGGTTTCGCGCTTCAGCAACTCACGTTTGCGTTCCACCCCCCAGCGGTACCCCGAAAGCTCACCATTGCTGCGCACCACACGATGACAGGGAATCGCCACCGCCAGGTGGTTGGCACCACAGGCCTGGGCCACGGCGCGAAAGGCGGTGGGCGCGCCGATGTGCTCGGCTATCTGGGCATAGCTGGCGGTACTTCCTACCGGGATTTCGCGCAATGCCTGCCATACCCGTTCCTGAAAGGCAGTGCCGCGCAGGTCCAGAGGCAGATCCAGGCCCAGGGCAGGGGCTTCGACAAAGCCCACCACCTGGGCGACCAGTTGTTCGAAATCCTGATCCGCGCCAACCAACTCGGCCTTGGGAAACTGATCTTGTAGATCGTGCACCAGCTTATCCGGATCATCCCCGAGCAAAATCGCACACACGCCACGCTGACTCTGCGCCACCAGAATTGCGCCCAGCGAGCATTGGCCGACGGCAAAGCGAATGGTGTTATTGACGCCTCCGCCTTTGTAGTCCTTGGGTTTCATGCCGAGTAGCTGGTCAGCCGCTTCATAAAAACGGCTGTTGGCGTTAAAGCCTGCGTCATACAGGGCGTCTGTCACCGACTGCTGCCCCTTGAGGCCATCGCGGACCTTGCGTGAGCGCAGGGCGCTGGCGTAGCGCTTGGGGGTCAAGCCGGTGCCGGCTTTGAACACACGATGGAAGTGGAACGGGCTCAACCCGGCCTGGCCTGCCAGTACATCCAGGCTCGGGGGCGTTTCAGCCTGTTCGATCAGCCGGCAGGCGTCGGCGACTAACTGCGCATGGTAAGCCGCCAGTTGCGTCTGATCGCCCGCAGCGCGTTTGCTGGCACGATAACCCGCGGCTTCGGCCTGGGCCGGTGTGTCGAAGAACTCGATATTCTCAGGGCGTGGCAAACGCGAAGCACTGCTGGGGCGGCAATATACGCCCGTGGTTTTCACGCCGTAGACAAACAGGGTATCTGCCTTGGCATCGCGGGCAATGATGGCGGCCCAGCGCGGATCGTGTTCGTTGTTCATGGCCTGCACTCCAGACGGTTCAGGGGCAGATTAAGCGGGTCGCCCACCGGTAAAACTCCGAAGCTTGCGGTCAAATTAGCCGGCGGTGCGAAAGGTCAGGTTGATGCGTTGCGCGCCCATGACCGGATGCTCGCCGGCCTTGATCGGCATCACCCCATGAAAGCGCAGGCGATCAACCCCGCCCCACACCAGCACATCGCCATGGAACAGCGAGACTTTTTGCGTTTTGTCACTGCGCTCATGGCCGCCGAACAGGAAAATCGCCGGCAGGCCAAGGGACACCGAGACCACCGGCGCGCTGTAGCTGCGCTCGTTCTTGTCCTGGTGCAGGGACATCTTTGCCCCTGGCACGTAACGGTTGATCAGGCAGGCGTCAGGCAGAAAGTCGCGGAAGCCGGCCTCGGTTGCCGCCGCCATGGCCAGTTGGCGCAACGCATCCGGCATGGCCGGCCAGGGTTGCTGGTTGCGCGGGTCGAGTGGGCTGTAGCGGTAGCCGCGGGTATCGGTGGTCCAGCCCAGTGCGCCGCAACTGCTCAGCGCTGCCGACATGGTAAAGCCACCGGGCGTGACCATTTGCCGAAAGGGGGACTGGGCCAGCACGCGCCGCAACTCAGGTAGCAACCGCTCAATCCAGGGCAGGGCATAGCCCCTTAGAACGTAGGATTCTTCACCGATCTGCTCGCGCCCGGCAGGTTGTTGCAGGGCAGCATCGGCGAACAAATCGGCAGTAGGGCCCGGCATGACTTACAGCGCCTTGCTCACGGTGATGTCGGTAATCACGTCGCTGGCATCGTGAATTTTCGCCAGGGCTTGCTTGGCTTCTGCGACGCTGTTGGCGGTCAACTGGGCAAATTCGAAGCGGCGTTCGCCGTTGAGCTTGTACTTGATGACGTATTTGGTCGTATGGGTCACTGCTTTTTTCCTGTCAGTTGCTGGTTCAGCTCAGCTTGGTGCTGGTGCGACGAACGATGCGGATCTTGTGGGACAGCGCTGGCTTGCGGGTCACGCTGATGGCGCGACGGGTGACCACATCAAGGGTGATGTTCCAGAAGCCGGTGCTGGGTGCAGTGATCTTGGCCGGGAATTTATCGAATGCACCGCCGTGGTAGGTATGGCGCCCGCCATTTTTGAAGCTGCGAAAGTTCGCATCGCTCATCAAGCGGATGTTGCAGGTCTGTGAACATTCGATAACGACAATGTCTCCCTCGTTGAGGTGCTCACGCTGGTGAATGAATTTCATGCGGGTGTCTCCAGAAGGGCTTTTTCTGAAAAATCAGAACGATACGTAGGTTAAGATGGAGTTTATCAGCCCCAGCGCGTTTATTATCGGGCCGTCGTCGACGACTTCGACAATTAAAAACAGTTATTTACCGTGTTATCAGAGATAAATCCTACGTTGCTGGGAGAAATTTACCATCCCCGCTGTCGTAGGGTCTTTATCGGAGGTTTTTGTATGAAGTGGAGTGTGTTGGTGCTGGCCTTGGCAATTGCTGGGTGTGCTTCGGTTGCAGATATCAAGCAGACCCCGCCAACGTTGGTGGTCATCTCAGGGAAGAAACCGCAGGAATATGCGGCGTGTGTTGTGCGCAAACTGGAGGCGACCCGTCGGCCGCCGCAGATCGAACCCCATAAAGACGGTATCCAGGTCATCGTGCCGCAGAAGTTTTCGGCGGACCCTTCTGCGATCTTCGAAATCGAAGACCGCTCCAGTGGTAGCAGCATCAAGCTCTATGAAAGCATGTCCAACGTGCCGATCCGGCCGGGCGACGTGAAGAAAGCCGGGGAAGAGTGCATTTCCGGCTGAGGCCGAGGCTCATCCTGAGCTACGAACCCGATAAAAAGTCCAACACCGCGCAGGCGCGGTATGCATCCAGGGCAGGGCATCCGTTAAACTGCCGGGCATTCACTACAAAGATGCCGCTCCAATCTTGGGATTGAGCGGCATTTGTTCTTTCTGGAAAGCCTGTTATGAAACGAGAAATCGTCAAAGCCCGCCACGCCGAAGGTCAGATTGCAGCGACCCATGTCATCCAGAACCCCGCCGACTTGGGCGAGTGGATCGTGTTCTTCAAGAAAAGCGGCGGTCGCAGCTACTTCCTGGTAGACGATCAGGATGAGGTCGAGTCATTCCCGCGGCTGGATGACCTGATTGAAATATTGCGTGGCCTTGGGATCAAGTTCGCCGAAGTGCATCTATAGCGCAACGGCTTACTTGCACACGACCACCACACTGCGACCTTTAAAGTTGCCCACGTCCTGGCCCAGGGTCTTGTCGCTTTCCTTGAGGGCTGGGGTGCCATTGGTGCCGACGATGCGGTAACCGGTGCCGGCACAGGAGGCGTCGGCTTTCTCGTAGCAACTGGCCCATGAGTTGGCCTCGCCCGAGCAGTCGATGGTCAAGCCTTGCTCGCCATTTTTCAGCAGGGTGTCTGAAGTGGTGGTGCAACCGGCCAGTGCCAGTACTGCGGTCAGTGCCAGGATTTTGTTCATAGAAGTCATCATCGAGAAGAAGTGGAGGGCGCTGACACTGTCGTGGGGCGTTGGCGCGGATTATAGCGAACTGCCACCTGGTGCGCAGTCCCAGATACAAGATCTTCGACTGCTCACTCCAGAGTGCCTCAGCCTCGCACCTGTATCATGGCACGCCCATCACGAGCACTCCGCTGCCGCTTGTGGCCCCGGGGGTGGGGAGGGATCCCGCGCGCCGAGCCAGGGAAAACGTCACGTCATCGCCGCCCACGCTGTTGGTAATCCGGGTCAGGAACGAGCCATTGACTGGCACTGCGGATCCGCCTCGTACAAGGGCAGTACCCACATTCGGATTGGTCATCATCAGGAGCCGATTATCGAACGACGACGGTATCCCTTTGTAGGTAATGGTGATGGGCGTGGTAATGCCGCCATCCGGGCAGGAATAGGTGAGCCTGCGGTTGACGCGGATGGCGCTCGTGAGGGGGTCGCTGCCGATCGCCCGCTGATTGACGTCACCAAAGTTGATCTCGATCGGGTTGTTATTGTTGATGGTGCAGGTTGACGGTGAGATGGAGAAGTTGTTGGCAGCGGTATAAGTCAGTGCGAGCGCCGTACCGTAGGCGTTGTAATTGTTTGTCTGGTAGAGACGCAAGACCCCTAGGGTGTCTCCGATTCGAATGTCGATAGGGTTTGTCGGATTGTTGCGTATCAAAATATACGGGGTTACGTTGATCGGAACTCCCAGGCTGTTATTGGGCATTGTTGACACACGAATACCATAGGGGACCGGGGTGTTCTGGAATGTCCCGTTTATCCGTAGGCCCGTACCCTGGTTGACGAACTTTGGCCCAGGCGTCCAGGGGGCACCGGCTTGTACACCGGTTGACCAGTAGTCCGTGAGATGAGGCGGGAAACCGGGGTAAGGCGTGAATCGGCATTCCAGGTTCGCCCCCTCAAGAAGAATGCGGGTGGCATCCGAGCCTAGGCGTACGTCTACCGGGACCTGCAAATTCAGGGTTCCGCCGATGTCTATTTGTATCCACGGCCCGCCGTTCACACGGCATTGAGCTGCTTTCACATTCATGGTGATACCAAGCAGTGCAAGAAACACAATGGCGCCATGTAGTCGTTTCATTTTGATCTCTCGTTGATTCTTTGTCCGAGCTCTACCCCGGCGAGCGTTCAGCCCGCCTGTCAACGCGAGCTCGGATAAAGTGGGGATTTGCCAGGCAGGTTTACGGATAGTCCAGCGTGAACGTGGACGTCACTGTGTAGGCACCATGTCCGATGGTCTGGTCCTGGATAGCCCGTGGCTCGCCCTGCACATAGGCCTTGAGCTCGATCACATTATTGCCATCGCTCAACACCTGCCTGTCGCTGACGGTATTAAGTGGCAGGGGGTTGTTAGCCGGCGTCTCCAGGCCCACCGCAATGCCGGAGGCGCCGCTGCCGCCATCGAGCGCGAGCAATCCGGGGAGCTCGGGGTTTTCCCTGCCGCCGAACGTGATCGTGACTGTGTTGCCAACCGTGGTGTCGCAGTCCTCCAGGTGCAGCTTGAAAACCTTTCCGAGTGAGCGGGTGTTGAGGTAGAGGTACTTGCTGGTCAGGTCCCAGAGTTCCAGGGTAATGGCTTCGTCGCCGGGACGAATCGTGCAGGCTTCTTCAACCAGATTGCCTCTGAAACTCAGGTTGTCCGCTGCGTTACCTTCGGCGATCAAGCCCAGGCTCAGTACCAGCGCGGCACAGGCCCAGACCGGGTGGATGCGTTTATATCCCATGGACTCAACTCCTACTGGTATTCGGCCAACAACGTGGCCACCGCGGTAAACCGGGCGGGTGTCAGGGTTGCGCCAGGTTGTTTGACCGGAACCACTTCCAATACCGGTGGCGACGACAGGCTGATTTCCAGCGGGGAGTTCAGGACAAATGGCTGGTTGTTCTGGAAAACCCGGATACCCAGTGCCGGTACGCTGGTCTGTACCGCCGAACTGTCAAACGTTGTCGCGGTACCGTTGACGCTCAACTTAAGCTCCCAAGGCAGCGTGTCGGTGCCACAGTTGATGGTGTAGCCGACGCTCTGGCGGTATTTCACTCCATCGACGCGCTTTACGCCGACATCGCCAAAATCCACTTCAATGGTATTGCCGGCGTCGATGGTGCAGGGCGGGGGCTCGTTCAGTGTTCCGCTGAAGGTCAGGTTGGCCGACACGCCGCTGCAAAGGCTGATGGCGCACAAGGCGAGCAATGCTTTCTGCGGCCAAAAGGTCATGGATCGTTTCTCTTCATGGGTAATCGACTTCATTGGTAATCCACCACCAGAGTGGCGGTCGCATCGAAGGCCCCGCCTGTCAACGTACTGCCGACGCGCTTGACCGGTACCGCCTGAACCACCGGTAAATTGGGATAGGTAAAGTTCACCGCCGTGTTCAAAGGCCAGTCAGTGCCATTGACGAACAGCTTCACCCCAAGGTCTGGTTTGCGGGTCACGAGCACACGACTGTCAAACGCAGCCCCGGTGCCCTTGAGTTCCAGTGTCAGCGCGTTGCTGTACGGCGCATTACAGGTAACGGTGTAGGGCACACCACGGCGGTAGTTGATTCCGTCGATCCTTGAGGTCAGCAGGTCATTGCCGAATGGCACATCAAGCGTACTGCCGCTGTTGATGACGCACGGCGGCGGCGCAATGATCACCGCACGGATGGTCAGGCTGGTCTCGGCCAAAACCGCCTCGCTGACGGCCCACATCAGGGCGCCTATAAACACGGCCCACGAGCCGTTTGACTTCGCCATTTTTCTGCCCTTACTCATAATTGAGCCTGAAATCCACCACGGCCCGGAATGCCCCGCTGGTCAACGGCGCGGAGGTGCGTGTGGGCCGAACGTTCCAGGTCTGGGTGGCGCCACCCAGGGGCAGGAACAAAGGTTCTCCCCGCTGCCCCAGGTTTACATCCCGGCCACGCACATCCGTTAATTGCAGGCCCATCCCGGTAATGCCTTGCACTTTGACCAGGCGTGGATCATCGGCATCGGCCGGAGCGAGGAACGCGACCGACAGCACCGGTTGAAAGGCACTCCACGTCAGATTGCCTGTGCGTTCACTGCGGATGCTGCCGGCGGTGCGGTGGCAATCGGTGAAGCGCAACTGGAATGCCACTGACCTTGCCTGATCGCCAGGACGACGCAGTTCGCTGGTGGAGACGTCGCCCAAGTCAATGGTTTGATGCACCGACGTCATCTCCAGGTTGCAGGGGGTTTCATGCATTGATCCGGAGATATTCAGTCGTCCGCTCATGCCTTCTATATCGTCTCCATCCTGGGCCTGCGCGCTCCCGACAAGGGCCAGTAGCAGGCCGCCCAAGACCTTCACATAGTGCGATTTCATGGCTGACTCCGGTCGGTATTACTGTGTGAGCGGGGCTGCTTGCAGGTTCACCTTGCACGTCTCGCCACTGCAGGTGAACGCCAGCAGCGGCCGCCCGCCGTAGTCATTCACGTAGGCCAGATAAGGCGATGTTCCGAGGGCCTTGGCGGTCGGGCCCAGGGTCAGCGAGCTTTTGGGTGGCACCATCAGCGGTTCGAAACCTGACACGGTCTTGCCATCCTTGGTGCTGCGTGCATCCACCAGGGTCACGAAATACGGCGTTGGGTTGTTCACCTGGTAATGTTCGCCCTGCCGTGAAAGGGTCAGCTTTTCCTGCCAGGGGTTGGACAGATCTTGCTGGGTCGGTGTGATGGCTTGCGGTCGATAGAACAATTTGATCCGGGTTTGCAGCGCGATTTGCAGCGTGTTGGCCTTGTCGCTGCGCGGCGGAATTTCCCGCAGGTTGAAGTAGTAGACCGTCTCCCGATCCTGCGGCAAGGATTTGGCCGCGGGCAGGGCCTGGACCTTTACCTGGCTTTGTTTGCCGGGCTCCACACGCTGCACCGGTGGCAGCACGATCAAGGGCGCGGTGATTTTCTGACCCTGTTCATCCTCAATCCATCCTTGGGCCAGGTACGGCAACTGCGTGTTGTTGTTGGTGATATTCACGCTGGTGGCGTCCTTGCCTCCGTCAAAGATCACGCGTGTACGGTCCAGGGCAATCGCGGCGTGGGCGCTTTGGCTCAGGCTGAAGGCCAGCAATGCGATGGACGAGAGGGTGAGGCGTGTATTGAGCATCATGAGGATGTGTTCTCCGTGGCGGTGTGCTGGCCGGTCAGCTCGGACGGCGCGGGCGAGGTTTGATCAGTGGCTACCATTCGGCAATCCAGTTGCAGGGCATGGGTCAAGCCATCAGCCGGCAAATCCAAAGGCAGCGTAAGAATGCAGCGCGAACTTTCTCCCCAGGTGACGAACATCTGCTCACCCGCCTGGATACCGCTGAGGTACACACTGCCGCCATCATTCACAATGCCGGTGTCCTGCTGCTTGGCGTTCTTAACCATTGCGCCGAAGGGCGGTGTACTGCCATCCGGCAGGCGCAGTACCGCCATGGCTTTCTCACCGGAAATCACTTCCAGGGATCGGTAGCCGATGGCACCTTCGGTGAGCGTCACTTGCGTGACAGATTGTGTGGCTTCGACGTTTTTCGGCAGGCGCTCCAGATCCACGCTGGCCGCCGTACGCTGGTAGCTGCTCAAATCGGAAATCACTGCTTTACCAAAGGCGTTGCTGCGCGTCGGCGTGCCGTAACCGCGCACTGGCACATCGGCTACACCGCCGGTATCGACCATCAGACGCGTGCCGCCCATGCTGCTGGTTCGATGCAGTGCTGCGCCGTGGGGCGTGAGGGTGCCGCCACCGCGGGCCGACATGCTCAGGCTGGTGTTGCCCTGTTGACGGCTGGCGGCCAGCGTCAAGTCAGCCTGATCACCCATGTGGCTCAGGTAACCGCTGGCGGAATTGTCACTTGCACTGAGCTGGTAGTTGTTGCGTTCATCCAGGCGATCGCTGTAGCGCGTTGAAAAGCCGCTCTTGCCTGCAGTTCTATTTGCGTCCAGCGATAACGTGCCACTGCGTCCCAGCGGCAGGCTGACCGTCAGCGCCATGCCGTTATCCTTATAGTTGTAGTCCTGGGTGCGATAGACATTCAGGGACAGGCTCAGATTCTTGACGGTGCCGACATTGAAGTAGCGAGACACCGACAAGTTCCAACGCTGGCTGGACGGCCGCGACCAGTAAGTTTGTTTGTTGTAACTGGCGTACACCGTGGCACCCAGGTCGCGAAACTGTTTGTTGATCGTGGCGGTATACAGCGCCTTACTGCCCCCTATAGGTTTGAATTCGCCAGCGTATTGACCCAACTCGTCGTATTTTCCGCGCCCTGCGAGTTCGCCGTTCATTCCATAATGACGAGCATCCAGGTATTCGCTCATGCTTAAGAAGTTCTTATCGGAAAACCGATAACCTGCGAAGGTTATTTGGCTGTCGTATTGTTCGAAGTTCTTGGAGTATTGCAGGCGATAGGACTTACCCGAGAGGGTCTGATTCCACACGTTCGCATGGGACTGGGTCACATCCAGGGATAATGCTCCTAACACCAGCAAGTCACGACCTGCACCGACAGTGGCCGCATGGTAGTTGTTATCGGTAATGGCGCCGCCGAACAACGACCAGCCGTTGCTGATCCCCCAGGAGAATTCGCCGGTGCCGAAAAAGTCACCGTCAGCCCCGTATTGAAGATCGGAAGGCCGTCCGGTCGCGAGTTTGTAGCGGATTTGCCCGGGGCGCGTCAGGTAAGGAACACCGGCGGTGTTGAGCTTGAAGGTTTGCACCGAGCCGTCCTGCTCTTCCACACGCACATCCAGCGTACCCGTGACGGCGTCGTTGAGGTCCTGAATGCGAAAGGGGCCGGCCGCCACCAGGGCTTCATACAGCACGCGGCCTTGCTGGCTGACGACGACCCTGGCGTTTGTCTTGGCAACCCCGACAACCTCCGGCGCATAGCCGCGCAAGTTCGGTGGCAGTTGGCTTTCGTCCGAATTCAGCGCGGCACCGGTAAAACGGAAGCTGTCGAACAGGTCCGAGTAAAGGTAGTTCTCGCCGACCACCAATCGGGCCTTCAGCGAAGGAATGGCACGGTAAGCGTAGTAGCGGCTCCACTCCAGCTTCTGCTCCCCGGCGGATCGGTCCCTCGCGCTGTCGACGCGTCCCTGCCAATCGGCACGCAGGCGCCAGGCCCCGGCATTGGCCCCCAGGGTTCCGTTACCGCTCAGGTGATTGCGTGTACTTTGGTTTTTCTGGGCGTTGGACTGTGCCGTCAGGTTGTAGTCAACCAGTAATCCTGGCACTCCCTCATCCCAGCGCGCGGGTGGATCCCAGTTGAGGGCGCTGTATTCAAGGTAGGCATGGGGCAGGTTGATGTTCAGCGTGGAGGTGGCCAGGTCAGCACTCACCTCTGTGCCTGGCAGGCCTTGGGTATCCAGGCACTCGCCGTTTTTCCACGCGATGAGTTTGGTAGCATCCGACGCCTTCAGCCCCAACAGTTCCACCAGGCCAGGGGACAAGCATGCCTGGCTGCCCTTGGGATCATGCTCGGGAGGGTAGAAAGCCACCGTTTGCTCGGAAACAGGCTGGCCATTGATCTGCACAAGCATCGTGTAGGTGCCGGGCAGAATGAAACCGCTACGGGCGAAGCGGGACAAATCAATATTGGTGCGATCATTCAAATCAAGCACGTCGGTATTGAATTCGATATCCCCGGCGCCCAACGCGGTTCCGGCCAGCGACATCAGCCCGCCTACCAGGCTGGGGCGAAGCGTATTTTTGATCTTCGACGTATTCAGCATGAAAGCAACCCATCAATGTTCAAAAGTATTCCAACCTGAACCGCACTGCGACCCGGTGAGCCCCCGGTGCCAGTGGCAGCCCGTTGCCGACCAGCCGAAGCGTGTAGTGCAGTGTCATGTCACCTTCAGCCAGGGGGTGCGGAGCCATGGGCTCGCCCGGCACACTCTCTTGGCCAGCCGAATCCCAGATATGAAAGGCAGCCCCCTGTGAGTCTCCAAAGGCGGCAAAGGAGCGGCCGTCCCTGTCGCGAGGGCCGTCGAAGGTCACCCGCAGATGCTCCCAATCAGGCAGCGTGGCCCCGGGCCGCGATGGGTCCGGGCGCGTCAAGGAGCAATTGACCAGGCGTAATTCGAAGGGGTGTGGCTCGCCCAATGCATTGCGCAATAGCCTGCCTATGGGCTCGGGTGTCATCTCGATGGACTGATCGGCACTGACCAGTTCCAGCCCGCATGCGGAGTCGACGATCACGCCACCCAGCGTGACAATGCCTTCGCCCTGAGCAGGTGGCTGGGCGAAACTCCAAGGACTGATGAACATCGTCAACGAGGAGGTGACTACGAGATTCAAGAATGTTTTCACCGGTATCTCCCACCCGTCCCCCCGTCACCCTCAGGTGGCGGGGGGAACAACTTACTGATAGGCCAAGGTGAAGTTGGTGACGGCGCTGAAATCACCGGGGACGATGTCGCCGGTAGCCGCGCCTTGAACGTAGGCACCGAATTCCAGGGTGTTATCACCCGTGGAAATGGCTTGCGGGGTTGTCGCGACGCCCAGCTCAACGGGTTTGCCGCCGTGGGTCATCATGATGCCGATGAGGCCTGCACCACCGACGGTACCGATTGCACCTGGGACATCGTTTGAGGGGGCGGCAGTGAAGGTGGTGGTTACCGTGTTATCGGTAAGGTTCGTCAGGTCGCAGCCCTCCAGTTCGATTTTCACGCTTCGGGCTTCCGACTTGCCGCCGGCCTGCAATTGATGCTTTGCGATGGCGCCGAGGTTAACGGTCTGGTCGATGGATTCAGGCTTAATGGAGCAAGCACCCGAGTGGACCGATCCGAGGAAGGTGACTGTTCCATCTGCGGCATGAGCTCCTGAGATCGAGCCGGCGAACAGCCCAAGGGTAAACAGCGCAGTTTTAAACTTAGTTTTCATTTGCAGACGCCCACATAAAAATGTCATTGAAAAGTCCCGCCGCTATTGGGTCTGGGACTGACGGTTTCACCGCAAAAGTGGCGCCCGGTAAATCCCGATGTCGTCAGCCGAGTCGGCCTTCTGATAATCAGGTTTTCCAATTAATTGCATTGCAATCAGGCGGCACGTTTGAGGCGGAAATGATTGTGTGGCTTTGCACTGTTGAAGTAAGTCGGCGCATTCGTTTAGTGATGTAGCCGTAACGTGTAGTGATATATAGGAAGGATATGGCAATTTGCCAAAAGTTTTATTTTGACTGTAAGAGTTGGACTACATGCCGCCAAATGAGAATGCTTTAGTTGGGGTTTTGGATGTAAGAATGGGATTACGCGAATTGAAAAACAATAGTCGTTTACCAGGCGAAACAACTAAGTGTCGGGGGCGCAGAGGTCGCAGGGCGCCGACAAAAACAGACGTCCACAAAAAAGCCCCGTCGACCGGGGCTTTTTTGTGGCGGTGTGGCGAGGCTTACTTGTTTTTCGGACGCTTGCTCGACGCGTGGCCTGCTTCATCCACAAACACCTCGGCTACTGCAATGGCTTGGCTTTCGGTCGCGAATGCTCCAGCAACGCTGTCGCCGTGAAAATTGATCAAGTGCCAGCCGTCTGCACGCTGGGTGATCAGGTAGCCGTTTACACCTTTGGGTTCTGACATCTATTGGGAATCTCATGGTCTGGTACAAGGCGCCCATGATACCGCCAAAAGCCTGGGGTAGCGCGCACGTTGTTGCAGGTCCGTGCTGGCAGGCGAAAAGCGTGCTAAAACAATTGCAGATGTTATAAGCAGGGTGCGTTCTGCCTGACCGTTGATGAAGCCCTTTGCAGGATCAGCGGAACTTACTGCGCCATTTTTTCTCTATGATGACATCGCAACGCCAGCAGGAGCCATTGTAAGGTGACTGCGGCCTGATTAGACTGCGCCGAATTCCGTACGCACAGCCCTTTGTAAGGACTCATATGATCAAGAAATGCTTGTTCCCAGCAGCCGGTTACGGCACTCGCTTCTTGCCAGCGACCAAAGCCATGCCCAAAGAGATGCTGCCGGTGGTGAACAAGCCACTGATTCAGTACGGCGTGGAAGAAGCCCTGGATGCCGGCCTGAACGAGATCTCCATCGTTACCGGCCGCGGCAAACGCGCCCTGGAAGACCACTTCGACATCAGCTATGAGCTGGAAAACCAGATCAAAGGCACCGACAAGGAAAAATACCTGGTCGGTATTCGCAAACTGCTTGACGAGTGCTCGTTCTCCTACACCCGTCAGACTCAGATGAAAGGCCTCGGCCACGCTATCCTTACCGGTCGCCCGCTGATCGGTGACGAACCGTTTGCCGTGGTTCTGGCGGATGACCTGTGTGTGAACCTGGAAGGTGATGGTGTGCTGACCCAGATGGTCAAGCTCTACCAGAAATACCGCTGCACCATCGTTGCGGTGATGGAAGTCAACCCAACCGAAACCAACAAGTACGGTGTTATCGCCGGCGACGATATTGGCGATGGCTTGATCCGCGTGCGTGACATGGTCGAGAAGCCAGCGCCGGAAGATGCTCCGTCGAACCTGGCGATCATCGGTCGTTACATCCTCACCCCGGACATCTTCAAACTGATCGAAGAAACCGAGCCGGGCAAGGGTGGCGAAATCCAGATCACCGATGCGCTGTTGAAGCAAGCCAAAGACGGTTGCGTAATTGCCTACAAGTTCAAAGGGCAGCGTTTTGACTGCGGTGGCGCCGAAGGCTACATCGAAGCAACCAACTTCTGCTACGAGCACTTCTACAAGACTGGCAAGGCCTACTGATTTACACTTGCCGCACTGTTTCAAGAGAAAGCCACCTTCGGGTGGCTTTTTCGTTTTTCAGCCCCATGTAAGTCGGTATGCTGGTGTTCTGCCGAGGAGAGTGAAATGGCCTACGATTTTGATCTGTATGTAATTGGCGCCGGTTCCGGCGGTGTTCGTGCGGCGCGCTTTGCCGCAGGCTTCGGTGCCAAGGTGGCTGTTGCGGAAAGCCGCTATCTGGGCGGCACCTGTGTGAACGTCGGCTGCGTGCCGAAAAAGCTGTTGGTGTACGGCGCGCATTTTGCCGAAGACTTCGAGCAAGCCAGTGGCTTTGGTTGGTCATTGGGCGAAGCGAACTTTGACTGGGCAACCCTGATTGCCAACAAGGATCGCGAGATCAACCGTCTTAATGGCATCTATCGCAACCTGCTGGTCAACAGCGGGGTGACCCTGCATGAAGGTCATGCGCGTCTGGTAGATGCGCATCAGGTAGAGATCAACGGCGAGCGCTTTACTGCCAGGTACATCCTGATCGCTACCGGCGGCTGGCCGCAGATCCCGGAAATTCCAGGGCGTGAACACGCGATCGGTTCCAATGAGGCGTTCTTTCTTAAAGAGCTACCCAAGCGCGTACTGGTGGTGGGTGGTGGTTACATTGCAGTGGAATTCGCCGGAATTTTCCATGGTTTGGGTGCCAACACCACCTTGCTGTATCGTGGCGACCTGTTCTTGCGCGGCTTCGACGGTTCGGTGCGCACCCATCTGAAGGAAGAACTGACCAAGCGCGGGCTGGACCTGCAGTTCAATGCCGATATCGAGCGTATCGACAAGCAAGCCGATGGCAGCCTCAAGGCCACCTTGAAAGATGGCCGCGTGCTGGAAGCCGACTGTGTGTTCTATGCCACCGGCCGCCGCCCGATGCTGGACAACCTGGGGCTGGAAAATACCGGCGTGAAGTTGGACGAGCGCGGCTTCGTTGAGGTGGACGATCTTTACCAGACCGCCGAACCATCGATCCTGGCCATTGGCGATGTGATTGGTCGGGTGCAACTGACGCCGGTTGCTCTGGCTGAAGGCATGGCTGTGGCGCGGCGCCTGTTCAAGCCGGAGCAGTACCGTGCGGTGGATTACGCCAACATCGCAACGGCGGTGTTCAGCCTGCCGAATATCGGCACCGTCGGGCTGACGGAAGAAGACGCGCGCAAGCAAGGCCACAAGGTGCAGATCTTTGAAAGCCGTTTCCGGCCGATGAAGCTGACCTTGACCGACTGCCAGGAAAAGACCCTGATGAAACTGGTGGTCGATGCCGACACCGACAAGGTCTTGGGCTGCCATATGGTCGGTCCGGATGCAGGCGAAATCGTGCAGGGGCTGGCGATCGCGCTCAAGGCGGGCGCGACCAAACAGCATTTTGACGAGACCATCGGCGTGCACCCGACGGCGGCCGAAGAGTTCGTCACCATGCGCACGCCTGTGGCCGATTGATCAGGATGGTTGTGCTGTTTCTGGCGCCGTTGCAACGGCGGCGGCCAGGCGCAGCGCGTCGATGCTGGCCTGGGCCTTGATCAGGTCCAGTTCCAGTGCCTTGTTGCGCTGCTGATTTTCAAGTAGCGCCTCCTGGCGTGCCTGACTGTCCAGTGCTGCAACCCGCAGGCGCTCCTGAAGCAGGGCGCGCTCGCTGTCGATCTTGCTCAGATGCTCGTTGAGCTTGAGTTGTGCGGCCTGATCTTTGCGGCTCTGATCCTGCAATGCGTTCAGTTCCTTGGTGGTTACTCGCTGCTCAATCAGCAGGCGTTCATTATCGCGATGCAGTTGGGTGATTTCATCCTGGCGTACGAGTGCGCTTTGCTGAGCCTGACGCAATTCGGCTTGAATCTGCTGCAGCTGGCCTTCATGGCGACGCTGCTCTTGCTCGCGCTGTTCTTTTATCGCGTTGCGGTAATGCTCAAGCGCGTCGCGTGCGTGCAGGTGTTTCTCTTCCAGTGAGCGAATCTGCTCGTCTTTGTCGTTGATCCGCAACTCGTAATCACTGCACGCCTGGCTCAACCCGGCGTTACGGGTTTGCTCGGCTTGCAGGCTGGTGCTGGTGGTTTGCAGCGCAGCGCTTTCTTCCGCCAGGGCTGCGGCCTGGATATCAAATTGCTGCTTGAGCTGAGTGTGTGCCTCTTCAAGCGCCTCAACCTGGGCGAGCAGGGCGGTTTTCTGCTGTTCGAATTGCGCCAGCGCCAAGTCAATCGGCTCCTGAGCCTTCTCTTTCAAGCGCTGGGCCAGGCGTGCGACCAGCTCGCCGAGCTCGTCGTCAATCGGCGCCTCGGTAATGGTCAGCCGGGTTTCACTTTCGTCCAACTCTTTCAAATAGCGATGAATGGTGGTTTTCGAGCCGGTATTACCCATCTCGATCCGTACTGCGTCGATGCTGGGGTTTTCACCGCGGGCAAGGATTGCCAGGCGTGCCGTCTGAACTACTGCTTTGTTTATGCCGCCGCGAGCCATGGAGTCTCCGTCGATTTAGTACTGTGGTACATGGTATGTATATACGTACTATAACACGTATAAAAACTCGTTGAGATTCATGATTTAAGAGATGGGATATTGGCGTATTATCCCGTGTCATAACGGTTTTAACCGCCACTTCCCCTGACAGCAGTACGAAACGACACCCATGAGCGACCTGGATCGATATATCAACGCTGCGACCCGCGATAACACGCGCCGCAGCTACCGTGCGGCGATCGAGCACTTCGAAGTGAGTTGGGGAGGGTTCCTGCCGGCCACCAGCGACAGCGTGGCGCGTTATCTGGTGGCGCACGCCGGAGTGTTGGCGGTAAACACCTTGAAACTGCGGCTTTCGGCACTGGCGCAGTGGCACACCAGCCAGGGCTTTGCCGATCCGACGAAAGCGCCCGTGGTGCGCAAGGTGCTCAAGGGGATTCGTGCCGTGCATCCAGCGCGCGAGCGGCAGGCTGAGCCTTTGCAGCTACAGCATCTTGAGCAGGTCGTCACTTCACTGGCGCTTGAAGCAAGCCTGGCCCGCGAAAACCAGGACCCGCCCCGCTTGCTGCGCGCCAAGCGTGATACTGCGCTGATCCTGCTGGGCTTTTGGCGGGGGTTTCGCAGTGATGAGCTGTGCCGATTAAGTATTGAACACGTCCAGGCTGTGCCCGGCGCCGGGATCAGCCTGTACCTGCCGCGCAGCAAAGGCGATCGGGAAAACCTGGGCAAGACGTACCAGACGCCGGCGCTGCTGCGCCTGTGCCCGGTGCAAGCTTACAGCGACTGGCTCAGCGCCTCGGCGCTGGTTCGCGGCCCGGTCTTTCGCGGCATCGACCGGTGGGGCAACCTGGGCGAGGAGGGGCTGCATCCCAATAGTGTCATCCCATTATTGCGCCAAGCCCTGGAACGCGCAGGCATCCCCGCCGAGCAATACACCAGCCACTCCCTGCGGCGCGGCTTTGCCACCTGGGCCCATCGCAGTGGCTGGGACTTGAAGTCGCTGATGAATTACGTCGGGTGGAACGACATGAAATCCGCCATGCGCTATGTTGAAGCGACGCCATTTCTCGGCATGACCCTGGCGACCCAGCCGCTGATTTGAAATTTCTTCTATTAATACCGCCACTTGATAGAGAAAGCCAATCGTCAGCATCAGGTTTGCCAATGGGCCATCGACCGAAAGAGTCGGTAGGATTCATCTCATCAACTTCTTAACCCCTGACGGAGAGTCAACGATGCCTATCATCAACAGCCAAGTAAAACCGTTTAAAGCCACCGCTTTCAAAAACGGCAGCTTCCTGGATGTGACCGACGCTGACCTGAAAGGCAAGTGGTCGGTAGTGTTCTTCTACCCAGCCGACTTTACCTTCGTTTGCCCAACCGAACTGGAAGACCTGGCTGACAACTACGCCGAATTTCAGAAGCTGGGCGTCGAAATCTACAGCGTGTCCACCGACACCCATTTTGCCCACGCTGCCTGGCACAACACTTCGCCAGCCATCGGCAAAATTCAGTACACCATGATCGGTGACCCAACCCTGACCATCTCCCGCAACTTTGACGTGCTGATCGAAGAAGCTGGCCTGGCTGATCGCGGTACTTTCGTGATCAACCCGGAAGGTCAGATCAAGATCGTCGAACTGAACGACGGTGGTGTTGGCCGTGATGCTTCCGAGCTGCTGCGCAAGATCAAGGCTGCTCAATACGTCGCTGCCCACCCAGGCGAAGTGTGCCCAGCCAAGTGGAAAGAAGGCGAGGCTACCTTGGCTCCGTCCCTGGACCTGGTCGGCAAGATCTAAGTCTGTGAAGACGTATCAAGGGCGGGAATCCGCACCTCAGTAAGCTGCATCCGCCCTCGAAACGCCCGGGCGAGATTCGCTCGGGCGTTTTTTTGTCTGCAATAAACCGAATGAACAGGAAATCGCCCGTATGTTGGACGCCAATCTTAAAGCTCAGTTGAAGTCATACCTGGAACGGGTCACCCAGCCGATCGAGATCGTCGCCTCCCTCGACGACGGCGCGAAATCCCAGGAAATGCTCGCTCTTTTGCAGGACGTTGTCAGCCTGACGACGTTGATTACCTTGAAAACCGATGGTGATGATGCGCGCAGGCCATCGTTCTCCATCAACCGCCCGGGTGCCGATATCAACCTGCGTTTCGCCGGCATCCCCATGGGCCATGAATTCACTTCGCTGGTGCTGGCTCTGTTGCAAGTCGGTGGCCACCCGTCGAAGGCCAGTGTCGAAGTGATTGAACAGATCCGCGCCCTTAAAGGCGAGTTCAGCTTCGAGACATACTTCTCGCTGTCGTGCCAGAACTGCCCGGACGTGGTCCAGGCCCTGAACCTGATGGCGGTGCTGAACCCCAATATCCGTCACGTGGCCATCGACGGCGCGCTGTTCCAGGCCGAAGTCGACGAGCGCCAGGTCATGGCGGTGCCCAGTGTCTACTTGAATGGGGTGAACTTCGGCCAGGGCCGCATGGGCCTGGAAGAAATTCTTGCCAAGCTCGACACTAGCGGTCTCGAAAAAGCCGCCGAGAAAATCAGTGCCAAAGAGGCGTTCGATGTATTGGTTGTCGGCGGCGGCCCAGCCGGTTCCTCGGCGGCCATCTACGCAGCCCGTAAAGGTATCCGTACCGGTGTAGCGGCTGAACGTTTTGGTGGCCAGGTGCTGGACACCATGTCCATCGAGAACTTTATCTCGGTACAGGAAACCGAAGGGCCGAAACTGGCCATTGCGCTGGAAGCGCATGTGCGTCAGTACGACGTGGACATCATGAACCTGCAACGCGCCAGCAGCCTGGTGCCGGCGAAAAATGCCGGTGAGTTGCATGAGATTCGCTTCGAAAGCGGTGCGACCCTCAAGTCCAAGACCGTTATCCTGGCCACTGGCGCCCGCTGGAGAGAGATGGGTGTGCCGGGCGAGCAGGAATACAAGGCCAAGGGCGTGTGCTTCTGCCCGCACTGCGATGGGCCGCTGTTCAAGGGCAAGCGCGTTGCGGTGATCGGCGGCGGTAACTCCGGTGTGGAAGCGGCTATTGATCTGGCCGGGATCGTCAACCATGTCACGCTGCTTGAGTTTGACAGCAAGTTGCGCGCCGATGCGGTGCTGCAACGCAAGCTTTACAGCTTGCCGAACGTGGATGTGATTACCAGCGCGCTGACCAGCGAAGTCAAAGGCGATGGCCAGAAAGTCACCGGCCTTGCCTACAAGGATCGCGACAGTGGTGAGTTCAAGACTATCGACCTGGAAGGTATCTTCGTGCAGATCGGTTTGTTGCCCAACACCGACTGGCTCAAAGGCACGGTGGAGTTGACGCCTCGCGGCGAGATCATCGTGGATGCCCGTGGCGAGACTTCACTGCCGGGTGTATTTGCGGCCGGTGACGTCACTACCGTGCCCTACAAGCAGATCGTCATTGCGGTGGGCGAGGGTGCCAAGGCCTCCCTGAGTGCATTCGATCACTTGATTCGCACATCAGCCCCGGCATAAGTGACACGCGAAAAACCAAAAAAGCCCCATGAGCAATCATGGGGCTTTTTTATTCCTGCGTACTGCGCGAGACGCGCCGCGTGTTACATCGGCGCCGGCTGGATGATCTCGACCCAGTAACCATCCGGGTCCTTGATGAAGGCCAGGCTCTTCATGCGGCCATCCGTCAGGCGCTTCTGGAAATCGCAGCCCAGCGCTTCGAAACGCTCGCACGCAGCGACGATATCCGGTACCGAAATACAGATATGGCCAAAGCCACGCGGGTCGGTATTGCCGTTGTGATAGGCAAAGTCGGCGTCGTTTTCGGTACCGTGGTTATGGGTCAGCTCAAGGATGCCCGGAATCGATTTCATCCACTGGGTGCGCTCGGCGGCGTCGGCCGGGATTTGGGCCTTGTCCACCAGGGCGAGGAAATACAGGCTGAATTCGGCTTCCGGGAAGTCGCGCTTTTCAACCAGGGAGAAACCCAGCACGCGCGTGTAGAAGTCCAGCGATTTGGTGATGTCCTTGACCCGCAACATGGTGTGGTTAAACACAAAGTTTGCAGTGGCGGTGTCAGGCTGGGCAGTGACGCCCGGGAAGGTGTTCAGTTCGTGCAGGCTCATGGGCCCTCCAGAAAAATGGGGCAAAGCGGTCCCTTGGCGTGCGGCAAGCATCCGTGCTGCCGGCTCATGATACGCAAGGGCTACCTGCCGCGCCAAATGAAAAAACGCACGCGGCCCTTGCGAGCGGCGGGTCTGGGGCCGCAAACTTTGCGGCTTGAACCCTGGGCGTTTTTCATAATGATCGAGTTTCGTAAATCGCTGTTGAGTACGTTGTGCCTGATGCTGGGGAGTTCGTTCGTATTGGCGGCCGACCCGGAGATTCATTGGCCCAGCGGCTGGCAGGTCGAAGAAGTCATACCTGACGACGAAGTCCCCGCGAAGGCTCAAACAGTGTCTCGCCAGCGCGCGATCAAAAATGATGAAAACGGCGCAACCCTGATGGTCATGGAGTTGACCGGCACGCCAATTGAGCCCGGGCATAAAGTTAATCTTCCAAGCGTGTTACTGGAGATGCGCAAATCGATTCAGAAAGATTTCGCCCGGGGCGGTTATCAAAGCGTGTGCAGCAAGATGCATCCTACGACACTGAGTCGCCTTGAAGCGTTGGAGACTACTTGCGTGATAACCGAAAACGGACGGCACGTGTTGTCACAAACATTAGTCGGCGCGGTGGATACAGAT
The DNA here is from genome assembly GCF_015277575.1 of Pseudomonas sp. OST1909. Classification (NCBI taxonomy): domain Bacteria; kingdom Pseudomonadati; phylum Pseudomonadota; class Gammaproteobacteria; order Pseudomonadales; family Pseudomonadaceae; genus Pseudomonas; species Pseudomonas sp. OST1909. Next base: position 3,315,888 of record NZ_CP063780.1, read on the forward strand.
AAGGCCTATGTATTTTCTTACGCGGGCCAGGCGCAAGCCTACGAGGCGAGCAAGGACGAAGTCAGTTCGGTGCGTAACAGCCTGAAACTTTGAATCGACCCATTTTAGTGGTTTTGAACAAAATGAACGGCTGGTTAAGTTCGATTTCGAACCGTCAACTGCAAAAAAGCCCCGCATGTGCGGGGCTTTTTTAGTGTGGGGTGATTAGCCGCGCAGCCAGGAATCTACTGTGGCAGCGCCGTACTCTTCTTTCCACGCTTTCAGGCCGCGGTGGTTGCCGCCTTTGGTCTCGATCAGTTCACCGGTATGCGGGTTGTGGTAAACCTTGACGACCCGTGCACGGCGCTGCTTTGGCGCTGCGGCGATGGTTGCACCCGCCTTGCGCGGGGCTGGATCAAGAATGGCGATGATATCGCGCAGACTTTTGCCGTAGCTGTCCATCAGCTTTTTGAGCTTTTCTTCGAATTCGATTTCTTTCTTCAAGCCTGCGTCGTTCTTCAAGGATTCCAGCTGGGCCAGCTGCTCTTGAAGGGCTTTTTCTGCTGCGCGAAATTCGGCGAGTCTGGACAAAATCTGTACTCCAATAGTGTAGTGGCTGATATCAACTGCAGACAAAGCTATAAGCCAGGAACGTTAACACGACGTCAACGAAGAAGACCCTTCTGCGAGTTCTGCACAGGCAGAAAAATTGTAGTAGTTAATCCCTCTGGAGTAAATCATGTCTTCTGTCCAAATAACAATCTTTCATCGGCTGCCTAACGATTTAATGAACTCATCGCAGGGTAGCGGCTTGCCGAACAGGTAACCTTGTAAGAAATCCACACCTTGGGCGACGAGGTATTCACACTGTTCTGCTGTTTCCACGCCTTCGGCAACAATGCCAAGGTCAAGCTTGGCTGACAGTTCTATGATGCTGTCCAGAATATGCCGTGACAGTGCATCCACCCCAATCATGGCGACAAAGCTCTGATCAATCTTCAAGTAGTCGACATTGAAGTTGCGCAAGTAACCGAGGCTGGAATGGCCGGTGCCGAAGTCATCGATCGCGATCATCACCCCCAACTGATGCAGGGCGTCAAACAGGCTCCGGGTGGTCTCGGTGGGCTCGATCAGTTCGCGTTCGGTCAGCTCCAGTACCAGGGTGACCTGGCCGGCCGGGAAGGCCGCGAGAAACTCCTGGCAATCGTTCACCAGTTCAAGGTCCTGGCAATGCCGCGCGGTAATGTTCACGCCAATATGAAAACCGGGGTTGAAGCGTTCGGCATGGGGCGCCAGTTGCGCGGCGGTCTGGCGCAGCAGGGCGCGGGTCATCGGCACGATGAGGCCGGAGTCTTCGGCCAGGGGAATAAACAAATCTGGCCGCACCAGGCCCTCTTTGGGATGTTTCCAGCGCATCAGCACTTCGCAACCGGCCCACTGACGCGTATCACCGCGCACCACGGGTTGGAAATACGGGATAAATTCGTTGGCGCTTAATGCACGTTGCAGTTCGTGGGTGGGTGCCGACGAGCGTTTTTGCAGCCAATGGGCGAGGATGCCAGCCAGCACACCAAAGAACGCCACCAGGCTGAACACCGCCGGATAGCGGGCCTGCATATAACGCCAGGTTTCTCCGGCAGGCATCCCGGCCTCGACGCTGTAGTGATAGCGCGCGGATGCAAGGTGATGATGGGCTACGGCAAACACGGGCACTGCGTCGTTATGCACTTTGCCGTCGGCATCCAGCCAATTGGGCCCGACTTGCAAGATCAGGTGGGCGTAACGACTGATCAGGCGCAAGGCATTGGTGAGGTGGTAGCTGTCGATCGAGGCAAACGCGCCTCGCTCACCCTCCACCAGGCGGTAAACCAGTAACGCAGTATCTGGCGTGACAGGGTTGCCATTCATCAACCACAACCGGCCATCTACATAGTCGTCCGGGTTGACCGGCGATTGGTAGTCGCCGCCAAACAGTGAGCTGCAATAAATGTTTTTCTGCCAGGACAACGTGGTGGCGCGTACGAACGGCCGGCGCGTGACTTGTTCGCGCAGCGCCAGTTTCGCCGCGTTATCGCACGGCTTACCTGCCAATGGCAGCAAATCCCGGGCGGCGAGGGCGGTATTGTCGAGCATCAAATCAAACTGGCGCACTGCTTCCTGAGCTGTTTGTGTGGTGCTTTGTTCAAGTGTGCGTTCAGCTTGCCAGTAAAGAATCGCGACCCCCAGCAGAATCGGGAGCAGTCCACAGGTTGCGCTGATGACGTAACGTGTGGCTCGGCCTCGTGGGCCTTTGGAGGTCAGGGGCATAGGGACAGTCAGTCGCTGAAAAAAGAAGGGTATGTGCCGATGATAGATGGCATTGCCCAAGTACGCTCGCCACCGATTGTTGATTCTGGGCTGAGGGCCTATTCACGCGTGTCCCGGGTGCTCAACCAGCCGGCGCGCTTGCTACAAACCTCTTGCACGAAACAGGGCAATGGGGATTTGATAAGAGTACGGACAAATCTGTTTACGCTGTGTAGAATCGGTTTACGCATACAAGAATATGGACTTGCGCTCACGCAAGCCTCGGCCGTCAGAGACTGATGACACCATGAAGCTACTCGGCTCCCCCCTCATCTTTGGTGACTTCCTCGCCCGCAGCGTGCGGGGTCTTTCCTGTGCGCCACCCTCGAACCTCATCCTTGCTCGCAACTGATCAATTGCTACCTACAAGAATGATGAGGCATCGAAATGACCGACCAATATGAAAACCCAATGGGCCTGATGGGCTTTGAATTTATCGAATTCGCATCGCCGACGCCTGGCACACTGGAGCCGATCTTCGAGATCATGGGCTTCACCAAGGTGGCGACCCACCGCTCCAAGGACGTGCACCTGTATCGCCAGGGCGAGATCAACCTGATCCTCAACAACGAACCCGGCAGTCTCGCCGCCTACTTCGCGGCCGAACATGGGCCGTCGGTGTGCGGCATGGCATTCCGCGTCAAGGACTCGCAAAAAGCCTACAACCGGGCCCTGGAACTGGGCGCCCAGCCGATTCATATTGAAACCGGGCCGATGGAGCTGAACCTGCCGGCGATCAAGGGCATCGGCGGTTCGCCGCTGTACCTGATCGACCGCTTCGGCGAAGGCAACTCGATCTATGACATCGATTTCGTCTATCTCGAAGGCGTTGACCGCAACCCGGTAGGCGCGGGTCTCAAGGTCATCGATCACCTGACCCATAACGTCTATCGCGGACGCATGATCTACTGGGCCAACTTCTACGAAAAACTGTTCAACTTCCGCGAAGCGCGCTATTTCGACATCAAGGGCGAATACACCGGCCTGACCTCCAAGGCCATGAGCGCACCGGATGGCAAGATCCGCATCCCGTTGAACGAAGAATCGTCCAAGGGCGCCGGGCAGATCGAAGAGTTCCTGATGCAGTTCAACGGCGAGGGCATCCAGCACGTGGCGTTCCTCACCGACGACCTGGTCAAAACCTGGGACGCGTTGAAGAAGATCGGCATGCGTTTTATGACCGCACCGCCAGACACTTACTACGAAATGCTGGAAGGCCGCCTGCCGAACCACGGCGAGCCGGTGGACCAGTTGCAATCGCGCGGCATCCTGCTGGATGGCTCCTCGGTTGCAGGCGATAAGCGCCTGCTGCTGCAGATCTTCTCGGAAACCCTGATGGGGCCGGTGTTCTTCGAATTCATCCAGCGCAAGGGCGACGATGGATTTGGCGAAGGCAATTTCAAGGCGCTGTTCGAGTCGATTGAGCGCGACCAGGTGCGTCGCGGCGTACTGACTGCCGAGTAATTCAATGGATAACGAAAAAGCCCGGTTTTTACCGGGTTTTTTTGTGTCGGTTATATCGGGTTGCAATTGCCGGGCGGTGGAATAGGAACAGATGTTTTTTCAAGTATCACACAGAGGCGAGGAGCGCAGAGAAACCTGCGCTTCCATTCCGAAGAGGTCCGCTTATGAATGTGAATTCTCCTACCCATCAACGCCCGATCGAGCCCAGCCTACCAGCGGAACAGGCCGCGCCAGTTCGTAATGTGCGTTCATCCGATGATGCAGACCCGGTCAATCAGGCGCGTAAGAAGTTTCTGGATGATGGTGAAACCGAGTTCCTGGGCGACACCCTCAGCGCCGAGGGTTATCAGTTGGTGAAGGCTGTGGTCTCACCCAACAAACCGGGTGCGCCTGGGGTGCAGGTCTCGACATTCGCGGTTGATGGCGCTCAGTCCAATGACATGATGGTGATCAAGCGGGTGCCGCCTACCGAAGATGGGCCTAATTTCGTGCTGTATATGCCGGAAGATGACGTAACCTCGTTTCATGAGTTCAAGAATGCAGAGGAAATGACGGCCTGGCTCAAGGACGTAGCCAATGACCTGACTGAGCGAAAGCGATTTACCCAGCATTTTTCCAATCCTGAAGCACCCAAGCAGCAGGAACGGGTCAACAAGCAGTTCGGCGAGTTCGCGGCTGGTGATATTAATGCGGTCGTGGGTAGTTTCGGCCATGAGCGGGGGGATATTTTCGAGCGGTTGAACAAAGACGCTTCGGTCCCACCCGCTCAGGTCGACGAGCTGGTGCGAACGCAGCTCTATAAACTGGAACCAGATGGCAAGGCGTTTTATGTCGGGTATCGGCCAGATGGTGAGGCCATCGTCTATAGCTACGACGCTTATGGAAACTTGCAAGGCGGCGGCCAAAAAAAGGACGCCAAGGCGAGGAGATTTTATTTCGTCCAAAACGGGTTGAACCAAAACCAACCGCTTGAACCCATGACCTTCAATGAGTTCCGCAAGAAAATAACCAGTGTCTCCCTGAACAACGTGCGCGCTAATGACCTAATGGGTCTTTACGACGAGTTCCTGAAGCAACTCCGAAGTCCTGGGCATGGCCTGGCTACCGCGTTGAAAGCGCTGAGTGTTCCTGACAACATGGCGAATTCCATCGAAACCATCCTGAAAGACCCCATCAAAGGAACACTGCTTGAATTGAATCACGATAATCGTATCGGCAAGCTGTTTGGTGTTGATAAGGCAGAGATGGATGCCAACTTGGAAAGGGTGGGCAGTCAAATCCAGAGCAACATCCCCTATTACGGTAAGTGGAGGGAAAGGCTGGAGAGCACAGCCGACGTTATTGAACAAAGCGTAGGTAAGCCTGAATTACCGACGACCGAAGTCAGGACCTGACTCGACAAAGGGGAATGGATACCCCCACGCCATTGCGCCACTTCCATCCAGCCATTCAAGCTCGGTGCTGACGCACTAGATGTTTGAACCCTTCATACACCAGTACCATCACCGCCAGCCAGATCGGGATATAGGTCAGCCATTGCCCGCCTTGGATGCCTTCGCCCAACAGCAGAGCCACCGCCAGCAGCAGCACCGGTTCTACGTAGCTCAGCAGCCCGAACAGACTGAAGGCCAGCAAGCGACTGGCAATAATGTAGCTCACCAGCGCCGAAGCGCTGATCAAGCCCAGCATCGGAATCAACCCGTATAGCTTGGGATGCACATCGAGCACAGCAAAGCCCTGTTCACCGCTCTGAACAAACCACCAAGCCACCGGCAGCATCAGCGCCATATCCAGCCACAGCCCGCCCAAATGGTCGGTGGTCAGGTATTTGCGCACCACGAAATACACCGGGTAGCCGATGATCACCACCAGCGTTGCCCAGGAAAAACCACCAGCCTGATACAACTCGTTCAGTACGCCCAGCGCGGCAAACACCACAGCGATCTGTTGCAACCGTGACAACCGCTCGCCGTAGACCAGGCGCCCGGTGAGCACCATGGTCAGCGGCAGCAGGAAGTACCCAACGGACACGTCCAGGCTGCGCCCATTCAGCGGCGCCCACATAAACAGCCACAGTTGCACGCCGAGCAAGGCAGAAGACACCAGCACCCCGGCGATCAGGCGCGGCTTGGCCGCCAATATCCGCAACAGTTCCCACACCCGCCGCCACTCGCCGCTGACGATCATGAACACCGTCATGCAAGGTACTGTAAGCAACATGCGCCAGCCGAAAATCTCCAGACCACTCAACGGTGTGAGCAGTGACGTGAAGTAATACATCACGGCAAACAACACCGAGGCCAAGACCGATAACACCACACCTTTAGACACACTGTCCTCGCGAAAGCCGATTCATATCCAGTTCCAGGAGGGGAGTATGGCGTTTTTTGCGAGAAATAGAATGTGGGCGGGAGTTTGCTCCCACCCACATTTTAATCTCCATGCTATCAGGCAGATTTCAGCCCGCTCGCAACGCCACGCGGCCGGAAACAAAATGGCCCACATCGTTGAACCCCGGAGTGGACGAGTGCCCAGGCGTGACCAGCGAATCAATGAAGGCCTCATCCTCAGGCGTGATGTTTACGTCCAGCGCGCGAGTGTAGGCATCCCACTGCGCCTCGGTACGGGGGCCCACAATCGCCGAACTCACTGCCGCATTGTTAAGCACCCAGGCAATTGCGAACTCTACAATCCCCACGCCACGTCCCTGAGTGTATTGCTGGATCAGTTGGGCGATGCGCAGCGACTCCACCCGCCATTCGGTTTCCAGGATGCGCTTGTCCTGGCGCGCGGCACGGCTGCCTGGCTCGGGTGTAACGTCAGGTGCGTACTTGCCACTGAGCACCCCTCGGGCCAGCGGACTGTAAGGCACCACACCCAAACCATAGGCTGCCGCCGCTGTGATTTGCTCGACTTCGGCCTGGCGGTTGACGATGTTATACAGCGGCTGGCTGATAATGGGTTTATCTACCCCCAGGCGCTCGGCCACGCGAATCACTTCAGCGATGCGCCAACCGCGATAATTGGACAGGCCCCAGTAGCGGATCTTGCCTTGGCGGATCAGGTCGCCAATGGCCGACACGGTTACCTCCAGAGGCGTGTCGTGATCTTCACGGTGCAGATAGTAGATGTCCAGGTAATCGGTATCCAGGCGCGCAAGGCTGGCTTCCAACGCATTGAAGATGCGCTTGCGGTTCAACCCGCTGCGGTTGGGCAAACCATCGGCGGGGCCGAAGCCGACCTTGGTGGCCAGCACCCAATCCTGGCGATTGCGCGCAATGGCTTCGCCGACGATCTCTTCGGAGCGCCCGCCGGTGTAGACGTCGGCGGTGTCGATAAAATTGATACCCTGGTCCCAGGCCTTGTCGATGATACGCAGCGAGTCTTCGGTGCTGGTTTGTTCGCCAAACATCATGGTGCCGAGCGTCAGTGCGCTGACCTTCAACCCGGACTGGCCCAATGTGCGGTAAATCATGCAAAGCTCCTCATGGCAGGCAAATGTGAGTCATGCAATACCAGACCCGACGGCTCTGGAACAAGCCCTGGGTGCATTTCTTCATCCGCGCAGCAATGTCTGGCAGCGTGCCTGTAAAAAGCGATGCAGCACTTTCACCCGCTCCGACACTTGCAGGCGGTGAGGGCACATCAGGTTGAACGGCGTGGGTTCGCCTTGCCAGTCGGGAAGCAACTGCACCAGCCGCCCGGCCTGGATGTCCCGGGCCACATCCAGGTTGGCTTTATAGACAATGCCATGGCCGGCCAGCGCCCAGCGCCGAACGATTTCGCCGTCATCGCTGAGGTAGTCACCGCTGACTTCGACCTCCTGCAGCAGTGTGCCCTGGCGGAAATACCAGGTGCTATTGGCCTGCCCGCGGCGCATGTAGCGCAGCGTACTGTGCTGCGCCAAATCTGCAGGTACCTGCGGTGCGCCGTAGCGCGCCAGGTAGTCGGGGCTGGCGCAGACGATGCGCTGGTGGCCGGGCACCACCGGCAGCGCCACCAGGCTGGAATCCCTCGGCACGCCAAAGCGCAGGGCGATGTCGACGGTGTCGCGAAACAAATCGGCATTGCTGTCGTTGAGTAACAATTGCAGGCGGATGTTCGGGTGCTCGAGCTTGAACTCATCCAACCAGCCCAGCAGCACATTGCGGCCAAAGTCCGAGGGAGCGGCCAATTGCAATAAACCACTGAGGCTTTGGCCTTGTTGCTTGATGGCATGTTCGCCTTCGGACAGGGCTTCCAGCGCCACTCGCACGCTGTCCAGATAACGCCGGCCTTCTTCGGTCAGGCGCATGCTGCGGGTGGAGCGAGCAAGCAGGCGGATGCCGAGCCGGGTTTCAAGGCGCTTGAGGGCGATACTGGCTGCTGCTGGGGTAAGGCCGAGGCCACGGGCGGCGGCCGTCAGGCTACCGGTGTCGGCGCTGCGTACAAAGACTTCAAGGTCGAGAATCGAGCCCATTGATAAAAATCCTTTAAAGATCTTGTCGTTTTACCCGGATTTTTCGCCGATTGCCAAGCTGGGAAGATGAAGGCTCACTTTCTTGTCCAGGTAGTTTCCTCATGATTTCTTCTCTGAGCGGTAAAACCGTCATCGTTATTGGCGGCAGCAGCGGTATCGGCGCGGCAGTGGCCCAGGCGGCCATCGCTCGCGGCGCGCACGTGGTGCTGGCCGGGCGTCGCTTGACCTCCGGCATCGAGAACGGCGTACGCAGCGAACCGGTAGACGTCACCGATAGCGCGTCGTTGCAGCGATTGTTCGAAACGGTGGGGCACTTTGACCACCTGGTCTACACCTCGGGCCCTTCGGTGCGGGCCAAGCCCCTGATCGAAACCGACCTTGGCGAAGCCCAGGACAACTTCAATGTGAAACTCTGGGGCGCGCTGCGTGCGATTCAACAAGCGCTGCCGTTCCTGAATGAACACGGCAGCATCACCCTGACTTCCGGTCAGTTGGGGCGCAAGCTGGCAGGGGGGCAGTTCATCAAGACCGGCATCAACGCTGCGACCGAGGCATTGGGCAAGCAACTGGCCAAGGAACTGGCGCCACGTCGGGTCAATGTTATCAGCCCGGGCGTGATTGACACCCCGGCCTATGCCGGGTTGGCGCAAGAGCAGCGCGTGGCGATGTTTGCCAACGCGGGCGGGGCATTGCCGGTTGGCCGGGTAGGGCAGGCTGAAGACGTGGCGGCGGGGTATGTGCTGGCCATGGAGAACAGCTTTATAACGGGAAGCATCATCGATATCGACGGCGGCGGACAACTGTAACCGCCCACCGCCGGTGCCCTTTGGTTAATGACGGGCCTTGTCCAGTGTAAACGTCCCTATGGCAGTAAACTCAGGCCCGTCATTTCTTCGAAAGGAACAGGCAAACTCACCCGAGCCATGCTCGTCAGTGACTTCTTCGTTCAGTTTCAGCACCCCAGCATGGGCTGTCACCGTCCCATAGCTGTCGAGTCGTTGAAACTGAACGCGGACGTCATTGTTGCCGGCCAGGTCATGGATCAATCCCTTCGCGTCGTTATAGACCACGATGGCAAAAATATTCCGAGTCCGCGGCAAGCCGTCATGGTAATAGTCGCCCATGAAGATTCGGCGATCTGGGCGGTGGCCCCCGAAGTCGGAGCTATCAATCCGCAGGTCGGTTTTGAAAGAGTAAGAACCCGGTAGTGGTCCCCCCTCGAAGGTCAGGTTCAGTTCGCCTTTTGCCGGATACTGGGCGCTGTGAACCATTGACACGCCTGTCAGGTCGACATCACCTTTTGTCAGCGTTATCTGTTTATCGCTACCAAACTGCGCTTTACCCGAGAAAGACGCCTGCATCCGTTCACCGTCGAATGACACTGTTATCTCCCCGGCAGTTGCCCAATAGGGAGAAATACCCGAGTTTTCATGCGCAGAAAAGAGCAACCTGGCGCGCCCATCGGCAAAGCTATAGCTGTGTTGGGTCCCGTCACTCGGTAGCTCAGCGGGAAGATAAATATCAATGCCATAAAAATGGTTGGGCTCTGGCGAGAGCCGTTTTGTCGCCACCAAATGCCATATTCCATTTGGCTCCTGGTACATATCCATTTTATCCGCGTCACCCTGGAAGGTCAGGTTGTGCGCGCCTGCTACTGTGACTGCTAACGTACCTTGAGTGCCCTGTGCCGTTTTACTGATCATCTCGATAGCCCTTCAAGAAGTGAAATGAATTCACCAAGAAGGCTAAACGCGATCCAGGAATTTGAATACTGTCAAAAGTGACAGGTATAAAAGGCAAGCCTTTAATTCCATTCAAGGCACCGTGTGCCGACGCAAACACCCTCACGCCTTCCAAGAGCATCTGCGCCGTCCCGTGGAGGTTAAACCTTGAGCGTACGCGTCATCCTCAAAGCCAGCACACTCCCACCCACAATCACCGCCGCCAGCAGGTACAACGCCACATCCGTGGACCCAGTGGCATCCTTCACAAACCCCACGATATACGGGCTGAGAAACCCCGCCATCTGCCCCATGGAGTTGATCAACGCCAAGCCACCCGCTGCGGCACCGGCACTGAGCATGGCCGTGGGCACCGGCCAGAACATTGGCAGGCCGGTCAGGGCGCCCATGGTGGCGATGGTCAAGCCAAGGATGGCGATGGCCGGGGTGGTGGCGAAGTTAACCGCAATCACCAGGCCGATGGCGCCCATCAGCATCGGCACTACCAAGTGCCAGCGACGTTCCTTGCGCAAGTCGGCGGAGCGGCCCACCAGCAACATGAACACCGCCGCCAGCAGATACGGGATCGCGCTGAGCCAGCCAATCACCAGGTTGTCGCTGAAGCCCAGGTTCTTGATGATCGACGGCAACCAGAAGTTGATGGCGTACACGCCGCTCTGGATGCAGAAGTAGATCAGGCCGAACGCCCAGATCGCCGGGTTCTTGAAGACTTCAGCCAGCGAATCGCTGGTGGTTGCGGGCTTGTTCGCCAGGTCCGTGGCCTGGTCGGCTTCCAACACTGCGCGTTCATGGGGCTTGAGCCACTTGGCATGGGCGAAGCTGTCACTGAGCAGGAAGTAGGCGAGGGCACCGAGGATCACAGTCGGGATGCCTTGCAGCAGGAACATCCACTGCCAGCCGGCCAACCCGCCTTGGCCGGCAGCGAAGTGGTTGAGAATCCAGCCGGAAAACGGGCTGCCGAGCAAGCCGGACACCGGAATGGCCGACATGAACAGCGCCATGATCCGCCCACGGCGGAAGGTCGGAAACCACTGTGAAAGGTACAACACCACCCCTGGAAAGAAGCCGGCTTCAGCGGCACCGGTAAACAGGCGCAAAGTGTAGAAATGCGTGGGCGTAGTCACGAACAGCAAACACGTGGAGAGCGTGCCCCACACGATCATCATCAACGCGATCCAGCGCCGTGGGCCGAACCGGGTCAGCGCCAGGTTACTCGGCACGCCGCACAGCACGTAGCCGATAAAGAAAATCCCGGCGCCCAGGCCGTACACGGTTTCGCTGAACTTCAACGCATCGAGCATCTGCAACTTGGCAAAGCCAACGTTGACCCGGTCGAGGTAGTTGAACAGGTAGCAGATAAAGATGAAGGGGATCAGGCGCAGGGTAATGCGCTTGTAGATGGCGTTTTTATCGTCATCGCTGGCCAGTGCGGCAGTAGCGCTCTGTGACATGGGGATTCTCTCTTTATTATGATTTTTCGCGGCGCGAGGGTAACGTTGACCGCCCCAACAGTCTCAGCGACGTGATGGGCGACTGTCTTTGTGCCGGCGCACAGCGAAGCCACCTTTGCGCTGTGCCGGTGAACAACCCGTCTTTTCAGGAAATTAGCCCCATGTTCGAGTTGGATCATGACTTGGCGCAGGAGATTGTCGATCGCACCATGGCAATCCTGCCCTATAACGTCAACGTCATGGACAGCCAGGGCCTGATCCTCGGCAGCGGTGAGCCGGAGCGTATCAATACTCGTCACGAAGGGGCGCAGTTGGTCCTGGCCAATGGCCGGGTGGTGGAAATCGACGGGCAGACCGCCAAGCATCTCAAGGGCGTGCAACCGGGCATCAACCTGCCGCTTATGCACGATCAGCGGCTGATCGGCGTGCTGGGCATTACCGGCGAACCCGATGGCCTGCGCACCTATGCCGAACTGGTGCGCATGACGGCTGAAATGTTGGTCAGCCACCGCCATCAGCAAGCCGAGCAGCAATGGCGACGCCAGCGTTGTGATGATTTGCTGGCCTTGCTGCTGGCCGACAATGGCGACTCCCCCCGTCTGGTGGACGAAGCCCGGCAACTGGGCCTCAAACCGCATCTGGCGCGCACGCCATACCTGTTCGAACTGGGCCCGGGCCAATCGGCAGAAGCCTTGAGTGCCTGGCTCACCAGCCGCTATCCCGACAGTTGGTGCGTCAGCCCTGCGCAGTTCTCCCTGCTGTGGTGCCGGCCTGCCGCTGTGCAGGTCGATAATCCGCGTTTGCTGGAAAAGCTCGACGGCCTGGGTTGGACTATCCTGCGTGTTGCGGTTGGCGGGCAAGCGGATGGCTTGCCAGGGCTGCGCCGCTGCTACCGCCGTGTCGGTGATCTGCTTGCCTATGGCCGCGATCTCCTGCCGCAGACACGCCTGTTGACCCTCACCCGTTATCGTCTGCCGGTCATGCTCTGGCGTCATCGCAACGACGACGCCCTGGACGAGTTGCTCAACCCCTTGCGCAAGGTGCTGGCCAAGGACAGCAACGGGCAACTGCTGGCCACCTTGCGCAGTTGGTGCGAGCACGACGGGCAAAGCCAGGCGTGTGCCGATGCCTTGGGCATCCACCGCAACAGCTTGCGTTACCGCATGGAGCGTATTGCCGAACTCAGCGGCGTCGACCCGCTGACCCTCGACGGTATGCTTACCTTATACCTGGGCGTGCAGTTGTTGCCTCAGCCTCTGGAGGCGCAGGCTTTGTAGAAATGACCAACAAACCCCACCTGCACTTGTGCATCGGACCGGCGTCATTGCCCAGGCCAACTGGCAGCATGGGCATCATAAAAACCGGAGAAAGCCCATCATGAAGATCATCATCGCCCCCGACTCGTTCAAGGACAGCCTCAGTGCCGCAGGCACGGCCCAGGCCATTGCCGAAGGGTTGGCCCAGGTCTGGCCGGATGCGCAGTTGGTCGAATGCCCAATGGCCGATGGCGGTGAAGGCACGGTGGATGCGGTACTTGCCGCGTGCAATGGCCAGTTGCGCCGGCAAACCGTGCGAGGCCCACTGGGAGACGAAGTCGAGGCACGTTGGGGCTGGTTGGCCGACAGCCATACCGCGATTATCGAGATGGCCGAGGCCAGTGGTTTGCAACTGGTCGCGCCGGGCCAGCGCGACGCGTGTTCGACGACAACATATGGCACCGGGGAGTTGATCTGCGCCGCCCTGGATGCGGGGGCGCAGCGCATTATCCTGGCGATTGGCGGCAGTGCGACCAACGATGGCGGGGCTGGTGCGATGCAGGCCCTGGGTGTGCAACTTTTTGACGCAGAAAGCCAGCCGCTGTCCCCGGGTGGGCTGGCGTTGGCGCGCCTGGCGCGTATTAGCCTTGAAACGCTCGACCCGCGTTTGGCGCAGGTGCGCTTTGAGATCGCTGCCGACGTCAATAACCCCCTGTGCGGTCCTCACGGCGCCTCAGCAATTTTCGGCCCGCAGAAAGGTGCGAGTCCCGAGCAGGTGGCACAACTGGACGCCGCCCTTGACCATTTCGCCCACCACTGCGCCCAGGTGCTGCCCAAGGATGTGCGCGACGAACCGGGCAGTGGTGCTGCCGGTGGTCTGGGCTTCGCCGCCAAGGCATTCCTCGGTGCACAATTTCGTCCGGGCGTGGAGGTGGTCGCCGAACTGGTTGGCCTCGAACACGCCGTACGCGGCGCCGACCTGGTCATCACCGGCGAAGGCCGCTTCGACGCTCAGACCCTGCGCGGCAAGACCCCGTTCGGGGTAGCGCGCATCGCCAGCCAGCATGGCGTACCGGTCATTGTGATCGCAGGCACCTTGGGCGACGGTTACGAGCAGATGTATGCCCACGGTGTGGATGCGGCGTTTGCCCTACCGTCGGGACCAATGAGTCTGGAGCAAGCCTGCAGCGAGGCCCCTCGCCTGTTGCGCGAGCGCGCCGCGGATATTGCGCGGGTGTGGCGCCTTGCTGCTAATCACTGACCCCCTGCGCCAACCGCTCCACCCACTGTTGCTGAAACGCTTGCAGAGCCGCACCGGGTTGCTGCAATTGCACAAACTCCAGCATTGGGTCTTGCACCGCGGTGCGCACGCCGCTTAATTCCTCCAGAGTCGCCAACCCGCAAAACGGTACGTAGGCTTCGCTGTAACCGCCTTCATGCACCAGCACCAGGCGGCCCTGGCACAAACGCTCGGCTGCCTGGCGCAGGCTGCGGGTCATCAGCCGGAACGATTCGCTGTGCAGCAACATGCGCGCCAGTGGGTCGACGGCATTGGCGTCATAGCCGCAGGCGACGATGATCAGCTCTGGCTCGAAACGCTCAAGGGCGGGCAACACGATGCGTTCCATCGCATGCGCATAGGTTGCGTGACCACTGCCCGGCGGCAGCGGGATATTGATGTTGGCGCCCAGGCCAGGACCCCGGCCACGATCCTGTTCGCCGCTGTAGCCCGGTGGGTAGCAAGCGTCCTGATGCAGTGAAACCGTCAACACATCGGCGCGCTCCTCGAAGATTGATTGCGTGCCGTTACCGTGGTGCACGTCCCAGTCGATCACGGCGACTTTGCCGAGCCCGTTATGGACCTTGGCCGCTTCGATGGCAATGGCAATATTGGCGAGAAAGCAGAAGCCCATGGCGCTGTCTGCCAGGCAGTGATGCCCAGGTGGCCGGGACAGGGAATAGGCATTGTGCGCCTGGCCCTTGAGCACCGTGTCTACGGCGGCGATGGTCAAGCCCGCAGACAGTTTCGCGATCTCGTAGCTGCCCGGCCCAATCGGCGCCTGCGGGCCGAGCTCGCCGCCGCCAGCATCGCTCAGGGCCTTGAAGCGTTGCAGATAAGCGCTGCTGTGCACCCGTAGCAGGTCTGCTTCACTGGCCGGCGGTGCGCTAAGCAGGTGCAGATGACGCGTCAATCCAGACACATCCAACAAGCTTTTCAAGCGGCGTTTGGTCTCCGGGGATTCGGCATGACCGCTGCCAGCCGGCGGTTGTACCCAGCCGCCTACGGGTAATGTCAGCGCGTGCGCACCTGCGCTGTGCCACAGGCTCATTTCATCGAAGAAAAATGCGGTGGTTCGGTTCATACCGGCTCCAGTTCGGTGAGGTGGTTGGGACGGCTGGTGAGGATCATCACCAGGGAAAGCAACGTGATAACGGCAGCGCCCAGCAGCAGGAGGGTGAACCCGCCGCTGGCCTCGATCAGGCGGCCGGCAATCGCCGGGCCGATGGCCAGGCCACCGCCGATCACCAGGTTGGAGGCGTTCATGAGTTTGCCGCTGTGATCAAGATCGGCCAGGCAGGCCAGCACCAACGGCAGGATGAACGTCCAGATGAACTTGAACAGCAGCGCCGCCAGGGCAAAACGCAGCAGCGCTGGCTCGCCGAGCAAAAGCAGCACAGCCGCCACCATCAGCGCATAACCCCCGAGCAACAGCATTGCTCGGGGCAGTCGCCCGCCAATCAGCGACGCGCTCGCGGCGCCGGCAATGCCCATTACGGTTGCGATGGCGAGTACCTCACCACTGTGTTGCGGGGAAATCCCGACACTGGCGCCCAAGGCACCGATAAAGGTCCAGACACCGCCCAAGCTGATGTAAAAGGCCAGGACCGCGCCGAGCCCCAGCGCGGCTTTCCAGCGCGAGCCAGGCAATGAAGGGCCGTGGCTTGCCGGTGCCGTGGCATTGCCAGCGGGAAACGCCCGGGCCAGAGGCAGTAACAGGGTCATCAAGCCCGCAAGGATCAGGTAACAGGCGTTCAGTCCAAACCGCTCGAACAAGCCCGGCAGTACGATCAGCCCGAGTGCACCGACGACTAATTGGCCCATCACCCACAGCCCGTAGACACGGCTGGGATTGGCGGTAGTGGCGGCGCTGGCCAGGCAGAGGATCATCAATGAGCCGCCGGCCAGGGCGCTGGTACAGCGCAGCGCCAGTAACGCTGCATAGGTGTCGGCGCGCATCGACAACAGATTGGCCACGATAAACAGCAGCGCTGCAATCAGGGCCGCGGCGCGCCAGTCAACGCGCTTGAGCCACCACCAGGCAGGCAAGGTCGCCAGGCTCATCGCGCCCAGCTCCACGGAAAACAAATCGCCAATGCGTGCCGGGCTCAGTTGCCATTCGCTGGCCAACTGCGCGGCCACGGCGGGTGCGGTCATCAGGATGGTTGGGGTGATGGCGGCAAACAGCACGATTGCTGCCAGCCGTGCCTTTGCCGCAGAGGGTTGAGTAGGCATTTTCAAACTCCAGGAATGGGGATCAGAACACATGGACCAGGCGCAGCAAGGCCTCGGTCCCGGCATAGCCGTTGGAGGCAGCGACGTTTTGCGAAAGGCTGACCATCAGTTGGTTCTGGGTGTCGAGCCAATGCCCCAGTTCCAGGCCCAGTTGCGTGTAGCGTTTGTGGGTATCGTCGATACGGCGATTGTTGATGCGCAGCGCACCACCATCCGCCTGGATCAGGCGCAGTGCCCCGTAAGTGGCGGCGCTGAAGTCATAGGACGCGAAGGCTTGCAGGCGGTACAGCGGGGCTTGCTTGAGTTCGCTGCCAAAATAGTCGTCATTCCTGGCGTAAAGCTGGGCTTCGAGGTTGGCTTCCAGCACCCAGTTGTCGCCGATGCCCTGGGTGTAGTTGTAGACAAAGGTGGCGCCCCAACGGTTGGCACCCGGGGACACATCCGGGTTATGGCTGTGGTACTCACCTAGCGGCACGGTGATCAGGCTCAACAGGCCGCTGTAGGTGCGCGATGCCGGGTCGTTGATGAAAAACAGCGTGCCGCCCACTTGTGGATCGCCCAGGCCGCGCTCGCGGGTGCGCTGCTCAGTGCCGGGCAAGCGCGCCGTAATATCGGCAAATGGCAGGATGAACTGCGGCGTACACAGCGTGCCGCAGGCGTCGGTGAAATACACCTGGCGGTAGGCCAGGGCGTTGACCTTGAGGTCGGCCTTGCCGGTGCTGTCGGCGGGCCCATGGAAATCGCCGGCACGGGTGGCGGGCAGGTACACCACCCCCAGGCTGGTGCCCGGCGGTGCGCCGAAAAAGTCCCGGGCGTTAAGGTCGGCGGCCTGGCTGTCGAGGCTGAGCAGCGTGCCGCCAAGCAGCACTGTGATCTTGCATAGAGGTGAATGAATCATGGCAAGGCATCTCTTGTAAGCGGCAGCCAAAAAACGGGCAACAGCTGCCCGCGACCGTGAAAACGAGCGTGGCAAAGTCTTAAGTTGAAAGGGCGAGGATCAGTCGGGAGGGGCGTGCACCAAGTGCGCTATACGCGCCTTGTCGTTGACCCCGAGCTTGGTGTAAATGGCGCGCAGATGGTGGCGCACCGTATTGGGTGAAAGGCCAAGGTCGCGGGCCACTTGCTTATAAGTCTTGCCCTCGCCAAACCCCTGGGCCACGTCGTTCTCTCGCGGGCTCAACTGGGGCAGTGCACGGTTGAGGCGCGCCGCCAGCAGCAACTGGTCGCCCACTGCCGAAACCTGGATGTGAATGTGCTTGCCGGCATGGCCGCGTTCATCCAGTTGTACCGGCAGGGTAGGGCCGCTCCAGCGCGGCCACTCACTGAGCAAAATGTCGATAAAGCCGCGCTCGGCGCATTGCAATACGCCTCGAGGGTCGCATACGGCCAAGGCGAGGTTGCGTGGGCTGGTCAGGGTTTCACGCATGGCCACCAGCGTGCGGATCTGGTTCGCGGACACTGCCGCCACCAGATGCAACATCAGATTATTGAGCAGCAGGCAGTCATGGGTGTTGAACCTGGGCGCACCGGGTTTGCGGTACAGCGTCAGGTGGTCGCTGAGGTGGGTTTGCGGGTCGATATGGATCACGCACAGCAATTGGTCCAGGCCGTGGCGCTGCCCCAGCCAATTCAAGGCGCTGCCATTGGCCGGGTCGCGCATGTCGATGATCACGGCCTGGCCGGGTGTTGCATGAACTCGGCCGACGGTCACGTCCAGATGGCGGATCGACTGCCAGTCCGCCAGGTAGTGTGGTGGCAAATGGTACAGGTAACTGTTGTGCTCCTCCGGCACCCCCTCAATCACCGCCGCGCGCCCCCACCAGGCACTGTCAAATGCCAGCAACTGGCTCAGCCGCGCCAGGGCATGGTGCTGGAAATGTTCGATGTCTTGATGTTGAGCCAGGCGCTGCAGATCCAGGGCCAGGGTACTGAAGGCCTGCAACAGGCCATTGGAATCAAGGCGACTCATAGGTATTCCTCTGTGGGACTTTTTTTGTTGTTCTCGTCACAGGGTGAAGGCCGGGACCTGGGTTCAGGGGGCAGGGCCTGGGTTGAGTATCGATGTTGCACGGCTGGACTGCCATCGTTCAGATGCAGGATGGCGCTGGTTGATGTGTGGGAAAACGCCGGGCTCGTCAGGCGCCTGACTTTGCCCCTACACTGGTCCGCCATTGGTCTTTCAAAGGATGAAACACAATGCACGCACCTGAGCCCCATATCGTGATCCAGCGCTTTACCGAGGCCCACCTTGAGGGCGTCGCCGCGCTCTACAACGAACCGGCGGTCTGCCGTCAGGTGCTGCAAATGCCTTTCCAATCGGTGGAAGCCTGGCGCAAGCGTTTGGTGATGGATAACGAGCGGCGCTTGCAGTTGGTGGCGGTACATGGCGGTGAAGTGGTTGGCCAACTGGGCCTGGAGCAGTACCTGCGCGTGCGTCAGAGCCATGTCGGTTCGTTCGGCATGGGCGTGGCGACTGCCTGGCAGGGCAAGGGCGTCGGCTCGCGGCTGTTGACCGCCGCGCTGGACGTCGCCGACAACTGGATGAACCTGCACCGCGTGGAACTGACGGTGTATGCCGACAACGAAGCCGCGCATCACCTGTATCGCAAGTTCGGCTTCGAAGTGGAGGGGCGGTTGCGCGATTACGCCCTGCGTGACGGTGCGTTTGTCGACACCCTGAGCATGGCGCGCCTGCGCAAGTCGGCTTAATCCGCTAGAGCAAACGCCACCGCCGCCTGTGCATGCAGCGCGGTGGTGTCCAGCAGCGGCAGGGCGCTGTGTTCGGGCTGGATCAACAGGCAGATTTCCGTGCAGCCGAGGATGACCGCCTGGGCGCCGCGCGCGGCGAGCGCCTGGATCACCCGCTGATACACCTGGCGCGAGGCGTCGCTGATGACCCCCACGCACAACTCTTCATAAATGATTCGGTGCACTTGCTTGCGCTCATCCGCGTCCGGTATCAGCACGGTCAGGCCCTGGGCGGCGAGACGGGATTTGAGGAAGTCCTGTTCCATGGTGAAACCGGTGCCGAGCAGACCTACCTTCAAGGTACCGGCCTCCAACGCCGCGGCCGCCGTGGCGTCGGCAATATGCAGGAATGGAATCGACACCGCCGCCTCGATACGCGGCGCCACCAGGTGCATGGTATTGGTACACAGCACCACGCACTCGGCGCCCCCTGCCTGCAAACGGCGCGCGGCGTCCTCCAGGATCAGCGCGGTATCGTCCCAGCGACCGGCGTGCTGGGCCTGCTCCACCGGGCCGAAGTCCACGCTGTACAGCAAAATCTGCGCGCTGCGCAAAGGGCCAAGCTGGTCACGTACGCGCTGGTTGATGAGGCGGTAATACTCGGCGCTGGATTCCCAGCTCATGCCGCCGATAAGGCCGATGGTGCGCATGCAATGCTCCGGACAAGGGGATGAGGCTTCACCTTACCCAATGAAGGCGGTTCGTTACAGCTGTCATCTGTACCTGGGGTTACATCCTTTGAAGGCCGGACGCCGGCGGGAGTTTTTGCCAACGCTACCAGGCGAGCCGCGCCTCAAGTGCCAAGTCAGTTTTGGAACTGTCTTGTGTAGGAATACCACTGATACGCAGGTCACTAATCTGCCGTCAGACGAGTAGACAAATTCCCAATTCCCTTAGGACTACCTCATGAATATTGATCCGAACATTGCTTTGACAAGGTTAAACGCCACCAGCGTGGCACACAGGACTGTCGTCGAAATTGATCATGCAGGCGACCGCGGCAATCAAATTAAATATCGCCAAGTTTCATTGTCCACGGACCAAGTATTAGAGAGGTCAAAACATGCCAGCGGATTTGCGGGTTCACTGCGTCCCGGGGACCCCGCGGAGGTGACGTATGAGTTCTCCAATCGTGCCGAAACGGGCGCCACGACCAGCCGGTTCACAGAAACACAAAAAGGCGTCATCCGTGAGACTCTGAATAATTTCAGCGATGCTGCAAATATTCGGTTCAAAGAGTCTGTCAATGCAAAATCCCATCATATGCAGTTTAAGGTTGATGGCAGTAGCTTCAAGTGGCAGGCCCCCTGGTATGCACCCGTGTCCGATGATCAGCCCGGCAGGGTGCTGGTAACGCTGAGCCAGGGCCATGTCGATGGGCTGGAAAAACCCAATAATTTTGGGCGTCACGTCATTGCAAAGGCGACGGCCTTTAAATTAGGGCTTCCTGACCCGGCGCCCACAGCATCGCAAAGCAAGTACGCGGAAAATACGCTGGCTTACACGCTAAGAAGTCCTTTTCTGGAAAACCGCTCAGACCATCGCTTTAATAAATCCCATGGTGAGGGCAATCAGTATTCAAGTACACCGATGATGGATGATATCGCTCTCATGCAAGATCGATTCGGTGTGAACCTTCAAACGCGTACGGGAGATACGACATATGGCTTTAACTCAAATGCCGATCGTGAAGTATTCAAATTGGCGTCGGGCGATGATTTACCATTATTTTGCGTGTGGGACGCCGGTGGTAAAGACACATTCGATTTCTCCGCATTCAAGCAAGATCAGGTTGTCAACTTAAGGTCGGGCAGCTTCTCTAATGTAGGGGGAGGCATAGGGAACGTTTCGATCGCCAATGGCGTCACCATCGAACGGGCTATTGGCGGTGCTGGCAATGACATTTTAATTGGCAATGACGTCGGTAACGAACTGGAGGGCGGTGAGGGCGATGACATTTTTTATGTCAAGGCGAACTCTGGCACTAACAAGCTGACAGGCGGGCCGGGTAAAAATACCTTCGTTATTGGCGCGAATGATTCATCCGTCAGCTTGGGAAGCACAACAATAACGGACTTTGTCAGCGGCAAGGATAAATTGGATACTTCCGCCCTGCGCGCAGCCCACCCTCAACTCACCGTCACCAGCGAGTATTATCGTAGCCATAAGCTCACCTTATTGCGTTTCGATTTCGATGGCGACAAAAATGAAGACTTCATAATGAGCATAAGTGGGCGAATCGCGCGTTCCGATTTCCGCGTTTGACCTCGTTCGCCCTATTCGTACGCGTTACTCGCCCCTTGAGCGGCTGCATCTGCCATGATGACGCTTCGCGACCTGGCTCACCCAAGGAAATCCGCAATGGACGATGTACAGCAACTGGGCGAGATGCTTCGTCATTACGCCGATAGCGAAGCACACAAACAGCAGCAGTTCGACCTGCAATCAGCACGTTGGGCGCAGAAGCTTGGCGAGCTGTTCGGCCAGATTGAACAGTGGCTGGAGCCGGTAAAAACCGTAGGCTTGCTGGAAGTTCAGCGCGAGGCTTACACCGCCAGCAGCCCGAGCGTGCCGGTGGAGAGTTCACCCTTCAAGAGCGAAAAACTCAGTGTGCATATCACTGGCAAAAGCGTGGAGTTCGTGCCGGATGTGATGGGCGTCGGTGGTTTGATTTCAGTGTCGGTGATGGGCCTCACCGCCGCCCGCCACGGCAGTGTGTCGCTGGTCCTGCCGGCGGATAAGCACGACTGGCTGTGGAAGAAAACCAACGGCCTGAAAGACCCGGACACCTTCGGTTTCGACGCCAACTTCCTGGCCGCTCAGCTGCAAAGCCTGATCCCTCGCGAACGCGCATGATCGGCACAGAAAAAAACAGGCTCTGCATTTAATCAGGTGCATTGCCCAAGTATTGGCTATACCTAAATCTCATTCTTACGATGATGGTCGCCAGGGAGTTCAACAATGAAGTTAAGGCTCATGATCAGCACACTGTGCGTCGCCTCGCTCGGCATGGCAGGCTGTGCCAGCAAGGTGCCGCAACCGGATGAGTATTCAGGGTTTCTCTCCAATTACAGCCAGCTCAAGGAAGCCAAGTCGCCCTCCGGGGCAGAGGTGATGCGCTGGGTCGATCCGCAGTTGGACTTGAGCCGCTACACCGCGGCGTACATCGAGCCTACCCAGTTCTATCCCAAACCCCAGGCCACCGCAAAGATTCCGGACAGCACCCTGCGGGGCATCAGCGATTATTACAACCAGGCGCTCAGGCGTGAACTGGCCAAGTCACTGCCCCTCGCCAATGCTCCAGGCCCAGGCGTGATCGTGGTGCGTGCGGCGATTACCGCCGTGAGCAGCAAGACCGAAAGCCTCAAACCCTACGAGTTTATCCCCGTGGCTCTGGTGGCCGCAGCAGTCAGCACCGGCACGGGTATCCGCGATCAGGAGACCACGCTGGGCACTGAGGCGCAGTTCCTCGATGGAGGCACGAACAAAGTGGTGGCCCAGGTGGTGCGCAAAGGCACCGGCAAGCCATTGGCCAATGACTCACAGGTGCTCAAGGCCGACGACGTGAAAGTTGTCATTGACGGCTGGGCGTCGGACCTGCATCAGTCCTACGTGAAGCTCAAAAAACATTGAGCCTCGGCAAGCCCAGGTGCTATTTCAGCGGTGTCAACGGGGGCAGCTTCCATTGACCGTTACCCACCTCGGGCTTGGGCAGGTAAATACGCAGGACCGCATAGAACGGACCGGGCGGGGCCGGCAGCCAATTGCTCTGTTCGGCTTTCGGTGGCTCGTGGTGTTGCAGCGCCAGGGTGAGGCCACCGTCGGCGTCACGCTGGAGGGCCGGTAACATCCGCGAGTTGATCAGGTAGCGCTTCTTGTGGTTGGGCACCAGCAATTTTGTCTTGGCGTCGTACAGGGTCAGCGACCAGAACGCATCGGCCGGTGGCAACTGGTCCTTGGCAAAATGCACGGTGTAGCTGTGGCGTGCGCCGTTGGCCGGCTTACCCTCACTGTCGACGATGTAGCTCAGGTGAGCCGCTTCGTCGCTGGAGTGACCGAAAATGCCTAACTCGGCACCGGCGTAGCGATACAGGTAGTTGTTTTGCAGACGGTCGCGGCTACCGAACAGATCAGCCTGGGCAACCTGATGAGTGTCGAGTTTGTCCTTCTTGAAGGCGGCAAATTCGGCCCGGCCATCGGCGATGCCTTCTTCCAGGGCCTTGCGCTGTTCTGCTGTCAATTGGTTGACCTTGAACGGCGCACCCGGCGCTATGCCGATTTTGGCAAAGCGCGCCAGCAGGTCTTTTTCGCTGTCCTGTGGGGCGGCGAAGGCCAGCATGAAGTTCAGGTAGCGAAACAGTTGCGGGCCTTCGGTCATGGTCGCCGTCGGCTTGGGCCATTCGATCTTCGGCACCTTGGCCGGGGCAGGCTGCTTCACATAGCTGCTCAGGGGTTGCACTTTATAGCCGCTCTGGATTTGCTTGACCTTGCCCAGGTCCTTGTCATCGAACAGCTGCGTGCGGTACAGGGCGTAGGCGATGTTGCTTTCGCTGTAGACCACTCGGTCGATGTCCACCGGTTGCTGACCTTTCCAGTCAGGCCCGGCGATCATGTAGTGACCGCCGTTGTTGCCGGTGCTGCGGGTGCCCAGGTAAGCAATGTTCTGGGAATAGAGGTCGATCAACTGCACCGAGTAGTAGCGCTCGTCTTCAATCCTGGGCAGGGTCAGTACCAGAGGCTCTTTGCGCAGGTCCATCCATACGAATGAGTAGGGTGTGTCGGCGTTCGGGCTAGGGAGCGCGGTGTCCTTGGGGGTCAATACCTGCGCGGTATTACCGATATGGTTGAACGGCGCCTTGAAGTGGGCGCCGCCCTTGTCAACGGCCTGGGTGTAGAGCGTCTTGTACATTTGCACCACCGGGAAACCGTACAGGTAGGCTTCCTTGGCGATTGCCCGGGCTTCACTCGGGCTGGCGGTGAAGTCAGCCCAGGCGCCGGTACTCATAAATATCGAGAGGCTCGCCAACAGCAGGCGCGTCGGTTTTCCAATCATGTTGTTGCGTCCTTCCTGAGTTCTGTCTAAGAGCGTGAGGTGAAGGCGCAGAGTTTCCAGTTTTATTGGCTGAACGTCACGTTAATCCCTTCGTCGACGCGGACAGATCCTAAAGGAGGTGTCAGGCTGGAAGCATTGATTTGACTTTGTCACGTAGTTGGTCGATGGAAAATGGCTTGGCGATCACCTGCATGCCGGACGTCGCATCAATATTTTCGGCATAGCCACTGGCAAATAGAATAGGCAGGGTGGGGCGCAGTTCGCGGACCTTGGTCGCCAGCTCCTTGCCATTCATGTCTGGCAGGCCGACGTCGGTCATCATCAAGTCGATCACCTGGCTGGTGTCTTGCACCCTTTCGAGTGCCTTTTCGGCGTCAGCGGCCTCAAGCACCTTGAAATCCAACTCTTCGAGTACATCCACGATCAGCATGCGCACGATGGCATCGTCTTCGACTACAAGGATGGTGGATGCTTCAGCGGGCATAAGGGAGATTCCTGAAAAATAAAGGGCGTGTCTTCAACGCTTGAAAGACCATTCTCTAATGAGTCGCGTCGATCTCGGCAAGTTCCGTTGCGGTGGGGTATTGTGAAGGGAATAGAGGCAAATGTCGCGTTGAGAGCGATGCATCGTGTTCTTGGCGTAATGGAGTAACGCCCTACTGTTGAGATACCACGTCTTCGACGTAGAAGGCGCCAATGGCACTGCCCAAGAATGCCATTGACGCACGTGATCGTACGAAGGTTAAAGATTTGCGTTGATCAGGGCATGCGGGTTGTTGTAGGGCACGGTATGGGTAAAGCTTTCTTCGGTGAAATAGCTGGCGTTGAATGCCGGTACGCCGCTTGCAACGTCGACAGGATTGAGCGTGCCGGCGCTCCACCCGCTGTTCAAAGAGACTTCCAGCCCCCGGCGCATTGAGGCCTCATCCGGGAAGGTCGCCAATCCGAAGTTGGGGTTAAAGAAAAACCATTCTTTCTCGTTGTTTGGGGTCAGGGTGACGCCTGCGAGCAGCCCATGATCTTTGGTACTGATCCTCAAGAGTGTCGGACGTGTTGCGTTGGTGAGTTCGTCGATGATGCCGGTGTACGCTAACTGGCTGAAGGGTTGTGTGCCGTGATAATTACTACTCAGAACCTGATGCATTTGGTTCAGCTGGTTACGAAAAGCCTTTACGTTCTTGTCGTCAGTATGCTCAGCTGCTTTCATAAAGTTATTGATGAACTCATCCCTGCGGCCGCGCAAAATAGCCAGCGCCATAGTATTCACAATGGCTGCGCACTCTCCATTTGAAGCCAGGTCCGTTTGGCTGAGGTAGAGGTTTTGCGGCATCTCGTAGGTCCTGCCCCCTTGGGCAACCATCTCTTTTTGAAAGATTTTGTAGTGTTCACGGCTAGTGTCCGCCATGCGTTTTTGTATCTCCTTGGCCAAAGTGCCTACCGCTTCGGGATCATTGACCTTCGTGACCGCCAGATCCCTCACCTCTGATTGCTTCATCGTCGGGTGGTAGCCTGGGACATCTTCGGCCACGCCCGAGTCAAAGCCTTGTTTGTACCCCGCGCTATCATTTCTCTGGACGGTCTCTAGTACTTCTCTGAATTTATCGCGGGTGGTTGTTGGATTGGGTGCAGCATACCTGGCTAACCAATCGATAAAGTTGCTGTTTATCTGACCATTGGCGGCAACCGTTGCAGGTGTGAAATCAACCAGCGCAGCTCCGTAAGGCTTCTGCGTGATCGGGTCGTAGGCGTACCACTTGCCCTCTCGAAATACAGCACCACCTTCGACCGTCTGCTCTGTAATCTTGTAGGTACCGGTTGCGACGATGCCCTCCTGTTTACTGGCGGCTTTAAGCAGGTCATAACTACCGGTTGTGCCTTTGAGCATGTTCACGCATTCGAGCCCCTTGGTCGCAATTTTATGGATCAGGGTCCCAACCCCGGTTATCCCGCCGACCAGACCGCCGAGTACGTTGAGTGAATCAATTGCCATTGCACCGAAGAGCTTTGCTGTCTTCACGGCCCTGGCGCCAGCACTAAAGGTCCGCACGCCCCTGAGGGCGGCATTGCCGGCTTGCGCAGCTTTGCCCACGCCAAAAGTGAGGAATCCGAGGATATCGAAGGCCAGGTCAGATACCGCCTCGCCGTAGTTGCCTTGCCGAACGTTGTTAACGGCAGACCGAAATGGGATCAGATTGAGCAGGAACTCACCCACCTGACTATCGCCCATCCGATCATGTTCGAAGGAAGTAACGCTCTTGGCGTAATTGAGTAACTCCTTGCGGTCGAGGTCCATTTTTTCCAGGTAGAAACTGGCAATCGCATTGGTTCGGCTGGAGTCGAAGCTATTGGGAATCGCATCACTGCCAGGTTTTTCTGCAGAGTCAGGGGCCGGCGAGTTGGTGAAAGGGTGATAAGGCCTTGATATCGCGTGGAGTTGTTCCCCGGCCTTATTGGTTTTTTCTAGGGTGAGCAGGCCAGGGAAATTTGAGATCAGCTCGTTTTTTTTCTCGATACTGCCGGTGCTGGTGTTGATGTGGTAGAGATTTTCCACGCCCTCTCGGGTGGTTTTCACATACAAGGTACGGTCACGTTTGACCAACTCTAATCTACCGTTCTTTGTTTTGCGGTATTCATCGCTGTAGAAGTATTCAAGTTTGCCGAATTCAAAGTTTTTGCGATCTTCCAATGGCTGCTCGCCAATCAGATGTTTGACCATCCCATGGTGGCCTTTCTTTTGTGCCGCTATAGCCTTTTCATATTGATCCATGAAGTTTGCGGTGATGTCACACTCTTCGGTGCGTGCAAAGCGATTGAATGCAGTGATCGGAATCCGTTTGTCGTTGGTGATCCATGCGTATTTTTCCCCTAGACGCTCCCCCTCCAGCAGAATATCGAGCATGGAGCGCATTCTCGGGTCACCGCTGGGAGCGCGGCCATCACCGGTGTAACGCTTGGCCAATACTCGAGCTTCGAAAACCGCCGGATCAACGTCGGGAAACTCAGCTTTCAGGCAGTCAAGCGCCATCTCCGTGCGATTGGGGATAGGCACTTGTATGGAAGAAGAGATATCCGTCAGCGATTTCAGATGGTTGTTGTAAGCCACCCTGACCTGTTCGATTTGTGAAGGTGCAGGTTCGCTGTTATGGGGGGACAGCAGGTTTCGGGTTATCCCCCAAAGTATCAAGGCATCGCGCTGGGCCGTTTGAACGGCGTAGGTATTGGCCGGTAAGGATTCTGCTGCTATCAGCACTTCGGCATAGGTCATGCCGGGAACCCGACCAGGTGTGTGGGCTTCGATTTTTGCGGCGGCGATGGTCAGTTGGGCCCACAGGGCACTGCCGACTTTCACGCTGGAAGGGATGTCCTTGATCAGGTACTCAGGCGCGCGGCCGGCCAACAGCAGGTAGGCCCCCACCTTGGCCATTTCCGGGGACGTTTTGCCTTTATCGATCAGCCAATTGGACAGGTTATCGATGATAGCGGACGCAGGCTTACCCCAGTGCTGGTTGCTGGCCAGATCGAAACCGGCGATTTTATCGCGATGAGGAGCGGTGATCGACTCCGGGTCCAACTGCAATGTGATGCCCGCCAAGAGGTAGTCTGTCACGCTGCTGTCGCTGGCAAGGCCTTGCATTCGCTCCTGCAGGTCTTTGCCCATCAACTGTGCCTGCGGGGTACGGATCAGTGCCTGCAGTATTTTAGCCGGATCATCCTGAGGCCCTGTGGTAATGGGTTGCTGGTAGCGCAGAAACTCCAATACACCGCCTTTGGTTTGCATCAATAACGGCTTATCACCCAGCGCATGTTCTTGATTCAGGGTGATGTTACGCAAGCGTCGTTGTTCATCTTCGCTCAAGGGCACCGGCCAGGACAGCGCGCCGCTCAGGTTGCCCAGCGGGTTTTCCATCGAGCGGCTGGTCACCGTGGACGCGAGGCCCGTGAGTTGGACATGGCTACTGGGCAACGGCAACCCCAGGAACTTCTTGATGAAGGTCTCCAGGGTCACACTGCCACCCGCTTCTTCAGCGTAGGAAGATCCAGGGTGAATATCCAGCGGGGTGTTGCCAAGCGCGGCGAGGACGGCTGAGGGCTGCGCCTCTTCACCCAGTTTAGCCGCAATCTGCTGGAGCTTTTGGCCCAGTGACTTCAAATTTTCTTTGTCTGCCAACTGGGCGGCCAAACCGGTTTTCCGGGGAGGTATCAGGCTGGTGCGCGCAGGGGGGGATAGGGTCGATTGAGTTTTAGGGGTGTCGGGGGCTTGTGTTTCTTCAGGGAATGGAATGGCGCTTGACACAGAGGACAAAGCACGTGGCTCGATATTCAACATGATAGATAAACCTTAAATGTGGATAGGAAATGCGCCCTCCTAATGGAGCCTCCTTGTCCCGAGACGCCCTCCTGAGTGGGGGGGTGGATGGGGCAGGTTCCGATACTTCCTACTCCGCTGTGTGAGAAATAACGTCAATAACCGAATGTAAAATAGGCAAAGCCATGGCGTACTTTTTGCTCGCGGGTGATGATTCCTGTGTATTTCGGCCGTAGAAAAATAGCGTTCAAGCGCCACTTTGGGGCAAACTCCCGGTTTTTCCGCACTTGGCCAAGGCATGCCCATGACTCCCGCTTCGTCCGTCGATGAAAAGAGCTTTCGTACTCTGTTGAGCCGAAACGTGGCCCTACCGTTGGGCGTGGGTGTGCTCAGTGCGGTATTTTTCGTCTGCCTGATCACCTATTTACTGTCGGTGATCCAGTGGGTGGAGCACACCGACCGGGTCATCAATAACCTCAATGAAACGTCCAAGCTGACCGTGGACCTTGAAACCGGCATGCGCGGTTTTCTGATCACCGGTGACGAGCATTTTCTCGACCCTTATGAAGTGGCCAAGCCGCGAATCATTGCCGACCTGCGTAATTTGCAAGACCTGGTGGCGGACAACCCCCAGCAGGTCGACCGCCTCAAACGCCTGGAAGCCTTGCAGAACGAGTGGAACACCTACGCCCAGTCGATGATCGATATGCAGCGCCAGAACGGTGACTACCGTGGCGCCGTCAAGGCTGGCCGTGGCAAACGCCTGACGGACGAGATTCGCCGGGAGTATGAGGACGCGGTGGCGATGGAGCAGCAGTTCCGCATCACCCGTAACCAAGAGGTCACCCGCACGACGGTGCTCAGCGTCACCCTGTACCTGGTGTTCGTACTGGGACTGAGTGGTTTTCTTGCTTATATCGGTAGAAAGAATTTAGTTTCACTTTCAGATAGTTACAGTAGAAACCTCGCGTCACAACAGAAGATTGCGCAACGCCTCGAACAGCAAGCCTGGCTACGCAATGGCCAGACCGAACTGGCTGAACAGGTGCTTGGCCAGCTGACCCTGAACATGCTCGGGCGCAACATCCTGCAGTTCTTCGCCCAGTACATGGGCTCGGCCGTTGCCGCTCTATATGTGCGCGAAGAGCACGGCGGCCTCAAGCGCGTGGCCACTTATGGGTTCTCCCGCGAGCAAGAGCAGCAGGAGCAGTCGATCTATAGCGACGAAGGCATCGTCGGGCAGGCCGCCCAGCTGGATCGCCTGATTCGCCTGGACGATGTGCCGGTGGATTACTTCAAGGTCAGCTCCGGCCTGGGCGAAGGCGCTACCCGCAGCGTGCTGGTGATGCCGACCAGCGATGAAGACCGCGTCAACGGCGTGGTTGAACTGGGCTTCCTGCGTGCGCTGGATGAGCGCGATGTTGAACTGCTGGAACTGATTGCCGGCAATATCGGCACCTCTATCGAAGCCGCTCGCTATCGCCAGCGCTTGCAGGAAGTACTGGCCGAAACCCAACAGCTCAACGAAGAGCTGCAAGTGCAGCAGGAAGAACTCAAGACCGCCAACGAAGAGCTGGAAGAACAGTCGCGTATCCTCAAGGAATCCCAGGCCCACCTGGAAACCCAGCAGGCCGAGCTTGAGCAGACCAACGAGCAACTGGCCGCGCAGACCCAGACCCTGGCCGAGCAGCGCGACGCCATGGATCGCAAGAACATCCAGCTCAATCAGGCCCAACTGGAGCTCGAAGACCGCGCCGATGAGTTGCAACGCTCCAGCAAATACAAGTCCGAGTTCCTTGCCAACATGTCCCACGAGCTGCGCACCCCGCTGAACAGCTCGTTGATCCTGGCCAAGTTGCTGGCAGAGAACCCTCAGGAAAACCTCAGCGCCGAGCAGGTCAAGTTTGCCGAGTCGATCTATTCGGCCGGCAATGACTTGCTCAACCTGATCAACGACATTCTGGATATTTCCAAGGTTGAAGCCGGCAAGCTGGAAGTGCGCCCGGAGAACTCCAGTGTGGTACGCCTTGTCGACGGCCTGCGGGGCATGTTCGAGCCGCTGGCGGCAGATCGCAAGCTGGGCTTTGAGGTGGACGTGCAGGAGGGTGCACCGACTTTGCTGTTTACCGATCGGCAGCGTCTGGAGCAGATCCTCAAGAACCTGTTGTCCAACGCCATCAAGTTCACCGAACAGGGTGAGGTCAGCCTGACGGTCTCCAGGGCGCCAGGGGAGGGCATTGCCTTTACCGTGCGCGACTCCGGCATCGGTATCGCCCTGGACCAGCAAGAAAGCATCTTCGAAGCCTTCCGCCAGGCTGATGGCACCACTAATCGCCGTTATGGCGGCACCGGCCTGGGCCTGTCCATTTCCCGCGACCTGGCGGCGTTGCTCGGCGGCTACATCAGCGTGACCAGCGAACCAGGCAAAGGCAGCATTTTCACGCTGGTATTGCCGGAGCAGTACGTGGAGCGTGAGGAAGACGCAGCACCTATCGAGCAACCGCGCCAAGCCGTGGTCGCGCCAAACCCTGCACCGGTGAAGATTTCTCCGCTGCCAGTCACTGATACCCAGCAGATCCCACGTTTTGCCGATGACCGTGAAAAGGCCCCTTTCAGCACCCGCTGCATCCTGGTGGTGGAAGACGAACCCAACTTCGCGCGCATCCTGTTCGACCTGGCCCACGAGCTGGGCTACCACTGCCTGGTCGCCCACGGCGCCGACGAAGGCTACAGCCTTGCCGAGGAATACATCCCGGACGCGATCCTGCTGGACATGCGCCTGCCAGACCATTCCGGGCTGACCGTGCTGCAGCGTCTCAAAGAGCACGCCAACACCCGGCACATCCCCGTGCACGTGATTTCCGTGGAAGACCGCGTCGAAGCTGCCATGCACATGGGCGCCATCGGCTATGCGGTCAAACCCACCACTCGAGAAGAGCTCAAGGACGTGTTCGCCCGCCTGGAAGCCAAGCTGACCCAGAAGGTCAAGCGCGTGCTCCTGGTAGAGGACGACGATCTGCAACGTGACAGCATTGCCCGCCTGATCGGCGACGATGACATCGAGATCACCGCCGTAGGCTTTGCCCAGGAAGCCCTCGACCTGCTGCGCAACAACATCTACGACTGCATGATCATCGACCTCAAGTTGCCGGATATGCTCGGCAATGAGCTGCTCAAACGCATGGCCACCGAAGATATCTGCTCATTCCCGCCGGTAATCGTCTATACCGGGCGTAACCTGACCCGCGATGAAGAAGCTGAGCTGCGCAAGTATTCCCGCTCGATCATCATCAAGGGTGCACGCTCACCTGAACGCCTGCTGGATGAAGTCACACTCTTTCTGCACAAAGTCGAATCCCAGCTGTCCGATGACCGCCAGAAGATGCTCAAGACGGCCCGCAGCCGCGACAAGGTCTTTGAAGGGCGCAAGATCCTGCTGGTGGACGACGATGTACGCAATATCTTCGCCCTGACCAGCGCCCTGGAGCACAAGGGCGCCGTAGTGGTTATCGGGCGTAACGGACGCGAAGCTATCGACAAACTCAACGAAGTCGAAGATGTCGACCTGGTATTGATGGACGTGATGATGCCCGAGATGGACGGTTACGAGGCCACGGCCTTGATCCGCCAGGACCCGCGCTGGAAAAAACTGCCAATCATTGCGGTGACGGCCAAGGCCATGAAAGACGATCAGGAACGCTGCCTGGCGGCCGGGTCCAACGACTACCTGGCCAAGCCGATTGACCTGGACCGTCTGTTCTCGCTGATTCGCGTATGGCTACCGAAGATGGAACGTATTTAAGTGGAGCAGTGTTTTTTGGACAAAAGCAGCGACATTGAGCTGCGCCTGTTGATTGAGGCGATTTACCTCAAGTACAGCTACGACTTTCGTGACTACTCCGGTGCGTCGGTCAAACGGCGCGTTGCCCACGCGTTGCGCCAGTTCGACTGCGCGACTATTTCGGCGCTGCAGGAGCGGGTGCTGCACGACCCGGCAGCGTTCATGCAGTTGCTGCAATTCTTGACGATCCCGGTGAGCGAAATGTTTCGCGACCCGTCGCACTTCCTGGCCATCCGCCAGGAAGTGGTACCGCTGCTCAAGACCTACCCGTCAATCAAGATCTGGATCGCCGGCTGCAGCACGGGCGAGGAGGTATACTCCATGGCCATCCTGTTGCGCGAAGAGGGGTTGCTGGAGCGCACGATCATCTACGCCACGGACATCAATCCGGCATCGCTGGAGAAAGCCAAGCAGGGCATCTTCTCCCTTGAGAACGTTCGCGCCTACACAGCCAATTATCAGCAGGCAGGCGGGCAACGTTCATTCGCCGACTATTACACCGCAGCCTACGATTATGCGATCTTCGACAAGACGCTGCGCGAGAACGTGACCTTCGCCGACCACAGCTTGGCGACCGACAGCGTGTTCTCAGAAACACAATTAATTTCATGCCGTAACGTATTGATTTATTTCAATAAAAAGTTGCAGGATCGCGCATTCGGATTGTTTCATGAGTCGCTGTGTCATCGTGGCTTTCTCGTCTTGGGCAGCAAGGAAACCCTGGATTTTTCTGCCTACAGCAAGCAATTCGAACCCTTGGTCAAACAGGAACGGATCTACCGAAAATCATGAGCGAGGCGCATGACCCCCCGATGCGTGGGATTGAAGCTATCGTTGTCGGCGCTTCCGCCGGCGGCGTTGAGGCCCTGCTGAGCATTTTTGGTGAACTGCCTGTGACCTTCAGCCTGCCGATCATCGCCGTGCTGCACCTGCCGGATGAGCGTCGCAGCCAGTTGGCAGAAGTCTTTGCGCGGCGCTTGAGCATTCCGGTCAAGGAAGCCCGGGACAAAGAGGCGGTCGAGGCGGGCACCTTGTATTTTGCCGGGCCTGGTTATCACTTGTCGGTGGAACATGACCGCAGCCTGTCCCTGAGCCAGGAAGACCGTGTGCACCACTCACGGCCGGCCATCGACTACCTGTTTGCCTCGGCTGCCGATGTGTACGGGCCGCGCCTGCTGGCGATCCTGTTGACCGGCGCAAACCAGGACGGCGCGCAGGGGCTGGCCCACGTCAAGCAATCCGGCGGCACCACCATCGTGCAGGACCCCAAACAGGCACGGATCGCCGTGATGCCCCTGGCGGCCCTGGCCTTGCATACACCTGACCATATTCTTTCCTTGAGCCAGATCGGCTCATTGCTGGCTTCCCTGGAACCCTTCCCATGTTAAGTACTGTCCAGGCCAAACTGCTGATCGTCGACGATCTGCCGGAAAACCTGCTGGCCCTTGAAGCGCTGATCAAGCGCGAGGATCGCCAGGTCTTCAAGGCATTGAGTGCCGACGAGGCGTTGTCCTTGTTGCTGGAACACGAATTCGCCATGGCGATTCTCGACGTGCAGATGCCCGGCATGAACGGTTTCGAACTGGCCGAACTGATGCGCGGCACCGAAAAGACCAAGAACATTCCCATTGTGTTCGTCAGTGCCGCCGGCCGCGAACTCAACTATGCCTTCAAGGGCTATGAAAGCGGGGCGGTAGACTTCCTGCACAAGCCGCTGGACATCCACGCGGTCAAGAGCAAGGTCAATGTGTTCGTCGACCTGTATCGCCAGAGCAAGGCGATGAAGCTGCAAGTCGAGGAACTGGAGCGCAGCCGCCGCGAGCAGGAGCTGTTGCTCACGCGCCTGCAGGCTACACAGGCCGAGCTGGAACAGGCGGTGCGTATGCGTGACGACTTCATGTCGATTGTCGCCCACGAAGTGCGTACGCCTCTGAACGGTCTGATTCTGGAGACCCAGCTGCGCAAGATGCACCTGGCCCGTGACAACGCTGCCGCGTTTACCCTGGACAAGATGCATGCGATGGTCGACCGCGATGAGCGCCAGATCAAAAGCCTGATCCGCCTGATCGAAGACATGCTCGATGTGTCGCGCATCCGCACCGGCAAACTGTCCATACGCCCGGCGCATTTTGATCTGGCGCAACTGGTGCGCAACCTCGTACATAACTTCGAACCACAGGTCGCCGCTGCCGAGTCGTCGATGCAGTTGGTGGCCGACGAGGCTGTGGAAGGCAACTGGGATGAGTTTCGTATCGAGCAGGTGATTACCAACCTGCTGACCAATGCCCTGCGCTACGGGGCCAAAAGCCCGGTGGATGTGCGGGTGTATACCGAGCATGGCGAGGCGCGTGTGGAAGTGCGCGACCGTGGCATTGGTATCAGTGAAGCCAACCAGAAGCGCATTTTTCAGCAGTTCGAACGGGTTTCTGCCAACCATGCCGCCGCTGGCCTGGGCCTGGGGTTGTTTATTTCCGAGCAGATTGTTGCCGCCCATGGCGGCACCATTGAGGTCGAGAGCCAGATAGGCGAGGGCGCCCTGTTTCGGGTGTGCCTGCCCCTTGAGGCGGCTGCGTGAAATCAATCGTCAGCTCAACGCAACCTCTGCGTGACCCCATGGTCGTAACTGCAGCAATTGACCGGACAAAGGCTTCCCATGAGTGAAGATGCGCAAGATGTCGTACTGATCGTCGAGGATGACGAATCCATTATGTTTGTGCTGGGTGAATACCTGGCAGGTTTGGGCTACCGGGTCTTGAAGGCGATCGATGGGGAGCAGGCCTTTGAAATCCTTGCGACCAAGCCGCACCTGGACCTGATGGTCACCGATTATCGCCTGCCTGGCGGGATTTCCGGGGTGCAGATTGCCGAGCCGGCGCTGAAGCTGCGACCGGAACTGAAAGTGATTTTTATCAGCGGCTACCCGCAGGAAATTCTCGACTGCAACAGCCCGATCACGCGCAATGCACCTATCCTCGCCAAGCCGTTTGATTTGGATACGTTGCAAGAGCATATCCAGCGGTTGTTGGCCTGAAGCAAGCGGCGCCATATCGGGCGCCGCGCATTTCATTCAATCAAGGCTGGGCCTTCTTAACGTTTGCGTTTAGTTCACTCGCAGGGGTGTAAGCATATTGTCGCTTGACATTTTCCCCAAGTCCGTCGATGAAATCTTGAAGACCTTTGTGGTTGCCATCGCTAATTTTATAGACGCTGATTCCGGCGCTGGTCTGTGGAAGATTGCCACTCTTGATCATCGCCGCATCAAAGCTCAGGTTATTAGTATTGAAAAGGAATAACTCATTATTGCTGGTTTTTTGTATATACACCGTGTGAGAGAAATCCCCTCCTTCATTGGCATACTTGAAGTTAATAAATCCCGACTCTGTAATGTCAGCGGGATTGAAGGTGGTTTTCAGGCTGTCGGGCTTGATGCCCATGAGTTCAAGGTAGCCGGCTGAATAGTTATTACCGCCTTTGCGATTTGTGGCGGCTACAACGGTGTCGAATACCTGAGGCGAAAGGGTTTTTTCAGCTTGCCCCACGCGTATGGAAGCTTCGTAACAAATCAGCCATCGGTTGCCAGGGTGCGCATGCAGCTTCTCCAAGTTGAGCCTCAGTTCTTCGTTAGTGAGGTTGCGCGGTCTACCCGAAGGGGTCAGTGGCACGTCATATAATGGCTTCACCTCTGAGCTGAGTACACTGTTTTTTTGCAGCCAGGTGTCATCATGATCAAAAACCTTAAACTCAAGAGCGTTCCTGTCAAGGCTGTGAGTTTTATATTGAACATTCAGTTTTTTATCATGGAAAAGTTTCTTCAAGCCACCTTCCATGGCCTCGGCGCTTGAAAACGTTGCCACACCGAAATTTGGGTCATAAAACCAGAATAGCTTTTCGCCCTCTGTTACCTTGATCCCAGCTGACACTGCATGGCCCGGCGTATCGATCATTATCGATTTTTGAACCGGCGAATCGCTCAATTCTTTTATCATGGCTTGATAGGAAAGCTGCCGAGGAGTTTTCCCAGCGTGGAAAGCGGTCTGGCCGCCTACTTGAGTCTGAAGTTTGGTTAGAGCTTGAATGAACTTGCGTGAGGCTGGGTCTGTAGGAAACGCCGCAGCGGTGTAGAGATTTTTAATGAGTTGTGCCTCCTTTCCTTCCTCCATTGCCATCGCCATTACACGGGACAGCGCAGCACACTGCCCGTCAGACAGCTGTAATGTCTCAGTCAGGTAGACAACTTGCGGCACAGGGATCACGTTGCCGAAGCGAGGTTCTATATTGTCAATGAATCGCGCCGAACCGGAGCGCCCAAAACCGTACGCAATATCATCGTATTTTTTTGCAATAATGCCTACTTGCTCAGCAGTGAGTGTGCTGTCGCCAGCCAACTTCATAATGTCTTCTATTTTTTTAGCTCTGTCCAGTCCAGGCACCTTGCTATAAGCGCCGATATAGTAACCATTATCAAACTCCGCTGTTCCTCGATGCTTTATAACGCTTCCTTTCCACTTGTTGACTATCTCATCGCTTATTTTCTTTTTGGGGTCCGCCGCACTCGCCCAGTTCCCAAATTCTTCCACATTTATTCGCGGAGAGGGTAAGAAGTCTTTGAGGGGAAGCCCGTAGGGTTGCCGGGTAACTGTATCGATGGCATACCATTTGCCATTCTTCTGTGCTGCGATAGTTTCAACGAGTTCTCCATGAATTCTAGCGGTTCCTATCGCGCCGGAATCAAAACCTTTCAACGCTTTTATCGCCTTATAGGTTTCCGGCATAGTCCATTTGATGACTTTTCGGGTGGCTAGTTTGGCCAGGTTTTTTCCGGCAGTTGCAACGCCGCTCACTAGCGTGCCAACGCCGTCCAGTGGATTAAGTGCACCGATGATGCCACGACGGAAAATCTTGGCACCATACTTGAAGTATCGGGATGCGGATGATCCTATCTTCAGGGCTTTTACGCCCTTTGCGGCCGCGTTGAACGAAACGAAAAAACCGAACACATCAAGGGCCAGGTCAACGATACCTTCGCCAACGTTGCCCTTCGCAAAATTATTGACCGCAGAGTAAAACGGAACAAGGTTCAGGAAAAAATCACCTATTTTTTTATTGGTCGATACTTCTGTATCGAACGTCGTCATACCCTTGGCTATTTCTTTATACGACTGAATGTCGGCAATTTTCAACTTTGCATCCGCGATGTAGCGTGTTCGCTCGCTAAAGTAACTCCTGGGTATCTTGGTGTCGTTTTTTTCATCAAGCAGTTTGTCTGTATAGTTACTGGCAGGGGCAATGGGTGTAAGCAGGTCGAAGCTGTCTCCAGGCTTCATTCCGGGTGGAATAGGCGAACTGCTTGTAGGGGGCGAGCCGATTTTTGCGTCATTCAAATCATCGCGTTTTATAATGGTGTTCTTATGCCAGTCTATTTCATAGGTGTGCGTTTTTTCATCGAGCCTACTACGCAAAAATATTTTTCCCTCATTCCTTGGATGACTCTTTAATTGCCCTGTGGTAGCGGGAAGATTAACGACAGAATGTTGAGCAACGGTGAGCTGCCCATATTCAATCATTTTCCGGTCAGACAGGGGCAGCGATGAAATCAAGTTTTTGGTTTGCGCACTGATTGCCGCTTCATGGTCATCAACGTAAGCGGAAAACTCATGTTCAAATTCAGCCTTTAGAGCTGATACTGACGAAGTTTCCGTGCTCAGTCTTGCTCGAATGGCGGGCAGGCTTATTTTGCTATTACTTGACCGCCATTGTATATCGTCCGGTTTGAGCCTGTTCGTCAGGTACAAATCCACCACCGAATAAGGACCAGGGGAGTCATGATGAGCGGTATCACGAGTGATGCATTTATCTTGAAGATCTTCCAGAGATAAATGTGGTAGAAGCGATTGCAAGTATTTCGCCACTTTTTTCTGAAACTGGGGCATCTGCGTTGCAAGCGTAGTCGACGCTGCGCTCAACTCAGCCACCTGTTTATTAAATGCGTTGCGCACCTCATCCATCTGAGCGCCTGTATACACATCCTCGCCGTTGACGTCCAAGATGCCGTTTACGATACCCCAGTCTTTCAGCGCGTCACTTTGTGCAAGCTGTTCAACGAGCTTTTCCTGAGGATAAAGTGGTATTTGTTCAGCACGGGTCATCACCTGTGCAAATGTCATTTTACTGGTGGAACCAGGTGCCTGGGCTTCGATACGCGCCACCGCAGTGCTGAAACTGACCCATGTGTGCGAGCCAAATTTAACTTCCTCAGGTATATTTTTAACCAAAAGTTCCGGCGCTTTGCGAGACAACAGTACAAACACAGCGAGAGGGGCGGTTCGGGCCGTGGCTTTTCCCTCACGGATCAAGTGTTCACTCAGGGCGCTTCGTATAGCGGATGCACTTTTCCCTCCAAGGTGGGGGGTGGCCAAGTTGAATCCAGTGACCGTGGTTCTCGTTGAAGCGTTTGGGTTCGTGAACACGCTTTCGCTGTCCAAGGAAGTTTGGAGCGCGGCAAGCATCCACTCCATGATAGTGTCAGGCGAAGCTATTTCGCCCAGCTCTGACCTCGCTCTCATGCCCAAGAGTCGTGCTTTGGTGGACTTGAGAAGGTCGTTAAGCACTTGATGAGGATTATCGTTGAGGGCGCTGGCGTCCCAGTGAACGTTACGGGTCCAATGAGCGAGCAAATTGTTGTCTTGCGTATCTTTCAAGTCGTGGCGAATGACAGAGTGGAGCTTGCGCTGATCTTCGTTGCTTAGCAGCGTTGGCCAGGAAAGCGCACCGCCCAGATCTCCGAGAGCAGGCTTAACCGGGGGGACACCCATCAGTGCTTTGGCCACCCCCACAAGTTGATCATAGCTTGTGGGAATCTCTATACCTTGATCTTCCATAAACTGATGCAGGCTTACAGTCGCCCCTGGCATCAGGTTGTGTTCTCGAAAATAGGATGAGGCGGGGTCTACAGTGAATACCGTATTTTTCAACGCCTCCCGTTGGTCCGGTCCAAAAGGCTGTGCGCGTTCTTCCTGAGTGCTATAGGGAATTGCGGAGTTCGATAGCCTTCCCAGCTTTGCAACAAGACTGGCGGTTATCTGGCCACTCACGGCCCTACGATTATTAAAGTCACCCAGTTCGGTCTGTTGCAGACTGAGGTTCTCCCTGAAAGGGCTATGCAAATCTGCTGGTTCGAAAGGGGGCCCCTCCAGCACTTGATCAGCATACTCTTTCAAGATTTCTTTTTGAGCGGGCTTGGGGGTGGAGCCATCAAAGGGAACATGCTTGTGATAAAAGAAACCGATGTCTTGCGCCTGTGCGGTATCTTTCTCCCCGATCGTAACAACCCCGCCGTACGGCGTCAGCGCTTTGACGGCACTCATGAGCAGAGGCCAGCCAGGAAAGTCGTATACGCTTACAGCGCCGCCGGCCCAGTCGGAAATGATGGTGCCATTGCGGGCATCAATCTTGATGGGGGAGGATAGGTCAATGTTCTTATCGGCTGCCCAATCCTTCATTGCGCGGCTTTCAATAATATCATGCAGATGCCTTCGCCATTGTCCGAAGGAAGAGTTTGGCGGGATGTCTATCTTTAACTTTTTATAGTCCAGATTCTGCTCTTGAATGACCGGACTTTTTAGTGCATTTGCGTACCTCCTGGTTAGGGTCCAGTCCCCCGCTGCCTGAGGTGTTTCATCAGAGGACTCGCTAACCACGGGAGCCTCTTCCATTGGAGACGGAGAGGCGGTGAGCGCGCGTGCGTCGTGCCCAACAGGTAGGGTTTCGATCTGGACAACCAACGGGCTTGCGGTGGAAGAGGACGTTATCACTGACGGAATTCTCTTAGTCGATGC
Organism: Pseudomonas sp. OST1909; assembly: GCF_015277575.1. NCBI lineage: Bacteria > Pseudomonadati > Pseudomonadota > Gammaproteobacteria > Pseudomonadales > Pseudomonadaceae > Pseudomonas > Pseudomonas sp. OST1909. Next base: position 3,355,882 of record NZ_CP063780.1, read on the forward strand.
TGATTGAAGTATTTTTTCATACGAAACTCGCTATCGTTTCGTGGAAAAAAACAGGCATCGATTCCATCTGTTCAACATCGATCCATGACAATTCGTTACATAGCGGCGTGCATGTCTACGCCTGGATCATCTCCCGCACCTTGGCCGTCAGTAAATCAAACGTGAACGGCTTGGTGATCAGCTGCATTCCCGGGTCCAGGAAGCCACCCCGTACGGCCGCGTGCTCAGCGTATCCGGTAATAAAGAGCACCTTCAGCTCTGGACGAGCCTGGCGGCCAATTTCGGCCAGTTGCCGGCCGTTCATTCCCGGCAGACCGACATCGCTGATCATCAGGTCAATGCGCTGCTCGGACTCAATGATCGGCAACGCCGTATCCGCGTCACCTGCCTCGACGAACCCGTAACCCAGTTCTTTGAGCACAGTGCTGACCAACACCCGTACCGCGGGGTCATCCTCGACGATCAATACAGTCTCACCCGTCGTAGCAAATGGTAGCGACGTTGGATTGAGCGGCTCCTGGGGCTTCATCTCGCCGACAAATCGCGGCAGGAACAAACTCACCGTGGTGCCTTTACCAATCTCGCTATGAATCGTCACATGACCGTGGGACTGGCGAGCAAAGCCATAGATCATCGACAGCCCAAGCCCCGTGCCCTGGCCGATCGGCTTGGTGGTGAAGAACGGATCAAACACCCGACCCATCAGGTGTTCCGGGATACCACAGCCGGTATCACTGACGCTCAGTTCTACATAATCACCCGGCTTTAACGTGCCGTAAGCGGCAGTGAACACGCTGTCCAGGTGCCGATTGGTGGTTTCAACCGTCAGGCGGCCGCCGCCGGGCATGGCATCGCGAGCGTTGATCACCAGGTTGAGCAGGGCGCTTTCCAGTTGATTGGGGTCGGCTTCGGCGGTCCACAAGGCACTGTCCAGACGCATGTCCAGGGCGATGCTTTCATTGATGCTGCGTTGCAGTAACTCGCCCATGGAACTCACGAGCTGGTTGATCGCCACAGGCTTGGAGTCCAGGGACTGGCGACGCGAAAACGCCAGCAGGCGATGGGTGAGGCTCGCAGCACGGTTGGCAGAGGTCACGCCCAGGTCGATCAGGCTGTCCAGGTCATCCAGCTTGCCGCGGGACACGCGCCTGCGCAGCAATTCCAGGCTGCCGATAATTCCGGTGAGCATATTGTTGAAGTCATGGGCGATACCGCCGGTCAACTGGCCGACGGCTTCCATTTTCTGCGATTGGCGCAACGCTTCTTCGTTGTTGCGCAGTTGCGCAGTGCGTTCTTCCACTTGCTGTTCGAGGGTTTCCAGGGTGCGCTGCAAATGCAATTCACTCTGGCTCAAGTCGATCAGTCGGTCGCGCGCTTCGTATTGGCGTCGACGACCGCGCAGGGCAGTGCTGACCAGGCTGATCAGCGTCACAGGATGAAACGGGCGTTCAAGGAACGTGACGTTGCCCAGTAGCCCGCTCAAGTGTGAAGAGCCGTTTTGTTCACTGCCGCCGTGATGGGTCATCAACACAATGGGCAGGTCCGACCAGGCCGGCTGTTGGTGCAGGAACTCCAGCAAAGGTTCCAGGTTCACGCCACGCAAGGCTTCAGCCGCAATGATGAGCAGGCCGGCACCCTCGTTCAGCGCTGCGCACAAATCTTCAAGACTGCCGGCAACCACACCTTGGTAACCGGCTTCATTGAGCATCATCAGCGCGAGTGAGCTGTCTCGTCCCAGGGGCGCAAGGATGATGGCTCGTTCGAAGGCAGAAGGAGGCGGAGTCACACGTCCTCTTCCTTGAGCAGGGGTGAACCGGCGCCCATGTAGGTCGGAATGCCGCGCAACACGCCCTGGAAATTATCCAGTGGTTGGCCGACGGTCATGCCGCGACTGCTGATACGGTACTCACGTATGGTCGACTCGTGGGAACCCGTGCGTTTCTTGATAATGGAAATCGCGCGGCGGACCTTGCCCAGTGCTTCGAAATAACGCAGCAAGATAACGGTGTCGGCCAGGTAGGTGATGTCTACCGGGGTTTGCATATCGCCGACCAGGCCATGCTGGGCAACGGTCATAAAGGTCGCAGCGCCGCGGCGGTTGAGATAGAGCAGCAGTTCGTGCATATGCAGGATCAGTGCGTTTTCTTCCGGCATCGCCGCTTGATAACCATTGATACTGTCGATTACCACCGTCTTGATACCGCGTTCGTCCACACAACGTCGTACCCGATGGGAAAACTCACCCGGGGACAACTCGGCCGCGTCCACCTGTTCGATCAACAGATTGCCGGTCGCTTGCATAGCCTCCAGGTCAATACCCATGTTCTTCATGCGCTCGAACAGCAGACCCATCTCTTCGTCAAAGATGAACAGTGCGGCCTTTTCTCCGCGCTCTACGGCGGCGGCGGCAAAAATCATCGAGATCAAGGATTTGCCGGTACCGGCCGGACCGAGGATCAGACTGCTGGAGCCAGTCTCGACACCGCCGCCCATCAAGGCATCCAGTTCGGCAATGCCGCTGCTCATGGTTTGCCGTACATAGCCACCACGGTGCTCGGCCGCCACCAGACGCGGGAACACATGTACACCGTCTCCCATGATGGTGAAGTCGTGGAAGCCGCCCCGGTATTTCTGCCCGCGGTACTTAACGATTCGCACACGACGGCGTTCGGCGCCGTAGTCAGGGGTCAACTCTTCCAGGCGGATGACGCCGTGAGCCACGCTGTGCACGGTTTTGTCGAGAGACTCGGTGGTCAGGTCATCGAGCAGCAGTACCGTGGCGTCATAACGCACGAAGTAGTGCTTGATCGCCAGGATTTGCCGGCGATAGCGCAGCGAGCTTTGCGCGAGCAGACGGATCTCCGACAGACTGTCGACCACCACGCGGGTCGGTTTGACGCGTTCCACCACTTCGAAAATCTGCCGGGTGGCTTCGCCCAGCTCCAGGTCGGAGGAATACAGCAAGCTCTGCTGATGCTCTGCATTGAGCAAGCTTTCGGGCGGGGTCAATTCGAAGATATGGATATTGTCGTCCAGGTCCCAACCGTGGGATTTGGCACCTTGGCGCAGTTCCCGCTCGGTTTCTGACAAGGTGATATACAGCGATTTTTCACCTTTTTTCGCCCCTGCCTGCAAAAAGTGCAGGGCGACGGTGGTTTTACCAGTGCCCGGCTCACCTTCAAGGAGAAACAAATGGCTACGTGATAGCCCGCCGGAAAGAATGTCATCAAGACCTTCGATGCCGGTGGCCGCCTTTTCACTTAAAAGCGCATTGGATGTAGACAAGAAGTGCCCTCAGGTCACGTACAAGTTGGGTGCACGCCGAAGGGGCGCGCCATATTCACTTGACCGTAACGGCATGTGGCGGTTCAACGTTTCTTAATAATTGCAGCTGTGTAGGAGCGCGCAAGCTCGTTCCTACAGGCCTTGCTGCAAGGCCGGATCATCCGGGTTCTGCTGCTCCAACTGTGCCAGCAGCACCTGGACGTTCTGCAATTGGCCGCTCTCTTTCCAGTAATTGACCAGCAGTACCCGTGCTTTGCGATTGGCCGGGTGGCGCTGAACGATCTCTTCCAACTGACGCTGGGCCGCCTCCAGTTCATCCTGGTCGTGCAGTGTGGTGGCCAGGTCAAAGCGATAATCCTGGTTGTCCGGCTCAAGCTCCACCGCCTTGGACAGGCCGAGCAAGGCATAGGGGCGCTCGCCGTGGTGCAGCAACCACATGCCCAGCGCGTGTTGCAGGTAGGCCGACTCCGGATGCGCCGCCAATTGCTGCGCCAACAGTTGGCGCGACTCCTCGGTCTTGCCTTGCTTGTCCAGCAGTTCGATTTGCGCCACGCCTGCTTGCAGGTTGTCCGGCTCCAGGCGCATTGCCTGTTCCAGAGCGTCTTGCGCCGGTGCCAGCATCGCGCTGTGGATGTACAGGCGCGCCAGTTGGATCCAGCCTTGCGCGGTTTCGGGCTGGGCCTTGAGGGTTTTTACAAATTCGTCGAGTACCTGCTGCAAGGGGCCGAAATACAAGCCCAGGGTGTCTGGCGACAGACCGAGCAGGGCATTGGCCGCAGCAAAGCGCACAGCCTGTTCGGGATCATCCAGTACCGGACCGAGCAACAGGGTGCGCTGGCCGCTAGGTACCAGGCCGACGATGCTGTGGATCGCCGCTTCGCGAACCATTGCAGATTCATCGGCCAGGTCTTTATCCGCCAGCTTCAGCGCTTGGGGGCTGGGGTAATTGGGCAATTGGGCGTGCAGGGCGGCACGGCGCTCAGGCGACAGATCAGGCCGTCCCAACTGTTGGTACAACACGCGCGCAGCGCCCGGCTCACCGTTTTGGGCCTGTTTCAACGCCTTGGAATAACCGTGGGCAATGGCGGGCGCCACGGTGACTTGAGGGGTGCGAGAGAAAAACCAAGTGATCGACACGATCAACAACAGGGCGCACAGGCCGATGATGGAGTTACGGCGTGACTTTGACATGCGGGCGTCCGAAAGCTGTGGTTGCTAGTGCAAAGCCATCAGCTTCGGTCAGTGCAGGGCCAGTGTCAAACCGGCGTCAGGTCAGCACGTACTCCACCGGTTGCGGCGCAGCAGGCAAGTCGACTTCACCGAGGGCCGCCAGGATCTCGCGCTCCAGGGTTCGCAGGATGGCATCGCACGGCAGGTCGTTTTCGTCAAAGCCAAACGGGTCTTCCAATTCATCGCCGATCGCATCCAGACCAAAGAAGGTGTAGCTGACGATCGCGGTGAACACCGGCGTCAACCAGCCCAGCGGTTCGGCCATGGCGAAGGGCAACAGGATGCAGAACAGGTAAATGGTGCGGTGTAGCAGCAAAGTGTAGGGGAAGGGCAGCGGAGTGGTCTTGATACGCTCACAGGACGCCTGCACCTGGCTGAGGCCGACCAACCGAGCTTCCAGCTGGGTGTAGCGCCATTCACTGATCACACCCTGCCGGGCCAGCACGCACAACCGCGCACCGAGCATCTGCAGCACGCTGTCAGGCAAGTTGGGGTGGCTCGCGCGCACGGTAACCCAGGGCTGCATGGCGCGCACCTCATCTTCATGGCGCAAATGCGCGATCAAGCCATGGGCAAAACCGCATAGCTCACGCAGCAACTCGGCCCGCTCGGGAGTATCGCCGAGCACCTGGGTTTCACGAATCAGCGAGCGTACCTCGATGATCATCTGCCCCAGTTGCTTGCGGCCTTCCCACCAGCGGTCGTAGCAGGCGTTGTTGCGAAAACTCATGAAGATCGACAACGACAAGCCCAGCAAGGTAAAGGGCGTAGCGTTGACCTTGGAAAAATAGGCGGGGTGCAGGGTTTCCACCAGCACGATGACCGAGGCCAGCAGCGTGACCATCAGGCTGCGCCAGGCAATGCGCTTGGCAATCGAGCCCTTGAGGGAAAACAGGATGCCCAGCAGGTTGGGCTTGGGGCGAACGATCATGGCAGGCTTCTGTGAGGGTGCAGGCATCAGGGTAGAAGCTGGCTTGCAGAGCGTCCAATCACTTGGATCGACCGTTTGATCGGTGGGATCAATGATCGGCGTACCCGCCGGTAGCAGGATTGGCCAAACCAGTCAGCCAAGTTGAAGGCTTTGACCATTGCCCCTGCAGCGCTCTGGAGCGACTATTTCAGCCGATTTATCCAGTTAAAAAGTCCTGAAAATAAAAATACAGAAGGATTGAAACGATGCGTGAGTATTTGGCCGCCACCACCGAGTTTGATTATCAGCGCACTGTCGATGCCGCACTGGCTGGCAACCTGCAGGCGCTCAATGCCTGCGTGGAGTGCTGTGACCGCCACGCGCTGCCAGGGCGCATCGCGTTGTTCTGGGAGGGTCGGGACGGGCGCAGCGCCACGTCGACCTTTACCGAATTGCAGGATCAGGCCGCACGCTTCGCCAACTTCCTCCTGGCCCAGGGCGTCAAGCGCGGCGACAAGGTGGCGGGCCTGCTGCCACGTACGGCCGAGTTGCTGGTGGTGGTGTTCGCAACCTGGCGCATCGGCGCGGTGTATCAGCCGCTGTTTACTGCCTTCGGCCCCAAGGCCATTGAACATCGCCTGACCAGCTCCGGCGCGGCGCTGGTGGTCACCGACGCGGTGAACCGCCCGAAGCTGGCCGATGTCGCCGGCTGCCCGACCATTGTCACGGTCACCGGCGCCAAGGGCGAGGGCATCGTGCGTGGCGACTATAGCTTCTGGGCTGAGCTGCCCAACTACTCCAACGTCTGCGAGCCGGTGTTGCTGGGCGCGGAGGATCCGTTCCTGCTGATGTTCACTTCGGGCACCACCGGTCCCTCCAAAGCACTCTCGGTGCCGCTCAAAGCCATTGTCGCGTTCCAGGGCTATATGCGCGACGCCGTGGACTTGCGCCCTGAAGACGCGTTCTGGAACGTCGCCGACCCCGGTTGGGCCTATGGCATCTATTTCGGTGTGACCGGGCCGTTGTCCATGGGGCATCCGATTACCTTCTACGACGGCCCGTTCACCCTGGAAAGCACCTGCCGGGTCATCAATAAGTACGCGATCACCAACCTGACCGGCTCGCCCACGGCGTATCGATTGCTGATTGCCGGCGGCGAGCAGTTCGCCCGTTCAATCAAGGGCAAGCTGCGCATCGTCAGCAGTGCCGGCGAGCCGTTGAACCCGGAGGTGATTCGCTGGTTCGCCGACAACCTGGAGGTGACCATCCACGACCACTACGGTCAGACCGAACTGGGCATGGTCTTGTGCAATCACCACGGCCTGACGCATCCGGTGCATGTGGGCTCGGCGGGGTTCGCTTCGCCCGGGCACCGCATCGTGGTGCTGGATGACAACCACCAGGAACTGCCAGCCGGGCAGCCCGGCATTCTGGCCATCGACCGCGAGCAATCGCCGATGTGCTGGTTTGCCGGCTACGACGGTGTGAAGACCAAAGCCTTCGTCGGCAAGTACTACCTCAGTGGCGATACGGTGGAATTGAACCCCGACGGCAGTATCAGTTTTGTCGGGCGCAGCGATGACGTGATTACCACTTCCGGCTACCGCGTGGGGCCATTCGATGTCGAAAGCGCCCTGGTCGAACACCCGGCGGTGGTCGAGGCCGCCGTGGTCGGCAAACCTTGCCCTGAGCGTACTGAACTGGTGAAAGCCTTCGTGGTGATCAGCGAGCAATACCGCGCCACCCCGGAACTGGCCGAAGAGCTGCGCCTGCATGTACGCCAGCGCCTGGCCGCCCATGCTTACCCACGGGAAATCGAATTTGTCAGCGACTTGCCCAAAACCCCGAGCGGCAAGCTGCAACGCTTCATTTTGCGCAATCAGGAAATAGCCAAGGCCCAGGCGGCCGTGGCTTGACCCCTTTCAAAGGAAACAACGATGCAGATTGAAAACAAGGTATTTCTGGTCAGCGGCGGTGCTTCTGGCCTCGGCGCGGCCACGGCTGACATGCTCATCGCGGCCGGCGCCAAAGTCATGCTGGTGGACTTGAACGCTGACGCCGTTGCCGCCAAGGCCACGCAACTGGGCGACAACGCTCGTAGCACCGTGGCAGATATCTGCCAGGAAGCCGCTGCTGAAACTGCCGTGAAGGCAGCGGTGGAGGCGTTTGGTGGTTTGCATGGCCTGATCAACTGCGCCGGTGTCGTGCGCGGCGAGAAAATCCTTGGCAAGAACGGCCCGCATGGGCTGGCCAGCTTTGCCCAGGTGATCAACGTCAACCTGATCGGCAGCTTCAACCTCTTGCGCCTGGCCGCTGCGGCGATCGCAGAAACCGAAGCGAATGCCGACGGCGAGCGCGGTGTGATCATCAATACCGCCTCGGTGGCGGCATTCGATGGGCAGATCGGCCAGGCCGCGTATGCCGCGTCCAAAGGTGCGATTGCCAGTTTGACGTTGCCCGCCGCACGGGAACTGGCGCGTTTCGGCATCCGCGTGATGACCATCGCGCCGGGCATTTTCGAGACCCCGATGATGGCCGGCATGACCCCGGAAGTTCGCGACTCCCTGGCCGCTGGCGTGCCGTTTCCACCGCGCCTGGGCAAACCCGCCGAATATGCCGCGCTGGTGCGACATATCCTTGAAAACAGCATGCTCAATGGTGAGGTGATCCGTCTCGACGGTGCCTTGCGTATGGCCGCCAAGTAAGGAATGCCTGTATGAACGACCCTATTGTGATTGTCAGCGCTGTGCGCACGCCCATGGGCGGGTTCCAGGGCGACCTCAAAAGCCTGACCGCACCGCAGCTGGGCGCTGCAGCGATTCGTGCCGCCGTTGAACGCGCCGGTATCGCCACCGATGCGGTGGACGAGGTGTTGTTTGGCTGCGTACTGCCGGCCGGGCTCGGGCAGGCACCTGCACGCCAGGCGGCCCTGGGCGCCGGGCTGGACAAGGGCACCCGCTGCACCACCCTGAACAAGATGTGCGGCTCAGGCATGGAGGCGACGATTCTCGCCCACGACTCATTGCGCGCCGGCAGCGTCGATGTGGTGATCGCCGGCGGCATGGAAAGCATGTCTAACGCACCGTACCTGCTGGATCGTGCACGCAGCGGCTATCGCATGGGCCACGGCAAGGTACTTGACCATATGTTTCTCGATGGCCTGGAGGATGCCTACGACAAGGGCCGCCTGATGGGCACCTTTGCCGAAGACTGCGCCGAGCACAACGGCTTTACCCGGGAAGCTCAGGATGCCTTCGCCATCGCCTCGCTGACGCGCGCGCAGGAGGCCATCACCCACGGCAGCTTCGCCAGCGAGATCGTCCCGGTGCAGGTCACCGTGGGCAAGGAACAAAAAACCATCCTGCACGATGAACAACCACCTAAAGCCAGGCTGGACAAGATCGCCAGCCTGAAGCCGGCGTTCCGTGAAGGCGGCACCGTCACCGCGGCCAACTCCAGCTCGATCTCCGACGGCGCCGCGGCATTGCTGCTGATGCGCGAGTCGGACGCCCATAAACGTGGCCTCAAGCCGTTGGCGGTGATCCACGGGCACGCCGCGTTTGCCGATGAGCCGGGGCTGTTTCCGGTGGCGCCGGTGGGGGCGATTCGCACGTTGATGAGCAAGACCGGTTGGCGCCTGGAAGACGTCGACCTGTTCGAAATCAACGAAGCCTTTGCCGTGGTCAGCCTGGTGACCATGAGCAAGCTTGCGATCCCTCACGACAAGGTCAACGTGCATGGCGGTGCCTGCGCCCTGGGCCATCCTATTGGTGCTTCGGGTGCGCGGATCCTGGTGACACTGCTCTCGGCCCTGCGCCAGAAGGGCCTCAAACGTGGCGTCGCGGCCATTTGTATCGGCGGCGGTGAAGCCACGGCCATGGCCGTTGAATGCCTCTACTAAGGATGACTTATGCTGCCCAATGACGAACAACTGCAAATCAGCGACGCCGCCCGGCAATTTGCCCAGGAACGCTTGAAGCCGTTCGCCGCCGAATGGGATCGCGAGCATCGCTTTCCCAAGGAAGCCATCGCTGAAATGGCCGAACTAGGCTTTTTCGGCATGTTGGTGCCGGAACAGTGGGGCGGTTGCGACACCGGCTACCTGGCCTACGCCATGGCCCTGGAAGAAATCGCCGCAGGTGACGGTGCGTGCTCGACCATCATGAGCGTGCACAACTCGGTGGGCTGCGTGCCGATCCTCAAATTCGGCAATGACCAGCAAAAGGCCCAATTCCTCACGCCCCTGGCCAGTGGCACCATGCTCGGTGCCTTTGCATTGACCGAACCCCAGGCCGGTTCCGATGCCAGCAGCTTGAAGACCCGTGCACGCCTCGAAGGCGATCACTATGTGCTCAATGGCTGCAAACAGTTCATCACCTCCGGGCAAAACGCCGGGATCGTGATTGTGTTTGCCGTCACCGACCCGGCAGCGGGCAAGCGCGGGATCAGTGCCTTCATCGTACCCACTGACTCTGTGGGCTACACCGTGGCGCGAGTCGAAGACAAGCTCGGGCAACATGCTTCCGACACGTGCCAGATCCTGTTTGAAGACGTGAAGGTGCCCGTGGCCAATCGCCTGGGCGAGGAGGGCGAGGGCTACAAGATCGCCCTGGCCAACCTTGAGGGTGGCCGTGTCGGCATCGCATCCCAGTCGGTGGGCATGGCCCGCGCCGCCTTCGAAGCAGCCCGCGACTATGCCCGTGAGCGGGAAAGCTTCGGCAAACCGTTGATCGAACACCAGGCCGTCGCCTTTCGCCTGGCGGACATGGCCACGCAAATTGCCGTGGCCCGGCAGATGGTGCATTACGCCGCGGCCCTGCGTGACAGCGGCAAGCCGGCGTTGGTGGAGGCGTCCATGGCCAAGCTGTTTGCTTCGGAAATGGCCGAGAAAGTCTGTTCGGCCGCCTTGCAAACCCTGGGCGGTTACGGTTACCTGAGCGACTTTCCCCTGGAGCGGATCTACCGCGATGTGCGGGTCTGCCAGATTTACGAAGGCACCAGCGATATTCAACGCATGGTCATCTCACGCAATCTATAAGGAGCCGATACATGAGTTATGAAACCATCCTGCTTGACGTCCAGGGCCGCGTCGGGCTGATTACCCTCAACCGCCCGCAGGCGTTGAACGCCTTGAACGCGCAACTGGTCAGCGAACTGAACCAGGCGCTGGATAAGCTGGAGGCCAACCCAGAGGTCGGCTGCATCGTGCTCACCGGCTCGAAAAAAGCCTTTGCGGCCGGCGCCGACATCAAGGAAATGGCCGAGCTGACTTACCCGCAGATCTACATGGACGACCTGTTCAGCGACAGTGACCGTGTGGCCAACCGCCGCAAGCCGATCATTGCGGCGGTGAATGGCTTTGCCCTCGGTGGCGGCTGTGAACTGGCGTTGATGTGCGACTTTATCCTGGCCGGTGACAGTGCCAGGTTCGGCCAGCCGGAAATCAACCTCGGCGTGCTGCCGGGCATGGGCGGCACCCAGCGCCTGACCCGCGCCGTGGGCAAGGCCAAGGCTATGGAAATGTGCCTGACCGGGCGCTTTATCGACGCCGTCGAAGCCGAGCGTTGCGGGATCGTGGCGCGTATCGTGCCGGCCGATGAGTTGCTGGACGAAGCGCTGAAAGTCGCTGCCCTGATCGCCAGTAAGTCAGTGCCGATCAGCATGATGGTCAAGGAGAGCGTGAACCGCGCCTTTGAAGTCAGCCTGTCCGAAGGCGTGCGTTTTGAGCGCCGGGTGTTCCACGCGGCGTTCGCGACCCAGGATCAGAAGGAAGGCATGGCCGCATTCGTGGCCAAGCGGGCGCCGGAGTTCAAGGATAAGTAAAACGCTGTGGGAGGGGGCTTGCTCCCGATGGCGGTGGATCAGTCAGCACATCAGCTACTGAACCACGGCCATCGGGAGCAAGCCCCCTCCCACATTTGAACTGCAGCGTTTGACACAGTTTTTTGCAGTGTGTCAGTCAGAGCTGGTAGTGCTTGAGCTCCCTGGCAATCACCATCCGCTGGATCTCGCTGGTGCCTTCGTAAATCTGCGTGATCCGCGCATCCCGGTAGTAACGCTCCACCGGATAGTCTTCCAGATACCCATACCCGCCATGAATCTGCATCGCCTTGGAGCAGACCCGCTCGGCCATTTCCGAGGCAAACAGCTTGGCCTGGGACGCTTCGGACAAGCATGGTTTGCCGGCACTGCGCAGGCGCGCCGCGTGGAGAATCAGCAAGCGTGCTGCGTTCAGCTGCGTTTGCATGTCAGCCAACAGGTTGGCCACGCTCTGATGTTCGATGATCGCCTTGTCGAACTGCACGCGATCCCGGGCATAAGCCAGCGCTGCTTCAAAGGCGGCGCGGGCGATGCCCAATGCCTGGGCGGCAATACCGATGCGCCCACCTTCCAGATTGGACAGGGCGATTGCCAGGCCCTTGCCGCGCTCACCCAGCAGGTTGGCTTGCGGCACGCTGCATTGGTTGAGCGTAACGGCACAGGTGTCCGACGCACGAATGCCCATCTTGTGTTCGGTGCGGTCGACCACAAAACCCGGGGTGTCGGTAGGCACCAGAAACGCTGAAATACCCTTCTTGCCCAATTCCGGATCGGTCACCGCAAACACGATGGCCAACCTGGCGCGCTTGCCATTGCTGACAAATTGCTTGGCGCCGTTGATCACCCACTGGCCGTCTTTCAATTCTGCACGGGTGCGCAGGTTGTGGGCTTCGGAGCCGGCCTGAGGTTCGGTCAGGCAGAAGCAGCCGATGGCCTGGCCGCTGGCGAGTTCGGCCAGCCATGTGTGTTTTTGCTCAGCTGTGCCGTAGTTGAGGATAGGCCCGCAACCCACTGAATTATGGATACTCATCAAGGCGCCCGTGGCGCCGTCACCCGCAGAAATTTCCTCCACGGCCAGCGCGTAGGCCACGTAGTCCACATAGGTGCCGCCCCATTCTTCAGGGACAACCATGCCGAGCAGGCCCAGTTCGCCCATCTTTGCCACCAGTGCGTCGTCGATCCAGCCGGCTTTCTCCCAGGCTTGGGCATGGGGGGCAATTTCGCCACGGGCGAAGTCCCGCGCCATGTCGCGGATCATGATTTGTTCTTCTGTGTATTCAAGATCTTGCATGGCTTATTTCTCAATCTGCGCGAAGCTGTGGAAGAAGCTCTCGACGTGGCTGGCATCCAGCGCATTGAGCGTGGGCGGGTTCCAGCGCGGGGCTTTATCCTTGTCGATGATCAGGGCGCGAACGCCTTCAATCAGGTCGCCACGTTCGAACCATTGACGGTCCAGGTGCAGCTCCAGAGCAAAGCACTGTTCCAGCGGGAGGTGCCGGCCACGACGCAGCATTTGCAAGGTCACGGCCATGGCCAGGGGTGAGCGGGTCTGCATCAGATGGGCGGTAGTCAACGCCCATTCGTGGGTGTCGGCGACCGTAACTGCCTGCAATTGCTCGACGATGCTGGGTACATCCGGCAGGGCGAAGAAGTGATCAATGACCGGGCGCAGGGCCGCCAGCGGCGCATCGGGCAATTGCTGCACCGCCAGTTTGGCGAGCACACCTTGCAAATCCTTGAGGGGGGAGTCGCTCCATTGCAACTGGTCGAGCTTGTTGTCCAGGGCGGGGAGTCTGGCGCTGTCGATAGACCAGTCGGCCAGCCCGCAATACAGCGCATCGGCGGCACGTATCTGCACCCCGGTCACACCAAGGTAAGTCCCCAGCTCACCGGGAATACGCGACAGGAAATAGCTGCCGCCTACATCAGGGAAGTAGCCGATAGCCACTTCCGGCATCGCCAGGCGACTGCGTTCAGTGACGACCCGCAGATCCGCGCCTTGTACCAGGCCCATGCCGCCGCCGAGGACGAAGCCGTCCATCAGTGCCACGACCGGTTTACGGTAATGGTGGATGGCCAGGTCAAGGGCATATTCCTCCACGAAGAAATCCTGGTGCAGGGTGTCGCCGTTCTTGAAGCTGTCGTACAGCGAGCGGATATCGCCGCCAGCGCAGAAGGCTTTTTCGCCGGCGCCACGCAGCACCACGGCATAAACCTGCGGGTCATCCGCCCACGCCTGCAGCTGCGCCGTCAACTGGCGGACCATGTCGAGGGTGATGGCATTCAAGCCGGCGGGGCGATTGAGGGTGAGGTGGCCGATATGGTTACGCACTTCACTCAGTACTTCCTGCTGAATATCGGCGTGGCTTGCTTCGGATGAAACCTGAGCAGTCATCACTAACTCCCTGCTTTTATTGTTCTTTGTATAAATGTTCGCGGACGAACCATCCCGTGATCGTACCAGTGCAAATTTGCCCCGTACAACCCGGAATCATGCAGGTCGTTTTTGCATTTATGCCGTAGGGATCAAGCCACGCGATTGGCCAGGACCTCACCGATACTGCGACGTCGTGCATGGCCTTCTGCTGCGTGAATCAGTTGTTCCAGCTCGGTGGGCTCGACATCGTAAAATTGCTCCATTTCGGCCAGCGCCAGCTTGAGGTCGGCCGCTGTAATCGATGGATCGCTCACGGGCTGAATGCCGAGGACGACAGGAGCAGGTTCGGCCAGCCCCTTGGGATAACGTGTGCGCGTGGCATTGTTATAGAGCAGTGCGCATCCCAGCAGAGCGCCGGCACCCAGCATGACCGGCGCCAGTTCATACCAGCCCAGGGTAATGGACGCAGGGTCGGCCAACACCAGGGTCATGGCCAGGCCACCGGCCGGTGGGTGCAGGCAACGCAGCCAACAGATCAGTATTACCGTCATGCCCGCCGCCAGGCACGCGCTACCCAGGGTTCGCCCCAGTACCCGTGCCACCAGCAATGCAACGATGCCGGCACACAGGTAACTGCCCATGATCGACCATGGCTGGGCCAGCGCTCCCGATGACACCGCAAACAGCAACACGGCCGAAGCGCCAAGGGGGCCGAGCAAATGCAGGGCAACCTCCATGCCGAATACCTGGGCGCAAGCCCAGACACTGAACATTGTGCCCAAGGCCATGCCGATGCCGGCACGACTCCATTCAGCGGGGCGGGTGTTGATTGCAGCGGGTAACCAGCGAGCGAGCATTAAAGACGATCCATAAACGGCGGGCGAAAAAAAAGGCCTGCCTGGTTTCCCGGTGCAGCCCTTTGAACGTTCCAACATTTGGGGGAGGAACCCGTGCAGTGTGCCGAGGTTGGTCTGATCGCACCACTGCATATTAATGAGGGTTAAACGCAAATATTATGCAGTTAAAGGGTGTCTCCGAACGTAATGGGGCCTGCCACAGTGGACGCTGGTGTGCAGATTTTGCCCAGCACCCGGTTATTGGCCTCTTCATTGAACAAGCGCTCATGCAGGTCTTCGCGCAATTTGGCGTCGTTGGCCAGTGGCCCTTTCAACGCCACCAGCGCGTCGCGCAATGCCATCAAACGATCCAGTCTTGGTAAAGGTACATTCAACAGTTCCTCTCGCACGGCATTGTCCTCTCAATGAAGTAAGCCATCGCGCGTGGGCAGCCTACAGAGTCCTTGTAGTTATGGCGTGCCTTGACCCAAGCGCTTTCGGGACAGCCCTGACGATCGGGTGGTAGATACTTAATGCACGTGGCAGCGAGTCTACCGTCGGGTTCCAGGCACAGGAAGGGAAAGTGCACCAGCTATTACGCAAAGGAATGTAGGCGTTTTCTTGGTGCCTGTGATGAAAGACGCCCACCGGTTAACGAGTCGACGTTCTTTCTTACAACGCCCCTAGAAAAGTGCTCATGGCACCGTGGTTTTTACCAAATGCAGCAATACGTAAGGGTTCTTGTCGAACTCGCCGGTCAGCGTGGGCGTGATCGAACGCAAGCGTGGATCGTCCAGCCCTTCGAAGTCGGCCTGGCTCATGACCAACCATGCCGGGGCCTGGATCGGCTTCAATTCAATGGGCAATTGGGTAAACAGCGGGACCTTGTCACAATCGAAGTTGACCATGAACTTGATGGCTTTGGCGTCTTTACCCAGCGCGTGCAGCACCACGGGCGCCGGTTGCTGCAGGACTTGAGCCTTGACGGCGAGGCTGAACGTGCGGGTGTCGTATAACCGACGCTCCAGGGGTTCGACCACCAGGATGTAGGTTGTCCAAAGGGCCAGCACTGCAGCCAGGGCCGGGCCATACGTACGCAGCCGGGACTTGAGCAGTGTCAGCAGCGCCAGGATCTGAAGCAGACCAAGCACGGCGAAGATCACTTCAAGGTGGGCCAGCGGCTCCGGATAACGCCGCCGTGCGGCTAGCAGGCCAATCACCAACAGCGTCGGCAATAGCGTCCAGACGCCCAGCATCAGGCCGCGCAGCCAGGCAAACAGTCGCCCCTGTGTCGCCTGGAACGGATACGCGGCAATGATCGCTGCCATCGGCAACATCGGCAGGATATAGCGCGCTTTTTTTGCCTGTGGCACCGACAGGCCCACCATCACCAGCACACCCGCGGCTGCGCAATACAACACCAGCTTCAATGCCGGATCCGGTGTGCGCCGCCCGCCGATCATGACAGCCGCCAGTACCAACACTGCCAGCGGATAAGCCAGCGCGTAGTTACCCATGGAGCTGGTGAAGTAATACAGCACACCGCCGGAGCCTTCGCTGCCATCCATGCGCCCCAGGAACTGCATACGAATCACGTCATGCATGAAGTCTTCGCCGCCGCTGAGCTTGGCCAGTAGCAGCAACAGACCGACGCACGCCGCCAGCAGCGCCAACGCCAGCAGGCCGAAACTGAACAGGCGGCGCCACTGGCGGTTGATCAGGTAATAGCTGCACAACACGCCTGTGGGGATCACCAGGCCAATCGGCCCACGCAGTGCAAACCCGAGCAGTAGCAACACAAACACCCAATGCAAGCGCTTGGCAGCAGCGAAGTGATCATGGGCATAGCCCAGATAGAACACCGCCAGGGTCACGGCGGCGAGCATCTGGTCCAGGGAGACCGCGCGGGTTTCGCTGACAAAGGTGCTGCTGAGCAGCAACATTGCCAGGCTCAACAGCCCCCAGCGCGGGGAGTAGGGCGCAGTCAGGCGGTAGACCAGCATTACGATCACTGCTGACGCGACCGCGGTGGGCAGCCATGCCGTCAGGCTGGTGACCTGGCCCAATGGCAACGACAGCAGCCAGGTCAGCAGCGTTGAAGTCGCCAGGTAGTCGGCATACGGTTGGCCGTAGGTCGTGGGGAAGAAACCTGGTCCGTGGCGCAGCATTTCCTGGGCAAACACCACGAAGCGTGAATCAAAGCCAATAATTGCCTGGTGCCAGTTGCCGGCGATAAACAGCACCAGCGCCAAGAGCCCAAGCCCCAGTGACTGGCGGCGGATTGTGGCGCTCTGCATGGATGGGAAAGCCTTGTTCACCTAGCCGACATCCCTGACCTGTTCCACCCAGTTTTGCTGGGGAATCGGCAACTCGCAGGAATCGCCACGGCCAATGGGGAAATACTTGAAGCCTTTGCGTGTCAGGCGTTCGCCGTCATACAGGTTGCGGCCATCGAAGATCACCGGGGTTTTCAAGCGCTGGTGAATCAGGTCGAAGTCCGGCGCCTTGAATTGCTGCCATTCGGTGCACACGATCAGCGCATCGGCGCCGCCCAGGGTGGACTCCGGGGTGCCCATCAGCATCAGGCGCGGGTCGTCGCCATAGATCCGCTGGGTTTCCTGCATGGCTTCCGGGTCGAAGGCGCGCACATTGGCACCGGCGGCCCACAAGGCTTCCATCAGCACGCGGCTGGGAGCGTCGCGCATGTCATCGGTGTTGGGCTTGAAGGCCAGGCCCCACAGGGCGAAAGTCTTGCCCTTCAGATTGCCTTTGAAGAACGCATTGATGCGCTCGAACAGCTTGCTCTTCTGGCGCTGGTTGATGGCTTCCACTGCTTCGAGCAGGTCGCTGGAGCAGTTGGCTTGCTTGGCGCTATGGATCAAGGCACGCATGTCTTTGGGGAAGCACGAGCCGCCGTAGCCACAGCCTGGGTAGATGAAGTGGTAGCCGATTCGCGAGTCGGCACCAATGCCCAGGCGCACCGATTCAATATCGGCGCCCAGGTGCTCGGCCAGTTCGGCAATCTGGTTGATGAAGCTGATCTTGGTGGCCAACATGCAGTTGGCAGCGTACTTGGTCAGTTCGGCGCTGCGCAGGTCCATAAAGATGATGCGGTCGTGGTTGCGATTGAACGGCGCGTACAGGTCGCGCATGACCTCACGTACTTCCTCGCGCTCGCAGCCAATGATGATGCGGTCCGGGCGGCGGCAGTCGGCAACGGCCGAGCCTTCCTTGAGGAATTCCGGGTTGGAGACAATATCGAACTCCAACTGACGGCCAGCGGCATTCAGGTTCTTTTGGATATGAGCGCGCAGGGTGTCACCGGTGCCGACCGGCACGGTGGATTTCTCCACCAGAATCACCGGCTGCACGCGATGGCGGGACACGGCGTCACCCACCGATAGCACGTATTTCAGGTCGGCAGAGCCGTCTTCATCCGACGGCGTACCCACGGCGATGAACAACACTTCACCGTGCTCGACAGCGAGTTTTTCGTCGTAGGTAAAATGCAGGCGTCCGCTTTCCAGGTTGTCCTTGACCATCGCGGCCAGGCCCGGCTCGAAGATGGTCACGTGACCTTTCTGGAGCGACTCGACCTTGCTCTTGTCAACGTCCATGCAAATGACATCGTGACCGACTTCGGCTAATACAGTGGCCTGTACCAGACCAACGTAACCACTACCAAATACGCTGATTTTCATGGGGTATTCCTGGGACTTGAGGTGCAAGCACGACGAGAGTTGATAACCAGTACGCCGAGGATGACCAAGGCCACCCCCAGGGTTTTTGAAAGCGAGAAAGCTTCGTTGAACACCGGCAGGCTGGCGGCCAGCAGGTAGACCAACGCGTAGCTGATGCTGAGCAGCGAGTAGGCACGGCCCAGAGGCAAATGCTTGAGTGCGCCAAGCCAGCAGAGCATCGACAGCGCGTAGGCAATGATCGCCAGGATCACCACGCCCAGGGCACTCAGGTCGATGCTGTTGCGGGTGAAGGCGGCCAGCCACTCGGTGGGCAAGGGCAAGCGCGTCATGCTCCAGCGCATGCCCAGTTGGGCGACACTCACCAGGCCGACACTGCCCAGGGCCAGGGCGAAACCCTTTATGCGGCTCATACCTGGCGCCCCAGCAGCACGATGCCGGCAATCACCAGCCCCACACCCAGCCAGTGGCGGCCATCAATGGGTTCGTGAAATACAAAGCGCGCCATCAGCGTGACCAGCACAAAATTCAGGCTGAGCATGGGGTAGGCAATCCCCACTTCCAGGCGTTGCAATACCAGCAGCCACACCAGCAGGCCCAGGCCCAGGCACACCAGCGCTGACCATAACCACGGCGAACGCAGCTTCAATGCCCAGCCTTGAGGCAGGTTCCGCCAGCTTTCCACGGCGAACTTTTGCGAGACCTGGCCCATGCAGGTGAGCAAGCAGGCTGTGAGCAACAGCAGCAGGGTGGTCATGGCGCGACCTGCGGGAAAATCAGGATCACGATCTTGCCTTGGGCATAACGCTTGCCATCGGTGGGCAGCAACGCGAGCTCGTCCTTTTCGCCCTGGCTGTTGACGCGCATCACCACACCCACGGCCCCGGTGCGGCGGGTTTGCGCCATCCACGCCTGGATCGCGTTACGGTCGACCAGCCGATGGGCCGTGTCGGCGTAGGCCAGCCCGTACTTGACCTCGCCCGAGGTGTTGTAAAGCGTGATATCCGGTCGTTTGAGGCGCCAGGACAGTGCAGAAGCAGCGCCCAGATCATTGCTCAACAGGGCGACAGTGGGCTGTAATTCCTCGATGTGATCGATGATGAACTGGTCCGGGGTCTTGTTATAAACCACCGAATGGGGCAATGCCGCAGGCACCAATACCACGAGTAGCCCACTGCCAATCAGGGGCGCGGCCCACAACGTCAAGGGCCGTGCCGCTTGTAGCAGGTTGACCACGATCCAACCGAACAGGAAGATGAACACCAGCACCAGGCTGAAGGTTTCCTCACCCGGCTCGTACACCGGTTTTTTCAACTGGAACCAGCTGAGGGCCAGCAATACCAGCACACCGATCGCCAGGTTCAGCCAGCCATTGATGCGCAGGACGCGACCGTGGCCTTGCTTGAGCTTGTCGCTCAAGGTCGAACCCATCAGCAACGCCAGGGGCAGCATGCAAGGCATGATGTAGGAGGGCAGCTTGCCCTTGGCCAGGCTGAAAAACGCCAGCGGCATCAACAGCCATAGCAGCAGGAATGCGGTTTTCGGCGCGCGCTTTTGCAGCCATGCCTGCTTGAGCGTGGACGGCAACAGGGCTACCCACGGTAGCGCGAACGCTATCAGCAGCGGCAGGTAATACCAGAACGGCTCAGCGTGCTGGGCATCTTCCCCGGCAAAGCGCTGGATGTGCTCGTGCCAGAAAAAGAAATGCCAGTAGTCCGGTTCTTGCAGGTGCACAGCCAATGCCCACGGCACGCTGACAGCAATTGCAACCACCACGGCCACGCCGCCAAACGTGCACAACTCACCCAGGCGTTTTTGCCAGAGGGCGTAGGGCAGGGCGATCAATACCGGCAGCAACCAGGCCAGGAAGCCCTTGGTCATGAAGCCCATGCCGCACGCGAAACCCAACAGCGCCCAGGACCACAGTCGGCCGCGCCGCGTGCTGCTGTCAAAGCAGAACCACAACGCCACGCCGGTCAGGTTGACCCAGAAGGTGAACTGCGGGTCCAGGTTGGAATAACCACCGAGGGCCGCCACGCTGACGAAGCTCATGTACAGCAGGGTGCTGACCAGGCTTTTGTGCGGGTCGTTCCACAAGCGGCGGGATACCAGGTAAACCAGCACAATGCTCAAGGCGCTGCTCAAGGCCGAGGCAAACCGCACGCCGAACAGGTTCTGCCCGAAAATCGCCTGGCCCAGCGCAATCATCCAGTAGCCCGCGGCGGGTTTTTCGAAGTAACGAATGCCCATGAAGTGCGGTGAGGCCCATTTGCCGGTCAGCAGCATTTCCTGGCTGATCTGCGCATAGCGGGTTTCATCGGGAATCCACAGGCCATGGGTGGCCAGCGGCAGCAGGTAAAACGCGGCAAACGCCAGCAGGAGCAGGGGCAAGGCCCAGCGACGAATCATGCCTGCTGTACTCCCAACCAACCCTCGCGGCCGCTCAATGCGCCGCGCACCAGTTTTTGTTGGGGCAGGGTGGTTACATCTGCGGGCAGAAGATCACCCAAGGGTTTGAAATCAATGCCGCGTTGCCCTGCCTGGGCGAGCAACTGGCGAAAATCATTGGCCATCAGAATCCCTTCAACTTCTGCGTGGATTGTGTAGACGTTCAGCTTCGCTGCGCTGAACCGGTCCAGGATGAAGCGGTTGAAATCATTGGCAGCCACCACCGGCCCGACGACTTCGTCGAAGGTCGGCAGGTCTACCGGAATTTGTGGGGTGCCCGCGCTGCCATCGGCCAGTGTCGGTCGAAACAGGCTGCTGCCCCGGCAATCACTGTTGTAGCGAAAATTGAAGCCTTGCTTGGCTTGCACCACGCGTTCGTCGGCGCGCCACCCTGCGGCGGCTGAACAGTCCACGCGCTCGCCTAGGATGTCGCTCAAAGTCTGCACACCACGCCGAATCTGCTCGACCAGCTGTGCCTCGCTCCAACGCCCAGTGTTGGCCTGCCAGCCATGGTGATCCCAGGCGTGCAGGCCGACTTCATGCCCGGCGGCCTTGGCCTGGCGCATCAGATGCCCCAGGTCGCGGCCGATCGGCTTGCCGGGCCAGGCGGTGCCGGCCAGCAAGATGTCCCAGCCATACAGGCCGGCGGCGTTGGAACGCAGCATCTTCCACAGAAACTGTGGCCGAATCAGGCGCCACAGATGGCGGCCCATGTTGTCCGGGCCGACACTGAAGAAGAACGTCGCCTTTACCCCGGCTTCATCCAGGGATTCGAGCAGCCGCGGCACACCTTCACGGGTACCACGGTAGGTGTCGACGTCGATGCGAAGACCTGCCTGCATTACTTTTTATCCGCAATTTCAAGCATGGCTTCATGCAGGAAGAAATCCAGGGTGTTGCCGATGGTTTCACTCATCTGCACGCTCGGTTCCCAGTTCAGCAGGCGCTTGGCGTTTTCGATGCTCGGTTTGCGGTGCGCCACGTCCTGGTAGCCTGTGCCGTAGAACGCCTTGCTCTCGACGTCGCGGAAACCGGCGAACGGCGGGAAGTTGTGGCGCAGCGGGTGAGCCTCGAACTGACGCAGCAGCTCTTCGCCCAACTGGCGGATGCTGGCTTCGTTTTCCGGGTTGCCGATGTTGATGATCTGGCTGTCGCACACGCCATTGTCGTTATCAATGATGCGCGCCAGCGCTTCGATGCCGTCGGCAATGTCGGTAAAGCAACGCTTCTGCTCACCACCGTCGAACAGACGGATCGGGGTGCCTTCCACCAGGTTCAGGATCAATTGGGTAATGGCGCGGGAGCTGCCGATACGCGCAGAGTCCAGGCGGTCCAGACGCGGGCCCATCCAGTTGAACGGACGGAACAGGGTGAACTTCAGGCCCTTGTCGCCGTAGGCCCAGATCACTCGGTCCAGCAGTTGCTTGGACACCGAGTAGATCCAGCGCTGCTTGTTGACCGGGCCGACCACCAGGTTGGAGGTGTCTTCATCGAAATACTGGTCCTGGCACATGCCATAGACTTCGGAGGTCGAGGGGAAGATCACACGCTTGTTGTACTTGACGCAGTAGCGCACCAGCTTGAGGTTTTCTTCGAAGTCCAGTTCGAACACACGCAGTGGGTTACGGGTGTATTCGATTGGCGTGGCGATGGCAACCAATGGCAGGACCACGTCGCATTTCTTGATGTGGTACTCGATCCACTCGGTGTGGATGCTGATATCGCCTTCCACATAATGGAAATTCGGGTGGCTGCGCAGGCGCTCGATGGCGTCGGAGCCGATGTCCAGGCCATAGACTTCGTAACGGTCGTCACGCAGCAGGCGCTCGGACAGGTGGTTACCGATAAAGCCGTTTACGCCCAGGATCAACACGCGGGTACGACGTGGCTTGCGGCCAGACTCGGCGCCGCGCAGTACTGAGCCATCCACCAGGCCCAGTTCATCGGCCAGGGCCGGACCGGCCAGGTACAGGCCGTTTTCGTTACGCTGGCCAAACTTGATGACCAAGGAGTCTTCACCGCAGGCAATACGCAGCGGGTTGACGCTGATCACACGGCCTGGCGCCAAACCGTCGTTACCCTTGACCACGTCGGCTTGCCATACGATCAGCTTGTGCTCGCCCACTGCGCAGAAGGCGCCCGGGTACGGCTGCGTCACCGCGCGCACCAGGTTGAACAGTTGTTCGGCAGGCTTTTTCCAGTCCAGCTTGCCATCGGCGGCAGTGCGGCGGCCAAAATAGGTGGCTTGGTTTTCGTCCTGGGCGGTTTCGGTGAGCTTGCCCAGGGCCAATTGTGGCAGCGCGTCGCGCAGCAAGGCTGTGGCCGCATCACGCAACTTGGCGTGCAGGCTCAGGCCGGTATCGGTGCGGTCGATGCTGACTTTCTGCTGGGCGAGGATGGCGCCGGCATCGGCACGCTTGACCATGCGGTGCAGGGTGACGCCGGTTTCGGTTTCGCCGTTGACCAACACCCAGTTGGCCGGGGCGCGGCCACGGTATTTAGGCAGCAACGAACCGTGCAGGTTGAACGCGCCTTTGCGAGCGATGGCCAGCAGCGGTTCGCTCAGCAGGTTGCGGTAGTAGAAGGAGAAGATGTACTCCGGGTTCAACTTGGCGATGCGCTCGACCCACAGCGGGTGGTTGGCGTCTTCCGGGGCGTGCACCGGGATGCCATGGCGTGCGCAGAGCTGGGCCACGGAGCCGTAGAAATTGTTTTCCTTGGGGTCATCGGCATGGGTGAACACGGCAGCAATGTCGTAACCCGCACCGAGCAGGGCTTCAATGCCTGCACAGCCGATATCGTGGTAAGCGAAGACAACAGCTTTTGAACTCATGACTGAACCTGATCGGAAGGAGAAGTAGAAGTATGGGAAGACACCAGGCCGTCAACGACGACGACTGGAGTCGGTGCTGCCGGCTGGTTGCGCAGCACTTTTTCAATAAAGAAGCGCGGGCGGGCGCGTACATCGCTGTACATGCGGCCCAGGTATTCGCCCAGCAGGCCCATGCCGATGAACTGGCCACCGGTAAACACGAACAGCACCGCAAACAGCACGAACAGACCATCACCCGCCCAATCGGCGCCGAAGGCCAGGCGCATGACGATCAGCGCAAAGGCGAACAGCACGCCCAACGCCGCGAGGCTGAAACCGACGATGGACAGCAGGCGCAATGGTGTGGTGGTCATGCAGGTCAGCAGGTCGAACATCAGGCTGATCAGGCGCATGGCGCTGTATTTGGACTCGCCGTGCTCACGCTCGGCGTGGTGCACGAGGATTTCCGTGGTATGGCGGGCAAAGCCGTTGGCCAGGATCGGGATGAAGGTGCTGCGTTCACGGCAGGCGAGCATGGCGTCGACGATGGTGCGGCGGTAGGCACGCAACATGCAGCCGTAGTCGGTCATGGCCACGCCGGTAGAGCGCTGCACGGCCAGGTTGATCAAGCGCGACGGCCAGCGACGGAACGCCGAGTCCTGGCGGTTGTTACGCACCGTGGCGACCACGTCGTAGCCCAGGGCAGCTTGCTCAACCAGGCGCGGGATCTCTTCCGGCGGGTTCTGCAAGTCGGCGTCGAGGGTGATTACGACTTCGCCACGGCACTGTTCGAAGCCGGCCATGATAGCGGCGTGCTGGCCGTAGTTGCGGTTGAGGATCACCGCTACAACATGGCTGCCTTCTTCGGCGGCGGCGTCTTCGAGCAGTTGGGCCGAATTGTCGCGGCTACCGTCATCCACCAGGATGATTTCGTATTCGTAGGCCAGCTGCTTGCAGGCTGCCGTGGTACGACGCAGCAGCTCCGGCAGGCTCTCTTGTTCGTTGTAGACCGGGATAACGATCGACACGCAATGAATAGGGTAGGGTTTCAAAGTTTCATGACCTCGGCTGGAGCAACTTGACGCGTGAAAACAGCAGCAATTATTGGGCAGAACTACAGCCCGCAGATGACAACGCGGCGCTAAAGATAAAGCGTAATCAACAGGTTAGTCGATAAATCACGGAATGCCCTGAAGTACTGCTTACAAGGTTAAGCGCAAATGTGTGCAACGAATATGAAAGGCGGATGAAAAACTCGTTTATTTGACAGGTAGACAGCTAGGGTTCAGCTAAGTAATCAAGGCGTTACATGTGCAGGCCGGATGGTCAGATCGGAACGCTGTGCTGGGCGTTTGGTTCAATTCGGGCGCTCCCGCTAGGCCAATGCCAGTGATTGAACAATCTTCTCTGCATTGGCGCTCAAGTGCCGGTAAAGTAAGCCATCTCTTGCCAGGGTACTCGGATGAATAGCGTGCAGCTTTTGCGCGGCCAGTTGCGGCCTGCGTTGATGGGATTATTGATGACGATGGCCTGTGTCACCAGCGTACGCGCTGATGAAGGGATCGCACTGACCAGCATCGAACAGGTGCCGGAAGGTGTGGAAGTGCCCGGCAAGCAAGTCGCTGCTTATACCTGGGATGACCTTCAGGGCAAGAACCTGCTGGTACTCGCCGAGCAGGTCAGCGAGCGGGAGGATGATGGCACCCAGTCGGCGTTTGTTTACGCAGCGCAGTACCTGCTTAAGGGCGATCGCCCCAAGCGCGTCTGGATGCTGCACGACGACGTGCAACGCTGCGAGTTCGACGCCAGCCTGCGCTTTGATCAGGCGGCCACCAAAGTCACCGACCTGCTGCGCGACGGCAATACCCAGGTCACGGTCGGTTATTCGCGCACCTGTACCAGTGATGTGAGCCCCAATGAGTTCAAGCTGATCATGCGGGTCGGCAAGTCCGGCAAGTATCGCCTGCGCGGCCTCGATCGCGTCGGCGCCAGTTGGTGGGACGAAGATGCCGGTGCCCTGCGCGGCATGCCGTTGCCCACTGACTGCAGCGTCGAGGCCCAACAGAAGTTGGTCAGCCAGTACAAGGAGCAGGGCACCGAACTGCCACTGCCAGGCTGCTATGGCGACGAGAAGGACTTTGCCAAGGCCCCGGCTGGCTACCTGACGTTTATGCGTGGGCATTGGTTTGCGCTGATGCAGCGACAGGACGCTGACTGGAGCCAGTCCCTGGCGCAACCGCAGGAACCGGCAGAGGAAGTCGAATTGGCGCCGTGATTTTGTGCCAGGGCCGCGCCTGGGTTAGACTCAGTCTTCGCCAACCCACTAAATACATCGATTAATCAATGAGTTGATTGATGTATTTAATCCAAAGGCTGATCCCTTGACCGAGACTATCCGCAACCCGCTGACCCTCTACCTCACTCGCCTGGCGCCCTCCAGCCAACTGACCATGCGCTACGTGCTGCAGGATGCCGCCGACCGCCTGGGTTTCGAAGACCTCAACCTCGAAGACATTGACTGGCATCTACTGCAACCCGAACACGTCGTCGCGCTGGTGGCCGCATTGCGCGAGGACGGCTATGCGCCGAATACCTCATCGCTGTACGTGAATGCGGTACGAGGAGTGATGAATGAAGCGTGGCGCATGAGCTTGATCAGCCAGGATCACCTGTTGAAGATGCGCTCGGTCAAGGCTGCCGCCGGTACGCGCCTGGGGCAGGGCCGTAATCTGCGTCGTACACTGATCCGCGAGATGCTCGATGTATGCGCCGCCGATCCTCGGCCCCAGGGCCTGCGGGATGCCGCAGTGATCGGCCTGTTGTATGGCTCCGGGATGCGCAAGTCGGAATCGGTCAATCTCGACCTCGCGCAGATCAATTTTGATCAGCGCAGTCTGCGGGTGATCGGCAAAGGTAATAAGGAACTGATCAAGTACGCGCCGGACTGGGCGTTTGCAAAACTGCGGGCGTGGCTTGAGTTTCGTCGTGAACAACTCAAGGAAGGCGAGCAGGACGACACCTTTTTGTTCAACCGTATCCGCCGGGGCAGCCACATCACCCGCGAACGCATTACCAAACATGCGATTTATTACATTGCTCGGCAGCGTGGTGATCAGGTAGGGGTGAAAATCATGCCCCATGATTTCCGCCGTTCGTTCATCACCCGGGTGATCGAAGAACATGATTTGTCGATTGCCCAGAAACTGGCGCATCACACCAATATCCAGACCACCGCCAGCTATGACGTACGCGACGACAACGAGCGGCGCAGGGCAGTGGACCGCTTTGATCTGTGAGCTGGACGGGGTAGGGCAAGCCTCAGGAGGAGGGCGGGACGCTTGAGGCCAGGTGCGCCGGCAACCGGCGCAAGGTCCACAGCGTGGTGAGCATCGCGGCAAGCGCACATAGCGCAATGCCGATCAACATCGGTGCAGGAGTATGGTCGGCGAACACGCCCACCAGGGTCATCGAAACGGCCGCGGTAACCATCTGGATCGCGCCAAGCAAGGCAGATGCAGAGCCTGCCACCGCGCCATGATCTTCCAGCGACAGCACACCTGCCGCCGGCAGCAACAGGCCGAGAAAACCGAACCCGACAAACAGCAGGCCCATCATCAAGGACAGGCTATCACCCCAGAATGTGGTGGCTGCCAACAGGGCCATGACCGTGGCTACTGCGACCACCGACCAACGAATAAGCGGCGCCAGACCAAACCGTGCGCTCAGGCGTGCGGTCAGTTGGCTCATGGCAAAAAACGAGGCGGCGTTGAGGGCAAAACACAGGCTGAACTGCGTCGGTGTCAGGCCGAAATATTCGATGTATACGAAGGGCGCGCTGCCGATAAATACAAAGAAGGTCGCAAGGCCAAACCCGCACACCACCGATAACCCGGTGAATACCGGGTCGCGCAACAGCGCTCCATAACTGCCGAATGCATTGCCCAGGGTCTTGCCCAAACGGCGTTCGGCCGGGTGGGTTTCCGGTAGTTGCACGATGGTCATGACCAGGCACAGCACGGCGACCACCGCCAGCACAGCAAATACTTCGCGCCAACTCCAGATCGAAATCACCAGGCTGCCGGCCAGCGGCGCGAGGATTGGCGAAACACTCATCACCAGCATCAGCAAAGCCATCAGGCGCGCTGCCTCATGGCCGGTGTACAGGTCGCGCACGATCGCCCGCGGGATCACCATCCCCGCACAGGCACCGAACGCCTGTATGGCACGAAATCCAATCAATACTTCGATGGTCGGCGCCAATGCGCAGCCGATACTGCCAACGGCAAAGATCACCAAACCCGCATAAATCGGCAGTTTGCGCCCGAACACATCGCTGATCGGCCCGTAGAACAACTGGCACACACCAATGACCATGAAAAACACGGTGAGGCTCATCTGCACCGCCGCCGGTGAGGCCCCAAGGCTTGCGCCCAGGGTTGGCAGCGCGGGCAGGTAGATGTCGATGGCAAACGGGCCGACGGCGGTGATCAAGCCCAGCAGCAGGGCGAGATGGGCGATACTTCGAGACATTTGGCAGGTCCGGCTGGAGCAAAGGACGGCCAGCTTAAGTGAAACGCGCAGATCCGCAAACTTAGGCTTCACTAACAAGGAGTTGTTGCCGATACAGCTAACAGTGAGCACTTGAACGGTTGGATTCCCAACCGATGGTCCTGGCACGGGGATACCAGCATGACGATCAAATTACGCTTGATGCTGTTGATTGGGACCGGATTGCTCACCGCCTTGATCATGAGCCTGGCCAGCTATTTGGGAAATACCCGGATGGGCGATGCGGTACAGGAAAATGACGTCAGCATGACCGTGCTGCGCAATCACATGGAAGCCGACATGATGCACGACGCCCTGCGTGCCGACGTGCTGTCGGCCATGTTGGTGGGGCTAGGCAAAAGCACCAGCACACCGGCCCAGGTCAACAGCTCGCTCAAGGAACATGCCGAACACTTTCGCCAGGTGCTGGCGGACAACTTCAAGCAGCCGTTGGACGATGCAATCAAGGCGAGCCTGGAAAACATCAAGCCCAGCCTGGATACCTATATCAGCGCCGGTGAGCGTATCGTCGCGCTGGCCCTGGACAACCCCGAAGCCGCCCGTGGGGAGCTGGAGACCTTCAATGCCGCGTTCAGTCGGCTGGAAGATCAAATGGCGGCCTTGAGCGAACTGATCGAAAACAAAACTCAACTGACCAGTATCGGTACCCGACAAACCATCAGCCACGCCAATTGGACCCTGGCCGTGGTATTGATCGCCAGCCTGTTACTGCTGCTGGCACAAGGGCGCTGGGTGATCCTGAGCATCATGGGGCCACTGCGTACCGCCAGCCGCATTGCCGACAGCATTGCCCATGGCAACTTGAGCGAACCGATTATCGAGCCCAGAAATCACGATGAAGCCAGTGCGCTGATTCGCAGCCTGGCCACCATGCAGCGGGATTTGCGCGGCATGATTGAAGTGGTTCGCAGCAACGCCCACGGCGTCAATGGCATGAGCGAACAACTGAGCCAGGGTTGCCATGAAGTCGCAGGCAGCAGTCAACAGCAAAGCGCCGCCGCCAGCACCATGGCCGCCGCCGCCAGCGAAATGACTGCCAGCATCGAGGAAATCACTCGCCACGCCCAACGCGCTCTCGACATGGCTAACCAGGCAGAAACCCTGGCCAAGGACGGCGGCCGCGTCATTCACCAGGTTGTCAGCGACATGGATGGCATTGCCCGTTCAGCGCAGCAATCGGCCCAAGTGATCCGCACACTGGACAAGGAGTCCGAGGCGATCTACAGCATTATTCAAGTGATCAAAGGCATCGCCGACCAGACCAACCTGCTGGCCCTGAACGCCGCCATCGAAGCCGCCCGTGCAGGTGAGCAGGGCCGCGGCTTTGCAGTCGTCGCCGATGAAGTACGCAGCCTGGCCGGACGCACCAGCGCATCCACGCAGGAGATCGCCAGCATGGTCGGGCGCATCCAGCAGAACACCCGGGAAGCGGTGACCAGCATGGAGGAGGGCGTTGCTCAAGTGGACAAGGGCATGGCCGTTACCGCCGAAGTGGAACGCGCCATTCGCGAGATCCTTCAGGCCACACTCAGCACCACCGAATTGGTCAACGATATTTCCCGCACCATCAGCGAGCAAAGCCTGGCCAGCAATGAAATTGCTCACCAGGTGGAGATGATTGCTGGTATGTCGCAAAACAACAGCCGCGTGATTGGAGACACGGCGTCGACGACGGATGAATTGTCGAGTCTGGCGGGGAAGCTTTCGCAGTCGGTGGATCGGTTCAGGTTGTGAATCGATCTATCTAGTTATAACTCAACTAAATAGTCATTTAGTTTAGTTATATACATTGGTTATATTGTGAGGGCAGAGCCAGCTCATCTTTCACGCTAGTGTGGGTACATGCACGATACTTCACATTTGAGCATCATAAAGGGACGGTCTATATGCGGGGAAGGCTTACGTCAGGTCTATGGGTGGCATGTTTCGTGATCAGTGCCCCGGCGCTGGCGGATGAACTGCCGCGTAGCGAGCAGATAAAAGCTTTCCGCGCTGCAGGATTTAACCAAGAGACGTCGGAGTGCGAAATCGAGACAACAGGTAACTACACGCCGGCAACCATGGAGTTGATTGAGGACCTGAACGGTGACGGTCGGCCGGATGCGTTGATTACCGAAGGCAGCACTGACTGTTATGGGCAAGCGGGTACTGGATTTTATCTAGTCAGCCAGCAGCCTGACGGTCACTGGAAGCTCATGCTCAAAGAAAGCGGCGTCGCGGAGTTTCTCGCTAGCAAAGGCAGTAATGGTTGGCCTGATGTCGAGGTCGGCGGCCCGGGCTCTTGTTTTCCAGTAATGCGTTATGACGGCCAACGTTATCGATTTCACCACAGCGTGGGTGAACAGTGTGCCGACTTGCCGTAAATGCCCGGTGGCCCAAGGGTCAAACGGAGGCAGGTCAGCGAGATGGCTGCTTTTTAAATCTGGCGCGCTGTGGTCTAAGTCGCTTCGTGAAATGCGCCGAACAGAGGCCCTGAAGGATAGTTCATTTGTTCGCATAATGTATATTATGTTAAATAAAGGATCATGTCATAGAGTGTTATGAGTTACCTAAGGCACTGATTCGACAAAACCGCTTCTGCTGTGACCCCCACTGATTTATCGGAAACGTGGACGACTTAATCGGAAAGCATTCCACGCCAACCAGTTAGGTTGCACAACTGACGTACTATCTCAACCCGGCTACGCCTTTTCTGTCAGTACTAAATTGGAAAAAACCGCTCTGTAGCCCCTGATTTTTGGTGCCCACCGCCTGCGACCAAATCTCTCCTTGGTGTGCCGCGTGACGAAAGTAAATTGGAAAATGGAACTCAGCCATACTGGCCCCAGCGCAAATCCTTGTTCTCAATGAACTTATTCTCGCGCAAATATTAAAGCTGCTCCTGTACTCTGGGCGATTGACGAAAGTTAATCGGACAAAAATTCGTCTGCACGGCTGACGCCGCCCAGATGTTTGCTTTCATAGCACCTGCTGTATAGATTCAGATGCTGAGATCTCTAAGGCTCAAGGCTGTTAGCCGTTCGCAATGGCCGGCCTACATTTGGATGCATATATGGTTCTGATGTTTCATGGACTGCTGACGCAGCCTGACTCGCATGCCGAGGGCTCCAGCGAACGGTCTTGTGCAGAAAAAGAGCTGGTGCGTATTTACCTCCAAAGTCTTCCGTCGGCTTTACGTGCTCAGGAAAGCTATGCGTTGATGACTGATTATGCGCTGGCCACCAGGGCTCAGCCCGCTCAGGCGCGCTGGGATCAATCAGTTTTAGAAAAGTTTTTGCTTTGGAGCTTCATTGTTAAAACGAAGCCCCTGGCGGAACTAAATAATAGCGATGTGCAAGATTTTTTGAGCTTCTGCAATACCCCTCCTGAGTCATGGATATCAAAGAGCAACGATAGATTCGTAAAAGAATTTGGCCTTCTAAAAGCCAACCCAGAATGGCGTCCATTTCACTCTCCCTTATGCGAGCATGGGGTCAGGTGGGTTATTAACCGATTTTTTAGTTTTAACTCTGAAGCCATCGGTCTTGTCATTTGTCCTGCTAGTAGACCCGAAACTCCTCATGTGAATACATGCAGTTGCACTGATGCAGAGCCGTTGTGCTGCGAATACCTTGATGCGTTAAAAGAAATCACGAACGGAAAGAAAGGACTAGAGCTCGGCTTGTTTATGTTCGCCACCTCGTTTTATCTTAAAATACCCTTGAGGGATTGCCTTAACTATTTAACTTTCGATTGCTTTGATTTTTCGGACAAAACCAATGGAAGATTCAAAGTCAACACAGGTAACGGATCTATTTCCGGAAGAGTCCCTGAACATTATATGGAATATTTTTTGCGCTGGAGACAGATTTCCCAACTGCTGCCCTACCCTACACCTGATGAAATGCAACCATTGTTTCATCGGCGAGCAAAAAATTACCCGACAGCTTATCTTCCAAAAATTGACGTAAATGGTTTGCTTCCCACGAAACTCTTAAGAGCTTTTAATGAGGGTTGCGCACGGTGTCGTAAGCCGGAAGGTCAACTCCTGAGTAGTTTTGATAGAAGCAAAAAATACAGAAATAAAGTCGCTAATAAACAGGAGGCTTTTTCTACTATTGAACGGCTCTACCAAGAGTCTAATAACATTAACCATGACACCTCTGCTACTGCAGTCCCTTTATACCTTGTAAAAGAAGGAGTCACGGCGCAATTGCCTGAAAAAGTAATAACTCACTTTTTAACCTCCTTTAATCCAGCTAGCAGTAAGGAGATTTGCTCGGCTGGAGCGTCACTGTTTTGTTTGTTTGTTCGGGGGGAGCCGAACTATCTGAATCTTCGCGCGTTTGAAAAGCTTACTCTTTGGTCGATCCTGGTAGCTGGTAAGAGCCCGGCAGATCTAGATGCGTCAGATGCTAAATCGTTCTATCTATTCTGCTTGAATCCTCCAGCGCAGTGGATCAGCACGAGGATATATTCCCGATCAAGCATATTGTGGCGGCCGTTTCTTAAGCTTCGGCCGGGCAAAGCTAACAATGTGCCTCGCGCCGGCATGATCGTGAGATGGTGCAATGCTTGCTACATCCAGCTGGTGCAGGCTGGTATTCAGCTGAGCCTGCCGGTGCTGCCGGCACCACGAGGTTGTGAGCTGGGCTAGAGGTTGTGGTCAGTGCGGCACCTCCGGTTGCGTACTCGATCGCGTGGACAACATAAGTGGGCAGCAGCCCACGCAGCGTCGTGGCGTCCAGGGTTTTGTTTTCAAACCGCTGGTCGATCAAATCGATCAGGTGCTGGGCTGCGATCGCTTTAGAAGCTCTTTTGAACAGTTTGTAGATCGCGGAACACCGAGCATCCTCGGTGGTATAGGTGGTCTGGATCTTGTCGAAAGCTGTCCGCGCCTTCTTCAGCAGCGTGATCTTGGTCTCCTTGCCTTCGTCGATCTTTTCCTCATTGATGGCAAGGTATGCGGCATGGTGGACTTCCTGCGAAAGACCCTTGAACGCTAGGTCGTACTCAAGCGTCCAGTGATCTGCAACGTATGTGCGCACGCATTGCCCGTCACTTTCTGCTCGCTTGTCGCGGTGCTCCTTGAGGCCTTTTTCAAGGTCAGGCGCAGTGGCACCGAAGTCTTTCATCGCGCGCCAGCGTCGATCGGATTTGTCTGGCCATACAGCCCCTTTTACTCCCTTCAGGCTCAAAATCTCGGGTGCACAGTCCGGCATCACGTCCATGTCTGTAATGCAGGCGGTAGGCACCGATATCTCCCCCTTAGAAGTGTCTTTCCGCTGCAGGATTTTCGAATACCGGCGCAGGCCGACGCCGCCCACGTTGATAATCGATACACCATGCTTGGTGAGATCTTTGCCAAGTCGCCGAGCGAGTGACGGCAGCAGAATGGCCTCGGCATCACCTTCTACGACCAGTAGCCCCTTCGCGAAGAACAGGCCCGCTTTGGTAACGTCCAGGAAGCGGCTGAGGAAGCGATAGTCGTCAGGAGCAAGGCAGGTTTGTTCTTCCGCAAGGGAGAACGCTTGCTGCCGCTGCATCAGAACCAAGTTCTGCAACGGAATTTTGGAGCTTAGGTTGGGGCTGTGCGTGGTCAATATGACTTGAACCGGCCTCAAACCTGTAGCTGGCTGAGCCGCAGCCTCAAGAAACTCCATCAATTGGAGTTGGCGCTGAGGATGTAGGTGCGCTTCTGGCTCTTCGATGAGGAGCAACGGAAGTCCGTCGGGCTCTTTGCCGAGCAACAGTAGCTCACAGGCCATGAACAGCACGTTGTTCGAGCCCAGCCCATAAACGCCGCGGGCTTCACCTGTGGCGTGATCCAACAGCCCCAGCTCCAAACGCTCTAGGATCTGTTTGAGTTTGGCGGGATCCGTTCCCGCCTCCCCGAAACCAATGCGACTTGTCAGTGGCTGACCAGCAAGGGAGAGCGGACGCAGGTAGGTGTCGTTGATTTCTTTCTGCGCGGAGACGATGGCGCCGTGGCTGTTCACCAGGTGGCGAAGATAGTCGCCCATGCCTGCAATGCTGAGGGCCTCAGCGTCAGCAAGGTCAGCTGGAAGCGCTGCAGGATCAAAGGCGCTGCCGGCGTCAATGTTCGGGAAACTACTGAGTACCTGAGACAGGCGGGAGTTTCTACCCGGCGACATCTCTCGTTCTGCGTCGCGTAGCGGTTTCAGGTACGCGGTGGCCAGTAGTTGCCGTACACCCACGTCCAACGACGGGCCTTCTCCGTTTTCACCCGAGCGAACCGAGATGTCGACCCATTTACGGGTGGAGGCGGAGGCAACGATGCGGCGAGCCGACCAGTGAACGTATAGCCTCCCAACGCCACCCTTGTAGGTCACATACTCAGCGAAAGCGCCGAGTTCCGCGGGGCTCAGTCCTTCCAGCGTACACCTGAGGGTGATGGCTTCCGCCTGGGTGCCATCGTTGGCGATGTGAAAGTCCTCGATCTGTAGCCTGAGATACTCAGCATCACGTGTCTGCAGAACGTAGCGAATCGCATCGATGACTGCGGTTTTGCCCGCGTCGTTTTCACCTACGAGGGCTGTCACGCCTTCGTTGAACTGGATGTTCAACGCATGACCGCCTTGGCCGAACTGGCGGAAGTTTTCGATTTTCAAAGCCGAAAGGTACACAGCGCTATCCTCACCTGATTCAGTGGCAGGGAGAGGGTCGCTGAGCGTCAACCTGACCGATGCTATCCCTCCCTGGATGCGCTAGCTATATGCCATGAAAAAGCCATTGATGCTAGACGATTCATCCGGTTGCTGCCGGATCGTGATAATTCGGCATACTCGCGTGGGCGTATAGCCGCTGCGAGTATCAGTGCGGCACAAATTGATGGCGGCGTAGCCCGCGCAAGACGTCAAGGTTCATTTACGATGCTGTCGGCCCAGGCCGGTCGCGAACAGGCCGAAAGCATCAATACGCACAGGAGCTTTTCGTTTGGCAGCAAAAACACTAACAGCCCGCGAGGCCTATCAAATCCTGCGAGACATTGCCCAAGGGGTTCGCACCATGCGCCGCATTGGCCAGCAGTCGTGGGCTGAGATCTGCTGTGGCTTGATGACTGTCGAGGCCGACGGCTGGGTGTTCACGTTCTACAACGATTGCGACACCCTCGATTACTGCGACAGCTGCTAAAGCCCCGAGGGACGTGCTTACGTTTTCGACTCGCTGCAGTCGTACAGTACCGACCCTGTGGAGCTGTTGAGCACTAGGGAGCAGGTCACGTTAGAAAAGTTGCTGAGAGACGCCTAGACGCCCCGCACTCAGCATAGATCGAGAAGGAACTAACCTCACCCAGGGCGACTCAGGAGGCGCACGGCCAATTCGCCCGATGGGCATATGGAGGTTTACATCATCAGGGTGTGGCTGGCTTGGCAGCCCTGAGCCGAATCAGGCTCGACATCTGACACGCCTCTAGAGCGCTGTTCGCTGACAATCAGGCGACAAACCCGTGATCCAAGCGCCTGATTAACTCGATAGCCATGTCCGTCTCCAGCCTGGTCGTGACCATAGCGGCAGGAGCTTTGCCGCCAAATGCTTTTACCGGACGTGACATCCAGTGCATGGCTGCGTCGATATCGCCGCTATACAAACGCTTCGCTGCGTCGAGCACTTCTAAATAACGGGCCTGTTGATCGGGGGGCAAAGTGCTCATGAGTACGCTCCTTCTGCGGTCTGATCCTAGACTACACCATCGCCATCCGCTCACTGTCTCCCCCTTATAGGCGAGCCTGGTGTCAGTTTCAGGCGTGCCTATTACTACGATCCCGGCATGTGGTTACGGTGGCCTGAGGCTGGCGTTTCAGGAAATGTGTAAACCAGTTTTTTGACGTGTAAAGCGGGGTGATTTACACATCAAAAAATTGGTTTACACACCGGGTCGAGGGCGGTTTCAAGCTAGATCTTCACTTCTCTCCCGGATTCCCTCCCCTTATCCCACTGCGTATCAGCACGCATTGACTCAAGCCCACAACACCATGGTTTTGTCATTCGCATGCTCGCTGCAATTGCTCAGCAAACAGAGGCAGATAAAGCTCAGACTCGGCTGTTTGCCACCAAACCTTGTTCTCATCCTTGTCGGTGAAGGCCAGCAGATCGTGCGCCAGAAAGACCTCAAAGCCCGCCCTGGCGACCTTATCTTCGGCGGTGAACGCGTAAAGCCCGACTTGGGAAAGTAGCTTTTTGACGATCAGCGGCAGCAACCAGGCGGAGAAAATGAGATGGTTATGGCGAGGCCAGATGCTTCCCTTCTCACCATTTGCGGGGCCATGAGCTGCGGCGTTACGAGCGGCACAGAAATCGTGAACCCAGGCGTCGAGCGGGCGATTTACGTGCTTGTCCCAGTGCTTGCACCACCACTGTTCGTCCTGGCTCCCTTTATGCCAGATGGGCTGGTTCGGTAGCTCGTCGAAGTGTTCGTTGATGGCCCTGCGGAAGGCAGCTTTGTCATGCGGAACGTCAAGCAGTGTGTCTATGGCGACCCGCATCAGGATCAGTTCGGATCGTTCATCTATGGATGGCGCATCGGTATTGGCTCTGAGGAAGGAAACGACCGCCTCGTCGATACGTTCCTTAAGTTCCCCAACAGGTAGCCTGAGTAGTGCTTCAAGCAACGGGATGTCGAGCGTAATCCGCGAGCTGTTGTCGACGTGGTACGGCCGAATGAACTTCAGCCCTCCCCTATCCATCCTGATAATGAATGGGCATGAAGCGCACAGGAGAGGATGATCATGACTGGGCTTACGCGGGAAAACCCTACGACCATTGCCTACGTAGTGAAATGCTATCTGAGCAACGCGATCAGTACGCTGGAGCTACAAACGTGGGCGGCTGATGTTGCAGGATCAGGGGCAGCGCATCCCGACTACTTACTAGATCTGACTACTTTTGACGCTCCGCGCTTCCACGTTTATGAAGCCTTGGGTTTTAGCCCTAGCCGAACATTTTCAGCCGAAGAAAACGATGCGATTTATGGCATTGCATACCTCCGTGACCGCGAGGTATATGAATCCGTAGATAAGGCCCGAGCGTTACAGGCCTTGCATCAAAACCCGAGTGTTCGTACGTAATTTGCAGCCGTTTTTCCGTTCCTGCTTCGCGGGTAAACCCGCTCCCACAGCGTTCTTGCCAGCCTCGAAAATGAGCAAGAGCAGCACTTTCGCAATGGTCATTAACGGTCAGTCGCGAATGGCTGCTAACGCCCCATTGCGG
Organism: Pseudomonas sp. OST1909; assembly: GCF_015277575.1. Taxonomy (NCBI): domain Bacteria; kingdom Pseudomonadati; phylum Pseudomonadota; class Gammaproteobacteria; order Pseudomonadales; family Pseudomonadaceae; genus Pseudomonas; species Pseudomonas sp. OST1909. The sequence goes on from NZ_CP063780.1 coordinate 3,393,077, forward strand.
ACATTCATCCCAAGGCTGTGGGTTCACAGTTTGCCCAGGATTCGGGGCGCTCGTTATGACGTTTTCAACGTGAGCGCGCAACCGTCCTCACAGAGTGCTTTGACTCGACCGTGCTTTACTGCGTTGACAAGAGCAGAATGCATCCACTAAGAATGGTATCATCGGGCCTACTTGTATGTTTGCTTCTTTAGTTTTTGGCGCCCCTCTGCCTTCAGCCCCAACTGACAGCAACAGCGGCGGGTCAAATCTACAGACAGACTGCACCAACAATTAAAGTATCTGGCTAGGTAGCCGAAAACTGCTTAAGCACCACGGATTGGAATCTCTCATGAGCATGTTCGACGACGTCATTGAAGCAATTCTCTCGCCTTTCACAATTATAACTGACGCTTGGGACAAGATCGTAATCAAGATTGCGGGGAAGCGAATCGCCGTGCTTGGAGCTAGGGGTGCAGGAAAAAGCACTTTGCTACATTTTCTGAGCACTGGCACCCTCAATACAGTGAATGCCCAAACAGTTTCGACTGAGAGAGTTGCGTCCAATCGACTTTCTTTGCAAGATTTAAAATTCGAACTCAAAGCAACGCTTGACGTCCCTGGTGGCGCAGATGCTAAAGAGGATTGGCATAGGCTATACAACACAGCTGACTACGCCCTGTACCTAATCAAAGCCTCTTCTATTGATGTTAGTCGCGTCCAGCGAGACCTAGGGCTTGCTGAAGTGTGGCAGAAAGCGCTGAAGGATAGCGGCAAGAAGGCACCGATTCTTATAGTGATAGTCACTCACATGGATAAAATTGATGGCTATCTTACTGCCAGTTCTGCCGTCAAGGGAGACTTTAGAGATAACTTCATAAGGGTGCAGCTTGAGACCGGGCTTTCTAAGCTAAATACACGACCAAAAGTAATCCTCGGATCATTTGATGTCGACTCCAGAATGAAGTCGACAGTTCAGCATTTAATCCAGGTAATGGGGTCTATATGAAAGCTCTAGCGTTTTACGCACAGGCGCTCGACAATAGGTCTAGCGACACTATGCTCAACGAAAACAGCGAGATAATTTCGGTCTCAGAACAGAGGCAGAAAACCTTGTCGAAGATATCCCATGTGACTGCAGACGGGAAACTAGCAGCCTCTGGAGATGGATGGAAAATATTCCATCTTAAAAATTATTTCGTAGCGCAGATAATAACATCCGAAAGTGATTCGCTCGGAAGAGCCGCACCGATAGTGTGTTTGATTGATAGTCAAAATAATCATGACGATTTTGATGTTGATGTTCAAATGAAAACGTTTCTATCTCGAGTAAACCGGACAGTCGATGCACCAAGACTAGATGAGCTTCTCCAGATTCTGCGAATTCATCAAAAAAAAAGATCTCAACGCGATTCTTTGGCAGGAACCACGAGATGGATCCAAGAAATAATCAGCTGGATAGTTAGATTCATTCGTAGTCGCCACTAGTAAACGAGAGTAAAAATCTGAATGTCATTGTTTCCAGAAAATCACTCCAAGCGCAGAGCGATCTTAGTCCTTAACGAGTCAGATATCGAGCACTGTCGCTACGACCTGCCACCAGATGAGCGGAGTTTTCTATATAGTGAGGAAGCGTTTGTTTTGCCGACCTCCGCGCTATCTTCAAAAGAAGAATGCCCTGCCTTAACTAACATCCTTGATTCTGATCAGGTAAGGCATGGCAATATACTTATCCAAAGCCCTTACGATAGAGACGTATATGCTGAACTATCGGAGGCTAAAGAAGTATTTTCAATGGAAAAAATGCGTCACTTTACTAGGCTTTGCCAGATTCTAGGCGCGTCAAAGGTGCAGATCAAGCAAGTGGACATTACAAAAGAAGGGGCCACCTCCACTCTCAATCTAGAAGGCCGCACTACTCTAGCGACAGCCGAAGTATCTTTTGAAAGCTCAATTTCAAAAGTTCTAAAAAACGTATTTTCAATTAGCAGTAGCTATTCCGGCGGACAACCTGACATTGTAGGGGCAGAGCAGTACCTTCGTAAAAACCTGCTTTGGAATGACTCTGTGCTACGTGGGCTTGTCGAGCAGCGCGGGCATCAAAGCAACCAAATAAAGGATCAAAATATTTGTATCAACCTGACACGTGAAGCCAACAAAAGCCTGAGCGTGGCCGCAAAGTTAAATTTACCAATAAAAAATATTGGAATTCAGGCAAACTATAGAGAGGTTGCTAGCGCCTCTGAAGAGTTAAGCTTAACAATGAACGTGGTTTTTTAATGCCGCACTTACTTCTGAGACAGTTTGTTGGTCGCCCTGGCTCGCTAGCGGTTAACCCTTCCTACGTTTCGTAAACAGCCATCCTCCTCAGTTTTATACGGTTGTCAGCTGATAGCCGAGTGCCCCCCACCAAGGATAGCGTTGGGTCGATATCAGCCGATCACGACTGACCGCTTCGGGTCGGAAGCGGGCGCCTCACAAGGCAGCCTCCCTCTTGCCCCTCAGTTGCTGCCGTTGCGTTTCAGGGTCATCTTGAATGAGAACTTTCCATTCACATCGGGCTTGTCGTCAGTGGTAGTGACTTTGCCATTGGCGCCGCCATCGATCGAAAGCGCGTAGTCCTTATGCATGACCATTGCCGCCAATCCAAGCACGCCGACGGTGGCAAGCGCAGCAACGGCAACCGCAGCTGCGCCGCCACTGATACCGGTAGCACCTACCGCACCCGCAGCAGCTCCGAAGGCCACCAGACCGCTTGCTCCGGCAACACCACCAGAAATAGCCCCCACCGGGTTCCAGAAGCTGGCCGCGGCTACCCCTGCTCCGCCTGCTATCAATGCAAGCTTCGTGTACGTCACGGACTTGATCACACGTACCGCCAAAGCAAGCTTGCGATCGGTGATTACGATGCTGTCTGCCTTGTCGTTCAGGGCGCTTTTCAGCTCTTTAGCATTCCCTACGAATCGCGTACTGCTCACTTCGGTAGTCCTTGGAAATAATGGTCAAAGGTGGCAACGGTGCATCATTTTACGGCAAAAGGCTATCATCCTCTTGGAGCACCGATCCAAGGCTGCCAACGGCCAAGAGCGGACAATCTATGGACGCGGCAAGGGCGTACCTAAATTTCGTACCACACTTGATAAGGCGTCATATGGAACTGATTCTGCTTCCGAAAAAATCCGAGAATCTCAGCCTCGATGGAATTTACCACCGCGCACTGAGCCGCTCGAAAGAGCTATACATCGTAAGTGCTTACCTTACCGAGTGGGGTATTAAAGAGTCGCTTGGCGACCAATGTGAGTCTTTCCTTTTCATCGTCGGAAAAGATTTTGGCATCACCCGCAAGAGCGCCTGTCGGGCCGTCATGGAATGGCTCCCAGCCGACCGCCATCAAGAGTTCATGGTAGCGGAGTCGATCAATGGCTTTCATCCGAAGGCCATGTTCTGGCGTGAGCACGATGGAAAGTGCTACGCGCTGCTTGGATCCTCCAACTTGACCAAGGCAGCATTCTCCACGAACTTCGAGGCCAACGGTTTCGCCTGCATATCTGACGAGCAGTTTCAACTGGCGTCTGAGTGGATCGAAAGAGTTTTCGAAGTGAGCGTGACCCTGAATGAAACTTGGCTTGATAGGTATCAGGAGGCTCGCCAACCTGCGAACGCGGGTGGCTCGAAAGCGGATGACCCCAAAGAAACCCAAGAGGCATATCACCTGCCACTGCCGGCGATACGCAAGCTCAAAGGTTATAAGCCGTACCTCACTCGGCGGCGCGACCAGATGAAAGCTTTTAGAAGGAATAAGACCAATTTGGTGTCGCTGATTCGTAGTACAAGCAAGGCCAGGATCTGGAACCAGACTCGAATTGATGATTTCTACAACAACCTCTGTGCATTGTGGTACATGGGGGAACAGGGAAGTCGCTTTCAAGGCAAAGGGTGGGAGCGTACGGGTCGTAATAGCGACTTTCGCGAATTTTCAAAAAGCCTTATTCGGGTGCTCGACGCCCCGTTCGCAGGTCGTGACCGAGTAGTGATTCAGGAGATAAATCGCCTCACGTCAATTGGATTGACAACTAGAGGCGCGTTGTTCTCCGAGATGCTCTGTCAGTTTTTCCCGAAACACTACTACGTATTAAATCGCCCAATACGAGGCTGGTTTGAAGGTCTGGACATTACGTTCCCAAGAGGTCTCAGCAATGGAGAGCGCTACGTCGATTGTGCTCGTCTTCTCCGTGCGGCTCTGAAGCGGGCAGATGGCTACCCAGCAGCAAATCTGGCCGAGCTCGATTGCATCATCTGGTTCGCTAGCACCCTGGATGGTTGAAAGGGCTCGACATCTGCCTGCAACCTGATAGCAGCTCACGGCCGATATCTTCGATGCCGAAGGGCTGCAATGGGTCGATTTCTGCCGGTCAAGACGTACCCTTGTGCTGGTCAATGCACTAGCCCACGCAAATGACCAGCTTTGTACAGCTGGTAATCGATGGCAGCTGATAGAAATGGCCGGCCTTAAGACGAAGGCGTTAGATTTCTGTCGCCGATCGCTTGTGAGCTTCTGCTTCGTTAGCCCCACACGACCGTAGCTGGAACTCAGGGTCTAAAGGCATAAGCCTCGCAAACGATCCTCGCTCACTCTCCAGATATTTCAATGAACGCCTGGACGAGCGGCTTAGAAATCGTGAACCCAGGCGACGCTGTATGGTGGTCGCTAAGCTGCTACCTTCAACGGTCAGGCTAGAGCCATCCGTTCTCAGATGTCATGGATGAAGGCTTGGTAGTTGCGATGATGACGTCGTCCTCTGGTGTCACCGTTGCCAGGTACCCCTCAGATTTCATCGCGCCCACCAACCTCTGGTTTGACTCAGTGTTTCTTACCTTGATCTTCTTTACCTTCGAGCTAACGGTTTTGAAGTCCTCATCGTCGAGCAACGCCAGAACTGCTGAAACGTCTGGCCACTTCATCCCTCGAAGACATTGTGTCAGCATTTCAGAGCGATGCTCCGGGATAAGGCTTGCGTTGCGAACCAGATGTCGCAGCACAGGCGTCAGCGAATCAGCAAACCTTTCGCCAGCTTGGTTGGCTAGCGCAGATACACGGCCGAGCTCAGGAACCGCTTCGGGTTTGCTTTCAATCGTCTCCAGGCTAAGCCCTGACCACATCTGAATTTTCAGTGTGAGTGGCAACGCTTTGCTTCTGCTCAGCGTGAGCATCGAGTCGAATTGGAGCGAGCCGATATCGATCTCGGCTTTTGCTAGATCCCACCGTTCAACCAAGTACTGGCCTTCGAGGTGTGGGCAAGTACTCAATACGATGTCCCTGACCTCCGAGCTGTATGGAAGGAATGATGAGGCCACCAGCATGAGCCAGCGCCCCGCAGGTAAGACCGCTTTGATCATTGATAGATCTTGGAGCACGACTCCATCGAGCAATACCTTGAGCACGTCATTACTGATGCTGGGTGAGCTCAGAAGATACTGTTGCAGCGCCCAGTCTGCGCTCGTTGACTGCCACAGCGTTCCCTTGAGAGCCGATGCATTCCGAGCGATGAAGGCGGTGAACACCGTTTTGGGTTCCGATCCGACTTCTTCGCCCGAAACGTGGCCGTCTGGCGCAATGAGTTTCTCAAAAAAGATCCACACAGCGTCGGCTTTGGCCACCAGGCGATCACTTTCTAGTGCCTTTGCCCAAAGATGTCTCGGGGCGTCATTGAGTGTGTGCAAGTCACAGGTTGTGTGATCGAAGAGTCGATTTGTCAGGTCGTCATCTGTGTCCAGTTCTGCTAGTAAACTGGCCAAGGAATCGCTTGATTCATCCAGGACAGCAGACTGACCTAGCAATGCGCTACTGAGCTCATCGGCGTGTGATAGCAGATAATCACCGAGCCCATTGATGCCCAAAGCCTGCAGTCTACGCAGAGACACGATGCCCACATCTGCAGGTTCGGATTTGGCGTCTGTGGAATGCTGTCCAGCTTCCGACTTCGCGCATATCAGCGATAGCATTGGCATGTTGATCTTGATGCAGCGCCAGTCGATCAGCCTTTCGAGGTCTGCGAGACTCATCATATGGCCCAGTGAGGCAAACTGGACTGGGTAAGCCCTGAGCCACGCCCAAGCTCCTACATTGCTCTCTAATCCTGGCATCAGCCGTGATGCATCTTCCAGCCAGTCGATCGTAGGAACTAGATCTGTTGAAGCGCCATCGGCAAGGGTCTTAAAGTCGGATTCTGACAGGTTGTCGGCGATTACTTTGACGAGGGACTGACGAGCCTCGCTTCCTTCAAACACGCCGCCAGCGTCCCCCGTGTCCCTGGCGTCGAAAAGGCTCTGAAACAGTTTGGGTTCTAGGCGGTACACAGCGCGGATAAATTCAGCCGCTTCTGTTCGGTTCATAAGATCGCGTACAGCGACGGCCATTCGTTCGGGGTGTTCGTTGAGGCCGCTCTTAAGTATGTGGCTTAGCTGGGCATCTGCTGAGTTAGTTGCGAACGAGGTTGGTCGGGCGCTGAGACAGGCGATCAAGTCGACGATGATCCCCCTGCCCTCGTCCAGCTCGTCGCTCTTAAGCTTCTCCAGCACGGTACTCGGGCTATCGACAGGCGTGGATACCTCAGGCAGCACACCACGTCTCAGCGAAAGGATCAGATCTTTGTCACCAGGTGTCAGCGAACCTTGATAGAAATAACCGAGGTAGTCCGTGTAGTCGGCGTCGAGGAAACCGTGCAGCATCAGATAGCTCACGACGTTCAAGCCTGGAAGTTTGTTTCTTACGACCTCCCCGTAGCCTTTTTTGACGGCAGCACTGAAGGACATCCGGATGACCTGATCCGATTGCTTCTGCACCGCTGCGATTTCGTCCGCGATTGTGCTGAGTCGCCGCCCAAGCAAAGCATGGCGCCGCTCATAGGATGTAGCGGTGAGCAGCTCAGCCTTCGAGACATTTCTAGATTGGTTTCTGGCCCGCCCGTATTGATCCAAGACAACCATTGAGAGGGGCCCGGCGTGATTCATGAATACGTCGAACACCTCGTCGGTCACGAACTGCTTTGGCGTGTACTGGGTACCAGTGATTAGGACATGGGTTGCCGTGTCCATTTCGGTCAGTCGAAGAAGCGTGAACCACACGTAGGCCCTCAACTCAGTGACATTGTTAGCCAGTTCGAAGACCCGGTCATCTCGCTCACGCCGCAATTCATCAAGTCGCTTGGCATTGGCGCTGTTTTGCTGGGTTTTCCAGGCAGCCAGTCCCTTGATGACGCCATAAATCGCCCCTCGGCGTTTGACCAAGTCGGCGTACGCTCCGGGATGCAGATTTCGAATGGCGACAATCGCAAACAGCTTGTCTGGCTCTAGGCTTAAGCCGCTGGCAAGTATATTTGAGAACATATCGAATTCATTGACGATATTTTTCACCAGCCGGAGGTCATCGATGTAGTAGCAGACCGTCTCCACCAGTCGACGGTCGAGGTGTTCGCCCAAAGGTTTCGATTTGAAGGTTCGATGGTTCAGCAGCTCTATCATCTTTTCTTGGGAGTTTTCCGAATTGATCACGGGGATCACTGGAACGATGAGGTCAAAAAACTTAGTCTTTTCGCCAACGACGAACATTTCATCGCGTAGCGCATAGACGAAATAGACAGGTCTTCCCACCTGAGGTGATTGCTTGATGATGAAATTGATTTCTCGCAATCGGGTGAACACGTCATGGATGCCGAACCGGTCGAGATCCTCAATGATCACCACGTCGATGCTGCTGCGCTCAAAGCAGTAAATGATCTCATCGATATTTTTGTGCAGGACGGAGCCATGGTGAGTGGTCTCCAGTTTGCCGCCTTTGATCGTCAACCCATCGATACTAAACAGCGAACCCAGCCTCAGACACGTGTGTAGCAGGTGTATGCACCCTAACGCGGCGATCCCGACGGCTAGCGGGCTCGGGATCAACAGCAGCCATTCCATGAGCCAACTCGGTTCGATCTTTGGCAGCTTTTCTGCCACAGGAACGTAAAGTCTCAGCGCTGCCAAAATAAGGGCGCCATAGCAGAGCGTTTTCCACCAGATCTTCAGGCCGGAAGCCTGATCGATTCTCTTAAGGCGGGTCTTGGGAAGCGTCTTTGCTGGGACGGCGTACAGCAGCTGCTGGACGATCGTCTCCTCGATCCGAACAACGAGATCGGATTCAGCCTTGTTTGCCTCGGATTTAGATTCCTGCCCTGCTTTGGTGGAGGATTCGGAGGGCCGCGAAGAATCCGAGGCCACGTCGGTATCGCTAACAAGATCAGACGCCCCGGAGATTTCGTTATCCTTGCCGAAGGTAGCCAACGAAACAAACGCGTAGACAAACTCTGGGTGGCGGTGGACGAAGGTGCGAAGCACGCTGCTCTTCCCTGCCCCGTACTCCCCCGTAATAGCGATGTTCCTGACTTGATCGTTCCTCAGACCGTTCAATAACTCACGCTCATACCGCTGTATCTTCCCAGGTTCAATGAGCACGGGGGTTAGCGGCTGGAACAGATTCTCATGAGTAGGCGTGGCCAAGAACGCATTTGCGGCCTTGTAAGCAGCGGCGACCGCGCAAGGGTATCGCTTCAGGGCGGCCAGCTTGCGGCGAGTCTCGTTGTTCCAGACGATATAGGCATGTAATGCCCGGTGATAAGTGGCGCGCAAGCGAATGAACATCCGTGTCTCCAAGCAGGCTGGCGGCTACCAGGCATTCATTTGCCGAAGACTGAATGATCGATCTTGGGTCTGAGCGGGAAGGTGAACTTCCGGTGAGCCTGATACGAGGATTCGGATGATAGCTCACGGCCATCTTCGCCTGCGAACCCTTTGTTCACCAGGCAAGAGCTAGGCGCTAGCTTAACCTCTGCACGATCCGCATGCATGACCAGGCCGGGAGAGGATTAATCAGGCTAAGAAGAACGTTATTTGGGCCGGCCTATCCGGTGCTGCCGGATCGAGAATCTTGGGAGCTTGGACGTTGTGTGCATACGGAGTGTCGGTAAGCCGTTAGCCGCCAACAAAAGATTAGCACCGGCATGCGCGGTGAATGACTTGTTGCCCGCGCATACCCTCGCCTGCAAAATATCCGAGTTCATGTTGGAGGCTCACGACTGACGGCCCTACATGCGTTTCTTCGGCGGCTTGTATTTGCACTTGGGAAAGGTTGAGCAGGATTGGAATTCTCCGTACGGCCCTCGTCGCCATATCAGCTCCCCTACCTTACAGCCTGGACAGACAGGCCCCTTGGCCTTGGCGGGAGCTTGCGCAGTGGCCGCCCCGGCAGAAACCCTATCGGGCTTGAGTTCAGCGGACGCCGGCTGTGTTATCGCTCGTCCGTTGTTATCACAGGGAGCTACGACACCTTCGTCGATCAACTCTTGCAGGAAAGATGAGCGGCGCCCTGCGACTGTGAACATCGCAACGCTGCGCCTTGCCCTTGTGAGTGCGACGTAGAACAGCCGGCGTTCCTCACTGGATGGAAACGTGTCGCCCTGCGGCATAACCAGGGAGAACAGTGGATCGTCAACTTTAACGTTTGGAAACCCCCGCATGACCATGCCTGGGAGAATCACATAGTCAGCCTCGTCACCCTTTGAGGTATGCACGGTCTTGAACCTGAACGCCATACGATCGCCAAAACGTTGCTGCCAATCGTGACTCAGGAATTTGGCATCAAGCTTGTAGCGCCCCAATACGAAGACATTCACTTTGCCGCCCCGTCCCAATGGCACGCTTCCATCGCAGATCTGCTGGTAAAGGCGCTCGACATATTTATCAACCGCTTGGGCTACCTTGTTCCGGTGCTCAACCTGTATAGCCTGGAAGGCCGGCCCGATGCGCCGTCACAGAGTTCACGCTCTTCTTGAATTGCGCTGGGTTCTTCGACACGAATCGGCTGGAGACGTCACAAATGGCCTGAGGGCATCTAAATGTCTTTTCTAGCCGAAGCACCTGGCCATGGCCGTACCAGGGTTTGAAACCTGTCATTACGGAAACGTCTGCACCCGCGAATCGGTTGATCGATTGCCAGTCGTCCCCGACGGCGAACAGAAACCGATTAGGCTGACGAACGAGGGCTTTGCAAAGCCGCGCCCGGGCACGCGATGCGTCCTGATATTCGTCAGCCATAACCAGGTCGTATGGCGACCGGTGACCGGCCTCCAAATATCCTGCAGCTTTGTTAATCATGTCTTCGAAGTCGATTCCGTTCTCTTCTGCCAAGGCTTTATCCCATTTCTTGACCACCGGGATCAGCAGGTCTACGAACATGTTGAACCGGTACTTGAAGGCGCCGCTGTCCATCTCAGCCACGCGAGCTTTCAAGTCCTGTTCCGTATAGCAGTTGCTTTTGAAATGGTTAATGAACGTACGGATCAGTCCAAGTAGGTCGGCATGTTTGATGGGTTCCAAACCATTAAATGGAATCGGCCGATCAGGGTTGGGATCGAGCTTGATGCCCCTGTCGGTGAGCTCTTTAGCCAGATGGGTGAACGCTTCCCCACTGCGGACTTGGTGAGAAAGCGTCTCGATCAGGTGCGTTCCCTTCTGCTTGTGGATCTGACGTTTCCAAGCCACCCCTTCCAGGTACTTCTTGAACTGCTCGGGGGGCTGGCCCTCTGCGTCCAGAGCAAAATGCTCATGGTAGAGATTTAGACCTGGGTAGAAAAAATCCGGGAAGTACTGGCGATGTTCCGCCGTAGCGGTCGGGTGCTCGTACTCACGTTCGTACTGGTACTCGACCCCGTTGTAAAAAAGCCAGTTGGCAATGATGCACTCCTCCTGGCTGGCCACCTCCTCGCCTTTTAGAGTGACCAGCTTCCCCTCGCCGTCCGAGTTTGTCGTATCGAAGAGCTTGTCATTGCGTGAAAGAGGTAGGCGTCGACCAAACACCAAGCGGAAAATATCCCAGCGTGTACGGAACGCTGGAGACTTATCTTTGAGGTCATCAACAATCTCGGCTAGCCTGGCCAACGCGAGACTTTCTTTGCGTGCCCAAGCGGGCACATGCGGTGTGCTTCCGGTAGCCGAACCTATGATCTTCAGCCCTAATGAATGGAACGTCATGGCTGCGATCTCGATGTTAGGCTTGCCAAGCCGTTCAAGAGAGGCTTTGGCCCGCGCTTGAAGCTCTGCAGCCGCATCCTTGTTGTAAGCCAGCATGACGATAGATTTGGGGCTGACAATCTCCCGATGCATGGCATAGATAGCCTTTGCGATCATCGTGGAGGTCTTACCAGAGCCCGCCGATGCGACAACCTGAACCCGGTTGTCAAAGCACACCACCGCCTCTGCCTGCTCGTCAGTCAAAGGCTTACTTTCTACCTTGTCGAAAATCTGCCGGCAGTTACGAAGCTCTCGCTTCGTGTGCAGCTCGTTGCGCTCTTCCCATGTGCTCGCCCAATCAGACGTCCACCGTTCGATATCGAGCTCAGCTTGGGCATACCCATCATTCAGATGGGCCCTCACCTCTGGGGTGTCAAGTAGCTCTTTTAGCGCCGCTACGCTCAACTCCAGGCTTGGTTTGCTACCCAGTAATGCTTGCTGGTTTTCATAGGTAAGCCAGCGGTAAGCGGACGGCAAACACACCTTGTGAATCTTTCGTCCTCTCCGGTTTCGATGGCAGCTTGCTTCGCTTATTCTTCCTGACTCACGCGTAAGGATCGGAGTAGGTTTGACGGCATGGAAGCAGATAAATCTTGTCCTGTAGTTCTGCGAGGCAGAGAAACGCTGGAAATCTTAGCGTTCGAGCATCCATTAGCAGGCTTTCAGCTGGTCAAAGGCAGTGTCGAGCCAGGTGAGTCAAGCGACCTGGCTGCGGTTCGAGAGCTGAAAGAAGAAGCAGGGATTCAGTCGACAGTTGGGCGACATCTGGGGCAGCGGCGATGCATCGTAACTGGATACACATGGGCATTTCATGAATGTCATGTTGCCCAAGACCTTCCAGATACTTGGATGCATTTTGCAGAAGATGATGGAGGCCATGAATTCAGATTCTTTTGGCATCCGCTCGTGAGCGAGCCCTCTGAGAATTGGCATCAGGTTTTCAAGGATGCTTTGAGCTTTCTTCGGAAAAAACTCACTGAAGCCTAAGTGCGCTTACAGCTTTTCTTGGGGTAGTCGGGACGGAACCCACTGATGCGGCAGCAATTGTGCGATCTCACGGGCCCGCTGCGTCGGCAGTCGCTTCAGCACATCCTTGAGATAGGCATACGGATCATGCCCGTTCATGCGCGCCGATTGGATCAAACTCATGATGGCCGCAGCCCGCTTACCGCTGCGCAGCGATCCAGCAAATAACCAGTTCGAGCGCCCGAGTGCCCATGGCCGTATCTGGTTCTCGACCTGGTTGTTGTCGATGGGCACAGCCCCATCGTCCAGGTAGCGCGTCAGCGCTACCTGGACGATGGGGCTGTAATCGAGGGCTTTGGCCGTGGCCGATCCGTTGGGTACCAGATCACGCTGGGCCAGCATCCAATCATGCAGTGTTTTGCTGATCGGAACCGCCAACTCCTGACGTATTCGCCACCGATCTTCATCGCTCATGTCCCGCGCCTGGCGTTCAACCTCATACAAGCCGCTGATCGAGTGCAGTGCTTGTTCGGCCAGCTGACTTTTGTTCGCCACGTGCAGATCGAAAAACTTGCGACGGGCGTGAGCCATGCAGCCGATTTCAGTGATGCCTTGTTCAAACCCGGCTTTGTAGCCAGCGAAGTCGTCGCAGACCAGCTTGCCGTTCCAGTCGCCCAGGAAGTTGCGCGCATGTTCGCCAGCACGGCTTGGGCTGAATTCGTAAACCACCGATTTGAGCGCCGAAAACGGGGTCGTGCTGTAGGCCCAGACATAGGCCCGGTGGGTTTTCTTCTCGCCTGGCGCAAGCATTTGCACGGGTGTTTCATCTGCGTGGATCACGTCCTTGTTAAGCACGGCTTCACGCAGCGCATCGACCAGTGGCTGAAGCCGCACGCCGGTTTGTCCGACCCACTGCGCCAGGGTCGAGCGGGCAATTGACAGCCCGGCGCGGCCAAAAATCTTCTCCTGCCGGTACAGCGGCAAATGATCGGCAAACTTGGCCACCATCACGTGGGCCAGCAAGCCTGCGGTCGGAATACCTTTGTCGATAACCTGGGCCGGTACCGGCGCCTGGATCAGAGTTTCGCACTGACGGCAGGCCCATTTTCCCCGGACATGTTGCTCGACGGTAAACACGCCCGGCGTGTAATCCAGCTTCTCGCTGACGTCTTCGCCGATGCGTTGAAGTTGGCAGCCGCAGGCGCACTGGGTATTTTCAGGCTCGTGGCGAATCACGGTGCGCGGGAACTGCGGCGGCAATGGCGAACGTTTCGGAGATTGCCGTGGCTCGGCTAGTGGCGGAACCGGAAGGAGCTGCTTCAGCTCGGCCTCGATAGCTTCAAGGTCGGCATCGAGCAGGTCATCTAGCAAGCTGCCTTGCGCCGGGCTGATTTGCTCACTGTGCCTTGCAAACTTGTGGCGTTTGAGCAGGGCGATCTCGTAAGTCAGATGGTCGATGATGGTTTCATCGTTCTGGATTTTCTTGCTCATCGCCTCAACCTGGGATTGCAACTGCAACGCCTGTGCCGCCAAGGCACGAAGCTGTTCCGGGGTCATCTGGTCGAGGTTGGGCGAGAAAGTCATGCCGCCGATTGTGCCAGAGCAGACGCGGGACGACGACAAGTAGACCGGCCAAATGGCCGGCGTTTACAGCATGCTAATCACACCGCCGGCGCCAACGCGCTGCCACGGCAGGCCCAGTACCAACGCCTGGAGTTGCTCGCTGTCGAGTTCGACCTCGCAGCCATGGCGAATGCCGGGCCAGTGGAACTTGCCTTGGTTCAGTCGACGCGCTGCAAGCCAGACGCCGACGCCATCGTGCACCAGCACTTTCATCCGGTTAGCCCGGCGATTGGCGAACAGATAAGCGCAGTGCGGCTTCGCCGCACCGAACACCGCGATCACTCGGGCTAATGCGGTTTCGGTACCGGCGCGCATGTCCATCGGCTCGGTGGCCAGCCAGATGGCATCGATGCGGATCATCGAGTGACAGCCCGAATAAACTGCGCGCAGCCTTCAGGATCTGAGGTTGGCCATTTCACCGTGATCACTTGCCCGGCCATGGGCAACTCGATGATCACTGGTGCTTCGGCTGGCCGTTTAGGTGCGGCTTTTAGCGGGACGAATGCCGGTAGTGAAGCCGCTGCGGGCTGATCTCGATAGAGCGGCATCCATTTGCGGATAACGTTGGCATTGATGCCGTGGCTGATGGCGACACTGGACACGGTTGCGCCAGGTTGCAGGCATTCTCGAACGACTTGAGCTTTGAATGGTTTCGGATAAGAGCTTCGTTGGCGCATGGAGATCCTGGCGATAAGGGTGATCGCGTCCGCTTAAAAATACGCGGACACCATCGCCCTTAATGCTGGAGTTCGGAAGGTGAGTTCGCCGGACGCTTACAGCCAGCGGTGCTTTTGATCAGCGGTTGCTAAGGCATGGTCAGCCTCTGCGAGCCACCGGGACAGCTTGGCGTAGTAGGAATCGAAGCGTTGGCAGCGGGATCGTTTGAGGAGATCGTTCAGTGCACGGTGCAGAGCTGGAGCGCGTAGGTTCGAGAGTCCACCAAAGCGCACGCCGGTGCCTGCAGGCCACACCAGTTCCGACCAGAGCATGCGGCTTTTGATTTCAAAGCTTGGGAGCGTTTCTGGTGCTATGTGGTATTGCTCCCCACCGACGGCCACGACAAGACGATCGCTTTCGACGAGGAGACGCCAGTTGGCTGATCTAGTCAGTAAGCGCCCTAACCTAGATGGCGTCCATTCCAAAAACATACACGATTCCTACACCCAAATAGGCGCAATTCTATCCCAATCTTCAGGGCTTTCGGACGCGCGCATGGATAGGTTCAGATCTCTGGGCTGGAACTATCCCAGTTGGTTCCGCTCTGGCGAATACCTGCGACCAAGGACTGATCTTCAAGTTTGTGATCATGCACCTGCTGTTATGTACACCTGGATGCCCTCTACGCACGGAAACGTTTAATGCCCTCCAGGCTTCCCGGGCTGCGCGCTCCGGTTGTCCTGGACAGCGTTGCAGGCAACGGCATAGCGGCTAACTTTAGTTCCCCCTACCCTTCGAGTTCAAAGCTGATTTCCCGTCAAACGGAAGTTATGATGCTCTCTACGCATCCGCCGACGTCGAGCGCCGCCGGGCAAGCATGGAGCTGTTCAAACGTGACAATCGAGCGGTATTTTTCTCGCCATCTGCGTCTTGAAAACAACGAATCATCTGGCTGTCTAGCCATCGTTGATGAGGATGGTCTCCTTGCCATTGCAGGCCCCAAGGTCATATTGGGGGGAGCCGGGCATGGGTAAAAGCCAGCTGATTGAGGAATTAGGACGGCGCTTAGACGTCCGGCCAATCAGCGCGCAACGGTTCATCGCCAGCGGCAACCCGGGGCGTTTTCATTTTCCTGGTAAACCTCTGTTGATAGATGGGCTCGACGAAGCCATGGCGCGGCGGGATAGCGATGCTGTGGATATGGTGTTAGGGAAGCTTGAGGATGCCGGGCATCCCGACTTCATCCTTTGCTGCAGGTCGAGAGAATGGCAGTCACGCAATGTTGTGAACCTAGCGCAAATTTATGGCTCAGCCCCCAGCATCCTAACCATCGAAGCGTTTACGAGGTTTGATGCCTTTGCTTTCATGCGCCAGCTCTACCCAGAGCTCGATGTGGATCATGTCCTTGATCACCTTGAGGATCAAGGGATTGCCGAGCTCTACCATAATCCTCTGACTCTTAGCCTCATTGGCAAAGTCGCTGTTGCTGACAGGACTCTCCCTGCTACACGTGGGGGCCTCTTCGAACGGGTGTGCACTCTACTCTGGCCTGAGCATGACCCTCACCGTATTGACGGCGCGCTTGGCCTTCTTTCTGAAGAACAAGCGCTTTCGGCCGCTGGGGCTCTCTGCGCGGGATTGCTACTCGCGAGCGGGGACGCGATCAGTCGCTCCGGCCCTAATCATCTCGTAGTAGGGGATGTCAGGCTTGCAGAGCTCAGCGAGCTGCCCGAGGCGGAAGCCGCACAAGCGGTTTTTTCCTCAAAACTGTTCCAGACGGTTGGCCCGGAACGGGCAAAGCCCATACATCGCGTGGTTGCAGAGTTTCTCGGGGCTCGATGGCTGTCAAAGGTCGCAATAACCACTCAAGCACAGAAGAGAGTGCTCGCTCAGTTTCGCACCGGCGGCAGTGTGCCTGCGAGTTTGCGAGGCCTGCACGCGTGGTTGTCTTACCACAGCCAAGCTATGTCATCTGCGGTGATTGCAGCCGATCCATATGGCGTGTTGCGGTATGGCGAGACGGCGAACCTCACTGCAGAGCAAGCTCAAAGCATGCTCGACGCGCTTACATCCCTGTCGCAAACAGATCCATTTTTTAGATCCCAGGATTGGGGCAGTCATAAGGCCAGTGGCCTGATGCATGATAACTTGGTAAGCAAAATCGAGACGATCATTACATCGCCGGACAGCAATGTTCACTTAAGGGCCCTTCTGATCGAGGGTCTCACGGGCACTCCGTTGGCCAGGTCGCTCGAAGACGCTCTTGACGGTGTGGTGTTTTCGGATCGACATGCTTTTTCAGAGCGCAAGCATGCTGTACAGGCTCTGCTGCCTTCCTGTGACCGGGCACGCCGGCAGAGCATGATTGATCGATTACATCAGTCGTATACTGACGTGTCGTTCGAGCTTGCGCTGTTCGTCATCGAGGCGAATGATTTTGACGTAAGCGATGAGCTTCTGGCCATGAATATCCTGGCATGCTCAGGGCTGTATGTCTGCTCGCTACCTAGAGCATCCTCAAGGACATCTGGCGGAGTCTACTGGCTACCTTTTAGCCAAAAACTGGCTCTCAGTAGGATTCCAAAGCTGCTGAGCCTGCTCACCGAGCAATGCGTTCCGGTCGACTTTAGTGAAACTGAGCCACCAAGCTACTTGGTCGGTCTTATCGCGCTTCTTATCAGCCGCGTCATCACTGAAAGCGTACTCACCGACTGCCCAGAAGATGCCGCGCTTCTCTGGAACTGGCTAGGCGCTATCCACCGGCTTGACCTTTATGATGTACCTGAGAGGAAAACACTCAACGCCCATCTCGACAATGCCGACGATCTCAGGCATGCCGTCCAGCAGTATGTGCTGCATGATCAGGAATCTGCCAGCTCCGTCTGGTCACAGAATTGTGATCTGGAGGATCGCCTTTTGGGGCTTGCAAGCCGCAAGTCCGACTTGCTCTTTTTTCTGGAGCGACTGGCTCTCTTTAGCACTCAGGATGAGAAAGCCCGGGCGCAATGGCGTGATTTGATGTTGATAGCGTGTAGAAATCGCACGTTTGACCCTGATGTTCGAGCTGTCAGCCGAAAATTCCAACGAGATGACTCTGAGCTAGAGGCCTATGTCTACACGCTGGAAAATCCAGGCAAATCCGAACATGCGATTCAAAGAGAGTTGAGGCAGGCGAAGCGAATAGAAGCGCTCCGCGTTCAGTATGAAGCCGATCGCGACCACTATCTTCAGCACCGTTCATCTCTGCGAAATGGCGATCTGCGGGAGATACTCCTTGCGGCCAGTTACTACCTGGGCCACCACGACGTTTACGACGTGCACCTTAACTCAGTTGAGGCCCTCACGGCGTGGCTTGGTGCCGAGTTTGCCGACGATGCCATTGTAGGCTTTGAAGCCGTGCTACACCGCGATGACCTGCCGTCTCCCCATGATGTGGCTCACAGTCCTGCTGAGGAGAAGATGTGGAACTACTCTCTACCTATGGTTGCCGGCTTACTGGCCAGGCTGCGCGCGGGTGAAGGCTTCTCAGACATCCAATCACCCGTTCTCCTATCCGCTTTGATTGCTTGCTTGCACAATCAGATAACGCTTCTTCCCAATGACCTTTCGTCCCTGTGCGAAGCTCTCGAAAACGAGTTATTTGGCAACCATGACTTGCCAAGGCGAGACACCCTGAGTCGTTATGACTTCGCTTGGCTGTGCCTTGAGCCCTGCATCAAGGCTGGCAAACCACAAATCTCAGCAATGAATGCAATCTTCTCTCAACCCCAGTGGCATGCAACCGCTGCTCTCCTTTCTGCCGCCTGGCTCAGCGACCAACTCGTGATGGGAGAATCGGTTGAGAACAGGATGATCCATCTCTTGGTCGCACCAGAACATCTGCACGAAATGGGCGCGATCGCGAAGCTTTACTCGGACGTTGAATTCAGCTCCGTCAGTCGGATGCTCATGTGGCGGGCCGTAGATTTTCTGGTCAGCTTTAATGAATCCAGGGAGGCTCTTGCGGTAATTGGCAAAGACGATCCGGATTTCATTTGGCCCATCATCAGGCTTGTACCCGGAGAGCGCCGAGGGCAAAAGCGTGTACTCGATACCGCTCAAGTCAAATGGATCGTATCCAATTTTCGAGGATCCTGGCCGCGCCAGAACAGGCCGTGGGTGAGTGACGGAAGCAAATCTCCTTTTGAGGCTGCCAGTTTCGTTCGATCAATGATCCAGCGGCTCGCAGACGATACTTCGATCGAGGCAATTGAAGCCCTGCAGGAGCTGATTGCAGAGCCGGAAGACAGCTACACCCTGGATCTTCTACATATGGCGGCCGAGCAGCGACAGAAGCGTGCAGAGGAAGACTTCGCCCCCCTTCAGCCAGGTGCCTTAAGTGCGCTGCTCCGTGAGGGGCCGCCGACGAACATGGTAGACCTCAGAGCACTGGTGCTCGATGAGCTTTCCGTGATTCAGAAAAAATTGTTGGGTGATGACCTGGATCGGGTAAGCGTGTTCTGGGGCGACAACGGTGTGCCCTACGTTGAGAACATCTGCAGAGACCGCTTTGCCATGCTCATCAGCCGAGAGCTGGAGCAGTTCGGTATCAGGGAGCTCACAGAAGCTGACATGCCCAAATCCAAGCGAGTGGATCTCGCGTTCGCCTGCGGTGACTTTCAGATTCCAATTGAGATCAAGTGCCAGTGGCATGACGAGGTTTGGCAGGGTGCAACCCACCAATTGCATGATCGCTATCTGATTGATTGGCGCTCGCATGGCTGCGGGATTTACCTGGTGTTCTGGTTTGGGGAACTACCGTCCAACACGGGAAAAAGACTGCAGGTTCCGCCCTCGGGCGTCCCTACCCCCCGTACGCCTGAGGCCATGCGGCTAGCCTTGATAGAGTGCCTTCCGGAAGCGTTGCGATCTCGGATTGATGTAGTGGTCATAGATCTCGAAGCTGGAAGAACAAGCCTCACGCCTCGCATCTAGGAGGCTGTAGTTCTCACTCGCAGACTACCTTGGTTTCGCAAGCTCGCATCAATGGCCATACTCGGATGATGTTCGACTCTTTGCTCTTTGCTCTTTGCTCTTTGGCCTCAGGCATCGGCTTGAACCTGCGCATTGATGGCCTGTAGCCCCACCCCTATACTCGACGCACCATATACAGGAGCATCAAATGTCCAGACTCGCCGAATTCCGTAAGTTGGAGCAACAACTGGCTGCTCAGCTTGCCGAACTTGAGACCCTCAAAAACGATGATGGCCTGAAGCGCGAAATCGAATTTGAACAAAAGCTCCGTAGCCTGCTCTCGGAGTACGGCTACAGCCTGCGCGATATCATAGCCATTCTTGACCCACAATCTGTCAGTCGACGTGCACCAGCCGCTGTGGCTGAAAAGTCCACCCGCAAGCCCCGTCAGCTTAAGGTCTACAAGAACCCACATACAGGCGAGCGCGTCGAGACCAAGGGTGGTAACCACAAGACCTTGAAAGAGTGGAAAAGCCAGCATGGTGCCGACGAAGTCGAGAGCTGGTTAGCTAAGTAACCCTTCAGAAGCAAAGATTAGGGGCCTCGTGAAGGCCCCTTTTTTATTTTACCCAGAACAGTGATGCCTCTCTGGGCGACCCAACAACTTCTGCCTACTGCACGTTCCAATAACGCCCTGCTCGTTCTAAGGCCACCGCACCAACTCCAGCTCCTTGAGCCGGATGGCCATCGCCGAGTCTGAGACACCGAATTGCTGGGCCAGTGACACCAGGTGCTGGTTGTTAAATCGGGTGCATCGCGCCAGCGCCAGCTCACGTTCTCCCGACTCTTTCGGGGAGTAGAGAAGCCGATCCGGATTGTTGGGGTCGAGGTGATAGGCAATCACGTCACTGAAGCGCAATTGCCCCTTGCAACAGAACATGAACTCGAACCGTTCTCTCACCAGCTTCTGAGGCATTAGGAAGCAGGCGGCGAAGCGATCGGCTTGTCTCTCTGCAGGTGCACGTGGTGTTTGCAAATGACTGCCGTCAAAAGCGCGGTCGCGGTGCATGATAGTGTCTTCGTGGAGCACAAGATGGCCGATCTCATGCGCGCCGGTGAAGAGCTGGACTTTGTCACCAAACTCAGTCGCGACGGCGATCTTGTTCGATTGACGGTCAATCAGGCCCGCGATACGAGTACCGGCGTTGTGCCGATTGAAATGGGTGTCTCCCAGGGTGGGATGCTCATGGTAGTCGTAGCCGCAGACCATGGCAGCGATCCGGGGGCTGCGCATCATCATCGGCGGAACATCTTGATCTGGCCACAGGTAACGGCGATCACGGTAAATCTGCATGAGCAGATCGGTCGCTGCTTTCTCGATATGGGCTTCGTTCATGGCAAAACACCAGATGTAGGCTCTCAAGCACAATTTAGCCCAATATGTAGTGCTTTCAATATGTGCCTAACCCAATATATAGGTTTTGCCGATGAACGGTAAGGCTGGTACTGGCCCGCTAAACTCCGATGGGTTCCGAGATCCCTTATAAGATCCGAGCTCTCGTTAGGAACCAGCCACGCTATCGAAACCCATGGTATTTCCTGTCCTGCGACCAAGGAACATAGTGGACTGGGTCGATCTCGGTGCTGAAGCGGACTCCCTGGATTTTGTGAATCACAATGCCGTCTCGAGCTAGACGTAGGCTTGGCTCCGGCGGAGGTACCAGAGGGACGTACCGGGAGGATTGATCTGAGTCTTTAGGTTCCGCTTCCCAGTACTCTGGGTAATACACCAACCTATCTTCATCCGGTTCCCAGAGACTCACATACTCAGCCTTTTGTGTGTCCTCGAGCCTTTCTACCCCACTGGCCTTGTTGAAAAGAATGACGTTCTGCCCCAGTGACGTATCCTGTTGCACCTGCACAGAGGGAAATAAGATACCGTCGAGATTCAGCTTTTCATGGGTTGCAAGGAAATCGGCAATAGCTTGCGTGATCAGATACCCGCTTTCCGCCGAGTCCGGCATAACTGGCATCGTCAGCTGGCGCTGTAAGTCTTTCAGAAACGCGCAGCGTTCGGTGAGGCTCCTGCGAATTGGATTGAAGTAGCTCAACCCCCGATGCGGACGCATTGAAGCCAGGTCGTTCAGGTTGAGAAGCCTCAGAGGCCGGATTACGTCGAACCGCGCGGTAACTACCATGCTGCCAACCGGAGGGCGCACCTCCGCAATTGCCGTGTGGTCATCTGTTGCGCCGTAAAAAACCGAAATTCCCTTGGCGTTCATTCGGCCAGGAGATCCCTTGCCTCCTGGTACCGGGCCGAGATGCTTTTCAGGGTGAGTCAGCGCTTCCTCCATGCTCTGCTCATCCTGAAACACCCTACCCCGTTGGAATGACGAGATTGGATAACCTTGGCCTGCGATCACAATGGCTGACCGGTCGTCCACCGAGCGCAGATCTTCTATGCCGTCGAAGACCATTGTCAGGATTGACCCCACCAAGGGATTTGCCAGCCGCGATTCGAACTTCAAGCTGTGCTCCATTTTCCGCCAACCGATAGTCAGCTCGGACGAAGCCTCTTTTTCCTCTTCGAAACAAGGATCGTCATCATCTGGACAACTCCAAGAGTCGAGCAAGCGCTCATGGATGTCAGAAAGCAGGGTCTCATCGGAACCCAGCATGCGCTCCAGCACGTCATACAGACTTTCACCGATCGGTGGGTAACCATGATGAATCACTGAATTCGGTTGCTGAACCTCACGGAAAGAGGCGTGGATTGCCGTTTCGCAGAGTTCCACCAGCTCATCCATGTCCATGACTGGGAGCTCTCGGTCGCAGTAGTCACACTCGCTGATATCGTTCTCCGAAGCATGATCCTGCAGGAAGGTTTCGGTAAGGCAATCGGTACACACCACTTGACGCATCACTTGCTCCTTTGCTGCATTACACGGCGCCTATCTACGTCTAGGCGAAGGCCTCTCGCTGATTTAAGCATTTACCCATCGGGTGCCGCCCTTGCCAATGGTTAGGAGCTGCCATCTCTACTGAAGCTCAGTTCCTCAACGGCCCCAAGTCAATCGCCAGGCAGCGAAGGTCAGTAACCTGTGCAACCATGGTGTCGCTGGCCTCGTGATAGGTGAAGGTGCCGAGGAAATAGAACGTGAAGTACCTTACCAGCCGTGCCTGATCGAGAATTTCATTCACATAGCGCCTTGATCGGTGCTGAGTCATGACCTCATCAGAGACCTGGAGAGAGGCATCTTTGTCCGTAACCTTGTCATAGAAGTTGAATACGAAGCCGGCCCCTTCACGCGGCTCAATCCGGCCACCGCCGTTGTAGACGTATCCTGCAGTGTCAGGTCTGGCCCAAGCCACCTTCTTGAAGTACGAACGCAACGGTATTTCACCACGCCCTGTCACGTTGATCGTTACCTCGGGAAAGAGGTCTTTCAAGGCTTCGCGTGTGTCGTGATAGTAATCCACTAGCTCACGCAGGTCACCGCTTCGGTGCTTCCGATCGGATCGGGTGCCTTCTGCGCCGCCACCGCCCCGTCGACGAATAGCTCCTGCCTCGTCCTCGTCGCCTGGTGCGGCTCGAGGTGGACGTACCACGGGTTGTTCTGGCTGTGTCGGGGGAACAAAGATATCGATTACCGAAGTGAGTTGGCGTTTTGCCAAGCGTGTGCGGGTCTGTAACTCAGTCTCTCCGGGCAACGGCGCATCGCTACCTTCGTCCTCATCTGGCAGCATCCACTCGCAGTCCGCGTGATGGTCATAGTGCTCGTTGTCTTTGTAATGCGGAGATTTGACGCGCGCTTTTTCGGTCGGGTGGATGTAGTAATTGACGGCTGTGATTTTTGGCACCACCTTGAGCGCCCTGCATTCCGGTGATGAGCACTGGAACAGAAAACGGCTACGTGGCTGGTTTTGGTTGAAATAGGCCTGATGAGCACCGCCAATGGTTAATTCTTTGGCCAAATCCACACAGTATGCCCGGGTGATCCTTCGCTTCGTTCGCATCTGCAGCCTCAACGCAAAAGCTTGAGACTAACGCGCGGTGTTTGGAGCGCCAAGGCCTGACCTAGAGCTGTTAGCTAATACCTTGGTCGAACATGGTGTCATCGGAAAGGTGAAGTTGGTAGAGGGTTTGGTCTGTTTCCTGACCAAACCCTCGCCTGGGGTTCGCAGATATTAAGAAGCATCTGTCTCAGGTTCGCCAGTAACTGCCGGCGCGCCTTCTACCGTAGAGAGTAGATCCTCGGCAACGGCTTGACGGTTTGACGCAGACTGGGCCCAGTACACCATGGCTACCCATCTCAACATGAACCACCAAGCGTAAACGGCGTCCGCCGAGTAAAAATCGTCATCATCCATCAGGCCATGAGCGAACGCGTTTCGCAGGTTCGGCCAGAACGCGCTGCAGAACAAAGCTTTCATCTCGAACACGATGTCGCCACCGAATACTGCATCGACGCCATCTACGTCTAGAAGCTTGCTCAGGCCGTTCTCGTTCTCGATACCCTCCAAGTCAGTGTTGGAGGTTTTCAGCCTCGCTCCTTTCATATGAAACCGGACGATATTCTCCAGTTGGGGGATTAGGAAGTGCACTGCCATGCCGAAATCACCCGTCATTCCCCAATACAGCCCCTTGCCGACCATGTGCGCCCGATCAGGCGGTACTAAGGCCGACGCTTTGGCAAGTTCAACCAGATCCTGCTCTTTATAGCAGTGTTCCCGCTGTATAACGCCCAGTGCTGGAATCACGCCGCCTTGCACGGTTAGGTTGCGTGTGAGCGCGTGGTTTTTGACCATTTCTGCCCAAACGCGCTCCTCATTATCCTGCGAGGGCTCAGCGCCTAATGACATAGGTTTGGTCTTAGCGATCACACGCCCACCCTTGTCGAGATATGTCGCTTCACTTAGCGCACCGATCAACCCTACGCGCAGCGTGTTCAAGGCTGCTTGGCGAGCGGCCTCTTTCTGGGCAAATGGATAAAGCGCAGCTAATGCACGGAGAGCTTCAACCGGGGACTTGCCCGAAACCTTCTCCAACGCATCACTGACCAAGCCTGAGATATCTGTAGGCGGCGTCGAGATCACGCGCATCATCCCCACCGCACGATTGCCTGCATCTGCGATGCGTTGATCCGTTTAAGTAATCTCGCCCCAGCGCTCCCTTCGTCTGTTCCGCTTGGCCCGCCTCGTGAAATCCGTAAGAATGTCATCTGGCCATTACCAACTGTACGGAATACTCATATGCCACGGAAGCGCAAAGGGAGCGGCGGCGGGCCGATCGCTCTGTACGCCTTGTTATTCGTTGTTGCCCTTTTGGCGCAAGTTCCAAAGCAAGCGTGGATCGCGCTTGGAGTTATCTTGGGCGTAAGTGCATTGGTATGGGCCGTCAGACGCGCCACCCAGGCAAAGCGTTACGCGCCTGAAGATGACATTGTTGCGGAGATCGCCGCTGAATCTCGACAGGCAACCTCCCCCAGTCTCACCGTCCAGTTCGGCACCAGTACCCGCGAGCGAGACTTCCATACTGTCCAAGTCGGTTCGTCCAGCGATAGTCAGAACTACACCATCCCAAAGCCAAGTGCAAAGCCCATGGGCGTTCGCTGGCTTGCAGAAGATGAGTCCATCACCGTGGCCGGATTGGCTATCCCGGGTGGAATGCTCTACATCACCGAGCGGGCAACCCAGTTCGGTCAGACTGAACCGTCCCTGATTGATGCAACGCTTCGAGTCGCACGCTCACCCATGAGCCTTACCGAGCGGCAGATGCCCTATTGGCCAAGTTACCGAAGCATCACGCCTGAGGCGCGGCGAGCGTATCTGCAATGGTTGGCAGGAGGTCGCCGCCAGCCTGCGGATGCGGGATACGTGTTCCTGTTTTTTTACGGGCTGGAACGCCGCGCGCTGATCGATGCACCGAGCGATCCTCAGGCTAAGGTAGAGATTGCTGCCATCAAGGCCGAGGTCGAACGCTTGCTTGGTCTCTACGGCGACAACCATTCTTTCCGCGGCTACGCTACCCGCTTTCTCGCCCATATCGACGCGGGTTCTGTTCAGCCTCAGAGCTATATGAGTGAACCGATTGCCAGTGCCGCAGATGGGTACGAGCTGCCCATGTCACTGAGAGTCGCGCTGGGTCAGATGGCCGTGGATAAATACCCTCTCAATCCGAGCTGGGCATTGGCCTGGGCGCTCGCAGAGCCCAACATTTCCAGACGCACACCTGTGACCCGTTGTCCTGAGCAATTCGCAGCGCTCTTCAAAAACCAATTCGCAAAACGTTATCCCAACGGCATTGTGCTTCCTCAGAACAAGACCAAGCTGAAGATTGCCTATCGCCCCGCTTCTTCCGGATTGAGCATCCCGGCAGCAGCCGTGGGCGACCTCCCCGATGTCGCCGCAACCTCAGGAACGCGTAACAAGCTGCAGGGTATAGTGGAAGAATGCACCACCGTTCTAGACGCTTACAGTCGATATCTGGGGCGCAACCCAGACGCTGGATATAGTCTGGAAGCCATCCTGCAGTTGCCAACAGAACTCTGGCCTGCTGAAGCAAAAGCCGAACTCGAACAGTTGGCACAACGCGTCGGCGGCGAAACTATCTGCATGAGTTTCGCTGAGCTGGCAGGCCGTTTCAAATCCGCCGGCGCGCTTTCCCGCGACAAAGTCGTGGCACTCGCACGGGCCTTGGAAAGCAAGCGGATCGGATTAGAGCCCGATGTGCTTTCTGGCAGCCGTACGCCCAAGGCAGAAGACACCATCGCACTGTTCGCAGCGGACTCTGATGAAGGTACTCTTCGTTCGACCGATGCTTACAGCGCTGCAGCAGTTACTTTAGACCTGGCCAGTGCAGTGGCTGCGGCTGACGGTGACACCTCGCTAGAAGAGGTGAGTCTGCTGTCCGGCCACATTGACTCATGGGATCACCTCTGCGTCGCGCATCGAAAACGCTTGAAGGCGCACCTCCAGATTCAACTGAAGCAACCGCCGACACTGGCAAGCCTCAAGAAGAAGCTTGAGCCGCTGACGATCGAGGCCAAGCGGAAAATTGCCAGCTTCCTGGCCCACCTGGCACAAGCGGATGGCGAGGTGACGCCACAGGAAGTTAAGCTCCTTGAGCGCGTATACAAGTCGCTCGCCCTCGATCCGCAGTTCGTCTACAGCGACCTCCACAGTGCAGCTGTTCGTCCCTCCCATGGAGTGGAGGCACTGACTGCGAATGCCGCGCTGGCCACTGCGACACAGACATCAGAAAGCACTGGCTCTGGCTTTGCACTGGACATGGACAAGGTCGCTCGCTTGCAACAAGAAACGGCAGAAGTGTCGGCGCTCCTGGCCAGCGTCTTCAATGAAGAATCGCTGACTGAGACGCCTAGCGCCTTGGAGCCCGAGGCGCCCCAACGGCAGGAAGAAAGTACCGCCGAACAGCTTGCTACCGTACATGGCCTGGACGTCGAGCATTCAGCGTTCCTTCGGCTTCTGGTGTCACGGGCTGAGTGGAGTCGTGCCGAGCTGGAAGACGCAGCCAGTGATATGGAACTGATGCTGGATGGCGCCTTGGAGCGGATCAACGAGACAGCGTTCGAGCTGTTCGACATGCCCGTGACCGAAGGTGATGATCCCATCGAAATCAACCCCGACATTCTGGATGAGCTAGCCCTATGAGTAAGATACGAGCCAAGGATCGCGACGCGGTCATTCAATCGCTGCGTGCGGGCGTAGTGCCCCGTGTTGGGCAGCATCTCATCCAGGTAGGTCGAGCGGGTGAACTCGATTCGCTGCTCAAAGATGTGGATCGTCTCGCGGATGGCGGCTCGGCTTTTCGCGTCGTCATTGGCGAGTACGGCGCGGGCAAAACCTTCTTCCTGAACCTAGTACGCGGCATCGCCATGGAGCGCAAGCTTGTCACCATGCACGCCGATTTGAATCCAGACCGCCGGCTTCACGCTTCAGGTGGCCAAGCGCGCTCACTTTACTCGGAGCTGGCCAAAAACATGGCCACCCGCACCAAGCCAGAAGGCGGCGCTCTGCAGGGTATCGTTGAGAAGTTCATCTCCCAAGCTAAAACGGAAGCCAAGACCAAAGGTGTCGAGAGTGAGGCGGTCATTCGTGAGTACCTGGCAGAGCTCACCGAGATGGTCAATGGGTATGATTTTGCCGACGTCATTGCCGCCTACTGCCGCGGCTTCGAGGAAGGTAACGAGCAGCTCAAGGCTGACGCCATTCGTTGGCTACGCGGGGAATTCTCCACCAAGACTGACGCCCGCGCTGCTCTGGGCGTGCGGACGATCGTCGATGATGCTTCTGTCTACGACCAGCTGAAATTGCTGTCACGATTCGTACGCCTGGCTGGTTTCGGCGGCTTGATGGTATGCCTGGATGAACTGGTCAACCTGTACAAACTGGCAAACACCCAGGCCCGTAACGCCAATTACGAACAGATTCTGCGCATCCTCAACGATTCGTTGCAGGGTTCCGCTGAAGGCCTGGGTTTTGTATTGGGCGGCACACCAGAGTTTCTGATGGACACTCGTCGGGGGCTCTACAGCTACCCTGCCCTGCAATCCCGCCTCGCTGAAAACAGCTTTGCTAAGTCTGGCCTGGTCGACCTTTCTGGGCCTGTCATTCGACTCAGCAGCCTGACACCTGAAGACTTCTACGTGCTTTTGCAGAAGCTGCGCAATGTTTACGCCTACGGTGAGCCTGAGAAGTTTTTGCTGCCGGATGAAGCCATCCCCGCTTTCATGGCGCACTGTAATCAGCGCTTGGGCGAGGCATATTTCCGGACGCCGCGCACGACCATTACGGCTTTCATCAACTTGCTCGCGGTGATCGAGCAAAACCCTACCGCGGATTGGCGAACCTTATTGGGCGCCGTGGAGCTGACCAAGGATGAGGCCGGGCAGCAAGATCTAGAAGTTGAGGCCGACGATGAGCTCGCCAGCTTCAAGCTCTGACTCTTCTTCGTTCGAGCGTTTACACCCGGAGGTTCAGCAATGGATCTGGTCACAGGGGTGGACGTCCCTGCGTGATGCGCAGGAGTGGGCGGTACCGGCATTGGTGGCCGCCGATCGCGATGTGATCATTGCAGCGTCCACTGCCGCAGGTAAAACAGAGGCCGCATTCCTGCCGATCCTGACCAACCTGCTCAACAACAGTGAGCCAGCCGGCGCGGTGCTGTATATCAGCCCGCTCAAGGTGCTGATCAACGACCAGTGGGACAGGCTTAGCCGGTTATGTGAGAGGCTCGAACTGCCCGTCGTTGCTTGGCATGGCGATGTGGCAGCAAGCAAGAAACAACGGTTTTTGAAATCGCCTGAGGGCATCTTGCTGATCACTCCGGAGTCCCTAGAAGCCCTGTTTGTAAATAGAGGCTCAGGCTTACCTGGGGCTTTTCAGAACCTTCGCTACATCGTCGTCGATGAGCTTCATGCCTTCATCGGAAGTGAGCGTGGAAAGCAGCTGCAATCGCTAATGCAACGGGTTGAAATCGTCGTGGGTAGAACGCTGCCCCGTGTAGGGCTTTCGGCGACGCTTGGGGAGATGTCGCTGGCCCGCAAGTTCCTGAGGCCAGTGTGCCCGGATGGCATCACGGTTATTGAGTCAAAGTCCTCTGGCCAAGAGCTCCAGGTACAGGTGCGTGGCTACATTGAGCAGCCCATGCAGCAGTTGGTGGTGGAACACCCAGGGAATGCATCAACAGATGAAGGCGCAGAGAAGGAAGACACCTCAGGTACCAAAGTGGCTATCGCAGGCCACCTGTACAAGGTGCTGAGGGGGCATAACAACCTGATCTTCCCGAACAGGCGCCAAGAGGTTGAATGGTTTGCCGACCGTCTGCGCTCACTGTGCGAAAACGATGGTGTTCCGAACGAGTTCTGGCCGCATCACGGTAGCTTGTCCAAGGAGCTACGCCAGGATGCCGAGCGGGCGTTGAAAGCGGGAGATCCTCCAGCTTCTGCCGTATGCACTACCACCCTGGAACTGGGTATAGACATCGGTAGCATCAGGACGGTCGCCCAGATCGGCTGTCCACCCTCTGTGGCAAGTCTCAGGCAAAGGCTTGGCCGCTCGGGTCGCCGCCCCGGTGAGCCTGCGATGCTCAGGACGTACTGCCGGGAGCGCCCTTTAACAGATAAGTCGGATCTCTCCGATCAGTTACGTGAGGGCCTTGTCCAAACGGTCGCTATGATCCGATTGCTGATCAGTGGATGGTTTGAGCCGCCTCGATCGGGAGGCCTACACGCCTCGACACTAGTGCAACAGTGCCTATCCTCAATTGCTCAGCTCGGCGGTGCTTCTGCGGCGCAATTATGGGGAAATCTCATCGCAAGCGGCAGTTTTGCGAGCGTCACCAAGCCTGATTTCCTGGCTTTGCTCAAGGGTATGGGTGAGAAGGAATTGATCGTCCAAGACAGCTCAGGACTTCTGCTACCAGGCGAACTCGGGGAGCGGTTGATCAACCACTATGAGTTCTACACCGCCTTCACAAGCGATGAAGAGTTTCGTTTGCTCCGGGATGGGAAGCCACTTGGCTCGCTGCCCGTCAGCAAACCCCTGACCAAGGGACAACGCATCATCTTCGGCGGAAGGCGTTGGCAGGTTCAGGATGTCGACCTCGAAGCAAAGGTGATCGTGGTCACACCGGCGCGGGGCGGCGAGCCCCCTCAGTTTGATGGGCTTGGTGCCCAGGTGGATGATCGTGTCAGGCTTGAAATGCGAAACGTGTTGATGGAGACCACATCCTGCCCCTTCCTGGACAAACACGCTCAAGCGCTCCTAGACGAGGCTCGGAATAACTTCCGCGCTCTCGGGTTGGGTGACGCGGCGATAATTGGCTCTGCCAGCGTAAGCCATGTGGCAACCTGGCGAGGGGATTACACCAACGATGCGCTGGCCTTGTTGCTCAGGCATGTAGGTATTCAGTGTGAAAACACCGGGCTATTCCTGGAAGTTGCATTCGGCGCGGAGGACACATTGCGAGCGTTGCGCGTGGTCGGTCAAATGGACATCTCGAACGTAGAGCCGATCTTGGAAAATGTCGAAAACATGATCCGAGAGAAATGGGATTGGGCCCTTCCCCGCCCGCTTCTTATGAAGTCGTTCGCCTCAAGCCATCTTGATCTCCAAGCCGCGGTCACCACAGCTCGACTCCTTACACTGGAGTCGCAGGTTGGCAACGAATAGGACTTCGCTCTTCTCCACGCCCATGATTTCGGCCGCTTATGTGTAGGTGGCTGCATGGGCTTTGAGCGAGCTGGCTTCGGCTATACAGATACTGGTAAGCCTGAAGTTAGAGGGTATGGCAGGCGCTGGTTCGCATGGGGACTACCTGGCTCGGATCGCGAGCTGCGAATTCTGACAGGAGTACAAATGTACTCAGCGATGTGCTAATGGGTTCAAGGTTCTCTGGACTACGCCTGCGAGCCATCCGCCTCACTCGATACGCGCAAAGCCATGAGCTCAGCCTCTGCGGTGGTGAGTTTGTGTGCCAGATCCACCTCCCTTAGCTTCGCGGCTGCGAATTGCGACTGAGACTCACCAGCCTCTTTAGCCTTTGCTTCCAACTGTTGAGCGAGCAGTTCCTTCGCACCTTCCGCACGCGCGGTAGTAGCATTGGCAATGCTCAGCTCACCCCGCAGGGTTTCGACAGCCTCACGATGTTGCGAGGCTTCCCTGGCATGCTGGCGATTTTCGGCAATGAAGCGCTCGTTATCCCGGATCAATCGGGTGATCTCCTCCTGCTTGACCATGAGCGTCTGCTGAAGGACGGTCAGCTCCTGCTGCAATTGATAGAGCTGGGACTCGTGGCGGTTCAGATCTTGGTCTCGCTGCTCCTTGATCGAAGCACGGTAGTGTTCCAGGGCCTCCCGGGCATGCATATGCTTTTGCTCCAGAGACTGGATCTGCACATCCTTCTCTTGAATCCGGACTTCGAGATCACTGTTGCTCTGGGTGAGCCTGGCGTTGCGCGTGATCTCAGTCTGCAGTGTGGACTGAGTGGTCTTAAGCTCTTCAGTTTGAGCAGCCAAGACATCTCCTTGCGCCCTGAAATGGAGCTTGACTTCATCTAGCTCGCTCTCAAGTGCCTCGGCTCGTGAGACCAATAGCTTACGTTCGTGCTCGAACTCTGCTCGTGCCTCAAGAAAGGCCTGGCTGCCCTCTTCCTGGACTTGATCCAACAAGCTTTCGACGACCCCGCGCAGCGCGCCGCTCATGCGTTCACGAGGGTTCGCTTCTGATCCTGGTGATTCCAGCTGCTTTAGATACCGAGCGATCGTGGTCTTTGAGCCCGTATTTCCAATCTCCACTCGGACTGCATCAATGCTGGGATAAACACCACGCATTAGCAGGCTGTTCCGCGCCTTTTGCACCACCGCTAGGTTAACGCCGCCTCGCGCCATACCCCCTCCAGACGATTTCGTGTCATGTCACATGTCATGCAATTACATAATACGAAAATGCCAAACCTTGCTGTGAACTTGCCGACAACTGGCAAGATATAATCGAGGTTTATAGCTTGTTAGGCCATTGAGCAGGGGTAAAATGACCTGAATATCGGTACAGCTGGCCAGCGAGTCATGGAAGGCTCGAAACGGGGAAATCGGATGGTAGCAGTGGTGAGCAAGGCAGACAGGTTCCTAGCGGCGAGCGTTCGTCAGAACACGACGAAAAGCTATGCAGCCGCCCTCTCCCATTTCGAGGTGGCCTGGGGTGGATACCTACCCACCACCACAGAGTCAGTAGTGCGCTACATCGCTGAGTACGCCGACCAGCTGGCGCTGAGCACGCTGAAGCAACGCTTGGCTGCGCTCGCAAACTGGCACCAAAGCAACGGCTTCCCTGACCCTACCAAAGCACCTAAGGTCAGGCAGTTGCTGAAAGGCATCCGGGCGGTATACCCCGTGCAGCAGAAGCAAGCAGCTCCTCTGGCTTTGCTGCACCTCGCAAAAGCAGTGGCGCACTTGGAGGATGAGGTTGCTCAGGCAAGAGCCGCCGGCAACATGGCCGCCCTTCTCAAGGCGAGCCGTGACATTGCCTTGCTCACGATTGGCTTTTGGAGGGGATTCCGCGGAGATGAGTTGGCCAGGCTCACGATCGAGAACACGCACGCCGAGCGTTACGTCGGGATCAGGTTCTATCTCGGGTCGACCAAAGGAGACCGGCAGAACATCGGCCGCGAGTACAAGACACCATCATTGAGCAAGCTTTGCCCAGTGGAGGCGTACTTGAATTGGATCGAAGCTGCCGGTCTTACAAACGGCGGCGTGTTCAGGGGCATTGATCGCTGGGGCAACATCAGCGATCGCCCACTTGCAGCACACAGCATGATCCCGCTCATTCGAGATACTCTGGGTCGGTGCGGTTTGCCGTCCGAAATCTACAGTGCTCACTCTATCCGGCGTGGCTTCGCCACGTGGGCGGCAAGCTCTGGCTGGGATATCAAGACGCTCATGGAGTACGTGGGTTGGAGTGATATGAAATCGGCTCTTCGCTATGTGGAGCCGGCTCAGCAATTTGGCGGACTACTCCGGAGTTCGGAGGGACTGGAAATGACTTGAGCTAATTTCGTATCTTCTAGATATCTGCGCATGAAAGCGGGCTGCTTGAAATAACAGCGCTGCGAGCCAGAGCATCGGACGAATTATTAAACTGAACAAGGACGAGACATGTACTATAGAACTTTGACCCCGATCAACTGGGAAAAATATTTCGAACAAAAAAGTCAGGGCGGTGAATTTTTTCTTGATTTTGAGATTGATGCTGGTTTCAGCTTCGCAACTGCAGTTGCGCATGAAAAGATGAGAGAAAATTC
Organism: Pseudomonas sp. OST1909; assembly: GCF_015277575.1. NCBI lineage: Bacteria > Pseudomonadati > Pseudomonadota > Gammaproteobacteria > Pseudomonadales > Pseudomonadaceae > Pseudomonas > Pseudomonas sp. OST1909. The sequence goes on from NZ_CP063780.1 coordinate 3,426,183, forward strand.
AGGCCCTGTAGCGCTAGATGAGACTCTAGATGTGCCAGACCTCCGACTTAGCTTTGATTGCACACTGAAAAACTCCCCAATCCAGATCAAGTCAGTGACCATAAAAAACTTGCTTAGAGCAACTTACGAAGCAACCGACAAATACCGCATCTCAACAATCTTCACGCTGAAAAAAATTGATTTCGGCAAACTAGAAAAAGATGTCGCAAGGAGGGTGAAGGATACCCCGGATGTTCCAGTTCAATCTATTATCATGCTGTGCATGGCAGAATACTTTCAAGAGAAGGCAGGCCTGATTAAAGAGATTATCATATCTCATATTGAACTCTCCGGATACTTTGCAAAGCTCACTCCTGCCACCTTGTCTCTATATATAAGGAATGAAAGCGGTATATTTAGGATGCTTCAGCAAGCCGGTGGTCATGAGTCCGCAGGTCATTATCCTATTCACCCACGCAGCATTACTAAAGAAGTTGTCGTTAAGAATCATGAGCGCTTCTCGTTGCTGTCAACTGGCATGAGACGGCATTACCAGAAAGGACTGCATTATAAGTTTCTCGGATTCTATGATGAAAGCTACCTTTGTTTTTATAAACTGATTGAAACCACATTCAAAACGGATAAATTCCAAAGCAAAGCCGTGCCAAGTATTTTCGGCATTGATAGTAAGCAACTGCGGGAGACACTAAATAACTCCAATCAGCGGACAATGGTGCTATTTATTTATCAAATCATCATCAAAGAAAGTTCCGAATTCCCTGAGGTTGAGAAAGCTAAAATTATGACTAAAATGCTAGAGTCTAGCAAAATACGGAACGAAATTGCGCACAGTTCTGATCAGGCCGAAAACAGCAAAGCTATGCTTCCATTTATTATGAGCCTTTCTAACATGATGTTGCTGTACATTGAGCAATAGGACTGTATTGCTTTGCGGTGGTGCAGCATCATTTATAGAGAGGCCTGACCATGAACGAGGGCCTCTCCTGGAACGCATCTGGCCAGCTTCACGCCCCCATCCAATCAGGGTGACGATAGGCCATGGAGAAAGCTCAACAGCTGAAGACAGCTGTGAACGGAAACAAGCTTATCGAATCTCAGATCCATGCCGTAGCGGTCGACGTGATCTTGAAGCAGGTGGCTCCAATGTGGCTGGAGGTTCAAGAGGGCGTGGTTGAGCAACAGAAGCTGGTGAATGCTCTTCACGGCCTAAGCCTAGTGAATGGTGAGCGGCGCAGCGCCATGCTCGATGAATTTTACAGCAAGTATGCCGGAAGCCAGACTGAAAGCCTGCTACGCCGGCTCCTTGGGTAAGGCGGTTACACGGAACAGGTGATTAGCCTTAGCCAGGCGCGGCGCCGGTGGCGTCGTATCCTTCGGCTGGTTGAGGACAGCTGGACGTTTGTCATCACTAGGCACGGAAAACCAGTCTGCAATTTGACTCGAGTCTATGAACCTGCGCCCCACCGTGAGTCCTGAGTAACCCCAAGGCCCAAAGGGTAAGCGAAGCTAAACCCCCTCAAGATTTTTGCATTCCCCCATTTGCCTAACCATCTCGTTAAATTCTTTTCGGGCTTGAATCGCTTCTGGAGTAGCCTGCATCTCCAAATTTACGAGATTGGCAGCCGGGTCAATAACATAAGTCTGAGCTTCTCTATATTTCAAGATTGCTGGCAAAATCAAATAGGCCGGATAGAAACGAAGCGTTCCATTACCAGCTTTCTGTATCATGCCCACCCACCGAGTCTGCTCAGCGTTAGGCTCTACATTTGTAACAACTCCACCGCTCACCCCATTCATCTGTACATGAGTGTATTCGCGCTCAAATCTGAGGTAGGGGCTTCCGTTCTCCATAGTGCAGAAACCAGGATAGGTAAACCGATGAAGATTGGTGGCGAAGTCATGCTCGCTCTCGCCTGCAGGCATTACATGATTTTCCTCGATGGGATACCCTGCCGCCAGGAATATCAATCCTTCCTGGAACTCATCTCGCCTCAGGCAAACAACACTATCTGGAGTATCAAAGTCCAAGAAGTGTTCGGGGTATCCCCCTGGCATCGGTTGCCCCATCTCTACAAGCACAATATCCTCATCATCAATCCAAGGAATATCAGTCTTAATCAAAGACCCAATTTCCCAACCTCGAATTGGATACAGGAGCTTGCTCAGGTCATCCCACTGACTTTTCGCTAAGGCGTTGGTGAAAAATGGCGATTCATTCTGAGGTTCCGAGTAATGAGCTTTTATAACATGCTGCGCCGTCAGAAGAAAAAATTTCTCCTCATATTTTATCAACAGCCCAGTGCCGCCAAAGTTATAAAGCCAGTCTGCAAAGAAATAACCCCTCTGCTCCAGTTCTTCATTGCAGTGGGTGAATATAAGCCGTCTGGACGCCTGGATCATATTGCCTTGCACAGCACGAGATATAAAACCATCAAGCTCTGACCAAGTGAATGACATCTCTCTACGCTCTCAATCTAAGCTAGCAACATAAATCTGAATTGCAGTGACGCCTTGACTCATCTCAGCACGCACGCAATACCCTTTGTAACGACCAAGCAATCGTTGCTCCAACCCAGTCATCAAACTATAAAAATCAGCAGATGAGTCATCACCTCTAGATATACTCATTTCAAATTTAAAATTTTTGCTTTTTGCCGCCTCTCTATTTATCGCACCACTGACATCCTCAAAAGCTCTGTCTATCACAGATTGACTCAGCACAACCATGCTCCTTTATCCACTAGGAAGTTTTCTCTCGCTCGAAGCAAGTATATCGCCCCGCTGATGTAGTTTGAATATAATCTGGAGTGGCACACCGCCGCCACCAACTTTTAGGAGCCCCTCAATGCTGGCGACCGACGATCCTTTCGAACTGGCCGAGCGGTACCAGAACCAGAGAGGGCAATGGGTGGTAGGTGGGCTAGAGACCCAGGTCTTCTGGCCAAACCGCCCTCAATTCATCAGGTTCGAAAATCTTGATTTCCTTCTGCAGCCGGCAGTGGTCGACGGTCAGCACCGCAGCCTCCCTGCGATCGCGATTCGAGCAAATGGCTTTGGATTAACGGTTAACGAGGGCCGTGCAGCTGTCATGCGCCTGGCCACAGCTATTGCTTGGCGTGAAAGCAAGAAGGTTGACATCGTCATGTGGGGAGGGGGTAGCAGTCCATTCCGTGTAGGCAGGATGCTGAACAACGCTATCACCGAGTTTTTCTCAGACGAGAACCTTCATGTCCCACAGAGCGAAGAAGCTCGAAAGGCGCTCGCCTACTACCGTGAAGGGCTATCACTCGGAAATCCATTCTACTCCTTCCTTGGCTTCTACAAGGCCTTCGCCCGCTCTCTTCCCAATGGCCGTGAACGAGGGCCATGGATTGAGCATGCCCTGCTCCGCATGACGGACAGAGAGGCAATCTCCCGGCGTGAAGAGCTTCAGGCGCAAGGTGACAACATCTCCGAATACCTGGCAACGCAGGGTCGCCACGCAATCGCTCACGCTGAGCGAGAAGATATCGTCGACCCCGATGACCCGGATGACCACCAGCGAATCCATCTCGACAAGCCACTGATGCGCCATCTCGCAGAGCTGGCAATGGATGAACGGCTCGGTGTACCACCCCCATCGTCCTATGAGGGCGAGCACCTCTACGAGCTAGAAGGTTTTCGCACCCTATTCGACAACGAGCAATTAGGTGCGCTTCGGAGAGGTGAGCTTGCTCAGGGCCGCGAGTACATGCTTCCTGATGATTTTTACGTGATGGCTCGGAAAGGTAAATCGTGCGTGCATCTCGGAGGGATGCGTATGACAGCCGGTGGCATGGATCAAGGGAAGCTCGGCGTCAGACTCGAATCACCGAATGGCAAAGTCGCACTTGAGTTTTGGATGGACTTCAGAGATGAGCGACTGATCATCGACCCGATCGGTGGATGTGTACTGCTCAACAAAAAGCGCGAAAGCCGAAGCGATATTCAATCCGAGATATCCCTAGAGCAGTTTAAATTCCTGCTCTACTGCAACGGTTCGCTGGAGATATGGTCAGCCGACCGAGAGCGCCGGATGGGCAAATCAGAGGCATACATGCTGCCTGCGAATTGGAGCCCGGATTTCGCAGGGCATCAGCGCACCCTCACTGGACTAAACGAACTATTGCAGGAAATGCCAGAGATTGGAGACGATCCTCAGTGAGCTGAGGTGGTGAGAGTTCGATTCCAAATTCAGCCGCGGTGCCCTCGATCCCCTGGTCATGAGTCATGATCCAGCGAATGTCATCTGTTGACGCGGCACGCCACTGCTGTGAGCTCAGGTGGAGAAGCCGTCGATAGGGATTCTGCCGGTTTCGAATCTCCAAAAGCGTACCGAAGAGATCAAAAATTACCGCTACTGTCGTTCGTTGCTCCTCATCGGTACGCAGCCTCGCAGCTGTTTGGACTAGCCGCTACTGCACAACGACTCCATGCGCAGCAAGCTCGCTCACCAGGGTGCTTCGACGTAGCATCCGGGGGATTTTAAAGAGACTTCTGTATGCATAGAAGAGGCACACAGGCGTAAACAGCAGCCCGATACCAAAAGTCGCTGTTGCGATGATCAAGCCCGCAGGAATTGCCGCTACGGCGAAAACAATGCCTTTGAGAATGCTGGATTTAGCAACGTGCCGCAGGTGATCAAGGTCATACTCAATCTTTCCATCTGCCTTTTGGAAGGCCACTAGAACGATGGTTTTCTTGTTCAAATGCTTGAAGTACCACGTACGAGGCTTGTCAGTAACAATCGCCCCGTGCCTTTTCAAGTAGTCCAACATGCAAACTTCTTTGAAATAGAAAGTTTTTCCTTCACTGTCTTCGCACCGAACTTGGCTATAGAGCGTATCAATGTCAGCGGAGTTTTTAACAATGTAGTTCTTAACAGTGAGCTCAATTTTTTTCAGATCAGACATGCATTTTCCTTAGTGCACTTTGAAGTGGTACGTGAATGAGAGCGCACACGAAGCCGTCCAGCGGATTGGTCTGCGGGATACATAAAGGTCTAAATCCAAAGCGCTCGCCGCGCCTTGCCAAGTACTACAGCTCGAAAACGGCGCTTGGGCCGGGTGAGTCAACCCAATTGGATGCTCACCGCGGCTCGCTGAGCTCACTAGCGATAACGTAGTAGTCTTTGCCACTTAGGCTGCGCATTAGCTTGAACCCCGCCCTTGTCTCAACCAGCTGAAGTGGAGGCGTAGCAACCGTCATTCCATTCGAGCTTACGTTTGACTGATCGTTGTAAACGAGCGCCGCATAGCTCTGCCCTACCCTTGCCGCGTTGACAAGGTAAGCGTCGACCACCGCACCCCAGGAAATGCCCTGTGCCTGGATGACCTCCGAGGGAAGATCCTGATCGAGCTCTATCGGCTCGACGGCGTGGTCAAAAAAGTGCTTCATCGCCGAAGTGGCCATTAGATTTGGATCTCGAAGTAAGGGTCAAAACCGGTGCTCTCCTCAGGGTAGCCACGGGGGTTTGAGATCACCCGGCAGCCGGCCAGCTCAACATCTGTAGCCTCATGCGTGTGACCGAACACCCACACATGGGCCTTCTCGATCAAATGCGGCCAGTCGTTGGTGTACGCTGCAGTAAGATGCCCTTCATGCTGCTCACCAATCACCACGGTAGATGGTGAGTGATGGGTCACCACTACCGTTTTGCCACCAAACGGTCGAGCAAGTTCTTGGGTGAGCCAGTCCTTGGCGATGTGGTTCCGGGTAACCAGGTCATCCGGTCTCAATCGTCTGTAGTTCGAGTCTGCCCTGATGTACTTGAAGTCGTTCATGCCTTGCCTGGCAGAGTTGCTGGCCGCCAACAAATCCCCTGTGACGCTGTAGTCAGTCCACGCAGTAGTACCCAAGATCCTGATATCACCCAGTATGAGTGCTTCATTCTCTAGCACGTGGACATGGCCGGCCGCAGCATCCTTCATTTTTTGCAGGGTGCGATCGATGTGACCGTCGTAGTACTCATGGTTCCCTGCGATATACGCGACGTGGCAGGCGAAGGTATCGTTGGCCCACTGGACGCCCCTGGCCTTCTTGTTGATGTCGCCGGCGAGGATCACCAGGTCAACCCCAGCATCGAGGGATGGGAGGGCGAAACGGTGGAACTCGGCATGGAGGTCTGAGTAAATTCTGATTCGCAAACGCTGGCTCTTGAGGATTTAGCGGTAAATTGACGGAGGCCGGATCTGTAAGCGCGGCAAGCGCTAGCGCGCTCCAGCGTGACGGAACGTGTCCAGCAAGAAATAGTGAGGCGTCGCCAGTTGCCTTGCACGCACTATATTGCATGGAGAACAACCGCGCAATATGGCTTTATCCTCGGCTTTGGGTGCTCCAAATGTCGCTGAGAGAACCGTTGGCCGCAGTCTTGAGGCTGTCACGCGCAGCTCGGAACCTGTCCCAAGAAGATTTCCATGGTCGAGTCGAGGCTCGGCAAATGAGTAACATTGAGCACGCCAAGAGCAATCCCACCCTGTCAACGATAGAGGAATTTGCCTCAGTACTCGACATTGATCTTGTCGCTCTACTGGCGGTGGCTTCGTCCTATGCGCGTCACCAAACACCCAAGGAGTTCTTGAAAGGCGTGGCTGTTGAGATAGCGAAGCTCGAAAGGCTGGGTGTGCTCGATAAGCTCCATCATGAGTTCGAGGACGGTAAGCTTCACTCAGTCCATCCCCGTATCAGATCTGGAGAGGCCAATCGGCAAGCGGTGCTCAAGTGCAAGGCTGAAGGAAAAAGCCAGAAAGAGACGGCGGAACTGCTGGGGCTCGACAAGTCTAGGGTTAGCAGGCTCTGGAAAGACGACCATTAAGTGTCGATACACGCTTGGAGTAGGTACGCGTGATCATCTGGGCAGCACTAGCAACTACGCAGGAGGCTACCCAGGTTGCTAACAATCTGATTCGCGACCATTTCCAGATCGAGCTCCTTGAGCGAAGCGATCGCCTGAATCACATCGCTCACATCTCGAGGCGCTAATGGCCTTCCACCCGCCAGCACGAATGGCCCATCGGTTTCGGTGAGCATACGATCAAGTGGCAGCGATGCCACAAGCGCCCGGTGCTTCGTGGACTTCAACATCTCGATGTTGATCGAGAAGTAGCATCCGAGATCCAAAGCCCGCCTAGCCTCCGCCGCACTGCCAGTGAACCAGTGCAGCACGACCCTACCGCGATCGGGTGGAAGGAGGCGCTCGATGTGTCCCAGCACCTTTGCAGCAGTGCGGACGCTGTGCACTGTGAGGATCTTGCCACCCTGCTCAGAACAAGCCGACAGGATCCGGGAAAAGACCCGCTCTTGCGCCTCGAAGCTGGAGTAGAACCGAGGGCCAGCATCGAGACCAATCTCTCCGACGTATCGTGTCCCTTCCAGCAAGCGCTCGAACAGCGCGAGCTCCCCTTCACGCTCCGCCACCAGTTGCGGGTGCAAACCTAAGGCGACACGCACATGCTTAGAAGTACGAGCCAGTTCCTGATTTCGAGCCCAGGCCTTTGGAGTGGTGGTAACAGCGAGCGTGGCTACCCCTTCCCGATCGCACTCACGAATCAAGGCTTCATGGTTGGGGTAGAGATCCAAGTGGCAGTGAAAATCTACCCATCTTGGACGCTCGCGCGCTGTTTGGCTCATAGGGGCTGTGCCCTGACTCCAGTCAGATATCGATCGACTTCATTGAGCCCGTCCACATACACCTGCTCATACGCCTGATGGTCGTTCGGATGGTCGATCAAGGGGCCAGGGATGTGTATCTCGAACCTCGAACTGTTCGGCGCCCGCCGTAGCCGGCGGATGGCCATCTGGAATGAACGCACATGTGCTCCATCAGCCTTGTTCGTGTTCAAAACATCCGCGTGCAAGTCGGGAATCACATACGGGGTTCTATCATCGCCGCATCCATGGGCAATGGAGGCCCGCCGGATGATACAAGGAACGCAGAAGCCGCAGTGCTTGGGTTGCCGGTTGGTCGGATCCTTTTGGTATCGTGCCTTGCCCGGTGAGGAGCAGGACATGGTTTTGTGGACGTTCGCACGGAGAAATTCACCATCAGCGCACTGCTCGGCCATCTGCCCCTTAGTGCGATGTCCATACATGTTGTGCAACCGCATCCGAAGCCCAAGACCAGCAAAGAGCTCATTCACGCGAGCCATGTAGTAGGGGTGTGTTGTCCGCGTGCTCAGAGCGCCCAATCGCAGCGGATCCAGCGGGACATTCAGGGAGATCAGACCGTTCTCAGGAACATGGATCACCATCTCCTCGCCCGTGGCATTGGCCGCCAACGCCGCCAACGCGAAGAACAGGAATGAGCGCCCCCGCAGCGTATCTTCACCCTTTGTGTTGGCCACCAGGCCTTGCGGGAAGCCCACCCTGGCCTGTACCTGGTGGATCGGAGTATCAGGGTATCGCTCTTGGAGCGCCTCAAAGCATTGATCCTGATATTTGCTGGTGCTATTGGAGTCCCAGTAGTGGCTCACCAGCAGCGGAGACTCTCCTTGGGCCAGCAGGTCGATCGCACCAATGAAGCTGTCCATACCTCCCGAGAAAAGACACACGCTTGTGGGAGTAGCGCTCCGAAAGAGCTCCACGATGGGAGCCAGCTCCTCCAAGCCTTCAGGCCTGGCGCGGAAGATGACCCTCCATCGATCGCCGGTTAAGAAATGCAAGGTCGAGTCAAGCAGCGCTGACATCGAAGTCCACAACGCAGGATCTGCCACAGGCACGTAAAGGTCGATCTCACGCGTCCAGGCATTCTGGGATTCGGTCTTCCGGGATATCCGGGTATCAGCCGCCGTGAGCGCTCCGGCTACGAGGGCCAGGTCGATTGAGGTCTCGCTGGGGCGCATGCCCTTATTCGCAAGCTGATCGATCGCTTGCCCAATACCAAAGCTCAGACGCTGGTAACCATCCAGGAATGAAATTGCGGTTTCACTGCTCCCAGGGTGCTTAATCTCGATCGGGTCAATATCACTGGCGCCGAGCCTGCAGATGATGCTGTGGTGTCTCATTGTGCTGCCTCCCCTGCAACGGCAATGATCTCAAAGGCCGACTCGTAAATTCGGCTGATCACGCCCTGGATGTCCTGGTCAGTCAGCCCTGGCAATCCCTCCAGTCGATCGGATAGCCGTCCGCGCGTGGCGCCGGTAATGAAGTCGTGAAGCTCCGTCTGCATACGCTCGACCGCGTCAACGTCATCGGGAATGGTCACACCTCGCTGACCAAGGTCGGCCATCACCATTCCCTCGATCGACTGCGACACGAAATCCAGGAAGAATTCGTTCATCTGCTCGGGCGTCATTTCATCGAACGTGGTTTCGCCGGACTCGGCGAGCGCGATGACATTCTCGAGCATGGCCTGACGTGCCACCGCCTCGTCGATCGCTCCGCCGGCGGGACATACAAACTCAACGAGGGCCATGAATACTTCAGAAGATGGGCGGCCTGCCAGGCCATTCAGATTCAGCCGACGCAATACCTCGGCTGCACCGAAGCGCTGCACATCCCTGATGACGCCAAGCAGGCGCCCCGCTGCTGCACGGGACGCCCCCATGCGCCGAGCAGCACGCCCAGCCCCGCCTGTCCCGCTTCGCACGTAGCCGGAGAGAGCTCTACCCAGCGCGCTGCGGCTTCCTGTTCTGGCAAAACGTGTGAACTGTGTTCGAGCTGGCTGCAGCTTGGCCGTGCCATTGTTGTCTGCAGGACGCTGCCCTGACTGACCTCCCTGCCCTGGCTGATTAGGATTGTTCGGACTGTTTGGATCGCTGGAAGGATTTGAGGGCTGCCCAGCTTCACCGGATTGACCCGGTGTAGTTGCAGGCGCCACATCATCCACCCAAGACGGAACCAGTCCAGAAACAGATCCCCCGTAACCTTTCGATGTTCCCATGCTGCATTCCTTAGCGTTTCGGGCCGAGATCCAACAATTGCTCAGCGGCTACTTTGAGTTTTTTGTTCTCGACCTGTGCGGCCCACTGTTCTTGAACGGCCTGGAGCGCTGATTTTGCGGCTGGCTCAACCAAGCACTCGCTGAAAGAGGACGCCGCCCAGCCACCCAATCGCTCGACAGGTAGTCCCCGTATGAATTCGAGCAGTCGGTTTTGAAGCCGTGGCTGTTCTTTGACTAGGCCAACCAGACCGTCGATGCCCTGAGGGCGCTTATCGAAGATGTCTCCCAGGAGGATACGATCCCGGATCGCATCGAAGACCTCTTCAGAATCAGGAGCGGACAGCTCTCGCATGCTGTTGAGCACAGGCGCGCTTTTCAACTTCATACGTGGGCCCATCAGGGTCTCTACCAATGCTTCAAGCTGACTAGTGGCTACGAAGCCTGCGAGGGAGCTGCGCTTGTCCCTGGTGACAAAGACGTAAGGCCTCAGATCAACACCGGCGAGTGTCGGGTCGATCCGTGCCCAGTTGAGCGCCCAGTCACTTTTAAGCCATTGCTGAAGCTCAGCACCGACGGCCACGGCCACCTTGGGTTTAGCTTTTCGCTCACCCGTATCCTGCTGGTCATCCTCGACTTCCTGAGGCGCGGCCCTCGCCCGCTTCTCAAGCCCGGCGAGAGCCTCTGGTGCGCCGTCCTGCGCCAAGGATGCGAGCCTCGCGATCTGCTCGTAGAAATCGCTGTAGAAGCGCTCAGCCAACATGATCTTCGCCAGGATTGGCCGGCTGATCTCATTGCCAAACCCACGCGCTTCAGCAATCGCCTGGCGGAGCATCATGGAGTTCAGGAATCGCTTGATCTGGCGTGGGTTACCCCGTGTGCCTTCACTCAGGATCTTGGTGACATGGGCGCTGATGGTGATCGCCTGGCTAACCTCCTCGGTCAGCGTTCCGCCCATGGCCGTCTGCACGACGCTGCGCTCGAGCCCCTTGCTCTTCCACGGCCGCTTCATGTCCTCTCGGGCGATGTCCAGCAACGCTTGGAACTTGGAATTGGTGGCGCCCAGGGCATTCTCAAGCTGCAGCAAGGTGATGTAGACACGCGTCTCGGCCAAGCCAAGCGCCGGGATGCGGAACGGTACCTGGATGAGCTTTTCGAGGTAGTTGCGGGCGTAGTTCGACGGGCCTGAGCTTTGCGGGAGGTCTGGAAAATGCTCACGCACTGCATATTCGATCATGGCTTCATCAGCACCGATAACGAACGCGGTGCGCTCAACGAACAGGAACAGCCGTATCGCTTCCAACGTTTCGATTGCCGTTTTCGGCAAGCACCTGTCCAGGTCGTCCACGATAACAACGAGCTGGTCGATGTCGGCGGCGTCCAGCAGCTCTTTGAATTCCTCTCGGAATTTATGGATGTGCTCAGGGAGCTTCTCGGAGTCGTCACCGCCCTCCTTGAGGAAGTCACCGATCTTTTCGGCGGCACCCTTTAGATCATCCTTGCTCACATGATCCAATGGGTTTGTAACCACGGACGTGACCAGGTCATACACCCCCTTCAACTGATCCATGGTGGGGATGCCGGTCATGGCAGTGAACGCGAAGCCGCCGGCTTTGCGCGCGACCTTCAGCCAATCGACACGCTTGAGCACCTTGGCAGCAGCGACTTTCACTTTTGCCGAGTTTGGCCTGGCTCGCTTCAGCTCATCGACGATCGTCTCGATGACTACCGTTTTGGCGTCTTCAAACCCTTCGAACGTCCAGCCGTTAAACCAGATGCAGCAGACACGATCGTTGGCTTTGAGCTCATCCTGCGTCATGCGCAGGACGCTGGACTTACCGGCACCCCAGTCCCCGTGCACACCAATGGTGATGGGGGTGTCAGGCGTATCCTTGATGAGCTTCACAACCGTTTTGGAGATCGCGCTGTAGTACAGCAAGTCCGTTGCGGTTTCCTGGTCGTTCAAAAACACTGCGCTGTCCCTCGCCTGCAATTTGCTGATGGGATGCAGTTATACAGGCAATGGGCCATCAAACGCTAATGGCAGCTGTACTTGAATCGGCACATGGAGAGTTAGCTCAGGTGCCCTGATAAGCCGAAGTTTGAGGTAGGCTCTACATGAGATATCGATTGTAACGAGCCACTGCATTGTTCATGAGCGAGTCAAAGACAGGCCTGGCGATGTACCGCACTACTGCCTGGCTTCCATACACTAAAACGGGATAGTCGTAGAAAAACTCCATCAAAGCGTCGACCACATCAGCGGTACGCTGCGTTTCGCTCAGACCATGAGCATTGATCCACCCAAGATTGGTCAAGCATGAAGGTAACGGCCCTGGCAGCATTAGCCTAACAGTGCCTACCTTGCTCCTAAGCCGGTCTGACGCATGAAACCAGGCCAGTATTTTTCTCGACGGGAATGAAACGAACACCCCAACATCCGCTTGCGGCCCGAAAGCTGCGCCATCCTCGGTGACGGCAATTGGGATGCAGAACCGAATCTGCGTAACGAACTGCAGCAGCATATTTCCTCCAGATGATAACTATCGCCCCCTGCCACCAAACCCTGCAATAAACTCAGTCAGGTAAGGGCTGAAAATTTTGGTTGAGAGCTGAGTCAATTGGGCGAGGAGCTGGCTCCCATGCTCTGGAGTAAATACGTTGGACGATCGACCTAGCCCGGCGGCGCTATCGAAAAAGTAATGACGTCGGTCAAATGATTGAAGATACTCCTCCACCGCTAGACGCTCATCCTCTGCCAAAACATCCAACATCAAGCCAGCCAGAAGTATTGCCAGCTGCCTACGCACTACCGAGCTCACTAATGGCCCTAAATTTAGGTTATATCGAAAAAGCCGAACATCTGTGCCAATCGATTGCCTAGGGAACAAAGAATGAATAATTCCATAGCGGGGATAAAGAAATATTCGAACTATAGTCTGAATCAGACGCCACTCAGAATCATTCCCGCCACTCGCGGCACTAATCTCAACACTGGACATAAATGCCTGTACTGACAGCAACGCGCCGACCACCTTAGGAGTCAGAGAACGACGGGGAAATTCCACGGAACTTGACTGGGCATGGTAGTAGGAAAAAATCTTCACCGCCATATTAAGTTTGTAGCTTTGCTTTCCGGGCGTGTCGAGTAGCGGAGCTATATGTATAGGGCAAACAGTTTGAATAACTGAACACCACTCAGTAAGCATTGTTGGGAGCTTGAATGACCGAATGTGATCACAGAAGCATTCGTAGCAGAATGACCCGCGATAATAGCGCGGTATCAACCAGGAACTTTTGGGTGCGAACATAGAAAGATCAGAAGCCCTAACCCCAAGCCGTTCAAGCGCGATACTGCTGAACTCGCTTGGTAAACAAAAGTCAGGATCGAAATCAACACGCTGCATACAAGATTGGTAGATCTCCAACAGATCATCGATAGATCGACCTGCATCGGTGGGTATTGCCCCTTGGCGGTACAACCAGGATGTAAAAAGCTCATTTGAGACTGAGAGGATGGCGCCATTCATTTGATATGCTTATTCCTTATTTCCACTTATGCTTCAAAAGAGGATGACAAAGATGCTGCATGGTTGAAGCGAGATTACCGCCTGTAATTTCATACAGCCGGGTTAGTTCAAGGTTCGATACGTCGTGCAATCCAAGCGATGCGGTGATGCATTGAAAGTGATCAATGAACTGCGACAGACCTGAAAAGCTACGTAAATAAAACTCATAACGTCTTTGAGCCCCATCAATATCATTGTGACGGATACTGTGGTCGCGATCCCATCTGGACAATGTCTGAGAAATGATCAAGCTCATACCCGGCAACGCTGAAGCAATCTTGCTCAAATGCCCTATAGCCATTTTCCTCATTGGGATAGTTACAGCAAAATCATCGATATCTTCAATAAGCACTCCGACGATTGGTTGCAGCTCTATGAGAGGGGATATAAAGGCTGGAACAGGTGCCCGGTGTGAGATACCCTCAGCCCCTAGCCCCAAATGATAATAAAATGCTTCAAGCAGGTTGCGCCCACTTATGGCCGGCCTCGATGTTAGAGGAACACATGCTGACCCAATAGTGTTCGTTATCTTTTCCATCAATGTCGAAAGGCCTGAACCTGGCTCAGCATTCAGTATTATTATAGTTGGCTCAGGCAGCTTCAACTGATCCGATACCAGGTTATAAATTTCTTGCTGACATGGAGTCATGCAGGGAGCCATGGCTGCTCCTGCTTCGAGATGTCAGCATTACGGTCGACCTTAGGAATATGCAAGTTAAATCCAAATCGCATCGCGATGTCACGCAACCGAGGGAACTGCTCAAGCGTAATGCGTTCGACTCCCGAGTCAATAGCATCCATGGCGAGGCATTTCATGATCTTTACAACGTTATCCATGATCTTATATGACTCAGTATGGATTAGCGTTCTAATCTCAGGACATGCGAGGTCGGATTTGAGCTTAAGTGGCAGGTGGGCCTCATACGTCGCAAGGAAATCAACGAAATCTTGCCCCAGCTCCCAATCCTTGATTGCAAACTGCACAAAGCGCCGATCAATGATACGATCCAGCATGAGGATGCTACACGCCTCTGTATTTCCAAACGCGATTACGCATAATTTCAGAGTACCCGAGAGATTACGAAGCAGTGAAAGCAGTGTACGTTTCTGTGCGTACGGCTGAAGAAGTGCATCATTTAACTCATCTATGACTATGGCGCAAATATTGTTTGCTCTGATATATTTTAAGATTAGATCTTCTTTGTCAGCAGTGCTACGGCGACCGACCTCAATGCCAAACGCTTCCAAGAGACGATCATGTAGCTTGAAGCGATTAGTATTTTCGGTTAGTTCGATAAAAACCATTTTCCTGTCAGAGTTTGCGCTGAGAAATTTCAGCCGATGCCACGCAGCTGATTTTCCATCACCGCCTGCTCCGTGGATAAAAATGCAAGACGATTGAATCTGGTTGTGGGTATACAGCATGTGGCTAATGCATTCAAACATCAAAGCGAATTTTGGGGTATCGATCCAAAAGTCATGCCTGCAGATTTCAATACGCTCAGCCGCAGAAAGCTCAAGATTAAGGCGAAGTTCTGGTAAGACGTGGTCGTACAAGAGGGAAGCGTCCATAGTCATTTTTTGAACCTATCAACTATTATTGTTGGCTGCAAAATTTCGGGCGAACCTCGGCCACTGTCGATAATACGTGGCGCGCCAATTACGGGCTGGACTGCTGGATGAGCGGGTAGCCGCTCCGACTGTGCTGTAATATCTTTGGGTGGCCTTGGCGTTTTTTTTGACTGTGTCTCAAACGCAATTGCTTGTTCGCGCTGCCGTTGCTGGGCTGCAAATGCATACTCATCATCAATAAGCCCTGCAGGCGCGCTATGACCGACGTGCCTGGCGCTAGATAAGGCTTTATGGCTGCTATAAGACTCCCAGTTTCTGGATAGACGATCCTTGGTATACGTGCAGGGGACATTTAGAAATCTCCCAGGAACCATAATCCAGATCGAATCTAGGTTATAAGGCTGAAACCTTAACTCAACATTTTTTGCTCCAATATACGGTTCAAGCTCGGGACTATAATATCTCCTGCCCGAAAAATTTACTCCATAGGGTTGAATCGTATGATTGTAAGACGGCGCCAGAAAATCAATCTCAAAGCGTTCCTTTCGATCCGGACTAATCACCCTGTCATGATCTAAAAGCCCTTGGGAGTCGTAATAAAACCACGCCTGACGCGGAGTGCTTTGTAAGCCTTCATGCACCGTCCCATGGTAAATAATCGCTTGTTCAAGCAACCACTTACCACATTCCACTATGTCATACTTAGCGTCTAGCTCTGGAGTTAAGCCTGCTCGTTGAATCACATTACTACCTGTGGTTCCGGGTAAGAAGTGCACTTCCCCCATGAATGTGCCTATCACGCGCTCGATTAACCCGCCGAACCACTTTTTGTCGACTGGGCGATGATCCCAATCCATCCCCCATCTGTTGCACGTTGCCATGAATCGAGGACTTGTGAACTCAGCAGCATTGTCCGTATATATCAAAAAGGGGATGCCGTAAAATGGATATGCCTTGGGATCAATCCCGTAGAGCTCTAAAAACCTAGACTTGTCCTGGACTGCAAAGGCTAGAGCGCTTGCTACAGTTATTAAGTTCGGGGGGCGGAAGCTCAGATACATCCCAAGTATCACCCTTGTGAGAGCACACATGATCATTGTCAACCAAGGGCGCCCTAGCAAAACCTTGCGATCAAACTGGTCGACTAAAAGCATGTCAACCATAGTGTGATCCATCTGCACTTGCTGAAGCACACGCTCCATGATTTTTTTCTTGGGCTTCGGCTTGTATTTGTTGTCGCCCGCCTCCTTACCATACTTTCTGTAATACTTTTCTTTTTCCGGCTTTGCACCCACAAATCTCCTACA
The DNA here is from genome assembly GCF_015277575.1 of Pseudomonas sp. OST1909. NCBI lineage: Bacteria > Pseudomonadati > Pseudomonadota > Gammaproteobacteria > Pseudomonadales > Pseudomonadaceae > Pseudomonas > Pseudomonas sp. OST1909. The sequence goes on from NZ_CP063780.1 coordinate 3,442,526, forward strand.
TTGATACCTGCTGGGCGGCAACTCATCTTCAGGTACCAGTCCTTGTGCTCCCTTCCAAACTTTCGCCGATGATGCTTTTGGCCCCTTGTAATTCTCTTGATATGAAAGTTCGAGGGCGCTGAGCTGGCCCGGCGTTAACTTATGGTTTCCGGGCTTAGTTCCGCGCTTTTTTCTAGTTAGCTCAAGATAGCTAGTTGACTGTAAAAATGACCTATAGAGATTGTAGAACTGGCTTTTTTTGACCTCCAAAAGCTCCATCGCTTTGGCTTGACCTATCAACCCTAATCTCAGTTGCTTGAATATCGCATCGCGCTTCCGCGCAAGGCGTAATTCCGCTTCACTCACATTGAGAGCTTCATAAGGCACCGCGGATTGAGTAACTGTAGCGTTAGCTGGCTTCCAAGGCCGTGGGATTTTCAGGGGTGGAACCTTAACTCGAACCGGCTTGGAAGCATGTATAGTTATGGCCGTGCGAATTTCCTTACTCACCTTAGTTATCACCTGTCATGTCGAACTGATAGTAGTAATCAACCCTCCGAGACCCATTAACTCTTACATGCTCGTGGTTAACACCATCACTTTACTTCACTAAAATGGTGAGGCGACTTCTTGCAACCATGACTCTGCGCCACCGTCAGAATGATCTTGGTTGAGGTAATCGCTGCCGCTGGTAAGTGTCCGGCGCTCGCCTACATCTAAACCTTTTGCAGCCGTATGCCGGCCAGATCTTCATGGACATGCAGTCCCCTCACGCAGGACTTACGTTTTGGTAGACGACTACTGAAACCTATCAGAAGACTACACGTCAGTTGCTAGTGACAGACGCTAGCTTACAACGCCGATAGTTACAACAACTTTTATTAACTCACTACTGTCAACAAACTGGCAGTCCGAATAATGCTTAAATTGATATTTGAGCATTGGTATTTATTTAGTATTTTTTTTCGATTTATTTTTCCTGTCAGAACAATCACTTGTGAGCGAGCAATTTAATTACCTATAAATTGAAATTTTGCAATACATAAATAAAGCGACTATCCGATTACCCCTAGACATGGTTATAGCACTTGAGAGAATGCGAAATTTTTCGTCTATTAAATCGCGTCTCTTATGAGTGCAGGATAGAATCTGCATCCCTGATGTATGGCCTGAACCTCGTTCCAGAACTGAATGTACTTTCGCCTGGACGCTTTCTTGGCATGCAACCATCGGCTTCCTTGGGCTTGTTGGGTAGGATTTAAACGAGCCATTTAGGCGCTTAGGATAGCGAACGCGTTGAATTCAACCTCTGAATAATGATTGCGGACTGCCAGTCTGTTTCCCGGCGATGACTAACCGCCGTTGACAGCTGAGCTCGCGGCGAGGTCGCGACAAAGCCCCTTAAAGACATTCGCGCTTGGCCTGTGGCTGAGTTCAGGACGTGGCTAGAGGTTGTCGTACAACTGTTCGACTAAACACCCGTTCAGTGCAGTCGTTGAGTGGAAAATGGCTGGAATTGCAGCTTTTTACCGGAAAACAGAAATCTGTTTTCCAATCTAGAGCTAGCACTGTTCACTTCTATCAATGAAATCAATGGCTTATGCGATTCCGATAAATCGGTGCCCGTCACATCTGCTGCCCTCTCTCAACGGGCCATGCACTTCGTGTTCATGGCGAGTCCTACTCGTGTTGGCTATCTGAAGGCTCAATTATCGCGGGAATTTTTCGCAGCGTTGAAACAAGCCAGCGTGGATGCGTCCCAGGACGCCTCCACGCTTGGCTTGAGGGTTAAAAGTCCACCGAGGCCGACAGTTGCAGCGTACGTGGCGTACCCAGGCCACCGGACAATCCGCTGCCGTCGCCACCGTTGTACGAACCGATCCAATAAGCACGGTTGGCCACGTTCTCGACATTGGCGCGCAAGGTCACTGGCTTGGACATGACTTTGGTGGTGTAGCGGCCGCCCACATCAAACACGGTGTAGGACGGCAGTTCCATACGATGGTCGTCGGTAACGTAGCGGCTGCCAACGTAGTTGGTGTTGGCGGTCAGGGTCAGCCCCGGCACCATCTCAAGGTCGTATTCGGCGCCCAGTTTGGCGATGATCTTCGGTACGCCGGTCACTTGGTTGCCTTCGTTGGATTTGACCAACGCCTTGGTCAGTTCAGCCTGAGTATAGGACGCGCCGCCCATCAGGCGCAGGCCGGGTTGGACTTCACCGAAGAAACTCCATTCCACGCCACGGTTACGCTGCTCGCCGTTGGTGGCGTAAATATTGGTGATGGGGTCGGTGTAGGCGCTGGGTTTTTCAATCTGGAACACGGCCAGTGTCGTGGCGAAGGTGCCCAGGTCGAACTTGGCGCCGACCTCATACTGCTTGGTCTGGTAAGGGCTGAGGATTTCACCCGAGTTGGCGGCGCTGGTGGGTGCCGTGCCCCCTTGGGACAAACCTTCGATGTAGTTGGCATAGAGCGAAACATCATCGGTGACCTTGACCAGCAACGCTGTCGCCGGCGACACCTTGCTGTCGCTGTAGCGGGACGTCTTGACCCGGGCCGGCGTCAGGCTGGCGCTTTCCACGGTCTGGTTGCGCCAGCCCACGGTCCATTGCACGCGGCCATCGAGGAACGACAGAGTGTCGAGGAACGCAAAGCTTCTCAGCTTGGCTTCGCTGCGGGAGGTGACGGCGCCGTATTTGCCCAGAGGCGGTGTTGCACCGAAGTCGAGGTTGTCGTAGTTGGTGACTACATAGTTGGGGATCATCAAATCCTTGAAGCTCATCTCCGATTTGTACTGGGTGGCTGCCACAGACCAGGCGTGGCCTACCGGGCCGGTGTCGAAAGTGCCCTTGAGGCCGGCTTCACCGGACTTCTGCGTGCCCTGCCCGTCCGAGCGATAAGCCAGCACGTCGATGTCTCCGGCGTTGTTGATCAACGTGTCACGGGTCATCAGGGCATTGCGGCCACCGTCGCGCTGGCCATAGGCGGCAAAGGCGGTGAGCGAGTCATTCAGGTCGACCTCGCCACGGATCAACACGGTTTCGGTGTCGTTGATGGTGTAGGCCCAGTCGGGCGCCAGGGAGTTATCGCCCTTCTTCGGGCTGGGCACTTTATTGACCGTTGGCGAGATGCCGAAAATACCGAAATAGTTGGCGCCATCCAGGCGCTCACGCTGCTTGTAAGCGTCCAGGGACAGGCGTACGCGCTCAGTGCGCCAGTCCAGGCCCAGGGCGTTGAGTTGCATCTTTTGCTGCTGGTCGTCCACGTTGGTGTCGCCATCGCGGTACACGCCGTTGTAGCGGATACCGAACTGGTTCTGCTCGCCGAAGCGCCGGCCCACGTCAGCGTGGGCGCCATACAGCCCGTTGGATTCGTAACTGGTGGTGAGGCGCGTCAGCGGCTCGTCGGCGGCGCGCTTGGGCACCATGTTGATGCTGCCGGCGACGCTGCCATCGGGCGGCATGCCGTTGAGCAGCGCAGACGGGCCCTTGAGCACTTCGATACGCTCGGCCAGTTCGGTCGAGCCGCGCAGGTTCGGCGCCATGCCGGCAAGGCCGTTGAAGGTGATGTCGTTGGCGCTGGTGTTGAAGCCGCGGATGAAGAAGGTTTCGAGGATGGCCCGCTTGGACGGCACGTTGACCGACGGGTCAGTGGCGCCGATTACCGAGCCGATGTCCTTGGCCTGGTGGTTGCGCACGAATTCATCGGTATAGCTGATGGCGTTGAACGGTGTTTCCATGAAGTCCTTGTTGCCCAGCAGCCCGATACGACCGCCCGTGGCGACCTGCCCACCCGCGTACGCAGGTGGCAGGTCGTCGGTGGCGAGCCGCTCGCCGTCGATGATGGTTTCCGACAGCACCAGGCTGTTCTTTTCCGCTTCGGCCCGGACCTGGGTGGCCGGCTCCGGTTCAGGCGCCGCCGACACTGCCGGCGAGCCGCCGCTCAACCCGAGCAGCAAGGCCATCTGCACGGCGCAGAACGTACGGTTCAAGGTAAACGGGAAAGTACGCGGTGTAGCCTGGAATAAATCAGGGTGGGCGCGAGTTGGGCGGCCGTGTTCCGACATGCTGGATTCCTTTCGATGCGAAGTATTGAAGTGCATTCACTAGGTTTCCGTACCAGAACTACAAACCCTCAATCTAAATGATAAATATTCCCAAAAAAAAGCCGCGACCTGAATGGCAGCGGCTTTGGGTACCACGACGCGTGTCTGGATCAGCCTTTGTAGCCTTCGACCACCTCGTCCGCCATGCGGTTAAGGCAGGTCACACTGGCCGTGCACAGGTACCAGGTCTGGGCGTCGACGAAGACCACCCGGCCGTTGTTCCATGCCTTTGTCTTGCGCAGCAGTGGGTTGTCGAGGCTCTTGAGGTCAAGGGCCGGGCGGTGCTCCATCACTGCCGTGCGGTCGATGATGTACAGAATGTCCGGGTCGGCCTGCTGAATGAACTCATTGGAAATCGGCTGACCATGCAAGCCGGCCTCGATGTCGGTGCTGGCCGGTTTAACGCCCAGAGTGTCGAACACAAAACCGTAGCGCGATTTCACGCCGTAGGAGGTGAAGGCACCATTGTTATGCAGCACGATCAAGGCCTTCTCGGGGCGACCGGCAGTGACTTGGCGGGTCTGCGCGACCTTGGCATCCATTTGCGCCACTTTCTGGCGGGCGAGTTCCGGCTTGTCGAGGATACGTCCCAGCAGGGTCAAATGGGCCTTGGCGGTCTCGATGAGATTGCCTTTTTTGTTGGTCAGGTCCATGTCGTCGTACACGGTTGGAGCGATCTGGCTGAGTTCCTTATAGCTCTGGGCCTGAAGCGGAGAGATCAGGATCAGGTCGGGCTTGAGCGCATGCAGGCGTTCCAGGTTGGGCTGGATGGTCGAGCCCACATCCGCGACATTCGTGTCGTCACGGTAGCGAGTGAGGAAGCTGGTAACGTAGTCCTTGGCGATACCGACCACAGGGGCACCGAGTTGATCCAGGGTGTCGAGCTCGCTCATGTCGAAGGCCACTACACGCTGGGGCAACTGAGTGACCACGGTGGTGCCCAGCGGATGCTCGATGGTGATCGGCGCGTAGGCCGCCTGCGCCACGACTGGGGCCTTGGCCTCTGGCGCCGGTTTGTCACACCCCTGCAGCCCCGCCGCCACGGCCATCGTCAGCAGTAGCGCGTGCATTCTGTTCGTGCGATCAGTGCTCATGTCAGTTCCCTTGAAGGTGATGGGTTGAAGTAGTTGCAAACGAAGCCTTGTTGGCTGTGCAGAATCTCGAAATCCAGGTCGAACAGTTCGCGCAGGTTGGCCTCAGTCACTACCTGGTCGACTGGGCCGTGACGATGGATGGCGCCGCCTTTCATCGCCACGATATGGTCGGAATAATTGGCCGCGAAGTTGATGTCATGCACCACCAGGATCACCGTGCGACCTTGCTCATCACACAAGCGGCGCAAGGCGCGCATGATTTGAACACCGTGCTTCATGTCGAGATTATTGAGCGGCTCATCCAGCAACAGATAATCGGTTTGCTGAGCGATCGTCATTGCCAGGAACGCCATCTGCCGCTGCCCGCCGCTGAGCTCGTCGATGTAACAAAGGCGCAGCGGTTGCAGTGAAAGGAAGTCGATGGCCTCGTCGATCACCACCCGGTCCTGGGCGGTGAGCGCGCCTCGGCTGTAGGGGAAACGCCCGAAGGCCACCAGCTCTTCGACGGTGAGGCGCAGGTTGAAATCCGGCGACTGACGCAAGGTGGCGACGCGCTTGGCGTAGTCGCGTACCGGTACGTCGGCGATGCTGCGCCCGCCCATCAGTACATCGCCACGGGTAGGCGGCAACAGACGGGCGATCAACATCAACAAGGTGGATTTGCCCGCCCCGTTGGGGCCGATCAATGAGGTCACCTGCCCCGGTGGGAACTGCACACTGACGTCACTCAGCACATGCTTGGCGCCATAGGCTTTGTAGACGTGTTGGAGAGAGATCATGCCGTGCCTCGGGTTCGGATCATCAGCGCGAGGAAATACACACCGCACAGCAGGTTGATGAGAATGCTCACGGAGGTGTTGTAGTTGAACCATTGCTCCACCAGATACTGAGCGATGATGAAAATGCCAATAACAATCGCACAGCCCAGAGGCAAGGTGACCCTGTGCCGCGTGGTGCGGGCCAAGGCATAGGCGATGTTGGCGACGAACACGCCCATGAACGCGGTCGGCCCCACTAGGCTGGTGGACACCGCTACCAGAACGGCGATCAGTGCCAGTTGCAGGCGCACGCTGCGTGGGTAGTCGACCCCCAGGGAAATCGCCTGGTCACGTCCCAGGGCCAACACATCGAGCACCGGCAACGTGCGCTGGGCGATGAAACACACCACCGCCACCAATACGCCCGAATAGATCACCTGCCCCGTTTGCGCCTTGTTGAAGGAGGCGTAGTTGAATCCCTGGAAAATCGAGAACTCCCCGGGGCTGATCTTCAACTGGATGAATTGGGTGAAGGTGCCCATCACCATGCTCAACACCAACCCCAGCAGCAACAGCAGGTACACGTTGTGACTGCCGTCGCGCAACAGCCACCGATGGAGGAGCCACGAATAGCCGAGCATCAACAGCACCGATAACAGCACGTTGCCGTCACGCCCCAGCAGCACCAGGCTCTGGGTACCCAGCACCAGAATCAGCAACGCCTGGAACAACAGATAGATTGCCTCATAGCCCATGATGGCCGGCGTGAGGAGGCGGTTGCCGGCGATGGTCTGGAAAATCACCGACGAATACGCAATGCACACGCCGGCAATGCCCATTGCGGCCAGGCGGGTAAGCCGCTTGGGAATGATGTAATCGAAATCCAGGCCTGAGCCCAGCAACAGGAACCCAAGGGCCAGCAATAACACCAGCAGCCAGGGGCCATAACGGGTAGCCAGGTGTTTCATGCGTACTTCCGGATCAGCAGCACCAGGAACACCACACCGCCAATGCAGCCGGCAGTCAGGCCGATCGGCACTTCGAAGGGGTAGATCAGCAGGCGGCCGAGGATGTCGCAGGCCAACAGCAACGAGGCACCGCACAGGGCGACGATGGGCAGCGTGCGCTCCAGGTTTTCACCGTAGTGCAGGGCAACCAGATTGGGAATCACCAGCCCGACGAAGGGGATCGCCCCCACGGTAATCACCGTGGCGGAGACGGTAACGGCGACCAACATCAAGCCCAGCGCCGCGTTGGCGGCGTAGTTCAGGCCCAGGCTGCTGGCCATGCCCTCCCCCATGCCCAGTACGGTGAAACGATGGGCATACAGGTAGGTCAGCACGACAATGGGCAGGATCAGGTAGATGATCTCGTAATTGCCCTGCACGATCTTCGAGAAATCGCCGAGCATCCAACCCTGCATGCTCTGCAGGATGTTGTGACGGTAAGCGTAGAACTCGGCGACGGCGCTCAGCACGCTGCCGTACATCAGGCCGATCACCGGCACCATTACGGTGTTCTTGAACTGGATGCGCCGGATGATCGCGACATAGATCAGGCTGGCAGCAAAGCAAAAGGCCAAGGCAAACAGCATTCTACCGGCGGCCCCGGCTCCCGGAGCTACCGTCAGGGAAATCAGGATGCCCAGCTTGGCGGCATCCAGCCCACCGCAAGTACCGGGCTCGACGAAGCGGTTACGCACGATCTGCTGCAGGATCACCCCGCACACGGCCAACCCGACCCCGGTGAGGATCAGCGCGGCCAGGCGTGGCAGCCGGCTCGCGGTGAGGGTCAGCCAGGCGTCGTCGGAAAAGCTCAGCAGCTCGACCCACGACACCTGCTTGACCCCCACCATCAGCGACAGGCCGCACAGCACTACAAACAGGACGACTAACGCTGCACGACTCAAGAACCGCCCTCACCCGCGATACGCCAGCCTTTTGCCGCCCTGCGCTGGGCGAGAAAGTGGGCATACAGCCCAGGCTTGGCGCTCAATTGGGCATGGGAACCTTGTTCGCTGAGCTGGCCTTGATCGAGCACCAGGATCTGATCGGCCATGACCACGGTCGAAAGCTGGTGGGCGATAACGATCAGCGTGCGTTTGCCGCGCAGCCGCGCCAGCGCTTCGGCGATGGCGGCCTGGTTCTCGGCATCAAGGGCCGCGGTGGCTTCGTCGACCAGCAGGATCGGTGCATCCTTGATCAGCGCACGGGCGATGGAGATCCGTTGGCGTTCGCCACCGGACAACCGTGCCCCGCCCTCGCCCACCGGCGTGTCCAGGCCCTGGGGCAGTCGCTCGATGATTTCCAGCACGCCGGCTTGTCGCGCGGCTTCCATCACTTCGGCATCGCCGGCCGCGGGTTTGCCGATACGGATGTTGTCGGCAATGCTGCCCTGGAACAGGTAGGCATCCTGGAAGATCTGGCTGATCTGGCCGGCCAGTTGCTCACCGGACATCTGGCGCACATCCACGCCGCCGATGATCACGCGGCCTTGGGTCACATCGAAGAAGCGTGCGATCAAGCGCACCAATGTGGTCTTGCCCGAGCCGGAAGCACCCACCAGTGCGGACATGCTGCCCGGTTCGATGCGCAGGCTGACATCGCGCAGCACCTCGGGATGGCCCTCGGCATAAGCGAAGCTGACATTGCACAGCTCGACGGAGCTATCGACAGGTGCCTCGGGTGCCTGTGGCTGCGGCAGTGGCTTGACTGCAAAAATCTCGCGCACGGCGCCCAACTGGCCACGGGCACCGCGCAGCACTTCGCTGTAACCGGCCACTTCCAGCAGCGGGTCGATGAAGCGGCTGACCAGCAATAGCGTAATCATCACGGCGATGACCGAGCCCACTTCCAGACCGGCGCCCAGCAGGTCGCCCAGCCACAGGGTGGCAGCCACCAGCAGCGCAGCAAAACCGGCCTGCACCGCCCACGCATTGAACACCACTGACATCGCCGATACGTGGATCAGATGCTTCGCAGCCTGCTGCTGGCGAGCGATGGCCTGTTCGAGGAACTGTGTACCGCCGTCCTCGCCATTGAAGGCACGCAGTACCGACTGCGCCTGGGCGAACTCGACCATGCGCTGGCTGGTCAGGGCGGCGTTATGCTGGAAGTCGTGGTCGGCTCGCTGCCCCAGCCGTGCAGTCAACACGAACACGCCCAGCAACACCGGCAGGGTCGCCAGGGCAACCAGGCCCATTTGCCAGTGCAGGGTGAACAGCGCGATAAGAATCACCACCGGCGTGACCACACCGGTCAACAGTGGCGTGAACACGTGTGCGGGCAACTGCGCCATTTCCATCATGCCCGAAGTCGCCAGATGGCTGAGCCGCGCCGTGTTTTGCGCGCTGAACCAGCCTACGGGCAACTTCGCCACATGGTCGCCAAGGCGGTGGCGGCCGCGCTGGAGCACGGCGATGCCGACGCGGATACCGGCTTTTTCCACGCTGCGTCGCAGCGCCCAGCACACCACTACACCGATGGCCAGCGCGATCAGCCATTGCGCGGCGGCGTGGGTATCACCACCCAGCAGGTGGGTGAGGATCGGCACCAGCATGACAATCGTCACCCCGCAGAGCAGGCCATAGACCAGGGCCATTGCCAGATAGCGGCGCAATACCGAGGCATCTTCGCCGAGCAGTTGAATAAAGGTTTTCAGCATGACGACACCGCCTGTTCCTTGGCTTTTTCATAACCGCCCAACGCCCACAGCCTGGCGTAGCGACCTTTGCGTGCGAGCAACTCGGCGTGGGTGCCTTGCTCGCAGAGGGTGCCGTTGTCGATCAGGATGATCTGGTCGGCGTGCATCACCGTGTCGAGCCGGTGAGCAATCACCATAAGGGTGCGACCCTGGGCGAATCGCGACAGGGCTTGTTGCAGCTTCACCTCATTTTCGGCATCGGCTGCCGCCGTGGCTTCATCCAGTACCAACACGGGTGGGTCGAGCAACACGGCGCGGGCGATGCTGACGCGCTGCAACTCACCGCCGGAGAGCTGTACATCTTCACCGATCACCGAGTCATAGCCCCGTGGCAGGTCCAGGATGCGTTCGTGGATGTTCGCAATACGCGCGGCGGCCTCGATTTCCTGCTGGCTGGCCGAGGGACGGCCCAGGGCAATGTTGTCGCGCAGGCTGGCGTGAACCAGGCGCACTTCCTGCAACACGAAACCGATGCGCCGGTACAACTGGGGGCTCTCGATATGGCGCAGGTCGACGCCACCCAAGGTGATACGCCCTTCGGTCGGGTCGAAAAAACGCAGCAGCAGGCGGGCCAGGGTCGACTTGCCGGAACCTGATGCGCCGACAATGGCGGTCACCGTGCCTGGCTTGAGGGTGAAGCTAAGGTCCTGGAGCACCGGGGATTGGTCGTTATAGTGGTAGCTCAGGTGTTCGACGCGAATTTCAGCGTTTGCAGGCAATTGTGCTGAGGTGCCTGGCAGGGTTTCGAGCACAGGGGTTTCCAGCAGGGTTTGCACGCGCTGGGCAGCGGCGGTCGCGTTGTTCAGGTCGTGAGTGATATAGCTCAGCAGCAACAGCGGCGCGCAGATGCCCGGGGCGACCAGGGCAAACGGCAGGATGTCTACCGGAGCCAGCCAGCCCTGGCTCACCCCCAGCGTACCGAAGGCCAGCACCACGCCGAGTACCGCTACGGGCGTGATCATGGCGTGGGCGTTGGCCATCGCGCTGACCAGTGGCCGGGTAAAGTCGGTAAACGCAGCAGCAAAGTCATCCACGGCATCCCGGTAGCTGCCATGGGCCTTGCCCTCGGCGCCAAATGCCTTGACCACGGGAATACCGTTGACAAACTCGACCACGGCATTGTTGATGCGCATCATGCCGGCGCCGAACGCTTGCATGTTAGCCCCACTGGCCTTGGTGGCGCGGGTGAAAAACAGGAAAAACAGCGGGAATGGCAACAGCGAGACAATCGCCATGCGCCAGTCCATGGCAAACAGGTAAAGGACAGCGATGATCACAGCCCCAAGCGTACGGCCGAGGGTGGTGAAAAAGTGCGCCGTCAAGCTGTGCAAGGTGCCGATGTCATCCTGCATCGCCTGCTTGACCTCACCCGAAGCACGACTGGTGAACCAACCCAGCGGCACCCTGGCCAACCGACGGGTGATGGCCTGGCGCAGGTGGCCCGTGATGTGGTTGTCGGCCAGGTGCGCGACCATCTCCCCCAGCGAAATCAAGGTCATGCCGAGGAACAGGCAAGCCAGACTGACACCGACCACTTGCCAGACTGGGCCTTGCAACTGGACCCAACTGGCTGCGTCACTCATGGCCAGTTGAGCAATATGGGCAATGCCAGCCAGGGGCACCATGGTCTGCATGGTTCCAAGGGCGGCCAGTACCGCGGCAAGTATCAGACGCCCGCGAATGGGGCGTAATACCTGGGATACCGAACCGACGGGTGTGTCTTTAACGCTCATGAGCTCTCCTGAATAACCACTGCCGGCCACCGTGTGGCGTACCTGGCGTCCTTTGCGTTCGAGCGTTTTGCACGGTGCATACCGTGTATTCCGAACGACACGGCGAAAACCTCAACGGCGCTGCGGATTTAATTGTTCACAGCCCGGCCGCCGATGCGAAGGGATGGCACGCCCGCAGGCCCGCCGCGATGTATTTTTCGACAGAAGACACCGACACTTTCAATTCCGCGGCGATGTCCCGATGGCCCATGCCATGCAGCTTGCACAGCAACAGTGCTTCGCGGGCCTTGGGCGGTTTGGCATGCAGCGCGTCATCGATTTGCACCAGCGCCTCGGTGGCCAGCGCCCGCACCTCTTCCGACGGCACCAGCGGTTCGGCCTGCTGCATCAAGGTTTCGAGGTGGCAGGCTTCGCGGTGACGGCGACGATACAGGTCAATCACCATGCCTTTGGCGATCTGGGACAAGTGGCAGCGCGAGTCTTCAATCGAAGGCACGCGGCCCTTCTTGATGAGGTTGAGATAGATATCGTGGGCCAGATCCGCAGCATCCACCGAATTGCCCAGCTTGCGCCGCAGCAACCTGCACAACCAGCGGTGATGGTCGACATACAGCTTTTCGAATTGCTGCTTGGACGCAAACGCTCCGTTGTTCACAACACCTCTCCTGAGACGAATCCACCCGCGATCAGCTTTTGACTAATGCGAATATGTATGATTATTATTTGTGATCATACGGTGTTCATAAAGCCCCTGCAACGCAGCCGGATTGCACGTCCTTTGACGCCCGGGTTCCCAGGCGTTACACCAGACCGAGGATGGGTCTGTCGGCACTTGGTGCCATCTCTACTTCTTACTGTTCAGTCTGATAAGGCGGGAAACTTCCATGATGGAACTCACTCCAGATACGTTTTCGAAACGGTCTGCCACCGATTACGAAGCGCATATTTGGCTCTTGCAGCAGCAATATCCCGAGCGCATTCTCAGGCACTTGAGTGCCTGGAAACTCGACGCGGATGTCGACCCCGCAAGGCTGGAGTCAGCACTCCAGGCGGTGATCGAATCAATCCCTGAGCTGAATGCCCGCTATCAGTTCAACGATGACGGCGAAGTCGACAAGGTCCAGGCGCGCGACTGGCAAGCGTGCATCGAGCGCATTCAGGTAACCGGTGACGCCAGTCACTACCTGCTCCCCGAACAAGCCGCGCCGTGGGACGCTGAGCACCAGCCGCCGTTCAAGGCGCTGATAATGCAAACGCCGGAGGCGCCCATCCTCGCACTGGTCCTTCACCCGATTCTTGACCAGACCTGCCAGGCGAACGACCTGTACCGCAAGATCATGCACACAGTTGATACGCCACTGCCTTGGCTGCACCGCCAGGCGGACATCGGCGAGAACGCCGCCCAAACCGAAACACCTGACGTTGCAGCCATCATCCTCGCCGAGTTCCGCGAAGCCCTGGCGGAACCGGGCATGTTGGCGACAGATGACTTCTTCGACTTTGGCGGCCACTCGCTGCTGGCCACCCGCATCATCGGCAAGCTGTTGAGCAGCCACAGCATCGAAGTCCAGTTCAATGATTTCTTCAGCGCCCCCTCGGCAACCGCCTTGGCGGCGCGCGCCCAGGTCATCGCGAGAGACGCTGCGCCAACGACCGCCACCGGCTCGCCGCAAGACGTACAAAAAGCACCGTTTGCACTGGCCCAGGCATCCCTGGGACGCGCTTACGCCGCCTTCGAATTCGGTACGATCTTCAACCTGCCGTTTGCCGTGGAGTTTCTTGACACGGTGGACGAAGTGCTGTTCGAGCAGGCATTCCATGACCTGCTTGAGCGCCATGCCAGCCTGCGTAGCACCTTCCACTTCGAGAGTGACGAGGCATACCAGCAAATCGTGCCGACCTCTCAGCTATCGCAGTTCAAGTGGTTCTGGCCGAGCCGCGAAAGCCAGGGCGTCACCCTGCAAAGTGAAGCCACCTATCAGTTCGATCTGACCCGCGAGTTACCCCTGCGGGTGCGCTTCATTCAGGGCTCGCAACATCAACGCCAAACCTTGTCGCTGCTCGTCCACCACATGGCCATCGATGAATGGTCGCTCAACGTGATGATGGAAGAACTGGCCCAGGCTTACCTGGCCCGTGCAGCCGACAAAGCGCCCGTCTGGAAAAGCCCGGCACCGTCCTTCCATGAGTTCGCCGTGCGCCAGCAAGCCGCCGGGATCAACCGGAAGCACCTCGACTACTGGACCAGTATGCTGCGCGACGCCACCCGTGGCCTGACGCTGCCCTCCTCCGAGGCACAGCCCGCACAGGTTTCGACCAAGGCCCAGTGGTTCGAGATCAAGCCCACCCAGGGCACGACCGACCACCTGTACGCCTTCGCCCGCCAGAACAACGCGTCACTGTTCGGCGTGGTTTATTCGGCAATCGTGCTTTCCCTGTACAAGCTCGGCGATTTGAAAGACCTGGTAGTGGGCACGTCGGCTTCCGGTCGCACAGACCCCGCGTATTACGACACGGTCGGCTACTTCACCACCATGGTCGCGCACCGCGTGCAATTCGATGCTCGGCAAGCCGTCGGCGCCATGATTGAAAGCGTCAGTCGCTTGATCAACGACTCGATGGCCTACGCCGATGTGCCGATGGAGCAGATTCAACAGGCCCTGGGCATGACGCCGGCGGATGGACTGCTGTTCGACGTGTACATCCAGATTCACGCCAACAACGCCTTGAACGGCGCCCTGAGCACACCGGACAACGGCGCAATCCGCTACCGCCAGATTGACCCGGACAAGAACCAGTCGATGTTCGGTATTCAGTTCGAGATCATGGAAAACACACTCGACGGCAAGCGCGCATTGCGCCTGGTGATCACCTACCGTTCGGATCGTTACAGTGCAGAACAGATGGCTCGCATGAGCGCCACGATTGAGCAGATGTTCGCGCTGTTTGCGACACCTGGCGCCGATGGCATCACCCTGGACCACATCCGCGTCTGACCTTCAACAGGGCCTTGGTAACACCAAGGCCCTGCCTTTCACGCACTAAACCTCATGCATGCCATAACGCTGGAACGACGAACGTTTGGGCAGGCGGTAGTGCGGGCGGCCGAGCAGTTGATTGGCAATGCTCGCATTACGAATCGCGGCAATGCCCAGGTCCGGCGAGCCCACGCCATGCTGGAAGATCTCGGCGTTCTGCACAAAGATACGCCCTGCCCCGTCATCACAGCGACGTGCAGTGAAGTCATCCTCCACAAGGCAGTCACCGTGCTCATCGGTTTCCAGCACTGTCCCCTTGAGCCGCTCAAACCACTGCGGCCAGGCATGCCCGTAGCCCGTGGCGGCCACAATCGCGTCCGCCTCCAGGCTGCCGGTCTGGTCCAGCTCACGATGCCGATAGGCAATACGCAGCGTACCGGCGACATCCTCGACCGTCTCGACCTCACAGTTGGACATCAAGGTCAGGCCAGGATCATTGCCGCCGATGGAGCGCTCATAGATCAAGTCGTAGATAGCGGCGATAGTGGAAAAACTGATGCCCTTGTACAACAACCCCTGCTTGGCCACGACCTCACGACGGCGCTCACGCGGGAGGCTGTGGAAGTACTCCATATAGGACGGCGTAAAGCACTCCTGCCCCAGCTTGGAGTATTCCATGGGGTGGAAACCGGCTGAACGGGTGATCCAGCGGATCGAGGCGCCCGCGGCAATCCGCTCGGGGGTCAGCTCATTGAATAACGCGAGCACGCACTCGGCGGCGCTCTGGCCGGAGCCAATCACGGTGACACGCCGACATTCCGACAACTGCGCCTGGCGCTTGCCAAACTCCGCCGAATGCATGATGGGCGCCGTGCTTTTTACCTGAGTCCATTGCGGCAATATCGGCGTAGTGCCGATGCCTACCGCCAGGTTTCGACTGGAATAGTAGCGTTTGAAGCCCGACACGGACTGGCTTTCAATCAGGAACTTTTCGGCGCCCGCGTCGTAAGTCACATCACAGATATCCTCGCCGAAATGGCACGTCGGCAACTGCAGCGAAGCCCAACGACAATAGTGATCGTACTCGCGGCGCGGCACCTGGAAGTTCTCGTAGTAATAGAACTGATACAGGCGATCGTGCTGGTGCAGGTAATTCAGATAGCTCAGTTCGTGGGTCGGGTCGGCCATCGTCACCAGGTCCGCCAGAAACGGCACCTGCAACGTGGTGCCCGGTAAGAGCAACCCTTCATGCCAACGAAATTCGGCTTTGCGATCCAGGAAAAGACTGGTCACGCCGGAATGTTTGGACAATAAAGCGGCCAACCCGAGGTTAAAGGGCCCGATGCCAACACCGGCGATATCTACAGTGGGTAAATCCGTCATCCAATCTGTCTCCCTGGGTATTGCTATGTGGTTATGCGCAGGCGAGCAATCGCTCGACATCTTGTGCGTTACGGCAACGCAGTAATTGTCCGGGGGAAAGCGTCACCGCCAGTTCCTCTTGGAGCCGGGCCGCGATGGCTTTCAAATGCTGGGGCCGCAGGCCCAGACTGATGAAGTCGACCGATGCATTGGCGCCATCCTGCGGGGGCCTGCCCAACACACTCAGGTAGATCGCCAAGACCTTGTTGCCCTGGGTCGCAACGACCTCTTCGGCAGGTTCCTGCAACAAGCTGCGGGCACGCGGGCGATCAGGCTTGCCGTTTTGCGATAACGGCAGCGCCTCCACCGCCAGGAATCGCGTGGGCACATGGGATTGCGGCAAATGCTCGCGGGCGAACTGGCGCAACTCGGCGGCGGTCAAGGGGGCGGCGTCTTCGGCACTCACGTACAGCGCACCAATGTTGACCTCGCCCTGGCGCTGTTCGCCGTAGTCCACTACCAGCACATGCCTGACCGCCGGATGCTTGATCAGCTCGATCTCGATGTCGGGCAGCGACACGCGTACGCCGCGCACCTTCACGTAGCCATTCACACGGCTGTCGAACATCAACGTGCCGTCACGGCGATAGCGCCCGCAGTCACCGGTCCGAAATGCGCGTACGGCCTGGCCGTGCTCATCGATGACGCTGATAAATTCGGTTTGTGCCAGCGCGCCGTTTTCCAGATAGCCCAGGGCCAGGTTGACGCCTGCCGTATGAATGCGACCGACAACGCCTGCTGGGCAATGGGCTCCCTGGGCATCGAGAACCAGATAACAGTTGCCCGGTAACGGTCGGCCGTAGGGAATTTGCAGCTGGTCATCAGCAGTGATGTCGTGCCAGATGCTCCAAATCGTGGTTTCTGTCGGCCCCCCCAGGGAAATCAGGCGGGACGATGGCAGCAGCCCGCGCAACTCGGCGATCACGCCCGGCTTGATGTAGTCGCCGCCCTGGGCGATCAGGCGCAGACTGACCAAGTCATGTTCACCACGGCACGACAGCAGCATTTCCAGAATGGCCGGCACGGAACACCACAATGTCACACGGTGCCTGGCGATCAACTGATTCCAACGCACCGCATCCTTTTCCTCGCCGACGCCAGGCAGCACCAGAGTGGCGCCGGCCGTCAGGCAGCCAAGCACATCGAAGACCGACATGTCGTGGTGCAGCGGGGTGACCGACATGAACACGTCGCCCTGGCTCACGCGCCAGTGTGACAAGGTGCTGCCGATGACATTGGCCGTGGCACGGTTGCACAACACCACGCACTTGGGCTTGCCGGTGGTGCCTGAGGTGTAGAGGTAATACGCCGGCGCTTCGCTCATTGAGCGATCATCCAACATTGGCGCACTGGGCTGCGGCCCGGCCAGCAATTCGTTCGGCGTGGCGTGGGCTTGCGCGACCGTCTCGCCCGAGCTGATGACCACCAGATCGGGTCGACAGTTTTCCAACAGATACTTCCGACGCTCGTCTGGCGCCGAGGCGTCGATAGGTACCCAGATCACGCCCGTCAACGCACAGGCCAAGGTCAGCGTGGTGTGCTCCGGGCTGCGTGGCAAGCAGATGGCGACCACCTGGCCCGGCCCGATGCCACGGACCTTGAACGCCGCAATGACACGCGACACCCCCGCTCCCAGTTCGGCGTAGCTGATCTGCCGCTCGCCGCTGATCAGGGCGATCCGTTGATTGGCGGGATCGAACAGGTGCTTGGCGATTTGCTCCAGGAATCCTTCGGCACTGGCCTCGGTCGTCGAGCTATTGAGGCGATAGTGAGAGGTGTCGATGATCGCGGTAGCGTCCATGGCAAACTCACCGCTGGCGCTGATCTGGCTGATGGCCTTTTCCAGCGCATCCAGGATGTCGTGAACCACCGCTGGGTCCAGGACTTCCCGTGCATAGTCGATATCCAGCATCAGCGCGCCCTCGGCGTTAGCCCAGAAGCGAATATCCATGGCCACCTGAGGCGTCTGGGTCAGGCCGCCTTGCAACTGCATTAGACTGTTCGACGCCGACACTGGCCAGGAAAAACCATTGGTAATCACCACCGGCAGCACTGGCCCAGGGCCGTGGGATTCGAACAGCAACCGGGCGAGGTCAACGCCCGAATAGGCCAGGTGTTGCAGCCCTTCCAGCACGTCCACTTGCAGCTTCGCCGCACGCTCCGTCAAGGTGCCGGGAGCCTCGCTTCGGTTGATCGCGATAAAGCTGGAACGATTGGCAAATGCACCACCCGTTTGCGGCGCAACAGGCACCGCCACGCACAAGCTGCCCTCATCGATCCAGTGGGACAGCACCTCCATTACCAGCGCCATCAGGGCGGAGTTCTTGAATAGCCGCTGCCGGGCGCCCAATTTGCAGAAACCGTTGAATACCGCCTTGGGCACTTGCCGGCTTTGGCGCTCGTAGCGCGATGCCCGCACTTGATCGAGCGGCACCCGCCATGGCAGGCGTGGTGCACCCGTCACATCGGCGAGCTTGGTCTTCCAGTAAACCGCATCGGCCTTGCGTTGACCGGTCTGATCCACCGAGGCAGGCGCAGCCTCGGCAGCGGGCTCATCGCCAGTCAGGCCGTCGAACAGCTCGACCAACAACGCAGCAATGGAGCGGCCGTCGAGGATCAACGCATCCAGGCGCACGAACACTGTCAACTGGTGGTCGGGCAGGTGGAAGATCGTGACATTCCAAGGCGCACGGTCCAGCTCGAAGATGGCGTGGGCGTATGCCTCACGACGCCCATCGATGTAGGCCGACGCTGCTTGCGTCGACATCGAGGTGAGGTCAACTTCCTCTAGATTGATGCAGGCTTCATCGCTGACATAACTCACCAGCTTGAGCGCATCCACCCGTGTGCGCAGGCTGTCATGGCGCTGAACCATCGCCGTCAGGCGACTGCGCAGCAGCGTCGGGTCCATGGCCCCGTGGTATTCACGAAACTCCTGCATGGCCACGCCGCCGAGAGGCACCTGGGTGCCACGGCCCAATAAGTACGCCTGCTGCAGTGCTGACAGTGGTTTTTCGAGAGTGCGCGATACACCGACATTGAGCGTTTGATCCAACGCGCGAGAATCGGCCGCCACTTCCTGCGTAATCGCCACAAAGCGGTCAAAGAACGTCGTTACCCACGGCAGTGGCAACGCATCAAGACGGATATCCCAATTGATCAGGATACCGCCATCGGCGCAGGCAATCTGTGCATCAAGAGCCACCTGAGGCCCTTGGGAGATGACCCAATTCATCGGGCCGAATACACGCCGGACGCGCGGCGAAAGCAAGTCGCCACCGGGCATGTCCAGCGCAGCAGTAAAGACCACCGGCGCCAGCTGTGGCGAACCCTGATGGCGGGACAGATCGCGCATCACATTCACGCCCGGATAGGCGCAATGCTCAAGCAGGGTGACCATTTTTTTCGCCAGCTGCGCACACAGCACGGCCGGCGTGGCGGCGGACTCGATGTCCACATCCAGAATCAACACATTGGCAAAGTCACCCACTACGCGCTCGACATTATCCACCAACGGCTGGCGCCAGAACGTCGGTACATTGAGGCGCAAGCTACGGTCGCCGGTCTGCTCACCGAGCACCGCCGCAAACAGCCCCATCATCAAGGTCGAGAGGGTAATCCTGCGTTCCCGTGCCACTTGTTGCAATGCCTGACGCTCGACGGGGCCCAGCCAGGTATGGAGCCGGTGGCTTTGCGCTTGCTCCGGCGGGCGTTCAAGCAATGGCAAGGTGGGTGCCGGGGCAACGTGCGCCAGGCGCTCACGCCACCAGGCACGGTCGCGATCACGAGCGGCCTTGAGCGCCGGGTCGACACGGGCCTTGTCGTACCAATCGAAGAAGGATGGCGTGTGCGGCAGCGTGTCATCGGGCTGCTCGTAAAGCCGGGCCAAGTCCTCCATCAGCGTGCGGAAACTGGATGGGTCGATGGCGATCATGTCGGTATCGACATGCAGGCGAAACCTATCGTCCGCCATCAGGCTTACTGCAAACCGGGCGCCCGGCCCATGGCCGAGGTCCAGTTGCTGATGTGTCCACGCCTCCCGTTTGGCCAGCAGGTGGCGGGCGGCCTCCGGCGCGGTCATGGCACGCAGGTCTTCGACTTCCAACTGAGGCGATTGGTCCATGGAAGCAATGAATTGCAGCCCTTGCGCATCCACCCGCACTCGCAGCATCGGATGCAGCAGGCTGGCCCGCTCAAGCGCTTCGCGTAAGCGGTCCAGTTCAATGGAATGGCCATCGAACTCGGCATAAAGATGAGCCGAAACCCTCCCTAAAAAGGCGTGAGCAGTACGCCCGATCCAACAGGCGGCTTGCATCGAAGTTAACTCTCTCATGGTCCACTCATGTGATTGACAAATCTAAATGATTAGCGTCACCTATTAAAAACGATAATGATTATATTTCAAGATATAAATTTTCGACCACAAGCCACGGAGGCTTTCTGCAAATGAGAACGAGCACCCTTAGGACGAGCGACATGGATGAGGTGCAACAGCTTGATGCAACGCGGAGTTTTTCATTTACCTCGGGTGATCGTGAGCTAGCTGTCAGCGGCATGTTGCAACGTATCGAAACTCCGGCCATCGCCGGCGAAAACGCCAGCAGCCTGTTTCAAAAAACCGTTTCGCACGCCTTTGAACAAGCGCGCAAAGCTGGCCAGGCCAACCCGATTATCGTCGGTGCCATCCCCTTCGACCCCGCTGAAGCGTCCTGCCTCTACATCCCCGAACACGCCGAGTGGCGCGCCCGCAGCGGTGCCGTGCAAACCGGCGCGGCCTCGATGCCGGAACTGCTTGAACAAAAAAACATACCGGACGAGCAAGGCTTCAAGCGCACGGTCGAACACGCCATCGTCAACTTCCGCCACAGCGACGTGCGCAAGGCAGTGCTCTCGGTGCAGCGCGAATTGCTGTTTGCCCAAGATGTGGACGTGAGCGCCATGCAGAACAATCTGCGGGCCCAGAACCCCGGCGGCTACCACTTTCGCGTGCCCATGCCGGACGGCGCCACGCTGATCGGCGTCAGCCCCGAATTGCTGGTGCACAAGGACGGTCTGGACTTCGTGTCCAACCCCCTGGCCGGCTCGGCCAAACGTATGGCTGACCTCGAAGCCGACCGACGTAACGCCGACTGGCTGGCCGCCTCGGAAAAAGACCACTACGAACACCGCCTGGTGACCGAAGACATCGCCTCCCAGCTCAGCGAATTGTGCACGCAACTGAACGTGCCACAGCGCCCTAGCCTGATCAGCACGCCTGCGTTGTGGCACCTCTCCACTCGTATCGAAGGCACCCTGGCCGACCCCGGCATCTCGGCCTTGCAGTTGGCTTGCCGCCTGCACCCAACCCCTGCGGTCTGTGGCTTCCCTACCGAGCGCGCCCGGCACCTGATCCGATTCGTCGAACACGTCGAGCGCGGCCTGTTCACCGGCATGGTCGGCTGGTGCGACGCCCAAGGTAACGGCGAATGGGTCGTGACCATCCGATGCGGCACCATCAAGCGCAACAAGGTCCGCCTGTTCGCCGGCGCCGGCATCGTCGAAGCCTCAAGCCCCGACTCCGAATGGACAGAAGTCCAGACCAAGCTCGGCACCATGCTGCGCGCATGCGGCCTGGCCCACTAACTTCCCCATTTTTCAGCAGTGACCCTCATGACTCTAGAATTCACGCACTGGCCCCTCGAAAGAGCACAACGCTATCGGGAAAACGGCTACTGGATCGATCAACCCCTCACCCACCTGCTTCAGGCCCGCAGCCAAGCACAGCCCCAGGCTTGCGCGATCATTTGCGGCGAGCGTCGCTTCAGTTACGGCGAGCTAGACCAACTGTCCTCCAACCTGGCCTCGCGCCTGGCCGCCAACGGACTTGGCCACGGCGACACCGCGCTGGTGCAACTGCCCAACATCGCCGAGTTCTACATCGTGCTGTTCGCGCTGCTCAAGGCCGGCATCGTGCCGCTCAACGCGCTCTACAGCCATCGCAAACTGGAGCTCAAAAGCTACGCCAAACAAATCACACCAAAGCTGTTGATCGCCTCGCGTGAGCATGAAGTGTTTCGTGATGACGGCTACCTCGCCGACCTCAACGAAGTCGGCGCAAGCCCTCAGGTCACGCTGTTCCTCGGCGAACAGCACTTCCCCAACAACCTGACCGCATGGATTGAAAGCCCAAGCGACAGCCGCGTGGACTTCTCTCCCAGCGCACCAGATGAAGTTGCTCTCTTTCAGTTATCCGGCGGCAGCACCGGCACACCCAAGCTCATCCCACGCACCCACAATGACTACCACTACAATGCCCGTACCAGTGCCGAGGTGTGCGGCCTGAGCGCACAAACACGCTTTTTGTGCGCCCTGCCGGCAGCGCATAACTTCCTGCTCAGCTCGCCGGGCGCCCTGGGCGTATTGTACGCGGGCGGTACCATCATCATGGCGCCGAGCCCAGAACCGCAGACCTGCTTTGCAATGATCCAGCGCCACGAAGTCAACACCGTCGCCCTGGTGCCCAGTGCCGTCGCGTTGTGGCTGCAGGCCGCGCCGCAGCGCACCGAGCAACTGCAATCGCTTGAATTCCTCCAGGTCGGCGGCGCCGTGTTCGCCGACTCGCTGGCCCGCCAGGTGCCCGGGGTGCTCGGCTGCAAACTGCAGCAGGTGTTCGGCATGGCCGAGGGCCTGATCAACTACACTCGCCTGGATGACACCGACGAGCAAATCTTTACCACCCAAGGCCGCCCGATCAGCCCGGGGGACGAAATCAAAATCGTCGATGAACAAGGTGTGCCCGTAGCGGAGGGCGAGCCCGGCATGTTGGCTACCCGCGGCCCCTACACCTTCTGCGGCTACTACCAGAGCCCCGAACAGAACGCTCAAGCCTTCGATAACGAGGGTTACTACTACTCCGGTGACCTGGTGCAAATGACACCCAGCGGTGACTTGCGCGTCGTCGGCCGGGTCAAGGACCAGATCAACCGGGGGGGCGAAAAAGTCGCTTCCGAAGAGATCGAAAACCTCATCGTGTTGCACCCCGAGGTCACCCACGCCGGCCTGGTCGCCATGCCCGACGCCGCACTCGGGGAAAAAAGCTGCGCCTTCGTCGTCTCGTGCAATCCCAACCTCAAGCCGCCCGCCCTGCGCCGCCACCTGATCGAACTGGGCATCGCCGAATACAAACTGCCCGACCGCATCCGGCTGATCGACACCATGCCGCTCACCGCCGTGGGCAAGATCGACAAGAAACAGCTGCGCCATCTGCTGACGGCGGAAACCACCCGCGCCTGGCTCAAAACCCGCGTGTTGCAATTGATCGAAGACGGTGAAGAGCTGGACCCCGAGGAAAACCTGATTTTCTACGGCCTCGACTCCCTGCAAGTGATGAAACTCGCCGCCGAACTCAAGGAGCGTGGAATCGCCGTCACCTTTGAAGAACTGGCCGACTCGCCCACGCTCGCCAGTTGGTGGTCGCTGGTGGACACGCGGAAAACAGCGGCCTGACCGGGCCGCTTCGCCCAGTCGATTTAAAAGGAGTTAGAGATGACTTTATCCACGGCCGACCAAAGCAGGCTTGAACACTTCTGGCAGCACTGCGTGACCCATCAGTACTTCAACATCGGCTACCCCGAATCCGCCGATTTCGATTACTCCCAGTTGCACCGTTTCCTGCAGTTTTCGATCAACAATTGCGGGGACTGGAACGAGTACAGCAACTATGTGCTGAACTCGTTCGACTTCGAAAAGGACGTGATGACTTACTTCTCCGAGCTGTTCGACATTGCGCTCGAAGACAGCTGGGGCTACGTCACCAATGGCGGCACCGAAGGCAATATGTTCGGCTGCTACCTGGCCCGCGAACTGTTCCCTGACGGCACCTTGTATTACTCCAAGGACACCCACTACTCAGTGGCCAAGATCGTCAAGCTGCTGCGCATCAAATGCCGTGCCGTCGAATCCCTGCCCAACGGCGAGATCGACTACGACGACCTGATGCTCAAGATCGCCGCCGACCAGGAGCGTCACCCGATCATCTTCGCCAATATCGGCACGACGATGCGTGGCGCGGTGGACAACATCGCGACCATCCAACAACGGCTGCAACTGGCGGGCATTGCCCGGCGTGACTATTACCTGCATGCCGACGCGGCACTGAGCGGGATGATCCTGCCCTTCGTCGACCACCCACAACCTTTCACGTTTGCCGACGGCATCGATTCGATCTGCGTGTCCGGGCACAAGATGATTGGTTCGCCGATCCCATGCGGCATCGTGGTGGCCAAGCGCAAGAACGTGGCGCGCATCTCCGTGCAAGTCGACTACATCCTGGCCCATGACAAAACCATCAGCGGCTCACGCAATGGCCACACGCCGCTGATGATGTGGGCGGCACTGCGCAGCCACTCGTTCGCCGACTGGCGCCAGCGTATCCGCCACTGTCTGGACCAGGCGCAATATGCCGTGGATCGCTTCCAGGCAGCCGGCATCGATGCATGGCGCAACGAGAACTCCATCACCGTGGTGTTTCCCTGCCCGTCAGAAGGGATCGCGAAAAAGTATTGCCTGGCCACCTCTGGCGACACCGCGCACTTGATCACCACGCCTCATCATCACGACAACTGCATGATCGATGCCTTGATTGATGAGGTCATCGCCGAGTGTGACACCGACGCCTGGAGCATTGGCGCCGCCCGTGCTCATCAAGACACCCATGAGCGCCCCCCTGCCACTGCCCGGCTGGCATGCCCACGCTTCGACGTAATCTGAAACCGAACCCCTATTAGAGACAAACACCATGTCGTCACTGAAAGTACCCGAGGCGTGCGAAAGCCTCACCGACATCCGCGCTGGCATCGACTTTTTCGACCGTCAGATCCTTCAGTCACTGCAACAGCGCTTGGGTTACGTGAAAGCCGCCGTGCGCTTCAAGGCCAACGAACAAGCGATCCCCGCGCCGGAACGGGTTGCGGCGATGCTGCAGGACCGCCGCGAGTGGGCCGTCGAGACCGGGTTCGATGTGGATTTTGTGGAAAAACTCTACGAGCACATCATTTATTGGAACATCCAACAGCAAATTTCCCATTGGCAGGCGCTTTATCCGCAGCGAAGTATCGAAAACACCCGCTAAAGCGTCGAAAGGCCCGCCCATTTAAGTCCACCCGCTTTGACTTAATGGCCAACGCCAACACGTCCTCAAGAATCGATGAACAATCGCGCTGATTCGAGAGCGATCAGTGAGCAATCTCGGGCCCATGAGCTGCTTATGAACATCTGGCATCGCCCACTTTTAAACGAGGTGCTATGTCAGATGTTCAATTCAGGGCTGCTGTCTCGCGAACCTAGTGTGCATGAGATCCAAAGCCCCGTTCACTGTCTGCCTCGCTATTTCCAGATCATTTCCTGGATCACGTCTCGTCATCAGGGACACCTGCGCACTCATAACACTTACAGGTAGGTCGGGTTCAAAGTGCGGTACTCTTTCCTGAAAACCGTAGGTGCGCCCAATGGCACAGCAACAGGAGCGACCGTGAACAAGTTGGCTGAAATGCAGTGCTTCGTGGTAACCGTTGATACCGGCAGTATTTCAGAAGCCGCAAGGCGTCTTGGAACAGCCAAGTCGGTGGTCAGCCAGCGTATCCGGCAGTTGGAAAAACGCCTTGGCATTATTTTTTTCGATCGAGGTCGCCAAGTAAGCCCGACTGAGGCGGGAAAAGTGTTTTATCAGCACTGCGTACGTATCCTTGCAGATGTTGAGCACGCCGAAGAAGCCATTCTTGCGTTCACGTCAGAATTAAGCGGCAACCTGCGTTTGTCGGCACCGATGGCGTTCAGCAGCCGTTATCTGACGCAGATTCTTTCGTCTTTTGCACTGCGCTACCCGTCGTTGCGCCTGGATATTGAATATGATGACCGTTATGTGAATTTACAGGAGGAGAACTTTGATGCTGCGATTCGCATTGGTGAATTGCCTGACTCCTCCCTGGTCGCCAGAAGCATTGCTGGAAACCGCCATCTCATCTGTGCAAGTCCTGGGTATATAGCCACTCATGGTGCGCCGCAAACGCCCGAGGAGCTGGCCGAGCACCATGCCCTGCTGTATGTGCATCGTGAGCCTCACGGCATGTGGGCATTGCCGGTAGGTAACTTGACAGAGTCTTTCCGGGTTCGAAGCCGGATGCGCACAAACAATGGATTTCAATTGCTGGAGGGGGCAAAAGCTGGCATGGGGCTGGCGATATTGCCTACGTTCCTTGCCGTGGATGCAATCGTTGCCGGTGAGCTACAGATCGTGTTGACTTCTTACGAGCCTCGGGGCGGTAACATATCGCTGGTTTATCGCCAGTCTCAGCGCACCTCGCCAAAGATGGAGGCCTTGTCGAACTTTCTGATCGAACAGATTGGCAGTCCTCCTATATGGGAACAGCAACTGACGGCTTATCTGGAAACCGTCAGTTGACTGTGCGCAAAGCCCGAGATCTTCGTTTGCTTTGAAGGCCTGGTCATGTCAGGTGTTGAGGTGTTGATTGAACCAGCTGGCAGCGGCTTCACTGGTAACCTTGAAGTTTTCAACATAGGGGGTGAAGTGCCCTCCTTTGATCATCACAAGCTTCTTTGGCTCCAGTGCTTTTTCATAAGCCGCGAGGCATATATCCGTGGCGGTCAAAAGATCGTTATCCCCCACAATCATCAGGAACGGTGTTGGGCTGATACGCGAAATAAAATGACCAGGTTCGTTCTCCCGGAACAACTCGGTGCTCCTCAAGGTCACCTCATTCTTCCAGTTCGGCGCAAACGACCTAGTGTTCATGAAGAACTCATAACTATCTGCTCCTACCATGGCACAGGCAACGCTCGGGTCATCGGACACCGCCGCAATGGTTGCGGGTTGTGCACCTGCAAAACGGGCCTGTCGGTCATTGTCATAGCGAGCAAGCATGGCAGGCACGAGGTCCGAGCGTAGCCGGCGCTTCGCCGATTCATAGCCACTGATCGAGGGAACCTGAGCAACAACGCATTTTACGCGACGATCAATTGCAGCAACTTCTATGACATGTCCGCCGCTCAGACTTGTTCCCCAGATGCCAATTCGCTGTGGATCAATGCCTGGAAGTGATTGCACAAAGGTAATGGCGTCGCGATAGCCACGACGTTGCAAGACAGGGTCCATCTCCTGCCGTGGCGTGCCTTCACTGTCACCAAAGTTTGCATGGTCATAGACCAGTACATGAAAACCTTGCGAACAGAACACCTCCGCATATTTATCAAGGTATTGTTCCTTGACCGATGTAAAACCATGCGCCATGACAATAGCGGGTGTTGCAGACGAGGTGTTTTCTGGCTCATAAAGCCAGCCCTTTAATAGAGTTCCCTCGGAAACAAAACTGATGTTGCTGCGTTTCATAACATCCTCACCATATTCAAACTATTACCTGCGCACTCAAGAGTGCGCGCACAATCGCCTTTAATCGTGGTACATCACGCAAATCACGATGGTAACCAAGCCAGAGTTCTCGACCTGGTGGAGACGCTTGCAGATCAATCACTTTAAGCCCCGGGATTTTTTGCCCCACGACCACGGGCAATACCGCGAGTCCTAGCCCTGCCGCGCATAACTGCGCCTGAATGATCCGATCATTACTGCGTTGCATGACGGACGCTTCGGGTAGCAATTGCTGTAGCCATGCCACATCCGGAAAATGGTTGAGGTCTGCATTCATCAGAATCAGGTTGACCCCCTCCCCTGTACCGCTGGCGACGCTGTAGTTCTGCGCCGCGTACACGGCATATCGAACGTCCATCAATTTGCGCTGAACGATATCCGGTTGGTCGAAGGGAACATTTCTAAGTGCAACGTCGGCTTCACGTCTCGATAAGTCGAGCATGCGCGGCGAAGTAAGGATTTCCACTCGAATGTTCGGATGCTTGCGCGCGAAGCTCACCATCAAGTCAGGCATTACATAACCAGCGAACCACTCCGGACAGGTAATTCTTATTCCGCCCTCAAGGTGCTCATCATGGATTGCCATCTTGCGATTTAGCGCCAAAGCGCTTTGTTCCATGCTTTCTGCCAAATCGAGAATGGATTCGCCTTCGGCCGTGATCACCAGCCCCTCCCCGGTGCGCTGGAACAATTTTTGGCCCAACGCTTCTTCCAGGGCCTGCACACGGCGACTCACCGTAGGTCGGCTGACCCTCAGTTGCGTTGCTGCATCGGCATAGGTTCCAGCGCGCACAACGGCAAGAAAGACCTTAACATCGCCCCACTCCATATGAATGCTCCTTGTCTTTAGTGCCGTTGCGCTTAATCACTCAGCACTCATTTCTGAACGGGCTGCCAGAGGTAGTCTTCGCCCTTCTTTGCCACCTTGCCAATACCAGGGAAATCAATGTGGGCGTCGGCAACCCAGTATCGTTCAGTGGATGTGGCGGCATCTTCCAGCGCCGCCTTACGGGTACTGATTGCCTGACTTGGAGTACTGTCGTAGATGACGGTGACTTGCGGTTCAGGGAATTGAACCGGTTGCACATGGATTACATCGCCCCAGAACAGCAATTGGTCCCCTCCTTCACTGACCTTGAACCCAGTATGCCCCGGGGTATGCCCGCGTAAATCGATGGCTTCAATGCCCGCAAAAAGCTTGTCCCCCCATTTGAAGGTCCTGACACGACCGGCGTCCTGGTAAGGTTTGAGATAACGTTTGACTGCAGAGAATGCTTCAGGCTTGTCCTCTTTGCCCAACGCAATGGAGGCGTCCGACATCCAGTAGTTCAACTCATTGTCATTGACCTCAACTACCGCATTCTTGAACGTGCGTTGCTGCCCGTTCAACAACCCTCCGATATGATCGGCATGCAAGTGCGTCATCAGTACCACATCGATCTGATCGGCGCTGTAGCCCGCGGCCTTCATGCTTTCCAGCAGGCGGCCGGCAGTGCTTCCGGTCAGTTCGCCACCGCCGGTGTCTACCAGGATTTTCTTGTCCCCTGTATCGACCAGATAAACATTGACGGACATGCGCGCATCTTTATCCAGCCCTGCCTGTTCAAGCAGCGTACTTATGCGGGCACCATCGCCCCCTTCAAGGATCTTGACCATATCGGCAGGGAGGTAGCCGTCATAGAGGGCAACCACCTTGAACTTGCCGACATTCATCGAGTAACTGGCCTGGGCGTCGGGCAGCGCAGATGCGAACACACTATTGGAGATAGACAGTGCGAATGCGAACGGCAGTACTGCTGAGTAAATGGATTTGAATAGCTTCATTGTGTGGTTCCTGAAGTAGGTTGTGTTGCACACACTGTCCTCGATTGAACCCACTGAAATAAACATTTTTGTGTGAAATCCGGGCGTACAAAAATGTACGTCGGTTGCGCAGCTGTTCGTTCGCCAAATACGAAATGTCGATTCGCTTTTTGCAGGCTTATTAAGCAGGCGAGCTCGGCTTTATCGTTCCCTCTGCACGCATCTGACCTCACCTTCAACAGGAAGAAAATGCATGAGAGAAACTATCGGTAACCCCTCAAGAAGGACTCTATTGGCAAGCGGTGTTGCAGTCGCCGCGACCCTGGCAGCAGGCAGTGGGCTGACCAGTGTTTACGCTGCCGGCGAGTCTCATACCAAAGACTCGGACGCAAGCTCGCGCGTGGATGTAATCATTGTGGGGGGCGGATCTGCTGGTGCGGTATTGGCCCGGCGCTTGAGTGAGAACAGCAACCGTCGGGTACTGCTGCTTGAGGCGGGTCACAGTTACGGTCCGCAAGGTTATCCGGAAATTGTCGCCAACAGCGACATTGTCGGAGCCAATGCCAACCCTGAGTTCGAATGGGGTTACAAGACTCAGCCAGGTTACGTCGGTCACCCTATTGGGGCGCTGCGTGGCAAGGTACTGGGAGGCAGTTCGGCTATCAATGGGGCGGTGGCGATCCGTGCACGCGACACCGACTTCAAGCGCTGGAACTTGCCCGGATGGAGTTATGAAGAGATGCTGCCTTCATTCAAGAAACTTGAAACCCGCAGCGGCGGCGACGCTACTTTGCACGGCCACGAAGGACCGCTTCCAGTACACCAACTCAAGCGCGCAGACGTAACGCCAATGCAGCAGGCGTTCATGGATGCGACGTTGGCCAACGGATTCAAAATCATCAACGATTTCGATGGGGCCGACGCTGACGGTGTGGGGCCCTACCCGATGAACATCGTCAATGGCGTGCGCATCAATACCGGCATGGCATATTTGAACGATGAGGTCCGCGCGCGCAAAAACCTTGTAATCCGCCCAGATAGTTTGGTGGACAAGGTGCTTTTCGAAGGCAATCGTGCAATTGGCGTACGGTTGGCCGATGGCGAGACGTTGCACGCCGGCGAAGTGATCCTGTCGGCCGGAACCTATGGTAGTGCGGCCATCCTGCTGCGCTCCGGTGTCGGGCCTAAAGCTGACTTGCAGGCGTTGAACATCGAGCAAGTGGTGGAGTTACCCGTTGGCCAGCACTTGATGGATCACCCCTTCTATTACAATGCCTACGCAGCCCGGCCCGAACTGATCGGCCGACAGTCACCTGCCATTGGTGCCAAGTTGTGGACCCATAGCAGCAGCGCCAGTCATGGCGATCTTGATCTGCACATCACGGCAACCCATCTGTTCCCGCACGACCAGAGCCCGACCAAGGTGGCGTTTGTACTCGCTGTTGCCCTGACCCGCCCCATGTCCCAAGGCACACTGACCCTGGCCAGCCGTGATCCATTTGTTGCGCCGCGCATCGACTTGAATTTCCTCGCAAGGCAAGAAGACCGTCAGCGTCTGCTGGAGGGTATTCGGTTGGCTCGCAAGATCGGTAGCACCAGACCGTTGCGGGAGTTGATTCACTCGGAGCTCAATCCAGGCAAAGGCAACGACTCGGACGAAGCCCTGCTCGCCAGCGTGCGGTCCAGCCTCGATACCTATCACCATCCCACTTCATCTGCGCCCATGGGGCGTCCAGGCGACGCGCGCGCCGTGGTGGATTTGAATGCACGGCCATTTGGCCTGCAAGCTTTGCGGATAGTCGATGCGTCCATCTTTCCGGATGTGCCCTCGGTAGCCACCAATATCACCGTAATTGCCCTTGCCGAGAAAATCGCCGGCCAGTACGCATGACTCGCGAGACCACACTAGCCAAACGCCTCTTTGACCAAGCTGTCGAACATGCTGTAGGCCGACAGCGCTTCACGACGATAATCCTCGTCGTTGGCGTCCAGGGGGGTGACCCGTAGGGTTTGGATCTCGATGAGATTGCGGGTTGCGTCATGCTGGTAGTGAAGCAGCACCGAGATACCGTAGTTGTCAGCACACAGGCTGTAGCAGACATTCATGTATTGCGGCTTGAGCAACGCCAGGCCGTGCATCTGGCTATGGATGGCCAATGCACAGACTCTGGCCTGACAGGTCGCGGCGAAGGCTGACTTGGGTAGTTTCTCGGCGTAGGCAGCGTCGCCGATCACATGCACATCCGGTACCAACAAGGATTCCAGGGTCTGGGTGTTGACTGGACACCAGCCATGTTCGGCAGCAAGGCCGTTGCACCGTGAAAAATCATCAGCCTGCTGGGGCGCGATAATGTTGATCACTTGGCCACTGACCGGCCCTCCCTCCGTCAGCAACTGTCCTTTGGCTTCGTCGAAACCTTGCACGGTGCCTCCCTGCAAGGCGCCGATCCACTGGATGTTGGCCTGCTCGCTACCATAGCCATAGAAGCGTTTCCAAGCCTGCTCGAATTGCGCTTGCTTGGCGAACCGCGGCTTGGCATCCAGAATGATCACGCGTGAATCGGGCTTGTGGGTCTTGAGATAATCGGCAATCAGGCTAGCCCGTTCATATGGACCGGGCGGGCAGCGGTAATCGTCCACAGGTACCGAGATCAACACATTGCCGCCGTTGGGCATAGCCTCCAGTTGCTGCCGGAGAAGACGCAGTTGTTCGCCGCCGCCCCAGGCATGAGGTACACGACGGGCCACCGCCTCGCTGTAACCGGCGATGCTTTCGTACTTGTAGCCAATGCCCGTCGCAACTACGCAGCGGTCATAACCAAGTACCGAACCATCGACAAGAATGACCTGCTTTCGCTTGGCATCAATCGAGCGCGCCCTCTGATGCACCACCTCGATGCCCTCGGCGCGTAACTGCGCGTACCCGAAGATCAGGGTTTCTTCGTCCCGCTTGCCTACCAGGTACTCAACCCCCAGTGGACAGCAATGATACTGCGGGCTGGGCTCGACCAAAGTGATACCGACGCTGCTATCCAGGCGCCTGAGCGTACGAGCGAAAGTTGCGCCGGCAAAGCCGCCGCCGATCACCACTACGGCATAAGATGAGGCCGTCAGGTGCCCCATCGGCGTGGCCAGCGTCTGGATTGAGGAAGCGCCGATACCAGTGGCCAGCCACTTGAGCAGCAGTCTTCGTTGTCGGTTCATCGGCATAGAGCCTCCCGCGCGCAACCTTGCAGGTAACCCAGCAACTCTTGTAATTCCTCGCCTTTGAGGGCAGACATCGCGCTGGCCATTTCCTCCGGAACCGTTCGTTCGCCCGTGGCCATATCCTTCAGCACTCCTTCCATATATCGCGCATTTTGTCCTTTTACATACGGCGTATCCGCCTGCTTGTCATGGCAACTGGAACAGTGTTGAGCGTACAACTGCTCCCCTTGGCCGGGTGCCTGGGACGGCGGCGCCCCCAGCAAGACTTTCGGCAGACCGCTGTAATACTTGGCGAACTGCCTGAGTGTCCGGTCGTCGTACCCTTCCATCGCCCGGTTCATGATGGTGCCTTTGAGAGTGCCATCGCGATAAGCGGCGAGGGTCTTGTACAAGTAGGCCTCGGGCTGGCCGGCCAGCGAAGGAATCGCCCCGGGCGTGCGTTGCCCCTCAAAGCCGTGGCAATTGATACAACCGTTGCTCAACATGAAGGGCTCGCCACGACTGCTGGCTTGCAGACCGGGCACCGCAAAAACCAGGACGATAAACAACGACCCGATGACCACGCGCATAGGCAGGACTCTCTCTGTGCTTTATATCGGCCGTTTTTACTCAGTGAGCACATTGCTCATGTACACCTTGGTATGACGCAGGTACTCCTTGGGAATGTGGTAACCGCCGTAGGCTTTCACATGGCCGTCGATATAGCCGCTCATGGCCTCGCGTGAAGCAAATATTTGCTTGGCCCGCTCGAAGGCCACCGCATCGCGGTAGATCATCAGGTGGATCAGCGGCTCGCCCAGTTCGGTGGGGATGAGGTTGATCACCTTGACCCCTTCCTTCGATTTGCCGGCATAAGTTTGCATGTACGCAGCCTGCGAGGTGACGAAGGTATTCAGGAACGCCTCCTCCTGTCCCTTGGGTGGCTCAAATATGATGGTCATGGCCTTGCTGGTGGAAGCTGCAGCCGCAGTTGTCGGGGGCTGAGTCTGAGCCCATGTTTGGCTGCCAAAAAACCACAGAAAGCTGACCAGGCCAAGACGTGCTGTAAGTTTGTTCATCACGATCACCGTTATTGTTACTGATGGCTTATTTTTCATGTTGGGCCAGGCTCCTCCGGCGAGCCGGCCCGATGGCGGACACGAGGCTTTTCCTATTTGTGCAACACAACTGAAATCATTCGCCCGTCCAACTCCGCCGTGGGGTCGGCTGTATCCCTGGGGGCAACCTGCACCGAGCTGATTTCCACGCGGCGATAGTGTTCGAACATCACGCGCTGGTACTCCAGCGGCAGCAAGGGCCGGATGCAGAACAGGGCCAAGCGTCCGCCATCGTCGAGCAGCGATTGTGCGGCGAACTTGAGGAACTGGAGGTTCTCGTCGTCAACCGCAGCCATGTCATCGGCGAACGGATCGAAGAAGATCGCCGAATAGCGCTGGGTGGGTAGCTGCTGCCAATAACCTGGGTGCAACTGTATGTTCGTGCGCATGCCCTTCCAGCGCTCAGCCTGGAGCAGCACTTGGGGGTGGGGTTCGACAATCGTGTGGGACACCGGGCCGAACTCCTGCAGAATACTGGCCGAGATGCCCATGCCGAAGCCGATTTCCAGTAGACGGTCATCAGGCGTGAGTTTGAGGTCCTCGACCATCCTGCGGATCAGTGGCCTCTCCCATTCATGCATGACGTACTCATCGCCGATGCGCAGCGAATCACCGGTGTAAACCGCTTCTGTCGCCAAATATTCCTTGCGTTGCGGGTCCATGAACACTCCTTTTCACTTCACTCAAGGGAGGATCGGCAATCACGCCAACAGGGCGGTAGCGTCACCTCACCAGTTTCAATTCCGGCCTGCCGACGAAGGCTTGCGCCGGCGTTACATTTGATTTCAGCAACAGGGTCTGGAACCCGCCTTTGAATGGAACCCTGGCAAGGACCGCGATGCTCAGTTCTTCGAGGTACAGAGAAAAGCCTTGGAGCGTCTGCAGGGATAGCCCGGCAAGTACGGCGTATGCAATTTCCAGCAGCAACTGGTCGAGATAGATCACCAGAGTGCTTTCGCTGTGTCGGCAAAAAATCGCTTCCAGTTCGATGGCAAATGCATGATAGAGCGTGCTCAGGCTCAGGCTGCCGTTGCGACCGGCATAGGGATCGAACAACCAGTCCATCTTGCGGGCCCCATGCACCTGCTGCGGATCGTAGAAATCCTGCTCGAAGACCTGGGTCTGGATCTCCAGACTGTCAGCCAGTGCCAGGACCGGGGCATAGCAGGCTGAGCGGCCGGACATCACTAGCAGGTTGTCATGTGCCCGATGCAACGTTTGCAGGTGGTCTTGCAATAACGCCTCGTCGACCTGCCGCGCACAGCGCATCAGAATCACGTTCATCTCATGGAACTCCTGAAACCAGCCTCGCAAGCCGCCAATGCCTCGATATGCCGTGTACGGGTAGCTCCGACAATACAAGCATCGACCTGGCGATGATGAAAGGCGTAGTCCAGCGCAGGCTCCAAAGGAATATCGCCGCCCGCCAGACAATGCACTGCGTAAAGCCGGGACCGGGCCTTGATCTGATGTAGATAGCCCGCGTAGCTCGCGCATTGCATATTCAAGAGGTTGACTGGCACCGCAGCGCCGGCGAACGGCCGTTCTTTCAACACCTGCAGGAAGCCGGCGCTGGGATGGAACCCCAGGAGAATCCGCGAGGCCGCCGGAATGGCCGCCTCCATCTGTCGCAGGATCGCCTCAAGCAGCGCGTATTGCTGTTGCGCCAGTAGTATGTCCAGCCAGTCGCCACCCAAGGTCACCAAACCAGGCTGGCAGCACCGGATGATTTCGAGGTCTTCGGCTATTTGTTGCGCATCGGCGGTGAAGGTATAGCCAAGTGCAGTGTAGTAGTACGCCGGGGCTGCCTGGACCTGACGGACACTGACGCCCTGCCCTGTTGCCTGCTCGGTCACCCGCAGAAGAAACCGCGAATGATAGATATGCCGCGTTCGTGGGCCGCCGGCCAAGGCATTACTGACGGCCTTGGCTGTGGGCCAGTCGCCGCTGGCCATGCCCAGGTTGGAACTGGCCAATACCCGGCGCGCGATCTCCTCGACCTGCTGCGCCGAGTAGGGGCTGCCGTAACGTTTGAGAAACCCCCGGTCACCCAGGTACAGAATCGGCTCATCCATGAGTACTTCCTTGCGGCGGGCAATCAGCGAACCAGCTCGCTGAGCTCGATGTCATGTTCCAGTCTGCAGCGATGCTCCACCAGCACCAGGGTGTTGCCGCTACGCTCGACGTAACGGTGCAACGCTTCTACACGCTCCGCCAATTGCTCGGCGCACAAAGCGCTGAACGGCTCATCCAGCAGCAACAGGTGATGGCGGTCATTTGGCAGCGCGCTCAGCCAGGTATCCAGCCAGTTGCTTGCCCCAGGCTCACCACCGAGCAGCGCCAGGACATTGCTGTCCAGGTAATAGCGGGTTGATGCCGTAGCCTGCGGCGCGCCCGCCTCGTCGGTGATCACATTGGTGATACCGGCCACGCCCTTGAGGTAATCGCTTTTGCCAGCGCCGGAATGGCCAGAGAGCGAATATAACCGTCCCCGTTCCAGGCTTAGGGCACGATAGGTACGTTGAGCGACAAAGGACGCGATGTTCAGGCTCTGACCGACAATCGTCACGGACACCACACTTTTGGGCTGGCCAAAATGCTGCAGGCGCGTCACGGACACCGACTGCGATTTAAACCCCGTGATTGCCAGAAATACGTTGGCCAGGTCAGAGCGCACCAACAACAAGGCCGTGACTGCCAGCACAAAAGCTGAATCGCTGGTGCGATAGAGGCTGCCCATCAGAACCACCAGGACAATCACCAGGTCGCTGAGCAAACTGCAACTGGCGGCGGTGATCGTGCGGGTGATCACACTGTGCATGCGGGTGGTATAGAAATGCTTCAGCCCCTCGGCTATCGCGCCCTGTTGGGTGAGTGCCAGCCAGTCCCCCAGGCGTTCGAAACCGGTGCCGCCGGTTCGGGAAATAGAAAACGCCACATGGGCCGAGCGCAGCAGGGAGTCGAATCCCTTGGTGCTCTCCACCCGTGTTCTATAAAGCTCGTCGATCGAAAGGCGGTACAAAACCGCCAGCAACCCGCTGAACAACAGCGCCACGGCGATGCCGAACAGGCCAAACCCCATCCACAAGGCCATGCCATTGCACAGTAAAAGCGCGATGATCCAGGCGATGTCGTGGGCATACCAGGCAATGCGTTCGAATGTCGTGGTGACATCGCGAGAAACCACCTGCAGCGCATCGGCCAGGCTGGTGATCCGGATGTCTCGCAGCCCCCCGATGAACAAGCGGCAAAAGCGGCTGCGCAGCAGGTCCTCGATAAACAGCCCGGCAGCGACCCCTGCCCCAACCCCGGTTACGGCATACAACAGAACCTGCCAGGGTGAGAAACCCGACTCTGGCAGCGTCAGGTTGGCTGCGTAGCTCATCATCAGCGCCGGCACCAACAACATCAGCACGCCCCAGCGACAGTACTTGAAGAGATCGCCGAGGCTGAAATGCTCCGGCACGGTGGGGCCTTCCAACACCGTCGGAGCCGTCCTCTCAGCGACCTCCATCGCCGAGCCCCCGCGCTGCGCGATCGCTCTTGCAGCCGATGGGCTGAAGCTCACCCAGGGCAGGCGCTCCAAGGCGTCTCTGACTGCCAAGGCAGCCGCGGCGTCCAATACCGAGAAATCGTGGTCGATACTTAGGGTCCCGTTCCGGGTACGAGCCAGAAACACTCCGCGCAGCAGTTGCAAACGCAGGCGCTGCCCGGCAGAAAGATTGCTCCCGTCGAGCTCGATGGGCAGTTGCATAACTTGCTGTGGGCTCTGTCCCAACTCGGGTATCAACAGGAAAGCGCCCAGCAACGCTTGTATGTCCTCGCGCTGGCTCTCCAGCGGGCCTGGAACCAGTTCGACCAGTGTCGCGGGCCATATCGGCCAGTCGACATCGAACTCGATCACGCTGCGGGTCTGATCGGCGGCGGCGTTCTGCAATACCGGCTGCCTTGAGGTGCTTTGATACAGGCCATCAAGCGCTTCCAAGGAGCGGCCGACGGCCTTGTAACTCACATAAGCGCGGGGCAACGCAAGTACCGCAGCCAGCAACGGGATACTCAGCCAGAAAATCGCCCCGTCCCAGACCGTGGCCGATTCTGAGGTGCCCAGCAGCCCAAGCAACACAAAAGGAATCAAGCGACCGAAACCAATGATGTAGCTGTCAGCGCCGCGCAGCAGCGTATCCAGGTTGCGCAGGCCGCGTTCGCCCGTCAGTGTCCGCTCGATGTTCTGCAAGGCCGTGCGGTCAGCGAACTGTTTGAGCCACGGGCCTTTGCGCAACCATGCCGAACACTGTTCGATGCGCTGCGCGGTCATATCCATGATCCGCTGGTAGTTGCGATCCGAGAGCCTGGACAGCAGATACGAGAACGGCAGAAACACACCGATCACCGCAACGGCCCATAACCCTGCCGTACCGAAAACCAGAAATGCCATCAGGATGGAAAGCAGAAGAAAAACCGGGATAGCCAGCAGATTAACGCTAGTGCCGATGCCCTCTAGAATGACGCTGAAATCCCTGGAAACCACCCGCTCCAGCAAAGCGACCTCTACGCGGGAGGGCATCTTGCGCGCCAGAAGGTGCTCGAATTCGCGGCATAACCTCAGCGAGATGTAGCGTTCCAGATTGAGCTCGCTCACCACCAGCAAGAACCCGCTGATGGCCAGGAACGCCAGGAGCGCGATGTCCCCCGGCGTGGTATCGACGCTGTTTTGGGCAGCCACCAGCGTACTCAGCGTGTAGATGAACAACAGCGGCACGCTGTACTGCAACAGCGACACCAGTACATAAGCACCGACCGCCCAAGGCGCAAGGTTGAAGGCCAAGCCGAAAAAACCATCGGCGAACGCTCGTCCTTCGGAGCGAGCGGCTGTCCGATAGCGCAATTCTGGGGTAAAAGAGTACATCCACTTCACGACAGCGCCTCCTCGCAGTACACCCGACCCGGCTCCAGGGACTGTACGCGCTGCAGGTAGTCTCGGATTTTCTGTAGATCGTAATAGTGCGCGGGAATCTTCCGGCATTCGCAGTAGCGGGCCACCCATTCCTCCAGACTCCACGGACATGATGGTCCTGCCCCCAGAAAGCGGCTCAAGGACAAAATGTCGAACCACACGCTGCGCTGCAGTGAATAGGTCTCCAGGTCGAGGATGTGCACGCCATTCACCGTAACAAGCAGATGCTCCGCCTTGCAGTCACCGACGCTGATGCCCTGCAGGTCAAACGAGGGAAAACGACAGCTGGAAGACAGACAAGGATCGAGGAATTCAGGGGTACTGCGGTGGCCCATGACACGCTGGAAATTAGCCAGGGCCGTAGAATGCATCGCTGCATAGGCCGCAATCACTTCAGGCAGATCGGCCAAAACCGGCAAACGACCCTGGAGAGCTTCCAGCACCAGTACCTGATGCCGCGAATCCTGATAGCGCATTCCTGCGATCGGACCCGAACGGAACAGCAAATACCCGCTGGCCTCAGCGGCATAGGCCGCCTCGTCAAAGTAACGCTTGATCACCACCTGCTCGCCCGAGACCATGCACAGGCCGGAGCAGACCAGGGACTTGACCGACTGGCCGAGTACAAGCAGAACCTGATAACGCTCGGCCAACAGGTCGCCAAGCGCCTGGCGGTGCTGCTCTACCTGAGCTGCTTCGAGGAGTTCCAGATGCACATGTTCAAAGGTTCTTTGCCCGCTCATGGCGCGGTCGCCAGGGACAGTTCATAACTGCGCAGAGCGCGTTCATAGTCCACTTGCTCGTTGTAATACTCGAGCCAGAACGCCAGCGGACTGTCATAGCGATCGCAGACATACCACTGCGATGCCGACAGGTTGAGCAGCTCCCATATTTGCAACTCGCCCAGAACCAGTTGACAGAAATCGTCATGGTCGACACGGATGCCGTAGGGATAAAGCTTTATTGCCCCCGCGCCTTCGTCCGGCACCTGGACGAACTCGACCCTGGACACGTCCAGCAGCCACTGTTGGTCGGCGCCGTCGCGCCGGGTCAACTGCAGCACCGCACGGCACGGACCGACGGGACGCCCCAGGTAATTGCTCTGCGTCATCAGCACCTGGCCATAGCGGGTGATAAGCCATGTCCTGGCCATTTCGTCGAGATGGGCCTTGATCTGCTGCTTGTCGAGCGACGTCGTCCGGCATCGCCCTTTCGCCGGACTGACCCCGGCGTATTCATCGGACAAGCGGATCCAGTCCGCCGGCTCGCCAGGCCGTGCCATCGCCACGTCGAAGCTTTCGCCGGGTGTGAGCGAGTACACCGTCCGTAACAACGATAGTTCGCTGCAGATCTGCGCCAGTTCGAGGTTCGACCAGGGGTGATGCATCTTGCCTGAGGGATCGCGATAACCGTTGCCCGCGATGATCAAGGTCGGTACCTGGTCAAG
The DNA here is from genome assembly GCF_015277575.1 of Pseudomonas sp. OST1909. Taxonomy (NCBI): domain Bacteria; kingdom Pseudomonadati; phylum Pseudomonadota; class Gammaproteobacteria; order Pseudomonadales; family Pseudomonadaceae; genus Pseudomonas; species Pseudomonas sp. OST1909. Next base: position 3,482,226 of record NZ_CP063780.1, read on the forward strand.
TCGGCGCATTGGCTTGTGAACGATTTCGTCCAGCAGACGCAAGCCCGACACCCTGGTGTAGCGCTGGTCGGGCAGCGGCAACAGGTTGTCCAGGCCGATGGGGCCTTGCGCCCCGCTACCCTGGAAATTATTGGTCATCACCATGACCTGTGGCCAGGCAATAGCTCCATTATTGACATCAGCAAAGTAGGCGTCGGCGATGCGCGTATCAGACTGGATGAAAATCGCCTCGCGGCTCTGGTGCTCGACATGCAGCGACGCTACCCGGCTGTCCCAGAACAGTACCTCGGTGCCGGGCATGTAAAAGCGCAAGCTCAGCGAGCCGATGACAAACGAGGTCTGGGTATTGACACGCTGCACCTCGTAACCGCAGGCGCAGGCTATCGCTTCGGCCGCGCCGGGAAACAGTTCCGGGACATAGACCACCTTGCGCTTAAGCAAATGCCCGTAGTCCGACGACAGTCGGCGCAAGGAGGCTGGGTGAAAGTGCTGCAGGTGTTCGGTAGTCAAGACAATGCCATCCACCGCAGGCATGCGCTGCAGATCGACATTGCGCGCCGGGACTATCGCAAACTGTCGGTCGGCATCGGAACCGAAGCCAGGACCCAGCACCGGGTCGACCAACACGTGACTATCGCCAGCCTGCAACGACCAGCTTTCGTGACCGATCATTGTCAGCTTCATGGGCCCACCTCAAGATTACGCATGCTGCGCCCGATGATTTTCGCCAATAGCTCAGGGCTGCCGTTCTCGCCGTAATAGCTGTAGAAGAACGGGATCAAGCCGTCGAAGATGCCGCTCTCGAACCAGGACTGGACCGAAACGCCCACGATGTCCCAGATCTGCAGGTCACCCTCTACCATGCCGATGAAGTCCACCAGGGGCAGGCATATGCCAAAGGGATACTGCTCGACCAGCGATTCGAGTTGGTTGTGCGTCTCAGCCTCGAACTGGCCGCTGATCAGATTCAGCGCATAGCTGTCCTGAAGCCCGAGAGCATGCGAGGCAAAACTGAAAACGATTCGTTTCGGCCCCAGCTTGCGCCCCTTGTAGTGAGACATCGCCAACGCCTTGCGCCCGGTAATGAACAGCATCAGGCTTTTCGCCAGGCGTTGCAGCTCGGCCAGCGCGCGTTGCAGCAGCTCTTCATAAGCCTCGACGTCCTGCACGTCGGGTCTTACCGAGGCGACCACCTCGACGGTCTTGCGTGCCTCGATGAACTGATCCAGTTCATCGATCAGCAAGTTGTGCTGCACCTTGTCTACCTGGACCCAGTCGATGATCGCCTGCTGGCCGAGATCTGGATCAAGGGCAAAGGCTTCGCCTGGCAGCAGGCCGACAATATTGGTGTCCAGGCTGAGCCGATTAGCCAATCTGCTCAATGTCGGCTGGTCGGAAAAGGGGAAAGCGGCGAACTCTCCCATACGCTTGATGAACCCGCCGCCGCAAAGAGCTATGTTTGCGGGTTGCACCGGAAAATCGTCCATGTAGCTGGTCAGCACAGCGCTCAGCACACCGATCCCCAGCGGACCGACCTTACGGTTGCCGTCACTCGCGTTCTTGCCCCAGTTTTCCAGGGACTGAAAAGCTCCCGGAGGTGACACCCTGGAGTTGTTCGAGACAATGACAAGTTTGGGCGGTGCCAGTCGACCTTCGACGATATCGGTCTTGAACACCTCGGACACCAGGGCGTCCACGGCAATGAAGATGCCATTGCTTGGCTGCTCGGCCTCCTCGATATGCACCTGGGTAACCCGACTTTCCCAGAAGGCGGTCTTGGGATCTGCCGGATAGAAGCGCAGGCTCAAGTCACCGATCAGCATCGGCTCGGTGTCGCAGACTTGCGTAAGGGTGAACCCAAGGTCGCGGATGCATTGCTTGACCGGTTCGACGATGGTCGCTCCCACGACAAACCGGGCGGAACGTGGCAACAGATTCAGCGAATGGATATCGAAATGATCGGAATGCTCATGACTGAGAAAAATCAGGTCTATATCGGATAGTGCCGTGGCATCAACAACCCTCGGCGGATAGATCTCGATCCGGTGCGCGTCGACCAGGCCGAAGTCTTCACATAACAGCGGGTCAATCAGGATCCTGGTACTTCCGTGTTCCACAAGCCATGTTTGATGGCCGATAAAGATCGCTCTCATGCCCACCTCCCTGGTTGACAATTGAATGCTCAGCACCCAAAAGGAGAAAAAGCAAGAAAGTCCTTTCTTGCTTTTTCTGGGTCAGCTCAACGGTGGTATGCGCAGCTCGCCGCCTTGGTTTGCGAAGCTCCGGTTTTGGACTTCTTGATGGCGTCGCTCAAGACCTGCAATTCCTCCTTGCTGAACAGCACTTTCTCGCCGTCTTGATGAGCGGGTGCGGCTACTGCATCTTGCTGGATCTTCTGGTTCATGACTTGCTCCTTGTCTGGCTGTTTATCCAAGCACGTCGAAAGCGTAACGGCGTCCTCGCATGAATGAACATAGCGGAGGAAGCCGATTTTTCAATAAACAAAAGTGGATTGAGTAGCGACACAGGTACGGTTTTGTGCTATTTGCAAAACTTTGTCACAAATCATCTGCCTGCGATGACCTGATTAAAGGTGAGCCTTCACGCATATCGGTCATAGCGCTGACCAAGGTAAAACTTTTAAAAACAATAAGTATAGATCGCAGAAACCACCCGCCTCATCGCCTCCTCAATCGTCCCTTCATTGCGACACATCACCCACCCCTGCCCCACAACCGCCCGCTCAAACGCCTCTGTACACACAACCTGCTCCTCCAGCTTATGCATCACCGTACTGCTCAACCCGCGCCGTCGTGTCGCTGCCCTCGCCCAGGATATTTGCGCTGAGGTGACAACCCCCACATGCAGATCCGGCACTTGCACCTGTCGATCAAGGTTCAGCGCAAGAATGTCTGTAAACGGTATCAACCGCCGAAACGCCGCATCGGACGGGTACCAGCGATCCATCAGGATGATGCTGTCAGGTGGCTGTGCAGCCAGTACGTGCCGGGTAATCCAACTGCGGCTGTCAGCAAAGCGTTCACACACCTCAAGTTCCAGATCCCGGCTGGGGTCTCTGGCGAATTTGTTAACCAGAGCCATCGTTTGCGCTCGATAGGGATCGCTTTTGCGTTCGCACAATCGGACCACCTTCTTGTTATCAGCCCTCAATGCTGCCGTGACGGCCTCCAACAGCGTGGTTTTGCCGGTGCCCTTGGGCCCATCCAACGAAATAAACAGCGCACGATTCATACGAGCGCTGCGTTATCGTTGAGGTTGTGCAGTTCCATGGGGCCTCTGGTCTGAGCGTTTGGGCGAATTGGCCTCCATTATGGGGAACCCTATTGCCCAATGCGAGGCTGTACCCTCCCCGCGTCGACCGTAGAGGATCGGTCAGCCATTCAGCATTCCGGGACTTCGGCCTCGTACGTCACCGCCCAGGGCGCGATCAAGCGCTGCGGGGTCCGGCAGGTTTTGCGTTTAAACACGAAGTTGCGGCACTTTTCGGCAAACTGTTGGCGGTTTTGCACCATATCCAACTGCATCTGTACCAGCTCATGTTCGCGGCAACGTTCAACCTGCTGACTATCCAGCGTGGCTTTACGGGTGCGTGCGTACAGGTACTTCTCATCGGTCAGCGCGCTTTGGGCCTGTTGAGAGAGCCACAGATCAAAGGCGTGTAGGCAGCGTGGGCCGATGTCCTGAACCATGCCGTACTGCAAGGCCTGGACGGCACTGACGGGCAGGCATTCTTCGGTGAGCTTGTGCGCGATCTCAGTGCCGACGGCCCGTGGCAAGCTGTAGGTCCAGTATTCGGAGCCATAGAGCCCCATGGTTTTGTAATGCGGGTTGAGCACTACCCCCTCACGGGCCAATACAATGTCAGCGGCCAGCGCGAGCATCACGCCGCCTGCGCCCGCACTGCCGGTCAGGCCGCTGATCACCAGTTGCCTGGCGGTTAGCAGCTCCCGGCACACATCGTCGATGGCTTGAATATTGGCCCAGGCTTCCAGCCCCGGCACTTTGGCGGCCTGGATGACATTGAGGTGTACGCCATTGGAAAAGCTCCCGCGCCCGCCCTTGATCAACAACACTTGGGTGGCTCGCGCCTTGGCCCAGCGCAATGCTGCCACCAGCCGTTGGCATTGTTCGGTGCTCATGGCGCCGTTGTAGAACTCGAATGTCAGTTCGCCGACGTGACCGGCCTCCCGGTAGCGAATCGGTTGATAGGCCAGCGCATTGAAGCTTTGTTGCGCGATCGAGCTGTTCAACACCGGAATGTCAGCCAGTTGTTCAGCCAAGACATGGCGAGCCGGCAGCTTGAAGGTCTCCTCCCCTGGCTGGGCCTTGCGTTTGAGCGAGCCGATCCACAGGCTGTGATCCCCAGCTGCCACCAACACGGCGTCGTCCTGTACCGCGAGGATATCTCCCGGGGTGCCCTGGCGTGAGTCCAAGTGCGCGTCGTACAGGTAATATTGCCCACCCAGCAGGCTTGCCAACACACCGGGCTGGCCGTCGGCGGCGTCGATGCTGCGCTTGATGAAGCTTGCGCAATCGAACCAACTGAAGGTGCGGTCAGCCTGGGTCATGTTCGGCTGCAACCGCCCGATAACGCTGGGTTGCGTGTAGTCGAGGGGCTCCGGGACGAAGCCATTGGCGAATTTTTCCACCACGTCGCGGATGCAGACGATCGCCGCGTCACTCACCGGGCCGTTGTACAGCTCGGATTTGCGCACATCGGCGGGCATATCGAATTCACAGGTCGACCAGATCGGCCCGGCGTCCATTTCCTCCACGGCCTGCAGGGCCGTGACGCCCCAGCGCCTGACCTGCTGGGTGATGGCCCAGTCCAGTGCGCTGGCGCCACGGTCGCCGACGATGCCGGGATGGATGATCACCACCGGGCGCTGCGGGTGGCTCCATAGCTGCTGTGGTACACGGTCCTTCAGGAATGGGCAGATCACCAGGTCGGCGCCTGACGCCTCGATCTGGCGACACACCGTGGTTTCATCGGTGAATACCACAACGCTGGGGTCGTGACCCGCCTGGCGCAAATCCAGCCAGGCCCGCTGGGTCAAACCGTTGAATGCCGAGGATAACAACAGGATCTTCAATGATCGCATGGCTGACTCTTCCTTGAGATTGGGCGACCAGAGGTGCTCCTTGAGCCGTCCCTGGCCTTTGATGGAAGCTCAAGGTTATAGAGCGTGGCAGCAGCGTTACCTGACCAGGATCAAGCTTGTGCCAGCAAATGACGATAGTTTCGAGTTGACAGCGCCCTGCAAACTTCAACAACCTGCCAACTTTCCTGCCCTGCCCCGAGGCTGTCCTTGGACTATTTCAGTGCCCTCACCGCCTTCGTCGAAGCTGCCGAAGGCAATAACTTCTCCCGCGCAGCCGAGCGTTTGGGGATCAAGGCGTCCACGGTTTCACGCTATATAAAGGATCTTGAGCAAGACCTGGGTATCGCGTTGTTCAACCGCTCCACGCGCACCTTGCACCTGACCGAAGGCGGCCAGACCTTCCTGATGCACGCCCGCAGGGTGCTGGATGAACTGGAACACGCCAAGGCGGCGACGTCTGCGTTGAACCAGCAGCCCAGGGGCTTGTTGAAGCTCAACCTGCCGCCGGCATTCGCCCGCCATCACATCCTTCCAGCCTTGAAGGACTTTTGCGCGCGCTACCCGCAAATCAGTGTGGAATTGGTATTGGATAATGCTCAGGTCAACCTGATTCATGCCGGCGTCGATCTAGCCATACGCATTGGCGCGCTGGCCGATTCGACGCTCAAGGCCCGCAAACTCTGCGACGGCCACTACCGCGTGGTGGTCAGCCCGGCTTTTGCCAGGCAGCACCCTGCACCCTCAACCCCCGCCGACCTCGCCGGTTTGCCTGCGGTGTTGGGTACGCTGCCTACGGGCGCTATCAGCTTTGTCTGCGGCGATCAGGTATCACCGCTGCTGCACAACGGCTGCATTCGGATAAATGATCTCGACGCACAACTGATCGCCGCTCGCCAGGGGCTGGGCTTTGCCCTTTTGCCGGATTGGTTGGTCGCCCAGAGCATCCAGGCCGGCGAGTTGCTCGTGTGGCTGCCGCAATGGCGAATACGCGATGTCGAGCGCGACTTCGCCGTGTGGTTTGTCTACCCGCCCAAGCGCATAGTGTCGTCCAAGGTCAGGTGTTTTATCGACTTTATCGTTGAGCGACTGGGCCAGACGCCTGAGTGGACATCACTCAACTGAAGCGAATATCCAGCGAGCGCAGATAGGTTTGCAGCCCTGCGTCCTGAATCGGAATCAGGAACGCCTCGGTGTCCGATTCATTGAAGTGCGCGTGCCAGTACCCCGGCGGCGTGACAAATGCCAGGCCAGGCGACCAGTCCACCCGCTGCGGATTGCGGATCTGCCCGTCCGCGTCCAACTCGGTGCCCACCAGCGAGTAACAGCCCGGCGGGCAATCAATGATGAAGTCCAGCGCAATCGACTGATGCCGGTGAGGTTTCTGTACCGAGCCTGCCGGCAGGATCCCATACATGGCCCACAGCACGTGGGTCACGGTGCGCGTCTGGGGGAAGTTGCGGTTGCCCAGCAAAATGCTGATGCGGCTGCGGTCTTGCGCACGAGGATCGTCGGCCGCTTCACGCAGCTTGGCGTTAGCCAGTTCTGCGGGGTACAACGTCGGCGCGAAGCGGTCTGCGCTGCCTGCCACCCCCAGGTAACGCAATAACGGTTCATCGTGCACGTAGTAAAGACGGGCATCCTGGCGGGCGCTGAAGTGTGCTGCCTGCAAGCCAGGCAAGGCCATAAAACAACCTTTTGACCATTGAATCTCATGTTCGCCCTGAACCACGCTGCCCTCGCCTGCGATCACGTAGAACACCTGGGACGTCGCATTGGGTTGCAGGGTCAGCGTGTCGCCACGGTTAAGGCGCATGAAGTTCGCGCACAGCCCGGGGCCTGTCGCAGGGCCTTCGCAGCCCAAGGCGTCACTGAGGTCCAGCGGTACCACGCGTGAAGGGCCACTGTCGTATAACGAGGCGGGAAAGCTGTGGTAGGGAATGCGCGCAATAAGGTTGGCACTGATGGGGTTGGCCGCCTTGCTGTACTCGAAGTACTCGGCGTCCACTTGGTTTATATCCGTCGGCGCAGGGTTGAATTCACGGTTCATCAGGCTCACCTCAGTTTTTGGCTGGAGCCCGCAGCGCGTTTAAACGCTGCGGTGTGTGAATGAACTATAGGCAGTGCGCGCCGGCGGATTAATCCCTGGAACTGCACAGCAGTTATGCGAAACGGGGAGGTGTTGGGCGCCTTGTCGACACCGCTATCAAACCTTAAACCGTGGTATCGCCAGCCCCAGACTTTCGCGCAAAGTCGAGCCTTCATACTCTGTGCGATAAACCCCGCGTTCCTGCAACAACGGAATCACCTCCCGGGTGAATCGATCGAACTGCCCGGGGTGGCCGATGTAGATATTGAACCCGTCCACAGCCCGCGCCTGGAGCCAGTCAGCCATTTTCTGCGTCACCGTATCGGCGCTACCCACGAAGGCGCCAGGACGCAGTTGCCGACCAAACTCAATGGCCTGGCGCAAGGTGAAACCCTTCTCCCGCGCCTGATCGGCAATGCGTTTGGCATTGGTGAAAAAACTGCTGCGCGCCGCTTCCAGGCTCTCTTGCGGGAATGGCGCATCCAGGTCGTACTGGCTGAAATCATGCCAGCCGAAATTACGCCCGAACTCCTTGAGCGCCAGTTCAAAACTATGGTCGAGTTGATGGTAGTGCTGCTCGATTTCCCGGGCCTGTGCATCAGTGTCACCCACATAGACTTCCGCACCGGGCATGATCAATAACTGCTCCGGATCGCGCCCTCTTTGTGCCGCCCTGCCCTTGATATCCCGGTAAAACGCCTGGCCCTGCTCGATGCTGGCCGCATGGGTGAAGATCACGTCCGCCGTGGCGGCGCCCAGATCGCGGCCTGGCTCGGAATCACCGGCCTGAAAGATCACCGGTTGGCCCTGGGGTGAGCGTTGGATATTCAGCGGGCCGACCACGCGAAAATGTTCGCCCTGGTGGTTCAGGCTGTGCAGCTTGCTGGGGTCGAGAAACTGGCCGGTAGCGCGGTCGCGCACAAACGCATCGTCTTCGTAAGAGTTCCACAACCCCTGCACCACCTGGACGTGTTCGGCGGCGCGGCCATAGCGGGTAGCGTAGTCATAATGTTCATCGCGGCTGTAATTGCCTGCGGTGCCAGCATCACCGCTGGTGACCACGTTCCAGCCGGCGCGGCCTTTGCTGATCAAATCCAGGGACGCCAGGCGCCGCGCCACGTTATACGGCGAGTTGTAGGAGGTGGTCAGCGTGCCAACCAGGCCGATATGCCGGGTACTCACCGCCAGCGCCGATAACAGTGTCAGCGGCTCCAGGCGATTGAGGTAATGGGATGGCGAGCCGGGGGTGATAAATTGGCTGTCGACGATAAACATCAAGTCGAACAGCGCCGCCTCGGCCTGGCGCGCAATTTCGATGTACCAATCGACGTTGACGCTGGCATCGGCCGGCAGTTGCGGGTCGAGCCACAGGTTATGGCGGCCCGGGCCACCGCTGCCCATGGTCAGGGCGCCCAGTTTGAGCTGTCTTTTAGTCATGACAAGAACCTTCAGGGCTGGCGGGTGGCGACGGCTGGCTGCAAGGACGCCGCGAAGGACGGGTCAAACAGTTGGGCGGCCGGGTAAGCCTTGATCAGGCCCTGGCTGGCGAAAAAGTCCACGGTCTTTTGCGCCTCCACAGGCGCCTGGGCGGTCAGTGGCTCGACGGTGGTGCGCGCCCGAGCAAACCACACACGGGCGATGTCGGCGTCGGCACGGGTGCGCTTGGCCCAGGCATCGGCATAGGCATCGGCGTTGGTCGGGTTTTGGCGAGCCCAGTCACGGGCTTTTTTCAGCCGCTGGAGAAAGTCGCTGATAGGCTCACGCTTGGCCTCTACCGCATTGGCGTTGGCGGCGATAAAACTCTGGGCCGGGATCAACCCCTCGGCGGTCGCCAGCACTCGCGCACCCTGGCGTTCCTGTTGCGTGACATAGGGCTCCCAGGTGGCGATGACGTCAACCGCGCCGCCCTCCAGCGCATGGGACGCATCCAGCGCGCTGAGGTAGCGTAACTCCAGAGAGTCCCGTGCAACCCCGGCTTTATCCAATGCAGTCAGCAGCAGTTGCTGGCTCCAGGAGCCCTTCCAGATGGCCGCGCGCTTGCCCGCAAGATCGGCCAGGCTGTGGATCGACGAATCCTTTTTCACCAAAATCGCCACGCCCGCAAGATTCTGGCGGCTGACGGCAATCACCTTGATCGGTGCGCCCAACGCGCCCAGGAACAATACCGGCGCATCGCCCAGCAGGCCGATATCCAGGCTGCCGACGTTGAGCGCTTCGGCCACCGGTGACCCGGCGGTGAATTGCTTCCATTCCAGGGTATAGGGCAGATCATCCAGCACCCCCGCCGCTTCCATCACCGCTTGGGCGTTATAGCTCTGGTCACCCACGACCAGGGTTTGTGCCTGTGCCGTCAGGCTTAGCAAGGTGGCGGCCAACCCGGCCGCCAATGTTGTCAGGTAACGCACGCTCGTCTCCAGATGCCGTGTGGGGCAGTCAAGTCGATCCGCGCGCGCGGTCTCGGCAATATTCGTAAGGATCGATACGATGCGGTTCTAAGAGGTGCGTGTAAAATACCTATAACGCATAACGTAATGCGAAAATAATGCGCGCCCCGCATCAGGCTATAGAGGCAACTCGACCCGCGCCACCAAGCCTGAGCCACGCAGACGGTTGCTTAGCGTCAGTTCGCCGCCCTGCTCGCGCACAATGGCGCGCGCTGCTGAAAGCCCGAGACCCACGCCACCGGTATTACGATTGCGCGAGGTTTCGAGGCGAAAGAATGGATCGAATACGCGCTCAAGGTCAGCCTCGGGAATCCCCGGTCCCTGGTCATGAACCTCAATGCAGATGCGCTGACCGTCCCCACTCAGAGAGATGCCAGGGTGACGCGCATATTTGGCGGCGTTCTCCAGCAGGTTGACCATCACCCGCTTAAGTCCCAGTGGGCGTCCGTGATAGACCAGGTGGGACGGCCCAATGAAATCCACCGCAAAATGCTGGTCGCGATAATCATCGATGATGGTTTGCAGCAGCTCCGACAGATCGAATGCAGTGCGTTGCTCCAGCACCGTATCGTCGCGAAAGAACGCCAGCGCAGTGTTGATCATCGACTGCATTTCCTCGACATCGCGAATCAGTTTGTGCTGATGGTCCAGATCCTCCATGAACTCGCAACGCAGGCGAATCCGCGTCAAAGGCGCGCGCAAGTCGTGGGAAATCGCCGCGAGCATATGGGTGCGTTCGCCGATGAAATGCTGGATCTGCGCCTGCATGGTGTTGAAGGCGATGATGGCCTGGCGTATTTCGTGGGGGCCTTCGCTGTCGATGGGCGGAGCGCGCAAATCACCACCAAAACGCCTGGCGGCACTGGCGAAACGCTGCAACGGTTGGGCCAATTGCCGGGTCGCGAGCCAGGCCACCAACAAGGTCGCGATCAACCCCAGGGTGATGATCACCGCGATGCGCGTGGGTGCGCTCAGCCCCCACGTGCGTTCAGGCGGGACGAATGACAACCAGCTGCCATCGAGCAACTGCACGAGCGCAACATAGTGCGCCTCGGGGCTGCCACGCGGCCAATCGTCGGGGCTGAACACCTTAATTTGTCGCCCAGTGCCAAACAGTGCTTGTATCCCCGGGACTTCGCCCGTTTGAAGCGCCGTGTTGCCGTCGGGAAGGCCGAAATCCGCGGGCTCGTTACGCCACGCCACATGCAGGCGGGCATCGCTGGCCGCTGCCGCCAGTTGCGGACGCAGCGTTGCAGGCGCGGCTTCGATGACTTTGGTGGTGGCGGCCATCTGCTCCAGCAACCCTGTGCGCTCGATCGGCGGGCGCGCCCAGACCCCGGCAACCTGGACGAACAAGGCATTAAGCGCCAGCGAAGCGAGCATCGCGGCGAGAATGGTCAGGGCGATGCGCCGGTTCAGGGTGTCGCGACGCAACAGGTCGCGGATCATGACCGGGTGACCGGGGCGGTGAACAGATAGCCGCCATTGCGTACCGTGCGGATCAGGTCCGGGCGTTTGCAATCGGGCTCGATCTTGCGCCGCAGCCGGCTGACCTGCACGTCAATGCTGCGGTCGAAGGCGTCGTGGCCCCGGCCGTGGGTCAGGTCGATCAATTGGTCGCGGGTGAGGATGCGCTGAGGATGCTCAAGAAACACCACCAGCAAGTCGAATTCGCCACCGGACAGCGGAATCATCACGCCCTCGGGAGAGCGCAGCTCGCGGCAGGTAATATCCAGATGCCAACCGGCGAACGCGATGATTGGCCGGGAATGCTCACTGGCAGCGCCGACGGGCTGCCCCGCCCGCCGTTGCACCGCCCGCAGACGGGCCAGCAATTCGCGGGGGGCAAACGGTTTGGTCAGATAGTCGTCGGCGCCAAGCTCCAGGCCGACGATGCGATCACTGAGCTCGCCCATGGCCGTGAGCATGATGATTGGAATGCCCATCTGCGCCCGGACTTTCTGGCACAGGCTAAGGCCGCCTTCACCGGGCAGCATGAGGTCCAGGATAATGGTGTCTGGCCGCTGCCGGGCGATGGCTGCCCACATGGCTTCTCCGTCGGCAGCCACGTCGACCTCGTAGGCGTGCTGCACGAAGAACTTCTTCAGCAATGCCAGAATTTCTCCGTCGTCGTCGACGATCAGCAGTCTGCTCACGTTCCCAGGCCCCCTGGCAAAAAAGGAAAACATCTAAAACCATTCCGGCGCCGGGGTCATTTATTTCAATCGAGCAACATTCCTTCGCCACGGACACAACCCGGACATCTTCGGGAAAAAACCGTCGGGCATCCTGCACGCCTTCCATTCAAGGCGACGTTCATGAAGGTTTCCAGCAGCAGGTATACAGAGCAGGCACAGGACACCGGGCGGCCCCTGGTGCTGAGCCAGCGCACATCGTCCCTCGCACAGGACAGCCCCATGCTGTTCCAGGAGTCCTGCCTGGGCCTGACGGCGGACCAGGACCGCATCGTATTGCGCCGCTACTTCGAACATTACAGCCCTGACGCCGGGCGCTGGGTCGAGTATGCCCACTCCATCCCCATCGCCGAGCTTGTCCATTGGATCATGACCCATGGGCAGTTGCACATCGAATGCTCTCATGACAACCCGAACGAACAGGCAGCCCACTAATGACCTGCAAACGTTCACTGCCGTTATTGATGGCGGCCTCCTTGAGCCTGGCGGCCTGCAGCAGCAACCGTATCGAGCCCGAAGACGCGGGTTTTCTTCACGATTACAGCCTGCTTAAAGAACACCAGAGTGCTTCGGGCCAGACCGTGCTGAGTTGGGTCAGTCCGGCCTTGAAGCGTGGCCGATACAAGCAGGTGTACCTGGCGCCCAGCCAGTTTTTCCCGGCCGTTGAACCCAGCGCCCAGATACCGCAAAGCACCCTCTTCCACGTCACCGGATATTACGACCTGGTACTGCGGTCGGAGCTTGGCAAACACATGTATCTGGCCGCAAAGCCCGGGCCCGACACGCTTACGGTACGCCCCGCCATTACCCGGATCACCACCAGCACCCAAGGCTTGCGCCTGTATGAATGGCTGCCGATCACCCTGGTCGCAGCGGGCGTGAGCACCGCCGCCGGCATCCGCGACCAGGACAGCGAGATCGCCACGCAGCTGTCCCTCGAAGACGGCTCGACCGGCGATGTGGTGGCTGCCATCGTGAGCGAGGGCACCGGCATTCCCCTGGATAACGACAAGCAAGTGATGACCGCCGACAACGTAAAAGAAGTGCTCGACGGCTGGGCCCGCGACCTGGGCCAGTCATACAGCGCCGTCGCTCAATAGCACGGCCCCGCTCAAACGTCATAATCCCCTGCCCGTCTGCGTGGTAATCTCCCGGCACCACGAATAGACATTGATCGTCACTTGACGATGACCAAAGCCAGGAAAGAACATGCCCAAGATTTCTCACTCAGCGCTACGCCGTAACTTCCGTGACCTGCTGGCAACGCCTATCTGCGTTGAAACCGCCTCCGTATTCGACCCCATGTCTGCCCGCATCGCGGCCGACCTGGGTTTTGAAGTCGGGATCCTGGGCGGTTCAGTCGCCTCCCTGCAGGTGCTGGCGGCCCCCGATTTCGCGTTGATTACCCTGAGTGAGTTTGTTGAGCAAGCCACCCGCATTGGCCGTGTCGCCCAGTTGCCCTTCATTGCCGACGCCGACCACGGCTACGGTAATGCGCTGAACGTGATGCGTACCGTCGAGGAACTGGAACGCGCCGGTGTTGCCGCGCTGACCATTGAAGATACCCTGCTGCCGGCGCAGTTCGGGCGCAAGTCCACCGATTTGATCTCGGTAGAAGAAGGCATCGGCAAGGTCAAGGCAGCCATTGAGGCGCGCGTCGACCCCGCATTGTCGATCATTGCCCGCACCAACGCCGGCGTGTTGCCCACCGCCGATGTTATCGCCCGCACCAAAGCCTACGAAAAGGCCGGCGCCGATGGTATCTGCATGGTTGGCGTCAAAGACTTCGAGCACCTGGAGCAAATCGCCGAGAACCTCAGCGTGCCGTTGATGCTGGTGACCTACGGCAACCCGCAACTGCATGACAGCGAGCGCCTGGCCAGCCTGGGCGTGCGCATCGTCGTAGCCGGGCATGGCGCCTACTTCGCCGCGATCAAGGCCACCTACGACAGCCTGCGTGCGCAACGCCAGCTTACCCATAGCACGTCCAATCTCAGCGCCACGGAACTGACCCACACCTACACGTTGCCGGAGAGCTATGTGGCGTGGGCTGAAGAGTTCATGGATGTGAAGGAGTAATTTTCAGACAACCCGCTGATTTGCCCCAAGCGTTTTTTTCGCGGACCATGGCGCCTTTCTGTTCCTGCCAACACGAGGTGCCCATGGCCAACCACGACCTGTCCTATACCCCCGACCCGGACGCCGACTCCATCTCATCTGACGTGATCGGTTTCAACGGTATTCTGGTCTCGACCCAAATCCCGACCCACTCCGACGGCAGCCTGGAGCTGGGCGACATCACCCTGCAAAGCGAATGCACCCTGCAAGCGCTCAAAGTCGCGCTGGAAAAAGCCGGCAGTTCCATGGACCGGGTGATGCACCTGACCATCTACCTCACCGATATGGCCGACCGCGCTGCGTTCAATGAAGTCTACAAGCGCTTTTTTGCCAAGCCATGGCCGGTGCGGGCTGCGGTGGGTGTTGCTGCATTGGCGGTGGACGGAATGCGTGTTGAAGTAACAGCGATGGCTGCCAAAGCCTGATATCTCAGCGCGCTATGAACAATGTGGGAGGGGGCTTGCTCCCGATAGCGGTGGGTCAGAACAGTTTTAATTACTGACACACCCTCATCGGGAGCAAGCCCCCTCCCACACAAGCCCTGGGCCCGACAGCCCTGCGGTAGATGCCGGCCGGGCATTTCACGGCTACAATGCGCGCCTCGACCGTGACAAGCCTGACTAAAAAAACTATGTCCTTGCCCAAGCATCACCTTGAATTGCTCAGCCCTGCCCGCGATGTCGCCATTGCGCGCGAGGCCATTCTGCATGGCGCCGACGCCATCTACATAGGCGGCCCAAGCTTCGGCGCCCGTCACAACGCCTGTAACGAGGTGAGCGATATCGCGCAGCTGGTGGAATTCGCCCGTCGATACCACGCCCGCGTCTTCACCACCATCAACACCATTTTGCATGACAACGAGCTGGAGCCGGCGCGCAAGCTGATCCACCAGCTGTATGACGCAGGTGTAGACGCGTTGATCGTGCAGGATCTGGGCGTGATGGAGCTGGATATTCCGCCCATCGAGCTACACGCCAGCACCCAGACCGACATCCGCACCCTGGGCCGGGCAAAGTTTCTTGACCAGGCCGGTTTCTCGCAGTTGGTATTGGCCCGTGAGCTGAACCTGCAGGAAATCCGCGCAATCGCCGACGAAACCGATGCCGCCATCGAATTCTTTATCCACGGCGCCCTGTGCGTGGCGTTCTCCGGGCAGTGCAATATTTCCCATGCGCAGAATGGCCGCAGTGCCAACCGTGGCGATTGCTCCCAGGCCTGCCGTCTGCCGTACACCTTGAAAGATGACCAGGGCCGCGTCGTGGCCTTTGAAAAGCACCTGCTGTCGATGAAAGACAACAACCAGAGCGCCAACCTGCGCGCGCTGGTCGAAGCGGGTGTGCGTTCGTTCAAGATCGAAGGCCGCTACAAGGACATGGGCTATGTGAAGAACATCACCGCCTACTACCGCCAGCGCCTTGACGAAATCCTCGAAGACCGCCCGGACCTGGCCCGCGCCTCCAGCGGGCGTACCGCGCATTTTTTCCTGCCGGACCCGGAGAAGACCTTCCACCGTGGCAGCACCGACTATTTCGTCACCGATCGCAAGATCGACATCGGCGCGTTCGATACTCCGACGTTTACCGGCCTGCCGGTGGGTGTGGTGGAAAAAGCCGGCAAGCGTGACTTGCAGGTAGTCACCCATGAGCCGCTGTCCAACGGCGATGGCCTGAATGTGCTGGTCAAGCGTGAAGTGGTGGGCTTTCGCGCCAATATCGCCGAGCCCAAGGGCGAGTTCGAGGAAGACGGCGAGAAGCGCTATCGCTACCGCGTCGAGCCGAATGAAATGCCGGCCGGCCTGCATCAGTTGCGCCCCAACCATCCTTTGAACCGTAACCTGGACCATAACTGGCAACAGGCACTGCTCAAGACGTCCGCCGAACGCCGTATCGGCCTGGCGTGGGTTGCACGCCTGCGTGAAGAGCAGTTGCACCTCACCGCCACCAGCGAAGAAGGCATCAGCGCCAGTGTCACCCTGCCCGGCCCGTTTGGTGTAGCCAACAAGCCGGAACAGGCACTGGACACTCTGCGCGATCTGCTCGGCCAACTCGGCACCACCGAGTACCACGCCACCCGCATCGACCTGGACGCGCCGCAGGCGTTCTTCATCCCCAACTCGCAGCTCAAGGCGTTGCGCCGTGAAGTGATCGAAGCCCTGACCGCCGCCCGCATCCAGGCGCACCCTCGGGGTGGACGCAAGGCCGAGACCACCCCGCCGCCGGTGTATCCGGATGCGCACCTGTCGTTCCTGGCCAACGTCTATAACCAGAAGGCTCGCGACTTCTACCACCGTCACGGCGTGAAGCTGATCGATGCGGCCTTCGAAGCCCACGAAGAAACCGGCGAAGTGCCAGTGATGATCACCAAGCATTGCCTGCGTTTCTCGTTCAACCTGTGCCCTAAACAGGCCAAGGGTGTGACCGGGGTAAAGACCAAGGTGGCGCCGATGCAATTGATCCACGGTGACGAAGTGCTGACCCTGAAGTTCGATTGCAAGCCGTGCGAGATGCATGTGGTAGGCAAAATCAAGGGGCATATCCTCGGGTTGCCGCAGCCGGGCAGTGCTGTAGAGCATTTCAACCCGGAAAACCTTATCTATCAGGGCACGCACTGAGCTGACGGGCGCGGGGCCACCACCAGCCCCGCTGCAACCCGGCAGCGGCCAGCAGAATCGCCGCCACACCCAGCCATTGCAGCCACCCCAGGCGATGCCCGAACGCGATCCAGTCCACCAGGATCGCCGCAATCGGGTAGATGAACGACAACGCGCCGGTCATCGCCGTGGGCAGCTTCTGAATAGCCCCGTACAGCAACACATACATCAAACCGGTATGCACCACGCCCAATGTCGCCAGTGCCGTCCAGGCAGTGGTCGACACGGGCAAGCTGTGCCAGGGCACCAGCGGCGCCAGCAGCACTGCGCCGGTGGTCACCTGGATCAACGCCATCAAATGCGGCGGTACGTCCTTCAGGCGTTTGATGATCAGCGCCGCCACCGCGTACAAAAATGCCGCGCCCAAGGCCAAGGCAATGCCAGCAAGATAATTCCCACCACCCGATTGCTCACCATGGGCGGTCACGATCGCCAACATGCCCAGGAACGCCACACTCAGCCACGCCATTTTTTGCACGGTGATCTTCTCACCGAGAAACACCGCTGCCAGCATCACCAGTATGAACGGCTGCACGTTGTACACCGCCGTGCTGATCGAGATGGACGCACGGGAATAGGACTCGAACAGCAACAGCCAGTTACCGACGATAGCCACGCCGCTGAGCACTGCCAGCCCGAGCTTGGCCCAGTTGAGTAACGCCAGGCGCAAATACCCCAGCAACGCGCACACCAGCAGCAGTGTCAGCGCGCCAATCACGCAGCGCCAGAACACCACCTCAAGCACCGACACGCCCGACACCAGCACAAACCAGCCAATGGTGCCGGAGATCAGCATGGCGGCGATCATTTCCCAGGTTCCGCGACGGATTGATGTATCCATGATTGAGGCTCCTCAAGTGAGGCTCAATTATGGCAATCTGCTCGACACGGCTACAGCGACTAAAAAAGGCAAAACCCAGGATTCACCTTTTCTTATTAGGCAAACCTCATGATCGACACTATCGACCAGCAATTGATCGCCGCCTTGATGGACGACTCGCGCCTGTCCCTCAAGACCCTGGCGGGCATCACCGGTCTGTCTTCGCCGAGCGTCAGCGAACGTCTGCGTCGCCTGGAAGAGCGCGGCGTGCTGACCCACTACACCGTCGACATCGACCCCAAGCACTTCGGCTACCTGCTGCAAGCCATCGTGCGCATCCGCCCCCTGCCCGGCAAATTGCAGGAAGTGGAACGCCAGATCCAGGCGATCCCCGAGTTCACCGAATGCGACAAGGTCACGGGTGACGACTGCTTTATCGCACGCCTGCATGTACGCACCATGGAGCACCTCGACACGCTGCTGGACCGGCTGAATACCTATGCCGAGACCAACACCGCTATCGTCAAGAAAACCCCGGTGAAACGGCGTTTGCCGCCGTTGGCTGACTAACAGGGCTGCGTAGCCTGTGGGAGGGGGCTTGCTCCCGATGGCGGCCTCGGGGCCGACCAGGATGCTGGGTCAGACCGAGTACATATCCCCCAAATCCCTGTCGAATTCCGGCCAGCGTGGTTTGACGGGGCGCCTGAGATCAAAAGCAGATCAAGATCAAGAGCGGCTCGCTACGCATCGTGGTTACCGTCGGCTGCTACCAATTTGGGTAGACACCTATGGCCATCGGGGCAAGTCGAATCGTCGCATTGCCCCTCCCACATTTGAAACGAGACAAGGCCAAAAGTTGGGCAAGTACTCACGCCCAGTGCACGGCCCGCTCACTGGCAAGCTGTTCAACAAACAGCACAATCCGCCGACAGGCTTGCGCCAGACGCTCCTCGCCCAAGGTAAAGGAAAGCCGAACGAAGCCCTGGGCCGGCTCGCCGAAGGCTGCCGCGTCCAGCACCGACACACCAGCTTCACGAAACAGGCGCCAGGCGAAATCCAGGGACCCCAGGCCCGTATCGCGCACATCCACCAACACAAACATGCCCGCTTGCGGCGCCTGCACGCGGATGCCCGGGCAGGCGCTCAAGGCAGTCACCACCAGGTCGCGTCGGCGTCGGTAAGTCTCACGCATGCCTTGCGTGACTTCGTCATGGGCCAACACCGCAGCTGTCGCCGCCTCCATCACGAAGCCGGGTAAGCCGTACATCATGCTCAACAGCAGGGTTTCAGCGTGCTGCACCATTTGCGCTGGGGCGATGAGCCAGCCGATACGCCAGCCGGTCATGGCATGGGACTTGGACAAGCTGCCAATCACGATGCAGCGCTGCGCCATGCCCGGCAACGCCGCGAGGCTGTGGTATTGACCGTCGAACACCAGGCTTTCGTAGACCTCATCCACTACCACCCACAGGTCGTGTGCGATCGCCAAGTCCGCAATGGCTCGCAGCTCTTGCCGGTTGAGCACCACGCCAGTGGGGTTGTTCGGATTGGAAAAGAATATCGCCCGGGTACGCGGCGTGATCGCGGCGGCGAGCAATGGTGGATCCAGTCGAAAGCCGGACTGCGCACTGCAGGGCACCCGCACCAGAGTGGCGCCGCTGGCCTTGAGCGTGGCTTCGTAGGTAACGTACATCGGGTCGAGCACCAGCACTTCGTCGCCGGCCTGCAACAGGCATAGCGAGCTGATGAACAGCGCGTTCTGCGCACCGGGCACGATGATGACGTTGTCAGCCGCCAACGGGCGGGCCAGGGTCTGGCTGTAACGGGTCGCGATCGCCTCGCGCAAGGCCGGGCGCCCGGCGATCTCGGTGTAGTGGGAATCTCCCGCGTGCAAGGCATTGACGGCGGCGTCAGTGATAAAGGCCGGCGTGGCGAAATCCGGGTCGCCGACGCTAAGGATGATGACGTCTTCGCCCTGGCTGGCAGCGTCGAACGCAGCGTGGTGGATGTCCCAGGCGGCGACGCCCTGCCCTGCAATTCGCTCAACGAAGGGAGAAAACCTCATGCCAGAGCCTCTGGTTCAAGATGAAAATGCGCAAATCCGTTGCTGTGCCAACGGGGAGAATGGGGTCAACATAGTGCAAACGAAACCGTCGTTCAACGGATAACTTGGGCCCTGCGCCTCACCATGCCTACCTGGAAAAAACCTGGAGCGCGCCGTCGATAAAATCTATGGGAAGGAGCTTGCTCGCTCCAACAGATTTGACCGGTTTGACTTAGTGATCAGGGTCCGGCTTGATCGCTATATCAGGCACCGTTTTATAGTACGGTCCATAGTCCAGCAGTAATTCCTCGCCTTTCTTGATGTCCTTCAGCGCCACGTAGAACGTCAGGTTTTTTCCGACGGCGATGGAGATGACATTGTTCGACTTCCAGGCCGGCAAACTGCCCAATTGCGAAGTATTGATCTTGCTCAGGGTATTGCCCGTGTGCAGCGCACTCACCGAGCGACTTCCCGACCGGGTCCCGAACAAGTACGTCAGTACCGCCCGCGAACCTTGCTTGCGTTGCTCCTGAAACAGCGATGCCTCAGAGGCATGATATTTGCCCGCGTACGGGCCAAGCACTTCAAACTTGGGAATATCGCGTCGCGCCCACACCGACGCACCTCGATCTGGCCCACCATCGTCGAGTGCTGTGACTACCTCCAAGGTTTCATCAAACCGGGACTGGTGCTGACGTTCGGTTTCCAGCCACTCTTTGATCTCGGCCTTTATCTTGGCTTTGACCCTCTTGTGCGTTGCGTTATCAAGCCCGTCAAGCAGACCATTCCAGTTGGCAATGCGGATGTCGTCGAAAGAACCCTCGATTGCTTTGGTCAAGCTGAGTGTGGGGTCCGCCGGGTCCTGCAGGATAGGCAGTGTATTGTCGATCTGGTGACGAGGTAATGGCGGCGAAGCAATGGGCTCAACCTTGATCACGACGGGCCGGTCTACAGGAGATGGGTCTGGGGTCTCTAAGCCTTGTGGCGCCTCGGGGCGCTGAGTCAGATCCGCAACCTTCGGTTGCGGTGAGTCCAAATGGTCCGGTGCAGGTCGTTTTAGTAGTGATCGATTCACAAGCGCTTCGCCGGCAGTCTTCAGGCTGCCATCAGCCCGTGCATATTTTCTGAACGTTTCCACATTAAGGTTATGGAGACCGGCAAAACCTTCGATGGTCATGGCTTCACGCGCTTGCGCGGTCATATTGATCCACGTTTGGAGATGCGTGTCGACCACGTGATCAAACGGTGTGTTGATCGGACGGTCGCGCACAATTATTCCGGCAGGACTCAGTTGGCCGCCAGGCTGCACGTAGTATTCAAAGGTTCTACGGGATATGTGTTTCTGTAGGGTAAAGCCTCTATGGGTAACGCTTTGCTGTTGCGCAGTCGACAACGCCTCCCACTCGCGCAAATGTTCGGCCGTAATCACTTTCATGGGCGCATTCGGCGTATGGGTTCTTGGGACCAGTGCGGCGCGCTCAAGACGCTCCGAGGCATTTTTTTTCAAGGAGCCATCAGGATTAACCCAGTCTCTCCAGGTGGCTGAATGGACCCCGTTATCTGTTATGAACTGCGCTTGCGTGACCGAGTTATCCGGGTTCTCGAAATGTGCTTTCCACTGACGGAGATGGTTATCGGTAATCGTATTAGGGATGACACCCGCCGTTCTGCCCAGCAACTCTATGCCAGCTTGACTCAGGGTACCATCTCGCCGCACGTAACTTTTGAACGTATTCGGATTGATATGGTAAAGCTCGGAAAAACCGTCGAGGGTCAAAGCGTCACGCTCCGGTTGTGCCAAGTTTTGCCAGGCACTGAGATGGGTTTCAGTCACCCTATGGAAGGGCGTGTTGGGCGCGCGGTCGCGTATTGCCACGCCGATAGCGGTCAGTTGACCATTGGGTTGCACGTAGCGCTCAAAAACTCTTGGGTGGATGTTTTTCTGCCGTGCAAAGTCCTCACGGGTAAGGCTTTGCTGTTGCAGCGCCTGCAACCCATCCCACTCGCGTAGATGCTCAGCCGTGACCACTCTTGCGGGAGCGCTCGGCGTAGGGGTTATTGAACCCAGTGCGGAGCGCTCGAGACGCGTCGAGGCGTTGTTTTTCAAGGAACCATCAACATTAACCCACACCCTCCAAAGAGCTGAATTGAGTCCGTTATCTGTTATGAACTGCGCTTGCGTGACCGGGTTATCCGGGTTCTCGACATGCGCTTTCCATTGGCGAAGATGGTCATCGGTAATCTGGTTAGGGCCAACACCGGACGCCCTGCCCTGCAAATCCATGCCGATTGAACTCAAGGTACCGTTTTGCCGCACATTATTTTTGAACGTATTCGGATTGACATGATAAAGCTCGGAAAACCCGACAAGGGTCAAAGCGTCACGCTCCGGTTGTGTCAAGTTTTGCCAAGCACTGAGATGGGTTTCAGTCACCCTATGGAAGGGCGTGTTGGGCGCACGGTCGCGCACTGCCAGGCCGGTATCGGTCAGTTGACCATTGGGCTGCACATAGCGCTCAAAAACTCTCGGGGGGATGTTTTTTTGCCGGGCAAAGACCTCAGGGGTAAGGCTTTGCTGTTGCTCGTAGGGCAGCGCCTGCCACGCTCGCAAATGATCAGCCATGGGAGTGGAGACCTGGACTGCGCCGGCCTGTCGTGCCTGCTCCAAACGCTGCGCGCCCGCCTGCGTCAACGAACCATCCGCGTTAACGAGCCTCGCCCAGCTACGTGGGTTGAGCCCGTGCTGGCTAACAAACTGCGCTGACGTCAATGAGTTTTCCACCTTCCTGAAAGTCTCATCCCACTGACGTAAATGATCATCGCTGATCTGGTTACTTCTGGTGGGATCGGACGCCTGGACCAGCGCATCCCCCTTGCTCGTCAGGGTGCCATTCTGACGCACATACGACCTGATCGTCGTCGGTCGAAGATTATGAAGGCCGATAAATCCGTCCAAGGTCATTTCGTCACGCGCCGCTTGTGTCATATTTTGCCAAGCACGCAGATGCGTTTCGGTCACCTTATTGGGCAAGGTACTGGCGGGGCGATCACGCACGATCACGCCGCTATCGCTCAACTGACCGTCAGGCTTCACAAAGAACTCAAAGGTTTTCTGTGGAAGCTTATTCTGTTTGGCAAAGCCCTTGCGCGTGACGCTTTCCTGTTGCTCTGGTGACAACGCCTCCCAGGCCTTCAAGTCCTCAGCAGTGATCTGCCCACCACCGGGCGCCCCCAGGCGTTGCCATTCGTCACCTTGTACATGCTGGACCAGCAACTCGGTTTGCCGGTTATTGTGATAAACCCGCGCCTGCACAACACCGTCGTCCGTGCGCGAAACCTGGCGGACCTCATACACCGCTGTATCACCGTTGCTGTCGGTATGGCGTATATGCGAAATGTGCCCATCAGCCGCCACATACACCCCCTGACTGTTACGTGACAGCCCCACGATTTTGCTGTCTGGCACTTTGAAGTGCCCGAACAGCTCATGGCTCAATTCACTCAGCCCATCGATATGCGCCGTGTCCACCTCACCCGCGACAGCCTGGGTTGCGACCGCGAACTCCTCGAGCGGGCTGCCATAAGGTCGCATCGCGTCGGCATCAAAAGCATACCAATGGCCGTTCTTGAGCACGGCGGCGCCCTCCACCATCTGTTCGGCCACCTTCACCACGCCTGTCGCCGCTGCGTCATACTGCTTGCTGATCGCCTTCAATACGTCGTAACTGCCGGTGGCACCTCTGAGTTTATTGACGGTTTTGGACAGTACATACAAGCCACCGCTGCCCACCAACCTGGCCAAATCACCCAAACCACCCACCGGATTGAGCAGGTCAATCGTGGCGACGCCGATGACTTTGGCAGCCTTTAGCGCCTTGGCACCGCTGGAGAGAACAGCGCTGCCGATCTTGAGCAGTTTTCCAGCCGTGGTGGCCCCTGCAGTAACAAAGCCGAAGATGTCCAGCATGAGATCAAATGCTGCCTCGCCATATTTGCCATTCTGAATATTGACGATGGCCGATCTGAAGGGGATCAGGTTCAACAAAAAATCGTTCAACGGTTTGGGGCTGTAATACTCGTCTATGGGAGTCTGCCCGCGTGCCTGTTCTTTTATTGCAGGGTCATCGAGATCAAGGTGTTGGACAAAGGCGTCGGCAATCGAACGGGATCGAGCGCTGGTGAAACTATTCACAAGTGAGTCACTCAATGGGCGTTCACGACCCAGACCATCTGCGTTATGACGGGGCGTGAACGCTTTGGTCGTAGAAACATTTTTGCCTGCCTTGGACTCCTGAACCTGCGCTGCGTACACGCTCGCCCTTTCAATCGAACCTTTATTGAAGTCGATGACGTAGGCTTTTGTCGTGCCATGCAGTTCAGTTTTGACCAACAGTCCAGGTTTATTTTGACCCTGCGTATTATTGAAATGACCATCCATGACGTATGAGCCTTCTTGGAAAAAGCTGATTTTTCCAAACTCGAAGTTCTTCCTATCCGCAGATGGGAGCTGCGAGATCATGTGCCTGACGGTTGTATTGACGGCAGCCTTTTTTTCCTGAATGGCGCGTGTGAACTGCTGTTCGAAAGCCTCCCTGACACCGAACGTGAGGTTACTGTTCACCGCCTCTATGGGAATGCGGGGGTCACTCGATTTAAGTGGTCTCGGATTCGGCAAGTCCATCTTGGCGTAGTCCAAGAGTGAATGAGTGCCGCTTATCCCGTTTTGCCCGTGCTTCACGCCAGACGCATCAGTGCTGAGTGCTTTGACTTCAAACAGCGCGCCCAAGTCTCCAAACCGCTCCTGCAACTTGATCTGTGCGATTTCTGTTCGCGTCGATATTGCCTTGTCCAGTATTTTTGAAGCAGACATCCGCTCATCAAGCTGTTGGTTGAACTCGGTCCTGACGGTTTCAAGTTGTGCAGCGGTGTAGGTGTCAGCGTTTCTTTTGGGGATGATTTCATTCGCAACGCCCCAATCGAATAACGCGGCAGTCTGGGCATGCTGAGTGGCCACAGGGTCAACCCGTCGGGCGTTTTCAGCCTCGCTCATGACCTGCGCAAACGTCATGCCGGGGACTTTGCCCGGGGTGTGCGCCTCAATCGTCATCGCAGCCATCGTCAGGCTGGCCCACGCCTGACTGCCGACCTTTACCGTCGGGGGAATGTCTTTGATCAGAAACTGCGGTACCGCCTTGGCCAGCAACAGGTACGCACCAACACTCGCCAGTGCAGCGCTGGTTTTGCCGGTACTGCTCAAATGTTCGGCCAAGCCGGCCACGACCTTGGAGGCGTGGTGCCCCCCACGTGTGTCACTGCCCAGGTCGAAACCGGCAACGCTGTTGCGATCGGGCGCAGTGATCGACTCAGGGTCCATCTGCAGGGCGATAGCGGCCAGCAGGTAATCGCTTGCGCTGCTTTCGCTGTCAACGCCTTGCATGGTTTGCTGTAGCGCTTTGCCCATCCGCTGCCCTTGCGGGGAGTTGACCAGTGCCTGGAGTATTTTAGCCGGGTCGTCGCCCGCCTCTGCCGGCAGCGGCTGCCGATACCGCAGAAACTCCAGCACCCCGCCCTGGGTTTGCATCACCAGCGGCTGATCGCCCAAATGGTGAGCGTGGTTCATGGTGATAAGTCGCAAACGCCGTTTTTCGCCTGAGTCCAACGTAATCGGCCACGATAACGCGCCGCCCAGAGGGCGTATTGCGGCGCTGCCCGTGTCGGTCGCGGCGCGGTCAATGGGCGCCTCACGCGGCAAAACATCGACGTCAGGAAGCACAGATGATGAGGCGCCGGGCGTAAACAGCGGCAGTGAGGAATGCGTAAGAGCTGGGGATATACCCGTCATATCAGGTACCTGTGCAGAGCTGTGTAGTCATCCGATTGAACACGCGCTCAGCGCCATCGGTATGTATGGGTGGTCAACCTTGGTGAATGCATTCCAGCCCGTGTGTTAGCCGATGCTTCCACGTTGTTGATTGTTTGAACCCGTACTTGTCCATGGCCCTCCAACCTGAATGAACCACGGCCGAGTGCACGCACGATGACTTTCATTCTATGGTTGGCCGTATTAGGCGCGGTACTGCTCACCCTCGCCCTCACCTCCTCCTATTTGCGCTGGATGCCGGTGACCACCTCAGCGGTGTGCTTGTTGTTGGGCATCGCCATTGGCCCGCTGGGCGTGGACTTGTTGCACCTGGACGTGAAGGGCTCGGCGCGCTGGATGGAGCACCTGACGGAAGTGGCGGTGCTGTTTTCGCTGTTTGTCAGCGGTTTGAAATTGCGCCTGCCGCTCAAGCACCGCACCTGGCGCATCGCCTTTGGCATGGCCGGGCCGGTGATGCTGTTGACCATCCTCGGCACCTGCCTGTTGCTGCACTACCTGTTCGATTTAACCTGGGGCGTTTCGCTGCTGGTGGGGGCGATGCTGGCGCCCACCGACCCGGTGCTGGCCGGCCTGGTGCAGGTCAACAATGCCCAGGACTATGACGCGTTGCGATTCGGCCTGTCCGGCGAAGCAGGGTTGAACGACGGTACCGCGTTTCCTTTTGTGATTTTTGGCCTGCTGTTTATGCAACATGGCGGTTTCGACGGCGACTGGTTCGGCGGCTGGGTGCTGAAGAACCTGCTGTGGGCGGTTCCGGCCGGGTTGTTGATGGGTTACTGGATGGGCCGCGGCATTGGCCGTATCACCCTGCGCCTGCGCTTGATCAATGCCGATAGCACCCTGTCACCGAATGACTACCTCACCCTCGCGCTGATTGCCCTGGCGTATGTGACGGCTGAAGCGGTCGGCGGCTACGGCTTCTTGTCGGTGTTCGCGGCGGGCCTGGGGCTGCGCCAGGCCGAGGTCAAATCCACCGGTTATGCGCAAACGCCGGCCGAGCACCTGGCCCAGCCGGTGGTGGGCCATCTGGAGATCGAGCCCGAGCAGGCGCTGCACGGTGACGTCAGCCAGTTGAAGGACACCCAGATCGCCGCCGGCGTGATGATGGGCGACATGCTGGCTTTCGGCAGCCTGGTCGAGCGCTCGATGGAGGTGTTTCTGGTCAGCGTATTGGGCATCGTGTTGGTCAGCCATTGGGATTGGCGCGCGCTGGCGGTGGCGGCGTTGCTGTTCTGTGTGGTTCGCCCGCTCAGCGTGTTTGCGATGCCTTGGGGCAGCCTGCTGGATCGGCGGCAACGCAGCCTGGTCAGTTGGTTTGGTATTCGCGGGATCGGCAGCCTCTACTACCTGTTCTATGCGCTCAACCATGGGCTGATCGGTACCAGCAGCGCCGTGGCGGTGAACCTGACCCTCTCGGTGATCGCGCTGAGCGTGATGGTGCATGGCCTCAGCACCCAGCCCTTGCTGGTGTGGTACGAACGACGCGCCGCGCACAAAAAATAAATCCTGCGCCGCGCTTGGCGTGATGGATAACCGCGTACAGGGCCAGTAGGTCTCGCTTGATCAAGCACAGGAAGGACATCTCCTGTTCAAGTTCACCGATCCCTCTGGCCCACCGCCGGATCAGTCCTGACTGTCGGTATTGCCGACGTCGGCCGCTTCATCCAGATCGTTGAGCGGCACTTGCGCATCATCCATCAGCGAACCCGGATCTTCATTGCCGGGGTCGTTGAGTTCTTCGTCGAGTTCTTTTGACATGACCGTCTCCGTTAACCGCCTTGGGTATCGATATCGGCATCGGTTTCAGGCTTGTGCTCGCGCTCAGGCTTGAAGTCAGGACTGTAGTCATTTTCCCTGGCCTTGGGGTCGCTGGCAGCCGTCGGGTCCTTGGGCGCATCGGCAGCGGTGCCCGGAGCGGGCTCGCCACCATCGATGGCAGGGTCATTGCGGTTGCTGGTTTGGGGATCGTTGGATGTAGACATGGCATACCTCTTCACAGACCGGTGATAAATCTTTACCGCGTAAAGCTAAGGCGCCACGTGCCCCAGTGAAGTTCCGTCCGATTGCTCAGCGCAGTGGATTGTCCACCTGGATATAAAACGCATAGATGCCCAACACCAGCCAGAACACCATGAACAACCACGGCGCGCGCATGGAAAACAGCAACGACTTGCGATAGCCCTTGTGACTGGACTCCATTTCGGAAAACAGCGGCGATTCATCGTAGGCCAGGCCCATCACCGGCTCGCTGCGCAGCAATTCGCTTTGCTTGTAGTGCCAGTGATCAATGATCTGGTAGGCCGCGCGTATGCCAGGCCAGGCGTTGAGCGAGCTGAGAATACCCAGCGCGGCGAGGATCACCGGTACCACAAGCGTGAACAGCTTGCCCCATTCCGGGTTGAGGTTGCCCATGCCGGACACGAAGGCGATCACCAGAAACGATTGCGCAGTGAGGTAAGCGTCGGTGCGGTTGGCCAAGATGCTGGTTTCGTACTGGATCTCGCGCCGGTAGAAGTCGAGGCGATCCTTGGGCGAGCCGAAGATCTTGGCGTTGTGTTCGCTATGGTCGGTCAGGGCCGCTTCCGGCGTGTTTGGGGAGATGATTCGGGGCACAACGATGCTCCACAAAGTGACGGGACTCATTAGAAGAATCGGGCATGGATGAAGTTCAAGTTTCTTATGCACCAAGTCAGGGCGCCCTCTGCCCCCTTGTGGTGAGCCCGCTTCTGTGGCGAGCGAGCTTGCTCGCGCTGGGCTGCGCAGCGGCCCCCACAAAAGCGCGAGCGCTGCGCACTCCAGCGCGTGCAAGCTCGCTCGCCACAGCTAATCGCCACCTTGTGTGCGTTCCGGCACATCCCTTGCTTTATCCATTCATCTACCCGAAAACAGGAGCATTCGTTACCCCGCGACCCAGCCGACTCCATAAGAAAGTAAGGACCAGGCCTGTTGGCACCCTCAGCCACGGGCTCATAAGAACATGCGTTTTTAAGCGGCAGTGCCACCCAGGAAATCCTCGGCACTGACAAGGTACTGGAATGGCTCGAACTTTCTTCGATGAAATGAATGACGCAAACGGCGTATGCCGTGCCCACTATCAGGATTTTTCCCGCTGGCTGGCCAACACGCCGCCGGAACTGCTGGCCCAGCGTCGCCGTGAAGCCGATTTGCTGTTCCATCGCGCCGGGATCACCTTCACCCTGTATGGAGACGAGCAAGACACCGAACGCCTGATTCCCTTCGACATCATCCCCCGCAGCATCCCCGCCAGTGAGTGGAGCCTGATCGAGCGCGGCTGTATCCAGCGGGTCAACGCACTGAATATGTTCCTCGCCGACATCTACCACGACCAGCGCATTATCAAGGCCGGGATCATTCCGGCAGAACAGGTGCTGGGCAACGAGGGCTATCAGAAGGCGATGGTCGGCCTGGACCTGCACCGCGACATTTACTCGCACATCTCCGGTGTCGACCTGGTACGCGACGGCGACGGCACCTATTACGTGCTCGAAGACAACCTGCGTACCCCCAGCGGCGTGAGCTACATGCTCGAAGACCGCAAGATGATGATGCGCCTGTTCCCGGAAGTGTTCGCCAAGCAACGCATTGCACCGGTGGACCACTACCCCAACCTGCTGCTCAAGACCTTGAAAAGCGCCAGCCGCCTCGATAACCCCAATGTGGTGGTATTGACCCCTGGGCGCTTCAACAGCGCT
Source organism: Pseudomonas sp. OST1909 (assembly GCF_015277575.1). Lineage (NCBI taxonomy): Bacteria > Pseudomonadati > Pseudomonadota > Gammaproteobacteria > Pseudomonadales > Pseudomonadaceae > Pseudomonas > Pseudomonas sp. OST1909. Next base: position 3,511,300 of record NZ_CP063780.1, read on the forward strand.
TTTTTCGAACACGCGTTCCTGGCGCGGGAAATGGGCGTTGAGTTGGTCGAAGGCGCCGATTTGTTCGTGCACGACCTCAAGGTTTTCATGCGCACCACCGATGGCCCCAAGGCGGTAGACGTGATCTACCGGCGCATCGACGACGCCTTCCTTGACCCCGAGGCGTTCAACCCCAAGTCAATGCTCGGCGTACCCGGCCTGGTGGCGGCCTACTGCGCGGGTAATGTGGTGCTCGCCAACGCGATCGGCACCGGGGTGGCTGACGACAAGTCGATCTACCCCTATGTGCCGGCGATGATCCGCTTCTATCTGGACGAGGAGCCGGTGCTGCAAAACGTGCCGACCTTCCAGTGCCGCAAGCCCGATGAACTGTCCCATGTGCTGGCCAACCTGGAGCAACTGGTGGTCAAGGAAACCCAGGGTTCCGGCGGCTACGGCATGTTGGTGGGCCCCGCCTCCAGCGCAGCCGAGATCGAAGATTTTCGCCAGCGCATCAAGGCGCGTCCCCACGCTTACATCGCCCAACCGACCCTGAGCCTGTCCACCTGCCCGACCTTTGTCGAAAACGGCATCGCGCCCCGGCATATCGACCTGCGCCCCTTCGTGCTCTCGGGCAAGGAAACCCGCCTGGTGCCGGGCGGCTTGACCCGCGTGGCGCTGAAGGAAGGTTCGCTGGTCGTCAACTCGTCGCAAGGCGGCGGAACCAAGGACACCTGGGTGGTGGAGGGCTGAGTATGTTGAGTAGAACCGCTGCTGATCTGTACTGGATGTCGCGCTACCTGGAACGCGCCGAGAACCTGGCGCGCATGTTGGAAGTCAGTTATTCACTGTCGTTGATGCCCCAGGCCGGGCGCAGCGATGGCCTGGATGAGCTGGCAATGTCGTTGCTCAGCAGCGGCACCCTGGACAGCTACCTGGAGCGTCACCAGACCCTGGATGCCGAGCGCATGTTGCACTTCTTCGCCCTGGACGAAGAAAACCCGGCCAGCATCTACAACTGCCTGCGCGCCGCCCGAGGCAATGCCCACGCCGTGCGCGGGCGCATCACCGCCGATATGTGGGAAAACCTCAACGCCACCTGGCTGGAAATGCGCAGCATCGCCGCCGGCGGCCTGGCGCGGCATGGCATCAGCCACTTCTGCGACTGGGTCAAGCAACGCTCGCACCTGTTTCGCGGCGCGACCTCGGGCACCATCATGCGCAATGACGCCTACCGGTTTATTCGCCTGGGCACCTTTGTAGAACGCGCCGACAACACCTTGCGCCTGCTGGATGCGCGCTATGAGATGTTTGGTGAAGAGTCCGAAGAAGTCAGCGACTTGTCGGCTCGCGGTTATTACCAGTGGAGCGCCCTGCTGCGTGCGCTGTCCTCGTTCGAGGCGTACACCGAGTTATACCCCAACGCCCTGAATGCACGCTCGGTCTCGGAGCTACTGCTGTTACGCAGCGATGTCCCGCGCTCGCTGCACGCGTGCATCGAAGAGTTGAGCCATATCCTCGCCGACTTGCCCGGCAGTTACGGACGCACGGCGCAGCGCCTGGCGGCGGAGTTCGAAGCAAGGCTGCGGTATACCGGGATCGATGAGATTCTGGAAGATGGGCTGCACGCCCGGTTGACAGACTTTATCGACACCGTGCGCGAGTTGGCGCGGGCGATACACAGTTCTTACCTGGAAGTAATCTAAGCAACACCACCGCTCCCACATTTGAATCGCCGTAAATCTGTCAAACATTGATCGCCCACCAACGCGGCAACAACTGCCGCACCCGTGCCTCGCCAAAGCGGTCATCGATCAGCATTACCACGCCGCGGTCGTGCTGGCTGCGGATTACCCTCCCCGCCGCTTGCACCACCTTCTGGATGCCGGGATACAGGTAGGTGTAGTCATACCCCGCGCCGAAAACCTCGCCCATGCGTGCCTTGATCTGTTCATTCACCGGGTTGAGTTGCGGCAAGCCCAAGGTGGCAATGAAAGCGCCAATCAAACGCGCCCCCGGCAGGTCGATACCTTCGCCAAACGCGCCGCCCAATACGGCAAAACCGATGCCTTGGCTGTGCTGGGTGAACTGGTCCAGGAACGCCTGGCGCTCGGCCTCGGCCATGCCGCGTGACTGCAGCCACAGTGTAATCTGCGGGTGTCGCTCGGCGAGTAACTGCGCCACTTGCTGCAGGTAATCGAAGCTGGAGAAAAACGCCAGGTAGTTGCCCGGCTGCTCGGCAAATTGCCGGGCGATCAATTCCACAATAGGTTCCAGCGACGCCTGGCGGTGCACAAAGCGTGTAGAGATGCGCTCAACGATGCTGACCTGCAATTGCTCGGCCTTGAACGGCGACTCTACATCGACCCAGGCAGTATCCGCCGGCAACCCGAGTAAATCGGCGTAATAGTGGCGTGGGCTCAGGGTCGCGGAAAACAGCACGCTGCTGCGGGCCGCCGTTAATCGGGGGCGGATGAATTCGGCCGGCACCACATTACGCAGGCACAGGGTCGAGCTACTGTGCTTGCTACTGAACTGGCGCTTGCTGATGTCGAAGATGAAGTGTTCGTTGAACAGCTCGGCCACCTTGGAAAATTGCAGTGCTTCAAAGTAGAAGGCTTGCAGGTCGCCATTGAGGGACTCGGGGTGATCGTTGAAGTAGTCGCCCATGGCGCTGGTGCACAGGCTCAGGGCCTGTAGCAGTTTGTCGGGCCGGGTGGCATAGGCCTGATACGGCGCGACTTGTTCCTTGTGCAACGCGTTCCACTCGCGGTTCAGGCGCTGCAAGGGTTTGTTCAGCGGCTCGGGCGCGGTCTCGCGCAAGGTCTTGAGGCTGTATTGGTCGAGGCTGGCGCTGTACATCGAACGGGCGCGTTCCACCAGGTTATGGGCCTCGTCGACCAGCGTCGCAACACGCCATTGGTTCAACTGCGCCAGGCCGAATAACAGGGCGCCGAAGTCGAAAAAATAGTTGTAGTCGGCGACTACCAGGTCGGCCCAGCGCGCCATTTCCTGGCTGAGGTAATACGGGCACACGTCATGGGCCAGCGCCACACTGCGCAGGCTGCGCTGATCGAGCAGGCGAACCCTGGACGCGGCCTGGCGGGCCGCGGGCAAGCGGTCGTAAAAACCCTTGGCCAGTGGGCAGGAATCACCATGGCAGGCTTTATCCAGGTGTTCGCACGCCTTGTCCCGTGCAACCAGCTCAAGTACACGCAGCGGCAGATCCGGACTGCTGTCGTACAGCACCTGGGCGGCATCCAGGGCGAGCTTGCGCCCCGGCGTTTTGGCGGTAAGGAAGAACACCTTGTCCAGCTGCTGCGGCGCCAGCGCCTTGAGCATCGGGAAGAGGGTACCGACGGTCTTGCCGATGCCCGTGGGCGCCTGGGCCATCAGGCAACGGCCGGTGCTGACCGCCTTGTAGACCGACTCGGCCAACGTACGCTGCCCGTGACGAAAATCGGCATGGGGAAATGCCAGGGCTTGGGCGGCCTTGTTGCGCTTATCGCGGTGCTGCATTTCCAATTGGGCCCAGTCGAGGAACAACGCACACTGCTGATTGAAAAAGTGCTCAAGCTGCGCCGCGTCGAAACGTTGGTTCAGCAGCGTCTCGCCTTCGCCAACGATATCGAAGTACACCAGCGCCAAGTCGATTTCGCCGAGGCCGAGCTTCTGGCACATCAGCCAGCCATACACCTTGACCTGGGCCCAGTGCAGTTGCCGATGGTTGGCGGGCTGGGCAGAGAGGTCGCCGCGGTAGGTTTTGACTTCTTCAAGGCGGTTGGCGTCGGGGTCGTAGCCGTCCGCCCTGCCCCGCACGTTGAGCTGCTGGTATTGCCCCTCCAGGGCGACTTCATTCTGGTAGTGCGCGCTGCGCCGGGACGCCACCGTACGGTGGCCGACGATACCTTCCTGGGCGCTGGGCGACGGGGTAAAGCGCAGGTCAAGGTCGCCGACCTTGGCCGTGAACTCACACAGCGCCCGTACGGCCACGCTGTAACTCAAGCGGGTTGCTCCGCCCAGCGCACATAACAGACGGTGACCGGCATCTGGTATTCACCGCAAAATTGCAGCCAGCGCAGTTGGTTGTCTTGCAGGCGATCGCCCGGGCCCTTGACCTCGATCATGCGGTAGGTTTTTTGTGCAGGCCAGAACTGGATCAGGTCCGGCATCCCGGTCCGGTTGGCGCGGATATCCAGCAGCAGGCGTGTGAACCAATGGCGCAGGTGCTCGGCGGGCAGGCAGGCCAGGGCTTGCTCCAACAGCTCTTCGCTGAGCAGGTTCCAGAACACGAAAGGTGATTGGATACCCCATTTGTCCAGAAAACGTTGGCGGATGGTGGCCTTGTAGCGCTCATCCCCCAGTTGCTCGAAACACGCAGCAAACAACGCCTCGCGGCGTTGATGGAAGTCTTCGCTGTGCAGGTCCGCCGGCCCACGCTGGAACGGATGGAAGAACGCGCCCGGCAGCGGCGCGAAAATCGCTTCCCAGCACAACAGGCCGAACAGTGAGTTGATCAACCCATTCTCGACGTAATGCACCGGTGCCTCGGGCTCGTTCAGGTGCGCCTGGACGCAGTATTCCACCGACATCAGCGGCGCCTGGGCGAGTGCCAGGTCAAGGCGTGCAACCGCTTGCGGCTTGGCCTTGGGCAACGCCGGTTCGCCGAGTTTGCGGCGCAGGCGCGGCAATACACGCAGCAAGTGCTGTTGTTCAGCGGCGCTTTCCGGGGCCTGCTGGGCTGCAGTGGCCAGGGCCAGCGCTCGGGCGTAATCCTCTTGGCGCTCAACGACCCGGATCAACCGCGCACGTGCACCGGGATAGGCGCAGGCAAGGTAGATCTGTTCAGCCAGCGCAAGCTCGGCGCAGCGCTCGCAATACTGGCCGATCTGGAACAACAGCTTGGCGCGGCGTTTTTCCAGCCAGGGGTTGTCGGTGCTCAGGCCGGCGATCTGCACCAGCAGCGTGTCCAATGCCTCACCGGCTTCAAACGCTTGCTGGCACTGGTGCAGGAACAGGAACCCCACCACGTCGTCACGCGTGCGTAACCCGCGGGACTCGGCGCAAATCTCGACTTTTTCATAGGTGTAGATGCCCAGGTCTGCCAGCACGAACTCGGACCAGTCCTGGTGCAGGTTGCCAAAGAACATCAAGCGCAGGCGATCACACAACGCCATGACCGTAAGGCTATAGAGCACATCATCCAAGCCCGGGCACCATTGAGCAAAACTGCGCGGCTCGCTGAACCGCGCCGCCAGCGGTTCGAGCCAAGTGGCCTTGTTGCCCTTGGGCTGATCGATCCAGGGCCTGAACGCGCCGAGGATTTCGCCCTTTTGCAGCAAGGCGAACAAGGTGGCAAACGGCAGCGGGCTTTGGTCATCCACCCATCCCAGTTCTCGTAATGGGCCCGCTGCCGCATGGGGGCAGCCGATTTCCACATAATTAAGCTTGGCGCCGCGAAAGTGCACACCCTTGCGCATCACCATGCGCACCAATAACGCCTGGGACGCCTGGGGCAACCTGTCAAATTGCTGAATGAAATGCTGTTCGTCCGCATCGAGCAGATCGGCATAGCGTTGCCCCAGCCAGGCCAGGACCTGGCGGAAGTTATGCAGGTAATACAAGGGGTCTTCGAGGGGGTTGGCCATGGCGCAATGGAGTCAAATACTGGTTATGCATACAGAGTGCCGATGCAAAGCCGTTGTTGCAATCGGTAATAGATAAATGGCGCCTGCAACTTTTTGCAAAAAAACGATCAGATGAGGGAGTTGATCGCGTAACATTTATAGCCCACAGCCAGACGCTGCGGGACTTTTCAGGGTTAAAGGTAAGGGTTATGAACATGAAGAATTTGGGTCTGCCGCTGGTTGCACTCACTTTTCTGGTATTGGCCGGTTGCTCCACGCAAACCGTGGTGACATTGCAAAATGGCACGCAGTATTTGACCAAGGACACGCCCAACGCCAAAACGGCCGATGGCTTCTACGAGTTCACCGATATTGCCGGCAAGCGCATTCGTATCAAGGCCGATGATGTGGCCACGGTGCGCAAGGAAAACTAATCCTCGAATCAACACCGATCAAATGTGGGAGGGGGCAAGCCCCCTCCCACAGTTTTCAACCGCATTCCAACTTAAGCGATAACAATCCCCTCCCCCGACAGACTGCTCACGCCCACCAACGTCACCGAATCGGCGCCAAAACTGATCACCGTATCCCCGCCCACCACCTTGGTGTGATCGCGATAATCGGGACTGCCCTGCACATCGTTGAACACCAGCTTGTCTGTCGACTGATAGCCAATCACTCGATCATTACCAAACTGCCCACTGAACAAAAACGTGTTATGCCCGCTGCTGTCGCGGATCGTGTCATTACCCTTGCCGCCTTCGATAAAGTCCGCGCCCCTGCCGCCCTTGATCAGGTCGTCGCCGTCGCTGCCGATGATAAAGGTATTGCCCTTGTGCGCCTCGGCATTGCGGTTCAAGTCCTGCACCCAGGTGTTGGCCCGTGCCGGATCGGACAGGTTGGCGACGATCACTGTGGAGTCACGGGTCATCTGCTCGTAGAAGCCGGACTCAAGAATGCGCGTCATGCCGTCGCCATAACCGGTGGGCAAGTGCGAGACCCAGGTTGGCAGGTTGAGGATGGAAAACGGCAGCACGTTCCACAGTGCGGAAGCGTAGTGATCGTTGAAGCTGACAATATTGTCGGTGCTCGACTCGTGGGGTTTGTCGTGCACGCCCAGGGACGACAGGTTGAATGAGGAACCGTCCAGCGCCCGGAATACCGGGTCGTTTTCGTAGCCGACGTTAAGCACCTTGTCGCCGGCGCTTTGGGTGGGCGACGCATAGGCCACGTAATTGGAATCGGTGTAGAACCCTGACCATTTGCTCCCGCTCAGATCCGCCATGCTGTTGACCGCAAGGCCGCCCAGGCTGTGGCCGCTGACCACCACATCCTTGCCGCTCAGGCCCTGGGCGCTGGCATAGTCAGCGATGTTGCCGAGCAAGTTGCCAAACGCCTCGCCGGCGTAGTTTTTTGCATAGTCCTTGGGGCCGAATGCAGCAAGCAGGTCACTGATCACATCCCCGATGGAGTCGGTGATCAGGCTTTCCCGTGGCCCCGAGGTGCCACGAAAGCCGATGCCGATTTCCAGCAGTTTGCCGGCGTCATCGTATTTGCCCAGCACTTCCACTTGGGCGGTGCCGTACGCAGTCTTTTCGCCAAAGAAGGTGCCACGGGCATCGACCTTGCCGGTATAGCCCAGGGTGCTGGCGCTGATGGGGGTCCAACCGGCCTGTTGCACTGCGTCGAGGGCGGCTTTTTCTGAATCCGGGTTCCACGGGATCCCGGGAATCACGCCTTGGGCGTTGCCGCTGCCAATCAGCGCGCTCACCAGCGTGGCCGGCAGGCCAAGGCCCAAGCCGTTGTTCTGGTAACCCACGGCAAAGCCGTTATCCAGGTTGTGGTAGGAATACATCGTGATCGCCATCGCATCGGCGAACAACGTTTTGGAGCCCTCGGTGCCGAGGTTTTTATAGTCAAAGATACCCATTGGTAGTGCCTCTCTGTTGTTGGATTTGTAGAGAAAGCCAAAACACCTGTTATCCGTTACCTACTGTAGGAGCGAGCTTCTGTGGCGAGGGAGCTTGCTCCCTCGCCACAACCAATTACACCTGGCCTTTAGAACGCCCAGTCCAGGCTCAAGCCGACGCCGTGCACCTTCTCTTTGCTGGCCAGCAGGCCGTTGTAGTCGAAGTTCACCCGCGCATCCTTGCTCAACGCCAGGCTGACCCGCGCCCCAACCAGTGCGGCATCCCGCACCATCGGCGCACTTTCGACCGCGAACGACGGGCCACCCGAGGCAAACGCCAGGTGTTGCTCGGAATCGGTGCTGCTCAGGTTGTGCTGCCAGCCCAGAGTGCCGGAGACTTCCAATTGCTGGTGGTCGTTGACGTTGAAGGTCTTCAAGGCGCGCACACCCAGGGTGCTCAACACCAGGTCGCGGCTGTCGTCGCCACTTTTCAGCGCAGCGGCATCGCCCTTCTCTTTGAAGCTGTCCGTGTCCAGGTGCACGTAGGCCAGGTTGGCGAACGGCTCCAGGGCCAGCGGTTGCAGGTTGATGCGATACGCCGCTTCGGTGAACACCTGGGTGCTGTGCGCATCGACCTTGGTCTTTTGCTTGCCGGCGACATCACCGTATTGCAGGTCGCGCTTCACATCGGCGCGGTGCCAGCTGTAGGTCGCCCCACCGCTCAGGCGCCAGGCGCCGATTTCATGCCCGGCATAGGCACCGAAGTGGTAGCTGTCGACCGAAGCGCGGCTATGGGTGTCGCTGCCCATGTTCAGCGAGGTATCGCTGTAACCCGCGACCAGGCCGATGCGCGTGGCGTCGTCGAGGGCACCGTCCACCCCGGCAAGCATCCCGCCGATGGAAGTGTTATAGCCAGCGGTGTCGCTGCGGCTGTCGGTCTTGCCCCAGGCGCCCAGGGCCTTGACCCACACGTTGCCACGGCTGTCGATGGCTTGGCTGGTTGCGCCCATCTCGCCATTGCGCAGGCGCTCGCCCACTGCTTCGCGTACATAACGGCTGTCATTGACCAATGCGGTTTGCAGCGCCGGATAGACTTCACCGCTCAGTTGCTGGAACGCGCCCTGGGCCGAAGCGGCCGTCGGTGCCAACAGCAAGCTTTCATACACGCCATTGCCCGCACCCAATTGCTCAGCGGCTGCGGCCACGGCGCGTTGGTTCGGTGTAGCAGCAACACTGGCGAAGCTGTTGGTGCGTGTCACGTCTAACTGCACACCGTTGGCCGCGTAATTCAAGGTGCCGCCGACAAACAGATAGTTGGGCAGTACAGCACCAAAACTGCCGGTGACACCGCCCGCCGCTTGCAGGATGTTGTACTGACGGCCGATCAGGCTTTGGGCCTGGGTTGCACTCAACAGTGTCGGGCTGTTTTCCAGGGCCAGGGTTACGGTGCCGCCATTGAGCGTGGCGGTACCCCCGGCGACGATACGGTCGCTGCTGGCAGGCGATAATTCCACGGCGTAGGTCGAGCCCGGGTTGAAGGTGACATTACCTGCCACGTTCAGGGTGCCAATGGAATTGCCCGGCGCCACGGCGCCGCCGCTATTTGCCGTCAGCGAGCCGATACGCCCCGAGCCACCGATTACGCCGGTCTGGCTGACGATGACATCGGAGGTGAGCGAACCGTTGACCGCCAGCAAGCCCTGGTTGACCAGGGTCGGGCCGCTGTAGGTGTTGGCGCCGGCCAGCACCAGGGTGCCGATGCCCTGCTTGGTCAAGCCGCCATGGCCTGAAATGTTGTTGCTCCACACATCCAGCCCGCAGTGCACGTCGTTGCAAATGCGCTGGGTCGGTTTGCCCGCGTCCACCACCGCACCGACGCCCGGCAGGTCCGCGACGAACTGGCCGCTGCCATAGGCGCCCTCAATGCGGAACTCGGCAGGAATGTCCTCGGCGGTGATAAACATCCCCGGGCCGTTGACCGCCTTGCCCAGATTGATCATGCCCCAGCCATACAGCGAGTCGATACCCGGCGCGCCGAGGTCAGTGGCCGTGGTCTTGAGCACCGTGGAGATCTGGTCGCCGCTCATGTACTCGAAGCGCTCCATCAGCACCGCTGCTGCACCCGCCACATGGGGGGCGGCCATGGAAGTGCCGTTTTTGTTGGCCCAGTCGGTGGTCAGGTTGTTCAGGTCGGTGCCGTTGATGATCGAGCTGTAGATCTTGGTACCGGGTGCCGACACGCAAAAACTCGCCGCATAGCCGCAACGTGAAGAGAAGGTGCTGATCACATACGGATCAGGGCTGGCGGTGTCCGGGTTCTGCTGCAATGCCGCCACCGACAGCCAGTTCGGCGCAATCTCCGGCACAAAATACGCCAGGCCGGAAATCGCGTCCGGGTTGTTGCGGTTGTAGTCGTTACCGGCGGCAAAGATGGTCAGCACACCACTGCGGGCCGCGTCGATGGCGCCTTGATAAGCACCACCTGCGATCGTGCCGAGGATCGGCCGGATCGTATTGAACTGCGCCTGGGCTTCATTCACGGTGAAATTGGGGAACGCCGGATCGCGACCGCCCTTGGCGTACTGGTCACCGATGCCGATGCCCCAGCTGTTGTTGATGATGCGTGCGCCGCTGGCGACCAGCCCGTCCCAGCCAGCCTTGTACACCGCGCCATCGTTGCCGAGGATAATCCCATCTTCCGGGCCCGGGTCACCGTTTTCGGCGGTGAGGATTTGCGCATTGAACGCCACGCCATGCATCGGCCCGCCATCGCGGTTACCCGCAGCAATGCCGCCGACGTGGGTGCCGTGGTTACCCAGCTTGCCGTTGGAGTCCTTGGACGGCGTGCCGTCGTAGCGGAACGCATCACCGGCCTTCACCGGGATATACGGGTCGGTGTATTGGCGAATGCCCTCGGTGACAATCGTCACCACCTTGTCGGGGCTGGCGAATTCCGGATGCTGGGCGTACACCGGCTGGTCGAAGATTCCCAACTTGACGCCCTTGCCGGTGTAGCCGGCGGCATACGCGGTGTCGGCATGCACGGCGCCCAAGCCCCAGTCGGCCTTGAACTCGTTGCTGCGCCAACTGGCGGCATCACCCAGCTTGCCGGTTTCCACATAGGGTGCAGCCTGAGCGGTTCCCAGGCTTGCCAGGCAACACAGCAACGCGCCGTATGGCACGCAGCTCAGCGCCTTGAGCGGGTAGCCCGGGCCGGTGTGGATGGCGGTAGTTAACCCTGACTTGCGTTTTTTCACGGTGACCTTCCTTAGTTTTCTTATTGCACGTGTGTAAATCACTTTCTCCAGAACACCGCCGATTCAATGTGGGCGCTGGTTTGCCTGCTCCCACATTTTTGTTCGCGGTGTCTTCAGAACTGCCAGTTCAGGCTCAAACCCACACCCTGGGTTTTCGCGCGGTCACCCAACTGGCCGTTGTAATCCAGGTTGACCCGCGTCGCGGCATTCAGCGCCAGGCTGGCTTGCAGCCCCACCAACGCAGCGTCACGCAGCAACGGCGCACTGCGCACGGCAAATGAAGGCCCGCCTGCGACAAACGCCAAGTGCTCTTCGGATTCCACGGCGGTGAGGCTGTGTTGCCAGCCCAACGATCCGGAGAGTTCCAGTTGCTGGTGGTCATTGAGGGCCAGGGTTTTCAATGCCCGTACGCCAAGGGTGCTGAGCACCGCATCGCGGCGGTCACTGCCGCGTTCCAGGGCGGCGGCATCGCCTTTTTCGTGGAACGACTCGCTGTTCAGGTGCACATAGGCCAGGTTGGCGAACGGTTCCAAGGCCACCGCTTGCAGGCGGATGCGGTACGCTGCTTCGGTGAAGACTTGCGCTGTGGTCGCATCCAGCTTGGTTTTTTGCTTGCCGCTGACATCACCCCATTGCAGGTCGCGCTTCACATCGCCGCGATGCCAGCTGTAGGCACCGCCGACACTCAGGCGCCAGTCGCCCAGTTCGCGCCCGGCATATGCACCGAAGTGGTAGCTGTCGATGGACGCCGATGAGTGCGTGCCGCTGCCCATATTCAAGGAGCTGTCGCTGTAACCGGCGACTACACCCACGCGGGTCTGCTCATCCAGTGCGCCATCCACGCCCGCCAACAGGCCACCGATGGAGGTGGTCGAACCGGCCGTTTCGCTGCGGCTGTCACTCTTGCCCCAGGCACCGAGTGCCTTGAACCACAGGTTGCTTTCGCCGCTCACCGGTACGTGGCGCAGGCGCTCGCCCACGGCATTGCGCAGTTGCAGGCTGTCGTTGATCAGCATCGCACCCACGGCGGGGTAGATTTCACCGGACAGTTGCTGCAAACCCTGCTGGGCGGTGGCGACTGACTGCGACTGCAACAGGCTTTCATACACCGGGTTGCTGGCGCCCAATTGCTCGGCAGCCGCCGCCACGTTGCGCTGGTTACGGGTGGCGGCGACGCTGGCAAAACTCGCGTCGTTGCGCCCCACGTTCAGTTGCACAGCGTTGGCGGCATAGTCGAGGGTGCCACCGAGGAACAGGTAGTTGGGCAGCACTTGGCCAAACTGGCCCTGGATGCCGCCCGCGGCCTCAAGGATCGAGTATTGCCGGCCGATCAGGCTTTGGACTTGACTTTGACTGAGTAACGTGGGGCTGTTTTCCAGCGCCAAGGTGACGGTGCCGCCGCCCAGGACCGCCTTGCCGCCCGCGACAATACGGTCGCTGCTGGTGGGCGTCAGCTCCACGGCATAGGTCGAGCCCGCGCCGAGGTTCACATCTCCCGCTACCTGCAAGGTGCCCACGGAATTGCCCGGTGCCACGCGGCCGCCGTTGTTTACCGACAACGCGGCGATACGCCCGGAACCGCCAAGGGTGCCGCTGTCATTCACCGTGACCGCCGAGGTCAGCGACCCGTTCACCGCCAACAGGCCGCCATTGACGACAGTGGCGCCCCGATAGGTGCTGTCACCGCCGAGTACCAGGCTGCCGGCGCCGGACTTGATCAGGCTGCCTTCATACACACGGTTCGCCGCTGCCTGGTCGCGGGCGCTGCCGATGGCGTAGTCGGTCTGGTCCTGCTGGCTGGCGGTGGCGCTCACGCCGTTCTGCCAGCCCTTGTCGATCAGGGTTTGCTGCCACGCGCTGTGCTCGGCGCGGTCCTCGGCCTGGCGCGCAAGCAAGGCCTGGTCGGAGATACCATTGCTCCACACATCACCCTGCCCGGCTGCCAGGTTCACATCCATGGCCCCAAGCAATTGCCCCGGACCGTGCATCGCCCGGCCGAGGTCCGGCACGCCCCAACCGACGATCGCGTTGGGCGCCTGGGTGATCGAACCGTCAAGCTGCGTCGCAGTGGTCAACAACACCTGCAACGCTTGATCGTTGGTCATATAGGGGTAGCGCTCCATCACTAACGCCAACGCCCCGGTGGCATGGGGTGCCGACATCGAGGTGCCGGATTTGACCCCATAACCACCGTCGGGAATGGTGCTGTTGATCAGCGCGCCGGGCGTGGAAATGCACCAGTATTTGGCGATACCGCACTTGTTGTATTTCTGGTTATTAGCCTTATCCAGCCCCGACACCGCCAGCCAGTGGCCTTCCAGTTCCGGCTGAAAATACGGCAAGGCCGAGCGCACGCTGGCATTGGCATAGCCGCTGTTGCCGGCGCTGAACACGTTGATCACCCCGGCCTTGGCCACATCCGCTGCGGCGTCCAGCCAGGTGCCACGGTTGTAGTGCTGGGCGTAGGCGGCGTGCAGGTCACCGAGGGTCTGGTAGCTGACATCCTTGGGCTGGCTGCCCCAACTGTTGTTGATGGCGCGCACGCCGGAATCCACCATCGCGGTGTATACCGTCTTGAAGTACTTGGGGTCTGGCGTCGGGCCGAACAGGAAGCTGTCGTTGGCGTTGGTGTTGCCCACATAGACTTGCGCGTTGTACGCCACGCCGTGCATGCCCACGCCGTCGCGGGCGGCGCCCATGGTGCCGGTGACATGGGTACCGTGGGAATCGTTGTTGGGGTTGAGCGCGCCCGTGGTGCTGAACGCGCTGCCGTCGACATAGGTGCCGGTGGCGGTCACCGCATGAAAGCGGTCTTTGGAGGCTTCGGGGTGATTGGCATCGAAACCCGAGTCCAGCGCGCCGATTTTCACGCCTTGGCCACTGATCCCGGCAGCGTAGGCTTCATCGGCCTTCATACGGCCCAGGCCCCAATCGCTTTGGTATTCGGTCGAACGCCAACTGGCCGGGTTACCCGCTTGGCCGGTCTCGGTGTATTGCGCCTGTGCCGCAACGGACAACAACAGCAATGAACCTGCGGTGAAGGGTTTGAAACGCGGTGAATCAGTGATCATCTGCACACTCCTGATTATTGTTATTCCCCTTATAGGAGCGAACTCCTACAGGTTTTTATCCGGGCCGAAGGCCTCGTCTACCTTGGCCAAATCGGTGTCGCGCAAGTTGCCCGCGTAGTAGTGCAATTTGGTCCAGGCCATCAGGTAGTCGTACCGCGCCTGGGCCAGGTCGCGGCGAGTGCTGTAGAGCTGCTGCTCGGCATTCAGCGCATCAAGGTTGACCCGCTCGCCGCCAAGGATGCTCTGCTTGGTCGACACCACCAGCGCCTCGGCGGACACCAAGGCTTTCTGGTAGGCACGCAGCTTGCTCACGCCGGACAGACACGCACTGAACTGGCGACGCAGCTCGATGAGGGTTTCGCGGGTCTTGCCTTCCAGCTCGTACTCGGCCTGCTCCATTGCGCGGCTGGCCTGGCGGGTGGAGGCCGAAATACCGCCACCGGCATACAGCGGCATGCTCACTTCGACGCCAATGGTGTTGGTGTCGTAGCGCTGGTTGTAGGTGTTGCCGCTGTCGGATTCCTGTTTGCGCGACGTGGCATACGCGGTGATTCGCGGCAAATGCCCGGCACGGTTGCGTTCCACTTCATAGCGCGCCACTTCCAGCGACTGGCGCTGTGAAGCCAGTACCGGGTTGTTGGTGAGCGCCAGCTCATGCCAGGTGTCGTAGTTGGCCGGGGTCAGGGTGAACGCGGCAAAGCTCTGGTTCAGCGGCGCCAGGTCGTTGATGTTGACGCTTTGCACGCCGATCAACGCGCCCAGCTCCCTGAGTGACGCGTCCTGCTCATCCAGGGCCTGGATCTCTTCGGCAGTGGCCAGCTCGTAGCGCGACTCGGCTTCAAGGATGTCGGTGCGCGTGCCCTCGCCGGCCTTGAACAAGTGCTCGTTCTGCTGGAATTGCTGCTCGAAGGCCTTTTTCTTTGCGCGGGCGATGTCGATCTGATCCTGGGCAAACAGCGCCTGGGTGTAATAGCTCAACACCCGCACCAACAGCGCCTGGCTCTTGTCGCGAAAGCTTTCATCGGCAAACAGCGCCTGGGCCACGCCCTTGCGGTAGTTGGCGTAGGCTTCGTAATCAAACAACGGTTGTTGCAGGCTGAAGGTGGAGCCGTAGCTGTTGTAGTTGCGGTCGTCCCTATAGCTGCCACCGCGCCCGTCGGGCAGATGCGCCTCGGAGTTGTTGCGGCCCTTGTTGTAGTTGTAGGACAGCCTCGGCAGCAGCCCGGCGCGGCCGATGGTGCGGTTTTCCAGGCCGGCGTTGCGCTCCTTGATCGCGCCGAGGAACACCGGATCGTTGCGCAGCGCCTGCTCGTAAACATCGAACGGGCCCATGGCGGCCTGGGCACTGCCACACACCAGCAATAGCGAAATGAACACTGGCTTCATGCTCATTCCTCAGTCAACGCGGAGCCGGCGCGATCCAGCAGCGGCTTGAACAGGTAATTGAGCAATGACCGCTCGCCGGTACGCACGAACATCTCGGCAGGCATACCGGGCTTGATCACCAGACCGTGGAGTTTTTCCATCGCCGCGTCGCTGACGCTGGTGCGCAGCACGTAATACGGCGCGCCGGTTTTTTCATCGAGCATCTGGTCGGCGGAAATCAGGCTGACTTCGCCCGGTACCCGTGGCGTGCGGCTCTGGTTGAAGGCGGTGAAGAGGATGTCGACGGGCAAGTGCGTGCCGACCTTGTCCACCAGATGCACCGGTAGATGCCCTTCCACTTCCAGGCGCGTGCCCTGGGGCACGATTTCCAACAGGGTTTCTCCGGCGCGCACCACAGCGCCTTCGGTGTGCACGCTGAGGTTGACGGCGATGCCATCGGCCGGCGCGTTGATTTCGCTGTGTTGCAGGTTGAACCCCGCAGAAGTGAGTTGCTGCTCCAGGGTCAGGCTGCGCAATTGCGCGTCGGCCAATTGGCTGCGCACCTCTTTTTGATATTCCTCGCTGTGTTGCTGCAATTTGAGCCGCGACTCGACAATACCCTGCTCTATCCGGCCGCTTTCACCGGCGTTTTGCGCCAGGTCCTGCTGCACCTGAGACAACTGGCGCTGGTAGTCCATCAGCCGGTTGCGCGGGATATAGCCGTTGTCGGCCAAAGGTTGCAGATTGCTCAGTTGCGCGCGCAGGGATTGGGCCTGGGCGGTCAAGTCACTGCGGGCACGGCGCATACCGCTCAACTGCGAGGTAGCGCCTTCGATGCTGGCGCGAATCCCGGCTTGTTCACGGGCGAAGGCGTCGCGGCGGCTGCTGAACAGCTGGCGCTGGCCTTCCAGCACCAACGCCAGGGCTGGATCAGGATTGGCGCTCAGCTCGGTGGGAAAGGTGATGCTCGGCAGGTTGTCGCGCTCGCTCTGCCAACGCGCCACGCTGGCCCAGGCCATGCGGTACTGCGCTTGCAGGGATTGCACGTCGGCCTGGTTCTGGGTCTGGTCGAGACGAAACAGCGGCTGGCCTTGCTTGACCAGTTCGCCCTCCTTGACCAGGATGCGGCTGACCACACCGGGGCTGAAGGTTTGCACGGCCTTGCGCTTACCCGACACCACCACGGTGCCTTGCACCGGGATGCCCTGATCCAACGGTGCCAGGCTGGCCCAGAGGAAAAAACCACCGGCACCGACGACCGTCATCAGCCAGCCCATACGCACGAAGAAGCGGGCGTCGCGCTCTTTGAAACGAGGTTCTACCGTAATACTGCTCATGCGCCTGGGTTCCTTGCGGCCGGGTACTGACGACTGAAACTGACACCGGTTTTTTCTTTCGGCGCTTCCTGCTGTTGCCCGGACAACGCCCGCAGCACTTCCTGGCTGGGCCCGAACGCTTGCAGATGGCCTTCGCCGAGCACCAGCAATTTGTCGGCCTGGGCCAATGCCGAAGAGCGATGCGTCACCAGCACGACGCTGCTGCCTTGGGCTTTCATCTGCACGATGGCGCTGGCCAACGCCGCCTCGCCGACCGTATCGAGGTTGGAGTTGGGCTCATCCAGCACAATCAGGCGCGGCCCGCCGTACAGGGCGCGGGCCAGGGCCACGCGTTGTTTCTGGCCACCGGACAGGCCGCCGCCGTTATCGCCCAGCACCGTGTCGTAGCCTTGGGGCAGGCGTAGGATCAGTTCATGCACACCGGCCTGTTGCGCGGCCTTGACCACCAGCTCCGGGTCGGCCTCGCGAAAGCGTGCGATGTTGTCGGCGATGCTGCCGCTGAACAGCTCAATGTCCTGGGGCAAATAGCCAATGTGCGGGCCGAGGTCGTCGCGGTCCCAACGGTGAATATCCGCGCCGTCCAGCCGCACGGTGCCGGTCAGGGTCGGCCACACGCCCACCAGTACGCGGGCCAGGGTGGACTTGCCGGAACCCGACGCGCCCAGCACGCCCAGCACTTCACCGGCCGCCAGGTTGAAGCTGACTTGATGCAAGGTCGCCATGCGCCGCCCCGGTGGGCCAGCACTGACCTGCTCGAAACTGACCTGGCCCTTGGGCGCCGGCAAGGCCATTTGCTCGCCCTCTGGCGGGAATTCGCGCAGCAGCCCATCGAGGCGCTGGTAGGCCAGCTTGGCCGAACTCCATTGCTTCCACACCGCGATCAACTGGTCGATGGGGCTGAGTACGCGGCCCATCAGGATGGAGCCTGCGATCATCATCCCGGCGGTCATCTGGCCCTTGATCACCAGGTAGGCGCCCAGCCCCAATACCAAAGATTGCAGGCACAGGCGCAGGGATTTGCTCAGAGAGGTAATGACCGACCCGGTGTCGCTGGCGGTGTTCTGGAAGCCCAAAAACTGCGAATGCACGTCGAACCAGCGTTTGCGCAACGCACCGAGCATCCCCATGGCCTGGATCGTCTCGGCGTTGTGCAGGTGGCTGGTGGCCAACTGGGTCGATTGCTGGGAAAACACACCCGCCTCGCCCAATGGTTTTTTGGTCAGGTATTCATTCAGGCAAGCCAGGGCAATCAACAACACCGCGCCAGCCGTGGCCAGCACGCCAAGCCACACGTTGAAGAGGAAAATCACGAATAGGTAGATCGGGAACCATGGCGCATCAAAGAACGCGAACAGCGCAGGCCCGGTGATGAATTGACGCAACGCGGTCAGGTCGCCCAAGGATTGCCCGGCATGACCCTGGCCGCGCTGCAGGTTGCGTTCGAACGCGGCCTTGTACACGCGCAGATTGAAACGCCGCTCCAACTGGCTGCCGATACGAATCACGATAAAGCTGCGGATAACTTCAAGCAGGCCAATAAACGCAAAGAAGCCCACGACCATCAGCGTCAACATCACCAGGGTGGTTTCATTCTGGGAGGACAACACACGGTCATACACTTGCAACATGTAAATCGACGGCACCAGCATCAGCAGGTTAATCAATGCCGTGAAACAGCCAACGCTGATTAAAATACTCTTGTACTCACCCAGCGCCCTGAATAAGGGCGCAACCCCTTGGGACTTCGCCATATTGTTTTATCTTCCTGAAGCGCACTGCACGTAATAATCGCCCTGCCGGTAAAGCGCACGGCCAACTACTAGATCGAGTTATATGCTTATAACTTTTAATTAAGGTATTCGTTTCAGCTCGACAACTTGCCCGGCTTTAGTGCGGGCCTGATATTCACCTTCTTTCTGGCGATTCAAATGCGTGATTCCAGCGCCTTCGGCGTTAAACAGCCAAATGCCGTCCGGCGTTGGCGACCACGTCTGTGGCTTGTCGCCCAACCATTGCTCAACACAAGCGATATCGCCTCCCAAGGCATTGGCCTGTTCCACTAACTCCAGTGCGCATACCTGGTCCTGCTGCTTCAATTGCCAATGCCCGGCCAACTGGGCGGAGGTCGGTAATACAAGACTGCTAGCCATCGCGTGGGCTCCTGCCAAAACGAACAACACCTGCGAAGCACAGGCGATCAAATGAGAAAAACGTGGCATATAAAGCTCCATCCTGGAGCGCGGCGCCGAGGCGCCGCGCCGTGCATCAGGCCACGATGTCGCTGACGGCTGCCTGGCCAACGGTGGTGACGAGGAAATCCGCCACGCCGTGCCCGGAGAAGTCCACGGCCAAGGTGCCCAGGTTAGTACCCGAGGCATAGCTCAGCACAGCATCGCCGGCATGGCCGGTGAACGCATTGACGAAGCTCAAGCCCGCCCCCTTGGTGATGCCCGACAGATCGATCTTGTCGGAACCGGAGGTGAAGTCAAAGATCTTGTCCGCGGCCCCTGGCTTGGAATCGGAACTGGCACCGTACACGAAGGTATCGCTACCGGCACCGCCCCACAGTTGGTCCGCACCGCCGCCGCCGTAGATGAGGTCGTTGCCGGCCCCGCCCTTGATGGTGTTGGCGACTTGGTTACCAATGATCAGGTCGTTGCCCGAACCGCCGAATGCGTTCTCGATAGTGACGCCCTTGGCGATCGACACGTTGCCGACCAGGCCGCCAACATCGGAGAACGAGGTGGCAGTGAGGTTGATTTTCTGGTTTTGAGTGAAGCCAGAGAAGTCCAGGGTGTCGTTGCCGCCACCGTCCCATACCGAGAACACCAGCTTGTCGGCGTTGGATGTGGCGCTGAGGAAATCACGCCCGGTGTTGGAGTTGAACCCGTAGGTGGTGTCGCCGGCGCGGGTGTTGAGGTTGGCACCGTAGAGCTTCTGGATCGCGGCGATGTCGTCGATCAGCGGGCCGGAAGCGTAAGCCTCGACGCCACCTTTGCTGAAGTTCTGGTTGGTGTTGCTCTCGCTCCAGTAGCTCATGAGGCTATAACCACGCGTGTCCTGTCCATAGGTCGCGTCGTTATAGGTCGGGTTGCCGTTCCCGGCGTTATAGTCGCCAGGGTGAGCCAGGCCCAGGGTGTGGCCGATTTCGTGGGTCAGGGTCTGCCGGCCATAGTTGTTCAGGTCCGGAGTCTTGTTCGGCGTGTAGCTGTTGTTGGTCAGGTACCACGAGGTGCCATCGTAGCCCGCACCGGTGCCGGGCAGGTAAGCGAAGGCCGCGGCGCCGTCCTGGCCGCTGCTGTAGTTGCCGAAGGTCATGTGACCGTCACCGCCGGAAGCCTTTTCGGTAAAGGTCACGTTGGCAACATCCGACCAGGATTGCATGGCCAGTGCGGCCTGTGCTTTCTGCTGGGCGTTGAACTGGCTGAACCCTGAGATGCCATGTTTGTTCATGGTGCTCTGGGTAGCCGAGGTGAGGAAGGTGTAGGTCAGATCGATCTTGCCGTTGCCATCAAAGTCCCGGTACGCGGCGCCATCCCGCAGCAGCTGGGTCGCTGCCTGGTCCACGGTGTAGGACGGTTTGCCATTGACCGTGAGGTTGCCGCCACGGTCATACAAATGGCTGAAGCTATCGATTTGCGAGTAAGCAGTGCTGGCTTGCGCGGCAGATACAATAGCTTTGTCTTTTACTTTTGACATAAACGTACTTCCTTGTTTGCAAGTGCATCAGTCTTTGTTCGATAGGAACCTCGCGGGCGAGGATAGTCCTATCACTCACCTCTTTTGAAGGCGTAAGAAAACTGACACAACTTGAAATCTTTCGTCTACATCTATTTCCACAGCAAAAATGTGACACAGGTTCAACTTGAGGAAGTCCCACGTAGTGTTTATTGGGAACGCTTGCTTTTACCCGCCGAATTCGAGCGCCGTATTATTTAAATATTAAATAGCAGTAAAGCCGCTCCGAGTTGAGCGGCGCACTTGAGTAATGGATCCAATATATTGTCACGGTGTCATTAGCGGCATTAAATAGCCACTATTTGCACTATTAAAGTGCAGTGCCCCCTATTACCGGGACACACTCCAGCCACACTTGTGCAATGCTGCCAAGAGGGTCTCGCCGGCCAGGCCAGGCACCTGGACACCCGCCTGTGTGGTCATGTCTTCCCCTGCCAGCATCGCGTTGATGATTGCTTCTTCCACTGCCTCCGCCGCCGCGCTGAACAGTGGAGAAATGTGATCGTTATTGACCATATGCAACGCGGTACGCAGCGGCAGGTCCTTGCGCCCGTAGTCCGCCTGCGGCAAATCCTGATTACCGGTGGCAAAGGCCAGAAACAAGTCACCGCTGGAATCCTCGGTGCCGCCACCGGTACGTGCGATACCGATGGACGCCCGCTGCGCCAAGCGTTTGCACTGATGGGGCAGCAATGGCGCGTCGGTGGCGATAATCACCACGATGGACCCCATGCCGGGCGTGCCCTGCTCGGCAAAGGGCGAAGCAATGTCCATCAAATGTCGGCCCACCGGGTAGCCATCGACCCGCAGCTCCTGGCGCTTGCCATGGTTGGCCTGCACCAATACGCCGACGGTCCAGCCGCCCTGCTCCACCGACAAGCGCCGGGATGCGCTGCCGATGCCGCCCTTGAACTCATGGCAGATCATCCCGGTGCCGCCGCCCACGGCGCCTTCCTGCACCGGGCCGGTTTCGGCATGGTCGAGTGCCTGGCGCACATGCTCAGGTTGCACATGCTGGCCCCAGATATCGTTGAGCAGGCCGTCATAGGTTTCCATGACCACCGGCATGCACCAGTACACCGCGGGGTCTTGCAGGCGTTCGCGCTCCAGGGCGATCAAGGTGTCACGCACGATCCCGACGCTGTGGGTGTTGGTGATGGCCATCGGAGTGGTCAACAAACCGGCCTCGTTGATCCACTCAAGGCCGGTGGCATCACCATTGCCGTTCAGCACGTGGTACCCGGCAAAACAGGGTTGATGCCGGGCCTCACCGGCGCGCGGCTGGACCACCGTCACGCCGGTACGCACCTGCCTGCCGTCGATACGCGTCTTGAGCGTGGTGTGGCCGACGCGAACCCCGGGAACATCGGTGATGGCATTCAATTCGCCAGGCGTGCCCAGCCCCAGCGTGATACCCAATTGACGTGCGCGCAT
Source organism: Pseudomonas sp. OST1909 (assembly GCF_015277575.1). Classification (NCBI taxonomy): domain Bacteria; kingdom Pseudomonadati; phylum Pseudomonadota; class Gammaproteobacteria; order Pseudomonadales; family Pseudomonadaceae; genus Pseudomonas; species Pseudomonas sp. OST1909. The sequence continues at coordinate 3,533,017 of NZ_CP063780.1, forward strand.
ACCCACTCCTTACAATTTCTGAAAGACCGGACTCGACCGGCCACTGATGCAATACAAAATCACCGACAGCGCCAGCAAACCGATAATGACCATGATGTCGCGCATCGACGCCTCAAGGATCAAGTTCACCAACAGATACCCCGCGCCGAGCACCGCCAGCACGGCCGGCAACGGCCACAATGGCATGCGATAGGGATGTTCGCGATCACGCAGCAGCACCCGGCTCATCAGCGCGCTCAGCGCCACCACCAGGTACACCAGCATGATCAGCAACACGCTGAACGACGTCAGGTCCGCCAGGTTCGAGCTGAAACTCAACAGCGCCGAAGGAATCGCCAGGAACAACGTAGCCAGCCACGGCGAATCCCAGCGCGGATGAATCCGCGTGAACAGCTTGTTGATACTCGGCGTCCAGAGTGCATCGCGTCCGCTGCTGAACACCACCCGGCCGATCTGGATGACAATGGCCACAATCGCGTTGAACACCGACAGGAAAATCCCGGCACTGACCAACCGCGACAGGGTTTCATTACCGTGGCTGGTCAAAAGATAGCCAATGGGGTCGGGGCTGCTGATCATCTCACTCAGGGACGGCGCGCCGATCAACAGTGCGGTGATTGGCACAAGTTCGATCACCACCACCAACCCCAGGGACCACAGCACCGCCTTGTGTACCCCCTTGCCGCCGCATTTCATGTCTTCGGCCAGCAATACCGCCGGGCCGTAGCCATTGAATGAGAACAGGCCAATACCGACAGCACCGATCACCAGGGCCCAGGGCGCCAGGTGCAACACGCCGTTTTCGACGATCTGCGGCTGGAACAATACGCTGGCCGGCTGCACCGGGTTGCCGAAGCCGATCACCACAATCACCAGCAACGCTGCCACTTCCAACAGCAGGCAGGTGCCGGTAATCCAGGCATTGAGCTTGATATTGAGAATGCCCAGGGCGTAGCTGCACACCACGATCACCAGGGCGACAGTTTGGGAGTCGAAGTTCGTACCCAAGGCATTATTCAGATAAGTCGCCGCACCAGTGGCCAATACCGGCGGGATAAACAGCAACATCACCAGCACTGTCAGGAACGTGGCGTAGCCGGCCATGCCACCAAACACGCGCTTGGCATACACATACTCGCCACCGGCACTGTTATGGGCGCGGCCGAGTTCGGCGTAACAGAAGGCGAACATCAACGCCAGCAACCCGGCCATCACAAACGCCAGGAACACGCCGCTGCCCGCTTGCTGAATGGCGAACGGGGCGATCACAAATACGGAGCTGGCCGGCGTCACCGCGGAAACGGTGATAGCCACTACATCAAAGACGCTCAAGGTGGGCTTGAGCAGGCCATCGGGCGTGGGGGTAGCGCTCATATCGTTATCCTCTGTCGTTGTTTTTGGTGTGAGGCAGAAACGAAAAATGATGTGTGTGTGCGGGATATGCTTCCCGTTGAATAGTGGTGACGTTATCGGCTGACGGGCCGGTAGGCCAATTCCCCTATTGGCGTACTCCCCTTGACGGTACCGGCTAAAAGCCGAACCCTTGGCCGATCTTTTGAGGGGAGCCAGTGATATGAGCCTGTTCCGGGAAATCGGCATGCACGCGGGGTTGGGGCGCACCTTGTCACAAATCGGCACCGAACGGTTCTGGAAGCAATTGGTGCTGTTATTGCACCAATGCCTGCCCTTCGATAACGCCCTGGCGATTTTCTACCCGCTGGACGGCCCGCCCCAGGCCCTTGAGGAGTACGACGCCCAGCCCAGCAGCAAACCGGCGTCGATGCTGGTGTACCTCAACGGTCTGTACCTGCTCGACCCGTTCTACCAGGCGTGCCGCGAGAACTATGCCAGCGGCGTGTACCGCCTGGAGGAAGTGGCGCCGGACCATTTTCGCCAGAGTGAGTACTTCCTCAACTACTTCCACGACAACGTGCTGGAAGACGAAGTGCAGTTGATCCTGCAATTGCCCGGCACGGGCACGCTTTCACTGTCCCTGGGCATGCAGCGACGCTTCAGCTTCGAGGAAACCGGGCTGTTGACCACACTGGCCGCTTGGGTGCTGCCATTGATGCAGCAGCACTGGCAGCAAAGCACTCAGCGAGCGCCGGCAATAGATAGCCAGATCCGGGACGCGCTGAGTCATTTCGGCAGTGGTGTACTGTCGGACCGCGAGCTGGAAATCGCTCGCCTGGTGTTGCGGGGGTTTTCCTCCAAGGCCATGGCCGAACGCCTCAAGATCTCGCCGGACACGGTCAAAGTGCACCGCAGGCACCTTTACGCCAAGCTCGATATCTCGTCACAGCCCGAGTTGTTTTCACTGTTTATCCAGTCGCTGGGGCATGACCTGGAGAACCCGTAGGCTTAATCCGAATGGAAGAAATTGATATGCTGCGGCAACAGATTTACACCATCAACGCGTACGGAAAAGTCCGGCCCTTCGGCATTGACTTTGATAGTCAATGTACTCACGCCGAACGCGTGGCTCAGTTGCACATCGCCCACCTCCACAGGCGGGCCTGGTTGAATATTGATTGCCGATATAGCGTGGTCCTTTAACATCAGGGACACATCGATCTCATCTTCTTTCGGATTGAAATTCAGGATCGTGTCCGGATCATCGCTGAGGGAGTCGGTGCTTTTTTCATATTTGAATGTATTGGCACCCTGACGCCCCACCAGCTGGTCGCCCCCTGCCCCGCCGACCAGCACTGAAGGCTCGCCGCGTCTGGCCTCCAGGCGTTCGCGCTGGTCTGTGCCACGTAACTCGGACTGGGTCCATGTACCGCCGATGGGAAGGCTTTCTATGGAAGACATATAAGTCACCTGTTGATAATCAGTTATGTGAGAGTGTTACGTGTTGCGGCCGAAATCTCTCACAGTGACAACCGTTCTTTCCATTCGGAATAGTTGACAGAAAATGTCTTAATCATGACGCCATTATTTATTTAACCAGTGGCCGGTTAATTATCTGAAAAGTGTCAATTAACGTCCGGTGCGATATAGACCGACGTTGCACAACTTGATAGCAGCCAACGTAACCACGATGCGAAGCGAGCCGCTCTTGATCTTGATCTGCTTTTGATCTTGATCTCAGGCGCCCCCCCAAATCCATGGCGGATTACGGGCACACCGAGCCCAGGCGAGGTGCCGAGTGGTGGGGCAAGAGCGTTTTGCTTACTTTTGCGCTCTTTTCAAAAGTGAGCCGCTGTAAAAGCGGAACCAATAGCAGCCGTTACCGCAGGAATGGATATGTACTCGGTCTGATCCAGCACCCTGGTCGGCCCTGAGGCCGCCATCGGGAGCAAGTCGAATCCTGCGCCAGCACAGCGACCAAAATGCTTGAGATTGCCTAAATCTACCCGCCCCCCACAATGGCCAGACGACCATTCGAAATAATGGCCTTTTGCCTAATCTGCTGTAGGACATGATCCACATCAAAATCAGGTAAAAGAACCGCCGAACGGGGCCAAAAAACTCACCTTGTACTTGCGAACGAATGCTATTTTTAAACTCTTCGACGTCTTGACCAACGAAGGTCCTGACCCCTGCCGCGAGCTAAAGGAAGCGCTCAATGAACAAGGTGGGCAACATGAACAAAGTGACTTTTCCCAATGCGTGCCAGTTGATGCGCTGGCATTTTCATCCGATGGGTTTCGAGGGGAGTATGGACGCCCCCGGCAGCATGATCGCCCGCCTGTTCGACCGCGCCAGCGGTGAAACATTGATCGCCATCGCCGGCATACCTTGCGCCACAGTGATGAACGCCGCTGATGTGGAACGCATCATCGAGGCCGTGGAGGATGAGCTGGAGTGTTTTGTGCCGCCGTTGTCGTTGCGGGCCTGAACAGCATTTGTCAGCCGCCGATTACCTGATGCGGGAGGAGACAAGCCCCTCCCACATTTTGCTGTGTGTCAGCTGAAGGTTCAGCGCTGATCGTCGAAAAACGCTTTCTTGCCATCCACCCGCTCGGAAGCCCTGGGCACGTTTACACCCTGGCCCTCCGGCTTTTCCACATACCAGTAGCAGTGGTTGACCGCTCGGGTAATACCGACGTAGGCCAGTCGTAGTATTTCGTCCTTTTGCGCATTGTCGTACGGCTCGCTGTCACCTTCCTTGCCCAAGCCCGCCATGCGGTAGACCTGGTTTTTGTAGGGCGAGCTGGTGAGATGCTGGCAGTCCCCAAGCAGAAATACTGCATCGGCCTGAAGGCCCTTGGCGCTGTGGTAAGTGAGCTGTTTCAGACGGCGCTCGTGGACCGGCAAGCTAGAATCCACATTAACAACAGACTGAATATGCTCTTGAATCAGCAACTTATCGCTGCTTTTTCGATAAAGCATCAAGACCGTATCCCCGCGTTGGTAATGCTCCAGCAACCGCCGGCCGAGCGCCGCGTCGTCGCGCTCCAGCACGGTGACCGGCACCAATGCCTTGGGCTCGCCACTGGCCTTGGCCTTCTTGCCGGGGATAGCCGGTGCGGTGCGCACGATATGCTCGGCCGCGTCGATAATGTGTTGGTGGCTGCGGTAGTTCTCGCCCAGCATCACGCGAGTGGTGCTCGGCGCGACAAATTCCTGGTTGAACTCCATGAAGTACTTGGGCGAGCTGCCGCGCCAGCCATAAATCGACTGCCAGTCATCGCCGACACACAGCAAGGATGAGCGTTGCGCCCCACGCCCGACGTGCATGGCCGGGCCGCGACTGCGGATTTCCCGCAGCGCGGCACGGATCCACGAGACAATCTGCGGCGATACATCCTGGAATTCGTCGATCATCAGGTGTGACATCGGCCGCAGCAAGGGATCACTGAGCAGCTTGAGGTTCTCCGGGGTATTTTCGCCAAACAGGGAAAACATTCGGTTGTAGGTCATGATCGGCGGTGATTGATCGAGCAGGTGGTCTTCCAGGGCCTTCCAGAAAATGCTCAAGGCCTCGAAGAACAACCGATCCGGGTCGTCCTTGGCGAAGCTCATCTGGCCCACAGCCGTCGGTACGTCCAGCCCGAGGTTCTCGATAAACCCGGCCGCCATGACAAAACTGTCCAGCAGCGGCGCCGAGGCGAGTTCACCCTTGACCTTGTAATCAAAGCCCGGCCCGGCCGTGGCCTCGCCGGCCAGACTGCTTAAAAGGCGCCTGGATGACTCGTAGTTATCAAGCCATATCAACGGCTTATGGCAGAAAGCTTGAAACAGGGTGCGCTTTACCGCCCACTCTGCGCGCACCGATAGTTTTGAGTTTGGGCGGCTGATCCCCGCGTTTTCCCGCGCATCGAAACCCAATACGACCCAGGCATCCAACTGCGGGATATAGCCGTGGCAATGAAACTTGGCACCGTTGATTTCAAAAGTCTGACGGCTGGGTTCGATGCCTTTGATCGGCCAGGCGCCCGCGCGGAACCACAGGTCCTCGATCACGTCGCAGAGTTCTTCATCACGTTTGGCCGCCAACTCGGTCACGGCCATGCGCTTTTGCACGTCCGGATGATCGCGCTCAAGCTCCTTGAGCTGCAGGCCCTGGCGAGCCAGCGGCGCAATCAACTCGCGAAAACGCGCATGATGCCCCTGCAAACGGTGATAACAGGCGTTCATATGCTGGCGCTGGGCATCACTGATACGTAGATCGAAGGCATTGCTATCGGCGTCTTCGAAGCCGCCACTGAGGTTTTCAAAGGCTTGCAGCCGTTCAAAACCCGGCAGGCTGCGCACCATCGGCAGGATACGCGAGTGAAACGTACGCACCACCGCCTGGGCTTGTTTCAGGTCAAGGGGTTGGCCCCACAGGCTCAGAATCTCCATGAGCTTGTTGATGAAGTCCTTGCGCGACTCGCGGGTGAACGTCACCACGGTCATCGAACTCAACTCAAAACCCAGGTAATGGGTGAGCAACAAGATACGCAACACCAGGGAGGTCGATTTACCTGCGCCGGCGCCCGCAATCACCGAGGTCGAGGGCGTGTCGCTGAAGATCATCTTCCACTGCGCTGTGCTCGGCTGCGCGTGGGCTGGCAGCAGGCGCGCCACATCCGCCTTCATGCGCTTCTTCACATCGGCGGTGAGCGGCAATCGCCAATCGTCGAACAGGCTGTCATCCACACCGGGCGCTCGGTGCTCATCAGGGCGAAAGTCGCGAATCAACAGGATCTGCCGGCCCTCTTCAAGACCATCGGCCTTGCCCTCGCGATACCCATATTCCACACCGGCTTCATGCCCATTGCGAAAACCGTCGGCCTGGCCATGCAGCCAGGAAAACCGGTGCTGCGCGCGCAAACGGGTGAGACCATGGCCGAACAGGCGAGCGGCCAGCCGCTTCAATAACGGCATTTCAGCCAAGGGGCGCAGTTCAGGGGGCAGATCAGGCTTTTGTTGCGGCACGCGGACTCCTGCGATGAGCTTGGCTTTGACAAGGCCGCCATGGTCGCCGGAATCGGCGCTCAGTTCCAGCCAATTGCTTTGCTGTCATGGAGTTAGGCGATGAAGTGAAAGTTGAAGCAGGTTTCAATGATCGAATTAATGGATAGGAATCAGGCATTTTTTACGCTTTTTATCGATCATGCGCTGCTGGATGATGGGCTCATTCACAGGAGACGATCATGCTTGAACTTCGACCTTTCAACACCCTCGGCGGTGCCCATCATGGCTGGCTCGACGCCCATCACCACTTTTCATTCGCCGAATACCACGACCCCGAGCGTATGCACTGGGGCAATTTGCGGGTTTGGAACGACGACATCATCGCGCCTGGCAGCGGTTTCCCCCAGCACCCGCACCGCGACATGGAAATCATCACCTACGTACGCGAAGGCGCAATCAGCCATGCCGATAACCTGGGCAACAAAGGCCGCACCGAGGCGGGCGATGTACAGGTGATGAGTGCTGGTACCGGGATCGCCCACAGCGAGTACAACCTGGAAGCCACCCCCACCAAGATCTTCCAGATCTGGATCATCCCCAATGAGGCCGGCTTACCACCGTCCTGGGGTGCCAAGCCGTTTCCGCAAGGTAATCGTGAAGGCTTTGTGACGCTGGCCAGCGGCAAGGCTGGCGACAGTGAAAGCCTGCGCATTCGTGCCGATGCACGCTTGGTGGCGGCGAACCTGAAAGTTGGGGAAAGCGCCGAATACAGGCTGGACAACGGACGCCGGGCGTACCTGGTGCCGGCAACCGGCGTAATTGAAGTCAATGGTTTGCGCGCACAGGCGCGAGACGGCGTGGCCGTTGAGGATGAGCAAGTATTGCGGGTGACGGCGATCGAGGACAGCGAGATCGTGCTGGTCGACCTGGCCTGATCTTGCATCATGCTGCTATCTAATGTGGGAGGGGGCTTGCTCCCGATGAGGTTATGCCAGTCAACACATGTGTGACTGACCCACCGCTATCGGGGGCAAGCCCCCTCCTACACAGTTACTGGGAAATTGCGCCGTCTACCAGCACCTGCGCCTCTTCCACCAGCTGCTTGAGGTGTTCTTCGCCGATAAAGCTCTCGGCGTAGATCTTGTAGATGTCCTCGGTACCCGATGGCCGTGCGGCAAACCAGCCGTTTTCAGTCATGACTTTCAAGCCGCCAATCGCCTGGTTGTTGCCCGGGGCATGGCTGAGGATCTGCTGAATGCTCTCGCCGGCCAATTGGGTGGACGTCACCTGCTCCGGCGCCAGCTTGCCCAGCAGGGCTTTCTGCGCCGGGGTCGCCTTGGCATCCACGCGAATGGCAAACGGCTCGCCGAGTGCATCGGTCAGGCCACGATAGATCTGGCTGGGATCCTGGCCCTTGCGCGAGGTCATTTCCGCTGCGAGCAGGGCCGGGATCAGGCCGTCCTTGTCAGTGCTCCAGACCGTGCCGTCCTTACGCAGGAACGAAGCACCGGCGCTTTCTTCGCCGCCAAAACCCAACGAGCCTTCGAACAAGCCATCGGCAAACCATTTGAAGCCCACCGGCACTTCATACAGACGCCGGCCAATACGTGCAGCCACGCGATCGATCAGGCCACTGCTGACCACGGTTTTGCCCACCGCCGCATCGGCTCGCCAGTCCGGACGGTTCTGGAACAGGTAATCGATGGACACCGCCAGGTAGTTGTTCGGCGCCAACAGACCGCCGGAGGGCGTGACGATACCGTGACGGTCGTGGTCCGGATCGCACGCAAACGCCACGTCGAAGCGTTCCTTGAGACCAATTAGGCTCTGCATGGCGTAGCTGGAGGATGGGTCCATGCGGATCTGTCCATCCCAGTCCACGCTCATGAAGCGGAATGTGGAATCCACTTCGGTGTTCACCACCTCCAGGTTCAGGCGGTAGTGCTCGGCAATCGCCGACCAGTAGCGCACCCCCGCCCCGCCCAATGGATCAACGCCCAGGCGCAGATCAGCGCTACGGATTGCATCCATATCGATCACATTGATCAGGTCGGCCACATAGCTGTTGAGGTAGTCATGGCGATGAGTGGTGTCCGCCTTGAGCGCCTGGGCATGAGTGATGCGCTTGACCCCAGCGAGCTTGTTGGCCAGCAGTTCGTTGGCTTTGGCTTCGATCCACTTGGTGACGTGGGTATCGGCCGGGCCACCATTGGGCGGGTTGTACTTGTAGCCACCACTCTGCGGCGGGTTGTGCGACGGAGTGATCACAATGCCGTCCGCCAAGCCGCTGGTACGGCCGCGGTTGTAGCAAATGATGGCGTGTGAGATCGCCGGAGTCGGCGTGTACTCATCGCCTTCAGCCAGCATGACGTGCACGCCATTGGCAGCCAGCACCTCCAGGGCACTGGCACCGGCCGGCGTGGACAATGCATGAGTATCCAGGCCAACGAACAAAGGCCCTGTGATGCCCTGGGCTTCACGGTACAGGCAGATCGCCTGGCTGATCGCAAGCACATGCCATTCGTTGAAGCTCAGCTCGAACGAGCTGCCACGGTGCCCGGAGGTGCCAAAGGCTACACGCTGGGTAGAGATTGCTGCATCAGGCTGGCCGGTGTAATAGGCCGTGACCAGTCGCGGGATATCCACCAGCAGCTGAGCCGGTGCCGGTTTGCCCGCAAAAGGACTGATAGTCATGCATAAACCTCGGAAAATAAGGATTCGGAAAAAATGACAGTTTACTCAGAGTTGGACTACTGAGCGATGTTATCGATCCCACAATTCGGAGAGAAGTTTCATACATTAATCGGTCTGTGCCTGGAGCAGCGCCTGAGCCAGCGCATTCAGGACAATATCCAGATTGGGGTGGCCGCTGAACGTATGACTCAAGCGCATATGCTGGTGATGCAAGCCAAAGAGGCTGAACAACTCCCCTGGCGCAATCACGACCTGCTGGGCGAGCATGCGCTGGAACACCAGGCGCATATCCACCGGCGCCACCGACTGCAACCAGAAACTCGCCCCGGCGATAGGCATTCGATAACTCACACGCCCTTGCATATGCACATCCAACCGATGGCTCATGGCTTGCGCCTGTTCCTGAAGGCGCTGGCATAACGTCTGCAGGTGCTGATCCAACCGCCCGCTCTCATAAAGCCGAGCAATGGCGCGTTGCCGAATGGATGAAAGTCGAAATGAGCGCAGCAAAAACTGGCGCTGCAACTCACTGCCCATTTGCTGCGTCAGTAGGTACCCAAACGGCGCTTCTGGCCCCAACACCTTTTCGAACGAAGAAAACACAATCAGCCGCTGCGGGTTGACCAGATTGCGCAAAGCCGTCTGCGACGACGCGAAGCTCAGCTCGCCAAACGTGTCGTTTTCCAGCAACCAACAGGCGTGCCGCTCCAGCAAATGCGCTACTTGCAGCCGTTCGGGTAGCGTCAGCGCATTACCCGAGGGCATGCTGACCACGGAGGACAGCAGCACAAGGTGCACCGGTTCGTGCTTGAGCAGGTGCTCGAACGTGGCCAAGTCGAAGCTGCCATCGGCGTGCCAGGGCAGTTCGATAACCCGCACGCCAGCGCTCTGTAACAGGCGCAAGACCAGGTAATCGCAGGGCGATTCAGCCAGCACCACCGTGCCCTCGAGGCCAAGCGTGTCGATCAGGATTTGCAGTACGCCCTGAAGATCGGCGCCGATATACACCTCGTCGGCCTGCCAGCAATGGCTAGGCGACGAGGTATAACGGGCCGCCAATGCCGCCCGTAATTCCCATACACCACAAGGTTGCGACGGTTGCAGGTGGTGTGGATACCTGCGCACCAGCTGGCGCTCCAGCGCAAGCAAAGCGCCATCCAGTGAACCCAACAACGCCGGCTCATCACCACTGAGCACAACCATGGTTGGTCGTCGCGCCGCCGCATACAGCCGCTCAAGCAAGTCGGCGCCCGCCATGACCGGCGGGTTTGCCGCCACCGGCCAGGCGAAATAGCCAGACTTGGCCACCGAGTAGACCCGCCCTTCCTTTTCCAGCAAAGAGTAAGCGTACTGAATCGTCGAGATCGACACGTTCATCCGTGTCGACAACTGACGCAACGACGGCAACTTGACCGGCGTTTCCAGGCTGACTTCGTTGATCAGGTTGATCATGTAGCGATACACCGCCTGATACGCGAAGTCAGACTGCCGCTCTCCCCTCAGGTTCATCGCCGCTCACCGGCATCTATGCGCCAATGCACGGTGCTAGCGCCCCGCCACTTGGGCGATTCGGGCCTCGGGCCGGCTAAACAGTTGTTTGTGGATACGAGAGCCGTGCGCAGCCTGCAATGTTCGCTTGCGATACAAATGCTGCAATAAGGCCAGCGGCAAACCACTGGTGTCTACCAGCCACTGATGCAACATGTCCGCAGCAGGCTTGCCCTGCAGCGCCTTGTGCAGTTCGGGCAGTGCCACCAACATGCCGGGGTGGCATTGACGCAAGAAGCCCTCCAGCCGTTCGCCATGCTGAACGAAAGGCGCGAACAGCAGGCAAGTCAACTGACTTTCGTCCAGACCAAAAAACGCCTGGGCGTAGGTGGTCGACAATACCCGCCCATCCGGGCTGGACGCCTCGGTGATCAACTCAATGGGGACGCGTCTGCGCAGCATGTAGTCTGCCGCGTGGCGAACAAAACCTTCGACACCGTGCTCGTAGGACAGCTCACGCAGGCATTGGGCCTGCAAGCCATACAAATGTGCCATGAGCAATGGGTTTGGATAGGCTGGATGGCTGAACTGGAACTCGAACGGGTCCCGCTTGTGAACCAGAAACTCCGTAAGCAGCGGCGCGCGGGCGACGTCGACATCGTCGAGCAGGTCGGCAATACCGATGTAGGCCAAATGCCGGTGCCCGCCCCGGCCTGGGCTCTCGGTGCCCGCGTAGTGCTCGCCATAGAGGTCGTGGTAGCAGCCGACGCTCCATTCTTCCATGCGGGCAAACAACCCGTTGAGCGATGTCGGCTTGCCGGGCGCGAACGCGAGACCGGTTGCCAGGGCATTTTTCTTCAGCCACGCGATGTATTGGCTTTGCTTGCGCACCGAATCGCCGCTGACCACCGCGTGCACACCGCCGTTCCAGGTGGCGACCCGCTGATAGAAATCGCCAAGGGCCAGATACGTGTCGTTGCACAGGATGGCGCGGATGTCCCCGGACGTCAGATGCCCTATCATCAGCATATTGCGCTGGCTGACTTCACGCCCGGCACTGGACGCCGGGCGCTGATGATTAAAGGGCAGTACTTCATGGTTTTCGACCATCAGCAGTTCCACCCGAGAATCATCATGGAAGAACAACGCGCCATAGCCCTGATGCAGTGAATCAAGCGTTGCCTGAGTCATTCCCGGATGCCGCAACGTTGCCACGCGCAGATGAAAAGTCTTGGGTGCACGCCCGGCGATGCTCAGTTGCGCCGCGCGCAACAGCGCCAGGGTGTAGCTGCTGACCTCACCCCCGCCGTGGGCAATCAGCACTTTGTAGTTGCCTACTTGTTCCATGCCACCGGCCGCTACCACAATTCGCTGGATCAACAGTTGCAGTGCAGTACGTTCGTCACGGGTAAAGTGCCCGACCAACCGTTGCAGAACTTGCTGGTAAACATAGTTCATGGCTTGCTCATGAATAGCGCTCATCGTTCTACTACCTGAATTGAAATATTAGCTTCAAGCAATTATCAACTGTCATTGCTCGACCCATTACATCTATAAGTTTGTCGTCAGTTGCATCGTGCGAGGTTGATTCAACATTAGCACCCTGCAACAAAATCGCAGGACCGCTCACCGGAGCTGTCAATGGCGCTATCGATGCCGAGCCGTGGGCGTGCGAGGCCTCCAGCGCGACTGGCCGCATGTCTTAGGAATATTCCGACAACGCCCTACACCACTTTAACTAAGCAACTAAAGAAACGTCCGACGCATATTAGTTATCCGCTCATTGTTGGCTCAGGCAAAGCGGCTGCGTATTTGTTTTGCACTTTCGAAAAGGCGACCCGTGCATCGTTAGTTTCAGAGGTACGAGACGTTAATGTCAGGTATTCAATCATTGCTCAATCCTTGAGATGACAGCGAAGACACAATTATCGGCACTCAAATAATGATTAACAGATACAGAACAACGCCTGAAAGCAGTTCAGATGGGCAGGCGACCGAACTTTTTTGGCGCGCACACAACAGCGCCGCGCTGGAATTCAGGGCGGCGTAAGGAAAAAAGGTATTGTTTGCGGGGCGCAACACCCTCGCGGCGGCTCAACCCCGATGCGGGTTAAGCCCTGTCAAATGGCGCATTTGCCTCATAGCCTCAGACGCCAAAGTATTCTTTTACGAATACTCCTACAGCTCAAACAGCTTCAACCTGCAACGCCACACGCTCGCGACACGGGCATTCGTCCATGTATCGATGCGCTTCGACGAACTTACCGAACGGAAACACCGTGGTTTTCAGTGGGACCAGCACCCGATCGGCCGTCAGTTGGTTGATCTCACGCAAGGCGCGCTGCACTGCCACCTGATCCTGGATGATGCCCAGTTCCGGCTTGCCGGTGAAGTTGCCGATACAGTGCACGAAGAACTGAATGTTCTTCTGGAACGCCGCACAGGCCGGGAACGGCGTCTGGTTGCCGCCTTGCAGGCCATACAGCACCAGGCTGCCACGCGGTGCCAGCACATCACCGAGCAGCGACATCTGCGGGCCACCCAGGCCATCGAATACCACGTCCACGCCACGATTATCGGTGAACTTGTTGATCTGCATGAGCAGGTCTTGTTCTTCGGTGACGATGACTTTTTCCGCCCCAAGGGACAGCAGGTATTCGCGCTCGGCACTGTCTTTGGTAGCGGCAATCACCCGCACACCCAAGGCCTTGCCCAGCTGTACAAACGATGGGCCGGAACAATGGCTGGCATCGGTCACCAAGGCAAACTGCCCCGGTTTGACCCGCGCCAGATCCATGTAGGCAAAGTAGGCAATCAGCAACGGCGTGTAGTGCACGCTGGCTTCAATCGGGCTCAACACATCCGGGTACCGGGTCAGCGCCGAACGGGGCAGGACGATCTGCTCGCCGTACACCGGGTAATCATTGGGGCTCTCGGCCGGAAAACTGGCCACCTTGTCGCCCACTGCCAAGTCATCCACGCCGTCACCGAGGGCGACAACAACGCCGGCCATTTCATGACCAAGGCCCGAAGGCAGGCGTGCATGGGAAGACGCCAGGTTCTGGCGCCACAGAATGTCGTACCAGCTGATGCCAATTGCCTCGACACGCACCTGCACTTCGCCCGGTGCGGGCTGCGCGGCTGCATGCTCTTCGCATTTGAGCACCTCGGCCGGACCAAACTTGTGAAAACGGATCGTGCGGGACATCGCAAACCTCGTCAAAGTAACCTCTAATGCCATGAACTTTATCTGGGCTTTCCAGGTAAGACCACCGGTCGCCATTAATAGTCGACATGTCTGTCATTGATTCCGCGAAGGAGGAGCAAACCTCAACTATCGTAGGAAAAATCAATTAGCCGGTGCAGAGTACCAGCCTTTCCCCGTAAGATTCATGCCGGTCATGCTTCTGAATAGGACCTTATGGGTTCCTGTGTGACCGCTCACATCAAGTTTGCAGACTCTTCCAGGACACAAGATGAACCGTAACGACCTGCGTCGTGTCGACCTTAACCTCTTGATCGTATTCGAAACCTTGATGCATGAGCGCAGTGTGACCCGCGCCGCCGAGAAATTGTTCCTCGGCCAGCCGGCCATCAGTGCGGCCTTGTCTCGCCTGCGTGGGCTGTTCGATGACCCGCTGTTCGTGCGCACCGGGCGCAGCATGGAACCCTCGGCCCGCGCCGTGGAAATCTTCGCCCTGCTCTCCCCGGCCCTGGACTCGATTTCCACCGCCGTCAGCCGCGCCGCCGAATTCGATCCCGCCACCAGCACCGCCGTGTTCCGCATCGGCCTGTCCGATGACGTGGAATTTGCCCTGCTTCCGCAATTGCTCAAACGCCTGCGTTCCGAAGCCCCCGGCATTGTGCTGGTGGTACGCCGCGTCAATTACATCCTGATGCCCAGTCTGCTCGCCTCTGGTGAAATCTCCATCGGCGTCAGCTACACAGCCGACCTGCCGGCCAATGCCAAACGCAAGGTACTGCGGCGCAGCCTGCCAAAACTGCTGCGCGCCGACAGCGTGCCCGGCTCGCTGAGCCTGGACGACTTCTGCTCACGCCCCCATGCATTGGTGTCATTCGCCGGCGACCTGAGCGGGTTTATTGATGAAGAGCTGGAGAAACTCGACCGCAAACGCCACGTAGTACTGGCCGTGCCGCAGTTCAACGGGCTCGGCACCTTGCTGGCGGGCACCGACATTCTGGCCACCGTGCCGGATTATGCGGCTGAAGCGTTGACCGCGGCGGGAGGGTTGCGCGCCGAAGACCCGCCGCTGCCCGTGCGCTCGTTTGAGCTGCATATGGCATGGCGAGGGTCGCAGGATAATGATCCGGGGGAGCGGTGGTTGCGGTCGCGGATTCAGATGTTTTTTGGGGATCCTGAAAGTCTCTAGGCGTCGCCGGGCACGCTGATCATTTCTGCCTTTCCACAAACCATGGAGCTCCATTCACTTCCAGTGGATTAATACGTTGGGGCATATTTGAGGGCATGCTTTGGATAGGTTGGAAAGGATGCCCCCAGCCTGAGGACCAACAACCCCTTTTCTTAATAGTCATACGCTACTGCTAGCAAACCGCCATCGAGTGCAATCCGATCAAATCAGTCTTTCGATTACTATTTTCTGGCCCCTATGAAATATTGCCGGCCCGGTGAAGGAACACGATACGTTCCTCCCACCGAACATAACGGTATGACCAAGCGTGACGGAGACCAACACGAAAATTCGGGCTCGTATTGTGTAACTGCGTCGAGTCGATGATTCTGACCTGGGATCTCACTGCGGTTCTCCTTGTTTGCCATTGGATCTTCAGCCAGTTGATCATGTGGTTACACGAGGAGGACTTGAGCGTCTGTCTGAGTCGGAGTAGTGGTGTTTAGCGTCAATCTCGAGAGAACCCGTACCCCGGCCCGGCAGAAGCAGTCAAACGTAAGCGTGCGCCCTCAGCAAGGCCTCCCTTGAGGGAAGATCGCCGGTTGCGTGCTGTCCTCACGCTGCCAGTGAGTCACGTTGAGCGGTGCACGATCGAGGCTTTCTTTGCATCGATGCAGCGCCACCTTGATGCCATTACCAAAGCACTCAGCCATGAGGGTTGGAAATTACTCCTGCGGGATTTCATGCAGGCTTTAGGAAAACTCTACATGCAAAATTTTGTAACCCAAACCAACATCAATGGCCGTCAACACCGCCTTAAACCCACGGCGAATTAATATCTCCATCTCATGTCCTGTACGTCTATTTGAAAAAGTGCTGTACACATAGACCGGATTGTTAAAAAGGCTTGAAATAGTGATAAGCCAAAGATGGAACTCCCCGCCATTTTTACGCTGAGCCTCATCGGAAAACCAAGCCGCACGATAGGCATTCAAGGTCGTGGAAAAAGCTCTATCGACGCCAATGGTCGCTCCAACTTGCAGTTTCCCAGGCCAATGACCTCCATGAAAAAGCTTTTGCCCAGCGCATAAGGTTGGGAGCGATGCCAGTTCAAGATCCAAACTTTCAGCATCGTGTTTGCAATCGCGGTATTTTTCTATTTGAGGAGAAGTACTCAAAGTAGGCATACCACTAAGCCAACTACGATAGACGCCAGTGTTCAGCTTTCTCTCGAGCTCAGATGTGAAAATGTTTCCATCAGCCCCACGTGTACTAGCAGCGTGATTGGCAAATTCAACAGCGTCATTTGCAACCAGCCTGGGCCGTAGCGACGCTACCGGAAAGCCAAGCTTTACTCGTTGAGCATGCAACGCTACTTCCCTAGGATGATGCTCACCCTCACTTAGAGGGTAAAAATCTAGCAAAGGTAATTTATGCATGGACATACCACGTTCAGGCGAAAAGATGGCATTTTGCCTTAAAACGGCGCGTAATTGTAATAACGCGCTAAATTCGATCGCGTACTGCCAGCTCAACGAAGGCCTGTTCCCTGCGCATTTATGCAGAATTCTGTGCACCGTATAACAGTCAAACAAACATCCGGAACGTCTTCACATAGCGTTCGCCCTCGGTAGACGACTGAACGCTCTGCTGCAAGCTGCTTGAAACCATCTGACGCCGCGTTTCGCTGTAGAGTCCATGATCGTCGAGAGGAACAATTGCAGGCATGCGCGAGAGCTAAGCTTTTAAAGCTTCGCACAGTTGCTCTTGCTCAATTGCATCAAACCCTCCGTCGAGCCCGCTGAAGACTGTCTTGTGCCAGCTCGGTCCTGCCAGAAATTTCCGTTTGAAATCGCTCGTGTAGTGCATGCGATTGGGGGCAAATCAGGGGGCTGATCCGCGGCAGGCAAACCTGTCGTCTTTAACCAAGGTGTGCCAGCACGAAGTTCAACAAACGATCAAGACCAACCGCAATGTTGCTGGAAACCTGAGCGACCGAATCTCCATCGCGCTCGCTGAGCGAAAGTCTGCCGAGATCTGAAGACAGTTGCCGAGCCGCCCGACACAATCCGCCTGACCGACACCCTCGATAGGGACGCGGTGACTGCGTCGTCCAAGATGAGGCTTCGATGGCTTTTCGGTAATGGCCCTATGCTATATTTCGCGCCATCCATTTGGCGACGACGTCAGCCGTTGCTCGCCGCATCAGGGAAGATAAGCAATGCAACGATTTGCCCGCAGTGAAATACCCCCACCTATTTTCCGCGAAAAAAGATTCACGTTGGCTCGAAAGGAGTTGCTTGAACTCTTCACACTCGACACGCAAGAACTCTCACAAACCCGCATTACGAGAGAAGAACTGAGTCTGGATTTGAGCCAGGTCGGCCCCGTTCACGACGCGTTGGTGCAGCTGTTTCACGGCAAATGTGCATTTTGCGAAAGCCAGGATCTGACCATCCCC
Organism: Pseudomonas sp. OST1909; assembly: GCF_015277575.1. Classification (NCBI taxonomy): domain Bacteria; kingdom Pseudomonadati; phylum Pseudomonadota; class Gammaproteobacteria; order Pseudomonadales; family Pseudomonadaceae; genus Pseudomonas; species Pseudomonas sp. OST1909. Next base: position 3,550,378 of record NZ_CP063780.1, read on the forward strand.
TACCGATTTCGAGCGCCGTCATCTGTAATGTCGGCCATGGGAATGGTGCACTCACACCTCTACTATGTCTGGCTCGCGAATGCCTGGGAAAATATCTATCCCATCTGCATCAATTGTATTCCGCGCCAACCTGCGTTCTTTCCTGTCGACGGCAAACGTGTGCCCATTCCAAGCCTGGAGCAAATACGCCGGTATGCCGAAGAGGATCTTGGGTCATGGCGCACCTCCGGGCCACGTGAGTCAGCCGTTTTGCTCGATCCATGCATTGACCGGAATTTTGAGGGACACCTTTTTCCCTCCGTTGATGGCGAACTGCTGCCACTGAGTCAAAGGGGTGATACCACCATTGCCAATTTCCGCTTGGACCGTCTCGACTTGAATAAGGCGCGTGCCGCCAGACTTCGCCAGTATCGCGAGACTCTATTGGCGCCCGATCGAAACCAGGCGAATTTACGCTACGGCAATTTTAAAAATTTATTTGACTTCCAAGAACTCGAATTTGGTGGCCTGTGGTACCTGCAATGCCGGCTCATCGCGCGTTACCTATCGAAAAAAGTTGGCATGATCATGCCGACCGGCCGCTTCCACATAACAAGGACCCTGAGAACCCTGCTCTTTACGGGGAACTACAAGCTGTCGCATGACCAATTAAAGAGTTGGATTGAAGAGACTGATTTCGGCCGCCTAGTGCATAAGACCCTGCCCACGGAATATGGCGTTCCACCGCCCGCACCGGTGATCAAAAAGGCCGTCGTACCGCGGGTTTACCCTTCTTTGCACTCGTTGCAGTTTGACCACTTCAAGGTCATCGAGCACCTCAAGTTGAAACTTGATATACCCACCGCCCAATCGCAGTTGAACAACGCTGCGTTGCAACCGGCACTGTTGATATTGGGTGAAAACGCCACTGGTAAAAGCTCGATTCTCGAAGCCATTGCGCTCGCGCTCAGTACCCCTGAAACACGTAGGGCCTTGAACCTGACGCCAGGCTCGCTCGTGCTCTCCCCTGCACACCTGGGGTCAAATGACACGCCCACTCAATTCGGAGCAAGCGTGCGACTCGGGTTTGACGCGGGGCGTGACAAAGTGTTGAGCATTGACAATGCCGCCTGTGAACAATTCGGACCACGGCTTGTGCCACCCGTGTTTGCCTATGGTGCCTTTCGCCAGTACCAGAAAAAAACTCCGCCGGCCTTTGAACCCGCTCACGGGATCATCAACCTGTTCGAAACCGAACGCCTGCTCGCAAATCCGGAACAATGGTTACTTGGGCTCAAAAGCGAAGATTTCAATGACGTAGCACGTGCGTTGAAAATCATCATGTCCGTGGAAGGCGACATCAAAGTCATCGAACCCGCCCCCGACGGCAAATCCTGCTTGATCGTTACGGCGCCCGCCGGTGTGGTGACCAAGACACCGCTCAATGATGTGTCCTCAGGTTACCGGACCATCCTGGCAATGGTGTGCGACATCATGCAACGGTTGATGGATCGGCGCCTAAACCCCGACTTCCCGGGCCTTGAACATGCCCAAGCGGTGGTGTTGATCGACGAAGTCGAAGCGCACCTGCACCCACGCTGGAAAATTCAGATTATGCAGGTGTTACGCCGGGCATTGCCCAAGATCACGTTTATCGCCACCAGCCATGACCCCCTCTGCCTGCGCGGCATGCAGGACGGTGAAATCGTAGTGCTCCAGCGCCGGTCCAGGGCCGCCGGGGCCAATACCCAGTACGCGACGTGTATTGAGCAACTGCATGATCTTCCCGACTCCACGCAGTTAACGATTGAGCAGCTGCTGACATCCGACTTTTTCAATCTGACGTCTACCGACCAGCCGGCAACGGAAAAACAATTGGCCAGCGTTGCCGACGTGTTGAATAAATTAAAAAGAAAAGAGACGTTGACCGACGAAGATGAGCAGGTCATGGAGTATTTCGAAAAGGAGATCAAGGAGGCTCTTCCCATTGGCACCAGCGAAGCCCAGCGCGTCGTTCAAGAGGCTGTCGCCCAGTTTCTTCAGGAACGGCAGGAAAAGCCGTCCATCGAGTGGGACGCGATAAGAACAAACGCCAAGAACAAAATATTGAACGTCCTCAGGAACTCTTGAACCGTGCGCTTCGTTGACCGATCCTTGATTGAAAAGCCCCGTGCAATGCGGCCGAGAAAGACAACCATCAGTGCTGCGGCTCAGGAACTTCTGGACTTGACTGCCCATTTTGGAAAAAAGGCCGCCGCGCTTAAAGTTGCACTGGCGGCTGATGATCCGGTTGCGGCTGCCGCCGCTGTGGTGCAGGAGTTCTCAGCGAAAAAGCCGCCGTTCACGACCTACCGGAAAGACTCAGTCAAAACCCAGCTGTACGCAATATTTCATGGCAAATGCGCGTATTGCGAAACATTCTACCCCGCCGTAGCGCCAGTCGACGTGGAGCATTACAGACCCAAAGGAGGCGTGAGCCAGGATGCTGATCATCCAGGCTATTGGTGGTTGGCAATGGAGTGGGAAAATCTGCTGCCTAGCTGCATTCATTGCAACCGGCTGAATAAACACGCAACGCCAAAGCTATCGACCCAGCTCGTTGAACTGCGCGCTGACGGCACAGGCTTCAGTGAGCAGTACAAGGTCACCACGGGCAAGGGCAACCACTTTCCAATCCTGGGGCCACGCGCTACGCCAGCCTCAAGGGATTGTTCAACCGAATACCCACTGTTGCTCAACCCCTGCCTGGATGATCCCCAAGAGCATTTGGCCTTCCATGTCGACCGCAAAAAACTCATCGGGCTGGTGTTACCCAAACCGCACACGGGTGCGGGGCTACCGGCGCACGTTTCAACCACGGACCTGCTGCCAGCGTTTGCAGAGGAAATCGATCAGGCGCTAAAAGATAAGCTCAGCCTGCGCGGCGCCGTGTCAATCCACACCTATGGACTCAACCGATTGGGATTGGTCCAGGATCGCACGCGTGTGTTGCGCCAACTCGCCTTGCTGGAGGAGTCGGTGAAAGACCTTTGCGCCATGATCCAGAGTCTGGAAGCACGCGTAAATGATCCCTTCGCGGTTGAAAACAAACGCATCATCACGCGCATGGAGGCACTGGTAGAACGCACAGCGCAGCACATGGCGGATATGGCCAAGCCTCAAGCGCCCTACTCGACCATGGTTCGCGAGTTTTTACAGGGCTTTGAGGCGCGCCTGGTTGCCGTTCCCTAGGCTGGATCAACACATTTTCAACGCCTGGGCAATCTCGATCGCCAGTGCATCACATGCGAATGGGGGCAAAAATGGGGGCAAACCAAAACTTTCTCGGCCTGAAAACGCCGTGCTAGAGCCCAGTCAAAATGTTTTTCTGGGATCCGGATAGCCTCTAGCAAGCGTCGGCTAGATATGCACTCGCTGTGCAACGAAAAGACAGCAACCCAGCGTCGCGCTTGAATCCAGCCCTGCGCAGGCCTACCCTGCACGCGTCAAACAATCACCCAACACGTCAAGGAAGACTTCAAATGTGGGATGGCAGCGTTACCTTTGGCGACTCGTGGGCCGGCTACATTGGCCGTGCGGATCAAAACACTGCTCACTCCCATGTCGCTATCCAACTGTGCATCGGCGTAGGTCAACCCGCCACCCTTGAGCTGCCCGGAAGGGTGCTCCGTGCGGCAGGTGTGATCATCGGCCCCAACGTCGAACACCGTGCCGTGGCGGAGAGTCATCCGGTAGCGTTCTTATATGTCAGCCCGGACACGGCGTTGGGCCGTGCACTCAATGCGTTGCTCCAGGACGATGGGATCGCCCTGGCCAGTGATGAACTGCTGGCGTGCTTTCGTCGTAGCACATCCCTGTCGCACTTTGTCGACGCCCTCTCGCGTTTGCTGGCAATTACCCCGCCGATCGACCATAGGCTCCACAAAGCCCTGAATATTCTGCGCCTGGACCGCGACGGCCCAGGTTGCGTCAGTCGCGCTGCCCAGGCGGTGGGGTTGTCCAGCCCCCGGTTGCGCTGCGTCGCCACCCACCAGATGGGGGTTTCCCTCTCCCAGTGGATCATCTGGAACAAATTGGAACGGGCCTCCAAATCCCTGGCCGGCGGTTCGACGTTATCGGACGCCGCCGCCGACGGCGGTTTCTCCGACCAGGCGCATCTGGCTCGCATGATGCGCCGCATGATTGGCATGACGCCGCGCACCGCCGCTGAGGTTTTGCGTAAGACAAGCGTTTCGTTCAAGACGCACTGATATCAAAACGCCAATATCGATCGCATCTTATTCGCGACAACGTTAAGCGCTGATCACCTCCTCCCAGAGCACCTCAGCGCCACCGAAAGTGAATAGAAGAGTGTTCGCCCGGGGCACCTGTGCCTGCAATTCGGCGAAACGCACCATGAATTCTTTCGATGAGTCCGCAGGAAGCGCCCTACATGTCAGCACAGCAAAAACTAACCGTCCTTCTCACTGGAGGCTCAGGGGTGCTCGGTGAGTCACTGATCGACTGCCTGGCAGAGGACTTTCACCTGGTCTGCCTGGCGCGCAAAAGCCGTATCCGCGATCCCCGAGTGGAAGTGCTCAAGGGTGATATTTGCAGCGCTGACCTGGGCTTGGCCAGCGACGTTTATGCGGCGCTGGTTGAGCGTGTCGACTGGGTGATCCACGCCGCGGCGGTGACGCGCCTGGACGGTGATATCGATCAGATCTTCTCGGTGAACTACCTCGGCACCGAAAACGTCGTGGCCTTCGTGCAGCAAGCCAAGGTGCCGCTGTATCACATCAGCACCGCCTTTACCCACCCTTGCGACTATTACGAAGGCGTGCAAGCGGAAACGCCATACGAAGTCGCCAAGCGCCAGGCCGAAACCCTGGTGCGCTCGGCTGGCATCGATGTGTCGATCTTTCGTCCGTCCATCATTATCGGTGACGCCAGCACCGGGCATATGCCCAACTTTCAGGGTTTCCATATGACCATGGGGCTGATGATGTCTGGCGTACTGCCCATCGTACCCTGCCCGCCTGCTGGCTATGTCGACCTGATCGCCCGTGACGTCGCGGCCCGAGCGATTGCCAACGCGCTGCACCAGCGTTTGATCGGCGACGACTACTTTCTCACCAGCGGCCCACAGGCTCTGGATCTGACGGGGCTGCTGGACCTGATGTGCCAATCCATGGAAGCCCAGAGGCAACCCTTCACACGGCCACGCTGCATGGCGCCGGATATTTACGAACGGTTGATCCGCCCGGTATTTCTGCCGGCGCTGAGCGGCAATATCCAGGCTGCCCTGACCCGTGCCACCCAGTTGTGCCGCTATGCCTGCCTGCGCACGCCACTGCCCACTTCATTGCCGCAGTTACTCGGTGAGCCGGCGTTCAGCCAGCGTGATGTTGGCCGCGAGTTGCTGCTGTCGCTCAACCACCTGGCACCCAAGCTGGGGGCACTGACGCGCATGCTCAAGCAGCCGGTGACACCGAACACAGAAGTGAGCGTGGCATGAACCCGACAGTCATCGAACCCACCCTCGACGCCGCACAGGTCGACCAATACCTGCGCCAACACGTCAACTCGGGCTACGCACGCCTCGCTTCGCTGATGAACCTGCCGATCGAGCAATCCAGCCGTGGCGTCTACATCTACGACGAGCAAGGCCGTCAATACCTGGATGCAGGCGGCTATGGCGTGTTTTTCCTCGGCCATGGCCACCCGGTCGTCGTGGAAGCGGTTACCCGGCAACTGCAGCAAAACGCTTTGGCGAGCAAGTTGTTGCTCAACCCGCAACAGGCCTTTGCTGCCCACGCTCTGGCGGCACTGTGCCCGGGTGACCTGGACTATGTGTTCTTTTGCAATTCAGGCGCCGAGGCCACCGAAGCCGGCTTGAAACTTGCGCGCCTCAACGGTTGCCGCCGTACGCTGTCGACCTTCGGGGGGTTCCACGGCAAGACCCTCGGCGCCCTCGCCGTCACCGGCCGCGAGAGCTACCGAGAACCCTTCAGTGGGTTGCTCAGCGACAGTGAGTTCGTGCCGTTTGGCGACAGCGTCGCACTTGAGCAGCAACTACGCGCATCGCCGGACAAGGCCTGCGTGATCCTAGAACCGATCCAGGCCGAAGCCGGGGTAATTCTGCCTCCATCGGGTTACCTCAGGCGTGTGCGCGAGCTGTGCAATCAGTATGGCGCCGTGCTGATTATCGACGAGATCCAATCTGGCCTGGGCCGCACCGGCTATTGGTGGGGCTGTGACCAGGAACAGGTGGTGCCCGACATCATGCTGGTAGGTAAAAGCCTGTCCGGCGGTTGCGTACCGGTGAGCGCCATGGTCGCCAGCGCCACGATCTATGCGCCGTTCAATCGCAACCCTACGGTCCACACCTCGACCTTCGGCGCCAACCCGCTGGCCATGGCGGCCGTGCAGGCCACGCTGCAAGTGATGGTGCAAGAAGACCTGGTCGCGCGTGCCCGGCTACTGGGCCAGGACCTGCACGCCCGCTTCAGCGCGCTGTTGCAACAAAGAGGTTGGGCCGAACGTGTGCAGCTGCGCAGTGCAGGTTTGCTGTTGGGCTTTGAGTTCGCCGAGGCCTCAATCGCCGCCAATATGGTCATGGCCCTGATCGAGCAACGCATCATTGTGTGCCACTCGCTCAATGATCATCGCGTGATAAGGCTCACGCCGTCGCCATTGCTGACGGCCCAGGATTGCAACTGGTTGATCGACGGCTTCGCCCAGGCGCTGACCACTTCCATGCCATCCCTTTAAATGGAGTTTTCCCCCATGCAAGAAGTCAACGTGCAGGCCCATATTCCCCATGCCTGCGCTGATGAAGTATTTGCGGTGATCAGCGATTTCAGCAATTACGTCGAGCTCTGCGAGTCGGTGCGCAATATCAGCATCAACAAGGTCAGCGACCAGGTGTCGTTTACGTCCTGGGAGGTCAACTTCCACAGCGGCATTCTCAAGTGGCAGGAGCGTGACACCTTCAATGCCGACACCCGGGAAATTCATTTCGAGCAAATGGCCGGCGACGTCGATCACTTCTCCGGCACCTGGCACGTCTTGCCGGACGGCAAGGACGCGATCATCTCCTTCAAATCGCGCTTCGACCTGGGCCTGCCGATGCTCGCGGACATGCTCGACCCTGTGGCCAAACAAGCCATCCGGGACAACATTCACTCGATCATCACCGGCCTGTTTCCGGCGAGCTACTTGAAGGCCTGAACCATGTCACTGTCGTTACTGAATCGCTCACGCGATCTGCTTCAACGCTACGCCCCTGGTTTTGACGAGCGCCTGGCGGCCATTCCTCCGGCCCAGCGTGAGGCGCCACAGAGCGAGATCATCGCCCTGTTCAAGCAACATGGCCCGGTGGGGTTGCTGGTCAACCGCGAAGCCGGCGGGCTGGGCGCGAATATCCTTGATGCGGTGCATGTGCAGATCGCCCTGGGGGCCCGCTCGCCCTCGCTGGCGGTGGCCAGCACCATGCACCAGTTTTCCGTGGCGAGCTTATTGGCACTCACGCAGAACGGTGGCGGCGCCGAAGGCCTGTTGCTGGCTGCCGTCGCGCAAAAACGCTTGTTGCTGTCTTCGGGGTTTGCCGAGGGCACCAGCGGAGCGGGCATTCTCGACTCGGCCATGCAAGCGGTGCACACCCCAGAGGGGGTGTTACTCAGCGGCAGCAAGAAGCCCTGCTGCCTCGGACAGTCGATGGACTTGCTCACCGCCAGCTATATCCGCCAAACCCCTGGCGGCGAAGAGCTGATGGTCGCATTGATTCCGGCCACTGCGCCGGGCATCAGCCGCAACCCCTTCTGGCAGAACAGCGCCCTGGCCGGCGCTGAAAGCATCGAAGTACGCCTCAACGAAGTGCTGGTGCCCGAGCGCATGGTGTTTTCCGCCGGCTACACGCACCAGCTGGGCGACGTGCAAACCGTGGGTTTTATCTGGTTCGAACTGTTGATCTGCGCATCCTATGTGGGTGCCTGCGCCGGCCTGATCGAGTCGGTCACAGATGCCGCCCGCTGGACCGCGCATCACCGCGTGGACCTGGCAGCCGACCTGCAATTGGCGATCAGCGCGCTGGAAGGCGCGGCCCTGGATATCGAGCGCAACCCACAGGACTTGCCTAACGTGTTGGCCCGTCTGCTGCTGGTGCGTTATGGCATCGAGCAACGGCTTGCCCAGCTCTCCGACCAGGCCCACGCCATGTTGGGCGGGATGGCGTTCATCACCAGCAACCTGAGTTCCAACGGTTTGATGGCCTGCCGCGGCTTGCAATTTCATCCACCGGCCAGGATCTCGATGGCGACGAACCTTGACACCTACCTGTCCGCATCAACCTTCAGCATGACCGGAGCGCACTCATGAACCTGCTCGGAAAAACCATTGTTATCACCGGCACCGCGCGCGGCCTGGGTTTCGCGGCGGCCTGCAAGCTCAAGCGACTGGGCGCCACCGTGATTGGCCTGGATATCCTCGCACCGCAAGACAGCGGCCTGCTGGACGCGTTTTATCAAGTCGACCTATGTGACCGCCACGCCGTGGCCAACGTGATCAGCGCTATCAGCACCGATTTCGGCGACATCGACATTCTGGTCAACAACGCCGGCACCCTGACGCTGGAACGCGGCGAAACCGGCGTCACCGATGAGGTGACCCGCGCGGTGGATGTCAACCTGTTCGCGCCTTGGCAACTGACTTCGGGGTTCCTGCCGGGGTTGCTGCGAAAGCGCGGCAAAGTGGTCAACGTGTCCTCACTGTTCGCGCTGGTGAATGCGCCCTACGTGGCCGCCTATGCTGCGAGCAAACGTGCGCTGAGCGCTTATTCGGATGTGCTGCGTATGCAGTATCGCGGGGAACTTGACGTGGTCACGGTGTACCCGGGGTTCATCGACACGGCGATCCACTTGCCCGCGCAGCGTGTTGGCCTGTCGGTCAAACGCCTGGTGACCTTCAAGTGGGGTGACAAGACCCTGCTGTCCCTCGAAGAAAAGCTGGATGCCGCCGCGAACGGCCTGGTACGTGCCTGCCAGAAAAATGGCCTGCGCAACCGGGGGCTGACGTTCATGGGCACGCTGGCCATGTATACCGCACGCAGCGCGCCGAGCGTGGTGGATGGCTTTATCGCCATGCGCCTGCGCACGCTCACGCGCGGCGGCCACCTGGTGCTCAACCCTGAACTGATCGAGTAAGCCGTCGCCAATGGCCAGCCACCTGCACCCCAAGCCCCAGGTCCGCCTCGACCGCGCCTTGTTCAAGGCCCGGCCGAGGGAGTCCTTGCTGATCATCGCCTATGCCTTGAGCCTTTACCTTTTGCCACTGGCACTGTTTGTGTGGGTGGCGACCACAGCTTCCACCCTGTGGACGCTGGTGTGTTTGCCGTTGGTGGTATTGGCGGGATACGGGTTATTTCTGCAAGCGATCCTTGGGCATGAAGGTTTCCACTTCAACCTGAGTGCGAACCCCATGCGCAGTTGCTACCTGGGCATTGCCACCAGTTCGCTGCTGCCGGGGTTCTGTGTGACCGGTTACTTCGTAGACCATTGGCAACACCACCGTTACAGCAACAGCACGAAGGACCCGGACTACCAGCTCTTTTCGCGTTACCACACACTGGCAAGCCGCATCACCCTGTCGCGCTTGATCGCCACCCTGCGTTATCTGCAGACCACCTGGCGCCTGGCGTTCGGGCCATTGGGCAATCCCTCGGCGCTGCCATTGAGTTCGGTGCAGGTGCAACGGCTGGCGCGCTGCAATATCGCCTGCCAAGTCGTATGGCTCAGCCTTTATGGGCTGGCCATATGGCTCATCGACGGGTTGCTGCTGGGGTTTTCCTTGAGCCTGGCGGTGGCGTTCATGCTGTCGGCGGTCAATGCCTATCAGGAACATGCTTTCGACGCAGGCCCGCACTTGCCGCCAGCGCGTTCACGCACTTCGCGCCTCAACACCTGGCTGCACGCAGGTTCGAACTTTCACCTGGAACATCATTTTTACCCCGCGGTGCCTTGCTGGCGACTGCCCAAGGTACACCGTCAACTGCTGGACGCGGGGTGGTACGAAGACCGGCAATTCCTGCTGGAAAAGCACTTCGTGCGGTCTTTCCGGTATGCCACCGGGCGCCACCCCTACCGTACAAACACGGTAAACGACACACACCCTTAATTTCCGCTGGATTTTCTGCCTGACCCTTCAGGCCGCAGGAGCACGCATGCCTTTTGATATCGATAGCCACATTGAAACCGAGCGCGAGCAGCTGTTCAGTCACCCCTTGTTCGCCAATATCCGCACCGTAGAAGACGTGCGCACCCTGATGGAATTTCACGTGTTCGCTGTCTGGGACTTCATGACCTTGCTCAAGCGTATCCAGCGCGACCTCACCTGCGTGGAGTTGCCCTGGGTACCGCCGGTACACATCACCGCCGCCCGCCTGATCAACGAAATCGTGGTCGGTGAAGAGACCGACGAGCATCCCGAGGGCGGTTTTATCAGCCACCTGGACCTGTACCTCGCGGCCATGGATGAAATCGGCGCCGACAGCAGCGTATTCCGCCGCTTCCTGACCGCTATCCAGGCCAAGGTGCCGCTGGCCAAGGCGCTCAACCACGGAGAGATTCCAACGGCGGCCAAAGTGTTCATGTGCCAGACCCTCGATATTGCGCAACACGGCAGCACCGAAGCGGTCCTGGCGTACTTCTTCTTCGGGCGTGAAGACATTATCCCCGACATGTTTGGTCGGCTGCTGTCGCAATGGTCGGTCAGTGAAAGCGAGGTACCGATGCTCACGTATTACTTGAAGCGCCACATCGAGATGGATGGTGACGATCACGGCCCGGCGGCCAAACGCATCATCGCCGAAATCGTCACCAGCCCCGCGCAACACCTGCACATGGTCGAGAGTGCCAAGACCGCAATCAACTCACGGATTGACCTGTGGAATGGCGTGCATCAGTTCCTGCTGGACAAGGCTCAGCCGACGGTGAGCCGTCCTGCGCGGGAGGTCCACACCGTTTCTGAGCCTGCTTGACCTCAACGCGCATTGACAGGGAGTACCACATGACCAAAGGCAAGTTGATAAAACTGACGCTGTGCGGCGTCGTGGTCGGCGGGTTGCTGATACTGGGCTGGCAGCGCTGGCAGTATTCCAGCACCTACGTGAGTACCGACAACGCCGAACTCGACGGGGTGATCATCCCGGTACGGGCCAAGCTCTCGGGCGTGGTGATCAGTGTGCCGGTGGTGGACAACGTCACGGTACAAAGCGGCGACCTGCTGTTTCAGATCCGCGACAGCGAATATCGCTACCAGCTGCAGCAGCGCGAAGCACAGTGGCAAGCGCTGCTCGCCGCCGCCGGGCGCGCAGGCGTGCCGGGGGCGTTGGACAGCCAGGTGCTCGGTGCAGTGGCCATGCGCGAGGCCGCGCAAGCGGCCCTGGCTCAAGCGAGCGCCAACCTTGAGCAAGCGCGCAACGACTACCAGCGTGCCCGTCGCCTCGGCGCTCAAGGCGTGCTGAGCACCCAGGACCAGGAAGTGGCCAAGGCGCGTTTCGATGCCCTCAGCCATGCCCAGGGGGTAGCGCGCAGCAACGCCCAGGCCGCTGCCCAAAGCACCTTGGCCAACAAGGCCGAACTCAAGGTGCAGGACTATCGGATCGCGGCCGCGCAAGCTGAGCTGGAACAATCCAGGATCCAGCTCAACGACACCCGCCAGACCGCGCCGTTGCGCAGCATTGTCTCGAAAAAAGAAGTGGAGCCTGGCCAGTTTGTGGTCGCCGGCCAAAAGCTCATGAGCCTGATCGCCACCGAACCGCTGTGGATTACCGCCAACTTCAAGGAGACCCAGGTCGGCCGCGTGCGCGTCGGCCAGAACGCCCGAGTTACCGTGGACGCCTTCCCCGGGCACGCCTTCGACGGCGTCGTCGAAAGCCTGGCACCGGCCACCGGGGCGAAGTTCTCATTGCTGCCCCAGGAGAATGCCACGGGCAACTTCACCAAAGTGGTGCAGCGCGTGCAGGTGCGCATCGCGCTCAATGATGTGCCGGATGACTACAAGTCGCTGTTGAGCCCGGGCATGAGCGCGTTCGTCGAAGTGGCCGCACCTGACGACACCGGCCAGACGCTATGAGGTCGCCCTACCTGATTGCGTTTACCGTCACGCTGGTCTCGATGATGGAGTTGCTCGATGTCACCATCGTCAACGTCGCGATTCCCAGCCTGATGGGCACTTACGGTGCATCGGTGGATGAAATCTCCTGGGTCTCCACCGGTTATGTGGTGGCCAACGTGGTGATTCTTCCGGTCAGTGGCTGGCTATCGGCGTGGTTCGGCCGGCGTACTTACTACCTGGTCTCTACCGCGCTGTTCGTACTGGCATCGTTGGGTTGCGCGATGTCTGCCGAACTCTGGCAACTGGTCGCGTTCCGGGTGCTGCAAGGCCTGGCGGGCGGCGGTTTGCTGGGGATATCCCAAGCCATCATCTACGACGTGTTCCCCAAGGAAAAGGTCAGCAGCGGCATGGCGCTGTACGGCGTGGGCGTGATGATGGGGCCGACCCTCGGCCCGACCGTCGGCGGTTACCTGATCGACACCTTGTCGTGGCACTGGATCTTCTTGATCAACTTGCCGATCGGGGCCGTGGCCTTGTTGCTGTGCTGGCTGTGCATCAACGACTCGCCCAACGAACAAAAACCTTCCAGCGTCGACTACAGCGGCTTCTGCTTGCTGGCTCTGGGCGTCGGCAGCCTGCAGATCCTGCTGGAGCGCGGCGAGCACTGGGACTGGATGGCGTCCAACTGGACCGTGGCCTGCCTGTTGCTCAGCAGCTTCAGCCTGGTGGGCTTCTTCTGGTGGGAGCGGCGTGTGGCCAACCCGATCGTCAACGTCGCACTGTTCCAGAACCGCGAGTTCCTGATGGGTTGCATCTGCGCGTTTTGCGTGGGCTTCGGGCTGTACAGCACGTTGTTCATGGTGCCGCTGTTCTTGCAGACCCTGCTGGCGCAGAGCGCTTACCAGAGCGGGTTGGTGATTTTCCCCGGGGCGGTGGCCAGCGCCATCAGCACCTTGGTGATCGGCAAGCTGTCCCAGGAAAACAAGATCGACGAGCGTGTGTTCGTCACCCTGGGCATTGTCATGTACTGCTATGCGATGTTCCTGCACACCCAGTTCACCCTCGACAGCAACCCCGACTCGCTGTACTGGCCCTTGGTGATCCGCGGCCTGGGCCTGGGCATGATCTTTGTGCCGCTGACCAACCTGGCGATGCGCCGCCTGCCGCTGACATTGATCTCCGGTGCTTCGGGCGTACTCAACCTGATGCGCCAGTTGGGGGGCAGCGTGGGTATCGCCATCGCAGCCACCCTGCTCACACGGTTCTCGTGGGAACGCTACCGCCTGCTTTCCGAACATGTCACCGAATCGAGTCTGGTTGCCAGCGGCTGGGGAGGCGTGGAAACCGACCCGCTGTTTCTTTCCCTGGGCCTGGCGAGCCATCAACAAGCCCTGGCGCTGATGCCCTACATGCAAGCGCGCGAACAAGGGCAAATGCTGGCGTTCAGCATGCTGTTCGGCACCTTGGGAGCGGTAATGGCCATTGGTATTCCCATGGTGCTGATGATGCGCAGAAGCCACATCAGTCGATAAATCTTTCAGTGGAGCACACCCCTTGCGTATTCCAGGCCTGCATCTCAACACCGCCCCCCTGCTCATGCCTCTGTATTGGCTGGCACTCGCCTGCGCGCCCACCCAGGTATCGGCAAATGACTTGTACCACCTGTACCAGAAGGCACTGACCCACGACATGCAGTTCGCCGCCGCACAGGCCCAGCAATTGGCCACGGCAGAAAAGGAACCGCAAAGCCGTGCCAACCTGCTGCCAGACCTGTCTGTCACCGGCGGCGCGGCCTGGGTCGATGCCGAGGACTCTTCCGATTATCATCGCAATCGCAATAACACCAACGCCTACGCGGTGGTCCTCACACAGCCGCTGCTGCGTTGGCAGAATGTGATCGCCCACGACCAAAGCAAACTGTTGATCAGCGCCAGTGAACTGCACACTGAACAGGCGCGCCAAGCGCTGATGCTGCGCGTTGCCCGCGCTTATTTCGACGTGCTGCTCAATCAGGAACTGTTGAACACCCGCACACAACAGCTACAAACCCTGCGCGAGAGCCAGACGCGCAGCCAGCGCCTGCTGGCCGACGGGGCCACCACCGCTAACGCGCTCGCGCAGGTTCAGGCCAAATACGACCAGGCATTCGCCGAACAGATTGCCGCCCGTGGTGCATTGGACATCGCCAACGAAACACTCACCCAATTGACTGCCGCACAGGCGGGGCCGTGGTCAGGCAAAGAGCCGCAGTTCAGTGCCCCGGTGCCCGCTGCCATCGATGATTGGGCCACGACCGCGCAACAGGGCAACCTCGCCGTACAGGCGGCGCAGATTGCCCAGCGCCTGGCCGAAATGGACATCGACAAGGAACGGGCCGGCCATTTACCCACCCTTGATCTGATCGCCGCCCATGGCCGCTTCGCCTCTGTCGGCGGTGATGTATACGATGTGACATTACCGGAAAATCGCTACAACCAGACCGTGGTCGGGGTCAAACTGAGCGTTCCGCTCTACAGCGGTGGCCGCACCAGCAGTCGCGTGCGCGAAGCCCATGCACTGCAAAGCAAGGCAGCGGACGAAGTCGAAGATGCACGCCGCAACGCCGGGATGAAGGCACGTCAGGCCTACCTGCAAGTCACTAACGGCATGAGCCAATATCAGGCACTCAAGCAGGCCTTGAACTCCAGCCAGATCAACCTCGCCGCCGTGACCCACGGCTTCGAAGCCGGTTCCCGCATCAACACCGACGTACTGGATGCCCAACAGAAAGTCACCGATACCCAACAGCGCCTGGCCCAACAACGCTATGCCATTCTAATGGCCCAGTTGCACCTGTTGGCGTCCACCGGCAACCTGAGCGATGCGCGCCTGCGTGAGGTCAGCCGTACACTGAACTGACGCGCGGATGAAAGCGCTGACATTCGCTCAACGTAGGGCCTGAGTTGGATTAAGCTGGGGCATCTCAAAAATGGAACACTGCCCATGTTCGACCTGAACGAACTCTTCCTTTACGCCAAGGTGGTCGAGCACGGCGGCTTTGCTGCGGCGGGCCGAGCGTTGAACCTGCCCAAATCGACCCTGAGTCGCAGAGTCGGTCAGCTTGAGGCAAGGCTTGGGGCGCGGTTGATACAGCGTTCGACGCGCCAGTTCCAGGTTACCGATATCGGCCAGGCTTATTATCGACATTGTGTGGCGATGATTGCCGAGGCCGAGTCGGCAGAAGATGTGGTGGCCTTCAACAAATCAGAACCACGCGGCTTGATTCGCCTGAGTTGCACCACCGCGCTGCTCAACTATTGGGTGGCGCCGATGCTGGCTCAATTCATGGCGCAATGCGGTAATGTCGAACTGAATGTGAAGAGCTTCAACCGTAAGGTCGATGTGATTGCCGAGGGCTATGACCTTGCCTTGAGCCTGTGTTTCCCGCCCCTGGAAAGCAGTGAACTGGTGATGAAACTGCTCGGTAAAAGTACTCAGGTGCTGGTGGCGAGCGCGGCTTTTTTGCAGGACTATGCCCTGCCCTCGCAACCCGCCGACCTTGCCGGGCTGCCCACCGTGCACTGGGGCAACCTGATGATTCAGTACGTGTGGGAGCTGACCGGCCAGGATGGTGCGACGACGCAGATCCAGCACACGCCGCGCCTGGTCAGCGATGATGTGCCGACTTTGAAAAACGCGACACTGGCGGGAGTAGGCATCGCCAACCTGCCGTGGGTGGTGGTCAAGGAGGATGTCGCCGAGGGGCGCCTGGTTGTCTTGCTGCCTGAGTGGCAGCCCGTGCAAGGCGTTATCACGGCGGTATTTCCATCCCGGCGCGGGCTGATGCCGTCGGTGCGCGCCTTGATCGATTTTCTGGGTGAAGCGTTTGAAGCGCCGTGATTCTAACTAGCAGCCGTTTCATGAACTAAAGCTAGGCCAGCGACATCGTAGACCACACTGTCATATTCAAATGTCAGGTAAAACTGAGCCTTGATGGTATCTTTCTCACTCTCTTTGAATCTTTTTATTTTTAGTTTCCCGCTGTCCGCCTTGATGAGCGACGGTAAAGCAAAAGTAGCGGTGATACCTGCTTCATCCCTGCTCACGTCATGGTCGCCATCTTCTATAAGTTCCGGCATCTTGAGGGTGAGCAACTCAAATCGACCGGTCTCCTCTTCATGAAGGCTCCCACGAAGAATGAGAAAGCCATCGTCCGACTCATAGTAATGGAACGCTAACGCTTTCCAATATTCCTCAACCATTGGAAAGGGAGGAGCAAACATGAAATTAAAATAAACAGGGCTGGCTTTTGGATTCTTCATTGCGACGGAAAATTCGCTGGATTTGGTGTTTTTCATGGCGACCTTCCTGAGCTGATTGATTAGTCTACGTTTGCCATTGCAATACCCCTGAGTGCATGAATATCACCCTACTCAAACACCGTTAATCAAACTACTGTCAGACTTCCCGGTTGACATCTGCGCCATGTGGTGCTCAGTGGCCTCTGATTGATTGAGCAACACACCTGCCCACCAATACCTATCCATGCAGCATCTGCAACAGTCTTTTGTCATCACTCCTATTGATAGCTCCCTAACGAAACCCCCATGCTAGAGGGCTAAGTGCGCGCTTATATCATTCCGAATGATAGTTACCTTTGCTTCATTCGATTCGTGACATAGCACCCCGCCGCGCATGATCCGCCCATCTCAAATACATTGGCGGATGCACCTCATGGAACAGTCACTCAAACTTTTGCGCTTCCCCCTGGCGATTCTGGCCGTGGTGGTGATGAGCGCGTGCGGCAAGTCTCCCGAACAAGCGGCCGCCATGCCCCCAGCCAAGGTCAGCGTGGCCAAGGTACTGGAACAGCCGGTCAATGAGTGGGACGAATTTACCGGTCGGCTGGAAGCCCCGGAAACCGTGCAGATTCGTCCTCGGGTGTCCGGCCAGATTGACCAGGTCGCTTTTACTGAAGGCGCTTTGGTCAAGAAAGGCGACCTGCTGTTCCAGATCGACCCGCGCCCGTTCCAGGCCGAAGTGCGCCGCCTGGAGGCCCAGCTGGCTCAGACCAAAGCCGCCGCCACCCGCAGCGAAAACGAAGCGCAACGCGGCGAACGCCTGCGCCAGAGCAATGCGATCTCCGCCGAGCTGGCCGACTCGCGCACCACCGCCGCCCAGGAAGCCCGCGCCGCCATGGCCGGGATCCAGGCGCAGTTGGACCTGGCCCGCCTGAACTTGAGCTTTACCCGTGTCACTTCGCCGATCAGCGGCCGCGTCAGCCGTGCCGAAATCACGGCCGGCAACCTGGTGACCGCCGACACCACGGCGCTGACCAGTGTGGTGTCCACCGACAAGGTCTACGCCTACTTCGACGCCGACGAACGTGTGTTCCTCAAGTACACCGAACTGGCCCGTGAAGGCCGTCGCGGCGCAACCACCCCGGTGTATCTGGGCCTGTCCAACGAAACCGGCAACCCACACCTGGGCCAGATGAACTTCGTCGACAACCAGGTCAACCCGTCCACCGGCACCATCCGTGGCCGTGCGGTGTTTGACAACAGCAAGGGCGAATACACCCCTGGCCTGTATGCGCGCTTGAAGCTGGTCGGCAGCGGCACCTATTCCGCCGTGCTGATCAACGACGAAGCCGTCGGTACCGACCTGGGCAAGAAGTTCGTGCTGGTGATGGAAGGCGACAAGCCGGCTTACCGCGCAGTGGAATTGGGGCCCAAGATCGAAGGCTTGCGCATCGTACGCAGCGGCCTGACCAAGGACGACACCGTGATCGTCAAGGGCCTGCAGCGTGTGCGCCCCGGCTCACCGGTCGCGCCGGAAACCATTCCGATGGCCAGCAAGGAAACCCTCGCCGCCTTGGCCCAACAACGACAAGCGCTTGAAGCCAGCAACCTGGAGCAAGTGGCGCCGGAAACGACTGCGCCCAAGCTCGCCAGCACTGCGACTCCACGCGGTTAAGGGATACGACTCAAGATGAATTTTTCCAAGTTCTTCATTTCGCGGCCGATCTTCGCAGCGGTGCTGTCGCTGTTGATCCTGATCGCGGGTGCAATCTCGCTGTTCCAACTGCCGATCAGCGAATACCCGGAAGTGGTGCCGCCGACTGTGGTGGTACGCGCCAACTTCCCGGGCGCCAACCCCAAAGTCATCGGCGAAACCGTGGCCGCACCGCTGGAGCAGGCCATCACGGGTGTCGAGAACATGCTGTACATGTCCTCGCAGTCCACCGCCGACGGCAAACTGACCCTGACTATCACCTTCGCCCTGGGCACCGACCTGGACAACGCGCAGGTGCAAGTGCAAAACCGTGTGACGCGGACTCAGCCAAAGCTGCCTGAGGAAGTGACACGCATCGGTATCACCGTGGACAAGGCTTCTCCCGACCTGACCATGGTGGTGCACTTGACCTCCCCGGATCAGCGTTACGACATGCTGTACCTGTCCAACTACGCGATCCTCAACATCAAGGACGAACTGGCCCGTTTGGGTGGCGTCGGCGACGTGCAGCTGTTCGGCATGGGTGACTACTCCCTGCGCGTATGGCTGGATCCGAACAAGACCGCCTCGCGCAACCTGACCGCCACCGATGTGGTCACGGCGATCCGCGAGCAGAACCGCCAGGTGGCTGCCGGTGCCCTGGGCGCCCAGCCTGCGCCGAGTGACACCAGCTTCCAGTTGTCGGTCAATACCCAAGGCCGCCTGGTCACCGAGGAAGAGTTCGAGAACATCGTGATTCGTGCCGGCGCCAACGGTGAAATCACGCGCCTCAAAGACATCGCCCGGGTCGAGCTGGGCTCCAGCCAATACGCGCTGCGCTCGTTGATCGATAACCAGCCCGCCGTTGCGATTCCGATTTTCCAGCGTCCCGGCTCCAATGCCATCGACATCTCCAATGATGTGCGCAGCAAGATGGCCGAGCTTAAAAAGAGCTTTCCGGCGGGGATGGATTACCGCATCGCCTATGACCCGACCATCTTTGTACGCGGCTCTATCGAAGCGGTGGTACACACCCTGTTCGAAGCACTGATCCTCGTGGTGCTGGTGGTGATCCTGTTCCTGCAGACCTGGCGCGCCTCGATCATTCCATTGGTGGCGGTGCCGGTGTCCTTGATCGGTACATTTGCGGTGATGCACCTGTTCGGGTTCTCGCTCAATGCCCTGTCATTGTTCGGCCTGGTACTGGCCATCGGTATCGTGGTGGACGACGCCATCGTGGTGGTGGAGAACGTCGAACGTAATATCGAGCTGGGCCTGGAACCGTTCCCGGCTACCGAAAAAGCCATGAGTGAGGTCACCGGTCCGATCATCGCCACCGCGCTGGTGCTGTGTGCGGTGTTTATCCCGGCCGCCTTTATCAGTGGCTTGACCGGGCAGTTCTACAAGCAGTTCGCCTTGACCATTGCGATCTCGACCGTGATCTCTGCGTTTAACTCACTGACGCTGTCCCCTGCCCTGGCCGCCGTGTTGCTGCGCGGTCACGATGCGCCGAAGGATCGCTTCTCGAAGTTCCTCGACAAACTCTTCGGTGGCTGGCTGTTCCGTCCATTCAACCGCTTTTTCGAAAAGGCCAGCCATGGCTACGTGGGTACCGTACGCCGAGTGATTCGCGGCAGTGGTATTGCCCTGTTCGTATACGCCGGCCTGATGGTGCTGACATTCTTCGGGTTTGCTCACACCCCGACCGGTTTCGTACCGGCCCAGGACAAGCAATACCTGGTGGCCTTCGCCCAACTGCCCGACGCTGCAAGCCTGGACCGCACCGAAAACGTAATGAAGCGCATGTCGGAGATCGCCCTTAAACAACCCGGCGTGGAAGCTGCGATTGCCTTCCCCGGCCTGTCGATCAACGGCTTCACCAACAGCCCGAACAGCGGCATCGTGTTCGTGACCTTGAAGCCCTTTGATGAGCGTAAAGACGCGAGCATGTCCGCCGGTGCAATTGCCGGTGCACTGAACGGCCAATACGCCAACATTGAAGAAGCCTACATGGCGATCTTCCCGCCTCCGCCGGTACAAGGCCTGGGCACCATCGGCGGGTTCCGCCTGCAGATCGAAGACCGTGGCAACCTCGGCTATGACGAGCTGTACAAAGAAGTCCAGAACGTGATTGCCAAAAGTCACAGCGTGCCTGAACTGTTCGGCCTGTTCACCAGCTACACAGTGAACGTGCCGCAAGTCGACGCCGCCATCGACCGCGAAAAGGCCAAGACCCACGGCGTGGCGATCAGCGACATCTTCGACACGCTGCAGGTCTACCTGGGCTCGTTGTATGCCAACGACTTCAACCGCTTCGGGCGTACCTACCAGGTCAACGTGCAGGCCGAGCAGCAGTTCCGTCAGGACTCCGACCAGATCGGCCAGCTGAAAGTGCGTAACAACAAAGGCGAGATGATCCCCTTGGCGACCTTTATCAAGGTCAGCGACACCTCGGGCCCGGACCGCGTGATGCACTACAACGGCTTTATCACCGCTGAAATCAACGGCAACGCCGCACCGGGCTACAGCTCTGGCCAGGCCCAGGCTGCGATTGAAAAGCTGTTGAAGGATGAACTGCCCAACGGCATGACTTATGAGTGGACTGACCTGACCTATCAGCAAATCCTCTCGGGCAATACCGCGCTGTTCGTGTTCCCGCTCTGCGTGCTGCTGGCGTTCCTGGTACTGGCCGCCCAATACGAAAGCTGGAGCCTGCCGCTGGCGGTGATCCTGATTGTCCCGATGACGCTGCTGTCGGCCATTACCGGGGTGATCATCTCGGGCGGCGACAACAACATCTTCACCCAGATTGGCCTGATCGTACTGGTGGGCCTGGCCTGCAAGAACGCGATTCTGATCGTCGAGTTCGCCAAGGATAAACAAGCGGAGGGCCTCGACCCGCTGGCTGCGGTACTGGAAGCCTGCCGCCTGCGTCTGCGGCCGATCCTGATGACCTCGTTCGCGTTCATCATGGGTGTGGTGCCGTTGGTATTGTCCAGCGGTGCGGGTGCCGAGATGCGCCATGCCATGGGTGTGGCGGTGTTCTCCGGGATGATCGGTGTGACCTTCTTCGGTCTGTTGCTGACGCCAGTGTTCTACGTACTGATCCGTCGCTATGTTGAGCGCCAGCAAGCGCGCAAAGCGGCCAAGGCCTTGAAGCTGGAGACACAGCAATGAGTGTGAAAGTATTCCTGCCGAGCTTGCTGGTACTGGCGCTCGCCGCCTGTGCCGTAGGCCCGGACTACAAGACCCAGCAACTGGAGGCGGCCAACATCACGGCCGCCGCCGACAGCAAAAGCTACGACCATGCCAAATACGAAGGCATCTGGTGGCAGCAGTTCGAAGACCCGACGCTCAACCAACTGGTAACCCAGTCGCTGAGCGGTAACCGCGACCTGCGCGTAGCCTTTGCCCGCCTGCGGGCGGCACGGGCTATCCGTGATGACGCGGCCAACGACATCATGCCAGTGGTCACCTCCCGCGCCAGCAGCGATGTGGGCAAGGGCCAGATCCCCGGCCAGACCACCAAGCGTGTCAACAGCGAGCGCTACGACCTGGGCCTGGACATGGCCTGGGAAGTGGATTTGTTCGGGCGCATCCGCCGCAACCTGGAAGCCAGCGACGCTGACCAACAGGTGGCCGAAGCCGATCTGTACCAACTGCAAGTCACCATGATCGCCGAACTGGTGGATGCCTATGGCCAACTGCGCGGGGCGCAACTGCGTGAACGCATCGCCCTGGACAACCTGAAGAACCAGCAGGAATCGCGCACTATCACCGTCAGCCTGCGTGATGCCGGCGTCGGTGATCAGCTCGACGTGGAGCGTGCCGATGCGCGCCTGGCGGCGGTGGAAGCCAGCGTGCCGCAACTACAGGCCGAACAAGTGCGCGAACGCAATCGCATCGCCACCCTCCTCGGCCAGCGCCCCGACAAGCTGAGCGTGGACCTGAGCCCCAAAGACCTGCCGGCGATTGCCAAGGCGCTGCCGATTGGCGACCCGGGGCAATTGCTGCAACGGCGCCCGGACATTCTCAGCGCCGAACGCAAACTGGCCGCCGCCACCGCGCGTATCGGCGTGGCCAAGGCCGACCTGTTCCCACGGGTCAGCCTCAGCGGCTTCCTCGGCTTTACCGCCGGGCGTGGTTCGCAGATCGGCTCGGCTGCAGCGAATGCCTGGTCCCTGGGCCCGAGCATTACCTGGGCCGCGTTTGACCTGGGCAGTGTGCGTGCGCGTTTGCGCGGTGCGAATGCCGAGGCCGACGGCGCCCTGGCAACCTACGAACAGCAAGTGCTGCTGGCCCTGGAAGAGTCCGAGAACGCCTTCAGCGATTACGGCAAGCGTCAGCAACGCCTGGTCTCGCTGATCCGCCAAAGCGAATCCAGCCGCGCCGCCGCCGACCTCGCCGCGATCCGCTACCGCGAAGGCACCGTGGACTTCCTGGTACTGCTCGACGCCCAGCGCGAACGCCTGGCCGCAGAGGACTCCCAGGCCCAGGCCGAAGTGGATCTGTATCGCGGCATTGTGGCGATCTACAAGGCGTTGGGTGGTGGCTGGCAACCGGATGCGGTGGTGGCCAGCAGCAAGTGAGGTAAAGAGCTCCTTTGGTTGGTCGCATCCAGCCAATTTTTAGCCCTGCGATCCATTCGGTCGCGGGGCTTTTTTTTGTCAGGACTTCCTAAAATGTTGAACGTTATTTCTGTAAGCCAATTAGGAAGTCCTTCGTAGGTAATTTCCTAGTACTGCGCTATACCTGGCTTCCAGGTTTTAATACTTCAGAAACAACAGTGCATTTTCATGTAGGCAAGCGGTACACCCACGTTAAAGTAATTGGCGCACGTGTCGACAACCAAGTGCCACTTACTAATGGAGGAAGGCGACATGGCTATCATGTTGACTGCTGAGCAGATGAGGCATACCAAGGCAACTAACGCTTACGTTATTAAAAATCCTGAACAAATAACGAATGAATTCACAATCACTGAGGAGTCCGTAGCAGCTGACACACTAAATCTTGGTGAAACAAAAAAAATCGCCGACCTGAAAGAATATTTAAAGGGCTTTGACATGACAGCCATAAGCTCAGATGACCTCAGAAAAGTAGCGCGACGATTATTCGACGATGAAATGATAGATATACATGCATTTGTAATATTCGCCGAAGGCAATTTGGCGAGTGGTGCAGATGGTCTTCCTACAGAAACAGACGTCAAATTCAACGCCATCGCTTTGTTTAATGAGCGGCTTGAGGACTACAATGATTTCCTTGAAAATAATCCTGCAGACGTGAAAGAAGATACTTTGAGGTGGCGGCGTGGGATGATAGATGCCAATCACGCGATAGGCGCATTGACCTACTTCGTCAACTCTTCCAGAAGTGATTTAAAGATTCATGAGCAAGCTTGAATCCAAGTCGTTTGGGCAGTGCGCTAAGGAGGATCTTAACGCACTGCCATTGCAGGCCTTCAGCGGCCGTATTTGGCGGTGCCTGAGTAGGATTTCACATCAGGGTCGGAATTGAACATAGCGACTCGATAGGTACCAAACGATCCAGAGTATGAAGCGCTGCTCCCAAAGCTTGTCGCAACAGATTGCCAAGAGGCTCCCAACTGCTTTTGGATAATCAACTGTGGCGCCCGCCCTCCTCCCGTGGAAGCTGAGGCATCAATAGTCGCACCCGCACATCCATTCGCGGAAGTTATTGTGAACGGGCCATACACAGTCGTTTCGACACCAGGTGGCAAAAGCCCGCTATAGCTATCACTTATATACAGACACAAGGCCGACACCTGAGCAGACAAAAGCATTAACGCGAGACACGGCAACGCAATAAGACCTTTCATGATCTCACCTCAAATCAGAAAATAGTAAATAAATACCCACTCGAAATATCTGATCTTTTATTTCCCCATAAGCGCACCTCGCAGTTAAGCAACGGCTGCCAGCACATGACACTCGATATCAGCCCAGCAGATATCAAGCACCCACTAATGCGGGTAGGAACACGTTGCTTACAGTGCACGAAATCAAGCGCTAAATATGCCAGCCACGTCCTAAAATATCGAAGGAGCGTTCTGTCATACTTGGGTGAAGGAATAAGTGAGAATTGTCCTAATCCCGCATGACGGAAGTTAGAGTCGACTCGAGTCGCTCAAAATCAAACTCCGATAATGCCCCGGATTCGACCCCGCCCACTTGCGAAACGCCTTGTAGAACGAACTCGCATCGGCAAACCCCAGCCGCGTGGCAATCTCGGCAAAGCTGATCTGCGGTTCAGCCAGCCACACAATCGCCAGTTCTTTGCGCACACTGTCTTTGAGGCCCTGATAAGTCTGCCCCTCTTCCGCCAGGCGCCGACGCAGGGTGGACGCAGAAATACATAGCCTGGCGGCAAGGCCCTCCGTTTCCGGCCAGGTGTCGGGAGGCATCTGCCGAAGGTCGTGCTTGATGCGTGTGGCGAGGCTTTCAGGGTCGCGGTATTTGACCAGGATGTTGGCTGGTGCATGGGCCAGAAAACGTTGGAGCTCCTGCTGACTGCGTTTGATCGGCAGGTCCAGGCAGTCGGCAGAAAAGATCATGCGGGTACGGGGTCGATCAAAGCGCAGGTTGTCGGAAAACATTACCTGGTAATCGTCACAGAAGTCCGGCTGCGCGCAACGCAGCTCAATGGCCAGGATCGGGATGCGACGCCCCGCCAGCCAGCACGCGACGCCGTGGACGATCATCCAATAAGTGAAATACGTGAACGCACGCTTGGGCTCATCGGGTTCGAGCAGGACGATCTCCGCCAGGCTCTGTTGACGAACCAACTGGGCCGGCAGGTGCTCCAGCATCAACGACAGAAACCCCAGGCCGGTTTCAAGGCCCGCCGCCAGGCTCGGTTGCGCCATGGCGGCGCGACACAGAAACGCCAGGCTACCGGATTTGAGTGCACGCTGGTCCATGCCAAAAAACTCGTCATCCTTGCGCCGCGCCAGCAAACGCCAAAGGCGCGCATAGGCCGTGGCGGGGACACGGGCATGGGGCTGCTCAAGCAACGCAGGGTCAATCCCGACTTTGCTCAATGCCTCGACAGTGGCCGCACCAGGTGCACAGCTCTGCAACAGCGCTTCGCGCACAAGGTGGATGGAGATGGTGTCTTTTTCCGACATGGGATGTTGAGTTATCCGACTGCAAACCAGGTGGCCTGCATCATAAGGGCGGTCGCGCTTCGCCACCACTGTTCAGCCCACGTTCAGCAAAGGTCAATATTTCTTGTTTAGCAATGAGTATCATTATGTTACAACTTAGCTTCCTAACTAGTTACGCCCTGGTGCCCGATGCTCGTTCCTTTTTTAATCATGCTGCGCGAAGGCATTGAAGCCGCCTTGATCGTTGGCATCATCGCCAGTTACCTGCAGCAGACCGGTCGTGGCCAATGGATGCCCGCCGTGTGGATCGGCGTTTTCCTTGCTGCCGCCCTGGCCTTGCTGGTCGGTGGTGGCCTTGAGTTGGTCAGCGCCGAATTCCCGCAAAAGCAGCAGGAACTGTTCGAAGGGATCGTAGGGCTTGTCGCCGTGGGTATCCTCAGTTCCATGGTGTTCTGGATGCGCAAAGTGGCGCGGTCAATCAAACACGCTTTGCATGAGTCTCTCGACCATGCCCTGGCCGGCTCCAGGCACCAGGTATTCGCGCTGATCGCCATGGTGTTTTTTGCCGTGGCCCGCGAAGGGCTGGAGACCGTGTTCTTTCTGCTGGCGGTGTTTCAGCAGAGCGAAGGTATGGGCGCGCCGATAGGTGCCCTGCTCGGCCTGATCCTGGCCATTGTCGTAGGCTTTCTTATCTATTCCGGCAGCATGCGCCTGAACCTCGGCGCGTTTTTTCGCTGGACCGGCCTGTTCATCCTGGTAGTGGCGGCCGGCATTCTCGCCAATTCGGTGCAAGCCCTGCATGAGGCCGGTGTGTGGAACCACTGGCAAACCGTGCTGTTCGATTTCAGCGCTGCGCTGCCCATGGACAGCCCGTTGGGCTCGGTACTGGCCGGCATGTTCGGTTATCAGGAGGCGCCGACCGTCAGCACCCTGGGTGCCTATGTGATTTACCTGGTGGTGGCCCTGGTGATGTTCTTCCTGCCCTCGGCCCCCGCCAAGCCTGTCGCCACGACTTCTTCCGTTTCCAGCCAGTAAGGACCGTCTCTTGTCCAACCCAACCCCTCAATCGGCCCCGCCATCCCGCGCCTTGCGCTGGGGTGTGGCCGGCTCGGTGGTGGTGATGATCGCCGCCGGTGGCCTGTTCTACTACGCCTCGCAATTGGCCGCGACCAAGCGCCAGACCAACCACAATGAAATCGCGGTGACGATTCACGCCCACGCCTGCGAGCCCAACGCCCTCACCGTGCCGGCCGGGCGCGCAAGCTTTCGTATCATCAACCGCTCCGACCGGGCGGTGGAGTGGGAAATCCTCGACGGTGTGCTGGTGGTCGAGGAACGGGAAAATATTGCTCCGGGCCTGAGCCAGGTGATCAACGCCAACCTGTTGCCCGGTGACTACGCCATCACCTGTGGCCTGCTGAGCAACCCGCGTGGCACCTTGCATGTCACCCCCACCGCGGAGTCCGACGCCCAGGCCAGGGCCAAGCCGTCGATGGTGGCGTTTATCGGCCCGTTGTCGGAGTTCCGTGTGTACTTGAGCGGCCAGAGCGGTGCGCTGATCAAGGCGGTGACGGCGCTACAACAGGCTATCGACGCCGGTGATCTGGCCCAGGCGCAGGCCCTGTATGTGCCGGCCCGTGAGGCCTATCAACGCCTGGCGCCGGCAGCCCAGCGCCTGGCCGAGCTGGACAACACGATCAACGCCCGCGCCGACTACTTTGAAAAGCGCGAGCAGGATCCCGCCTTCAGCGGCTTCCACCGCCTCGAATACAGCCTGTTCCAGCAACGCAGTCTCGACGGCCTGGCACCGGTCGCGCAACGCCTGGTGGCCGACGTCACCACGCTCAAGCAACAGCTATTGGCTCAGTCCCTGCCGCCGGAGCAACTGGTGAGCATCGTCGTGCGCAACCTTAATAGTCTGGCAGATGTGCGCGCCATCAGTGGCGAAGAGGAACGCTACAGCCATATCGATTTGAACGGCTTTGCCGCCAACTTGCAGGTCGCCCGCAAAGTAGTCGACCTAGTGCGTCCGCTGTTGACTAAATCCGCCGCCGACCTGCTGCCTCACATTGACAGCGCGCTCAATGCGTTCGACGCCGAACTCAACGGTTTGAAGGTTGACGACCACTACACCCGCTACGACAGCATCACCGCCGATCAGCGCCAGCAGATCGCCGACAAGGCCAAGGCACTGGCCGCCGCACTCGATGGAATCGACCCCGCCCTTGGCCTTTCCGGCCTGCAGTGAGACGAACGCAAACATGAGTGATTCAGAACAGCTAAACCTTGCGCGTCGCCGCGTCCTGCTGGGCATGGCGGCCACCGGCGCGGCCATCGCCGGCAGCACCTTGACCTGCCCGGCCATGGCCGCAGCGGCCGAGCAAGTCACCAGCGCTCCGCGCAGCGACAAGACCCACGACCACCAGGCTTTTTTCGGTCAGCATCAGAGCGGCATTGTCACGCCGCGCCCGGCCTGCGGCATGGTGGTGGCCTTCGACGTACTGGCCAGCGACCGCGAGGACCTCGAACGTTTGTTCCGCACCCTGAACGAGCGTATCGCGTTCCTGATGAGCGGTGGCACCGTGCCGCAGGTCGACCCGAAACTGCCACCCACCGACTCCGGCATCCTTGGCCCGGTGGTTACCCCAGATAACCTGACCATCACCGTGTCGGTCGGCGAATCGTTGTTCGATGAGCGCTTCGGCCTCAGTGCCGTCAAGCCCAAGCGCCTGAGCCGCATGGTGGGTTTCCCCAACGATGCACTGGAGCCGGCGCAGTGCCACGGCGACCTGAGCCTGCAGTTCAGTTCCAACACGCCCGATACCAACATCCACGCCCTGCGCGATATCGTGAAAAACCTGCCTGATTTGCTGCTGGTGCGCTGGAAACAAGAAGGCAGCGTGCCGCCCCAGGCCCCGGCCAAACCCGGCGAACCGGCGCAGAGTGCGCGTAACTTCCTGGGTTTTCGCGACGGTTCGGCCAACCCCGACTCCAACGATGCCAAGGCCATGGACCAGATCGTCTGGGTGCAACCGAGCAGCGACGAACCCGCCTGGGCGGCCCATGGCAGTTACCAGGCCGTGCGTATCATCCGCAACTTTGTCGAGCGCTGGGATCGCACCCCACTGCAAGAACAGGAAAGCATCATCGGCCGCGTCAAACCCACCGGCGCACCCATGGATGGCCAGCATGAAACCCAGGTGCCGGACTACAGCAAAGACCCGCATGGCAAGTTGACCAAGCTCGATGCGCACATCCGCCTGGCCAACCCGCGCACCCCGCAGACCCAGGCCAACCTGATCCTGCGGCGGCCGTTCAACTACTCCAACGGCGTCAACAAAAACGGTCAACTGGACATGGGCCTGTTGTTCATCTGCTATCAGGCTGACCTGGAGAAAGGCTTTATCAGCGTGCAAACGCGGCTTAACGGCGAACCGCTGGAGGAATACCTCAAGCCGGTCGGCGGCGGGTATTTCTTCACCTTGCCCGGCGTCACCGGCCCTGAGGATTTCATCGGGCGCACGCTGCTTGCTGCAACGCACTCAACCAATCCTGCCAAGACCTGAAACACACCAGAGCGGAATGCCCCCATGAAGAAGTCGTCTATCGCGTTGTCGTTGTTAATGAGCCTTGCGCCGCTGGCTGCCTTCGCTGCTACCGCGCCGCTCGACCTGGTAGGCCCGGTATCGGACTACAAGATCTACGTTACCGAGGAAATCGGCGAGCTGGTCACCCAGACCCAGGCGTTTACCGACGCCATCAATAAAGGTGACCTGGCCACCGCCAAGAAGCTCTATGCACCGACCCGCGTGCACTATGAGGCCATCGAGCCGATCGCCGAGCTGTTCAGCGACCTCGACGCGTCCATCGATTCGCGTGTCGATGACCATGAAAAAGGTGTGACGGCCGAAGACTTTACCGGCTTTCACCGGATTGAATACGCGCTGTTCGCGCAAAACTCGACCAAGGGCCTGGAAGCACTGACCGCCAAGCTCAATACCGATGTGAACGATCTCAAGACGCGGGTCGATGGTCTGACCTTCCCCCCGGAAAAAGTCGTCGGCGGCGCTGCGGCGCTGCTGGAGGAAGTCGCCGCCACCAAGATCTCCGGCGAAGAAGACCGCTACAGCCATACCGACCTGTATGACTTCCAGGGCAACATCGACGGTGCGAAGAAAATCGTCGATCTGTTCCGTGGCCAGATCGGGCAGCAGGACCAGGCGTTCCTGGCCAAGGTCGATAAAAACTTCGCCACCGTGGACAAGATCCTGGCCAAGTACAAGACCCAGGATGGCGGCTTTGAAACCTACGACAAGGTCAAGGACAACGACCGCAAGGCCCTGGTTGGCCCGGTCAACACCCTGGCTGAAGACTTGTCGATGCTGCGCGGCAAGCTGGGTTTGAATTAAAGACTACCGGCAAAAAAAACACCCAGGCCCTGTTGAGGGGCCTGGGTGTTTTTTTGCCTGCAGGATAAAGGCTACAAAATGCGGTACAGCAAACGCTCAATACGCACTCGGCTGACCCGACGCAGGAATTTACCCACTGCCGGCGGGTAATCAACCAACGTCTGCAATTGCTGGTAGCCCTGGATACGCGTGGTGTGCTGGAAGATCTGCGCCAGCTCGGTACGCCGCGGCTCCAGCCATTGGCCCTTGGGGTCGTCGATCAGCAAGCCGTTTTCCAGGTCGAGGCGAAATGCCCTGGGGTTGAGGTTGTTGCCGGTCAGCAAGGTATAGCGCTGGTCAACCCACATGCCCTTAAGGTGGTAGGTGTTGTCGCCATCGCGCCACAGGTGCAGGTTCAACTGGCCGCTGTCGATCATCGGCTGGTGACGCTTGGCAAAGCGCCGCAGGCTGATCTCATACAGATAAGGCAAGGCCGCGATCACCTTGAACGGCTCGCTGGGCGGAATATAGAAGTCGTTGGCCGTCTTGTCGCCGACCACGATGTCGATCTTCACCCCACGCGCCAGGGCGCGGTTGATCTCGCGGGTCACCGGCAACGGCAGGTTGAAATACGGCGTGCAGATGGTCAACTGCTGCTGGGCGCTCGCGATCAGCTCCAGAATGACCCGGCTCAGTGGGTTGTTCTTGCCGACGCCGAGCAACGGGCTCACCGAGAGGTGACCATTGGGCAACTGCCCGGCCGTGGTGTCATAGGCCGCGTGCTTGAGACGGCTGCGCAGGTCGCCGATATCGTTGCGCAGGCTACGGGTGGTCGGCGGGTTGGGCAGGTCCAGGCGGTGCACGGCCTTGGATGCCACCAGGCCGTGCTCGATCAGGTGTTGCATCGAATCGGCCAGCACCTGGCTGTGGATCAGGTGGTAACGATCGAAGCGGTACTTGTCGAACTTGTGCAAATACACATTGTTGAGGCTGGCGCCGCTGTACAGCACGCTGTCATCGATCACAAAGCCCTTGAGGTGCAATACGCCAAACAGCTCGCGGGTTTGCACCGGCACGCCATACACCGGCACTTCGCTGGCGTGGCTTTGCGTCATGGCCTGGTACCAGGCGCTGTTGCCCGGCTGCTTGCCGGCGCCAATCAAGCCACGCTGGGCGCGCAACCAGTCGACCATCACCACGATATCCAGCTCCGGCCGTGCCGCCTTGGCGGCGTGCAGTGCGTCGTAGATTTCCTGCCCCGCTTCGTCGTGCTGCAAGTACAAGGCGACGATGTAGATGCGACGCGTCGCCTGGGAGATTTTTTCCAGCAGGCAGCGACGATAGGCATCGGCGCCGGACAGCACCTCGATGGCCTCCGGGGACAGCGGGAAACCGCGTAGTTTGGGCAACAGGGAGCGTTTGAAGAACGACGGCATAGGGCTCGCAATGGGTCGAATCCGAAGAGGTCCAGAGCTTACACCATGGGACTGCTCAGGTCTCGCCGTACGGCATGGAAAAAGCCTGTTGACCAAGAAGAACGATCGTTCTACTGTAATAAGCATGAACGACATAACCCGCGACATTATCCTCGACGTCACCGAAAAGCTGATCTATCGCCATGGCATCGCCGCCACCGGCATGGACTTGCTGGTAAAAACCGCTGGCGTGTCGAGAAAAAGCATCTATCGCTATTTCGCCAACAAGGACGAGCTGGTGATTGCCGCCCTGCAGCGCCGCGACGAACGCTGGATGCAGTGGCTGCGCAGCGAAGTGGAACGCAGCGACAACAGCGGCGAGCGCCTGCTGGCGCTGTTCAGCGCCCTGAAAAGCTGGTTCGGTTCCGCGGATTTTCGCGGCTGCGCCTTTATCAATACCAGTGGCGAAACCGGCAACGCTCAAGATCCGGTACGCCTGCTGGCCAAGGCCCATAAACACAAACTGTTCGAGTACGCACTTGAACTGTGTCAAGCACATGGCACCCCCGACCCGCAACAGCAGGCCGCGCAACTGCTGATCCTGATCGATGGCGCCATTACCGTTGCCCTGATCATGGGTGATTCAACAGCTGCCGATAATGCGCAATGCATGGCGCGAACGTTATTGGGACTTTGAATTCTCGGAATTGGCAACTTCTATCATTCAACCCTACTGTTTTGAGGAGCCACCCCATGTCAGTCAATGCACAAGTCCGCCCGCCCCTGCCGCCCTTTACTCGCGAGTCGGCCATCGAAAAAGTCCGCCTGGCCGAAGACGGCTGGAACTCCCGCGACCCAGAACGGGTTTCCCTGGCCTACACCCTGGACACCCAGTGGCGTAACCGCGCCGAATTCGCCCACAACCGCGAAGAAGCCAGACAGTTCCTGAGCCGTAAATGGGCCAGGGAGCTGGAGTATCGATTGATCAAGGAGTTGTGGGCGTTCACCGACAACCGCATCGCCGTGCGCTATGCCTATGAGTGGCATGACGACTCCGGCAACTGGTTTCGTTCCTACGGAAATGAAAACTGGGAGTTTGATGAAAACGGCCTGATGGCCAACCGCTTTGCCTGCATCAACGATAAGCCGATCCAGGAAAGCGAACGCAAGTTCCACTGGCCGCTGGGGCGTCGCCCGGATGATCATCCGGGCTTGTCAGACCTGGGCCTGTAGCTCTGTTACCCTCTGTAGGAGCGAGCTTGCTCGCGAAAAACGTCAACGATAACGCGTGCGTCCTGAATGAACGCGGCGCCTATGGGTTTCTCGCGAGCAAGCTCGCTCCTACAAAAAGCGATTACCGAAAGGCATCAGTCCTGATTCAGCCCGACCCGATACAACACGCCATCGTCCTCATCCGTCAGCACATACAGAAACCCATCCGGCCCCTGCCGCACGTCACGAATTCGCGCTTTCAACTCGCCCAGTAAACGTTCCTCGTGAACCACCCTGTCACCCTCGAACTGCAACCGAATCAACTCCTGGGTGCCCAGCGCACCGATAAACAGGTTGTGCTGCCATACCTTGAACCGGTCGGCGTCATAGAACGCCATGCCGCTGATGGCCGGGGACTTCTCCCAGACATGGTGGGGCTGCACCGTGCCTTCTGCCGTTTTGCCCTTGGCTTCGGGAATCGGTAGCAGGGAGTAGTTGATGCCGTGGGTCGCCAGCGGCCAGCCGTAGTTCTTGCCGCGCTCGATGATGTTCACTTCATCGCCCCCACGCGGCCCATGCTCGTTTTCCCAGATTGTGCCGCTCCACGGGTTCAGCGCCAGGCCCTGTGGGTTACGCTGGCCGTAGGACCAGATCTCGGGACGTACACCGGGTTGGCCGACGAAGGGGTTGTCATCCGGTACCCGACCATCTGGATAGATGCGCACAACTTTGCCTTGCAGCTTGTCCAGGTCCTGGGCGGTCGGGCGGTCGTTGTTCTCGCCCAGGGTCACGAACAGATAGCCGTCACGATCGAACGCCAGGCGCGAGCCGAAGTGGTTGCCGGTAGACAGCTTGGGCTCCTGGCGCAGGATCACCTTGAAGTCCTCCAGGCCGCTCAAGTCAGCAGACAGGCGCCCGCGCCCCACAGCAGTTCCGGCTTTGCCATCCTGCCCGCCGCCTTCGGCGTACGACAGGTAGACCATACGGTCTTGCTTGAAGTCTGGTGACAACACCACATCCAGTAACCCGCCCTGCCCCTTGGCCCAGACTTGCGGCACCCCCTTCAACGGAGCGGAAAGCTTACCGTCGGGGCCGACAAATCGCAGGTGCCCGGGAAGCTCGGTCACCAGGAAGCCCTGCCGATCGGGTAGAAACGCCAGCGCCCAGGGATGATCCAGGCCTTTGGCGATCGGCGTGACGGTGATGCTGCCTTGCTCGCTGGGGAATTGCTGACTATCGGCGGCATAAACGGTGGTCAGCGGCAGCAGTGTGGCGGCACATACAGCCGCTAGCAGAGTTTTGCGTAGAAACATAAGGCGAAGTCCTTACCGGCGATTGCCGTTGGCATCATAGGTGGGTGCTTTGGTTTCGGTGGCCGGGCGACTGGGAGCGACGTCGCGCTTGGGATAGGTATTGCCGATTCCACGGTTCTCCACGGTCGGCCGAGGGCCGGTGGGCGCAGTCTGGATACCGCCGGCTGCAGGTGCGTTGGGCTGAGTGCCCTGCATGCTATTGGGGTTGGCCCGGTGAATCTGGCTGTTATTGGTGTCGTATTGGCCCGGCAGGTTTTGCGCCTGGGCCCAAGGCGCCAAGGCCAGGCCCAGCGCAAGTACTGCAAGATAACGTACATAAGCATTCATGACGGAGCCTCTCTATGCCGAGTACTACGTGCTTTCGATAACACGCTACGCCATGGGTTCGGCTTGCGACACTAAATAGTTTCTCATCAGGTGTAACACGATCTGTCCGAGCATCTGCCCGCCGAAACTTTTGCCGCGCCCTGCGAGTCACCAGAACAGGCTCACTTTTTAAGGAATCGGAGTTATGCCACGGGCAATCTGGAAAGGCGCTATCAGTTTCGGGCTGGTTCATATCCCGGTGTCGCTGGTCTCGGCGACATCTTCCCAAGGCGTTGATTTCGACTGGCTGGACAAACGCAGCATGGACCCGGTCGGCTACAAGCGCATCAACAAAACCACGGGCAAGGAAGTCACCAAGGAACATATCGTCAAGGGCGTCGCCTTTGAGAAGGGTCGCTATGTAGTGCTCAGCGAAGATGAAATTCGCTCGGCCCATCCGAAATCGACCCAGACCATTGAGATCATCGCGTTTGTCGCCGCTGACCAGATCCCCCTGCAAAACATCGACACGCCCTACTTCCTGGCGCCGGACAAACGCGGCGGCAAGGTCTATGCACTGCTGCGCGAAACCCTGAAGAAAACCGGCAAGGTCGCCCTGGCCAATGTGGTGCTGCATACCAAACAGCACTTGGCCGCGTTGATGCCGCTCGAATCGGCCCTGGTACTGGTGATGCTGCGCTGGCCCGCAGAAGTGCGCAGCCTGGACGAGCTGGAACTCGGTGCCGATGTAACCAAACCGACCCTGGCCAAGGGTGAGTTGGACATGGCCAAGCGCCTGGTGGAAGACATGAGCGCAGACTGGCAACCCGACGAGTACCGCGACAGCTTTCAGGACAAGATCATGGCGCTGGTGGCGAAAAAGGCCAAGGCCGGCAAGATCGAAGACGTGGAGTCGAGCCAAGACAGCGAAGAGCGCAAATCCGCCGACGTTATCGACCTGACCGAACTGCTTAAACGCAGCCTGGCGGGCAAACCCGCGGCGAAAAAGCCCGCCGCGAAGAAATCCAACAAAAAGGCCTCTTGAGCCTGCCATTGAGTGGAGCGCGACATGGCAAAGCCCCTGAGCGAATACAACCGCAAACGCGATTTCAAGATCACCGCTGAACCCGCCGGCAGCTCACCCGCCAGCAAGCGGAAAGCCTCGGCGCTGAGCTTTGTGATTCAAAAGCATGATGCGCGCAACCTGCATTATGACTTTCGCCTGGAACTCGATGGCGTGCTGTTGAGCTGGGCGGTGCCCAAGGGCCCGAGCCTGGACCCGAGCCAGAAGCGCCTGGCGGTCCACGTTGAAGACCACCCCCTGAGCTATGGCGGCTTCGAGGGCAGCATTCCAGCCGGCCAATACGGCGCAGGCGATGTGATTGTGTGGGACCGAGGTATCTGGCAGCCCCATGACGAGCCGCGCAAAGCCTATGCGGCCGGTAAGCTCAAGTTCACGCTGGTGGGCGAAAAACTCGCTGGGGATTGGACCCTGGTACGCACCCGACTCAAGGGCAGTGGCGACAAGGAGCAGTGGCTGCTGATCAAGGAAAAAGACCAGCAGGCACGCCCCGCTTCTGAATACGATATTGTCGACGCCGAGCCTGCCAGCGTGCTCAGCGATGCGGTAGTCGGCACGCCCAAGGCCAGGGCCCCAGTCAAAAAAAAGCCAGCGCCAAAGGCCAAGGCCCGCACGCAAGCGAGCGCCATGCCCGACGAATTTGCCCCGCAATTGGCGACCTTGGTCGATCGCGCACCCGAGGGCGATTGGCGCTACGAGATCAAGTTCGACGGTTATCGCATTCTCGCGCGCATTCATGACGGTGAAGTGCGCCTGTTCACTCGCAACGGCCACGACTGGAGCGAACGCCTGCCGCGCCAGGCCAAAGCCTTGCAAGCCCTCAAGCTCAAGGACAGCTGGCTGGATGGCGAAGTGGTCAGCCTCAACGGCGACGGCTTGCCGAATTTTCAGGCATTGCAGAATGCCTTCGATATCGGCCGCAGCCTGGACATCGTCTATTACCTGTTTGATGCCCCCTTCCTGAACGGCCGTGATCAACGCGAAGATCCGGTCGAGGAGCGTCGGGCTGCGCTTAAAGCTGCGCTCGCCGGCAGCAAAAGCAAACTGCTGCGTTTCTCCGAAGCCTTTGCCGCCAACCACCGCGATATTTTCGAAAGTGCCTGCGACCTGGCGCTCGAAGGCGTGATCGGCAAGCGTGTAGGCAGCCCCTATGTGTCCCGCCGCAGTGCTGACTGGATCAAGCTCAAATGCCGCCTTCGCCAGGAGTTCGTGATTGTGGGCTACACCCGCCCTCAGGGTTCGCGCAGCGGGTTTGGCGCGTTGCTGCTGGCGGTCAACGATGAAACCGGGCTGGTATATGCCGGGCGTGTGGGCACCGGATTTGATCAGGCCACGTTGAAATCCATCTACGCCAAGCTCACGCCGCTGGAGCGCAAGGACTCGCCCTTGCATAAGCCTTTGACCAGCACCCAGGCCCGTGGCGTGCATTGGGTCGAGCCGCGCCTGGTGGGTGAAGTGCAATTCGCCGAATGGACGCGTGAAGGCGTGGTGCGCCAGGCCGCCTTTGTGGGGCTGCGCACTGATAAGCCTGCGTCGCAGATCATTCATGAACAGCCGCGTGCGGCCAAGTCGATCAAGGCCTCCAAGAAGCAGAAGGCCGATAAATCCGACAAAGCAGTGAAGAACGTGAAAATCACCCACCCCGATCGCATTATCGACAAGCACAGTGGCACGCAAAAGCAGCAATTGGCGCAGTTCTACGCCGACATCAGCGAATGGATCCTGCCGTTCCTGCGCGGTCGTCCTGTGTCGCTGCTGCGCGCGCCCGAAGGCATCGAAGGGGAGCAGTTTTTTCAGAAGCACTCCGAGCGCCTGACAATTCCCCACATCAAGCAACTGGATCAGGCCCTGGATCCCGGTCATGCACGCCTGATGGAGGTAGACAGCGCAGAGGCGCTGGCCGGCGCCGTGCAAATGGGCACTGTCGAGTTGCATACCTGGGGCGCCACTACGGACAAGATTGAAACCCCTGACCTGTTCGTCCTGGACCTCGACCCGGACCCGGCCCTGCCTTGGAAATCCATGCTGGAAGCGGCCGAACTGACCCTGTCGGTGCTGGATGAGCTGGGCTTGCAAGCCTTCGTCAAGACCAGCGGCGGTAAAGGTCTGCACCTGATCGTGCCACTGGCCCGGCGTGATGGCTGGGACGCCGTCAAAGCATTCGCCAAGGCCATTGCCCAGTTTATGAGCCAGCAACTGCCCGAACGCTTTACCGCCACCAGCGGCCCTAAAAACCGTGTAGGCAAGATCTTTATCGACTACCTGCGCAACGCCCGTGGCGCCAGCACTGTGGCGGCATACTCCGTGCGTGCACGGCCGGGTTTGCCGGTATCGGTGCCGGTCAGTCGGGAAGAGTTGAAAGGGTTGCGTGGCGCCCAGCAGTGGACGGTGGCGAACCTGCATGAGCGTCTTCAGGGTTTGAAGGGCGACCCATGGGCCGGCTATGCCAATCGGCAGAAGATCAGCAAGAAGATGTGGGACAAGCTGGGCGCAAAACCACCGCAGTGATTCGCGCCCGGCACAGGGTTCAGATAAGGATGAAGATCAGCGCCAGAGCGGCAAAAATCGCCCACTTCTCCAGGTAGTAGCGTGTGCGGTTGCGCTTTTTGAGCTCCTTGCCGCGCAGGCGGATCTTGTACAAGCGGGTAAAGGCACGGTTGAGGCCGCCGGTCTTGTCGCCATCATCATTGGGCGAGCCCGCAGCGGCCATTACATTGCGGCTGAACCAACGGTTGAACGCCGCCGCCCAGCGGTACTTCATCGGGCGCTCGATATCGCAGAACAGAATGATGCGGTTCTGCTGGGTGGTATTTTCTGCGTAGTGAATGTAGGTCTCGTCGAACATCACCGGCTCGCCGTCGCGCCAGTAATAGCTCTCGCCATCCACATTGATGTAGCACCCTGGGTCGTTGGGTGTATCGAGCCCCAGGTGATACCGATAGGAGCCCGCATACGGGTCACGGTGGCGCACCAGTTTGGAGCCCGGTGGCAGTTCGGCGAACATCGCGGCCTTGATCGAGCCGATCCCTTGCACCAGCTCGGTGGTGCGCGGGCACAGCTTCATCGCCGACGGGTGGCTGTCGCCATACCACTTGAGATAAAAGCGCTTCCAGCCCGACTTGAAAAACGAGTTGAAACCCACGTCGTTGTACTGGTCCGAACGCTTGATCTCCCCGGCCCGCATCAGGTTCTGGCCTTCCTCGCGGATCTCTTGCCAATGTTCCTGCAAGGGGCTCAGGTCTGGAAAATCGCTGGGCGACAGATAGGGACGGCTGGGCTGCCTGGAGAACAAGTACAGGAAACAGTTGATCGGCGCCAGGAACGTCGAGTGATCGCTAAGCTGGCGACCCAGCTTGTGTCGCACCCGACCACGCAGGTGTACATACGCAATGGAGGCAACGTAGAGAGCAACAATGATGAGTTTCAAGGGATTCGTCACAAGTCAGGGAGAGAACAGGCTGCTCCTGCGGGCCCACAACGGCCGAGGATGGATATGCAGCACCTGAAATCACAATTCACGTACAGGTGACACGGCCGGCTGGGCGACCTTGCGGCGTGTAACCATTGGCCGTTATTTAGCCATACTTTGTAACCAAAGGTTAACTAAGAATTGTGAAAAGCTGTCTAGTGAGTGTGCTGGGGGTGGGAACAGACGGGCTTGTGCGCCCGCCTGTTTAAAGGCGTAACTGCGATTATTGCGGCGCGTCTTTACCGTCACGGCGAGGCAAACTGGCGTCTGCCAACGCGGTATAGGGGACAACCTGGCTACGACTGCGGATGAAGTGGCGGATCAAGGCGATCATCAGCCCCAGCAACAGGCCGCCTACCAGACTCAACGCAATGACCAACGATTTTTTCGGTTTGATCGGCGCCAAAGGCTCCTGGGCGCGACGGTCGATCGTCACCAGCTTCAGGTTGCTCATGTCGATGTTCAAGCCACGCAGCCTGGCGACTTCAGCGCGAAGTGGCTCGACGTCCTGCAGGAATATGTCTTCATTGCCGCGCTTGCGCAGCACCTCGACTTCGCGGTTGCTTTCGAGCAGTTGCAAATCCTTGCCGATCTCGGCAATTCGCGGGTTGGTGAAGTCATCGCTGGTGCGCTGTTGCAGCGCAGCGCGTTCGGCTTCCAGAGCCTCGGTGCCCATGAAGTACAGGGGGATCTTCTGATTGTTCACCTCTGTGCGCATGACCTGGCTTGACCCACTGCGCGTGGAGTCCGCCATGGAAGATGGTGTCGTCGGGGTGCGGATGCCCATGGACTTGGCGATGGAGATGGCTTCCGCCAGCTCGGCCAGGCGATTGGTACGCTCCATCTTCATCTGCAGCCGCAGCGCGCTGAGCTCATCCTGCAACTGGGCACGCTTGAGTCGGTCAGCCTCAAGCAGCTTGGCGATCTTGGATTCCTTTTCCGTATCGTAGTTGTCACGGGCGGCGTCGATCTTGCCTTTGAGTTCGCTCAAGCGGTTATTGACGATCACCTTGAGGTCGGCGCCAACCTGCTGACGCTCGGCGGCGATGGCGTAGTCTACAAAGCCGTTGAGGATCGCGACACCATCAACGTCTGTCGGGTATTGCAGTTCCAAGCGAATATAGCTGCTCAGCGAGTCTGATTTCTTCGGATCCGGCAAGATCAGGTTGACAGAGTTTCGATTGAACGCCTCAAAGCTTTGCTCAAGGCTCTGCCCCGGCTTCTTGAACGCCTTGAACAATTCCTCGTGTTCCTTGAAAAATCCCAAGCGCGCCTCGTAAGAGTCTAACTGTGCTCCCACTTTCATCAGGGCGTCAGCGGGAGGCAACTTATAGACTTCCGAACGGTTCAACGCATCCAGTTCATTGATTGCCGCAGGCCGCAGCACACTGCTGACTTCATAAGTCTTGGGTGCCAGGAACGCGTACCCTGCCCCTAATACGCCCACCAGAAGCGTACATCCGACTACCAGCTTTTTTTGTCGCCAGATGGCGTGAAACAATTCAAACAAGTCAATTTCATCAGACGCTACGGAGGGCGGGAGCGGGGAAGTGCGATTCAAAATAAGAACACCTTAAAATAATACTAAAAGGCCATCATTCTCAGAAACCTAAATGGCTTCAAAAATCAGGGACAACGCCCTGGATACGCCGGACCGGTGGCGATGTGACCACTTAGCCAGCCGAAATATCCCACATTTCCAAGGATTATTTCGGTTTTATATCGAGGAGTAGTACAAATGGCGCAGCATTGTCGGACTTGCGCGCTTGCAAGCATAGTCAATAGAACATCAAAATGCTGTCAAATAGCTGTCTTCTAAAGAAAAAACTTATCCGCCTACGTCGTGGTTGCGTACCTGATGCAACGGGGCGCTTCCCTGATCAGCAATAAGGAATTTGCATGCTGTCTGTTTCAACTCTCGATTTACGCGGCTTACAAGGCACCTGGGAGCAAACTGCCCTTGAAGACAGTGGCATCCTCAACCCCGCCGACGCCCACAGTGCGCCAGGGGCTATTACCACCATCACGGGCGATTGCTTCGAAGTGACCACCGTCAATGGTGATCAACTGCTGGCGGGCCGTTTTTTCCTGGATGCCAGTACCACGCCCAAAAGCATTACCTGGATTGACGCTATCGGCGATGACGCCGGCAAGCAGCTTCCCGCCAGTTACCGGCTCGACGGCGATGATTTCGTATTTATCGCAGCGGATGAAGGCATGCCCAGGCCCACCGTGTTCAGCACCGGCCCTGGGCAAACCATGCGCACCTTCGTGCGGCGCTCGTGATCGGTGCGTTTATCCGATTTGATCACGGCATTTTCACACGTTCTTCACTTTCCGGCAGATAGGGTTACATATACCTACTCCAGTGAATCCCTTGGCCCGCCTCTCCTCGCGGGCTTTTTTTTGTGCGCTGTGAACTTGATCAGTCGTTACGTTTGGTCGCCGTCAGGGTAAAGCACAGGGGTAACTGCGCGACCTGATGCTCATATTGATCGTAAAGTTCTTCCCGGTTGGAATGCGGGTATTCCTGCAAATGAGCGATCTGCAACTGCGCTGCGATAGCCCCGCTGACCACACTGCCCAGGGTATGTACATACCAATAGGAGGTCGGCCCGGGCCGCTCGTCCTTCCCTTCATAGACAATTGCCTCCTGCAGCACAAAGGGTTCACGCTGGAAGTAAGAACTGGCAGGCAGCATCGGGTTGGCCCCACAGGGGTCAAACACCTCAAGAAAGGGATGGGTTTCGTACATGACCAACGTACCGCCGGGCTTCAGCACACTGGCAACCTGGCGCATGAACAACGCCACATCCGGCATCCAACCCAGCACGCCAATGGTCACCAGGGCAATATCGAACCGTGCCTGCAGACGCTCCGGCAAATGGTGGATATCGGTCTCAATGAAATCAGGGCTGTGTGGCGAGACCTCGGCCAATTCCCGCGCCTGTTCAAGAAACGCCCGGGATTGATCAACCCCCACCACCGAACGGGCCCCCAAGCCATACAACGAAAGGCTTTCGCGTCCGTTGTTGCAGCACAATTGCACGACGTCCTTGCCCGCCACACCTACCTCATGCAGCAACGCGGTGATAGTGGGGTCAAGGCAGGAAAAGTCAGGTTCGGCCACCGAGGCCAGTAGCTCCCTCCAGGTCGCCGTGTCTTTGTGCAACCGGGCCGATTCGTCCCAGGCGTTTTTATTGCTGGCAATCGCCTCTTGCGCTGAGGGCATGTCCATTGCGTCTCCAGAAAGTCAATACAGCGGGCTTAGGAACATAAGCCAAATATCTGCCAGATAAAACCCGCAGTCTCAGCGAAACTTATGGCCAAGCCTACCGGTCATTAAGCCATCGCGTGTTCAGCCCTTGAATGCCGCTCTCGAAGGTCGCACTGTGGCCCATCATTCAGATCTGCGTACTGCCCTTTCCCTGGACAGCCTGAACTTCTTCCTCGCGGATGTTCGCGACGGTCTCGGGCCGTATCTGGCGATCTACCTGCTGGCGGTCCATAAATGGGACCCGGCCAGTATCGGCGTAGTCATGACCCTGGCCGGTATCGCCGCCTTGATCACCCAGGGCCCGGCGGGTGCGCTGATCGACCGAACCCGCAGCAAGCGCGCAGTCATCGCGATTGCCGCGCTGCTGGTCACTGGCAGCTGCCTGATACTGCCCTTCGTCAGTTCATTTGGTTGGGTGGCGCTGACCCAGGCCGCCAGCGCCGTTGCCGCATCGGTATTCGCCCCGGCCATTTCTGCCATCTCCCTCGGTATTACCGGCCCCCGTGCTTTCACTCGGCGTACCGGGCGCAACGAAACCTTCAACCACGCCGGCAACGCTGTGGCCGCACTGCTGGCCGGGGGCCTGGCGTATCTGTATGGGCCGGTGGTGGTGTTTTACCTGATGGCGTTTATGGCAGTCGCCAGTGTCATTGCGGTCAGTTGTGTTTCTGGCAAGGCGATTGATCATGAGGTGGCCCGTGGCTTCGATCCCGCCCATCACAGCGACCATGAGCAGCCATCGGGCCTGACCGTCTTGCTGGCCAACCGCCCGTTGCTGCTGTTCGCCGTCTGCTGCGCGCTGTTTCACCTGGCCAATGCCGCGATGCTGCCACTGGTCAGCCAGAAGCTGGCGCAGATCAACCTGCAGATGGCCACGCCCCTGACCTCAGCCTGCATTGTCGCCGCACAGTTGGTCATGGTCCCGATCGCCTGGCTGGTCGGGCTCAAGGCAGATATCTGGGGGCGCAAGCCGCTGTTGCTGGCCGGCTTTCTGATCCTGCCGCTGCGTGGCGTGCTGTATACCCTGTCCAGCGATCCGTATTGGCTGGTGGCGGTGCAGATGCTTGACGGTATCGGCGCGGGTATTTTCGGCGCGCTGTTCCCGGTCATCGTCAAGGACCTGACCCAAGGTACCGGGCGTTTCAATGTCAGTCTGGGCGCCCTTTCCACTGTGTTCGGCCTCGGCGCGGCGCTAAGCAGCAGCCTGGCCGGCTTCGTGGTGCAACAGGCCGGCTATAACGCAGCCTTTCTGACCTTGGCGGGCGTGGCGGGCGTGGCGTTGCTGCTGTTGTGGCTGGCGATGCCGGAAACCCTGACAAAACCCAGTCTGCAGGTGCCGGTAATGGGCTGAAGCAGAACACCCCAGTCATCCAAGGTGCTCTGCCCGGCCTGCGTTCAGGAAATAAAGATGCCTGCGCCATTCAACTGAGTCATGTTCACGCCCATTAACATCACCGAGTTGTCACCAAAGGCCAGCACGGTGTTGTCCTCGAACGTCGAGGCATAAGAGCGGTAATCGTAATCCTGGCCCAGGCCAGCCATACCCATGAACACCAGCTTATCGCTGGCCTGGTAACCCTGGATCCGGTCGTTGCCGAAGATGCCTTCGAACAGGAAGGTATTACTGCCACCGCCTGCAACCATCAGGTCATTG
This sequence comes from Pseudomonas sp. OST1909, assembly GCF_015277575.1. NCBI lineage: Bacteria > Pseudomonadati > Pseudomonadota > Gammaproteobacteria > Pseudomonadales > Pseudomonadaceae > Pseudomonas > Pseudomonas sp. OST1909. The sequence goes on from NZ_CP063780.1 coordinate 3,593,667, forward strand.
CCGGTGCCGCCGACAAATACGTCATTACCCGGGCCTCCGATCAGGTGATCGTCGCCGCCCAAGCCGAACAGCCAATCACCCGTGGCATGAGCGGTGAGGACATTGTCATGGGCATCGCCGTTGGTAGAGGCCGCGTAGTGCGTCAGGTCGTTACCGGCCAGCAGGCCTTCGCCGGTCACCTTATAAGTGATGTCATTGGAGCCCCAAGGGATTGAAGTCCAGGGTATATAGGCCTTCTCTTTGCTGACCAATGCGCCGATATCCCGGGTCATACTGATACCGCCATAGGCGTCGTTGACATACAACGTGCCATCGCCGTCATTGGCAAAGCTGAAGGCGCCCAGTGGCTTTTGCAGTTCGAAGACGTTATTGCCCTGCCCCCCCAGCAGGATGTTGTAGCCGCCGTCATCGCGGAAACGATCATCACCTGCGCCACCTTCCAGGAAGTCATTGCCCGCTCCGCCCTTGAGCAGGTCGTTGCCCTCGGTACCGAAGATGAAGGTATTGCCGGTGTGTTTTTCGGCGTAGCGATTCAGGTCTTGCACCCAGGTGGTTTCACGCGTGGCCTCGCTGAGGCTGGAGACTACGATGGTCGAGTCTTTGCTGGTCAGGTCGTAGAAATCCGAGGACGCGATACGCTTCATGCCTTGGATGTAACCGTCCAGGGAGTGAGCCTTGCCGACTCCCCAGTTGAGGGCATTGGGTAAATGCGCCCAGGCCGAGGCGTAGTTATCGGTAAAGCTGACCAGGTTATTGGCCGCCGAATCCCAAACGCTATCGTTACCCCAGCGCAGTGCCGACGTATTGATGCCTTCGCCATCAATGGCCTTGAACACCAGGTCATTCTCATAGCCGATATTCAAGATCCGAGTGTCACCCGAACGCTGTGTGGGTGAGGCAAAGGTGACGTAGTTGGCATCCTCGAAGAAGCCGCCCCAATGATCATGGCTCAAGGTCGCCAAGCTGTTGGCCCCGAGTGCGCCGAGGCTATGGCCGGTGACCAGGATATCCTTGCCGGTCAAGCCCTGGCTCCTGGCGTAGCTGGCGACGTTCTCCAATAAGCCACTGAACGCGAACTGAGCATAATGGGCGGCGTATCCGGGTACGGCGGCAGCAGCCAGATCGCTGGCGACGTCGCCCAATCCATCCCAGGACAAGCCAAAGGACGTCCCACGAAAGGCAACCCCCATGGCGATCAGCTTACCCACGCCATCGTACTGCCCCACAATCTTGACGTTGGCGGAGGGAGCCAATACCGTCTCGCCCCAAAAGGTGCCGTACTCGTCGACTTTCTGCGTCACCCCCAGTGCTTGCGCACCGATAGGCGCCCAACCGCCAGCGGTCAGCGGTTGGCCGCTGGCGTCATAAGCGTAATCGGACAAGGCCAAAGCGTCGTTCAACAGCGCCTTGGCCTTCTGGCCCGTCATGCTCTTGTAATCGAAAACCCCCATACCCATTGCCCCTTTTCAGATGACTTTTGATGTGGCCTCAGTGCCCATGGCCGGGACAGATTGGTGATGGACGGGAAAAGACTGTCAATCGTTACCTAAAAAATGAATACCTGCCCGCGGGCCCGAGCTTTGGTTTCAGCGCTTCGAATCACACAAGGCGCGGAACATCGTCGTCGACTGCCATACAACTGTCGCCTCACATATGCGACAATGCGCGCCAAATTCCAACACACATCCCAAATTTTCCGCTCAGCGACCGGGTTTCGCGCCTTGATGTCGCTGTTGACGCATGCCTGAAGGCACCTGCCGTCACGCTCGCAACCCATTGATAGGTAAAGTAATTGATCTCCACAGCTAACATCACCATGCAGTTCGGCGCCAAGCCGCTCTTCGAGAACGTCTCGGTCAAGTTCGGCGCCGGCAACCGCTATGGTTTGATCGGGGCCAACGGTTGCGGCAAGTCGACCTTCATGAAAATCCTCGGTGGCGACCTCGACCCGTCCGGCGGCCAGGTCATGCTGGAGCCGAATGTGCGCCTGGGTAAACTGCGCCAGGACCAGTTCGCGTACGAAGAATTCACCGTGCTCGACACCGTGATCATGGGCCACGAGGAGCTGTGGAAGGTCAAGGCCGAGCGCGACCGTATCTATTCGCTGCCGGAAATGAGCGAAGAAGACGGCATGGCCGTGGCCGAGCTGGAAACCGAGTTCGCCGAAATGGACGGCTACACCGCCGAATCCCGCGCCGGTGAGTTGCTGCTGGGCCTGGGGATTCCCCTGGAGCAGCATTTCGGCCCGATGAGCGAAGTGTCCCCAGGCTGGAAACTGCGTGTATTGCTGGCTCAGGCGCTGTTCTCGGATCCTGAAGTGCTGTTGCTCGACGAACCGACCAACCACCTGGACATCAACACCATCCGCTGGCTGGAAAACATCCTGACCCAGCGCTCCAGCCTGATGATCATCATCTCTCACGACCGTCACTTCCTGAACAGCGTGTGCACCCACATGGCTGACCTGGACTACGGCGAACTGCGCCTGTTCCCGGGCAACTACGACGAGTACATGACCGTGGCGACCCAGTCCCGCGAGCAGTTGCTGTCGGACAACGCCAAGAAGAAAGCGCAGATCTCCGAACTGCAATCCTTCGTCAGCCGCTTCTCGGCCAACGCCTCGAAAGCCAAGCAGGCCACGTCCCGTGCCAAGGCGATCGACAAGATCCAACTGGCCGAAGTCAAGCCGTCGAGCCGTGTGAGCCCATTCATCCGTTTCGAGCAGAATAAAAAGCTGCACCGCCAGGCGGTCATGGTCGAGAAGATGGCCAAAGGTTTTGATGGCAAGCCGCTGTTCAAGGACTTCAGCTTCCAGGTTGAAGCTGGCGAGCGCGTGGCAATCATCGGCCCGAACGGTATCGGCAAGACCACCCTGCTGCGCACCCTGGTCAACGAACTGACCCCGGATGCCGGCAGCATCAAGTGGACCGACGCCGCCGAACTGGGCTACTACGCCCAGGACCACGCCCACGACTTCGAAGACGACGTGAGCCTGTTCGACTGGATGGGCCAGTGGACCCAAGGCGAACAAATGATCCGTGGCACCCTGGGCCGCATGTTGTTCTCCAACGACGAAATCCAGAAGTCGGTCAAAGTGATCTCCGGTGGTGAGCAAGGCCGCATGTTGTTCGGCAAGCTGATCCTGCAAAAGCCGAACGTGCTGATCATGGACGAACCGACCAACCACTTGGACATGGAATCCATCGAGGCGCTGAACCTGGCGCTGGAAAACTACCCGGGCACGCTGATCTTCGTCAGCCACGACCGCGAGTTCGTATCGTCCCTGGCAACCCGCATCATCGAGTTGAGCCCAAGCGGCGTGATCGACTTCAGCGGCACCTATGACGACTACCTGCGTAGCCAGGGCGTAGTCTTCTAAGAGCGCCCTTAGCTTTCAGGGCAATCAGATCCAAATGTGGGAGGGGGCTTGTTCCCGATCGCGGTGTTTCAGTCAATAGATCTGTTGGCTGACACTCTGCGATCGGGAGCAAGCCCCCTCCCACATTGGTTAGAGCAGTGGCATCATGGCCGTACCGCCCGCCAGCGAATGAGCACCCATGCCTGCCGCCCCCTCCTCCCTGTCGATCACCCTGCAGATCGTCTCCATCGTGTTCTACACCTTCATCGCCTTTATCTGCATCGGCCTGCCGATTGCAGTGATTCCAGGCTATGTGCACGAACAACTGGGTTTCAGCGCAGTTGTCGCCGGGGTCACCATCGGTTCGCAATACCTGGCCACGCTGCTCAGCCGCCCAATGGCCGGGCGGATGTCGGATAGCGTCGGCACCAAGCGTGCGATCGTGCTGGGCCTGGCCGGCATCCTGATCAGCGGCGTGCTGACCTTTATCGCCACCCTGGTGGAGAGCCTGCCAGCCTTGAGCCTGGGCATTCTGATCGTCGGTCGCCTGTTGCTGGGCGTGGCCCAGGGCCTGATTGGCGTGGGCACCATCAGTTGGTGCATGGGCGCGGTAGGCACTGAACACACCGCCCGCTCGATCTCCTGGAATGGCATTGCCTCCTACGGCGCCATTGCCGTTGGTGCGCCGGTCGGCGTGGTGATGGTGGCGGAATATGGCTACACCAGCCTGGGAATTGCCCTGTCGGTGCTGGCGGGGTTGGGGCTGGTGCTGATCCGCAATAAACCGTCGGTGCCGGTGGTGCGCGGTGAACGGCTGCCGTTCTGGGCAGTGTTCGGGCGAATCGCACCGTTCGGCACCAGCCTGTGCCTGGCATCGATTGGCTACGGCACGCTGACGACCTTCATTACCCTGTACTACCTCAATCGTGGCTGGAGCGGCGCGGCGTATTGCCTGACGGTATTTGGCGTGTGCTTTATTCTCTCGCGCCTGATGTTCATTTCTGCCATCAGCCGGTTTGGTGGGTTTACCGCCGCCATCGCCTGCATGAGCATCGAAATCCTGGGCCTGACGCTACTATGGCTGGCACCGTCCACCGGCGTCGCCTTGATCGGTGCCGGGCTGACCGGCTTTGGCCTGTCGCTGGTGTACCCGGCGCTAGGGGTTGAAGCCATCAAGCAAGTGCCGGACAGCAGCCGAGGTGCGGGGCTGAGTGCCTATGCGGTGTTTTTCGACTTGGCGCTGGCGATTGCCGGGCCGTTGATGGGCGCCGTGGCGTTGAACCTCGGCTACGGCTGGATCTTCTTCTGCGCCGCGTTGTTGTCGGTCAGCGCACTCGCCCTGACCGTACTGCTCAGGCGCCGCGCCTACTGATCAGCCGTCTGCAGGCCGGCACGCGTCGCCTCACCGAGGGTCCGGCTGAAAAAGCGCCCGGCTTCAGAGGCCATATCGCGGTGAATACCTTCGCGGTCGACGCCATCGGCATCGGTGCAGATGCCTGGCATTGTCGCCAGTTGATCGCTGTCGCATGGCGCCATGAATACAAAGTGCCCTGCCCCGGCCAACAGCTTGAAGTCCGGTGGCTCTGGCAGTTTACGCGCCAGGGCGGCAGCGTTTTTGTCCACCGCCACCAACTGGTCGCCATCGCCACTGTAGAGCAACACCGGCACGTGCACATCGGCCAGAGTGTGGCGGCCGAACATCAGGCTCAGTGGCGCCATCAGCATCAAGGCATGGATGCGTGGGTCAGCCTGGGGCTGCAAGTCGTCGCGGTCGACCACCAACTCGCCCTTGGTGGTGCAGGCATCACGGTCCTCAGGGCGTTGCTGGCAGTAACGGCGCAGGCGCTCGAAATCCGGCTTGGCACCCGCCAGGATCAGCGCGGTTTCGCCACCGGCTGAATAACCGATGACACCAATTTGATCGACATCCACAAAGGGCGACAGCATGGGATCAGCCAGGGTCGCGGTGATCGCCTGGGAGATCTGGATCGGCCGGCCATACAGATTACTCACAGTGCCCAGGCGGCTGTGGTCCTTATAGTTGTCGCCGGGATGCAGGACCGCCACCACCACAAATCCCTTGCGCGCCAGTGACGTGGCCAGATCATGCAAGGCCAGGGGCGTGCCGGTATTGCCATGGGACAGCATCAGCATGGGAAAACGGCCGATGGCAACCTTGGCGTCTTCACCGGCCGCGACCTGATAGGCGCCCAGTGGCGTGGTGCGTTCGGTGTCAGTGGAAGGGTAAAACGCAATGGCCTTCATCGGCTGCGAATCCAGCGGGTCGAGCACGCTCATGCGATGAAACCCCACACTCCAATGCGGGTGCGGTGCCGGTGCAGCGTGCACTGAAAGCAGGCCGCCAAACAGGGACAGAATCAAAACAGTACCAAGACGCATCATGGGGATGTCCACCTTTGCTGCGTAAGAACCGGCATGTCGAATAAAAGTCCAGGTATCGGATCCCTATCTGCATAACCTCTGCATAACCTGGGCCACAAACGAAAAAACTCCGTACTCCGCTCGCGTTCAGGCGATCAGAATACAGAGTTTAGGCGCCCGGCTTCAGAATGAAACCGGGCAACGGCTTAATTTACACAAGCCTTACGCGGCGGCGAACAACTGCTGGTTGATCCGCACGTTGGCGTCGCTCAATGCTTTGCTGCGCGCTTCATCACCGTAGGCCAGGCCTTCAGCGCGGACGATTTCAATATTGGTGATGCCGAGGAAACCGAACAGCAGTTTCAAGTAGCCTTCATGGGCCGCGCCAGATGCCTGATCCGCGTGCAAGCCACCGGCCGTGGACACGATAATCACCTTCTTGTTACCGCACAGGCCTTCAGGGCCGGCTTCGGTGTAGCGGAAGGTCTGGCCGGCAACCGCGATGCGGTCGATCCAGGCTTTCAACTGAGTAGGAATGGTGAAGTTGTACATCGGTGCGCCTACCACTATGGCATCGGCGGCGAGGAATTCAGCCAGCGACGATGCACTCAGTTCCGCCTCGTGCTTTTGCGCGGCATCGCGCAGTTCGGCCGCAGTGCCCAGTGCACCCAGGGTAGCGCCGGAGAAGTGGTTGATGCCTTCGCTGGCCAGGTCACGGTAAGTCACTTGCACACCCGGTTCAGCCGCTTGCCATGCCTTGACCACACCGGCACTGAGTTGGCGGGAAGCCGAGTTGTCGCCGAGGATGCTGGAATCGATATGCAGTAGTTTCATGGTGGATCTCCGAGGTGGGATCGACAGTGGCGATCAGATGGTGGTGATGCTACGCATGAAACCAATAGTCGATAAGCCACCTGAAATGCGATAGTTTGTCCTACTGACAGGACAATAGGCCGACCATGCAAGACCTCAACGATCTCTACTATTTCGCCAAAGTCGTCGAAGCCGGCGGTTTCGCCGCGGCGGGCCGGCTGCTGGGGATTCCCAAGTCCAGGCTGTCACGGCGCATCGCCGAGCTGGAAGAACGCCTGGGTGCACGCCTGTTGCAGCGCACCACCCGGCAACTGACCCTCACCGCCGTCGGCGAGCGCTACCTGCGCCATTGCCAGGCCATGTTGCTGGAAGCGGAGATGGCCGACGAGGCGGTGGCCAGCATGTCCAGCGAGCCGCGTGGACGCCTGCGGGTCACGTGCCCGGTGGGTCTGGCCCAGCAGATCCTGCCGGAATTGGTGGCAGGCTTTCTGGCCGCGCACCCGTTGGTGCAATTGGACATGACCTTGGTCAATCGCCGTGTCGACCTGGTCGCCGAAGGCATTGACGTGGCGCTACGCGTGCGAGAGTTGGGCGACGAAGACCCGCTGCTGGTCACCAAACGCTTGCGCCAGGCGCATACCGTGTTGGTCGCCAGCCCTGGCTTCATGCGTGATCGGCAAGTCGAAACCCTGGAAGACCTCAAACAACTGCCCATACTCGGCGCACTTGAGGCGGACCGCATGGTGCACCAACGCATTATCGACCCACAGGGCAACGCCCATGAGTTGGTGATGGAGGCCCGCCTGGGCATCGAAGACTTTATCGTGCGCAAGACCAGCGCGCTGCTCGGCGTCGGCTTCACCGTGCTGCCGATGATGTATTGCGAAGAGGAACTGGCCAGCGGCCGCCTGGTGCAACTGCTGCCGCAGTGGTCGTTGCCGGGCGGCTGGTTGCAAGCCGTATACCCGCATCGGCGCGGCGTGCTGCCGGCGATCCGCGCGTGGATCGACTACCTGGAAGAAGGCTTCAAAGGCTGTGGAGATCGATTGCTATGAGCATGACCGAAGCACAAGTGGCCGCGTTCTGCCTGACCCTGCCCGGTGCGCGGGAAGATTATAAATGGGGCGGCGTGCGGGTGTTCTCGATTGCCGGCAACAAGATGTTCGCCTTGCAGAACCTGCGCGGCGACTCGCTGGCGTTCAAGGTCGACAAGGAACTGTTCCTGGGCCACGTCGACCGCCCCGGCATCCACCCCGCACCGTATCTGGCGCGGGCGCAGTGGATCATCATGAATACGCCCTACCCGCTGGGCGCCGACGAACTGCGTGGCTTGTTGCAGCGCTCTCACCAACTGGTGGTCAGCAAACTGCCCAAGCGCACGCAGATCGGCTTGTTGCTAGAGGATTGAAAGCAGCGTACCGCCCAGGAACAGCTGGTCCAGCCAAAACACCTGATGCAGCAGCACGATCACCCAGAACAGCACCTGGTAAGACACCTTGCGCGTCTTGTGTCGGAACACCTGCTGGGCAATCAGCGCACCCGGCCAACCGCCGGCCAGCTCGACAGCGTGCAGAATGTTTTCCGGGGTGCGCCTGCCCTCGGTCTGCGCCTTGCGCTTGTCGCTCCAGTACAGGAAGAACGCCACCACGCTGACCACGCCATACGCCGCCAGCGGGATCACCGTCTCGCCGCGATACCATAGCAGCGCCGAACCCAGCAGTGGCGCGGCGCATAACAACACAAAGATCAGCGCCTTCAGGCGTGGATGCTGGATGCTCATGGCTTGACGGCCGTCCAGTCGATCCAGCCGAATTGCCAGGTCGCCAGGATGACCAGGCCGAACGCAATCCGGTACCAGGCAAAGACTGCGTAGCTGTGGCTGGCGATGAACTTGAGCAAGCCCTTGACCGCGATCATGGCGAAGATGAACGAGGTGACAAAACCAATGGCGAATACCGGGAAGTCCGCCGGCTGGAACAGATCGCGGTACTTGTAGCCCGAGTACACCGCTGCCCCGACCATGGTCGGCATGGCCAGGAAGAACGAAAACTCGGTGGCCGTCTTGCGCGACAGGCCGAACAACAGGCCGCCGATGATCGTCGCACCGGAGCGCGAAGTGCCCGGGATCATTGCCAGGCACTGGGCCAGGCCGACCTTGAGGGCGTCTCTCCAGGTAATGTCATCCACCGTTTCAGCACGCACCGCATGTTGGCGCTGTTCGGCCCACAACATGATCACCCCACCGACCACCAGGGCACTGGCGACGGTGATCGGGTTGAACAGGTAATGCTTGATCAGGTCGGCAAAAATCACCCCGAGTACCACCGCTGGCAATACGGCGATGATCAGGTTGACGGTGAAACGCCGGGCCTTGGGCTGGGTCGGCAGGCCGATGACCACATCGAGGATCTTGCGGCGAAACTCCCAGACCACCGCGAGAATCGCGCCCAGCTGGATGATGATATTGAAAGCTTCGAAACGCTCGCCGCCGAAATTGATCAGGTCGGCGACGATGATCTGGTGCCCGGTGCTGGAGATCGGCAGGAACTCCGTCAGCCCCTCGACGATGCCGAGAATCAATGCCTGTATGGCGGTCCAAAAATCCATGCTCTCTCCAAAGGTCATGCGCATGGCATGCCTCTTAAGTTTTTTTAAAGTTCACTGACGACGAGCGCACTCAAGCGCCCGCGGTTGATTCTCAACGCCGGTCTGCAAAAATTCCGTGAAAAATCAGGCAGTACTCAGGTTTTTCGATTCCGGGCCGAAAGCCTATCAGACACGCCGGAAATCTCGAAGCAGCACCACAATTATAAAGAGCATGGAGTGACAGGACGATGAACAGTTTGCGCAGCATGTCGATCAGCCGCCGCCTTTGGCTGATCCTGATAGTCGCCGTGTTGATGCTGCTGGCCTTGGGGCTGCTGATGCTGAACCAGATCCACGGCGACCTCTACCAGGCCAAGCGCCAGCAGACCCAGCACGTGGTGCAGACCGCCAGCGGCGTACTCGGGTATTACCAGAACCTGGAGAAAACCGGGGTACTGACCCGCGACGCCGCGCAGCAGCAAGCCCTGAGCGCGGTGCGTGGCCTGCGCTACGATCACGATGACTACTTCTGGATCAACGACCTCACCCCCGTGATGATCATGCACGCGGCCAACCCCAAGCTCGATGGCCAGAACCTCTCGGCGATTCGTGACCCGGATGGTTTCGCCGTGTTCAATGAGTTCGTGATTCTGGCCAAGGCCAAGGGCGCCGGCATCGTCAACTATCGCTGGCCGAAACCGGGCGCCGACGCACCGGTGGAGAAAACCTCCTATATCCAGCTGTTCGAACCCTGGGGCTGGATCATCGGCTCCGGCGTGTACGTGGATGATGTGCAGGCCGAGTTCAAGACCCAGGTATGGAAAGCCTCGGCAATCGGCCTGGGCATTGCACTGATGATGGCCGTGCTGGTGGTGCTGATCGCCCGCAGTATCGTGCAGCCGTTGCAGGCGGCGGTGAATGCCATGGGCAATATTGCCAGCGGTGAAAGCGACCTGACCCGCAGCCTGGACACCCATGGCAGCGACGAGCTTACCCAGCTGGCCCGCCATTTCAATGGCTTCACCGCCAAGTTGCGCCAGGTGGTCGGCCAACTGCAGACGTGCGCGAACGCGCTGGGCCAGTCATCCACGGAGCTGGGCCACAACGCCAGCCAGGCCCACGACCGCAGCCAGCAGCAATCGCAGCAGATGGAACTGGTGGCCACCGCCATCAACGAAGTCACTTACGGCGTGCAGGACGTGGCCAAGAATGCCGAGCACGCGGCCAGCGAAATGCGCGATGCCCAGGCCCAGGCGCAACAGGGCCAAGTGAATATTGACGGCAGTTTGCAGCAGATCGATCAGCTCTCCTCCACCATCAGCCAGGCTGTGGAGGTAATCCGCACGCTCTCCAGCGAAAGCACGCAGATCGGCGGCGTACTCGAAGTGATCCGTTCCATCGCCGACCAGACCAACCTGCTCGCCCTCAACGCCGCCATCGAAGCCGCCCGCGCCGGGGAGCAAGGCCGTGGCTTTGCGGTGGTTGCCGATGAAGTGCGCTTGCTGGCCCAGCGCACGCAAAAGTCCACCGCCGAAATCCAGGTGATGATCGAGCGCCTGCAAGGCCACTCGGAAGCGGCGGTCAAGGTCATCAGCGACAGCCACAGCGCCTCGCAACTGACCATCGAACAGGCCGGCCAGGCCGGAGCCAGCCTCACCGCCATCGGCCAGGCACTGCATAACCTCAACGGGTTGAATGCTTCGATTGCCAGCGCCACCCTGCAACAAGCCCATGTGGTGGAAGACATCAACCAGAACGTCACCCAGGCGGCCGGGCTGTCCCACAGCACGGCGCTGGCGGCGGAACAATCCAGCGTGGCGAGTGCGCAGTTGCGGGGCTTGAGTGAACAGCTTGATGGGTTGCTGCGCCAATTCCGAATCTAGCGCCGGGTAAATTGTGGGAAGGGGCTTGCTTAGCCCTATGTAGGAGCGAGCTTGCTCGCGAAAAACGTCAACGGTAACGCGTGTTTCCTGAGTAAACGCGGCGCCTCTGGGTTTTTCGCGAGCAAGCTCGCTCCTACACAGGGCATGGGGCAAGCCCCCTCCCACATTTGTATGGCTGTGTTTTGAGGATCGCTGAGCTCTGGGTACAATCACCGCCCTCTCCCACTTCCCAAGGATCCGCCATGTCCGGGCTTGAACTGTTCGCCGCCGCCCTGGGGGTGATCGCTGTCTGGCTGACGGTCAAACAAAACCCTTGGTGCTGGCCCATCGGCCTGGTGATGGTGCTGCTCTACACCTGGGTGTTTTTCGAGGTCAAGCTCTACTCCGACATGCTGCTGCAAGTGGTCTACGCCGCGTTGCAGGTGTATGGCTGGTGGCAATGGACCCGTGCCGGCGAAGTCAAACAGGGCCGTCAGGTCACCAGCCTGCGAGCGCCTGCGATCATGATCAGCCTGGCCGTAGGCGCCGTCGGCAGCCTGTTGCTTGGCGCCGCCATGGCCCACTGGACCGACGCCGCCCAGCCCTGGCTCGACGCCGCCCTCACCGGTTTCAGCCTGGTGGCGCAGATGTGGATGGCGCAAAAACGCGTGCAGTGCTGGGCGCTGTGGATTGTCGTTGACGTGATTTTTGTCGGCCTGTTTCTCTACAAAGGCCTCTATCTCACTGCGGCACTCTATGCACTGTTTACCGTGATTGCGGTACAAGGCTGGCGCGAATGGCGCGCCGACCCGGCGTTGCACTCATGAAGGTGGTGGTACTGGCAGGCCCCGAATCCAGCGGCAAAAGCTGGTTGGCGGCGCAACTGCACGCGTACTTCGGCGGGGTGATGGTGGGTGAATACGTGCGGCATTTCATCGATCACCATCAGCGTGACACGACCCTGGCGGATATCCCCGCCATCGCCCATGGCCAATTAGCCTGGGAAGACAGCGCCCGCGCCCGGCATCCTGCGCTGTTGATCCTCGACACCCACCTGCTGACCAACAGGCTATGGAGCCAGACCCTGTTTGGCGATTACCCCGGTTGGCTTGATGACGAACTGCTGGCCCGGCAGTACGACCTGCACCTGCTGCTCTCCCCCGAGGACGTGGAATGGAGCGCCGATGGCCAGCGCTGCCAGCCGGAACTGGCCGACCGCCGGGCGTTTTTCCAGGCCAGCCTGGAGTGGATGCAAGAGCATCAACAGCCGGTGGTGGTGATTCGCGGGGATTGGGAGCAGCGTCGCCAGGCGGCATTTTCCGCAGTAGAGCAGTTGCTCAAGCGCTGACACACTTCCCCTGTGGGAGCGGGCTTGCCCGCGAATGCTATGTATCAGCTAGCAAATGCATAGACTGACCCACCGCTTTCGCGGGCAAGCCCGCTCCCACATTTTTTACCGTACCAGGCTTTAGTAACCCAACGACAAGCCCGTGTTGCGCCGCGGATCGTTCGCCCCATAGAAACGATTGTTACCCACTGGCTTGCCACCCAGGGAAGGCGCGCCTACCAGGATCGCGGCCAAGTGGTTGGCATCTTGGGGGCCTGCAAACTTATGGCCCCAGCTTTCGAGGATCTTCTGGGTATCCGGGCTGACCGCAAAGGTCTCAAGGTTAGTGGTCTCGGGCATCCATTGCTGATGGAAGCGTGGTGCGTCGACCGCTTCCTGGATATTCATCTTGTAGTCGATCACATTCAGGATGGTCAGCAAGGTGGCGGTGATGATGCGGCTGCCACCTGGCGTGCCGACCACCATGACCGCCTTGCCGTCCTTGGTGACGATGGTCGGGCTCATCGACGACAGCGGCGCCTTGCCCGGAGCGATAGCGTTGGCTTCGCCCTGCACCAGCCCGTACATGTTCGGCACGCCGACCTTGACGGTGAAGTCGTCCATTTCATCGTTGAGGATCACCCCGGTCTTGCTCGCCATCACCCCGGCACCAAACCAGTCGTTGAGGGTGTAGGTCACCGAGACCGCGTTGCCCCATTTGTCGACGATCGAATAGTGAGTGGTGTTGTTGCCTTCGTGGGGTGACACCCCTGGCTTGATCGCCTGGGAATCACCGGCCTTTTGCGGCTCGATGGCAGCGCGCAGCTTGGTGGCGTAGTTCTTGTCCAGCAGATGCTCGATCGGGTTCTTCACGAAATCCGGATCGCCGAGGTAGCTGTTGCGGTCCACGTAGGCATGGCGCATCGCTTCGATCTGGTAGTGCAAGCCCTGGGCCGAGTGATAACCGAGGTCGGCCATCGGGTAGCCTTCGAGGATGTTCATGATCTGGCAGATCACCACGCCGCCCGAACTGGGTGGCGGCGCCGAGACCACATGGTAACCACGGTAATCGCACTCGATGGGCGCCAGTTCGCGGGTCTTGTACTTGTCGAGGTCGGCCTGGGTGATGATGCCCTTGCCGGCCTGGCTGGAATCCACCAAGGCCTTGGCCACCCAACCTTTATAGAAACCGTCGGTGCCCTTGGCGGAGATTTCCTTGAGGGTCCTGGCCAGGTCTTTTTGCACCAATTTCTGGCCCACCTGCAGCGGTTGGCCGTTGTGCAGGAAGATCCCGCGCAAATCCTGGTCTTTCTCGAATTCGCCAGTGGCGGTGTGCAACAGGTCGATATCGCCCTGCTCCAGCTCAAAGCCGTTTTCCGCCAGTTTGATCGCCGGGGCAATCACCTGGGCGCGCTTGAGAGTGCCGTATTTGCTCAGGGCCAGTTCCATACCGGAAACAGTACCCGGTACGCCGACCGCCAAATGGCCTTTGGCGCTGAGGCCCTCGACCACATTGCCGGCCTTGTCCAGATACATGTCGGCGGTGGCCGCCAACGGGGCCTTTTCGCGGAAGTCGAGGAAGGTCTTGCGTCCGTCCGCCAGTTGCACGGTCATGAAACCGCCGCCACCGAGGTTACCCGCCGCCGGGTACACCACCGCCAGCGCGTAGCCCACGGCAACGGCTGCATCCACTGCGTTGCCGCCGGCCTTGAGCACATCCACGCCGACATGGGTGGCCAGGTGCTGGGCCGTCACCACCATGCCATTTTCACCGGCTACCGGCGCCTGGGAAGCGGCTTGTACTCCGTTGACCGTCAACACCAACGCGGTGGCGATCAAGGTTCGGCGCAAAGGTTGGTATTTCATCCATGGCTACTCTGGTTATTGAGATGCACCAAAATAGCCCCTCCCCGATTCAATCCCCAGCGCAATGGCGTTTTTATTACAGAACTTGTCGGCCATGGAACGGACGCACAACGAAACGGCGAATAAATCGATGTGGGAGGGAGCAAGTCCCTCCCACATTTGTACCGTCAATGGCGCTAGAATCAGCGCCACTTTTTCGCCGCCGCTTTGATACGAGCCTTTTTCATGAGCTTTGATTTCGACACGCTCCACCCACGCCACGGTACCGGCAGTACCAAGTGGAGCCGTTACCCGCAAGACGTTCTGCCGATGTGGATCGCCGATATGGACATCGCCGCGCCGCCCGCTGTATTGCAAGCCCTGCACACGCGCCTCGACCAACAGATTCTTGGCTACAGCATGGCCGGCCCGGATGTGCGCGAGGCCATCATCGCGGACCTGTGGGCCAAGTACGCCTGGCGCGTACAACCTGAAGAACTGCTATTTCTGCCTGGCGTCGAGCCTGGGTTCAACATGGCCTTGCACGCCTTCGTCCAACCCGGTCAGGCGGTAGTGCTGCAAACCCCCAACTACCGGCCGATTCGCCTGGCACCCGGCAACTGGAACCTGCCGCGCATCGAAATGCCGTTCGAGTTGATCAACGGCGAATACGTCACGCCAATGCCTGCGATGCGCCAGGCATTGAGCGGTGCCGGTGCGCTGCTGCTGAGTAACCCGCACAATCCCATCGGCAAAGTATTCCCCCGCGAAGAACTGCAGGCCGTGGCCGACGCCTGCCTTGACAGCGGCGCGCTGATCATCAGCGACGAGATTCATGCCGAGCTGTGCTTCGATGGTCGTCGGCATATCCCCACCGCCAGCCTCAGCCCCGAAATTGCCCAACGCACCATCACCCTGATGTCGGCGAGCAAGGCGTATAACGTGGCGGGTTTGAAGACCTGCTTCGCCGTGGTGCAAAACGCCGAGCTGCGCGAGCGCTTCAATAACGCGCGCTGCGGCATGGTCGACAGCGTCAGCCCCCTGGGCCTGGAAGCCACTCGCGCGGCCTACAGCCAATGCGGCGACTGGCTCGCTGCGCTGTTGCAGTACCTGCAGGCCAACCGTGATTACCTGCTCGATGCGCTAAAGACCCGCCTGCCCGGTGTAGTGATGCACGCACCACAAGGTACCTTCCTGGCGTGGCTCGATTGCAGCGCATTGGGCCTGGAAGACCCGCAACGGTTCTTTCTGGAACAGGCCAGGGTCGGCCTGAGTGCCGGGATTGAATTTGGCGATGACAGCCAACAGTTCGTGCGCCTGAACTTCGGTTGCCCACGGGCGATGCTCGAGGAAGGTATACAACGCATGGAACGTGCCTTGCGCCAGCGCTGACTTGCCCAGCGAAGCATTCGTGGGAGGGGTGAGCAATCCCCACCCACGTTATCCATTCACAACTTGGCGATGGACACTTCCGTCGACTTCACAAAAGCAATCACTTCGCTGCCCACCTTCAATTCCAGGTCACGTACCGAGCGCGTGGTAATCACCGAAGTAACAATGCCGGACGCCGTCTGCACGTCGATTTCCGACACGACTTCCCCCAGCAGAATTTCCTTGATTACGCCTTTGAACTGGTTGCGCACGTTGATCGCTTTGATGGTCATGTCGGCTTTCCTTTTGGCTGTTGGGTCAATCCGCACGAATGCGCAGGCCCCCAAAATGCGCCTCACGAGAAAACATTAAAAGGAATAAATAACTATTTATCCATTCCATAATGATATATGAGACGAATATCCTTCGGCGCCCATCTGCCCGGCGCCGCACGCTCGACAGCGACGTACGACCGCATATCTTGTGCGTTGACCAACCTTGTTACACACCATATAGTGTGCCCACAAACAGAACAGACCACTACATAGTGTGCAGAATCGGTATTTACCGACCACACTCAGCGCAGTATTTCAATGCCTGGTAGCCTGCAAATCGCACATTTTTTGGACGGGTTGAACACCGTCAGAACGGATCAGAAGGGAGTATTTCAATGCTGAGTTGGGATGAAGTCGACAACGAAGACACCGGTGCAGCGGTGATCAAAGGCGCCAACGCCGGCCATGCAAGCGAAGCCAACATGGACCGCCTCGACGGTGCCGGCGCCGCTGCTGCCCTGGAGGCGCGCAACGTGACCGCCAACGACTCCGCCGCGATCATCCGCGCCAAGGCCGCCCTGGACAAACTCGACGTCGCCGAAGGCCTCGCCGAGCTGGAAGGCTCCGCCGCCCGCGTCGCCGTAGACGAAAAGCGCATGATCAACTGCCGCGCCGACCTCAACCAACTCGTGCCTTTCAAGTACGACTGGGCTTGGCAGAAATACCTCGACGGCTGCGCCAACCACTGGATGCCGCAAGAGGTCAACATGACCGCCGACATCGCCCTGTGGAAAAACCCCGAAGGCCTGACCGACGACGAACGCCGCATCGTCATGCGCAATCTGGGCTTCTTCTCCACCGCCGACTCCCTGGTCGCCAATAACCTGGTGCTGGCCGTGTACCGCCTGATCACCAACCCGGAGTGCCGCCAGTACATCCTGCGCCAGGCCTTCGAAGAAGCGATCCACACCCACGCCTACCAGTACTGCATCGAATCGCTGGCCATGGATGAAGGCGAGATCTTCAACATGTACCACGAGATTCCATCGGTCGCCAAAAAGGCAGCCTGGGGCCTCAAGTACACCCGCTCGATCTCCGATCCGAAGTTCGAAACCGGCACCGTCGAGACCGACAAGGAACTGCTGCGTAACCTGGTCGCTTACTACTGCGTGCTGGAAGGCATCTTCTTCTACTGCGGCTTCACCCAGATCCTGTCCATGGGCCGCCGCAACAAGATGACCGGCGTGGCCGAGCAGTTCCAGTACATCCTGCGCGATGAGTCGATGCACCTGAACTTCGGTATCGATGTGATCAACCAGATCAAAATCGAAAACCCGCACTTGTGGGATGCCGAGATGAAGGAAGAAGCGACCCAGATGATTTTGCAGGGCACGCAGCTAGAGATTGAATATGCGCGCGACACCATGCCTCGCGGTGTGCTCGGTATGAACGCGGCGATGATGGAGGATTACCTCAAGTTCATCGCCAACCGTCGCCTGTCGCAGATTGGCTTGAAGGAAGAGTACCCAGGCACCACCAACCCGTTCCCGTGGATGAGCGAGATCATGGACTTGAAGAAAGAGAAAAACTTCTTCGAGACCCGTGTGATCGAGTATCAAACAGGTGGTGCGCTGAGCTGGGACTGACGTAACCCTGTAGGAGCGAGCAAGCTCGCTCCTACAGTCAATGGCGTCAGTCCGACACCTGCTCCAGGAAAATCAACTGCAACGGCTCGCTGAGCAAAGCATCCGCCGTGGCGGCAAAGTGCTGGAAGTACGGCGTGGCAAAATGCTCATCCAGTGCTGCCTGGCTCTTGAATGCCTCGCGCATATAGAACGTGC
Source organism: Pseudomonas sp. OST1909 (assembly GCF_015277575.1). Classification (NCBI taxonomy): domain Bacteria; kingdom Pseudomonadati; phylum Pseudomonadota; class Gammaproteobacteria; order Pseudomonadales; family Pseudomonadaceae; genus Pseudomonas; species Pseudomonas sp. OST1909. Next base: position 3,611,327 of record NZ_CP063780.1, read on the forward strand.
CGGGTTCATCGCGTCGCTCGAACAACACGTAATCCAGATTGCCAGGTTCGGCCCGCGTCGGTTCGATCAGGCTCAGCAAGCCAGTCTTGAGCGCGTGCTCTTGGCCAGGTTTTGCCTTGAGTACGGCGAGGGATACCAGGGGTTTTGGCATGGCGATGTCTCTATGAGTGGGTGGGTTGGAACAGCCGGCAACAGCGGTGAACATCACGGCATACAGCCAGGGTTTGATTGGTGTTCTCATGGGTGTCGCTCGCAATGGATTGAAGCCATCGTTGCCCATTTGGCGACGCAGAAACACCGACTAAACACGCTTACACTTTCTTCAAAGGCTTGAAAATGCCGCACTCCATCAAGACCCCTTGCGTCGGCCTGTGCTCCACCGTCTACGGTGATCTGGTCTGTCGGGGCTGCAAGCGCTATCACCACGAGGTGATCCAGTGGAATGGCTATAACGCCGAGGAAAAACAGGCGGTATGGCTGCGCCTGGAACAGCTACTGGTGCAGGTGATGGCCAGCAAGCTGGAAGTGTTCGACCCACACTGCCTGCGACAGCAGCTGGAGGCCCGCAAGATTCGCTTTATGCCGCACCAGTCGCCGTATTGCTGGGCATACCAGCTGATCGCGCGGGGTGCGCGGGTGATTTCCAGGCTGGATGCCTATGGATTGGCATTGCTGCCGGAGTTTCGCGAGCGCCACTTGGCGGATTTGCGCGATGCGATAGATCGGGAATTCTTTCTGCTTTCAGAAGCGCATTACGAGCGCTATATCGCCCCGGGTTTCCTCAAGGACGCCTTCGGGCCAGCCCTGATCGCCACACTCTAATGTGGGAGCAAGTCGAATCGTCGCACCGCCCCTCCCACAATCAGCAGGTCCAGGGCGCATCCCGTTCTGGCTGCAACCCGTAGAGATGAATCGCGCGCTGACACACCGCCGGCGCCAAACTCCCCTGCTCCACCAATGCCGTCAACGCTGCCAGCACAATATGGTGCCGATCCACCTCAAAGAAATCACGCAACGCCGCCCGTGTATCACTGCGCCCAAACCCATCGGTGCCGAGCACGGTGTAGCCCGAATCCACGTACGAGCCAATCATCTGCGGCACTGCCCGCACATAGTCGGACACGGCAATCACCGGTGCGCCTTTGGGCAAACAGTCATGCAAATGACTGACACGCTTGATGCTCTGCGGATGCAGGCGATTCCAGCGCTCCACCTCTCTCGCTTGCCGCGCCAGTTCACTGAAGCTGGTGACGCTGTACACCGCGCTTTGCACCTGCCAGTCGTCCATCAGCAACTGCGCCGCCGCCAGGGCCTCACGCACCAGCGTGCCGGAGCCGAGCAGGCGCACCTGCGCGTCCTGCGTACCCTGCAAGCGATACATGCCCTTGATGATCGCGCCTTCCACGCCTTCCGGCAGGCTGGGTTGCGCGTAGTTTTCGTTCATCAGCGTCACGTAGTAGAACTCGTCGACATCCTGCTCCAGCATCCGACGCATACCGTGGTCGAGGATCACCGCAAACTCACCGGCGAACGCTGGATCGTAGGCGCGGCAATTGGGCACGGCGGCGGCAGCAAGGTGGCTGCTGCCGTCCTGATGCTGCAAACCTTCGCCGCCCAGGGTGGTGCGCCCGGCCGTGGCGCCGAGCAGGAAGCCCCGGGCACGCTGGTCGGCAGCCGCCCAGATCAGGTCGCCCACGCGCTGAAAACCGAACATCGAGTAATAGATATAGAAGGGCAACATGCGCAGGCCATGCACCGAGTAACTGGTCGCGGCGGCCACCCAGGAACTGATGGCGCTGGCTTCGCTGATGCCTTCTTCCAGGATCTGCCCGTCGGTGGCTTCGCGGTAACTGAGGATCGAGCCGATGTCTTCCGGCTCATAGTGCTGGCCGACACTGGAGTAGATGCCAATCTGCTTGAACAGGTTGGCCATGCCAAACGTACGCGCCTCGTCGGCAACGATGGGCACGATGCGCGGCCCCAATTGTCCGTCTTTGAGCAAGTGGGTGAGCATACGGACGAAGGCCATGGTGGTAGACATTTCCTTGCCTTCGGCGGCCGTGGCGAAACCCGCATAACCGCTCATCGACGGCACACTGACACGCGCGGCAAGCTGGCTGCGGCTGGGCACGTAACCGCCCAGGGCCTTGCGGCGCTGGTGCAGGTAGCGCAATTCCAGGCTGTCATCGGCCGGCTTGAAAAAACTCAAGGACTCGACCTGCTCATCCGACAGCGGCAATTGGAAGCGATTGCGAAAGGCAATCAGCGCCTGGCGATCAAGCTTCTTCTGTTGGTGAGTGGTCATCTTGCCCTGCCCGGCTTCGCCCATGCCAAAACCTTTTTTGGTCTGGGCCAGGATCACCGTGGGTTTGCCCTTGGTCCGGCGGGCAGCGTGGTAAGCGGCGTGGATCTTGACCATGTCATGGCCGCCACGCTTGAGGCGGTCGATCTGCTCATCGCTCAGGCTCTCGACCAGCTTGGCCAGGGATTCACTCTGGCCAAAAAAATGCTCGCGGTTATAGGCGCCATCCTTGGCGGCGAAGGTTTGGAACTGGCCATCCACGGTCTGCGAAAGGGTTCGGACCAATGAGCCGTCGGCGTCCTTGGCGAGCAACGCATCCCAGTCCGAGCCCCACACCAGTTTGATCACGTTCCAACCGGCGCCGCTGAACAAGGCCTCCAACTCGTCGATGATGCGCCCATTGCCGCGTACCGGGCCGTCGAGGCGTTGCAGGTTGCAGTTGACGACCCAGGTCAGGTTATCCAGGCCCTCGCGGGCGGCCAGGGTCAGGGCTGACATGCTTTCCGGTTCGTCCATTTCGCCGTCGCCGAACACGCCCCATACATGGCGGTCCGAGGTGTCCTGCAAGCTGCGGTGCTGCAGGTAACGCATAAAGCGCGCCTGGAAAATCGAGCTGATGGGGCCAATGCCCATGGAACCGGTGGGGAACTGCCAGAAGTCGGGCATCAACCATGGATGGGGATAGCTGGACAGCCCGCGAGCGCCCTCCTTCGGCCCACCGATTTCTTGGCGGTAGTGGGCCAGATCCTGTTCTGTCAGGCGCCCTTCAAGGTAGGCACGGGCATAAATACCGGGTGCTGAATGGGGCTGGTAGAACACCAGGTCACCGCCGGATTGCTCGCTGCGGGCGCGGAAAAAGTGGTTGAAGCCCACTTCGAACAAATCCGCGGCGCTAGCGTAACTGGCGATATGCCCGCCCAGTTCGCCATACGCCTGATTGGCGCGCACCACCATGGCCAGGGCATTCCAGCGCACCAGCGAGGCGAGGCGCTCTTCGGTTGCCAGGTCGCCGGGAAAAGCCGACTGCTGCTCGACGCTGATGCTGTTGATATACGGTGTGCCGTGGCGGGGTTTCCAGTCGATGCCCGGCGCACCGCCTTCGCGGGCCAGCAGGTCGAGAATTTCGCGGGCCCGGGCGGGGCCGGCATTGGCCACCAGGGAGGCCAGGGCATCACGCCACTCATCCAGCTCCTGCTGATCCTGCGCCGTGTGAGTGACTGCGTGGGCGAAACCGTTCATGGGCACCTCCGGACTTTTTTTCCAGTTTATGTCGGTGCTGGAGGATTTTTTGCCTGTTATGAGGCGCACCCAACAGAATTTTGAGCATAAATCACTGTAGATCGGTTTTATTCCAGCACGTTGTGCTCATGCACCCGCAAACCCGGCAATTGTGTTTAAAATGCCGCCCGCCCGATGACTGACGCACAACGATGAACCCAGACGCACTCGCTACCCTTCACGCCCACTTGCTGACCGCCCTGGCTGACGCACCGGTGGAAACCCGGCGCCTGTTCCATGGCCGCGGCCGTTGCTGGCCGGGCCTGGAACAACTGACGGTGGACTGGCTGCAAGGGGTGGTGTTGGTGGCGCTGTTCAAGGAAACCGAGCACCTGCAAGCCCTCAAGCAGACGCTGCTGAACATCGACTGGGCGAGCTTTGGCGCGCACACCTTGGCCATGCAACACCGCTACCTGCCGCAAAGCACCACCGAGTGGTTAGTGGGTGAGGCCATCGATGAGCTGACCATCACCGAGGGCGGCCTGCGGTACCTGATCGACCTGGGTAAAAAGCAGAACAGCGGGCTATTTCTGGACATGCGCTACGGGCGCAACTGGGTGCGCGAACAGGCCCAAGGCCAGCGCGTGCTGAATTTGTTTGCCTATACCTGCGGTTTTTCGGTGGCCGCCATCGAAGGCGGCGCCGACCATGTGGTGAACCTGGACATGGCCCGTGGCGCCCTCAGTCGTGGCCGCGACAACCATCGCCTGAACGGGCATGACTTGAGAAAAGTCACCTTTTTGGGCCACGACTTGTTCAAGTCCTGGGCCAAGGTCACCCACAGCGGCCCTTACGATCTGGTGATCATCGATCCGCCGTCGTTCCAGAAAGGCAGCTTCCTGCTGACCAAGGACTACCAGCGCGTGCTGCGCCGCCTGCCGGACTTGCTCACCGCCCAAGGTACGGTGCTGGCGTGCATGAACGACCCAGCCTTCGGCGAAGATTTCCTGATCGACGGTGTAACCCGCGAGGCACCGGGCCTGCGCTTTGTGCAGCGCCTGGACAACCCGCCGGAATTCCCCGACGTCGATCCGCAAAGTGGGCTGAAGGCCCTGGTGTTCCGTCAGGGTTGATGCCGAATCGTCCTACGCTTGCTACGCTTACGCAGACACCGGGCGGTGAACCTTATCCCCCTCTTCCCGGTCGATACCTGCATTACCCGGCCAGACTCGACGGCGCTACGTTGTCGGCTGCCCCGTTTGACCTTTTGGAGAACCGCCCGTGATATCCACCCTGCATGTAGCCAGACTCAAAGCCTGGGGCGCCCACGGCTTTACTGCCACCGGTGTGGTACTGGCCTTCCTGGCCACCCTGGCGCTGCTGGAAAACTCCCCCAAGGCATGCCTGCTGTGGCTGGGCCTGGCGCTGGTGGTGGATGGCGTCGATGGCTCGCTGGCGCGACGGGTGAATGTCAGCACGGTATTGCCCAGCTTTGACGGCTCGGTCCTGGACCTGGTGATCGATTACCTCACCTATGTGTTCATCCCCGCACTGTTTATCTACCGCTATATCGACCTGCCGGAATTTACCCACCTGTTTACGGTGTCGGTGATTCTGGTGTCTTCGCTGTTCTGCTTTTGCAATGTGAACATGAAGAGCAAGGACAACTACTTCGTCGGCTTCCCCGCCGCATGGAACGTGGTCGCCCTGTGCGTGTACATCATCCAGCCTGACGCCTGGGTCACCTTGCTGACCGTGATCGGCCTGGCCCTGTTGACCGTGACACCGATGAAGTTTTTGCACCCATTCCGGGTCAAGCGCTTCATGCCGATCAATATTGCGGTGACTACGATCTGGTTGCTGTGCAGCTTTTTGATGGTGGTGGACTATCCCAACACCAACCCGTGGACGTTTGGCTTGTGGTCGCTGATGTCGGCGTATTTCCTGGGCATTTGCATCTGGCGTACGGCGCTGGAGTGGCTGGGCGCGCACAAATAACCAAGCAGGCTCGGTAAAAATGTGGGAGGGGGCTTGCCCCCGATGGCGGTGGGTTAGTCAGCTTATTGGTCACTGACCCACTGCTATCGGGGGCAAGCCCCCTCCCACATTTGAGTCACATCGCAGTAAGATGCTGGCTTTCTGCGGCCCTCCAACAATAAGCCCTGCCCATGCCCTTCGAACTCAGCGTTGACCTCACCACCCTGGCCATTCTGGCCGTCGTTGCCTTTATCGCCGGTTTTATCGACGCCATCGCCGGCGGCGGCGGGCTGCTGACCACACCGGCCCTGCTCACCGCCGGGATGCCGCCTCACCTGGTACTGGGCACCAACAAACTCAGCTCCACCTTCGGCTCGGCCACCGCCAGTTTCACCTTTTACCGGCGCAAGCTGTTCCACCCGCGCCAATGGGTGCACGCCATCGTCGGTACATTGATCGGCGCGCTGACCGGTGCGGTGGTCGCCCACTACCTGCCCGCCGAAACCCTGAACAAGATGCTGCCGGTGATCGTCTTTGCCTGCGGGGTGTACCTGTTGTTCGGCGGTACGCCAAAGGCGCCGGTGGATGCCGAAGCACCGATCAAGAAGAAATGGCAGGCCACCCAGGGCTTTGGCCTGGGCTTCTACGACGGCGTGGCCGGGCCTGGCACCGGTGCATTCTGGACCGTCAGCACGATGCTGCTGCACCCCATCGACCTGGTGAAGGCCAGCGGCGTCGCGCGCAGCATGAACTTCGTCAGCAACGCGGCGGCGCTGACGGTGTTTATCATCAACGGCTCGGTAGACTGGATCGTCGGGCTGGCGATGGGCGTGTCAGTGATGTGTGGCGCGTTCTTTGGCGCACGCAGCGCAATCAGCGGCGGCGCCAAATTCATTCGCCCGGTGTTTATCACCGTGGTGCTGGGCCTGACCGTACGCCTAGCCTGGCAGCACTGGTTCAGCGTGGCCTAAGCGGCGGGCCACGTAAAGGTCGATCAGGTAACGCGCAATCGAACGTGACGCCGGCAACGGCGGCAGTTCGTGGATGTTGAACCACTGCGCATCCTCGATCTCGTCGGCCTGGGGCACGATGTCGCCACCGGCGTACTCGGCGTGGAAACCCAGCATCATCGAATGGGGGAACGGCCAGCACTGGCTGCCCATGTACTGGATATTCTTCACTTCTATCTGCACTTCCTCGCGCACTTCGCGGATCAGGCAGTCTTCGGCCGATTCGCCGGGTTCGGCAAAGCCGGCCAAGGTGCTGTAGACCCCTGTGACGAAACGTGGCGAGCGCGCCAGCAGGATCTCGTCGCCACGGGTCACCAGCACGATCATGCTCGGCGAAATCCGTGGGTAGCTGCGCAGGTCGCAAGGCGCGCAGTACATCGCCCGCTCCCGTGGGACCTGAACCATGGCCTGGCCGCAACTGCCGCAGAAGCGATGCTCCCGCGCCCAGGTGCCGATCTGGGCGGCGTAACCCAGCACTCTGTAGAGAGTGTGATCACCCTGGAGCATGAAACCGCGCAGCCCCTGCCAACTGCACCCTGGCACATCGGCAGCACTGTCGAGTTCCAGCAAGTACACCGGTTCACCATCGAGGTGGCCGATGCCGTGTTCAGCGAACACCGGCAGGTCCTGGCGTTTAAGCCACTCCCGAGGGAACAGAGGGCCATTGGCGTCATGCAAAAAGCCCTCACGGCTGCGGGCGACGGCCCAGCCACCGACGGCGTCGTTATCCAGCAGCGTTGTGGTAATCCAGCCTGGGGTCATATCAGTCAATCCACGAATTCAGGTTTCTGCTTGCTCATATGGGCCGCGATGGCCACGCGCAAGTCGTTGGATTGCAACATAGCCGAGTTCCAGGTGGCAACGTATTCCAGGCCGTCATTGACTGTGTGGTCACGCATGTAGCTGATCATGGCTTTGGTGCCGGTCACGGCGATTGGCGACTTGGCGGCGATTTCATGGGCGATTTCCATAACGCCGGCCAGCAGGCTGTCCTGATCGGCATACACGCGATTGACCAGGCCGAGGCTGCGCGCTTCTTCGGCACCGAACTGGCGACCGGTGTAGGCCAACTCACGCAACATGCCGTCGCCGATGATGCGCGGCAGGCGTTGCAAAGTGCCTACGTCAGCAGCCATGCCGATGTCGATTTCCTTGATCGAGAACTGCGCACCTTCGGCCGCGTAGCGCATGTCGCAGGCGCTGATCAGGTCAATGGCCCCGCCAATGCAGTAGCCCTGGATCGCCGCGAGTACCGGCTTGCGGCAATGGTCGACCGCGTTGAACGAGGCTTGCAACTCGAGGATCTTGCGCCGTAACAGGCGCGCATTGCGCCCCACGTCCTTGCTGAACTCGTTGGCTATCGAGGCCAGCATCATCAAGTCGATACCCGAAGAGAAATGCTTGCCCGCACCACTGAGCACCACGGCGCGCACGGCATCGGTGTCGTCGATCCATTGGAAGATGTCGATGATTTCGGTCCAGAACGCCGCGTTCATGGCGTTGATCTTTTCCGGGCGATTGATCTGCACATGGGCAACGTTGCCGCTCAGTTCGACGACGAAGGCTTGGTATTCGGACATGGCAGTGATCCCTGACTGGCGATTGAGAAAGGCCAGACTATATCAAGGGTGCGCCACGGCGCATCGGCCAAAAGCGGGACTGGCCACGGTGAGGGAAAAGACGCTGGATAAAACCCGGTGCACACGCCATCCTTTGCGCTTTAAGCCGCCCCTGTCAGCGGCGCTCGACGTTTTAAGGATATGCCATGCACGCCCAACCCCTCTCTCCCGCCGATTTCGACTTCATTGACGCCACCTTGCTCAAATACGGTGAAGACCACTCGGTGCTGAACATGGCCGAACTCGACGGTTATTTCACCGCCCTGGTTTCCAGCCCGGCCAAGGTGGACGTGGCCGAGTGGTTCCCGGCGATCTGGGGTGGGCAAAACCCTGAATGGGACAACATGGGCGAGGCCCAGGATTTTCTCGCACTGTGTGTACGCCATATGAATACCCTGGCCGCTCAATTGGCCACCGACTCCCAGGCATTCAAAGCCCGTTTCGATGAAACCGAATATCAAGACCAGGCGGTGACGCTGGCTGAAGAATGGTGTTTTGGTTATGTGCGGGGTGTGACGATCGGCAACTGGCCGCCATTGCCCGCCGAACAAGCCGGGCAACTGGAAAAAATCACCGGGTGCGCCGAGCAGGACAATTTCGAACTGCCGGCGGACCTGGATATAAACGCCCATCAACAGCAGGTCAGCGAAATCGAACCGGCTGCACGGGCGCTGCATGACTACTGGTTGAGCCAGCGTTAAGCCGGGCTTGCTGGCCCCGTCCCACATTTGAATCGGAGCACATCCCAGAAAAATCACGCAGATCACTTGCTCACTCGACAAGCATGGCGTGTTTGCCTGATTATTCGGGTCCGCACGTCGGCCACTCCACGCCACCTCGCCTTGACCAGGAGCCTTGTACCTTGAGTTCGCAAAAAACCGTGACCGTTACACCGCCCAACTTTCCTCTCAATGGCAAGGTCGCGCCCCCCGGTTCCAAATCCATCACCAACCGCGCCCTGTTGCTGGCGGCATTGGCCAAGGGCACCAGCCGTTTGAGCGGTGCGTTGAAAAGCGATGACACTCGCCACATGTCGGTCGCCCTGCGTCAGATGGGTGTGAGTATCGATGAGCCAGACGACACCACGTTCGTCGTCACCAGCCAAGGCTCGCTGCAATTGCCTGCCCAACCACTGTTCCTCGGTAACGCCGGGACTGCCATGCGCTTTCTCACCGCCGCCGTGGCCACCGTGCAAGGCAGCGTGGTGCTGGACGGCGATGAATACATGCAAAAGCGCCCGATTGGCCCGCTGCTGACCGCCCTCGGCCAAAACGGAATTCAGGTCGACAGCCCCACTGGCTGCCCGCCCGTGACCGTGCATGGCACAGGCAAGGTACAAGCCAGGCGCTTCGAGATCGATGGCGGCTTGTCCAGCCAGTATGTATCGGCCCTGCTGATGCTCGCGGCCTGTGGTGAGGCGCCGATTGAAGTGGCGTTGACCGGCAAAGACATCGGCGCCCGTGGCTACGTAGACCTGACCCTCGATTGCATGCGCGCCTTTGGCGCCCAGGTTGAAGCCGTGGACGACACCACCTGGCGCGTCGCCCCGACCGGCTACACCGCCCGGGATTACCTGATCGAACCCGACGCCTCGGCCGCTACCTACCTGTGGGCCGCCGAAGTGCTGACCGCTGGCCGTATCGACATCGGTGTCGCAGCCCAGGATTTCACCCAGCCGGACGCCCAGGCCCAGGCCGTGATCGCCCAGTTCCCGAACATGCAAGCCACGGTGGTCGGTTCGCAAATGCAGGACGCCATCCCGACCCTGGCAGTGCTTGCCGCGTTCAACAACACCCCGGTGCGTTTTACTGAACTGGCGAACCTGCGCGTCAAGGAGTGTGACCGTGTACAGGCACTGCACGACGGCCTCAATGAGATCCGCCCGGGCCTGGCGAGCATTGAGGGCGACGATTTGCTGGTGGCGAGCGACCCAGCCCTGGCCGGCACCGCGTGCACGGCGCTGATCGACACCCACGCCGACCACCGCATCGCCATGTGCTTTGCCCTGGCCGGGCTGAAAGTTTCGGGGATTCGCATCCAGGACCCGGACTGCGTGGCCAAGACCTACCCTGAGTACTGGAAAGCCTTGGGCAGCCTGGGCGTTCAATTGACCTACTGACACGCCGATCGTGAAACTTCGCCGGGAGCGTCGATGACCATTCGCCAACCCTGCCCTCCCGGCGCCTGTGTGTGCGAGCGTGAACAACTGCTGGAGGCGCCCGGCGCGGACCTGCGCATCCTCCAGTTGACGCGACAGCAGGAAAAAATCCTGCTCGAACGCCTTGAAAACCTCAAGAGTCTGCAAGACCTTGAACACATGCAGCAGCGGATGTACGAGCAACTGGGCATCCGCGTGCACATTGCGCCTGGGCATACCGAGGTCAAGAGTATGCGCGGGATCCAGATCGTTATCGACGAGCTGCCGGGCATGTGCCGCAAGACGCGTCAATCGATCCCGGCGTCGATCCGCCGCGGCCTGGAAAAACGCCCCGAGATTGCCTACCGCTTGCTCGATGCCCACGACCTGTTTCGCGACACCTGAATCACCCCGCAACCGTCTCGCGCTGGAACATCCCCTGCCCCACAGCTTTGGCCGTGTGCAAATGCGCCTGGGCGCCCCCGCTCTCCGAATCCAGCAGCAGCTTGGACGTCAGCACCTGCGCCCCGCAGTAATCAAAGATGCCGTAATCGATCTGGGTGTGCATGGCCTTGGCATAGCCGTGCCGATCGAAAGCGCTTTCATCCGCGCCCCCGAGAGCCAGCAGGTGCACCTGCAAGTGGCGCAGTTTTTTCACGACGGGTGTGTCGGGGCCATAATCAATCGCCCAGCCGTTGACGAACACGCGGTCGACCCAGCCTTTGAGCAACGCCGGCATCGACCACCAGTAGATCGGGAAAGCCACCACCAGCGCGTCGGCGCGCTCGATACGCGCCTGTTCGGCCAGCACATCGGCCGGCGGAGTTGCATGAGCGCGGTGCACCTGATGGTCGGCGGCGGTGTAGCGTGGGTCGAACCCTTCGGCAGCAAGGTCGGCGATTTCGAAGGTGTGGCCGGCGGCGGTCAAACCGGCGCCTACCTGAGCCGCGACGCTATGGGTGAGCGATTTCCGGTCGTGATGAGCAACTACGATCAAGGCGTGCATGACTTTAACTCCTGACAGGATTAAGCTACGTTTAGTAAGTTACGCCCCTTAAGTTACTTTTGGTATATAAACATGTCAAGCAGTGAATCCCCTGCCCCACGTCGGCGCTTGTCCCGTGAAGATCGCCAGCGCCAATTACTCGATGTGGCGTGGCAATTGGTGCGCGAGGAAGGCACCGACGCCCTGACCCTGGGCCGCCTGGCGGAGCTGGCAGGTGTGACCAAGCCGGTGGTCTACGACCACTTCACCACGCGTGCGGGATTGCTGGCGGCGTTGTATGCCGATTTCGATGCGCGCCAGGACCAGGTCTTTACCGAGGCCATCGACACCAGTAAGGCGACGCTAGAGGACCGGGCATGGGTGATCGCGTCGGCGTATGTCGATTGCGTACTGTTGCAGGGCCGGGAAATCCCCGGAGTGATTGCCGCGCTGAGCGGCTCGCCGGAGCTGGCGGTGCTCAAGCGCGAATATGAGGCGATCTTCCTGGAAAAGTGCTCCAACGCACTGTCACCGTTCGCCTCGGGCGGCGGTGTTTCCAAGGCCGGCTTGCGCGCTATGCTCGGTGCGGCGGAAGCCCTGTCTCATGCGGCAGCCAATGGCGAGATCAGCCGTGAGGAGGCCCAGCAGGAATTGCTGGCGACCATCCTGGGGATGGTCCAGCGGGTCAAATCGTAGGAAAACGCTGCTGGATGTACAGCTGCACCTTGCGCGTCAACTGATCCAGATGCCGGTCACGCTGTTTTTCAGCGTCGACCATGGCGCGCTTGCCGTGCTTTTGCAGCAGGTAGGTATGAATCTGGCGCACTTCCAGCGAACGATAGATAGCTGCCACATCCAGCACCCCCATCAAGCCATCGGTGCCGTAGTCCCGGGTGTTCATCAGAACTTGAGTGCCACGTGCGCCGCGCACCTGAAACCCCATGGCCTCGAATACCGGGACCTTCTCCACCGCACAGGCCAGTTCGGCGTGGGGATAGCGTGCCAGCACATCGCTCAGCATTTGCTTCGCCACGCCCTGGCGACGAAAGCCGGCCTGCACCGCCATAAAGGCAATGCCGCAGGCTTGAGGGTCGTCCTTGACCGGCAGATACAGGCAAAAACCGATAACGGTTTCGTCCTGCATCGCCACGACCAGCTCGACGGCGATGCCCTTCTCGCCATTCAACGCCTCAAGGTACAAATGCACCTCAAACCCGATGGCGTACTGGTAGATGTTGTAGAGCAAGTTGCTTGGCGCCAGCGCGACACTGCTGATGTCGGTGAGGTTATCCACCACCATCTGCAGGATCTGGCTATTGACCGATTCGGGGCACGGCGTGGTGTAGCGGGTAAGGCTGAACATGCAAATTCCTGGAGTTTCGCGTCAAGGCAGCGGCGATTGTACCTGTTGCGGGCCGCTCATGGCCCGCACCCGATGGTGGCGGCCTCGGCCATTCACTCCACCGATGGCGTGGTGGTGTTCGCCCTCTGCGATCGGGGCGCAAAACACTCGGCATTCAAGAATTGAAGAAAAAAGTTCGGACCAACGGGTGCATGGATGCACCTGGATCGCGCATCATGGGCACTTTCAAGCTCAAGGGTAACGTCCATGCGCGTTCTGTCATTGATGATGGGTCTTACGACGCTGGCCGCCACTACGGTGTTCTGCGCCAGCGCGATGGCGAATGAAGAAAGTCAGCTAATCCAACAGATCAACCAATACCGCAGCCAGGTGCAACGCTGCGGTGACCAGGGTTCCCAGGAACTGCCACCGCTGACCAGCGACACACGGCTGGTGCTGCCGGCCTCCAATGTCGGCGACTTGCAGCAGTCGCTGGCGCGGGCTGCGTACCCTATGGTCAACGTGCAGGCCATCAGCCTGTCCGGGCCCAAGGATGCCGACGCCGCCATGAAAGCAGTGCGCGAAAGCTTCTGCCGGGTGGTACTGGACCCGCAATATGTCGACATCGGCGTCAGCAACAGCGGCCAGGATTGGCGCATCGTGCTGGCCCGCCCGCTGTTGACCAGTGGCCTGGGCGACTGGCAGACCGAAGGCAAGCAACTGCTGAACCTGGTCAACGCCGCGCGCGCCGAACCACACCAATGCGGCACCCAGGCGTTCAGCGCGACCACGCCGCTGTCGTGGAACGACACCCTGGCCAGCGCGGCCAACAGCCACACGCGCAACATGGCCAACGGCAACTTCTTCGACCACCTGGACCACGACGGTCGTACTCCCGGTGACCGCGCCGAACTGGCCGGGTATATCGCGAAGAACATCGGCGAAAACATCGCCGCCGGCCTCGATACCCCTCGCAAGGTCGTGGACGGTTGGCTCGCCAGCCCCGGCCATTGCGCCAACCTGATGAACCCGCAATTTCGCGAATTGGGCGCGGCCTACGCGATGGACCCCAAGAGCGATGCGGGCATCTATTGGACAGGTGTATTCGCCGCTCAATAACCTGGATATTCACGCTGAACTGGTAGCAGTCATTCAGGTCTGTTGCTTGGCAACCTGACGTTTCAGGCAATAGTCGAACCGCGGCAGATAAGGTGTTGACCCCATGATGAATTGGCTGCAAGGCAGCAGCGACATGGCCGAACGGGTCCGCCAGCATGATTGGGCCAGTACGCCCCTCGGGCCGCTGGAGCAGTGGCCCGATGTATTGAAGACCACCGTCGCGCTGTGCTTCGCTTCCAGGTTTCCCCAGGCCATCGTTTGGGGGCCTGAGTTGATTACGCTCTACAACGATGCCTTCCGGCCGATCCTGGGCAACAAGCCGGAGGCATTGGGGCGCCCTTTCAGCGAGGTGTGGCACGAGGCCTGGAGCGAGATAAGCCCCATCGCCAGCGCGGCGTTCGACGGGCATGCCACCTATATTGAAAACTTCCCGCTGATGCTCAAGCGCAATGGTGCGCCGGAACAGGCGTATTTCACTTTTTGCTACAGCCCTATCCGCGACTCCCGAGGCAACGTGGTGGGCATGCTCGATACGGTGACCGAGACCACCTCCACCGTATTCCTCGCCCGTCGCCTGGCGGTGCTGGATGCCATCGGCAACGCCGTGGCCAGCGCCACCGACGCCGAAGCCATCATGACATCGACCACCCAGTTGCTGGCGCAACACCTGCAAGTGTCGATTTGCGCCTATGCCGATATGGATGAGGATGAAGATGGCTTCACTATCCGTGGCGACTGGGCGGCGCAGGGCTCACCCAGCATCATCGGCCACTACAGCCTGGCGGCGTTCGGCGAACGCGCGGTGAGTGCTCTGCGTGCCGGTCAGCCCCTGGTGATCCGCAATAACCTGATCGAACTGCCCGCCGATGAGTCGGCAACCTTCCAGGCGCTGGGCGTCACGGCTACCATCTGCGTGCCGCTGATCAAGGATGGACGCCTCACGGCGTTGATGGCCGTGCATGACAAACAGCCCCGCTACTGGTCGCCCTACGATCTGGCGTTGCTGGGTGAAGTAACCGAACGGTCCTGGGCGCACATCGAACGCGTGCGCGCCGATGCCGCCGTACGCGAGGGCCTGGCGGCCTACACCGAACTCAACGCCACGCTGGAGCAGCGCGTGGAAGAGCGCACCCTCGCGCTGGCCCAGGCCGAGGCCGCGCTGCGCCAGTCACAGAAGCTTGAAGCCATCGGCCAACTGACCGGCGGCGTCGCCCATGACTTCAACAACCTGCTGACCATCATTCGCTCGTCCGTGGACTTCCTGCGCCAACCGAACTTGTCGCAAGAGCGTCGCCAGCGCTACATGAGCGCCGTCTCCGACACCGTGGAGCGGGCCAGTAAACTCACCAGCCAATTGCTTGCCTTCGCCCGTCGCCAGCCGTTGAACCCGCAGGTATTGGATGTCAGCCAGCGGGTACGCAACATCGGCGAGATGCTTGAAAGTGTCACCGGCGCCCGCATTCATGTACAGGTGCAGTTGCCCGATCAGCCGTGCTACGCACGCATTGACCCCAGCCAGCTCGAAACCGCGCTGCTCAACATCGCACTCAATGCTCGCGACGCAATGGACGGCCAGGGCACCCTGACCCTCAAGGTCGCCACACAGCAAGCGCTGCCGCGCATCCGCGGTGACGCCGAGTCACGCCTGCCGTACATCAGCATCTCTCTGACCGACACCGGCACCGGTATTGCCGGCGATACCATCGACCGTATCTTCGAGCCGTTCTTCACCACCAAGGCCGTTGGCAAAGGCACCGGACTCGGCCTGTCGCAAGTCTTCGGCTTTGCCAAACAATCGGGCGGCAACATCGATGTGGCAAGTACCCTCGGCCAGGGCACTGTGTTCACCTTGTATTTGCCCCAAGTGGAAGGCGAACCCGCCCCGCAGCAGGACGAACAGGAGCAACTTGCACCGCCGCAGGAGGCTGCCCAACGGCATGTGCTGATCGTGGAAGACAACCTGGAAGTGGGACGTTTCGCCAGCCAGATCCTCAAGGACCTGGGCTACAAGACCACCTGGGCGACCAACGCCGAGCAGGCACTCGCCCTCGCTGGCGACGACGCCCGAGCTTTCGACGCGATTTTTTCGGATGTGGTGATGCCGGGGATGACCGGCGTTGCAATGGCCAGACTGCTGCGTGAGCGGCGTCTGGACCTGCCGGTGGTACTCGTCTCGGGCTACAGCGAAGAGCTGGCGGACAGCGGTTATGAGGGGTTTGAGTTCCTCGCCAAACCCTACTCCGCCGAACAGGTCGCCAGGGCGCTGGTGAGGGCGATGTCCAGGGATCAGACCGTTACAGCCACCTGATCACGACCTTGAGCCTTAGCGGTGCAGGTCTTCAAACCCGTCGCGCTCATCGGTTTGGGCCGCGCGGGTTGAAAGACGGTGTGTACGCTCCATTTGCCGACTCAGGCGGAAGGCTTTTTCCAGCGCATCGGACAGTTTGCAGGTGGCCGTCACCACAAAGGACGAAAACACCAGCACTGCCAGGGCCACACCCACTTGCATCGGTGCCGGCTGGAACAACAGCCACAGCGTACAGGGCAACAGCACCAACGCCATCGAACTCAGGGTCATGTAGCGATAGGCCGAGTAGCAGGACACCGCACTGACTGACATCCCTACGGTAAAGAGCATCACCAGTACCTGGGACACACGGTCATCAACCGGCATCACCGCCAGCGCCCCACCTCCCCAGATGCCCGCCGACAACATCAGCGTGATCCAGTAACGCCGCTCCCAACGCTTTGGGGTGCGCTCGCTGTCGGGGCAACGAAACCACTGCACGAACATGTGCAGGCGCAGCAGTGACGAGCAACCCAGCAGCACCAGCCATACCAGAATGATTCGATGATCGAAGCGATCCCAGCACAGCCAGCAGAGCATGGCGGCCCCCAGATAACTACCGAAGACGGCCGAGAACGACTGGCGAAACAGTTGGTGCAACCGGTCGGTTCGCACTTGCTGCTCGATGATGGGATCCTGATCTTGCCCATGCCCAAAGCTGTTCATGCAATGCGCCTGTGTCGATTGCGACGGCAAAGGCGCCATTGTGGCACCCTGCCAGTATCGGGAACAACTGCATCCGCCAATCCAGCGCCCTTACAGCTCCTGCGGACGCAGAATCAACACGCCCAACGGCGGCAGGTTCAACGACAGCGACACCGGTTGCCCATGACGCGGCTCATCCTGGGTGAACACCTCTCCCCCATTGCCAAAGTTGGAACCGGCGTAAGTGTCCGCATCACTGTTGATCACCTCACTCCAACGCCCGCCGTACGGCACCCCAACCGCATAGCCTTCACGCGGCACCGGGGTAAAGTTAGCAACCACCAGCACCGGCCGGCCGTCCTTGCTCCAGCGCAGCCAGGCGTAAACACTGTTGATCGCATCATCGCCAATCAGCCACTGGAAGCCTTGGGGAGCATCATCCTGTTCATGCAGCGCCGGCTCCTCGCGGTACAGGCGGTTCAAGTCGCCCACCAGCTTCTGCACCCCACGGTGCTCAGGGTATTGCAGCAGATACCAGTCCAGTTGCTGGTCGTGGTTCCATTCGCGCCACTGGCCAAATTCGCAGCCCATGAACAACAGCTTCTTGCCCGGGTGCATCCACATGAAACTCAGATAGGCGCGCAGGTTGGCAAACTTCTGCCAGCGATCTCCCGGCATCTTGTCGATCAGCGAGTGCTTGCCGTGCACCACTTCATCGTGTGAGATCGGCAAGATAAACCGCTCGGACCACGCATATACCAGGCCGAAGCTCAGCTCGTTGTGATGATGGGCGCGGTACACCGGGTCTTGCTGGATGTAATGCAGCGAGTCATGCATCCAGCCCATGTTCCACTTGTAATTGAACCCCAGGCCACCTTGTTGGGTAGGCTGGCTGACCCCCGGCCACGCCGTCGATTCCTCGGCGATCACCAGCGCGCCGGGCGCTTCAAGGGCGACCACGTCGTTCAAATGCCGCAGAAAATCGATGGCTTCCAGGTTCTCGCGCCCGCCATGGCGGTTGGGCACCCACTCGCCGGCCTTGCGCGAATAATCGCGGTACAACATCGAGGCCACCGCATCCACCCGTAGCCCATCCACATGAAAATGCTTGAGCCAGTGCAGGGCCGAGGCCAGCATGAAGCCGTGCACTTCCGTACGGCCCAGGTTGTAGATCAGCGTGTCCCAGTCCTGGTGAAAGCCTTCCAGCGGGTTGGCATACTCGTACAGCGCTGTGCCGTCGAACTGCGCCAGGCCGTGGGTATCGGTGGGGAAATGCGCCGGCACCCAATCGAGGATCACGCCGATATCCGCCTGGTGGCAGGCATTGACGAACCAGGCGAAATCCTCGGGCGATCCAAAGCGTGCACTCGGGGCGAATTGCGACAAAGCCTGATAGCCCCACGAACCACCAAAGGGGTGCTCCATGATCGGCATCAGCTCGATATGGGTGAAGCCCAGTTGCTGCACGTAGGGGATCAAGCGCTCCGCCAGTTCACGCCAGCCGTATTGACGGGCGACCTCGCCGGCCTCGTCCAGTTCGCACTGCCAGGAGCCCACGTGCAGCTCGTAGATCGACAAGGGCGCCGTGGATTTCTGCTTGTCACCCCGGGCTTGCATCCAATCATGGTCTTGCCAGTCCACCTGCAACGGTACGGCGACCTTGGAGGCCGTGTCGGGCGGCAGTTGAGTGGCCAGCGCCACCGGGTCGGCCTTGAGCGGCAGGATCCCATGAGCCCCGAGGATTTCGTATTTGTAGGCAGCGCCCGGCTGCAAACGCGGGATAAAAATCTCCCACACACCGGAGGGGTGACGCAGGCGCATCGGATGGCGGCGACCGTCCCAGATATTGAAATCGCCCACTACCGAAACCCGCCGCGCATTCGGTGCCCACACCGCAAAGCGCACACCTTGCACGCCATCGACACTGGTCACCTGGGCCCCCAGGCAACTGCCCAGGTCGCGGTGATTGCCTTCGGCAAACAGGTAAAGGTCCATTTCCCCCAACAGCAATTGACTGAAGCTGTAGGGGTCTTCGGTAATCTGTTCACCGCCCGCCCACTGGATTTTCAGCAGGTACGGCTGGCGCGTGCTGAATTGCCCGACAAACAAGCCTGGCACTTGGGTTGCATCGAGGCTGCCCAGCACTTCACCGCCATCCCGGCTGAGTACCTGAACGCTGAGCGCCTCGGGCAGAAAGGCGCGAATAAACTGCCCGCCCTGCTCGTCGTCATGCGGGCCCAGGATCGAGAACGGATCCGGGTGTTCGGCGCGCACCAGCGCTTCGACGTCCTTGGACGCCGGCAATGCAGTCAACTTGGGCTGCAGCGGTTCTTTATGTGTAAAACTCATGACGTCTCCCCACCGCGTACAGGTTTCGATTTAGGTGTAAGCCCGCTCAGCAAGCCATGCAGCCCTTGCAAGGGCACCGGCAACCAGGTCGGGCGATTTTCCGCTTCGTAGGCCACTTCGTACGCGGCCTTTTCCAGGCTGAACAACGTCAGCGCTGCGTCCTGGCCGTTGGCATCCTGCCAATCATGCGCCAGTGTAGACGTCGCCGTCTGATAAGCCTGAGTAAATGCCTCGCGGGCTTCACTCAGATAGCGATCGGTGACGCGCTTGCGCGCAGTGTTGGCTTGCGGTGTCTGATCCACTGCTTGCACATTCAGGGCCATGGCCGCCGCGTAGTCAAAGGAGCGCAGCACCCCGCTCACATCTTTATAGGGGCTGTGCTTGCCGCGCCGCTCATGCAACGGCCGCGCAGGTTCGCCTTCAAAGTCGATCAGGTACGCATCGCCCTTGACCACCAGCACCTGGCCCAGGTGCAAGTCACCGTGGACACGAATCCGCAGCCCGCCGACCGTGGCCTTCGCCAATGCCTGGACATGCCCGGCGATGGCTTTTTTGTGTACCAGTAACTCACTGACCAACGCCTGGTCAGCGGGGTTCAACTGGCTTTGATGAAGCTTGAGCAATTGCAGCGCACGCTCGATCTGCGCGCCGACATCCTTGGCCCAGGCCTGAGTATCCTTGGCGGTGGTGATTTGCGGTTTGAAGTCCTTGTCATCCGTTGGCGCACCCAGCACCCCATGCATTTCCCCCAGGCGCTGGCCGAGCGCCGCGGCGAAATCCGCCAGTTCGCCAAGGGCGTTGTAGTGCTGCTCCTGTTCAGAAATAGCCTCGGCCAACTCGTCACGGATCGCCCGCTCCAGGTTGTTCTGGGTCCAGCTCCAGGCATCGCCCTGGTTGCTCAGGTAGCCCTGGGCAATCATCAGCAGGTTGTCCTGCCCCTGCGCGTCGCGGCGGCTCATAAAGCCCAGCAAAGGCGAGATATTCGGGTAGCCGGCGGCCGTCAGGTAGGCGCTCATTTCCAGCTCCGGGTGTACCCCGGCGCTGACTTTGCGAATCAGCTTGAGCACCAGGCTTTCGCCCACCACCACCGAACTGTTGGACTGCTCGGCAGACAAGTAACGCACCGGCGATTCGTGAGTCAGTTGCAGCCCGGCCAGGTGCCCGGTCGCCTCAAACCGCAGATCGCCCTCACTGGAGTTGAGCACGGTCCCTGCCTGCATGGCCTGGATGACTTCACGGATGAAAGGCTCAAGGCTGAAGGCATCGGTCACCAACCCTACTTGGCGGGTACGTCGCACCCGGGCCAGGGCCAATTGCTGGGGCAAGGCGCTGCTCACCTGATCTTCGCCGAGAAAGCCCAACGGCAGTTGATAACGGCTGACCTGACCACCACTGCTGACCTCGATTTCACTGAGCAATACCGGGTGCTGTGGGTCGCCAAACCGTACGCCGTAAGTGATGCGCACGCTGTCGATCGCCGTGTCTTTGCCGGCAAACCAGCGACGTTTGGGCAACCAGGCTGGCAATGAGGCTTGTTCCAGGCTGGTGCGGCAAGGCTCTTCGAGTAATTCTTCCATGCGTTTTTTCAGTACCAGAGTGGTGAAGTCGGGCATGCTCTGCGCCGGTTCCACATGCCAGCTTGGCATCTGGTTTTCCGTCGCCAGCACAAACCAATAAAAGCCATAGGGCGCCAGGGTCAGCAGGAAATTCAGCTGGCCAATCGGTGGAAAGGCATTACCGCCGAGCATCTCCACCGGCACCATGCCGGCGAAGGCAGACAAGTCCAGCTCCGCTGCCTGGGCGCTGCGCGACACATTGGCCACGCACAGGATGATTTCGGTGTGGCCGTCTTCCCCTGTGTATTCACGGGTGTAAGCCAGGATGCGCCGATTGGTCGGCGAGAGCATTTTCAGGCTGCCACGGCCAAAGGCCTTGGACTGCTTGCGCACCGCGAGCATGCGCCGGGTCCAGTTCAGCAACGAATGCGGGTCCTGGGCCTGGGTCTCGACGTTGACCGATTGATAACCGTATTGCGGGTCCATGATCGGCGGCAACACCAGGCTGGCCGGGTTGGCACGGGAGAAGCCGCCATTGCGGTCGATAGACCACTGCATCGGCGTACGCACACCGTCGCGGTCGCCCAGGTAGATGTTGTCACCCATGCCGATCTCATCGCCATAATACAAAGTCGGTGTGCCCGGCATCGACAACAACAGGCTGTTGAGCAACTCGACACGGCGACGATCACGCTCCATCAGCGGCGCCAGGCGGCGACGAATACCCAGGTTGATTCGGGCGCGGCGGTCTGCGGCATAGTAGTTCCACAGGTAGTCACGCTCCTTGTCGGTGACCATCTCCAGGGTCAGCTCATCATGGTTGCGCAGGAAGATCGCCCATTGGCAATTGGCGGGAATCTCCGGGGTCTGGCGCAGAATATCGGTGATGGGAAAGCGGTCTTCCTGGGCCAACGCCATGTACATGCGCGGCATCAGCGGGAAGTGGAAGGCCATATGGCATTCATCGCCGTCATCGCCTTTGCGCTCACCGAAATACAGCTGCGTGTCTTCGGGCCATTGGTTAGCTTCGGCCAGCAGCATTCGGTCGGGATAATGGGCATCGATTTCGGCGCGAATTTGCTTGAGGACGTCGTGGGTTTCAGCCAGGTTTTCGTTGTTGGTACCGTCGCGTTCGATCAGGTAGGGAATGGCGTCCAGACGCAGGCCGTCAATGCCCAGGTCCAGCCAATAGCGCATCACCGACAGAACGGCCTTCATGACCTGCGGGTTATCGAAGTTTAGGTCGGGCTGGTGGGAGTAGAAGCGGTGCCAGAAGTACTGGCCGGCGACCGGGTCCCAGGTCCAGTTGGATTTTTCGGTATCGAGAAAAATGATGCGCGTGCCGTCGTACTTCTGGTCATCGTCCGACCACACGTAAAAGTCCCGCGCCGCCGAGCCAGGCTTGGCCTTGCGCGCACGCTGGAACCAGGGGTGCTGGTCGGAGGTGTGGTTGATCACCAGCTCCGTGATCACCCGCAGCCCGCGTTTATGCGCCTCAGCGATGAAGCGTTTGGCATCGGCCATGGTCCCGTAGTCGCTGTGCACGCCACGGTATTCGGCGATATCGTAGCCATCATCGCGGCGTGGCGAGGGGTAGAACGGCAGCAGCCAGATGGTGTTCACGCCCAGGTCGGCAATGTAGTCGAGCTTGGCAATCAGCCCGGGGAAGTCACCGATGCCATCATTGTTGGAGTCAAAGTAGGATTTGACGTGAACCTGGTAAATCACCGCATCCTTGTACCAGAGCGGGTCTTTGATGAAGGTGGCTGTCTTGGGTTTCTTCGCCATCGGGAACTCCTGAAAACACTAAAGTTCTGCAGACGGAATGCGATCCAGTGTGGGAGCTGGCTTGCCTGCGATAACGGCCTGTCAGTACCTGAAATGGTGGCTGACAAATCGCTATCGCAGGCGAGCCAGCTCCCACAGGGGATCTCCATCAGCCTGGGGAATGGGTGATGCGCCAGATTCCAAAGGGCATCTGCGGTTCAAGCCGTGTCCATTGGGTCTTGCCGTACCAGGTCCAACGGTGGCCGTTCATCAAGTCTTCACCCTGGGTCTGGGCGTCATCCGGCAGGCCCAGCTCCCACAGCGGTAGTTCAAAATGGGCTTCCTGAGCGTTAAAGGGGTCGAGGTTGACCGCCACCAGGATGAAGTTGGTGCCATCTTCGCTGCGCTTGCCGAAATACAGGATGTTGTCGTTCCAGGCGTTGTAGAGCTTGAGGCCCAGGTGTGTGTGCAGGGCCGGGTTCTGCCGACGGATACGGTTGAGTTGGGCGATCTCGGCAATGATGTTGCCGGGGGCAGTGAAGTCCCGCGGGCGGATTTCGTACTTCTCCGAATCCAGGTATTCCTCCTTGCCCGGCACTGGCGCGGCTTCGCACAGTTCAAAGCCCGAATACATGCCCCACAGGCCCGAACCCATGGTCGCCAGCGCGGCACGGATCAAGAAGCCAGGGCGTCCGGACTGGTGCAAAAAGCCTGGGTTGATATCCGGAGTATTGACGAAGAAGTTCGGTCGGTAGCATTCGCGCCACGGCGACTGGTTCAATTGGGTCAGGTACTCGCTCAACTCGGCCTTGGTATTGCGCCAGGTGAAGTAGGTGTAGCTCTGGGAATAGCCGATCTTGCCCAGGCGCGCCATCATCGCTGGAGTGGTAAAGGCTTCGGCGAGGAAGATCACCTCAGGGTATTTGGACCTGACATCACTGATCAGCCATTGCCAGAATGGCAGCGGCTTGGTGTGGGGGTTATCGACGCGAAAGGTCTTCACGCCCTCTTCCACCCAACCCACCACAATATCGCGTAGCTCTGTCCATAAGCCCGGAATCGCATCCGCCGCATAGAAATCGACGTTAACGATGTCCTGATACTTTTTCGGCGGGTTCTCTGCGTATTTAATCGTGCCATCGGGGCGCCAGTTGAACCAGCCAGGGTGCTGTTCAAGCCACGGATGGTCCTGGGAGCATTGGATGGCAAAGTCCAGCGCAATTTCCAGGCCGTGGTCGGCAGCGGCTTTGACCAGGCGACGGAAATCCTCACGACTGCCCAGTTGCGGGTGAATCGCCTCGTGCCCGCCCTCCTCGCTGCCGATGGCATAGGGGCTGCCCGGATCATCGGGGCCGGCGGTGAGTGAGTTGTTCTTGCCCTTTCGGTGGCTGCGGCCGATGGGATGGATCGGCGGGAAGTACAGCACGTCAAAGCCCATGTCGTGGATCATCGACAAGCGCGAGTGCACGTCGTTGAATGTACCGTGGCGGGCCGGATCGTCGGTGATCGAACGGGGAAACAGCTCATACCAACTGGCGAACTGCGCCGCCTCACGCTCTACGTCAATCGGGTAGGCCGGGCTGATGCTCAGATAAGCGCGATGATCGGCCTGGGCCATCAGATGTGCACTGTCTTCGTGCAGAAACAACGCCACCTGCTCGGTTTCCAGCAGGCCCGACAATTCGTGGTGCAGCAACATCAAGCGGTCACGCAATTCGTTGTCACTGCGCTCGGCGGCCTGCAACACCAGGCTGCGGCCTTCCTGCAACTCAAGGCTGACCGGCACCCCGGCCTCGTGTTTCTTGCGCAGTTCATAGCAGAAGCTGGCGAAGGTATCGATCCATGCCTCGATGCAGTATTCATGCTGGCCGAGGTGGGCGACGGTGAACGCGCCCTCCCAGCCATTGTTACCGACATCGGTCATGACCACGCTGTGCCAGCTTTCATCCTCCAGCGCATGCCAGCGGATCAGCACCGCCAGTTTGTCGTGGCCATCGGCGAACACTTTACTGGTGACATTGACGCGCTGGCCGACCACGGCCTTGACGGCAAATTCCCCCTTGTCGATCACCGGCATGGTGCTTTCGATAGCGATCCTGGGTAACAACAGCGCTTGCGACAACGGCAGTGCGCAGCCCTCTGGAGCCAGTATTTCAGCAGTCATCGAGCATCTTCCCCTTACGCCCCGTGGACGCTCTTTGCTTGATCCGAATTCAAGTACGGCGACGCTCTCCCTGAGCAGGGCCGTTTAAAGTCCGAGCCTGGGCGCGCGGCAAAAGTTCAGGTGGATATGTGGCCGCCGGGCGGGGAATCAATTCCCCAAGGCAATGGTCCACCCATAGAGCCAAGCACAAAGGAGGCCACACTGATGAATATCCCAATACCCCCTGAGCCCGAAGATCCGAATATCGATGCCCCGCCCTTGCCGCCTTCGGAGCCGACGCCGGCGCCAAAGCAGGAACCCCCTGAAGATGAGCCACCCGCAGCGCAAGAACCGCCCACGACCACGCCGCCGGTTATCGTCTGAGTCACAATGATGGAGGTTCGCTCGGGAGGGGCCAGGCTGTTCTTCAGCTCGAGCGAGCCGCAAAAAAACGAACTCTCCTACAGACACTGGGAACAAGCCTGAATGCTCGCGTGACTGCGGGTTTATATATTTACCTCGCACTCAACCCATCTTCCGATGGGAAGTTCTGATCCTATCGCGAGGACACCATGTCGACTATCAACCCTCAGCACCTTTCCGGCACGCAGCCATCGCCACCTGGAGACTCCAGCGGCGCCCACGCTCAGGGCCGGCCAACACAGCAGCAGGTGGATGCGTTGCTCAACGCTGGCCCGAACTGGTCCGTTACGCCCAAGGCACCGGACCGTGCACAGCAATCGCCTGACACGCGTTCCAATCAGACCTCTCCTGAGCAACACGCAGACGCGACGAAACGCGTGAGCGATACTCATACACTATTGACCCCGGAAACAATCAACGCGCTACAGGGCAATCCGGACTCTGCCCAATCTCGTGCAATCAAGTCCGAACTCGAATGGATTTTTCAGCCAGAAAACAGGCGCGCAGCGTTACGTGGGCCCGACGCCAAGGCAAACCGCAAAAAATTTGAAGAGATGAGCGTCGTGCTCAATGCCGGTGCCAGGAACCTGAACTCAGCCAAGCATAAAACAACAGAAGAGGTAATGAATAAATTCGCCTTTAAAAATATCGAGGCCCTGCTCGGGGCATTTGACGGCGACGCCTCGAGCTCTTTTGGCCGTCTCGATAACTCACTCGCTGAGTTAGCCAAAATCAAACAACATTATTCCAGGATGGACTCGACCTATAAAACCTTAAGCAATACCTGCGATTCGCTGGCCAAGGAAAAACTCGACGCGTCGCAAGCCGATGCCACGCCACCGCCAGCGGCCTCCGACACTGGCCACGACAGCCCTGCAACGTACAGCTTCCGCTCTGTCAGCGAATCCACACTCGAGTCTCCTCAAGAGATCCGGAATTTCAAATCCCAAGACAAATTGAACCTGACCGGCATTCAGAAACAGTTGAACGCCTCGCTGCGATGGGTTGAACGCACCCCGGAGTCGAACGGGGAGATACAGATTCAATATTCGCCCAATAACAAAGTCAGCGTGGTAGTCATTGCTGACGCTCCAGGCAAGCCATCCTTTGTACTGAAGGTGTTTGGTGAGGTGCGCCAAAGCAACATCATGACCTGATGGCTGGGTATCACTTTTCCACTAACTTGACGATTCTCGGCATGATGCTGAACACCGCCAGCGCCAGCAACGTACTGAGTACCGCCGTCGATTCACGCCCCATGCCCGCCGCCACCCCGATGGCGGCGGTCATCCACAACCCGGCAGCCGTGGTCAGGCCCTTCACATGCTGGCCTTCTTCATCTTCCTTGCCCTTGAGGATAGTGCCGGCGCCAAGGAAGCCGATGCCCGCAATCACCCCCTGAACCACCCGGCTCATGGCGTCTGCCTGGTTGCCGGACATCTGCGGCACCAGCACGAACAGCGCCGCGCCAAGCGCCACCAGCATATGGGTGCGCACGCCCGCCGCCTTGCCCTTGTGTTCACGCTCAAAACCCAGGATGCCACCCAGGATCGCAGCGATCAGCAGGCGCACAGTCACTTGAGTGAGTTGCCGGGCATCGGCGATGTCGGCGAACTCGGCTTGCAGGGTTTGCCACACTTGTTGCCACCAGACGTCCATGGATGCGCTCCTTTTATTATGAGTAAAGAATAGACCGCACAGACCGCCAGTCAGTTGCCCGGAACCCGTGCGCATGGCAGTCGCCTAACGCTGCACAGTTCACAAAACGGAGATCGTCATGACCGTACGCATCGAAAATCATCTGTGCTACTTCACGCTCGACGAAAACGGCCAGGAACAAAGCCTGCCCGCCACCCGAGTGACCATCCTTACCGATCACGACAAAGCCATGTCTTATCTGGAATTGGCGGGTTCTCGCATCTACATCACCGAAGCCGAGGCGGACGCCCTGACGGTTGAAGGCGCCACCGATGGCCGTCAGCATGTGAAGGCCGACGAACCGGGTTCGGTGATTTAATTGATCTGCGTCAGCCCCTGCGATCGATCGCTGCACCTTATTGACGCTGGGGTGCAGCACATTGACGCAGACGGATACATCCAGCCCATCTGATCCGCTTTATATCGCCCTAGCTGAGTCTGTTATGCAAACAGCCCGTCGCCCATAGTGCATTGGCCTGATGGAGGCTGATGAGCGAACGACCATGAGCGAACGAATCCCAACCGTGGAAACCTTTGAGCCCATACACCCAAAGAAGGTGAAGGCCAAATCCAGCGATAACCTGATCCATACCCGCAGCTTTACCGGCCTGTTCCGCACCTTGCGTGTCAGCGGAGCGGCTTTGCTGTTCCTGGCCTTTTTCGGCACCGTTTGGCTGAACTGGGGTGGGCGCCAGGCCGTGCTGTGGGACCTGGCGCACAGCAAGTTCCACATTTTCGGCGCCACCTTCTGGCCGCAGGACTTTATCCTGCTCTCGGCGCTGCTGATCATCTGTGCCTTCGGCCTGTTTGCGATCACGGTGTTTGCCGGCCGCGTCTGGTGCGGCTATACCTGCCCGCAAAGCTCGTTCACGTGGCTGTTCATGTGGTGTGAAAAGATCACCGAGGGCGAGCGCAACCAGCGTATCAAGCTGCAGGCGGCCCCGTGGAGCCTGAACAAACTCGCGCGACGCTCAGCCAAACATACGCTGTGGCTGGGCATCAGCGTGCTGACCGGGCTGACCTTTGTCGGCTACTTCACGCCCATCCGTCCTCTCGCCGTCGAACTGCTGACCTGGCAAATCGGCGGGGTGAGCCTGTTCTGGGTGCTGTTTTTCACCGGCGCTACCTACATCAATGCCGGCTGGTTACGCGAAGCGGTGTGCATGCATATGTGCCCGTATGCGCGATTCCAAAGCGTGATGTTTGATAAAGACACCCTGACCATTTCCTACAATACCGCCCGCGGCGAACGCCGTGGCCCGCGCAAACGCGAAGTGCAGCCAGCCGATGCAGGGCTCGGTGATTGCATTGATTGCCAGCTGTGCGTGCAGGTGTGCCCTACCGGCATCGATATCCGCGACGGCCTGCAAATGGAATGTATCGGCTGCGCGGCCTGCATTGATGCCTGCGACTCGATCATGGACAAAATGGGCTATGCCCGTGGTTTGGTGAGCTACACCAGTGAACACCAACTGCAGGGTGGCAAGACTCATCTGCTCAGGCCGCGCCTGATCGGCTACAGTGCCGTACTGCTGGTAATGATTGCCGCGTTGGTGGTGGCCTTGATTGAACGGCCGATGGTGTCGCTGGATGTCACCAAGGACCGCGGCATGTTTCGCGAAAACAGCCAGGGTTTGATCGAGAACATCTACAGCCTCAAGGTCATCAACAAGACCCAGCAACGCCAGGACTATCGGGTGGAGCTGGTGGATGCCGATGGGTTCCAGTTGCAGGGCAAGACCCGGCTCAGCCTCGCGCCCGGAGAAATCGTCGATATACCGGTGTCAGTGGCACTGCTGGCCGATAAGCCGGCGAGCAGCTCGCAGAGCCTGCGCTTCAAGGTGACAGATGTGGATGAGCCCTGGATCTACAGCGCGGCGGACAGTCGCTTCGTCGCACCGTTGAACCGCTGACAATCCGCCAATGTGGGAGGGGGCTTGCTCCAGGTAGCCGTAAGCCAGTTAAACCTGTATTGACTGACACACCCTGATCGGGGCATGGGTATTTACATAACTTTGCAGCTGCCGCACACCCCGTAACTACGATGCGAAGCGAGCCGCTCTTGATCTTGATCTGCTTTTGATCTTAAGCGCCCCGTCAAACCACGCTGTCGGATTACGGGTACACCGAGCCTGAGCGAGGTGCCGAGTGGTGGGGCAAGAGCGTTTTGCTTACTTTGCCGCTTTTGCAAAGCGAGCCGCCGTCAGGGCGGAACCCTAAGTGGCCGTTACCGCAGCAATGGATATGTACTCGGTATAACTGGGTCGGCTGCCTGGCCGCCTTCGCGAGCAAGCCCGCTCCCACATTTGGATCTCGGAGCATCAGATAGATATGCGCTGGCTGACTGGTCGTCACGGGAGCAAGCTCCCTCGCCACAGGTACAGCGCCGTACCAAAAATGTGTAGATACCTATGCTAATCGTGGGCAAGCTCCCACACACACTTACCCGGCGTACAGACTGAAAACTGTTTAAGGCTGCCATGAAACGCTACGAAAAATTCGCCGATGACATCGCAGAACTGATCCGCTCCGGCGTCCTTGGCCCAGGTCAGCGCGTACCGTCGGTGCGCTATGCCAGCCAGACCTACGGCGTCAGCCCGTCTACCGTGTTCCAAGCGTACTACTTGCTGGAACGCCGTGGCCTGATTCGCGCGCGGCCGCGTTCGGGCTACTTCGTCAACACCCATGCACCGAGCCCGTTTTCCGAGCCAGTGGTGAGCGAGCAGGTGCATGAGTCCACCCATGTGGACGTCAGTGAATTGGTGTTTTCGGTACTCGATTCCATCAAAGACCCTAATACAGTGCCCTTCGGCTCGGCCTTCCCCAGCCCGATGCTGTTCCCGTTGCCGCGCCTGGCCCGCTCCCTGGCCAGCGCCAGCCGCGAAATGGACCCGCGCCTGGTGGTCACCGACATGTCGCCGGGCAACCCGCAACTGCGCCGGCAGATTGCCCTGCGCTACATGGTCGGCGGCCTGATGCTGCCCATGGAGGAGCTGCTGATCACCAACGGTGCCCTGGAAGCGCTGAACCTGTGCCTGCAAGCCGTGACTGAACCGGGCGACCTGGTTGCCATCGAGGCACCGGCGTTCTACGCCTGCCTGCAAGTGCTGGAGCGCCTGAAACTCAAGGCCGTGGAAATCCCGGTGCACCCGCGCGATGGCATTGACCTGAACGCCTTGGCACAAAGTCTTGAGCGCTACCCAATCAAGGCCTGCTGGACCATGACCAGCTTCCAGAACCCCATGGGCGCCACCCTGCCCGAAGCCAAAAAACAGGCGCTGGTAGAGCTGTTGCGCAGCCATCAGGTGCCGTTGATCGAAGATGATGTCTATGCCGAGTTGTACTACGGGCAACACGCGCCAAAACCGGCCAAGGCGTTTGATACCGAAGGGCTGGTGATGCACTGCGGTTCCTTTGCCAAGAGCCTGGCACCGGGCTACCGCGTCGGCTGGGTCGCGGCCGGGCGCTTTGCGCAGAAGGTCGAGCGCCTGAAACTGATGACCTCGCTGTGCCCGTCGATGCCGGCCCAGGCGGCGATCGCCGACTACCTGCAACACGGCGGTTATGACCGGCATCTGCGCAAATTGCGCTATGCCCTGGAAGAACAGCAAAGCGCCATGCTGGCGGCCATCGCCCGCTACTTCCCGGCCCAGACACGGGTCAGCCAGCCGGCGGGCGGTTATTTTCTGTGGTTGGAATTGCCGGAGCAAACCGACTCGCTGAAATTGTTCCAGATGGCCCTGGCCCAGGGCATCAGCATCGCACCGGGGCCGATTTTTTCAGCGACCCAGCGCTTCAGAAACTGCATACGCTTGAACTATGGCAGCCCATGGAACGAGGCCTCGGAAAAAGCCATGGAGACATTGGGACGGATTGTGCGGTCTTTTTAACGACCGCCGCCCAAGTCGAGGAATGTGCCGGTGGCGTATGAAGCCTTGTCCGACAGCAACCAGATTATCGCCTCAGCCACTTCATCCGGACGCCCGCCACGCGCCATGGGGATACCGGACTCCAACTTGCTGACGCGGTCCGGGTCGCCGCTCAGGGCGTGGAAATCGGTAAAGATATAACCGGGGCGTACCGCGTTGACTCGAATGCCTTCACCCGCGACCTCTTTGGACAGACCGAGGGTGAAGGTATCCAGCGCGCCCTTGGACGCTGCGTAGTCCACATACTCACCTGGCGACCCCAGCCGCGCCGCCACCGACGACACGTTGACGATACTGCCACCCTGCCCGCCATGCCGAGGCGACATACGCAGCACCGCGTGCTTGGCGCACAGGATCGGGCCCAGCACGTTGGTCTTCATGATCTTCAGGATACGAAACTCGGACATCTCGTCGACCCGCGACTTTTGCCCCACAGTACCGGCGTTATTGACCAGCGCCGTGACACGCCCCAATTCGGCATCCACGCGATTGAACAGCGCTATCACTTCATCTTCGATGCTGACATCAGCGCGCACCGCAATGGCCTGGGCGCCGAGGCCGCGCACTTGTTCAAGCACAGCCTGGGCAGCCTTCTCGTCCGACTGATAGTTAATGCAGATGCGATAACCTTCGCGAGCGGCCAGCAAGGCCGTCTCGGCGCCAATCCCACGGCTGCCTCCGGTGATGATGACAACTTTGTCCATGGCTACGGTCTCCTGATTCAACCTGATGGTTAGGGTTGGATCCAAGAATACCCGTCACTGATGGCTTTTGTCAGGCGCTGGCGCATCTTCGCCGCTGCGGATATTTGCCATGAAACTGTCAGCCGGCAATGGATGCCCCAACAAATAGCCTTGCAAGGAATCACACCCCAGGCGGGTAAGGAAATTTTGCTGCGCATCGGTTTCCACGCCTTCGGCAACGATCCGCAAGTCCAGGGCCTGGCCGAGGGCGACGATGGCCGAGACGATGGCGGCGTCGTCGCTGTCGTGCTCCAGGTCGCGTACAAAGCCGCGGTCGATCTTCAACTCGTTGGCCGGCAGGCGCTTGAGGTACATCAGGCTGGAGTAACCGGTGCCAAAGTCATCGATGGACAGATCCACGCCCATGTCCGAGAGCTGCTGCAATACCGTCATGCTCGCATCGGCATCGCTCATGGCAGTGGTCTCGGTGATCTCCAGCGTGAGGCTGTTGGCGGGTAATTGGTGGCGCTCCAGAGCAGCCGCAACACTGTTGACCAACCCGGCATGACAGAACTGCAGCGCCGAAAGATTCACGGCGATGCGCCAGCGCTGATAACCCTGTGCGTACCACAGGCTCATCTGGCGGCAGGCTTCGTCGAGTACCCATTCACCGATGGCAATGATCAGCCCGGTTTTCTCCGCCAGCGCGATAAAAGCTGCCGGCAGCAGCAAGCCTTGTTGCGGATGCTCCCAGCGCAACAACGCCTCGGCCCCCACGGCAATACCGCTCACCGCATCGAACTTGGGCTGGTAATACAAGCGAAACTCGCCGTGTTCGAGGGCATTGCGCAGGTCCTGCAACAATTGCAGTTGCTTGCGCGCATTGGTGTTCATTGACGCATCGAAGAAGCTGTAGCCGTTCTTGCCCATGCCCTTGGCGTGATACATCGCCGCGTCGGCGTTCATCAACAGCTCCTGGGGGTTATTACCGTTGCCCGGGAACATGGCGATACCGATACTCGCGGAGATTTTCAGCTCATGCTCGGCCACCGTGAAAGCGCGATTGATCAGACCGACCTGACGCTCGGCCAGGCCCATGGCATCGTCCGGTTGGGTCAATTGCACCAGCAACACGAACTCGTCACCGCCAATACGGGCCAGGGTGTCCTGGCTGCGCAAGTCCTCGCGCAGACGCAGGCCAACCTCGCGCAGCAGTTGATCGCCCATGTGATGACCGAAGGCATCGTTGACCGGCTTGAAGCCGTCCAGGTCGATAAACATCAGCGCAAAGCAACCGCCCTGCTCGTACACCGCCTGAATGCCTTGTTGAATGCGATCCGCCAGCAGTGTGCGATTGGGCAAGCCGGTGAGCATGTCGTGCAGTGCCAGGTGGGTCAGTTCCTGGTTGGCCAGGGTCAAGGAATCGGCGAGTACAGCGGTGCGCGCCTCCAGGCGGGCATCCAGCAATGAGGTCAACAACGCTATGACCAACACCGCCAGGGAGGTCACCAAGACCAGGTTATCCAGGCCCTTGCCGCTCAAGCCCGTTAGCGCGGCACCGCAGAAACTGTCATCGGCAAACTGCGCCGCGGCCATCCCGGTGTAGTGCATGCCGACAATGGCCACGCCCATCACCACCGCCGCCGCACCCCGCGCCAGCCGCACGTAAGGCGTATTGCGACGCAGGTTGAAGGCGATCCACAGTGCGGCGCCGGAGGCCATTACCGCGATCAACAACGAAGCGCCGAACAAGGTCGGGTCGTAGTCGATACCCGGGGTCATGCGCATCGCTGCCATGCCGGTGTAGTGCATGCTGGCGATACCGGCACCCATCACCAGCGCACCGAACGCCAGTTGCCAGGCCGGCAGACGTGGCTGGCTGACCAGCCATAAGGCGAAGCCACTGGATAACACGGCGATCAGCAACGACAACGCGGTGATGCCCAGGTCAAACCCAATGGCAAACGGCAGGCGCAGCGCCAACATGCCGATAAAGTGCATGGACCAGATACCCACCCCCATGGCCGCTGCGCCGCCGGTAATCCATAGATAAACGGCACGCCCCTTCGTCGTAGCGATACGCCCGGCCAGGTCCAACGCGGTGTAGGACGCCAGCATTGCAACGCACAGGGAAATCACGACCAGGGAGGTTGAATAGCTACCGATCAACATGGGGCTTCTCGCAGGCAACAGGGCGTAAAAGCCCATGCCGGGTGGCAAAGCGGGCGATTGTAGCGAGAATGATTCTGGGGCAGGTGATTAATTAAGCAGATAGCCATTAGTCATTTTTTGGCGTCAATCTGCTGGCTTAATGCGGGTATTTTTCAATACCTGTGGGAGGGGGCCTCTCCACTGTAGGAGCGAGCTTGCTTGCGAAGATCGTCAACGATGACGTGCGAAACCGGGGAAACGCGGTGTCGGTGTGTTCTTCGCGAGCAAGCTCGCTCCTACAGGATGCGCAGGTATTCGCTCACTCCTTCTCGGCAAGAGACGTCTGGCCATCCCAGCCACCGCCCAACGCCGCAATCAACTGCACACTCGCCACCAGCCGCGACTGCAACAAGGTCAACACTGTGCGCTCGTTGCTCAGGGCCGTCGCCTGCACAGTCACCACATCCAGGTAAGCGATCAAACCCGCCTTGTACTGGTTCTCGGTCAAGCGCAACGACTCACGCGCCGATTCCAGCGCTTCATTGCTGACCACAGCCTCGTCCGCCAGCACCTTGAGTTGCACCATGTAGTTTTCCACTTCACGGAACCCATCCAGTACGGTCTGGCGGTACTTGGCCACGGTCTCGTCATAGCTGGCCACGGTGCGATCGACTTCCGCCGAGCGCTGGCCGCCATCGAACAGGGTCATGGCCAGTTTCGGCCCCACCGACCAGAAGCGGTTCGGCAGGCTGATCCAGTCCTCATAGGTGCTGCTGGAATAGCCGCCCTGCAAGCTCAGGCTGAGATCCGGGTAATAGGCCGCCTTGGCCACGCCGATGTTGGCGTTGGCGGCGATCACCGAGCGTTCGGCCGAGGCAATATCGGGGCGACGTTCCAGCAACTGGGACGGCAGGCTCACCGGTATTTGCGGCAGCGCTGGAATGTCTTTGCTCACCGCCAGGTTGAAATTGGCCGGGGCTTCGCCAATCAGCACGGCAATGGCGTTTTCCAGTTGGGCGCGCTGCCAGATCAGGTCGATCAGGCTGGCCTGGGTGGTCTTGAGCTGGGTTTGCGCCTGGGCGATGGCATCCTTGCCGGCCACCCCGGCGCGGTATTGGTTTTCGGTCATTTTCAACGAGCGCTGGTAAGTGTCCAGCGTGGCTTGCAGCAGGCGCGTCTGTTCGTCCATGACCCGCAGTTGCAGGTAGCTTTGCACCAGTTCTGACTGTTGGCTCAGGCGCATCGCGGCCAGATCTGCCGAGCTGGCCTCGGCGCTGGCTTCATTGGCCTCTAGTCCACGGCGCAACTTGCCCCAGATATCGGCTTCCCAGCTCACGCCCAACTGCGCATTGAGGGTGTCGCGGATACCACTGCTGGAACTGCTGAGGCTGGCGCTGCTGCTGCCGGTACCCTGGCTGGCGCGGGTTTTACCCACGCTCAGATCGACGCTGGGGTAAAACGCCCCGCGGGAACTGCGCACCAGCGCCTTGGCCTGGCGAAAGCGCGCTTCGGCCTGGGCAACGGTCTGGTTGGACGTGTTGAGGCGCTCTACCAGCTCATTGAGTTGGCGGTCGCCATACAGCTCCCACCAGGCGCCACGGGCCAGGGAATCGCTGGGGTTGGCCTGGCGCCAGCCCTGGGCTTCTTTGAACTGCACCGGTTCGATGACCTCCGGGCGCTTGTAGTCAGGGCCAATGGCGCAGGCGCTGAGCAACACCCCACACATCATCACGGCCAATAACTTCATTGTGTTGTTGTGGCGAGAGAGCTTGCTCCCTCGCCACAATAATTTGGTTGAATCGGTCATAGCGCAGTGTCCAGGGCAGCATCGGTACGCACGCCGCGCCAGGCATTGAAGCGGTGGCGCGCGCGGTCGAGATAGAGGTAGACCACCGGGGTGGTGTAAAGGGTCAGGATCTGGCTGAAGACCAGGCCGCCAATAATGGTCAGGCCCAACGGATGGCGCATTTCCGCGCCATCGCCGGTGCCGAGCAGCAACGGCAAGGCGCCGAGGATGGCGGCCAGGGTGGTCATCAAAATGGGTCGCAGGCGTAGCAGACAGGCGCTGCGGATCGACTCCAGCGGGCTCATGCCGTCGTTGCGCTCCAGTTGCAGCGCCAGGTCGATCATCAGGATCGCGTTTTTCTTCACCACACCGATCAGCAGGAACAAGCCCAGCAACGAAATCAGACTGAACTCGCCGCCCAGCAGGTAGATCGCCAGCAACGCGCCAACACCCGCCGACGGCAGGGTCGACAGAATGGTCAGCGGGTGGATATAGCTTTCATACAGAATGCCCAGCACCAGGTACACCGCCACCAGCGCACCGAGAATCATGAACGGCTGGCCCTTCTGCGTGGCCGCAAAGGCGTCGGCGGTGCCGGCCATCTTGGCGATCACATCTTCAGGCAGGCCGACCTTGGCAATCGCTCGTTCGATGGCCGCGGTGCCCTGCTCTACCGTCACCCCGGGCGCCATATCGAAGGCGATGTTTTCTGAAGCGAACTGGCCTTCATGGCTGACGCGATCGTCGGCCAGGCTGTTCTCGTAATGGGCAATGGTCGACAACGGCACCCGCGCACCATCGGCAGTAATCACCTGCACCTGGTTCAGGGTGATCGGGTCCTGGGCATACTTGGGGTTGACCTCCATCACCACCTGATACTGGTTGAGGCTGTCGTAGATGGTGGAAATCTGCCGCTGGCTGTAGGCGTTGTTGAGTACCGACGTGACCATGTCCATGTCGATGCCCAGACGCTTGGCCTGGTCCCGATCGACGATCAGCGTGACCTGCGCCGCGCCCCGGCCTTCGCGAGCGTCGATGGCAGTCAGCTCGGGCAACTCACGCATCGCCGCGACCACTTTCGGGTACCACAGGCGCAACGCGGCCAGGTCGCCGCTTTGCAGGATGTAGGAATATTGCGCGCTGGTCTGGTCGCGGCTGCCGCCGAACTGCAGGTCCTGGTCGGCCATCAGGAACAGGCGCCCGCCCGGTACCAACGGCACCTCTTTGCGCAGACGCTCGATCACCGCCTGGGCAGAGATCTTGCGTTCACTGATGGGTTTGAGGCGCACCAGCATCACTGCGTTGTTAGTGCCTTGGTTGCCACCGATAAAGCCGGCCACGCTGAGCACCGCCGGGTCCTTGAGCACCGCCTGGCGAAAGACTTCCATCTTCGGCTGCATCACGCTGAACGACAGGCCATCGTCACCGCGCACAAACCCGATCAATTGGCCGGTGTCCTGCTGAGGCATGAAGGTTTTTGGCACCACCACATACAGTGCGATATTCACGCCCACGGTGATCAACAGGCTGAGCAGGGTCAGGCGCCGGTGGCGCAATACCCAGTCCAGGCTGGTGGCGTAGCCGGCGACCATGCGGTCGTTGACCTTCTGGCTCCAGCGCTGCAAACCGGTCTGCCGGGTCTTGTCATGAGGCTTGAGCCAGCGGGCGCAGAGCATCGGCGTCAAGGTCAGCGAGACAATCAGCGAGACGATGATCGCCGCCGACAAGGTGATGGAAAACTCGCGAAACAGGTTGGTGACAATCCCGCCCATGAACAGGATCGACAGGAACACCGCCACCAGCGACACGTTCATCGACAACAAGGTAAAGCCGACTTCTTCGGCACCCAGGTACGCCGCCTTCATCGGCGGCACACCCTCGTCGATGTGCCGGGAAATGTTCTCCAGCACCACGATGGCATCGTCCACCACCAACCCGGTGGCCAAAATCAGCGCCATCAACGAAAAGTTGTTCAGCGAAAACCCGTACAGGTACATCACCGCGAAGGTGCCCACCAGCGACACCGGCACCGCCAGGGTCGGGATCAGCGAAGCACGGAAGTTACCCAGGAACAGGTACACCACCAGAATCACCAGGCCCACGGCAATCAGCAGGGTCATTTCCGCTTCATGCAGGGTGGCAGTGATCACTGGCGAGCGGTCCATGGCCAGGCTGAGCTTGACGCTGGACGGCAGCACCGCCTGCAATGCCGGCAACTGGGCCTTGATCTGCCTGACCGTTTCAATGATGTTGGCGCCGGACTGACGGTTGATCACCAGCAGCACTGCCGAATCATTATTGAAGAAGCCACTGTTGTAGCGGTCTTCCACACCATCGGTGATCTTCGCCACATCGCCCAGGCGCAGGGCCGCACCGTCCTGGTAGCGGATCAATAGCGGCGCGTAGTCCTTGGCTTTTTCCAGCTGGTCGTTGGCCTGGATCTGCCAATTGCGCTCAGCGTCTTCCAGGGAGCCCTTGGGCCGGCGCTGGTTGGCATTGGCGATAGTATTGCGCACATCGTCCAGGGCCACGCCGTATTGGTCGAGGGCCTTGGGCTCCAGCTCGATGCGCACCGCCGGCAGGGAACTGCCGCCGATCTGCACTTCGCCCACGCCTGGCACCTGGGACAGGCTCTGGGACAAGATGGTCGACGCCAGGTCATACAGCTGGCCCTTCTGCAGCACGTCGGAGGTCAGCGACAACACCATGATCGGCGCCTGGGACGGGTTGATCTTCTTGTAGGTGGGCATGCTGCGCATACCGCTGGGCAACAGGTTGCGCGAAGCGTTGATGGCCGCCTGCACTTCCCGCGCCGCACCGTTGATATCGCGGTCGGAATCAAAGGCCAGGATCACCCGAGTCGAGCCCTGGCTCGAAAAACTGCTCATGGTGGTGATGCCGGCAATCGAACCGAATGAACGCTCCAGTGGCGTCGCCACGCTGGACGCCATCACCTCGGGGCTGGCGCCGGGCAAGCTGGCCGACACCACGATCACCGGAAAGTCGATCTGCGGCAGCGGCGACACCGGCAACAGGTTGAAGCTGACGCCACCGAGCAGCATGATCGCCAGGCTCAGCAGCATGGTCGCTACCGGCCGGCGAATGAAAGGTCCGGACAAGTTCATGGCTCAACCGGCTCCAGGCGTTGCGGCTCTTTGCGCCAGCGCCTGCCAAGGCGATCGAAGTACAGGTAGATCACCGGCGTGGTGAACAGCGTCAACACCTGGCTCACCAGCAAGCCACCGACCATCACCAAACCCAGCGGTTGGCGCAACTCCGCGCCGGAACCGCTGGCAAGCATCAGCGGTACCGCACCGAACAACGCGGCCAGGGTAGTCATCAGGATCGGCCGGAAGCGCAACAGCGCCGCCTGGTAAATCGCCGTCTGTGGGTCCAGGCCCTGATTACGCTCGGCGTCGAGGGCGAAGTCGATCATCATGATCGCGTTCTTTTTCACGATACCGATCAGCAGGATGATGCCGATGATCGCGATCATGCCCAGGTCATTGCCACTGAGCAGCAGGGCCAGCAAGGCCCCCACCGCCGCCGACGGCAGGGTCGAAAGGATGGTGATCGGGTGGATATAGCTCTCGTAGAGCACGCCGAGCACGATGTACATGGTAACCACCGCCGCCAGGATCAGCAGCAAGGTGCTCGACAGCGACGCCTCGAACGCCTGGGCGGCACCCTGGAACTGGGTTTGCACGCCCACCGGCATGCCAATGTCCTTCTGGGTCTGGTTGATCAGCTCCACACCCTTGCCCAGGGCGACGCCGGGGGCCAGGTTGAACGACATCATCACCGCCGGGAACTGGCCGATATGGGCAATTGCCAACTGCGCCTGGCGCTGCTCGACATGGGCCAGGCTCGACAGCCGCACCTGGCCGCCGTCGGTGGTCTTCACATGGATCTGGTTGAGCGCGGCCGGGCCGAGGGTTTCGCCGGACTGGGCCTGCAGCACCACGCGATATTGGCTGGCCTGGGTATAGATGGTAGAGATCTGCCGTTGGCCAAAGGCGTCATACAACGCGTCGGTAATGGTCGAGACACTCACACCCAGGCGCGAGGCCGCGTCGCGGTCGATCACCAGGTACACCTGCAAGCCTTTGTCCTGCAAGTCGCTGGCAACGTCGGTGAGTTCCGGCTGTTGACTGAGGGCGTGCACCAGCTTGCCACTCCACAGTGCCAGCAACTCGGCGTCCGGCGACGACATGCTGAACTGGTACTGGGTACGGCTGACGCGGTCCTCGATGGTGAGGTCCTGCACCGGCTGCATGAACAGGCGGATGCCCACCAGCTTGTCGATTTGCGGTTGCAAGCGGGTGATCACCTCGGCTGCGCTCAAGTCGCGCTGGCCGTGGGCCTTGAGGTTGATCAGCAAGCGGCCACTATTGAGGGTGGCGTTATCGCCGTCCACACCGATGTAGGACGACAGGCTCTGGACCGCGGGATCAGCAAGGATGATCTTCGCCAGCTCCTGCTGACGCTGGCTCATCGCCGCAAAGGAAATCGACTGCGGCGCTTCGGAAATGCCCTGGATCACCCCGGTGTCCTGCACCGGAAAAAAGCCCTTGGGCACCACCAGGTACAGCACCACCGTAAGCCCCAGGGTAGCGATGGCCACCAGCAGGGTCAGCGGCTGGTGCTTGAGCACCCACTGCAACTTGCGGCCATAGGCCTGGATCAGCCAATCGATCCAGGCGCCGCTGGCCTTGTAGAAACGTCCCTGCTCTTCTTCCTTCGGTTCGCGCTTGAGCAAGCGCGCGCACATCATCGGCGTCAGGGTCAGGGACACAACCAGCGAAATCAGGATCGCCACCGCCAGGGTGATGGCGAACTCGCGGAACAGCCGCCCGACCACGTCAGCCATGAACAGCAGCGGGATCAGTACCGCAATCAGCGACAAGGTCAGGGATATCAGGGTGAAACCGATCTGCTTGGCGCCCTTGAGCGCGGCGGCCATCGGCGTCTCGCCTTCCTCGATATAGCGCGAGATGTTCTCCAGCATCACGATGGCGTCGTCCACCACAAACCCCGTGGCGATGGTCAGGGCCATCAGCGTCAGGTTATTGATGGAGAAACCCGCCAGGTACATCACGCCAAAGGTACCCACCAGAGACAGCGGCACGGCAATGGACGGAATGATCGTGGCGCTGACCCGACGCAGGAACAGGAACGTCACCATCACCACCAGGGCGATGGCAATCAGAAGCTCGTGTTGTACGTCTTTCACCGAGGCGCGGATGGTCTGGGTACGGTCGGTAAGCACCGTCACGTCCAGGCCGGCCGGCAGGTTGTCGGTGATGCTCGGCAGCAGCGCCTTGATACGGTCGACTACCTCGATCACGTTGGCGCCCGGCTGGCGCTGGATGTTGAGCAGTACCGCCTGGTTTTCGTTGGCCCAGGCCGCGAGGCGTTCGTTTTCGGCGCCGTCGACGATCTGCGCCACATCCTTGAGGCGCAACGGTGCGCCATTGTTGTAGGCCAGGATCAGCTCGGCATATTGCTGGGGTGAGACCAACTGGTCGTTGGCATCGAGCATCGACACGCGGGTGGGGCCGTCGAAGTTGCCCTTGGGCTGGTTGACGTTGGAGGCGGCGATCAGCGCACGCACGTCCGACAGGTTCAAACCATTGGCCGCCAGGGCTTGCGGGTTGACCTTGATGCGCACGGCCTGGCGCTGGCCACCGGCGATGCTGACCATGCCGACGCCGCTGATCTGGGCGATTTTCTGCGCCATGCGCGTATCGACCAGGTCATTGAGCTTGGGCAGCAGCATGGTCTTGGAAGTAATCGCCAGGGTCAGCACGGGGGTGTCGGCCGGGTTGACCTTGTTGTACACCGGCGGCGCCGGCAAATCCTTGGGCAACAGGTTGGTGGCGGCGTTGATTGCGGCCTGCACCTGTTGCTCGGCGACATCCATATTGACGTCGAGGTTGAAACGCAGGGTCAGCACCGACGCACCGCCCGAACTGGTGGACGCCATCTGGGTCAGCCCGGGCATCTGCCCGAACTGACGCTCCAGCGGCGCAGTGACCGCACTGGTCATCACGTCTGGGCTGGCGCCGGGGTACAGGGTCATCACCCGGATCGTCGGGTAGTCCACCTGGGGCAAGGCCGATACCGGCAACAAGCGGTACGAAATGATCCCGGCCAATACAATCGCCAGCATACTCAGCGTGGTGGCGACCGGGCGCAGGATAAACAGGCGTGACAGGTTCATGAACCGACCTTTTGCGCCTTGCCGGCGTCAGCGCCGGTCTCCCCTTTTGCCGCGGGCTTGCCTTGCAGGTGTTCGGTCGGCGTGGTCGGCACTTCCTTGCTTTCGTTGACCACTTCGATTTCGCTGCCGTCCTTGAGACGGTCCGTGCCTTCCAGCACCACGCGATCGCCTGCGACCAGGCCCTCCTTGACCACGGTGTTCTCACCGTCGGTGTCACCCAGCACCAGGGGCTGGACCTTGACCTTGTTGTCACCGTCAAGCTTGTAGACAAAGGTGCCGGCGTTGCCGAACTGGATCGCCGCCGACGGCGCCAACACCACGTTATGCAAGGTGTCGGCAAGCAAGTGCACATTGACGAACTGGTTGGGGAACAGCGCCTGGTCCTTGTTATCGAAGCGCGCCTTGAACTTCAAAGTGCCAGTGGT
Organism: Pseudomonas sp. OST1909; assembly: GCF_015277575.1. Taxonomy (NCBI): domain Bacteria; kingdom Pseudomonadati; phylum Pseudomonadota; class Gammaproteobacteria; order Pseudomonadales; family Pseudomonadaceae; genus Pseudomonas; species Pseudomonas sp. OST1909. The sequence continues at coordinate 3,653,161 of NZ_CP063780.1, forward strand.
GACGTCGATCTGGTTGTCCAGGCTCTGCAGCACGCCGACCGCCTGTTTTTTCACGTCGCTGCGGTCCCAGGCTTCCACGGGCAGTTTGTTGCCGGCGTGGTAACGGGCAAGTACGGTTTCCAGGGTGTTTTCCGGCAGGGTGAACGCCACGCTGATCGGCTGCGTCTGGGTGATGACCGCCAGGGCGGTGGTGTCATTGGCTGCGACCAGGTTGCCGACATCAAGCTGGCGCAGGCCAACGCGGCCGCTGATCGGCGCACGGATCCTGGTGAATTCAAGGTTGAGCTTGGCATCGTCGACCGCGCCCTGGTTGGTCTTGACCGTGCCCTGGTATTGCAGGACCAGCGCTTCGGCGGTGTCCAGGGTCTGCTTGGCGATACTGTCCTGGGCGTACAGGCCGCGATAACGCTCCACATCGACCTGGGCGTTTTTCAACTGCGCCTGGTTCTGCAGCAATGTGCCCTGGGCCTGGAGCAAGGCGTTCTGGTAGCTGCGCGGGTCGATTTCTGCCAGCAGGTCGCCGGCCTTGACCATCTGGCCTTCTTCAAAGGCGATCTTCACCAGCTCACCGCCCACCCGGCTGCGCACATTAATGGTATTGAGCGCGGTGACCGTGCCCAGCGCCTTGTAGTACACCGCAAACTCCCCCTGCACCACCGGCGCCACGCGCACCGGCACCGGGCCGGTGGAACCGCCGAAGCCCGGGCGCGCCATGCCGGTCTTGCCGGTATGCCCCGCAGGAGCGTCCTTGTGAGCCGCGCCGCCGGGCCAGAATTTCCAGCACAGGCCGGCGATAACCAGCAGCACAAGCAGGCCAAACAGCCAGCGGCGGGAGTTGCGGGAGGAGGATTGCATGGAGTGATCAACCATTGGGGATGAGAGCTTCTTCTTCGGGAGGCTGAAAGATAAGCACTGGGGGGCGTTTAGAAAAGCACCTTTACCGGCTATTTACCTTGGGCTTACAACTTTTAACGTCTGATCTTAGTCCGCCAGCTATTTGGCTAAACCGCTGACACTCAAATAAAAACGGCCTGGACTAGGCCAGGCCGCAATCATGCATCATACGTGTTACTGCCAAACGACAGTTACGCGCAGAAACAGTTACTTCAATACAGCCAGGGCCGCATCGTAGTTTGGCTCTTCAGCGATTTCCTTGACCAACTCGCTGTGCAGCACGTTGTCGTTTTCGTCCAGTACCACGACGGCGCGAGCGGTCAGGCCTTTGAGCGGGCCGTCGGCAATCGCCACACCGTAATCAACGGCGAAATCCGAATCACGGAAGTCCGAGAGGTTCTTCACGTTTTCCAGGCCTTCGGAGCCGCAGAAACGCGCCTGGGCGAATGGCAGGTCGGTGGAGATGCACAGCACCACGGTGTTGGCCACATCGTTGGCCTGGGCATTGAACTTGCGCACGGAAGTGGCGCAGGTCGGGGTATCAACGCTTGGGAAGATGTTCAGCACTTTGCGCTTGCCGGCAAAGGTGGCCAGGGTGGCGTTGGACAGGTCGCCGGCGGTCAGGGTGAAGTCTGCGGCTTTGGCGCCGACTTTCGGCAGTTCGCCTTCAACCTTGACCGGGTTGCCTTTAAGGGTGACTTGAGCCATGAACGGAATCCTTATGCTGGTTTTTGGTTAAACGAATTCGAGAGGCCGAAGTTAACCACAAAGTGCCGATGCTACCTACCGCCAGACACAAATTGTCATGTCGCCAGGTTGTGGTTTAATTGCGCGCTTTTCGCCTGCCCTTCAAGGAAACCGTCGTCGATGAATCAGCCTGCCACCAAAGTCCTGGTCATTGGTTACGTCTGGCCGGAGCCCCGCTCCTCGGCCGCAGGCGGGCATATGATGCAAATCCTTGAGAGTTTTCTTACGCAAGGTTGGGACATTACCTTCAGCAGCCCGGCGACCATCGGCGAACACAAGTCCGACTTGCCGGCACTTGGCATCGCCGAATGTGCCATTGAACTGAATAACAGCAGTTTCGATGACTTTATCCGCGAACTGGCCCCGGATATCGTACTGTTCGACCGCTTCATGATGGAGGAGCAATTCGGCTGGCGCGTGGAGCAATGCTGCCCCGACGCCCTGCGCGTGCTGGAAACCTCCGACCTGCAAAGCCTGCGCGACGCCCGCCACCAGCGTTTCAAGGAGCAGGTGAAAGCCAACCCCGACAGCGACGACTTCAGCGCCCTGTTCGCGCCGGCGCTTCAGGACGAGTTCCAGCGCATGGCCGATACCGACCTGGCCAAGCGCGAAATCGCCGCGATTTACCGCTGTGACATCAGCCTGATGATCTCCGACGTGGAAATTCGCCTGCTCACCGAGCAGTTCAAGGTGCCCGCCGCCCTGCTCCACTGGTGCCCGCTGATGTTGCAACCGCCCACCGCCGCGTTTGCGCCGTTTGAAGACCGGGCGCACTTTCTCAGCATCGGCAACTTCCGCCACGCGCCCAACTGGGATGCGGTGCTGTGGATGAAGCAAAGCCTGTGGCCGCTGATTCGCCAACAGTTGCCGGGCGCGCAGCTGCATATCTATGGCGCCTACACCCCACCCAAGGCCACCGCCCTGCACAACCCGGCACAGGGTTTTCATGTGATGAACTGGGCCGAAGACGCGCTGCAAGTCATGACCGCCGCACGCATCTGCCTGGCACCGTTGCGCTTTGGTGCGGGCATCAAGGGCAAGTTGATCGACGCCATGCTCTGCGGCACCCCCAATGTCACCACCCCGATCGGCGCCGAGGCCATGGGCGATGATCAACCCTGGCCCGGCGTGATCGAACACGACGCCCCGGCCCTGGCCGCCGCTGCCGTGGCCCTCTACCAGGACCACGAGCGCTGGACCCAGGCCCAGGAACACGGGCGCCAACTGCTGGCTCGGCGCTATGACCAGGCTCTGCATGGGCCGGCCCTGGTGGCGTGCCTGGAGCAATGCCGCCGCAACCTTGCCGCCCATCGCCGGGACAACTTCACCGGCAGCATGCTGCGCCATCACGCGCACAAGAGTACCCAGTACATGTCCCAGTGGATCGAGGCGAAAAACCGCAACCTGTAAACACTGCTGCTGGCGAGGTCGTGCGCGACGGGGCATTATCCTACGCAGCGACCACAATAAAGCGACGGCAGCATGACCCGAGCAACGCGCATCACCGACCCTTCCTACGAGTTGATGGACGATCACAATGGTCTGTCCATCATCTATCGCCAACACGGCTTCCCCTGCCCGCTGGTGCGCTGGCACTTTCACAAGGAATACGAGCTGCACCTGATCGTCGCCAGCTCCGGCAAGGTGTTTATCGGTGACTACATCGGCAACTTCTACCCGCAAAGCCTGTTCCTCACCGGCCCCAACCTGCCCCACAACTGGATCAGCCAGGTGGAAGAAGGCGAAGTGATCCCCAAGCGCGACATGCTGGTGAACTTCACCGACGAGTTGTTCGAACACGGCAGCCACATCTTCACCGAACTCAAACGCCTGGCGCCGCTGCTCGAACGCGCCCAGTACGGCATCGAATTCCGCTGCAAAAAGACCATCGCCCACGCCATGACCCTCATGCAGCACATCGAAGACGCCCACGGCATGGCGCGACTGGGGCACTTCTTTATCCTGCTGGAGGTGTTGAGCGCCTGTGAGGACTACCAGCTGCTGTCCGGCGTGACCACCCCGCAGCAAGCCGATGAACACAGCATCGACCGCACCAACCGCGCGGTGGACTACATCTTTGCCCACTACGCCCGCGAGCTGCCGCTGGAGGAAGTCGCGGAGTACCTGGGGATGAAACCGACGTATTTTTCCCGTGTATTCAAGCAGGCCACCGGGCGGACTTTTATTGAATTCGTCAATCGGCTGCGCATCAGCAAGTCCTGCGAGTTGCTGGCCGATGGCGACAAGGCCGTGACGGATGTGTGCTTTGAGTCGGGATTCAACAATATCTCCAACTTCAATCGGCGTTTTCAGCAGCTTAAGGGGATGACGCCGTCCCACTATCGACGGTTGGCGGTGCAGCGGTTGACTGAGCAGAATTTGGCTTGAGGTTGATCGTTCGGCAGGCGTCGGGAAACAGAAACGTCTTACAAGGTTTTGAGGTTGTCCCTAGGACACTCAATCTCTAGTCTCCGTACACCGCTGCACACTCAGCGGTCGGGCGTCGCGGCCCGGTTTAATCAGACGCAGAGTGCCATTTCCGCTTTCAGTTGACGTCTTTTTATCGTCTACTGTGCGCCCTTATGGTGGCTGTGCGCGGGATACCTTTGGGTATGCCGGTTTCCTGATTCCGGTCCGCGAACCTGCGTACAGCTACCACCCAATCGCGTCGCGGCGATCAGTGGTAGCTCCACTTAAATCAGGAGTTTCACCATGATCAAACCCACCCCAAATCCCCCAATCGATCCAGCACCCAGTGTGCTGTTCACCGTAAAAGACGGCATCTCCACGCATCACCTACTGGTCAACCTCAGCGAATCCCTAGCCTCTGCCCACGCCCTCCCCTGCGATTTCGCCTTTGATCTCGACGGCTCGCGGCGCGAAGGCGCCCTGGGTATTGCCCAGTTGATCGAGGTATCTCGCTTGCTGGCTGAGCGAGCACTGGCTGATATCGAGCGTTAAGCACGGCATTGATCGTCCCCACGCGTCACGGGGACGATCATCGAGTGCAAAAAAGTATCAGTGAGCGTGCGCCCAAGGATTTGTCACAACCCCCGATTCAAGGCTGTAATCAATGCACACTCTTCCTGACTCGTTGCAGGAAGACACAACAACAATAACCGTCCTTCTGTAGCCCCCTGGGCGCGGAAATGGAGTGCGCGATGAAGTTCACAGCAAAAGCTCTGCTTGCCTGTTCCTGCATGACTGCATGCATGACCCTCAGCGCCGTCAGCCTTGGCGCGCAAACCCTGACCATTGCCACCGTCAACAACAGCGACATGATCCGTATGCAAAAGCTCTCGAAAACCTTCGAGGCCGAGCACCCGGAGATCAAGTTGAACTGGGTGGTGCTTGAAGAAAACGTGCTGCGCCAACGCCTCACCACCGACATCGCCACCCAGGGCGGGCAGTTCGACGTGCTGACCATCGGCATGTACGAAGCCGCACTGTGGGGCGCCAAGGGTTGGCTGGAACCGATGAAGGACCTGCCGGCCTCCTACGACCTTGATGATGTGTTCCCTTCGGTACGTGATGGTTTGTCCGTCAAGGGTTCGCTGTACGCCCTGCCGTTCTACGCCGAAAGCTCGATCACCTATTACCGCACCGACCTGTTCAAGGACGCCGGGCTGACCATGCCCGAGCACCCGACCTGGAGCCAGATCGGCGAGTACGCGGCCAAACTTACTGATAAATCCAAAGAGCAATACGGCCTGTGCCTGCGCGGCAAAGCCGGTTGGGGTGAGAACATGGCGCTGATCACCACCCTGGCCAACGGCTTCGGTGCGCGCTGGTTCGATGAGAAGTGGCAACCGCAATTCAATGGCCCCGAGTGGAAGGACGCGCTGAACTTCTACGTCGACAACATGAAGAAATCCGGCCCGCCGGGTGCGTCCAGCAACGGTTTCAACGAGAACCTGGCGCTGTTCAACAGCGGCAAGTGTGCGATCTGGGTGGATGCCAGCGTGGCGGGCTCGTTTGTTACCGACAAGAGCCAGAGCAAGGTCGCCGAGCATGTCGGCTTCACTTTTGCGCCCCACGAGAAGACCGACAAGGGCACCTCGTGGCTTTACTCCTGGAGCCTGGCGATCCCTACCAGTTCCAAGGCCAAGGACGCAGCCAAGGTGTTCACCAGTTGGGCCACTTCCAAGGAATACGGCCAGCTTGTGGCCAAGACCGACGGCATCGCCAATGTGCCGCCAGGTACGCGCCAATCCACCTACAGCGACGAGTACATGAAGGCCGCGCCGTTCGCCAAGGTGACCCTGGAATCACTGAAAGTGGCCGACCCGACCAAGCCGACCGAGAAGCCCGTGCCGTATATCGGCATCCAGCTGGTGACCATTCCTGAGTTCCAGGCGATTGGTACCCAGGTCGGCAAGTTCTTCTCCGGTGCGTTGACCGGTCAGCAAACGGTGGATGCCGCCTTGACCGCCGCGCAGACCACCACCGAGCGGGAAATGAAGCGGGCTGGTTACCCCAAGTAACCCAGCTTCACCACCGCTAAGTGTGGGAGCAGGGCTTTTGTGGGAGCTGGCTTGCCTGCGATGCAAACGACTCGGTATATCAGTAGCACCGAGGCGGTGCCATCGCAGGCAAGCCAGCTCCCACAGTGACCGCGCTCCGACGCAGATTCTGTAGGCATCTGACTGGTTCTGATCACCATGAATACACCCGCCAAAAACCGCCTGGCCAACCCCGGCTGGTTCCTTGTCAGCCCCTCGGTGGCCTTGTTGCTGCTGTGGATGATCGTGCCGCTGGGCATGACCCTGTACTTTTCGCTGATCCGCTACAACCTGCTCTACCCCGGCGAAAACCAATTCGTGGGGCTGGAAAACTTCAGCTACTTCATCACCGATTCGGGTTTCCTGCCCGGCGCTACCAATACCCTGTTGCTGGTGGGCAGCGTGTTGCTGATCAGCGTGGTGTTCGGCGTGTTGATCAGCGCCCTGCTGGAGGCCAGTGAGTTCCTGGGGCGTGGCATCGTGCGGGTGCTGTTGATTTCGCCATTCTTCATCATGCCCACCGTCGGCGCGCTGATCTGGAAAAACCTGATTTTCCACCCGGTGTCGGGGATCCTCGCCGCCGTGTGGAAGTTCTTCGGCGCCGAGCCGGTGGATTGGTTGGCGCACTACCCGCTGCTGTCGATCATCATCATTGTGTCGTGGCAGTGGCTGCCCTTCGCGATCCTGCTGCTGATGACCGCCATGCAGTCCCTGGACCAGGAACAGAAAGAAGCCGCACGCCTGGACGGTGCCGGCGCCATTGCGATTTTCTGGCACCTGACCCTGCCCCATCTGGCCCGCCCGATTGCCGTGGTGGTGATGATCGAAACCATCTTCCTGCTCTCGGTGTTCGCCGAAATCTTCACCACCACCAACGGTGGCCCGGGCTACGCCTCGACCAACCTCGCCTACCTGATCTACAACCAGGCGCTGGTGCAGTTCGACGTGGGCATGGCCTCGGCCGGTGGCTTGATTGCCGTGGTCATCGCCAATATCGCGGCGATCATCCTGGTGCGGATGATCGGCAAAAACCTGACTGACAAGCCTTGAGGGCCGCGCCATGACACTTCAACAATCCCGCCGCCTGCAAAGCCTGCTGCTCGGCACGTTGGCCTGGGCCATCGCGATCCTGATTTTCTTCCCGATTTTCTGGATGGTGCTGACCAGCTTCAAGACTGAAATCGATGCGTTCGCCACCCCGCCGCAGTTCATCTTCACGCCGACGCTGGAGAACTACCTGCACATCAACGAACGCAGCAACTACTTCGCCTACGCCTGGAACTCGGTGGTGATTTCCTTCAGCGCCACCGCCCTGTGCCTGCTGATCTCGGTGCCGGCCGCCTACTCCATGGCGTTCTACGAAACCCAGCGCACCAAGGGCACGCTGCTGTGGATGCTGTCGACCAAGATGCTGCCACCGGTGGGCGTGCTGATGCCGATCTATCTGTTGGCCAAGAGCTTTGGCCTGTTGGACACGCGCATCGCGCTGATCATCATCTACACCCTGATCAACCTGCCGATTGTGGTGTGGATGGTGTACACCTACTTCAAGGACATCCCCAAGGACATCCTCGAAGCCGCCCGCCTGGACGGCGCCACCCTGTGGCAGGAAATGGTCCGCGTGCTGTTGCCGATCGCCAAGGGTGGCCTGGCCTCCACGGTGTTGCTGTCGCTGATCCTGTGCTGGAACGAGGCGTTCTGGTCGCTGAACCTGACCTCGTCGAGCGCTGCGCCGTTGACCGCACTGATCGCCTCCTACTCCAGCCCCGAAGGTTTGTTCTGGGCCAAGTTGTCCGCCGTCTCGACCCTGGCCTGCGCGCCGATCCTGATCTTTGGCTGGATCAGCCAGAAACAGCTGGTGCGCGGTTTGTCCTTCGGCGCCGTCAAATAATAATTCGAAAAGGAGGCCCATCATGGCCAACCTGAAAATCAAGAATCTGCAAAAAGGCTTCGAAGGTTTCTCGATCATCAAGGGCATCGACCTGGAAGTGAACGACAAGGAATTCGTGGTGTTCGTCGGCCCCTCGGGCTGCGGCAAATCCACCCTGCTACGCCTGATCGCCGGCCTGGAAGAAGTCACGGAAGGCACCATCGAGCTGGATGGCCGCGACATCACCGAAGTGACCCCGGCCAAGCGCGACCTGGCGATGGTGTTCCAGACCTACGCGCTGTACCCGCACATGAGCGTGCGCAAGAACATGTCGTTTGCCCTGGACCTGGCCGGTGTCGACAAGAAGCTGGTCGAGAGCAAGGTCAGCGAAGCGGCGCGCATCCTGGAACTGGGCCCGCTGCTGGAGCGCAAGCCCAAGCAACTGTCCGGCGGCCAGCGTCAGCGTGTGGCGATTGGCCGGGCGATTGTGCGCAACCCGAAGATCTTCCTGTTCGACGAGCCGCTGTCCAACCTCGACGCGGCGCTGCGCGTGCAGATGCGCCTGGAACTGGCGCGCCTGCATAAAGAACTGCAAGCCACCATGATCTACGTGACCCACGACCAGGTTGAAGCCATGACCCTGGCCGACAAAGTCGTGGTGCTCAACAGTGGCCGTATCGAGCAGGTCGGCTCACCGTTGGAGCTGTATCACCAGCCGGCCAACCTGTTTGTGGCCGGCTTTCTCGGCACGCCGAAGATGGGCTTTCTCAAGGGTAAGATCACACGTGTCGAAGGCCAGGACTGCGACGTGCAATTGGACGCCGGCACCCTGATCAGCCTGCCGTTGAGCGGCACGACCTTGAGCGTCGGCAGCGCGGTGACCCTGGGCATTCGTCCCGAGCATCTGGAAATCGCCGCGCCAGGGCAAACCACCCTGACCGTCACCGCTGACGTTGGCGAGCGCCTGGGCAGCGACACCTTCTGCCACGTCATCACCGCCAATGGCGAACCGCTGACCATGCGTATTCGCGGCGACATGGCCAGCCAGTACGGCGAGACGTTGCACCTGCACCTGGACCCGGCGCACTGCCATCTGTTCGACACCGACGGCGTAGCGGTGGCCCGCCCACTGCGCGCTGCCGCCTGATCCCGAGTATTTCCCGATGAAACTGAATAGAGCCAACCTCACGCAGCTGGCGCCGGAAGTGAAAACCCCGGCCTACGCGATTGCCGACACCCGCCAGGGCATCGCCCATATCGGCGTCGGCGGCTTCCACCGTGCGCACCAGGCGTATTACACCGACGCCCTGATGAATACCGGCGAAGGCCTGGACTGGGGCATTTGTGGCGTGGGCCTGCGTGCCGAGGACCGCAAGGCCCGCGACGATCTGGCCGGCCAGGATTACCTGTTTACTCTGTACGAACTGGGCGATACCGACGACACCGAAGTGCGCGTCATCGGCGCCCTCAGCGATATGCTGCTGGCCGAAGACAGCGCTCAGGCGTTGATCGACAAACTGGCTGACCCGGCTATCCGCATCGTCTCGTTGACCATTACCGAGGGCGGCTACTGCATCGATGACAGCAACGGCGAATTCATGGCCCACCTGCCGCAGATCCAGCATGACCTGGCGCACCCCAAGACACCCAAAACCGTGTTCGGCTTTATCTGCGCAGCGCTCACCCAACGCCGCGCCGCCGGCACTGCGGCATTTACCGTCATGTCCTGCGATAACCTGCCGCACAACGGCGCCGTCACACGCAAGGCACTGCTGGCCTTCGCCGCGCTGCACAACGCCGAGCTGCATGACTGGATCAACACCAACGTGAGCTTCCCGAACGCCATGGTCGACCGCATCACGCCAATGACCAGCACCGCCCACCGCCTGCAACTGCATGATGAACATGGCGTCGACGATGCCTGGCCGGTGGTGTGCGAACCGTTTGTGCAGTGGGTGCTGGAAGACAAGTTCGTCAACGGTCGTCCGGCCTGGGAAAAGGTCGGCGTGCAGTTCACCGATGACGTCACGCCTTACGAAGAGATGAAGATCGGCCTGCTCAACGGCAGCCATCTGGCGCTCACCTACCTGGGGTTTCTCAAGGGTTATCGGTTTGTCCACGAGACCATGAACGACCCGCTGTTCGTGGCGTATATGCGTGCGTACATGGACCTGGACGTCACGCCGAACCTGGCGCCGGTGCCGGGCATCGACCTGACGGCGTACAAGCAGACGCTGGTGGAGCGTTTTTCCAACCAGGCGATTGCCGACCAGTTGGAGCGGGTGTGTTCCGATGGTTCGTCGAAGTTTCCCAAGTTCACCGTGCCGACCATCAATCGCCTGATTGCCGATGGGCGCGAGACTGAGCGCGCTGCGCTGGTGGTGGCGGCCTGGGCCTTGTATTTGAAGGGGGTGGATGAAAATGGCGTGCGTTACAAGATCCCCGATCCACGGGCCGAGTTCTGCCAGGCGCTGGTGACGGATGACGCGCTGATCAGCCAGCGCTTGCTGGGGGTAGAGGAGATTTTTGGCGTGGCTATTCCCAAGTCGGCGGAGTTTGTGGCAGCGTTCGAGCGGTGTTATGCAAGCTTGCGTGACAAAGGCGTCACCGAAACCCTGAGGCAACTCCTGAAGAAACCGGATTAAAACTGTGGGAGGGGGCTTGCTCCCGATAGCGGTAGGTCAGAGAAAGGTATTTGACTGACACTCCCTCATCGGGAGCAAGCCCCCTCCCACACTTGACCGGGTTACCAATCCAAAAATAATACTGCTGAGCACTCCATCATGACCCAGCACAACCTGTTCCTCGGAATCGACTGCGGCACCCAAGGCACCAAGGCCATCGTCCTCGACGCCTCCAGCGGCAAGGTGCTGGGCCTGGGCGCCGCCGCGCATACCTTGATCAGCGGCACCAACGGCCGCCGCGAGCAACACACCCAGGAATGGCTGGACGCCTTCACCGAAGCCACCCACCGCGCCCTGCAACAAGCCGGGGTGGACGGCCAGGACATCCTTGGCATCGGCGTGTCCGGCCAGCAGCACGGCCTGGTGTTGCTGGACGAACAAGGTGAAGTACTGCGCCCGGCCAAGTTATGGTGCGACACCGAAACCGCGCCAGAGAACGAGCGCCTGCTGGCACACCTTGGCGGCGAAAGCGGCTCCCTGGAGCGCCTGGGCGTAGCCATCGCGCCGGGCTACACCGTCTCCAAACTGCTCTGGACCCGCGAACAGCACCCGGACGTATTTGCACGCATCGCCCATATCCTGCTGCCCCACGACTACCTCAACTACTGGCTCACCGGTCGCGCCTGCGCCGAGTACGGCGACGCCTCGGGCACCGGTTACTTTGACGTGCGCAGCCGCACCTGGGATGTGGCGCTGCTCAGGCACATCGACCCCAGCGGCCGCCTGGAGGCAGCGTTGCCGCAGTTGATCGAAGCCGACCAGGCGGTGGGCACGATCCTGCCGGCCATTGCCGAGCGCCTGGGGATCAACCCCAACGCCGTGGTGTCCAGCGGCGGCGGCGACAATATGATGGGCGCCATCGGCACCGGCAATATCGCTCCCGGCGTGATCACCATGAGCCTGGGCTCATCGGGCACCGTGTATGCGTTTGCCGACCAGCCCAACGCCAGCCCGCAGGCGTCGGTAGCGACCTTTTGCTCGTCCAGTGGCGGCTGGCTGCCACTGATCTGCACCATGAACCTGACCAACGCCACCGGGGTGATCCGCGAGCTGTTCGAACTCGACTTGCAAGCGTTCAACGCCCTGGTCGAGCAAGCCCCGATTGGCGCCGAGGGGGTGAGCATGCTGCCGTTTCTCAATGGCGAACGCGTGCCTGCCCTGCCCCACGCCACCGGCAGCCTGCACGGTCTGACCATGACCAACCTGACCCGTGCCAACCTGTGCCGCGCCGTGGTCGAGGGCACCACCTTCGGCCTGCGCTATGGCCTCGACCTGCTGCGCCAGACCGGCCTGCAAAGCCAGAGCATCCGCCTGATCGGCGGCGGTTCGAAAAGCCCGGTGTGGCGGCAGATGGTCGCCGATATCATGCACACCGAAGTGGTGTGCACCGAACAGAGCGAAGCCGCCGCCCTTGGCGCGGCAATCCAGGCCGCCTGGTGCCAGAGCGGCGAACCCTTGGCCAGCCTGTGCGACAAATGTGTGAGCGTCGACCCGGCCAGCCGTACCTTGCCGGCAACCGAGAGTGTCAGCGCCTATCAACAGGCGTATGAGCGTTATCAACAGCACGTGGCATCCCTTTAAGAGCGAACGACTATGTATTTGGTGTGTGGTGAGGCGCTGTTTGATTTTTTCAGCGAGGAGGATGCCAGCGGGCAGGCCGCCAAAGTCAATTACAAGGCGATTGCCGGGGGCTCGCCCTTCAATGTGGCGGTGGGCCTGCGCCGTCTGGGGATTGAAGCCGGGTTGTTCGGCGGCCTGTCCAGCGACTTCCTCGGCCGGCGCTTGTTGCAGGTGCTGAAAAATGAAGGGGTCAGCGAGCAGTTCCTGGTGGAATTCGCCGCGCCGACCACGTTGTCGATGGTCGCTGTGGGCGCCAATGGCTCACCGCAGTACAACTTCCGTGGCGAAGGCTGTGCGGATCGGTTGCTGGAAGTCGCGCATTTGCCGGTACTGGGCGATGAGGTGCGCGGGCTGCATATCGGCTCGTTCTCACTGGTGGTGCAACCGATTGGCGACACCCTTCTGGCGCTGGTCAAGCGCGAAAGCGGCAAGCGCCTGATCAGCCTGGACCCTAACGTGCGCCTTAACCCGCAGCCGGACATCCAACTATGGCGTGATCGCGTCGCCGAACTGGTCACACATGCCGACCTGATCAAGGTCAGCGATGAGGACCTGCACCTGCTCTACCCCGACCAGTCACCCGAAAGTGTGCTGCAAGGCTGGCTGCAACACCGCTGCCAACTGGTGTTCCTCACCCGCGGCGGCGACGGTGCCAGCGTGTTCAGCCGTCAGCACGGCAACTGGTCGGCACCGGCAGTCAAGGTGGAGATGGCCGACACGGTCGGCGCCGGGGATACTTTTCAGGCGGCATTGATTGCCTGGCTGACCGAGCATCAGCTTGATTCAGTGACTGGCCTGCAACAGCTCACGCGCGCGCAGATTGATAACATGCTCGGCTTTGCGATTCGGGCTGCCGCGTTGACCTGTACCAAAACCGGCCCCGACCTGCCGTACCGTCACCAACTGACGGACGCGCACATTTCGCGCAATTGAGCGAACACGTTGTTGTAGGAGCGAGCTTGCTCGCTCCTACAGTGGCTAGTGATAACCGCGCCCGCCTGCTCGTTGCGGAGCCGGGGCATGGCTGTACTTGAGATCTTCACGCAACCCCGTGATCAGGTTGCAAATGGCTCGGCTGCTGTCGAGCTTATCGGCATTGATGCCTTTGACTTCCAAATCCACTCGATCACGGTTGCGCTCGTCATAGACTTTGATCGTCAGCGAAGCATCTTCGGCCTTGGTGCATTCACACCGTTTGGGCAGGAAACTTCCTTCAATAATGCTGCGCAACTCTAATTCCGAAAGCATGGTCAACTTCTCCATTTTCAAGACTGCCAACAGATTTTTTATGGGTCATGCAGGCACTTGCCAGCCTTGGAAAGTGCCCTCAACCACCAAGCCTACTCGGCTAAATCAAGCTGCGTTGTAACCATTCCTCATAAGCCAACAGCGGTTTTATATAATTAAACTTTGAACTATAAGTTCTGTATAAATCATCGCCAAACCGCCTCGATTAAACGTTTAACCCACCGTTTCAAATCAGACCGGACCGAGTGCCACGACTCTTTCTGCAACATAACGCAAACTATCAAAGTTGATATTCGCCCCCGAATTTACCGCCACCAGGGTCTGGCCGCGCACACCCCGCTCAGCCACGTACTTGCGAATGCCCGCTACGGCCAGTGCGCCAGACGGTTCGGTGATGGAGCGGGTATCGTCGTAGATCAGCTTGATGGCACCGCACAATTCGTCGTTGCTCACGGTGACGACTTCATCCACCCAGTCCCGGCAGATCTCGAAACCGTAGGCGCCGATCTGTGCGACCGCGGTGCCATCGGCAAACCCGTCGACGCTGGGCAGCACTACCCGCTCACCAGCGCGCAATGCAGCCAGCAGGCAACTGGAACCTTCAGGTTCCACACCGATGATGCGTACCTCGGGACGCAGGTATTTGACGTACGCCGCGATTCCGGCGATCAAGCCACCGCCGCCCACCGGTACGAAGATCGCGTGCAGCGGGCCTTGCTGTTGACGCAGTATTTCCATGGCCACTGTGCCTTGGCCAGCGATCACATCGGGATCATCGAACGGCGAAACAAAGGTGCAACCCGCCACCTCGGCCAGCTGCAACGCGTGGGCCAGGGCAAACGCAAAGCTCTCGCCATGCAGCACTGCCTCGGCGCCCCGGGAACGCACGCCCAGCACCTTCAATTCCGGCGTGCTGCACGGCATGACGATACGCGCCTTGATGCCCAGTTCCCGCGCAGCCAACGCCACGCCCTGCGCATGATTACCCGCAGAGGCGGTCACCACGCCACAGGCTTTCTGCTCATCGCTCAGTTGCACCAGCTTGTTGTAGGCGCCACGAATCTTGAAGGAAAAGGTCGGTTGCAGGTCTTCGCGTTTGAGCAGTACCTGGTTGCCCAGTAACGCGGATAGCGCAGGCGCCGGCTGCAAGGGCGTGCGCACCGCCACGTCGTAAACCGGGGCGGCGAGGATCTTTTTCACGTAGTGCTCAAGCAATCCTGTATCGGCGGCAGGTTGCACGGCGCTGTGGGAACTCATGGGCGTCTCCTGGTGTTGGTGTGCTGCCCAGGAGTCGGAAAAACAAAACCCGCCTCTAGGGCGGGTTTGGGTGCAGCCGTGTGCTATCCCGCCAAATGAGGAATGGCGGTAATAATAATGCTCGGCTGGCGGCGCAAGGCTTGAAATGTCATGCAACGAAATTAACCGGCGGTGGTTGGACAAGTCAATGGCCTGTCGCCATTTAGCCGGCTGGACTTTACGATGAACATACAAAACGTATACGCTTTGTATATCCCTCCAACACAGTGAACGCCATGGGCATCGTCAAGATCACCGACCAACTGCACGAACAGCTACGCCTGGCCAGCGCCGCCATGGACCGCTCAATCAATGCCCAGGCCGAGTTCTGGATCAAGATCGGCCTGCTGGCCGAACTCAACCCACACCTGCCCTACAACGAACTGATCAACAAGCTGCTGCTGGACAAACCCGACCTCATCCGAGGGCGCGGCTGATGATCAAGACCCCCGCACAACTGGCGGTGATGCGCGAATCCGGGCGCCTGCTGGCCCAGGTATTCAGCATGCTCGACGGTTTTGTCGCCGCCGGGCGCTCGACCCTGGAGCTGGACAGCGCCGTCGAGGCCTTCATCCGCAACGAGCTCAAAGCCCGCCCGGCGAGTCTTGGGCAATACGACTACCCCTTTTGCATCAACACCTCGATCAACGAAGTGGTGTGCCATGGCATGCCCAGCGCCAAGGAGGTGTTGAAAGACGGCGACATCATCAACATCGATATCACTCTGGAGAAAGGCGGGTTTATCGCTGACTCCAGCAAGATGTACATGATCGGTAACGTGGCGCCCAAGGCCAGGCGTCTAGTGGAACAGACCTTTGAAGCCATGTGGGCCGGCATTCGCCAGGTTCGCCCCGGCGCACGACTGGGCGATATCGGCCATGCGATCCAGAGCCATGCACAGGCCAACGGCTACAGCGTAGTACGTGAGTATTGCGGCCACGGCATCGGCCGGCAGATGCACGAGGACCCCCAAGTGCTGCACTTCGGCCGCCCCGGCACCGGGCTGGAACTGCGCGAAGGCATGGTGTTTACCATCGAGCCAATGCTCAATCAGGGCAGCGCCAAGGTGCGCGACCTCAAGGACGGCTGGACAGTGGTGACCAAGGACAACAGCCTGTCGGCGCAGTGGGAACATACCGTGGCGGTGACGGCAGACGGGTTTGAGGTGCTGACACTGCAACCGCACACCGACGCATAACCTGTGGGAGCTGGCTTGCCTGCGATGGCATCGACCGTGTGTCACTGACACACCGAGACGCCGGCATCGCAGGCAAGCCAGCTCCCACAGGGGAAATCAGTGTTCACGCATGACTGGCGCCGCCAGCGATGCGCTTGAGCCCGAACACCATCAACCCCGCCCCCATCGTCACCAGCCCTGACCCTGGCGTTTCAGCTCCAGGCGTCGCACGAACTCCTCCAGCACCAGCGCATACAGGTCGTCTTGCAGATAGGCATCTTCAATACCGGCGTCCATGTTCGGGTTGTCGTTGACCTCGATCACCACCACCTTGTCGCCGGACTGCTTGAGGTCAACACCGTAGAGGCCGTCGCCGATCAGGTTGGCGGTCTTTACCGCCAGTTCCACCACCGCCTTGGGCGCTTCATGGACCGCCAGGGTGCGGCATTCGCCGTTGATATCCAGGCCGATAGCCTTGTGATTATAAATCTGCCAATGGCCCTTGGACATGAAGTACTGGCACGCGAAGATCGGCTTGCGGTTGAGCACACCGATGCGCCAGTCGTACTCGGTGTAGAAAAACTCCTGGGCCAGCAACAGCACCGAATGTTCAAACAACTCGGCGGTGGCCTTGAGCAGGGCTTCCTGGCTTTGCACCTTGATCACGCCGCGCGAGAAGCAACCGTCGGGGATCTTCAACACCAGCGGGAAGCCCAGGCGCTCGCCGACCCTTTCGAAGTCTTCCGGTCGCTCCTTGTAGAGAATCTCGGTGGCAGGCATGCCCAGTTGATGGCTGTTGAGCAGGTCGGTGAGGTAAACCTTGTTGGTGCACCGCAGGATCGACGCCGGGTCGTCCATCACCACCAGGCCTTCGCTTTCGGCTTTTTTTGGCGAAGCGGTAGGTATGGTTGTCGACACTGGTGGTCTCGCGGATCAGTAAGGCGTCGTACTCGGCCAGACGTGAATAATCCTTGCGCTCGATCAACTCCACATCGATGCCCAGGCTCTTGCCGACCCGCACAAAGTTTTCCAGGGCGCGGGCATTGGACGGTGGCAGTTGCTCCTGACGGTCGTGCAGAATCGCCAGGTCATACCGCGCCAAACGGCGTGAGCGCGGCTGGCGCCAGACCTTGCGGCTGAAGTTGTCGAGGGCGTGGGCGAACTGATCTTCCTGGTCATCGCGCAACTTGTGCAACACGCCGGACTTAACCCCGTCGATATGCCAGCCATTGTGTTTGCGAAACTCAACTAACAAGATCGGGCACGGAAAGGTTTCAAATAACTGGCGGGCCAGCTCTTGCAGCGGCTCTATATTGGTTCGACCAAAATAAAGTGTCAGGATAAAGCCTTCGGTATTGCTGTAAAGGTGATGACTCAGGGCTTTATCGAGGGTTTTATCCAGGTCGTCCAGTGACAAGCCATACAGCGACTTTTTAGTCAGTTCACTGATGGTGCGCACCGACGGAATCACCTTGTGCCCGCGCGCTTCGGCCAGCAATGAGCAGTAGTAACCATGGCCCAGGTACTTGTAACTGCGGCACAGGTTGATGACCTGCACACGTTTGCCCGTCTCGCTTTCACGGGTTTGCTCAAGGTATTCCTGGGCCGTCACGATGTCTTCGCTGGGAAAGTAGGAGGCCCAATCTTCCTTGCGTTCGACAATGATCACCACTTGCTTGGACGCTTTGGTGGCGACCGATAAATAACCGCTGGAAGTTATTGTCGCCGCGACGTTTTGCTCGGATACTTCACGCCAATGACCTTGTACCGCTGACATAATATTTGATCCGCTTTAGAGAACTCGACCTTTTCTATTAAGCACGATCTTTTAGATAAGTCCCGTTTCGTTACGTAACTTTTACGGCGGTTATATGGCTCTTTCCTTTCGCGTTGCAACCCCCGCTGATGGGCCTCAATTGGTCGCACTGGAACACCACTGTTTCACCACCGACCGGCTCTCACCGCGCAGTTTCCAGTGGATGATCAGCCGTGCCCATGGCCAGTTACTGGTAGCGGAAAACGACGCGCAATTGCTCGGTTATGCACTGTTGTTGTTCCATCGCGGCACTTCACTGGCCCGCCTGTACTCCATCGCCATCGCCGAACATGCGCGCGGTATGGGCCTGGGCAAGCAATTGCTGACGCGCATCGAGGCCTGCGCCCTGGAACATGATTGCGCCTACCTGCGCCTGGAGGTGCGCATCGACAACCCCGGTGCCCTGGCGCTGTACGAGCGCAATGGCTACCGCCGCTTTGCGCTGATAAATGACTATTACGAGGATCACACCGCCGCTATTCGGCTGGAAAAGCGCATCCTCCAGCACTAGGTCGCACGCCCCAGAACGTACAGCGATGTCGAACAGGTACTCGGCGGCGCCCTGGATCGACCCCAGGTATTGCAGGCCGGGGTGCTGTTTAAGCCACCTGCTTGACCCCGGCCTTGGCTTCCAGCTCGCGTACCAGCGGTAAGACGCGTTGGCCGAAGTATTCGACTTCCTCTTGAAAATGCAGGAAGCCGGCCAGTATCAGGTCCACGCCCACGGCCTTGAGCGCAATGATGCGCTCGGCGATCTGCTGCGGCGTGCCGATCAGGTTGGTCTTGAAGCCGTCGTTGTATTGCACCAGGTCTTCAAAGCTGGACTTGGCCCAGTTGCCCTCGCCTTCCGGTGAGGCCTGGCCCGCCTGTTTGGCCGCATCGCCAAACGCATGCACCGCTTCGGGGTCGGCTTTTTCGATGATTTCGGCGAGTACGGCGCGGGCTTCTTCTTCGGTGTCGCGGGCGATCACGAAGGCGTTTACACCCACTTTCACCGAATGGTGATTGGCGCCAGCCTTGGTGCGAATGTCGTCAACCTGAGCCTTGATGCCTTCGGGCGTGTTGCCGTTGGTGAAGTACCAGTCCGACACGCGTGCCGCCATGTCCCGCGCCGCCCGTGAGCTGCCGCCCTGGAACACTTCCGGCTGGCCGAGCGGTTTGGGTTTCAAGCTGTAATTGTTGAAGCGGTAGAAGTCGCCCTTGAAAGTGAAATCGTCCTGGGTCCAGATGCCTTTGAGGGCGCGGATAAATTCCTCGGAGCGGCGATAACGTTCGTCGTGTTCCAGCCAGGGTTCGCCGATCGCCTGGAATTCGCCCTTGAACCAGCCACTGACGATATTCACCGCGATGCGCCCGTTGGTGAGCTGGTCGATGGTCGCCAGTTGTTTGGCTGCCAACGCCGGCTGCCAAGGGCCGGGCAGGATCGCCGCGATCACCTTGAGCGTGGTGGTCGCCGCCAGCAACGCATGGCTGAACGCGACGGACTCATGCTGGTTGTCGGCGCCGTAACCGGCGGTGAAGCGAATTTGCGTCAGGCCATATTCGAAGCCGGCCGCCTCGGCCACCTGCGCAAGCTTGCGGTTGTAGTCGATGCCCCAGTGAGTGCGCTGTTCTATCTTGCTGACCACCAGCCCACCGCTGACGTTGGGCACCCAATAGGCAAATTTCACGGCTTGCTGACTCATCGGACGATACCTCGCACAAAAGGATGTCATGTGGCTTACGCAGCAAGCGTGCCAGTCACCCGCAAATGCCCGCGCCATGGGCGCTGCGTTAAAAAATCGGATATCTGATCAGCCTACTGGCAATGTCACCGATCGCAGCGGTTTGTCGATCTGCTGTTGCAGGAGCAACACCCAATCACCCTCTCGCACCGCAAACAGGGGAGCAAAGTCCCGGCACGGACTGTGCAATCTCCAGCACATTCGATCACTGCCAGGAGCCCTACCCATGACTGAACAGCACGTCATCAACCCACTGTCTACCGGCGCCGATTACCCTGCGCTGGCCGCACGTTTTCGGCCGATCTTCCAACGCATCGCCGAGGGTGCGGTTGAGCGCGAGCACAGCCGCACACTGCCCCATGAACCGATTCAATGGCTCAAGGACGCTGGCTTTGGCGCGGTGCGGGTGCCGGTGGAATACGGCGGCGATGGCGCGTCACTGCCGCAGTTGTTTGAACTGCTGATTGAACTGGCGGCGGCTGATTCCAACGTGCCCCAGGCCCTGCGCGGGCACTTCGCATTTGCCGAAGACCGCCTGAATGCGCCACCCGGCGCAAGCCGTGATCTGTGGTTCAAGCGTTTTGTCGATGGCGATATCGTCGGCTGCGCCTGGACCGAAATCGGCACGGTGGCCATCGGTGAGGTGGTGACCCAGGTCAGCCCTGACAGCGACCGCTGGAAACTCAACGGCGAAAAGTTCTACAGCACCGGCAGCCTGTTCTCGGACTGGATCGATGTTTACGCTCAACGCAGCGACACCGGCGCCGCCGTGATCGCCGCCACCCGCACCCATCAGCCAGGCGTGGTGCAGAGCGATGACTGGGACGGCTTTGGCCAGCGCACCACCGGCAGCGGCACCTCGCGGTTTACCGACGCGGTGGTGGAAACTGAAAACCTGATCGACTTTGCCACCCGCTTCAAATACCAGACTGCGTTCTACCAACTGGTGTTGCTGGCGACACTGGCCGGTATCGGTCGCGCTGCGCTCAGCGACGTGGCCCACCAGGTGCGCAACCGCCAGCGCATCTACAGCCATGGCAATGCAACGCACGTCAGCCAGGATGCGCAGGTGCAACAGGTGGTGGGCGAAGTCGCCGCGTTGGTATACGCCGCCCAGGCCAGCGCGTTGAAGGCCGCAGTGCCGGCGCAACAGGCTTATCTGGCGCGCTTTGGCGGCAATGAAGTGGCCGAACGCGAAGCCAATGTGGCGGCTGAGATTGAGTCGGCGACGGCGCAAGTGGTGGTTTCGGATTTGATCCAGCGTGCCACCAGCCAGTTGTTCAACGCCTTAGGGGCCTCGGATGTGCGCCAAGGCAAGGCGCTGGACCGGCATTGGCGCAACGCACGGACGGTGTCTTCGCACAATCCGGTGATCTACAAGGCGCGGATCGTGGGCGACTGGGTGATCAACGGGACAGAGCCACCGTTTGTGTGGCAAATCGGCAACGGCCCGGCGAAGTCCTGAAGTTGATCTGGGTCAAACTGTGGGAGGGGGCTTGCTCCCGATAGCGGTGGGTCAGTCCTGAATGTATTTACTGACACTCCCTCATCGGGGCATAGGTATCTACACAACTTCAGTTCGCAGCCCCCCTACGGTAACCACGATGCGAAGCGAGCCGCTCTTGCTCTTGATCTGCTTTTGATCTCAGGCGCCCCGTCAAACCACGCTGGCCGGAATTCGACAGGGATTTGGGGGGTAAACCGGCAGGGATGCCGGTTTAGCCGCCCCGCGCCATGGATGGCGCGTGGCGGCGGCCCCCCAAATCCATGGCGGATTACGGGCACACCGAGCCTAGGCGAGGTGCCGAGTGGTGGGGCAAGAGCCCTTTGGTTACTTTGGGGCTCTTTTCCAAAGTGACCCGCTGTAAAAGCGGAACCAATAGCGGCCGTTACCTAAATAACGGATATGTACTCGGTCTAATCCAACATCCTGGTCGCCCCTGAGGCAGCCATCGGGAGCAAGCCCCCTTCCACATTTGGAGCACATGCGGCTCAGAACGCCAGCTTGTACCCCACCGCCATCAACATGACCGCCAGGCACGGACGTAACACGCTGTCTGAGATCTTGCCGGTCATATGGCTGCCGAAGTAGATCCCCGGCAACGAACCCATCAGCAAGAAGCCCAGCAGATGCCAGTCCATATTGCCCATGCTCGCGTGGCCCAGGCCCGCCACCAGGGTCAGGGGCACGGCATGGGCAATTTCGGTGCCCACCAGACGGCGCGTGGCCAGGAACGGATACAGGATAAAGAGCGCCACCGTGCCGAGGGCCCCGGCGCCAATGGACGTCAGGGCCACCATGGTGCCGAGGACCGCGCCGGTCACCACGGTCAGGGCGTTCAGGTTGCGCGGGCGCATGTGGTAGTCATCACCGGCATGTCGCTGAGCAAAGGCCAACAGGCTTTTCTTGAACAGGATCGCCAATGCGGTCAGCAACAGCACAAAGCCCAGCGCCTGCTTGATCACCGCATTCATCGCGCTGGGGTCGGTGTGCAGGCTGGCAAGGAACCACAGCGTCAAAAGCACCGCCGGCACACTGCCCAAGGTCAGCCAGCCAGTGATGGTCCAGTCGATATTGCGGTTCTTGCTGTGCACCAGCACACCACCGGACTTGGTGATGGCGGCATACAGCAAGTCAGTGCCCACCGCGGTGGCCGGGTTGATACCGAACCACAACAGAATCGGCGTCATCAGCGAGCCACCACCGACACCGGTCATACCCACGATAAAACCCACGATCAGGCCGGCAACCACGAAACCAAAATTACCCACATCCATTACAGCTACCTGCGGCCTTATAAATTTCTGGGCGCAGGATAGCGATTTTTCTTATAACCACTTATATCAATATGATCTGACTTTATACCTTTTAGCTTAGCCGTTCACATTGATAAGCCTGGGTCTGATACGGGAAGGCCACGGTGTCACGGCCTCGCAGGGCGGGATGGGTGTCTATCAGCGTGCGCAGTTGCGCGGTGACCGTGGCCTTTTGCGCGGCTGGCAACGCGGCGATAAAGCTCACCGAGAGAAAACGATCCATGATCACTTCCTGTGGGCTGCCCACATGGTGGTAGGCAAAACAGGTTTTTTGCGGCGCGCGAAAATACTCACCGGTAAAGGGTACGCGCCAGTGCCCGGTATGAAAACGTGGGGTGTCGCCCTCGTAAGGCGTGATGATTTCGGTGATCGCCGCCACCCAGTCCACCGATTCATCGCGCACGTTCCACACCAGTCCCAGGCACCCTTTTGGCTTGAGCACGCGGTGGATCTCTGCCAGTGCAGCGCGGGTCGAGAACCAGTGAAACGCCTGGGCACACACGAGTGCGTCGACACTGGCGGACGCCAGGGGGATGGATTCGGCGGTGCCGTCGAGCAAACGTACATCCGGCAACAGCTTGGACAACTGCGCGCCCATGGCCGCCACCGGTTCGACCGCAATCACCGTCGGCGCCAGGCTGCAGAGCAAACGGGTGAACTTGCCAGTACCGGCACCGAGGTCAACCACCGTCGATTGAGCATCGATGCCCAGCGCGTCGGCCAGCCAGCCGGTGAGTTGCCGGGGGTAATCAGGGCGCCCCTGAGCGTAAGTGACAGCCTGGGTAGAGAAACCCTGTTGAGCAGACGTGTGGACACCAGACATTGCCAATCTCTCCTCGGGTAAAGCGGGGCGCACAGTGTGCGCCCTTCCCCGCGGTTTTTCTAATCGGCCTGGCTGGGCAACCACACCCGGAACCGCGCACCGCCAAGGGGCGATGCCAGGGCCGTCAACGTGCCGCCTTGGGCCTCCAGGGCACGTCGGCTGATTGCCAGGCCCAGGCCAAAACCGCCGGTGGCGCGGTCACGGCTGCGATCCAGGCGGTAGAACGGCTCGAAGATGCGTTCGCGCTGGTCCATCGGTATGCCGATGCCGTCGTCGTCCACCCAGATTTCGCAGCCGTTGGGACACACCTTGACCCCCACCTGAATGCGTTTGTCGCAATAGCGCGTCGCGTTGCGCAGCAGGTTCTGCAAGGCGCGGGCGGTAAGGCGCGGGTCGAGGCTGAAGCGCTCCACGGTGCAGTCGAGCGCCACGTCGATGACAATCTCGGGGTTTTCCAGCTCGTCGTCGACGCTGCCCAGCACGCTGTCGATAAACTCATCGAGCGCAACCTCGACCCGTTCGGGCAATTGCGCGGGATTTTGCAGGCGGCTGTAGGACAGCAACTCCAGCACCAGCTCATCCAGCTCGCGAATATGCGCCACCAGGCTTTGCAGGCGCTCGCGACTGGCCTGGGGCAAGTCTTCGGAAAGCGCCAGCGCCAGGCCGAAATCCAGGCGGGTGAGCGGTGTGCGCAGTTCGTGGGAGACCGCATTGAGCAAGTCGCGCTGCTGGTTCAGCAGGTGCTCGATATCGTCGGCCATGGTGTCGAACACCGTCGCCAGGCTGCCGATGCTGGAGCTGGGCGGAAGGCGCGTACGCTCCCCGAGGTGGCCCTTGCCCAACAGCGCGGCGGTGCTTTTGAGGCGCTCCAGGTCTCGCCAGTGAGGACGCAGCCACACCAGCAGGCACGCCAGCAGCGCCGCGCCGATCAGCACGTTCATCGACCAGTACAGCAGGTTCATGTCCAGCGGGTCCGGCGGAATGGTCAGCTTGACCGCGAACTGCTGGTTGATCGGCGAGCTGATTTCTTCCATCCAGCCCCACTCGCCCAGACGGATCACCGACTTGCCTTGCTCCAGCAGTTGTTCTTCCTGCGGCGTATAGCGAGCGTCCTGGCGCAGCAACAGTTCAACCTTCAATGGCGCAAAATCGCGGCTCAACTGGTCGGTCACCTGGGACCAGTGTTCCACGGGTGCGCGCTGGTATTGCTTGACCATCAGCTTTTGCAGGCCGCGGGACTGTTCGATGTTGTAGTCCATGTAGCGGTGTTCGAACAGTTGGATCACCAGCTTGGGAATCAGAAAGATGGCTGCGCTGTAGGTGACGATAGTGATCAGGTAGAGGCGTAGCAGCACACGGAACATGGTTCAGCATTCCCACTCGGAGCGGCTGAACAGATAGCCCTTGCCCCACACGGTCTTGATCTTGCGCGCCTCGCCGGCGTGGTCGTCGAACTTGCGCCGCAACTTGGAAATGGCCACGTCCACCGAGCGATCGGTACCGTTGAACTCGATGCCCCGCAGGCGTTGCAGGATCTGGTCGCGGCTGAGCACTTCACCGGCGTGGCGCGCCAGTACCACCAGCAGGTTGTATTCACCGCTGGACAGCTCCACCGCCTGCTCTCGCCAGGTGACGGTGCGTTCCGACAGGTCGATGCACAGGTTGCCCATGATGATCCGGTCGTTGGCCACCTGAGGCTCGGAGAGGCTGCTACGGCGCAACAGCGTGCGCACCCGGGCCAGCAGCACGCGCGGCTCGCAGGGTTTGGTCACATAATCGTCGGCCCCCATTTCCAGGCCCAGCACCTGGTCGTGGCTGTCGTCGCGGGCGGTCAGCATCAGGATCGGCAGGCCCGCCGAGTCGGCGCGCAGCAGGCGGCAGACTTGCAGGCCGTCCAGGCCCGGCAACATCAGGTCGAGGATCACCAGGTCCGGTGGGTTCAGACGCGCACGTTCGCGGACGTGGTCGCCACGGCTGAGCACGCTGACGTGATAGCCATTGCGTTCCAGGTAGCTGGCAATCAGCTCGGAAAGTGCGGCGTCGTCTTCGACCAGAAGGATGTTGGGCATAGGGTGTTTCCAGAAAATACACTGATAAGTCGTACACAAATCCCATGTGGGAGGGGGCAGGCCCCTCCCACATTGAATCTTCAATAATTGCAGGATTGTGCAAGGATATACGCCCCCAGCCGACTATGGGCCGTACCTTACACTTCTTCACACACGACCTACACAGCTTCACAGCACCACGGCGCAGGTGACTCTAGGATGCGCCAGTCAATATTGGGATAAGAGCATGTCGAAGAATCTATTTGCGCCGTTTTGCCTGTTGGCCCTCACACTGGCGCTGAGCGCGTGTGGTCAGTCTGCAGACGAGGCGCCGGAAATGCCCCTGGCCAAAGTGCGCATCGAAACCCTGCAGGCCAAGCCCCTGTCCATTACCAGCGAACTGAGCGGGCGTATCGCCGCGCCGCGCATTGCCGAAGTGCGTGCCCGAGTGGCCGGTGTGGTCATGCAGCGTGTGTTCAAGGAAGGTCACGATGTGAAACAGGGCGACGTGCTGTTGCGCATCGACCCGGCGCCCTTCAAGGCCGACCTGGACAGCGCCCAGGCCAACCTGAGCAAGGCCGAAGCCAATGCGTTCCAGGCCCGCCTGCAAGAGCAGCGCTACAGCCAGTTGGTTGAAGGCAACGCCATCAGCGGCCAGGAATACGACAACGCCCGCGCCGCCCTGCGCCAGACCAACGCAGAGGTTGCTGCGCAAAAGGCTGCCGTCGAGCGCGCCAGGCTGAACCTGGGCTATGCCACCGTGACCGCGCCGATTTCCGGGCGCATCGGCCGTGCCCTGGTGACCGAAGGCGCGCTGGTCGGCCAGAACGAAGCCACGCCGCTGGCGATCATCCAGCAACTGGACCCGATCCACGCCGACCTCACCCAGTCCACCCGTGAGCTCAATGACCTGCGCCGCGCCTTTCGTGCCGGCAGCCTGAAACAGGTCGGCCAGGACCAGGCCAAGGCCACCCTGATCCAGGACGACGGCAGCCTGTACCCGTTGCCGGGCAAACTGCTGTTCGCCGAGATCAGCGTCGACCCAGGCACCGGGCAAATCATTTTGCGCAGCGAGTTCCCCAACCCGGACCTCGACCTGTTGCCCGGCAGCTTTGTACGGGTACGCCTGGAGCAGGCGGTCGACAAGCAAGGCATCAGCGTGCCGCAACGCGCCATCACCCGTGACAGCGCCGGCATCCCGATGGTGCTGCTGCTGGACGCCGAGCAGACCGTCAGCCAGCAGCCGGTGGAATTGGGCGCGGTGATCGAAGATCGCTGGATCGTCAGCAGCGGCCTCAAGCCAGGCGATCGCATTATCGTCGAGGGCCTGCAACATGCACGCCCCGGCGAAAAAGTTGAAGTGGACGACAGCCCGCTCGTAAAGGAATAACCCGTCATGCCGCAGTTCTTTATTGACCGCCCGATTTTCGCCTGGGTGGTGGCCCTGTTTATCCTGCTGGCCGGTTTCCTGGCCATCCCGCAGTTGCCGGTGGCCCAGTACCCCAACGTCGCGCCACCGAAGGTGGAAATCTACGCGGTGTACCCGGGTGCCTCGGCCCAGACCCTGGACGAAAGCGTGGTCAGCCTGATCGAGCAGGAGCTCAACGGCGCTGATCACCTGCTGTATTTCGAATCCCAGAGCAGCCTGGGTTCGGCGACGATCACCGCGACCTTCCAGCCGGGCACCGACCCGGAAATGGCCCAGGTGGATGTGCAGAACCGCCTCAAGGTGGTCGAGCCGCGCCTGCCGCAAGCGGTTACCCAGCAAGGCTTACAGGTGGAAAAAGTCTCCGCCGGCTTCCTGCTGCTGGTGACCCTGACCTCCAACGACGGCAAACTCGACGACGTTGCGCTCAGCGACTACCTGGCGCGCAACGTGATGAACGAACTCAAGCGCCTGGACGGCGTCGGCAAGGCCCAGTTGTATGGCGCCGAGCGGGCGATGCGTATCTGGATCGACCCGCAGAAGCTGATCGGTTTCAACCTCACGCCAGCGGACGTCAACGCTGCAATCAGTGCGCAGAACGCCCAGGTCTCGGCAGGCAGCATTGGTGACTTGCCGGGCACCAACACCCAGGAAATCACCGCGGCGATCCTGGTCAAGGGGCAATTGTCGACCCCGGCGGAGTTTGCCGACATCGTGCTCAAGGCCAACCCCGACGGCTCCACCGTGCGCATCGGCGATGTGGCGCGCGTGGAAGTCGGCAGCCAGGAATACCAGTTCTCCACGCGTCTGAACGGCAAGCCCTCCACCGCCGTCAGCGTGCAGCTGTCGCCGGGCGCCAACGCGCTGAGTACCGCAACCTTGGTGCGGGCGAAGATGGATGAACTGTCGCGCTACTTCCCGGCCAATGTGGAATACAAGATTCCGTACGACACCTCGCCATTCGTCAAGGTCTCGATCACCAAGGTGGTCTACACCTTGCTTGAGGCCATGGCGCTGGTGTTTGCGGTGATGTTCCTGTTCCTGCAGAACGTGCGCTACACCCTGATCCCCACGCTGGTGGTGCCGATTGCGCTGATGGGCACCTTTGCCACCATGTTGCTACTGGGCTTCTCGATCAACGTGCTGACCATGTTCGGCATGGTGCTGGCCATCGGCATCCTGGTGGACGATGCCATCGTGGTGGTGGAAAACGTCGAGCGCATCATGGCCACCGAGGGCCTGTCGCCCAAGGACGCGACCAAGAAAGCCATGGGCCAGATCACCGGCGCCATCATCGGTATTACCCTGGTGCTGGTGGCGGTGTTCTTGCCGATGGCATTCATGCCGGGCTCGGTGGGCGTGATCTACCAGCAGTTCTCGCTGTCGATGGCCACCTCGATCCTGTTCTCGGCGTTCCTGGCCCTGACCTTGACGCCGGCCCTGTGCGCCACCTTGCTCAAGCCGATTGCCAAGGGCGAGCACCATGCCAAGGGTGGTTTCTTCGGCTGGTTCAACAAGCGCTTTGACCAACTCACCAATCGCTATGAAGGCTGGGTGGCCTATGCCCTCAAGCGCAGCGGCCGCTACCTGCTGATCTACCTGGTATTGCTGGTCGGCATGGGGCTGTTGTTCAGCCGCCTGCCCTCCTCGTTCCTGCCGGTGGAGGACCAGGGTTACACCATCACCGATATCCAGTTGCCACCCGGCGCCAGCAAGAACCGTACGGTGCAGGTGGCCGAACAGATCGAGGCACACAATGCCGGGGAGCCTGGGGTGGGTGATACCACCATGATCATGGGCTTCAG
Organism: Pseudomonas sp. OST1909; assembly: GCF_015277575.1. NCBI lineage: Bacteria > Pseudomonadati > Pseudomonadota > Gammaproteobacteria > Pseudomonadales > Pseudomonadaceae > Pseudomonas > Pseudomonas sp. OST1909. The sequence continues at coordinate 3,681,658 of NZ_CP063780.1, forward strand.
TTTCTCCGGTTCCGGGCAGAACGCGGCGCTGGCGTTTACCACGCTCAAAGACTGGTCGGAACGCGGCAGCGATGACTCGGCGGCGTCGATTGCCGACCGCGCCAACATGGCCTTTGGCGACCTCAAGGATGCGATTGCCTACGCGATCCTGCCTCCGCCGGTGGACGGCCTCGGCACCTCCAGTGGTTTCGAGTTCCGCCTGCAGGACCGTGGCGGCGTTGGCCACGCTGGGTTGATGGCTGCACGTACCGAGTTGCTGGACGCGGCGGCGAAAAGCCCGATCCTGGCCAACGTGCGCGAAAGCGCCCTGGCCGAAGCCCCGCAAGTGCAGCTGGAAGTCGACCGCAAGCAAGCCAATGCCTTGGGCGTGTCGTTCGCCGATGTGGGCAATGTGCTGTCTTCCGCGATCGGCTCGGCTTACGTCAATGACTTTCCCAACCAGGGCCGTATGCAGCGCGTGGTGGTGCAGGCCGAAGGCGACCAGCGCAGCCAGGTGGCCGACCTGATGAAGATCAACGTGCGCAACAACGCCGGCAAGATGGTGCCGCTGTCGGCGTTTGTCGAAGCCAAGTGGACCCAAGGCCCGACGCAGTTGACCCGCTATAACGGCTACCCGGCCATCGCCATCAGCGGTGAAGCGGCGCCGGGGCACAGCACCGGCGAGGCCATGGAAGAAATCCAGCGCCTGGTCAGCCAGTTGCCCGCCGGCCTGGGCCAGGAATGGACCGGGTTGTCCTTGCAGGAGCGCTTGTCCGGCTCCCAGGCACCGCTGCTGTTGGGCCTGTCATTGCTGATCGTGTTCCTGTGCCTGGCGGCGCTGTACGAGAGCTGGTCGATCCCAACCTCGGTATTGCTGGTGGTGCCACTGGGGGTACTGGGCGCGGTGTTGGCCGTGTCGCTTCGCGGGATGCCCAACGACGTGTTCTTCAAGGTCGGCTTGATCACCATCATCGGCCTGTCGGCGAAGAACGCGATCCTGATCATCGAGTTTGCCAAGGACCTATATGACCAGGGCGAGGACTTGATCGACGCCACCTTGAAGGCGGCGCGGTTGCGATTGCGGCCGATCATCATGACGTCCCTGGCGTTTATCCTCGGCGTGGTGCCGCTGGCAATTGCCACCGGGGCCAGTTCGGCCAGCCAGCAGGCGATTGGTACCGGTGTGATTGGCGGGATGATCACGGCGACATTGGCGGTGGTGTTTGTGCCGGTGTTCTTCGTGGTGGTGATGAAGCTGGTGCGCAAGCGCCATAAACCAAACTGATCAACGCCGCTCCCAAATGTGGGAGCTGGCTTGCCTGCGATGACGGCGGCACAGGCGACATAAGTGTTGCCTGAACCAACGCTATCGCAGGCAAGCCAGCTCCCACAGGGTTATTGATTGCATTCATGATCAGGTACACCCGAATGAGCTATGGTGCTCACACATACTTATCTGTGAGCCGCCATGCCCTTCCTCGCCCGCACCCACCCTCGCCTCTCGTCCGCAGCCGTACTGGGCCTTGCCGTGGGCATTCTGGTACCGGCCGACACCCTCGCCAGCAAAATCCTGATCGGCTGGAACGCCGGAGTCTGGACCTACCTGATACTGATGCTGTGGCTGACCATTCGCGCCAAGGCCGAAGACGTCAAACGCATCGCCGAAATCGAAGACGAGAACGCCGGCTTGGTGCTGTTCATGGTGTGCATCGCCGCCATCGCCAGCCTGGCGACCATTACCTTCGAACTGGTCGGCAGCAAAGACCTGGCCACCTCCGAGCGCCTGCTGCACTACGGCTTTACCGGGCTGACGGTGATCGGCTCATGGCTGCTGATCGGGGTGATTTTCAGCGTGCACTACGCCAGGCTTTATTACACTTGGCCAGGCAAGGAACCGGCCTTGCGTTTTGCCGAAGGCTTGCTCACGCCCAATTATTGGGACTTCCTGTATTTCTCCTTCACCATTGGCGTGGCCGTACAAACCTCGGATGTGGGCGTCGCCACCCGTGGCCTGCGTAAAGTGGTGTTGGGGCAATCGTTGATCGGATTTCTATTCAATACCGCCATCCTGGGCTTTTCGATCAACATCGCCGCCGGCCTATTCGGCTAGGGCTGCACAAACCTTCTAGACGCTCACACAACCGCCGAGCATGAATACACTTAACTTTTCCATCTCGGTGGTTTATGACCGCGCACAATTGGATCGACCTTTCCCAGGACGCCGACACCGGCATCGAGACGTTGCGCGCGCATTTTGAAGGCCACGCCTACGACCCCCATTGGCACGATAGCTACCTGATCGGCGTCACCGAACAAGGCGTGCAGCAGTTCAATTGCCGCCGCACCCGCCATAACAGCGTACCCGGCCAGGTGTTCCTGCTGGAGCCCGACGAGTTGCATGACGGCGACGCACCAACGGTAGATGGCTTCACCTATCACATGCTCTACCTCGACCCGCAATGGCTGGCGCGGGAAGTGAGTGCGGTGTTTGAAGAGGCGCCTGCCAACAGCCAGTTGAGCTTTGCCAATACCTTGATCTGCGACCCACGCCTGGCGTTGGCCACCAGCCAAGCGTTCCAGTCGCTGCATAGCAGCGAATTGCGCATCGTGCGCCAGCGTGCGATGGACCAGTTGTTGGAGCTCATCACCGGCCAACTTTACTGGCGCACCCGTTATCACCCAGACCCGCGTCTGCCACAGGTGGCCCACAAGGCCCGGGAATATCTGCATGCACATCTGCATCACGACGTGGGTATGGATGAACTGGCGCGGGCCTGCAACGTCGACCGTTTCCGCCTGACCCGTGCGTTCAAGAGCGCCTTCGGCTTGGCACCCCATGCTTATCTGGTGCAACTGCGCCTGGCGCGTGCCCGGCACTTGTTGGCTAAAGGCGAGCCGCCAGCGCAAGTGGCCACGCTGCTGGGCTTTGCCGACCAGAGCCACCTGGGCCGCTGGTTTATGCGCGCCTACGGCCTGACCCCGGCGGCCTATCGCAAGCGTTGCTCAAATCTTCCAGACAGGTAGCGCGTAGGTTTGTGAAGCTCGACTCCATCGATTGGTATACCGGAGTCTCCCCGCCATGCAGTCCACGTTGCTCCCTTTCATGCTGTTTGCATGCGTCGCCTCCATTACCCCCGGCCCCACCAATATCCTGGTGCTGAGCAACAGCGCCCGTTACGGTTTCAAGGCTGCGCTGCCGATCATTTTCGGTGCCTGCGCGGGAGCTGCGGGGATCGTGCTGCTGGTGGGCAGCGGGATCGGTCAGTCGCTGGTGCAAATGCCCAAGGTGCAAACCGCGATGCAATGGGTCGGCGTAGCCTGGCTGAGTGTCCTGGCCTGGCGAATCTTCAGCGCCCCGGCTCAAGCCATCCAGGCCGATGCCAGGCAAAAACCCTTGGGCCTGTCCGGTGCCGCAGCGCTGCAATTGGTCAACCCCAAGACCTGGATGATGGCGCTGGCAGTGGTGAGCGTATTTGCGGGTACTGGCGCGCAACGCGAGAGCCAGGTGATGTACCTGTCATTGGTGTTTTTTCTGATTTCACTTCCCTGCCTGGGTCTGTGGGCACTGCTGGGCTCGGGTTCAGCCCGGATAGTGCGGTCGGCCCACGCCATGCAATGGTTCAATCGCGCGATGGCGCTGGTGCTGCTAGCTGCAACCTGGGTGAGCGTGTTTCGCTGAATACCCGGTCATCCGGTCACGTCCTACAATTTCTTGACGACTTTCCTACTTTAATGGTTTCCTGAAACCGGTTTCAGTCATTCCAATAAGAACAGAAGGTCAATGGCCGTGAACAACTTTTCCGCCGCCCAGCGCAGCCGCGTGACCATGCTCGATGTCGCCGAGCGCGCTGGCGTGTCCAAGGCCAGCGTGTCGCGCTTCATCGGCGATGACCGCGCCTTGCTCTCCGATGCCATCGCCCTGCGTATCGAACAGGCTATCGACGAACTCGGCTATCGCCCCAACCAGATGGCCCGCGGCCTCAAGCGTGGGCGCACGCGCCTGATCGGTATGCTAGTGGCCGATATCCGCAACCCCTATTCCATTGCCGTGATGCACGGCGTCGAAACCGCCTGCCGCCAGCACGGCTACAGCCTGGTGGTGTGCAACACCGACCGCGATGACGAACAGGAGCGCCAACACCTGGCAGCGCTGCGCTCGTACAACATCGAAGGGTTGATCGTGAACACCCTCGGCCACCACCTCGACCAACTGCTGGAACTGCAACGGGAAATGCCGCTGGTGCTGGTGGACCGCAAGGTCGAGCCGTTGCACAGCGACCTGGTCGGGCTGGACAACCCGGCAGCGGTACGTATTGCGCTAGAGCATCTTGAGCAACAGGGTTATCGCGACGTGCTGCTGGTGAGCGAAGCCACCGATGGCACCAGCTCGCGCCTTGAGCGCCTGGAGAGTTTCACCACCGAGATTGCCAAACGCCCGGCGTTGACCGGTGCCGTGGTTGAGCTGAACGGCGAACTGGAAAAACGTCTGCAAGCCTTTCTCGCCAAGCCCGGCCCCAAGGCGCTGTTTTGCGCCAACGGTGTTGCTGCGCTGGCCTGCACACGTGCGCTCAAGGCATTGGGTTGCGAGCTGTTCACCGATGTGGGCCTGATTGCCCTGGATGACCTGGACTGGTACCCGCTGGTGGGTAACGGCATCACCGCCCTCGCCCAGCCGACGCAAGCGATTGGTGCCAGCGCTTTTGACTGTTTGCTCAAGCGTCTGCGCGGCGATACCGCCCCCACGCGCACCCTGGATTTTTTACCCGAGCTGATTATCCGCGGCTCGACACAATCCCCTGTGGGAGCGGGCTTGCTCGCGAACGCGATAGATCAGCCACTCTTGCGCTGACTGACACACCGCCTTCGCGAGCAAGCCCGCTCCCACATTTTGTTTTGCGTATAAAAATGAAACCGGTTTCAGAGGTAAACAACAATGCATAAATACCCCGTCTCCATCAGCCTTTCCAGCTACGGCGCCGACCTCGTCCGCCAGCAGGGCCAATTGAGTTTTGTCGCGCTACTCAACGCCGCCGGTGCCCAGCGCATCGAATGGCGGGAAGAGTTGCTGACCCGCGAACAACCCGCCGAACTGGCCCAAGCCGCCGCTGAACAGGGCCTGGAATCGGTCTTTTCCTCGCCCCTGGAACTCTGGGTTGCCGGCCGTGCGCAGCCCAATGCCGAGCTGGCCGCCACCCTGGACCGCGCCCAGGCCTTTGGCTCGGGCTGGCTGAAGGTCTCGCTCGGTTACTTCACCGACACAAACGACCTGGAAAGCCTGCACGCCTTGCTCAACCGTCACCCGGTCAAGCTGCTGGTGGAAAACGATCAGACCCTGCACGGTGGGCGTATTGAACCCATGCAACGGTTTTTCACCGAGGTCGAACGCCTGGGCCTGCCGGTGAAGATGACCTTCGATATCGGCAACTGGCAGTGGCAAGACCAATCTGCGCTGACCGCTGCACGCCTGCTGGGCCGGCATGTGGACTACCTGCATTGCAAGGCCGTGGCCCGTCGCCCGGACGGCAAGCTGGTGGCCTTGCCACCCGGCGCCACCGACCTGCATCTGTGGGAACAACTGCTCAAGCATATGACTCAAGGTATTACGCGGGCGGTGGAATTTCCGTTGCAGGGCGATGATCTGGTCGAGGTCACTGCGCAACAAGTCGCCACCCTCGCCTGCCTTGGCCAACCCCGCGTGGAGAACGCCCATGTCTGAGATCGATATCCTGTCGTTTGGTGAAACCATGGCGATGTTTGTCGCCGAGCAGACCGGCGATCTGGCCCAGGTCGCGCAGTTTCACAAACGCATTGCCGGCGCCGACAGCAATGTCGCGATTGGCTTGTCGCGCCTGGGGTTCAACGTGGCATGGCTGAGCCGAGTCGGTGACGATTCCCTCGGACGCTTTGTGGTCGACACGCTGGGCAAGGAAGGCATTGATTGCCGCCATGTGGCCGTCGACCCGTTGCATCCCACCGGGTTTCAGCTCAAGTCGCGCGAAGAGGCCGGCGCTGATCCTCAGGTCGAGTACTTTCGCAAAGGCTCGGCGGCCAGCCATTTGTCCATCGCCGATATCAGCCCTGCGTTGTTGCAAGCCCGCCATCTGCACGCTACCGGGATTCCACCGGCATTGTCCGATGCCACCCGTGAACTCTCCTTCGAACTGATGACGCAGATGCGCAACGCCGGGCGCAGCGTGTCGTTCGACCCGAACCTGCGCCCCTCGCTCTGGGCCAGCCAGACGCAGATGATCCGCGAAATCAATGCCCTGGCCGCTCTGGCGGACTGGGTGTTGCCGGGCCTGGGTGAAGGCCGCCTGCTCACCGGTTTCGAAGATCCTGCGGATATCGCTGCGTTCTACCTCGACCAGGGCGCCGAAGCCGTGGCGATCAAGCTCGGCCCCGAAGGCGCTTATTACCGCACCCACATGGACCAGGGCTTTGTCGCCGCCGTAAAGGTGGAAAAAGTCGTGGACACCGTCGGCGCCGGCGACGGCTTTGCCGTGGGCATGATCAGTGCCCTGCTGGAAAACTCAAGCTTCCCCGAGGCGGTGCAGCGCGCTAACTGGATCGGCAGCCGCGCCGTGCAGAGCCGTGGCGATATGGAGGGTTTGCCGACCCGCGCCGAATTACCCACTCGATCCGTTGCATAGCCCATTACCTGTTGCCACAACTACAACAAGCTCAGGAGCAACCCCATGGAAACCGTGAAACTCGCCACCCGTCGCTGGTGGTACATCATGCCTATCGTGTTTATCACCTACAGCCTGGCCTACCTGGACCGCGCCAACTACGGCTTCGCCGCCGCGTCCGGCATGGCCGAAGACCTGATGATCACGCCCGGCATGTCCTCGCTGCTCGGCGCACTGTTTTTCCTTGGCTACTTTTTCTTCCAGGTGCCGGGGGCGATCTACGCGCAAAAGCGCAGCGTCAAGAAACTGATCTTCGTCAGCCTGATCCTCTGGGGCGGCCTGGCGACCCTGACCGGCGTGGTGTCCAACGCCTATATGCTGATCGTCATCCGCTTCATGCTCGGGGTGGTCGAAGCGGCGGTGATGCCGGCCATGCTGGTGTACCTGTGCCACTGGTTCACCCGTGCCGAACGCTCGCGGGCCAACACCTTCCTGATCCTCGGCAACCCGGTGACCATGCTGTGGATGTCGGTGGTGTCGGGCTACCTGGTGCAGCATTTCAGCTGGCGCTGGATGTTCATCATCGAGGGCCTGCCGGCGGTGTTGTGGGCGTTTATCTGGTGGAAGCTGGCCGATGAGCGCCCCAAGGATGCCAAGTGGCTGAGCGACGCCGAAAAGCACAGCCTGGAAACCGCCCTCGCCGCCGAGCAGGTGGGAATCAAGGCCGTGAAGAACTACGCCGAGGCGTTCCGTTCGCCCAAGGTGATCATCCTTGCCCTGCAATTCTTCTGCTGGAGCATTGGCGTGTATGGCTTTGTGCTGTGGCTGCCGTCGATCCTCAAGGCCGGCTTGCAGATGGACATGGTCGAAGCCGGCTGGCTGTCGGCTCTGCCCTACCTGGCGGCGGTGATCGGGATGCTGGTGGTGTCCTGGGGCTCGGACAAACTGCAAAAGCGTAAGCGCTTTGTGTGGCCACCGCTGTTGATTGCATCGATTGCGTTTTACGCCTCTTACGTACTCGGCGCCGAGCACTTCTGGTGGTCCTATACCTTGCTGGTGATCGCCGGGGCCTGCATGTACGCCCCCTATGGCCCGTTCTTCGCCATCGTTCCGGAAATCCTCCCGGCCAACGTCGCCGGTGGCGCCATGGCGCTGATCAACAGCATGGGCGCGCTGGGCTCGTTCGGTGGCTCTTACCTGGTGGGCTACCTCAACAGCAGCACCGGCTCGCCTGGCGCTTCGTACCTGTTGATGAGCGGCGCGTTGCTGCTGTCGGTGGTGCTGACGATTTTCCTCAAGCCCGGCGCCAGTGACCGCTCGCCGGTGCCAACCCTGGAGTTGAAGGTAAAAACCTCATGAAAAAGTCCGTTGTGTTGTACAAGAAACTCTCCGCGCCGCTGATGGCTCGCCTGCATGAGCAGGCCGAGGTCACGCTGATCGATGCACTGGATGAGGCCGGCCTGGCCAAACTGCGCGATGCGCTGCCCGGCGCCCATGGCCTGTTGGGTGCAAGCCTGCGCCTGGACGCCCAGTTGCTCGACCTGGCACCCAAGCTGGAAGCAGTGGCCAGCGTTTCGGTCGGGGTCGACAACTACGACATCGATTACCTGACCCAACGCGGCATCCTGCTCAGCAACACCCCGGATGTGCTCACCGAAACCACCGCCGACACCGGCTTTGCGCTGATCCTGGCGACCGCCCGGCGTGTGGTCGAGTTGGCCGACATGGTGCGTGCCGGCCAGTGGAACAAGAACATCGGCCCGGCGCATTTTGGCAGCGATGTGCATGGCAAGACGTTGGGTATCATCGGCATGGGCCGCATCGGCGAAGCCTTGGCCCAGCGTGGGCATTTTGGCTTCGGCATGCCGGTGATCTACCACAGCCATTCGCCAAAGCCTGCGGTGGAGGCGCGCTTTGGCGCGCAGTACCGAAGCTTGCAGGACTTGCTCAAAGAAGCGGATTTTGTTTGCCTGACGTTGCCGCTGACGGCTGAAACCGAGAAGTTGATTGGCGCGCAAGAATTCGCGTTGATGGGGGCGGAGACGATCTTCATCAATATCTCACGGGGCAAAGTAGTGGACGAAGCGGCACTGGTCGAGGCTCTGCAGCAGCGCACTATCCGCGCGGCGGGGTTGGATGTATTCGAGAAAGAACCGCTGGATCACGCATCACCGCTGCTGCGCTTGAACAACGTGGTGGCGACGCCGCATATCGGCTCAGCCACCCATGAAACGCGCGAGGCGATGGCCAAGTGTGCGGTGGATAATCTGCTGCAGGCGTTGTCGGGCGAGCGACCGCAAAACCTGGTGAACCCTGGGGCCTGGAAGCAATAACCCCTGGAACAACACTGTCCGATGTGGGAGGGGGCTTGCCCCCGATGGCCATAGGTATCTACACAACTCTGTAGCGCCAACGGTAACCACGATGCGAAGCGAGCCGCTGTTGATCTTGATCTGCTTTTGATCTTGATCTCAGGCGCCCCGTTAAACCACGCTGGCCGAACCTAAGCGAGGTGCCGAGTGGTGGGGCAAGAGCGTTTTGCTTACTTTTGCCTGGGCCGGCATTCCGGCTTTTCAAAAGTGAGCCGCTGTCAGAGCGGAACCCTAGGTGGCCGTTACCGCAGGAATGGATATGTACACGGTCCAACTGTGTTGACTGTTAGGCCGTCTTCGCAGGCAAGCCAGCTCCCACAGTTGGATCGCTGAGTGTCAGGTAGATTGGCGTGGGCTGGCAGGCCGCCATCGCAGGCAAGCCAGCTCCCACATTTGGATTTCGGAGCGTCAGATGGATATGCGCCGGCTGTCAGGCCGTCACGGGAGCAAGCCCCCTCCCACATTTTGATGTGGTCGGCCTATACAGCGACTTCATGAATATTCTTTTACACTTCTGACGACTGACGGTTTCTGGCATTCTTCGCCTCCATTTTCCGACCCGAGCCTTCATTTTGTCTGACGCTCAAGCCCCTCGTCCGCGCTATAAATCCGACCTGATCTACGGCCTGGACGACCGCCCGCACTTCACCGCTGCGATTTTTGCCGCCTTGCAGCATGTGCTGGCGAGCTTTGTCGGCATCATTACCCCGACCCTGATCGTCGGCGGCGTACTTGGCCTGGAAAGCGAAGTGCCGTACCTGGTGAGCATGGCGCTATTCGTCTCGGGGCTTGGCACCTTTGTGCAGGCACGCACGTTCGGGCCAGTGGGTTCGGGCCTGTTGTGCCTGCAAGGCACCAGCTTTTCGTTTATCAGCGTGATTCTCAGTGCGGGCTTTATGGTCAAGGCCCGAGGCGGCGGCACCGATGAGATCCTCTCAACGATCTTTGGCATCTGCTTTTTCGCCGCGTTTATCGAGGTGGTGCTGAGCCAGTTCATCGGCAAACTGCGCAAGCTGATCACCCCGGTTGTAACTGGCACCATCATTACCTTGATGGGCCTGTCACTGATCAAGGTGGCGGTCACCGACATGGCCGGCGGCTATGGCGCTGGCGACCTGGGCGCCGCCAGCAATATGGGCCTGGCGGCGCTGGTGCTGCTGACCATCGTGGTGCTCAACCGCTTCAACAACCCGTTCCTGCGCCTGGGTTCGATCGTGATCGGCCTGACGCTGGGCTTTGTGGTGGCGTGGTGGCTGGGCCGCGTCGACATGGCCGCCCTGCCCCAGGTGCCGTTGATCAGCGTGCCAGTGCCGTTCAAGTACGGCTTCGCGTTCGACTGGGTGGCATTTATCCCGGTGGCGGTGATCTTCCTGATTTCGCCTCTGGAAGCCGCCGGTGACCTGACTGCCAACTCGATGATTTCCCAACAACCGGTCAAGGGCCCGCTCTATATCAAGCGCATCAAGTCCGGCCTGCTGGCCGACGGCCTCAACTCGGCGATGGCCGCCACCTTCAACAGCCTGCCGATGGTGACCTTCGCGCAGAACAACGGGGTGATCCAGCTGACCGGCGTGGCCAGCCGCTACGTGGCGTACTTTATCGCCGGGCTGCTGGTGCTGCTGGGGTTGTTCCCGATGATCGGCGCGGTGCTGCAACTGATGCCCAAACCAGTACTTGGCGGCGCGACCCTGATCATGTTCGGCACCGTAGCCGTGGCCGGGATCAAGATCCTCGCCGAAGCCGGCCTGCACCGGCGCAATGTGCTGATCGTGGCGATTTCCCTGGGGATGGGCCTGGGCGTCGCCGCAGTGCCGGAAGTGCTGCGCGACTTGCCCAAGGCGCTGCACAACATCTTCGAATCGCCGATCACTGTGGGCGCGTTCTGTGCAATCCTGCTGAACATTTTCCTGCCCGAAGAGTTCATAGAGCTGGAAGAAGATGAATTCGATCCGGAGTCCTCTACCCTCAAGGTCATGCAGGACCCGGACGTCACGAAACAGTAGGAGCACTTTTATATGCGCAAGCTCATGGTTCTTTCGTTGTTGTTGCTGAGCTTGAGCGCCTGCGCGCTGTTCCCCAATCGCGACCCGGTGAATATCAACGTGGTGGGCATCGAGCCCCTGCAAAGCCAGGATCTGGAAGTGCGCTTTGCCGTGAAGCTGCGGGTGCAGAACCCCAATGAAACAGCAATCGACTACAACGGCGTGGCGCTGGATCTGGAAGTCAATGGCCGGCCGTTGGCGTCCGGGGTAAGTGACCAGGCCGGCAGCATCCCACGTTTTTCCGAGACGGTGCTGATGGTCCCCGTGAGTGTTTCGGCGTTCTCGGTGTTGCGCCAAACCCTGGGCCTGAGCCAGACCCAAAGCCTGAATAACCTGCCCTATGTGCTGCGCGGCAAACTGGCGGGCGGATTGTTCGGCACCATGCGCTTTGTAGAGCGTGGCACTCTGGATTTGCCCAATACCGCCACCTGGTGATGCGCGAGTGATCTGATCCAAATCTGCGAAATGCAAGCTCGCGCCTACAAAAGCCTTGGGTTGACCCGGTTCAATCAGTGATGTAGCGCACGCCTGACTTGGCGCGCTCGTCCACCACCAATTCAAAAATATCCGGCCGAGCGTAATGCCCCACTACGTCGTAGTCGTAGCGTGCTCGCACCAGATCATCTGTATTGATCTGCGCCGTCAACAAACCCTCCTCCCCCAGCAACGGCCCCGCCAAAATATCGCCCATGGGCCCGACGATCACGCTACCGCCGGCAATCAACGGGCGCTCCGCCGGCCAGTTGGCAACCTCCACACCCAAGGCCTGCGGTGATGCCTGCACCTGGCAGGCGCTGACCACAAAGCAACGGCCTTCATGGGCAATATGGCGCATGCTCACCTGCCACATCTCGCGCTCGTCCACTGTGGGCGCACACCACACCTGCACGCCCTTGGCATACATCGCCGTGCGCAACAGCGGCATCATGTTTTCCCAGCACACCGCCCCGCCGATACACCCGACAGCCGCGTCAATCACCGGCAAGGTTGAGCCGTCGCCCTTGCCCCAGATCAGCCGCTCAGTGCCGGTCGGCATGAGTTTGCGGTGCTTGGCGACCAAACCGCTCGACGGTTCGAAATACAGCACGGTGCAATACAGCGTGCTGCCACTGCGCTCGATCACGCCGAGCACCAGGCTCGCACCGGTACGCGCCGATAACCCGGCCAGCGCCTCGGTCTCCACGCCCGGCACGTCGATGGCATTGGCAAAGTAGCGCGCAAAGGCTTCACGGCCCTCGGGCAGGCGATAACCCAATTGCGTGCCGAAGCTTTCGCCCTTGGGATACCCCCCCAGCAACGCCTCAGGCATCACCACCAACTGTGCGCCACTGCGCTGTATTTCATCTTCATAGGCCAGGATCTGCGCCAGGGTTTGCGCTTTGCCGCCAGGCAAGGAGCCGATTTGCAGGGCTGCGACGATCGATACGGGCATTGCGCTCACTCCGGTAATAAGGGTTGCCCATTCTCCGGCCAGACTCGATCATGAATAAAGCCCACCTCAGTGCTAAATGATATGAGCCAAATGAATATCGCCCAGGTTGACCTGAACCTGTTGAAAACCTTCGAAGCCCTGCACGACGAGTCCAGCGCCAGCCGTGCTGCATTGCGCCTGGGCGTTACGCAATCGGCAATCAGCGCCGGTTTGCGGCGTTTACGCGAACTGTATGGCGACCCACTTTTCGTACGCACCGGTCGCGGCCTGGCGCCCACCCTGCGGGCCAATCAGTTGAAACCGGTGATCAGCGAGGCATTGGACCGCTGCCGACAAAGCCTGGCGATGATCCACCCGGATAACCCGCATTATCAGGGGCGATCGGTGGTGTTAGGTCTGTCAGACGATTTCGAAATCGCCTACGGCCGGCAGCTGATGGACGCCATCGCAGAGCGCCTGCCGAAACTGCGGGTGATCTTTCGCCAGACCCACAGCCAGATCGTTGCGACTGCCCTGCTCGACCGCAACCTGGACCTGGCCATTACCGCCGGCGGGTTTGCCGAGCGCAGGCTGAGTCGGCAAGTGCTGGGCGAAGGAGACTACCGCTGCCTGGTGGACCCAGGCAGCCTGGCGCCCGGCCAGCAAGGTATCGAGCTTGCAGAATTCATCGCACGCGACCATGTGCTGGTGTCGTCAGGCGGGTTTATCGGTATTACCGATGAAGGGTTGGCGGCGCAGGGCTTGAGCCGCCAGGTATGTGCGTCCACCAGCCACTTTGCGGCGCTGCCGTACCTGCTCAAAGGCAGCGCGGCGGTGGCGACGATCCCCGGTCATGCGGCCCAAGCGATTGCGCAGATGACCGGCTTGCGTGTGCTGCCCTGCCCGCTGGCGCTGCCGCACTACCCGGTGGAGTTGGGCTGGCGTACCCAGGCCCAGCTTGATCCGCTGTTGCTCAAGGTTCGCGAGGCGATCGTGGCGTGCTTTACTTCGCCGCTGCCATCAGCTTGTTGACTTCACTGCGCACCATGTTGGAAAACTCCGGCGGCGACATGCCGTCAAGTTCGGCGCGCACCCACTCGGCCCATTTGCCCTTGCGCTTGGCGCGCTCGCCGAACAAACGGGCGGCTTCGCCCTTGGCTTTGCCCAGGTTGGTTTGCCACAGGTCGTAGAGGCGCGACTTTTCGTCTTCCAGCTCGGCGCGTTCGGCGAGGGTCTTGTTGGCGAGATTGAAGCTCATGTTGAATTACCTGCTGCACAAATGACTGACATCTTACACTGTAGGCCCAAAGGGCCTGATCACCATTGTGCCGCAAATGGACGGCTCGCAAAATAACTGCAACTTTTGCCGCTGCCCGATACTCCATTGTTCACTGTCACATTCACTTGCAAGGAGTCACACATGGCCCGCAAAACCGCCGCCCAAGCCGTCGAAGAACAAATCAAGGATCAAGCCTTCAGCGAACTGACCGCGCTGATCGAAGAATCGGACAAACTGCTCAAAAGCAGCGCATCCCTGGTAGGCGAGGAAGGTGAAACCCTGCGCGAGCAGGTTGCCATCAAACTCAAGCAAGCCCTGGATTCGGTGTCCAGCGTCCGTGAGCGCAGCAAGCCGGTCGTGGACGCCACCGAGACCTACATCGGCGGTCATCCATGGCAGACCGTGGCCATTTCCGCAGGCTTTGGCCTGGTGGTGGGTCTGCTGCTGGGTCGCCGTCACTGATCAGCACGGGCTGCGCCCATGGCGCAGCCTGTTTCACCCCGCCGCCAGTTCTCGCAGTTGCCGAATGTCCTGCGTGTCAAGCTCTATGCCTGCTTCCTGCGACTTCGCCCGTGTGCGATGGCGCCGATCCCCCGGTAATCGCCGTAACCCCGCCGCATGCATTTGCCGCACCAGTTCCTGGCTGCGCTCGGCAAAGCTTTGCCCGGCGGTTTTGCGCGGATCGATGACTATCAGTAATTGGCCGGTCCAGGGCGTACGCGCTCCCGGATGATCGGCCCAATTGAATTCGAACGAAAAATTGCCGCCTGTCAGTGCCGCCGCCAGCAACTCGACCATCATCGACAACGCCGACCCCTTATGCCCACCAAATGGCAACAGCGCGCCCCCCTCCAGAATGGCTTTCGGGTCCTGGGTCGGCTGGCCCAGGCTATCGACGCCCATGCCCGGTGGCAGCCGCTCGCCTTTGCGCGCGGCGATCTGCACGTCGCCATGGGCGATGGCGCTGGTGGCCAGGTCGAACACAATCGGCGCGCCATCGGCCCGCGGCGCAGCAAACGCGATGGGGTTGGTGCCGAACAACGGGCGATCAGCGCCATGGGGCACCACGCAGGTCATGCTGTTGACCACACTGAGTGCAACCAGTCCTTCTTCGGCGAAAGGTTCGACGTCCGGCCACAAGGCCGCAAAGTGATGGGAATTGTGGATAGCCAGTAACGCAATGCCGGCGCTGCGGGCCTTGCTCACCAGTAACGCACGCGCGGCCGCCAGAGCGGGTTGGGCGAACCCATTGGCGGCGTCGACCCGTACGAAGCCTGACGCAACGTCGCTCACGATCGGTACGGCGGCGCCATTGACCCAACCGCTGGCCAGGGTCGAGAGGTAACCCGGGATACGAAAAATACCGTGGCTATGAGCGCCATCACGTTCAGCGCTGGCGCAATTGTGCGCAAGGATCGCCGCCACTTCTGGCGAGGTGCCGTGCCTGACGAAAATCTGTTGGAGCAACCCCACCAACTCAGTGAAGCTGATGAAGGCCGTGACAACTGTCGGAGACTGCGCAGACATTTGAAGCTCCATTTTTATGATTGGAAGGGGCAACGAATGGACATCCAGGCCGTCGATTAAACACCACCTGCAGCGCTCACTGTCAACTTACGACGAGACTCAATAGTTACCCCCGCCAGTCATCGGTGCCTGCCTACCCTGTGTCTTCCTATTCACGCTGGAGACAGGCGATGACCCGTGTCACCCCGCCCTATTTTTTCGACGAGTTCCTGCTACCCGTCAATCGCTCGACATTGAGCAAGCGCGAACGCGCCCTGGGGTTCACCGTCAAGGATCTGGAATGGCTGCACGGCGTGTATTACGCCAGCGACGCCAGCCGTCAGGATACCCGCCTGCAAAGCCCGCCCATGCGTGTAGAAAAGCTATTGATCAATGTGGCAGGGCAGGCTGCGATCCCACTCGCCGGCGCGTTTTCGATGAGTTCCACGCCCGACGGTGCCAAGGCTCTGCTGTACACGCCTTATGGCGGTATCCAGGTGTTTGACAGCCATGCCTCGCTGCTTGCCGAGGTCAGTCAGGCGTTGGCTGATTCGGTACAGCGCGTGCAATTGCTCAGCTTCCTGTCAATTGCACAGCGCAACAGCCTGCCGGCGGGTAGCGTTCTGACACTGACCACTTTGCCGGTCCTGGGTGCGGTCATGGAAGACCAGGAACAAACCCTGCAGGCCTGCCAACAGGCCAACGTGCAAGCAATGCTTGAGCACTTGCAGAAGACCCCGACCTTGTCCGCCATGCTCGACACATTGCTCGGCATCATGGCGCACCCTCATTTCCCCGGTCTGGATCAGCGGCAAACGCAAGTGAACTGCTTTCTCCAAAGCCCGACGGATGCCGATCGACGCTGGATCGACTCCCTGTCGTTACGTGATGCGTTATTGCAGTTCTATGTCAACCATGCCTGGCCCTTGGGGCAAACTCGCGAATTCATCAACCCCAAGCACGTCACCAGCCACTTCACCCAGCCCCAGTTGCAACAAGACCGCGAGTATTGGGACACGCTCATCGAACAAACCTCCGGTACGCTGTCCAAATTGCTCGACAGCCTGCTGCAGACCTACTGGAACGAAGACATCGACAGCGGCACCTCACGCCTTGACCTGTTCGCGCAAATCCTGGCTGACAAATTCCGCCTCGATGTGCTGCTCAAGCGCCAGAGCGGCATCCTCAGTGCTGACGAAAGCCATATGCTCCAGGCCCTGTTTCTCAGCGACCAGGGCGCTCGCAGCACCTACGCCGCCGAACTGAGCGTGGAAACAGTACGCATCTATGCGCCGTACCAGCACTACGTGGAACTGGCCAGTACCCTGATGCTGCATGACAGCCATGCCTACCTTTACACCCAATCCCGTGGCTTGCAGGTACTTAAAGATCTGGATGATCTCAAAGACACGCTATTGACCATGCTCACCGCCGCCGGGCACGAAGATGAACTGCTCAATTTCCTGTCTCTGGACGAGCGCAACACCTTTATCGGCCTGGACCAGATCAATGTTGCCGCACACCCCGTCACCGGGCACGTGTTCACCGACATGATCGAAGACATCGCCGCCAAGCAGACCAGTAATATGAACCATGCCCTGAGCCTCTATCGCAGCAGCGCCGGCCAGGTGGACCTGGAAGCATTGCTCGATTACGCCCTGGACATCCGCACCATGCTAGACAGTCGCCTGGCCGACCTGGACACCGATGGGCGCTGGACAATACATCCCGTCAGCAGCGGCAATGGCCGTCCCTCCACGGTGCAAGCCGAGCGCGCCAAGCTGCACCTGCAACGCCTGCGTGCTGCCGAAGAAGGATTGCAGATCGAGCGCCTTAAGCACCCTACACTGCGCAGCGTGGCCACCCTGGCCCTGAACACGGAACTGCAAACCCAACGACTGGACCTCAAGGCCGACGAGGTTTACGTCAACACTTACGCGTCCCGCGCCGAGCAGCGTGAGGAGCGCGCGCCTGTGTCTTCGCTGAGCATGGTTGAACATTTCATCGAGCGCCTCGGCCAGGAGAGCAAGCCGCTCCCGGTGTCTTCCAGAACTGGGTTTTACACAGAACGCAACCAGGGTGTCGCCCTGAAGCTCAATAACATGCCCCTCAAAACCTTCAACAACATGATCGAACGGGTCTTGAAGGTGTTTGCCGGCCACGAGATGCGTGAACTCCCGCGCCTGTTCCTGAATAACATCCGCGATAAGCACGCGCACTCGATGTTGTTGGGCCTGCGCAGCGAGGCTGAACTGCGGCTGCTGGGTAAAACGCTGACGCCACGCAGCCATGCCATTCTTGATGCAGTCCTGCAAACTGACAGCCTGGCGCGCCTGACCCGACATGGGATCAACGGGTTTCTGCCGGATGCTTATGCGCTGGCATTGCACAAGGGTACGTCCGACGCGCTGCTGCCGCTGGCCAATCTGTTTGTACTGACCGAACGTGGCGGCCTTGACCCCAAGAATTCGGGC
Source organism: Pseudomonas sp. OST1909 (assembly GCF_015277575.1). Lineage (NCBI taxonomy): Bacteria > Pseudomonadati > Pseudomonadota > Gammaproteobacteria > Pseudomonadales > Pseudomonadaceae > Pseudomonas > Pseudomonas sp. OST1909. The sequence goes on from NZ_CP063780.1 coordinate 3,699,350, forward strand.
CAGGCGATCCTATGGACGCCCCGGCGTGGTCATGAGGTTTTTGCGTCGGTCTCGGCCCTGCGCGAGGCGCTAACCCAGCGCGTGGCGCATCCGATCAAACGACTGTCGCTACTGGAAAATCTGTCATTGTCCCAGCGCGTGCCTCATCAGGCGTATCGCCTGGCTGCGCTGCAACGTATAGACGAAAACCTGCTGGACAATCGCCTGAAAACCTACGGCGATTACGTCATGGACTCGGTGGACCAACTGCTGGCCATGGACTTGCCGGCGCGCGCCCTGCAGGACCGCCTGGATGAGATCCTGCAGATCCCGGCGCCCACCAACCTTGCCCGAGCCCAGGCGCTGGCCGATGCCATGGTCACCCAGCAGGCCCTGCCCGTTTGGCTGGCAATGGCGCCCGCCAACGAGCAGATCTTCCATGCCGAACTGCTTGAGCAATACCACAACAGCGCCCCGGAAGAGGAAGACTACCTGCAAGGCATTCCCACCATTGGCGAGCACACCCTTGACGCCCTGTCGAAATTGCTCAAGGCGCGCTTTCCCAAGCAGACCATCAGCCCCGATGATGTGCTGATTCCCGTGCACCAGGCCCTCGACATCCATGACTACAGCCTGACCGATTTTGCCTTGCGTCACTGGCCGAACCTGGACAACCAGACTACCCGCCCCCGCTCGCGCACCGCCACACCGCTGCCGGACACCCTGGACGCCAATGCGCTGGTTCAACTGGTGCGGCAACTGGACTTGAAATCGGTGTACCAAAAGCGATTGCAAACCGAGATGGACACCCGCACGGAAGCTGCACGCAAACGCCGGCGCCTGTTCTGTCGGCAACTGCCATGGCAGGTGTTGCAATACGCCCACGAACAACATCTGCAAGAACGCCTGTCAAACAAGGCCTTGGGCTTGGTCCAGCAGGTGTTCGACATGCCTGACGGCCTGGCACGTGCGGCGTTGAAGGACGTATCGACGCTGATCCGGCCCGTGGAGCTGGTGGCGACTGCAGGCGCTACTGCCGCCAAGGTATTGGGCATGTACCTGATCAGCCCTGGAAGTAAAGAGCCCGGTCCGGTAGTGCTCTATGCGCCCTACAGTGAAAACCACGTGCTCAAGCAATATGACAACGAGCAAGCGCTGCTGGATGAAGTGGAGCGACCAGGGGAACTGCAGGACTGGGTCATCCAGCACCTGGAAGATCCGCACCAGGCCGTTTACCGCAGCTTGCTGCAAAACAACCTTCATCGCTCTTCGGATATGAGCCTGGCCTCATCTGCCGTGACCGGCAACCTGCTGCACTATTTATTCAGTGAGAACACGCTGATCCTGCTGAAAATGCTCGCCTGCCAGTTCGAAAAAGGTTCCAAGCTGCTTTGGGATAAAGTGGTGGGCGTGTTCGGCAAGGGCATACCCACGGCAGTGCACTTCATGGCGGGCAAACTCGCCTATCCACTTGTGGTCTGGCGCAGCTACAAGTTGGTCAAGCGCTCGGCTGAAGCGCTGCAACTGCACCAGTGGAAAGCCGCGATGAAGGACTTTAGCCTGGCAGTGGTGCAAATGGCCGCCCTGTACAGCGAGCTTGATGGCAGCGAAACCCCACCGCCTGATGACGCTGACCTGGTCGACCTGCCGGAAGGCGGCCTGCCCACCGCCACTACCCCGGGCCTGCGGGACGTCACCGCCACTTCCCGAACGCAGTTGCAGCGCTTGGAGGGCTACGACATCGCCCTTAAGGACCTTGAGCTGGACACCTCCACCCATGTCTACAAGGATAAGGCGAGCGCCAAGAGTTACGTGCCGCTGGCAGGCAAGGTGTATCCGGTGAAGAAAACCAAGGCGCACTGGCGCCTGGACAACGACGCTCAGCAGGGCCCCTACGTTGGTCGCAATGCTGATGGCAAATGGGTAGTGGACCTGAGCATACACACGCCCCGCTTCGGCCAGGCCTGGACGCGGCAAAAAGTGCGACGGGCCGAAAGACGCGACATCAATATTGAAGCGCTGGGTATAAGGGCAATCGCCGCAGTGTCGAGCTGGAAAGCCCAAGTCATCAACGAAGCCTTCAACGTATCGACTTACTACGCCGTCAACTGCAAGCGCAACATCCAGCACTTTGCAGAGCTGCTCAAGCCTGATAGCCGAGTAGGCCTGTTCTTGTGCGACCTGTTCGGCACTCTCAATCTGAACCCGGCCCAGGTAAAGAAAATCGAGGACATCATCGATGGAATACTGGATGAGTTAAGCGACCCCACCTTGATCGGCCCTGAATCAATGCGCCTTGTCAGCGGTGAAAGCGTGAACGATCCCACCAATGAGTACGCGATGGTGCTTCTCGATGACAGCGAACGAAAAGTGTACTTGTTCGAAAGGTTCTTCCACCCGAACCTGGCTGAATACGCCACCATTCTGAGTGAACCTTTTGACATGTTCGCCCATGCCAGAGCCTCTACTCTGATCCATGAGCTGACGCACCTGAGGTTCAAGACAGAAGACATTGCCTACCTGCGGAGCATAGAACCCTTCCGCGACCTGATCGACACGGCAAAGCCGGGTGCTCAGGCGGTGAAGACGCGTCAGGATGATTTGCAAACAACCGGGCTGTCGACGTTGACGCCGGCAAACATGCTATTCAAGGCATGGGATGACATATCCAATACCTGGGAGGATTACGGTTTTTTCACTACCACTAACGCCCTCAAACGCAGAGTCCTGAGCATCACCGGCGCCAAGACCCTGAATGAGGCCCGACAAATCTTCATGAGCAATGTCGACAAGCGCATCGACGTCATTCTATCCAACGCCGACTCGGTCAGTTACCTGGTTACGCATCTGGGGCGCATGCTGGATGAGGGGGCCTGAGCAGGCCCCCAACACGTGAATCAATCTTTCTGGTCACGCAGGACATTGCCCGAGGCGCCGTCGATTCGTGCTTCATACACCACGCCGTCGGATTTACGGCCTTTGACTTCCCAGTAGCCGTTGTCGTCGGCTTCGGCGGCATAAACTTCGACATACCCAGCCTTGGTCTTCGCCACTTCAATAGCTTTTTCAATCGGAATCCAGCCCGCACCCGGCTTGTCTGCCAGCGCAGCGCCGGCGCTCAACAGCGCGGTGGTTGCACACAGGGCGGCTAAGGTTTTCTTCAACATGTTCGTACTCCTTGGTGGATGACAGTGTGTTTCCTGATTTTTTAGGCGCGTTTAAACAAGAATAAGTTCCAATTGATATGCAATCGCCATGATGCTGTTCTCGCCGTAAGGCTCGGAGGGGTAGAATGCGGGAAATCAGGATGAGTAAATGAGCGAAAAGTCCCTTTCAGAAGCCGAATACGACGCCATCACCGACGCCGCTGCGCATTGGTGTATGCGTGTGCATGCCAGCGACTGCACGGCGGCTGAACGTCAGGCCTTCGAACATTGGCACGATGCCCACCCGCTGCACGCCTTCGAGTATGCCGCGATGTTGGAAATCTGGGACGTGGCCGATCATTTGCCCCGCAATGCGCCTGCACCGCTTGTGGTGCCGCTCAAGCCTCGCAAACGCTGGCGCTCTTATGCGGTGGCAGCCGCCATTTGCCTTGCTGCTCTGCCGCTGGCCGCCTTCACGGGCTGGGAAGCCGGTTGGTTGCCAAGCTCGTATGAGCGGTTTGACGCCACCAACGGGCTGCGCAAAGTTACCCTCGGTGACGGCAGTGAGGTGGAGTTGAACCTGGGCACCGAGCTGGTCTACAGCCACTACAAGGATCGTCGCCAGGTGAAGTTGGCCAAGGGCGAAGCGTTTTTCAACGTCACCCATGACAGCGAGCACCCGTTTATCGTGCAGGCTGGCGAAGGCCGGGTTCGGGTGACGGGCACCCAGTTCAATGTGTGGAAGTATGAAGACCAGGTGCGGGTAATGTTGCTGGAAGGCTCGGTGCAGATCACCAGCGACGCGGTGCATGGCAGCGTGCCGTTGACGCCGGGGATGCAGGCCACCTACCACCGCGGCGACGCCACACCGCAAGTCGCCGCGATCAAACCCAATGACCCTGCGCTTGCCTGGCGTACGGGCAAGCTGGTGCTTGATAACCTTGCATTGGCCGATGCGTTGCCGCTGATCAACCGATACCTGAACAAGCCAGTGATGCTGGCGGATGCTGGCACCGGGAGCATTCGCATTGGTGGCATCTATAACCTCAGCGAGGTCAACAACCTCATCCCTTCCCTGCCCAAGGTCCTGCCGGTCTACCTGACCCGCAACCAGGATGGCAATCCCGTACTCAACTCCATCCCGGGTAAAACGCCCAAGGGTTGAGGCGCGTTTTTTTTACTTCAGTGTCCACTTTTGAAACACCTCGGTACGCTGAATCGCCCAGCGGCTGCGGATTCATGCCCCTGTCATCGAGACTGTTTCATCGCTGACACAGTTGACGAGTGTGGCCGGGCATATCGCGCCGCCCAGCGACTGTTTCATGCTTGAAACACTGCTATCGGCGATGCGCGCAGAAAAATCGCAACCTATTGAGTTTCAAACGCAAACGAAAAGCGGCACGGGTTCTGCTCTTTCCCTGATAACGCTGTTTAGGGTCAGCGTTCAGAACAAGGACTGCCGCCGTGATCACACTCACACACGCCTCGATAACCGTACTGCTGATCAGCTGCGTGCTCAGCGCCGGCATCAGCCATGCGGGCGATGGCGTTATCGTGACAGGGCGAACCGTGCAGGGTCACATGTACGGGCGCACCTCCCTCCCCGATCCATACCCCACCACTGCCAACGCCAACCCCAGCAAAGAAATCATCAGTGCCACCTCCGGCGAACTCAGTGATCGGGACATTGGCGGCATCCGCAGCGGTTCGGGCCTTGCGCGATCCATCCAGCCTAACGGCAACCTGTCTGGCCTGAGCGCCACGCAAAACAGCCTGTCGACCCAGGGCGCCGGCGCAGCCGCCGGCCATGGCGCGGGCAGCAGCATGGCTGGGCAGATCAATGGTTCGATCCAGCGCGGCATGGCGCCCTTGAACAACCTGGGCAACATGCTGGGGGGCAAATGATGAAGCGCATCCTGTTGACCATCGCCCTGCTGGGCAGCGCCTCGGCAATGGCAGACAACACCGCCGTTATCAACAACAGCGGCCAACAGTACGAAGGTGTGCTGTCGATCAACCAGGCAGCCGGCAACCAGCAACAGATGTCCAACAGCCGCGCAATCGCGCTCGATGGCCGGGCCAGCAATGTGAATATCCAGCGGCTCGACGGCAACGTCGACCCGTCCTTGAGTGCCAAGGTGGCGATTCAGGGCGCTTCATTTATCAATGGCAACGGCGTGCTGGGCGTTAACCAGTCGGCCGGGGCCAATAACCAATCAATCAACGCGGTGCGGATCAGCCTCAACCCTGGCCCGCAAAGCATCGATGACAGCGTCCTGTTGCAACAGAACACGACGCAGTTGACCGACTCAGGGCTCACCTCCACCACTGGCAGCCGCCAGGTCGCGACCAGCGACCAGGCCTTCACCGGCAGCCGAGGAGTGATTCAGGTGAACCAGAGTGCCGGGGTGGGGAACCGAGTGGCTAACACCCTGGGCATCACTATCAAGTAACCGCTTGGTAGACGTTAGTTAGACCGTACCAACACTTAACCCAACTAATTAGAAGCAAGGAGAAACACCATGAAACCTCAAATGGCTCTGAAACCTCTGGTTTTCGCTCTCGCCGCACTCATGGCAGCAGCTGCTCAAGCGGGTGGCTGGCACCCTGCGCCTCAGCCAACGGGCGTAATTGCTGCTGTCGTCACGGATGTACAAAACAGCGCAGGCAATAAATTCAACGACACCAAAACCGAAAACAACGCGTCTGCCGATGACTCCGTCAACGGCAACAGCGGTAACGTCGGGGTCAACGTGCAGTCTGGCAGTGGCAACCAGGCCGACAACTCTGCCGCCATCTCCAGCGCCAAAGGCGATGCAGCGACCGTGTTCGGCGTGGTCGACGTGAATCAAAACAGCGGGCTGAACAGCTTCATCAACAAAGGCACGCAAAACAACTCCTCCCTGGATAATGCTGTTAACGGTAACTCCGGCAACGTCGGTTACAACGGCCAGTCCGGTCAAGGCAACCAAGGTAAAAACAACCTGGCTATCGTGACCGCTGACGGGAAAAATATCGCGGCGGCAGCCAATACCGAACAAAACTCGCTTGCCAACAACTTCCTCAACACCGCCGCCAGCAGCCACGGCTATGGTGGCAAAGCTCAATACGTGTCGAACAATTCCAGCCTCGACAACTCGGTCAACCGCAATTCCGGCAACGTAGGCGTCAACCTGCAATCCGGTGCGGGCAACCAGGGCAGCAACAGCCTGTCGATCGGCCAGGGTTGCACTGTGTGCAGCAGCGGCGTGCGCTTCTGATCCAACGGGGCCTTGGCAACAAGGCCCTTTTTATTTCAGTGCCCAACAGGTCATTCGATCATGCGTATCGCGACCCTCACCCTCTTGATGTTGCTCACCGGCACGACCTGGGCAGGCACCATGGCGATTTCCGCCATGCCCGGCGGTGCGGTGATCTTCAAGAAGGTCGAGAGCATCCGTGAGCGCCGGTTCGCCAACCTGGTGGAACAGAAAACCGATTTCAGCTGCGGTGCCGCGGCACTCGCGACCATCCTGCGCCAGGCCTATTGGCTGGACGTCGACGAAGACCACATCATCAAAGGGATGCTGGTAACCGCCGACCAGGACCTGGTGCGCACCCAAGGCTTTTCCATGCTGGACATGAAGCGCTACCTCGAAAGCATCGGTATGCGTGCCCGCGGCTACAAGATCGCAGCCGATACCCTGGTGACGGTGAAGATTCCCGTGGTGGTGCTGCTGGAAATTCGTGGCTACAAGCACTTCGTGGTGATGCAGCGGGCCGACAAGGACTGGGTGTATATCGGCGATCCCGTGCTGGGGCACAAGCGCTATTCCCGTGACGACTTTGTCAAAGGCTGGAATGGCATTGTGTTTGCCGTGCTGGGCGAAGGTTACGACAAGGCCAACGTCTTGCTCGACCCGCCCACTCCGCTGACGGCCAAGAACCAGTTGAACGAGTTCCGGCCCGTGGGCGATGCCGAGTTGATGGATTTCGGTTTTATCCAGAGCGACTTCTTCTAGAAGCGCAATAAGGGGCAGGACGCCCCAGGAGCAGCAGATGAACACTTTCCGTTGGCTGACGGTCTTGTGTCTGGCAGCCTCTATGCCCGCCTATGCTTCATCGGCTTTCAAACCGATCGAACTCAAGGACGCGGAGATGGCCGACTTGCGTGGCCGTTACGTAATGCCGGGGCGCATCATCAGCTTCGGCATTGTCATGAGCAGCACCTGGACCAACGCCGTCGGTGACCGCATTACCGGCACGGCCAACATGCAGATCGACAAGACCACCGTTACTCCGCAATTCTATGTGCAAACCACCGGTTCCACGGGTAACGGCAGCCTGCCAAACACCGGCACCGGTAATGTGGTCGGTGGCGCCGGCCTCGGCAGCGGCCAGGGCGTAACCCAAAGCGTGCGCACCGCAGGCGATGGCAACACCGCCTACAACGATGTGGGCATCAGCATCGAGAATGGTGTCGCCCCCGCCAGTAACCTGCAAACGGGGCAAGTGCTGATGGCCGGCGGCACCGTAACCGGCGACAGCGCGGCGGGCCGCGTCAGCGTTTCGGCCAACAACGGCGGTGTACAAATGGCGATCCAGGCCAACCACAACCAGGGCAACAGCCTGCAGCAGATCGGCGGCGGCAATGTGCTGCAGGGTACAGTGCTGACCGGCAACAGCAACCTTGTCAGAAACATCACCCAACTCAACGTCGTGATGAACAATAACGGCTTGAACAACGGCGCGTTGAACTGCAATTTGGATCAACTCAAAGGCCTACGCACGCTCGGTTATTGAACTACGCTGACCCTCGACACTTTCGCATTAGAACAGGACGGCTTATTTCATGCATCGATCGTTATCGCTACGCGCGGTGATTTGTTTAAGTACGCTCTTGCCCGCATCCGTGCTGTATGCCGCGCCAGACGCCGATATCGAAACCCTGAAAAAGGAACTGCTGGAACTCAAGCAACGCTATGACGTGCAGCAAAAAGCCTTGGCCGTGCTGGAGCAACGCGTGCGTCAGGTAGAGGATCAACCCGCAGCGCCCGCCCCCAAGCGCTTGGCCAAATCACCTGCCGACTTCAAGCAAGGCGCTAACGCTGTCGCCGCCACGGGTACGGGTGCAGCCGCAGCGTCAGGTGGTGCAGGCGGTGGCGGCAGCTCCTACGGCCAATCCCTCAAGGACGACTCGGCCCCTGCGCAAAGTGTGAGCAACCTGTACAACGAGGCCAGCGGCTTTTTCGGCAATGGCAAGTTCAGCGTGGAAACCGGCATCACCTATGCCCGTTACGATGCACGCCAATTGACCCTCAATGGCTTCCTGGCGCTGGACTCGATCTTTCTGGGCAATATCAACCTGGACCGGATCAAGTCCGACAGTTGGACCCTGGACCTTACCGGGCGCTACAACGTCGACAACCGCTGGCAGTTCGATCTGAACGTCCCCGTGGTGTACCGCGATTCGACCTACCAGTCCGGCGGTGCCGGCAACGATGCCACCGCCACCTCGGAAGCCTCGGTGACCCGCGACCCTACCATCGGTGACGTCAACTTTGGCGTGGCCTATAAGTTCCTCGACGAAACGCCGACCTTGCCGGATGCGGTAGTGTCTGTGCGCGTCAAGGCGCCCACGGGTAAAGAGCCGTTCGGCATCAAGCTCGTCAGGCAACCCAACAACGACAACCTCTACTTGCCGGAAAGCCTGCCTACGGGCAACGGGGTCTGGTCGGTTACACCCGGCATTTCCCTGGTCAAGACCTTCGACCCGGCGGTGCTGTTCGGTTCGCTGTCGTATACCCACAACTTCGAAGACTCGTTCGATGACATCAGCAGTGAAGTCAACCAGAAGGTGGGGGGCAAAGTACGCCTGGGCGACAGCTTCCAGTTCGGTGTCGGTGTGGCGTTCGCCTTGAACGAGAAGATGAGCATGTCGTTCTCGGTTTCCGATCTGGTGCAGCGCAAGAGCAAGCTCAAGCCGGACGGCGGCGACTGGCAATCGGTGGTGTCCAGCGATGCAAACGCGGGTTATTTCAACGTAGGCATGACGATTGCCGCGTCGGATAACCTGACCATTGTGCCGAACCTGGCGATCGGGATGACCGATGACGCGCCGGACTTTACGTTCAGCCTGAAATTCCCGTACTACTTCTGATTTGTAGGAGCGAGCTTGCTCGCGAAAACCCATGGACGCCGCGTTTATTCAGGAAACACGCGTTATCGTTGACGTTTATCGCGAGCAAGCTCGCTCCTACAGAACAGCATGGGGGGTTGACCCAACCTAGCGGATCTGGTGCTTGTGCAGCAGCCGGTAGAACGTCGGCCGGGAAATCCCCAGCACACGGGCTGCAACACTGAAATTATCGCTGTGCCGATTGAGCACATCGCACAACGCCTGGCGTTCGGCGCGGTGCTTGTAGTCTTCCAGTGTCGCGATCGGCGGCGAAAGTACCTGCTGGCCTTGCAGCCCCAGGTCCACGGCTTCGATCTGGCGCCCTTCGGCCAGCACCAGACCGCGGCGCACACGGTTGGCCAGCTCACGCACGTTGCCCGGCCACGGGTGTTGCCCCATCGCCACCAATGCCTCTTCGCTGAAACTGCGCGGGCGTCGGCCGGTTTCCTGGCTGTAGAAACGCGAAAAATGATTGGCCAGCATCGCCACGTCACCATGGCGCTCGCGCAAAGGGGCCGTGACTACTTGCAAGACATTGAGGCGGTAATACAGGTCTTCGCGAAAGGCGCCCTTCTCCACCGCGGCTTCAAGATCCACATGGGTGGCTGCCAGCACGCGTACATCCACCGAGATGGGTTGGCTGCCGCCGACGCGCTCGATATGTTTTTCCTGAAGAAAGCGCAACAGGTTGGCTTGCAGCTCCATCGGCAAATCGCCGATTTCATCCAGAAACAACGTGCCACCGTGGGCCGCCTCAATCCGTCCGACCTTGCGCTGATGTGCGCCGGTAAAGGCGCCCTTTTCATGGCCGAACAGTTCCGACTGGATCAGATGTTCAGGGATCGCCCCACAGTTAATCGCCACAAACGGCTTGGCGTGGCGCTGGGATTGTCGATGAAGGGTCTTGGCGACCAGCTCTTTGCCGGTGCCGCTGTCGCCACGAATGAGTACCGGCGATTCGGTGGGCGCCAACTTCGACAACAATTTGCGCAGTTCACGAATCGGGCGGCTGTCGCCTAACAACTCGTGGGGTTCATCTACCGGCACGACGCCCTTGCCCCGCAGTCGCGCCATGCCAAACGCACGCCCAATGGTCACCTGGACCCGAGCCACATCGAACGGCAAGGTATGAAAATCGAAGAACCACTCGCAGACAAAATCTGCGACATTCTGCAAACGCAGGACTTCAGGACTGAGCACGGCGATCCACTCGGTACCGCTGCGGCCAATCAACTCCTTGACCGCCTCGGGGCGTTCCAGATGGCAGGGCTGCAAGCGCAGCAGGCCCACATCGCAAGAACGATCCCCCACCGCCTGCAATGCACAGCTGTCCACTTCCCAGCCGGCAGTGCGCAAGCCGGGTAGTAGCCTGTGACAGTCATCACAGGGGTCGACTACCAGCAAGCGGCGTTGAACAGGTGTCACAACCATGACGATTCCTTGGCGCCAAGATTATTAAAGTTATTTAGAAACAAGGATTTGGGGCGCTTGGCGCTAACCCTAGCAAGATCTTGACGCTCACCTTGTACTATTTCGCTATAAGTGCGGGCAAAAAGCCATGTGTGTTTAATCGGGGGGAAAAGTTTGCCACGGCCGAAACTTTCTATCAGCTTTCAAAACAGCCTCTTACATGACGTCAATCAGGGAAAGTTAAAATTTCTTGCTCTAGCATGTGACCCGCACCCCACCATCGTGCATCAGTACAAGTAACCCACCGCACGGTCAGCCCAACCGCCGGTACTCACTTGAATGGGCATACAGAGAGAAGACCCAAATGAACGCTCCGCTGCGCATCAACGAAGCTCTTTTGATTGCAGACCGTGCCTTCCAACCCTTTCAGTGCGTGGCCTGGCACGATGGCAATGGCGCCCTCAGCCTGAGCGTCATCGACCGTACCAACACCCGTATCGGCAGCAAACAGCTGTCGTCGACTGCCTATACCGACCCGGCTCAACTTGAAGACCTGTTGTTGCAGGCTCGCGCCGAGCTCGACAAAGATGGCTACCAGTTACAGTCCTGGGCAATGCCGAAGTAATTCAATGCGACAACTTCCAGCCAACGTCAAACATCGGCTGGAAGTTGTGCGATAACACTTCAAGTACTTAGCGTGCCGCGAGAATAAACCGTTCGAACGCCTCGGCAGCCCCGTCCTCGACGTTGCTGCTGGTCACCACATTGGCCTGGCGCTTGACGGTTTCTTCGGCCTGGCCCATGGCAATCGACAATCCAGCCACGTGAAACATCGCCGGATCGTTGCCGCCGTCGCCGATGGCGGCGGTCTGGTTCAGCGGCACGCCAAGGTGCTCAGCCAGGGTTTTCAAGGCTTCGCCTTTGTTAGCCAGCATTGCGGTCACGTCCAGGTACACCGGCTGTGAACGCGATACCTGAGCCAAACCTTGTACCTTGGGCTGCAACTGCGCTTCCAACTCCACCAGCAACTGCGTGTTGTTACTGGCCGCGACAATCTTGTCGACCCGGTCCAGGTAGGGCTCGAAGCTCTCCACGACCACCGGGCCATAGCCCAGGCCATCAGCTTCGCGCTGCACCATTGGCCCTGGCGGGTCGCGGCGCAGCCAATCGCCGTCGGCAAACACCCACACTTCTACATCCGGCTCGGCAGAAAACAGCGCCAGCGTGACCAGTGCCGCTTCTGCCGGCAAATGGTGAGCCACCAGGATGCTGCCATCCGGGTTGACCAGCGTGCCGCCGTTGAAGCCGGCCACCGGCACATCGATGCCAAACGTCTCGATCAAATGCAGCATGGCCTTGGGCGGACGCCCGCTGGCCAGGCTGAACAGCACCCCGGCTTCACGCATCGCAGCAATAGCGTCGGCGGTGCGCTGACTGAGGCTGTGGTCGGGGTGCAACAGCGTCCCGTCTACATCACTGAGGACAAAGCGGATGGGATGAATCGTTACGTCACTCATCCGAGGCTGTGCCAGGTGCGGCCGTCACGAGCGAGTAACGCATCCGCTGCCACCGGGCCATCTTCGCCAGCCTTGTAGGCCTGGATACCGTCGTCTTCCTTCCAGGCATCCAGGAACGGCTGCACGGCGCGCCAACCGTTCTCGATGTTGTCGGCACGCTGGAACAACGTCTGATCGCCGGTCAAACAGTCGTAGATCAGGGTTTCGTAACCTGTCGAGGGCTGCATCTCGAAGAAGTCCTTGTAGTCAAAACCCAACTCGATATTGGCCATCTCCAGAGTCGGCCCAGGCTTCTTGGCCAGCAGGTCGAACCACATGCCTTCGTTCGGCTGGATCTGGATTTTCAAGTAAGTGGGCTTGAGCTCATCGACTTCGGTATCGCGAAATTGCGCATAAGGCGCCTGCTTGAAGCAAATCACGATCTCGGTGTCGCGGATGCTCATGCGCTTGCCGGTTCGCAAGTAAAACGGCACACCGACCCAACGCCAGTTATCAATCATCACTTTGAGCGCAACGAAGGTCTCGGTGCTGCTGTCGGGTGCGACGTTGGCTTCTTCGCGATAACCGGGCAATGGCTTGCCAGCGATTTCGCCGGCGGTGTACTGGCCGCGCACGGAATTGGCCCGCGCATCTTCCAGCGACCAGGGGCGAATTGCACCGACCACCTTGGCTTTCTCACCGCGCACCGCATCGGCGCCGAAGGCTGCCGGCGGCTCCATGGCGACCATCGCCAGCAGCTGGAACAGATGGTTGGGCACCATGTCACGCAGTGTGCCGGTTTTTTCGAAAAAGTTACCTCGGGTTTCAACGCCGACGGTTTCAGCCGCGGTGATTTGCACGTGATCGATGTAGTGGTTGTTCCAGAACGCTTCGAACAGCACGTTGGAGAAGCGGCTGACCAGAATGTTCTGCACCGTCTCCTTGCCCAGGTAATGGTCGATGCGGTAGATCTGCTTCTCGCTCATCACCTTGAGCAGGCATGCGTTCAGCGCCTCGGCGGTGGCCAGGTCGGAGCCGAACGGCTTCTCGATAACCACGCGCCGAAAGCCATCGTCCGTTTCATTCAACAAACCGGCACTGCCCAGGCGCTGCACCACTTCACTGAAGAAGCGCGGCGCAGTGGCGAGGTAGAACACGGCGTTGCCGGTGCCGCTGTCGGCGATCTTCTGCGCAATATCCGCGTAAGTGCCGTCGTCAAGGAAGTCGCCCTCGACATAGCTGATGCCCTTGGCCAGTTGCGCCCACAGCGCAGGGTCCAGGGCATGTTCAGCATTGCCCCGGACCTTGCTGGCGGCTTCGGTGCGAATGAAATCCTCAAGCTTCTTGGCGAAGTCTGCGTCGCTGATGGCGTTGTGATCAACGCCGACAATACGCAGGCCATCGCCCAGCAACCCGTCGCGGCTCAGGTTGTACAGCGCCGGCATGAGCAGGCGCTTGACCAGGTCGCCATGGGCGCCAAACAGAAACAACGTGGTAGGTGGAGCGGGTTCGGCCTTGGGTTTCTTGCCGTTGGCGGTCATTTTTTGGAAGTCTCCACATGGCCGCCAAAGCCGAAGCGCATGGCAGACAGCATTTTGTCGCCGTAGGTGCTCTGCTGGCGGGAGCGGAAACGCGCAAACAGCGATGTCGACAGCACCGGTACCGGCACCGCTTGTTCCATCGCCGCTTCGATGGTCCAACGGCCTTCGCCGCTGTCCGCTACGGAACCGGAGTAACCATCGAGTTTCGGGTCGGTGGCCAGGGCGTCGGCGGTCAAGTCCAGCAGCCACGACGACACCACGCTGCCACGGCGCCAGACTTCGGCGATATCGGCAACGTTGAGGTCAAAGCGCTGATCCTCCGGCAGGTTTTCCGAGTTCTTGGTCTTGAGGATGTCAAAACCTTCGGCGAACGCCTGCATCATTCCGTATTCAATGCCGTTGTGGATCATCTTGACGAAATGACCGGAACCCGCCGGGCCTGCATGGATATAACCGTGCTCGGCGCGTGGGTCGGCTGCGGCCGAACGGTCCTTGGTGCGCGGGATATTGCCTAGGCCAGGGGCCAGGCTCTTGAAGATCGGGTCCAGACGCTGCACGGTCTCGACGTCGCCGCCGATCATCATGCAATAGCCACGCTCCAGGCCCCAGACGCCGCCGGAAGTGCCGACGTCAACGTAGTGCAGGCCCTTTTCAGCCAGGGCCTTGCCGCGACGTACGTCATCCTTGTAGTTGGTATTGCCGCCGTCGATGATCACATCGCCGTCTTCGAGCAACTCGCTCAAGGCATTGATAGTGTCTTCGGTGGGCGCGCCCGCCGGCAACATTACCCAGACCGCACGGGGCTTTTGCAGGCCAGCCACCAGGGCATTCAAGTCGGCGACGCCAGCGGCGCCCTCCTCGCTCAAGGCTTTGACGAAGGCTTCGTTACGGTCGTATACAACGGTGGTATGCCCATTGAGCATCAGGCGCCGCGCAATGTTACCGCCCATGCGGCCTAGTCCGATAATCCCCAGTTGCATGTGCTGATGCTCCTAACTTCTAAAAAATGTGTGACATAGTTTATAGCGCAATGAGGCTAATGAGGGTTAGTCCAGAGCAGATCCGTGTAGTTTCATGACAAAAAAGTTGCCATCGTTTCACCATCACCGCCTGAAAAGTCACACGACCGCCAAAAATAAAAAAGTTCCCTTGCTGCAAAAAAGAATTCAAACTTGCTTCCGACTGTTGCCCAAACCCTGTTTGAGCAGCGCGATCTACCGGCTATTTGCGAGGTAAGCAATGAGCACAGCACAGATGACCCGCCCGCCACAGACCCTCTACGTCAGCATCCGCCGCGATGAATTGCGCCAGTTGAAGGACGAGCGCGATCAGTTGCAACAGGAAGTCCTGCGTCTGCGTTCACACCTTCAAGCCCAGCTCGAACTGCCATCCCAGGCCAAGCCGGCGCTCTGCTGAACGCACCTGGTCAGTTTGTAAGGCAATACCTACGGAAAACTCACAAAGTTTTCACACACTTATCCTGATACTCCCGCCCGCGATGCCGCTCACGTTCTGAGCGGCCCGATGTCGCGCGACTCTGCGCGACGATCATTGACTGATGGGGCGCTGGATGGCGATGTTCAAACGCAGCACGACGACTGCGAAAGGCTTTGATTGGGCCGGCCTTGGTTGGCTATTCCTGTTTTTCTGGTATTTCTCGGGTATTACCCAGCTTCTTATCCAACTGACCGGCACGTCCGGCTTCAGTGGTTTCCGCCAGGCATTCTTCATGAGTGCACTGTGGCTGGCGCCGATGCTGCTGTTCCCGCGCAGGACACGCGTGCTTGCCGCCTTGATCGGTGTGGTGTTGTGGGCCTGTTCCATGGCCAGCCTAGGTTACTTCTTCATTTACCAGCAGGAGTTCTCCCAGAGCGTCATCTTCATCATGTTCGAGTCGAACATCTCCGAAGCGGGCGAATACGCGACCCAATATTTTGCCTGGTGGATCGTGCTGGCGTTCATAGCCCACACCGCCTTCGCCATCTTCCTCTGGACCCGCCTGCGCCCGGTGTACCTGCCTCGCGGCCAGTCGATCGTGGCGGCCATCGCCATTGTCCTGGCGGTTGTGGGCTACCCGCTGGTCAAGCAAATCGCCACCAGCGAAACCATGGAATTGGCCATTGATCGTTTCGAAACCCGTATCGAGCCTGCCGTGCCTTGGCAGATGATCGTCGCCTACCGTCGCTACACCGAACAGCTGGACAATATGCAGGGCATGCTCAACAGCGCCAGCCAGATCCCGCCGCTGAAAAACCTCAAGGACAGCATGGCCGGCCAACCGTCCACACTGGTACTGGTAATCGGCGAGTCCACCAACCGCCATCGCATGAGCCTGTACGGTTATCCGCGCAACACCACGCCGGAACTGGACAAGCTGCGCGACCAGTTGGCCGTGTTCGATAACGTCATCACCCCGCGCCCCTATACCATTGAAGCGCTGCAACAGGTGCTGACCTTTGCCGACGAAGAAAACCCGGACCTGTACCTCAAGACGCCGTCGATTGTCAGCGTGATGAAACAGGCCGGCTACAAGACCTTCTGGATCACCAACCAGCAGACCATGACCAAGCGCAACACCATGCTCACGACCTTTTCCGAACAGGCCGACGAGCAGGTGTACCTGAACAACAACCGCAACCAGAACGCCCGCCAGTACGACGGCGATGTGCTGGCGCCGTTTTCCAAGGCCCTGGCCGATACCGCCGAGCGCAAGTTCATCGTGGTGCACCTGCTGGGTACTCACATGAGCTACCAGTACCGTTACCCGCCGACGTTCGACAAGTTCACCGACCGCCAGGGCGTGCCGGCCGGCGTGAGCGACGCGCAGTTGCCGACTTACAACAGCTACGACAACGCGGTGCTGTACAACGACTTCGTGGTCTCCAGCCTGATCAAGGACTACGCCAAGACCGACCCCAACGGCTTTTTGCTGTACCTCTCGGACCACGGCGAAGATGTGTTCGACTCCGCCGGCCACGGCACCCTGGGCCGCAACGAAGGCAAGCCGACTGCACCGATGTACACCATCCCGTTCATGGCCTACGCCTCACCGAAGTGGCGCGAAAGCCACGACTGGAGTTTCGCCGGCGACCTGCAGCGGCCTTACAGCAGTTCGCAGTTGATCCACACCTGGGCCGACATGGCAGGCTTGAGTTTTGACGAACTGGACCACAGCAAGAGCCTGGTCAGTGACAGCTTCAAGCCTCGGCCCTTGTTGATCGGCAACCCTTACGAAACCAAGCAGAAGGCCCTGATCGACTTCAGCCTGATCAAGCCGAAGAAGGCCGATGGCGCCGAAGTGGTGGCGAAGTAATCAGGGGCCCGGCAACACAAAGATAACAATCATTCTCGTTTAAGCCTAAAGTTCCACACCTCCTTTCGTCTTTGAACCATGCCCTCCCACCCCGGGAGGGTTAGAAGACGACAAGGAGTCTGCCGCAATGTTCGCGCCTTTTACCCGTTCCATGACCTTCACCTTCGGGCTGTTCAGTCTTACGCTGAGCCCGGATCTGCTGGCTGAAATCGACCCCGGACAAGCCTCCAGCAAAGCCCTGGAGCTGGGCGCGACCACCATCAGCGCCGACGGCCTTGGGTCCACCACCGAGCACACCGGTGCCTACACCACCGGTTCGATGAATACCGCCACCCGCCTGAACCTTTCCATCAAGGAAACCCCGCAATCGATCTCGGTGATCACACGCCAGCAGATGGATGACTTCAACCTCAACACCTTGACCGAAGTGCTGCGCCAGACTACCGGCATCAACGTTCAACATAACGATTCGGACCGTGTCTACTACTCCTCCCGCGGTTACGGCATCAACAACTTCCAGGTTGATGGGATGCTCAACACATTCGGCTACATGAAGTCCGACGCCGACACCATCATCTACGACCGTATCGAAGTGGTACGCGGCGCCACGGGCCTGACCACTGGCGCGGGCGATCCTTCGGCCACCGTCAACATGGTGCGCAAGCGTCCTACTGCCCAATGGCAGGCACAGACCGGTGTGAGTGGCGCCAGCCATGACAACTACTACAGCTACATCGACGTAGGCGGGCCTTTGGCGTTCGACGGTAAGTTGCGCGGGCGTAGCGTCCTGGCCTACCGTGACAGCAAATCCTTTCGCGATAACTATGGGCTGCAGCGGGCAGTTGGCTACGGCATTCTCGAAGGTGACCTTTCAGACGATACGGTGCTGGCTGTAGGTTTTGATTACCAGGACAAACAGGTACAAGGCACCTCCTGGGGCACTGTGCCCTACTGGAACAGCCAGGGCGGCAAGGCCAGGTTGCCTCGCTCCACCAATATGGCGGCGCACTGGAGCTCCTGGCCGCTGACTGACAAGACCACCTTCGCCACCCTCGACCATCGGCTCGGCGGCGACTGGCATTTGAAGGCTGCCTATACCCATCGCCAGAGTGACACCGACGGCAAGGTCTACTACGGCGGCAGCGGTTTTCCCAATGCAGACCGCAGCGGCATGACGGCCTGGGCCAGTCATATGCGCGGTACGTCGCGAATGGAAGCCATCGACGTCAACCTGGCCGGCAGCTACACCCTGCTGGGCCGCGAACACGCTTTGATGATGGGCTATGGCGAGGCCGCCCAGCGGGACGTGTCGCCCTTTATGCGTAACGACCTGCCTGCCAGCTACTACCCCATCGAGGATTGGAAGCACATGGGCGATATCGGCAAGTTCGCCGACACCGTCACCGACCTCAAGGGCGAACACAGCAAAAAACAGCAGAAAGCCGGTTACCTCGCCACTCGACTGAGCCTTACAGACCGCTTGCACGCTGTGCTGGGTAGCCGCTACGGCAGTTGGGAGCTGGAAAGCGCCACGCCTGAATACAACGACAATGATCAACTGACGGCTGCCGGCAAAACACGCCAGACCCACAACGACATGTGGACACCCTACGCCGGGCTGCTCTTTGACATCACCCCGCAGTACACCGTTTACGCAAGCTATACCGACATCTTCAAGCCGCAAGACAGGCGTGATATCAACAAGAAGTACCTGGAACCGGTGGTGGGCAGCAACTATGAGGTGGGGCTCAAGGGCAGCCTGCTCAATGAACGCCTGAACCTGGCAGCCGCCTATTTCTGGAGCACCCAGGACAATGTTGCAGAGCGCGATGACTCGGTCCCTCCCAACCCCGTCACTGGCGAGGAGTACTACAAGTCTGGCGGCAAGGGTAACAAGGTCAACGGCTTCGAATTGGAAGCCGCAGGCGAAATCCGGCCGGACTGGAACTTGACCGCCGGCTACACCTACACCCACTCGCTTAACGGCTCAGACAAACGTACCAATACCGGCCAGCCCTTGAACCTGTTGAAGGTCTCCAGCGCCTATCGCCTGCCGGGCGCATGGCGCAACCTCACCGTCGGTGGCGCGGTGAACTGGCAAAGCGAAATCTACGATTTCGGTAACCGGCCCACAGGCGCACGCAATAGCGAAGGTCGGCCGATAACCACGCGGGCGAAGATCACGCAACAGGGTTACACCGTGGTCAACCTGATGTCACGCTACCAGTTCGACGAACAGGTTTCCGCCTCGGTTAACGTTAACAATCTATTTGATAAAAAATATTACGAACGTGTCGGCTTTTATAATGGTGTGTATTGGGGTGACCCGCGATCTATCACGCTTGCATTGGACTGGAAGCTGTAGTCGCCTCCTGCGAAGTTAACAAAATCGTTAACTTCGCAGTGCCTGTCAGTTAATTCCCACTTAATAAGATAGCGCCATAGTCGCTCCATGATTCTGATCAAGGACCAGCCAGACACCTATCACTCTTAATGGGAATACCGCGATGAAAATCTCGACGTTGATGCTTGCCAGCCTGATGACCCTGACCTCCGCCGCTGCCTTCGCAGAGGGCGGTTCAGAGCGTTCGAAGGAGTTCTACGACAACTTCAGCTTCATTCAACAGCAAACTCACGGCACAGCAGAGCAACGAATGGCCTCTGCCGACGGAAAGACGTTGAAGGTCGATACCGTCAGCCAGGAACAACCGAACAGTTGATTTAATGCTTGGTTAATCCGTAATACCCTGCGCCATCCCGCTCCGTTGGCAAAGGTTTATTGGGCGCCATCTAATGGCGCCTTTTTTTCGCCAGTCGTTTATGACAGAGACTTGCTCCAAAACAACATACGACCATACTTTGGATCAAATACCGAATCATCGAACCCGAACTTGCGGTACGCCGATTGCGCCAGCTCATTGCCCTCAAGCACTTCCAGAGTAATCTTGCAGCAGCCCCTCTGGCGGGCGATTTCCTCGACCTTCTGCAGCATTTTCTGGCTCAAGCCCAAGCCACGAAACTGTTCCATCACCATCACATCGTGAACGTTGACCAGCGGGCGGCAAGCAAATGTCGAGAAGCCCTCAAAACAATTGACCAACCCCGCCGGTTCGCCACCGACAAACGCCAGCACGCTGAACGCATGAGGACGCTTGGCCAGTTCAGCCGGCAGTTGCTGCAACAGATCGGCTGACAGGGCGTGGCCGCCGCCCATCGGGTCTTGCGCATAGTGGTTGAGCAGCAAGCCGATGGCGTTGGCGTGCACCTCGTTGGTATAGCTGGCTTGCAGCACCAGAATGTCTGGGGTGTCCATTTCCTTCCTCGATAACGACAACCAGGGATTCGTTTCCCTTTGAGAGCCTCGATTGTAAGCGTGGAGTCGGCAGTAGATGAAGGAGATTAACTACAAATATCTGACGGAAATTGCGAAGGTTGCTTGCATCAAATCGCGCAAAAGGCCCTGGAGTGGGGATTTTTCCTAGACAGCAAAGCGCTGCAGTTGCATCTCTTGCAAGCGGCTCAGGGTGCGACGAAATGGAAACTCCAGGTAGCCTTCGGTGTACAGGCACTCCAAGGGCACCCGGGCCTCGATAAAGAGTGGCACCTTGCGGTCGTAGCATTCGTCCACCAAGGCGATAAAGCGCCGCACGCTGTCATCATGAACCGACAGCTGCGGCAATTGACGGTCCCCGGCCATCACCCGCTCGGCGCCGTCCTCGGTGCCACGGGCAATCCGCCCCGGGCGCTGTTGGGCGCTGAGGTTCGCAACCTCGCCCAGCAGGATGGCCTGGAAGCGGTCGCACAGCAGCATGAAGTCCATCGCGGCCAGGGGTTGCTCGCACAGATCGGCGTAACGACACCAGAGCACCGTGTCACTGGCCTGCACCGCCATAATGGAGCGGTACCCCACGCTCACCGCCCCGCTGCTCACGGCCTGGCCTTGGCTCAATTGCTTGAACACCGCAGCCAGTGCATTCGGTTGATCCACCCAATAGCGTTGCTGCCCCACCCCCGGATGCAGGCGATGATCTTCGCCACCGTCCACCGCCACCACTTGCATATGCTGCCGGAGCGCGTCGATCGCCGGCAGAAAACGCTCGCGATTGAAGCCATCGGCATACAACTGTTCAGGCGGCTGGTTGGAGGTGCACACCATTACCACACCTTGCTCGAACATCACCTGGAACAGCCGCCCGAGGATGATCGCGTCGCCGATATCATTGACAAACAGTTCATCGAAGCACAGTACGCGCACTTCCTGGCTCAGCTCCTGAGCCAACGCCCGCAAAGGATCCTGGGTTCCGGTGAGCTGGAACAAGCGCTGATGCACCCACCCCATGAAGTGATGAAAATGCTGACGCCGCGCGGGCACACGCAGGCTTTGATGAAATTGATCCATCAGCCAGGTCTTGCCACGCCCCACCGGCCCCCACAGATAGACCCCGGCAACTGGCGAACGGCCTTGATGCAACCCCTCGTGACAGGCTTGCAAAGCCTGCACCGCCCGACGCTGGGCGTCGTCAGGGACGAAGCCTAGTTGGGCGATGGCGTGCTGGTAGGCAATGAGGGGCGAGTCGAACGTCATGCCGGATGCTCCGCGAACTAATGTGGGAGGGGGCTTGCCCCCGATGGCGGCCTAAGAGCCGACCGGGATGTTGGATCAGATCGAGTACATATCCGTTATCTGGGTAACGGCTGCTATTGGTTCCGCCCTTACGGCGGCTCACTTTTGAAAAGAGCCCAAAAGTAAGCAAAACGCTCTTGCCCCACCACTCGGCACCTCGCCTAGGCTCGGTGTGCCCGTAATCCGACAGTGATTTGGGGGGCCGCCGCCACGCGCCATCCATGGCGCGGGGCGGCTAAACCGGCATCCCTGCCGGTTTACCCCCCAAATCCCTGTCGAATTCCGGCCAGCGTGGTTTAACGGGGCGCTTAAGATCAAAAGCAGATCAAGAGCGGCTCGCTTCGCATCGTGGTTACAGTAGGGGCTGCAAACTGCAGTTGTGTAGATACCTATGCCCCGATGAGGGAGTGTCAATCAATACATCTGTGACTGCACCACCACATCGCGAGCAAGTCGAATCGTCGCACCGCCCCTCCCACATTTTCCCCCGGAACATCAGCTAGAAAACGTTACGCCAGGCTCTTGCTGACCACCTCATACACATCGCTGGACAGCTCGCCACACGCGAGAATGCGCTCCAGCTCCGCCTTCATCAGCGCCTGGCGTGCGCTGTCATACTTGCGCCAGCGCGTCAGCGGCGCCAGTTGGCGCGAGGCAATCTGCGGGTTCAAGGTGTTGAGCTCGATCACCAGATCCGCCAGGAAGCGATAACCCGAGCCATCCGTCGCATGGAAGTTGACCAGATTCTGGCCTGCGAATGCGCCGATCAAGGCGCGCACCTTGTTCGGGTTCTTGATGGTGAACGCCGGGTGTTCCATCAACGCCTTGACCCGCGCCAGCCCGCCCGGCAACGTGCTGCCGGCCTGAACACTGAACCACTGGTCCATGACCAACGGGTTGTCCTTGAAGTTCTCGGCAAACACCGCCAGCGCCTGGGCTTTTTCCGCTTCGAACGGCGAGTTCACCAGCACCGCGAGGGCCGTCAGACGTTCGGTCATGTTATCGCTGGTGTCGAACTGATCCAGGGTCGCCGCCAATACTTGCGGCTTGCCGCTGAGCATCAGGTACGACAACGCGATGTTCTGCAGGGCACGGCGGGCAAAGTGCTCGGCCTCTGCCACGTACGGCGTTTGCTTGGACAGCTCACGATTGGCCTGGTAGCGCAGCCACAAGCCTTCGAACAGGTTCTCGGCCAGTTGCTTGCGGGCATATTCACGGGCCGCGTGGATCGCATCCACATCCGCCACTTCGCTGATTTCCGTCAGGTAGGCTTCACTTGGCAGCGAGAGCATTTCCGCGACCATGGCCTGGTCGAGACTTTCGTCGCTCAATACCGTGCGCAGTGCATCGATCAGGCGCTGGTCCAGCTTCAGCGGCTGGCCTGCCTGATGCTGGCCGATCAGTTCCTGCAACACCTGCACCGACAGCTGCTGGCCGGCATCCCAGCGGTTGAAGCCGTCGCTGTCGTGCTGCATCAGGAACATCAACTGATCGCGGTTATACGGGAAGCTCAATTTCACCGGCGCCGAGAACCCACGCAACAGCGAAGGCAAGGGCTTTTCAGCGACATCGACGAAGGTGAACGTCTGCTCGGCTTCAGTCACCGAGATCACGCGTGAGGTGCCTGCAGCTGTAGCCTCACCGGCCAGGCGCAAGTTGATTGCGGCGCCCTGCCCGTCCAGCAGGCCCAATTCCACCGGGATCACGAACGGCAGTTTTTCGACCTTGTCCGGCGTTGGCGGGCAGCTCTGGCGGAAGGTCAGGCTGTAGGTCCTGGCCGCCGCGTCGTAGGACTCGCTCACCGCCAAGCGTGGCGTACCCGCCTGGCTGTACCAGCGCTTGAACTGGCTGAGGTCGGCGCCATTGGCGTCTTCCATGGCCTTGATAAAGTCGTCGCAGGTCACGGCCTGACCGTCATGGCGTTCGAAGTACAGGTCACTGCCTTTGCGGAAGCCTTCGGCGCCGAGCAAGGTGTGGATCATGCCGACTACTTCCGAGCCCTTTTCGTAAACGGTCAGGGTGTAGAAGTTGGATATCTCGATAAAGCTGTCCGGGCGCACTGCGTGGGCCATAGGGCCAGCGTCTTCGGCGAACTGGTGCGTACGCAGATAGGCCACATCCTGAATGCGCTTGACCGTGGCCGAGTTCATGTCGGCGGAGAAGCCCGAATCACGGAACACGGTGAAGCCTTCCTTGAGCGACAACTGGAACCAGTCGCGGCAGGTCACGCGGTTGCCCGACCAGTTGTGGAAGTATTCGTGGGCGACGATGGCTTCGACGCGCTGGTGGGCAGCGTCGGTAGCGGTTTCGGCGCGGGCCAGCACGGCGCTGGAGTTGAAGATATTGAGGCCCTTGTTCTCCATGGCGCCCATGTTGAAATCGTTGACCGCCACGATCATGAAGATATCCAGGTCGTACTCGCGGCCGTAGGTTTCTTCGTCCCAGCGCATGGATTTCTTCAGGCTGGTCATGGCGTGCTGGCACTTGTCGATGTTTTCCGGCTCGACGTAGATGCGCAACGCGACTTCGCGATTGGTCATGGTGGTGAAGCTGTCTTCGACGCACCACAGGTCACCGGCCACCAGCGCAAACAGGTACGCCGGCTTCTTGAACGGATCTTCCCAGGTCGCCCAGTGCCGGCCGTCTTCGCCAGGGCCACTGGCAATCGGATTGCCGTTGGACAACAGCACCGGGTAGCTGTGCTGCTCGGCGATCACCGTGGTGGTGAACACGCTCATTACATCCGGGCGGTCGAGGTAGTAAGTGATCTTGCGAAAGCCCTCGGCCTCGCACTGGGTGCAGAACATACCGCTGGATTTGTACAAACCTTCCAGGGCAGTGTTGGTTTCCGGATGGATCTTGACCGTGGTGTCGAGGGTGAAGGTCTCACTCTTTGGCTGCACGGTCAGGTGGCTGTCGGTCAACTGGTAGTCAGCGTCCGTCAGCGGCTGGTCGGCCAGGTTGACGCTCAGCAGCTCAAGTTGCTGGCCGTCGAGTACCAATGGCGGCAAACCGGCGCCGCGCTCGGGGTTGCGGCGCATCACCAGCTGCGCGTGGACCAGGCTGTGGTCCTCGAACAACTCGAAGGTCAGGTGCGTCTCGTCGATCAGGTAGTCCGGCGCCTGATAGTCCTTAAGGTAAATCATCTTCGGTTGTTCGGTGCGCATGCTTGGGATCCTTCTACTGATGCACGGCGAGCTGGTAGGCCGTGTATTTACGAATGTTGATAACGCCGGTGTCGAAGATCAGGTATTGGCCCTTGATGCCCAGCAGCGTGCCTTCGGCGATCGGATTCTTGTCCAGGTTGAAGCTGACGATCTTGGTCGGATACTGCTCGACCGGGTAGCGGATTTCAATCGGCTCAATGTCGGCAATCGTTTGGATGGCTTGCAGGCCAAAGCGTTCCTGCAAACCCAGCAAGCCTTCGGCGCAGGAGGCGAACAGCTCATCGCGCACCTGCTTGAGGTCCACCGATTGTGCGTCACCCTTGAGCAAGGCGCGCCAGTTGGTCTTGTCGGCCACCTGGCTACGGAACAGGTCTTCGACGAAGCCGGACTGCTGGCGAGTCGACACGCGCATGATCGGCAATGCCTGGCTGGCCCCCTGATCCAGCCAGCGGGTGGGCAGCTGGGTGGCACGCGTGATGCCGACCTTGACCCCCGACGAATTGGCCAGGTACACCACGTGGTCGGTCATGCAGAATTTTTCGCCCCAGCCTGGATCACGGCAGGTACCTGCGTCGTAATGGCAACGCTCGGGGCTCATGATGCACAGGTCACACTGGGCCAGCTTGGTCATGCACGGGTAGCAATAGCCCTGGCTGAAGCTGGTCTTGGTCTTGCGCCCGCAATGGCTGCAATGAATGGCGCCCAGGTACTCCAGGCGCACATGGGTGCCGATCATCGGATTGACCGGCACCTCGACATCGCCCAGGCGAAACGCATATTGAACAGTCGGCTCACCAAGTTGCGCCGACATTTTGCTGACTGCACCGCGACCAATTTCAATCAATGGATCGCATCCGACTTGAACAGGATGTTCGCCACCGGCTCCGACTTGGACGCGCACTCCTGCGGGCCCATGTAGCCGGTACGCTGCTCTTCGGGCAGGTTCTGGATCTCCCAGGCGATCATCGCTTGCAGGGACAATTCGCGCTGCTCGGCGGTGAGCTTGCGGCCATCGGACCATTTGCCGATTTCCACGGCGAGCTTGAGGCTTTCGTAGATATCGGGGGTGATGTTTTCGATCATTTCAGCAAAAGAGGACATTCGGCTCTTCCTTATCAAATAGACGATTTGCGACGGTTGTACAGCCCGCCGAGCAAACCGGTGAGGCAACCGATAACCAGGCCGCCGACATGGGCCGCGTTGGCGATTTGGCCGAAGCCGATCATCGAGACCAGCCCCGACAGGCAGAGCAGCAGCCACACCAGCATCATCACCAGCACCCCTCGGGGCAGGCGATAGGCTGGGTTGGGAGACAATAGTTGAAAGATCCAGCAATGCCCGAGCAGGCCATACAACACACCGGACAAGCCCCCGAACAGGCCAGGGCCGCCATAAGCGTATTGCGCGTAGTTGGAGACCAGGCTGAACAACAGGGTCAACCCCAGCAGGTTGATACTGCCCTGGCGCGCTTCGATGCGCCGGCCCAACTCCCAGTACCACATGCCGTTCATGGCCAGGTGCAGGATGCCGAAGTGGATCAGCATCGGCGTGACCAATCGCCACCACTGCCCTGAAGCGAGCGTGTCGGCCAGCGGTGTGAACTGGATGTACTCGCCCAGCACCCGGAAAGGCAGGAACGTCAGCCAGGCCATGGCTTGCAGGTTTTCACCAAGCAGGGTCACGGCGCCGACGATGAGGCTGGCCAGCAACACCAGCGCGGTGACCGGACTATGGCGTACTTGCTGGACAAAGCCTGGCCGAGCAACCGGTGCCTGTTCGGGAATATCCAGCTGCTGGTCCGGGTCGCCGGCAGGAAAGCGTTGATACAACACGCGCACGTCATCGCTGATGGTTTCGGGCACCCACAACACTTGCTCGCCCGCCTCCTCACTGACGCGATGGGGCACCTGCATGCGTTGCAGCAACTTGACGAAACCACCCAGGTCGACGCTCAGGGGCAAGCGCAATACGGCTACGGTACTCATGGAATGGCCTCGGGTCGCTCAACGTCGACCCATACAAATTTACGCGGATCCAGTTGGGTTTCCTGGTCGAGTCGATACGCCACCAGCTTGCCGTACAGCACCGCGCTGTAGTCCAGGCAGGCGAGATTCGGGCGGATCGGCGCCGGTTTGCCACTGCGCCAGTAATGGCCGACGAACAACAACGGCTCGTCGACGCCGTAGCGCAGCAGGGAATTCTTTTCGGTGGACGACAACGGCGTGCGCGCCACCGGCTCTGGCAAAGCGTCGGGCTGGAACACGATGTCACCGTAGGTCTTGGGGTCATCTTCCCAGAACTTGGTACGGAAGAACGACCGCGTCAAGCCATCGCCACCGGTCAGGGTCAGGCCGTCGGGCAGGCGCATATCAGTGCCGCGCAGCAAGCGGTCGAAGGCGTTGCAGGCAAAACTGCCGGGTACGGCGGCGGCTTGCAGGAAGTGCTGGTCGATGCAGCCATCCGGGAAGGTGGCGCGCAATGGCTGGATGAAGCCTTCATCCCAGCACGCGTGCACCACGCGAAAACGCCCGGCGTCGACAAACAGCGGCATGTCATAGAACCAGCCGAGGAAGTCGTGCCAGTCGGCCGGGTGATGCTCGAACTGGGTCAGGGTCTCTTGGATCAACCGCGCATGACGTGGGTTGTGCTCGCGCACGAACTGCCTGCCGCTGCCGGGTGGTGCCGGGGTGGTCCAGCCCAGCGCATTGAACTCATGGTTGCCCATGATGCACAGCGCCTGCCCGGCCACGGTCATATCGTGGACGATATGCAGCGCCTCGCGGATACGTGGGCCACGGTCGATGATATCGCCCAGGAACACCGCCATGCGCGACGGATGGCGCCAGGTGCCGCCCTGCTTGTGGTAACCCAATTGGTCGAGCAAGTGCTCAAGGGTATGAGCGCAACCGTGCACGTCACCAATCAGGTCGTAGCTACGCGCGGGATCGAGCATCAGTCGCCCCCACCCCCCAAGCGGCTGCCCCAGCCCAACTTGGTACGGCACACTTCGTAGTAGTTGTGATCCAGCGGGTGGATCAAGCGCAACTTCTGTGCCTTCTTGCTCACGGTGATGGTGTCACCGGGGGCGCAGGTGAAATGGTTCTGCCCGTCGCAGGAGACTTGCGGGTAGATCTGCATGTCTTTGGACACCACGATTTTCAACTCACTGTTGCCATCGACCACAATCGGTCGACTGGACAACATATGGGGGTACATCGGCACGATCACAATGGCATCGAGCTTGGGGTGCATGATCGGGCCACCGGCCGACAGCGCATACGCGGTGGAGCCGGTAGGCGTGGCGACAATCAGGCCGTCGGCCTTCTGGCTGCAAACGAACTGGCCGTCGATATACAGCTCGAACTCGATCATCCGCGTGGATTTTCCCGGGTGCAGCACCACATCGTTGAGGGCATCGCCCTGCCCGATCGCCTCGCCATGGCGACGCACTTCGGCTTGCAGCAGGAAGCGGTTTTCCACCAGATAATGGCCGTCGAGCACCTTGGCCACTTCGACTTCCAGCTCATCGGGGCGGATATCGGTCAAAAACCCCAGGCTGCCGCGGTTGATCCCCAGCACCGGCACGTTATGCCGCGCCAGCGCCCGGGCGGCGCCGAGCAGGCTGCCATCGCCGCCGACCACGATGACCATGTCGCAGACCTCGCCGAGCATCTTGCGCGACGAGGTCTGCAGGCCGTGGCCCGGGAGGATTTCGGCGATGGTGTCTTCGAGGATCACATGCAGGTGGCGCTCGAGCAGAAACTTCTTCAGCCGGCGGACGGTGTCCAACACCTGGGTACTGCCCAGGCGACCGATAATGCCGATATTGCGAAATTGCTCCATGGGGCTCCTGCGGGATTTGGGGTGCGGCAAAAAAGAACGATTATGGGCGAAAGGCCGCCTCAGGCAAAATCCTTTGTCGCCGCCGCGCCTTGATGACAATGGTTCTCAGGCACCTTCACCCGGCTGAAAAGGCTATGCTCGGACCATGACCGTGTTCCCTGACTTGCACAACTTGCCTCGCCAATTGCGCCACCCCGAGGTGCGCGACCTGGCGTGGGTGATCCTCGCCCCGCCCATGCTGGCGCAAACGCCGTGGCCGCAGCGCCACCCGCTGGCCGGCAGTGACTGGGTGCAGGCGCCACACCGGCTTGAGCATTGGCTGCGTGCGCTTGATCAGGACAGCAGCGCCCTGCAGCAGTGGCTCAGCCTGTCGCGCACACGGCGCCTGGGCCTCTATTACGAGCGCCTTTGGCAGTTTGCCGTGCAGCACGCGCCGGGTGTGGAATTGCTGGCCGCCAACCTGCCGATCCGCCGCGCCGGGCATACCCTGGGCGAACTGGACATGCTGTTGCGCGACCGCGATGGCGTGCACCATCTGGAACTGGCGATCAAACTCTATCTTGGCCCACAGGACGGCAATGGCCAGGACACCGCGCAATGGCTCGGCCCGGGCTGCCATGACCGGCTGGACCGCAAGCTGGCGCACCTGGCCGAACATCAACTGCCGATTTCTGCACGGGCCGAGAGCCGCGACGCCTTGGCGGCGCTGGATATCCAGGTGTTCGATGCGCATTTGTGGCTGGGCGGTTATCTGCTCTATCCCTGGCCTGGCACGGCGCAACCCCCAATCGGCGCCCACCCGCAGCATCTGCGTGGATGCTGGTTGCATCAGCGTGACTGGTCGGATTTTGTCAGCACCCGCCCGCCCGGCCACTGGCAACCCCTGCCCCGCCACGCCTGGTTGGCACCTGCGCATTACACGGCGGATCAAGTGTGGAGTGAAGCGCAGATGCAAAGCTGGCTGAAGGACCTGGATCCGATGGCACCGGCGCAGTTACTGGTGCGAATGGTGCACAGCGGTGAGGATTGGGAAGAAGCCGAGCGGCTGTTTCTGGTGGCGGACCTTTGGCCGAATGTGCCGGGGGCAGGCTGATAGATCCTCGGTGTATTCAAGGCAGCCATCGGGAGCAAGTCGAATCGTCGCACCGCCCCTCCCACAGGTAGTGCTGCGGCGCACTGAAAAATGTGGGAGGGCTTGCTCCCGATGGCGACTGCCCAGGCACTACAACGCATCAATATGCTGATAATCCAACTGCAACCCCATCGCCAACTCCTGAGCCCGCCCCAACCGGATCGGCCCGCGCTCAATGTCTACCAGTAACCCCGGGCACTCCAACGGCGGCAACCCATCAATGGCTTTGAGCCGACCATCAGTGATCACCAGCAATCGCTGTTGCTGCGCCGGGTAACGCTTGCGCCGCGCTTTGAGCCACTGCCCGGCCTCGCTCAAGGCGGCGAGCAGCGGCGTACCGCCACCGGCGCCTAACTGCTCCAGCCAACCCGTCAAGCCCTTCGCCGCCTTCAAACCTTGCACCTGCCACCTCGGCGATGCCCCGCTGGCCGTCAACAGCGCCATGCGCGCCCGTTGCCGATAAGCGTCGTCGAACAGCTGAGCCAACAAACCCTTGGCATCGGTCAACGCCCGATGGCGCCGGGTGGACGCCGAGGCATCGACGATTACCAACCACAGTTCCGGCGCCGAACGGCTACGCAGGTGGAACAGCAGGTCATCACGGCATTGTGGCCGTCCACCGAGCAACGTACCCGGCCAATTGATCCTGCCGTTCTGTGCGCTGCGCGCCGTGCCCTGCCTGCCGTTGTCCAGCCGCCCCGCCTGGGGCCGGGCATCCGCCCCCGCGTCAGGTCGGGGGCGAATGCCTAGGGCTTTTTTGGCCAGGCCGGCACATCGCGGCGGGCGCCCGTGGGCAAGGCCGGCGCAGGCATATCGCCCCATTGGCCCTGGCCGGGCGAGCTTTCAGACGGTTTTGATGACTGTCCTTGATTCGGCGGTGCGGCCGGGGGCGTTTGCTGCTGACGACGGTGGCGCAAGGCAAACTCGGCCACCGCTTCAATGTCTTGCTCGGCAATGGCTGACGCGCCTCGCCACGCCGCATGGGCCCGGGCGCCACGCAGCCAGACCAGGTCGGCGCGCATACCGTCCACGCCTGCGGCAAAGCAACGTTCGGTAATCTGTGCCAACGCGTGATCGTCCAGGTCGATGCTGTCGAGTCGCGCCCGCGCCTGCGTGCAGCGTTCGCGCAACTCGGCTTGCGGCGCGGCCCACTGCGCGCAGAAGGCCGCCGGATCACTGTCGAAATCCAGGCGACGACGAATGATCTGCCCACGTTCGGCGGGCAAGGTCTGCCCGCTCAGCGCCACATTGAAACCAAAGCGGTCGAGCAACTGCGGGCGCAACTCGCCCTCTTCCGGGTTCATGGTGCCGATCAGCACAAAGCGCGCCGAATGCCGATGGGAAATACCGTCGCGCTCGATCAGGTTGGTGCCGCTGGCGGCCACGTCCAACAGCAGGTCCACCAAATGGTCGGCCAGCAAGTTGACTTCATCCACATACAGCACGCCGCCGTCAGCCTTGGCCAACACGCCGGGGGAAAATTGTGCACGGCCTTCACCCAGTGCGGCATCCAGGTCCAAGGTGCCGACCAGGCGTTCCTCGGTCGCGCCCAGGGGCAAGGTCACGAACTGGCCGCTGGCAAGGAGGTCCGCCAGCCCACGGGCCAGGGTCGACTTGGCCATGCCCCGCGGACCTTCGATCAGCACGCCGCCGATGCGGGGGTCGATGGCGGTCAGGCACAGCGCCAGTTTCAGGTCGTCAGCACCGACCACGGCGGACAGCGGAAAATGGGGAATCTCGGTCATCAGCTGTCTTCTTCTATATCCAGCAAGAGGTTTTCCAGTGCTTCGCGATAAGCCCCCGGCGCCTGCCACATGCCCCGCTGCTGGGCTTCGAGCATACGCTCGGTCATGTCGCGCAGGGCATCGGGGTTGTGCTGCTGCACAAACGCCCGGGTGTCAGGGTCCAGCAGGTAGGCATCGGCCAGCAGTGCATATTGATGATCGTCGATCAACGCGGTGGTGGCGTCGAAAGCGAACAGGTTGTCCACGGTCGCGGCCATTTCAAACGCGCCTTTGTAGCCATGGCGTTTCACGCCTTCGATCCACTTGGGGTTGGCAGCGCGGGCGCGGATCACCCGGTTCAGCTCTTCCTTCAAGGTGCGGATTCTGGGCAAGTCCGGCTGGCTATGGTCGCCATGATAACTGGCGGCCTTGTCACCGCTCAGGGTTTCCACGGCGGCGAGCATACCGCCCTGGAATTGGTAGTAATCATTGGAATCGAGCAAGTCGTGCTCGCGGTTGTCCTGGTTCTGCAACACCGCCTGCACTTGGCTCAGGCGCTGGGCAAACTGCTCGCGGGCGGCGGTGCCTTCATCGGAGCCCCCGTAGGCATAGCCGCCCCAGTTGAGGTAGACCTCGGCCAAGTCCTCGCGGCTCTGCCACAGGCGCCCGTCAACCGCGCCCTGCACGCCCGCGCCATAGGCACCCGGTTTGGCGCCGAAGATGCGCCAGCCGGCCTGCTTGGCCGCAGCCTCTGCATCCAGGCCCGACTCAACCAGCGCCTGGCGCTCGCTGCGCACCTTGGCGGCCAGCGGGTTCATGTCGTCCGGTTCATCCAGGGCCGCCACCGCCTGCACCGCTGCGTCGAACAGGCGGATCAGGTTGGCGAAGGCATCGCGGAAGAAGCCGGATACGCGCAGGGTCACGTCGACACGCGGGCGATCCAGCAGGCTGATCGGCAGGATTTCAAAATCGTCGACCCGCTGGCTGCCGGTGGCCCATACCGGGCGCACGCCCATCAGCGCCATGGCCTGGGCGATATCATCACCGCCGGTGCGCATGGTGGCTGTGCCCCAAACCGACAAGCCCAACTGACGCAAGTGGTCGCCGTGGTCTTGCAGGTGACGTTCGAGAATCAGGTTGGCCGATTGGAAACCGATGCGCCAGGCCGTGGTGGTTGGCAGGTTGCGTACGTCCACGGTAAAGAAGTTACGCCCGGTCGGCAGCACATCCAGGCGCCCGCGACTGGGCGCACCGCTGGGCCCTGCCGGAACGAAGCGCCCGCTCAAGGCATCGAGCAGGCCGCGCATTTCCGCCGGGCCGCAGGCGTCCAGGCGCGGCGCCACCACAATGCGCAGGCTTTCGACGACCGACTTGACGTCCTCCCAGCCAGGCTCTTCCAACTGCTCGACAGGGCCTTCCAGCGCCTGCTCGATCAAGCGCGCCGCGTAGAGCTCCAGGCGTTCGCGGGTATCGCCAGCGGTGCGCCACAACTGCCCGTCAATCTTTTGCAGTACCAACGGGCGCCGCCCCGTCCATGGCTCGGCCAAGGCGCAATCGAGCGGATCGAAGCCCAGCTCGAAGGCCTTGGCCAGCACCCGCAGCAGGCTAGATTGCGGGCCACGGCCATCGCCACGGGGAATGCGCAGCAACGCCAGCAAGGTGTCGATGCGCAGGCGGCCCTCGGGGGATTCGCCAAAGATATGCAGGCCGTCGCGGATCTGCGACTCCTTCAAATCACACAGGTAGGTGTCCAGGCGCGGCAACCAGATGTCGGCGTCAGTCTCGCTGTCCAGCTCCAGCTCCTGGTCGATGCGGGTTTCGCGCACCAGTTTGAGAATGTCTTTTTGCAGCTCAAGCGCGCGGCGCGGGTCGAGCAATTGCGCCTCGTAATACTCGTCGGCCAACAACTCAAGGTTACGCAACGGGCCGTAGGTTTCGGCGCGGGTCAACGGCGGCATCAAGTGGTCGATGATCACCGCCTGGGTGCGCCGCTTGGCCTGGGCGCCCTCGCCCGGGTCGTTGACGATAAACGGGTAGATATTGGGCAGCGGCCCCAGCAATGCATCCGGCCAGCAGTTTTCCGACAGACCCACGCCCTTGCCCGGCAACCACTCCAGGTTACCGTGCTTGCCCACATGAATCACGCCGTGTGCGCCGTAGGTGTGACGCAGCCAGAAATAGAACGCCAGGTACCCATGGGGCGGCACCAGGTCCGGGTCGTGGTACACGGCGCTCGCGTCCACCTGGTAACCCCGGGCCGGCTGGATGCCGACGAAGGTCAGGCCCAGGCGCAGGCCGGCGATCATCATGCGGCCGTCGCGGAACATCGGATCGTTTTGTGGAGCGCCCCAACGTTCCAGCACGGCCTGGCGATTGGACTCGGGCAGTCGATCGAACAACGCCTGGTACTCGGCCAGGCCCAGGCTTTGATGGCACGGGCGCTGGTCAAGGCTGTCGAGGTCGTTAGTGACACCGCCGAGCAGCTCGTGGATCAGTGCGGTGCCGCTGTCCGCAAGCGCCGGCGCCACCGGATAGCCTTCAACCTGCAAGGCCCGCAGGATATTCAGCGCCGCTGCTGGCGTGTCCAGGCCCACACCGTTACCGATGCGACCGTCACGGGTCGGGTAGTTGGCGAGGATCAAGGCGATGCGTTTGTCGGCATTCGGCACCCGGGCCAAGTCAACCCAACGCCGCGCCAGTTCAGCGACAAAATCCATGCGCTCGGGCGCTGCGCGGTAGCACACCACGTCAGACTGGCTGCGCTCGCTGCGCCAGGCCAGGTCCTTGAAGCTGATCGGCCGGCTGATGATGCGCCCATCCAGCTCGGGCAAGGCAATATGCATGGCCAGATCGCGAGGGCCGAGCCCCTGCTCGCTGGCTTCCCAGCCGGGCTGGTTATCCTGGGCGCAGATCGCCTGGATCACCGGGACGTTGCGCCGAAACGGTCGCAGATGCGGCGCTTCGGGGCTGGATTGGGCAAAGCCTGTGGTGTTGAGGATCACCGCGACTTGCACATCGTCCAACAGGTCCTCGACCACCGTGAGGCAACCGGGCTCTTTCAAACTGGCCACTGCGATGGGCAACGGGTTCAGGCCCGCTGCCTGCAAGCGCTGGCAGAACACATCGATAAACCCGGTATTGGCCGCCTGCAAGTGGGAGCGGTAGAACAGCACCGCGGCCACGGGGAAGTCGGCGCGCCAATCCGCCTGCCAGTCATTGAGGCGAGCATTGGCTTTGTGCGGGTGATAGATCGCCGTACGCGGCAAGGTTTGTGGCTCGGCCCAGGCATAGTCGCGGCCCAGATGGGCGCTGGCCAGGCAGTGATAAAAGTCCAACGCATTGCCCAGGCCACCCTGGCGCAAAAAGTGCCACAGACGCTCGCGCTGTGCAGCAGCGACGGTGCTCAGGCCGCTGAGTTCCGGGTCTGGACGATCATCCCCCGGCACCAGGATCAACGTGACGCCACGCTCGGCCAGCTCTACCAGGCGCTCGATGCCGTAGCGCCAATAACCAATGCCGCCATGCAAGGAAATCAGGATGACCTTGGCGTGACGCAACACCTCATCGACGTACAGGTCGACCGAGGCGTGGTTCTGCACCTGCATCGGGTTGGCCAGGCGCAGGCTGGGGTAATCCTCGGGCAACTGCTGGGCGGCTTCGGCCAGCAGCGCCAGGCTGGAGTCACCGCTGCACAGGATCACCAGCTCGGCGGGGGTTTGCCCAAGGTCGGCAATATTGTCGTCCGCGACGAAACCACCGGGTTGGGTCCTGAGCAGGTGCATGGTTAAACGCTGAGGGCAGCGCGCAATTGCGCTTCAAGGCCAGCGGCGTCCAGCTCCTGACCGATCAGCACCAGGCGCGTGATACGCGCTTCATCGGCCCCCCAGGCACGGTCGAAGTGCTTGTCAAAGCGCGTGCCCACGCCCTGGATCAGCAGGCGCATCGGCTTGTTCGGGATAGCAGCAAAGCCTTTGACGCGCAAAATGCCGTGTTGCACCACCAATTGGGTCAGGGCGTCCAGCAA
Source organism: Pseudomonas sp. OST1909 (assembly GCF_015277575.1). Lineage (NCBI taxonomy): Bacteria > Pseudomonadati > Pseudomonadota > Gammaproteobacteria > Pseudomonadales > Pseudomonadaceae > Pseudomonas > Pseudomonas sp. OST1909. The sequence continues at coordinate 3,734,906 of NZ_CP063780.1, forward strand.
CAGTGCTTCGTCGGCTTGAGGCAAGTCGATGGAGATGGAGTCGAAAGCATCGTGATCGTGGTCGTCTTCGCCTTCATGGTGATGATCGTGATGACTGTGGCGAGCGTCGATATGCTCTTCGGAGCCGGCACCCAGGCCGATCAGCACGTCCAATGGCAGGCGACCGCTGCTGGCTTCGATGATCTTGACCGCCGGCGGCAGCTCTTCGGCCACTTCCCGGCGCACGCGGGCCAGGTCTTCGGTGCTGATCAGGTCGGCTTTGTTGAGGATCACCAGGTCGGCGCTGGCCAGTTGGTCGGCGAACAGCTCGTGCAACGGCGACTCGTGGTCCAGGTTCGGGTCCAGTTTGCGCTGGGCGTCGACTTGATCCGGGAACGCAGCGAAAGTGCCGGCGGCCACGGCCGGGCTGTCGACCACGGTGATTACCGCGTCAACCGTGCAGGCGCTACGGATTTCCGGCCACTGGAAGGCTTGCACCAGGGGTTTGGGCAAAGCCAGGCCAGAGGTTTCGATGAGAATATGGTCAAGGTCGCCACGACGGGCCACCAGCTCACGCATTACTGGGAAGAACTCTTCCTGAACCGTGCAGCACAGGCAGCCGTTGGCCAGTTCGTACACGCGGCCGTTGGCTTCTTCTTCGGTACACCCGATGGAGCATTGCTTGAGGATTTCGCCGTCAATGCCCAGCTCGCCAAACTCGTTGACGATCACGGCTATGCGACGGCCCTGGGCGTTATCGAGCATGTGGCGCAGCAACGTGGTCTTGCCCGAGCCGAGGAAGCCGGTAACGATGGTGACGGGGAGTTTGGCCAGTGTTTTCATCGGATGCCCTTTGGGGCGGGCATACGGGACGACAGGCCCTGCGGCACGCGCAGCAGCGGATTTCGTCACCGGATCACCCCGCCCGGTTGAATTGGAAAATCAGTGACGAGGCAGGTCTCCTGGCTTGGGGCGTGCAGGTCTTGTGACCAACGCTGACTGCGCCTTCCCGCCGTCTCGGCAGTGGCGTGGCAATCAACTGAACCCTTCACAGTTGCGGGGGCAGCCGCGGCTTGAACCGCGTTCCCTTCTTAGCTTCGGCCTGAGCCGAAGAACCTCGAGGGTGCAAGGCTACGCAGTGCAACGGAGCGGGTCAATGTCGCGCCGCCTAAAGCATAAACATACCCAGCCTGTGCCTTAACCAACTCAGTCTTTGTAAGGCTTGCGCCGATCCCGCAAAAGCGCCTGCAATATGATGTCATATTCAATACGGAACGGTCGCGCAGAACGACACCACGCAGCAGTGCTCATTTCATACAGACACTCCTGCCATTTCGCAATTAGCGAAGTGTTTTTGAAATGTGGCGAATTTTAATCCATTGGCTTCAGGAATGAATCATGCTGATATCGACTTCTAACGCGCCCACTCCCTTCGCTCTTTTTAACGATACAGGTGCAATCAATAACAAACCGCGAGTCAGTACTGACGCTGTTGAGCGTGCGCCGCAGAGTTCCCTGGCCAGCCCTCCGGCCGCACTGAACAATCATAGTAATCTGCCGCGATTCAAACGATCAGAGCCGCTTTTGAGCAGCCTTGTGGAACAGCCCACCAGCGCCCGCCCTAAGGTAGTCCATTACCAACAGGACGCTGTGATGAATAAGATAAAGCAGCACTTTCGTGAGTACGCCGCAGGCGAAAATGACCGTTTTGTAAACGTTAACGAATTGAAAGAAGCGGCAGGTCAGGTGCCAAGCACCAGAACTTTTTCCGCCGAGGCAACCTTGTATGCCAAGATACTCCTGCAAAACCCTCGGGCACTTCGTGAGCTAGATATCGGTATTGGTGACAATGGCAGGCCCGGCGCAGAAGATGGAAGATTCGATATTGCAAACATCAATCACATGCTAACAAAGCCCACTTTCATGGGGCAGCACCATACCGTTTTGCTGCGTTATAGACCCAACTAATTAATCTGGTCAAGTTACACAGTCGGCGATGTTTGACACTTGATCGCAAGGCTTCGACAGGCAAGGGGTGTTCGTCAAGACGCATCAATTTGACGTACATCACTGCGTCATGCTCTCCTACACATCTTGTTTCGGGTGCCCTTCACAGGGTGAAACGGGAAACCGGTGAGTCGATGCGTCGACGAGTCCGGTGCTGCCCCCGCAACGGTAAGCGAGCGAAGTGTCACAGCCACTGTGCAAATGCATGGGAAGGCGACGCTTTCAGGACGTTCAAAAGTCCCCTCGCAAGCCCGGAGACCGGCCCGAAAAAATCAGATAACAAACCCGCGGTGGGCGGGCGCTGTTCAGAACCCTGCGTGCCTGGCTCGCGGGGTTTTCATGCGCTCGTTTCACCCTGACACCTGAAAGGGACGCGCCATGTCGATCATCAGCAGCACTTCGCCCTCCGCCAGCAGCACTGCCACCTTGAGCCAACGCCTGACCGCCGCCATCGGTGCGTCAATCCTTGGCGCGTGCCTGGTGTATTTCGCCGGTTTCTCCCATATCGAAGCCGTGCACAACGCGGCCCACGATACCCGCCATAGCGCCGCGTTCCCGTGCCACTGAGACCTGCCGACATGATCAAGCGTATTGCCCAAACTGCAGGGTTCACCGGCCTGTTGGCCGCCCTGCTGCTGACCCTGCTGCAAAGCTTGTGGGTCGCGCCGTTGATTTTGCAGGCGGAGACCTTTGAAAAGGCTCCAGCTGTTGCCGAAGTCACCCATGAACATGCTGCTGGCGCCGCTGCCCACACCCACGACGCCGAAGCCTGGGAGCCGGAAAATGGCTGGCAGCGCGTGCTGTCGACCACCGGTGGCAACCTGGTCGTTGCGGTCGGGTTTGCGCTGATGCTGGCCGGCCTGTACACCCTGCGCGCACCAACCCGTACAGCTCAAGGGCTACTGTGGGGCCTGGCCGGTTACGCGACATTCGTACTTGCGCCGACCTTGGGCCTGCCGCCTGAACTGCCGGGCACCGCCGCCGCTGATCTGGCGCAACGGCAGATCTGGTGGATCGGCACTGCCGCGTCTACCGCTGCCGGCATTGCTTTGCTGGTGTTCGGTCGCGGCTGGTTGCTCAAAGTGCTGGGCGTGGCGATCGTCGCCGTACCCCACGTGATTGGCGCCCCACAGCCGGAAGTCCACTCCATGCTGGCCCCGGAGGCCCTCGAAGCCCAGTTCAAGATCGCATCGCAGTTGACCAATGTGGCGTTCTGGCTGGCCCTTGGTCTGATCAGTGCCTGGCTGTTCCGCCGTAACCGCGACGAACACTACTCGGCATGACCCTCGTCGTCGGCCTGGGTTGCCAGCGGGGTTGTGATGTCCGAACCCTGCTGGAACTCCTTGATAGCGCCCTCGCCGAAGGCGGCATTGAACGCCAACGCATTACCGCGCTGGCGAGCATTGATCGCAAACAGGCTGAGCCGGGGTTGGTGGCCCTGGCCCAATTGTTGAGCCTGCCCTTGCAGTGTTTCAGCGCCGAACAACTGGCCGGCTTTGAACATCGGCTGAGCCACAAATCAGCCGTAGCATTTAGCCATACCGGCTGTTACGGCGTCGCCGAAAGCGCCGCATTGGCCCTGGCTGAGCAACTCGCCCACGGCCCCGCCCGCCTGCTCATCACCCGCAAGAAAACCATCCAGGCCACCATTGCATTGGCCTGCGCCGGTTAAAATCCCGATAATTGCCGCTCTCGATCATGAGCATTCTTCATGCTCGCCCGTTTTTTCAACAGGAATTCCCCATGACCGTCTACTTCATTGGCGCAGGCCCCGGCGACCCCGAACTGATTACCGTCAAGGGCCAGCGGCTGATCCGCAGCTGCCCGGTGATCATCTACGCTGGCTCGCTGGTGCCTGCGGCGGTACTGGAAGGTCATCAGGCACACCAGGTGGTCAACAGTGCCGAGCTGCATCTGGAACAGATCATCGACGTGATCAAAGCCGCCCATGCGCAAGGCCAGGATGTGGCGCGCGTGCACTCCGGCGACCCGAGCCTGTATGGGGCGATTGGTGAGCAGATCCGTCACTTGCGCGAGTTGGGCATTCCCTTCCAGATCATTCCCGGGGTTACGGCGGTGGCTGCCTGCGCGGCGTTGCTGGAAACCGAACTGACCCTGCCGGACATTGCCCAGAGCGTGATCCTGACCCGCTATGCAGATAAAACCAGCATGCCGGCGGGTGAGGACTTCGACAGCCTGGCCCGGCACGGCACGACAATGGCCATTCACTTGGGGGTCAATCATCTGGACAGGATCGTCGCTGAGCTGCTGCCGCACTATGGTGCAGATTGCCCGATCGCCGTGGTGCACCGCGCGACATGGCCGGACCAGGATTGGGTGGTGGGTTCGTTGAGTGATATTGCCCAGAAGGTCGCGACTAAAGGCTTTCGGCGTACGGCGCTGATTGTGGTCGGGCGGGTGTTGGCAAATGATAGCTTTGGCGAATCCTCGCTGTACCGCGCAGGTCACGCCCACCTCTATCGCCCCTGAAGAAATGGATTAATCCACAGCCAATCCAAACTATCAGACAATCATCATAACTTGCTGAATTTAGAGCATAAAAAACGGCGCTCACGGGGCGCCGTTTTTTAATCTCGCAGTGAACGCCTTACTTAGTAGTAGGCGTTTTCTTTCTGCGTGTGGTCGGTCACGTCACGTACGCCCTTGAGCTCGGGAATACGCTCAAGCAAGGTGCGCTCGATGCCCTCGCGCAGGGTCACGTCCGCCTGGCCGCAGCCTTGGCAGCCACCGCCGAACTTCAATACGGCAATACCGTCATCCACCACGTCGATCAGGCTCACCTGGCCGCCGTGACTGGCCAGCCCCGGGTTGATCTCGGTTTGCAGGTAGTAGTTGATGCGCTCGTTGACCGGGCTGTCGGCGTTGACGTTCGGCACCTTGGCGTTGGGCGCCTTGATGGTCAACTGGCCGCCCATGCGATCGGTGGCGTAGTCGACTACGGCGTCGTCAAGGAAAGCTTCGCTGAAGGCATCGATGTACGCGGTGAAGCTTTTGAGCCCCAGGGCGGTGTCTTCAGGCTTCTCTTCACCAGGCTTGCAGTAGGCAATGCAGGTCTCGGCGTACTGGGTGCCGGGCTGGGTGATAAAGACGCGGATGCCGATACCCGGGGTGTTCTGCTTGGACAGCAGGTCAGCCAGGTAATCGTGGGCGGCGTCGGTAATGGTTATGGCAGTCATGGAAACTCCTCACAGGCTTGCCGGCAGTTTACGCCAAATCATTACAGAGGTACAAAGTCCTAGTATTTTTGTCGGGAAATAATTGCCCGCCCCTCAATACCCAGTAAACGCTTGAGCGTGCGATAGCTTGCCTTCTCGAGCCATTGGTAGCTGCCATAGGCGCCCAGTACTATCAATACAATGCATACCGGCAGGATTGTGTAGGGATCTATTCCGGTTCGGTCAGCGACCCATCGCCCCACGGCTAGCACCAGCACGTGGATCAAGTACACCGAGTAAGAGCAATCACCAAGCAGCTTCAAAACGCGAGAATCTTGAAAGTAACGCTCCAGGGTCACACAACTGATAACCAATATCGCGCTCGGCACGCCCCATTCCAGCGCACGGGGTATGTCTGCCCCATGATAAATCGCCGCCAGCGCCGCCGCGATGCCCAGCAACGGCAACCACGCCCTGGCCTGACATAGGCCACGCCGGTAAAGCATACCGATCACAATGCCCATCAGAAACTCGAAAATAATGTCCTCATGGTAGAAGCCGCTGGCCAGGTCAAAGGCGGGAGTGATGATGTAGCACACCAGATACAGCAGCGCTGCTACCACCCACAAGCGATAGGCCGCGGGCACCAGCAAGGCAAAGGCAAACAGGCAATAAAACAGCATCTCGAAATTCAGTGTCCACCCGACATCGAGCAGGGGATAGACGCCGAAGCCTCCCGGGTTTTGGGCCGGGATAAAGAGCATCGACATGAGTACATGACCGGGTTCGAGCCGAGCCTCTGGAAAGATCGCAGGCACAACGGCAACCACGACAATCATGATCAAGGTATAGAACCAATACGCCGGAACAATCCTCGCTATGCGCATCAGCATGAAACGCCCGGGGCTCAGCGCTTTGTCGGCAGTCGCCAGGTAAATCACCAAGCCACTGATGACAAAGAACACATCCACTCCAATGGCGCCTTTGTCGACAAACAGAGATTCCAGCGCGTTGCTGGCTTCAAAGTTGAAAAAACCTTGCATGAAATGGTGGCCCACCACACTCCATGCCGCCAAGGCGCGTAGAAACTGCACTGAAATCAACATCGGTGTCCCCTGTCCAGTCCGTAGGTAGGTATCCGACTGCTTCAGTGCTCACTTGGAGAAATGACCGGACCAATACAGTAGTTATAGATTCTCGTAGCGGTTCATGTCCAATACACCCTCTTCCACTGGCGTGGTTTCACGAATGTAGCGCGACAAATCGTGGAAGTATTGCCAGAACTGCGGATGACTGCGGCGTACCCCCCAGCGCTCGACTATTTTCTCAAACCGCTTGGCATCCTTGGCCTGCTCCATTTGCGTGACGAATTGCGGCACCTCTTGAGCTGGAATGTTGAACATGAAATTCGGGTAACTGCTCATCACCCCCGGATAGATGGTCAGTGTGTCGAGGCCCGGCTGGTAGCGATAAGCCTCACCCAACAGGAAAGCCACATTACTGTGGGCACGGTTACGCAGCATGCTGTAGACCACGCGCTGACCACCCTGGGTTTCGATGCGCAGCATAGTGGCTTCGGGCAACTGGTCGATCACCTTGAGCCCCGCCGCCGGGCGCGATGTCAGGCGGCTAAGCGCCTGTTCGGCGTCCCGCAAGGCCGGGTCGATACCAGTGCGCGAGCAATAGGCCCCGGTGCAGCGGTTGATTGGGTCGGGGCTGACGTTCAAACCGCCGTAACGCGTCAGCAGTTGGTTGGCAAAATCGCGCTTGGGATCTTTCTCGTCCAGATGCAGCCCCGTGGGCTTGTCGTCATCAATGGCTTCATAGTCCAGCCACAACTTGAGCTTGCCACTGTTCTGGTACCAGTCATCAAGGAAGTCCTCGCGGGTGTCGGCCGGCATCAGACGCAGGAAGTTCTGTTCGGCGCCGTTGCGGATCAGGTCGAAGTACAAGCGCGTCTGGGCCTGGTGCGACACATTGCCGAACACGTCGAAGTTGACTGCCAGTTGGTAATAAGTGCGTTCCAGCAGTGGGTAATCGAACAGCCACATCGTCTGCGGCACCTCGCCGATCAGGCCCTTGGTCACCGAGGCGCTGTCGAAATGGCGGAAGATGGTCAGCAAGGCATTGTCATTACCCGCCCACAAACTCGACCAACTCGGCGGCGGCACATCTGCGTAGCTATCGCGGCGCAACGCCTCATACTGATTACGCTTGTCGCGATAGGCCAGCCACAGGCCCAGCACACTGCCCACATCATCGTTTTGCCCAGGCATGGCCAACAATGGCGTGGCCTGGCCGCGGTAACGGGCATCGGTGATGTACAGGTCATGGTCCGGCTCCTGGAACAGTGTCCAGAAGTTATCGCGGATCACGTCCGTGGCGATCTGCCCACGGCACACCGGCCCCCGGATGAAAGTGCGCACGAAGTATTCGGCGTTATCCAACATGAACTGATAACGCGCCTTGGCCGGTATGGCTTCGAAGGTTTCGAACGGGTTGGCGCGGCGCCCCGGCCCATAGCCCGGCAAGGCGCTCACCTGCCAGTCACCGGAATAGAAGAGGTCTTTGATCCGCGCCATTTTCGCCGCGCTGAACGGGTAAGTGATGTGGGTTTTATGCACGATCACGCCCTGTACCGGCCACAGGCGGTAATAGACCTGAGTGCCTGGGTCATCGTTAGGACGTCGGGTCGCGATCAGGTCGATCGGCTGCCCGCTCGGCGTACGCGAACGCACCCACTGGAAGTAATGCCCCGGCTCGCCGTTCTCGAAGTAAATGTGGGCGAGGAACAAATGCTCGTACAACCAGCGCGCCACCAGGCTTTCCCGGGCGCCCGGCTGGTTGAACAGGGATTCCCATTGCTGCACCTGCAAGGCTTCCCTGGCGCTGGGCGCCAGACTCTGCTCATCAATCGGCGCACCGGAGGCCAGCCAGCGTTGCAGGGTCTGGTATTGCTGGTCGGTCAGGCCGGTGACGGCCAGCGGCATGCCCTCCTTGGGATGGGCGCCGGCATAGGCGTTGAACTCGCCGGGCGTCGCGCACATGTTTTGGCGGCTCAGGCCCAATACAATCTCGTCGGGCAGTTTGGCATTGGGTGGCAATGGCGCGTTATGCCCCAGCTCCAGCATACGTGCCATCAACGCAGCCTGGCTGCCCTGGGCATCCAGTACCGAGTAGAAGCCCTTCTGCTGCCAGGCTTGTTTGCCGAACGCGTCATAGAACAGCCGTGTAGTCGGTGTGGCCTGGCTACGCTCGCCGTCGTACACCGGCACCTTGCTCGCGCCACGGGCCGCGCCCTCTGCGCTGCCAAGGTTGAGTTGGCAAGCAGAGTCGTAGCAGGCATGGCAGGCCACGCACTTCTCGGTGAAGATCGGTTGGATATCGCGGGTATAGGAAATCGCCGAAGCGCGGCCCTCTGCCTGCGCAGTACTGGCTATCAAGGCCAGGACGGCGCTGACGATCAAACGAAGTGACATGTATCGGGTCCCGATTCAAGGCGTGCGGTCTGTGAAATGGCGGTAATTCTACCGGGCCATGACTGCCAGCAACGTGAGCGATATTCATGCAGAACCCATGTACGCTAAAATTCGGCACAGGTTTGCTATGATTCACGCCCTCCGTAATGCCTGACCAGAGTAGTCCCATGCCCGATCGTAGCGCTCGCCTGCAAGCCCTTCACCAAGCCCTCAAGGACCGTATCCTGATCCTCGACGGTGGCATGGGCACGATGATCCAGAGCTATAAGCTTGAGGAGCAGGACTACCGAGGCAAACGCTTCGCCGACTGGCCAAGCGACGTGAAGGGCAACAACGACCTGCTGGTCCTCACTCGCCCCGACGTGATCGGCGGGATCGAAAAGGCTTACCTGGACGCCGGCGCCGATATCCTCGAAACCAACACCTTCAACGCCACGCGCATCTCCATGGCCGACTATGGCATGGAAGAGCTGGCCTATGAACTGAACGTGGAAGGCGCGCGCCTGGCGCGCAAGGTGGCCGACGCCAAAACCCACGAGAACCCGGCCAAGCCGCGTTTTGTCGCCGGTGTACTGGGCCCGACCAGCCGTACCTGCTCACTGTCCCCGGACGTGAACAACCCTGGCTACCGCAACGTGACCTTCGATGAGCTGGTGGAAAACTACACCGAGGCCACCAAGGGCCTGATCGAAGGCGGTGCCGACCTGATCCTGATCGAAACCATCTTCGATACCCTCAACGCCAAGGCCGCGATCTTTGCCGTGCAAGGGGTATTCGAGGAATTGAATGTCGAACTGCCGATCATGATCTCCGGCACCATCACCGACGCCTCGGGCCGTACCCTGTCGGGCCAGACCACCGAAGCGTTCTGGAACTCGGTGGCGCACGCCAAGCCGATTTCGGTCGGCCTCAACTGCGCCCTCGGCGCCAGCGAACTGCGCCCGTACCTGGAAGAGCTGTCGAACAAAGCCAACACCCATGTGTCGGCGCACCCCAACGCCGGTCTGCCCAACGAATTCGGCGAATACGACGAACTGCCATCGGAAACCGCCAAGGTCATCGAAGAGTTCGCCCAGAGCGGTTTCCTGAATATCGTCGGCGGCTGCTGCGGCACCACACCGGGCCATATCGAAGCCATTGCCAAGGCCGTTGCCGGTTATGCGCCGCGCCCGATCCCGGACATTCCCAAAGCCTGCCGCCTGTCGGGCCTGGAGCCGTTCACCATCGATCGCAGCTCGTTGTTCGTCAACGTCGGCGAGCGCACCAACATTACCGGCTCGGCCAAGTTCGCCCGGCTGATCCGCGAAGACAACTACACCGAAGCCCTGGAAGTCGCCCTGCAGCAGGTGGAAGCCGGCGCCCAGGTGATCGATATCAACATGGATGAAGGCATGTTGGATTCGAAGAAGGCCATGGTGACCTTCCTCAATCTGATCGCCGGCGAGCCGGACATCTCCCGTGTACCGATCATGATCGACTCCTCCAAGTGGGAAGTGATCGAGGCCGGCCTCAAATGCATCCAGGGCAAGGGCATCGTCAACTCCATCAGCATGAAGGAAGGCGTCGAGCAGTTCATTCATCACGCCAAACTATGCAAGCGTTACGGCGCTGCGGTGGTGGTGATGGCCTTCGACGAAGCCGGGCAGGCCGACACCGAAGCGCGTAAAAAAGAGATCTGCAAACGCTCCTACGACATTCTGGTGAATGAAGTCGGCTTCCCGCCGGAAGACATCATCTTCGACCCGAACATCTTCGCCGTCGCCACCGGTATCGAGGAGCACAACAACTACGCCGTCGATTTCATCAACGCCTGTGCCTATATCCGCGACGAACTGCCGTATGCGCTGACCTCGGGTGGCGTGTCCAACGTGTCGTTCTCGTTCCGTGGCAACAACCCGGTGCGCGAGGCGATCCACTCGGTGTTCCTGCTGTATGCGATCCGCAGCGGCCTGACCATGGGTATCGTCAACGCCGGTCAGTTGGAGATCTACGACCAGATCCCGGCTGAACTACGCGATGCCGTGGAAGATGTGGTGCTCAACCGCACCTCGGAGGGCACCGACGCCCTCCTCGCCATCGCCGACAAGTACAAGGGTGATGGCAGCGTCAAGGAAGCCGAAACCGAAGAGTGGCGTAGCTGGGAGGTCAACAAGCGTCTGGAGCACGCGCTGGTCAAGGGCATCACCACGCACATCGTCGAAGACACCGAAGAGTCGCGCCTTTCGTTCGCACGTCCGATCGAAGTGATCGAAGGCCCGCTGATGTCGGGCATGAACATCGTTGGTGATCTGTTTGGCGCCGGTAAAATGTTCCTGCCCCAGGTGGTCAAATCCGCCCGAGTGATGAAACAGGCCGTGGCCCACTTGATCCCGTTTATCGAGCTGGAAAAAGGCGACAAGCCGGAGGCCAAGGGCAAGATCCTGATGGCCACGGTGAAGGGCGACGTGCACGACATCGGCAAGAACATTGTCGGCGTGGTGCTCGGTTGCAACGGCTATGACATCGTCGATTTGGGCGTGATGGTGCCTGCGGAAAAAATCCTGCAAGTGGCCAAGGAACAGAAGTGCGACATCATCGGCCTGTCCGGTCTGATCACACCGTCATTGGATGAGATGGTCCACGTGGCCCGTGAGATGCAGCGCCAGGACTTCCACCTGCCGCTGATGATCGGTGGCGCCACCACCTCCAAGGCGCACACGGCGGTGAAAATCGAGCCCAAGTACAGCAATGACGCCGTGATCTACGTCACCGACGCCTCGCGCGCCGTGGGTGTGGCCACGCAGTTGCTGTCCAAGGAGTTGAAGGCCGGTTTCGTCGAAAAGACCCGCCTGGAATACATCGACGTGCGTGAACGCACCTCTAACCGCAGTGCCCGCACTGAGCGTCTGAGCTACCCGGCCGCCATCGCCAAGAAGCCGCAGTTCGACTGGGCTACTTACACGCCGGTGGTCCCGACCTTTACCGGTGCCAAGGTGCTGGACAATATCGACCTCAAGGTGCTGGCTGAATACATCGACTGGACGCCGTTCTTTATCTCCTGGGACCTGGCCGGTAAATTCCCACGCATTCTTGAGGACGAAGTGGTCGGCGAAGCGGCGACCGCGCTATACGCCGATGCCCAGGAAATGCTCAACAAGCTGATCGACGAAAAACTCATCAGCGCCCGCGCCGTATTCGGCTTCTGGCCGACCAACCAGGTGCAGGACGATGACCTGGAAGTCTATGGCGACGACGGCCAGCCCATTGCCAAGCTGCATCACCTGCGCCAACAGATCATCAAGACCGACGGCAAGCCCAACTTCTCCCTGGCCGACTTCGTCGCGCCCAAGGACAGCGGCGTGACCGACTACATCGGTGGCTTCATCACCACCGCAGGTATCGGTGCCGAGGAAGTGGCCAAGGCTTATCAGGATGCGGGCGATGACTACAATTCGATCATGGTCAAGGCCCTCGCCGACCGCCTGGCCGAAGCCTGCGCCGAATGGCTGCACCAGCAAGTGCGAAAACAACACTGGGGTTACGCCAAGGACGAGCAACTGGACAACGAGGCGCTGATCAAGGAGCAATACAGCGGCATCCGCCCTGCCCCCGGCTACCCGGCGTGCCCGGACCACACCGAGAAAGCCCAGCTGTTTCAACTGCTGGACCCTGAAGCCCGTGAAATGCGGGCCGGGCGCAGCGGTGTGTTCCTCACCGAGCACTACGCGATGTTCCCGGCGGCGGCCGTCAGCGGCTGGTACTTCGCCCATCCGCAGGCGCAGTACTTTGCCGTGGGCAAGGTCGACAAGGACCAGGTCGCCAGCTACACCGCACGCAAAGGCCAGGACCTCAGCGTGACCGAGCGCTGGTTGGCACCGAACCTGGGGTATGACAACTGAGCCAAACCCCGACCACCCGGCTCGGCGCACTCAGGGCTGCGACTCAGGGGCGCCAGGACGGGCCGGGCTGAGGTGACGACGGTGCGGGCGTGGCAGGTTCCATGCCCGATAACCGTTGTATCTCTGCCCGGGACAGCTCCATGCGTTTCTGGGTACGGGCGGCGTCCCGTTCGACCTCCAACTGGCCTATGGCTTCGTTGTAGCGTTCCATGCTCTGGGCATCACCCCGATCGCTGTGCGCATCCTCCAAGGCTTCATGACGGCGTGCCAACTCGTCCTCAAGGGCCTCGAACTGTTCGGCGTAACGCTCATCCAGGTAGCGCAACCAATAATCACGTTGAATCAGGGTTTCGACAAACGCATCGGTACGTTCAGCGGCCAGGATCTGTGCGCGTAACTGTGCCTGTAGCTCGAGACTGATCGGGCTCGCGAACGCCATGTAGGCCGGCTGTCCGGGCAGTTCCAGGCCATCGGGCCAGTCGCGGGTCAAGCCGATCCGGTAACTCAAGCGCACCTCGGCCCGGTCCAGGCCTACTGCGGCGGCTTCTGCCAGTTGATCGGCCCTGCCCAACCGAAACAACTGCCGCGACAAGTTCAGCAGCGCCCGGCCCCTGAGGTCGAGCCGTTGCTGTGGAATATCGCGCAAGGCGCGGTACTCGAACACCCGCACTTCCATCTCGCTGAACGTCAGGATGCGGCCATCGATACAGGTGCCGTGGGTTTCAGCTTCGACGAACAGGGTGCCGCGCAGCTCGGCATTTTCGACGGCCCCCGCGATAACGTCCCAAACCCGTTGCGTGAGGCTCGGGCCGTTGAGGTTGAATTCCGAGGTCCGACGCAATAACGAAATAAGGTGGAAAAATCGATCATGATCATCTGCCTGTGCCAGTTGGTTCCACAGCGTCGTTCGTTGTGTCGCCAATGTCGTAGAGGTATTGGCCAACCAGGGGTCAAGTGCCAGCTGCGCGGTATTTTGCAGCGGGTTTACAATTTTCTCGGCCGGCAGGTAGCCGGCGTCCGGATCACTGTCATCGTCGTCAGAGCTAGAGCTAGAGCCAGAGCCAGAGCCAGAGCCAGAGTCGGAGCCCGAATCAGGATCGGAGTCGGAATCCGCGCCCGACTCAGTGTCAGACCCTCCAAAATTGCGGCGATGGGCGCGGTCGAGTTCTGCTCGTGAAAAGCCCATGACCTCATCGGCCTCATGCGCCTGGGCGTAGTCGCGCATCTGTTCAAGGGCTTGCGCGGTCAGGTTGTGGTTATCGGACAGGTCCGTACCGGACACCAAGCCGTCGTGCGCGCCACCGAGCAGAGGCTGCGCGAAGGACTCCAACGAATTGCCGCTCAGGTTCAGCCGGGTCAGGTGCTGCGACTCCAGCGCACCCTCGGGCCATCTTGCGATTTGGTTGTAGCTCACATCCAGTGTCTCCAGGCGACTGAAGTCCCGCAGATCAAACGCCCGCAGGTTGTTGTGGCTCAAGTCCAGCCAACGCAAACGCTCACTGCGCAGTTGAGCAGGCAACGACGGCACCTGCGTGAATGCGTTCGCAGTCAGTTCCAGACGTTCAAGCTGTTCCATGTGCTGAACGGCTTCGGGCAGCGCTGTCAGCTCGTTGCCGCTGAGTATCAACTGGTTCAATTGGGTAAAAGCGGCTAAAAACCCGTTGCTGCCCTGCGCAGTGAGCTTGACCCCCGTCAGATTGAGGGTGCGCACATGGGTAAACGGCATGGAGAGCGCTGGAAAATCACCGGGTTTGGTCAGATGAAGGTTCAACGCTTCGACCTCGACACCGGTACGTCCCGCTACCACCGCTTTCACCCAGGATTCGCGGATAGCCGTTGCGGGGGTTTGTCGCTTCAGGTGGTCGTGAATACCGTCATAAAAGCGTGCCTCGCGGGTAAACAACCAACCATTCAACTCGCGCGTCAGCACGTCGTGGGTCTGGCGCCACTGACCGATCTGCGTATCGAGTTGCACGTCGTCCAACCCCATCTCGCGCAGTTGCCTGACCCGGGCCAAGACTTGTTCAGGCGACATCAACGGGCTCAGCCGTCTTATGGCGATTTCCGGGGCGCCCTTCACACTCCCAACATCCTGTCGGATGGGCAGTAAATACCTTGCGACCGAACTCGCGGTCTGCTTCGGCGGAAACTCCAGAAACTCCAGCTCCAGCGCAAACCGGCTCAATGCGCCCTCAGGCAAGCCCTTGGCTATCTCGATCCGGCGCCGCGCCGCATTGAGCAACGTCGTGCCTTCGGCGCTCAACGGGTTGCCTGCCAACTCGGTACGCATCAACACATCCGAATCGTCACGCGCGAGCGACGCAAGGCTTGTCAATTGATTCTCACGTAGGTCCAGGCAAGTCAATTGCGCAAGATGTTCAGCGCCCCGTGGCCATTCGCGCAGCATCGATTCGCGCAGGTTCAGCGCCGTCAGGTCAGTCAGTGCGCTGACGTCGAGGGTGCCCAATTGGTTATATTGCAGGCTCAACACTTGTAGCCGGTTCAACCCATTCAATCGAGCCTGCACTGCCGGGGTCACTACGATCTGGTTATCGGACAAGTTCAGGTGCGTCAACTCCGGCAGGATGTCCGCATTGATCGGCACGTCGGTGAGGTGGCTGAAGCGCAGTTCAAGGCTTCGCACACCGGCAAACGCCTGGATGAAGCCCTGCATCTGCTCGGCAGGTACATTCTGCAACCACTTCACCGTCAAGGTTTTCACATGGGAAAAGGTGCCGGCCGGCAACACCGGCAATTCGCGGATTTTTTCCATGACCAAGGGATCGGTCGATGACAACTGCGGATCCGGCAGTTCAAACATCGAAATGTCGATATCGGTCGGCAGGCCATAGCGTTGGCAAACCGCCCCGCGCCAGCTTTTTTCCAGCAACGCCAGGATGCTTGCATTATGCCCGCTCTTCCAGCGCGCCCGCGCAAAGCGCACCCTGAACCCAGGGACCAAAGCGGGCTCGTAGAACTGCTTGAAAATACCGAGGTGTTCTTCACGCAATGCTTGCACGGCATTCATTCGCGTTTGTGGCGTGTTCCACAGGCCCATGATCATGTCAGTCATGCGCCGCCCCCTATGCGCTTCGCCCATCAGCAGGCCCAATTCGCCGCGCCCAAACCCTTCGACCATCTCGTCCAGGCTCGCCAGGTGTGGCCCGAACATCCCTGCATAGTTCTTGACGTGCTCGTAGGCAGGCTTGAAGTCTTCATAGCTGAACATCGACCAGTCCAGCGACAAACCACTCCACAACCGCTCGTAACCGGTATAGAGCTCGGCAGGCAGCGTCGCAATGGTGGTCAGGGCCAGGTCCAGCCGTTCTAGAAGCGGCAGTTTCTGCACATAGGCAGGCCATTGCATTGAGATGTTGGGCGCCACGATTTTCAAGCGTTTCAAGCCTTGCAGGGGGCTTAAATCCAACGTATTGAGGACATGGCCGTCGTAGGCTAAATAGCCGATCTCCAGGTGTTCAAGGCCGGCCAGTGCCGCCAGTTGTGGCGACAACTGCGCGCTCAACCGATGCGCATCGAAGCTGACGGCCAGATGCTTGAGCCCTTTGAACTGCGCCAACACCTGGGGCACACGGGTCAACCTCGGGCTAGCCTGCGCGGACTCTACGGCTGGGATGTAGGGTGCCCGTAAGGTCAGCTTTTCCAGAGCGGGAAACTGGCTCAGAAACCCATCGATATTGGTGTCATGCAGGGCCGTGCCGATGACCGATAATTCACGCACATATGAAAAGTTCGCCGCCAGTGGCGGCAACGGTTCGTTGAGGGTCAACGCCAAGGCATCGGCACCCGGCACTTTCCCAGCCAGCCAAGAACGACCCCAGCTTCGTTTAAGCGCTTCCCCGGCGATGAGATTGCTCTGACGATTGGCTGTCGACGAACGATTGACCCAATGATTGAGCGTGTCGTGCAGTGCCTGGTGTTCTTCAAACAACGCTTTCAACTTGCTGACGATCGCCCGGGCATCGTTCCCCGCCCGTTTCCACTCAAGGAAAAGTGCATTGATCTGTACGTCATCCAGATCCGGATAGATTCTGCGCACCTGATAAGCCAGCTGCTGGCTCACGCTCGGTCCCCGCCCACTGGCCTGATAGCCCACCAGCGTGTCATTGATGCGCACCGGCGCCTTGAACCTGGGCGTTTTCGGCTCCAACCACGCCGAGGCCTCCAGGCGATATGCATCGGCTTGCTCGATAAGTTTGCGTTGCAGCGCTGCGTACTGGCTGACGTGTGGCACCCCCAGACTCTGACGCGCCTCATCGGGCAAGGCATGCATCACCGAGGCAAAGAAGTTGTCGCCCTCCACTGCCAGACTGTTGAGTGCTTCGCCCCGCTCATCGAACGCCTGGTAGCTGGGGCCGTGTTTAACCAGGTATTTTTTCTGCGGCGCGGAGGGCGCACCAATACTGTCGAGCAACTCGCCTTGGGTGTTAGTGCTGCGCACTTCCAGGCGCAGCGTGTCCGGCCAGCCGGGCAAGGTCTCCAGGGTATGCAGCGCCAACCGCCGACTGTCTGCCGTGGCCATCGTCTCGCTGCGCAACCCCGCATAGGCGCGTGCCAGGCGCCCTTGCCGCGCATACCAACGGGCTTCTTCGAGCATGTTCAAAGGTACCCGCGAGGTGGTGACCAGCCGTTCAAGCTCATCGCCCCGGGCGTGGTCGAGCACGGTTTGCGCCGCTGTCTTGCTGAGCCCCGGGCAGGTGCGTTGCAGCAGCCGGATACGTTTGTCCAACGCGTCAGTTCCCGCGTAGATACTGTCGAAAATCGCCGATTGTCGGCGACGGGCGTAGTCGGCCAACTGCTTGTTCAATTCCAGCGCCCTGTGCTCATTGACCCTCGCAGCCTCAGCGCCAAGCAGCTGAGTGATTTCTGCTTCATCCAGAGCCGCCAGAATACGCGCGGGCACTTCACCGCCCAGCACGTCGTATCGGCTCACCTGGATCGCCGGCTTTGCCGCGACACCTTTGACCGACCGCTCAATACCATATTTAACCGACTTGCCGGTCAGCACGACCCCATCGAACACTTCAAGTACACGCCCTACAGGCCATCTCGGCATTTCCACGATCAAGGGCAGCGCATACAAATACAGGTCATCAATCGTACGGTTGCCCTCCAGTTGCTCGATCACCCGTGCCGCATCCGCATCCGCCTTGAACAGGCGCATCGCATCGGCCAGCTCAGGCGGCGCAACCGTGTGATCCATGTGCATCTTGCGCAGCGTGTTGTCGCTGACCCCACTGACATCCGCGACCTTGAGCAGCTCGGTATCGGAAAAGGCATCAACGTCGTGCCCCATACGCCGCAACAGCGTCAGGCGGTCCCACTCCAGAGGGCGCTCCAGGGTATGCCGCCAGGCGCCGTGACCGTTGTGTTCAAGCAGCGGCTGGTAAGCCTCGGTGTCAGTCGGATGCTTGATCCGCCATTTGCGCGCCTGCGCATCGAAGTATTGCTCGTAGACCTGGCTGCCCTGACGGATATAGGTCCTGCCGTCTTGCACATATTGCCCCAAGGCATTGGGATGCAGGTCGCGCCGCAGGACCACCGGGCTCTCATAGCGGCTCAGGCTCGGCTTCCACAAACGCACCTGGCCATCGGGCCGCTTGACCTCACCCAACGCTTCAATCACCGGCTCCGCCTTGGCCGCTTGCCAATGGCTGACGCCCGCCCCCACGCCGGCCATCACGGCGATCTGCGCCAGGTTCTCGGCCACATCAATCAAGTGCGCCTTGGCGGCCTGGCGGTCGCCCTCGCCCCATTCGATCGCGCCTTCCAGGGTTTCGTAGAGTAATTGCCCGGCCATCACCACCATCATGGCCTCCCCCAGCACCGGCACAAACATCGACACCATGTTCAAGCCCAACATGCCGATCTCCAGCAGGTGCGCCAACTTGGCGTCACGCGCCTTGGCATCCACATCCGCGGTGGGCACGGCATGGGCGCGGGCATCGGCGATCACCTGCTCGCGGTGTTGTTCGTAAAAGTACTTCCACGGGTCGATGTTCGCCGCCCAGACCGCTTTGCCGCGCCGTGTGCGCGTCGAGAGGTAAAGGAAAGGGTCAGGGTTGGGCTCAAGCTTGGCAGGCGCCTCGGGCGGCAACTCCTTGATGCCGGTGATGAAGTGCGGCGTGGTGAAATCCAGCAGTTTCTTCCAGGGCGAGCGCCAGATGTCGGAGGGTGAGTCAGCGGCCTTCCGGGTGAATTGGCTGAAGTAATAGGGCCGCTTGTCGTAGGGCACAAAGCGACTGAAGAACTGCTGGTACGGCGTCGGCGCCGGGTCATTCGGCCTGGCCGGGTCGCGGGCGGTGAACAGGCGCTTGAACTCGGCCTCCATTTGCCGCCAGCGGTAGCGTTTGAGTGGGTGCTCCGGGTCCTGGGGCACATAGATGATCAGCTCGTCAGGGTAACTGTATTTTTTGCAGATCGAGAACACCATGCAGCCGGTCATCCGCATATGCATCAGGCCCAGGGTTCTGAACCACACCTGCTTGTCGCCCATCCACGGATGAATTTCACCGTCGATCACCGACAGCAGCATGCGGTGATCGGCCGCTTCGATATCGCCGGTCAACAGTGCCTGCTCGGCGGCGGCCCTGACAGCGGCCTTCTGATTGGCGATGAACTGCTCGCGCAGGGTGGCTTGGGCGCTAGCGTCCTCGGGGTAGAAAAACCCTTGCAGATAGGCCTGGTATTTGGCACCGATATCGAGGTCACGACAGAGCGTCAAAAACTGACTGACCTTCAGGTTGATCGCCACCGAGTGATAGGTGCCGGAGATGCCGGTGGCTTGCATGAACCCGGAGGTCTTGTGGTACGCGCCCTCCTTGCACTCGTAGGCCTCGAAGTTGTGCAAGGCCGCTTCCAGCAGGGACAGTTTCAAAAACTCGAAATCCCCCACCTCGACTTCGACAATCCCTACCGCCAGCGGGCGGCGCAGGCACAACAGGATTTTGTCGACATCGAGGTCCAGTCGGTACTGATCCTTCAGGGCTTTGCGCAGCAAGGGCCGGGCGAAGTCATCGATGTCCTGGAAGGCGGCCATCGTGTTGTCCAGTTGGGTCTGGGTGGTGAGGTTGGCGAGGAAACGCTCGGTCACCTCGTTGCGTTGTTCAGGCGTAGCGTTCGCGAGCCACGCCGGCATGACCGTGCTGGCGTCCTTGAGCGCCTGCTTGCGGGCCGGCATCGTGTCGATCAGCCACTGCGGGCTGCTGCGCTCCAGGAAGTCGCCGTGCAGGCTTTGGGTGGCGGTGAGCTGTTTTATCGGTTTGGGTGCATCGTTTGCTGGCACGGCCGGCAAGGAAGTCTGGGAGGAATTGTCCATCGTGTCACTCCTTTGAAATGGACTGACAGCTCATCATGGCGCCCAGCGCGCCAGGCGGTGCATATATGACCTCGTGCGCGTTTGGGGCCGGTCGCTGGCAGTGGTACTCCTGTACCACCTGCGCGGTCACCACATTCGATTTCCTGTCGCTTCCCATAACAGGCAAATGGATTTCATCATGCCCACCCCGAGTTCCCCCACCGCCCTGAGCCAGCTACCCGCCCAGGCCATCCATACGCATTTCGCTACGCGCCCGGCCTTGTATTCCGTAGTGTTCAATGCCCTGCGTAGCCATATTCTGGAGCGCTATCCGGCGCTCAAACTGGACCTGTCCACAGTCAAACTAGCCATCCCGGACCCCAACGGGGTGTACACCTTCCGGCCGTTGATGGAAGTTGCCATCGCCCATGTGCTCAACCCACAGTTGCTCGACCTGCGGCCAAAACGCGAACTGGCGTACTACCTGACTCAACAGGTCCCCCAAATCCTCAAGCCTGATACCCCGCCCCTTATCGACATGCGGGTGATTGCGAACATCATCGATGCCCTGCCCGAGTCGATTCACCTATATTTCCAGGCGGCGCTGGCCGACTACTGGAGCGAAACCGACAGCCATGGCAGCAGTCGCTGGCAGTGGCTGGGCGAATTTCTCAACGGCCGGATGACGGCAATAGCCGCCAGCCAATCGAACTTGAACGCGACCCAGCGGGACATGCTCAGGGTCGTCGCGACCTGGCCGGTGCAAGCCGAGCGCCTGCCTCAATCCTCACCCGCCACCTATGTTTATTTGATTGAGAACACATTCACCCACGCCGGCGAACAGGTCAGCCTGCTAACCCCCGACCTACTGCTGATGCGCGACAAGCAGGTGCTGCTGTACAGCGTGGCCGGGGATATCCAGGTGTTTGACAGCCTCGATGATTTCGGTGCTGCCTGGGGAGCCAGGATGCAGGCGCGGTTTCAGTTCGACAGCCTTACGTGGCGGCGCAATGAACCGGACGGCAATGTGTTCGAGCAACAGGCCGGCCTGATCCTCAATCAGCAACTGGAAGACCTGGCGACATTGAAGTTTCAGGGCCAAGACGAAAGAACGCTTGAACGACGCCTGGAAAAACTCACCGATCCGGCGCTTCTGTTTACCCAGGTGCCGACAGCCGCTGCGGCGACCTTGCAGAAGGTCAATGAGCAACTGCCGCCATGGCTTGCACAAGCCAGCGCCGCCGACCGTTTTGCCTACCATCGCCACATGCAGGACATGGCGCAGGTGCTGCAACACAACCAAGGCCGCGCGTTCAATGAGGGCATTGAAAACATCTACGGTTTCAGCCGCGCCGCGCTGCGCAAGCAGATGCAAGCCGATCATGGCGACTGCGACCCCGATGAGGTGGTACTGGACTTTGCCGTGGCCGCCGGCTACCCAGGCGGTGCCGGCATAATCGAACATGTGCGCATGTCGCTGACGGAGCTGGCGCTGAAGAACCTCGCCGGCAAGCCTAAAGGCACACTCACGCTGTTTTCCAAAAACGCAACGCCTCTTCCAAGCTGGCTCAACGAAGACTACCTGCTGGGCAGTACCGGGCTGATCCAGCGCGTCGATATCGGCGCCACCTATCCACAAACAATCAAAGACACCTTGTTGTCCGACACGGCTGACGCACGACGGCGCGAAACCCTGTTTACCCGCGAACTCAAGGTCAAGCTGCCGATGCAGGCGTTGGAATACAAGATCCGCGGGCAGCATGGCGTCACCGTCACCGGTTATCGCTACGTCAAAGCGTTGATGGGTGAAATGCCCTCGGACCGAATCGTCGACGATCAGGAGATTGTCCTGCGCCCATTGGCTTTGTGCCGCAAACCTGGCGCCGCGCCGGATGAAGTCAACAACGCGTTCATCATCGAGCCGCGTGACGCAAGTGTCGGCCCACATCTGCTTTATCAACCGCTGTATACCGACGCCCTGCACGAATTCCCCACCCGCCAAGCCCTGCTCGACGCGCTGACCACACCCGGCGTGTTGCAAGGCCGTGTGCTGGCCTGGCTGAGCGACAGGGCTCGCCCTGTGTACGACG
The DNA here is from genome assembly GCF_015277575.1 of Pseudomonas sp. OST1909. Lineage (NCBI taxonomy): Bacteria > Pseudomonadati > Pseudomonadota > Gammaproteobacteria > Pseudomonadales > Pseudomonadaceae > Pseudomonas > Pseudomonas sp. OST1909. Next base: position 3,756,830 of record NZ_CP063780.1, read on the forward strand.
AAGGAGGTATCAAGGAACCGCACATCATTCGTTTCGTGCCAGGGGATGAGTTTCGACCCCGTTTGGAGCGCCCTGCACCTGCGACCCTGGCCGTCGATGAGGGTGCTGGCGAATGGCTGCAATCGCAAGTCAATGGTCAACTGCTCAATCATCTGTTTGGCAGCACGGCACGGGCCTTGGTCGACCTGGCAGACCGCGAATCGGTGTCCAACCATGAAAGCCGCTGGGCCGTCGTGATGGAAGGCGCGTGGCTGCTGTTCAATACCCTGCTGTTACCGCTGGTACAGGGCCCGGCCATGCTGGCTGGCTGGTTCATGGTGCTGGTCAGCAGCCTGGAGCAGGACCTCTCCGGCCTGGACAGCAGTGACCCCACCACCCGTGAGCTGGCCCTGATCGATCTTTTGCTCAACACCGCCATGGTGCTGCTGCACGCCACTGCCCCTTCCGATCGGTCTCCACGGCCGTTGTCGGAGCCCTCCGCACAGGAGCATGCCCTGCACCTGGAAACGTGGCACCGCTCGGCGGGACTGCCACCTGCGCAAGAAGCGCCCATAGTGCGTCATGGCCCAGTATCGCTGCCCGGTGAACCGCCGGCGACCGGCCATACGGCCTTGGACTTCGGCCACTCGATTTCCAGCCCTCATGCTGGCGCGAAGTTGCTCAAGGCGCTGCTCGATGTGCAGGTGCCGTGGCCCACCCCGCTACCCTCCCCTCTACCACACGGCGTTCTTAAAGGGCTGTACTGGATTGACGGCAAGTGGCACGCCAGTTTCGGTGGGTTGTTGTTTCAGGCGAACGTCGTGCAGGGTTTCAACGAAGTCTATCTGGTGCATCCGGACCATCCCCAGCATCCCGGCTTCAAACTGGTCAGCGATGGGCAAGGACATTGGCGGCTGGACCGGCGTGCCAGGCTGGAAGGCGGCATGCCCAGGGAGCGACTGAGTAAGTGGAAGTCAACACGTGACGAGCGTATACGCGCGTTGACACAAGAGTTTGACGCGCTCCTGATAGAAATGGATTCAGCCATTGCCTCTACCACTGAGTTTGAGTCCGCCTTGAATACGGCCCGCGCCAATCTGGCCGACCAGGCAACACTTCTGAGAAAGGACTGGCTACTCCTCAGCACCTCAGCCCAGATCCCGGAGCTCCACGCCCAGGTCACGAGGCGCCATGCGGCCAGGCGAGTCAATACTGCGCAGGCCAGGGCTCAGTGGGAGGCAGCACTCGACAATTACCAGCAAAACGGCCGGACGCTGATCCCTTTGATGCAAAGAATCGAAGTCAAGGCCGATGAACTGATGAAAGTAGACCGTACAAATCACACACATAGGCAAAGACGAGATAAGGCAACACGAATTATCTATAGCTACTGGAGTTCGGTCTTTTCGTGTCTGGCGCAAAAAATGGCCGACACTCTGGTAAGCGACAACGGCGAAAACTGCGACGAGCTCGGTGAGCGCGCCAATCGAGAATTACCGGAAAACATCACCCATGCCTACGATGAGTACATCAACACCAAAACGCGCCAAGTAGCGGCCCTCAATCAAATGATCGAGCCGGCAGAACAGATCGAGACCTTCCTCAAACAAGCCGACCCTGCACTGCGCCCATTACTGTTGGAAGGAAATCCTTCCGACCAAGACATCTCCTCAGTGGCGATCAAACAGCATGCAATGCTGGTGTTCACTGATTTGGTGTTCAATCGCACCCATCGCCCAGTGAGGGTGATGGAATTTCCGTTCATCCGTGTCCTCACCGACCCCCAACTCGCAAGTATTGTGCTCGCACATACAGAAATGCGCACCACCTCAGGCTACTCGACGGTGGAGCAAATCGATGTCCTCAAGGGTGCCCTTGAGCGCTATGAACAACTGGAGAATGCGGTTAATTCGTTGCACGACATGAACTCCGGCCTCGTGCGGGAGGCTTATCGCGAGTCATACCTGAAACACCTGGATGAGGCACGTTCGGGCCTCGAGACACAACTGGCCAACTTGATCCTGGTTGAAGAAAAGCTTGCCACCCGCCCCGCCCGTGACAAGAGCAAACGCCAAAAACCGGCAACCCGACGCGTCATCAAAACCGTTGATCAAAAAAGCCTGATAGGCGACTTACGCCCAAGCAAACCCAATGAACCGGTCGATTATGTCGATATTACCGATACGCTTACTGGAGAAGTCGTTAGCACTTACCAAGGTCGCAAGGGCAAATGGACAATCGTCGCGCCCCCGAGTGAGCCGAGAACGGCACCCACTCCGGCGGCACGGTCATTAAAAACAATCCGAGCGGATGGCGAAGCCCTCAAAAACGAGCGCACCGGTATCGACGCCAGCATTGGCTACCAACAGCACAAACTCCTGGACCCCATCCGACGGGAGGAAATCAACCCCAGTGACTGGGAGGTGATGCTGACTCAACATGCGGCGAGATTCACAGCGCTTGCCGAGGAGCTCAAAACCGCAACGGATGAACACGCCATTGCACTGCGCAAGAGCTACGAGAAGGCGGCAATAGAGGCCACTGCGCAGGCTTATCAACTGTGCGGCGAAGGCTATCTGCTGCAGCGTCCCAAAGCCGCCAAGGTCGATTTTTTACACACCCACAAGTTTGTCACCATCCACCTGGTGAAAAAACGCGTGCCCTTGAAGGCCGGAGACTTTCTCACCGAATATGCCATACGTGACAAACGTAAAATCCCTTCCGGAAAAAGGCCGGAAGATGCTGACCTTTGGTACGCGCACTTCCATTACCCATCCGTTGACTCGCCGGCTTCAACGCCTAGCTTCGGCCACCTGAAGACCCCGGCCGAGCGCCGATTTACGCGCAAGGAACTGATGGAGCAGGCCAAGGCGAATAACCGCGCCGTGATCAATCTGGACAAGGCCGTGATCGGCGCACCGCTGGATCAGAAACTGTTTCTCGGCCTGGAAGTGTAAGAGAGGTTTTGCTTTGACTACGCCCATGCTCCCAGGGCGTGGGCGTAATCCTATGGGCTACGGCTGTCTGGCTTACTGGCGTGTCGAGGGCCCCGGCTGCGGCGACGCTGGCCTGCCCGGTACCGCCACAACAATGTCCGCCGACAATTCGTGCACCTCCTGGCGGGACAGTTCAAGCCGCAATTTCACCCGGGCGCTTTCAATCACCTCCCACACCCGCCGGGCAAGATCGACCGGTTGGAACCGGAACTCATCGGTATCGCGCAGGCGTTCGAGCAAATGGAAAAAACGCTCATGTAGCGGTTCCTGGGCTAATTGCTGCCACATCTGCCGCCGGGGTGCGGCCAGGCCGTTACAAGGTCGCCAGACCCGTGCGTATGCAGGGTTGCGCAGCGAAACCATGGCCAGCGGGTAATTCAGACATGTTGTCACTCCGTTGATTTGGAGTGACAGCACATCACCGCTCAGTCTTTGGCCTGCGGTGAATAGTTAGGGGGGCAGGCCCTCACAGATAGATTGTCTATGCTCTTGAGGACAGCCATGCGCACGAGGGTTTTATGAACGATCCAGCCAACAATAAGCCGCCGACCTTCTGGCAGATGCTCCACAGCGTCATGGCGGCGGCCTTTGGTGTACAAAGCGGCAAGAACCGCGCCCGCGATTTCACCCACGGCAAGCCCAGCCACTTTGTCATCCTGGGCGTGCTCTTCACGGCGGTATTTGCCTTGACCTTGTTCGGCGTCGTCAAGCTGGTACTGCACCTGGCCGGGGTCTAACGCAGCAGCAGTTGCAGGCTGAACGGGTAGCGGTAGGATGCCCCGGGCGCGACCGCAGCATGGCTGCGCAGCAGGTCGATGAGCATCAGGTAACCGGCCTGCTCATCGTCGGCCACCAGACTGCCCCGGGCCATGCGCAAGATTTTTGGGGCGACATATTGCTCATTCACCAGCACCAGGTAGTCGGGCCGCTGGGTGCCTTGCAGCGTCTCACGGGCTTGTACCAGGGTGTTATCGGCGTTTGGCTCGGAATAGCGCACGCGCAAATCCAGGCCAAGCTCCCTGGCAGCGGCCTGCATGAATTGCGCATAACTGACCCAAAAGGTTTCCGTGGACGAGCCTGGGTTAAGAAACACCACCGACGCGGCCTGGGCCATGGCCCCGTACGTCGATCCTGCTAACCACACACACGCAATCAGAACCTTCAACATGGTTGTTCGAGCCTGGAAAAATGATTGCCATGACAGTGGCAATACGACAGCCAATCGGGGCTCAATCAACGCTCTTTGTTACTGGTGGCTAACCCAGAACACGGCGGTTCCAACCACCAGAACAATCAGGAACAGAATGGCCCAGGCATCCACGGTACTATCAGGTTTACGGGCTTTGGTGGAATTGCTCATTGCATCGCCTCTTGTCGGTTTTATGGGTGACGGCACTAAGACTCGACCACAGTAAAGATCATGATTGCCCGCATGACAAATGTGGGTATGGCGATAACGGTTCTCATTAGTCAGTTTGGTTATTTACATATACCCAAACATCACTTTTGCGCATATACGCAAACTGGTATCGTGCGCCGGCTCCGTTGGGAGTGCGCGGCCGTGCGCGCAGATTTGCCGAGAACAGGACCTATATGTACGTATACGACGAATACGATCAGCGCATCATCGAGGACCGCGTCAAGCAGTTCCGTGATCAGACCCGACGCTACTTAGCAGGTGAACTGAGCGAAGAAGAGTTCCGCCCTCTGCGCCTGCAAAATGGCCTTTATGTTCAGCGCTTTGCGCCGATGCTGCGGGTGGCCGTGCCTTATGGCCAGTTGACCTCGCGACAGACGCGAATGATGGCCAAGATTGCCCGCGACTTCGACAAAGGCTACGCCCACATCAGTACCCGCCAGAACGTGCAGTTCAACTGGCCGGCGCTGGAAGACGTGCCGGACATCCTGGCTGAACTGGCCACTGTGCAAATGCACGCCATTCAGACCAGCGGTAACTGCCTGCGCAACGTGACCACCGATCAGTTTGCCGGCGTCGCTGCCGACGAGTTGATCGACCCACGGCCGTGGTGCGAGATCGTGCGCCAGTGGACTACCTTCCACCCTGAGTTCGCCTACCTGCCGCGCAAGTTCAAGATCGCCATCAATGGCTCGACCTCGGACCGCGCCGCCATCGAAGTGCACGATATCGGCCTGGAGCCGGTGTACAACGCTGCCGGTGAGCTGGGTTTCCGCGTGCTGGTGGGTGGTGGATTGGGCCGTACCCCGGTGGTCGGCGCGTTCATCAACGAGTTCCTGCCGTGGCAGGACCTGCTGAGTTACCTCGACGCCATCCTGCGGGTCTACAACCGCTACGGCCGTCGTGACAACAAGTACAAAGCCCGGATCAAGATCCTGGTCAAAGCGCTGACCCCTGAGGTGTTTGCCCAGAAAGTCGATGCCGAAATGGAACACTTGCGCGGCGGCCAGACCACCCTGACCGAAGCCGAAGTGCACCGCGTCGCCAAGCATTTTGTCGATCCTGAATATAAAGCCTTGAGCAACCAGGACGCCGAACTGGCCGCCCTTGACCAGCAACACCCAGGTTTTGCCCGCTGGCGCACGCGCAACACCCTGGCGCACAAGAAGCCAGGCTATGTGGCGGTGACCCTGTCGCTCAAGCCCACCGGCGTTGCCCCAGGCGATATCACCGACAAGCAGCTGGACGCCGTTGCCGACCTGGCCGAGCGCTACAGCTTTGGCCAACTGCGTACCTCCCACGAGCAGAACATCATTCTTGCGGACGTCGAGCAGAGCCAACTGTTCACCCTGTGGGGCGAGTTGCGCGAAGGCGGTTTTGCCACGCCGAACATTGGCCTGTTGACCGACATCATCTGCTGCCCGGGCGGCGACTTCTGCTCCCTGGCCAACGCCAAGTCGATCCCGATTGCCGAATCCATCCAGCGCCGTTTCGACGACCTGGACTACCTGTTCGACATCGGCGAGCTGGACCTGAACATCTCCGGTTGCATGAACGCCTGTGGTCACCACCACGTCGGCCACATCGGCATCCTGGGCGTGGACAAGAAAGGCGAAGAATTCTACCAAGTGTCCCTGGGTGGCAGCGCCAGCCGCGATGCGAGCCTGGGCAAGATCCTCGGCCCATCCTTCGCCCAGGAAGCCATGCCCGAGGTGATCGGCAAGCTGATCGACGTCTACATCGAACAGCGCACCGAAGATGAGCGTTTCATCGACACCTACCAGCGCATCGGCATCGACCTGTTCAAGGAGCGCGTCTATGCAGCGAATCATTAAGAACAACGAAGTCGTCGACGAAACCTGGCACCTGCTGCCCAAGGACGCGAGCTTCGACGGCATCTCCAACTGCGACGACCTGATCGTGCCGCTGGCGCTGTGGCGCGAACATGGCCACGCCCTCAAGGCCCGCGATGGCGGCCTGGGCGTGTGGCTGGACGCCGATGAAGAAGCCGAGGAAATCGGTGACGACGTGGAACACTTCCAGGTCATCGCCCTGAACTTCCCGGCCTTCACCGACGGCCGTAACTATTCCAACGCCCGCCTGCTGCGTGACCGTTATGGCTACAAGGGCGAGCTGCGGGCAATTGGCGATGTGCTGCGTGACCAGTTGTTCTACCTGCACCGCTGCGGGTTCGATGCCTTCGCCTTGCGTGCCGACAAAGACCCGTACGAAGCGCTGGAAAGCCTCAAGGATTTCTCGGTGACCTATCAGGCTGCGACGGACGAGCCGCTGCCGCTGTTCCGTCGACGCTGAGTATCAAAATGTGGGAGGGGGCTTGCCCCCGATGACGGAGTACCAGTCAACAGATTCGTTGCCTGATCCACCGCTATCGGGAGCAAGCCCCCTCCCACATTTGGTCCTGCTTGGCTCTGCAAATTTGGGTGGGCAGACCAAGGCCAACGTCGCCCCGTGCATTGCGCTGGTACGTGACCAGTGGTTCACCCCCCGGCGCCCCCGCCAATACCGCGTGGCCATGAAGCAATCTTCACACTATAGGGTGAGCATTCGCCGTAATCGAACTGTCCTCTACTGATCAGCAGTTTTTAACCTCACTGACGACTGGAGTTCCTCATGGCGAAAATCAACCTGGCCCAGCAACTGGCGACCACCCTTGAACAGGCGGGTATCAAGCGTATCTGGGGCCTGACCGGTGACAGTCTCAATGGCCTGACCGACGCGCTGCGCAGCATGGACAGTATCGAGTGGATGCATGTGCGCCACGAAGAAGTCGCCGCCTTTGCCGCCGGTGCCGAAGCCGCCGCCACGGGGGAGTTGACGGTGTGTGCCGGCAGTTGCGGGCCGGGCAACCTGCATTTGATCAATGGTTTGTTCGACTGCCATCGCAACCATGTGCCGGTGCTGGCGATTGCTGCGCAAATTCCGTCGTCGGAGATCGGCCTCAACTATTTTCAGGAAACCCATCCCCAGGAACTGTTCAAGGAGTGCAGCCATTTCATCGAGCTGGTGAGCAACCCCGAGCAGATGCCTCAGGTGCTGCACCGTGCCATGCGCTCGGCAATCCTCAATCGCGGCGTAGCGGTGGTGGTGATTCCTGGGGATGTGTCGCTGCTTGAAGTGGAAGACAAGCTCAAGCCCTGGCCAGCCCTGCACGCACCGCGCACCTTGCCGGCCGAGCAGGACCTGCAACGCCTCAGCGAGATCCTTCAGGGCAGTGAAAAGGTCACCCTGCTGTGCGGCAGCGGTTGTGCCGGTGCCCACGACCAAGTCGTAGCGCTGGCCGATGCGCTCGGCGCGCCGGTGGTGCACGCGTTGCGCGGCAAGGAACATGTGGAGTGGGATAACCCGTTTGACGTGGGCATGACCGGCCTGATCGGTTTCAGCTCCGGTTACCATGCCATGCTCGACTGCGACACCTTGATCATGCTCGGCACCGACTTCCCCTATCGCCAGTTCTACCCCACCGATGCCAAGATCATTCAGGTTGATTGCGACCCGCAAGCCCTGGGCCGACGCGCCACGCTGGATCTGGGCATCGCCGCCGATGTCAGGGAGACCATCGATGCCCTGCTGCCGCGCCTGACCCGCAAGACCGATCGCAGCTTTCTTGAGACCTCGTTGAAGCACTACGAGAAGGCCCGTCAGGGGCTGGATGACTTGGCGCAACCCTCCAAGGCGAATCGACCGATCCACCCTCAGTACGTCGCACGCTTGCTCAGCGAGCTGGCCGACGATGATGCGATCTTCACCGCCGACGTCGGCTCACCCACGGTGTGGGCGGCGCGTTATTTGAAGATGAATGGCAAACGCCGGCTGATCGGCTCGTTCAATCATGGCTCGATGGCCAACGCCATGCCCCAGGCCATCGGCGCCCAAGCGGCATTCCCTGGGCGCCAGGTGATTTCGATGTCGGGTGATGGCGGGTTCACCATGTTGATGGGGGATTTCATTTCACTGGCGCAGTTGAATCTGCCGGTGAAACTCATTGTGTTCAATAACTCGTCCCTGGGGTTTGTGGCCATGGAAATGAAGGCTGCCGGGTACCTGGACACTGGCACTGAGTTGAAAAACCCGGACTTCGCGGCCATGTCCAATGCCATGGGCATCCTGGGAATTCGCGTGGAGCAATCCGAAGACCTCGAGCCGGCCTTGCGCCGCGCATTGGCCCACGATGGCCCGGTGCTGGTGGACGTGGTGACCGCCACTCAGGAACTGGTGATGCCGCCAAGTATCAAGCTGGAACAGGCCAAAGGGTTCAGCTTGTATATGCTCAAAGCGGTGATGAGTGGGCGCGGGGATGAGGTGATTGAACTGGCCCGGACCAACTGGCTGCGTTAAACGAAAAGGTGGGAGGGGCTTGCTCCTCCCACACTTGAGCGCATTGCCCGATCAAGCCTTCTGTTTTTCTACCCATTTGCCGTAGGCATCGATAAATGCTTGCAAGAATGGTTTGGTCTTTTCCGACACCTTGCCCGCCTCATCGAACACACTGCCCGCCCCACCCAGGTAGGCTTCCGGCTGCTGCATGCACCACACATCCAGGAACACCAGTGACTGGCGCAGGTGATGATTGGCGCCGAAACCACCAATGGCACCCGGCGACACACTGATAATCGCACCAGGCTTGCCGCTCCAGGCGCTTTGCCCATATGGACGGGAACCTACGTCGATAGCGTTCTTCAACGCTGCCGGTACGGAGCGGTTGTATTCCGGGGTCACAAACAGCACCGCGTCGGATGAACTCACCTGTTGGCGGAAAGTACTGTAGGCTGCGGGCGGTGTTGCACCGTCGATGTCCTCGTTGTAGAGCGGCAAGTCGCCGATTTCAACAATGTTCAACTTGAGATTGGCAGGCGCCAGCTCGGCCAAGGCCAGGGCGACCTTGCGGTTGATCGACGCTTTTCTCAAGCTGCCCACCAGGACGGCAATCGTGTAGACCTTGCTCATTGAGGTTTCCCGACTTCTGAATAAAGGAGCTTGTAGTTATAAAGGCTTAGCGGCGTGTTCACCAGAGGGTTTCGATGATTACCGGGGCGTTTTCCTTGCAGCAGCTTGCGTAGGAAGCGCCTGAAAACATCAGCGAATAGTATTTTTTTCTTATAGGTAAACTACCCCGCTCCCTGACGGTCTACAGAACCGCAAATCGAGTGTTTATCTCCAGAGGTTCTAAACAGATGGCAGCAGTACTAGTCGGACAGTTCCATGCCAGAGACGCGGAAGGCCGCGTATATTCGGTGCATGAGTTCCAGGAATCCAACCCGGCGCAAGGCGACCTGGCTGGCTCGGCGCCCACCACCACCTACAAGCTGGCCATTGGCGACCGTGTAGAGAAACTGGAAGGCGATGAATTCAAACTGATCCAGTCGGGGACCATTCTCGTCCGCGAATCGAAAACTACCCTGGCATCATAAGGGTCCCCGTTTGTACACCCGCTCAGTCCTGGCCATCGATGGCGTTGACTGGGCCGGGGCCATCATGGACTGCGGATCTGCGTCACTTCGATGCCCTGCTCGCTTTGCTTGAGCGTCACCACCAATTGCCCTCTCTCCCCCTCCACCGCGTACATCGAGCGCTTGTAGCCCGACCGATTGGACGCGGGGTACGCCTCCACTTGCCTGATCAAGGTAACCGCCAACACGGTGCCGACCTGCTCGCTCACCCTTTCCTGGGAACGGATGAACGTTTCAAGTGCAAGGCCTTCGGGTGGGTGTGCCGTGGGGTCGTTGAAGAGGTAAGCCGCCACGCATCCCACGGTCACAAGAACCGCGAGTTGCTTGGCCGTCACCCCGAAAAACGTCAAGGGTAGAGGCATTTGAGACCAGACCTGTTTTTTGTTGTAAGTACCGGCAAGCCGGCATTGGTCGTTGCTGATCAGACGCACCATTCTAATGAGGCCTTGGCCGAACGCCATAGGCCGGGGCGACCCGCGCAGTCTTTTTTGCGCCTGAGGGCTCGCACCATTGAATACACTTCGCGCTGCACATAGACTCCGGCCATGCGTTTACGTCATATCGAAGTGATTCAGGCCATCTTGCAAACCGGACACCTGGGCACGGCCGCCGAATGGTTGCAACTCTCTGTGGGTGAAGTAGACGCAATCCTGAAGGACGCCGAGTTGCAGCTGGGGTTCATGCTGTTTGCCAGCGTGCGCGGTCGGCTCCAGGCAACACGGGAAACGCTGGAGTTGCAGACGCACATTGCCCAACTGTACGAAGCCTTTGAGCCAGTACAGCGATTGGCCAGCCGTTTGAAACACCATCACGCTCCAACCTTGCGTGCCCTTTGCACCCCGCCCCTGGCCAACCAGCTGTTGCCGCAAAGCATCGCCATGCTGCGCCGACGTTTCCAGGATACGCCGTGCAACCTGTCGAGCCAGCCGACCCGGGAAATCGTCAGGAGCCTGCTGCTGCACGAAGCGGATGTGGGCCTGAGCCTGCATGACCCGGAACATGCGCAAATCCAGAGCACGGTGCTGGCCCAGGGCAAGCTGCAATTGCTCGCGCCCCATGGCTGGCTCAAACCCAGGCAGAAGTACATTGCGCTGCAAGACCTGGCCGGGCAGTCGCTGATCGGGCTTGAGGGGCATGACCCGCTCAGCCGTCTGCTGGATGCCAAGCTGCAAGCCCTGCGCCCGTTGCCGGTGGTGCAAACGCGGGTGCAGACGTACCAGATGATGCGCAGCATGGTCGAGGCCGGAGAAGGCTTGGCGATTGTCGATCCCTTTACCGCCTTTGGTGCAAGGGAGGCCGGGCTGGACACCTGCCCGCTATCACCGCCCATCCCTATCAGCCTGCACGCACTGACGTTGAAGGACACCTCATCGACACCAGCACTGAAGGCGTTGCTGGAGATCGTCGCGCAGAAAGCCGACGCGTTGCTGGCCGAGAAAGCGACACTCCCGCCGGCACAGTAACGATCTCCTGACCCTTCCCGCCCACGCCGCTTCCCACACAAATCCTAAACATTCACACGGGAACCCTGTCCTGCACGCAGCACACTCATCGAGCAGAAAGCATCAGCTTTCCACTGGACGATACACCGCAGTCAAGGATAAATCCCCATGCACCACCTTCAAAATGCACTGGCACATCTGCCGCTTGCAAACTCTACTGCCCTGTTTCATGCGCCCTCCCCCACACTGTCAATCACCCCACCGCCCCTGCCGCTGGAGGGCTCGACCAGCGACTCGGACACTGAAGTGCTCGACAACCCGACAACCCTTAAACGAGCCTTCAATGATCGCTGTAACTGGCAGGCACTGGCCGCGAACCTGGGCAAACTCCTCACGGAACTGCGCGAAGGTTCTCCCGCCGACTTGGCCGATCAACAAGGCGTGCTGGAAAGCCGACTCACGTCGCACTTGAACACCTCGACGCTGCCGGTGTGCGAGGGCTCCACCTACGCGGTGCGGCATAACCTGGCACCTACTGCACAAGTCAAAGTGGGTACATTTCTCAGCGGCAGCGGCCTGACCACTCCTAAATCCTTTGACGACTTACTCAAGCTCTATCACGCTGCCACGCAACACGTGCATACCCATCCTCTGGGTAATTTCAGCGGAGCGATGTCTTGGCCAGTCCCGCTGGAGGCGAAAGATAAACAAACTATCATCGACCTGTTGAACGCGCCTGACCCAACCCTGCCCGACCTGCCATTAGTCGACAGAAAAGGCGCGCTGGGTTATCTGTTGTCTGCCAGCAACCTGTCCAGCAATGACTTCAAATTCCCAGCCAGAGCGGTAGAAATGCTGCTGGGATCGGCCAAGGCACAAGCGCTGGGCCAAGCCATTCAAGCCCGGCTGGGCGGCATTGCGACGCACACCAGCATCAATGACTACCTGCTCGCCGCTATCCAGTTGGGACTGGACCCGCAATCCATGGGCACACCGGCGCGTAACAGCGTTGGCGGCTTTGATCTAGGGCAACGGGCGCTCTGGAATCAGCCGCCCAGCGCAACGATCGAGGGTTTGAGCCGTCATCTGGTCAAGGAGGCGCGAACCCCTGCGGCATCGGCTGAACTGGCAGCACATATGTTGCTGGCTCGTACTGCGCCTGAATACCTGGTCAAGGGCATTCCGCCCAACGTGACCTACGGCAGCATTCCCTGGACCCAGTTGGCCATCGCCGCCGCCAAGCTGGAAGCCCAATCACCGGGATGCGTACTCACAATGACCTACAGCGAAGTGCTCGCCGCCGCAGAGGGCCTCGACGTCGGCACACCGCTCTCGCAGCATATCCATCGCGAAGCCTTATGCATCTGGGCAATCGTTAATGGCCACTTGAAGGCTGAACCGACACCCACCGACACTGAAATGCGCGCTGTACAGGACGCCTTCAGCATCCAGCAGAAAGCCTTGCAAGCCACGGCCCTGGCACTTGCAACCCCCATTCCGATGCGTGAAAACATGGGAATGGATCTGCTCAGAGAAAAATTCCCAGGCGTACCCGATGAGGTCTTCAAGGCGAAAAACCTTACGAAAGCCCGGTTGATCAAAGGACGCCCCGGCATCTTCCCCGGAAGCCACTCAATGCTGGATGTCGTCATGCACGGCGACAAAGTCAAAAATGATGACAGCGAACATTGGATCACCAAAGACACGCGCATCCCCATCAAACAGTTTTGCGCGCTGTCCGACAGCGGCGCGCTGTCGGTAGTCGATGCGTTTAATCAGCAATACATGCCCGCGATGGAGGCGCAGGAGAAAGGCCATACGGGCATGACCCAATATCTGATCTCGACTTTGCCGCCGCAGGACCGGAAAAACTTCGAATATGGCCAGCTCGAGTTTTTCCACACTAACGACTACGTGATAGGACCGGATTTCTCGACAAAATCCCTGATCAAAAAAGGTCATACTCTCGACGTGAAGATCACCCGCGACGGGCAGGTTAATATCTATCGGATTGATACCCGCGCAGGGAGCATTACCAAACACAATTACCTGGCCCATATTTACTCGCCGCCCTACTCCCGGCTGGACATGCGTGACGCCAACACGCTGCACAGGACCGTGCGATTCAACCCTTTCGAAGACGAGCACACCGAGCAGGCCAAGGAAAAACCGACGATCGCTGAAACACCCAAGGTCTTCGATTCCGACCGTACCCGCTATATCGCCAAGGTACTCACCAAACGCCTGGATTTGCTCGGTAAGGATCTGCTCGAACACGCACGTGGAACCACGTCTTACGACAAAACCAGCGCCGCCAACAAGGCCATCGGAGAGTTTTTCCTCAACCTGATTCCCTTCAGGTCCGCGATTGTCAACTTCATGCAGGGCAATATCGGCGATGGCTTGCTTGACCTTGGCATGGATGTGATGGGCCTGGTGACGCTGGGATCCGCCAAAGCCGCCCATGCAAGCAAAGTGCTCACTAAGGGCGTAGCTGGCCTGAAAGGCGCGGCAAGAACAGCAAGGTTTCTGGGCACCGTCGCCATCGACGCGCTCAACCCGCTGGGCGGTGCAGGCGATTTACTCAAGGGCATCAGCCGCTGGACCTGGTCCAAGGGAAAGAGCGCGTTCAATGCCCTCAAGGGCGCCAGCGGCAGCTACGACGTGCTCAAAGCGGCAAGTACCCAACATGGTCTGGTGGCCGTGGGTACCTCAAAGGTTGTCGGTCATGACCTGGAAATGGGTGCGGTATTTCGTGGCGGCAACTGGCACGCTTTCGACTCGGTCAAGGGGGTGCCCTATGGCCCACCACTGAAGAATTTTCAACCGACCGTGGCGGCGGCTGCCGGGGAAGTCAAAGTCCTCAATAAACCCTCGCTGCTGGGTTATGAGGCTGTGATTGATCCGGACCTGCTGCAAGTCAAGGGGATGCAGAACAATGTCTATGTGGGCCCAAACAACAAAGAATACATAAAAATCGACAACAAGCTCTACGCCTCCACGGTCAAGGATGGCCAGCGTGTGATCCAACATCCCAGTGCCCCACACAACGACATCAAGGTCAAAGACCTGGGGAGTGCAGGTTGGGAAGTTTCAGTCACCGCCAACCGCTTGCTCGGCGGTGTGCCCGACGCCTTACCCGCCTGGAAGCTAGACGACAAAACCTACGTGCTGCCGATGGACGACATAAAAGTAAACGCGGGCGCTTCTTCTTACCCTTACACGATCAAGTACGAGGGCGACAGCTATGCCACCAGCTTTGACACCAAAGTAGGTGCATGGGTAGCCGGTATAGGAATCGGGAAAGGAGCAAGCCCCCAATACTTCTGGAGAAGCGCGAAGAACACGTGGCAGAAGGGATCATTGGAGGAATATCGAAATGCCAAGAAGATCGCCAATCACACTTTCAGGTTTGTCGAGTTCGTCCAGCCGGCCATTTTGCAGGCCCCCAAGAATGTCAGGCCAATTCCTAAAGACATTCACTACTTCTGGGCCGGCGGCGACATACCTGATCACCTCGTCAAGAATATGGTGGCTAATAGAAAAAAAATGCCCGATTTCAAATCCACGGTACACGTCGACGCCGACACCCCAGCGTTATTCCAGGCCATCAAACTCAAGCTGGCGAAAGACGCACCTAGCGTTACCGTCCTGAACTTGCATGAAGACGACTTTTTCGAGCAACTGAAGAACACCGAGTTGTACTCATACTTTCGCCGGGGCCAGGGTCAGAACCTCGCCGCCAGCTCCGATGTGGCGCGCTACCCATTGATGAATAAATACGGGGGCATTTATCTTGATACCGATGACCTGATCCAAGGTCACATCGGACCGATAGCATTGAAGGCCGATGACGGGGAAATCCTGGTCAGTACGCCGGTCGCTATTACTATCAACGATTACAAACCCTGCATTAATACGAGCAACTTCGCTACACAACCAAACAATCCGCTTATCGCGCAAGTGATCAGCGAGATGAATCGCCGCTTCCCTGCAAACAAGGCCTATTTTAAGGCCAACCGCCCGATCGTCCCCAGAGACGCCCAGGGTGCGTACACGCTCACCCCGGAATTTCAAGCATACGAAATCAAGGTTTTTGAAACGGTGGGCCCGCTCATGTTTGACGACGTATTGAAATCAACGCGCCCCGATCTTCACGACCTTGCCTTCGATGGCTACAGCAAGGAACAGTGGTACGTCGATGGCAAAAAGATAACACCCGAGAAAGTGCTCGACGCCGGAACGGACTTTCGAGAATATTTTGAGCAAAAAGGCATTGTCTGGTCCGACGACCTCCAGCAGAACCTAACGGACGCCAGGCTTCGCTACTTGAGATTCAACAAGAACCTGAGCATCAAAGTCGGTAGCGAAAGCTCCTGGATTGACACATAACTTACAGTCACCAGCGCTGACCCTGCACAGCGCTCAAACCTCATTGAGTTCGGACTTGAACAACCGATACCAGAAAATTGCGACTTCGCGGGTTTGCGGATCAATCCCGCGATAACGCAGTTGATCGATCCCGCCCATCACATACCCGCAGCGCTCATACAGGCGGCAGGCACCCAGATTATTGTTCTGGGTTTCCAGCATCATGCCCGGGAGGTTTTTCTTGCGCGCCCAGAACTGCGCCACATCCAGCAGCGCCTTGGCCACGCCATGGCGTCGCGCCGGCAACACCACGGCCAACTCATCAACATGCGCAAAACCGTTCCAGTTGGTGCTGACCACAATGTGCCCTACCGCACGGTCATCCAGGTAGGCCATGAAGATCGCACTGTCGGCGGCATCGCGAAAGCTGGCGAACTCTTCCGGGTCGATGCCATAGCATTTGCGATACGGCAGGACGCGCTCAACCGGCCATTGCTCGACGCGCTGGCCCATCTGCGGTACGCCATAGGCGCTAACCTCGAAACTGAAGTCATTGCCCCATACATAGGCGTCAAAACCTTCGTCGGCGACGCGCACACTGAGCCCTGGGTACTTCGGGTTCATCACAGCTTGCTGCATAAACATTCTTAACCCTTGATGCAATCGACGGTGTAACGACGGCCACTGCCATCATCTTCGTGTTGCAGCCCATGAACATCGGCGACAAAACCGGGGAAACTGCTATCGAACGTGCGGGCAAATGCCAGGTAGTCGATGATTGAACGCGTTGATTCAGTAAAGCGCTCGCCGGGCATTATCAATGGAATGCCCGGTGGATAAGGCACCAGCATTACGGCTGCGATGCGTCCTGGCAAGGCATCGATGGATACCGCTTCAACTTCGCCTCTGACCAGTTGGTCGTAGGCATCGGCGGGTTTCATCGCGATCTGCGGCAATACCGTGTACATGCGCTTGAGATGCTTGGCGGTGGCGTTGCTACGGTAACAGCTGTGCAACTGGTCGCAAAGATCGCGCAGGCCCAAGCCCTGATAACGTACCGGCCCCTGGGCGTACACCGAGGGCAAACAACTGGCCAGGCTGACGTTGGCATCGTAACTGCGCTTGAACTCCAGCAACTCGGTGAGCAAGGTGCTCCACTTGCCTTTGGTGATCCCCATGGAAAACAACACGAGGAACGAATAAAGCCCGGTTTTTTCCACCACGAGGCCGCGCTCCCAGAGAAACTTGCTGACCACCGCGGCGGGAATCCCACAATCGCTCAAGGCGCCACCTGCATTGAGGCCAGGCATCACCAGGGTGACTTTGATCGGGTCCAGCAAGACATAATCTTCAGCCACATCGCCAAAGCCGTGCCAATCATCCTGGGGATGCAATAGCCAGTCCGCCGTGGCAACGCGGTCGATACCCGCCACCGATTGTGGCTGCCAGATCGAAAACCACCAATCCTCGGCAGCGATATGCTGGCGCAGGTTGGCCAGCGCGCGGCGGAAACTCAGGGCCTCGTCGAACATTTCCTGCAACAGCGAGCGCCCGGCGGGGCCTTCCATCATCGCCGAAGCGACATCCAGCGAAGCGATGATGCTGTATTGCGGTGAAGTCGAGATGTGCATCATGAAGGCTTCGTTGAAACGGTCACGGTCCAGCTGCCGTGCGCCGCCATCCTGCACATGAATCATCGATGCCTGGCTGAATGCGGCCAGCAGTTTGTGGGTGGAGTGGGTGGTAAATACCAGCGGGCTGTCCGGTGTGCGCGAGGTGCCCATGCCATAGCGCCCGGCGAAAAACTCGTGAAATGCCGCATAGGCATACCAGGCTTCGTCGAAGTGCAGCACCTCTACGCTATTACCCAATTGCTGCTTGATCAGTTCGGCGTTGTAGCACAGGCCGTCGTAGGTGGAATTGGTCACCACCGCCAGCTTCACCTTGGGTGGCCGGCCATATGCCAACGGGCTGGCGTCGATCTTGGCGCGGATTGATTCGGGGCTGAATTCACTCAAGGGGATCGGGCCGATGATCCCCAGTTCGTTGCGCTCCGGGCACAGATACAGCGGGATCGCGCCGGTCATGATGATCGAGTGCAGCACTGACTTGTGGCAGTTGCGGTCCACCAACACCAGGTCGTCGCGACCGACCATGGAATGCCAGACGATCTTGTTGGCGGTGGAGGTGCCATTGATGACGAAGAAGGTATGGTCGGCGCCAAAGTTGCGCGCGGCGCGGGCCTCGGCTTCGGCCAGGGGCCCGGTATGATCGAGCAGCGAGCCCAGTTCAGGGACAGAAACAGACAAGTCCGAGCGCAGGGTGTTCTCCCCGAAGAACTGGTGAAACGCCTGCCCCACCGGGCTTTTACGATACGCCACGCCACCGCCATGGCCAGGGGTGTGCCAGGAATAATTGGAATCGGCGGTGTGCTGCACCAAGGCCTTGAAGAACGGCGGTAACAGGCCGTCCAGGTAAGTGCGGGCAGAGCGGGCGACCTGGCGCGCCAGGAACGGCACGGTGTCTTCGAACAGATAAAGAATGCCGCGTAGCTGGTTAAGCTCGCTCATCGCATCGGCCGGCGCGTTTTCAAGGGTGACTTGCTCACCCAGGGCAAAGATCGGCAGGTTGGGTGCCCTTACCCGCGCCAGGCGGATCAGCTCGACCATGTTTTGCAGCAGGTGGGTATTTTCCCCGGCGCCTTCTGCTGCGATCAACATGCACGCCAAACCATGATGGGTGGAGGCCACCAACCGCCCTTCGGCGTAATCCACCGCAGAAAATATACTGAAGCCCTCTTGTTCCAACTCCCTGGCGATGCCTCGAACCCGGTCACCGGCAACGGTGTCGGCCTTGATGTCACGGTGCACGATAAGAATAGGGAACTTGAGGTCTTTGTACATGAGCGCTCTTACTCCGGAGGGCTTTGCACTCAGGGTAGAAGCTGGAAGCGAATGTGGCGAATGAAGATTTGGCAGCCCATCAAGATCAACTGCACTGCCCCGTGCTTATTGTTGTGTCAATTGAGTCCACAACGCCGGCGCACCCGCCGCCTTGGCAATCGCTTCCAACCGCGCCACGTGCTCGGCCAGGTCCTGCTCGCTGGCGCGGATGATTGGCGTCGGCTTGCGATCGGCCGGCAGGCGGCGGATTTCCGAAGGGCGATTGCCGGAGCCTTCCGCCGAACCACTGCCATCGGACGCATTACCAGCCAGGGACAGGCTGGTTTGCCCGCCGGTCATGGTCAGGTAAACGTCGGCCAGGATCTCGGAGTCGAGCAAGGCGCCGTGCAGCTCACGGCCGGAGTTATCGACGCCATAGCGTTTGCACAAGGCATCGAGGCTGTTGCGCTGGCCCGGGTGACGCTCACGGGCCATCATCAAGGTATCGAGGATGGTGCAGTGCTGGGAAATGTCCGCACGGTCCGTCTGCCCCATCAGGGCAAATTCGTTGTTGATGAAGCCGATGTCGAACGCTGCGTTATGGATGATCAACTGGGCGCCGTTGATGAACTCGAAGAACTCATCGGCCACTTCAGCAAAGCGCGGCTTGCCCTTGAGGAACTCGTCGGTGATGCCGTGGACGCCGATCGCGCCTTCGTCACTGTCACGATCCGGTTGCAGGTAAACGTGGAAGTGGCGGCCGGTCAACCGGCGCCCCATCAGTTCGACGCAGCCGATTTCGATGATCCGGTGACCATCGGTCACCGGCATGCCGGTGGTTTCGGTATCGAGTACAACAGATCGGATGGCCATCAGGGTTCAGCTCTCAACGGTGTGGTGTGCAATGTGATGTGGTGAATCAAAGGGCGCGATGTTAACACGTGGGCTGATTCAGCTCTGCTTGTAGCCGCGCACTTCATCCACACCACGATTGGCCAACTGGTCGGCGCGTTCGTTGCCAGGGTGGCCGATGTGCCCACGCACCCATTTCCAGGTGATGTCGTGACGGTTGCATTGCTCATCGAGCAATTGCCACAGGTCGGCATTCTTGACCGGCTCCTTGGCCGCCGTCTTCCAACCGCGCTTCTTCCAGTTGACCATCCACTCGTTGATGCCCTTCATCACGTATTGCGAGTCGGTCACCAGCAGCACGTTGCAGCGCCGCTTGAGTTCTTCCAGGCCACGAATAGCGCCCATCAGCTCCATGCGGTTATTGGTGGTGTTGGCTTCACCGCCCCACAGTTCCTTCTCCACGCCCTTGCACACCAGCAAGGCGCCCCAACCGCCGGGGCCGGGGTTGCCCTTGCAGGCGCCATCGGTGAAGAGTTCTACGCTATCGGTCATCGGTTGTATCCATCAAAACGGGCTGGCGGTAATCGACCGACAGTATCCCGAGGCCGGACAAATCGGCCTGAAATCAAAAAAGGGTTCAGCGTTCGCTTTGCTTGCGGTTGACCTTGGCCATCGGCATCGGCACGAGCTTGCCAATGGGCTGGCGCGCAACCTGACGCACCGGCCGCAACCCGACCACGATCTTGCGCGCTACCAGTAGATAGAAGCCGCCGCCGGATAATTGCCAGGCACCCGCACGGCGTTCCCAGCCGGCCAGGCGGCCCTGCCACTTGGCTGTTGCAAGCGGCGGACGATAGCACCCGAAGCGACGTTTCTCCAGCGCAAAGCCCAGCAGGTTCAGCCAGTCTCCCACCCGCGATGGCGAGATGCAGCGCGCCTGACGCAGGCCATCACGGGCGAACACACGGCGCAAGCCCCAGCTGCTCCAGGGGTTGATACCGACAATCAGCAAATGGCCACCTGGGCGCACGCTGCTCGCGGCTTCGCGCAGCAACCCATGGGGCGACAGGCAGAAATCCAGGCCATGCTGCAGCACTACCACATCAGCGGCGTGCTCGCTCAAGGGCCAGGCCTGTTCCTCACAGACGATTTCCACCCCCGGTAGCGGCGCGCCCAGGCGAACATTGCGTTGCACCTGAGGCGCCGAAGGCGGCGTCTGGGCCGAGGGGCCGTAATGCACCAGATAGCCGCCAAAGAACCGGCCCAGCTCGTCGTCGAGCATACGCCGCTCTTCGTCCAGCAGAAATTGCCCAATCGGCCCGGACAACCATTCACGAGCCGAACTGATCAGGGCCAGCCACTCAGGATCGGCCTGGGCGAACGCTTTATCAGTCATTGCATTCTCCAACTCGCCTAGACGTTCTAAGATGCACCAATGTGTTCAGCTTGGCGAATCGAAGAATGATACAGATCAGTGCCCTACCCGCCTTCACCGACAACTACATCTGGTTGTTACAAGACCCTTCCACCCTGCGCTGCGCCGTAGTCGACCCGGGCGATGCCGCGCCGGTGCTGGCCTGGCTCAAGCACAACACCGAGTGGACCCTCAGCGACATCCTGGTCACCCACCATCACCATGATCATGTGGGCGGTGTCGAGCAACTGAAAAATACCACCGGCGCCAAGGTTTACGGCCCGGCCAATGAAAAGATTCCGGCGCGGGATGTAGCCCTGCACGACAATGACCGCATCAACGTGCTGGGCTGGGACTTCGACGTGTACGCCGTGCCGGGGCACACGCTGGGGCATATCGCCTTTTATCACCAGGGCGTGTTGTTGTGTGGCGATACGCTGTTCGCTGCCGGCTGCGGCCGCCTGTTCGAGGGCACGCCGGAGCAGATGCATGCCTCCCTGCAGCGCCTGGCCGCCCTGCCTGCCGATACACTTGTGTACTGCACCCATGAATACACACAAAGCAACCTAAAGTTTGCCCAGGCCGTTGAACCGGACAACACCGATATCGCCGAACGGGTGGAAAATGTTGCCCAACTCCGCGCCCGTGGCGAGATCACGCTGCCTTCGAGCCTGGCGCTGGAAAAACTCACGAATCCCTTTTTGCGCACCGCTGAAACATCCGTTAAACAAAAAGCGGACGAACGGAATGGCCGCGACAACCGCTCTGGGGCCGAGGTGTTTGCTAGCTTGAGGGCTTGGAAAGATAAGTTCTAAGAGGATGCAATCTGATACGTAATTTCTGAATGGTTGACCGGAACCAAAGCGCTTTCTAGAATCGCCCGACATTTTTGCCCGGAACTTACTTCCAGCCAATGTCGTCATCTATTCGTAAATCCATTTCTTCAGACGCATTGACCCGCCTGGCTCAAGCCGTGGCGGTGGCCGTTTCCGCAACTCTGGCGGGCTGCCAATCGACTAATTACGCTGCACAATCCACCGTGCAACCCAAACCCAATCTTGCTGCCAAGATCAAGCAAAAACCTATTTGGCTATCAGAGAAGCCCAGCCCCGAAGTGCCCCAGGATGTCTGGGAACGCATGCGTCGGGGCTTTCAATTGCAGGACGGTGTAGGCGTCAACCCACGCATCGAGCAACAGCGTCTGTGGTTCGCCAGCAACCCGTCCTTTCTGGAGAACGCCGGTGAACGCGGCAGCCTCTACATTCATTACATCGTCGAACGCCTTGAAGAACGCAACATGCCTCTGGAGCTGGCCCTGCTGCCAGTGATTGAAAGTGCCTACAACCCGATGGCTTATTCGCGCAGCGATGCGGTCGGCTTGTGGCAGTTCATTCCCTCCACCGGGCGCTACTTCAACCTGCGCCAGACCCGTGCCTACGACGGCCGCCGCGACATCACCGCCTCCACCACCGCCGCCCTGGACTATCTGACGCGTCTGCATGACATGTTCAACGGCGACTGGCTGCTGGCCCTGGCGGCTTATAACGCCGGCGAAGGTACGGTCAGCCGGGCGATCGAGCGCAACGAAAAGCTCGGCCTGCCCACCGATTACTGGAACCTGCCCCTGCCCCAGGAAACCAAGGACTATGTGCCCAAGTTCCTGGCCCTGTCCCAGGTGGTTCTGGCGCCAGAGGCCTACGGCGTCAACCTGAACCCGATTGCCAACACGCCGTACTTCGAAGTGGTTGAAGTCAAGCAAAGCATGGACCTGTCACGGGTTGCCGCGTTGGCCGAGATCGACGAAGACGAACTGTTCCAGCTCAACCCGGCCCTGAAACAACGCACCACCCTGGACGGCCCCCAGCATTTGCTGGTGCCGACCTCCAAGGCGCAGCTGCTCACCAGCACCCTTTCGACGATGAAGCCGGAAGAATTGCTGAGCATGCGCCCCAAGAAGCCGGTGTTCGACGAAGTCGAGACCAAGTCGGTGGCCGGGCGTACCCGCAGCTACAAGGTGCGCAGTGGCGATAACCTTACCTTGATCGCCAAGGCCAACAAGGTCGACGTGCATGACCTGCAACGCTGGAACAAGCTCAACGGCCAGGCACTCAAGGTCGGCCAGACCCTGGTGATGCAGGATACCCGCAAGGCCGTCGCTAAAAAACCGGTGCAGTACAAGGTCAAGAAAGGCGACTCGTTGTACATGGTCGCCAAGCGTTTCAACGTTGAGATGCAACATCTCAAGCGTTGGAACCCACGCACCGGCCAGGCACTGAAACCGGGGCAAATGCTGGTGGTGTCGGGGCCAAGATAAGGCCCTCAAGAACACCGAGGAGCTAATGTAGGAGGGGGCTTGCTCCCGATAGCGATGTGTCAGCCAGCCTGGTATTGACTGACACACCGCTATCGGGAGCAAGCCCCCTCCCACATCGGCCTATAGCCAATTTCAAGATGCTTTTTCCAACCGGAACAAGCTGTTACTGTACCGATCATAAAGCCCAAGCCGCCTGGATCGGATCTCTGACTTGAAGCGTCCTCTCCTTCTACTAACAAGTCTGGCCTTGAGCTTTGCTGCGAACGCGACGATTACCGAGAGCCACGGTTACGCGCAGTTGGGCTCACTCAAGTACCCGGCCAAATTCACCCATTACGATTGGGTAAACCCTGCAGCGCCCAAAGGCGGCACACTGCGGGTTATGGCCTTTGGCACCTTCGACACGCTCAACCCCTATACCTTCAAGGGCACCAGCCCGGTTTCCACCGGCAATTTCCTGCAATACGGCGTCAATGAGCTGAACGAACCCTTGATGGTCGGCACCGGCCAGTACGCGCCGTCGGGCGACGAGCCCACTTCCAGCTATGGCCTGATTGCCCAGTCGGTGGAATACAGCGAGGACCGCAGTTGGGTGGTGTTCAACCTGCGCCCCGAAGCGCGCTTTCACGACGGCAAGCCGATCACCGCCGCAGACGTGGCGTTTTCCTATCGCACGCTGTTGACCGAAGGCCATCCGCAATACCGTACGAGCCTGCAGGAAGTGGCCCGGGTCGATATTCTCAACCGCCACCGCATCCGTTTTGTATTCAAGCGCGCGGGCAACCCGTTGCTGATCCTGCGCCTGGGCGAACTGCCGGTGCTGCCCCAACACTATTGGAAGGACCGTGACTTCAAGGCCACCACCTTCGAGCCGCCGCTGGGCAGTGGACCGTACCGCATCACCAAGGTCGCCCCCGGGCGGCAGTTGGTGTTTGAACGGGTCAAGAATTACTGGGGCAAGGACCTGCCGGTCAACCGAGGCTTCTACAACTACGACAAGGTCGAGGTAGAGTTCTATCGCGACAGCGACGTGGCTTTTGAAGCCTTCAAGGCTGGTGAATTCGACATTTACATCGAGCATCAGGCCAAGAACTGGGCCACGGGCTACAACTTCCCGGCGGTCAATCGTGGCGATGTGATCAAGGCGCAGATTGCCCACCAGATCCCCACCCAGAGCCAGGGCCTGTTCATGAATACCCGGCGGCCCGCCTTCAGCCAGGCCAAGGTCCGCGAAGCCCTGGGGTTGATGTTCGACTTCGAGTGGACCAACCGCACCCTGTTCAGCAGCGCCTACAAGCGTTCGGTGAGCTATTACCCCAACAGCGAATTCTCGGCCACCGGCCTGCCCGTGGGCCATGAGTGGCTGATGCTCTCGCCCTATCGCGACCAACTGCCGGCCGCACTGTTTACCCAGCCGTTCAGCCTGCCGCAGACCGACGGTCGCGGTATCCCCCGCGACACGCTGCGGCGCGCCCTGACACTGCTCGGCGAAGCCGGCTGGAAACTGTCGGGCCAACGCCTGCTCAACAAGGATGGGCAACCGCTGCGCCTGGAGATCCTGCTGGTCAACCCGAACCTTGAGCGCATCCTGCAACCTTATGTCGAAAATCTGACCCGCATCGGCATCGACGCCCGCTTGCGCACCGTCGACCGGGCACAGTACAAACAGCGCCTCGATCAATTCGATTTCGACATGATTCTGATGACCCTCAACCAGACCTTGAGCCCTGGTCTGGAGCAGTGGCAGTACTTTCACTCCAGCCAGGCCACGATCAAAGGCAGCAAGAACTACGCCGGCATCACCAACCCGGTGGTCGACCATCTGTTGGATCAACTGCTGGCGGCGCAGACCCGCGAAGAACAACTGGCGGCCGGCCGCGCCCTGGACCGCGTGCTGCTGTGGCAGCACTACAGCATTCCCAACTGGTACCTCAACTATCATCGCCTGGCGTACCGCAACCGGTTCGCCTTCGTTACCACGCCGCCCTATAGCCTGGGCCTGAGTGCGTGGTGGCTGAAAGCTTCGGAGAAAGCCCAATGATGTCTTTGCGTACTACCCTGCTCGCCAGCCTGTTGCTGTGCACCGCGGCCCAAGCCGCCCCGCAACACGCGCTGACCCTCTACAACGAGCCCCCCAAGTACCCCGCCGACTTCAAGCATTTCGACTACGTCAACCCCGACGCCCCCAAAGGCGGCACCTTCCGCGAATCGGCCATGGGCGGCTTCGACAGCCTCAACCCCTACATCAGCAAGGGTGTGCCGGCGGATAACCTGCCGTTGATCTACGACACCCTGGCCATGCAAAGCCTGGACGAGCCCATTACCGAATACGGGTTGGTGGCGGGCAAAATCGAAAAAGCCCCGGACAACAGCTGGGTGCGTTTCTACCTGCGCCCCGAAGCGCGCTTCCACGATGGCCATCCGATGCGCGCCGAGGACGTGGTGTTTACCTTCCAGACCCTGATCAAGGACGGTAACCCGCTTTATCGCAACTACTACGCCGATGTCGACGAAGTGGTGGCCGAAGACCCGTTGCGTGTGCTGTTCAAGTTCAAGCGCACCAACAACCGCGAATTGCCGCTGATACTCGGGCAGTTGCCGGTACTGCCCAAGCACTGGTGGGCGACCCGCGACTTTTCCAAGGGCAACCTGGAAGCTCCCCTGGGCAGCGGGCCTTACCAAGTGGCGCAGGTCAAACCCGGACGCATGATTCGCTACGAGCGGGTCAAGGACTACTGGGCCAAGGACCTGCCGGTCAACAAGGGTTTCTACAATTTCGACACCCGCATCACGGATTACTACCGTGACAGCACCGTGTCCCTGGAGGCCTTGAAGGCCGGGCAGTTCGATTACTGGCTGGAGTTCAGCGCAAAGAACTGGGCCAACGCCTACAACATTCCAGCGGTGACCCAGGGCCGACTGATCAAGGAAGAGATTCCCAACGGCAACCCCACCGGCATGCAGGGCTTTGTGTTCAATATGCGCAAGCCGATGTTCCAGGATGTGCGCGTGCGCAAGGCCATCAGCCTGTTGCTGGATTTCGAATGGAGCAATAAGCAGCTGTTCAACGGCGCGTACACCCGAACCCGCAGCTATTTCGAAAACTCGGAAATGGCCGCCACCGGTTTACCTGGCCCGGATGAACTGGCGATCCTTGAGCCTTTGCGCGACAAGATCCCGCCCGAAGTCTTCACTCAGGCGTTCGAACCTTCCAAAACCGACGGCAGCGGCATGATCCGCACCCAGCAGCGTGAGGCTTACCAACTGCTGCAAGAGGCAGGCTGGAAGATCGTCGACGACAAGATGGTCGATACCACCGGCAAGCCGGTGACTATTGAATTCCTGCTGGCCCAGACCGAATTCGAACGCATCCTGCTGCCGTTCAAGCGCAACCTGTCCGACCTGGGCATCGACCTGGTGATTCGCCGAGTGGATGTCTCGCAGTTCGTCAACCGCCTGCGCTCACGGGATTTCGACATGCTGGTGGGCAGCTTCCCACAGTCCACCTCGCCCGGTAACGAGCAGCGCGAATTCTGGAAATCCTCCAGCGCCGACAAGCCCGGCAGCCGTAACTACATGGGTCTCAAGGATCCGGCCGTTGACCAACTGGTCGAAGAGCTGATCGATGCCGGCTCGCGCCAAAGCCTGATTGCCCACGCCAGGGCGCTCGACCGCGTACTCCAGTTTGGTTACTACGTGGTGCCCAACTGGCACATCAAGACCTTCCGCGTGGCGTACTGGGACCACTTGGGTCATCCCAAGGTCTCGCCACGCTACGACGTGGGCACGGCCACCTGGTGGGCCAAACCCGATGTCAAACCGGCGGTCTCCCTGGACACCACACAAAACGCCGATGCGGCGAGCGGAGGCGATTGAATGCTGGCCTATATTGTTCGCCGCCTGTTGCTGATCATTCCCACGCTGTTCGGGATTCTGCTGATCAATTTCGTCATCATCCAGGCCGCCCCCGGCGGGCCGGTGGAGCAAATGATCGCCAAGCTGGAAGGCTTCGACGGCGCCACCAGCCGCATTGCCGGGGGCGGGGCCGAAGTCGCGGTGGCCGGCTCCAGCTACCGTGGCGCCCAAGGCCTGGACCCGGCGCTGATCAAGGAAATCGAAAAGATGTACGGCTTCGACAAATCGGCGCCGGAACGCTTGTGGATCATGGTCAAGAACTACGCACGGCTGGATTTTGGCGACAGTTTTTTTCGTGACGCCAAGGTCATCGACCTGATCAAGGAAAAGATGCCGGTGTCCATTTCCCTCGGGTTATGGAGCACCCTGATCATGTACCTGGTGTCGATCCCTCTGGGGATCGCCAAGGCCACGCGACACGGCAGCCACTTCGATGTGTGGACCAGCTCGGCCATCATCGTCGGCTATGCGATTCCGGCGTTCCTGTTTGCGATCTTGCTGATCGTGGTGTTTGCCGGCGGCAGTTATTTCGACTGGTTCCCCTTGCGCGGGCTGACCTCCAACAACTTCGACGAGTTGAGCGTTGGCGGCAAGATCCTCGATTACTTCTGGCACCTGGCGCTGCCTGTCACCGCACTGGTGATCGGCAACTTCGCGACCATGACCCTGCTGACCAAGAACAGCTTTCTCGACGAGATCAACAAGCAATACGTGGTCACCGCCAAGGCCAAAGGGCTGACCAACCACCGCGTGCTCTACGGCCACGTCTTCCGCAATGCGATGCTGCTGGTGATCGCCGGCTTCCCCTCGGCGTTCATCGGCATCTTCTTTACCGGCTCGCTGCTGGTGGAGGTGATCTTCTCCCTCGACGGCCTGGGCCTGATGAGCTTTGAAGCGGCCATCAACCGCGACTATCCGGTGGTATTCGGCACGCTGTTTATCTTCACCCTGCTGGGACTGGTCGTGAAACTGATCGGTGACCTCACCTATACCCTGGTCGATCCGCGTATCGACTTCGCCAGCCGGGAGCATTGAGATGAACCTGTCCCCCCTCAATCGCCGCCGGTTCGAGCGGTTCAAGGCCAACAAACGTGGCTGGTGGTCGCTGTGGCTGTTCCTGATCCTGTTCGGGCTGAGCCTGGGCGCCGAGCTGATCGCCAACGACAAACCCCTGGCCGTACATTACGACGGCGACTGGTATTTCCCGGCGCTCAAGCGCTACCCCGAGACCACCTTCGGCGGCGAATTCCCCCTGGAAGCCAACTACAAGAGCCCGTATATTCAGGAACTGCTCAAGGCCAAGGACGCCTGGACCTTGTGGGCGCCGATCCCGTTCAGCTACCAGAGCATCAACTACGACCTGAAGGTCCCCGCCCCTGCGCCCCCTTCAAGCGTGAACCTGCTGGGTACCGATGACCAGGGGCGTGACGTGCTGGCGCGGGTGATCTACGGCTTTCGCGTATCGGTGCTGTTTGCCCTGACCCTGACCGTGCTCAGCTCGATCATCGGCGTGATTGCCGGCGCGTTGCAGGGGTTCTATGGCGGCTGGGTCGACCTGGCCGGGCAGCGCTTTCTGGAGATCTGGTCGGGGCTGCCGGTGCTCTACCTGCTGATCATCCTCGCCAGTTTCGTGCAGCCCAACTTCTGGTGGCTGCTGGGGATCATGCTGCTGTTTTCCTGGATGAGCCTGGTGGATGTGGTGCGCGCCGAGTTCCTGCGCGGGCGCAACCTTGAGTACGTGCGCGCAGCGCGGGCGCTGGGCATGCAGAACGGCGCGATCATGTTCCGCCATATCCTGCCCAATGCGATGGTCTCGACCATGACCTTTCTGCCGTTCATCCTTACCGGCGCCATCGGCACCCTCACCGCCCTGGATTTCCTTGGCTTCGGCCTGCCGGCGGGTTCGCCGTCGCTGGGTGAATTGGTGGCCCAGGGTAAATCCAACCTGCAAGCGCCGTGGCTGGGCATGAGTGCCTTTGCCGTACTGGCGATCATGTTGAGCCTGCTGGTGTTTATCGGCGAGTCCGCTCGCGATGCGTTCGACCCGAGGAAATGAGATGAATCCGGACAATCTGATTGAAATCCGTGACCTCAGTGTCGAGTTTGTCACCGGTGAACATCACCACCGCGTGGTCAACCAGGTGAGCTTTGACATCAAGCGGGGTGAGACCCTGGCGCTGGTCGGCGAAAGCGGCTCCGGAAAGTCGGTAACGGCCCACTCGATCCTGCGGCTGCTGCCCTACCCGTTGGCGCGACACCCGAGCGGCACTATCGAATACGCCGGGCAAGACCTGCTGACCCTTAAAGAAAAGACCCTGCGGCATATTCGCGGCAACCGCATTGCAATGATCTTTCAGGAGCCGATGACCTCGTTGAACCCGCTGCACTCCATCGAGAAGCAGATCAACGAAGTACTCGGCCTGCACAAGGGCCTGACGGGCAAGGTCGCTACCCGGCGCACCCTGGAGTTGCTGGAGCTGGTGGGCATCCCCGAACCGCACAAACGCCTCAAGGCGCTGCCCCACGAATTATCCGGTGGCCAGCGCCAGCGGGTGATGATCGCCATGGCGTTGGCCAATGAGCCGGAGCTGCTGATCGCCGATGAGCCGACCACGGCCCTGGATGTCACCGTGCAGTTGAAGATCCTGGAGTTGCTCAAGGAGTTGCAGGCGCGGCTGGGCATGGCGCTGTTGCTGATCAGCCACGACCTCAACCTGGTGCGACGCATCGCCCATCGCGTGTGCGTGATGCAGCAAGGTTGCATCGTGGAGCAGGCCGAGTGCGAAACATTGTTCCAGTCGCCCCAGCACCCCTACACCCAGGAATTATTGGCAGCAGAGCCCAGCGGCGGCCCGGCCGGCAATGAGGTCGGCCCAGCGTTGCTGGAAGTAGACGACCTGAAAGTCTGGTTCCCGATCAAGAAGGGCTTTTTGCGCAACACCGTGGATTACGTCAAGGCGGTGGACGGCATCAACTTCAGCCTGCCCCAGGGGCAAACCCTGGGCATCGTCGGTGAAAGTGGCTCGGGCAAGTCCACCCTGGGCCTGGCGATTTTGCGCCTGATCGGCAGCAAGGGCGGGATACGCTTCGAAGGCCAGCAACTGGACACGCTTACCCAGCAACAGGTGCGGCCGTTGCGCCGGGAAATGCAGGTGGTGTTCCAGGACCCGTTCGGCAGCCTGAGCCCGCGCATGTGCGTCAGCGAAATCGTCGGCGAGGGCTTGCGTATCCACAAGATGGGCACGCCTGACGAGCAGGAAGCAGCGATTATCGCAGCGCTCAGGGAAGTGGGCCTGGACCCCGAATCCCGTCATCGCTACCCCCACGAATTCTCCGGTGGCCAACGCCAACGTATCGCCATCGCCCGCGCCCTGGTGCTCAAGCCGCGCCTGATTTTGCTGGACGAGCCCACCTCCGCCCTGGACCGCACGGTACAACGCCAGGTGGTTGAGTTGCTGCGCGGCTTGCAGGCCAAGTACAACCTGACGTACCTGTTTATCAGCCATGACCTGGCGGTGGTGAAGGCGCTCAGCCACCAACTGATGGTGGTCAAGCAAGGCCAGGTGGTGGAGCAAGGCGATGCCAAGGCGATTTTTGCCGACCCACAACATGCCTACACCCGCCAGTTGCTCAAGGCCGCCTTTTTGGTACCTGCCTGACATCACATCAAGGCTGACGCCACGGGCGGTGTGTGTAAAGATCAGCCCTCGATCTCTCAAGGGATGGAACCACCGCCATGTCGCTGAACACCACTGCCCGCCCCGCTCAGGCGCCTTGTTTCTGGCGTGACGAACGCGTGCCGTTTATCGAGGCGCGCACCATTGCCGACGGGCGCAAGGTTACCTATACCCGGCACGCCCATGAGCACTTTTCCATCGGTGCGATCACCACCGGGCGCAGCTATTACCACTACGGCACACAAACGTTCGAGATCAGCGCTGGCACCGTGGTGCTGATGAACCCCGGCGACGTGCACGCCTGTAACCCTATCCAGAATGAGCATTGGTCCTATCATATGCTCTACCTGGATACACCCTGGCTGACCGACCTGCAGCACCAGTTGGGTTTCAGCACCGACCAGGGTTATCGCCCGTTCAGCACCCCCTATACCCGAGACGTCTCGCTGTATAACGGCTTATTGGCGTTGTACCGACTGTTGGTGGATGAGCAGGCCGAACTGCTGCACAAACAGAGCGCGCTGGTAGGTTACTTCAGCGAAGTCCAGCAGCGTTTGAACCCGTCGCTTACGCCGATACGAGAGGTCAATCACAAGCTGGAGCGTGCGGCGGACTTCATCCGTGAACACTGCACCGAGGCGTTGAAGCTGGAGGACATTTGCCTGGCGGCCGAGCTGTCGCCGTCGTACCTGATTCGCGCGTTCAAGCAATATTACGGGCTGACACCCCATGCCTTCCTGGTCAATCGCCGTATCCAGTTCGCCCGCGCTCGATTGCGCGACGGCGAACTGATTGCCGATGTCGCCCTGGCCGCAGGCTTTGCCGACCAGGCGCACTTCCAGCGCACGTTCAAACAACACTTTGCCGCCACGCCCGGGCAGTACCGCGAGAACCTCAAGCCATCAGCAAATAACCCACACTGGCCACCAGCAACGCGGCCATTGAGCGGTTGAACAGGCGCACGCCCTGCGGGTTGTTCAAGTAGCGACGCAAGAACGTCCCGGCATACGCCCAGCACGCCACCGACAGGTAGCAAATCACCAGGTAAAGCGCCGCAAACAGCCATACCTGCCCCGCATCGCCATCGGCCACGAACAACCCCATCCCGGCCACGCAGGCCAGCCAGGCTTTGGGGTTGAGCCATTGCATGATCGCGCCGTACAGCATCGATGGCGCGGTAGCGGCGCCTTCAGCGTCAAGGCGACCGTCATCCATCGCCAGTTTCCAAGCCATATACAACAGGAAAGCCACCCCGCCCCACTGGATTACCTGAGTCAGTATCGGCCAGCGCACCAGCACTTCATGCAGCCCCAGGCCGATCAGCACCAGCAGTAAAGTGAAGCCGACTGCCGCGCCGAACACATGTTTCTGGCTGGCGGCAAAGCCAAAGCGTGCACCGCTGCTCAGGGCAACCACATTGACCGGCCCAGGGGTGATGGAGGTGGCCAGGGCGAAAGCGGCCATGGAAATGATCAAGCTCATTGCAGTCCCTTCTTGTTATGTCAAACACAGGTGACTTCACGGTAAAGGTTCAGACACTGCGGATATTGAACAAAATGCCCCTTGGTGAACATTTGTGGTGATTCTGTAAAGGCGTGATTCCAGGCCACCTATCTCGGTTAAGGTAGGCGCCCTTTCGCCTTGACTCACTCTTCATGTCAACACTCAAGCACCTGCAGGTACTGCTCTCGCTGATCATCATGTCCCAGTCTGCCCACGCTCAGCCCGACGCTGTGCGCTGGCAGCCGTGCACCAACAGCCCCTTCGACAATTGGTTTGACGCTGAGCCACCGGAGGATCTGCTGTGCGGCTATGTTGAGGCGCCTTTGGGATATTCGGACAACGCCAAGGCGGACAAGGTACGACTGGCGCTGACTCGCTTGCCTGCTACCAGCGTCAAACAGGGCAGCGTAGTGGTGATCAGCGGGGGGCCGGGGCTGCCCGGGATCAACCCCTTCCTGGCCGATGACGACACCGTGGCCAGGCTCACGCGCTCCTACGACATTATCGGCTACGACCCGCGAGGCGTGGGGCAGTCAACACCGAAGATTTCCTGTGCCTTGCCCGAGCGGGACGAAAAAACGGTCATCGACGAAAACGACGTTGGCGCCTTGGAAGCCCAGGTCCGCAAAACCCTGGCCGCCTGCATCGAACATACCGGCGCAAAGGTCTTGCAGCACGTGGGCACCGACGACGCGGTCAATGACCTTGATGTGATCCGGGCTGCGTTGGGCGAACCCGGTTTGACCGCAGTGGCCTACTCCTACGGCACCCAGGTCGCGGCACTGTATGCCGAACGTTTTCCAGCGCAAACCCGTGCATTGGTGCTGGACGGTGTGGTGGACCTTTCAGAGGACGATTACACCCAACTACTGAATCAGGCTCGCGGCTACCAGCAGACCTTCAAGCGCTTTGCAGCGTACTGCGCAAAAAACCGTGACTGCCCTTTACCGTCCGATGAGGCGGGAGCGACCAAGGCCTTTCATCAACTATTACGCCAGGTATACGACACGGCCTTGATCACGCCCGATGGGGACGAAGTGACCGCCGACGACCTATTGACCACCACTCAAGCGCTGCTGCTGTGGTCCGACCGCTGGCCCGAGCTGATGGCTCTGTTGCAGAAGGCCAACGACGGGATCGCCGATGAACAGGTAGCCGGGCTGATTGACGAGAACGTCGGGGAAGATGCCGATGATGCCCTGAGCGTAATCTCTTGTGCAGACGTCGCAATCCCGAGTCGCGATGTTCAGTTATTGCGCAAACAGAGACAGGCGATTCGAGAGGCATCGCCCTTCACCAATTACCTGGCGGTGCAGCAGTCGGGCCTGGAACTGTGCGACCTGTGGCCATGGCGCGGCACGCTTTCAGCCCACGTACCAATGGCCGCACCGAGCCTGCCACCGTTGCTGTTTGTCGGCCAGCGATTCGACCCGACCACGCCCTACATCAACGCACGGCAGATGGCGAAATGGTTTAAAAGCCCACTGGTCACCCGTGAGGGAGACGGGCACACCCTGGTGCTCAACGGCATCGACCGCTGCGTGGACGAGGCTGTCGTCGACTATCTGCTGGCGCCTCGTGAGACCAGAACGGACAAGACCTGCCGCTAGCCAAGTGCCGAGTGGTGGGGCAAGAGCGTCTGGCTATCCGGTCGTCCCAACCGCCGGATCAAACCACCGCCGCCCGCTCGCGCACAAAGCGCGGCAACTGATCACCCGGCAATGCCTTGCTGAAATACCATCCCTGGATAAACAACTCAGGTCCCGTACTCAAGAACGCCAGTTGCTCGGCAGTCTCCACCCCCTCCACTACCACGCCCAGGTTCAACGCCTCACAAAACCGCAACATGCCGGTCAGCACCTGGGCGCCCTTGGGGTCGCGCTGGGCCACCACAAAACTGCGGTCGATCTTGATAAAGTCCACAGGAAACTGGTGCAGGTAACTCAACGCGGAAAACCCGGTGCCAAAATCATCGAGATACACTTTTGCTCCGGTGGCCTGCAGTTTATGGATGGTTTGGCGGGCGGCGGGAATATCGCTGACCAGCGCATCTTCGGTGATTTCCACCGACACTCGGCCATCGGCCTGGGCAAGAATTTCCACCAGGCGATCACCATAGGCGGCGTCCTTCAAGGTGGCACTGGAAATGTTGATGGTCATGGGCAGTTCAAAGCCGATCTTGCGCCACTTCTGATACTGGCGCACGGCCTGGGACGCCACCCACACGTCCACGTCCGGCATCAGCCTGGCTTGCGCCAGCCATTGCAGGAACTCCCAGGGTGAATGCACCGTGCCGTGGCTGTCCCGGGCGCGCATCAATGCCTCGCACCCGGTGCACAAGCCGGTACGGGTAGACACCTGGGGTTGGAATTCAAGGTAGAACTCGTAATCGCTGATCTGCTGGATCCGGCTCAATTCAACGGCCTGCCGCGCCAGGGTCCGGTGGGAGGCCATTACCGGGTCGAACTCCAGCAGGCGGCCTTTTTCTTCGAGGCCGCGAAAGGTCATGTCCAGAGACTTGAGGTAAACCGTGCCACCGTCGATGGACTGACGATGAATGGCCCGCACGTAGGGCGCATACACCAGCGTGCCCAAGCCCAACAGCAACACTTGCAGGGCCACAGCCGCCACGTCGCCATGGGTGCTGAGGTAGGCATTGAGCAGCACCGGCGCGGTAAACGGCACGCTGGCCACCGCCGGCGAGACCCAGCCCAATTGCACCACCGTCAATGCCACCATCGCGTTGAACGCCGGCACCAGTAGAAACGGTATGAACAAACGCGGGTTGAGGATGATCGGCAAGCCAAACAACAGCACCTCGCTGACGTTGAATAACGACAACGGCAAGCTGGCGATCGCCAGCAACCGCATGGAGTGGCTGCGGGAGAACACCAGGATCGCCAGCAGCAGGCACAAGGTAGCGCCCGATCCGCCGATAAACGCAAAACTGCCGAGCAGGCCGTTATTGAGCAGGTATTGGACCGGCTGCCCCGCCGCCAGCGCCGCACCATTAAGCACCACGGCCTGGTCCAGTACATCGAACAACGGCTGCATGGCATAGACGCCGTGAATGCCGAAGAACCACAGCAGCGAATTCATCAGCGTTACAAACAACCCAGTGCTGTAAGGCGATTGCAACGCATCGAGCACCCGGGGCCCCTGCAATTGCGCCACGTAGGGAATCAGCAACAGCAACGTCAGTATCATCACCAGTGACAACGCCGTGATCGCGCCAGGGATCACCATGTTGATGGTGCCCTTGAGGTTATGCCCAACCAGGTCTTCGTTGACCAGGCGTGTCCAGCGAAAACGGTGCAGCCAGGCAATGGCCGGCACATTGATCAAGGGCGAAGCGATGGCAATAAACAGCAGGAAGGTGGCCGACGCCCGGGGATACTCGCGCAATACGAACGTGGCAACCACCACGTGGGCCAGGCACAGGAAGGCGACCGGCAGCTGGGGCAGGCGATGCTGGATCGCCAACATGTAACCGATGGAGGCCGCAACCAGCAAGGGAATCACCGAGCTGATCTGGTTGTGCAACCCCGCCAGGAAACTCACTACCGGGGGGGCGAACCCCAACGCCTGGGCGCACTCGGACAGGATCAGGAATCCGGCGGATACCAACAGACACGGCAGTATCCACAACAACCCCTCGCGAATCGCACGCAACGACTCGGTGCTGGCCAAGGCCGCCAGGCGCTGGGTAAGGAAAAGTTTGAACAGCGTTTGCGCCATGAGCCGTCCTCTGCCCGTCACCTATTGCCGCTGGAAGCCAGGGCCGGAAACACACGCTAACGCTACACGCCCTGAGAGCAGGAGCGAAAGACTTTTGCCAGCCCGTACCGCGCTTCTTGGGATAAAACGCACGATAGCTGCACTTATTTCCCACCGAATTATCGAACTTTCTGACTTGAAGCAACCCCTAAGGCTATCTGAGTCGGTATCATCCGCGTCTGTCTGCGTGTTAAAGGATGTTACAACTTGCAAACCAGCAGGTACGCAGTCAGGGAATCAGGCCTGGAACGACAACAGGCACAAAGGAGAGAGCTTCATTATGCAAGACAAGCGGTCAAGCAACATGCGTCCCCTATTTGTCACCATTTTGCTGTGGTTGTGCAGTGTGGTGCTGCTGTTTGTAATCAAGAATGTCATTGAGCTGTTCACCGGGCCAGTCGCTGAAACCTGGGTTGACCTGGCATTGGTGCTAGTCGCTTACCTGATGTTCTTCTTGCTGGCGCCGTTGCAGAACTGGATGCGACGCAGAGCCCGAAAACGTGCGCGCCTTCACCCCAGCGCGCACTCAGGCGATTCCAAGTCCCGTCCTTCGCACTAAGGGCATGTCTTTGTCAGCACCCAGCGATACTTACCAGCTTGCCTTGGACAGGTTTTTGCGCGATCAGCCACATATCGCCGCTGAGCTGGACAGCCTCAACCCGTTGGCCGCCCAGGCCAGGGGGGAAACCCTGGCGCAGTATCGCGCCGAGCGCTTGCACGAAGCGTTCGAAGCCCACGCGGAGCAGCGACATCTGTTCGCCTGGGAACTGACCCTTGAACTAACGGCCGACTCCACCGAAACCTTCGAGGCCCAGCGCCGCGAAGTGCATAAAGAAGTCGCACAGATGGCCGGCATGGACTGGGTGGAGTATTGCCAGCTGCATGGCCTGGCGGTCTGACCTTTACCCTACAAGTACCAGCGTGGCCGGCTGCAGGCCATCACTTCGCGCAATTCGGCGAGTGTTACCGTTCGACGCTGCGGATCTATCGCCAACGCCGAATGTAATGCCGGCCAGCAGTGCCTGGGTAATTGCGCGGGCCGGGCCAGCCGGTCAGTGAAAGAGCGTGCGCCGATGCGCTGACCACTAGCCAGCTCATACACAATGCAGGCCATGCCGTATACCTCCGCAGCGCCGCTCAGCGCACCGCCGTCCAGTAATTCCGGGGCCGCGTAGGCGGGTGTCCAGGCATTGAAACGAGTACGGCTGACACTTGGCAAGCCCATCGCCTCGTGCGCCTGAGCATGCCCCAGGCCAAAATCGAACAAACATACGCCCTCCTCTCCCACCATGACGTTGGCGGGTTTCACATCGCCATGCAGGACGTTCTTCTGGTGGATGTAGGCCAAAGCATCAAGCAACTGCAGAGCGATGGGTTGCAGTTCCTGCCAGGGCAAACCATAGGGGCACTCCAGCAGCAGCCGGTCGAGGGTCACCCCTTGCAGCAGCTCCATGGTGAAAAACGCAATTTTGCTGTGGGTGTCGACCTCAAAGGAAAACACCCGTACCACACGGTCGTGCCGCAGGCTGCGGGCCAACGCAAACTCGCCGTACAACAGCACATGCGCGTCGGGGCACTGGGAAATGGACTCGCCCAGCAGCTTAAGTGCCACCCTGGAGCAAGGCTGGCCCAATTGCTCATGCAGCAGATCGCGCGCGCGGTACACCACGCCCATGCCGCCGCTGCCCAGGACGTGCTCAAGGTGATAACGCCCTGCCAGCAGACGGGATGGTGCAACCGTCAGGTTCAAGGTTGCACCACAACTGCGGTCAGGTCATCTCGCACCGGCCTGCGCAACGCCCCGGCGAATAATTGTTCCACCGCCTGCCGGGGCGTTCTCCTGCTCAACGCCCGTCCCACCTCGACATGGCTGAGGGTCTGATACAGGCCATCGCTGCACAACAGGAATACATCCCCAGGGCGAGTACTGAGCTCCAATACCTCAAGGTCCAAACGCGAGCGCGCACCAACGGCGCGGGTCAAGGCCCTGGCATCGGGGTGCGCCTGGGCTTGCGCCACGCTGATATGACGCTCGTCCATCAGGCGCCGCAGCAGCGAGTGATCCTTGGATAACTGGTAGAGGTTCTGGCCCCGCCATAGATAGCAGCGACTGTCTCCGGCCCAGACACAGGCTGCCCGACCGTTCTCCAACAGCAAGGCCACCACGGTACTGCCCATCGTCGCGCCATCATTTGAGTCGGGCTCTGTCCACGCACGCCGCAATCGCTGGTTAACGCCTTGCAAACTTTCCCGAACGGTATTGATCCGTTGATGGAGGTTGCCATGAGCCGACACTGAAGCCAGGTGGCTGACCACCCAATGACTGGCGACATCACCGTGCCGATAGCCGCCCATTCCGTCCGCCACAGCCCAGCAACCGCCATGCGGGTTGTCCAGAAACGCATCTTCATTACGCAGTCGCGCCTGCCCTCGCTGGGTGCGCCCGGCACTGCGCCAATGGGCGCCGGCCTGGCTCACAGTTGCTCCGGCAATCGAAAGGTGCGCCATGTGTCCATATCAAACGGCCCTGGCGTGCGCTGGCTGGTCAGCAGGTAATTGGCGCGCAGACCGGCGAGGTCTGCCTTGAAAATCTGCATATTTGCACCACTTGCGGGTTCTTTCTGCAGCAGATCGAAAAACCGGAACAGCGACCAGGCCCCTGCGTTTTTCTCGATGCCCAACGGGCGCTGCTCCGTACCTCTGTCCAGCACAAGGCTGCTGCGCCCATTCTCTGCCTCGGTGGGCCAATGAAACGCCATGGGCGTGATCGGGCCGTGCCGATATTCCAACTGCTGGTCGCCAAACCGCAGTACGGCTCGGCTGACCGATTGGTCCAGGCTGTAGGGCGCCAAGGTAAATCGCACAGACAACTCCCCCGAGTCCTCGCTGAAAAAGCCGCGGCGGATTACCTGGGTTTTCGTCAGTTGGTCCAGCAGCGAGCGCGAAACCGGCAAACTCTGGCCATCCAACCCACGCAACCTGTAACGGCTGCCATCGGCGCTGATGAAAGGCCGAAGATATCCCTCATAAAAACGCGCCATCACCCCCTGCGGCTTGAAGAACTCCTGAAAATCATGCAGCGCAACATCACTGCTTGCATGGGCATTGAATGGATAACGTCGGCGAAGGGCCTTGGCATAAAGGCTATGTACGTCGCCCTGATACCGTTGGTTGACATGCACATACGCCTGCTCCAGCAAATGCCGCCAACTGTCGTCGGCCACGCCCTCGAACCAACCGGCAAGCGGCAGCGGCAGACGCGCAGCAGCATCACGCAAATTGCCCAGTACATCCTGCTGCCCCTCCATACGCTGTCGAGCACGCAGGAAGGCCGCCTGCTCCGGCGCGCTGTCACGGTTCAATGCCGTGAGTTGCAGGTGCAGCTCACCGAGCAAACGCAACGCCTGGGCCAGCTCTGCGCCGGGGTTGTGCTGCTCATCGAGCAACTGATGCAAGGGTTCAAACCGCTGCTGCAATGCCCGCCGTGGCGCATCGTCAAAAACCGACTGCCCATCCGTCAACGTCGCCTTGGCCAGCCCTGCCAGCTCTCCCGAATGCTGGGACACCTTATCCAGCAGCACATGGCCTGGCAGCAAACGAGTGTTTTCCCGCAACTGCTGCAATAGCCGAATCAACGGGGACTGTGCCGAGGTCAGGCTCATGAGCTGGTCGGCATCCTGGCGCAGGCTGTCGGTCTGTTGCAGCCT
Source organism: Pseudomonas sp. OST1909 (assembly GCF_015277575.1). Classification (NCBI taxonomy): domain Bacteria; kingdom Pseudomonadati; phylum Pseudomonadota; class Gammaproteobacteria; order Pseudomonadales; family Pseudomonadaceae; genus Pseudomonas; species Pseudomonas sp. OST1909. The sequence continues at coordinate 3,796,544 of NZ_CP063780.1, forward strand.
GACTCGTCCGAGTACGTCGCTCCAGGCATCGGCATACTCACTGAAGTAGCGTTGCTGCAGTTCTGCCATCAACCGCCGCAGATCCTGTGGCCCCAGGTCGGTGCCCTGCCCCAGCACCCAATTATCCTGAGCGATGGCATTGACCAACCTCGGGCCCTGCGCCTCAAAGTACTGCACATATCTTTTTGTATAGAAACCGGGAACAGGCGGGTCGATCGTGGCAAATACCTTACCCTCGGCCAGGCGCAATGGTTCCAGGTTGCGCGCTTGTTCGCGCAATACTCGATACACGCCATCGGCCAACGATTCCCCCCTCAGCACTTCGCGGGCCTGGGCCACTCGCTCATCGTTGAGCGGTGTGACAAACGGCCGTTCAAGCAGCCGCGCCAAGTGCTCCCCCAGACGCTTCTGCGTGGGCATATCCCCGGCAAAACGCACCGACCAAAGGCCTGTCACATGCTGTGCCAGCCAGGTCGCGTCACGGCGCTCGCGCAGATTGAGCATCAAATACGCACGCAGGTTATCCAATAACCGTTCGCGGTCCCCCAGGCTTGCCTCTATCTGTTCTTCAAGCTGCGCGGTTATCCAGACCAGCAGTTGCTGTTGCAGCGCCTGCTCATAAGCCTGGTCTACCCAGGGACGACTCACCTCGCCCTGATACAGGCCGAGGCGCTCGACCAGGCGCACATCCTGCGCCGCCGGAAACACCCGGGTCGCCGCCAACCGCGCATCCAACAGCCCCAACAACGCCGGGCTTTCATCGCTTTGAGCCCCTGCGGCCGGCGCCGTCTGGGCGACCAATGCCGCCAGTTGGACCAGGCGTTGCTGGTTGACGCTGTAGCTGTACATCCACAGACCGCTGACCCCGCCAAGAATCAGCGCGACTGTCATCGCTTGCAGGCCCTGGCGCTGACGGATGCGCCGCTGCTCCTGGGCTTGCAGGCTGGCAAGACCGGCTTCGGCAAAGATCACCTGGCTGAACAGCCCCCTCACAAAACGTACATGCCTGTCATCGGCACAGGTCAGGAAGAACCCTCGCAAACCATTGATGGGTTGGTAGCGATGAGCAGAAAAGGCCATTTCAGCGAACAGGCTTACACGCTCACCGACGCGTGCCGCCTGCTGGGGAAACTCCAGGATCTGACCACGACGTTCAACGTTGCCCTCCTGGTGCAGTCGCGCAATCAGCTCACCGTTCAAACGCTGCAATAATCCCTCGACGGCCTCGTGAACCTGGGTATTTTCAGGCATGCGGCTGCCGACATCCAGTGGCTGCCCCAGCAGGCTGTCGGCACCTTCCCCATGGGGTGAATCAAAGAACTCAGCGAATCCGGGCAATCGATCCGCCTGGGTCAAGACCAGATAGATCGGCACATCCACATGTAGTGTTTGCTGGATCTCCTGCAAGCGCGCGTGCACACGACGGGCATGGTGATCCAGGTCGTACTCGCTGGTGTTGAGCAACGTGTCTACCGACAGAGCCACTACCACGCCGTTGAGCGGGCGCACCCGGCGGCGCCACCTGAGGAGATTCAGCAGAGTGGCCCAGCCTGCGGCATCCACTGCACTGTCAGGCTGGGTCAGATAGCGCCCCGGGGTGTCGACGAGTACGCCTTCGTCGGCGAAATACCACTCGCAATGAGCACTGCTGCTCGTCGGTCGCCTGTCAGCGTGTTCAGGCGATAACTGCAAGCCGGCTGCCGCCAGCAGCTGCGTCTTGCCACTGCCCGGCTCACCCATCAACAGGTACCAGGGCAACTCATGGCGCCAACGCGCGCTGCGCTCTCCATAACGGCTGGAGGTTTTCAGCAGGTGAACCGCATCCTTTAACCGAGTGCGTACGCAGCGGTATTCGTTCTCCACCCGTGTCGACGGCTGCTGGCGGGGCTGGCGCTCAGACCGTGGACGCCGGGCGGCACGACCACCGCGGGCAAGGGCCATCACCAACCCCCAAAGCAGGAACACGACGCTGATGGTGACCAGGCGAGACGTCGCGCCCTGCCAAACAGGCTGATCATTCACCGCCAACAGCGGCCCCCAAAACCACACCACTGCCGCACACGAAAGCGCCAGCAACATGCTCCAAACCCAAAACCGGCCCAGCACGGCGCCCACACCCTTGAAGAATGCGCTCATTCTTTGCTCCCTGCGTTTACAAGGACGTGCGGATCAAATCCGACGCCGAAAATTGAAGCGGTTGCAGCGCGTTCGCGCGCTCCGTGCTCAGCACCCAGGCAAATCCTGTGTACATTGCCAGCAAGCAAACCAGGGTGAAGATGACCAACCAGGTAACGGGAACAACGCACAACCCCGTACGCCGGCTCGCCCCGTGCATCGCGGGCACGGGTGGCGCCGGCGACGGCTCCCCGCGTACGTGCCGGATCTGGCGATACAAGGCATCGCGAACACCTTCCAGTTGCGACATGCCGCGCTCCATCACTCGGTATTTGCCCTCGAACCCCAGGGATAGGCACAGGTAAAGCAGCTCCAGCATCGGCAGGTGCTTCACCGGGTCGCGTGATAGACGCTCCAGCAGTTGGAAAACTTTTTCGCCGCCGAAAGTTTCGTTATGAAAGCGGCTCAACAGGCTCACCTTCGACCATTCACTCTGTGCCCCCCACGCCGTAGTAACAACCGCCTCATCGATCACACTGCACAACACATAACGCGCCGACATGACTTGGCTGCTTTCAACACCGCCCTGCAAGGCGCGGGTTTCGAATTGAGTCACCGCCAATGACAATCGGTCGTTGAGCGTGCCCAGGTCTTCGCGACCAGAGCAGACCCTGAGCGCCACGATCTCGGACAACACCGCCCAAGCCGCAGCCACCAGCGGGTTGAGCCCGGCCTTGAAGCTCGACGCATCGAGCATACGGCCGGCATAGATCATGCGATCTTCCAGCTGCTCATAGCGTGGCGGCGATGGGAAATCCGTCAATGGCCCCTGTGCAGGCCCATGACCCTCACGGTCGAGCAGGACGGTTCTTTCATCCTGTGTGTACTCACTGTCCATGGCATTCAATTCCTGATGGCCCAAAAGTTGAGTTCAAGCCCGGCGAAGTCACCGCCTACGTGGAACGCGAAACCGCCCGACTGCTGCAATTGCGCGATCTCGGGGGCACTCATATCGAGGATGAAATAGGTCTTGCCGGCATGAAACGGAATCTGCCGCGGCGCCACTGGCAGCGGCTTGACCTTGATACCGGCCAGGTGCAGGTTGACCAACTCACGTATGCGCTCTACCGGCCCGACTTTCAGGTGGGCCGGCAGGCGCTGGCGCAGTTCCTCTGCCTCACACTGCGCGGTGGCTGCCAGGATGAACGTGGCCGTGCCGAGCAATTTCAACTCGCTGACCGGGCAGACCAGAACGCCGTACTGGCGTGGTTGCAATGTCAATTCGATCGCATGTTGCTCAAGCACCACCGACAGGACGGCGCGTACGCGCTCCATCAGCCCACGAAAACTGGCGCCCTGGTCGCTGTGTCGATAATGCACGTCCAGCTGCGCGCGTTTACTGTCACAGGCGAACGTTGATAGCTCGCCGAGCATCGACACCAACAGGCGGAACAGCGCTTCAGGCCGAACCTGGGCCTGGCTCAGGCAGTGCCGCAGCGCGAGTTCGGTACGATTGATCACCTGCAGCATCAGGAAATCACCGAGTTGTGTGCTTGCAGCCGTGCTCTCGCCACGAATGCGCGCCGCGATGGCATCGCCACGGCTGGCAAGCAGACCGACGACTTCGTTAAGGCACGACGCCAAGTAGCCATGCTCCTGCACGAAAATGAAGGTCGGAATGAACGCGTTATCCAGGCTCACGCCCCCTTCACCGCTGACATCCAGTACCTGGGCAACCTTGAGTTTGACGAAGCTCTGATCACCCGTTTGCTCGCCCAATACAAGGCGTAAGTCGGGCCGTGCGCAGCTGATTCGGCAACGCGCATCTACACCCAGGTTGGAGTCTCCCACTTCCACTTCGCATCGCAGGTAACGCGCCAGAACATCGCTCTGTTCAGGCTGGCGAACCTCAAGGTGATTGCCGCTGGCCAGGGGCAGTGCCAGGTAAATGCCCTGCCTTCCCGCATCAGTTGGCACCTGCAACACCAGCGGTTCCATAGCGGTACTCAAATCAAACAAGCTCCCGTCCGGCAAGACGCCACTTGCCTGGTTGACCACCAGCTTGCCCAGCTTTAGGTATTGCTCATTCAACTCCAGGGTAAGGAAGCCCCAGGCATCACTGCCCAACAAGCGCGTCTGGTTGAGTTGCTGTTGGTAATAGCGGTCGTTGTGCTGCAAGTGCTGTGGCCGCAGCAACATGCCTTCTTGCCAGATCACTTTATGAACAGGCATCTCAGCGCACCTCCATCACGGCGAGCGAGTCGACAACGCGTATGCCGTCCTGGTCCAGCACCAGATCGGCACGGTTGCGCTGGTGCAGAGTCACGGGGATCAACTGCCGCCATTGAACGTGCGGCAAGTCTCGGTAAGCCGCCAACACCCCCACAAAACGACTGTCGGGACCGATACGGAGTTTGAGCGCCAAGCGGTCACCTGGACGCAGCTCGACTTCTTCACTGCTTACCCAGTCCTTTGCCAGCAATTGCTGCGCCTTGTCATACAGGCTGAAGAAGTCGGCATGTTCGAAGGCGACGCCATGGCGCAGTTCGATCAACTGCACCACCACGGGAGAGGGGCGACCGTGCAGGTCGGGGTTGACGTGCTCGTTGGCGGTCAACACCACGTCCAGCTTGGTCAGCGTGGAAAAAGGCGATACGGCGCTGCAACCCGCCAGGAAACCAGACAAAAGCAACACCAAAGCGCGGGTGGCTCGATACATGAATATCATCCTGAAAAATCAATGTGCAGGGAGGAGATCAGGCGCACCTGTTCTTCATAGGCCGTGGCAAAATCGCCGTTCAACGGGTGATCGTTCAACGGCCCTTGCGCCACCAAACGCTGGTAGTGACGCTGGTAAGCACGCCAACGCGCCCCATCGGTAAAAAATCTTGGCGGCTTGCCCTGAGACTCAAAGCACCAGGCCAAATGGTTCGGCTCGAAGGCCGTGTACACCTTATTCACGGTGCTGCGACAGGCAGCCTGCAGCGCGACCTGATGTACCTGCAGCTCCCGATGAGCCTGACCAATGGCCCGCAAGGCGGGCATTTGGCCCAAAGCCTCTGTATCCAGCAGTGCGGATAACGCCGCGTTGGTATCACTGAACATTTTCAAGGGGTTCCGGGCTGCGCCCTGACTGTCGAACGACGACCTCCCCCATTCGTGATGCAACTCTTCACGCGTGCGCAGAGCTTGTTGCAGCCCCTGGATCGTCAAGCGAAACAAGCCCGCCACCTTGATCGCCAGCACCTCCCTGGCCGCTGGGTCGAGTGCGTCGAGCCCCACGCCCAAGGCCGCCGCGAACTGTGACCAGAACACTTCATCAGTCGAGGGTGCCATTGCACTAACGTGCACTGCAGCAGCGTCTACCCCGGGTTCTGCCCGGCGCGGGAATGTCACATGCTCCCTATCGGTCCCGTGGCGTTCGGCCCACACCCCTTGCTCATCAACGGCCTCGCTCAATGCTGCCAGGTCATCCGAGATGGCCTGCTGCTGGTGCTCCAGGTCCAGCGCGTGCAGAGGGTCCAGGGACAGGAAGGCATCATCGGGAATCGGTACTGCCGCACTGGCACGCAGCTCGCCGCAAGGTCGTGCGGGTTGCAACAAACGCGCACGTAGCGCCAACGCCCCAAGTTCGAATACATCGCCATCATTGATCAATCGCGCCTGCCCCTTGCGCAGGCGTTCAGCACTGCCTGCCACGCCAATACCGTTGCGGCTGATATCAGTCAGGAAATAGCGGCCCTCACGGTAACCGACTAATCCATGGTGACTGGAGAGCACGCGGCTGGGGTCGGGTATCACCCAGTCACATCCGGGGCCGCGGCCAATCACGCCGCCCACCGCGTCAAATACTTTGTGGGCCGAGGGTTCGGCGCTGGCGCTGTCGACCGCACAGACCTCAAACACAAGCTGCATCGTCATGATCCCTCTATTCATCGGCCACGAGTAATTGCCTGTGGGTCACCCAGAGGACGGTACTCGGTATCATCGAACACGTAGTTGGCGTTACAGCCACCCAGCAAACACAACACAAGCAACACGGCGTGCCATGGACGGTCAGGCATCAGGTTTCTCCCACAGTAAAAATCAAGTGCGCCATTCAGCATTTCTCCCTGGCATCGCCGACGGGGATATTCAAGCGTGCAAGGCGGTAAAGCAGCGTGCGTCGGGCAACCCCTAGCTCCCGCGCGGTACGGGTGCGATTGCCATGGTTCTTGTGCAAGCAATCGAGCAGGAACACTCGCTCTACTCGTTCCATGCGCTGGCGCAGCGTCACATCGTCGCTCGCGGCCGGCGCCGCAGTCGGTGGCAGCGCCAGGTGTTCCGGCAAGATCACGTCGGCGTCACACAACAACACGGCACGCTCAACCATGCATTTAAGCTCGCGTACGTTGCCGGGAAAGGCGTGGCCGGAGAGTTGATCAAGGGCCAGGGTGGACCAACCCACGGGTGACCTCTCCAGCGCCGCGCACGCCTCGTCAGTGAAGTAGCGCGCCAGTTGCAGCAGGTCGCCGTCTCGCTCGCGCAGGGCCGGTAACGTGATCGGGAACTGCACGAGCCGGTAATAGAGGTCTTCGCGAAAGCGCCCCTCGGCGACCATCGCAGCGAGGTCGCGATGAGTCGCCGCAATGATCCGCACGTCGACCTTATGCGCCGCGCTGGCACCCAGCGGCCGGACCTCGCCCTCCTGCAAAACCCGCAGCAATTTGGCTTGCAGTGCCAGCGGCATGTCGCCGATTTCATCCAGCAGCAACGTACCGCCGTGCGCGGTATCAAACAGGCCCGCATGATTGCGCTCGGCCCCCGTGAACGCACCTTTGCGATAACCGAAGAGCTCGCTCTCAAGCAGCCCTTCAGGGAACGCTGCGCAGTTCTGTACCACGAAGGCTTTCTCCCGGCGCGGGCCGGCCGCATGAATGGCCCGAGCTACCACTTCCTTGCCGGTACCGGTCTCGCCGCACAGCAGTACGGTGTACGGGGTATGCAGGACTTTACTGATCAAATGGCACGTCTGCTTCATCGCCGCACTGGAGCCAATCAATCCGTACTCCCTGGCCAACGGCTTGTTGCACCTGAGCCTTGAATCAACGTTGGGCTGCATACTGCGCAGTACCAGCAGCTGGTTCACGGCGAAGCTGCCCAACTGCGCCAGGGAGGTGGCGTAGCCTTGCAACTGGGCCGGCTGTTGCCGAGCGCACAGCAGCACACCGGCGACCCGCTCACCACGATTGAGCAATGGCACGCTCAACAGCGCCCGCCAGGGCTTCACCGGTACGGGCAGGAAATGAACGTCATGGCAACTGCTCTGCACATCTTCCAGGCTCAGGACAGCGCCTTGGCTCAAGGCATGGTTCAACAGGGGTGGAGGGTGCAGATCAGAATCTGCGACCATCGATGCCCCCTCGGACAAATGCTGGGCAATCAGTTCAAGGCGACCGGTCACTTCATTGAACAGGTAAAACTGGCTGAGTTCGCACTGGCTCAGTTGTGCCACACCGGCGACGAGCGCGTCAGGCAGCGCCTGTTCATCACGGTACAACGCCAGGCGTGTAAAGCAGGCGGCCAGCGCATTGGCGTATACCAGTGGGTCGGACAATTCGCCTGGCAGGTCCACATTCATCATGATCATCAACCCCTGTGAAAATTGCCGGCAAGCGTGACCACGCCGTCGGCCTGTTCATGCGCCAGCCAGGTGGTCCAGCCCAGGCGGCAAAGCGTGTTTTCGCCAATGTGCAACGGCCTGACCTCGCCCGGTGCCAACGTCAGGCGCAGGTCGTATTCCAGAGGGTCGCGCAGGGTCAGTCGCACCAGCGCGCACAGCCGCTGGTACGCCTCTGCGATAGGCAGAAAATCATGCAAACGCTGCCAACCCAGCGCCGGAAGATGCACCCTGAACTTACCGCTGCGGTCAGCGATGCGATGCCCCAGGACAAGGTCCTGACCAAGGGCACTATTGGCCCGCCCCAGATGATTGCATTGCAACTGGCTGACCTCGACCGTGCGCTCCACCCATTGCTCGATAAACAACGCGTCGTGCTTGAAGTAGTAACGCAGGACAACCTCGATCAGCGCAGCCGAGTGCACTCGCAAACTCAGCAGGCCCAGATAAGGCAGCAGGCGCTTGCAATCAAGCTGCGAAGCACTGCGAATTGCGCTGTCGCCCAGCCCCATCAAGGCAAACATCTGCTCGGAGAACCTGTCGTCAGCACCTGCCCGGAAACACGCCCGATAACGGTATTTGCGCCAGATCGGCAACATCAAGCGCTGCAGGCGGTGATGGAACAGATCAAGGAAATCTCGAGTCGGGTTGCCGCCCGAACGCTCGGCAAACGCTTGCTCGGCGTAAAACGCAGGTAGCGGCGAGCCAGCACCGAATAACCCCAATACGTTGAGACGCAAGCGAGCGCGCAAGGCCCCGTGCTCGCTGAAAAACTCCACGCGGTCGATATCGTGCGCAGCAAACCCAAAACCGGGGTTGGCCTGGAACTCCAATTGGTCATACAGCGCCTCGTCATCCAGCAGCGGATGGGCCTCGCGCAGTCGTTCGATGACCTGCACAATCGCCTGAAATAGCGTGTACTCACGAATCACACGGCAAAGTTGAGTCAAAACAGCGGTTGCTGCCCCATCCGGGATGGCCATAGGTACACGTCTCCTTGTGTGCTGATGACCCGCAACTCGTGATACGAATTGAGGCTGGCATAGAGTGCAAAGAACTGATTGAGAACAGAGGCGAATACAAACAGATCGCCCTGACCGACAAAGCCCTGGGAATCAACCGTCAGCTCGACCTGCAAGCCTCGAACAGGCAGCCCGCGGTGCAGACGGTCCACCGCCTCATGGCGAATGGAGCGCAAAGCGCTCAACCTTTTCTGACTGACCTTCAACGCCTGTCGATCGTGATAGCCTGGCAAGTCGTAGGTTTGGAGTATCACTTTCAAGGCATTGATATCGGTCAACGACAGATAGTTGACCGACATATTGCTGATGAGCTTCCACAAAAAACCCTGGTCCAGTGGCGGCGCAAAGCTCGCGGTGGGTGTGGTGATGTTGCAAAACCCCAATGACTCCGGGGTCTGTTCCCCGGGCAGGCTGATTTCGCCTGCACGAAGTTGGCGCGGCAGGTTGCAATTGGTACAGGTCAGTTCGACCGACAGGGTTTCCTGGCCCTGTTCGCGGCGGCTGGGGAATCCCATCCAGGTATCAAGCCCGCCATGCTGTACCGATGAACGCTGGCGAATGCTGTAACTGGAGGGTGCCGCCGAAGCCTCGTGAACGCAGTCATGTTCAAACGACTCGAACGGCACATAGGTCTGATAGCCCAACCCGCCGGGGCGCCACCCGGTGACCTGGTCCACGGAAAACACACTGGCATTGCCCGGCGTATATTCCCCAGGTACCAACAGGTACTCATCCTGTTTACCGTCCAGGCGAATGGGGATCGCATCCTGTTTGAACAGGTTGACGATGGGCGTGCAATACAGCTTCACGTTGTCCAGGGTTGGACGCAGGGGATCACGGCCCTGGGTGTGAAGTTCGAAGCGCATCACCATGCCATGCGCCTCCCGGAGCAGCTCGTCAGGCAGCGTGTGCACCACGTTCAGCCCTTCGACGTCGACAAACAGGTATTTCTCGGGAAAAGCGAAGTACTCCTGCAGATGCCGATAACCATCAAAGGTGTTCTGCGGATAAGGAATCAGCGCCTGCTCCGGGGAAAACCCCACTGGCTGGACCTGGCCGGCACTGAGGCGCAGCGTCACAGGTTGCTCGTCGCGGGTCCTCACCGGCATACCCTCATGATCCAGCAGCGACAGGCAGATACTGTCGACATGGCGCAACAGGCTGAGGTACAGGCCCTGACTGATGTAGTGGTCGCCAGCCAAGTGCAGCCTCAGCGAATCAAATGCCAACTCACTGAAGTTACCTTGGGTACTCATGGTCAGTTGCAACTCCAGCCAGGCCCCTTCGCCCTGGCAGCGGTATTCCAGGCCACTGAGTTGCAAGGGCATGATGTCGGTGGCATAGCATGTGCGGAACCGGCAACGCTCACCTTTGATGGGAGCGCTTTCCACGGCGGTGTCCCGGGCCACTCGAACACTGGGGCCGGCACGTTTCAAGGGGTCGAATTGCAGGATGCTGAAGGCCGGTGTTGGCCGCATGTAATGGGGCCATAACAAGTGCATCAACGAATGCGTCAGCTCGGGCAGTTCGTCATCCAGCTTTTGGCGCAGGCGAGCGGTCAGAAATGCAAACCCCTCCAGTAGACGCTCGACATCCGGGTCCTGGCCGGCCTCAGCAAGAAACGGCGCCAGAGCTGGATTACGCTCGGAAAAACGCCGCCCTTGTTGGCGCAGCGCGCTGAGTTCACTTTGAAAGTAGCGGTTAAACGTCATGGACGAAAACCTCTACCCGCCCGGCTTGCGCAAGACGGGCCTGAAACACGACCGGTTGCAGGACGCCGTCGATAACTCGCTCAGCTTCAATTGCAAATGCCAGGACCAGGGACCCACGCACATCGGGCAACAGCCTGACATGCACATTCGCCAGTCGCGGTTCGTAGGCCTGGATAAAACGCTCGATATGCAGCCGCGACTGAGTCAATGATTCATGCAGGCTCAGGCGCATGTCGTTGAGATCAGGCAAACCGTAATCAACCAGTGTCTGGACACTGCCCGCACGTGTGCTGAGCATTTTTCCCAGATGTGCGGCGATGGACGCCACAGGACACCCTCGCGTTGACTCACCGCATTCAAGGCGTTCGAAAAGGCTGTTGTGCTGAACCATGCCCTGGCCTCTGCTCATTCTTTATCGAGCTTGCCAACCAGGGACAAGGTGAAGTCTGCCCCCATGTACTTGAAATGCGGGCGCACCGTCACGTTGACGCGGTACCAGCCGGGCTCGCCCTCGACATCACTGACGACGATGCGCGCGGCACGTAGTGGGCGCCGTCCACGCACTTCGGCGCTGGGGTTTTCCTGGTCCGCCACATATTGGCGAACCCACTTGTTGAGTTCCTGCTCAAGGTCCGTGCGCTCTTTCCAAGCGCCCAACTGTTCGCGTTGCAGAACCTTGAGGTAATGGGCCAGGCGGTTGACCACCATCATGTAGGGCAATTGGGTGCCCAAGCGGTAATTCAGTTCTGCCGCCCTGCCTTCTTCACTGATGCCAAAGGATTTGGGCTTTTGCACGGAGCTGGCGGAAAAGAACGCTGCATTGTCGCTGCCCTTGCGCATGGTCAAGGCGATGAACCCTTCTTGCGCCAGCTCGTATTCGCGCCGATCCGATACCAGCACTTCGGTAGGGATCTTGGTTTCAATCTCGCCCATGCTCTGGAAGTGATGCAGTGGGAGGTCCTCGACGGCCCCGCCGCTTTGCGGCCCGATGATATTCGGGCACCAGCGAAAGCGAGCGAAACTGTCTGTCAGCCGCGTGGCAAAGGCATAGGCGGTATTGCCCCACAGGTAATGCTCGTGGCTGTTAACCACGTTTTCCTGATACGCAAAGGTCTTGACTGGGCACTCAAGGGGATCATACGGGGTGCGCAACAGAAAGCGCGGGACGGTAAGGCCAATGTAACGGGCGTCTTCGCTCTGGCGAAAGCTTTGCCATTTGGCAAACTGCGGCCCTTCGAAGTGATCCCGCAGGTCTTTCAGGTCGGGCAGCCCGGTGAAGCTTTCCAAGCCAAAGAAACTCGGCCCCGCCGCAGCAATAAAGGGGGCGTGAGCCATGCTGGCGACGCTGGAGGCGTATTGCATCAGCTTTACATCGGGCGCACTGGGCGAGAGAAAATAATTGGCAATGATCGCACCCACCGGCTGCCCACCGAACTGACCGTATTCAGCGCTGTAAACATGCTTGTAAAGCCCGGACTGAGTGATTTCCGAGGAATCCTCGAAATCATCCAGCAGGTCTTCGCGCGAGACATTCAACAGCTCGATCTTGATGTTCTCGCGAAAATTGGTGCGGTCGACCAGCAACTGCAACCCCCGCCAGGAAGCTTCCAGTGCCTGGAAGTCGGGATGGTGCAGGATCTCATCCATTTGCTGGCTGAGCTTGGTATCGATTTCGGCGATCATCCGGTCGACCAGGCGTTTCTTTACCGGTTCGTCACGGTTGTGTGGCTTGAGCAGCTCCGCGATAAACGCCGATACGCCGCGCTTGGCGATGCCGTAAGCCTCGTCGTCAGCGCTCAGCAATGTCTGGGCGGTGATGTTGTCGAGGATGCTGCAGGTGTGGATAGTTTGTACCGATTGCAGTTCGTGTTGAATCGTGGTCATGGGGTCAGTGTCCTTTTACTGAAAATGTCAGGCGTCTGGGCTGGGCAGCCCCAGCTCGGCCATGACTTGTGCTCGGGAATCACCATGGGTCAGTGCCTGCTCGATAGCCTTGCGAAAGCTTGGGGTGTTACCCAATGGCCCCTTGAGCGCCACCAGCGCTTCACGCAGTGCCATCAGCTTTTGCAACTCCGGGATCTGCTCGACAAGATTCGCGGGATTGAAGTCTTTCATCGCGTTGATGCGAACCTGGATCGCCAGTTCTTCCACGTCGGCTTGATCCTGGAGGCGATTGGGTACGTTCAGCGTCAGGCTCACTGCCTGCTTGGCCAACACCTCGTCGAGGGTGTGTTTGTCGATACCGATGGGCTTGCGATCTTCCAGCTTGCGCAGGTCCGCACGTTGGGAAAAGTCTCCCAGCACCAGCAGCTTCAACGGCAGTTCGACTTCTTCCTGCGCACCGCCGACGGCGGGTTTGAAGGTGATATTGATACGTTCCTTGGGGGCTACCGAACCGTCTTTGGCCATGGTGCTTTTCCTTTTATTTGATGAGGCACTATTGAAGTACTGCTTCCAGGTCGAAATGACACAACCGGCGATGCAGGGCATCCTTGCCGTCGCGTATGGCTTGGCTTTGAGGTAACAGGTCGTAGCAGCGATACAGGAGCTGAGCGACTTGCAGGGCCAACGCCGGCTCCCAGCCTTCCAGGCCCGTGCGCTGTAATTGAAGATCGAGTTGCTCCAGCTGGATCCTGGCCAGCTCGTGTTTGCCGGCCGCCATGCACAACCTGGCCAGCGCCAGGCGCCAATGAAAACGGCAGCGATCACTGCGCGCACCGTGCAAGCCTTGCTTGATCACGCCCACTGCGGCTTTGAGTCCGTCCTTGCGCAGACAAGGCATTACCGACTCCAACGCCGCCTCCCAGGGCTGGGTCGTCAGGTCGGTCACGACTTCACTGGGCGCAGGCTTGCGCACATGGCGCATCACGTGCAGCGCAATCCACTCGGCTGTCGCAGTGTCGGCAAAGGGGGTGCCGTCGTCGAAGCGGTACTCCGTCAGGTTTGGCAGGCGCTGCAGCAGCAACGCGAAATGTATCTCCAGTTCGGCCATGGCCAGGTCCGCGTGCAAGCCGTCCAGACACTCCCAGGCCATGCGCAAACCATCGAACCAGAACAACGCACCGGCCAGACTGACTTCCAGTTCGAACAACACATCGGCGTAATGGCCTTGGCTCAAGCGCTCCTGATAACGCTTGAGCTTGTCGGCGGCCAATGGGCGCAGCGCGGTTACTCGTTCACTGTTGGCGTCGGGGTAGTTGACGAGCATCAGCCACGCCAAGGTTCGGCCCAGGCGCAAAGCCCGCAGGTCGGTGGCGTTCTGACGCAACCACCAGGCGCATAAAGGCCGGGCCTGTTCCTGTAATGAGCGCAGTAATTTGTGCGCCTCTTTTTCGCTGTTGACCGGTTGCTCGGGGGTGGGCAACTGGACCGCCGCTTGCCTCACGCCGGCGATAGCACCCGCGCGCCCATCAGCTTCTGGCGCCTCTTGCGCCGCATCGGCCAAGCCCTCCGCCAATTGCCGTCGAATCGGCAGCAGCACGGGAGCATCACTCCCCAGATGTTGGGCCCATAGTTGGTCCAGATGTTCGAGGTGTTCCAGCAACGCTTGAAATAAAGGCTGTTGATCATTGAGCGAGATTTTTTTTGCAAACGCTTGCTCAAGGCGCGACACCAACCAGCCAAACGCAGCAACGCGGGTACGCAGTTTGCCAGGGTAGACGTGCACCCAATGGTGCTCGCAGAGCTCACGCAGCACACCGAGGCCGGCCAGCAATCCAGCCAATGAATCACGCTGATACAAGGCCCAGGTCAACCAGCAGGCGACACGCAGATCCTTGGAGTGCTCACGCAGCAGGCATTCGCTGATTTCGCTGACCCGCTGCCAATCCGGCAGCCCATTGCCATGAACCGACTGCGCTTTGCCAAGCTCGTCTTCCAGCGCTTCGAACTCGCTGGAAAAGCGCATATCAATGCCCACGAAATTGCCCGACGAACAGGCTGCTCGTGCAACTTCCAAATAATAGGCATAAAGTTCTTTTGAATGACTCATTTTCGGCCGCACACAACCATCCAAGGCAAAATAGGCAAACTTAACGCCATTAAAGTACGTATCAGAGAGCCGTTAAGTTCCGTTCAAACATATCGAGACACAAGAACCTTAGCCACGCATAAAGCAATGAGCAAGCGACGGACCAAAACTTAAGAAACATCCTACGCGCCGCTATAATCTTGGCCTGCGCAGCTATTTGCGCACACATTCGAGTAACAACAACTCTGTCAGCTCGGCCAGCCGTATACTTCACCGTAAAAACACGTGAGCAACTAAGTGCGCATCGATGCGCAACTTTTACAACTAAAAACAGCCCATCGCCCGGAATAAAATCCAATACGCAGCGCATCAAACAGTGCTCACCCTTATTTCATTGAACTTCACACTTTCAGGCACGCTTCTTGTTATAGGTTATAGGCACTTACCCGTTCAGCCATTTCGCTGTTCGGCAAAACCTACTCAACCCGGCAAGGAAACCAATCATGCCAACACCCGCGTACCTCTCCATCACCGGAGTCAAACAAGGCTTGATCACGGCAGGCACATTTACTCAGGACTCGGTAGGCAACATTTATCAGGAAGGTCATGAGGATCAGATACTGGTCCAGGCGTTTGCCCATCAGGTGATCATTCCTCGCGATCCGCAATCGGGCCAGCCGACAGGTCAGCGCGTGCACAAGCCGCTGATGATCAGCAAGGTTTTCGATAAATCGTCACCGTTGCTGTTCAGCGCCCTGACCAGCGGTGAAGAAGTCTCCTGCCGCCTCGAATGGCTGCGCACCTCGTCCGCCGGAACCCAGGAGCACTACTTCACCATTGAACTGGAGGGTGCGACTATCGTGGACATCCAGTCACGCATGCCCAACTGCCAGGACCCCGACAACGCCCACTTCACCCATCTGGAGGATGTGCACTTCACCTATCGCAAGATCATCTGGACTCACGAAGTGGCCGGAACTTCCGGCTCGGACGACTGGCGCAGCCCAGTGGCCGGCTAACCACGGTTTAAAGCGGGAACGGCTGCCAGGGAAGGCGCCGTTCCTGCTGGCCGGTTACACCATCGCCAATGGGTGCTTACGCTTGGGCGCTGCGAACACACGATCGATAGCGTCCAGGTCATGTTCATCCAACACCAGCTTCGCAGCTGCGGCGTTGAGTCGGATGTGTTCAGGTGTGACCGCCTTGGGGATTGCGATAACACCCTCCTGGCGCAGGACCCACGCCAGCGATACCTGGGCCGGTGTGACCTCATGGCGACGTGCGATCTGCTTGAGGGTCGGGCTCGACAGCAGCTCACCACCCTGGGCGATGGGACAATAAGCCATCAGTGGCAAATGATGCTGTTGCCACCATGGCAACAGGTCGAACTCTATCCCGCGCTCTTCAATGTTGTAGAGCACTTGATTGGTCGCACATGCAGGGGATGCGAGCTCCTGCAGGTCTGCCACATCAAAGTTGGAAACACCCCAGCGGCCGATTTTGCCGGCCTCGCGCAAACGCTCGAACGCTTCGACAGTTTCTTCAAGTGGGTACTGGCCGCGCCAGTGCAACAGATACAAATCAATGTAATCGGTGCCAAGGCGCTGAAGGCTGGCTTCGCAGGCGCGAGGCACGCCCTTTTGGCTGGCGTTATGCGGATAGATCTTGCTGACCAGAAATACCTGGTCGCGCTTGCCACGAATTGCCTCTGCGACCACCTCTTCGGCACCGCCGTCGCCATACATCTCGGCGGTATCGATGAGCGTCAGGCCCTCATCGATACCCAGTTGCAGCGCAGCAACTTCGGCGCGGCGCCGGCTTGGGTCTTCGCCCATGCGCCAGGTCCCCTGGCCGATGACAGGGACGGGAACACCGGCCAGATCAATGGTACGCATGACAACCTCCTGGTGAGTGTGCTGATTAACAATGTGGCATTGAGCGGACAAAAGGGTTCAATCGCAGTATGGTTGCCCTTTCGCCAGTCGCCAGGAATCACCGGTAATGCTGTTTGTCGTCATGCTCGGGGGCAAGCATCCACGGGCCAAAATCGAAGTACACGATGTGGTGTTCGCCGTGGCGGACACGTTGCAGGCCAGCTACCCGCAATTGCGCGACGCCTGGTTTGGCAGCCCCAAGGGTGTGCACATCGACTCATGGATGGCGGTCGACGGCGTCGACGGCTGGAAAGTTGAACTGAGCCATCTGGCGCCCCATGGCGACGTGCCCCGCCTGTACTTCATCAACCTCGGTGGCTATGAAGCCCATAGCTTCGGCGAGGCCCATCACTACCTGCTGGTAGTCGCTCGTAACAAACAGCAGGCCATGAGCCAGGGCAAGCAGCAGATGCTGCGCCACTGGTCCCAGGCCCACACCGACGGCGTGCTGGATATTGACGACTGCCTGCCGATCGACTTGGTGGACGGCCGTTATATCCACCTGGTGCAGGGGCCGCACCAACCGATCGTGCAGCGCAACGACTACATCGTGTTGCCTTGAACCGCCACACGGAAAAAGGCACGACTGAACAGCAGCGGAACTTTGCCAGGAAATAACCGCCTGAATCCGGTACGCTCACCGTTTTTTTACTCTAGGAGTTATTCCCCATGGCCAAAGCCACCGCCCGTCACATCCTCGTTTCCACTGAAGACAAGTGCAACGAGCTCAAGGCCCAAATCGAAGGCGGCGCTGATTTCGCAGAAATCGCCAAAGCCAATTCGTCCTGCCCATCCAGCCGCCAGGGCGGTGACCTGGGTTCGTTCGGCCCAGGCCAAATGGTCAAGGAATTCGACACTGTCGTATTCAGCGCCCCGGTCAATACCGTGCAGGGCCCGGTGAAAACCCAGTTCGGTTATCACCTGCTGGAAGTCACCAGCCGCCAGGATTGATTCAATCGGCGCAGATGCGATAAACAACGGCCCGCCCTTTGGCGGGCCGTTGTGCATGTGATGACTGGCGATGCCCAGGCCGTTAGCGTACAAATCCCTATTCTTCTTAACCCGGCGTTCAAGGCTGATAATGCAATTGGCTTTTTCATCTCTGCTCTGCTCCACCTTGGCCCTGCTGATGGCCAGCACTGCGGCGATCGCAGCCCCGCAAACCTACCTGACGGTTTACGGCGAGCCCGCCAAGTACCCCGCCGGCTTCAGCCACTTCGACTATGCCAACCCCAACGCGCCCAAGGGCGGCAGCCTGCGGCGCTCGGCGCTGGAGGTCGGGCGGTTTGATCATGTGCTGCCGTATATCGACAAAGGTATTGGCGTGTCTCAGGTCGACGGCTGGGTGTATGCGCCCCTGGCGCTGCGCTCGCTGGATGAGCCCTACACCGTTTATGGCCTGGTGGCAGAAAAAATGGAGCGCGCCGACGACGGCCTGTCGCTACGTTTCTACCTCAATCCCAAGGCGCGTTTCGCCGACGGTACCCCGATTACAGCCGAAGACGTGCGCTACAGCTTCGATCTGCTGATGACCCAAGGCAGCCTGCGCTTTCGCACGTTGTTTGCCGACGTCAAGCACGTCGAAGTCGAAGGCGAGCGTCAGGTGCGCTTCGACTTCTCCAGCAACGAAAACCGCACCCTGCCCCTGGATATCGCCACCTTGCCGGTGTTCCCGGAACATTGGTGGAAGACCCGTGACTTTGCCAATGGCGGCGGCTACGAAGCCCCGCTGGGCAGCGGCCCGTACAAGGTCAGCAAGATCGACGCCGGCAGCACCATCACCTTTACCCGCGATCCGGATTGGTGGGGCAGGGATTTGCCGGTCAGCCGTGGCCTGTACAACTTTGATCACCTGAGCCTGGAATACTTCGGCGACACCGAAGTGGCGCGCCAGGTGCTGCGCGGCGGCGCCTACGACTTCAACCGTGAATTCTCCGCCACCGGCTATTCCATCGGCTACAACGGCCCGGCGCTGGACGATGGTCGCCTGCAGCGCGCGCACCTGGCCAAAGAGATGCCGCAACCGGCCCAAGGCTATGTGTTCAACGTGCAGAAGCCGATTTTCAAAGATCGCCGCGTGCGCCAGGCCCTGGCGATGCTGTGGGATTTCGAATGGGCCAACCGGCAAATGATGCGCAACCTGTACATCCGCCAGCAAAGCTACTTTTCCAACAGCCCGCTGGCGGCCAGCCAATTGCCGACCCAGGAAGAACTGGCGATCCTGGAACCGTTGCGCGGGCAAATCCCGGATGAAGTGTTTACCCAGGTATTCAAGGCCCCGGTCACCGACGGCAGCGGCATGATCCGCGATAAACAACTGCAAGCCCTGGCACTGCTTGAGGACGCGGGCTGGAAACCGGTGGGTGACAAACTCGTCAACGCCCAGGGCGAGCCGTTGGAGTTCACCTTCCTCAACGTCCAGAACGGGCTTGAGCGCCTGTTGCTGCCCTACAAGCGCAACCTGGCGCAGATCGGCATCACCCTCAATATCCGCCGCATCGACTCTTCGCAGTACGTGAACCGCCTGATGGCCCGCGACTACGACATGATCGTCACCGGTTTCCCGGTCACCACCTCGCCCGGCATGGAGCTGTACAACTACTTCGGCTCCGCCGCTGCGTTCGATCCGGGCGCCAACAACTACATCGCACTCAAGGATCCGGCCGTCGATACGCTGATCAACGGTTTGGTGAAGGCCGACACCCAGGCACAGATGCTGACCTACGCCCACGCCCTGGACCGTGTGCTGCAATGGAATTACCTGTGGATCCCCAACTATTACCCCCCGGGCACCTCCGCCGCGTGGTGGAACCGTTTCGGCCGCCCGGCGATCGAGGCGAAGAATGACGAAGCCCTGGAAACCTGGTGGGAAGTCAGCCCCACGCCACTGACTAACGAGCAAATGCAGGCCGAGCTGAAAAAACGCGGAGGAGCCCGTTGATGTTTGCCTATATCGTACGGCGCCTGCTGCTGATCATCCCGACGCTGGTGATCATCCTGCTGGTGAACTTCGTGATCGTGCAAGCCGCGCCCGGCGGGCCGGTGGAACAGGCCATTGCCCATCTGCAAGGCATTGGCGGCGGCGGTGTAGCGGGCGCATCCGGCGAAGGCATCAGCGGCTCGCGGGCCAGTCGTGGCCTGGACCCGAAGCTGATCAAGGACATCGAAAAACAATACGGCTTCGATAAGTCCGCACCGGAACGCCTATGGTTGATGCTCAAGAACTACGCCCAGTTGGACTTCGGCAACAGTTTCTTTCGCGGCGCGACGGTGACCGACCTGATCCTGGAAAAGATGCCAGTTACCATTTCCCTTGGCCTGTGGGCGACGCTGATCACCTACCTGGTGTCGATACCCTTGGGGATACGCAAGGCCGTGCGCCATGGCAGCAGCTTTGATATGTGGAGCAGCACGGCCATCGTGATCGGTTACGCGATGCCGGCGTTCCTGTTTGCGATGTTTCTGATTGTGGTATTCGCCGGCGGTACGTCGCTGAACTGGTTCCCGGTGCGCGGGCTGGTGTCGGAAAACTTTGCCGAACTGAGCACCGTGGGCAAGATTGCCGACTATTTCTGGCACCTGGTTTTGCCGGTGACGGCGCTGGTGATCGGCGGGTTTGCCACCTTGACCATCCTCACCAAGAACTCGTTCCTCAATGAGATTACCCGCCAGTACGTGGTGACCGCCCGTGCCAAGGGCCTGAGCGAACGCCGGGTGCTGTACGGCCATGTGTTTCGCAATGCCATGCTGCTGGTGATCTCGGGGATTCCCCAAGCGTTTATCAGCGTATTTTTTGCCGGCTCACTGCTGATCGAAGTGATCTTCTCCCTCGATGGCCTGGGCCGCATGAGCTACGAGGCGGCAGTGTCCCGTGACTACCCGGTGGTATTCGGCTCGCTGTTTATCTTCACCCTGTTCGGCCTTTTGATAAAACTCATCGGTGACCTCTGCTACACCCTGGTGGACCCGCGTATCGACTTTGCTGCGAGGAACGCCTGATGCTTGACCTGTCTCCCGTTGCGCGTCGGCGTTTCGAACGCTTCAAGAAAAACCGGCGTGGCTGGTGGTCGCTGTGGTTGTTTATCGGCCTGTTTATCCTGACTCTGGGCGGCGAGTTGATCGCCAATGACAAACCCTTGGTGCTCAGCTTCAAGAACGAGCTGTATTTCCCGGTGTTCAAGCGCTACACCGAACAGCAGTTCGGCGGCCAGCTGCCGTTCCAGGCGGACTACCGCAGTGACTACGTGCAAAAGCTGATCAAGCAGGACGGCGGCTGGATGCTGTTCCCGCCGATTCCCTTCAGCGACGACACCCCCAATTATGAGCTGACCCGCCCTGCCCCGAGCCCACCGTCGGCGGTGAACTGGCTGGGCACCGATGACCAGTCCCGCGATGTGCTGGCGCGGGTGATCTTCGGCGCAAGAGTGTCGATCCTGTTTGCCCTGGCCTTGACCGCCATCAGCGCCGCCATCGGCATTGCCGCCGGGGCGTTGCAGGGTTACTACGGCGGCTGGGTGGATTTGCTCGGGCAGCGCATTCTGGAGGTGTGGTCCGGCCTGCCGGTGCTGTACCTGCTGATTATCCTGTCGGGGTTCGTCGAGCCGAATTTCTGGTGGTTGCTGGGGATCATGGCGCTGTTTTCCTGGCTGGCGCTGGTGGATGTGGTGCGCGCCGAGTTCCTGCGCGGGCGCAACCTGGAGTACGTCAAGGCCGCGCGCGCCCTGGGCCTGGGTGACGCCAAGATCATTCGCCGGCATATCCTGCCCAATGCCATGACCGCGACGCTCAGCTATCTGCCGTTTATCTTGACCGGGGCGATATCGACCTTGAGCGCCCTGGATTTCCTCGGCTTCGGTATGCCGGCTGGCAGCGCGTCCCTGGGTGAGCTGATTGCCCAGGGCAAACAGAACCTGCAAGCCCCCTGGCTGGGCCTGACCGCGTTTTTCACCTTGGCGCTGATCCTGTCGTTGCTGGTGTTTATCGGCGAGGCGTTGCGTGACGCCTTCGACCCTCGCTCATGAGTAATTGCCTATGAACCTGATCGAAATCCGCGACCTGTGCGTCGCGTTCAGCGGCCAGACCGTGGTACGCAATCTGAGCCTGGATGTGCGCCCCGGCGAGTGCCTGGCGCTGGTGGGTGAGTCGGGCTCGGGCAAGTCAGTGACCGCCCATTCAATCCTGCAACTGCTGCCGCAAGTCGGTACCGAAACCACGGGCTCGATCAAGTATCGTGGCCAGGAGTTGATCGGTGCAGCGCCGTCTACCCTGCAAAAACTGCGCGGTAACCGAATTGCGATGATCTTCCAGGAGCCGATGACGTCCCTGAATCCATTGCACAGCATCGAAAAGCAGATCGGCGAAACCCTGCTGCTGCACAAGGGCCTGGGCGGTAAGCAGGCGCAGGCGCGGATTCTCGAACTGCTGGAGCTGGTGGGTATCCAGAAACCCCAGGAACGGCTCAAGGCCTACCCGCACCAGCTGTCCGGCGGCCAGCGCCAGCGGGTGATGATCGCCATGGCCCTGGCCTGCGAGCCGGAGTTGCTGATTGCCGACGAGCCCACCACCGCGCTGGACGTGACCGTGCAGCGCAAGATCCTGCTGCTGCTCAAGTCTTTGCAGCAACGCCTGGGCATGTCGCTGCTGCTGATCAGCCATGACCTTAACCTGGTGCGCAGTATCGCCCAGCGGGTCTGCGTGATGCGCGCCGGGGAAATTGTCGAGCAGGCTGATTGCCAGACCTTGTTCACGGCCCCACAGCACCCTTACAGCCGCCTGCTGCTGGACGCCGAGCCCACGGGCGATGCGCTGTGCGGTGATGAGCGCGAGACGGTGTTGCAGGTGGATGACCTCAGTGTGAAATTCCCCCTCAGCGGCGGGTTGTTCCGGCGCAAGACCTACCTGCGTGCGGTCGACGGCATCAGCCTCAGCGTGCAGCGCGGCAAGACCCTGGGGATTGTCGGTGAGTCCGGCTCGGGCAAATCGACGTTGGGCCAGGCGATCCTGCGTTTGCTTGACTCCACCGGCAGCATCCGCTTCCAGGGTGAGGCCCTCGACCCGCTCAATCATCAGCAGATGCGCCCGTGGCGCAAGCAGATGCAGGTGGTGTTCCAAGACCCCTATGGCAGCCTCAGCCCGCGCATGTCGGTCGAGCAGATCATCAGCGAAGGCCTGGAAGTGCATGCACCATGCAGCCTGGCCGAGCGCGATGCCCAGGTGATCCAGGTGCTCAAGGACGTGGGCCTCGACCCCGCCAGCCGACATCGCTACCCCCATGAGTTTTCCGGTGGCCAGCGCCAACGCATCGCCATCGCCCGCGCCCTGGTGCTCAAACCGGCGCTGATGCTGCTCGACGAACCCACTTCGGCCCTGGACCGTACGGTGCAGAAACAAGTGGTGGCGTTGCTGCGTGAACTGCAGGACAAATATGGCCTGACTTACCTGTTTATCAGCCATGACCTGGCCGTGGTGCGCGCCATGGCCCATGACATGATCGTGGTCAAGGATGGCAAGGTAGTGGAGCGCGGTGCCAGTCATGATGTGTTTGATTCGCCCCAGCACCCCTATACCAAAGAACTGCTGGCTGCAGCGCACATCCCTTTGTGATGATCAACAGGATTCTGCCTCCATGAGTACCAGCCTCAAGGATTATCAACACGTTCGCGGCCTGGCCATTCAGTCGTTGTTCGAGATCATCGAGCAATCCAGCGAAGGCACGGTCATTGTCGATCGCGACGCGAACATCGTGTGGATGAACGAGCGCTACGCTAGGCGTTTCGGCCTGCACAGCGCCGATGAGGCCATCGGCCAACCCTGTGAGCAGGTGATTTCCAATAGCCTGTTGCGCCAGGTGGTGCGCGATGACCGGCCGATACTGCTGGATATCCAGGACACCCCCAAGGGCCCGCTGGTGGTGATGCGCCTGCCAATCCACGATGATGCCGGAGCGGTGATCGGCGCGATTGGCTTTGCGCTGTTCGACGAGTTGCGCAACCTGTCGCCGCTGATCGAGCGCTACCTGAGCATGCAACAAGAGCTGGCCTCGACGCGCTCGCTGCTGCGCTCGCGGCAAAGCAAATACAACTTCGCGCATTTTATCGGCACCAGCGCCGCCAGCCTGGAGGTCAAGCGCCGGGCGCGGCGCAGTGCGAGCGCCGAGTCGCCGGTGTTGCTGCTCGGCGAAACCGGCACCGGCAAGGAACTGCTCGCCCAGGCCATCCACGGCGCGTCACCGCGGGCGCACAAAGCCTTCGTAAGCATCAACAGCGCGGCCATTCCCCATGACCTGCTCGAAGCCGAGTTCTTTGGCACCGCACCCGGCGCGTTTACCGGCGCCGACCGCAAGGGCCGCCCTGGCAAGTTTCAGATCGCCCAGGGCGGCACGCTATTTCTCGATGAAATCGGCGACATGCCGCTGCCGCTGCAAAGCAAACTGCTGCGGGTGTTGCAGGAAAAAGAATTCGAACCAGTGGGTTCCAACGAGATGCTGCACAGCGATGTGCGGGTGATTGCAGCCACCTCCATGGACCTGGAAGCGGCGATCAAGCGCGGCGAGTTTCGTGCGGATTTGTATTACCGGCTGAATGTGCTGCCGATCCAGGTGCCGCCGTTGCGTGAACGCTTGGAGGACATCCCGGCGTTGAGCGAGGCGATCCTCGAGGAACTGCGCAGCCAGCACGAACTGGAGCATGGGGCGCTGGCGTTGCTCGCACAACATGCATGGCCGGGCAATATCCGTGAACTGCGCAATGTGCTGGAGCGGGCGGCGCTGTTGAGTGATGACCTGGTGTTGAATGCCGTGCAGGTTCGTGCAGCGATTGGTACGTTCAGTCCAGTAGTCCGTGGCCCGGTGGACGCGATCGAGGGTGAAACCTTTGCGGCGGCGCGGGAGCGGTTTGATCGGCAGGTGATTGCGGGGGCGCTCAAAGCCAGTGACGGAAATGTTGTAGAAGCGGCCAAGCGGTTGGGGCTTGGGCGGTCGACGTTGTATAAAAAAATGTTGGCGCTGGGACTAACCTAGTCTCAAAAAAGAGACGACATTCCCAATATCAAGACATTCTTATGTGGGAGCTGGCTTGCCTGCGATAGCGGTCTAACAGTGCCCTACAAGCCAGCTGAACCACCGCTATCGCAGGCAAGCCAGCTCCCACAAGGATCTCCACTCGTCTCAAGATTGAGACTGCCGTCTCGAAAATCACTCTCAATCCACAATAAATCCATACATATCAACAAGTTATAAATCTGGCACACATCTAGCTATAGCCCTCCCACCGCTTCACCCCACAACAATAACAATCCGATGGAGACACACCATGAGTGTGATCATTGCCCTGGCTGCGCTCGCGCTGCTGATGCTGGCTGCGTACCGTGGCTATAGCGTTATCCTGTTCGCCCCCATCGCCGCCCTCGGCGCGGTGCTGCTCACCGACCCATCAGCCGTCGCCCCCGCCTTTACCGGGGTGTTCATGGAAAAGATGGTCGGTTTTATCAAACTGTATTTCCCGGTGTTCCTGCTCGGTGCGGTGTTCGGCAAGCTGATCGAGTTGTCGGGTTTCTCGCGCTCGATCGTGGCGGCTGCGATCCGCTTGCTCGGCACGCGCCAGGCAATGCTGGTGATCGTGCTGGTCTGCGCCCTGCTCACTTACGGCGGCGTATCGCTGTTCGTGGTGGTGTTTGCCGTGTACCCGTTCGCGGCAGAGATGTTTCGCCAGAGCAATATCCCCAAGCGCCTGATCCCGGCGACCATCGCCCTCGGCGCGTTCTCGTTCACCATGGACGCCCTGCCCGGCACGCCGCAGATCCAGAACATCATCCCCAGTACCTTCTTCAACACCACTGCCTGGGCGGCGCCGTGGCTGGGGCTGATCGGCACGATCTTCGTGTTTTGCACCGGTATGCTCTACCTGGCCCGCCAGCGCAACAAGGCCCAGCGGGCCGGGGAAGGTTATGGCACCGAGTTGCGTAACGAGCCGGAAACCGCCGAGAACCTCAGCCTGCCCAATCCCTGGATCGCGCTGTCGCCGTTGATTCTGGTAGGGGTAATGAACCTGCTGTTTACCCACTGGATCCCGCAGTGGTACGGCAAGACCCACAGCCTCAGCCTGCCGGGCATGAGCGCGCCGGTGACCACCGAAATCGCCAAGCTCACCGCGATCTGGGCGGTGCAGGCGGCGTTGCTGGTAGGGATTATCGTGGTACTGGTGTTCGGCTTCTCCGCGATCAAAAGCAAGCTGGCCGAAGGCAGTAAAAGTGCGGTCAGCGGCGCGCTGCTGGCGGCAATGAACACCGCCTCGGAATACGGCTTTGGCGCAGTAATCGCCTCGCTGCCGGGCTTTCTGGTGCTGGCGGACTGGCTCAAGGGCATCCCCAACCCGCTGGTCAACGAAGCAATTACCGTGACCCTGCTGGCGGGCATCACCGGCTCGGCTTCCGGCGGCATGAGCATTGCCCTGGCGGCGATGTCCGAGAGCTTTATTTCCGCCGCTCATGCGGCCAATATCCCCCTTGAAGTGCTGCACCGGGTCGCGGCCATGGCCAGCGGCGGCATGGACACCCTGCCCCACAACGGCGCGGTGATCACGCTGCTGGCGGTCACCGGCTTGACCCACCGCGAAGCCTACAAGGACATTTTCGGCATCACGATTATCAAGACCCTCGCGGTGTTCGTGGTGATCGGTACTTTCTATGCCACCGGCATTGTGTGAGGTTTTCATGACGACTTTGAATGGCAAGACCGCCTTGGTTACCGGCTCCACCAGCGGCATCGGCTTAGGGATAGCACTGAGCCTGGCCAAGGCCGGCGCCAACCTGATTCTCAACGGCTTTGGCGACGCCAGCGCGGTGATCGCCCAGGTGCAGGCGTTTGGCGGCAAGGTCGGGCATCACCCGGCGGATGTCAGCGACCCGGCGCAGATCGCCGACATGCTCGCCTACGCCGAGCGCGAGTTCGGTGGCGTGGATATTCTGGTCAACAATGCCGGCATCCAGCATGTGGCGGCGGTGGAAGACTTCCCGGTGGAGCGCTGGGATTCGATTATCGCGATCAATCTGTCCTCGGTGTTCCACAGTACACGTTTGAGCCTGCCGGGCATGAAGGCCAAGGGCTGGGGGCGTATCGTCAATATCGCCTCGGTGCACGGCCAGGTCGGCTCAGTGGGCAAGGCTGCCTACGTGGCGGCCAAGCATGGCGTGATCGGCCTGACCAAGGTGGTAGGCCTGGAAACCGCCACCAGCAATGTGACCTGCAATGCGATCTGCCCGGGCTGGGTGCTGACGCCGCTGGTGCAGAAGCAGATTGATGATCGCGTGGCCAGTGGGATCGACCCGCAACAGGCGCAGCAGGATTTGCTGGCTGAAAAACAGCCGTCCCTGGAGTTCGTCACGCCTTCGCAACTGGGCGAGCTGGTGCTGTTTTTGTGCAGCGAGGCCGGCGCCCAGGTGCGCGGTGCGGCGTGGAATATCGACGGTGGCTGGCTGGCCCAATAACCCCAGACACATTGGAACTTCACTGTTTGGAAGACCGATACTAGAACAAGAGATTTCGCTATGTCCGACATCCTCTGGCAACCCTCGCCCGAACGCATCGCCAACACACGGATGGACCAGTTCCGCCGCTTCATCAACCAACGCCACGACCTGCACCTCCACGACTACCCCGCCCTGCACCAATGGAGCATCGACCAGCGCCCGGACTTCTGGCGGGCGATTGTCGCGTTCTTCGACGTGCAGTTTCGCAGCCCGCCCAGCGTCACGCTGATCGAAGACATCGAGATGCCCAGCGCCCAATGGTTTCCCGGCGCCACCCTGAACTTTGCCGAGCACCTGTTGCGCCGCCGCGACAATCATCCTGCGGTGGTGGCTGTCAGCGAAGACGGCCAACGTGAACAATTGAGCTATGCGCAACTGGCGGAACACGTTGCCGGCCTGCAAAAAAGCTTGCGGGCGGCCGGGGTTGGCATGGGTGACCGGGTGGCCGCGTGCATGCCTAACACCTGGCAAACCCTGGTGGGTATGCTTGCCACTACCAGCCTCGGCGCGATCTGGTCATGCTCCTCGCCGGATTTCGGCACCCAGGGCGTCATCGATCGATTCGGCCAGATCGAACCCAAGGTGCTGATTACCTGCGCCGGCTACCGCTATGCCGGCAAAAACATCGACCAGAGCGCCAAGCTCAATGAAATCCTCGCGCGCCTGCCCTCCCTGCAACAGCTGATCATCGTGCCCTACGCCCGGCCTCAGGCACAGGTCGACGATTACCTGAGCCAAGCCCGGGTCACGCTGTGGGACGACTTCTATCAGGCCGGCGGCGTGCCCGATTTTGTCGCAGTGCCGTTCGATCATCCGCTGTATATCCTCTATTCCAGCGGCACCACCGGCATCCCCAAATGCATCATCCATGGCACCGGCGGCGTGCTGCTCACGCACCTCAAGGAACACGGCCTGCACGCCGACCTGAGCCGCGAGGACTGCCTGTTCTACTACACCACATGCGGCTGGATGATGTGGAACTGGCTGGTGTCGGTGCTGGCGATTGGCGCCACGGCGGTGCTGTATGACGGCTCACCGTTCCACCCCGGCCCCGAGCGTTTGATCGACTTGATCGATGCGGAAAAAATCAGTGTATTCGGCACCAGCCCGAAATTCCTCGCTACCCTGGAGAAAGCCGGGTTGCAGCCACGCCTGAGCCACGACCTGAGCAGCCTCAGGGGCCTGATTTCCACCGGCTCGCCACTGTCACCCCAGAGCTACGACTATGTGTACCGCGAGATCAAGAACGAGCTGTGCCTGTCGTCGATGTCCGGTGGCACCGATATCGTCTCCTGCTTCGTGATCGGCAACCCGGTGCTGCCGGTGCGGCGTGGCGAGATGCAGTGCAAGAGCCTGGCCATGGCCATCGAGGTGTGGGACGACCAGGGCCGGCCGCTGATCGGGGAAAAAGGTGAACTGGTCTGCACCCGGCACTTTCCGGCCATGCCCATTGGGCTGTGGAACGACCCGCACCAGCACAAGCTGCGCGCCTCCTATTTCAGCCAGTTCCCCGGCGTATGGGCCCAGGGTGACTATGCCGAGCAGCGGGCCAATGGCAGCCTGCTGATTCATGGGCGCTCAGACGCGGTGCTCAACCCTGGCGGCGTACGCATCGGCACCGCCGAGATATACCGCCAAGTGGAAAAAGTCCCACAGGTACTGGAAAGCCTCGCCATCGGCCAACGCTGGCAGGACGATGTGCGTGTGGTGCTGTTTGTGCGCCTCGATGACGGTGTCGAGCTGGATGAGGCGCTGCAACAGCAGATCCGCCAGGTAATCCGTGCCAACACTACGCCGCGCCACGTACCGGCCAAGATCCTCGCTGTCACGGACATCCCGCGCACCATCAGCGGCAAGATCGTGGAGTTGGCGGTGCGCAACGTGGTACATGGGGAGCCGGTAAAGAACACCGATGCCCTCGCCAATCCCGAAGCACTGGAGCAGTTTCGCCGACGCCCTGAACTGGGTTTTTAGATGAAAGGTTTCAGCGCTGAACCGCTGTTTTGAAGAAAAGCCGTCAATGCGTGCTATTTTTCCGGGGTAGTCATCCATTGATGATCCTTGGGACAATGGATGTGGTCATTTTTCAAAGCGTCGTGTTCAGGGCTTTTTTTCATGAATGGAACATCCACCGGTAGCGAAGCCGCTGCATTGATCAAGCGGCTGGACTGGGCGCAAAGCCCCCTCGGTGAGGCCAGCGAGTGGCCGCAGAGCCTGCGTACCGCCGTCGATATCGTCGTGCATTCGCCGATGCCGATGGTGCTGCTGTGGGGCCCGCAACTCATACAACTGTATAACGATGGTTTTGCCCAACTGGTGGGCAACAAGCACCCCGGCGCCCTGGGCCAGCCTGCGCATCAGACCTGGCCGGAGCTGCAAAGCTTCGCTGCGCCGGTGTACGACGCGGTGCTCGGTGGCCAGGTGCGCACCTTCAGCGAGCAGCGTTTTGTCTTGCAACGCGAATGTCGCGACACCGAAATCTGGCTCGACCTGACCTACAGCCCGGTGCGCGACGAAAGCGGCCAGGTGGCAGGCATCCTGGTCACCGCCATCGAAACCAATGAACGGCGCAGCAAAACCCTGGAACTGCAGCAGCGCTCCGAAGCGAGCCTCAAGGCCCAGCACAACACCGAGCAGCGCCTGCAACTGGCACTGGCAGCGACCGATGCCGTGGGCACCTGGGACTGGGACATCGGTGAAGACCACTTTATCGCCGATGCACATTTCGCCTACCTGCACGGTGTCGACCCGAGTGACGCCGGCCTGCTGCCCATCAGCGCCTATCTGCTCGGCGTGCATCCCGAAGACCGTGGCATGGTCACGCGCAGCATCAAGCATTGCATCACGTTCGGCACTGAATACGCCGAGGAGTACCGCCTGCTGCAAGCCGACGGTCAGGTGCGCTGGGTGTTTGCCCGTGGCCGCTGCTACAAGGACCAACAAGGCCGACCCGCACGCTTCCTCGGTGCCGCGCTGGACCTTACCGAGCGCAAGCACACCGAACAGGCGCTGCGCCAGAGCCAGACCGAGCTGCAACTGATCATCAACGCCATGCCGGTGCTGATCGGCTACGTGGACCATGAACAGCGCTTTCGCCTGAACAACAGCGCCTACCTCGACTGGTACGGCAAGACGCCCCAGGAACTGTACGGCAAGACCATCCGCGAAGTGCTCGGTGATGAGGTGTATGCCGGGCGAATCGACAAGATCGAAGCGGCCCTGAACGGCAAGGCGTGCAGCTTCATGACCCTCACGCCCCATCGCGACGGCCGCCCGCGCCACGCGTTGATGAAATACCTGCCGCGCTTCAGCAATGACGGTTCGGTGAATGGCTTCTACATTTTTGTGATCGACGAGACCGAACGCAAACTCACCGAAGAAGCCCTGCGCCATCTCAACGAGAACCTCGAAGAGCGCGTGGCCCAGCGTACCCAGGCGCTGGCCGAGGCCAACCAGCGCCTGCAAAACGAGATGTTCGAGCGTGAACGGGCCGAAGACGCCCTGCGCCATGCGCAGAAGATGGAAGCGGTGGGCCAGCTCACCGGCGGTATCGCCCATGACTTCAACAATATGCTCACCGGCATCATCGGCAGCCTGGACCTGATGCAGCGCTATATTGCCGCCGGGCGCAGCGAGGAGATTGGCCGCTTTGCCGATGCCGCCGTATCCTCGGCCCATCGCGCCGCCGCCCTCACCCACCGCCTGCTGGCGTTTTCGCGGCGCCAGTCGCTGGACCGCCGCCCCACCGACCCCAACCAGCTGGTGGCATCCCTGGAAGATCTGTTCCAGCGCACCAAGGGCGCGCATATCGCGCTCAAGGTGCAACTGGGCAAAGACATCTGGCCGGTAAATACCGATGCCAGCCAACTGGAAAACGCCCTGCTCAACCTGGTGATCAACGCCCGCGACGCCATGCCCGACGGCGGCGAGTTGCTGATCGAAACCGCCAACAGCTACCTGGACGGCACCGACATCACCACCCTGGAGCCGGTCAAGGCCGGCGACTACGTGATGCTCGGCGTGAGCGACAACGGCAGCGGCATGGCGCCGAAAATCCTCGCCAAGGCATTCGACCCGTTCTTCACCACCAAGCCTATCGGCCAAGGCACCGGCCTTGGGCTGTCGATGATTTACGGCTTTGCCCAGCAGTCCGGTGGCCATGTAACGATCCAGAGCGAACCGGGCCAGGGCACCTGCGTGCGCCTGTACCTGCCGCGCCTGTACGGCACCGCACTGGAAAGCGACCTGCCCGTCAGCCTCACCGAAGCCCCGGTGGCCCTGGCCGGTGAAGCCGTGGTGGTGGTCGAGGACGACCCCGCAGTGCGCATGTTGGTGGTCAACGTCCTCGACGAACTGGGCTATACCGCGCACCAGGCGGCCGACGCCCGTGCCGCGCTGCCGCTGCTGGAGTCGGATTTGCGCGTGGATTTGCTGGTGACCGACGTTGGCCTGCCGGGCATGAACGGCCGGCAACTGGCGGAAATCGCGCGCCAGCATCGCCCCGGCCTGCGGGTGTTGTTCATGACCGGCTATGCCGAGAAAGCCGCTGAGCGCCAGGGCTTTTTGGAAGACGGCATGGACATGGTCGCCAAGCCCTTTTCGATCGACCTGCTGGCCACCAAAATCCGCAGCATGATCGGCGTCGAGGCCTGAGTTCAGGCATAATCGCGCGCCGTCGCACACCTGGTAGAAATCAATGAAAGCCCAAGCCCGTCATATCCTGGTGAAAACCAGCGAAGAAGCCGAACAACTCAAGCAGCGCATTGCCAAGGGCGAAGCCTTTGACGTGCTGGCCAAGAAGTACTCCACCTGCCCGTCGGGCAAGCGTGGCGGCGATCTGGGCGAAGTGCGGCCCGGGCAGATGGTAGGCGCGATTGATGCGGTGATCTTCAAGAAGCCGGTGAAGGTGGTGCACGGGCCGATCAAGAGCAAGTTTGGCTATCACCTGGTGCAGGTGTTTTACCGGGATTGAGCACTTGGCTCCAGACCGCTATCGCAGGCAAGCCAGCTCCCACATTTAGCGGTGTACACCCGGTAAAATGTGGGAGCCGGGCTTGCCCGCGATCCGCCGCAAGCGGCCATTCACCTCGGTATCAGCGCCCCCGGCAGCTGAATCACCCGGCTCGCCAATCGATGCCCCGCCAATGCAGCCTCTTGCGGCGAGCCACCTTTGAGCCGCCCGGCCAGATACGCCGCACTGAACGAATCTCCCGCCGCCGTAGTGTCCACCACCTTTTCCACCTTCAACGCCGGCACCGCAAAACGCTCTCCCGCACAGCGAATCAAACACGCATCCGCGCCACGCTTGAGCACCACTTCTGCAATCGATGGATAGGCCGCAAACACCTGCTCGCTGTCCTCATAGCCAAACAGCGCGTGCTCGTCATCCTCGGTCAACAAGGCAATATCCACTTCAGCCAAGACCTTGCGATAAGCCGCACGGGCCGCTTGCACATCGGCCCATAGCCGTGGCCGGTAATTGTTATCGAACACCACCTTGCCACCTCGGCGGCGGGTTTCGACCAGGGTGTCCAGCAAGCGCTCGCGCCCGACCTCGCCCAGCACCGCCAGGGTAATGCCGCTGAAATACACCACGTCATAGTCCGGCAACGCTGCCAGGATCGGCTCGGCCGCAGGCGTGGTGAAGCAGTCACGCACGGCCGCTTCGTTGCGCCAGTAGAGAAACTTGCGCTCGCCATTGGCGTCGGTCTGGATGCAATACAAGCCCGGCAGACGCCCGGGCAGGCGCTGGACCATACCCAGGCCAAGGCCCTCGGTTTGCCACTGCTGGCACATGGCGTCGCTGAAACTGTCATCGCCCAAGGCGGTGACGTAGTCGACACTGGCGCACTCGCCCAGCTCACGGCGCAGGTACACCGCCGTGTTCAGGGTGTCGCCGCCGAAGCTCTGGTGCAGGCTGCCGTCGGCGCGGTGTTGCAGTTCGATCATGCATTCGCCGATAAGGGCGATGCGGGGTTGGGTGGTCATGGCTGCTGTCTCGGTGGGGCTGATGGCCTCATCGGGGGCAAGCCCCCTCCCACAGGGGAATGCATTCCAAATGTGGGAGGGGGCTTGCCCCCGATAGGTGCGGCTCGGTCTAGAAACAGGTACGCAGCGACTCGACCACCTGCAACTGCTCATCCACCAGGCAACCCACCTGCCATTTGTCGAAAGTCAGGCAGGGATGGGACGTGCCAAACGAAATAATGTCGCCAATGCGCAACTCAACCCCCGGCGCTACGGTCATGAACGCATGTTGGTCCATCACCGCCGTGACCTTGCACGCGCTCACATCATCACCGTGCGCCGGGACGATCCCGGCCTTGTAGCGCTTGAGCGGCACCGGCAAGCCGGCGTCATAGGCCACGTCGCGCTTACCCAGGGCAACCACCGCAAACCCCGGCTCCGGCAGCGACTGCACGTGCGCCCAGACCTCCATCGCCGGGCGCAGGCCCTCGTTGAGGTCGCTGCGTCGGTCGAGCACGCAGCATTGCGCGTCTTTGTAGATGCCATGGTCGTGGGCCACGTAGCTGCCTGGGCGCAACACACTGAGGAAACGACCGGCAGCGTTCTGCGCCTCGAACGACTCGGCGATCAGGTCGTACCAGGCCGAGCCCGACGCCGTGATGATCGGTTTGGGCAGGTCGAACAGGCCGCTGTCTTGCAGGTCCACCGCCAGGCGCACCAGGCTGGCAGCGAAGTCACGGATGCCGCTGATGGCGTGCTCACCGTGGATCACCCCTTCGTAGCCTTCGATGCCGGTCAACGCCAATGCCGGTTGGGCCTTGATCGCCCGGGCCAGTTCACGCACTTCTTGTTCGCTGCGACAGCCACACCGGCCGCCGACCACGCCGTACTCGATCATCACGTTCAGACGCAGGCCGCGCGCGGCGAAGAACAGGCCCAGGTCCGCGACGTTGTCCGGGTGATCGACCATGCAATGGAAGTCGAAATCCTGATCGGCCAACAGGTCGGCGATCAGCGCCATGTTCGGCGCCCCCACCAATTGGTTGGCCATCAGCACACGACGCACGCCACCGGCGTAGGCGGCGCGGGTTTGTACGGCGTTGGCCAGGGTGATCCCCCAGGCACCGGCGGTGATCTGGCGCTCGAACAGCGCAGGCATCATGCTGGTCTTGCCGTGGGGCGCCAGCTCGGCGCCGCTGTGGCTGACAAAGTCCTGCATCCAGCGAATATTGTGCTCCAGGGCGTCACGGTGCAGCACCAGCGCCGGCAGGCTGACATCGCGGACCAAATGGGCACCGACGGCGGCGGCACCTTTTTCAACGGCATTGAGGGCAGACATGGAAAACTCCTATTCGTTGATGCGCCGGGCCAGGCTGTTGGCGCTGTCGATCAGCACCCGGCGATAGTCGTGGTAGTGCTTGCTGGCATCGGCTCGCGGGGCAACGATGCACAGGGTCGCAATGCTGATGCCCTGGGCGTCCCGCACCGGGGCGGCGAAGCAATGGGTGAAGGTGTCGGCCACACTGTCGAAGGAAAAGAACCCATCGACGGTGGCCTGGCGGATCTGCGCCAGGAAGGTATCGAGCGGCAGGCGCAGGCCGTCCGGCAGGATGAAATCGTCGGGGTCGATCAGCTCGATGATCTGCTGGTCGCTCAAATGCCCCAGCAACAAACGCCCGGAAGCGGTCCACGGGATCGGCGCGTTTTCACCGATATCCGAAGAAATACGAAAATGCCGCTGGCCTTCGCGCATCAGCGCCACCGTGTACTTGCGCCCGTTGAGCAGGCACATCTGCGCGGTTTCGTGGGTCTGGCTGACGATTTCCTGCAGGGCGTGATCGGCCTCGCGGGTCAGGTCGAAGTGCCGCAGGTGCGCCTGGCCGAGGAAATACAACTGGCGCCCCAGATACACGTGACCGTCCTTGCCCACGGTTTCCAGAATGCGCCGCTCCAGCAGCGACGCGACCAATTCGTAGACCGTGGACTTGGGGCTGCCGATGCCGCTGGCAATGTCATTCGGGCGCAGGGGTTGGCCGACTTCCTTGAGAAAATCGAGGATATCGAACGCACGGTCCAGGCCTTTGGCGCGGCGTTTGATGGTGTCTTCGGTCATGGCAGTGATGGGTCCGGTCAAAGTTCCAGGGTTTGGCAGAGATTCCCTGTGGGAGGGGGCTTGCTCCCTCCCACAGTTGATTTTCTGTGGGCTTTAGAATGTGGATTCAGCCCTTTTTCTTGTAGGCCACGCAGTCGATCTCAACCTTGCAATCAACCATCATATTGGCCTGCACACAAGCCCGCGCCGGGGCGTGCTCGGGGGTGAAGTATTCGCCGAAGACCTTGTTGAAACTCCAGAAGTCCCGTGGATCTTCCAGCCACACGCCCACGCGTACAACATCCTTGAGTTCATAGCCGGCTTCTTCGAGGATCGCCACCACGTTGCGCATGGTCTGCCGGGTTTGCTCGACGATGCCGCCACTGATGATTTCGCCATCCACCGCCGGCACCTGGCCCGACACATACAGCCAGCCATCGGCCTCCACCGCGCGTGCGAACGGGCGTGGCTGGCCGCCACCTGCGGTGCTGCCGGTACCGTAACGAGTAATGCTCATAAAAGTTGCTCCTTGTTAAAAACGAATGTTCTTTAAAAATTCCGCCAGCCGCGGCGACTGCGGCCGCTCGAAGATGTCCTTCGCAGTGCCCTGCTCTTCAATGCAGCCCTGGTTCATGAAGACGATCTGGTCGGAGACTTCATAGGCAAAGCGCATTTCGTGGGTGACCAGCAACATGGTCATGCCCTCCTCCGCCAGCCCCTTGATCACGCTGAGCACTTCGCCTACCAGCTCCGGATCGAGGGCCGATGTGACCTCGTCGAACAGCATCAGACTGGGGTTCATGGCAATGGCGCGGGCAATCGCCACGCGCTGTTGCTGACCACCAGACAATTGGCCGGGAAAGTGGTTGCGCCGCTCCAGCAGGCCGACGCGGTCCAGCCACTTTTCGGCCAGGGCCACGGCTTCATCCTTGCCCATCTTCTTGACCTTGAGCAAGCCAAGGGTGACGTTTTGCAGCGCGGTCAGATGCGGGAACAGATTGAATTGCTGGAACGCCATGCCGGTCATGGCGCGGTGCTGGGCAATCACCCGCTCCGGGTGCCGTACGCGCTTGCCGCTGACCTCGCTGTAGCCAATGGACTCGCCGTCCAGGGTGATCTGCCCGCCCTGGAACTCCTCAAGCAAGTTCACGCAACGCAGCAAGGTGGTCTTGCCCGAGCCGCTGGAGCCGATCAACGTCACCACATTGCCGCGCTGCATCGACAGATCGACACCCTTGAGCACTTCCACCTGGCCGTACTGTTTACGCAGGCCACGAATGTCCAGCAGCGCTGGTTTGGTTTGAGCTTGGTTCATGGCAAGGCCACCCGCTTTTCAATGTAGCGCCCGAATAATTCGATGGCGTAGTTGATGACAAAGAACATGAAACCGGCGAACAGGTAGAACTCCAGGGTCATGAAGGTGCGGGCGATCACCTGCTGGGTGCTGAGCAGCAATTCGGCCACGCCGATCACCGACAGCAAGGTGGAGGCCTTGACGATTTCGGTAGAGGAATTGACCCAGGTCGGCAAAATCTGTCGCAACGCCTGGGGCAACAACACATAGCCCAACGACTGGTAAAACGTCAGGCCAATGGCCTTGCCCGCTTCCAGTTGCCCACGGGGAATGGCTTGCAGTGCACCGCGCACGATTTCCGACACGTGGGAGCCACAGAACAGGGTCAACCCGACCGCACCGGCCTGGAATGCACTGATCTGCCAGCCCAGGGCCGGGAGCATGTAGAAACACGCCAACACCAGCACGAACACCGGGGTGCCTCGAATCAGATCGACGTACAGACGAAACGGCGCGCGCATCCAGAACTTGCCGTAGGTCAGGATCAACCCGGCGACGATACCGATCAGGGTGCCGAAGATAATCGCCAGTGCCGAGACCGACACACTGGCCTGGAAGCCGACCCACAGGGTCTCGCGGGCGATCCACAATTCATGCAGCCAACTGGGGGATTCGTACATGCAAACCCTTCCTTAACGACGGATCGCCAGACGCTGCTCCAGGTAACGGAGCAGCATGGCAATCAGGTAACAGGCAGCCACATAGAGCGCGGTCGTCACCAGCCAGGTTTCAATCACCCGGTAGCTTTCAACGTTGATCTTGCGGGCGTAATAGGTCAGCTCCGGCACCGCGATCGCGGCGGCCAGGGATGTGTCCTTGAACAGCGAGATAAAGTTGTTCGACAGTGCCGGCAACACGTTGCGCAGCATCACCGGCACGGTGATATAGGCACGAATCCGCCATTCGCCAAGGCCGATCGCCAACCCCGCTTCGCGCAAGCCCTTGGGAATATTCAACAACCCGGCGCGGAATACTTCGGTCAGGTAGGCACCGGCGTACAGCGACAAGGTGACGATGAACGAAGGGATTTTGTCCAGGCGAATCCCCAGGGACGGCAAGGCGAAATAGATCAACAAGATCAACACCAGGATCGGCGTATTGCGCACCACCGTCACGTACACCGAGGCCAGGATGCGCAACGCGCGGTGCCGGGACAGCATGGCAAACGCCATCAGCAGGCCGATCACGCAGCCGATGGCAATCGACAGCAAGGCCAACTGCAGGCCCAGGCCGAGCCCCGCCAGCAAGGTGTCGAAGTCACGCCAGACGGCGGCAAAATTCAACTGATAGTTCATGGTCGGCAATACCTGAGTGAGGCGTGCTCAAGCACGCCCCGGCTGTTCCGGATCATTTGAATTCCACGGGAAAACCGATGGCCGGTTCTGGCAGGTCAACGCCGAACCACTGCTTGAAAGAAGCCTTGTAGGTGGGAAACTCCACACCGGTCATGGCTTCATGCAGCGCGGTGTTGACGAAATTCAGCCAATCCTGGTCGCCACGCTTGACCGCACACGCGTAGGTTTGCGGGCTCCAGGCGTAAGTGGGGCTGCGGTAGCGACCGGGGTTCTGCACCATCAGGTATTTGACCGAGGACTGATCGGTGGCAGCCGCATCGGCGCGGCCGGAGTTCACGGCCTGGTACATCAGGTCGACACTGTCGTACTGGTCGACCTTGGCTTTGGGCAGTGCCTGGTGCACCAGTTCTTCGGCGTACACGTTTTGCAGCACGGCCACGGTCACGTCATCGCCTGCGGCTTGAAGGTCTTCGATTTCCTTGTACTTGCTGTTGTTGGGCAACAGCAGGCCGACGCCTTCGCGGTAGTACGGCAAAGTAAAAGCCACCTGCTGCGCACGGCTGGCGGTGACGGTGATGAACTGGCAGCTCATGTCGACCTTGTCCGTCAGCAGGTTGGGAATGCGCGCATCGGATGACTGCACCACAAACTCGACCTTGCTCGGGTCATTGAACAAACCCTTGGCCACCATGCGGCCGATGTCGATATCAAACCCCTGCAATTTGCCATCCGCTCCCTGGAAGTGCCACGGCGCATTGGTACTGCCTGTACCCACGATCAGATGCCCGCGCTTGAGCACATCATCCAGCTTGCTGTCTGCCGCCTGCACCATGCTTGTGAAGGAAGCCGATGCGGCAACAAGAAAAACACACGCTTTGAATACGGATGGTCGGTGATGCATGACAAGCACTCCAGGGATTGTGTATTCCGCTATACCGGAACTTGGTATGTAACAACGGAATAGACAGCAGAAAGTGTGCCACAGACGCCAGAGGAAACCTATGGCGGCAAGAAATGCTTTATGGATCAGCGTGATAGTGATTGAAGCGGCATACAGCATTGCGCCGTCACCGTATGGCTGTGCTACGCAACGCCCCACGACGGTGTTACTGCGCACCGATCTGAACACTTGAATCAAGCAGGTACCAAGCGCGCGAAGAGGGACCTGTGAAGGTTGACAGTAGACCGGAACGATTTTCCAACTTAGCTTAGGCCAAGGAGTGACAAGGAGACGCCCGATGAGCTACGTCAATGCAGTGATCGCAAATAAGGCGGAATTTGACCGCGAACTCAATACGAGGCAACCCGTATTCGTTGTATTCATCTCCCATGATTGCGCGGCATGCACTGACGCAATGCCACGCTTCATGCGGATAAGCCAGCGGTACAAGCACCAGATCAAGATCATGATCCTCGATTGCACCGAAACACCAAGCCATCCAAGCGTGGACCGAATTCCAATGCTGCTGATCTACCAGGACCAACAGCTTCAGGAAACCGTTCCCGGACTCGGCGAGCAAGCGCTTGAACACGCGTTCAAGCGATTCGCTCGCCTCCAGATCAAGGAGCCGTAAGCGGCGACAAACAAACCTGCGTCACCCTCCGCTCTTCCACCGCGGCCACAGTCAGGCGCCACCCCTCGTATTCAAGACTATCGCCCACAACCGGCAAGCGATCCAACAGACTCATCACCAGACCGGCCAGGGTCTGGTAATCCTCCGTCGCCACGGCCTTGAAGCCGGTGCGTCGGCTCACCTGATTAAGATTCAAGGCACCATTGGCACGAAAGCCCGCGCCCTCCTCGACAATGTCCGGGCCTTCGATTTCACTGGCATCGGGCAATTCACCGGCGATGGATTCCAGAATATCGGTCATGCTCAACACGCCCATGAAGTCCCCGAATTCGTTGATCACAAAGGCGATGTGGGTGGACTCCTGGCGCATCTGCTCCAGGGCATTGAGGATCGAAAAGCTCTCCAGCAGGTTGATCGCCCGGCGCGCCAGGTGCTCCAGGTTCGGCTCGTTACCGGCCAGGTACTCCTTGAGCAGTTCCTTCTTGTGCACAAAGCCCAAGGGTTCATCCACCGCACCGTTGCGGATCAGCGGCAAACGCGAGTAGGACGAATGCATCAGCTTCAGGCGGATCGTGTCGGGATCGTCCGCCAGGTCGATGCAGTCAACCTTGGCCCGTGGTGTCATCAGGGTACGAATCGGCCGTTCGGCCAGTTGCAGCACCCCGCTGATCATCACCCGCTCACGTCGATCAAACAGCGGGCCCTGCGCAGTATCCGGCTCGCCCAGCAAGTCAGCGACCTCTTCACCCACCTCTTCCACCGCCAGGCTACGACCACCCAGCAGACGCATCACCGCATGGGCGGTACGCTCACGCACCGGCAGCACACCTTGTGCTGATTTCTTGCGACGCGAGCGGGCAATCTGGTTGAACACCTCGATCAGAATCGAGAAACCAATGGCCGCGTACAGGTAGCCCTTGGGAATATGGAAGCCCAAGCCTTCGGCGGTCAGGGCGAAACCGATCATCATCAAGAAGCCCAGGCACAGCATGATGACCGTAGGGTGGGCGTTGACGAAACGGGTCAGCGGCTTGCTCGCCACGATCATCAAACCGATGGACACGATCACCGCGATCATCATCACCGCCAGCTCATCGACCATGCCCACTGCGGTAATCACCGCGTCGAGGGAGAACACTGCGTCGAGCACCACGATCTGCGCCACGATCGGCCAGAACATCGCATAAGCCACATTGCCCTTGTGCTGGGCCACGTGGCCTTCCAGGCGTTCGTGCAGCTCCATGGTGGCCTTGAACAACAGGAACACACCACCGAACAGCATGATCAGGTCACGGCCGGAAAAGCTCTTGTCGAACACCTCGAACAACGGCTGGGTGAGGGTCACCAACCAGGAAATACTCGCCAACAGGCCCAGACGCATCAGCAACGCCAGGGACAAACCGATCAAGCGTGCACGGTCGCGCTGCTCCGGCGGCAACTTGTCTGCCAGGATCGCGATAAACACCAGGTTGTCGATACCCAGCACCAGTTCCAGCACAATCAAGGTCGCCAGGCCCAGCCAGGCCGTTGGATCCGCTAACCATTCCATTTATAGAGTCTCTGTATTCAAAGTTTTCAGAATGCCGGACACGGCAATGCGCGGTCAGTGGACCGGGACAAGGTTAGCAGTCGGAATACGGGGTGCTTCAGGGGGAACAGCGACAGTAAGTGTCTTGGAGAAAGACGACTGGGAGGCTCCGAGAGGGTGTTCATGCAAGTCCTGAAATAACAAAAGGACTTGAATCCTACAGCCCAAACACACAACTCCCACAGAGCAAAACTATTACAAAACCTGTCTTCCAGCCGATGCAAAACCAATGTGGGAGGGGACTTGCTCCATCCCACACTTGGATCTCCAATAAATCAAGACTTTCGGGTGGCATCATCCAGCGCCAGAATGGTGTGGGCATTGGTGACGGTCGTCGCCAGCGTATTGATCACCCCCGACCGCAACGCCCCCAGCGTCGCCGCGGCTTTGGTGTTTTCACTGGCAATCGCCACCACATCCGGGATGCGGAACAGCTCCTGCACCGTCAACCCGATCACTCGGCCTTGAATGGCGTTGACCGCCGGCTGGCCGTGAATATCGATAAAGTCATAGCCCATCATGTCGCCCACCGTGCCGGACAACCGCGCCTGGGCGATTTCCTGGGGCGAGAACCAGCCCATGCGCACCATGTTGCTGTTTTCGCTCATATCACCAATGCCGATCAGGGCAATGTCGGCACGCCGGGCGCGGTCGAGGGTGGAGCGTACCGTGTCGTTATTGATCAACACACCACGCAGTTCCGGGTTGGCCACCAGGGCCGGGGCGTACAGGCTTTCGCTCTCGCCGCCAAAGCGCAGGGCCAGGCGCCGGCAGATATGGTCGGGGTTCATGTACTCGCCGGCCTTGAGCGAACCACCGATAGCACATACGAACGTGCAGTTGCGCGTCACCGGCAGGAACACGTTATCGGCCACCGCGCCGACGTTACGGCCCATGCCCACGGCGACGATCATGCCATCGCCCAAGGTTTTGTTCAGGTAGTTGGCGACCAGGCTGGCGACTGCCGAGCGCTGGGTGTCGGGGTCGCTGTGGTCAACGGCGATCAAGGCGCGGTCGAGCTTGAAGCGCTCCACCAACGCGCGCTCCAGTTCGTTGTTCATCGCCGGGTGCTGCAACACGCGCACCTCGACAATGCCTTCATCTCGCGCACGCTTGAGCAGGCGGCTGACTTTGGCCCGCGACAGGTCAAAGCGCTTGGCAATGGCTTCCTGAGTGACGTTCTCAAGGTAATAGAGCATCGCCACTTCGGTCATTTGATCGATATCGCTGGCCATGCGCTGGGTACTGTCACTCATGGGGACGGGCTTCCGTTTCGGCGTCAAAGGCGCATTCTCCCGACTCTTGCCCCGTGCCGTCCACTACTGATGCCCATCGCGCTCGATTGCGTTGATGCGCTCGACCTTGGCCCCGGAACGCGCCGCCTCGAACTCCGAGGCCAGGAACGCCGTGACAATGCTCTTGGCCAGTTCGGCGCCGATCACCCGCGCACCGATGGACAGAATCTGCGCATCGTTGCTCTTGCGCGCCCGCTCCGCCGAATAGGTGTCATGGGCCTGAGCCGCACGGATACCCAACACCTTGTTGGCCGAGATGGCCATGCCGATGCCGGTGCCGCACACCAGCACGCCGAGGCGCTGCTGCCCGGCGCTGATGGCGTTGGCCACGGCCAGCGCGATGTCCGGGTAGAGCACCGGCGCAGTGGAATGGGTGCCGAAGTC
Organism: Pseudomonas sp. OST1909; assembly: GCF_015277575.1. Lineage (NCBI taxonomy): Bacteria > Pseudomonadati > Pseudomonadota > Gammaproteobacteria > Pseudomonadales > Pseudomonadaceae > Pseudomonas > Pseudomonas sp. OST1909. The sequence continues at coordinate 3,839,029 of NZ_CP063780.1, forward strand.
AGTGACCGGGTAACCCAGCGCCTCGATATGGCGCTTCAACAGCTCTTTAAGCTCAAAACCCGCTTCATCGCATCCGATAGCCACCGGAAAAGGTGTGTTCATGGCGTCTGGCTCCGCTGCCCTGACCTAGATTAAGACTGATCAGATGATCACTCAGTGAAATTTTGCTCAGTCATTTCGCGATCATTATGCCCTTCATGTCAAGCGAGATTTAACTGACCTTGCAGTCAAAGCGGGATAAACAGCCGATATAGTCTCTACAGATGAGAATCAACGCTTTTTAATGAAAGAGATTGACTGATCAGAATTTCATTTGATACACATATGATCACAGCGAAACATGACTGTGCGACCTAATAAGAATTCACAGCACGAGGACACGCCGATGGCCAAGCCATTACTGCTCCAGGCTGAACACGTCGCCAAGGCTTACGCCGGGGTACCTGCCCTGCGTGACGGGCGCCTCTCTCTGCGCGCCGGCAGCGTCCACGCCCTGTGCGGTGGCAATGGCGCCGGCAAGTCGACCTTCCTGAGCATCCTGATGGGCATCACCCAGCGTGACGCCGGCACCATTGTGCTCAACGGTGCACCGGCGCAGTTCAACCGCCCCAGTGAAGCCTTGGCGGCCGGGATCGCGATGATCACCCAAGAGCTGGAACCCATCCCCTACATGACCGTCGCCGAAAACATCTGGCTGGGCCGCGAGCCGCGCCGCGCCGGTTGCATTGTCGACAGCAAGGCCCTGAACCGCCGCACCCGCGAGCTGCTGGAAAGCCTGGAGTTCGACGTCGACGCCACCAGCCCCATGCATCGCTTGAGCGTGGCGCAGATTCAACTGGTGGAAATCGCCAAGGCGTTCAGCCATGACTGCCAGGTGATGATCATGGACGAGCCCACCTCGGCCATCGGCGAGCGCGAGGCAGAAACCCTGTTCAAGGCCATTCGCCGCCTCACTGCACGGGGTGCCGGTATCGTGTATGTGTCCCATCGCTTGAGCGAACTGGCGCAAATCGCCGACGACTACAGCATCTTCCGCGATGGCGCATTCGTGGAAAGCGGGCGCATGGCCGATATCGACCGCGACCACCTGGTACGCGGCATTGTTGGCCAGGAACTGACGCGCATCGACCACAAGGTCGGCCGTGAATGCGCCACCGACACCTGCCTGCAAGTCGACAACCTGAGCCGCAACGGCGAGTTCCACGACATCAGCCTGCAATTGCGCCGTGGCGAAATTCTTGGCATCTACGGGCTGATGGGCTCCGGGCGCAGTGAGTTTCTCAACTGCATCTACGGCCTGACCGTAGCCGATTCCGGCAGTGTCACCCTGCAAGGCAAGCCCATGCCCATCGGGCTGCCCAAGGCCACCATCAACGCCGGTATGTCGCTGGTCACCGAAGACCGCAAGGACAGTGGCCTGGTGCTGACCGGCAGCATCCTCTCCAACATCGCGCTGTCGGCCTACAAGCGCTTGTCGAGTTGGTCGCTGATCAATGCGCGCAAGGAAGCCCAACTGGCCGAAGATATGGTCAAGCGCCTGCAGATCAAGACCAGCTCTCTGGACCTACCGGTGGCGTCCATGAGCGGCGGCAACCAACAAAAAGTCGTGCTCGCCAAATGCCTGTCCACCGAGCCGGTGTGCCTGCTTTGCGACGAACCCACCCGCGGCATCGATGAAGGCGCCAAGCAGGAGATCTACCACCTGCTCGACCAGTTCGTACGGGCCGGCGGCGCCGCCATCGTGGTGTCGTCCGAAGCTCCGGAACTGCTGCACTTGAGTGATCGCATTGCCGTATTCAAGGGCGGCCGGCTGGTGACCATCAGCACCGACACCGCCCTTTCCCAGGAAGCCTTGTTGAGTCTTGCCTCATGAATGCCAAAACCCTTGCCGCCCCTGTCACCACCGCGCCACGCAACCGCTTGCGCCTGTCTCTGGACCGCTTCGGCCTGCCGCTGGTGTTTATCCTGCTGTGCGTGGTGATGGCGTTCTCCAGCGAATACTTCATGACCTGGCGCAACTGGATGGACATGCTGCGCCAGACCTCCATCAACGGCATCCTCGCCGTGGGCATGACTTACGTGATCCTGACCAAGGGCATCGACTTGTCGGTAGGTTCGATCCTGGCCTTTGCCGGATTGTGCAGCGCGATGGTCGCCACCCAGGGCTATGGCCTGTTGGCGGCGGTCAGCGCCGGGATGTTTGCCGGGGCGATGCTTGGCGTGGTCAACGGTTTTATGGTCGCCAACCTGTCGATCCCGCCGTTCGTGGCCACCCTGGGTATGCTCAGCATCGCCCGCGGCATGACCTTTATCCTCAACGACGGCAGCCCGATCACCGACCTGCCCGACGCCTACCTGGCGCTGGGTATCGGCAAGATCGGCCCGGTGGGCGTGCCGATCATTATCTTTGCCGTGGTCGCGCTGATCTTCTGGATGGTGCTGCGCTACACCACCTACGGCCGCTATGTATACGCGGTGGGCGGCAATGAAAAAAGCGCGCGCACCTCCGGCATCGGCGTGCGCAAGGTGATGTTCTCGGTGTACGTGGTTTCGGGCCTGCTCGCCGGATTGGCCGGCGTGGTGTTGTCGGCACGTACCACCTCTGCCCTGCCCCAGGCCGGGGTTTCCTATGAACTGGATGCGATTGCCGCGGTGGTGATCGGCGGCACCAGCCTGTCGGGCGGTACCGGCAGCATTGTCGGCACCTTGTTCGGGGCGCTGCTGATCGGCGTGATCAACAACGGCCTGAACCTGCTCGGCGTGTCCTCCTATTACCAGCAGGTCGCCAAGGGCCTGATCATCGTGTTCGCAGTACTGATCGACGTGTGGCGCAAGAAAAAACGCTAGAGAACGACCCACAACAATAACCGGAGTTCTACTCATGAAACTTGGTACCACTTTGGCCGCTGCGGCGACCCTCACCCTGCTTGCCAGCAGCATCGCCCTGGCGGCCGATGGCAAGACCTACAAGATCGGCGCAGCCGTCTACGGCCTCAAGGGCCAGTTCATGCAGAACTGGGTGCGTGAGCTCAAGGAACATCCGGCCGTCAAGGATGGCACCGTGCAGCTGACCGTATTCGACGGCAACTACGACGCCCTGACCCAGAACAACCAGATCGAAAATATGGTGACCCAACGCTACGACGCGATTCTGTTCGTGCCCATTGATACCAAGGCCGGTGTCGGCACGGTCAAGGCGGCCATGAGCAACGACGTGGTGGTCATCGCCTCCAATACGAAAGTAGCCGATGCCAGCGTGCCGTATGTGGGGAACGACGACGTCGAAGGCGGCCGCCTGCAGGCCCAGGCCATGGTCGACAAGCTCAACGGCAAGGGCAACGTGGTGATCATCCAGGGCCCGATTGGCCAGTCGGCGCAGATCGACCGGGAAAAAGGCGAGCTGGAGGTGTTGGGCAAACACCCTGACATCAAGATCATCGAGAAGAAAACCGCCAACTGGGACCGCGCCCAGGCCATGACCCTCACCGAAGACTGGCTCAACGCCCACCCCAAGGGCATCAACGGCGTGATCGCCCAGAACGACGACATGGCCCTCGGCGCCGTGCAGGCCCTGAAGTCTCACGGACTGACCTCCAAAGAGGTGCCCGTGACCTCCATCGACGGTATGCCGGATGCGATCCAGGCGGCGAAAAAAGACGAAGTCACCACATTCCTCCAGGACGCCCAGGCCCAATCCCAAGGCGCACTGGACGTGGCCCTGCGCGCCCTGGCCGGTGAGGACTACAAGCCGCAATCGGTGATCTGGGAGCGCTACGCCAAGGACGTGAAATGGGGTGACGGCACGGCCAGGAACTACATCCTGCCGTGGGTGCCAGTGACCAATGCCAATGCGGATGCGCTGTACCAGCAAGTCAGCGGCGGCAAGTAGTCAGTGGCTTGAAACACAGTCAACTGTGGGAGCTGGCTTGCCTGCGATGCAGGCGCCTGGGTGCATCAGGTAGACCGGGTCGATGCAATCGCAGGCAAGCCAGCTCCCACATTGGACCGCGTTCTACCTTTTGATCTGTAACAGGAGTTATTCATGTCTGGTTTCTGGAACCAAGCCTTCGACCTCAGTGGCCGTTGTGCAGTGATCACCGGCGGTGCCGCCGGGATCGGCCTGGCCTGTGCCACTCTGCTGGTGGAACGTGGTGCGCGGGTGGCGCTGCTCGACCGCGACCCGGCGGTGGTCGAAGTGGCCGCCCGCCTGGGTACCGGGCACCTGGGCATTGCCGTCGACCTCGGGAAGATCGACCAGATCCAACCGACTGTCGACAACGTCTTCGCTCACTTCCAACGCCTGGATTACCTGATCAACAGCGCAGGCGTGGTACTGCTGGACAAGGCTATCGACGTCAGCGAAAGCGCCTGGGACACCACCCTGGACATCAACCTCAAGGCCAGTTTTTTCATGGCCCAGGCTTGCGCCAAACACATGCTCGCCCAGGGCAGTGGGCGCATCGTCAACCTCGCCTCCCAGGCCGCCGTGATTGGCCTGGACCGCCACGTCGCCTACTGCGCCAGCAAGGCGGCGATTGTCGGCATGACCAAGGTATTGGCCATGGAATGGGCGCCGCAGATCAACGTCAACGCCATCTCCCCCACCATCGTCGAAACCGCCCTGGGCAAGAAAGCCTGGGCCGGCGACGTGGGTGAGCGGGCCAAATTGCAGATCCCGGCGGGGCGTTTTGCCCAGCCGGAAGAAATCGCCGGTCTGGCGCTATACCTGCTCAGCGATGCCGCGCAGATGATCACCGGCGCCAACATGGTGATCGACGGCGGCTACAGCATTCAGTAATTCATCTTTATGTCGTGAGGTCTTGTCATGTCCACCGTCACCGAACGCACACCCGAACAACTTGCCCCGAGCATCCCCAAAACCATGCAGGCCGTGGTCTGCCATGGGCCGGAAGACTACCGCCTGGAAACCGTCGACGTGCCCACCCCCGGCCCCGACGAGATCCTGACCAAGGTCGAGCTGTGCGGCATTTGCATGGGCGATATCAAGACCTATCGCGGCGCGCCGTCGTTCTGGGGCGACGCCGAGCAACCGCGCTACGTGAAGCCGCCGATGATTCCCGGGCATGAGTTCGTGTGCCGTGTGGTCGCCCTTGGCCCAGGCGCCGAAAAGCGCGGCGTGGCGGTCGGCGACCGGGTGATTTCCGAACAGATCGTGCCGTGCTGGGGTTGCCGCTTCTGCAACCACGGCCAGTACTGGATGTGCCAGAAGCATGACCTGTATGGCTTCCAGAACAATGTGCAGGGCGCCATGGCCCAGTACATGATTTTCACCAAGGAAGGCATCATCCACAAAGTGCCGGAATCCATCGCCCCCGATGAAGCGATCCTGATCGAGCCATTGGCCTGCTCGCTGCACGCCGCAGAGCGCGCCGACGTCGACCATGACGACATTGTGGTGGTCGCAGGCGCCGGCACTTTGGGCCTGGGCATCATCGGCGCGGTGCGGTTGCGCAACCCGAAAAAGCTTATCGTGCTGGACATGAAACCCGAGCGCGCCGCCCTCGCCCTGCGCATGGGCGCCGACGAAGTCTGGAACCCGGCCGAGGTCGATGTGCTGGCCAAAATCCGCGAGATCACCGACGGCTACGGCTGCGACATCTACATCGAAGCCACCGGGCACCACAAGGCCGTCAACCAGGGGCTGGCGATGCTGCGCAAGTTGGGGCGCTTCGTCGAGTTCAGCGTGTTCAATGACGAGGCCACGGTCGATTGGTCGATCATTGGCGATCGCAAGGAGCTGGACATCCTCGGCTCGCACCTGGGGCCCTATATGTACCCGAGAGCCATCGACTTTATCGGTAACCGCAAAATCGACATGCGCGATGTGGTGACCCACAAGTTTGCCCTGGCGGATTTCAAGGAGGCATTTGCGGTGATGGAGCGCGGCGATAAATCGCTCAAGGTGGTGCTCGAACCCTGATTCCAGCAGCAACACACAAACTGTGGGAGCTGGCTTGCCTGCTCCCACAATGGAGGGGTGTCACCCCTTAGAACAAGAACACAGGAACCCGCGTTATGAATCGAGTCATCAACGATCCCGACCAAGTGGTCGAAGACATGCTGCGCGGCATCCTGGTCGCGCACCCCGAACTGCGCCAGTACGAAACCAACCCGCGGGTCATCGTCAAGGCCCAGCCCTCCGGTCAGGGCCGGGTCGGCATCGTCACCGGCGGCGGCTCGGGGCATGAACCGGCGTTCCTCGGCTATGTCGGGCCGGGCCTGGTGGATGCCGTAGCCGTCGGTGAGATTTTTTCCTCGCCCACCGCCAAGAGCTTTTTCGACGCCTTCCGTGCCGCCGACCATGGCGCAGGCGTGGCGTGCCTGTATGGCAACTACGCAGGCGACAATATGAACGTCAAGCTGGCGATGAAGATGGCCGCCAGCAAAGACATGCGCATCCGCACCGTGGTGGCCAACGACGACGTGGCTTCGGCGCCCAAGGCCGATATCGCCAAGCGTCGCGGAGTGGCCGGGGAAATCTTCATGTGGAAGATCGGCGGTGCCGCCGCCGCCCAGCATTACGACCTCGACGGGGTGATTCGCGTCGCGCAGAAGACCGTCGACCAGTGCCGCTCGATCGGTATCGGCCTCACGCCCTGCACCATCGCCGCCGTGGGCAAGCCGAACTTCCAGATCCCTGACGGCCAGATGGAACTGGGCATCGGTCATCATGGCGAGCCGGGCATCGAAGTCATCCCGATTGAACCGGCCGCCGCCATGGCCGAGCGGATGCTTGCGCCGATCCTGGCCGACCGCGATTTCAGCCAGGACGACAGTGTGGTGGTGCTGGTCTCGGGCCTTGGCGCCACGCCAGTGATGGAGCTGTACATTTTCTACGCCGAGGTGGAAAAACAACTCAAGGCCAAGGGCTTGAAGATCCACCGTTGCTACGTCGGCAACTACTTCACCTCCCTGGAAATGATGGGCGTGACCCTGACCCTGCTCGGCCTCGACGCCGAGCTGAAAACCCTGATCGACCAACCCTGCCGTTCCATCGGCATGACCCAGGCGGAGTAAACATGAGCCAGCACTTTTCCACCCGTGACGGCAGCGCCATCGTCGCCGATCTGGTCAGCGTCATCGTGGCCAATCGCGAATACCTCAGCGAAGTCGACGGCGCCATTGGCGACGGCGACCACGGCATCAACATGGCCAAGGGCTTCGCCCACTGCGGTCGCACTATCGAAGGCCGCCAACTGAGCCTGGCCCAAGCCCTGGATGAACTGACCCTGAGCCTGATGGAAGGCATCGGCGGCTCCATGGGCCCGCTGTATGGCAGCCTGTTTATTGGCATGGCCGACGAAGTGCGCAATTGTGAAGACATCGACGCCGCGACCTTCGCCCAGCTGTTGCGCGGCGGCTTGACTTCACTGCAGGACATCACCGAGGCGGGCGTGGGCGACAAGTGCCTGATGGATACCCTTATTCCTGCAGTAGAGGCGTTTGAACAGGCACATGCATCCGGGGCGTCTTTCAACGATGCGCTGGAGGCGATGAAAACCGCCGCCTCCCAGGGGCGCGATTCGACCAAGGACCTGGTGGCCAAGATCGGCCGCGCCAGTCGCCTGGGCGAGCGCTCTCTCGGGGTGCTGGACGCCGGGGCGGTGTCGTGTTGCCTGATTCTTACGCGCCTGGCCGACTCGGTGCAGCCGCGACTGACTGCTTGACCTGCTGGATATACCGCGCCACCGCCGGCGCTTTTTCAAAACGCCGGTAAATCAACGACAACCACGACGACGCCTCATTGCCCTGGATACTGCGATACACCACGCCCGGCAGGCTCACATGCCCGACCATCGATGCTGGCACTACCGCAACCCCCTGCCCCAACGACACCAGGGCCACCACAGCCACCAACCCGCCCGGCTGCGCGCCGAGGCGCGGTGCGTAGCCGCCCTGGGCGGCGACATGCAAGGTGCCGCTGATTTGTTCCGGCAAGATAAACGTCTCGTTTTCCAGGTACTCGCAGGTGATTGCCTTAAGCCCCAGCAGCCAGGAATCATGGGCCAGCGCCAGCACAAAGCCTTCGCTGTCCAGGCGCACCGCCTCCACGCCGTCCGGCAGAGTCATCGGCGAACGGATATAACCGATATCGCAGCGCCCATCTGCCACCGCGCCCGGTAGCGCAGCCATAGCCCATTCGCGCAGGTTCACGTTCACATCGGCAAACGCCTGGCTGAACCCCCGTACCTGGCGCTGCAACAGCCCGCAGTACAGCGCCGAGGCCACGTAGCCCAACTCAATATGCCCGATCTCGCCACGCCCGGCGCGCTGGGCATTGCGCTGGGCGAACTCGAATTGGCGCACGGCGGCTTCGGCCTCGCTCAGCAGCGCGGCACCCGCTTCGGTGAGGCTGACTTCGCGCTGCCGGCGGATAAACAAGCGCGTGCCCAGGCTGGTTTCCATGTCCTGGATTTGCCGGCTCAGGGTCGGCGGCGCAATACCCAATTGCTCGGCGGCGCGGGTGAAATTGCGCTGCCGGGCCACGGCCAGGAAGTAACGAAAATGGCGGATTTCCACGGCAGTATTAGCTCAAAGGTAATGAAGTACTTCCTGGTGCCTAACAAAAATGTGATTCGCCAGGGATAAGCTCGCAGTACCTGAACACTAGAGAGCCATTGCGATGCAAGTCAACCGAGATTTCCGTATTGCCTACCAGGTAATTTGCTTGTGAACCGGGTCAGTCCACGCCTGACGCTGGTGACCGCCTCCGCTGTCTGCTCGTTGATCGTGCTGGACACCAACATCGTTGCCGTCACGCTGCCGAGCATCGCCCGCGACCTGGGCGCCAACTTTGCCGATATCGAGTGGGTCGTCAGCGCTTATATGCTGGCGTTCGCCGCCTTGTTGTTGCCGGCCGGGAGTATCGCCGACCGCTTTGGCCGCAAGAAAACCCTGGTCTGGGGCCTGGGTATTTTCATCCTCGCCTCCCTGGGCTGCGGCGCAGCACCCACCGCGCTGTGGCTGGACATCGCACGGGCCGTGAAGGGGGTGGGTGCGGCGCTGCTGCTGACCTCGGCACTGGCGTCTATCGGGCATACCTTCCACGATGAAATAGAACGCGCCAAGGCCTGGGCGTTCTGGGGCGCGTGCATGGGCGTGGCGATGACCGCCGCGCCGACCCTGGGCGGCTTGATTACCGAGTACCTGGGCTGGCGCTGGATTTTCTATCTCAACCTGCCGGTGGGGCTGGTACTGATGGCCTTGGTGCTGCGGGCGATTCCCGAGTCCCGCGACACCCGTTCGGCGCGCCTGGATCCCTGGGGCAGCCTGGCGTTCAGTGGCAGCTTGCTGTGCCTGATATGGGGGCTGATCGAGGCCAATCGCATCGGTTGGGATAGCCCGCTGACCTACGCTCGCCTGCTCGGCGGTGGGCTGCTGATGGGTGTGTTTGTGCTGGTCGAGCACCTGCAGCAGCGACCGATGGTAGACTTGCAGCGGTTTCGGCACCCGCGCTTTATCGGCGCCTTGCTCGGCATGTTTGCCTACGCCGGTTGCGCCCAGGTGATGATGACGTTGCTGCCGTTCTACCTGCAGAACGGCCTGGGTTTCTCCGCGATTGCCTCGGGCCTGGGCATGTTGCCGTTTGCCTTGACCATGCTGATCTGCCCGCGCGTCGGTGTACGCCTGGCGGCACGCTTCACACCGGCGACCATGATGGCGAGTGGCTTGACCCTGGTGGGCTGCGGCAATCTGTTGAGCGCGTGGGCCGTGCAGGCTGGCGGGTATCTGCCCTTTGCCCTGGCGATCGCCGTCACCGGTGCAGGCGCGGGGTTACTCAATGGCGACACGCAGAAAAACATCATGGCTTGCGTGCCGCGAGATCGCGCAGGCATGGCCTCGGGCATGAGCACCACCATGCGTTTCAGCGCAATCATGTTGGCCATCGGCGTGTATGGCGCATTGCTGAGCAGCCACAGCGAGCAGTTGCTGAGCGCGAGTATCGACCCGCAGTGGCAGGCGCAGGTGACGGGTATTGCTTCGCGGGTGGTAGCCGGTGATATGCCCGCGGCGCTGGATCTGGTGCCCGAAGCAGCGCGGGTGACGGTGCAACCGCTGGCGCGGCAGGCGTTCGTGGGTGGGTTCAGCGAAGTGTTGTGGGTGGCGGGTTTATTGGGGTTGCTGGGCGCGCTGGTGGTGGGGAGCCTGATGCGCAAGCCGATACCCACACACAGCTGAATGTTGGAAAGGCTTGCCCCCGATGAGCATCGGTATCTACACAACTTTGTAGCAGCTAAATGTAACCACGATGCGCAGCGAGCCGCCCTTGATCTTGATCTGCTTTTGATCTCAGGCGCCCCGTCAAACCACGCTGGCCGGAATTCGACAGGGATTTGGGGGGTAAACCGGCAGGGATGCCGGTTTAGCCGCCCCGCGCCATGGATGGCGCGTGGCGGCGGCCCCCCAAATCCATGGCGGATTACGGGCACACCGAGCCTAAGCGAGGTGCCGAGTGGTGGGGCAAGAGCGTTTGGTTACTTTGCGCTTTTCAAAGTGACCCGCTGTAAAAGCGGAACCAATAGTGGCCGTTGCCCAAATAACGGATATGTACCCGGTCTGATCCAACATCCTGGTCGGCTGTCAGGCCGCCATCGGGGGCAAGCCCCCTCCCACAGGAGACCGCCTACAACCTGAGGATGGTTACCAGAACCGCTGCTGGGTCAAACGGCTCCACCAGGTCAGCAATACCCGGTCTACCGAACCGCTGGCCGCCAGGCCCACGCGCTCCTGCAGGCTTTTACGCTCGGCATAGTGCAGGTGGAACACTTCGGCGGTCTTGGCCTTGGTGGCCAGGTATTCATCGCTGGTTTGCAGCTCGTCGACCAACTGTTTGTCGAGGGCGGCCACACCCAACCACACTTCACCGGTCGCTACATCATCAATCGCCAATTGCGGGCGGTACCGCGAGACAAAGTTCTTGAACAACTGGTGGGTGATGTCCAGGTCTTCCTGGAACTTCTCCCGGCCCTTCTCGGTATTTTCGCCAAACACCGTGAGGGTGCGTTTGTATTCGCCGGCAGTCAGCACTTCGAAGTCGATATCGTGCTTTTTCAGCAGGCGATTGACGTTGGGCAACTGCGCGACCACGCCGATGGAGCCGAGGATGGCGAAGGGCGCGCTGATAATCTTCTCACCGATGCACGCCATCATGTAGCCGCCGCTGGCCGCCACTTTGTCGATGCACACAGTCAACGGCACGCCGGCCTGGCGAATACGCGCCAGTTGCGACGACGCCAGGCCATAGCTGTGCACCATGCCGCCGCCGCTTTCCAGGCGCAGCACCACTTCATCCTTGGGGGTAGCCAGGCTCAGCAGCGCGGTGATTTCATGGCGCAGGCTTTCGGTGGCCGACGCCTTGATGTCGCCATTGAAATCCAGCACGAACACCCGTGCCTTGGCCTGGGGCTTCTTCTTGTCTTTCTTCTTTTCGGCTTTGCTCTCGGACTTGCGCAGCGCCTTGAGCTGGTCTTTGTCGAGCAGGCTCGACTCCAGGCGCTCGCGCAGGCCCTTGTAGAAATCATTCAGCTTGCTGACCTGCAGTTGGCCGGCGGACTTGCGACGACCCTTGCTGCGCAGCGCTGCGAAGCTGATCAATACCACCAGAATAGCGACCACCAGGGTGACGGTCTTCGCCAGAAAGCTCGCGTATTCGGCCAGAAAATCCATATGTCTCCTTAAAAAATGCACTGCGCCAGGCGCGGATGGCCCCAGCATACCGACGCCACCGCGTTGGAGCCAGTGCTCAAACCGCCAGCAGGCGGGCTCCAACGGGCTTTTAAAACAAGCGTATGTTTTTTCATTGACAGCTCGCAGGCATCCTCATAACCTCGCCAGACTTTCAACGTACCGGGAAACGGACGTGGGCAGCATCTATCTGATTCGACATGGCCAGGCCTCCTTCGGTGCAGACGACTATGACGTCCTGTCGCCCGTCGGCGTGGAACAGGCGCAAGTGCTCGGTCGCCATCTGGCAGACTTGGGCCTGGTGTTCGACCGCTGTATCGCCGGCGACCTGCGTCGCCAGCAGCACACCGCCACCGCCACATTCGATCAATACAAAGCCCTTGGCCTGCTGGTTCCGGCACTGGAAACCGACAGCGCCTTCAACGAGTTCGACGGCGAAGCGATTATCCGTGGTCTGTTGCCCGACTTGCTCAGCAGCGAACCCGACGCCGTGCACGTCCTGCGCAATGGCGCGCAGAACCGCAGTGAATTCCAGCGCATCTTCGCCCTGCTCATCGAGCGCTGGCTGGCCGGCACCTATGACCCACCGGGGCTGGAAAGCTGGCTGGGGTTTGTCGAGCGGGTCCAGGGTGGCTTGCAGCGCATCCTTGAGGCCGCCGACAACGCCGACAAAATCGCCGTGTTTACCTCCGGCGGCACCATCACCGCCCTGCTCCACCTGATTACCCGAATGCCTGCCGCCCAGGCGTTCGAACTGAACTGGCAAATTGTTAACACCTCGCTCAACCAGCTGAAATTCCGCGGTCGCGAGGTGGCACTGGCTTCCTTCAACAGTCATACCCACTTGCAACTGTTGAAGGCGCCGCAGCTCATCACTTTCCGATGAACTGCGGCCAACCGTGACCCCAAGGTCACTGGACTCACCATAAAAGGATCGAAACCATGACTGACGTAGCCAAAGCTGTAGAAGCAATGAAAGCCAAATTCAACCCAAGCGCTGCCGAAGGCTTGGACCTGGTGTTCGGTTTCCGTATCGACGACACCAAGAACTTTTCGCTGGTGGTCAAGGACAAGACCTGCGAACTCCAGGAAGGTGAAAACCCTGACGCCCAGGTCACCCTGGTGATGGACAGCGAGACCCTGGAAGGCATCGTCGACGGCTCCACCGACGGCATGCAGGCGTTCATGGGCGGCAAGCTGCGCACCGAAGGCGACATGATGCTGGCGATGAAGTTGAGCGAGCTGTTCCCTTCCTGATTCGGTAACCCGGGTCAAACAATCCCGTCTTTACAGGCGGGATTTTTTTGCCTGCACGCCTGGTCCCATCACCAGCCGTCTCTCAGTATCCGCAACTCCAAATGCTGCAATAACATAATCGTTTTTCCATCCACAATATCCCCACTCTGCACCATCGCCAGCGCCTGCTCGAAGCCCAGCTCCAACACCTCGATATCCTCGCCCTCTTCTTCCAGGCCACCGCCCGCCCCCACTCGATCACCTGGCTGATACTCGCCGATAAAAAAATGAATCCGTTCAGTCACCGATCCCGGGCTCATAAACGCTGCATAGATTTTCTCCACATGCCCCACGCGGTAGCCGGTCTCTTCTTCGGCTTCCAGGCGTATACGCTCTTCGGGGCTGGCGTTGTCGAGCAAGCCGGCCGCTGCTTCAATCAGGTAGCCGGAGTAATCGTTGACGAACGTCGGCATACGGAACTGGCGAATCAGCAGCACCGTGCGGCGCTCGCGGTTGTATAAAAGGATCGTTGCGCCGTTGCCCCGGTCGTAGACCTCACGCGTCTGGGCTTGCCAGCTACCGTCGCGACGGCGCAGGTCGAAGCTGTATTTCTTCAACAGGTACCAGTTGTCCGAAAGGGTTTCTTCGCCAGTGATGCGCACGGGGCTATTGTTCATGGTCAAGCCTTGGTAGAGGGAGACAGATTCAGGTGACGGCCTGGGTAGGCGGCTGTTTGATGCGCGACCATGCGGCAGCGACTTCTTCAGCACTGCCCGCTTTTATGCGGGCGAGATTGCGCGGGTAATCCACGCCGGGATTTTCGCTGAAACGCGTCGCGGTGAATTGGCCGTTGCTGGCGCGCAATATGTAGCCGGTGTCCGTGCACTGCGTCGAAGCAAGGAACAAGACCCCCGGCGTCACCCACTCCGGCTTGAGTTCGTCCGGCTCGTCGGTCACGCCCCACATGCGTGTCTTGGCCACCGGCGAGATCGCGTTGACGCGGATTCCGGCCTCGGCGCCTTCATGACTCAGCGCGTTCATGATGCCCAACTGTGCCATCTTGCCGGCGCTGTAAGCCACTAGCCCGGTTTGCTCGTATTGCGCATACATGGCGCGGTCGGAAGTGGTGAGGATGATGCGCGGCGCGCTGGAGCGCAGCAGGTACGGCCAGGCGTGCTTGCACAGCCACAGCGGCGCGTAGAGGTTGATGTCCATGGCGCGCTGAAGGAAGCTGGCGTCCAGTTCTGCGATGGGCTGGTAACCCACCCAACCGGCGTTGTGAATCAGGATGTCGAGTCGGCCAAACGTTTCGAGGGCAAACGCGATCAGTTGCCGGCACCCCTCGTCCGTGGACAAGTCACCGCCATGGCCCACCACCGTCAGCCCTTCGTCACCCAGGGTGTCGGCGGCCTGTTGCACCACCGACGCATCGGTGCCTGCACCCATCTTGTCGGCGCCAATATCGCTGATGACCACACGGGCGCCGGCCAGGGCCAACCCTCGTGCATAACTGAGCCCCAAGCCGCGTGCGCCGCCGGTGACGATTGCGGTTTTGCCGATGAAATCCATGTACTGACCCTCCTGTTGGCCGTCTACCCTAACAATCGGCACCCGTGTTGTTCAATGCTGTAACACTTTCATCTGTCACGACCGTCGTATTAATACCTGCGCTCGCGGAGCTTCTGGTAAAACCCGTGCTTCGCCTTTGTCCTGGAGCCTTCATGCCATCCCGTTTTATCGCCCGCCTGGGCCTGCGCTGGCTGCCCCTGCTGTGCATGGCCGTGTTGATCATAGGCCTTCCAGTCGGCTGCGCCGTGCTGCAACACAAGGAACGCGAACTGGTGTTTCGCATCGAACCGGGGACCGCCGGCTGGTACACCGGCCTGCCCAAGGCCGTGCAGGAGTTCGAACTCAAGCCCGCCAGTTTCAAGTCGGGGCAGAACATTCATGGCTGGTGGTACCCGGCCGCGAACAAAGACGCACCGGCCATCCTTTACCTGCACGGGGTGCGCTGGAATCTGACGGGCCAGCTGTTTCGCATCGAGCAATTGCACGCCCTGGGCTTCTCGGTGCTGGCCATCGACTATCGCGGCTTTGGCCAGAGCCAGGGCGACCTGCCATCGGAGACCTCGGTAAACGAAGACGCACGCATCGCCTGGGAACGCTTCCAGACCCTGCAGCCGGACCCGGGCAAGCGTCTGATCTACGGGCATTCACTGGGAGGTGCGGTCGCCGTCGATCTCGCCGCCGAGCTGGGCAAGCAGGTGCCACTGCCAGTACGCGGGCTGGTGATCGAGTCCACGTTCACCTCCCTGGCGGATGTGGCCACGGCCGTTGCCAATACCTCGTTGCCGGTACGTTGGCTGCTGTCGCAGAAGTTCGATTCCATCGACAAGATTGCCGACATCCACATGCCCTTGCTGGTGGTGCACGGCCTCGATGACCGCTACGTTCCACCGCGCTTCAGCCAGCAATTATTTGAAGCCGCCCAGCAACCCAAGCAATTGTTATTGGTGCCCGGTGCCAGCCATAACAACAGCATGAGCCTGGCCGGTCGCAACTATGGCAAGGCGCTGGAAAACCTGATGCGCACGCAGATGCCCGCCCGGGTAGTGACACACTCCACAGGTCGCGACAACGCGTCATAAATACACTTTTCGACACTGGGTTCGCGCTTGGCTGTCAAGCGCAAACCCTGCCCATACTGGCCCGAAACACAAGTTGATCAAATAATGATCTTCACGCAAATCGCCAACGCAGCCGGGCGTTCGCAAAGTTATCCACAGAGATACCCACGGTTTTCGTGGACAACTCTTTTTATATTTTTACGTTTTTTTGCTCAGGCAGCACTTTCAGGAAAGGTGCCAGGCAGCAAAATTTCGCGGTTCACATCGCGTATATCGTTATAGCCACACAGCGCCATCGACACGTCCAACTCACGGGCGATGATATCGAGCGCCTTGGTCACGCCCGCCTCACCCATCGCCCCCAGGCCATACAAGTGCGGGCGACCGATCATGGTGCCCCTGGCGCCCAGCGCCATGGCCTTGAGCACGTCCTGGCCGGAACGAATACCGCCGTCGAGCCACACTTCAATACGGTTGCCTACGGCCTCAACAATGGCCGGCAACTGGCTGATACTCGACGGCGCGCCATCGAGTTGCCGACCACCGTGGTTGCTCACCACCAACGCATCCGCGCCGGAGTCGGCCGCCAGCCGCGCGTCCTCCACATCAAGGATGCCCTTGATGATCAACTTGCCGCCCCAGCACCGCTTGATCCACTCCACATCGTCCCAGCTCAGGCGCGGGTCAAATTGCTGGGCAGTCCAGGACGACAGCGAACTCATGTCGGCCACGCCCTTCACATGCCCGACGATATTGCCGAAGCCACGCCGCTGGGTGCCGAGCATACCCATGACCCAGCGCGGTTTGGTCATCATGTTGAGGATATTGGGCAGGGTCAGTTTGGGCGGCGCCGACAAGCCGTTGATCAAGTCCTTGTGGCGTTGCCCCAGGATCTGCAAGTCCAGCGTCAGCACCAGCGCATCCACCCCGGCAGCCTTGGCGCGCTCGATCAGTTGCTCGATAAACCCACGGTCGCGCATCACATAAAGCTGGAACCAGAATGGCTGGCCGACATGCTCGGCAATGTCTTCCAGCGAGCAAATACTCATGGTCGACAAGGTGTAGCGCAGGCCGAACGCCGCAGCGGCTCGGGCGGTCAGGATCTCGCCATCGGCATGTTGCATACCTGCCAGGCCGGTAGGTGCCAGGGCCACGGGCATGGCCATGTTCTGGCCAATCATGCTGGCGCGGATCGAACGCTCATCGATATTGCGCGCCACACGCTGGCGGAACTTGATGCGCGCAAAATCGCTTTCATTGGCGCGGTAGGTGCTCTCAGTCCAGGAGCCGGAATCGGCGTAGTCGTAGAACATCCGGGGCACACGTTTTTGCGCCAGCTTGCGTAAGTCTTCGATAGTTGTGATCAACGACATCGGGTCACCTCTCCCTGAACTGAACACAGAGAGTAACCGGCCATCGCCCACGCAACCAGCCGTTGCGTTTCTCGAAGCTGATGAGTAATCTCGCATAAACCCGCAATAAAGCGCATAAACATGCACGACGCCCATCAAGCTATTGATCTGCCTTCCCTGCGTAAACAAAAGATCCTGTTGTTGCTCGAACGCGACGGCAAGGTCACGGCTTCCGAGCTGGTCGAGCATTTCGCCGTGTCCCAGGACACCATCCGCCGCGACCTCGGCGAACTCGCCGCCGCCGGTTTATTGCAGCGCGTACACGGCGGCGCCCTGCCTCGGCCCAAAGACACCGGCAAGGATTTTTTCACTCGTGTCGGCGAAACCACCGAAGCCAAACGCGACCTCGCGCGCCTGGCGGCCGAGCGAGTTGAAGACGGCCAGATCGTACTGTTCGACTCCGGCTCCACTACCCTGCAGATCGCTCAGTCACTGCCGCACGACATTCACCTGACGGTGGTCACCCCATCACCGATGATCGCCATCGCCCTGGCAGACCATCGGCATGTAACGGTGATCCTGGCCGGTGGCCAACTCAATCCCGCCACCCTCTCGACCGGCGGCCATGAAGCGCTGCGCCTGATCCAGAGCATCAAGGCCGACCTGCTGTTTACCGGCGTCTGCGCGCTGCACCCGCAGGTGGGCATTACCTCGCTGCATTTTGCCGAAGTGGCGATCAAGCAAGCCTTGATCGACAGCGCGTCCCAAGTGGTTGCAGTGACAACCTCAGACAAACTCGGTGCAGTGGAACCGTTTGTGGTGGCACCGTGCAGCCGTATTCATACGCTGATTACCGAATGGGATGCGCCGGGGGTCGAGGTGTATGAGCAATTGGGGTTGGAGGTGCAGCGGGTGATGGTTCAGTGACGCCGCAACGACTGATGAATGCGGCGCTCTGCGCGCTGATGGAGCGAGCCATGCTCAATGTCCCTTGTCGAGCTTCTCGTTGATCGCATCCGTCTGGCGTTGAATGTCCTTGATCGAGGTGGGTGTCAGCACTTTGTCGATGGTTTCGGTCTTCGGGTTCGCACGCTCCAACGTCTGCCCTTTCATACCTTCAGCCTTACCCTTCTGCGCGTCTTCAGAGCTGACGGGGTCGGGGGTTTTATCGGCGTTCTTGTGTTCGTTCACAGTGCAATCTCCTGGCAATAACGGCCGTCCAAACAGTGGCGGCCTTGTGCAGCAGAACACGCTGAATTTGAATTGGTTCAAGGAAATTTCCACGCCTGACCGTTGGGCAAACACGCGCAAAAAAAATTAAACCTTTTGCTCGCCTCCCCGCTCAACACTTGGGTACGGCATCACGCCATTTCTGAGGAGAGACACCATGACAACTCGACTGATGAAACAAATGGGCCTGACGTTCGCACTGGTTGCCGGCTCGATTTCTACCGCTATGGCGGCCACGTCCAACGACTTTGTCGACAACGCCGCCGAGGGCGGTATTACCGAGGTGGAAGCCGGCAAGCTGGCGCTGGAAAAAAGCAGTTCGGCAGACGTAAAAACCTTTGCGCAACATATGGTGACCGACCATACCAAAGCCAATGACGAGCTGATTGCATTGGCAAAAAAACTCGATATCGAGGTTCCGGATGACGCCGCCCTGACCGACAAGGCGAAGAAAGCGATTCTGGAAATGCGCGACGAATCGTTCGACAAGGCCTATGCCAACAACCAGGTGGCCGCCCATGAAAAAACCGTCGAACTGTTCAAGAAAGAAGCGGCCTCTTCGGACAATGCCGAGCTGAAGGCGTTCGCCACCAAGACGCTGCCTACCCTTGAAGCTCACTTGAAAATGGCCAAGGAACTGCAAAGCAAATACGCCAAATAATCAACCTGACACCGGAGGCATCTGAGTATGAGTTCGCAACTCACGGGTAAGAAAATCCTCGTCATCACGTCCAACACCGGGATCGAGCGCGACGAGCTGCTCAAACCCCTGGAAACCCTGCGTGGCTATGGCGCGACGGTGACGCACGCCTCCAGCAAGGGCGGCGCCACCCAGACCTTTGTCGGCGATACCGAAAAGGACGGGACAGTTGAGTCCGATGTGCAATTGTCTGATGTGGTCGGCAGCAACTTCGATGCATTGGTCATCCCGGGCGGGACGGTGAATGCCGACATTTTGCGTCAGGATGCTGCGGCGCTGCGCTTGATCAACGAGTTCGCTCAGGCCGGCAAGACCATCGCAGCGATCTGCCACGGCCCGTGGGCGCTGATCGACGCCGGCGTGGTCAAGGGCAAAACCCTGACCTCGTATAAAAGCGTGCGCATCGACCTGGAAAACGCTGGCGCTGCGGGCGTGGTGGATGCCGAGGTCAAGGAATGCAAAGCCAATGGCTGGACCTTGATCACCTCGCGCACGCCGGACGACTTGCCGGCGTTCAATGAAGCGATTGCCAGAGCTGTGGCCGGCTGATCATGGCTAACGAATGACAACAGGCGCCCATGGGGCGCCTGTTTTTATATGGCTCACCGACTCAGCTCTTGCGATGCTCGGCCATCTCGCGCTTGGGGCCGAACATCGCCCATGCGATCAACCCCAACAGCGGCACGAAAACCAGTACCACCACCCACAGTCCCTTGGTCTCCCAGCCACCGGTACTGCGCAAGACGATATTGATCGCCCACAGTTCCAAGAGCAGCAGAATCACTGCCAATATGATCCAGATATATTCTATTTGCATGATTCACCTCCTGAAGTCTAAAGGTTAGGTCAAGCAGATCGCTCAAGGGTTCCATTAGAATTTCAAGCAACGCTCACACGAGCCCGGCACGTGACCGGCAGAAGTGCGTTGTGCAATCTCGAAAGGGCCAGACCATGCAAGCTGCACGACGAACCCGCCCCTATAAATATCTATCCATTTGATTTAAATAGTTATTTAGCCCCGATGAAAGTTGGTACGGCTGATGCAATTCCCTCACTACGAGGCGTGCGTTTCGACATGCCCGACAACTACCCGTGAGGTTGCACATGAATGCCATCGACCTGCTCAAAGCCGACCATGAACGCGTCAGGACCCTGCTCACCCAACTAAGCGAGTCCACCGAGCGCGGGGTTAAAAAGCGCACCGAGTTGCTAGCCAAGCTCGAGATGGAAATCACCCTGCACACCAAGCTCGAAGAAGAAATCCTTTATCCCGCTTTTAGGAAAGCCGGTGGCAAGGAACAAGACATCATGTACCACGAGGCCAAGGAAGAGCACCGCACTGTCGACTCGCTGGTGCTGCCCGACCTGAAGCAGACCGAGCCCTCCTCCACCGAATTTTCAGGCCGTGTGAAAGTGGTCAAGGAACTGCTTGAGCACCACATCGAAGAGGAAGAATCGGAGATGTTTCCCCAGGCGAAAAAACTGCTGGGCAAGGCAATACTTGAAGAGCTGGGGGCCGAAATGGAGGCGATGAAAGCGGCCTGCAAAAAGGCCTCGACCAACAAACCCCTCGCGGCCTGATAGACCCGCAATGAAAGCTCAAGCGACGGCCCCACGGGGTCTGTCGCGCTATCGAGCTTCACCGGTGATTTCTCCTCGCCTACTCGGCGACCCGGCCGACCGAGCCGGCCTGGACGCCCATGCTAGCGTGCCATTGCCCATGGCATTGGCACTGGGCTTTCAGGAGATTCACCAAAATGGACACGCATTCACCCACCTACACCAGGCTCTTCAAGGAAGACTGGGAGCTGCTTTGCTCGGCTTCCTCCATGGCTGCCGTCGATTCACCGGCAGCCTATCTAAAGGCGCTGTATTTATTTGCCCAGGCGCTTGAGGAAAGCGGAAAAGGCCAAGCCGGCAAAGTCACCCTGGACCAGCGGCGACCTGAGCTCAAGGCATTGCCCATCAACGAACACAGCCTGACGGCTGTGATCCCCCAATTGTCGATCATTAATGAAACCCTCACTCATCAGATCGACACATACCTTAGAAAGACCACCGGTGAAAACCGTGGACGCTCGCTGGATACGGTACTTGGTCTTCAACGCTTTCCGTTCGCACTGCCGTTTGAACGAGCCCATCGGCAATGCTGGCTCAGCTTGTCCGCAGGCAAGCCGCAACTGGGTGAACTCAGCTATCGCATCAGTCTGAAGCTGCCCATTACCCAACGCGCTCAGAACGCCTACGGCGTCGTCAGGCACGCGGCCTATGAAGCACAGCGATTGCTGTGCGGCTTGAGCCCTGCACAGCAAAACTTGTTGACGGAACCGTTTCTGGAAAACTCGGAGAATGTGCACGCCACTGAATTTTTCGCGCAGCACTATGGCCTCCAGGAGGAGTCGCTCAAGAAAACGCCCCATTGGCTGCACCAAACCGCTCTGACTCACGACCAGACCCAGGCATTACTGGCATGTGGCAGGTACCTGCCGGTGCTCTCGGGCAATGTATCTGCCGCCGCACTGCCAAGGCCGACTGCCGAGCTGCAGATACATGAACGGGCAGCCTACGTGAACGGCCCAATAACCAGGAATGCCGAGACGCAGCAACCGCTGTCGATAGAGCCCGAAAAACTGCAAAACACCTCATGGAACCGCTACCAGCGCCTGCACCGAATGATTCGCCTGCAACGCTGGACGCAACTGCCGTTTGAGGATCTGGACGCGCTGTTGATCAGCGTTGTGCGACGTGAGCAGAATGCTGATCCGCATCAGCCCTGCAACGACAATACCTTGCGGGCGCTGGGTGTCTACCGCTACCTGGAGCGGCGTCATGGCCTGCCACTTGAAGAGTTTGCGGCGATGCTGGATGCGCTTCCTGTGCGGGCGTCAGGCAATCGCCTGTCGCTGTATGACCAGGTGTTCAACCACGCTTCAATGCCCGGCGAGACACTGCGGGTGGATGTGCCAAATCTGGCGCTGCATGAAGCGTTGCCGGACGACCTGCGACATCGGCTGTGTGCCGGTCTGAACCTTGGGGACACCCCCGACGCCTTGCATTGGCTGATCGGACAGGCGCGTCAATACCTACCTTCGCCTTGCCCGACGCTGACGTTCTATAGCGCCCTGTACCGCCAGGCTCGGATCGCACGGTTGTTCGGGCTGTCGGTGCTTGACAGTCATCACGTGGCGGCACTGCTCGGCGGTACGGATTACACAGCCCAACTGGTCAACCCCTCACTACGCAGTTCCGGCGTCAACGCACCGCCAGACATGCTCGATGTGCTGATGCAAATGGATTGGCTGGTCGGTTGGCTCAAGGACACGCGCCAATCGGTTGATCAGCTTCGCCGCCGTTTAGTCCTGGAGGCGGGCGCACAGCCGGCCCAGATCCAGGCGTATCTCACCCAGCTTGATGACCTGGTGCAATTGACCCGACAGGGACTGCTGGTGCAAGAAGACATCGCTGACCTTACGCTGCCCCAGCCCGAACCAGACACCAGCGCCGCGCCCATTCCCTGGCATGCCCTCATCGTCCAGGGCCTGCTGTACAGCTACCCCCAGCTCAAGCCGCCAGCCCCCAGCGAACTGCCCAAGGCACTTGTGCAACTCATTGAAGCTCGAACCCTGAGCCTGGACCCGACCCGCAACGCTACCCTGCACGCCGATGCCAAACACGCAGTGACCAAGAAGCTGGGCGAGTTCTATCGGCAGCTGCAGCCCTTGAAGGAAAAAATCGATGCGCTGTTCAGCGCCCCATCGCATTTGCCTGGCGATCCGGCACTGTACCTGCAATCGCGCAAGCTCACCGCCCGACAGATTGCCCGTGCGGCCACCGCCCAATCGCCCCTTGACCTGGTCAAACATCTGCTGCTGTTGTTGCCGGACGCAGAAGTGTTATTGGAGCTGGGGGTGAGCCGCCAGACCCTGCACACCTTTTTGCTCCACCCGCACTGGTTGAGCCAGGAGCAGACGCAAGGCTCGCTGCTCAAGCTGACACTGAACACGCTGTACCTGCTGCAGCGCTTTGCCCACTGCCTCGACACCTATGGGCTTGCCCAACACAGCGTGCTCGATTACCTGCAACGCGCCAATACACCCTCTGCGGCAGACGTCGACACCTCGGCCAGCCCACGACTGGCCGCCCTGCTCAAGTGGGACGCCGGCGAGATCGAGCATCTGGTCGACCATCTCCCGAACAAACAGGTAAAGACCCTGGCCGACCTGGACTGGATCCTGCGTTGCCACCAAACCGTCAGACTCACCGGGCTCTGTGCCAAAACCCTGCTCAAGGCGACCGATCTGCACGCCACATTGATGAATGAGGACTGGAAACACGTCGGTTCGGCATTGATCACTACCGCCCCATAACACCGCTTTGTTGCGACCGGATCAAGGAACGACCATGTCTGCCCCCATCACCCAACACCTCAACGAACAGCTGCGCGACGCGATGCTGGCGTTCTACATGAACACCGTACTGCCCGAAGATCCCACCGTGCAGACACTGCAACTGGCCGACACCTTCAAGCACGTCGACGATATCTACGCCTATTGGTTGCTCGACCCCCAGGTCAGCCACGCGGTGCCCACCACCCGCATCGCCAGTGCGATTGCCAGCCTTCAGCAGTACATCAACGCCATCTACCTGGGCCTGGAACGCGGCTACGAAGAAACAGGCATGAGCCATGCCCAGCAGACCGAATGGCGAGACACCTTGCTGACCTACTCGCTGTGGCGCGCCAACCAGCAACTTTGCCACTACCCGGCCAGTTACCTGAGCCCCACCCTGCGCCACGACAAGAGCGACAGTTTCAGGCAACTGGAAGACGAGTTGAACCAGTTCCGTACCGAGCCGGCATCGCTCTTGAAGGCTGTTCACGGTTACCTCAATCGCTTCGAAGAACTCGCCAATATCAGAACCCTCAATGGCTATATCGATGGCGACAGGGACAGCTTCGCCAGCAGCGCCTATTACTTCATTGGCAAATCCAGCTCTGAAAACACCTATTACTGGCGCACGCTGGCTATGCCTGAGCGCCCAGCCGAGGGCACCGCTCCCAAGCCAGCGGTCTGGTCGGGATGGAAAAAAATCCATCTGTCCATCGACGACAATGTTCCCGAACAGACGATCCGCCCAGTGGTCTTCAATGGCCGTCTTTTCCTGGTGTGGGCCCAATGTATCAATCCGATGTCCTCCACCAAAGACATCACCCCGTTTGGACGCGGCGACGTTGAATCCGACAAGGAATACCAGCAACGCCTGGATACCCGGATACAGAGTACCTACCTGCAGTTCCGGCTGTACTTCTCGTTCAAAAAGCTCGATGACAGCTGGAGCACGCCGCAATTGTGCATCCAGGAATACAACATCGCCAAAGAGCTCGACGAGTTGAGTTCAGAGGACTTGATGAGTGCCACCCATACGATTGCCGTTGTCGACGCGAACCCCCTCACACCGTCGCTGTTTCTGGGCCTCCTCGCCCAGCCGAACACTCCAGCACCCGCGCAGAACAACGCAACCCATCGAAATTTTTACCAAGCCATTCGTGTGGACGAACACTTCAACACCCATTGGCTTGAGAGCATCGGCAGCACCCGCAAGACGCGCCTTTGGCTCGATGAATCTCATCTGGAACTGGCGGGGCGCTACCTGGCCATGTTTACACACCACAACCATGCCAGGTTTCAATTCAGGGCCACGAAAACCGCGCAGGTAAACGTGGAAGCTTTAACCCTTGACGCGCCTCATGGCGCTGTCAACGGCTGGAATTATGAAGGCCATCAGAACAAGATCCGTGCGCTGACGAGCGCCGATATCAAGTTCAATACCACGACCTCGATACTGGAGGTGACGACCAGGCTCGCAGAAGGTTTCGAGCCGCATCACACCCTGATCTTCAACTACGACAACGACCTGGTCACGTTTACCCTGACCTTGAGTACAAACGGCGTGCCCCAGGCAAATGAAACGCTGAAGTTGAGCGCCACCTCACAGATCCATCTCAAGAGCGCCGTGCTCATTGAACTGTCCTCCGTGCAAATAGGGCTGAGCCTCAAATGCCAGAAAACCGGAGTCGAGCAGGCTGACTTTATTCGCAATGAAAGTAATCAACCGTTCAGTCTTGCCCTGCCCCCGAAAGAAAATGCCAGCCCCCCCACAGATTCCGTCACCCTGGACCTGGACGGAACATACATTTCACGCGAAGCCTTCGAGTATTTTTCCGACGCACCGGATTCTGCTTACCTGGTTTCGCTGACATTCCATGAAGATCACGGCTCGCCACCGGACCATAAGCACGACTTATTCCACGGCACTGTCACGCTCAACCAAAAACAACGTCTGTACAGACCTGTACTGATGTATATGAAACAAGCCAATGCTGCTTTGCCGGAAACCCTGAACAGGAACAATACCGTGCTGGTCGGGCAGGCCGAACACTCGCGCCGCAACCTGCGCGATGCCTTCACGGAACTGTCCATAAAGCATTTTTTTGACGTGCCGATCGAGTTCGCGCCGCAGACGATGAGGCCTTATGGCGAGGAAACCGGCAATCCTCCCCCGGCCTCATTGACCCTTATCCACGGCGTGTTGATACTGGAAAGCGATGTGCGCTATCCCTCGCCCACCATTCTGGGCTATGCGCTGAAAACTGCCACATTCAGGCTCGGCACCCATAGCAATCCTCCTGTCATCCCGCTGGCCCCGCGCATTCGTCGTCTAACATCGGCGCCTTATGGCACGGCGGAGTTCATCGATTTCGACGGCAGCGCCATCGATTTCGACAGCAGCGCCATCGATTTCGACAGCAGCGCCATCGATTTCGACGGCAGCGCCATCGAGTACGGCGTTACGCCTAAGCACAAACGCGCGCCCATTCGTACCAACACCTGCGTTGCGAGCCTGCTGACAAAAACTGCAGGAGCCGACGTACATCACCTGTTCTCCTTGCCAACGGACGCCTGGCGTGAGCCACCGCTGGCGGGCGAAAAGAATTACAGCCTGCTGGACTTCCAGGGTGCCCATGGTGCGTATTACTGGGAGCTGTTTCTTTACCTGCCCTGGTTGTTGGCGCACCGTTTGAACCTGGAACAGCAATATGCCGACGCCGAAGTCTGGATACGGTTTCTTTTCGATCCTGCTCATCAGTCTGCCCATTGGCGTCAGCCGATGCTGTTGGCCGACACTGCGCCACCACCCAGCCAGACCTTGCTCTGTGCTCATCGACTGGCCAAAAGCAGCCCCGT
Source organism: Pseudomonas sp. OST1909 (assembly GCF_015277575.1). NCBI lineage: Bacteria > Pseudomonadati > Pseudomonadota > Gammaproteobacteria > Pseudomonadales > Pseudomonadaceae > Pseudomonas > Pseudomonas sp. OST1909. Next base: position 3,865,124 of record NZ_CP063780.1, read on the forward strand.
GCATTTTCGCCAGGCGCTGTACCTGTTGTATGTCGATATTCTGCTTAATCGCGGTGACGCGGCCTACCGGCAAATGAGCCGCGACAGCCTGGCCGAGGCCAAGCTGTGGTACATCCGCACCAAAGGATTGCTGGGGCCGCGCCCACCGCTCAACGCTGTTGATCCCTGGGTGACCACGACCCTGGACAAACTGCAAAGTCCCTCGGCACTTGGCAGGACGCCGGTGCCTGCCGGCACAGCACGGTTGTGCCGATCCCTGAGCCCGGACCTGCTGATGCGCTGGGACAAGGTCGAGGCGCGCCTGTACAACCTTCGCCATCACCTTGACCTGACCGGCAAGCCCATGAGCCTGCCGCTCTACGCCGCCACGCTGACACCCCAGGCGTTGCTGGCCGCCTACCAACAAGGCACCGACGGCGCCAGCGTGCAGACAACCCTGCGCACTGCGCACGCCGGGCACTATCGCTTCCAGGTGGTGCTGGGGCACGCTTTGCAGGCCGTGGATAACCTGATCCAGTTGGGAGCGACCTTGCTGTCACTGTGGGAGCGCAAGGAGCAGGCCCACTTTGTAGAATCCCAGCAACAACAGGCCTGGGAACTGGCCAGGTTAGCCGTCGAGCAACAAGCCCAGGCCGTGCAGGTCGACACCATAAACAGGCATGCCCTGCTGGCCGGGCGTCGCATCGTCGAGGCCCGGGTGGCCTTCATAGAGCAGCAACTCAAGGTCGGCATCAGCCCGGCAGAAGCCCAGGCCACCCAAGCGTATCAGGACAGCGCACACTGGGAAACGGCAGCCGCGGTTGCTCAAGCCGGCGCGGGCCTGGCGATGCTGATACCGAATATTTTCGGCACCTCCAATGGCGGCGTGCGTTACGAAGGTGCCTTTCACGCGCTGCAAGCCATGTCCCAAGGCATGGCCAACGAACAGCGCGCCAACGCCGCCCACCTCGACCGCTCCGACCTGTTCGCCCGCCGCGCCGCCGAATGGGGTAATGCCCTGGAGCAGGCGCGCCTGGAACTGGCCCAGGTCGATGCACAACTGCTGGCTTACACCGAACAAGAGCAACATACCCGCCTGCAATTGCGCCTGGCCCAAACCGCGTTCACCCAGGCGCGAACCTTGTATGACCTACTGGGTAAACGCTTTACCAACGCCCAGCTCTATCAATGGCTCAACGGCCAGCTTGCGACGTTCTACTACCAGGCGTATGACGCCACCCTGTCCCTGTGCCTGGCCGCCGAGGCGTGCTGGCAAGAGGAACGCGCGGAGTGGAACAAACACTTCATTCAAACCGGGCTCTGGGTTCGCCAATACCGTGGCCTCAGCGCCGGCGAAGCCCTTAAACAGAATTTGCTGAGCATGAGCAGTGCCTACACCACCCAGAACGAACGCTTGCTGGAGATCACCAAAACCGTGTCGTTGGGTCTGCTTCACGACCAAGACGCTTCGGCCACAGGCGATAAACCCTGGGCAACGCTTAAAGCCGAACTCCTGACTAACGGTACGCTGAGCTTTGAACTGACCCGCAAGCTGTTCGACGACGATTACCCTGGCCACTACCTGCGGCGGATCAAAAGCGTCAGTGTCTCCCTGCCTGCCACCCTGGGGCCCTACGAAGACATCAAGGCCATCCTGACCCAAACCGGCAATACCACGCATCTTGCGCCCACGTCTGATAAACCCGAGGTTGCAGCAAAGAAAGACTGGCGCGCCAGGCAGGAAATCGCCCTGTCCAACGGGCTCAACGACAGCGGCCTGTTCACCTTGAACTTCGACGGTGACGAACGTTATCTGCCGTTCGAATACACCGGCGCCATTTCCACCTGGCAACTGAGCTTCCCCAATCATAAGCGGCAAGAGGCCCTGCTCAAATCCTTGACCGATATCATCGTGCACCTGCGTTACACCGCCAGGAACAGCGGAGGCCTGCGATGAGCATGCAGTCATCCGATTTTTTGCAGCCGGCAATCCCTGCCCTGCCCAAGGGCGGCGGTGCCATCCAGGGCCCTGGCGTCAGTTGGGGGCCTGTCGGCTCACGGGGCGAGGCGTGCCTGGACGTGCCTTTGCCGATTTCGCCCGGACGCGGTTTCGCCCCTGCGTTGAGCCTCGGGTATCGCAGCTCGCAAGGCAATGGCCCGTTCGGACTCGGCTGGACACTGTCGGCGGGCGCGATCAGCCGTGATACACGCAAGGGTATCCCGGCCTACGGCGAAGATGACAGTTTCGTCAGCCCCCAAGGTGTCGAGCTGATCCCGGAGCGTGACGCCCATGGCGAGATTCACGCCACCGCTTGCGACCAGTACAACGGCCTGCCCCTGGGTGAAGCGCATCGGGTAGTGCGCTATATGCCAATCGTCGAGGGCAGGTTCGATCGGATCGAACATTGGTCATCCTCAAGTGATACTGCCGGGTTCTGGCTGGTGCAGGGTGCGGATGGCTGCGTACATCTGTTCGGCAAAACCCTGATCGCTCGCTGCGCAGACCCGGAGGACAGCCGCCATGTGGCCCAATGGCTGTTGCAGGAAAGCCTCAATCCCCTGGGAGAGCAGATTTATTACCACTACAAGCCAGAAGACCAGCGCGCTCCAACCACCAGGGATTACCGTGCGCAGCGTTACCTGGCCAGGGTGTGCTACGGCAACCTGCGACACCGCGAACACTTGGCGCTTTGGAATACCGATGTGCTCGCCGAGAAACAATGGCACTTCGAGCTGCTGCTCGACTATGGCGAACGCCACACCGAGCTGAGCCAGGTGCCGACCTACGCCGAGCAACAGCCGTGGCTCTCGCGCAGCGACCCGTTCTGCAATTACGCCTACGGTTTTGAACTCGGCACCCAGCGGCTTTGCCGGCAAGTCCTGATGTTTCATTACTTTCCGGATGAGCCGAGCATGGGCGCCAACCCGGTGCTGACCCGGCGACTGCTGCTGGAACACACCGACCGTCACGCCGCAGGCAGTTGCCTGAATGCCTTGCACAACCAGGCTTATGACGCTCAGGGAACGGCCAGCGCCTGGCCGCCCCTGGAGCTGGCCTACAGCGCCTTCAAGCCGGCACTGGAACCCGCCCGCTACCAGCCGTTCGACGGCATGGCGGGTGTCAACGATGGGCAACACTATCAACTGGTGGACCTGTGCAACGACGGTCTGCCGGGCATCCTGCACCGTACCGACAAAAGTTGGTATTACCGCGAACCGCTCAGGGCTGCGCGTGTGTCCGGCCTCGATGCGGTGACCTATGGGCCATGGCAGGCACTGCCACGCATTCCCGTCGCCGACACTGCCCAGGCCACTCGTCAGGCCCTGGCAGACCTCAATGGCGACGGACACCTCGAATGGGTGGTGGCCCAACCGGGCATGAGCGGTTTTTTCACCCTCGATACGCAGCGACAATGGTCAAGTTTTACGCCATTCGCGGCGATACCCCAGGAGTTTTTCCATCCCCACGGGCAATTCGCTGACCTGATGGGCAGCGGCCGCCTGGACCTTGCGTTGATCGGCAATCACAGCGTGCGTTTGTATGCCCATCACCAGGGCGAGGGGTATGGCGCCGGCCTCCAAGTGCCCTACGAGCACGCCGACGAGGGTCTGCCCACGCTCAGCCATACATCGACCGAGCTGGTCGCCTTCTGCGACCCGTTAGGCAGCGGTCAACAGCACTTGGTGCGTATTCGCCATAATGAAATCAGATGCTGGCCAAACCTGGGCGGCGGACGCTTCGGCAAGGGATTCGTGTTTGCGGCATTGCCGTTCGACTACGCCAGCTTCGACGCCGCCAATATCCGCCTGGCTGACCTCGACGGTTCAGGCGCGGTGGACCTGATTTACCTGCAGCCTGAACAACTGCTGATTCTCATGAACCGCGCCGGCAGCGGGCTGATGCCGCCTGTGACGTTGCCCTGGCCAGACGGCGTGCTCCACGACGCGACGTGTCAGGTCAGTTTCGCCGACCTTCAAGGCCTGGGCTGTTCCAGCCTGATCCTGAGCGTACCGCACATCAAACCCCGGCATTGGCGCTTCGACTTTGTCCGTCGAAAACCTTATTTGTTGACGGCCACCCTCAACAACATGGGAGCGGCCACCCTACTGAGTTATCGCAGCAGTGCCCAGGAATGGCTCGACGAAAAACACCAGCGGCCATCCTCGGGGAAAGCCTCAGTCAGCAGCCTGCCCTTCCCCGTGCCGGTGGTTCGGCTTCAGCGGCAAACAGACCAGGTCAGCGGCAATCGGCTGACCCAGTATTTTCGCTACCGTGAAGCCTGTCACGACAGCGTTGAGCGCCGGTTCATCGGCTTCGGCCTGGTGCTGGAAACCGATATGCCGCCGTCCGCCAATACCGCATCGGGAGTACTGACCAAACGCTGGTTCAATACACTTGAGCTTTCGCGAGAGGGGTTTTATGCAGGGGATCGACATGCGCCTGTGGTGGGGCCGACCCTGCTGGGCCAGTTGGAGACCGGGCGCACTCTGGACACCCTGATTGCCAACCCGCAGGCATCGACCTGGCATCAAGTGCGGCGTGCGCTGGCCGGTAGCCTGTTGCGCGAGGAGGTCTACGCCGCCGCCGATAAACCGCCGAACGGCGTGCCCTACTCGGTGCAGCAACAACGTTATCTGGTACGCCTTATAAGCCCGTCGCGAAAGGCTGGCGAACCGGCGACACTGCTGCCTTTGCTGCTGGAGTCGATCACCTGTCACTACGAGCGCCAGCAGGATGATCCGCGCTGTCGGCACCTGTTGAATCTGCGCTGGGACACCTACGCCAGCCTTGTGCACAGCGTGGTGGTCGATTATGCCCGCCGCAAGAGCGCCACTGACGCCGCGCCGTCCGGCCAACCCCATGAGCAGCAGTGGTGGCGCGCAGCGCACGACCCGGCACAACAGGCTTACTACCTCAACGAAACCCTCGCCCGCTTCATTCACCTGGACGCACCGCAACGCTGGCGCCTGCAACTGCCTTACCAGCAGCGCAGCAACGTACTGACGCTACCCAGGCAAGCATGGCCGCACGGGCAGATCGGCTATGAACAATTCGTCGCCGAGGACGCGTCCAACCCCTTGAGGCCGGGTGACCAGCGCCAACTCGGCGGGCTGTCGGTGCAGCACTATTGCCTGGCGGAGCACACCACGCCGTTACCGCCCGGAACCGCGAGTTTCCAGGCTTTGCCCGCTTACGTCGAAGTCGCCGAACTCGATGCGCCGGCATTGAGCGTCTATCAAGACCCACAGATCACCGCCACCTTGACCGAACAGCATTATCGCCCGATGTCCGCGTTTCTCTCGGCGATTGCAGGGCAGGACGATGCAATGACACTTTGGTCGGTCGGCCGCGGCTACACTCGTTACGCGCAACCTGATGGGTTCTATCGGCCTCGTCGCCACCAGGCCAGCATGAGCCACGCCGCGACGCAGACCGAATACGACGCCTACTGGCTACACGTGATCAAAGTTCAGTCAGCGGACGGCTGCTCGACCCAGGCCGACTACGACTACCGGATCGGCCTGCCGGTGACAGTCACCGACGCACAGCGCACCCGGCAGTACGCGCAATACGATGCCCGCGGACATCTGATTGCCACTGGCCTTGCGGGTGAGGAACAGGGCAAGCCTGTCGGCTATGACAACTGGCAATCCGTCACCCGCGCCCTCGACAGCGGCCCGACGCAGGCGCTGGCCGATCCTGCCACGGCCCTTCACAATGCCCAGAGCGCCTGCTTTTATGACGTGTTCAGTTGGATGGGCCGCATCCCGGCTGCCAGTGTGCAGGCGCACTGGGTGAGCAGCGGTTACCTGCTACCCAGCGGGCACATTCGAGCCTCAGCGCTGGCGCGCATCAACCACCTGCCCAGCCGGCAGCCCCATCATCAAACGCTTTTAAGCCTGATCAAGACTGCCCGTCGAGTGCCGGTGCACGCCGTGGTGCTGCATGACGACCACTGGCAGGGAACGCCAGGTGAGGCCGATCGGCAGATCCACGTCGCCCTCGCCTTCAGTGATGGTTTTGGTCGCGTGCGGCAAACCCAGGAGCAGGCACAATCAGGCCCCGCGTTTGCGGTCGACCCCGCCGGAACGTTAAGCGAGGGTGCCGATCAAGTCGAAGCCACTCGCCGCTGGCGCATCAGTGGGCGCGTCGAATACGACAACCGGGGGGGCGTGGCGCGGACCTGGCGGCCTTACTTCGCCGACCGTTCCGGGTACATCGACGATAAGGCGTTCAATGCCTCGCGCCCCAGCGAACGACACGTTCACGACGCACTTGGACGCCCGGTACTTACCCTCAACGCCAATGGCGACACGCGTCGCCAAACGTATTGTGTCTGGTACAGCATCAGCGAAGACGAAAACGACACTCACGCCCCTGACTGACGATTGCCACCCAAAGAGCCGGGCCTTCAAGGGCCCGCGCTCCAGGGCCTGATGTACTGCTTGCCTCAGCGACGATGAATATCTCTCACACCGACTGCCCGATAGTTAGGCCCGCTCACATGCGCAATCAATAACCGGTAGGCGCCGCGACCCCGATGCCCGCGATACAACGGCAAATCGAAACTGCGGGTGTTACGCACTCCACGAACGGAGTGCCCTGAAGAAAAGGCCACTCGCCCCTCGATAAGATCGTTCAGGACGCCCCTGACGATGTCACCTTGCGCTCCTCGCAACTCATTCATGATGTCTTCGACATCGATGACCGGGTTCTGTGGACCCGGCGCAGGAGCAACTGCCGCAGGTTCGGGCGCTGAAACGGCGCCCGCTTCGCCATAACCTCGTCGCCCCGCACTTGCAGCCTTTGTCAGCGGGTGGACTTCGGTAGCTGTCAGCCCGGCTGCCGGCAATGGGCCAACCCTTTCATGTTGCGGAGGGCGCACCGTCATCGCTTCAAATCCCAGTCTTTTTAACTCCCGATCCGGGTTTTTGTGTGATTTGGCAGCTTTCAAAGCCGCGTGCTTGCGATGACCGGGTCCGGTGTAGGCGTAAATGCCACCGTAATCGTCAGGTATCAATCCGTAGGCGTAGCTCCCACTGTCGGATTTGTTCACTCGGAACTGATGAAGAAAATCCGCAAACGCAGTGATCTCCTCCTCGGTGGGGTTGGCCCCTTGCAATATATCCCGGGCATTTTCCATGGCCATTTCTCGATAAACTGCACTGCGCTCGTTTTCCCAGCTCCTGTCAACTCTTGCCTGCTGGCGAGCCCACAACGTTGCGCCCACAACTGCCATCATGAATCCCGCGACAGCTATCTGCGCGGCTTGGCTTGCGTCCAAGCTCATGGATGACCCAGCCAACACCGCCATGATAATGATGATGACCACTTCAACCAGGGGATTGCGCTGCAAGCCATTGTCATCCACATAGCCGACAGGGTTGTTCCCTACCATGGCGTACAGGTTCAACCCATCCACATCCCCCGCCGGGTCTGCACTTATCCACCGCATCAACCAGGGTGCGTAATACCTGAACCCGTAGTAATACAAGCCGCTGGCGTCGCGCTCCTTGCCCGAGTAACGCCGGGTTTTATAGCTTGCTTCAAGCGCATTCTTCGCGGCCCACCAGGCGGTCGCGCCGAACGGGTAATAACTTTCCTGGCTGAGCAAGGCCGCTTTTTCGTCAAGCTCCAGAGTACTGCTGCCCAGGTGATCGCAGAGGCTGAAGCGCAGTTGCTCGTCCACCATGCCCTCGGGGCGCCCCTGCTGCCATTGCAACCCTCTGACCGCAGTGCGCCCGGCCTGAGCAAGCAGCACATTGCGCCATTCACCCGAGGTGCCCTGGCGATGCAGCTCCAGGCCCGGTAGATACAGCACTTCATGGGTATGGGTCTGTGAGCCGGTGTGTGCCACTCGGCGTTTGCTGACCCGCTGGCCGGCGCCGTCGTACACATAGACCTCATCGTCATGTTCGCCGCTGTCACGCAGCACTTGCGCAACACGAACCAATTGGTTGCGCACATTCCAGGTCAGCGCCTGCCCACGCGCCAGTTCCTTGAGATTGCCGGCCTGATCAAAGCGATTGCCCAGGCCGGGCGCCGTCGCCCCCTCCCGCTCGATCACGCTGTGGTTACTGTGTTCACCTGCGTGCATGTGCTGGGTAAAGCCGCTGCCGGAGGAAGGAACATGGCGCATCTGCGTCAGGTTGCCGGCCGGGTCGTAGGCGTAGTGTCGGGTGTAGTTGCGCCAGAGATTGTCGTCCGTGGCCCCGAACACGACCCTGCCCGGCAGCGCGGATGTGCCGGCGCTACGGGAGTTTTCCCGGCCAGTGGCCTTGATCAATCGTGACAGGCTGTCGTACTCGAACGTACTGACCGCCGCCACCTGAACGTTAGTCGCCCACCGCGTCGGCTGCGCCGCGTCGTGGATGCGCAGCACGTTGCCGACCCGGTCGTAGCGGTATGAAAGGTCTTGCAGGAGCCTGCCCGGCGTGTTTTTGAGGTGGGCGCTCAAGCGCATCAAACGGCCATCGGTATCGGCGTACTCGGCCACGCTGACGACACCATTGCCCGTGCGTTCGACCAACACCTGCGCCGAGGCGTTGAAGGTGCGCTGATCCACCAAGGTCTTGCGCGCTCCGCTCTTGAAGACTATTTCGCGGTGGGTCAACAAGCCGTCTACGCCGTAACGCGATTGCTGACGATTGCCGAGGGCATCGACCTGTTCCAGCACCTGGCCCAGCGCGCCGTACCGCCAGGTGGTCGTGAATGCCTCAGCCTGCAAGTGTGCGTCGCGTTCACTCTCCGCCAGCGGCCAGTCGGACGCAGTGTATTGTGCGCGCAAACGCCGGGTTTGCACCGTGACGCTGCCCTGTACGTTGTAATGATCGAAGAACAGCGTACCGGCTGGATCATCGTGGCGGATCAAGCGGCCACAGCGATTACGTGCCGCCTCCCGAGACGTCATGCCGGCGTAGGTCATGCGCTCCACGCAGCGCTCTGCCGCTTCGTCTGCAGCACGCTCAAACACCGCCACGGGGCGTAGCAACTGATCGTATTCAAACCGCTGCCGGGCGCCACGGCTGTCCCATTGCTGCACGACCTGACCAGCGCTGCCAGGCAGCATGACCTGGCTACCGGCATCCACGCTATCGGTACTCAGGGCTAGCCCGGTGAGGCTATGGCGATTGGACAGATTGGGCGGCACAGCGTCGTCAAGGCCGTGCAGGTCAGACAGCCTGGGGTCCCATTGTTGCTGCAGGAAGCCCCGGGCGCCGAATACCTGGCGCGTGACATACTCCAGAGGTTGCTGTTGTAGCGTGTTGCGGTGGTAAGCCACGCTACGCACGGTTAACCCTCGCGGGTCGAAAACCGTCAGTGACGGGGTGTTTTGGTGCAAGGAAGACATAAGCGGATAAACCTGAAAACCAATGGTTCACAAAGCCTAGTCATCCGCTCCAGGGTCGCATGGCAGCGCACCACGCTGTGACGCGTGCGGGTCTTCCGAATCTCTCGTCAGCGCTTCAAGCCCTACGACCAAACATGCGTCGCAATACCTGAGGCTCGCCTCGCAGCGAATGCACAAGCACCGCGCCGATATGCCCGACAATCAATACCAGCATCGTCCACCCCAGTTCGCTGTGGAAGTCGCGGCCCAGATCAATCATCCACTGCACCTTTTCGCCTTCCAGGCCCTCCATGATCGTCAGGCCAAACGCCGAAAATTCGCGACCGGAGCCGTACTGGCGCAGCAGCCCGATCACGGGGATCAGCAACATCAGCGCATAGAGCGCGCCATGCCCGATCGATGACCAGCGGTTCACGCTTGGGGGGCGATGGTGCCGGTGCAACAGATTCCAGCTGGCCCGCAGTATCAGCAGCACCAGCAATAACAACCCTGTGGGCTTGTGATAGGGCCACAGCAGTTTGTCCACCGTAGAGTCGGAAGCCAGGTAGTGGGCCACCGCCGTGCAATAGATCCAGGTGAAAACCAGGGCCATCAACCCGTGCAGTGCCCGACTGACAACATCGTAGTGATCACTGGGCAAAGGGGTTGTCTCGAACATCTTCTTCATCGCAGCCTCTTGTGTTTTTGGCGTCGAACGTGAACATCGCACTCTTGCGGGTAAAAAAATACCGCTCCCATCAGCAGTATGAAAAAACAGTTTCATCCTACAAAAAGTTCGCGTTTCTTAGGTCGCCTCCCGTCATAGTTCGACCAGCACTTCAAGGCACCGGTTGCCAACCGCTGAAGCCAGCCTGGCGGGTCAACGGGCACCAGGCAAAATCCCCTGCCGGGGCAGGCAACACCTGGCGTTCGATATCAGCCAGCGGCCTGCCCTTCCAATCAACAATCCGTGCGTCTTGCCAGGCCAGAACCACGCCCTGGGCCTGGCTTTGATCGGTCGTCACCCAGCACGCCGCCGCGGCAGCCATGAAGGTTTCTATCGGCTCGTTATCTATTTGCGCACGGTACATCGAGCCCAGCAGCCAGCGGCAGACGTTCAGATGGTAGGTCCAATCCAACGGCGGCCGATGGCGATAGGCCCAGGTCATAAAGCTGCGAAACAGGTTCAGCCCCTCCGGCGGGTCAAGCTTGAGCAATGCCGGGCAGATATCGAACAAGGTGTGCCAATGGGGCAACAGGCGTGCATCCAGGTGCACAAAGCAACGGGCATTACTCGGGTAGTCGGGCAGCGCGGGCTCCGCGCACAGGCGACGGGACGCCTTGCTGACCAGGCGGCTGGCGCCTGCAGGCAATAGTTGATTCATGGATCGCACCCATAATCGTGACGGCAGAATGCCCCCTGGTCTCAGGAGGCCCAAGGCATACGTCAGAATGCGGGGGAAGCGCGGGGGTTGGCCGAGGGCCAGGAATAACGCGGCGGCGCCTTGTTGCGCCGCTCATGGCCCGGGCGCGGGTTTTGCCCGAGGCCAAGCAGCCAGGCCAGGCCGATCAGGAATACGATAGCGACGGTAATGGCGTTGCAGACCGGGCAGGCAAAGTAGTTCGAGATGTTGCTGGAACTCGGGTCAGCCAACCCTTTGTCGGAAATTGGCAGTTGGCCACCTTCTACCGAACAGAACAGCCCACCGATGCCGTTGAGCTGCTGGCCCATCATCTGACCGTGCCCCAAACCGCAGGCGAACAGGTTCATCAGCACGCAGAAGTACAGGGCCCAGGCGATCAGCGAACGGTCAGAGTGATGCAGTTTCATGGCGGCGACTCTACCACCGAAGCCGCAAAAGGATGAAGTGCGGTGCGCCCCTGTGGCAGAACGTCGCAGATTACGCGCAGTGGCCAGGGTTGATAGACTCTGCACCCTTCTCGTTACTCCTTTTCCAAGCCTGGTGAGGCAGCTCCATTGCTTCGCAGGCGTTTCACAGGATGCATAGTTGATGAGTACGTTATTCACCCGCCGCAAAGTGCTGACCGGCATGGGCCTGTTGGGCCTGGGCAGCCTGCTGGGCGGCTGTGACTACACCCCCAAGCTGAACTTCAAGTACGGCAAGGACCTCAGTGACAAGATCATGGGCCGCACCTTCAAGCTCAAGAACACCGACGGCGAAACCGTCACCCTGAGCTCGTACCGCGGCTTGATGCCCGTAGTGTTCTTCGGCTTCACCCAATGCCCGGCCGTCTGCCCGACAGCCCTGGCACGCGCCGCCCAGGCCAAGAAGCTGATGGGCCGCGACGGCAAGATCATGCAGGTGGTGTTCATCACCCTGGACCCGGAACGAGACACCCCCGAGATTCTCGACAAGTACGTCAAGGCTTTCGACCCCAGCTTCGAAGCCCTCTACGGCACCCCGGAAGAAATCGCCGTGGCCGCCAAGGAGTTCGGGATCTTTTATGAAAAGATCCCCGCCGGCGACACCTACACCCTGTCCCACACCGCCACCAGCTTCGTGTTCGACACCCGTGGCAACCTGCGCCTTGGCTTGCAGGCATCCCTTACCGCTCAAGAGTGCGCAGAAGACCTGCTCACCGTCATGGAGGTCTGCTAATGACTACCGCTCAATACCTCAAACGCTTTGCCTTCGGCCTTACCCTGCTCGGCCTCGCCGCCCACGCCAGCGCCCAGGTGCAAGTGACCGACGCCTGGGTGCGCGCCTCCGTACCGGGCCAGCCGTCCAGCGGTGCCTTCATGACCCTCACCGCCGACAGCGACAGCGAACTGCTCAGCGTGGCCTCGCCGGTGGCCAAGGATGTGCAGATCCATGAAATGAGCATGAAGGACGACGTGATGCGCATGGGCCCGGTGAAGTCGCTGGCGCTGCCGGCGGGTAAAGCCGTCAAGCTCGACCCCGACGGCTATCACGTCATGCTGATGGGCCTGACCGGCCAGATCAAGGAAGGCGACCAGGTGCCGCTGACCCTTGTGGTGCAGGATGCCAAGGGTGAAAAACAGACCGTTGAGGTGACGGCCAATGCCCGGGGCCTGGACGGCATGGATCACAGCCAGATGGACCATAGCAAGATGGACCATAGCAAGATGCATTGATTGCCCTGTGGGAGGGGGCTTGCTCCCGATGGCGGCCTCCGGGCCGACCAGGATGCTGGATCAGACCGAGTACATATCCATTGCTGCGGTAACGGCCACTTATGGTTCCGCTCTTACAGCGGGTCACTTTTGAAAAGCGCAAAAGTAACCAAAACGCTCTTGCCCCACCACTCGGCACCTCGCTCAGGCTCGGTGTGCCCGTAATCCGACAGGGATTTGGGGGGCCGCCGCCACGCGCCATCCATGGCGCGGGGCGGCTAAACCGGCATCCCTGCCGGTTTACCCCCCAAATCCCTGTCGAATTCCGGCCAGCGTGGTTTAACGGGGCGCCTAAGATCAAAAGCAGAGCAAGATCAAGAGCGGCTCGCTTCGCATCGTGGTTACGGTCGGCTGCGACGAAGTTGTGTAGATATCGATACTTATCGGAGCAAGCTCCCTCGCCATGGATTTGGGGCCACACCCTATCCGAGCAATACTTGGTATCCTGCCGCCCCAACCCATACGGACGCGTGCGTATGCAGATCGCCCCCGCTTTCATCCTGCATCAGACCGAGCATTGGCTGCTCAACCACCACCAGGCGTCAAAACTACCGGGATATCTGATGCTCGGCGCCAAGACATCGGTTGACTCGTTGGCCGACATGCCCGACGACGCACTGGCCGAACTGGGGGGCTTGCTCGCAAAAGTCCAACGCGTCATGCAAGCGAAACTGCAACCCAAATGGTTGTACATCAGCCGCTACGGCCATATGCCGGGGTTTCCCCTGCACTTTCACTTTATCCCGGTATACGACTGGGTTGAACAAGCGTTCTGGCACGACGAACGTTATCGCAGCCTGCAGGGGTTCGGCTCACAAGCTCTCACCAAAAGCCTGACCGATGGGGCCGAGCTAACCCTGTTTGTATGGCGCGAATTCGGCGAAAGCCTCACCCCACCACCGATTCGGGGCCCCGGCGTTGCTCAGGTCATTGAGCGATTGCGCGCAGCATTCAAAACGCCGGCATGACCCGCAGCCGCTTCACCATCGGCACACACGCCAGCACCAACCCCGAGGGTGAGCGATACACCGCCTGCTCATCCCCCACATAACCACATGAGCGGTAGAAACTCACCGCATTCAAGGTGGCGTCCAGCACTACCTGTTCAATCTCCATCTGCCGTGCAATACCCTCCACATGGGCAAGCATCGCCTTGCCATAGCCGCGCCCAGTGAACGCAGATCGTACGAACAATGCACCTACTTCATGGTGATCAGGATCGAGCATACCGGTAGCCACAACTTCACCGTCCACCCAGCCCAGGTAGAACGGCTTTTCCATCAGCACGCTGTAGCCATCACTTGCGCAACCTCGGGTCCAGAGCGCCATTTGCTCCGCGCTGTAGGCGCCAATGCACTGACCGCGAATGGCGTCACGGCGAATCTCGAACGCTCTGTCGGCGTCGTCTGGCGTAGCTCGTTTTATCTCCAACACTGCCTGTTCCTTCCATGACTTCAAATTGCCATTAGCCCATTTGTGCTAATCGACCCTGCCCGCCTGCGACGCTATATTCCTCGGCACTTCCAACGCTTCCTCAACACCGCGCATTCATTGCGTGCGGGTTTGTTGCGCGCTGGAAAAACCAAAACAATCCCAAGGAAGACGCACCATGAAACTCCACTCCCCTGTTACTCGCCTTGCCCTGCTGGGCGCCTTGATCATCGGCGTCGCCGGTTGCAGCAATATCAAGCCCACTGAAGATCACCTCAAGAAGCTGTCGGAAACCAACCTGGGCGAGCCGGTAAAACGTATTTCCAATGTGCGCAGCGATTCCATGACCACTTACTATGTAGCCAACACTGCGTCCGGCGAATACAACTGCTCCGTACCAAGCGGGGCCAGCGGCGGTGCATTTGCAATCGCCAGTTTTGGCCTGATGAAACCTGCCGCCTACTGCCAGCCAAAAGGCGCGCGTGGCAACGGGTTGACACCGTTCATGCAGTAACTTTTTCCTGGCTGAGGTCACGCAACCTGCCGCGCAGTTCCGCAGGGCGCACCGGTTTGGACAAGATGGCGATCTGACGGTCGTGCAACGCGGCCTGGATTCTCTCCACGTCGTGACCGGTGAGGATCAACGCCGGCACCGCCCAACCGCGTTGCTGGCGTAGCTGGTCGATGCATTCGATGCCAGTGGCGTGATTACCCAGGTCGTAGTCGGCGACGATGATATCGCAGTCGCTGACCAGCCCCTTCCCACTCGACTCAGCCTGCACCTGGCACCCCCATCGCTCCAGCAGCGCCTGGGTGGCAAGCAGCACGTTGTGATCATCCTCCACCAGGCACACTTTCAGACCGGTGAGCAAGCCGGCCTGGCGCACATCGTCGCGCAGCGCCGGTTGACGCGGCGCGTTGGCCAGGGCCAGGCCGTGCAGGCTCACCGAGGTGCCCTGGCCCAACCGCGAACGCAGGCTCACCTGCATCCCCATCAATTGCCCCAGGCGCTTGACGATGGACAGCCCGAGGCCCACGCCTTCGACATCCTTGTCACGCAGTTGGCGCACGCGATAGAACTCTTCGAAGACCTTTGACAGATGCTCCCGTGCAATCCCTCGCCCCTGATCATGCACCTCTATGACCAAGCCGTTTTCGCGACTACGCACGCCGATCAGCACTGGCCGCTGCGCGCCGTATTTGAAGCAATTGGAGAGCAGGTTTTGCACCATGGTTGCCAACATGCCCGGATCCACCAGCGCCCAATGAGCGCAGGGGCGCAAGCGCAACTCCACGCCGGCCCAGCGTGCGGCCTCGGCGTTCTGGCGCACCAGGTCGGCAAGAAAGTCGCCCAGGTGGATCACCTGGTATTTGGGCAGCAGGCGACCATTGTCGAGGGTGTAGAGGTCGAGGATCGAACGGAACAGTTGCGACACGTTGAGCAGCGAGCGATCGATATTGTCCACCAGCCGCCGCTCGTCATCCCCCAACCGTGCTTCGCGCAGGCAGGCGGTGAACAGGCCAATAGAGTGGATCGGCTGGCGCAGGTCATGGCTGGCTTGGGCGAGAAAGCGGGATTTTTCCAGGTTGGCGGCAATGGCTTGTTCCGAAGCCTTGCGCGTGCGCTCCAGAAGGATATGGGCGTACACCGGGATCACCGTGCTGGTGATCATCAGCATCAACACCATGAACGGTTGCGCCTGCCACAGCGGCGTAAGCTGGTACACGATCAGCAGCGCCAGCAACGCCAGCCCCGTGGCAATCGCCAGGTAGCGCGACCCGTAGCGCATCCCGTTGCCCAGGTTCACCCAGACCATCACCGCGTACAGCGGCAACGCTGCTTCACCGCCGACCACCAGGCCGAACGACGTGCCGGTGTAGTCGTGGATCATGCCGAAGATGCGCCGCGCCGGGTAATGCCCGGGCCAGCGTGCGATCACCTGGCGCAACACGATGGACGCCAGCAGGAACCCGAAGATATACAGGATCACCGGCAGGTAGGTGTCCAGCGACTGCCCGGGCAAAAAACCCAGTACGCTGATATACACAATGGCGATGGTGGCCACCACGATGCGCAGGTTAGCCTGATCGAGTTCGGAGTTGGTCTCGGGACTCATAGTCATATCCTTGACATATCATCTTTGGAAAAGGGCCCTTGGCCCGCTGGTAAAGTAGCATGCCTCGACACCACCTTGCCCCAGGAAGGAGCTCGCCATGACCGGCCGGATCATCATCGCCGACGACCACCCGATGTTTCGCGAAGGCATGGCACGCACCGTGCGGCGCCTGCTGCCAGACGCCCAGGTGCAAGAGGCCGGCGACCTGGCCACAGTGAATGCGCTGCTGTGCGAGGCGAGCGAAGTCGACACCCTGATCCTCGACCTGCGCTTCCCCGGCCTGACTTGCATCAGCCAACTGGCCGAACTGCGCCAGCAACTGCGGCGCACAACGTTGATCGTGGTGTCGATGGTCGACGACCCGGCGCTGATCGAACAGGTGATGGCCCTGGGTGCCGACGGTTTTATCGGCAAGAACATCGCCCCCGACGACATTGGCCAGGCGTTGCTGGCGATCCGCAACGGCGAAGTGCTGGTCAAGTTCGCGCCTTCGGGCCTGCTGCCGCTGGACACCCACACCCACACCCTCACCACCCGCCAGCAGGAAGTGCTGCGCCTGATAGCCCAGGGCAAGACCAACAAGGAAATCGCCAAAGCCCTGGATATTTCGCCGTTTACCGTGCGCATTCATGTGTCGTCATTATTGCGCAGTTTGAATGTGCCGTCGCGGGCGGCGGCGGCAGTAAAGTATTCCGGGGAATTCTAGGTCGTCCGAATGTGGGAGGGGGCTTGCTCCCGATGGCAGTGGGTCAGTCCAAGATGCGTTTACTGACACTCCCTCATCGGGAGCAAGCCCCCTCCCACATTGGACTGAGTCGCATCAGTCAGGCCTGCGCTCTGCATCCGATATTTCAGTCGAACCTCACACCTTCCCCTCCAAGCAAATGGCCTTGCTGTGCCATAAGCTCGACGTTTCTTTATGATGTTGCCTTTCGCTCAACGCCCTGGAACCCCCCATGCCCACCCTCACCCTGCGTACCGCTCTGCCCACCGACGCCCAACGCTGCTTTGAAATCGAAACCAGCGCATACGAAGGCGACGAAGCCGCCACCCTGGAGAAAATCGCCACGCGCATCGCCCAGTATCCCCAGGGCTTTTTGATCCTGGAGGCGGATGGCGAAATCGCAGGTTTCATCAATTCCGGCTGTGCCCACAATGTGGTGATGTCGGATGAGGCATTCAAGGAGTTGGTAGGCCATGTGGCCGAGGCGCCGAATGTGGTGATCATGTCGGTGGTGGTCGACCCGGCACATCAAGGCAAAGGCTATGCGAAAAAACTGATGACCGCGTTCGTGCAGCGCATGGCAGCAATGGGCAAGCAGACAATTCACCTGATGTGCAAGCACCAGCACGTGCCGTTGTACACCCGCATGGGCTACACCTATGTGCGGCCTTCGCCGTCGGATCACGGTGGGATGGCGTGGCATGAAATGGTGAGAACTGTCTAAGAAAGGTCATTACATAACTGTTTCCAATCATGAAACAAGCGCACACCACTGAGCCGTCAAATGTATTTCTACAAATGAAAACCTGAGTACCAACGACGCTTTCTTACATTCAGCCTGACTCTGCTGCCCCTTTGGCGGATTGCACCGATAGCCACTCTCACTATTTGGAAACCCGCGACCGCAGCGGTTTCACTCGGTTACATTCACCCGAAATGGGCCGCATTGAGCGACTGCCCATGGCGCTGTAGCCTGCGAAACGCCGAGCCGGGACGCCGTCCTGGCGGGTCAATATCCCAGCTATCAGAGAGGTGCAATCGTGTCTTCAATCAATGGTTACAGCCCATCTATCCCTGCATACCAACCCGTTGACAACAGCAGGATCGACAACGACAAAGCCAGATACAACCCCAAGGAAGAAAACCAGATTGGGGACGATGCAGAAGTGTCCGATGGCAAGGGCGGCTGGAAGAACATCGGCGATGAATACAGGGCCCACGCCAACCGTAGTCGGCTGGATCAAAACTTCCTGCCTTCGGACGAAAAGGCCGTCGACAATTCTCAGGTCAACACTGCCCGCAGCCGGTTAGATCGCAACTTCCTGCCGTCGGACGAAAAAACCGTTGAGAACGCTAAAGGCAACGCCAACCGTGACCCCATTGATTTCGAAATCAAATCCGATGGCAAGGGCAGTTGGGTCAAGGCGTAACACTGCAATCGGCTGTTTGCTGTCCAAACCGTTGTGCCCCCCCATGGCATTGCCAAACACCCGCTTGCCATGGGGGGGGTCGAAAGTGTAGGTATCGGCTAACGCGTCACCAACTGCCGGAAGCCCCACCGCCACCACTGGAACCACCGCCACCGGAGGAACTGCCACTGGAGCTGGACCTGCTGGAACTCGAACTGGAGCCGCTACCCGATCCCGTCCCTTCGCCGACCTTGCCGAAGATGATCAGCGCGACAAACGATGCGATGGGAAACGCCAACAGCCAGCCGTCGCGGCCGCCGTCAATCACCCACCCTGCCACCACGTACACGACTACCGCCGCCAGCAGTCGCACACTAAAACCTGCACGGCTGGTGCGCCAGGTCTGCCTCATGATCAGCAGTAGCACCAGGTACAACCCCAGCACCACCAAAACGCCCAGTGGCCACAGCAGCCAATGGATGAAACTGACGTCCACATACTGGTTTGCCACCACCAACCCGAGGATATAAGCCAGCAGCCCGATTACGCAGTAAAACAGCGTACGCACCTGCCACAGCGCGCCGAATATCGCGCCGCCTATCAACAGCGTCAGCGGCATGACAAACAGGAACATCGGCCACTCCCGACCGCCCGCCAGCAGCGTCAGCAACAGCGTGGCCGCCACGGTGACGATCAACGCCCGGCGCCAATGCAGCTTGTCGGCAGCGATCGCCACGCCGCCCAAGCCGCCCAGGATAAACGCCACCAGCAACGCGATAAATTGAGGATTGATCCCGGCGCCCGCCAATGGCGGTAAGTCACCGCCGTCCACCAGTACGGTCAGGGCGTCCACGCCCTGTTGCACACCGCCGGCAAAATCACCCTGACGAAACGCCGGGGTGATCTGTTCTTCAATAATGCGATGAGCCAGCAGGTCGGTGACGATGCCTTCCAGGCCGTAGCCCACTTCAATGCGCACTGCGCGGTCAGCCTTGGCCACTACCAGCAGGATGCCATCGTTGACGTCCTTGCGCCCCAGCTGCCAGGCGCGAAACAGTTGGTTGGCATAGTCTTCGATAGCGGCGCCGCCCGTGGTCGGCACCAGCAACACCGCGACTTGCGCGCCTTTGCGCGCTTCAAGGTCGCCAAGCTGGCTTTTAAGGCGCTGGGTGGTGGTTGCGTCGAGGGTGTTGGTGAGGTCAATCACCCGCTGGTCGAGGGCGACCCCGATCGGTGAAGTGTCCGCCTGGGCTATGCTCACCACGCCGAGGAGCACCAGGGCCAGCAAACCCGAGACCTTTTGACACCAATTCCCTATCATGTTTTGTTACCTGAGGTTTCTTCCTTAAGCTGCCGACTTTACCTTATCGACGTATAACGCGTGACCCCAGGTGCGCGACTATCTAAACTGCGGCCTTACCCCGCATAGCAAATTGCCAGCTACGAGAACGCCATGGACCTGCGCTACCGCAACAATGTGAATGTGATGGGCGACGGTCCTTCGACGCTGGTGTTTTCCCACGGCTTTGGCTGCAATCAAGCGATGTGGAACCAGTTGGCACCGCACTTTAGCCAGCGCTTTCGCGTGGTTCTCTACGACCTGGTCGGTGCGGGCCGGTCGGACCTCAGCGCGTTCGACAAAGCCAAATACCAGGCCCTGGACGGCTATGCCCGCGACCTCAACGAGATTATCGACGCCTACGCCCAAGGCCCGGTGATCCTGGTGGGCCACTCCGTCAGCGCGATGATCGGCACCCTCGCCGACCGTTTTGTCCCCGGGCGTATTGCGGCGCACGTGATGATCGGCCCATCGCCGCGCTATATCGACACTGACGATTATGTTGGCGGCTTCAAGCGCGAGGATATCGACGACCTGCTCGACACCCTCGACAGCAACTACCTGGGCTGGTCGAGCGCGATGGCCCCGGTGATCATGGGCGCGCCGGACCAACCGGCACTGGGTGAGGCGTTGACCGAGAGCTTTTGCCGCACCGAGCCGGACATTGCCAAGCAATTTGCCCGGGTGACCTTCCTTTCGGATAACCGCCAGGATGTAGAGGGCCTGCCCACTGCGGTGTTGATCCTGCAATCGACTGACGACCTGATCGCCCCCGTAGCCGTGGGTGAATACCTGCACCGCGTGCTGCCCAACAGCACTTATTGCCTGGTGGACAATGTCGGCCATTGCCCGCATATGAGTGCACCCCAGGCGTGCGCAGCGGCAATGGACCGGTTCCTGGCCCCCTGGGCGCCTGCCGATGCCTGCTGAGTCGCTATTCGACAGCGCCGCCTGCGCCCTGGCCGTGACCCAGGAGGACGGCACGATCCTGCACGTCAACCCGCGCCTGAGTGACTGGCTCGGGTTCAGCGCGGCCGAACTGCAGGGGCGCCGCTTCCAGGACCTGTTGACCATGGGCGGGCGGATTTTCTACCAGACCCACCTGGCACCAATGCTGCGCATGCGCGGCAGCGTCACCGAAGTGAAGCTCGACATTCGCCACAGCGCCGGGCACAAAGTGACCGTATTGCTCAACGCCAACCAGCGCCGGCAGGCCGACGGCGTGGTGCATGACTTGGCGCTGTTCGGCACCACCGACCGCGACAAGTACGAGCGCGAGCTGCTCAATGCACGCAAGTTGGCCGAAGCGCTGCTCCAGGAAAAAACCGCCACCGAGGTCGCCCTGCAACAGGCCCAGGCCGAACTCAGCGCGGCCTATGCGGTTGCCCATCGCCGGGCGTTGTTTGCCGAACAGATGGTGGCGATTGTCAGTCATGACTTGAAAAACCCCCTTACCGCCATCCGCATGGCTTCGGACTTTCTGCAGCGCGGCGAGCGCACGGCCAAGGAGCGCCAACTGCTGGGGCATATCGGCCAGTCGGCCGAACGCGCCCATCGCATGATCGCCGACCTGCTGGACTTCACCCAGGCGCGGGTCGGCCAAGGCATCACCATCAAGGCGGTGCCGCTGGATCTGCACGGCGTTATTCAACAGGCGGTGGATGAATTGCGGGTGGCCTTTCCCAGAGCCACGCTGGTGCATCAGGCCGAAGGCAACGGCCAGGCGTGCCTGGATGCCGACCGAGTGCAGCAGATGATCGGCAACCTGGTTGCCAACAGCGTGGCCTATGGCGACCTGCTGCAACCGATCACCATCACCTCGCGCCTGGGCGACAACGCCTGTGCGGTCGCAGTGCACAACCATGGCCTGGCGA
This sequence comes from Pseudomonas sp. OST1909, assembly GCF_015277575.1. NCBI lineage: Bacteria > Pseudomonadati > Pseudomonadota > Gammaproteobacteria > Pseudomonadales > Pseudomonadaceae > Pseudomonas > Pseudomonas sp. OST1909. The sequence goes on from NZ_CP063780.1 coordinate 3,886,486, forward strand.
TTCCCGAAACTCTGCTGGCCGGGTTGTTCGAGCCCATGACCCGTGGCACCGACCAGGGCAGCGATGTGCGCAGCGTCGGCCTGGGCCTGTATATCGTGCGCGAACTGGCCAAGGTGCATGGTGGCGATGTGGCGGTGACGTCCTGCGCCACGGCCGGTACTACGTTTACCGTGACGTTCTAGGCCAGGTATGCGGCGCCCTGCATGATCGGCTCGACACGGCCGGTCAAGATGACTCCGCCCTGCCCGTCCCACTGCACCGTGACCGTGCCGCCGTCGCATTCGACCTCCACGCTGTCATCGAGCAGCCCGCGCCGAATTCCATTGACCACCGCGCCGCAGCAGCACGAACCGGAGCCCAACGGCACCGCGCCGCCCCGCTCCCAGATGCGCAGGCGGATACGGCCACGGCTCAACACCTGCACAAAATGCACATTGGTCTTGGCCGGGAACAGCGGGTGGGCTTCAAGCGCCGGGCCCACCGCCGCGACATCGATGGCAGCGATGTCTTGCACAAAAAATGTGCAATGCGGATTGCCCATGCTGCAGGCCGCCGGGTTACCGTCCATCGGCAGCACGCGGGTGTCCATCGCCTCGGCCAGCGGCACCGCCGCCCAGTCCAGCGACGGCGCTCCCATGTCCACCGACACCCGCTGCCCGTCGACGCGTGTGCACGTCAGCAAACCGCGGTCGGTGCGTAATACGACGGTGTCGATGCCGGTCTCGTGCATCAGGCGGTCGGCCACCCCGCGAGTCGCGCTGCCGCAGGTTGGCAGGCGCGTGCCGTCGGGGTTCCAGAACTGGACATGTGCGGCGGCGTCTCCACAGTCGAGCATCACCGCCAACTGATTGAAACCGATACCCGAGCGGCGGTTGCCCAGGCGGGCGGCGACCTGTGCAGTGATGGGGTTGTCCTGGCCACGGCGGTCGATGATGATGAAGTCGTCGCCATGGGCGTGCATCTTCACGAATGGCAGGGTCATGGGGCGCAGGTCCTGTTGTCGAAGTGAAGCAGTTCTAATAACACTGTAGGAGCGAGCTTGCTCGCGAAAATAGTGAAGACCACACGTTTTACCTGGAAGTACGCGTTATCGTTGACGTTTTTCGCGAGCAAGCTCGCTCCTACCAAGGGTTGATGACCATGCTTTTTGTATTCAGCGGTCTGCCCGGCAGCGGCAAGACCACCGTTGCCAGGGAACTGGCGCGACAGACCGGCGCGGTTTACCTGCGTATTGATGTGATCGAACAGGCGCTGCGCGATGCCGCCGTATTGGCGGGGGATGTGGGCGCCAGCGGCTACAGCGTGGCCAATGCATTGGCGCTGAGCAATTTGCGCTTGGGGCATCGGGTCATCGCCGATTGCGTGAACCCGGTCAGGGACAGCCGCCAAGCCTGGCAAGCCGTGGCGACGGCAGCGCAGGTTGAACTGATCAATATCCAGGTGGTGTGTGCTGATCAGCACGAGCATCGGCGCCGTGTGGAAAGCCGCGTGGGCGATGTTCCCGGGCTGGCGCCGCCGACCTGGCAGTCGGTGCTGGTGCATGAGTATGAATGCTGGGATGAGCCGCCGTTCAGGCTCGATACAGCGCAGAGGACGCCCGCTGAGTCAGTTGCAGCGATCCTCGCCCATTTTCCCCACAACGCCTGATCCGTGGCGAGGGAGCTTGCTCCCTCGTCACAGGTAAAGCAGGGATTTTCAGTTGGGGAAGTTGCCGCGCAACGCCTCCAAGCCACCGCTGTAGACGCCGGCAAATAACTCCTCCACCGCCGCATCCGTGGTGCCCGCTGCCGGAGTGAACACGCCGGACCAGGTGACTTTGGCCGACGACTCGGTCAAGGCTTCAACCTGCACGGTCGCCAGATACGCACTCACCGGAAACGGCGATTCTTCAATCGTGTAGCTATAAATGCGCGCCACGTTGTCAAAGGTCTGCAAACGCTCGACGATCTGGCCGCCGTCAGCGGTGGTCAGGTGACGCACACGGCCACCTTCGCTCGGCTCGCTCTTGGCGATAAAGGGCAGCCAGTCGGGCAGGCTGTTGAAGCCGCCAATCAGTTGCCAGACCTGGTCGGCGGATGCCGGGATTTCAATTACTGAAGACGCTGTTGCCACAATAAATACTCCAATCAGGGGAAAAATCAGATCGCCATGCTGTCGACAACGCCACCGTCTACGCGCAAAGCGGCACCGGTAGTGGCAGACGACAGCGGTGAAGCAATGTACGCCACCAGGTTCGCCACTTCATCCACATTGGCTGCACGCTGGATGATCGAGGTGGGCCGCGCATTACGCACAAACACATCGGCTTCTTCCCGCGCACTACGCCCGGACTGGGCCGTGGCGTCCTTGAGCATCTGTTCCAGGCCGTCGGTAAAGGTCGGCCCCGGCAAAATCGCATTCACCGTCACCCCGGTGCCTGCCAGGCGCTTGGCCAGGCCGTGGGAGACCGCCAGGTTGGCGCTTTTGGTCACGCCGTAGTTGATCATGTCGGCCGGCGTCGCCACCCCGGATTCCGACGACACAAAGATCACCCGCCCCCAGCCCTGCTCGACCATGCCCGGCACATAGTGCCGTGCCAGGCGCACGCCGCTAATCACATTGACCTCATAGAAGCGCGTCCACTCACTGTCTGGCGCCTCAAAGAAATCCACATCGTTGAAGATGCCGAGGTTGTTGACCAGGATATCGGCGCGAGGTTCGGCGGCGAACAGTATCTCGGCGCCCTCCAGGGTGCCAAGGTCGGCCACCAGCCCACGCAGGTCAGCGCCGGGCACCCCTTGGCGAATGCTGGCCAAAGCGTCGTCGACCTTGCCCGCGTCCCGCCCGATCACTACCACCGTTGCGCCGGATTGCGCCAGGGCCTGGCTGATGCCCAGGCCGATACCGGCGGTGCTGCCGCTGACGATGGCCACTTTGCCGCTCACATCAATTTTCATGGTTAGCTTCCTTAAAATTAGAGAGGCAGAGGCGCGCGGTCCGATATCAATCGGGCCTCGCGTAGCGCTTGCCAGAAGGCTGCTGGAATCTGTTCTGACAACGCCGCAACGTCTTCAGCAATGCGACCCGGACGACTGGCACCGGGAATCACCGCCGCCACGGCCGGGTGTGCCAGGGAAAACTGCAGCGCCGCGGCTTTCACACTCACGCCAAATGCCTGGGCAATCGCCTTGATCTGCTCGACCTTGCTGATGATCGCAGGCTTGGCGGGCTGGTATTCAAAGTGTGCGCCGCCGGCGAGGATGCCAGAGCTGTACGGGCCGCCGACCACAATTTCAACCTGCTGGGCCAGGGCGGCGTCCATCAGGCGTTGCAGTGCGCGCTCGTGGTCCAGCAGCGTATAGCGGCCGGCGAGGAGGAACCCGTCGGGCTGCGCCTCAGTCAGGTCCAAGGTCAGTTCACACGGCTCGACGCGATTGACGCCCAGGCCCCAGGCCTTGATCACACCCTCCTCGCGCAAGCGGGTCAGCACTTTGAAGGCCCCGGTGCGGGCCTGGTTGAAGTAATCCAGCCACTGGTCGCCGTAAAAATCCTGGGCGATATCGTGAATCCACACGATGTCGAGGCGATCGGTTTGCAGGCGCTTGAGGCTGTCTTCAATGGAGCGCAGGGTGGCATCGGCGCTGTAGTCATTGAGGATTTTATTCGGGCGGCCGTGTTCGAACACGCCGCTTTTTTCGCCAAGGTCGCGGGCGCCGGTTTCGACTTCATCCAGAATCACCCGGCCGACCTTGGTGCTGAGCACGTAGTCATCACGGTTGTAGTTGGACAGGGCTTGGCCCAAGCGGATTTCCGACAGGCCCGAGCCGTAGAACGGCGCGGTGTCGAAGTAACGGACGCCGTGGTTCCAGGCGGCTTCGACGGTGGCCTGGGCTTCGTCTTCAGGGATGGCGCGGAACATGTTCCCCAAGGGTGCGGTGCCAAAGCCCAGTACACCGGGGAGTTTGTCTTTCAAGCTCATGGTGAGATCCTCAATCGGTTGGTTGTGACCGTTGAGCAGATGCTAGATTGCGTTAGTCAGACCGTCCAAGACATACTGCGACCAACTTGAGTCCTTACAGGTCTTACATGATCGATCTACGCCAACTGCGCTACTTCGAAGTGGTCGCCGAAGAAGAACACGTCGGCCGCGCCGCCGAGCGCTTGCACATCTCCCAATCGCCCCTGAGCCGGCAAATAGCCCAGCTCGAAGAGCGCCTGGGCCTGACCCTATTCGAACGCAGCCAGCAGCGCATCCGCCTGACCCGCGACGGCCAGACCTTCCTGGCTGAAACCAAGGCGCTGCTGACCCATGCCAACCGTCTGGAATCGCTGGGCAAGCGCTTGGGCCGGGGGGAAGAAGGCGGCCTGTGCATCGGCTATATCGAAAATGCCATGCACGCAGGCCTTCTACCCAACGCCCTGCGCATACTGCGCGACGATCGGCCCACCGTGCACATCAAGCTGTATAACCTGCCCTCCCTCGAACAGTTGGAGGGCCTGCGCCAACGCAGTCTGGACATCGCCCTGGTAAGCGAGCCCCCCGCCGACGACGATCCAGATCTGAGCGCCTTGCAGGTGCTCGACGACCCGATGCTGCTGGCCCTGCCCGAACAACATCCGCTGGCCCGGCAACGCGAACTGCTGCCCGAACACCTGGCCGACCAACAATGGATCGGCGTGCAGCGCAAAGCCGGCGCCAACCCCGCCGATGATTTCGTCGCCGCCTGCATTCGTGCCGGTTTCACCCCACAGATTCCCATGGAAGCCGGCGAACCCTTTACCGCACTGGGCCTGGTGGCGTCAGGGCTCGGGGTAGCGATGGTGCAGAAGGGCCTGAACCGCAACGCCCCGCCCGGCGTGGTGTTGCGCGAGTTGCCGTGGCTGACCTACACCACACCGCTGTGGGCGGCCTGGCACCGCGTCAATTTGCGCCCGCTGGTGGAGACGTTTCGCAAGGTGCTGACTGAACCTGAGGCCAGTTAACAAGGCGCCACAGTACAGCGATTGCCTGCGCCCTTTGTGTGATCAAAGCACCTCGCGCAACCGATACCACAACATCCCCAACGCCAGCAGCGGCGAGCGTAGCGCCTTGCCGCCCGGGAAGGTCATGTGCGGCACCTGGCTGAAAATATCCAGGCCGCGACTTGCACCCGCGTGAATCGCTTCGGCCAACAGCCGTGCGCACCAGTGGGTCACGTTGAGGCCATGGCCAGAATAGCCCTGGGCATAGAACACATTGGGGTATTGCTTGAGCCGTCCGACCTGGGGAAAGCGGTTGGCGGTGATGCCAATCTTGCCGCCCCACTGGAACTCGATGGCGGTGTCGGCCAGTTGCGGGAACACCTTGAGCATTTTCGGGCGCATGTAGGCGGCGATGTCCTGGGGATCGCGCCCCGAGTAATGGCAGGCACCGCCAAACAGCAGGCGCCGGTCGGCGGACAGCCGGTAGTAATCCAGCCCGACTTTCTGGTCGCACAGCGCCAGATTCTGCGGAATCAATTGCTCGGCCACCGTTTTCGGCAACGGCTCGGTGGCGATGATGTAGCTGCCCGCCGGCAGCACCTTGCCGCCCAGGCGAGGCTCCAGGTCTTCAAGGTGCGCATTGCACGCCAGCACCAGATGGGCGGCACGCACACTGCCGCCGGCGCAACGCACCTGCACAGTGTGGCCATGGATCAGTTCCAGCACCTGGGTCTGTTCAAAGATCCGCACCCCGAGGGCCTCGGCCACCTGCGCCTCGCCGAGCACCAGGTTGAGCGGGTGCAGATGCCCCGAGCCCATGTCGACCAGGCCACCGGCGTACACCGTCGAGCCCACCACCTGGGCCATGTCCTGCGCGCCCACCAACCGGGTTTCAGGGGCATAGCCCATGGCCGCCAACTGCGCCTGTTCATTCTTGAACGCGGCGAATTGCGCCGGGGTATTGGCCAGTTCACAAAAACCCCAGCGCAAGTCGCAATCGATACCATGCTCGCCGATGCGCTCGCCCACCAACGCCACCGAGTCGATACCGGCTCGCGCCAGATAGCGCACGCCCTCCTCGCCCACGTATTTGGCAAACCCCGAGACATCATGACCGATACCCCGAATCAACTGCCCACCGTTGCGCCCGCTGGCACCCCAGCCAATGCGGCGGGCCTCCAGCACAATCACCGTGAGCCCGCGCTGGGCCAGTTCGATGGCCGTGTTGACCCCGGTGAACCCGCCGCCGATCACACACACATCAACGCTCAGATCAGCGTCGAGTGCAGGCCGCTGCGCCATGGTGTTGGCTGTCGCGCGGTAATAGGACTGCGCATGTTCGCTGGACTGAATCATCGGTTGGACTTCACTTTGCTCCAGGCGCGGGTCATCACGCGCATGGTCGCCGGCGTAGGCGTGGTGGAAATGTAGAGTTTGTCGAGGACGTCCTGGGGCGGGTAAACCTCAGGGTTGTTGACCAGTTCCGGGGCCATGAACGGCTTGGCCGCCGGGTTGGCGTTGGCGTAGCCCACCGAGGCGCTGACCTTGGCGATCACTTCGGGTTCGAGCAGGTAGTTGATGAACGCATGGGCCTCTTTGGGGTTGGTGGCGTCGGCAGGAATTGCCAGCAGGTCGAACCACAGGTTGGAGCCTTCCTTGGGAATCGAGTACGCGATGTTCACCCCGTTTTTGGCTTCCATGGCGCGGTTGGCGGCCTGGAACACATCGCCGGAATAACCGAAGGCCACGCAGATATTGCCGTTGGCCAGGTCCGAGATGTACTTGGAGGAATGGAAATAAGTGATGTACGGCCGCAGCGTCAGCAGCTTGGCTTCGGCCTGCTTGTAGTCCTCGGCGTTCTCGCTGCGTGGGTCCCTGCCCATGTAGTTGAGCATCGCCGGAAACAGCTCATCCGGCGAATCAAGGAAGGCCACACCGCATTCATGGAGCTTCTTGAGATTGTCCGGCTCGAACAGCACCGCCCATGAATCAATGCGCTCGATACCCAGCACCTGCTTGACCTTGTCGACGTTGTAACCGATGCCATTGGTGCCCCACAGGTACGGCACCGAGTGCGCGTTATCCGGGTCGTTCTGCTCCAGCAGCTTGAGCAACCGGGGATCGAGGTTCTTGAAGTTCGGCAGTTGCGCACGGTCCAGCGTGAGGAACGCGCCGGCCTTCACTTGCCGCGCCAGGAAGTGGTTGGACGGCACCACCACGTCATAGCCGGTGCGCCCGGCGAGCAACTTGCCTTCCAGGGTTTCGTTGGAGTCGAACACGTCGTAGACCACCTTGATCCCGGTGTTGGCCTGGAAATCCGCCAAGGTGGTTTCACCGATGTAGTCGGTCCAGTTGTAGACGCTCACCGTCGACGCTGCCTGGGCGCTGAACGCCACCGGTAGTACAAGTGCAAGTGCCAACGGCAGAAGCTTGTTCACAAGACGCATATCGTCACCCTTTTTATCGTTGTTTTAGACACTCAACAGCAGGAATTCACGTTCCCAGGAACTGATCACCCGCTTGAAATTCTCATGCTCGGCGCGCTTGACCGCGACGTAGCCGCGCACGAATTTTTCGCCCAGGTATTGCTTGACCGTGTCGCAGTCTTCCATGCGTGCCAGGGCATCCTCGAGGGTGAACGGCAGGCGCAGGTTGCGGCGCTCATAGGCACGGCCTTCCACCGGCGCACTGGGCTCGATCTGCTCGATCATGCCCAGGTAGCCACACAACAAGCTGGCGGCGATCGCCAGGTAGGGATTGGCATCGGCACCCGGCAAGCGGTTTTCCACGCGCATCGCCTCGGGGCTGGAAGTCGGCACGCGCAGGCCGACGGTGCGGTTTTCTTCACCCCATTCGACGTTGACCGGCGCCGAGGTGTCCGGCAAAAAGCGCCTGAACGAGTTCACGTTGGGTGCAAACATCGGCAGCAGCTTGGGGATGTACTTCTGCAGGCCGCCGATGTGATGCAGGAATAGCGGGCTCATATTGCCGTCGGCATCGACGAACACCGGTTTGCCGGTGGCAATTTCCACCACGCTCTGGTGCAGGTGCATGGCGCTGCCGGGTTCGTCGGCCACCGGTTTGGCCATAAAGGTCGCGGCGACATTGTGCTTGAGCGCGGCCTCGCGCAGGGTGCGCTTGAACACAGTGATCTGATCGGCCAGGTCCAGGGCGTCGCCGTGACGGAAGTTGATCTCCATCTGCGCCGGGCCGTCTTCGTGGATCAGCGTGTCGAGGTCCAGGCCCTGGGCTTCGCACCAGTCGTAGACGTCTTCGAACAACGGGTCGAATTCGTTGGCGGCGTCGATGGAAAACGACTGGCGCCCGGTTTCGGCACGCCCCGAACGACCGACGGGGGTTTTCAACGGCAGGTCCGGGTCTTCGCAACGCTGGGTCAGGTAGAACTCCATTTCCGGCGCGACAATCGGCTGCCAGCCCTGGTCGGTGTACAGCTGCAGGACTTTTTTCAGCACATTGCGCGGCGACAGTTCAATCGGGTTGCCCTGTTTGTCGAAGGTGTCGTGGATCACGATGGCGGTGGGCTCGATGGCCCAGGGCACCACGTAGGTGGCGTTGGCCACCGGGCGGCAGATCATGTCGATATCGGCCGGGTCCAGCAGGTCGTAGTAGATGTCGTCGTCGACAAAGTCCCCGGTTACCGTTTGCAGCAGCACACTTTCCGGCAGGCGCATGCCTCGCTCATGCAGGAACTTGTTGGTGGGTGCAATCTTGCCGCGTGCGATGCCAGTCAAGTCACTGATCACGCATTCGACTTCGGTAATCTTGTGTTCTTTCAGCCAGGTGGAGAGCTGATCGAAGGGGGCGTTCATAAGGACCTCGTCTTGGGTGGGATGCGGCGCCGGCTTGTACAGTCGACACATTGAGGTCTATCTTGGGCCGGCCTTGAAACGGCATCTATCCACTTTGCACGCAGTACAACGCACCAATAGAGTGCGCACGGATCCCCCATGACACAGGCAACCGCTTTGCGCGTACAGGCCTTCGCTACCGGCGATGTGACCGCCCAATGCAGTGCGACACCCGGTTGGGTGCAGCATTACCAGCAAATGTCCCCCGGGCATTTTGCCGGGCGCGTGCGCTACCTCGACCTGCAAGGCGTGCAGGTGTACGAAGAATGTATGAACACCCGCGTGGAACAGCACTTCAACGCGCCGCCAGGCTCGCTGTCGTTCTGCTTCGATGGCAGCGACAACGCGCTGTACCTGCTTAACGGCGAAAGCCGCAATACCTGGATCACCCCGCAGAACTACCGCGAGGTAGCGGTGGTGTTCGGCCCGCAGTTCGTGCAGCGCCATGGGCTGGACATGGCCAGACTGGAAGGGTTGTTCATGGCGCCACTGGCCTGTCAGCAAAACGCGCTGTTCACTCGCTGGCTCAGCGGAACCCTTACGCGCCTGTCGGCACTGACCGACCCCATCAGCCGTGATGCCCTGACCCAGCAGTTGCTCGACGATTGCCTGTTTATCCTCGACAACGCCTGCGTGTGCCTGGACGGCAGCTCCTTGCAAAAACGCAATGAAGAACGCCGGTTGATGGCACGTATCGGTGAATGGGCGGCGGATGCACCGGATGAAACTGCCAACCTGTTGGAGCTGGCGCAGATTGCGGGTGTGCCGTTGCGCCAATTGCAACAAGGGTTCAAGACCTACACCGGGATGAGCCCGGCGCAGTGGTTGCGGTTGCGTCGGTTGAATGGGGCGCGGCGGGAGCTATTGAGTGGCGCGGATACCACCGTGGCCGAGGTGGCGATGAATTGGTCGTTCTGGCATCTGGGGCGGTTTTCCAATAGCTATCGACAGCTGTTCAAAGAGCTTCCCAGCGAAACCCTGAGGCGCTTTGGTTGAAACGCTATCCCCTGTGGGAGCTGGCTTGCCTGCGATAGCAACCTGTCAGTCGCTGATTGACTGCCTGAACCCCCGCTATTGCAGCTTAGGTATCTACACAACTTTGGGGCGACGCTGGACCTGTGGCGAGGGAGCTTGCTCCCGTGACGGCCTGCCAGCCGACACAGTTATACCGAGTACATATCCATTCCTGCGGTAACGGCCACTTAGGGTTCCGCCCTGACGGCGGCTCACTTTGCAAAAGCGGCAAAGTAAGCAAAACGCTCTTGCCCCACCACTCGGCACCTCGCCTAGGCTCGGTGTGCCCGTAATCCGACAGGGATTTGGGGGGCCGCCGCCACGCGCCATCCATGGCGCGGGGCGGCTAAACCGGCATCCCTGCCGGTTTACCCCCCAAATCCCTGTCGAATTCCGGCCAGCGTGGTTTAACGGGGCGCCTGAGATCAAAAGCAGATCAAGATCAAGAGCGGCTCGCTTCGCATCGTGGTTTCGATCGGCAGCTACAAAGTGGTGTAGATACCTATGGCTATCGCAGGCAAGCCAGCTCTCACATTTGATACGTGGTGTGGCAGAGCCCCTGCTGCATAACTTGTAAAATCCCGCCGTTATGCCTAGCTTATGCGCCCCCCCGCCCTGCGTTTAAGGCCCTGCCCATGGTTCTGCGTTTTCGACCCGTCGTCACTTCACGTTTTGCCCTTGGCCTGCTGCTCAGTGGCGGCATCGGCAGCAGCCTGGCCGCCGAGATCCAATTGCCGGCGGTGAAGGTCCAGGGCCTGGATGAGTCCGGTTACCGCAATGAAACCGCTTCGGTGGGCGGTTTTGACGAAGCACCATTGCTCGACACTCCGGCCTCGATCACGGTGATCAACGCAGCCTTGATCAAGAACCAGCAGGCACGCTTGCTCAGTGAAGTACTGCGCAACGATGCCTCGGTGGGCGACAGTTACGCGCCCATCGGCTATTACGAAAACTTCGTGGTGCGCGGCTTCTCGCTGAATGCGGCCAGCAGCTACAAGATCAATGGGCGCACCATCACCGGCGAGCAGAACGTCGCTCTGGAAAACAAGCAGCAGGTGGAAGTGCTCAAGGGCCTGGCCGGTTTGCAGAGCGGCATTTCCGAGCCCAGTGGCGTGATCAACTACGTGACCAAGCGGCCGGAAGATGTGCGTTCGGTAACAGTGTCTACCGATGATCGCGGCAGCGGTTATATCGCCACCGATGTCGGCGGCTGGTTTGGCAGCGAGCAGCAGTTCGGCCTGCGTGCCAACGTCGCCCATGAAGACCTCAATTCCTATGTGGAACACGCCAATGGCCAGCGTGATTTCGTATCCCTGGCCTTTGACTGGAACATCAGCCCCGACGCCGTGCTGCAACTGGATGCCGAGTACCAGAACAAGCAACAACGTTCGGTACCGGGGTATCAACTGTTGGGCGGTACGCAGGTGCCCCATGACGCCTCGCCGAAAAAGCTGCTGGGGCACCAGACCGGCGGCAAGCAGGTGGGGATTGATTCGCTGAACCTCAACGGCAAGTTCGAGTACCGTTTCAGCGACCAGTGGAAAGGTAATATCAGTGCGGCGCACAGCAAGGTGGTGATTGACGATTACAGCTCGTTTGCGTGGGGCTGCTACGGGTCGGCCAGTTGCAGTTCAACAAGCGTACCGAACTACTTCAGCCCCGAAGGCAATTACGACGTCTACGATTACCGCAGCCCTGACGACACTCGCCGCGACGATGAAATCCAGGCGGCCATGACCGGCCTGTTCGACACCGGCAGCATAGGCCACGAACTGACGTTTGGCACCAGCGCCTTTCGCCGGGTGATCGACAAACGCAAGTCGGTCAACGAATTTATCGGCACCGCCAATATCGACGAACGAGTTCCGAGTTTTCCCCCTACCGACAAACCGCTGAACGACAGCCACCGCAACCTCGACAGCCGCCAATACGGCCTGTTCGTCACTGACCGCATTCGATTCAACGAGCAATGGCAAACCATCCTCGGTGGCCGTGAAGTACGCCTGGATGAAAAAGCCTTTGACGGCGTCACCGGCAACCAGACACGCCACACCCAACAATACGTGTTCCTGCCCCAGGCCTCGCTGATCTACAAACCAGTGGACAACGTTTCGCTGTACACCAGCTACAGCAAGGGCCTGTCACTGGGCGGCACGGCGCCGTGGTTCGCAAAAAACCAGGATGAAACACTCGCCCCCACCGTCTCGCGCCAGATCGAAGCCGGGGTTAAATACGACTGGCGCCGCATCAGTTTTGCCGCCGCCGTGTTCCAGACGCGCCAGGCTTACCAATACGCCAAGCCCGAAGGTGACGGTTTCACCTACCTGCAGCAAGGCGAGCAGAAGAACACCGGCCTGGAACTGTCCGCCAACGGCTGGGCCACCGACCGCCTGCAAATCGCAACCAGCGTGGCAGCGATTCGAGCGCGGGTCAGCGGCAGCGGCACGCCGGACTATGAAGGCCACCAGGCGATCAACGTACCCAAGCTGCGCGCCAGCCTGTACGCCGACTATGCCTTGCCGTGGGTCAATGGCCTGGCGGTACTGGGCGGCGTGCAATACAGCGCCAAGAAATACGCCAATCGCACCGGTAATGTACAGGTAGGCGATTACGCGGTGGTCAATGTCGGCAGCCGTTACACCACCAAGGTCGATGGGTACGAGACGGTGTTTCGCCTGAGCGTCGACAACCTGTTCGACAAGCGCTACTGGCGCGACGCAGGCGAGTACATGGGCGATGACTACCTGTTCCAGGGCGCACCGCTGACGGCGCGCTTGAGTGCATCGGTCAACTTCTGAAGACCCGCGGCGTTGCCAGCCACAACGCCGCCAAACTGCATACCAACAGGCTCCAGCCAAGGTCCTGGGTCCATGCCACCAGGGTCAGCCCGCCACCAATCACCAGGTAATACAGCAAGCCAAACAAGGCGGCGGCAGTGCCGAGGCGATCGCGGTAGTCGACTAACGCGCCGCCGAGCACGTTGGGTATCGCCATGCCGAATGCCAGCACCACCAGCAACATCGGCCATACCAATAACCAGCTGTGTTGCAGGGCCAGTACCAGCAGGCTCCCCACCACCGCCACTGCAGCAGCGACAAACACCAACTGATCGCTGTCCATACCACGCTTGAGCAAGGCTTTGTTCAGCCACGCTCCCAGGCCGGACCCCAACGCCAGCAGCACGCCGCTGTAGCCGAACTCGGCAGTGGAGCGCCCCAGTTGCGCGAAGATAAACGGCCCCACGCTGTAATAGCTGAACAGCGCAATATTGAAGGCTGCCACCAATCCGACCGAGCGCCAGATTCCGGCATCCTTGAGCATCAATCCGAGTGTCTGGCCAAGGGCGGCCGTGGGCAACGATGCCGGGCGTGTTTCCGGCAGGGCCCACAGGCACCAGGCCCACAACCCCAGCGCGAGCACCAGCAACGTGCCAAGCACGCCGCGATAGCCAAAGCACTCCACCAGGCTTGCACCGCTGAATAACCCGATGGCGGGGCTGGCCGCCAGCGCAATGCCCATCAGCGAAAACACCTGGGCCAGTCCAGCGCCGTGGAACCGGTCACGCAACACGGTCTGGGTGACCACCGACCCCACTGCCGCACCGAAAGCAGCACACGCCTGGGCCAGCAACAAACCGCTGAATGTGGTCACATTCAAGGCCAGCGCCGAGGCGCTTGCATAAACCCCAAGCCCGATCAGCATCACGGGCCGTCGCCCCCAACGATCGCTCAAGCGCCCCCATACCACTACACCAAAAGCGAAGGCCAGGAAGTACACCGACAGTGTCTGCCCCGCCCGCTCAGGCTCGACCGCGAACACCCGGCCGATATCGCCCAGGGCCGGGCTGTACAGGGTCTGGGCCAATTGCGGGAACATCAGCAAGGCCATCGTCAGCATCAGCAAATTTCCAGACTTCATCACCAGGTCCATCCATAAAAACAATGGACGAATTCTAGGGCGCGCCAACTGGGGTATTATCCAGACTTCGACATTTTATCCATGAAATCGGACAACCCATGGCTTGGCTCGAAGCGACTGCGTCTTTCAATCCCGACGCGTTTGCCGCTCCCGTGATCGGCATCGCTGCGGTGCTGGGCAATCACGACTCCGGCATGCATCGCCACCAGCGCGGGCAGTTGCTGTTCACCCAGCAAGGTTGCACGCGCATCACGCTGGACACCCAGCTGTGCCTGCTGCCGCCCACCCGCGCTGCCTGGATACCTTGCGGCCTGCCTCATCGCGCGGTGATGCAGCACGCAGTCGATTACCGGTCTGTATACGTGAGCGCGGCCCTGGCCGGGCAGTTACCCGCGCAGGTGCGAGTGATCCAAGTGAGTACCTTGCTGCGGGCCGTACTGGAACCGATGGCTATGGCACCCTTCGAGACCGATTGGCACACCGGCCGCTATGCCCACTTGCTTGGGCTGTGCCTGGACGAAATCCGCCATGCGGTCGAGCAGCCCCTGCTCCTGCCGTTGCCGCAAGACAAGCGCCTGGCACCCTTGCTGGCCCAACTCGACCGCTTGCCACCGACATTGCAGGAACTGGAGCAGCACATTGGCGCCAGCACCAAGACCATTGGCCGGATTTTCCTCAAGGAAACCGGCCTGGGGTATCAGCAGTGGCGCCAACAGTGGCGACTGATGCGGGTGATCGAACTGCTCGCCACCGGGCGCAGCCTGGGCTACTGCGCCTTTGAACTGGGCTTTGCCAGCGACAGTGCGTTGATCGCCTTTTTCAAAGGCATGACCGGCAGCACCCCGCGTGGTTATTTCAAAGCCAACTGATGCCTTACTTGGGCATCTTGCGAAACCCCACCGCCAGGCGATTCCAGCTGTTGATGGTGGCGATGGCCACGCTCAGGTCGACTTGTTCCTGTGGGCTGAATTCGGCGGCCAGGGCGTTGAAGTCTTCATCCGGGGCGTGGGTGTGGCTGAGCAGGGTCAGGCTTTCGGCCCAGGCCAGGGCGGCGCGTTCACGTGGGGTGAAAAATGGCGTTTCGCGCCAGGCCGACAGGGTGTACAGGCGCCGCTCGGTCTCGCCGCCTTTGCGCGCATCGGCGGTGTGCATGTCGAGGCAGAACGCGCAGCCGTTGATTTGCGAGACGCGCAGGCGCACCAGTTCCAGCAGTGGCAATTCGATGGAGAGTTTGCCCACCGCCGCTTCCAGGGCGAGCATGGCTTTCATCGCGTCGGGGGAGGCGGTGTAGAAATCGGTACGGGTTTGCATGATGAGACTCCAGAACGTTGGGACAGGTGCGCAGAGTAATCAGCGCAGCGTTCTGGAGAAATAGCCAATCCGGGCGAAGAACAGGTGACCAATCTACAGGCCACGGCTCCTCAACCACTGGATGAAGCCCTTCTTGACCGGCACCACGGGTACGTCTTCGGTCAGGGCCTGGGCGGCATGGCGACGGAAATCCAGCAGCGCTTTCATGGCTTCGCCGATATCATGCCGGGCGTCCAGGCACGGCTTGAGGTATTCATTTTCGATGCGGTACAGCGTGCAGTAGGTCTTGGCCGAAAAATCCGCCAGTGCCGCCTGGTCGGAAAGGATGCCGGACTCACCGATCACCTCCCCCGGCCCCATGCGCCCGGCCTCGAACTTGTGCCCGTCCTTGATCAACAGCACCGAAACCACGCCAGACTCGATGATGAACAGGTGATCGCTGACCTCCCCTGCCGCCAGGATCATCTCACCAGCGCGGTAGGTGTGCAGGGTCATGTTCTGGCTGAAGGTGTCTTTTTCTTCCTGACGCAAGGTGGAGAAGATCGACGAGCGCTCAAGCAGAGCGCGGGCGCCGGACACGGATGGCGGGGTGCTGCCTTCGGTGGAGGACAACAGCCCCACACCTGCCGCCTGCAAATGCCGATAGGCCAGGTCGTAAAGCTGGTTGCGTGTTTCACGCTTGAGGCCCATGGCCGGCACAAACCCACTGATTTCATATTCCACGCCGCCGCTGGTGGAGGCCTTGAACGCTACGCTTGGGGCGGGCTTGGCCAGCAGCGGCCGGCAGCCCTGCATGGCACGCTCCAGGGCCTCGATCACGGTTTGCGGGCGAGCGTGGGGGCTGACCTGCAGGCTGACCGCCAGGCCGAACATGTCTGCCGGGCGCGAAAAGTTGATGATCTTGGCTTTGGCCGCCAGGGAATTGGGGATCACCGCCAGGCTGCCCTGGGACGTTTGCAGGCGCGTGGCGCGCCAGTCGATGTCGGTGACGCGGCCTTCAGTACCGTCGATGGAGATCCAGTCATCGATCTGGTAAGGCTTGGTGGTATTGAGGACGATCCCGGAAAACACATCGCTCAAGGTGCTTTGCAGCGCGAGGCCGACGATGATCGCCACGGCGCCGGAGGTGGCCAGCACGCCTTTGACCGGCAGGTCGAGCACGTAGGCCATGGCGGCGATGATCGCAATCAGGAAAATCACTGCGCCCAGCAGGTCCTGCAATAAACGCCCGGTATGGCCGACCCGCTGCATCATCACCGCGCCGAGCAACACCGTAAGGGTGCGCGCCGCGAACAGCCACCAACCGATCTGCAACGCCGTGGCGGCGAGGTGCAAGGTAGTGTCGTCGGCATAGGGCGCCGCTTGCATGGGGTTCATGCCGTCGTTGAACAACACGGCACTGAATACCGCAAAGATCACCAGCCGCGCCGCCAGTTTCCAATTGGCCAGGCTGGGGGAAATAAGGCGCCACACGGCAATGTCGATAAGGATCAACGCCAGGGCGCACAACATCGGGTGATCAGCGATAAATGAGGGCATCCAGGCGACTCCAGGGCGAATGCCGAGAAGATCGCATGAAATAAGAACCCTGGGAACAAAATGTAGGAGCGAGCTTGCTCGCGAAAAGCCACAACGATAACGCGTTCTGTCTGATTGAACGCAGTATGTTGAAGTTCTTCGCGAGCAAGCTCGCTCCTACAGGTTTTTTGCGGTGAACCGTCAGGCGTGCATCTGCCCGAACTTGCCCGACTGGAAGTCGGCGAACGCCTGGTGAATCTCCTGCTCGGTGTTCATCACGAACGGACCGTGGCCAACGATGGGCTCGTCGATGGGTTCGCCGCTGAGCAGCAACACCTTGGCGTCGTCATTGGACTCCAGGGTGATCTGATCACCGTCACGCTCGAACAACGCCAGTTGCCCTTGGCGCGCGACTTCTTTGCCGTTGACCAGCACAGTGCCGCTGAGGATCACCAAGGCCGTGTTGCGCCCGGCGTGCAGGTCCAGCGTGACCGCTTTACCGGCGTTGAGGCGCAAGTCCCACACGTCAATCGGCGTAAAGGTGCGGGCCGGGCCCTGAGTACCGGCGAATTCACCGGCGATCAGGCGCAATTGCCCCGCGTCGTCAGCCAATGGCAGCACCGGGATATCGCCATCCACGATGGTCTGGTAACCGGCATCCGCCATTTTGTCCTTGGCCGGCAGGTTGACCCACAGTTGCACCATTTCCAGCGCCCCGCCCCTACGGGCGAAAGCCTGGGAGTGAAATTCCTCGTGGAGAATGCCCTTGGCTGCAGTCATCCATTGCACATCGCCCGGGCCGATTTTGCCGCCGGCACCGGTGGAATCGCGGTGCTCGACTTCGCCGTCGTAGACGATGGTCACGGTTTCAAAACCGCGATGCGGGTGTTGGCCGACGCCGCGACGCTGTTCAGTCGGGGTGAATTCAGCCGGGCCTGCGTGATCCAGCAACAGGAATGGGCTGATGTGCTTGCCCATGGTGTCGTAGGAAAACAGCGTGCGTACCGGGAAACCATCGCCGACCCAGTGGGCGCGGGGGCTGGTGTAGATACCAATTAGCTTTTTCATGATGTACCTCCAAAGTGAGTACACCATAAATCGCCTCACCCTTGAGCACTAGCCGGCAAAACTGGCCCTGATCGTTCTATATATAGGACAGTGTTTTAATCTGACGTTGGCGCAGCAGCTGAAAGGCAACCAGCGCCGACAATGCAAACCCGGCCTGGATAATGATCATCGGCGTGGCACTACCATCGCGCAGCTGGCTCAGCAGCAACCCGCTGCATGTGGCGCCGAACATCTGCGCAAAACCCATCAACCCGGCGGCCAAACCCGCACGGTGCGCATTGGGCATCACAGCCCCGGTAACGGAACCGGGCAGCACCAGGCCGCCGCCAAGCGTAACCAGGGCGATGGGAATATCCAGTCCCACTACCGAGAGCCCGAACAACCCGTAGATCGCCAGGGCTGCAACCCCGCCAACCGCCACCATCGTCACACCCATCGCCACAATGCGCTGCGGCCCCAGGCGTTGAATGTTACGGCGGGTATAGGTGGAGCCGACGATCAGCATCGACACGATCAGCCCGAAGTTGAGACCGTACTCCAGGCTGCTGAAACCCAGCAGATTGATAAACACCGCCGATGAACCGGCGATCACCGCAAACATCGCGCCGTAGGTACACGCCAGAGCCACCGCGTAAGCACGATACTGGCGACCCTTGAGCAAATCCAGATACTGCCCGCCGAGGGTGCGCCAGTGGGCGGCCCCAGGGTCGAGGTGATGGTTGCTCTCGCGAAAGAACAGCAGCGCCAGCAGTAACACCAGGCTGCCGATCACCAGCGCGAGGGCGATGGGTGCCTGCCAGCCGAGCATTTTGATCAGCAAGCCCCCGGCTATGGGCGCAACGACGATGGCATACAACATGCCGATCATGGTCAGTGCCAGCGCCGGGCCCGCCTCGGCTTTCCACACATCGCGCACGGCGGTGCGCGCCAGTACCAACGCGGCGCACGCGCCAAGGCCTTGCAGCACACGGGCGGCGATAAATTGCTGGATGTCGGTGACCAGCAGCATCGACAGCGTCGCCACAACGTACAGTGCCAGGCCTGCGATCAAGACCGGCCGCCGGCCGATGCGGTCCGACAGCGGCCCGAACAGCAGCTGCCCCAGGCCAAACGCAGCAACGAACGCCGACAGCGCCATCAGTGCCGAGCCTTGCGGCGCCAGCAGCGCCCGCTCGATGGCACCCAGACCCGGGATGATCAGTTGTGTCGAGACTTCACCCAATGCAGTGAGGGCAACCAGCAAGAACAACAGGCTGCGTGACGGTGCCGGGGCGTTTGTCATGGGGAATATCCGGGGGCTGGATTAATTTATATTTCGACCATAATATGAGTGAAAAATTATGTCCATAATTTTTTGCCCTATGGTCACCCTGGAGTTCGTCATGCCCCCTCTCCCCCTGCGTCTTCTCACGCCCCTGGTCCTGTTGATGTTCCTCAATGGCTGCAACAGCAAGGCCGATACCGCCCAGGTGCGAGTGCCGCGCCCGGTACTCGCCGCCAAAGTCGAAGCAGCCGGCACCCAGCAAAGCGCCTATACCGGTGTGGTGGCGGCACGCACTGAAAGCAACCTGGGCTTTCGGGTCAGCGGCAAGGTGATCGAACGCAAGGTCGACCCCGGCCAGCACGTCTCCCGTGGCGACACCCTGTTGGTGCTGGACATCGGCGACTTCGAACTGGCGCTGCGCTCGGCAAAAAACCGCGTCAACGCCGCCCAGGCCCAACTGCGCCAGCGCCGCGATGACGAAAACCGTTACCAGCGCCTGGCCAGTACCGGCGCGGTGTCGCGGCAGATCTTCGATCAGTCGGCCACTAATCTGCGCGTCGCCCAGGCCGAACTGGCCGCGGCGCAATCGGATGCCAGCCAGATCGAAAACCGCCGCACTTATTCAGTACTCAAGGCCGATGGCGACGGCATCATCACCGACGTGCTGGCCGATCGCGGCCAGGTGGTAGCCGAAGGGCAAATCGTGGCGCGCCTGGCCCATGACGGCGCCCGCGAAGCCATCGTCAACCTGCCGGAGAACCAGCGTGACCTGGCTGCGCAAAAAGCCCTGGCGTTTCCCTTTGGCGCAGCGGACCAGGCGGTGACCGCCACCCTGCGCGAACTGTCCGCCAGCGCCGACCCCGTCACCCGCACCTATCGCGCACGTTATGTGCTGCATGGCCCGGTCGAACGTTTCGCCCTCGGTTCCACCATCACCGTGCGCCTGCAAGGCAACGGCCAGCCCCTGCAAACCCGCGTGCCCATTGGCGCCTTGCAGGATGCGGGGCAAGGCACGGGCGTATGGGTGATTGGCGACGATTTCAAGCTCAGCTTCGCCCCGGTGAAGGTCGCCAGCCTCGGCCAGGAGGACGCCTTGCTCGACAGCGGCGTAATACCCGGCCAAACCATCGTCGCCCTCGGCGCTCACCTGTTGCACAGCGGCGATACGGTGCGTTTGCTGCCCTCCCAGGCGCTGGCCCTCAACCGTAAGCAGGATCAATGAGTATGCGCGGGATCAACCTCTCCGAACTGGCCGTCAAACAACGCGCTGTCACCCTGTTTTTGCTGATTGCGATCCTCGTCGCCGGGGTCTTCGCGTTCGGCAAGCTGGGCCGCGCCGAAGACCCCTCGTTCACCGTCAAGGTCATGACCATCACCGCCGCCTGGCCCGGCGCCACCGCCCAGGAGATGCAGGAGCAAGTGGCCGACCGCCTGGAAAAACGCCTGCAGGAACTGGACTACTACGACCGCGTCGAGACCATCGCCCAGCCGGGTTTCGTGTCGATGCGCATGACCTTCCTCGAATCCACACGCCCGAGCGAGATCCAGGCGCTGTTCTACCAGACACGCAAAAAGCTCAGCGACGAAGCCGCGCAACTGCCCAAGGGCGTGATCGGGCCGTTTTTCAACGATGAATATTCCGATGTGTATTTCGCCTTGTATGCCCTGGAGGCAGAACACCTGCCCCACCGCCAACAAGTACAAATGGCCGAGGAACTGCGCCAGGGCTTGCTCAACCTGCCGGGGGTAAAGAAGGTCAATATCCTTGGCGAGCAGGCCCAGCGCGTGTTTGTGGAGTTTTCCTATGAGCGCCTGGCAACTCTGGGCATCAAGCCCGAACAAATCTTCGCCGCCCTCGCCGCGCAAAACGCCGTGGCGCCCTCAGGCTTCGTCGAAACCGCCGGCGCCCGTGCCTACATTCGCATCGACGGCGCCTTCGACAGCCTCGCGCTGATCGAAAACGTACCGCTGCAAGTCAATGGCCGTGTGCTGCGCATCGCCGATGTCGCCACCGTGAGCCGCGGATATGAAGACCCGCCCAGCTACCGCATCCGTCACCAGGGCGACCCCGCGCTGATGCTGGGCGTGATCATGGAAAAACACTGGAACGGCCTGGAACTGGACAAGAGCCTGCTGGCCCAGGAAGCCAGGATCCAGGCCGACCTGCCCTTGGGCGTGAACTTCGCCAAAGTCTCCGACCAGGCGAAAAACATCAGCCTGGCGGTCAACGAGTTCATGCTCAAGTTCTTCGTCGCCCTGGCCGTGGTGATGCTGATCAGCCTGCTGGCCCTGGGCTTTCGCGTGGGGCTGGTGGTGGCGGCAGCCGTGCCGCTGACGCTCTCGATCGTGTTCGTGATCATGCTGGTCACCGGCCGTGAATTCGACCGCGTGACCCTCGGCGCACTGATCATCTCCCTGGGCCTGTTGGTGGACGACGCGATCATTGCCATCGAGATGATGGTGGTCAAACTCGAAGAAGGCTTTGATCGGATCCACGCGGCCACCTACGCCTGGAGTTCCACGGCGGCGCCGATGCTGACCGGGACCCTGGTCACCATCATCGGTTTTCTCCCGGTAGGGTTTGCGCGCTCCGGGGCGGGCGAGTACGCCGGGAATATTTTCTGGATCGTAGGTTTCGCGCTGATTTCATCCTGGCTGGTGGCCGTGGTGTTTACGCCTTACCTGGGCGTGAAGTTGTTGCCGCACATCAAGCCAGTCCCCGGCGGGCATGATGCGATTTATGCCGGGCGCTACTACCAGAAACTGCGCAGCCTGGTGGAGGCCTGCGTGCGCGGGCGCTGGCTGGTAACCGGGCTGGTGGTGGCCGCGTTCGTGCTGTGCGGCCTGGGTATGGCGGTGGTGAAGAAACAGTTCTTCCCCGACTCCGACCGCTCGGAGCTGATTCTTGAAGTGTATATGCCACCCGGCAGCGCATTTAAAAGCACCGAAGCGGTGGCAGCGCAGGTGGAGAAAGCCCTGTTGCAAGAGCCGCAGACCAGCATGGTGGACACCTATGTGGGCGGCGGTGCACCGCGGTTTTTCCTGTCGTTGAACCCTGAAATGCCCGACCCGGCGTTCGCCAAGCTGATCGTGCAAACCCCCGACTCCCACGCCCGTGACGCGCTGAAACTGCGTATGCGCGAGCGCATTGCGGCAGGCGAATTTCCATCGGCGCGGGTTCGGGTCACACAGCTCGTCTTCGGCCCGCCGGTGCCGTTCCCGGTGGTGTTTCGCGTCTCCGGGCCAGACCTGAATGTGCTGCGCGGGCTGTCTGAAGACGTGCGCCAGGTCGTGGCCGGCAACAAGCTGACCAGAGACACCTTCCTCGAATGGGGCGAGCGTGCCAGCGCTTATCGCCTGGTGCTGGACCAGGATCGCCTGCGCTTGCTGGGTTTTACCCCCGACGAGGTCAAGTCCCAGCTGAACGCCCTGCTCAGCGGCAACCCGATCACCGAAGTCCGCGAAGGCAACCGCACCGTCTCAGTGGTGGCCCGCGCCCAGGGCAGCCAACGCGAAGACCTTGCCAACCTCAATAACATGACGCTGACCAACAGCGCCGGTACGTCGGTGCCGCTGGGCCAGGTCGGGCATTTCAAGGCGGTGATGGAAGAACCTATCCTCAAGCGCCGTGACCGCGCCACCACCGTGGAAGTGCGCGCCGACATCATCGACGGCGTGCAACCGCCCGATGTGGAAATGGCCGTGTACAAAGACCTGCAACCGCTGATCGCCAAGCTGCCCAGTGGTTACAAAATCGACATCGGCGGCCCGGTAGAGGAAAGCGCCAAGGCCAACGTGGCCCTGGCGGCGCTGTTCCCGATCATGATCCTGCTGACCCTCACGGTGATCATGTTCCAGGTGCGCTCGTTCGGCGTGATGTTCATGGTGTTCGCTACCGCGCCTCTGGGCCTGATCGGTGCAGTGCCGACCTTGTTGCTGTTCAACCAGCCATTCGGTTTCAACGCGATTCTCGGGCTGATCGGCATCGGCGGCATCCTGATGCGCAACACACTGATCTTTACCGACCAGATCCGCCAGAACCAGGATCACGGCATGGCGATTCGCGAGGCCATCATCGAAGCCACAGTGCGCCGTGCGCGCCCGGTAATCCTCACCGCACTGGCAGCGGCGCTGGCGTTTATTCCGCTGACGCTGTCAGTGTTCTGGTCGTCGCTGGCCTATGTGCTGATTGGCGGCGTGTTGGTGGGCACGGTGTTGACGCTGTTGTTCCTGCCGGCGCTGTGCAGCCTGGTGCTGCGCGACAAGGTTGCTGAAACTTCCCACGCAAGCGCCGGATAAGCTCTACTCCCCCGCCCTGAAAACCTCTGCAAAGTCCCTCGCCTGATCAAACAGTGCGAGGGATTGCAGATGGTTGTTTTCGTTAGAGCCCTGGTTGACAGGGCTGGCTCTTGATTCCGGTGATCGCTGGCTTTGTGCTGGCCCCCATGGATCCCAAGGCGCCGGATGTCACTCGCGTTTTAGCAGATTTTCGTACCTGCCTGAACACGTTCGACGCGTGGGCCGACAGCCTGTTGAGTGGTTCGGCACTTGCCATGGAGCAGGTGTTCAAGGTTGGGGAAGACGTCGCACTGGTCGCGCCGGCCTCTTCCGACAAACCCAGCCGCACCGTCGCTCAATGCAAAGCCCAGGGTGGGTTGACCCTGGTGCATCTGTTTGAAAGTACCCGGTTTGTACCCATCGGCAACACCCAGGTGCAACTGCAAGCTCTGGCTCGGGATGGCAGCCCGGTCGGCGCGCCGCTTCATCGGACCATCGGCCCCAGCGGAATCCTCGAAGTCAACGACTGTACCCGCGACCAGCAATACCAAATCACCTTTTACCCCAATGTCTCCAAGGATCACGTCAAGGCGCTGTATGCCTCCTACACGTCAGTGATTGCCGGGTTGGAAGCTGATCTGCGCAAGCAGTGGGACGAGCATTTCCAGCTTCAATGGGCCGACTTTGTCAAAGCGCCAGCCTATCAACGCAGTGGAATGCAGGGCATGGCCTTTGCTACCGGGCTCGGCAAGGCGCTCTACAACCTGTGGGACAACATCACCGAGCTGTATGACCTGCTCGCGAACTTCAAATCCAACAGCGAAAAGTTGCTGAAGTACCTCTCCCAGGCCGAGCTGGATGCGCTGCTCGCGCTGGGCAAAGACACGCTGGCCAAGGGATTGCTGGTGCTCAGTGATGAGCCGCTGCTGTTTATCTACGTGGCAGCGGTGGTGGCCTGGATACGGATGCTGCCGCCGCCGCAGATGTATGAGTTGCTGGGTGAAATCACCGGCGAAGTCTTGATCAACCTGCTGCTGATCTGGGCCACGCGGGGTATTGGCGTACAGCTGCGGCTGGGTGCGCAGATGCTCAGTCGCGTCAAGTCCGGGCAAGCGCGGGCGTTGTTGGAGTTGCTGGCCAGGCAGGTGGCGGGGCCGCGGCTGGACACGCATGTTGAGGCCGCCAAGCCTGTGTTGCTGAGCAGTTCGGCGACACCGGTCAAGGCCGTGCCGGTGGTTCCATTGAAGGCGGGCGACACGCTGGTTTCGAACCCGGTGCCGATGGTTCGCAACAAGACTCGGCAGACGGTATTGGTCCGGCAGGAACACGTTGATGATGCCCCCGCCGTGGCGTCGAATCCCAAGGGAGATGCGGCGGCGCCAGCGGACAAGACGGTCACCAACGGCTGCCCGGTGTCGATGGTCACCGGGGAAGAATTACTCACCCTCACCGACGGCGCGCTGGATGGGGTTTTGCCGTTTGAGTGGACCCGGCTGTATCGCACCAGTGCGGTGGAAGTCGATTGTGGGTTGGGGTTTAGCTGGAGCCATGCGCTGGCGCACAGGCTTTGTGTGTCGGGCGATTCGGTGGTGTGGATCGACCATGAAAATCGCTCGACCACCCTGCCCTTGCCTACAGCGGCTCGACCCGCGATCACCAATAGTCTTGCCGAAGCGGCGATCTACTTGGGCTCGACGCCTGATGAACTGGTGCTGGCCCAGGCGTCGCGGTTCTATCACTTTCGCGACGGTGTACTGACTGCGATCAGCGATGCGTATGACAACCGTCTACGCATTTGTCGTGATCGCTCGGGGCGAATTGAGCGGCTGGATAACGGTGCTGGTCGCTCGCTGCTGCTGCGTTATGAGCTGGATCACATCGTGGCGGTGGACTATCAGGTGCATCGCGCCACAGGGCGTGAACCTTACGTCTGGGAAACCGAGCAGAACGTTGTTTCCTACGCCTATGACGAAGCTGGACGACTGGTTTGCGCGACCAATGCCGTCGGTGAAAGCGAGCGTTATCGGTACGACGATCAGCACGTCATTCTTGAGCGGCAGCTGGCCGGTGGGGCGAGTTTCTTTTGGGAGTGGGAAGGCTCCGGCAAGGCGGCGCGCTGCGTCCGGCACTGGGCGAGCTTTTCGCAGATGGACACGCGCTATGCCTGGGGGGATGACGGCCGTGTCACCGTGCATAACGCCGATGGCAGCCAGGAAGTCTATGTCCACGACGACCGGGCGCGGTTGGTGCAGCGGATCGATCCGGACGGCGCCGAGCATTTCAAATCCTATGACGACAAAGGCCGGCTGACCGTCGAGCAGGACCCGCTGGGCGCGGTGACGGCTTATCAGTACGACGAAGCTGGGCGCTTGGTGGCGTTGTTTCCGGGGGATGATGAGCCGACCTCCTACGAACATGACAACGGCTTCGTACGGGTTGTAAGGCGCGGCGAGGCTGTCTGGAAATACGAGCGTAATGAGCAAGGCGATGTCACCCACAAAACTGATCCAGATGGTAATTCGACTGACTACAGCTACAACAAATACGGGCAACTGACCGGAGTTTGGTACCCGGATCACAGTTGCCATCGGCTGGTGTGGAATGAGCGGGGCCAGTTGCTGGAAGAGCAATTGCCCAATGGCGGGATCAAGCGTTATCGCTATGACGATTTAGGGCGCCAGATTGCCCGTGAGGATGAACACGGCGCGCAGACAGTCTATGAATGGGACAGCGTCGGTAGGTTGATTCGCCTCGTCTTGCCAGGCGGCACCACACGAGAATTCAGCTACAACCCCTACGGAAAAATCATCGCCGAGCGCGATGAACTGGGCCACGTCACCCGCTACGAATACGCCGATGGGTTGCACCTGATCAGCCGCCGTATCAACGCCGACGGCACCCAGGTCAAATACCGCTACGACAACGTTCGCTTACTGCTGACCGAAATCGAAAACGAAGTGGGCGAAACCTACCAACTCGACTACCACCCCAACGGCCTGATCCAGCAGGAAACCGGCTTCGACGGCCAACGCACCGCCTACGTCTACGACCTCAACGGTAACCTGCTGGAAAAGACCGAACACGGCGACGACGGCAGTCAGCTCATCACCCGCTACGAGCGCGACCACGCCGGTCGCCTCGTACGAAAAACCCTGCCTGATGCCAGCGTTGTCGACTATGCCTACGACCGCCAAGGCAATCTCCTCAGCGTCGAAGACGGCCACTGGGCGTTGGCCTACGAATACGACCGCCAAAACCGCCTGACCGCCGAACACCAAGGCTGGGGCACCTTGCGCTACGGCTACGACGCCTGCGGCCAACTACAAAAACTGCGCCTGCCCGACAACAACCGCCTCACCTTCAACCACGACAAAGGCGGCCACCTCGCCACCGTCGAACTCAATGGTGAGGTGCTCACCTCGCACTTATTCAAGAGTGGTCGCGAGCACCAACGCCAACAAGGTCAACTGCTCAGCCATTACCACTACGACGACCAGAACCGCCTGCACGCCCATGCCGTTACGCAGCAGCAAAACTACCTCTACCAACGCCAATACGACTACGACAAAAGCGGCACCCTCACCCGCCTGCTCGACACCCGCAAAGGCGAACACCTTTACCGCTACGACCCACTGAATCGTCTGACCCGCGCCGATCATTCCCAAGACGTCCAGGAGCGCTTTGCCCACGACCCAGCGGGCAACCTGCTGATGCAAGACCGCCCCGGCCCGGACATCGTTGCCGGCAACCGCCTGATGATCCAGGGCGACCGCCATTACGACTACGACGCCTTCGGCAACCTGATCCGCGAACGGCGCGGCAAAGGCCAGCAACTCGTTACTGAGTACCGCTACGACTGCCAGCATCGGTTAATCAGCATCACAAAACCGAACGGCGAAACCGCCAGTTATCGCTATGACCCGTTTGGCCGGCGTGTCAGCAAGACCGTGGAGGGCAAGACCACCGAGTTTTTCTGGCAAGGCGACAAGCTGATTGCCGAGCACCACGCGGAACGCCATCGCAGCTACATTTACGAACCGAACAGCTTCCGCCCACTGGCACTGCTGGAAGGCTATGGCCCACAGGACACCACGCCCTACCACTACCAACTCGACCATCTGGGCACACCGCAGGAACTGACCGACACCGAAGGCGAAATCGTCTGGTCCGCCCACTACCGCGCCTACGGCCAGATCGCCCGCCTCGACGCAGGCAAAATCGATAATCCGCTGCGTTTTCAGGGTCAATACTTCGACGCGGAAAGCGGCCTGCACTACAACCGCCATCGCTACTACAATCCGGATATTGGCCGCTACCTGACGCCGGATCCGGTGAAGTTGGCGGGTGGGGTCAATGCGTACCAGTACGTGCCCAACCCTACGGGATGGGTAGATCCTTTAGGGCTGAGCTGTAAGGTTGGAATTTGTCCTGGCTCAAAAGTCGGGGCCCCAACAGAAAAAATACCCAGCGGCATACTAGACGAGCATGAAAAAGCAGGTGGACATCTGATTAAGAAGCACGTAGAGCGGACTGACTATCAATTGGTAGAAAGACTTGAGGCGGAGCCACATATACCTGCAGCATCTACGTTCAAAACTTTAGAAGACGCAGAAGCACTTGTATCCAAAAGCTTGGCTTCGCATAGTCAGGAAATATCCAAATTCCTAAAAGGAACGAAGGACAAGCATATTATCAGAGAGCATTCGAGCCAACCCGTAGGGTTGAGCGTTATAAGAGGCACCGTAGAATCCATACCTGTTTGTAAGTTTATGCTAGTTTTAATTCGAAAACCAAAAATGCCAGATGGCTACCTTTTACTGACAGGATACCCAATAGAAAAATGAATAACCAACTAACTGAACTTCAGCAATTTTTTGGAGCTTACTTCCATCAAGACTGGGTAGACGAGCACGCTACAGCTGACGAGGTCATTGATGCCTTTCTCCTAGACTCATCTACGGATGTAATCCTCACCGTAAAAAAAGAAACTCTAGAATTGATCAAATCCTATACAAACGAATCAAATCTTTTGGAGAACCTGTTACACAAACAGTATTGCTATTATTACTATCCGCACGAGTGGGCATCGGGACCGCTCTGGCTGAGCCACATCGCGAGCAAGTTTGAGAACTACTTATTGCTTCAACAAATAAATCAATTAGACAATTAAACAGTTAAAATAATGAATCACGCAGAAAAAGCCGATCGGTGCGGATTAGTTGCTCGCGCACCACCAGAAGCAACAACTGTAATAATCGCGGGAGCGATTGTAGGCGAAGGACATTCTGGCAACGAAATCAAATATAGCCAGCAACCTAAGTCCGAGCAATACTGAATAGAGATGGCAAACCCAAAACGGCTTATACGGAGTTATGACAGTGAAAACCAAAGCACCTAGCATGTCAATAATTCGCGGATTGTTATTCACTTATGACATTGAGAACACTGATGATTTAGAAAGAGAGGCGCGGATTGCTTCTGCAGACGTAAATGACGAAAAAGAGCTCACCGAACTTTTTGACGATCTGACCAAGCCAGAATTTCTGATATACACCACATCAGAGCAAGATTGGTTCATTACTTCAATAGAATATTTCTTGGCGGCCAGCGATAACTTCGATGATGCATTCAAAAAAATGACAACTTATTTTAGCGCTGAGATAGTTGACCAAAGAAAATTCATGCGAGTTCTACTACGCTGCTTACAGCACTACAAGATAGAGTCCGATGCGAGCTAATGTCCCTAAACAAATAAACACCTCCAACAAAAGGAAAAACCCTATGCAGTTAAGCACTCAGTTTAAAAGTCATCGAGCGCAATTCGCTGTACTAAATGAGGTAACCACAAGAGCAGAACGCAATCTACCGCCTTTTACCGGGGAAGATTACTACGGCAACCCAATTGTCCGAATCGAAATGCAGGGTTGCGGAAGAGGATATATACCAAACCCTACTGATCGGAATAATCCAATACTTGATGAAAATATGGATGCAGCGATCGCGAAATTCGATCGCGAAACCAAAGAACTTTATACCGTATTTCCTGTGAGCAATGACCAATGCTGAAACACCCTTTTCTAGATATCCCTTACGCACCGAAACTTCGCCACTTACTCAGCCCGTTCGATATTTATGATCGCGAAGAGACTGTAGGTGAAGAGCTTGCATGTTATGACATCAATCTTGACGCAGACAGAGAGCGGCTGATCAAAAAATACATAATTGAGAAATCTTCAGATCTAAGCTATCGACATCGCAAGGTCTTATGCGACAAATTGGGGGCTGCACTTAGCGACGAAACCTATAACTTTTCGCACTTATTGAGACAGGCTCCCGGCTATTACTGCACCCTGCCTTGGGGATGGAGTGACATGGACAATCCAAAAGGTTTTTTCGAAGAAATTTATAGATTAGCTAATGAGTGGTGGAAAGAAGACCTCCAAAAAGCCAGCCTCGAAGACCCTGCCACATGGTAACCCGCGGTATTGGACACACTGAGTATCCCATGTGGGAGAAGGCCTGCCCGAATGCCAGGCTTTTGTAGGAGCGAGCTTGCTCGCGAGAAACGCATAGACGCCACGTTTATTCAGGAAACACGCGCTATCGTTGACGTTTTTCGCGAGCAAGCTCGCTCCTACAAAGGGCGATGGCGCCCCCTCCCACATTTGAATCTCCTCAGTACGGCAATCCAACGCTCCGATCAGCGCTTGGCCAGCTCCATAATCATCCGGCTCAACAGATAAACCCGCGGCACCACGCTCTCCACCTCGGCATATTCCTCCGCCGTGTGGATATTGCCCCCCACAATCCCAAACCCATCCAACGTCGGCGTCCCTACCCCGGCCGACAAGCTGGCATCTGCGGCGCCGCCGCTGCCTTCGATGGTCAATTTGCGCCCCAGTTCGCCATAAATACCTTGGGCTATCGCCACCAACTTATCCGATTCGGCCGTCTGCGGCATCGGTGGCAGGCCGCGTTGCAGGCTGGTTTTCACTTCAGTGTCGGGGATCAACTTGTTGGTTGATACCCGCGCCAGATCCTTCTCGATTCGATCGAACTCTTCGGGCACCGCCGCACGTACGTCGGCCTTGGCAGTGGCCTGGTCGGGGATAACGTTAGTGCGGTCACCGGATTTGAGCACGGTGAAGTTGATGGTGGTCTTCTTCTCTTCATCACCGAGCTTGCCCAGTTGCAGGATCTGGTGCGCGGCCTCCATGGCGGCGTTGCGTCCCAGTTCCGGGGCGACGCCGGCGTGGGCGGACTTGCCTTTGACTTCGACCACCGCGGTCGCGCTGCCTTTGCGCCATACCACCAGGCCGTCCGCTGGGCGGCCGGGTTCCAGGTTGAGGGTCACGTCATGGACCTTGGCGGTTTTACGGATCAGTTCCGAGGCAGCCTCAGAGCCGGTTTCTTCGCTGGCGTCGAGCAGGAAGGTGATCTGTGCGTAGTCCTTGAAGCCCTGGTCTTTCAGGACTTTCAGCGCGTAGATGCCGGCGACGATGCCGCCCTTGTCATCCATCACGCCGGGGCCATAGGCACGACCGTCCTTGATGTGAAACGGGCGCTCGGCGGCGGAGCCTTCCTTGAAGACAGTGTCCATGTGCGCCATCAGCAGGATCCGGGCCTTGCCGGTGCCTTTGAGGGTGGCAACCACGTGGCTGTTATTGGCCGCCTTGTCCGGTACCAATTCAATGCTGAACCCCAATTGCTTCAACTCATCCACGGCGATGTCACGCACTTGGGTCAGGCCCGGCTCGTAGCCTGATCCCGAGTCGATATTTACCAGGCGCTCCAACAGCTTCAGGGCCTGGCCCTTGTACTGCTCGGCATCCGCCTGGATCTGCTTGTGAGGTTCGGCGCTGTAGGCCGGCATGACGAAGGACAACGCCAGGGTGGCGGCCAGCAGGGTACGCGGGAAAGTGAAGAGCATGGAGCGATCCTTTTTTGTTGGAATGGGCTCCCCACACCCTATCTCACTAGACCGACCGCAACCAACCCTCCTGCACGGCGTTCACCCGGTTGCGCCCGCTGCTCTTGGCTTCGTACAACGCCTGGTCGGCATCGTTGAGCCAGCCGATGGAGTCGGCGTGGCTCGGCTGGTACGGCGCCAGGCCGATACTCAAGCTGACGCGCAATGCCGGATCCTGGGCATAGGCCAAGGCATTGAAGCGATCGCGCAAGGCCTCCATCACCTCGGTGGCGCGATTGAGGGGCATGTCCGGCAGGATCACGCAGAACTCATCGCCGCCATACCGCCCGGCCAGATCGGTGGCGCGCAGGTTCTGACGCAGCACTTTGCTCAATTGGCGCAGGACGATATCGCCGGTCACATGGCCGTAGGTGTCGTTGATGGTCTTGAAGTGGTCGATATCGATCAGCGCGATGGCGGCGCCCGCCTGGTTTCGGCGGCAGCGTTGGAACTCGATGTCCAGGTGGTCTTTCCAGGCGCCGTGGTTGAGCAGGCCGGACAAGCTGTCGGTGCGGCTCAAGGCCAACAGCTCACGCTTGTGCCGGGCCAGGGTCACGGCCTGGCGGTAGCAGATCCAGCCCAGCACCAGGGGATACAGCATCAGGATCGGCAGGCAGGCATACAACTGGGCCTGGGTGGTCACGGCGATAAAAGCAGGCGCAAAAATCAGCAGCGCCGCCCCCAGCCCCAGCGCCTGCGCCGCCCACCCCGCCAGCATAAAGCGCGTGCCACCGATGGCCACGTTGTTCATGGTCATCATCGACAGGGTGGTGACGCTGGGCAGTGGGTTGAAGTGCATCGCGCCGACCCAAAACCCGCCGCAAAAAGAATCGAACAACAGGCTACGGCGCTCACTGCGCAGGGTATGGGCTGCATGCAAAGACAATTGAAACGCCACATGCGGCCACACAAAAGCGTTGATCAGCATCCAGGCCCACACCCAAACGGAAGGACTCAGCGGATACATGGCAAACACCACGCAGACGAAGCCGAGGCTCAGCCCCAGAAGACGAGATTTGTACAAGCGCGAAGCGAGCGGAAGTCCCTTTCCTCCTACGGCTGGCATGGTGGGGTGCGATCCTGAGTGAGTGCCTGGAGTCTAACAGGGCAACGTCAAATCGCCACTACTGCTTACACGCTAATCCTTCAGTGTGAAAAGCCACGCGCCAGCATCCATGCAACGCCCAACAGCAGCACTGCGGTGCCCCGCTGCAACAACACCCGCCGCTTGGGGTTTTCCAGCACATGCTTGATGCGCTGGCCGAAATAGCAATACAGGCACCCGCTGGCAAATTGCAGCAACAGGAAGGTTGCCCCGAGGATGGCGATGTCCGCCGCCGAACTGTGCTCCCCCGCGCCTGCAAACTGCGGGAAAACCGCGCTGAACATGATGATGGTCTTGGGGTTGGAAAAGCCGGTCAACAGCCCTTTGCCAAACAGGCTGCGCGAGCCCTCCACGGCGCCCGCGTTGTTGATCGACACGCCGCTGCTGGTCCACTGCTTGTAGGCCAGGTAGAGAATATAGGCCACCCCTACAAACTGGATGGTCTGGGTAATCGCAAGGTTGCCCTTGATCAGCTCCGAGAAACCGACGGCAAAAATCAGCATGGAAATCAGGTACGACACACTGGCGCCGAGCTGCGCCGGGATCGAACTGCGCAGGCCGTCCTTCAAGCCCAGGCTCAGCAACAACAGGGTCATGGGGCCGGGACTGAAGGTCATGGTGGCGCAAAACAGCAGGAAGTAGAGAAACGAAGACAGGGTTAATGCACTTGTCATGGCCGCGGACCTTGAATGGAAAGAAACGCGCCTCAAGCGCCCGCCCCAGGGCGGTCTTGGCGGTCTGGTTACGGCGCAGTCTAGGGCAGCGGCATTGCACAAGGCAGGTAAAGTGATGCCTAATTCGGCCTGACTTCACCGGTAAAAGCACCGGCAAACACAAGGACGCGTCATGTTTGTATCCGCCATCGCTTTTGTGAAAGGCACCCCCAAGGTCCAGCAGATCGTCGAGGCATTCAGCCAGGCCATCGAGAACGGCGAATGGGCGCCGGGCAGCAAGTTGCCGTCGGTACGGGAATTGACCCAGACCCTGGGCGTGAGCAAGTTCACCCTCAATGAAGCGCTGGACCGCCTGCGCGGGCGCCATTTGCTCACCTCCAGCCAGGGCCGTGGCTACTTCGTGGCGATGGACAGCGCCCGGCCGGCAACGGCGACCTGGGTCGACTTGTTGCCCCAGGACCTGCTCAGCATATTGCGTCGTCCGCTGGTCACCGCCAGTGGCGAACTGCGTCCCGGCGGCGGGCACTTGCCGGAGGAATGGCTCAATGGCGACGCGATCCGCCAGGCCATGCGCAGCGTGGTGCGTGCGCCAACGCTGCGCATCGCAGGCTTGGGCACGCCAGCCGGGCTGCTGCCGTTGCGCCAGGCGCTGCAACAGAAACTGCACGGTGAAGGTTTGTCGGTGCCCGTGGAACAGATCATCACCACGCCCAACACTGTGCAGGGCCTGGACATGCTTATGCGCCTGCTGGCCCGACCTGGCGACACGGTGTTGCTCGACGCGCCGTGCTACTTCAACTTCCACGCCAACCTGGCGCTGCATGGGGTCAAGGTCGTTACCATTGAGCGCCGCCCCGACGGTTTCGATTTCGCGGCCCTCGAACAGTTGCTGGCCGAACACCGCCCCAGCCTTTACCTGACCACCAGCGTTTTGCATAACCCCACCGGGCATACCTTCAGCCCCAGCCAAGCGTTTCGCCTGCTGCAACTGACCCAGCAATACCACTGCCATATCGTCGAGGATGATCTTTATGGCGACCTGCACCCCAACCCTCCCCCGCGCCTGGCTGCCGTCGCCGGGCTCGACCAGGTCACCTACTTGTCAGGGTTCTCCAAGATCCTCAGCGCCAACACCCGGGTCAGCTACGTCGTGGCGGCGCCGCAACTGGCCGCCAACCTCACCCATATGAAGTTGATGAGCGGCGGCGTAACCTCCGAACTGTTCGAACAGATCGTCTACCGCATGCTCACTGAAGGCAGCTATGCCAAGCATCGCAAGCGTATGGTGCAACGCCTGATGGAGGCCGGTGGACGCGTCGAACAATGGCTCAAGCACTGCGGCTGCGAACTGCCGATGGCCTATGAAGGCGGAATGTTTATCTGGGCGCGCCTGCCGAAGGGGGTAAACGGCGAACTGCTGGCCCAGGAGGCGTTGAAACGCAGCATGGTGCTGGCGCCCGGTGCGCTGTTTGGCTACGACCCGGCCCATCGCGACTCGATGCGCTTCAATGTGGCCCACAGTGATGAGCCACGGGTGCAGCGGGTGTTTGAGGCGTTGTTGTTGCATGGGGTCGCCCAGAGCAATTCCCGCGTGTAGCCGTCAGGATGCCCTGGGGGGGTGAAGGTCTGTTTGCCGGAGCCGCGGTACGACCTTCAACTGACGATATCGCTGCGTTGCATTTGCCCCTCCACATGGAGTACGAAATTTGGCTCGCCCGGTGCGCCGGATATCTCCAGGGTACTTATTTTCAACACAGGGTTGTATGCCAACACGACTTCCCCGCTGATGCCTGAAAATGCGTCAACAAAGGTCAACTGCCCTTTGCCCAAGGATACCCGGATACCTGACACATCGACCTTGTCCTCGCCACTGACAAAATCCATGATCCGGTCGGGTTCGGCCTGAGTCGACTCACTGAGCTTCCCGTAGACGAACTCGTCCTTGCCTTTGCCTCCCCATAACATATCTGCACCGCCTGCGCCGTACAGCCGATCATTGCCATCGCCGCCCTTGAGTTGGTTGGCCACTTCGTTGCCCACCAGCAAATCGTTGCCGGCACCGCCGATGGCGTTTTCGATAATTGCGTTATAAGCAATACCGACGTTGCCCTTCAGGCCACCGACATCTGAAAATGAACCGTCCTTCAAGCTGATTTTCTGGTCCTGCGTATAACCAGAAAAATCCAGCGTGTCATTGCCACCGCCGTCCCAGATAGCCGCCACCATTTTATCGCGGCCCGATTTGACGCTAAGGAAGTCGCGGTCCGTGTTGGAGTTGAAACCGTAGGTGGTGTCATCTTTGCGAGTCGCATGGTTGGCGCCGTATTTATCCTGGTAGGCACTGATATCGTCCAGCATCGGCGCTGAAGCACGCCAGCCACCGTGGTTCATGTAGCTGGTGCGTTCGCCCCTGTAGCTCATGATGGAGTGGCTTTGAGAGTCTTCGTGATGACTCACTTGAGTTTTCTTCATGCTGCCATTGTAATCACCAGGGTGGGCCAACCCCATGGCATGCCCCAGTTCGTGGACAATGGTATAGCGCCCCGCATTGCCCAGGGCGGCATTGGCAACGGACTTATCGCCGTCTTTATTCACGAACCACACATCGCCGCTGCGGGCATCGTTGGGTTTTGGCAATACCGCATGGGGATTGCCGTTATAGGGGTGCCCCTTGGTATCGATCTTCTGAGCGTAATTCCCGATCGTTATATGACCTTCGCTATTCGCCGTTTTCGCGCTCTCGGTAAACTTGACGTTCGCTACGTCTTCAATGGATTGCAACCCCAGCCGCGTCTGATGCCGTTGGTTTTCCAGCACATCGGTGAACCCGGTCTTATTGAACTGCTGTTTATGCTCGCTCTTTGGGGGCGTCCGGAATTCATAGGTGACGTCATAAAGACCATCCCCATTCTTATCCGACCAACCAGGACTCTGGCGCCAGAGTTGCTTGGTCGCGTCTTCAGGTGACTTGGACGGTAGTCCGTTATGCTTTATGTCACCCCCTCGCTCATCTCGAGACTGAAAAGTCTGGATAGCTCGGAATGTATTACTCGGGCCAGAAGGAACGGTCGCCATACTTTCACGCTCGTACATTTGAAAAACGCTATCTTCAGATCTCTGAAGCGAGTGAACTGTAGGAGTGTGACGAAACGTGGCGCAGTTTTTACCTGTGGCTGTGCGTGCCGATTCAGGGACCGCTGTAGGACGCCCCTCACCCCGGCAACGGAATTACCCGCAACGGCCGCACCGACTTGTACGAAAAGCTCGAATAGATTTCCTTGACGCAGGGCAAGGTCTGCAAGACTTCGCGGGCAAACTCGCCGAACGATTCCAGGTCCTTGGCCACCACCTCCAGCAAAAAATCATAGCGGCCCGACACGTTATGGCACGCCACGATTTCCGGAATCTCCAACAGGCGCTGCTCGAACGCGCGGGCGATTTCCTGGGTGTGGCTGTCCATCATGATGCTGACAAACGCGGTCACCCCATAGCCCAGCGCTTTGGGCGAGAGGATCGCCTGATAGCCGCTGATCACCCCGCTTTCCTCCAGGGTGCGCACCCGGCGCCAGCAGGGTGAGGTCGTCAAGGCGACCCGCTCGGCCAGTTCGGCCACGGTCAGGCGGGCGTTGCCCTGCAATGCGTTTAAAAGGGCTTTGTCGGTGCGGTCCAGCTTGATGGGCATAACGTGCCTCTAATCATTATTTTTATCGGTGTTTGATTCACAAACGCGGGTTTTTCCAGCAGTTTTTGCAAGGTTCGTCCGTGGTTATGAGCATAGCATTGTAGGAAATAAGGAGCGCCCGACATGACCAATAAACACAACACCTGCGGTTTTTCCACCCGTGCCATTCACCACGGCTATGACCCCAAGGACCACCACGGCGCGCTCGTACCGCCGATTTACCTGTCGGCCACCTTCGCCTTTCCCACGGTTGAATACGGCGCCGCGTGCTTTGCCGGCGAAGCCAGCGGCCACTTCTACACGCGCATTTCCAACCCGACCCTGGCGCTGCTGGAATCACGCATGGCCACCCTGGAAAACGGTGAAGCGGCGGTGGCCTTCAGCTCCGGCATGGGCGCGATTGCCGCGACGTTCTGGACCCTGCTACGCCCGGGCGACGAGGTGATCGTCAGCCAGACCCTGTATGGCTGCACCTTCGCCCTGTTGCACCACGGCATCGGCGAATTCGGCATCAAGGTGCGGCATGTTGACCTGACCGACCTGGCCGCCCTGCAAGCGGCCTTGTCCCCGGCAACCCGCATGATCTACTGCGAAACCCCGGCCAACCCCAACCTGCGCCTGATCGACATCGCCGCCGTGGCCAGGCTTGCCCATCAACAGCCGAATGTCACCCTGGTGGTCGACAACACCTACTGCACGCCCTACCTGCAACGGCCCCTGGAACTGGGCGCCGATGTGGTGGTGCACTCGGCCACCAAATACCTCAGCGGCCATGGCGACATCACCGCAGGCATTGCGGTGAGCAACCAGGCGCTGGCACAGCGCATTCGCCTGCAAGGCCTCAAGGACCTGACCGGCGCGGTGATGTCGCCCCAGGACGCATCGTTGCTGATGCGCGGCCTCAAAACCCTGGCCCTGCGCATGGACCGCCATTGCAGCAATGCCCAGGCGCTAGCCGAAGCCTTACAGGCGCACCCGGCCGTGGAGAGTGTGATCTACCCCGGGCTGCGGTCCTTCCCACAGTACGAACTGGCGACCCGGCAAATGAAACTGCCCGGCGGCATGATTGCCTTTGAACTCAAGGGCGGGATCGAGACGGGGCGGCGCTTTATGAACGCACTGCAACTATTCACCCGTGCGGTCAGCCTGGGGGATGCCGAATCGCTGGCGCAACATCCGGCGAGCATGACCCACTCCACCTACACCCCCGAGCAACGTGCGCAGCACGGTATCAGCGAGGGCCTGGTGCGTTTGTCGGTGGGGCTTGAAGACGTCGCCGACCTGTTGGCGGATGTGCATCAGGCCCTGGCCAAGTGCCGCCGCAACACGGTGCGTCAGGCCGCGACAGCGCCCTCTGCAGTGAGATAGCGCCTACACGTAAAGTGATTTTTATCCTGGCGGTGGTCGGACGGATCCGACTACCGTTATGCGTTTTTAATCTGAATTTTATCGATTGGATCCCCCTGCCTTCGCCAGCCTGTACTAGCATGGTGGCGGCGGGAAGGATTATCTGTGCAGGTTATTCATAGCGGTTACCTTGTTGACTCCCGCCGCTATAACGCCCAATACCTGTACCCGAAACTCATGGACGAATTGATGAACTCACACCTGTTCCCACATATAGGCAAGGTCATCGCCAGCACCGGCAGCCGCCATTTCCCACGTATGCTGCATGACCTCATCCTCACCCAACTGGCTGTGGACGCCACCCATATCACCCAGCTGCAGGTCAACAGCGAAGGCCACAGCCGCCGCAAGATCAGCCCGGTCTACACCGACTCGGTGGCAACCCTGGGGGCCGAGCAGCCCGCCGCACAATTGCACCTCAGCCGACGCAAGGACGATGTGCGCTACGTGCTGTCGGTGTACCGCTCGCACCCCTCGCAGAGTTTTTCCGCCCAAGAGCGCAGCATGTTGCAGGACTTCTCCACGCTGTTGCTGCCCATGGTGGAAAAACACATCACCGCGATCCAGCCTGGCCGTCAGGACAGCCCGCCGACAGTGCCACAGCACCAGGGCATCGAAACCCTGCGCCGACGCATCCAGGAGCGCCTGGTGCAATCGGGGCTGACCCTGTCCAACCGTGAACTGCAAGTGTGCGTGGGCCTGCTGGCCGGGCGCACCGCACCGGAGTTGGCCGAACAACTGGCATTGAAGGTCAACACCATCGAAAGCTACCTCAAGCGCGCGGCGATCAAGCTGGGGATCAGTGGGCGGCATTCCTTGTTGCGGTGGATGTACGCCACCGAAGGCAGCACCAGCTTCTAAGCTGACAGCGGCAAAAATGTGGGAGGCGGCTTGCTCCCTCCCACATTGGTTCTCAATTGGCAGTAGACATCAGTCCCGGGCCAGCGCCTCGATCGGGTCCAGGCGCGCCGCGTTCCTCGCTGGTACAAACCCGAACACAATGCCGATCAGCGTCGAGCAGGCAAACGCGGTAATGATCGAACCCACCGAAAACACCATTTCCCACTCCTTCACAAACAGCGAAAACAGGTAGCCGATGGCGTAGGACAACGAGATCCCGATGATCCCGCCGATCAAACACACCATCACCGCCTCCACCAGAAACTGCTGGCGAATATCCGACTGGCGCGCCCCCACCGCCATGCGGATACCAATCTCGCGGGTGCGCTCGGTGACCGACACCAGCATGATATTCATCACGCCAATGCCTCCCACCAGCAATGAAATCACCGCAATCAACGACAACAGCAGCGCCAGGGAACGGCTGGTTTTTTGCACCGTCTGCATGATGCTGTCGAGGTTGTTGGTGAAGAAGTCCTTGGTGCCGTGACGTTGCAGCATCAGCTTGTTGACGTTGTCCTCCACCACCTTGCTCGGCTGGCCGTCTTTGATGCGCACGGTGATGCTGTCCAGATGACGCTGGCCCAACAGGCGCCCCGCCGCCGTCTCATACGGCACCCACACGTTCAGCGCCTTGCTGGCGGCGAACATATTCTTGTTGTCCGCCGTCACGCCGATCACCGTACACGGCAGGTTGCCGACCAGGATCACCTGGCCCAGCGGGTCGATGTTCGGCCCGAACAGCCGCTGGCGAGTGTTGTGGTCGATCACCACCACCTGCGCCTGGCGCCGCGCATCGCTTTCACTGAAGGCAATGCCGGCTTCCAGCTTGAGGCCCTTGACCTTGAAGTAGCGGTCACTGACGCCGTTGACCTGGGCATCCACATCGATGTTGCCAAAGCGCAGCAACAGGTTGCGGCCCACCACCGGCGTGGCGCTGTCGACGTAATACAGCTGGTTCAGCGCGTCCACATCCGAGGGCATCAGCGTCTGGATCGCCGAGGCGCGACTGTCACCAAAGCTGGTGCCGGAAAAGATATCGATGGTGTTGCTGCCGATCGCCTGGATGTCCTTGAGCACATAGCGCTTGGCGCCTTCGCCGATGGCCGAGATCGACACCACCGAGGTGATCCCGATCACAATGCCGAGCATGGTCAGCAAGGTGCGCATGCGGTGCGAAATCAGCGCCACCCAGGCCATGTTGAAGGCTTCCTTGAATAGCCCCAGGCTCGCCACCAGGCGCCGCGCACCACTGCGCCTGGGCTCGATCGGCGCTTCGCTGGGCAGCTCCAGGCCAACGCTGTCATTGACCTTGTCACTGACAATCTCACCGTCACACACCTCGACAATGCGCTGGGCATTCGCGGCGACCTTGGGGTCGTGGGTGACGATGATCACCGTGTGCCCGGCCGCGTGCAGCTCTGCGAGGATACGCATCACTTCCTTGCCGCTGTGGGTGTCGAGGGCACCGGTGGGTTCGTCGGCGAGGATCACTTCGCCGCCGTTCATCAGGGCCCGCGCGATACTCACGCGCTGTTGTTGCCCGCCGGACAGCTGGCTGGGTCGGTGGGTGATATGACTCGCCAGGCCCAACCGCTGGAGCAACTCCCGCGCGCGGCTGTGACGCTGGCTTTCAGGAGTGCCAGCATAAATCGCTGGCATTTCCACGTTGTGCAAGGCGCTCAGGTGAGCAAGCAAATGGTAGCGCTGGAAGATAAAGCCGAAGTAATCACGGCGCAGTTCAGCCAGTTGCTCATCGCCCAGGGAGCGGGTTTCGATGCCATTGATCTTGTAGCTGCCGGCAGTGGCGTAATCCAGGCCGCCAAGGATATTCATCAGGGTCGATTTGCCCGAGCCCGAGGCGCCGATGATCGCCAGCATTTCCCCGGCATGAATCGTCAGGTCGATGCCTTTGAGCGCGATGAATTCACGCTCGCCGGCCATGAAGCTGCGGGTGATGCCCTTGAGTTCCAACAGAGGCTGGGTCATGGCTCAGCTCCCTGCCACGGCGGGTGTGGCGTCGCCGATCACCACCTTGTCGCCCTCGGCCAGTCCATCCAGAATCTGCACCTTGACGTTGTTATTGATGCCGGTTCTGACGTTGCGCTCTACCGCTTTGCCCTTGGCATCCAGCACCCGCACCGGGTAACTGCCGTCGGCATTGCGCGCTCCCAGCGCCGCCACCGGCACCATCAATGCGGCCTCTGCGGTGTCGAGCACAATGCGCACCTGTGCGGTCATGGCGATGCGCAGGCGATGGTCAGGGTTGGGCACGTCGAACAGCGCGTTATAAAACACCGCGGTGTTCTGCTTGGGGGTGCCGGCGGTCTGGGTTTCGAGGAAGTTCTGCGGGGCTGGTTCAGTGCCGCGCAGTTTGGCGTAATAGCGTTTGTCCGCCTCGCCGAGGATGGTGAAGTACACCTGCTGGCCGGGGCTGATATGAATCACATCCGCTTCCGAGACCTGGGCCTTGACGGTCATGGTGTCCAGGTCCGCCAGCTTGAGCAGTACCGGTGCGAGCTGGCTGGCGATCACGGTCTGGCCTTCCTGGGTGAC
This sequence comes from Pseudomonas sp. OST1909, assembly GCF_015277575.1. Taxonomy (NCBI): domain Bacteria; kingdom Pseudomonadati; phylum Pseudomonadota; class Gammaproteobacteria; order Pseudomonadales; family Pseudomonadaceae; genus Pseudomonas; species Pseudomonas sp. OST1909. The sequence goes on from NZ_CP063780.1 coordinate 3,927,960, forward strand.
GATGCCCACTACGTCGCCGTCGATGGGCGCGTTGATGCGGGTGTAGGCCAGGTTGACCTTGGCGGTGTCGATCTGGATGTGTGCGCTTTTGATCTGTGCGTCCAGGGACAGCAGGTTGGCCTGCTGCACCTGGAAGCTTGATTCGGCGTCTTCGAAATCCTGGCGTGACACCGACTCGTCGGCCTGCAGGCCCTTGTAGCGTTCATAGACAGACTTGGCCTGCTTGAGCTGCGCGGCGGTGGCGCGGCGTTGGGCCTGGAGGTTTTCTTCGTCGACCTGGGCTTTGCGCAGGGTGTTCTGCAGGATCAGCGGGTCGATTTCGGCCAGCCACTGGCCCTTTTTTACCTTGTCGCCGACTTTGACTTTCAGCGATTTGAGCTGGCCGGAGACTTGGGCGCCGACGTCGACCTGCTTGATGCCTTCGAGCAGGCCGGTGGCCAATACTGCGTTTTCGATATCGCCGCGTTCGGTGGTGGCGGTGAGGTATTGGGGGGCGTCGGCGGGGGCCTTTACGGTGTAGATGATCAGGCTGATGGCGACGGCCAATGCTGCCAGGAGGCCGATTTTGCGGAATTTAGACGTTTGCATGGTTGGCTTCTTGATTGAGTACAGATCCGTTATTCGGGTAGAGGCGGCATCGGGTTGCAAAAGCAGAGTGAGGTTTCATTGACTTGCACTGCTTAAAAATGTGGGAGGGGGCTTGCTCCCGATGGCGGCCTGACAGCCGACCAGGATGTTGGATCAGAACGAGTACATATCCGTTATTTAGGTAACGGCCACTATTGGTTCCGCTCTTACAGCGGCTCACTTTTGAAAAGCGCAAAAGTAAGCAAAACGCTCTTGCCCCACCACTCGGCACCTCGCCTAGGCTCGGTGTGCCCGTAATCCGACAGGGATTTGGGGGGCCGCCGCCACGCGCCATCCATGGCGCGGGGCGGCTAAACCGGCATCCCTGCCGGTTTACCCCCCAAATCCCTGTCGAATTCCGGCCAGCGTGGTTTAACGGGGCGCCTAAGATCAAAAGCAGATCAAGATCAAGATCAAGGGCGGCTCGCTTCGCATCGTGGTTACCGGGGGCAAGCCCCCTCCCATACTCCTGCCATTTCTGACCCACCTCGACAGCCAAAACCGGTCGGCTATAAGGCCGCCGCGCTGTGCTTTTGATCTGGAATCGCCCCGTTAAACCACGCTGGCCGAACGCGGACTTTGGAGCGTGGGTAACCCGGCAGGACGCCGGGTTAGCCGCGCTGGGCCATGGATGGCCCATCGCGGCGGCCCACGCTCCAAAGTTCGCGTTCGGGCACACCGAGCCTAGGCGAGGTGCCGAGTGGTGGGGCGAAGGCCTTTTGGTTACTTTTGGGCCTTTCCAAAAGTGACCCGCTGTAAGAGCGGAACCATAAGTGGCCGTTACCAAAGAAATGGATATGTACTCCGACAGACCGCAATCGGAAGCAAGCCCCCATTTGGATCGGTGTACAAGCATCAAGACACCACCTCCCCAACCCCAACCCCTTCCAACCACCACTTGGCCAAACCCGAAACATTCGGCACCTTGAGCAAGGTGAAGTGATTACCCCCGCCATACCAAACCTCCAACCCACTCCCCTGCTCCCGCCACCCCTCAACCATCAACCCCTGCTCACGCTGGTTCCCCGCCGCATCCAAGGCCGGATCCTGCGCCAGCACCAGGCGCACCACCCCGTCATACCGAGCCTGCGGCCGATAAACCGTGCGCAACGCCGCCGCATAAGTACGCGCAGGCCCATCCATTGCATCCACGGCAGCACGCGCCGGCAGCAACCCGACACCGACCATCCCCGTATGCAGCCACTGTCGCTGCGCCACCTCATCACCCCCGGCGAAGTCCACCGGATCAATCCCCAGCGACTTCCCGGCTGCCAACTGCATCGCCTCGATCAACCGCAACAGCGCCGTCGTCGAGGTATAGGGCTTGCCATCACGCCCCGGCGCCTCACTGTCGATCACTGTCAAAGAGCCCACCTCGCGCCCCATCGCCTGCAAGCGCAAGGCCATTTCCAGCGCAATCCAGCCGCCAAACGAATGCCCGACCAGATGCACCGGCCCGTCCGGGCACTCCTGCTCCAACGCCGTGAGATAACACCGCGCCGCCGCCTCCACCTGGCTATGGGGCACCGCCTCGCCATCCAACCCACGGGGCTGTAGGCCATACAGCGGCCAATCACGTCCCAGCGCGTCGCTCAAGCCCACGAAACCGGTCACGCTGTCACCTGCTCCCGGCACGCAGAACACCGGAGCATAGCCGGCGCGCCCAGTCTGGATGCGCAACAACGGCTGATGGGCCGCGCAACTCACCGGCGTACTCGTCGCCAGCGCCTCGGTCATCGCCCGGCCCAGGCCCTGGATATGCGGCGCCTGCATCATGCTCTGGTGATCCCCAGGCACGTGCACCTGGCGCAGTTGCCCGGGCGCCAAAGCCGTGTCCCAGCCCAACGCCATACTGCGTTGCGACAGTTCGGTGGGGCGCTGCTCGGCGCTGAACAAGTGCACCGGAATCGGCAGCGGGAACAGGCTGTAGTGGGCCAGGGCGTGCCCGTGCCCGACTTCGCGCTGAAGAAAACTCAACAGGTCTGCGTCCGACGCCTCCGCCATTTGCGCGTATAGCAAACCTTGATCGCGACAGCGTTGCAGCAGATCCGCAAAGTCCAGCTGTCCAATCCGCGCCTCCAGTTGTTCAAGGCTTGCCAGCTCATTTACACCTCCCTGTGCTTTCCAATAAGCCGTGCATTGCAGCAACAAATGCCGCTTGAATGCATCCGGCCCGCTCCAGCGTGCTTTGCCCTGGTCAGTCAGGCGCGGCACATAGCTGTCGATCAAACCGAGGAAGGCCACGCTTTCATCCAGCCCCAGCAGTTGCATGGCGATTTCATAGGCCAGCACCCCACCAAAAGACCAGCCCGCTACCCGATAGGGACCGTGGGGCTGAATCTCGCGGATCAGCCCGACCATGCGCGCCGCCAGGCCTTCCATGCTGTTCAGGTGGGTCTCGCCGAGCGCCAGCCCCGGCAGGCCGTAGATCGGATAATCACCCGGCAGATGCTGGCCCAGCGCCGGGAAATACACGTCCATGCCGCTGAACTCATGCACCAGAAACAGCGGTGCCTGCGCCCCGCTGCTGCGCACGGTAATCACGCGGGTGTCGGGCAGTACATCATCCCCGCGCTGACGCAGCATCGCCGCGACGCCGGCCACGCTGGCATGTTGGAACAGCTCGGCCAACGACACCGGCAAACCGGCCTCGTCCAGCAGGTTGACCAGGCGAATCGCCAACAACGAATGCCCGCCCAGTTCAAAGAAGCTGTCATGCCGCCCCACTTGTTCGAGTTTCAACACCTCGGCCCAGCGTTGCGCCAACGTCTGCTCCAGGGCGTCGGCCGGCGTTTCGAACGTGCGGCTGGTCGAGGCGTCCCAGGCAGGCACCGGCAAGGCGTTACGGTCGATCTTGCCGTTGGCGGTCAACGGCAATTGCTCCAGCGCGACGTAGGCAGACGGCACCATGTACTCGGGCAAGTGCGCGTGCAGGTAAGCCCGCACCGACTCGACAGCAACGGGTTCGCCCGCCCAGGTGAAATAGGCCACCAGGCGCTTGTGCCCCGGAACCTCTTCACGGGCCAGCACCACGGCATCCTGGATGCCTGCGAACGTCGCCAGTCGCGCCTGGATTTCACCCAGCTCAACACGAAAACCTCGAATCTTCACCTGGTCGTCATTACGCCCGATGCACTCCAGCAGACCGTCGGCCGTCCAGCGCCCGAGATCGCCCGTACGGTAAAGCAAGGCGCCTGGGTTGAACGGGTCCTGCACAAACTTTTCAGCCGTCAGCTCGGGGCGATTCAAATAGCCCAAGGCGACGCCATCGCCGCCAATGCAGATTTCACCGACGATACCCAGCGGTACCGGCTGCTGCTGCGCATCGAGCACATACACTTGGGTGTTGGAGATCGGCCGCCCCACCGGCACGCTGTCGGCATCATCGGCAATCGTGTGCACTTCGCAGGTGGTGGCGTAAGTGGTGGTTTCGGTCGGCCCATAGCAATGCACCAGGCGCAACGCGGGTGCCTGCGCCAACAGCGTGCGGAACGCCGCCGGATCGGCCCGCTCCCCGCCGCACAAAAGGATGCGCAAGCCAGCCAGTGCCTGGGGAATCAACTGCACGTATTGGTTGAACAGCGCGGTGGTGACAAACAGCACCGTCACGCCCTGCAACGCCTGGGCGAAAGCGCTCGGATCGAGCAAGGTGGCGTGGTCAATCACCTGCACCTGGCCGCCATTGAGCAGTGGCCCCCACACGTCCATGGTGCTTGCATCGAACGCTGGGTTCGACGCAAAGGCCACGCGGTCGGCGGCATTGAAATCGGCATAGCCGTTGTTGAGCACCAGGCGCGTAATGCCGCGATGGGGCACCAGCACGCCCTTGGGCTGGCCGGTGGAGCCGGAGGTGTACATGATGTACGCCACGCTGTCCGAGGGTTGCGACAGGTCCGGGTTGTGGCTCGGTTGCGGGGCGAGACCAAGCGTGTCCAGGTCCAGGCGACGCACCCCGCTCTCCATGACGCAATCGCTGCGGGTCAGCAACCAGGCGGCGCCACAGTCTTGCAGCATGAACCCCTGGCGTTCAGCCGGTGCATTCACGTCCAACGGCACATACGCGGCGGCGCATTTGAGGATGGCCAATTGGCTGACCAGTAACTCCAGCGAACGCGGCAGCAGGATCGCCAGGTGATCGCCAGGGCGCACACCCAGGCCGAGCAGGTGATGCGCCAAGCGGTTGGCGCGGGTATTGAGTTCGCCGTAGCTCACCCGCCGCTCGTTGTGCACCAGCGCCACCGCGTCGGGACGTGCCATGGCCTGGGCTTCGAACAGGCGCTGCACCGTGTGCTCACGCGCGAATGTACGGGCAGTGGCGTTGAAGTGCTCAAGCACCCGTTGGCGTTCGGCCTGCGGCAGAATCGGCAAGCGGTTGATGGCGATATCGCGATGACCTTCCAGGGCCTGCACCACCTGCGCCAGCGCGATTTCCAGGTAGTCGCACAAGCGCCGGGCGCCCTGCCCCATGACGGTCAGGCTGAACCCTTCACCGAGGTCATCCACGCTGACCGCCACGCCGTAGTGCGTGTGCTCCTCGGCCTTGAACAACTCGATCCCCTGCCACGCCTCGGCCACGCCACCGGCCTGGGGTGCGCTGTGACGATAGTTGAACAATACGCTGAACAACGGCGTCGCCACCGGCACACCACTGCAACGCTGGGCCAACGCCAGCGGCGCATGTTCATGACTGAGCAACTGAGTCAGGCGCCCATGGGTGGTACGCAGTGCCGTCAGCACTGAGTGCTCCCCCAGGTCGACCCGCAGCGGCAAGGTATTGATAAATACGCCCATGGCCCGCTCGGCGCCTTCGCCGCCTTGCAGGCGGCCGAGCATCACCGTACCGAACACCACCTGCTCGCGGGCGCACACCTTGCCCAGGACGTGGGCCCAGGCCAAATGCATCACGCTGGCCGCACTGACCCCCGCCTGGCGGGCCTGGCTGCGCAGGCGTCGGCTCAACGACAGGTCGAGACCCTCGCGCACGTTTTCCTCGGCCCCCAGATTGGGCACCTCGGTGGGTTCGTCGACCTCACCGAGCATCTCGCGGAAAAACGTCTCGTGATCCTCAGCGCCCAAACGGGTCTGGGCCACGTAGTTGCGATACGGCACGGGCGCGGCCAGCGTGTCCTGAGTGCCCAGCAGAAACGCCTGCAGCTCGTGCTGCTGGATATCCAGGGCAACGTGGTCCATCACCAGGTGATGAAACAGCAACGTCGCGACCACCCGTTGCGATTGCTCGGCGTACACCAGCCGCATCAGCGGCGCCTGGCCAAGGTCCAGGCGTGGCGGCAGCGGCCCGCTCTCAACGCTTAGCCGGGCGTGGCGCCACACCACCTGCACCGGTTCTTCCAGGCCATCCCAATGCAAGGATGAACGCAGGATGTCATGACGCTGGATCACCGCCTGCAATGCGCTGGCGAAGGCCTCCAGGCGTGCGCGACTGTCAAAGGCAAACTGCGCCTGTAACACATAGGCGTCATCACCTTGCACAGCGCGATGCTGATACAGGATGCCGGCCTGCAACGGCGCCAGCGGGTAGATATCCTGCACATTCGCTGCACCGCCGGGGATGCTGGCGACGATGCGCTCGATAGCCGCTTGATCCAGGCTGACCAGCGCCAGCATGTCTGGCGTGATGCGCGCACAATCGGCCGCAATGCCATTGGCCGGTACCGCCACTTCACGCCCGCCGCCCAAAGCTGCCGCCAGGGCAGCCAAGGTCGGTTGACCAAACAGCACTTTCACGTCCGCCGACAAGCCCAGGCCGCGCATACGCCCGATCAGGCTGACCGCCAGCAACGAGTGGCCGCCCAGTTCGAAGAAGTTGTCGTGCCGGCCCACGCGTTCCACGTTGAGCAACTCGGCCCACAGCGCGGCCAAGGTGATTTCCGTGTCGCCCAGCGGCGCCTCGTACTCGCGCACCACCAACGCCTCCAGGCCCGGTGCCGGCAATGCCTTGCGGTCGAGTTTGCCATTGGGGCTCAGCGGCAGCGCATCCAGGTGCACGAAGCTGGCCGGCACCATGAACTCCGGCAGGTGCAGGAGCAAATGGGCGCGCAGGCTTTCAGTTTCGCTCGGCACGCCGGTGTAGTAAGCGATCAGGCGCTGCTCGCGGGCAATCACGGCGGCTTCCTGCACCGCCGGATGCTCGGTCAGGCGTGCCTGGATTTCGCCCAGCTCGATGCGCAGGCCACGGATCTTGACCTGGTCATCATTGCGCCCCAGGTACTCGATGTTGCCATCCGGCAAGTAGCGCCCGACGTCACCGGTGCGGTACATGCGCCCAGGGGCAAACGGGTCATCGAGGAAACGCTCGGCGGTCAGTTCGGCACGGTTGAGGTAACCCCGTGCGACTTGCACCCCAGCGATAAACAATTCGCCCACCACGCCCAACGGCACAGGCTGCAACTGCCGGTCCAGCACGTACATGCGCGTGTTGGCGATCGGCTTGCCGATGGGGGTGTTGTCGGGCACGTCAAAGTCTGCGCAGTGCCAGGCAGTGACATCCACCGCCGCTTCGGTGGGCCCATAGAGATTATGCAACTGGCTGCCCGGCAACTGTTGCTTAAAGCGGCGTACCAGGCTGCCCGGCAAGGCTTCGCCGCTGCACATCACCCGCACCAGCCCGCCCGCTTGGCTGACGTCACCGTGGGCGAGGAAGACATCGAGCATCGACGGCACGAAGTGCAAGGTCGTGACCCCTTCGGCTGCGATCACCTGGCACAGGTACTCAGGGTCTTTATGCCCATCCGGGCGCGCCATCACCAGGCGTGCGCCGGTGGACAGCGGCCAGAAGAATTCCCACACCGACACATCGAAACTGAACGGGGTTTTCTGCAACACCGTATCGCCTCCCGTGAGCCGGTATTCGTCCTGCATCCACAGCAGGCGGTTGACCACGCCGGGGTGTTCGTTGATCACGCCTTTGGGCTGGCCGGTGGAGCCGGAGGTGTAGATCACATAGGCGGCCACCCCGGCCACCGCTGGGTTGGTGATGGGCTGGTGCTGCCAGGTGGGCTGGTCCAGATCGACCACCGGCACCTCGCCCAGCAGCCCGAGGGTGCTGCCCTGGGCCAGCACCACCGCTGGCGCGCTGTCGTGCAGCATGTAGGCGATACGCTCCAGCGGGTACGCCGGGTCCAGCGGCACATAGGCGGCGCCGGCCTTGAGGATCGCGTACAGGCCAATGACCATGTCCAGGCCACGCTCCACGCAGATCGCCACCCGCGCCTGCGGCTGCACGCCGAGGGCTTGCAGGTGGTGGGCCAGTTGGTTGGCGCGAGCGTTCAGTTCGGCGTAGGTCAGTTGCTGCTCGCCGGCCTTTACCGCCACGGCCTGCGGCGTGCGCAGTACCTGCGCTTCGAACATCCCGTGCAGGGTCTGGTCGAGCGGGTAGTCCACAGTGGTAGCGTTGAAATCCACCAGCAACTGCTTGCGCTCACGCTCATCCACCAGCGGCACATGCGCAAGCACCGCCTGGTCGTTAGCGACCATGGCCTGCAACACGCGGGTGAAGTAGCCGAGGTAACGCCGTATCGTCGATTCATCGAACAGCGCCACGGCATATTCCAGCGCGCCGAGAATACTGCCCTGCACTTCCCCCAGGTTCAGCGACAGGTCGAACTTGGCGAAGTGACTGTTTTCGACAATGCCTTCCAGGGCCAGGTCGCCCAACGCCAGGGTCGGCGCGCTGCTGTCCTGCCAGCTCAGCAGGGTCTGGAACAGCGGGCTATGGGCCAGGCTGCGCGGCGGCCGGGTGATTTCCACCACCTGTTCGAACGGCAAATCCTGATGGGCCTGGGCCGCCAATGTCAGCGCCTTGACCCGAGCCAGCAGGGCCTCGGTGCTCAACTCGCCTGAGGTGTCGATGCGCAGCGCCAGGGTGTTGACGAACAAACCGATCAGCCCTTCCACCTCGGTGCGCGTGCGGTTGGCCACCGGCGTGCCGATCACCAGCTCCGGCTGCCCGGACAAGCGCGCCAGCAATGAAGCCCAGGCGCTCATCAAAGTCATATAGAGGGTGGTGCCATGGCGCTGGCTCAAGGCCTTGAGCCCGGCAGTAAGGCGTTCGTCCAGGCGCACTTCGACGCTGCTGCCGGCGTAGTCCTGCTGCGCCGGGCGCGGGCGGTCGGTGGGCAGGGTCAGCAACGCCGGCGCGCCGGCCAGGGTCTGTTGCCAATAGGTGCTTTGGCGGTGCAACACTTCACCGCTCAGCCACAGGCGTTGCCACACGGCAAAGTCGGCGTACTGGATCGGCAAGGGCGGCAACGGGTCGGATTGGCCGTGGCTGAAGGCTTGGTACAGCGCCATCAGTTCACGGGTCAGCACGCCCATGGACCAGCCATCGGAGACGATGTGGTGCAGGGTCAGCAGCAGCACATGGTGATCGTCGGCCATCACCACCAGGCGGCCGCGCAGCAACGGGCCACGCTCCAGGTCGAAGGGCGCCGAGGCTTCGCCGTGGATCAGCGCGTCCAGCGCCTGTTGCGGTTGCGCGTGGCAACGCAAGTCTTGCACCTGCAGCGGTAACACCTCCTCGGCCGGCACGATCAGCACCTGGGCCTGGTCGCCGTGTTGGGCAAAGCGGCTGCGCAGGGTTTCATGCCGCGCCACGATCCGCGCCAGCGCCCGTTGCAGTGCCTGCACATGCAACTGCCCGCGCAAACGCAGGCCGATAGGAATGTTGTAGGCGGTGTTGGCGCCCTCCATCAGCGCCAGGAACCACAGGCGCTGCTGGGCAAACGACAGCGGCATCTCTTCATCACGATTGGCCGGCAGGATATCCGGCAAGGTGCTGCGCCCGGCCTGGGCCAGCAGTTCGGCGACCGCTGCCAGTTCGGCGTTGGCGAACAGGTCGCCCAACGCCAACTCGACCCCCAGCCGCTGGCGGACCTGGGAGACCATGCGCATCGCCAGCAGCGAGTGCCCGCCCAACTCAAAGAAATGGTCACGCCGCCCGACCCGTTCCACTTGCAACACCTCGGCCCAGATCTGCGCCAGCACGGTTTCGATCTCGCCCTGGGGCGCTGCGTATTCGCGGGTAAACACTGCGGCCATGTCCGGTGCCGGTAGCGCCTTGCGGTCGAGCTTGCCATTGGTGGTCAGCGGCAGCGCGTCGAGCTTCATGAAGGCGACCGGGACCATGTAGTCCGGCAACTGCGCCACCAGGTGAGCGCGGATTTCGCCTACCGTCAGCGCGTCAAGTTGCGGGTTTTCGGTGAAGTAGGCCACCAGCCGCTCTTCACGCACCAGCACCACCGCTTCCAGGATGCCAGGCAATTGGTTGAGCCGGGTTTCGATTTCTCCCAGCTCAATGCGCACGCCACGGATTTTGACCTGGTCATCGTTGCGCCCCAGGTAGTCGAGCGTGCCATCGGGCAACCAGCGCACCAGGTCGCCGGTGCGGTACATGCGCCCGGGGTTGAATGGGTCGCGCAGGAAGCGCTCGGCGGTCAGTTCCGGGCGGTTCAGGTAACCTCGCGCCACGCCCTTGCCGCCCACGTACAACTCCCCCGCCACCCCTAGCGGCACCGGGCGCTGGTGTTCGTCGAGCACGTAGACGGTGGCATTGGCGATGGGCTTGCCGATATGCAACGGCTGGCCCGCCTCGACCTTGCCCGACGTGGCGACCACCGTGGCTTCGGTGGGGCCATAGTTGTTGATCAATTCAAAGCGCTGCGCCCGGCCGAACTGGCGCAGGCGATCGCCGCCGACCAGCAGGGTGCGCAATGTCGGGTGCTCGATAGTCTGGCTGAACGCGTACTCGGCCACCGGCGTGGGCAGGAAGCTTACGTCCAAAGGTTGTGCGCACCACCAGGCCAGCAGCGCGTCGATATCTTCAGCACCGTCATGGGCCGGCGGCAGGTGCAGGGTGGCGCCCACACACAGCGCCGGCCAGACTTCCCAGGCCATCGCATCAAAGCCGAAACCGGCAACACTGGCGGTATGCCGCCCGGCGCGCAGGTCAAAAGCGCTGCAATGCCAGTCCACCAGGTTGGCGACGGTGTGGTGCTCGACCATCACACCTTTGGGCAAGCCGGTAGAACCCGAGGTGTAGATCACATACGCGAGGTTCGTCGGGCCGACGGCGACCTTGGGGTTGCTCGCCGAATGATGCTGCCAGGTGAAGCGATCGAGGTTGATCACCGGCACCTCGAGCTCGGGCAAACGAGCCAGCAACGCGTGTTGGGTGAGCACCGCCACCGGGGCGCTGTCGCTGAGCAAGTAGCTCAAACGCTCGGCCGGGTGGGACGGGTCTACCGGCACATAACCGGCCCCCGCCTTGAGGATCGCCAGCAGCCCGGCCAAGGTGTCGAGCCCACGCCGCGCCACAATGGCCACGCGATCATCGGGCCGAACCCCCAGCGCCAGCAGATGATGGGCCAGCAGGTTGGCTTGCTGGTTGAGTTCGGCGTAGGTCAGTTGCCGCCCTTCGTGCACGGCGGCGATGGCGTCCGGCGTGAGCACAGCCTGGGCTTCGATACGCCCGTGCAAAGTGGTGCCTTGCGGGAACACTGCCTGGGTGGCGTTGAACTGTTGCAACAGCAGGCGCTGTTCGGCGGCGGGCACTACCGAAAGTTGCTCAAGCGCAGTGTGCGGCGCCTGCTCCAGCGCGGTGACCAGGTTTTCCAGCGCGGTGTGCAGGTAGGCGCAGACGCGGTGGGGGTCGACCTGGGTGCTGGCCAGCAAACTCAGGCCGAAGCCTTCGCCCAGGTCGTCCACACTCAGGGTCAACGGGTAGTTGGTGCGTTCCTCGGCGCGCAGTGCGGTAATGCCGTGCCAGGCCGACACTGCCTCGGCACTGGCGGCGGGAGCGCTGTGACGGTAATTGAGCAGCGCACTGAACAGCGGCGTCGGGGCGATCACGCCGCTGCAACGCTGGGCCAATGCCAGGGCCGCGTGCTCATGGCGCAGCAGCGTGGTCAAACGTGCGTGGGTGGCCTTGACCCCGCTGCGTACATCCTGGGCGTCGATGTCCACACGAAACGGCAAGGTGTTGATGAAGATCCCCAAGGCGCGGTCAGTCGCATGGCTGCCTTGCATACGCCCCATCAACACGGTGCCGAACACCACCTGCGCCTTGCCGGCCAACACCGCCAGTACCTGGGCCCAGCCCAGATGGAACAGGCTGGCGGCGCTCACCCCCAGTTGCCGGGCCTGCATGCGTATACGCTGCGCCAGCTGCGGCGCCAATGGCAGGCTGACCTCGGCAATGGCGCGAGCATCGCCCTGCACATCCTGCAGCCCGAACGGCAAGGTCGGCTCGACGATATCGCCGAGCATCTGCCGGAAGAAACTTTCATGCTCCTGCTCGCTGATGCCCAGCCGCGCCTGTGCCACGTAGTTGCGAAACGGTACGGCCTGGCCGAGGGCCGCGCCCTGCCCCAACAGACACGCCTGCATTTCATGGCATACCACTTCCAGGGCGCTGTGATCCATCGCCATATGGTGGAACAGCAAGGTAGCGACGATGCGCTGGTGGGTCGGGTCTTCAGCATGTACCAGGCGCAACAACGGTGCCTGGGTCACGTCGAGGCGATAATGACGGGCATCGAACAAGTCATGCAGTTGTGCGGCGATATCGCCGTCGGCCGGGTCGAGCATCAAGGCTTGCACCGGCAGGCGCGCCTGGCGCCACACCACTTGCGAAGGTTGCGCCAGGCCATCCCAGACCACCCCGGTGCGTAAAATGTCGTGGCGGTCCATCACGCTTTGCAGCGCCTGGGCAAACGCCTCGAAGCGCTCCAGGCTGTCAAACGCGAACTGCGACTGCATCACGTAGGGGTCGCCCTGCTCGGCGCTGGCATGGTGAAACAGAATGCCTTCCTGCAATGGCGCCAACGGATAGATGTCCTGGATATTCGCCACACCGCCCTGAACGGTAGCGATAATGCGCTCGATCTCGTCCTGGCTCAGGGTCGAGAGGGTCAGCATGTCGGGGGTGATGCGCTCGGCATTGGCGGGAATGCCATTGGCCGGTACGACCACTTCGCCAACCTTGGCAGCCGAGTACTCACCGGCCTTGATCAGCTCGATCAGCGCCGGTTTGTGCTCGCGCAAGGCGGCCAATATTGCCGGGTCGCTCAAGGCTTGCCGGTTGCCGTTCACCGACAACTGTTCGCCCTTGAGCGCCAGTTGCACGTCCTTGGTTTTCAGGGTTGCCAGCAGCTCGAGGATGTTCACAGGACGATCTCCATTCGTTCGGTCATTGCGGCGTAGCCGGCCAGGGTCGGTTGTTCGAACAACGCTCGCACATCGGCTTCCATGCCTTCCTGGCGCAGGCGCCCGATCAAGCTCACAGCGAGCAGCGAGTGCCCGCCCAGTTCAAAGAAATTGTCATGCCGGCCTACCCGCTCCACCTTGAGCAGCTCGGACCACAACCGGGCCAGCAGGATTTCGGTATCGCCTTGGGGTGCTTCGTACTCACGCACCGTCAGTGCTTCCATACCCGGTGCGGGTAACGCTTTGCGGTCGAGCTTGCCGTTGGGGCTCAGGGGCATGACGGGCAGGTGCACGAACAGCGCGGGCACCATAAAGTCCGGCAGGTGCTGCAACAACTGGGCACGCAGGCCGTCGATGTCACTTGGCAGGCCAGTGTAATAGGCGACCAGGCGCTCATCACGAACCACCACCACCGCGTCGTTGACCGCCGGATGCTCGATCAGCCGCGCCTGGATTTCCCCCAGCTCGATGCGCAGGCCACGGATTTTCACCTGGTCATCGTTGCGCCCCAGGTATTCGATATTGCCGTCCGGCAAGTAGCGGCCCACGTCACCGGTGCGGTACATCCGGCCAGGCGCAAAAGGGTCATCGAGGAAGCGCTCGGCGGTCAACTGCGCACGGTTCAGATAACCCCGCGCCACTTGCACGCCAGCGATGAACAGCTCACCGACCACGCCCAGGGGCACCGGCTGCAACTGCCCGTCCAGCACGTACATGCGCGTGTTGGCAATCGGCTTGCCGATGGGGGTGTTGTCCGGGACGTCCGGGCGGGCGCAGTTCCAGGCCGTCACGTCCACCGCCGCTTCCGTGGGGCCATACAGGTTGTACAAACCAATGCCCGGCAACTGCTGCTTGAACCGACGCACCAGGCTGCCCGGCAGCGCCTCGCCGCTGCACATCACTCGCACCAACCCGGCCGCCTGGCTCACATCGCCATGGGCCAGGAACACGTCAAGCATCGACGGCACAAAGTGCAGGGTGGTGATATTTTCTGCCTCGATTACTTCGCACAGGTACGCAGGGTCTTTGTGCCCACCCGGGCGCGCCATCACCAGGCGTGCGCCGGTAAACAGCGGCCAGAAGAACTCCCACACCGACACGTCGAAGCTGAACGGGGTTTTCTGCAAGACCGCGTCATGGGCCTTGAGGCCATAGGCGTCCTGCATCCACAACAGACGGTTGACCACCCCGGCGTGTTCATTGATCACGCCCTTGGGCTGGCCGGTGGAACCGGAGGTGTAGATCACGTAGGCCGTGTGCCGGGCAGTGAGGCCCGCGACCTGCGGGTTGACGCAAGGCTGCTGGTGCCAGGTGCTCTGGTCGAGGTCGATCACGGTCACATCGCCCAGCAAGGCACGAGTGGCGGATTGGGCCAGCACCACCACCGGCGCGCTGTCTTGCAGCATGTAGGCGATACGCTCCTGCGGGTAGGCCGGGTCCAGCGGCACATAACCACCACCGGCCTTGAGGATGGCGAACAGGCCGATCACCATATCCAGGCCACGCTCCAGGCAAATGCCTACCCGTGAGTCCGGCTGCACGCCCCTTTCGCGCAGGTGATGGGCCAGGCGGTTGGCGTGCTCATTGAGCTGTTGGTAACTCAGTTGCTGTTCGCCCGCCTTTACCGCCACGGCGTGCGGCGTGCGCAGAACCTGGGCCTCGAACATCCCGTGCAGGGTCTGGTCGAGGTTGTAGTTGACCTCGGTGGCGTTGAACCGCACCAGCAGCTGTTGCCGCTCTTCTGGTCCCAGGATCGACAGGCGATTGATCGCCTGCTGGGGTGCCTGCTCAAGGGCCTCGACCAGCGCGGACAAGGCGTTGTGCATATAACCGCAGAGCCGTTGCGCATCCACCTGGGCCAAGGCCGTGAACGCGTAACCATCACCCAGGTCATCCACGTTCAGGGTCAACGGGTAATTGGTGCGCCCGTCATTGACCAGGGTCTGCATACCTTCCCACGCCAAGTGCGCGTCCGCCGAACGGGTGGCGGCGCCGCGATGGCGATAGTTGAGCATCGAACTGAACAACGGCGCCGGTGCCGCCACGCCGCTGCAACGTTGAGCCAGGGCCAGCGAGGCGTGTTCATGGCCAAGCAATTGCGTGAGTCGCGCATGGGTAGCCCGCACGGCGGCGCGGGCGCCCTGGTCATTGATGTCCAGGCGCAGCGGCAAGGTATTGATAAACACGCCCAGGGCCCGGTCAGCACCCTCGCCACCTTGCAGGCGGCCCACCAGCACGGTACCGAATACCACCGTGTGGCGCGCCGATACCGCGGCCAGCACCTGTGCCCAGGCCAGATGAAACAGGCTGGCGCCGCTGACGCCCAACAGCCGCGCCTGGCTGCGCAGGCGCCGGTTCAGGTGGTTGTCCAGTTGCAGGGTATGTTCTTCAATCGCACTGCCGTCGCCACGTACATCCTGCCAACCGAATGGCAGCGTCGGTTCATCCACATCGCCGAGCATTTGGCGGAAGAAGGCTTCGTGCTCCTGCTCGCTGACACCCAGGCGCGCCTGGGCCACATAGTTGCGATACGGCATCGGCGCGGTGGTTGGCGCGGCGTGGCCGAGCAGGTAACCCTGCATTTCCCGCAGCACCACGTCGAACGCGGTATGGTCCAGGGCGATATGGTGGTAGAGCAACACCGCCACCACGCGTTGGTTGGCCGGGTCCTGGGCATACATCAGGCGGATCAACGGCGCCTGGCTGATGTCCAGGCGATGATGCCGCGCATCGAAACGCTCATGCAGGCCGGCGAGTACGTCGCCGTGCAAATGCAGTTCCTGAACGCTCAACGCCGCCTTGCGCCACACCACTTGCAACGGTTGCGCCAGCCCCTCCCACACCACCCCGGTGCGCAGAATGTCATGGCGGTCGATCACCTGTTGCAGCGCCTGCGCGAAGGCTTGCAGACGCTCGACACTGTCAAACGCCAGGTGCGATTGCAGCAGGTACGGGTCGCCCTGCGCGGCCGTGAGGTAGTGGTAGAAAATGCCTTCCTGCAGCGGCGCCAGCGGGTAGATGTCCTGCACGTTGGCAGCGCCGCCTGGCACCTGGGCGACTACCTGATCAATCGCGCACTGGTCAAGGGTCACCAGCGCCAGCATGTCCGGGGTAATGCGCTGGCACTCGGCACTGATCCGGTTGGCCGGCACTTGCACCTCGCGACCACTGCCGACAGCAGCGGCCAGCGCGGCCAGGGTTGGCTGGCTGAACAGCACGCGCACGTCGGCGCTGAGGCCCACCTGGCGCATACGCTCGATCAGGCTGACGGCCAGCAATGAATGACCGCCCAGTTCGAAGAAATGATCATGACGGCCCACCTGCTCCACTTGCAGCACCTCGGCCCAGATACGCGCCAGGGTGGTTTCGACCTCGCCCTGGGGGGCCTGGTACTCGCGGCTGAGCACGGCGGCCTGATCGGGGTCGGGCAGTGCCTTGCGGTCCAGCTTGCCGTTGGCGGTCAGGGGCAACACATCGAGGCGCATGTAGGCGACCGGCACCAGCGCATCGGGAAGCTGGGCCTGCAATTGCGCGCGCAAGGTCTCGATGGGGAGTGCGCGTTGCTCGGTGAACCAGGCCAGCAGCCGGCCTTCGCGCACCAGCACCACCGCTTCGCGAATGCCGTCCAGGGCGGCCAGGCGGCTTTCGATTTCGCCCAGCTCAACCCGCACGCCACGCAGTTTGACCTGGTCATCATTGCGGCCCAGGTACTCCAGATTGCCGTCGGGCAACCAGCGCACCAGGTCGCCGGTGCGGTACATGCGCCCCGGGCTGAACGGGTTTTGCAGGAAGCGTTCGGCAGTCAAGTCCGGGCGATTCAAGTAACCCCGTGCGACACCGCTGCCGCCTACATACAGCTCACCGGCCACACCGACCGGCACCGGGCGCAACTGCGCATCCAGCACATAGCTGCCGGCATTGGCGATGGGTCGACCAATATGCAACGCCTGCCCGGCCCGCACGCGACCGGAGGTGGCAACCACCGTGGCCTCGGTGGGGCCATAGTTGTTGATCACGGCAAAGCGCCGTTCCTGGGTGAACTGGCGCAGGCGATCGCCGCCAATCAGCAGGATGCGCAAGGTGGGGTGTTGCAGGTGTTGGCTGAACGCGTACTCGGCTACCGGCGTGGGCAAAAAGCTCACGTCCAGCGGCTGCGCCCGCCACCAGGCCAGCAATTCATCGATGTTTTCATTGCCCAGTTCGGCGGGCGGCAGGTGCAGGGTCGCACCGACGCACAAGGCCGGCCAGACTTCCCAGGCCATCGCGTCAAAACCAAACCCGGCCACACTGCTGGTGTGACTCGCAGCGGCCAGGCCAAAGGCTTCAGAGTGCCAATGCACGAGGTTTTCCACGTTGTGGTGTTCCACCATCACGCCTTTGGGCTGGCCGGTAGAGCCTGAGGTGTAAATGACGTAGGCCAGGTGCGCGGGCGTCAGTGCGGGCAACTGTGGATTGTTGACGGGCAGGTGCTGCCAGACGGGGTCATGCAAGTCGAGCAGCGTGACCGTGCCCAGCAGGTCACGGGTACTGGCCTCAGCGAGTACTGCCACCGGGGCGCTGTCGCGCAACAAATAAGCGATGCGTTCGGCGGGATACGCCGGGTCAATCGGCACATAGCCGGCGCCGGCCTTGAGAATGCCCAATAGCCCCACCAGCATCTGCGGGCCACGACGGCAGCACAGCGCCACGCGGTCATCCGGTCGCACGCCGAGTGCCAACAGGTGATGGGCCAGTTGGTTGGCACGCTGATTGAGCTGCTGATAGGTCAGCGCCTCGCCGCCCTGCTGCACGGCAATGGCGTGGGGTTGGCGCTCAGCCTGTACCTCAAATGCGCCGTGCACGGTGTGGCCACGGGGGAAATCCTGGGCCGTGGCATTGAATTCGCGCAGCAGGGTTTCACACTCCGCCGCGGGCAGGATCGGCAGGCGATTGAGTGCCGTGTCCGGCGTGCACTCCAAGGCTGTGAGCAACTGCGCCACAGCGTTGTGCATGTAGTCGCACAGGCGTTGCGCGCCGATCTGCGGCACCGCCAGCACGCTCAGCCCGAAGCCGTCACCCAGGTCATCCACGCTCAGGGTCAACGGGTAATTGCTGCGTTCCTCACCGCCCAGCAGTTGCACGCCCTCCCAGATGCCGTGGCCGTCGCGGGCCATCTCGGCGGGGTTGCTGTGACGGTAATTGAGCAAGGCACTGAACAATGGCGTGCTGGTCGGCACACCGCTGCAACGCTGAGCCAGGGCCAGCGAGGCATGTTCATGCCCGAGCAAGGCGCTCAGGCGTGCATGGGTGGCCTTGACCGCCGCTGACGCCCCGGCGGCAACATCGACCCGCAGCGGCAAGGTGTTGATAAACATCCCCAGCGCGCGGTCTGCACCTTCACCGGCTTGCATACGGCCCATCAGCACCGTGCCGAACACCACGTCATCGCGGCCCGACACCAGCCCCACCACCTGGGCCCAGGCCAGGTGCATCAGGCTCGCGGCGCTCACACCCAGCTGTCGCGCCTGCTGGCGGACCCGCTGCGCCAGCGCGGCGTCCAATGGCAGCCCGGCCTCCTCGATGGCGCGGCCATCGCCCTGCACATCCTGCAAACCAAACGGCAAGGTTGGTTCATCCACATCGGCGAGCATGTCGCGAAAGAACTGCTCATGCTCGGCCACACTGACACCCAGGCGCGCCTGGGCCACATAGTTGCGAAATGGCGCGGCAGCGGGCAAGTCCTGGGCCTGGTTGAACATGAAGGCGCGCATTTCCTGGCCAACCACCTCCATGGCTGTGTGGTCCAGCGCCAGGTGGTGAAACAGCAGGATCGCCGCAACACGGTTGTGCGCCGGGTCCTGGGCATAGACCATGCGCAGCAACGGCGCCTGGGTGATGTCCAGCCGGTAGTGCCGGGCATCGAAGCGGGCGTGCAGTTGCTCGATGATGCCGCCGTCGGCCGGGTCCAGATGAACCTCCTGCACCCCCAGTTGCGCCTGGCGCCACACCACTTGCAGCGGGCTGTCCAGGCCCTCCCAGACCACGCCCGTGCGCAGGATATCGTGGCGGGCAACCACCTGTTGCAGCGCCGCCATGAACCCGTGCAAGCGGTCGAGATTGTCGAACGCCATGCGCGATTGCAGCAGGTACGGGTCGCCCTGTTCGGCGCTGAGGTGGTGGTAGAGAATGCCTTCCTGCAACGGCGCCAGCGGGTAGATGTCCTGCACATTCGCCGCGCCACCCGGCACGCTGGCGACGATACGCTCGATGGCATCCGGAGTAAGCTGCACCAGGCTCAGCATGGACGGTGTGATCTGTGTGCAACCGGCCGGGATGCCATTGGCCGGCACCACGATTTCGCGACCACTGCCCACCGCCGCCGCCAACGCTGCCAGGCTCGGCTGGTTGAACAGCACCCGCACATCGGCGCTCAGGCCGACTTGGCGCATGCGCTCGATCAGGCTCACCGCAAGCAGCGAATGCCCGCCCAACTCGAAGAAATGATCGTGACGCCCGACGCGTTCGAGCTTGAGCACGTTCTGCCAGATCTGCGCCAGCAAGGTTTCCACCTCGCCTTGCGGGGCTTCGTAGCCACGACTGAGCAAGGCCGACGGGTCCGGTGCCGGCAAGGCTTTGCGGTCGAGCTTGCCATTGTTGGTCAGGGGCAGACTGGCCAGCGGCATATAGGCCGACGGCAGCATATAGTCCGGCAACTGCCCTTGCAGGTGGGCGTGGACCAGCTCAATGCCCAGGTCTGCCGCGGCCCAGGTGAAGTAGGCGACCAGGCGTTTTTCACCCGGCATATCTTCCCTAGCCAGCACGGCGACATCCTGGATGCCCGGGCAACTGGCCAGGCGTGCCTCGATCTCACCCAGCTCGATACGAAAGCCACGGATTTTCACCTGGTCGTCGTTGCGACCCAGGCATTCGAGCAAGCCGTCTTGCGTCCAGCGCCCGAGGTCGCCGGTGCGGTACAGCAAGGCGCCCGGGTTGAAGGGGTCCTGCACAAACTTTTCAGCCGTCAGCTCGGGGCGGTTCAAATAGCCCAGGGCGACGCCATCGCCGCCGATGCAGATTTCACCGGTGATGCCCAGCGGCACTGGTTGCAACTGTGCATCGAGCACATAGATCTGTGTATTGGAAATGGGCCGCCCCACCGGCACGCTGTCGGTATCCGTACCGACCTCGCGCACTTCATGGGTGGTGGCGTAGGTGGTGGTTTCGGTCGGCCCGTAGCAATGCACCAGGCGCAGCGCCGGCGCACGCGCCAACAGGCTGCGAAATGCCGCCGGGTCAGCACGCTCACCGCCGCACAGCAGGATGCGCAAACCGGCCAACGCCTCGGGGATCAATTGCACGTACTGGTTGAACAGTGCGGTGGTCACGAACAACACCGTCGCGCCCTTAAGCTCGGCGCCGAACGCCAACGGGTCGAGCAAGGTGGCATGGTCGATCACCTGCACTTGCCCGCCGTTGAGCAATGCGCCCCACACATCCATGGTGCTCGCATCGAACGCCGGGTTGGAGGCGAAGGCCACGCGGTCGCTGGCATTGAAGTCGGCATAGCCATTATTGATGACCAGGCGCGTGATGCCGCGATGGGGCACCAGCACGCCCTTGGGCTGGCCGGTGGAGCCGGAGGTGTACATGATGTACGCCACGTCTTGCGCAGACCGGGCCAGCCCCGGGTTGTCCGCCGGCAGGTCGGCCAGGTCCAGTTCGGCAAGATTGTCCAGCACCTGGCGGGCGCCGCTGTCCTGCACCATGAAGGTTCGACGTTCGAGCGGCGCGTTGACGTCCAGCGGTACGTACACCGCCGCACACTTGAGCACCGCCAACTGGCTGACGACCAGGTCGATGGAGCGCGGCAGCGCCAGGGCCACCGCCTCACCTGGCCGCACGCCACGGCCAATCAAATGATGGGCCAGGCGATTGGCGCGGCGATTGAGGTCACGGTAGCTCAGCGACAGCAGGCCATGCACCACCGCGACCGCTTCAGGCCGGGCCAGTGCCTGGGCTTCGAACAGTTGCGCAACGGTGAGCTGCGACGGGTATTCCCGGGCGCTGGCATTGAAGTCTTCAAGCAATAAGCGCCGCTCGGCGGGCGGCACAATCGACACCTTGTGCATGGCGGTGGTGGGCGCGTGTTGCAGCGCGCTCACCACATGGCGCAACGCGGTGAGCATGTACTCACCCACGCGTTGCACATCCAGGTGGGCGACACCCTGTACCGTCAGGGCAACCCCCCTGCCCAGGTCATCGACGTTGAGTACCAGCGGGTAGTTGCTGCGCTCTTCTGAGCTGAGGATCTGGATACCGAACGCGGCAAAGGGGTTGTCCCCCGGCGCTTCATCGGGTGCGCTGTGCCGGTAGTTGAGCAAGGTGCTGAACAACGGCAACGAACCCGGCACGCCGCTGCAGCGCTGGGCCAGGGACAGCGCGGCGTGTTCATGCGCGAGCAACTGCGCCAGGCGCGCATGGGTGGCGCGCACGCCGGCCTGCACGCCGACGCTGCCGAGGCTGACCCGCAGCGGCAAGGTATTGATGAACATCCCCAGCGCGCGGTCAGCGCCCTCGCCGCCCTGCATACGCCCCAGCAAGACCGTCCCGAACACCACGTCCTGCTGGCCCGACACCTGGCCCAGCACCTGGGCCCATGCCAGATGCACCAGGCTCGCCGTGCTGACGCCCAGCTGCCGCGCCTGCTCGCGCAGGGCCAGGCTGAGGGCCGGTTCCAGCGGCAGATGGGCCTCATGGATGCCGCTGCCGTCGCCGTTCACATCCTGCAAGCCGAAGGCTAGGGTTGGCTCGTCGATATCGCCGAGCATCTGGCTGAAGAAGGCTTCGTGCTGCGCCTGGCTCAGGCCCAGCCGCGCCTGGGCCACGTAGTTGCGGTACTGCACCGCATCAGGCAGTTGCACGCAGTTGCCGTGCAGGCTGGCGCTCATTTCTTCGACCAGCACTTGCAGCGCCGTGTGGTCGAGCAGGATATGGTGCAGCAGCAGGATGCCGACCAAGCCTTCCGCCTCTTCAGCGTAGGCCAGGCGCATCAGCGAAGCGCGAGACAGGTCCAGGCGGTAGTGGCGAGGGTCGAAACGCTGTTGCAACTGCGCCAGGGCATCGGCGCCCTGGGTGTCCAAGCGCTCAACGGCCAGCGGCGCCTGGCGCAACACCACTTGCACCGGTTCCTCCAGGCCCTCCCAGAGAATCGCAGTGCGCAGGATATCGTTGCGTTCGATGACACTGTGCAGCGCCTGAATAAAGCCATCCACCGCGCCCTGGTCGTTAAAGCGCAACTGCACCTGCAACACGTAGGGGTCGCCCTCGCTGGTTGCCAGGTGGTGGTAGAAAATACCGGCCTGCAACGGCGCGAGAGCGTAGATATCCTGCACGTTGGCCACGCCACCGGGCACGGCCTGAAGGATGTGATCGATGGCGGCCTGGTCCAGGTTGACCAAGGGCAGCATGTCCGGCGTGATGTGCTCACTGTGTTCCTGGATCAGATTGGCCGGGACCTGCACCTCATGGTGCCCGCCCACCGCCGCCGCGAGGGCTGCCAGGGTCGGCTGGCCGAACAGCACGCGTACATCGGCACTCAGCTCTACCTGGCGCATGCGTTCGATCAGCTTGACCGCCAGCAGCGAATGCCCGCCCAACTCGAAGAAGTTGTCGTCACGCCCCACCCGGTCGAGCTTGAGCAGGTCCTGCCAGATCATCGCAATGGCGTTTTCCACCGCACCTTGGGGCGCGGCATAACTGCGCCGGGCCAACGCCTCGGCATCGGGTGCCGGCAAGGCTTTGCGGTCGAGCTTGCCGTTGGTGGTCAGGGGGAACGCCTCCAGGCGCACGAAGGCGCTGGGCACCATATGTTCGGCAAGGCTCTGCAGCAAGTGATCGCGCAAGGCGGCAACGCTGGGCTCACCCTCGGTGATCACGTAGGCCACCAGGCGCTTGTCACCCGGCTCATCCTCACGGGCGATCACCACCGCATCGCGCACGCCGTGGGCGGTTGCCAGGTGCGCCTGGATTTCGCCCAGCTCGATACGGAAACCGCGGATCTTGACCTGGTCATCGTTACGCCCCAGGTACTCGACACTGCCGTCGGCCAGCAGGCGGCCGAGGTCACCGGTCTTGTACATGCGCAGGCCGGTGGCTGGGTCCGCGAGGAAGCGTTCGGCGTTGAGTGCCTCGCGGTTCAGGTAACCGCGCGCCACCCCGGCGCCGCCCACGTACAGCTCGCCCACCACACCGTATGGCAACGGCTCGTGTTGTTCATCCAACACATACAACTGCAAGTCGGGGATGCGTACGCCAATCGGGCTGACGCCCACCAGTTGGGCATCCGCCGCCTCCAGCGCACGATAGGTCACGTGCACGGTGGTTTCGGTAATACCGTACATGTTTACCAGCTGCGTACCGGCATTCACCGCCCGCGCATACCATGGCTTGAGCATGGCCGGTTCAAGGGCCTCACCGCCAAAGATCACCTGCCGCAACGAATGCGCCTGGGTGCTGTGGCCCTGGGCCGCGATCAACTGGCGGAACGCACTCGGCGTCTGGTTGAGGATGCTCACTTCGGCTTCGCAGAGCAGCGTGTAGCACTCATCCGGCGAGCGGCTGATCAGTTGCGGCACGATCAGCAACTGGCCGCCGTGCATCAGCGCGCCCCAGATTTCCCACACAGAAAAATCGAATGCGAAGGAGTGGAACAGTGCCCATACATCGTGCGGGTTGAACCCGAACCAGTGTTGAGTGGCACTGAACAGGCGCGCCACCTGACGATGCTCGATCATCACCCCCTTGGGTTGGCCGGTGGAGCCGGAGGTGTAAATCACATAGGCCAGATTGGCCGGGCTCAGGTGCAGCCGTGGATCGGTGATTGGCAACTGGCCCAGGCTGTCGAGGTCAAGCTGCGCCAGTTCGCCTACCCGGTGACGAGTGCCGGCCTGCACCAGCACAACCACCGGTTGACTGTCGGCCAGGGTGTAGGCAATGCGTTCCTGCGGGTAAGCCGGGTCTATCGGCACGTAGCCGGCACCGGCCTTGAGGATACCGAGCAGGCCGATGATCATCTGCGGGCCGCGCTCCACGCAGATCGCCACGCGGCTGTCAGGCTCCACGCCCTGGGCCAGCAGTGCATGGGCGACCTGGTTGGCGCGCTCGTTGAGTTGACGATAGGTGAGACGCTGCTGCTCAAAGCGCACGGCAATGGCTTCAGGCTGGGCGGCGGCGTGGGTTTCGACTTGCTGGTGGATCAACGCGGTATCGGCGTAGTGCGTGGAGCTGTGGTTCAAGGTATGCAGCAGGGCGTGGCGTTCAGCGTCGGGCAGGATGTTCAGGCCGCAGAGCGGCTTGTCCGGTCGCTGCTCAAGGGCGTCGGCCAGGCTTTGCAGCGCGGTGTGCAGATAGCCGGCAACCCGCAGTGCTCCGATGGTCGCATCCACCATCACCGTCAGCGCGAAGTCTTGCCCCAGGTCGTCAACGTTGACCGTCAGCGGGTAGTTGGTGCGCTCTTCGGCGCCCAGGACCTGGATGCCTTCGGCAACCTCGATCACGGCGGCCATGTCGGTGGCCGCACTATGGCGATAGTTGAGGATCGCGCTGAACAACGGTGTGGGTGCTGCCACCCCGCTGCAGCGCTGGGCCAGTGCCAGGGACGCATGTTCGTGATCGAGCAGGCGCGTAAGACGCTCGTGGGTGACTTGCACCGCAGCGCGCACGCTTTGCGCGCCAACATCAACCCGCAACGGCAAGGTGTTGATGAACATGCCCAAGGCCCGCTCACCGCCCTCGCCTGCGCCCATGCGCCCGAGCATCACGGTGCCGAACACCACCGCCTCGCGACCGGAAACCACGCCCAACACCCGCGCCAACGCCAGGTGCATCAGGCTCGCCACACTCACCCCCAACGGCCGCGCCACACTGCGCAGGCGACGACCAAGGGCGCTATCGACGGGAATGCGCGCTTCATCAATGCCCTGACCATCGCCCTGCACATCTTGCAGGCCGAACGGCAGCGTCGGTTCATCGATATCGGCGAGCATGTCGCGAAAGAACGCCTCATGGGCCTGTTCGCTCACACCCTGGCGCACTTGGGCGATGTAGCTGCGAAACGCCACCGGCGTGCCCGCTTGCGCGTGCTCACCGGCCAAGTACAGCTGGATTTCATGGCGCACCACATCCAGTGCGGTGTGATCGAGAATGGTGTGGTGGAACAACAGCATCGCCACCACACGCTGGTTGGCCGGGTCCTCGGCGAACACCAGACGCAGCAGCGGCGCCTGGCCAAGGTCCATGCGATAGGCACGGGCGTCATAGCGCGCGAGCAATTGAGCGAGACGGTCGCCGCCATCAAAATGCGCTTCTTCACACGCCAGCTGCGCCTTGCGCCACACCACTTGCAGCGGCTCGTCGAGGCGCTCCCACACCATGCAGGTGCGCAGGATATCGTGGCGGTCAATCACCCATTGCAGCGCCTCGGCAAAGGCTTGCAGGCGTGCACGGCTGTCGAACACAAACTGCGCGTGCAGCACGTAGGGGTCGCCCTGCGCGGCAGAAAGATGGTGGTAAAGCATGCCTTCCTGGAGCGGCGCCAGGGGGTAGATATCTTGCACATTCGCCGCGCCGCCGGGGATGGACGCGACGATGCGGTCGATGGCCGGCTGGTCGAGGTTGACCAGCGCCAGCATGTCCGGGGTGATGCGATAAGCCGGGCTCAGCCAGTCACCGCCATGCTCGGCGACCAGGGCCAGCAACTGGGGTTTATGCGCGATCAATTGATCCCAGAGCGCGTCATCCAACGCCTCGTCATCGCCCAGGACGATCAGGTCGCCTTCTTCAGTTTGCAGACGGATCGCATGGGTGGAGATCGCTGCCAGTAAGTCGCTGAACTGCATGGGGTAACCTGCCTGATAAGTCACGGTTTAAGAGAATGTCCGTATTCAGTTTTGCCGCTAGGCGCGGCGCCCTTGAAAAACAACGGGCGCAGCCGGGGGCCTGGAGAGGCTTCCGGCAGGCTTGAAAAATTAAGGGATTTGCGCGGTGGGGGGTGACATGGGAAGCGGGGACAAGTGTCGGGTGGGAGGGTTCCCGTGTTTGCTCGCGGCTCTTCAACCTAGCTGAGTTTTGCCAGTACTGCGGTGATGATCGCCCAAGTCACATCTGTGGTAGGGGGCTTGCTCCCTCCCAAATTTTGGCCTGTGTCGCCTGTTTGACATGCATTGTTAAAGGCCAGCAATCCATATCCCTTTAATTTGCAGGACGTTTCCTAGACAATCCTTCGGCCTTGCGCCTGCTCAATCCACTGGCTAGCCTTCGCTTCGTCGCTGCATATCAGCGATCGGGTGTGGAAACCCGGGAATGAGTAGGCGTCATGATCGTATGCAAACGCTCAATGGCGGCTGTGCGCGGGCAGACTTCGGTCTGACTGGGTCCTACTCCCCGGTTTCCACCCCGCGTATGGCTGCCACCCAATCTGCCGTGTGGAAACGGCACCGGATGGCGCCCCAACTGAGTAGGAGCTATATCCATGAGCAAAATCGTCCCCGACCCACCCTACCCCGTTTTTGTCGTCCACGAAGACCTGAGCTTCGAAGACGCAATCGCCAGCATTTCCTCGCTGCTACGCTGCGCCACCACCACAGCAACCGAAACCGCCGAGGGCCTCAAAGGCACCCAACGCGACATGGCCTGCTCCACCTCCCACTTGATCGACATGGCCCGCACTCTCGCCGACCGCGCACTGGATTGCCTGCAACCCACACCCCCCAACACCCCATAACTTTTGTGGGAGGGGGCTTGCTCCCTCCCACATTGGCCTGTGTCGCCTCAACGAATGATTGCTCATGGCCCGATCTGGCAGATGTACATTCAGTCAACGGACACTGCCTCAAGTGTCCTTAAGCTCAGATCGAAAGAGTATTTATCAAGCGGTTTTC
Organism: Pseudomonas sp. OST1909; assembly: GCF_015277575.1. Lineage (NCBI taxonomy): Bacteria > Pseudomonadati > Pseudomonadota > Gammaproteobacteria > Pseudomonadales > Pseudomonadaceae > Pseudomonas > Pseudomonas sp. OST1909. The sequence goes on from NZ_CP063780.1 coordinate 3,954,725, forward strand.
AGAACCTTATGCTTCGGCTCATTTCGTTGAATATCGAGCCGCTCATGACCCTCCGCCGCCCGCTTGCCGCTGTATTAGGATTGCTGGTTTTCTCCATCGCCGTGAGTGCCGACGCCCAGGAGACCCTGCGTATCGGCTATCAGAAATCCTCAACCCTGATCACCCTGCTGAAAACCCGGGGCACCCTGGAAAAAGCCCTCAACGCCAACCACATCGACGTCAGCTGGCATGAGTTTCCCAGCGGCCTGCCATTGCTCGAAGCATTGAACGTTGGCAACGTGGATATCAGCGCCGACGTCGCCGACACGGTGCCGATCTTCGCCCAGGCAGCCGAGGCCCAGCTCACCTACTTTGCCCAGGAAGCGCCCTCACCTGCGGCCCAGGCCATCGTGGTGCGCAAGGACTCGCCGATCCAGCAATTGGCGGACCTCAAAGGCAAGAAAATCGCGGTGACCAAGGCCGCCGGCGCCCACTATTTACTCATCGCCGCGCTGAACAAGGCCGGCCTGGCGTTCACCGATATCCAGCCGGCGTACCTCTCGCCAGCTGACGGTCGCGCCGCCTTCGAAAACAACAAGGTGGATGCCTGGGTCACCTGGGAGCCCTTCCTCACCAGCGTGCAGCGGCAACTGCCGACCCGCACCCTAGCGGACGGTGCCGGGCTTGCCAGCTACAAGCGTTATTACCTGACCGGCACGCCTTACGCCAAGGCCCATCCTGAAGTGCTGAGGGTGGTGTTTGCAGAGCTGGAAAAAACCGGCCAATGGGTGAAAGCGCATCCGCAGGAGGCGGCAACAGTGCTCGGGCCGTTATGGGGTAACCTGGACGCTGCGACGGTGGAAGCCGCTAACGCGCACCGCAGCTATCAGGTGCAGCCGGTGACGCTGGAACAGTTGGGTGAGCAGCAGCAAATTGCCGATGCGTTCTTCAAGGCTGGCCTGCTGCCCAAGGCGGTGGATGCCAGGGCGGTGCAGACCTGGCAACCCTAGGTAAACAAGGCGTGCGGGTGGTCTGATGCCGACCCCCTCCCACATTTAGTCTGTGGTCACCCGCTGGATACTGGTCGATCAGCTCGGCACACCCTGCCCAAACCGCCGAATCGCCAGGCAATATCCCACCAACGCCAGCGTCGCCAGCAACCCGCCCGCCGCGCCGATCCAGGCGAAGCCGAAGTGGCTGCCGACCCAACTGCCCATCAACGCGCCACCGCCGATGCCGATGTTGTAGATACCGGAGAACATCGCCATGGCCACGTCGGTGGCGTCCGGTGCAAGCACCAGCACTTTGGACTGCATGGCCAGGCCAAAGCCCATGATCGCCATGCCCCAGAAAATGCTCAACACCACCAGGTAGGATTCAGCGCCGCTCAACGGCAGCATCAGCGCCAGACACGCGGCGAGGATAAACACTGCGCCGATCACGAACAGGTGCGGGTTGAAGCGGTGCACCAGGCTGAACAACAACGAGCCGATAATGCCGGCCCCCCCGAACACCAAGAGGATCAACGTCACCGCACTGCCCCCCAGCCCGGCGACGCCTTCGACGAAGGGCTCGATATAGCTGTAGGCGGTAAATTGCGCGGTGACGGTCATCGCGGTCAGCACGTAGAGCGCCACCAGTGCCGGGCGCTTGAACAGCAGCGGCAGGCTACGCAGGGAGCCGGAGTTCTGGCTCGGCAACAGCGGCAAGGTGCGCGCCAGCCAGAACACCAGGGCCGCGGCGAACGCGGCGATCACCAGGAAGGTAGTGCGCCAGCCCATGGCCTCGCCGAGCAGGCGCCCCAAGGGAATGCCGAGCACCATCGCCAGGGACGTGCCCGTGGCCAACAGGCCAAGGGCCTGCACCTGCTTGCCTTCGGGCGCCAATCTTACGGCCAGCGAGGCGGTGATCGACCAGAACAGCGCGTGGGCCAAGGCAATGCCGACACGACTGACCATCAGCAGGCCGAAGCTGGTGGCGACGCTAGAGAGAATATGGCTGGCGATAAACAGGCCGAACAGTACGATCAGCAGCTTGCGCCGTTCGACGTTGCGGGTCAGCAGCATCACCGGCAGCGAGGTCAGGGACACGATCCACGCATAGATGGTGAGCATCAGACCGACGCTGGCCACGGGCATGTCGAAGCTGGCGCCAATGGCGCTGAGCAGCCCCACAGGGACGAATTCGGTGGTATTGAACACAAACGCGGCCAGCGCCAGGGCGATGACCGGTTGCCAATTGGCTTGGGGGGTTGCGGCTGAAAGGCTCATTGACGGGCGGGGTACTCTGGCGATGATCAAGCGGCCACCCAGGACAAGCGCCGCCGCCGAGCATTCTATAGGTTTCTCGCGCGGCTGTTGATGCGGATCGTCGCCCGATGGCTTATGGCGACGTCATGGTAATGATGTAGTTGCCGGACTCAATGGGCTTGCCGGCGGTGTCTACCAGCAGATAGCGCTGGTCGTAATAGCGCCCCTCGCCGCTGTCTGCCACCAGCTGCACATGGGCCGCGTTGACGCTGGCCACCGGCGCCACATGGCGCACCTCGAAGCGGCTGCCGCGACTCACTCTGGCACAGCCGCGCAGTTCCATCACCGACCCGCTGCGCGCATTTGTCGCACACCCCGGCTCGACGATGGCGCCAGTGAACCTGATGGTGCCCTGCCCGACTGTCTGCGCCGCGCCGCAGGTGCTTGCCCACAGGCAAAGAAGGCCTGTCACTACCGCAAATCGACGAACGTTCATGCCGAGACTCCTTCTTGGGTTAGTAAGAAGTTAGTCGTCGGCGCAGCGGTTAACTTGAGCTTATTTGTCTGGGAATGAGAGGTGCATCACGGATCCACCTGCCCCATCAACTCGGGGATGCTTTCCGGGCGCTGGGCATATCGCTGAGCCAGCGCCGCGCACACCATCAGTTGGATCTGGTGAAACAGCATCAACGGTAAAATCAGCACGCCCATGCTCGCCCCGGCGAACAGCACCTGCGCCATCGGCACGCCGGTCGCCAGGCTTTTCTTGGAGCCGCAGAACAGGATGGTGATGCGGTCTTCCTGGCTGAAACCGAATGCCTTACCCAACAACGCGGACGCTACCAGCACCAACGCGAGCAATACGCAGCAGGCAACTACCAGACCGCCCAGTTGCCACAGCGGGATCTGATGCCAGATGCCCTCATTGACCGCTTCGCTGAATGCGCCGTAGACCACCAGCAGGATCGAGCCCTGGTCGACAAATTTCAGCCAGGCTTTGTTGCGCCCGACCCAGTCGCCGATCCAGCGGCGGGCGATTTGCCCGGCAATGAATGGCAGCAGCAACTGCACGCTGATCTTCAGGATCGCGTCGACGGTGGAGCCGCCATCGCCGTGTACGTTCAGCAGCAGCGCCACCAGCAGCGGGGTCAGGAAGATACCGAACAGGCTGGAAGCCGCCGCACTGCAAATCGCCGCCGGGATATTGCCGCGGGCCAGGGACGTGAAGGCAATCGCCGATTGCACAGTGGCCGGCAACGCGCACAGATAGAGCATGCCCATGTACAGCTCGGTGCCGATCAGCGGCGACAGCACCGGCTTGAGCGCCAGGCCCAGCAGCGGAAACAGCACAAAGGTCAGGCTGAACACCAGCAGGTGCAGGCGCCAGTGACCTGCACCGGCAACGATGGCCTGGCGCGACAGCTTGGCGCCGTGCAGGAAAAACAGCAACGCGATGGCCAGGTTGGTCACCCAGCCGAACGCCACGGCGGTCTGGCCGCTGGCCGGTAGCAGGGAGGCAAGGATCACCGTGGCGATCAGGGTCAGGGTGAAGTTGTCGGGCAGAAAGCGCGGGCGGGTCATAAGCAGATCTTCCAGGGGTTGCCAAGAGCGTCCCGGCGACTCTAACGTAACGATCCTTTACCGACTAACGCCAATGAGCCAGTAAATGCCGCCAAAAGGACATGAAAAAACCGTGCGCCGCAGTGTGCCCGGGCTTTCCAGCCTGCCACGGCCGGTGTATGGGCGTACCGAGTCCTTGCCCAACCGGGCGCTGACAAGACGGCACAGCCACCCGTGGGTGCAGTTGTCCTACGCGATTTCCGGGGTGCTGGAGATCCACACCAGCGTCGGCCGTTTCGTCGCGCCCCCGCAGCGCGCCGTCTGGATTCCGGCAGGCATGCCCCATCGGGTGTTCAGTTCGCCCCATACCGAAATGCGCAGCTTGTACCTCGATTGCAGCGTCACTGCCTGGGCGGCCGAACGGTGTCAGGTGCTGGAGGTGAGCAGTTTGTTGCGCGAGTTGATCCGTAATTTCAGCCAGGTGCCGGTGGAATATACCGAGGACGGGCCGGACGGACGCCTGGCTCAGGTACTACTCGATCAGCTCGCCGCCGCGCCACAGGTGGATTTGATGTTGCCACTGCCTCACGACCCACGGCTGCGACAGATCTACCGCAGCCTCAACCTGCATCCCGAGCAGCAGACGACGTTGGGCGAGTGGAGCCGCAAGCTGGAGGTGAGTGAAAAGACCCTGAGTCGGGTGTTCCTGAGTGACACCGGCCTGACGTTTCGCGCATGGCGCCAGCGCCTGCGACTGCTGAGCGCCCTGCCCGCCCTGGAACAAGGCGAGCGGGTGACGGATGTGGCATTGGGGTGTGGCTATGAATCGACCTCAGCGTTTATCAATGCGTTTCGTCAGCAGTTCGATTCCACCCCCGGTGAATTCTTCCGCTAACCCTCCCTCACGACGCAAATAATCCCCAAACTCACGCTCGGCTGGTATTGTGCCGCGCTTTGAAACACAGCAACCGACTGCGAGGAAATGGACGTTGAACACTGACGAAAAAATGACCGGGGACCTGTTCGAGGTCGATAAGCGCCTGTCACTCAAGCCCGTGGTGGACTTCAACGCCTACCTGCGCAGCGCGTTCGGCGATGGCCCCTGCACGTGCGTGCGTTGCGCTGCCAGTGGCGGTGACGAAAGCGGCTATGAGTTCCAGCACGCCTTCACTTTCGACGCCAAGCCAGTGCATCGCCGTTTCGCTTCGACGGCGGGCAGCGATGTGTTGATGGCGTTGAAAAAGGCATGGCTGTCGTACACCAAGGCCGAGTTGGCGCTCAGTGGCGTGCTAGTGCTGGACACGGTCAAGGAGTTTGTCGAGCCGCAGTTGCACAAGCGCCTGGCGCCGTTGTTCGTGGCCAGTGGCTTGGTCCAGGATGTGGACGGCGAGTTGCGTATTCAGCCGCAAGCCATGGCCTGACACATCAAAATGCGCCGGTGCGCAGCCCATCAATGGTCGCCGCGACTCTGGGCGAGCAAATGGTCGACCACACTGCCCAGGCTGCCCACCTCATCGGCACCGTCGGCACGGGCCTGGGCGTACCAACGCAACTGTTCGGTGGCACTGTTGCCGCGCCGCAGCAGCGCTTGCAGCGTATCGAACAGCCGTGGTTCGCCCATGGCCTCTGCGGTGGCACCGAACGTCTGGCGCGCGCAGTGCAACCATTGTTCGGCGCTGCCCATCGCGCCGGTGTCGTCAAACGCAAAGTGGCCGCCCGCGCCGTAGCGTTTGGCCTGCCAGCGATTTTCCTTGAGCAGCCAGCGCGTTTGCGCACTGAACCCGGCGCCGGGCCGCTCCAGGCCGCAGGCATGGGTGACCATGACGCGAAACAGCGTGGCCAGGGCCAAAGCATCCGCCAACCGCGGGCAGGCGTCGGTCATGCGCAGTTCGAGGGTGGGGTAACGCGCCGCCGGGCGGATGCCCCACCAGCCGTTGCCGTCGGCCTTGATTGCCCCCATGCGATGCAGCAACGCGAGGTAGCGCAGGTATTCGTTCCAATCGGCGAAATGTTCCGGCACGCCCATGCGCGGCCATTCATCACAAGCGGCCTGGCGGTAGCTCATAAAGCCGCTGGGCGCGCCATCCCACAATGGCGAGGAGCAACTGAGCAGCAACAGCAGCGGCAGCCACGGTGAAACCTGGTTCATCACGGCGATGCGGTCATGGGTGTGCGGCACCTGCACGTGCACATGCAGCCCGCACAACACGCTGCGCCGTGCTACATACTGAATATCGTCGAACAACTGCTGGAAATGGGCTTGGTCAGTAGGTCGCTGTTCGCGCCAGTCGGCCAATGGATGGCTCCCCGCACACACCACGCCGAGGCCAAATTCACCCAGGCGCTGCGCCAGATTGCGGCGCACTGTCGCCAGGTAATCCGCGGCTTCAGCGCTGGCACTGAATACCGGTGACGCGACCTCGATCTGGCCCTGGAACATTTCATACGCAAAGCCCGCGCCGATCGCCTCGCGACAGGCCGCCAGCACCGCCGCCGAAGGCTCGCCGAGCATCCGGCGGGTGTGCAGATCAGTGATGAAGTATTCCTCTTCGATGCCGAAAGTGAGCATCGAGGGTCAACGCAGTCGGGTAACGGTGAGCGCAACCACCGCGATGCGCTCCACACGTTCATAGCCAGGTTTTTCCAGCTCCTCGCCGAAGACATCAGGATCCAGTTCGCGGTAGGTCCAGCCGTAGACATCACTGCCCAGCAACGGCTTGACCGCGTCAAGGAAAGGATCGCCACCGGCCACCATCGCCACTCCGGTATACAGCAACAGGCTGCCGCCCAGGGCCAGGCGTGCGAGGGACTCGCTGACGATGCGCACCGACAACTGCTCCCCCAACGCCCCGCCACCATGGCGATAGGCACGCTGGCGGTCATCGTTCATGTACGGCGGGTTGGCGACGATCAGGTCGAATTGCCCTTCGACGCTGGCCAGCACGTCACTGTGGTACACGCTGACATTATTCAACCCGGCCAGCTCGGCGTTCACGGCGGTCAGGCGCAGGGCACGCGGGTTGATGTCCACCGCCAGCACCTGGGTGTCATGCCAGGCCCGGGCAACCACCAAGGCACCGACACCGGCGCCACAGCCGATGTCCACCGCACGCTTGAGCGGTTCGAAACGCTGCTGCAAATGGGCTTCGATGACCTGGGCAAAACGGTAGCTGTCGGGGCCGAAGAACACCGCGTCCGCTTGCACCGTGGGATACGGCGAATGGGCGAACAGCAGATCGTCGAGGCTCGACCAACGCACCGTGCTGCGCCATAAGGCATCGTGCTTTTCGATCACATCGGCTTGCTGCAACTCTTCGCGAAACGCCTCGGGCAACAGGTCGTGGTCGAACGGCATCGACCAGCCGAATACGTCGCGCAACGTCATCGCCAGCGGCGTCGCCAAACGCCGGTAGACGCGCTCATGGGTCAAGGGCGTCGGCGTAATGAAGCGGTAACCGCTTTCCTTCAACCCCCGGCCCAGGTTCAGCAAGGCGCGATCAGCGAGTTGTTGGGCAGACATAGGCACATTCCTTAGCGCAAACGCGCACGCAGTTGGATAAAGCGGCGGGTGGCGTACAAGCCTGCGGGGCTGCTGTGGCGCCGCGCCGACATCCATGGGATCAGCGCATTGAGCTGTTGCTCGTCGGGCAGATTCCACAGTGAATCGGCCAGGGCCTGGGTGTCAGGGTCCGCCGGGCATTGCTGCTCGCGGGCAAGTCGACTGCCGCGCCCCGGTCGAACCGGCGGAACGCGCTGGCCGCTGGCCCAGTCACCGGCGATCCAGTCATGCAGCAGCTGTTTTTCCGCCGCGCTGAATACCCCGAACATCGCCGCGCCGGCCCCCTCGATCAACTGCCAGAAACGGCTGTCGGCGGGGTCCTGGTTGCGCTTGATCCAGCCCTTGTCCTGCAAGGCGGTGAGGAAATCGCCGATCTGCCCCGGCTTGGCCAGCCATTGGTTGACGGTCTGGCCTTCGAAGCGGCAGTAGTCCGAGTGCATGTGCTGGCCGAAGGTGCGTTTGCGCTCAAGCATCGCAATCACTTCGTCGTGCAGGTTGAACTGCTGGATGACAGCCGTGGTACCCGGGCCAAGATCGTTGAGGCGATACCCAGCGGCGACGCGGCGGTAGAACGCTGCCCTGCCCTCGCCCAGCGGCAGCAACCCCAACACCGATTGCGCGGCCTTGCTGGCGTGGCCGCTGCTGGCGTTGTCGATGGTCACGTGGAGGGTGAAGTAATAGGGGTCGATGCCCAGTTCGCTGAGTTCGTAAGCGGTGATCAGCAGGTGCAGCGGCAACTGTTCGTAGCCCAGGTTGTAGCCGATGACTTCCGGCAGGAATTGGTCGGCGCACAGGCCCAGGGCCAGTTGCAGCGCACCTTGGAGGTAGTGCTCATCCTCAAGGCCGGCGTCGCTGTCGGCATCGTGGTCGTTGAGCAACTTGCGATAGATCACCACGTGGTTCTGCGCGGCTTCACCGTCGCCCAATTCTTCCAGATAGGTAGTGAGCAAGCCGTCGAAGCGCTGGTCTTGCCAATAGCGCAGCAGGCCATAGAGCCAGGCGCCATCCACCTGTTTGGTCGGCGCCACTCGCTGCAGGACATACAACGCGTGGGCTTTGTTGTGAAAATAGCGCCGTGGCCGGCCTTGCTGGCGCTGCTCAAGGTAGTCGGCATAGGCCTGGGCCACAACGGCGCAGCGCTGTTCGACCCAGGCCGTCAGGTGTTCGGGCGACTCAGGCAAGTCGCAGTCGGTTTCCTCTACCTGGGCCAATTGATCCTGCAGGTAGTCATGCGCCAGTTCGGCGGCGTCTGGCGTTTCGCCGTACAGCTGTCGATACACCCGTTGATGATGGCCCTGGACCGAGTCGGTGAGAGAGGCCGGCTGGCCCGACAGCGCTGTAAGGAGTGTCATGATGGCAGTTTCCGCAAAGTCCGTTACAACGGGCCTCCCACAAGGTGGCCCCGCAAGAGCGCTCAACTTCACGCGCCTCTAGAATGCAGAGCGTCGGGGCGTGCGGAAAATTCAAATGAGGTTATGAAGGGGGGGATAAGCGGTCGCAGTAAAGGCGCTCGCTGATGAAATACGAAGGCGGGAGGCTCAGGGATATTCTTGCCTGGCGTGCAATACGTTGACTATTTCGATCCGCTCGGCAGTCACTCTATACACCAGCACATAATTGGGATGTACAACCACCTCACGAGTACCTGGCACCCGGCCGCACGGATATAGACAGGGGTGCTCAGCCAGTGGTAGAGGCGCGCCTTCCAGGCGGGTCTTGATGCGTCGTGCAGCGCCGGGGCTTTCTGCTGCGATAAAAGTCACGATATCAATCAGGTCGCCGATGGCTTCGTCAAGCCAAACAAACGGCCAACATCAAGCCTTGGCCCGCTGCTCAAGCTCTGCTTGCAGAATAATCGCCTCAACTCGTGCCATGACCTCGTCATGAGGTACACCGAGGCCGGGGTTGGCCAAGCTTTTTTCGACTTTTTTACGAAACCAGAGATCATGACTACTCGCCTGCTCTTCGGTTTCAAACTCGGAAACAATTGGGGAAAGTTGAACACCCATCAGATAACCTCCTGTATGAATGCTCAGCAGTTTAGTCGCAACCTGGCGGGCTGTCTCGAACCACCGGATGAAATGCAGGGCGTCGCACTTCAAGCTTCAAACAAAACGGCACGTAAACGTGCCGTTGCGTCGTACTCACTCAGCGCTGTTACTTGCGCGCCGCCTCCCACTGTTTGAGCAGATCGTTGTAGTTCACGGTTTCACCCTTGGGCTTCTCGTTGGCCAGTTTCGGCTTCGGCGCGCCCGGCTGGTCGAACCAGTATTGCGCGTCACGCTCGGGGTTCATTTTCGGGCCGCACACCGGTTGCACCTTGGAGCGTTCCAGGCGCGTCATGATCGCGTCCTGCTCCTTGGCCAGATTGTCCAGCGCCTGTTGCGGGGTTTTCTCGCCGCTGGCGGCGGCGGCGATGTTGCTCCACCACAGTTGCGCCAGGCGTGGGTAGTCCGGCACGTTGGTGCCGGTCGGCGACCATTCGGTGCGGGCCGGGCTGCGGTAGAACTCCACCAGGCCGCCGAGTTTGGGCGCCATGTCGGTCATGGCCTGGGAGTTGATATCCGACTCACGAATCGGCGTCAGACCGACGATGGTTTTCTTCAGCGACACGGTTTTCGAGGTCACGAACTGCGCGTAGAGCCAGGCCGCGAGTTTCTGCTTCTCGGGGGTGGACTTGAGGAAGGTCCAGGAGCCTACGTCCTGATAGCCCTTTTTCATGCCCTTTTCCCAGTAAGGCCCGACCGGTGACGGCGCCATGCGCCATTTCGGCGTGCCGTCGGCATTCACCACCGGCAGGCCCGGCTTGACCATGTCGGCGGTAAACGCGGTGTACCAGAAGATCTGCTGGGCGATGTTGCCCTGGGACGGCACCGGGCCGGATTCGGAGAAGGTCATGCCCGCCGCTTCCGGCGGCGCGTAGGCTTTCATCCAATCCACATATTTTTGTGTGGCGAACACCGCCGCCGGGCCGTTGGTGTCGCCGCCGCGGGTCACGCTGGAACCCACCGGGTGGCAGTCCTCCACACGAATGCCCCACTCGTCCACCGGCAAGCCGTTGGGCAAGCCCTTGTCACCGCCGCCGGCCATGGAGAACCACGCATCGGTAAAGCGCCAGCCCAGGGACGGGTCTTTCTTGCCGTAGTCCATGTGCCCGTAGATGCGCTTGCCGTCGATTTCCTTGACGTCTTCGCTGAAGAATTTGGCGATGTCTTCATAGGCCGACCAGTTCACCGGTACGCCGAGGTCGTAGCCGTATTTTTCCTTGAACTTGGCTTTCAGCTCCGGGCGTTCGAACCAGTCGGCGCGGAACCAGTAGAGGTTGGCGAACTGCTGGTCGGGCAATTGGTAGATCTTGCCGTCCGGTGCGGTGGTGAAGGACAGGCCGATAAAGTCCTTGAGGTCCAGGGTTGGCGAGGTGAAGTCCTTGCCTTCGTTGGCCATCAGGTCGGTGATGGATTCGGTCTTGCCATAGCGAAAGTGCGTACCGATCAAGTCGGAATCGTTGACCCAGCCATCATAGATATTCTTGTCGGACTGCATCTGGGTTTGCAGCTTCTCCACCACGTCGCCTTCCTGCAGCAGGTCGTGGGTCAGCTTGATGCCGGTGATTTCACTGAACGCCTTGGCCAGTACCTTGGATTCGTACTCGTGGGTGGTGAGGGTTTCCGACACCACGTTGATCTTCATCCCACGGAAGGGCTCCGACGCCTTGATAAACCACTTCAACTCCTCAAGCTGTTGGGCTTCGGTGAGGGTCGAGGGTTTGAACTCGCTGCCGATCCATTTTTTCGCGGCATCTTCATAAGCATCGGCCCAGGCCGAAGCGCTCAAACCGCTGAGGGCCAGTACGGCGGCCAATGAAATGCTATGTCGCAGCTTATTGTTTTTATTCAACATAGAGACCTCCTGGTTGTTTATTCATAAGGGCACTAGCCCCAACGCATCACACTCAACAGCCATACCAGGGAGAGCGCGGACGCCACCCAGATGCTCCAGTCGGTAACGCCGATCACCAGCAAATGCAGGTAGGCGCTGCCGAGAAGTCCGATAAACAAGCGATCACCACGAGTGGTACTGATCGGTAGAAAACCGCGCCGGGCGATGCTCGGCGAGCGCAGTTCCCAGGTGGTCATGCCCGCCAGGATCAGCGCGATGCCGCCAAAGAACAGCGCAGTGGGGGTGGTCCAGGCCATCCATTCCATCATCGATTCCTCTAGACCCGGCCCAGGGCGAAGCCCTTGGCCACGTGGTTGCGAACAAACCAGATCACCAGCATGCCCGGCAGGATCGTCAACACCCCCGCCGCTGCCAGCACGCCCCAGTCAATGCCCGAGGCCGAGACCGTACGGGTCATCACCGCCGCGATGGGCTTGGCGTTGACTGAGGTCAAGGTGCGCGCCAACAGCAGCTCGACCCAGGAAAACATAAAGCAGAAAAACGCCGTGACGCCGATGCCGGAGCCAATCAGCGGGATAAAAATCTTCACAAAGAACTTGGGAAAACTATAGCCATCGATGTAGGCGGTTTCGTCGATTTCCTTGGGCACGCCGGACATGAAGCCTTCAAGGATCCACACCGCCAACGGCACGTTGAACAGGCAGTGAGCCAGGGCCACGGCGATGTGCGTATCGAACAGGCCGATGGAGGAATACAGCTGGAAAAACGGCAGCAGAAACACCGCCGGCGGCGCCATGCGGTTGGTCAGCAGCCAGAAGAACAGGTGCTTGTCACCCAGGAAGCGGTAGCGCGAGAACGCATAGGCTGCCGGCAGCGCCACGCTCAGAGAGATCACCGTGTTCAGGCTCACGTAGTACAGCGAGTTGAGGTAGCCGGTGTACCAGCTTGGGTCGGTGAAGATCACCTTGTAGTTGGCCAGGGTGAACTCCTGGGGAAACAGGGTCAGGCCGCCGAGGATTTCGGTGTTGCTCTTGAACGACATGTTCAACAGCCAGTAGATCGGCACCAGCAGGAACAGGATATAAATCAGTAACGGAATAAGCTTGCGCTTGCTCATGTTGGCGGCCTCAGCGGTTGGCGTCGGAATGGGTCATGGCGGTGTAGAACAGCCAGGACACCAACAGGATGATCAGGAAGTACACCAGGGAAAACGCCGCCGCCGGGCCCAGGTCGAATTGGCCTACGGCCATCTGGGTGAGCGTCTGACTCAAGAAGGTGGTGGCGTTCCCCGGCCCGCCGCCAGTGAGGACGAAGGGCTCGGTGTAGATCATGAAACTGTCCATGAACCGCAGCATCACCGCGATCAGCAACACGCTTTTCATCTTCGGCAATTGAATATGCCGGAACACCGCCCAGGCCGAGGCCCGATCAATCCGTGCGGCCTGGTAGTACACATCGGGAATTGCGCGCAAGCCGGAGTAGCACAGCAGCGCCACCAATGAGGTCCAGTGCCATACGTCCATCACCAGCACGGTGACCCAGGCGTCCATGGTGTTAGCCGCATAGTTGTAGCTGATGCCCATGGCGTTGAGGGTCGAACCCAGCAGGCCGATGTCGGCACGGCCAAAGATCTGCCAGATGGTGCCGACCACGTTCCATGGAATCAGCAGCGGAATGGCGAGGATAATCAGCACCAGTGATGACCAGCGTCCTTTGGTCGGCATGGTCAAGGCGATGGCGATGCCCAGCGGGATTTCAATCAGCAGCACACAGGCCGAGTAGATGAACTGGCGCAGCAACGAGTCGTGCAGGCGCGGATCGAGCAGCACCTGCTTGTACCAGTCGGCCCCGACGAAGTAGCGGCTGGACTGGTCGAAAATATCCTGCACCGAGTAATTGACCACGGTCATCATCGGGATCACCGCACTGAACGCCACCAGCAGGAACACCGGCAACACCAGCCACCAGGCCTTGTTGTTCTGCACCTTGTTCATGGCGCCACCTCCAGCAGGTAATCGTCGGCGTAAAGCATCAGCCATTGCGCGGGGAAGCTGATGGACGCCCTGCCCTCCGGCACCGGTTTGTCTTCGGCCAGGCGCACTTTGAGCGTGGCGCCGTCGAGGTTGAGGGTCATGATCTTGTAGGTGCCCAGGTCTTCCACATGCATGACGTCGGCTTGCAGGGCGTCAGGGTTGTGGTCATCCCATACATGGATAAATTCCGGGCGGATGCCGACCTGGAGCTTTTTGTAATCGGTAGCATTGATGCGTTGCTGCAACGCCTGCGACAGCGGCAGAAAGGTATTGGCAAACCCCACACCACCCGCCCTGGCCTGCACCTCGATCAGATTCATCCCTGGGCTGCCGATGAAATAGCCGACAAAGGTATGACTCGGCCGCTCGAACAATTCACGCGGGGTGCCGAACTGCACAATCTGCCCGCCGTACATCACCGCGATCTTGTCGGCGAAAGTGGAGGCTTCCAGTTGGTCATGGGTGACGTAGACCATGGTGATATTGAACTGCTCATGGATCTGCTTGAGCTTGCGCCGCAGTTTCCATTTCAGATGCGGGTCGATCACCGTCAGCGGCTCGTCGAACAGGATCGCCGACACGTCATCACGCACCAGACCACGGCCCATGGAGACTTTCTGTTTTTCGTCGGCGGTGAGGTTGCGGGCCTTTTTGCTCAGCAGGGTTTGCAGGTCCAGCACTTCGGCAATTTCCTGCACCTTGCTGTGAATTTTCGCCTCGGCCATGCCCTGGTTTCGCAGCGGGAAGGCCAGGTTATCGAACACTGTCATGGTGTCGTACACCACCGGGAATTGGAACACCTGGGCAATGTTGCGTTTCTCCGGCGTGAGGTCGTTGACCACCTGGGTATCGAACAGCACCTGGCCCTCAGAGGGGCTGAGCAGGCCGGAGATGATATTGAGCAGCGTGGATTTGCCGCAGCCCGACGGCCCGAGCAACGCGTACGCACCGCCCTGCTCCCACACATGGTTCATTTCCCGAATGGCGTAGTCCTCAGGCCCTTTTGGCGTGGGGCTATAGCTATGGGCAAGGTTACGCAAATGGATCTCGGCCATCAGGCAACCCTCGCGACACGGCGCCCGGGGGCCTGGACCAAACGGCCCTGGCCATCGAACACAAACAGTTTATGGGTGGGGATATACACGCGGATCGGCGCGTCCACATCGTACTCATGCACCCCCGGCAAGTGCAGCACCAGCAGGAAGTGCTCGCTGCGCACATGCAGGAAGGTTTCCGAGCCGCTGATCTCGGCGACTTCCACGGTCACCGCCAGCTCCAGGTCATCGTCATTGCTCGGTACCAGGCTGATATGGCTGGGACGCACGCCGAAACGGAACTCGCCCTCACCGATGGGGCGCAGGTCGACGTTGAGTGGGAAATGCACGAAATTGGCGAAGCTCACTTCGTTGCCGCTGATGCGCCCTGGCATCAGGTTGATCGGCGGTTCGGAGAACAGCTCGGCGGCCAGCACGGTTTGCGGCTGGTGATAGACCTCGGCGGCCTTGCCGCTCTGGATCACCCGGCCTTCGTGAAGAATGGTGGTGGTGCCACCCAGGGCCAGAGCCTCGTTGGGTTCGGTGGTGGCGTAAATGGCGATGGTGTGGCGCGCCTTGAACAGTTCGCGCATTTCCTGACGCAGCTCTTCGCGCAGTTTGTAGTCCAGGTTGACCAGGGGCTCATCGAACAGAATCAGTTCGGCGTCTTTGACCAGGGCGCGGGCCATGGCGGTGCGCTGCTGCTGGCCACCGGACAGTTCCAGCGGGTGGCGTTGCAGGAACTTCTCGATGCGCAGCATCCTGGCGGTTTCCAGCACCTTGCTCTGGATCAGCTCGTTGGACACACCGGCCTGGCGCAACGGCGAGGCGATGTTCTCGAATACGGTCATGGTGGGATAGTTGATGAACTGCTGGTAGACCATCGACACATTGCGCAGGCGTACCGGCTTTTGCGTAACGTCTACGCCGTTCATCAGGATGCGCCCGCTGTCGGGCTTGTCCAGACCGGCCATCAGGCGCATCAGACTGGTTTTGCCGGACAGGGTGCGACCGAGCAAGACGTTGAAAGAGCCGGCTTCAAAACGCAGGTTGGCGTCGTCGATCCAGGTTTGGCCGTCGACAACGCGGGAGACATGTTCCAGGGTCAATGACATGACACGACCTTTTTATTATTGGAATGAATCTGGCCAGGTGTCAGAGCGAGTTTCGTGCCAAAACTGCAAGCGCTTGATGCATAAGGAAATGGGTTAATCGGGATGTTCAGGAGTGAACAAAGTGGCTGAACAACTGAACACTTTCGGGGTTGACAATGAACAGTTCTGAACAACACTGTTCGAACCCGGTTCAAGCCTCACATAGGACAAATGTGGGAGGGGGCTTGCCCCCGATGGCGAAGTGTCAGCCAGCATTTCTGTCACTGATATACCGCTATCGGGAGCAAGTCGAATCGTCGCACCGCCCCTCCCACACTTGAACCCATTTCAATGGTTGAATGTGCACATCCAATAACAATAAAAATGAAGGTCGCACCATGGCCGAACCACTGGCACACGACACCCTTATCCAGGAATCCTGGCGACGTTGCCGCGCCTTCGGCCTGGACCACCAGAGCACGCCAAGCTTTGACCAACTGCCCGCCGAAGGCATCAGTCAACTCCTGGAAAGCCAGCATTCACTGGTGCAGACCACGCACCAGGAAGTACTGCCCTACTATGAAAACATCCTCAGCAACTCCAACTGCCTGATCATGCTGGCTGACAATCAGGGCCAGGTGCTGACGTCGTGGGGCACCCAGCGGTTTATCGAACCCAAGCTGGCCCGTGGCTTCAGCCCCGGCGCCAGCTGGATGGAACGTGCCAGCGGCACCAATGCCATCGGCACCGCGCTGGCCTGCGCCCAGGCCGTGCATATCGAGCACGATGAGCACTTCCTCAAGGCCAACCGTTTCATGACCGGTTCGGCGGCGCCTATCTTCGACGCCCAGCGCGAAATCATCGCGGTGCTGGATGTATCCAGCGACAGCTACCTGCCGCCCTCCCATACCCTGGGCATGGTCAAAATGATGAGTCAGACCGTGGAAAACCGGCTGATCCTCAACCTGTTCCGCGGCGAACATTTCCAACTGACCTTCAACACCGGCTTGAGCAACCTCGACAGCCAGTGGGCCGGCCTGCTGATCTTTGATGAAAGTGGCCAGGTACTATCAGCCAATCGACGTGCGGATAACCTGCTGGGCATCAGCCTGTCTCGGGTGATGATCGACAGTCTGTTCAAGGTGTCTTTACTGGAGTTGCTCAACCAGCCCGAAGGGTTGCCCTTTGCGTTGCAGGCGGCTGGGCGCAACCGCTTCCAGTGCCTGTTGAAGCGCCCCAGGCAAATGCCGGTGCAGGCCCGGGTGTTCAGCCAACCGCCGCCAGCGCCGACCTCGATCAACCTCAAGACCCTGCATTTTGGCGATGTGCGCATGGAGAAAGCGGTGCGCCAGGCCGAACGTCTGCTGGAAAAGGACATTCCATTGCTGATTCACGGCGAGACCGGGGTGGGCAAAGAGGTGTTCGTCAAAGCCCTGCATCAGGCCAGCTCGCGCAGCCGACAGGCATTGATCGCTGTGAACTGTGCGGCGATTCCGGCTGAGCTGGTGGAATCGGAACTGTTCGGCTACGAAAAAGGCGCCTTCACCGGCGCCAATCAGAAAGGCAGCATTGGCCTGATTCGCAAGGCGGACAAGGGCACGCTGTTTCTCGACGAGATCGGTGATATGCCCTTGCCGACCCAGGCCCGCCTGTTGCGGGTGTTGCAGGAGCGCTGTGTGCAACCGGTGGGCAGCAGTGAGGTGTTCCCGGTGGATTTGCGCATCATCTCGGCGACCAACCGCGCACTGCGCGAGTTGGTGCAGGCCGGGCGCTTTCGCGAGGATTTGTACTACCGCATCGGTGGCCTGACCCTGGAGTTGCCGCCATTGCGCGAGCGCACCGACAAGCAAGCGTTGTTCCAGCAACTGTGGCAGCAACATCGCGAGCCGAACCAGTGGGCCGGGCTGAGTGCCGAGGTGCTGGGGTTATTCGAGCAACATCCGTGGCCGGGCAATTTGCGTCAGGTGAGCAGCGTGTTGCAGGTGGCGCTGGCGATGGCCGAGGAGCAGCCGATCCGCGCAGAACATCTGCCCGATGATTTTTTTACCGATTTGAAGCAAACGGCGCCGCTGCCCACTTGCGAGCGCCTGGATGAAAACCTTGACCTCAACCAACGCCTGCAAGCCGTGGGCGGCAATATTTCCCACCTTGCGCGGGAGTTGGGAGTGAGCCGCAACACCCTGTACAAGCGCCTGCGCCAACACGAAGGTTGATTTAACGCCAGCTCCACGACACGCCGGTGTAGATACCACGCCCATCGGCAGGGGTAGAACGTGCTGCGTCCACGCCTTTGTCGTCGTACCCCGGCGTAACGGTATTGGCATAGCGACGGTTGGTCAGGTTGCGCAGATCGACCCAGGCTTGCCAGTCTTGCTTGGGCGCGTCATAGCCGAACGTGGCGCCGAGGGTGGTGTAGGCCGCGGCGTAGTAGGAATTGGCGTAGTCCACCGCTACCCGCGAGGCATGTTCGGTGTTGAGGCTGGTGTAGAAACCCGTCGGGTGGCTGTAGCGCACCTGCGCCTGATAGTAATGCTTGGGGATGCCGGGCAAAGTGTTGTCGCCGAAACGGTCATCGTCACGGTAGTGGAAATCGCTGAAGGTATAGGCCTGGCGCAGGTCGAGCTTGCCGTTGCGGCCGCCGTCCCATAGCGGGCTGAGCAGGCTCAGTTCCACGCCCTGGTGCACGGTGGGGCTGGCGTTGGATTCGGCGATGATCGCGCTGCTGTTGGCAGTCTGGGCCTGGGTTTCCACGGAAAGCAGTTCGTGGCGTACTTCAGAGCGGTAGAGGGCCAGGTCCCACTGGCCGAGCCACGCTTCGCCGCGCCCGCCGATTTCCAGGGTGGTGGCGGTCTGATTGCGTAACTTCACACCTTCGCGCTGTAGCCCCGTGGCCGCGCCGTTGCCCGGACCGAAGTATTTGTTGGAACCCCAGATCATCGACCAGGCGTGCGGCGGCTCTACCGAGCGGCTCAGGTTGGCGTATACCTGCAATTGCGGGGTGAAGTCGTAACGCAGGCCGATGCGCGGTGCGTAGTCCCAGTCATGTTGACTGAGCGGCGCCTGGCCATCGGGGTAAGTCACCTGGGTTTCGCGGCGGGTGTAGATCGCGGCAAGGCCGGTGGTGAGCCACAGATCCTCCAGCAGTTCCAGCTCATTGCCGACATGCAGCACGGTGTCGGAGCCCAGGTAGCTGTAGTCGCGGGTTTTGGTCCCGGGCGCGTAGATTGCGGTGTTGCCTGCGGGGATGCGTACATATTCCGACGCGCCATTATTGGGCATCGCCTGGGTGGTACGCAGGCCGACGGTGGTTTTGCTGGCATGGCCGAACAGGCTGTCCTGACGGATGTAGTTCAGGGTGCCGCTGATATCGGTGTAGGCGACCTTGAGGCGGTTGGTGCCCTCGCGCAGATCCATCGGGTAGTCGTGATAGGCCAGCCCGACTTCCACTCGGGCGTTGTCGTCCAGTTGCAAGGTGGTCTTGTTGGCGATCCAGGTAGAGCCCGGTTGCAGGCGTTTTGAATCGCGGGCGGCGTTGAGGCTGTTGGCGGCACGCGGGTCATGGCTGATCTGGTAGCGCGTGAGCTTGCCGGGGGAATCGTTGGTGGTTTCGCGGTAGCGCAGGTAGAAGCGCGTTTCCAGATCCGGGTTGAAGCGGTAGCCAAAGTTGGCGGCGATGCCCTTGCCGGTTCCGGCGCTCTGGTGCTGGTAGCCGTCGGACTCGGAGTCGGTGAGGCTGATGTAGTAATCGGCATCGCCCAACACCTGGCCGGAACTGACCTCCCGCTGGGCATAGCCGCGGCTACCGACCTCATAGCGCACTTGCAGCTTGGGCGCGTCGTAGCCGGTGTGGGTCACGTAATTGACCGAACCACCCAGGGCCAACGCGCCCTGATCGAAGCCATTGGCGCCCCGCAGCACTTCCACGCGGCTTTGCCACAACGGGTCCTTGAGCTCATAAGGTGTACCGCCCGGGCCCGTGAGCGGCAGACCGTCGAACATTTCATACAGGCCGGACGCGTGGGCACCCGGGCTGCGATTCAGGCCCGAACCGCGAATGGACAGCTTCACGCCTTCGTTATTCGCCGCCTTGGCGTACACCCCGGCCTGGTACTTGAACACATCTTCGTTACTGCTCACCCGCCCCTGTTGCACGCTGCTCATATCGATGTAATTGCTGCCGCCGGGCACGCGTTGTAGCTGTGCCTGGGCGATTTCGCCGGCACTGGCTTCAGTGGTGGTGACTTCAACTGGCGCCAGTTGCAGGCCTTCGGCCTGTACCAGCGAGCTGAGAGTCAGGGCGGCAAAAAGAAAGGGCGGGTGGCGCAGCAGCATTGGGGCGGGTCCTTGGAATTACGGAACGTGGCAGGCCAGGCCCACCACGCGAACAGTGATGGGAAGGCAGGCACGCCCGTCAGGTCACGCCTTATTGACGAACCATGGCACCGGCAAAACAGTACCGGGCAGGTTTCAGCCGTCCGGCTCCGCCAATTCCCGCATCAGATCATCCGCATCGGAACCCGGCGCAAAGCGGAAACCGTACATTTCATCGGTAGCCAGAATCTCGCCCAGGGCATCCAGTAACTGGGCTTGCGAGGGTGAGTTGCGCAGCAGCGTGTGCGCCGGCAACAGCAACTCGGCAGAGACGCCTTGAGCAGTCGCGGCGTCGATCACCGCGAACAGGATAAACCGCAAACGTATTTCGCGATCCGTGGGCCAAACCGTTTTTCGTTTACCCAAGGGAGGGCCTCGTGTTTAAGAAAAATCCGAGGCTATTGCTCGCAGGCAAGGGTTTCAAGCAGCGAGAGGCAAGATAGGCACCTTCCTACAGCAGAAAGGGAAACACCCCACTGATTGTTCGATGGATGCGCCTCACTGCACCGGCAGGAAGTTCATCAGCAATAAACTTTGCGCGTAATTGAGGCCAATGCGTCGGTAACGCTCATCAAGGATTTGGGTAAGCAAGTCCAGGCGCGCAACGATCTTGCCAAACTCAACGGCAAAACTGAGGTTACTGCCCTCCTCCGATATTTCATTGGAGAACAACAGCAATACACCGTTGGCATCCTGGCGCTGGCTGAGCAGCCAGGTGGCCTTTTCGATATTGCGCGCCGCATTGCTGACAAACTGGGGGTTAATCGAGTCGGTCACATAAAACTGCGTACGCCCGCCGTGGGCGGTCACGAGCATGCTGCCAATCGCATAGATGAACGCGCCGACGCGGTCGCCGCGAAAGTCGGGGCTCAGGGAGTAGCTCAGGGCGGCCAGATCACGCCGGTCTCCCAGTGCGGGCAAGGGTTGACGGTTTTCGATGGCCTGGCGAATGACCCGAGCGGCGCTCACCGCATCCGGATAGCCCGACTGACGCCACTGGCTGGGGTTGCGCAGGTAAAGCTTGCTCATCAGCAGGTAGAGGCTTTGCAGGTTGTCGCGCATCCCCAGGGTGGCCATGCGATCGACACTGGTCTGGAAGAACTCATCGGGCTTGCCATCGCTGAATTGCCTGGCGATATCGCGGCCTTGTTGCTGGCTGCAACCCACTGCGCAGAGCGCGAGCAGCGTAGCCAGCAACAGCGGCCATAGAGAGGTAAAAACAGTTGACGTTCGATCCATCGGCACCGGGTCTGATTCTGTGGGCCACGTGCGGGAGTCGAGTGGCCGGGACAGGGGTAGATCAGCAAAATGGAAAAAAGTGCAGCGGTGCGGGTCAGATAAGCATAGGACTACAGGCGCTGATCTGACCCGGCACTTGATGGCCGGATGCGCTAAAGCACTATCGTGGCAAGCATCCCCAAGGCGCCCAGGCAAAACCCGACCAACGCGCCGCGCCCAGGCGCTTCATGAAACAGCGACCAAACCACCACAGGCTCAAGCAGCAACAAGGACGTGACCGAAACCACGGTGACAATCCAGATATCACCCACCGCCCTGTGACGCTGGCAAACAAAAGTTGCGTCAGCGGCAACTACAATCCCCCAGGCGCAGGTGGATACCAACAACCAGCACCAACAGAACGTGAACAAGGCTGCGGATGCGATCAATGCGATTGGCGGCCTGTTCAAATAACCCGAGACAAAGCCCCGGATTTACGGGGCTTTTGGCGCCTTGCTGCAAAGGTCTGCCGCACGCACACGGCCCATGCTAACTAAGCGCCGTGTCCAGAAATATCATCACCGCAAGGCCCAATATCAACCAGCGTACGGGCGGCATTCATATCATCACTGGAAGTTCAACTCTGTGCAAACCACAGGCGTAGTGCGAAGTGTACGCAGCCCCAAAAGCACAACCACAACCATGAGCAAGCCCGCGACAATCGCCACACCAAATCCTGCCTGTGCGCCATAGATGTCAATTACCAACCCCGCCAACACGCCACCGAGCGCGACACCGATACTGATGCCTGTAGTCATCCATGTAAGCCCCTCAGTGATCCGGGATGGTGGAACAATGATCGTACCAAGATTCATGACAACTACCATTGTTGGCGCGAAGGACATTCCGGCCACAAACAGCATTGCACTAAGGATGTAGACGTTCGGTGAAAGAATAGGCAACACGGAAGTGACCGCCGTTATCAACACTCCGATGAAAAATTGCTTTTCAATCGGCAAAGAGATTCTCAGTGCACCGAATGTGAGGCCCGCGATCATTGAACCAAGCGCATAGGCCGCCAGGATGAAGCTGGCGGAGGCAGGCCAGCCCTGCGCGTTGGCGAAGGCAACAACCGCCACGTCGACCGATCCGCCGATTACACCCATTGCCAAAAGTGCCAGCACAATGGTGCGGACGCCGGGGATAAGCAGAGTCGAGCTTGCGTTACGCCTGATGCCCACGACTACTTTCGGTTCAGTCTGGCGCTGCATGAGAAAAGCGGTAACGCCGACGATCAGCAACAGCACCGCGACAAGCGGTCCGGCTTCGGCAAAAAAACTCACGCTCAAACCAATGGCAAGGGGCGGGCCGACGATAAAGGCAAGTTCGGTCAGAACCGTGTCTAGAGAGAAGGCCGTATGTAACTGCGGCTTGCCACGGAAAAGCTGTGTCCAGCGGGCTCTGATCATCGCAGGCATGCTCGGCATCGTGCCTGCCAACGCTGCCAGAACGAATAGCAGTGAGGCTGGGGCACTCATGTAGACGGCGAGTATCAACGCCAATAACATACCAATACTGAAAGCCGTCACGTAGGGTAGAACCCGACGTTGGCCGCGCTGATCCACAAGTTTCGAGATTTGCGGACCAATCAGGGCATTCGCCAGAGTGAATGTACCGGCCACCGAACCCGCCAGCCAGTAAAGCCCTGTCTGCTGCACCAGCATGGTAATGATGCCGATGCCGATCATTGCCTGCGGCAGGCGGGCAATGGAGCTCGCTACGACTAATCCCATGACGCCCGGGGTAGTCAAAAGTTCGCGATAGGGATTCGCCATGATTGCTCCTTTTCATAAGGTAATGCTGATGAACGCGCCGCCGCATGTGACACATGCGGATTCGGCCTTCATCAACACTGATGGGTTATTTGCTCGTGCATGCAAGTGGGCAGCGGCGCGCCCACTCGCGTGTAGAGGGGCGAAAAGCGCTACAACAGCGCTCGATTCAAGGCGGCGGCCAAATGCGTGCGATTATTGAAGTCCTCCATCATCGAGACGTGCCCGCCTGGAATCGCAACCGAACTGATCGCCCAGTCAGGCAACAGCTCGCGCCACCCGCCCACCCTGCCAACCTGCGATAAAGCACCGGCCTCTGGTTCAGTCGCGAAAAAATGATGGAGATTGACCGGTAACGGCGCGGGTTTGTAGGCACGGGCAATCTGCGAAAAATGATAAATGCCGTGCCATTTGGCTGTTTCCAGCGCAACGTCTGCATTGACATCATAGCCACCCAAATCCTGGGCCTTTGTGATCAGCTCGGATATCTCCTGCCCTTCATCCAGCACATCGAACTTGTATCGCTCCGATTCCGAGGCAACCGCTTTCACATGCTCAATAAAGTAGCGTCTGATGCCATGGTTTTTATAGGGCAACTTATGCGGAGCAGGAACATCGATGAAACCTAGAAACTCAATGCTGGCCCCCTTTGCTGTCAGCGCTTGGGCGATGGCATAGGCGAGAATCCCACCAGAAGAATACCCGGCAATGCGATACGGCCCTTCAGGCTGTATCGCCTGCATAAGCGGAATCATCCTTTCGGCCATATTTTCCAATGAGTGCGGCAAAGGATCACCGATAGCAGCCCACGGCAATGCGTAGACCGGACAGCTGGAGCGGATTTGCTGGGCAAGCGAAACAGCATACGAATAATCGGCTAACCCCGAGGGCACGAAAAACACCGGGCACTCAGCCCCGCCCGCGCGCACGGTAATTACCCCGACCTGCGGAACGGGCACAGGAGACTGTGCGATCTGAACGGCAAGGTTGGCCAATCGAGGGTGTTGAAAAATATCGCCAAGCGAGCATTCCAAACCATAATTTCTGATCTTCTGCATCATCTGAACAGCCATGAGCGAATGACCGCCGAGTGCGAAGAAGTTGTCCTGTCGACCGATGCGCTCAAGTCCAAGCAAGCCTGACCAAAGTGCTGCCAGGATAGTCTCCGTCTCACCTCGCGGCGACTCATACGCCGCGTGGGCAAAGGCCTCATCTCCAGGAGCAGGCAAGGCCCGCCGGTCAAGCTTGCCATTGGGGGTCAGCGGCAAACATTCAATCAACACAAAGGCTGACGGCACCATGTAGTCGGGTAGGCGCTCACTTAAATAATCTCTCAGTCGTCCTGCTATCGGCAGATTCGCGTCCGTGGCGGCATCAGGGATGCAGATATCATCTTTGGAGACCGCCGGCTGCGTCACTACATATGCGATCAGGCGTTTGTCCAGGTCCACACCTTGCACGTCCACCACCGCCTCGCGGATGGAAGGGTGCGTGGCCAGCCTGGCAGCGATTTCACCCGGCTCGATCCGCAAGCCGCGAATCTTGACCTGGTCGTCATTACGTCCCAAAAACACCAGATTTCCATTGGCCTGGTAACGAGCCAAGTCACCTGTCCTATACATACGCGCGTCGGGAGTAGCGGAAAAAGGATCAGGCAAGAAACGCTCATTCGTCAGTTCGACCAGGTTCAGATACCCACGCGCAACTCCCCTACCTCCAATGTAAATCTCACCGACCGCTCCCAGTGGAACAGGCGTGCCGTCGCCATCCAGAAGGTAAATGCAGGCGTTAGAAATCGAGCGGCCTATAGGAACCGGATCAACGTCATCCAAGGAACAATGATGGACCGCCGCCCAGACCGTCGCCTCAGTCGGGCCATATTCATTGAACAACTCAACCGCCGGAAAGGCTGAAGCCACCTCCTGGACCAACTGCCCAGGACAGGCTTCACCCGCCACTATCACCTGACGCAATTGTGCATATCCACTTTGGGCGACTTGTGCAAGGACCAGTCTTGCCAGTGACGGCACCAGCAGCAAGGACGTGACTTCATTTTCAATCAAAACGCGGCTGATGATGCGGGGATCTACGACCGCATCGCTACCGGGCACACACAAGGCACCTCCGGTTGTTAACGTTCCGAAAATGCCTGCTACCGAACTGTCGAACGCCATGGATGACAGCAGTAAGAACACATCGCCAATGCCTGACTTATAGAACGTAGTCCTTGCCAGTGTGGATGAGACCAACCCACGATGCTCGATCATGACGCCCTTGGGGTTACCGGTCGAACCCGAGGTATAAATCAGATACGCCAGATGGCGGGATGTGAGGCCGCGGATCTGCAGATTGGCATCCGCTCGTGCCGGTATTTCATTGGGATCAAGCACGGTGTAAGACATTAAAGCCTCACCTAGCGCTTGCCGCCCGGCCGTATCGGCCAGCACCAATAGAGGTGCCGTGTCGTCAAGAATGTATGCCAGACGATCTGCCGGATAAGCCGGATCAAGCGGCACATAGGCGCCGCCCGACTTCAGGATCGCCATGAGCCCCACAATCATGGCCATGGAACGCTCGACACAAATAGCCACTCGCTGGTCTGGCCCCACACCCAGTTCAACCAGCCGCAGTGCAAGCTGATTAGCTCTGGTATTGAGTTGCGCGTAACTGAGCGTCTTGCCTTCACAGATCAGCGCTGTCGCCTGCGGGGTGCGGGCAACCTGCGCCTCGAACACATGATGAATACACAGCTTTTGCAGGGAAGATGCGGGCGTCGGGTTCCACGTCTGGAGCAGCAATGTCTGTTCAGCCGCTGGCAGAATATTCAGCTGTCGAACCGGGCGCTGCGGCGAGTGCTCCAGGCTCTGAGCCAAGCTGTCCAATGCCTGCTCCATATAGGCACATACACGAACGGAATCGAATGGCGCCACCACTTGCGTCGTCAACCCCAACGAGTGACCGAAATCTTCGACAGACAACGTAAACGGGTAATTGGTCCGCTCCTGCTCACTCAAGAACTCAGCGCCCTTGATTTGCCCCATGGTCTGAACAATGTTGTCCGAGCCCGCCAGGTCATTGTGCCGGTAATTGAGCAAGGCGCTGAACAACGGCGTGCCCGTGGCGACCCCACTGCACCGTTGCGCCAGCGCCAGCGAGGCATGTTCGTGGGCGAGCAAAGCTGCCAGGCGGGCATGTGCCTGCTGGACGCTTTGGGCGGTACCCATGCCACCTGAGTCAAATCGGATCGGCAGCGTGTTGATGAACATGCCCATAGCTCGATCTGAGCCATGACCGGCTTGCATGCGCCCAAACAGCACCGTACCAAACACAACCTTTTCCTGGCCGCTGGTGCGCGCCAGTACTTGGGCAAAGGCCACGTGACACAGGCTGGCCAGACTCACGTTCAACCGCTTCGCCTGAGCCCGCAACCGTTCATTGAGATCGGCAGACACCCTGCGATAGGTCTGGCTCACCTGTGCGCCGTCCAGATGCACCTGTGCCAGCCCAAAGGGCAGCGTCGGCGCCTCTATGTCAGTCAGCATGGACCTGAAGAAAGCTTCATGCTCGGCCACGCTTTTACCTGACCGTACCTGACCTATCAGGTTGCGGAACGGTTGAGGCGAAGGTAATTGCTCACTACGTTCAGCGAGGAAAGCCTGTACCTCGTGATAAAAAAACTGCAATGACGAAGCGTCGTCGATTAAGTGATGCTGCAGTTGCACCAGGATGAACCGGTCTGCGCCAGGGTCATGCGCAACGATAAAGCGCAGTACGGGCGCCTGCGTCAGGTTGATCCGATGCCGGCAGGAATCAAAACGTTGCGAAAGCTGATCGGTAACAGAACCATTTGCCGGATCGAGCACCACATCGACGACCGAGAGAGGAGCCTGGCGCCATACAACTTGCGCTGCACGGGACAACCCGTCCCAAACAAAGGCTGTGCGCAGAATGTCGTGACGGTCTACAACCTGCTGAACCGCGCACAGATACCACTCCAGTGTTTCACGATCAGCAAAGGCCATCTGGGCAACCAGCAAGTAGGGGTCACCCTCCTTCGCCAACAGGTGATGAAAGAGGATGCCATCCTGCATGGGTGAGAGCGCATAGATATCCTGGATATTGGCCACACCCCCAGGAACCTGTGAAACGATCAGGTCGATGTCCACTTGGCTGAGATCTATCAGCGGCAACAGGTCGGGCGTGATAATACGTGTTTCAGGCCTGATTAGATTGGGTGGCACCACCTCCTCGCAGTGTTGACCAAGCTTTCCAGCCAGTACTGACAATACCGGCGTCTGAAACAAATCCCGCACAGCCAGGCTCAAGTTCTCACGGCGTAACCGCTCGATCAATCGCACCGCCAAGAGTGAATGCCCGCCAAGGGCAAAGAAATTGTCATGACGACCGACTTTTTCGACCCCAAGCAACTCTGACCAAATCCAGGCAAGTGTGACCTCAATCGCACCCAACGGCGCCTCGTAGCGTGCATGCGCAAAGGCGTCGTCCTCTGGAGCCGGCAACGCTCGCCGGTCCAGCTTGCCGTTGCCCGTCAGCGGCAAACTGTCCATTCGCACGAAGGCGGACGGCACCATGTAATCGGGCAAACGGTCGCTCAGGTAATCACGCAGCGTGCCCGCCAAAGCCAAGCCGGCCTCGCCAGTAACTTGCAGAGGCTGGATGTCTGAATTCGCGACGACGTAGGCGACCAACCTCTTGTCGGCAGCCTCACCTTGCGCGACCACCGCCGCTTCGCGAAGGGCCGGATGCTCAGCCAATCGGGCGGCAATTTCACCCAATTCAATCCGGAAACCGCGAATCTTGACCTGATCATCATTGCGCCCCAGGAACACCAGGTTCCCGTTCGCAAGATAACGAGCCAAATCCCCCGACCTGTACATCCTCGCAGCGGACTCCTCCGTAAAAGGGTCGCGCAGGAAGCGTTCAGCCGTCAGTTCGGGGCGGTTTAGATAACCACGCGCGACGCCGGCACCGCCGATGTACATTTCACCCGTAGCGCCCATCGGAACAGGCTGGCCAAAGGCGTCGAGAAGATAGAGTTTCAAGTCCGGAAGACGCTGGCCGATCACGCTTTCGTCTTGTCGCGCATCGGCTGAGGTCAGAGGGTAGTAAGAGACATGGACCGTGGTTTCCGTAATCCCATACATGTTCACCAGTTGCGGGCCAGAGTCGCCACGTTGGCCATACCATTCGCGCAGAGTCGAGGGCTGCAGCGCTTCGCCGCCAAATATGACATAGCGCAGCCGGTCCGACGATGGCTGTGCATACTTCATCAAAGCAGTAAATGCGCTCGGGGTCTGGTTAAGAACGGTGATGCCCTGCTCGCAAATCAACTGGTAGAACGCTTGCGCGGAGCGGGTTGTCGCATGTGGCACCAACACCAGTATGCCTCCATGACGGAGGGCGCCCCACAGTTCCCACACCGAGAAGTCGAAAGCAAAAGAGTGGAAGAGGCACCAGACATCACTGGCCTCGAAAGCAAAATCGGCGCGTGTCGTGTCAAACAGGCGTACCACCTGAGCATGTTCGATCATCACCCCTTTGGGTTGCCCGGTTGAACCCGACGTGTAGATGATGTAGGCGAGGTTCTCGGGGGTAAGGCCAGCAACCCTTGGGTCAGCATCCGCTTCGACTGCCCCTTGTGCATGAACCTCGTTGGGATCGAGTACGGTTCGGCCCTGCAACGCGTCACCGAGTGCCTGGCACCCGGCCGCATCGGCCAGCACCAGCACCGGAGCGGTATCACCTAGAATGAACGACAGTCTCTCGCCCGAATATTCCGGGTCGAGCGGCACGTAGGCGCCCCCGGCCTTCAGAATCGCCAGCAGGCCGACAACCATTGCCACAGAGCGCTCGACACAGATCGCCACACGCTGGTCAGGCCCTACGCCCAAGGCAATCAGCCGGTGCGCCAACCGATTGGCCCTGACATTGAGGTCACCGTAGCTGACCGACTTGCCCTCAAAGACCAGCGCCGTAGCTTCAAAATTGAGCGCAGCCTGCTCCTCGAACAGCTGGTGAATACACTGATGCGCAGGGTGGACTTCATCCATCGAATTCCATGTCTTGAGCAACAAGGTGCGCTCAGATGGGTCAAGCAGGTCTATTTTTGCGACGGTCTGGCTCGCATCCTGTGTCATCGCCCCAAGGACATTCTTCAGATATCCAACGTGACGTTCAATTGTGGCCGCGTCGAACAATGCCGTCGCATAGCCAAGAGCACCCACGATTTGGTCGCCGATCTCGGCAAGGTTCAACTCCAGATCGAACCGGGCTACTGCGTAGGAAGAACCCACCGGGCTGGCTTCCAGGCCGGGCAAAGCCCATTGGCCTGCATCGTAGTTCTGCCAGGCGAACACCACTTGAAACAATGGCGTATGACTCAATCGTCTAGGCGGCTGGATTATCTCCACCACTTGTTCGAACGGCAGGTCCTGATGGTCCTGGGCCTGGTGTGCTCGCTCGCGCACTCGCGCAGTCAACTCGGCAACGCTCGGGGCGCCGCCAAGATCAACCCGCAGCGCCAATGTGTTGACAAAGAGACCGATCAGCGACTCGATGTCACTATGGCCCCGGTTGGCACTTGGCACACCAATCACAATATCTTCCTGCCCTGACAGACGTGACAGCACGGCCGACCAAGCCACCAGCACTGCCATAAATAGCGTTACGCCTTGCTCCTGGCAGAAATGCTTAAGGGCAATTGTGAGCTCTGCGCTGAACTCGATCGGCACCGAGGCGCCGACAAGGGATTGTTGCTCGGGCCGACCCCGGTCCGTTGGCAGGTCGAGTAGGGTTGGCGCATCGGCCAGCGTCTTTTTCCAGTACGTGGCCTGTTGGTTCAAGCGCTCACCGGTCAGCCATTGCCGCTGCCAGGCGGCATAGTCCGGATACTGGATAGGCAGCGCCAGCAACGGATTGGTCTGATGTTTGCTGAAGGCCGTGTAGAGTGCGCTCAGTTCAGGCAACAGGATACCGAGCGACCAGCCATCCGAAACGATGTGATGTTGCGTAAGCAGCAATACGTGCTCTTCACCGCAGGCGGTGCCAGGCACATGGATCAGGCAAGCCCTGATCAAAGGGCCTGCAGCGAGATCAAAGGGTTCACAAGCCTCTTGGGTACAAAGCTCTGCAAGCTTTGCTTCCTGGTCGGGCCCGACCAGTTCAATCGTGCGTAATGGCAGACCGTCGCCGCTGCCCAGCAGGCGCACCTCGACCTCGCCCGCTTGGGTGACGAAGACCGACCGCAATGCATCATGACGCGACCACAGTGTATTAAGGGCTTGCTGCAGAACCTTCACATCCAACTGGCCGCGCAATCTCAGCGCCAGGGGGATGTGATAGGCGTCGCTGATGTTACTGTCCAGTTGCGCCAGAAACCACAACCGCTGCTGCGCGAAAGACAACGGCAGGGGCTGCGTACGATGCAGGGGCTGAATCGCTGCGCACGCCCCGGCACCTGCGTCTCGTCGGGCGTCGACAGCCGATGCCACAGCCTGGAGCGTTGGCGAGGTAAACAAGGATGCAAGGGGCAGTTCCGCCCCGGCGGCGGCAATACGATTGACCAGCCGCACGGCCATGAGCGAATGGCCTCCGAGGGCAAAAAAGTTGTCCTGACGACCGACTTGCTCAACGCCCAGCAGCTGCGACCAGATTCCGGCAAGGAGGATCTCTGTCGCGCCAAGTGGCGCCTCGTAGGTTTCACGCGCATAAGCGCTCTCCTGCGGGGCAGGCAAGGCCTTACGATCAAGCTTGCCATTGGCCGTCAACGGGAAGCTGTCCATCCGCACAAAGGCAGACGGCACCATATACTCGGGTAAACGGTTGTTCAGGTATTCACGTAGCACGCCCGCCAACGCCAGGCCGGAGTCCGAAACCTCGGACTGCGTCAACACATAAGCGACCAGGCGCTTGTCGACCTCCTCGCCTCGCGCCACCACCACCGCCTCACGGACGCCAGGGTGCTCGGCCAACTTAGCTGCAATTTCACCCAGTTCGATGCGAAAGCCGCGGATCTTCACCTGATCGTCGTTACGTCCCAGGAACGCCAGATTGCCGTCTGGCAGATAACGCGCCAGATCCCCCGACCGGTACATCCGCGCCTTGGGTTCGCCCGAGAAGCGATCATGCAGGAAGCGTTCTGCCGTCAGCTCTGGCCGGTTCAGATAGCCGCGTGCCACACCAGCGCCAGCGACATAGATTTCTCCCACTTCCCCTGCGGGTACGGGCTGGCCGTGCGCATCCAGAAGGTAGAGGCTCAGATCCGGCAGACATTGACCGATCACGCTGTGGGCTTGTTGCGCATCCAAAGGTGTCAGCGGATAAAAAGTGACGTGAACCGTGGTTTCAGTGATTCCATACATGTTTATCAGTTGCGGGCCAGACGCTCCCCGCGCGCCGTACCAGTCGCGCAAGATCCCCGGCTGCAAAGCTTCGCCGCCGAAAATGACATAACGCAATCGGTCCGATGACGGTTGCGTGTATTCCATCAAGGCGCTGAAGGCGCTCGGGGTCTGATTCAGGACGGTGACACCCTGCTCACAAATAAGCTGGTAAAACGCTTTCGGTGTACGAGTGACAGCATGCGAAACCAGCACCAACGTGCCACCATAACGAAGGGCGCCCCACAGTTCCCAGACCGAGAAGTCAAAAGCGAATGAGTGGAAAAGGCACCAGATATCACGGTCGTCAAAACCGAAGGATCGATGTGTGGTGTCGAACAGACGCACCACCTGAGCATGTTCGACCATGACGCCCTTGGGCTGTCCGGTTGAGCCAGAGGTGTAGATGATATAGGCAAGGTTGTGGGGGGTGAGGCCGACCACTTGAGGGTTGGCGTGCGCTTCAACAAAGCTATCGCCAGGATCGAGGACGGTATACGCCTGTAAAGCGTCCCCGAGCGCATGGCAACCGGCCGCGTCAGCGAGCACCAGAACCGGCGCCGTATCACCCAGAATGAACGCTAGCCGCTCCCCCGAACTTTCGGGATCAAGAGGCACATAGGCGCCGCCCGCCTTCAGGATCGCCATCAGGCCTACAACCATCGCCGGGGAACGCTCAACACAGATCGCCACACGCTGGTCAGGCCCGACGCCCGATCCGATCAGTCGATGCGCCAACCGATTAGCCCTGACGTTAAGTTCGTCATAGCTAAGCACTTCGCCCTCAAAGACCAGCGCCCTTGTCTCGGGACAGCGCGCAACGTTTGCCTCAAATAGCGTGTGAATACATACATGAACAGAATCTTCAGACGTAACCAGGTCGTGCATCCTTGCCTCCAGAAGTGAACTAACTCACTTCTAACGATTGATTGCACCTCCATCAGGTAAGTGCAAGTCCATGAAAAAGCTTCGCCCGCCCCTAGCGGCCAATTGCCTCAATCCATTCAAGGCAACGTACTGATCATTTGAACTAACCAGGGTCTTTCGTATAAGTCAGGCTCGGCAGCAGCCCAAGATTTGCAGGCTTCTCATGCAGACCGCAGGTAAAAATCAGATTATTTTACCACCATGACAAAAAGGTCCATGGACTGATAAATCTGGACATTCATGTGTCTGCGTTAGAGATAAAAAGCAATCCTTCAGCAAGATGATTGAGGCAGATTTTAAGCTGCGAAGCCCTGCAAGGCTCAGAGTCTACCCCTGATACTTCGAAGTCAACATCGATCTAAAACCGATCCTTCATACCCCGCCTCAGCGTTTTGGCCTTGCTCGCCAACGAGGTGATGCTGGCCGTTTACCCCCCTGAAAGCCCCAAAAAATCAATGCAAAAAACGCAGACAAAAAAAATCCCGCGGGCGTTAACTCGCGGGATTTTTCTCGTGTTTGGCGGGAAACCAGGGATTCGAACCCTGGGAACGCTATTAACGTTCGCCGGTTTTCAAGACCGGTGCATTCAACCACTCTGCCAATTTCCCTTGTGCATCACAGGATTATAGTAGCTCATCCCGTGTCAGCGGGCGCCATAATACCCGAATGAAACACACTGTCAAACTCTCTGCATCGCTTGTTACAGAGCGTCTGTTATGATCTTTGCGACTGAACGTTTCAAAACTGAAGGAGTGTCGCCATGCGCGAACAGAATTACGCAGTGAATGGCAACGCGCAGGCTGAGCAGCTTGAAGTCAGCCGCGTGTTGCGCAATACGTACGGCTTGCTCGCCTTGACGCTCGCATTCAGCGGCGTGATGGCGTATGTGGCCCAACAGATGCGCGTTGGTTATCCGAATATCTTTGTCGTGCTGATCGGCTTCTATGGTCTGTTCTTCCTGACCAACAAGCTGCGCGATTCGGCCTGGGGCCTGGTGTCGGCGTTTGTCTTGACCGGTTTCATGGGCTTTATCCTCGGCCCGATCCTCAACCGTTACCTCGGCATGGCCGGCGGTGCGGAAGTGGTCAGTTCGGCGTTTGCCATGACGGCGCTGGTATTTGGTGGCCTGTCGGCCTACGTGCTGATCAGCCGTAAGGACATGAGCTTCCTGGGTGGTTTCATCACCGCAGGCTTCTTCGTGTTGCTGGCGGCGGTGGTGGCCAGCATGTTCTTCCAGATCAGCGGTCTGCAACTGGCGATCAGCGCAGGTTTTGTGCTGTTTTCCTCGGTGTGCATCCTGTTCCAGACCAGCGCCATCATCCACGGTGGTGAGCGTAACTACATCATGGCCACCATCAGCCTGTATGTATCGATCTACAACCTGTTCATCAGCCTGTTGCAGATCTTCGGCATCATGAGCCGCGACGACTGATCAGCCAGCGCAATAAAAAATGCCCCGTATCGCAAGATACGGGGCATTTTCATTTCCAGGCCTGAAAGATCAGTACTGGTTGGGTTCCATCTCCAGCTCGACCTTGAAACGCTTGAAGATATCCTGCTGGATACGTAGCGCCAGGTTGGCAATCTCGCGCCCTGTGGCTGCGCCGTAGTTGACCAGCACCAGGGCCTGCAGCTTATGCACGCCCGCATCGCCGTCACGAAAGCCCTTCCAGCCTGCCTTGTCGATCAGCCAGCCGGCGGCGAGTTTCATTTGCCCGTCGGCCTGAGGGTATGCGACCAAGTCCGGGTATTGGCTTTGCAGTTCGGCAGCGAGGGCCTGGGACACCAGTGGGTTCTTGAAGAAGCTGCCGGCATTGCCCAACTCTGCCGGGTCCGGCAGTTTCTCGCGGCGAATGCTGCAAATCGCCCGGCTCACATCGCTTGGTGTAGCGTGGGTGATGCCCTGCGCGGTCAGGCGCTGTTGCACCGGGCCGTAGTCGAGTTTCAGGTGAGTGGTGCGGCTGAGGGCAAAGCGTACCCGCAGGATCAACCACCGCCCGACTTCATGCTTGAACAGGCTGTCACGGTAAGCAAAGTTGCACTCGTCCAGGCTGAAATCCCGCAGTTCGCCTGTCTGGCGATCCAGGGCGGTGAGGCCGGCGAAGACATCCTTGATCTCCACGCCATAGGCCCCGATGTTCTGCATGGGTGCGGCGCCGACGGTGCCGGGGATCAGGCTGAGGTTTTCCAGGCCGCAGAAGCCGTGCTCAAGGGTCCACAGGACGAACGGGTGCCAAGCTTCGCCCGCTTCGGCTTCGACCACCACGTGCACGCCATCGTCGTGCAGCACGCGAATGCCTTCTGTTGCCATGCGCAACACCAGCGCCGGGACATCCTGGGTCAACAGCAAATTGCTGCCGCCACCGATCACCAGCAACGGTACCGCGTGTGCAGCGGCATAGGCGATGGCCTCGCGAACCTCGGCATCGCTGTGGGCCTCGGCAAATAATTGAGCGCGCACATCAATGCCAAAGCTGTTGAATGGCTTGAGCGATACCTGCGCAAGCACTTGCAAGGTCATAACCGCCCCTTCAATTCGATCACCAATAAATCACAGGCGCGCTCGATCAGGTCCAGGACCCGCTCGAAACCTTGTTCACCTTCGTAGTAAGGGTCTGGCACTTCGTCCACTTCGCCGTCAAAGCGGCGCAGGAACAAGTCCAGTTCCGCCTTGCCCTGCCCCGGCTGCATGGCCTTGAGGTTGCGCAGGTTGCTGTGGTCCATGGCCAGGATCAGGTCATAGCGCGCAAAGT
Organism: Pseudomonas sp. OST1909; assembly: GCF_015277575.1. NCBI lineage: Bacteria > Pseudomonadati > Pseudomonadota > Gammaproteobacteria > Pseudomonadales > Pseudomonadaceae > Pseudomonas > Pseudomonas sp. OST1909. The sequence goes on from NZ_CP063780.1 coordinate 3,989,633, forward strand.
CGGCGCGGGAAACCTGCTGGGCACGCTGGAATGACAGGTCGTAACCACGCCCCAGTGCCGCACGCTGGCTGCGCTGGTCCGGCGGGTTGCCGATATGCCATTCACCGGTGCCGGCAGACGCCACCTCGATCTGGCCGGCCAAGCCCGCCTCGCGCAATTTATGGCGCAGGACGCCTTCAGCGGTTGGCGAGCGGCAGATATTGCCCAGGCATACAAACAGAACTTCCATCAGGCGCCCAGCAGGCGACGGACGCGTTCGAGATCTTCCTGAGTGTCGACGCCCGCCGGCGGCGCTTCCAACGCATCGCCCACATGGATGCGCACGCCGTGCCACAGGGCGCGCAGTTGCTCCAGGGATTCGGTGTTTTCCAGCCAGCACGGGCCCCAGCTGACAAAATCATGCAGGAAACCGGCGCGGTAGGCGTAGATGCCGATATGGCGGCGATACGGCACGCCTTCCGGCAACACGTCGCGACTCCTGGCAAAGGCATCCCGCGCCCACGGCAAGGTGGAGCGACTGAAGGTCAGTGCCAGGCCGTTGATGTCGCTGACCACTTTCACCACGTTCGGGTTGAACAGCGTCTCGATATCTTCGATCGGTTCGGCCAAGGTCGCCATACGCGCCTCGCCATGGGCCGCGAGGTTGGCGGCGACCTGGTCGATGACACCCGGCGGTATCAATGGCTCGTCACCTTGCACGTTGACCACGATGGCGTCGGGCGCCAGGCCAAGCTTGGTCGCCACCTCGGCCAGACGATCAGTGCCGGAGTTATGGTCTTCGCGGGTCAGGACCGCTTCGGCACCGAACCCTTTGCACGCCTCGATGATACGCGGGTCATCGGTGGCCACCACTACCCGCTCGGCGCTGCTCTTGCACGCTTGTTCCCACACCAGCTGGATCATCGGCTTGGCGCCGATCAGTTGCAGCGGTTTGCCCGGCAGGCGCGTCGAGGCATAGCGCGAGGGGATGACGACGGTAAAGGCGGTGGTCATTTATCCAGGCGCTCATCGGTGGTCAGGGTACGGGCTTCGCTTTCAAGCATCACCGGGATGCCGTCACGGATCGGGTAAGCCAGGCCGGCACCTTTGCTGATCAGCTCGGTTTTGTCGGCGCTGAGCTTGAGCGGGCCTTTGCAGATCGGGCAAGCGAGGATGTCGAGCAGTTTGGTGTCCATGAGTGATTCCTGGAAAGAAGCGTTAAGGCAATAGACGGTTGGGCAGCAGACGCATCAACTGCGTGTCGAACCAGGCGACGAACGCTGGCGACGGCACCGCATCCACCGCAAGGTACCACCAGTCGGGCTGGGCAAAGGCGCGGCACTTCACCGCGTCCTTTTCGGTCATGACCAGCGGCAATGACGGGGTAAAATTCAAGACCTCGGCGCTGTAGGGCGCATGGTCGGCAAAAGCATGGGGCAGCGGCTGCCAGTGTAGCGTTTCAAGGGTATTGAAGAAACGTTGCGGATTGCCGATACCGGCGACCGCATGCACCTGTTGGCCCGGCGCAAAGTGCGTGACGGGCTGGCGCTCGCCGCTGCGCAGGTTGACCAGCGCGGTGGGCTGCAGTCGGAACGCAAAACCATCCTCACGGTCCGAACCGGCACCGTTATAGAGCAACGCATCTACACTTTGCAGGCGCTCCACCGGCTCGCGCAACGGCCCGGCCGGCAGGCAGCGACGATTGCCGAGGCCACGGGCAGCGTCGATCAGCACCAGTTCGAGATCGCGGGCCAGGCGGTAATGCTGCAGGCCGTCGTCGGAGAGGATCAGGTCCAGCGGTTCACTGGCCAAGAGGGCCTTTACCGCGCGGCTGCGGTCGGGGTCGATCATCAGCGCTACGCCGCTGCGCTGCACGATCAGCAAGGGCTCGTCGCCGGCCACCTCGGCACTGTGGCTGGCCTCGACCCGCCACGGCAACTGCGGCGGCTGGGCACCGTAGCCACGGCTGACCACGCCCACGCGCAAACCGCTACGACGGCAATGCTCGATCAACCACAGGATCAGCGGCGTCTTGCCGGTGCCTCCCACGGTGATATTGCCGACCACCACCACCGGCACCGGCGATTGATAAATCTCGCCCTCGCCTGCCACGAAGCGCGCACGCTTGCGTTGCACCACGCGGCGATACAGTGACTCCAGCGGCCGCAACAGCACCAATGCCGGATGGCCCTCGTACCAGGCCTTGAGCAAACGATCGGACATGGCCATCAGGGCGGGCTCGCCGCCTCGACGGTGGTCATGCGCAAATGGCTGAAGCCGAGCTTGCCGGCCGCGTCCATGGCGGTGATCACCGCTTGGTGCTGGGTCTTGCCATCAGCACTGATCGACAGCGGTAGCTGGGTGTCGCCACCGGACTCCTTCTGCAAGGCCTCCATCAGGCCGGCGAGGTCGTTTTTCTGCAGCAATTGGTTATTCACTGAAAATACGCCTTCTGCGCTGATGGCGATATCCAGTTGCTTGACCTGCTGGTCTTCGGCAGGTGAACCGCTCACCGCCTCCGGCAAGTCGACACGCAGCTGGGTTTCCCGGGTGAAGGTGGTGGTCACGACAAAGAACAGCAGCAGGATGAACACCACGTCGATCAATGACGCTAGGTTGATATCGACATTTTCCCGTTGCTTGCGGCGAAATTTCACGCTTTGCCCTCGACCAGGTCTACGTCACGATCGCCCTGCACCACTTCCACCAGCTTGATGGCCTCCTGTTCCATGCCAACCACCAGTTCGTCGATGCGACGCTGCAGGAAGCGGTGGAAGAACACCGAAGGAATCCCCACCATCAGGCCGGCGGCGGTGGTGATCAATGCCTTGGAAATCCCCCCGGCCAATACTGCCGCGTTGGTGGTCATGCCCGAGCCCATGAACGAGCTGAAGATATCGATCATGCCCAGCACCGTGCCGAGCAAACCGAGCAGCGGCGCCATGGCGGCAATGGTGCCGAGGGCATTGATGTAGCGCTCCAGTTCATGGATAACCCGGGCAGCCGCTTCTTCGATGCACTCTTTCATGATCTCGCGACCATGCTTGGAGTTGGCCAGGCCGGCGGCGAGGATTTCACCCAGCGGCGAATTGGCGCGCAGCTCCTTGAGTTTTTGCTTGTCGAGCTGTTTGTTCTTGATCCAGCCCCAGACCTGCCCCAGCAGGTGTTCAGGGGTCACGCGACTGGCGCGCAGGGTCCACAGGCGTTCGGCGACGATGCCGAGTGCGGCGATGGAGCTCAGAATGATCGGCAACATCATCCAGCCGCCGGATTTGACCAATTCCCACACAGTGAATGTCCCCTCGAAAAAGTGCGCCACTTTACCATATAGGTTCGGCAGCGGGGTTCGTCGGCAACAGGCCCGCCTGTCGCGACCCTGAGTCTTTGGTAACGCTGGGTTACGGTAACGGTTCGCGCCAGAAACGACGTTGACTGCGCGCAACCGTTGGTGGCGTGTATGCCCCCAGGCGCAGCCGTACAGCGCCTTGCTCGGCACTGTCATATACCCGGCTACCCAGCGCCTGATAGCGCTTCAGCACCTGCGGATGCGGATGGCCGAACGCGTTGCCGCGCCCCCGGGAAATCAGCACCGCGGTTGGCGCCAGCCGCTGCAGGAAAGCCCAGGACGAAGAACTACGGCTGCCATGGTGCGGGGCTTGCAGCCAGTCGGTCGGAACCGCCAGCGGCGAGGCCAGAAATGCTTGCTCGGCGGCGCGATCGATATCACCGGTGAGCAGCAGGCGTTCGCCGTTGGCCTGGACCTGCAATACACAGGATTTCGGATTGCCCTCGATAGCACCAGGCCATTGCCACAGTTCGAATGCCACGCCGTCCCACTTCCAATGTTCACCACTCCTGCAGGGTTGCGTAGCGAGAAACGCTGGCAGCCCTTCGGTTTCACCGCCCACCACACGCTTGACGGGCAGGCCACGGGCCACCGCCGCGGCACCGCCGGCATGATCGGCATCGGCATGACTGAGCAGCATCATGTCCAACTGCCCTACCCCGAGCTTCTGCAACGACGGCAAGACCACGCGCGCGCCCAGATCGACAGGCCCCGAGCGCGGCCCGGCATCGTAGAGCAAGGTGTGATGGCGGGTACGCAGGATCAGTGCCTGGCCCTGGCCGACATCCAGTTGCAACACCTCCATCTGGCCATGGGGCACCCCATCTCTGGGTGGAAACACTGCCACCAATAGCATGGGCCAACCCAGAACTCGGAATGGCAGCCCCTTGGGCAACAACACAATCACTGCGCCCGCCAGGCTCACCAGCCAATACCTCAAAGGCACCTCAGCCGGTACCCAGGCCGGCAGTTGTGCAGCGAGCAGCGCCAGGCCCTTGAACAATCCGTCCAGTGCGCCACCGGCCAGCCACAACACGCCCTCGCCGACCAACGGCACCCACAGCAGCGCCGTGCCCAGCAGCGCCAAAGGCAGTACTACCAGGCTGATCCAGGGCACGGCGAACAGATTGGCCGCTGGGGCACTAAGGCTGATGGGCAACCCCAACACCAGCAGGACCGGAAACAAGCCAATTGCGATCAACCACTGGGGACGGGTCCAGATTTGCCAGACGCTCCACGGCCCCAGGCGCCCGCTGAATGCCAGCACCAACACCGCGACCGCCGCAAACGACAACCAGAACCCCGGCTGTAGACTGGCCAGGGGTTCGATGAGCAACACGCCATTCAACGCCAGCAACAACGGCCACCACACCCCCAAATGGCGAAAACGCAAACGCCACAGCAGCACCAGGCCCACCATCACACAAGCCCGCTGCACCGGCACGCCGAACCCTGCCAGCAGGCCATAGCCCAACGCCCCGGCAAACGCCAATCCGCACGCCCATGGCAGCCATGGCCAGCCTCGCGGCCAGCAACCATAGCGCGCCAACATCGCGATCAAGCCGTAGATCAACCCCGCCAACAAGCCAATGTGCTGTCCGGAAATCACCAGCAGATGCACCGTGCCGGTGTTCTGCAACACCTGCCAATCCTCAGGTGCAAGCCCGGAACCGTCGCCCAGCACCAACGCCGCCAGGCCCGCCTCGCGGCCGTGCGCTTCCACGGCCATCAGGCGCTGGCGAACCGCATCACGCCAGGCATTGCGCGCCGGCGCCAGGCGCTCACCATCCTTCACCGTCGCGCTGGCGCCGATACGCTGGGCCAGCAGCCAGGCTTCGTGGTCAAAGCCATGAAAATTGAGCAGGCCGGCGGGCCGCTTGAGCGTCAGTGCCAGACGCCAGTACTCGCCGCTGTTTACGGTCGGCCCGCCGTGCCAGGACACCCGGATACGTTTGGGCAGCCGTGCATTGCGCGACCGACTGTCGGCCAACTCGAAACGCACGCCCGTGCCGGTCTGCTGCGGCAAGCCGATGACACGCCCTTGTACCCAGCGCGTCTGCCCGTCCAGCGCCGGTTGCAATCGATCATCCAGCGCCCACTGTGCGCTGATGCAGGCCCAACTCAGGCCGACCAGAAAAAACGCCACGGGATAGGTGCGAAAAGGCAGCAGCATCAAGGCCAGTATCAGCATGGCCAGCAACCCGGCGCCAGACGGCAATGCGGGTAACCAGCGCAATACCAGCAACCCCAGCGCCAGCGCGAACATCCCTGTTTTCATGAATCATCCTTTTCCAGTGATCCATTCAGTCTTAGCCGGCTGACCGATAGCGCCTATGATGTTTTGTCACAAAGTCTGAATTTTCTGTTTATAGAATCCGGGCATACTTGCCCTTCAAATTGACCTGGACCCCTTATGCCCCGGCGCTTATTCAAACGGTACATGCCCGATCCCAGCAGCATCAGGGAACACAAGTCATTACAGTTTCTTGGCACCCTGCTGCATGATCCGAACCTCTGGCACCTGAACCGGCATTCGGTGGCTCGCGCCATGGCGGTGGGTTTATTCGCGGCGTTTATACCGATTCCTTTGCAGATGCTGCTTGCGGCGATCCTTGCGATCACTGTGCGCGGCAATATGCCGATAGCAGTCAGCCTGGTGTGGCTGACCAATCCGGTCACCATGCCGGTGGTATTCGTCTGTACCTACCTGACCGGCGCCTGGCTGATGAATGTGCCGCCACGCAGCCTGCCCGACGACCTGACCTGGGAATGGATCAGCGGCCAGTTGAGCACGCTCTGGCAACCGTTTCTGCTGGGTTCGGTGGTACTGGGGCTGGTGCTGGGGGCGCTGGCTTATTGCTTGACCATGGCCTACTGGCGCTGGTGGGTCGCGCACCAGTGGAAGAAACGCAAGCTGCGTCGCCGTTGACGGTTAACGGGCCGGCAAGCGTATATGTACGCGCAAACCCGGCCCGCAGTTCTGCGCCCATAAGCGCCCGCCCTGACGCTGCACGGCGTTGCGGGCAATGCTCAAGCCCAGGCCGAACCCGCCGTCGCCGGGCCGCGAGCCGTCCAACCGGGTAAAGGGCGCGAAGATAGTTTCCAAATCCTGCTCATCAATACCGCCGCCCTGGTCCTGTAGCCAGATATGCCAATAGTCCCCTTCGCGGCAGCCATCAAGTAGCACGGTGCCCTCGGCTGGCGAGTGGCGTATGGCGTTGCGCAGGATATTTTCCAGGGCCTGGGCCAGTGCATTCAGGTTGCCGCGCACCCAACTGTCGGCCGGCAACAGACATGGCAGGCGCGATGCCGGCCAGTGGCTTTCGAAACAGGCATTTTCGCGCAACATGTCCCACAACGCCTGGAGCTGAATGTCTTCCTGGGGCAGCGGCGCTGTTTCGCTGTCGAGCCAGGCCAGTTGCAGACTGTCTTCCACCAGGCGCTGCATGGCGTCGATTTCCCGACCCAGGCGCTCACGCAGCCTGGCCGGGTCTTGCTCGCTGTCGCAGGCCACCCGCAGGCGGCTCAAAGGCGTGCGCAATTCATGGGACATGTCGCGCAGCAACTGCTGTTGCAAGCGCACCGTGCCCTGCAAGCGTTCAGACATATGGTCAAAGGCGCGCCCCAGCTCCCCGAGCTCATCCTGGCGACTGGTCGCATCCCGGGACATACGCGTATTCAACTGATCTGCACGCCAGGCATTGGCCTGCTCGCGCAATTGATTGAGCGGCATGATCAGCAGCCGATAAAGGCCGATGCACAGCAACAAGGTAAACAGGCCCGGGATGACGCCATTGGTCACCACCCGCCAGAACAGTTGATAACGCCCCGGCATAAAGCGCTGCGGCAACTCGATCACCAGCGACCCCATCCCCGGATCAACCGGAAACGGTACCTTCATCCACGGCAAACCGATGACATGCCGGCTGACCGGCCAATCCAGCCCGCGTAAAAAGGTCAGGCGCTGGCTTTCCTTGTCGCTGAGCGGCGTGCTGCCCAGGGATTGCAAATCGTTGCCGATCACACCCACCCAGGTGGTTTCACGCTTGGCCATCAATTGCAACCAGGCATCCACGCCGGCGCGGCCTTGTGTACTCCACGCCAGTTCGGCACCTGCAGCGTAACCGCTGAGGATCTCCCGCGACTTGTCGGACAGGTAAGCACTCTGCCGCTCCATGTAGCGGCCCCACGACCAACTGAGCCAAATCATCAGCAAACAGAAGGCGATCAACAGGCAGGCCAGCTTCCAGAACAATGAGTGTTTGCCAGGCAGCCGCTCAAAGCCCTTCATCATGACCGCTCAGCACATAGCCCTTGCCCCACACTGTACGCACTTCACGCTCGGCGTAGCCGATGGCCTTGAGTTTGCGGCGAATCTGACTGACGTGCATGTCGAGGCTGCGGTCATGGGGTGCATAACCGCGCTGCAGCACGTGTTGATACAGGAAGGCTTTGCTGAGCACTTCTTCAACATTGCGCTGCAGGGTTTCCAGCAGCCGGTATTCGCTGCGCGTCAACCCGGCCCAGTGTTGCTGGCAGGCCACATCACAGCGCTCATCGTCAAACTGCAACACCCGGGCATCCTCACGCATCACCGGGCGCGGCGGCTCGGGGCGGCGATCCAGGGCCACGCGGCGCAGGATGGCTTCAATGCGCACACGCAGCTCTACCATGCTGAACGGTTTGGGCAGGTAGTCGTCCGCCCCCAGGCGAAAACCGCTGATGCGATCGGCTTCAGCGCCCAGGGCCGACATCAGGATCACCGGCATGGCATGGCTCTTGCGCAAATGGGTGAGGATCGACAAGCCGTCGAGCCCCGGCAGCAGGATGTCCATCAACACCAGGTCGAACGCCTGCTCGCAAGCCATTTGCAGGCCCTGCTGGCCGTTGCGGCACCACGTCACCTGAAAACCACTGCGGCCAAGTTGCTCATGCACGTAGGCACCCAGCACGGGGTCATCTTCGATGGTCAGGATTGTGGGTAGGCCAACTGCTGCGGGAGTCATTAGCGTCTGCAAGTCATTCTCAATCACTGATTATTCAAGATTAAACGTTCACAGGCAATCGCCACCCGGCGCCGAATGGCCCGAAGATTGCCGCATGTCATTAATTTGCAAGATTCCAGGTCGTGCAAATGGCTACACTGCGCAGGTGGCGCGGGCCGGATGCCTGTGTGGATAATGGATAACAACGTGGTAGCAGGAGAGTGGCGTGCTTAGAAGAATGGGGATAAAAGGCCGCGTACTGTTGCTGACCTTATTACCGACCAGCCTGATGGCTCTGTTGTTGGGAGGCTATTTCACCTGGATGCAACTCTCGGAGTTGCAGAGCCAGTTGTTGCAGCGCGGCGAAATGATTGCCGAGCAATTGGCGCCATTGGTAGCGCCGGCCCTGGGCCACAAGAACGCCGAGCTGCTGGAGCGCATCGCCACCCAGTCCCTGGAGCAACCGGACGTGCGCGCCGTGTCGTTCCTGGCGCCAGACCGTTCGTCCCTGGCCCACGCCGGCCCGACCATGCTCAACCCACCACCCACCGGCAACAGTTCGCGCCTGTTGCAGCGCACCGGCAACGATGCCACCCGCTATCTGCTGCCGGTATTCGGCCGCCATCGCAACCTCGCCGGCGACGTGATCCCGGATGAGGCAGACCGCCTGCTGGGCTGGGTCGAAGTGGAGCTGTCCCACAATGGCATGTTGCTGCGCGGCTACCGCAGCCTGTTCGCCAGCCTGTTGTTGATCGCCATCGGCCTGATGTTCACCGCAGCGCTCGCCCTGCGGATCAGCCGTACCATCAATTCGCCGATTGGCCAGATCAAGCAAGCCGTGGCCCAGCTCAAAGACGGCAACCTGGAAACACGCCTGCCGCCCCTGGGCAGCCAGGAACTGGACCAGCTCGCATCGGGTATCAACCGCATGGCCGAAACCCTGCAGAACGCCCAGGAAGAACTGCAACACAGCATCGACCAAGCCACCGAGGACGTACGCCAGAACCTGGAGACCATCGAGATCCAGAACATCGAGCTGGACCTGGCGCGCAAGGAGGCCCTGGAGGCCAGCCGTATCAAGTCCGAGTTCCTGGCCAATATGAGCCATGAGATCCGCACGCCGCTCAACGGCATCCTCGGTTTTACTCATCTGCTGCAAAAAAGCGAGCTGTCGCCGCGCCAGCTGGATTACCTGGGCACTATTGAAAAATCCGCCGATAACCTGCTGGGCATCATCAACGAAATCCTCGATTTCTCGAAGATCGAGGCCGGCAAGCTGGTGCTCGACAGCGTGCCGTTCAACCTGCGGGACTTGCTGCAAGACACCCTGACCATCCTCGCCCCCGCCGCCCATGCCAAGCAGCTTGAATTGGTGAGCCTGGTGTACCGCGATACGCCGCTGGCGTTGGTGGGCGACCCGCTGCGCCTCAAGCAGATCCTGACCAACCTGATCAGCAACGCGATCAAGTTCACCCGCGAAGGCACCATCGTCGCCCGGGCGATGGTCGAGGACGAACAGGAGGACAGCGTGCAATTGCGCATCAGCGTGCAAGACACCGGCATAGGCCTGTCCAACCAGGATGTGCGCGCGCTGTTCCAGGCGTTCAGCCAGGCCGACAACTCGCTGTCGCGCCAGCCTGGCGGCACCGGTCTGGGCCTGGTGATTTCCAAGCGTTTGATCGAGCAGATGGGCGGTGAAATCGGCGTCGACAGCACGCCGGGTGAAGGCTCGGAATTCTGGATCAGCCTGAACCTGCCCAAGACCCGCGACGACGTCGAAGACCTGCCCGCCCCGCCGCTGCTGGGTCGCCGCGTGGCCGTACTGGAAAACCACGAGCTGGCGCGCCAGGCCCTGCAACACCAACTGGAAGACTGCGGCCTGGAAGTCACACCCTTCAATACCTTGGAAAGCCTGACCAACGGCATCACCAGTGCGCACCAGACCGAACAGGCCATCAGCCTGGCGGTGCTCGGCGTGACGGCCAATGACATTCCGCCCGAGCGTCTCAACCAGCACTTGTGGGACCTTGAACACCTGGGTTGCAAGGTGCTGGTGCTGTGCCCGACCACCGAGCAGATGCTGTTCAACCAATCGGTACCCAACCCCAACAGCCAATTGCAGGCCAAGCCAGCCTGCACACGCAAGCTGCGCCGCTCCCTGGCCGACCTGATCAGCCCCCGCCCTTCACGCAGCGAGCCGGGTGAGCCGCTGTCCAGCCGTGCGCCGCGTGTGCTGTGCGTGGACGACAACCCGGCGAACCTGTTGCTGGTACAAACCCTGCTGGAAGACATGGGCGCCAAGGTGCAGGCGGTCGAGAGCGGTTACGCGGCCATTGATGCGGTGAAGCAGGAAACCTTCGATCTGGTATTGATGGATGTACAAATGCCCGGCATGGACGGCCGCCAAAGCACCGAGGCGATCCGCCAGTGGGAAAGCGAGCGCCACGGCACGCCGCTGCCGGTGGTGGCCCTCACGGCTCACGCCATGGCCAATGAAAAACGCGCCCTGTTGCAGAGCGGCATGGACGACTACCTGACCAAGCCCATCAGCGAGCGGCAACTGGCCCAGGTGGTGTTGAAGTGGACCGGCCTGGCCCTGCGTAACCAGGGCCCGGAACGCGTCAACGACGGCCTGGCTCAGGGTGTGCAACTGCTGGTGCTCGACCACGAGGAGGGCCTGCGCCTGGCCGCCAACAAGGCCGACCTGGCCGCCGACATGCTCGCCATGCTGCTGGCCTCCCTGGAAGCCGACCGCCTGGCAATTACCGTCGCCCGCGAAGCCAATGACAATCACGCCTTGATCGAGCGCGTGCACCGACTGCACGGCGCCACGCGCTACTGTGGCGTGCCGCAATTGCGCGCGGCATGCCAACGCGCTGAAACCCTGCTCAAGCAGGACGATGCCAAGGCCATGGCCGCGCTGGATGAACTGGACATGGCGATTGCGCGGCTGGCCAGTGAAGCCAGAGTCAGCGCCTGACGCAATTTTATGGACAACACCAATCAAAATGTGGGGGCAAGCCCCCTCCCACATTTAGTCAGCATTTCCATCGTGTAAATTGCAGGGAGCCTTCTTGATGCGCGTCATTCTGTTCAGCAGCCAGACCTACGACCGTGACAGTTTTCTCGGTGAACCGCTCCCCTCGGCCCTGGAGCTGCAATTCCAACCCGCCCGCCTCAACCTCGACACCGTAGCCCTGGCCGAACACCATGAGGTGGTCTGCGCCTTTATCAACGACGACCTCAGCGCCCCGGTGCTGGAGCAACTGGCCAAGGGCGGTACACGCCTGATTGCCCTGCGTTCGGCCGGCTACAACCATGTGGACTTGGTCGCCGCCAAACGCCTGGGCCTGAGCATCGTGCGCGTGCCCGCCTATTCGCCCCACGCCGTGGCCGAACACGCCGTGGCGCTGATCCTGGCTCTCAACCGCCGCCTGCACCGCGCCTACAACCGTACCCGTGATGGCGACTTCAGCCTTCATGGGCTCACCGGTTTCGATCTGGTCGGCAAAACCGTCGGCGTGGTCGGCACCGGGCAGATCGGCGCGACCTTCGCCAGGATCATGGCCGGCTTCGGCTGCCAATTGCTGGCTTATGACCCCTTCCCCAACCCACACGTCCAGGCCCTGGGCGCTCGCTACGTCAGCCTGCCCGACTTGCTGGCCGAGGCGCAGATCATCAGCCTGCACTGCCCGTTGACTGCCGACAGCAAACACCTGATCAACGCCCGTTCCCTGGCGCACATGCAGCCCGGTGCAATGCTGATCAACACCGGCCGCGGTGGCTTGGTCGATACGCCCGCGCTGATCGAAGCTCTCAAGGAGGGCCAATTGGGCTACCTGGGGCTGGACGTTTATGAAGAAGAAGCCCAGCTGTTTTTCGAGGACCGCTCGGACCTGCCCCTGCAAGACGACGTACTCGCGCGTCTGCTGACCTTCCCCAACGTGATCATCACTGCGCACCAGGCATTTCTCACCCGTGAAGCCCTGGCGGCGATTGCCGGCACGACGCTGGCCAACATTGTGGCGTGGGCCGATGGTCGGGCGCAGAACATAGTTACCCACCGATAACGATAAGCTTCTGACCTTCATGATAGCCTCCTTGAATAAAAGCGATAAAAGCTTACCTTGCACAGAGAGCCCAACAGTTTTATATTTTCATGAGCATTACTCTAAAACGATCACAAAAGAAAAAAAGTTGAGATCTTAAACAAAAATAGACACATAACAACCGGAGCCACGGATGAGCAACCCCTTCAACCCACTCGACTGGTTAAATAGTACCCAAGAGTGGTTTACGAAAGCCGAACGTTCTAGCGGCTTCAGACCTTATCTAATATTTGTAATGATGAGTTTCGTTGCAGGCATCTCATTACTAGTTGCATTCCCTGAACGGCAAACCATTGAAATTGCCGGCCTGACATTAATGCTTGGATCAGCAGCATCGTTCATACCTTTATACTACTTCAAAGCGGTAAAAGACCCTGACTTTTGCCGCTCCGAAACACATGTACAAGAAGTGAAAAAAATAGAACTTGAAATGATGGGCTCAGAATCAAAACCAATCAAAGGTGAAATTTTAGAACACAAAGCTTTAACCGAATCAATAAGCGAGCCACTCCAAATTGATTCCGTTGCTCGCGAGGTACAGCAGTGAATTTTTATATCGTCTCATTCGACCGGCCACTTGGCACCTCATACAAAAACTTTCACGACGCCTTCACAAAATCTACCGGGCTTACCATTTGGTGGCACTATATTAAATCGAGCTACATCATAGGAACCAATAAGCTTTCCGCTTCAGAGATATCATCACTCTTCGTCAGTTGTGCAAAGGAAACAAAAGTTCCGACCACCCACATCGTTGTGAAAATCGACCCTAACGAGAGGCAAGGAATGTTACCTAAGGAAGCATGGAGTTGGTTTAAAGAAAACTCGAAAAAATAGCGCCCCACTTAAGCGCCGGACAAGAAAGGTGCCCTGAAAGCTCAGGGCATCACATCCCCTTCACACTTCTTAAACTCACATTGAGTACAACCAGAGCTGAAACCTCACTTAAAGACAACATTATGACCACGACAAAACAATCTCTCTAAGAAAGTCGATGAAATATCTTCATACTTATAAAGCACCTAAACGTTAATCACCCAGTTAGTCGCCCGGGTACCAGATTATCTAATTTAATAAAAAGTGCGTAAGCCATGATAGAATGCCGCGCCTATTTGGAGGATCCATGGCCGAACACGATTTCCGCTTCAGCTTGCTGAGCCCGCAACACACCCTGATCGAATGCCGCGCCCTCGTGCCGGGCCGTTACCAGGTCACCGGCAACGGTGGTTCGATCAAGCACGGTGACGTGCTGATCGTCACCCTGCGCGGCAGTAAAACCCTGTCGATGCGCCTGACCGTCGAAGGTGACGCGCGCTACTCCATCCGCCCGGCGGGCCAATGGGTCGCCATGGCCCAGGGGCCGAAATTCGGCGAACTGGAAATTCACACCTGGAAGGTCAACTGCGACAGCTGCGACGCCGTGCTGGAGTTTGAATTTTCGGTGGAAACCAAGCTGACCAAAGAGCCGCTGCAACCGGCCGCCAATGCGCGCATCAAAGAACTCGGCTGGGCCAGTGAAGGCGACAAGCACCGCTGCCCGAAATGCCAGCAGGCCGCACAATGAAGGGCCCGCTGCTGCTCGCCGCAATCGGCGCGGCTCTGACGGGTTGTGCTACCGACGGCCCGAAGCTCGAACGCGACCACAGCTACGTGGTGGAGTGGATCGGTGAGCGCCCGCTGATGGACTACGCGCACCTGACCGTCACCCTTGGCGCTGATGGCCGCGCCTACGGCAACGGCGGCTGCAATCACTGGTTTGCACCGTATACCGTCGAGGGTGACAAGCTCAGCTTCGGACCTATCGGCAGCACCCGCAAAATGTGCGCCGAGGCGTTGATGGAGCAGGAGCACCGCTTCTTCCAGGCCCTGCAAGGCGTGCAGCGCTGGGACATCTCGCCGATCGAACAGACGCGGTTCTGGCCAGCCGAGGGCAAGCCGATTCGTTTATGGCTTGAAGAGGGCTGATATCCCCAATCTTTGGATTGATGGGATCTCAATGTGGGAGGGGGCTTGCTCCCTCCCACACTTTCTCTGAGGTGTTGCTTTAACCGCGCAGGGCCTTGAGCTTGGCCAGCACCCCTTCTGCGGTCTGCTCACCCATCAACTGCTCACGCACCTTGCCCTTGTCGTCGATGATGTAGGTCACCGGCAATGCCTCACTGCGTGGAATCTCGAAGATCCCGTCCGGGTTCTGGGCCAGGACCGTGAACTTGATCCCCAGCTTGTCGCTGGCGGCCTTCAGTTCCTCACCCTGCACGTTGTCGAAGTTAACCCCGAATACCTCCACACCTTGCCCTTTCAGTTGCTCGGCCAAGGCATTGAGCTCGGGGATTTCCGTGCGGCACGGGCCACACCATTCGGCCCAGTAGTTAACCACCAGCCACTGTTTGTCCAGGCGTTCGGCCGCCACTTTCTGGCCATATTGGTCAACGCCGTAATCGTTACCGCAGCCGCTGAGCAGCAGGGTTGTGATGATCGCCAATGCACCGATCAGTCGCCTTGTCATGGGGTATTCCTTCGCAAAAATGAACGTTGGCTGCGACCTATCGCCTCTTACGGTTTAAGGACAGGCGCCAGCGCAGGTAGAATACCCGCCACCTTACGCAAGATGCGACCCGCACATGACCGATCTGACGCTTTATCACAACCCGCGCTGCTCGAAATCCCGCGGTGCGCTCGAACTGCTTGAAGCTCGCGGCCTCAACCCGACCGTGGTGCGCTACCTGGAAACCCCGCTGGACGCCGCGCAAATCCAGGCCCTGCTCAAAAAACTCGGGATCAGCGCGCGCCAACTGCTGCGCACCGGCGAAGAGGAATACAAAACCCTCAACCTGGCCGATGCCAACTTGAGCGAAGCGCAATTGATCGCCGCTATTGCCGGGCACCCCAAGCTGATGGAACGCCCGATCCTGGCAACTGCCGACAAAGCCATCATTGGCCGCCCACCCGAGAACGTATTGGAGATTCTGCCGTGACCACGCCCTATGTGCTGGTGCTGTATTACAGCCGCAACGGCTCGGTAAGCGAAATGGCCCGGCAGATTGCCCGGGGGATCGAACAAGGCGGCATGGAAGCACGTCTGCGCACGGTGCCGGCGATTTCCACCGAGTGCGAAGCGGTTGCGCCGAGCATTCCCGAGGAAGGCGCGCTGTATGCCAGCCTGGATGATCTGAAGCACTGCTCAGGCCTGGCCCTGGGCAGCCCGACACGCTTTGGCAACATGGCTGCACCGCTCAAGTACTTCCTCGACGGCACCAGCAACCTGTGGCTCACCGGTGCCCTGGTCGGCAAGCCCGCCGGCGTGTTCACCTCTACCGCCAGCCTGCATGGCGGCCAGGAAACCACGCTGATGTCGATGTTACTGCCGCTGCTGCACCACGGCATGTTGATCACCGGTCTGCCTTACAGCGAACAGGCACTGCTTGATACCCAGGGCGGCGGCACGCCATACGGCGCCAGCCACCATTCCGGGCCTGACGGCAAGCGGCTGCTCGATCAACATGAAATCACCCTGTGCCGGGCCCTGGGCCTGCGCCTGGCCAAGACCGCCACGCTGCTGGAGCACGGCCGTGGCCAGGAAGCCTAAAGTCCTGCCGCCCCAGGCGTGGCTGGAACCGCGGGTCAAGGTTGCACGCGCACTGAGCCTGCTGGCGTTTTTTGCCCTGGTGGGCCTGTTGTGCGTGTATTACCTGTTGATTGCCGACCTTCACGGGGCGCGCCCATGGGTGATCCTGCTGATCGAACTGGTGCCGCTGCTGGTACTGGCGCCAGGGATGATGATCGGCAGTGCGCGCGGGCATTCGTGGATGTGCTTTGTGGTGAATCTGTATTTCATCAAGGGCGCGCTGGCGGCGTACGACCCGAACCGCCAGTGGTTCGGGGTGTTGGAGATGCTGGCGAGCCTGGCGGTGTTTTGCACGGCGCTGTTGTATGTGCGTTGGCGGCATCAGTTGAATCGGCAGTTGGCTGCAGAACCTGTATCGGCCTGAAGTCCGCTATCGCAGGCAAGCCAGCTCCCACATTTTGATAGGCGGCGCGGTCAAAATGTGGGCTTGCTCGCGAAGGCATCACCTGGGTCTCAATGGTTGACGGTGTACGCCAACATCATCGACAACTGGCACATCGGCCGCCCACTCTCGGCATGCCACTGGTTGAAGGCGCCCTGTACTGTGGCCAAATCCCGCAGGCTGGTCGGCGCCTTGTCGACGATCTTCTGCGCATTCAACGCCGCCACCACGTCATAGCTCGGCACAAACGTATCCTTGCCCACCATGCGCAGGAAACGCGGTGCCGACAGCCCGCCCAGTTGGTGGCCATGCTTGCTCAGGTATTTCCATAGCCCGACGATATCGGTTACCGGCCAATCGGCGACAAACGCACCGAAGCTGCCCTTTTCCTGCTCGATGTCCAGGATCATCTGCGCATTGCGCGGCACACTCTTGAGCTTGCCCAGGTGGCGGATGATGCGGGTGTCCTGCATCAGGCGTTCCAAGTGCTCGGCGCCCATCAGCACGACTTTTTCCGGATCGAAGCCGAAAAACACCTGTTCAAACGCCGGCCATTTCGCGTCGACCACACTGTGCTTCAAGCCCGCACGGAAGACCCGCAGCGCCAGGGTCGACAAGTAGCGGTCATCACTGATCTTGCGCAATTGCGCCGGGGTCTTGGGCACAGGCAGATGGGCTTCCAGCTCGGCCGCCGAACCGAAGCGGTTCAGACAATATTCGTGCAGCCACTTGTAATCGCGCATGCCCTCTCCTGGCAGTTGAATTGAAAACGGCGCCCGCAAGCGCCGTTTACTAGAGCCTCGACGAGGCTTAGAGGTTCACTACATTGACGAAACGCGAAGCAGCCGTCTCATCGATTTTCAAGCTGGTGAAATCGAACAGGTTGCGATCAGCCAGTTGAGACGGGATCACATTTTGCAGGCTGCGGAAGATGCTCTCGGTACGCCCGGGGGTCTTGCGCTCCCAGTCCAGCAGCATGTCCTTGACCACCTGGCGCTGCAGGTTTTCCTGGGAGCCGCACAGGTTGCAGGGGATGATCGGGAATTGCTTGAAGTCGGAGTACGCTTGGATGTCCTTCTCGTTGCAATACGCCAGCGGGCGGATTACCACATTGCGCCCGTCATCGGCGCGCAGCTTGGGCGGCATGGCCTTGAGCGAGCCATTGAAGAACATATTCAGGAAGAAGGTCTCGACGATGTCATCGCGGTGATGCCCCAGGGCCATCTTGGTCGCGCCGATCTCGTCGGCAAAGGTGTAGAGCGTGCCACGGCGCAGGCGCGAGCACAGCGAGCAGGTGGTCTTGCCTTCCGGGATCAGCTCCTTGACCACCGAGTAGGTGTCTTTCTCGACGATGTGGTACTCGATGCCCAGTTCTTTCAGGTAGGCCGGCAGCACGTGCTCGGGAAAGCCTGGCTGTTTCTGGTCCATGTTGACGGCGACGATCTCGAACTGGATCGGCGCGACCTTTTGCAGGTGCAGCAGTACGTCGAGCATGGTGTAGCTGTCTTTGCCACCAGAGAGGCAGACCATGACCTTGTCACCGTCCTCGATCATGTTGAAATCGGCGACCGCTTCACCGGCCAGGCGACGCAGGCGTTTTTGCAGTTTGTTCTGGTTGACCGTAAGAGTGCCCATGGCGCTTGGATCCGCTGAAGGTGTGTGACGAAAAGCGCAGCATTTTACCGATATGAGCGGCCGAGTTCCAATGTGGGAAGGGGCTTGCTCCCACATTTGACAGACCCCACCGCGATTAAGCGCCCTGTTTACAGCGCAATTTGCTCTAAAGGCCCTACAGTTATTCCGGTCATCACTTCCTATACTGCGACTTGAGGTCGCACACATATCCAGACCTTTCAGGCCATCTGGCCGGTGGGCGCTCCGATGGGGGGCGATGGTAATAACGACAGGAGTGACTGGCATGATCCATCACGTCGTGGGGCTTTTTACCCATCCCGACCAGGAATGGCGGGAAATCCGTGGCGATAAAGAAGAAAGTATCGGCCACATGTACCTCACTCACACCCTGATTCTCGCGGCGATCCCCGCCGTGTCCGCCTTTATCGGCACCACCCAGGTCGGCTGGGTCATCGGCAACCGGGCGCCGGTGATGTTGACCCAGGAAAGCGCGCTGTGGATGACGCTCATGTCTTACGCGGCCATGCTTGGCGGCGTTGCGGTGATGGGCGCGTTCATTCACTGGATGGCCCGCACCTACGACGCCAGCCCCAGCATGGCACGCTGCGTGGCCTTCGCCACCTATACCGCAACGCCACTGTTTGTCGGCGGGCTGGCGGCACTCTACCCGCATATGTGGCTGGGCATGGTGGTCGGCACGGCGGCCATTTGCTACACGGTGTACCTGCTCTACGTGGGGCTGCCGACCTTCATGAGTATCGACCCGGACGAAGGCTTCCTGTTTTCCAGTTCGGTGTTGGCCGTGGGCCTGGTGGTACTGGTGGCGATCATGGCGTTTACCGTGATCGTCTGGGGCCTGGGCGTAGGGCCCATCTACACCAACTAGGCAACTCAACCCGCAGGCAAGGCCACCGCAAGGTGGCTTTGTGCGTTATGCATGACCATTCGGCGCCTGACAGATTCGGAAACACCCTGCTTTGCGGCATACTGGGCGTCTCTGGAGATTTGTACAGCATGCCCGAGCAACTCAATACCCGCGTCGAAGATTGTTTCCTGCAAGCCGAATCCTTTTTCAAACGAAGCTTCAAACGCCCCCAGGTCAGCCTCAAGCTGCGGGGCCAGAAAGCCGGTGTCGCGCATTTGCACGAGAACCTGCTGCGCTTCAACCCGCAGTTGTACCGTGAAAACAGCCAGCATTTTCTCAAGCAAACCGTGGCCCACGAAGTGGCGCACCTGATTGCCCACCAGTTGTTTGGCGAGCGTATCCAGCCCCACGGCGAGGAATGGCAGTTGATCATGCGCGGGGTCTACGAACTGCCGCCGGACCGCTGCCATACCTATGAGGTCAAGCGCCGCCAGGTGACCCGTTATATCTACCGCTGCCCGTGCGCGGACAGTGACTTCCCGTTCTCGGCGCAGCGCCATGGCCTGGTGAACCAGGGGCGGCGGTATTTGTGTCGGCGGTGTCGGCAGACTCTGGTGTTCACTGGGGAAACTCGAGTGGAATGAGGGCCTCTTCGCAGGCAAGCCAGATCCCACATCAGGATCTGTGAACGCAATCAAAATGTGGGAGCTGGCTTGCCTGCGAAAGCGTCCGCTCAGTCAACCTACAACCTTGGCCTGACGCAATTCATCTATCCGCTGAGCACCGAACCCCAGCTCCACCAACACCTCGTCACTATGCGCCCCCACTGCCACCCCAATATGCCTGGGCGCCGGCAACCCTTCTGAGAACTTCAGCGGGCAGGCCAATTGCGCTTGTGTCGAGCCATCCCCCCGGGGCACATGGCTGACCAATGCCCGAGCCTTCAACTGCGGATGTTCAACAGCCTCCGCCAGGCTCAACACCGGCTCCACACACGCATCCACACCGGCAAACAACTCACACAATTCTTCAAAACTGCGCTTCTCGAATTCCACCTGCAGGGCCTGCTTGAGCACTGCCTGCTGCTCTGGCTTCACGCTGTGGGCCGCCAGCTCCGGCCTTCCGAGCGCCTCACACAATTGCTGCATAAAGGCCGGCTCCAAACTCCCCACCGACATCCAGCGCCCATCGCGAGTGCGATAGTAATCGTAAAAACTGCCACCATTGAGTACATGATTCTCCCACTCCGGCTCCAGCCCGCAGGCCAGATAGCCAGCCCCGGCCATGGCGTTCAGGCTGAACGAACAATCGGTCATGCTCACATCCAGGTATTGCCCCACTCCGCTCTGCTGCCTGGCAATCACCGCCGCCAGCAAGCCCACCACCGCATGCAGCGAACCACCTGCCACGTCCGCCAGTTGCACGCCCAGCGGCAACGGCCCGCTGTCCCGCCGCCCGGTGTGACTGGCCACACCGGCCAACGCCAGGTAATTGATATCGTGCCCGGCGCGGTCCTTGTAAGGGCCGGTCTGGCCGTAGCCGGTAATCGACACATAAATCAACCCGGGATTGATCGCCTTCAGCGCCTCATAACCCAGCCCCAGGCGCTCCATGACCCCAGGGCGAAACTGTTCGAGCAGGATGTCATGGCCCTTGACCAGCTCACGCACGATCTCCACCGCCTCGGCCTGCTTGAGATCCAGGGCCAGGCTGCGCTTGTTGCGGTTCAGATACGCGTGACTGGCCGACGTACCCTGATCATGGGGCGGCAGCACCCGCAACAAGTCCATGCGCGTGGGCGATTCGATACGCAGCACCTCGGCGCCCATATCCGCCAGCATCAACGAGGCAAACGGGCCGGGCAGCAAGGTGGAAAAATCCAGCACTTTAAGGGACGCCAAGGGACCAGACATAGAGACTCCATTCGGGTTGCGATCACCCACAGACTAGGCAGCCTGACGGCTACCGGCAATCGTCAGAACGATCAGTGACAGTGACCGTTTTGATCACGGCGGGCTTTTTCGCGGCGGCGGCTTTATCATTGGCCGACGTTTGTTGGCAGAGTCTCCCATGAAGTTCGCGATTGCACTGTATAGCGCCGCCCACGCGCCCTCCTCGCGCCGCGCCCTGCTGTTCGCCCAGGCAGCGCTGGCGGGCGGGCATGAGATTGTGCGGCTGTTTTTTTATCAGGATGGCGTGTACAGCGCGTCCAATATCATCGTAGCGCCCCAGGACGAGCCGGACATTGCGCGCCAATGGCGCGAGTTTGTCAGCCAGCATCAGCTCGACGGCGTGGTATGTATCGCCGCCGCCTTGCGCCGTGGTGTGCTGAACGCCGAGGAGGCCGCACGCTATCAACGCAGCGCGGTCAATCTGCAGGCGCCATGGGCGTTATCGGGCCTTGGGCAGTTGCATGACGCGATCCAGGATGCCGACCGTCTGATCTGTTTTGGAGGGCCGTGAGATGTCCAAATCCTTATTGGTGATCAGCCGACAGCCGCCGTGGTCCGGGCCAAGTGCGCGGGAAGCACTGGATATCGTGCTGGCTGGTGGCGCGTTTGATCTGCCCATTGGTCTGCTGTTTCTGGATGACGGTGTGTTCCAGCTGGCGCCGCATCAGGCCGCCAAGGCCGTGCAACAAAAAGACCTGAGCGCCAACTTGCAGGCATTGGGCCTGTTCGGCATTGATGACGTGTTCGCCTGCGGCCACAGCCTGTCCGCACGCGGGTTGCTGCCGCCCGCCAATGCGCAGACGCTGCACAGCCAAGCCATTTGCGAGCTGATTGATCGTTACGACCAGGTGATTACCCTCTGATGTCGACTCTACATGTGGTGTCTCACTCTCCCTTTACCGATAGCCGCCTCGACAGCTGCCTGCGCATCTGCGGCGCTCAGGACGCAATCCTGCTGTGTGGCGACGGTGCCTACGCGCTGCACACACCCGCCCTGCAAAGCAAAGGCGTGAAGGTCTTTGTACTGGCCGAAGACATGCAGGCGCGCAACCTGCCGCTTCCCGACTGGGCTGACAGCGTGGATTATCCAGGTTTCGTGCAACTGTCGATCGACTACGACAAGGTCAACACCTGGCTATGAACACCCTGACCGTCGGCACACGCAGCCTCGAACTGGACAAGGACGGTTACCTCGTCGACCTCAATGACTGGTCCGATGAGGTGGCGCACGCCCTGGCCGCTGCCGAAGCCCTGGAGCTGACCGCGGATCACTGGGAAATCCTCAAGCTGCTGCGCCAGTTCTATACCGAATTCCAGCTGTCCCCCGCCACACGCCCGCTGATCAAGTACACCGCCTTGAAACTGGGTCCGGAAAAGGGCAACAGCCTGCGTCTAAACAAACTGTTCAACGGCACTCCCGCCAAACTCGCCGCCAAGCTGGCGGGCCTGCCCAGGCCGACGAATTGCTTATGACCGACTTCACCCCATTGACCCTCAACACGCCCGAAGAGCACCCTTTTGCCCAGTTCGTGCGCATCCTCGGCAAAGGCAAGCGCGGCGCGCGCAACCTCACCCGCGAAGAAGCGCGGCAAGCCATGGGCATGTTGCTCGACGAAAAGGTCGAGGACACCCAGCTCGGCGCCTTTTTGATGCTGCTGCGTCACAAGGAAGAGAGCCCGGAAGAACTGGCCGGTTTCACCGAAGCGGTACGTGAACGCCTGGATGCACCGGCGTTGAACGTGGATATCGACTGGCCGACCTACGCCGGCAAAAAGCGCCATCTGCCGTGGTTTCTGCTGGCGGCCAAATGCCTGGCGCAAAACGGTGTGCGCATTCTGATGCACGGCGGCGGTGCCCACACGGCGGGCCGCCTGTACACCGAGCAACTGCTGGAGACGTTGCAGATCCCGCTGTGCCGCAATTGGCAGCAGGTGGGAAGCGCCTTCGAGCAGGGCAACCTGGCCTTTATCCCGCTGGGCGACTGGGCGCCGCAATTGCAACGCATGATCGACCTGCGCAACACCCTCGGCCTGCGCTCGCCCATTCATTCCCTGGCGCGGCTGCTTAACCCGCTGAATGCGCGCTGCGGCCTGCAAAGCATTTTCCACCCGGGCTACCAGGGCGTGCACCGCGATGCCAGCGGCCTGCTCGGGGACAATGTGATCGTGGTCAAGGGCGACGGCGGCGAGATCGAAATCAACCCCGACACCCTCAGTCACCTGTATGGCACCACCGGCGGCCAGAGTTGGGACGAAGAGTGGCCCGCCCTCTCCGCCCAGCGTCACGTCAAACCGGCGACGCTTGAGCCTGAACAGTTGAACGCGTTGTGGCGCGGCGAAGTCGAGGACAGCTACCCGCAACTGGCGCTGATCGCCACCATGGCCCTGGCGTTGCGCGGTCTCGGCCACCCGCGGCAACAGGCCTTCGAATTGGCCCAGCAATACTGGGATGCACGGGATAAATCGATTTAGTCGATCATTCACCCCCGGTCTTTGCGCTTTTAGTTCGAACTCATCCCTTTAGACTGGACTCCAACGTTTAACAGCCAAGGAGCCAGTCATGGGTTTGCTGATTGAAGGACAGTGGAAAGACCAGTGGTATGAAAGCAGCGCAGATGGCGCTTTCCAACGGGAACAGGCACAACGTCGCAACTGGGTGACCGCCGATGGCGCGCCCGGCCCGAGTGGCGAAGGTGGCTTCAAGGCTGAGGCCGGCCGCTATCACCTCTACGTGTCCCTGGCCTGCCCCTGGGCGCACCGCACCCTGATCCTGCGCAAGCTCAAAGGTCTGGAAAGCCTGATCGACGTGTCAGTGGTCAGCTGGTTGATGCTGGAAAACGGCTGGACCTTCGACAAGGCCCACGGCTCCAGCGGTGACAAACTGGACGATCTGGCCTTCATGCACCAGCGCTACACCGCCGATACGGCCGACTACACCGGGCGCGTCACCGTGCCGGTGCTGTGGGACAAAAAACTCAAGCGCATCGTCAGCAATGAATCGGCGGAAATCATCCGCATGTTCAACAGCGCGTTCAACGGGCTGACCGGCAATACCCTGGATTTTTATCCCGACACGCTGCGGCCGACCATCGACGCCCTGAACGAACGTATCTACCCGGCCGTGAACAACGGCGTATACCGCGCAGGTTTTGCCACGTCACAACAGGCGTATGAACGTGCGTTTGATGATGTGTTTGCCGAGCTGGATCATTTGGAACAACACCTGGGCCAGCATCGTTATCTGGCCGGAGAGTACCTGACCGAGGCGGATGTGCGGCTGTTCACCACGTTGATTCGCTTTGACGCGGTGTATTACAGCCACTTCAAGTGCAACCTGCGGCGGATTGCCGATTATGCGAATTTGTCGAATTGGCTAAGGGAGATGTATCAGTGGCCGGGCGTGGCCGAGACGGTGGACTTTGCCCATATCAAGGGGCATTACTATGCCAGCCATCGCACGATCAACCCGACCGGTATTGTGCCGAAGGGGCCGTTGCAAGAGTTTGACAACAGCCATGATCGGGCGCGACTTTCAGGTAAAGGTGTCTTTAGCTGATCTGGATTATCGGTTGTATTTGATGGCCTCATCGGGAGCAAGCCCCCTCCCACATTTTGACTGTGTTCACAAACCAAAATGTGGGAGGGGGCTTGCTCCCGATGCTTTTAAGGCTCAGACCTGAGACTGAGCCCCTTCAAACCATTTGAGCTTCTCGCGCAACACCACCACCTCACCCACGATCACCAGCGTCGGTGCATGTACTTCATGCTCCGCCACCATGCGCGGCAAGTCCGCCAGGGTGCCGGTAAACACGCGCTGGTTGGAAGTGGTGCCCTGCTGGATCAAAGCCGCCGGTGTGTCCGCCGAGCGCCCGTGCTTGATCAACTGCTCACAAATGATCGGCAAGCCAATCAGGCCCATGTAGAACACCAGGGTCTGCGACGGCCCGACCAGGTCCTGCCAGGGCAGATCCGACGTATTGTTCTTCAGGTGCCCGGTGATGAAGCGCACCGATTGCGCATAGTCACGGTGCGTCAGCGGAATCCCGGCATACGCGGCACAACCACTGGCCGCCGTGATCCCTGGCACCACCTGGAACGGGATGCCATGGGCCGCCAATTCCTCGATTTCTTCGCCACCGCGCCCAAAAATGAACGGATCGCCGCCCTTGAGGCGCAGCACGCGCTTGCCTTGCTTGGCCAGGTCGACCAGTTGCTGGTTGATCTGATCCTGGGGCACAGCGTGGTCGGCACGCCGCTTGCCGACGTAAACCCGCTCGGCATCACGACGGCACAGTTCCAGGATCGCCGGCGCAACCAGACGGTCGTACAGCACCACGTCGGCCTGCTGCATCAGGCGCAAGGCACGAAAGGTGAGCAAGTCCGGGTCACCCGGGCCTGCACCCACCAGGTACACCTCGCCGGGTGCATAAGGTGGCGCGCCATTGACCTTTTCGATCAACAGGCGCTCAGCTTCATCGCCCTGCCCGGCCAGTTGACGGTCGGCAATCGGCCCCTGGAACACCTCTTCCCAGAACGCCCGGCGCTGCTGCACATCCGGGTACAAACCTTTGACCTGGGCGCGAAAACGCGCGGCCAAACCGGCTAATTGGCCGTAGGTGGACGGAATCCAGGTTTCCAGCTTGGCGCGGATCAAGCGCGCCAGCACTGGCGCGTCGCCGCCGCTGGACACCGCAATCACCAACGGCGAACGGTCGACAATCGCCGGGAAGATCACGCTGCACAAGGCCGGCGCATCCACAACATTGACCGGCACGCAACGGCGCTTGGCCTCACTGGACACTTGCGCGTTCAGCGGCTCGTCGTCCGTTGCCGCGATGATCAGGGTGCAACCCTCCAGGTCAGCCTCCTGATAACCGCGCAAAATCAGTTCCCCGCCACTGCCCAGTACCAGTTCACGCAACTGGTCTTCGATCTGGGGAGCAACCACCCGCAGCAACGCACCGGCGTCGGCCAGCAGCCGGGATTTGCGCAAGGCAATCTCCCCGCCACCGACGACCAACACTCGACTGCCGCGCAGGTTATGAAACAGCGGCAGAAATTCCATTTAGGCGATGACCTCAACGCCGCCCATGTACGGCTTGAGCACCTCAGGTACACGGATCGAACCGTCAGCCTGCTGGTAGTTTTCCAGCACGGCCACCAGGGTACGGCCTACGGCCAGGCCCGAACCGTTAAGGGTGTGCACCAACTCCGGCTTGCCGGTTTCCGGGTTACGGAAACGCGCCTGCATACGACGGGCCTGGAAATCACCGCAGTTGGAGCACGACGATATTTCGCGGTATTTGTCCTGGCTCGGTACCCACACTTCCAAATCGTAGGTCTTCACGGCGCTGAAGCCCATGTCGCCAGTGCACAGCGCCAGTACGCGGTACGGCAGCTCCAGCAGTTGCAGCACGCGTTCGGCGTTGGCGGTCAGGCCTTCCAGGGCTTCCATGGAGGTCGACGGCTCGACCACCTGCACCATCTCGACCTTGTCGAACTGGTGTTGGCGGATCATGCCGCGCGTATCGCGACCCGATGCGCCGGCTTCACTGCGAAAGCACGGGCTGTGGGCAACCAGCTTCAACGGCAGTTGCTTGGCATCGAGGATTTCGCCGGCGACGATATTGGTCAGCGACACCTCGGCGGTCGGGATCAGGTACAGATCGGCTTCGCCGTCGCGAGTGATCTTGAACAGGTCTTCCTCGAATTTCGGCAACTGGCTGGTACCCATCAGCGCCGGCGCCTGGACCAGGTACGGGGTGTAGGCTTCTTCGTAGCCATGCTCACCGGTGTGCAGGTTGATCATGAACTGCGCCAGCGCACGGTGCATACGGGCGATCGGGCCGCGCAGCAAAGCGAAACGGGCACCGGACATTTTTGCCGCGGTCTCGAAATCCAGGCCACCGGTCAATTCGCCCAGGGCCACATGGTCCTTGATCTCGAAATCGAAGGCTTTGGGCGTACCCCAGCGGCGTACTTCAACGTTGCCGTCTTCGTCTTCGCCTACCGGCACGGATTCGTGGGGCAGGTTCGGAATGCCCAGCAGGATCGAGTCCAGCTCGGTCTGGATGCCTTCCAGCTCGGTTTTGCCGTTGGACAGCTCAGTGCCCATACGCTCGACATCCGCCATCAACGGTGCGATGTCTTCGCCGCGCTGTTTGGCCTGGCCAATGGATTTGGAACGCGCATTACGCTCAGCCTGCAGTGCTTCGGTGCGGGTCTGGACGGTCTTGCGCTGTTCTTCCAGCGCTTCGATGCGCGCAACATCCAAGGCAAAGCCACGGGATGCCAGGCGGTCCGCTACGTCCTGAAGGTTGCTACGTAACAGTTTGGAATCGAGCATGTCGGTCTCTCGTTATCAAAGTTTGGTCAAGGACAGGCCGGCCCAGGTGGCGAGCAGCCCGCCGAACACGCTGATGCCCAGGTACCCGAAGGCGACCAGGGCCTGCCCGCTTTCCAGCAGGCGCAGCGTATCCAGTGAAAAGGATGAAAAGGTCGTCAGACCGCCTACAAAACCGACAATCAAGCCGGCGCGAATTTCAATCGGCACTTCCGGGCGCAACAGGAACCAGCCGTACAACAGCCCGATAATCAAACAGCCCACCAGGTTGACTGCCAGGGTCGCCGCATAAAAATGCTTCGGCCACTGGACGCTGACCCAGGTGCTGGTGGCGAAACGCAATAATGTACCAGCGATGCCAGCTGCGGACACGGCAAGAATCGTCTTGAGCACTACTTTCTCCGCTGACGGGGGCTGAGACGGTCGAGTTGGGCCAGATGGTTGAGCTTTTCGCCGATCTTCAGCTCTAGCCCACGGGGCACTGGCTGGTAGAGCGGCAACGGTTCCAGCGCATCGGGGAAGTAGTCTTCGCCGGCTGCATAGGCATCCGGTTCGTCATGAGCGTAGCGATATTCGTCACCGTAACCCAGCTGCTTCATCAGTTTGGTCGGCGCGTTGCGCAAGTGCATCGGCACTTCCAGCGATCCATGTTCAGCCGCCGCTCGCAGCGCCGACTTGAAGCCCATGTACACCGCGTTGCTTTTCGGTGCGCAGGCCAGGTAGGTGATGGCCTGGGCCACCGCCAACTCGCCTTCCGGGCTGCCGAGGCGCTCCTGCACCTCCCAGGCCGCCAGGCACAGGCTCAGGGCGCGCGGGTCGGCATTGCCGATGTCTTCGCTGGCCATGCGCACCACGCGACGGGCCAGGTACAACGGATCGCAACCGCCGTCGATCATGCGTGCGAACCAGTACAGCGCACCGTCAGGGTTGGAGCCGCGCACTGACTTGTGCAGCGCGGAAATCTGGTCGTAGAAAGCTTCACCGCCCTTGTCGAAGCGCCGGCGCGTATCACCCAGCAGGCTTTGCAGCAGGTCGACGCCAATTTCGCCGCCGTCTTCAGCCAGGTCCGAGGCGTTTTCCAGCAGGTTGAGAAAACGCCTGCCATCGCCGTCTGCGGCGGTGAGCAGGATCCTGAAGCCTTCGTCACTGACGCTCAGATGGCGCTTGCCCAGGCCCTTGTCTTCATTCAGGGCCCGCTGCAGCAATTTCTGCATCGCCGCCTCGTCCAGGCTTTTGAGCACGTAGACACGCGCTCGCGACAACAAAGCGTTGTTGAGTTCAAACGAAGGGTTTTCAGTGGTGGCGCCGATGAAGATCAAGGTGCCGTCTTCAACATACGGCAGGAACGCATCCTGCTGCGACTTGTTGAAGCGATGCACTTCGTCGACAAACAGGATGGTGCGCTTGCCGTACTGCCCGGCCTGCTGCTTGGCGACTTCCACCGCCTGGCGGATTTCCTTGACCCCGGCGAGTACCGCCGAGACCGTTTCAAAGTGCGCATCCGAGACTTTCGCCAGCAGCCGCGCCAGGGTGGTCTTGCCCACGCCCGGCGGCCCCCAGAAAATCATCGAGTGCAGCGCGCCCTGCTCCAGGGCTTCGCGCAAGGGCTTGCCGCGAGCGAGCAGGTGTTCCTGACCGACGTACTCATCCAGGTTGGTCGAACGCAAGCGTGCGGCCAGGGGCTGGGCAATCGGGTCACTTCGAAACAGATCCATGGGCAGCGCTTGAAACCTCTCGGCAGATTATTCCTGGATCACGTCGGCACCCTTGGGGATGTCGAACTTGAACTTGGATGCGGGCACCGGCTGGTTGGCCTTGACCCCGGAAAACAGGATATCGGTGCGCTGGCCAACGCTGTCGACCAGGCGCATGTTATTGATCACGCCGTTGCCGAACGACAGGGACAGCGTGTCAAACAGCGTGTCCTTGGATTTTGGCTTGAGGGTGAACTCGATCACGTTGCTGGTCTGTTTGGAAGTGATGTCGAAGCTGTCGTTGATTTTCGACACGTCACCCGACAGCAGCAGTGCGGGTGTCTGGTTCAGGCGTGGATCGAGCTTCTTGATGGTCGCCTGTTCCAGGTCCGGGTCCCACAGGGTGACCTTCTGACCATCGGAAACGATGGTCTGCTCAGCCTTGCCTTCGGTATGCCAGTAGAACAACCCAGGGCGCTGCACGGCCATCTCACCGGCGGTTTCCTGCAACTGGGTGCCACCGGCATCCAGGGTCAGTTGGGAGAAGCGCGCGGTCAGGGTCTGGGATTTGTCCAACAGGTTCTTCAGGCTGGCGACGGAAGCCGGGTCAGCGTGAGCCGAAACAGCGGTCAGGGCCAGTGCCGGCAACAACAGCATGCGGATAAAGCGCATGGGAGTCCTCATTGAGTAGTCAGGGCGGTGCCGCGTGTTACCACGCGGCACCGGGGTCAGTCGCGCATCTGCCCGGGGGCGATGATTTCACGCGAGCCGTTGGTGTTCATTGCAGTGACGACGCCGGCGTGTTCCATGGCTTCGATCATGCGGGCAGCGCGGTTGTAGCCGATTTTCAATTTGCGTTGCACTGCGGAGATAGAGGCGCGACGGCTTTCCAGCACGAAGGCCACGGCCTCATCGTAAAGCGCGTCGGTTTCGGCATCATCGTCGCCACCGCCGCTGCCACCGTCAAAACCGCTGCCGGCCTCTTCGACGCCTGCGAGGATGTCGTCGTTGTATTCCGGGGCGCCGCGCAGTTTCCAGGCTTCGACCACGCGGTGTACTTCGTCATCGGACACAAAGGCACCGTGAACGCGAATCGGCAGGCTGGTGCCCGGCGGCATGTAGAGCATGTCACCGTGGCCCAGCAGTTGCTCGGCGCCACCCTGGTCGATGATGGTCCGTGAGTCGATCTTGCTCGATACCTGGAACGCCATGCGTGTGGGGATGTTGGCCTTGATCAGGCCGGTGATCACATCCACCGACGGGCGCTGAGTCGCGAGGATCAAGTGAATCCCGGCGGCACGTGCCTTCTGGGCAATACGCGCGATCAGTTCTTCGACCTTCTTGCCGACGATCATCATCATGTCAGCGAATTCGTCGACCACCACCACGATGGTCGGCAGCTTGGTCAGCAGCGGTGCCTCATCGTGAATGTTTTCGCGCTTGTACAGCGGGTCGGTCAGCGGTTCGCCGGCGTCCTGGGCTTCCTTGACCTTGGCGTTGAAGCCCGACAGGTTACGTACGCCCATCTTGGCCATCAGCTTGTAGCGGCGCTCCATCTCGGCAACGCTCCAACGCAGGGCGTTGGCGGCGTCCTTCATGTCGGTAACCACCGGGCAGAGCAGGTGCGGAATGCCCTCGTAGATCGACAGCTCCAACATCTTCGGGTCGATCATGATCAGCTTGGCGTCATCCGGCCCGGACTTGAACAGGATCGACAGGATCATTGCGTTCACACCCACCGACTTACCGGAACCGGTGGTACCGGCTACCAGCAGGTGAGGCATTTTCGCCAGGTCGGTGATCACCGGCTTGCCGCCAATGTCATGGCCGAGGGCCAGGGTGACCGGCGATTTGAAATTGTCGTATTCGGGGGTCGACAGCACTTCGGAGAAACGCACGATCTGGCGGTCTTCGTTGGGAATCTCGATACCCACGGTGGTCTTGCCCGGGATCACTTCCACCACGCGCACGCTGGTCACGGCCAGGGAACGGGCCAAGTCTTTGGCCAGGTTGGAAATGCGGCTGACTTTTACACCGGCGGCCGGCTGGATTTCGTAACGGGTAATCACAGGGCCGGGATGGATCGAATCCACCGACACTTCGACGCCGAACTCCTTGAGCTTGATTTCCAGCAGATGGCCGACGGCCGCCAGGGATTCGGGGGAATAATTGAGCTGTTTCTTTTCTGCCGGGTCAAGAATCGAGATCGGCGGCAAGGTGCCTTCGACGGCGCTGTCGATAAACAGCGGGGCCTGTTTCTCTTTCTGTACGCGATGGCTGGGTTCTGGCGCCTTGGGCGGTGCCGGAGCGATCACTGGCGGTACCTGCTTCTCGCGATCCGACATGTGCTTGCTCAGGGCCTGCTCGCGCTCGATCAAGCGTTCCTTGACCTTGGCCTGCTCGCGCCGATCCGGCGTGCTCGGGGCCACCACCTCATTGACGCGGGTGTCCACCTCACGCAGTTGGGCAACCATTTGCTTGCGCTCGACACGGGCGGCCCACCAGCGGTTGGCAGCGCCCTGGAACAATTCGAACAGGTCGAGGGTGATCTTGCCGGTCACGTCCATCACCTTGAACCATGACAGGTCGGTGAACACCGTGAGGCCGAACAGGAACAGCGCGATGAACATCAAGGTGCTGCCCTGGATATTCAGCGTGCGCCGCGCCAGGTCACCGAGGCTTTCGCCCAGCGCCCCGCCCGCACCCGCCGGCAGACCGGTGGGTGCATGGAAGTGAATATGCGCCAGCGCCGCGCCGGACAGCACCAGGAACACCAGGCCGATCAGGCGCCAGGAGAACAGCCAGCCGCTCCACTGCCACGGCTCGTGACGCTGGCGGAAGATCTGCCAGGTCTTGATCGCCAGCAGCAGCGGGAAAATGTACGCGAAATAACCCAGGATCATGAACAGGATATCGGCGCTGTAGGACCCGACCGGCCCACCGAAATTCTGCACATCGTCGATCTTGCTGTTATGGCTCCAGCCCGGATCGTCCTTGCCATAGGTGAGCAAGGCCATCATCAGGAACAGGCACAGCGCACCGATGGCAATCAGTGCGCCTTCCTTGAGTCGGTAATGCAGGTGCTGGCGCCAGGCCGGTACGACTGCTGCTTTAGGTGCTGCGGCGGATTTCTTCAAAACGGGTCTTTTCCTGCGCCTTTAGCGCGTCCATCTGTTGAATGACTACACATGACTGCCCTATCCCGAGCAGCTGAAAAATGAACGTATGTTGCTGAATCTACTTTTAACACCAGGTCACGGATAGGTGAAATGGCGATAACGCCACAATGGGCGCATTGTACGGGTTTGCGTGCGCGATGCCACACACTTGCCCTCCACCTGGCAGCCTTGGCAATCGAAGTGTCAAAGCCTGTTCAATTTGAGCATGCATTGCCTTTGCTGACAAAGGCTTATGAGCTGTATCTGGCAATCCAGGCAAACTTGGCAAATGGCTGGCATGTGCCAGCCCCGATTACGACCGCGCCTTATGCGCAGAGTTGCAGAAACACCCGCTCATGCTAATCCGGCCTCACGGCTTAATCGGGCTGGCCCCTTGGCGCCGGGTCGACAATAATCAACGCTTATGCGGCAGATGCCTTGTCTGCCACTCCCCTCCCCTTCCGTAAGCCTGGATGCCATGCTGACCTGGTTACAACGCGACAACCTGACTTTCCCGCCCCTGGCCAAGGCCATGCGCGAACCCAATGGCCTGCTCGCCGCTGGTGGCGACCTGTCGGCCGAACGCCTGATCCAGGCCTATCGCCATGGCTGCTTTCCGTGGTTTTCAGAAGGCCAACCCATCCTCTGGTGGTCACCCGACCCACGCACGGTG
This sequence comes from Pseudomonas sp. OST1909, assembly GCF_015277575.1. Classification (NCBI taxonomy): domain Bacteria; kingdom Pseudomonadati; phylum Pseudomonadota; class Gammaproteobacteria; order Pseudomonadales; family Pseudomonadaceae; genus Pseudomonas; species Pseudomonas sp. OST1909. The sequence continues at coordinate 4,022,378 of NZ_CP063780.1, forward strand.
ATCTTCCCCGACGAACTGCATGTGTCCCGCAGCCTCGGCAAACTGCTGCGCCAACAGCGTTATACCGTGACGTTCGACCAGGATTTCGCCGCCGTCATCCAGGCCTGCGCTGCACCGCGCGCCTACGCGGACGGCACCTGGATCACCGAGGGCATCCAGAACGCCTACCTGGCGCTGCACAAGCGCGGCTACGCCCACTCCGTGGAAGTGTGGGACCAGGGCGAACTGGTAGGTGGCCTGTATGGCCTGGCGATGGGCCAGCTGTTTTTTGGCGAATCCATGTTCAGCCGCGCCGACAACGCCTCGAAATTCGGTTTCGCCACATTGACCCGTCAATTGCAGGCGTGGGGCTTCGTGCTGATCGACTGCCAGATGCCCAATGACCACCTGCACAGCCTGGGCGCCCGCGCCATACCGCGCAGCGACTTCGCTGACTTGCTGCGCAAGCATTTGGACCAACCCAGCTCTGGACCGTGGGTTTCGTAGGCGACTTTCGCCTACCTGGCTTACACTTATTCCAAAGCTTATCCCGAGGGTTGATCATGACCGAGCTGGCGCGCTTGAAGTTCTATGCCACTCAAGCCCACTCTTGCAGCTATCTGCCCGACGAGCAGGCCACCACGCTGTTCCTCGATCCCAGCCAGCCGATGGACGTGCACGTGTACGCCGACCTCTCGGAGATGGGGTTTCGGCGCAGCGGCGATCATCTGTATCGACCTCACTGCCAGAATTGCAACGCGTGTGTGCCGGCGCGCATCCCTGCCGCGCAATTTTTGCCCGATCGCAATCAGAAACGCATCCTTAAACGCAATGCCGACCTGACGGTAAACGCGGTCAAGCCGCAGTACAGCGAAGAGTATTTCGATCTTTACCAGCGCTACATCGAGCAACGCCATGCCGATGGCGACATGTTCCCGCCCAGCCGTGATCAGTTTTCCACCTTCCTGGTACGTGACCTGCCGTTCTCGCGTTTCTACGAGTTCCGCCTCGATGGACGGCTGCTGGCCGTGGCGGTGACCGACCTGCTGCCCAACGGCCTGTCGGCGGTGTACACCTTCTATGAACCCGAAGAGGAACGCCGCAGCCTCGGGCGCTTTGCGATCCTCTGGCAAATAGGTGAAGCACTGCGCCTGGAACTGGAAGCGGTGTACCTCGGATACTGGATCAAGAACTGCAAAAAGATGAACTACAAGACCCAATATCGGCCCATTGAGCTGCTGATTAATCAAAGATGGGTCACACTTAACTAGAACCCCTTGGCTTGAACCCTCTTTTTCGGGCACAATGCACGCCGCTTTTGCCTGGCGCAGTTGCACCGGGCCATTCACTGGATACCGAGGGCTTTACTGCATGTCGAAAGAAGACAGCTTCGAAATGGAAGGCACTGTCGTCGACACCCTGCCCAACACCATGTTTCGTGTGGAGTTGGAAAATGGGCACGTCGTAACCGCGCATATCTCCGGCAAGATGCGCAAGAACTACATTCGTATTCTTACCGGTGACAAAGTGCGCGTCGAGCTGACGCCCTATGACTTGAGCAAAGGGCGCATCACTTACCGCGCTCGCTAAGCAAGTCAATACAAAACGCCCGGTTATGCCGGGCGTTTTTGTGTGGGTGGCATACACATAAATTGTGGGAGGGGGCTTGCCCCCGATAGCAGTGTGTCAGGCAACTAATTTGTTGCTGAACCACCGCTATCGGGGGCAAGCCCCCTCCCACATTGGATCTCCATTGTTCTGAGAATTGCATTTCAAGTCAGCAAAAAGGCGCCTTTCGGCGCCTTTTGTGTTGTTGCAGAACGATCAGGCCATTTCTGCCGTGGTCTCGAAATCGAAGGTCAGCTCGCCGTCCTTCAGGTCGATATGCACCACGCCACCATGATCGGAGAGTTCGCCGAACAGGATCTCTTCGGCCAGCGGCCGCTTGATCTTGTCCTGGATCAGACGCGCCATTGGGCGTGCGCCCATTGCCGCATCGTAGCCGCCCTCTGCGATCCAACTGCGAGCCGCTTCCGTCACATCCAGCTGCACGCGCTTGTCTTCCAACTGCGCCTGAAGCTCGGTGAGGAACTTGTCCACCACGCTCTTGATAACCTCATGGCTGAGGCGACCAAATTGGATAATGGTGTCCAGACGGTTGCGGAACTCCGGCGTGAAGCTCTTCTTGATCACTTCCATTGCATCGGAAGAGTGATCCTGATGCGTGAAGCCGATAGACGCTCGCGCAGCAGTTTCAGCACCGGCGTTGGTGGTCATGATCACGATCACATTACGGAAGTCCGCCTTGCGCCCGTTGTTATCGGTCAGCGTCCCGTGGTCCATGACCTGCAACAGCAGGTTGAAGACTTCCGGGTGAGCCTTCTCGATCTCATCGAGCAGCAGTACGCAATGCGGCTGCTTGGTGATCGCCTCGGTCAACAAGCCGCCCTGGTCGAAACCGACATAGCCGGGCGGCGCACCGATCAGGCGCGACACGGTGTGACGCTCCATGTACTCGGACATGTCGAAACGGACCAGCTCGATACCCATGGCCTTGGCCAACTGCCGCGCCGCCTCGGTCTTGCCGACACCGGTAGGCCCTGCGAACAGGAACGAACCGACCGGCTTGTCCGGCGACTTGAGGCCCGCACGGGACAACTTGATCGCAGTGGACAGCGAGTCGATCGCCGCATCCTGACCGAACACAGTGAGCTTGAGGTCGCGCTCCAGGTTACGCAGCAGCTCCTTGTCGGAACTGGTGACGTGTTTTGGCGGAATCCGCGCGATTTTCGCCACGATGTCCTCGACCTGAGGCACATCGATACGTTTCACACGCTTCTCGACCGGCTGTAGCCGCTGGTAAGCGCCCGCCTCGTCGATCACGTCGATGGCCTTGTCCGGCATGTGCCGGTCATTGATGTAGCGCGACGCCAGCTCGGCCGCCGCACGCAGGGCCTCATCGGTGTACTCGATGCCGTGGTGCGCTTCAAAACGCCCCTTGAGCCCGCGCAGGATGCCAATGGTGTCTTCAACCGAAGGCTCGGACACGTCGACTTTCTGGAAGCGACGCGCCAGGGCACGGTCTTTTTCGAAAATGCCGCGAAACTCCTGGAAGGTGGTGGAGCCGATGCAGCGGATATCACCCGAAGACAGCAATGGCTTGAGCAGGTTGGAGGCGTCCATCACCCCACCGGAGGCCGCACCGGCACCAATGATGGTGTGGATCTCGTCGATGAACAGGATCGCCTGCGGGCGTTTTTTCAGCTCGCCGAGCAGCGCCTTGAAGCGCTTCTCGAAATCGCCACGGTACTTGGTCCCGGCGAGCAATGCGCCCAGGTCAAGGGAGTAGACGACGCTGTTGGCCAGCAGGTCCGGCACCTGGTTGTCGACAATGCGCTTGGCCAGGCCTTCGGCAATCGCGGTTTTACCCACGCCCGCCTCACCCACCAGCAACGGGTTGTTCTTGCGACGCCGCGCGAGGATCTGCGCTACACGCTCGACCTCGCTCTCACGCCCGACCAGCGGATCGATCCGCCCCTGTCGCGCCATCTCATTGAGATTGCTGGCATAGGCATCCAGCGGGTTGCTTGAAGAAGAAGACTCACCGCCCTCGTCGTCCTGCATATCCTGCTCACCCTCGGAATGATCGCCGTGCCCAGGCACCTTGGAGATACCGTGGGCGATGTAATTGACGACATCAATACGGGCAACGCTCTGCTGCTTGAGCAGAAACACGGCCTGGCTTTCCTGTTCGCTGAAAATTGCCACCAGCACGTTTGCGCCTGTGACCTCACGCTTACCGGAGCTCTGTACGTGGAAGACAGCACGCTGCAATACCCGCTGGAAGCCCAGGGTTGGCTGGGTCTCGCGGTCCTCGTCATGCACGGGGATCAGTGGCGTGGTGGAGTCGATAAACTCCTGCAGATCATGCTTGAGTTTGTCGAGGTTGGCGCCGCACGCACGCAGAACGGTGGCGGCAGCTTCATTATCCAAAAGTGCCAGCAAAAGGTGCTCGACGGTCATGAACTCATGACGCTTCGAACGAGCCTCCTTGAAGGCAAGATTGAGGGTGACTTCGAGCTCGCGGTTTAACATAGCTTCACCTCATACCCAAGTGGTCGGCGTTAACCGTCCTTCTCGATTTCACAGAGTAGCGGATGCTGGCTTTCCCTGGCGTACTGGTTGACCTGCATGGCCTTTGTCTCGGCGATGTCGCGGGTAAACACTCCACATACTGCCCGTCCTTCTGTGTGAACGGCCAGCATTACCTTGGTCGCCAACTCGCGGTTCAGGTTAAAAAACACCTCGAGCACTTCGACGACGAAATCCATCGGTGTGTAGTCATCATTGAACAAAACCACCTTGTACATCGGCGGTGCCTGTAAAGCAGGCTTGGCCTCCTGAACAGCAATGCCTGCAGAACCGTCGTCGTCATGTTCCTGATCCGGGCGATCCTGATTGAATGTTAGTCGAATCTGGCTATTTGCATGCATGGAAAGAAAGGTTCGTCAGTGGTTCAATTACAGTGGTGGGGGCGAGCTGTCAGAATTTCAACTCTGACCGACTGGTCGCCTTGACTATCGGCAAATCGGTGTTACAACCAATAGAGCCCACAGTGGGTAAAAAAGGTCCGCGCAGTCAACCTTATTTATTCGGGTTAGGACGGATAAACTGGATGATACTCCAGTGATGGAGTCTGGTGCAGAGGGATATGGGAATGGCTAGTGGTAAGGTCAAGTGGTTCAACAATGCCAAGGGGTACGGCTTCATTAATGAAGACGGCAAGACTGAAGACCTTTTTGCGCATTATTCAGCAATAATGATGGAAGGCTACAAGACACTGAAAGCGGGTCAGCCTGTCTGTTTCGAGTTAATTCAGGGCCCCAAGGGCATGCATGCCGTGAATATCCATGCGCACGTCACCCCTACACCCCCCGCAAAAACGGAAGCGCCTGCCCGAAAACCAAAAAAGCAACTGGCCTGATCAGCCACTGAGCAAGGTCTTGAAAGCCAAACCGGCCATTCTGAGCCATCAGAATGGCCGGTTTTTTTCTGCCTGTTTACATATGTTTGATCAGCGCATCACCAAAGCCCGACGACGACACCAACGTAGCGCCATCCATCAGGCGCTCAAAGTCATAGGTCACGGTCTTGGCCGAAATCGCACCGTTGGTGCCCTTGATGATCAAGTCAGCCGCCTCGACCCAGCCCATATGACGCAGCATCATTTCCGCCGACAGAATCAATGAGCCCGGGTTGACCTGGTCCTTGCCCGCATACTTGGGCGCAGTACCGTGAGTGGCTTCGAACATCGCCACGGTGTCCGACAGGTTGGCTCCCGGCGCGATACCAATACCACCAACCTCCGCCGCCAAGGCATCGGACAAGTAGTCGCCATTGAGGTTGAGCGTGGCGATCACGTCATATTCAGCCGGACGCAGCAGGATCTGCTGGAGCATGGCATCGGCAATCGCATCCTTGACCACTACATTCTTGCCGGTCTTGGGGTTCTTGAACTGCATCCACGGGCCGCCGTCGAGCAGCGTCGCGCCGAATTCTTCAGCCGCCACTTCGTAGGCCCATTCCTTGAAGGCACCTTCGGTGAACTTCATGATGTTGCCTTTGTGCACAATGGTCAGCGAGTCGCGGTCGTTATCGACTACATACTGCAGGGCCTTGCGCGCCAGGCGCTTGGTACCCTCTTTCGACACCGGCTTGACGCCAATCCCGCAATCCTGGTCGAAACGGATCTTGGTAACGCCCATTTCCTCCTTGAGGAACTTGATCACCTTGATCGCCTCAGGCGAACCGGCTTTCCACTCGATACCCGCGTAAATATCCTCGGAGTTCTCACGGAAGATGGTCATGTCCACATCGCCTGGCTTCTTGACCGGGCTGGGCACGCCTTCAAACCAGCGCACCGGGCGCAGGCACACATACAGGTCGAGTTGCTGACGCAGGGCCACGTTCAGCGAGCGAATACCACCGCCGACCGGCGTGGTCAGCGGGCCCTTGATGGACACCACGTAATCCTTGACCGCGTCCAGGGTTTCCTGGGGCAACCAGGTGTCCTGGTCGTAGACCTGGGTCGCCTTTTCGCCGGCATACACCTCCATCCACGAGATTTTGCGCTTGCCGCCGTAAGCCTTTTCAACAGCTGCGTCGACTACCTTGATCATCACCGGGCTGATGTCGACGCCAATACCGTCACCTTCGATATAGGGGATGATCGGTTGGTCAGGAACATTGAGAGAATGGTCTGCATTGACGGTGATTTTGTCGCCGACTGCCGGAACCTGAATCTTCTTGTATCCCATGCTGAACTCCATCTATGGATTGAACATCTGGCTGCATTCGAGCCTACTCCAGATAAATGGCGACCGAAACCTCGCGCCATGCTCATTTGCATCGAAAACAGCATAAATTGTCGCCTACAAGCCCGAAAGCAAAGGGAAAAGTGCCAATCTTGAGCACAACGTGCGACTTTAGGCGTAACGCAGCACCTGCGACCTTTAGACCAATGGACGACACACCTTTTGTATGAAGGCTCTGCGTAAGCATAGCGACCTATGTATAATGCCGCCGCTGACCAAAGAGTCACGACGGTTGACCGCTCTAGACAGTAGCCTTCAGCCAGAAAGCAGGACTATTACAATAGTCCAAACGCTTGACGCTCGACTGATGCAACCCAACATCACCGCGAAGAAACCTCGACATTTCGCTCATGGATGACTTTGAACGAACGCGCTCCACCCGGCGCATCTCGAGTTTCTGCGCACGCTTTCAGCAAAGAAGAGAGTTAATCCGAATATGCCCACCCGCTCGAAGATCATCTACACCTTCACCGACGAAGCTCCAGCCCTCGCCACCTATTCACTGTTGCCTATCGTAGAGGCCTTCACCGCTTCCGCTGATATTGCCGTTGAAACCCGCGACATCTCCCTCGCAGGGCGCATCCTCGCAAGCTTCCCCGAGCAACTGGGCACCAAGGCTATCCCGGACCACCTCGCCGAACTGGGCGACCTGGCCGTAACCCCTGAAGCCAACATCATCAAGCTGCCTAACATCAGTGCCTCGACCCCGCAGCTGCAAGCCGCGATCAAGGAACTGCAGGCCCAGGGCTACGCCCTGCCGGACTACCCGGAAACCGTAACCACCGACGCGGAAAAAGAAACCCGTGCACGTTACGACAAGGTCAAGGGCAGCGCCGTGAACCCGGTACTGCGCGAAGGCAACTCCGACCGCCGCGCGCCGCTGTCGGTCAAGAACTACGCACGCAAGCACCCTCACAAGATGGGCGCCTGGGCTGCCGACTCCAAGTCGCACATTGCCCACATGAGCAATGGTGACTTCTACGGCAGCGAAAAAGCCGTACAGATCGAAGCCGCCGATGCTGTCAAAATTGCGCTGGTTGCTCAGGACGGCACCACCACCGTCCTGAAAGAAAAGACCAGCGTCCAGGCCGGCGAGATCATCGACACCGCCGTGTTGAGCAAGAAAGCGCTGCGCAGCTTCATCGCCGCTGAAATCGAAGACGCCAAGAAGCAAGGCGTGCTGCTGTCGGTCCACCTTAAAGCCACCATGATGAAGGTCTCCGACCCGATCATGTTCGGCCAGATCGTTGCCGAGTTCTATAAAGATGCCCTGGCCAAGCACGCTACCGTGCTTGAGCAGATCGGCTTCAACCTGAACAACGGCATCGGCGACCTGTATGCCCGCATCAAGGCCCTGCCGGCCGACCAGCAAGCGCAGATCGAAGCCGACATCCAGGCCGTCTACGCCGCTCGTCCTGCCCTGGCGATGGTCAACTCCGACAAAGGCATCACCAACCTGCACGTGCCGAGCGACGTGATCGTCGACGCCTCGATGCCAGCCATGATCCGTGACTCCGGCAAGATGTGGGGCACCGACGGCCAGCTGCACGACACCAAGGCTGTGATCCCGGATCGCTGCTACGCCACTATTTACCAGGCAGTCATCGAAGACTGCAAGGCCAATGGCGCCTTCGACCCGACCACCATGGGCAGCGTGCCAAACGTTGGCCTGATGGCCAAGAAAGCCGAAGAGTACGGTTCCCACGACAAGACCTTCCAGATCAAGGCTGACGGCGTTGTTCGCGTCACCGACAGCCAGGGCAACCTGCTGATGGAACAGAAAGTCGAGGCCGGCGATATCTTCCGCATGTGCCAGACCAAAGACGCGCCGATCCAGGACTGGGTCAAGCTCGCCGTCAACCGTGCCCGCGCCAGCAACACCCCGGCCATTTTCTGGCTGGACCCCAAGCGCGCTCACGATGGCGTAGTGGTCGAGAAAGTTCAGGCGTACCTGAAAGACCACAACACCGAAGGCCTGGACATCCGCATCATGGCCCCGGTCGATGCGATGAAGTTCACCCTGGAGCGCACCCGCAAAGGCCTGGACACCATTTCGGTGACCGGTAACGTGCTGCGCGACTACCTGACCGACCTGTTCCCGATCATGGAACTGGGCACCAGCGCCAAGATGCTGTCGATCGTGCCGCTGATGAACGGCGGCGGCCTGTTCGAAACCGGCGCTGGCGGTTCGGCGCCCAAGCACGTTCAGCAGCTGCTGGAAGAAAACTTCCTGCGTTGGGACTCCCTGGGCGAGTTCCTGGCCCTGGCCGCTTCCCTTGAGCACCTGGGTGTGACCTACAACAACCCCAAAGCCTTGGTACTGTCCAAGACCCTGGACCAGGCTACCGGCCAGTTCCTGGACAACAACAAGTCGCCATCGCGTAAAGTCGGCAACATCGACAACCGCGGCAGCCACTTCTACCTGGCGCTGTACTGGGCCCAGGCCCTGGCTGCCCAAACCGAAGACGCTGCACTGCAAGCGCAGTTCGGCGAACTGGCAAAAACCCTGGCCGAGAACGAAGCAACCATCGTTGCCGAGCTCAACGCCGTACAGGGCAAGCCCGTGGACATCGGCGGCTACTACGCACCGAACCCCGAGTTGACCAGCAAGGCCATGCGCCCAAGCAACACCCTCAATGCGGCGATTGCCAAGTTGAAGTAAGGTTGTAAGGATGCAAAGAAGCCCCGGCCCAGTGCCGGGGTTTCTGTTTGCAGGGACTTCATTGAAGAAACCCAATCAAGTGTGGGAGCTGGCTTGCCTGCGATTACAGCCTGTCAGTTCATACAGGTGCAGCTTACCCACCGCCATCGCAGGCAAGCCAGCTCCCACATTGACCGAGTCACCTTCCCGATACCGAGGCTTGCAATGACCTGGCTTCCCCATATCACCGTCGCCACCATCGTCGAAGACAACGGCCGCTTCCTGATGGTTGAAGAACTCAAGGGCGGCCGCGCCGTGCTCAACCAGCCCGCCGGCCATCTGGACCCGAACGAAACCCTGACCGAAGCGGCCGTGCGCGAAACCCTCGAAGAAACCGGCTGGGATGTCGAGCCCACTGGCATCGTCGGCATTTACCTGTACACCGCACCGAGCAATGGCGTGACCTATCAGCGCGTATGCTTTATCGCCAAGGCGCTGAAACATCACCCGGATTATCAACTCGACGAAGGCATCCTGCGCGCCCGCTGGCTGACCCGTAACGAGCTGATGACCGTGCGCGATGACTGGCGCAGCGAGCTGATCATCCGCTGTATCGATGATTATCTGGCCGGCCACCGGCACAGTCTCGAATTGATCCGCCCTTCTCTTTAGCCTTAGCGGCTCGGGCCTGATAGAATCGCGTCCTTTTTCAAGACACCCGTTGAAACCCTATGCGTGATCCAGCCCCTTCTGACACACAAAAGAAGCGCGTCATCGTCGGTATGTCCGGCGGCGTGGATTCTTCCGTTTCCGCCGTTCTGCTCATGGAGCAGGGTTATGAGGTGGAAGGCCTGTTCATGAAGAACTGGGAAGAAGACGATGGAACCGAATACTGCACCGCCATGGACGACCTGGCGGACGCCCAGGCCGTGTGCGACAAGATCGGAATCAAGCTGCACACTGCCAACTTCGCCGCCGAGTACTGGGACAACGTGTTCGAGCACTTCCTGGCCGAATACAAGGCCGGCCGCACGCCGAACCCGGATATCCTGTGCAACCGCGAGATCAAGTTCAAGGCGTTCCTCGACTACGCCATGATGCTTGGCGCCGACCTGATTGCCACGGGCCACTACGTGCGCCGTCGCGATATCGATGGCCGCACCGAATTGCTCAAGGGCCTGGACCCGAACAAGGACCAGAGCTACTTCCTGCACGCCGTCGGCGGCGAACAGATCGCCAAGACCCTGTTCCCGGTCGGCGAGCTGGAAAAGCCCGAAGTGCGCAGGATCGCCGAGCAACACGGCCTGGCCACCGCCAAGAAGAAAGACTCCACCGGGATCTGCTTTATCGGCGAGCGCCGCTTCAGCGATTTCCTCAAGCAGTACCTGCCGGCACAGCCGGGCGAGATCAAGACCACTGACGGCGAAGTGATCGGCCGTCACCATGGCCTGATGTACCACACCATTGGCCAGCGCCAGGGCCTGGGCATCGGCGGCCTGAAAGACGCCGGTGAAGAGCCTTGGTACGTGCTGGTCAAGGATCTGGAAAACAACGTGCTGGTGGTCGGCCAGGGCAACGAACATCCATTGCTGTTCTCCGGCGCCCTGCTCGCTTCCGAGATCTACTGGGTCAACCCGATCGACCTGAGCACGCCACGCCGCCTGACCGCCAAGGTGCGCTATCGCCAGAGCGACCAGCCGTGCACCCTGGAAAAAACCGCCACAGGTTACCGCGCGACCTTCGATGACCCGCAACGCGCGGTCACCCCAGGCCAATCCGTGGTGTTCTACGACGGCGAAATCTGCCTGGGCGGCGGCGTGATTGAAGTTGCGCAAGCCTGGAGCCATCCGGCATGAGCCCGACCCAGGAGCAATTGACGGCGCTTGGCGGGGTATTCCTGGCCGCCGTACTGGTGGACAAGATCGCCAAGACCGGCCAGGTCACCGAGGCCGGCCTGACGTGCATGCTCGGCAGCCTGCTAGTGGTTGATCCGAAGGATACCCTGGACGTGTACGGCGGCGACGACCTGAGCCTGCGCGAAGGTTATCGCGCCCTGATCGGCGCCCTCGAACGCGACCCAAGCACCCTGCAGCGCGAGCCGTTGCGCTACGCCCTGTCGATGCTCGGCCTGGAACGGCAGCTAGCCAAGCGCGACGACCTGCTGGAAACCATCGGCAAGCGCCTGCCGCAAATCCAGTCTCAGGTTGAGCACTTCGGCCCGGCCCACGAAAACGTAATCGCGGCCTGTGGGGCGCTTTACCAGGACACCTTGAGCACCTTGCGCCAACGGATCCAGGTCCACGGCGACATGCGCAACCTGCAGCAACCCAATAACGCCTCGAAGATCCGCGCGCTGCTCCTGGCCGGCATTCGTTCGGCGCGGTTGTGGCGGCAGTTGGGCGGACATCGCTGGCAACTGGTGATCAGCCGACGCAAATTGCTCAAAGAGCTTTACCCGTTGATGCGCAACGAATAAGTCGCATCAGCAGGCCATTTTCAAGCCGTTACGCGTAATACGCCGGTCAGTTGGCAACGGACCGGCGGATTTTTTCATGTATGATACGCGCCCCATTTCGTTGCCCGACTGTCCGAGAACACCCCATGCAGCTCTCTTCGCTCACTGCGGTTTCCCCTGTTGACGGCCGCTACGCCGGCAAAACCCAGGCCCTGCGCCCTATTTTCAGCGAATACGGTTTGATCCGTGCGCGTGTACTGGTTGAAGTGCGCTGGCTCCAGCGCCTGGCCGCTCACCCTGCCATCGGCGAAGTGCCGGCGTTTTCCGCCGAGGCCAACGCTGTATTGAACACCCTGGCGGAAAACTTCTCCCTGGAGCACGCCGAGCGTGTGAAAGAGATCGAGCGCACCACCAACCACGACGTCAAAGCCATCGAGTACCTGCTCAAAGAGCAAGCGGCCAAGCTGCCGGAACTGGCCCAGGTCAGCGAATTCATCCACTTTGCCTGCACCAGCGAGGACATCAACAACCTGTCCCACGCCCTGATGCTGCGTGAAGGCCGTGATGACGTGATGCTGCCGCTGATGCGCCAGACCGCCAACGCGATCCGTGAACTGGCGATCCGTTTCGCTGATGTGCCGATGCTCTCGCGCACCCACGGCCAGCCGGCTTCGCCGACCACCCTGGGCAAAGAACTGGCCAACGTGGTGTACCGCCTGGAGCGCCAGATCGCTCAAGTGGCCGCCGTGCCATTGCTGGGCAAGATCAACGGCGCCGTGGGCAACTACAACGCCCACCTGTCGGCCTACCCCGAGATCGACTGGGAAGCCAACGCCCGCGCCTTCATCGAAGACGAGCTGGGTCTGGGCTTCAACCCTTACACCACGCAGATCGAACCCCACGACTACATTGCCGAGCTGTTCGACGCGATTGCGCGCTTCAACACCATCCTGATCGACTTCGATCGCGATATCTGGGGCTACATCTCCCTGGGCTACTTCAAGCAGCGCACCATTGCCGGTGAAATCGGCTCGTCGACCATGCCGCACAAGGTCAACCCGATCGACTTCGAGAACTCCGAAGGCAACCTCGGCATCGCCAACGCGCTGTTCCAGCACCTGGCCAGCAAGTTGCCGATCTCTCGCTGGCAGCGCGACCTGACCGACTCCACCGTACTGCGCAACCTCGGTGTCGGCTTTGCCCACAGCGTGATCGCGTACGAAGCCAGCCTCAAAGGTATCAGCAAGCTTGAGCTCAACGAGCAGAAAATCGCCGCTGACCTGGATGCCTGCTGGGAAGTCCTGGCCGAGCCGATCCAGACCGTGATGCGTCGCTACAACATCGAAAACCCGTACGAAAAACTCAAAGAACTGACACGCGGCAAGGGGATCACCTCTGAAGCGCTGCAGACTTTCATCGACGGCCTGGACATGCCAGCTGCCGCCAAGGCCGAGCTGAAACTGCTCACCCCGGCCAACTACATCGGCAACGCTGTAGAGCAAGCCAAGCGCATCTGATTACCGCAAGACCCTTGAGACGCCCGGCCGCGCCGGGCGTTTTTATTCCAGTCTTAAAAGTGCTTTTTTTCAATAGGTTACACATGAATCCTGATATCCCTCTTCAACTTCTGGGCGGCATCACGGCACGGGAATTCCTGCGCGACTACTGGCAGAAGAAACCCCTGCTGATCCGTCAGGCCATCCCTGACTTCGAAAGCCCGATCGACGCCGACGAACTGGCAGGCCTGGCCCTGGAAGAAGAAGTCGAATCGCGCCTGGTGATCGAACACGGCGAGCGCCCGTGGGAACTGCGTCGCGGCCCATTCGCCGAAGATGCCTTCAGCGCCCTGCCAGAGCGTGAGTGGACCCTGCTGGTGCAAGCGGTCGACCAGTTCGTGCCGGAAGTCGCCGAACTGCTGGAGCACTTCCGTTTCCTGCCAAGCTGGCGTATCGACGATGTGATGATCAGCTTCGCCGCGCCCGGCGGCAGCGTCGGTCCGCACTTCGATAACTACGATGTGTTCCTGCTGCAAGCCCAGGGCAAGCGCAACTGGAAGATCGGCCAGATGTGCAGCTCCGAAAGCCCGCTGCTGCAACACGCTGACCTGCGCATCCTCGCCGAATTCGAAGAAAGCGCCGAATGGGTGCTGGAGCCAGGCGACATGCTCTACCTGCCACCGCGCCTGGCGCACTTCGGCATTGCCGAAGACGATTGCATGACCTACTCGGTGGGTTTCCGCGCCCCGAGCGCCGCCGAAGTGCTGACCCACTTCACCGACTTCCTCAGCCAGTACCTGACTGACGAAGAGCGCTACACCGACGCCGACGCCCAGCCGGTCAGCGACCCACACCAGATTCAGGTCGACGCTCTGGACCGCCTCAAGGGTCTGCTGGCTGAGCACATGAGCGACGAGCGCATGTTGCTGACCTGGTTCGGCCAGTTCATGACCGAGCCGCGCTACCCGGAACTGGTCGCTGGTGAAGAACTGGGCGAAGAAGACTTCATCAACAGCCTGCAAGATGGCGCGATTCTGGTACGCAACCCAAGCGCGCGCCTGGCCTGGTCTGAAGTCGACGACGATGTATTGCTGTTTGCCAGTGGCCAGAGCCGTTACCTGCCCGGCAAGCTGCGTGAACTGCTGAAGCTGGTGTGCTCGGCCGACGCACTGCACAGCGAAAACCTCAGCGTATGGCTGGCCGACGAAGACGGCCGCGACCTGCTGTGCGAACTGGTCAAGCAAGGCAGCCTGGGGTTCGCGGATGAATAAGATTCACGTAAGTGTCGCGGACTGGCGAAAGGATATCGACGAGATTCGGCGCATTCGTGAAGCGGTATTTATCGCCGAGCAATCGGTTCCAGCCGAGCTCGAGTGGGATGCGGACGACGCTGGCGCCATGCATTTCCTCGCATTCGAAGGCGACTTTCCGATTGGTACCGCACGCCTGCTGCCCAGCGGCGAGATTGGTCGCGTGTCGGTGCTCAAGGACTGGCGCGGGCTGAAGGTGGGCGACAAGCTGATGGAAGCGGTGATTGGGGTGGCTGAAAAGCGCGGCCAGACCCGGCAGTTTCTCAGTGCGCAGGTGTATGCGGCGGCGTTTTATGAGCGGTTGGGTTTCAAGATTATCAGTGATGAGTTTCTTGAAGTCGGGATTCCGCATGTGGACATGGAGCGCGAGGGCTGACCCGAGTCCGCGTCGCCTGCATCGCAGGCAAGCCAGCTCCCACACTGACCGCATTCCAAAGGTTGTACTCGGTCAAGTGTGGGAGCTGGCTTGCCTGCGATAGCGATTTCAGCAACACCGCAAATGCCCTGCCATGCCAGGGCATTTTGCCGTCTACGATTCAACTTGCGACCCTTCAGGCCGACAAACTGGCACTATCAAGCCAAATGACTCGCAGAGATAACGGACATGTCCCTACGCACCTTGCTCACCGCCCTGCTCCTGACCGCCAGTGTTTCGGCCATGGCTGCCACCGAGGTCGTCAACCTGAGCAACCGCACCAGCGCCGACCTGCTGCCCGTGGCGCAGAACTTCATCGGCAAGGACGGCACCGTCAGCGCCTACGGCAACCAGCTTATCGTTAACGCCGACCCTGCGAAGATCGAGGGCTTGCGTACCCTGCTCTCCCAACTGGACACGCCGGCCAAGCGCCTGCTGATCACCGTCGACACCAACGAAACCAACCAGCAGAACAGCGGCGACAGCCAGACCCGCATCATCAGCTATGGCACCGTCAGCCGCGATGGCGGCATCCAGCAGATCCAGGCCAGCGAAGGCGTGCCGGCGCTTATTCAGATCGGCCAGAGCGTTCCGCTGACCACCACGCACCAGGATGGTTATGGCCGCCTGCAGAACCAGACCCAGTATCGCAACGTCACCCAGGGCTTTTACGTCACAGCCAGCGTCACCGGCGAGACCGTACACCTGGCTATCAGTACCAACCGTGACCGTATGAGCCAGGAACGTCCTGATGTAGTGAACGTGCAAAGCACCGACACAACCGTCAGCGGGCGCTTGGGCGAATGGATTACCCTGGCTGGCATCAATGGCGAAACCCAGGCCGACAAATCTTCTACAACCCGCAACTACTCTACTCAGGGCCGCGATGACCTGACGGTGCGGGTCAAGGTCGACACCCTGAACTGAAGCACCAAAAACTGACTGGCGAGTCGTATTAGACCAAAGATGTAGTGCCTTGAAAAAAGCACTACAAAACATTTGACGATCCAAAAAAGCATGGGCATGATGGCCTCGCTCCCGCTAATCAGGGGCCCTGGCAAGGGCCTTCGGATCGCCGCTCCAAGTTACCCACCTGAGCCGATTCGTGTCTGTACCGCCCACAAGGCACGTTGGACGAGGTTGCGACTGGAACGAAGTTGTCCCGAGGGACGGAAGCTAACCAGGTAACCCGGCTACGCACTGATGAATCGTACAAAGGCCCACGACGCCCGAAGACCGTTTGCAGTTTGCCCTTACCTGCTCAACTCCGCCTTGAGGCAATCGTTCATCCCGTCGCCTACCCCGCCGAACTTGACTTGAACACCCAAGCTTCTGGTCAGCGAGCAGCCATCACCACGCACTTTCTACGTGGCTGGCAAATGGAATTTTCCACCTAGACCTATGCGACGAGGTTTTTCCCCATGGCACTGACACGCGAACAGCAAATTGCAGCCCTTGAAAAAGATTGGGCTGAAAACCCACGCTGGAAAGGCGTGACCCGCGCTTATTCCGCTGCTGACGTCGTCCGCCTGCGTGGCTCGGTCCAACCTGAGCACACCTTTGCAAAACTCGGCGCCGAGAAGCTGTGGAAGCTGGTCACCCAAGGTGCCAAGCCGTCCTTCCGTCCCGACAAAGATTTCGTCAACTGCATGGGTGCCCTCACTGGCGGCCAGGCAGTCCAACAGGTAAAAGCCGGCATCCAGGCGATCTACCTGTCCGGCTGGCAAGTGGCAGCGGACAACAACTCCGCTGAATCCATGTACCCCGACCAGTCGCTGTACCCGGTGGACTCGGTTCCAACCGTGGTCAAGCGCATCAACAACTCGTTCCGTCGTGCCGACCAGATCCAGTGGAAAGCCGGCAAGAACCCGGGTGACGAAGGCTACATCGACTACTTCGCGCCAATCGTGGCTGACGCCGAAGCCGGTTTCGGTGGCGTACTCAACGCCTACGAGTTGATGAAGAGCATGATCGAGGCAGGCGCTGCCGGCGTGCACTTCGAAGACCAGCTGGCTTCGGTGAAGAAATGCGGCCACATGGGTGGCAAGGTATTGGTGCCGACCCAGGAAGCTGTGCAGAAGCTGACCGCCGCCCGCCTGGCCGCTGACGTTGCCGGTACTCCGACCATCATCCTGGCCCGTACCGACGCCAACGCGGCAGACTTGCTGACCTCGGACTGCGACCCGTACGACCAGCCGTTCGTCACCGGCGAACGTACTCAGGAAGGCTTCTATAAAGTACGCGCCGGTCTCGACCAGGCGATTGCCCGCGGCCTGGCCTATGCCCCCTACGCCGACCTGATCTGGTGCGAAACCGCCAAGCCGGACCTGGACGAAGCCCGTCGTTTCGCCGAAGCGATCAAGAAGGAATACCCAGACCAACTGCTGTCCTACAACTGCTCGCCTTCCTTCAACTGGAAGAAGAACCTGGACGACGCGACTATCGCCAAGTTCCAGCGCGAGCTGTCGGCCATGGGCTACAAGCACCAGTTCATCACCCTGGCCGGCATTCACAACATGTGGCACAGCATGTTCAACCTGGCGCATGACTACGCCCGCAACGACATGACTGCCTACGTGAAGCTGCAGGAGCAGGAATTCGCTGACGCCGCCAAAGGCTACACCTTCGTGGCGCACCAGCAGGAAGTGGGTACCGGCTACTTCGACGACATGACGACCGTGATCCAGGGCGGCACCTCGTCCGTGACCGCGCTGACCGGTTCGACCGAAGAAGAGCAGTTCCACTAAGTAACGCGTACACGGCCACTGCGGCCCCAGGGAAGACCTAACCGCAGTGCCGCACAACAATCACGCCCCGACTGGTTCGGGGCGTTTTTTTGCCTGAAAAAATCTGACTGACATAATGCAGAGCAGATGTGGGAGCTGGCTTGTCGGGTCGCCGCATCGCTGCGATGGCGGCGTGCCAGTCACCACATTCTTTTGCTGACACACCGCCATCGCGGGCAAGCCCGGCTCCCACAGAGACCGAGTCGGGTGCTTTTTACGCAAAACATTGATCCAGAGCGGTATTCGCACACATCCAATCGGTTAAAAGAACCGTTGCGACAACTAAGCGACACTCAAGCAAGTAACGGCAACTTCCCCCGCCACATGAGAAACAATCGCTTAAACCCCACGCAAACAATATTCATTATCATTTGGCGCCTGAAAACTTCGTTACAGCTTAAACAAAACATAATTGATGAAAAGCCCGCTAATGCCCACGGCATAAGGGCTACAGCCTCAAGAAGGTGCACTATGTGCTTATTCCACCGAATAATTTCGCCCTGGGAATTTTACTTGCCCGGTGTTTAGCCATAAAATCACCGCGATTGATTGCAGTGCGACATATCGTCACTGCATCGTTACTTTTTCGAGCTCAGAGACCTTTGCTCTCTGTTAAGGATTTCCAGCATGACCGACGCGACAGGACTCATGGCCCACAACTGGGGCTTTGCCATTTTCCTCCTCGGTGTAGTGGGCCTTTGCGCCTTCATGCTTGGCGTCTCCAGCCTACTCGGGTCAAAAGCCTGGGGCCGCAGCAAAAACGAACCGTTCGAGTCCGGCATGCTACCTACAGGTGGTGCCCGCTTGCGGCTCTCAGCCAAATTCTATCTGGTCGCGATGCTCTTCGTGATCTTCGATATCGAAGCCCTCTTTCTCTTTGCATGGTCTGTGTCCGTCCGCGAAAGCGGCTGGACCGGATTCGTCGAAGCTCTCGTTTTCATAGCAATTCTGTTGGCAGGTCTTGTCTACCTGTTCCGAGTGGGCGCCCTTGACTGGGCTCCGGAAGCTCGTCGCAAGCGGCAGGCGAAGCTGAAACAATGAGGCTTTGGCAATGCAATACAATCTCACCAGGATCGACCCGGATGCTCCTAACGAGCAGTACCCCATCGGCGAACGGGAAACCGTTTCCGACCCGTTAGAAGACCAAGTCCACAAAAACATCTACATGGGCAAGCTGGAAGACGTGCTGAGTGGCGCGGTCAACTGGGGGCGTAAAAACTCCCTGTGGCCGTACAACTTCGGCCTTTCGTGCTGCTACGTGGAAATGACCACCGCCTTCACGGCGCCCCACGACATCGCGCGCTTTGGTGCCGAAGTGATCCGGGCATCACCGCGCCAGGCGGATTTCATGGTTATCGCCGGTACCTGCTTCATCAAGATGGCGCCGATCATCCAGCGTCTCTATGAGCAAATGCTCGAACCGAAGTGGGTCATCTCCATGGGTTCGTGCGCCAACTCCGGTGGCATGTACGACATCTACTCGGTCGTTCAAGGGGTGGACAAGTTCCTGCCCGTGGACGTCTACGTGCCTGGCTGCCCGCCCCGCCCTGAAGCTTTTCTGCAAGGCTTGATGCTGTTGCAGGAATCGATCGGCAAGGAGCGTCGCCCACTGTCCTGGGTCGTCGGTGATCAAGGTGTGTACCGCGCCGAGATGCCGTCCCAAAAGGAACAGCGCCGCGAACAGCGAATCGCAGTCACCAATCTGCGCAGCCCCGACGAAGTCTGATCCAGCCCGCTTCTTTTATAGAACGAAAACCTGGCTTCATTCTTTACGTTGACCGAAAGCGATAAAAAACCATGACTACAGGCAGTGCTCTGTATATCCCGCCTTATAAGGCAGACGACCAGGATGTGGTTGTCGAACTCAATAACCGTTTTGGCCCTGACGCCTTCACCGCCCAGGCCACACGCACCGGTATGCCGGTGCTGTGGGTGGCGCGCGCCAGGCTCGTCGAAGTCCTGACCTTCCTGCGCAACCTGCCCAAGCCGTACGTCATGCTCTATGACCTGCATGGCGTGGACGAGCGTCTGCGCACCAAGCGCCAGGGGCTGCCGAGCGGCGCCGATTTCACCGTGTTCTACCACCTGATGTCGCTGGAACGTAACAGCGACGTGATGATCAAGGTCGCCCTGAGCGAGAGCGACCTGAGCATCCCGACCGTCACCGGTATCTGGCCGAATGCCAGCTGGTACGAGCGTGAAGTCTGGGACATGTTCGGCATCGACTTCCCTGGCCACCCACACCTGACGCGCATCATGATGCCGCCGACCTGGGAAGGTCACCCGCTGCGCAAGGACTTCCCTGCCCGCGCCACCGAATTCGACCCGTACAGCCTCAACCTCGCCAAGCAGCAGCTTGAAGAAGAAGCAGCGCGCTTCCGTCCGGAAGACTGGGGCATGAAACGCTCCGGCACCAACGAGGACTACATGTTCCTCAACCTGGGCCCGAACCACCCTTCAGCTCACGGTGCCTTCCGTATCATCCTGCAACTGGACGGCGAAGAAATCGTCGACTGCGTCCCGGACATCGGCTACCACCACCGTGGCGCCGAGAAGATGGCCGAGCGTCAGTCCTGGCACAGCTTCATCCCGTACACCGACCGTATCGACTACCTCGGCGGCGTGATGAACAACCTGCCGTACGTGCTCTCGGTCGAGAAGCTGGCCGGCATTAAAGTGCCGGACCGCGTCGACACCATCCGCATCATGATGGCCGAGTTCTTCCGCATCACCAGCCACCTGCTGTTCCTGGGTACCTATATCCAGGACGTCGGCGCCATGACCCCGGTGTTCTTCACTTTCACCGACCGTCAGCGCGCCTACAAGGTCATCGAAGCCATCACCGGTTTCCGCCTGCACCCGGCCTGGTACCGCATCGGCGGCGTGGCCCACGACCTGCCGAACGGCTGGGAGCGCCTGGTCAAGGAGTTCATCGACTGGATGCCCAAGCGTCTGGACGAGTACCAGAAAGCCGCGCTGGACAACAGCATCCTCAAGGGCCGCACCATCGGCGTTGCGCAGTACAACACCAAGGAAGCCCTGGAATGGGGCGTCACTGGTGCCGGCCTGCGTTCCACCGGTTGCGACTTCGACCTGCGTAAAGCCCGCCCGTACTCCGGCTACGAGAACTTCGAGTTCGAAGTACCGCTGGCGGCCAATGGCGATGCCTACGACCGTTGCATCGTGCGCGTCGAAGAAATGCGCCAGAGCCTGAAGATCATCGAGCAGTGCATGCGCAACATGCCGGCTGGCCCGTACAAGGCGGATCACCCGCTGACCACGCCGCCGCCCAAAGAGCGCACGCTGCAACACATCGAAACCCTGATCACGCACTTCCTGCAGGTTTCGTGGGGCCCGGTCATGCCGGCCAACGAATCCTTCCAGATGATCGAAGCGACCAAGGGTATCAACAGTTATTACCTGACGAGCGATGGCGGCACCATGAGCTACCGCACCCGGATTCGTACTCCAAGCTTCGCCCACTTGCAGCAGATCCCTTCGGTGATCAAAGGCGAGATGGTCGCGGACTTGATTGCGTACCTGGGTAGTATCGATTTCGTTATGGCCGACGTGGACCGCTAAGCATGAACAGCACGCTTATCCAGACAGACCGTTTCACCCTCAGTGAAACCGAGCGCTCGGCCATCGAGCACGAGCTGCATCACTACGAAGACCCGCGCGCGGCGTCGATCGAAGCCTTGAAGATCGTCCAGAAGGAACGTGGCTGGGTGCCCGACGGCGCCCTTTACGCCATCGGCGAGATCCTCGGCATCCCCGCCAGCGACGTTGAAGGCGTGGCGACGTTCTACAGCCAGATCTTCCGTCAGCCAGTCGGCCGTCACATCATTCGCGTGTGCGACAGCATGGTCTGCTACATCGGCGGCCATGAGTCCGTGGTCAGCGAAATCCAGGCCAAGCTCGGCATCGGCCTCGGCCAGACCACCGCCGACGGCCGCTTCACGCTGCTGCCGGTGTGCTGCCTGGGCAACTGCGACAAGGCGCCGGCGTTGATGATCGACGACGACACATTCGGTGACGTACAGCCTGCTGGCGTGACCCAATTGCTCGAGGGCTACCCATGACCCTGACCTCTTTCGGCCCGGCCAACCTGATCAAGCGTTCGGCCGAGACCCACCCGCTGACCTGGCGCCTGCGAGACGACGGCGAGCCGGTATGGCTCGACGAATACCAAGCCAAGAACGGTTACGCCGCTGCGCGCAAAGCCTTCGCCGACATGGCCCAGGACGATATCGTCCAGACCGTCAAAGACGCCGGCCTCAAGGGCCGCGGCGGCGCAGGCTTCCCCACGGGTGTGAAGTGGGGCCTGATGCCCAAGGACGAATCCATCAACATCCGCTACCTGCTGTGCAACGCGGATGAGATGGAGCCCAACACCTGGAAAGACCGCATGTTGATGGAGCAACTGCCCCATCTGCTGATCGAAGGCATGTTGATCAGCGCCCGTGCGCTCAAGACCTACCGTGGCTACATCTTCCTGCGTGGCGAGTACACCACCGCCGCCAAGCACCTCAACCGTGCAGTGGCAGAAGCCAAGGCTGCGGGCCTGCTGGGCAAGAACATCCTCGGGTCCGGCTTCGACTTCGAACTGTTCGTGCACACCGGCGCCGGGCGTTATATCTGTGGTGAAGAAACCGCACTGATCAACTCCCTCGAAGGTCGCCGCGCCAACCCGCGCTCCAAGCCGCCCTTCCCCGCCGCCGTAGGCGTGTGGGGCAAGCCGACCTGCGTGAACAACGTCGAGACCCTGTGCAACGTGCCGGCGATCATCGCCGACGGCGTGGACTGGTACAAATCGTTGGCTCGCGAGGGCAGCGAAGACATGGGCACCAAGCTCATGGGCTTCTCCGGCAAGGTCAAGAACCCTGGCCTGTGGGAGCTGCCGTTCGGCGTGACCGCACGCGAGCTGTTCGAGGACTACGCCGGCGGTATGCGCGACGGCTACACCTTGAAAGCCTGGCAGCCAGGCGGCGCCGGCACCGGCTTCCTGCTTCCTGAGCACCTGGACGCACAAATGTATGCCGGCGGCATCGGCAAGGTGGGCACCCGGATGGGTACCGGCCTGGCAATGGCGGTCGACAACACCGTGAACATGGTCTCGCTGCTGCGCAACATGGAGCAGTTTTTTGCCCGTGAGTCCTGCGGTTTCTGCACCCCATGCCGCGACGGTTTGCCGTGGAGCGTCAAGCTGCTGATGGCCCTGGAAAATGGCGAAGGCCGCGAGGGTGACATCGAAACCCTGCTGGGCCTGGTCGGCTTCCTCGGCCCAGGCAAGACCTTCTGTGCTCACGCACCGGGCGCCGTAGAGCCATTGGGCAGCGCAATCAAATACTTCCGCTCGGAGTTCGAAGCCGGCATCGCGCCCACCAGCGCCGCCGTCCCGCCTCTGGCGAAGCCGATCGTAGTCGGCGCGTAACGCTTAAACAGGCGAAGGGTCCGTGCCCTTCGCCTGCTCATGTGCTGACGCCGTCAAGGCTGTGTAGATGCACATGAATAACAAGATTCCATTAGCCACGCCCGCTGACAACGGGCCAACGAAGAACTTTGAACCATGGCCACTATCCACGTAGACGGCAAAGCGCTCGAAGTCGATGGGGCGGACAACCTGTTACAGGCGTGTCTGTCACTCGGCCTCGATATCCCGTATTTCTGCTGGCACCCCGCGCTCGGTAGCGTCGGTGCCTGTCGCCAGTGTGCGGTCAAGCAATACACCGACGAGAACGACACCCGTGGTCGTATCGTCATGTCCTGCATGACCCCAGCCACCGACAACACCTGGATCTCCATCGACGATGAAGAATCCAAGGCGTTCCGCGCCAGCGTTGTCGAATGGCTGATGACCAACCACCCCCACGACTGCCCGGTCTGTGAGGAAGGCGGTCACTGCCACCTGCAAGACATGACGGTGATGACCGGCCACAACGAGCGCCGTTATCGCTTCACCAAGCGTACCCACCAGAACCAGGACCTCGGCCCGTTCATTTCCCACGAAATGAACCGCTGCATCGCCTGCTACCGCTGCGTGCGCTTCTATAAAGACTACGCCGGCGGCACCGACCTGGGCGTCTTCGGCGCCCACGACAACGTGTACTTCGGTCGCGTTGAAGACGGCGTGCTTGAGAGCGAGTTTTCCGGCAACCTCACCGAGGTCTGCCCGACCGGTGTGTTTACCGACAAGACTCACTCCGAGCGCTACAACCGTAAGTGGGACATGCAATTTGCGCCGAGCATCTGCCATGGCTGCTCCAGCGGTTGCAACATCTCCCCGGGCGAGCGCTACGGCGAACTGCGTCGTATCGAAAACCGCTTCAACGGTTCGGTCAACCAGTACTTCCTGTGCGACCGTGGCCGTTTCGGCTATGGCTACGTCAACCGCGAAGACCGCCCACGCCAGCCGCTGCTGGCCGATGGCGCCAAGCTGAGCCTGGACGCCGCGCTGGATAAAGCCGCCGACCTGCTGCGCGGGCGCAATATCGTCGGTATCGGTTCGCCGCGTGCCAGCCTCGAAAGCAACTTCGCGTTGCGCGAGCTGGTCGGTGCCGAGCACTTCTACTGCGGTATCGAAGCCGGCGAGCTGGAGCGCATCCGCCTGGTCCTGCAAGTGCTGAACGACAGCCCGCTGCCGGTTCCGAACATGCGCGACATCGAAGACCACGATGCCATCTTCGTGCTCGGTGAAGACCTGACCCAGACCGCTGCGCGCATTGCCCTGTCGCTGCGCCAGTCGGTCAAAGGCAAGGCCGAAGAAATGGCTGACGCCATGCGCGTACAGCCGTGGCTTGACGCGGCGGTGAAAAACATCGGTCAGCACGCGCTGAACCCGCTGTTTATCGCCTCGCTGGCTGAAACCAAGCTCGACGACATCGCCGAAGAATGCGTGCACGCCGCACCGGACGACCTGGCACGCCTCGGTTTCGCCGTGGCCCACGCCCTCGACGCCAGCGCGCCTGCCGTCGACGGCCTGGACACCGAAGCCGTCGAACTGGCCCAGCGCATCGCCGACGCCCTGCTGGCCGCCAAGCGCCCGTTGATCATTGCCGGTACCTCGCTGGGTTCCAAGGCGCTGATCGAAGCCGCCGCCAACATCGCCAAGGCCCTGAAGCTGCGCGACAAGAACGGCTCCATCAGCCTGGTGGTGCCGGAAGCCAACAGCCTGGGCCTGGCCATGCTCGGTGGCGAGTCCCTGGACGCCGCCCTGCAAGCAGTGACCGACGGAAACGCCGACGCCATTGTGGTATTGGAAAACGACCTGTACACCCGCACCGCTGCCGCCAAGGTTGACGCTGCACTGGACGCTGCCAAAGTCCTGATCGTGGCCGACCACCAGAAGACCGCCACCAGCGAGCGCGCCGACCTGGTGCTGCCAGCCGCCACCTTCGCCGAAGGCGACGGTACCCTGGTCAGCCAGGAAGGCCGCGCCCAGCGCTTCTTCCAGGTGTTCGATCCGAAGTACATGGATGCCAGCATCCTGGTGCACGAAGGCTGGCGCTGGCTGCATGCCCTGCGCGCCACCCTGCTGAACCAGCCGATTGACTGGACCCAGCTCGACCACGTCACCGCAGCCACCGCTGCGAGCGCGCCGCAGTTGGCCCGCATCGTCGACGCTGCACCGTCCGCCGCGTTCCGTATCAAGGGCCTGAAACTGGCCCGTGAACCGCTGCGCTACTCCGGTCGTACCGCCATGCGCGCCGACATCAGCGTGCACGAACCGCGTACCCCGCAAGACATCGACACTGCGTTCGCCTTCTCCATGGAAGGTTACTCGGGCTCGGCCGAGCCGCGTCAGCAGGTGCCATTTGCCTGGTCGCCGGGCTGGAACTCGCCGCAGGCCTGGAACAAGTTCCAGGACGAAGTCGGTGGTCACATCCGTGCTGGCGACCCGGGCACCCGCCTGATCGAAAGCACCGGTGACTCGCTGAACTGGTTCACTGCGGTACCGCGTCCGTTCAACCCGGCGCCGGGCACCTGGCAGGTCGTGCCGTTCTTCCACCTGTTCGGCAGCGAAGAGACCTCTTCCAAGGCCGCGCCGGTGCAGGAACGCATCCCTGCGGCCTACGTGTCGCTGGCCAAGTCCGAAGCCGACCGCCTGGGCGTCAACGACGGTGCCCTGCTCAGCCTTAACGTGGCCGGCCAGACCCTGCGCCTGCCGCTGCGTATCAACGAGGAGTTGGGCGCTGGCCTGGTTGCACTGCCTAAAGGCCTTGCCGGCATTCCGCCCGCTATCTTTGGCCAAACCGTTGACGGTCTGCAGGAGGCAGCGCAATGACCTGGTTCACGCCGGAAGTAATTGACGTGATCATCTCGGTGGTCAAGGCCATCGTGATCCTGTTGGCCGTGGTCGTCGCGGGCGCGCTGCTCAGCTTCGTCGAACGTCGCCTGCTGGGCTGGTGGCAGGACCGTTACGGTCCGAACCGCGTTGGCCCATTCGGCATGTTCCAGATCGCGGCCGACATGCTGAAAATGTTCTTCAAGGAAGATTGGACCCCGCCGTTCGCCGACAAGGTGATCTTCACCCTGGCACCGGTGGTGGCCATGAGCGCCTTGCTGATCGCCTTCGCGATCATCCCGATCACCCCGACCTGGGGCGTGGCGGATCTGAACATCGGCTTGCTGTTCTTCTTCGCCATGGCCGGTCTGTCGGTGTATGCGGTGCTGTTCGCCGGTTGGGCCAGTAACAACAAGTTCGCCCTGCTGGGCAGCTTGCGGGCCTCGGCCCAGACCGTGTCCTACGAAGTGTTCATGGGCCTGGCCCTGATGGGCATCGTGGTGCAGGTCGGCTCGTTCAACATGCGCGATATCGTCGAGTACCAGGCACAGAACCTGTGGTTCATCATTCCGCAGTTCTTTGGCTTCTGTACCTTCTTCATCGCTGGCGTGGCCGTGACTCACCGTCACCCGTTCGACCAGCCGGAAGCGGAGCAGGAACTGGCCGACGGTTACCACATTGAATATGCCGGCATGAAGTGGGGCATGTTCTTCGTCGGTGAGTACATCGGCATCATCTTGATCTCGGCCCTGCTGGTCACGCTGTTCTTCGGCGGCTGGCACGGTCCGTTCGGCATCCTGCCGCAGTTGGCCTTCTTCTGGTTCTTCTTGAAGACCGCGTTCTTCATCATGCTGTTCATCCTGCTGCGCGCCTCGATTCCGCGCCCGCGCTATGACCAGGTGATGGATTTCAGCTGGAGATTCTGCCTGCCGCTGACCCTGATCAATTTGCTGGTGACGGCTGCCGTCGTGTTGTTGAACACGCCAGCTGCCGCGGTTCAGTGAGGATTTGACCCATGTTCAAATATATTGGCGACATCGTTAAGGGTACCGGTACCCAGTTGCGAAGCCTGGTGATGGTGTTCGGTCACGGCTTTCGCAAACGCGACACCCTGCAATACCCCGAAGAAGCGGTCTACCTGCCGCCGCGTTATCGCGGCCGCATCGTACTGACCCGCGACCCCGATGGCGAAGAGCGTTGCGTAGCCTGCAACCTGTGCGCCGTGGCGTGCCCGGTGGGTTGCATCTCCCTGCAGAAAGCTGAAACCGAAGACGGTCGCTGGTACCCGGACTTCTTCCGTATCAACTTCTCGCGCTGCATTTTCTGCGGCCTCTGCGAGGAAGCTTGCCCGACCACCGCGATCCAGCTCACACCGGATTTCGAGATGGCCGAGTTCAAACGTCAGGACCTGGTGTACGAGAAAGAAGATCTTTTGATCTCTGGTCCCGGTAAAAACCCTGATTACAACTTCTATCGTGTTGCAGGTATGGCCGTTGCCGGTAAGCCGAAGGGCGCCGCACAAAACGAAGCCGAGCCGATCAACGTGAAGAGCTTGCTGCCTTAAGGAAGAAAGATGGAATTCGCTTTCTATTTCGCATCGGGTATTGCAGTGGTGTCCACGCTTCGCGTGATCACCAACACCAACCCCGTGCACGCCCTGCTCTACCTGATCATTTCGCTGATCGCCGTGGCCATGACCTTCTTCAGTCTCGGCGCACCGTTCGCCGGTGTACTGGAAGTGATCGCCTACGCCGGCGCCATCATGGTGCTGTTCGTGTTTGTGGTGATGATGCTCAACCTGGGTCCGGCTTCGGTCGCCCAGGAGCGCGTCTGGCTCAAGCCCGGCATCTGGCTCGGCCCGGTTGTCCTCGCAGCGTTGCTGCTGGGTGAACTGCTGTATGTACTGTTCGCTCACCAGAGCGGCCAGGCCATCGGCCACACCACCGTAGACGCCAAAGCCGTGGGCATCAGCCTGTTCGGCCCGTACCTGCTGGTGGTCGAGCTGGCTTCGATGCTGCTGCTCGCCGCAGCCATCACCGCCTTCCACTTGGGCCGCAACGAAGCCAAGGAGCAATGACGATGCCTGCTATCCCTTTGGAGCATGGTCTGGCGGTCGCCGGCATCCTGTTCTGCCTTGGCCTGGTTGGCCTGATGGTGCGCCGTAACATTCTGTTCGTGTTGATGAGCCTGGAAATCATGATGAACGCCGCGGCACTGGCGTTCATCGTGGCGGGCGCACGTTGGGGCCAGCCGGATGGACAAGTCATGTTCATCCTGGTGATCAGCCTGGCAGCCGCCGAAGCCAGTATTGGCCTGGCGATCCTGCTGCAGCTGTATCGTCGCTTCCACACGCTTGATATCGACGCTGCCAGTGAGATGCGCGGATGAACATGATCTTTCTGACTTTCGTATTCCCCCTGATCGGTTTCCTGCTGCTGTCGTTCTCTCGCGGGCGCTGGTCGGAAAACCTCTCGGCCTTGATCGGCGTGGGCTCCATCGGCCTGTCGGCCATCGTGGCCGCCTACGTCATCTGGCAATTCAACGTGGCGCCGCCAGAAGGCGGTCACTACACCCTGGTGCTGTGGCAGTGGATGTCGGTGGAGGGCTTCAAGCCCAACTTCGCCCTCTACGTCGACGGCCTGTCGATCACCATGCTCGGCGTGGTGGTGGGTGTAGGCTTTTTGATCCACCTGTTCGCGTCCTGGTACATGCGCGGCGAAGCGGGCTACTCGCGTTTCTTCTCGTACACCAACCTGTTTATCGCCAGCATGCTGTTCCTGGTACTCGGCGATAACCTGTTGTTCCTGTACTTCGGCTGGGAAGGCGTGGGCCTGTGCTCGTACCTGTTGATCGGTTTCTACTACAGCAACCGCAACAACGGTAACGCAGCACTCAAGGCGTTTATCGTCACCCGTATCGGCGACGTGTTCATGGCCATTGGCTTGTTCATCCTGTTCCAACAGGTGGGCACGCTGAACATTCAGGAACTGCTGGTGCTGGCACCGCAGAAATTCCAGGTCGGCGACTTCTGGATCACCTTGGCGACCCTGATGCTGCTGGGCGGCGCCGTGGGTAAATCCGCGCAACTGCCGCTGCAAACCTGGCTGGCGGATGCGATGGCCGGCCCTACACCGGTTTCGGCACTGATCCACGCCGCGACCATGGTGACCGCCGGTGTCTACCTGATCGCCCGTACCCACGGCCTGTTCACCCTGGCACCGGACATCCTGCACCTGGTAGGCATCGTCGGTGGCGTGACCCTGGTACTGGCCGGCTTCGCCGCGCTGGTGCAGACCGACATCAAGCGTATCCTCGCCTACTCGACCATGAGCCAGATCGGCTACATGTTCCTGGCCCTGGGCGTTGGCGCCTGGGACGCGGCGATCTTCCACCTGATGACCCACGCGTTCTTCAAGGCCCTGCTGTTCCTCGCCTCCGGTGCGGTGATCGTCGCCTGCCACCACGAGCAGAACATCTTCAAGATGGGCGGCCTGTGGAAGAAACTGCCACTGGCCTACGCCAGCTTCATCGTCGGTGGTGCCGCCCTGGCCGCCCTGCCGCTGGTGACCGCCGGTTTCTACTCCAAGGACGAAATCCTCTGGGAAGCGTTTGCCAGCGGTAACCAGAACCTGCTCTACGCAGGCCTGGTGGGTGCGTTCATGACCTCGCTGTACACCTTCCGCCTGATCTTCATCACCTTCCACGGTGAAGCCAAGACCGAAGCGCACGCAGGCCACGGCATCTCCCACTGGCTGCCACTGTCGGTGCTGATCATCCTGTCGACCTTCGTCGGCGCCATGATCACTCCACCACTGGCCGGCGTATTGCCAGAAAGCGTCGGCCATGCCGGCGGCGCAGACAAGCACAGCCTGGAAATCGCCTCGGGCGCCATTGCCATCGCCGGTATCCTGCTGGCCGCCCTGCTGTTCCTCGGCAAGCGTCGCTTCGTGACCGCCGTGGCCAACAGTGGCATCGGGCGCTTCCTGTCGGCCTGGTGGTTCGCTGCCTGGGGCTTCGATTGGCTCTACGACAAACTGTTCGTCAAGCCATACCTCGCCATCAGCCATGTACTGCGCAAAGACCCGCTCGACCAGACCATCGGTTTGATCCCGCGCGCCGCCAAGGCTGGTCACACAGCCCTGAGCCGCAGCGAGACCGGCCAATTGCGTTGGTATGCAGCGTCCATGGCGGCCGGTGCCGTGCTGGTGATCGGCGCCATCGTCGTGGTAGCGGTCTGACTATGTTTAAGTGCACTGCGTACTTTGCAAACTTGCGAAAGGAAACGAGCCCGTCATGATTCTGCCCTGGCTAATCCTGATCCCCTTTATCGGCGGCCTGCTCTGCTGGATGGGTGAACGCTTCGGCGCCACCCTCCCCCGCTGGATTGCGTTGCTGACCATGTCCCTGGAACTCGCACTCGGCCTCTGGCTGTGGGCCCATGGCGACTATTCATTTGCTCCGGCACCGGGTGTCGATCCCACCTTCGCGCTTGAATTCAAGCACGTGTGGATCCAGCGCTTCGGCATCAACGTGCACCTGGCCCTCGACGGCCTGTCTCTGTTGATGATCCTGCTGACCGGCCTGCTGGGTATCCTCTCGGTACTCTGCTCCTGGAAAGAGATCCAGCGTCACGTGGGCTTCTTCCACCTGAACCTGATGTGGATCCTGGGCGGCGTTGTCGGCGTGTTCCTGGCGCTGGACCTGTTCATGTTCTTCTTCTTCTGGGAAATGATGCTGGTGCCGATGTACTTCCTCATCGCGCTCTGGGGTCACAGTTCTTCGGACGGCAAGAAAACCCGGATCTACGCGGCGACCAAGTTCTTCATCTTCACCCAGGCTTCCGGCCTGATCATGTTGGTGGCGATCCTGGGCCTGGTCCTGGTCAACTTCAACAGCACCGGCGTGATTACCTTCAACTACGCCGACCTGTTGAAAACCAAGATGTCGCTGACCACCGAGTACGTGCTGATGCTGGGCTTCTTCATCGCCTTCGCGGTGAAGCTGCCAGTGGTGCCGTTCCACTCCTGGTTGCCTGACGCTCACGCCCAGGCGCCGACTGCCGGTTCCGTGGACCTGGCCGGTATCCTGTTGAAGACGGCGGCCTACGGCCTGCTGCGTTTCGCCCTGCCGCTGTTCCCGAATGCCTCGGCCGAGTTCGCGCCGATCGCCATGACCCTGGGTCTGATCGGGATCTTCTACGGCGCGTTCCTGGCCTTCGCGCAAACCGACATCAAGCGTCTGATTGCCTTCTCGTCCGTTTCCCACATGGGTTTCGTACTGATCGGCATCTACTCCGGCAGCCAACTGGCGCTGCAAGGCGCAGTGATCCAGATGCTGGCCCACGGTGTTTCGGCCGCTGCCCTGTTTATCCTCAGTGGTCAGTTGTACGAGCGCCTGCATACCCGTGACATGCGTGAAATGGGTGGCGTGTGGTCGCGCATTGCTTACCTGCCGGCGATCAGCCTGTTCTTCGCCGCTGCATCCCTGGGCTTGCCGGGTACCGGTAACTTCATCGGCGAGTTCCTGATCCTGATGGGTGCCTTTGTGCAGACGCCGTGGATCAGCGCCATTGCTACCTCCGGCCTGGTGTTCGGTTCGGTGTACTCGCTGATCATGATCCACCGCGCCTACTTCGGCCCGGCCAAGTCCGACACCGTCCTGCAAGGGATGGATGCGCGCGAACTGATCATGGTGCTCGGCCTTGCGGTGTTGCTGATCTTCATCGGCGTGTACCCGCAACCGTTCCTGGACACTTCTGCCGCAACGATGCATGGCGTGCAGCAGTGGTTCGGCACCGCCTTCTCTCAACTCGCTTCGGCCCGGTAAGAGCGCTATGGAATTCACGATCCAACACTTTATCGCGCTTGCGCCGCTGCTGATTACCAGCCTCACCATCGTGGTGGTGATGCTGGCAATCGCCTGGCGCCGCAATCACTCGCAAACGTTCCTGCTGTCCTGCGCCGGGTTGAACCTGGCCCTGCTGTCGATCATCCCGGCCCTCAAGGTCGCGCCACTGGCGGTCACGCCATTGATGATGGTCGATGACTTCGCGTTGCTGTACATCGCCCTGATCCTGGTGGCGACCCTGGCGTGCGTCACCCTCGCCCACGCTTACCTCGGCGAAGGCGGCACCGGCTACCCGGGCAACCGCGAAGAGCTGTACCTGCTGATCCTGCTGGCTGCGGCCGGCGGTATCGTGCTGGTCAGCGCGCAGCACCTGGCCGGCTTGTTCATCGGCCTGGAACTGCTGTCGATCCCGACCTACGGCCTGGTGGCCTACGCCTTCTTCAACAAGCGCTCCCTGGAAGCCGGTATCAAGTACATGGTGCTGTCGGCCGCCGGTTCCGCGTTCCTGTTGTTCGGTATGGCCCTGCTCTACGCAGAAGCTGGCAGCCTGAGCTTCACCGGTATCGGCCA
Organism: Pseudomonas sp. OST1909; assembly: GCF_015277575.1. Lineage (NCBI taxonomy): Bacteria > Pseudomonadati > Pseudomonadota > Gammaproteobacteria > Pseudomonadales > Pseudomonadaceae > Pseudomonas > Pseudomonas sp. OST1909. The sequence continues at coordinate 4,054,535 of NZ_CP063780.1, forward strand.
CGCCCTGGCTGCCACCAACAGCCCGGCGCCGATTGCCCAACTGGGCCTGGCGATGATGCTGATCGGCCTGGCGTTCAAGCTGTCGCTGGTGCCGTTCCACTTGTGGACTCCGGACGTGTACGAAGGCGCCCCCGCACCGGTGGCCGCGTTCCTGGCAACTGCGTCGAAAGTGGCAGTATTTGCGGTGATGGTGCGTCTGTTCCAAATCTCCCCTGCCGCCAACACCGGCGTGCTGAGCAACGTGCTGACCGTGATCGCCATTGCGTCGATCCTGTTCGGTAACCTGCTGGCCCTGACTCAGAACAACCTCAAGCGTCTGCTGGGTTACTCGTCCATCGCCCACTTCGGCTACCTGCTGATCGCCCTGGTGGCGAGCAAAGGCCTGGCCGTGGAAGCCATCGGCGTGTACCTGGTCACCTACGTGATCACCAGCCTTGGCGCATTCGGCGTGATCACGCTGATGTCCTCGCCCTACAAAGGCCGTGATGCTGATGCCCTGTACGAATACCGCGGCCTGTTCTGGCGCCGTCCGTACCTGACCGCCGTACTCACCGTAATGATGCTGTCGCTGGCCGGTATCCCGCTGACCGCGGGCTTTATCGGCAAGTTCTACATTGTCGCGACCGGTGTTGAAGCCCACGAGTGGTGGTTGGTAGCGTCGTTGGTACTGGGCAGCGCCATCGGCGTGTTCTACTACCTGCGCGTGATGGTCACCCTGTACCTGATCGAGCCAAACCTGCGCCGTGTGGATGCCGAGCTGCATTGGGAACAGAAAGCCGGTGGCGTGATGCTGCTGGCCATCGCCGTGCTCGCGTTCTTCCTGGGCGTGTACCCGCAACCGTTGCTCACCCTGGTGCAGCACGCGGTGTTGGGGGTTTGATCGCTTAGATTGATGCAGTAAGCAGAACGGCGCCTTTGGGCGCCGTTTTGCGTTTTCAGGGCAAGAGTAGGTGCTCTGGTCACCAAATGTATTGACTGCCCCGCCGCCTTCGCGAGCAAGCCCACACACACATTTGGATCGAGGAGCGTCAGTTGGATACTCATGGGCTCACCGCGGTCCCATGCCACGCTAGCATCGCGAATGGTCTGACCCGATACACAGCGACAGCTGACATCTGTGCTCCGTCCTGCCTTCGAAAAGTGATCAATTCATACGCAACCTACGTAGTGATCAGCACAAAACGCACTATTGCTTCAGAGTTGATCGAAGGCTTCGACGCCCTGGCCGACGAACGCCAGGGCAAAATCACCCTGCGCACTCACCAAGTGCACCTCAACAAACTGGCACCGCTCACCGCAGACGAGGTGATCGCCGTGCGACAGCAACTCAACCTCTCCCGGTCGGTATTCGCCATGTACTTGCGTACGAACATCCGGACCCTGGAAAACTGGGAACAAGGCCGGGCCAAACCCAACGCCCAGGCCGTCACCCTGATCCGCCTGGTGGCGCGCTTTCCGAAAACCGTGGCACAACTTGCTGCACTGGGCTGACCTGCAAAAGCATCGAGTAGTAGGCTGCTTCCATTGACGCCACAGCACACAGCGGAGTTTGTGTCGTACCCTTGCCGGGTGTGTAGAGGACTTTCACCTCCAAGTCATTCGACTCACCACCATAGTGAGTCGAACAGCACCAGGCATGGCGGTTTCGGCCGCAAGCGTAAACGCCAGATGCAGATCAATATCAACATAGGCATTCCATACGCCGCAGTTGGTGTCCTCGACTAAACGCTTCTAGCGTTGAGCACCCGCGAAGAAAAATATGTGAACCACAACGACAACGGAACGTCGGCTTATATGCAACTGGATATTACAGTCTTGTATATGAACCAATACTTTTAGAAATCAACGATGGAGCGAAATGTAGGAAATGCCAATCAGACCGATCCGATAAATACCTGGAAAAACACAGGAAGACTCAACTGAAAAATAATACAGCTCAAGAAATAATATTGACAATCACAATAGACGCTCATACGGTTTAAGTGCATCGCAAATCTGCGAAGGCAATAATCATGAGGAACTATATATGAGACGAGTAATTTTGCGGCGCCCTACCCTAGAGAAAACCTCATTAGATTGAATAAAATCAAGAAGCGCGAGGGGTTTCGACCCATTGCGCCGATATGCTTAGAAGAATGTATGGCTGAATACTTTCGCCCGTCTAACCCATCCCCTTTCATGCTGGAATTTCGAAAAGTTATTTCATCTAAAATTCCAGCCGTAACGCACGTTGATAACTCAGCGCGCCCTCAATCAGTCAATAAATCGCAGAATCTTCGTATGCATCAGTTACTGAGCGCCTATCGTGATATATCAGGAGTCGGCGTACTTTGTAACACGTCCCTGAACTTTAACGGCCGCGGTTTTATAAATAGGTTGAGCGACCTGTATCGATTCGCCAGTGAACATGGACTCGACGGCTTCGTGTTTGAAGACAAACTTTTTCTCAATTCAGATCGGCATGATGAAAACGTCAAGTAAGCTTATTTACGTGCAAGCGCTATCCAGCCTATCACTATGGCTTGATATTTTTTTGATCTTCACGGTCCCCGTCTATCTATGGCATGCATCTCCTTCATCGATAGCGTTCCTGGCTTTTTGCCTGGGTGCCCCAATGTTGTTTCTTGGCCCTATCGTTGGAACGCTGATAGATCGACATGACGTAAGGAAGACACTATTATTTGGTGCCATACTGCGCACACTATCTACTGTAGCACTCGCAGTGTCTCCAGACCTTCAGAGCTTTTTGTTTTTGGTTTTATTCAAAGGCGTGTCAAACCTATTTTACTTCCCTTCGATAACCATCATGGTTCGACAACTGATACTTGCCGAAGAGCGCAAATCATTTTTCAGTCACGTCAGTGTATTTGATCAATCCTCCAAAATTCTTGCACCATTACTTGCAGGTATGTTAACGGCAGTATTATCACCTAAGGATTTATTCTTTTTGTCGGCTGCCGCCACTTCATTAACCTTTCCACTCCTAAGGTCTATTTGCCTGGCATTCCGAATGCAAATTAATGACTCCTCTACGAAAACCCTTCCACTCTATCGCGACATAACAAGAGGAATTTCTATTTTCAAAGCCTTGCCATTTCAACTACGCATAGGCTTTTTATACTCCCTACTGACATCGCTGGCTTTAGGAATTTACGACCCGCATTTGGCGTCCTTTCTAGCCTACGAAGGCTTACCTCCAGTTAATTTTTCAGTGATCGTTTCCGCAACCGCCGGAGGCGCGATATGTGCCGCACTGTTGATGAAGTTCAAATTGAGCAATATCGATGAGATTCTACTTCGATCACATGCATTATTTATTTTTTCTGCAGCATTAATCCTGACCGCAATTTTAGTATTTTTCCAAGTACCTGGAAGAGCCTATCTCTATCCGCTGATTTGGTTTTTGAATGGTTTAAGTTATGAGTTATTAATCATATCGTCCAATATAATACTTCAACAATTATGCCCTTCTGATAATATCGGAAGAGTATCCATGTCTTTCAGAAGCATCCAAATGCTATGCGTTATAATTGGACCTTCTTTAGGGACAGTGCTAATAATTGCAGGCGGTCGTCCAGCCCCTTTTGTTGTGGCTGCATGCGTGGCTTTTTTAACTGCATCAGTATCAATTGCGCTCTATCTATATTTGTATAAAAAACAAGCACATACACCTGTCGGTTAGTGCCGAATCAAACGATCACCCAGTGAATCCCCTATTACTTTAAGTTACCTAATCAAGTCCAAGATCGAGTAGGCTTGCGCGCAATGCGCCATGCCTGGCCCACCCAAAAAACGCCCCGAGCATTCGGGGCGTTTTTACAGCGTAAACAGCGTCAGAATGCGATACCCACCTTGAAACCATACTCATCACGCTTGAGCTTGGTGTTATCGGCCACATAGGAATCGCCGTCGAGCTTGTACTCGGTGCGGGTGTAGTACAGGCCCGCCATCACTGGCAGATCGCCCTTCTGGTTCATCAGCAGGCTGACTTCGGCATAAGGGTTGGTGCGGTCCTTGAGGTCCACGCTGTCGCTGCCAACGCCGTCTACCTTGAGTTTGGCGCGGCCATCGATGGTGTGACGGGCGCCGGCTTCGACGCGCAGCGTCATGTCATCGAACTGGTGGTTGTAGCCCAGGGCTGCCTTGGCAAACGGCGACTTGTTGGTCAGCTTCATATCGTAGCCATTGGTGTCCGGCTCATAGCGGGTCCAGGTGTAGCCACCGCCTACGATCACGTCGACGAAGTTGCGCGCATCCAGCGCGGCACGCCAGCCGAGGTCGAGGTCAGCCTGGCCTTCCTTGAGTTTGTTATCGCTTTTTTCGCCGTACTTGGCTTCGATACCGGCCTGGTAGATGAAGCCGGATTCGGCGGTGAGCTTGTTGCCGAAGTTATAGAACAGGCCCGCTTCAGGCATGTGGTCCTTGTCGCTTTCGCTACCGCCTTCCAGTTTGAAGTCGTTGTAGCTGCCCAGGATCCCGAACGTGGAGATCGGGTCGGTGGAAGGTGCAGCGAACACCACGCCAGGCGCAGCTACCAGGGCCAGCAACGAGGTGTTCTTGAGAAATTTTCCGAATAGTTTGGACATCGTTTTACATCTCCATTTTAAGGTGGGCAAAGTATTCAGGAATCGGTTCGAACCTTGGCATTTGCAAAAAGTTCGAACTGATTTGCACCAAAATGGAGAAAAAACGGTTCAGCGAAGGCTCTATCTCAATATTCTTCAGGATTCGTGCGGATAAGGCTTTCAACGGCTTCGCGAAGTTGAGGCTGATCCGGCAGCTGAATCCCGAACGTGTCGTGCAATAGCGCCAGCAACTCGTCGGCACTCTGAAGCGTGCGCTTTTCACTGGGCCGATCCAGGTAATGAAGCGCATAGTGGGCGTTGGCCAAGGTATGACGTTTACCGGGGGCAAGCAGCGCGGCTTTCAACTGCCCCACGAACGGCGACCCAGGGTGCGTGGAGACGTACCAGTTGCCGATTTCGTAGTCGATATCTGCCTGCACTTGCAGATCGAACACGTACAAGCCGCGCCACTCTTCACCGACCTGGGCCCACAATGTGTAGCTGCCCTGATTGCATGTCAGGCGAAAAGGCTCATGGGCAGTGGCCTGGGGCGCTTCGTTGTCCAGTTGCAACGGGCTGCTGGGGACCATGCCACCGAAGCCGACATCGGTGATATAGCGCACGCCGTCGAGGGTCACCAGGCTCAGACGATGAGTACGGCCGGTGTGGGCGTCCGGTGGCCCGCCAATCACCACACGACCGGTAATGCCGCGAGCCTCATAGCCCAGCTCCTGCAACAAGGCCAGGAACAGCTGGTTCAACTCATAGCAATAGCCGCCGCGTCCTTGGTGCAACACCTTTTGCGTGACGCTTTGCAGGTCAATCGGCACCGGCGCATGCATCAGGGTCGACAGGCTTTCAAAGGCAAAAGTGCAGACATGGCGCAGCTGCAAGTCCCGCAGGGTCTGCAAGGTGGGTGCCGGTGGCGAGGCATAGCCCAGGCGTTGCAGGTACAGGCGGCTATCCGTGGGTGTGAGCATGGCGCGATCCTCGGGCGCAGGGCAAGAGCGTCACTATGCCGCGCCACCGCGTACGTTGTCATTTTGAATGAACCTTTTAGAACGCTGGCCTATCCATCTATAACAAGACAGGGAGGCAACATGAGTACCGCAAAAATCTACACCATCCACTATCAGCTACACGGTAAACCCAAGTCTTTCGTGGTGCGCGCCGAGGTGATGAATAACGCCGAAGCCTGGCACTGGGCGGCCGTTGATGCCGACATTGCCCATGTCAGCCGCATCGGCCGCGTCGGTCACGAGCAAGTGAAAAAAACCACCCGGCCCTGGGCGGAAAAATACGGCATCACCGACGTCAGTTGGACCCCACCCAAATAAACAAAGCCCCGCACGACGGCGGGGCTCGGTTCACTTCTTCAAGTCGCCCAACGGATCGTAGGGCGGCTTTTTCTCAGATGACTTTTTCTCATCCAGCGGCGCAATAGCCGGACCTACCGGGTCGACCTGAGGGTCGGCCACATCTGGCGAGTCCGGGTCGAAACCCAGCTCATCCTTGCCACTGGCGTGCTCGTTGGAGTGGGGACCATCGGTACGTTTGTTCATCACATGCTCCTGCTAAAGCGGCCGCGCTTTGTCGTGGAGGTTTTCCAGGTCTTGTTCGACGTGCTCGACATCATTGTCGGGGCCACGCTCTTTGGGATCGTTGGGGCGCAAAGCATCGTTGTCGCGCTCCTCCTCACCCGGCGTGCGGTTCGGATCCGGTGTACCTGGCGGTGGCTGCTTGTGTTCAGACATGATGGCTTACCTCATGAGGGGCTTCACAGGTTTAGAGAAACCGTGCGCAGTCATCGTTCAACTTCATTGCTGCAAGCATGAGAAGATGACCGCCCTTTCTGGAGACCTGACCCGGATGTTCGAGCTCAAACCCTGCGACCCTGTCACCTACCGTCAACAGACCCGCCGCAGCACGCTGATCGTGGCCGTGCTGTTCCTGGCCCTGGCCATGCTGCTGTCGAGCCTGGCGGTGATGCTGTTTGGTGAGCCTGGGGGGGACAACTTTCGCTTCAATGTCGGCGGTGTATTTGCCGGGGTGTTGATCACCGTCGCACTGGTGCGTGGCCCGTTCTGGTCCCAGCCCTGGCTCGCGCCGGCGGTGTACGGCTGGCGGCTCAAGCGCAGCCTGATGAGCGTGACCAACGTAATGCACAAGGTCACCGAGCGGGTACAAGCCAACGACCCGGCCGCCATCAAACTGTTGCGTTTCTATCACCTGGGGCTGACGCAAATGCATGAGCTGGATGCCAACTCCAGCGCCCAGGCGCAACTGGTCGGCGAGATTGACGCACACAAGGCCAAGATGCACGCCCTGGGGATCGATACCGAGCAAACACGGTTTGACCCCGCGTGGCTGGAAACCCTCAAAAGCACTTGAAACGTGCCTCAGGCAGCAAGCAAAAAGGCTGTTAACAAACCAAACTCAGGTCCAGACGCCCTTCCCTGACCGGGGGACACCAGTAATAGCCACCGGTCAATGGCTTACTGATGCGGTACAAACCATCGACAATCCCATCCTCCAACCCGCTCATACGCCGCAACTGCGCTTCAAATGCATCGAAGGAATGACCAAACGCGAGGAACATCAATCCTGCCTGGCCATTCTCGGCCCAAGGCATCGAGCGGCGCACCACGAAGGCTTCCGGGGTGAAGCTTTCCTGGGCTGTGCGCTTGGTGTGGGCCGATTCCGGAGCGTCGTCGAGTTCTTCGTTGTCGCCATGGCGGCGGCCGATGATGTGGTCACGCTCTTGGGCAGGCAACGCGGCGAACCCGTCGAGGTCGTGCTGCCATTGCTGGATAGCGGCAAAGCTGGCACCGCTGTCGGTCAAGGCGGCCTCCACGGCAGCATCGTCGTGAGGGTTTTCGGTGCCGTCTTCGTAGTCGGTCAGGTCAAAGCCGGTCTTGTAGCGGAAGCCTTCAGTCGATTGCACCAGGCGAAACGCCGGGGCCAGGGCTTTCTCGATGGCACGACTACGCAGCAGCAACTCGCCACGATCCGCCCCATGCAGCCATACCCACAGCGCCTGTTGAGTCGAAGGGTTGTCAGCGCCAGGGCCGCTGACGGCGGGGAATGCACGCAGCCCTTCAATTTCGGCGCCCAGCGCCTTTACCAGCGAATCACCGAAACCGACCACGGCCGCCGCATCCGTCAACTGCACCAGCGCGTCCAGCGCCGCGGGCACGGCTTGCAGGGAATCGAGGGCGAAAAACAGATGGCGGGCCTGCAAAGGCACCGGTGCGGCAAGAATGCCCGGCTGGTACTGACTCATGTGAACTCCTTCTGAAAAGCCGCGCAGTTTACCCGGCGCGCACCGCGCTGCGAACAACAATGCGCGTAAGCCTTGCCTTAGAGCCGCTAGTTGGGTGACTCTCTAGTCATGTTTTGCAACTATTCCAGGGGTAGCGACATGACCACCAGCAACCTGCTCGCCCAGCTGTTTCCCACTTCCGTCGCCCAGATTCCCGAGCAATTTCGCCTGACGGCGCCCATTGAGCAGCGTGACTATCTGGTTGATGGCCAGCTGCGGGTGTGGAATGGCCCGCTCGCTCGCGTGCAAAGCCCGGTGCAACTGGGCGACGAACGCGTGCATATCGGCAGCACGCCATTGCTGGACGCCGACACCGCCCTCACCGCCCTGGATGCCGCCGTGCGTGCCTATGACCGCGGCCAGGGTGAGTGGCCGACGATGCGCGTTGTCGAACGTATCCAGCACGTCGAGGCATTTTTGCGGCGTATGCGCGAACAGCGCGATGCGGTGGTGAAGCTGCTGATGTGGGAAATCGGCAAGAACCTCAAGGACTCGCAGAAAGAATTCGACCGTACCTGCGACTACATCACCGACACCATCAACGCCCTCAAGGAACTCGACCGCCGTAGCAGCCGCTTCGAGCTGGAACAGGACACACTCGGGCAAATCCGCCGCGTACCGCTGGGCGTGGCGCTGTGCATGGGGCCTTACAACTACCCGTTGAACGAGACCTTCACCACACTGATCCCGGCGTTGATCATGGGCAATACCGTGGTGTTCAAACCGGCCAAGCTCGGTGTGCTGTTGATCCGCCCCTTGCTGGAGGCGTTCCGCGACAGCTTCCCGGCCGGGGTGATCAACGTGATCTACGGCAGCGGCCGCGAAACCGTGAGCGCGCTGATGGCCAGCGGCAAGATCGACATCTTTGCCTTTATCGGCACCAACAAGGCCGCCAGCGACCTGAAAAAGCTGCACCCCAAGCCGCACCGCTTGCGAGCCGCCCTGGGCCTGGACGCGAAAAATCCCGGCATCGTGCTGCCCGAGGTGGACCTGGATAACGCGGTGAGTGAAGCGGTCACCGGTTCGCTGTCATTTAACGGCCAGCGTTGCACTGCATTGAAGATCCTGTTCGTGCATGAAGATGTCGTCGATAGCTTTATCAAAAAATTCAACGCCAAACTCGCGACGCTCAAGCCCGGTATGCCCTGGGAAGACGGCGTGGCGCTGACGCCACTGCCGGAAGTGGGCAAGGTGGATTACCTCAACGAACTGGTGGCGGATGCCGCCCGACACGGCGCCCAGGTGGTCAATAGCGAGGGCGGCAGCAGCCGTGGTTCGTTCTTCTACCCGGCGGTGCTGTACCCGGTGAACCCACAGATGCGCGTCTACCATGAGGAGCAATTCGGCCCGGTGGTGCCGATCGTGCCCTACCGTGACCTGGAGACCGTGATCGACTACGTGCTGGACTCGGATTTTGGCCAGCAGTTGAGTATCTTCGGCACCGACCCCGTCGCCGTCGGGCGCCTGGTGGACACCTTTGCCAACCAGGTCGGCCGCATCAATATCAACGCCCAGTGCCAGCGCGGGCCGGACACCTTTCCGTTCAACGGCCGCAAGAACTCGGCCGAGGGAACGCTGTCGGTGCATGACGCCTTGCGCGTGTTTTCGATCCGCACCCTGGTGGCGACCAAGTTCCAGGAGAGTAACAAGGCGTTGGTCAGCGATATCCTGCGCAACCGTGACTCGAGCTTCCTGACGACCGATTACATTTTCTGAAGCCAACCCCGTTCCAATGTGCAGACAGGTCAGTGTGGGAGCTGGCTTGCCTGCGATGCCGGCGCCTCGGTCTTTCAGTCAGGTCGCGGTGATGCTATCGCAGGCAAGCCAGCTCCCACATTGAGTCGAGCACATTCATACATTTGAGGCCACTTCAATACCGATGAACCTGCCCATTTTTGCCCGGCGCCTGCTGCGCCCCCTGCTCGACCCGTACCGGCGTTTTCGCCACGCCAAGCTGATCCACGCTGCGCGCGTATCCGTCGGTTTGCTGGCGACCATCCTGCTCACCAGCGGCCTGAGCCTGCCCCACGGCGAATGGGCATCGGTGACCATGCTGATCGTGATCGGCGGCTTGCAGCACCATGGCAATATCGGCAAGAAAGCCGTGGAGCGCGCTTACGGCACCTTGATCGGCGCCAGCGTCGGTTTACTGCTGGTGGTGCAACAGGCTTACTTCGGCCTGCCACTGTTGACCTATCTGTTGATGTCGGTGGTGTGCGGGTTCTTTTCCTACCATGCCATCGGCAAGGGCGGTTACATCGCGCTGCTGTCGGCGATCACGGTGTTTATCGTCGCCGGCCACGGGGACAATCCGATCTCTGATGGCTTGTGGCGTACCGTCGATATCCTGATCGGCATCGTACTGGCCCTGGCCTTCTCCTTCGCCCTGCCACTGTATGCGGTGTACTCATGGCGCTACAACCTGGCCAGTGCATTGCGTGATTGCGCGCAGATCTACAGCCGCATCATCGGTGGCCAATCGGTGACCGATGATGAACACCTCAAGCTGCTCAACCGCCTGAATGCAGCAATGTTGCAACTGCGCTCGTTGATGCCGTCGGTGTCCAAGGAAGTGCGGATCTCCATGACCGAACTGGACGCGATCCAGCGTCACCTGCGCATGTGCATCAGTACCCTGGAGATTCTCGGCAATACCCGGCCAGATCCGCGCGACAAGCAGGCCACGGCGCGGATGCAGGTGATGCTCAAGGCCGAGCACCGGCAGATTCGAGTGCAGTTGGTGGGGATGGCGCGGGCGTTGAAATCGGGGGTCACCGAGCGCTTGGAGCGCACAGGCCCCAGAGCTGGCAGTGAGTCTGCATTGGATGCGCCGGTTTACAGTGCGCTGGATGGGTATCGATTATTGACGGTGCAATTGGCAGCGAATGTCGATGCGATGCGTCAACGCTTGGCCAAAAGCGCTGGCCGCTGGAAGATCTGAATAGGTGAACGCCTCGACTATTTTATGGCCGTCACACATTCACACTTTCTCTTACATATTTTTCACGATTTGTTCACATCCCAGAACGTAGGGTAAAGCCTCATCCGTTACAAACGTTGCATATCAAGCCCGCCGCCCCAGCGGGCTTTTTTTTGCCTGCACTATGGCAATCAGTGTTTCTTTATCCAGACCATTCGTCGCCACTGTCATTTCTCACAGCTATCCCATTCGTCTTCCGAGACGCTTAATTCCTCCAGTGAGCTAATTAATTTGCGGAGGGATTTTTCCATGAGCCAAAACACTGACCTTTCAGTCGTCACAAACGCCGCGCCATTGCCCGTGATCGACTCAGGGCAATTGTCAGAGTCGGCAGAAGAGGCCATTGACCTGTCCGGCCCCCGGCCCCTTAACCGCAGCTACTTCCTACCGCCACAGTCAATCCAGGGCACCATCACCTCCGATAGCTTTAAAAACGTGCCGTTCGAGGTGTTGCCCCTCTATATTCCGGGCTTGACGCAAACAGTCGTCGGCTTCGATGGTGGCATAAACAAAGCGGCTCTGGAGGTTCATCGGGACCTGGGGCTGTTGTGCAACCTGTTGGCCTACCTGAATATGGCTAAGGACGACTTCGTAGAGCTGTTCAGCGAAGACCTGCTAATCCCTGTCGCGACCTATAACGTCACCCAGGATGACGTCGACAAGAGTCGTATGATTCCGTTGTACATCCCTCGAACCCGTCTTCCTGATGGTCCGGTCAACCCGGTGTTCATGAGAGTGACTCGCCTCGGTGGCACGCCCAAAGAAACCAAACACTTCAATCTGAAGGTCGATACCGTGGCCCCCGCTGGTCGCAACCCGATCGGCAGTACGCTGCAAAACGAAAACCTGCCGATTCCGGTGTTCCCTGAGCACATCATCATTTTTGGAGTGACGCAGGCCGACGCACAAAAGGGGGTACCGGTTACCTTCAAGTTCTACCCGGTCGATGCGACCCAGGAACCCAGCACCTACCGGGCCACACGTGACCGTATTCGCTTGCGCATTAATGGGATCGCGGCGCCCATCCTTCCGCTCACCGAAAGCCAAGCCTCCGGACGTGAAGACATCACCTTCACGCTTTATGATGGCTTCTGGAAGCAGGTACGCAGTGGTTCCCATGTGTGTGAATATGAAATCATCGACGAGGTCGGCAACGCGTCCCTCGGCTGGTCACCGGCGCTGCTGTTGAATGTCAGGCTTGACGACGGGGCTGAGCCGCTCTTACCCAAAGCGCTTGTGCTCGAAGCCCCGAACAATACCCTTGACCACGATCAACTCAATGGGCGCGATGCAACCATCTTTATTAACACCCCAGGCCCGGACTTTGCCCTTGAGGATGTTGTGCGTGTAACCGTCAAGGGCCGTTCGAGCGGTGGCGTTATCACCACCACCTACAACTCTCCACCGCTTACCTCACTGAGCTTTATCACCCTGCCCTTCCCGAATGCCGACCTGCGCCCCCTTATCAGCGGGCAGTTCCAGCTGTCCTATGAGCGCATTCGCAGCGACGTGCCCAACCGTTACTCCGACGGCAACATCTTTAATGTCATCGGTACGCCCATCGATATGCGCCTGCCGCCACCCGTAGTGCTGGAAGCGCCCGGCGGCGTCCTCGACCCACAATCACCGCTTGTTAACATTGTTGTCAGGGCGTACCCCGAACTGGGCCAGGACCCCTTTGATCTGGTGATTCTGATCCTCGAGGGCACGAAAGCCAACGGCACTCGCTACTACGACGAAATCTACGAATCTGCGGGAGGGGGCGATGTGTTATTTCCCATTGCCAACGGCCCGAACGGCGTGATTGCCGGTCTTGAAGGCGGCACACTCAGGCTTCTTTATCAGGTGGACAATGGGGATGACGTGCGCACTTCAATGGACGTGACAGTCAACGTCGGCAACGCAGTGGCCTCATTGCCGGAGCCTGAGGTCATGGAAGCGCCGGCGCCGCTGTATCAATTCGACCCCGAACAATCCACCGAGCACGCCAATATCGTGGTCAAGAGTAACCCTGACTTTCTGCTCAACGATATCGTGACGCTTTACTGTGAGGGCAGCGCGCCTGGCGGAACAGCACCTGCGCAGGCGTTTCCGATACGGCGTCAATGGGTCGGGCGAGATCTGCGCTTCAAACTGGAGCGTAGCTACATCCTTGCCAATATCGACAAGACCATGCGCATCTACTACACGCGCTGGCGCGAAAACGTACTGACGCGGTTTTCTCACGCGGTGAACATAAAGGTGGGCTCCAAGCTCGAACTGAAAGCCCCCACCGTGCTCGAGGCGACGCCGACAGGCCCGGACCAGGCCAGCCTGGACCCATTGCACGTGCTGCCGCCTAATCGACCGGTGGTGACTATTCGCGTGGTATCGGACAAGTTCCCTCCTGGGTCGGATATCAAAGTGTTCATCGTCGGCAAGCCGGGTGTCGGCATGCCGAATATTCCGGCCAAACCCGCCACGCCCGAACCTGGAGAAAACTACGTCAGCTTCACCGTGCCACATGCTTTTGTGGCAGCGTATCTGGCCGATAAATGCACGATTTATTACAACCTTATCGAGACCAGCAAGACCACCAAGTCCGATGAGTTGACATTGATGATCCAGGCACTGTCAGCGCAAGAGTGGAATTTGGTGAGTGTGCCCAGTGCGCCCTCCGGTGTGATCGATACCAGTAAATCCCATCGCATAGAAGTGCGGGGATGGCGGTTCATGAAAGCTGGACAGCCCGTTTATATTGACTTGTGCAGTAGCCAATACCATGAACTACGAACCGGCGCAGTGGTGAGCCCTGGTGAGGCCAACGCCAAACTGATCAGCGCAGAAATACCATCGAGTTATCTGCGCTCATTGAAAGAGGGTGACCCACTGGACGTGCATGTATTTGTAAACTTGGAAGAACATGACGACAAGGCCTCAGCACAACCGTTGAAGCCTGTGAGCTATACAATAAAAAAAGTATCAGGGGAAATCGTGGGCAACGTAACGGTCAGGAATGGGCCGACATACCTTGCCATTAGCTCGGATGATAAACGGGTGTACGTTGCCAGCACGGGAACTGGCGGCTATGGCATTACCGTATTCGATGCAGATGGGGGTGAAGTTATCAGTACCCATCCGCTCTCATATCAACCGCGCGGAGTGGCGCTAAAACCTGACGGCAACGTGCTTTATGTAAGTATTTCCAATGCCAGATACCAAGCGCCCAATTTTTTGAACGACGTACTGGTATTGAATACCAGTTCTTGGGCAACAATAAAAGCGATAGCCACTTACCAAACTGGTGAGCTATGCATCAATAACGACGGAACGAAAATATATGCCGGAAGCAGCGCCTACTACTTCATTAGAACCGCAGGCACTCCTTGGTACAATCATACCTCTTCAGTAATAAGTACTGCCTCTAACACGGTCACGGCTCACTTCAATGCATACGAATCGAGCGGTAGCACTATCCATGCCCCGGCACTAGGGCTCAATAGACAGTCAACCATTACTTATGGAACGTGGGGATCCACGAGTATGAGAGTTCACAATGCAATTACGTATGCGGACTTCGGTTCTGGGCCGTCTCCAGGAGGGGTACTCACCGCCTTTGCTCACAGCCCAGTCAACTCAAGGCTTTACGCTACGGTAGCCGATGCCAATAAACTACTGGTTCTCGACAACAGCACTAATGTCCCGACAACTATTAGAAGCATTGACGGCCTCAAAACTCCATGGGGTGTAGCGGCCAACCCTCGCACTGGCGTTATCTATGTGACCGAAAGATCTGGCAATACGGTAAAGTTGTACGACAGCGAAACATTCGAACTCATCAACACCCTCGAAGGCTTCGACCAACCCAGAGCTATTGTGGTCAACTCAGAGGGAACGAGGATGTTTGTCGCTAACTCCGGAAGCAATACCGTCACCATTGTGGATCTTTAACAACGCAAGCATCACCAATGAAAAAGCCCTGATTGGTTCAGGGCTTTTTTCATGTCTGCTACACCTGATAGGCAAGAGTTAGCTCACACCGGGTCAGCGTACCGCTTGTTCACGAATCGCCCGTTGAGTATCCAGCACCTTGGCCAACGCGGTTTCAGCTTCCGGGCTTTGCTGCGGCACTCGAATCGCCGCCGACACCAAGGTAATCAACTTCGCCATCACCTCCGCATCCGTCGCCGGGCGGCCCAGGCTCATGGAGTTCATCAGCAGGCGCAGTTCGGTGCCGGCCATGACCCCGGAAATGGCCTTGAGGGCAAATTGCAGGCGCACGCCCAGCTCATTACGCGGCAAATCCGGCAAGGCCAGGGCGAAGGCTTCGAAGAAGCGCTGGAACACCGGCTGGTAATGCACCTTGAGGTATTCCTGAATGAACGGCGAGGTGTCGCTGTAGACCCGGCCAAGGAAGCGAATGAACGAACGCCCTTCCCCGCTGGCCGGATCGCTGCGCTCCAGGCCCATGGCCGGGGCGAACAGCACGCCGAGCAGCGTGTCGCAATCCAGCGGGCCATCGGATTCGGCTTCACAGCGCGCCAGCAGTTCCAGGCGCTGCTCGTTGAGCGGCTCCAGACGTTGCATCAGCAGGGTTTTCATCAGGGAGTCCTTGTCCCCGAAGTGGTAGTTCACCGCCGCCAGGTTGACCTGTGCGCGTTCGGTTATCTGGCGTAGCAACACGGCGTCGTAGCCGTACTTGATGAAGAGGGCCTCTGTCGCATCCAGCAATCGAGTCTTGGTAACGTTTGGAGCGCTGAGTTTCTTCGCGACCATAAGGGTTCCACGGCGGAAATATTGTTTTAAAAAATAATTTGATTTTTTATACCGGGGCGGCCCGGCGAAAGCAAGTAGTGACACTCCGCCATATCACTAAAAGCCTGTATAACCGGGCTATCGAGACCGATTGAAAGCATTTCTGCCGGTCCGAAACCTGCATTCGGCAAAACGTTTCAAAGGGTAAAACCGCTCTACATCCATGGCTGGCGAAGCAGATTGAACGCAGGTACTATTCAAACAATATTTTAAAAACAAGAAATAAAACCAGTCCGTGACGCGTACAGGCAGCTCCCGAACTTGTTACAAGGATTTTCCGGGGGCATGGCAGTACCGTCGTGACTGCAGGCGTAGTCATGATGACAGACACCCCCACGCAACCCGGCTTGATCTCCCTGCAAGGCATCGGCAAGCGCTATCAGCTCGCCGGGCAGGAACTGAGCATTCTCAATGACGTGTGCCTGTCCATCGCTCGCGGTGACAGCTGCGGCATCCTCGGTGCCTCCGGTTCCGGCAAGAGCACCCTGCTCAATATCCTCGGCCTGCTGGACCTGCCCAACTGCGGCCAATACCACTTTGCCGGTCACGATATTTTCAACGCCACGCCCGACGAACTGGCCGCGATCCGCAACCAGCAGATCGGTTTTGTGTTCCAGAGCTTCAACCTGCTGCCACGCCTGAGCGCCCTGGACAACGTCGCGCTGCCCTTGAGTTATCGCGGCGTATCGCGGCATGAATCGGTGGAACAGGCCCAGCGTATGCTCGATCAAGTCGGCCTGGCCGAGCGCGCCCACCATCGCCCGGCCGACCTCTCCGGCGGCCAGCGTCAGCGCGTCGCCATTGCCCGCGCACTGGTCGGCAAACCCTCGGTGATCCTCGCCGACGAACCCACCGGCAACCTCGACAGCGCCACCGCACAGGAAATCATGGACCTGCTGCTGAGCCTCAACCGTGAGCAGCAGGTGACGCTGATCATCGTCACCCACGACGCCCACATTGCCGAGCGCCTGGAGCGCAAGATCCTGGTGCGCAACGGTGTGGTGCACGAGGCCGGGCGCCTATGAGCCTGCGGGTCGAGCAGAGCCTCAGCCAACTGCTGCATGAAGCCTTGATCAGCCTGCGGACCCTGGGCAAACGTTCGATCCTGGCGCTGCTGGGCATTGTGATCGGCAGTTCCTCGGTAGTGGCGCTGATCAATATCGGCCACAACGCGGCGGTGGATGCCGCGATGATCTTCAAGGACATGGGCACCGATACCCTCATCGCGCAGTTCCCGCCCAAGGGCAGCAGCAATGTGCCGATGCGTACCCAACTCGACCTCGACGCCGTACGCCTGGCCGTACAGGGCATTGCCCATATCGGCGCGCTCAGCCTGTTCAGCGGGCCCATTGTGTTTCATGGACGCACCACTAATGCCAACCTGGTCGGCAGCACGCCGGGTATACAGGCCGCCATGCGCCTGGCCGTGCGCGAGGGGCGCTTCCTGTCGGCCTTCGACGCCAGCGAAACTTTCGCTGTGATTGGTGACCCACTTGCCCAGGCCCTCAGTGCGCCGGGCGACCCACTGCAACTGGGCGACCGCGTGCGCATCAACGACTACCTGTTTCTGATCGTGGGCATCCTGCACGACCAACCCCGGGCCATGCTGATGCCGGTGCAGGCCAACGAGTCGTTGTTTATTCCGGCCGAAGGTATGCGTCGCATCTATGCCAGCCCGCAGATCAGCAATGTGATCATCCGTGCGGCGCCAGGGCAGGACATGGAGCGTATCGCGAGGGACGCCGCCGCTGCGCTGCAACCCCAACTCAGCGACCACGACGTCAATATCACGGTGCCCCAGCAGATGATCGACGGCATGACGCGCCAGAGTCGCACCTTCGCCTACCTGCTGCTGGCCCTTGGCGCGATTTCCCTGGTGGGCGGCGGTGTCGGGGTGATGAACGTGATGCTGATGAACGTCTCGGAGCGCCGTCGCGAGATCGGCATCCGCATGGCCCTGGGCGCACGTCAGCGCGATATCCGTAACCTGTTCCTGCTCGAAGCCGTCACGCTCACCGCCGTGGGTGCGCTGTGCGGTGCGGTGCTGGGCATGACCGCCGCCTGGCTGTATGCGTGGCTGTCGGGCTGGGCATTTGCCCTGGCGGTGGCCGCCCTGCCCCTGGGGGTGGGCAGTACGTTACTGGTAGGTTTGTTCTTTGGCATCTACCCGGCGGTCTCGGCCTCGCGGTTACAGCCGGTGGAGGCCCTGCGCGATGAATAAGTGCGGGCTGCTCCTTCTGCTGATCAGCCTGCCGGGCATGACTGCCGAGATGGTTATCAACCCTTCGGCGCCCAGCAGTACCCGCAGCGGCTACGAGCGCGGCGTGTCGCTGAATGCCCAGGCCACCACCATGACCCTGGGTGACGCGGTGTACCTGGGCCTGCGCAACAACCCGGCGATACGCAGCGCCTACCTGCAACGGGTGGCACAGAAGTTTGACCTGCGTGTCGCCGAGGACGTGTTCAACCCCAAGCTCACCCTCAACAGTAACTACCGTACCTCTCGTGGCTCTCAGGACAACGTGCGCAACGCCAACCTGGCGCCGACCAGCAGCCTGCTCGGCGAATACGGCACGCGCTTGAGCATGGCCTGGACTCAGCAGTTGAACAACGCCAACCGCGCCGGCCGTTACCGCAGCGACGGGCTCGACCTAGCGATCATCCAACCGCTGATGCGCGGCGCCGGCTGGGACGCCACCACCGCGCCGCTGCGCCTGTCGCGCCTGGCCGAGCAGGCCAACCGTTTGAACCTCAAGGCCACCGTGGCGCAGACCATCAGCCAGATCATCGCCACCTATCGCGAACTGCTGCGTGCCCAGGAACAACTGGTGATCGTGCAGGACGCACTCAAGCGCTCCAACACCTTGCTGGACGTGAACAAGGCACTGATCAGCGCCGGGCGCATGGCCGAGTTTGAGATCGTCCAAACCGAAGCCGACATCGCTACCCAGCAATTGGGCGTGGAAGAAGCCCGCAACCAACTCGACACCAGCCGCCTGGCGTTGCTGCGCCTGTTGGCCCTGGACCTGTCGACACCGGTGCGCGCCACCGAAGCCCTGGAGGCCAACCCCATGGAAATCGACCAACGCCAAGCCTTCACCCTGGCGCAGAACCAGCAACCGGAATACCTCGCCGCCCTGCTCGGCAGCCAACAGGCCGACCTCAACCTGGTGATCGCCAAGGACTCCGGGCGCTGGCAAGTGGACCTGGTGGCCGGCGCCAACCAGGTACGCGCCGCCACCGACAACAACAACGGCCATGACAATAACCGTACCTGGGACAGCTACGCCGGGGTGCAGGTGCAGATCCCCATTGGCGACATCAGCACGCGCCAGGCCGAGGTACGTGCACGAGTGAACGTCGAGGACCAGGAAATCCGCATTACCGATGCGCGCCAGGAGCTGGAGCGCAACGTCAACAACGTGGTGCGTGACCTCGGCACCCGCTGGCGCCAATATGAAATTTCCAAGCGTGCCGTGGAGTTGTCACGGCGCAAGATCGAAATCGAACGGGAAAAACTCAGTGCCGGGCGCTCCACTAACTTCCAGGTGTTGAGCTTCGAAACCGACCTGCGCAACGCCGAAAACGCCCAGCTCAACGCGCTGATCGCTTATTTGAACGCCCAGACCCAGCTCGATCTGACCCTGGGCATGACGCTGGAAAGTTGGGAAATCGCCCTCAATGACTACTAAGAAAAAAACGCTGCTGGTCGTTGTTTCGATCCTGCTGTTGGCTGGCGCGGCAATCGGTCTCCTCAACCAGCGCAACGGTGCCGAGCAGGCAGGTCCGACCGAGCAATGGCTGGAGGTAAAACCCGACCCGCTGGTGCACCAGATCGGCCTGGTGGGCAAGATCGAGCCCGACACTACCGTCACCCTCACGGCGCCGTTCGACGGCAACGTGTTGGCCAACCTGGTCGAACAAGGCCAGCGCGTCGAGGCCGGCCAGGTGCTGTTGCGCATGGACCCGGCGACTCTGGAAGTGCAACTGCGCGATGCCCTCTCCGCCCAACTCAAGGCCCGGCGCACTGTGCAGGAAATGCAGGACTGGAACAGCAGCCCCACCGTCAGCCGCGCTCGTCGTAGTTTACGCACCGCCGAAATGACCGCCGGCAATACCCAGCGCAAACTTACCGAGAGTGAAAACCTGTTCAAGCGCGGCATCATTCCGCGCAACGAGCTGGACGATCTCAAGCAGCAAACCCAGCAGCAGCAACTCGACCTGGCAGCGGCGCGCAGCGAACTGCAACAGGCCCAGGACCAAGGCAGAGGCGAATACCGACAGATTGCCGAAATGGAGCTGACCAATGCCACGGTAAAATACGAAGCCTTGCAAAAACTCCTTGAAGGCAAGGAGGTCAAGGCGCCGTTCTCCGGCATCGTGGTGCCCGCGCCCGGCAGCAGCAACACCGCCCAAGGGGGTGGCAACAACAACGCGCCGGTACAGGCCGGCAGCAAGGTCAGCCAGGGTCAGGTGCTGTTTGGCCTGGCCAATATCGAGCGCCTGAAAATCGTCGCCAAGGTCTCCGAACTGGACATCAACCAGTTGCACCAGGGCCAGGCGGTGGAAGTAATGGGCGATGGATTTGACGGCGAACGGCTGACCGGCTCAGTCAGCGTGGTCAGTGGCTTGGCCATCGCCAGCGACAACCAGGGCAGCGCGCAATTTCCGGTGACCCTGTCGATCCCCAAGCTGACACCACAGCAGTTGCAACGGGTGCGTCTGGGCATGAGTGCGCGGCTGACCATCGTCACCTACAACAATGACCAGGCGCTCGTGATTCCCAGTCAGGCGATCCAGGCAGATATGACGGTGGAGTACCGACCAGCGATGGATAAACCGGTAGAGCGGGTGAAGGTCACCACCGGGCAATCGACGCCCCAGGGCGTTGAGGTATTCGGACTCAAACCAGGCTTCGTGAAAACCTCAAGATAAGCGCAGATCAACCTGTGGCAGGGGGCTTGCTCCCGATAGCGGTGCATCAGCCACAAATGCATTTACTGACACGCCCTCATCGGGAGCAAGCCCCCTCCCACATTTGTTTTTCGTTGCTTTGAGCATTGACGTTCACTTCGCGGATCAGGGCTTGCTCACCTCCCCCATTTAGATCTGTGTGAGCTTGGTTGCCAGTGCCTTGGCCTGAAGCGCCACATCCGTCACCGCCGTACTCTCCCACCACATGCCCCGCAACGGCGGCCCCATGGCAAATAGTCGCTGGCTGACCTGGCCTTGGGCATCCAACACTGCACCGTGCGCATGCGCCGCAATCCCCAACGCCAACGGCCCGGGCTGGATCAACCCGCGCTTGAGCAATTGCTGCGGCAACGGCCGGGCCACGCGGCGCCAGTCGTACTCGATGCCGCTGGAGTTGATCAGCGCCGCTCCCGAAACCTGTGTGATCCCCTGCTCGCCACGATAGCGCACCGCAATGGCAACCCCCTCATCCGCAGGCACCAGCCCCTTGAACGACGCCGCACGTATCCGCAACCGCCCTTCTTCCTGCAAGCGCGCCACCAACTGCGCACTCAACGGTGGCGAGCGGTGGTGATGGCTTTCCCACCATGGCCGCACATGTCGCACGAACTGGCGCTTCTGAATTTCACTGGCCTGGCTCCACAAGCGTGCGATGTGCCCGCGCACAGTGTCCAGCGGCGCCTGCCAGTCGATGCCTTGCGCCAGCGCGAACCGACATTGGCGTCGCACCTCGCGCAGCAATTGCCGCGGGCTACGCAGGCGGTGGTCCGCGGCCAGGAAGTCGTCCCAACCCGGTGGTTGCCGCCGCACATGGGGCAACAGGCCGTGGCGTGAAAAAATCTCGACAGGGCCGCGATGCCCAGCCTGTTCCAGTGAGACCACGGCATCGACCATGGTCAACCCGGAGCCGATGATCAGCACCGTTGATTGCGGGTCGAGCTGAGTCATGGACTGCACGTCCCAGGGATCCAGCGCGGCGGCGTTCAGCCCAGTGGACTCGGTCTGTGGCGTGCGCGCTGCCGGAAACATGCCGGTGGCCAAGACCGCGAAGGAGCCACGCAGTTGCTCGCCATTATCGAGGGTGACCCGCGTCGACGTTGCATCGACTTGCAGGTCGACCCCTTCAGCACGGATATGCTCGACGATCGAAGTGGATAGCGCCTTGGCCTCGGCCAGGCGCTGTTGCGCATACAGCCCGAAAATCCCCCGCGGCGGGAACAGTTCGCTGACCGGCACGTGCTGCTGGTCCGACTCCGGCCACTCACCGCCGGCGATGTAGTCGGTGAGCCATTGGGTCAGGTCGTCGGCATTGTCCGGGTCTACACTCATGCGCGCCGCATTGCCGTTCAAGGTGTGGCCCAGCTCGACTGCGCTGTAGGCCTCGCCGCGCCCCAGCTCAGCACGCGGCTCGATCACCAGGATGCGCCGCGTGCCCGGCAGGCGCAGCAGCTGCACGGCGAGCATCGTGCCGCTCAGGCCACCGCCGATAATCAGTACATCAGCGTTGTGGGAGGATTCACTCATGCAGGTTCGCCTCACATTCCGTCCCTATACTGCCTCCAGCGCAAGTGTGCCGGTTACTTTGGACCCCGCCGAGGAGACAGTACACCTCAATAAAGCGCAAAGTGGTACACGAATCGTCACCCTTACAAATGGCGATATGAAAGTCAAAGGCACGACGAAACGGCGCAAGGCCAACGCAACAGGTTCAGTGACCTGCAATATCAGCGATGCCGTCAACCGGACCTATCGGTCGATGGAGACCCACTGTTGTTTCCAGCTCCGCAAGTTTAAGCAATTAGACTCGTGACGCACAAACCGAAGGCGCTGGTAAGCGCCTACGGTTTTAACTGCTAAGAAAGCGGTTCAGCGTATGACCTCATACTCTGCGACAGGGGATTGCACCACATTACCCGAGGGGGAAGTGATCATGTAACGGGCTGACGCCGCCCCTAGAACGAACGCCTCCGCCGGCAGCATGAAAATAATTGGCCGACCAACGTCGCTGGCGCTCACCACATAAAATGCCTTCCACTCGTCAATGCTGCTCTTGTAGAACACCGTCAACAGATCACCCTCTTCCATCCCTTCGTAAGCGTCGACTACATAAGTGCCGCCGTTTACTACAGCAGTAAGATGAATAACCGTGCCGACGGCTTCCTGAATGTAGGGTGGATTGATCGAGGCGCTGGTGACCGTAACAACTTTGTGCAGTTTCGTGATCATCTTGAAATCTCCATTTTCTGATAACGCTGGCGTCGCCCAAATTGCCGAAGCAACTCAAGACTCACTGGCGGGCGAATGGAGTAAACATGTATTTTCAGGTTTGCTCTACTGTGAAAACTAACAGGTATAAACCAGTTGACGGCCCGGTCAGATCACCACATTACGAACAAATCGCACCGCCACATCACCCTCATTGCGATAGCCGTGGGATTGGCGGCTGGCGAACATGTAGAACTCACCGGCCGCGACGGTGTGTTCTTTGTCGTCGAGAATCAGGGTCAATGCACCTTCATACACGAACAACTGCACACTCCAACCTTCCGGGTCCGGCTCGGGGCTGTAGCGATCCCCCGGCTCCAGGCGCATCTCCCACAATTCCACTTCGCGCCGGGCGTTGGCTTTGGCGAGCAGTACGGCTTTGCTGCCGGGTATATCGCCGGCCCAAGCCAGCTCATTGATACGACTATGGTCAGGCGCATCCGGTGCCTGGATCAAGTCGCTGAACGCCACCTCCAGCGCTTCGGCCACGCGGTCGAGGGTGGACAAGCTGACGTTCTTCTCCCCCGCTTCAATCGCCACCAGCATGCGCCGGCTGACACCGGATTTTTCCGAGAGCGCGGTCTGGCTCAGGTCCGCTGCATGGCGCAGGCGACGAACGTTCTGGCTGACATGCTGCAGGACCGAAGCCCGTTGCGGATTTTCTTTGTGCACTATATTGCTCAATAGGTGGGTGTGCGCAGTATACTGCCCAGCGTGCGGCGCATTGTGCGGTCCGTGCCTTCCCCTTGCAAGACCGAGCCGCCATGACCGCCCCGAACTCCCCTTCGCGTTTCAACCGTTTCAGTAAAGCCGAATGCATCCTGGTGGTGATCACCATGATCTGGGGCGGCACCTTTTTGCTGGTGCAGCACGCCATGACCGTCAGCGGGCCGATGTTTTTTGTGGGGCTGCGCTTCGCGGCGGCGACGCTTGTGGTGGGGTTCTTTTCCTTGCGCACCCTGCGCGACCTGACCCTGTTCGAATTGAAGGCCGGGGTGTTTATCGGGGTGGCGATCATGTTCGGCTACGGTTTGCAGACCATCGGCCTGCAAAGCATCTTGAGCAGCCAATCGGCGTTTATCACCGCCTTGTATGTACCGTTTGTACCGCTGTTGCAGTGGCTGGTGCTGGGCCGTCGCCCCGGCTTGATGCCCAGCATCGGCATCATGCTGGCGTTTGCCGGGTTGATGCTGTTGACCGGACCGGCGGGGGCCTCGCTGAATTTCAGCCCGGGTGAAATCGCCACGCTGATCGGTGCCGTGGCAATAGCGGCCGAGATCATTTTGATCAGCGCATTTGCCGGCCAAGTGGATATTCGCCGGGTGACCGTTGTGCAATTGGCCACCGCTTCGGTGCTGTCGTTCATGATGGTGGTGCCGATGGGCGAGGCGTTGCCGGGCTTTTCGTGGTTGTTGCTGTTCAGTGCCGTGGGTCTGGGCTTGACCAGTGCGGTGATCCAGGTGGCGATGAACTGGGCACAGCAAAGTGTTTCGCCAACCCGGGCTACCCTGATCTATGCCGGCGAGCCGGTGTGGGCAGGCGTGGTCGGGCGGATTGCCGGGGAGCGCTTCCCGCCGATTGCAATGGTCGGGGCGGTGTTGATTGTGGTGGCGGTGATTGTGAGTGAGATGAAGACGAAGGGGCAGAAGGCAGTTGAACTCGCCGATGCCCTGGAACAGGAGCGTCAGGGATAATCTGCAAATGCTGTGGCGCCTGCTCTATCGTCATCGCGGGCAAGCCCGGCTCCCACAGGGGGCGGCGTTTCAATTCAAGGGTTTTGAACCAGTGCCAAATGAGAGGTTTCGGCCTACCTTGTAGGATCCTGCCACATCTTGCCGTTTGGTGATCGTGAAAGCGGCACGTATGATGCATCCCAAACTCCCGCAGATTAGAAGCCTATGTCCCTGATAGTTCTACTGCTTCTGCCTTTTATCGGCAGCTGTCTGGCGGCCTTGCTGCCGCATAACGCACGTAACACCGAATCCCTGTTGGCCGGCCTGGTGGCATTGGTCGGCACTATTCAAGTCGCACTGCTCTACCCCCAGATCGCCCATGGTGGCGTGATACGTGAAGAATTCATGTGGTTGCCCAGTCTTGGGCTGAACTTCGTGTTGCGCATGGACGGGTTTGCCTGGCTGTTCTCGATGCTGGTGCTGGGTATCGGCACGCTGGTGTCGCTGTATGCGCGCTACTACATGTCGCCGGACGACCCGGTGCCGCGTTTCTTTGCGTTTTTCCTGGCCTTCATGGGCGCCATGCTTGGCCTGGTGATCTCCGGCAACCTGATCCAGATCGTATTCTTCTGGGAACTGACCAGCCTGTTCTCGTTCCTGCTGATCGGCTATTGGCACCACCGTGCCGATGCGCGACGTGGCGCGTATATGGCGCTGATGGTCACCGGCGCTGGCGGGTTGTGCCTGCTGGCGGGCGTGATGTTGCTGGGGCATATCGTCGGCAGCTATGACCTGGACCAGGTGCTGGCGGCGGGCGACCAGATTCGCGCGCATTCGCTGTACCCGGTCATGCTCGCCCTGGTGCTGATCGGCGCCTTGAGCAAAAGTGCGCAGTTCCCCTTCCATTTCTGGCTGCCCCACGCCATGGCGGCGCCGACGCCGGTTTCGGCCTACCTGCACTCGGCGACGATGGTGAAGGCCGGCGTGTTCCTGCTGGCCCGCCTGTGGCCGTCGCTGTCCGGCAGCGAAGAATGGTTCTGGATCGTCGGCGGTGCCGGCGCCCTCACTCTCCTCCTCGGCGCTTACTGCGCCATGTTCCAAAACGATCTCAAGGGCCTGCTGGCCTATTCCACCATCAGCCACCTCGGGCTGATCACCCTGCTGCTGGGCCTCAACAGCCCACTGGCTGCAGTTGCCGCTGTATTCCACATTCTCAACCACGCCACCTTCAAGGCTTCGCTGTTCATGGCGGCGGGCATCATCGACCACGAAAGCGGCACGCGGGATATCCGCAAGCTCAGTGGGCTGGTGCGGTTGATCCCGTTTACCGCGACCCTGGCGATGGTGGCCAGTGCGTCGATGGCCGGGGTGCCGTTGCTCAACGGCTTCCTGTCCAAAGAGATGTTCTTTGCCGAAACCGTGTTTATCTCGTCGACCCAATGGGTGGAAATCGCCCTGCCGGTGATTGCGACCATCGCCGGCACCTTCAGCGTGGCCTACGCCCTGCGCTTTACCGTGGATGTGTTCTTCGGCCCACCGGCTACGGACTTGCCGCACACGCCTCACGAGCCACCGCGCTGGATGCGTGCGCCGGTGGAATTGCTGGTGTTCACCTGCCTGCTGGTGGGGATTTTCCCGGCCCAGGTGGTCGGCTCGATCCTTGCCGCTGCGGCGTTGCCCGTGGTCGGTGGTGTGCTGCCCGAATACAGCCTGGCGATCTGGCACGGCTGGAACGCGCCGATGATCATGAGCCTGGTGGCAATGACCGGCGGCGTGGTGCTGTACCTGATGCTGCGCAAGCAACTCAAGCGTGGCCGCTTCGAATACCCGCCGCTGATCGGCTATTTCAACGGCAAGCGTGGCTTCGAGCGCTGCCTGGTGGTGATGATGCGCGGTGTGCGCAGGATCGAAAAACGCATCAGCACCAAGCGCCTGCAAACCCAATTGTTCCTGCTGGTGATCGTCGCGGTGATCGGGGCCATGATCCCCATGATCAACAGTGGCCTCACCTGGGGCGACCGGCCGAAGATCCCGGGCTCCATTGTGTTCGTCACCCTGTGGCTGCTGGCGATCGCCTGCGCCCTGGGCGCAGCCTGGCAAGCCAAGTACCACCGGCTGGCGGCCCTGACCATGGTCAGCGTGTGCGGCCTGATGACGTGCGTGACCTTTGTGTGGTTCTCGGCACCGGACCTGGCCCTGACCCAATTGGTGGTGGAAGTGGTGACCACCGTGCTGATCCTGCTCGGCCTGCGCTGGCTGCCACGGCGTATCGAAGAGGTGTGGCCATTGCCCAACACCTTGCGCAAGGCGCGCATTCGCCGGGTGCGCGACTTGTTGCTGTCCACCGTGGTGGGCGGCGGTATGGCGCTGTTGTCCTACGCGATGCTGACCCGCCAGACACCCAACGATATCTCCTCGTTCTACTTGAGCCGAGCCCTGCCCGAAGGCGGCGGCAGCAATGTGGTGAATGTGATGCTGGTGGACTTCCGTGGCTTCGACACCTTGGGCGAAATCACCGTACTCGGCGCCGTGGCGTTGACTGTTTACGCCCTGCTGCGCCGCTTCCGTCCGTCCAAGGAAAGCATGCAGTTGCCGGCGCAACAGCGCCAATTGGCACCGGACGTGGCCACAGACCTGGTCAACCCGCGCCAGGCCAGTGACACCGCCCTGGGCTTTATGATGGTGCCGGCGGTGCTGGTGCGCCTGCTGTTGCCGATTGCGCTGGTGGTGTCGTTCTACCTGTTCCTGCGCGGTCACAACCAACCAGGCGGCGGGTTTGTCGCCGGGCTGGTGATGTCGGTAGCGTTTATCCTGCAATACATGGTGGCGGGCACCCAATGGGTCGAAGCGCAGATGAGCCTGAGGCCCATGCGCTGGATGGGCTTCGGCCTGCTGTCGGCGACCTTGACCGGCCTTGGCGCGCTGTTCGCCGGGTACCCGTTCCTGACCACCCATACCTGGCATTTCCACGTGCCACTGCTCGGCGATATCCATATCGCCAGTGCGTTGTTCTTCGACATTGGCGTGTACGCCATGGTCGTGGGCTCGACGCTGCTGATGCTGACCGCCCTCGGCCACCAATCTGTGCGAGCACATAAACCGAGCAACCAGCCCAAAGTCGTTGCTGCAACCGAAGGAGCCGCCTGATGGAAGAAGTCATCGCAATTGCCATTGGGGTCCTGGCGGCCTCCGGCGTCTGGCTGGTGCTGCGGCCACGGACATTCCAGGTGGTGATGGGCCTGTGCCTGTTGTCATACGGGGTCAATCTGTTCATTTTCAGTATGGGCAGCCTGTTTATCGGCAAGGAGCCGATCATCAAGGACGGCGTGCCGCAAGACCTGCTCAACTACACCGACCCTCTGCCCCAGGCCCTGGTACTTACAGCCATCGTGATCAGCTTCGCCATGACCGCGTTGTTCCTGGTGGTGCTGCTGGCATCCCGGGGCCTGACCGGCACCGACCATGTGGATGGCCGGGAGCCGAAGGAATGAATTGGGTTAATCAACTGATCGTTGCGCCGATTCTGCTGCCGTTGTTCACGGCGGCACTGATGCTGATGCTCGGCGAGAAACGCCGGCCGCTGAAGGCCAAAATCAACCTGGTCTCCAGCTTGATCGGCCTGGGCGTGGCCGTCCTGTTGCTGTACTGGACACAAAAAGGCGGGCCCGGCTCGATCGGCGTGTACCTGCCGGGTAACTGGCAAGTACCGTTCGGCATCGTGTTGGTGGTGGACCAGCTCTCGGCGCTGATGCTGGTGCTCACCGGGGTTATCGGCGTAAGCGCATTGCTGTTCGCCATGGCCCGCTGGGACCGTGCAGGCACTAGCTTCCATGCGCTGTTCCAGATCCAACTGATGGGTCTGTACGGCGCATTCCTCACCGCGGATTTGTTCAACCTGTTCGTGTTCTTCGAGGTGCTGCTGGCGGCGTCCTACGGCCTGATGCTGCATGGTTCGGGTCGTGCTCGGGTGTCGTCCGGCCTGCATTACATTGCGATCAACCTGCTGGCGTCGTCGCTGTTCCTGATTGGCGCGGCGATGATCTACGGCGTCACCGGCACGCTGAATTTCGCTGACCTGGCGCTGAAAATCCCGCTCGTGCCGGAGGCTGATCGCGGCCTGCTGCACGCTGGCGCAGCGATCCTGGCGACCGCGTTTCTGGCCAAGGCCGGCATGTGGCCGCTGAACTTCTGGCTGGCGCCCGCCTACTCCTCGGCCAGTGCGCCGGTGGCGGCGATGTTCGCGATCATGACCAAGGTTGGCGTGTACACCGTGCTGCGCCTGTGGACCCTGCTGTTCTCCGGCCAGGCCGGCGCCTCGGCGCTGTTTGGCGGCGACTGGCTGGTGTACGGCGGCATGGCGACCATCATTTGCGCGGCACTGGCGATGGTGGCGGCGCAGCGCCTGGAGCGCATGGCCAGCCTGAGCATCCTGGTGTCGGCCGGGATTCTGCTGTCGGCCGTCGGGTTTGCCCAGCCGAGCCTGACCGCTGGGGCGCTGTTCTATCTAGTCAGCTCCACCCTGGCACTGAGTGCGCTGTTTTTGCTGGCGGAATTGATCGAGCGTTCGCGCTCGGCCAACGACCTGCCGCTTGATGAAGAGATTGATGCGCTGCCCAAGGCCATGGAATCGCTGCATCCGCGTCCGGGTGTGAACCTGGACGATGAGCAGAAAGCCGTGGTCGGACAGGTCATCCCTTGGACCATGGCCTTCCTCGGCTTGAGCTTTATCGCCTGCGCGCTGCTGATTATCGGCATGCCGCCATTGTCGGGGTTCATCGGCAAACTCAGCCTGTTGAGTGCGCTGATCAACCCACTGGGCCTGGGCAACGCCGTGGACGAATCGATCCGTCCTGCAGCCTGGGGCCTGGTGGCGTTACTGATTTTGTCTGGCCTGGCGTCGCTGATCGCCTTCGCCCGCCTTGGTATCCAGCGCTTCTGGACCCCGGAAGAGCGCCCCTCCCCGCTGCTGCGACGCTACGAATGCGTGCCGATCTTCGTGCTACTGGGTTTGAGCATCGCCTTGACGTTCAAGGCCGAACCCTTGATGCGCTACACCCTGGCCACCGCCAAGAGCCTGAACAACCCGGAAAGCTATGTGATGGCGGTGATGGCCACGCGGCCCGTACCGAGCCCTGAAGCCAAGGCCGCCGCGCTGGAGGTGCAACCATGAAGCGCCTGTTTCCTGCACCTTGGTTGTCGCTGGCCCTGTGGGTGTTGTGGCTGCTGCTGAACCTGTCGATCAGCCCCGGCAACCTGCTGCTGGGCGCGCTGCTGGGCTTTCTCGCGCCTTTGCTGATGGCGCCGCTACGCCCGCAGCCGATCAGCCTGCGTCGCCCTGGCGTGATCCTGCGCCTGTTCCTGTTGGTGGGCCGCGACGTGATCGTCTCCAACCTGCAAGTAGCATGGGGTGTACTGACCTGCGGCACACGCCCGCCGCGCTCGCGCTTCATCAAGATCCCCCTGGACCTGCACAGCCCCAACGGCCTTGCCGCGCTGTCGATGATTACCACGGTGATCCCCGGCACCATTTGGTCAGAACTGGCGCTGGACCGTAGCATCTTGCTGCTGCACGTATTCGACCTTGACGATGAAGCCCTGTTTATCCAGCACTTCAAAGCCACCTACGAGCGGCCCCTGATGGAGATCTTCGAATGAGCGCCCTGCTCTCCAATGCGATCCTGTTCAGCCTGTTCCTGTTCTCGCTGGCGATGGTGCTGACACTGATCCGCCTGTTCAAAGGCCCCTCCGCCCAGGACCGAGTCCTGGCGCTGGACTACCTGTACATCCTGGCGATGCTGATGATGCTGGTACTGGGTATTCGCTACGCCAGTGACACTTACTTTGAAGCGGCGCTATTGATTGCGCTGTTCGGCTTCGTCGGCTCGTTTGCCCTGGCCAAATTCCTGCTGCGTGGGGAGGTGATTGAATGATGCCGTTATGGGTTGAAGTGATAGTGGGGGTGCTGCTGGTGCTCAGCAGCGTGTTTGCCTTGATTGGCGCGATAGGCTTGCTGCGGATGAAGGAGTTTTTCCAACGCATGCACCCGCCGGCACTCGCCTCGACATTGGGCGCATGGTGCGCGGCACTGGCGTCGATTATCTATTTTTCGGTGCTCAAGTCCGGGCCGGTGTTGCACGGGTGGCTGATCCCGATTCTGCTGTCGATCACCGTGCCGGTGACTACCCTGCTGCTGGCGCGTACCGCGTTGTTCCGCAAGCGCATGGCCGGTGACGATGTGCCGGCTGAAGTCAGCAGCCGTCGCTGATTAATCAAGCGGACACAGTAAAAATGTGGGAGCTGGCTTGCCTGCGATAGCGGAGTTTCAGTCAATGATGCTGTGACTGATAAACCGATATCGCAGGCAAGCCAGCTCCCACATTGGGTTTGGCGCCAGGCAAACGATCGGATACGCGCCGCCAATAGCGCCAACTCAACATCATCCCGATACGCACCACATCGGGAAGCGCCCGGTCGATCCAGCACTAAACCTTTCCCCATACAACATGAGAGAACAATAAATGTACTCGATCGACTTGGCACTGATGAAGCCCGGAGATATCGTTTTCACCACCGAAACAAGTCTCACAAGCAAGACTATAAGAAACTTTACCGGCGGCAACTATTCGCACGTCATGCTTTGCGTAGGTTATGGCAGCTGCATACATGCGGATAAAAAAGGAGGTGTTCATTCTTTTAATGCACAGAGATTACTTGTTGAACACCCGAATCAAATCGCCCTAAAGCGATATAACCCGTCTCTTTCACCTGAGACGTTGAAAATCATTGATCAATACGCTCGATTAAAAATTGGCACTGTATATTCTATATGGGAGGCCATGAAGGCGGCGCCCCTTTTCAAGAAAGAATGGTTTGGGCATTTAAAAGTCGACCTTGAAAAGCCTTCAAGCCTTCAATTTTGCTCAAGGCTGGTAGCGCAAGCCTACAGCCATGCGGGCCTGAAGTTATCGGCCACTCCATTCAGCTGCACTCCAGTCGAAATTTTCAACTCTCCAACGCTCGAACTGGTTGAAAAGGCAGTTATCCGCGTCCCTGAAGAGCTGGTAGCGCTTATAAACGACGATTCAAAGAACAAAATTAAAATACATACTGACACAATCAAAAAGCTACTCGAAAGCGTTAGAAAACTATACGGAGACTCCATCCAGACTTTGCACGACCTCGAAGCCTTAGCCATTACCACTGAGGGTGCGGACGATATCATTGCCAATTTAACAATCAAATCTGGTTACTTGGAACTATGGAAAATTGATATCGAAGAAAGTCCCTGGCGGTACAGCCAAGTTGAATTTGAAAAGTGGGCGACCGATAAACAGAAGAGAGCAGAGATCGCCCAAAACGAGTTAAGCATGGCACAGCATCAGCTAAGCCGCCACTTAGAATCTCTTTATATAACGCGCGAGAACTATAAAAATTACCCAAACAAAACATTCGGACAATTAATAGTACTATACGAAACCCTAGTAATGCTCGCAGAGAAGAAGACAGAATTATTCTCTCACTATTGACCGCATGCATCACGCCTACAACAAGCCAAGTCTCCAATATTCATATTCAAAAACGCCCCAAACCAGTCGGGGCGTTTTTCATTCTGCGTGTTGCTACCAACGGTTAGTCAGCCAACCGCCACGTCGTCCCGCCCTTCCCGTCTTCCAACACCACACCCATCGCGGTCAGTTGGTCACGGATACGGTCGGATTCCGCCCAGTCCTTGTTAGCCCGAGCAGCCAGACGCGCCTGGATCAGTGCATCTACTTCTGCGGCATCCACACGCCCTTCAGCGCCCGCTTGCAGGAAGTCATCGGCTTCCATCTGCAACACACCCAGCACGCTCGCCAGTTCTTTCAGGCGCGCCGCCAGACCGGCCGCTGCGTCGAGGTCGCTCTCACGCAAGCGGTTGATCTCACGCACCATCTCGAACAGCACGGCGCAGGCTTCGGGGGTGCCGAAGTCGTCGTTCATGACTTCAGTAAAGCGTGCCACGAAGGCTTCGCCGCCGGCCGGAGCCACGCAAGGCAAGCCTTTCAACGCGTGGTAGAACCGCTCCAGGGCGCCCTTGGCGTCCTTGAGGTTGTCTTCCGAGTAGTTGATGGCGCTGCGGTAGTGGCTGGACACCAGCAGGTAGCGCACCACTTCCGGGTGGTACTTTTCCAGCACGTCGCGGATGGTGAAGAAGTTGTTCAAGGACTTGGACATCTTCTCGCCATTGATGCGGATCATGCCGCAGTGCATCCAGGCATTGGCGTAGGTCTTGCCGGTGGCGGCTTCGCTCTGGGCGATTTCGTTTTCGTGGTGCGGAAACTCCAGGTCGCTGCCGCCGCCATGAATGTCGAAGGTCTCGCCCAGGCAGCAGGTGGACATCACCGAGCATTCGATGTGCCAGCCCGGACGCCCAGGGCCCCACGGCGATTCCCAGCTTGGCTCGCCGGGCTTGGTACCTTTCCACAGGACGAAGTCGAGCGGGTCCTGCTTGGCTTCGTCGACTTCGATACGCGCGCCGATGCGCAGGTCTTCGATCTTCTTGCGCGACAGCTTGCCGTAGCCCATGAACTTGGCGACGCGGTAGTACACGTCACCATTGCCTGGAGCGTAGGCGTAACCCTTGTCGATCAGGGTCTGGATCATCGCATGCATGCCAGGGATGTGGTCCGTGGCACGCGGCTCCATGTCCGGCTTGAGGATGTTGAGGCGCGCCTCGTCCTCGTGCATGGCAGCGATCATGCGCTCGGTCAGCGCGTCGAACGACTCGCCGTTTTCGTTGGCGCGGTTGATGATCTTGTCGTCGATGTCGGTGATGTTGCGCACATAGGTCAGGTCATAGCCGCTGAAACGCAACCAGCGGGTCACCAGGTCGAAGGCAACCATGCTGCGGCCGTGGCCGATGTGGCAGTAGTCGTACACGGTCATGCCGCACACGTACATGCGCACCTTGTTGCCATCCAGCGGCTTGAAGACTTCTTTGGTCTTGCTGAGTGTGTTGTAGATCGTTAGCACGACAGTTCCTTAAACAGAATCACTGGCCCCACGAATCTCGCAAGGTCACGGTACGGTTGAATACCGGAGCACCAGGTTTGGAGTCCTTGATATCTGCGCAGAAGTAACCTTCGCGCTCGAACTGGAAACGGTCTTCCGGCTGTGCGTCGCCAAGCGATGGCTCGGCACGACAACCTGTGAGCACTTGCAGTGAGTCAGGGTTGATGTTGTCGAGGAAACTCGCGCTGTCTTCGGCCTTCTCAGGGTTCGGCGAGCGGAACAGACGATCGTACAAACGCACTTCGCACTCGATGCTGGCGGCTGCCGGCACCCAGTGGACCACGCCCTTGACCTTGCGGCCTTCAGGGTTCTTGCCCAGGGTGTCCGGATCGTACGAGCAGCGCAGTTCGACGATGTTGCCATCGGCGTCCTTGATCGCTTCGTCCGCACGGATCACGTAGCTGCCGCGCAGGCGCACTTCGCCGTTCGGCTCCAGGCGCTTGTAGCCCTTGGGCGGCTCTTCCATGAAGTCATCGCGGTCGATGTAGATTTCGCGGGCGAACGGCAATTTGCGCACGCCCAGCTCTTCTTTCTGCGGATGACGCGGCAGCTCGAGGTTCTCGACCTGGCCTTCAGGGTAGTTGGTGATCACCACCTTCAACGGCCGCAGCACGCACATGGCGCGCGGGGCGTTGGCGTCGAGGTCCTGGCGGATGCTGAATTCCAGCATCCCGAAGTCGACCACACCGTCGGAACGGTTGGTGCCGACCATGTCGCAGAAGTTGCGGATCGACGCCGGGGTGTAGCCACGTCGACGGAAGCCCGACAGCGTGGACATGCGCGGGTCATCCCAGCCATGCACGTGCTTTTCATCCACCAGTTGCTTGAGCTTGCGCTTGCTGGTGATGGTGTAGTTCAGGTTCAGGCGGCTGAACTCGTACTGACGCGGGTGCGCCGGCACCGGCAGGCTGTCCAGGAACCACTCGTACAGCGGGCGATGGCTTTCGAACTCCAGGGTGCAGATGGAGTGGGTGATGCCTTCGATGGCGTCCGACTGACCGTGGGTGAAGTCGTAGTTGGGGTAGATGCACCACTTGTCACCGGTCTGGTGGTGGTGGGCATGGCGGATGCGGTACATGATCGGGTCGCGCAGGTTCATGTTCGGCGAGGCCATGTCGATCTTGGCACGCAGCACGCGGGCGCCGTCCGGGAACTCACCGGCGCGCATACGGTTGAACCAGTCCAGGTTCTCTTCCACCGAACGGTCGCGGAACGGGCTGTTCTTGCCCGGCTCGGTCAGCGTGCCACGGTACTCCTTGGCCTGCTCCGGGGTCAGGTCGTCCACATAGGCCTTGCCGGCCTTGATCAGCTCGACAGCCCAGTCGAACAACTGGTCGAAATACTTGGAGGCGTAGCGCACTTCACCGGACCATTCGAAGCCCAGCCACTTGATGTCGCTTTCAATGGCGTCGATGTATTCCTGGTCTTCCTTGGCCGGGTTGGTGTCGTCGAAACGCAGGTGCGTGACGCCACCGAACTCCTGGGCCAGGCCGAAGTTCACACAGATCGACTTGGCGTGACCGATGTGCAGGTAGCCGTTGGGCTCTGGCGGGAAGCGGGTGACGATCTGCGTATGCTTGCCCGAATCCAGGTCCGCCTGGATGATCGGGCGCAGGAAATTGACCGGGACGGCAGGTCCGGCCTTGGCATTCGAGGTAGGGTCGACAGTGGGCTTGCTCATAGGATCCTTGAACAGACAGGTTCGTGGCCGGGTCAGGCCAGATAAAACAAAGGGCTTATCATAGCCGAAGCTGTCAACCACCTGACAGAGCGCGGTCG
This sequence comes from Pseudomonas sp. OST1909, assembly GCF_015277575.1. Taxonomy (NCBI): domain Bacteria; kingdom Pseudomonadati; phylum Pseudomonadota; class Gammaproteobacteria; order Pseudomonadales; family Pseudomonadaceae; genus Pseudomonas; species Pseudomonas sp. OST1909. The sequence goes on from NZ_CP063780.1 coordinate 4,089,938, forward strand.
AAAACTGCTGCTTTAATTGCTGCTTTAATGACAGGCGCGGTAAAAAACCACCTCGAAATTCCTGCAAGGCACGCTAAACTGCGCGTCTTGGCCCAAGCTTCGCCAAACCGGTCGTGGCGCCCAGGCGCCCAAACCCACGAATTCCCTGAAAAGAGTAGTGAACATGACTCAAGTCAAACTGACCACCAACCACGGTGACATCGTCATCGAGCTGAACGCCGACAAGGCGCCGATCACCGTCGCCAACTTCATCGAATACGTGAAAGCCGGCCACTACGAAAACACCGTTTTCCACCGTGTCATCGGCAACTTCATGATCCAGGGCGGCGGTTTCGAGCCTGGCATGAAAGAGAAGAAAGACAAGCGTCCAAGCATCCAGAACGAAGCGGACAACGGCCTTTCCAACGACAAGTACACCGTCGCCATGGCCCGTACCATGGAGCCGCATTCGGCCTCCGCGCAGTTCTTCATCAACGTCGCCGACAACGCCTTCCTCAACCACAGCGGCAAGAACGTGCAGGGTTGGGGCTACGCGGTGTTCGGTAAAGTCACCGAAGGCCAGGACGTTGTCGACAAGATCAAAGGCGTGTCCACCACCTCCAAGGCCGGTCACCAGGACGTTCCAGCCGAAGACGTGATCGTCGAGAAAGCCGAGATCGTTGGGTGATATTACTGATTTCAGATTTGCATCTGGAAGAGGAGCGCCCGGACATTACCCGGGCGTTTCTGGATCTGCTCCACGGCCGCGCCCGTGGCGCCCAGGCGTTGTACATTCTGGGGGACTTCTTCGAAGCCTGGATTGGCGACGATGGCATGACTGCCTTCCAGCGTTCCATCTGTGCGGCGTTGCGTGAACTGAGCGACAGCGGCACCCCGATTTTCATCATGCATGGCAACCGCGATTTCCTGATCGGCAAGGCGTTCTGCAAAGCGGCAGGCGCTACCTTGCTCAAGGACCCGAGTGTCGTGCAATTGTATGGCGAGCCTGTGCTGCTGATGCACGGCGACAGCCTCTGCACCCGCGACCTTGGCTATATGAAGCTGCGGCGCATCCTGCGTAACCCGATTGTGTTGTTTATCCTGCGCCACCTGCCCCTGGGCACGCGCCACAAACTGGCGCGCAAACTACGCAACGAAAGCTCTGCTCAAGTGCGCATGAAGGCCAACGACATTGTCGATGTCACGCCTGAAGAAGTGCCGCGAGTAATGCAGCAGTTCGGCGTGCGCACCCTGGTCCACGGCCATACGCACCGCCCTGCGATCCATAAGTTGCAGATCGGCGACCAGGCGGCCAAGCGCATTGTGCTGGGGGACTGGGACAAGCAAGGGTGGGCGCTGCAGGTGGATGAGCAAGGCTTTCAACTGGCGGCGTTTGATTTCGTCAACCCGCAGTTGGCGTTGCCTGGCGCCTAAACCTCTGACACAACACCGATCAACCTGTGGGAGCTGGCTTGCCTGCGATAGCATCACCTCGGTGCATCTGATACACCGAGGTGTCGGCATCGCAGGCAAGCCAGCTCCCACAGGGACCGCGCTGACCTTATGATCAGTGCCCCGCAGCCGCCGGCCCTGCCTTTGCCGTGAACGGTGGCTTGGCCAGCCACACCAGCAACATCAAGCCCATGAACATCCACCCCAGCAACGTGAAGTAATCCACGGTGGACATCATGTACGCCTGGCTGGTGAGAATCTGGTCCAGCTGCGTGTACGCCTTCTGCCCTGCCCCGCCCAGCGCCTGCAACGCATCCCGGGTGGCCGAGTCGTAGGTGGTCATGTTCTCGCTCATGTAGGCATGGTGCTGATCCGCCCGGCGAATCCAGATCCAGGTGGTCAGCGAGGCCGCGAAGCTGCCGCCCAGGGTACGTAGAAAGGTCGCCAGCCCCGCGCCGTCGGCAATCTGGTGCGGCGGCAGGTCGGACATCAGGATGCTCAAGGTCGGCATGAAGAACAGCGCCACGCCGATGCCCATGAACAGCTGCACCATGGCGATATGGGTAAAGTCCACTTCGTTGGTGAAACCGGCGCGCATAAAGCAGCTCAGGCCAATCGCCAGGAACGCCAGGCCTGCCAGCAAGCGCAGGTCGAACTTGTGCGCGTACTTGCCCACGAATGGCGACATCAGCACCGGCAAAATGCCGATGGGCGCCACCGCCAGCCCGGCCCAGGTGGCGGTATAGCCCATCTGGGTTTGCAGCCACTGCGGCAGGATCAGGTTGATGCCGAAAAAGCCCGCATACCCCAGGATCAACACGATGGTGCCGATACGGAAATTACGGTATGCGAACAGCCGCAGGTTGACCACCGGGTGCTTGTCGGTCATCTCCCAAATGATGAACACCGCCAGGGCGATCACCGAAATGGCCGCACCGATGATGATGAAGTTGGATTCGAACCAGTCCAGGTCATTGCCCTTGTCGAGGATGATCTGCAAGGCACCGACCCCGACGATCAGGCTCAACAACCCGACGTAATCCATAGGCTGGTAGCTGGTGACCACCGGGCGTTTCTTCAACTGCGAGCGCACCACCATCACCGCGAAGATACCGATGGGCACGTTGATGAAAAAGATCCACGGCCAGCTGTAGCTGTCAGTGATCCAGCCGCCAAGGATAGGGCCTGCAATCGGTGCCACCACCGTGACCATCGCCAATAACGCCAGGGCCATGCCGCGCCTGGCCGGGGGATAAACCGCAATCAGCAGCGTCTGGGTCATTGGGTACAACGGCCCGGCGACCAAACCTTGCAGCACCCGAAAGCCGATCAACTCGGGCATCGAGGTGGAGATACCGCACAGGAACGAGGCCAGCACAAACAGGATGGTCGCCCACAGAAACAGCTTCACCTCGCCAAAGCGCCGGCTCAACCAGCCGGTGAGCGGCAACGCGATGGCGTTGCTTACGGCAAACGAAGTGATCACCCAGGTGCCCTGCTCCGAACTCACGCCCAGGTTGCCGGAAATGGTCGGCAAGGCCACGTTGGCGATGGTGGTGTCGAGCACCTGCATAAAGGTCGCCAGCGACAGGCCAATAGTGGCCATCAACAGGCTGGGTGGCGTGAACGAGGCGTTATTGCTCATCAGCGTTGCGCAGCCTTGGGAGCGGCGACGCTGTTGTCATGAATCAACTGATTGATCATGGCATCCGCTTCGGCCAATTGACGGTCATACACGTTGGTGGTGAACGAGGCTTTTTGCGGCGCCTGTTGCGCCAGCACCGGGCCGCTCTGGTCGTGCAGGTCTACGTTGACCACGGTACTCAACCCCACCCGCAGCGGGTGCTTGGCCAGCTCTTCGGCGTTGATATGGATGCGCACCGGTACCCGCTGCACGATCTTGATCCAGTTGCCGGTGGCGTTCTGTGCCGGTAGCAAAGCGAACGCGCTGCCGGTGCCGGCGCCGAGGCTGTCGACGGTGCCGCTGTACTTCACGTCGCTGCCGTAGATGTCCGACTCGATATCCACCGGCTGGCCGATGCGCATATCCCGCAGTTGGGTTTCCTTGAAGTTGGCGTCGATCCACAGCTGGTCCAGCGGGATCACCGCCATCAGCGCGGTGCCCGGTTGAACACGCTGGCCCAGTTGTACGGTGCGCTTGGCTACATAGCCGGTGACCGGCGCAATCAGGGTGCTGCGCGCATTGGTCAGGTAGGCCTGACGCAGTTGTGCAGCGGCGGCTTGCACGTCGGGGTGGGACGAAATCACCGTGTCATCCACCAGGGCATTGGTGGTTTTGAGTTGTTGCTCAAGGTTGGTCAAGGCGTTCCTGGCGGCGGTCAGGCTGTCGCGAGCGTGGGACAGTTCTTCCTGGGAGATCGCGCCGCCCTGGGCCAGGGTCTTACGCCGGTTGTAGTTGTCCTGAGCCGTTTGCACATCGGCCTTCTGCGCATTGACCTGGGCTTTCATGCCGTCGACATTGCTGTACAACCCGCGCACCTGGCGCACAGTGCGAGCCAGGTTGGCCTGGGCACTTTGCAGGCCAACGGCAGCATCGTTGGGGTCGAAATTGATCAGCACCTGGCCTTCATGCACCAGGTCGCCATCGTCGGCGCCGATGCTGACCACGGTGCCGGTGACCAGTGGGGTGATTTCCACCACGTTGCCGTTCACGTAGGCATCGTCGGTGCTCTCATTGAAGCGCCCGTAGAACTCATACCAGGCCCACACGCCGACCACACCGAGGATGACGATCAGCGCCAGGCCGATGAGCATGACTTTGCGTTTGCGTGGGTTGTTGTCTTTAGGTTGTTCAGTTGCGTTGTTGCTGTCGGCAGTGGCCATGACAAATACCTCAAATTATTCCGTGCGTGTGGCGGGGGTGGTCGCGGCCACGTTGCTGGCGTTGTATCCGCCACCCAGGGCCTGCATCAGTTGAATCGACAGATCGATCTGCGCCGCCTTCAGGGTCGCCAGCTGACGCTGGGCCTGCAGCAGTTGCTGCTCGATACTGAGCACATCCAGGTAGTTTCCGATGCCTGAGCTGTAGCGTTGCACCCCGGTGTCGTAGGACTGCTGGGCAATGTCGGCGGCATGTTGCTGGGCCTGGATCTGGCGGCCGGTGTCGCGCAGCTGCGAAAGGCTGTTGCCGATATCACCCAGGGCTTGCACCAGGGTTTTGTTGTACTGGGCCACGGCCAGGTCGTAGTCGGCGTCGCGGGCGTCAAGGTCGGCGCGCAGGCGGCCACCATCAAAAATCGGCAGCGAAATCGTCGGCGCAATATTGAAGAAGCGGCTGGCCGAACCGAACATCGCATCGCCCAGCAACGACTCGGCGCCTGCGCTCGCGCTCAGGTTGAGGTTGGGGTAGAAGCGGGTTTTGCTCGCATCGATGTTCTTGCTCGCCGCCTCCACTCGCCAGCGTGCGGCCACCAGGTCGGGACGACGGCCGAGCAGCTCGGCGGGCAATACCGAAGGCACGGCGATAGCGCTGGGTTTGAGCACCGTCGGGCGCGCCAACTCGTCGCCACGGTCCGGGCCTTTGCCGAGCAATACGGCGAGGGCGATCTTGGCGCTTTGCAGTTGTTTTTCCGCGTCGATCAGTTGCGACTGGGAGCTGGCTTCCAGGCTCTCGGTCTGCTGGTACTGGTATTCGCTGTCGATGCCGGAACTCAGGCGGCGCTTGCTCAGGTCGAGCATCTGGCGGGTGCGCTTGAGGTCATCGACGGCCAGGTCACGCACGATATGCGCCTGGCCCAGGTCGCTGTAGGCTTTGGCCACGTTGGCCGCCAGGGTCAGGCGCGCGGCCTGCTGGTCGACTTCGGCGGCGCGGGCCTGGCCCAACGCGGCTTCCCAGGCGGCGCGCTGGCCGCCCCACAAGTCAAAGTTGTAGTTGAAGCTGGCGCCGATGTTGCGCACCGTCGAATAGGCATCGCCCTGGCCACGTGGGTCCTGGTCCTTGGCCAAGCGCGAGCGGCTTACACCGGCGCTGGCATCCACGGTCGGCATACGCGCGGCGTTGGCGGCATAGGCCGCTGCTTCGGCCTGGTGGGCACGGGCGTCGGCGACTTGCATGTCGGGGCTGTTTTGCAGGGCTTCCTGGATCAGGCCGTCAAGCTGTGGGTCGCCCAGGCTTTTCCACCAGTCGGCGGCCGGCCAGGCGGCGCTCGACAGCGTCACGCCGCTGAGGGATTTGCCGGTTTGCAGGGTGTTGGCGTCCAGTCGCTGACCCTGGGTGTCGAGGCCGCTGTAGTTGGCGCAACCGGCCAACGTCATCGCCGCCAGCACCAGGCTGAATGCGCGTGTGTTCATGATCTACCTACCCGCTGGATCGTGATGGGGTCACCCGCAGCGATCAGTATCTTCTTCAGGATCCGCTCCAGGGTTTCCAACTCGCCCGGTTCAAGCGCGCCGGCCAGTTGGTTGAGGGCCTGGGCGCCGATGTGCGGGAGCATGTCCGCCAGGCGCTGGCCCTCGGCAGTCAGCACCAGCTGCACCTGGCGTCGGTCCAGCTCGGAGCGCTTGCGGCTGAGCAGGTCTTTTTGCTCCAGCCGGTCGAGCATCCGCGTCATCGAACCGCTATCGAGTGACAGGTTGCGGCACAGCTCGGCCGGGGTGTCTACACCGAACTGGGCCATGATGATCAACACCTTGAACTGCGCGGCGGTGATGCCGTGGGGTTCCATATGGGTGTCGATGATGCGGTCCTTGAGGATCGCGGCGCGGCCCAGCAACAGGCCGAGATGGCAGTTGTGGAAGTTGTCAGGGGTGAAGTGAGGCATCGAAAGTCACCTTATTACTGCCTAGGCAGTGAATGTGTGACGAGATATTACTGCTTAGGCAGCGAATGTCAAATGGAATAATTAGGTTGCTTGGTAGTTGACCGAAGGCTGGAGTGAAATGAAAACCAATGTGGGAGCAAGCCCCCTCCCACATTTTTTACCGCGTACCGATCAGAAATCGCGCTTGTAGAAGATATCCAGAGAACTGGCTACGCCCGTAGCGACTTCCAGGTACACCTTCTTGCTCAACAAGTAGCGCAAGGCAATGGTGTTGGCCGGTTCAAACACCCCGACCCCATAACGCAGGCTGAGTTTCTCGTTGATCTTGCCGCTGGCTACCACGGCGGTGCTGTTACCGGTGCCCTGGGTGTCGAGGTCGAAGTCCTGGATACCCAGCTTGTTGGCGATATCCGAGGTCACGCCGGCACTGCCCATCAAGCCCAGGCCGAGAGCGGCTTCGGCGAGCATGTTGTTGTCTTCGCCGGTGTTGGTGCGCGAACGGCCCAACACCAGATACGACAGCGCATCCTCTTGAGCCATGGCCGGCTCGGAGAAAATCTGCGTGGCCGGCTGCTCGGCGCTGCCGCTCAGGCGAATACCGGCAGTCACGGTGCGGGACGATTCGACCACTACGCGCACGGCTTCGATATCCAGAAACGGTTGATCCAGCGGCCCGGCAAACAACAGCCGTGCGCGGCGCACGTTGAGGCGCTGGCCGTAGGCACGGTAACGGCCGTCGTTGAGCCACAGCTCGCCACGGGTGTCCATGTTGTCGCCAATATGCACATGGCCCTGGACCTTGGCGGTGAGACCGAAGCCGGCGAAGTTGAGCTGCTCTTCACCCACCTCCACGTCGATATCCATGGCCATCGCCATCGGCGCTTTGCCCTCTTCGGTCTGGCTGCCGATGATCACCGTGTCGTCAGAGACCTTGACCGTCGAAGGCGGCAGCTCGCGCACGGTGATATCACCACGGGGAATGTGAACCTTGCCGGCAATCGCCAGTTTGTCGTCCTTGAGGCTGATCTTCAGGTCGGGCGCCACTTCCAGCTTGGCGTAGGGTTCTACGGTGACCGGCAGTTGCGAGCCCTTGAGGCTGAGGTCGACCACCAGGGCGCGGCCCCAGTCGATCTGGCCCGTGAGGCTCCCCTGCCCGGCCTTGCCGCTGCGCCAGCCACCGTTGAGCTGCACGCTTTCGCCGGCGATCTGCGCCTGCAGGTTCAAGCCCTCAAGGCTGATGGGCAACTCGGGCCCGGAGACTTCACCGTCCACCAGGTTCAGGTTGCCGTTGACCAGCGGCGCCAGCAAACCGCCGGAGATACGCCCGCTGCCGTTGAGCTTGCCGGTGAGTTTTTCCACCATCGGCACAAAGGGCCGCGCCACGGCGAGGTCCAGGCCCGTGAGGCTGAAATTGCCGGTGATCGGCTTGTTGTTCGGCAGCGGATTTATCTGCGCCTGCAACAACAACTCGCCAAGCTTGCCGCCACGGAAATTCAGCTGGGTGTCGATACGCTTGGGGTTGAGGGTGGTTTCCAGCTTCAGGGTGTCGTAGGGGAAATCCAGCCACTGGCCCTTGTCGCGCACGCGCAAGGTGCCGCCGCTGGCATCTACCGCCACTACGCCCTTGGGCCCGCTTTCCGGCAAATCGAGCTGTACGTCAGCATTGAGCTTGCCCTGCCAGGCGAAGTCTTTGGGCAAAAAGGCCGCAAGGCTGTCGATGGGGAATTGCTTGAGGTGGTAACGCAGCTTCGGTTCGGGCATCAGGCGCTGGTCTTCGCCGCACAGGCTGGCGGGCCCGGAAACCCAGCAGTGCGCACCGAAGGTCAGCTTGCCATCGGCCAGGCGCTCGATTTTCGCCGGGGCTTGCAGCCGCCAGTCCTGGCCGCCGGCTTGTACATCACCGCTGGCCAGGCGCCCGCGCCAGTTGTTTTTATCGAGGTTGCCATCCAATGCCAGGGCCAGTTTGACCAGGGGGCCGGCCAGGTCCAGTTGGACCTTTTGGTTCTTTATATCGCCCTGGGCGCTGGCGGTCAGGTTGCCGACCTGGGTTTCGCCGGCGTAGATGCCGCTGGCCTTGAGGTCGAGCTTGGCGCGTTGGGCGCTATCGAGGCTGGCGTCGAGGTTGAGGGCTTGCAGGCGATTGTCAGCAAATGCGAGTTGCTGGCCCTTGAGGTCGAGTTTGCCTTGCGGCGCCTTCAAGGTGCCGGCCACATCGACACGCCCATTGATTTGCCCGCGCAGTTGCGGCCAGAGCTGGGCCAGGCGCGTCAGCTTGATGTCGATCTGCCCGGCCAGGCGTTGTTGCAGGCTGCCACTGCCGTTGATGCGGTTGTCACCCAGGCGGATGTCCAGGTTGGCGAGGGTCCATTGTTCGCCTGCACCTTCGGCCTTGGCCGCCAGCACAGCGGTTTGCCCGCGCAGGCGGCCCTTGAGGTCAAGGTCGGCGTTGAGCTTGAGTTGTTCATTTTTGAACTCGCCTTTGCTGCGCAGCGGTCCGGCCAGGGTGCCGGGTAACTCGGCCACCCAGTACGCCGGGTTCAACGCCGACAGGTCCAGCGCGGTGTCCCAGGCAATACCGTCGGCAAATTGCAGGTTCAGGTGGCCTTCGGCCTTGCCCTGACCGGCCGTCAGTTTCAACTCGGGCAGGAAGACCTGCTTGAGGTCGCCACTGAAGGGGGTGACCACATTGAACTTACCCGCCGGGCCGTCGAGGTCGGCCTTGAGGTTGCCCAGGTAATTGCCGTCCTTATAGGAGATTTCACCATTGAAGGTACGCAATGCCACTTGTGGCTCGTCGATCACGGGATAGAGGCGATGCCAGGGGAAGTCCAGCCAGTCGATTTTGGCGTCAGCACTGAAGCCTTGTTGCCAATCCAGGTTGGCACTGAGCTTGAGGCTTTGCTGGTCACCGGCATTCAGGTCCAGGCCGGCAATCTGCGCGCCCTTGGCATCGACCTTGCCTTGCAGGAGTAAATCCACCGGGCCTTTTTCCGCTGGCAGCACGGCCTTGCCCAGCAACTGGTAGCCATCTTTCAGGTTGCCCTTGGCGCTCAAGTCCAACTGGTTGAGTTGCAAGGTGTCAGGCAGGTCGGCGCTGGGCTTGAACGCCTCGGAGGTGATGTGCAACTGCGCCGGCAGATTTTCGGCCAGGGGTTGCAGCTCGCCTTTGAGCTTGGCCGGCAGGTAGCCGCTGCTGTCGGCGTCGAGATTGAGGGTCTTGAGCAGGTCGCCGTCGAGCTTGAGCGCGACGCTCCAGGGTGCACCGCCTGGGGCGTAGGGCAGGCTCAGGTTGCCGGTGGCATTCAGCGGCCAATCGCCGGTAGGTTGCAGCAGGCCGGCAAGGTCGAGCACCAGGTCATCGCGCTGCAAATGTACCGAGTCAATCTGCATGCCAGCGGTGGTCCAGTGCGCCGCCAGTTGCAGGCCCTTGAGTTCTTCGCTGCCGTTGAACAGCAGGCTACCGATGCGAACGTCGCCCAGTTGGATGGCAACCGGCAGTTTCAGGTCGGGGAGTTGAATCGGCCCGCTGCTGCTCTCTTCGGCACTGGGGGCAAATTCCAGGCTGACCTGTTCCACGTCCAGTCGGTTGATACACAGGGTCATGCGCAACAGACAGCCGGGCGACCAGTCAAACGTCGGCGCATTCAGCTCGACGCGGCTGCCGTCCTGCCGCCACAGCAGATGATCGGCACTCCACTGCCCGCCCAGGCGGCCCTGGAAATTCTCCACGCTCAACCCTGGCACCTGGCCCAAGGCCCAGCGACTGCCCGCCTGGGTGCCAAGCACTGACCACAGCGCCAACAACAGCAACACGAGGATGGCGACCAGCACCAGCCCCGCTATCTTAAAACCACGCATCACAGCTCAGGCCCCATGGAAAAGTGCAAGCGAACGCCGCCCGGATCTTCGAGGGCATGGGCCAGGTCGAGGCGGATCGGCCCCACCGGCGAAACCCAGCGCACGCCGACGCCGACGCCGGTTTTCAGGCTCGGCAGGTCCAGGTTGTTGAACGAGTTACCCTGGTCGATGAAGGTCGCGATCCGCCATTTATCGGTGATGGAGTATTGATACTCGGCACTCAAGGCCACCATGTAGCGACCACCGATACGGTCGCCACGATCGTTCTCGGGCGACAGGGTCTGGTACTCGTAGCCGCGCACGCTCTGGTCGCCACCGGCAAAGAAGCGCAACGACGGCGGCACGGATTTGTAGCCGTTGGTGGCACTGCCGCCAAATTGTGCGCGCCCCAGAAAACGGTGGTTGTCCCACAAGGTGGTCAGGCCCTTGATCGTGGCCGTGCCGTAAAGCAGGTTGGTGTCAGACCCCAGGCCCTCTTTGGCGACCTTGGTGTCGAACATCAGGCGATAGCCATGGTGCGGGTCGATACGGTTGTCGCTGCGCAGGTAGGAATAACTGACCCCCGGCATCAACAGGTTACTCAGCCCCGAGTCATTGCCCAGGCGGTATTCCTCACGCTGGTACTTGAGGGAAATCACCCGCGTCCAGCCGCTGGGCAACTTGCTGTGCCATTCGGGACCGACGGTAAGCAGCTTGCTCAAGGTGTCGGTGTTGGCGATCTCTTCATTCTGATAGCCACCGGCAAAGCGCAATTTGTCGGTAAGCGGCGGGTCCAGCGGTATGTCATACCACAGGCCGACGTTCTGCCGCGGCGCCGACAATTCGGCTTCCCAACCGTAACTGTGGCCCTGGGGATTGACCCAATGCCGCGTCCAGTTGGCTTTGCCCCGTGGGCCGACGTCGGTGGAGTAACCCAGGCCGAGGCCCATGGTGCGGGGCTTGCGGGTTTCCAATTGCACGGCGACGGGGATTACGTCGTTGGTCGCGGCGGTGGGGCTGGCGTCTACGCGCACGCCTTCGAAGAAGCCGCTAGCTTGCAGGTTCTGGTTGAGTTCGGCGACCAGCTCGGAGTCGTACGGCGTGCCACTGTCAAAGGGCACCATGCGTTGCAACAGTTCTTCATCAAACGGCGTGTCGCCGCTGAAGCTGACCTTGCCCATGCTGTAGCGCGGGCCGCTGTCGTAAATGAGTTCGATGTCGGCCACACCCGCTTGAGGGTCAACCGCGAGCTTCTGGCTAGTGAAGCGCCCGCTGAAAAAGCCGTAGCGTGACGCCTGGTTCTGGATCAGGCGCTTGGCGTCTTCGTAATGACCGTGATTGAGCACGGCACCGGGCTTGAGGTCGTCGCTGGCGGGTACGCGAAAGGCCTTGAGGCTCGCGGCCTGGCCATCGACCCGAATAGTCACGTCGCGCAAATGTACCGGTTCGCCGGGGTCGATGGTGAGGGTCAGGCGCGGGTTCTTGCCGCCCTTCACCTCGCTGGCGATTTGTGGCTGATAGAAGCCCAGTGCCTGCGCGGCTTTGCGCGCCTGCTCCTCGGCGCCACGGCTGAACCGCAGCAAGGCTTCTTCGTCACGATCGCCGACCCCGCCGATATAGCCTTCGATGTTGGCTTTCAGCGCGTCGTTTGAGGGTTTGATCCGCACGTCCAGTTCACTTTGCGCCAATGCGCCGCAGCTTGTGAACAGCAGAATCAAGCCGCTGGTAAATCTTCCTGGATACTTCATAGGCGCGGATGCTACACGAGCTAGGGAGGGACTTTGAACTCGGATTTGTCTGAATAATTCTGTCCTAAGACGTTGCAGGATGTAACGCCTGGGGATTGGGATGGAAAAACACATGTTCCAGCACCGGCCCTACGGCGACTTCACCGATCTCCTCATAGCCTTGGCGCTTGTAGAAATCCAGGTAACGGGAGTTGCCGGTGTCGAGCACCACGCCTGAGGAATGCGGATCGTCGGCGCACCAATTGTGTACTGCTTCAAGCAGTTGCTCACCATGATGCTGGCCCTGGAACTGCGGGTGAATGCCCAGCAGCGGCAGCACATGCACAGCCTCGCTGGGGAGGCACGCCAGTACGGCCTGATGATATTCCAGGTAGCGTCGCGTACCGCGCACGCCGGTGCTCAGCCACATGCGGATCTGCCAGGCCCAGCTCTCGGTGATGCCCAGGCGTCGTTGCGGCGGCGCGATCAGGGCGATACCGATCAGCCGGTCGTTGACGAACAGGCCGATGGCGGGAAGTTTCTGAAAAAAGTGCTGCTTGACCAATTCGCGCACGGTGGCGCGCACCCGCTGCTCGTAACCCGGCCGTTCGGCTTCGAAGATATAGGCGAAGGTCGGTTCATGGCGATACGCCTGGTAAAGCAGGGATCGCGCTTCACGGGAATAACCGCTATTGAGCAGGCGGATTTCGGCAGTGGCCGTCGAAGTGTCTGGCATAACAGTCAATCTCCCTGGGCGCCACTCAAACATGGCGTTCTTATGGGTACGAACCTGCGCAGCTCCAGTCGTTCCCAGACATTAGCAGCGCATTCACCCTACCGCCACGCTGGCCCCCGTCCGACTTGTCGGCTAGCATCGCCCTTTTGCCAGACTGGACTGCCGACCATGAAAATCGTCTCCTTCAATATCAACGGGCTGCGTGCTCGCCCTCATCAGCTGGCGGCGCTGATTGAAAAGCATCAACCTGACGTGATCGGCCTGCAGGAAACCAAGGTTCACGATGATCAGTTCCCGCTGGCCGAAGTGCAGGCTTTGGGTTATCACGTGTACTACCACGGGCAGAAAGGCCATTACGGCGTGGCCCTGCTCTCGCGCCAGCCGGCCTTGAGCCTGCACAAAGGTTTTGCCAGCGATGAAGAAGACGCCCAGCGTCGTTTTATCTGGGGCACCTTCGCCGATGAAAACGGTCACCCGGTGACCATCATGAACGGCTACTTCCCCCAGGGCGAAAGCCGCGACCACCCCACCAAGTTCCCGGCCAAGCAGCGCTTCTATGAAGACTTGCAGCACCTGCTGGAAAGCCAGTTCAGCAATGACCAGGCGCTGGTGGTGATGGGCGACGTGAACATTTCCCCGCAAGACTGCGACATCGGTATCGGCGCCGATAACGCCAAGCGCTGGTTGAAAACCGGCAAGTGCAGCTTCCTGCCGGAAGAGCGCGAGTGGATGGAGCGCCTGAAGAACTGGGGCCTGGTGGACAGCTTCCGCCACCTCAACCCGGACGTGAACGACCGTTTCAGCTGGTTCGACTATCGCAGCCGTGGGTTTGAGGATGAGCCCAAGCGCGGGCTGCGCATTGACGTGATCATGGCGTCCACCGGGCTGGTGCCACGGGTCAAGGATGCCGGGGTGGATTACGATTTGCGTGGCTTGGAGAAGCCGTCGGACCATGCACCGATCTGGTTGGAACTGAGCTGATAGCAAGCCTGGTGAAGATCTAAATGTGGGAGGGGCGGTGCGACGCATCAGTCACATTGCTGCAACCCAACTGACTTAATCTCGCGGCACTTCCTTTGGCTTGAGAAGGTGCCGGCATGATGCTGCGCGTTCTGTTCCTGTGTATTGCGATCACCCTCCCTGCCGTGGCAGCCCCTCTTCCCATTCCCGGCCAAGGTCCTGCCCTGCGCATCCAGGGCTCCAACACCATCGGCGCGGCACTCGGCCCGGCGTTGGTCATGGGTTTGATGGAGCATCAAGGCTTACGGGATGTACGCAGCGAACCGGGCGCCGGGGCAAACGAACAGAGCGTGGTCGGCACGACGCGCCAAGGCAAGACGGTGACCATCGAAGTCGCGGCCCACGGTTCCAGCACCGGCTTTGCCGCGCTGAAAAATACCCGCGCTGACCTCGCCGCCGCGTCCCGCCCGATCAAGGACGGCGAACTGGTGGACCTTGAACCTCTGGGTGACCTGAAAAGCCCCGATGCCGAACAGGTCATCGCCATTGATGGCCTGGCGATCATTGTTAACCCACGCAACCCACTCAATACTCTTGACACCGAGCAGTTGGCCCAGATCTTCAACGGCGAAGTCAGCACCTGGGAGGCATTGGGCGGGAGTGGCGGTGCCATTCATTTATATGCCCGTGATGATCAGTCCGGCACCTACGACACCTTCAGGGAACTGGTGTTGAGCCGACGTCAGCAGCCGCTCGCGCCGTCAGCCAAACGTTTCGAATCCAGCGAACAGCTGTCCGATGCCGTCAGCCAGGATCCCCAGGGTATCGGCTTTATCGGCCTGCCCTATGTGCGTCAGGCCAAAGCAGTGGCGATTGCCGATGGTGACTCGCAACCGATGTTGCCGCTGACCAGCCTCATCGCCACCGAAGATTACCCGCTGTCGCGACGGCTGTTCTTTTATCTGCCGCCCTCCTCCCGCAATCCGTGGGCCAAGGCGTTGGTGGACTTTACCCAATCCAGTAAAGGCCAGGCGATTGTGGCGGCCAATGGTTTTATCGCCCAGCAGGTGCAGGCGATCGGCGTGACACCTCGCCCGTCAATGCCTGACGACTACCAGGCCATCGCCCGCGACGCTCAGCGCCTGACGGTGAATTTTCGCTTCGAAGAGGGTAGCGCCAGCCTCGACAACAAGGCACGCCAGGATTTGCAGCGGGTGGTGGCTTATATCAAAAGCCACGGCAAGCTGAACAAGCAGGTCACGCTGGTGGGCTTTGGCGATACCAAGAACGATCCGCAACGTGCGGCGTTGCTGTCGAAGTTACGGGCGATGGCGGTGCGCCGCGAGCTGGCCAAGAGCGGCGTGGTGCTCAAGGATATTCGCGGGTTTGGCGCGCAGATGCCGGTGGCGGCGAATACCGCAGACGAAGGTAGGATCAAGAATCGGCGGGTGGAGGTTTGGGTGTACTGAAGCTTGAGTTGGTGTTGTTCAATCTGGCCTCTATCGGGAGCAAGCCCCCTCCCACATTTGGATTTGTGAATACAGTCAAATGTGGGAGGGGGCTTGCTCCCGATAGAGGCGACGCGGTGCTACTGCCCGCCGCGCATCATCTCCCGCGGCACATACTTGCCAATCTCGAACTTGCCGATCGCCGCGCGGTGCACTTCGTCCGGGCCATCCGCCAGGCGCAGGGTACGTTGCATGGCGTACATATAAGCCAGCGGAAAATCATTGGAAACCCCGGCGCCGCCATGGATCTGGATCGCACGGTCGATCACCTTCAAGGCCACATTCGGCGCCACCACCTTGATCTGGGCGATTTCGCTTTTCGCCACTTTATTGCCCACGGTGTCCATCATATACGCCGCTTTCAGGGTCAGCAGGCGCGCCATGTCGATTTCCATGCGTGAGTCGGCAATCTTGTCGATATTGCCGCCCAAACGGGCCAGCGGCTTGCCGAACGCGGTGCGGCTGACCGAGCGTTTGCACATCAATTCCAGGGCACGCTCAGCCATGCCGATGGAGCGCATGCAGTGGTGGATACGGCCCGGGCCAAGGCGCCCCTGGGCGATTTCGAAGCCACGACCTTCCCCCAGCAAGACGTTCTCATACGGCACGCGCACGTTGTCGAACAGCACCTCGGCGTGGCCATGGGGGGCATCGTCGTAGCCGAACACCGGCAACGGGCGCACGATTTTCACGCCGGGGGTGTCTACCGGCACCAGAATCATCGAGTGCTGCTGATGGCGCGGCGCATCCGGGTTGCTCAAGCCCATGAAGATCAGGATTTTGCAACGCGGATCACAGGCGCCGGAGGTCCACCATTTCTTGCCGTTGATCACCCACTCATCGCCCTGGCGTTCGGCGCGGGCGGCCATGTTGGTGGCATCCGAGGAGGCAACATCGGGCTCGGTCATGGCGAAGGCCGAGCGGATTTCGCCACGCAACAGCGGTTCGAGCCAGCGTTGTTTCTGCTCTTCGTTGGCGTAGCGCACCAGCACTTCCATATTGCCGGTGTCGGGAGCGGAGCAGTTGAACGGCTCCGGGCCCAATAACGAACGCCCCATGATTTCAGCGAGCGGCGCGTATTCAAGGTTGGTCAACCCAGCGCCCAGCTCGGATTCCGGCAGGAACAGGTTCCACAAACCCTCGGCTTTAGCCTTGGCCTTGAGTTCTTCCATGATGGCCGTGGGCTGCCAGCGATCACCTTCGCTGACCTGGCGTTCGAACACCGGCTCGGCCGGATAGACGTATGCGTCCATGAACGCAGTGACGCGCTCACGCAGTTCCTGAACCTTGGGCGAATAGGCGAAATCCATGAGCAGCTCCCTTCTTTGAGAGGTTGTTTAGGTCATGTATTCGATGCTAGAACAGCGCTGATAATTTACCTAGCCTATTCTCGGCGTGTATTAACATTCATCACCGATATATGATCGGCGCATGGACACTCACAATAAGAGCGCAACGAAATGAATTTGAGCAAGGTCGACCTCAACCTCTTCATCGTCTTTGATGCGATCTATACCGAAGCCAACCTGACCCGCGCCGGGCAGATCGTCGGCATCACCCAGCCAGCGGTGTCCAACGCCCTGGCACGTCTGCGCGAAACCTTCAACGACCCGCTGTTTGTACGCACCGCCCAAGGTATGGTGCCCACACCGATGGCGCAGAACATCATCGGCCCGGTGCGCAATGCGCTGTCGTTGCTGCGGGTGTCGGTGCAGGAAAGCCGGATTTTCAATCCCCAGCAGGCCGCCAAGACGTACCGCATCAGCATGACCGACCTCACTGAAGCGGTGATTCTGCCGCTATTGTTCCAGCGCCTGCGCCGCCTGGCGCCGACCGTGGTGATCGAGAGTTTCCTGTCCAAGCGCCGTGAGACCACCAAGGAACTGGCCGCCGGGCGCCTGGATTTTGCCGTGGATGCGCCGCTCAACACCGACCCGCAGGTGCGCCATGTCAAATTGATGGAAGACCGCTACGTGTGCGCCATGCGCAAGGGTCACCCCATGGCAGGCAAGGACAAATTCAGCCTGGATGACTACCTGTCATTGACCCACATCCATATCTCCAGCCGTCGCAATGGCTTGGGCCATGTGGACCTGGCGCTGGGCAAAATGGGCATCCAACGCAAGATCGCCCTGCGCTCGCAGCACTACCTGATGGCTTCGCAAGTGTTGCAGCAGACCGACATGGTCATGACCGTGCCCGAACGCTTCGCTCGTCGCCATGAACTGCACTGGTTCAACCTGCCGGTCAACGACGTACCCCCGGTGGAAACCCACCTGTACTGGCATGAAAGCACCGACCAGGACCCGGCAAACCGCTGGATGCGTGAGCAGATGATCGAGTTGTGCCAGCAAGTCACCGCCCACGAAAAGAAGCTCGACAAACAGCAATCCTAAGGTTCAAGAATACCCATTGTGCGAGGGGGCTTGCCCCCGATGGCACGCGCAGAGCCCCTTGACGTTCACGTCAACCTGCAATTAGCTTAGCGCCAAGCCTTTCTTGAGCACCGCCATGAGCACCACCTACAGCATCTCCGACCTCGCCCGCGAGCTCGACATCACCACCCGCGCCATTCGCTTCTATGAAGAACAAGGCCTGCTGGCCCCGGAACGTCGGGGCCAGGAGCGTATCTACTCGGCGCGGGACAAAGTCAGCCTCAAGCTGATCCTGCGGGGCAAGCGCATCGGCTTTTCCCTGGCCGAATGCCGCGAACTGATCGAACTCTACGACCCCAGCGGCGGTAACCAGATCCAGCTCAACAGCATGTTGGCGAAGATCGCCGAACGCCGCGAACAGTTGGAACAGCAACTGCTGGATATCGAACAAATGAAGCTGGAACTGGACACCGCTGAAGAGCGCTGCACCCAGGCCCTTGCGCACACCATGAGCCAGGCCGGCCATTAACCAGAAGGTAACTGCCATGTCCCTCCCCTCTTACGTGCGCCTGGTGGAAGTCGGCCCACGCGACGGTTTGCAGAACGAAGCCCAGCCCATCAGCGTGGCGGACAAAGTCCAGCTGGTAGACGCGTTGAGCGAAGCTGGCTTGAGCTATATCGAAGTCGGCAGTTTTGTCTCGCCCAAATGGGTGCCGCAGATGGCCGGTTCGGCTGAGGTATTCGCGCAGATCCAGCGCAAGCCCGGCGTGACCTACGGTGCACTGGCGCCGAACCTGCGCGGGTTTGAGGATGCGCTGGCGGCCGGGGTCAAGGAAGTTGCGGTGTTTGCCGCGGCGTCCGAAGCTTTTTCCCAGCGCAATATCAACTGCTCCATCAGCGAAAGCCTGGAGCGATTCGCGCCGATCATGGCCGCGGCCAAACAGCACGGCATCAGCGTGCGCGGGTATGTGTCGTGCGTGTTGGGCTGCCCTTACGAAGGCGATATCGCCCCGGAGCAAGTGGCCGCGGTCGCCCGTGAGCTGTACGCCATGGGCTGCTATGAAGTGTCCCTGGGTGACACCATCGGCACAGGCACGGCGGGCGCTACCCGGCGCCTGTTCGAGGTGGTCGGGGCGCAAGTGCCAAGGGACAAGCTGGCCGGGCATTTCCATGACACCTACGGCCAGGCCATCGCCAATATCTATGCCAGCCTGCTGGAAGGTATAAATGTATTCGACAGCTCTATCGCGGGCCTCGGCGGCTGCCCTTACGCCAAGGGCGCCAGCGGTAACGTGGCCACCGAAGACGTGTTGTACCTGCTCAACGGTTTGGGGATCGAAACGGGGATCGACCTGGAACGCTTGATTGGCGCAGGCCGGCAGATCAGCCACGTCCTTGGTCGACCTAGCGGGTCGCGGGTTGCGAAGGTGCGTAACGCCAGTTGAGTAGCACAGCTGTGACAATGTGTTACCGCACACCGGCACAACGGGTAACGCGGGAACAGAATTCGTCATGGCTGGGCAAAACTATTTGCCCGATAAAAACTAACTACATGATTTTAAACGAATTTAAAAAGTTGGCACGGCTCCTGCTATCTCTTATGGCATAACAAGAATAAAAAGCGCCAAACCTAATAAAAACAAGACGAAACGACTCTGACATAACAAAAACAACACGGCAGAGACGCAGCTAACAGATTTTTTTGGAGAAGATGTGCTTCGCAGGGTACGGCATGCCGCAACCCGCAACCGGATAGAGAAAAATAAAACTACCTCAGGTAGCTACCACTGGTTGGATCGTTTACGAAGAAGCAGGTCAGCGCTCAAAAAAATACGTTTGCTCTTGACCCTGGATGGGGGTCGCCAAAAACAGCAGTACGGGTCACGGCTACCAAAAACAACAACAGGCCGCCCCTCAATAATAAGAAAAGAGCACGCAACGACAAATTAAAGGGGACCTTCGGGTCCCCTTTGTGCTGTTCGCACTTTTTTGACTTAAACGGATGCCACCTTCTTCGCTGAGAAATTGTTAAGCACAGTGACCGTCAGGGTCTGCATCGCCGTTGTCTCTTTGGATTGTCGCAGCGCACCCAGTTGTTTCATTTGCTGATGATAAAAAGCATCGGTCATGGAACCGTCGGTCAGAATTTGATCCCGGGTCTTACCCAGCAGGCGAGCAACTCTGTTAACCGCTTCGTCGTACGCCTGCTGCCACGCCTGTTTTGCATCTTGCTCTACAGGGTCACCCTGTGTTTTTTGCAGGTCAGCCACCTCTTCCAACGCCTCTTGCGTTTCAGCTATCAACTCAAAATCGGTGCCCGTCAGGACGTTGAACTCCTGTGAGTATTGGGTACGAAGCTGGTTCCTCCAAAATTCCATATCTACAAAAAAACGACTCTTTTCGCTGATATTTTTTTCATCCTCAAGCACTTGTAAATAAGCAGCATCAAGCGTTTCCGAGCCCACACCAGCAGTTTGGCGATAGAGCATTTCAAAGGTTTTGATCGGCAAATTCAGCCGCTGTGCCAAGCCGGTCCGATACGCAAGAACGACTTCGGTCTCTTCCGCGAAAGCTGCCCCTCGCGCCTCGACATCACGCTCAGCGATGATATCCACCAGCTTCAGGCGAAAAAGCCGCCCAGCCGTGTTAATAAAGGTCGCTTCCACCTCATGCTCCCCAACCTGCTCAAGCGATTGTTCCACTAACAGGTCAATTTCCAGGTTCATAAACTCAAGTACGCTGCCGTCACCACAAGTAGCGCGACCATCGGCTGACTTAAACAATACTTCACGAGTCGTTTGATTCTCATAGACCGCTTTAATCATGTCCCAGACGCGCTCCGCCAACTGCGGCCGAGTAACCCCGGAGGTGTACTCTGCGCAACGTGTCGTGTCCGCCAGCACGGCGAAAAATGCCGCAGCCTGTGGACTGGAGCTGAGCTGGTCCCACATATCGCCGCGACTGGTTAGCATTTCTACGGGGGAATCGTGTAGCCACAACCTGCGCCCATCGGCGAGTGTGACGTGATCATCGGTAAAGCGTTCTTCCGATACAGGATTATCATGCACACTGATTCGATCTGGATGATCGACGGCGTACTGAGGCAATTCAGTCATCGCGTTTGTATGCAGATCGATCCAGGCCAAGTTATTCAGATGTTCGGCGCCTCTGGGGAACGTTGTCGTTCCGGTATTCGCCAGATCCAGCCGGTTCAAATCATGCATGTTGCTCAGATCGGCGACCCATCCCAACTGATGGTTATGGGAGAGGTTCAGTCTGGTCAAACGTTGCATACCTTCGAGACGTGCCTGGCTTTGCCCCGTCAGCCGTATGTCATTGCCGCTCAAGTTGAGCGTGGTCAAACCCGCGCCACCATTTGCAAACTCCGGCAGTCGTGTGAAGTTGCTGTAGCTGATATCCAACCAACGTAAACCGCCAAATGCGTTCAAGAAAGGCAACGACGCATCCGAAAGATACATTCTCGATAGATCCAGACAGTCCACATGGTCCATGTTCGCCGTAATCGGCGGTAACTCGCCGATTTGCTCATCGGCCAAGCGCAAGATGTACTTCATACCTTCTTGCTCGGGGGCCATGGCGGGTTGCGTCGATCTGCGCTGCCAAGCGTCTTTGATGGCTTCAACCACTCGGCCCCGGGACCTGCGTTGGTGCCACTCACCGCTGTCGTGCCAAGCGTTCAAGTCTGTCTTGAGTTGCTCGAACTCCTCATTGAGCACTTTCATTTTTGCCAAGAACTCAATATCGCCGACGTCCTTTAGATCCAACATCTGCTCCACCTGCGCGATGGACTTTGAGGGATAGAGCTCTAATGCAGCCCTTTCACATGCATAAGGCCGACGACTCGCTGCGCCTACCGGACTCAACGGGTAACCCACGCGCCCACCGGCAAGGCGCATTGGCGGTCTATAGCGGGGCTTGACAGGCTGCATCTGCAGCAACCCGCACAGTTCATCGCGAGGCATCAGCGGCATTTGTTCCAGCACCTGCTTCAAGCTCGCGCCACGGTCATGGGCAGTCAGTTTCATCGCCGCCCACTCCTCGGGAGAAAGCGCTGACAGGACAGCCCCATAGATGTCCGCCTGAGAATTCAATATTGCAAACTTGTCGTCTTGGACTTCATAAAGGTTCTTGGAGCCAAACTTGATAAAACGACGCTTGACGACCGCATTCTCCGGTCCCACTGAATCCAACAGACGCTCCCCGACAGGCAGCCGCTCGACGATATTGATGCGCAGGTCGGCGGGCCAACCAGGCAGCTTACTCAGGCTGTGCAGCACCATGCGTTGTGTGTCGTCATTGCCCAGGGTCTTGCGGTACAGCCCTTCGTAAGCCCGCGCCAATCGCACTTGCCGTTGATAATGGCGAGCCTCTTCCGCCAGTCGCAACGGCACGCGATTGTGTTCGATGAGACTTTTCATTTCTACGGAGTTGGCACCGTTCAACAGTTCTTCAATAACGGCCTGGGGAAGCGAAGGAAACACACGCTTGATCAACCTTGCGGCCTCGCTGCCTGCGTTCTCAGCAGCGGCATAGCGCTGAGCGAAAAGCTCAGACTGATACGCCGCCCTCTGTGAGGTGCTGACAGTGTTGGGCTCCTGCGCCACTGCACTATCCATTTCCAATCGCTTCAAGGTATCGGCCAGGAGGGCAGGCAGTGGTGATTGATCTGCATGTATTTTGCGCAGAGTGTCCATATTGGTTTCAGACATTTGCACAATGCGTTCAAGCTTGAGTGGTTCATTAGCAAAACGCTCTGCCGTCGGGCCAAGCCGCTGCATCAACTGCGAATCGGTCAATGTCAGTGGGTTTTCATGCTCGTGAGCCCAAGCCCCTGCGCGCGTACGGCTTACCTTCGGTGTGTAAGCTGCCGCGTTGTCCGGGTGCAGGATTTTATAGTGATTGCTGGTCCCCACCCGCTCCACCAGGTAATACGTGTTGTTTTCCCTCAGGTATAACCCCCCTTCAAATTCATATAATCCATGCTCATTGACCGAAAGCCCATCGGGCAGTGTGACCTGTCGCTGGTAGGGTTTCAGCGCAGGAGAATACAGACGGATATTGCCGTCAGGGCAACGCACGTGGGCCAGGCTCTCGACAAATGCTGTATTGACAAGCGGTAACAACTTGGCACCCACGACCGTCGTCGCCGCATTAAAGGCGATGTTTGAAACGTGGGCCCATGCGGCTTTCTTATCTCCCTCTTCCCACGCCTCCATACCCGAGCCGATCTCTTGCAACATTTGCACCGCGCCAACTAACAACATGACGGGCGCCAGCTCTGGAAAGACAAGGACAGCTACGTTCAAGACATTCAAAGCCGTGCTGCCTAACTTAACCAGCCAGGCGTTACGCGCACGTGTGTCTGCCGCGTCGGTGGAAACGGCTATCGCCCGGGTGTTATCCAGCATGAGATCGACGTTCTGCCGAGCATAGTCTTGCCACAACAACGAAAGGCGAAGTCCATAGCCAGTGGTGAATGTTCTTATGTCGTTCTTGTCGGCATCAAAATCCTCAAGTTCAGCAAATTGGTCAGTAGGATCCAAGCTTCGCTTGAGCTTTGTATAAAATTGCGATTGTCGCTCGTGAGGGATGAACTGACTGAAAAAGACTCGGTAATCCGCCACGCATAATCGCCCCACCAAATCGACTCCAAAGGTACTTAAGTCGGGATACTCCTTCAGCATACAAACAGGATCTCCCGGAATGAATACTAAACAGGGCTCAGGCTTGTGCACAAACACACCGCGCACTGGATAAGTGTTCAAATTTCCGATAACAATAATTTTCGCCAGCGGCTGACCCAGCACTTTCAAACACGAAAAACTTACGGGCTTACCCCGCCACTTCAGTTCCTTCTGATGCCACATCAACTGTCGTACCAACTGGTAGGCGTCTTGCTCGATATCCCCGCACTCAACCGCCATCTCGGCGGCGAACGCCAACTGCTGCATGGCCGCACCAATCATTAGGTGACGAACGGCTCTTGCCGGATTGCCCATAGCCAAGTTGGGTGTATCGGCGGGACTGACGAATGACTCGACATGCCTCAAGTACTGCGAACCTAAATCCAACGTTCTGCACAGACTTGCAAACACGTGGGGTTTTATCGAAACTTTTCGAGTGAGGACATCGGCCTGATTAAATGTGTGAGACCGCTCGTGAAAATCATACCGGGTGATGAGACGGGCGTCCTCGTCGGCCACTTCAAGCGTATCTTCTACTGCAAAATTATTTAACGCGGCCTCGATCAAGCTGACACCTTCATAACGGTAGTAACAGCTGGCCTCCGGGCCAAAGACTTTTGAGCGATCCGCGGGCACCAGTACTTCACGTGCGAAAAACAGCCGTCTTACATCGTAATCCCCACCAAACTCCTCTTTCATTGCAGCCACTAGAAGCGGCTCGGAAAACGCCACAGCGCCTTGCATTTCATTAAACCTTGCATCCAGCTTGTTCAATGCTCTAAAGCAGCGTTCGTACGCCGTGCTCACGACCAGTTTTCTTTCCGGCGATACGTTTTTGTACCACTGCGGTACTACTAATTGTGTTTCAGAAAACTTCTTTTTGTGCTTCAGAGCAGCGCCGCCATACCAAGGCGGCAACCGATCCTGTATGACACCCGCATGTACACTCTGCACCACAACTGATTGACTGCTGTCACGTTGATCGAGATTACTCATTTACCGAATTCCATTTGATAGAACAAACAATCAATATCCGATCGTTTCTCCATCAAACAGTGGTATCCACATACCCCACGCTGCGATTCCACCCGCCCTCAGTCGCGAGTAGACGCCAACTCCTCGATACTGATCTCACGCATCCGAAACTTCTGGATCTTTCCCGTCACCGTCATCGGAAACTCGTCCACGAACTTGAAGTGCCTGGGTGTCTTGAAATATGCGATACGGTCCTTGCACCAGGTTTGCAGCTCCAGTGCGTTGGCGACCTGCCCCGGATGGAATTTGATCCAGGCGACGATTTCTTCCCCGTAACGCTCATCCGGAATACCGATGATCTGCACATCGGCCACTGCCGGGTGGGTGAAGAAAAACTCTTCCAGCTCACGCGGGTACACGTTCTCGCCCCCGCGAATAATCATGTCTTTGTTACGCCCGGCAATGCAGACGTAGCCGTGCTCGTCCATGGTTGCCAGGTCGCCGGTGTGCATCCAGCCAGCCTCATCGATTGCCTCCCGGGTGCCGTCGGGGTTGTTCCAGTAACCGAGCATCACGCTGTAGCCCCGCGTACACAGTTCACCGATCACGCCGCGAGCCACGGTGTTGCCGGCGTCATCGACAATCCTGGTCTCCAGTTGCGGTTGGGTGCGGCCCACCGTGGTGACGCGTCGTTCTATATCGTCATCCGCCCCGGTTTGCAGCGACACGGGGCTGGTTTCGGTCATGCCGTAGGCAATTTGCACTTCGCGCATGTGCAGTTCGTTGATGACCCGGCGCATGACTTCGATCGGGCATGTCGCTCCGGCCATGATGCCGGTGCGCAGGCTGGCCAAGTCGAGCCCGGCCCGGCCTGGGTGATCAAGCATGGCGATAAACATGGTCGGCACGCCGTACAGGCCGGTGGCTCGTTCTTCGGCGACGGCAGTCAGTGTCAGCAGCGGGTCGAAACCGTCATTGGGATAGATCATGGTGGTGCCGTGGGTGATGCAACCGAGGTTGCCCATCACCATGCCGAAGCAGTGATACAGCGGCACCGGGATGACCAGGCGGTCCTGCGCGGTCAAGCCCAGGCTTTCGCCGACCATGTAACCGTTATTGAGGATATTGTGGTGACTGAGGGTAGCGCCCTTGGGGAAACCGGTGGTGCCTGAGGTGTATTGGATATTCACGGGTTGGTCGAAGTGCAGGCTGGTCTGCCGGCTTTGCAGTTGCTCGGGGCTAACTCCGGCGCCCAGGGCCGACAGTTGCGACCAAGACATGAATTCAGGCGGCGGGCTGGGATCGAGACTGATGAGGCCGCGCAGCTCAGGCTTCAATGCCTGAAGCATGGCGTGGTAATCGGAGCTCTTGAACGAACCGGCGCACACCAGCCATTGGCAGCCGGATTGCTTGAGCACGTAATCCAGCTCACTGCTGCGATAAGCCGGGTTGATATTGACGAGGATCACCCCGAGCTTAGCGCTTGCCACTTGGCAGATCAGCCATTCGGCGCAATTGGGTGCCCAGATACCCAGGCGGTCACCGATCTGCATACCCAAGGCGAGGAACGCCCGTGCATGCAGATCAACCGCCTCGGCCAGTTGCCGCCAGGTGTAGCGCCGCTGCTGATGGCGAACCACCAAGGCTTCGCCATCGGGATACTGCGCGACGGTTTGATCGAATGCCTGGCCAATGGTCATGGCCAGCAAGCACTTGTCCTGAGAGCCACGGCTGTAGCTCTGATTCGGTTGATCCATAACGACCCCTTGTTGTCTTTTTTGTAGGTTGACGTAAACGTAAACTACGATTGACAGCGCCGCAACGCAAGCTTACGTTAACGTAAAGGTGAGCGCCCTCCTCCTGCGCCCGACCCACACAACAACAAAGCTCACATTAAGGTGCCTGTCCATGAGTTACCCGTCCCTGAACTTCGCCCTCGGCGAAACCATCGACATGCTGCGCGACCAGGTGCAGTCCTTTGTGGCCAAGGAAGTCGCACCGCGTGCGGCGCAGATCGACATCGACAACCTGTTCCCCGCCGACCTGTGGCGCAAGTTCGGCGACATGGGCCTGCTGGGCATCACCGTGCCGGAAGAATATGGCGGTGCCGGCCTGGGTTACCTGGCCCATGTAGTGAGCATGGAAGAAATCAGCCGCGGCTCGGCCTCGGTGGCGCTGTCGTACGGTGCGCACTCCAACCTGTGCGTCAACCAGATCAATCGCAACGGCAACCACGAACAGAAACTCAAGTACCTGCCCAAGCTGATCAGCGGCGAGCACATCGGCGCCCTGGCCATGAGCGAGCCGAATGCCGGCTCCGATGTGGTCTCGATGAAACTGCGCGCCGACAAACGCGGCGACCACTACGTACTCAACGGCAGCAAGACCTGGATCACCAACGGCCCCGACGCCAATACCTATGTGATCTACGCCAAGACCGACCTGGAAAAAGGCCCCCACGGCATCACGGCCTTCATCGTCGAGCGCGACTGGAAAGGCTTCAGTCGCAGCAACAAGTTCGACAAGCTGGGCATGCGCGGCTCCAATACCTGCGAGCTGTTTTTTGATGACGTGCAGGTACCGGAAGAAAACATCCTCGGCGTGCTCAATGGCGGCGTGAAAGTACTGATGAGCGGCCTGGATTACGAGCGCGTGGTGCTCTCCGGCGGCCCTACCGGGATCATGCAGGCGTGCATGGATTTGATCGTGCCCTACATCCACGACCGCAAGCAGTTCGGCCAGAGCATCGGCGAATTCCAGCTGATCCAGGGCAAGGTTGCCGACATGTACACCCAGCTCAACGCCAGCCGCGCCTACCTCTACGCCGTGGCCCAAGCCTGCGAGCGCGGCGAGACTACGCGCAAGGACGCCGCCGGTGTAATCCTGTACAGCGCCGAGCGCGCCACGCAGATGGCCCTGGATGCGATCCAGATCCTGGGCGGCAACGGCTATATCAACGAATTCCCTGCCGGACGCCTGTTGCGTGACGCCAAGCTGTATGAAATCGGCGCCGGCACCAGTGAGATTCGGCGGATGTTGATCGGTCGCGAACTGTTCAACGAAACCCGCTGAAGGAGCGCGTCATGGCCACCCTGCATACCCAACTCAACCCGCGCTCGGCGGAATTTGCCGCCAATAGCGCGGCGATGCTTGCACAGGTCGACGCCCTGCATACCCTGCTTGCCCACGTGCAACAGGGTGGCGGTGCCAAGGCCCAGGAACGCCACACCTCGCGCGGCAAGCTGCTGCCCCGGGAGCGCATCAATCGCTTGCTCGACCCGGGTTCGCCGTTTCTTGAACTCAGCCAACTGGCGGCTCATCAGGTGTATGGCGAAGACGTACCGGCGGCTGGCGTGATTGCCGGAATCGGCCGCGTGGAAGGCGTGGAGTGCATGATCGTCGCCAACGATGCCACGGTCAAAGGCGGTTCCTACTACCCACTGACAGTGAAAAAGCACCTGCGCGCCCAGACCATCGCCGAGCAGAATCGTCTGCCGTGCATCTACCTGGTGGATTCCGGCGGCGCCAACCTGCCGCGCCAGGACGAGGTATTCCCCGACCGCGAACACTTCGGGCGGATCTTCTTCAACCAGGCCAACATGAGCGCCCAGGGCATCCCGCAGATCGCCGTGGTGATGGGTTCATGTACCGCCGGCGGCGCCTATGTGCCGGCGATGGCCGATGAAGCAATCATGGTGCGCCAGCAAGCCACCATTTTCCTTGCGGGCCCGCCGCTGGTGAAGGCGGCCACCGGTGAGGTGGTCAGCGCCGAAGACCTCGGCGGCGCCGATGTGCACTGCAAGATCTCCGGCGTGGCCGACCACTACGCCGACAGCGATGAACACGCCCTGGCGCTGGCCCGGCGCACCGTGGCCAACCTCAATTGGCGTAAACAAGGTGAGTTGCTGCAGCGCCCGCCCGTGGCACCGCTGTACAGCAGCGAAGAGCTGTACGGCGTGATTCCGGCGGATGCCAAGCAGCCGTTCGATGTGCGCGAAGTCATCGCGCGGTTGGTGGACGCTTCGGTGTTCGACGAGTTCAAGGCGTTGTTCGGGACAACGTTGGTCTGCGGCTTTGCGCACTTGCATGGCTACCCGATTGCGATCCTGGCCAACAACGGCATCCTGTTCGCCGAGGCCGCGCAGAAAGGCGCGCACTTTATCGAACTGGCTTGCCAGCGTGGGATCCCCCTGCTGTTCCTGCAAAACATCACCGGCTTTATGGTCGGCCAGAAATACGAAGCCGGCGGCATCGCCAAGCATGGTGCCAAGCTGGTCACGGCGGTGGCGTGCGCCAGGGTGCCGAAGTTCACCGTGATCATCGGTGGCAGTTTTGGCGCCGGTAACTATGGGATGTGCGGCCGCGCCTATGACCCGCGCTTCTTGTGGATGTGGCCCAACGCACGCATTGGCGTGATGGGCGCCGAACAGGCCGCCGGGGTGCTGGTGCAAGTCAAGCGTGAGCAGGCTGAGCGCGCAGGCAGCGGTTTCAGTGCGCAGGAGGAAGCCGCCATCAAGCAGCCGATCCTCGACCAGTATGAAACCCAGGGCCACCCCTATTACTCCAGCGCGCGCTTGTGGGATGACGGTGTCATCGACCCGCTGCAGACCCGCGACGTACTGGCCCTGGCCTTGTCCGCCGCACTGAACGCCCGCATCGAGCCGAGCCGCTTCGGCGTGTTCCGCATGTAAATGGAGCTGCACCCCATGAACGATTTCAACACCCTCGAACTGATCACCGACAGCCGTGGCTTTGCCACGCTGTGGCTCAGTCGTGAAGCCAAGAACAACGCGTTCAATGCCGAAATGATCCGCGAACTGATCATCGCCCTGGACCGGGTGCAAGCCGACCCGTCCCTGCGATTTCTGATACTGCGCGGGCGCGGCAAGCATTTCAGTGCCGGCGCCGACCTGGCCTGGATGCAGCAGTCGGCCGAGCTGGACTACCACACCAACCTGGACGACGCCCGCGAACTGGCGGAGCTGATGTACAACCTGTCCAAGCTGAAAATCCCCACGCTGGCCGTGGTGCAAGGTGCGGCCTATGGTGGCGCGCTGGGGTTGATCAGTTGCTGCGACATGGCCATCGGCGCCGATGACGCGCAATTCTGCCTGTCGGAAGTGCGCATCGGCCTGGCGCCCGCAGTGATCAGCCCATTTGTGGTGCAGGCCATCGGCCAACGCACGGCCCGCCGCTATGCTCTGACGGCTGAGCGATTTGGCGGCCAGCGTGCGCAGGAGATCGGCTTGCTGGCAGAGAGTTATCCGGCCGAGAGCCTGGATCACCAGGTGGACCAGTGGGTGGCCAACCTGCTGCAAAACAGTCCGGCGGCGATGCGCGCCAGTAAGGATTTACTGCGTGAAGTGGGCAACGGTGCCCTCACCCCGGCGCTGCGACGTTATTGCGAAAACGCCATTGCGCGCATTCGCGTAAGCGCCGAGGGCCAGGAAGGGTTGCGGGCCTTCCTGCAAAAACGTGCGCCGAGCTGGCAAGCCCAGGAGCCGCGCTCATGAGCACGCTGACCACCGTACTGGTAGCCAACCGTGGCGAGATTGCCTGCCGTGTCATGCGCACTGCCAAGGCCATGGGGCTGACGACCGTGGCCGTGCACAGCACCATCGACCGTGATGCGCGCCATAGCCGCGAGGCGGATATTCGTGTCGACCTGGGAGGCAGCAAAGCCACCGACAGTTACCTGCAAATCGACAAACTGATTGCCGCCGCCCACGCCAGTGGCGCCCAGGCGATTCACCCCGGCTACGGCTTCCTCTCGGAAAACGCTGGCTTTGCCCGGGCCATCGAGGCGGCAGGCTTGATCTTCCTCGGCCCGCCCGCTGCCGCCATCGACGCCATGGGCAGCAAATCGGCGGCCAAGGCATTGATGGAAACCGCCGGTGTGCCCCTGGTGCCGGGCTATCACGGCGAGGCCCAGGACCTGGAGACCTTCCGCGCCGCCTGTGAGCGTATTGGCTACCCGGTATTGCTCAAGGCTACGGCCGGTGGCGGCGGCAAGGGCATGAAGGTGGTCGAGGATGTCAGCCAATTGGCCGATGCCCTGGCCTCCGCCCAGCGCGAGGCGCTGTCGTCCTTCGGCAATGGGCAGATGCTGGTGGAGAAGTACCTGCTCAAGCCGCGCCATGTCGAGATTCAGGTGTTTGCCGACCAGCATGGCCATTGCCTGTACCTCAATGAGCGCGACTGCTCGATCCAGCGGCGCCATCAAAAGGTGGTCGAGGAAGCGCCGGCGCCGGGGCTCAGTGTTGAGCAACGCAAGGCCATGGGCGAAGCGGCCGTGCGTGCGGCCCAGGCCATCGGCTATGTCGGTGCCGGTACGGTGGAGTTTCTGCTGGATTCCCGTGGCGAGTTTTTCTTTATGGAGATGAACACGCGACTGCAGGTGGAGCATCCGGTCACCGAGGCGATTACCGGTCTGGACCTGGTGGCGTGGCAGATTCGGGTCGCCCAGGGCGAGGCGCTGCCGATCACACAGGAGCAGGTACCCTTGATCGGTCATGCAATTGAAGTGCGGCTGTATGCCGAAGATCCGGCCAATGATTTCCTGCCGGCCACCGGGCACCTGACGCTGTACCGCGAGTCCAGCCCAGGCCCGGGCCGTCGGGTAGACAGTGGTGTCGAGCAAGGGGACAGCGTGTCGCCCTTCTACGACCCGATGCTCGGCAAACTGATTGCCTGGGGCGAAGACCGCGAACAGGCACGCCTGCGACTTTTAAGTATGCTCGATGAGTTCGCGGTGGGTGGGCTCAAGACCAACCTGGGTTTTCTGCGGCGCATCATCGGCCATCCCGCGTTCGCGGCGGCCGAATTGGACACCGGGTTTATCCCGCGTTATCAGGATGAACTGTTACCGGCGCCCGGTGCGTTGAGCGATGCATTCTGGCAGGCAGCAGGTTCGGCATTTATGCAGAGCCTGCCGGTAGGTGATGGGCCTTGGGCCAATAACCAGGGCTTTCGTGCGGGCCTGCCCGCCGAAGTGTCGCTGCATCTGACCTGCAACGGGCAGGATAGGCTGGTGACATTGGCCGGGCACACGTCGCAGTTGTGCGGCGAGCAACTGCTGATCGAACACCAGGGTGTACGCCATGCCCATCTGGCGGTCCGCAACGAAGGCAGCCTGTACCTGCGCTGGAATGGCGAGATGCATGCTGTCACGCTGTTCGACCCGATTGCGGCGGTCGAGGCCGGCCAATCTCATCAGGGCGGTCTCAGCGCACCGATGAACGGCAGCATCGTTCGTGTGCTGGTAGAGGTAGGCCAAACCGTTGAGGCTGGCACACCGCTGGTGGTACTCGAAGCCATGAAGATGGAACACAGCATCCGTGCGCCCCATGCCGGGGTGGTCAAGGCGCTGTTCTGCCAGGAAGGTGAAATGGTTGCCGAAGGCAGCGCGCTGGTGGAGCTTGAAACCACCGCCTAGAACTTCGCGGTGGCTTGCACCACGACGCCAAGGATGCGGCAGTCGTCGGTGAGCAGCGCCTTGGGGTACGTCGGATTGAGCGGCACCAGATAGCGCTGGCCGCTCTCTTCCTGCAGTTGGCGAAAAGTGGCCTGGGAACTGCCAGACCATTGGGCGACCACCAGTTTGCCGGGTACAGGATCGATGGCCGGATCCACCAGGATCATCGCCCCGGCACCAATGCTCATGCCCGTGGGCGCGATCATGGCGTCGCCCGTTACAGGCAGCCAGAACGCCTCGCCACGCGCGTGGTAATCGGTCAATTCGTAGCGGCCAGGCCCATAGGGTGCACGCTCTTCGCGCAGCTCGCACGCCTGCTGCCAGTCGCTGACCGGATAGCGAAAATACGGGTTGTATTGCTGTTGCAACGCACGCTCTTGCGCGGCCCGTTCGCGAATCTCCAGCGCCACCTCCAGGTAGCCCAGCCCGAGCTCGGCCAGCACCCGGTTCATGTCCGCAAGGCTCGGCACCCGGCGCTTGTTGAGCCAATGGCCGACGCCGCCCTGGGACATGCCCAGGCGCTCTGCCAGTTGCTCCTGCGTGACCTTGCGGTCTTTCATGTTGGCTTTGACCAACGCTATCCAGTTATCCATGGCGCCTGACAATACGGTGCGTATTTTTCGGGGCAATAAACAGTTTGTAGTAATCCATAAAACGACATAAATACGATACGTACTATCATCAAGCCTAAGGATTTCGACACCCACCGGAGTACTGCCGCTTATGACGAATAGCCCGCTTTCACTGCCCGAAATACCGGAACAGGTTGAATTACAGAACATGTGCCACAGCGGCGCGGCCCAGCGCGCGCTGGACTATTACTTGAAAGAAGATATGTCGGCACCAGCCGTGGAAGGCGCCCTGTTCGCGATCAAGCCGGGTGTCAGCCAGGAGGAGGCCCTGGTTCACGCGTCTGACCTGCTGCGCAGTGCTGCGGCAACCGCCTACGAATCAGCGTGCAGCCATCAAGGCAATCAGCGCGACCTGGCGTTTTCCGTGGTGTATTTGATCGATATGGCGAAGGCGATGGTAGAGCGCTCGTTGCAAGCGCCGGGGGCCCAGGCAAATGCGTAACAGACTCGAAAGAAAAATATTTCTATCCAAGGGATAAAAACATTTGACTTGCAAATGATAATGATTATTATTGGACCCAGCTGATCGCGAGATCAGTCGATAGACCAAGGGCCCTTAGGTCGGACTCTTGGAATATCTCCTCATCAGGCTAATCACGGTTTTTGACCCGGCTCTTTGGCCGGGTCTTTTTTTTGCCAGTTTCCCTGGCATGGCTTCAGGCTAATGAAGACTGTGTGTTGCTCGATGGCGCGCATGGTAGCAAAAGACCATCGCCGAAAGAAAGCCACACGACAGCTCTAGTACGGATCTTTGCGAAATAGCGCTTGAGAATCAATCTCATAGCCCCTAAGCTGCCGCAGCGTCAGGGATGACGCCCCCTCCCCGTGCAACAATTTTGCATCCAGGTTTTACCTGACCTCTGTGTAATATAGCCGCCACATCACTCATATTCAGGCAACCAGACTATGACCGTGGCCTTGACCTCCATCAAGATCAGCACCGACTTCGACAGCGGCAATATCCAGGTCCTGGATGCCAGCGATGCCTATCAGTTGTTACTGGCAATCAAACCCGACACCCGCAGCAAACATTTTCAATGGTTCCACTTCAAGGCCGAAGGCATGCATGTGGGGCACACCCACACTTTTCGATTGAGCAACGCCGGTGGCTCATCCTATAAACACGCCTGGAGCGGCTACAACGCCGTGGCATCCTATGACCATATCAACTGGTTCCGGGTGCCAACGCGCTTTGATGGCGAGATCCTGCATATCACGCTCCAGACCCGCGAAAAGCACGTATGGTTCGCCTACTTCGAACCCTACAGCCGTGAACGTCACGACTGGCTGATCGAACAAGCCCTGAAGTACGCCGGCGTCAAGCTGCTGGCCACCGGCAAGAGCGTCGAAGGCCGCGATATACAACTGTTGCGCCGTGGCAAAGGGGCTGAAGGTCGCCGTAAGGTGTGGATCATTGCCCAACAGCACCCCGGCGAACACATGGCCGAATGGTTTATGGAGGGCGTGATTGAACGCCTGCAAAAGGACGGTGACGCGGAGTTGAAAAAACTCTTGAAAGTGGCCGACCTGTACTTGGTGCCCAACATGAACCCCGACGGCGCTTTTCACGGTCACCTGCGTACCAACGCCATGGGCCAGGATCTCAACCGCGCCTGGCAGAGCGCCAATCAGGAAACCAGCCCGGAAGTACTATTTGTGCAGCAGCAAATGGAAAAGTACGGCGTGGACCTGTTCCTCGATATCCATGGCGACGAAGAAATCCCCTACATATTCACCGCCGGCTGCGAAGGCAATCCAGGCTACACCCCACGCATCGAAGCCCTGGAAAAACACTTTCGCAACCACCTGAGCCATCTGACCCGGGACTTCCAAACCACCTACG
The DNA here is from genome assembly GCF_015277575.1 of Pseudomonas sp. OST1909. Lineage (NCBI taxonomy): Bacteria > Pseudomonadati > Pseudomonadota > Gammaproteobacteria > Pseudomonadales > Pseudomonadaceae > Pseudomonas > Pseudomonas sp. OST1909. Next base: position 4,123,922 of record NZ_CP063780.1, read on the forward strand.
GCTACACCCGCGACCTGCCGGGCGAAGCCAACATGACCCTGGCCTGCAACGCAGTTGGTGAGAAGTACGACTGCCTGTCCCTGACCCTGGAGATGCCCTTCAAGGACAACGACGATGCGCCCAACCCGCGTACCGGCTGGTCGGGCGATCGATCGAAACAGCTGGGCAAGGACGTATTGAGCAGCGTCGCCGATATCGTCGGGCTTTTGCGTTAACCCTTGTGGCAAGCTTTTTGTGGCGAGCGAGCTTGCTCGCCACAGAAGCGATCAATCCCGGGTGCCGGTCATGCTCTGCAATACCCCATCGCGGCGGATCAACCCGTGGAACAGCGCCGCCGCCAAGTGCACCAGCACTGTCAGGAACAACAGGTAGGCAAGGTAGCCGTGAGCCTTGCGCAACAGCGCAAACAACGGCGCATTCGCCCCTACCAGCGCTGGCAGTTGCACAGAACTGCTGAGCATCACCGGGTCACCGGCGGCCGAAATCATCGCCCAGCCCAGCAGCGGCAACACCAGCATCAACGCATACAGCAGCACATGGGAAGCCTTGGCCGCCAGCACTTGCCACATCGGCAAATCGGCTGGCAACGGCGGTTGCCGGGTGGTAAAGCGCACGACCAAACGCACGAGCACCAGGGCCAGGATCGCAATACCCAGCGGTTTGTGCAGGTGGATCAGCCATTCATGGCGTTCCGACACCGACGCCGCCAATCCCGCACCAATAAACAGCATGGCAATGATCATCAGCGCCATCAGCCAGTGCAACAGACGCGCCAGCGGTGCAAAAAAACGCGGTTGAGCATTCATGGCTTCGACTCCTGAGGGGGGCTGTGCAACGGGCTGACTTCACCCGCACGGCGCAGATACGAACTGGCATACGCGGCGGAGCGTGCGGCCAGCAGCGGGTCGTTGGAGGCCTCGATACCGCTGGGCAAAATCAGCGGGTCAAAGTTGATATCACGGCAATCACCGTCTGCCTGCGGCTGGCTGCTTTGCAGTACCAGAGTGCCGGCGTTGAGCTGCGTATGCGGGCCGGTCCAGGTCTTGCTCGCGTCATCCAAGGGGTCGCCGGGGTTGGCCAGGGTCATGTTCAACTGCCAACGCAAAGGCCCGGCGGCCAGGCGCTGCACCAAATCCTGTTCCAGGAAGTCACTGCCCGACGGCGCAGCATCACCCGCCGCGTCCTGGCTTTGCGGCACCACGCTCCACCGCACGGCCTGACGCTTGCCACCTTCGCCCACCAGGTAAAACGCATTGATGCCGTTGTAGGTTTGCGTCGCATAACTGGCCGATGGCTTGGCAGTCTTGACCCAGGCCAGGAACGGCGCCGTCTCCGGGTGTGTGGCAAAAAACGCCGGCATGTTCGCAGGGTTCGGCTTGCCAGTGGCCGGGTCTGGCGCACCCGCCTTGAGCAGCTGGTAGAACGCCTCGGGCGTGCCCACCGGAAACACCGGCATACTGTTCATTCCCGTTCGCCACTGCTGGCCGTTTGCCTGGCTGAATTGCACGGCAAAACTGCGAATCGGCACACTGCTGTCCGGTGCATAGGGATTGCCGCTGGGCAAGGCAAACCGGCCAATCACCGGGGTCTTGGCCGCGCTGAACACCTGGGCGCTGGAGTAGGCACGCGCCTCTGTGCTCGCCTCGAAGTAACCCGCCACACATACACCTTTGGCATGATTGCGGCGAAAGCCCGGGTGTACGCCGTTATTGGTTTCCAAGGCATTGACCAAGGTCTTTGGCCGCAGACGTTGTGGGTCGAGGGTGCCGTTGACGTAGGCAAATGCAACCACCAACACTGCCACCACGCCCCCTATACACGCCAGCCTGACGAGCAGACTTGTAGTACCAAGAGGCGGACGCGGCGGTAAAGAGTGATCAACCATAGAAGCTCCAGGGCCCGAGGCCGCAGGGGGAAAGTGTTATGAGACGAATCCCACGTAGGCTTATTCCCCCTTCACTGTAGTTTCTTTGTAGTCAACACGTGGCCAGATCGAGTGCCGGCTAGGGCTGATTAAACAAGGCCTGCCGCTTGTGAAGAAATGCCTGCATTCCTTCTTGCTGATCAGGCGTGGCGAACAGGCCATGAAACAACCTACGCTCCTGACGCACACCTTCGTGCAACCCGAGCTCCAGAGAATGCTCCACCGCCTGCCGCGCTGCACGGGTGGCCGTTCGCGAGAAGGAGGCAATTTGTGCAGCCACCGCCATCACCTCGTCCAGCAAGTTCGCAGCCGGATAAACCCGCGACACCAACCCCGCCTGCTCTGCTTCCGTGGCGGTCATTGACCGGCCAGTCAACACCAGGTCCATGGTCTTGGCCTTGCCGATCAGCCCGGTCAACCGCTGGGTCGCGCCCATGCCCGGGATGACGCCTAGCTTAATTTCCGGCTGTGCAAAGGTGGCGGTGTCAGCAGCGAAAATCATGTCGCACATCATCGCCAGCTCACAGCCTCCGCCATACGCATAGCCCGCCACTGCGGCAATCGTCGGGGTGCGCAAACGGGTGAAGCCCTCCCAACCGACGAAGTAGTCTTCGTTGAGTACGTCCAGATAGGACTTGCCGCTCATCTCTTTGATATCGGCCCCTGCCGCGAAGAACTCTGCGGTGCCGGTAATGACAAAACACCCAATCCGAGGGTCTCGATCCATTGCTTCCAGATGACTGATCAACTCAGTCATCAGCGCCGAACTCAGCGCATTCTTGACTTCAGGACGGTTGAGCTTGACCAGGACCACTCGATCATGACGTTCCACAAACACGTTCATAGGCATCTCCACTGATTGATGTCGTTCACACTTGGGTCTGTCTCAGGAATCCCAGATCGCGCCATGGGCGGGTATTCCCCGAGCTTCCAACTCTTGCACCAGACGCTGGGTCACCGTTTGGTTGGCAATACAGATCACGGCTTCTGCACCAAAGGCTTGCACTGCGCCATAAGCCAACTGAACCAGATCTGGCTTGCCGCGCTCATCGGTGTCCCAGATCAATGCGCAAGGCTGGGCGCGCAGAATTTCCTCCACCAGTTCATCGCCATAGGTCTTCCTCGGGCTACGGGCACACCAGATCAACTGAATCGGTACCTGAGCCGCCAGCAGATGCGGCATGACAGGCCCGATGCCGCTGCCAGTGGCGATGTACACCACCGACTTGAACAGGGTTTCTACATTGGCAACACCCGCTGTGGTGATGCCCTTAACCCACACATAGCGCGGCAAGTCCTCGATAAATCGCCCGGTCCAATCCCCTGCGCGGGAAATTATCAGGCGGAAACCCGCCTCGTGTGGCGTGGGAATATTGGCAAAGGAATGCCACTCCAGCAGTGGGTTGCGGCTGATCGCGGTGGATGAACCGGCGAACGGTGTGGTGTGGCTCAAACGCGTAATCACCGCATGCCCGGAAGGCCGTGCGTGTACAACAGCCACCTTGCGCAGCCGCAGCCAGGGCAGCAGGACGCTCAGGGTCAGCACTGCCAGCATCCAAAACGTAACGCTGTGCAGCAGGCTCGACGTGGTCAGTAACGTTTGCCACCAGAACAACAGCAACGCACTCCAACCGCCAAACCGATGAACGCGTTCAAACCCATTGTGGAACCGGCCTCGAATACGTGGTTGAGCCATGACCACCATGAGCAGCAATAAGCTGAGCAGCATAACGCTGACCCCTAACTCGGCCACCGAAACACTGTCAGGTTGTTGCAGGTAACGCGTAACCTGCACGCCAACCAGGGCGGCAAACCACCCAGTGGCCGCAAAGGCTGCGCCACTGTGCAGCCCACCGAAGTGGTACACCTTGGCCGCGCTACGCCGCACCTGTAAGGGCCATGTAGGTGGTACTCGCGTTGCCAGCCAGAACAGCCCATTGATCACGTATTGCTGGCGAACGAGAATGGCAACCGACAGGTTGATCAGTACCATGTCCGACAGCGTCTGAACCGTGATGGCGTGCAGGTCCACAGCCAACAGCAAAAACACCAGGTTGCCCATCAGCGCGGTGGCTGCCAGGCGGTTGTAACAGGAAAACATCGGCAGTGACGTCCAGCGACGCCAAAGCGCAGGCTTGGGCGGTACAACGGTACGGATCAGCGTATCAATCATGGCCGGGCTCCCCGGTCGCGAGCGCCTGCACCGCCAACTGGTTCTCCCGGGCCGTTTGCAGTAACAATGCCTTATCGATCTTGCCCCTCGCGGTCAGTGGAAAATGCTCCACTGCGTAGATGGACTGAGGCACGCAGTAATAGGCCAAACGCTGTTGGCACGCGGTTTGGCAAGCTTCGATGTCAGTGCTGGCAGGCGAAACAAAGGCCACCAACGTGCGGCTGTCCAGCTTCAAAGTGACGGCGCGCATGCATCCAGCGCCGGCCTCCAGAGCCGCCGACACCGCATCCAGTTCCACGCGAAAGCCACGGACTTTCACTTGGTCATCCACGCGCCCTAAGTGTTCGAGCTGGCCGTCTCCCACCCAGCGCCCCAAATCTCGTGTGCGGAACATCATGGCGTCGCCACCGAGAAAGGGATCCGGACGGTATCGCTGCTGGGTCAATGCCGTATTGTTCAGATAGCCTGCTGTCACACCCGCACCACCGGCCCACATCTCTCCCGTTTCACCCAAGGCACAGGCACGCCCCTGCTCATCGAGCACATAGACAGTGTTATTGGGGGTTGGCCGGCCAATAGTCAGTAGCGTGCCTGGTACATGCCGATGCAGCGTGTTGACGATGGTCGTCTCGGTAGGACCGCAGCCGTTGTAGAACGTACAGTGCTCGGCCCACCGATCCGCCAGGGCCTGGGAGCAGGCTTCTCCAGCCACTGCAACGACGTTGAGGTGGGGACACTGTCGAGGCTCAAGGGTGGCCAGTATCGAAGGCGTTGCGATCAACACATTGCACTGGGCGGCCGTCTGCGCGATGTCTTTGCCGCGAATCAGCAAGGTCGCACCATGAGCCAGGCAACCGAGTATTTCCCAAGCCGCCATGTCAAAGCCGATATTGAGAATCTGCCCTACGGTACGACCCGGTGCCATACCCATCCGCCCAGGTTCAGTGAGCAGAATGTTGCATACGTTACGGTGGCTGACACACACGCCGTTAGGGCGCCCTGTGGTTCCAGACGTAAACAGTACAAAGCACAGATCATCCGGGCCAGCACCGACACGTACGCAATCATTGTCTTCAGCCAGCCATGGCGTTTGAGCAATGAACGTATCCAAATTGAGGCAGCGATGGGACGCGTCTGCCGGAATGCGCTCCACCAGGCTCGATAAGGTCAGAATCACCGGGCTGGTCAATGATTCGAGGACCATGCCCAATTGCAGGGTGGGTACGATTCTGGCGTCCTGAGGGACATACGCGGCGCCAATCTTCAACACCGCCAGGAGCCCGACCAGCATGGGAATCGAGCGCTCGACGAACAATCCCACCGTGTCCCCACGCTTAACACCCAGCCCAAGCAGATGCTCAGCCAATCGATTGGCTTGTCGGTTGAGTTGTTCATAGCTGATACGTTGGCCCGCGCATACCGCAGCGGTCGCTTGGGGTGCCAGCCTCGCTTGCGCTTCGAAGGCGTGGTGCACGTTGGCGTAGGTGGCTCGGGTTGAGAGGCCACAACCCCATTGCTCAAATAAAACCCGCTGCGCGGCAGGCAAATGAGCCAGCGAGATGCAGGAAAAAAACTGTTTATCACTCGGCAAACACGTCATAAGCACCCTCTCACTATTCAACTGCCGGCTGAATGCCGACAGATACAAGGGTGGATAGAGGGCTGCGCACGAGATTACAGACTCTCAAGGTATACAGACGCTTCCCACGTATTAGCCGGGAAGTTTCTTTGCGCAAAGCGTGGAATAACCTACAGGGACCAACGTCTACTTCAACACAAGTGAGTAGACTCATCCCCATGCATGAACTCGACGAACAGTTACGCGAACTCATCCCCAGGTTGCGGCGTTTTGCTGTGTCGCTGACGCGCAACAGCAGCAGCGCCGATGACCTGGTGCAGGCGACCCTGGAGCGGGCGATCATCGCCTGGGCCGATAAGCGTATCGAAGGCGACCTGCGCGCCTGGCTGTTCGCGATCCTTTATCGACAGTTCCTCGACGCCCACCGCCGCAGCCGACGCTATGCACGTATGCTCGAATTCTTCACCGGGCGCGATGATGCGCAACCTTCGGTGGAGCGCACAGTGATGGCCCAATCCACCCTGCAAGCCTTCGACCAACTCAGCACCGAACAACGCGCCCTTTTGCTGTGGGTGTCCGTGGAGGGTTTGAGCTACAAGGAAGTCGCCGAGATCCTTCAGGTACCCATCGGCACCGTGATGTCGCGCCTGTCCCGTGCGCGCCAAGCGTTGCGTCAGCTCAGCGATGGCGAAATTGCCGGCCCTGCCCTGCGGAGACTCAAATGATCAACCTGCCCCCCAGCGAACGCGATTTGCATGCCTACATCGATCACCAACTGCCGGACAGTGACCGCCGCGTGCTTGAAACCTGGCTGGCCAACCACCCCGAAGCGGCCGCCCAGGTACACGCCTGGCAACAGGACGCGCAATTATTGCGGGCATCCTTGAGCGGCACCCTGCAGCAGCCGAGTAATCCGGCACTGGACCCGGCGTTGATCCGTCAGCGTATCAAGCGTCAGTCCCGCCGCCACCTCGCCAGCGCGGCGGTGTTGCTGATTGCCGTGAGCCTTGGCGGGCTTGGCGGCTGGCACGCCCGCGAAGCCACCCAACCACAGCCGCTGCCGATGACCGATGCCATGCAGGCTTACCGTCTGTTTGCCCAGGACGGCGTCATGCCCGCCGACTACAACGACGACGGCAGCGGCACTATGCAAGCCTGGCTCGACCGCTTTTTCAATCAAGCCCATCGCCTGCCCGACCTGAGCCAGGCAGGCTTCAAGCCGGTCAGCGGGCGCCTGCTCACTACCGATCAGGGTGCAGCCGCCATGGTGCTGTACCAAGACCCCCAAGGCCGACGCATCAGCTTTTATATCCGCCCGCCGGGACCGAACAACGGCTTCCTGCCCCGTGGCAGCCGCAGCGCCGACGGTTTGCAGGCCGAGTACTGGTCGGGCGGCGGCTACAACTACGCAATGGTCAGCCCGGCAGACCAGCCCGCCCCGGCGCTGATGAAGTTCTAGAAACCCACGTCCAGCACCACGTTGTCCAGGTAGGTGCCGCCGGGGGGTGTGGGCTGGTCGGTGTAGATGCGTGCGTTGTAGTTAAATACCTGGCTGCCGATGCCCAACCCATTGCCAGGGTTGACCTCTGCTGTGGAACTGGCCCGCCGCGCCGCGCCGACGCTGCCCCAGCGCGTGGTGCCGGCGCTTTTGAAGAGGTCATAGGCCAGGTAGTTGCTGCCGGAAACCATGCGTCGGCGCCCGCCGACACTGATCGGGTTCTGGCCATCGCTCAAGCCCACGGTGTAGGCACTGCCCTTGGTGCAGGCGATATTGATGGTCTGGCCGGTCACTGCGGTAAACCCACTGACCACCGGCGCGCTGCCAAAGCTGATATTCGGCGCGGTGATCTGGCAGTCATTGGTCACGGTCATGCTGACGGTCAGGCTTGCCGTGCCGCTGCCCGTGTCACGCCCCAGGCAAATGCCGCCAATGCCGATCCCCGAGCAATAATTCCACACCCAGGCGATGTTCAATGTCTCGGTGTACAGCCCCGCTGCGATATTGCTGCCGGTAATGCTGCTCAGGTACAACGGCACGGTTTTCGCCCCGGGCCCGGCGATCAGGCCAATGCTCTGGGCAATGCCGCCCGCGCCCCCAAAATCGAATTGGGTGCCGCGGGTGATGGGATAACTGGTGCTGTTGTTGCCATAAATCGTGTAGCCAATCACATCACCGGTCGGCCCGACCATGCCAGCGGTGGACGAGGTGATCGTAGCGTAGAAGTGGTCGGTGGACACCAGCAGCGAAATCAACGCCTGGGTGCAACTCAATCCGGAGTTGGTGGTAGAGCTGGTTTGCGCGGCAGTGCGGACCGTCATCGAGCTGATCGAACCGAAACTGGCCGGCACCGTGGAAACCACCGAACACACCGCCATAACCTGCCCGGAAAACAACAGCCCTGCCGCATACATCCATGCCTTGCCCCTCACCCGCAGTCTCCTTGCTCAACCACTCACTGGCACACCAACGGCCCGATCAGGGGCACGTCCTGTTGTTGCTCATCGATGTCGAATGTCGCCTGGCAGGTGCGCCCCTCACTGAGGGTGACCTGCAAGGTATTGTGGGCGCTGAGGTTTTCCAGATAGACCAGCCCATCCCACCCCACCACCGCCTGGGTGTTGCTTTGCTCGTGCACCACCAGGCTGCCCAGCGGTAGCTCCTGATGCTGGCGATCCACCAGGGTGATACTGGCGGCGAGCACCCGGCGCAGCGGGAACTCCAACAGATAGCCGCTGCCCCGGCGTACCGACACGCGCTGCTCCACATTGGGGCTCTGCACGTTCGCCGGCAGGTTCAACGGGTCAATTTCATATTTGCCGCGGTAATACGCGCTGCTCCATGGCACCAGCAAATGACCGTTGCGGTCGGTCTGGCCCACCAGCTGGTTTTCGTAGCGCACTGGAATCCCGGCAAACCCCTGGGTACTCACCACCACAAACGCGTCATTGATACGGTTGGCAGCAAAGGTTTCGCCGCCCATCCACACCAGCGAGCCGCTGGCATCCGCCCAGCGCGTTTGGGCGTCGCTGCTGCCGTACACGCCGGCCTGCAACTGCACTGACTGCAAGCGCCAGGTCAGGTCGGCCTGCCGATAGCTTGGCGCATCGCCCTGGGCATAGCCGAGGTTGTAGCCCACGCCGCCTTCGCTGGGCACCGCGCGGCTGTAGTTGATGCGCTGGCGACTGGCGCCGTCCTTGCTGCGCTCGGTGCTCAAGGCCAGACTGCCGTTGAGGTCGAACGGGATCACCAGTTGCGCCTGCATGGCCCAGTTGCTGTCGCCGATTTCGCGGTTGGCCGACAGGTAGAAGCTGGTGTTGCGCCACAGCGGTTTGCTCCAGCTGAGGTTGAGCAGGCGCGTGCGCGAATCGTCTGCCGCCTGCACGTCGAAATACCCCAGGCCCAGGCTGCCGAAACGTTGAAAGTTGAGGCTCAGCGTCACCTGCTCGCTACGCTTGCTGAGGCTGGCATAAGGGGTGTCGACCAGGGTCAGGTCAGCGTAGTCATCACGCCGTTCAACGCGTTGGTACATCAGGCTGTAGCGCGTGCTGTTGTACTGGTAGCCAAGGCTGAGTTGCTGGCCGCTGCGGCTGTCGAACTGGCTCTGGCTGAGGGCGGTATTGAGCACGCCGAAGTTGCCCAGGCGCAGGTTGGCGCCAAGCCCGCCAAGGGTCAGGTCGCTGGATGCTTCGGCATGGCTTTCCAGGGTGAGGCTGTCGGAATAGCCATAGCGAAAGGTGCCACTGGTTACGCCCGGCCCGTAACCGAAATCGCGCAGGGTGTAGTCACGGCGCAAGGTACCGGCAGCCACGGAAAAATCCGTCAGGCCTTGTTGCAGCAAGGTGCTGGTGACGTAGAACGGCACCGTGGTCGACACCTGGCGCCCGAGGGCGTCGGTGGTCACCACGACAGCCTCCCCGGCGCCGTTGATAAATGGCACGTTGGTCAGGGTATAAGGCCCGGGTTGCAGCTGCGCGGTGTCGGATTTATAGCCGTTGATAAACAGGTCCACCGACGAGGGCACCGCCGCCTCACCGGCGAACTGCGGCAAAGGGTAAGTGACCAGGTCCGGGCGCACGGCAAAGTCCCGGGACACTTGCACCCCGCCCAGACGCACCGAGCTGCTCCAGGGCAGCGAGCCGCTGATCACGTCGCCCGCCTCGTAGGTGAGCAGGCGCTCATCATCGGAAAATCGCCAGGTGGTGTCGTAGCGCCGGTAACCGTTGCCGAGGGTACTGTCGGTGATGCCATCAGCCAGGGTCTGGCGCACCTGCCCGGTGTTGGACAAGGTGCCCCAGGTGTCGAACAGCCGCACTTCGTTCCAGGCGGCGAGGTAGCTGCCGCCGTCATCGGTGTCGTTGAAATACACGTCATAGTTGAGCAAGGCGCCGAAGCTGCTCATGACCTGGGTGCGCGGATAGGTATTGCGATTGCCGATAAACTGCGCCTGCAACCAGGATGGCGGTACATCCAGCAACAGGCGCTGGCCGTTGCTGTCGTAGTCGCTGTGCAGCCCAGGCACCTGGTCCAGGGCCACGCTGCCGACAGGCTCGCCGGGCAGTTTCATGCCCACGTCCTGCAGCGCGCTGGCGGGCACAAACAGCTGGCCGGCGCGCTGGTCGACCGCAATGATGCGGCCGGTGTCCATCTGGTTGACCACCAGTTCCAGAAACAGCTGTGCATCGGCAACTGCCTCCATGCTGCCCGGCGGCGGCGGCAAGTCGCCTGCCATCGCAGCGCCCCACAGCCCGCTTGCCACTGCCACCGACGGCCATAAACCCCGAGCCCAACCACGACTCACCATGGCGTTGTGTCCTTCAATGGACATCTCCATCCTGTTAAAACCCGGGCGTATGCCCGTAGCGCTACCTGACGGTTATCGCTTGGGCGCCAGGCTTTCCACTTGCGGCGCGCCGTTGACCCTGACCTGCAACGGCTGGTCGGCCGATACGGCATCCGGCACCGGCCAGCGCATACTCGCGCCCGGCAGCACGTAGCCGAGCAAACCTTCTACCAGCGGCCGGGTCTGCCCGCCTTGTTTGAACGACGCATCGGTGAGCCGCGCATGCACGGCGCCCTGGTTGCGCACCTCGATGTAATTGCGCCCGCCCACATTGACCTTTTGCCAGCTCAAGTCCGGCTTGCCGGCACCCTTGGGGTCGCGTTGACGCGTGGCGTCGTCCTTGCTCCACAACCCGGCGCCGTAGGCAAACAAGGGCACCGAATAGCGCATCTGGAAGCGAATCGCCGCCGCCGTGTTCTTGCCTTCCGGCGGCGCCGGCACCTGCAGCGCCGAGGGGATTTCATCGATGATGATGCGATAGGCCAGCTCCTGCCCCGGCGGTACTTCGCGGGTTCTGGTCAGGCGCACCAGTTGCTTCTGGCCGGGCTCGATTTTGGCCACCGGCGGGCTGCCGATCACGTCGCGCTGGTTCTGGTACTGCTCGTCGAAGCCATTCTGGCTCCAGGCAAATACGCGGATCTGCAGGTTGGCCGTCTCCGTGCCACGGTTCTCCAACCACAGCGCGCTGGCCTGTTGGTCGGCCTCCAGCACCGGGTCGATGGGCCAGATCAGCACCGAACTGGCCGCCTGCACCAGCCCTGCGCCACACAAAAGCCCCAAGGCAATACCCGCGGCCCACCACCGCCGGGAAGTTGAATGCATAAATCCACTCCTCAATACCGTTAGCCCTACCACGACAGCTGCACCTGCAGCGTGTCGCTGTACGTCCCCCCAGGCTGATTGCCCGGTAATACCACCCGCCCGTAAATCGGCAGGCTGATGTTGTTGGCATCGCTGTAAGTCACGCTGACGCTCTGGCTGACGCCCAGGCTCTGGCTGAACGCCGCGTCGCGAAACAGTTGATAGGCCACCCGCGCGCTGCCGCTGTTGAGCTGCAAGTTACGCCCGGCGCTGTTGTGAAGGCCGCCATCCACACTCATGCTCAGCGCCACCCCCGGTGTGCACTGCAAGGTCACACCGCCGGTAAGGGCTGCCGTGACCGTACCGGTGGCCAGTGCCGAGTAGCTGCCATAGGCCAACGCGCCGTAGTTGGAACCACCGCCCACGATCAGGCAACCGGGAGCAATGGTCGCGCTGACCTGGAAGCTCTGGCTGGTCACTGCCGACAACGGCAACGGCAGCGCCAATCCACAAGCCAACCCCAGCCTGAGCCACAGGGTCAGAACGTCAGCTCCACGGCCACGGTATCGGTGTAAGTACCTGCCGGCAGGCCCGCCTTGCCCACCGCGCGACCGTAGAGGTTGACGGTCTGCGCCACACCGGTACTGGTGGCGAGCGTCACCACGCCATCGATCGCCAACAGCGCTGAATGCCCGCTGTCGGTGTAGAAATCGTAGGGCACGAAGTTACCCGCCCCATCGGCCAGCGCACGGGTGCCACCCGGCGAGGCACCATCATGGGCGCCGGCACGCACCTTCACCGCAGGCGTGGCGCCGGCTGAACACAGAATCGACAGCGCCCCGCCGGTGCCGGTGCCGCCCAGCAGTTGGGCGTCGGCATTGGTAAACAGGCTGTTGGTGGTGCCGAAGTTCAAGCTACCGAAATTCAGCCCGGTAGCCGCCCCGGAGCCGTTGACCTGGCAACTGGCGATCAAGGTCAGGCTCGAACTGATCTGCCCGGTGACCGTGGTCGCCGCATTCAGGCTGGAGGCCAGCACCAGGCCCAGGGCACACACGCCCATTCGCGATACGAGTACATGCATGATATCCATCCTCATGGTTTACCAATCCAGAGTCACCGTCAGGGTGTCTGTGTAGATGCCGGCCGGTAGGGCCCTGGTATTCGCCACCACGGAGCCGAATACCGGGATGGGTACCTGTGCGCCCTGGGTCACGACGAAATTGCGTTGCTGGCCGATGCGGTAGGCACTCTGGCCCAACGCATCGGCCGATAGCCGATAGGGAATGGTCTGACGCCCGTTGCTCAAGCGGCGCGTGGTACCGTCGCCATGGGCGCCACCGTCGATGGTCACGGTAAAACTGCTGACCAACGACGGGTTGCAGGACACCGACAGCGGCGCTTTATCGCCATCGGAAATGGTCGCGCCCAAGGTGTCGTTCCAGGTCGGCCCCTGGCTGCCGAAATCCAACAGCGCAGTGCCACCGTCCGGAGTCACCGGCGCACGTTCCACGCCTTTGCTGACTTCGCAACTGGCGGTAATCACCAACCGTGCGTGAATCTGCCCGTTGGCCACAGCCGCCTGCGCGTCCTCGGCCAGCAACAGCAGGCCGCCCAAGGCCGCGATGGCCAGATAGCGGCTTACCATGTGACCGTGACCTTGAGCAGGTCGGAATAACGCCCCACCGCAGGGATGTCTTTGAGCGGTTCAATGCGGCCATACAACGGCAAATCAACCGAGCCGGTGTCCGGTACGCGGCCGCTGACCGGCACGTCCACCGGCAAGGGGATCAACCGGGCTGCGTCGGCATAAATGCGATAAGGAATGGGCTTGCTTAAGGGCATCGCATTACTGAGGTAACGCACTTCGCCCACGCCACCGTGCAGGCCGCCGTCAACGCGCATTTGGTAAGGCGTGTCGGGGTTGCACTCCAGGCGCGGCTGGCGCTGGCTGATCAGGGCCGCACTCAGGGGGCCGGCCGGGTCATCCAGACGCGGGCCGCTGCCGAAATCCAATACGCCAAGTTGCTCGATGCCCGCAGTGCGAGTGGTGCCCACCAACTGGCAACCCCGCTGCACGTCGATACGCACCTCCACCTGGAGTTGCGCAGCAGAAGCCGTGTTGCAGAGCATCGCGCCCATGACAGCCAATACCGCCGGTCCCTTCACTGCCCCAATTCCTTATACAGGGGTAACAACCTTGTATGAGGTTAGCCAGTTAACGCGAAAGTGCCAGTTTGCAAGGCTCGGCGCCCTTCACTGTTGGTCAAATGGCATCAAGCGTCCTACAGTAAGCGACCACCGCAATACAGAGTGATTATTCTTGGCCGTGCTTGCCCTGTTCCAGCGCCTGCTGGGTAAAAAAACCGACGCCTGGTGTGCCTCGCCCATTCCTGCCTATTTTCAGAAAAAGGCCGAACAACAGGGCTACACCCTCAGTGACGGCCAAATCCGGGCGATTACCGCCCTGAATCGGCAGGCCCAGCACCTGCTTAATGGCCAGGCCACGCGCAGCCTGTACCTGCACGGCCCGGTAGGTCGCGGCAAGAGCTGGCTGCTGGAAGGGTTTTTCCAGGCGCTGCCCATCGCCGAGAAGCAACGCGTGCATTTCCACGACTTCTTTGCCCGGCTGCACCAGGGCATGTTTGTGCACCGCGAGCATGAGGATGCCTTGGGCGTCACTCTGGATCAGTTGCTCGCTGATTGCCGTGTGCTGTGTTTTGACGAGTTCCATGTGCACGATATCGGCGATGCAATGCTCATCAGCCGCTTGTTCAAGGCCCTGTTCCAACGCGGCGTGCTGGTATTGGTAACGTCCAACTACCCGCCCGAAGGGTTGCTGCCCAACCCGCTGTACCACGAACGATTCAAACCGGTGATCGACCTGATCGCCGCACGCATGGACGTGCTGCAAGTCAGCGCGCCCCAGGACTTTCGCAGCCTGCCCCAGGCCCACGCCCAACAACGTTTCACCCGCGGCCACTATGTGTGGCCGGGTACACCGGCGCAGCGGGAAAGCCTGGGTGTGCCTGCCACCAATGGCCCGGCGCAAACCCTGACGGTTGGCAATCGGCAGTTGCTGTGCCGAGACCACCAGGCGCGGACCATCCTGTTCACCTTCAACGACCTGTGTGAACAGCTCACCGCCGTGATGGATTACCTGCTGCTGTGCCAGGACTTCGACCACTGGATCATCGACGGTCTGCCGCAGTTGGCCGAATGCCCTATCGCCGTGCAACAGCGTTTTATCAACCTGGTGGACGTGCTCTACGATCAGGACAAACACCTGACCCTCATGGGTCACCAGCCGCTGGATAAAGCCCTGGAAGGCCAGGCCATCGACCTCGCCCGCACCGCCAGTCGCCTGCGCCAATTGCACATGCTCTGCCCGCAAACCGCGCCCGAGCCGCTATCATGAGCGCCTTTTACGCCCCCTTCCGAGTGCCGCGCTGCTCATGAATACCCTCGCCCAACTCAAGGCCGGCCAATTAGCCGGCGCCAAGCGCCTGGACCTGGCCTGCGGGCTGACGGAGTTCCCCCGGGAAATCTTCGACCTGGCCGACTCCCTGGAAATCCTCAATCTCACCGGCAATGCCTTGAATAGCCTGCCCGAGGACCTGCACCGCCTGACGCACCTGCGTGTGCTGTTTTGTTCGGACAACGCGTTTACCGAGCTGCCGGCGTGCCTGGGCCAGTGCGCGAACTTGAGCATGATCGGCTTCAAGGCCAACCAGATCGGCCATGTGCCCGCCGCCGCCCTGCCGCCGCAGTTGCGCTGGCTGATCCTCACCGACAACTGCATCAGCCAATTGCCCGATGAACTGGGTCAGCGCCCGCTGCTGCAAAAGTTGATGCTGGCCGGTAACCAACTGACGCAATTGCCGCAAAGCCTGGCCCACTGTCAAAACCTGGAGTTGATCCGCATCGCCTCCAACCGCTTGACCCACCTGCCGCAGTGGCTGCTGACGCTGCCGAGCCTGACCTGGCTGGCCTACGCCGGCAACCCGGTGGAAATGGCCGTGACAGTGACGGGCGAAGATGGGACGCCGAACATTCCCTGGTCTGAACTGGAACTGGGAGAAGTATTGGGCGAAGGCGCCTCCGGGATCATTCACAAAGCAATCTGGAAACCCCAGGCGCTGCCGGTCGCGGTCAAGCTGTACAAAGGCACCATCACCAGCGACGGGTCACCGCTGAATGAAATGCAAGCCTGCATTGCCGCCGGGCTGCATCCCAACCTGATCAAGGTGCAAGGCCGTGTCATCGGGCACCCGCAAGATCAGGCAGCATTGGTCATGAGCCTGATCGACCCGAGCTACCGCAACCTCGCGGCGCTGCCTAGCCTGGCGTCCTGCACCCGGGACATCTACGAAGCCGATACCCGTTTCAGCCTCGACGTGGCGCTGCGCATGGCACGAGGCATCGCTTCGGTGGCGGCGCACTTGCACCGTCAGGGGATTACCCATGGTGACCTGTATGGCCACAACATCCTGTGGAATGTGACGGGTGATTGTTTGCTCGGAGACTTCGGCGCGGCGTCATTCCATGCCACGGCCGACACCTTGGAAACCAGGGCGTTGCAGCGTATTGAAGTGCGCGCATTCGGGGTGTTGCTGGGGGAATTGTTGGATCGGGGTGAAGGGGCAGCAAGTGAGGATCTGGTTGAACTGCAAAAAAGCTGCTGCCAGCCCGATGTGCTGGCGCGGCCAAGCTTTGAAGAAATTGACGGCGTACTGAGCGCTATCTAACGCCGCTGGAACAATGTGGGAGGGGGCAAGCCCCCACCCGCTATGCAGTGATGGCTAGCCAGCCAGGCCGACAAACATATCCTGCACATCATCATGGTTATCCAGGCCTTCCAGGAACGCCTCGACTTCAGCCATCTGCTCATCGGTCAAACCACTGACCGGGTTCTTCGACAGGTAACCCAGCTTGGCCGACAGCACGGTGAACCCCTGCTCCGGCAAGGCTTTCTGCACGGCATCCAGGTCGGTGGTTTCGGTGATGAACAGGGTGGTGCCCTCTTCTTCACCGTCTTCAAAATCCTGGGCGCCAGCTTCGATGGCGGCCATTTCCGGATCAGCATCCGGGGTGTCCGGCGATGCTTCGATCAGGCCGACGTGGTTGAAATCCCACGCCACCGAACCGGAAGCGCCCAATTGGCCCTTGCGGAACGCCACGCGGATTTCCGCCACGGTGCGGTTGATGTTGTCGGTTACGCATTCGACGATCAGGGGCACCTGGTGCGGGGCAAACCCTTCGTAGGTCACGCGGTGGTATTGCACGGTTTCACCGAGCAGACCGGCGCCCTTCTTGATCGCACGATCCAGGGTTTCCTTGGGCATCGAGGCTTTCTTGGCCTGCTCGACCACCAGGCGCAGGTGCGCGTTGGTCGCGGTATCGGCGCCGTTGCGGGCGGCGATGGTGATCTCTTTCACCAGCTTGCCGAAAATCTTGCCCTTGGCATTGGCTGCCGCTTCTTTATGTTTGACTTTCCACTGTGCGCCCATGACTCACTCTCTACTTTCCATGGCGCCGAAACGTCTACTGGCCGGCGCTTTGGGGGCAGAGTTTATAGCGCAAGAACACGCTAATCCACCAAAAAACCGGCCAGGTGCCTCAGGTGCGCAGGGGTTTGATGGTGGCACTGCGATCCGGGATGAAGTCCCCCACCTGCGCCAGAACAGCGGGCCTGGCGTTCCAGTAGGGCATCAATACCAGTGAAGAAAACAGCGCCGCGCCGGCAAACACGATAAACACCGTGACGGTATCGAAGTAGCCCGGCAGCAAGCCGCCCAGGATCGCGCCCACCGAACCGCAACCATTCACAAACCCTGCCGCCGTGGCGCCGGCTTTGGCAGTGCCGAAGTCAATGGCAGCGGTGCTGCTGATCATCGAGTCGGGGCCGTACAGGGTCAGGCCCATGACAAACAGCAAGGCCATCACCAGCACCACACTGCCGGTGTGCAGCGCACCCATGAACAACGCCAGGGCCACGGTCAACGCCAGCAGGCTCAGCACACAGGCCGGCATACGCCGGGCGCCGAACAGTTTGTCGGAAGCCAGGCCGATCAGTACCGGCCCGAGCAAACCGGCCAGCTCGAACGCGGTGGGCACGATGGCCGCGCCGACCTTGCCCACCGACGGCATCTGTTCGTAGACGATCACCGGGCCCCACAGCAAAATCGCGTAACGCGCCGGCTTGAGCAGGAAATACGCCAGCCCCAGCGTCAACACCGTGCGGTTGCGCAAGATAGCGCGCAACGGTTCAAGCACACTGATGCGCTGTTCGGCGGCCCTGTCCTCGGCACTCATGAGCGGCTCGGGCTCCACCGCTGGCAAACCCACATCCTGGGGGGTATTGCGCTGGAACATAAAGAACAGCACGGCCACCACCGCCACCACCGCAGCGCTGGAGATAAACGCCGCGTGCCAACTACCGATCAGGGTGTAGGCCCACCAGCCGGCGAACGGTGAAGCGACCAAGCCGCCAAAGGCATAGCACGAACTCCACAGCCCCAACACCCGCCCACGCTGCCGGGCCGGGAAGAAACTACCGAGGTTCTTGCACAACCCCGACCAGCCGGTGGACTGCGCCAACCCCTGGATCAACATGCAGGTGACAAAGATCGGCAAGGTCGCAAACGTGCCCATCACCAGCGCGGCGGCGGCGGAAACCAGCAAGCCGCCAAGCACCACCACCCGTGGCCCGAAGCGGTCGGCGAGCATGCCCCAGGTGAACTGGCCCACGGCGTACGCGGCGAGATACAAGCCATCGAGGTTGGCCATCATCATTTTATCGAGGGGGAAGCTTGGGTCGTCGCCGATCCCCAGTTTTGCCACCGAGAAGGCTTTGCGGGTGAAATAGAACGCGGCGTACGCCAGCCAGGTGATGGCGAAAATCTGCACGCGCCAACGCTTGATGCTACCCATAGGGATATTCATGGTGGTTCTGACCTCAGGTGTGAGTGTGCCGGCAGAATCGAAAGAAAACGCCTGTTTTTTTTATGGTTGAGCACTGCAATGCCGGGCCTTGGAGGGCGCGGTATTGGTCAGATGAACGCGGTGTGCCTGCGCCCATGGCCGTCGAGGTTGTAGGACTCAACCTACGGCGGCTGAGGTGCATCAAAGCAATGGCTGACTAATAGGTAAAATCGATTTATCGTATTTCAAATATAAGCTCAGCTTGTAAGAGGACGTGCCATGTCGGTTTCCCATGCCCAACTCAAAGCCTTCCATGCGGTGGCCGTGCACGGCAGTTTTACCGGCGCCGCCGAGCGCCTGTTCCTGACCCAGCCCGCGATTTCCGACCAGGTGCGCAAACTCGAAGAGCGCTTCGGCGTGTTGCTGTTTCACCGCAACAAACGTTCGGTACGCCTGACCGACCTGGGCGAACGCCTGCTGGGCATTACTCAACGCCTGTTTGTGATCGAGGCGCAAGCCGAAGAATTGCTGCAGGACTCCC
The DNA here is from genome assembly GCF_015277575.1 of Pseudomonas sp. OST1909. NCBI lineage: Bacteria > Pseudomonadati > Pseudomonadota > Gammaproteobacteria > Pseudomonadales > Pseudomonadaceae > Pseudomonas > Pseudomonas sp. OST1909. The sequence goes on from NZ_CP063780.1 coordinate 4,142,702, forward strand.
GCGCCCTGCTCACTGGCACCCTCACCCTGGCGGTGGATGCACCCGTACATGTACTGCCACAGATTGCGCACTTCTGCCGGCTGTACCCGGGAATCAGCGTGAAGATCGAAACCGGCAATACCGATGAGTCGTTGTTGCGCCTGTACAACTACCAGGCCGACCTGGCGCTGTTGGGTCGCGATGTCGACGATGCGCGCCTGCTGTCGCTGCCATTGCCCGACGACCAGCTCCTGGCGTTTGTCGCCCGCAACCATCCCTGGGCCGGGCGCGAGTCCATCTGCCTGGCCGACCTGGATGACACGCCCTTGGTGCTGCGGGAAATCGGCTCAGTGACCCGTCAGACCCTGGAGCAGGAAATGCGCCAGGCCGGCCTGCGCATTCGCCCGGCGATTCAGGTTGAAGGCCGCGAAGCCGCGCGTGAAGCAGTGGTGGTGGGCATTGGCGTGGGCGTGGTGTCGGCGGCAGAGTTCGGCGCCGACGCTCGGGTGTACGCCATGCCGATCCGCGACTGCACTCAGCGCATGAAGGAAACCCTCGTCTGCCTGAAAGAACAGAGCTCACGTCGCGTGGTGGCGAGCTTTTTGGAGATCGTGCGTGACAGCCTTCACGCCAACTCGAAAAAAGCCTGAATCAAGCGCAGCGAACGGCGCCGCTCCATGCAGCCGAGCGTATGCCGGTTGAGCAGGCCATCGCCCAGGATCGGCACAGCGTGTACCCGCGGGTCCGGGCTGACCTCCATCGACGACACCACCCCTACCCCCAGTTCGGCCGCGACGGCTTCGGTCACGGCTTCACGGCTATCCAGTTCCAGCAGCACCTTGGGCTGCACATTCGCCGCCATGCACGCGTCGTCGAACGTGCGCCGGGTAATGGAACTGGGTTCACGCAGCACCATGATCACCTCATGCAACTGCGCCAGTTCAATCCCGTCGGGCTGCTTTGCCCACGGATGCGCTGCCGGCACCAGGGCGCAAATCCGTGACTCGTCCAGAGGTTGCAGGTGCAAGCCATTGCGCGGCTCCACCTCGGTGAGCACTGCCACATCGGCATGTTCGGACAGCAGCGCCGCCAGGGTTTCCTGGGCGTTGCCCAGGCGCAGGTTCACGGTAATGCCCGGGTAGCGCGAGCGCAGGCTGGCGATCATCGGCATCACCAGGTGCGGACCATCCGCCGCCACCTCCAGACGCCCAGTGAGCAACTGCCGGTTGGCCTCCAGCATGGTCTGCGCCTCATCCACCAAACCGAAGATCGCCCGGGTGATGGCCGCCAGGCGTGCGCCCTCTTCGGTCAACTCCACCCGCCGGGCGGTACGGCGCAACAGCGCAATCTGGTAATGCTCTTCAAGCGCCTTGATATGCCCGGTAACCGCCGGCTGGCTGATGAACAGCCGCGCCGCAGCACGGGTAAAACTGCCCTCGCGGGCCACGGCATCGAATGCACGCAGTTGAAACAGGTTCATAGCTATCGGCCTCACTGATAGCTCGCATAACAACAAACAATTTGATTGATAACAAGCCAAACTGCAATTTAGGCGCCGTAGCTTCAACCCCGACCCTTGCGAGGATTTGAGATGACCACTGCCGCGCCGATCCTGTTGACCCCTGGCCCCCTGACCACTTCGACCCGCACCCGTCAGGCGATGATGGTGGATTGGGGTTCATGGGACGATCGCTTCAACCAGCTCACCGCCAGCGTCTGCACGCAGCTGCTGGCGATCCTCAATGCTGCCGACAGCCACCAATGCGTGCCGTTGCAGGGCAGCGGCACCTTCGCCGTCGAAGCCGCCATCGGCACGCTGGTCCCGCGCAATGGCAAGGTGTTGGTGCTGATCAACGGCGCCTACGGCAAGCGCCTGGCGAAGATTTGCGAAGTGCTCGGTCGCTCGTTCAGCACCTTTGAAACCGATGAGGACGAGCCCACCACCGCTGCCGATGTAGATCGCCTACTGCTGGCTGACGCGGCCATCACCCACGTCGCGTTGATCCATTGCGAAACCAGTACCGGCATTCTCAACCCGCTGGCGGAGATCGCCCAAGTCGTCAAACGCCACGACAAGCGCCTGATCATCGATGCCATGAGTTCTTTCGGCGCGCTGCCGATCGATGCTCGCGAAGTGCCGTTCGAAGCGCTGATCGCCGCCTCGGGCAAATGCCTGGAAGGCGTACCGGGCATGGGCTTTGTCTTTGCCGAAAAAGCTGCGCTGGCCGCCTCCCAGGGCAACTGCCATTCCCTGGCAATGGACCTGTTCGACCAGCACACCTATATGGCCAAGACCGGCCAATGGCGTTTCACCCCACCGACCCACGTCGTCGCGGCCCTGCATGAAGCGTTGCTGCAATACGCCGAAGAAGGCGGCCTGCCCGCCCGTCATCAACGCTACGCCGACAACTGTCAGGCACTGCTGGACGGCATGGCTGCGCTGGGCCTGCGCAGTTTCCTGCCGGCGGCGATCCAGGCGCCGATCATCGTCACCTTCCACGCACCAAAAGACCCACGCTACCAGTTCAAGGACTTCTACGAACGGGTCAAGGCCAAGGGTTTCATCCTTTACCCCGGCAAGCTGACCCAGGTGGAAACCTTTCGCGTGGGCTGCATCGGCCATGTCGATGCGGCCGGTATGCAGGCGGCGGTCAAGGCTATCGCCGACGTGCTGCAAGAAATGGAAGTGCTGGACATTTGACTGCCCCCATTACCCACAGGACCTGAACCATGAACTATCAAAACCCCAACACCCTCCAGGCCGTTATCCTCGACTGGGCCGGCACCGTGGTCGACTTCGGCTCCTTCGCCCCCACGCAGATTTTTGTCGAGGCGTTTGCCGAGTTCGACGTGCAAGTTTCTATTGAGGAAGCCCGTGGGCCCATGGGCATGGGCAAGTGGGACCATATCCGCACCCTTTGCGATCAGCCGCAGGTTGCCGAGCGCTATCGCAAGGCGTTCGGCCGCACGCCGACCGATGACGACGTGACCGCCATCTACCAGCGTTTCATGCCGCTGCAAATCGAGAAGATCGCCGAACACTCGGCGCTGATCCCCGGCGCCCTCGACACCATCGCAGCGCTCCGGGCGCAAGGGATCAAGATCGGCTCCTGCTCCGGCTACCCCAAGCAAGTGATGGACAAGGTCGTCGCCCTGGCCGCCACCAACGGTTATGTCGCCGACCATGTGGTCGCGACCGACGAAGTTCCCAACGGCCGCCCTTGGCCGGCCCAGGCCCTGGCCAACGTGATCGCCCTGGGCATCGATGATGTGGCCGCGTGCGTGAAGGTCGACGACACCGTGCCGGGTATTCTCGAAGGCCGTCGTGCCGGGATGTGGACCGTAGCGCTGACCTGTTCGGGCAATGCCCTGGGCCTGACCTACGAGCAATTTCGCGCCCTGGGCAGCGCCACACTGGCCAGCGAGCGTCAGCGCATCGAAACAATGTTCGAAGGCTCGCGCCCGCACTACCTGATCGACACCATCAACGACCTGCCGAATGTCATCGTCGACATCAACGCACGCCTGGCACGCGGGGAAATGCCGCAAAGTTACTGACCAGGATCAAGGCAACGGCATTGGCAACGAGCGAAGCGCTCAAAACGGGCATACAGTTAACGTACTCCGTCGCTAAAGAGCGGAGGTATGCCCTGATGAGTGAGGAACGCAGCAATGCCGTGGAAAAATTCCGATACGCGCTACAGCACCATGTCGATTGCGCTGCACTGGTTGATGGTAGTGCTGCTGGCGGTGGTCTACGCCTGCATTGAATTACGCGGGCAATTCCCCAAAGGCAGCGGTGCGCGCACGCTGATTGTGGAAATGCACTTTATGTTCGGACTCACCGTGTTTGTGCTGGTGTGGCTGCGCCTGTTCGCACGCAGCCTGGGGGTGGCGCCGAAGATCGTGCCAGCACCGCCGCAATGGCAGAACCTGCTGGCGAAGCTGATGCATTGGGCGCTGTATGCGTTGATGATCGGGTTGCCGATTGCCGGTTGGTTGATCGTCAGTGCCAAGGGGCATTCGGTGATGTTCTATGGGATGGAGTTACCGCCGCTGATTGCAGAAAACAAGGCATTGGCCGAGGAGATTGAAGGCTGGCACGTGCTGTTCGCCCAGATCGGTTACTGGCTGATCGGGCTGCATGCGCTGGCAGGGATCTTTCACCATTATGTGATGCGCGATAACACTGCCTTGCGAATGATGCCGGGCAGGCACAATCCCACCCGTTGACACCTACAGGAAACCTCGGCGGCCTTGCAGGCCGCCAGTGTGGATGAAGATCAAGCGCGTGCCGGGGGCAAAGCGGCCGGCCTCGATCTGTTGCTTCAATGCCAGCAGCGCCTTGCCGGTGTAGAGCGGCTCCAGTGGCACACCGCAGTCCCGTTCGGTGCGCTGGATAAACTCGAGCAGCAGCGGATCGACCTTGGCAAAGCCGCCACGGCAGGCGTCCAGCAACTCATAACCGGTCTGCACAATCGCACCCACATTCTGCGCCACGCCATGATCACCCGGCACAGCCATTGCGCCGTACACCGGATGCGCGCCGGCCTCCGCCAGCACCAGCCCGGCCAGGGTAGTACCGGTGCCCGCCGCCAGCCACCATGCGTCGTAATCCGTCCACCCGAGGTGGCTCAACTGCACCCGCGCCTGCTCCACCAACACCCCACAGCCCAGCGCACCGTCCAGACCACCACCGCCTTCGGGTATCGGATAAAGGTCGGGATACTGCTCGCGCCAGGGCAGCCAGAAACCCGGCTCATGCCGCGCCCGATAACCGCCGTAGCCCAACCAATGCAATTGCATCCCGAAGGTCTTGAGGTCGAGCACCGTGGGAGTGTCTTGGGGATGGCCGCGCAACAGGCCAACCGTGGGAAAATCAAAGCGCTTGCCCGCCGCTGCCAGTGCGTGCAGATGGTTGGAGTGAGCCCCGCCAAGGCTGATAACCCCTTTGGCGCCGGTAGAGCGGGCCTGAGCCAAGTGTTCGGTAAGTTTGAACCACTTGTTGCCGCTGATCAGCGGGTCGATGCGGTCCAGGCGCAGCACGGCCAGCTCGATGCCGTTCAGCCAATCAAGCTGCACAGGTTCAAGGGGCGCATAAGGCAGCCAATCGAAAGGGCCCATCGGCAGGTATCTGAATGAGAAAGGGGCGGCAAGTCTAACACCGCCCCTGTTGTCGCCTTACAACTCGGCAGCCAGGCGCGAGCCCTGGTTGATGGCGCGCTTGGCGTCCAGCTCGGCCGCCACATCGGCGCCGCCGATCAGGTGCACGTTCTGGCCGGCAGCAACCAGGCCGTCATGCAGTTCGCGCAGTGGGTCCTGGCCGGCGCAGATGACAATGTTGTCCACCGCCAGCACCTGCGGTTCACCCTCGGCGCCGATGCGGATATGCAAGCCTGCGTCATCGATCTTCAAGTACTCGACGCTGTTGAGCATCTGCACCTGTTTGTTCTTCAAGCCGGTACGGTGAATCCAGCCGGTGGTCTTGCCCAGGCCGTCGCCAACCTTGGAAGCCTTGCGTTGCAGCAGGAACACCTCGCGGGCCGGCGCATGGCGCTCGGGCTTGATCCCGGCCACCCCGCCACGTGCTTCCAGTTGGGTATCGATGCCCCACTCTTTCCAGAACGCCTCTCGATCCAGGCTGGTAGACACGCCTTGGTGTACGAGGAATTCCGATACATCGAAACCGATGCCGCCGGCGCCGATCACCGCCACACGCTTGCCCACCGGCTTGCGCTCCAGGATCACATCCAGGTAACTCAACACCTTGGCGTTCTCGACGCCCGGGATCGCCGGGGTGCGCGGCGCGATACCGGTGGCCAGGATCACCTCGTCATAATCACCTGCCACCAGCTGCTCGACGCCCACACGGGTGTTCAGGCACAGCTCTACGTGAGTGGTCTGCAATTTGCGTTTGAAGTAACGCAGGGTTTCGAAAAACTCTTCCTTGCCCGGCACGCGCTTGGCGATATTGAACTGGCCGCCAATCTCGCTGGCGGAATCGAACAAGGTCACCTGATGCCCACGCTCAGCGGCAACAGTGGCAGCGGCCAGACCGGCAGGGCCGGCGCCGACCACCGCGATTTTCTTGATCTGCTTGACGGGCAGGTAATTGAGTTCGGTTTCATAGCAGGCGCGCGGGTTGACCAAACAGGTGGTCAGCTTGCCGCCGAAGGTGTGGTCCAGGCACGCCTGGTTGCAGCCGATGCAGGTGTTGATCTCATCGGCGCGCCCAGCGGCGGCCTTGTTGACGAACTCCGGGTCGGCCAGAAACGGGCGCGCCATCGAGACCATGTCGGCATCGCCTTCGGCCAGGATCTGCTCGGCGATTTCCGGGGTGTTGATGCGGTTGGTGGTGATCAGCGGAATCTGCACCACACCGCGCAATTTGGCGGTGACTTTGCTGAAGGCGCCCCGCGGGACCTTGGTGGCGATGGTCGGGATACGCGCTTCGTGCCAGCCGATACCGGTATTGATGATCGTCGCGCCAGCCTGCTCGATAGCCTTGGCCAACTGCACGATTTCCTTCCACACGCTGCCGCCTTCCACTAGGTCAAGCATCGACAGGCGGAAGATAATGATGAAGTTCGGGCCGACGGCCTCGCGTACGCGACGCACGATCTCCACCGCCAGGCGCATACGGTTTTCAAAGCTGCCGCCCCAACGGTCGGTGCGATGGTTGGTCTGGGCGGCGAGGAACTGGTTAATGAAGTAGCCCTCCGAACCCATGATTTCCACACCGTCGTATTCGGCGGCCTGGGCCAGCAATGAGCAGGTGACGAAATCCTGAATCTGCTTCTCGATGCCCTCTTCATCCAATTCCTTGGGCTTGAACGGGTTGATCGGCGCCTGGATCGCACTCGGCGCCACCTGCTTGGGGCTGTAGGCATAACGCCCGGCGTGAAGGATCTGCATGCAGATCTTGCCGCCCGCCTCGTGCACCGCCTGGGTGACGATCTTGTGCTTGAGCGCCTCTTCTTCAGTGGTCAGCTTGGCTGCCCCGGCGTATACCCCGCCTTCATCATTCGGGCCAATGCCGCCGGTGACCATCAGGCCTACGCCGCCACGGGCGCGCTCGGCAAAGTAGGCCGCCATGCGCTCGAAACCGCCGGGCTTTTCTTCCAGGCCGGTGTGCATCGAGCCCATCAGGGTACGGTTGCGCAAGGTGGTAAAACCCAGGTCCAACGGGGCCAGCAGGTGCGGGTAGGCAGCAGCGGTCATGGTACAGCTCCACAACGGATCATCACGGGACGTGGCGCACTCGAACGGTGTGCCATCGGTTTATGTCCCACAGACTAAGAGGCGGTGGACCACGGCTCAATGACTGAAACTGACAAGTTATTGATCCAAATGCACAGCGCCCCTTGGCAAGCCGCGCCATGGGCCCTACCCTAGTCGCGAACCCTGCACCTGGTCTGTTGTCTGTTGCCCCATGCGTAAACTTCTAGCGTTCACCGTCACCATGGCCCTGGTTGCCGCCCTCGCCGCGTATCTGGTCTGGACCCAGGAGCGCCCCGTGGCGCATTACCTGTCGGACCTGCGTATTACCCTCGCCGTCAATGAGGGCGAACCAGCCGACCGTGGCAACCTGCTCGGCATTCAGCCAGAGCTGTTCCCTGCCGACTATCAAAGCCTGGAACGCCTGCATTTGAAGCTGTCGAGCTACCTGCAAAAAGCGCGCGACCAAGGCCTGATCAACGCCAAGACCATCGTGGTGCTGCCCGAACATATCGGCACCTGGCTGATGCTCAAGGGCGAAAAAAACGAGCTGTACCAGGCCACGCACTTGAAGGACGCGATGAACTGGCTGTCGATCAGCAACCCATTACAGTTTGCCAAAGCCTGGATCAGCGCCACCGGCGACAACCGCATGGATGACGCCTACCTGCGCATGAAGGCCCCTGCCATGGCGCGCGACTATCAAGTAGTGTTCGGCGGCCTGGCAAAAGAATTTGGCGTAACCCTGGTGGCCGGCTCCATCGCCCTGCCCAACCCGAGCGTGATCCAGGGGCAGTTGGAAGTCGGCCATGGCGCGCTGTACAACGCCAGCGTGGTGTTTGCCGCCGACGGTTTGCCACTGGGCCAACCGCAGCGCCAGCTCTACCCGATCTATGATGAACGTGGCTTTATCGAGCCAGGCGATGAGAATGTCGTCAGCGTGGTGGATACGCCTGCCGGGCGCCTGGGCACCCTGGTCGGCAGCGACAGCTGGTACCCGGACAACTATCGCAAGCTTAACGAGCAAGGTGCGCAACTGATCGCAGTACCGGCCTTCGTCACTGGCCGCGACACCTGGGACCGTCCATGGCGCGGCTTCAAGAGCGTGTCGACGCCTTCCGAGGTCAGCCTCAAACCCGAAGAAACCAGCGAAGGCGCCGCCTGGCGCCGCCTTACCCTGATCAGCCAGCAGCCCGTCAGCCAGGCCATGGCGGGCATGAGCGTGTTTTTACGTGGGCAGTTCTGGGACCTGGGCAGCGCCGGCCAGAGTTTTCTGAGCAGCAACGGGCAAGTGTTCGCCGACGGCGATGCCCGTGGCGCGCGCCTGCTGAATATCTGGCTGTAGCCCTTGAAGCCGGTGCGCCTGGGGGATCTGTCGGTGGGCTTCGTGCACACCCTGGCCGATGCCATCCAGAGCCACGGCCTGGACCCGCAACCGCTGTTGCTGCAATACGGCCTGGACCCTGCACGCCTGGCTGAAGCCGGTGCACGCCTGTCGATCCCGCGCTATATGCGCCTGGGCCACGCGGCCATCCAACTGACCGGCGACCCGGGCCTGGGCCTGCGCATGGGCCAACTCAGCCGCTTGAGCCAGGCCGGCCTGGCCGGTGTCACCGCCGCCCAGGCCCCCAATGTGCGCGAAGCGGCGCGCACGCTCACACGCTTTGAAGCGCTGTACGGCTCCAACTATCGCGGGCAATCGAGCTTTCATGAAGATGCCGAAGGCGCCTGGCTGCGGTTCTACTCCATCAGCCCCTACAACGCCTATAACCGCTTTGTGGTGGACTCGATCATCGCCGGTTGGCTGCAACAATTATCCAGCCTGGCGCAACAGCCGGTGCAGGCACAACGGATAGAAATCGAATTCGACGCGCCGGACTATCACGAACACTACAACGTGCTGGGAAGCGGCGTGATGCACTTCGGCGCCGATGCCAATCAACTGCGTCTGAGCCAACCCACCTTGGCGCTGCGCAACCCACAGCACTGCCCAAGTACCTGGCACCTGTTGCTGCAGCTGTGTGAAAGGGAGTTGGAGCAGCTGACTCGCACCCGCAGCCTGCGTGAACGCATCACGCGGTTGCTCGGGCCGATGCTCAATGGCGGCCGGGAACCCGACCTGGAAGAGGTGGCGGCACGCTTGAAACTGCCGACCTGGACATTACGGCGCAAACTGGCCGAGGAAGGCACACAGTTTCGCGCAATTCTCAACGACACCCGCCGCGACCTGGCCATGACCTATATTCGCGATACCGAGCTGGCATTTGGCGAGATCGCCTACTTGCTTGGTTTTGCTTCAGCCCAAGCCTTCCAGAGGGCCTTCAGGCGCTGGAATAACCAGACCCCAGGGGAATTTCGCCGCAGTCAGCGGCATTCCGCCTGAAGTCGGGTTACAGCTCGGTGGCATCGTCGGCCGGATCCAGCGGGTCCAACTCGAATGCCTGGTACTCCAGCAGTTCTTCCTGGTAATCGTCCATGGTGGACTCCTTCTTCAAATGAAAGCGGTGGCAGGTAAATGACCTGCGAACCCAGCCTAAAGTGCCGTCATGACGAAAAAATGTCGACGTTGTGACATTCCTGCGCTTGAAAAGTTAAACGCGACAGGCGCCGGATAATTTAATCCCATGACTTGAGGTGCGATTGCAATCATTGCAACTGCAATCACATTTCCAGTAGGGTACAAATATCCGTTGAAAGGAGCCTGGACCCATGCCTGCCTCTATCGCGCATTCTGCGCAGAGCTGCATCGACGCACTCAGCACCGCCGCCTGCCCGGGCAACTCGCCGCTGTATACGGTGATGAGCATGGCCAATACCCTGGAATCCAGCCGGCACGCCTGGGTGATCCGTGGCCAGTCATGCAGCCGCCGCGTGGGCAACTGGCCTATCTGGTTTGCGCGCAATCGCGGCGAAAAACCCCTGCTCTATCTGCACAGCGCAGTGTCGTCTGCACAGTTGTGCGCACTGTCGGAGCAGACCGCCCAACGTGGCATCTTTTGCAATGACATCGAGAACCAGCCTTCCCCGTGGCCCAAGGGCACGCACCCGTCATTGCCAGTATGGCTGGCGACCCATCCACGCTGCACACCCTACGATCCCGCCTCGGGAGACGAAGCTCGAGCGATTGTGCTGGCAGGACTACGCACGCTGTACGTCGACGGCCAGCCAGGTTTTTATTATTTGGCGCTGCATGACCAGGATGCCCCCACGACACTGACTGCCCAAGACCGAGAGGATGCCCACAAAGGCATGTATCCGATCCAGCGTGGCCAAGCAGCAGATGTGCGCCTGCTCGGTGCTGGCCGGGCGCTGGAAGAGGTGATGTTCGCCGCAGAGTTGCTGGAACAGGACTGGAATATTACGGCGCAGGTGTGGAGCAGCCCCAGCTACACACGGTTGGCCCGTGAGGCGGCGACCGCGGAGCGCTGGAACCGCTTGCACCCCTTGGCCCCCACGCGCAGCTGCCATTTACGTGATTGCCTGGCAGGCAGTAGCGCACCCGTCATTGCCGTCACCGGTTATCCGCAGGTGATTGTCGATCAATTAGCCGCGCATGTAGATGCACGATTTATCGCCTTGGGCGCAGGCTCGGTGCAGGCCCATGCGCCGAGCCGCTATTGGATTGTGGCGTCAGCGTTAAGAGCGCTGGCCGATGAAGGGCGTACCGACATGCAGCAGGTGGAAAACGCACTGCAGCGCTATCACCTGAAGTGAGGGGGAATGCAATTGCGCAAGCACGATCCCCCCGCACTGAGGCTGTTTTCGAACCTACGATTTACGTCGGCTGCGCACTTGCACACCCGCATCCATCGCCAAGCCCGCCGTGCGCTCCAGGGCATCGGCAAATGCCTGGCGCTGCTCGGGTTCGATTTGTGAAAGGAACAGCTCGTCCACAGTGCTTTCGTAGATTTTCCACATGCTCTTGCGCAGCGCTCGACCCGTGTCCGTGATCGAGGCAAACGCCGCACGACCGTCGCCATCGGAGCGGGAACGCACTACCAGGCCGTCCTTTTCCAGGCGGTCCACCAGGCGCGTGAGGTTATAGCGCTCAATGGCCAGCACATCGGCCAGTTCGTGCATACGCCGGGTGCCGCCGGGCCCGCTTTCCAGGCCCCACAACGCATCGTACCAGGCGTACGGCGGCAGGCCCGCCGCAGCCAGGCGCCGCTCGATTTCACGGATGACCGTCCTGTGAGCCCTGACAAAACGGAACCATACATCCGGCTCTTTCGACGACATGCAACACCATCCGGGGAATTTCAAGAAGGTTGCAATAGTAGCTCATCCCGCGCTAGATTCTGGCATGTCGTTGCAATTGCAACTACATTTGCATCACTCCCACGAGGAGCTTGCTGCTTGAATCCGCCTACCCTGGAGCCTCACATGACCCCGAATGACCCAGTAAGACTCGACGATGATCCGCAGGAAACCCGCGAATGGCTGGACTCCATCGAATCGGTGCTGTCCACCGAGGGCCGTCCACGCGCTCATTACCTGATCGATCAGTTGCTGGATTTCGACGTTGCACGGCATGGCGACTTCTACGGGCGGGTGACCACCCCCTATGTCAATACCATCCCGGTTGAGCGCCAGTTGCCCTACCCCGGTAACCAGGCCATCGAGCGGCGCACCAATGCGTTCATCCGCTGGAATGCCATGGCGATGGTATTGCGCGCGGGCAAACACTCAGGCGTAGGTGGGCATATCGCCACCTATGCGTCAGCCGCCGTGCTGTATGACGTAGGCTTCGATCATTTTTTCCGTGGCCGAACCGACACATTCGACGGCGACCTGGTGTATATCCAGGGCCATTCCTCACCAGGCATTTATGGCCGTGCCTACCTGGAGGGCCGTATCAGCGAAGCGCAGCTGGATAACTTTCGTCGCGAGGCCGGTGGCGAGGGTTTGTCTTCCTACCCTCACCCACGGTTGATGCCGGACTTCTGGCAATTCCCTACGGTCTCCATGGGCCTGGGACCGATCACTGCCGCGTACCAGGCGCGTTTTATGCGGTACCTGGAGTTCCGAGACCTCAAGCAGCATCAGGGCCGCAAGGTTTGGGCATTCCTCGGCGATGGCGAAATGGACCAGCCCGAATCCCTGGCGGCCATCTCCCTGGCGGGCCGCGAAAAACTCGACAACCTGATCTTCGTGGTCAACTGCAACCTGCAACGCCTGGATGGTCCGGTGCGCGGCAATGCCAAGGTGATCCAGGAATTCGAGAGCCTGTACCGCGCCGCCGGCTGGAATGTGATCAAGGTGATCTGGGGCAGCGGCTGGGACGCACTGCTGGAAAAGGACCAGAGCGGCCTGCTGCGCCAACGCATGATGGAATGCGTGGATGGCGACTACCAGAATTACAAATCCCAGAATGGCGCTTATGTGCGTGAACACTTCTTTGGCAAATACCCGCAGTTGCTCGCACTGGTTGCGGACATGTCCGACGACGACATCTGGAAACTCTCACGGGGCGGGCATGACCCGGACAAGGTCTACAACGCCTACGCCGCCGCCGTGCGCCACAAGGGCCAGCCCACGGTGATACTGGCCAAGACGGTCAAGGGCTTCGGCATGGGTGAAGCTGGCGAAGGCCAAAACATCAACCATCAGCTGAAGAAGATGGGGGCCGAAGCGGTAAAAGCTTTCCGCGACCGTTTCGGCCTGGAGGTCGACGATGACCGGCTCGAAGAAATCCCCTACCTCAAACCCGCCGTCGACAGCGAAGAGGCCCACTACTTTGCCGCACGACGGCAGGCACTGGGAGGCTATGTGCCAGCGCGCCACACGAGCGTTGCGCCGCTGCAAATCCCCGAGCTGAGCGCCTTCGCCACCCAACTCAAAGACACCGGTGAGCGCGCCATCTCCACCACCATGGCCTTTGTGCGCATCCTCGGCACGCTGCTCAAGGACACGCATTTGGGCAAGCTGATCGTGCCTATTGTGCCGGATGAGTCGCGCACCTTTGGCATGGAAAGCCTGTTCCGCCAGATCGGTATCCACTCAGCCGTCGGCCAGCTCTATACCCCACAGGACGCCGGGCAATTGAGCTACTACAAAGAGAGCAAAGACGGACAGATCATGCAGGAAGGGCTGAATGAATCCGGCGCTATTTCTTCCTGGATCGCGGCAAGTACCTCCTATAGCAACCATGGCCTGATGACCGTGCCGTTCTATATTTTCTACTCGATGTTCGGCTTCCAGCGTGTCGGCGACCTGGCCTGGGCGGCGGGCGATGCGCGAGCGCGGGGCTTCCTGCTGGGCGCCACGGCCGGGCGCACCACGCTGATGGGGGAAGGCTTGCAACACGACGACGGGCACAGCCATATCCTGGCGTCGGTGATTCCCTGCTGCGTGGCCTATGACCCGACTTTTGCCTACGAACTGGCGGTGATTATTCGCGAGGGTATGCGGCGCATGTATGTCGAACAGGAGGACATCTATTACTACATCACCCTGCTCAACGAAAACTATCCGCACCCGGCGATGCCGGAAGGCGTTGAAGAAGGCATTCTCAAGGGCATGTATCCGCTGAGCAGCCACCCGCAGGCAAAGGTACAGCTCATGGGCAGCGGTTCAATCTTGCGCGAAGTGATCGCCGCAGCCGAGTTGCTCGCCAAGGATTTCGCCGTGCACAGCGATGTCTGGAGCGTCACCAGCCTGACCGAATTGCGCCGTGATGGGCACGCCGCCGAGCGCTGGAACCTCCTGCACCCGCAAAGCGAGCCGCGCCAAAGCTACGTCGAAACCTGCCTTGCCGGGAGAACCGGCGCTGTGGTGGTGGCCACGGACTACATGAAGTTGTTCGCCGACCAGATTCGCCCCTTCGTGCATAACCGCCGTTTTGTCGCACTGGGTACCGACGGTTTCGGGCAATCGGACACCCGCGAGACATTGCGCGAGTTCTTCGAGGTAGACCGGCACTTTATCGCTTTAGCAGCCTTGAAGGCGTTGGCTGATGACGGTGTGATTGGTCGTGACAACGTCGCCCTGGCCATCAGCCGCTACGGGATCAACGTCGACAAGGCCGATCCCATAGCCATCTGAGTTACTGCGCAGGCGCTGGCAAGGGCGGTATTGCCTCTGTCGGCGCAGGCAGGCTGGGATTGGTCGGCGCCGGCGCGGGCTCAGTTGCTGGCGCCGAGGCAGGCGCAGGTTCCGGGGTCGGTGCGATCGGCGCAGCCTCAGGTGGCGGTGCCAGGGGTTGCGAAGCGGCAGGCGCTACAGGTGCCTCCTTCGGCGCCTCGACCTTCTCGGCTACTGGAGCGGCTACCGGAGCGGCCTTGGGTTCAGGCACACCCAGGTCAGCCTTGGGCTGCTCGGGTATATGCTCGGCCTGCTTGACCTCCTGCGGCAGGAACACATCCACCAGCGCAAAGTAACGCTCGTAGAACTTCGGTGCCGAGACGGTCTCGCTCGCGACTTTCACCATCGAGTCGTCAGTGGAGCCGATCGGCATCGACACCGAACCCAACACACCCACGCCGAGGCTGGCGGAGTTGTTGACCTTCTTGAGCGCATAGCGATCCTGCAAGGCGTTGGCAAACATCGTCGAGTGATTGCTGCCTTTGCCATCAGCAGCGCACACCACGTTGAAGCTGATCTGCAGATGGGTCTCGCCGGTCTGCTGGAAACTCTTGTTGCCCGCCACCAGCTTAGGATCGCTGCTGGTAATGATGTAACCCTGGCTCAGCAGAGCGCGGCGCGCCGCTTCACACGCCGCTACATCGCTGACCGGGTAATCGCGGGAAAACGTACCGGAATCGTCGAAATTCTCATGTTCATAGATAGCGGTCTTGGGTGAGGAGCAGCCCGCGGCGCCCGCCAGCACCAGCGCCAACCCGAGGCTACGCAAGTGAAATGATGTCGACATTGAAAATCCTGTGGAAAACGGTCCGGACGGTATTGTGCAACAGAACGCGGCCTTGAAGCGCGCATTCCTGTCGGTTAAACATCTCAGCCTTGTGAAGCGGCGTCAGTAGGAAAAAGCCCGGCACACATATGGTCGATAAACACGCGCAATTTGGCCGAGGCATGGCGACTGGCCGGCCACAGCAACCAGAAACTGCCGCGGTGTTCGAGGTGCTCATCCAGCACGCGCTGCAAGGCCCCTTGCGCAACCGCCTCGTTGACCATGTAGTCCGGCAGACACGCAATACCGAGACCTTCCTGGGCCACATGCTTGAGAGACTCAATGGTGCTGCTGACCAGCGGCGCACGCAAGCTCGGCTCCGCCGCGCCCGGCACCAGTCGCAGCGGCCAGGGCTCGAGTTTGCCGGAGGCGCAGAATTTATGCCGAAGGCAGGCGTGATGACTCAAGTCCTGGGGCAGGAGTGGCGTGCCGTATTGGTCGAAATAGCCGGGCGTACCGACAAGTACCAGTTGGTAATGCCCCAGATGGCGCGCCATCAAGCGCGAGTCTTGCGGCTTGCCGGTGCGGATCACCGCGTCGAAGCCTTCATCGATGACATCCACCATACGGTCGGAAAAATCCACGTCCAACTCGATATCCGGATAGGCGCGCATAAAGCCACTGATCACCGGCATCAACAACCCCCGCACTTGGGGCACGCTGATACGCAGTTTGCCTTGCGGGGTAGCACTGGCCTCGCTCAACTCCAGCTCAGCCGCTTCCACTTCCGCCAGGATACGCCGCGAGCGTTCCAGCAACAGCGCGCCCTCACTGGTCAGGGTGATACTGCGGGTGCTTCGATGAAACAGCCTGACACCCAGGCGCTCCTCCATGCGTGCGATGCTTTTGCCTACCGCAGAGGATGACACGCCCAATACCCGCCCTGCGGTGGTGAAGCTACGCGTTTGCGCAACCTGTACGAATACCGAGAGCCCGCTCAGACTGTCCATGCTGATGCCTTGGTCAATTGCGGACAAAAATGTCCGATAAGTTCGGCACCTTAGCCTGTTTTTCCGCGCATCGCAGCCCCCTACCCTGTTTCCTTGCCCCTTCAAGGAGACTCCCATGAACAACAACGCTTCATTGGCCGCTACGGCGCCCGTGCATGAACCCTTGCCATTGGCAGGGTTGCTGGCCCTGGCCTCGGCCGGCTTTATCACCATCCTCACCGAGGCCATGCCCGCCGGGCTGCTGCCGCAAATGAGCGAAGGGCTGGAAGTGTCACAGGCGCTGGTCGGGCAGTTGGTGACGCTCTACGCCCTGGGCTCATTGCTCGCGGCCATCCCGCTGACCTTGCTGACCCGTGGCTGGCGTCGCAGGCCTCTGCTGTTGATCGCCATAGGCGGCTTTGCCTTGGTCAACAGTGTCACCGCGTTTTCCAGCCACTACGGCGTGACCTTGATCGCTCGCTTCTTTGCGGGTGTATTCGCCGGGCTGCTGTGGGCGCTGTTGGCAGGCTACGCCAGCCGCATGGTTGCCCCTCATCTGCAGGGTCGGGCGATCGCCGTGGCCATGCTCGGTGCGCCGCTGGCCTTGTCCCTCGGCGTACCTGCTGGCACCCTGCTTGGCACGCTGGTCGGTTGGCGCAGCAGCTTTGCCATCATGACCGGCCTGACCCTGTTACTGCTGGTGTGGGCGCGCTGGCAATTGCCGGATTTTGCCGGTGAAGCAGCCAGCAAACGTCTGAGCTTGAATCGCGTGCTGGCCCTGCCGGGAATCCGCCCCGTGCTGTGGGTGACCTTCACCTATGTGTTGGCTCATAACATCCTCTACACCTACATCGCTCCCTTGCTGGTGCCCGCCGGCATCGGCAGCAAGATCGACCAGGTGTTACTGGTGTTCGGCTTGATGGCGTTGGCAAGCATCTGGTTGGTGGGGATATGGATTGATCAACACCTGCGGTTGCTGACCCTCATCAGTTGCGCGATGTTCGCCGCAGCTGCCCTGCTCCTGGGTTTCTGGACCAGCTCTGCGATCTGCATCTACATCAGCGTGGCGGCCTGGGGCCTGGCTTTCGGAGGCCTGCCGGCCCTGCTGCAAACCGCACTCGCGAAGTCGGCCGGCAACTCGGCCGATGCCGCGCAATCCATGCTGGTCACCGCGTGGAACCTTGGCATTGCCGGGGGTGGGCTGGCTGGCGGCTTGATGCTCCAACACTGGGGCGTCATCGCATTTCCATGGGCAGTGCTGGGGTTGATAGCGCTGGCGCTGGGTGCAATGACGGGCAAGGCCTGGCACGGCCGATGACAAGTTTGTTTACAACTTATTCCTCTACTTCCTATCATCGCCTCTGGGTGCGTTGCTGCATAAGGCGCGGCGCAGGTTAAAAGCCAAGCATTGGTCGGGCCGCCAATGGAGATTTGTCGTGCCTGATAAACACCCTGCCATCCCCCGCCCTCAGCGCCTGACTGAGGGCGCGCTGTCTGCCCTTGAGCGTTTTTCCCATATCGAAGCCGTGAGCGGTATCGTCCTGCTGTTGGCAGCGATCGTGGCGCTGATCTGGGCCAACAGCCCCGCCGCAGCGACCTACGAGCACTTCTGGAACACGCCTGTTACCCTGGGACTTGGCGATTACAGCGTGTCGCGTTCCCTGCACTTTCTGGTCAATGACGGGCTGATGACCATCTTCTTTCTGGTAGTCGGCGCCGAGATCCGTCAGGAAATCAAAGATGGCGCCCTGGCCAATCTGAAACTGGCCACGCTGCCCTTGGGCGCTGCGCTGGGCGGTGTGCTGATGCCTGCACTCATCTACACCCTGCTCAACCACGGCACCGTCGCCGCCAGTGGCTGGGCGGTACCCACCGCGACCGACATCGCCTTTGCCGTGGGCGTGCTGGCGCTGCTGGGCAAGTCGATTCCCAGTGGCGTGCGTATCCTGTTGCTGGCCCTGGCGATCATCGATGACATCGTGGCGATTCTGATCATCGCGATCTTCTTCACTGCCAGCCTCGATTACATGGGCTTGGTGATTGCCGCAGGCGGGCTGGCGCTGGTGCTGGTGTTCCAGCGCATGGGCATCGGCAAGGCTGCGATCTATCTGTTACCGGGGGCGATTGTATGGTTCGGGCTGCTCAAGACCGGCGTGCACCCGACCCTCGCCGGGGTGATCCTGGGCTTGATGACGCCGGTCAACTCCAAGCCCACCACAGAACGCCCGCTGGAGACCATTGAACGCACGTTCAACGAGCTGATGGAGCGCTTCTCGCATTCGGCAGAAGGCCCCCAACAGGTCGCCCAGCCCCTCAAGCAACTGCGCCAAGCCCAACGGGAGATGTTGCCGCCGGTGCAACGGGTGCAATCGGCACTGCATCCGTGGGTGGCATTCGGCGTGATGCCGCTTTTCGCCCTGGCCAATGCCGGCGTGAGCCTGGACGGCTTCAACCTCGATGATCCGATGGCTCACGGGGTGTTCATGGGGGTCATCTTCGCGCTGGTACTCGGCAAACCCCTGGGCGTGATGCTGGCGAGCCTGATGCTGGTCAAGCTCAATATCTGCAAGCTGCCGGACGGTGTGACCTGGACAGGAGTCGGCCTGGTTGGCCTGCTGGCCGGGATCGGGTTCACCATGTCGATCTTTATCTCCTCCCTGGCCTTCTCGGACCCGGCCTTGCTCTCGGCCGCCAAGCTCAGTGTATTGGCCGCTTCGACCCTGGCAGCGGTGATCGGCCTGACCTGGGGCAAGCTCAAATTTTCAGGCAAGCACCCATAAGGCGAGTTAAGCACCCACTTTATCAAGGGCAAAAAAAGACCCCGGCCTTTTCAGGACGGGGTCTTTTTTATTCAAGCCGGCATCAGTACTTCTTGATGTCTGCCTGGGTTTCCAGCTGCTTGCGGAACGCCGCGAAGTCCTGCTGACCGATACGGGAAGCGAGGAAGCGGCGGTATTGCGCCTTTTCTTCGTCCGTAGGGGCTGCCGCTTCGTTGACGCCGTTCAAGCGCACAATCACCAGGCTGCCATCGCGCAGCGTCACCGTGGTGAAGGTCGGCTTGTCCTTGGCCGCAGGCTTGGGCATGCGGAACAGGGCTTGCAGCACGGCTGGGTCGATGGACTCCTGAGCGCGGGTCGCCGCTTCAGTCACCTTCCAGGCCTGACCGTCAATCGGCTGGTCCAGCGCGGTTTTGCCGTCACGCAGGCTGGCGATCAACTCGTCGGCATGGGCTTTGGCGGCAGCGCTCGCACGCTCCTTGGTCATCTGGGTGCGAATCGCTGCAGCGACGCTCTCAAGCGGCAGTTGAGCCGGCTTGAGATGCTCTTTGGCACGCAACACGATGATGGTTTCCGGGTCCAGCTCGATGGCGCTGCTGTTGGCACCTTCATCCAGCACTTCCGGGCTGAATGCCGCAGTCACCACGGCACGGTTGGCTGCAACGCCTTCGCCACCTTCACGGCCAAACGGCGCCGAGGTGTGGACGGTCAGCTTCAGGTCAGATGCCGGCTGAGCCAGGTCGGACGCTTCGAATGCCGCATCTTCCAATTGCTTGGTCGCTTCGACAAACCGCTGTTCAACCTGTTGGGTCTTGAGCTCGCGGGTCAGCTTGTCTTTCAGGCTGGCAAACGATGGCACCTCAGGTGCTTCAACGCCCAGCAACTTGATCAAGTGCCAACCGAAGGCACTGCGCACCGGCGCCGATACCTGGTCTTGCTTCAAGCCGTACAGGGCCGTTTCGAAGTCCGGATCGTAGACGCCAGGGCCGGCAAAGCCCAGGTCACCGCCATTGTTGGCCGAACCTGGATCCTGGGAGAACTCCTTGGCCAGGGCTTCGAACTTCTCGCCTTTGGCCAGGCGTGCCTGGACTTCTTCGATCTTGGCCTTGGCTTGCG
Organism: Pseudomonas sp. OST1909; assembly: GCF_015277575.1. Taxonomy (NCBI): domain Bacteria; kingdom Pseudomonadati; phylum Pseudomonadota; class Gammaproteobacteria; order Pseudomonadales; family Pseudomonadaceae; genus Pseudomonas; species Pseudomonas sp. OST1909. The sequence goes on from NZ_CP063780.1 coordinate 4,162,630, forward strand.
CCTCGGTGACCTTATCGTTGACTTCGATCAGGATGTGCGCGGCACGACGCTGTTCAGCGAGGTTGGCAGTTTCCTTCTCGTAGGCAGCCTGCAGTTCATCGTCCTTGACGGTGACCTGGTCGAAGAAGGAGGACTTCTTCAATTCCAGATAGTCGATGACCACCTGGTCCGGGGTCATGAACTCTTTGGCGTGCTGATCGTAGTAAGCCTTGACCTCATCATCGGTGAGCTTCACCGCTGCCGGGTCTGCCTTGATGTTGACGGTGGCGAAATCGCGGGTCTGTTTTTCCAGACGGGCGAACGCCAGCACCTCGGCATCGGTGACGAAACCGCTGCCGGCGATACCTGCGCGAACCTGGCCGATCAGCATTTCCTGGGTCAGCATCTGACGAAATTGCATACGGCTATAGCCCAGTTGACGGATCACCTGGTCAAAACGTTCGGCATTGAACTTGCCATCCACCTGGAATTCCGGCGTCTGCAGGATCACCTGGTCCAATGCGGCTTCCGAGAAACCGAACTTGGCATCAGCAGCGCCTTGCAGCAGCAGCTTGCGGTCGATCAGGCCCTTGAGGGCCGCGTCGCGCAGCAGTTTTTCGTCCAGCAGCGAAGCGTCGAAATCCTTGCCCAACTGTTGCATCAGCTGGCGACGTTGCATGTCGACGGCCTGGCTCAGTTCGGTCTGGGTGATCTGTTCACCGTTGACCTTGGCCACGTCCTGCGCGTTATTACCCGAAGCCTGGAAAATGGCTTCGATACCGGTGAACGCCATCAATGCGACGATGATCCCGATAATGGTCTTGGCAATCCAGCCTTGTGAATTGTCCCTGATATTTTGCAGCATGCGTCCCCCAGAAACGGTTGAACTTCAAAAATAGGCAACCGTGGAGCGTGGGTAGAGTCCGGATAGAAGAAAGGCGCATCCGAGGATGCGCCTTCTCGTAACTGGCGGAGCGGACGGGGGTTTGAACTCTCACCCCCGGCGTGGCGACCCGATGGATACCTGGGCCGCTACCGCTCCGCTGCCAGGTCGGACGTGTGTCCGACCCGGGTAAGCAAAGGCTTGATCGAAGCTTAGTTAACGGCTTCTTTCAGGGCTTTACCGGCTTTGAAACCTGGTTTCTTGGCAGCAGCGATTTGCAGTGCTTTGCCAGTCTGTGGGTTACGGCCAGTGCGAGCTGGGCGGTCAGTCACAGAGAAAGTACCGAAGCCTACCAGTACCACGGAGTCGCCGGCCTTCAGAGCGCCAGTGACGGATTCGATTACTGCGTCCAGCGCACGGCCAGCAGCAGCTTTCGGGATATCAGCGGATGCGGCGATAGCATCAATCAGTTCCGACTTGTTCACTCTAAGTCCCCTTATATATCTATTGAGTATGATTCTAAGTTTTTTGGTAAAAGCAAAAACCAGTGCTGGGTGGCCTACAGACACTTAAGAGCCGCTTTATAACAAGGGCTCTAAAAAGCTGTCAAGGAAGCCCCCAGGCTTTAACACATTAATGCGTGCTAATTCTTTCCTTGGAATCTGACTCGCGTTTTTCGTCCTTCGCGACTATCTCCGGAGCTACATCCGGCAAGGGTTCCGGCGCGTATTGCAGCGCAATTTGCAGGACCTCGTCAATCCATTTAACCGGTTTAATCTGAAGATCCTGCTTGATGTTGTCAGGAATTTCCTTCAAGTCGCGAACATTCTCTTCCGGAATGATCACCGTCTTGATTCCGCCCCGGTGAGCCGCCAGCAATTTCTCTTTCAGACCACCGATGGCCAATACCTGACCACGCAGGGTAATTTCCCCGGTCATTGCGACGTCAGCGCGCACAGGGATGCCAGTCAATGCCGACACCAGGGCCGTGCACATGCCTACGCCCGCGCTAGGGCCGTCTTTCGGGGTCGCCCCTTCCGGCATATGGATATGGGTGTCGTGCTTCTCATGGAAGTCCAGCGGGATGCCCAGGCTGCGGGCACGACTGCGCACCACGGTCTGCGCGGCCGTGATGGATTCGACCATCACGTCACCCAGAGAGCCGGTCTTGATCAACTGGCCTTTGCCGGGAATCACCGCAGCTTCAATGGTGAGCAATTCGCCACCCACCTGAGTCCACGCCAGGCCAGTCACCTGCCCGACCTGATCCTGCTGCTCGGCCAGGCCGTAGCGGAATTTCTTCACACCCAGGAAGTGTTCCAGGGAGTCGGCAACTACCTTCACAGAGAAACGTTTTTCCAGTGCGTGTTCTTTTACCGCCTTGCGGCAGATCTTCGCGATCTGGCGCTCAAGGCCCCGTACACCGGCCTCGCGGGTGTAGTAACGCACGATGTCGCGGATCGCCTCGACCTCAAACTCGATCTCGCCCTTCTTCAGGCCGTTGGCCGAAATCTGCTTGGGCGCGAGGTATTTGACGGCGATATTGATCTTCTCGTCTTCGGTGTAACCCGGCAGACGAATCACCTCCATCCGGTCCAGCAAGGCTGGCGGAATGTTCATGGAATTGGAGGTGCACAGGAACATTACATCAGACAAGTCGTAGTCGACTTCCAGGTAATGGTCGTTGAAGTTGTGATTCTGCTCCGGATCGAGCACCTCAAGCAGCGCCGAGGCAGGATCGCCACGCATATCGCTGCCCATTTTGTCGATTTCATCGAGCAGGAACAGTGGGTTGCGCACGCCCACTTTTGTCATCTTTTGAATCAATCTTCCTGGCATCGAACCGATGTAGGTACGGCGATGACCACGGATTTCCGCCTCGTCACGCACACCACCCAAGGCCATGCGCACAAACTTGCGGTTGGTGGCACTGGCAATCGACTCGGCCAGGGAGGTTTTACCCACACCCGGAGGGCCGACCAGGCACAACACCGGACCACGAATCTTTTTCACGCGCTTTTGCACGGCAAGGTATTCGAGGATGCGCTCTTTGACTTCCTCAAGACCATAGTGGTCGGCGTCGAGGATTTCTTCGGCGCGAGCCAGATCCAGGCGTACCTTGGTCTGGGCCTTCCACGGCACCTGCACCAGCCAATCGATGTAGGAACGCACCACGGTGGCTTCGGCCGACATTGGCGACATCTGCTTGAGCTTGTTCAGCTCGGCGGTGGCCTTGGTCAGGGCATCTTTGGGCAGGCCAGCGGCATCAATGCGCTTTTTCAGCTCTTCGATTTCGTTGTGGCCTTCCTCGCCGTCGCCGAGTTCCTTCTGAATGGCCTTCATCTGCTCATTCAGGTAGTACTCGCGCTGGCTGCGCTCCATTTGCTTCTTCACGCGACCGCGGATGCGCTTTTCTACCTGCAACAGGTCGATTTCGCCATCCAGCAGCGCCAACACGTGTTCGACACGGGCCGACAGGTCGATGATTTCGAGGATGTCCTGCTTCTGCTCGATTTTCAGCGCCATGTGCGCGGCCATGGTATCGACCAGGCGGCTTGGTTCATCAATGCTGCTGAGGGAAGACAGCACTTCAGCCGGGACTTTCTTGCCCAACTGCACATACTGCTCGAACTGCGAGAGCAGGCTGCGCACAAACACTTCGGATTCGCGCTCTGCAGCTTCGACTTCTTCGATCAGTGCCACTTCGGCGCGCAGGTGCCCGTCCACCTCCATGAAACGCTCTACGGCACCGCGCTGCTCGCCTTCCACCAGCACCTTGACGGTGCCATCAGGCAGCTTGAGCAATTGCAGCACAGTGGCAATGGTGCCGACGCGATACAGGGCATCTTCACCCGGATCATCATCAGCAGGATTCTTCTGGGCCAACAGCAGGATCTGCTTGTCGCCCGTCATCGCAGCCTCGAGGGCTTCGATAGACTTCTCGCGCCCCACGAACAGCGGGATAACCATGTGCGGATAGACGACGACATCACGCAACGGCAGGAGAGGCAATTCGATGGTTGTCTTCATGATTTCGCCTCTATGACAGTTGATAAGTAAGCATGAAACCAAGATGGGGGTTACATGCAAAAAAAACAAGCTCAATGCCAGTAGTTAAACGCATGAATACACGCGAATTTAACCACCGCACCAAGAAAACGCCCCAAAAAACAAGGGGCCCCTAAAGGCCCCTTGCTTGTACCGCAACTGCTGAACGCTTACGCGTCTGGCGCAGCCTTGGCCGTCGGCTCACTGTTTTCGTAGATATACAGTGGCTTGGACTTGCCTTCGATAACGCTTTCGTCGATCACCACTTTGCTCACCTCAGACTGCGAGGGGATTTCGTACATGGTGTCGAGCAACACGCCTTCGAGGATCGAACGCAGGCCACGTGCACCGGTCTTGCGCTCCAGTGCCCGCTTGGCCACCGATTTGAGCGCGTCGGTACGGAACTCGAGGTCCACGCCTTCCATCTCGAACAACTTGGCGTATTGCTTGGTCAGGGCGTTCTTGGGCTCGGTGAGGATCTGAATCAAAGCCGCCTCATCCAATTCGTCCAATGTCGCCAGGACCGGCAAGCGGCCAACGAATTCCGGGATCAGACCAAACTTTACCAGATCGTCAGGCTCGACTTCACGCAGGGACTCGCCCACCTTCTTGCCTTCTTCCTTACTGCGCACTTCCGCACTGAAACCAATGCCGCCACGGGTGGAGCGCTGCTGGATAACCTTCTCCAGGCCGGAGAATGCGCCACCACAAATGAACAGGATGTTGCGCGTATCAACCTGAAGGAATTCCTGCTGCGGGTGCTTGCGGCCGCCCTGTGGCGGTACGGAAGCAACCGTGCCTTCGATCAGTTTCAACAGTGCCTGCTGCACGCCTTCACCGGAAACATCCCGAGTGATCGACGGGTTGTCAGACTTGCGCGAAATCTTGTCGATTTCGTCGATGTAAACAATACCCATCTGGGCCTTCTCTACGTCGTAGTCGCACTTCTGCAGCAGTTTCTGAATGATGTTCTCGACATCTTCGCCCACATAGCCAGCCTCGGTGAGAGTGGTGGCGTCGGCGATGGTGAACGGAACGTTCAGCAGGCGAGCGAGGGTTTCCGCAAGCAAGGTTTTACCCGAGCCTGTAGGACCGATCAGCAGGATGTTGCTCTTGCCGAGTTCGACCTCGTCGCCTTTCTTGTCACGCTGGTTCAGGCGCTTGTAGTGGTTGTACACCGCTACGGCCAGAACCTTCTTTGCACGCTCCTGGCCAATGACGTATTGGTCCAGGATGCCGCTGATTTCTTTAGGCGATGGGAGTTTGTGCGCACTGCTCTCGGCCTGGGCTTCCTGCACCTCCTCGCGGATGATGTCATTGCACAGGTCGACGCATTCGTCGCAGATAAACACCGAGGGGCCGGCAATCAATTTGCGTACTTCATGCTGGCTTTTGCCACAGAAGGAGCAATAGAGCAGCTTGCCGTTGTCCTCGCCGTTGCGGGTGTCAGTCATTCGTTCGATCCAAATCCGATAGGCTTGCAACACAAGATGAAGGCTTATGCGGGCTTTTTCAAGCCCGCCAGTGGTCGGACATGCCGACCAGCCCTATTTTGAGCGGCTTATATTAAGCGGGGCGCTTTTCGATCACTGCGTCGATCAACCCGTATTCACGGGCGGCTTCTGCGCTCATGAAATTGTCACGGTTGGTGTCGCGCTCGATTTCTTCCAGTGTGTGCCCGCTGTGCTTGGCCATCAGCGTGTTCAGACGCTCACGAATGAAGAGGATTTCCTTGGCATGGATTTCAATGTCCGATGCCTGGCCCTGGAAACCGCCCAGTGGCTGGTGAATCATCACGCGTGAGTTCGGCAGGCAGAAACGCTTGCCTTCGGCACCTGCTGTCAGCAGGAACGCGCCCATGCTGCAAGCCTGGCCGATGCAGGTAGTCGACACGTTTGGCTTGATGAATTGCATGGTGTCGTAGATCGACATCCCTGCGGTCACCGAACCACCTGGCGAGTTGATGTAGAGATGGATGTCCTTGTCCGGGTTTTCCGCTTCAAGGAACAGCAATTGCGCACAGATCAGGTTAGCCATGTAGTCCTCTACCGGGCCAACCAGAAAGATCACTCGCTCCTTGAGCAGGCGCGAGTAGATGTCGTAGGCGCGTTCGCCACGAGCGGACTGCTCGACAACCATCGGGACCAGGCCGCCTGCGGCCTGGATATCAGAGTTCTGCTGAATATAGGAATTACGGAACATGCTCTGCAGTTACTCCCAAATAGTCATGTCTTGAAAACGCATAAGCCAGCGCGAGGCTGGCTTATGGTTGAATTTCCAACGAGTTGGACAATCAGTCGGCTTGTGCTGCTTCCGCCGGTTTGACTGCTTCTTCGTAAGAGACCGCTTTATCGGTCACCTTAGCCTTCTGCAGAACAGTATCCACAACTTGTTCTTCAAGCACAACCGAACGTACTTCGTTCAGCTGCTGGTCATTCTTGTAGTACCAAGCCACGACCTGCTCAGGCTCCTGGTAGGCCGAAGCCATTTCCTGGATCATTTCGCGAACGCGGTCTTCGTCAGGCTTGAGGTCGAACTGCTTGACCACTTCAGCCACGATCAGGCCCAGCACAACGCGGCGCTTGGCTTGCTCTTCGAACAGCTCGGCCGGCAGCTGGTCAGGCTTGATGTTGCCACCAAACTGCTGAACAGCTTGTACGCGCAGGCGATCCACTTCGTTGGACAGCAGGGCCTTTGGCACTTCGATCGGGTTGGCGGCCAGCAGACCGTCCATGACCTGGTTCTTGACCTTGGACTTGATGGCCTGGCGCAGCTCACGCTCCATGTTCTTGCGAACTTCGGTGCGGAAACCTTCGATGCCGGTTTCCTTGATACCGAATTGAGCGAAGAACTCTTCGTTCAGCTCTGGCAGCTTAGGCTCGGAAACGCTGTTGACGGTAACGGTGAACTCGGCGGCCTTGCCGGCCAGGTCCAGGTTCTGGTAGTCCGCTGGAAATTCCAGGTTCAGAACGCGCTCTTCGCCGGCTTTGGCGCCAACCAGACCGTCTTCGAAGCCAGGGATCATGCGGTTGGAACCCAGCACCAGCTGAGTGCCCTTGGCGGAGCCGCCAGCGAACACTTCGCCGTCAACCTTGCCAACGAAATCGATGTTCAACTGGTCTTCGTTCTGGGCAGCACGCTCGGCCACTTCAAAACGGGTGTTCTGCTTGCGCAGGATTTCCAGCATGTTGTCCAGGTCCGAATCAGCCACTTCGGCGCTCAGACGCTCGATTTCGATACCGTCGAAACCAGCCACTTCGAATTCCGGGAACACTTCGAATACGGCAACGTATTCCAGGTCCTTGCCAGCTTCCAGGGACTTGGGCTCGATCGAAGGCGAGCCAGCCGGGTTCAGCTTTTGCTCGACAACGGCTTCGTAGAAGGAAGCCTGGATCACGTCACCTACAGCTTCCTGGCGCGCATCGGCACCAAAACGACGCTTGATTTCGCTCATCGGCACTTTGCCTGGACGGAAACCAGCGATCTTGGCCTTCTGGGCAGTCTGCTGCAGACGCTTGTTGACCGCAGTCTCGATACGCTCTGCCGGCACGGTGATGCTCAGGCGGCGCTCGAGAGCAGTAGTATTTTCAACAGAAACTTGCATGGATATTCCTCGTTGCACAGACGTTAGCCGGCCATTTCCGACCCCAATCAAGGGCATGCATTCTAGTGGGTCAAACTCAAGAAGTCACCCTACTGAAAATACAGCGGAAAACAGCCGGCAATTTATCGGTACGAAGGCACGGATGCACCTCGCCCCGGTGACAAATACAGCCAACTGCGCCAGGGCTCTGCGCCGCCTCTTCTATATAGAAGAAACCAGTCATTTCCCTGACGCCCGACCCCGCGCACAGGGCCTGCGGGCAGCGCGGTATCATCGAGACATACAAATACGATGAAACACCCCACCCTTTCGACCTTGCATCTGCAGCCGCCGGATATACGAACCGCTAAAACCAAAAAAGGCGCCAGACTGTTAAATCTGGCGCCTTTCGAATATGGGGTGGACGAAGGGGATCGAACCCTCGACAACGGGAGTCACAATCCCGTGCTCTACCAACTGAGCTACGCCCACCATATTGCGTTAACAAAGAAACCAAACTACTTCTTTGTTGAACTTTACCCCGCCTGACGGCACAGCAAAGCTTTAATTGGTGCGGATGAAGAGACTCGAACTCTTACGCCTCGCGGCGCTGGAACCTAAATCCAGTGTGTCTACCAATTCCACCACATCCGCGCTTGAAGCTCTTAAAGCAAAGGCGCCAGACGATTAATCTGGCGCCTTTCAAAATATGGGGTGGACGAAGGGGATCGAACCCTCGACAACGGGAGTCACAATCCCGTGCTCTACCAACTGAGCTACGCCCACCATATAGCGCTACTTGTGCCAAAGCTGCCTAATGGCGCACCCGGCAGGACTCGAACCTGCGACCATCCGCTTAGAAGGCGGATGCTCTATCCAGCTGAGCTACGGGCGCCTGATTAATCTGTACTCTTGGAGGATTACAAACTAAGTGTTTCCAGCCTTGCAGGACAACAATTCTGCTCGACCTTCTAACCAGTGCTAGGCTGTGCCCGACAAGTGCGACGAATAGTATAGAGCGTCCTGATACCCGTCAAATCTTTTTTGAAAAAAACTGATTTTATTTAAGGGCTTAGGGCAATTTGCAGACCAAGCGCCTTTGCCCTCGCGCCCTGGCGTGCGAGAATGCGCGCACTTTTCTTCCCCCTCTCGATGGTTAATCACGCGTAATGACTGCACAACTTATCGACGGCAAATCAATCGCCGCCAGCCTGCGCCAGCAGATCGCCAAACGCGTCACCGAGCGTCGCCAGCAAGGCCTGCGCACGCCTGGCCTCGCGGTGATCCTGGTCGGCAGCGATCCTGCCTCTCAGGTTTATGTCTCGCACAAGCGTAAAGACTGTGAAGAGGTCGGCTTTATTTCCAAAGCCTACGACTTGCCTTCTGACACCACTCAACAGGCCCTGACCGACCTGATTGACAGCCTCAACGATGATCCGGAGATGGACGGCATCCTGCTGCAGCTGCCGCTGCCCGAGCACCTGGACGCCTCCAAGCTGCTGGAACGCATCCGCCCGGACAAAGACGTCGACGGGTTCCACCCTTATAACGTCGGCCGCCTGGCGCAACGTATCCCGCTGCTGCGTCCATGCACACCCAAAGGCATCATGACCTTGCTGGAAAGCACCGGGGTCGATCTTTATGGCCTCGACGCAGTCGTGGTAGGCGCCTCCAATATCGTCGGTCGCCCGATGGCCATGGAACTGCTGCTGGCCGGCTGCACCGTGACCGTCACCCACCGCTTCACCAAGGACCTGGCCGGCCACGTTGGCCGCGCCGACCTGGTGGTGGTCGCTGCTGGCAAGCCCGGTTTGGTCAAAGGTGAATGGATCAAGGAAGGCGCCATCGTCATTGACGTGGGCATCAACCGCCAGGATGACGGCAAGCTGGTCGGCGACGTCGTCTACGACACTGCCCTGCCCCGCGCCGGCTGGATCACGCCAGTGCCAGGTGGTGTCGGCCCGATGACCCGCGCCTGCCTGTTGGAAAATACCCTTTACGCTGCAGAAACCCTGCACGGTTAATAACCAGGCGTAATGAAAAAGCCCTGCCTTAGCGCGGGGCTTTTTATTGCCTGAGAAAAAACTGTTTTTTCTTAGTTTTTAAGCACTTTCATCCGGTTCTGGAAGAACATTCGACAGTTTCTGATCCATACTCCTAGAATGTAACGTCATTTTTCATAAAGCCCGTTCCCGAACGGTATTTCCTTACTTTTTAGCGAGTTCATCCGCGTGAAAATTCGTCTCTCTATTGTCGGCCTGTTTTTCGCTTTGACAGGCACCTTCGCCCACGCCGCCGAATCCACCCTGGCCCCGCGTGACGCCTCCAAACTGCAAATCGCCTCCGGCAGCGCCATGCTGGTGGACTTGCAAACCAACAAAGTCATTTATTCCAGCAATCCCGACGTAGTAGTCCCCATCGCTTCAGTGAGCAAGCTGATGACCGGCCTGATCGTGCTGGAAGCCAAGCAGAACATGGATGAGTACATCGACATCAACATCACCGACACGCCAGAGATGAAAGGCGTGTTCTCCCGGGTAAAAATCGGCAGCCAGATGCCGCGCAAGGAAATGCTGCTGATTGCGCTGATGTCCTCGGAAAACCGCGCCGCCGCCAGCCTGGCCCACCACTACCCGGGTGGCTATGCGGCATTCATTGCGGCGATGAACGCCAAGGCCAAGTCCCTGGGGATGACCAGCACCCACTATGTGGAGCCTACCGGCCTGTCGATCCATAACGTCTCGACCGCTCGCGACCTGAGCAAGCTGCTGGCGTACGCGCGTAAATTCCCGATGCTGAGCCAGTTGAGCACCACCAAGGAAAAGACCGTGGCGTTCCGCAAGCCCAACTACACCCTGGGTTTCTCCAACACCGACCACCTGATCAACCGCGCCAACTGGGATATCAAGTTGACCAAGACCGGCTTCACCAACCAGGCGGGGCATTGCCTGGTGCTGGTCACAAGCATGGGCAACCGCCCGGTTTCGCTGGTGATCCTGGATGCCTTTGGCAAGTTCACCCATTTTGCCGATGCCAGCCGTATTCGCAGCTGGGTCGAGACCGGCAAGGGCGGCCCGGTGCCGGATGTGGCGTTGCGCTACAAGGCTGACAAGAATCTGAAGAGTCGCAATGCGGTAGAAGTGCGCCGCTAATTCGCTCACACCAGAAATCCGATGTGGGAGGCTCCCCTCCCATATTTGTTACTTGCGCTCCCCAAGGACCTTTAGCGCTTGGGCCGCCGCCCCTTCTTGCCCGGCCTGGGCCGTTGAGTTTGCCGAATCGTGCCAGCGCTGCGCATCCACATTAGCCGGCAATTGGCTCGGGCGTTGAGTCAGGATGGCCCAGTGGCCCGCGCTCTTCCATGCCGACTCAAAGTCACTGAAGCTCATGATCAATCGGCGCTCCTTGCCTGAGCGCAACAATACCGTGCTTTCCTGCTGGTTAAAGCCCACGACGACTACATAGCGCGCTCCGGACCAGAAGCTGGAATTGATTCGCGCCATCACCGGGTAACCCGCCGCCACCTGCGCCAGCACCGCGGTCAGCTTGGCGTCCAGTGGGTACACCATCAGCCCGTATTCGCGCGCCAGCACCTGCATGTTGCGTTCGAGGTTCGCCTCAGCACCCGGCAGGCGCAGTGGTTTGTCCAGCAACCCCGGTGTCATGACAATGCCTTGTTGCGACAGCATACTGGCAAGTGCCGTAGGACCGCTCTGATAAGCCTCGCTGCGAAAGGTCGGCACGCCGTTGAGTTCAACGCGCTCCGGCAGGCCGGACAGCTTCGACGGTTGGCTGGAACAAGCCGTTAACCCCAGGGCACAAGCCAGCAAGATGGATGTTTTAAGGTTCGAGCGTAAGCGCAATGTTTTACTCTCTTGATCAACGGGCGGTGAGGGCCCTGATCATAGGATGCTCTTGAGCGCGGGTATAGCCTGGCACATCAGTAAAGCACCCGCGATAGAGCAAACAAGTTGGACAGACACGACCATTGGTCAATAGCAGGCAACCGCCAGGTAGCTAGACTGTCCATTGAGAAGACTGTGTGTGCCCCCAGTGGGCGAAAGGAGGCCCGAATGAGCCTTGCAACGACAATTTTTCTGTTGATCTGTGGCTGGTTGGCAGTGGCCGCGGCCATGTTGTGGGGGGTCATGCGCGTGACTCGCCGGCATCATCACCCCCACGTCAAACCTGCCGCGCCCGCCAAGCCTCCCAAGGCGACGGCTCATCACGCCTAGCCAGGCATGCAATTGAAGTCTTGGGTGGCGGCGATTTCCTTGCCGTGACCGTCCTTGAGGGATGCGCGCACGGTGGTGCCCAGGCTCGACTCTTCCAGTGTGTAATGCTCACCCGCCTTGAAGTGTTTGTATTCCACCCGGCCCTGGCAGTCTTGCTGGTTGTCGTCGCCGGGTTCGTCTTCAAACAAGGTCACGTCCAGCCGATGGTCACCGGGGCTGACTTCAAAGTAGCGCCCGTCATCGACGCGTTTACCGTCAACCCGCTCGGCCATCAGGTCATTTGGCGCTTCCTCTTTCAGGCCGATCCAGGCTTGGCTCGGGTCAGCCTTGGGCAGCGGGCCGGCGCAGGCCGAGAGCAACACAACAACGCTCAGCATAGGTATCAACAACAGGGTTTTCAGTGACATGGCAGGGCTCCAAAGAACATCAAAAAAAGACGTATCCGATGGATGCCAAGCTTGAAGAGCCCGCGTTTGCGGAACAAATGAATACAAATGAAACGATCTTCAGCCATTACCTAAATCTTCCTTCACCTGGCTGAAAGGTGCGTGTTAGGTGGGTCGGGCAAGACTGCCGGGGTTTGCAATCCTGCTCTTCTCGGAGACTCACGCATGCTCGGGCTGGTAAAGACCGCACTGCAAAAGCCGTACACGTTTATCGTGTTGGCTATATTCATCTGCATCATCGGGCCCATGGCGGCCCTGCGTACGCCCACTGATGTGTTTCCCGATATCGGCATACCCGTGGTCGCGGTGGTCTGGCAGTACAACGGCCTGTCCCCGGACGCCATGGCCGGCCGGGTGATCTACACCTATGAACGCTCCTTGAGCACCACCGTCAACGATATCGAACATATCGAATCGCAATCATTGCCCGGCATGGGCATCGTCAAGATCTTCTTCCAGCCCGGCGTCGATATCCGCACCGCCAACGCCCAGGTCACGGCGGTGTCGCAAACCGTGCTCAAGCAGATGCCACCTGGCATCACACCGCCGCTGATCCTCAACTACAGCGCCTCCACGGTACCGATCCTGCAGATGGCCTTCTCCAGCCCGAGCCTTTCGGAAGCCAGGATCCGCGACCTGGTGCAGAACAATATCCGCCTGCCCCTGAGCGCGCTGCCCGGCCTGGCCATGCCCACGCCGATGGGCGGCAAGCAGCGTCAGATCACCCTCGACCTCGACCCCCAGGCCCTGGCTGCCAAGGGCTTGTCGGCCCAGGACGTCGGCAATGCCCTGGCCTTGCAGAACCAGATCATCCCGGTAGGCACCGCCAAGCTGGGCTCCAACGAATACACGATCCTGCTCAACAACAGCCCCAAGGCCATCGATGAACTCAATGACCTGCCGATCAAGACAGTCGACGGCGCAATCATCACCATCGGCCAGGTCGCCCATGTGCGCGACGGTTCGCCGCCGCAAACCAACATCGTGCGCGTCGACGGCCATCGCGCGGTGCTGATGCCGGCGTTGAAGAACGGCAGCATCTCTACCCTGTCGATCATCGACGGCATCCGCCAGATGCTGCCACGCATCAACGAAACCCTGCCGCCTTCACTGAAAACCTCGCTGCTGGGTGATGCCTCGGTGTTCGTCAAGCAATCGGTGGGCAGCGTAGCCCAGGAAGGCATCATCGCCGCGCTGCTCACCAGTGCGATGATCCTGTTGTTTCTCGGCAGTTGGCGCTCGACCTTGATCATCGCCGCATCGATTCCGCTGGCAGTGCTCTCGGCCATCGCGCTGCTGGCGGTCAGCGGGCAAACCCTCAACGTGATGACTCTCGGCGGGCTGGCGTTGGCGGTGGGGATTCTGGTGGACGACGCCACAGTGACCATCGAAAACATCAACTGGCACCTGGAACAAGGCAAGGCGGTGAACACTGCGATCCTCGACGGTGCCGCGCAAATCGTCGGCCCGGCGTTTGTCTCGCTGCTGTGCATCTGCATCGTGTTTGTGCCGATGTTTTTGCTGCAAGGCATCGCCGGTTATCTGTTCCGGCCAATGGCGCTGGCGGTGATCTTTGCCATGGCCAGTTCGTTCATTCTCTCGCGCACCCTGGTGCCGACGCTGGCGATGTTCCTGCTCAAGCCGCATACGCCGGAGCAAGGCGTGGGGCATCATCCCGAAGATCAATTCATCAACCATCATGAGGGTGAGCAACACGCGAAACCGCGCAATGCGCTGCTGCAATCGGTGCTGAATTTCCAACAGGGCTTTGAGCGTCACTTCTCCAATATCCGAGACACTTACCATGGCTTGCTGACGTTGGCGCTGGGGGCGCGCAAGCGCTTCATTGTCGGCTTCCTGGCCTGCGTAATCGCCTCATTCGCGTTGCTGCCAAGCCTGGGCCAGGACTTTTTCCCGGCCACCGATGCCGGTGCCCTCGCGCTGCATGTGCGCTTGCCGCTGGGCACGCGAATCGAGGAAAGCGCCGCTGCGTTCGATCACATCGAAGCACGCATTCGCGAGGTCATCCCCGCCGACGAACTCGACACCATCGTCGACAATATCGGCATCCCGCTCAGCGGTATCGACATGGCCTACAGCAGCAGCGGCACCATCGGCCCTCAGGATGGCGATATCCAGGTCACCCTGAATAAGCACCACGCACCCACCGCCGACTACGTGAAAAAACTGCGTGAAGCCTTGCCGCAAAGTTTCCCCGGCAGCCACTTTGCGTTCCTGCCGGCAGACATCAGCAGCCAGATTCTCAACTTCGGCGCGCCGGCCCCTCTGGATGTGAAAATCTCCGGGCGCAGCGATGCAGAAAACCGCGCTTACGCCGTAGAACTCGAACGTCGCTTGCAACACGTACCAGGCATTGCCGACCTGCGTATCCAGCAGTCCACCGGTTACCCCTCCTTGCAGGTCGATGTCGACCGCCTGCGCGCCAACGGTTTGGGCATTACCGAAAAAGACGTCACCAACAGCATGGTCGCCTCCCTGGCCGGCAGCTCCCAGGTGGCACCGACCTTCTGGCTCAACCCGGCCAATGGCGTGTCCTATTCCATCGTCGCCGCCACCCCGCAGTACCGTCTCGACAGCCTGCCATCACTGGAGGCCCTACCGGTGACCGGTGCCGATGGCCAATCGCAAATCCTCGGGGGCGTGGCGACCATCTCCCGCGTACAAAGCCCGGCGGTGGTCACCCACTACAACATCGAACCGACCCTGGACCTGTATGCCAACGTACAAGGTCGCGACCTGGGCGGCGTGGCCCGTGATGTGCAAAAAGTGCTGGACGACACTGCATCCATGCGTCCCAAAGGCGCGACCATCAGCCTGCACGGGCAAATCGATGCGCTGCATGAGGCGTTCAGTGGTTTGAGCTTCGGACTGCTCGGCGCAGTGGTGCTGATCTACTTGCTGATCGTGGTCAACTTTCAGTCCTGGGCCGACCCCTTTGTGATCATCACGGCGTTACCGGCCGCACTGGCGGGGATCGTGTGGATGCTGTTCCTCAGCGGCACCTCGTTATCGGTCCCGGCGCTCACCGGCGCAATCCTGTGCATGGGCGTGGCCACCGCCAACTCGATCCTGGTGGTGAGCTTCTGCCGTGAACGCCTGGCCGAACATGGCGACGCGTTGAAAGCTGCCATGGAAGCCGGTTACACGCGCTTTCGCCCAGTGTGCATGACCGCCTTGGCAATGATCATCGGCATGTTGCCCCTGGCGCTGTCCGAGGAGCAAAACGCGCCGCTGGGTCGCGCCGTTATCGGCGGTTTGATCTTCGCCACCATCGCCACTCTGTTGTTTGTACCCGTGGTCTTCAGCCTGGTCCACGGCCGTCACCCTACTCGCGCAATTGCTGGAGAAACGCCCCATGTCGTCTGATCACAAACCCTCGCGCAAGCGTCTGATGCTGATGGGTGTCGGCGGCCTGACCCTCGCTGCCCTGCTGGTCGCCAGCGGCTTGCACGCCCGCACGCTGCACGAGCGATCTGTCGCTGCCTGGACCGAAACGGCGGCCATTCCCCAAGTGATGGTGTTGCAACCCCAACAGAACACTGCCGGCGATACGCTGCGCTTGCCGGCGCACCTGGAAGCCTGGAGCACAGCGCCGATCCATGCGCGGGTCAGCGGCTATCTGAAAGACTGGAAAGTGGATATGGGCACGCAGGTCAAGGCCGGGCAAATCCTCGCCGAAATCGACAGCCCTGACCTCGACCAGCAACTGGCGCAGACTCACGCACGGCTGATTCAGGAACAGGCCAATGCACGTCTGGCAGCCACCACTGCCACGCGCTGGCAACACCTGTTGGCGAGCCATTCAGTGTCGCGTCAGGAAGCCGATGAAAAAACCTCGAACGCCGCCGCGACCACAGCCAATGCCGAGGCTGCCGCAGCGGACTACGCTCGCTTGTCAGCATTGGAGGGCTACAAAACCCTGCGTGCGCCATTCGCTGGCACCATCACTGCGCGGCATACCGATATCGGTCAGTTGATCAAAGCCGATACCGACAGCGATCTGGCGCTGTTCACCCTGGCCGACACCCACCAACTGCGCCTGTATGTGCCGGTGCCGCAGAACTACGCGGCAGTGATCCATCCGGGCCTGGAAGCCGAGTTGACGGTGCCTGAGCACCCAGGCGAACACTTCAAGGCGCGCCTGATCGGTGACTCCACCGCCATCGACCGCCGCTCCGGCACCCTGCTCGCCCAGTTCGTCGTCGACAACCCCAGCGGTGAATTGCTACCGGGCGACTACGCCGAAGCCAGCCTGCCGATTCCGGCCGATACTCACGGCGTGAGCATCCCGGCCAGCGCCTTGATCTTCCGCGCCCAGGGTACGCAAGTGGCGGTGTTGGATGGGCAGAATCATGTGCACCTGCAAGACATCCACATCGGTCTGGACCTGGGCGAGCGCCTGGTGATCGACCAGGGTTTGAACGCCACCGACCGCATCATCGACAACCCGCCCGATGCCTTGCGCGAAGGCGACCCGGTGCAACTGGCCGACGCCGCCGGAGGTGCCCATGCGCCCAAGGCTTAAACCGCTCGCGGCGCTGATACTGCTGGGGTTGCAGGGTTGCTCGATGGCACCGACCTATACCGCGCCGTCGATTGACCTGCCCGCCCACTACCGCGAACAGACCAGCGACGGCCCATGGCACAGCGCGCAACCGTCCGATCAGTTGGTGACCCAGTGGTGGCAACTCTATAACGATCCAACGTTGGACAAGCTGCAGCAGCAATTGCTCAACAGCAACCCGGACCTGGCTGCGGCACTGGCGCACTTCGATGCCTCCCAGGCGTATGCCAGCCAGTTGCACGCCGGGCTGTTCCCGCAAATCAGCGCCAGCGCACAGCCGCAGCGCCAACGGCAATCGGACGCGAGACCGTTGCGCGGCACAACGCAGCCGTCGGTGTACAACAGCAACATTGCCGGGTTTTCGTTGAGCTACGACCTGGACCTGTGGGGCAAGATCCGCAATCAGGTCGCGGCCGGTGACGCTCAGGCGCAAGCGTCCGGCGATGACTTGGCGGTGGCGCGCCTGAGCCTGCAACAGCAGTTGACGACGTTATATGTGCAACTCAATGGCCTGGATGCACAGAGCCGAATACTCGACAGCTCGCTGGAGGATTTCAGCCAGGCGCTGCAACTGACGCGCAGTCGCTACGAAGGCCAGATTGCCTCGGAACTGGACCTGACCCGCGCGCAAAATCAACTGGCCGAGGCCAAGGCGCAGCGGGATGAGGTGCGTGGGCAACGCAACCTGACCGAGCATGCAATCGGCGAGTTGGTGGGCGTGGCGGCCAGTGACTTTTCATTGCCGCCCAGCCCGCAGTTGATGGCCTTGCCAAGGATTCCATCGCAGTTGCCAAGCCACTTGCTGCAACGTCGCCCGGACATCGCCGCGGCTGAACGCCGGGTGTTTGCGGCCAACGCAAATATCGGCGTAGCCAAGGCGGCGTGGTATCCGGATTTCAGCCTGACCGGGTTGATAGGCGGGCAGACGCAAGGCGTCGGTAATCTGCTGTCAGCTGGCAATCGCTATTGGGCGTTGGGGCCGTTGGTGAACCTGCCGATCTTTGATGGCGGGCGGTTGAGTGCCAATGAACGCCAGGCCAAGGCCGAGTTTGAAGAGGCGTCGGCGCAATACCGTAGCCATGTGTTGCAAGCCGTACGAGAGGTAGAGGACAACCTGGGGCAACTGAGGGACTTGCAGCAGCAAGCCCAGGATGAACAGGCGGCGGCGCAGGCGGCGCAACATACCCAGGCGTTGGCGATGAACAGCTATCAGGCGGGGGCGGTGAGTTATCTGGATGTGGTCACCGCACAAACGGCGGCGCTACAGGCGCAGCGCACATTGCAGGCCGTACAGACGCGGCAGCTGGTGGCAAGTGTGGGGCTTTTGACCGCCCTCGGCGGTGGCTGGCAACCTGGCGCCTGACGTCAATACCGCAATCGGGAGCAAGCCCCCTCCCACATTTTCAACCGCTGGCGATGGCGGCCGAGGCTGCCACCATGGCGCGCAACAACACCGCACACCCCGCCGCCAGATCATCCGGCGCGGCATTTTCGATTTCGTTATGGCTGATGCCACCTTCACACGGTACGAAGATCATCCCCGCCGGGCCAAGCTCGGCGACGAAGATTGCGTCGTGCCCTGCCCCGCTGACAATGTCCATATTCGACAGCCCCAAGCCATTGGCCGCATCGCGCACGGCATCGACGCAACCTTTGTCGAAGTACAGCGGCGGGAAGTCGGCGGTGGGTTCCATCTCGTAACTCAGCCCGTGTTTGGCACAGGTGTCTTCAATCACCTGGCGCACCTGGGCAATCATCGAGTCCAGTCGTGCTGGCTCTAAATGACGGAAATCCAGGGTCATGCGTACCTCCCCCGGAATCACGTTGCGCGATCCTGGATACGCTTGCAGGCAACCCACCGTGCCACAGGCGTGCGGCTGATGCTCCAGCGCCGCCGCATTCACCGCCGCCACCACCACCGCCGCGCCCACCAGGGCATCCTTGCGCAGGTGCATCGGCGTCGGGCCGGCGTGGGCTTCGACACCGCGCAGTTTGAGGTCGAACCACTTTTGCCCGAGGGCGCCGAGTACCACGCCGATGATTTTCTTTTCATCCTCAAGAATCGGCCCTTGCTCGATGTGCGCCTCGAAATAGGCGCCAACCTTATGCCCGCTCTCGGGGCGCGTCCCGGCATAGCCGATGGCATTCAACGCATCGCCGACGCTGACGCCGTCCGCATCGACCTTGGCCAGGGTATCGGCCAGGCTGAACTTTTCGGCGAACACGCCGGAGCCCATCATGCAGGGTGGAAACCGCGAGCCTTCCTCGTTGGTCCACACCACCACTTCCAACGGCGCCTCGGTTTCAATCTTGAGATCGTTAAGGGTGCGCAACACTTCCACCCCCGCCAGTACACCGAAGCAACCGTCGAACTTGCCGCCGGTAGGCTGGGTATCGATATGGCTGCCGGTCATCACCGGCGGCAGGTCCGCGTTGCGCCCTGGACGGCGGGCGAAGATATTGCCGATACCGTCGATGCTCACGGTACAGCCGGCCTCTTCGCACCACTGCACGAAGAGATCGCGGGCCTTGCGGTCAAGGTCGGTAAGGGCCAGGCGACACACCCCGCCCTTGGGGGTGGCGCCGAGCCTGGCCAGGTCCATCAGCGACTGCCACAGGCGGTCGCGGTTGATGTGCTGATGGGTCGATTGCAGAACGTCGAGGGCAGCGTTCATGGGGATCTCCTCAGGCTGTATTTCTTATGATTGGAACAGGTGGCACGCGATCCAATGTGAGAGGGGACTTGCTCCCGACAGCAGTGGCCGAGTCGATATATGCATGACTGATACACCGCCATCGGGGGCAAGCCCCTCCCACATTGACCGCGTTCACAAGGATGATTTGGCTACGGCCGGGTTGATACCGCGCTTGGCATTGAGCCCGTAATACAACACCCCGCCCAACGCCGAACCGGTAAACCAGCCATAGCTGTAAAACCAACTGAACGCATCGCTGCCCAGCGACAACAGGGTCAGCACCACCGGCACGCCAAAGGCGATGAAACCACTCCAGTTCCACGCCGGGTACACGTCATCACGGTAAAGTCCTGCCAGGTCCAGTTGCTGTTTGCGGGTGATGAAGTAGTCCACCACCATGATCCCGGCAATCGGGCCCAGCAGGCTCGAATAGCCGAGCAACCAATTGGAGTAGACGGTCTCCAGGCTGACATCGGAAACGATCAACCCAAGCTTTTTCAGCAGCTCATGGGCCATCAGCGCCAGCCCTACCAGCCCGGTCAGGATCACCGCGGTGGTGCGGTTGATCAGCTTGGGCGCGATGTTCTGGAAGTCGTTGGTGGGCGAAACGATGTTCGCCGCGGTGTTGGTGGACAAGGTGGCGACGATGATCAGCGCCATCGCCACTGCCACCCACACCGGGCTCTGGATATGGCCGATCAGGGTCACCGGGTCGGAGACGCTGACGCCCACCAGTTTGACCGAGGCGGCGGTCATGATCACGCCGAGGGCGGCGAACAGGAACATGGTCAGCGGCAGGCCGAAGATCTGCCCGAGAATCTGGTCTTTCTGGCTCTTGGCGTAGCGGCTGAAGTCGGGAATGTTCAGCGACAAGGTGGCCCAGAAGCCTACCATCGCGGTCAGACCCGCCATGAAATAGCCGGTGAGGCTTGCGCCTTCAGGGCGTTTGGGTGGGATCGCCATCAGCTCGCTGAGGGACACATTCGGCATCGCCCACACCAGCAGGCCGATACCTACCGCCACCAACAACGGCGCCGACAGGGTTTCCAGGCGCTTGATCGACTCGGCACCGCGCAACACCACCCACAGGTTCAGGCACCAGAAAATCATGAAGCCAATCACTTCACCAGTACCACCCAGCGACTTCCAACCCTCGAAAATCGAACCGAGAAACAGGTGAATCGCCAACCCGCCAAACATCGTCTGGATACCAAACCAGCCGCAGGCCACCAACGCGCGAATCAGGCACGGCACGTTGGAACCGAGAATGCCGAATGACGAGCGCAACAGCACCGGAAACGGGATGCCGTACTTGGTGCCGGGAAACGCGTTGAGCGTCAGCGGGATCAACACCACGATATTGGCCAGCAGGATCGCTATCAGCGCCTCGCCCACCGACAAGCCGAAATACGCGGTGAGTACCCCGCCCAGGGTGTAGGTCGGCACGCAAATCGACATGCCGACCCACAATGCGGTGATGTGCCATTTGTTCCAGGTGCGCTCATGCACCTTGGTGGGTGCCATGTCATGGTTGTAGCGAGGGCTGTCGAGGACGTCGGGGCCGGCGTCGAGTTCGTACAGGCCGTTGCGCTCGATGACTTGCGATCTGTTCTGTTGCATGGCCGCTCCACGGTTTTTTTTAAATTATTTTTGCTCACCTGCACGCTGTGTACAGGAGGCCGGAGTACCGCATAAACAACATGACATCTCGGGCCCCGACCAATTGCCTTTGCACTCAATTACCGTGCCGACAACGGCTGCTGAACCCGCACCACTTATATAACGTGCTGATGTTTATCAGCTTTCCGAGTGAGCCTGGGTTACTTGCCGCGCTATTGGGGCCAGCCATTGCGCAAGTTGCCAGAACCGTCAGGTCTCAATCTGGTGCAACACAATTATTTTTATTTTTCAGTGCCGTCAAGAGGCATATCTCAAGCGTCTGATTTGCAATAAGAAATGTTGCTCAAAAACAGAAGCTGTCAAGTGCGTCAAAATGGTGAGCGATCGCTACATTTTGGTGATTTTGTTATTTTTATCTTTTAATTCAGTAACTTAATTTAATTATAAGCTTAAGAAAAATCTTCTTGCCCAATCGAAAAACTCGGGCTAGTTTCTATTCCTGTCACCGATGACAGGAATTAACCCTCCATCGACCGGCAGTATTACAACACTTAGAACTGGCATAAGCCGGTCAAGCCTGTGAGGAACTCGACATGTCGCTGTTGATCCGTGGCGCAACCGTTATTACCCATGATGAAAGTTACCGCGCCGATGTGTTATGCGCAGGCGGTCTAATTCGGGCCATTGGCACCGATCTGGATATTCCCGCCGGCACTGAAATACTCGATGGCAGCGGCCAATACTTGATGCCGGGCGGCATCGATCCCCACACCCATATGCAACTGCCCTTCATGGGCACCGTGGCCAGCGAAGACTTTTTCAGTGGTACGGCCGCGGGCCTGGCCGGTGGTACCACGTCGATCATCGACTTTGTGATTCCCAACCCGCAGCAATCCTTGATGGAAGCCTTCCACCAGTGGCGCGGCTGGGCAGAAAAGTCCGCATCCGACTATGGCTTCCATGTAGCGATCACCTGGTGGAGCGAGCAGGTACGCGAGGAAATGGCCGAACTGGTCAGCCATCACGGCATCAACAGCTTCAAGCATTTCATGGCTTACAAGAACGCAATCATGGCTGCCGACGATACCTTGGTAGCCAGCTTCGAACGCTGCCTGGAGCTGGGCGCGGTGCCTACCGTTCATGCGGAAAACGGCGAGCTGGTGTATCACCTGCAACGCAAGCTGATGGCCCAGGGCATCACCGGACCGGAAGCCCATCCGCTGTCGCGCCCGTCCCAGGTGGAAGGCGAAGCGGCCAGCCGCGCAATACGAATTGCCGAGACCATCGGCACGCCGCTGTACCTGGTGCATGTGTCGACCAAAGAGGCGCTGGATGAAATCACCTACGCTCGGGGCAAGGGCCAGGCGGTGTACGGTGAAGTACTCGCCGGCCACTTGCTGCTGGACGACAGCGTCTACCAGCACCCGGATTGGCAGACCGCCGCCGGCTATGTCATGAGCCCGCCGTTCCGTCCGCGCGGGCATCAGGAGGCCCTGTGGCACGGCCTGCAATCGGGCAACCTGCACACCACCGCGACTGACCACTGCTGCTTCTGCGCCGAGCAAAAAGCCGCCGGGCGTGACGACTTCAGCAAGATCCCCAACGGCACCGCCGGTATCGAAGACCGCATGGCGCTGCTGTGGCACGAAGGCGTCAACACGGGGCGCCTGTCGATGCAGGCGTTCGTTGCGCTGACCTCCACCAACACGGCGAAAATCTTCAACCTCTACCCCCGTAAAGGCGCGATTCGCGTCGGTGCGGATGCCGACCTGGTGCTCTGGGACCCTGAAGGCACACGAACCATTTCGGCCAAGACTCACCACCAGCAGGTCGACTTCAACATCTTCGAAGGCAAGACCGTGCGCGGCGTGCCGAGCCACACCATCAGCCAGGGCAAGCTGGTCTGGGCCGATGGCGACCTGCGCGCAGAACGGGGTGCCGGGCGCTATGTGGAGCGGCCGGCGTATCCGTCGGTGTTCGAGCAGTTGAGCAAACGGGCAGCGCTTTCCAAGCCAGTGGCTGTGAACCGCTGAACCCGCTATCGGGGGCAGCACAGGCAACACAAGAACCAATGCCCATCAGAGGCAGCACCTCAATAACCGTGAGGCCAATACCGTGATCCAGACCCTGACCCACCTTCCCCATCCCCGCGACGACGCGGCCACCCTCGCCAGCCAGTTCAGCGACCTGGCACCGCCGCTCAACGCCCGGCAAGCGCATCTGGAAGCCTCGCGCTGCCTGTACTGTTACGACGCGCCGTGCGTGAACGCATGCCCCAGCGAGATCGACATCCCGTCGTTCATCCGCAATATCCACACCGAGAACGTGCAAGGCGCTGCGCAGAAAATCCTCTCGGCCAACATCCTCGGCGGCAGTTGCGCTCGGGTTTGCCCCACGGAGATCCTGTGCCAGCAAGCCTGCGTGCGTAACAACGCCGAAGAATGCGCGCCGGTGCTGATCGGTTTGTTACAACGCTACGCCATCGACAACGCGCACTTCAGCGAACACCCGTTCCAGCGCGCCGCGCCCACCGGTAAGCGCATCGCCGTGGTCGGCGCCGGGCCGGCGGGGTTGGCCTGCGCCCACCGCGCCGCGTTGCACGGCCATGACGTGGTGGTTTTCGAAGCGCAGGAGAAAGCAGGCGGCCTGAATGAATATGGGATCGCCAAGTACAAGCTGGTGGATGATTTTGCTCAGAAAGAACTGGATTTCCTTCTGCAAATCGGCGGCATTGAAATCCGCCACGGCCAGCGCCTGGGCGAAAACCTGACCTTGAGCGAACTGCACCAGCAATTCGATTCGGTGTTCCTCGGCCTCGGCCTGGCGACCAGCAAACAGCTCGGCCTGGCCCACGAAGACGCCCCCGGCCTGCTCGCCGCCACCGAGTACATCCGCGAGCTGCGCCAGGCCGATGACCTCACCCAACTGCCCCTGGCCGACCGCTGCATCGTGCTCGGCGCAGGCAATACCGCCATCGACATGGCCGTGCAAATGGCTCGCCTCGGTGCCCGCGAGGTAAACCTTGTGTACCGCCGTGGCCTGGCGGACATGGGCGCGACCCAACACGAACAAGACATTGCCAAGGCCAATCAAGTGCGGCTGCTGACCTGGGCCCAACCCGACGAAGTGTTGCTCGACGACCAGGGCCGCGTACGCGGTATGCGCCTGGCCCGCACCCACCTGGAAAATGGTCGCTTGCTACCGACGGGGGAAACCTTCGAACTGGCCGCCGATGCGATCTTCAAGGCCATCGGCCAAGGCTTTGACAACGACGCACTGCACGACCCGCTGGCCCAGCAACTGCACCGCGTGGGCGAGCGCATCTTTGTCGATGAACAGCTGCGTACCAGTATCCCCGGCGTGTATGCCGGCGGCGATTGCGTCAGCCTTGGCCAGGACCTCACCGTGCAGGCCGTGCAACACGGCAAGCTGGCCGCCGAGGCCATGCACGCCCAACTCATGCTGAATGTGGAGGCTGCGTAATGGCCGATCTCTCGATTGTATTCGCCGGTATCAAAGCCCCCAATCCGTTCTGGCTGGCCTCCGCGCCGCCCACCGACAAAGCCTACAACGTGGTCCGTGCGTTCGAAGCCGGCTGGGGTGGCGTGGTGTGGAAAACCCTGGGCGAAGACCCGGCGGCGGTGAACGTGTCGTCACGCTACTCGGCGCATTTCGGGGCGAATCGTGAAGTGCTGGGCATCAACAATATCGAACTGATCACCGACCGCTCCCTGGAGATCAACCTGCGGGAAATCACCCAGGTGAAAAAGGACTGGCCTGACCGTGCACTGATCGTATCGCTGATGGTGCCATGTGTTGAGGAGTCCTGGAAAAACATCCTGCCCCTGGTGGAGGCGACCGGCTGCGACGGCATCGAGTTGAATTTCGGCTGCCCCCACGGGATGCCCGAACGTGGCATGGGCGCAGCGGTCGGCCAGGTGCCGGAGTATGTGGAACAGGTGACGCGCTGGTGCAAGACATATTGCTCGCTGCCGGTGATCGTCAAGCTCACGCCCAACATCACCGACATACGCGTGGCGGCGCGGGCAGCGTCTCGCGGCGGCGCGGACGCGGTGTCGTTGATCAACACCATCAATTCCATCACCAGCGTGGATCTGGAGCGCATGGTCGCCCTGCCGGTGGTCGGCACCCAGAGTACCCACGGCGGTTACTGCGGTTCGGCGGTCAAGCCGATTGCCCTGAACATGGTCGCCGAAATCGCCCGTGACCCGCAGACCCAGGGCCTGCCGATCTGCGGCATCGGCGGTATCGGCAACTGGCGCGATGCAGCGGAATTCGTCGCCCTGGGCTGTGGCGCAGTGCAGGTGTGCACGGCGGCGATGCTGCATGGCTTCAGGATTGTGGACGAGATGAAGGACGGGCTGTCGCGGTGGATGGACAGCCAGGGTTACACCAGCCTGCAGGACTTTTCCGGGCGGGCCGTGGGTAACACCACGGATTGGAAGTACCTGGATATCAACTACCAGGTGATCGCCAAGATCGATCAGGCGGCGTGTATCGGTTGTGGGCGTTGTCACATTGCCTGTGAGGACACTTCACACCAGGCGATCGCCAGTTTGAAACAGGCGGACGGCACGCATAAGTATGAAGTGATTGATGATGAGTGCGTGGGCTGCAACTTGTGCCAGATCACCTGCCCGGTGGCGGACTGCATCGAGATGGTGCCGATGGACACCGGCAAGCCATTTTTGAATTGGACGCAGGATCCGCGTAATCCGTATCGGGAAGCTGTGTAGCCTTTAGACCGCTATCGCAGGCAAGCCAGCTACCACAGTTGACCGCATTTTGTCTGAAGGAATGCAGTCGAATGTGGGAGCTGGCTTGCCTGCGATGGGCATGGGTATCTACACAACTTCTGGTATGGCGCTGTCCCTGTGGGAGGGGCGGTGCGACGATTCGACTTGCTCCCAATGGCGGCCTTAGGACCGACCAGGATGTTGGATCAGATCGAGTACATATCCGTTATTTAGGTAACGGCCACTATTGGTTCCGCTCTTACAGCGGCTCACTTTTGAAAAGCGCAAAAGTAAGCAAAACGCTCTTGCCCCACCACTCGGCACCTCGCCCAGGCTCGGTGTGCCCGTAATCCGACAGGGATTTGGGGGGCCGCCGCCACGCGCCATCCATGGCGCGGGGCGGCGGCCCCCCAAATCCCTGTCGGATTCCGGCCAGCGTGGTTTAACGGGGCGCCTAAGATCAAAAGCAGATCAAGAGCAGATCAAGAGCGGCTCACTTCGCATCGTGGTTACTGGTGACTGCTACGAAGTTGTGTAGATCCCCATGCTGCGATGGGCCCCTCAGCCTCACCACAGGGCTCAAGGCTCCAACCCGATCCCCCGCAAGATCACACTGGTCACCGTCTGAATCGCCTTTTCGAACTGCATATCCGACAACGGCTGGTGATCATTCAAAATCTTCACCTGGTGATCAAAGTCGGCATAGTGCTGGGTCGAGGCCCAGATCATGTAGAGCAGGCTCGACGGTTCCACCGGCAGGATACGTTTGTCTTGCACCCACTGGCGAATCTTCGCTTCCTTCATCTTGGCCCAGTCGTACAGGCTTTCATCCAGGGCCTCACCGAGCGTGGGCGCGCCGTGGATGATTTCATTGGCCCAGACCTTTGAGCCATACGGCCGCGTACGCGAGCGCTGCATCTTGGCGCGGATGTAGCTGCTGAGCACCACCCGCGGATCATCGAAGGTTTCGAAGCTCAGGGCATCCTGCTTCCACAGCTCCAGCAGGTCGAACAGCACCGCGCTGTACAGCTCGCTCTTGGTGGTGAAGTAATAATGCAGGTTGGAACGCGGCAGTTGCACCTCTTCGGCGATGTCGGCCATGGCGGTGCTGCCGTAGCCTTTTTCAGCGAAGACTTTTTCCGCCGCCAGCAGGATTTTCTCGACGTTGACCCGACGGATTCCGATCTTGTGATTGCCCATAAGGGCTCCCTGACAACAACACGGGTTAAAGACTACCACCAGCTCTAGATCGGGGCGACAGGCCAAGCCGAAACTTCGTACACTGCCCGCTCCTACCCATTGATTGGTATTGAACAATGTTGATCAAGAAAGCCCTGACCACCCTCGCCCTGCTCACCTCCCTGCTGGGCGCCTCGGCGGCATTTGCCCATGCCCACCTCAAGAGCGCAGAACCTGCGGCCAACAGCAACGTCGCCGCACCGAAAGACCTGCGCCTGACCTTCACCGAAGGCGTCGAAGCCACCTTCACCAAGGTGTCCCTGAGCAAGGACGGCACTGAAATCGCCATCAAGGGCCTGGAAACCCCGGACGCGGACAAGAAAGTCCTGGTCGTGACCCCTGCCGCCCCGCTCGCGAGCGGCAATTACAAAGTGGTGTGGAATGCGGTGTCGGTCGACACCCATAAGAGCAGCGGTGAATACAGCTTCAAGGTCGGCCAGTAACCCATGGCAACCCTGCTGGTGCTGTGCCGTTTCCTGCATTTTATCGTTGTGCTGCTGATGTTCGGGGCTTGCGTGCTCCGGCCCTGGCTGCTCGGCGCCCAGGTACAACCGGCTCTGGACCGGCAACTGCTATGCATCACCCGTGGCCTGGCCTGGCTGGGGCTTGGCTCCGGCGTGGCGTGGTTACTGCTGATCACCGCCAGCATGGCCGGCAGTTGGGACGCGGCGCTGCAACCGGCCACCGTGCAATTGGTGCTGGGCAAGACCTTTTTCGGCCAGGTATGGTCCTGGCATCTGCTGCTGAATGTTCTGCTGGTGATCGTGCTGATCAAACCCTGGCCAGCCTTGCGTTTGCCATTGATCACCCTGCTGCTGGCGACCCTGGCGCCGGTGGGCCATGGCGCCATGCTCGACGGGCTGAGTGGGCAATTGCTGATCCTCAACCAAGTGGTGCATCTGCTGTGCGTGGGGACCTGGCTGGGTGGGTTGCTGGTGCTGGTGCTGATCCTCAGGCACGCGCAAGAGCACCGGCTGGAGCCGATTTTGCGGCGCTTCAGCGGCGTGGGTTACGGCCTCGTCGCCGGCTTGCTGGTAACCGGTTTGATCAATGTGCGCGTGCTCACCGGGCAACTCTGGCCCACGCCACTGTTCAATGGGTTTGCCTTGATCCTGCTGATCAAGGTGGGGTTGGTGGTGGGGATGCTGGGCTTGGCGTTGTTGAACCGGTTGCGTATCGAACGCTGCGAACAGCGCTTGGGCAGTTTGAAAGCCAGTGTGATGATGGAATGGCTGCTGGGGGTCTGCGCAGTAGCCGCCGTTTCACTGCTTGGCACCCTGCCTCCGATGGTCTTGGCAGGATAAAAAACCAGGTTTAACTCAGTCAAATGTGGGAGGGGGCTTGCTCCCGATAGCGGTGTATCTGTCAGATCATCTGTGACTGACACACTGCTATCGGGAGCAAGCCCCCTCCCACATTGCCCCGTGCCCGCTTTAGATCAACGCACACCTAGTCATCGTATAACTTCTGCTTGACACACCCCGAAAACCCCGCAAATATCCCGCTCAATGTTGTACGACGACGTATAACAAATAATAAAAACAACAAAAGAAAGGGAGCCTCACTGTGAGTCAATTCGTCCGCAATTGCTCTGCACCCCTGGGCCTTATCAGCCTCGCCAGCCTGGCCGTCACCCTGCCCCTGTGCGTTCAAGCCGAAGGTTTTATCGACGACGCCAAGGCCACGCTCAACCTGCGCAACGCCTACTTCAACCGCAACTTCACCAACCCCGGCAACCCTCAGGGGAAAGCCGAAGAGTGGACGCAGAACTTCATTCTCGACGCCAAATCCGGCTTTACCCAAGGCACTGTCGGGTTCGGGATTGATGTATTGGGCCTGTATTCGCAAAAGCTCGATGGCGGCAAAGGCACTGCCGGCACTCAACTGCTGCCGGTGCATGACGATGGCCGCCCTGCCGACAATTTCGGACGTCTTGGGGTCGCGCTGAAAACCAGGCTGTCCAAGACCGAGCTCAAAGTTGGCGAGTGGATGCCGGTGCTGCCGATCCTGCGTTCCGATGATGGCCGCTCTCTGCCCCAGACCTTTCGCGGCGGCCAGGTCACCTCCAATGAGATCGCCGGTCTGACCCTCTACGGCGGCCAGTTTCGCGGCAACAGCCCACGCAACGACGCGAGCATGGAAAACATGTTCATGAACGGCAAAGCTGCGTTCACCTCGGACCGCTTCAACTTCGGCGGGGGCGAATATACCTTCAACGACAAGCGCACCCAAGTCGGCCTGTGGTACGCCGAACTCACTGATATCTACCAGCAACAGTATCTGAACCTCACCCACAGCCAGCCGGTGGGTGACTGGACCCTGGGCGCCAACCTTGGCTTCTTCAACGGCAAGGAAGACGGCAGCGCCTTGGCCGGCGACCTCGACAACAAGACCGTGTTCGCCCTGCTCTCGGCCAAATACAACGGCCACACCTTCTACGTCGGCCTGCAAAAACTCACCGGCGACAGTGTATGGATGCGCATCAACGGCACCAGCGGCGGCACGCTGGCCAACGACAGCTATAACGCCAGCTACGACAACGCCAGGGAAAAATCCTGGCAGGTACGCCATGACTTCAACTTTGTCGTACTCGGCGTGCCAGGGCTGACCCTGATGAACCGCTATATCAGCGGCAGTAACGTGCACACCGCAGCGATCACCGATGGCAAGGAATGGGGGCGTGAGTCGGAACTGGCGTATACGGTGCAAAGTGGTGCACTGAAAAACCTCAATGTGAAGTGGCGCAATTCGACAATGCGGCGCGACTTCAGCAATAACGAGTTTGATGAAAACCGGATTTTTATCAGCTATCCGATTTCGTTGTTGTAAGTTCCAGGGTCGAACTCGATCTCAAAGGTGCCAGCTCCCACCTTTGATCTCATGCGCCTGGAAGGACGTTGACAACACCAAGAATCCCTAACACTATTTCCATATAGTCATACGACAACCTACAACAAAAATTGGAATGCTCATGACCATCACGACGCCCGCTCCCTTCAACCGTCTGTTGCTCACCGGCGCCGCCGGTGGCCTCGGTAAAGTTTTGCGCGAACGTATGCGCCCTTACGCCAAGGTCCTGCGCCTGTCGGATATCGCCGACATGGCCCCCGCCATCGATGCCCGCGAAGAAGTGCAAACCTGCGACCTGTCCGACAAGCAAGCGGTGCACCAATTGGTAGAAGGCGTCGACGCCATCCTGCATTTTGGTGGCGTATCGGTAGAGCGCTCGTTCGAAGAAGTGCTCGGCGCCAATATCAGCGGCATCTTCCATATCTATGAAGCCGCACGTCGCCATGGCGTAAAGCGTGTGATCTTCGCCAGCTCCAACCATGTGATCGGTTTCTATAAGCAGGGTGAACAACTCGACGCCCACTCCCCACGCCGCCCGGACAGCTACTACGGCCTGTCCAAGTCCTACGGCGAAGACATGGCCAGTTTCTACTTTGATCGTTATGGCATCCAGACGGTGAGCATCCGCATCGGCTCCTCGTTCCCGCAGCCGCAGAACCGCCGGATGATGCACACGTGGCTGAGCTTCGACGACCTGACCCAACTGCTCGAGCGCGCGCTGTACACACCCGATGTCGGCCATACCGTGGTCTACGGCATGTCGGCCAACCTCGACACCTGGTGGGACAACCGCTACGCCGCACACCTGGGCTTTGCGCCCAAGGACAGCTCCGAAGTGTTCCGCGCCCAGGTCGAGGCCCAGCCGCCGGTCGCAGATGATGACCCGGCAAGGATTTATCAGGGCGGCGCGTTCTGCGCGGCAGGCCCATTCGGTGACTGAGTACACAGCAACCCAAAGGAATGAGTGGCCATGACTGCAGAATTGATTGTCGATGCCCGCAACGCCGTGGGGGAATGCCCGATATGGGTGCCTGAAGAAAACGCCCTCTATTGGGTGGACATCCCCAACGGTGGCTTGCACCGTTGGGACGCCTCTACCGGGCACCTGCGTGCCTGGCAAGCCCCGCAGATGCTCGCCTGCATCGCACCTACCCAAGCGGGCAACTGGGTGGCAGGCATGGAAACCGGCTTCTTTGAACTGACCCCGCACAACGACGGCAGCCTCGACACTACGCTCTTGGCCGGTGTCGAACACCCGCGGCCGGACATGCGCTTGAACGACGGCCGCTGTGATCGCCAAGGCCGTTTCTGGGCCGGCAGCATGGTGCTGAACATGGGGTTGAACGCCGCTGAGGGCAGCCTTTATCGCTATGCGTCTGGCACGGCGCCCCATGCGCAGCTCGATGGTTTCATCACCCTCAACGGTCTGGCCTTCAGCCCCGATGGCCGCACAATGTATGCCTCTGATTCACACCCGCTAGTGCAGCAGATCTGGGCATTCGACTACGACATCGACACCGGTGCGCCGTCCAACCGCCGAGTGTTTGTGGACATGCATGACTTTCTCGGCAGGCCCGATGGTGCAGCTGTCGACGCGGATGGCTGCTACTGGATCTGCGCCAACGATGCCGGCCTGGTCCACCGTTTCACCCCCGACGGTCGCCTCGACCAGTCCCTCACCGTACCGGTAAAAAAACCCACCATGTGCGCCTTCGGCGGCAGTCGCCTGGACACCCTGTACGTCACCTCCATTCGTGACGATCAGCGTGACAGTTCGCTGTCCGGCGGCGTGTTTGCCCTCAACCCCGGCGTCAAGGGATTGCCCGAACCCCAGTTCATCCTCTAGCTGCATCGCTGTGCCTTGAATACAACAATAACAAGACAGGAATCACCGCCCATGGACTTCAAACGCATCTTGCTCGCTGCCACACTCGTGGCCCTCAGCAGCGCCGCCCACGCGCTGGAAATCAAGTTTGCCGATATCCACCCCGCTGGCTACCCCACCGTGGTCGCCGAAGAAAACATGGGCAAGGCCCTGACCCAGCAAAGCAAAGGCGAATTGACCTTCAAGTACTTCCCGGGCGGTGTGCTCGGCTCCGAGAAGGAAGTCGTCGAACAGGCCCAGGTCGGCGCCGTGCAAATGACCCGCGTCAGCCTTGGCATCGTCGGCCCGGTGGTGCCGGACGTGAATGTGTTCAACCTGCCGTTCGTGTTCCGCGACCAGGCGCATATGCGCAAAGTGATTGACGGCGAAATCGGCGATGAGATCCTCGCCAAGATCACCGATTCCGAGTTCGGCCTGGTCGCCCTCGCCTGGATGGACGGCGGCACGCGCAACCTCTACACCAAGAAACCAGTGCGCAAGATCGAAGACCTCAAGGGCATGAAGATTCGCGTGCAAGGCAACCCGATCTTCATCGAAGCCTTCAATGCAATGGGCGCCAACGGCATCGCCATGGACACCGGCGAGATCTTCAGCGCCTTGCAGACCGGGGTGATCGACGGCGCAGAAAACAACCCCCCGACGCTTCTGGAACACAACCACTTCCAGAACGCCAAGTACTACACCCTCACCGAACACCTGATCCTGCCCGAGCCCATCGTGATGTCGAAAATCACCTGGAACAAGCTCAGCGCCGCACAGCAGGACATGGTCAAGGAAGCCGCCAAGGCCGCCCAGGCTGACGAGCGTTTGTTGTGGGATGCCAAGTCGGCCAGCAGTGAAGAAAAACTCAAAAAGGCCGGGGTCGAGTTCATCAGCGTCGATAAAAAGCCCTTCTATGACGCCACCGCGCAGGTTCGCGCGAAGTACGGTGCGCCTTACGCCGACATCATCAAGCGTATCGACGCCGTTCAGTAACGCCCTCCTCCCTGACAAGGCCCGGCGCGGTCGGTATCCACGCGCCCGGTCACGGTGAACGCCATGAAGAATCTACTGCTGCGCATCAACGACCGTATCTACATGACCTGCATCTGGGTCGCCGGCCTCTCGGTCCTGGGGGTCGCGCTGATCATTCCCTGGGGCATCTTCGCCCGCTATATTCTCGGCACCGGCTCCAGTTGGCCGGAACCCTCTGCGATCCTGCTGATGCTGGTGTTCACCTTTATCGGCGCGGCTGCCAGCTACCGCGCCGGGGCGCATATGTCGGTGGCGATGATCACTGATCGCCTGCCTGATGCTCAGCGCCGCGTTGTCGGCATCGTCTCGCAACTGTTGATGGCGACCATCTGCCTGTTCATGACCATTTGGGGCGCCAAGCTGTGCCTGTCCACCTGGAACCAGTTCATGAGCGCCATCCCTACCCTGCGCGTGGGCATCACCTATATGCCGATCCCGATTGGCGGCTTGCTGACCCTGATATTCGTGCTGGAAAAACTTCTGCTGGGCGACCAGAGCCACCGGCGCGTAGTGCGTTTTGACCTGGTTGAAGAAAGCGAAGGGGCTGCCTGATATGGACGCATTGATTCTGCTGGGCAGCTTTATCGCCTTGATCCTGATCGGTATGCCGGTGGCCTACGCCCTGGGCTTGTCGGCGCTGATCGGCGCGTGGTGGATCGACATTCCGTTCCAGGCCCTGATGATCCAGGTAGCGGGCGGGGTGAACAAGTTTTCACTGATGGCGATTCCATTCTTCGTATTGGCCGGAGCGATCATGGCCGAGGGCGGCATGTCGCGGCGGTTGGTGGCGTTTGCCGGGGTGCTGGTGGGCTTTGTGCGCGGCGGGCTGTCGCTGGTCAACATCATGGCGTCGACGTTTTTCGGTGCGATCTCAGGCTCGTCGGTGGCCGATACCGCGTCGGTCGGTTCGGTGCTGATCCCGGAGATGGAACGCCGCGGTTATCCCCGCGAGTTCGCCACCGCGGTCACCGTCAGCGGCTCGGTGCAGGCATTGCTGACGCCCCCGAGTCACAACTCGGTGCTCTACTCCCTGGCGGCTGGCGGCACCGTCTCCATCGCCTCGCTGTTCATGGCCGGCGTGGTGCCGGGCCTGCTGATGAGCGCGTGTTTGATGGTGCTGTGCCTGATATTCGCGAAAAAGCGCAACTACCCCAAGGGCGAAGTCATCCCGCTCAAGCAGGCGCTGAAAATCTGTGCTGATGCACTCTGGGGCCTGATGGCCATGGTGATCATCCTCGGCGGCATCTTGTCGGGCATCTTCACCGCCACCGAGTCGGCGGCCATCGCGGTGCTGTGGGCGTTTTTCGTGACCATGTTCATCTACCGTGACTACAAATGGCGCGAGCTGCCCAAGCTGATGCATCGCACGGTACGCACTATTTCCATCGTGATGATCCTCATCGCCTTCGCCGCCAGCTTCGGCTACATCATGACCCTGATGCAGATCCCGGCGAAGATCACCACGCTGTTCCTGACCCTGTCGGACAACCGCTACGTGATCCTGATGTGCATCAACGTCATGCTGCTGTTGCTCGGCACGGTGATGGACATGGCACCGCTGATCCTGATCCTTACGCCGATCCTGTTGCCGGTGATCCTCGGTATCGGCGTCGACCCGGTGCACTTTGGCATGATCATGCTGGTCAACCTCGGCATCGGCTTGATCACGCCTCCGGTGGGCGCGGTGTTGTTCGTCGGCGCGGCGGTGGGCAAGGTAAGCATCGAGAAAACCGTTAAGGCGCTGCTGCCGTTTTATGCGGTGCTGTTTCTGGTGCTGATGGCCGTGACCTACATTCCGGCACTGTCGTTGTGGTTGCCGAGCGTGGTGCTGTAAACCCAATCGTCAGAACACAGGTGAGCAAATGTGAGAGGGGGTTTGCTCACCTGACGGCCTCATAATCGACAGGCGTCTACGTGACACACCTCGGTCAAATGTGGGAGGGGGCTTGCTTCCGATGGCGGCCTCAGGGCCGACCAGGATGTTGGATCAGACCGAGTACATATCCGTTGTTTGGGTAACGGCCGCTATTGGTTCCGCTTTTACAGCGGGTCACTTTGGAAAAGAGCCCCAAAGTAACCAAAGGGCTCTTGCCCCACCACTCGGCACCTCGCTTAGGCTCGGTGTGCCCGTAATCCGCCAGGGATTTGGGGGGCCGCCGCCACGCGCCATCCATGGCGCGGGGCGGCTAAACCGGCATCCCTGCCGGTTTACCCCCCAAATCCCTGTCGAATTCCGGCCAGCGTGGTTTAACGGGGCGCCTAAGATCAAGATCAAAAGCAGATCAAGATCAAGAGCGGCTCGCTGCGCATCGTGGTTACTGTTGGCGAATGCAAAGTTGTGTAGATACCTGTGCTAATCGGGAGCATGCCCCCTCCCACATTTTGCTCTGCACTGTGTCAGGGTCAGGGTGGGCTGTTTTTCAGGCGCCCGGCAGTATCGATACTCACCACCACCGACAACCCAGGTCGCAACCGCTCGCTCTCGGCTTGATCCGGATCCACCGTAATCCTCACTGGCACGCGCTGGGCGATCTTGACGAAGTTGCCGGTGGCGTTGTCCGCCTGCAACAGGCTGAACTCCGAGCCGGTTGCAGGCGAGATGTGCTGCACCGTGCCATGGAATTTGCGATGGTTCAGCGCGTCAACGGTGAAGGTTACCGGCTGGCCGACCTGCACATTGTCCATCTGGGTTTCCTTCATGTTGGCGATCACCCACAGTTGCTTGGGCACCAGGGCCATCAATTGCGCGCCGGAGTTAACGTAGGCACCCAGGCGCACGCCGATCTGCCCCAACTGACCATCGCGTGGCGCGGTGATGCGGGTGTTGGACAAATCGATCCGCGCCAGTTCCACCGCCGCCTCGGCACTGGCGACTGCCGCTTCCAGGGAGCCGCGATTGACGATCACTGTTTGCAGGTCTTGCCGGGCAATTTCCAGGCTGGCCTGGGCCTGGGCTACGGCGGCAATGGTCTGGGCATTGGCGGCGCGGGTCACGTCCAGCTCGCGCTTGGACACCGAGCCATCGCTGATCAATTCTTCGTTGCGACGCAAGTCGGCGGTACTTTTGCGCGCCTGGGCCTGGCTGTCGACCAACGCGGCCTGGCGCAGCTTGATGGTCGCTTCGGCGCTGTTGCGTTGTTGCACCACATTGGCCAGCGACGCTTTCTGCACGGCCAGTTGCGCCAGGGCCTGGTCCAGGCGCTGTTTGTAGATGCGGTCATCCAGGCGTACCAGCAGGTCCCCCGCTTTTACATACTGGAAATCCTGCACCGGTACTTCGAACACATAGCCGCCAAGTTGCGGGCCGATAATCGTCACCTGCCCGCGCACCAGAGCGTTTTCGGTGGTTTCCACCGCACTGCTGAACGGCGGCAATTGCCAGGCGTACAGCACGATCAGCACACCGATGATGGCGATGGCGGCAAAACCCAGGGACGAGATGATGCGCACGCGCAAAGGCCGCAATTGCGTGGGCACGGCGCCCGGTGGCGTGCTGCCTTCAGGTGTGGCAGCGATGGCGGTTGTGGTGGTGGTTGAAGGTTCGGTCATGAAGTCGCGCCGCTGGGTTGAACAGGAGGGATTGCCTTGGTGGTGCTCATCAACCATAGGCTGCGGGTGAAGATCCACAGCATGGTCAGGATCGCGATAATCGCGATCAGCATGAACACATCGTTGTAAGCCATTACATTCGCTTCACGGGTGGCCGCCGTGGCCAGGCTGCGGATGCCCATCAGGTTGCGCAGTTCCGGGTCGGCGACGATGCCACCGTAGGCCGACCCGCCGCTCTGCACTCGCGCCGCCACACGGGGGTCGATCAAGGTCAGGTGCTCGACGATCATGCTTGAGTGATACTTCTCGCGCACGGTCTGGAAGGTGCCCAGCAACGCCGCGCCGATCAGGCCGCCGAGGTTCTGGCAAATCCCGAACATCACCGAGAAGCTCACCAGGTTGCGCGGGTTGGTCAGCACGTTTTTCGTGCCCAGCACCATGGTCGGCCCGAGGAAGAACGTGCCGCCAAAGCCTAGCAGGAACTGGCTGATATAGAGGTTTTGCGGGCGCGTCAGGTTGCTGGAAAAACTGTCCATCACCGAACCTGTCGCCATCAGTGCCAGGGAAATCACCAATGGCATCAACAGGTGCGCCGGGTTGATCGTCAACGCGCTGACTACCAGCCCGGCAATCGCCCCGGCCAGCATCACCACATATAAGGTATGCATTTGCTGGTAGCTCATGTTCAGCATTTGCATGAACCCCACCGCACCGGTGGATTGCTCGGACAGCACCATGCGAATCAGCACTACCGCCAAGGCCAGGCGAATCATCACGCCGCTGCCCAGCCAGCGCGTCATCAGCATCGGGTTGCTGCGGTTATGCTCGATGGCCAGCCCCGCCATGATCAGTACCAGCGAGCAGGCCGAGGCCACACCGATCCACGGCGCTTCCAGCCACCAGTCAATACGCCCCAGGGACAGCACCGCGCACAGTAAAGCAACGCCAGTGGCAAGGATGGCGAAGGTGAGGAAGTCGAGTTTTTCAAAGGTCTTGAAGCGGTCACCGGGCGGCAGCTTGAGCAGGAACACGCAGCCCAGGCAGATCAGCGCCAGGCCCAGTTCAAACAGGTACAACCCGCGCCATTCGGCGATCTGCAGCAAGTCTTCGGAAAACAGCCGCGCCAGGGGCAGCGCCAATTGCGCGGTGCCCAGCCCCAGCACCAAGGCTTTCAAGCGCCACTTGGCCGGGAACGCCTGGATCATGTAGTACAAACCCAACGAGCTCAGCGCCGCGCCGACCATGCCGTGAGCCGCCCTCACCGCAATGGCCGAGTTGAGGTCGTTGACAAACAAGTGGCCGAAAGTCACCAGCGCATACAACACCAGGAACACTTCGGTAAACGCACGCAGGCCGAACTGCTGACGAAACTTCACCAGCAGCAGGTTCATGCACACGTTGGTCATGACATACGCGGCGGGCAGCCAGGCCATTTCCGCGGTGGTCGCACCCAATGCGCCTTGCAGGTATTGCAGGTTGGCGATAACCAGGGCATTGCCCAGGCCACCGGTGATAGCTACCAGCACGCCTACCAGCGCAAACAGCCAGCGCTTGTGGGTGGGGTGCAGCGGCGTCGACGGCGAGCCGGGCAGGCTCGGCCGCTCGTGGGGCTGCCAGGTGTGGGGGGTGTATTTATCCATTCGGTGACCTTGGTGAGCCGACGTGCAAGGTCGGTGAAGCGCTTACTCAGGTAGTAGTAAACCTGAGCAGCGCTCATCTTTCCATGGCGAACGCACAATTGATCTTCAAACGGCCGAAAGGCGGCATCGGCTGGCCCACTGCCTGCGCCGAGCGGCTCACCTCAACGATCGGGGTCCGGCTTGATCGCTATCTCAGGCACAGGGTTATAGAACGGCCCATAGTCGAGCAGCAATTCATCACCTTTCTTGATGTCTTTGAGTGCCACATAGAACGTCAGGTTTTTCCCGACAGCTACGGAAACGACATTGTTCGACTTCCACACCGGCCCATTGCGCAGTTGCGAGGTATTGATCAGGCTCAGGGTGTTACCCGTGTGCAGCCCACTCACCGTGCGTACGCCCGAACGTGTACCGAACAGGTAAGTCAGCACAGCCCGTGAACCTTGCTTACGTTGCTCTTGGAACAGCGACGCCTCGTCTGCATGGTATTTGCCGGCATACGGGCCAAGCACTTCAAACTGGGGAATGTCGCGCCGCGCCCACACCGAAGCGCCGCGAGCCGGCCCACCATCGTCCAGCGGCGTGACCACTTCCAGCACTTCATCAAACCGGGACTGATGCTCGCATTCGGTCCGCAGCCAGTCTTTGATCGACGCCTTGATCTGGGCTGAAACACGCGTCTTCGTTACGCTATCAAGCCCATCCAGAACACCATTCCAATGGGCGATACGGATGTTATCGATAGGACCTTCAAGTGATTGGGTCAAGCTGAGCCTGGGGTTCGTCGGGTCCTGCAAAATCGGCAAGGTATTGTCGAACTGATGAGGCGGCAATAGAGAAGAAGCGTCGGTCTCAACCTTGACAACGACGACGTCCGCAGATGATCCAGGGATCTGTTCCCCCTGTGGCGTGTTGGTGGGATTGTTCAGGTCTGAAGACTTCGACGGCGGCGGATCCAGAGGGTCTTGCGCAGGCCGTTTTCGTGTTGCACTCGCATCAGGTTGCTCGGGCACGGGAAGCTGCGGGATATCTTGCTCTGCCCGATTGAGGCGTTGCACGGTCGCCGCTTTCAAAGAGCCATCGGCGTTGACGTACTGATGCCAAGTGTTTGGGTTGAGCCCATGTTGGCTCAAGAACTGCGACGGCGTGACTGACGTGTTCGATTGAGCGAAGAGCGCCCGCCACTGGCGTAGATGGTCATCAGTAAGCGCGGTATAGGTGCGACCGGCCGCCCTGTTCAGCAACGCTTCACCGGCCGGCCCCAGGCCACCATCTTGCCGCACACAATTTTTGAACGTACTCGTATTAAGGTGATGATGGCCGGCAAACCCGTTCATGGTCATTGCGTCACGCGCCTGCTGTGTCTTGCTTTGCCAATCGCGGATATGCGTTTCGGTCAGCATATTGAAGGGTGTATTGGCCGCACGGTCGCGCACAATCTTGCCGGTATCGCTCAACTGGCCGTCAGGCTGCACATAGTAGGCA
This sequence comes from Pseudomonas sp. OST1909, assembly GCF_015277575.1. Lineage (NCBI taxonomy): Bacteria > Pseudomonadati > Pseudomonadota > Gammaproteobacteria > Pseudomonadales > Pseudomonadaceae > Pseudomonas > Pseudomonas sp. OST1909. The sequence goes on from NZ_CP063780.1 coordinate 4,202,124, forward strand.
AAGGTTTTCGGCGAGAGGTTCCTCTGCTGGGCAAAGTCCTCACGGGTAATGCTTCGCGGTTGCGCGGACGACAACGCCTCCCACTCGTGTAGATGTTCACCCGTGATGATCTGTTTGCGTGCCGAAGTCTGGAAGGTGGGGGCAAGCGCGGTGTTTTGCTCTGCCTGATTGAGACGTCGCAAGGCCGCCTCTTTCAAGGAACCATCCTTTTTAACGAAACGACTCCAACTGCCTGGGCTGAGCCTGTGTTGGCTCATGAACTGCGCTGACGTCACTACGTTGTTCGGTTGTGCCAAGAGCGTGCGCCACTGGTGTAGATGCTCATCGGTAATCACCTCATAGGCAGTACCGGCAGCCCTGCCCAATAGCTCTTCACCCTCTGGCCCCAGGCTGCCATCGACCCGCACATAATTTTTGAGCGTATGCGAATTCAGGTGATGATGAACGGCAAACCCGTCTAGGGTCATGGCGCCACGCTCCTGCCGAGTCAAGCTTCGCCAACTCTGGATATGCGCTTCGGTCACCTTGTTGAACGGCGTGTTGGCGGGGCGGTTGCGCACGATCAAGCCGGTCTCGCTCAGTCGACCGTCAGCTTTCACACAGTACTCAAACGTTTTCCAGGGCAGTTGGTGCTGGCGGGCAAAGCCCTTGGGGGTAAGCCTTATTTGCTCCTGGCGCGGCAATGCTTCCCACGCCTGCAAATGTTCAGCGGTGATCTGCTTTGCACCACCGGTTGCCCCCAGGCGGTGCCATTGGTCACCCTGTATATGCTGGACCAACAACTCGGTCTGCCGGTTGTTGTGATAAACCCGGGCCTGCACAACGCCGTCCTCCGTGCGCGACACCTGGCGGACTTCGTACACCGCCGCCTTACCGTGGCTGTCGATATGACGTATATGAGACATGTGCCCATCGGCGGCCACATACACGCCCTGGCCATTACGTAAAAGGCCAGCAATACGCGACTCAGGCACGTTGAAGTGACCAAACCATTCATGGCTCAGTTCGCTCACTTCTTCGAGGTGCGGCGCGCCCACCTTACCGGCGACAGCCTGGGTTGCGACCGCGAACTCCTCGAGCGGGCTGCCATAAGGTCGCATCGCGTCGGCATCAAAAGCATACCAATGGCCGTTCTTGAGCACGGCGGCGCCCTCCACCATCTGTTCGGCCACCTTCACCACGCCTGTCGCCGCTGCGTCATACTGCTTGCTGATCGCCTTCAATACGTCGTAACTGCCGGTGGCACCTCTGAGTTTATTGACGGTTTTGGACAGTACATACAAGCCACCGCTGCCCACCAACCTGGCCAAATCACCCAAACCACCCACCGGATTGAGCAGGTCAATCGTGGCGACGCCAATGACTTTGGCAGCCTTTAGCGCCTTGGCACCGCTGGAGAGAACAGCGCTGCCGATCTTGAGCAGTTTTCCAGCCGTGGTGGCCCCTGCAGTAACAAAGCCGAAGATGTCCAGCATGAGATCAAATGCCGCCTCGCCATATTTGCCATTCTGAATATTGACGATGGCCGATCTGAAGGGGATCAGGTTCAACAAAAAATCGTTCAACGGTTTGGGGCTGTAATACTCGTCTATGGGAGTCTGCCCGCGTGCCTGTTCTTTTATTGCAGGGTCATCGAGATCAAGGTGTTGGACAAAGGCGTCGGCAATCGAACGGGATCGAGCGCTGGTGAAACTATTCACAAGTGAGTCACTCAATGGGCGTTCACGACCCAGACCATCTGCGTTATGACGGGGCGTGAACGCTTTGGTCGTAGAAACATTTTTGCCTGCCTTGGACTCCTGAACCTGCGCTGCGTACACGCTCGCCCTTTCAATCGAACCTTTATTGAAGTCGATGACGTAGGCTTTTGTCGTGCCATGCAGTTCAGTTTTGACCAACAGTCCAGGTTTATTTTGACCCTGCGTATTATTGAAATGACCATCCATGACGTATGAGCCTTCTTGGAAAAAGCTGATTTTTCCAAACTCGAAGTTCTTCCTATCCGCAGATGGGAGCTGCGAGATCATGTGCCTGACGGTTGTATTGACGGCAGCCTTTTTTTCCTGAATGGCGCGTGTGAACTGCTGTTCGAAAGCCTCCCTGACACCGAACGTGAGGTTACTGTTCACCGCCTCTATGGGAATGCGGGGGTCACTCGATTTAAGTGGTCTCGGATTCGGCAAGTCCATCTTGGCGTAGTCCAAGAGTGAATGAGTGCCGCTTATCCCGTTTTGCCCGTGCTTCACGCCAGACGCATCAGTGCTGAGTGCTTTGACTTCAAACAGCGCGCCCAAGTCTCCAAACCGCTCCTGCAACTTGATCTGTGCGATTTCTGTTCGCGTCGATATTGCCTTGTCCAGTATTTTTGAAGCAGACATCCGCTCATCAAGCTGTTGGTTGAACTCGGTCCTGACGGTTTCAAGTTGTGCAGCGGTGTAGGTGTCAGCGTTTCTTTTGGGGATGATTTCATTCGCAACGCCCCAATCGAATAACGCGGCAGTCTGGGCATGCTGAGTGGCCACAGGGTCAACCCGTCGGGCGTTTTCAGCCTCGCTCATGACCTGCGCAAACGTCATGCCGGGGACTTTGCCCGGGGTGTGCGCCTCAATCGTCATCGCAGCCATCGTCAGGCTGGCCCACGCCTGACTGCCGACCTTTACCGTCGGGGGAATGTCTTTGATCAGAAACTGCGGTACCGCCTTGGCCAGCAACAGGTACGCACCAACACTCGCCAGTGCAGCGCTGGTTGTGCCAGTACTGCTCAAATGTTCGGCCAAGCCGGCCACGACCTTGGAGGCGTGGTGCCCCCCACGTGTGTCACTGCCCAGGTCGAAACCGGCAACGCTGTTGCGATCGGGCGCAGTGATCGACTCAGGGTCCATCTGCAGGGCGATAGCGGCCAGCAGGTAATCGCTTGCGCTGCTTTCGCTGTCAACGCCTTGCATGGTTTGCTGTAGCGCTTTGCCCATCCGCTGCCCTTGCGGGGAGTTGACCAGTGCCTGGAGTATTTTAGCCGGGTCGTCGCCCGCCTCTGCCGGCAGCGGCTGCCGATACCGCAGAAACTCCAGCACCCCGCCCTGGGTTTGCATCACCAGCGGTTGGTCGCCAAGGGCGTGTTGGTGATTCATCGTGACAAGACGCAAGCGCCGCTGTTCGTCTGCGCTCAAGGGAACCGGCCAGGACAATGCGCCTCCCAGATTACCCAGCAAGGGAGATGGGCTGCTGGGTAACGGCCTATCCTGGCTGAGACGAGGGGGCGTCATTGAGGTGTCGACGCCGTCGGTCACAGGTGATGACGGATGTTCATCTGTCGGCAGGGGAAGCGAAAAATGCGTACTTGCAGCGGTAATGCTTGTCATAAAACGCCTATGCGTAGTCGAGGAGTCCGGCGCTTGCGGCCGTTCACTGAGTGTCAGCACCCAATGAGGAGGTTCCCGACCAACTGCAAGACTTCGTGACCGTGCACCGCTACCGCGTCAGAGCAACGCGCTGACAAACATGCCAATCGCCACCACCCCACACAGGCTGGCGAACCCCACTTGCAACACCCGCGCGGGGATGACCGAACACAACCGCCTTCCCGCCAACATGCCGACGACACTCGCGCCGATAAACACCCAGCCCACCGGCTCGATGCTCACGCCCGCATGAAACGCACCGGCCACGCCGATCAGCGATAGCAGGCTGACCACCATCAACGATGTGGCGACGATCCCGCGCATCTGCACGTCGGTCAGTTGTTTGAACGCCGGCACTATCAGGAAGCCGCCGCCCACGCCCAGCAAGCCCGATACCGCACCCGTCACAGCTCCCAGCGCAGCCAGGGTGGCGCTGCACTTGGCGGTCCAGGAGAAGCGCCCGGTTTGTTGATCCAGCATGCAGTTCTTCTGGCCCCATGAGGCGGCGCCATGGTCACTCGGCCCCGCCTCGCGCTTTTCCCGTTGCAGCATGCGCCAGGCCACCAGCACCATCAGGGCGCTGAACAACCCCATCAGCACCGGCTCCGACAGTTGGTGGGCGACGAACACGCCCAACGGCGAAAACAGCGCGCCGAGCAAGGCGATCAACAACGCCGCGCGGTAACGCACCAGGCCATGGCGCAAGCCATCGATGGCCCCCACCGCCGCTGCCGCGCCCACTGCGAGCAACGACACCGGCGCGGCCTGGGTCATCGTCAACCCCAGCCCCAGCACCAACGCCGGCACCCCAAGGATGCCGCCGCCCGCGCCGGTCAGGCCCATGACCAGGCCCATCAATACACCCAACAGACTGGCCAGCAGCATTCAGTCCACCTTGCTCAGACGGGTCAGCCACTCGCGGCCCTTGAGCATGCCGTTCCAGTAGAACCACGGCAGCAGCGTGGCCTTGAGGAACCACATCGAACGGCGCGCCCGAGTCGGATCCAGGGGAAAGGTCGGCAGCAGCTTGCCGCCGTAGCCGAACTCGGCCAGTACCACCTTGCCCTTCTCCACCGTCAGCGGGCAGGAGCCATAGCCGTCGTACTTGAGCGGCAGCGGCGCCTGTTTGCGCAGGGCCAGCAGGTTTTCGGCCACCACCACGATTTGCTTGCGCACCGCCGCCGCCGTCTTGGCGTTGGTGGTGCCGCACACATCACCCAGGCCGAAGACGTGCGGGTAGCGCAGGTGTTGCAGGCTGTGGGGGTTCACTTCGCACCAGCCGGCGGCGTCGGCAAGCTCGCTTTCGCGGATAAAGTCCGGGGCCAGCTGCGGCGGCACGACGTGCAACATATCGAAGGTTTTCTCTTCGACGCTCACGTTGCCTTCGGCGTCCTTGACTTCGAACCAGGCTTTACGCGCCGGGCCGTCGACTTTTACCAGGTTGGAATTGAACGCCAGGCGCGCGTTGTATTTTTCGACGTATTTCATCAACGGCGGCACAAAGGTCGCCACGCCGAACAGCGCAGCGCCGGCCAGGTTGAACTCCACCTCGATGTTTTTCAGGGCGCCCTGCTTGAGCCAGTGATCACAGGACAGGTACATGGCTTTTTGCGGCGCTCCGGCGCATTTGATCGGCATGGCCGGCTGGGTGAACAGCGCCTTGCCGCCCTTGAGCTGCTGCACCAGTTGCCAGGTGTACGCGGCGTGCTCGTAGCTGTAGTTGGAGGTGACGCCGTGCTGGCCGAGGGTGTCTGGCAAGCCCTCGATTTTCTCCCAGGCCAGACGCAGGCCGGGGCAGACGATGAGGTTTTGCCAGGTGACGCGCTGACCGCTGTCGAGCACCAGGGTTTGCTCGTCGGGCAGCACTTCGCTGACGGCGGCCTGTACCCAACTGACGCCATTGGGCAGCACATCGGCCAGGGGGCGGCGGGTCTTTTGCAGGTCGTAGGCACCACCGCCGACCAGGGTCCAGGCCGGCTGGTAGCAGTGGTAGTCGTTAGGTTCGATCAGGGTGATGTTCAGGTGCGGCTCGCGCTTGAGCAGGCTGGCCAGCAGGCCGATGCCTGCCGAGCCGCCGCCGATGACTACGATATCGCCACTGATGGTCGGTCCCCAGTGTTGTTCGGTCATTGTCTACTGCCTTTTTGAGTCAATGCACACAAGGGTCGCTGCCGGATGGCGTCACGCCCAGCTTTTTATGACCGCGCCGCAATACAGCCCGGACAGGGTCTTCATCACTTGAATCACTTCATGGCTGGCCAGGCCGTAGAAAATGTATTTGCCTTCTCGCCGGGTGGCGACCAGCCCTTCATCGCGCAGGATGCCCAACTGTTGTGACAGCGTGGGCTGGCGCACGCCAGTCAGGGCTTCCAGCTCGCCGACGTTGCGCTCGCCCTGGGTCAACTGGCACAGGATCAACAGTCGGTCTTCATTAGCCAGGGCCTTGAGCAAGGAACAAGCCTTGGACGCCGACGCACGCAACTGGGCGACTTCGCCCTCACTCAAGGTAGATTCCATTTGCTTCGGGTCCTTTATGTCACTTAAGCTCAAAACATTATGTGTAAACGTAAACTGATTGTAACCACTTTTTTCTTCATTGGGGACAGCCGCCATGCCAGCGTTGATTCAAGCCTTTCTGGATGACGCATCGTCGACCTATACCTACATCGTCTATGAAGCGGATGGCGGCCCCTGCGCCATTGTCGACTCGGTACTCAACTACGACCCGGCGTCGGGGCGTACCGATACCGCCCAGGCTGACAAGGTGATTGCGTTCGTGCGCGAGCATGGCTTGCAGGTGCAGTGGTTGCTGGAAACCCACGCTCATGCTGATCATCTTTCCGCCGCGCCCTACCTGCGTCGCACCTTGGGCGGCAAGATCGCGATAGGCGAATCGATCAGCAAGGTGCAGGGCGTGTTCAAAAACCTGTTCAACCTGGAGCCGGAATTTCGCGTCGACGGTTCGCAGTTCGATCACCTGTTTGCGCCGGATGAAATTTTTCATATCGGCGGTTTGAAAGCCCAAGCCCTGCATGTGCCGGGACACACCCCTGCCGACATGGCCTACTTGATCGACGGCCGCTTGATCCTGGTGGGCGACACGCTGTTCATGCCCGACGTCGGCACCGCCCGCTGCGATTTCCCCGGCGGCGATGCGCGGCAGTTGTACGCATCGATGCGCAAGCTGTTGGCGTTCCCCTCGGATACCAAGCTGTATGTGTGCCATGACTACCCGCCCGAGGGCCGTGAGGCCAAGTGCCAGACCACTGTGGCGGAACAAAGGGCGGGGAATATCCATGTGCATGATGGGGTGGATGAAGCGGCGTTTGTAGAGATGCGCACCCAGCGTGATGCCGGGTTGGGAATGCCGACCTTGTTGCTGCCGGCGATCCAGGTGAATGTGCGGGCGGGGCATATGCCGCCGGCGGAAGAAAACGGCGTGACCTACCTGAAGATCCCCCTCAACCAACTTTGAAATACAGTAAAAAAATGTGGGAGGGGGCTTGCTCCCGATAGCAGTGGATCAGCTACACATAAGTTGACTGTCACACCGCCATCGGGGGCAAGCCCCCTTCCACATTTTTACCGCGTTGAGTCAGTTGCCCAGGCTGATGCCATTGGCTGGCAACGGCAACGCCGTCTTGTAGCGCACTTGCTTCAAGGCAAAGCTGGAGCGAATGTTGGCCACCCCCGGCACCTTGGTCAAAAAGTCCATCATGAAACGCTCCAGCGACTGGATCGTCGGCACCAGCACCCGGATCAAATAATCCGGATCACCCGCCATCAGGTAGCACTCCATCACCTCGGGCCGGTCCGAGATCGCCCCTTCGAACTGCTGCAACGCCAACTCATTCTGCTTTTCCAGGCTTACATGGATGAACACGTTGACGTGCAGCCCCAACAGGTCGGCATCCAGCAGCGTGACCTGCTCACGAATCAGGCCCAGTTCTTCCATCGCCTTGACCCGGTTGAAACACGGCGTGGGCGACAGGTTGACCGAGCGGGCCAGGTCGGCGTTGGTGATGCGGGCGTTCTCCTGCAGGGCGTTGAGAATGCCAATATCGGTACGGTCCAGTTTGCGCATGAGACAAAATCACCTGTTTATTATGTTTATGCAGTTTTTTTATCCGCAAATGACGGTGAGCGCAATGAAACACAGATAAATATTCTTCTACGCCACGCCTATGATTGTTGTAGGACAAGATTTCTTCTACCCGAAGACTGACTGTCAGCTAGCGCGCCCACTACAAGAAATTCACAAGATAGAGCGTAGAAAGCCATGACCCAGCCGTATGCACCGCTGCGCCTGCACGTTCCCGAACCTTCGGGCCGTCCAGGCTGCAAGACCGACTTCACCTACCTGCGTCTGACCGACGCCGGCCTGGTACGCAAACCCGCCATCGACGTAGAACCCGCCGACACCGCCGACCTGGCCAAGGGCCTGATCCGCGTGCTCGACGACCAGGGCCAGGCACTTGGGCCGTGGGCCGAGGGTGTTTCGACCGAGATCATGCGTAAAGGCATGCGCGCCATGCTCAAGACGCGCATCTTCGACAACCGCATGGTGGTTGCCCAGCGCCAGAAAAAAATGTCGTTCTACATGCAAAGCCTTGGCGAAGAAGCCATCGGCAGCGCCCAGGCCCTGGCCTTGAACATCGACGACATGTGCTTCCCCACCTATCGCCAGCAAAGCATTCTGATGGCCCGCGACGTGCCGCTGGTAGACCTGATCTGCCAACTGCTGTCCAACGAGCGCGACCCGCTCAAGGGTCGCCAGTTGCCGATCATGTACTCGGTCAAAGAGGCGGGTTTCTTCACCATTTCCGGCAACCTCGCCACCCAATTCGTGCAGGGCGTGGGTTGGGGCATGGCTTCGGCGATCAAGGGTGATACCAAGATCGCCTCGGCCTGGATCGGCGACGGCGCCACTGCTGAATCAGACTTCCACACCGCCCTCACCTTCGCCCACGTCTACCGCGCGCCGGTAATTCTCAACGTGGTCAATAATCAATGGGCCATCTCCACCTTCCAGGCCATCGCCGGCGGTGAAGCCACCACTTTCGCCGGACGCGGCGTGGGCTGCGGCATCGCCTCACTGCGCGTGGACGGCAATGACTTTATCGCGGTGTATGCCGCCTCGGCCTGGGCTGCCGAACGCGCACGGCGCAACCTGGGGCCAACGTTGATCGAGTGGGTCACCTACCGAGCCGGCCCGCACTCCACCTCCGATGATCCGTCCAAATACCGTCCAGCCGACGACTGGAGCCACTTCCCATTGGGCGACCCGATTGCCCGTCTCAAGCAGCACCTGATCAAGATTGGCCAGTGGTCCGAAGAGGAACATGCGGCGGTCAGTGCCGAACTTGAAGCCGAAGTGGTCAAGGCGCAGAAGGAAGCCGAACAGTACGGCACCCTCGCCGGCGGCCAGATTCCAAGCGCCGCGACCATGTTCGAGGACGTCTATAAAGAGATGCCGGAGCACTTGAAGCGCCAGCGTCAAGAGTTGGGGGTGTGACATGAACGACCACAACAACAGCATCGAACTGGAAACCGCCATGACCACCACCACCATGACCATGATCCAGGCGCTGCGCTCGGCCATGGATGTGATGCTCGAACGTGACGACAACGTGGTGGTGTTCGGCCAGGACGTCGGCTACTTCGGCGGCGTATTCCGTTGCACCGAAGGTTTGCAGACCAAATACGGCAGCTCGCGGGTGTTTGACGCACCGATCTCGGAAAGCGGCATCGTCGGCGTAGCCGTGGGCATGGGTGCGTATGGCCTGCGTCCGGTGGCGGAAATCCAGTTCGCCGACTACGTCTACCCCGCCACCGACCAGATCATTTCCGAAGCGGCGCGCCTGCGCTATCGCTCGGCCGGCCAGTTCACCGCGCCCTTGACCATGCGTATGCCCTGCGGTGGCGGCATCTATGGTGGCCAGACCCACAGCCAGAGTATCGAAGCGGTGTTCACCCAGGTCTGCGGCCTGCGCACGGTGATGCCATCCAACCCCTACGACGCCAAGGGCCTGCTGATCGCCTCCATCGAGAACGATGACCCGGTGATCTTCCTGGAACCCAAGCGCCTGTATAACGGCCCGTTCGACGGCCACCACGATCGCCCGGTAACGCCGTGGTCAAAACACCCGCAAGCGCAGGTACCGGACGGTTACTACACCGTGCCCCTGGACGTGGCCGCCATCGTGCGCCCAGGTTCGGCTGTGACGGTGCTGACCTATGGCACCACCGTGTATGTGTCGCAAGTTGCCGCCGAAGAAACCGGCATCGACGCCGAAGTCATCGATCTGCGCAGCCTGTGGCCGCTGGATTTGGAAACCATCGTCAAGTCGGTGAAAAAGACCGGCCGTTGCGTGGTGGTGCATGAAGCCACGCGCACCTGCGGCTTTGGCGCCGAACTGGTATCGCTGGTGCAAGAGCACTGCTTCCACCACCTGGAAGCGCCGATCGAGCGTGTCACCGGTTGGGACACGCCCTACCCGCACGCGCAGGAGTGGGCGTATTTCCCAGGGCCGTCCCGAGTGGGCGCGGCGTTGAAACGGGTCATGGAGGTCTGAATGGGCACGCACGTTATCAAGATGCCGGACATTGGCGAAGGCATCGCGGAAGTTGAGTTGTCGGTGTGGCATGTGAAGGTCGGCGACCTGGTGGTTGAAGACCAAGTGCTGGCGGATGTGATGACCGACAAGGCGATGGTGGATATTCCCTCGCCGGTCCACGGCAAGGTGATTTCCCTGGGCGGCGAGCCGGGTGAAGTCATGGCGGTGGGAAGTATTTTGATCAGCATTGAAGTCGAAGGCGCAGGCAACACCAAGGAGGTGCCGGTGGCTGCCGAACCGGTGAAGGCGGCGCCCGTGGCCGAAGCCAAACCGGCACCCGCACCGGTAGAAAGCAAACCCGCGCCTACCGTGAAGGCGCCGCAAGCACCCGTGGCCCGCGAAGCCAGCGAGCGCCCGTTGGCCTCCCCGGCCGTGCGCAAACATGCGCTGGATGCCGGGATTCAACTGCGTCTGGTCCATGGCACAGGGCCTGCGGGCCGGATTCTGCACGAAGACCTGGAGGCGTACCTGCACCAGGGGCCGGCCACCAGCGCCAGCGCCGCCAACCCTTACGCCGAGCGCAATGATGAACACCAGATCCCGGTGATCGGTATGCGCCGCAAGATCGCCCAGCGTATGCAGGACGCCACCCGGCGCGCCGCGCATTTCAGCTACGTGGAAGAAATCGACGTCACCGCCCTCGACGAGTTGCGCGTGCATCTCAACGAAAAGCACGGTGCGACACGCGGCAAGCTGACCCTGCTGCCGTTTATCGTACGGGCCATGGTGGTGGCGCTGCGCGACTTCCCGCAGATCAACGCTCGCTACGACGACGAAGCCCAGATCATTACCCGCCTCGGCGCGGTACATGTGGGCGTCGCCACGCAAAGCGACGTGGGCCTGATGGTGCCGGTGGTGCGTCACGCCGAAGCCCGCAGCCTGTGGGGCACTGCCGAAGAAATCGTGCGCCTGGCCAACGCCGCACGCACAGGCAAGGCCAGCCGTGAAGAGCTGTCCGGCTCGACCATCACCCTGACCAGCCTGGGCGCCCTGGGCGGCATCGTCAGCACGCCGGTGCTGAACCTGCCGGAAGTGGCCATCGTCGGCGTCAACCGCATCGTCGAACGGCCCATGGTGATCAAGGGCCAGATCGTGGTGCGCAAGATGATGAACCTCTCCAGCTCCTTCGATCACCGCGTGGTCGACGGCATGGACGCGGCGCAATTCATCCAGGCCATTCGCGGCCTGCTCGAACAACCCGCCAGCCTGTTCCTGGAGTAAGGGCATGACTCAGACATTGCACACCACGCTGCTGATTATCGGCGGCGGCCCTGGCGGCTATGTGGCGGCGATTCGCGCCGGCCAGCTGGGCATCCCCACCATACTGGTGGAAGGCCAGGCACTGGGCGGCACCTGCCTGAACATCGGCTGCATTCCCTCCAAGGCGCTGATCCATGTAGCCGAGCAGTTCCAGCAGACCGTGCATCACAGCCAGGGCTCACAACTGGGCATTGAAGTGGATGTGCCGACCCTGGACATCCGCAAAAGCGTGGAATGGAAAGACGGCATCGTCGATCGCCTGACCACGGGTGTCGCCGCGCTGCTGAAAAAACACAAGGTGCAGGTCGTTCACGGTTGGGCCAAGGTTATCGACGGCAAGACTGTCGAGGTGGGCGACCAGCGCATCCAGTGCGAACACCTGCTGCTGGCCACCGGCTCGAAAAGTGTCAACCTGCCGATGCTGCCGATTGGCGGGCCGATCATCTCGTCCACCGAAGCCTTGGCACCGACCCGCGTGCCCAAGCGCCTGATTGTGGTGGGCGGCGGTTATATCGGCCTGGAACTGGGTATCGCCTATCGCAAGCTCGGTGCCGAGGTCAGTGTGGTCGAGGCCCAGGAACATATCCTGCCCGCCTACGATGCCGAGCTGACCTTGCCGGTGGCCGAGTCCCTGAAGAAACTCGGGGTGAAGCTGTACCTGGAACACAGCGTCACTGGCTTTGCCGACAACAAGCTGCAAGTGCGTGCGCCCAATGGCGACACCTTGGCGCTTGACACCGACCAGGTACTGGTAGCCGTTGGGCGCAAACCCAACACCCAAGGCTGGAACCTCGAAGCGCTGAACCTGGACATGAACGGCGCGGCGATCAAGATCGACAGCCGTTGCCAGACCAGCATGCGCAATGTGTATGCCATCGGCGACCTCAGCGGCGAACCGATGCTGGCGCACCGGGCCATGGCCCAGGGCGAGATGGTGGCCGAACTGATCAGCGGCAAGACCCGCGAATTCAACCCGGCCGCGATTCCAGCGGTGTGCTTTACCGACCCGGAACTGGTGGTGGTCGGCAAGACCCCGGACGAGGCCAAAGCTGCCGGGCTGGACTGCATCGTGTCGAGCTTCCCGTTCGCCGCCAATGGCCGAGCCATGACGCTTGAGTCCAAGGCCGGCTTCGTGCGGGTGGTGGCGCGGCGTGACAATCATCTGATTGTCGGTTGGCAAGCCGTGGGGGCTGGGGTGTCCGAGCTGTCTACCGCGTTCGGCCTGAGCCTGGAAATGGGCTCGCGCCTTGAGGATGTGGCCGGCACTATTCACGCCCATCCGACCCTTGGCGAGGCGGTGCAGGAAGCGGCATTGCGGGCACTGGGCCACGCCTTGCATCTGTGAAACCGCGGTGACGCTATCGCAGGCAAGCCAGCTCCCACATTTGGAATGCAGTCAAATGTGGGAGCCGGGCTTGCCCGCGATGACGGTGGACCAGCCAATACAAAGGCTCAATGGTCCACCCACCCGCTCCCACACAAGCCAAGAATGCAGTATTGTTGCTCCCATCCAGTAAAAAATCCGACTTGACCAGAGATAGAGGGTGTCATGGGTAACGAAAGCATCAATTGGGACAAGCTGGGTTTTGACTACATCAAGACCGACAAGCGGTTTCTCCAGGTCTGGAAAAACGGCGAATGGCAGGAAGGCACCCTGACCGACGACAACGTGCTGCACATCAGCGAGGGCTCCACCGCCCTGCACTATGGCCAGCAATGCTTCGAGGGGCTGAAGGCCTATCGCTGCAAGGACGGTTCGATCAACCTGTTCCGCCCGGACCAGAACGCTGCACGTATGCAACGCAGCTGTGCCCGCCTGTTGATGCCGCATGTGTCGACCGAAGACTTCATCGACGCCTGCAAACAAGTGGTCAAGGCCAACGAGCGTTTCATCCCGCCGTATGGCAGTGGCGGCGCGCTGTACCTGCGCCCGTTCGTGATCGGCACCGGTGACAATATCGGCGTACGCTCTGCGCCGGAGTTCATCTTCTCGGTGTTCGCCATCCCGGTCGGGGCCTACTTCAAAGGCGGCCTGGTGCCACATAACTTCCAGATCTCCACCTTCGACCGCGCTGCGCCGCAAGGCACCGGTGCCGCCAAGGTCGGTGGCAACTACGCCGCCAGCCTGATGCCGGGCTCTGAAGCAAAGAAATCCGGCTTCGCCGACGCGATCTACCTGGACCCGATGACTCACTCGAAAATCGAAGAAGTCGGCTCGGCCAACTTCTTCGGGATCACCCACGACAACCAGTTCATCACGCCGAAGTCGCCTTCGGTGCTGCCAGGCATCACCCGCCTGTCGCTGATGGAACTGGCCCAGACCCGCCTGGGCCTGGACGTGGTCGAGGGCGAAGTGTTCATCGACAAACTGGACCAGTTCAAGGAAGCCGGCGCCTGCGGTACTGCTGCGGTGATTTCGCCGATCGGCGGCATCCAGCACAACGGCAAGATGCACGTGTTCCACAGCGAAACCGAAGTCGGCCCGGTTACCCAGAAGCTCTACAAAGAGCTGACCGGTGTGCAGACCGGTGACGTTGAAGCGCCAGCGGGTTGGATCGTCAAGGTCTAAGCCAGCGACACCGCAATACACTGTGGGAGGGGCAAGTCGAATCGTCGCACCGCCCCTCCCACATTTGATCTCCAGTATTTTCAGGACTGAGGAATATTCCCGGCAATCTTCTTGCCCATACTGATCCTCGGCTCCACCCCATACCCCAACGCCTCATAAAACCCCACCACGACGTCATTGCCGCCGGTGATCTGCAGGTTGATCTTCATGCAGCCCAAGGCCGTCAACGCCTGCTCGGCATGGCGCACCAGTGACGATCCCAAACCATGGCGACGATAGTCTTCATGCACCGCCACCGAGTACAACCAGCCACGATGGCCGTCATAGCCCGCGAGAATCGTACCAATCACGGCTTTCTTGTCGGTGGCCACGAAGAACAACCCATCGTTGACCGCCAGCTTCTTGTCAATCGCCAGGCTCGGCAGGTTATGCGCGGTGTCATAGCCAAACGCTTGCTGCCATAACTCAATCACTTGGGCGCGATGCTGCCGGTCGCGGTAGGGGCCGATGGGATGCCGTGACAGCAAGGTCTTTTCCATGACCAGCGTGCGCTCGTTGCCATGGTAGACATCGCGCACGGTGTGAAAACCCAGCTTGCTGTAGAACGGCTCGGCGGTCAGTGAGGACGGTACACTCAACACTGTCACCCCGGCTTCGCGGGCACGCAGTTCGATCTCGATCATCAACAAACGGCCGATACCCTGCCCTTGCAGCTCGGGATTGACGAAGACCGAACGCACCACGTTGGCATCAAGGGCAGCGGTGGCGACGATTGAATGGTCCTGGGTAGCCACCAGCACAATACGGCGGTTGAGCAGTTCCAGAACCGCATCGGGCGTGAAGTGAGTGGCGACGCGAGCAATCACATCTGCTGGATAATCCCGTGCATTGCTGCTGTGCAAGGCCGCCAGAATGACCTGGCTGATGCCCTGGGCATCGGCTGCTTGGGCGAGACGAACAACGGTCGACATGACTCCTCCTGGCTGGCGCGACTGTAATGAACACCCCACTGTGCATGTGGAAGGGAGCTTGATCCCGATAGCGGTGGGTCAGCTAAAGATAAGCTATACGCCTCGTTGATGCCCTGCATATCGATCATTTCCACATCCCGGACAACCCCCTGTTCGGCGCAGAACCCAGCATCTCCCGGGCTTTCTGGATACGGCCGATCAGCGAACCGCAACAGGTGCGGGCAATGCCATTGACGCTGAACCGTTCAACCAAGCACGCCCATACAATCGGCGTCACCGCCCGCCCCCTAAGCTTTTGACTTTCTTGAAAGCGCTGGAGAGTAGGCATGTACAGAAAAGTGAGGGCGGTAACCCTGGCCGTGACATTGCTGGCCGGGGCCATGGCGGGCAGCGCATGGGCGGCCACGCCGGTAGTGGCTGTGGCGCCGCAATACGACACCAGCCATGTGTATGTAGCACCCGCTGATGTAGAGGGTTTTGCCCAGAGTTTCCTGGCCACGTTCGGGGGCAAGAGCACGCCCCAGGTGGTGGTCAATGTGCTGCCGGTGCCGAGCAGCACCACTTCGCAACTGTTGCAGACCCCGGCCGGCACGGTGTCACTGTTCGGCTTCACCACGCCCATCCCCCATCCTTTCGGCCAGGAGCGCAATGGTTATCTGGTCAAGGACATGGACGTGGCCCTGAAGGCAGCTCGGGACAACGGCGCTGCGGTCATCGTCAGCGATTTTCCCGATCCCATCGGCCGCGATGCGGTGGTGCAGTGGCCGGGCGGCGTGAACATGCAGCTGTATTGGCATACCAAGACCCCCGATTACGCCGCCTTCCAGACGGTGCCGGAAAACCGCGTGTACCTCAGCGCCGATCGCGCCGATCGCTTTATCAAGGCGTTCATTGGCTTCTCCCACGGCAAAGTGGTCGCCGATGACAAGCACGCACCTGCTGTGGAGGTGGGCCAGGCTGGCGGCACTTACCGACGCGTCGAAATCACGTCGCCCTTTGGGCGTATGGCGGTACTGGTGACCAACGGCCAACTGCCCTACCCCTTTGGCCATGAAACCACCGGCTATGAGGTAGCCGACCTGACGGCCACCCTGGCCAAAGCCACGGGCTCGGGCGCTACCGTACTGGTGCCGAGCTTCGCCAGCAAAGGCCGTCGCAGCGCATTGGTGCAATTCCCGGGCGGTTACGTCGCGGAAATTCACCAACTCATCGCGGCAAAATGATCCGTCGTACAGGCTGGGGCCTGGCCGTGCTGTGGCCGCTGGTGGTGGGCAGCGTACATGCCGACAATCAACCGACCCGCCCGGCCATCAAGGCCAATCGCTGGCAGGAAGACTGGTCTGTGCTCAAGGATCCGGCATTGCGCACGCAACCGTTGGACAACCTCAAGTACATCCCGCTGTCCGCCGCCAACCCGTTCACCTACCTGTCCCTGGGTGCGACGTTGCGCGAACGCTTCGAGATGAACGACGCCAGCGGCTTCGGCGTGCGCGATGTAGCGCGTGATCGCTACCTGATCCAGCGTTTTCAGGTGCACGCCGACTTGCACCTCAACGAACACTGGCGGCTGTTCACCCAGTTGGAAGATGTACGGGCCTATGACAAAACCACCATCGGCGGCGCCGACCAGAACCGCGTCGACCTGCGCCTGGCCTTTGCCGAATACGTGAAGACCTTCAGCGCCGGCACCTTTAAGGCTCGGGCGGGTCGCCAGGACTTTGCCTTCGATTTGCAGCGCTTTATTTCGTCGCGCGATGGCCCGAATGTGCGCCAGTCCTTCGACGCGCTGTGGGCCGACTGGGAAACGCCCCAGTGGCGTTTTATCGGGATCGCCAGCCAACCGGTGCAATACCAGGATGGCCGGCACTTTGACGACAAATCCAATCGTGACGCGCGCTTCCACATGCTGCGGGTCGAGCGGCTGGTGGGCGGCAGCAATGAGTTGTCGGCCTATTACGGCGTCTACGAGCGCCGTGCCGCCCATTACCTGGATGCCGACGGCAACGAGACCCGCCAGTTGCTCGACGTACGCCTGGGCGGCGCGGCCCGGGGCTTCGACTGGGATATCGAAGCCATGCTGCAAAAGGGGTCGGTGGGCAGCCAGGCGATCCGCGCCTGGGCCGGCGGCAGCCGTACCGGCTACACCTTCGACACGCTGGCCTGGACACCGCGCCTCGGCCTGCAAGTGGATGTCGCCTCCGGTGACCGCAAGCGCGGTGATGGCCGCGTCGGCACCTTCAACCCACTGTTCCCCAACGGCTACTACTTTTCCCTGGCCGGTTATACGGGCTACAGCAACCTGATCCACGTCAAGCCATCAATCACCGTCAAACCCATCGCCAAGCTGAGCGTGCAAACCGCTGTCGGCCTGTTGTGGCGGCAGACCACCGCGGACGCGGTTTATACCCAACCCAACCTCGCCGTCGCCGGAACGGCTGGCCAGGGTCAACGCTGGACCGGCGCCTATGGCCAAGTGCGCACCGACTACGCGTTTACCTCCAACCTCAGCGGTGCAATCGAGGCCGTGCACTACGCGGCTGGCCAGACCCTGCGTGATGCCGGTGGGCACGACAGCAACTACCTGGGCATGGAACTCAAGTTCAGTTGGTAACCTCAGGCGAGCACACCCATACAAGCCTGGGCTCAGGTTAACGGCAATAGTGATACGGTTTTTTCAGCGCTTTTTTAACTCAAGCAAGGAGATTCAGATGAGCACCTTCGTTGCCAAAGACGGTACCCAGATCTACTTCAAGGACTGGGGCAGCGGCAAGCCCGTGCTGTTCAGCCACGGCTGGCCGCTGGATGCCGACATGTGGGAATACCAGATGGAGTACCTGAGCAGCCGCGGCTTTCGCACTATCGCGTTCGACCGCCGTGGCTTTGGCCGCTCGGACCAACCCTGGACCGGTAACGACTACGACACCTTCGCTGACGATATCGCGCAGTTGATCGAACACCTGGACCTGAAGGACGTGACCCTGGTGGGCTTTTCCATGGGTGGCGGTGATGTGGCGCGCTACATCGCCCGCCATGGCAGCGCTCGTGTCGCCGGCCTGGTGTTGCTGGGTGCCGTGACGCCGATCTTCGGCCAGCAACCGGACTATCCCCAAGGCGTCCCCACCGAGGTGTTCGATGGCATCAAGGCCGGCCTGTTGAAGGATCGCGCCCAATTCATCAGCGATTTCAATACGCCGTTCTTCGGTATCAACAAGGGCCAGCAAGTCTCGGAGGGTGTGCTCAGCCAGACCCTGCAGATCGCCATGCTTGCCTCGCTCAAGTCGACTGTGGATTGCGTCAGCGCCTTCTCCGAAACCGACTTCCGCCCGGACATGGCCAAAATCGACGTGCCGACCCTGGTGATCCATGGCGACGGCGACCAGATCGTGCCGTTCGAAACCACCGGCAAGGTGGCTGCCGAAATGATCAACGGCGCGCAACTGAAGGTCTACAAGGATGCACCCCACGGGTTTGCCGCGACCCACACCCAGCAGCTCAATGAAGACCTGTTGGCGTTCCTCAGCCGCTGAACCGCTTGCAACCTCCTCTCCTTGTTTGGCCGGGTTCGCCCGGCTTTTTTTTGCTCAGGCGAAACGCGTCCGAAACCGCGCCAACGTACTTGCAGGCTTGTGCTGAAATCCCGCGGTTGTCGCCAGCGGTTGCATTGCCGAAAGAACCCGGCATGATCTTGCTGAACTGCCGACCCCGCGCTACGGTCCCAACCCATACGCTCATCGCTACAGGAACTTTTCCATGACGCTCCCCCAAGAAATGACCCTGATCGAAATCACCACGCCTGGCGGCCCCGAGGTCTTGCAGCCGCGTCGCGCCGACGTGCCAGTGGCCGGGCCAGGTGAAATTCTGATTCGCGTGCACGCCGCCGGGGTCAACCGCCCAGACGCGCTGCAACGCGCCGGCAAATACCCGATGAAACCCGGCATGAGCCCGATTCCCGGGCTGGAAGTGGCCGGTGAAGTGGTGGCGCTGGGCACTGGCGTGACTGAATACAGCCTGGGCGACAAGGTGTGTGCCCTGACCAATGGCGGTGGCTATGCGCAGTTTTGTGCGGTGCCGGCCAGCCAGGCGCTGCCGGTCCCGGCGGGCATGGACTGGATTCAGGCCGCCGCCGTGCCGGAAACCTTCTTCACGGTCTGGGCCAACCTGTTCGGCCTCGGCGGTGCCCATAAAGGCCAGCGCGCCTTGATCCACGGCGGCACCAGCGGCATCGGCACCACCGCATTGATGCTCTGCCAGGAGTTCGGTATCCAGGCATTCGCCACCGCCGGCAGCGCCGACAAATGTGCCGCGATTGCCAAGCTGGGCGCCGAACCGATCAACTACCGCGAACAGGAGTTTGCCGAGGTCATTGCCCAACAGACCGATGGCAAAGGCGTCGATGTGATTCTCGACATCATGGGTGCCTCGTACCTGAACAACAACCTCAAGGCCCTGGGCATGGACGGTCACCTGGTGATGCTCGGCTTCCTCGGTGGCGGCAAGGCTCATGACGTCGACCTGCTGACCATCCTCGCCAAACGCGCGGTGATCACCGGCTCCCTGCTGCGCGCCCGCACCCGCGAAGAAAAGGCCGCGATTGCCGAACAGCTACGCGAATACGTGTGGCCGGTGCTCAGCGCCGGGCGCTGCCTGCCGATCATCGACAAGGTCTACGCATACACCGACGCCGCCCAGGCCCATGCGCGAATGGAAGGTGGGGATCACATTGGCAAGATTGTGTTGCGGGTGGAGTGAGGCGCTTTCCTCAATCCTTGGCGACCGGCCAAGTTTGACGGTACTCGGCACAAATGTGGGAGGGGCGTGTGTCACTCCGGTTCGGCATACACCGGATAATCCACATACCCCGCCTGAGTCCCCCCATACAAGCCCTCTGCCTTCAACGCATTCAATGGCCAGCCATTGAAAATCCGCTGGGGCAGGTCTGGGTTGGCAATGAACGGCCGTCCGAAGGCGATCAGGTCCGCCAGCCCAGCCTCGACCAACCGTGCACCGCGCTCGGCGGTGTAGCGGCCGGCGTAGATGATCCTGCCGCTGAAGGTGCGGCGCACGGCCTGGCGGAATGTTTCAGGCAGGTCCGGCGCGTTATCCCAGTCGGCTTCGGCGATGGAAACATAGGCGATGCCCGACGCTTCCAGCACTTTGATCGCTTCGATATAGGTACGGTGCGGGTCTTCTTCCACCAGGCCAATGTAGACCCGATCCTGATCGGTGCCACTGAACAGCGGCGAAAAGCGCACGCCCAGGCGCTGCGGCCCCACCACCTTGCACACCGCCTCGACAATCTCGCGCAGCAAGCGCAGGCGATTGTCCAGCGAACCGCCGTACTCATCCTCACGGATGTTGGAGTGGGCCGAGATGAACTGGTTGACCAAATAGCCGTTGGCCGCATGGATTTCCACACCATCGAACCCGGCGTCCAGGGCATTGCGAGCAGCCTGGGCGTAGTGTCCGACCAACTCGTCGATTTCCAGCGGGCTCAACGCACGAGGCACGGGTGGCTGCACCAGCTCACCCACACCCGGACCGGTTTCAATAAAGGCTTTGGCTTGCAGCGCCGGCAGTGCAGACGGCCCCACCGGTGCAGCGCCGCCAGGTTGCAAGGCGTTATGGGACACCCGCCCCACGTGCCATAGCTGGGCAAAGATCACCCCACCCTCGGCATGTACCGCTGCGGTCACCTTGCGCCAACCCTCGATCTGCGCCGGTGTATGGATGCCCGGCGTCCATGCGTAGCCCTGGCCGCGCGGCTCGATCTGCGTACCCTCGCTGACCATGAAGCCGGCACTGGCACGCTGGCGGTAATATTCGGCCATCAGGTCGGTGGCGATATTGCCCGGCTGGGCGCTGCGCTGGCGTGTCAGCGGCGGCAGCACAACGCGATTGTTCAAGCGATGATGCCCCAGCTTTATCGGGGTGTTCAAAATGCAGTCAGGCATGGGGATATTCCAGATTCAGGACGAACGAAAACCCTGGCGACTCCTGGGAGTCGCCAGTGCGTACCTCGGTTTATTAACTTAAGCGCTGAGTGCCAGCAGTTCCACGGCCACTTCGTTGGAGCTGCCCGGGTTCTGCCCAGTGACCAGCAAGCCATCGACAATCACAAAGGATTGCCAATCGGCACCCTTCTCATACTTGCCGCCCAGTTTTTTGAATTCATCTTCAATCAGGAACGGCACAACATCGGTCAATTGCACCGCGGCTTCCTCCGAGTTGGAGAACCCGGTCACACGGCGGCCCTTGATCAACGGCTCACCGTTGACTGCCTTGACGTGGCGCAAGGCACCCGGTGCATGGCAGACAAATCCGATGGGTTTGCCGGCCCGTTCGAACGCCTCGATCAGCGCGATGGACACCGGCGACTCCGCCAGGTCCCACAGCGGGCCGTGGCCGCCAGGGTAGAACAGGGTGTCGAAGTCGGCGGCGTTGACCGTTTCCAGCTTCACCGTGCCAACCAGGGCCGACTGCGCAACCGGGTCTTTCCTGAAGCGCTCTGTCTGCTCGGTTTGCGCATCCGGCTCATCGCTCTTCGGGTCCAACGGCGGCTGGCCGCCAGCTGGGGAAGCCAGCACCACAACGGCGCCAGCGTCCTTGAACACGTAATAAGGGGCGGCAAACTCTTCGAGCCAGAAGCCGGTCTTGCGCCCGGTATCGCCAAGCTGGTCGTGAGAGGTCAGTACCATTAATACTTTCATTTTCCAGTGCCTCGATCGATGTGAGTAGCAGGGTTTTCAGGGCCGCCCAACAACTGTTGGGTCAGCAGCAGCGCCTCGCAGAACGGCGCAGTGGTACGGGTGATCTTGCCCATGACGCTGGTTCCCAGCCACAGCGCATACAAGCGCTTGGCAAGGCTGTGCGGGGCGTGCTCGAACCTGAGCGAGCCGTCTTCGACCCCGCGCTCCAGGGCCAGCGCGAGTAACTCGATGGTGCGCGAAGTACCGCGCTGCAACGCCAATCGCATGGGTTCTGACAGGTCGGAGACTTCAGCCCCCAACTTGACGGCCAGGCACTTGCCGGTATCGGTGCAGCCAGTGTGGTTGTCGATCCAGCCTTGCCAATAGCGCATCAACTTGGCGTGATGGGTTAAACCCGGCTGATCCAACAGCTGCTGCATGCCTTCGACGTACTGGTCGAAATAGGTATCGAGCAACACCACGCCAAACGCATCCTTGGAGTTGAAGTAGTGATAGAACGAGCCCTTGGGCACTTGTGCGGCGTGCAGGATTTCGTTCAAGCCCACCGCGGAAAATCCCTTGGCACCGACGATGGATTGCGCACGTTCAAGAATCGCTTGCCGTGCACTGCTGCTTGCGTTGCTCATGCTTGCCTCCGTGCGATTAGACCAGTCGTCTAGTTCGTTGGGGCCATGTTAGGCAGCGAGGCAACCACTCACAATGTCATATCCGCAAGGATTCCGGACATGCGCCAAAGTCGGTTGCCGTTTGCCTGGTACACGCCGACAATCCCCTCTCCCCTGCCCCTTGGAGAGATGCAATGCACAGCGTTGCGCTGATGGTTTACCCGAATTTCCAGTCGTTGAGCCTTAGCCTGGGCTCGGTGTTCGAGTGCGCCAACCTGCTGCGCGGTGAGCCGGCCTATGAGTTTCACCTGGTATCGGAAAGCGGCGGCGCGGTGATGACCTCCCAGGGCTTTTCAGTCAATACCAACGCCATCCGCCCAGAGGGTTATGACACTCTGATCGTCAGCGGCTATCTGGAGTTTCGCCTACCGGAGGCCAACCTGCTGGAACTGGTCAAGGCAGCGTCGGCACAGTCGCGCCGGGTGGCCTCCTTATGCATGGGCATCTTTGTGCTGGCAGAAGCGGGCCTGCTCGCCGGCAAACGCACCACCACCCACTGGATCCACGCGCCGGCGTTTCGCAAGCGCTACCCGGATATTCGCCTGGAAGAAGACAAGTTGTTCGTGGTGGACGGCCAGGTGTGGACCGGTGCCGGCATGAGCGCCGGGGTCGACCTGGCACTGGCGATGGTGGAGAACGACCTGGGCAGCGACCTTGCGCGCCGCATCGCACGCAAGCTGGTGATAGCCCAGCGCCGCGGCAGCGAGCAATCGCAATTGTCGACCTTGCTGGAACTGGACCCCAAATCCGACCGCGTGCAACTGGCCCTGGCCTATGCGCGTGAAAACCTCACCCATGATTTGTCAGTCGACGCCCTGGCCGACGTCGCCCGGCTCAGCCCGCGCCAGTTCAGCCGAGTGTTTCGCGAAGAAACCGGGCAAACCCCGGCCAAGGCCATCGAAGCCCTGCGGGTGGAAGCGGCCCGGGCCATGATGGAAACCAGCCGCCACCCGGTGGAAGTGGTCGCCCGCGAAACCGGGTTTGGTGATCGCGAGCGCATGCGCCAGGCGTTCCTCAGGGCATTCGGGCAGCCGCCCCAGGCGATGCAGCAGGTGCTGTTCAATCCAGGCTAGGCCCGTGTTGGAGGGGCTTGCCCCCGATTACCATAGGTATCTACACAACTTTGCATTCGCCAACCGTAACCACGATGCGAAGCGAGCCGCTCTTGATCTTGATCTTGATCTTGATCTGCTTTTGATCTGAGGCGCCCCGTCAAACCACGCTGGCCGGAATTCGACAGGGATTTGGGGGGTAAACCGGCAGGGATGCCGGTTTAGCCGCCCCGCGCCATGGATGGCGCGTGGCGGCGGCCCCCCAAATCCATGTCGGATTACGGGCACACCGAGCCTGAGCGAGGTGCCGAGTGGTGGGGCAAGAGCGTTTTGGTTACTTTTGCGCTTTTCAAAAGTGACCCGCTGTAAAAGCGGAACCAATATCAACCGTTACCGCAGGAATGGATATGTACTCGGTCTGATCCAACATCCTGGTCGGCTGTCAGGCCGCCATCGAGAGCAAGCCCCCTCCCACATTTACCGCCCCCCCCATTCGAATCACGGGGCATCAGTGCAATGACGCCCGGGTAATCAGGTAGCTCACCAACTGCGGATCATCCTCCAGTTCCATCATCTGCACCGGACGCGGCAGGTTATCCAGCACGGTGCGCCAGAATGCCTGGGATACCTCGTCCTGATCATAGAAACGCACCAGCCAATTGGCCGCGCCGCTGCACAGCACCTGGCTGGCGATGGCACGGCCGATGCCCTTGCGACGATAGCGTTTGAGAATGAACAGGTCGGCCAGCTCCAACGCGTCGATACCCGGCAGTTCGCTGCCTTCAATCAACAGGAAACCAGCGATATAGCCATCGACCAGCAACAGGTTGGCGCTCCACTGCGGGTCTTGCCAGTAGCGGGCCAAGTGTTCGTCATGGATATAGAAACGGCCATCGACTTCGACATCTTCCTGTTCCCAATCCGAAGACTCGTAGGCGTAGTACTGGTACAGATTGCGAATCAGCTCGGCGTCTTCAGGGCCGGTCTGGATCAATTCAACGGTGGTTTCAGGCATGGGGCTCTCGGTGGAAAAACGCAGGGCGCCATTGTTCACAAAAGTGCCTGCCACGCCAATGGCTTGTCGAATCCTTTCTATTGGCTGAACCGAATGCAAATAGCGGTTGCCCTGGCCAAATTCCTGAAACATTTAGAATAAACTTCGCCGGTTTCCACCTTTCGCTCAAGGACACGTATTGTGACCAATGTCTGTACCGCCGGCCTGGATGTGGGCTTTGCCTCCCTGGATTACCTGCAAATTTTCATCCTGGGGGTAATCCAGGGCATCACCGAATTGCTGCCGGTGTCGTCCACCGCCCATATGCGCGTGGTGCCCGCCCTGCTCGGCTGGCAAGACCCGGGCTCGGCGTTTTCGGCGGCCATGCAATTGGCCGCGCTGGCGGCAGTGGTCAGTTACTTCTGGCGGGATGTGCGCCAGGTCACCACCGGCAGTATCAGTGCGGTACGCCGGGGCGACTATAACGATCGGTGGTTCAAACTGGCGGTGGCGATCGTGCTGGCGACTATCCCGATTGGCATTGCCGGGTTGGCGCTGTCTTCGACCCTGAATGCATGCAACTCGCCATTGCGCGGGCTGATGGTGATCGGCATTTCCTGCGTGGTGATGGCGGTGTTGCTGGCACTGGCCGAAGTGCGCGCCCGCCATACCCGCGACGTAAGCCAAATGCGCTTGCGCGATGCGCTGATCGTGGGGGTGGCGCAGATCGGCGCGTTGATTCCTGGGGTGTCGCGTTCGGGCTCCACGCTGACCGCAGCGCTGTTCCTGAACTTCAAACGTGAGGAAGCGGCGCGCTTTTCTTTCCTGTTGGGCCTGCCGGCCATTGCCCTGGCGGGTTTGAAAGAACTGTGGGTGCTGCTGCGCGCCGACATGCCTGCCCACGCCTGGCCGCACTTGATCTTCGGCCTGGTGGTGGCGAGCATCTCGGCGTTCTTTGCGATCTGGGGCCTGATGAAGTTCCTGGAGCGCTTCTCCACCTGGCCGTTCGTGATCTACCGTGCGCTGCTGGGGATCTTCCTGATTGTGGCGGTCAGCAGCGGGTTGTTGAGTTAAGCCGCCGGTTCGCGGTCGGCCAGCGCTTCAAGCAGATCGGCCGAGGGCACGAAGAACAAACCACCGGTCACTGCCGTACTGAAGTCGAGCAAGCGGTCATAGTTGCCGACCGGGCGGCCAACGAACATGTTTTCCAGCATCTGCTCCAGAGGCTGCGGCGAGCGTGCGTAGCCGATGAAGTAGGTGCCGAACTCGCCGGCGCCGGGGCGGCCGAAGGGCATATTGTCGCGCAGGATCTTCACTTCCTCGCCGTTCTCGTCAGTGATGACGGTCAAGGCACTGTGAGAGTTGCTCGGCTTGGTTTCTTCGTCCAGTTCGATATCTGCCAGTTTGGTTCGCCCGATTACCTTCTCCTGGGCTTCTACCGTCAAGCCGTTCCAGGCGCTCATGTTGTGCAGGTATTTCTGCACCACTACGTAGCTGCCGCCCTCGAACTGAGGGTCTTCGTCACCGACCAGGGTGAATCTTTCGGCCTTGCGCCCTACCGGGTTTTCGGTGCCGTCGACAAAACCGATGATGCTGCGCATATCGAAATAGCGGAAACCCTGGACCTCATCCACCACCTTGACGCTATCGCCCAAGGCGGCCATCAATTGGGTCGCCAGCTCGAAACACAGGTCCATCTGCTCGGCGCGGATATGCAGGAGGATATCGCCCGGGGTCGACACCGCCTTGCGCCCTTCTACACCGAATTCGCGGAACGGATGCAGCGACGCAGGGCGTGGGGCGCCGAACAGCCGGTCCCACGCATCCGAGCCAAAGCCGCAGACGCAGGTCAGGTTGCCCGACGGCACGCGCTTGCCCACCGAACGCACAAGGCCGGCGATGTCGGCACACCAGCCACGCACGTTTTCAGCCGCGTCGGGGGCCAGGGTGGCGACCATGAAAATCGCGCTGCTGGTGATCGGGTGGCACACGGACTGCGGTTCGAGAGGTGGCTGGACAGGGCAGGTTTTCATCAGGCAGATCCATAGGCTAAGGTCGGTTTGAACCGACGCAGGTTAGCAGATCAGCCGTGACAACTGGCCCACACCTGGCGAATCAGCGCTTTCATCTTGAGCGCCTCGGCCCAGCGATCAGTGAGTTCTCGCCCCATTGCATCGGTGATCGCATAGGGTGGCGGGCCCAGTTCGCAGGTGAAGGGCAGGCTCTGGGGCGCGTCGGCACGGGTCAGCCAGTCGTCGATCCCATAGCGCCACCAGCCAGTAAAGCGCTCGACCCAAGGCTGGTGCTGAGGAAAATCCAGGCCAACCTGCACCTGTTCGCTGCTGGCGATGCGGCCATGAAAGCCCCAGCTATGACGCAGGATGGTGCGTATCTGTTCGTCGTCTTCCACACTGCCGGGCTCGGGCAACTCGCGGCCAACCACGTAGTGGGACAGGTCTGCGAGCAGTTTCAGGTCGGGCATTTGCGCCAGCAGGTCGAGGGTGAACAGCAGGTCGTTGGTCAGTCGATAACGGTGGGTTTCCAGCAGGATCGGGAAGTCCACCTGTTCGGCCAGGCGCTGCCAGCCTTCGATCAGCCTGGCCGCCTCAACCTGGGTACGCGGGCGCACATCGGCTTGCAGGGTCAGGTGGTGACAACCGTAGCGGCCGGTCACTTCCAATGCCCTGGCCAGATCGTCCACCGATTGCGGGAACAGCTGACCTTCGATCTGCAAGCCCCTGGCCGTGGCGGCAGCATGCAAGCGCGAGACTGCGGCCAGCGTCCAGTAATGATCGGTGATGCCGTCGAAACCAGCGGCGGCGATGCGGTCCAGTTGCGCTTCGAGGCTGCCGGGCTCGGTTTGCATGGCCCACATCGATTGGAATACCAGAAGTTGGCGCATATCAGCCTCGCAACAGTGGTTTGAGGGACACATCGGCATCTGCCAGGCTGCCCGGGTCGAGCACAGTGCCCGCGGCAATCAGGCGCTCGCACAGCTTGATGTCCCTGGCCGCACCGTTGCCCGGCGCCCAGCCGCACGCGCCTTGCAACCGGGCATCGTCGTCGAGGTAAAACAGCAACAGGCCACCCCCAGGCAACGCACGGCTGACCGTGCGTGCAGTCATCATCCCGACAGTCTGCAAACCCCAGTGGTATTGGTCGGACCAGAAACCGGGGAGCGTCTCGAATGGCAGCGCTCGCCCCAGCAGGTTCAACGCGGCGTGCCGCCCCTGGGCCTCGGCGTTGCGCCAGGTTTCCTGGCGCTGAAAGACGCCAGCGAGGCGAAACTCGCAGACATCCCCCGCCGCGTAGATATCCGCCGCGCTGGTGCGCAATTGCGCGTCGACACGAATGCCCTGACCGACTTCCAGCCCTGCCGCCGCCGCCAGCTCGATATTGGGTTGCATGCCGATGCCGACCACCACCAGGTCACAGGGCAGCCGTTGCCCATCGACCAGTTGCACGGCGTCGGCGTGGATGCATTCCACGCCGACGTTCAAGCGCACGTCCACACCTTGATCACGATGCAACGCCAGCAGCGAGGCACTAATCGGCGCCGGCAACACCCGGCTCGCCAAGCGTGGCCCGGCTTCAAGCAGCGTGACCTCACACCCCAGCCCTCGTGCGGTGGCCGCCACCTCCAGGCCAATAAAGCCACCACCGACCACGACCAGGCGGGTGCCGGGACGCAACTTATCACGCAGAGCCAAGGCTTCATCGTGGGTACGCAGGTAAAGCACAGGGGCCTGCGCCTCGGGCAAGCGTCGCGCCCGGCCACCGGTAGCCAGCAACAAGCCGGTATAGGTCAACCATTGGCCGTCGGCCAGTTGCAGCCGGTGTTGCTGCGGGTCCAGGCGGCTCACCGGGTTACCGGCGATATGCTCGATGCCCAATGCCGCCAACCGTGCACTGTCGCACAGGCTGCATTCCGCCAGGTCCGTCGAGCCTTGCAGCACGCCTTTGGACAACGGTGGGCGTTCGTAGGGCAAGTGCGCTTCATCGCCGATCAGGATCAGGCGCCCGCTGTAACCTTCTTCACGCAAGGTCAGTGCCGCACGTCCACCGGCATGACCAGCGCCGACGATGATCAGGGCCTGGTTCATCATCCGGCCGTGACAGCGAGCAGTACCCGCCCCGCTTCGACCCGCACCGGGTAGGTCTTGAGGTTGACGCACACCGGCGCGCCCAGGGCTTGGCCGGAACGGTAATCGAAGCGCCCGTTGTGCTTTGGGCATTCAATCACGTGGTCCATCACCAGGCCGTCCGCCAGGTGGATTTTCTCGTGGGTGCACAGGCCGGCGGTGGCGAAGAATTCATCCTCGGCAGAGCGGAACACCGCGTAGGTGTGAATACCGTGGTCGAAGCGCAGCACGTCTTCTGCTTCTATTTCGCCCACGGCGCAGACGTCGATCCATTGATCGTTCATGCATTTATCTCCAATGACTGGCTTTTACTGTGTGGCGAGCAAGCTCCCTCGCCACGGGTCGGGCGTTGGACGAAATAGCTGGGGTCGCTGCGCTGGCGCCAAATAGTCGGAATGATTTCCTGGTAGGCCTCCCACAGATTGGCATACGGCGCTGGGCAGTCGCTGCGGATCTCTTCGTGCAGTTGACTGAGCGCGTGGTAAGGCACCATCGGGTACATGTGGTGTTCGAGGTGGTAGTTCATGTTCATGTAGATAAAGCGCAGCACCCGGTTCATGTAGATGGTGCGGCAGTTACTGCGATGGTCGAGCACATCTTCAGCCAGGCCCACATGCTGGCTGAGGCCGAACAGGTAGCCGAGCCAGGCACCATAGAGACTGGGCAGCCCCACCAGCATCAGCGGCAGCCAGCTGTGCAGGTACAACGCGGCGCCGATGATCAGCGCATAAATCCCAATCCATATACGTGCGGCACGCAATACCTTGGGCCATTCGGATTCAGGGATGAAGTCTTGCTCTTGGGCACTCATGCGCCCGAGCGCATGGCGGGCCACGCCGCTGAAGGTCTTCCAGGCCAGGGGCAGGTTGAACAGGCTGAGGGCCATCATCCACAGGCTCGGCGGGCGCGGCTCGACGATCTCCGGGTCGCGGCCGACGACGATGGTGTCGGTGTGATGACGGGCATGGCTCCAGCGCCACACGTGAGGTTCGAACAGGCACATGAAGCTCGCCACCTGGTACAGCCCGTCGTTCATCCAGCGGGTCTTGAACGCAGTGCCGTGCCCGGTTTCGTGCCAGCGCGGGTTGGACGCCGTGCCGTAGAGCACGCCATAGACGAGAAAAAACGGTACGCAGGCCCAGGAGCCCCAGAACCAATAGCCACCAAAGCCTGTGACCAACAGCGTCGAGACCCAGATAGCGGTGTCGAGCAAGGCCGGAGCGTCGCGGCGCTGCATCAGTTCTTTCATGCGTTTGCGCGAGATGGGCGACTGGTACCAGTTGGCCGAAACCAGGCCTTTTTCGGCGGCGCGGGCCGCTTCAGGGCCAGTGAGGCTGTAGTCGCGCCGAGCGCGGTAAGCGGTGTGTTCAGGCATTGTTATTGTTCTCCGCAAGCGTAGGGTTTCAGGTGCTTTGCGGAACCAACCATAGAGCGCAGCCAAATCACCCTCAAGGCCTTGAATCCATTCCCTATCAAGCTATCATCCAGGCCCAGCGGAGCTTGATAGTTTTCTATCAAGACGCTCAAGGGGCCTGCCAATGCACAACCATAAACGCCCAACCATCGCCACCGTCGCCGCCCACGCGGGGCTTAGCGTGGCCACCGTCGACCGGGTATTGAACGCCCGCGCCCCGGTCAACCCGGGCACGGCCGAACAGGTGTTCCAGGCCGCCGAAGCCGTGGGTTATTTCGCTGCACGACTGATCGGCCAGCGCATCCGCGAACGGCGCCCCACCTACCGTTTCGGCGTGCTGTTGCTGGGCACCGCCCAGGCCTTCTATGCCAACCTCGCCCAGTCCATCAGCGATGCCGCGCAGCATCACGCCACCGCCAACCTGAGCTGCCAGTTCGACTACATCAACGACCGTTCACCGAATGCCATCGTCGCGCAGATCGAGCAACTGGCGGTGCAGTGCGACGCCCTGGCGGTGGTCAGCTTCGCCCATCCGCTGATCAACGCCTGCCTGGCGCAGATCCGTGAAGCCGGCTTACCAGTGGTTGCGCTGCTGTCGGATATCCATGAACAGGCCCTCGAACCCTATGTGGGCCAGGACAACCACGTAGTCGGGCGCACCATGGGCTGGCTGCTGGCACACATCTGCGGCGCACGCAAAGGCAGCGTTGGCATTTTGCTTGGCGGCCATCGTTTTCTCGGGCACCAGGCACGGGTCAAGGGCTTGCACAGCTACCTGGCCGAACACGCGCCGGGCCTCAAGCCGTTGGAGCCGCTGATCAACCTGGATAACTGCGACATCACCGAGGAAGCCACCCTCGACCTGCTCGCCCGCCACACCGACCTGCGCGGCCTGTGCGTGGTGGGCGGCGGCGGTGACGGCGTGATCAACGCCCTGGCGCAACTGCCCAAGCGCCCGACGTTGTGTTGCATTCTGCAGGAGTCGACTGAGCTGTCGCGCCAGGCGTTGAGCCGCGGCTTGATCGATGTGGTAATGGACTCGCAGCCGCGGCAGACAGCGGCGGCGCTGGTGCAACTGCTGGTGCAGTTGCTGAATGACGAAGGCTTCGATCCGGTGCGGCATCGGGTGCATATACCACCGCAGATAGTGACCCCGGAAAACATGGGCACCTGATACACAAAGAACACAATGTGGGAGGGGCGGTGCGACGATTCGATTTGCCCCGACGGTGATGAACCCGTCAAAAATTCAGAGGCTGACACACCGCTATCGCGGCATGGGATCTACGCAACTTTGTAGCTGCCGACCGTAACCACGATGCGAAGCGAGCCGCTCTTGATCTTGATCTTGATCTTGATCTGCTTTTGATCTTAGGCGCCCCGTCAAACCACGCTGGCCGTAATCCGACCTGGATTTGGGGGGTAAACCGGCAGGGATGCCGGTTTAGCCGCCCCGCGCCATGGATGGCGCGTGGCGGCGGCCCCCCAAATCCAGGTCGGATTACGGGCACACCGAGCCTAAGCGAGGTGCCGAGTGGTGGGGCAAGAGCGTTTTGCTTACTTTTGCGCTTTTCAAAAGTGAGCCGCTGTAAGAGCGGAACCAATAGCAGCCGTTACCCAGATAACGGATATGTACTCGGCCCAATCCAACATCCAGGTCGGCTGTCAGACCGCCATCGAAGCCCCCACCTTTAATCTGCACACGGACAATCATTCACCGCCCGCGAAAATCCCCTGCACTCAAACCAAACCGCCCCATCTTGTTGTACAGCCCACCCCGCGACACGTTGAGTTGCCGGGCGGCCAGGCGAATATTGCCGCCCGTGTTGTTCAATGCAGCGACGATGGCATGCAGTTCATGGCTGCTCAGATCCTGCGCGGGCTGGGGCTGGTAAAGGCGCAGCGCTGCCCTTTGCTGAGTTTCCAGCGGCAAGTCAGCCGGCTGGATCAACTCGCCCATCGCCAGGT
The DNA here is from genome assembly GCF_015277575.1 of Pseudomonas sp. OST1909. Taxonomy (NCBI): domain Bacteria; kingdom Pseudomonadati; phylum Pseudomonadota; class Gammaproteobacteria; order Pseudomonadales; family Pseudomonadaceae; genus Pseudomonas; species Pseudomonas sp. OST1909. The sequence goes on from NZ_CP063780.1 coordinate 4,233,881, forward strand.
TGGTCGCCCGTTCAATGGCGTTTTCCAATTCACGCACATTGCCCGGCCAACCATGGGCTGACAGCAGGGCCAACGCGTCCGGCGAGAAACCCTGCACCGCTTTACGCAACGAACGCGCACAGCGCTGCAGGAAATGCCGTGCCAACAGCGGGATATCCTCGCGGCGCATACGCAAGGGTGGCACCGTGAGGTTCAACACATTGAGGCGGTAGTAAAGATCCTCACGAAACGCGCCTTCGGCCACTGCCTGGCTCAGGTTGCGATGGGTAGCGGTGATGATGCGCACGTCCACTGGCCGCGAATTTTTCGCACCTACGCGGGTGATTTCGCCTTCCTGCAAGACCCGCAACAGGCTGACCTGGGCATCGAAGGACATGTCGCCAATTTCATCCAGGAAGATGGTGCCGCCATCGGCCAATTCAAACTTGCCCGCCGACCCACCTCGCGCCGAGCCGGTGAACGCGCCTTCGACATGGCCAAACAGTTCGCTCTGCACCAGGTCCCGGGGGATGGCACCGCAGTTGACCGCCACGAACGGGCCGTTGCAACGTTCGCTGGCATTATGAATGGCCTGGGCGAACAGCTCCTTGCCAGTGCCGCTTTCGCCGAGGATCAAGGTGGTGGCGTCACCGCGACTGGCAATGCGCCCCAGGTGCAGCGCGTCCTGGATCGCCCGCGAGGAGCCCTGGATGGTGTCGAAGGTATAGCGGGCCTGGGTGCCGACAATGCGTCGGGTGATTTCGCGGATGCGGCGGTTTTCGCGCACTGACACAATCACCCCACCCTGCTCCAGCGGGCATACCGAAACCAGGCACGCAAGCGGGCTGCGGTCGCGCAGCTCAAAGGTGCAGTCAAGGTCGCGCACCGGCTCACCCAGCGCGTCGCTCAACTCATTGCACCCCAGGCGCTGGAACGGACTGCCGAGCAGTTCCAGCCCCACCCCGAACAACTGCCGCGCATAGCGGTTGAGCGCCTTGATGCAGCCATGCTCATCCAGCACCACCAAGCCTTCGTTCAGCACTTCGAGCACCGCTTGTTGTTCTTCCAGCAACACCTGCAGCGCCATCTGCCGCGACACCGCTTCGGCTGCCGCCTGGACGGTACCCAGAGTATGGAAATGAAACCAGCCGGGCTCGGCGGTCAGCGTGAGCATCGCCAGTGTCTGGCCCTGAGCATCCTTGATCGGCGCAGCGGCGCAGTGCATGCGGCGCTGGCGCAGGGCGCCGGCGAAATTCTCCTCGGCCAATACGTACACCAAGCGATCTTCGGCCAGGGCCAGGCCGGTGCAGTTGGTGCCCTGTACCGATTCCAGCAGGCGACTCCCCACGGGGGTGATGTCCAGCCCGCAGAAATACAGGGTGGTGCCCTCGGCATCGGTAAGGTTGATATGGCCGCGTGGGTTATAGGCCAGCAGGCCGTGCATGACCTGCGCGGCAGCGGCGATCAGTGCGCGGTGATTGGCCAGGGTAGCCGCCAGCGTTTGGGCGGCAACGAAACGGTAGTGGCTGTCATCGGGATCGATACCCGCCTCGATACTGCGCCGCCAGGAATCCCAGATGACCTGGCGCACCCCGGCCGGGCGCTCGACCTGGCCAGACAGACACGCTCGCCAGCCCTGCTCCAATGCAGCGACGGGGCCGTCATTCAGCGCAGCAGGCCCCAGGGCCGTGAGGTAATCGAGGTCTTGCCCGCTAAACGTCAGGGTCATCGAGGTATCCATGTTCATGTTTTTGACATGTCAGTATAGGCATGTCATTTGAATGAACACATTTTGTTTAGTCTATTTTATAAACTCTTAAAAATCAGTGCGTTATGACTTGGCACAACCCTTGCTCCTGCCTCTATGCCAGCCAGGACCGTCCTGCGGCCAACAATAAAAAGGGGTCACTTCATGAGTACACAAAACATCCGCCTCGGATTGATCGGTGCCGGTCGCATGGGCAGCTTCCACGGCCTTACGGCGGCCCGCCACATCCCCGGCGCCTGCCTTGCCGCCATCGCCGACCCAACTCCAGGCCAGGCCGCACGCCTGGCAGCAGAGCTGGGGGTGGACAAGGTCTACACCGACCCACAACAGCTGTTGGACGACCCCGATATCGACGCAGTGCTTATCGCTTCCCCCGCCCGTAGCCACGCCGACCTGGTGATCAGCGCCGCCCGTGCCGGCAAGGGCATCTTCTGCGAAAAACCCATGGCGATCACCCTGGATGAAGCCGATCGCGCCATCGCCGCTGCCGCCGACGCCCGCGTGCCGTTGCAGGTCGGTTTCAATCGGCGTTTCGCCAAGAGCTTCCGTGCCGCCCACCTCGATGTCACAGCCGGCCGCATCGGCACGCCGCAGTTACTGCGCTCGCTGACCCGCGACCCGGCGCTGAACAACCCAGCCGCGTCACCACAATGGGTGATCTTCCTGGAAACCCTGATCCACGACTTCGACACCCTGCGCTACCTCAATCCCGGCGCCGAAGCGGTGCAGGTCTATGTGATGGCCGACGCGCTGATCGCACCGGCGTACAAAAGCCAAGGTTTACTCGACACTGCAGTGGTCACGATCCGCTTCGACAACGGCGCCATTGCCACCGCCGAGGCCAACTTCCAGGCGGTGTATGGCTATGATGTACGCGGTGAAGTGTTCGGCAGCCAGGGCATGCTGAGCATGGGCAGCCTCAATGACTGCGACCTGGTGCGCTACCTGGCCCAGGGCATCCAGGCCGACACCCAGCGGATGGACACTGACCTGCTGCGCGACGCCTACATTGCCGAACTCAACCACTTCGTCGACTGCCTGCGCAGCGGCGCCAAGCCCTTGGCCAGCGGTGAGGATGCGCGTGCAGCCCTGGCAATTGCCCGCGCCTGCATTGAGTCGTACGAGACCGGCAAGGCCGTGGCCGTGCAAGGGGCACGCCCATGATGCCGTTCACATTGGCCGTCAGCGCCGAGATGGTGTTTCTCGACCTGCCCTTCATCGAACGGGTCAAACGTATCCACGCCCTGGGGTTCAGCGCCGAAATCTGGAGCTGGACCGACAAGGACATCGACGCCCTGGCCGCGACCGGCGCGAACTTCACCTCGATGACCGGCTACATCAGCGGCACCCTCACCGACCCCGAAGGCAGCCGCCAACTGCTCGACAGCGCCCGCGAATCCCTGGGCATCGCCGAGCGCCTCAATTGCCCCAGCCTCAACCTGCACGGCACCGGCCTGGGTGACGGCGGCTTGCCGGTGCAGCCGGTCAGCCAGACCACCGGACGCATGTGGCTGAGCGCCTGCAAGACCCTGGAAAGAATCGCGCGCCTGGGGGAAGACGCCGGCCACGTGTTCCTGCTGGAAAACCTCAACACCGCCGTCGATCACCCCGGTACGCCCTTCGCCCGCGCCAACGACACTCTGGCCCTGATCGAAGCCGTGGGCAGCCCGCATCTGAAGATGAACCTGGACCTGTACCACGCGCAGATAGGCGAAGGAAACCTGATCGAATTGATCCAGCGCGCCGGCGGCGCCATCGGTGAAATCCAGGTGGCCGACGTGCCCGGGCGCAAGGAACCCGGCACCGGCGAAATCCACTACCCGGCCATTGCCCGTGCGCTGCACGCCATGGGCTACACCGGCGTGGTCGGCCTGGAGGGCTGGGCCAGCGGCACCAGCGAAGTGGCCCTGGAGCGCTTCCGCCAGGCATTCACCCTATAACAATAAAAGGAACACACTTATGCATCGTTATTCATTGCTAGTGGCCGCGCTGCTGTTGCTGTTCAGCCAATGGACCTTCGCCGCCTATCGCATCGGCGTAAGCATTGCCCGGGTTGACGATAACTTCATGACCTATGTGCGTAGCGGCCTGGAGGCTGCGGCGAAACAGCAGGACGTGCAGATCCAGTTCGAAGACGCCCAAGGCGATGTGGTGCGCCAGCTCAATCAAGTCGAGGGGTTTCTCAACCAGAAAGTCGACGCGGTGATCGTGCTGCCGGTCGACACCGCCGCCACTGCCAATATCACCCGAGCCGCCGTGGCGGCCAAGACGCCACTGGTGTACGTCAACCGTCACCCGGATGAACGCACACTGCCCAAGGGCGTAGTCACGGTGGCCTCCAACGACATCGAGGCCGGACAACTGCAGATGCGCTACCTCGCAGAAAAACTCGGTGGCCAAGGCAATGTGGCGATCATCATGGGCGACCTCGCGCAAAATGCCACCCATGACCGCACCGAAGGCGCCAGGCAGGTGCTCAAGGACTTTCCCGGTATCAAGATCGTTGAACAGCAAAGCGCCGAATGGCAACGCAACAAAGGCATGGACCTGACCAGCAACTGGCTGCTGGCAGGTACGCAGTTCGATGCGATCGTGGCCAACAACGATGAAATGGCGATTGGCGCAGCCATGGCATTGCAGCAAGCGGGCAAGGCCAAGGGCGAGATTGCGATCGTCGGCATCGACGGCTTGCCCGACGGCCTGGCCGCGATCAAGCGTGGGCTGCTTGCTGCGTCAGTGTTCCAGGACCCCAAGGCCCAGGCGACCCAGGCGGTTCGAGCGGCGATCAAGATGATCAAGGGCGAACCGATTGAAGCCGAAGTGTGGGTGCCGTTTGAACTGATCACGCCTGAGCAGGTGGTAGTGTTCGAACAGCGCTACAAATAAACCGAAGACAAGGAGATCCCGTGTGGGAGGGAGCAAGCCCCCTCCCACACTGGCTCTGAATCAGTCCAGGTCACTCGCGTCATGCCGTTCGGGCAACTGCTCCTCACCCGACACCCGATTCACCCGCCGCCCGCGCTGCACCGCTGGCCGGGCGTCAATTGCGTCGGCCCAGCGCAGCACGTGTTTGTATTCATGCACCGAGAGAAACTCCGCCGAGTCGCCATACAAGCGGCCCTTGACCAGCCCGCCGTACCAGGGCCAGATGGCGATATCGGCAATGGTGTACTCATCGCCGGCGATGTACTCGCTCACCGCCAGGCGCTTGTCCAGCACGTCCAGTTGGCGCTTGGCTTCCATGGCAAAGCGGTTGATCGGGTACTCCATCTTGCTCGGTGCATAGGCATAGAAATGTCCGAAACCTCCGCCCAGGTAAGGTGCGCTGCCCATCTGCCAGAACAACCACGACAGGCATTCAGCTCGGGCCGCAGGCTCGCTGGGCAAGAACGCGCCGAATTTCTCGGCCAGGTATTGCAGGATCGCGCCGGACTCGAACACCCGAATCGGCGTGGCGCCACTGTGGTCCATCAGCGCCGGAATCTTCGAGTTCGGGTTTACCCCCACAAAGCCACTGCCGAACTGGTCGCCGTCACCGATCTTGATCAGCCAGGCGTCGTATTCGGCACCGGTGTGCCCCAGCGCCAGCAATTCCTCAAGCAGAATCGTGACCTTTTGCCCATTGGGCGTAGCCAGGGAGTACAGCTGCAATGGGTGCTTGCCTACTGGCAGCGCCTTTTCGTGGGTAGCACCGGCGATGGGCCGGTTGATACTGGCAAAGGTGCCGCCGCTTTCGGTGTCCCAGGTCCAGACCTTTGGGGGTACATAATCAGCCATGCCACTGCTCCTCAGGGATTGCGATAAACGAAGCGTTCCAGACTAAACCAAAGACGGGTGATGCGTCACACCGGCCTCCCCGTCTTGTCGAGGCACCTGTACGCGCAGGGCGATAAGCAAGGCCGCGAACAGCATCAATACACCCGCGCCGACAAACACCCCGCCGATGCCGCTGACGCTGAACATCAAACCACCACCGGCAGCCCCCGCGGCAATCGCCGACTGTACCGACGCAACCACCATGCCGCCGGCACTTTCGGCCTGGTCCGGCACGGCACGGGCGACCCAATTGGACCACGCCACCGGCACACCGCCAAACGCCATGCCCCACAGCGCCAGGAGCAACGCCTGGCCCGGCAGTGATACCGGTAGCCAGACCAGGGCCAGTGCCGCAATGCCCACCAGCACCGGCATCAACACCAATGTTCCACGCGGGTGGCGCACCAGTAACCAACCTGCGAGCAAGGTGCCGACGAAATTCGCTACGCCAAAACCCAGCAGCATCAGGGCCAGCCCTTGGGTATCGACGCCGGTGGTACTTTCCAGGAACGGACGAATATAGGTGAACAACGCGAAATGCGCGGTGTGCACCAGTACACAGCCGAACATGCCCATGGCGATGCCCGGACGCAGCAGCACTTGCAGCACAGTGCGCAGGCGCGCAGCGCCGTTGGGCGCCAGGCGCGGCAGGGTGAGCGCCTGGAACGCCAGGGTCACCCCACCCACGGCAGCCGCCGCGATAAACGCACTGCGCCAACCATAGAGCCCACCCAGATAGCTGCCCAGCGGCACGGCGACCACGGTACCCAGCGCAATGCCACTGAAAATGATCGACAGCGCCCGGGGCAACGAGGCCGGCGGCACCAGACGCATGGCCACTGCCGCTGCCATACTCCAAAAACCGCCCAGGGCGATGCCCAGCAGGATGCGCATCAACAGCAGTACGGTCAGGCTGGAAGACAACGCCACCAGCAGGTTGGAGGCGATCATCAGCGTGGAGAACCCCAGCAGCACCACGCGCCGATCGATGCTTCGGGTCAGGCCGGGCACCAGCAAACCGGCAAACAACGCCACCACTGCCGTCACCGTCACGGCCTGGCCGGCCAGCGCCTCCGAGACCCCCAGGTCCAAGGCCATGGGGGTCAACAAACTGGCCGGCAGGTACTCCGCCGTCAGCAAGCCGAACACCCCCATCGCCAAAGAAAATACCGCCAGCCAGGCCGGCTCCGTCACAATCCCGGCAGGGGCTTGGGCTGCATTGTCATTCATCACAGGTCATCCTCGGATCATTGGCAAGGCGGCCAGTCTAGGTTTGCCCGCCCGGATGATCTATGATGCAAACCCTTGAGTTATTGACCGAAACCCCGAACATGACTGCCGCGCATGCTTTTACCCTGTCTTCCGACCTGATCAATGAGCTGCTGCGCGGCATGCGCCTGCGCGGTGTGAAGTACCGCCGCATCCAGGCCGGGCCGAGCTTCGGCATGGGCTTTGACGCCAAGCCCGGCCATGCCTATTTCCACTTTCTCGCGGCCGGCCACGTGACCTTGCGCGGCGAGGATGGCGACCTTTTCGAACTGTCGGCGGGCAATGCGGTGTTCATCGCCCATGGTGGCGCGCATGCACTGTTATCCGATGCGAGCGCCGGTGTGCACGATATAGGCGATTTCGACAGTGCCCCGTTGGGGGATGCGGTCTGCGCCGTGGATGCTTCCCCTAACGCGACGCCCAGCACCTTGCTGTTCAGTGCCTGCATGGAGTTCGAACTCGGCAGCATCCAGGGGCTCGGCAACCTGATGCCGGCGCTGATGCTGATCGATGCGGGGGGCCAGCGTTACCCCGGCCTGATGCCGATCCTGGCGGTGATGGAACGGGAAGTCTCCACGGCCCGCATCGGCTATGCCGGCATCCTGGCGCGCCTGGCCGATGTGGTGGCGGCGATGATCGTACGCGGCTGGGTCGAATGCGCCTGTGGCAACGCCTCGGGCCTGGTGGCGGCGCTACGCGATCCACGCCTGGCCCGCGCCCTCCTCGCCCTGCACCAGCAGCCGGGCCGCGACTGGAGCGTGGCGGAACTGGCCGCGCAATGCCATACCTCGCGCTCGGTATTTGCCGATCGCTTCCAGGCCATCCTCGGCATACCGCCGTTGCGCTACGCTACGGAACTGCGCATGCGCCTGGCCACGCAGTGGCTGAGCCTGGAGCGCATGCCCATCGAAACCGTCGCGCAACGCCTCGGCTACACCTCCCAGGCGGCGTTCAGCCGTGCCTTCAAGCGCATCACCGGGCAACCGCCCGGGGCGGCCCGCAGTTCAATGTAGCGACCGCCCCTTCAAGCATTGCGCACCCTGATCATGAAGCCTTAATCTCGTCAGCCAATCACACCGCGAAAGCAATGGAGGCTGCATGAAACTGGTCGGAATGCTGGACTCGCCCTACGTACGCCGCGTGGCGATTTCCCTGGACTTGTATGGGGTGGAGTTTGTGCATGAACCGCTGTCGGTGTTCAGCACCTACGCGCAATTTGCCCAGATCAACCCCGTGGTCAAAGCCCCCTCCCTGGTGTTGGACGACGGGATGGTGCTGATGGATTCGAGCCTGATCCTCGATTACCTGGAAGCACTGGCGCCGGCTGACAAGAAGCTACTGCCCCAACAACCGGCAGCACGCGCCCACGACCTGCAACTGCTCGGACTGGCCCTTGCAGCCTGTGAAAAGAGTGTGCAGATCGTCTATGAACACAACCTGCGCCCAGCCGAAAAGTTACATGCACCGTGGATCGAACGCGTCAGTGGGCAATTGCTGGCGGCCTATGCCCTGCTGGACAAGCAACTGGCAGACAGTGAAGCGCTGACCCAGGCATCCATTACAGCAGCGGTCGCCTGGTCGTTCAGCCAGTTCACCGTGGCGTCGGTGGTGAAGTCGGATGCGTTCCCCAACCTGAAGCGCCATGCTGAACGCCTGGAACAGCACCCAGCGTTCAAACGCTACCCAATCGCCTAAGCATCGCAGTTCATATGTGGGAGGGGGCTTGCCCCCGTGACGGCCTGACAGCCGGCGCATCTCTACCTGACACCCCAGGATCTAAATGTGGGAGCTGGTTTGCCTGCGATGACGTCGGCCCAGCGAACATTGATGTGGGTTGACCCACCGCTATCGGGGGCAAGCCCCCTCCCACTCGCGATCTTCACAATTTTTTGGAATCGCGTTTCTACACCCAGCCGCCGTCAACGATAAAGTTTTGCGCCGAACACATCGCCGAGGCATTCGAGGCCAGAAACAGGGCCATATTGGCGATGTGTTCCGGCATCACACTGCCAGGCAGGCACTGGCTACGGGCGATCAACTCCCGAGCCGCGTCATCCACCCACATGGCCAATTGTTTTTCCGTCATCACCCAGCCCGGCACCAGTGTGTTGACGCGGATATGGCTCGGCCCCAGCTCCCGCGCCAGGCCTCGGGTCATGCCGTGGGCGGCGGCCTTGCTGGCGGCGTACACCGGGTAGCCGGCAGACGCCATCATCCAGCCGACCGAGCCCAGGTTGATGATCGAGCCGCCACCCGCCTCTTTCATCATTGGCACCACCGCCTTTGCGGCAAAGAAGGCGTGCTTGAGGTTGACAGCGATCAACCGGTCGAACATTTGCGAGTCGATTTCTTCCAGACTGTGGCGCACGTCATTTGCCGCGTTGTTGACCAGCACCGTGATCGGCCCGAGGGAATGCTCGAAGCGCCGGATTGCCGCACCGTAGCCAATCTCATCGGTAATATCGCAGCACTCGAACTCGACCGTGTGGCCCTTGGAACTCAGCAGCGCCGCCAAGCGTTCACCCTGGCTTTGCGCGCGATCCACAAACGCCACTTTGGCACCCTGGGCGGCAAAGGCCCGCACCATGAATTCGCCAATCCCTGACGCCCCGCCGGAGATCAATACGCTCTTGCCCTTGAGGTCGGGATAAATGGCGTGCTCAGTACTCATAACGTAGTGCCTCGATCAATTAGTCTTATTTTATTTTACGAAATCGGCGTTAAAGGCTATAAATCTGCTGGATAACCGGTGAAATATCTCACATTAGTAGAACTATTCAACCCAAAAACAACAAAAGGAAGTTCGACATGAAGCACCCTCGATACCTGTTGTCCGGTCTGGCGCTGTCCATGCTGATCGCCAGCGGCGGCGCTCACGCCGCCGGCCTTACCAGCGAGCACAAGCCTTTCGGTAAAACCAATGACGGCACCGCCGTCGAACAGTATGTGTTGCGCAACAGCCATGGCATGCAAGCCACGGTAATTACCTACGGCGGTGTATTGCAGTCGCTGAAGGTGCCTGACAAAAACGGCAAGCTCGACGACGTAGTGCTGGGTTTCGATGATGTGCAAGGCTATCAAGGCGGTACTGCATTTTTCGGCGCAACCATCGGCCGCTTCGGCAACCGCCTGGCCGGCGGTGCCTTCGAACTCGACGGCAAACGCTACCAGGTGCCGCTCAACGACGGCCCCAACTCGCTGCATGGCGGCGCCCAGGGCTTCGACAAACAGGTGTGGCACGCCGAGCCCGTCAAGGACAAGGATTCGGTGGGCGTCACCCTCACCTACCTGTCCAAGGACGGTGAAATGGGTTTCCCCGGCAACCTGAAGACCGAAGTCACTTACCGCCTCAACGACAAGAACGAACTGCACATCGACTACAAGGCCACCACCGACAAACCGACGGTACTCAACCTCACCAATCACAGCTACTTCAACCTCGCCGGCGCGGGTAACGGCGACATTCTCAAGCAGGTCGCCACCTTGCACGCCAGCCACTACACACCGGTGAATGCCACCTTGATCCCCACCGGTGAGCTGGCTCCGGTCAAGGGCACACCGATGGACTTCCTCAAGCCCACGCCTATTGGCCAGCACATCAAGGCGGACCATCCACAGCTCAAATTTGCCGAGCCGAAACAAGGCGGGTTCGACTTCAACTGGGCCCTGGATACCAAAGGTGATGTAAAGCAGCTTGCTGCCCAGGTGCATGACCCTGAGTCGGGGCGGCGCTTGCAGCTTTACACCAGTGAGCCTGGGGTGCAGTTCTACACCAGCAACTTCCTGGATGGTTCGGTGAAGGGCAAAGGTGGCAAGACGTACCAGCACTGGAGCGGGTTCACCCTGGAGACCCAGCATTTTCCGGATGCGCCTAACCAACCCGGCTTTGCCTCAACTCGCTTGAATCCAGGGCAAACCTATATCCAGAACACCATTTTCAAGTTCACCGCCGATTAAAACTGTGGGAGGGCTACACCCCGATGAGCATAGGTATCTACACAACTTTGCAGTCGCCAACAGTAACCACGATGCGAAGCGAGCCGCTCTTGATCTTGATCTGCTTTTGATCTCAGGCGCTCCGTCAAACCACGCTGGCCGGAATTCGACAGGGATTTGGGGGGTAAACCGGCAGGGATGCCGGTTTAGCCGCCCCGCGCCATGGATGGCGCGTGGCGGCGCCCCCCCAAATCCATGGCGGATTACGGGCACACCGAGCATAAGCGAGGTGCCAAGTGGTGGGGCAAGAGCCTTTTGGTTACTTTTGGCTGGGCCGGCATTCCGGCTCTTTTCAAAAGTGACCCGCTGTAAAAGCGGAACCAATATCAGTCGTTACCGCAGGAATGGATATGTACTCGGTCTGATCCAACATCCTGGTCGGCCCTAAGGCCGCCATCGGGAGCAAGCCCCCTCCCACAGATCCGGCGTAACGCCAAAGTTGTGTAAATACCCATGCCCCCAGTAAAAGCTCGCACATTCCTCCCCACCCACTAAGCTCAATCTCGAACAAAAACAACGAGCAGCCCGCCATGCCCCATCTCACCGAAACGTTCCGCAGCCGCTACCGCGCCAACGTGAGTCGCCATTACAACCCCTGGCTACACGCCGCGTTCGTCCTCGGCTACGGCATCACCTGTATCACCCTGGCCTGGTCCTCCACCGCACAGATCACCGCGCTGCAGTGGCTGACGGTGCCCTTGACGCTGGTGTTCTTCAACCTGTGCATCTACCTCGTGCACCGTCACCTCGGCCATCACAAGCACCCATTCGCCCGGCTGTTCTACGCGCGCCACACCGGCGATCACCACAGTTTCTTCACGCCCGGCCACATGACCTACGACAGCCCGCGTGACTGGCGCGTCATCCTGTTCCCCGCCTGGCTGATCGTACTGCACAGCCTGGCCATCACCCTTCCCGGCTGGTGGCTGCTCAAGCAACTGAACCCCAACGTGGCGGGGTTGTTTGCCGGGTGCATGATCCTCGGCTACCTGCTCTACGAGGTGTTCCACGCCTGCGAACACTTGCCCGCTGAACACCCGGTGGCGCGCCTGCCGTGGATTCGCCAAATGCATCGCCTGCACGCCCTGCATCACCGTCGCGAGCTGATGCAGGGGCGCAATTTCAATATCGTGCTGCCGTTGATGGACTACCTGTTTGGCACGCTGCATTGGGAGCCGGCCACAAAAAAAGGGAGCAGCCCAGATGGACTGCCCCCTGCTTCACATTCCTAGATCAATCAGCGCACGATGGTCTGGCTGCAAATGTGGCCCAGGCTGACGTATTGGGTGATATTGCCGCCTACGCCCACACCCGGAAACTCCTTGAGCTCGATGCGCCAGCCACCTTCGTTGAACCAGGTTTCCCAGTTGTAGGTCTGGCCCGACGCGCTGTCCGGATACCGCACTTTATAGTCGCCGGAGCAAGTGCCCAAGGCGACATTGCCCGAAGCTGCACCCGTGATGCCGGTCTTGGCCTCATAGTTGACCCAGTTGTAAGTTGCACCAAAGTGCTTGTCGACCCGCAGCACTGGGGTGACCCCGCGCAGTGGCTCACCGGTGCTGTCCGACCATTGGGTGCTCCAGCTCAGATTGCGGGCTGCCTGGGTGGCCAGCTGGAAGATCGAGCTGGGAATGCGCACTACGTTATCGCCGTTCACGTTGTGCTGGTTCAAGCGAGGCGCCGAACCCAGGGTCAACTTGTACTGCGCCTGAGGGTTCAACGCCACCGCCGGGTTCGCCCGCACACGTACCTTGACCGTGTAGCCCGGCGTCAGGTTCGGATAGGTGGAGGTGGAATCCGGCTGAATCACTACCCAGTTATTACCGTCGAAACGCTCGAAGATCCACTGGTTGCGCGTACCCGCACCATCATCACCCAGGAACATGCCGACACCCTGGCCGCGCAGCGACGTGAAGGAGAAGTAATCCACATCATTGACGCTGTCGAGGTTACCGGTCACCTGATTCAGCGCATCCGGCAGGGCAAACGCGGTTTGCTCGGTATCGTTGGGCTCGTAGGCATCAATGTTGCTGTCTACCGCCACGCCGAAGCTGAACTGCGAGTTGCTCGCGGCATTGGCCACCATGAACCAGTAGTAGTCACCGGCCGGCAATACACCGTTGAGGTACTCATCGGCATTGCCGGCGTTATCAGATGTGCCCAACGGGGTCAGATTACCCTGCCCGTCATCGTGGAACAGGGTCAGCGACATGTCGGTGCCGACACTCTGGTTCAACAACTGCACCTGAATTCGCGCATTCTTCGGCAGGTTGAAGTGGTAGGCGATCTGCGCGCCGGTCTCCACCCCGGTCAGCGTGTAAAGGGTGTTGATATCCAGAGTTGGAAACAGCGGAGTGAAGGCAGCAACCGCCGCTTCCTTGAGTTTCGCCTGATCGGGCTTTACCAACTCGCCTACCTTGGCATCAACCACCGCATTACTGGCAATTGCCTTGCCGGCTGACACCTTGGGCTTGCCGGCCTTGGCTGCATCGAGCTTTTGCTTGAGTGCGTCCGAGACAATGGCCTTCTCCACTGTGCCACCTTGTTTCAACGCTTTGTCCACGGCCTGCTTGACCGTCTGCGCACTGAGCTTGGGAGGGGTTTGCTCGGCCAGGGCAAAGGCCGAAACAAAGCAGGAGGCCATCATGGCCGCGCCTAGCATAAGGGCTTTTTTCGATTTCATTTTTTATCCATCCATAGTTAAAAAATTGAAGCTCAGGTGACCGGTGACATCCGGTCACCTGGGATGGACTGTAGGACAATACTGTACGCATGAACAGTATTTTTTAAAAAAATGTTAACCTTGGTATTCAGGTCGTGAAAGCGAGCACCTCTAAAGCCAGGTGCACCAATAGCCCCAACTGATAGCCCAAATCATCGCAAGGCGATAGGGCCATACAGCCCAACGCCTGAGCGCTGACGGAATGGCGGCTGACTCTGCCTCAGTCATAAAGCCTTCTTTCACGGAGCTTTCTGGCGCGCGAAGGATATCAATCATCAGACACATACGATGAAACCTGATAAACCGCTGGTTTCGTCCCCAGCGTTGCCGATGTTTACGGACCTGCGGGTTTTCACTGAAGTAACCTTCCAACTCATCGAGTTTTGTTCGTTCGAAAAAAAGTATCAGTCCCAAAACCACAAACGTCCCGATAATCATCACAGCGGTATAGGCGAGAAAAAAATCCATGCTCAAGCACCCTCTGGCTGGAATATCAAATCACCGTTGTCCTCTACAATTTTTCCACCCAGGAACGCCCCACCATCCCCGCCCTTCTTACCTCCTAGATACCCTGCCATCGCCCCCCCAATTATTGCGCAGGTCAGAGCGCCGGTTCCTCTCGTCGCGACACCTAGAAAAATGTTGCATGCACGGCGTGTTAACTCAGCACCAAGCCCCCCTGCGCCAGCAGCCCCTACCACCCCACCCACCAACCTTCCCGTCTCCACATACTTCGCTCTTTTGCATTGCGCCTCCCTTCCCACCACACACGCCTCCCTGATTTCCAAACCCGCCACGCCTACATCCATCGCCAGCCCCACATAAGTCCCATTCCCCAGCCATTTCGAAGCCTGCGCAACTGCCCCGATCCGCTGTGCATACCCTGCTATTTCTCCTTTATGCAAATAGCTCTTGGTTGAAACGCCAAGCACCTTTTGTCCTGGCGTCACCAGCTTATGGAGCAGGTGCCGATTCAACACATCGAAATGATCAGAGCGCTGCTGATTCAACGCCCTACCCATTAGCCGGGACTTCAAACTGAGGTAGTCCGTGGTGCGGTCGTTGAGGTATGCCTGCGCCATGCCTTACATCTCGAATGCCATGAAGATGGCATCGAAATATAAGCAAGCGCCTACAGCCCGGACACAAGCAGGCGGGGGTCAAACAATACGTTTGGGAAGTTGCCTACACAGCAAAAGATAAGCGCCTACGGAAGACGCCCTAATACCCCGTCATCTCCAAATACCCCACCCCACCCTCGAACTTCACCGGCCCTTCCCAGTAGGGAATCCCCAGGTTCATCCACGCTTTCGGATTGACCGCCTCGGTGGTGATGTCCAGGTGTTTGCCGGGGATCTTCAGCGACCAGCGCGTAGGAATGCTGCGCCCGTCAATCTCGGTTCTGGTCAGCGGCGCCAGTTGAATATCTGCGTTGTGCAGGGTCTCGGTGCGGCCCTGGGCGTCGATCCAGGTTCCGGTGAGGTACCCGCCGCCGTCTTTGTCTCGCACGCGAAAGAGCATCAGTTGCGCGCCCCGATCCAGGTGCAGGGAGAACCAGTCCCAGCCGGTCTGGCTGGCGGCCAGGGGTTGGCTGCTCCATTCGCGGTCGAGCCAGGCCGGGCCGCTGACTTCGTACGTCTGGCCGTCGATACTGATGCTGCCGGTGGCGGTGAAAAACGGCTGGCTGTAGTAGTACGACGCCTGGCCCTGGTCGGATTTGCGGCTGTAGCCGTTGTCACCTTGCAGCACCAACGGGCGGCTGGAGGTCAGTTGCAGGTCGTAGGCGAATTGCGCGCCACTGGCCTTGAGTTGCATATCGGCCAGAGCGCTAGTGGCGCCTGGGCGGCTGGCGAAGTTCCAGTCGTCGATCCAGGCGTTGAACGGCAACGCTTGCGCTCCGGCCTGGCCGACGCCACCACGGGCGAAGCGTTCGGCGGCGTAGTGGTGGGTAGCGCTGGTGACGGCGGCGTGGCCGAGCCAGATGGTGGAGTCGCACCAGCCTTGCTGCATCGGCCCGGCATTCACGGCGTTGCGAAACAAGGTCCATTGCACGCCGAACACATTGCCCTGGGCATCCTTGAGGTTGGCGGTGACGTACCACCATTCGATGCGAAAGCCTGGGTGCGGGCCGTGATCTTCGGGGAAGCTGAAGACTTTGCCGGGGACCACTTGGGCAAATTCCGCCGCATCGCTGCCCAGCCCGGCGAAGCTTTCCTCGGGTGCAGGCGGCTTGTCACAGGCACTCAACAGCAGCAGCAACACCCCCCACCCCAACGCTTTAATCTTCATTTGCAAAGGTCCTCAACAAATCCGCCGGGCGGCTGCGGTAGAGCTGCCATAGCGGCCAGGCCGAGGCCAGCAATGTCGCAAGCAACGCCAGCCCCATCAACTGCGCAAGCTGCCCGGGGAATACCTGCAACGGCAGGCGCCAGCCGAACGCCTGGACGTTGATCACCGCATCCAGGCACCACGCCAGCAACAGCCCCAACGGCAACGCAAGGACCAGCGTCAGTACCGCCAGCAGCCAGGTCTGGCCAAGGTTGAGCAGCATCAGTTGGCGGCGCGTCACCCCCAGCGCCCACAACGGCGCAAGGTGCCCGAGGCGACTCTGGCTCTGGGTCAGCAGGCTGATGAACAATGCCACGCCCGCCACGCCCAGGGTCAGGCTATTCAACGCAGCAGTGGCGGCGAAGGTGCGTTCGAAGACCTGACTGGACCATCCCTTGAGTTGTTGTTGATCGACGATACGGCTGTCTTCCAGGGCGAACTCACGCTGCACTTCACCCACCAGCGGCTGCACATCCTGGGGCGCCACGCGCAGGTTGAAACGCACCGGTGACAGCGTCGGCCAATGAGCCAACAGGTGCTTGGCGTTGACCAGCAGATGGCCCTTGGGGTTGCCATAGTCGGCGTAGATTCCGACGATTTCCGGTGCCCATGTGCCCTGAGGGGTGGGGACTTGAACCCTGTCGCCCAGGCGCACGTTCAAGCGCCGCGCCAACTGCTCGCTGAGCATCACGCTATCGTCTTGCAGCAAGCGGTCCCAGGGTGTGCTCGTCGCCTCCAGCAACGGCCAGTGCTGACGATAGGTGGGGTTGTCGACCACACCAAACAGCTCCGCCGGCCAGCCTTGCAACTGCACCGCGACCTGCCAGCTGGGCAGCACCGCCTGCACCAGCGGCTGCTGTGCCAACCATGTGTGCAGTTGCTGCGCCTGAGCCGGATTTTGCGGGTTGAGGTAAAGCTCGGCGGTCAGACGTTGTTCCAGCCAGTGGTTGAAGGTCTGGCGAAAACCCGAGGTCATGGAGCCTGCGCCAATATTGGCCGCCAGGGCCAGCAACAGCGCCATGAGTGCCAGGCTCAAGGCTGGCAGTTGCTGGCGACAGTCGGCGAGGAACCACTGGCCCAGTACCGAACGACTGCGCCCCAGCACGCCGTTCAACAGCGCATTGAGCAACACCGGCAAACCCAGTGCAGCGCCCAGCAGCAACGCCGCCATCAGCACGAATCCGGCGGCCAGGCTGTTGCCCAATTCCAGGGCCAGCAGTGCAATGAGCAGCGCCGCAACCGCCACCCAACCCTGGCGCCGCAACCAGCGCCCGTGGGCCTCATGCCAGGCCTGTGCATTGGCCAGCGCCAGCAACGGCAAACGCGCCGCACGCCACAGGCTGCTGGCCCCTGCGAGCAAGGCGCCGAGCAGGCTCAAGCCCAGCCCTGCAAGCCACCACCCCGGGCTCAAGCTCAGTTGACCTGCCACTTCGGCCCCGTACAGGCCGCGCAAGCTGGCGGAGACGTCCGGCAACAACAGGCTGGCCAGCAGGTAACCACTGGCGACCCCGAGTACACCGCCCAGCAATGCCAGAACGCCCAGTTCGACCCCCAGGCTCAGGATCAGCATTCGCGCACTGACCCCGCAGGCACGCAAAGTGCGCAACAAACCCCGCCGTTGTTCCAGGGCCAGGCCGATGGCTGCGTGCACGATAAACAACCCGACCACGAAGGACAAAAAGCCCAAGGCGTCGAGGTTCAGATGAAAGCTATCGGTGAGACGTGAGAGGTTGTTGTCCTCGCCCTGCTTGAGTTGCAACCCGACGGGCGCTTGGGGATGGCGCGCGGCGAAGGCGTTGTCCAGCAGCAAGCGCGACAACCGCCCCTGCATGTTCAGCAAGGGTTGGGCAAAACCGATATCGGTAAGCAGCATACCGGGGGCCATGTCCGGTTGAACCTGCAACGGCGGCAAGCGCTGCCCGCTGGCCGTCAGCGGTTGTTCGCCCGCGTGCAAACCGAGCGCCTCCAAGGTTTGCGCGGCAACCCAGGTACGCCCCGGCGCCTGGAAAAACGCCAGCATCTGTGCCTGGCTCAAGCGCTGCCCGGCCACGCTGCCGCTGCCAGGTAACGATACCGGCTCAATGCCCATCAATTGCAGCCGCTGCTCCTCATGCCCCTTGAGTACCACCCGCCCCTGCACCACCGGTGACACCGGCCACCCCGCGCGGCGCAACTGCGCAAACAGCGCTTGGGGGAAGGCGGCGCCGTCCGGTGCGCTCAAGCTGGCCTGCGGTTCGCCGCCGATCAATTGGCTGGCGCGCGCATAGCCGTCCCGTGCCTGGCTGTTGAGCGCCTGCACGCCCGTCAATAATGCCGTAGCCAGCCACAGGCCGGTCAGCACGCTGAAAAACTGCACCGGGTGACGGCGCCAGTGGCTCAACAACGCACGCAACGCCCAGCAGAACACCGCCATCTCAGCGCGCGTCCATCGGTACGACACGGCCATGGTGCAGCAGCACCTGCTGGTCCAGGCGTGCCGCCAGCCGTGGGCTGTGGGTGACCATCAACAGGCTGGTAGGGCTGTCCTGCAGCAGATCCAACAGCAACTGCAGCACCTCATCGCTGGTGGTTTCGTCGAGGTTGCCGGTGGGCTCATCGGCCAACAGCAAACCCGGACGCGAGGCCAGCGCCCGCCCTACCGCCACCCGCTGCTGCTGACCGCCAGACAGTTGCTCCGGATAACGCTTGAGCAAATCGCCCAGCCCCAGACGTTCCACCAACTGCGCCTGCCAATGCGGATCGAAGCGCCCCGCCAGGCGCGCCTGGAATGCCAGGTTGTCCTCCACACGCAAGCTGCCGATCAGGTTGAACTGCTGGAACACCAGGCCGATTTCGGTACGGCGCCAATGGGCCAGTTGCCCTTCGTTGAGCTGGTCCAAGCGCTGCTCGCCAATGCGGATGCTGCCGCCGTCGACCCGATCCAGGCCGGCCACCAGGTGCAGCAAGGTGCTTTTGCCACTGCCCGACTCGCCCATCAGCGCCAGACTGCTGCGCGGCCCCAGGTACAGGTCGACACCGGCCAGCACGGCCAGCGGACCTTGGGGAGTGGCGTAGTGTTTGATAACCCCTTGTACCTGCAACATAGGAACGCTCATTTGAAGGACTGCCAACGAGAATAACGGCTGAGGGTGATGCCCACGCAATTTTTTCACATGGATTTCACCGCCTGCCCATCCTCGGCACTTTAGAGTGCACTCCCAGCGGTGATAACTCGCAACTTGTTAGTTACTAATATTCACACTTTTTACGACGCGGATGTTCAGCAAAAAGACAGCAGCACTGTGACAGGCTGCTGCTCCACAACGGGCGACAGCCCATTAACTTCACTTGTTATAAGCACAACTAAAGGGCCGAGGGTGAATAGCGTGGCAGACATGATCCTGGCCAATCCAGAACCCAAATGGGCAAGGTTGAAGCGCCTGAAAAAATACCGCCTGCCTGTGCTGGGCATCAGCTTAGTCGGCCTGCTGCTCACAGGTTTTCTGTTGTGGCCCTCTTCCCCGCTTGACCTGGGGGTCGGCAATCGCCTGGTCACCTCCGGGGTGCTCGCCAGTTGGCGCCAGGGCGACCTGGTGGTACTGGTGCGTCATGAAGAACGCTGCGACCGCTCGACAAATCCTTGTTTCGGCCCTGCCAGCGGCCTCACGATCCAGGGCACGCAACGCGCGACCGCACTGGGCAAAGCCTTTGACTCATTGGGCATGGAGGCCACCGACGTGCTGAGCAGCCCGACCACGCGCACTGCCCAAACCTCGCTGTTCATGTTCGGCAAGACCGAGCTGTCCCCGGGCCCGCTCGCCATTTGCGGGGATGCCATGGCGGAGGAAATCCTCAGCCATAAACAGCCGAGTCGCAACCTCATGTTGATCACCCACAGCGCCTGCATGAGCGACTTCCAGACGAGCCTGGGCTTTCCCCATGCCGCAGCGGCCGAATATGGCAGTGCACTGTTCGTCAAGGTATTGCCCAACGGCAAACTTGAGGCAATGGGCACTCTGAAAATCCAGCAATGGGCCGCAGTACTTAAACAACTTTAATTACACTTATTTACATACCCAGCAGCTATTACGTTCAGCAAAACGACAGCCCTGTTCTGGCATGTTCAGTTGCGCCTCTTAGTTAGGTTCCCCCCCTCATTGATTCAGTGAACATCACGATGCTCGGCCCGATTAATTCAATACTCTTCCTGCACCTGTTTGAACGTCATGGAGCAACGTGCTCATGACCCGCTTGAACCCTCTGCCCTGGTTAATCCTGGGCTTTGCCGTTTTTTTCTTGCTGCCCCTGGGCTTTCACGGCCTGTGGATTCCGGATGAAACCCGTTATGCCCAGGTCAGCCAGGAAATGCTGATGAGCGGCAACTGGGTAGCGCCGCACTTTATGGGCGTGCGTTATTTCGAAAAACCCGCCGCGGGCTATTGGCTGATTGCCCTGGGCCAGGCGGTGTTTGGCGAAAACCTGTTCGGCGTGCGCATCGCCTCGGTCCTGGCCACGGCGTTGAGTGTGCTGCTGGCCTACCTGATCGCGCGGCGCCTGTGGAACGACCCACGTAAAAGCTTCGCCTGCGCCCTGCTCTATATGAGCTTTGGCCTGGTGGCCGGGCAAGCCGGGTATTCCAACCTTGATCCGCAATTTACCTTGTGGGTCAACCTGAGCCTGGTCGCCCTGTGGTTTGCTCTCGACAGCCCCACCTTACGTGGGCGTCTGGGTTGCTGGGCCTTGTTGGGGCTGGCGTGCGGCATGGGGTTCATGACCAAGGGGTTTCTGGCATGGCTGCTGCCGGTATTGGTCGCGGTGCCTTACCTGATCTGGCAGCGCCGCGTCGATGAGTTGCTGCGCTACGGGCCGGTGGCGATTATGGTCGCGGTACTGGTTTGCCTGCCGTGGGCATTGGCGATCCATGTGCGGGAACCGGATTACTGGCGCTTTTTCTTCTGGCACGAACACATTCGCCGCTTCGCCTCCGACAATGCGCAACATGCGCGGCCGTTCTGGTTCTTCCTGCCGATCATGGTCGTGGCGTGTCTGCCGTGGGCCGCATTGCTGCCGACAACACTGTGCAAGGCCTGGAACGAAAAACGCCAGCCGGCGATTGCCTTTCTCGCCCTGTGGTGGCTGCTGCCCCTGGGCTTTTTCAGCCTGAGCAAAGGCAAGTTGCCGACCTACATCATGCCCTGCCTGCTGCCCCTGGCGCTGCTGATGGGCCACGGTTTGATCGACCTGATCAAGCAAGGCAAGGCACGTACGATTGTGATCAACGGCGCGGTCAATTTCGTTCTCGGCATGGCGGCCATGGTCGGGCTGATTTACCTGCAAATCACCGACCCGCTGTACGGCAACAGCCACGCCGAGATGTTCAGCCTGTCCCTGGCTTTTATCGTGCTGCTGGGCTGGATCCTCGCCAACCTGTTGCAAGCGGTGCGCCCGCTGACGTTGTGGGCGATGCCGGCGCTGGGCATTGGCTTGCTGGTAGCCCTGTTGCCGGCGGGAATGCCGCAGTTGATAGCGGATAACGAAATGCCCGACCAGTTCGTGCTTGAGCACCTGGACGAACTGCAACACACCCGTGCTTTGCTGAGCAACGAACTGGGCCTGGCATCGGCCTTGTCATGGCGCCTGCGTGAGCCAGAGGTGGCGTTTTACGGCACCGAGGGCGAGCTGCGCTACGGCTTGCATTACGAAGAAGCGGCGCACCGCAAGGTCACGCTCGACAACGTGCAAGCCTGGTTGGCCCAAGCCCGCGAGCGAGGTTCGGTGGGCGTGCTGATGCGGGTCCGCAGCACCAGCGAACACCGCGAAGAAGGGCAATTGCCGCCCGGCGGCAAGCGCTATCGCAAGGGCAACCTGGTACTGACGATTTACCCCCAACAACCTTGATCGCCTTTGCAGGAACAGCCCATGAGCCTATGGAAAACCGAACGCGGCGCCCTGGTTTTACTGCTGGGCGTTTCGGCCTTGCTTTTACTGCTGGGCCTGGGCAGCCGCGACCTGTGGGGGCCGGAAACGCGCTGGGCCAACATCGCCCTGCAGATGCTGCAAAGCGGTGATTACTTCGACCCGTATCTCAAAGGCACGCCGTATTACGACAAACCCCTGCCCTCCTACTGGCTGATCAGCGGCTTCGCCAGCTTGATGGGCGGCCTTGGCCCGTGGTCGTTGCGCCTGTCATCGGTGATTGCGGCGTGGCTGAGTATCTGGCTGGTGTACCTGATCGGCGAACGGCTGTTTCGCAAAGGCACAGGCTTGATCGCCGGCTGGATGCTCGCCACCACCTTCTACTTCCTGTTCTGGGCCAGGGTCGCCACCGCCGACGTGCTGACCGTGTGCGGCGTGCTGGCAGCCGTGTGGTGGTATTGGCGCGGGCCGGAAGACACCAGGCTTGGGCGCTACACGATGTTTTTCCTGTTGCTGGCAGCGACGTCACTGTTCAAGGGCTTGATCGGTTTTGTGCTGCCTGGGCTGGTGCTGCTGCCGCACCTGCTCAGCCAGCAGCGCTACAAACGCCACCTCAATCTGCGTCTGCTGTTGGCCATGCTGATCGCCGCGGCGTTTTACGCGATTCCTTTCGTACTGTCCCAGCGCTACGGCGCGCCCTCTTATGGCGAGAGCGGTCTGGCGTTGGTGTTCAGGGAAAACGTGGTGCGTTTCTTCGACCCCTTCGATCACATGGGGCCGATCTACACCTACCTGATCTACCTGCCGGTCTACACCCTGCCCTGGGCCCCCTGCTGGCTACTGGGCCTGTGGCTGGCGGTGCGGCACTGGCGCCACACCCCACCCAACGTGCGCTGGCTGGTGTGGGGCCTGGGCCTGTTGTTTGCATTCTTCACCGCCAGCGGCAGCCGCCGCAGCTACTACGTACTGCCGCTGGTGCCCTTTGCCCAACTGCTCGCCGCCTGGTGGCTGAGCGAACGCCTAAAGAAAAAACCGGCGAGCTGGCCGCGCTGGCAAAAAGGCTTCGGCATCAGCGCAGGCCTGCTCTTGCTGGTGCTGGGGGTGATCTACCCCTGGACTACCGGCAACGGCGGCGTGACCCGCTTCGCCGAGGATGTGCAAGCCCAAGCCGTGAAAAACGCACCATGGGACCAATGGCAAATGGTGCTGGTGGAGGTCGACAACAAGCTGCCCATGTACCTGCAAAACCACGGCAAGCCCTTCTACTACGTCAGCGAAACCCAGGACTACCCCCGCCAGGGCGACAGCGCCGCCTTCATGGCCTGGCTGGAAAAGACCAGCGGCCAAAGGTTCGATCCGCAACACACGATTATCATCGCGCAGTATTCCAGGGAAGACCCGATGCCGCTGGCGTTTCTGGGCGTGGATCATCGAGTGGTCACTACGCAATCGGATAATGGCGAGCGCTTGTTTCAGAAGCGTGAGGGAGGGAGCGTGGCGTTTGTTCCGATGCCACGCTGAGAATCGAAGAGGCGCTGTTTGCAAAGGCTTGGCGTGAGCCCCCTACGGGGTGCATTTAAACTTCGCACACAAACTCGTCAGCCTGCGCCTTGAGCCAATCAAACAACCGAGCGATATCCGGCTCCGACTGACGACCCTCTCGGCAAATGATGTAATAGGCAGCCGGCGACATCATCACAGGAGCTTCCAGCGCAACCAAGGCTCCCTCCTTCAACGCGTCATGTACCAGTGCAGTTCTGCCCAACGCAATTCCCCCGCCTTTTACCGCCAGGCTGATAGCCAAACTGGAATCAGGAAAGCGTGGGCCATGGTGATAGGGCGGTGCTTGCAGCCCCTGGAAGGCAAACCAGCTCTCCCACCCTGGACACACTTGATCATCCACCCGATGAATCAATGGGTACTGGGCGATATCCGCCAGGGCAATATCGCCGTGTATACGCGCAAACGCTGGCGAACATACAGGAAATACCGCATCGCGCATCAAAAGCTCGACATGGTGGTCCGGATAGTCGCCGTACCCCATCACCACGGCGACGTCATACTGATGCGCACTCAAGCTGCTGCTGCTCATGTCCGCGCTGGTCAACACCAAATCCAGATTGAACGACGCGTGAGCATGAGAACCATGCATCCTGGGAATCAGCCAGGTTGAGCACAGAGAGGACGTACAGGCGAGGTAAAGCGGTTGAGGTTTACCGGGACTGAGCGAATGCAGCACAGCATCCAGGTCTTTGAAAAAACCTTCGGCCACCGGCAACAGTGCCTGCGCCGCCGGCGTGAGTTTGACGCCCCGTGAGTGGCGCTCGAACAACTGCACCCCCCACCACTCTTCCAGACCTGCGATTTGATGACTGATAGCGCTGGCGGTGAGGTTCAACTCGGATGCGGCACGCGCAAAACTGCCGGTCTGCGCGGCACTCACGAAGGCTTGAAGCATAGGGGTCGGGGGCGGACGTTGGGCCATCAGTTGCTCACTTTGATCAGGATGATCCCGCCAACAATGACGAATGCCGAAAGCATTCGCCGCCAGCCAAACCGTTCATGAAAAAACAGTGCGGCAATAATGGTGCCGATAATAACACTGGTTTCCCGCAACGCGGACACCTTGGCTACCGCATCCAGGGACAACGCAAACAACACCAGGCCGTAGGACGCCAGGTAAAACACCCCTCCCAACATTCCTACCCGCCAGTGGCAGCGGATGGCCTGGGTGAATGCCGGACGCGCCTTGATCAACGCCAATAACGGGATCGGGATGCTCTGGAATACCGTCAGATAAATGATGTATTGCAGCACCGTCTCACTGGCTCGCACGCCTTTGGCGTCCACCACCGTATAGGACGCAATGAACGCTCCAGCGCACACCGCCATCAGGATCGGCTTGAGCATGTGCGCCGTCATCCTGCGCACAAATGTCAGGCTGATGATCCCCACGCAAATCATCAGCACACCTGCCATCGCCTGAAACGACAGCTGCTCATGCAGTAAGAAGTAGGAAAAAAGCGCAACCAGTACCGGCGGCACACCACGCATGACCGGGTAAACCTGACCGAAATCGCCGGTCTCGTAAGCCTTGATCAGAAACAATCGATAGATCGTATTGAGCACTACGGAAACCAGCACATAGCCCCACACCTCAAGGCTTGGCACATAAACCAACGGCAGCGCTGCCAGACAGATCAGCAATGCGGTGCCATCGACCATTGCCAAAGTCATAAAGCGACTGCTTCCGGCGCGTACTACGGCATTCCAAGTGGCGTGCATGAAGGCGGAGATCAAGACCAGGGTGATCGCGATATCGGAGTTGTCCATGGGGCTCGGCTTTTGCTGAAAACAGGGAGGAATCAGTTATGCAGGGCAAGCCAGGCATCATGGCTTGCGTAACCACATCCGTAGCATGTAGCGATTGAGATCGCTCAGCCGCTCACCATCATTGATCTGCGCACAGGGAACATTCCTGTCTATGAAATGCGTGCGGGTATGCAGGAACTTGTTGTCGGCAGAAATCAATACCTGCCCTGGTTCAAGCAGTATGCGATGTTGGACTGAAGACTGGTCGAGCACAGCATCCAGTATATTCAGCGCCTGAGTTTGTGCGAGGGTCAACGGGACACCAGACTTCAGATGAGCCGACTCAATGTAGACACGAAAATACCTGATCAAAGGAATGCCTGCGTCTGAAAAACTCAAGATGGGCGCTTTAAACAGCGTCTCATCCTCGGCCATGCCTCGATTCTCAAAAAAGAAATCGCATTTCAGCTGTGTCAGTACATCTGGAAACGTCATCAGCTCTGCGTAGACCGCGCTCGCATTAATCAGAATGCTTTCACCACCCAGCAGTGCTTTCTGACCACACGCCAAGATCAAATAGTCGATAGGTAGCGGGTCACTCACACCATCGTTGTGTACGTAAGCACCCTGCCGGGTTTGGTGGTATCTGGCACCCTCTTCAATACTCTTACCGCCCCGATCGTATACTTCAATAACCTTATGACCGAGATGATTCTGCACCATTGGCTTTCCCAGCAAAGAGCCAAATGTCCAAATAAGTGATTTGAAGACTGCGAGGCTATCGACTTTAAAACCATCCAAGATCAACACATGAGTTTCATGGTCAATCATGTTTCGAATATTGTTCAATTCCGCATGCAGGATGGGTGAGCTAAGCGGATTGATGCAGGCAGGTGTTGTATCGAAGCGATGATTTTGGCCACTGGACACGACTATATTCTTTGCGCACAACAACTCATCAAATGCGGCTTTTGAAAGTCTGACTTTGGCTGCCTCTTGACGAAAATGACTGACATCCATGTTCATCGCAATCCTTTACGGTGGTGAGTAGAGCCTCCATTTAACTAAGCTCAACCTTGTCCGAAAAAGCGAAACCTCATCAGGGTAGCCATCAACGCTCGTCATGACAGATTTTTCCTACGCCAAAATATGAGCTGTCACTGCTGGCAGTTTTGTCATGGTTTGTAAAGGGCCAGCAAGCCATCTCTCTTTAAATTGCAGGACATTTCCGAGACAATCCCCGCCGCCTTGTGCCGGTTGGAATCGGTGGCTAGTCTGCGATCCGTCACTGCTCATCAGTGATCGGGTTTAGTCGCCCGGATTCCAGTTGTGCGCAAGCTGTCACCCTGTTCATGGTGGCTGTGCGCAGGGCACCTTCGGGTGCGCCGGATCCAACTGGCCGGTCGACTAACCTGCGTACAGCCGCCACCCTCCGTTTAGTCGCGAAGGGGTCGGCTCCTTATCTACCAGTTGGAGCTACACCATGAATAAAGTCTTACCCGACCCACCCTTCGACCCCGCAAAAACCCGTGCCGCGTTCAACCGCGCCATTGACCATTACCTGCCCAGGCAGGGTTTTCACAGCGTCAACGACGATCTGAGTTTTGAAGATGCGTTGCTGTACACCGCCAGCCTGCTCGACAGTGCCTCAGCGACAGCGCTCGATTGTAGCGAGCTGCTGGACAGCCCCGTGCGGGCGAAGATTCTGGCGGTGTGGCATTTGCTGGAGATTGCCAGAACCACAGTGGATCGCTCTATCGAGTGCATGAAGCCCTTGAAGGCAGCACCGTAGAATGTGGGAGGGGGCAAGCCCCCTCCCAGACTGAATGCATTCCAATCCTCAGATCCTGCGGCGGCGGTTGAGGGCGGGAATGGCGGTTTGCGGCACTTCAACGCGCTGGACCTGCGCCACGGTTCTGGCGGCGAGTTGCGCCAGGGTTGGCTGGCTGAACAAGGTGCGTGCGTCCACTTCCAGCCCGGCCTTGCGCAGGCGGGCCACCAGGTTGACTGCCAGCAGCGAGTGCCCGCCCAGTTCGAAGAAGTGGTCGTGGCGCCCTACCCGCTCCAGTTTCAGCACGTCGGCCCAGATGCCGGACATCAAGGTTTCCACTTCGCCCTGGGGCGCTTCGTAGGCACGGCTGAGCACCGCGTCCAGGCCCGGCTCCGGCAGGGCCTTGCGGTCGAGTTTGCCGGCAGGGTTCAGGGGCAGTGCGTCGAGTTGTACAAAGGCGGCCGGCACCATGACTTCCGGCAGTTGCTCCAGCACATGGGCGCGCAAGTCTTCCAGGCTCGGCGCCTGGCCGCGCAGGGTGAAGTAGGCGACCAGGCGCTCATCGCGAATCAGTACCGCCACTTCACGCAGCGCCGGGTGTGCACTCAGGCGCGCTTCGATTTCGCCCAACTCCAGGCGCACGCCGCGCAGTTTGACCTGGAAGTCATTGCGCCCGAGGAATTCCAGATTGCCGTCCGGCAGGTAGCGCACCAGGTCGCCCGTGCGATACAGGCGGTCACCGGCGACGAAGGGGCTGTCGATAAACCGCTCGGCAGTCATCTGCTCCAACCCCAGGTAGCCGCGGGCTACTCCCACACCACCGATATGCAGTTGACCGCTGATGCCTATGGGGACCGGTGCGTCATGGGCGTCCAATACGTACAGGCGGGTATTGTTGATCGGCCGGCCAATCGGCAGTTGCACCGCGGGTACCGGCGCGCCGGGCTCGAGGGTCCAGGCGCTGCTGTCGACCGTAGCCTCGGTAGGGCCGTAGACGTTGTGCAAGCGCACCTTGGGCAAGCGCGCCTGCACGCCACGGGCCAGGGCTTCGGTCAGTTCGCCGCCGCCGCACAACACATCGGTGAGGCTGGTGCACAGCGCCGACTCGTCCAGCTCAAGAAACTGCTGCAACATCGCCGGCACAAACTTGATCACGCTGATGTGCTGCTCGCGAATCAACTGGGCCAGGTACGCAGGTTCACGATGACCATCGGGCCGCGCCAGCACCAGGCGCATACCGTTGCTCAATGGCCAGAACAGTTCCCACACCGAACCGTCAAAGCTGAATGGCGCGCGCTGCAACAAGGCGCCGCCTGCGGCGTCGGGGCACAATTGCGAGCCCCAGTGCAGCAGGTTACCCAGGCCGCGATGTTCGATCATCACGCCCTTGGGGATGCCGGTGGAGCCCGAGGTGTACATCACGTAAGCCAGGTTGGCGATGCTCAAACCCGGTACCGACGGATTGTCGGCCGGCGCCTGGCTCCAGGTGCAGTGGTCGAAGTCGATCACGGGGATTGCAACCTCGCCCGGCACTTCGCGGGTAGCGCCGTGTACCAGCAGCGCCACCGGCTGGCTGTCGGCGAGCATGTAGGCCAGGCGTTCGCGTGGGTAGCTCGGGTCGAGGGGCACATAGGCACCGCCCGCCTTGAGAATGGCCAATAACCCCACCACCAGCTCCAACCCGCGCTCCACACACAGTGCCACCCGCGAGTCGGGCTCTACGCCATGCTCGCGCAGATGAAAGGCCAGTTGGTTGGCGCGTTCGTTGAGTTCGCGATAGGTCAATTGCTGCTCGCCGGCCTGCACCGCGATGGCATCTGGAATGTCCCGCGCATGGGCTTCGAACAGCGCCTGGACAGTGAGGGTTTGCGGGTAGTCCGTGGCGGTGGCGTTGAAGCCTGACAACTGGGTGTGCAACTCGCTGGCGGGCAACACCTGTATGTCGCGAAGCGGCATTTTCGGCGCCTGCTCAAGCGCATCCACCAGGCCATTGAGCACCGTGTCGAGGTAGCTCAGCACCCGCTCGGCACCCACGGTGCGCGGCGCCTTGGCCTTGAGCCGGAAACCGCTGGCCACGTCATCCACCGTCAACATCAGCGGGTAACTGAGGATGTCTTCACTGTTGAGCAAGGCCATGCCCGGTACCAGTTTCAGTTCAAGATCGGCCGAGGTGTGGCGGTAATTGAGCAGACTGTTGAACAACGGTGACACGCCGCTGCAACGCTGGGCCAACGCCAGGGAGGCTTGTTCATGTGCGAGCAAGGCGCTCAGTTGTGTGTGGGTGTCGTGCAGTGCATCCACCACGTTTTGCCCGACCAGGCGCAGGCGCAGCGGCAAGGTGTTGATGAACATGCCCAACGCCCGCTCGGCACCCTCGCCGGCTTGCAAGCGGCCAAGCAGTACGGTGCCGAACACCACATCGTCGCGGCTCGCCACCCGGCTGAGCACCTGGGCCCAGGCCAGGTGGAACAGGCTCGCGGCGCTCACGCCAAGAGCGCGGGCCTGGCTGCGCAGGCGCAGGTTGAGCGCGTCACTGAGCAGGCGTTCGGCTTCTTCGGTCTCGGCACGCTTGGCCTGGCGCTCCTGCACGCCAAACGCCAGGGTCGGCTCGTCCACCTCTGCCAACTGCTGGCGAAAGAACGCCTCGTGCGCAGCCTGGCGCACGGCTGATCGGGCTTGCGCCACCACATTGCGGTACGGCACCGGCACGGGCAATTGCGCCTGTTGGCCGAGCAGATGGGCGCGGATCTCGTCCACCAACAGGGTGGTCGAAGTGGCATCGTTGACCAAGTGATGAAAGCGCAGCCTGGCGATCCAGCGCTGATGGTGAGGTTCTTCGGCGTAGTCCAGGGCCATCAGCGGCGCCTGGCGCAAGTCCAGCGGTTGAGCCGGCTCGCGCAGCGGTTGGACCCGCAACCGCGCTTTTCGCCACACCACCTGCATCGGTTGTTCAAGGGCATCCCACACCAGGCTGGTGCGCAGGATGTCATGGCGGTCGATCACTTGTTGCAGGGCGTGGGCGAAGGCATCCAGCTGCTCGCGGCGCGCAAAGCTGAACAGAGCCTGTTGCTGATACGGGTCGTGCGCATCGGTGATGTGGTGATAAAGCAAGCCTTCCTGCAACGGCGCCAGCGGGTAGATTTCCTGCACATTCGCTGCCCCACCAGGGATGCTTGCGACGATGTGGTCGAGGCTGGGTTGATCCAGCTCGGCCAGGGCGAGCAGATCGGGGGTGATATGCGTACAGCCCGGCGGAATTCGATTGTCTGGCACCGCCATTTCATTACCGCCACACGCTGCCGCCAACGCCGCCAACGTTGGCTGGCCGAACAGCACCTGCACATCGGCACGCAGACCGGCCTGGCGCATGCGCTGCACCAGTTGCACCGCCAACAGCGAATGCCCGCCCAACTCGAAGAAATGGTCGTGGCGCCCTACTTGCTGCACGTGCAGCAACTCGGCCCAGATCTGCGCAAGGGTAGCTTCCACACCCGCCTGCGCAGCTTCGAAGCGGCGAGTGACAAAAGCTTCCTGGCTGGGTGCGGGCAAGGCTTTGCGGTCGAGCTTGCCATTGGCGGTCAGGGGCAACGCCTCAAGGCGGACATAGGCCGCCGGCACCATGTAGTCAGGTAACGAGGCCTGCAGATGGGCGCGCAGGGTTTGGATCTCGACTGGCTCACGCGGGATAAACCAGGCCAGCAATTGCCCTTGGCGAAACTGCACTACCGCGTCCTTGATCGCCGGGTGGGCGGCCAGGGCCGATTCGATTTCCCCCAGCTCGATGCGTACACCGCGGATTTTTACCTGGTCGTCGTTGCGCCCCAGGTACTCAAGATTGCCGTCCGACAGCCAGCGCGCCAGATCGCCGGTGCGGTACATACGCGCGCCGTTGAAAGGATCGTCCAGGAAGCGTTCGGCATTCAGTTCAGGACGGTTAAGATAACCCCGCGCCACGCCCTTGCCGCCCACATACAACTCCCCCACTGCGCCAATCGGCACCGGGCGTTGTTGCGCATCCAGCAGATAAACCTGGGCGTTGGCGACCGGCGCGCCGATATGCAGCGGCTGGCCCACCTCAACGGCTCCAGAGGTGGCAACCACGGTGGCTTCGGTAGGGCCGTAGTTGTTGATCAGTTCAAATGTCTGCGCCTGGGTGAACGTGCGCAGGCGATCGCCGCCAATCAGCAAGGTGCGCAAGGTGGGATGCCCACGCTGCTGGCTGAAGGCGTATTCGGCCACAGGCGTGGGCAGGAAACACACGTCCAGTGGCTGCGCGCGCCACCAGTCGAGCAACGCATCGATATTTTCCGCGCCGTCGTGCGCCGGTGGCAGGTGCAGCGTTGCACCCACGCATAACGCCGGCCAGACTTCCCAGGCCATGGCATCAAAACCAAAGCCGGCGACGCTGGCGGTATGGCTGCCCGCGTGCAGGTCGAACGCCCGGCAGTGCCAGTCCACCAGGTTCGATACGCTGTGGTGCTCCACCATCACGCCCTTGGGCAAGCCGGTGGAGCCGGAGGTGTAAATCACATAGGCCAGGTTCGACGGCGAGACCGCAACCTCGGGGTTACTGTCGATGTGCGAGGTGACCTGCTCCAGCACGACCACTGGCACCGTGGAGACAGGCAAGCGCTGGCGCAAATCCTGTTGGGTCAGGATTGCCATAGGCGCACTGTCTTGCAGCAGGTAGTCGAGGCGTTCAGCCGGATGGGCCGGATCCAGCGGCACGTAGCAGGCGCCGGATTTGAGCACTGCCAACAACCCCGCCAATGTGTCCAGCCCGCGTCGGGCCAGCACGGCCACGCGATCATCCGGCTGTACGCCGTGTGCCAATAGTTGATGCGCCAGGGCATTGGCCTGACGGTTGAGGTGGGCGTAGGTCAGCTGATGGCCCTGATACACCGCGGCTATGGCGTCGGGCGTGTGTGCGGCTTGCGCTTCAATCCGCCGGTGCAAGGTTTGCGGCAGTGCGTTGGGCTGCGCGGTGGCGTTCCAGTGCAGCAGCCGAGCCTGAGCTTCAGGCGCCAGCATGGAAAACTCACCGACTGGCAGCGAGGGGTCTTCCAGCCCTTGCTCCAATAGCCAAGTGAAGCCGCGCGCCATCGCCTGGACTTCGTCGTGCTGGAAGTACGCCTCGTTGTAGACGCAATGCAGCCACGCGCTGTCCTGGTAGCGGTTGCTGCGCAGGTGAATGGCGATCGGCAATGCTTCATGGTGGTTGGACACCTTGATGGCACGCGCCTGCACCTGACCAAAACGCAGGTCATGGTCGTCCTGCTCGAACGACACCGACAGGTCGAACAACTGCCCGCGATCGGTTCGTCGCAGGCCCAGCTCACGGTTCATCTCGCTTAACGGGAAGCGCTGATGGCGGAAATCCTGCTTGAGCTGATCGCGTATGCCGCGCACCAGCTCACCAAAAGGCAACCCCTCGCTGAACTGAAAACGCACCGCACTGACCTGGGCAAACATGCCGACGGT
The DNA here is from genome assembly GCF_015277575.1 of Pseudomonas sp. OST1909. NCBI lineage: Bacteria > Pseudomonadati > Pseudomonadota > Gammaproteobacteria > Pseudomonadales > Pseudomonadaceae > Pseudomonas > Pseudomonas sp. OST1909. The sequence goes on from NZ_CP063780.1 coordinate 4,266,218, forward strand.
GGCGCGAAAACGCGCGTTGGAGCGGTTGAGAATCGGCAGCCCCACCACCCATTCCCGGCGTTGACTGGTGCGGGTGAAATACACATACATCGCCGCCAGCAACACATGAAAAGCCGACGCCTGGCAGCGGTTGGCGACCTGCTCCATACGGTTGAGCAGCGCCACCGCAAACCCTTCCAGGAAGGTGTTGCTCGACGCCTTGGTGGTTTGCTTGGGCGTCAGCAGTGGCTCGGGCAGTACCTGGAACTTGTCCAGCCAATAGTCGCGGTCACGGGCGCAACGGGCCGAGTGCAGGTAGCGCTGGTCGTTGTCGATAAAGTCGATATAGGACGGTGCGAACGGCTCCACGTGCCGGCCCTGCTCCAGGGCGGTGTACAACTGCGCGAGGGATTGCAGCAACTGGCCGAAGCCCCAACCATCGAGAATCAGGTGATGGGCCTGGGTACCGAGGCGGTAGTGGTCATCATCAAGTTTGACCAGAAAAAACCGGCACAACGGTTCGCCGTGCATGGCATAGGGCCGGGCCATCTGTGCCTGCATCAAGGCTTGCGTCGCCGCGGGTGGATCGGGTAGCACGGAAAAATCATGAACCACCACCTCCACACTCAGTTCGGGGGCGAATGTTTGCCCAGGCATGCCGTTGGCGTCGGTATGCAGTTGGGTGCGCAACGCATCATGCCGAGCCACCAGCAGGGCGACAGCACGCTGCATGCGTTCGGGCACGACCGGGCCGGCAAAATCCAGATAGCCACCAATGTTGTACAACGGCGAATCGCCCACGCGCATCTGATCGAGCCAAATGTCCTGTTGGGCGGCAGTGAGGGGGAAGCTGGCCGGCTGGCGGGAGGAATACTGCATAAGATCCTTCTCATGGGGGTCAGGCACTGGCCGCGCAGGGTGGCCCATTACGCCGAATTTGCCGGATTTGAGCATGGGGGGCCGCAGGTGTCTGTCACCCGAAACCCGGACATTCAAATGGATGGAACGGGCTTGGCGGGTCGTTCACTGCTGAAACGATTAAAGCGCTGTAGGAAATTGGCTATACATGGCCGATGCTGGCACTTTGAAATTCTGCAAGAATTTAAACTTTTACCTTAAATATCAACCAGTTAATTAAACCTAAAAATACCATGCGAGCGTTCGTTGCCGATTTTATTGACCAGAAACGTCGGAATAATGACGCAGATTTTATGGCAGCTTGTGTCCCGCGTTTCCGCTACATACGTAGGACAAATCCATATGGCTAAATAAAATCTCGAACGCCGAGTCACGTTCAAGCAGTACGGATCGCCCCGCCGCAGCCCGGAGCCTCCGCAGACGGTTTTCGACATCAAGGATGAGATGGCTATGAATCTGACCCGCAGTATTGGCGACACACAGGGCCCGCATTTTTATGCCGAAATGGGCGAGTTGATTTCAAACAGCGGCCATGAACGCTTCGCCGCAGACATGTTGCATCTGGTGGACAAATGGGTGCCGATTCACCTGGTGGACCTCAGCGAATGGACGCTCGATGAGCTGCGCGACCGCGTGCTCGACATCAAGCTGCTGGGCAGCGCCGGGTTGAAAAAGGAGTTGTCTGTACCCCAGACCCTGCACCCATTGAACGACCACCCGCTGATGCGCGAAATGCTGCGCATGCAAGACCCGCTGTTGATCCAGATGAAAGCCAAGGCCAACAGCGCGCACCCGTTGGGCAGTTCGCACCAGTGCAATCTGGTATCGCGCCAAGGGAACCGACGCTGTGTGATTTCGTTCTACCGGCCGCCAACCCAGCGTGGGTTTTCCCTGGCTGAATTGTCGTTTCTCAAGTGCTTGTCGGACACCCTGTTGCCGTTGATGGAGCGGCACGCGCAACTGCTGCGCCAGGTGCCGCACGCCGAGACTGAGCCGGCCCACACCCTGCTGGAACAATCGCAATTGCAGCGCGAGTTCTACAAGCGCCTGGCTCTGAGCGATATCACCCTTTCGGCGCGCGAGCAGGAAGTGTGCCTCGGCCTGCTGACCGGCGGCACCGTGCCGCAGATCGCGGAAAAACTCAGTGTAAAAAACAGCTCGATCGAAACCTACCTCAAGCGCGCCGCCGCCAAGCTGGGCGTGAGCGGTCGGCATGGCCTGGCCAAATGGATGGTGGGCGCCTGATGAACAAACGGATGCTTTGCTGCGTCGGCATGGCGTGGACGCTCAGTGGCTGTTCGCTGATCCCCGAGTATCAGCGGCCAGCGGCGCCGACGCCTGCGCAGTATCCTCAAGGCGGCGTGTACAGCCTGGCGCAGGCCGGCGACCTGACGCAGAATCCGGATTGGCAGCAGCTGTTCCACGACCCTGCGCTGCAACAATTGATCGCCGATGCCCTGGTCAACAACCGCGACCTGCGGGTGGCCGCCCTGAATGTAGAGGCGTTCCAGGCGCAGTATCGTATACAGCGCGCTGATCTGTTCCCGGCGATCTCCGCCAGCGGTGCCGGCAAGCGTCAGAAATTGCCAGGGAACGTGACAGGCACCGGCAAATCGGCGATCACCTCCAACTATTCCGCCACCTTGGGCCTGAGCGCTTATGAGCTGGACCTGTTCGGCCGCGTGCGCAGCCTCAGCGAACAGGCGCTGCTGACTTACCTGGGCACCGAAGAAGCCCGGCGCAGTGCGCAATTGAGCCTGGTGGCGAACGTGGCCAACGCCTACCTGACCTGGCGCGCCGATCAGGAACTACTGGCCCTGGCCGAGCAAACCCTGGTGGCCAACGACCATAGCTGGCAACTGACCAGCCGCAGCAAAAACGCAGGCAAAGCTTCGGCGCTGGAGGTGGTGCAAGCCCGTACCGCAGTGGAAAGCACCCGCGCCAGCGTCGCTCGCTATGAACGCCAGGTCGCCCAGGACCTTAACAACCTCGTGCTGCTGGTGGGCGGCCCGGTGGATGAGCATCTGCCCGCTCGCCCGCTGGCCGATGATCTGGTCGCCCGCGTCCCCGCCGGGTTGCCCTCCGACCTGCTGCAACGCCGCCCGGATATCCTCCAGGCCGAATACCAGTTGCAGGCGGCCAACGCCAATATCGGCGCCGCCCGTGCTGCGTTCTTTCCGTCCGTGACCCTCACGGCCAATGCCGGCAGCACCAGCAAGGAGCTGTCGGGGCTGTTCAAGGGCGGCGCGGGCACCTGGACCTTCCAGCCGCAAATCAACCTGCCGATCTTCAACGCCGGCAGCCTGCGTGCCAGCCTCGATTACGCCAAGTTGCAGAAGGACATCACGGTGGCCCAGTACGAAAAGTCCATCCAGAGCGCATTTCAGGAAGTCGCCGACGGCCTTGCCGCTCGCCAGACCTTCAACGACCAACTGGATGCGCAACGGGATTTCGTTGCCGCCAACCAGAACTATTACGACCTGGCCCAGCACCGCTACCGCAGCGGCGTGGACAGCAACCTGACGTTCCTCGATGCGCAGCGTGCGTTGTTCAGCTCGCAACAGGCGTTGATCGTGGACAGGCTGGCGCAGCTGGTGGCGGAGGTGAACCTGTATACGGCGTTGGGTGGGGCGTGGCGCGTCAACGCAACGCCGACTGCCGCAACCGATACTCCCCCGGCGTCATCTGCGCATACCGCAGGAAAAACCGGCTGAAATACGCCGGGTCCTTGAACCCCAGCTGGTAGCAGATTTCATTTGCGGAGTTGCCGGTAAACAACAGCAGGCGTTTGGCCTCTTGCATCAGGCGCTCAAGGATCAGGCGCTTGGAGGGCAGGTCGGCGATGCGTCGGCACACCTCATTGAGGCGCGCCTGGGTCACGCCGATGGCCTGGGCATAACGCGCCAGCGGCCAATGCTCCAGGTAATGGGCTTCGATCAGTTCGTTAAAGCGGTGAAAAATGCGCAGGTCTTCATGGGCCGTCGGGCGTGCCGGCAGGGCGTGGGCGCACAGGCGCAGCAGGCGGATCATGATCAGCCGCGTCAGGCTGTCGAGGGCGGCCGCGCGCCCTGCCCGTTCGGCGTTGATCTCGTTGCACAGTTCTTCGAAAAGCTGGTCCAGCCCTTCGGCGTCGGCGCCCAGCGCGACACACGCAGCCCCGGAGGCAAGGCTGGGGTCGGCGTCGATCAAGCCCCACACCAGTTGCTGGCGCACCGTCAGCACATGCCCGTCGGCATCGGCTTCGGTGACGAAGGCGTGGGCCACCGTGGGCGGCGTGAGGAAAAACATCGGCCCTGCTTCGACGTACTGACGGTCGTCCAGATACACCCGCACCGCGCCACTCTTGACGTAATGCACCTGGAAAAACCGGTCATGGCGATGCACAGCCATGTTGCGCCCGAAAAAACCTGCCAGGTTGCCCAGCTTGTCGTAATGCACCTCGGCGTCGCTGTAACGCTGGTCGTAGACCTGCCCGAGGTTGATGTTGGGAATCGGCTGCACGTCGCCCTCCTCTTGTTGTTGTGATGCCATCGGAGTGTGCCACGCTTGACGGTAGTTAACATATTAATTATAACGTTAACAACTTAACGAACTGCCTATGCAGCCGTCGTCACCGCCAGGAGAAACGCATGAGCCGTACCCTGCATGATGTTGCCAGCGGCACCCTGTTCGGCGTTGCGCTGAACTACCAGGGCCTGCTGGACCAACATCTCGCCGCCTTCGAGCAGGCGCCCTACCGGAAGCCGCCAACCAAACCGGTGTTGTTCATCAAGACGCCCAACACCCGCAATGCCCATGGCGGCACGGTGCTGCAGCCTGCGGGCGAGCGCCTGCAACCGGGCCCGGCGCTGGGCGTGGTGATCGGCCAACGCGCCAGCCGCGTCAGCCTGGACAATGCCATGGCCCATGTGGCCGGGTATGTGGTGGTCAACGAATTCAGCCTGCCGGAAGACAGCTACTACCGCCCTGCCGTCAAAGCCAAATGCCGCGATGGGTTTTGCGCCTTGGGCCCGCAAGTGATTGCCCGGGATCAAGTGGCCAACCCCAACGAGCTGGCCCTCAAGCTCTTCGTCAATGGCGAGCTGCGCCAGCAAAACTCCACCGCCCGTTGGGTGCGCGATATCCCGCAATTGATCGCCGAGATCAGCGAGTTCATGACCCTGCACCCCGGTGATGTGCTGATCACCGGTACTCCGGAGGGCCGCGTGGATGTGCAGCCGGGTGATCGCGTTGAAGTTGAAATCACTGGCGTCGGCCGCCTGCTCAATATCGTTCAGGCGGAGGCACTGGCATGAAGCGCGCACGTATCCGTTTTGAAGGTCAGATCCATGCCGTGCAGGTAGACGACGATCACAGCGTGCGCCTCAGCGATGGCCGGCGGCTTGCCGAAGATCAGGTGCAATGGCTGCCGCCCGCCACCGGCAACATGTTCGCCCTGGGCTTGAACTACGCCGATCACGCCGCCGAACTGGCCTTCACACCGCCGACCGAACCGCTGGCCTTTATCAAGTCGGTCGGCACCTACACCGGCCACCGCCAGGTCACCTGGCGCCCGGACAACGTCGCCTATATGCACTACGAGTGCGAACTGGTGGCGGTGATCGGCAAGACCGCGCGCAACGTCAAGCGCGCCGACGCCCTGGACTACCTGGCCGGTTACACGGTGTGCAACGACTACGCGATCCGCGACTACCTGGAAAACTACTACCGCCCCAACCTGCGGGTTAAAAACCGCGACGCCACCACCCCGGTGGGCCCCTGGATCGTCGACGTGGCCGATGTGCCCGACCCAGGCAACCTGAAGTTGCGCACCTGGATCAACGGCGAGCTGCGCCAGGAAGGCAGCACCCAAGACATGATTTTCGATATCCCCTACCTCATCGAATACCTGTCCAGCTTCATGACCCTGCAACCCGGCGACATGATCGCCACCGGTACGCCCGAGGGCCTGGCCGATGTGGTGCCGGGCGATGAAGTGGTGGTGGAAGTCGAAGGTGTAGGCCGCCTGGTCAACCGTATTGTCAGTGAGGCGGCGTTTTTTTCCGCCGTCAACGAGGCTTGAACAACATGATCAAACACTGGATCAACGGCCGTGAGGTCGAGAGCAAAGACGTATTCATCAACTACAACCCGGCCACCGGCGAGGCCATCGGCGAAGTCGCCAGCGGTGGTGCTGATGAAGTCGCGCAAGCCGTGGCGGCGGCCAAGGAGGCGTTTCCCAAGTGGGCCAACACCCCGGCCAGGGAGCGCGCACGCTTGATGCGCAAGCTCGGCGAATTGATTGAGCAGAATGTGCCACGCCTGGCCGAACTGGAAACCCTCGACACCGGCTTGCCGATCCACCAGACCAAAAACGTGCTGATCCCACGGGCCTCGCACAACTTCGACTTTTTCGCCGAAGTCTGCACCCGCATGGACGGCCACAGTTATCCGGTGGATGACCAGATGCTCAACTACACCCTGTACCAGCCGGTAGGCGTGTGCGGGTTGGTGTCGCCATGGAACGTGCCGTTCATGACCGCCACCTGGAAGACCGCGCCGTGCCTGGCGCTGGGCAATACCGCTGTATTGAAAATGTCGGAGCTGTCGCCACTGACCGCCAATGAACTGGGACGCCTGGCGGTGGAAGCCGGGATCCCCAACGGCGTGCTCAATGTGATCCAGGGCTACGGCGCGACCGCTGGTGATGCACTGGTACGCCATCCGGATGTACGGGCGATTTCCTTTACCGGCGGCACTGCCACCGGCAAGAAAATCATGCAGACCGCGGGCCTTAAAAAGTACTCCATGGAGCTGGGCGGCAAGTCGCCGGTGCTGATTTTTGAAGACGCCGACCTGGAGCGCGCCCTCGACGCCGCACTGTTCACGATCTTCTCCCTGAACGGCGAGCGGTGCACCGCCGGTAGCCGTATCTTTATTCAGGAAAGTGTCTACCCGCAATTTGTCGCCGAGTTCGCGGCGCGGGCCAAGCGCCTGATCGTGGGCGACCCGCAGGACCCCAAGACCCAGGTCGGCTCGATGATCACCCAGGCCCATTACGACAAGGTCACCGGCTACATCAAGATCGGTCTGGAGGAAGGCGCCACACTGCTGGCCGGCGGCCTGGAGCGCCCGGCCAACTTGCCGGCGCACCTGAGCCGCGGCCAGTTTATCCAGCCGACGGTGTTTGCCGATGTGAACAACCGGATGCGCATCGCCCAGGAAGAAATCTTTGGTCCGGTGGTGTGCCTCATCCCGTTCAAGGACGAAGCCGAAGCGCTGCAACTGGCCAACGACACCGAATACGGGCTGGCGTCCTATATCTGGACCCAGGACATCGGCAAGGCTCATCGGCTGGCGCGCGGTATTGAGGCGGGCATGGTATTTATCAACAGCCAGAACGTGCGCGATTTGCGTCAGCCCTTTGGCGGGGTGAAAGGCTCGGGCACCGGGCGCGAGGGTGGCCAGTACAGCTTTGAAGTATTTGCCGAGATCAAGAACGTGTGTATTTCCATGGGCAGTCATCACATTCCGCGCTGGGGTGTGTAGCCCAGGATCAAACAAGCCTCCTGTGGGAGCCGGGCTTGCCCGCGATGCAGACACCGCAGTCCTTCAGCCTTACCGAGTCGATGCAATCGCAGGCAAGCCAGCTCCCACAGGGACCTCACAAGCCTTACAAGAATAATTATTCAGGAGAATCATCATGGGCGAAGTGGTTCTGGCAGCGAAGATCTGCCACGTACCGTCGATGTACCTGTCGGAACTGCCCGGCAAACATCACGGCTGTCGCGAAGCGGCGATTGCCGGGCACAAGGAAATCGGCCGGCGCGCCCGCGAACTGGGGGCCAATACCGCCGTGGTGTTCGACGTGCACTGGCTGGTCAACAGCGGTTATCACGTCAACTGTGGCGAGCAGTTCCAGGGCACCTACACCAGCAACGAGCTGCCGCACTTCATCAAGAACATGGATTACGCCTACCCCGGCTGCCCCGAGTTGGGCGAGCTGATCGCCGCCGAAGCCAACCTGGCCGGCGTGCGCAGCATGGCCCATAACATCCCGAGCCTGGAGCTGGAATACGGCACGCTGGTGCCCATGCGCTACATGCACATGGGCGTGCCCGAGGATCAAAAACTCAAGGTGATTTCCATCGCTGCCTGGTGCGCCTGGCATCGCCTGGAAGACAGCTTTGCCTTCGGCGCCGCTGTGCGCCGGGCGATCGAAAAGAGTGACCGAAAAGTGCTGGTGCTGGCCTCCGGCTCACTGTCCCATCGGTTCTCGGATGACCGCCAGGCTGAAGCGAATATCCACAACTGGACCCGCGAATTCGATAAGCAAATGGACCTGCATGTGGTGGACATGTGGAAGCAAGGCCGCTTCAAAGAGTTCTGCGCGATGCTGCCGGACTACGCCGAACACTGCTTTGGCGAAGGCAAGATGCACGACACCGCTATGCTCCTGGGCCTGCTGGGTGGGCCGGACTATGCCCAGCCGGCCGAGATCATCACGCCGCCGTTCGGCAGTTCGGGCACTGGCCAGATCAACGCGATTTTCCCGCTGTAGCTTTGGGAGAAACCTATGCCGCACTTTATCGCTGAGTACACCGACAACCTTGAACCTCAGGCCGATTTGCCTGGCCTGTTTGAAAAAATCCACCGCGTGCTGGGCGACAGTGGCGTGTTTCCGTTGGGCGGCATCCGTAGTCGTGGTGTGCGCCTGGACACCTGGCGCATGGCCGACGGCAAGCATGACTACGCCTTCGTGCACATGACCCTCAAGGTCGGCCACGGCCGCGACCTGGCCACGCGCCAGGCGGTGGCCGAAGCCGTGTTCGCGGTGATCACCGCGCACTTCGCCCAATTGCAGGCGCAGCGGTTGTTGGCGCTGTCGTTCGAGATGGTCGAGTTGCACCCACAGCTCAACTTCAAGCAGAACAATGTGCATGCGTTCCTGAATAACGCGGCGGGATAAAAACCTGCCCTCCCCTCACGGCCACTCAGACAAAAAGTACAACATCATGAGCACAGCCCACTCCACTGCAAGCCTGCGGCTTGCCGAGCACGACCGCACCCATCGTTTGGTGACCTGGCGCCTGATGCCCTTGTTGCTGGTGTGTTACCTGTTCGCCCACCTGGACCGTATCAACATCGGCTTCGCCAAGATGCAGATGAGCCACGACCTGCAGTTCAGCGACACGGTGTACGGCTTTGGCGCCGGGCTGTTTTTCATTGCCTACGCGCTGTTTGGCGTGCCCAGCAACATGGCCCTGGACCGGGTCGGGCCACGGCGCTGGATCGCCTGCCTGATGGTGGTGTGGGGCCTGCTCTCCACCGGCATGTTGTGGGTGGAAAGTGCTAGGGGCTTCTACCTGCTGCGCTTTTTGCTGGGGGTGGCCGAGGCCGGGTTTTTCCCGGGGATTCTGGTGTTTCTGAATCGCTGGTACCCGGCGCGGCGACGCGCCCAGGTCACCGCCTTGTTTGCCATCGCAGTGCCCATGGCCGGGGTGTTGGGCGGGCCGATTTCCGGGGCGATCCTGGAGAACTTCCACGACGTGGGCAGCCTGCGCGGCTGGCAATGGATGTTCCTGATCGAAGGTGCGCCCGTGGTGCTGCTGGGGCTGGTGGTGCTCAAGTGCTTGCCGGACAGTTTCGAAGTGGTGCACTGGTTGAGCAGCGAACAAAAACAGCAACTGCGCACCCAGTTGAGCAACGAAGAACAGCGCAAGACCATCACCTCGTTCAGCGGCATCCTGCGAGATCCGCAAGTGTGGCTGCTGGTGGCCGTGTACTTTGCGGTGATGCTGGCGGTCAACACCCTGGCCTTCTGGATGCCAAGCCTGATCCACGGCGCCGGTATCGGCCGCGACAGCCAGGTCGGCTTGCTCAGCGCCGTGCCGTACCTGGCCGGTTGCTTCTTCATGCTCGGCTGTGGGCGCTCGTCCGATCGCCACCGCGAGCGTCGCTGGCATTTATGCGTGCCCCTGCTGATGGCCGCTGTCGGCATTGCCGTCGCGGGCCTGGCGCCCGGCAATGCGCTGCTGGTGATGAGCGGCCTGGTGGTCGCCGGCATGGGCGCCAGCGCGGCGCTGCCGATGTTCTGGCAACTGCCGCCGGCGTTTCTTTCCAACACCACTCAAGCCGCAGGCATCGCCATGATCAGCTCGTTCGGCAGCATCGCCGCGTTCCTCGCGCCCTACCTGATCGGCTGGATGCGCGACGCCACCCAGAGCGCCAGCCTGGCCCTGTACGTACTCGCCCTGTTTATCGCCCTCGGTGGCCTGCTGGTGCTGCGCACTCAGGCCGCCATCGTCAACCCACACTAGAGACCGTTGCCATGCTCGACTCCCAGCAAATCCTCGCGGCCGCCGCCCACCTGGACCGCGCCGAACGCAGCCGCGAACAGGTACGTCAGTTTTCCCTCGACTACCCCGGCATCACCCTCGAGGATGCGTACGCCATCCAGCGCGAATGGGTTGCGCAAAAGATCAAGAACGGGCGCACGCTCAAGGGCCACAAGATCGGCCTCACTTCACGAGCCATGCAGGTTTCTTCGAACATCACCGAGCCCGATTACGGCGCCCTGCTCGATGACATGTTTTTCGACGAAGGCAGTGATATTCCCTTCGAACGCTTCATCGTGCCGCGTGTGGAAGTGGAACTGGCGTTCATCCTTGGCAAGCCGCTCAAGGGCCCGAACTGCACGGTGTTCGACGTGCTCGACGCGACCGAATGGGTGATCCCGGCGCTGGAAATCATCGACGCACGCATCCAGCAGGTCGACCCACAGACCAACGCCACCCGCAAGGTGTTCGACACCATCTCCGACAACGCCGCCAATGCCGGCGTGGTACTCGGTGGCCGGGCTGTGCGCCCCACCGAGATCGACCTGCGCAAAGTGCCGGCGGTGCTGTATCGCAATGGCGTGATCGAAGAGTCCGGCGTCTCGGCGGCAGTGCTCAACCACCCGGCCAAGGGCGTGGCGTGGTTGGCCAACAAGCTGGCGGCGCATGACGTCACCTTACTGCCTGGCCAGGTGATTCTCGGCGGCTCGTTTACCCGCCCGGTGGCGGCCCGCCCCGGGGATACCTTCCACGTCGACTACGACCTGCTCGGTTCGATCGCCTGTCGCTTCGTCTGAACACTGGAGGATTGTCATGGACATGCCTGTCAACCGCTTCAAACAACGCCTGCACAACGGCGAGGTGCAGATCGGCCTGTGGCTTGGCCTCGCCAATGCCTATAGCGCCGAGTTGGCCGCCAATGCCGGTTTCGACTGGCTGTTGATCGACGGCGAACATGCGCCCAACCACCTGCAGGGGATGCTTGCGCAATTGCAGGCCATCGCGCCCTACCCCAGCCAGGCGCTGATTCGCCCCGTGGTCGGCGACACGGCATTGATCAAGCAACTGCTGGATATCGGCGCGCAGACGCTGCTGGTGCCCATGGTCGAAAGCGCTGCCCAGGCCCAAGAACTGGTGCGCGCCCTGCGCTACCCACCCCAGGGTATTCGCGGCGTCGGCAGTGCCCTGGCCCGTGCTTCGCGCTGGAACAGCATCACCGACTACCTCGACCAGGCCGATGCGCAGATGTGCCTGCTGGTGCAGATTGAAAACCGCGAGGGCCTGGCCAATCTGGACGCTATCACCGCCGTCGAAGGGGTGGACGGTGTGTTCATCGGCCCGGCGGACTTGAGTGCGGCCATGGGGCATCGCGGTAACCCCGGGCATCCTGAAGTGCAGGCGGCGATTGAAGACGCCATTGTGCGCATCGTTCAAGCGGGCAAGGCGGCGGGGATTCTCAGTGCGGATGAACGCCTGGCGCGGCGCTATATCGAACTGGGCGCAACGTTCGTGGCGGTGGGGGTGGATACCACGGTGTTGATGCGCGGGTTGCAAAGCCTGGCCGGGAAGTTCAAAGACGTACCGGTGGCTGCCAATACCGGTGGTGTCTACTAAGATCCAATGTGGGAGCTGGCTTGCCTGCGATAGCGGTGTATCAGCGACAAATAAGCCAGCTGACCCGACGCTATCGCAGGCAAGTCAGCTCCCACAGTTGACCGGCGGTGGTTCAGTCATTAGTTCAGCGCTTGATGTTCTTCAAGTCATCCAGCAACCCCAGCAAGGTCTGGAATTTCTCTTCGCCAAGCTGATCCTGCAAACGCTGGTAATTGGCCTCCATGCACTGGCTCATGGACTCGAAACTCGCCTTGCCCTTGTCCGCCAAAGTAATGAGCACCCGGCGCTGGTCCTGTTCGGCCTTGCGTCGGTGCACCATGCCGGCAGCTTCCATGCGCACCAGCACGCCGGTCATGCTCGGCTTTAGGATGCACGCCAGTTCCGCCAGTTGGTAAATCTCCAGCTCACCGTGCTGTTCGAGGATGCGGATGATGCGCCATTGCTGTTCGGTCAGGCCGTGTTCATTCAGGGACGGGCGGAAAAAACTCATCGCGGCTTCGCGGGCTTGCAGCAAGGCCAGGGTCAGGGATTGTCGAGGTTTGGACATAGGATCAGGGTCACGAAGTATTTAGTTAATAATTTAACGAAACTCTAACATTCCCCGCCAGCGAGCGCGCTATAACTTGTGTGTGCCCTCGCCCGTGGCGCGCTGAATCAAAAACCCGGGCACGCAGGATCAAGACTTCCAGCCCGTCAGGGGCCCTAATGGAGGCATCCGCTTCAGCGCCTTCCTTCACTTTTTCAGGCTGCGCCATGATCAACATCGAAACCCCTACGTATTACACCGCCACCAAGAAATACAACCTCAGTTTCCCCACCCTGGAGCAAGACATCGACGCGGATGTCGTGGTGATCGGTGGCGGCTTTTCAGGGATCAACACCGCGCTGGAACTGGCGGAAAAAGGCATCACCAATATCGTGGTGCTTGAAGCGCGCTACCTGGGCTTTGGTGGCACCGGCCGCAACGGCGGGCAGATCATGGCGGGCATCGGCCATGACCTGGAGAAGATCAAGAAGGACGTGGGCGAAGACGGGCTGCGCCAGGTGTTCGAGATCAGCGACCTGGGCGCCGATATCATCAAGAACCGCATCGCCAAGTACAACATCGATGCCGATTTCTGCCACGGCTACGGCTATATGGGCTTCAACGCCCGCCAGGAAAAAACTCTGCGCGCCTGGGAGAAGGACTTCAAGTCGGTCAACAGTCAGCATGAAATCCGCTTTCTCGGCGGCTCGGATGTGCAGCAGATCATCGGTTCCAACGCCTACACCAGTGCGCTGCTGCACATGGGCGGCGGGCATGTGCATTCGCTGAACCTGCTGTTGGGCGAGGCCACCGCGCTGGCCGGCCATGGGGTAAAGATCTTTGAGAACAGCCCGGCCCTGGAGGTCAGCTACGGCGAACGCATCACCGTGCGCACCGGGCGCGGTTCGGTACGCGCCGGCAAGTTGCTGTGGGCCTGTGACAGCTTTCTCAACAAACTCGAACCGGAACTGCACCGCTCGACCATCAACACCTACGCTTTCCAGATGATGACCGAGCCGTTGTCCGAAGAATTGATCCAGCGCATCAGCCCGATCCGTGGCGCCTACAGCGATATCCGCCCGGTGATCGACTACTACCGCGTAACCAATGAAAACCGCCTGCTGTTCGGCGCCGCGACGCCTTTGGTCGAGCATATTCCCGGCGACCTGAAAGCCTGGAACCGCCACCTGATGCTGAAGATTTTCCCCTACCTCAAGGACGTGAAAATCGACCTGGCCTGGGGCGGCCCGATGGCGTGCAGCCCGAATCTGTTCCCGCAGATCGGCACCTTGCCAGGGCGCAGCAATGCGTTTTTCGTGCAGGGCTATTCAGGCTTTGGCGTCACGCCCAGCCACATCATCTGCAAGGTCCTGGCCGAAGGCATGAGCGAAGGCTCGGCGCGCTATGACCTGGTCAGCTCGATCCGCCGCCCGACCATCATCGGCAAGGACGCAATTCGCCCTCTGCTGCTGACGGCGGGCAAATCCTGGCACCAATTGTCCGGCTACTGGAACGGGCGTCGCTAACCCCTACAAAAAATAATGTTGTATTTATCAGGAGCAATTGCCATGACCCTTACTGCTATCAAACATAACGTCCAGCTGTCGGAACTCGATGCCTGGGGCACCGTGGCCGACCTCGGCTCGCAGATCCTTGAAGGCGAGGTGCGCGCCTTCGGCAAGATGACCTTCGGCGCCCCCACCGATGCGGTCAGCAGCGCCTATTTCGGCACCACCCGGGGCAAGTTCCGCATGGTCTACCCCTTCGCCGAACAAGCTACCGTGGTCACCGGCGAGGTGATACTCACCGATGAGTCCACCGGCCAGTCCAACCGCTACAAGGCCGGTGACAGCTGGTTTGTGACCAAGGGCACGCCGGTGCTGTGGGAAGTGGTCAGCGAGAGTTTCGTCAAACACTACTTCGCCGTCGTTTAAGGAGCCTTGCCATGAGCACTTCTTCTGACTGGATCACCGTGGGCGCCCTGGCCGACGGTTTTGCACCCGAAGCGTTCATCCTGCCGAACCTCGCCGACCTGGCTGGCCAGACCTTCACCTTGCACTTCGCCAATGGCTGGCAGATCGAACACCGTTTCGAACAGGAGCGCCTGGCCTGGCACGCCGCCGACGGTCACTCCAGCGGCAGTGCAGCCTACCGCGCCAGCTCGATTCGCCCGGGCCTGTACCTGGTGGACTTCATCAAGCATGAGGCCGGGCAAAGCTGGTCGATCAGCCTGGTGCTGGACACGCCAACGGCCTCCTTTACCGCGGTGATTGGCCGTATGCCGGAGCCGGCAGAGACCCACGAAGGCCTCTACCACCGCGCCCTGGCCGGCAAACCGCTGACCTCGGTGCACGCCGAGTTCCTCCACGGCAGCCTCGACCGGCCGTGGCAGGCGGGCCATTGCCTGCACGCGCCGACCGACGAGCTGGTGGGCCTGCGCAACCAGTATCGCTACAGCCCCAGCGAGGTCTACGAGCACATCTACCTCAACCCGCAATTCTACGCCTGGCAATGCCTTGAGGGTGTGGAGAAAGGCTTGTGCGACACCGACCGCTGCCATTACTACAAGATCGCCGAGCAGCTGTACCTGTTCGTCTGGCAGGAGAAGATCGTGCCCACCCTCGGCCTGGTGCTGATCGACCTGCAACAACACCGCAGCGACGGCAAAATCTTCGGCTACGCGGGGGCATCCTTCGACGCGCTGTCGAACTTCCCGATCAGTTCCTATTGCCAGGTGCTCAACCGCACGGAGTACCCCCGTGACTGAGCCGCGCACGGTGGTGATCACCGGGGCCGGCACCGGCATCGGCGCCGCTTGTGCCCGGCTGTACGCGCAGGAAGGCGCACGGCTGGTACTGATCGGCCGGCGCCGCGAGCCACTGGAACAGGTGGCGCAGGCCAGCGGCGGCCTGATCCTGGTGGGCGATGCCGCCTGCCCCGACACCTGGGATGGTTTTATCCGCGAGATTCACGCCCACTACGGGCGTATCGATGTGCTGCTGGCGTGTGCCGGCGGTCATGGCCTGGGCAGCGCGACCCAGACCAGCCCGTCTACGTGGGAAGCGGCGCTGCGCAGTAATCTGGACAGCGCGTTCTACAGTGCCCGCGCCTGCCTGCCGCTGTTGCAGGCAAGCGCCGGCAGTGTCGTGCTGATCGGCTCCATCGCCTCGCTCGCGGCGGGGCCCGAGGTGTGCGGCTACACCACGGCCAAACATGCGTTGCTCGGGCTCAATCGCTCGCTGGCACGGGACTACGGCCCCCACGGCGTGCGCGTGAACGCGGTGTGCCCGGGCTGGGTGCACACGCCGATGGCCGATGCCGAGATGCAGCCGTTGATGGAAGCGTACGGCGACACCTTGCAGCAGGCGTACGAGCGCGTGTGTGCCGATGTGCCGCTGCGCCGCGCCGCCCGGGCCGAAGAGATCGCCAAGGTATGCCGCTTCCTGGCCAGCGACGACGCATCGATCATTACCGGGGCGACCTTGTTGGCGGACGGCGGGTCCAGCATCGTCGACGTGCCGACTCTGGCGTTTACGCGCCTGGAGCCTGCCCATGCCCAATGACCTGGATTTCAGCGGCCAAGTCGTGCTGGTCACCGGCGGCGCCCAAGGGATTGGCCTGGGCATCGTCCAAGCCTTTGCCCAACGCGGTGCGCGGGTGGTGATTGCTGATCGCCTGCTTGAACAAGCTGAAAGGGTGGCCGCTGGGTTGTGCGCGCAGGGCTATCAGGTCGAGGCCGTGGGCGTTGACCTGGCGCAAGCCGAGGCGGTATTCGCCTGCGTTAAAGGGTTGGCGCAACTGGATATTGTGGTGCACAACGCCGGGTATTTCCCGCTGACAGCCTTTGCCGACATCACCTCGGCGATCTTGCAACGCACCTTGGCGGTAAACCTTTCGGCGCTGTTCTGGCTGACCCAGGCGGCGTTACCGACGTTTCGCGCGCAAGGCCGGGGTTGCGTGCTGGTGACGTCTTCGGTCACCGGCAACCGGGTGGGTTATCCGGGGCTGAGCCACTATGCGGCGTCAAAGGCTGGGGTGAATGGGTTTATCCGCAACGCGGCGTTGGAACTGGCGCCGTTGAATGTGCGGGTCAATGGCGTGGAACCGGGCATGATCGCCACGCCGGCGATGAGCAACCTGGGCGATGCCGCGCTGAATGAGAGCATCGCCAGCCGTGTGCCACTGGGGCGTTTGGGCGCGGCTGCGGATATTGCCGGCGCGATGCTGTTTCTGGCTTCTGACCTGGCTGGCTATATCACCGGGCAGACCTTGGTGGTCGATGGTGGCTCCACCCTGCCCGAATAACGGGGACCCATGTGGGAGGGGGCTTGCTCCCGATAGCGATGGTTCAGTCAAATATCCAATGGCTGACACACTGCTATCGGGAGCAAGTCGAATCGTCGCACCGCCCCTCCCACATTGGATCTCCTGCAGCCTGAAGGATCTGTTTATGCCCCCACCGCCTGCAACCGGCTGGAGCGAAAATCCTTGGGCGACACCTCGAACTGCTTCTTGAACGAACGGCTGAAGTGCGCCGAGTCGGTAAAGCCCCACTTGTAGGCAATCGAGGTGATCGACTCGCTACGCAGGAAGGGGTTGGTCAAGTCGTCCGCACTGCGCTTGAGCCGTGCGCGCTGGATGTAGCGGCAGACGCTGTCGTCCTGCTCCTCGAACAAACGGTACAGGTGCCGCACCGAGATATTCAGGCGGTTGGCCAGGCCAATCGGGCTCAGGCCAGGCTGGCCCAACGACTCATCAATGACCTTTTGCACATAGCTGCGCAGATTATTGCCCTGCAACGCAGCAACGCCCTCGCGGCACTCATCGCCCTGCTCCAGCGCCGAGCCCAGCAGCGACACAAAGGCCGCCTGCAGCGCGTCCACTTGCGTGGCGTCGTCATCAGTGTCGTCCTTGCACAGCTGATCCATCAACACATGCAACATACGCCCACAGGCTTTGGTCGAGGAGATCTTGCCGAACGCCAGCGCCTGGCCGCCCAGGTGCTTGCACACCTCGGTGCGCGGCAACGACAGCGAGGCATGTTCGATCAAACCAAAGGGGGTGATTTCGATGGAGCCCACCGAGTCCATCAACAGCATCTCGCCGGGCGCCAGTTGCACGGTCTGCTCGTTCTGGGTGATCTGCGAATAGCCGCTGCGCTGGCTGACCAGGAAGCACTCCTGGTCATTGTCGTGATCGGCGTGGTGCGTCGGGCGTTTGATCAGCCCGGCATTGGTGCGCAGGATGGCCAGGCCACGGGGCAAATTGTGGATCTCGCCAATAAACAGCGAACGGTTGAAGGCCAGTTCGGTATCGAAGTGGCCACACGCGGCGCGCAGTTCGCGGTTCCAGCTGTCGAGCCCGTCGGGTGCATGCTGTGGGATGCTCATGGGGGTGTCTCCGCAGTGGCGTTCTTTTTGTTGTTCTGATGCAATAGTTAACATGTTATCTATATGCACGCAACAACAACCTGTTTGCCCTTTGCAGAAGCACTAATGATGCCAATCACAGCGTCGACAGCGCCCGCTTGATACCCGCCAACGCCGCCAGTAAATGGTTGCGTTGCTCAGGGCTTACAGCAATGTAACGCCGAAACGCAGGCATCCGGTTGACCACCTCACTCCCGCCCATATGTTCCAGGCGCACACACCATTGCCGGTCCTTGAGATCAATGCGCAGGCGCTTGAAATCCAGCGGCATCAGCGCCTGGAACAACCCGCTGTCGGCCAGCAAACGCGCCTGTAGCTCACACGCCAGAGCCTGGCTGCCGGAGCGCCGGCGCACGCGGATACCGTTGCGCCGAATAGCGCCGCCATGGTGCACCTCGAAGCTGCCAGCGCCACTCGCTGAAGCCGGTACGCGCAGGACGCACTCGGTCAGCACCAGGTGCATCAACAACTGCGACTCGGTGCGCTCGACAATCTCGAAGTTCACACCGTCCACTTCAAGCGTCGCCAGGCCCAGATCACGCCGCAAGCGCGCCAGGGTCACCCCAGGTCGATAACCGCTCGGTGCACGGTCTGCGCTGAACAGCTCACACAGTTTTTGCCGCAAAGTCGTTATAACCATCATGGGCAGGCCCCGGTTCATGACTGAATTCCTTGGCCAACACCTCCTCGACGCAGGCTGGCTTGAAGGGGTTGACCTTCTGCACCACCAGGGTCCAGAACAACGCATAGGTGGCGGTCACGCCGAGCATCACCCCAAACGGCACATAAATGTCGGCCGGGTTCATGCCGGGCGGGGTGATAAACCACATGCCCAGCAGGATGCCGATGCTGGAGACGATCTGCGGCAGCGGGAACCACGGCGAGCGATAGGCCCTGGGCAGGTCCGGACGGCGAATGCGCAGGATCACCACCGACAGCGTCACCAATAGGTAAGCAAAACTCCACGCGCACACCGCCGCCAGCACCAGGTGCATGATGTTGTCGGTATTGCCGCCCAGGTACAGCGCGTGCAGGCACGGGATCAGCATCGCCACCAGAATGCACAGCAACGGCGTCTTGAAGCGCGGGTGCAGATAGGTGAACACCTTCGGCAACGCGCCATCCACCGCCATGCCGTAGAGGATACGCGGCACACCGGCCATCAAGGTATTGATGGTCGCAGCACCGGCGAAGAGAAAACCGATACCCAGCCACAGCGGCCCGATCTGCCCCATCACCTGCTCGGCGAACCGGGGGATGGCCATGGGTGTGTCCAACAGGTGCACGCCGGAGGCGGCGTCGAGCACCACGTTTTCTACCTGGCGTTTCATCGCAGCGCCATAGATAAACATGCACGTCGCCACGCCCATCAGCCCGAGCATCATCGCCCGTGGCATGACCTTGGCCGATTGGCGCAGGTCCGGGGCCAGCGGGGTAACGAACTCGCAACCGACGAACATGAACATCGCCATGCCCACCAGCGACAGCACGGTGACCAGGTCGGTGCCCACCAGTGATTCCCCGAACCAGCCATCCAACTGCACCGCTGGCGCGGCGATCAGGCCCAGCACACCGAACACCATCAGGGTGGTCCACATGCCGAACGTGAGGATAATCTCTGCGCGGCCAAAGGCGCTGACCCCGAAAGCATTCAGCACCCCGAACACCAGCACGAACCCCACGCCCAGCAACCACGAGCCGCCGGCCGATTCTGCCAGGGTATTGAGGTGTTCGAAGTTCACCAGCGCCATGACCCCGGCGAGGATGGTTTCGGCGGTGCCGGCGAACACATGCACGATCAGATACGCCGACAGGGTGCCGGTGATCGCGAAGAACCGGCCCATGCCGCAATTGATGTAGTCGTACACCGAACCGGTGGTGGGCAGCATCGACGCGGCCTCGGCGAAGGTGGTCGCCTGGGCCAGCATCATCACCACGGCGATCAGCATCGCCAGGGCAAAGGCGCTGCCGCCAATGCCAAAACCCATGGTGGCGGTGAGGATCACCGGGCTTGCCATGATCAGCCCGATGGTGCTGGCCAACGCGGTGGGGAAACCTACCGTGCCTCGGTTGAGGTGCGCGGTGAGTCGGTCGTTGATCGACATGGTGGGGTCCTCGAAAGCGGTTTTTTTAGTGTGTCGGCACTCTGCGCCCCACCTGGCTCGATCGTCTTGCCCCTGTCTGCCGAAGGTTTTGTTGCTGCCTGCCACGGCGTATCGCCTGGCGGCCAGGGTCAACTGTCTGGCACGCATATGAAAGACTTGACCTGCGACCGCTCGCCCTAATGCGCCCTCACTCTTAACCAAGATGGGGACAATAACAATGGAGCACACACTGAAAAACCGCCGCCTGCGCCAGGCGGTCGGCCTGGGCATTGCACTGCTGGTCGGCCGCGCCCAGGCCATCGAGTTGTATGCCGATACCGACACCCAGGTCACCGGCAACTTCCTCGCCGTCTACGGCCTGTTCAACAGCCCGAAGAACTACGATGGCCGCAGCGGCGGCTCCACCTGGCGCGAGGGGTTCATCAAGTACGGCCTGAGCGTCGAGCAGAGCCTGGGCAAACTGGGCGGCGTATACGGCACGGCGAACCTGGTGAGTTCCGGCACCTGGGGCGACGGCGATGCGTCGGGGTTGACCAACGGCACGGAGCGCACCACCAAGTTTGACGAAGCCTTCGCGGGCTGGCGCTCCGGCGAGCTGTTCCCGGCGCTGGGCAAGGATGGCGTAGACCTGTCGTTTGGCCGCCAGATCATCCTGTTGGGCGACGGCTTCATCATCAACGACGACGGCCCCAACCTCGGCAATGGCGTAGGCGACGGCGAGTTCAATCGCGGCGGCGCCTACTACATTGCCGCGCGCCATGCCTTCGACAAGACTGCGGTGATTCGCCTGGGTGGCAAGGACGGCGTGCATGGCAGCCTGATGTGGATCAAGTCCGACAACCGCGCCCAAGCCAGAACCGAAATGGCTGCGGGCACCCTGGAATACAGCGCCGCCCCGGGCACCCTGGGGCTCACCTATATACACGGGATCGACGTGGATGAGCGTTTCGCTACCGACCTGCAACGCCAGCGCAAAGGCATGAACCTCTACAGCCTGCGCGGTGCCGGCAGTGCCGGCATCAACAACGCCCACTTCGCCTTCGAACTGGCCCGCCAGGACCGCCGCGACAGCCAGCAGAACGCTGGGTACGCCGAAGCCGGCTACACCTTCGCCGACCTGCCCTGGTCGCCGGACCTGACCTACCGCTACGCCCGTTATTCAAAAAACTGGGACGGCATGTTCGCAGGCTTCAACCGCGGCTATGGCACCTGGGTACAGGGCGAAGTGGCGGGCAACTATTCCGGCCCCTACAACAGCAACACAGCGGTGCAACACGTGGCGCTCAAGGTCAAGCCGCTGGAGAACCTCACCCTCGGCGCATTGTTCTTCGACTACAACACCGTCAGCACTCGCGGCCAGTTGAACCTCGATGGCCGCGAACTGGACCTGTACGCCGAATGGGCGGTGAACGAGCACCTGATCATCACGCCGTTGCTGGGCCTGTACAAACCCGACAAAGATGCCGACACCGGCGGTAACCAGGTCGGCGGCAGCGGTACCAATGTCTACAGTCAGCTGGTGGTGGCCGTACCGTTCTGAACCGTCTCGGGCGCGCACGGAGGCAGCGCCCGCACCTCGGCATAGGCGCCTTGATGATAGAGCAGCGGCGCACGGCCAAAGTCGTCGAAGGCCACCACCTTGCCGATCATGATCCAGTGGTCGCCGCCATCGATCTGCTGGTATTTCTCGCAGTGAAAGCGCGCCGAGCAATCGGCGAACACTGGCGAGCCGCCCTCACCCGGCTCGTATTCGATCAGGGCGAAGCGGTCTTCACGGGGGCGCGCAAAGTTGTTGGACAGGTGCACCTGGTCGGCCGCCAACACATTCACGGCAAAGTGGCTGGCCTCCTCGAACACCTCATGGCTATTGGAGCGTTTGTCGATGCTCCACAGCACCAGCGGCGGGTCGAGGGACACCGAGTTGAAACTGTTGGCGGTCACGCCGACCTTGCGCCCGGAAGCGGTGGCGGCAGTGACCACCGTCACACCGGTGGCGAAGTTGCCGAGGGCGCGGCGAAAGGCCCGTGGGTCGAAAACGTCAGACATGCAAGACTCCCGGGTGGCCGCTCGTGGCCGCCCTTATTGTTATGGGTGATAGACGCGGCTACACCATGCTCGGGTCGGGCTCCAGCCCCATCAGCTCACGGCCGAGGATCTGCGCGCACACGTCGTAGTCGGTATAGGCATGGGCGCCTGTCATATGGGAATCGCGGAACAGGCGCTGCATCTCGTTGTGCTCGAACCAGGCATTCCCGCCCGCAGCGGCGAACAGGCGGTCTACCGCGTCGATGCACATCTTGGTGGCGTAACCCTGATTGGTGCGCCAGAACGCCAGGGTTTCCCGCGTGGGGTAACGGTGGGCGGCGCTGTGTTCGGCGTGTTCCTGCCAGGTTTTTTCCAGGAACGCCCGGGCGGCGGCCACCTGGTGGGTGGACTCGGCCAGGCGCATCAACGCCGGGGTGGCTGCGCCGACGGCGGCGCCGGTGTAGGCGCGCACCCGCGTCCTGGTTTTTTCGCGAAACACCTCAAGCATACGCTCGGCCACACCGAGGCTGACGGTGGAGAAGCCACTGGCGAAATAGGGCCGATACGGCGCATAGAAAATCTGGCTGTCGGGGTAGAGGCCAAAGCCTGCGGACTTGCCTTCCATCATATCCTTGGCCTTCTGGATACGGTGTTCGGGCACCCAGGCGTTGTCGATGATCAGGGTCTTGGTGCCGCTGCCCTTCATGCCGGCCGCAAACCAGTCGTCACGAATCTGATAGTCACTGCGCGGCAACACAGCAAAGCAGTAATCCTGGGTGCCTTCGGCGTTCTGGCGACGGCAGCCGACAATCGCCCACTCGCCATGGTCACAGCCGCTGCTCCAGCCCATCTCACCGCTGAAGTACACCCCGCCCTCGCCCTCGGTCACCCGACCGAACGGTGCAATACTGCTGCTGGCCGTGGCATCCGGGTTGGCACCCCAGATTTCCTGCTGCAACTGGGCCGAGAACAGCGCCAGTTGGTGGCTGTGAGTACACAACAAGCTCATGGCCCAGGCGGTACTGGCGCAACTGCCGGCGAGCAAGGCGATGCAGTCGGCGAATTCGGGCAGCGTCAGTTCCAGGCCGCCGAAGGCCTTGGGCTGAAAGGCACGGTGCAGACCGATGCTTTTGAGCAGGGCGATATTTTCATCCGGTACCTGGCGCAGTTGCTCGGCACGGCTGGCATTCGCGGCAATGGCCGGCAAAAGGGGTTTGAGGTCTTCAAGGAGCGGGTTTGGCTTTTTCATGGACGGCCCTGCTTATTATTGGAAGTCCGACAGGCGTTCCGGATTGCGGAACGGCGCTGGATGCAGGGCCAGTATCGAACGGGCCGTGCAGGCGGGAAATGCACGTTCGGCAGGCAAGCTTGTACTTTTCACAGGCGCGGCAGGCACAGGCATAAAACCTGGCAGGCACAGTCAAGCCGCTTATCGGTGCGTTGGTTACCCTCGGGTTTTCTTTTGTGAACTGCCAGGAACCTGCCATGAGCGATATCCCGTTGCTGCCTCAAGTCGAAGCCTTTTTGCGTCGCCGCCATGGGCTGTTTATCGACGGTGTCAGCGTGCGCAGCCACGCCGATCAAACCCTGAACGTCATCAACCCTGCCACCGGCCAGGTGATCGCCGAAGTGGCCGACGCTGACCTGGCGGATATCGACGCCGCGGTCGCTTGCGCCAACCGTGGTTTCCAGCGATGGTCCCAGGCCGCGCCCGCCATACGCGGCAACGTGCTACTCAAATTGGCCGACCTGCTGGAACAGCACCGTGAAGAACTGGCGCAGATCGAAACCTGCCAGTCGGGCAAGATCATCCAGATTTCCCGCGCTTTCGAGGTCGACCAGGCCGCGCACTTCCTGCGCTACTACGCTGGCTGGGCCACCAAGCTCAGCGGCCAGACCCTGACCCCATCCCTGCCTTCATTCAATGGCGAGCGCTACACCGCCTTTACCCTGCGCGAGCCGGTGGGCGTGGTGGTTGGCATCGTGCCGTGGAATTTCTCGACCATGATCGCCATCTGGAAACTCGCCTCGGCGCTGGTGACCGGCTGCAGCATCATTATCAAGCCCAGCGAATTCACGCCGCTGACCCTGCTGCGCATCGCTGAACTGGCCATCGACGCCGGGCTGCCGGCGGGTGTGCTCAATGTGCTCACCGGCGGCGGCCATGTCGGCAAAGGGCTGGTGGAACACCCCGGCACGCACAAGGTTTCATTCACCGGCTCAGTGCCCACCGGCATCGCCGTCGGCCGCAGCGCCATGGGCGCCGGCCTCACCCGTGCAACCCTGGAACTGGGTGGCAAGAATGCTGCCGGCTTCCTGCCCGATATGGACGTGGACAAGGCAGTGGACGGCATCATCGAAGCGGGCTTTTTGCATTCGGGGCAAATCTGCGCGGCGGCCGAACGCTTTTTCGTGCACCGCTCGCAAATCGACGCCGTGCTGGAAAAACTCAAGACGCGCCTCGGCCGCCTGAATATCGGCTCACCGCTGGACGAACACACCGAATTCGGCCCGGTCACACACCAGCAGCACCAGCACAAACTGCTCGGCTACTTCAACCAGGCTCGCGCCGAAAACAACACGATCATCCACGGCGGCCACCTTATCGACCGGCCTGGTTGCTACGTCGAACCCACGGTGATCCTCGCCAACCACCTGCACGACACCCTGCTCAATGAGGAAACCTTCGGCCCTATCGCCACCTTCCTGCCCTACGATGACGAAGAAGAACTGCTGGCGCTGATGAACCACGGGCCCTACGGGTTGAGCGCCAGCCTGTGGACCAACGACCTGGGCAAGGCCCTGCGCATGATCCCGGCGATCAAGGCAGGCACCTTGTGGGTGAACATGCACACCTTGCTCGACCCGGCAGTGCCGTTTGGTGGGTGCCGGTCTTCGGGGGTTGGGCGGGAGTTTGGCAGTGCATTTATTGAGGATTACACCGAGCTTAAGTCGGTGATGATTCGGTATTGATTGGGGGCAGTGCAAGCTTGGACTTGATAGGTGTCGAGTGTACGTCAGACCCAATGTGGGAGGGGGGCTTGCCCCCGATGACGGTGGGTCAGTCACAGATGTATTGACTGACACTATCTCATCGGAGGCAAGCCGTACCGGACAACCTCATGGAGCTGGTCGAGCGCAGTAATATTTTCATCGCCATTGGACATGCGCTGTTCCCATTGCTCCATAGCCAGACGCTGAGGCATCCGTACTTTCCTCCTCTGTCAACGCCGTGACCTGCATCACACGGGTTCTATGCCGGAATTATCACCTTTGAGTACCAAAGTGACCGTACAAAAATTGTTTTTTGAATCAACCGACGAGCAGCGCCATCCTTACCAAAATGAGGCGCCGCCGCCGACGCGATGGCAACTGTTTCTCCACAGCAGATCGGGTGTGTAATCCACGGCAACAATGAGCAATGCCTGCTGCGGTTTGTGTGACGCAGGCATGCGCTATTGTCGTAGTACCAGCTTCACTACAACGGAATCATTGGCTTACTGTCGCAATTCGACTATCTGGTCAGCACCTACATCGCCATTCACGGCGGACTCCCGTTCGAGGTCGCGACCATCATCTGCGCAGCACAACCGCCAACAGCGAACGCGAAGCTCATCGGCTTGGTAATCGCCCCTCATCTGCTCCAACAGCAGCCTGCCACTACCCTGGCTACGCTGGCGCGCCTTCGCTCAGTAGCCTAACGCGCCCGCAACTCTGGGCGCTATGGGCGAAACAGTAGGGCATGGCGTCAGCAATACCGCTCAGTGAGCTTGAGCATTTCTACTATGTGATAGAGGCAGTGAAGGCTGGATTGGGCATAAGCGTGATCCTCTGGCCGCTGGTGATGGATGATCTGCAACAAGTTCAATTGCTTGCCCCCTTTTGCTTTATCGGTAGTGGCCAGTCCTATGTGGTAGTAAGACGGCAGACGTGTTCGGCACGCGCCGAGCACTTTTGCGCATGGCTGGTCAGCGAGGCGCGGACGACGCCTGTGCCGGGCGACACCAGCTAGCTGACAACGCCGGATAGCCCGAGCCACTCGTCAAGCGTAGAGGTCATTGGCTAGCGACTACCCCACCCTACCGCACTCAAGGCCTCTCCGCAGCAGCCAGCCAATCGCCGATACCTGAAACGCCAAGAGATAACAGTTCATCTTGCGCTGAAACGACTCGTTGCAACATTGCGCCTCCATCCACCTCTTCCCACTCCTCTGCTTCTGCAAATAATTGCGTAAGCAACTGGGTGAGATTTCCTCCGCGGTCATACATATGCGCGCCCTTACCTCGCACATAGGCGAGATACAGTTCGAAGACCACAAGCGCCTCTCCAGGGTCTCGTTGCGCAGTGACGCTTAACCACTCATCAAGCCCATGAATGTATGCACCGACACCACTGCTACCCATCTCAAGCACGGAGAAGTAACGACGTACAAGATCAGAAGGTATGCCCGTTACATCACTACAAAACAATTGTCCCACTCGCTGCCCAATAACATCTGAATGCGTATTGAGTGACAACCCATAGTCGAGTCCAGCAATGCACTGCGCTCTGTACCGGGCAAAATTCTGGGCGTTCGCCCAAACGGCTGAAGCCCCCTGCCATGCGGCAGCATCATCTATCTCAGACAGCTCAAGCATCAGCTCCGAAGTCCGGCCAACATCCGACAAGGCGGCCAAAGCAGATATTCGCCCCCAGGTCTCAAAATCTTTACCCACCCCCTCCAAACGAAGTCGCGCCAACCATTTAGAAACTCTCTCAAAATCAGTGCGATAGGAGTAATAAAGACATTGCTCCGCCCCTCCCCAAAGTCCCGAGGTATTGCCTTTCATACATCGATCGAACAATTCCCAGCCTATACCGGAGTCCAGACTCTGCAGATACGCCAAACGCCGGAGTATCACGGCGGCAATAGCCGGATCACCTTCATCAGCAAAGTCGAACAAGAGACGCAGCAATGAATCAGGCAGCGCATTACCACTCTTCAGAAAGTTGATGGTCAAAATCACCAATGCCTCGGCAATATGACCGCGAGCCATATTTATTCCAACGTCGAGATGATCAACCCCATCACCGCTGATAGAAGCTTCTTCTCGCATTGTCAAAAAACATGTAGCAAATTTTATCATCCGTTGAGCTTGGTCAGCATCTTCGACCACATTGGCACATGCGTTGAGGGCGTTAGAAGCCGCGCGATTGTGCTGCCAATACTCTGAGTTAAGTCCAAGCTCGTGAATAACTTTCCCAGCCAATGAGGCTCCATCTATAGTTACAAATGGCGTCCAAGAATCCCCTGATTGCAAATTGCCGTGAAGATGGGCCAAGCAATTGCCCGCACCACTCATAATTGCATCGCGAAAAACTGACGAAAGATCAGCCCCGCTGTCCGTCATAATCCCCAGGAAACGATCAGGGTCACGGGACGCTGCCTCCCGCAGCATTGAAGCCACCTCACCTTCACCACCGACCAAGTGCTCCTCGAAAGCACGCTGATATCCGGTGTAATGCATAAGAAGCTGCAACACTCCGCGATCACTGATTTCAAGGAATACGCTATATGGGAAAGGCGCCGTAACCATCCCGCTCCAAGCCTGAATTGGGGGGCCTTCATTAAGGACGCCTTCGCGCTCAATTGCATCATCAAGTAAAAGCTGAGCACCGGCGGGTCGCAGATGACATGGAATGCACGCAATCAACCGCGCCTGTACCCCGTTTGCCCATAAAACCTCTCGCTCATCTCGTTCAATACCCTCGGTAATCGCGAATAATGCCGCCACCACAGAGTCCTGCTTACTTGAGTCAAAATGCACAAACGCGACCTTGGCAAGACAGCCAAGCTCGTATAAAAACTCACACTCCACCAGCGGCTCGATACAAAATAGCCGAGCAGCAATTTCAGAATTGGTAGACGGGTTTTCTATACAAGCCATTAATCCAAAGTAGCGCAGAGCTCCCTCATGATTAAAACAGAGGCGTTCCCGATTGCTTCGCCACCACTCTGAGTCAATTAAGGCATGACTGAGCACAGCCCCTTCGACCGCTCTCAATAGTAAATGCATAGAATCTTCATGCTGAAAATCACTGTGGGACCGGATTGCTCGGTGAGAAGTGCTCCGCAAAAAACCCGAGCTTCCAGCAGCCCAATCGCCGATTTCAGATATTCGAATTTGGCTCCAACCTTCTATAGAAGGTATTGCAATATTCAACAGGTCCACTGAAGACTTCATGCGCTCGGCGATGTAATTTTTACATTCAGCACCGAACTCATGATCCCGCCACCTTAGCTTGGTGCCAAAATGATGAAGCTCTCGCACGTCATCCTCTGTCACATCACCCGTAATGAATGCCCAAAGCACATCATCTGATAAGACGCCAGCGTCAACGCAACGTGCGATAGAA
The DNA here is from genome assembly GCF_015277575.1 of Pseudomonas sp. OST1909. NCBI lineage: Bacteria > Pseudomonadati > Pseudomonadota > Gammaproteobacteria > Pseudomonadales > Pseudomonadaceae > Pseudomonas > Pseudomonas sp. OST1909. Next base: position 4,294,527 of record NZ_CP063780.1, read on the forward strand.
CGTCCTAGGTAGCTGTACTCCTGTATAGGCATACGGAGCAGCGCCTCAACCAACTTACCCGTAAGAGTGGCATGTTCAGACGCTACATCGGATAGCAAGAAGCCCAGTCCGCCAGCGACAAGCCCTCTATCCATCCAGTCCGCCTCAAGCAACTCAGTCCAGAAAGGCAATATTAGTGATGGAGCGTGATTCACCCACAATGAAGATCTGTGCAAATGCGTCATCAGGCCTTCTTGGTCGCGCTCCGCCCTTAGCAGAGGCACTAAATGCGCGAACCAGAACGCCCCCCACTCCATCGCTTTGCCTCGCAAATAGATGATCTGAAACACATCTTTGTAATCTCGGCGGAGATCGCGAAGCATCGGCCAGTCATCACTATGGGGCGGCCGGTCAGCGAATGACTCCGCGACCAATCGACGCATATGGAATGGGCACTGCCCCATGAGAACAGCCCGCAACTGAGTTCGAAACAATCGGCGATCACCAGCAGCCAACTGCGCCACGAAACTTCGGATAGTTGGTCTGACAAATGGTACAGGTGACAAGCTCTGAATGAACTCATTCAACGTCACCCCCCTTCGAATCGCTGAGCTGATCACTAGCACATCAAGCAACGTCTGGTGACCAAACCCGACTCGCCCATCCATAGCCTGGTGCAGCACGTTGTGACTGAGTAGCACACGCAAAACACCCTGGGAGCCGCTGAATCGCTGCGCAGGAATAGTGAGGCTGCGGGTCCGGAGCATCTCGTCGGCAACTGACTCTATCGCTTCAAGCGCTGTGATGCCCAAATTCGCATCAGCATGAACCAGTGTATCCAGATACCGTTGCGCCAGCGCCTGACTAGTTACAACGCTAAACCCACCCCCCAATTGTGCTAGCTCAATAAAAATTGCAAGTTCACGGGGATTCGAGATGAGTTGACGCGTTGGCGCATCCACCCCAAAAATATCAATGCCGAGTGACTGTAGCAATGGAGATACGTCACAGTTCCAATCCAGGGGCTGACAAGCTAGCTCGCACTCCCATACTCGCGACGCCAAACGGCGGTCATAGCGCCTATCAAAATCACGACAGGCTGTCAGCACTGTCACGTTGCTGATCAATAACAACCTATCGATCTGTGCCAGGAAATACGTCAACGCCGCGTGCTCCCGCGAGATCGACAATACATCAAGAGAATCAATAACAATGGCGACCCGAGCATTGTCTGCAAGACGTGCAACCTTTTCCACCCAGTCCTCGTACAGGCCCTGAGCGTGGCGGTCTTGGGCCGTTGCAAGGTCAGCAAACTCTCGGGACTGTATGAATAGAGGCACTATAGAACCGTCACCCTCAGCCAGGAGTTCCAGTGCTTCTTGCACTGCCAGAAGAGCGCAGGTTTTCCCCGCCCCAGGCAGCCCGGTGAGCAGTATTGAGCGCTTTCCGTTATCGATGGCAGAAAGCATGTCGTCAACAACACGAATTGGGAGCCGCCTCCCACCCATCTCGCGCCGCCAATTCCTACCGATAGCAGAAATTTCATCGAGAGAGGCACGAACCTCAGACACGTTCATATGCGGCGCGAGCATCGACCCTGATTGCTGAAGCAGGCCGAGAAGGTCCTCTTTTGTCAAACGATGTTGAACTGACGCCGCCTGTGAATCACGCGAGGGCATTCGTGAACCCAACTGATCGAGCCGGTACCAAAGTGCATCGTAAGCGGCCTCCGCATTGGTTGCCAGAATGCGAAGCCGCTCGAGCAACGACTCTTCCAAATCGTTGAAATCATTTGTGTTATGGAAAGTTGTGCGACGTAGAAAGTCATACGTGCGAAGCGATACAGCGGCATTAAACGTAGCACTTAAAGAAGCATCGATTGTCGCGTGCTCGTTCGTAAGGCTGTTCCGGTAGCTGCTCTCATCAGGCTGCGTTGCGCAATGCTCTCGCAGCTTAGCAATATGACCAAACGTACCGCGCGAATAGAAACGCACCTCTGTGTTCAGATCCCCCACCAACAGGCGAGAAGCCTTCTCGAACTCACCGGACAGATCAGCAACCGTCCAAGGTTTGAAATCCGGCTGATTCTTCTTGCATTGACAGCAAATGATTGAGCCGTCGGACTTTCCGACAACCACGTCATCCACCAACCAACGAGTGGAGTCGACCTCCAGCCACTCATAGTCGGCGTCGGATAGCATCGAAATGGCAAACCACATAGCAATCAGCGTCTGATAGCTATCCCCTCGATTTGAACGAATACCTGAAAGACTCATTAGCCACCTAAAAAGGCAATAGAACGTGAAAGAGCCAGCTCAAGTGGTTGACAATGCCGACATTCAACAATGCCGTAACATAAAAAACGCAGGTCCGCTGCTTCCGAGCGTAGACGCATAAATCACAAGAGGTCGATATGTGACAACCTCCTCAATGCCCAGAACATTGAATGCTCCGGGCAGTGAGGATCATAGATTTAACGAGGCGACCAGTTAGTCTGTCCAATGGAGATCATTTCGTTCGTCCGCCCATAGCGCGCTTTCAAAATCGCGGAAATCCCAAGATCAACCGTGTCCAGATGCGGCAGCATCATCGAAACATACGTCTCAAACGTCGGATGTTTGGTCCAGTAGCCAGACTCAATCGCCGAGCGAAGGGACCGATCAAACCAACCCCGAGTGACCATGAGCAAACCTAAGATGCGATCCTCTTCATGTTCGCCATTGGTCATTAGATGGTAACCGTCCGTTTTCATACGCTCGCGCTGCACGTATATCCCTGGCCGGTAGCCCAACTCTTCTTCAGCTTCCATAAAACGCTCATGGATCTCTCGATGCGTTTTCTGATCAGGCTTGTGATCGGACGCGAAGCGAAAGTCACAGTATCGGCAGTGGCTCACACCTTGATGTCCATCCGGCGTATCAACATGCTGACTGATTGTGCGGTCAAACCAACGGCTCAGCTCATGATAATTCCGCGCACCACAAATCTCGACGGCAGCCTTATCGAGGCGCTTGCCGTGAGAAAGATCAGGGAAGTTGATTCTGAGTTGCTTAGCGTGGCGCTTGACGCGGTGAACATCAGCAAAAGTGATGGTGTTTTGCATTTCAGCCTCCGGGGCCGGGCCTAGTGTCCACTACGAGAACCCAATACAGGGCGGTTGGTACTGTCACGGTAGAGCGCGAGCTTTGCCATTAGTGGACGGCTGGCACCTACCGGGTGCCTTGATTGAATCCTATGTCATTCGCTCCGCAGACCGCAAGCACAGCGGGCTGAGAGCCAGAAGAGCAACTGTTCGGTGGTTGATTCAATGCTTCCGCATCTGGGCTGCACGGTAAGCAACCTAAGAGCGCTAGGCGCAAAAATGTAACCCTATGCGTCGACCGACTTAGCCATCAGACGCCCCACCACTGTCGTCTCTGGCCCGAGCGCGTTTTGCTGCTTCGCAAATCCCCGACATTGGTCGCCATTCTGCTGACTCGAACGCAGCCGTTCGTTGGATGATACCCACGACAGCTACCGGCACCTGCCTCATGACCCCCAACACAGCCGTTCAATCAAGGAACCCATTCAATGCGTCCACTTTTCATGCAGGGTATCGATCATATGACAGCGACCTTCCCCTTTGACAAAAGCCTATTCCCACCCGATTGAAGCGGCGATCCGTTGGAGTGATTTACACCGCTCAGAAGCCTTTATCCTAGCCCAACTTGGCGAGCGTCTACGCTCGACCAAAGATGACTTCCCCGCTGGCCGAAGCTGTATTTGAGCAGCGAACGACTCTACTGCAAGCTTTACAACGGCGAGCTACCCTTAGGCAAGCGCGGTGTGGTCTGTAAGGACCTGAGCCTGGCCGACGCCCGGAGTTGACGCCCCTCCTACATTTTGATCGCATTGCATCAGCGAGACAGCTGTCGTTTCAGCCCTCCAGCGGCCGCGCTTCAATCTCGATCAACCTTCCGGCAATGGCCACCCGCTGACGTTGATCCACGCTGCGAGCTTGTCAGCCCCCTCTTACATAAACTTCGGGTTGCGTCCGATGAGCCTCGCCGCTAACCTTCGCGGGTCGCTGCAAAATCAGCGGACGGGTGTGGAAGCCCGAACTCTCCAGGCGTATAAGCGCCCATAGCCTTAGCGGGCGCTTTTTTCATGCTCGCTATAAAGTGTTATGGCGGCTGTGCGCGGGGCACTTTCGAGTGCGCCGGGGTCCTGGAGTCCGGTCTTCCACACCTGCGTACAGTCGCCACCCCATCATGTGGAAGTGATTGTGGCGGCTCCTCTAACTCCAGGAGCAACCGTATGAAAAAAGTCACACCCAATCCCCCGTCATCAACTTCGGATGACAACCCACAACTACCTCCCGATGTCATCTTCACCGTCCGCCCCGGACTCAGCACGGAAGCCGCCTTGAGCAATGCCAGCGAAATGCTGGAGTCAGCGACTGTCTGTGCCTACGACTGTGCCGAACAGCTCGATGGTCAGAGCCGCAAGCACGTGCTGGCGGTGGTGCAGCTGATCGAGATTGCGCAGTTGCTGGTCGATGAAGCGCTGAACCGGGAATGCCCGGTGGCCTGATGAAAAAACGCAAATTCATCAAGCAATAACGTTCCTATGTGGGAAGGGGCTTGCTCCCGATGAGGTAGTGTCAATCAATACATCTGTGACTGACCCACCGCCATCGGGGGCAAGTCGAATCGTCGCACCGCCCCTCCCACATTTGGATCGCATTGCATCAGTGAGATAGCTGTCTTTGTCAGCCACTACTTGCTGCTTTCAAAAAAGCACTCGCCTAACTGAACGGAACCACCGCCTCTGCCTCCACCTCGATCAACCATTCCGGCAACGACAACCCACTGACCATAATCCACGAAGACGGCGGCGGGTTGTGTGCGAAGCGCTGACGCAGAGCCTCAGCAATCGGCTCCTGCTGATCTCGTGCAGTTTCGACGATATACAACCGCAGCATGATCACATGGGACAGATCGCCCCCCACCTCGGCCAGCACTTTTTCGACATTGTCCAATGCCGTGGCCGTCTGCTCGGCAATGCCTGGGCCCACCGTGCGCTCTTGAGCATCCACGCCCACCTGCCCGGAAAGCATGATCCGCCGACCATCCGGCACTTCCATGGCCTGGCTGAAACCGTATTGCAGGGAGTTGAATACCGTCGTGGGATTAATAACCTTTCGTTGCATGACCAATCCTTGTTTGTCAGTAGGAAGACAAGGCTAACCCAGAGAAACTGCCCACACTGACGGTTCAACATCCAGCAACATGTTCATGGATGAAGCGCTGGCCTGATGAATAAACGCAAATTCAACAAGCAATGACGTTCCTATGTGGGAGGGGGCTTGCTCCCGATGAGGTAGTGTCAATCAATACATCTGTGACTGACCCACCGCCATCGGGGGCAAGTCGAATCGTCGCACCGCCCCTCCCACATTTTGATCTCACTGCATCAGTGAGGTAGCTGTGCCTGGGAGCGCGGGCCAGGCTACCAGGTGCCCATCGTCAGGCTGTGCGGTGAAAACTCTGCGAACTGCCAGCGCAGTGCCAAGGCTGCCGGACGGCGGACCACGTGCTCCACCGTCACCGTCCACAAGCGCTGCGCGCCCTCAAACTCGGCCACTGGCGGCCCGCTGAGAATCAACGATGTACGCCCCGCCACTTGCAGCACGTCGCCCGTCTCAAAATCCACAAACAGCAACCCCGCTACCGGGTTGGCGTGCAGGTTACCGAGGGTGTTGAAGAACAGGTTGCCGGCAAAATCGGGAATGGTCAGCACGTTGCCTTCTACCCGCACAAACCCCGTGTTGCCGCCGCGATGGGAAACGTCCACCGAGCGTTCGCCGTGCTGGTCCACGTAGCTGGCGACGAAGAAGGTGTCAGCGTTGCGGATCAGCGTTTGGGCGGCGGCGTCCAGGCTGGTGCTGCGCTCCGCTGTATCGCCAGGTTTGCGCGCAATCCCAGCGACAGGCCGCAGTTGGATGTACTTGGGGCAGTTGCCGAAGGTGTGCACCACGTTCACCGCAAAGCCGTCATGATCCAGCGCTCCGATCCGACCGTTCATGCGGTTGCGACGCCGGGTGCCGAGATCGATGCCGAGCAGGCCAACGGACGCGCCATGAGTGATGCCAGCCCAGGCCGGGTCGCTTCTGGCGGGCAGGCTGTCGATTTGCAGCGCCTGTGGATCCGGTGAATGGGCAAACCCTGGCGCGCCCTCCAGCATGGTCGCCCAGGGGATACCCTGTTCGTCCACCACACCCAGAATGAGGTAAGGCAACAACGGATAAAAATCACGATGCTGCTCGGGCAAATAATCACGAATGACCTTCGGCCCAATCATGGCCATGCGTTCGGCGACGCCTGCACTTTCCTGCAATTGCCGTTCGCCGACATGCCAAGGGGATTGTTCGATCGAGTTCATGGCGATCACCTCTGGTTGGATAACCGAATGCTGCGCCTACCCAACCCTGCAGAGAATGCCCACCCTGGGCAATCCACTATTACGCCAACTGAAATGCCGGATGTTCGCGCAACGCGGTGACGCAGTAGTCGACAAAACTGCGCACGCGCATCGGCGCATGGCGGCCTTCGCGGTAGATCACATGCACCGGCAGCGGCGGCATTTCAAAGGCCGGCAAGACACGACGCAGTTGGCCATTTATGAGGTGATCATGAACCGGATAACTGAGGCAACGAATCACCCCCGCGCCCTGCACCGCCGCATTGATCGCGCCTTGGACCGTGGCGCAACTGAGGCGGGCGCGGGCGTTGAGGGTGTAATGCAGGAAATCCCATCGCAGCGCTTCGGCGCTGGCAATCAGATGATGTTGCTTGAGGTCGGCCGGATGCCGGGGCTCGCCTTTGGCCGCCAAATACGTGGGGCTGGCGCACAGCAGGGTGCGCACCTGGCCGACCTGCCGTGCAATCAGCGACGAGTTGGGCAGCTCACCCACCCACACCGCCACGTCAAACCCCTCTTCGTGCAGGTTGGGGTAATAGTCGTGGTAGTTAGCAGTGACACGCACCGCCGGGTAGCGATCCATGTAGCCGGCCAGCAATGGCGCCATGACATAGCGACTGAACAACAACGGCAGGCATATCCGCAGGTTGCCCTGGGCGTGCACATGGGCGCCGTTGGCCGAGGCTTCGGCCGCATCCACCGCTGCCAGCAGGCGTACACAGTCGGCAAGATAAGCCTGGCCTGCATCGGTGAGGTTGACCCCGCGTGTGCTGCGCTGCAGCAACACCACCCGCAGGCGTGCCTCCAGGCGCGCAACCGCACGTACCAGGGTCGGGCCGGAGACCTGGGCACGGCGTGCCGCCGACGCCAGGCTGGGTTGCCCGGCCAGCGCGACAAACAGCTGCATATCGCGAAAGCGCTCCATCAGGTGCGCCGCTTCGTCGCCGGGTTCAGGGCCGGGTCCTGCCCGAGGCGATGGCTTAAGAAATCCACAAAGGTATTGACCTTGGCCGGTATGCGACCGTTTTGCTGGAACACCACGTGGATCGGCAGCGGCGCCGGTTCGAAAGCCTCCAGCACCAGCTCCAGCTCACCCGCCGCCACCGCTGCCGCCACCTGATAGGACAGCACCCGCGTCATGCCCCAGCCCAGCCGCGCCAGGTTGATCGCGGCATTATTGGCCGTGACGATCAGGCGTGGCTCAATGGGTACCTTGAGTGGCCGCCCGGCGTCGACGAACGTCCATTCACTGACCAGTTGGCTGGACGATGAGGAGACGATCCTGGCTTCCCGCAATTGCTCAGGCCGCTGCGGGCGCCCATGTTGGTCCAGATAAGCCGGCGATGCGCACACCACCCGGCGCACTTCGCCGACCTTGATCGCCTGCTGCCCGGGTTCGTGCAGATGGCCGATACGCACCGCTACATCGACGCCTTCATCGGCCATATTGACCACACGGTCGACCAGCAAGGCACTGATGTTCACCAGGGGGAACTGGTCCAGGTACTCCCCCAGCACAGGCGCCACATACAGCTCGCCAAACAGCACCGGTGCGGTCACTGTCAGGTGACCGCCGGGGATGGAGTAACTGCCCGCTGCCGCTTCCTCGGCCTCTTCCAATTCGGCGAGGATGCGCCGGCAATCTTCCAGGTAACGCTGGCCGGCTTCGGTCAGGTGCAGGCTGCGCGTGGTGCGCGCCAGCAGTTGCGTACCGATGCGCTGCTCCATAGCGGCAATGGCGCGGGTCACGCTGGGTGGCGAGGTCTTCAGGCGGCGCGCAGCAGCGGCAAACCCCTCCTCCTCGGCCACCGCCAGGAACACCTGCATTTCATGAAATCGGTCCATCGGCATCCCTTGATCGTTACTGTGATTGCAGCCCCACCGCCGTGCGCGGCATAGCGATAAACCCCGGCAAGGCTTCGATACTGGCAAGCCAGGCACGCACCTCAGGGTAGTCGGCCAGCGACACGTTGCCTTCCGGCGCATGGGCCACGTAGGTGTAGAACGCGATATCGGCAATGCTTGGCTGATCGCTGGCCAGAAAGCGGCTCTCGCCCAGCTGCTGCTCCATCACGTTCAGCAGGGCATAGGCTCGGTTGATCGCGCTGACAGTGTCCACCTCGGCGCCAAACACCGTGGCCAAGCGCGCCGTGGCGGGCCCAGCATGGAGTTGACCAGCGGCGGCTGAGAGCCAGCGTTGGACCCGCGCTTGCCCGATGGGGTCGCTTGGCAACCACTGCCCTTTGCCATAGGTACTGGCAAGGTAGACCAGAATCGCATTGGAGTCGGCCAAGACAGTACCGCCGTCATCGATCACCGGTACCTGGCCGAAGCGGTTGAGATTAGCAATGAATTCGGGCGTTTTATGCGCACCTTGCTTGAGGTCCACCAGGATAAATTCATTGGGCAAGCCCAGCAGGGACAACATCAGCTCGACCCGATGGGAGTGGCCGGACAATGGAAAACCATAAAGTTTGATCGCAGGCTGGGTCATGAAAGGCTCCAAAAGAATGGGTATCGACGCCAGGCATATTCCACTGCCGCCTCAGTCGGCGGAATGACCAGAATTTACAATCCAGCATTTCATTGGGCGAAACAATCACCTGTCCAAAATTCTCGGCGCCGGCGTCGCAATTTCATGAAAAAAATTCAAACTATCGTCCTTCCTATCGTTCACACCTTCACGTGCAACGTTAAGTAGGAGGCGACATGCAATACCGACAACTGGGTCATTCCGGCCTGCTGGTATCGGAAATCATCCTGGGCACCGTGCCCTTTGGCGGTCGTGCGGAGTTCGAAAAATGCGGCGCGGTGGACGTGCCCCTGGCCAAGCGTATGTTCGATATCGCGTTCGATGCCGGGGTGAATATGATTGACACCGCTGACCTCTACTCCCACGGCCTGGCCGAGGAGGTAGTCGGCAAGGCGCTGGGTGACAAGCGCAACGATATCCTGCTGGCTACCAAGGGCCGCAGCCCGGTGGACCAGAACCCGAACAATTCCGGCTCATCGCGCTATCACCTGATTCGCGCCTGCGAAGCCAGTTTGAAGCGCTTGGGCACTGACCATATCGACCTGTACCAACTGCATAACTGGGACGGCATGACGCCGATCGAAGAGACTCTCGAAGCCCTGCGCCTGTTGGTCGGTTCGGGCAAGATCCGCTACTTCGGCACCAGTAACTTCACGGCCTGGCAGATGATGAAAACCCTGGGCAAGGCCGAGCTGCACGGCATGCTTAAGCCCATCACCCAGCAGATCTACTACACCCCGGAATCCCGTGAAGCCGAGTACGAATTGCTGCCGCTGGCCTTGGACCAGCACGTCGGTACTTTGGTATGGGGCCCGATGGGCGAAGGCTTACTGACCGGCTCGACCCGACGCGGGCACAAGCCGCCGGCCAATACCCGCCAGGGCAGCGGCTGGCCGGAACCCTATGTGCATGACCAGGAGCGCGCCCTGGACATTATCGAAACCCTTGCCGCCGTCGGGGATGAGCATGGCGTCTCGGTCGCCCGTACCTGCCTGGCCTGGCTCAAGGATCGGCCGGGGATCACCTCGCTGATCGTCGGAGCGCGTACCGAAGAGCACCTGCGCGATAACCTTGCCGCGACTGAACTGAAGCTGACCGAGGAACAATCGTCACGCATCGAGGCGGTCACGCGTCGTCAGCCGTTGTATCCCTATTGGCATCGCTTTACGGCCGGGATTGATCGTTTTGATCCTGCGGAACAGCCGTTCCTGGCCGAGCACCAGAAGACCATGGATGCGCGCAAGGACAAGTAAACACAGCCCTTACTGTGGGAGCGGGCTTGCTCGCGAAAGACGTCAACGATAACGCATGTTTCCTGATTAAACGTGGCGCCTGTGCGTTTTTCGCGAGCAAGCTCGCTCCTACAAAGAACCTTAAGCCCGCGCCCACATTTTTGGGTTGCACCGAATAGCAATGCTGCCTATATTTGCCGCCTGGCGCTCTCCACGCCACCTTCCGCGGAAAGGGCTGCGCCCAGGACATCACAGCTCTACCTCATTTCTACGACTCCCAACCTTGAAGCGGAAAAGGTTCGAACAAGGAGCTCGTATGTCGCAACGCCCTTTCGCCTCAAACACCGACGGCCGCCTCAACCTTGAGCAGCAGCGCAAGCGCGCCAAGGAACTGTTGTCGCGCCTGAAAAGCCAAGACCCCAGCGCAACCTTGTCCCAGGCGCAATGGCAGGTCGCCAAACAGCTGGGCTTCGCCAGTTGGCCCAAGCTCAAGGCCCACGTCGACGCCATCGACTTTGCCGCCCGCCACCCTGGTTTCGAGGCCAGCGATGAGTCCCGTACCACCCATTGGCGCTGTGGCAACGATATTGCCCACAGCCTGCAACTGGCCGGGTTCAAGGGCCAGTTCCGGATGCTCACCGACCCGTTGTGCATGGGGCCAGTGCGTGAACTGCCCAGCGAAGCGTTCCGCGCGATGCGCAGTACCTTTATCAGTCAGGCCTTTGCCCTTGACCCCACTGAAGTCGCGCATCGCGTCAACGATGAATACAACCAACTACAAGCCTTGACCAACGCCGATCACAGTGTGCTGTGGTGCGAGGCGGACGCCTACGATCAATTGTTTCTGGTGCGCGCCCTGGCCGGCCTTGAACAGGCGCCGCGCAAGCTGGAGCTGATTGAGGCCGGCCGCATTCCCGGAGTCGAGCGATTTATCGGCATAGGCCAATTGGCCCCCGATGTGCTGGCCTGGCTCTGGCCGCAGCGGCGCTTGATCGACGACGACGCAGTGCAATTGGCCAAACGGGCCTGGTCGGCTTACTGCGACAGCTCACCGCTCAAGCTCGCGGAACTGGCCCGTGGCAATCACCCTGCCCTGCCTTTTCTGGCGCCGGCGTTACAGCGCCAGCTACAGGAGTTGCCGGGTATCGAGGACGGTTTGTCGCTGACTGAACGTTTGTCCCTGAGGTATATCGCCGAGGCCGGGCCTGTGCCTTTCGGCCGGGTGTTTGCCGAGTTGATGGCCAAGCGCGAGCCGCTGCCTTTCCTGGGCGACATGATGTTCCATGCGCTGCTGCGCCCATTGATTGATGGGGCGGCGCCGCTGCTGATCGAGTCCGAAACGGGCGTGGAGTGGCCGCGCCGCGTATTGGCGTTGACGCCACTGGCGCAGCAGGTGCTGGACGGCGACGCCTGCTGGCTGGACCACGCCAGCCATGAGCGTTGGGTCGGCGGTGTGTGCCTGCGGCCACGGCAAGCTCATTGGGCACTGGGCCTTGCTGATCAGCCCGTCTGGCTTGACTGATGCTACGCGATACGATCAGCGCTTGGGAAACAACCCCACGGCACATGCCACCACAGTCGGGTCGCCCTGGTAGACCGCCCGCGGGCTCATCGAAGGCTGGGGCGACCGGCCGTCCACGGCGCGCAGCATGGGCCACTCAGCGGTCGGAGAACTGTGTGCCGGATCGACGATTTCCATGCAGCGACGCAGGGAGGTGAAGTCTGGTGACTGTGACAACGACAGGTGCAGGGTCTGGCTGACCGAGACCGACACCACAGAGCGCTGCGCACATTGCCCGTCATAGATCAGCGTGTGGCGGATCAACGGGTTGTCATGGCAGTACTTGAGCAGGTTGACCTGCCGCGAGTGCACTAGCGCAGTGTTGATGATCAGCAGGTCAAACGCCACAACGCCCGAGCGTGTCAGTGCCTGCAACTCGTCGAACGAACTCAACGGCGCAATGCGGTGATAGCCCAGCTGGTTGAGCATTTTCTCGATCTTGATCCGTTGCAAAAGCTCTGCATCGGCAATCAGAAGGCGTAACGCTTTATTGGACATAGGGTAAACCTGACAGTTGGGCATCCGCGTCGATCATTCAACGCTGAGCAAAGTAACCGTCAGGGGTGAACCCTGACTTTAAGGCGATTCTGAAACGGCAATCCGGGGCACACCGTACTTTTAAGAATCGCCTCAAAGCCTTCGCGCCACTCGCTATCTACCATGGGCTGCGTTCCCTTACCCGACCATGGAATTGCCGTGTTCATGTTTCTACTCAGAATGGTGCTGCTCGCCTGCGGCCTGCTGGTGCTTGCGCCCCCGCCTGCCGATGCGGCGCTGAAGATTGAAGGCACCCGCCTGATCTATTTCGGCCAGGACAAGGCCGCCGGTATCAGCGTGGTCAACCAGGCCTCGCGGGAAGTGGTGGTGCAAACCTGGATCACCGGCGAGGACGAATCAGCCGACCGCACCGTGCCCTTTGCCGCCACCGAGCCATTGGTACAACTGGGCGCCGGGGAACATCACAAGCTGCGCATCCTGTATGCCGGTGAGGGCTTGCCCAGCGATCGTGAATCGCTGTTCTGGCTCAATATCATGGAAATCCCGCTCAAGCCCGAAGACCCCAACAGCGTGCAGTTCGCGATCCGCCAGCGGCTCAAGCTGTTCTATCGCCCCCCAGCACTCCAGGGCGGCTCGGCCGAGGCGGTGCAGCAATTGGTATGGAGCGGCAACGGGCGCACGGTAACCGTCAACAACCCCAGCGCCTTCCACCTGTCGCTGGTCAACCTGCGAACCGACAGCCAGACGCTCAGCGATTACCTGCTGCTCAAGCCCCATGAACGCAAAACCCTGACCGCGCTCGACGCTGTGCCCAAGGGCGCCACTCTCCACTTCACCGAAATCACCGATATCGGTTTGCAAGCCCGTCATAGCACGGCGCTCAACTGATAAATCACGGGGTATTTGAACCGATGTCACTGACCAAACGCTGTTTACCGCTTCTGGTGTTGACCTGCGCGGTCTTGCCCGCCACCAGCTACGCACTGGCCTGCCGCGAGGACGGCACCAACTCGATCATCACCCAGGAAGCGCTGGGCACGGCGCTGGCCGTCGCCGCCGACGCACCCAACGGCACCATCATTTGGGAATCCGGCCCGCGCTCGACCAATGTCATCTGCAAGGACGACTACCTCCACGGCCGTGAGGAAGTGTATTTCTACGTCAACCCGGCCAGCGTGAGTATCGGCACCGGGATTCGCGTGGGCATTCGCTATAACAACCAACCGATTACCCAAAGCACCGGTAAGGTCGGTACCGGTTTCTTCTCCGACCGAGGCTGCAATTTGTCCAACTGCGTGGGCTGGGACAAGGCGCGCTTCACCCTCAATTTCAGCGTGTTCATCGAGAAGTACGACCCCACGCCACCGAGCGGCCAGGCCAGCACGCTGACCTCTTACCGCGTATTCCAACTGGACGGCGTGCGCGGGCTCAACTCACGACCCAACAGCAACTTCAATTATGTGGTCACCGGCATGAACGATATCCGCTTCGTGCCTTGCACTCCCGAACTGACCATCAGCCCCAGCGTGGTCAACTTCCCCACACCTTCGCGCAAGGCCGCGATCGGTGAAGTCGCCAGCAGCGCGAACTTCAGCCTGAACCTGCGCAAGGGCTGCGACACGCCCTATACCGTCAGCGCACGCTTCGCCACCACGCCGGGCGGCGGCAGTGTGAACAATGGCCTGCTGGTGCCGGACAACAACAGCTCAGTCGGCATCTCGCTGTCTCGCGCCGAGAGCCAGCAGCAACTGCCCTTCAATAATTGGTTCACGCTGCAGGAACTGATGGGCCTGGGCCAGAGCCATGATGAATTCCGCGCCGACCTCAAGTGGCGCACCCTACCGATTCCCGGAGCGTTCGACGCTGCCGTAGTGGTGGATATGTACTACAAGTAGGTGATTTTTAAGGATCGTCTTATGCCACCGGCAAAGGCCGAGACGTAAAGTCTGCCGATGCGATTGAAAAGTTATCTGCTCCAGATCAACCCCGTCCTCTCCCGACCCGAAGCAGCCAGAAGGCTGCTTCGTATTTTTGCGACTGTGCTGCTGGTAGGCATCCTCAGCGGGGTCTATACCTTTTTGCTGTCGACCTTCAACAACGACATCTCCCAGCGCCGCGGCTACATGAGCAGCGCCATTGCCGAAGCCCATACCTTTTTCACCAACCGCCAAGCCCTGCTCGAAAGCCTGAGCCTGTCGGCAGTGCGCAAGCAGTCCAGGGTCTATCCGTCCTCGGCCGAAGAACAACACCTGGAATTGGGCGACACATCGGGCAACCAGTGGAGCATCTGGCTGACCGCACGCATGCGCGACTACCTCAAGGCCAAACAGCTTAACCTGCTCTATGTCAACGCCGGCCCCACCCCGCAAGTGATGCGCCTTTACGACGCCACCCCGCAGGTATTGCCGATTTCCAAATGCATGCTCAACCGCCTCAAGGCCCTGCAGCACACCGACCCGGCCACGCTTAACGAACTTTGGCTGAGCGACAGGACTGAACAGCACTCGCACCTGTATATCTTCATCCGCTTGGACGAGCGTGATCGCGACTCCGGCTGGCTCGGCCTGGAGATGGATAGCCGTGAAGTCTCCTCGACACTCAGCGACCAGAGCGCCGGCGAGTTCATGATGCTCAATTCCCAGGGCATGCTGGTGTTCACCAACAGCACCGATACACAGTTGAGCCAGCAACACCTGAGGCCCGGCGAAGACAGTTTTTTCGGTTTTGTCGGCAACGGCTGGCTACCCGACCACCTGGTGATTCGCAAACACCTGAAGTCCTCCGAGTGGCAGTTGATGTACTCCATCGACCTGCGTGCGGTGGTCACCGGCGTGTGGAAACAGCTGCTCGGTTCGCTGCTGTTCTGCCTGTTCAGCCTGACACTGATCTGGCTGGTGATGCGCCGCGTCGACCAGCGTTTCATCATTCCGTCGATCCATCGCATCCAGGCGTTGATCGAAAGCGAAGCCTTCGGCCGCGATGTGATCCAGACCGCTCCCGTGGCCCTCTGCGTGCTGCGCCGCACCGACGGCCAGGTGGTACTGGAAAACACCCTGGCCCAGCAATGGCTGGGTAACGGGCCGGAGCGCGAGGCGCTGCGCGCCGGCTGGATCGAGCAAGCCTTTGCCAACGGCCCTTCCGAGCGCAGTGACTACTTTGAAACCATCGACGGCCGTCACCTGTACCTGAGCAGTGCCCCGACCCGCTACAAAGGCGAAGACGTGCTGTTTTGCGCCTTCAGTGACATCAGTGCGCGCAAGCAGGTCGAGGCAGCGCTGGAAGAGGCGCGGCAATCGGCAGACGCGGCCAACGCGGCAAAAACCCTGTTCCTGGCGACCATGAGCCATGAAATCCGTACACCGCTGTATGGCGTGCTCGGCACCCTGGAACTGCTGGCGCGCACGCAACTGGATGCACAACAAAAGGACTACCTACAGGCGATCGAAGGCTCATCGTCGACCTTGCTGCAACTGATCTGCGATGTGCTGGACGTATCGAAGATCGAGGCCGGGCAGCTGGCACTGGAGATGGGCGAGTTCTCACCGCTGGACCTTGTGCATGAAATCATCCAGGGCTACGCCGCAGCGGCCCACGCCAAGGGCCTGCAGCTGTATGCCTGCTTCGATCCCAAGCTGCCGGAACGCCTGATCGGCGACGTAACGCGCATCCGCCAGATTCTCAATAACCTGCTCAATAACGCGGTGAAATTCACCGACTATGGGCGCGTGGTGCTGCGGGTCAAAGTGTTGGGCCGCGACGGGGAACGCTCCAGTCTGTTGTGGCAAGTCTCGGACACCGGCAAAGGTATCGCCCAGGAAGATCAGGCGATGATCTTCGAGCCGTTTTACCAGAGTGAGGGCAATACCAATGTGGTCGCCGGCACCGGCCTGGGCCTGCCTATCTGCCAGCGCCTGACGGAGTTGATGAACGGCAATATCCGCATGGTCAGCGAACTCGGCCTGGGCAGCAGTTTCAGCCTGATCCTGCCGTTGGAAGAAGCACCTGTTGCACCGATGACACCGTTGCTGGCCGAGACCATTTACGTGGCCTCGCCGATCCCGGAACTGGCAAACGCGATCGCCGGCTGGTTGCGCCGTTGGGGCGCCAGGGCCCAGGCCGGCTTGCCGACGCTGGCGGACACGCATCTGCTGTTGCAAGTGCACCCCGGCAGCGTTGACCCGTTACTGGTGCCCGAGTGGCCAGGGCCGGTGATTCACGTGAGCAGCAATGCCTGCCCCTGCGTAGAAGCCGACGCTGGCGCCTGGCACGTCAACCTCAACCACCTGGGAGCCATTCATCAGGCCGTGAGCCAGGCGCAAGGGCTATGGGTGGCCCGCGCCGATGAGCAAACGCACCAGCGGGACCTGAACAAACTCAACCTGCATCTGCTGGTGGCCGAGGACAACATCATCAACCAGCTGATTTTGCGTGATCAACTCGAAGAACTCGGCTGCACCGTGGAGCTGGCGGCCGACGGTCAGCAAGCGCTGCAGCTCTACACCGCCGGCAATTTCGACGTGGTGTTGACGGATGTGAACATGCCCCATATCAACGGCTATGAACTGGCGCGTGAACTGCGTCGACAGGGCTGCACGTTGCCGATTATCGGGGCCACCGCCAACGCCATGCGCGGCGAGGCCGACCTGTGCCTGGCCGCCGGCATGAACCATTGCCTGGTCAAACCCTTTGCGTTGCGGGCTCTATTCAACTCCCTGGCGCCTTATGCACGGATCCCCCATGAAGCCCCTTAGTATTCTGATTGTCGAGGACCATCCCCTGCAGCATATCTACCTGCAGAACCTGCTCAGCGAGTTGGGAGATTTCCTGCTCGAAACCGCCGAGGATGGCAAAGAAGCGCTGGAGCGCCTGCGCCAGCGGGACTTCGACCTGGTACTGACCGACCTGCTGATGCCCGGCATGGACGGCGTGCAGTTTATCCAGTGCCTGGCCAGCCTGCGCTGCAAGCCGGCGCTGGCGATCATGAGTGCGGCGTCACGGCGCATGTTGATGGGAGCCAGCCTGGTGGCGAAAAACCTCGATGTGGAAGTGATCGGGTTGATCTCCAAACCCGTGAACGCCGAGGCCTTGCGCACTCTGATCGACCAGCTCAGAAACAAGGTGCGCAAGCCCGCCCCCGAACTTCCCGAGCACATGGACATCGACCGTCACACGCTGGTGCAGGCCATGAGCAGCGGCCAGTTCCAGGCCTGGTTCCAGCCGAAAAAATCCCTGGCCAACGGCCGTATCGTCGCCGCCGAAGCCCTGGTGCGCTGGATGCACCCCGAGCAAGGCGTGATGCTGCCTGCCGCGTTCCTGCCGGCGATCAAGGCGTTCGAACTGGAGGAGCGGCTGTTGTGGCTGGTGCTCAAGCAAGCGATCCACGCCCAGGAACACTGGCGCCAGCGCGGCTATGAAATTCCAGTGTCGATCAACCTGCCGACCCACTTGCTCAACAGCCATGACCTGGCAGACCGTTTGCTGGAGTTCGTGCTGCACCACAATGGTATCCCGGGAATGATCTGCTTCGAGTTGATGGAATGTTCGGTGCCGCAGGACATCAGCAACTTCTACGCCGGCGCCTGCCGATTGCGGATCAAGGGGTTCGGTTTGTCCCAGGATGATTTCGGCAAGGGCTACAGCTCCTACCTCAATCTGGTGTCCACGCCCTTTACCGAACTGAAGATCGACCAGGCACTGGTGCAGGGCAGTCACGACAACGAAGGCATCGCCCAGGCATTGGCGAGCATTATCGCGCTGGGCCGCAAGTTGGGTCTGACGGTGGTCGCCGAGGGCGTGGAAACCCCGCAGCAATTGGCGCTGCTGCGCAAAATCGACTGCAATCAGGTGCAGGGTTTCCTGATCTCTCACGCCGTGTCTTCGGACCAATTTCAGCAACTACTGAACAATGATGGCCCCGCGACATCTCACTAGCTGGCGGCCGCGATCATAAGGAGTAAGCTCCATCCAGTGCCGATTTATCCTGCGCCTGCGGAAAACCTTGATGAAGCACAATAACGCGATTCTCGAAGCCTTTACCCGCAGCTCATTGCGCCTGAACAAAGGCTTGATGGTGTTGATGGGAGTCGCGTTGCTGCTGATGCTGACCAATTACTGGTCGCTGCACCGAGGCGTCGAAGTGCGCTACAGCGCGATGCGCTTTCACTTTGCGCGACTGATGGAAAACCTCGCAGAACAGCAAACCTACCTCAAGAGCCTGACACACCCCGGCATCCAGGCCGAACTGCTGCGCGCCACCCACGTGCAGGTCAGCCTTAAAAGCCGCATGGTCGACAACCGCCGCACACTGTACGAAGGCCAGAAGTATTCGTTTTCGGTGCCATTCAGCGTCAAGTTCGATGAACAGCAGATCAGCACCGCCGCCAGGCCGCCGATTTTTGCCCTGGGTGCGCACTTGACCAGCTACTACAGCGCCTTCTGGTCCTCGTCGCCGTACGAGGCACCGCAAACCTTTGTGCTCAATCGCCAGACCAACTACACCATCACCATTCCGTCCGTGGGCTACCGGCACCGGGAAAGCCCCGAGGATACCGACAACCCGGTGGCGCGGGTCAACGCCGTGCAGCAAATCCTTGCACAGACGCCGCAGCCGCTGGAGCAGAATCGGGTGTATTGGCAGGCCGGCCCCGAACCCGAGCATTTGCTGGCCTACATCGGCCTGCCACTCGACGCCCAGGGCCAGGCCGTGATCGGCACCCTGCTCGACGTGTCGCAGGTCGACGATGTACAGCGCGCGCTGAATCACTCGGCGTTTGACCGCTTTACCCTGATTGGCCCTGACGGCAACCGGTTGATTGGGCCAACCACCCAGGCGCAGCTCAGCGATGGTGTGCATTTCACGGCCGACGGCTTTGAATTCAAGGTCACCGAGGCAGGCGATCAGCCCTGGAGCGCGGTCTATGGCCTGAACTATTCGCACTTCTTTCACTCCGCATTGTGGCCGTTGAGCACCATGGCGTTGCTGCTGTTCAGCCTGATTACACTGGGTTGGGCCGGCAGCCGATGGTATCGACGCCAAGTGATCACCCCGGCACAACTGGCCCACGAACGCATCGCCGAAAGCGTGGCGTTCAGCCGCGTGATCATCGACACCGCCCCCACTGGGTTATGCGTGGTGCGACGCAGCGATGGCAAGGTATTGATCGAAAACCAGCGCGCCCAGCAATGGCCGGGCACCTCACGCCTGGTGGAGGCAATGGACGGTAAGCACGATGGCGCCGAGAGCGGTGAGACGCACTTGGAGATCGAAGGCCGGCACCTGCAGATCGGCTTTGTGTCGACCCGTTATCAGGCTCAGGACGTACGCCTGTATGCATTCAACGATATCACCCGACACATCGAAGACGCCCAGGCCCTGGAAGAGGCACGTCATGCCGCCGATTCGGCCAGCGAGGCCAAGACGCTGTTCCTGGCAACCATGAGCCATGAGATCCGCACGCCGCTGTATGGTGTGCTCGGCACCCTCGAATTGCTCGGCCTGACCGACCTCGACCCGCACCAGAAAACCTACCTGCACACCATCCAGCGCTCGTCCGCCACGCTGTTCCAACTGATCAGCGATGTGCTGGATGTCTCGAAGATCGAGTCCGGGCAAATGGCGATAGAAGCCGTGGATTTCTGCCCGTTGGACATGCTCGAAGACACCTTGCACACCTACGCCGCCTTCGCCCGGCGCAAAGGGTTGCAGCTTTACAGTTGCATCGACCCGCAGTTGCCGAGCTGCCTGATGGGCGACCCGATGCGCATCCGCCAGGTCCTCAATAACCTGGTGAGCAACGCCATCAAGTTCACCGACTTTGGGTGCGTGGTGATTCGTGCCAGGGTGGTGGGCAGCGACGCCAATAATGTCGACCTGGAATGGCAAGTCACCGATTCCGGCGTGGGCATTGCCGAGGCGCAGCAGGCCAAGCTCTTCGATCTGTTCTACCAGGCACCGGACACCGCCAGCGCAGGCGGCACCGGGCTGGGCCTGCCGATCTGCCGGTGGCTGGCGCAGATGATGGACGGCGAAATCCGCGTGGTCAGCGAGCCCGGGCTGGGCAGCAGCTTTACCCTGAAAATGCGCTTGCCACTGTGTTGTGGCGCACTGACCAACCTGCCGCTGATCGAACCCAGCCCGACGCCGGTGTACGTGCAGGCACCGGTACGCGAACTGGCGCAGGCAATGAGTGACTGGCTCAACCGCCTGGGCATCACCGCCGCCCTGGCCGCGACCACCCAGGACAAAGACAGTCACCACGCGGTACTGGTAGATCTGTTACCCGGCGAGCCCCCCAAGCCATGGGCCGGCCAACGTGTGCTCTGCCTGCCCGGTGCGCACAGCCCGCCGCTGCACACGGCGCAAGGCTGGGTGGTGGATATGCACGACATACGCACCATCGCCGCCACCGTATCACTGGCGCAGCACGGCAGGCACGAGCAACCCGCGGCGACCCTGCCACAAAGCGCCGGGCGCCTGGAGCTGCGCATCCTGGTAGCCGAGGACAACCCGGTCAACCAGGCGATCATCAAGGAGCAACTGGAGGCGCTCGGTTGCTCGGTGAGCCTGGCCGCCAACGGTGAACAGGCGTTGCAGTTATGGCAACCGGAGGCCTTCGACCTGGTGCTGACCGACGTGAATATGCCGTTGATGAATGGCTATGAACTGGCCAGAACCTTGCGTGAGCATGACCCCCTGTTGCCGATTGTCGGCGTGACCGCCAATGCAATGCGCGAGGAAGGCGTACGTTGCCTGGCAGTGGGCATGAACGCCTGGATCGTCAAGCCCTTGAGCCTGCAGACCCTGCGCGACCAGTTGATCAAACTGTGCAAGATCAAGTCGCCGGTTGAGCCTGACGCCCAGGTATTCGACGACCGCGTGCAACTGTCGGACAAGATGCGCCCGCTGTTCATCAGCAGCGTGCAGCAGGATGTGCAGCGCATCGGCGTGGCCCTGGTCCAGCGTGATGCCCGCGGCCTCGGCCAATTGCTGCACTCGATCGCTGGCGCCCTGGGCGCAGTGCAGGCACTCAGCCTGGCCCAGGCCTGCATCGAACTGGAAAGCGCACTTGACCGCGGCAGCCTCGACACAACGCTTGAGCTCAAGGTGAAGACTGTGATGCAGCGTCTGTCGGCCGTTCTGGAGACTCTCCAGCCCGGGCACTCTTCACTCACTTGAACTGGCACTACGGACGGCCCTTTATGAAAAAATTCAACGTGGTAATCGCGGACGATCACCCGATCGTGTTGCTCGGCGTTCGCGAACTGGTAGAGCGTGATATGCGCTTTCAAGTCGTCGGCGAGGCCGTGTGCTCGGCCGGCCTGATCAAGCTGTTGCAACACCAAGGCGCTGACATCGTGATCACCGACTACAACATGCCGGGCGACTCGCCCTATGGCGACGGCCTGAAGCTGGTGGAGTACCTGAAAAGGCATTTCCCGCAGGTACAGATCCTGATCCTGACCATGATCTCCAACCACCTGATCCTCACCCGTCTGCAAGAGCTGGGCGTGGTCGGCATCATCCAGAAAAGCCAGTTGCATACCGAGATTCAACTGGCACTCAAGGCGATCGCCCAGGACAGCGACTATCGCAGCCTGGAGCCGCCAAAGACCTCGGTGATAGAGACCCTCACGGCAATTGACGAGCGCTTTACCAGTTTGTCGCCCAAAGAGTTCGAGATCCTGCGCCTGTTTATTTCCGGCATGAGCGTGAGTGATATTGCGCGCCGCCAGAACCGAAGTTCAAAGACCATCAGCGCACAAAAGATATCGGCCATGCGCAAACTTGAAGTGAGCAGCGACCAGGATCTACTTGCTTATTGCCTGGAACGTAACATCTTCAACTAACGCATAACTTGCAAGCCATTCCTGGACAATGGCTTTGCCCTTTATTTTCAAGCCTTTCACCGCTGCAACAGCACAAATAACCTGCCCACGCCAGCGCTTATAAGAATCGTCTTATTCGCTCCCGCCGCCTCGTCGCCTACTCTTTGCTCGCAGTTCAACAACAGCAAACTTTTCAACTAACACTTACGGACATCATCATGAAGAAGTTTTCCCTGGCTGTGATCGCCTCGGCCATTATCGCCGCTTCCGGCAGTGCATTTGCCGTGGATCCTGCTCCTGCGCCAACCCTGGGCGGCAGCGGTAAAATCACCTTCACCGGCGTCATTAACAACGATGCCTGCTCGGTGGACGGCGCCAACTCCGACCGCACCATTTCGGTGGACATGGGCAACGTTTCGATCAAGGACATGGGCACCGCGGAAAACCCAACCGCAGGTCGTGTGACCGCCAAAGACTTCAACCTTAACGTCAACTGCAACCAGGGCACCAAGGTCGCCATGATCTTTGACGCCAACAACGGCGGTTCGGGCCTGGTCACCGGCAAAAAAGTACTGGCCCTGAACCCGGGTTCGGCCACTGCACAAAACGTCGGTATTGCCCTGCTCGACAGCAAGGGCGGTCTGATTGACCTCAGCTCGCCAAGCACCGCACGCATTGAAAGCACCATGCACGGTGCCGGTACTGAAGGCGGCGACGCCACCCTGAGCTTCGCGGCCGCCTACGTCACCACCGCAGCGGCTGGTTCGTCGACCGCCGGTCGCGGTGACGCCACCCTGCCGTTCATCCTGCAATACGAATAATTCGGCGCCCCGGGCACCGAACGCGCGAGGCCTTGCGGCCTCGCCATTGTCTTCTGATTACACCGGATAACCCTCATGCCGCCTCGTTCTATCGCCGCATGTCTGGGGCTGCTGGGCTTGCTCATGGCTACCCAGGCCGCCGCCAGCATTTCATTGAATGCCACCCGTATCGTGTTTGACGGTGACCACAAGGAAGCCAACATTACCGTGCGTAACGGTAACCAGGATGTATTGATTCAATCCTGGGTCGACATGAACGACGCCAGCGCCAGCCGCGCGCCGTTTGCCGTCACCCCGCCACTGGCACGGGTATTCGCCAAGGAACAACAACTGCTGCGCATTCTGTATGAAGGCACCGGCATGCCCACGGACCGCGAGTCGGTGGTGTGGCTCAATGTGCAGGAAATCCCCAAGGCCAGCGAAGCCGAGAACACCTTGCAGTTGGCCATCCGCCAACGCATCAAGATTTTTTACCGCCCTGCCGGCCTTACCGGCAGCGCGCTGCAAGCCCCTGCGCAGCTTGAATGGACGCTGGTCAAACACGGCAGCCAAACCCTGTTGCAGGTGAAAAACCCGACGCTGTACCACGTGTCCATGGCCGACATCAAAGTGCAGGCGGTATTGACCAGCGACTCCACCATGATTGCGCCCGGCGAACAAAAACAGTTTGCGCTCAGTGCTCCAGTTGCCAGCGGGCCGGTGCAGTTGTCGTTTTCCAGCATCAATGACTACGGCGCGCAGAATCACTACAGCGCGCCGCTGTCCAGCGGCACTGCGCTACCGGCGCATGCGACTGAATCGCGCCTCAACCCCTAAGCACTTTCGCTAACCCACAGGCTCACTTCGCGTGCGTGTTTGCGTGCCCGGCTGTCCGTCAATCAGGGATGTCATAGGTCTTCGCATGTCCTTTCTTTCCAGCAACAGGCCCGCACGTGGCGTACTGAAGTTGAAGACGCTGTCGCTGGCGATTGCCGCCAGTCTGCCCGGCCTGGTCATGGCCGATGACGCTACGGAAACCTTCAATACCACCTTCCTGCAAGGCTCGCAGTCACCGGTGGACTTGCAGCAATTGCTCTCTGCCAACAGCGTGCTGCCGGGCACTTACCGCGTCGACCTGTACAGCAACGAAGTGCTGGTGGGCCGGCGCGATATCGACTTCAAGCGCAACCCGAAAAACGGCCGCGTCGAAGCCTGCCTGACCCTCGAACTGCTCAAGCAACTGGGTATCGACCTGCACCGTTTGCAGGCCGAGGGCAAACTTGACCCGCAGCAGCCGCAGGAATGCTACGCCCTTGCCGACATGATCGAAGACGCCAGCGTGCGCTACGACAGCAGCCGTCTGCGCCTGCTCGCAAGTATCCCGCAGGTGGCGATGCAGCGTGGCTTGCGCGGGTATGTCGACCCACAGTTGTGGGACGACGGTGTGCCCGCCGCCTTCATCAACTACCAGCTCAACAGCAGCCGCACCGCCGGCGACTATAAAACCCGCATTGCCAATAACCTGGGCCTGCGCAACGGCATCAACCTGGGGGCCTGGCGCCTGCGCAACGAGTCGAACCTGAGCGGCGGCACCGATCGCTCGAACACCTTCACCAGCAACCGTACTTACTTGCAGCACGACGTCACCGCGATCAAGGGCCAGTTCAGCGCCGGTGAGATTTTCTCCGACACTGACCTGTTCGACAGCGTGCGCTACCGCGGGGTCAAGCTCGCCTCGGATGATGGCATGCGCGCCGACAGCGAACGCGGCTATGCCCCCGTAATCCGTGGGGTGGCGCAGACCAACGCGACGGTGGAAATCCGCCAGAATGACTACATCCTCTACACCGCCAACGTCGCGCCAGGCCCGTTCGAGATCAACGATATCTACCCCAGCGGCTCCAACGGTGACCTGCAAATTACCGTGATCGAAGCCGACGGTACGCGGCGGGTGACGATGCAGGCGTTCTCCAGCCTGCCGATCATGGTGCGCGAAGGCCAGGTGAAATACAGCGTCTCGGCGGGCACGTTCAAAAGCAATGCCGATGGCCTGGCAACCCCGCGTTTTTTTAGCGGTACGCTGGCTTACGGCTTGACCAGCAACCTCAGCGGGATTGTCGGTGTGCAAGCCAGTGAGGACTACAGCGCGCTGTCGATCGGCGCCGGCCGGAACACCTCGTTCGGTGCGTTCTCGCTGGATACCACCCATTCGTCCAGCAAGGCCCAGGGGCGAACCTCCCAGGGCAGCAGCGTACGCGCCTTGTACGCCAAGACCTTTGCCGGCACCGATACCAACTTCACCCTGGCCGCCTATCGCTACTCCACCGAGGGCTATCGCACCCTCACCGACCATGTGGAAGACAGCAGCGAAGACCTGCGCGTACGCACCGGCCACTCGAAAACCCGCACCGACCTGACCATCAACCAGAGCATCGGACGCAACAGCGAATTCGGCAGCCTGTATGTGAACGCCAGCGACCAACGCTACTGGAATCGCGGCGGCTCCCAGAGCTTTTCCGCGGGCTACACCGGCAACTGGGGCGACCTGAGCTACAACCTTGGCGTGACGCGCACCAAGCAGATCGTCACCTGGGGCGAGCCGAGCAGCGACACGCAGGTGAACCTGTCGGTGTCTTTCCCGCTGGGCAGCCAGGCCCGCGCGCCACGGGCGTTTGTCACCACCAGCCACCAACGTGGCGATACCACCACCCAAGCGGGCATCAATGGCTACGTGGCCGATACCAGCGACACTTTCTATTCGGTGCAGGCCGGCCACAGTGAAACCAGCGGCGACTCAGGCTCGGTGAACATCAACAGTCGCACCGCCGTGGCAGACGTCAGCCTCGGTTATAGCCAGGGCCAGGGCTACAACTCACAGAACTTCAACCTCGCAGGCTCCGTGGTGGCTCATGCGGGTGGCGTCAACCTGGGGCAGACGGTCAGCGAGACCTTCGCCCTGGCCGAAGTACCAGGCATCTCTGGGGCCAAGATCAGCAGCTACAGCGGGGTGGAAACCGGTTACAACGGCTATGCGGTGGTGCCCACTGCGCAACCCTACCGGGTCAACTGGATCAGCCTGGACACTCGCGATCTGGGTGGCGACGTGGAAATCACCAACGCTACCCAACAACTGGTGCCGCGCCGTGGCGCCATCGTGGTGGCGCATTACAGTGGCACCACCGGGCGGCGGGTGTTGTTTGAGTTGTTTGATGCACAGCATCAACCGCTGTCGTTTGGTGCCTCACTGGAAGACGCCAATGGCAAGCAGTTGGCGATTGCCGACCCCAATGGTAATGCCCTGGCGCTGGTGGAAGAGGATCAGGGCACACTGATCATCAAGTGGGGTGAACAGCGTTGTAGCGCGAGCTATGCGCTGGCACCACAGAACAAGGCGTTGAACTACGAGCGCCAGGCACTGGTGTGTACGCCTTGATTGTGCGGGGGAATGCGCTACTGTGCCGACCACGCACCCATCCTCTGCGAGATTTGCCCATGCGTAACCTGTTCCTTGCCAGTGCCTGCCTGCTGACCACCGCCCTGGCAGGCTGCCAGCAAACACCCCCGGCCAACGACCAACTCGACGCCGTGCTCTGGACCCAGACGTCCATCGAGCACGAGATGATCTACCGCCAGCTCTTCGCCAACGCCACCCGCCAACTCGATGTAGCGCTGGCCGACCCCAACTGGGACGCACTGCCTTTACCTGCGCGCAAGCTGACCGGTTTGCCGCCGGCGGTGATTGTGGATATCGACGAGACGCTGTTGGACAACGTGCCGCTCAACGCTCGCGACATCATCAACAATCAGGTCTATTCCTACGATCGCTGGAATACCTGGGTCGAGCAGGCCAAGGCCGAGGCACTGCCGGGTTCCGTGGCGTTCCTGCAAGCGGCCAGGCAAAAAGGCATCAAGGTGTATTACCTCACCAACCGCGAGCACAGCCAGGTCGCGGCCACCGCCAAAAACCTGCGTTTGCGCGGCTTTCCGATAGAGAGCGACGCACAGATCCTGGCGGCCAGCACCCCCATCGGCCATTGCGAAAGCGCTGGCTATGGCAAGAACTGCCGTCGCCAGTGGGTCGCCAGCCAAGCCCGCGTGTTATTGATGGCCGGTGACTCGCTGGGAGATTTCGTGCAGGCCGAACACAACACCCTGGCTGCGCAGCGCAAGGCCGTCGAACCCTATGTGAACTGGTTGGGGCAGCGCTGGTTCCTGCTGCCAAATCCGAGCTACGGCAACTGGTACAGCGCGCCGTACGGGGATGATGAAACCTTGCCGTTTGCGCAGAAACGCAAGCTCAAGCAGCGGGCATTGTTGTTGCAGCAATAAAGAGTAGCCCCCTCCCACATTGGATCTGCGTATCAGGAGCGATCAACACTTTAGCCCTGAGGCTTGGTGTGCCAACCCGAGGGCCGTTCATCCCACTCATTTGCACCGCTGCCCTCTTGTCATCACACTCGTCATCCACCCGTCGACTCAGGAATCGCAGATGCCTCACTCGTTGCTCAAGCCTGCCTTGCCCGGCGTTGCGCTGCGGCGATGGCGTTTGCTGCACCGCATCAAGCAAAGTCATGCAGCGCAGTTGTTCAACGTCACACAATCGACTATTTCGCGCTGGGAAAGTGGCGTACAAGCGATGGATCCGGCTGCGCACCAACAGCTTGAGCAGTTGTTGGCAGCCCGACTTGATGCAGCCGCCGATCAGGCATTGGCCCGGCTGGTCAGCGAGAGTTCGCAAGCGATGCACTTGGTGTGCGACCTGACGCACCGCCTGCTCGCGTGCTCGCCCTCCCGCGCACGCCAGTTCAGCAGCCCGCTCGCCGAGCTTATGGGCCAGTCGTTGTGGCGCTTCGCAACGCCGCAAATCCAGCTGATCGAAGCCAGCCTGGAGCATACCGGCTGGCGTGAAACCCAGGCACCACCGGCCCTTGAATTCACCACTGGAAGCAACGACTCCAATCTCGTGCCCATACGCCCAAGCCTGTGTCGCTGGACACGCATGACCCTGAGCGATGGCAGCGCAGCACGCCTGGTCGAGACACTCTGAAAGCCCACCGCGCATATTTTATGCGTGGACGATCTGCGCTCGCGCACCTAGGCTTACCTGCACAACCGACCTTGCGGGGCAGCATCATGGACATGGAAAAAATCAAAGGCCGTCTCGATTTTCTGCGCGAAGCGGAAAAACTCAAGGATGTGCTCAGAAGTGCCCACACGGCTTCGGGCCGCACTGAAAGCACGGCCGAACACAGTTGGCGCCTGTGTCTGATGGCGATGGTGTTCGCCGATCAATTGCCCGGCCTGGACCTGCTGAAAATCCTCAAGATGTGCGTTATCCATGATTTGGGCGAAGCCATCCACGGCGATATCCCGGCGGTCAGCCAGGCGGCCTTTCCCAACAAGGGCGAACAGGAGCGACTCGACCTGCTGCTGTTGGCGCAGTCCCTGGACAGCCCCCTGAAAGCCGAGATCCTGACGTTATGGGATGACTACGAGAACGCGCGCTCGCCGGAAGCAAAAGCCGTCAAGGCCATGGACAAGCTGGAGACCCTGCTGCAGCACACCCAAGGACTGAACCCGCCCGATTTCGATTACGCCTTCAACCTGGCCTACGGCAAAAAACACACAGATGCCGACCCTTTGTTCGAAGCGCTGCGGGCGTTGATCGATCGGGCGACAGAGCAAAGGCTCCACGCCGCAGAGTGACGGGCGTCATCACACCGCCCGAGCAGCAATCGCCTCCACCTCCACCAACGCCCCCGGCAGCGGCAACGCCACCACTTGCAACGCGGTCCGCGCCGGTTTGTTCGGCTGCTCGGGCGTGCCGAAGAACTGCGTATACCCCCGCTGTAACCCGGCAAAATCCAGCTTGCCGTGGGTTTCTTCCGCGCCGACCAGAAATACCCGCAACTGCACGATATCGCCCAGGTCCAGATCCTGCTGCTGGAGGATTTTGCGCAGCTTGTTAAACACTGAAACAGTCTGTACTTCGGTGTCGCCGTAAACCCCAGGCACATTCGGGTCGGCGAGGTCGGGCAGCGTGCCGCTGACGAATATCAGACTGGCCGAGGCCGGCACGGTGACGGTTTGCGAGATGGGAAAATCGCCCACGCTGGTGCGTTGAATGCTGTCGCTCATGGTATTGCTCCTCAAGAGGCGGCCACAGCCGCAATCTGTCGTTGTTGAGTGATGCGCTCGGCCAGTTGCGCCACCACATGGCGCGCGGAGTTGGCCGCCGACTCCTGCCAGATGCCCACGCCACTTTGCACCAGGCCGTCGCCGGCGAAGTACACCCGGCCATGGGGCCGTTCCAGCAAGGCGTGAGCCTGGGCGGGGAAGTGTTCGCGTTGCAGCCACGGGCCTTCGCTGTAGGGGATCTGTTCCCAGGACACCGCCAGTGGATGACGCAAATGTTTGGAATAACCTGGATGCAACAGCTCTACGGCTTGTCGGGAGGCGGCGTGCTGCTGTTCGAGTGGCTGTGCGCCGAACACGTCGGCGCCCTCCCCGGTCACGTAACCGGCCACCAGCACGCCCTCGCGGGTGTTGAGGTCGTTGCTGGGGTACCACAGCAAGCGCGCCGGATGCTCGACCCATGACAGGCCGCCATAGGTGCGGTAATCGGTTTCCCAGAAACGTGGGGATTGCCACGCCACCTTGGTCGCCTGATCGCTGCGAGTGCTGAGCAAGGCGGCCTTGACCGGGTCGCTGAAGTCGCTGTCGAGCCTGGCCAGCAGGGGCAGCGGCAAGGTCGAGACCAGGTAATCGGCACGCACCACCTGTTCGCGGCCGCTGTGCTGGTCGTGATAGGTCACCGCCACGCCCTCCTCCAACTGACGGATCTGCCGCACCTGGGCGCCGAGTTGCACCTGCTCATGCACGCGTCGGTAGAGGGCGTCGGTGATGCGGTCCATGCCGCCCACCGGCTGGAACATGGTGGCTGAAAATTCCGGGAACTCGGTGTGCAACAAAGCGCCCCAGAGTTCCGGGTGCAGCAAGCGCTCCAACCCCAGCGGCTTGTGGCGGGCGGGCAAGGCGCCAGGGTGGGCGGCTGACTCAAGGTGCCCGGAACGCAGGGTGCCCTCAAAAGCCAGCTCCTGGGACAGGTCCCCGTACACCTGCAAAAAACCCAGCAGGCGCGTACGCTCTTCACCACTCAATACATCGTCAAGGGCATCGCGTTGCACCGCCTTGGCCAGCAACCCGGACAGATGCCCACGGGTATCGTTGAGCGCCTGGCCGACGCTGAACGCCGGCTGGCTCAGGTCCGGCCGCACCTGAGCGCCATGGCTGCTGTTGACCAGCACTTCCAACGGCACGCCCAGCTCACTGCAATAGTCGAGGATAGTGCGGTGCTGGCTGGGAATACGCGCCGGGCCGGCGTTGAAATACTGGCCCGGATCAAACCCCACGGTTTGCGAGCGGCCATCCTTGTAGTCCACGCGGTCGCCGTTGCGCAGGGTCCAGGTGCGGCCACCCACGCGCTCACGGGCTTCCAGCACCTGCACGCTGAAGCCGGCGCGACTCAGTTCCAGGGCCGTGACCAATCCTGCAATCCCGGCGCCCAGCACCAGCACGCGGGTGCCCTGTCCCAGGCCATCCTTGAGTTTCAGCGGTTGCGGTCGGCGGTGTGACGATGGGCCCAGACCCAACACCGCCAGTGCATCCTTGACCGCCTTCTCACCGCCCACTGCGGCAATGCTCGACAGCGCTTCACGTCGTGTCAGTCCCATGTCGATGCTCCTAGTCCGGCAAGCCCGGTGGGTTGATCAGCGACTTGTCGACGCGTTCGACATCCAGGCCCCAACGTTGCAGCACCTGCTCGTATTGCCCGCCGGCAATCGCGCCTTCCAGGGCGGTGTGGATCGGCTGGACCAGGCCGTTGTCCTTGCGCGTGGTCACGGCGATATCGGCCTGCAACGGCCACCCACCGTTGACGGTGCCGACGCGCTTGATGCCGCCGGTGATCGCCGCCGAATAGGCGTACACCGAGTTCGGCCCGAACAGCGCATCGCTGCGCCCTGACTGCACCGCCAGTTGCGCGGCGGCCTGGTCGTCGAAGTATTGCAACAGCGCAGGCTTGAGGCCGGCTTTTTCATTGGCCTCGTTCCAGGCCAGCAGGACCTTTTCCTGGTTGGTGCCGGAGCCGACGATGATCTTCAGCCCGGCAATGTCCGCCGCCTGCTTGATCTCAGTGATCTTGCTGGTGCTCTTGACGTAAAAGCCGAGCACATCCTGGCGGTAGGTGGCGAAGTCAAAACGCTTTTTGCGTGCCTCGGTGACGGTGACGTTGCTGATCACCACGTCGTATTTGCCCGAGCTGACGCCCAGGGGCCAATCCTCCCAACTGGTCTGTACCACATTGAGTTGCAGGCCGAGGCTATCGGCGATCAGTTGTGCGGTATCGGCTTCGCTGCCGATGGTGGTCTTGTCGTCACTGGCGAGCAGTGCCAGGGGCGGCCCGGCCACGCCGGACACGGCCACGGTGAACTTGCCCGGCTGGGCGAACTTGAAGCCTGGCGGGATCTGCGCAATGGCCGCTTCATTGCGCGGCACATGGATGCGCGGGCGGTCGGGGCTCAGATCGACCTGTTGCACAGCGAAGGCGTATTGCGCGGTGCTGACGGCAAGCGCCAGCAAGGCCACGCGGGTGGTATGGATGAACATGACAGTCACTCCTTGAACTAAAGCACCTTGCCGAGAAAGGCCTGGGTACGGGGATGGCGGGGTTGGCGGAAGATCTGTTCGGGCGGGCCTTCTTCGATCAACTGGCCGTCGCAGAGAAACACCACGTGGTCGGCAACTTCGCGGGCAAAGCCGATCTCGTGGGTGACGATCACCAGGGTCACGCCCAGTTGGGTGAGGCCCTTGATCACGTCCAGCACCTCGCCCACCAGCTCAGGGTCGAGGGCCGAGGTGGGCTCGTCGAACAGCAGAACCTTGGGGTCCAGCGCCAGAGCCCGGGCGATGGCGACGCGTTGCTGCTGACCACCGGAGAGCTGGCGCGGATAGGCGTCGGCCTTGTCCGCCAGGCCGACCTTGGCCAGCAACTCGGCGGCCTTGAAGTGGGCTTGGGCCTTGCTCCAGCGCTTGTGGGCCAACGGCGCTTCGGCGATGTTTTCCCAAGCGGTCAGGTGCGGAAACAGGTTGAAGTTCTGGAACACAAAACCCACGTCGATGCGACGCTTGAGGATTTCGCGCTCCTTGAGTTCGAACAGCAGGTCACCCTTGCGCCGATAGCCGACGTATTCACCGTCGATGGTGATATGCCCGCTGTCGATCTTCTCCAGGTGGTTGATGGTGCGCAGCAAGGTGGACTTGCCCGAGCCGGACGGGCCGAGGATCACCGTGACCTTGCCGGGGTCGATGGTCAGGTCGATGTTATCGAGCACCTGCTGGTTGCCAAAGCGCTTGCCCACGCCCTGGATCTGGATGCGCCCGGCGCGTGCTTCAGCCATGGGACTTCTCCTTGAGCCACAGGCGCAGGCGCTGCAACGGCGTCGGCGGCAGCACCCGGGCGGTGCCACGGGCGAAATGACGTTCGACGTAGTACTGGGCGCTGGTGAGCACGGTGGTGATGATCAGGTACCACACCGTGGCCACGATCAGCAGCGGGATCACCGCCTGGGTGCGGTTGTAGATGACCTGCACGGTGTAGAACAGCTCGGGCAGGGCCAGTACGTAGACAATGGAGGTGCCCTTGACCAGGCCGATGATTTCGTTGAACCCCGACGGTAAAATCGAGCGCAATGCCTGGGGCAGGATAATGCGAAAGATACGCCGCGACGCCGGCAACCCCAGGGCCGCGGCTGCTTCATGCTGGCCGGCCTCCACGCCGATCAGGCCACCGCGAATGATCTCCGCCGCATAGGCCGCCTGCATCAGGCTCAAGCCCAGCACCGCTACGGTGAATTGGCTGAGCACATCCACCGTCGACCATTCGGCGAACACCAGGTCGGTGAACGGCACCCCGAGCACGATGTGGTCATACAGGTAGGCAAAGTTGTAGAGAATGATCAGCACCAGCAGCGCCGGCATCGAGCGGAAAAACCAGATATAGCCCCAGGCCAATGCGGCCAGCAACGGCGAACCCGACAGCCGCGCCAGGGCCAGCGCCGTGCCAAGAATGACGCTGAACACAGTGCTCAGCAGGGTCAGCAACAGCGTCTGCCCCAGCCCGCGCAGCACTGACGGCGAGAAGAACCACTGGCTGAATACGCCCCACTCCCACCGCGGGTTGGTGGCCAGGGAATGCACGATGGCCAGCAGCACCAGCGCGGCGAAGATCGACCCGGCCCAGCGCCAGGGATGCCGGGCGGGCACCACTTGCAGCGCCTTGATCGGCGTGGAGACGCGGTGCTGACGCAGCGGTTGTACGCTGACCTCATCAAGCAGGTCGTAGGGTTTGGCGACAATGGGCATGTGCTATTCCTCGCAGGCCTTAGAAGGCGTAAGTCAGCCGGGTGTAGTAGTACCCGCCGGTAAAACCGTAGGGCGAATAAGTGCCGTAGCTGGCAACCATGGTGCTGCTCGGCACCCCTTGTTTCTTGGGGTATTGGTCGAACAGGTTCTTGGCGCCGATGGCGATGTTCAGGTCTTTGGTGAGGTTGTAGCCAAGGTCGAGATCGGTGATCCATTTGGCGCTGTAGACCCGGTCCAGGTAGCGGTTGGCCGATGAGTTGACTTCCTTGTAGGAACCGTAGCGAGTCAGGGCCAGGCTGAGATTGAAGCGTTCGATGCTCCAGTCGCCACCGAGGATCAGCTTGGTATTGGGCTGCACGCCGGTGATCAGGTTGCGGGCCTCGCGGTCCATCAGGTCATAAGGTCGGCCAAGGATGCTGGTGGACGCCTTGTAGTTCTGGATTCTGGTCTGGTTCCAGTTGAACGCAGCGGTCCACTTCAGCGCGCCGAACGCGCCCAGGTCCTGGTTATAGCTGCTGACCAGGTCCAGGCCCTTGGTGCGAGTGTCGGCGCCGTTGATAAAGTACTGGCCGCCGGAGGTGGAGTTGATGCCGTTGTTCTGCAGTACCTGGGTGACTTCAGGACCCAGCAAGGTGCCGGTCAGGGTGATGCGGTCACGTAGATTGATCACGTAGGCATCGGCGGTGAAACTCAGGCGGTCGGTGGGTGTAAGGGTGAAACCGAGGCTGAAATTGGTGGAGCGTTCGGGCTTCAACTCTTCGGCGCCCAGCGCCTTGGCCGCCGCCGACCCCACCGGCAGCACGCCGTAATTGATCGACTGGTACACGCCGTCCACCACGCCATAGGTGGTGGAGCGCGCACTGAACAAACTGTTGGCCAGGGACGGCGCACGAAAGCCATTGCTCACCGTGGCACGCACGGCGAACTGCGGCGTGAAGTCATAGCGGGTGGTCAGCTTGCCGCTGCGGGTGGCGCCCACGCCTTCGTTGTAATGCTCATAGCGCAGGGCGGTGCCGACGTACCAATCCGGCAAGGGGTTGAAGCTCACGTCCACATAACTGGCCAGGCTGTTGCGAGAAGCGCTGCTTTCTTCCTGCGGGGAAATGCCGTTGGTGACCTGGGCCCCTGACGACGCGCAGTTACCCGGCGCCACGCAGTAGCCGCCGTTGGCATAAGACCCGTAGTCACCGGCCTGTACCTCGTAGGTATCGCGCCGATGCTCGAAGCCATAGGACAGGTCCAAGGGTTTTTGCAGGCCGATATCAAAGCCGCGTTTGAAGTCCAGGTTGGTGGTCAACTCGGTAGAAATCCACGTGCCGGAGGTAAAGCTGTTTGGCGTGGCTTCGCCCAGGGACGGATTCTGGTTGTGGGTTGTGCCCTGCTCCGCTTCATTGCGCCCGTAAGTGGTGGACAGGTCCCAGTCCCACTCACCCAGGGTGCCCTTGCCACCGAAGGCCGCCTGGAAATCGTCTTCGTCGATGTACCAGGTGGGGGTGTACCCGGCCGGATAGCCATTGGGCCCCGTGGTGATGGTGTTGGTGATGGTCGGCAGGCGGAAGTTCTGCCCCTGCTCGGCCTTGCGTCGCGAGTAGGTGGTGAAAGAGTACAGGCTGAGGCTGTCATCGATCGGCAGCTCGGCGTTGTAGCCCAGGGTCAGCAGGTTGGTCTTGGGCGTGCCGTAGCCGCCATAGGTGGACTTGCCTGCCAGGCCATACGCCTGCTCGTAGGTGTAGCCGTTGGCGCTGGCCTTGTTGTCATCGTTCTGGCTACGCGCATCCAGAGCCAACTGCACGATGCCGCCGTTACCGATTTCGAAGCCCTTGTTGAGGCTTTGCTGCACCGTCTGCTTCTTACCGTCGTAGCCAAGGCCGGTGTTGGTCACCGAAGTGCCGCTGGTGTCGGCCTTGAGGATCACGTTGATCACCCCGGCGATGGCATCGGAACCGTATTGGGCTGCGGCGCCATCGCGCAGGACTTCCACATGGTCGATGGCACTGATGGGGATCAGGTCCAGATCCGCCGGCGCCGCACCAGTGTTGATGCCGTTGATATTCAAGGTGGCGCTGGTGTGGCGACGCTTACCGTTGACCAGCACCAGTACTTCGGCGGCGCTCAAGCCCCGCAGGTTTGGCGCGCG
Source organism: Pseudomonas sp. OST1909 (assembly GCF_015277575.1). NCBI lineage: Bacteria > Pseudomonadati > Pseudomonadota > Gammaproteobacteria > Pseudomonadales > Pseudomonadaceae > Pseudomonas > Pseudomonas sp. OST1909. The sequence goes on from NZ_CP063780.1 coordinate 4,329,976, forward strand.
GGCAATGCCGCTGGCGTCCCAGCCGGTTTTTTCCGGCAAGGTCAGCGACGGGATCACCGCGCTCAACGCCTCCATCAACCCGGGCTTGCCGGTGCTTTGCAGTTGCTTGGCGCTGACCACATCAATCGGCACCGGGCTGCTGGTGACCGTGCGCTGCTCGGCGCCACGGTTGCCGGTGACCACGACGGTAGACAAGGTGCTGTCGTCCTGGGCGTGCGTCGCTGCAGCCAGCAAGGACAACGTCAGGGCGGCGGTGGGTTGTAGAACGTGCTTCATATCCATTCCCGGCTTTTTCCAAATCGCGAAATCGAGCAGGCACGCGCCTGGCGCGGCGTGACCGGTGTTCAAAAGGCGTTTCGGCTTGGGCTAGGTGTGGGGCAAGCGAGGGGTTTGAAGTGGCAACATACGTTGAGCTCCCGTCCAACGATTCTGCTGCGGGGGATAGTTACCCGGTCAGGCGCGCAGAATCTGAATCACGCTGGGTACCATCCGAGGTCAGGGGTAGGCTGTTGAGATCAAACATAACGGAATGAATTTCAAAAATATAATGCTGTTTTGGCATAAGCTAATATTCTCTACTTTCATTATTTATCAATATTTTTATTCATAATGGTAATGTTTATCCCATCAATAGCAGAGAGATTCTGGGCTAGGGAGGGGCTTGCCTTAATGCCAGTCAGTTAAGCGTACATTGCCCTCTGTAGGAGCGAGCTTGCTCGCGAAAAACCTCAACGATAAAGCGTGCTTCCTGAATGAACGCGGCGCCTGTGAGTTTTTCGCGAGCAAGCTCGCTCCTACAGAGTCTTAACTGACTGGCATTAGGGCTTGCCCTCGATGAGCATGGGTACCTACACAACTTTGTAGGTGGTCGCAGCCGACGGTAACTACGATGCGAAGCAAGCCGCTTTTGATCTGCTTTTGATCTTAGGCGCCCCGTTAAACCACGCTGGCCGGAATTCGACAGGGATTTGGGGGGTAAACCGGCAGGGATGCCGGTTTAGCCGCCCCGCGCCATGGATGGCGCGTGGCGGCGGCCCCCCAAATCCCTGTCGGATTACGGGCACACCGAGCCTAGGCGAGGTGCCGAGTGGTGGGGCAAGAGCGTTTTGGTTACTTTTGCGCTTTTCAAAAGTGACCCGCTGTAAAAGCGGAACCAATATTAGCCGTTACCACAGGAATGGATATGTACTCGGTATAACTGTGTTGGCTGTCAGGCCGTCATCGCAGGCAAGCCAGCTCCCACATTTGGATCGCGTCGCATCATTTAGATAGTCGCTGGCAGTCAAGCCGCCATCGGGAGCAAGCCCCCTCCCACATTGGTACTCGGTGCAGCCAGGATTATTGAGCCGGCCGCAACAGTTGCATCTGCTGGCGATAATCATCAGTCACCTGCCGTGCCTGGCTGCTGCTGGTAATGACTCTTGGCGTAATGAGCACTATCAACTCTGTACGGTCCTTGGACTTGCCAGTATTGCCAAACAACCACCGCAACCCCGGGATCTTGCCCAGATAAGGCACGGCACTGACACTCTCGGCGTTGTCCTGTTTGATCAACCCACCAAGCAATACCGTCTGCCCACTCTGCACCGCCACCTGAGTCGACACCGAGCGTGTGGAAATGCGCGGGTTCACCGGCGTCTCACTGCTGCCCGCCGGGTTCTGGGCATCACTGACCTGCTGCTGGATATCCATGTACACCAGCCCGCCCGGATTGATGCGCGGCACCACATCCAGGATCACCCCGGTCTGCACGTATTCGACACTGCTCAAGGTGGTGTCGGCGTCACCTGTGTTGACGGTGGTCTGGCTGATGGGAATGTTATCGCCCACCTGAATCTGTGCCGGCTGATTGTTCATCACCACCAGCGACGGCGCCGACAGCACCTGGGTGCGGCCGTTGGTTTCCAGGGCGTGCAAGGCCACTTGCAGGTTGGAGCTGACAAAGGAGTAGAACAACGAATCCGCCGCCCCCAGCCCCGCCCCGCCACCGCCCAGGGCGCCTTGGCTGCCGGAGGCGTTCGCCACCGTGGTGCTGGTGGAATTGCCCGCCAGGCGGCCGAGATACCACTGCACACCCAGGTCCAGTTCACCGGTGAGTTTGACCTCCAGGATGCGGGTCTCGATCTGCACTTGCAGCGGTGGGTTGTCCAGGCGCTTGATCGCCGCTTCGATCTCTTTCCATTGCGCCGGACGGGTGCGCACCAGCAGCTGGTTGCTGCTCTTTTGCGCGGTGATGCGGGTGCCGGCTTCGAGGTCGCTGGTGGGGGGCGCCTGGGTATTTTCGGCAGGTTCGGATTCAGGTTCGTCGGGTGCAGGCGCTGGGACATTGGCCTGCAGCCCAGCGCTGGTGGACGAGGATAACGTGGTGGTACGCAACCCCGGCGCGACCTTGGCCGGTGCATCGTCCTTGATCGCACCATTGCCGTAGATCTGCCGCAAGTATTTGGCCAGGTCGGCGGCCTTCATATTGCGTACGTCGTACACATACATCTGCGGCTCGTTGCCGCCGCCCTCGTCGATGGTACGAATCCAGTCACCCACCTCGCTGAGGTACTCGGGCTGAGACGAAATCGCCACCACCGAGTTGGTGCGCTCGACCGGCAGAAATCGCAACATGCCCGCCAAGGGCGTGCCGCTGTCGGCGCCGAACATGGCTTGCAGCTCAGGCATCAGTTCGGCCACCGAGGCACGTTGCAGGCCGAAGACCGCCACGGACATGCCCTTGAGCCAGTCCACATCGAAAGTGTCGATGGTGTCCTGGTAGTTGGCCAGCTCTTCCGGGGTGCCGGCCAGGCTCAGTACGTTGCGCGCCGGGTCGACCAGCAGAAACGCATTCTCTCGGGCGAAGGGCTTGAGCAGTTTCTGCATCTCGGTGGCGGAGATGTAGCGCAGCGGGAAGAGTCGCGCCGAGAGCCCGCTGGAGGGCTGCGTCACGCGCATCTGCGGCACCAGCTTGCCCGCCACCGCCTGGCTGGCCGGCAGAATCACGTAGCGGTTGCCCTGTTTGATCATGGCGTTGTCGGTCCAGGACAGCAGGGTTTCGAGGATCGACAGCGCCTGCTGCTTGTCCACCGGTTTTGACGTGGAGAAGCTGACATTGCCCTTCACGCCCTCGGTGATGCTGTAGTTCTCGTGCAGCAAGTCGCCCATTACGCTGTTGATCACCGCTTCGATGGGCTGGCCCTGAAAGTTGAAGACGATGTCGCCGCCCTCCTCCTGGGCTTTTACCGGCGCAGTGGGTTTACGCACGAACGTCTGATTGCCACGAATCAGCTGGCGCTGCGGCGGCGACTTCGCCTCGGGCAGAGCGCTTTGCATCGCAGGCGCCGCATTCGGCGGGCGTTGCGAACCGGTGCCTTGCAGCGCCTCGTTCAGCAGCTGGTCGTCCGGATCAAGGCGGTCGGGTAAGGATCCACAACCGCCCAGGGAGACGGCAGTGGCCAGGCAAAACAGCGAAGTGCGCATATCGATCAAGGGAGGGGCTCGCGGGGATGGGAAATCAGGGGTAACCGCTTGCCGTAGAGGCTCAGGGTCTGGGTGCGCCCGTTGAGGGCGAAACGGGCGTATTGCGGGGTCAGGTGCTCCAGGCGCCAGCCGTTGGGCAGCGTCTGGCCCAGGCGCACCGTCAGGGGTGGGCCGCTGGCTTGCTTGAGCATGGCCATTTGCAGGTTGCCGGTGATCATGATGCCGCTGAGGGTCAGGTTGGCCAGGCTCGCCACCTGGGTCTTGCCGACCACGCTGTCCGGGCGTCGATCGGGGCTGAACAGCGGCGTCTGCCAGGTGCTCGCGAGTTCTTGCAACGCCGGCGCCGGTGCGGCCTGCACAGTGACGGAGGGCTGTGCAGGTGCAGGCGCCTGCGGCAACCATCGCGGTTGATCACCGATGCTGCTGAGGATCACCGCCATCAGTACGCCCAATAGCCCGGCCAAGCCGAGCAAGCCCCACTCCAGGGGGCGCAGTGCACCGTTCATGGCGCCACCTGCGCCGGTTGCAGGTAGCCACGCACCAGCAGTTGCACCGCCAGCTTGCCCGCCCCGCCAGTGGCCGGTGCCTGTTTGCTGCGGCGAATGCGCAACTCATCGACAAACAGAAACGGCGGCTGGTATTCCAGCGCGTGCAGGATCGCGGTCAGCGGTTCGATGGCGCAGTTGAGCGTGAGGCTGACCTTGACCTGCCGATAGGGCTCGCTGCTGTCCTGTTCGGTGGTGATGGGTTTGCGCTGGGTGAGGTTGCAGCCGCCGCCCAGGTTGGCGTGGCTGTTGATCAGGTCGGCCAGACGCTGCATCAGATCGGCGGCGACCACATCGGGGTCATCGCCTGGCAACAGGCTGGCGCTGCTGGCCGGGTCTTGCCGCGCCAGCTCAAGCTGCTCGCGCAATGCATCGCCCTGGCGCAACACGGCGGCGTAGCGTTGCTGCTGCTCACGCAACTGCTGGGCTTGCTCGCCCATGGTACGCAGCGGGCCGGCGAACCAGCTGTCGATCAGCAACCAATAGGCCGCACCGAGTACCACGGCCAGGAGCAACAAGGCACCGCCACGACGTTCACGGGGTGTGAGGGGTCGGCGCATCGGCGGCCTCCTGGCGTAAGTGGGCGCGCAAGGCAAACTGGTCCTTGCCGGTGCGCGCATCGGGTTGAATCACCCCTTCGAACTGGGCGTTGTCCAACCGCCGACAGCCTTTGATGCGGGTGATCAGGCCACTGGCCTTGGCACTTTGCCCGGAGAAGGTCACCTCAGCGTCCTTGACGTCCAATTGGTCAAGCCAAGTGTCGGCGGGCAGGCAAGTGGTCAAGTCATTGAGCAGCGCAGCCAGCGGCGGTTGCGCCAGTTTGCGCTGGGTGAGGTACTGCGCCGCGCCGCGGGTATTGAGCAGTTGCTGGCGCAGGGCGTGCACCTGGGCGACCTGGGCCTTTTGCTGCTGCACGGTGGCGTGCATGGCGTCGAGTACACGCTGGCGGTCGTTGAGCCACAGCAACATGGCGGCGATCAGCAAGGCACCACACAGCCATGGCAGGCTGCGCTGCAAATCCTTGCCCCTTCGGCGTTGGCGCGAGCGTAACGGTGCCGGCAGCAGGTCAATGCCCAGGCCCGCCACATCGACGCGATGGGGATGCAGACCGAGGGCAGCGCAGTCGCTGAGAATCCGGTCCAGACGCTCGCGCAGGATCGCCACCAGCGTGACCTCAAGGTGGGTAGGTGTGCGCTGCTCCTGACGCGCCACGAAGTACAACTGCTCGACGTCGAACGGGGTGTAGCGGTCCAGTTCATAGCCGACCACCGCCGTGAGGTTGCGCGCGGCCGCCAGGGGCAATTGCAGGCGTTGCTGCAGCACCACGTCAGGGTCGAGCATCAGCACCTGGCAGGCGCTGCCGGGGATAACCGGCGCCGTCAGCGGCCAGTGATGGACCTGCTCAGGCGGCTCTTGTGGGGCCAGCCAGCTCGGCACACAGCCGCGCAGTTCGGTGAGCCACAGGCGCCAGCCTTGTTGCAACAGGCTGCCGCGCCACTGGCGGGCGATAGGTTCAAGTCGATTCATTCTTGCCACCGCACCACCCGATAGGGTTGTGCACGGTCCTCCGCGGGGCTCAATAAGACGGTGAGTTGCAGGCGTGCCTGATAGCCGCCGGGGCGCTCGGCACGGCTGTCGATTTCCAGCACCTGGCCGGGGTCGGCGCCCTCGGCGTTTTGGCGTGGCAGGTTCAATGCCTTGCGCATCAAGGGGCTGGCAAATGCCGGATCGGGTCGATCCAGGTCGCTCCACAAGGTCATTTCCGGCAGCAATTGGCTGTACAGCGCCTGGGTCATACCGGGCAGTTGCCGCACTTCTTCCAGCACCCGAAACGGCGCCAGGCCCTGATGGCGCCGAGCCTCAAGCGCCTGGACCAACTGATGGGCCTGGGCCGAGGTAGCGCCGCAAGCCAGGGCCAGGTGCAGCAAGTCACCGGGGTCGGCGTTGACCAGGTACAGCTTGCCGCGCTCACTGCGCAGGCGGACCTGTAGGCGGGCGTCGTCGAAGGTCAGCGCGATGGCACGCCCGTCCGCCACCCAGTGCCGATCAGCCATGACCTGGGCAATACCGGCTTCGGCGGCCAACAGCGTCTGGGTGTGCTGGCGGTACCACAGCGCCTGGCGACTTTGCAGTTGCACCCAGGCAGCCAAACCGCCGAGCAACAGGCTGAGTAAAGCCAGCACCCACAGCACCAGCAGCAACGCCGCTCCGCGTTGGCACTTCATTGTTCACTGCTCGCGCTGCCGAGGTTCAGGCGCAGGGCAATCACTTGCGTCAGCCACGGCACCGGCCCGTTGACGCTGGCGTCGATGCGTACTGCGACAGGCAAGCGCCTGGGCCAGGGCCATGCGCTCAACCAGCCGGTGGGCTGGCCCACGGGCGATACACCGCGATAACTCAATTGCAGCGCCTCGACGTTATGCAGCAGCACCTGCGGTTCAGCGCGCTGGGCGTTGGCAGCGGATTGCAACTGCGAAAACGCCACCTGAAAATCCTGCTCTACCCGTTGCAGGGTAAAGCGCTGGATGCCCCCGCCGAGCACGCCGGGCAAGGTCGCCACAAACTGCAAGCGCTCTGCCGTACCGATAAAAAAACCGTCGGCCTGGCTGTCGTCTTCAATGATATCCAAGGGCAACGCCTCGCTGATCGCGGTGCGTAGAAACTGTTGGGCGGTGCGCATTTCATCCAGGCTCACGGTGTAACTTTGGGCCTTGGCCACCGCCCGATTGGCGCCCAGCAACGCAGCGCCCACCAGCAATAACAATATCGAAAGCAGGCTGAGCACCACGAGGATCTCCAGCAAGGTGAAGCCCTGCTCGCGGCGCTTCACAGGCGGGCCTTCAAGGTGCTGAAGCGGGCCTGATGCGCGCCTTCGCGCAGGTTCAGGTCGAGACGAAACAGATGGGGCTGTTGCCGGGTACTGGTCAAGTGCCAATGAATGCCATCAAGTTCGCCTTGCAAGGTGCCTTCGCTCAGCGGGCCGGCCGCTTCCTGGTCCAGCAGCGTGAGCGCGGCCTGGGTTAGCCGGTCGCTGTGGGCAACCTGGGCCAACGAGCGCGCACTCTGGCCGAAGACAACCAGCAACACGCTGCTGCACACCGCCATCAACGTCAGGGCCGCGAGCATTTCCAGCAGGGTAAAACCGGCCTGATGCTTCATGGCAGCGCCCTGGACTGCACGCTGCCGGTGAGCCAGCCAATGTCGATACGCCAACGCCGGGCGCCGCTGGCCAGCAGCAGGTTGCCGCCGGTGGAACTGCCATCGGGGTAGAACACCACGGCGGCGCCCGCCTGCTCGGCACTGTGCAGCGTCACCTGCAACGGTGCCTGCCACTGTTGCGGAGCACGCCCTGGAGCCCGGAACGTCAGACGTTGCAGGTCGAATTCGGTGCGCGCCGCCTGGCCGCTGACGATCGCCCCCGCCCGCGTGGCGCGCAGTGCCTCGACCATCTGCCCCACCACCCGCCGCTCCTGAGCCACTTGCAGCCCCTGGCGCACACCCAGCCCCAGCAACCCGGCCGCGACGCCGATCAATACAATGACCACCAGCATCTCCAGCAAGGTAAAGCCGCGCTGGGCCATGGCCGGGTTACTCCCAGTTACCCAAATCGGCACTGTAGCCCTCGCCGCCCGGTTGACCGTCCTGGCCGTAGAAGATCAGGTCGAAGGCGCCATGCTGCCCGGGGAAGCGATAACCGAACCCGTGACCGAACGGGTCCTTCAACTCCGAAGGCTTGGCATAGGGACCCGCCCAGCTGGAGGCATTGGCGGGCTTGTCGAGCAGCTGTTGCAGGGTGTTGGGCGGCGCGCCCACATCCAGGGCGTAGCTGTCGATCTTCATGCTCAAGCTCGCCAACTGCGCCTTGCCTGCACCGTATTTGCCCTTGTCCACATTGCCGCCGACCTGGCGCACGACTATGGTTGCGACGATGCCCAGCAGCACGATCACCGCGAGCATTTCCAGCAGAGTAAAGCCGTTTTGGCGGTGCCGGGTTCTCATTGATTCCACTCCATGAAGGTTCATATATGGCTGGTGAGGCTCATCAGCGGCAGCATGATCGCAAGCATGATCACCGCCACCAGCACCGCCATGATCACGGTCAGCGAGGGCACCAGCGCAGCGAGCAGGCGGTCGATCGCGCGCTTGGCCTCGACGTCGAAGATGTCGGCGACCTTGAGCAACATGCCGGGCAGTTCACCGGCGTGTTCGCCGACCTCGATCATTTGCAGGGCCAACTGCGGCAACAGCGGCTGACTGCCAAACGCTTCGGCCAGGGTGCCGCCGCCTTTGACCTGTTGCGCCGCCAGCGCCACTTGCGCCTGCAATGCACGGTTGCTGCAGACCTGCCGGGCGATCACCAGCGCGGGCAGCAATGCCACGCCATTGCAGAGCAAGGTGCCGAGGGTGCGAGTCAGGCGTGCGGCTTGCACCCGTTGCAGCAGCGGGCCGACCACACGGATGCCCAGCAGATGACGGTCGTAGCGTTCGCGGCGGTTGGGGTCGCGCAGGCGCGTCGCCAGGAGCCCGGTACTGATCGCCAACCCGGCCAACAGCACCAGGCCATAGGCCGACAAAAACTCGCCAAGCCCCAGGATCACTTGGGTGATCAACGGAATCGGCACGCCCAGATCCTGAAAAATCGGCACGAATTGCGGCACCACATAGGCCAGCAACAGCGCCAGGGAACCCAGTACGCCCACCACCAGGAACGCCGGGTAGATCAGCGCGTTGATCACCTCGCCACGCAGTCGCTGGCTGCGCTCCAGGTAGTCGCTGAGCTGGCGCAGGGTGTCTTCCAGCGCACCACCGGCTTCGCCCGCGCGCACCATGCTCAGGTACAGCGCAGAAAACGTATCGCCCTCTTCCTCAAGCGCAGCCGACAGCGGTTTGCCGGCCTTGACCTGGTCACGGATGCGCTCGATCAAGGCCCGCACCTGGGGTTGGCCGGGTTGTTTGAGCAGCAGGTTCAACGAGCGTTCAAGGGGCTGACCGGCGCCGAGCAGCGTCGCCAGTTGCTGGGTGAAACTCACCAGCGCTGCCCCCTTCAACGGCCCGCGTACACGACGTAACGAGGCACTGCCCGTCGTTTCGATATGCAGCAGCAACCAGCCACGCTTGTGCAAGATGGCGACGGCGGCGGCCTGGTCAGCAGCTTGCAGCGTGCCGCTCTGGGCGACGCCCTGGCTGTCCAGGGCACGGAACTTGAACAGGCTCACGCATCCTCTCCACGGGTGACGCGCAACACTTCTTCCAGGGACGTGACGCCCGCCAGTGCCTGACGCAGGCCGTCTTCATACAAGGTGCGCAAACCGCCGCGGCGGGCGGCTTGCTCAAGGGTGACGGCGTCGGCGTGGGCCATCAGCAGGCTGCGCAACTCGTCATTCATCACCAGCAATTCGGTGAGGGCGCTGCGGCCGTGGTAGTCGCCGTGATACAGCAGGATCGGACGCTGCTCGGTGAGGCGATCCAGGCCGTGTTCCTTGATCAACGCCGGCGGCGCCTGGAACGCGACCCGTGTGGCCGGGTCCAGGCGCCGCACCAGGCGCTGGGCGAGAATGCCGCTGACGGTGGAGGCGATCAGGTAGCTTTCCACGCCCATGTCCAGCAAGCGTGTGATGCTGGCGGCGGCGCTGTTAGTGTGCAGGGTTGAGAGCACCAGATGGCCGGTGAGTGAAGATTGGACGGCGATGCGGCAGGTTTCCAGGTCGCGGATTTCACCGATCATGATCACGTCCGGGTCCTGGCGCACGATGGCGCGCAGCGCTCCGGCAAAGTCCAGGCCGATGGCGGGCTTGACCTGGATCTGGTTGATGCCTTCAAGCTGGTACTCCACCGGGTCTTCCACGGTGATGATCTTGCGTTCGGCGGTGTTGAGCCGCGACAGGGCGGTGTACAGCGTGGTGGTTTTACCCGAGCCTGTGGGCCCGGTGACCAGCAGGATGCCGTGGGGCCGCTCAAGCACATCAAGAAAGGCTGCCAGGCGCTGACCATCAAAACCCAGGCTTGGGAAGTCGAACTGCACGGTTTGCCGGTCCAACAGGCGCATCACCACCGACTCGCCGAAGCTGGTGGGCACCGTGGACACGCGCAAATCCAACGCCTTGCCCTGGATGCGCAGCATGATGCGCCCATCCTGGGGCAGGCGCCGCTCGGCGATGTCCAGGCGCGCCATGATCTTGACCCGCGAGATCACCGCCGCCGACGAACTGGCGGGCGGCGCTTCGGCGTCGTGCAGCACGCCATCGATGCGGTAGCGCACCTTGAGCTGGTTTTCGAAGGGTTCGATATGGATATCCGACGCCCGTTGTTCCACGGCGCGTTGCAGGATCAGGTTGACCAGGCGAATCACCGGCGCTTCGGAAGCCATGTCTTTGAGATGCTCGATATCTTCGAGGGCACCACCCTGCTCATCGAGGTTTTCGATCAGCGTGCCCATGGCCGAACGACCCTGGCCGTAGTAACGCTCGATCAGGCTCTCCACGTCGGTATGCGCGCCGATGGCCAGCCAGACAGGCACTTGGCAGGCATACGCCAGGGCCTGGAACGGGTACCGCTGCGTCGGGTTGGCGGCCAGCACGCGCAGGCCGCCCTCGTCCCAGCCCATGGGCACCAGGTGGTAATGACGCAGGAAGCGCTCGGTCACGGCGGGTAATGGGTCAAGCAACGGCGGCGCAGCGTCGGTCGCCAGCAATGGCGCAGCCAGCAGATCGGCCCAGGCGCGGGCCAGTTCGATTTCGGACACCAGGCCCAGGCGCGTGAGTAAACCCAGCAGGTCGCGAGGGTCATCGGATAAGCGCCGAGCGCGTTCCAGATCCAGCGTTTTAAGCCCGGCGTGCTGCATCAGCCACGCGCACACCTGGTCGGTGTGCGGGATGTGCATCTTGCAAGCATCGATGGGGGCTGAAGACATCATTGAGGAATATCTAACGTTGCGAAAAGTATGGCTATTTGGAACTACCGAACAATGCCATTAGTTCGCCACAGCCGATGCAGGAGTTAGCCGGGGGTATCGACTGGAAGTTATAGCTCTAGTTCCGGCTGGCGGGAAATTAAATACAAAACATTGCCAAATGCACTGATTTAGAGCGTTAGCAGCCAATAGCCACTAGTTGCACTTAGCCATACCCCGTAATGACTAGGTACTTTCCCTTTCAATTAACTGACAGTGCAAAAGATTCAAGCGTGCAACTTCACCCTCGATCGGTAATACACCCAGACTTTGTAGAACGCGGGTGGCGGCTAATACACCAATCTCAAGGGCCGGTGGCTGGATCGTGCTGAGGCTGGGCAGCAACATCTGTGCGAAGGGGTAGTCGCCAAAGCCCAAGACGGCGCAGTCCTGCGGGATGTTCAGCCCCGCACGCTGACCGGCCAACAAACCGCCGGCAGCCAGGTTGTCGTTGGCAAAGAAAATCGCGTCGGGCCTGGTCACCTCCCCCATCAGCGCCTCCATGGCCTGCTTGCCCGCCTCGAAAGGCGCACGGTCGGCGTCGGGAACAAAGACCCACGGCTGCACACCCAGCTCGCTGAGGGTCGCAGTAAAACCATCACGGCGCTCCAGCGCGCTGAAGTCGCCCGCCGCGCTGTTCTGCACGAAGGCGATACGCCGATAGCCCTTGCCATGCAGGTAGCGCGCGGCAGTGACGCCGACTTGATAATGGGAAAACCCCACTTGCAACGGCTCGCGCTCCGGCACGTAGTCCCAGGTTTCCACCACCGGGATGTCCACCTCGGCGATCATCTTTTCGGTGCCTGGGCTATGGAAGCGGCTGGTCAGCACCAGCGCGGCCGGCGACCAACCAAGAAAGGCGCGCACCGCGCTTTCCTCTTGCTCGATGCTGAAATAGCTGGACGCCAGCAACAGCTGGTAGCCGTGGCGACTGAGGGTATCGCTGAAACCCTGCAAGGTATTGGCAAAGATCGGCCCCGAGATATTCGGAATCACCATCGCGACGATTCTGCCTCGCGCAGAGGCCAAGCCACCGGCCACCAGATTGGGCACATAACCCAATTGCGCCACCACCTCGGCGATACGCTCACGGCGTTCGGGCGAGACCTGCTCCGGCTGGTTGAAGTAACGCGACACGGTAATCGCCGACACCCCAGCCTGGCGTGCCACGGTGCTCAGTGTGACGCGTCCGGCGCCCCGGCGTTTGCGCGGTGTGTGTTCGTCCACGGAATGACCCTGTAAAAAAGGAATATAAAACTAATTTATTAGTATTTGACGCTCTAAGCTGCGCCTTCAATAATGCCGATGTTAGCGCTAACAAGGCGCAGTGTCTGCTACTCGCTCGAGCGAATGCCCAGGACATTTTCACAGGCGCTGGCGGTCGCAGAACCGCAGCGGACCAGGGTATTTTTTCGAGCGGGCACAGCATGCATAACTTTCCACGGCACACCCATTTATTGCTTCTGGCCAGCCTCAGCGCCCTGCCCGTCTGCGGCGCTGTTGCAGCTGACGAGCAAGAGCCCACGCTTCAATCCGTGACGGTCACCGCTACCCGACGGGAAGAGTCGCTGCAAAAAGTCCCGGTGGCCGTCTCGGTGCTCGATGGCGAACAACTGGAGCGCGACAACCGCAACGGTGTGGCGAGCATCGCCCAGCAGGTACCGTCACTGAACTTTCGTACCGGCGCGTCGAACAAGGACACCTCCCTGTTCGTACGCGGCGTGGGCACCATTTCCACCTCGCCGGGGGTGGAGCCCACCGTGGCGACGGTGATCGACGGCGTGGTTTATGCGCGCCCCGGCCAGGCCACCCTCGACCTGCTCGACCTGGAGCGCATCGAGGTACTGCGCGGCCCGCAAGGCACGCTGTTCGGCAAGAACGCGTCCGCCGGCGTGCTGAATATCACCAGCAAGGCGCCGACTGCCCAGACACACGGGTTTATCGATCAGTCGTTCTACAGCGGCAATGAAAGCCGCACGCGGTTCGGCATCGGTGGCAGCCTGGTGCCGGAGGTGCTCAAGGGCTCGATCAGCACCTTGTTCGGCAGCTACGACGGCAACGTCGACAACCGCCACAATGGTCAGGAGGTCAACGGTTACAACCACAAGGGCATTCGCGGCAAGCTGGAGTTCACGCCCAACGACGACGTGAAGCTGACCCTGATCGCCGACTACATGCAGTCCCACGATGACGCGCCCAATGGTGTGGTCAGCAAGTCCCTGAGCCCGGCGTTCAGCAATGCCTTGAGGCCAGTGCGCGCCTCAAGTGACAACCGCGATATCAACACCGATACCCGCAGCCGTGTGCAAGACATCAACAAGGGCCTGTCGGCGCAGTTGGACTGGAACCTGGGCGACTACACCCTGACCTCGATCACCGCCTGGCGCGGCTGGGACAACACCCAATACCAGGACGGCGACCGTCTCGGCACCGTCACCGCCGCCTTCCCCGGCACCGCCGACAAAGGCGACCTGGCGTTCGACCAGTACTCCCAGGAGCTGCGTCTGGCCTCGCCCAAAGGTGAGTTCCTGGAGTATGTCGGCGGCCTGTTCTACATGCATGGCAAGGATGAGGAAACCTATCAACGCACCCTCACGACGACTGCGCGTGTCGACCGTGGCATCGCCGACTACAGCACCACCAGCGACAGCTACGCGGCATTCGGCGAGACCACGCTCAACTTCACCTCGCGCTTTCGTGGCATCGCCGGCTTGCGCTATACCCATGACGACTTGAAGTACGACCATCGCCGCGTGTCCACCTCTGCCACCACGGTCAGCGGCATCCAGCCGGCGACGGCGAGTTCCGGCTCGGTAGATGAGGACGGTTGGTCCGGCCGACTGGGCGTGCAATACGACATCAGCGACAGCGTCACCAGCTACCTCACCTACTCGCGTGGCTACAAAGGCCCGGCCTACAACGTGTTCTTCAACATGCAGCCGCGCGACACCGAGGCGCTCAAGCCGGAGACTTCCAACACCTGGGAAGCCGGGATCAAGGCCACCGCCTGGCACAACCGCCTGACCACCAACCTCGCGGTGTTCCACAGTGACTACGACAACTACCAGGCCAACTTTTTCGACACCGTCGCCGGCCAGGTAGTGACACGCCTGATCAATGCCGGCAGCGTCAGCACCGAAGGCGTCGAGCTCGATTACGCGTTGCAAGCCACCCAGCAACTCAAGCTCTCCGGCGCCCTGGCCTATACCCGAGCGCGCATCGATCAGTTCGCGTGCCCGGCAGGCGCAGCGGCGACCTGCAACGTGAATGGCAAGCCATTGCCATTCAGCCCGGACTGGAAAAGCTACGTGCGTGCCGACTACAGCATCCCCCTGGACAACGGCCTGGATGTCGAGCTGGGCACCGACTACAGCTGGCAGAGCGAAGTGCAGTACGACATCAGCCAGAACCTGGACACCAAGCAAGGCGCGTACGGCATCTGGAACGCTAGCGTGGCCCTGGCCGACTACACCAATGGCTGGCGCGTGGCGCTGCTGGCCAAGAACCTCGCCGACAAATCCTACTCACCGCTGTTGGCCAGTGGCGGCAACTACATCTACCGCGCCGTACCCCGTGACGATGAACGTTACTTCGGCGTGCAACTGCGCAAGGACTTCTAGCATGAGCCGTCAACTCAAACTCGGCGCGTTCCTGATGGCCACCGGGCACCATGTAGCCGCCTGGCGACACCCCGATGTACCGGCGAATGCCGGGCTGGATTTCGCCCACTACAAGCACTTGGCGCAGGTAGCAGAAGCGGCCAGATTCGACGCGCTGTTCGTGGCCGACAGCATTGCCGCCGCCACCGGTGAGATCGCCAGCCAGATGGCGCGCTCGGATCATTTCGAGCCGCTCACCCTGCTCTCGGCGCTCAGTGCGGTGACCGAGCATATCGGCCTGATCGCGACCGCCACCACCAGCTACAACGAGCCCTACCATGTGGCGCGCAAATTTGCTTCGCTGGATCACCTTTCCGGTGGCCGTGCAGGCTGGAACCTGGTGACCTCGGACAACGCCGCCGAGGCACTGAATTTCGGCCGCGACGCACACCTGGGTCATGCCGAACGCTACAGCCGCGCGCGGGAGTTTCACCAGGTGGTGACGGGGTTATGGGACAGCTGGGACGACGATGCTTTCGTGCGCGACAAGGCCAGCGGCCGCTATTACGACCCGCATAAACGCCATGTACTGGATCACGTGGGCGAGCATTTCCAGGTCAAAGGCCCACTGAACGTGGCGCGCTCGCCCCAGGGCCAACCGGTGATCGTGCAGGCCGGCTCTTCGCACACCGGCCGGGAACTGGCGGCACAGACTGCCGAGGTGGTGTTTACCGCGCAGACTTCGCTGGCCGACGCCCAAGCGTTTTACCGTGACCTCAAGGGGCGCCTGGGCCAATACGGGCGCGAGGCCGATTCGCTGAAAATCATGCCGGGCGTGTTCGTGGTGGTCGGGGAAACCGAAGCCTGCGCCCAGGCGAAATTTGAAAGATTCCAAGCATTGGTCGAACCCAAGGTAGGCGTGGCGTTGCTGGGGCGCATGTTGGGTAATTTCGACCTGTCCGGCTACCCGCTGGACGGGCCGCTGCCCGAGCTACCCTTGACCGACAGCGGTCAACGCAGCCGCCAGCAACTACTGAGCGAACTGGCCCAGCGCGAACAGCTGACACTGGCGCAACTGGGCCAACGCATTGCCGGCGGACGCGGTCATTACAGCCTGATCGGCACGCCTGTGCAGATCGCCGATGAGCTGCAGCGCTGGTTCGAAGAAGGCGCGGCGGATGGCTTCAATATTCTGGTGCCGCACCTGCCGGGCGGGCTGGAGGATTTCGCCCGCCTGGTCGTTCCCGAGTTACAGCGGCGTGGCCTGTTTCGGCGCGAATACAGCGGCACCACACTGCGAGAAAACCTCGGCCTGGCGCGCCCGGCCAACCTTTTCAAGGAGACCCGAGCATGAAAATCCCCACCCTGCTGCTGGCCCTGCTGCTGACCCAGACCGCCTGGGCGGCCGATCCATCAACCTTGCGCATCGGCTACCAGAAAGGCTCCATCGCCCTGGTGCTCGCCAAGGAGCATGGCCTGCTGGAAAAACGCTTCCCACAAACCGAGGTGAAATGGATTGAATTCCCCGCCGGCCCGCAGATGCTTGAGGCGCTGAACGTCGGCGCACTGGACGTTGGCGCTACCGGCGACATTCCGCCTCTTTTCGCCCAGGCTGCAGGTGCCGACCTGGTCTACATCGGCGCCGAACCGCCCAAGCCCAGCGCCGAAACGTTGCTGGTACGCAACGACAGCCCAGTGCATTCGGTGGCGGACCTGAAGGGCAAAAAGGTCGCCTTCCAGAAAGGCTCCAGCTCCCACAACCTGATCCTGCGCGCGCTGAACAAAGCCGGCCTGAGCTACACGGACATCCAACCGGTGTACCTGCCACCGGCCGATGCACGTGCGGCATTCGAGCAAGGCAGCGTCGACGCCTGGGCGATCTGGGAACCTTACTCCTCCCTGGCCCTGAGCCAGAGCCCCAGCCATGTGCTGGTCGATGGCGAGGGCCTGGGGTTGTCGGGGCCGGTCTACACCGCACGGCGTGAATACGCCCGGGCCAATGGTGGGTTTATCCAGGACCTGCTGGGGGAGCTCACCCAGGCTGAAGCGCTGACCCGCAGCCAGCGCGAAGACAGCCTGAAGGTGCTCACCGCGTTTATGGGCCTGCCAAGCACGGTGATTGCCCGCTACATGGACAACCGCCCGCCGTCACCAGTGCTGCCGATTGACGACAGCATCATTGGCGCACAACAGGCCACGGCGGATCTGTTTTATCAGAACCGCTTGCTGCCCAAGACCATTGAGGTGCGCAAGGTGATATGGCGACCCGAAGCCCGTTGAGATCTGAAGTGTGAAACTGTCTACGGTTTCGTCGCCAACACCAAACGGTGCACGAGGCCGCCAAACAGCCCACCCAGCAAAGGCACCACCCAGAACACCCACAACTGAGCCATCGCCCAATCGCCCTGGAACAACGCCACACCAGTACTGCGCGCCGGGTTAACCGATGTATTGCTCACGGGAATACTGATCAGGTGAATCAAGACCAGGGCAAAACCGATGGCCAGCGGCGCAAAACCGGCCGACGCCTTTTTGTCGGTGACGCCCAGGATGATCAACAGGAAAAACGCCGTGAGTACAAACTCGGTGACCACTACCGAAAGCAGCGAGAAGCCCCCGGGCGAATGCTCGCCATAACCATTGGTGGCAAACCCCGCAGTCACATCGAACCCGGCCTTGCCGCTGGCGATCAGGTACAGCACGCCAGCCGCCGCAATCGCGCCCAGAACCTGAGTGAGGATGTAGGGCACCACATCCTTGCCGTCAATACGCCCAGCGGCGAGCAAACCCAAGGTGACCGCCGGATTGAAATGCCCACCCGAAATATGCCCGGCCGCGTAGGCCATGGTTAATACCGTCAAGCCAAATGCCAATGCCACACCGGCAAAACCAATGCCCAACTCAGGGAATGCGGCCGCCAACACGGCACTGCCGCAACCGCCCAGTACCAGCCAGAACGTGCCGAAGAACTCGGCGGCGAGACGTTTTGTCATCAGGAAACTCCTTGAAGTCAGGTCAAAAAGTTGGAGCCTAACAACAGGGTACGGGCATTGGATGTGGGAAATTTCCTTAGCGCGTAACTAATGAGCAGGTGTGATTCGCGGTGAAGATTGTTCACGCGGGAAGGCATTTATTCCCGGCATGAAAAAGCCATAATCAGCAACAACAGTGGCGCATCAAGGCAAAGCCGGCCTCTTGCTGCTCAGCGTGGCCCCCCCTCTGGATACCCTCACCGTGGCGCGCCCGCCTTGGCGATCAACTCACGCAATCGGGAATCCTTAGGCTCAAACACGTCGAGGAGCCCGATCGCCTTAAGAGCGGGCAGAGATTGAATAATTTCTCGCTCAGCTAGCAGTTGATCATCCATGCTCGCGCCTGGATTACTCCAAACTCGTACGTTTGCCAAAAAGGCACCCACCGTCCCTTTACGTACGGTCACTCCCTCAAATGTTGCTTCGTTTGTGTCGTCGGCAAGAACGTCTTCGGCACGCATATCCGTCTCCGCAGTTGGGTTGCTTTAACTTATCGGCCTTTCGGAAAAGGGCATCACGCCGACAATAACGTAATTATCTTGCGCTGACATTTAAATGAAAACCCGGCGCTTGGCCGGGTCCGTTGATGCTCAGTTGTCAGGATGCTCACTGGCTACTGAATCGGCAGCGTCCACGTCCGACATATCTTCCTCGAGGGGTGCCTCGTCGTCCGGTGGCAGCGGGATATGATCCTCATCGCGCTTTGGATCATGACCGGCCTCATTGTCCGTTCCACGCGTTACTGCCTGCTGTGAAATATTGCCTGGGGCGTTCTCGTTGATTTCCATGCTGTCTCTCCGCTCTAAAGCGCGACAAATACGCACTTAAACATTGGAGCAGGCGTGTAACAGGGAGTGCCGAACTTTGGACGAACGGAAAATCCCGAGACGGTGTTGGGCGTAAGGACGCCAGCACCAGCAGCCATAACGGCGACTGAGGATCCCGCCAAGGGCTCACGCAGTAGCCCTGTATGTCATCCGCCTTGGCCTGATTGAGTAGTTTCAGCCACTTCCTTGTCGAGGCCCCTTATGGCACTTCCTCACACCGCCTGCATCTTCCTGTATTTCCTGTTGCTCAGCACTATCTGGCCCAGCCATGCCAGAGATCTGGCCGAGGGCCTTACCGAGCAGTCACCGTCTGTGGCCCTTGAAAATAAAAACCACCGTTATCCGCAATGGACCGGCATCGATTCACTGGAAAACGCCTTAGGCCAGACCTGCAATGCCGTTCTGCTCGACACGCGCAATCGCCAGGGTAAAGCCATCGGGCCGGCTTATGCGTGGAGTCGACCCTCAACAGTTTTGCCGAACATCCCGGCGTGTTCCCCAGCGCCTTGCGCAACCGCTGCAACGGTCTGCGCCCAGGCAGCTCCGGCAGCCCGATGCTGGACCGGAACACCAATGAAATCACCAGCATCATCAGCAAGGTCGCGTCTGCCATTCAGAAAGACATTCTCAATAGCTGCCAGAACAACTCGGCGTGCGAAGCCGCCAAATTCAACTACAGCTACCCCGTCAACGACTTGTACTACTGCTTTGTAGACGGTGTTTTCCGTAACGACACCCCAACCTGCCAGCTCAAGGCGGTTGAAATCACGCTGGATGAGCCATGGAACCTGAAGCCCTATGTGCATTTAAAACGTGACACCACCGACCAAATTACCCGTCCGACTTGGAAC
Organism: Pseudomonas sp. OST1909; assembly: GCF_015277575.1. NCBI lineage: Bacteria > Pseudomonadati > Pseudomonadota > Gammaproteobacteria > Pseudomonadales > Pseudomonadaceae > Pseudomonas > Pseudomonas sp. OST1909. Next base: position 4,349,244 of record NZ_CP063780.1, read on the forward strand.
CTGAGGTTCTCGATCCAGGAACCGTTCTACCGATTCAAAGCCGTGAATCACATCAGCGATTGCGCACGCACACACGGCTACCAAGTCGCTGCCGCTTCTGACGAAGCCTACATCAACCAACCCATCGGCCCAGTGCTGGGGCCGCATGTGTTATGCATACTCGGGGGTGCAAACGGCCGAACAGCCGCTGACCGAAGCGCTGCTGCGCAATGCGTTCACCCATTCGGTATTCCTGACCAACCCGGCACCGGCACCGCAGCTCAAGCACCGCTATCACATCGCCTGGGAAAACCAGCAGGACGGTTTTAGCCAGCATTATTACTACAGCGTGAACTCGGCGATCAGCACCATCTGCGGCGATATTGACGACGATCGCTACACCTTGGCCATGGACGGCATATTCCTTGATATAGCAGAGCTGCCGGTCACGTTATGCAGTTATGCACGCAACAACGCCGGGCAACCGTCGGCCATTCGCACAGACATGATCACAGGCGCAACGGTTCGCTCGCAGCGTCAGGCCAGGTGAGGCAGGGAGATGTTTTAAGCAAATGTTGATGACTCAAGTCAGCGCAAGCAAGGGCAATGCCCGAAAGGCACGACTTGAGCGGGATCACTGGGGCTCTCCCCCGCCGAACCGCAGCGGGGGCGACCCGATTACCATTGACCAGAGAGCAAACAGGTTGCCGCCTCAATCATGCTGAAGTGGTACCACGGCTGAGAATCCTGGCAACTGGTGGCGAAAGACGCATGCGCGCTTGAGGTCGCTAACAGGCAGGCTGCAGCCGTCATATAGACGTATTTTTTTATAGTCATCTTCACTCCCCTTCCCATCGTTAATACATTGGCTTGCGCTTCAAACTTTAATAGTGGGCTTGAGCGAGGATCAATTAGGGCAGGTGTGCTAATGGCATATTGACCAGACTGCACCTGTAAACTTGCAGGCAAATACTGGGCTTAAGTAGACTTCTACTCAATGGCACGCGCCCAAGTCCAACATCGGAGAACGACATTGCCTGGAGTGGATAAGACTTGGACGATCGTGACGAATCGCCTGACTCTGAATCGTCATCAACTAGAAGACTTAGAAGATTGCCTAGCCATGTGGCAGGATCCGTTCGTCGTGCGACTGATACGTGCCACGCCATTTGACAGGCGGGAAACCTGGAACCGCCTACTGCGCTATGTCGGTCACTGGGAGCTCCACGGTTTTGGCTATTGGACTATCCGCACTCGCGCGCAAAGCCAATTTTGTGGAGAGCTTGGCTTTGCCTACACCCATCGTGAGATGCCGACCGGCTTTGAAGGCTTGCCGGAGTTCGGATGCACACTGGCGCGGTCGTCGTGGGGCCGCAATATTGCCCAAGAGGCCACTGAAGCGGCGCTAGAGTGGATGGATCACCACAAAGGGTTGCGACGCACCATTGCGATTACCGATGAAGCCAACCGCGCCGCCCTTGCACTTGGGCACTCGGCGGGTTATGTGCACCGTCAGACAATACCATTCGAAGGTCGCCCTTTCGCTTTGATGGAGCGCGACACATCCGATCTGCGAGACCCGAGTTCAGAAGATTGACCTGGCGGAGGCCTGATCTGTCTGTCGCGCTTTGATCACTCCAGTGGCGCTGCATAGACTACTGGCTGCGACGATTGACACCAGCATGCCTTGCATAGAAATACACCAAGGAATTGCGCTCGCCAGACAGCACCTTGCTCACCTCATGACGGTACTTACAGGTGGTGACAAGCACCGAGCCATACGAAGCCATGTAAGAACGCTGTTGACCGTTGTCGGCATATACCACGAACGCCCCACCTTCAAAATGGCGTCCTAGCTGCACAATCATCGAATATTCGTAATCGGGATTGCTGGCAGCATCGAGATGAACGCCAACAAAAGAGCCGGCGATCATTCGGTTCATCTGGCATCGGCGGATATGGAACGGGTCCTGTGACTGGAAAAGCGCAGCCAAACATCCCGGACGCTGCCCGCCGGACAGGATATCAATGATGCCGTCCGAGAAGGGCCGATTGACAGTGCTCGGCAGCTCACCGGCGCGATCCACCATAATCCTGCGCACGTAGATGGCATGCTTGTCACCCGCATCACCATTGGTGACCGTCTCCTCTGGTATCTGCGCCTGCAGGCCCTCCAAGCGAGTGATCTCTTGATCGGAGAACACTACTCCAGCCGGAATCAAGGTGCTACCAGTGCGCTGGAGTTCCTCGGCATACTGGCTGTAATTGCAAGCAGTGGCGGCTTCAGCTATTTCGTTCATTTTCTGCTCCTTTTTTTCGGGTATATGGAAACCGCAACCTCAACCCCCTGAAAGGATCGAGTCGTACAGTTGCTCACGTTGGTCGCAGGTGAGCGCAGGCGCCCAGCCCGCAAGTGCCCCGCTGCCAGCGTTGATCACCGCCGAGCGACTGCCGGAGCGCACCAAGATCCCGCTCGCCTTCTCGCCATGCAGGTACATGCCCAACACCAACCGATGGTCGGCATACACCCCGTCGAGGTCGACAGCGTGGCTCAGCGTCGGCGTCTCCACAAAACGCTGCGCGATCCATGCATCCAGGCCTACATCAAGCAAACGTTTCCAGAGAACTGCAGGCGGCAGACTGCTTCCAAGTACGATTCCCTTGCCACCGTAGGTGTTCTTTTGCTTGAAGATCAGGCTGTCCTTATTGCTCAGCAACCAGTCTCTATCTGCATCCAGCACACTCCAGCTTGGCAGCAGAAAGTCACGGATAGCCGTGATTTGCTCGGGCTCGAACAAGTGGTGGTTGCGAGCGTCCCAGAGCATTGCAAGCCAGCCCTTGCTCATCAGCAGCTCGGCTTCCAGGCCATTGGAAAACCGTGCGCCACGCTGCAAAAGGTCGTCGTAAATATCGGTATTGACTGTGACGTCATCGAAAGTAAAACAGCGATGGATCAAGACGTTGGACAGGTCATGACAACCACGCCATTTCGAGGTCAGGCTGGTTTCATCGTGGATCTGGATATCCATGCTGGGAATGCTGTGAGCCAGGTGTTTATGTGCCAGGTGTTGATTTAGGTAGCCCAAGGCTGCATGAGAACTCCAGTCGAGCAAAATCAGGTGCTCGGTCGGCACGCGTGCACACGTCTCCCTGTATAGATGAGCGAGGTTTTGGAAGGGCGACACGTCAGCATCCGAATCGGGAAATCCTAACGAATCAGCGAAAATACGATAGTAGTCGTGCAGTTCACCGCCGCCGACTGCGACAGAGAAGTTCAACTCGCAGATCGCGTGACCATCACGTAACGGCACCAGATCCACACGTGCGACGCGATGCGGGGCATCGACCAGCTGCCGCCAGTCAACATAAGGTTCCCAGGCAACCGGCAAACCTAATTGAAGAAGAACGTCGGCACGGGAACAACATGCCATCAGGGCGCTGGCAAGCCTGCCCTGCGCAGCAACAATGTGAAGGGCGGCTGCCGCAATCCTATCGTGTTCGGTTCGATCAAAGACAAGCGGATACGGCATCAAACGGATTCGTGGGGCACCGATGTCAGCGGAGAACCGCGCGAGGGCCTCAGTGATGGACGGTTGCCTAAATGAAGTGAGGATTTCCCCCATCACCGGAATCGTTTTCTGGCTCCACTCGCTGAACATTCTTCCTCCATGAATACCTTCTGTGTAATCCGCATGCACCGTTGTATCGCCATAAACGATCAGCACGTCCGCTGGCTTTGCCTCTTATCGTTGCAGTTGACCACGCTCACATCGGTGATCACATCCTTGCCATCAGTCAACAAGGTGATGCTGCAGAAGTAGTCGATCACAATCCTGTTCTCTTCATAGCCGACCTTGCGATAGATAGGTTCACTACTGACGGGCATGATGCCATTGAGCCCACGACCTCCAATTCCGACCCACCTCTCTTGCTGCCCCACATACTCAACCCCCGTCTGGATGAACACCTTCTCAGGAGTGACGCGTGTTCGGATCCGATTCCAGGCGTAGAAGCCGCCACTACCATATGACGAAGGCCCTACGCCCTGGTCAGGCGGTCCAAACACTTCAAAAGCCCTTTCCGCGGGCTGGCCTACGAGCTTCTGAGCCGCCACCTGGATATCGTTGACGCCACTACTTTTAGTCGGGGGCGAAGTTGAGCAGGCAGTAATGGCAAAAAACGCCAAGCCAACACATAGGCGTTGCATTACGGACATGGTAGTTACTCCTTCGCTCTTGGCAATTTCTGCACCCAATAACGGCGTTTTTCAAGGCAGTTGTCGCTTCAACCGTTCTGCTATGCCGCTTTTTGTTCGGTCTGCTGTTCCCGATCCGGATTCAGCAGCACCGTTTCTACCAGTTCCCAGTTACATGTTTGCCCTGACCACAGTTCAGGTCTTTTCCGACGCTCGCCGTTAGCTCAAGTCTTAATCGCTCTTGCTTCAATCACCCGGAGAAAAGATGCGTATGACGACCTCAGATCCCAAAACGATAAATCATCTAAGACGAACAGCAATTCCCAGGATGCAATCAGGAGCCGTCCTACAGGGTCTCCTCTCTAATTCTCACCCACTGCAGCTCAATCGGCTTGGACACTCCGGTCTTGACCATCAGACGTCATAGCTCAAAAGCCATCATTGGGACTACAAGCGCGCTGGACCCTCGGCGGGAAAATCCGTATGCCGCACTACTTTTTGATGTAGTGCTTGCATTTAATCGTAACTGTCCGAACTATCCCCCTTGAAATTCAAACCTTAATCTCCTTCAACCACTGATTGACGCGCTCCCATTCAAAAAGCGTTGAGTCGAACGTACCGCCGTGCCATTCCATCATGTCTTCGAATTCCGGATGATTGGGGTCAGCAGTTTGTCCACTCGGTTAACCGAGTGGTCGGCGATGCGCTCCAGAACATAAGTCAAATAAGCTTGCGGGTTCAGATCATTGAGTTCGGCCGACATACAGCGCGACAATCCGAGCCTGATGCAGAAAGCCCGGTGCTTGGCCGGGCTGCGAGGTAATCATCAATTCAAACGGCGTTGAATTGCTCAACCATGTCAGGGAAGCGCTGAACCAATTTAATCAGTAGTGTTGCCTGGGCATCTGGTTTGGATTTCGATTGCTCCCAGTTCTTCAGCGCGTCCAGATTCATCCTGACCTGCCTGGCAAACACTCGTTCTGCTCATTTCGTACTGACGAAGAGTAATATCTCCCTTCCGGTGCTCGCTCATATCCTCCACACCCTGCATCAGCTCGGCAAACAGACTGCGTTTCACTTCCCACCTCATTCTTCAGCTTTATGTCGCGGATGGCAAAAATGAAAAAGCCCAGCAGGCAGGCCGGGCTTCTAGTGGTTACTCAAAACTAGGCGTCAGACGTTTTATTCCTGACAGAATCACCAGCGGATAGTGAGCATCTGATTTTTGCCGCGTGCGCAACCACCTCACGCTGGGAGGCGCTTGCCTTGTGAAGCACCTCCCGGAAAACCTCACGTTTGGTCTCAGGGGAGGCGTTACTGAAGAAATCCGCGAGTAGGCTGGAGTCTTCGGTGTTGGTTTTACGCATGACGATCTGCCTCAGTCAGTAGCTCGATGAGCTGCTGGTAATCATAGGTCTCTGGAATTAGGGCGTCAATCTGCTCCACCGTTACCCCATCCTCATAGAATTCTTCAGAGCAATCTGTGTTCTTTACAAGCAAATCTATGTGCAGCCCCGTCCATAGGATCTCCTCAACTCAACAATATTCCGGCGTACTGCCAAGTATTGCTGAGCAAATTTGTCCATGGGAATATTTCTTCCCTCGGTTATTTCTCGTGCTTTCACGAACTCCCAAGAGAGCTCTGGGCGCTGATAGACGTACATAATCTGGGCAGCCCTATTTCCTTTCAGAACCCTATCAATATTTCGTTTTGCAACATCTAGATTCGACATCGTACCGTCAAGGATGAACGAAACGCGCTTCTCAAAGGCTCGGTCCAAGACTTTTTCGAGGATCTTTGTCACAGCTCGCTGGAAAAGGTATGAGTTCCCACCGGAATAACCAGGGATAAGTTCTCGAAAATCATCCGGATCAATTCGGAGAACTCGACGCTCCTCGCCCTCTGGGTGTCCTTTCTCCAGAGCCTCCACCATTGCCTTGGAAATCTCCGTTTTGCCAGCACCAGGAGAGCCCGCCATAAAGACGGTGAGCGGAGCGCGCTCTGGAATAAAAATCTCGGTGTCGACAATCTTCTTGGCCAGAGGTCGGCGGTGTGTGATGGCAAACTGAAAAGCAGCCTCTTCTAGCTCTATTTCTTCAGGCATCATTAGTGGCTCGAAATTCGTTTTCCAAAAACTAACACTTTGCTCGACCTTAAACCATGCAACCTCGAGGATCAGTGGGAGGCGATTTTCCTGATCGAGGAACTGAGGAAGTCAAACTCATAGCGTAGAGGCCATGCGAGCGAGGGCATGACCAAAAACTACCAGCGAGACCACGAGGAAATCATCTGGTCCGAGGCGATCCCGGACCTGAATATCAGCGAAATCACCGGGTAGTTTTGCGCGGGTTTTGCGCAGGCACAAAAAAGCCGATCTATCTGATCGGCTTAAGTGTCTGATTTTACTCAGGAATAATGGTCGGGACGGAGTGATTCGAACACTCGACCCCTAGCACCCCATGCTAGTGCGCTACCGGACTGCGCTACGCCCCGACTAGGCGTGTTACTGGGTTCGCTTCTCAACGAAGCGAACCGGAATATACCGCAAGCTTTTGAAATGTGGAAGTATTTTTAAAGCTTGAATCATTTCTTCAGCACCACCAGCACATCTTCCAGTTCGGAGATCATCTGGCGGATCAGTTGCTTGTATTGGGTGGTGTCGTCTTTGGCTTCATCACCGGACATACGCTGGCGTGCGCCGCTGATGGTGAACCCCTGATCGTACAGCAATGCACGGATCTGTCGGATCATCAGCACGTCCTGGCGCTGATAATACCGACGGTTCCCGGTGCGTTTGACGGGGTTGAGTTGAGGAAACTCCTGCTCCCAATAGCGCAGCACGTGCGGTTTTACGGCACACAGCTCGCTGACTTCACCAATGGTGAAGTAGCGTTTGCCTGGGATGACGGGTAGTTCGTCGTTATGACTTGGTTCCAGCATAAGCCTCAACTCGGGCCTTCAACTTCTGCCCTGGACGAAAGGTGACCACACGGCGAGCCGTGATCGGGATTTCTTCTCCCGTTTTTGGATTGCGGCCAGGCCGCTGGCGTTTGTCCCGCAGGTCAAAATTGCCGAAACCGGACAATTTGACCTGTTCGTTGTCTTCCAGAGCGTGGCGGATCTCTTCAAAAAACAGCTCGACCAATTCCTTGGCCTCGCGCTTATTCAGACCCAACTCTTCGTACAGACGTTCCGCCATCTCAGCTTTCGTCAAAGCCCCCATACGTCACTTCCTTAACGTGGCGTTCAACCTTTGTTCGAGCGAGGTGAGGATATTTTGTGTCGTGGTATTCACCTCATCGTCATTAAGAGTGCGCGATGGATGCTGCCAGGTCAAGCCGACTGCGAGGCTTTTTCTATGCGGATCAATGCCTTTACCCTGATAGACGTCAAATAGCCTGAGGTCTGTCAGCCATTCCCCTGCATTTTCACGGATTACATCCAGAACGGCAGTGGCGGCGACGTCACGGTCGGCGATCAGCGCCAGGTCGCGACGCACTTCAGGAAAGCGCGACAACTCGCTGAATTTAGGCATCTTGCCCGATGCCACTTCAGCCAAGACTAGCTCAAACACGAAGACTGGACGGTCCAGCCCCAACGTTTTCGACAGTTCCGGGTGAATGGCGCCCACAAAACCTACCAGGCGACCTTCGCGCTCGATACGCGCAGTCTGGCCCGGATGCAAGGCTGGGTGGCTGCCCGGCACAAACGTAAAGGCATCCAGCGCGCCGGCAAAGCCCAGTACCGCTTCCACGTCAGCCTTGACGTCGAAGAAGTCTACGACGTCGCGACCTTGCGCCCAGCCTTCCGGCAGGCGGCTACCGCATACCACGCCAGCCAGCATCGGCTCCTGTTTAAGACCATCGAGCTGACCCACGAAACGCAGGCCGCTTTCGAACAGGCGCACGCGGTCTTGCTGGCGGTTCAAGTTGTGGGAAAGCGCTTTCACCAGACCCGGCCACAGCGACGAACGCATGGCGGCCATGTCGTTGGAGATCGGGTTGGCCAACAACAGCGGCTCAACACCCGGGTTGAACAGCTCAAATTGTTTTGGATCGATGAAGCTATACGTCACGGCTTCCTGGTAACCACGAGCAACCAGCAGGCGGCGCAGCTCAGGCAGGTGCGCACGCGCTTCGGCCTTGGGTTGCGGCGCGAGGCGCGCTTGCGGGTAGCGAACCGGCAGGCGGTTGTAGCCATACAGACGTGCCAGCTCTTCGATCAGGTCAACTTCCAGGCTGATGTCGAAGCGATGGCTAGGTACTGCAACCTGCCACTGCCCTTCCCCATTCGAGGAAATACCCAGGCCGAGGGCGGACAGCAGTTGCTCGATTTCAGCCGGTTCAATGACCAGCCCGAGCATTTGCTCAACGCTTTTGGCACGCAGGGTGATCGGTGCAATCGACGGCAGGTGCTGCTCACTGACGGTTTCGGTGATCGGGCCGGCTTCGCCACCGGTGATCTCCAGCAGCAGGCCGGTGGCGCGCTCCATGGCTTCACGGGCGAGATTCCAGTCCACGCCACGCTCATAGCGGTGCGAAGCATCGGTGTGCAGGCCATAGGAACGGGCCTTGCCTGCGATGGCGATCTGGTCGAAGAACGCGCTTTCAAGGAATACGTCACGAGTGGTCGCGGAAACACCGCTGTGCTCGCCCCCCATCACGCCGGCAATTGCCAGGGCGCGAGAGTGGTCGGCGATAACGAGGGTGTCGGCACGCAGGCTGACTTCCTGACCGTCGAGCAGCACCAGCTTTTCGTCTTCCTCGGCCATGCGCACGCGGATGCCACCGTTGATTTCGGCGAGATCGAAGGCGTGCAGCGGCTGACCCAGCTCCAACATCACATAGTTGGTGATGTCGACCGCGGCGTCGATGCTGCGCACGTCGGCGCGACGCAGGCGCTCGACCATCCACAGCGGGGTCGGCTTGGACAGGTCGACGTTACGGACCACACGCCCCAGGTAACGTGGGCAGGCGTTCGGCGCGAGCACTTCGATGGAGCGAACTTCGTCATGCACCGGCGGCACAACAGCAACCGCAGGACGGGTGACGGGAGCGTTGTACAGCGCGCCCACTTCACGGGCCAGACCGGCCAGGGACAGGCAGTCGCCGCGGTTCGGGGTCAGGTCGACCTCGATGCTGGCGTCTTCCAGTTCCAGGTAAACCCGGATGTCCTGACCCACAGGCGCGTCGGCCGGCAGCTCCATCAGGCCATCATTGCCCTCGCCTACCTGCAACTCAGCCTGAGAGCACAACATGCCGTTGGACTCAACACCACGCAGCTTGGCCTTCTTGATCTTGAAGTCGCCAGGCAGTTGGGCACCGATCATGGCAAACGGGATCTTCAGGCCCGGGCGCACATTAGGCGCTCCGCACACGACCTGAAAGGTTTCCGAACCGTTGCTGACCTGGCACACACGCAATTTATCGGCATCAGGGTGTTGCTCGGTGCTCAGCACTTCGCCCACTACCACGCCGCTGAAAACACCGGCGGCCGGGGTAACGCTATCGACCTCAAGACCGGCCATCGACAGACGCGCAACCAGCGCGTCGCGATCTACCTGCGGGCTTACCCAGCCACGCAGCCATTGTTCACTGAATTTCATCCTGCTCTCCTAAAGATTCGTTACGACTAGCGAAATTGCGCGAGGAACCGCAAGTCGTTGTCGAAGAACAGACGCAAGTCGTTCACGCCGTAACGCAGCATGGCCAGACGCTCAACGCCCATGCCGAAGGCAAAGCCCGAGAACTCTTCCGGATCGATCCCGGACATGCGCAGCACGTTAGGGTGGACCATGCCGCAGCCCATGACTTCCAGCCAACCGGTCTGCTTGCAGACTCGGCAACCTTTACCGCTACACATCACGCATTCCATGTCGACTTCAGCGGACGGCTCGGTGAACGGGAAGAACGATGGACGGAAACGCACGGCCAACTCTTTCTCGAAGAACACCCGCAGGAACTCTTCGATGGTGCCCTTGAGATCGGCGAAATTGATATCGCGATCCACCAGCAGGCCTTCGACCTGGTGGAACATCGGCGAGTGGGTGATATCCGAGTCGCTACGGTATACACGGCCTGGGCAGACAATGCGGATCGGCGGCTTGTTCGCTTCCATGGTGCGGACCTGTACCGGCGAGGTATGGGTGCGCAACAGCATGTTCGCATTGAAATAGAAGGTGTCGTGCATCGACCGGGCCGGGTGATGGCCTGGGATGTTGAGCGCCTCGAAGTTGTGATAGTCGTCTTCGACCTCAGGGCCTTCGGCAATGCCGTAGCCGATGTGGGTGAAGAACTGCTCGATACGTTCCAGAGTCCGGGTAATCGGATGCAAGCCGCCCGAGGCCTGACCACGGCCAGGCAAGGTCACGTCAATGGACTCGGCGGCGAGCTTGGCCGCTAGATCGGCCTCCTCGAGCGACGCCTTGCGCGCATTGAGCACCTCTGTGACACGTTCCTTGGCAACGTTGATCAACGCACCGACTTGCGGACGTTCTTCAGCCGGCAAATTTCCCAGGGTCTTCATCACCTGAGTCAATTCACCTTTCTTGCCAAGGTAGTGAACCCGGATTTGCTCCAGGGCATTTACATCTTCAGCGCTTTGCACGGCCTCAAGGGCTTGGGCAACGAGCGCGTCCAGGTTTTCCATGTACAGACTCCAGATACAAAATAGGGGAAGAGCTTGAAGGCTCTTCCCCTATTTATGACGTTTACCACCTTGGGCTACAGGAGTAACCCAGGATGACTGTCGGGGGTACTTAAGCCAAGGAGGCTTTAGCTTTCTCGACAATCGCAGCAAACACCGCTTTTTCGTTCACGGCCAGTTCAGCCAGAACCTTACGGTCGATTTCGATGGACGCTTTCTTCAGGCCAGCGATGAAACGGCTGTAGGACAGACCGTTAACACGTGCACCAGCGTTGATACGAGCGATCCACAGAGCGCGGAACTGACGTTTTTTCTGACGACGGTCACGGTAGGCGTACTGGCCTGCCTTGATTACCGCTTGCTTGGCAACACGGAATACGCGTGAACGCGCGCCGTAGTAGCCTTTAGCAAGTTTCAGAATTTTTTTGTGACGTTTACGGGCAATGACGCCACGCTTTACACGAGCCATGAGTTACTTCCTCTAGTCTTGATCCAAAAATTAACGAAGGCGCAGCATGCGCTCGACTTTTGCCACGTCAGACGGATGCAGCAAGCTGCTACCGCGCAGTTGACGCTTACGCTTGGTCGACATTTTGGTCAGGATGTGGCTCTTGAAAGCGTGCTTGTGCTTGATACCGTTAGCAGTTTTCAGAAACCGCTTAGCAGCACCACTTTTAGTCTTCATCTTTGGCATGTTCGGATACTCCGCATTCAGTTGATAAACATAATCAGAAGGCCTGCCGTGCCCTGTTGATTACTTCTTCTTTTTCGGGGCGATGACCATGATCAGTTGGCGTCCTTCCATCTTAGGATGCTGTTCGACCGAACCGTACTCGAGCAGGTCAGCTTCGACCCGCTTGAGGAGTTCCATCCCCAGCTCCTGGTGGGCCATCTCACGGCCGCGGAATCGCAAGGATACCTTGGCCCTGTCCCCATCACTCAGGAAACGTACCAGGTTGCGCAGTTTTACCTGGTAATCCCCTTCCTCCGTCCCTGGACGAAACTTGATTTCTTTAACCTGAATCTGCTTCTGGTTTTTCTTGGCTGCGGCAATCTGCTTCTTCTTCTCGAAGATCGATTTGCCGTAGTCCATCAGCTTGCAGACAGGTGGTACAGCATCGGCGGAAATTTCCACCAAATCGAGCTTGGCTTCTTCAGCCTTAAGAAGCGCGTCTTCAATTGACACAATCCCAAGCTGCTCACCCTCAGCCCCAATTAACCGAACCTCGCGTGCCGAGATATTCTCGTTGATCGGGGCTTTCGGTGCAGCTCGTTTATCTTGTCTCATTTCACGCTTAATAATAATTACTCCGAATCTGGGCGACCACGCCGGGAAACCGCTTGCGCGAGGAACTCAGCGAACTGGGCGACGGGCATCGAGCCCAGGTCAGCACCTTCACGAGTACGCACAGCGACAGTCTGCATCTCGACTTCCCGATCTCCGATAACCAAAAGATAGGGAACCTTGAGCAAAGTATGCTCGCGGATTTTAAAGCCGATCTTTTCATTTCTCAAGTCGGACTTGGCACGAAATCCGCTTTCGTTGAGAGTTTTTTCAACTTCGGCGGCAAAATCTGCCTGTTTATCAGTGATATTCATGATCACTGCCTGGGTCGGAGCCAGCCACGCAGGGAACGCGCCCTCGTAGTGCTCGATCAGGATACCGACGAACCGCTCGAACGAACCGAGGATCGCCCGGTGCAGCATAACCGGGTGTTTACGGCTGTTGTCTTCGGAGACGTATTCGGCTCCCAGACGGATCGGCAGGTTAAAATCGAGCTGCAGGGTACCACACTGCCAGACACGGCCAAGGCAATCTTTGAGCGAGAACTCGATCTTCGGACCGTAGAACGCGCCCTCCCCCGGCTGCAGGTCGTACGCAAGGCCCGCACTGTCGAGTGCTGCGGCCAGTGCAGCTTCGGCGCGATCCCACAGCTCGTCGGAACCAACGCGCTTTTCCGGACGAGTGGACAGCTTCATTTCAACTTCGGTGAACCCGAAATCGCGATAAACGTCCATGGTCAGCTTGATGAACGCGGCGGATTCAGCCTGCATCTGCTCTTCGGTGCAGAAGATGTGGGCGTCGTCCTGGGTGAAACCGCGCACACGCATGATGCCGTGCAGTGCACCGGATGGCTCGTTGCGGTGGCAGGCACCGAACTCGGCCAGGCGCATGGGCAACTCGCGGTAGCTCTTCAGGCCTTGGTTGAACACCTGCACGTGGCATGGGCAGTTCATCGGCTTGATGGCGTAGTCGCGGTTTTCCGACTGGGTGGTGAACATGTTGTCGGCGTAGTTGGCCCAGTGCCCGGATTTCTCCCACAGGCTGCGATCAACGACCTGCGGGGTCTTGATCTCCAGGTAACCGTTGTCGCGCTGAACCTTGCGCATGTACTGCTCAAGCACCTGGTACAGGGTCCAGCCATTCGGGTGCCAGAACACCATGCCCGGCGCTTCTTCCTGAAGGTGGAACAGGTTCAGGCGCTTGCCGATCTTGCGGTGGTCGCGCTTTTCAGCTTCTTCAATGCGCTGGATGTAGGCGGCCAGCTGTTTCTTGTCAGCCCAGGCCGTGCCGTAGATCCGTTGCAGCTGTTCGTTCTTGGCATCACCGCGCCAGTAGGCACCGGACAGCTTGGTCAGCTTGAACGACTTGAGGAAACGCGTGTTCGGCACGTGTGGGCCACGGCACATGTCGACGTATTCTTCGTGGTAGTACAGACCCATGGCCTGCTCGTCCGGCATGTCTTCCACCAGACGCAGCTTGTAATCTTCACCGCGCGCGGTAAACACGTCGATCACTTCGGCACGCGGGGTGACTTTCTTGATGACGTCGTAATCTTTTTCAATCAGCGCGTGCATTCGCTGCTCGATGGCCGCCAGGTCGTCCGGTGTAAAAGGACGCTCATAGGCGATGTCGTAATAGAAGCCTTCTTCGATTACCGGGCCGATCACCATCTTGGCGGTTGGGTACAGCTGCTTGACCGCATGGCCAATCAGGTGCGCGCAAGAGTGGCGAATGATCTCCAGCCCCTCTTGATCCTTGGGCGTGATGATTTGCAGGCTGGCATCGCAAGTGATCAGGTCACTGGCGTCGACCAGTTTGCCGTCGACCTTGCCGGCCACGGTCGCCTTGGCCAAGCCTGCACCAATGGATGCGGCGACTTCGGCTACGGAAACCGAATGATCGAATGAACGTTGACTGCCGTCGGGTAGAGTAATAGTTGGCATGGCGCCTCCTCTCCTAGTGGTGACCCCTACCAAAGGTCACGTGGGTTGGGATGAGCCAGTACAAGATCCAACACCAGGCCGTTCAGTGATGAACGCCTGCCTTACAGCGGCAGGAGCCTTTCGGCCAACCGATAATCGAACCAGAGTGACTGGATTGAGCTAAAAAGAAACATGGCAAGGCGGTAATTGACGCGCCTGAAACTAGCCAAGCCCACGATCCTAGCACAGATGAACGGTCATCGCGCCGACGAAGCTTTGTGGATAGCGCAATTCAAGGCTTTATAGCTGCAAAGTGAACTTGAGCTGTACGTCGGGCCTCCAACCCACTGAGAATCGCCGTTCGTCCTCGACCCAAAGGAGCATCCCATGATGCGTTTCACCTCTACCCTCGCTGTCGCCGCTACCCTGAGCCTCCTTTCCCTCGGCGCGCAGGCTGCAGCCCCTTCCAACTGGCCAGCCGGCGCCCGTGACAGCTTTGTGAGCGACTGCAGTGCCGCCGCGAGTCAGAACGTAGACGCCAAAACTGCCAAAGCTCACTGCGAATGTGGTGCTGACAAGATCAATGCCGAATTGACTAGCGCGGAAATCACAGAACTCATGGCAGGCAAGCCACCAGTGGGCGATAAAGCAATCGCCGCTCGCTCGGCGCTCGAAACCAAAGCCGTCGCAGCTATTGATTCCTGCAGAGTCGTGAAGAAAAAGTAAGATTGACCACTGATCTGACGGCCATATCGCTGAAAAAACGCCCTGAAAACTGCCATTTCACACAAATTACGCAGGTTTTACGGCTTTTTTTAACAGTTGATATTTCAGCGCAAAGCCCCGTAGATCGGGGCTTTGCGCCGAGCCAGGGATCAGATGCAACGCGATTGATTAGCAAACAATGCCTTGGGGGGGCTCCCAAGTCGAACATTTCGACTATGATAGCCCAGTGTGCCCAGTTGGCCTGAGCAGCACAGCACTACTGAAAATATATGTTTCTTGGAGATACACCATGTCTAATCGCCAAACCGGCACCGTTAAATGGTTCAACGATGAAAAAGGCTTCGGCTTCATCACTCCTCAAGGTGGCGGTGACGACCTGTTCGTACACTTCAAAGCTATCGAAAGCGACGGTTTCAAAAGCCTGAAAGAAGGCCAAACCGTTTCCTTCGTGGCTGAGAAAGGCCAAAAGGGTATGCAAGCTGCACAGGTTCGCGGCGAGTAATTCTCCGCTGAGCTAAAAAAAACCCCGTCCATGTGACGGGGTTTTTTATGGGCGATGCAAAAGCCGAAGCTATCAGCCGCAATTGACCCGCGTGATCACCAGGTTGTTGTCAGTGTTGAGGTTCAGGCGGTCAGAACGATATTCCAGGGTAATCATATCGTTGGGCTTGAGGATGCGTGCATTCTGCGCGCCAGCACGGCTACGAGCCTGCTCCAGCAACTGTGGCGAGGCTTTCTGGCCGATTGCGAACTCGGCGGCCTTCGACTCACAGCGGCTATGACCAGCATCGGTCACGGTGGCGTCTTTGCCTGGCTCAGAGGCACCCGGGGTGCTGCAACCCGCCAATGCGAGTGCTGCCAACAAAGTACCGAATGAAGCGAGCTTCCAAGGCATGAAGCCTCCTATGATTAAAAATGGACAGAGATCGTGCGACAGCGATATGAACGATTGGTTTCAAGACGTTAATCGCCTGCGCGCAAGTCTGCCTGACTCGCGCGGGGCAATCGCCCAGTCAATCGTGACTAGATATGAACGCACTCAGTAGATGTCAATGTAGTCAGATTGTGGGTGTGGCCAGTTCTGTTTCAGCGCATTGAAAATCTGCATGACCCAGACCTCATCGCTGGCCGCCACAATGCCGACATAACCAGAACCCTTGGCCCAGGTCTCCAGACGAAACAGCAGGCCATCAATCTGCGCCCCACCGACTACGCCGGAAGAAATATAGGCAATACCAGCCCTGGTTACCCGAAGCTGGGTATGTTCGTCGTCACTGGCGTGGGCAAGCAGTTGGCGCACGGCATCCAGCGTCAGGTTCTCAGGCTTGTTCAGATCGATCTGCACGCGGTGTTTCCCGGCTGTTAAACAAGCTGACAGTGTCGCATACCCCCTCCTTCATGCCTAAGTAGCAGTGCCAAAGGCCGCGCAAAATGGTTAACTGCGCCGCTGGAACCGCGTTCCAGCGCATTGCCCAGTACTTCAGCCGTGAGATTTCCATGACCACCGTAACGCTCCAAGCCGATATCAAAGCCAAGTGGCCCCAGGGGCAAAGCTCCTATAGCCCCGGCAGCACCGAAGAACTGGCGATCATTGGTATCGATCTGTTGGTCAAGGAACTGGGAACCCAGGCGGCACAAGCGTTCATCGGCCAGGTATTCGAGAAATACCCGGCCGACCACATGGGCGCACAAGAATAAGAACCGGTCGACGAACGCCGACCGGTAAAACGTATTACTTCAAACGCGCCAGACGCTCGGTCAGCAGATCGAAGAAGCCCTGGGCGTCGCCGTTCTCGACCCAGAACACATTCTTCTCTTGCTTGAGGCCGTCGTACCAATCGACGATGGTCTGGCCAAAGGTTGGGCCTTCGCGGCTGTCGACGACCATATTGGCCTGACGACCGCTGAACAGCGATGGTTTGAGCAGGTAGGCAACCACGGTAGCGTCGTGGACCGGGCCACCCGGAATGCCGTAATGCTCCATGTCGCCTTTGACGTACTCATTCAGAATACTGCTGACGACCTTGCTCGCGTTGTTGTTCAGGTCCGCAATCTTCTTCAGGCGGGCGTCGCTGGTGAGGACTTTATGGGTCACGTCCAACGGCAGGTAGGTCAACTTCACTCCACTTTTGAGCACGATCTCAGCCGCCACCGGATCGGCGAACAGGTTGAACTCGGCCACGGGCGTGATATTGCCGCCATTGAAGTGCGCGCCACCCATCACCACCACTTCCTTGATGCCCTGGGTGATTTCGGGCGCCTGGGTCAGTGCCAGCGCCAGGTTGGTCTGTGGACCGAGCATGGCGATGGTGATGCTGTGCGGTTTGGCGGTGCTCAGCGTCTTGATCAGGTAGTCAACGGCATTACCTTCGGCCAGGCCTTTTTTCGGCTCGTGCACGGTGACGCCGGAGATACCCTCTTTGCCATGGATATTCTCGGCGTAGATCGGCTTGCGCAGCATAGGCGCCGGCGCACCGGCGTACACCGGAATGTCCTCACGCCCTGCCCACTCGCGCGCCAGACGCGCATTGCGGGAGGTCTTGTCCAGGCGCACATTACCGGCGACGGTGGTCAGCGCACGAATGCTCAGCTCCTCCGGCGAGGCCATGGCGAACAGCAGCGCCACCACGTCATCGGCCCCAGGGTCGGTATCGATGATCAGGTCGATTTTTTCCGCCGCCTGGGCGCTTGCAGCTGTGAGTGCGGACAAAAGCAGAACACTCCGGAACAGGTTTTTCAGGATGGGTAGACCACGTTGCATAAAGCACTCCTTGTCATTGGGGGGACGCTAAAACGTTACGCCGGATACCAGCGCGATATTGCAGTAAGGCTGGCACTCGCCGGTACGCACAACCGCGCGTGCTGTGCGGCTCAGTTGCTTGAATTCTTCATGGCTGAGCAGCCGCCTCTCACCCAGCGCTGCCTGCTCTGTCAGCGCATTGAGCGCGCTCAGCGCCGGCGGTTGCTTGAGCAGGATTTCCTCCGCGAGCACGTGGCTTTCAACCTGCATCTCACTGAGCACAATGCGCAACGTGCTGATGAAATCCGGAATGCCCTGGGTCAGTGCCAGGTCGATCAACTCCACGCCGGGCGGTACCGGCAGGCCGGCATCGCCGATGACCAGCACGTCACCATGGCCCAGGGATGCGATCACGCGTGACAGGGCGATATTGAGCAAAGGTGTCTTTTTCATGAGGGCACAAAACCTTGTACGTCGTGCAGCGTAGGAATGGAAGGCTGAGCGCCGGCGCGGGTCACAGACAACGCCGCCGCTACCTGGCCAAAACGGATCGCCTCGGCTTCGCTCTTGCCCGCGGCCAGTGCAGCGGCAAAGCCACCGACGAAAGTATCGCCTGCGGCTGTGGTGTCCACCGCCTTGACCTTCGGCGCCAACAGATGCTCGAAGCTGCTACCGTCGGCAAACAGTGCCCCCTGGGCGCCAAGCGTAATGATGACTTTACCCGCCCCCGCCTTGATCAGCGCTGTCGCGGCGACCTTGGCGCTGTCGAGCGAGTCGACGGTGACGCCGCTCAGGGCGGTGGCTTCACTTTCATTGGGGATCAGGTAATCGATCGAGGCATACCACTGAGCGGGCAAAGGCCCACTCGCGGGAGCCGGATTGAGGATGACTGTCTTGCCCAGTTCGCGGCCGCGCTTGAGCGCATGACCAACAGTGTCCATCGGCACTTCAAGCTGGCAGATGATCACGTCTGCCGCCTGCAGCACAGCGTCGCAGGCTTGCAGAGACGCGGGCGTCAACTCACCGTTGCTGCCGGCCACAATGACAATCGCATTCTGGCTGCTGTCATCCACCACGATCAATGCCACACCACTGGAGCCCTCTACGGTGCTGACCGCCTGGCAATCGATCCCTTCCACCAGCAGTGCATCACGCAACTGACTGCCATAGGCATCGGTGCCCACGCATCCGATCATCGCAACACTGGCCCCCAGCCGCGCCGATGCCACCGCCTGGTTGGCGCCCTTGCCACCCGCAACGGTGGAAAAGCTCTGGCCGATCAGGGTTTCACCGGCACGCGGCAAGCGACTGGCCCGGGTGACCAGATCCATGTTCAAGCTGCCTACTACCACTACTTTTGCTGGCATACATCAGTACTCATCAATTCGGTTCAGCGGTATTGGGCGAACACACCGGCCAATGGCGCCGTCGACTCACGCAAAACGATACTTGGCGTCACGATGCGTTGATCGATCGACCGTTGGGGTGTTGCTATTCGTTGCAATAATAATTCGGCCGCCGTCTCGCCCAATTGCAGGATCGACTGCCCGACCGTGGTCAGCGCAGGATAGACGTAGCGTCCCATCTGAATGTCATCGAAACCGATCACCGACAACTCGGCCGGCACGCGGATGCTGCGTTCTGCGGCTGCGCGCAGCACGCCGAAACCAATCATATCGTTGCTGGCGAAAATCGCGCTGGGCGGGTTTTGCGCTAACAATTGCACGGCTGCGGCATACCCCCCCGTGCTGGTGAAATCGCTTTCCAGGATCCGGCTAGCCAACACCTCGACACCCGCTTCGCGCAATGCACGCTGGTAACCCGCCAGGCGCATTTGTGCCACGCGGGTATGCCCCGGGCCGCCGATACAGGCAATATCCCGATGGCCCAACTCCAGCAAGTGCCGGGTCGCGAGGTAGGCGCCCTGTTCGTGGTCGATGCGCACCAGGTCGACATCGATGCCATCCAGGGCCCTGTCGACAATCACCATGGGCGTGCGCACTGCACTCAAGCCCGCCGCCAGGCCGCTGTCATCGCCGCCCACCGACGTCACGATCAAGCCGTCGACGCGTTTTTCGAGCAACACGCGCAAATAACTGCGCTGTTTTTCCGCGTCGTCGTCGGAGTTGCAGAGGATCACGCAGTAGCCATTACGCTCGCAGTAATCCTCGATGCCCCGCGCAAGCTCGGCAAAATACGGGTTGAGGCTATTGGGCACCAACAGGCCAATGGTGGCCGTGGTCTTGGCCTTGAGCGAACGCGCCACGGCGCTGGGTACGTAGTCCAGCTGTTTGATCGCCGCCTCGACCTTGATGCGGACCGGCTCGCTGACCGGGCGCGTCTTGTTCACCACATGGGACACGGTGGTGTAGGAAATACCTGCAAGCGCTGCCACATCCTTGATCGTTGCCATGACTCAGCCCCGCCGACTGGCGCGCTGGCTGCGGTAAGTATCAAGGACCACGGCGATCACGATCACAGCACCGGTAATGATGCGTTTGGTGGGCTCCGTAGCGCCGATCTGCGCAAGCCCCGCCGCCAATACCGAAATGATCAATACACCGAAGAACGTACTGATGACCGAACCGCGCCCGCCCATCAGGCTGGTGCCGCCGATTACCACCGCGGCGATTACCTGCAGCTCCAGGCCTGAACCAGCATTCGGGTCTGCCGCCTCCAGGCGCGAGATCTGGAACAGCGCAGCTACACCGGCCAACAGGCCCATCAGGCTGAACACCAGAATCTTGTATGGCTTGGGATTAATGCCAGCCAGGCGCACTGCTTCTTCGTTAGTGCCGATGCCGATCAGGTAACGCCCGAAGACAGTGCGGGTCAGCACCAACTGAGCCGCAATGATCACCAGCAGCGCAATGATGAACGACGGGGAAATACCGAAAGCAATCGGGTTGGACAGCCAGGCAAACGAGTCACCGATATAAGCGGTGCGCGAGCCCGTCATTTGATAGGCCACGCCCCGGGCCATCTCCAGCACACCCAAAGACACGATAAATGACGGGATACGCCAGGCCACGGTGATGGAGCCGGTGATGGTCCCGGCCAATGCAGCGCAGCCCATGCCCAGTAGCGCAGCCGGCAACACGCTCCAGCCCCAGCCCAGGATTGCCACGCTGACCGCCGATGCCGCCAATGCCAGCACCGAACCTACCGACAGGTCGATGCCGCCGATGATCAGGATGAAGGTCATGCCCACCGCCAGCACCATCAGGTCCGGAATCTGGTTGGCCAGGGTGCTGAAGGTGTCGTAGGACAGGAAGTGGTCGCTGAGTACCGAGAACAGCGCAATCATCGCCAGCAAGGCACCCGCCAGCCCCAGGTAAGTACCCAGGCCATAGAAGTTGCCGCCAGTTTTACCGGGGGAAATGCTTGTTTTCATGGGGTATTCCTAGGCGCTGCCTCATTGAGCAGCGCATCACGTTTCTGATAGCCGGCAAAGGCGGCGGCGAGCAATTCGTCCTGGGTCCAGCTGTCACGCTCGAAGGTCTCGATCAGGCGCCCCGCGGACAACACCCCGATGCGATCACAGATCAGCATCAGTTCACGCAGGTCGCTGGACACCACCACCAAGGCCTTGCCCTGGCGAGTCAGTTCGCCAAGCAACGCATAGATGTCGAACTTGGCGCCGACATCGATGCCTCGTGTGGGCTCATCGAACAGCATCACCGCACAATCGCGCTCCAGCCAGCGGCCAATCACTACTTTTTGCTGGTTGCCGCCCGACAGCTCGGACACCAATTGCCCCGGGCTGGAACTGCGGATACGCATGGCGTCGATCTGGCGTTTGGCCAGGGCGGTTTCGTTGCGGCTATTGACGACGCCACCACCGGAAATTTCCGGCATGTTGCCCAAGGCGATATTGGCGCTGATCGATTGGGTCAGCAGCAGGCCCTCGCCCTTGCGGTCTTCGGTGATCAGGGCGATACCATGACCAACCGCATCCACTGGCGAGCGAATACTGACCACCCTGGCCGGCGACCCCAGGGCCACGGTGCCGCTGTCGGCCTGGTCGGCACCGAAGATCAGGCGCAGCAACTCAGTGCGGCCGGCGCCGATCAGTCCGGAAATACCGTAGATCTCACCGGCGCGCACTTCGAAGGACACGTCGCGAACCTTGTCCGAACGGCTCAGGCCCTTCACCGTCAAGGCCGGTTCGCCGATGGTGCGCGGGCCCAGGTCAATGTGTTCGCCCAGCTCGCGACCGACCATCAAGGTCACCAGTTGCTCACTGTTGTAATTGGCCATCGGCTCGACACAGACCAGCTTGCCGTCGCGCAGTACCGCAATACGCTGGGCGACACGGGCCAGCTCTTCCAGCCGGTGTGAAATATAAATGATCGCCACGCCTCGGGCTTGCAGACGGGTGATTTGCTCAAACAGCATCTCGACTTCACGGGCGGTGAGCATGGCCGTGGGTTCGTCGAGAATCAGGACGTGGCAGTCGCCGATTAGGTTGCGCGCAATCTCGACCATTTGCTGGTGGCCAATGCCCAGGCTGCCAACCAAGGTGTCGGGGTCGATCGCATCCAGGCCAACTTGGGCCATGGCCTCGATCGCGGCTTTGCGCAGTTGCTTGCGGCTGATCCAGCCACAGTTGCTCGGCAGGTTATCCAGAAACAGGTTTTCAGCCACCGTCAGGGTCGGCAGCAGGTTGAGTTCCTGCATGACCATGCGCACGCCCAAGGCTTCGGCCTGGGTGCGGCTGGCGGGGCAGTATTCCTGACCGTTGAACTGCATGTGCCCGGTAGTCGGTGTGACCAGGCCGCCGATGATCTTCGACAAGGTACTTTTGCCTGCGCCGTTCTCACCGGTCAGCGCGAGCACTTCCCCGCGATTGAGCGTCAGGGTGATGTCGGACAGAACCGGCTGGGCATAGGTCTTGCCGATACCGCTGACCGAGAGGACAGCGTTCGGGGCGGAAGATGACATAGGAAAATCTCCAGGCGCCCGCTCAGGACGAGCGAGCGCTGTTGGGTACTGCCGGGATTACTGCTTGATGACGAGTTCGACCGGGGTTTCGATCACGCCATCTTTGGCATCGACCTTCTCACCCTTGACCAGCTTCAATGCGTTCTGGATACCGAATACTGCTTGTTGCGCGGCAGCCTGGTCAGCGGTGGCCAACACACGACCATCCTTGAGCATTGGCTTGATCGCATCAATGTTGTCGTAGCCCACCACCAATACCTTGCCGGCCTTGCCTGCCGCACGCACGGCGGAGACAGCGCCCAGGGCCATGTTGTCGTTACCGGCCAGCAGCGCCTTGATATCCGGCGTTTCGCTCAGCATCGCTGCAGCAATCTTGTTGCCCTGGTCGATTTCCCAGTTGCCGGATTGGGTGGAAACAATCTTCATGCCTGCAGCGTCCATCGCATCCTTGAAGCCTGCGGTGCGCTGCTGGGCGTTAGTCGTGGTGGGTACACCTTCGATGATGCCAACCTTGTCACCCGCGGCCAGTTGCTTGGCCAGGTAGTCGCCCACCAGCTTGGAGCCTTTGCGGTTGTCCGGACCTACGAACGGGATATCGAGGTTTTTGCTTTTGAGTACCTCCGGATCCAGGCGATTGTCGATGTTGACGACCTTGATACCGGCATCAGAAGCCTTCTTCAGCACACTGGCGAGTGCCTTGGAGTCGGCGGGAGCAATGACAAGCGCGTCTACCTTGGAGTTGATCATCTCGTTGACGATGGCGATCTGCGCACTGGTGTCTGTTTCGTTCTTGATCCCGTTGGAGATCAGCTTGAACTCTGCTGGGTGCGCTTTCTGGTAGTCCTTGGCACCGTCGGTCATGGTGACGAAGAACTCATTGGCCAGGGACTTCATGACCAAACCAACAGTAGGTGTTTTGGCAGCGTCATCAGCAAGTGCAGAAGAGAGAGGCAAAGCAGCGGATGCGGCAAGCACAGCGACAGCAAGAAGACGTCCAGCGAATGGCAGCTTCATGGGTTCACTCCGATCTTATGATTATTGTGAGCAACGCTTGCACCGAAGACCTCTTCGGCGGCCCTCCCACCCGGGCGGCTGATACGAGCTGTCACGAAACTCCTGGAGTGCTCGTGAAACATCTCGCAAACGTTTGCGTTGAGCAAACTATGAGAACCTTGTCGGGATTTGTCAACGGTAGAAACTGGCCTTTCAATCCCATGCCCGCGGCCTGGTTCAACCTGCCTTGGGGACTGAAACGTTTAAGGCAACCTCTTTCTCGCACTCTCTAAAACGACAGGTGTTGACGCTAATCGCACTCGAATCTTATGACAGGACTGTCGGACTACCGAACACACTACCCCTCCACCGTTCGGAAAGCCGGACGCCACTCACTCAAAACAAGCTTGAAAATTCTCATAAGTTGTTTTAAATCAATACGTTAATTTAAGAAGAACCACACACTCGGCCTGGTACAAATCCTGCTTTTCCCCTGCACCTCGCGGCGTTCAGAACCGCCCGGGTGTTCTAGATGAACCGGCTACAGCACTCATCAAAAACCAGAGAGAAAAATAATGAAATCTGCATTGAAGAACTTTGTCCCGGGCGCCATGGCCCTGCTGCTGCTGTTCCCCCTTGCCGCACAGGCAAAAGAAGTCGAAAACAAAACCAAACTGTCCAACGTAGTGATCCTTGCCACAGGCGGCACCATTGCTGGCGCCGGTGCCAGTGCGGCCAACAGTGCTACGTACCAGGCAGCCAAAGTCGGCATCGAACAACTGATCGCCGGCGTTCCTGAGCTTAGCCAGATCGCCAACGTACGCGGCGAACAAGTGATGCAAATTGCTTCTGAAAGCATCAACAACGAAAACCTGCTGCAACTGGGTCGCCGCGTCGCCGAACTGGCTGACAGCAAGGACGTGGATGGCATCGTGATCACTCACGGCACCGACACCCTTGAAGAAACTGCCTACTTCCTGAACCTGGTAGAAAAAACCGACAAGCCTATCGTCGTGGTCGGCTCCATGCGTCCGGGTACGGCCATGTCGGCTGACGGTATGCTCAACCTGTATAACGCAGTCGCTGTTGCAGGTAGCAAGGATGCACGGGGCAAAGGCGTGCTGGTGACCATGAACGACGAAATCCAATCGGGTCGTGACGTCAGCAAGATGATCAACATCAAGACCGAGGCATTCAAGAGCCCGTGGGGCCCGCTGGGCATGGTCGTTGAAGGCAAATCCTACTGGTTCCGCCTGCCGGCCAAGCGTCACACCATGGATTCGGAATTCGACATCAAGACCATCAAGAGCCTGCCTGACGTTGAAATTGCCTACGGCTATGGCAACGTGAGCGACACTGCCTACAAAGCACTGGCCCAAGCTGGCGCCAAGGCCATCATCCACGCCGGTACCGGTAACGGTTCGGTATCCTCGAAAGTCGTTCCCGCGCTGGTCGAATTGCGCAAGCAAGGCGTACAGATCATTCGCTCCTCCCACGTCAACGCCGGCGGTATGGTTCTGCGTAACGCTGAACAACCAGACGACAAATACGACTGGGTTGCGGCTCTGGACCTGAACCCGCAGAAAGCTCGCATCCTGGCCATGGTAGCCCTGACCAAGACCCAGGACAGCAAAGAGCTGCAACGCATGTTCTGGGAATACTGATTACTGCTGATCGACCTGTGGGAGCGAGCTTGCTCGCTCCCACAATTGCTCCCCCTTCTCAACAAACTTCCCGAATAGCTGTCAGACGAACTTCTTGAAATTTAAGCAGTTGCGAAATCGCCTACAGTTAAATACTGTATGTGCGTACAGCAAATTAAGGAATGCTCCGTGGCAAAGCCCTCTTCCGCAGCACCTGCGGCGCCTGACGCCTACCAGCGCCTGGCTATTCGCGTGCAAAAGATCATCAATTCGACCAACGCACAGAAAGCCAAGGCAGCCTTGCTCTTCCGTTTACCCGATGAGCCGGAAGACGTGTGGCAACGTCTACTGGAAGAAATTGCAGAAAACGACAACGTCACCCTCGCCTATCGGGATGACGGTGGCGTGCAGATTTTTTGGGTTGTGCCGAAGGAAGATTGATTGTGAGTGCCCGTTTTATTGCCGTGTGCTGTCTGTTTTTAAGCGTAACCGCCAACGCCCAAGCCCCTCGCACCTTCAGCGAAGCCAAGAAAATCGCCTGGAAGCTTTACGCACCCCAATCGACCGAATTCTATTGCGGCTGCAAATACACCGGTAACCGCGTGAATTTGAAAGCCTGCGGTTACATCCCGCGCAAAAACGCCAATCGCGCCGCGCGCATCGAGTGGGAACACATCGTGCCGGCCTGGCAAATCGGGCATCAGCGCCAATGCTGGCAAAACGGAGGGCGAAAGAACTGCACGCGCCACGACGATGTGTTCAAGCGCGCCGAGGCGGACCTGCACAATCTGGTGCCGAGCATCGGCGAAGTGAATGGCGACCGTAACAACTTCAGCTTTGGCTGGCTGCCCGTGCAAAGTGGGCAGTACGGCTCGTGCCTGACCCAAGTGGATTTCAAGGCCAAGAAGGTCATGCCACGCCCGTCCATTCGCGGCATGATCGCACGCACGTATTTTTATATGAGCAAGCAATACGGGCTGCGCCTGTCGAAGCAGGATCGACAACTTTATGAAGCCTGGAACAAGACTTACCCGGTGCAAACCTGGGAGCGCCAGCGCAACCAGACCGTGGCCTGCGTGATGGGGCGGGGCAACGAGTTTGTCGGCCCGGTGAATCTCAAAGCCTGCGGTTGAACGTGGGCGGGGTTGCCGCCCACTTGGCACGTCACTGCGCGGCGTTGTGTTCGATAATTTCAGACACAGTGTCGGTTTTCTTCGCGCGGGCCATCTTTTCGTTGAGCAAGGCTTGTTTGGCCTCGGCCTCGGCCCTGGTTGCGAACGGACCCAACAGCACCTCATCCTTGCCGTCGACCTTCACGATATAAAAATTGAAACCATGCTCCAGCAACCAGGCGGTCAGGTCGGTGATCGCCTGCAGCTTGTGGTCTGGCGGGCCGACGCGCACATCCCATTCCTGAGCGGCAATCGCGCCGGTTTGTGGCAGGCTTTCGGTCACGGCAGGCTTGGCCTTGGGCGCATCGACCGATTTACCTTCACCGCATCCGGCCAACGCCAACACCACAATTGCCATCGCTACTTTACGCACTGCCCTGCTCCTTTGAGGATAAAGAGGCGACTTTACCATTCACTGTCTATTCTGGCCGTCATAAACGTTGGCTTAAACAATGCGAATGATGTATCGCGACCTGTATGATGCCGCCATGGGAATTAATGTCGCCTCTATGCGTCCTAAAAGAGGCAGCCACAGGGAAGCGCTTCGCAGTAAGCTACACACATCCGACACCTGCCCTGTCTGACACATGTGTCCTTAAAAGTAATCAAGGAGAAGTCCATGCTTATACTCACCCGCAAAGTTGGTGAAAGCATAAACATCGGTGATGACATTACGATCACCATTCTGGGCGTTAGCGGCCAGCAAGTACGAATCGGCATCAACGCACCCAAGGACGTTGCCGTGCATCGCGAGGAGATTTACCAGCGCATCCAGGCCGGCCTGACTGCACCCGACAAAAACCAGACGCCTTGAAACGCCTCCAGTAGCCAGCCCTTTCGTTCACTGTAATGGCTGGCGAAAACCCAATCGGCCTGCTCGCGTCTTCCAGACTGACCAGTGCGCTTTGAGCATGCCCCTTCGCTGCAAGATGAAACTGTCTGGGCATCTGGAACTTGTTGAAATATTCGCAGCCCAATTTCTGACATTTTATCCTGCCATCCGAATGCATTCAGGAATACGTCGATGAGGCCAGTCGCGACGCCACCTCTTGTTTCCAGATCCTGGATGATCGCCCTGCTGATCGGGGTGGCCTTCCTGGCGCTTGGGTATGGGCTGAGAGTCGAAGTCGAGGGCGCCGATCCCGACGCCCATTCCTGGCTGGACCTGGCGCTTCTTCTCTGCGGCTACCTGCTGGTGTTCTGCCTCAAACCCATCCAAAAAGTTATCTTGCGCAAGCTATGCCAGCGCGCAGCGCATCGTGCCCATCAGAAAACCACACGCTGAGGACCTGCTGCGTATCACGGCGCCAGCTTGCGCAAAGACAACAAGCCATCAGCGCCATGCTCGGTGCATAAATCGCCGTAGTCGTTGATGCAAGCGTGTGCAGTCACCATGGGCTCCAAGTGTGCCGAGGTGACAACCACAACATCCGCCCCCGCTGCTTCACCCGCTCGAATGCCAACCGTGGCGTCTTCGAACACCAGGCTGTCCTCAACCGACACCCCCAGGCGTTTGGCGCCCAATAAATAGCACGCAGGGTCGGGCTTACCGTTGGCCACGTCTTCGGCCGTCACCCACACGGTCGGCAAGGGAATGCCTGCCGCTTGCAGTCGACGTAATGCCAGCGCCTTGGGAGCAGACGTGACCAGCGCCCATTGAGCCGCAGGCAAGCCTTTCAAAAACTCCACTGCGCCGGGAATCGCTACAACGCCGTCGACATCGTTGAGCTCCGCGTCGGTAATCCACTGGGCTTCAACTTCTGGATCGACACCCGGCAACGCCTGGCGGGTGATCGTATCAATCGCACGCGCGCCATGAATGGTAGGCAGAAACGCTTCCACATCCAGACCATGGCGCTCGGCCCAGATGCTCCATACACGTTCGGCCGCAGCGATGGAGTTGAGCAGGGTCCCATCCATATCGAACAGGAAAGCGCGGTAACGCCGGTTGAACACGGATGAAGTTGGGATGGACACTGCGCGGCTTCCTCATGAGCTGGACCCCCGCAATCTACGGATCACCTCGGCGCTTGTAAACGTAGAGCCTCCTCGACCGGACACGCATTGCCCACGCGCCAGGCTCGAACCAAGAATGACGAACTTGTCATGATCCTGTTGGTTGGCTGTTGGGGTCGCCTGGTTACTGTGAACTCACTGCCAACCCGGCAGCCCCCAGCCACGAGAGAGACCGCCATGAAACTGTTCGCCCTGGGCTTTGCCGCCTTGCTCGCCACCGGTTCTGCCTTCGCTGCCGACGCAACGTCTGCCAGCGATGTCATCCACGACAAAACCGGCTTCTTCCTACACCTGGATGTCGCCAAGGTGCTTTCGAGCACCGACATCTCTGGCCAATGCGGGATTGTCCCGGCGCACTTGCGCTACCTGGACCATCAGGGCCGCGAACACCTACTCGATTACCAGGTCCAGGGCGTCGGTTGCGCCAGTGACAATTGATCGGGCTACACTTGCGCCACTTATTGAAGCAGGACACTTTCCATGAACATCCTCGTAGTCGAAGACGAACCCAAGGCCGGCAATTACCTGCTCAATGGCTTGCAGGAGCTTGGCCACTCGGTGAGCCTGGCGCGCGACGGCGTAGAGGGTTTGCACCTGGCCCTGGAAACACCATACGACGTGATCGTGCTGGACGTGATGATGCCGAAAATGGATGGTTGGGAAGTGCTGCGTCGCCTGCGCAAAGAGTCCGATACACCGGTGCTGTTCCTCACCGCTCGCGATGACATCGCCGACCGCATCAAGGGCCTTGAACTGGGTGCCGACGACTACCTGATCAAACCCTTCTCCTTCGCCGAACTGGTCGCACGCCTGCGCACCCTCAACCGCCGTGGCCCGAGCCGCGAAGAAGAACAGCTGCACATCGCCGACCTGCACATTGATGTACTCAAGCGCCGCGTGACCCGCGCCGGTACGCGCATTACCCTGACCAACAAGGAATTCGCGTTGCTGCACCTGTTCGCCACCCACCAGGACCAGGTGCTGTCCCGCTCGCTGATCGCATCACGGGTGTGGGACATGAACTTCGACAGCGACACCAATGTGGTCGATGTTGCCGTACGCCGCCTGCGCCTGAAAATCGACGACCCGTTCCAGCTCAAGCTGATCCACAGCGTGCGCGGCATTGGCTACCGCTTCGATACCCAACCATGAAGCGCGATCGCCATTATTCCCTGACCCTGCGCCTGGCATTGATCTTTGCCCTGCTCGCCTTCGCCCTGCTGGCCACCCTGGGCGTGACGCTCTACCACGAGCTGGAGCGTGAGCTGATCAAGCGTGACGACGCCGCGCTGATCTCGCGCGCCAACCAACTGCGCAACGTGCTCAATGACGGCAATACCCGCGAACTGATCAAGACCAAGCCCCAGCTGTTCCAGAACATGCTGGGCAACAGTGAGTCGGTACTGAGCATCGCTGCACCTGGGCAGACTCCGTTATTGCTCGTCAACCCGGGCAACATTCAAATACCGGCCGTGCCGGCCGTGGCAAAAGACCACGCCCTTGGACTCGCCGACGTACACCATTTGCCCGGCGTAGATGGCGTGCCCTTCGCCACCGTGGCGGCTTTCATCGACACCGGTGACCTGGGGAGCCTGCAAGTCACCGTCGGGCGCCTGATGGCTGAACGCACAGCCATGCTTGCCAGTTATCGCTTGAGTGTTTTTATCCTGGCCAGCATCGCGGCGGTCATTCTCGCCTTGGTTGGTTATGTGCTGGTACACCGTGGGCTGGTGCCCTTGCGGCGCCTGGCCGGACATGCACAGGGCATCGGCGTGAACAACCTGGCCGAGCGCCTGGGCAGCCAAGGCGCGCCCAAGGAGCTGCTGCCGATGATTGACGCCTTCAACACCATGCTTGAACGGCTGGCCAAAGGTTTTATTCAACTGGGCCAGGTGTCCACCGATATGGCCCATGAACTGCGCACCCCCATCAATAACTTGCTCGGTGAAACCCAGGTCGCGCTGCAACAGAGCCGCGCTATTGAAGACTATCAGCAACTGCTGGCCTCAAACGTTGAAGAGCTTGAACGCCTGGCACGGATGCTCGACAACATGCTGTTCCTGGCCCGCACCGACCCGGCCAGCGCCCTGCGTCAGCGCCAGGCGCTGGACGCAGCCGATGAAGTGGAGCGCATCGCCGATTATTTCGAGGGCTTGGCCGGTGATGTGGGTATGCACATCGTTGGCGTGGGCGAAGGTGTGATCTGGGCGGAACCGATGCTGCTGCGCCGGGCACTGGCGAACCTGTGTGCCAATGCCATCAAGTATGGCGCGCCGAACACCGAGCTGAGCATCCAGGCCATCCCGACAGTCGAGGGCACTTGCATCAAGGTCAGCAACCAGGGTGCAACCATTGCCGCGGAGCATTTGCCCAGGCTGTTCGAACGTTTTTACCGGGTGGATGAATCCCGTGAATGCTCATCCCAGTCCAATGGACTGGGATTGTCGATTGTGGCGACCATCATGCAGCTGCATAACGGTCGGTATGGCGTCAGCAGTGAAGACGGCGTGACCTGCTTTGAATTGTTTTTCCCCGCACAGGAGGCGTGAGGGTTATCCCGCTCAATCAAAGGCGCCATTGAGTACTTCGTAGATGATGCCGCTGGCGATGGCGACCAGAATCAAATCGGTTCCCGCTTGCTGCCATTCATAACCGTCGTAGTGAGGCAGCCGCCCCAGCAGGCGACCATCGAGTTTCTTGGCGATACCGGGTGGCAGCGGCTTGCCACGCGCCAGGTTCTTCTGGATGCCCGGCGGCAATGCAGGCCCTGGGCTCCAGTAATCGCGATAACCGCCGAGCACATTCAATACGCTCCCTCGGTCAACGCTGGGGCCGTGACCACCTGAGCCGCCCTTGCCCTTGGGCTTGTCGTAGACCTGCCCTGCGGGGTTATTGCCTTTGTTATTGCCCTGCCCCTGACCGCCCTTGTTACCCTGGCCCTGCCCCCCTTGGTTATTACCCTGCCCCTTGCCATTACCGGGATCGGCCAGGGCAAGACCGCTACCCGCAAACAGCGCGAGGGACAACGCGACAGACACGAACTTCGGGTACTTGATCATGATGGTTTTCCAAGGTGGATACACCCGTGAACTATAGTCGAAGTTGCCCCACGAATAACTCCACTCACAGCCCAACCGTCAGCTCACCTGCCCGCCTGTTTCCCGCACATCCGCTTGGGTGAGCCAGGCCGTCGAGACCGCCAGTCGCAAGGCCTCAACCAAAGGCGGCTGATCGGCCGGCGGCGAGCTCGGCACATGGATAAACCCACTGCGCACCCCGGCCTCGACCAGCCGGTGCTGCAAAAGGTAGAACACCTGGTTGCAGACGAACGTACCCGCCGTTTGCGAAACGGCAGCCGCCACCCCCGCGTCACGCAGCGCCTTGACCATGGCCTTGATCGGCAATGTCGAAAAGTATGCAGCCGGGCCATCGGCTACCACTGGCGTATCAATCGGCTGTTGCCCGAGGTTGTCGGGGATGCGTGCGTCATTGATATTGATCGCTACCCGTTCGATAGACATCTCGCTGCGCCCGGGCGCCAGGCCGGTGGCAATCACCATTGCCGGGTTCAACTCGCTGATCAATCGGCTCAGGTGTTCACCCGCCGTGGCAAATGCACAGGGCAGGCAATGCGCGACAATGCGTGCACCCTCGCCCAGTTGCACGCCATCCAACTGGCGTGCAGCTTCCCATGACGGGTTCACCAGGTCGTTATCAAAGGGCTCGAAACCCGTCAGCAGTACAGTTTGCATAGTGACCTCACATCAACAGGTAAAGCAGCACGATATTGACCACCAGCATCATCAGCGCGGTGGGGATCTGCGCCTTGATCACCGCGTTCTTGTCGGGCAACTCCAGCAACGCCGCTGGCACGATATTGAAGTTGGCCGCCATCGGCGTCATCAACGTGCCGCAGTAACCGGAAAACATACCGATCGCCGCCATTACCGCAGGGTTGCCGCCATAAATCCCTACCAGCACCGGCACGCCGACGCCGCCAGTCATCACAGGGAAAGCCGCAAAACCATTGCCCATGATCACCGTAAACAGGGCCATGCCCAGTACATAGACCATCACCGCCACCAGCTTGTAGTCCAGGTTGATGTAGGTGGTGGTGACGTGGGCGACTGCCGTGCCCACCCCGGCCTCGTTGAACAACAATCCAAGCATCGCCAGCATCTGCGGCAACACCATGGCCCAGCCCAGGGCTTCGGTCAGACGACGGGATTCGCGCAGGGCTTGTACCGGTGTATCGCGGGTCAGCCAGCAGGCCAGGCCCAGGGCAATCAGGCAGCCGATGCCGAGGGAGACAAAGGTGGTGTTCTTCGGGTCCAGCAACGGTACACCGCCGATTTCGGTGTGCTTGAGCAATACCGAACCAATTACCGTGGTCAACGGAATCGCCAAGGCCGGGATAAACAACTTGTGGCCCAGGCGCCCGGCGCTGGCGCGGGACGCCTTGTCGTGCAATTCGGCGTGCTGGCCGCGACCAACGCCACCCAAGCCGGCGATCAACGCCATCACCACCACACCGATGCCGATGGCCACCGAGGGCAGACGCTCCCCCACCAGGAACGGTATGGCGAACAACAACCAGAACAGCGCGCTGGACCAGCGTTTGGGATGGGTGCGATCGAGCAGGATCATGCCCGCAGTGATCAGCAACAGAACACCGGCGAGCCAATAAAGGTATTGAATGGAAATGATCATTGAGCAGCCTCCACGGACGTGTTGGCCGGGCTCATTTCGCGGGTCAATCGTCGATCAAAGCGATGCAGGCGGATCGCATGAATGATGAACGCACAAATCGCCGTCGGAATGCCCCACACCGCGATGTGCAGCGGCTCCACGTCAATCCCCGAGCCCAACAGGAAGGTGTGCATCAACGCAATCGCACCGAAGGCGACAAAAATATCCTCACCAAAAAACAGCCCGACGTTATCGGTGGCCGCACACATGGCCAAGACCTTGTGGCGCAGCTTGTCCGGTAGCTTGCCGTAGCGTTTTTCCGCAGCACCTTCGGCCATCGGCGCCAACAGTGGGCGCACCATTTGCGGATGCCCACCCAGGCTGGTCAGCCCCATGGCGGCCGTGGATTCACGCACAAACAGATAAATGATCAGCAAACGCCCAACCGTTGCCCGCTCGAAGCGGGCGATCCAGTTCTGCGCATGCAGGCGCAAGCCATGACGCTCCAACAGGCCAATCACCGCCAGCGGCAATAAAAGAATCAATTGCAGGGCACGAGTCTGAAGGAAACCATCGCCCATGGTGGCGAGAATTTTTTCCAGCGGGAACTGGGCGGCAAGCCCGGTGGCGATGGCGGCGGCGGTGACCACCAACAGCGGATTGAAGCGCAATACAAAGCCGACCACGATGACAAGCACGCCGATCAGCGGCCATAGGTTCACAACTGTTTGCATGGCACAGAGGTCCTTTAGTGCGCGCTGCGGCGCCATAACAGCAGGATGTGGGCAAAGGGCTCACAGCTTGGAAGTGGCGTGCAGTCGGCTCGGTTTTTTTATTGTTGACCCGGAAGGTCGAGCGTCAGTGGCGGCAACTTTGCTGTCTGGAGACCGGGGGTGTCCAACAAGAAAAATTGTTGCTGCACACCAATAAATTTTGTGGGGATGGCGC
The DNA here is from genome assembly GCF_015277575.1 of Pseudomonas sp. OST1909. Classification (NCBI taxonomy): domain Bacteria; kingdom Pseudomonadati; phylum Pseudomonadota; class Gammaproteobacteria; order Pseudomonadales; family Pseudomonadaceae; genus Pseudomonas; species Pseudomonas sp. OST1909. The sequence continues at coordinate 4,383,142 of NZ_CP063780.1, forward strand.
CGACGGTCGGGCGCAATCAGGAGAAAGCGTCCAGACCTCAGGGGGAAAGTCGCGCAACCGACCTGATGAGGAGCTCAAAATCGTTCAACCGTGTAGACTCTCAAACAGAACCTATACTCCATCATGCAGCTGTGTGTACCTGCAGTTCGTTCACGGTGTTATACCGATAATGAGGGCTCGCGCTATGTATGCCGGACAAATGAGTGATATGGCGACCACGTTTGGCGAAATACGCTGCCAGATGTTCGTCCAGATAATTTGCCTGCTGTCGGTGGCTACGCTGTTCTGCTGATCGAGCGTTCAAACCTGAATACACGCCTTGAGCCGTGTAGGGGTGGCTATTGCCCAAATTCCAGACAACAAAAAAGGGCCCACCTTTCGGTGAGCCCTTCCAGACCGCCCAGCAGAGCGGATTTTGTTTGGTAGGCGCGATTGGACTCGAACCAACGACCCCCACCATGTCAAGGTGGTGCTCTAACCAACTGAGCTACGTGCCTGCTGTGAGGCGGCATTCTACGGAATTCCGGAGGGGTGTCAACATCTTTTTTGCAGCTAAGCCTATGAATATGCGAATTTTTTATTTATGCCGGGTACACCTGGGATTTCCGGGTGGCTGGCAGGCAATTTTCAACTCAGGTAGGATCGCCGCACTCGTAAAAAATATAAAACAGAGGTTCCAGGATGGCGAACACCCCCTACCCCCAGTCCTATTACGCCGCTTCCGCGAATGCAGCCCCACCCCGTCCAACCCTGCAAGGTGAGGTCGAAACCGATGTCTGTGTGATTGGTGCCGGCTATACCGGGCTTTCCAGCGCGCTGTTTTTGCTGGAGAACGGCTTTCGCGTCACGGTACTGGAAGCCGCCAAGGTGGGTTTTGGTGCCTCGGGTCGTAATGGCGGGCAGATCGTCAACAGCTACAGCCGTGATATCGATGTGATCGAGCGCAGTGTCGGGCCCAGACAGGCTCAGTTGCTGGGGCAGATGGCCTTTGAAGGCGGCAAGATTATTCGGGAGCGCGTGGCTAAATACCAGATCCAGTGCGACTTGAAGGACGGCGGTGTATTTGCCGCACTCAACAGCAAGCACATGGGTCATCTGGAATCGCAGAAGCGCCTGTGGGAGCGCTACGGCCATACGCAGCTTGAGTTGCTCGACGAGCGCCGCATCCGCGAAGTGGTGGCCTGTGACAACTATGTGGGCGGTTTGCTGGACATGAGCGGCGGGCATATCCACCCGCTCAACCTGGCACTGGGCGAAGCGGCGGCCGTGGAATCCCTGGGCGGTACGATTTATGAGCAATCGGCAGCGGTGCGCATCGAGCGCGGCGCCAACCCTGTGGTACACACCGCCGAAGGCAGGGTCCGGGCCAAATTCATTATCGTTGCCGGTAACGCTTACCTGGGCAACCTGGTGCCGGAGCTGGCGGCCAAGTCGATGCCATGCGGTACCCAAGTGATCACCACCGCACCCCTTGGCGATGAATTGGCCAAGACGCTGTTGCCGCAGGATTACTGTGTCGAAGACTGCAACTACCTGCTCGACTACTACCGCCTCACCAGTGACAAGCGCCTGATCTTCGGCGGCGGCGTGGTGTATGGCGCGCGGGACCCGGCGAATATCGAGGCAATCATCCGGCCGAAAATGCTCAAGGCATTCCCGCAACTCAAAGACGTGAAGGTCGACTACGCCTGGACCGGCAATTTCCTGCTGACCCTGTCGCGCCTGCCCCAGGTCGGCCGTCTTGGCGACAACATCTATTACTCACAAGGCTGTAGCGGCCATGGCGTGACGTACACGCACCTGGCAGGCAAAGTACTGGCTGAGGCATTGCGCGGGCAGGCTGAGCGTTTTGATGCGTTTGCGGATTTGCCGCACTACCCGTTCCCGGGCGGGCAGATGTTGCGTACGCCGTTTGCGGCGCTGGGGGCTTGGTACTACGGGCTGCGCGATAAATTCGGAATGTAAACACAACCCGTGTGGGGGCGACTTGCTCGCTCCCACACCAGTTATGCGCTTCACACGCTGCCGTCAATGCGCCTTGTGTTCGACGGAAGGCGCCTCGGCTTGCAGCTTCTGCACATCGCCTACGGCCAGCTCAGCCGATTGGCCGCCCCAACCTTGACGCAGGTAATTGAGCAGATCAGTCAGCTGTTGCGCACTGAGCTTCTCGGAAAACCCCGGCATCGGTTGCATGTGCTCGAACCCGGAAAATTTCTGCTCGCCAATACCGTCCTCGATCACGCGCAGCAGGTTGCGCGGGTCTTCCAGGCGCAGCGTGGTGTTGCCGCGCATGGCCACCGCGATGTGCGGCTTGCCTTCCCCACCCGCGGCGTGGCAACCGGCGCAGACGTTCAGGTATTCCTGGCGGCCGCGCTGAGCGCTCTGGCTGAGTTTATCCACCGGCACGTCGACCAGCGCTTTGGCGGCTGGCGGGTTATCGCCCAGCAGGAACGTGGCCATCGCGGCCAGATCCTGATGGCTCAGGCCCTGGGTGCTGTTGTGGAACACCGGGAACATCTCGTTGAACATCGTGCCTTGGGCGCTCATGCCGTGCTTGAGGAATGTGGCCAAGTCCTGTTCATTCCAGCCGCGGGCAGCCAGGTCCGTGGCGAGCAGGCTAGGCGCCAGGTAACCATTGAGGATGCCGCCGGTCAGGCGCTTGTCCAGCTCCATCGCGCCCGGCAGGCCGCGTGGCGTGTGGCACTCACCGCAGTGACCAAGCACTTCGACCATGTACTGGCCGCGTTTCCAGGCTTCGCTTTTACCTTCGGCCGGCTCCAGTTTCAGCGCTTTGCCGTACAACGCATTCCAGCCCATCAGGCCCAGGCGCACGTTGAACGGAAAACTCAGGCTCGTCACCGGCGCTGCACGTTCGATCGGCTCGATGGTTTTGAGGTACGCATGAATCGCATCCGAATCTTCGCGCGGCATCAGGTGGTAGGAGGTATACGGCATCGCCGGGTACAGATTCGCCCCGTCGCGACGCTTGCCTTGCGTCAGCGCAGCGAAGAACTCGTCATCGTTGTACAAGCCGATGCCGTGCTCTTTGCTCGGCGTGATGTTGGTGCCGTAGATCGTGCCGAACGGCGAGACAATCGGCAGCCCGCCCGCAAACGGCGCGCCGCCCGCTGCAGTGTGGCACGCCATGCAGTCGGCGGCGCGGGCTAGGTATTCGCCGCGCTTGACCTGATCATCGGCATGGGCAAACAGCATCGGCGCAGCCAGGCCGACCGCCAGGGTCATTCGGGTCAGAAAAAGCTTCATGCTCAACCCTCCTTGACCAGGCCGAGATCGGTCAGCACGTTGCGGGTAGCGTTGTAATAACGCACGTACCCAGTGCAACGGCAGACGTGATGCCCAAGGCTGTCCTCGATGACTTGTTCCAGTTTGCTGTGCACGGTCGGCTGACGTTGCAGCTTTTCCACCAGCACGGTCGCCGCGTTGACGAAGCCCGGCGCGCAGTAGCTGCACTGGAACGCAAACTCATCCACGAAGCGCTGCTGGATCGGGTTCAGTTCGATGACCTGCCCCGACTCATCGCGCTTGGCGTGGGATTCAATGGTGCGCACTCGCTTGCCTTCAAAGTAATGCGCGCCGGTGATGCACGTGCGCACTTCTTCGCTGGTGCCGTCCGGGTTGTCGACGATGACCACGCAAGCGTGGCAAATACCCTGGCCGCAGCCAAGACGCGAACCGGTGAGGTTTTTGTATTCGTGCAGGTAATCGATCATCGGCAGGTCATCAGGGATGTCCACTGGGCCGACGGATTGACCATTGAGGGTCAGTTGAAGCGGACGATTAGGCATTGAGGGCTTCCTTGATGCGCGCAGCAGTGATTGGCAGGTCGCGAACACGTTTACCGATGGCGTGCGCCACGGCATTACCGATGGCCCCGACAATCGGGATCATCACCACTTCAGCGATACCCTTGGATGGATCGCTCGGCGACAGCGCCGGCAAAATCTCCGAGGTCTGCTTCCACACGGCAACGTGACGCGCCATCGGCAGACGGTAACGGTTGAAGTTCCAGTCACCCTCCCCCGGCCCGCCCTCATACAGCGGCATTTCCTCCATCAATGCGTGGCCGATGCCCATGGCGACACCGCCCTCAAGCTGACCTTTGACCAACTCCTCAACCAACACGCGGCCGCACTCGATCCACGAATGGTGATTGAGCACTTCCACCTGCGCCGACCCCTTGTTGACCTTCAACTCGACCAATGTGGCGACCGGGCTGTAGTAAGTCACGGCAGCGTTGTTCAACTGCGTCGCGGGGTAGCTGATGTTCTGGCGATCCAGCAGATGGAAGCCGGCAGTGCTCATCAGCGCCTGCTTGGCTTTTGGCGCGCCGTCGCCGTACTTCACGGCCAGGCCGTCGAGCGGCAGGCGCTCGCGCACGCCGTCGATGCTGTATTCAGCCTCGGCCCAACTCCAGCGGTTGAAACCGTGCACAGTGGCCGCCGTGACCAGGCCGCGCTCGTGGGCACGCTTGGCCAATTCTTCAAAACTGAGCGGCTGCATGCCGTTGGCGGTGAGCTTGCCGTCGACCCAATGCGCATCTTCGCGGCGCACCACATAGGGGTTGGCCTGACCGCCGAACGGGCCCTGACGCCAGATCTCCAGCGCCGCTGGCCACAAACCATGGTTGAACAGCACGCGCGCCGCTTCACGGGTGGCGTGGCTGAAGTAGTACGCCGAGTTGGTGGCCGAAGATGCCGAAGCGAGCTTGCCCACCCAGCGCGGGTTGCGCAGCAGGTTGTCCTGCTCGGCCTGGCTCATGATGTAAGGGTTGCCGCTGGTGATCAGCTGCATTTCCTTCCACTCTGTTTCGCCAGTCTTCACTTCGTGGGCCGGGCTGCCAAGGAAATCGGCAACGACCAGCGATTGCGAGGTAGACATACCGGTGCCGATTTCGATACCGATATGACGCAGACTGATGCGACCGTCAGCGCTGAATTCGATACTGGCCATCGGTGCTTCGGAACCAGTGCCAAAGTCTTTCTGGCAGATAGCGAAACCCACGCCGTACCAGTTATCCGGGTCTGCGGCTTCGCGTTGTTGCTTGATCGCGTCGCGGTTTTTCCAGACCTCGTGAACAGAGGCTTTGTCGAGAATTTCGTGCAGGCGCAACGCACCGGCAGGAATAGCGCCCTGGGTGTTTTTCATGCCCGAACGCAGTGCGTTCTTGCGGCGCAACTCGATAGCATCCACACCGAGACGACCGGCGATTTCGTCGACCATCATTTCCGTCGCGGCCATGCTCTGCAGGGTGCCGTACCCACGCATCGAACCGGCTTCAACGCCCCGCGAGTGATACGCGGTGACTTGCAGGTCGTTCTGCGGCATGTAGTAGATCGACTGTGCGGCCGTGGCGCCTACTGCGGCTACCGAGGGGCTGTAGTTGATCCGGCCACCGCCGTCGACGCTCATGTCGGCGAGGAAGATCTTGAAGCTGTGATCGTTCTTGTCGACAGCCAATTGATAACGAATGTCGAACGGATGACGCTTGATGCCGCTCTGGAACTGCTCGTAACGGTCATTGGCCAGACGCACCGGCACGCCGGCACCGTACAACGCCGCGAGGGCGGCGTAGTAGACAAAGATGTTGTGGTCTTTGGAGCCGTACCCCACGGTGTAACCGGGGTGCATGTTCAGGTTGGCCAGGCCGAAGCGCGACGGCGAGATCATTTTCGCCGTCTCGGTGGCAACCTCCAATGGGCACTGGGTGGCCACCACGAAGTGCAGGGTCTTGGTTGCCGGATCGTACCAACCGTTGCCGTTGTCCGGCTCCATGGCGGCCGGCTCGATTGACGGAGTCTTGTAGCGCTCGTCGAACACCAGCCAGTTGTCCGGCGGCGTGTTGATCTGGCTCTTCATGCGGTCGGCGTAGAACAGACCGCGCTCGGTCAGGTTGCCGTGCAGATTCGGTTGTGAATTCCATACCGGGCGACGGTTTTTCAGCATCGGAAACAGAATCGAATCCTTGAGGCTGGCAAATTCGTCTTCATCGGCCGAGGTGGGGCCGCCAACGCGCACATAGCGGAAGCTACCGTAAGGGTCGCCTTCGTAGTACGGCACTTTGGCGCCGTAACGAATCGCCTTGTCGTTGAATTTGAGTTTGTTCTTGGCCTGGCGGAAACGCTCGAAATCGTTCCAGATCAGGATCGCCACCGGGTGACCGATAAACATCGGCACCTTGCCTTCAGGCAGCAGCGGATCCGGAGCATGTTCCTCGGGGAAAACGATACCGTCCTTGTCCAGATCGGCAGCGGTGACGATACGATCCGGCTGCAGATCGGCGCCGAGCCACGCCAGGTCGTAGCCCGCATAAATATGGTCGGCCTTGATGGTTTTCAGCAGCATGGCGTGACCTTGCTGCACGGGCCAGCCGGGCATGTCCTTGGAGCGGATGTCGCGGGCGAAGACTTTGCTGCCGCACACTTTGGACAACGCATCGTTACGCTGGCGCGCCTTGCCGTTATTGCCCAGCCATTTTTCGGACGGCACGGTAACGCTGTTTTCCATCAGGGCAGCCAGCGCCTGGGTGCTCAGCGGTGTCAGCGTGACGCTCACACCCGCCACCAGGCCGCCCTGGAGGAACGAGCGCCGGGTTATTTCACGGTTGGACATGGATCATCCTCTGAGCGGTTATAAATCCGCCCTTATGGTTAAGTACACCGAATATCGAGACTTGCAGAAGCCTTTTTGCGACGAATCAAAAGGCCATGATGACAGTGCAAAGTTGACCGAAGGGTTAACTTTAAAGGTTTCTGCGCCTGCGGCAAATAACCACATTGAAATTTTTTGACACAACAACGCAAAACGGCCGACAAGATCGAGACGATCTGTCAGCCGCTTGCCTATGAATGAGGACGATGTCACAAACACCATGACGTTTTTTCAAACGCCAGACACAAAAAACCCCGGTCTTTCGACCAGGGTCTTTGCTATCGGATCAAGTCAGCCGGTGGCTTTCTTGTGCTTCAAGGCGTTCAGTGGACCTTGAGGCAGATATGGCGCAGCGGACGGGACTCGAACCCGCGACCCCCGGCGTGACAGGCCGGTATTCTAACCGACTGAACTACCGCTGCGTATCGCTTGGCTGATTGAGCGTAAAGCCTCAACCACCTTTAAACATCTGATCGATCAACCTGGGTTGTTCAATCTCAAGCCCGATACATCGAACCTGGAAAATATGGCGCAGCGGACGGGACTCGAACCCGCGACCCCCGGCGTGACAGGCCGGTATTCTAACCGACTGAACTACCGCTGCGCGTCGGTGCAACCTTTAACGTTGCGTCTTGCCCTGGGGCAAGACTCTCAAGAAGTGGTGGGTGATGACGGGATCGAACCGCCGACCCTCTGCTTGTAAGGCAGATGCTCTCCCAGCTGAGCTAATCACCCTTTGCTTCGTTGAGGCCGCGAAATTTACGCAGGTAGCGGACCTAAGTCAATAGCCTGCTTGAAGTTTTTCTGAAAAAGACAAAATCACTTCAAGACGGCTAACCGCCCTACTCGCTGTAAATCATCTTCTTGCTCATGCCACCGTCCACCACAAACTCTTGCCCGGTGACAAACCCGGCCTGACGCGACAGCAACCAGGCTACCATCGCCGCCACGTCCTCTACCGTGCCCACCCTGCCCGCAGGGTGCTGGGCATGATCGGCGTCTGTGAGCGGCTCGGCACGGCGCGCAGCAGGATCACGCGCATCGATCCAGCCGGGGCTGACCGCATTGACCCGAACCTCTGGCCCCAGGCTCATGGCCAAGGCGTGAGTCAGGGCCAGCAAGCCACCCTTGCTCGCCGCGTAAGCTTCGGTATCCGGCTCCGATTGACGGGCCCGGGTCGAGGCCAAATTGACGATCGCACCGCCGTGGGCGCGCAGGTACGGCGCGCAATGCTTGGCCAACAGCATCGGCCCGCCGAGGTTCACCGCCAGCACGCGATTCCAGTACGCCAGATCGAGGCTTTCCAGGGTGATATTGCGCGGGTCAGCCACGGCGGCATTGCAGACCAGCGCGTCGAGTCGCCCGAACTGCCCCAACACCTCGGCAACCCCCTGGGCCACTTGCTTCTCGTCGGCCACGTCCATGGTGATGAACCAGGCGTTATCACCCAGCACCTTGGACACCTTGGCGCCGCGCTCGCGGTCCAGGTCGGTCAACACCACCTGCCAGCCTTCGCTGATCAGCCACGCGGCAATCCCCAGGCCAATGCCCCGCGCCGCGCCCGTTACCAGCGCAACGCGCCCGTTACTGGCCGCCGCGGCCTCCATGGACCACTCGATCACAAGGCCGCCAGCCCGCGGGCCAGGTCTGCCTGCAAGTCTGCTACATCTTCCAGGCCCACCGCGATACGGATCAGGCTGTCACGGATGCCGGCCGCTTCACGCTCCTGCGGCGCCAGGCGCCCGTGGGAGGTGGTGCTCGGGTGGGTGATGGTGGTCTTGCTGTCACCCAGGTTGGCGGTAATGGAGATCAAGCGCGTCGCATCGATAAAGCGCCAGGCGCCGTCTTTGCCGCCCTTGACTTCGAAACTCACCACCGCACCAAAACCACGCTGCTGGCGCTGGGCCAAGGCGTGTTGCGGGTGGCTCTTGAGGCCAGCGTAGTGCACTTTCTCGATACCGTCCTGCTGCTCCAGCCACTCGGCCAGGGCCTGGGCGTTGGCGCAATGGGCTTTCATGCGCAGGCTGAGGGTTTCCAGCCCCTTGAGGAAGATCCAGGCATTGAACGGGCTCAGGGTCGGGCCGGCGGTACGCAGGAAGCCCACCACTTCCTTCATCTGCTCGCTGCGTCCAGCCACCACGCCGCCCATGCAACGGCCCTGGCCGTCGATGAACTTGGTTGCCGAATGCACCACGATGTCCGCACCCAGCTTCAGCGGTTGCTGCAAGGCCGGGGTGCAGAAGCAGTTATCCACCACCAGCATCGCACCCTTGGCGTGGGCGACTTCGGACAGCGCAGCAATGTCGACCAACTCGGCCAGCGGGTTCGACGGCGATTCGACGAACAGCAGCTTGGTATTGGCCTTGATCGCCGCATCCCAGCCGGACAAATCCGCCAGGGGCACGTAATCCACTTCGATACCGAAGCGCTTGAAGTACTTCTCGAACAGGCTGATGGTCGAGCCGAACACGCTGCGCGACACCAGCACATGGTCGCCAGCGCTGCACAGGCTCATCACCACCGCCAGGATGGCCGCCATGCCGGTCGCGGTCGCCACAGCCTGCTCAGCGCCCTCCAGGGCCGCGATACGCTCTTCGAACGCGCGCACGGTCGGGTTGGTGTAACGCGAGTACACGTTGCCCGGCACCTCACCGGAAAAACGCGCCGCAGCGTCGGCCGCCGTGCGGAACACGTAGCTTGAGGTGAAGAACATCGGGTCACCGTGCTCCCCTTCCGGGGTGCGGTGCTGGCCGGCGCGCACAGCCAGGGTATCGAAAGCTACGCCATCGAGGTCGCTGTCCAACCGACCGGCATCCCATTCCTGACTCATGCTGCGACTCCTTACTCAATACGTTATTTAAGATACAAAACCGGCCCCTCAGGGCCGGTGTCTACTCAGTTGTTGTACAGGTCGATGATCGCGCTGACCGCCTGGGTCTTGATCTTGGACGAGTCGTTACGCGCCTGCTCGATCTTGTTCAGGTAAGCCTCGTCGACATCTCCGGTCACGTACTTGCCGTCGAACACGGCACAGTCGAACTGCTCGATCTTGATCTTGCCCCCGCCAACCGCTTCGATCAGGTCCGGCAGGTCCTGGTAGATCAGCCAGTCGGCGCCGATCAGGTCGGCCACGTCCTGGGTCGAACGATTATGTGCAATCAGCTCGTGGGCGCTCGGCATGTCGATACCGTACACGTTCGGGTAACGCACCGCAGGCGCCGCAGAGCAGAAGTACACGTTCTTCGCACCGGCTTCGCGGGCCATCTGGATGATCTGCTTGCAGGTGGTGCCGCGTACGATGGAGTCGTCCACCAGCATCACGTTCTTGCCGCGGAACTCAAGCTCGATGGCGTTGAGCTTCTGACGCACCGATTTCTTGCGCGCAGCCTGGCCGGGCATGATGAACGTACGGCCGATGTAGCGGTTCTTGACGAAGCCTTCGCGGAACTTGACGCCCAGGTGGTTGGCCAGCTCCAGCGCAGCGGTACGGCTGGTGTCCGGAATCGGGATAACCACATCGATGTCGTGCTCAGGACGCTCGCGCAGGATCTTCTCGGCCAGCTTCTCGCCCATGCGCAGACGCGCCTTGTAGACCGACACACCGTCGATGATCGAGTCCGGACGCGCCAGGTAGACGTGTTCGAAGATGCACGGGGTCAGCGTCGGCGCAACGGCGCACTGGCGGGTATGCAGCTTGCCGTCTTCGGTGATGTAGACAGCCTCGCCCGGCGCCAGGTCGCGGATCAGGGTAAAGCCCAGTACATCCAGGGACACGCTTTCGGACGCGATCATGTACTCGACGCCTTCGTCGGTGTGACGCTGGCCGAACACGATCGGGCGGATGCCGTGGGGGTCGCGGAAACCGACGATGCCGTACCCGGTGATCATCGCCACCACGGCATAACCACCGACGCAACGGTTGTGCACGTCGATCACGGCAGCAAACACGTCTTCTTCGGTCGGCTGCAGCTTGCCGCGCTGGGCCAGTTCGTGGGCGAACACGTTGAGCAGCACTTCCGAGTCGGAACTGGTGTTGACGTGGCGCAGGTCAGATTCGTAGATCTCCTTGGCCAGCTGTTCAACGTTGGTCAGGTTACCGTTGTGCGCCAGGGTGATGCCGTAAGGCGAGTTGACGTAGAACGGTTGAGCTTCGGCCGAAGTCGAGCTACCGGCAGTCGGGTAACGCACATGGCCAATACCCATGTGCCCGACGAGGCGCTGCATGTGACGCTGATGGAACACGTCACGCACCAGGCCATTGTCCTTGCGCAGGAATAACCGGCCGTCGTGGCTGGTCACAATACCGGCAGCGTCCTGGCCGCGGTGCTGGAGGACGGTTAGCGCGTCATACAGCGCCTGATTGACGTTCGACTTACCGACGATACCGACGATGCCACACATGCGACGCAACCCCTACTTAATGAATCTTGACTGAACACAGCTTACTGAGGCGTTTGCGCCGGCAAGAGGTGTTCCTTGAACGGAAGATCAGCGGGTACGCTGATTCCGCTGGCCAGCCACTGACTGCTCCACCCCAATATGAGGTTCTTGGACCAATCTGCAACCAATAGAAATTTTGGCACGAGTACCGACTCCTGCCACCACGAATCCTGCTGTACCGGCCCCAGGCTCAACAGCCCGACCGCCACAACCACCAGCAACGCGCCACGCGCGGCACCGAAGGCCATGCCGAGAAATCGATCGGTCCCGGAGAGGCCGGTGACACGTATCAACTCGCCAATAAGATAATTGACCATTGCCCCCACCAGCAGCGTGGCGATGAACATGATGGCGCAGCCCGCGATGACGCGAGCCGAAGGTGTCTCTATGTACCCGGCCAGGTAGACCGACAGTGAACCACCGAACATCCAGGCTACGACTCCTGCGATGATCCAGGTCAGCAACGACAGTGCTTCTTTTACAAAGCCGCGGCTCAGACTGATCAAAGCGGAGATGGCGACGATTGCAACGATCGCCCAATCAACCCAGGTAAATGGCACAGTGCAGCCTACGTACGGATAAGGCGGCGCATTTTAGCAGAGCGCCGGGCTATCGGTAAGCGGTGATTGCGGCTGCTTTGCAAATCAATAGATTGGGCGGTGTGAACGCCATTTCAAGCCCACCATAAACCAATGTGGGAGGGGGCTTGCTCCCGATTGAAGTGTGTCAGTATCAGATGTACTGACTGACCCACCGCTATCGGGAGCAAGCCCCCTCCCACACTTAGATTGCGTTAATGCCTGCTTGAATCAGCCGCGCTCGGGCTGGAAACGCACCACAAACCCATTGAGGTTCTGCTGGCGGCCCAGCAAATCGCGCAGGCGATCCGCCTCGGCGCGCTCGATCAGCGGCCCGACAAACACCCGATTCTTGCCATCGGCACTGCGGATATAGGCGTTATAACCCTGGGCACGCAGCTTTTTCTGCAAGGCGTCGGCACTTTCGCGATTGGCCAGGCTGGCGAGCTGGATCGACCAACTGATCGGCAGGCCATTGGGATCAATGCGGCTCTGGCCCACATCCGGTTTACCCGGCGCAGCAGGCTGCGGCGCCACAGGCTTGGGCGTTGGCGCCGGTGCCGGCGGTTTGGCAGCGACAGCGGGTGCCGGCGCTGGCTTGACCACCGGCACACTTGGCTGCACCGGCATCGAAGGAGCCTGTTGCGTAGCGACCTCCTCCTCGACAGGTACAGGCTCTTCCGGCAACGCCTGAGGCTCGGGCACCACCACCGGCTCGACCTGAACCTGGGGCACCACCGGCGCCTGGGGCGCAGCGGGTGCTTCAACCACCACCTGGCGCTGCTCGTCCTGACGGGAAAACAGCATCGGCAGGAAGATGACTGCCAACGCCACCAACACCAGGGCTCCAACCATTCGCTGCTTGTATGCGCTATCCAGTAATGCCATGTGCAGCTTCCTCCGTGGAGCGCCGGGCCAGCCATTCGAGCGCCTCGGCAACACAATAAAATGATCCGAACAACAGGATCTCGTCCTCGGCCGTAGCCACCGCACACTGCGCCTCCAGGGCGGCAATGATGCTTGCATACGACGTCACGGGCGCGCCAAGGTTCTGCAAGGCGGTTTGCAGCTCAGCCGCCGGCCGGCTACGCGGTGTATCCAGCGGCGCAACAGCCCAAGACTGAACACTGCCAAGCAACGGCGCAACCACGCCTTCCAGATCCTTGTCGGCCAACAGCCCGAACACCGCCAGGCGACGGCCGGCCGGTGGCGTGCGCGCCAGGCGCTGCGCCAAATAGTGAGCCGCATGGGGATTGTGACCCACATCCAACAACAGGTTCAGGCGCTTGCCTTGCCAGTCGAGCACCCGACGATCCAGGCGCCCCACCACTTTCGTCGCCCGCAGGGTTGCGCCGATCTGCTCGGCATCCCACGGCAGATCCAGCAGCAAATAGGCTTGCAGCGCGAGTGCAGCGTTTTCCATCGGCAGGTTCAGCAGCGGCAAATCAAGCAGCTCGACCACCTTGCCACGGGCATCACGCCCGCGCCATTGCCAATGGGTCGCACCGATGTCGAGATTGAATTCACGACCGCGCAGGTAGAACGGGCAATCCAGCTCGCGCACCTTGTCCAGCAAAGGTTGCGGCGGATCCAGGTCGCCACACAGCGCCGGCCTGCCCTGGCGGAAAATCCCGGCCTTTTCATAGGACACGGACTCGCGGGTATTGCCCAGGTAGTCGGCATGATCAACCCCGATGCTGGTGACCAGCGCCAGGTCGGCATCCACCACATTGACCGTATCCAGGCGCCCACCGAGGCCGACTTCCAGCACGACCACATCCAGTTGCGCACGCTCGAACAGCCAGAACGCCGCCAGGGTGCCCATCTCGAAATAGGTCAGGGAAATATCGCCACGCCCGGCATCCAGGGCAGCGAAGGCTGCGCACAACTGCTCGTCCGTGGCTTCGACGCCATTGAGCTGTACCCGCTCGTTGTAGCGCAGCAGGTGCGGCGAGCTGTACACACCGACCTTCAGGCCCTGGGCCTGCAACAGCGCCGCGACAAAGGCACAGGTGGAGCCCTTGCCATTGGTGCCGGTCACCGTGATCACACGCGGTGCCGGCTGGCCCAACCCGAGGCGGGCCGCTACCTGTTGCGAGCGCTCCAGGCCCATGTCGATGGCGGACGGATGCAACTGCTCAAGGTAGGCGAGCCATTCGCCCAGGGTACGTTGGGTCATAGGTTTGCAGGCACCGGCGGCACGACGATTGGCTCGACTTTAGGCGCGACGTACACAGGCGTCGGCAGGCCCATCATTTGCGCCAGCAGGTTACCCAGACGTGGACGCAGCTCGCCACGCGGGATGATCAGGTCAATAGCGCCGTGCTCCAGCAGGAACTCGCTGCGCTGGAAGCCTTCCGGCAGCTTCTCGCGCACGGTTTGCTCGATCACACGCGGGCCGGCAAAACCGATCAGCGCCTTGGGCTCGCCGACGATCACATCGCCGAGCATCGCCAGGCTGGCGGAAACGCCGCCGTAGACCGGGTCGGTCAGTACCGAGATGAACGGAATGCCTTCTTCGCGCAGACGCGCCAGTACCGCCGAGGTCTTGGCCATTTGCATCAGGGAAATCAGCGCTTCCTGCATACGCGCACCACCGGAGGCGGCGAAGCAGATCATCGGGCAACGGTTTTCCAGGGCGTAGTTGGCAGCACGCACAAAGCGCTCACCGACGATGGCGCCCATGGAACCGCCCATGAAGGAAAACTCGAAGGCCGAGACCACCACGGGCATGCCCAGCAGCTTGCCGCTGACCGAGATCAGCGCGTCCTTCTCGCCTGTCTGCTTCTGCGCACCGACCAGACGGTCCTTGTACTTCTTGCTGTCGCGGAACTTGAGACGGTCGACCGGCTCCAGGTCAGCGCCCAGTTCGTTGCGGCCATCGGCATCCAGGAAGATGTCGATGCGCGCGCGCGCGCCGATACGCATGTGGTGATTGCACTTGGGGCAAACATCCAGGGTCTTTTCCAGCTCCGGGCGGTACAGCACCGCGTCGCAGGACGGGCACTTGTGCCACAGACCTTCAGGAACCGAGCTTTTCTTCACCTCGGAACGCATGATCGAAGGGATCAGTTTGTCTACTAACCAGTTGCTCATGCTTTCTTTCTCCAGTACCGGTGGCTTGAACACAGCCCCGCGTATGCCCTTGAGCTAAATTCATATGTGGCGATGATGCCTGCGGGACGGGGTCAGACGTTGGACCTGCCATTTCCCGCCTGCATCCTCAGCCTTCCAGACAACCTGCCAGCGCAGGGTTGCCACTTCATTTCCGGGCCACCCACAGGCGGCGCCGGGCTGTTTTACACAGTGGTAGTTATGGACGGCGGCAGACTGCCAGCCGTCACATCCCGCCACTGCTGTTGCGCACGGCCTGCATGAATGCGCGAATCCTGTTGTGATCCTTGATGCCCTTGCCCTGCTCCACCCCACCGCTGACGTCCACGGCATACGGCCGCACCTGCTCGATGGCAGCCCCGACGTTCGCAGGGTTGAGCCCACCGGCCAGGATGATCGGCTTGCTCAACCCCTCGGGAATCAGCGACCAATCGAACGCCTCACCCGTACCACCCGGTACGCCTTCGACGTAGGTGTCGAGCAGGATCCCGCGAGCGCCGATATACGCGGCACACGCCGCGGCGATATCGTCGCCCGTCTTGACCCGCAACGCCTTGATGTACGGGCGCTGATAACTTTCACACTCATCAGGCGTTTCATCGCCATGGAACTGCAGCATGTCCAGCGGCACCGCATCCAGGGTTTCATTGAGTTCGCAGCGACTGGCGTTGACGAACAAGCCCACGGTGGTCACGAAAGGCGGCAGCGCCGCAATGATGGCCCGCGCCTGCAGCACATTCACCGCGCGCGGGCTTTTGGCATAAAACACCAGACCGATGGCATCGGCCCCTGCCTCGACTGCCGCCAGCGCGTCTTCTATGCGGGTAATCCCGCAAATCTTGCTGCGAACGGCTGACATGTCGTAGGAACCTCAGGGTTGGACCGAGAAAGTCCCGGATGTTAACAAAAGCTTTTCCGGGCGTCAGCCGCCAAGTTCACTGAAACCTGTGAGGAAGTGCGGCCCGATAAAGCGTTCCGGCAACTGGAACTCGTCGCGGTACTCCACATCCACCAAATACAGGCCAAACGGGTGCGCCGTGACGCCGCCCGTGCGACGGATGCGGCTTTCCAGCACTTCCCTGGCCCACTCAACCGGGCGCTCGCCCGTACCGATGGTCATCAGCACGCCGGCAATGTTGCGCACCATGTGATGCAGGAACGCCCCGGCGCGAATATCCAGCACGATCATCTTGCCGTGACGGGTGACTCGCAGGTGATGAACTTCCTTGATCGGCGACTTGGCCTGGCACTGGCCGGCGCGGAAGGCGCTGAAGTCATGCACGCCCACCAGGTGCTGCGCGGCCTCGGCCATACGCTCGGCGTCCAGCGGGCGGTGGTTCCAGGTAATTTCTTCATTGAGATGCGCGGGGCGGATCTGATCGTTGTAGATCACGTAACGGTAACGCCGGGCGATGGCCTTGAAGCGTGCATGAAAATGCGCCGGCATGACCTTGGCCCAGCTCACACTCACGTCGTGGGGCAAATTGATATTCGCCCCCATCACCCACGCCTTCATCGACCGCTCGGCCTGGGTGTCGAAATGCACCACCTGGCCACACGCGTGTACGCCAGCGTCGGTGCGCCCGGCACACATCAGCGACACCGGCGAGTCAGCGACTTTGGACAGGGCGTTTTCGAGGGTTTCCTGCACCGTCAGCACGCCGGAGGCCTGACGCTGCCAGCCGCGATAGCGCGAGCCTTTGTATTCCACGCCCAGGGCGATGCGGTAAAAGCCGGCGGCCGCCATTTCGGCGGCCGCGTTATCTATATTTGCCAAGAACTGAGAGCCTGATGAGTTGCGCAAAGGCGGGCATTATAAAGGCGTCGGATGCCTGACGGGCGTTTTGTTATGGATCGATGCCAAACAAATGTGGGAGGGAGCAAGTCGAATCGTCGCACCGCCCCTCCCGCACTGTTATAGCGCCTGGCTTTAGATTCGGCCGAGCATTTCCTTGGCTTCGCCACGCTGGTCTTCGTTGCCTTCGACCAAGACTTCATCAAGGATGTCTTTAGCGCCATCGGCATCACCCATGTCGATGTAAGCCTGGGCCAGGTCGAGCTTGGTAGCGACTTCATCCGTGCCTGAGAGGAAATCGAAATCCGGTTCATCATCACCGCCCAGCGCGGCATCCTCGGCCGTGAAGGTCGGCTCGATCGGCGGGTGCTCCAGGCTCTGGGACAATCGGTCCAACTCGGCATTGACGTCGTCCAGTTCCGAGGCAAACGCATCGGGCTTGGCTGCCGGGGCCGTCGGCTCATCAGCCAGGGACAGGTCAAAGTCTTCCGGCAACTCGAATTCGTCCAGCGCGGCAGGTGTCAGGGTGGGCGGCTCGACAGGCGGCACGTCCTTCATCTGCTCCTCAAGTCCCGAGAGAAAGTCGTCATCGGATTTCGACGCTGGCGGATCCAGTTGCAGGTCCAGGTCAAAGTCCGAGAGATCCTGCGCATCGGCCTTGGCCTCAGTCTGTTGTTGCAGCAGCGCTTCAAAGGTTTGCTGGTCCCGGGCGATCTCGGCCGGCGAGGCAGCTTCCAGCTCATCCAGGCTAAGGTCAAAATCGTTGTCGAAGGTGTCCGCCGGCTCAGCCGCCGCCGGCTTGTCATCGAGCAAATCCTTGACGTACTGCGCATCGAGAGCCGCAGCAGCCACGGCGGCGCTGACGCCCGCTGCCAGCACGGCCATGGCCGGGAAGCGGCTCTTGAGCTGCTCGACCTGGGCGTGGTTCTCACCGTTGGCGACCAATTGGCGCTCCTGGGTGACGAAACCGTCCTTGTCGTTCTGCAGGCCGTAGACTTCCATCAGCTTCAAACGCAGGTCGCTGCGCTTGGGCTCATGTTTGATGGCTTGTTCAAGCACATCAGCCGCCTGGTTCAGGTGGCCGCGGTCGATATGGGACTGGGCCTGAGCCAATGCATCGCTGGAGTTCTCCTGGGCAACAGCGACGGCCAGGGGTGCGAGCACGGAAGCGACAGTCGGCACGACAACCGGCTCAGCCACCGGGGCAGGCGCTGGCGCGGCGCCCAGCTTGACGCTCGGCGGCGGCACTTCAAGGCCTTCAAAACTGTCAGGCGGCAGGTCCTGGTCAATATTGGGCGTGAACTCAGGCTCTTCGGCCAGCGCCCGCGCCATGCGCAGATGCTTTTCCTCTTCGCGGCGGGCATTGCGATGGCGCGCCCACAGCAACAGAAGCAGCAGCACCACCAGGATGCCTGCCCCGCCAATGATGCCGAGGATAATAGGGTTGGTCAGCAAGTCATTGAACTTGCCTTCGGTGGTAGCAGGTGCCGCGACCGGCTTGGGCGGTTCAGCGGCGGGTGCAGGGGTTGCAACGGGCGCCGCAGGCTCTGCTGCGGGCTCACCTGCCAGCTGCGCAGGGATTGCAGCCGTAGCCGGCTCACCGTTTTGCGCCTGCAAGCGAGCCAACTGGTCATTCTTCAACTGAATCAGCTTTTGCAACTTGTCCAACTGGCTTTGCAAGTCGGCGGCGCGGCTCTTGAGTTCTTCGTTATCGCGGCGGGTGGTGTCCAGCTCTTCCTGGGTCATCGCCAGCTTGTCGCTCAATGCACGGTTATCACCGGCCTTGCCCTTCGTACCTTGCTTGGCGGCTTCGGCCGAGACCAGGCTCAAGTTGTCCTTGGCCTGGGTGCTCGTCGGCGCATTGCCGGCCTGGGTACGCTTGGTCGCATCCAACTGCGCCTTGCCGGCCACTTGCCCCTTGGGGGTACGACGGCCCTGACGCCAGGCGGCGTTCTGCGCGCTGACTTCGGCGATCGCTTGAGGCTGCGCCAGCGCCGTACTTTGCGTGGCATCCGGCAGGCGCAGGACCTGGCCGGTTTTCAGGCGATTGATATTGCCATCGATAAAAGCGTCAGGGTTGAGCGCCTGGATCGCCAGCATCGTCTGCTGGACCGAGGCGCCGTTACGATTCTTCGCGGCGATTTCCCACAAGGTGTCGCGGGACGTGGTGGTGTGCTGGGCGGGCGTGCCGGCGGCAGGTGCGGCACTGGCCGGCGCGCCGGCAGTCGGTGCCGGCTGGTCGAACTTGGCCGGGTCGAGCAGCACGCTGTAGTCACGCATCAAACGGCCATTGGGCCATTGCACCTGCAGCAGGAAGCGCACATAGGAATCGGGCAGCGGCTTGCTGGAGGTCACGCGCACCACGCTGCGACCTTCGGGGTTGATCACCGGGGTGAACGTCAGGTCATCGAGAAACGCCTGGCGGTCAACGCCCGCATCCACAAAGGCCTGGGCAGAAGCCAGGCTCGGAGTGATCTCGGCCGCCGTGAGGCCACCCACATCACGCAATTCGATTTCCACCGACAGCGGCTGGTTCAACTTCGACTTGAGGGTCATCTCCCCAAGTTGCAGCGCCTGCGCCATACCGGAGGACAGCGCCGAGGCGGCCGCTATTGCTAACACCAGTTTGCGAACTTGAACCATAGCCTCATCCTTTGTCTGAACGCTCCCCGCCCTGCGAGAAGGTTGGTAACCGCTGCCATAAGGCATGGCGAGCCGATAGGTCACCGACGCGCTTGTGTTTCACTTGGGACCAAGCATAGCGCCTGGCTAGAATCAATCTACAAATTGCCGCCAAGTATCTTTTACACAAGGCCTTTTATCAACAACTGCGCCAGTTCCACAGCGTTCAGGGCCGAGCCCTTGCGTACGTTATCTGACGTCAACCACAGATTTAGTTCCGCGGGGTCGTCAACACCTGCACGTACGCGTCCTACGTAAACCACATCCTGGCCGACCGCATCGCCTACAGCCGTTGGGTAATCGCCCTCCTCAACCAGCTCGATACCCGGCGCAGCATCGAGTGCACGGTTGACTGCGGCCAGATCGACCGGCGCGGCCAATTGCAACGACACTGTCAGGCTATCGCCGAAAAACACCGGGGCTTGAACGCAGGTTGCGGAAATCTTTAGCAAAGGTGTTTCCAGCACGGCACGCAGCTCGTGTACGAGGCGTTTCTCCAGGGCTGTATGACCTTGGGCGTCTGGCGTACCGACTTGAGCCAGCAGGTTGAACGCCATTTGCCGGTCGAAGAACTTCGGTTCCAGTGGACGCACGTTCAATAACTCAGCGGTCTGCCGCGCCAACTCGCTGACGGCCTCCCGGCCCTGGGCAGAGACCGCCAGGTTGGCGGTGACATTCACGCGCTGGATATCCACCAAACCCCGCAACGGCGCGAGCACTACCGCCAGGTAGGTGGCAGACGGGCTTGGGCTGCCGAGCTGGAATGGTTTTTTCAAACCGTTCAACACCTGGGCGTTGGCCTGCGGCACCACTGGCGGCGCCTGTTCGGCAGGCAATGCGCCGGACAAGTCGATTACCGAACAGCCAGCGGCCGTGGCGCGCGAGGCGAAACTCAGAGTCACCGCCGGGCCTGCTGCGAAGAACGCCAACTGCGCCTTGCTGAAATCGAACTCGTCGACCTCTTTGACCCGCACGTTCTTGCCACGAAACGGCACCGAGGCCCCCGCCGAGTTGCTGCCCGCCAGCAAATACACGGTGCCTACCGGGAAATCCAGCTCTTCGAGGATCTGCACCAGTGTTTCACCCACAGTGCCGGTGGCACCGATCACGGCGATTTCGAAGGTCTGGGTCATGGGGGCTGCCTCGGGCATTGCAGGGGGGAGCGGCACTTTACCGGGTGGCTGGGGGTGAGGCAATTAGCCTGGGCCTTGTGGTGTGGCTGATGGCGCTATTGAGAGCAAGCCCCTCCCACATTCGACCCAGCTCCAACCTTGAAATGGAGGGCAAGTGTGGGAGGGAGCTTGCTCCCGATAGCGCCCGACAGAACAATAAAAAACCCCGCGCCTGTCACCAGAGCGCGGGGTTCTTCAATGCAAGAAAGCGATCAACGCTCCAGCAAAATCCGCAACATGCGACGCAGCGGTTCAGCCGCGCCCCACAGCAGCTGGTCGCCGACGGTGAACGCACCGAGGAACTGGCTCCCCATGTTCAGCTTGCGCAAACGGCCCACCGGTACATTCAGGGTGCCGGTGACCTTGGTCGGGCTCAGCTCCTGCATGCTGATATCGCGGTTGTTCGGCACCAGCTTGACCCAAGGGTTGTGCTGGCTGATCAAGCCTTCGATATCAGCGATCGGCACGTCTTTGTTCAGCTTGATGGTCAACGCCTGGCTGTGGCAACGCATGGCGCCAATGCGCACGCAGATGCCGTCCACCGGAATCGGGTTCTTGAAGCGACCGAGGATCTTGTTGGTCTCGGCCTGGGCCTTCCACTCCTCGCGGCTCTGACCGTTGGGCAGTTCCTTGTCGATCCACGGGATCAAGCTACCAGCCAATGGCACGCCGAAGTTCTCGGTCGGGTAAGCGTCGCTGCGCATGGCTTCGGCTACACGACGGTCGATGTCGAGAATCGCGCTGGCCGGGTCTGCCAGTTGATCGGCGACAGCGGCATGGGTCGCGCCCATCTGCTTGATCAGCTCGCGCATGTTCTGCGCACCGGCACCAGAGGCAGCCTGATAGGTCATGGCACTCATCCACTCGACCAGGCCGGCTTCGAACAGGCCACCCAGCCCCATCAGCATCAGGCTGACGGTGCAGTTGCCGCCCACGTAGTTCTTGGTGCCGGCATCCAGTTGCTGGTCGATGACCTTACGGTTGACCGGATCAAGGATGATCACCGCGTCATCCTGCATACGCAGGCTGGAAGCGGCGTCGATCCAGTAACCCTGCCAGCCGGCTTCGCGCAGCTTGGGGAAGACTTCGCTGGTGTAGTCGCCACCCTGGCACGTCAGGATCACGTCGAGGGTCTTCAACTCTTCAATGCTGTAGGCGTCCTTGAGCGGGGCAATATCCTTGCCCACGGACGGCCCTTGGCCACCTACGTTCGAAGTGGTGAAAAACACCGGCTCAATAAGATCGAAATCCTGCTCTTCCAGCATCCGCTGCATGAGCACGGAACCGACCATACCGCGCCAACCGATCAGACCTACACGTTTCATCGCAACTACACCTTGTTAAAAAGTGGGCCGCCTTGCAGCAACAACTGCAAGCGGGCCCGAGAGATTACAGATTCCGCAGCGCGGCGACTACTGCGTCGCCCATTTCTTGCGTTCCGACCTTGGTGCAGCCCTGGGACCAGATGTCCCCGGTGCGCAAGCCCTGGTCCAGTACCAGGCTGACGGCTTTCTCGATCGCGTCGGCCGCTTCACTCAGGTTGAAGGTGTAACGCAGCATCATCGACACCGACAAAATGGTCGCCAGCGGGTTGGCAATGCCCTGGCCTGCGATGTCCGGCGCCGAACCGTGACACGGCTCGTACATGCCCTTGTTGTGGGTGTCCAGGGACGCCGACGGCAACATGCCGATCGAACCTGTGAGCATCGACGCCTGGTCGGACAGGATGTCGCCGAACAGGTTGTCGGTGACGATCACGTCGAACTGCTTGGGCGCACGCACCAGCTGCATCGCGGCGTTGTCGACGTACATGTGGCTCAGTTCGACGTCCGGGTAGTCCTTGGCCACTTCCTCAACGATTTCGCGCCACAGTTGGCTGGAGGCCAGCACGTTGGCTTTATCCACCGAGCACACCTTTTTGCCACGCACACGGGCCATATCGAAACCGACCCGGGCGATACGGCGGATTTCGCTCTCGCTGTACGGCAGCGTGTCGTAGGCTTGGCGCTCGCCATTTTCCAACTCGCGCACGCCCCGTGGCGAACCGAAATAGATACCGCCGGTCAGCTCACGCACGATCAGGATATCCAGGCCCGCCACCACTTCCGGCTTGAGGCTTGAGGCATCGGCGAGTTGCGGGTAGAGGATTGCCGGGCGCAGGTTGCCGAACAGGCCCAGTTGCGCGCGGATTTTCAACAGGCCGCGCTCCGGGCGGATGTCACGCTCGATCTTGTCCCACTTCGGGCCACCCACCGCGCCGAGCAACACGGCGTCGGCCGCACGGGCGCGGTCCAGGGTTTCGTCGGCCAGGGGCACGCCGTGCTTGTCGATGGCCGCGCCGCCGATCACGTCGTGGCTCAGCTCGAAGCCCAGACTGTACTTGGCGTTGGCAAGCTCCAGCACCTTGACCGCTTCGGCCATGATTTCCGGACCAATACCGTCGCCAGGGAGAATCAGAATCTGCTTGCTCATGGGTTCCTCATTTCATCAAGCGACCCGCCCGTGGGCAGGCCGGGAAAAATCAATCAGCGTTGGGCAAAGACCACCAGCACGTCGGTGCTGAAGGTGCCGTCGGCCTGAATTTCGTAATAATCGCGCACTTCCTGGCCCATCGCCTTTTGCAGCTCAAGGATTGCCGCACGCAGCACCTCTGGCGTGCGCATGCGCTCGACCCACGAGGTGTATTCCAGACGCAGGCGTTGACGCAGGCTGTTACGCACATGCAGGCCAGACTCGCTGAGTTGCTGCATCCACTCGGCGGCGGCGTAATCTCGCACGTGGCTGGTGTCGCGCAGCACTTCGACGGTTTGCAGGTAAGTGTCCAGCAATGGGCTACCCGGTGACAAGACATCCACAAACGCCGCCACCCCGCCTGGCTTGAGCACGCGGCGCACTTCCCGCAGGGCCAGGCCCAGGTCACTCCAGTGGTGGGCCGAATAACGGCTGAACACGAAGTCGAACTCGCCATCGGCGAACGGCAGACGCTCGGCGGCGCCGTGGACGGTGCGGATATTGTCCAGGCCGCGATCTTTCGCGGCGGCGGTGACCACGTCGAGCATCTGCCGAGACAGGTCGTAGGCCACCACTTCGTTAACCAGAGGCGCCACCTGGAAACTCACATGACCCGCCCCACAGCCCAGGTCCAGCAGCCGTGCAGCGCCCTGCCCGGCCAGCTCGGCCTGCAGCAGTGCGAATTCGCTGCCCTGGGCGTGCACGGCACTGCTCAGGTAGGCCGAGGCTTGCTCGCCGAATTGCTTTTGCACGACTTGGGTATGGGCAGTGGTGGTCATGGTGGCTTTCCTTGGGGTTTGTGGTGGTTGCACTGGCGCTATCGCAGGCAAGCCAGCTCCCACAGTTGACCGAGGTGTTCAGGCGAACATCGATCCATGTGGGAGCGGGCTTGCCCGCGATGGGGCCCGCACGGTTACCGCAAATCAGGCATCGCGAAACAACCAAGGCTGGCTCGCCCGGTGCCTGGCTTCAAACGCGGCAATCGCATCGCCGTCCTGCAAGGTCAGGCCGATATCGTCCAGGCCGTTGATCAGGCAGTGCTTGCGAAACGCATCCACTTCAAAGTGATACACCTTGCCGTCCGGACGGGTGACGGTCTGCGCGGCCAGGTCCACGGTCAGCTGATAGCCCACATTCGCTTCCACTTGCTGGAACAGCTCATCCACTTCGGCATCGCTCAAGATGATCGGCAACAGGCCGTTCTTGAAGCTGTTGTTGAAGAAGATGTCGGCATAGCTGGGCGCGATGATGCTGCGAAAGCCGTACTCTTCCAGGGCCCACGGCGCGTGTTCACGGCTGGAGCCGCAACCGAAGTTTTCCCGGGCCAGCAACACACTGGCGCCCTGGTAGCGCTCGGCATTGAGCACAAAGTCTTTGTTCAGCGGGCGCTTGGAGTTGTCCTGGTAGGCGTAGCCCACGTCCAGATAGCGCCACTCATCGAACAGGTTGGGGCCAAAACCGGTGCGCTTGATCGACTTCAAGAACTGCTTGGGGATGATCTGGTCAGTGTCCACGTTGGCACGGTCCAACGGCGCTACAAGACCTGTGTGCTGGGTAAAAGCTCTCATCGGGTATTCCTCAGATCAATTCGCGAACGTCGATGAAACGACCGTTGACGGCAGCGGCGGCGGCCATGGCCGGGCTGACCAGGTGGGTGCGGCCACCGGCGCCCTGACGCCCTTCGAAGTTACGGTTGGAGGTGGACGCGCAATGCTCGCCCGACTCCAAACGGTCCGGGTTCATCGCAAGGCACATCGAACAGCCTGGTTCACGCCATTCAAAACCGGCTTCGAGGAAGATCTTGTCCAGGCCTTCAGCTTCGGCTTGCGCCTTCACCAGGCCCGAACCTGGTACCACAATGGCTTGCTTGATGGTCGAGGCAACCTTGCGGCCCTTGGCGATCACCGCCGCGGCGCGCAGGTCTTCGATCCGCGAGTTGGTGCAGGAGCCGATGAACACGCGATCCAACTGGATGTCGGTGATCGCCTGGTTGGCTTTCAAGCCCATGTACTTCAGGGCGCGCTCGATGGAGCCGCGCTTGACCAGGTCGGCCTCTTTGGCCGGGTCCGGAACGTTCTGGTCAACGGCCAGGACCATTTCCGGCGAAGTGCCCCAGCTGACTTGCGGCTTGATCTGCGCAGCGTCGAGTTCGACCACGGTGTCAAACACCGCATCGGCGTCAGACACCAGGTCTTTCCAGGCTTCGACGGCGGCGTCCCAATCGGCGCCTTGCGGGGCAAACGGGCGACCTTTGACGTACTCCACGGTTTTCTCATCCGCCGCCACCATGCCCACACGGGCACCGGCTTCGATGGACATGTTGCAGATGGTCATGCGGCCTTCGATGGACAAGTCACGAATGGCGCTGCCGGCGAATTCGATGGCATGGCCGTTACCGCCGGCGGTGCCGATCTTGCCGATCACGGCGAGCACGATGTCTTTGGCGGTCACGCCAAACGGCAATTGGCCTTCGACGCGTACCAGCATGTTCTTCATTTTCTTGGCGACCAGGCACTGGGTGGCGAACACATGTTCCACCTCGGAGGTGCCGATGCCGTGGGCCAGGGCGCCGAACGCGCCGTGGGTGGAGGTGTGGGAGTCGCCGCAGACCACGGTCATGCCCGGCAAGGTCGCCCCCTGCTCCGGGCCGATCACATGGACGATGCCCTGGCGCACGTCATTCATCTTGAATTCGGTGATGCCGTATTCGTCGCAATAGTCGTCGAGGGTTTGCACCTGCAGACGCGAAACCTGATCGGCAATGGCTTCGATACCGCCCTTGCGCTCAGGCGTGGTCGGCACGTTGTGGTCCGGCGTGGCGATGATGGAGTCGACGCGCCATGGCTTGCGCCCGGCCAGTCGCAGGCCTTCGAACGCTTGGGGCGAGGTCACTTCATGGATGATGTGACGGTCGATATAGATCAGCGACGATCCATCATCGCGACGTTTCACTTCATGGGAATCCCAAAGCTTGTCGTAAAGCGTTTTGCCGGCCATCAGTCGGTCCTCATCAGCGGTGTTTCTATACGCCGGGCTTTTCAATAACCCTTTGGCTTGTGAGGCTGATGGTATGGCGCTACATTAAATAACTCAAATTCATATTTTTTATGCTTTGGATTACCAACTGGAATAGCACCATGGATCTGGCCAACCTCAACGCTTTTATCGCCATCGCCGAGACCGGCAGCTTCTCGGGGGCCGGCGAACGCCTGCACCTGACGCAGCCCGCCATCAGCAAACGCATCGCGGGCCTGGAGCAGCAATTGAAGGTGCGTTTGTTTGATCGCTTGGGCCGTGAAGTCGGCTTGACCGAAGCCGGCCGGGCCTTGCTGCCGCGCGCTTATCAAATCCTCAACGTGCTGGACGACACCCGCCGCGCCCTGACCAACCTTACAGGGGAAGTCAGCGGGCGCCTCACTCTGGCCACCAGCCACCATATAGGCCTGCACCGCCTGCCACCGATCCTGCGCACCTTCACACGGCAATACCCAAACGTGGCACTGGATATTCAGTTTTTGGATTCAGAAGTGGCCTACGAAGAAATACTCCATGGTCGCGCCGAAGTGGCGGTAATCACCCTGGCGCCCGAGCCCCACCATCTGGTGCGCGCCTCGCCGGTATGGGATGACCCGCTGGACTTTGTGGTAGCGCCGGAACACAGCCTGATCAGCAACGGTTCCATCAGCCTGGCCGATATCGCCAGGCACCCGGCGGTGTTTCCCGGCGGCAACACCTTTACGCACCATATTGTCAGCCGCCTGTTCGAAGCCCAGGGACTTGCGCCAAATATTGCGATGAGCACCAACTACCTGGAAACCATCAAGATGATGGTGTCCATCGGCCTGGCCTGGAGCGTGTTGCCGCGCACCATGCTCGATGATCAAGTGGCAAGTATCGCTTTGCCGGGCATACAACTCAGTCGCCAGCTAGGCTATATCGTGCATACAGAAAGGACGCTATCGAACGCTGCGCGGGCTTTCATGAGCCTGCTGGATGCACAGGTCGATCTGCCAGGGTTACCGGCATGACACTGTGCGGCCTCGGGTTTCAAGGAAAACCGCGCTGTCTTCTCACCGAGCCAAGGCCCATTGACAATGCGCAACCCCGGCGACCCCGTACCTCCCCTGCCCCGCATCTACGCCCTGGACCCCCAAGCGGCGGAGCAAAGCTGGGACAGTGCCCCGCAATTGCTGGCAGCCCTGAATGCCGCCCGGCTGGGCGCCTGGTGCTGGGAAATCGACACGGGAAGAATCAGTTGGTCACGGGGTACTCAAGCGTTATTCGGCTTTGACCCGCATCAACCCTTGCCCAAGGACCTCGACTACCTTGACTTGCTGGCCCCGCAAGACAGCGCACGGGTGGTGCGTGGTTTTCACGCGGTCCTGGCAGGAGAGCCGTTCGAACGTGCCATGCACCATCGCATCCAGTGGCCCGATGGCAGCCTGCACTGGCTGGAAATCAGCGGCAGCCTCGCGCCGGAAAAAGCCGGACGGCGCCGCATGATCGGAGTGATCCGCGAGATCACCCATCAGCGCGACCGCGAACACGCCCTCAGCCACTCCGAAAAGCGCTTCGCCACATTGTTCCATTTATGCCCGAACATGGTGCTACTGACCCGCCAGGCCGATGGCTTGATCAGCGAAGCCAACCAGTATTTCGAAATGCTGTTCGGCTGGCCGGTGGCCGATGCCATCGGCCGTACTACCCTGGAACTGGGCCTGTGGCGCCATCCGGAGCAGCGTGCACTGCTGGTCAAGGCCACTCAGCGCAAAGGCGAGCCCATCACCATGGAGGTGCAGTTCTGCGCCAGCAACGGCCAGATCCACGACGGCACCCTCAGCGCCCAGAAGGTGGAACTGGACGGTGAGGCTTACCTGATCAGCACGTTCCTGGACACCACCGAGCGCAAAAATGCCGAGCAAGCGCTCAAGGACAGCCAGGAACGCCTCGACCTGGCCCTGGATTCCGCGCAACTGGGCACCTGGGATTGGCACATCCCCAGCGGCATGCTCTACGGCTCGGCCCGCGCCGCCCAACTGCACGGGCTCGAACCGGCGCCCTTTCATGAATCCTTCGATGCGTTTTTCGAAGGGATGTCCGACCAGGATCGCGAGGGCATGCGCAATGCCTACCGCAGCTTGCGTGAAGGCCCGGACGGCAACTACCAATTGACCTACCGCGTGCAGTTGGAGGACGGCAGCCCACGCTATCTGGAAAGCCGTGCGCGCCTGTACCGCGACGAAGCAGGCAAACCCCTGCGCATGGCGGGCACCTTGCTGGATATCACCGACCAGGTCGAACGCGAACAACGCCTCACCGCCTCCGAGGAAAAATTTGCCAGCTTGTTCCAGGCCAGCCCCGACCCGATCTGCGTGACCTGCCTGGAGAGCGGCGCCTTTATCGAGATCAACCCGGCGTTTACCCAGACCTTTGGCTGGACAGCCGCCGAAGTACTGGACAAAAGCGCCGAACAAATCGGCCTGTGGGACGACTCCAGCAAGCGCCTGCAACGCATCGAGCAGGTGATTCGCGAACAGGCCCTGAGTAATGTGGCCATCGTGGTGCATCACAAGGACGGCCAAAGCCTGACCTGCGTCATTTCCAGCCGCTTGATCAAGGTCAGCGACCAGCCCTGCATCGTCACCACTCTTCGGGACATCACCCAGCAGCAACGCTCGGAAGCCGCCCTCAAGGCCAGTGAAGAGAAGTTCGCCAAGGCGTTTCACTCCAGCCCTGACGCGATTTCCATCACCGAACGCGACACCGGCCGTTATGTGGAGGTCAATGACGGTTTTTGCCGCCTGACCGGCTACCGCACCGAAGAAGCCATCGGCCTGACCCTGTACCAGATCGGCATCTGGGCCGATGAAAACCAGCGCGCGGCATTATTGGCCGAGTTGCAGATCAAGGGCCGCATCCATCATCTGGAAATGCTCTGGCACAACAAACGAGGCGAGGTGCTGGCGGTGGAGGTCTCGGTCGAGCCGATCACCCTGAATGAAACCCCCTGCCTGCTGCTGACCGCACGAGACGTCAGCCTGCTGAAAAACGCCCAGGCGCAGATCCGCCACCTGGCCTATCACGACCCGCTCACCAACCTGCCCAATCGCGCACTGCTGATGGACCGCCTGAGCCAGCAGATCGCCCTGCTCAAGCGCCACAACCTGCGCGGCGCCCTGCTGTTCCTCGACCTCGACCACTTCAAGCACATCAACGATTCCCTCGGCCACCCGGTGGGCGATACCGTGTTGAAAATCGTCACCGCACGCCTGGAAGCCAGCGTGCGCATGGAGGACACCGTGGCACGCCTGGGCGGCGATGAGTTTGTGGTGCTGCTCAGCGGTCTTGAGGGCAAGCGCCAGGAGGTCAGCGACCAGGTGCAAAGCCTGGCCGATACATTGCGCGAGTTGCTGTCGGAGCCGATGTTCCTTGACGGCCATCGTTTGCAGGTCACGCCCAGCATCGGCGTAGCGCTGATTCCCGACCACGGCACCACGCCAGCCGATTTGCTCAAGCGTGCCGACATCGCCCTGTATCGCGCCAAGGATTCAGGGCGTAATACCACACAAATGTTCCACAACAGCATGCAAAAAACCGCCAGCGAGCGACTGCGCATGGAGACCGATCTGCGCCTGGCCTTGTCACGCGGCGAGTTCAGCGTGCATTACCAGCCCCAGGTGGATGCGCGTGGCAACCGGATTGTGGGGGCCGAGGCCCTGGTGCGCTGGCAACATCCGCAACTGGGCGCGCAGTCGCCGACGGAATTTATCAAGGTATTGGAAGACAGCGGCCTGATCCTGGAAGTCGGCACCTGGATTCTCGATGAAGCCTGCGGCGCCTTTGCCCAGTTGATTGCCGACGGTCTGGTAGACCCGCTCAATTTCAGCCTGTGCGTGAATATCAGCCCGCGGCAGTTTCGCCAGAACGACTTTGTGGAACGGGTAGAACACAGCCTCAAGCAGCATCAACTACCCTCCAGCCTGCTGAAACTGGAGATCACCGAAGGCATCGTGATCCAGAACCTGGACGACACCGTGGCGAAGATGCGTCGCCTGAAAAAGCTCGGCGTGAGCTTCGCAATGGATGACTTCGGCACCGGCTACTCATCCCTGACCTACCTCAAGCGCCTGCCGGTGGATGCATTGAAAATCGATCAGTCATTCGTACGCGATGCCACCCACGACCCTAATGACGCGGAGATCATCCGCGCCATCGTAGCCATGGCGCGCAGCTTGAACCTGGACGTGATCGCCGAGGGCGTGGAAACCCCGGAGCAACTGGCGTTCCTGCAAAAGCTGGGCTGCCATTTATTCCAGGGTTATCTGCACAGCCGTCCGTTGCCGATAGAAGGCTTCAGGCGGTTGCTGGAACAGGGTCGAGCGGGACCGGATGCTGCATGCCCAGCAGACGGCTGACACATTGCAGGTCGGTCTCGCGGCGCAGCGCGGTGAACAGCTCCACTGCCTGCGGGTAGTTGCGCGTCAGCATCGCCAGCCATTGCTTCAAGCGGCCGGGTGCCTGTTTTTCAGTCAGTTGCGCCACCGACTGGCGCCAGAACTCCTGAAGCATCGGCTGCATCTGCGCCCAGGTCATCTCGACCACTTCCTCACCGGCCTTGGCCGCCACAATCTGCCTTGCCAGGTCAGGACGCGCCACCAGGCCACGGCCGAGCATGATGTCTTCGGCGCCACTGATTTCACGGCAACGCTTCCAATCTTCGACGCTCCAGATATCACCATTGGCAAATACTGGCACCTTGACCACGTCCTGCACCCGCGGGATCCACTCCCAGTGGGCCGGCGGCTTGTAGCCATCGGCTTTGGTGCGCGCGTGGACGACGATATGTGCAGCACCGCCCTCGGCCAACGCGGTGGCGCATACCAGCGCGCCATCCGGGCTATCGAAGCCCAGGCGCATCTTGGCGGTCACGGGAATGTGGGCGGGCACGGCACGGCGCACGTGCTCGACGATCTGGTTGAGCAGCTCCGGCTCCTTGAGCAGCACCGCGCCACCCCGGGACTTGTTGACGGTCTTGGCCGGGCAACCAAAGTTCAGGTCGATCACCTCAGACCCCAGCTCGCAGGCCAGGGCAGCGTTTTCGGCCAGGCACACCGGGTCGGAGCCGAGCAGTTGCACACGCAGCGGCACACCCGCTGCGGTATGGGCACCGTGCAGCAGTTCCGGAGCGAGCTTGTGGAAATAGGCCGGGGTGAGCAGGCGGTCGTTGACACGGATGAACTCGGTCACGCACCAATCGATACCGCCCACGTGGGTCAACACGTCCCGCAGGATGTTGTCGACCAACCCCTCCATGGGCGCCAGAGCAATTTGCATGGAAAACACTCAACAAAAATCGTGGCGCAGTTTACTGGGTTTCCGGCGGCGACCGTTAACCCCTTGTCAGGGCGGGACCGTAACCTTCAATAAACTCGGCAGGCATGCGCTTGGGTTTGCCGCTGGACAACTCGATGCACACAAAGGTGGTTTGTGCGCGCAGCAGCGTCGCGCCGTCGCGAGGGCGTACCAGCTGGAAACGACGGGTCATTTTCAGGCGCTGATCCCAGTCGACAATCCAAGTGGCCAGTTGCAACTCATCGCCCTCATAGCCTGCCGCCAGGTAATCGATCTCATGGCGTACCACCGCCATGGCGCGGTCCAGGCGACGGTATTCCGTGAGGTCCAGCCCCAGGCGCTGGGAATGGCGCCAGGCGCAACGCTCCAGCCAGGACACGTACACCGCGTTGTTGGCGTGCCCCAGGCCGTCGATGTCTTCAGGCGCAACCTGCAGATCGATGATAAACGGCGTTGCCAAATCCCAGCCCATGCCTTGCTCCAGTCGATTGATGTCGGCGGGGCAGTGTATCAGGCGGTTTGCCGCTGCTGTAGACGGCGGCAGTCGAGGCGCGCCTCTTCAGCGCACCGCCGACTTGGCCGCACGGATTACACGGTCCGACAACTCACCAGGCCCCAGTGCGCGAGCCAGCGTCAGGCCACCCACCATCAAGGCCATGTCCGCCAGTGCCTTGTCGATGTCTTCAGGGCTGTCGGCCAGCTGCGCAGTCATCAGCTCCACGTGCTCGCTCAAGACCTCGCGAAATGCGTCGGGCAAGCGACCCATCTCGCCAACTGTGGCCGGCAAGGGGCAGGCCTGGGAGGTTGAATCACGATGCTTGCGTGACAGATAGAAGGCCGCCACCAGCGCACGACGCTCTTCGCCGGTGAGTTGCGTGTCCAGATCGTCGATAGAGGCCCGGCGCTGCGCCAGCAACTGGCTGAACGCCTCCAGCATCAACGCGTCCTTGCTTTCAAAGTGCGCGTAGAAACCACCGACGGTCAGCCCTGCCGCCCCCATGACCTCCCCCACACTCGGCTCAGCCGGGCCGCGCTGGATCAATGCCGCGCTGGCAGCCTGCAAAATACGTTCGCGGGTTTGCGCTTTTTTATCGCTCATCAAGGCCTCCGTCTGTCATGGGTTGGATATTATTACCATAATAATATTGCGCAAGCGAAAGGTACGACCGCCGGTCAGAACAAAAAAATGGAATCAATCGAGAAAATGGCCAAACGCCAGACAAACAAAAGGGCCATTCAATAATTGAATGACCCTTAAAAATCCCGCAAAGCGGGTAATCGTGGCGTCCCCTAGGGGACTCGAACCCCTGTTACCGCCGTGAAAGGGCGGTGTCCTAGGCCACTAGACGAAGGGGACACAAACCTTCTATACACTGATCAGCGCTGAGAACTGATCGATTCAAGGACGGTGTGGCCGGAACCTTGAACCTGTAAAATTGGTGGAGCTAAACGGGATCGAACCGTTGACCTCTTGCATGCCATGCAAGCGCTCTCCCAGCTGAGCTATAGCCCCGGATTTTTCGTCTCGCGACGCAGCAGACCTTTCGAGCTGCTTGTTGAAACTGGCGTCCCCTAGGGGACTCGAACCCCTGTTACCGCCGTGAAAGGGCGGTGTCCTAGGCCACTAGACGAAGGGGACAAAACCTTCTGTACATCTGATCAGAGCTGAGACCTGATCAATTCAAGGACGGTGTGGCCGGAACCTTGAACCTGTAAATTGGTGGAGCTAAACGGGATCGAACCGTTGACCTCTTGCATGCCATGCAAGCGCTCTCCCAGCTGAGCTATAGCCCCTCATCGGTGAGGACGGGGCGAATCTTAATGGCGGTTTGGAAACGTGTCAAATTTATTTTCAACAATTTTCAAAATTTTTTGCCGGGATAACAATCACTTACCGACGAAACCCCGGAAAACCGGGGTTTCGTCACTGCAACGGCCTGCTTAAGCGATGGCGCCCAGCAGCTTTTCCCATTCCTTATTTTCTTTCTTCGACACACCACCAAGCAAATCAAGGGCTTGGCGCAGGCGGAAACGGGTCAGGTCCGGGCCGAGGATTTCCATCGCATCGAGCACCGACACCGAACTCGCTTGCCCGGTGATCGCGGCAAACATCAGCGGCATGGCATCGCGCAGTTTCAGCTCAAGGGATTCCACTACCGCCTGGATCGTGGCCGTGATCGCATCTTTTTCCCACTGGCGCAGGCTTTCGAGCTTCCACAGGATCAACTGCATCAGTTGGCGAACCTGGTCGCCGGAGAGCTTTTTGGATTCAAACAGCTTGGCATCCGGATTCACGCCGCCGGCAAAGAAGAAACTGGCCAAGGGTGCGACCTGGCTGAATGTCTCTACCCTGCCCTGCACCAACGGCGCAATCTTCATCATGTACTCGGGGTTCAACGCCCATTGCTGCACGCGGCTGGCAAACTCTTCCACGGGCAAGTCACGCAGCCACTGGCCGTTGAGCCACGACAGCTTCTCGATATCGAAGATCGGCCCGCCGAGGGAGACACGGGACAGGTCGAAGTTGTCGACCATTTCCTGCAACGAGAATTTCTCCCGCTCGTCCGGCATCGACCAGCCCATGCGGCCCAGGTAGTTGAGCATCGCCTCAGGCATAAAGCCCATGCGCTCGTAGAACGTTACCGACGTTGGGTTCTTGCGCTTGGACAGCTTGCTCTTGTCCGGGTTACGCAGCAGCGGCATGTAGCACAGCTGCGGTTGCTCCCAGCCGAAGTATTCGTACAGCAGGATCAGTTTCGGCGCCGATGGCAGCCACTCTTCACCGCGCAGCACATGGGTGATGCCCATCAGATGGTCGTCGACCACGTTGGCCAGGAAGTACGTCGGCAAGCCGTCGGTCTTCATCAACACTTGCATGTCCATGCGGTCCCACGGGATTTCGACGTCACCGCGCAGCATGTCCGGCACCACGCACACGCCTTCGCTCGGCACTTTCATGCGGATAACGTGGGGTTCGCCAGCCGCCAGGCGTGCGGCCACTTCTTCCTTGGACAGCAGCAGCGCCCGGCCATCGTAGCGCGGGGTCTCGCCACGGGCCTGTTGCTCGGCGCGCATCTGGTCCAGCTCTTCGGCGGTGCAGAAGCACGGGAAGGCGTGGCCCATGTCGACCAGTTGCTGGGTGTATTGCTTGTAGATGTCGCTGCGCTCGCTCTGGCGATACGGGCCATGCGGGCCGCCGACGTCCGGACCTTCAGCCCAGGTAATGCCCAGCCAGCGCAAGGCATCGAAAATCTGCTGTTCCGACTCACGGGTGGAGCGCAGTTGATCGGTATCTTCGATCCGCAGGATGAATTCGCCACCATGCTGCTTGGCAAAGCAGTAGTTGAACAAGGCGATGTAAGCAGTACCGACGTGGGGATCCCCAGTAGGCGATGGCGCAATGCGCGTGCGGACGGTGGTCATGGCAGGTCTCGAATGGGCGATAAAACTGAAAATTGAAACAAGGGGCGAATGGTAACAGCCTGGGTGATTTCTGGAAAACCGAGGCGCGGCCATCGCAGGCAAGCCAGCTCCCACATTTTGACCGCGTTCACAGATCAATGTGGGAGCCAGGCTTGCCCGCGATGAGGCCAGCCCAATCAACGCAAATCAAACAGCCAACAGGCGCTCGCGCAACTTGCCAATCTCATCCCGCGTCTGCGCCGCCGCCTCGAACTCCAGGTCCCGCGCCAGTTGGTACATCTTCTCTTCCAACTGCCGAATCCGCTTGGTGATCTCACTCGGCGAGCGCAGTTCGTTCTCGTACTTGGCACTTTCCTCGGCAGCCTTGGCCATGCCCTTGCGCTTCTTGCTGCGCGAGCCTGGCACGGTGGCGCCTTCCATGATGTCGGCAACATCCTTGAACACGCCCTTGGGGGTGATGCCGTGTTCCAGGTTGAACGCAATCTGTTTGTCGCGACGCCGCTGGGTCTCGCCAATCGCCCGCTCCATGGAACCGGTGATGCGGTCCGCATACAGGATCGCCCGGCCATTGAGGTTACGCGCCGCCCGGCCGATGGTCTGGATCAACGAGCGCTCGGAGCGCAGGAAGCCCTCCTTGTCCGCATCCAGGATAGCCACCAGCGACACTTCGGGCATGTCCAGGCCCTCACGCAGCAGGTTGATCCCCACCAGCACATCGAAGGTCCCCAGGCGCAGGTCGCGGATGATCTCTACCCGCTCCACAGTGTCGATGTCCGAGTGCAGGTAGCGTACGCGCACGCCGTGGTCGGCCAGGTAGTCGGTCAAGTCTTCGGACATGCGCTTGGTCAATGTGGTAACCAGCACCCGCTCTTCCAGGGCCACACGCTTGTTGATCTCCGACAGCAGATCGTCAACCTGGGTCAGCGCCGGGCGGATTTCAATCTCCGGGTCCACCAGGCCAGTAGGTCGCACCAACTGCTCGATCACGCGACCAGCGTGCTCGGCTTCATAGTTGCCGGGCGTCGCCGATACGAAGATGGTCTGAGGGCTGATGGCCTCCCACTCGTCAAAGCGCATTGGCCGGTTGTCCAGCGCCGACGGCAGGCGGAAGCCG
Source organism: Pseudomonas sp. OST1909 (assembly GCF_015277575.1). NCBI lineage: Bacteria > Pseudomonadati > Pseudomonadota > Gammaproteobacteria > Pseudomonadales > Pseudomonadaceae > Pseudomonas > Pseudomonas sp. OST1909. The sequence goes on from NZ_CP063780.1 coordinate 4,418,992, forward strand.
TACTCCACCAGGGTTTCCTTACGCGAGCGGTCGCCCTTATACATGGCCCCCACCTGCGGCACGCTGACGTGGGATTCGTCGATCACCAGCAAGGCGTCCGGCGGCAGGTAATCATAGAGGGTCGGTGGCGGCGCACCGGATTCGCGACCCGACAGGTAGCGCGAGTAGTTTTCGATGCCGTTGCAGTAGCCCAGCTCCAGGATCATTTCCAGGTCAAAACGGGTGCGCTGCTCAAGGCGCTGGGCTTCCACCAGCTTGTTGTTGGAACGCAGGTACTCCAGACGCTCGGCCAACTCGACCTTGATACCCTCGATGGCGCCCATCAGGGTTTCACGCGGGGTCACGTAGTGGCTTTTCGGGTAGAAGGTAAAGCGTGGCAGCTTGCGGATCACCTCGCCGGTCAACGGGTCGAAGGCCGACAGGCTTTCGACTTCGTCATCGAACAGCTCGATGCGGATCGCTTCCAGGTCGGATTCGGCCGGGTAGATGTCGATCACATCGCCGCGCACCCGGAAGGTGGCGCGGGCGAAGTCCATGTCGTTACGGGTGTACTGCAGGCTCGCCAGGCGGCGCAGCAGTTCGCGCTGGTCGAGTTTGTCGCCACGGTCAACGTGCAGCACCATCTTCAGGTAGGTTTCGGGGCTGCCCAGACCGTAGATGCACGACACCGTGGTGACGATGATCGCGTCCTTGCGCTCCAGCAACGCCTTGGTCGCCGACAGGCGCATCTGTTCGATATGGTCGTTGATCGATGCATCCTTCTCGATAAAGGTATCGGAGGACGGCACGTAGGCTTCGGGCTGGTAGTAGTCGTAGTAGGAAACGAAGTACTCAACCGCGTTGTTGGGGAAGAACGCCTTGAACTCGCCGTAAAGCTGCGCGGCCAGGGTTTTGTTCGGCGCCAGCACCAGGGTCGGGCGGTTGGTCTGGGCGATCACGTTGGCGATGCTGAAGGTCTTGCCGGAACCGGTCACCCCAAGCAGCGTCTGGTGCGCCAGGCCGGCTTCGATGCCTTCGACCATCTGGCGAATGGCTTCCGGTTGATCGCCGGCGGGTTCAAAACGGGTAACGAGCTGGAAATCCGACATAACGTACCTCGTGAAGTCACCCCAGACTCGACACCGCCAGGGACGAAATAGCTCAGCAACCCGCGAATAATCATCGCAGGTTGCAGGAAAAAACCATGATAGCTGTAGAAGTGGTGGCGAATGTGACGGGTTTCAAGGCTGACGTCCTACATGTCCTTTCCCTTCAAGGTTGCAATAAGACTAACGGTCAGCAAATAAACCGAAAAACTTGGCCGAAAAGCCATTTCGGCTGTCGCCCTGCGCGGTGATGGCCTCTATACTAGCTCCCCGTTTGTGCACCGCTCTAGTGCATTCGGCTGGAGCGCGACACGTCCCTCCCTTCCCCCATAGAGCTGCCGCAAAAATGAGCCTGTTCTCCGCTGTCGAAATGGCACCACGCGATCCTATCCTGGGCCTCAACGAAGCATTCAACGCCGATACACGAACCACCAAGGTCAACCTTGGCGTGGGCGTTTACTGCAACGAGGAGGGGAAAATTCCACTCTTGCGTGCCGTTGCCGAAGCGGAAGCCATTCGCGTGGCGCAACACGCCGCCCGTGGCTACTTGCCGATCGACGGTATCGTGGCCTACGACCAAGCGGTGCAAAAGCTGTTGTTCGGCGCTGAGTCCCCGCTGCTGAGCGCTGGCCGAGTCATCACCGCGCAAGCCGTGGGCGGTACCGGCGCACTGAAAATCGGCGCTGACTTCCTCAAGCAACTGCTGCCCAATGCCGTCGTCGCCATCAGTGATCCGAGCTGGGAAAACCACCAGGCCCTGTTCGAAAAAGCCGGTTTCCCGGTGCAGACCTACCGTTACTACGACGCGGCCACCCACGACGTGAACCGTGCCGGCCTGCTCGAAGACCTCAACGCCCTGCCGCCACAGTCCATCGTGGTGCTGCACGCCTGCTGCCACAACCCGACCGGCGTCGACCTGAGTCCGGCCGACTGGCAAGACGTGCTGGAGGTGGTCAAGGCGAAAAACCTGGTGCCGTTCCTCGACATGGCCTACCAGGGCTTTGGCGACGGTATCGACGAAGACGCCGCCGCAGTGCGCCTGTTCGCTGAGTCGGGCCTGACCTTCTTTGTGTCCAGCTCGTTCTCCAAGTCGTTCTCGCTGTATGGCGAGCGAGTAGGCGCGCTGTCGATCGTCAGCGAGTCCAAGGAAGAAAGCGCGCGCATCCTGTCCCAGGTCAAGCGTGTGATCCGCACCAACTACTCCAACCCGCCCACCCACGGCGCAGCCATCGTTGCCGCAGTGTTGAACAACCCTGAGCTGCGCGCTCAGTGGGAAGCCGAGTTGGCCGAAATGCGCCTGCGCATCCGCGGTATGCGCGAGCAGATGGTGGCCGAGCTGGCCAAGGCTGCGCCAGGTCACGACTTCAGCTTCGTCGGTCGCCAGCGCGGGATGTTCTCCTACTCCGGCCTGACAATTGAGCAAGTCACACGCCTGCGTACCGAGTTTGGCATCTATGCACTGGACACCGGGCGTATCTGTGTGGCGGCGCTGAACCAGTCGAACATTGGTGCGGTGACCAAGGCGATTGTCGAGGTGCTGTAAGCCGGCAAGCGTTAGACGAAGGGGGAAGCCATTGGCTTCCCCCTTTTTATTGGCGAACACACTAGACTGAACGCCGACTGCCTCCTTGCTGCGAGAACCCTATGAGAAACGATGACCTGGACCTGCGCGCCGACCGCGACGAATTGCACGACTACGCCCCACGCGCACCGCAAGCCAAGCGCCAGAAAAGTTTGGTGCTGCAAGTGGCGTTAGGTGTATTTCTTGGAGGGTTGGCTTTATGGCTGGTGCAACTGGGTGCAACGGCGATCATGGCCAAACTGGCGATGGGCACCCTGCAATTTGGCGGCTGATGTAAGACACCTGTGGGAGCTGGCTTGCCTGCGATAGCGGTGTGTCATTCAATGAATCTTTAACTGAACCGCCGCTATCGCAGGCAAGCCAGCTCCCACATTTGATCTACGGTGCTGGTAGATTGCGTTCTTCCAGCAGTTTTACAAAGCTGTTCAAACTCTGCGATACCGTGCCCCGCCGCCAGATCAGCCAGGTATTCAAGATACGGAATGTGTCGGGCAGCGGCCACACGCTCACCGCCGCACACCCCGGCATACTCTCCAGCATACTGCGCGGCATCAGCGCCAGCCCGGCCCCGGCGCTGACACAGGCCAACATGCCATGGTACGACTCGATCTCGAAGATCTTGCCCGGCACCGCGCCATCCTGTGAAAACCAGCGTTCAAAGTGATGCCGGTACGAGCAGTTCGAGCGAAACGTATAAATGTTCTCGCCATTCACATCCTGCCCCCGGCTGATCGGCGCGTGATGCAGCGGCGCGATCACCACCATCTCCTCCTCAAACACCGCCACACCCTCCAGCGTGGAGTGCAGCACCGGGCCATCGACAAAGGCCGCCGTCAGCCGGCCCGACAGTACGCCTTCGATCATGGTGCCCGAGGGGCCCGTACTCAGGTCCAACTCCACCTTGGTGTATTGCTGGTTATACGCCGCTAGTAACGCCGGGATACGCACCGCCGCCGTGCTCTCCAGCGAGCCCAGGGCAAACGCACCTTGGGGCTCCTCCCCCGCCACCGTGGCGCGGGCTTCTTGCACCAGGTCGAGAATGCGCCGCGTATAGCCGAGGAAATTCCACCCGGCGGGGGACAAACGCAAGCGACTCTTCTCACGGATGAATAACTCCACGCCCAAATCCTGCTCCAGTTGCTTGATGCGCGTGGTGAGGTTCGACGGCACCCGATGAATCAACTGCGCGGCGGCGCTGATGCTGCCTTGTTCGGCAACGGCCTTGAAGATTTCCAGCTGCACCAGATCCAAGTCATTCTCCATTCATGAACGTATTGCTTAATATTATTCAGTTTCCAGAAAAGATACAGCCCCGTACGCTGGCCATCATTCACTCTTTCAGCCGGACGGTGCCATGAACAACGCTATTTCCCACCAGACCCACGCCTTGTCGATCAACCCCGCCAACGGTGAAACCGTTGCCAGCTACCCCTATGAAAGCGCAGCACAACTGGATGCCGCCCTCACCCGCGCGGCCGATGCCTTCCGTACTTGGCGCCACACCCCGGTGAACCAGCGTGCCGACTGTCTGCTGGCCCTGGCTGCCGCCCTGCGTGAGCAAGCTGAAGACATGGCGCAGATGATCACCCTGGAAATGGGCAAGCCTATCGCCCAGGCCCGCGCCGAGATTGAAAAATGCGCCCAGCTCAGCGAGTGGTACGCCGCCCACGGACCGGCCATGCTCGCCCCGGAACCTACCTTGGTGGACAACGGCAGCGCCCGGATCGAATACCGCCCACTGGGCCCGATTCTCGCGGTGATGCCGTGGAACTTCCCGGTGTGGCAAGTGCTGCGCGGCGCCGTGCCGACCCTGCTCGCCGGCAACACCTATGTACTCAAACATGCGCCCAACGTAATGGGCAGCGCCTACCTGATCCAGCAAGCGCTGCGCAAAGCCGGTTTTGCCGAAGGCGTGTTTGAAGTGATCAACGTGACCCAGGACGGCGTGTCCACCGCCATCGCCGACCCGCGCATCGCCGCCGTGACGCTCACCGGCAGCGTGCGCGCCGGTATCGCCATCGGCTCACAGGCCGGGGCCGCGTTGAAAAAATGCGTGCTGGAACTGGGCGGCTCCGACCCGTTTATCGTGCTCAACGACGCCAACCTCGACGCCGCCGTACAAGCCGCCGTCATCGGCCGCTTTCAGAACAGCGGCCAGGTCTGCGCCGCCGCCAAGCGCTTGATCATCGAAGCCGGCGTGGTTGAAGCCTTCACTGCCAAATTCCTGGAAGCCAGCCGCGCCCTGGTGATGGGCGAACCCACCTCGACCGCCACCTATATCGGCCCCATGGCGCGTTTTGATCTGCGTGACGAACTGCACGGCCAGGTCCAGGCGACCCTGGAAGAAGGCGCCAGGCTGCTGTTGGGTGGCCATAAAGTCGCGGGCGCGAGCAATTACTACGAACCGACCGTCCTGGCCGACGTCACCGACCAAATGACGTCGTTCAAACAGGAACTGTTCGGCCCCGTGGCGTCGATCATCACCGCCCGCGACGCCGAGCACGCCGTGGCCCTGGCCAACGACAGCGAGTTCGGCCTGACGGCCAGCATCTTCACGGCCGACGCGGCAAAGGCGCGAGCGATTGCCGACCAGCTGGAAACCGGCGGGGTCTTCGTCAACGCGTTCAGCGTGTCGGACCCTCGGGTGGCGTTTGGCGGCGTGAAAAAAAGCGGGTTCGGCCGCGAGCTGTCGCACTTCGGTGTACGCGAGTTCTGCAATGCCCAGACGGTGTGGCTGGATCGTAAGTAGCCTGCCAGCCTTGGCGCTCAACAATTAATATGTCGTCGCACGCACTGCACCAAACCATCCAGGGCCTGGGGTTTTACCGGCGCGAGCACACAGACCGTGTGCTCGCGCGCTCCCTCCGTCACTGTCAGGGTGTAATGCACCTGGCCGGGGTTGCCTGGTTCAGGGCGAGTGCTTTGCGGCAACCGAAAGAAACCCGAGTCTTCGATCAGTTGCCGCAGCTCCTGCTGGTCCTGCTCGGGCAACGCGTCCAGTTCGACGCTGCGCGGTTTGGCCAACCCTGGAAAAAACGCCGCCCCGCCGCTTTCCTTGATTGAAATTCGCATGGCTGTTCCTCGCCGCACAGGCGGCTTCGTCAAACGTTAATGCCCACCGCTTTCCAGCCTGCCTTGACCGCCTTCTGCTCATCCTTGTTTACGCCATAAAGCTGACCGGCAATATCATGGGTGATACGCGCAAAACGCAAAAAGCCGGAATTGGGCCGCAGCCGCGAATCGCGCAGTGCGTCATACCAGATCCGCCCTGCACGCTCCCAGGCGAACCCGCCAATCTTGGTGGCCACCTGATAGAACGCGTGGTTGGGAATGCCGGAATTGATATGCACGCCACCATTGTCCTCGTAGGTTTGCACAAAATCATCCATATGCCCCGGCTGCGGGTCTTTGCCCAGCAGCTTGTCATCAAAGGCGGTGCCCGGGGCTTTCATCGAACGCAGAGCGGTGCCTTTGATCTTTTTGGTAAACAGCCCCTTGCCGATCAACCAGTCGGCGTCCTCGGCCGTTTGCTTCAGCGCGTACTGCTTGATCAACGAACCGAATACATCCGACAGCGACTCGTTCAGCGCGCCGGACTGGTTGAAGTACATCAGCTTGGCCTCATCCTCGGTCACGCCATGGGCCAACTCATGGCCAATGACGTCGAGCGCCACGGTGAAGCGGTTGAACAACTGCTGGTCGCCATCGCCGAACACCATCTGGGTCGAATTCCAGAACGCGTTGTTGTAGTCCTGGCCGAAGTGCACCGTAGCGTCCAGCGCCATGCCCGCATCGTCGATGGAGTTGCGGTCGAATACCTGGTCAAAAAAATCGAAGGTGGCGCCCAGGCCGTCATAGGCTTCGTCTACTGCGGCATCGCCACTGGCGGGCTGCCCTTCGCCGCGAATCAGCTTGCCAGGCAGGCTGTCGGTGTTTTCGGCGCTGTAGATCGAGCGCTGTTTCTCGGCGCCCACGGCCAGCGCCATGCGGGCCGGGCCCTTGGCGGGTACCGCGACCATACGCAACGAGCGGAACGTGCTGTCCTTGGCGCGCGTGCGTAATGCGACCTCCCGCTGGGCTTTATCCCCGTGGCGGGCGATCTGGTCGAGCATGTACGGTGGGATCAGGCAGAAAATCGGGTTGCGCGGTTGGCGAACACACATGAGCTGGCTCCTTTTTGGCGTGTGATGAACGTCCGGGTAACGGTTTTCAGGATAGCCCTGTGTTCGCCACCTGGGCCAAATTGTCATGAGTTTGTGTTTCAGTGGTGTTTATCCGAGGCCCATAAGGAACATGCCCATGCCCGCCCGCACAGCCAAAATCGACCTTTCCCACCGCCCAAGGCTCGCCGACCTGCGCCCATTGGTCGCAGCCAGCCCCAGCCTGCTGGAAGCCAGAACCGCGACGCCGCGTGTCACAGCGGCCAAGGACTTCAAAAACCGCGCGGGCTATGCCGACGATTTCCTCAGCGACTTCGTGGTGCCATGGCCCACGGTTGGCGAGCCGCTGGCAAGCGACGTGCAACCCAAGCGTCTGGACTACACGCATTTCTCCATCACCATGTCGCGCTCCCGGCGATTGGCGCTCTACGTGGGGGTCAATATCGACGGCGCCAAGCATGTGGACATCACGCGCAGCAACGACGCCTGGGCCTACGATGGCCGCCTGCCTCTGGACGCCCAAGCAGGTGAAGACCTCTATGCCGGCAATGGCCTGGACCGCGGCCACCTGGTACGGCGCCAGGACCCCAACTGGGGCGACGAGGCGAACACCGCCAACTTCGACACCTTTCACTTCACCAACTGCTCGCCCCAGATGAGCGGCTTCAACCAGAAGACCTGGCTGGAACTCGAAGACTACATTCTCGACAACACCCAGCGCTGGAAAGCCCGCGCCACGGTATTTACCGGGCCAGTGTTCGCCGATGACGACCGACTTTACCGTGGCGTAAAAATCCCCAGGGCGTTCTGGAAAGTAGTGGCCTACCTCAGCGACGATGGCAAACCGTCCGCCAGCGCCTACATGATTGACCAAAGCCGCGAGCTGGGCCAACTCGACCTGGTATTCGGCCCGCTTCGCACCTACCAGCGCAGTGTGATTGCGATCGAACAACTGACCGGCATCCGCTTCGCCAACCTGGCCGACTACGACGGGTTCAGCAACGAAGAGCGCGCCACAGGCACCCGGATCGAAGCGCTGATCCGCGGGCCGCAAGATATTCGACTCTGATTCGCGCCTACAGGGTGTGATCGCTTACCATATCGCCGCCGGTTCCCGTATGGGACTAACAGGGAATTCGAAACGCCGCACGCGACGTGAACCGAAACTGCCCCCGCAACTGTAGATGCCGAGCCTGCTCCCCACTGCCACTGGACCGCGTCCGGGAAGGCGGGAGCAAGGCGACGACGCATCAGTCAGGAGACCTGCCGGCCCAGCTAATTCACTAACCGGCGGGGTGTCCGGGAAGGACATCCTGGCCCTGCCCATCAGCAGCGTCCATGGGCGTATTTCCGAGCCGTACCTCCCCTGCTGCACCTACGGTTCACAAGGAGATCGCCTCATGCTGCCACGCGTTACCGCCCTGATCGCAGGCTTGGGTATGTGTGCCCTGGCGCAAGCCGCGCCCACTCAGTACCCGTTGACCGTGCAAAACTGCGGCAGCACCCTGACCTTCCAGCACGCCCCCGCCCGCAGCGTGACCATCGGCCAGGCTGCCACCGAGATGCTCTACGCCCTGGGCGTGGGCGACAAGGTGGTCGGCACTTCGCTGTGGTTCAACAACGTGGCGGCGCAGTACAAGGCCCAGGACGACCGCATCGAGCGCCTGGCCAACAACGAGCCAAGCTTCGAAGCCGTACTCGCCAAGCGCCCGCAACTGGTGGCCGCCGAGCTGGAATGGGTGGTGGGCCCCCAAGGCGTGGTCGGCACCCGTGAGCAGTTTCATGAACTGAAGATCCCCACCTACCTGTTGCCGTCCGACTGCGAAGGCAAGGACAACCTGGTGGGCGCCGATGGCACCCGGTTGGAGCCCTTTCGCATCGAGACGATCTACCAGAGCCTCCAGCAACTGGCGCAGATTTTCGACGTACAGGATCGCGGCCAACAACTGGCCGACGAACTCAAGGCGCGCCTGGCCAAATCCGTCGCTACGGCGCAGGGCAAAGGCTTGAAGCAGGCCAGCGCACTGGTGTGGTTCTCCAGCGCCGAAATGGCCAGCGACCCTTACGTAGCCGGCCATAAGGGCGTGCCGCAATTCATGCTGCAAACCCTAGGCCTGCGTAACGTCGTGCAGTCCGATGAAGAGTGGCCCGCCGTGGGCTGGGAAACCATCGCCAAGGCCAACCCCACCTTCCTGGTGATCGCTCGCATGGACCGCCGCCGCTACCCGGCCGACGACCATGAAAAGAAACTCGCCTTCCTGCGCAGCGACCCGGTGACCCGCAACATGGACGCGGTCAAGAACAACCGCATCATCATCCTCGACGCCCTGGCGTTGCAGGCGAGCCTGCGCACCTTCGAAGGCCTTGAACAACTGGCCGCCGCCATCGACGGCTACGACCTGGGCCAATGATGCGCAGCCTACTCGCCCTGGCGCTGCTGTTGCTCGCCCTGCTTGCTGGCGTCGCCATCGGTGAAACCGCCATCGAACCGCAGGTGGTGCTGCAGGTGCTCGCCAATAAACTCTGGGGCGCGGGCTTCGTGCTGGACCCCATCGACGAAGGCGTGGTGTGGAACTATCGGCTCACCCGGGCCCTGGTGGCCGCAGCCTGCGGCGCAGGGTTGGCAACGTGCGGCGTGATCCTGCAATCGCTGCTGCGTAATCCGCTGGCCGATCCGTACCTGCTGGGCATCAGCGCCGGCGCGTCAACCGGCGCGGTACTCGTTGCCTTGATTGGCGTGGGCGGTGGTTTGGTGTCGTTGTCGGCAGGCGCGTTTGTGGGGGCGATGGCGGCGTTTGCGCTGGTGACGCTGCTGGCGCGGGCCAGCGGTTCGTCCAGCGGTACCGGGCAGATCATCCTCGCGGGCATCGCCGGCTCGCAGTTGTTCAATGCCTTGACCGCGTTCCTGATCACCAAGTCGGCCAGCTCCGAACAGGCCCGCGGCATTATGTTCTGGCTGCTGGGCAACCTCAGCGGCGTGCGCTGGCCGTCGGTGTGGTTGGCGGTGCCGGTGGCGGTCGTGGGGCTCGCGGTGTGCCTGTGGCACCGTCGCGCACTGGATGCGTTTACCTTCGGCAGCGACTCGGCGGCCTCCCTCGGCATCCCGGTGCGCCGCGTGCAATTTGTGCTGGTGGCCTGCGCTGCGCTGGTGACGGCGGTGATGGTGTCCATCGTCGGCTCCATCGGGTTTGTCGGCTTGGTGATTCCCCATGCGGTGCGCCTGTTGCTTGGCACCGGGCATTCGCGCTTGTTGCCGGCCAGCGCCTTGGGTGGCGCGCTGTTTTTGATCGCTGCGGACGTGCTGTCGCGCACCCTGATCAAGGGCCAGGTGATTCCGGTAGGTGTGGTGACCGCATTGGTGGGCGCGCCGGTGTTTGCGCTGATCCTGATTGGCCGGAGGAATGCGCGATGAGCGTGCTCAGTTGCAGCGGCCTGGGCTTCAAAGTGCGTGAGGCGCAGTTGCTGCGCGACATTGACCTGGACGTGCAGTTGGGTGAAACCCTCGGGATCGTCGGGCCCAATGGTTCAGGCAAATCCACCCTGCTCAAATTGCTGGCTGGATTACGTGTGCCGGCCAGCGGCGATGTTCGCCTGGGTGGCAAGCCGCTCGGTGAGTTGTCGCGCCGCACCATCGCGCAACAGCTGGCGGTGGTGGAGCAACAGGCCGACACCGACGACGCCATCCGCGTGTTCGACGCCGTGGCCCTGGGCCGCACGCCGTGGCTGTCTGCGTTGAGCCCGTGGTCGCGTGAAGACGATGCCATCGTGCACCAGGCCCTGCACGACGTAGATGCTACCCACCTGAGCCAACGCGCCTGGCGCAGCCTCTCTGGCGGCGAACGCCAGCGCGTACACATCGCCCGCGCCCTGGCGCAACGGCCGCAGATTTTGTTGCTGGACGAGCCGACCAATCACCTGGATATCCAGCATCAACTGGCGATCCTCAAAGGCGTGCAAGGCTTGCCGGTGACGACCTTGATTGCCCTGCATGATCTGAATCAGGCGCTGACCTGTGATCGCCTGGCCGTACTGGATCGCGGAGAACTGGTGGCGCTGGGCGCACCGCTGGAGGTGCTGACGCCACAGCGCTTGCAGGAGACATTCGGGGTGCAGGGGCATTACCTGACGGACCCGTTCGACGGTGCGCAGATCCTGCGCCTGCGCTCCAACTGAAACCGTGGGTTGTAACAGCGGACGGTAACCACGATGCGAAGCGAGTCGCTCTTGATCTGCTTTTGATCTTAGGCGCCCCGTTAAACCACGCTGGCCGGAATTCGACAGGGATTTGGGGGGTAAACCGGCAGGGATGCCGGTTTAGCCGCCCCGCGCCATGGATGGCGCGTGGCGGCGGCCCCCCAAATCCCTGTCGGATTACGGGCACACCGAGCCTAAGCGAGGTGCCGAGTGGTGGGGCAAGAGCGTTTTGCTTACTTTTGCGCTTTTCAAAAGTGAGCCGCCGTCAGGGCGGAACCCTAAGTGGCCGTTACCTAAATAACGGATATGTACGCGGTCAAATCCAACATCCCGGTCGGCTGTCAGGCCGTCTTCGCAGGCAAGCCAGCTCCCACATTTGGATCGCGCTGCGTCAGTTAGAACAGCGCCGGATATCCGGTCGTCACGGGAGCAAGCTCCCTCGCCACAGGTCCAGCGTCGCACCAAAGTTGTGTAGATACCTATGCCCCGATGAGGGAGTGTCAGCAAATACATCGGTGACTGGCCCACTGCCATCGGGGGCAAGCCCCCTCCCACATTGGTTCTACAGAAGTCGGTGCATATGGGTTGTCTGCCATATCGGGTCGGCCTCGACATCCACCACTTCGAACCCCTGCCGCCGCCAGAAATCAATCGCGCCGGGCAGAAACGGATGGGTGTGCAAGTACATCACCTCCACGCCATCCGCCCGCGCCAGCGCCTCCAGCGAGCGGTACAACCGGCCCGCCAGGCCCAGGCGGCGCACTGCCGGGAGCACATACAGGCGCACCACTTCCACCGTCTTGCGCCCCTGGTAGTTCAACTGTGGAAAGCGGCCGTCATAAGGCCGATAAGCCACCGCGGCAACGATTCGACCTTCGGCACGAGCAATCAAAAACCGCCCACCGCCCTCAAGGTAGATGGCTTCAAACTGCGCCAGATCCTGGGGTACTCCGGTGGCACTGAGCGTTGGAAACAGTTCATCCCGCGCCTGCAAAGCGAAGCTCAGCACCTGGGGAATGTCAGCGGCCTGCACCGCCTCGATACTAACGCTCATCGCCAAGGATCCGAGCCGTTATCCACTGGCGAGCGTAAGCCAACACGCGATCGGCCATCGCCACCGGAAAATGAATAAACCCATGGGCCGCTTCCGGCAGTAGATGGGCCTCAACCGCCGCCCATCGCTCGGCGATAAGCAGGGTGTCATCCTTGAGCGGGTCCAATTCGCCCACGAACATCAGCGCTGGCGGCAGCCCCTCAAAGTCCCCATACAAGGGCGACAACGGTGGCTGCCGGCGCGCCTCGTCGCTGATCCCCGGCGTCAGCAGGCGCAGCGCCTGGACCATGCCCGGACCATCCAGCAACAAGGTGCCCGGCCCGGCCATGCGCACACTGGGCGTGCCGGTCAAATCGTAGACGCCGTAATACAACACCGCGCCGCTTACCCGCTGGAGCAACTCGGGCCATTGCTTGAGCGCCAACAAGGTGGCCGCCGCCAGGTGCCCGCCGGCCGATTCACCGACGAAAAACACCGGCAGGCCGGCAAACTCCGGGCAGTCCGCCAGGAGCCAGCGCGCAGCCGTCAGGCAGTCGTCCAGCAACCCTTCGATCGGCGTATCCACCGCCAGCCGATAATCCACCGACACCACCGCCACGTCGCACGCGTTGACCATGCCGAGGTTAAGGTCGTCATCCATTTGCGCATTGCCGATCACCCAGCCACCGCCGTGGATATCCAGCACCACGCCTTTGGGCTTGCCACTGGGGCGCAAGATGCGCACGGGCACCGTGCCCAGCCTTTTCAGCTCAACCACGGGCGCCTTCTTGAACGTCTGGCTGGCGCGTAGCAGTGCCTGGATCATGCGCGGCGTCACGCGGTTGCGGACTTTAAAGCGCGGCATCCACGCCAGTTTCTGATTGAAGCGGCGCATCTGGGCCAGTTCGGGCTCGCTGGCGGGCCAATGCTGGTAAGCCATCAGCGATTATTACGCAGGATCGAGAAGTTCAACGCCGCAGCCACGCATAGCCACGCCAGATACGGGAACAGGATCAGCCCGGTAATCAAATCCAGGCGCACGGCCAGCACCACCATCGCTGCCACGGTGAGCCACAAGAGCACGATAATCACCATCCCGGCGAACAACCGATGAGCACCGAAGAACACCGGCGTCCACAGCGTGTTCAATGCAATCTGCGCCGCCCACAAGGCCAACACCATTTCGCTGCCGGGGATCAGGGTCAAGCGGTAACCGGCCCAGGCCAACAGCAGGTAGATGATCGTCCATGCCACCGGGAACAGCCAATTGGGCGGGGTAAAGCTGGGCTTGACCAGGGATTCGTACCAGGCACCGGGTTTGAAGATCACACCGGTACTGGCGGCGGCGGCGCAGGCGAGCAGGAAGATGAAAAAGGTCATGGTCGGTCCTTGAGGTCCTGTGGATGGAAAAACAATGCACTGCTTTGAGTGACTCAAGCAACCGCGGATAAATTCAATGGGAGCAGCAAAATACCCGCTCTTCTGCGCGTCATGAAAATTGGTTATGGTCGCCAACATCCAGCATCGTTGCCCGAGACGCCCCCTTGCCCAAGCTTGCCGATCACCGCAGCAGCCCCTGGTCAGTGTTCCTGATCTTCCTGCGCCTGGGCCTCACCTCCTTCGGCGGGCCGATTGCGCACCTGGGCTATTTTCGCCAAGAGTTCGTCAGCCGCCGCCGCTGGCTCAGCGAGCGCAGCTATGCCGAACTGGTCGCCCTGTGCCAATTCCTGCCCGGCCCGGCCAGCAGCCAGGTCGGTATCGCCTTGGGCCTGTCACGCGCGGGTTACCGGGGCGCGGCGGCAGCCTGGGCGGGGTTCACCTTGCCGTCGGCCATCGTCCTGATCCTGTTTGCCCTGGGGCTGGCCCACTATGGCGGCGCCCTCCCCCCTGGCGCGCTGCACGGCCTCAAGGTCGTCGCCGTAGCGGTGGTGGCCCAGGCCGTATGGGGCATGGCACGCAACCTGTGCCGAGGCGTTTTACGGGTAGCGTTGATGTTGAGCGCCGCCTGCGTGGTGCTGCTGCAACCCTCCGCCTGGGCTCAAGTCGGGGTCATGGTGGTCGCAGGCGTGGCTGGCCTGCTGTTGTTCAAGCCCGAGAGCAGTGCCGAGCCCGACGCGCTGCCCATCGCCATCAGCCGCCGTGCCGGGGCCCTGTGGTTGATGCTGTTTTTGCTGTTGCTGATAGGCTTACCTCTCCTCTCCGCATGGACGCTCAACCCTACGCTGGCGCTGGTGGACGCCTTCTACCGCACCGGCGCGCTGGTATTCGGCGGCGGCCACGTAGTGTTGCCGCTACTGCAAGCCGAAGTGGTGCCCAGCCACTGGGTCAGTAACGATGTATTCCTCGCCGGCTACGGCGCCACCCAGGCCGTGCCGGGCCCGCTGTTCACCTTCGCCGCCTTCCTCGGCGCCTCCATGACCCATGCCCCGAGCGGCTGGCTTGGCGGCGTGATCGCCCTGCTGGCGATCTTCGCACCGTCGTTCCTGCTGATCTTCGGCGCCTTGCCCTTCTGGGCCAACCTGCGCAGCAGCCCGCGCACCCAGGCGGCGCTGGCCGGGGTGAACGCGGCGGTGGTTGGCCTGTTGTTGGCGGCGCTGTACCAGCCGGTGTGGACCAGCGCGATTTTCAATGTGTATGACGTGGCGTTGGCGCTACTCGCACTGGTCGCGTTGATGGTGTGGAAGCTGCCGCCATGGCTGGTAGTAATAGGTTGCGGTGTACTGGGCGGGTTACTGGCCTAAGATAGCGCAGACAATCAGCTCCCTCGCCACAGGACAGCGCAGCGTCTTAACTGACCGGCATTGGGGCTCAGCCAGGCTCGACAATCTTGAGCCACGGCCAACGCGCCTGATAACTCCTGGCCTTGTGCAAAAACAGCTCCGGCTCCGGATGCAAAGGGTTGATGCGCAAGACACCCTGCTCCACATCCTCCAAGCCATAAGGCGCATACACCTCGCCCGAGGCAATATCCAACGCAATGCACGTACCCGCCACCAGGTAACGGTCAACCCCCTGCCGAGCCGAATACAACTGCGGATAAGGCCGGCCAAACCGCTGCCCATACCAAAGGTGCACCCGCGCCTGATTCTTGACCTCTACATTCACGCCCAGGTCCTCAAATAGCGCCTGTGCTCGGCGAATCACCGCGTCCTCCGCCTCGTAGGACACATCCTCATCAAAGTAAAAAACGTCGTAATCCTTCACGCCCTGATCGGCCGGCAGATTCGCCTGATGGTTCCACACCGCCTGGAACAGGCAGCCCGCCGTGAGCAGGCACTGCTGCACACCCAGATCCGGCAGGCGCGCCGTGATTTGGGCATTGATCGGGTTGGCCATGGCCAATTCGAGCAAGGTGTCGACAGTCAATGTCATGTTCAGTCCTCCATCGTCGGCCGCAACAATACCACCCCAACATGTCACTTCTGTAGGAGCGAGCTTGCTCGCGAAAAACTCAAACGATAACGCAGCGCCTGAAGGCAAAATCCGATTCCCACACCACGCCTTGCTCCATTGCCTACGCGTACGTCAGAATCCGCCGGCTTGTGCGCTGGGGTGGCCGTCTCTAAGGTGGCTCGGTCGCTGAATTGTTCAGTGATCGGGTTTAGTAGCCCACCTTTAGACCTAACAAGTGCACAAGCTTCCTCCATCAGACGTTCGCGTCTGTGCTTGATGGTGGCTGTGCGCAGGGCGTCCTCGGACGCGCCGGTTTTGTTAGGTTCCACCGGTCTACTAACCTGCGTACAGCTACCGCCCTATTGTTTAGTAGCGATGGGAAGTGGCCCAAGCAAGGAACTTAACGATGGTTAACGATTCAACCACGCTCTATACCGTGGCCCCCAACGCCAGCAACGAAACCCTCATCACCAACAGCTACGAAACCTTCACCAGCGTCAGCACCCTGCTGCTCGACCTGTCCGAAGACCTCAACGGCAAACACCGCGACATCGCCCTGGCCATCCACCAACTGAGCGAACTGGGCGTACTCCTCACCGCCAGACTCCTTGACCGCGAAGCGCCCTGCCCTGGCTGATGGTTAACCCTCCAACTCGCTAGCCCGATAACTCGCCGCGTCGCCATAAGCCACCTACAGCGACTCGGCGGCTTGGTTTCATGCGTAGGTCGACTGACTAGAGCGAGACGGTTACGCTGACGTTTTCGCATGACGGGAAAAGCGAATGACAACGGTGTATCAGGGAAGCTGCTTATGCGCAGCCGTCACTTACGAGCTATCCGCCACGCCCAAGTCAGTGAGCCACTGCCATTGCCGCCAGTGCCGCAAAAGTCACGGGGCCGCATTCGCTTCTTACGGCAGTGTTCCCCGTGACGCACTACGGGTACTTTCCGGCGCCAACAGCATCAGAACCTAAGCATCCTCAGAAACCGTGTTACGCGAATTTTGCTCGCATTGTGGCTCAACATTGTTCTGGTCACGATCTCAAGGCGAGTTTGCCGACTGGGTTTCGATAGCCCTGGGCACGCTCGACACACCCTTCATAGCTGAAAAGCAAAAACACATTCATGTCGACTCCGCAGTCCACTGGTGCGACTGACTGCTTCGAATCATTTCAGCTGGTTATGACAGGCTGAAACCGGCCAAGCTGCCCGCCTCAGAAACCTCCAAGCCGCATGATATGAGTCGCCTGAACATCATCTGTTCGCTTGAAGCCACAGCGCTCATAAAAGGCGCTTCCTTCAACCGTATCCGTGAAAAGACGCACTACCTCAAACCTAAGAGCGGCACGTTCAACAAGCGCCTTTACCAGCGCCTGCCCGACGTGTTGCCCCCTTGACGAAGCTGCGACATACACCCGTCGCAGTCTGGCCACATTATTGTCAGCATAGGGATCAACTGAAAGACCTCCGATGCCTATCAGCTGCTGATTCAAATAGGCCGCCATCAGACATTCGCCTGGTGCATCAAAGCGGTTTGCTCCAGAGTGCCATTCGTTAATCAGACGGCTGAGGAACCTGAAACCTTCGCCAACGGCTTCCTTTTCCAGCGCCTGTATCTGGCGCGGAAGGTGTGTGATCCGTTGAACCTCATATCGTTTCATCCATCCCTGCCTCCAATATGAAACTCGTTCAATGCTAACAATTTCGTTTGAGGTGATGAACACTGCAAGGTCAATCCTGTAGGAGCGAGCTTGCTCGCGAAAACCCCAAACGATCACGCAGCGTCTGAAGGCAAAATCCGATTCCCCTGCCGCACCTTGCTCCATTGCCTACGCCTGCGTCAGAATCCGCCGGCTTGTGCGCTGAGGTGGCCGTCTCTAAGGTGGCTCGGTCGCTGAATTGTTCAGTGATTCGGGTTTAGTAGCCTGAAGGTTAATCCAAACAACGTGCACAAGCGTCACCGATCAGACATTGCGTCTGTGTTTGATGGTGGCTGTGCGCAGGGCACCTTCGGGTGCGCCGGCTTCGTTTGGATTCCCCGGTCTACTAACCTGCGCACAGCCGCCACCCTTATGTTTAGTAGCTAAAGGATGATGGCCCTAAACAGGAATTCAAACATGCTCAAATCAGATTCAAGTGCCCTCTTCAACGTTGCCCCCAACGCCAGCAACGAAACCCTTATCACCAACAGCTACGAAACCTTCACCAGCGTCAGCACACTGCTGCTCGACCTGTCCGAAGACCTCAACGGCAAACACCGCGACATCGCCCTGGCCATCCACCAACTGAGCGAACTAGGTGTGCTCCTCACCGCAAGACTCCTGGACCGCGAAGCGCCCTGCCCTGGGTGATGATTAAGCATTCAACTCAATAGCTCGATAACTCGCCGCGTCGTCGTAAGCCATGTTCAACGACTCGGCGAGTTTGTACTTGATGGGTGGACCGGATGAGGAAAGCAGTGACCGCTTTCGGCCAGAAGCGGTCACTCACGTCCAACTGCTCCTCGATCTAACGGTGGAAGCGTTCCAAAACGCTTAGTCATACGACATGGTTTCCACAAGCTAATAAATTGGACCTGCTAGAACATCAAGAAGAGAATGAACTACTGGTCGTACAACGTCGGCTGTCGAATCGTATCCATGAGCTGGAATGCACAAGGAAGAGGACCTTGCATTGAGCAAACGTAGACAATGCGCATGAGTTTCTTCGTTGAGCCTTCCTGCGGACGCTAAATAACGCGAGTAGCTTGAAATTTCACTCTCGGACGAACTTGACGCCAACCGCGCACCAATCAAACCAGCAAACTCATCATCTGTGCCAATCCTGGATTTAATAGCATAATTGACCCTGTCTTGAAAATCCCATAACGAATGGCTCGGTCGATTGATCATTGCTCTAACCAGCTTCTCGAGCTTTACACTTTGAAGCCTTTGAACCCCGACAAGGATAGGTCCAACAAAGCTTTCATAGTCGTGGTCGTCATTACTTACCGCTGATACTACTTTGTCCAGACTGGGGTTGCCGGGATCATAAATGGCCAGTGCTGCAACGCCATGTTGGAAACCACTCTCACAAACAGTCGACTGTAATTGGGCTAACACGTCACCGTTCTCGGAAAATTGCTGCCGCAATATATAGGAAGCTTCGAAATAGCTCTGCATTCTATGCCAAGACTGATCCGCACTGTTTCTGTGAATCCTAGTCGCAGTCAAACAGTGCTTTAGCAGCAGATCGCTTCTGGAAACTTCCTTGGCTAGCGCCTGCAATACTGGGGCGCGAAGACACTCCGTCGTGTGTGTGCAATAGTCGAGAAAGCGCTGCCGCAATACGGTATTAACGGACACATATGGCGCTACAAGCTCCCAAAAGCGCGATTCGTCAGTAAAGTGTCCTAGTCTTGAGAGTAATTGACTGTCGAAGCTTTTTTCCAAATCGTCCCAGTGCTCAGCCACCAATCTAATCAGCGCTGGGGGCTCATTAGAATAATGCCCTAGCGATATATCCAGGGGTTTTTTCCCCCACTCGAGGATAGAAAATTGCTCCGTTGCTCCGTATACGACCAAACCGGCGAACGCAGCCGCTCGCCGATCTTCATGATCGTGTCCAACCGCCATTGCATCTACAAGCAGGCGATCGATAACTGGCTTCCGGTCTGAGTCGATGGAAAGCAGTGCTTGATAGTTTTTTATGGCAGCGTGAGTTTTGAGAGGGCCGTCTACTTCATGATCATACCTTTCCAAGATTTCCTTTGCAGTATCGTTTCGATCGAACTCACTGGAGGCAGCATCAACGATTTGCAACCGCATAACAGCTGAGAGGGAACCAACACTCTCAGCAATAAGTTGCTGGACGAACGAGTCATCACGATAGGCTAAAGCTAGAAGCCCAATGGGTGGGTTACGCCCTTTAAGTCTTTCTAGTGCAAACGCTTTGACCCTCCCTTCTTGGGGGTAAAGGGCAATCAACTGCCCGGAACCTGAATAGACGTGGTCTGGCTCGCACAACGACCTGTCCACCAAAATTTCTACAATTTCTTTATGGTCGAAAACGTCCAACTGGCTGAAAGCAGCAAGCACTACGTCGAACCTTACTTTATGGCGGCCGTTGAGAATCTTTAATAATTCCTCAATGCACGTTTCTCGACTAAGCATTTTTGGGTACAAGCCAATCAGATGAAATTTTCGCTCATCTGGCCACAGAAGTACCTCTTGCACCAGCTCGCGAACTTCAGGAAGCTCAGCTGCCCAACCTTCAACCAAAGGAGCCAGAGCCCAAAAGACTGAAAAATTCTCAGCTTTTTTTACCCTTTCCATCAAGTACTGTTTAATTCTGGGGTCTTGAAGGGAATTGTACACCGGTCTCGCAACATACTCTTGATGTTCCACCTTCTTGGAAATAACCGCGAGCACGAGCTGTTCTCGAACCTCACTATCCTTTTCCGAGAATTTCAAAAGCTGGCTCCAATCCAGCCCCAATCGCAAGACGAACGGATGCTCTGATCGCAATTCATGCGCGATCCATGCACATATCTGCGCATTATCAGCACTACAGCTGAGAAGATAATGCTGTGCAATTTCCTTCTCAATTTCATCGTAGCCTGAGATTCTTCCGTTTAGGTTATTCAGGCAAATCTCAACTACTTTAGAATTGTTCAGCCAACCCTGTACTAAACTTTCCCCAACCTGTGCACGATGCAAGTAGCCGATTCCATCACGCCAAGCACATAGTGAAAGTAGCGCTGACAGATCAGTATCTTGGTGCAGCCCTAATTGAACCTTGCACCAGATAGCGCTCAGTTGAAGCGCCTTGTCCACAGCAACAGAAGCTGTGGCTAGGAAATTAATCAACAAGCGGTTATCGGACCACCCGATGGTCAAGGCTTCCAAAGCCCGCGCCACCACCGCCAAATCGGAGTCACCGCGAAGCAATCCCATCAGCCAGCTTTCTACTTCCATATCGCCGTTGTAGACGATTGCCAATGACTGAGCGGCGGCTCGAGAATTGGCGGGACTCTCATCCTTAAGCCCATGTTTCAACAAACTAAGCTGATGGTCTGACCGCTCCCATCGTGCTAATGCAGAATAAAATTCTTGTAAATACTCTGCAGATCGTATTCCCCAGCGATTGATACTTTGCGACGTTTTTTCTCTGAGTGTCGGATTGTAAATTCCTCCTAGCGCAGCGGCAAGGTGGGCACTACGCTCACCACCCCACCCAGCCCCTCCAATGATGTTCAGACTGCGCTCAGCCAGCCTGATCGCAGTAGGTCGATTGATCTCTGCCCCTCCAAACACAACATTGGCAAGAAGCAAGCGCCGCTGCAATGCGCCGACCACATCAACCTCAGGCTCATCGATAACCTGCACGATTTGCTCGGCTTCAGACCGCCTGGTGTTCCCCGCAATCAAATCGCCGAACACACTTCTCCAACGGAAACTACTTGCATTTGCCCGCACGAAACTCAAGATCGTCTCAATCGGCCAGCCGTGTATATGGACGGATGCCAGATATTCCTCCAGGCTTGCATGCACAAAACCCACCTCCTCGCGTCCTTTTTCAACTAGCAGGCCCATCGTCTCGGCGTTAACTGCAAGGATCTCGTTGGCGACTTCGGAAGCCTCGCGAGTCGTGTAGCAATATCCCTCAGGATCAGTGAGAAATGTTTTTATGCATTTACGGGCCAGTTGAAGGGGATACCCAGCGTCTCCCCCCTCCATTCGAATCTCGAATGCAAGCGCTGCGAGCGCTTCCCTGCGAACGTCGATTGATGCCGCGGACGAAAATCGAGGGCAGACGTCCCCTGCCGCTGTGGCTCGGCTAGACGGATGGACCTCCAACAGCAAGTCAGTCAACTGGTTCAGCGCCTGGACCTTGTTGATCGGCAACACCAACTGACGAACTGCCAACGCGATCAATCCCAGCAATAACAGCGGCGTCTCCGCGAGCGTGGCCAACCCACGCCCTTTTTCAAGCTCTTTGAAGAACCGCTGAGTTTGCCAGGTGATTGATTCTTCATTAGAAGATTGATCGTTGCTGGACCCCACGTTTCGCGAGAACCACGTCGTGGCGATTTCCCTCTGCTGCACCTTGGACAGTGGTGCTAGCAGTCCCACTGCCCAGCTGTCTGGAATCCCCCCGATTTTTGAAAGCCCTCCAGGTCGAGCACTGACGACCACCGGAATTTTGTGTGCAGAAACAATAGTTAGCATTGTGAGCAAGGTCGTGCGAGCTGCCTGCTCGTTGGCCCATTCGTCTAGCCCGTCGACAAGAAGTACTACCCGGGACTCATCAATGGCTTGATCAATCAATGCCACGAGGTCACCAGTTAACTGAGGCTGCCAAGTCGCACGGATTAATTCTTTGATACCTATAGCTCCGGCATTGGCTTCACTGAGGCGCACCCACTTAGCGAAAGAAATGAACAACGGTAAATGGCGGCCCCAGCGTTTCGCAACGTCAGTAAATCGCCTCTGTTCACCGAGCAAATCAAGCGCTAGGCACCGCAGCACCGTACTTTTTCCGCTTCCAGCATGCCCCACGACAGCAATCTGATCGGACTCTCCAAGCCAATCCAAGATGGGGGTGCGACGGTAATTTTCCGCCTGACGGCTTTCCTCTTTTTTCACCGGTGAATGCGCGTTAGTTCGTTGCGGTTCGGACATAGGCGAAACTGGTGCCTCACCCTGGCCAGGTGCCACCTGGCTCATGACAGCTTCCTTCAGCAGAACGTCAGGTGCAGAGAAACGCTCAAGTAGGGAAATGGGGGCCTGAGACCGATCAGAAAAAGGCGTTGGGGCATTCACCAGAATTCGGTCAAGAAGCTCGAAACCTCCTTGATAGACGCTATGGAGTTGCGTCCTGATCTTATGCAACTCGCTACCATCTAGCCGCAACAGCTGCTCCTGGCTTACAGTGTCCCCAAAAAATGCCTTCGCACACTCACGCCCAAAAAACTCCAATACGATATCTGGGTAATTTCGCAATGCGCCGCACAAGTCATGACCACCAAGTACCTTAAGGGTTATTCCCTGGGCATGAAATAATTCGGCCTGGACTTCAATCGCATCCTGCAGACCGACGTCATCGACTGGACATTGCACGGCAATGTAGAACATATCAGTTCTCGCCACCCAGCCTCCCTCGAGGAACGTTTCACAGGCTTTCTTCAGGTCTCTCGGGGTGTACTTTGCGTAGCATTTCGCTTGCCAGGTGTCGTATCTACCGTTGCGCTTTCGAGCAAAAATGTCTATGCCTTGCTGCGCTTGTCCTGCCCTTCCATATAGGCTGTGAGATTCGATATCAGCTTGTTTCCCCGCCAGTCGATAACACAGCTTTTCAAAGTTCTCCCAGCGTAACTCACTAAATGGCAATGACTGTGCGGCCGTAAGAACTGAGGTAAAAGGTGGGACATGGCTTGCTGGGGCCGTGATTGCAATTTCCGTCATTTTTGATGATCCATGTGCAGGTGCGACTTCTGTCATCGGGCGCCGGGCGGTTGCATCATATTGTGTATCAAAACTGGGGGCACCGTGGCTTGAATCGCCACTGTTTTGATAGACACCATTGAGTGGCCGCTTCTGGCCGATTTCTGCCGTTCGTGAAGGTCAGCATCCGACAAACTTGATTCCCAGAGTTAAACCCCCTGTACCCGGTACACAACCGAATCATATTTCTCCGCAATCCGCCTCTCCATGACCACTCCCCCCAAAGCTTCGGCAATACGTCGACTCGCACAATTCTGCGTCGCAACAGGATAGATAAAGTGCTTTGCCGCCACCCGCTTGCTAGCCCACTGAACAACCGCCCGCACCGCTTCACCACCAAAGCCCAGCCCGTGTTTATCTTCACGGATCCAGATGCCCAACTCCGGTGTTTCACTGCCGGTATGGTGCAGCCCGACCAATCCGGTAAAACGAGCATTCACCCGCTCTCTGATCGTAAACACAATGTCGCTGCCATCCGCTATCGCAGGCAGCCACCGCCCCCAGACTTGCGCGTACTCTTCCAGTGAGGCAGGCGGTTCCCTGGACATGTAGCGAGTCAGAGACGCGGTGATACAAGCGAAGGACTCAACAGCGTCCTGCTCACAGAAGGGCTCGATGCTCAGGCGTTGCGAGAGAATGCGGATTGGGTGGGTGTCCACTGGCATTGCAATTTCCTTCCTGGGGGCCGTTACTCCATTTATGCCGTGAACATACCATGCGGGTCGCTTCATCAGTATCCGGCTCCCTATACTGGGGCCCCAGGATGGTAGTTGGAGCACACAATATGCCCGTCGCACCCAATCAAAATTCCCCGATCATTTTGGTCCCAGTTCAACAAAGCGACTTGGATAATCTGGTAGCCATTCGAATTGAGGCCATGCGCGAAAGTCTGGAGCGTGTTGGGCGGTTTGATCCGGTCCGTGCGCGGGAGCGGTTTCTTGGCGGCTTTGAAGCTCGCAATACACACTACATCGAGGCAGCTGGAGAGCGGGTAGGTTTCGTAGTGGTCAAACATCACCCCAATGAACTCTTGCTCGACCACTTGTATGTAAGGCCGAGCGCGCAAGGGTCAGGGGTAGGGTCTGCTGTTCTCACTCAGGTTTTCAAAGAGGCGGATGCGGCTGCGCTTCCTTTAAAAGTGGGTGCTCTCAAGGAAAGCGCTTCGAATCGCTTTTATACCCGCCATGGCTTCCAGTTCATCGAAAGCCGTGAATTCGACAATTATTATGTTCGTCAGCCTATTCCGGCGATTGGCCCTCATTCCGGAACCATGGGCTGACTTGCACTAGCCCTTCAGTTCACCAGCCCGATTGCTCGCCGCGTCGTCATACGCCACGTACAGCGACTCTGCAATTTGGCTTTTGATCGCCTTGGTGGCCTCCAGCCCCAGCACAAAACCCTCGGCTTTACCGCCAGCGCGGTTAAGTTCTTCATGGGTGGAGGCGCCAGTAATAGCGTCAAGCAGCTTGGCGGCGTGGGGGCCGACGCCTTTGGGGAGGGAGATCTGGTCGATGGACATTATCGCTACCTTGAAAAATGGAGTTCGGGAGCGAGTGGAACCACTGCCGGGGCTGGCATGGTAGACCTGTTTGCCATGAAAGGGGTCGCTTTACGCGCAGCGGCGCTATTCTTTGCGGCTACGCAGTGATGTGGGGCCATTGATCAATCTGGAGGGGCTTATGGAGTATTGCGTTGAGGGCTACTGCCTTCGGCCTTTGTCACGTGACGATTTCGAGAAGGTCAGCCGTTACGAACGCGTCAATCGCAGGCATCTGCAACCCTGGGAGCCGCTCAGGGACGAGGAATACTTCACCACTGGCAACGCCAGGGCCAGGGTCGAGCAGCAGGTAAACAATATGCACGCTGGCAACGCTCTGTGTTTCCTCTTGCTTGAACCCAAGAGCGGAGAGGTTCTAGCGCGGTGTAACTACACGAACATTGTGAGGGGCGTTTTTCAGGCCTGTCATCTCGGCTTCTCATTGGCGGAATCTGCCCAGGGTCGCGGCTTGATGAAAAAAACACTTCAGGTCACCAACCGTCACTGTTTTGAGCAACTGGGCCTTCACCGGATCATGGCCAATCATTTACCCCGCAATGTGCGAAGTGAGCGCCTTCTGGAGTCGCTGGGGTTTGAAAAGGAAGGACATGCGCGAGCCTATCTGAAGATTGCTGGCGTTTGGGAGGACCATACGTTGAGGTCGTTGATCAACTCTGAAGAATAAGCGCACCACCCACCCTACTCAGGAAAAAGCTGATGTCTACCGAGCCCCTCTGCCTGGTTTTTGTCCCCGCCCTTGCCGCCGTGCTGACGGCCGCCGAATCGAAAAAAGGCGCCCCCCTAAACGAAGTCGAAGTCTGCGATCTCCGCGACCAGGCCACTTGCATTGCGGTAACCTTCTCCACCGCGTTGGCGATGGAACAAGAACGGGGTTACCCGGATATCGTTGCCGAGGACTGCTGGAATGAGTGGCAACGCTTGCGTACCGCGCTTCAATCGCGCCCGCTCTGATCAGCATAGGTATCCAGACAACTCTGTAGCGCTCAACGGTAACCACGATGCGAAGCGAGCCGCTCTTGATCTTGATCTGCTTTTGATCTTGATCTCAGGCGCCCCGTTAAACCACGCTGGCCGAACGCAGGCTTGAATTCGTGGGTAACCCGGCAGGACGCCGGGTTAGCCGCCCCGCGCCATGGATGGCGCGTGGCGGCGGCCCACGGATTCAAGACTGTGTTCGGGCACACCGAGCCTAAGCGAGGTGCCGAGTGGTGGGGCAAGAGCGTTTTGCTTACTTTTGCCTGGGCCGGCATTCCGGCTTTTCAAAAGTGAGCCGCCGTCAGGGCGGAACCCTAGGTGGCCGTTACCGCAGGAATGGATATGTACACGGTATAGCTGTGTCGCCTATAAGGCCGCCTTCGCGAGCAAGCCCGCTCCCACAGTTTGATTGCGGGGTGTCCGGTAGATTGGCGTCGGCTGGCAGGCCGCCATCGCAGGCAAGCCAGCTCCCACAGTTGATCGTGGGGGGTCAGGTAGATTGGCATCGGCTGGCAGGCCGTCTTCGCAGGCAAGCCAGCTCCCACATTTGGATTTCGGAGCGTCAGATGGATATGCGCCGGCTGTCAGGCCGTCACGGGAGCAAGCTCCCTCGCCACAGATTTAGCGTCGTGCCGAAGTTGTGTAGATAGCTATGCTCTGATCAGCGCCCCAACCCACTCCCAGGACTCACGGACTTCCTTTATGCCGCCTGCCACACGCGACCACGCCCGTATCGAACGCCGTCTCATTGCAGCCCTGACCGACGCCTGCGAGATCGCAAAGGTCGAAATCCCGGGCTTCGACTGGTTGACCCACACCGTCGACTACCGCGCCTTCCCCCAAAGCCTGCGGGTGATCTGGGTGTTCGACAGTGTCGCGAGCAAGGCTCACGCCCTCGCGACCGGCGCGGACGCCCGTATGCGCGAGCTGACTACCGCCGCGCTGGTTGACGCTGACGTGCACGTCCCGAATGTCGCCCGCTGCGTCAGTTTCGACTCCGAAGAGGAATGCCACCTTCGGCATGGCGGCGATTGGCGTCGACGATTAGCCAATCTACGGGCGATCTGAAGTCGATCTTTCACGCCCCCGCTTTACACGTCAACCAGGCCCCCCAGAAAAGGCTGCTGAAGAAACGCGTCGCGTCGCCAAACCCGGCGTCGTGCAACAGTTTCTGAACCGCCGCTTCGGAATGGGGCGGGTCAGCGCCTTGAAGGATTTTGCCGAGCTTGGCCTTCACTTCGTCCGGGCTGGCTCCATGCTGACGCCACCGTTGGCCCCACGCCGCCAGCAGCAACGGCTGGCTGGCATACGCATAGTGATTGCCCGCGACGATCAGCGGTGCACCCGGTTTCAGGTGCGCCCGAATCGATTGCAGCATCCGACCCTTGGCGTCATCACCCTCCAGGTGGTGAAGCACACCGATCAAGGTGGCGGCGTCGTATGACGCATCTGCTGCCAGGTCTTCAAGCGGCCCGAGATGCAGGGTTGTTCTATCAAGCAAGTGGTTGGCCTCCAACTGCTGCCTTGCCGCGTCGAGCATCGGCTGGGAGGGATCAACCGCCATAAAGCGCCATTCCGGTTCAAGGCTGGCCATGGCGATGATCTCCTGCGCCGTACCGCCGGCACCGACCACAAGTACCTTGGCCGAAGGGGCATCGCCAAGGCTCGCCGCGAGCATGCACGCTGCCAGATCCTGGCACGCGTCATAGCCCGCCAGCGCGATACGGCTTTGTCGTGCGTACTCGTTGGCTCTTGAGGTATCGAATTTGTCAGCAGGGTTGGGTGAGGATGAGTTCAAGGCGGTTCTCCGTGGCCTTGACGCAAATTACGTTAACCGTGGCAGCAAGAAAAATTCATTAATGTTATGTGCTGCATTCCCATGGGGAATGCGGGGGCGTGCGAGTGGAGGGGTTGCAGGATCGTACAAGCCTCTGACCTGTCGCCCGGATAGTCTGGCCTTCTCATCGACAGGAAGATCCCGCATGACTCAAGCACAGCCCGTAAACCTTGCGCAAAAAGCCTCGCTCATCGACCAGCAATGGAGCCCAAGGGTGGTGGCCGAAATGAACGACTACCAGTTCAAGGTGGTGCGCATCGAGGGCGAGTTCATTTGGCACTCACACCCGGAAACCGATGAAGCGTTCCTGGTGCTCGAAGGCACGCTGCGTATCGACCTGCCGGACGGCCCGGTGTATGTGAAGCCGGGTGAGTTGTATGTGGTGCCGCGTGGCATTGAGCACAGGACGGCGGCCGAGGGAGAAGCCAGGCTGATGATGATCGAGCCGCGGGGTATCCTGAATACCGGGCATGAAGGTGGTGAGCGTACGGCGTTGAATGACCAGTGGATTTGAACGTTGAGGCGCATAGATCTGTGTGGGAGGGGGCGTACGCAAAGTTGTGTCGATACCTATCACCGCGGCCTTATCTCCTTTGAACCTGCACACTCGCAAATGTCGGCTCGTCACGCGCCTGCTCCAACGTGTTCTTGGGCCGTTCCGATACTGGGGCAGGCGTCACCGGTCGCACTGCGGCGGGCGGATGCAGGCGCATGTCCGAGCGCTCATCGCTGGGCGCTACGCCGAAGAAATCCCGGTAGCACTTGGAAAAATGCGGCGTGGACACAAAGCCGCAAATCACCGCCAGCTCGACAATCGAAATCGGCGTCTGCATCAACAACTGACGCGCACGGGTCAGGCGCAGTTTGAGGTAATAGCGCGATGGCGTGCAGTACAGGTGCTTCTGAAACATGCGCTCCAACTGGCGGCGGGACACGTGCACATAGGCGGCCAGTTGGTCGAGGTCGATGGGTTCTTCCAGGTTGGATTCCATCAGGGCGACCACTTCCTGCAGCTTGGGCTGTTGCGTGCCGAGCAGGTGCTTGAGCGGCACGCGTTGGTGGTCGCGCTCATTGCGAATGCGCTCGTACACGAACATCTGGGAAATTGCCGCCGACAGCGTATGCCCGTGATCGCGGCCGATCAGGTGCAGCATCATGTCCAGCGGCGCAGTGCCGCCGGAGCTGGTGAAGCGGTTGCCATCGAGCGTGAACACGCTGGAGCTGACCTTGACGCGGGTAAACGCCTCCTGCATCGACGCCATCAGCTCCCAATGCACGCTGCATTGGAAGCCATCGAGCAACCCCGCCTGGGCCAGTGCCCAACTGCCGGTGCACACCGCGCCGAGGCGTTTGCAGTACAAGCGCGCCTGGCTGCGCAGCCAGGCGATGAGCGCAGGGTTGATAGCCTGTTGAATGCCGACGCCGCCGCACACAATGACTGCATCGAAGCCGCGCTGGTCCTGCGCGCACGCATCCGGGGTCACCGACACGCCATCGCTGGCCCACACCGGCTGCCCGTTCAGGCTCAGGGTTTGCCAGCGGTAGAGTTCTTCGCCCGCCAATTGGTTGGCCATGCGCAGCGGCTCGACCGCACACGACAGCGATATCAGGGTGAACTGGTCCAGCAGCAAAAAGCCGATGGTCTGGCAAGCAGGTGCCTCGGTTTCCATCACCGCTACCCCGCAGGCGTGATCAGGAATGTTCCAGCGCCACCGGCTTGGGTGCCCGGTTGTGCTGGCGCGACGTGACCAGGCCGATGAAGGAAATCACCAGCGCCAGGCCAATGGTCGAGGACACTTCGGTGCGGTGCTCGGGCGTCACCATCATCACCCCCAGGGCCAGGCAGATGAACACGATCACCAGGTAAGTCAGCCACGGAAACAGCCACATGCGAAAGGTCAACTCGACGTTTTGCCGAAGCAGCAAGCGACGCATACGCAGTTGCGAGATCGCGATCACCAGGTACACCAACAACGCGATGGCGCCGGAGCTGGCGAGCAGGAACTGGAACAGACCGGCTGGCATGAAGTAGCTCAGCAACGTGACGCCCGCACCGATGATGGTGCTGGCAATCACCGCCGCCCGGGGCACGCCCGCCTTCGAGGTGATTTTAACGGCCGATGGCGCATCGCCGCGTTTGCCCAGGGAAAACAACATGCGCGAGGAAATGTAGATCGAGGAGTTCATGCAACTGGCTACCGCAATCAGTACCACCACATCGACCATGAACTTGGCATTGGGAATATTCATCAGTTCCAGTGCGCGCTGATAGGAGCCCACGGACGCCAGCAGCGGGTCGTTCCAGGGCACCACGGAAATCACGATGGAGATCGACAGCAGGTAGAACACGCCGATGCGCCAGATCACCGAGCGGGTGGCCTTGGCGATGTTCTGCGCCGGGTTGCTCGATTCGGCTGCGGCGATGGTCACCGCTTCGGTACCAATGAAACTGAACATGATGGTAATGAACGCGCCCACCACCGCCGAAAGGCCGTTGGGGGCAAAACCGCCGTGTTCTTCCATCAAGCGGCTCAAGCCGCTGGCTTCACGATCCGGGATCCAGCCCATGAGCACGCTGAAACCCAGGCCGATAAAGCCGACGATGGCAATCACCTTGGCCATGGCGAACCAGAACTCGAACTCGCCGTATTTGGCCACGCTGAACAGATTGGTGATCACCAGCAACACGATTGAAACCAAGGCGAACAGCCACGCATCGACCTGAGGGAACCACTGGTTGAGCACGTGCCCGGCGGCCAAGGCTTCGATGGGAATGACCAGCACCCAGAACCACCAGTACAACCAGCCGATGGTGAACCCGGCCCAGGGGCCAATGGCCTGGTCGGCGTAGGTGGAAAACGAGCCGGTGTCGGGGCGTGCCACCGCCATCTCCCCCAGCATACGCATGACCAGCACCACCAGCAGGCCGGAAAACAGATAAGCCAGTAAAACCGCCGGTCCCGCGGCGGCGATGGCGTGTCCGGAGCCGACAAACAACCCCGCGCCGATGATGCCGGCGATGGACAACATGGTCACGTGACGCGGCTTGAAGCCCTGCGCCAGCTGACCGTTGGAATCGTTGCAGTTGAGGCTAGTCATTGTTTTTGTTGTTCTCGGGCGGCCAATGACCCTCACCTTAAGTGCCCGAGGCCAGGCGCAAGTAGCCTGGTTACGCCGCCATCGTGTCTGATATCGACATTTGTGAGGGTGGCCCCCTGAAGTGACGAGCGTGGCGCCCTACTCTTGCGCGCTGCGTATCAACGACCCGAACAGCTCTCCACGCGGCATCTTGCTCAGCTCGATATCGGCATTTTCAAACCATTCCCGTCCGGCTTCCGGGTGAGGCCCGCTTAACACCACTACCCCACGTTCATAGGTATACCGCGCCGCCGCCACGTCACCATTGTGGTAGGTCGCGATGACCTTGTAGGGCGCCGCGGCGCTGGCTTTGGGAAAGTAAGGGCCGTCCTGGTAAAACACATGGTCAGGCTGCCCGTCCCACGTCACCCGCACGGCGGCGTCATCGATACCGGCCACTTCAAAACCGGGGCGGCCGGCTTCGGTGTCGAGCGCCTGGGGGATCAGGCCGAGGTTGTTGTCGTCGGCCAGGTAGGCGCCCATGCACAGGCCCAGGTAGCGGCCGCCGTTGGCGACGTAACCACGGATGGCTTCGGCGCGTGCATCGCCCAGGCTGTCGAGGGCGGCCGGGATGTCCTGGCCGCCACCGGGTTGCACGTAGAGGTCATAGTGCGCCAGGTTTTTTGGCGTGATGTCGATGGGTTCGTCGGCACCGACGAAGTCAATCTGGTAATTGGGGTTGAGACGCTGCAGGGCGGTTTTCATGTTTTCCGAGCAGTCCGGGCAACCTGCCGGGCCACGGTAGATGGCGACATGGGTGATGGGGCCTGCGCCGTGCACGGGTAAAGGGTGCAGCGTAGCAACGGCGAGAAACGTGGCAGCGAGGGCAGGCAGTTTCATGGGGCAGGCTCAACGCGCAGTTGAATGGGTTTGATCCAGTGATCGCAGCGCCAAGCCTATAACGATGAGCCTTTTTAATTCGTGAAGAGTTGTAAATCCACGTGGGCCATTCATCCACTCCCCAGCATCTGCCACAACGACGCGCCCACGCCGGTAATGCTCTCACCGGCGATCAGCCCCGCCGCTGCCGTGATCGCAAAGCGCTGCGTCACGCTCGGCCAGCGACAGCTCACCGCCCAGGTCATGATCGCCCCCAGGGCCATCATCAGCGACACCGACGCGGGCAACACAAACGCCAGTCCCAAGGCTGCCGCACTGGGCAGATAGCGGGCGCGATGGGTGGGTAATGTGCTGTCGAGTATGCCCAGCAGCACACCGAACAAGCTTGCAATGCCGATGGCCCAGCGGATGCTGGGGGACAGTGAGTCCAAACCGTGGGTCAGGGTTTGGGCCACGGCTTTCCAGGTGGCGACGGCCGGGGCCGGCCATTGTTCGGTGAGCAGCATGGTCTGAGGGTCAGGGATCAGCGCCAGGTACGCGAATACGCCGACGATGCTGCCGACAAAAATCCCGAGGATCTGGGCGATCACTTGCTTGTGCGGCGTCGCGCCAATCGCTTTGCCCACCTTGAAGTCGTTCATCAGGTCCGTGCACTGCCCCGCCGAACCGCCGGCGGTGTTGGCGCTCATCAGGTTGATCGGCACCTGGCCCGGCGCAACGATGCCAAAGCTCAGCTGGGACAGTTGCCCGATGGCGCCAATCGGCGGAATACCGGTCGCCCCCACCACCCGCGCCGCCACGGCAGCCAGGCAGATCGCCAAGGGAATGGTCAGCAGCGCCATCCCAAGGTTGATACCGAACAACAGCGCTTGCAGGCTCACCACCAGCGCGATCGCCAAGGCAAACCCCACGGCAGGCCCGGGCTTGGGAACCGCCCACGGCGTGCCGCCAGACGCCCGGGTCGAGCGATGCAATGCCCACAGGCGAATCGCCAGGGACGCCAAGGTGGAACACACCATCAGGCTCACCCCGGGCCACAGCAGCCATTCCACCAGCGCGGCAAATTGCGGACCGTTGCTGTCGGCGGGCAGGCTCACCAGGTCGTTGGCCAACAGCCACGGCCCCAGCCCGCCCCAGGCCAGCAAGGCACCGAGCAGCAGGGTCAGGCCTACGCGAATGCCGATAATGCCGCCGAACCCCAGCAACAGCAGCGAAGGGTCGGCGGTGAAGGTCAGGCGCTCCAACGCGGGGCTCGGCGACCAGCGCGGGAAGGCCCACATAAAGGTATCTACCCACTTGGCCGATCCGGACAACAGCGCTGCGCCGAGCAGCACTTTCAAGCGCGTGGCGGCTTCGCGGCCATGGCTGTAGATGTGCAGCAGGGTTTCCAGGGTGGCCATGCCTTCGGGAAACTTCAGCGCCTTGTCATTGAGCAATGAAGGCCGCAGGTACCACGCGATCCAGACCCCCAGGAAACTCACCGAAAACACCCAGGCGATCATCGGCAGCGCCGCCAGCTGGTTGCCCGTGAGCAGGGTATAGGCCGGGATGGGCGCGACCAGCCCGCCGGAAATGATCGACGCCGCGGCAGAGGCCACGGTCTGGTTGATATTGCTCTCGTGCAGGGTCCACGGCAGGTGCTCGCCGGCACGCCGGGCCAGGCCCTGCCAGATGCCATAGCCGATCAGCAAGGCGATGATCGACATGTTGAACGACCAGCCGATCTTCAAGCCCGCGTACACGTTGGAAGGGGTCAGCAGGATACCCAGCACGATCCCGGTGATGACTGCCCGCAGGCTCAATTCGCGTTCTACGGGGACGGTTGCCGAGGTGGAGTGCATGCAGATTCCTTTCGAGAAAAGCCAGTGCCACCTCTTAAGTGAGCGCTGGAGAACTCGAAGGTTCACCTACCGTACACGGGACTGGTTCCAAATGTGGGAGGGGGCTTGCTCCCGATAGCAGTCTGTCAGTCAGCATTTTTGTTGCTGACCCACCGCTATCGGGAGCAAGCCCCCTCCCACATTGGTCCTCCTCACGCCTGGCTATTTGGCGAACGCATATTCCCCGCCCCGCTCCACCGCCTTGCGGTAAGCCGGGCGCGCCTGGAGCTTTTTGACCCACGCCGCCAGGTTCGGGTAAGCCTGCAATTTACCCTGGGCCTGGGCCACTTCACCGATAAAGCTCATCTGGATATCTGCGCCACTGAGTTCGTCGCCCACCAGGTACGGCGTGCGCCCCAGCACGTCATTCAGGTAGCCGAGGTAGTTGACCAGTTCCGATTCAATCCGTGGATGCAACGGTGCGCCCGCTTCACCCAGCCGCCCCACATAGAGGTTGAGCATCAACGGCAGCATGGCCGAGCCTTCGGCAAAATGCAGCCATTGCACATAGCTGTCGTAGGCGTCGGTGGCCGGGTCGGGTTGCAGTTGGCCGTTGCCGTGGCGGCGGATCAGGTAGTCGATGATTGCGGCAGATTCGATCAGCACGCGGGAACCGTCTTCGATCACCGGGGATTTGCCCAGGGGGTGAATGGCCTTGAGTTCAGGTGGCGCCAGGTTGGTCTTGGCGTCGCGCTGGTAGCGTTTGATGTCGTAGGGCAGGCCCAGTTCTTCAAGCACCCACAGGATACGTTGTGAGCGGGAATTGTTGAGGTGGTGAACAGTGATCATAGCGGGCAACACCTTGGGGGATTTAGGAGAAGACTACAGGGTAGCGGTGAAGTGCCGTGAATGTGACTCAGGCGAGCAACTGATCGATCCACTTCACCTGCTGCACGATCTCCTGCACTTTCTGCTCGGGCACGGCCTGCCGCGCCTGTTCGAGGCTGGCCAGTGTCTTGCGTTTTTCGCGCACTATACGCTGCCACTTCGCCAGGAACTCCTCGCTACGCGCCTGCATTTGCAACGGGCCGAAGTACAGCTGCTCGGCGGTATAGGTGACCGCCTCGGCGCGTTCGGCGACGATGATTTCATAGTAGAAGCGGTTTTCCCGCAGCAGCTCCTCATGCAGGATCTGGTAGCCGTTCTCCATCAGCCATTGGCGCAGGGGTTGCTCGCCGCCGTTGGGTTGCAGGATCAGGCGTTCGCGGCCATTGAGGTGCGCCTTGCCGCTGTCGAGAATGTCGCGGATGGTCTCGCCGCCCATGCCGCACAGGCTGACGACAGTAATATCATCGCCCGCTTCGATTGCTGCCAAGCCATCAGCCAGGCGCACGGTGATGTGCTGCGCCAGGCCGTTATCGTTCACGGTACGGTTGGCTGCGTGAAACGGTGTAGCGGCCACTTCCCCCGCCACGGCCGCCGCAATAGCGCCTCGGTGCATCAAGGCCACCGGCAGGTAGGCGTGGTCCGAGCCGATATCGGCCAGGCGTGCGCCGGCTGGCACGTGCGCCGCCACACGCTCAAGGCGCATGGACAAGGTGTGTTGGTTCAACGGTGGTTCCTTATGAGTGCCCGGAAAATCGATCCCGGCTGTTGGTCAAGTGCAGCACCATGGCCGCCCGCGCGGCATCCGGGTCCTGGCGCTTGATGGCGTTGTAGATCGCCTCGTGCTCCAGGTTCGCCAACTGCCCCAGCTGGGCAAAGTCTGCGCCGCCGCGTTCGGCGTCCTTGACCTGGGTGCGCGGGATCATCGCACTGCCCAGGTGCAACATGATGTCGGTAAAAAAGGTATTGCCGGTGGCCTCGGCGATCAGCTGATGAAAGCGTTTGTCTTCCTCCACGCAACTGTCGTTGTTGGCCAGCGAGGCCTGGTAGTCGTCCAGCGCCTGGCGCATACGGGCCAGCTGCACGTCGCTCCTGCGCAGCGCGGCCAACGCCACGGCCTGCACCTCAAGGCCCAGGCGTAATTCGAGCATGTTGCGCACGCTGGCGACCGTGTCCACATGCAGGCGCAGGCCCGGCTGCGTGTGTTGCTCCAGCACAAAGGTGCCGATGCCGTGACGCGTCTCCACCAGCCCCGACGCCTGCAACTTGGACAAGGCTTCACGCACCACGGTGCGGCTCACTCCGTGCTCAAGCACGATGGTGGATTCAGACGGCAGTTTTTCACCGGGTTTGAGTTGCCCGAGCAGGATGCGCTGGGTCAGCGCCTCAACCACGCCCTGGGCCAGGTTGGTGGAGCGTTTACGCACAGGCGTTGGGCTTTCAATGGGCATGACTACAGGTCCGCAGGGTTGGGCAGGAGCAAGCTTATCACCCTGCCCGGAAGCACTGCCCTTTTGCTGCAAAAAACCTTTAACTTGTATGACAACACATCAAATGTTCACCAACTGCATTGCTGATCTGCTCAAAACACTCCAGACAAGCCCCGCTACGACAACCAATGAAAACGGTTAAATAACCGAACCAACTGGTCCGTCACAGTACTTATAAAAACAAATTCACTCCTCGGCGCATTGCGATTCACGGAAAATCACTTGTATGATGTCTGTCAACAAAACAGCCAAACCCGCATAAAAACAATCAGGGGGAAGTTTCAAATGGTGAGCCATTCAAGCCCAGCATCGGCCGTACCCGAAAGTGATTCAGTGCTCGCCCGCGCCGTGAGCAAAGTGAAGCGCCATGTGCTGCCACTGTTCGTGGTCATGTTCATCCTCAACTACATCGACCGGGTCAATATCGGCTTTGTGCGCACGCACATGGAGCATGACCTGGGGATCGGCGCAGCGGCCTACGGCTTCGGCGCCGGGCTGTTCTTCATCGGTTATGCGCTGTTCGAAGTGCCGTCCAACATGCTGCTGCAAAAGGTCGGCGCCCGTATCTGGCTGACCCGCATCATGTTCACCTGGGGCATCGTCGCCACGCTGATGGCGTTTATCCAGAACGAAACCCACTTCTACATCCTGCGTTTCTTGCTGGGCGTGGCGGAAGCCGGGTTCTTCCCCGGCGTGATCTATTACTTCACGCGTTGGTTGCCCGGCGTGGAGCGCGGCAAGGCCATCGCTATTTTCCTCAGTGGCTCGGCGGTGGCGTCGTTGATCTCCGGGCCGTTGTCGGGCGCGTTGTTGCAGATCGAAGGTTTTGGCTTGCACGGCTGGCAATGGATGTTCGGTATCGAGGGCCTGGCTTCGGTGGCACTGGGCTTTTTTGTGTGGTTCTGGCTGGACTCCAAGCCCCATGATGCCAAGTGGATGACCCGCGAAGAACAGGACGCCCTGGTTGACGCCATCGACCAGGAACAGCGCGAACGTGAAGCCCTGACCACGGTGAAACCGACCATCGGCAAGCTGCTCAAGGACCGCCAGATCCTGCTGTTCTGCGCTCTGTACTTCTGCATTCAACTGACGATCTATGCCGCCACCTTCTGGCTGCCGAGCATCATCAAGAAAATGGGCGACCTGAGTGATGTGCAGGTGGGTTTCTTCAACTCGATCCCCTGGCTGATCTCCATCATTGCCATGTACGCCTTTGCGTCGCTGTCGGGCAAGTTCAAGTTCCAGCAAGCCTGGGTCGCGGCGGCCCTGCTGATCGCGGCGGCCGGCATGTTCATGTCCACCACCGGCGGGCCGATATTCGCCTTCGTCGCGATCTGCTTTGCGGCCATCGGGTTCAAGTCCGCGTCGTCGCTGTTCTGGCCGATCCCCCAGGGCTACCTCGACGTGCGCATCGCCGCCGCCGTGATCGCACTGATCAACTCCATCGGCAACCTGGGCGGCTTTGTCGCGCCAACCACCTTCGGCTTTCTGGAACAAACCACCGGCTCGATCCAGGGCGGGCTGTATGGCCTGGCCGGCACCTCGGTGCTTGCGGCCATTCTGGTGTTTTTCGCCAAGACGTCGCCCTCTGTCGTGCAGACCTCACATAGCGCTGCCCCCTCAGGCGCCGCCATCAGCAAATCCCTTTGAGCGTATATAAGGACCTTGCCATGAATACCCCTGTAGTCACCCATTTCCAGGTCATCCCGGTCGCCGGCCACGACAGCATGTTGCTGAACCTCAGCGGTGCCCACGGCCCCTACTTCACGCGCAATATCGTCATCCTCAAGGACAGCAGCGGCAACACCGGCGTGGGCGAAGTGCCCGGCGGCGAGCGCATTCGTGAAACCCTTGAAGATGCACGCAGCCTGGTGATCGGTCAGCCGATTGGCCAGTACCAGCGCGTGCTTAACCAGATGCGCAGCACCTTCGCATCGCGGGACGCCGCCGGGCGCGGCCTGCAAACCTTCGACCTGCGCATTACCATTCACGCCGTCACTGCTATGGAGGCCGCTCTGCTCGACCTGCTGGGCCAGTTCCTCGAAGTGCCGGTGGCCGCCTTGCTTGGCGAAGGCCAGCAACGCGACGCGGTGAAGATGCTCGGCTACCTGTTCTATGTGGGGGATCGCAACGCCACCGACCTGGCTTACCGCAACGAGGCCGACGCCGATGATGAGTGGTTCCGCCTGCGTCATGAAAAAGCTCTGACCGCCGACGCGGTGGTGCGCCTGGCCGAAGCGGCCAAGGCCAAATATGGTTTCAACGATTTCAAGCTCAAGGGCGGCGTATTGAGTGGCGACGCCGAAATAGAAGCCGTCACCGCGCTGGCCGAACGCTTTCCCGACGCGCGCATCACCCTTGACCCAAACGGTGCCTGGTCGTTGAAAGAAGCCATCCGCCTGTGCCGCGACCAGCATCATGTGCTGGCCTACGCCGAAGACCCCTGCGGCGCAGAAAACGGCTACTCGGGCCGCGAAGTCATGGCCGAATTCCGCCGCGCCACGGGCCTTAAAACCGCTACCAACATGATCGCCACCGACTGGCGTGAAATGGGCCACGCCATCCAGCTGCAATCAGTGGACATCCCCCTCGCCGACCCGCACTTCTGGACAATGCAAGGCTCGGTGCGCGTCGCACAAATGTGCAACGAGTGGGGCCTGACCTGGGGCTCGCACTCCAACAACCACTTCGATATTTCCCTGGCGATGTTCACCCAGGTGGCTGCGGCCGCCCCGGGTGAGATCACCGCCATCGACACCCACTGGATCTGGCAGGACGGCCAGCGCCTGACCAGCGAACCGCTGAAGATTGAAGGGGGTTACGTAAAGGTGCCGGCCAAGCCGGGCCTGGGTGTGGATATCGATATGGACGCGGTGGCCAAGGCTCATGAACTGTACAAAGGCATGGGCCTTGGGGCACGAGATGACAGTGTGGCGATGCAGTTCTTGATTCCGGGTTGGGGCTTTGATAACAAGCGGCCTTGCTTGGTGCGGTGAATCGGCTTTAGGAGCGCTCAGCGCAATTTGAGCGTGACGCAAAAAATCCGATGCCCAAACAGGCATCGGATTTTAGTCAGATCAGAAGCTTAGCTGTTTGACCTCTGGCACGTCTGCCAGAGGTCTCTTTGCGCTATTGCTGACTGGCGACCTCCAGACCCGCTGCGTCCTGCTCCAGGCCAGAAAGAGCAGTGCCATTGATCAGCGGACCATAACGGCGGCTGAATTCCCAGTTGTAGGGCACGTGGTCTTTGCTGATCCCGTTGTCCCAATTCACCGACCAGGTCATCAGGCCCTTGATCGACAATCCTTTGTCGTACAAACGCTTGAAAGCATGGGTCACAGCTGCTGGGCTGGTCACATAACCGGTGGCAGCCGCATCGACGTTCGCAGGCAGGCCAATCACGAACTTGTCTGCCGGGATTTTGGTAAACCCGCGCGTTCCGCTCACCAGGCTTTCGGTCAGGTAAAACAGGAAGTCCTCCTTCATCGCGTCGTTGTTCTGGGCAATCCAGGCACCGTTGCCGTTGTTGACCTCCTGCACCCAGATCCCGTCGCCACCCTGGTTGTAATACTGTGGGGCGATGAAGTCGTAATAGCCTTCCAGCGCCTGGATGTACCCGACGTATTTGCCGGCGGTGGTGAGGTAGGGAAACTCCGGCGCCATGCTGATAATGAAGTGTTTGCCTTGACCGGCGTAGTGGTCCTTGACCAATTTCAACGCGGCGGGCAGGACAGTCTTGTTGTCGGCGAAATCAATCGCGCTCTGTTCAAGATCGATATCCAGGCCATCAAAGCCATAGGTTTCCACCAGGCGGATAATCTCGTTGGCCAGTGGCTGTTCGTTGCCTTTATGCAGTTCGATGTGTGCATCGGCGCCGCCAAGGGAAATCAGCACCGCCCTGCCCTGGCTGTTCAGCACGCCCACCTGGCGACGGAACTCGGCGTCGGACAGGTTGTACGGTTTGAAGGTCGGGATACCGTTGCCCTTCATGAAGGCCACGGCCACCACGTTGTAATCCCTTGGTACGTCCGCCAGGCTCATATTGGCGAACTGGCCACGCTGGTAGCCATCGCTCGGGCCGGCAGGCCAGTTGTGCCAGAAGCCCATGAGGATCTTTTTGCCGGCAATGCTGGGCATCAGCGAAGCGGCATCGTTGAGTGGCGATTGCAGTGAGGTAAAGTCGATATTTGACATGTTCTAATCCTTCAGAACCTGTGGGTTTAATGATGCGGGCTTATTTGAAGTCCACGTCGAAGGCTTGATAGAAGGCGTTGCCGGTGTTGGCGACGATCCACATCAATACGATCACATGCTGGCCCTTTTTGTTGGCCGGCAGTTTCACTTCATGATTGACCTTGGCCTTCAGTTCGCCTGCATGGCTGTAGTACGGCACCTGGGTATAGAAGTCTTCAGCGAACGGCTGGGTTTCCAGTTGTGCGCGGGTGATGCGTTGTTTCGGATCCCAGCCATCCTTGGTGATCAGCCAGCGATAGCCACGGGTGGTGTGCGGCGCGGTGTATGCCCAGGTGACCTTGAAGGTCTGACCCGGCTCGACATTGAGCAACGGCCAGGTGAAGGCGCGGCCGAGTTTCTTGGCCATTTCCTCGTGGGTGAAGTTGACGCAGTCACGCGCATCGGTCTTGCCACCGCTGAGGATGAAGCCGTCGGCTGGTGGAGTGACGCTGTCACTGTCGGTTTGATAAGGCGCCGGGAACGGACCGGCCATCAGTGCCGGGAAGTTTTTGCCGCCTTCCATTTCATTGACCTGCCAGGTCTCCAGCAGGCCCAGATCCACGGCGACTGCACCACGGCTGGAAGGGGATGTGACACGACCATGGCGAAGCGGTGTCTGGGTTTGTGGTTTGTTCATTTTGTGACTCCATTGATTTGATTAAGAACTCTCCTTTCTTGAAGGAGAGGACCTCAACCTAACGGAGTCGCTTTTTTTTGCCACTGGCCCATTTTTCACTCATTTTCGTTTCATGAGCGCGCCGACTCGAAAACACTGGATATATAACCAGTGTTATGGGAATAACCTTACGCTGCTAGAGGTGGATTTCCTACAAGACCAGGCGCACATCAACTCAGCTTCTTTCGTAAATCGCATCATCCCTTCGTAAGAGATAGCCCTCTGTGGACAAAAAGGGACGTCTCTATTTTCAATCAAATAAACCGTCCCCCTTTTGGGTCCATCAGGTTTTGCCGGTGACGGCCGTTTTTTTAATTGTGGTCGCGGCAATCGGTTGCACCGTCAGTTCCACCCCCAATGCCAACATCAGCTTCTGGACCGTCTCATAACGCGTCTTTGAGCCGCCTTTCAGGGTTTTATACAAGCTCTCCCGATTCACCCCCGCCGCTTCGGCAACCTTGTTCACACCCTGGGCCTTGGCAACCTCGGCCAGCGCTTTCATAAGGACTTGCGGATCATGGCACGCCATGCTTTGCGCAAGATAAGCACTGATGGTTTCCGGGCTATCAAGGAAGCGTGAAGCCTCATAGGCGCTGGTGCCGGATGTATCCAGCTCGAGGATCGGCATGTCCTCTGATTTGAATGTCGACTTACTCATGTCATTGACCTCTCAGGGCATCGAGAATCTCTTTTGCCCGCTTGATTCCTCGTTTCTGGTCGGTTTTATCGCTCCCCCACAGCATCAGGTAAGCGGTGATGCCCGTGCGCACAAAGTAAATCCTGTATCCGGGCCCGACAAACACACGCATTTCACTCATGCCATTGCCTACAGGCTGGCAATCGCCAAAATTGTTTTCTTCGGCTCGATCCAGGCGGATCAGTACAGCCGTTTTTCCCCACACATCCCTCATTCCGTCGAGCCATGTATCGAACTCGGGCGTCCTGCCAATCGTATTGATCACAGAGTCACTTGTAGCCTACTGGCTACTCCTTGTAGATGCCAGTGAATTTTTAATGTCGGTGAGCACCGCAAGAAAAAATCCTAGTCCAGCCGCCGCGCAGGCAGCCGAGCAATACTATTAGCGCTTGTGTACCTTGCATCCAGAGCAGCTGATCAGGCATTGAGCCGAGGGCAGCGCCAGCCGAAAAGGGAGGGCCAATCAACACCTATCAATGTGGGAGGGGGCTTGCTCCCGATAGCGGTGTATTTGCCATTGAGAGGTTGGCTGACCTGCCGCAATCGGGAGCAAGCCCCCTCCCACATTTGCACTGCGTTGTTGTTGAGGCAGCATTTTTGCGCACAACGTCGACCCGCGACTTTCTTTGGTATTAAGTAAACCGGGGCAGACACTATTAAGATGTCGCCCGAGCCCACCACCCTATCGTCACAGCGGGCTCTACCCTCCCACCCCGACATCGGAAGCGCTCTGCATGAAGCTACCTGAGATCAGTACATTCATCGCTCAATGGCCCTCCCTTGGCGTGACGCAGCCTGCCGCTTGGCGGGTGTCTCAAGACTGCGAAAACCAGGTTCTGGCCTTGCTGTCACGCCTCGGCACGGGCTACCGGCGCCACGGAGACTGTGCCATCCACGAAAGCGC
Organism: Pseudomonas sp. OST1909; assembly: GCF_015277575.1. Lineage (NCBI taxonomy): Bacteria > Pseudomonadati > Pseudomonadota > Gammaproteobacteria > Pseudomonadales > Pseudomonadaceae > Pseudomonas > Pseudomonas sp. OST1909. The sequence goes on from NZ_CP063780.1 coordinate 4,460,976, forward strand.
CATTGTCGAAGAAGGTGCGGTGTTGAAAGGTCCGATCATCATCGGCGAAGGAGCATTTGTAGCAGCGGGAGCCTACCTGCGTGGCGGCGTTTATCTGGGCAGCCATTGCATTGTGGGCCCAAGCTGCGAACTGAAAAGCACCTTCATGCTGGCCGCAAGCAAGCTGGCACACTTCAACTTTGTCGGCGATTCATTGATTGGCGAAGGGGTAAATATTGAAGCCGGTGCAATCATCGCCAATTACCGGAATGAGTTGGATGGGGCGGATATCCAGATCCGCTACGCAGACAATGTGATCGACACAGGGGTGAACAAATTTGGTGCCCTGGTAGGCGACGGCTGCAAAATCGGCGCGAATGCCGTCATTGCTCCAGGCGCAATATTAGAGCCAAACAGTCGTGTTCCGCGTTTGGGGTTGATTGACCAGTTCGCCTACGAGTAGCGATAGCCTGTAGACATGTCCTACAGCGCGCTGCACCACCTTGCTCCGTTGCCTACAGTTGCGTCAGAATCCGCCGGCTTGTGCGCTTGGGTGGGCGTCTCTAAGGTGGCTCGGTCGCTGACAACTCAGTGATCGGGTTTAGTAGCCCGAGGGTCAATTACACTTAGTGCATGAGCTTCATCTATCAGACGTTCCTGTCTGTGCCTGATGGTGGCTGTGCGTAGGGCACCTTCGGGTGCGCCGGCTTTGTGTAATTCCCCGGTCTACTAACCTGCGTACAGCTGCCACCCTTTCGTTTAGTAGCGAAACGGTGTCGGCCCCACTCAGGAATTACGCATATGTACAAAATCACGCCTAACCCTCCAAACGATCCAAACCTCAAGCTTGATCAGGCATCCCTTAACACCCACGCCGAACCACCTCCCTCACCGCTGTTCAACGTTGCCGACGACGCCAGCAACGAAATGCTCATCGCCAACAGCTACGAAACCTTTTCCTCGGTGACAGCGTTATTGCTTGACCTGTCGGATGAACTGTCAGGCAAACAGCGCGATGTCGCGCTGGCGATTCATCAGCTGAGTGAATTGGGGGTTTTGTTGGTGGACAAATTGATGGCGAGGGAAAGTGCTTCAACGGTTAGCTAGTCTTGCAGCCACCCGATAGACCGCCGCGTCGTCATGATCGACTTAACGACGACTCGGCAGCACCTTTGCGCCGGTCAGGCCTTCGGGGCCTGGCGGGCGCTCTTTCTCTTGGAAGACGCTGGAGCCACCCCTTCCTCGCGCAGACGATTAATCAGCAGCTGCGCATTCTGCACATGCCACACCCTCGGGTTTACCTTCGAAAACCATTGACCTTAAAGTTGGCTTTAAACCTAAGTCAGTGGGTGGCCAAGGCGTGTGATTGCACCCCTCCTCATGGTTTTGGATTTTTCATCAATTTTAATAAATACCCAGGCCAGCGCCATCGCGGGGTGGACTGATCGGGGGTGCCTGCAAGGGTGTCTACCAGAGAGCGCGTCTTCAAAGGGTCGGCTACGGCCTCATCGACGACGCTGTGCGGCTGCCTGTCGTCGACTGAAGGCGCAGCCGCCCGACGCGGTTTTCCGGTGGCCGGGTCCATGGTGTAACCCGCGGCCTTACCTTTTTCGGTGATGGTCCAGATGCCATCGGTGTTGATAAGCACGGGCTCATCAAATGTGAGCGTTACCTCTTTGGCTACTGTGACCACCATATTGTCGTTGATACTTATCGGTGTATAAGTCGCGAACTCCCTGCCCAGCAAAGCTTGCGTGGCACCTGCACTGGAAAATTTCAGCACCATCTGCTCAAGGAAAGCGATGCTGCCCATATTGCTCAGCGCGCCGAAGTCCGGGTTCAGGACATGACGTAAAAAACCCTGTTCGAGGCGGGTAGAGTCAATGGCCGAGCCGTACAGAATGCGTGATGCCGCAGCTACATCATGCTCCTTGAAGTTGAACGTCACCCGGCGCCCCTCCTGGTTGTAGCCATTATTACCGCTCAAGAGCTGGCGACCATTGTCGTGATGGCGGTAGTTGCCGAGGTCGTAGGCCAGCATGTCGACATATGCCAAGTCGGCTCCTTGCTCCTGCGCATAGGCGTACATGTCCGACAACAGGCTGCGATCATCACGAGTCAGGAAGTCGTAACTGCTTTGGGCCATATTGCTAGAGGTCAGGGTGCCTTCGGCCACCGCAGGTTCATACCCCAGGAAGAGCCGAGAAATCATGAGTTCACGCCCAATGGCGGAACCTGAAGAGGCGCTGACCCGCTGTTCATTCAGGCGAACCTCCTGCCAGGCTGCGCGCCGTTCGTTGACGGTGAACGTACCGCTTTCGTCGCGAGCAATCAGCGTCAATTGATCGATCGCGAGTCCTTTGAAAGGGTTACTGGCCAAACCGTTGGCAAAGGCGGTGGCTTGCTTGGCGCGCTCAAGCAATTCCAGAACGTGAGTATCGGGAACCTCAGCATCATGCTGAGCTTTGTCAGCGAAATATCTTTCGTCGCTGATCGCATCGAGCGGGTTGGAGAGGTTGTTGCCTGGGTCTTCTTGACGCATGCCGGCGTCATGGTTGGCAGCGTCACTTAGTTGCCTCGCCAGGATCGATAAGGTGTTGTCAGCATCGGCTTCAACAACGGCAGGCGCGCCGATAGGGTCTCGAAGAGGCAACACCGAGGCTGGGCTCAAGTCACGGACAACAGGACCAAATGATGCACCTATAAGCTCCATAATCATCACCCTTTAATTAAAGGTCAGTGTCGACACATCCAGTAGGATTCACGCTCCAACACTGCATGATTTACAGCTTCAAGTAAGCCAGCTACTTCCTAAAAACGTGAAGTCCGCATCTGTAATACCAAGCAGTAGGACTCTGTCAGCCACTTCGTAGTCCCGCCTCCCCTCTACCTGAACCGACCGTTTCGGGTCATGCTGCGCCCTCCCTTTCAAGGACGAAAAAAGCATGAAAGCCCCCCTCGCCGCTCTGCTGCTGATGTGCCTGAGCGCTCCCGCATTCGCCAGCGACAGCCCCGTCGGCTTTCAAACCACCACCCTGCCAGACACCCACAACAACCGCCCGCTGGAAATGGCTGTGTGGTACCCCGCCACCACCAATGCCAACCCCAGGCTGATCGCCGACAATGTGGTGTTCATCGGCGTGCTGGCCGTTCCGGATGCGGCGCCGACGCCCGGCAAGCATCCTTTGGTGGTGCTCTCCCACGGCTACGGTGGCAATTGGGGCAAACAGGCGTGGCTGGCCAGTGCGCTGGCCCGGCAGGGTTATATCGTGGCAGCGGTCAACCACCCGGGCACTACCAGCCAGGATCGCAGCGCGCAGGCGGCTGCGCAGTTATGGCAACGGCCGAGGGATTTGAGTCGGGCCATTGATGCGTTGCTGGCGCAGCCGGCGCCATTCGGTGCGGTGGATAGCGACCGGATCGCGGTGGTGGGGCATTCCCTGGGGGGCTGGACGGTGATGGAGACGGCCGGTGCGCGTTTTGACCCGGCGCTGTTTGCCCGGGACTGCAGCGCCCATCCGACGCTGGTCGCGTGTACCGCCTACCGCGAGATGAATCCTGAGGGCACTGCGAACGGGAAGGAGCAATTGGCCGCGGACTTGAGCGACAAACGCGTCAGCGCCGTGGTGTCTTTGGACCTGGGCCTGTCGCGCGGGTTTACCGATGCAAGCCTGGCGGCGCTTCCGGTGCGGGCCTTGGTGATCGCCGCCGGTGTGCCGTCAGCGGATTTGCCGGCGCAGATGGAATCGGCCGACATGGCCAAGCGGTTGCCAAAAGCCTCGACGCAGTACGTGGAGATCCGCGACGCCAGCCATTTTAGTTTTATGTCCCAATGCAAACCGGGCGCGGCGGCGATACTCGACGCCGATGTGCCCGGCGATGGCATTATTTGCCAGGACGGCAAGGATGCGCGGCCACGCCCGGTGATCCAGCAGCAGGTGATCACGTTGATCAGCGAGTTCCTGGCACGCTGAACCATTAATCCAGGACCACGGCGATGAATAGCGGCAAAAAAGACACCTTCGCCTATCAAGCGGTGTACCGCTACCTCATCGAGCTGATCGAGGCCTGCCCTGCCGACGGCGAACGCAAATTGCCGTCCCTGCGCCAACTGGCCCTGTGCCTGGGCGTGTCGGTGTCGACCACCAAGTACGCGTATGCATTGCTTGAGGAACAAGGGCGGATCCAGGCCAGGCCCAAGCTCGGTTTTTTCATCGTCCCAGGCTTGGCTGCCACCATCAACCCAAGCTCATCCCCCCTGCTCGACCAGGTCTTCGCCAACGCACGCCAACCCGGCATGCTGGCCCTGAGCAGCGACGCGCCGGCGATGCTGCTGTCGCTGGAGCAGCCCTTGCTGATGGTGGAGCGTGAACTGACCCGGCAGTACCCGCGCTCGCTGGCACCACTGTATCTGCCAATGGGCGAGCCCGAGTTGCGCGCGGCCTTGGCCGAACGCTATAGCCGCTCTACTGACCATTACTGGCAAGCCGACCAGGTGTATATCGGCTCGGACCTGCACAGTGTGTTGGAGGTCTCGCTCAATGCCCTGGACCTGGCGGGCACGCTCGCACTGGTGGAGTCGCCATGTTCGTGGGCGATCCTGCGGCAATTGCAGGCGGCGAAAATCCGTGTGATCGAGATGCCCCTCGGCGCAGATGGACGTTTTGACCTGGACGCTCTGAACGCGTTGCTCAAGCGTGAGCCGATTCGCCTGGCGGTGCTGTCATCGACAGTGAATATGCCCCAGGGCGGTGTGATGCCCGCGCAGGATAAACAGCAGATCTGCGAATGGTTGGCCGAGCGGAATATCTGGTTGTTCGAAAACGACACCTACGGCGAGCTGTATTTCGGCCCCCAACCGGCGCGTTATCGCGACTACGCCGACCCGCACAAACTACTGGTGTTCTCGACCTTCGACAAAGTCATCGGCTCGGAAGCACCCTACGGCTATGTGCTGTGTCGCAGTGCTGGGACGCCGTTGCAGCAGCTGTTCCTGGAGCGCGGCTTTCGCCTCTCGCCGATCCGCCAGAAAGCCATCGCCAAGCTGTTTGCGTCCAAGCGTATCGACACACACCTGAAGGCGTTGCGCGCACGGTTGCTGGCGCGCATGACGCAGCTCAAAGCCCTGCTGTTAACCCACGGCAATGACCAATGGCAGGTGGTCGAACCCCACGGCGGCGCAAGCTTCTGGCTCCGGGCCAGCCGCCCGGTGGATATGCGCCAGGTGTTCGCGCACTTGCTAAGCCAGCGCATCGTCATCGCCCCCGGCGAACTGTTCAGCCAGCAAGGCGCCTGGCCAGATCACCTGCGCCTGAGCTACACACTCGACTGGAGCAAGGACATTGCCCAGGCCGTCCAACTACTGGCCCAGGCGTTGCGTCAAAGCCCGTAGCAGTGCCGGTCTTCGGGAAAACGACCCTGGCGCACATCGTCGGCGAAACGCTCGCAGGCATCGCGAATCACCGCCCCCACATCAGCGTATTGCTTGACGAAGCGCGGCATCGAGCCGCTGCCCAGGCCCAGCACATCCTCGGTGACCAACACCTGGCCGTCACACGCAGGCGATGCGCCGATGCCGATGGTGGGTTTGCTTGAGTCCAGGGTGATCTGCCGGGCCACACCTTCGGCCACCCCTTCCAGCAGCAGACTGAAGGCCCCCGCTTCCAGGTTGGCGCGAGCATCGGCGACAATCACCGTAGCGGTTTCAGCACTCAGGCCCTGAGCCTTGAACCCGCCCATGACGTTGACGAATTGCGGCATCAGCCCCACGTGGGCCATCACCGGTACACCCCGTGCAACCAGGAACTCCACGGTGCCGGCCAGGGCCTGATTGGCCTCCAGCTTGACCGCATCGCAACCGGTACGCGCCAATACTTGGGCACAGTTGCGAAAAGCCTGCTCATACGACTCCTGGTAACTGCCAAACGGCATGTCGGCGATCACACAGGCCAAGCGCGTACTGTCGACCACCGCACGGGTGTGGCCGATGATTTCTTCCAGTTGCATGCTCAGGGTCGACGCCCGGCCATAGCCGACCATGGCGGTGGAGTCACCGACCAGGATGAAGTCGACGATCGGATCGATCAGCTTGGCGATAGCGCTGGAGTAGGCGGTCAGGGAGACGATTTTCTGCTGCCCCTTCATGGCGACCAATTGAGGGACAGTCATGCGTTTGGTACGGGTGTGAATGCTCATCGGGGCTTTTCCGTTTGCGCTGGATACTCGGCCCGATTATTGGCGAAACGAAGGACGATTCAATGCACAGATCAGCGCTAAAAAGCGACCCAGCGCCCGGTCACACTTGCTGAAACTGGTATCATCCGCGCCTTTCCCTCTCAGGCTCCGCGACATGAACCGCCAGAAAAAACTCCAGCAGCTCTTCAAGGCCAAAGCCAAAAAGGCCAGCGCCAAACTGGCGCCCAAAAGCAAAGACAAATACATCAGCAAGGCCGACCGTTTGAAGCTGGAAACCGAAGCTGGCCAGGACCCGGTTACGTCCCCCGAGACACCTGCTGAGTAAGACGCATGGCTGAAGGGGTGGCCGCTTCATACTTGCCCCAGATGCGCCGCAGATGCCGCGCCGAACCAAAGCCTGCGCGCTCGGCGACGGTTTCAATGCCCAGGTCCGACTCGGCCAGCAGTTCACGGGCCACAGCCAGGCGCAGGCGGTGCAGGTAGTCCAGCGGGCTGATACCGACATGCTCCTGGAACAAGCGCCCCAGGTGGCGGCTGCCGGTACAGGCCAGGGCCGCCATGCGGGTCACGGTCCAGGCTTCACAGGGGGCTGCGGCGATGGCGTCCTGCACCCGATGCACCGCCGGGTGCAGGTGATTACGCCCGGTTATCCACGGCGACAACTGCGGGTCGCTGCCGCTGCGGCGCAGGTACACCACCATGTCCCGCGCTACCGCGCACGCCAGCCGTGGCCCGGCCAGCTCGGCGACCAGGTGCAGCATCAGGTCGATACCGGCCGTGACACCGGCGCTGCAACTGACCGGGCCATCGGTCACGTACAAGCGGTTTTCCAGGACGCGAGCCTTGGGCGCCATGGCTTGCAAGGTGGCGCACAACGAGTGGTGCGTGGTGCATTGGCGGCCATCCAGCAATCCGGCGCTGGCGGCACTCAACGCGCCGGCGCATACGCAGATAAGGCGTTCAGCCGAGGGTGCGAAGACGTTTTGCAACCAGTGGGTCAGCCGCTTGCTGGCCGAGTCGAACGCCTGCTGGTGCGTCTTGCTGACCTTCATCGTGGAGCCCACCAAGACCACCAGGGTGCCGGGGGCCAAGGTCGGTGGCAGTGGCGCCAGCCCCGTCAGCGGCAACCCGATGGAGGTGTGCAGCGTTGCCACCGGGCTGACGTACTGCAAGTCGAAATCCACCGCCGCCGGGTCATCGACCTGGGCGGCCAGGCGCAGCACTTCGGCAGGCCCGGCCAGGTCGAGCATCAGTACGTTTGGCAACAGCACAAACAGCACCGGCACACTCATCGATTCACTCCGCCAGGGCCTGGGCGACCGTCACGATGCGGGCGAAGCGGTCATCGAGGACCAGCTCCGTGCGTTCGCGAATCTCGGCCGGCGTATAGACCCGGCCGCTACGCGCGTGGGTCATCGGGAAGGTCAGCGTCGCCTCGCTGACAAAATCCACCGTGAAGCCGCTGTCGCAAGCCTGCCGCGTGGTGGTCTCGCAGCATTGCTCGGTGCGGATGCCGCTGATGATCAGCGTGGTAACGCCCATCTCTACCAGACGAGCGGCCAGTGGCGTGCCGGCCAAGGCACTGTGGTAGCGCTTGTGGATGACCAACTGCGGATTGATCGACAGCTCGCTCAGTGCCCTGACGTTGCCCGATTGCATGGAGAAATGCCCCTGGTCTTCAACATGGAAGACTTGTACCACCGGGATGCCCCGCTGAACACAACCGTCGATGAGGGCCTGCTGTTTTTCCAGATAGTCGGGCAGGTCATTTTCGGACCAATAGGTTGAATGACGGAACGAGTGCTGGGCGTCGATCACGATCAGGGCTTTACGGCTCATGGACAGTCCTTTTGGCTTGCATCAGTGGGTGAACGATGCAAGCCATGGTAAGGACAACCCACAGCGCACGACAGGCGCAAGGCAGACTACTTCAGGACGGATTCGGACATGTCATCGGACACACCATGGCACAACGGCTGCCGGGTTCGAAGCCATGGGCGTATTCATCTGCCAGGATCGTTTCCAGACGCGGATCACTGTGAGTAGCGAAGCCCAGGCGCCGGTAGAACGGTGCATTCCACGGTACATGCACAAAGGTGGTCAGGGTCACTGCATGCAGTTGCTGGGCGCGGGCGTGGTTCATCGCCGTTTCCACCAGCCTGCGCCCCCAGCCCTGGCCTTGCAGCGGCCGGGCCACGGACACTTCATGGATATGCAGATCGTCGCCAAAGCGTTCTGCGCTGAGGAAACCCTGGGGTTGGTCGTGGTGATCAACCACCACCCAACAGGTCGATAGCGCGATCCACTGCCGATGGCACTCGACGCCAATCGACGCGGCATCCGCCAGCCAGGCCAGCCCTTCGATTGCGCGAAACGCCTGGGCCGCGCACTGCTCGATGGCGGGCAACAAACCGGCGTCTTGCGTGCGCGCCAGGCGAATGTGGGCGGACTGCTCAGCAACCACTCAAGGCCACCTGGGGCCGTTCGCCGGCAAAGAAGAAGGGCCGCAGGCGCACGCCCACGCCGTTGCCGATAAAGGCCGCCACCAGCCACACCCAGCCATGCAGGCTGCCCGAGGCGACGCCACTGAAATAGGCGCCGATATTACAGCCATAGGCCAGGCGCGAACCGTAGCCGAGCAGCAGGCCGCCGATCACGGCGGCGATCAACGAGCGTGCCGGAATATTCAGGCTGGGAGCGAAACGCCCGGCCAAGCCAGCGGCCAGCAGCGCGCCAAGGACAATGCCGATATCCATGACGCTGGTGATGTCTTCCCAGACCGGCGCGGCCAGGGCCTTGGCATTGCCCGGCATCTGCCAGAACGCCCAACTCGCCACATCCACACCCAGCCCGCTCGCCACTTTGGCGCCCCACAGCGCGAACGCCGAGGTGATGCCCCACGGCCGCCCAGCCAGAGCCAGGGTGGCGTAGTTGAGCAGCGCCAGGCCAATCGCGCCCCACACCAGCGGCCAGGGTCCGCGCAGGAAGCGGCGCAGCCCCTGGTGCTCGCTTTGCACGCCTTGTTCAAGCTGGCCGTGGCGGCGCTTTTCCAGGCGCACAGTTACCACCGCAATCAGCGCGAACACTGCCAGGCTCAGGATCAACGCCGGCAAAACACCGAAACTCTTGACGATGGACACCGCCGGGAACGACGGCAGCGCAAACCACCAATCAACATGATGAGTAGCAATCAACGAACCACAGATAAAAAACAACAACGTCACCAACATGCGCGCGTTGCCGCCGCCCACGGTGAACAACGTGCCCGATGCACAGCCGCCACCCAGTTGCATGCCGATCCCGAAGATAAACGCCCCGAATACCACCGACACCCCGGCCGGCGCCACCAGCCCCACTACCGGCTGGCCGAACAGGCTGCCCGCGCCCAGCGCCGGGAAAAACAGCAGCACCGCCACCGCCAGCATCACCATCTGCGCCCGCAAGCCGGCGCCACGCCGGTCATTGATAAATACGCGCCAGGCCGAGGTAAAACCGAAGGCAGCGTGGTACAGCGTCAGGCCCAGCGCGGCGCCGACCACCAGCAACAACACTTGGCGTGCGCCAACGGTGTTTTGCAGGAACAGGGCGCCCGCCACCAGGATGATAAAGGCTATCAGTGGCGCGGCAGGCTTGCGTGCAGGCGCCAGGGAAAGGGAGGTGCTCATGGGGATCTCGATGGGTTGGAAGGAGGCCAGTATAGCCCCAGACGGAATTTGATCAGGCGCAGGCATTGCCCAGAGGCTCATCGTTTGAACCACCGCCTTCGCAGCCTCGCTAAAGCTCGACAGCTCCCACAGGGATTAGCGGTGCTGAGTTGATCTCGATTGGCAGGGCCATTGCGACAAACACAACTCCCGACAACAACACCGCCCAAATATGGGAGCTGTCGAGCCCCAGCGAGGCTGCGAAGGCGGCGGCACAGTCAACATCTTCATCGCCCAAACCATCGCTATCGCAGCCTCGCTAAAGCTCGACAGCTCCCACAGGGATTAGCGGTGCTGAGTTGATCTCGATTGGCAGGGCCATTGCGACAAACACAACTCCCGACAACAACACCGCCCTAATGTGGGAGCTGTCGAGCCCCAGCGAGGCTGCGAAGGCGGCGGCACAGTCAACATCTTCATCGCCTGAACCATCGCTATCGCAGCCTCGCCAAAGCTCGACAGCTCCCACAGGGGATCGACAGTGCTGGGGTGATCTCGGTTGGCAGGGCCATTGCGACAAACCCAACTCCCGACAACAGCACCGCCCTAATGTGGGAGCTGTCGAGCCCCAGCGAGGCTGCGAAGGCGGCGGCACAGTCAACATCTTCATCGCCTGAACCATCGCTATCGCAGCCTCGCCAAAGCTCGACAGCTCCCACAGGGGGATGAGGAGGAATGACTAACGCTGGCTGATCGAGCTCCACGCCGCTTCAGCCAGCAGCTCACGGTACTCGAAGGGACTCTTTTTGACCTTCGCCGACAGCCACGCACGCGAATAGCTTTCCGCCGCGCCAATGATCAACGAAGGAATAAGTTCTGCGGGCAAATGGCTGAAGTGTTCCTTGCGCCCTTCCCCGCCCATCCACTCCTTCAACTGCTGGTTGCGCTGCTTGTTGCGCGCAATCAACTCGTCCTTGAACGGGCCGTTGGACACGGCAAAACGGCTTTGGAAAACAAACCGCGCCCAGTCCGGCTGGGCGGTGACCCATTCAACGTAGCTGTACACCAGGCCAACCACACCGGCGTGGGCCGTATCCGCCGCTTGCAGGTAGTGGTCACGCAGGCTGGCCTGGTCTTCCAGCGCAGCAAAGAACAGCGCGGCGACCAGCCCTTCCTTGTTGCCGAAGTGGTGATAGATAGCGCCCACGCTGGTGTCGCAGCGCGCACGGATGGTCTCGATGTTGGTCGCCTCGATGCCTGCCTCGTTAAAACAGGCCAGCGCCTCACGCAGGATGGTGCGCTTGAGGTCGCTGCGCCTGCCGGGGAAGGTGCGCTCGATGAGATCGATGGAGTGCATGGGGGGAACGCCAAATCAAAACAGTTTATAGGCTGAGCGACCGCCAGAGAAAGCTCGGGTTGACAGGCATGGAATCTACAGAATATTGTTCTGTTACGGAATATTATTCCGCAATTAAACTTTGAGGATATTCGTATGAGCCAAGCACTGAGCATGTTCAATAGCGTAGGCCCTGCCGCATTCAGCAACCTGGCGTGCCAGATGGCACCCTACTTCAGCACCATCACTCCCGAGATCGCGGAACTCAAGCCCAACCATGCAGTGGTCACCGTGCCGTTTCGCAAGGAAATCACCAACCACCTGGCTTCGGTGCATGCCATTGCGCTGTGCAACGCCGCCGAACTGGCCGGTGGCATGATGACCGATGCATCGATCCCCGCTGGCGCACGCTGGATTCCCAAGGGCATGAGCGTGGAATACCTGGCCAAGGCGAAAACCGATATCCGCGCCGTCGCCGATGGCAGCGCTATCGATTGGCAGACTGCAGGCGACAAGATCGTGCCGGTAGAGATCTTCGATGCGGGCGGCGTCAAGGTCTTCACTGCCCACATCACCATGAATGTGAAGCTCGCTTAGCCCCTCAGCCGGTACAGGCGGTATCAGCGACACGGCATCTGCAAGGCGTGACTGAACGCGTGGATGTGGTCGACGATGCGCTGCGAAGCGGTGCGGATTGCGGTGGTGGTATTGCCGGCGATATGCGGCGTCAATTGCGCACCGGCAATGCCCGCCAACGGCGAGCTGAAACGGTCTTTTTCCAGGGCGAAGGTGTCAATGGCGACCGCCTTGATATGCCGGGGAAACCGGGTCATGAAGGCGGCCAGTTGCTGCTCGTCGACGATGCCACCGCGAGCGGTATTGATCAGTATCGAACCCTGGCGCATCCGCTTGAACTCGGCGCTGCCGAATAAGCCGCGAGTCTGCGGGGTGAGCGGCACATGGATCGAAACGATATTGGCCTCATCCAGCAACTGTTCCAGGGTTTTCCTGCGTTGCAGCCCGAGGCGGCGCGCCTCCTGCTCGGTAAAGCGCTCGGACCCGGTGGCAATCACCTTGATCCCCAACGCGCTGGCTTTGCACGCCACCTGCTGGGCAATGCTGCCGGTGCCCACCAGCCCGAGGGTGAGTTCGGCGTATTCAGCAGCAGGCGCCAAGGTGCCTTTTGACCAGTGGCCTTGGTGGGTTTGCGCGTTGTAGTGGTCCAGATCCCGAGACAGAAACAACGCCTGGGCCAACACGTATTCAGCGACAGCGGTCGCATTGGAACCCGGCGTATGCAGGACAGTCACTCCCGCCTGCTCGCAAGCCTGTCGGTCGATATGGTTGAGGCCGGTCCCGGCCTGAGCGATGGCGCGCAGCGGTGTGGGCAACCCGGGTGAGCTGGCGGCGCGAATCAGTTCGCCGCCCAGCGGAATATTCAAGCGCGTCTTGAACACGCTGTAACCCCCAGCCTGATCCACCGCGGCGATAAAACCCCGCTCATCATGGCCGTTGATATCGGCATACCCGATGCGTGCGCCATAGCGCTGCTGGATGCTGTGTTTATCGGTGAAATAATAGAGGTTAAGGACGACCGCCAAGCCCAGTTCAAGGAATCGATCGATTTCCTCATAGAGCAGCGGCGGGTCGGGCGCGTCGAGTATCAGAGTGGTGAATGCCATGGGTTGATCCTTTTGAAGGCACCGCTAACTCAAACAATGGTTGCTTGATTGCCGCTTCGAAGACCGCATTGCCCAAGGTCGCCGCCCGCTTCGACCAATAAAGCATGGGCCTGATTTTTCGGTAAAAGACCTGTTTGGAATAAAACGAACGGGAAAAAATCATCGGCCCGTCAAAAAAAACACGCATGTGCTCCAAGGCCATAATCGAGGCGCTTAACTTTTTGATTAATCAGGGCTAAATAAAATCATTCGAAAACGTCTTACTCAAAGGAAAATCTCGGCACCCATAGCGTGCGAGAGACACCTGAAAAAATCTTCATAACCCTTGAACGTCAGCCAAATGAATAGGCGAAGCGCTTGCGAGTCCTGTCCATCGGCATATTCAGGAACATACGCCCCGGTGAAACGGCGCGCCCCTAGCTCAGAAGGGTCTCTATGCAAAGCCTCCCGTTCTCTGCGTTACGTCTGTTCGGTGTGCTGGCAGTCATGGTCTGCGCGCTGTTGACGACGCAAGCCCGTGCCGATTACACCGACCTTTCCCTGACCCATGAAAAAAATATTCAGTCCTACGTCGTGAATGCCGACGGCAGCTTTGTACTGGATGTCGAACGGGTTATGCGGATCAATGAAGAGCGCGCGATCACCTCCAACGCCCAGCGCTCGGTCACCTACAATCGCACCCTCGAAACCCTGGATATCGTCGAGGCCTACACCCTCAAACCCGATGGCCGCAAAGTCGTGGTAACACCCGACCGGATCAAGGAGCAGCAGGAGCTTGAGTCTGCCCAGGCGCCGATGTTCCAGGACTCGCGGGTCAAGGTGGTGATCTTCCCGGAGCTGCAAGTGGGCGATCGGATGGTGCTGCGGTACCAGCGCCATCGCAACACGCCGTTGTTTCCAGGGCAGTTCGAAGACCTTTTCTCGCCGGATTTCTACCAGAATGAACAGGTGCGCCTGAGCTACGACATGCCCGCCGAAATGAAGCTGTACGCCGACTCACGGGGTTTCAAGGCGTCTACGCCAGCCAACGCCAACGGGCGAACGGTGTACCGCTGGGACTTGGAACAAACCAAGAAAAACCGCGTGGAAGAAGGCTCCGTTGCCTACACCGACTACGGGCAACTGCTGGCCGTATCGACGTTCACCGACTACAAACAGTTTGCCCAAGCCTACGCCGCGCGCGCGCAGGTAGAAGTGACCCCGGCCATGACCCAACTGGCCAAGGAACTCACCGCCAACCTCGACAACCCACGCAGCAAGGCCCTTGTGCTAAGTGATTGGGTACGCAAGAACATTCGCTATGTGGCCGTGTACGTCGGTGCCGGCGGCGTAGTGCCGCATTCAGCGCAAGCGGTGCTGGATAACCGCTATGGCGACTGCAAGGACCATGTGGCCCTGCTTGAAGCGCTGCTCAAAGCCGTCGCCATTGAAAGCGCGCCCGCCCTGATCAACGCCGGCAACGCCCACGTACTGCCCAAGGTGCCAACCCTGGGGGTGCTCAACCATGTGATCACTTATGTACCCAGCCTCGATCTGTACCTGGACTCCACCGCGACACCCATCGCCGCTGGCTACCTGCCTCTGCCCGAACTCGGCAAACCGGTGTTGCTGACACAGACCGGTGAACGCACACAAACGCCGTCCGGCCAACCTGGCAAAGTGAACACAACCATAGCCTTCAAGGTCAACGCCAAAGGCGCTGCAGACTTTACCAATGACTCCACCATCGACGGTTGGGGCGCGGAGTTTAACCGCTTCATGCTCAAGGCCATGCAGCCGGCCGACCGTAATCAGCTGGTGCAGCAGATTCTGAGCATGTATGGGCAATCCGGCAGCGGGTTGATCGAAACTGACGCCTTGGACGGCACTGCCAATACCTTCAAATTCGCGATTAAAGGCCACACCAGCAACCTGGTGAACCTCCCTGGACCGACCGGGGTGCCTACCCTCTCCAGCCTGGCCGGCGGTATTGGCCAGAGCGTGTTTTCCTTGATCGTCGAAAAGGAACGCACCCAGGCCTTCACCTGCCTTTCGAGTGAGATCTCAGAAGTTGCGCGCCTGGAGTTCCCCGCCAAGGTGAAGATCCTCGCGGTGCCCAAGGCAGTATCGGTGAAACAGGCAGGCTTCGACTATCGCTCGACCTATGTGAAGAAGGCCAATACGGTGCTGATCACCCGTCAGTATGTGTTTAGCAAGCCAGAGATTCTCTGCACCCCAGAGGATTTTGCAGCCATGCAACCGGCGGTTGAAAGTATGGTCAACGACTTGAAAAGCCAGGTCATTGTGCAGACGTTGTAACGCCCTCGCGGTTCTTGCGTGGCAGTGCTGAAGCACTGGCGCGCGGGAATCGTAGGCTGTGATGCTGAGGCGCGGGTATAAAAACCGCTCCCCACCCAGCCGTCGCTATTGTGAGGCGCTATCTGCCTTTAATGTTCTGACTCGACAGCCCGCACGCTCGTAAAATCAAGAATGACCGTAAACCTCTGTTGCTCACGGATCACTTCAATCTGCCAGCCCAGCTTTGCGCACAATTGCCGCATCAACTGCAACCCTAGCCCATACCCAAAATCGTCGGACTCCTGTCGCGGCTTGGCCTCGCGGACGTGATTGGCAATCATCAGCCGCGGGTATTTGAAACGGATGTCTACCGTGCCCTCTTCTGCGTATTGCAGCGCATTGCGCAAGAAGTTGCCGATCACGATACGACACGCCGTAGGGGGCAGTCGGCAAGGTTCGGTGTGGATGTCGATGCTTAGCTTGATATCCCGATTACCGATCAGGTAGCGGTGCTTCTCAATCAGTTCGCCGACTACCTCGCTCAGATTAACGTCTTGCTCGGGCAGCGATTCGGAACGCTCGCGGCTCATCCATAGCAATGTCTCGGCGATCAGTTGCATGTTCATCACAGAGCGTTCTATGCGTTGCAAGGAAGGCGGCAGCACACCGCCCGATTGCAGGGCCAACAATTCGATATTGGCCTTGAGCACCGCCAGTGGCGTGCGCAGTTCATGGCTGGTGTAGCGCAACAGGCGGCCTTCACGCTGGCTGGCGGCCTGCACCTGCTCAACACTTTTGGCCAGGGCATCGGCCAGCATATTGAACTCCTTGAAGCTGAAACCAGGCCGTGTGCTGGCCAGGGCATCAGGGTCTTTGAGTGTGCCGGACCATTGCACCAGACGCCCCAGCGGCCGAACCAGCCACCAGACCAGCAAGGCAATGATGATCAGCGCCGGCACGAATACCGCCAGGCTGATGAACTTGACACTCTCTATGACCTGATCGAAATAGGCGTCAGACAACGGCGTCTCGACCTCACCCCCGGCTTCGTTATCGTGGTCGATGTCGTACATGTAGAGGGTTTTGCCGTCACCCAGGGGCTGTTCGAGGATGATCTGGAAAGGCTCGTCGTCGTCATCGGAATAGAGATCGCCGAAGATATTCACCGCACCGAAGGACAAGCTCGGTGGGGTATCGAGCAACTCACGCACGTCCTGCGGCAATGCCTGCTTGCCGATGACGCTGGTATAGAAGTAATTGTGCGGCGTCGGCGTGGTCGGGTCCTGTTTGTAGTGCCGGAGAAAATATTGGGCTTCCTCCTCCATCATCGCGCTGGCGGTATAGAACAGGCCGCGCACGGTAAATTCAGGCAGCAGCTTGCTGTAGATCACCAGCACCACCGCAATCAGACACAGGAAACTGCCGCTGATTACCCACTTCAGACTCAGGCCGTTACGCATGGGGTTTTACCTGAATGCCGACACCCGCCAGGGTATGGATCAACGGCCGGCCAAAAGGCTTGTCCACGGCCTTGCGCAACCGATGCATATGCACCTTGAGCGTATCAGTGTCGGGTGGCTCATCGCCCCAGATCTTCGCTTCCAGGCGCTCCCGAGAGACCGGCTGTGGGCTTGCGCGCATCAGGTTTTCCAACAAGGTCCAGCAGATGGGCGACAAATGCAGCTCCTGCCCTGCGCGGCTGACTTTGCGGGTGGTCAGCTCCATTACCAGGTCATCCACTTGCAGGCGACTGGTCTGGCCGCTGCGGCGCAGGCTCAGGGCGCGAATCCTGGCGACCAGCTCGGCCAGCTCGAACGGCTTGACCAGGTAGTCGTCGGCTCCGGCAGCGAAACTGGCGAGCTTGTCCGACAGCGCGTCCAGCGAGGTCAACATCAGGATGGGCGTCTGGATGCCCTGCTGGCGCAACCGATCACATACCTGCTGGCCGTTCAGTCGCGGCAGCATGATGTCCAGGAGGATGACGTCGTAATGCTGATTGAGCGCCAGGTTAAGCCCGGTCTGACCATTACTGACGTGGTCGCAGACAATGCCGCTGATCTCCAGATACTCGATGACGGTGGTGGCCAGATCAAGGTTGTCCTCGACCAGCAGCAAGTGGATATGCACGGGGAAAACCTCGAACAGGGAGTGCGCAGAGGTTTGCAGGATAACGGAACTCGAGCTGCTTTCTGCTGACGTTTACCTGACGTTAACCCACTGCTGCTTAAGCTAAGGCTTCTCTTATCCAGAGCTCGCCCTCGCCATGAACCTGTCTTCGATGATCAAAGGTGCCCTGCTAGCCTTGATTTTCCTCGCCCTGCTGGTGGGTTTCCTGCCGCCGGACGCTCAGCGGGGACGCATGGGCGGCAGCGGCTGGTTTCCGATTGGCCAGAATGCCGAGCGCACAGGATCGAGTTATGTCACCAGCGCGTCCTGATGACATCGGCGCCAGTTATGCCGCCCAGTTGGTCGCGTGCGTGGTGCTGATTGTTGGCGTGTCGGTTTCGGTGGGTATCTACATTGCTCGCTTGAATGCACACGTCGATAAGCAACGAGAGCTGTCACCGGTGTATCTGCACGCCTGCCCCGGAGGTCGCGGGGGCTTTATTGTCTACCCGGATGGCAGGCGCAGCGGTGACAGTTGTTATAGAGCCGATGAAGGGGAACCAACAGGCATCGACGAGGCGCAGAATCTACAGGCTCGCACGGGGCTCTCAAGCGCGACGAGGTGCGGGCAGCGCCTTGTTCATCGAGAAGATCACACCTGCCAACGAAACCGCCAAAATAGCGATAATGACCCATGGAAATGACGTCGACCCAGCCTGCGCCAGCAAAACGCCCCCCACTACTCCACCACCGGCAACCGCGGTATTCCAGGCCGTGGTGTACATCGACTGGGCGACATCAACAGAATCGCCAGCCAAGCGAGACAATGCCGTCTGGGTAATCGTTGCAAATCCTCCGACAGCCAGCCCCCACACTGCAACCGAAGGGTAGATCATTGCCGGGATACTGCCCCAAAGCCCTAGCGACAGCGACGCTAACCCAAAGACAAGAACACTGGCGATGATGAGAAATTGCAACCGGCGATCAATTGTCGCGCCTACAAGCCATAGACCAACGATGGAACCTAGCCCGAAGACAAACAGCACAACATCCAACTCTCTAGCCAGGCCCGAAGCGTCCAGGAATGGCTCAATGTAGATATAGAGAACGTTGTGAGCGACAACGAAAGTGAACACCACGAAGAGAACTGAGCGAATACCCGACTTCAGGAACACATTAACAAGGGACTGCCGTTGCTCCTTGGTCTGCCCAGGAAAATCCGGCACGGTGACCATCACCCATACGATGAGCGATAACGCCAATACGGTCATCAGGCCAAAGGCGCCTTGCCAGCCAATTGCTCGCCCCAGCAGGGCTCCCAGTGGAACCCCCAACACGAGCGCGATCGTAGCCCCAGCACCGGAAATAGCGATTGCCCGTCCACTCAAGTGACTGGGCGTCATGCGCACCGCATAGCCTGCCAGCAGCGACCATACAACGCCGCCAAATACCCCCGCAAAGAAACGCGCCACCAGCGAAACCATGTAATCGTCAGACAGCGCAGTGACCAAATTCACCACGGCAAAGCCAGCGATTGCAGTCAACAGCAGCGGGCGACGACGCATGCCCTGTGTCAAAAGCGTCAATGGAATAGCGGCGATCAACGCGCCCACCGCATACACGGTGATGAACTGCCCCGCCAGGCTTTCCGATACGCTCAGCCCTTGCGAAATCGAGGAGAGCAACCCGGCAGGCATGATCTCCGTCAGAAGCGTGATAAAGGCTGCCATCGCCAACGCCAAAAGGCCGGCAAGGGGTAGCCCTGGGCTCAGAGTGTCAGGTCTGGAAAAACCAGCCGTATTGTTAGACGTCATTCAGATATCACTCCTTTATTCACCCAAACCACACCCATTTCCCGACAGTCGCTGTGTGACGCGGGTACAGCCGCAAGCCTGCGCCGCCGCCCCGTCTAAATGTACATAATCCATCGGGATTTCCTTCTAACGGTTGAAGACTCCGTGATGGCCCCTTTTGCCGGCCACCTGCATCCTATTTGGCAAATATGAGTGTGGCCTACCTCGCGGAAATGAAAAACAGGGTAAGGTTCCGAACATCTATGACAGGTAAGTCAATAATAGGCAGGGTTTATGGAAAGCTTGGGTGTTCTGGATGTGTTTGTGCGGGTCGGTGAAACGCGAAGTTTTACCGCTGCCGGGAAACAGCTCGGCATATCGGCATCGGCAGTGAGCAAGGCAATCGGCCGCCTGGAAGAACGACTGCGTGTACGGCTATTTCATCGGTCAACCCGTACGGTCAATCTGACGCCTGAAGGGGCGCAGTTCCTGGAGCGCTGCAGGCGAATCCTCCACGAGGTCGAAGCGGCAGAAAATGAATTATCTCAATCGCAAGCCACCCCCTATGGAAAGTTAAGAGTCAGTGTGCCGTCTGTGGGCATGCTGTTCATGCCGGCATTCGCAAAATTTAAACAGCGTTATCCAGATATCGAACTGGATATTGACTGCACGGATCGATTGGTAGATGTAATCGAGGAAGGTTTCGATGCGGTTATCCGCACAGGCGATCCGACAGATTGCCGGTTGATGGCACGTGAAGTCGGCACCTACCGACGTGTCATTGTCGGATCCAGCGCATACTTCAAGCACGCGGGCGTGCCTCATAAGCCGGAAGACCTGAGGCAGCACAAGTGCATGTTGTATCGCTACCGCAGTACCGGGAAGTTGGCCACCTGGCCGCTAGGTCCCAGCTTCCCGGGCAACCTCGAGCTGCCCATCAGCATGATAACCAACACCTTGGAGCCCCTGGTCACGTTTGTTGAACATGGCCTCGGGATAGCGTGCGTGCCTGATATTGCGATCAAACGTCAGTTGGCCGAGGGAACGTTGATATCGGTATTGGAGGACTTCAATGAGGACGTTACTACCTTTCGGGTTTTATGGCCTTCGAGCCGTCTCTTGTCGCCTAAATCAAGAGTGTTCATCGACTATATGGTAGATAACCTCTTTCCTCTATAAATAAACAGAAGCTGTACACGCTATGCGCCAACCAGGGTTTGTCCGGCTCGACGCTGACTGAAACGACTGCTGCGACGTTCATTGGCTTACCTCTGAATCAGAGGATTAGAGATGGCGTCCAAATCCAGACAAAAAAGCCTGCATCCCTGCAGGCTTTTCTCTATCTGGCTCCACGACCTAATCCTACCTTCCGGCAATGGAAACGGAATCCGGCTACGCAACGTGTCTCCCGTGGCGCACGTACATTCCTGGGCAATCTCTGCAAGATCACACTCCAACTGATCGAGTGGGAAATAGCGTATCCACAACAAAGCCGTCCGGGCTGATCTTTCCTTGATTGTCGATCCATTCAATCGATTTCAATACATATAAAATATGCATAATGAAAACATTCATGGTTCAATTCGATAACGCAAAAAGCATCTCCAACCAGCGCAAGCACAGAGGCGTAAGCCTTGCTGATGCAGAACCGGTGTTTTACGACGAGGCAGCCCTAACCATGCAAGACCACGATCACGGAGAAGAACGCTGGGTGATCATGGGCACAGATGCAAAGGGACGCGTATTGGTGGTGGCCTACACCTATCGCGATCCCAATTTCGTACGCATCATCAGTGCCCGGCTTGCATCCAGAAATGAACGGCGCCAGTACCTGGAGGTTTGAACCATGAAAGACGAATACGACTTCAGCAACGCCAAGCGCGGCGCTATCGCGCAGAATAAAGGCAAAACCCGCATTACGATCATGCTGGACGATGCAGTGATCTCAGCTGCCCGTGAACGTGCGGAAAATGCCGGCACCGGCTATCAAACTGTGATCAACAACCTGCTGCGACAGGCGTTGGTTTCCCAGGATGCACATAACCTCGCGCCTGCCTCGAAGAAACAAGCCAAAACCCTGCAGGTCATCAACAATGGAATCAGCGTCTCGGAGGTCAAAGCCTTGGAACAGCAGTTGATAGCGCTCGCTGGAGAATTAGATCGAATGCTTGCCAGCCCAAAACCTACCAAATCAAAAAGCAAATCTATCTGAGCCGAAGGATTAGCGATGGCGTCATGGGAAGCGCGCTATGCGGTTGGGTTGTCGGGCCAAATTCCAAGCAAAAAAAAGCCTGCATCTCTGCAGGCTTTTCTCTATCTGGCTCCACGACCTGGACTCGAACCAGGGACCCAATGATTAACAGTCATTTGCTCTACCAACTGAGCTATCGCGGAATGCGCCGTATGTTACTGATTAAAAAGAAGAAGTCAAGCTTTGCGTTACATTCGTTTCAATTAACCGCCATGACCTGTTGAAAACGCCGGTTCCGCCGCCAGATCCAGCCAGGCCCGCGCTGCCGGTGGCAGGTGGGCGCTGGCGCGCCAGGCCAGGGCGATGTGCCAGTCAGTCTGGGGTTCGTCTAGGGGGATCAGGGCGATGCCGGTGTGTTGGTGTTTGTGCGCCAGCATCCGCGGCAGGAAGGCGACGCCCAGGCCGGCGGTGACCAGGTCGACGATAAAGTCGATCTGCCCGCTACGGGCGGTGACTTTCGGGGTCACGCCTTTGCGCTCACACGCGCTGAGAATCTTGGCGTTGAGGGCGAAACCGGCTTCGAACAGGATGAACGGCGAGTCCGCCAGGTCGGTGAAGTCGATGCGCTTGCGTCGGGCCAGCGGGTGGCTGATGGGCAGTACCGCGATCAGGGGTTCGTTGCGAACCGGCTGGTAGTCAAAGCCCTCATCAACCGGCAGCAGCAGTGCGGCCAGATCGACCTCCCCTGCCTCCAGGCATTCACGCAGTTTTTTACTGCCGTACTCGGTCAGTTCAATGTCGATGTCCGGGTAACGGCTGCGGTATGTGGCGAACATGGCGGCAAACAACACGCCGCACCCCACCGGCGGCAAGCCGATGCGTAGCACGCCACGTGTAAGACCGCGCAGGTCGTTGATTTCAGCCAGCAGGTCGTTGCGTTCGGCGAGTATCACCAAGGCGCGGCGGTAGGCGATTTCGCCGGCGGCGGTCAGCTCGTTCTTGTGGCCGAGGCGGTTGAGCAACGGCGCGCCCAACTCATCCTCCAGGGTCTTGACCGCCTTGCTGACGGTAGACTGGGTTAACGCTACCACCTCGGCTGCCTGGGAGAACCCGCCCTGGCGCACCACTTCGACAAACGCACGCAATGTTCGCAGGTTCATCAGCATTCCTTTTGCGACTGGGTAACAGTGATAAAAGTTGTTTTTATCATGTCACAACTTTGCTTATCGTGTAGCACTTTGCCCTGTGGAGACACCGTCGATGATCATCTCGTCCGCTTCCGACTACCGCGCTGCGGCCAAGCGCAAGTTGCCGCGCTTTCTGTTCGACTACATCGACGGTGGCGCCTACGCCGAGCACACGTTGCGCGCCAACAGTTCGGACCTGGCCGAGATCAGCCTGCGCCAACGCATCCTGCGCAATGTCGACAGCCTGAGCCTGAGCACCCACTTGTTCGGCACGGAACTGGCGATGCCGGTCATTCTTAGCCCGGTCGGCCTGACCGGCATGTATGCGCGGCGCGGCGAAGTGCAAGCGGCCAAGGCAGCTGCCAACAAAAACATCCCCTTCTGCCTGTCGACGGTGTCGGTGTGTTCAATTGAGGAAGTGGCCTCGCAGAGCCCGCAGTCGATCTGGTTTCAGCTCTATGTGCTCAAGGATCGCGGCTTTATGCGCAATGCGCTGGAGCGAGCGCAGGCGGCCGGCGTGACCACGCTGGTGTTCACCGTGGATATGCCCACACCCGGCGCACGCTACCGCGATGCGCACTCGGGCATGTCCGGGCCGTACGCGGCGCAACGGCGCATGTTGCAGGCGGTCACCAAGCCGCAATGGGCATTCGATGTGGGCTTGATGGGCCGCCCCCACGACTTGGGTAATATCTCCAAGTACCTGGGCAAACCCACCCATCTGGAGGACTACATTGGCTGGCTTGCCAACAACTTCGACCCGTCGATCAGCTGGAAAGACCTGGAGTGGATCCGCGAATTCTGGAAAGGCCCGATGATCATCAAGGGCATCCTTGACCCTCAGGATGCCAGGGATGCGGTGAGCTTCGGTGCCGACGGTATCGTGGTGTCCAACCATGGTGGCCGCCAACTCGACGGCGTGCTGTCCACCGCCAAGGCGTTGCCGCCGATTGCCGACGCGGTGGGCGATGACTTGACCGTGCTGGTGGACTCCGGCATTCGTTCCGGGCTCGACGTGGTGCGTATGCTCGCCCTGGGTGCCAAGGCGTGCCTGCTGGGGCGCGCGACCACCTATGCGCTGGCCGCCGAAGGCCAACGTGGGGTAGAGAACGTGCTGGATATCTTCGCCAAGGAAATGCGCGTGGCCATGACGCTGACCGGCGTCACTTCCATCGCGCAGATCGACCGCACGACGCTGGTCCAGCCGTGATGAAGGCGGTGTCATTTATGTGAGGTTTATTTGAGACGTCGTTTGTTCGCGACAAACAACGCGAAACACCGTGACATTAAAGTTGAACGGGTCGGCTGCAACGCCGGCCCCTACCAGCCAAATAACTGGCGCCATTAATTAAAAGATAATTTTTATTTTAATTACAGTCTTTTGATTTATAAGAACTTTTTAAAACAAAACGGCTTTGGCACGAATCTCGCTGTAACACTTCCCAAGCAGGTTAAGTGATGACAAGACGTGCGGCACGTGCCTCGGGGTTATAACTCAATGCAAAGCGGTTTAAACTGTTCCCCATGTTTTACGGAACTGAAGGAACAGTAAGACGCCTGGCACTTGCCGCCCTCATCCCGCCTGTAAGACAGCCAAGTGCTTAGAGGCCATCCGCTTATGAAAACACCCACCCAGACCAACGCGATTGACTTCGACACTGCCAAATTGCAGCGCCTGGGATTTGGTCAACCTTCCCTGCGTCCACGCCGCCCCGCAACCCTGAGCGAACTTTGCCAGCAACTGAGCCAACAGTTGCAAACCAGCCTGGAGCCGGAGCGCATCCTCGGCCTGTTCTTTCGCGAAATACAACGCCTGGTACCGCTGGACGCGTTGCAGTATCGCCACGCCGCCAGCGACCTGCGCCTCGAGTTCGGTCATCGTGGCCACCATTCGGTGAGCTACACCTTGAGCCACGAAGGCGAGCACCTTGGAGAACTGGTGTTTCGCCGCAACCAACGGTTGATCGACGAGGAATTGAGCCAGCTTGAATCCCTGCTGGTGACGTTGCTGTATCCAATGCGTAACGCCCTGCTCTACCGTGCAGCCACCCGCAGCGCCCTGCGCGATTCGCTGACCGAAACCGGTAACCGCGTGGCCATGGATCAGACGCTGCAACGGGAAATCGACATGGCCAGGCGGCATCTGCACCCCTTGTCCGTGCTGATGCTGGACATCGACCACTTCAAGAGAATCAATGACACCCATGGTCACGCCGCCGGCGATAGCGTGCTGCGCACCGTGGCGGGGGCGATCAAACACCAGTTGCGTAACGTCGACATGGTATTTCGGTTTGGCGGGGAAGAGTTTCTGATCCTGCTGTCCAACACCGGACGCGATGCAGCGAAGATGGTCGGTGAGCGTTTGCGCCAGGCGGCACAAGCCCAGGACTATTGGGTGGAAGGCACGCGGGTCGAATTGACGGTGAGCCTGGGTTGCTCGACACTGCTGGCGGCCGAATCGGCTGAAAGCCTGCTGCGCCGGGCAGACAACGCGCTGTACGTGGCCAAGCGCGAAGGCCGCAATCGCTTGGCGATGGCGGGGTAATTCCCCGCCATCACGTTTACATTACGCCTCGCTGGCAACGCGCACCGGGCGCTCGCGAATGGCTGGCGCCTTCTCTTTGTCTTTCTCTACGTTCTCCAGGCGCATGCAGCTTTCCAGGAACAGGTACATGTAGTCGTAGCTTTTGCATACTGCCTGGCGCAACTCTTCCTGCAGTGCCTTGCCAGGGTTGTTCCCGGCCAGGGTGCAGATGATTTCCAGGGCTTCCCACGGGTGGGCGTCGTCGTACTGGGCGTGCATCTTCAGCCACTTCATCGCCCGCTTGCGATCTTCCTCGGGGAAGGCGTCGGCATACACACCGGTAGAGCAGACCACGGCAGACCACTCCCCTGTCGCACCCTCGATCGCATAGTTGGTGGCGGCAATCGCGACGATCAACGAATCCGCCGAGCTGGTGTGCCAGCACCAATGACTCAGTGCATGCAATTCCGGCGGCACGTCCTGGGCTTGCAGCTCTTCAAGGCTGACACCATGGGCACGCGCCCAATTCACCCAATAATCCGCATGGTTGAGTTCCACGCGAATGTTGCGCATCAGCCAACGTCGCGCCATATCCTCACCCGGGTGGCGGGCGAACTTGGTCTTGGTCAGGTTTTGCGCCATGTACAAGGCAAACTGTTCCACCACCGGCCAACCACCAATGAGGTAGTGGCGCATGGTCCTGGCGCTGAGGGCGTTGTCGCGCATACGCTGATACAGTTCGTGCTCGACAACCCGACGCTTGCTCTCGCTACAGGCCTGGATCAATTGCTGCGCCCAGGCTGGGTAACTCGAGGCTTCCATAAGCGGCCCGGTTCTGTTGAATGTGTCGATCACTGTAGGGCTCCTTTTTAAGTGTGATTTTACAGACCAGCAAATGTTTCAGCGGAATGTGCCGGGCGCCTTGAACACCAGGGGCTGAGGCCGCACGGGTCGACACTGCAAGCTATCAAAGGTAAACAATTGCGGGCGTTCAATCAGGTAGCCCTGAGCGTAATCCACACCGATCTCAAGCAACGCTTGTTCGATCTGGGGTGTTTCAACAAATTCGGCAATTGTGCGCTTACCCATGACGTGGCCGATGTGGTTGATCACTTCGACCATGGCGCGGTTAATCGGGTCGTCCAGCATATCCTTTACGAAACTTCCATCGATCTTCAGGAAGTCTACAGGTAAATGTTTCAAATATGCGAATGAGGACATTCCGGCGCAAAAGTCGTCGAGTGAGAAGTGGCAACCTAACGCTTTGAGTTCATTAATAAATCGAATGGCACTACCCAAATTGGCTATAGCGCTGGTTTCAGTTATTTCAAAACAAATCATTTCCGGTGGAATGTTGTAAGCGCCGAATTTCTCACGTAAAAAACCTAGAAAATCGTCATCACCGATAGTTATTCCTGACAGATTAATCGCACACATGGCCATAGGACGGCCCGGACGTTCAGTCATGCATCGAGCAATGATCTTGAATACGTTTTCAACCACCCAACGATCCAGCGACGTCATCAAACCGTATCGTTCGGCTGCCGGAATAAAACTGTCGGGCAAAATGATGCGCCCGGCTTCGTCATGCAGGCGTAGAAGAATTTCGATGTGTCCATTGCCGGCTTCGGTGTGGCCCAACGGCGAGATTTCCTGCGCGTAGAGGCAAAACCGATCCTCCTCAAGGGCAATGTGCAGGCGCTGCACCCAGGCCATTTCGCCAAAGCGCAGCGACAACTCGGAATCATCGGCGTGATAGACCTGTATGCGGTTGCGCCCTTTTTCCTTAGCCATGTAGCAGGCCATGTCGGCCGCCCGCAGGGAGGTTTCCAGGGTGGTTGGGGTTTGCGAGATATGCACCAGGCCGATGCTGACGGTGGTCATGAACGGTCGGCCTTTCCACACAAAGTGCAGACTTTGCACCGTATGGCGCAAGCTCTCGGCGATCTTTTCCGCCACCGGCGCCGGGCAGTTCTCCAGCAGAATGCCGAACTCGTCGCCCCCCAGGCGTGCCAACGTATCACCCTCGCGCAAGTCAGATTGCAACAGCGCGCAGATGTGGCGCAGGAGTTCGTCGCCTGCCGCATGGCCGCAGGTGTCGTTGACCAGCTTGAACTGGTCGAGATCGAGAAACATCAAGGCATGTCGCCCATTTTGCTGGCGTGCCACCTGTTGCAGTACCTGCTCAAGACGGAACTCGAATTCGCGGCGGTTGGCCAGGCCAGTCAAGGCATCATGGGTCGCCTGCCACGAAAGGTTGGCGATGTACTGGCGCTCCTGGGTCATGTCGTGCAGCACCAGCACCGCACCGCTGACCTTGCCGGCACTGCGGATCGGCGCGCCCACCAGCGTGACCGAGACGGTGCTGCCGTCCAGGCGCTGGATCAGCTTGGAATGCTCGCTGCCGCCACTGAGTTGGCCCTTGATGATGTGTTCAATCAAGGCGAAGCCGTCGGGCTCGGCGTTTTCATCCAGCAACTTGAATAACGCCGCCAACGGCAAGCCCTGGGCCTGTTCGGACTTCCAGTGGGTCAGCGCTTCGGCCGCGGGGTTCATATAGGCAATGGCGCCGTCGACGTCGGTGGTGATCACCCCGTCACCAATCGACTCCAACGTGATCTGCGCCCGCTCCTTCTCCGCTTGCAGCGCGTCAGCGAAGGCGTGGCGCTGGGCCAGCAACTTGTGGGTACGCAACAGCGCCAGGACGATCAGCCCCAGGGCGGTGGCCAGGTTGGTGATCAACAACAGGCGCAGGATCATTCGCGAGCCTTCGCCCAGCGCATCACTGAACGCCTTGGCGGCCGGCGTTACACCCTCGTTGATGGCAATGATGCGCGCTTTCCAGGCGCGCACATCCTGCTCGGTAACCTGATCGGTGCTGATGGCGCTGTGCATCTGTTGGGCCAGTTCATCCAGTTGCTCAAGGTAGTCATCGCCGACCGTCCACAGTTCAATGGCTTTTTCCAGGTAGCTGAAATGGCGGAAGTTGAGGTACAGCCAGATCAGGCTGGGGACGTCGTCCGGGTGATTGCCACCCTTGAGGATGCCCAGGCGCGCGGCAGCCAGGTTTGGCGTGGCCCGATCCAGAGCCACACGCAGCTCATGCCCGCCTTGAGGTACGGCAATGGCATGCTGGTATTTGAGATAGGTGGCGTCGTCGCGGCTATCGGCATACAGCGTCAGGTAATAGATGGCATCCTTCTGGCCCTTGGACCACAAGCTTTCGCCAGCCACATAGCCACGCACCGCAGAAAGCACGTAGAGACTGCCACAGCCTAACAATGCCTGGAACAAGACAACGGCAATAAAGGGCCAGACGATACCCAACAACCGTGGCGTTCCGAGAGTCCGCTTTTGCTTCATGAAGTCCCTTACACATGCACAGCTTGATACGCACGCGAAAATCCGCTTCCGATAGCACAGCCTAAGCTAAATCAACGCACTTGTTGCAGGTGTCCGTAAAGTTTGGCGTAGAGCCCGCCGTCGGCAATCAATTGCTGATGATCACCATCCTCGGCGATGTGCCCGCCATCGAACACCAGTACTCGGTCAGCCTGTTTCACCGCGGACAGCCGGTGGGCGATGATCAGTGTAGTACGCCCGCTGAGAAACCGCGCCAATGCCTGGTGCAGGTTGTACTCGGTCGCCGCATCCAGTGCCGAGGTGGCTTCGTCCAGAATCACCACTTTGGGCTCGGCGAGCACCATGCGGGCGATAGCCAGGCGCTGCCGTTGACCACCGGAGAAGCGCACACCCGAGCGCCCCACCACACTGTCCAGGCCCATGGGCAGCGCCCTGACAGTAGCATCCAGCTGGGCGATTTCCAGCGCCTGCCAGCAGGCTTGATCGGAGCGGGTGCGGCCCATGGTCAAATTGGCGCGCACGGTGTCGTTGAACAGCGCCGGGTGTTGCAGGACTACGGCGACGTTTTCACGAATGGTTTCCAGGCCGATCTCCTGCTGGGTGGCCCCCCCAAAACGAATGCTGCCGGCCTGTGGTGTGTAGAGCCCCAGCAGCAACTGCACCAGGGTACTTTTGCCGCCGCCGCTGGCGCCGACAATCGCCACCTTCTCCCCCGGCGCGATCGCCAGGTTCAATTGGTCGAGCACCAGGTCCTCGCCGTAGCCGAACTCCAGGCCACGCACCTCGATACCAACAGTCTCATGCCCGGTAAACGGGTCTGCACCACCGGCGTACTGCGGCTCATCGGCACGTGCCAACAGCTCGTTGATCCGCGTCAGCGCGCCGCCCGCTGCGTAGTAGGCGTATTGCAGGTTCAGCAGTTGCTCCACCGGGCCGATCATGAACCACAGGTAGCTGAACACGGCAAGCATCTGGCCGATGGACAGGTCGGAGAACAGCACCGTAAGCATGGCTGCCGCACGGAAAATGTCGATACCGAACTGGAACAGCAACCCACTGGCGCGGCTGGAAGCATCGGTTTTCCATTGGGAATGAATCGCATAGTCGCGCACTTCCTGGGCACGCTGGCCCAGGCGCCCGAGGAAAAAGCCCTGGCGATTGCCGGCGCGCACTTCCTGGATGGCATCGAGGGTTTCGGTCAATGCCTGGGTAAAGCGCGAGGTGCTGTCGTTCTCCAACTTCTTCAGATGCTTGACGCGCTTGCCCAATTGCACGGTGGCGTAGATCACCAACGGGTTGAACAACAGGATCAATAGCGCCAGCTGCCAATGCATCCACACCAGGATTGCCGACGTGCCGACCAGGGTGAGCATCGCCACCAGGAAACGGCTGAGGGTTTCGCCGACGAATTTGTCCAGGGTGTCCAGGTCGGTGACCAGGTGGGTAGTGACCGTACCGCTACCCAGGCTTTCGTACTCACCCAGGGAGATCCGCTTGAGGCGTTCGATCAGGCGCACGCGGATGCGATAGACGATGTCCTTGGCCAGACGCGCAAACAGCCGCGCCTGCACCACGTTGAACACCAACGCACCACAGCGCAGGGCCAGCGTTACCAATAGCATCAGGCCGATGTAGCCGGCGGCTTTCTGCCAACCCAGGGGCAACGCGTGGTTCATCACCTTGAGCGCGGCATCGCCGTGGCCCAGCAGCACTTCGTCCACCAGCAATGGCAACAGCAGGGGGATCGGCACACTGCACAGCGTCGCCAGCACGGCCACGCCATTGGCGATCCACAGGGCTTTCTTGTGACGCAGCGCCAGACGGCGAATCTCTGCCCAGGTCAGGCGGTCAGTGCGTTGAGGTTGCTCATACACAGGCAGCTCGCTCCAGCCATCGACCCAATAACGGCGACAGCTCGGACAGCGGCTGGTAACCATTGGTCAGCAAGGCCAACTGGCCATTGCGCTCTGCGAGCAACGTCGGGAAACCGGCGATCCCCAGATCCTGCACCCAGGTGAAATCGGCGGCGGTGGCGGCATGCTGCTCGGCGCGGTCGAACTCGCCTGCAAACTCGATACGCGGAATGCCGGCCTGCTCGGCCAGCTCCACCAGCACATGGGCGAGGGTCACGTCCTGCCCCTCGACATAGAACGCGCGCTGGATCAGCCCCAACAGCTTCCAGGCGCAATCCGGCGCCAGGCTGCGCGCGGTGACGATGGCACGGCAGGCAGGCTCGGTGTCGTAGACAAACCCCTCAGGCAATGCGCCCTCACGCTTGAATGGCTGGCCGGTGGCCTCGGTGACCGCTTGCCAGTGTTCAAGGATGTAGCGCCGGGTGGTCGGCTCCAGCGCTGCACCGCTGCCGGTACGCAAGCCGCCCACCACCAGGTGCACGTCCACGCCGGCCGCCTGGGCCTGCTCAACCAGCGCCTGCGCGACCGGGGCGAAGCCCCAGCACCAGGAACACATCGGATCCATTACATAGAGCAGGCGCGCAGACATGGCTCAGGCCTCGGAAGGAGTTTGCTTGTAGTTGAAACCAATCGGGTGCGGCATATTGCGGGCCTTGGCCAGCTCGATCTGCTTCTGCCGGTCGATCGCGCTGCGACGGGTCTTCTCCGGCAGCTTATCCCAGCAATGGGGGCAACTGATGCCAGCCACATAATGCTCAGAGGCGCGATCTTCTACGCTGACCGGTGTGCGGCAGGCATGACATTGATCGTAGTCGCCTTCGCTCAAGTCGTGGCGCACGGTCACGCGATTGTCGAACACAAAGCAGTCGCCCTGCCATTTGGTTTCTTCCTGGGGCACCTCTTCGAGGTACTTCAGGATCCCGCCCTTGAGGTGATAAACCTCATCAAAGCCTTCGCTGAGCATATAGCTCGACGCCTTCTCGCAGCGAATGCCGCCGGTGCAGAACATGGCGACTTTCTTGTGCTTGGCCGGGTCGAAGTTGGCTTTGATATAGTCGGGAAATTCGCGAAAACTGGTGGTCTTTGGGTCGATTGCGCCCTCAAAGGTACCGATTGACACCTCATAATCGTTACGGGTGTCGATCAACAGCACTTCAGGATCGCTGATCAATGCGTTCCAGTCTTGCGGGTTGACGTAAGTGCCGACCTTTTTGTTCGGATCAACCCCTTCGACGCCCAGGGTCACGATCTCTTTCTTGAGTTTGACCTTGGTGCGGTAGAACGGCTGGTCGTCGCAGTAGGATTCCTTGTGGTCGATGTCGACCATGCGCGGGTCTTTTTTCAGCCAGGCCATCAGGCCATCGATACCTTCGCGGCTGCCGGAAACGGTACCGTTGATGCCTTCTTCGGCGATCAGCAAGGTGCCTTTGATGCCGTTGTCGACCATCGCCTGCAGCAGTGGCTCGCGCAGGGCGACGTAATCTTCGAGGGTGACGAACTTATACAGTGCCGCCACAACAATCGGTTGAGTCATGGGTGTTCTCTCCAGGTGGCTACCCTCGTAAGGGGTGAACCGGATTCAAAAACGCGTCGGTCAGGCGGCGCGGGGCGCATTCTAACAAAAGTGCGGCGCCATCGCATCGGCACGCAGCCGCTGATAAGTCCTCAGCGATGTGGGTTACGTACCCCTTCCACTCGGTAACGCTGGCCGCCGAGATGGCTGAACATCAAACGATAGGCACCGCGTCCACGAGCAGCGGCGTAGCCGTGCAAATCAGCGGACCATAGTTGGTCTCTGTGAGCATGCCAATGAACCGCGCCAAAACGCCCTTCACGCAAGTGGCTGAGGGTAAGGGCAATACTGCGGCGCTCGCGGCCCGATAGTTGGGTATCTACAAGCCTCGCGGTATCGAACTCCATTTGCGGGGCAGTGGCTCTCGCTGCCGCCGGCGCCACCAACGGCACCTGCGCCTGTGCTTGCCGACCACCGCGTGCGCGACTTGAGCCAGCCACCTGTGTGGTCACCCCAACCTCGAACGCGCTCGGCCCCGCCTGCTGACCGCTCGCGGCAGCGGGCTCACGTGCCGGACTTCGCAGCACTATCACGCCATAGCCCATGCGTTTCAACTCCGGCATCGGGTTACGATTCCCCCCCAGTGCGCGTTCCAGGTCTCCCGCCTCGTCCACAGGCCCCACGTAGCCACGGAGGGTCCCCTGACGCCGATGGACCATAAGGGTAATGCCTTCTTCACCATGACGGCGCGCGTAGGCAAAATTCACCAGCCGCTCCGTTTCTTCGTGACTCAGCCCCGCATCCTCCGCCGCAGCAATCGCCGTCTCCGAAACGGCCCTGGCGAAATTTTCTTCCAGTTGTTGCGCTGCGCTGGCCAGGGCCTGCGGCTGCATGCTTTGATAGGTAATGAAGCGGTCGGTACCAACCAGCAGGCCTCCCACCAGAGCCCCCACGGCAGCCCCCACCCTCGCATCGCCCAGCAACGCTGCCGCCCCCAGGCCCAGCAAGGCCAGAACCAGGATGAGTATGATCTCGTCCTGTATCTGAGGGTTTTCCATGTCGGTAGGCTGCAACCCCATTGAATCAACGAACGTGACCGGGTTGTTGAACGCCATGAGATAAGGATTCAGCTGCGTCCCTCCCCCAACAGGGTCGGGGCTTATCCAGCGCTGCAACCATGGGGCGTAATAGCGGAAACCGTAGTAATACAAACCGCTGCCGTCACGCTCCTTGCCTGAATATCGACGGGTTTTGTAACTGCCCTCCACCGCGTTGCGCGATGCCCACCACGCTGTCCCCCCATACGGGAAATAACTCTCCTGACTCAATAACTCGGCCTGTTCGCCCAACTCCAACCCATGGCTCGACTGCTGATCGGTCAGGCAAAAACGCAGGGCTTCATCGTCAGCCCCCTCATCAAGTCCCAGCTCCCATTGCAAGATCTCCACCGCGCAGCGCGCTACGTCAAGGCGCAATACATTCAATCGACGCAATGGCCGCTGGCGAATTTCCAGGCCTGGCAGGTAATAGACACGCGCTGTTTGTCGACTGCCGGCAACCTGCTGGTGCGTGAGCTTGAGCGCACGCTGGCCGTCGCCTGCATACACATAAGTTTCCTCATCCGAGTCAGCGCCGTCACGCACAACTGACGTGACCCTGGACAACTGATTACGCACGTTCCACACCATCGGTACACCACGCCCCAGCCGTTGCTGATTGCCATTGGCGTCAAAACCCTGCGCCAACTCGCCAGCCAGATGCTCGCTAGACAACGCGCGGTTACTGCCAATGGCGACCTGCATATCGCGCGTGTAACCGACGCCACTGGACGGCACATGGCGCAACCGGGTCAGGTTGCCCCCCTCGTCATAGGCGTAGTGCTGGGTGTAGTTGCGCCATAAACCGGCATCGGTGGAACCGAACAAAATACGTGCAGGCAGCGCCGGGCCGATGGTGGCGGCGGCACTTTCCCGGCCCGTCGCCTGAGTCAGCTGGTACAGCGAGTCGTATTCATAGCGGCATGAAGCCTCCACTTGCGTGTTGTGGCTCCATTTCGTCGGTTGCGACTGATCCTGCAGGGCTGAAATATTTCCCACCGGGTCATATCCGTAATTCAAATCCTGTAATGGCGTCGCCCGCTCATTTTTGCGGTACGCCATCAGCCGGTGCATACGGCCATCCTCGGCCCGATAGGCGGCGAGGCTGCTCACGCCATTGCCCAGCAGGGCCGCCTCCACCTGACCGGCAGCATTGTAGTCGTAGCGCTCTATCACGGTCTTGCGCGCGCCACTTTTCAAGGCGAGGTGAATATGTTTCGTCTGTCCGTCCAACCCATAGGCAAAGTGCCGACCATTACCCTTGGCGTCGACCTGTTCCAACGTGCCGCCGAGTGCATCAAATGTCCAACGTGTGGTGTAACGCTCGCCGTCCAACTGCTGGTCCTGATCGGCCTGAGCAAGCGGCCAGTCAACATCGCCCGGCGCCTCGCGAAATCGCCGCGTCTGCCGAAGCACTCGCCCGGTCATCCCATAGGCTTCGAACACCTGGGCGCCAGCCGGGTCGGCATGGCACACCAGACGGCCACTGCGGTTAAGGGCACGGTGCTCAGATGTTGGGGTGGCATATACCAGGCGTTCGACACAGCGGGGTCGCTCTTCGTCGGCCGCTTGTTCGAACACCGCCACCGGACGCTGCAAGTCATCGTAGTCGTGGCGCTGATAGGCCCCCCTACCGTCCCAGGCCTGCAACAGTTGCCCGGATGGCGCCGCCAGCATCAGCCGCATGCCGGCGTCCACATCGTGGTTGCGGATCAGCGTACCGGACAGGCTGTACACCGACACCTGATTCGCCTCGATCAATGGTTCACGCGATTTAAGGGTATGCAGACGAGGGTCCCACTGCTCAAGCATCAGGCCGCTGGCCCCATAGACTTGACGCCTGACACGGGCCGTCGGCTCAGCCTGGGGGGTAGCGCGCAGATAAGCGACACTGCGGACCGTCAACCCACGGGGGTCGAATGCCGCAAGCGAGGGCGTATTTCGATGAAGTGAAGCAGACATGATCACATGACCTGAGTTGCACAATGGTCAGAAAAGCCTAGGGTTCATGTCTTGCACAGAGGTGGTATCGGTGTATGGGCACCTCAACCGGCGTGCGCCGACGACGCCTGTAAATACCTATACCTGGCCCCGTTAACCTGCGTGATAGCGTTTTTCATTGCCTGCCGGCCCCCCCGGCGGGCGTGAAGGAACGTATGAATATGCAAACCGACAGCAGCCCCTTGCTCGCCAAGCTGATTGATCACTCACGGCCTCCCGCTCCAGGTCGGGACGATTTCAAGACCGCCCTGCGGCGCCTCAACCTCAACTCGGTATTGGACATCGTACGATTGTCCGAAAGAGCCTTTGCCGAGCAACTGGCAACGTACAACGATGACGATGCCCACACGGTGTACCTCAAGGCCCAGAGCGCCGCCGCGCAACTGGAAACGTTATTTCGCGAACAGCAAGTCTCGTCCCCTCCTTCTTCACCGCGCAATAAACGCAGTCTCCCCCCCGAGACCAGCGCAACCTACCAGGCCTTGTTCAAGGAAAAGTGGGACCAGTTCTGCTCCAGTTCGTCTATCGCAGCGCTCGATTCACCGACTGCCTACCTGCGTGCGCTCTATTTGTTCGCCCTGCAGCTGGAAGAAAATACCAAGGACACAAACGCGCTCAAGCTGTCGCAGCGACGCCCGGAACTCAAAGACCAGGTGATCAACCAACATAGCGTTTCGAGCCAGGTTCCCATGTTGTCGATCGTCAACCAGATCTTGCTCAAAAATATCGCGCCGGCCAAAGAGGAAGATACCTATAGGGTGCTGAGTGAAACCTGGTATCCGTTTTCTCTGCCCTATCATTTGCACCATCAGCAATGCCAACAGGGCCTGTCGGGCGACAAGCCGGCGTTGGGTGAGTTGAACTATCGCATCAGTCGCCAGTTGCCTTTGGCAGGAGAAACCAGCACTTACGGGCAGGTCGGCGAACAGAACAACGAAGTCCAATGTCAGTTATCGGGGTTGAGCCCTAACCAACAGACAATGCTGAAAGCTAAATGGGTCACCGAAACAGAGGTGGAAAAAGAGGAAAAGGTGAAAAAGTTCCATCTCCAGTTTTACAACTGGACGATAGATCAAACAGGACCAGAGAAGCTCACTGACTTTCTGAACCATACACAACTGGATGCCGACCAACTTCAGGCGCTGCTTGCACAACAGACTCAGTCACCACGCCAATCACCTAACTGCAAGCAAAACCCCGGCCTCGCCTACGGTGCGTGCTATATCAACGGCACGACCACACCCGCTATCAGCCTGGACAACGCCAAGCTGACCCACGTTAGCCTTGAGCGCTTCGACAGACTGCAACGCATGATTCGTCTACAGCGCTGGCTCGGCCTGCCTTTCGCGCAATTGGACACCCTGATAGTCAGCGCCATGCGCTGCGAAGGCCATCGCAACAGCACGCTGCAGATCACCCATAACACCCTCCGGGCGCTGGGGGTCTTTTGCTATTTGAGCAAACGCTACACGTTGCAAGCCGAAGAATTTGCCGCCCTGCTTCATCAGTTACCCGTCCATGCCTCAGGCGACCGCATGTCATTGTTCGACCAGGTGTTCAATCGCACGGGTTCCGCCCTGCCTCCCCTGTACCTGGACAGCGCTACGTTCGACGGTACCACCCGGCAACAGCTCTGCGCCGGGTTGGGCCTGCAAGACACCCAGGATTCGCTTCAACTACTGATCCCTCCCGACCAGCCTGCAACCCGTACGATCGAGACGATCAGCAAGATCTATCGGCAAGCGAGAATCGCTCGCCTGTTCGGGCTATCGGTCGTGGAATGCCGACAATTGGTGCAAATGCTCGGGAATGCGAACTTTCTCATGCAGTTGCGCAACCCAACGTTACGCAACAAACCCAAGGGCACGACTGACTTCCTCGACATGCTCATGCACCTGGAATGGGCGAGCCGTTGGTTTAAAGAAAACGGCAGCAGCCTGACGCTGCTCAGACGCCAGCTATTGCTGGATAGCCAGGTCCAGGACCCGATCATCAATCAGCTATTGAAGGAGTTCGCCAGCTATGACCAAGCGTCTCTTTCCAAAGCGTTGCAACTGCTTGATCTTCCTCAGCAACCCGGTGACGAAAAAGATCGTTTACCCGCCGTTGACTGGGAGTCCTTGGCCTATGCGGCGCTGCAACGGATGCGTCCCAATAACAGCATCGAGATGGCGCTCGATCAAGTGCTCTCTTCCGTTCAAATCAGCACGATGCCCGCACGTACGACAACGTTGATCGACCGAGCGAAGCCTAAGTTCAACACACTGCTGAGCAATGCGCGGGATGAGTTGTGGACTTTATATCTACGCCTTAAAGAAATCACCCAAGCCGTCCTCCATGCGCCAAACAATGCCAACGGCTATCAAAAATACGACAATGACTACCATTTCCTGCGTTTATACGCCCCCGCTGCTACGCCGCTGCAAACGCTCAGTTATCTGATACTGCGGTTACCTCACGCCGCCGATATTCTGCAACTGCCCCTCAGCCCACAAGCACTTCACCAGTTTCTGGTCAATCCGCACTGGCTCGCGAGTAAGTACAGGGCGTCTTCGCTGCTCGAACTGACCCCGTACAACCTCTACCTCATGCAGCAGTTCAAACATTGCATACACCACTGCGGCCTAACGGAAGAGCAGCTGCTCAACTACTTCGAACACGCCAATACCCTGCCCAACGGCGCTACGCAAAACACCAGTGAAGAAACGAACGAGCGTCTCGCTCAACTTTTAGGTTGGAGTGCCAGTGAAATCGATGTCTTCAGCAGCCAACTGAAACCTCCACGCATTACCTCAATGAACCGCCTGGACTGGGTGCTGCGCTGCCGCCAAGCCAGCATCGACACAGGCCTGCCTGCCAACATGCTGATCAAAGCCAGCGAACTGAAAGCCGACTCTGCATTGGCTGACTGGAAGAGCGTCGGTGAGGCGGTCACAAGTGCGTATCCATAACCCACTCACACCCTACTCACATTCGACCCGCTCAAGGATTGATCATGTCTCACTCGCTTAATCAACAGCTCAATGAAAGCCTGCGCGACGCCATGCTCGCGTACTACCTGACCTACAAAGTACCTCCCGAACTAAAGGAAAAGATCACCCAGGCCGACGATCTTTACGAATACTGGCTGCTCGACGTACAAGTCAGCCAAGCCGTACCGACCAGCCCGGTAGCCTGTGCCATCTCCAGCCTGCAGCAGTACATCACACGCATCCAGCTGGGCCTGGAACCGGGCTATGAAAAGCAGGGCATGACCACGCAACAGGACACGTTATGGCGCGAACAGTTGCACACCTACGCACTCTGGAACGCCAACCAGCAGTTGCGCTATCACCCCGCCAACTATTTGGACCCGACATTACGGCGTGACAAGACCGACAGCTTTGAGCAGTTGGAAAACGACCTGAGCCAGTATCGAATTCAAGCGGATACCGTTACCACGGCGGTTCACAATTACCTGGCCAGATTCGAGGAAACCGCCAACATACGCACGATCAACGGTTATATCGACGCCGACTTGAGCAACCTGTATAGCGGCACCTATTACTTCGTCGGGAAATCGAGCTCCGCAAACACCTATTACTGGCGCTCCCTCGACCTGTCCAGGCGCGCAGGGTCGGTACTTTTTCAGGATGCCTGGTCAGGCTGGGAGAAAATCAACTTGTCGGTCTCCGACGCCACCGCCGAGCAAAGTATCCGGCCGGTGTATTTCAATAATCGGCTATTTTTCATCTGGGCCGAATGCATCCCCCCCTCCCCGACCAGTTCCGTCCCACCGACGAAAAAAAACTCAGAGAAAAAAAAACAGCTGGCCGAATGGATCAACAGCCGCTACGTCAAGTTTCGCCTCAATTTTTCTTATAAAAAGCACGATGGCAGTTGGAGCGCACCCAAAGCCTGCATTGAGGAGTACTGTGCCACTGAAGACGTCAACGCATTGCCCCCTGCCTTTCTGAAAACCATTACGCAGACGGTGGCTATCGTCGACAGTAACGGCCCCCCGGTACTGTTTTTAAGTGTGCTTGCCACCAGCCGTAAAGACCCCAAACAGCAGGAGAACTTTATTGGAAAGTTTTTCCAGGCTGTCCACGTCGACCAGTCCTTCAACATTACCACCATCGCCGATGGCGGCAGCCCCGAGCGCTATAGCGTGCTGCCCGGCTCACAGGTGGACGAAGAGATAAACCGACTCCTGGAACACTTCGATCCATCGCAGAAGACAAAAGTGCAAACTGTAGTTCAGGGCAAAGATCAAAGCGTGAGCGGGTACTACAGTGAATTGCTGCCTGACACCGCTCGGCAATACCTAACATTCTTTGCTCATAAAAACCAAGGAAACTTGCAGTTCAAGGTAACACCCCCAAACAAGCACTCGATTTCCCCCACGGAGCAAACGATTACCGAAAACAACGACCATTGGGACTTCGAAAACAATCGAACAAAAATAAAAACACCAACAGCAAGCGACGTCTCTGTTGATTCAAACACCAATGAACTCGTATTTACTTCCACACTCACTGACAGTTTCCAGCAAACGTACGGCGTCACACTAATAAAAAAACAAGCGGTGAGGATATTAACATCACACTGACAGTAGACGACGCACTGGATGATCCGAAAGCCACTCAACTTAAACTGACCAGTGATTCTAAAATTGACGATCCAACCAACGCGCTCCAGACTGATTTTTACGCTCTTTATTTTAAAAACACGGCCACGCATGACGAGTTCCCCAATGCTGTACATACCGAGAGCGGGTTACTCATTAAACTCAAGCCCAAGTCCAAAGACGGGAACACCGTCTCGCTGAAAAATCATTATATAGACAAGAATGCTTTCATCAGTTTATACACAAGTACAGAAAACTCCATCCAGGTCGCCCTTAACCGCTACAGCAAATACCCAGACGCGAACAAAAAGACGTCGCTGCACGCACAAAATACGTTGATTATAAAAAAACCCGCCGTGAGCACATCTAAATTACGTGCCTATAAGCACATCATTATGAGAGCCAATTTTAAAGACTATCCATTCACCGAAAAAATCAATGCCAACTCACATCAAATCATCAACTATCAGGACACTGCCCACGAAAGCCTCACCGGGTCAAATCCCGAATTACCCAGCGGGCATCGGGTCACGGCGCGTATTCCAGTGACCACGGAGGAAATAACGTCGGGCATCACCCTGATACACGGGGTGGTGACGCTTGAGCCTGCCAAAGAAGACGACTCGACAATTCTCGGCTATACCCTGAAAGCAACTACCTTGAAGTTGGCCCCTTCCACCTCTGACACATCGCTCAGTCAACACCTGGTGCCGATGATCAAAAGACAGACGTCGGAAAAACTCGGCACCGCCGAATTTATTGATTTCCCAACGAGCACCTCAACCCCGCCTGCCGACACGCCCCCCCGCCTTCGCATGAATACCTGTTTTGCCGGCAATCTGGTCAAGGCGGCCAATGTCAGCCTTGAGCATTTGTTTTCGTTAACACCGAAAACGTGGCAAGAACCTCCACTCACACCAGATGGAGCAGCAGAGGACATCGACTTTAACGGGGCTCACAGCAAGTACTTCTGGGAGCTGTTCCTGTACGTACCCTGGTTGGTTGCCCACCGCCTGAATCAGGAGCAGCAGTATGTCGAAGCCCAAGCCTGGCTCAAACACATCTTCGACCCAGCGCGGTTGGCCGATACGGACAGCGAACGCCCTGAATTTTGGGGGTTCAACGAGCTCGTTCGTACGGGCCCGCTCCCCGGTTCAGTCACTCACGACCCACACAAACTGGCGATTCGCTCACCGGTGCATTTTCGCAAAGCAATCTATCTGCTTTATCTCGATATATTGCTCAATCGTGGCGATGCAGCCTATCGGCAGCTTACCCCCGACAGCCTGACCCAGGCCAAACTCTGGTACACGCGAGCCAACCACTTTCTCGGGCCACGCCCCCGCGTCATCACCACTGAACCGTGGGATAAAATCACCCTCGAAAGTTTGACGACGAACCG
The DNA here is from genome assembly GCF_015277575.1 of Pseudomonas sp. OST1909. Classification (NCBI taxonomy): domain Bacteria; kingdom Pseudomonadati; phylum Pseudomonadota; class Gammaproteobacteria; order Pseudomonadales; family Pseudomonadaceae; genus Pseudomonas; species Pseudomonas sp. OST1909. The sequence continues at coordinate 4,501,788 of NZ_CP063780.1, forward strand.
CTCTAAAGCCCTGGTAGAACTGGAGCAAACAAACCCACCAATCACTATCAACCCTGCGACCGAAGGCATCGCACTGGCTTCGCTCACGGACACCGATAATCTGTGCCTACCCTTCAATACCGAGCTGGTAGCGCGCTGGGACAAGCTCGAAAGTCGCCTGCATAACCTGCGGTACAATCTCGACATCACTGGCAAACCCTTGCGCCTGTCGCTGTACGCAACCCCGCTCTCACCTCTGAAACTGTTGGCCAGCCGCAGCAGCGGTGCCTTCGGCGAAGGAGGCGTAGCGTCGTTCATTGACGCGCAAGTCGGCCATTATCGCTTCCAGGTCATGCTGGGCCACGCGCTCACGGCAACCGAGGCGGTGATTCAATTCGGCAACACGGTGCTGAGCCTGATTGAGCGCAAGGAACAGGCTGAATACCTGGAGTTGCAGCAACAACAAGCCTGGGACTTGGCCAATATCGTCGTAACCCAACAACACCAGGCATTGTTGCTCGACGAGAAAAACCGCCAGGCACTCGGCGCCAGTCGGAGCATGATCGAATCCCGGATGCGCCACTACGAACGCCTGCTCACCGAAGGCATCAGCCCCGCAGAAGCGCACGCAGGCCAACTCTACCTGCTCAGTAGCGGATTCGAGACCGCAGGATCCACCGCCGCCGCAGGGGCCGGCATCGCGATGATAGCGCCGAACATCTTCGGTACGAGTACCGGCGGGGCACGCTGGGAGGGCCCGTTTTATGCAGCCCAAGCCTTGGCTCAAGGCACCGCGACGGTGTTGCGCGGCACTGCCGCAGACCTGGACCGTTCCGAGCAATTCAACCGTCGGGAGCAAGAATGGGCGCATGCCCAGGATCAGGCCCGACTCGAACTGGCCCAGGTCGATGCCCAATTACAAGCTTATGCCGAGCAGGAAAAAGCCACGCGCCTGCAATTACGCCTGGCCGAGACCTCCCTGGCCCAGGCCTGGTCGAACTATCAATTGCTGGCCAAGCGCTTTACCAGGGCACAACTGTATGACTGGCTCAATGTACAACTGAGCAAGTTCTATTACCAAGTCTATGACCTGAGCCTTTCCCTGTGCCGCACCGCGCAAGCGTGCTGGCAGTACGAAGTCGCAGACTATGCGAGCACGTTTATCCAGCCCGGTGCCTGGAACAACAACTACCGCGGCTACCTGGCGGGTGAGGCCCTGAAGCTGTCGCTATTGAAGATGAATGCGGCCTATGTGAACCATAACGTTCGGGACCTGGAAATCGTCAAGACCATCTCCCTGCGTCATCGCATGATCGATTGCAAAGTCCCCCCCCCCACAACAGACACAACCGGCACTCAATCATCGAGTACACAAAACACATGGGCCGAGCATAAACGACAACTGGTCGATAACGGCGCGCTGTGCTTCAAGTTGCCCGAGGCTCTGTTTGAAGAGGATTACCCCCACCACATCCTGCGGCGAATAAAAGGTATCAGCGTGTCGTTGCCCGCGACGCTAGGCCCCTATGAGGACATCAAGGCGATACTGACCCAGACCCATAACGAAATCGTATTGCCCTCAGGCGAGCGGCGCCGCGACATGCGCGCCCATCAGCAAGTCGCACTGTCCACCGGCCTGGATGACAATGGCCTGTTCACCCTCAACTTCGAGAGCCAAGATCGCTACTTGCCCTTCGAATACACCGGGGCCATCTCCAACTGGACCCTGGAATTCCCCAACCCTGCCCAGCAAGAAGCCGTACTCAAATCGATCAACGATATCGTCATTCACCTGCGTTACACCGCCAGGGTGCCAGCAGCCAGCGAGGTCAAGGCATGAACGACGATACGCTCAACCTCCAGGTCAATACCCCCGCCCTGCCCAAAGGCGGCGGCGCCATTCAAGGCACCGGCAAAGGCTGGGGCGATGTCGGCTCCAGTGGTACGGCAAGCTTTGAAATTCCCTTGCCGATCTCTCCGGCGCGCGGCTACGCGCCGGCCATGTCGCTGACCTACCACAGCGGCGCCGGTAACGGCCCCTTCGGATTGGGTTGGAGGGTACCCTTGCCGGCCGTCAGCCGGCGTACCTCCCACGGCGTGCCGGCCTACACGGGGCACGACGTACTGGTGGGCCCCGACGCGCAAATATGGCTACCCGAACGCGACGCCGAAGGTGCGATCGTCAGCCGTTCCACGACCGCTTTCAATGGTTTGCCACTGACCATCGCCTACACGGCCACCCGGTACTTTCCCAGGATCGAGAGCCAGTTCGACCGTATCGAGCACTGGCACTCGGCAACCGATACGGCAGGCTTCTGGTTGATACAAAGTGCCGATGGCAGTCAGCACTTTTACGGGAAGACCCCATTGGCGCGAATTGCCGATCCGGACCACCCGCACCATGTGGCGCAATGGTTGTTGCAGGAAAGCCTGAATACCCACGGCGAACACATTTATTATCACTACAACAAAGAAACCGATCCCTCGCGCTACCCGAGGGACTGTCGAGCCCAGTGTTACCTGGAGCGCGTCTGCTACGGCAACTTCACCGCCAAGGAGCAGGAACAGCTCTACCTCTGGCAGACCGACGATGAGCCGGGCATGGGCTGGCACTTTCAGTTGCTCTTTGACTATGGCGAACGTGACCTTGAGCTGGATAAGCGGCCGACGTATCAGAAAACCCGGGAGTGGCCGACACGACCCGATCCCTGCTCGGATTTTTCGTTCGGCTTCGAGCTACGCACCCTGCGCTGTTGCAACCAGATTCTGATGTTTCACCACTTCCCCAAAGAAGCGCAAATGGGCACCGACCCGGTGCTGGTCAAACGTCTGCTGCTGGAATACCGCACATCCAGCCATGTCAGCCTGTTGAGCGGGATCCATGAGCAGGCCTTCGACAGCGCAGGCAATAGCGTGAGCCGCCCGCCACTGGAGTGTTTTTACCAATCGAGCCAGCTCAAGGTGGACAAGAGCGGCTATAAGCCCTTCAGTTCGCTGCCCGGGCTGCATGACAGCGATCGCTATCAATTGGTCGATCTGTATGGCGAAGGCATACCGGGTGTGTTGTATCGCGCTGACAAGAGTTGGTACTACCGTGAACCGCTCAGGCCGCAGCACACGAAAACCGGCGACGAGGTGATTTACGGCGCGGCCCAGGAGTTGGCGCGGGTGCCGGTCGCCGACAGTACCCGGCCCATCCACCAGGCGCTGGCCGATGTGAACGGCGATGGCCGTCTGGACTGGCTGGTTGCCCAACCGGGGATGAGCGGCTTTTTCAGCCTGGACGAACAGCGCAACTGGTCAACCTTCACGCCGTTCGATGCGTTCCCGTCGGAATTTTTCCATCCCGCGGGAATACTCGCCGACTTGATGGGGACGGGACGTCCTGACGTTGCCATGATCGGCCCCCGTAGCGTGCGCCTGTATGCCAATCGCCGGCGAAAAGGCTTCGAACCCGCCATTGAGGTGCCTCATAAGCTCGATGACGTCTTGCCGATCGTTTCCGCCTCGTCCAACGAGCTGGTGGCGTTCAGCGATGTACTTGCCACGGGCCAGCAGCATCTGGTGCGTATCCGGCATAACGAAGTGAAATGTTGGCCGAACCTGGGTCGAGGACGTTTTGGCCAAGGGTTTGTGTTGGCCACGTTGCCGTTCCGTTATGAAGTGTTCAAAGCGTCCAATGTACTGCTCGTCGACCTCAATGGAGGTGGCGCTACGGACTTGCTGTATTTGAGCGCCGCCCACCTGTGTATTTTCCTCAATAAAGGCGGCAACGGCTTCGAGGCGGATGCGATCAAAGTCCCGTGGCCAGAGGGCGTGCGGTATGACGACCACTGTCAGGTCAACATCGTCGACGTGAGCGGCCGGGGCTGCCCCAGCCTGATCCTGACCGCCGCCCATCAGACCCCCATTCACTGGCGCTACGATTTTTTCACTCACAAGCCCTGGCTGCTCATGCGCACCGACAACAACATGGGCGCCCAGGCTTCGATCAAATATCGCAGCAGTGCCCAGGAGTGGCTGGACGAAAAACGCGAGCTGCTTGCCAAGGGCCAGTCTGCGATCAGCCAGTTGCCCTTTGCGCTGCTGCTGGTCAGCCAACAGGCCCAACGGGACGAGATTACCGGCAACCAGCTGACCCAGCGCGTGAGCTATCGTCAGGCTTATTACGACCGCGTGGACCGTGAGTTTCGTGGCTTTGGGCTGTTGCTGCAAACCGACACCGAGAGCAGCAAAGACACGCAACACAGCCAGGGTTTCAGCTCCCCCATGCGCACCAAAACCTGGTTTCATACCGGGCAATACATCGACATGCCCACCCTCGGCCATAGCAGTCACGACCCACAGGCCAAAGCCATGGGCCGCACACTGGTTAGCCGATACAGGGCGACGCCCGGGGCACAGCCACTGGATCACCACGACGACTTGATCAGCGATCCTGCACCACTGCTGGCACGCGAAGTGGCACGCGCACTCAGCGGCAGAGTGCTACGGGTGGAAGTGGCAGCAGCGGACACGGCGCAAGGCACCGTGCCCTATGCCGTCACGCAACAGCGGTATCTGGTCCGTGAACTGGCACCGGCCAGTGCTCATACGCTCTACCCCCGTTTGCTGCCATTAGCGCTGGAGTCGATCAGCTATCAATATGAAGGCGTGGAAAACGATCCCGTCTGCCAGCACCAGATCAATCTGCGCTGGGATGCCTATGGTTATTTGGTGCATAGCGTGACCCTGCATTATGCCCGCCGTACCACCACCGACAGCCCGCCACCCGCCGTGCTGGTGGATGAGCACCAGCAGCGCTGGTGGCGCGATACCCATGACAACGCGCAACAATTCTATTACCTGAGCGAAACGCTGGCCCAGCCCATTCATCTGGACGACGCACAGCAGTGGTGCCTGGCCTTGCCCTACCGTCAACGAGACAACGCCCTGGTGCTCGGCAAGACGCCAGCGCCTGGCGGGCTGGACACTGCGCGTATCGCCTATGAGGTGTTCATCGATACCAGCGTCGGGCCGTTGGCCGCAGGGGCCAGCCGCGCACTGAGCGGCTTGTCGCGCCAGTACTACCGGCAGGCCGGCGCTTTGGGTAAAACCCTGGAACCTGGGGTCGCCACTGCCCAGGCATTGACTGACTACCTGGAAACCGCCGAGCTGGATGACCAGGCCATGAGTGCCTACAACGACATTCCAGCCATGCTCAACCAACCCAAGGTGGACCTGGTGCAAAAGCTCACCGACAGCGGCTATCACGCCATGGAGCTGTTTTTTCTATTTGACGGCGAGGTGCCGCCCAAGGAAAACCGCCTGTGGTCGATTCGCCGGCACTTTCCCCGCTATGGCAAGGCCACCCAGTTTTATCGGATAAGGGCGCTGCGGGCCACGGAGGCCCATGGCGAAACAACGCTCACCTATGACCCCTACACGTTGCAAACCGTGCGCGTAAAAATGCCCGACGGTTGTGTGACCAAGGCCGAATACGACTATCGATTGCTGCTGCCGACAAAAATCGTCGACCCCAATGGCACTGTTCAAGAAGCGCTTTATGACGGTTTTGGGCAGTTACTCGCCAACACCTTTTACGGCCACGAACAAAGCCTCAGAGTGGGCTTCGCCGCCCTGGATAGCTACCGCCCGCTCAAAAATATAACGCCCGCATTGGCCATCGAACAGGCGCAAAGCGTGCTGCAAGACATGGCCAGCGCGCACTGCTACGCCCCGTTCAGTTGGATGGGTAGCATCGACTTGGCCCTGGTCAAGCCAGAGTGGATCACCAAGGGCTATCTGCTCCCCAGCGGGCATATCCGCATGAACGCGCGATCGCTCCTGCGTGGTGGTCGCCAGCCCCTCAGTGACAGTGCAAAACAGCTCAAGGCGTTGATCGACAAGGCCAGCCGTACGCCGGTACATGGGCTCATGTTGCAAGCCGACCGCTACCCCGGCGATACCGAACAACAGGTTCGCATGACCCTGACCTGCTGGGATGGCTTCGGCCGCTCATTGCAGACCAAGCAGAAGACCGAACCAGGCCCGGCCCATGCGGTCGACGACAAGGGCAATCTGCTGGTCGACGAACTACCGGATGCAAACGCCACCTTGAAGAAGCAGCTACGCCAAGTGCAAGCCAACCCCCGCTGGCGCGTCAGCGAGCGTGTCGAATACAACAACAAGGGCCTGGTCATTCGCGTCTACCGCCCCTACTTCGCCGACAAGCACACCTACGTCAATGATCAATCCATGCGCGAGCTGGGCCACAGCGACCGACAGTTCTACGACCCCCTCGGGCGCCCGACAAAGACATTGACCGCAGGAGGATTTATGCGGCGTAACACCTATTGGGCCTGGTACACCGTCAATGAGGACGAAAACGACACTTATGCAGAGCTGAACTCCGACAACATACTGACTGATACCCCCTAAAGACCTGGGTATCTACAGAACTTTTGCTCCTGCGCCAGACCTGTAGCGGTCTGGCCCCTCCAGCGTGAGCCGTTCAAATGTGTGTGGCTTGCCTGCAAAGGCAGCCTTGAAGCCGACTGGGATGTTGAATGGGCCGCAGCGACGACCCATTCATGTTCTTGTCAGGATCGCCGGGCTGCGCCCCATCGCGACGCCAAGGTTGTATACCCGCGCCTGGCAAACGTTACGAAAAAGCCGCGCCATTCGGTCAATGATGCAATCACGCCGCGGGCCGCCATGACAATTGTTCGAGTGGTCCGGCCTTGAGCGGCCTGGGGCAGGCCCGTCAGCGCAACGGCCAATGCCTCGACACCGGACGCGGCCCAGTGCGTCCACACCTGATTGAACATTCTGCTCAGCCCACCGTGCGCCGTCGCGACAGGATCCGGCAGCTGTACGGTTTGGCCATGGGGATCGTGGACGGCGGTCCGGTGACCGCCACGCATCATCGTTCCCATCGCCCCATCGTAGGCTTCTATTGCAGGTGAGACATTGGGTTGCATCAGCGCAGGCACTTCCCCGCCATAAACAGCGTTGGCCACGGTAGCAAGGGCATAGGCGGCCGTCGCTCCGGCGGTGCGCGTGACCCTGCCGCGCAGGGGCGTGCTGCCCCAGGAGATGCCGGTACCGTGCCCACGAAGGACCTGCTGCACCAGTTCTCTGGAGAGCGCGCGCACATGTCCGCCCAACCGCTGGACCGCCACCGGGTCCCAGCTGTGCTCGGCTTGATCACCTATCGAGTCGCCATGCATGGCATACCCCATACCCGCGGCACCTGCAAAAATAGCACCGATCTGTGGCGCATATCGCGTCCAGTTACCGGCAATACCGGTGCTCATATGTGCCGTGGACACTGCATCCAGCACCGCAACGGTAAGGCGCAAGATTTGGTTGCGTTGTGCCGTGGGCTGGACGGTACTGAAGACCGCCAGATCGACGCCCGTCGCGATTGCATTGGCGATATAGGTGGATAAACCATCGCGAATCGCTGCCGACGAGGCCGGTTGTATCCTCGGGCGCATAACCCTGCCTATATTCGCGAGCCTGCGGCTGATGGAAAGCCTGCGTATTTGTTTATCCTGCGACTCCTCCAAAGCCGATGTGGCAGCCAGCCCTTGCGCATCGACCTTGCTAACCGGATTACCGCCAACCATGGCGTACAGATTCAAGCCATCGGCATCGCCGATCGGGTCCGGGCTGATCCATCGGCATAACCACGGCGCGTAATACCTGAAGCCGTAGTAAGACAACCCGCTGGCATCGCGCTCCTTGCCCGAGTAACGGATGAACCTGTAACTCGCCTCGCTGGCATTCTTGGCCGCCCACCACGCAGTCCCGCCGTAGGGATAATAACTTTCCTGGCTGAGCAGTTGCGCCTGCTCGCCCAGTTCCAGGCTGCTGCTACCCAAGTGGTCCGACAAGCCGTAACGGATCTGCGCCTGCTGGCGCCCTCCCGAAGGGTGGCGATCCCACAGCAGGACGCGCACCGTGGTCGTACCGGCATCAAGGTTGAGTACATTCAGTTGCTCACCCGTTGCGCTGTCATGGCGAATTTCCAGTCCCGGCAAGTAGCGTACCTCGGCCGTATGCACCACGCTCCTGGCCTGGTAGACCCTGCGTTTGAAGATGCGCTGGCCCGTGGCATCGTAGGCGTAGCGCTCTTCATCGTCGTTGCCGCCCTCGCGCCGCACCTGCGTGAGGCGCACCAGTTGGTTGCGCACATCCCAGTCCATCTTGTGATCGCCTGCCAATGCTTGCAGATTGCCGTTGCGGTCAAAGCCCTGGCCCAACCCCGGCGCGCTCTTGCCCTCGGCCTGCGGCAGAAAATGATTGCTGCCCGCGGCCACGCTCATCTGCCGCGTGAAGCCCGTGCCGCTGCTGGGCACATGTTGCAACTCAAGCATATTTCCGGCGGCGTCATAGCTGAACTGCTGGGTGTAGCGACGCCATACGCTGTCGTCAGCCGAGCCAAACGCCACCCTCGCTGGTAACGCCGAGCCTCCAGGGTTGCCGGCGGTTTCGCGGCCGCAAGCCTTGGTCAGTTGCGATAACGTGTCGTACTCATAAAGACTGGCCGAACTGATTCGGGTGTTGCTGGACCATTGCGTCGGCTGGGCAAGGTCATCGATCCGCACGACGTTGCCAACGCCGTCATACTCGTAGCGCAGGTCTTGCAGCGCTGCGCCCGGTTGCGCGGGCAGATGGGCAGTCATTTGCCGCAAGCGACCATCGAATTCACGGTAGTGCATGGCACGCACAACGCCATTGCCGGCGCGTTCGCTGAGCACTTGACCCGCTGCGCTGTAGTGCCGCTGGCCCAACACCTGCGTACGCACGCCGCCCTTGGGCGTCACAAAGATACTCGCCGGTTGGCCGTCAATGCCGTAGGCGTAGTCGAAGCGATTGCCCTTGGCGTCCGTGTGATGCATGCGCTCACCCAGCGCGTTGAACCCAATGGAAGTCTGGAACCTCTCGGGCTCCAGGCGCAGCTCGCGTTGTGCATCGGGCTGCGGCCAATCCAGCGCGGCATCCGCCTTCCGGAAGCGTCGGGTCTGCTGAGCAACTTCTGCGTGCACCCCATACCGCTCGTGGAACAACGAGCCGCCGCCGTCATCGTGGCGAACCACACGGCCACAGCGGTTGCGCGCAGCCTCTTCATTCGAAGATGCAGCATAGGCAAGACGCTCGACGCACAGCGCCTGCCCGTCACTGGCCGCCTGTTCGAAGACTGCGACCGGCCGCAGATATTGATCGTAGTGATGAGCCTGGTGAGCGCCCCGTCCATCCCACTCTTCCAGTAACTGCCCGGCTTGCCCCATCAGTGTCAGTCGCCAGCCGGCATCCACGCTGTCGGTGCGCAACGCCTGTCCGCCAAGGCTATAGACCGTACGTTGATTGGGCGCGGTGTCAGGCTGTGAGCGTGACAACTGCAACAAACGTGGGTCCCACTGTTCAATCATCAAGCCCGTACTGCCAAATACCTGACGATGAATGCGCACTTGCGGTTCAACTTCCGCTCTTGAGCGGAAGTAATCAATGTTACGAACAATTAACCCACGCGGGTCGACTGCGGCCAGGGACGGCGTATTTCGATGGATGGAATCAGACATGACCTCAGGACCTTATTGCTGAACAAGTAGTCCTGAGAGCCTAGGGATGAGGGGATCAGAAAGGTGGTGCTGGAGGATGCTTTTGTGTATCCAGTTACTGGCATCGCCCCGACCCGCTCACGTGTCAGCGTGCCGCCCGCCCTGACACCCTCGGACGGCTGGGTTTGTAGCGACGCCAAGCGGACGCGTTTGACTCCCAAGGCGCGTCGACCCGCTGTTGGTTTTGATAGAACGTCACGCGACCTGCCAGTTGCAGACGATGCCGATAAAGCCAGCGCAGCTCGGAGGCCGTGGCAGATACCCGCTGCTTGCTGACGACGGCTTCTATATCCAAATTGTCGAGAGCGAAATGGACCATCGCCGCACTTTGCGGGCTAGTCAAGGTTTCCAAAGCCGATTTGCTGCTTCGCGTGACGATTTTTTGCTGGATGGCCAATAGGTCTGTGCCAATGTGTTGGCGAGCCGTGGCCTCGAGTGAATACCTGCCTGCGGCAAGATCACTGACAAACCTCCTCGCGAATTGCTGGTTGCAGGAAGTTGACGTACAACCTGAATACTTCGAAACAATGCCCTCGTAAAACGGCCGGACGCCGACCGAAAGCTGCTCAATGAGCTCGGCCTTGAGTTCGTTAGCTTTCGCTGGATCATGTGGATCTTGCGTCAAGTCGCTGAATAGCTCCGCATTCGTGTTACGAAATGCAGAGAAGGCGCGAACGGGAGGCGCCAGCCCGGCAGTCCAGCGCTGCAGTTCCGCGCCTGAGAAATAGGCCACCATCGCATCCCCGCGTGCACTCAGCTTCGACCAGAAACTCCTGTAGGCAGCAACCGTCGCGGCCAAGCCAAAGAGAATATCGCCTCGACCGGGTTGGAATTGCTCGCCAAACGTCGTTTGCGTGCCATCGGCATCCCTGAACCCTACGGGATTGCCCCGGGCCATCGCATACAGGTTCAAGCCGTCCACATCGCCCATCGGGTCCGGGCTTATCCAGCGCTGCAACCACGGTGCGTAATAACGCGCACCGTAGTAGTACAGGCCCGTGGCGTCGCGCTCCTTGTCGGAGTAACGGCGAATCTTAGGGTGCCCCCGAACGATATTGCTGGTTGCCCACCACGCCGTTGCGCCATAAGGAAAGTAATGCTCCTGGCTCAACAAGCGAGCCTGCTCGTCCAGTTCCAGCGCACAGCTCTTGAGGTGATCCAAAATGCTGAATCGCAGTGAGTGGGTACTCATCTCGCTGGGCTTGCCCGACTCCCATTGCACCACGCTGACTCGCCCACCGCCCGTATCGATGTCCAGCACATTGAAGCGCTGCGCTGTTTGCTTGTGTACTTGCAGGCCTGGCAGGTAATAGGTTTCCTGGGTGTAAGGTTTTGCACTGGCTTCACGGCTGCGAACCTTGAGTGCGCGCAGACCCTGGCTGTCATACAGGTAACTTTCCACATCAGGGTCACCGCTCTCACGCTGTACCTGGGTGGCATAGGTCAATTGGTTGCGCACATTCCAGGCCGCCTGCTGCGTGCCGTCGAGCGACAGCTGATTGCCATTGGCATCGAACGCCCCATTCCATTGCACCTGCCGCCCTTGCACTACGGGCACAGCGCGGTTCGTGAGCGCCGCCACTTGCATTTCGCGGGTATAGCCTGTGCCGCTGGAGGGCACGTGTCGAAGGCGCGTCAGATTGCCCGCCTCATCATAGACATAATGCTGGGTGTAATTGCGCCAGAGCCCCTGATCCGTCGCCCCGAACTGCACCTGCGTCGGCAAAGCCCGGCCCCCGGCATTGGCGCTGTTTTCCCGACCGCTGGCCTGGATCAACTGATAAAGCGTGTCGTACTGGTATCGATTAACCGCATCAATCCGGGTGTTGCTGTGCCATTGAGTCGGTTGCGCCTGGTCGCTGAGGCTGAGGATGTTGCCGGCCGGGTCGTACTCATATACCAGTTGCTGCAGCGGCGTGCCGGCCTGCCCTTGGCGGTACACCTCAAGTTGCTGCAAACGACCGTCGTGCTCGGCGTAACGGGCGACTTTGGTAACGTTATTGCCCGCCCGCTCGGACACGGCTTGGCCACTGGAGTTGTACACCCGCTGATTCATCAACACTTGGCGCTCGCCGGTCTTGAAGATCAGCAGCATTTCCAGCAGCCAGCCCTGTTGCCCATAGCGCCACTGTAGGCGGTTGTCCTTGGCATCGGTCTGCTCCAGCATTGCACCCAGCGCATCGTATCGCCAGGTGGTGGTATAGGCCTGGCGTTCCGTTAGCAGATCCTGTGCCTCATCGCTGTGTGGCCAGTCGACCAGAGCGATATCGGTGCGAAACCGTCTGGTTTGCTTGATGAGGCGCTGATCGATCGCGTACGCCTCCGCCAGCAGCACACCCGCCGGGTCCGCATGGCGAATCAGCCGTCCACAGCGATTGCCGACGACCTCGGCCGGGATGGCGGGCGCGTACGTCATACGCTCGACACAACGGGGTGTCGGGTCCTCTGCAGATTGTTCGAACACCGTCACAGGGCGCAGCAAACGGTCATAGTGAAACGCCTGGAGGGCGCCGCGCGAGTCCCAGCTGTGCAACCGCTGCCGAGCTGTACCGTACAAGACCAAGCGCCAGCCGGCATCCATACTCTGGGTTCGCACGGTTTCACCGGACAGGCTGTAAAGGTTCGATTGCGCCGCCACCCCGGTCGAGCCAAGAGCGAACTGACGTGGGTCCCACTGTTCAAGTAAAAAACCACTGGCACTCAACACCTGGCGATTGACCCGCGGCTGAGGGGAGTCCGCGAGCGTTGCACGATGATACTGCACAGTGCGCACGGCTAACCCGCGAGGGTCAATGGCCGTCAAGGTAGGCGTATTTCGATGAAGGGCGTTAGACATGAATTCATGACCTGTTTTGCACTAAGGTCAACAAATCCTAGAGGTACCGGCCTCGATAAAGGGGTATAAAAAGAAGCCGTGTGTAACCAGATCCTGACACCACCTATCGAGGCCAGCAGGCTTGGCACCTGCTGGCCTCAAAGGTTTTCAGTGCCCGCCGGCGCAGGTCGGCGAGGCCGGGGCTGCGTCGATTTTCGCCCATTCCTCAGGCGTGTAGGTATGCAGCGCCAACGCATGAAATTCGCTCATCAGGTCACCCAGGGTGGCGTAGACCTTCTGGTGGCGCTTGACGCGGTTGAGCCCTTCGAACTGCGGGCTGACCAGCACGGCCTTGAAGTGGGTCTGCAACCCACGGCTGTGCATGTGGCTTTCATCCAGCACACTCAAGTGTTGCGGGCCCAGGGCGGCGAGCGCCGTTTCGATACGCTGTTGCATGGTCATTGCTGCTTACTTCTTCTTGGCCGGTGCGGCGGCTTTTGGCGCCAGCTCATTGGTCATGTCTTCCAACAGCTTGTTCACCACCGGTACGGCGCTTTCCAGTTTGGCCTGGGTCATCTGGGCCGATTGCTGGGTCAGCTGCGGCATTTTTTCCAGGACCTTCTTGCCAAGTGGCGACTGGTAGAACGCTACCAGGTCCTTGAGCTCGGATTCGCTGAAGTTGGTGGTGTAGAGCTTGACCATATCAGGCTTGAGCTTCGGCCAGCCGATGGCCTGGTCCAGGGCGGCGTTGGCCTTGGCCTGGTAGCTGTCCAGTACGGACTGCTTGGCGGCAGGCGCCTTGGTCTGTTCGAAACGCTGGGCGAACATTTGCTGCACTTGCATGTACACCGGGGTCCCCAGCTTGTCAGCGTGGGCCAGGGTAAGGAAGGCTTCGGCACTGGCGTTGTGGCTGGCGGTATCGGCAAAAACCTGGCCGCTGGCGCAAACCAGAGCAACCGCGGTACAGATGGCACGAAGACGAGTCATCGAGTTTCCTTTTCTAGCAGGCGAGGTAAGACCCCAAGGGCGCCCATTCTGCGCCTAAAAAACCTCGCGGCTCAACCCCACCCCACGCAGGCCCTGGTTTTGCGGGGCGCAATGGCACAAATGCGGATTTAGGGAACCCACGGCAGCCGCCAGGGCCTAAACTGACCAATCACGACTGGATAAGGAGGGTGCCCGATGAGCCGTATCGAAACCGACAGCCTGGGAGAAGTACAGGTCCCTGATGATGCCTATTGGGGCGCGCAAACCCAGCGCTCGCTGGTCAATTTTGCGATTGGCGAGCAGCGTATGCCGCTGGCGGTATTGCATGCCCTGGCCCTGATCAAGAAGGCCGCCGCCCGGGTCAATGACCGCAACGGCGACCTGCCCGCCGATATCGCCCGGCTGATCGAACAGGCTGCCGACGAAATCCTCGACGGCCAGCATGACGACCAGTTCCCGCTGGTGGTCTGGCAGACCGGCAGTGGCACCCAGAGCAACATGAACGCCAACGAAGTGATCGCCGGCCGCGCCAACGAACTGGCCGGCAACAACCGGGGCGGCAAAAGCCCGGTACACCCCAACGACCATGTGAACCGCTCCCAAAGCTCCAACGACTGCTTCCCAACCGCCATGAGCATTGCTGCGGTGCAAGCAGTGCACCAGCAACTGCTGCCTGCTATCGCGACGCTGTCCGGTGGCCTGGCGGAATTGGCCGCGCGGCATATGAAGCTGGTCAAGACCGGGCGCACCCACATGATGGACGCCACGCCGATCACCTTCGGCCAGGAGCTGTCGGCGTTTATCGCCCAGCTCGATTACGCCGAGCGCGCGATCCGCAGCGCCCTGCCCGCCGTGTGCGAGCTGGCACAGGGCGGCACTGCCGTCGGCACCGGGCTCAACGCACCCCATGGCTTCGGCGAGGCGATTGCCTCGGAACTGGCGGCGCTGTCGGGCTTGCCCTTCGTGACCGCACCGAACAAATTCGCCGCCCTCTCCGGCCATGAGCCGCTGGTCACCTTGCACGGCGCGCTGAAAACCCTGGCCGTGGCCCTCATGAAAATCGCCAACGACCTGCGCCTGCTGGGTTCCGGCCCACGCACAGGGCTGGCCGAAGTGAAGTTGCCGGCCAACGAACCGGGCAGTTCGATCATGCCCGGCAAGGTCAACCCCACCCAGTGCGAAGCGCTGTCGATGCTGGCCTGCCAGGTACTGGGCAACGACGTGACCATCGGCATGGCCGCCAGCCAAGGGCACTTGCAGTTGAACGTGTACAAACCGGTGATTATTCACAACCTGCTGGAGTCGATCCGCCTGCTGGCCGATGGCTGCAACAACTTCCAGGAGCATTGCATCGCGGGTCTTGAGCCCGACGCCGCGCAAATGGCCGAACACCTGGAACGCGGGCTGATGCTGGTCACCGCGCTCAACCCGCATATCGGCTACGACAAGTCGGCAGAGATCGCCAAGAAGGCTTACGCCGAAGGGCTGACACTGCGCGAAGCCGCGCTGGAGCTCGGCTACCTCACCGACGCCGAGTTTGACCAGTGGGTCCGCCCGGAAAACATGCTCGGCGCTTAAACCGACATCCGCAGCCGCCGGGCCCTGAGCCCGGCGAGCAGCGAAGGCGCCAACGCAACCATCGCCGACCCCGTCACCACCACCAGCGCCCCCACATACCCCAGGGCATTGATCTCCTCAGCCTGCACATAGTCAGGCCACAGCCAGGCCGCCAAGGCCACCGCCACAAAGGTCACCAACGGCGTCAACGCCAGGGTCGCACTGACCCGCGAGGCTTCCCAATGCGCCAGGGCTTCGGCAAATGCGCCGTAGGCCACCAGCGTATTCATGCAGCACGCCAGCAGCAGCCACCCTTGCAGCGGGCTCAACTGCAACGCCTCCAGCGGATGCGCCCACGGCGTGAGCAACACTGCGCACGACAGGTAGATCACCATCATCACCTGCAACGAATTCCACACTGTCAGCAACTGCTTCTGCCCCAATGCATAGAACACCCAGATGGTGGTGGCGAGCAGGATCGTCAGCACACCGGCGGTGTAGGTGCCCATGGACGTCAGCAACTCCACCAGGCGTTGGTTGAAGAACAAACCAAAGCCGATAATCAGCACCACCAGCCCCACACCCTGCCCCAGGCTGAAGCGCTCCTTGAACACAAACACACTGGCTACCATCAGAAAGATCGGGCCCATCTGCACCACCAACTGCGCGGTGCCCGGGCTGAGCATTCTCAGCCCAACCAGATACAGCACGTAGTTGCCGACCAGCCCGCACACCGCCATGCCCACCAGCCAGCCGCCCCTGGGGCCGAGCACTTTACGGCTGGGCAAGCGCTTGGTGGCAGCCAGATAGACAAACAGGCAAGTGCCGGCCACCGTGAGGCGAAACCAGGTGACGGTGATCGGGTCCATCACTTGCAGCACTTGCTTGAGCTTGACCGGAAGGATGCCCCACAGAAACGCGGTCAGCAGGGTCAGGAAAAAGCCGTAGACCCAGCGGCCGGAGGAGATGTGCATGAGTGCCCCAGATGCCAGAGGAAGTGGAGCAGGCATTCTAGGGGCAAGTCACTGAGTTCGGATACGTCACAGTCTTGAATGTGGGAGCTGGCTTGCCTGCGATGGCGGTTTATCTGTACCCAATCTGTCGCTGACCCACCGCTATCGCAGCATGGGTATCTACACAACTCTGACGTAGCAACCATCAGTAACCACGATGCGAAGCAAGCCGCTCTTGATCTTGCTCTTGATCTGCTTTTGATCTTAAGCGCCCCGTTAAACCACGCTGGCCGGAATTCGACAGGGATTTGGGGGGTAAACCGGCAGGGATGCCGGTTTAGCCGCCCCGCGCCATGGATGGCGCGTGGCGGCGGCCCCCCAAATCACTGGCGGATTACGGGCACACCGAGCCTGAGCGAGGTGCCGAGTGGTGGGGCAAGAGCCCTTTTGGTTACTTTTGGGGCTCTTTTCCAAAAGTGACCCGCTGTAAAAGCGGAACCAATAGCAGCCGCTACCGCAGCAATGGATATGTACTCGGTCTAATCCAACATCCTGGTCGGCCCTGAGGCCGCCATCGGGAGCAAGCCCCCTCCCACATTTGGATCGCGGTGCATCAGCTAGATAGCTATAAGCTGACAGGCAGCAAGCTCCCTTGCAAAGGAGCAGCAGCGTACCAAAGTTGTGTAGATACCCATGGCTATCGCAGGCAAGCCAGCTCCCACATTGGCCGTATTCCAACCTGACTCAGCGTACGGCTTCGAAAAGTCCGGTAGCGCCCATCCCGCCGCCCACGCACATGGTGACAATCCCATAACGCAGATTGCGCCGTTGCAGTTCGCGCACCAGGTGCCCCACCTGTCGCGAGCCCGTCATGCCGAACGGGTGACCGATGGAGATCGAGCCGCCGTTGACGTTGTACCTGGCGTTATCAATCTCCAGTCGATTGCGCGCGTAAAGACACTGGGAAGCAAAGGCCTCATTGAGTTCCCACAGGTCGATATCCGCCACCTGCAAGCCTTTGGCCTTGAGCAACTTGGGCACCGAAAACACCGGGCCGATGCCCATCTCGTCCGGCTCACAACCGGCCACGGTAAAACCACGGAAAAACGCCTTGGGCTTGAGCCCCAACGCGAGGGCTTTTGCCAGGCTCATCACCAGCGTCATCGAAGCACCATCGGAGAGCTGCGAGGAATTACCCGCAGTCACCGAGCCGTCCTCGGCAAACACGGGCTTGAGCCCGGCAAGACTGTCCAGGCTGGTGTCCGCACGATTGCAGTCATCCCGATCTACCACGCCATCGAGGATCTGCACCTCGCCGGTATGCTTGTCCTCGACCTTGTACTGGACCGCCATCGGCACAATTTCGTCATTGAACAAGCCATCGGCCTGGGCCTGGGCCGTGCGCTGCTGGCTTTGCAGGGCGTAAAGATCCTGCTCCTGGCGGCTGACGTGATAGCGACGGGCAACGATTTCGGCGGTCTGGCCCATGGGAAAGTAAATGCCTGGCACCTGCTCTTTAAGCAGCGGGTTGATCAGGTTATCGGTGTTGACGCTTTTCAGGGTCAGGCTGATGGACTCGACACCGCCGGCGACAATGATGTCGCTGCAGCCCGAAGCGATCTGGTTGGCGGCGATGGCAATGGCCTGCAAGCCTGACGAACAGAAACGGTTGAGGGTCATGCCTGCCGTACCGGTGCCAAGTTGCGACAGCACCGCCACATTGCGCCCGATGTTGTAGCCCTGGGCACCCTCGTTGGACCCGGCACCGACGATGCAATCTTCCACTGTGGCCGGGTCAATGCCGTTACGGGCCAACAGTGCATTGACGCAATGAGCCGCCATGTCATCGGGCCGGGTCTGGTTGAATTTGCCACGAAAGGACTTGGCCAGGCCGGTTCGCACGCTGTCGACGATCACTACTTCACGCATGGGGCACCTCGATCTTGTGGTTGTAGATCGAGGATAGATCCAGGCCTGGCCGACCGCGATGATCATTCACTGCATGGATGCAAAAGCATGGAGGTCGGGAAGACCGGGCTATTTCTTTTTCTTCTTGTCGTGCTTGTCGGTTTTAGCGAACGCATCCTCCAGCGCCCGGTTGATGGTGCGCAACACCTTGACCCGCGCCCAGCGCTTGTCGTTGGCTTCTACCAGGGTCCAGGGCGCCACCTCGGTGCTGGTGCGATCAACCATGTCGCCCACTGCCGCGCGGTAGTCGTCCCACTTGTCGCGATTGCGCCAGTCGTCTTCGGTGATCTTGAAGCGTTTGAAAGGGATTTCTTCACGGGCCTGGAAGCGCTCCAGCTGAGTGTCCTTGTCGATGGCCAGCCAGAACTTGACCACGATCACCCCCGCATCGCGCAGTTGCTCTTCAAAGTCATTGATCTCGCCATAGGCGCGCATCCAGTCCGCCGGGGTGCAAAAGCCTTCGATGCGTTCCACCAGCACGCGGCCGTACCAGGAGCGGTCGAACACGGTGAACATGCCACGCGCAGGGATCTTCTGCCAGAACCGCCATAGATAAGGCTGGGCGCGCTCGTCTTCACTGGGCGCGGCAATCGGCACGATGTGGTACTGGCGCGGGTCCAGTGCTGCCGCCACACGACGGATCGCCCCGCCCTTGCCGGCTGCGTCGTTGCCTTCGAATACGCTCACCAGCGCGTGCTTGCGCATGCGTTTGTCGCGCATCAGGCCAGAGAAGCGCGCCTGCTCGGTGATCAGCTGTTCTTCGTAATCGTCCTTGTCCAGGCGCAGGGTCATGTCGAGGCTGTCGAGCAGGCTCTTGCGGTCAACCGAGGCAAGCAACGGCGCCGGGTTCATGCCGCTGGCCTTGACCTTGGCCTGCTTCAAGGCACTTTGCAGCCCATCCAGCAGGATCTTGCCCACGGTCAGCCCACGGTAATGCGGGTCGACACCCTCGATTACATGCCAGGGCGCATAGTCGCGGCTGGTGCGACGCAGCACGCGCTCACCGAAATGCACGAACTTGTCGTAGGTCTTGGACTGCTGCCAATCCAGCGGGCTGATGCGCCAGCTGTGCAACGGGTCATCGGCCAAGGCCTTGAGACGCGCCTTCATCTGTTTTTTGGACAGGTGGAACCAGAACTTGAAAATCAGTGCGCCTTCATCGCAGAGCATCTTTTCCAGGCGCTCGGCACCGGCGATAGCCTGGTCCAGGCGCGCGTCCTTGATCTGCCCATGCACCCGGCCTTGCAGCATCTGGCTGTACCAATTGCCGAAAAAGATCCCCATGCGGCCCTTGGCCGGCAATTGCCGCCAGTAGCGCCAGGCCGGCGGGCGCGCCAGTTCTTCGTCGGTCTGCTGGTCGAAGGTGCGCACTTCGATCAGGCGCGGGTCCATCCATTCATTGAGCAGCTTGACGGTTTCGCCCTTGCCCGCGCCTTCGATGCCGTTGATCAGGATGATCACCGGGAAGCGCTTCTGCTGCTGCAGCTCGTACTGCACCTCCAGCAAGGCTTCACGCAGGGCCGGCACTTCGGCGTCATAGGTGTCTTTGTCGATGGCGTGACCGATTTCGGCGGATTCGAACATGGGCAGCTCCGTTTCAAGATGGCTCAAGACTAGCGGATTGGGCCCCACGGCAGGCAAGGAATTTCACTCGGCTTGCCGTGGATCAATCACCGCGCCGATGGTTAATGCCCAGGCACATGGCAAATGCCCAGGTCCTGATGCTTCAACATCTGCTGGGTCAAGCGCTCCATCACTGCGGTTATTGCCTGCCGTCGCGGTGCGCGCAGGGCTTCCATTTGTTTGAAATACTCCCCGTCGGTAAGGTCCTGGCGATTCTCAAAGAGTGTTTGCTGCTGCGTATCGAAGGGCTCAGTCACCGATAGGAACTCAGCAGGAAACTGGTGTTTGAGATGGGTTTTCCAGAACGTCAACTGGGTAATAAAACGCAAGAAGGCGGGCGACAGCTCAGCTGTTCGCACCTGGGCTTGCGCCATCGCCAAATCGCTGCTGGGCACCTCGAAAAACGAGTCATAGACCATATGTTCGGGCTGCCCCGGCAGTTGCAGGTCCTTGGCCAACCCGACCCGAAATGCCAGGTTGATTTCCAGCGGATCCGAGGAGGCTTTTTCAACCGCATATGTCGCCGCAATTTTCTCCAGCTCGCTGAGGCGAAACAAACCTCGACTCAAGTTCAACAGCGCCCCGGAGTTGCTCTGTGCACGACCCGCCTGCAGCGTTGCCTTCTCGACTTCCTTGAGAACCTCAATCTGGCTGAACATCTGCGCCGCCCCATCCTCACAACCAGTCGGATGGGCTGCCAGTTGGAAGACCTGCTCGCGCAGCCCGACATTGTCATGGGTCGCCTGCAATACGTCCCAGACACGTTGCGTCATATCCTCGCGCACACGGCGACTGTCAGCAGTACTGGTCAATTCAGCCAGCAACAGGAACAACTCTGTCGATTCCGGATCGTCCCGCAGGTTGGCCCAGACGTTACGCTTGTTGGCATCGCGGGCGGACACCTCGTCCGGCAACCACCGTGCCCTGGCCTTCAGTTCGGTCATACGGGGCTGATCGTCGCCTACATACCCCATGCCAATACCGACTTCGGCGCGGTAACGCTCGAGTGCCTCTACTGTCGTCTCGGATAACGGATTGCCACCCACGTCAATCGATTGGCTGAAAATACGCGGCACCCTGAACAACCAATCGGGCAATACCGTGATCAGGTTATCGCGCAAATCCACCTGCTCCAGGTGGGCCAACCCTGCGAGACCTGGCGGCAGATCGACGATTTTGCTGTCGCGCAGCAAGAGGGTCTGCAAGTCACGCATGCTGCTGACATCCACCAGCTTATCCAGTGGGTTATGGCTCAGGTCCAGCAGGCGCAGCGTATTCAGATCAGCCAGTTTCAGCTGGGTATACTCGGTCAGTGCAAGACGGTTATGGGGCATCGACAAGCTTTCGAGGTCGAGCATCCGCGAGAATATTTCCGGCAAGCGGGTCAGGCGGTTACGACCCAGCGCCAGATGCCGAATGCCTTTGAAACACTTGAGGAAATACGCGACGTCATCGCCCAATCGCATATTCTTGAGTGACACCTGACGGACATGGTCGAAACGAATGTCGGCAGGCAGCGTCGGCAACGATCCGACGCGCATTCCGTCCAGGTTCAAACTGGGAACCGACATCTGATGTTCATCCAGAGCAGAGCTTTGACGCCGCCAACAGGCTTCAATGCGCTCAGCCACCTGCTCGCGGCTGGTACGAATGTCACTCAGGCCCGGCTGTTTTTCCATGCCCTGGATATCGGTCTTCCAGTGTTTGAGCAGCGCTCGCAGACGAGTGAGCTCTGCCTTCAAGCGCTTTACCGCCCTGGCTCGGGCAAGATGGTCAGCACCCAAGGCCATCAGCAGCGAAGACACTTGTGCATCGCTGAACATGGGGTACAGACGCTTCACCTTGCGCACTAACGCGGGAGGGTGCGCCAATGGCCCCGTCGGCGAATCAGCCATTTCACAGGACATCGCGTCCAGCACCGGTTCGCTGCCCCTGCTGGAAAAAGCCTCAGCGGCCAGCTCCCGTTCCCCCTTGGCCTGGGAAGCGCTCATGTAGCGCAGGCGCCAGAGATTGTTGGCCTCGTTGAGCGGCAACCCCATTGCTACGCGCTGGCTGTCGTTCAGCGCGCAGTCAATCGCCTGAAACAAGCCGTCAGGTCCGGAGTAAGGCCCACCTAGACTCAGGCCGTTGTCGTCGAACGTTGCAAACCCTGCGTCCGAGCTGACCACGATTCGTCGCACACCGGCGCCATTGCGCGCGCCCAGGGCCAACAAGTCGCCCTGTGGCGACCCCTGGCGCAACTCAAGCCGCACCTCCCTGCCCCACCCTGCCAGATGCGGCATCGACCGAACCGCCACACACGCCGTATCAAGGCTGGCCAGCTCAGGCTGCTCAAACCCCATCAGCGCGCGGTCCAGGCGTTGCTCCCCGAGGGCACGCTGGACTGACTCGGCCAATGCCATGGGGATACGTTGATTATCGCGCAGGGTCTCGCGCTGCACCGTTGAGGTCTGGGCCATCAATTCGCGCATCAGCGTACAGGGCAGCTGCGGATAGGTACGCCTGAGCAACGCCCATTCGGGCGGTACAGGTCCGTCATGGGCCTGATACAACTGCTCGAACAACGGCCTGCAGTCAGCCTTGAGGTGTGCGAGCAACTGACGCTCCAATACGCCGCGCTCCTGATCAGCAGCAACCCCCTCTCCAAGCAGGCCGATTTTTTGTGCCTCGTCCAGCTCGGCCAACAGCACATCAAACACTTTGCCCTCACGAAGCATCTGCTCAGTGAGCGTCAAACGCAGGCCTACATTGTCAAACGGCCCACCGGTGGGGTAACGCGCCTTGACGCTGCCCTGTGCATCCAGCACCTCAAAATAGCGCCCCACCGGCCACCCGTCCAACAAGGGCAGGGCATGCATCTGCAAGGTCAAGTTTTCTGCACTGGGGGAGGCACCGCTTTCCAACTGCCAGATCAGATCACGAATGGACTGGTCCAGCTTGAAACGCTCATACAAATCACGAAAACGTGCGGGAAGGGGCAGGCACTCTTCGGCCTGATAGACGCCCCATTCATGGGGCATATCCATAATGGCCTTGATCTGCACAAGTTTCCTGGGATGCAGCGAAGCACCTGGGCCTGCCGGGTTCAGGCGTGAAAAGAGATACTCCTGATCCTCCCATTCGTCGGGCGTTTCGAACGCAAATCGCCAGCGTCCTTCGCCGTTGTGCAGCAACAGCGGGCGATAAGCCGTCTGCCGCAGCGGGTGACTGGCCCGCCATCGATCCAGTTTCGAGTCAAACGCAACCCGATGTACGCAATCATTGACCTTGACGTATGAATGCCCTCCGACTTTGTAAATTCCCGTAGCGTCCGCAACCTCGTCGTCGACAAGACGCTGATCATGGAAGTACGGCGTGACATTTGCCCGCCACAGCCGCAGATTGCCATCTGTGGGGCGTACCACTTCAAACTGGCGAAAAAAGTTATCCAGGTTGAGACCGCTGCGTTTCATCGCAGAACCGACAACCTTGCTCCCCGCCGCGAACAGCACCATCGAGGTGATGTTTTGCGCTACCGCTGCCAACTGCTTGAACGCCTCTTCTTTATCGCCACGGCGCCAGTCCTCAATGCCCTCATACAGCTCGCCGAGCATCTGGCCCACCGCCACGCCAGTCATCAATAGTCCCAACTCCGGCACAACAAACCCGGCGAGGTTGAGCACTGTCAAACCGGCATCCAGGTACGCTTGCAAGCGCTGCTCGCGGGCCACCTCATCCACGTCGGCCACCGGTACCGCCAGGGTCCGCGCGTCGGCTTGCAGTTTGGCGGCGTAAGTTGCGAAAAAATGCCCCGCCAGGCTAACCGTAATGGGATTTGCCTCCAGCGCCCCCAAGGTACGGGATTGAGCGAAATGGCTGAAGAAGCCAACCCGGTCATCCTGGCTCAGGTACCGGGTAAAGAAACTACGATAAGCCGGCACTTCAAGCTTGCCCTTGAGGTAGACCTGAAAGTCATCAAACGAGGAATACTCGAACAATGGCCGCTCCGGCTCATTGGGCATGTACACCACACAGGGTTCTTGCGGGTATTGCGCAACCGAGCGGCCGGAGAACACCAGGATGCTCCACAGGCAACTGCCCTGTACATTCAGCCATTGCCATGTGACGGGGCGCCATTCAAACAAAATCCCTGCCGCCTGAGCCTGAGACGCTGTCAGCTTGCGGTCCAGCAATTTGCACAACACCTCGTAGACACCTTGGGAAATATCTGCGCGCATCAGGGCAATGTGGGCGTCGATTTTTATATCCAGGGTTTTCATCTGGCCGATATCGGTTGCGACATTATTGAGGTTGGGCTGATCACTCCCCAGCTTGAATACTTCGCTGATGTGCTGCTGATACAGGCCACCCAGATCCAGGGCACGGCACCCCTGGGCAAACTCCAGGGGGGTTATGCCAATGGCCCCGCGAGCGGCAGCCCCCAAGCGCAGCAGCGAGCCCGTCGGAAAGTGCTGCGCTCGCACTTCATCCTCGGAAAAATTCTGCATCGCCACATGCAGCAAACTGTCCTGCACCAGCCTCACCGTTTTCACATATTTCAATGGCAAGACTTCTTTCTCGTACTCGTTTACAGCACGCACCAAAAGATCTTTTTTCGGCTCCACGGTCAGTTGCCATCGGGTCTGACAGTAAGCCTTGAGCCGCTCACTGCAAAATTCATCCAGTGCTTGCAAAGGCTTCAATTGCTCGGCGACAACTGCCTGGGCATCTGCAACCCGTGCGGCATCCCTGGTCAGTGCGTCCAACACGCCAGGCGGTGCGTTGACCATCCAGCCCGGCAGTTGCTTTTGCAACACCTGGGCCTTGTCCAAATCACCCGTCATTTCCAGTAAGGCGGACTGCAGTTGCCGCTGGGTCAATTGGTTCAGTTTGCTGTTCAAATCGTCCTGTGGGCGCATCAGCAATGTCCTTTATTGCCTATAAATCAAGCCATTACGATACCGCAGCAACTTGCACAGAATTAACGCTGATAGTTGATGGATTGAAGGCCGGACGCAGCAGCTATTTCCATGCAAAACCTATGGGGCTACCACCTGGAATCGGCCCTGCGCGCCGCGATCGGCTAGAATGGCCGCCTTGTCTTTGCCTGCTGTATGTCTATGAGCCGCCCATGACCCCCATCACCCACGCCCAGCTCGACTGGGATGACCAAGGTCGCCCGCATTCGCGGGTGTTCGACGACGTGTACTTCTCCGACCAGTCGGGCCTTGAAGAAACCCGCTATGTGTTCCTGGAGCAGAACCGCTTGCAGGAGCGCTTTGCTGGCTTGCCAGCGGGCGGGCGACTGGTGATCGGCGAAACCGGCTTCGGCACGGGTTTGAATTTTCTCTGCGCCTGGCAATTGTTTGAGCAATACGCACCGGCCGGCGCGCGCCTGCATTTTGTCAGCGTAGAAAAATATCCGCTGAGTCATGCCGACCTGCAACGCGCCCTCGCCCTCTGGCCTGAACTGCAACCTTTGGCCGAACAACTCTTGGCGCAATACATCGCCATTCACCAAGGCTTCCAACGCCTGGTGCTGGATAACGGCCGCGTGGTCCTGACCCTGTTGATCGGCGACGCCCTGGAGCAATTGCCGCAACTGGATGCACAGATCGACGCCTGGTTTCTCGACGGTTTTGCCCCGGCAAAAAACCCGGACATGTGGACCGCCGAACTGTTTGCCGAACTGGCGCGCCTGGCGGCACCGGGCTCGACCATCAGCACCTTCACCAGCACCGGTTGGGTACGGCGCCTGATCAACGCCGCGGGCTTCAAGATGAAGCGCACGCCGGGCATCGGGCATAAGTGGGAGATCCTGCGCGGCGAGTTTCTCGGCTGGCCCGACGAGACGCCGCCGCCCGCCAAAAGCAAACCGTGGTTCGCTCGCCCCCCAGCCATCGACGGTAAACGCCACGCCATGGTTATTGGCGGTGGCCTGGCCGGTTGCGCAACGGCTGCCAGCCTGGCCGCCCGCGGTTGGCGCGTCAGCTTGCTGGAACGCCACGCCGGCCTGGCGCAGGAAGCCTCGGGCAACCCTCAGGGCGTGCTGTACCTCAAGCTGTCGGCCCATGGCACCGCATTGTCCCAACTGATACTCAGCGGTTTCGGCCACACCCGCCGCCTGCTGGAGCACTTGCACCGTGGCGTGGATTGGGATGGCTGTGGTGTGTTGCAACTGGCGTTCGACGCCAAGGAAGGCCAGCGCCAGGCCCAACTCGCCGACGCCTTCGCACCGAGCCTGCTGCACCTGCTCGACCGCGAGCAGGCGCAACAACAGGCTGGAATCCAACTGGCCCACGGCGGCCTGTTTTTCCCCGAGGGCGGCTGGGTACATCCACCCGCACTGTGCCAGTGGCAGGCGACGCATCCGCTGATTGAGGTGCTCAGCCACCATGAGGCGCTTGAGCTGGACCGGCGAGACGACCAGTGGCACGCCCGCGCAGGCGATCGCGTGCTGGCCAGCGCCAGCGTGGTGGTGCTCGCCGGGGCGGCCGAGATCAAGCGTTTCCCCTTGAGCGCAGACATGCCGCTCAAGCGCATTCGCGGGCAGATCACCCGGCTCGCACAAACCCCGGCCAGTGAGGCCCTTGCTACTGTGGTCTGTGCCGAGGGTTACGTCGCACCAGCCCGCCTTGGTGAACATACCCTGGGCGCCAGTTTTGACTTCAACAACCAAGACCTCACACCCACGCTCGCTGAACATAGCGGCAACCTGGAGATGCTGCGCGAGATCTCCACAGACCTGCTGCAGCGCTTGGGCGCCGACCGCCTGGCGGCCGAACAGTTGGAAGGGCGTGCCGCGTTTCGGTGCACCAGCCCCGATTACCTGCCGATCGTCGGGCCGCTGGCCGACCGTGAAGCGTTCCAGCAGGCTTATGCCGTGCTAGGCAAAGACGCCCGGCAAGTACCGGATACGCCGTGCCCCTGGCTGCCCGGACTGTACCTTAACAGTGGCCATGGCTCCCGCGGCCTGATCACTGCACCACTGTGCGGCGAACTCCTGGCCGCCTGGCTGAATGACGAACCGCTGCCGGTACCGGCAAGCGTGGCCGCGGCCTGCCACCCCAACCGGTTTACCCTGCGCGCTCTGGTTCGAGGCCAGGCCGCAGCCCGTAAAGAGTAGGATTGATGGCTAGGCGGCCATCTGCCTTATAACTTATCGGTCTAAAACTCCACGCATAGCACTGGGTCAGTTTCTGGGTACGCGCCGTTTGGCGTATTGAGTATTGACCCCTCCCCAACGGAAAAACCGGTAAGGAACTTATGTGTGGATTAGCTGGCGAGTTACGCTTTGATCATCAACCTGCCGACCTGGCAGCCGTAGAACGCATCACCCATCACCTCGCCCCCCGTGGCCCCGACGCATGGGGCTTCCACGCCCAAGGGCCGATTGCCCTGGGCCACCGCCGCCTGAAAATCATGGACCTGTCGGATGGCTCCGCACAGCCGATGGTTGACGCCCAACTGGGGTTGTCCCTGGCGTTCAATGGCGCGATCTATAACTTCCCGGAACTACGAGAAGAGCTGGAAGCCTTGGGCTACGCCTTCTATTCCGGCGGTGATACCGAGGTGCTGCTCAAGGGCTACCACGCCTGGGGCGAAGCACTGCTGCCCAAGCTCAACGGCATGTTTGCCTTCGCCATCTGGGAACGTGACGCCCAACGTCTGTTCATCGCCCGTGACCGCTTGGGCGTAAAACCTTTGTACCTGTCGCGCACCGGCCAGCGCCTGCGCTTTGCTTCAGCCTTGCCGGCACTACTCAAGGGCGGTGATATCAACCCGATCCTCGATCCGGTTGCGTTGAACCACTACCTGAATTTCCACGCCGTGGTCCCCGCACCGCGCACGCTGTTGGCGGGCATTGAAAAGCTGCCGCCCGCCAGCTGGATGCGCATCGACGCAAGCGGCAAGACCGAACAGAAAACCTGGTGGACCCTGCCCTACGGGCCCCATGAGGATGAAAAACACCTGACCCTGCAAGACTGGACCGACCGCGTGCTCGACAGCACCCGCGAAGCCGTGGCCATCCGCCAACGCGCCGCCGTGGATGTGGGCGTGCTGCTCTCCGGTGGCGTCGACTCGAGCATGCTCGTCGGCCTGCTGCGTGAAGTCGGTGTGCAGGACCTGTCCACGTTCTCCATCGGTTTTGAAGACGCCGGTGGCGAGCGCGGCGACGAATTCCAGTACTCGGACCTGATCGCCAAGCATTACGGCACTCGCCACCACCAACTGCGCATCGCCGAAAGCGAGATCATCGAGCAACTGCCGGCGGCGTTCCGCGCCATGAGCGAGCCGATGGTCAGCCATGACTGCATCGCGTTCTACCTGCTATCGCGTGAAGTGGCCAAGCATTGCAAGGTTGTACAGAGCGGCCAGGGTGCTGACGAATTGTTCGCAGGCTACCACTGGTACCCGCAGGTCGATGGCGCCAGCGATCCCTATGCGGCCTATCGCGATGCCTTCTTCGACCGCAGCTACGACGACTACGCAGCCACCGTCGCACCGAAATGGTTGACCGCCAACGACGCTGCCGGCGACTTTGTGCGCGAACATTTTGCCATGCCGGGCGCGGACGCCGCCGTGGACAAGGCCCTGCGCCTGGACAGCACGGTGATGCTGGTGGACGACCCGGTCAAACGCGTCGACAACATGACCATGGCCTGGGGCCTGGAAGCCCGGACACCGTTCCTCGACTACCGCCTGGTAGAACTCTCGGCCCGCGTACCGGGCAAGTTCAAACTGCCCGATGGCGGCAAACAGGTGCTCAAAGAGGCCGCGCGCCGGGTGATCCCCAGCGAAGTCATCGACCGTAAAAAAGGCTACTTCCCGGTCCCCGGCCTCAAGCATTTACAAGGCGACACCCTGAACTGGGTACGCGAGCTGCTGCTGGACCCGAGCCAGGATCGTGGCCTGTTCAACCCGGCCATGCTCGATCGCCTGCTGACGGACCCTCAGGGTCAACTGACCCCATTGCGCGGTTCCAAGCTGTGGCAACTGGCGGCGCTGAACCTGTGGCTCAGCGAACAAGGAATCTGATCCATGAAACCTAACGCCGCGGCGTATAGCCAACGCTTGATCAAAGGCCAGGCGCCGACCTACGAGCGCCTGCAGGCCCGTCTTGCCGAAGACGGCAGCCCGCAAGGCCCCGAACCGATTGCCGTGCATTGCGGTTGGGGGCGCTTGTTGATCGGGCATACGTTTCCCGACCCTGCCAGCCTCGCCCTGGAGCTGCTCAACGAACAGCCCGGCGAACGCGATATCGCCCTGTATGTGGCCGCGCCCCAGCAAATCCTCGGTATCGACCCGCAGCAGTTATTCCTCGACCCGTCAGACACCTTGCGCCTGTGGTTCAGTGACTACCGCCCCGCCACCCGAGTGTTTCGCGGTTTTCGGATCCGTCGGGTACAGAGCGAAGCCGACTGGCACGCCGTCAACTTGCTGTATCAGGGCCGCGGCATGTTGCCCGTCGACGTCGAACGCCTCACACCGCGCCATCAAGGCGGCCCAGTGTATTGGCTGGCGGAAGACGAAGACAGCGGCGCCGTGATCGGCAGCGTGATGGGCCTCAACCATCAGAAAGCCTTTCACGACCCGGAAAACGGTTGCAGCCTGTGGTGCCTGGCGGTAGACCCACAGTGCACCCGCCCAGGCGTCGGTGAAGTGCTGGTGCGCCACCTGGTGGAACACTTCATGAGCCGTGGCTTGAGCTACCTGGACCTGTCGGTGCTGCACGATAACCGCCAGGCCAAGAGCCTTTACGCCAAGCTGGGTTTTCGCGCACTGACCACCTTTGCGATCAAGCACAAGAACGGCATCAACCAGCCGCTGTTTCTCGGTCCGGGGCCGCAGGCGGGGTTCAATCCGTATGCGCGAATCATTGTCGAAGAAGCCCATCGGCGCGGTATCGATGTGCAGGTGGATGACGCCGATGCCGGGCTGTTCACCCTCAGCCACGGCGGGCGCCGTGTGCGGTGCCGCGAGTCGCTGAGCGATTTGACCAGCGCCATCAGCATGACCCTGTGCCAGGACAAGAGCCTGACCCACAAGGTGCTCAAGGCCGCTGGCCTGAAGTTGCCTGCGCAACAGTTGGCAGGCAGTGCCGACGACAACCTCGAGTTTCTGGACGAGCACCAGCGCGTGGTGGTCAAGCCGTTGGATGGCGAACAAGGCCAGGGCGTGGCGGTGGACCTGCGAACGATCGAGGAGGTGCAGCAAGCCATCGAAACGGCACGCCAGTTCGACAGCCGCGTACTGCTCGAAAGCTTTCACGAGGGCCTGGACCTGCGCATCCTGGTGATCGGTTTCGACGTCGTCGCCGCCGCGATTCGCCGCCCCGCCGAAGTGATCGGCGACGGTCAGCATTCGATTCGTGCATTGATCCAAGCGCAAAGCCGACGTCGTCAGGCCGCCACCGATGGCGAAAGCAAGATCCCCCTGGACGGCGAGACCGAGCGCACGCTGAAGGCCGCCGGCTACGACTACGACAGCATCCTGCCCCGGGGCCAGACCCTGGCCGTGCGGCGCACCGCCAACCTGCATACCGGCGGTTGTCTGGAAGACGTCACCGCCATCCTGCACCCGACGCTGGTGGACGCCGCCGTGCGCGCCGCCCGCGCCCTGGATATTCCCATGGTCGGCCTGGACCTGATGGTACCGGCGGCCGACCAGCCGGAGTACGTATTTATCGAAGCCAATGAACGAGCCGGGCTGGCCAACCATGAACCGCAACCAACTGCAGAGAAGTTTGTGGATTTGTTGTTCCCACACAGTCAGCCGACGGCTTGAACGATGTATCGCCTGTTCCGGCGCTATCGCGGGCAAGCCCGGCTCCCACAGTGACTGCATTCCAATGTGGGAGCCGGGCTTGCCCGCGATGAGGCCGGCCCAGGCGACGACGCTCCAGCCCCTTCATCGAAACCATCGATGCCCTCAACTCATCAGGAGTTTCCATGACCAGAACCATCCCAGAACCCGATCTCGCCTACCTGCAAAAAGTGCTGCTGGAGATGCTCGCCATTCCCAGCCCCACCGGATTTACCGACACCATCGTGCGCTACGTCGCCGAACGCCTGGAAGAACTTGGCATCCCGTTTGAAATGACCCGGCGCGGCACTATTCGCGCCACCCTCAAGGGCCAGAAAAACAGCCCTGACCGTGCCGTCTCTGCGCACCTGGACACCATCGGCGCCGCCGTGCGAGCGATCAAGGACAACGGCCGCCTGACCCTGGCACCGGTGGGCTGCTGGTCGAGCCGCTTTGCCGAAGGCAGCCGGGTCAGCCTGTTCACCGATAACGGTGTCATCCGCGGCAGCGTATTGCCGTTGATGGCGTCCGGGCACGCGTTCAACACTGCCGTGGATGAAATGCCGGTGAGCTGGGACCATGTGGAACTGCGCCTGGACGCCTACTGCGCCACTCGTGCCGACTGTGACTCCCTGGGCATCAGCGTCGGTGACTATGTAGCGTTCGACCCACTGCCGGAGTTCACCGAAAGCGGGCATATCAGCGCCCGCCACCTGGACGACAAAGCTGGGGTCGCCGCCCTGCTCGCCGCGCTCAAGGCAATCGTCGACAGTGGCGAACCGCTGCTGATCGACTGCCACCCGCTGTTCACCATCACCGAGGAAACCGGCAGTGGCGCAGCGGCCGCCCTGCCCTGGGATGTCAGCGAGTTTGTCGGCATCGACATCGCCCCGGTCGCCCCGGGCCAGCACTCCAGCGAACACGCGGTGAGCGTGGCGATGCAGGATTCCGGCGGGCCGTACGACTATCACCTGTCGCGGCACTTGCTGCGCCTGGCCGCCGATAACGACCTGCCGGTGCGCCGTGATCTGTTCCGCTATTACTTCAGCGATGCGCACTCAGCGGTTACCGCCGGCCATGACATTCGCACCGCCCTGCTGGCCTTCGGTTGCGATGCCACCCACGGCTACGAGCGTACCCATATCGACAGCCTGGCCGCCCTGAGTCGCTTGCTGGGCGCCTATATCCTCAGCCCGCCGGTCTTTGCCAGCGATGCGCAACCGGCCCAGGGCTCCCTGGATCGGTTCAGTCATCAGATCGAGCATGAAACGCAAATGGAGAGCGACACCCGCGTGCCGTCGGTGGACAGCCTGGTCGGAAACAAGTCCTGACGCTGGCGACAGCTGCTACTGGCAACATAGGTCCCGGCGCAGTAGCATCGCCGGGACCTGACACCTGAGGCTTGTATGCTGATTCCCTACGATGCACTTGAAGTCGACACCCTGACCCGCCTCATCGAAGACTTCGTCACCCGCGACGGCACCGACAATGGCGACGACACGCCGCTGGAAACCCGCGTGCTGCGCGTACGCCAGGCACTGACCAAGGGCCAGGCGCTGATCGTCTTCGACGCCGAGAGCGAGCAATGCCAACTGATGCTCAAGCACGATGTGCCCAAGCATCTGTTCGACTGAAAACCCCGCCTAAGGATTGGGTACCGACACGGGGTGCGTGACGGGCCCCTGGCGTTCGCGGATCTTCTGATAAACCTCGGCACGGTGCACATTGACACCCACGGGGGCTTCGATACCGAATTTCACGTGGGTGCCGTTCACTTCGAGAATATAGACGGTGATGTCATCGCCAATAGCGATGGCTTCGCCTATGGTGCGGCTTAAGACCAGCATGGCGTGTGTCCTTTTCAAATAGCAGGACCTGGACCATGCGCCCTTGGAAATGGACCGGCAATGGCTTGCTGGAAAATCAGGTATTACCTACACAGGTAGGTAATTTGCCTGACAGACTCCATCCAAATCAGCCCTTAACGGCCTGCGCCTTGGCGCGCATCTTGTCGGCCATCAGCGTCATCTCGTCATACAGCAACTGCGGGTTTTTCTGCTTCAGTGCCCAGGCCATGCGCCCTTGCTCATGGGGCAGGATCATGAACTCGCCCGCGGCCACGCGCTGGTAGATGTAATCGGCGATATCGGTCGCCGAAATAGGTGAACTTTCAAGCAACTTGCCCACCTGCGCCTTCATGGCCGGGGTCGGCCCACGGAAGGAGTCGAGCAGGTTGGTCTGGAAAAACGATGGGCACACCACGTGCACGCCCACTTCCTGCTGCTTGAGCTCGACCAGCAGGCTTTCCGACAACGCCACTACGCCGGCCTTGGCCACGTTGTAGTTGCTCATGGCCGGCCCCTGCATCAATGCAGCCATCGACGCGATGTTGATGATCCGGCCCTTGCTCTTCTCCAACAGCGGCAGGAACGCCTTGCAGCCCTTGACCACGCCCATCAGGTTAATTGCGATCTGCCAGTCCCAGTCCTCCAGGGACAGTTCGGCGAAGAACCCACCCGAGGCCACGCCTGCGTTGTTGACGATCACATCAATGCCGCCCAGCTTGACCTCGCACGCCTGGGCAAACGCGGTGAGCTGGCTGTAGTCGCGCACGTCGCAGCGCTGGATAAACCCTTCCCCCCCCGCCTCGCGCACAAGTTTGAGGGTCTCCTGCAAACCGGGCTCACTGACATCCGACAACGCCAACTGCCAGCCCTCACGGGCCCAGCGCAGAGCGATTTCACGTCCCAGGCCGGACCCGGCGCCAGTGATCATCATGCGGTTTTGCATAGGAAGTAGCCTTGTGGTTTACCGAAGAAGTGACCGGCAGTGTAGCGAAGGTTTTTCCCGCACCCACGCACCATCAGATTGATGAATGCCTAGGGGGCGTTCTCAATTAGTTTCCCCGCCGCGTTGTCGCCTTAAAGCGGGCCAGGCAAGGCGCAGGCCGCAGGGAATGGTTGTTCCCTTTCCAAGGCCTGCAACGCAGGCTGGCCCGCTTTAAGGCACAACCCGAAGGGCCGGGCCTGCTGTTGTGCAGGGCTGCGTTGCTCGAAG
This sequence comes from Pseudomonas sp. OST1909, assembly GCF_015277575.1. Classification (NCBI taxonomy): domain Bacteria; kingdom Pseudomonadati; phylum Pseudomonadota; class Gammaproteobacteria; order Pseudomonadales; family Pseudomonadaceae; genus Pseudomonas; species Pseudomonas sp. OST1909. The sequence continues at coordinate 4,535,120 of NZ_CP063780.1, forward strand.
CTTATTTGGAATGACCAAACCACGCTTCTCGCGCCTTGCCCTGCACAACAGCAGACCCGGCGCGACGGGGAAACTAATTGAGAACGCCCCCTAGGCAAACCCTGGGCTGGGTTGCAGGTGTGCGTATAGCCCAAGTTCAATTTTTTTCAACTGATTAGTTCAAGTTGCGCACGCGTTAAAAGAAATAAGCAACTAATCAAAATGTTTTAGAAAAACAATGAATTTTCTGCGAAGTACATGAGTCCCAATGGTTAAGACGTCCCGATGCACATGGACGAGATAACGGTCAAACAGCCGGTTTTTGCACAGAACCTATAAGGAATAAAACCATGAGCCTCATTCTAATCATTATCCTGATCCTTCTGTTGGTCGGCGGCCTGCCAGTGTTCCCGCACTCGCGTAACTGGGGTTATGGACCGTCGGGTATCCTGGGTGTGGTGCTGGTCGTCCTGCTGGTGCTGTTGTTGCTCGGCAAGATATAAAAGCCGGGACAAAAAAAGAGGCCTCGATCGAGGCCTCTTTTTTTATTGCCGGTCAGTTAGTCCGGCTTACCATCTACAACACCTGCGGTGTTATCCAGCAGGCTCTTGGTAGCGGTCTGCAGGAACGACTCAAGTTTCTGCTTGAGCGCAGCTTCGTCCGGCGACTCAGGGATCACCTTGCCAGTCGGTTCGGCGCCAAGGGTGTATTCCCACAACTTGGGTGGCATTTCCTTGGGCAATACCAGTACGCGGTCAGCGGTAAGCAAGGCCACGGTCTGGTCGCTGCCCGATGGCTTGATCACACCGAAGCCCTTGTCGCCTTCCGGCAGGTTCAACAGGTCACGCCCCCAGCACTGGTGCAACGTGTCGCCACCCAGGCGGCCCATGATGGTCGGCACGATGTCGATCTGGGTGCCCACGGTGTGGTCACGTACGCCGAACTTTTCCTGCATGCCAGGTGCGATCATCAGCATCGGCACGTTGAAGCGGCCCAGGTCCATTTCGGTGATCTGTTGCTCGTTGCCGAAACCGTGGTCGCCCACGATCACGAACAGCGTTTCCTTGAAGTACGGCTCCTTGCGGGCCTTTTCAAAGAACTGGCCCAGGGCCCAGTCAGAGTAGCGCATGGCCGTCAAATGCTCGTTGAGGCTGCCACGGTCGGTGACTTTTTCAACCGGCAATGGCGTCGGCAACGCGTACGGGGTGTGGTTGGACAAGGTTTGCAGCAATGCGTAGAACGGCTTGCCGCCTTCACGGGCTTTGAGCTCCTCCAGGCCACGGTTGAACATGTCCTGGTCGGACACGCCCCATGTCGGGTCGGAGAACACCGGGTCGACAAAGTCATTGCGGCCGATGAAGTTGGTCATGCCCTGGTTGCTGAAGAAGCCCGACTGGTTGTCCCAGGCGAAATCGCCGTTGTAGACATACACATCGTCGAAATCACGCGCACTGAGCAACTGCGGCAGGCCCGACAACTTGTGGCTGCCTTCCGGGGTCTGCATCAGGTACTCGAAGCCCGGCAGGTTCGGGAAGCAGGCCATGGTGGCGAACATACCCTGGTGGGTGTGGGTACCGTTGGAGAAGAAGCGGTCGAACAGCAAGCCTTCCTTGGTCAGCTTGTCGAAGTACGGCGTGATATTGCCCGGACGGCCCAATGCGCCCACCGAGTGACCGGCAAAGCTTTCCATCAGGATCACTACGACGTTCTTGATCGGCAGGGTCTTCTCGGCCGGCGGCGTGAAATCACGGCGCACGGCAGCGGTGTCGGTATCCACCAGTTTTTCGCTCGGCAACACCAGCATGTCGCGCACGGTCTGGGTGGCCAGCGGTTGTTCGAGGGTGGCTTTCCAGATGTTGGCACGGTCTTCACCGAACCGCGCCTTGGCCGCCGCGATCAGCGACAGGGTGCCATTGAGGCCCAACTGGTTGGCGAAGTTCGAATCGGTGGTGTAGACATCCCCCCAACGCAATGGCGGGCCCTGACGCAGGGTGCCGCGAATGGCGACCACGGCGACCAGCAGGCAAACCACGAATACAGCGATGCGGCTGTACCATGGAGCCACCTGGCGCGTGCTGATCGTACCGCCGCTGAACGGGCCACGCGGGCGCGTTGCACGGTCGGCGCCCTTGAAGGCCATGCTCAGGATCAGCGTGCCCACGGCCCAGGCCAGCAGGTAGCGCACCACCGGGAAACCGTACCAGAGCATGCTCATCACGGTTTTCGGGTCTTCCTTCACATACTGGAAGACCAGGCCGTTGAGGCGCTGGTGGAATTCACGGTAGAAGTCCATTTCCATCAGGCCCAGGAACAAGGCGATGCTGGACACGACGGTCAGCCATAAACGGAAGAAACCCCGTGCCGCCATGGCCCGTACACTGAACAACGCCAGCAGCAACGGGATCAGCAGGTACATCACCAGGCGGATATCCAGGCGCAGGCCATTGGCGAACGCTTCCAGGAACGTCGAGGCCGGCGTGTCCAGGATCATCTCGCGGTTGTAGACCAGCAACGCCAGGCGCAGCAGGGAGAACATCACCATCATGACCAGTGCGCAGAGCAGCGTGTACGCCAGATGGGATTTGACGGTCGGTTGCAGCAGGCGATTTGAAGCTCGCTGCTGATTCAGGGCGTCCGGGTTTGCCATGTCGTTTTAGGACCCATTGGAAGTTTAAGTGGCGAAATAATGCAGTGGCGTCCGCCCTCGCCCAGGCTGGCTGGGGTAAGCGGTTTACGCGGTGGCACAAATGGTGCCCGATCAAGGCCGGCAAGGCTATTAATTACTGAACGTACAACCTTGCCGTGTCTTTAAAGGCCCCAGGGATAGAGCCCTGGCAGGCGAATAAAGCCGGCGAATTGTCTTGGATGGAATGTGAAAATTCTGTACAGCGAATATTTCGATACACAAATTTTTCGAACAAATGTGGGAGGGGCGGTGCGACGATTCGACTTGCTCCCGATAGCGGTGTGTCAGTGAGCTTATTTGTCACTGATCCACCGCTATCGGGAGCAAGTCGAATCGTCGCACCGCACCTCCCACATTGACTGCGCCGACTCCAGGAGGAGTGAGGCGCTTAGATCCGCACGTTACCGCGTGGCCCGGCGATAGCCCAGATAATCAGACCCAGTACCGGCAACAGCAGGATCAACAGGATCCACAGCACTTTGGCGCCCGTGCTTGCGCCGCTTTTGAACACGTTGATGATCGCCCAGATATCCAGCGCGAGGATGATCAGGCCAATCAGGCCGTTGAAAGTGGAACCCATGGTGTCGCTCCTAAGTGAGGGCATGCACTTGTAGGATAGTCAGCCTTGGCGGGGGTTCCGTTTTAATTTCAGACGTGCACGGCGATCTTCAATGCCTCAAGCGACGGTTCAGCCTTGATGCCGACTTCAGCGCACAGTTGCAGCACGCGCGGCAGGTCGTTGCCGAACACCAATACGGCCTGGATCTCATCATCGAGCAACTGACTGAAGTTCATCAGCACATAACCGCCGTCTTCCGGGCTCAGGGCGCTCATCTGAATCTGGATGCGGTTCAACGCGGTCAGGTCTTCAGTCTTGGTCAATTGCTTGGGCTTGAGATTGAACGCCACGCCCGGACCAAACGAGGCGACGATCTGCGCGAACAGGTCGCCGTAGGTATCAGCCTGAAACAACACCGTGTCGGGCAGGCTGCCGACCACCACCCACTCCCCCAGCGGTATCGGGAAGCTGTCGTCGTAGTTGATATCCGGGTTTGCCGCCAGGAAAGCGGCCGGGTCTGCGTAGGCTTGCGCCGCTTCGTCGGCAATACGTGCCACCTCGTCCTCAGCCATGACGCCGGCGCTGATTTTGCTGATGAGTTCGACGAGGGCGGTTTTCATGGGCGATCCTGTAGCGAGCGGGTTTTCGAGGGCGCGTAGCCTACACCAGTTTCTGCAACTGCGCCGCCGTATCCACCGCGCCCATGGTCTGTGCCGCAGCCAGTGCCGTGGCACCTTGAGCGTCGGTAGCCTTGGGATTGGCGCCTTGACCTAGCAGGTATTCGACCATTTCAACGCGGTTGAACATCGCCGCCATCATCAACGCCGTACGCCCATCCGATGAGGCCGCCTCAACCGGCGTGCCGCCTTCGATCAGGGCCTGAACCACAGGCAGGTTGCCTTTGAACGCCGCGCCGGCAATCGGCAACTGGTTCTTGTCATTGGCGATCAAGGGGTCGGCCTTGAATTCCAGCAGTACTTTTACCGCCTCGGGGTGGCCGTGGTAGGCCGCGAGCATCAATAAGGTGTCGCCATTGTGATTACGAAAGTTGGCTGGCAAGCCCTTGGCCAATAACGCAGCAAGCATGGCTGCATCGCCGCGGCGGGCCACGTCGAAGACCTGCTCGGCAAATTCGGCGGCTTCGTCTTCGGTCATTTGTTTAGGCTGGTCTGACATGGGGGCTCCTTGCTGAGGCGGCTTGTGTAACTGAATAAGGCGCCCAGTGTCGCGATGGAGTTCCCCCCTGTCATGGCTTTTTTGTCAAAAGCCGCCATAGCCAGAATCAATAACGAAAGTGCCCGCCCTGGATCTGCGCCAATAATTGCCCGGTAACCGGCACGTAGCTCTGCGAACCTGGCAGCCAGGCGTACACCGGGTCATTGCCGGCCTTGGCGGGGTCGAATGCTTCCTCTTTGAGTTTCATTTTCTGGTACTTGAAGGTGCCGGTGGTTTCCATTTTTACCTTGATCCGCAGGAACAGCGGCACCGCATAGTGCGGCAACTGGCCGTGGGCAAATTGCAGCAGTTCGCGCATGTCCAGGGCAGCCAGAGACTCACTCGGGGTGATGGCGACCATGCCAGCACGGCCATTGGTGTTCGCGATCTCGACGCCATAAGCCACCACTTCGGCGATTTGCGGGTGTTGCAGCAGCACGTTTTCCACTTCGGTGGTCGAGACGTTTTCACCCTTCCACCGGTAGGTGTCGCCCAGGCGATCGACAAATTGCGCATGACCAAAGCCGATGCTACGCACCAGGTCACCAGTATTGAAATACCGGTCGCCCTTCTCGAACACGTCGCTGATCACCACCTTGCGATTTTTTTGCGGGTCGGTGTAGCCATCGAACGGTGACTTTTCATCGATCTTCGCCAGCAACAAGCCCTGCCCGCCCGTTGAGACCTTGTGCATGAACCCATCACTGCCGCGCAACGGTTCACCTGTGTCAGGGACGTAATCCACCAACGCCCAATGCTGCAGGCAAAAGCCGATGGTGTTGTCAAAATTCAGCACGTTGGTAAAACCGATATTGCCGTCACTGGCCGCATACAGTTCGCAAATATGCTCCACCTCATAGCGCTGTTTGAACTGCGCCCACACACCGGGGCGCAGGCCATTGCCGACCATCTTGGTCACGCGGTTATCGCGATCCTGTTCGCTGGGGGGCTGGTCGAGCAAATAGCGGCATAACTCACCGACATAGCCGAGGGTGGTCGCGTTGAACTTGCGCGCATCCTCCCAGAACTGGCTGGCGCTGAACTTGCGCCGAATGGCGAAGCCGGACGCGCCGATAATGGCCGAGCCCCAGCACACACACAAACCGGTGCCGTGGTACAGCGGCAAGGTGCAATAGAGAACGTCGTGCGGTGCCATGTCCAGGGCAATCCTGCCGAAGCTCACAGCGGTTTTGGTCCAACGCCCATGCTTCATGATGCCGGCCTTGGGCAAGCCGGTGGTGCCGGAGGTGTAGATATAGAAGCAGGGATCGTTGTAGGAAATCTGCGCGCAGATCGCAAGGTTGTCCACCGGGTGCCCGGCACTGGCCGCCATCAGGTCGATGTAGCCCTCGGGAACTGCGCCATCGGGTTGATCCGCCACACACCAGGTGCGCTCGGCCGGAATCTGCACCTGATCGCGCACCGCTGCGTAGGAGCTCAGCAACTCCGCCCCCACCACAATGGCAACTGGGTCGACCAGCGTCAGGCTGTGCACCAGCGTCCCTTGGGTTTGCGATGTATTGAGCATGGCGCAGACGCCGCCCAGCTTGGCCACGGCCAACACGTTGAGCAGCAACTCGGGGCGATTTTCAATTAACAGCGCTACCACGTCGCCTTTGCGAATGCCTTGGTCATGCAGGTGATGGGCGATGCGATTGGCCTGCTGATTGGCGTCGCGGTAGCTGATCACCTGGTCAGCGTAAAGCAGCGCGGCACCGTCAGGATTACGCAAGGTCGCTTGCTCGAAATGCCAGCCCAGGCCGCAGGGTTGGCTGGGGTCGGTGACATTGGCCGCGCGCATACCGCGAACCACACGCGGGAGCGCCCGAACGATGGCAGGCACCTTTCGCAGCATCATGCCCCAGGTAATCATGTCGTTTTGCCGATGGCTCATGGCGGGACGTCCTTTTTCTTATTTTTGGTCGAGTCCAGGGACATGACGAGCTAGTAGGCACTCGCCAATGCGTTACAGGAAAATACGTCAGCCCTTCTTTGGCTGTACACGCGGGATTTGAAAAGTTTTGTATCCCAAAGGGCAGCCGCCGCGGGCAGCGGAATTTTCCGGCAAAAAAGGTGGTCAATAGCTGTAAGGCAAGCCGGACACCTTCGCAAAGGCGCCGAGTAAATAACGCAAAATGCAGGATGCACGATGGCCTTTCATGCAAATTGCACGAAAACGCAAATTAGAAAATTTTGCAACCAGCTGATTTTTAAAGGATTTTTTATTTAACCAATACTGGCACAATCACTGCACCTATCACTCCATGCTTGCCAACTTGAGCCAATGGAGCTGATAGACATGAGCCTGATCCAAGATAAATTCGCTTCGGTATTCTCCAACTACGACGTCACCACCCAGCCACGTCCTGACGGTGGCATCCTGTTGACCCTGCGCAACAGCGAAGGCAAACAGGTCAAGCGCTCGATCTCGTACCAGCAATTGCACACCGCCGATCAGTTGACCTGGGTGATCAGTGCCATTCGCCGTGACCTGGCCGAACAAGCCAGCGAGCTGCCGCAGATTTCCATGCTGCAAAGCCAGAACCGCTTTGCGCTGCCGACCTACCATTCGGCATAAGTAACAGATATAAAAAGGGCCGCGACGCCGTTGAGCGTCGCGGCCCTTTTTTGTGCCTTCAGCATAAGCCTTGGCGAGTGGCTTCGTTTTTCGCCTGTACCCGGTTGGTCACGTCCAGCTTGCCGTAGATATTGCGCAGATGAAACTTCACTGCCGCTTCGGAGGTGCCGCGAATCTGGCTGATCTCCCAGATGGTCTTGCCCTCGGAAGCCCACCGCAGGATTTCCAGCTCCGTCGGGGTCAGGGGCTTGCCGGACAAGTTCAGGCGTTTTCTGATAGCCGTCGGCACGCTATCGATCGGGGGACACGTCTGCTCTGGGCTGCTCATCGCTCTCTCCTTATATCTGCTGATGCGGCACCGCCTTTCGGACTCCTCCTATTGACAGATGACATAAACATTGGCGCCGCACAGAGAGTTACATAACCAGCGGAGTGAAAGCGTACAACACAGAACAAACAGCTTCGCCCTACGAATATTCAGGCGTTTTCCCACAACAAGTTCCAACTTGCCCGGGTTGAATATTTAGATATTTATGCTTAGTCGTCCAACCCTGGAAAACGCGCGGCAATGTTATCTGCGCTGAACGTCGGCACCTCGCCTTCGGCGGTGTTGAACAAGCGCAGCGCCACCAAGTGCGGGTTCTCGCCGATGTCGAGCCAGTGCGACATTCCCGCCGGGATAACCAACAGGTCATTTTTCTCGGCGCGCACGCCGTACACGTAATCACCCACATGCAGCATGAACAGGCCTTGGCCGGCGATAAAGAAATACGCGTTATTTTCACGGCAGGTGCGCTCTACCAGGAACGGGTCACGCAATTCATGCTTCTGGGGATGGTCGCCCATCACGCTGATCACCTTCGCCGTGGCATAGCCGAGCGCATCGATCTGCGGACGGTACGCCGCGATCATTTGCGCCTCACTGGCGCCTTTCTCGATAATGCCGGGCTGCCAGCGTTCAAAGCCTATGCCGTGTTCGGCCAAGGTCGACTGGATGTCGTCGAAATGGGTCAGCACCTTGTTGGGGGTATCTGCGGTGGCGATGTGATAAACGGCTACGTAACTCATTGCACGGTTCCTTGGTTCGGCTCTTGCAATCTAAGGCCAATGATAATGGCGGCGGCCAGCGCCGCGACGCTGGCGATACTGAACGTCAGGGTCGGGCCCAGCAGGTTCCAGCTATAACCGGAATACAGGGCGCCGAGGGCACCGCCAGTACCGGCCAAGGCAGCGTACAGGGCTTGGCCCTGGCCTTGCTGACGGTCACCGAAGCTGCGCTGCACAAAGGCAATCGCCGCCGCGTGAAAACTGCCGAATGTGGCTGCGTGCATGAGCTGCGCAAACAGCAACACCCAGAAAAATTCGGCAAAGGCGCCCAGCAGCAACCAGCGCAGCGCCGCCAGCACAAAGCTGGCCAGCAGCACCCGGCGCACCGAAAAACGCGCCAGGATACGGCTCATGGCCAGGAACATCAGGACCTCCGCCACCACCCCCAGGGCCCACAACATCCCGATCACGCCACGGCTGTAGCCCAAGTGTTCCAGGTGCAGGGTGAGGAAGGTGTAATACGGGCCATGGCTCATTTGCATCAATGCCACGCAGGCATAGAACGCCAGCACCCCGGGACTGCGCAATTGCTTGAGGAAACCGTCACCGGTCAAGCGATTGCCATGGCTGGCAGGCTGGGCATTGGGCACCCACAGGCTGGCGCCGATGATGCCGGCCATGATCACTACCACCACGACCGGGTAGATATCCAGGCTCAGCCAGTCGAACAGCCGCCCCATGATCACTACAGTGAGGATAAAGCCGATGGAGCCCCACAGACGGATCTGGCTGTAGCGCGAGGTTTGCTTGTGCAGATGGGCCAGGGTGATGACCTCGAACTGCGGCAGCACCGCGTGCCAGAAGAATGCGTGCAGGGCCATGACCATCGCCAGCCAGGCGTAGGTCTTGCTGACGAAGATCAGGCAGAAACTGGCCAGGGTACAGACCGCGCCAAATCGCACGATGGCCAGGCGCCGGCCGGTGAAGTCGCCGATCCAGCCCCACAGGTTAGGCGCCACGCAGCGCATCAGCATGGGGATGGCCACCAGCTCGCCGATACGCGCGCTGGAAAAGCCCAGGTGATCGAAGTACAGCGCCAGGAACGGCGCGGTCGCTCCGAGCAGGGCGAAGTAGAACAGGTAGAAGCTGGAGAGGCGCCAGTATGGGAGCGGTGGAGTCATTTTAGTGGGGCTGCTTCGCAGCCCAGCGCGAGCAAGCTCGCTCGCCACAACAACAAGCTCGCTTGCCGGCGGCGATCACAGTTGGCCCAGTACCGGTGTGGTCACGCGCACATCGGCATTTTGCCCACGGTTGCGCAGCAGGTGGTCCATCAACACGATGGCCATCATGGCTTCGGCAATCGGTGTGGCGCGGATGCCGACGCACGGGTCATGACGGCCCTTGGTGATCACGTCCACCGGGTTGCCGTGTACATCGATCGAACGGCCCGGCGTGGTAATGCTTGAGGTCGCCTTGAGCGCCAGGTGCGCAACAATCGGTTGGCCGGAGGAAATACCGCCAAGGATGCCACCCGCATTGTTGCTGAGGAAACCTTCAGGCGTCAGCTCATCGCGATGTTCGGTGCCGCGCTGGGCAACACAGGCAAAACCTGCACCGATTTCCACGCCTTTGACCGCGTTGATGCTCATCAGCGCGTGGGCCAGTTCGGCGTCGAGGCGGTCGAAGATCGGCTCGCCCAGGCCCGGCTTGACGCCTTCGGCCACCACGGTGATCTTGGCACCGACGGAGTCCTGGTCACGGCGCAACTGGTCCATATAGGCCTCCAGCTCCGACACCTTGTCCGGGTCGGGACAGAAGAAGGCGTTGTCTTGCACGCTGTCCCAGCTCTTGAACGGGATCTCGATCGGGCCCAACTGGCTCATGTAGCCACGGATGACGATGCCCTGGGTGGCCAGGTATTTCTTGGCGATGGCACCGGCGGCCACGCGCATCGCAGTTTCCCGCGCCGAGCTGCGGCCACCGCCACGGTAGTCGCGCTCGCCGTATTTGTGATGGTAGGTGTAGTCGGCATGGGACGGGCGGAACACATCCTTGATTGCCGAGTAGTCCTTGGACTTCTGGTCGGTGTTGCGAATCAACAAGCCAATGGCGCAGCCGGTGGTGCGGCCCTCGAACACCCCGGAGAGGATTTCGACTTCGTCCGGCTCCTGGCGCTGGGTGGTGTGGCGGCTGGTGCCGGGCTTGCGGCGGTCGAGGTCACGCTGCAGGTCTTCCAGGGACAGCTCCAGGCCTGGTGGGCAGCCGTCGACAATGGCGACCAACGCCGGGCCATGGCTTTCGCCCGCGGTGGTGACAGTGAACAGCTTGCCGAAGGTATTGCCGGACATGCAGGGCGCTCCGTGAAATCAGTTGAATCAAGTCAACCGTAATAACTTAAGGCGGCCAGTATACGCAGGCTAACCGACTAGTTCATCCTCGAAACCTTACCGGTAGACATTGGTCCAACCGGCACCTCACTGATGATGGCGCGATGATGCTGCGAGTTCTGCTGTTCACCCTCACCCTGTTTACCGCCGCGGTCCAGGCCGCCTCCCCTGTGGTACTGCAACGCCCTATCAGCCTGGACACCGGCAGCGGCCAACTGTTTGGCTCATTATTGTTGCCGCAGTCCGACCAACCGGTGCCGGTGGTGCTGATCATCGCCGGCTCCGGCCCCACCGACCGCAATGGCAACAGCGCCGACGGCGCCCGCAATGACAGCCTCAAGCGCCTGGCCTGGGTGCTCGCCCGGCATAACATCGCCAGCGTGCGCTACGACAAGCGCGGGGTCGCCGCCAGCCTGGCCGCCACGCCGGATGAACGCAACCTCACCCTGGACGCCTATGTGTCCGATGCGGTGGCCTGGGGCAAGCTGCTCAAGGCCGACAAGCGCATGGGCCCGCTGATAGTGCTGGGCCATAGCGAAGGCGCGCTGGTAGCTGCCCTCGCCGCGCCGCAACTGGCGCCGGCCGGGGTGATTTCCCTGTCGGGCAGCGCGCGCCCGGTAGACCAGGTGATTCGCCAGCAACTGGCCGATCACTTGCCCCCTGCCCTGTTGTTGCGCAGCAATGAAATCCTCGACCACCTCAAGGCCGGCCAAGTGGATGCCGACGTGCCGCGCCCACTCGAAGGCATCTTCCGACCAAGCGTGCAGCCTTATCTGATCAGCCTGTTCCGCGCCGACCCATCGGCCGCCTTCGCCAGGCTGAACATGCCGGCGTTGATCATCCAAGGCACCAACGATATCCAGGTCGGTATCGCGGATGCCCAGCAGTTGAAAAAAGCCAAGCCCGACGCGCAGTTGACGGTCATAGAAGGCATGAACCACGTGATGCGCATCGTGCCCAACAACGTGAAGCAGCAACTGGCGTCCTACAATGACCCGAAACTGCCCCTGGCTGCGGAACTGGGCCAGCGTATCGTCGCGTTTATCGACGGACTTCAACCCCGTTAAGCGACAATTTGCCTCCAGTCCTGGGCAAACCGGCCGATAAGTCCAGAGTCGACAGTAAAAAGACTGTCGGCTTGCTGGGCTTGGACAGGATCGCGCCGCATGACAACCACCGAAGCAACACCCGAATCTACCGCCGACACCTCGACTGCAACCGCGGCCGTCGAGGCGGCGGCCCTGCCGTGGGCGGACGTCCACGCCGAACACTTCAAGATGCTGCGCCTGGCTCCGCTGACCACCGACCGTGCCACTGGCGCACGGCCGTTGCGCTTTGTGCAGTTCGGCTATGCCGAGCGCCACGACAAGCACCACAGCCTGTTGCGCATGGTTATCCAACTGCCCGGCCAGCGGGTACGCCGCGAGCAGAACCACCTGGATATCTGGGTGGACCATGATAAACATCGCGTGCATTTCGGCCCAGGCAACAGCCTGGAAATCGAACCGGCCAACCGGGGGATCGGCCGTTTCCTGGTCGCTCAGGCCGCCGCCTGGGCGAAGAAGAAGTGGTCCCACTACCGCGTCGACGGCGTGGACCTGGCCAACAAGGACGCCCTCAACGAAGCCACGCGCCTGCGTCGTGATCACTTCCTGCGTATCCAGGGATTTGATGTGGCCTATGCCGACGTGCAGCACCTCAAAGGCAATGTGCAGCCGGGCAAGGTCGGCGACGTGCTGGACAGTTGGAACACTGAGAAGGTGCAGTTCGTGGAGATCCTCGAAGCCGCGCAGATGCTGCAACAGGCCGATCAGAACCTGGCGGAACAGGAAGTGAAGCTGCGCAAGGAAGAGGAAAAAGTCATCAAGTTCAAGCGCGAGGACAGCGGGCTGCGCTTTACCATCACGTGCCTGGTGGCGTTTACGGTGTTTCAGGCAGGGTTGTTGATCTGGATTGCCACGCACCGCTGATAGATTGAAATGCAATCAAAATGTGGGAGCTGGCTCCCACATTGACCGAGTTTCTGCAGTTATATCCGGGCAGCGAAAACGGCCTGGTGTTGGCGACACTGCTCAGCCGTCAGCATGAACACCCCATGCCCACCCCGCTTGAAGTCCAGCCAGGCAAAGTCGACTTCCGGATACAGCGCGTCAACATGCACCTGGCTGTTGCCCACTTCGACAATCAGCAAACCCTTCTCGGTCAGATGGTCCGCCGCTTCGGCCAGCATCCGGCGTACCAGGTTCAGGCCGTCGTCACCACAGGCCAGGCCCAGTTCCGGCTCGTGCTGGTATTCATCCGGCATGTCGGCAAAATCTTCGGCATCCACATACGGTGGGTTTGACACGATCAGGTCGAATCGCTGGCCGGGCAAGCCGTCAAAACCATCGCCCTGCACGGTATAGACCCGCTCATCGACGCCGTGGCGCTCGATATTCTGGTTTGCCACTTCAAGGGCTTCGAAGGACAGGTCACCCAGTACCACTTCGGCCTCCTGGAACTCGTACGCACAGGCAATGCCGATGCAACCGGAGCCGGTGCACAGGTCGAGGATGCGCGCCGGCGGCTGCGCCAACCAGGGTTCGAAGCGGTTTTCGATCAGTTCGCCAATCGGTGAACGCGGGATCAACACGCGCTCATCGACAATAAACGACATGCCGCAGAACCACGCCTCTTTCAACAGGTAGGCGGTGGGCACACGCTCGTGAATACGGCGATGCAGTAAACGCTGCACATGGGAGATTTCCTCTTCTTCGAGGTTGCAATCCAGGTAGCTGTCGGCAATTTCCCACGGCAGGTGCAAGGCGCCGAGCACCAATTGCCGGGCTTCGTCCCAGGCATTGTCGGTGCCATGGCCAAAAAACAGGTCTTCCCCATGGAAACGGCTGACAGCCCAACGGATATGGTCGCGCAAAGTGCGCAGGCGGGAAGTGATCACGGGGCAAGCTCCTGGAAAAAACGACTGGCAATTCTAACAGCCTTCACCTGTACCGACGATGTACGAAAACCCTGGCGCCGTACGTCGGATTTCATCCAATTGACCCGCATTGTGTTAAACAAGCCCACCTCTTGACATGGCTGCACGCCAGCAACGGCGTACCTTACGATAGTAGCGATTCACAGAAGCGCTCAGCCAGTGGACAATGTCGCAAAAGCCCCACTCACAGGAGCCCCAGAATGTCCGTTCCAAAGACGATGTTTCAACTCAGCGGTCGCGGTTACGCAGCAGCCAACCTCAGTCATGCGACCCTCGTGATCATCGACGCCCAGAAGGAATACCTCAGCGGCCCGCTCGCCCTCTCGGGCATGGACGCAGCTGTCGCTAATATCAAACAACTGGTCAGCGCCGCGCGTAATGCCGGACGCCCGATTGTGCATGTGCGCCACTTGGGCACCGTAGGCGGTCTGTTTGATCCACAGGGCGAGCGTGGCGAATTCATCCCGGGGCTTGAGCCAGAGGGTGACGAAACCATCATCGGCAAGCTGCTGCCGAGCGCCTTCCACGGCACCGGCCTGGAAAAACACTTGCAAGACCTTGGCTCCCTGGACCTGATCGTCTGCGGCTTCATGAGCCACTCCAGCGTCAGCACCACCGTGCGTGCGGCCAAGAACCTGGGCTTTCGCTGCACCCTGGTGGAAGACGCCTGCGCCACTCGCGACCTGCCCTACAAGGGCGGCATCCTGAGCGCCGAACATGTGCAGCACACCGAAATGGCGATCATGGCCGACAACTTCGCCACCCTCGCACTGACTAAAGATCTGATCTGATCATTCTGGCGTTGAGCGGCGTGTTTATTGCTCCGCTCATCCGCAAAGCCCTTTCATTTGGCGCATTTACCCCTCCCTCCGGAACAACCTGTGTATTGTCCGGTCGAAGGGCCGATACCCTGGAGGAAAGGTCGGAATGAAGATATCCGATGGTTTTGATGCTCGTCGCTTGCGCCCCAAGGGCCCGAGCAACTGGCGTCTGCGCCTGGTGGCGGGCATTGCCGCGCTGCTGGCGATCATAGGCTTGTTGTTGGCCGGCGCTGGTGGCGCCGGCTTGTTTGGGCATTCGCCGGCACTGGGCGAGTTGAATGCCAGCCCGGGCGGCTCGGCGATCCTGTTGGGGATCGGCCTGCTGGTGCTGTGGTTAGGCGTATGGTTATGGCGCCGCAGCCGTCGGCGGATGCGTCAGCCTTTGTCGTTGAATATCGCCTCGCACCTGATGAAAAAGCACGACTGATGGCGCTTGGATAGCGTTTGCTGCGCCCTGGCCGCCGCGATTTAGGTAAACTGCCCGCCCTTCGCGGAGGCTGACATGCAAGACGACGATTTTTCCCTGTTCAAAAACGAGCTGCGCGGCGTCAAGCCGATCAAGCACGACCGCGCCGACACCGGCAAACCCAAGACCGACCGGGCACAGATCGCCAAGCTGCGCCAGGCCGCGACCGTGCGCAGCGATGCCACTACCGTGGATGGCCTGTCGGATCAGTTCGTGATTGACGTCGGCCCCGAAGACGAGCTGATGTGGGCTCGCGACGGTGTGCAGGAAAGCCAGATGCGCAAGCTCAAGGCCGGCCAGGTCCCGTTCGAAGGCAGCCTCGACCTGCACGGCATGAACGTGGAAAAGGCCCGGGAAACCCTGTGGGCCTTCCTCGCCGAAGCGACTAAATTCGAAATCCGCTGCGTGCGCGTCACCCACGGCAAGGCTGTGCGGCTGGATGGCAAGCGGCCAATGATCAAGAGCCACGTTAACACCTGGCTGCGTCAACATGCCCAGGTGCTCGGCTTTACTTCCTGCCAGGCCCGCCACGGCGGTGCCGGTGCGGTGTATGTGATGCTCAAGCGCACCATGCTCGAAGGCCGCGACGAGTAAAGTGCCATCGTCAGGCTTGCAGCGATGTGCCCGCCACCGTAACCTTGCGCTTTGCGAAAATCCCACAGGTAGTTTCATGTCCCTGGAACAGAATTACACAGAGATTCTCGGCCAACTCGGCGAGGACGTCTCCCGCGAGGGTCTGCTCGACACGCCAAAGCGTGCCGCCAAGGCGATGCAGTACCTTTGCCGCGGTTATGAACAGACGCTCGAAGAAGTCACCAACGGTGCCTTGTTCAGCTCCGATAACAGCGAAATGGTGCTGGTCAAGGACATCGAGCTGTACTCGTTGTGCGAACACCATCTGCTGCCGTTTATCGGCAAGGCCCATGTGGCCTACATTCCAAGCGGCAAAGTGCTGGGCCTGTCGAAGGTTGCACGAATCGTCGACATGTATGCGCGCCGCCTGCAGATCCAGGAAAACCTCAGCCGCCAGATCGCTGATGCGGTGCTGCAAGTGACCGGCGCCCTGGGCGTGGCCGTGGTAATCGAAGCCAAGCACATGTGCATGATGATGCGCGGTGTGGAAAAACAGAATTCGTCGATGATCACCTCGGTGATGCTCGGTGAGTTCCGCGATAACGCGGCCACTCGCAGCGAATTTCTCAGCCTGATCAAGTAACCGGCTGGGTAGGAAAGAACCGGCGTTCATCGCCGGTTTTTTTTCGCCTGCAGAAATCAGGTAAGCTGCGCCCCCTCAGTTATGGGCAAGAGGTAACAGCCATGTTCGTCAAAGCACTTCGAGTGGGCCTCGGCCAGATCATCATCGCGGGCGATTTTCTGACCCGCCCACGCAAAAAGCAGCGCCCCGCCGAACAACAGGCGCGGGTGAACGACGCGGCCAAGGCGCTGACGCTGTACCAGTTCCACGCCTGCCCGTTTTGTGTGAAAACCCGCCGCACCCTGCATCGCCTGAACGTGCCGGTAGCCCTGAAGGACGCAAAGAACAACGAGCAGGACCGCCAGACCCTGCTGGAGCAAGGCGGCAAGATCAAGGTGCCGTGCCTGCGCATCGAAGAGAATGGCCAGACCACCTGGATGTACGACTCCAAGGTGATCATCGACTACCTGGACAAGCGCTTCGCTGCGATCTGAAGCACGCTGCGGTCAATGTGGGAGCTGGCTGGCCAGCTCCCACATTTGCGGTGCGGTGTTGTTAAGTCAGTGTTGTCAGGTCCAGATCCAGCAGTGCCGAGCCCAGGCACTTGCCGTGGGCATCCAGCGCCAGTGAGCGGGTCACGCCCCCACGCAAGATACCCGGCAACACGAAGTTCAGCGCCTGCACATTCGGCAATTCATAACGTCGAACGGGGGCCGCTAACGGGTCCAGCAAATCCTTGAAAAACTCTGTGACGCGCTCCGCCGTAAGCTGTTCGCACAGCAACGGGTAGTCTTGCGCGCGATAGGCAATGATCGAGATGTTCGACGTGTCGCCCTTATCCCCGGTGCGGGAATGGGCCAGCGCATGCAGTTTCATTCTTCAATCCTCGGTTTGACCGCTTCACGGGGCAGCAACAACGATGCCACCGCCACGACCTGGCGCACACTCTTGCTAGCCCCACCGCCTCCGGCTGGGCCGTTGGTATAGAGGGTCTCCACTTCATTGCCGACCCGCACGGCGTCGCTGCGTTCGTCACAACGGGCGGCAACCCTCAGCCGCACTTCCCAAGGCTCGACAGTACTGCGTGGACCATGTAATGAATCCATGCCGATCAATTCGGCGCGCACCTCCTGCATCTTTACGCCGATCAATTCCAGGCGTTTGAGCACTACATCTCGCGCCAACTGCGCGCGTGCGACAGCCCCCGGGCCACCGTAGGACATCTGCCCCTCACCGATCCAGCCGTCCAGATAACCGACGCTGACTTTCAGCTGTTCGGGCCGTGCACGCCCTTCGGCACCGTGGGCGCGAACCCGATCAACGCCCTCCTCGACAAACCCCACCTGGGAAAAATCGGCCGTCACATCCGGAGTCAGGTACGCCGCTGGGTCGTGCACTTCGTAGATCAATTGTTCGATGCACGTGGCACGGCTGACACGGCCACCAGAACCTGCAACCTTGGTGATCACGGCGTGGCCATCCGCATCGACTTCAGCCAGCGGAAAGCCCAGGCGCGCCAGGTCATCGACGTCCTTGAAGCCAGGATCCGCGAAGTAACCGCCACTGACCTGCCCGGCACATTCGAGCAAATGCCCAACCAAAGTGCCGCGCCCCAGGCGCTGCCAATCATCAGCGGCCCAGCCAAACTCAAACATCTGCGGTGCCAGGAACAACGAAGGGTCGGCCACCCGCCCGGTGATGACCACATCGGCGTCGGCGCGCAGTGCCTCAAGAATGCCGTCCACACCCAGGTAGGCATTCGCGGAGATCAACCGCTCACCAAGGGAGCCAACGGTCTGGCCGTTATCCAGCAACTGCTCGGCAGGCAAAGCGTGCAGTACATCATCCCCCACCACCGCCACAACCTTCAGACCCAGGCCCAGCTCGGCAGCAATGCGCCGCACTTCAATGGCCGCCGACACCGGGTTGGCCGCGCCCATGTTGGTGATCACCCGTAAGCGACGGCGACCGCCGGGCTGGCCCACGCAGGGCAATACTCGGCGCATGCGTTCACTCAGCAACGGGTCATAACCGCCCTGCGGGTCGCCGATGCGCGCCTGTTGTGCCAGGGCAATGGTGCGTTCGGCCAGGCATTCGAAGACCAGGTAATCCAGGTCGCCATGTTCGGCCAGTTCCACGGCAGGTTCGATACGGTCACCGGAATAGCCGGCGCCGGAGCCAATGCGCAAGGTGTTCATCTCAAATCACTCCCAGGAGCAACGCCGTCAGGGTCATCAACACCGAGGCGGCAAACAGAAAAGGAATCGTGAATCGCTGGTGATCGGCCAACTCGATCTTGCACAGGCCCACCAACAGGAAGGTCGCGGGCGTCAGCGGGCTGACCGGAAAACCGGTGGTGTGCACGCCCAGCAACGAGGCTTGGGCCACTTGCAGGGGGTCGACGCCCAGCGCCTTGCCGACTTCGGCGATCACCGGCATCACGCCGAAGTAGTAGGAGTCGGGGTCAAACAACATGCTCAGGGGCATCGACAGGAACCCCACGACCGCCGGGATCAACTTGCCGTGGCCCGCCGGAATCTGCGCCACCGCCACTTCGGCGATGGCCTTGAGCATGCCGGAGCCTTGCATGATGCCGGTGAACACCCCGGCGGCGAGCAGGATACTGGCCATGGTCAGGGCGGTTTTCGCATGGGCGTCGATGCGCGCACGCTGGGCGTCCACGTTGGGGTAGTTGATGCACAGCGCAACCACGGTGCCGAGCATGAACATCACCACGGGGTCGACCCAACCGGCAATCATCACCACCATCACCAGCACGGTCAGGATCAGGTTGACCCAGAACAACCGTGGGCGGCGCAGCTTGATGTCGTCGTCGCTGAGCACCCGTTGCGGCACCGCCTGCACGCTGGAACCGGCGCCCAGGCCGAGGCGCTTTTCTTCACGATGGCCCAACCACCAGGCGCACGCGAAGACGAAGATCAGCCCGACGATCTGCACCGGGATCAGCGGCTGGAACAGATCGGCCACCGGCACATGCAGCGCCGCCGACGAGCGCAGCACCGGGCCGGTCCAGGGCAGAAAGTTGACCCCCGCCGCCATCGCGCAGACGCAGGCGAGAATGCGCTTGTCGATGCCCAGCCGCGTATACAACGGCAGCATCGCCGGCACCGTCACCAGAAAGGTCACCGCGCCGGAGCCGTCCAGATGCACCAGCAACGCCAGCGTCGCGGTGCCAACCACAATTCGTGTAGGACGCGTCCCTACCGTGCGCAGGATGCGATCAATGATGGGGTCGAGCATCCCGGCATCGGTCATGATCCCGAAAAACAGGATCGCGAACACAAACATGCCGACCACGGGGGCGACGTTCTTGATTCCGGTGATAATGAAGGCACTGGTTTGCAGGCCGAACCCACCGACCAGAGCGGCGATGATCGGCAAGGCGATCAGGGCCACCAGTGGCGAGAGACGCTTGCTCATGACAGCGACAAGCAGGCTGAGAATGGTGATGACGCCCAGGGTTGCGAGCATGGATAACTCCAGGGTGGCCGTTTTTGGCCGGTTATTGTTTTCCCGGAGTATTGGAAGCGGGTTAGTCTTTGTAAATTGGAATATTCGCCCTGGCACGTTCGGAAAAACAAAATGAAGAACTCGATTCAGCACATCCAGGCCTTCCTCGCGGTAGCCCGCACCGGCAGTTTCACCAAGGCGGCCAACGAGCTGCACCTGTCGCCTTCGGCCCTGACCGTGCAAGTACAGCAATTGGAAGACTGGCTCGGCGTCGCCCTGCTCGACCGCAGCCCGCGCCATGTGAGCATCACCGCTGCCGGCCAGGATGCGCGCGGGCCCATGGAAAAACTGCTGCTGGACCTGGACAACATCGTCACCGGCTCACGCGACCTCGCAGCCTTGCGTCGCGGCGTGGTGACCATCGCCGCCCTGCCGTCAGTTTGCGCCGGCGCCCTGCCCCCGGCCTTGCGCCTGTTTCGCCAGCGCTTTGCCGGGATCGAGGTACGCCTGCATGACCTGGTGGCCCATCGCATTCATGCCCAGGTCCGCAACGGCGAGGTGGATTTCGGCATCGGCGTACGGGCGCGCCTGAGCCATGGCCTGCAATTTCAGCCGGTGCTCAATGATCGCTTGTGCGCGTTTGTACCGCTGGATCATGCGCTGACGCGCTATCGGTCACTGACCCTGGCGCAACTGGCCGACCAGCCAATTATCCTTACCGGACGTGACAGCAGCGTGCGCGAACAGGTCGACGCACTGTTTGACCAGACACGGCTGACGCTGAATGCGGGCATGGAGGCCAACTACATGTCGACGGTATTGGCGCTGGTGCGCCAGGGGTTGGGGATCAGCGTGCTGCCGGAATCGGCGGCGGACAGCCTGGAGGGGTTGAAGCGAATCGACATCGATCATCCCGGCGTGAACCGGGAGATCGGCTTGATCACACGCAGCGCGATGGCATTGAGCCCGGCGGCGCAGCGCTGCTTTGAACTGCTAAATCACGAATTATCTGACTCACTATTGAGCTAAATGTGGGAGGTGCTGTGCCCCTCCCACCTTTTGATTGCATTATCAGTCCAACATCGGCACATACCGAGGATGGCTGGCCACCCGCTGCAACCACGCTTGTACCGCCGGATAAGCGTCCAAATCAAACCCGCCCTCTTGGGCCACATGGGTGTAGGCATATAACGCCACATCAGCGATGGAGAATTGGTCGCCCACCAGATACGGGGTCAACTGCAGTTGGCGATCCATGACCTTAAGGGCCTTGTAGCCGCCTTTGTGCAATTTCTTGTATTCCTCCAAGCGATCCTCCGGCAGCCCCAGATAGAACTGGATAAACCGCGCCACCGCTATATACGGCTCATGGCTGTACTGCTCGAAAAACTGCCACTGCAATACCTGGGTGCGCAGGCGCGGTTCCGTGGGCAGGAACTCGCTGCCATCGGCGAGGAAATTGAGAATCGCATTGGACTCCCATAGGCAGGTGCCGTCTTCCAGCTCCAGCACCGGGATCTTGCCGTTGGGGTTCTTCGCCAGGAACTCAGGGGTCTGGGTGTCGCCCTTGAGGATGTCGATATCGATCCACTGAAACGGGATCCCCAACAAGCTAAGCATCAATTTGATCTTGTAGCAGTTGCCCGACTTGTAATCGCCATAAACCTTGTACATGGGCTCCCCTTATGCCGCTTTGCGCATTCCGAGCGAATGCTTGCGCCCTCAAAGTGCGGGTATTGCAGCAATGTTTCAAGGCGGCGGGCGGAATAAATCTGCCTGTCCCCCTGGGAGTCAGCCTTTCATCCACTTTAGCCCAAACATTCGAAAACATTATTTGCTTTATTTGTATACAAAAGCATAATTCGCTTCGTGCGAGTTCCTGACCTTTTGGTCAACAAACCCGCCAGTACCTCAAAGCGCTGTTGCCCACTCATGTGACCGGCGCTGGACATAACAATAAAACGATTGAGGAGTACTCGCTGTGGATAGCCGTAAAACCGAAGCCCCTACGTTGGACCTGGCCACGCCGCAAGGCGGTTGGCTGGAACGCCTGTTCAAACTGCGCTTGCATGGCACCACAGTGAAGACCGAGCTGATCGCCGGCCTCACCACCTTCATCACCATGGCCTACATCATCTTCGTCAATCCCAACATCATGGCCGACGCCGGTATTGATCACGGTGCGGCCTTTGTCGCCACCTGCATCGCCGCAGCCCTGGGGTGCCTGTTGATGGGCTTGTATGCCAACTGGCCAGTGGGCCTGGCACCGGGTATGGGGCTGAATGCGTTTTTCACCTACACCGTGGTCGGCACCATGGGCTACAACTGGGAAACAGCTCTCGGCGCGGTATTTGTCTCGGGCGTGCTGTTCATGATTCTGACGCTGTCACGCATCCGAGAATGGCTGCTCAACAGTATTCCGGTCAGCCTGCGTCATGCCATGGGCGCGGGTGTGGGTCTGTTCCTCGGGGTGATCGGCCTGAAGACCGCCGGCATCATCGTCGACAGCCCAGCCACCCTGATCAAGCTCGGCTCCCTGCATGAACCCGCCCCACTGCTGGCGGCGGTGTGCTTCCTGCTGATCGCCATCCTCAGTTATCACCGTGTATTCGGCGCAATTCTGATCAGCATCATCGCCGTGACCCTCGCCGGCTGGGGCCTGGGCCTGGTGCATTACAACGGCATTCTCTCCACCCCACCGAGCCTGGCACCGACCTGGATGGCGATGGACGTGATGGGTGTGTTCAATGTGAGCATGATCAGCGTGGTATTTGCCTTTCTTTTTGTACACATGTTTGACACTGCCGGTACACTGATGGGCGTTGCCCAACGGGCCGGGCTAGTGAAGGCCGATGGCAAGATCGACAACCTGTCCCGCGCATTGAAGGCCGACAGTGCTTCCAGTGTGTTCGGCGCCATGGTTGGCGTGCCGCCAGTGACCAGCTACGTGGAAAGCGCCGCAGGTGTGGCAGCCGGTGGCCGCACCGGGTTGACCGCTGTAACGGTAGGCGTACTGTTCGTGGCGGCGATGTTCTTCGCACCGCTGGCCGGCATGATTCCCGCCTATGCCACCGCTGGCGCGTTGATCTACGTAGCGATGCTGATGATGGCGAGCATGGCCCATATCAATTGGGATGAAGCTACCGACAGCATTCCGGCGATCGTCACTGCCATCATGATGCCGCTGACGTTCTCGGTCGCCGACGGGATCGCTCTGGGCTTTATCACCTATGTAGCGCTGAAGGCCGGCACCGGCAAGTACCGCGAGATTTCTGTCAGCCTGTGGGTGTTGTGCGCGATTTTCATTGCGAAATTCATATTTTTATAAAAGGAGCAAATGATGAACCTGGATACCTGGCTGCTGTTCAGTGGGGCTGCATTGATCGTGATCCTGATTCCAGGGCCACTGTCGCTGCTGATGATCAGCAACAGTCTCAACTACGGCCTGCGCCGCTCGTACCCGGCGTTTTTGGGTGGAGTGTTTGCGTCGATCTGCCTGTTGAGCGCTTCGGCCTTGGGTCTGGGGGCATTGTTGCTGGCCTCGGAACAGCTGTTCAGCGCCTTGAAAATCGCCGGTGCGCTGTACCTGTTCTACCTGGCCTGGCAGAGCTGGCAGCAATCGCGTCTGCCGAGCGAAGGCGCCGAAGTCCCACAAACGCCGTCTGTACCGCGCTTTCGTGCGTTGTTTGGGCGAGCATTCGTGCTGGGTGCCAGCAATCCCAAGGACATCCTGTTCTTCGCCGCCTTCCTGCCGCAATTTCTCAGCAGCCAACAGCCGTTCCTGCCGCAATTGCTGATCATGATTGCCACCTGGACGATGCTAGACCTGCTGTGCAAGTTGGCTTACGGCTTGGGTGCCCATGGCGCTGCACGGTATTTGCGCAGCGGTTCGGGCCAGAGCTGGTTCAACCGCACCAGCGCCGCGCTGTTCGGCGGCGCCGGTGCGATGGCACTCATCAACGCTAAGGGTTCAATTTGACGAAATAAACAGTTGGATCGAGCCGCCCCTTTGTGGGCCATTGGATGCCGGCGACAATCCGCACCAAGCGCTGTTCTCGCATCGCGCTGTCAACCCCCCTTAATAAAAGAGAGTCGGGGTGTGAGTTGATGGCTATCCGAATCCACTTATCGGAAAGCTTCCCTCTCAAGGTCATTCGCCCCAGTTCAAGCCATTGGTAGGCCACGTAGTAAATTGTGCTCGAACGGGGATGAGTAACGACTGATTCAATACTGGGTTCTCCGCCACGCATCCCTGGGCGCCGCACAGACAAGTCATCGACGCGGAAACCCTGGCGCTCCAGCACGGTCCTGACGGCGGCGCGCTCCGCTTCAAGCCTCTGCGTCCTGACCGGTCTGACACCATAGTGCAGGCTCGGGTCTAACGTATGAGGCGGCGTGAAATCAACGCGCGTGAAGCCGGGCGCCTTGCCTTCAAAACCGACGTATAGGTATTGGTTGCGCCGTTCATTAGTCCGCAACATCCGTAGTAAATCATCCGTTTGGCCGCTGCTCGCAGGGAGCGGGGGTAGCCATTCGTCCAGCGTCGCGCGGATGCCGAGCAAATGGCTTGCCGTGGCAGAGGGGGAAGGATCTGACAATTCAATCATCCGTCTGACGGTAAACTTTCGAGCTGCACTCGTCATGGAGGGAAAGGCCCTGCCCACAGAGTCCTCCAACGTACTGTCGAACAGTGCCGAATGATGTTGCCATTCACCTGTAGGCAGGCGTGATACGGGAATGGGTTGGTCGCGAATATCAGTGCTTGTCCAGCGCATGATATCGGCTCGCGCGGATGGCCCCGGTGGCTCATTTCGGGTGATAAACACCAGGTCGGTCAACGGTGCATGATCGCCCTGTGGGAGCATCCGGTAAAAACCGCTGTTCGGATCCTCGAAGGTGGTATATGGAGGAGCCACGCGCAAAAACCTGGCATTGAGCGAAGAACCTCTGGGAGCCGTGCCAACCTCAAACACTTGAGGCGCAGGGAAGTCCACAACTTGACTGGAGTGAACTTGAGTACGCCAACTCAGCCAGTGGGTGTCCGTTGTACGTGACTGAAGAATCCGGTTCACAGTCGCCATGCGCTCACGAGGGGGTTGCCAATCCGACAATGGCGGCCGGGGAGCGCGCCATGGGTCATGCGCTGCGGAGTTGCCCCCAGATTGAAGATTATTGGTCTCCAGCAACCACTCCTTGGGCTGATGGATATTCAGGACCAACTCATCCTCACCGCTTTTGAGCATGTTTCTCAGCCGAAACGCCGACTCGCTATCACGTTGGTAAACGGGATAATGGTGAGTGTCATCCGTTACAAATTGCTGACCATCTTTCACATAGACGCCCTCCCTGCCACGCCCTTTGAGCGCCACAGCATCCGGCGGCACGCCCTTGACTTTGAAACGTTCCAAGGGTTTTAACGCGGCCGCAGAAGGCGCAGCCTGACGCAGCACCCGGCCATGACTGAAATGCGAACGATGTATCCGATTCAACACAGCCCCCAGCGGGCGCCGCACGATACCCGCCACTGCGCCTCTGACCTTGGGGCCGGGGGTAAAGGTCTGCCACAAATCGAACGCCAGATACAGGGTCATAAACACAATATCCACGACATCATTGGGGTCTGCGAACCGGTGAAAACGTCGTGCCACCACCAGCAATTCATAAAAGGAGTTAGCCAGCGCAAATAATGGAAAGAAAAACGATATGAGCGCTCGCATGCTGCTATCAGTCTGCTCCGCAAGGCGGCGGACACGATACTCATCCAGGCTCCTGCCAGAATTACTCGCCGCTTGAGTGCGGCGTTGCAAATCCAGCACATTGGCGTAATACAGCAATGCCCTGGGTTCGCTGTGGGACATAGGAACGATCACCAGCCAGCTTGAAGGGCTACTGGCAATTTGCTCGTGGATCAGTTTTTCGATCTCATCGAGCACTGGCGTCGGTTGCAGATGTGTAATGCTGAAGGAGCGAACAAAGCCAGGAAGCCTCCACTTACCTTCGAAATAATAAGCATCCGGCATGACAGAAAGCCATCCAGGCTCTCCTGCTTCATCGGGGTCATGAATGATTGCGTCAAATGCCCAACCGGGCGCTACCTGCCGCGCAAGTAACTTTACAAGGTCAACCGAAGCGGCAATGCGACTGAGTTCTACCCGCGCCATCGCCACACTGATGTACTCGGTGATGATCAAGGCGTGCGGCGCAGCAGGCCAGTAAACTACGCAGCGCCCACTGCCCTGATCCTGCATGACCACGATCCCTGAGATATAGCGATCATGCTGCATCGTGTGCGCCGCCAGATGAACGACGTGCAACTTCAAATCATACCCATTTTTCAGCAGGTCCTCAGGCGTTCGCGCCGCCATCGCCGTGCTGAACAGGCTCTGTGCAAAGGTGCTTAGCCCTTGTTGAACCGCCGAAAAAAGCTGCATGTGCGCGCATTCATCCAGCGTGCGATTGATCAGCGCAGGAATGCGACCTGCGTCCAGACTCGGGTTGGCTTTAACCGTGGGGTAGAAGGTATGGTTGATCTGCGTGTTGTAGTTTCCGCCGATATCCAGCGAGGAGACTGTCTTGATCAAATAGTCCTTGTTCAGCCGTTGTTTCCACTGCGGCTGCAGATAGCGTGCTCGATTCAATCGCCAAGACACCCAGGGTGCTTTCGGATCAAGATTATGCAACGCCAGCTGCAACATGCTGAAAGTTGTGGTTTGAGTACTTGGGGTCAGGACCTCCCCGCGATCACCCGGCGTGCAGTGGCTTTGATTACCGCAGAAGCTGCCTCTGACATCATCCGGCATCGTGATCAGGGGCTTGTCGATGTCCAGCTCCGGGTAGAAACCATCCTCGGTTAAACGGGCGATCAACTTGCGGCGGGCGAACGTTTCCAAGTCAGTCAGAGAGCGTTCAAGCAGGTTTTCAGAGGCAAAGGCGCTGCTCAGGTACCGGCGCTGCAAGCGCTTGAAGTGCTTAAGCTGGGCAGATGTTGCGCCCGCTAACCACTGCGGCAGTTTTTTTGCCTCAAGCGCAGCCTCGCGCAGAAGATCAACGTTGGCCTGAGCCTGGGCCAAGGCGGGACTGTCTGGAATCTTCAAGTGAGCGTCCAGCTCAGCCAATAGCAGCACACGGCTCAGCTCGGCATCTTTTACCTCATTGAACAGACCGGCAGTCCCCTCAATACGCTTGTTCAAGCCAAAGTAGTAGGTCATCAAGTGTTTGAAAGAAACCGTCGCAGGGTTCCCCTCAATGGGTTCATAGCGCACCGTCAGGGTTTCACGCCGGGCATGGTCACGTAAGTCGTGACGCTTATCGTGCTCTATACAGCCCCACAGGACCGAATCATCACAGCTCCCGAGGCTGGCTTTCAGACCGCGGGTTAAAGCATCCAGGCCGGAAAAAGCCTTCAGCCCGCCATATTGCCCGAATGCATACAGCGCGACCGGAACCCCACGGGACGGGTGCTTCATCGCCGTCGCCCGAGCCACCACCCAAACGTTATGAAGCGGGTAGAAGGCAGCCTGCGCGCTGCCCACAGAGACCGAAAACACCTGGGCTTTTCCGCCCACGTATTTGGATGCCGACAGCCGCTCCACCACCTCCATCACCAAATCCAGATGCGCAGTGGGTATCAGCTTGAGCCGGTGTTGCAACTGAACCTCACAGCGCAGAGCCTCGACATGGGCACGCAGGAACAAGGCATAGCGTTTGTGCGCACCCGTTGGGCGCTCAATCCAAAAAGGCACATCGTAGAGCCGCTGCTGCGCATCTTTAATCAGCGAATTCAACGCGTCTTTATGTGCTTTGAGTTGGTTCTCAAGCACCACAAATTCCTCAAGCGCTGCAGTCTCGACGCTTAGATCATCGGCGTTGAATAGTGCGAGCAGACCTTTTCCGTAGCGTTTGACCTGTTGTTCCGCGGTGAGCAGGGCCAGACCGGGCGCCGTGCTGGCAAAGATAATTTCTGCGCGTCGTCGTTGTTCGTCCCACTTGAGCAATTGATCGACTAGAGCCCCAAGTCGGACTTTACCGACCAGTGCCTTCCTTGCACGCTCGATAAAACGCAGAAATGGCACAGCGGTCAGCGGTTGAGGTGGCGGCTGTTGTGGAGAAAACACGTGTGCGTGATTGATCGCCAGCGCACAGGCCAGCTCGTTTTCCCATTGACCTTCCAGCAACGCTTGCGCGCTCATCGCCAGCGCATCACCGGAGATTGTCGAGCCGCGACTCACGCTTGACGGGGGGGTCAGGTCCGTAGGCCGACATAGCTCATGGCGGCGCTTTAACGGCAGGCATTGCCAGAGTTCGTCGAACAGTGACTCACTGACCAACTTCAGAAGGCCACATTGCAGGCCGAAGAAGGACGAGTACTCGTAGAAATTGCGCACCACACCCGGTAGGTAAATCACATGCGGTGCACCATCAGGATCGCCTTCACGGTAGATATGCAAGGCACCGGGAATTGCAACCGCAGGCGTACCCGGCCACATCAGCGAACTCGCTCGCACATTGGCCCAATCGCCCCCTGCTCGCTGGCGTGCCTCAGCACTCGGTGCGTCGATCAGGGCCTGCAGCAGTGCCATCCCGGCACTCGACAGTTCGTCCAATTGCCGCGCTATAAAAGCCCGGCCAGCGAAGAGTTCGGCGTGCAGCTCTGCCCAATGCCCCCTGCGTGTTTGCACGGAACCGGGCTGCAGGGCGTCCCAATAAGGTGTGGCCGACAAGGCAATTCTGTCTTGCAGCTTCATGGCGATAACTCGCTGCAGCACTTGCAACGGCGTATAAGGCAACTGGCGAGTCGGGTCACCCTTGACGCTCAGGGCAGTGAACTGATTCAGGTTGATCGGCACTGCGGGCAAGACCAGTGACAGCAGCGCACGATCAGTCAGGCTGTCGACTTTCTGCGGCTCTGCAGGTGGTTTTGGCACGGTGAACAGCAGGCTGTCCGGGTCTATTTCAAACTCTTTGCGCAGCTCGTTGCGGATCACCCACAAAACTTTGGGCACGCGCGCTATCAGCCTTGCAAGCACCTTTATTACCTCAGCGCAGCGCAGTTCGGCAAAAGCAATCTGATTAATCAAACGGCTTGGATGGGCGTGAGCGTTGATTCGCCGGGTCAGCTGGCTGCGTATACCCTGAAGCGTTGCTTGGGCAGCGACCTCCGGATCTTCTGGGTCGGGTATGTCGTTGAGTAAGGCCATGGTGTTTTCTTGATTGAGGAAAACACCGAGCCTATGCAACGCACAGGCGCTTGAGGCTTTAGATAGTTGAACGCAGCACGGTCGAAAAAAAGCCCGCAGTGTGCGCGGGCGAAACCAACGAAGAGCATTTGGGGATGTGAAGCGAGGTGACGACTCAGCTACCGCGATAGGTGGAGTAGCTGTAAGGCGAAATCAGCAGCGGCACATGGTAATGCTCTTGTTCGGCGCTGATGCCGAAACGCAATACCACCACGTCGAGAAAAGCCTGCTCTGGCAGTTGCACACCGCGGGCACGGTAGTAGTCGCCAGCACTGAATTGCAATTGGTAGACACCGCTGCGGTAGTCATCGCCTTGCAGCAACGGCGCGTCGCAACGGCCGTCGCTATTAGTCACGGCGCTACCCACCAGTTCAAGCTGCGCGCCTTCGACGCGATACAACTCGACCTTGATCGCGCTGCCGGGGCAGCCGTGTGCGGCGTCCAAAACGTGTGTGGTCAAACGTCCCATGGCTTTTATGCGCCTCCCGAAGTCAGTCATAGAGAAACCCGCACTCTTTCAGGGCAGTGAAAAAGCCGGCGATGGCCGATTAAGACACTTTTATAAAAAATTGTACACAATAAATTTCACAGCGCTTCCACCCTCCTGTAGGAGCGAGCTTGCTCGCGAAAAACGCCAACGATGACGCGGGCTCTCAGAATGAAAAGTGGCGCGCTCAGGTTTTTCGCGAGCAAGCTCGCTCCTGCAGTGGGCTTTTTCATTTTAACCTGACCACTCAGGCAAGTTTCTTGCAGAGACCTTTAGAGAGACCGTTCAGAAAAAATGCAGAAATGCAGGCTTACAAAGTTTGCGATAAGTTGTATACAATCACTCATCGCTGTGACGCCACCCAGTCTTTCCACTGCCCGGCCGCCACACACCTAGCTACCACGAACAAGAAGGAAGACTGCAGTGAGCGCTGACTACCCACGCGACCTGATCGGTTACGGCAGTAACCCTCCTCACCCCCACTGGCCGGGCAACGCACGCATTGCGCTGTCGTTCGTACTCAACTACGAAGAAGGCGGCGAGCGCAATATCCTGCATGGCGACAAAGAGTCCGAAGCCTTCCTTTCGGAAATGGTCTCGGCCCAGCCGCTGCAAGGCGAGCGCAACATGAGCATGGAGTCGCTGTACGAATACGGCAGCCGTGCCGGGGTGTGGCGCATCCTCAAGTTGTTCAAAGAATTCGACATACCGCTGACCATCTTCGCCGTGGCCATGGCTGCCCAGCGTCATCCGGATGTGATCCGCGCCATGGTCGCCGCCGGCCACGAGATTTGCAGCCACGGCTACCGCTGGATCGACTACCAGTACATGGACGAGGCCCAGGAGCGCGAGCACATGCTCGAAGCCATCCGCATCCTCACCGAGCTGACCGGCGAACGCCCGCTGGGTTGGTACACCGGTCGTACCGGCCCCAACACCCGCCGCCTGGTGATGGAGGAAGGCGGTTTCCTGTATGACTGCGACACCTACGACGACGACCTGCCCTACTGGGAACCCAATACCCCTAACGGCAAGCCGCACCTGGTGATCCCCTACACCCTGGACACCAACGACATGCGCTTCACCCAGGTGCAGGGTTTCAACAAGGGTGACGACTTTTTCGAGTACCTCAAGGATGCCTTCGACGTGCTGTATGCCGAAGGCGCCGAAGCGCCGAAGATGCTTTCGATCGGCCTGCATTGCCGCCTGATCGGCCGCCCGGCACGCCTGGCCTCGCTCAAGCGCTTCATTGAATACGTCAAAGGCCATGATCAGGTGTGGTTCACCCGCCGCGTGGACATCGCCCGTCACTGGCACCAAACCCACCCCTGCACGGGAGCGGCGAAATGACGGCGTTCCAGACCTTGCAACCGTCGACCCTGAGCCGCGACGCCTTCGTCGCTGCCTTCGCCGACATCTACGAACATTCGCCATGGGTAGCCGAAAAGGCCTTCGAGCTGGGCCAGGATGCGTCGATCGACCAGATCGAAACCCTGCACCAGCGCATGAGCGATATCCTGTTGAGCGCTGATCATCAAAGCCAGTTGGCCCTGATCAACGCCCACCCGGACCTGGCCGGTAAAGCCGCCGTCCAGGGCCAACTCACCCAAGCCAGCACCGATGAGCAAGCTGGCGCGGGGATTCACCAATGCACGGCCGAAGAGTTTTCTCGCTTCACCGAGCTGAATGACGCCTACAAGGCCAAGTTCAAGTTTCCCTTCATCATGGCGGTAAAAGGCAGCAACCGGCACCAGATTCTCGCCGCGTTCGAAACGCGCATCCATAACTCGACAGACACCGAGTTCAAGTGCGCGCTGGACGAGATCAACAAGATCGCGTTGTTCCGTTTATTGACCCTCTAAACGACCATCCCCAGCCACTCTATCCAAGGCAGACAAGAAGAATGAAAGCTTACGCCGTACCTTTCGAAAAGTTCGTCAACCTGGCCGACGCCCGCCTGGGCACCAAGATCATCTCGGTGACCGATGACTGGTTCGCCGACGCCAACCGCCTGTTCCAGCCGACCCCGGCCGTGTGGAA
This sequence comes from Pseudomonas sp. OST1909, assembly GCF_015277575.1. NCBI lineage: Bacteria > Pseudomonadati > Pseudomonadota > Gammaproteobacteria > Pseudomonadales > Pseudomonadaceae > Pseudomonas > Pseudomonas sp. OST1909. Next base: position 4,566,264 of record NZ_CP063780.1, read on the forward strand.
GGAGGGCGTTTTCGATGACAACGGCAAGTGGATGGACGGCTGGGAGTCACGCCGCAAGCGCTTCGAAGGCTACGACAGCGCGGTGATCCGCCTGGGCGTGCCCGGTTCGATCAAAGGCGTGGACATCGACACTTCATTCTTTACCGGCAACTTCCCGCCGTCGGCCTCCCTGGAAGCCTGCTTCCTGGCCTCGGGCGAGCCGGATGCCAACACCCAATGGGTTGAAGTGCTGTCGGCGGTAGAGTTGCAAGGCAACAGCCACCACTACCACGAGATCAACAACGACCAGGCGTTCAGCCACCTGCGCTTCAACATCTACCCGGATGGCGGCGTCGCCCGTCTGCGTGTGTATGGCGTGCCGTTCCGCGATTGGTCTTCGGTGGGCGACAACGAACAGGTCGACCTGGCTGCCGCGCTCAATGGCGGTCGTGCCCTGGCCTGCTCCGATGAACACTTTGGCCGCATGAGCAACATCCTCAACCCGGGCCGTGGCATCAACATGGGTGATGGCTGGGAAACCGCGCGTCGTCGTACACCGGGCAATGACTGGGTGATCGTCGCGTTGGGCCACCCGGGCGAGATCGAAAAGATCATCGTCGACACCCTGCACTTCAAGGGCAACTACCCGGACACCTGCTCGATCCAGGGCGCCTTCGTCAAAGGCGGCACCGACAGCCAGATCGAAACCCAATCGCTGTTCTGGCGTGAACTGTTGCCGGCGCAGAAACTGGAAATGCACGCTGAACACACCTTCGCCGAGCAGATCAAGGCGCTGGGGCCGATTACCCATATCCGCCTGAATGTGTTCCCGGATGGTGGTGTGAGTCGCCTGCGCGTCTTGGGCAAAGTGTCGAAATAAGCGGTGATGCCTTCGCAGGCAAGCCAGCTCCCACAGGGGAATGCATTCCAAATGTGGGAGCGGGCTTGCCCGCGATAGCAATAGACCAAACAACACAGTATTCGGATAAGAGACAGCCATGCGCACACTGATGATCGAACCCCTGACCAAAGAAGCCTTCGCCCCTTTCGGAGACGTTATCGAAACCGATGGCAGCGATCACTTCATGATCAACAACGGGTCGACCATGCGCTTTCACAAACTGGCAACGGTCGAAACAGCACAGCCTGAAGACCACGCCATCATCAGCATCTTCCGCGCCGACGCGCAGGACATGCCGCTGACCGTGTGCATGCTGGAGAGACACCCGCTGGGCAGCCAGGCGTTCATACCGCTGCTCGGCAACCCCTTTCTGATCGTGGTCGCGCCACTTGGCGATGCACCTGTATCAGGCTTGGTCCGCGCCTTCGTTACCAACGGCAGGCAGGGCATCAATTACCATCGCGGCGTCTGGCACCACCCGGTGCTGACGATCGAAAAGCGGGATGACTTCCTGGTGGTTGATCGCAGTGGCACAGGCAATAACTGCGATGAGCATTTTTTCAAAGAGGATGAGCGGTTGATCCTCGCCCCCCACCAATAAGAGAAGGCCGGATCACCCGACAACAAGGGTGACAGGCGAGAGGTAAAGACTGTGGAAGCACATCTGTTGGAATGGCTGAACCTGAGCGTTCGCTGGGTTCACATGATCACTGGCGTCGCCTGGATCGGCGCTTCGTTCTACTTTGTCTGGCTGGAAAACAACCTCAATCGCGTCAACCCCAAGAACGGCCTGGCCGGTGACTTGTGGGCGATCCACGGTGGCGGTATCTACCACCTGGAAAAATACAAACTGGCCCCGCCGACCATGCCGGACAACCTGCACTGGTTCAAATGGGAAGCCTACTTCACCTGGATGTCGGGCGTCGCGCTGCTCTGCGTAGTGTTCTACCTCAACCCGACGCTGTACCTGCTCGCCCCCGGCAGCAGCCTCAGCGGCACCGAAGGCGTATTGCTGGGCATCGGCTCACTGTTCGCCGGCTGGTTCATCTACTCCTTCCTCTGCGACTCGGCCCTGGGCAAGCGCCCTGCCCTGCTCGGCTTGATCCTGTTCGTGCTGCTGATTGCGGCGGCCTATGGCTTCAGCAAGGTGTTCAGCGGCCGTGGCGCCTACCTGCACGTGGGTGCGGTGATCGGTACGATCATGGTCGGTAACGTGTTCCGCATCATCATGCCCGCCCAGCGTGCACTGGTGGCAGCCATCGCCGAGAACCGCACACCGGATCCGGCGCTGCCGGCCAAGGGCTTGCTGCGTTCTCGCCACAACAACTACTTCACCTTGCCGGTGCTGTTCATCATGATCAGCAACCACTTCCCGAGTACCTACGGCAGCCAATACAACTGGCTGATCCTGGCCGGGATCGCAGTGGCGGCGGTGCTGGTAAGGCACTACTTCAACACCCGGCATGACAGCCAGAAGTATGCGTGGACCTTGCCGGTGGGCGCGTTGGCGATGATCAGCCTGGCGTATGTAACCGGGCCCAAGCCTGCAGAACCGATTGCCAAGGCACCTGCTGCGATCGAGTACCAGCCGCTGCCGGAAACCGCCCTGGGCGGTGGCTTGAAACCCGCGGCGCCTGCCGCCCCCGCCGCTGAACCGGCACCAGCCCAGGCCACGACCGACTTCGGCCAGGTGCACCATGTGATCGAACAACGCTGCACCGTGTGCCATTCGGCCAAGCCCACCAGCCCGTTGTTCAGCACCGCACCGGCAGGGGTGATGTTCGACACACCGGCACAGATCCAGCAGCAGGCCGCGCGTATTCAAGCGCAGGCCGTGGCCAGCCAGATCATGCCGCTGGGCAATATTACCCAGATGACCCAGCAGGAAAGAGACCTGATCGGCACCTGGATCAATCAGGGGGCCCGCACCAACTGACTGTTTCACACAGGACCAATGTGGGAGCTGGCTTGCCAGCTCCCACAATTGAGATCTGCCGTGTTTTGAAAATTGCTTTGCAAACAACACAAAAATAAAAAGATTCGAGGTGTTGCATGTCCCAGTTAGAAACGCAGACTCCTGCCGCGCCCGCCATGGTGCGGCTGCCCCTCTTGCAACTGATTCTGGTTGGCTTGCAACACGTCTTGCTGATGTACGGCGGCGCCGTCGCCGTCCCCCTGATCATTGGCCAGGCCGCAGGCTTGAGCCGTGAAGAAATCGCCTTCCTGATCAACGCCGACCTGCTGGTGGCCGGTATCGCCACCATGGTGCAGTCGTTCGGCATCGGCCCGGTGGGTATCCGTATGCCGGTGATGATGGGTGCCAGCTTCGCCGCTGTCGGCAGCATGGTCGCCATGGCCGGTATGCCCGGTATCGGTTTGCAAGGCATCTTCGGCGCGACTATCGCCGCCGGGTTCTTCGGCATGCTGATCGCGCCATTCATGTCCAAGGTTGTGCGCTTTTTCCCGCCGCTGGTAACCGGTACCGTCATTACCGCCATCGGCCTCTCGCTGTTTCCCGTGGCCGTGAACTGGGCCGGTGGCGGCAGCGCTGCCGCCACGTTCGGCTCGCCGGTGTATCTGGCGATTGCTGCCCTGGTGCTGGCGACCATCCTGCTGATCAACCGCTTCATGCGCGGCTTCTGGGTGAATATCTCGGTGCTGATCGGCATGGGCCTGGGTTACGGGTTGTGCGGCGTTATCGGCATGGTCGACCTCAGTGGCCTGGCCCAGGCGCCCTGGGTGCAGGTGGTCACGCCGTTGCACTTCGGTATGCCCAAGTTCGAGTTGGCGCCGATCCTGTCGATGTGCCTGGTGGTGGTGATCATCTTTGTCGAGTCCACCGGCATGTTCCTCGCCCTGGGCAAGATCACCGGCCAGGAGGTCACCCCGAAAATGCTGCGCCGCGGCCTGTTGTGTGACGCAGGCGCGTCGTTCTTTGCCGGTTTCTTCAACACCTTTACCCACTCCTCCTTCGCGCAGAATATCGGCCTGGTACAAATGACCGGCGTGCGCTGCCGCTCGGTCACGATCATCGCCGGGGCCTTTCTGATTGTGCTGAGCCTGTTGCCCAAGGCCGCCTATCTGGTGGCGTCGATTCCGCCGGCAGTACTCGGTGGCGCGGCGATAGCCATGTTCGGCATGGTGGCGGCGACCGGGATCAAGATCCTGCAGGAAGCCGACATAGCCGACCGTCGCAACCAGCTATTGGTAGCGGTGAGCATCGGCATGGGCCTGATCCCCGTGGTACGGCCGGAGTTCTTCGCGCAACTGCCACTGTGGATGAGCCCGATTACCCACAGCGGGATCGCCATGGCCACACTCAGCGCGTTGTCGCTGAACATCCTGTTCAACATCCTCGGCGGCGCTGAACGCCCCGAAGTCGCCCATACGCATTGATTCCTTTGTTAGTACAAAAATAACAACAAACAGGGAACACCCACATGCACAGCCTTCAACCGGGGCCGGCCACACGCCGCGCCCCATTCTCGCCCCTCGCGCTCTGTTACAGCGCACTTGAGCCCAGGCCTGGGAGCCAGTATTCTCCGCGCCCGCTCGAATCGACTCAAAAAAAAACAGCGAATGTAAAAGCTGACTTCAAGGCCAACTTATCCCGGCCTGATGTTGGCTGCCAAAGTGCGCAAAAGTCCTCTGAATTCGACTGCATCCGCTGCAGCCGACGGGGATTTTTTGGCTTTTCAAACACCTTGGCGCAGCTCTTGCTAACAGCATTAAAGCTGACCGAACAGACGATTTTTGCAGCGAACCAAAAGGCGCCATACCAGAGCGCCTGCGTAGAAGAAAAAAAACCATAAAACTTTAACTCGGGAGCAACCGAATGAAACCCATGTTCAAAGGCCTGATGCTGGCGGGATCCCTGCTGGCTGGTGGCCAGGCCGTAGCCGGTGACTTGTTGCAGTGGCAGAACAACAGCCTGACTTACCTGTGGGGCAAGAGCTTTACCGTCAACCCGCAGATCCAGCAAACCGTCACCTTCGAACATGCCGACGCATGGAAGTACGGCGACAACTTCTTCTTCCTCGACCGTATCTTTTACAACGGCAAGGAAGACGGCAATGTCGGCCCGAACACTTACTACGGCGAGTTCAGCCCGCGTTTGTCGTTCGGCAAGATTTTCGACAAGGACCTGTCGTTCGGCCCGATCAAGGACGTGCTGCTGGCCTTCACCTACGAGTTCGGCGAGGGCGATAACGAGTCCTACCTGCTGGGCCCGGCATTCGACTTGAACATCCCCGGTTTTGACTACTTCCAGTTGAATTTCTACCAGCGCCAGACCGAGGGCAATCGCCCGGGTGACGGTGTGTGGCAGATCACTCCGGTGTGGTCGTACACCATCCCCGTGGGCAATTCCGACGTGCTGATCGACGGTTTCATGGACTGGGTGGTGGATAACGACAAGAACGCCCGTGGCACTTATCACGCCAACCTGCACTTCAACCCGCAGGTCAAATATGACTTGGGCAAGGCGCTGCATTGGGGCGACAAGCAGTTGTATGTGGGTTTTGAATACGACTACTGGAAGAACAAGTACGGGATTGAAGACAGCGGCGCGTTCAAGACGACTCAGGACACCGCAAGCTTCCTGGTCAAGTACCACTTCTAATAAACACTGCTGGACAAAATGTGGGAGGGGGCTTGCTCCCGATAGCGGTGTGTCATTCAAAGTATCTGTGACTGAATCGCCGCCATCGGGAGCAAGCCCCCTCCCACATTTTCAGCTCTGCGTCAGGCCGAGGAATCGCGACAACTCCTCACGTTTGGCCAGCGCATCCTTGCGCCCCAACTCGATCAACTCGCTGCAATACCCCGCCTCGAACAGCAAATAACTCAACACCCCCGCCCCACTGGTCTTGGTCGCCCCCGGCCCGCGCAAGAACAAGCGCAACGCCGCCGGTAATTCCTGGCGATGTCGCGCCGCGATTTCATCGATAGGCTGGCTGGGCGCAATCACCAGCACGTCCACCGGTGCCAGGCCCTGCACCGCGGCGTCGACAGGGACAACCCGACTAAACTGGTTCAAGCGCTCCAGCAGTTCGATATCGCTTTCCAGGCTGTCAATGAAGGTGCTGTTGAGCATATGCCCACCGATTTGCGCCAGGGTCGGTTGCTGGCCGGTGTAGGTACGTTGCGTCGACGCTTCATTGCCCCTGGGGTTGCCACTCACGCCGACGACCAACACGCGGCTGGCTCCCAGGTGCAAAGCCGGGCTGATGGGCGCTGACTGCCGCACCGCGCCATCGCCAAAGTACTCTTCGTCGAGTTTGACCGGAGCAAACAACAGCGGAATCGCCGAACTCGCCAGCAAGTGCTCCACCGTCAGTTGGGTCGGCACGCCGATACGCCGATGGCGCAGCCAGGCATCGATGGTGCCGCCGCCCTGGTAGAAAGTCACCGCTTGCCCGGACTCATAGCCAAACGCCGTCACCGCCACTGCCTGCAAGTGCTTGCGGCGAATAGCCTCGTCGATGCCGTCCAGGTTCAAGCGTTCTTGCAGCAAGTCGCGCAGTGGCGAGCTGTTGAGCAGCGCCACGGGCACCTGGGCGCCCAGGCCCAATAGGCTGTGGATGAGGAAACGGCTGGCCTGGCGCATTACCCCAGGCCAGTCGCTGCGCAGCACCTGGTGGCTGCGAAAGCCCTGCCAGAATGCCGTCAGCCGTTGGATCGCTGCCGAGAAATCGGTAGCGCCACTGGCCAGGCTCACCGCATTGATCGCGCCGGCGGAGGTGCCGACAATCACCGGAAATGGATTCGGCGCCCCCGGCGGCAGCAACTCGGCAATCGCCGCCAATACCCCAACCTGATACGCCGCTCGCGCCCCGCCGCCGGAAAGAATCAAGCCTGTGACCGGTTCAACTGAGCGCATTGCGTCACTCCGTGTGGGAAAAGTCAGCGTTATCGACGGCGCTTTTCATACAGTTTGGGCTCACCCGGCGGCCGGCTCTTGAAACGGCGATGGGTCCACAGGTATTGCTCGGGGCAATCGCGTACCGAGGCTTCGACCCATTGGTTGATGCGCAGGCAGTCGATTTCGTCGGTTTCACCCGGAAAATCGGTCAACGGTGGATGGATCACCAATCGGTAACCGCTGCCATCGGCCAGGCGCTCCTGGGTGAACGGCACCACCAACGCCTTGCCCAGGCGTGCGAACTTGCTGGTAGCGGTGACGGTAGCTGCCTGGATACCGAACAGCGGCACGAAGATGCTTTGCTTGGCGCCGTAATCCTGGTCCGGTGCGTACCAGATGGCCCGCCCGGCACGCAGCAGCTTGAGCATACCGCGCACGTCGTCGCGCTCCACGGCCAGGGAATCGAGGTTATGGCGCTCACGACCACGGCGCTGGATAAAATCGAACAGCGGGTTGCCATGCTCGCGGTACATGCCATCGATGGTGTGTTTCTGCCCCAGCAGCGCCGCGCCGATTTCCAGGGTGGTGAAGTGCAGGGCCATCAGGATCACGCCCTTGCCTTCCAAGTGTGCCTGCTTGAGGTGCTCCAGCCCTTCGACATGGGCCAGTCGCGCCAGGCGCGGCTTGGGCCACCACCAACTCATGGCCATTTCAAAAAAGGCGATACCGGTGGAGGCAAAGTTTTCCTTGAGCAAGCGTTTGCGCTCCTGCACGGATTTTTCCGGGAAGCACAGCTCAAGGTTACGCGCCGCGATACGGCGGCGATCGCCAGCCACGCGGTACATGCCCGCACCCAGCAGGCGACCAATGGTCAACAACGCCCGGTACGGCAACTGGGTGACCAGCCACAGCAGGCCGAGCCCCAGCCATAGCAGCCAAAAACGCGGGTGAAGAAATACAGCTCGAAAACGCGGGCGATCCATTACAGATTCCGGTAAAGACAAGGGCCGCGCATTCTACAACGGTTCGACTCGGCTTGCGGCGGGTGAGTGTTCTCGTTATAAGTCTCGACACTTTTCGTGACAAGCCGCTTTCGCCGACCATGAGCCAAACCGAACCGCTAGACCAAGATCCCGTGTTCCAGCTAAAAGGCAGCATGCTCGCCATTACCGTGCTGGAACTGGCGCGCAATGACCTTGATGCCCTGGACCGCCAACTGGCCGCCAAGGTTGCCCTGGCGCCGAACTTTTTCAACAACGCCCCGCTGGTGCTGGCGCTGGACAAGCTGCCGGCCGGCCAGGGCGTGATTGATTTGCCCGGGCTGATGCGCGTGTGCCGCTCCCATGGCCTGCGCACCCTGGCGATTCGTGCCAGCCGCATCGAAGACATTGCCGCCGCCATCGCCATTGAACTGCCAGTACTGCCTCCGTCCGGTGCCCGCGAGCGTCCCTTGGAACCGCTGGTCGGTGAAGAGAAGAAAAAACCGGAAAAACCACCCGAGCCTGCGATCAAGCCGACAAAGATCATCACCTCGCCGGTACGCGGCGGGCAGCAGATTTACGCCCAGGGCGGCGACCTGGTGGTGATCTCCTCGGTCAGCCCCGGGGCGGAACTTCTCGCCGATGGCAACATCCATGTATACGGCCCGATGCGCGGACGTGCCCTCGCCGGCATCAAGGGTGATACCAGAGCACGGATTTTCTGCCAGCAGTTGACCGCTGAGCTGGTTTCCATCGCGGGTCAGTACAAGGTTTCCGAAGATTTGCGCCGCGATCCACTGTGGGGGGCTTCGGTACAGGTCAACCTGTCGGGCGATGTGTTGAACATCATCCGGCTTTAACGGATACTGCCGCATTTTCCAAGCATCTCTAGACTCTGATAGCAAAGCGAAACCGGCAAGACTTGTGTAGGAATATTTGGAAGTTGGTGTCTCCCTACGGAAACACCATCTTTTTCCTACAAAGGCTGTCCGCCTGCAGCGAGTTTCAAGAGATGTTTTTCAGGGACCGAAAGTCCTTTTTCCTTAGGGGTGAAACACCTTGGCCAAGATTCTCGTGGTTACATCCGGCAAGGGTGGTGTGGGTAAGACCACCACCAGCGCCGCTATCGGTACCGGCCTCGCACTGCGCGGCCACAAGACAGTCATCGTCGACTTCGACGTCGGTTTGCGTAACCTCGACCTGATCATGGGCTGCGAACGCCGCGTGGTGTACGACTTCGTCAACGTGGTGAACGGCGAAGCCAACCTGCAACAGGCCCTGATCAAGGACAAGCGCCTTGAGAACCTGTATGTACTGGCCGCCAGCCAGACCCGCGACAAAGACGCGCTGACCAAGGAAGGCGTGGGCAAGGTTCTCGCCGAGCTCAAGGAAACCTTCGAATACGTGGTGTGCGATTCCCCGGCCGGTATCGAAACCGGTGCTCACCTGGCGATGTACTTCGCCGATGAAGCCATCGTGGTGACCAACCCGGAAGTCTCCTCGGTACGTGACTCGGACCGTATGCTGGGCCTCTTGGCCAGCAAGTCCAAGCGCGCCGAAGAAGGCCAGGACCCGATCAAGGAACACCTGCTGCTCACCCGCTACAACCCGGAGCGCGTCAACAATGGCGAGATGCTCGGCGTTGAAGACGTGAAGGAAATCCTCGCCGTGACCCTGCTGGGCGTGATTCCGGAATCCCAGGCCGTGCTGAAGGCATCCAACCAGGGCGTGCCGGTGATTCTTGACGACCAGAGCGACGCCGGCCAGGCGTACAGCGATGCCGTCGATCGCTTGCTGGGCAAGACCGTGGAACACCGCTTCCTCGATGTCAAGAAGAAGGGATTCTTCGAGCGTATCTTTGGAGGCAACTAAACAATGAAATTTCTCGACTTCTTTCGCGCCAACAAAAAGCCAAGTACCGCGTCGGTAGCGAAAGAGCGTCTACAGATCATCGTGGCGCACGAACGCGGCCAACGCAGCACGCCGGATTACCTGCCAGCCTTGCAGAAGGAACTGGTCGAGGTGATCCGCAAGTACGTCAATATCGGCAACGATGACGTGCATGTCGCTCTGGAAAATGACGGCAGCTGCTCGATTCTGGAACTCAATATCACCCTGCCCGATCGTTGATCGAAAGGGCGGTCGCCACGGCGGCTCGATCACCTTGATCCTTCGGGAACCAGGTGGGCGAGCCGCCGTTGGCGTTTGTTACGAGGCTGTTTAATGCCGCTGTCCAATATTCATATCCTGCATCAGGACGACGCTGTCCTGGTGGTGAACAAGCCAACCCTGCTGCTCTCGGTGCCTGGTCGCGCCGACGACAACAAGGACTGCCTGATCACCCGCCTGCAGGAAAACGGCTACCCCGAAGCCCGTATCGTCCATCGCCTGGACTGGGAAACCTCGGGGATCATCCTGCTGGCCCGGGACGCCGACACCCATCGCGAGCTGTCCCGCCAGTTTCACGACCGTGAAACCGAAAAAGCCTACACCGCCCTGGCCTGGGGCCAACCGGAACTGGACAGCGGCAGCATCGACCTGCCGTTGCGCTACGACCCGCCGACCAAGCCCCGCCATGTGGTCGACCACGAGTTCGGCAAGCACGCCCTGACCTTCTGGAAAGTGCTGGAGCGTTGTGGCGACTGGTGCCGCGTGGAACTGACGCCGATCACCGGGCGCTCGCATCAGTTGCGTGTGCATATGCTGTCCATCGGGCATCCGTTACTGGGTGATGGCTTGTATGCCCATGAACAAGCGTTGGCTGCCTGGCCGCGGCTGTGCCTGCACGCAAGCATGCTCAGTTTCACCCATCCACAAAGCGGCGAGCGCTTGCGCTTCGAGTGCCCTGCCCCCTTTTAAGCTGCGAACACGGGTAAATGTGGGAGGGGGCTTGCCCCCGATGGCGGAGTGTCAGTCACTGTATTTGCTCACTGACACACCGCAATCGGGAGCAAGCCCCCTCCCACATTTGTTCTGTGCACTTCTGGCCATCGAACGGTAAACTCCGCGCATTGCTGTCTGGAGCTATTTATGCGCGAAGCGTTGAATCAAGGCCTGATCGACTTCCTCAAGGCCTCCCCTACTCCTTTTCATGCCACTGCGGCCCTCGCCCAGCGCCTGGAAGCGGCCGGTTACCAGCGTCTCGACGAGCGCGACACCTGGGCCACCGAGGCCAATGGTCGCTATTACGTGACCCGCAACGACTCCTCGATCATCGCCTTCAAGCTCGGTCGCCACTCGCCGTTGCAGGGCGGCATCCGCCTGGTCGGCGCCCACACCGACAGCCCGTGCCTGCGGGTCAAGCCCCAGCCTGAGCTGCAACGCCAGGGCTTCTGGCAGTTGGGCGTGGAAGTCTACGGCGGTGCGCTGCTGGCGCCGTGGTTCGACCGCGACCTGTCCCTGGCAGGCCGCGTCACCTTCCGCCGCGACGGCAAGGTCGAAAGCCAGCTAATCGACTTCAAGCTGCCGATCGCCATTATTCCCAACCTGGCCATTCACCTGAACCGTGAGGCCAACCAGGGTTGGGCGATCAATGCCCAGACCGAGCTGCCGCCGATCCTTGCGCAATTTGCCGGTGACGAACGCGTGGACTTTCGCGCCGTGCTCACCGAGCAGTTGGCCCGCGAGCATGGGCTGAACGCTGATGTGGTGCTCGACTACGAGCTGAGCTTCTACGACACCCAAAGCGCGGCGGTCATCGGCCTCAATGGCGATTTCATCGCCGGTGCGCGCCTGGACAACCTGCTGTCGTGCTACGCCGGCCTGCAAGCCTTGCTGACCAGCGAGACCGACGAAACCTGCGTACTGGTATGCAACGATCACGAAGAAGTCGGCTCCTGCTCGGCCTGCGGCGCCGATGGCCCGATGCTGGAGCAGACCCTGCGCCGCCTGTTGCCTGAAGGTGATGAGTTTGTACGCACCATTCAGAAATCACTGCTGGTATCGGCGGACAACGCCCACGGCGTGCACCCCAACTACGCCGAGAAGCACGACGCCAACCACGGTCCGAAACTCAATGCCGGCCCTGTGATCAAGGTCAACAGCAACCAGCGCTACGCCACCAACAGCGAAACCGCCGGGTTCTTCCGTCACCTGTGCATGGCCGAGGAAGTGCCGGTACAAAGCTTTGTGGTGCGCAGTGACATGGGCTGCGGCTCGACCATCGGCCCGATCACCGCCAGCCACCTGGGTGTACGCACCGTGGATATCGGCTTGCCGACGTTTGCCATGCACTCCATTCGAGAGCTGTGCGGCAGCCATGACCTGGCGCATCTGGTGAAGGTGCTGGGTGCGTTTTATGCGAGCCGCGATCTGCCCTGATTTGACGGGCAAAATGTGATCGAAATGTGGGAGGGGGCTTGCTCCCTCCCACATTTGGTTAGATGTACTGCCAAACTGACTTGTATCACCTGCACTTCCTGCAATCGCGCCTAGACTTGTCAAAACTTCCACTGCGACAAGGCTATTGCTCCCATGATTTCAATGTCCTCGTTCCACGCCATGCTTATCCCCATCGTGATCGGCATGATCATGCTCGCGGTCGGCTTCAACTTTCGCGATAAGCCCCTCGGCGTGTTCGGCATGTGGATTGGTATGCTGCTGATCCTGGGCACCGTGGTCTACAAGATCCTCGCCAAACTGGCGCAATGACAAATGCGCTCGCATTGGGGATAGCGGCCTCGTACACTCGGTCAATTCGTTGCTTTGAAGGTTGACCGCCTCGTGCTTTCCCGTCTGTTTGCCCTGCCCTGCTACCTGCTGATCGCCCTGCTCACGCTGCTGCCGCTGTCATCCGCCCAAGCCGTAGGCTTGCCCGGAATGCTGGGTGGTTCCAGCAAGACCCAACCCCAGGCTGAAGTGCCCCTGGGGCAGTCGCTGGACGAGGTGATCAAGACCCTCGAAAACGACCAACAGCGCACCCAGCTGCTGAGCGACCTGAAAAAGCTGCGCGCCGCCACGCAAAAGGCCCAACCCGCGACAGAGCAAGGTGTGCTCGGGTTGATCGGCAGCACGCTGTCGGGCTTTGAACAGCAGTTTTCCGGCGCCGACAGCCCATTGGGGCGCTGGTCCAATGAAGTCGACCTGGCCAAGGATGAACTGGGCGCGCTGATGCTGCCGGCCAACGAATGGCTGCCGATCATCTTTGGTTTTGCCGTGATCCTGGCAGTGTGGAGCCTGCTGGCCGCCGCGCTGATCTGGCTCAGCCACCGGGTACGCGAGCGTTTCGGCCTGCCCGAAGAGTTGCCGCAACACCCGCGCACCTGGGACATGCTGCGCTTTGCCCTGCGCAAGCTGGGCCCCTGGTTGATCGCCCTGGTGATCACGGTTTACCTGAGCTACGCCCTGCCTTCCTCCCTGGGCAAATCCCTGGCGATGGTGCTGGCTTATGCCTTGGTGGTCGGCACCTGTTTTTCGGCAATCTGCGTAATTGCCTTCTCCGTACTCGACGGCCCGCACCGCCACCGCGCCCTGTATATCCTGCGTCATCAGGCGTTCCGCCCGCTGTGGTGGATCGGCAGCTTCGCCGCCTTCGGTGAAGCCTTGAGCGATCCGCGCCTGGTCGAGGCGCTCGGCCAGCACCTGGCCCACACCGCCGCAACCGTGGCCAATGTAATGGCGGCGCTGTCCACCGGCGTATTTATCCTGCGTTTCCGCCGACCGATTGCACACCTGATCCGCAACCAGCCGCTGTCGCGCCGCCTGACCCGCCGCGCCCTCACCGACACCCTGTCGATCATCGGTACCTTCTGGTACATCCCGGCCTTGCTGCTGGTAGGTATTTCACTGTTCGCGACCTTCCTGTCGGCCGGCGACACCAGCACTGCGCTGCGCCAGTCGCTGCTGTGCACGGTGCTGCTGGTGTTGTGCATGGTGATCAACGGCCTGGTGCGCCGCCACGCCCTCAAGCCGCAGCGCGGGCACAAACGCCATGCGCTGTACTCCGAACGCCTCAAAGGGTTTGTCTACACCCTGGTGCACCTGGTGGTGTGGCTGGCGTTTATCGAGTTGGGGCTGCGGGTGTGGGGCCTGTCGATGATTCGCTTTACCGAGGGTGACGGCCATGAAATAGCCGTGAAGCTGTTCGGCCTCGGTGGCACCTTGCTGTTCGCCTGGCTGATCTGGATCCTCAGCGACACCGCAATCCACCACGCTCTGACCCGCTCACGCAAGGGCCTGGCCAACGCGCGTGCGCAAACCATGATGCCGCTGATCCGCAACGTGCTGTTCGTGACCATCTTCATCATCGCCGCCATCGTGGCCCTGGCGAACATGGGCATGAACGTCACCCCATTGCTGGCCGGTGCGGGTGTGATCGGTATCGCCATCGGCTTTGGTGCGCAGTCGCTGGTAGCGGACTTGATCACCGGCTTGTTCATCATCATCGAAGACTCCCTGGCCATCGACGACTACGTGGACGTCGGCGGCCACCTGGGTACGGTGGAGGGCCTGACCATCCGCACCGTGCGCCTGCGCGATATCGACGGCATCGTGCACACCATCCCGTTCAGCGAGATCAAGAGCATCAAGAACTACTCCCGAGAGTTCGGCTACGCGATCTTCCGGGTGGCAATCCCCTACAACATGGAAATCGACGACGCGATCAAGCTGATGCGCGATGTCGGCCACGCCATGCGCAACGACCCGCTGCAACGCCGCAATATCTGGTCGCCACTGGAGATCCAGGGCGTGGAGAGTTTCGAGTCCGGCAGCGCGATCCTGCGCGCACGCTTCAAGACCGCGCCGATCAAGCAGTGGGAAGTCTCGCGAGCGTTCAACCTCTCGCTCAAGCGGCACCTGGATGAAGCCGGGCTCGACCTGGCAACGCCGCGCTTGAGTGTGCAGGTAGTGACGGCAGGCAGCGTGCAGGAAAAGGACCCGCAACCCAACACAACGCTGTAGCCCCACAGGTAACCACAATGCGAAGCGAGCCGCTCTTGATCTGCTTTTGATCTGAGGCGCCCCGTTAAACCACGCTGGCCGAACGCAGGCTTGAATCCGTGGGTAACCCGGCAGGACGCCGGGTTAGCCGCCCCGCGCCATGGATGGCGCGTGGCGGCGGCCCACGGATTCAAGCCGGAGTGAGGGCACACCGAGCATTAGCGAGGTGCCGAGTGGTGGGGCAAGAGCGTTTTGCTTACTTTTGCGCTCTTTTCAAAAGTGAGCCGCTGTAAGAGCGGAACCAACAGTGGCCGTTACCCAAACAACGGATATGTACTCGGTATGATCCAACATCCTGGTCGGCCCTGAGGCCGCCATCGGGGGCAAATCGAATCGTCGCACCGCCCCTCCCACATTGGATCAATGGTGAATCAGTTAGTCAGTGCAACAGCGTCCATCTTCTGGCGCAAGCTCAACGGACGCATGTCCGTCCACACTTCCTCGATATACGCCAGGCACTCCTTCTTCATGCCACTCTTGCCCACAGTACGCCAGCCTTCAGGCACAGCCTTGTAGTCAGGCCAGATCGAATACTGCTCTTCGTGGTTGACCACTACCTGAAACAGGATGTCGTCGCGGTCAAATACTGAGGTCATTGCTGTTCTCCATCGCTCAACGGCTGGCTGCGCACCACGCGCAGCGCTGATATCTGTAGAAACGTACCAGGCACCGCAAAAATTAAACGCCGGCAACCGCCGCCGCCAAGGCGCGCCCGAAGATCTCGGCCACCTGGTCGACTTCGGCCGCGGTGATCACCAGCGGTGGCAGAAAGCGCACCACGCCGCCATGGCGCCCGCCCATCTCCAGGATCAGCCCGCGCTTGAGGCACTCACGCTGCACCAGCGGTGCCAGCAGGCGATGCACCGGCGGGTGCCCCAGGCTATCAAGCGGGCCCGTCGGATCCACCAGCTCCACCCCCAGCATCAGCCCACGGCCACGGATATCCCCCAGCTGCGGGAAGTCGCGCTGCAGGATGCGCAGATGCTCGCACAGACGCTCGCCCATGGCCGCCGCATGACTGGCCAAGTCGTGATCCTTGAGGTAGCGCATCACCGCCGAGCCCGCCGCCATCGCCATCTGGTTGCCGCGGAACGTCCCGGCATGGGCACCCGGCAGCCAGGTGTCGAGCCAGTCGCGATACACCACCACCGCCAGCGGCAGGCTGCCGCCAATGGCCTTGGACATCACCACCACATCCGGAATGATGCCGGCGTGTTCGAAGGCAAACATCTTGCCGGTACGCCCAAAGCCGCTCTGGATTTCATCGACGATCAGCGCCACCCCCGCTTGCGCGGTGATACGCCTTAAGCCACGCAACCAATCGAGATCGGCAGGGATCACGCCGCCTTCACCCTGAATCACTTCGACAATCACCGCCGCCGGCAGCACCACCCCGGCTTCGGGATCGTTGAGCAGGTTTTCCAGGTAGTGCAGGTTGGCCCGCACACCCTGGGCGCCGCCCAGCCCGAACGGGCAGCGGTAGTCATACGGGAATGGCAGGAACTGCACACCATTGCCCAGCAACGCCCCCAGCGGCCTCTTCGGCCCCAGGCTGCCCATCAAACTCAACGCCCCCTGGCTCATGCCGTGATAAGCGCCCTGGAACGACAGCACAGTGCTGCGCCCGGTGGCGGTGCGCACCAGCTTCAACGCGGCTTCCACCGCATCAGTGCCGGTGGGGCCGCAGAACTGGATTTTCGCTTCCCGCGCCAGTTCCGATGGCAGCAAGCCGAACAGGTCCTGCACGAACTGATCCTTGACCGGTGTGGTCAGGTCCAGGGTGTGCAGTGGCAGCTCGTCGCTCAAGACTTGCTGGATCGCCTGGATCACCACCGGGTGGTTATGCCCCAGCGCCAGGGTGCCGGCACCGGCCAGGCAGTCGATGAAACGCCGCCCCTCGACGTCTTCCACATACAGGCCCTTGGCGCGTTTGAGCGCCAGGGGGATACGCCGCGGGTAGCTGCGGGCGTTGGACTCCTGCTGGCGCTGGCGGGCCAGCAGCGGGGTTTCGTCAAACTGGTAGAGCGTTTCCGCAGGCGCCAGGGCGTCTTCGATACGGCTGGTAGCGACTGACATCTCTCGATCCCTCAATACGCTGATGATGACCAAACTGCCGATCCGTTGGCGGCTGGCCCAAGGGCATGCGCACGGATTTCCTGTTCTGGAAACGCATCAGCTAGAACAGGATTTAGGGGGCGGTGATCGATAACTGATGAATGAAGATGCAAATGTGGGAGCAAGCCCCCTCCCACACTTCATAGCCCGCGATATTTGTCGTTCAGTGCATACAAGATCGCGCAGCTCTCTGCATCCAGGAACCCGCAATAATCCCTGGCCCGAAAGTGCATCTGGAACGCCCGGGTGCGCTGTTCAAAGGCTCGGCGATTCTGCGCGGGCTTGTAGCCAAAACGCTGAAACGCCCGCTCCACCTCAACCTCTGGCGGCAAGCCGACACAAAAGCGGCGCTGGTACATCGCCCGTGTGGGCTCATCAAACCAGGCCCCAATACCGGCCTCATGCAGAACACGCCAGGGCAGCCGCGGCCCCGGATCACTCTTGCGCCAATAGGCCACATCCGAATGCCCGAGCAGGTCAGTCGGGCCGACCTGCGGATAACGTGCAAGCACGTCGCGAACCAATGCAATCAGTACATCGATCTGTGCTTCGGGGTATTCGGGAAAGGTAAATACCCCCGCGTCATCCCGCGCCAGGTTGACGATTTCAACGCCAATCGAGCGGCTATTGAGGTCGTCCCTCCCCGCCCAATGGCTCACCCCTGCGTGCCAGGCGCGTTTGTCCTCATCCACCAGGCGAAACACGCGCAACTCTTCATAACCAGCAGCGCGGTAGCTGGATTCATCGGGGTCGGGCAGCAGATAGTGGGCGCTGACGCCATGTTGCGTAAGGGTACGCAGGGACGAAGCAAAAGGCGCCGCGGTGTAGTGCAGGATAACCTGCTGCACGGATTCGCCTTGGCGGTCGTTGAAATCCCTGGCAGGGAAACTGGTGTCGATAACCAACATAAGAGCCATCCTTTTCATTTCAGGCCGAATCATTCGGCCCGTTCAAGCGCAAAAAAATTACCGCCATCCTGAAGGGTTGAATGTCAGGCGGGCGGTAATTACTTGACACATGAAAAGCAAGGTTCAGCGGCGCAGCGGCATACCCAGCTCAACCCGCAAGCCGTCCGGCTGGCTGTCGAACGCAAGCGAGCAGGCGCAGCGCTGCACAATCGCCTGCACGATCGCCAGGCCCAGGCCGCAGCCTTCGCTGTTGCCATTACGCCAGAAGCGCTGGGTAAGGTATTGCAGGTCTTCGCTGGAGATCTGCTTGCCATGGTCACGCACGCGGAACACCACGTTATCCGGGGTAGAAAACACGTGCAGTTCCACGCGGGTATCGGCGGGGGTATGGCGCAAGGCGTTGTCCAGCAGGTTACGCAAGGCCGCGACGGCGAGGCCTACGGGCATTTCTACCGGAACGTGGGAGAGGTCCGGCGCAAGAATAAGATCGATACGGGAATTGTCACCGGCATTGGCGTCCTGGATCGCCAACCTGGCGACTTCTTCGGCACTGGACTGCAAGCCATCGTCAAACGACAAGCTGCCCTCCACCCGCGCCAACAGCAACAACTGCTCCAGCGTGCGATGCAAGCGGTCGGCGCCCTCCTCGGCGTGCGCCAGCGACTGATCGCGCGCCGCGCCTTCGGTCATGCGCGCCACTTGCAGGTGGGTCTTGATTGCCGTCAACGGGCTGCGCAGTTCATGGGCCGCGTCACCGGTCAGGCGGCGCTCGCGCTCAATGGTCTTGGCGATGCGCTGCAACAGTTGGTTCTGGGTGTCGAGCAACGGCTTGAGCTCGCTGGGCAACGGGTGAATCTGCAAGGGTTCGAGAGAGTCGGCGCTGCGGCGCATCAAGGCGTCGCGCATACGATTGAGCGGCACCAGGCTCTGGCCGATGCCCAGCCACAACAGGCACAGGCAACCGAGCAATGCCACGCCGACCGGTACCGATGCCGCCAGCAGGATCGACAGGTTGAGTGCCTCACGCTCCACCTGGCGGTCTGCGGTGGTGATCAGCAGGTCACCCCGGGACAGGGTGAAACTGCGCCAACCCACACCATCGATCATCTGGTCACGAAAACCACTCCTGCGCGACTCCAGACCTTCATCCGGGGTCGTGTGGCTGCGTGCCAGGATCTCGCCGCGCAAGGAACTGACCTGGCAGGCCATGCCCCCCGGCACATTCAATTGCTCGGTGCGCAAATGTGCACCACCGCTGACGCTGGCCAGACCCGGCATCTGCTCGGTGAGCCCGGCTACCATGCGCGCCGAGGCCACCAGGCGCTGGTCGAGGGAAAACATCATCTGGTTGCGCAAGTCATTGAGCATCCAGGCGGCCGCCAGCACCCAGATCAGCACAAAAGCGGCGCCCAGCTTGAACGTCAGGCGCAGGCGCAAGCTCATCACTGAGTGTTCTCTCCTGCATCAGCCGGCCCCAGGCGATAGCCCAAGCCCCTGACGGTCTCGACGATGCCATTGCCCAACTTGCGCCGCAGGTGATGGATATGCACGTTGAGCGCGTTGCTTTCCAGCTCATCGCTGAATCCGTAGATGCTGTCCTTGAGCTGCTCGCTGGACAACACACGGCCCTTGTTGTGCAGCAGCGCCTGCAACAGCGCCTGTTCGCGACGGGACAGGTCCACCGGCTGGCCATCCAGGAAGGTCTCGCGGCTGCTGGGGTCGTAGGCCAGGCGGCCGTGCTCGATGAGATTGACACTGCGCCCCGCCACCCGGCGCAACAGGGTTTGCAGGCGGGCGGCGAGTTCGCGCAGGTCGAAGGGCTTGAGCAGGTAGTCATCGGCGCCCGCTTGCAGGCCGTCGACGCGGTTGGTCACCGAGTCCCGCGCGGTGAGGATCAGCACGGGAATTTCCAGGCCCTGGCTGCGCTGTTGTTGCAGCAGCTTGAGGCCATCTTCGTCAGGCAGGCCGAGGTCGAGCACCATGATGTCGAACGCTGCGGCCTTGAGCATCGCCCTGGCGGCTGCGGCCGTGGCCACGCGCTCGACCGTAAAGCCCTGGGCACCGAGGCCGGCCACGATACCGCTGGCGATCAGTTCGTCGTCTTCACAGACCAGTACGTGCATGCTGAACCCTTCATGAAAGATGGGGGTGATTAGAAAAGTGCCAGATTAAGCGCGCATTATGCCGCTAAAGTTAACAACATCAGATTATCCCTACACTCTAGAATAGCGCCGGTTAATCATCGGTTAATCAGCGCCACACATTGTGTGCCTCACTTGCATCGAACTAAGGCTTGACCATGCGGCATCTGTTTACCTTTCTGCTGGTGTTGTTCGCGGGATTCGCCCAGGCAGCGCCGGGCAACCCCTTCGAAACCAAACCCGACTTTCTCCCGGTGGGCAAAGCCTTCACCTTTACCTCCGAACGTCTTGAAAGTGGCGAAACCCAACTGTATTGGCAGATAGCCGACGGTTACTACCTGTACCAGCAACGCATGAAGTTCGACGGTTTGGCCGAACAACCCGTGCTGCCCCAGGGTGAAGCCCATAGCGATGAGTTCTTCGGCGAACAGCAAGTGTATCGCCAGGGCCTGGAAGTGAAGATCCCGGCCGGCGCCACCGGCAAGGTCAAGCTGGGCTGGCAGGGCTGTGCCGATGCAGGCCTGTGTTATCCACCGCAGTCGATCACCGTGGACCTGGGCGGCAACCCGGCCGTAGCCGCTACCGCGCAGGCCCAGGACCAAAGCCTGGCCAGCGGCCTGCAACAACGCAGCCTGGGCTGGAGCCTGCTGATATTCTTTGGCCTGGGCCTGTTGTTGGCGTTTGCGCCCTGCTCGCTGCCGATGCTGCCGATTCTCGCCGGCCTGGTGGTGAGCAGTGGCGCCAGCCCGCGCCGTGGTTTTGCCCTGGCCGGTAGCTACGTGGTGTGCATGGCACTGGTGTATGCGGGCCTGGGTGTGATGGCCGCGCTGCTTGGCGCCAACCTCGCCGCGCTGCTGCAAACCCCGTGGATCCTCGGCAGTTTTGCCGCGCTGTTCGTGCTGCTGGCTCTGCCGATGTTCGGCTTCTTTGAATTGCAGTTGCCCGCCTTCCTGCGCGACCGTCTCGATAACGTCAGCCGCCAGCAAAGCGGTGGCAGCCTGGTGGGTGCTGGTGTGCTCGGCGCGCTGTCCGGCCTGCTGGTGGGCCCGTGCATGACCGCGCCCCTGGCCGGCGCCCTGCTGTATATCGCCCAGAGCGGCAATGCGCTGCACGGTGGCCTGATCCTGTTCGCCATGGGCATCGGTATCGGCATTCCGCTGTTGCTGCTGGTGACCGTGGGCAATCGCTTCCTGCCCAAGCCGGGCACCTGGATGAACGTGCTCAAGGGTATCTTCGGCTTCCTGTTCCTGGGCACCGCCGTGCTGATGATTCGCCCAGTGGTCGGCGACAGCCTGTGGATCGGCCTGTGGGGTGCGTTGGCGCTGGTGATGGCGTACTGCGGCTGGACACTGGCCCGTGAGTTCGGCCTGGCCGCCAAGGTGTTCGGCGCAGGTTCCCTGGTGCTGGGCCTGTGGGGCGCGATACTGGTGGTGGGCGCAGCCGGTGGCAGCGATGAGCTGTGGCAACCGTTGAAGGTTTACAGCGGCTCAAAGGTCGCCGGTGCACCGAGCGCTCACGATGCCTTCACCACCATCAATGACCCGGCCGTGCTGCAAAGCCAGCTCGACAGCGCCAAGGCCCAGGGCCAATGGGTGCTGCTGGACTATTACGCTGACTGGTGCGTGTCGTGCAAGATCATGGAAAAACAGGTGTTCGGCAAACCCGAGGTGATGGACGCGCTCAAAGACGTGCGCCTGCTACGCCTGGACGTCACCGCCGACAACGCTGCCAGCCGCGAACTGCTGGGCCGCTACAAGGTGCCGGGGCCACCGAGCTTCGTGTGGATCGGCCCGGACGGTGATGAACGTCGCGCCCAACGCATCACCGGCGAAGTGGATGCCGCCGCCTTCCTGCAACGCTGGACGCAAACCCGAGACGCGCGCTGATGTTGACCCTGACCATCGGCACATTCGCCATCGCCCTGAATCACATCCTGCTGATCAGCGCGCTGATTCTCGCCACCCTGGTGGGCTGGCGCGTGGCCAAGCGTGGCGGTGAGAACCCCGAATCGGTGCTGTTCAGCCTGTTCCTGCTGGGCATGTTGGCCGCCCGCGTCAGCTTCGTGCTGATGTACTGGAGTTATTACAGCAACGACTGGGTGGAGATGGTCGACTTGCGTGACGGTGGTTTCCTCGCCTGGCCCGGGATTATTGTGCTGATCCTCGGCGCGCTGGCGTATGGCTGGCGTCGCCCGGCCCTGCGCAAGCCGCTCAGCGCCGGGGTGATCACCGGTCTGTTGTTCTGGGGCATGGCCAGCCTTTCCCTCAGCCTGTATGAAAAAGGCACGCGCCTGCCGGACATCACCCTGCGCAACGCCAATGGCGAGGTGGTGCAACTGGCGGATTACCAGGGTGGCCCGCTGGTGATCAACCTGTGGGCCACCTGGTGCCCGCCGTGCCGGCGCGAAATGCCCGTGCTGGAAAACGCCCAGCGTATGCGCCCCGACGTGACCTTTCTGTTCGTCAACCAGGCCGAGAGCATGCAAAGCGTCAGCACCTACCTGGCCACCCAGGGCCTGAACCTGGACAACATGCTGTTCGACGCCAGCGGCCGCCTCGGCCAAGCCGTGGGCTCCATGGCCCTGCCGACCACGCTGTTCTACCAAGCCGATGGGCGCCTGATCAACAGCCACCTGGGCGAACTCTCCGAAGCCAGCCTGGCCCGCGCCATGGAACCCTTCGATGACACCACGACAAGGAAACCGACATGCCTCGCCTCCGCCACCTGCTGACCCTGCTGCCCTTGACGCTCGCCGCCTCCCTGGCCCAGGCCGAAGACTGGCCGGCGCCGATCAAACAGATCGAAGCCAAGGGCGCCAGGATCATCGGTAAATTCGATGCCCCCAGCGGCCTCACCGGCTACGCCGCCCAGTACCAGAACCGTGGCATGGCCCTGTACCTGACCGCCGACGGCAAAAACGTGATCGCCGGCAACCTGTACGACGCCCAGGGCAATGACCTGAGCACCGCGCCTCTGGAAAAACTGGTGTACGCACCCATGGCCAAGGAAGTCTGGGCCAAGATGGAAAAAAGCAGCTGGATCCAGGACGGCGACAAAAACGCCCCGCGCACCGTCTACCTGTTCAGCGACCCCAACTGCCCCTACTGCAACATGTTCTGGGAACAGGCGCGCCCGTGGGTCAAGGCCGGCAAGGTGCAGCTGCGCCACATCATGGTCGGCATCATCCGCGAAGACAGCCCAGGCAAATCCGCCGCCCTGCTCGCCGCCAAAGACCCGCAAAAAGCCCTGCAAGAACACGAAGCCGCCGGCAAGGGCAGCAAACTCAAGGCGCTGGAAAAGATCCCGGCCGAGGTCGAGGCCAAGCTCGATGCCAATATGAAGTTGATGGATGAACTGGAGTTGTCGGCGACGCCGGCGATTTTCTATCTGGATGA
Organism: Pseudomonas sp. OST1909; assembly: GCF_015277575.1. NCBI lineage: Bacteria > Pseudomonadati > Pseudomonadota > Gammaproteobacteria > Pseudomonadales > Pseudomonadaceae > Pseudomonas > Pseudomonas sp. OST1909. The sequence goes on from NZ_CP063780.1 coordinate 4,589,485, forward strand.
TAAAGGCGGGTTGCAGCAACAACAGGGGGCGCCTTCGCCGGAGAAGTTAGTGAAGATTCTCGGGCCAAAATAAGCGCCGCCCTCGCAGGTGCCATCGCAGGCAAGCCAGCTCCCACATTTGAATGTATTCACAACTCAACATGTGGGAGCTGGCTTGCCTGCGATGAGGCCCTGACAGGCAACGACGATTAAAGTCCCTCCAACTCCGCCATCAAATCACTCAACCGATCCACCTTCTCGGCACTGATCTCATTGGCCGCCAACCCGTCGATATACTCAGCCAACTCCGCCACCGTGCTGCACTCGAACATCGCCCGCAGCGGCACATCGCGCTGCAACGTTTTCTGCACCCGCGAGGCGATCTGCGTAGCCAGCAAGGAGTGCCCGCCCAGTTCGAAGAAGTTGTCCTGCACCCCGACCCTTTCAACCTTCAACACCTCGGCCCAAATTCCGGCCAGGGTGGTTTCCAGTTCATTACGCGGCGCCAGGTAGTCCTGGCTGTGCAGTTGGCCGATCTCCAGGGCCGGTAGGGCCTTGCGGTCGAGTTTGCCGTTGGCATTCAGGGGCAGGCGTTCAAGCCATAGCCAATGCAGCGGCACCATATATTCGGGCAGTTCGGCACGCAGGCGCTGCTTTATGCGGTCCAGGCGCTCGCCAGCGTTCAACGACTCATCGGCGGCCACCAGGTAGCCAACCAGATGCTTGCCGTTAACGCCCTCCTGAACGCCGACCGCCGCGTCGCGGACGTCAGGTTGTTCATGCAGGCGCGCTTCGATTTCACCCAGTTCGATGCGGTAGCCGCGAATCTTCACCTGATGGTCGATCCGCCCGACGTACTCCAGCACACCATCGCTGCGGCGCCGCGCCAGATCGCCGGTGCGGTAGAGACGTTCGCCCGGTGCACCAAATGGGTTGGGCACGAATACCTGGACGGTGCGCAGCGGATCGCTGACATAACCGCGACCGACACCGGTGCCGGCGACACACAATTCACCGATTGCGCCCTGGGGCACCAAGTCGAGCGCACCGTCGAGCAGGTACAAACGGTTGTTGTCGGTCGGCGTACCAATCGGCAGGTAAGTGCCACGGGTCGAGGCCAGGTCGACGCGGAAGAACGCCACATCATCCGAACATTCCGCCGGGCCATAAGCGTTAACCAGACCAATCTGCGGATAGCGCAGCAACCACTGGTGCGCCAGTTCCGGAGGCATTGCCTCACCCGTCGGCAACATCCAGCGCAAACCATCCAGGCCGATACGCTCCTGGGCCAACATGCCCTGGATCAGCGACGGCACACTCTCCAGCACAGTGATGCCCTGTGCTTGAACGTGCGCCAGCAACCCCTGCGGATCATGGGCAATGGTGTTCGGCACAATATCTACCCGCGCACCAAACAGCGGCGCGGCGAGGAACTGCCAGACGGAAATATCAAAGCTTTGCGAAGCGGTCTGGGCGATCACATCCGCGTCGCTCAGCCCCAGATACGGCACCTTGCTCAACTGGTTGTTGAGCATCCCGCGCTGTTCGACCATCACGCCCTTGGGCAAGCCGGTGGAGCCCGAGGTATAGATCACGTAAGCGAGGTTGTCCGGGCCGCTATAGAAGCCTGGGTTTTCGCCACGGGCAGGGATTTCCTCCCACACCAGCAGTTGGCAGTCGACGCCTTCGAGCAGCTCGATGGCCTGTTCCCGGCACGCTTCGGTGCACACCAGCAAGGGCGTGCGGCTCAGGTCGATGATGCGGCTCAGGCGCGGACCCGGCAGGCCCGGATCCAGCGGCAGGTAGCCGGCACCGGCCTTGAAGCTGCCGATGATCATGCCCAGCAGGTCCAACCCACGTTCAGCCAGCAACGCCACCGGTTGGTCCAGGCCCACACCCGCCGCAATGAGCGCGTGGCCCAGGCCATTGCTGCGGCGGTTCAGCTCGTCATAGCTCCATTGCTGGTCGAGGCAACTGGCGGCGATACGCTGCGGATGTTGCGCCACCTGTTGCTCGAACAACTCGATGTAGCTGCGCTCCAGCGGGTAGGCATGTGCGCTCTGGTTACAGCCTTCCACCAGGAATTCACGTTCCTGCTCGCCAATCAGCGGCAAATCAGCCATGTCGCCATGGAAGCCTTGCACCAGCGCCAGCAGCAGGCGCTTGAACTCACTGAGCATGCCTTGCACGGTGCTTTCGTCGAAGTAGCGCTGGTCGTAGGACAGGTGCAAACCAAGGTCATTCCCCGGATAGCACACGGCAGTCAGCGGGAAGTTGGTGTGGGTACGCCCGGAATCCGAGGTGGCATTCAGGCTTTGCGCACGGTCCAGCACCGAGACTTCCACCGGGGCGTTTTCGAACACAAACAGGCTGTCGAACAACGGCTGGCCCTTGGGCAATTCGCTGTGCTCCTGGATCGTCACCAGCGGCAGGTATTCGTACTCGCGCAGCTGCATATTGCTGTCGAGCAAGGCGCTTAACCACTGGCGTACGCTGCAGCGCTGGCCGTCCTCGGGCAGTTTCACCCGCAGTGCGATGCTGTTGATAAACAGGCCGACGGTACGTTGCATCTCGGGCATCTCTACCGGGCGCCCGGCCACCGTGACACCGAACACCACATCGCGATCGCCACTCAAGCGACGCAGCACCAATGCCCATGCCGCCTGGGCAAAGGTGTTGACGGTGAGCTGGTGCGCCTGCGCCAGTTCACGCAGTTGCGCACCGTCGCGGGCATCGAGGCGGGTGTAGCAGTCGCCCACCACCATGCCGCCGCTACCGCCGGCATGTTCGCGCAGGAACGGGCGATCGCTCGGGATCGGCGTGGTGCGTTCGAAGCCTTGCAGGTTTTGTTGCCACCACTGGCGCGCTTCATTGAGGTTCTGGCGTTGCAGCCAGGCAATGTAATCGCGGTAGCGCGGCGGCGTCGCCAGTTGCGCGTCGCGACCCTCGCCCAGGGCCATGTAGATATCAAAGAAATCATTCATCAACAGCGAACGGCACCATGCATCGATGAGGATGTGGTGGTTGCTCATCATGAACCAGTAACGTGCCTCCCCCACGCGGATCAGGCGCAAGTGGAACGGAGCCTGGTTGAGCAGGTCGAAACCGGCTTCGCGCTCGGCCTTGAGCAATGCTTGCAGGCGCGGTTCCTGCTCGGTCTCGGGGACAGCGCTCCAGTCCAGGTATTCAATCGGCGTGCTGCCGGGCTTGTGGATCACTTGCAGCATGTCTTCGCCGACGTTCCAGCAGAACGAGGCGCGCAAGGCTTCATGGCGGGCGATCACCGCTTGCCAGGCCTGGGCGAAACGCTCGGGGTCCAGGGCACTGTTGATGCGGTAACGGTCCTGCATGTAATACAGGCCGGTGCCCGGTTCCAGCAAGGTATGCAGCAACAGGCCCTCTTGCATCGGGGTCAGCGGATAGACGTCTTCGATGGCGCTGGCCGGAACCGGCAAGGCATCCAGTTGCGCCTGGGTCAGGTGCGCCAAGGGGAAATCGGACGGCGTGAGGCCACCGGCGTCGTCCTGCAGGCAATGGGCGATCAGGCTGCGCAGTTCGGCCAGGTAGGCGTCGGCCAGGTTGCCGATGGTGTGCGCATCGTGGCGCTCACGGCTGAAGGTCCAGCGCAGCACCAGCTCACCGCCGTAGACCTGGCTGTCGACACTCAGCTCATTGGGCAGCGGTGCGTCCGGATCATGGGCCAGGCCGGCGGACTCATCCAGCGGGTGGAACAGCGCCTCGGCGCCAAAGCTCTGGTCGAACTGCCCGAGGTAGTTGAAGGTGATGTCGGCGCCTGGCAATGCCGCCATGCTGCGTTTGCACAGATCGTCCGCCAGGTAGCGCAGCACGCCGTAACCCAAGCCCTTGTGCGGCACGCCGCGCAGTTGCTCCTTGATCGCCTTGATCGAGGCGCCCTGCTCGGCCAGCGGGGTCAGACGCAACGGGTAGGCGCTGGTGAACCAACCGACGCTGCGCGTCAGGTCGATCTCATCGAACAACGGTTCGCGGCCGTGGCCTTCCAGCTGAATCAACGCCGAGTCGTGGCCGCTCCAGCGGCACAGCACACGGGCCAGGGCCGTCAACAACAAGTCGTTGACCTGGGTGCGGTAGGCGCTCGGCGCTTGCTGCAACAGTTGGCGCGTGGTCTCTGCGTCCAGGCGCACGCTGATCGTCTCGGCGTCACGATTGCGCAAGCTGCCTTGCGCACGTGCCACCGGCAGTGTCACCGCCGGGCCGGCCAACTGGTCCTGCCACAGGCTTAACTCTTCGCGCAGGGATTCGCTGCCGGCGTACGCCTGCAAACGCGCGGCCCAGTCGCGCAACGCGCTGGTCTTGGCCGGCAGGCTGACAGACTGGCCGTCACTGAGTTGGCGATAAACGTTTTGCAGATCCTCCAGCAATACACGCCACGACACGCCATCGACCACCAGGTGATGGATCGCGATCAGCAAGCGCTGCTGGCCCTGCGGCCCGTCCACCAGCAACGCACGCAACAGCGGCCCGTGCTCAAGGTCGAGGCTGCGCTGGGTATCGGTGAACAGCGCGGTGCATTGCTCCATGTCGCGCACCTGCGCCTGCATCAGCATGCCGCCTTCCGGCACGGCCAGGTGTTCGGCATGCCACTGCGCGTCGCGCCGGGTGAAGCTCAGGCGCAGCGCGTCGTGATGTTCCAGCACCGCCAGCAACGCTTGCTCCAGGCGATGGGGGTCGAGCAATTGCAACGGCTTGAGCACCAGCGCCTGGTTCCAGTGCTGGCGTGCCGCAATATCGGTGTCGAAGAACCAATGCTGGATCGGCGTAAGCCCAGAGCTGCCGGTCAATACACCTTGCTCGGCGGTGACCTGCTGCGAATGGGTGGCGACAGCGGCCAGGGTTTGCACGGTCTGGTGCTGGAACAGGTCACGGGGGCTGAAATGGATCCCGGCCTGGCGCGCCCGGCTGACCACCTGGATCGACAGGATCGAGTCACCGCCCAGCTCAAAGAAGTTATCGTCGAGGCCGACTTGCTGCACATTCAACACCGCGCACCAGATGGCAGCCAGGCTGTGTTCCAGCTCACTGCGGGGCGCCACGTAGGCTTGGCGATTGGCCTCAGGGTCCGGCTCAGGCAAAGCGCGGCGGTCGAGCTTGCCGTTGGCGGTCAGCGGCATACTGTCCAGCACGATCAAATGCGCAGGCACCATGTAGTCCGGCAGTTGCGCCTTGAGGTGCGCCTTCAGCGCCTCGCGCAAGGCGACAGGCTCGGCATCGCTGACCAGGTACGCCACCAGTTGCTTGCCGCTCGGTGCATCCAGGGCCAGCACCACCGCCTCGCGCACGGCGGCATGTTCGAGCAAGCGCGTTTCAATCTCGCCCAACTCGATACGGAAACCACGAATCTTCACCTGGTGGTCGATACGCCCCAGGTATTCCACCAGGCCATCGGCGCGTTGGCGCACCAGGTCGCCGGTGCGGTACAGGCGCCCGCCCTTGGCGGCAAACGGATCGGCGACAAACCGCTCCGCCGTCATCCCTGGCCGGCGGTGGTAACCCTGGGCCAGGCCGGCACCGCCGATATACAACTCACCACTGGCGCCTTGGGGCACCAGCGCCAGGTCGGCGTCGAGAATGTAGGCCACGCGCGCACCGATGATGCTGCCGATCGGCACGCTGCCGGCGCCCTCTTCCAACTGCTGCGGCGCCAGGCTGGCCAGCGGCATCACCACGGTTTCGGTGGGGCCATAGGCGTTGAAGAACACCTCAGGCATGAACGCCGCACGAATACGTTGCAGGTGCTCGCCGGTCAAGGCTTCGCCACCGGTGATGCACATGCGCACCGGCAAGGTCTGCTGCCGGGTCGCCAGCCACTGCGCCAACTGGCTGCCATAGCTGGGGGTAAAGCCAAGGATATTGATGCGATGGGTACGAATCAGCGCGCAGATTTCTTCGGCATCCCACTGGCCCTGGGCGCGCAATACCACCTGGGCACCGCTGAGCAGCGGCACCAACAAACGCTCGGTGGCGGCGTCGAAGTTGATCGAATAAAAGTGCAGCTCGCAGTCATCCGGGCGCATACCGAACCGTTCGATCACCGCCTGGCAATGCATGGCGATTTCACCGTGGGACACCACCACGCCTTTCGGCTTTCCGGTGGAGCCGGAGGTATAGATCAGGTACGCCTGGTGTTGCGCCAGGCTCACAAACGGCAGCGCATCGGCAGGGTAATTCTCCAGCACCGGCAGGTCGTCTTCCAGGCACCAGCACGCCACGGTCGTCGGTAATTCGCCGAGGGCTTCGAACATCGCCGCATCGCTGAGCAGCAAGCCGATGTCGCTGTCCTCGATCATGTAATGCAGGCGGTCCAGCGGGTATTCCGGGTCCAGCGGCACGTAGGCGCCACCGGCCTTGAGGATCGCCAGCAGGCCGATGACCATTTCCAGCGAGCGCGGCAGTGCCAGGCCGACCCGTACCTGCGGGCCCACCCCGCGCTCGCGCAGCATCCAGGCCAGGCGGTTGGCGCGGGCGTCCAGCTCAGCATAAGTGAGCGTCACACTGGCAAAGGTCAGCGCTGGGGCATCGGCACGCTGGCTGGCTTGATGGCTGAACAGCTGATGGATGCATTGGTCGAGGCGATGCTCGCCCTTCTCAACCCCGAGACTGTCCTGCAATGCGCGCTGTTCATCTGCGCTCAGCAACGGCAATTCGCTGAGACGCTGCTGCGGGTTGGCAATCAAGGCTTGCAACAGGTTGCGCCAATGTTCGGCCATGCGCGCAATGCGCGGTTCATCGAACAGGTCGGTGCTGTAGGTCAGGCAGCAACCCAGGCGATGGTCGAGGTCGGTGACTTCCAGGTTAAGGTCGAACTTGGTCGCCCGCGCATCGTTGGCCAGGTACTCGACGGTCATGCCCGCCAGTTGGCGGCTCTGCTGGAACTCCCAGCGCTGCACGTTGCACATCACCTGGAACAGCGGGTTGTACGCCGCGCTGCGCGGCGGTTGCAGGGCTTCGACCAGATGGTCGAACGGCAGGTCCTGATGAGACTGGCCCTCGATCACAGTGTGGCGCACCTGCTCGAACAGTGCGGCGACACTCATTTGCCCATCGAGCTGGCAACGCAGCACCTGGGTGTTGAGGAACGCGCCGATCAGCCCTTCGCTTTCCGGACGAATGCGGTTGGCGACCGGCGCGCCGATGCGCAGGTCGGTCTGGCCGCTGTAGCGGTAGAGCAACACGGCCAGGGTGGCGGTCATGGTCATGAACAGCGTGAGGCCGCGCTCGGCATTGAAGGCGCGCACGCGGGCCGCCAACTCATCGCTCAGGTCAAAGCGGTACAGCTCGCCCTGGTGGCTTTGTACCGCAGGCCGTGGGCGGTCGCCGGGCAGCTCCAGCAGAGGATGTTCAGTGCCCAGTTGCGCGGTCCAGTAATCCAGCTGGCGTTGGCGCTCACCGGACTCCAGCCACTGGCGCTGCCACACGCTGTAGTCGAGGTACTGCACCGGCAGCGGCGCCAGCGGCGAATCGCGTTCGTCGATAAAAGCTTCGTACAAGGCGCTGAGTTCACGGGCGAAGATGTCCATGGCCCAGCCTTCGGTGACGATATGGTGCAGGGTCAGCACCAGGTAGTGTTCCTGCTCGTCGGCCTTGACCAGGCAGGCTCGCAACAGCGGCCCGGTTTCCAGGTTGAATGGCGTGTGCGCTTCCTGATCAGCCAGTTGCTGCAAGCGCTGTTGGCGCTCGGTTTCGTTCAGTGCGCAGAAGTCCTGCCAGTCCATGCGTACAGCGGTCTGCGGCGAAACCTTCTGGTATGCCACGCCGTCAACGCTCGGGAAGGTGGTACGCAGGGTTTCGTGACGCATGATCAATGCCTGCAACGCCGCCTCGAAACGTTGCACATCCAGCACGCCGCGCAGGCGCGCCATGCCGCCGACGTTGTAGGCCGGGCTGTCCGGTTCCATCTGCCAGAGGAACCACATGCGCTGCTGGGAATAGGACAACGGCACCGGCGCGCTGCGGTCGACCTTGGCGATTGCGCTTTGTTGATTGCGCTGCCCCGCCGCCTGGATCAGCCCGACCTGCTCGACAAAGGCGCCCAACTCACTGGCTTCGAACAGGGTGCGCAACGGCAGCTCTACGTCACACGCCTGGCGGGTGCGCGAGATGATTTGCGTGGCCAGCAACGAGTGCCCGCCCAAGGCGAAGAAGTCATCGCGCAGGCCAATGCGCGGCAGGCCCAAGACCTCGCGCCAGATCGCGGCGATTTGCAGCTGCAACGGTGTGTGCGGTTCGACGTGTTCGCGGGTTTGCCAGACCGGCTCGGGCAAGGCGCGCCGGTCGAGCTTGCCGCTGGGGCTCAGGGGCATGGCGTCAAGGCGCATCAGCAGCGCGGGCACCATGTATTCCGGCAATTGGGCGGCCAGGGCGGTTTTGACCTGTTGCTCATCCAGTTCGGTGTGGGCGGTGTAATAGCCGATCAACTGCGCGTCGCGCACCAGCACCACGGCTTGGGCGATACCGTCCTGGGCCAGCAGGCGTGCTTCGATTTCTTCCGGTTCCACCCGGAACCCACGCAGTTTGACCTGCTGGTCCAGGCGCCCGAGGTATTCAAGCACGCCATCGGCACTCCAGCGCGCCCGGTCACCGGTGCGATACAGGCGTGCGCCCGCCTCACCCAAGGGGTCGGCGACAAAGCGTTCGGCCGTCAGCCCGGCACGACCAAGATAACCACGCGCCAGGCCGATGCCGCCGATGCACAACTCGCCCGGCACCCCGACCGGCAGCGGGTTGAGCTGCTCGTCGAGCACGCGGCAGATCACATTGCCCAACGGCCGACCAATCGGCGAGCGCTCACCATCGGTGGCGGAGCAATGCCAATGAGTAACGTTGATCGCGGTTTCGGTCGGGCCATAACGGTTGTGCAACTGCACCGCCGGCAACTGCGCCAACACGCGGTTGCGCAACTCGGCAGGCAGGGCTTCGCCGCCGGAGAACATACGGCGCAGGCTGGTGCATTCAGCTGCCAGCGGTTCATCGATAAACAGCTGTAACAACGGTGGCACGAAGTGCAGCGTGGTCACGCCATGTTCCTGCACCAACTGCGCGATGCGGTGCGGGTCGCGGTGTTCACCCGGCCCCGCGAGCACCAGGCGGCAACCGGTGATCAGCGGCCAGAAACACTCCCACACCGACACGTCGAAACTGATCGGCGCCTTTTGCATCAGCACATCGGTTTCATTCAATTGATAGGTGGCCTGCATCCACTGCAAACGCTCGGCCAGCGCGCCATGGGTGTTGCCCACGCCTTTGGGCAGGCCGGTGGATCCAGAGGTGTAGATCACATAGGCGAGGTTATCGCCATGCAGGTGCAAGCCTGGCGCTTGGGTCGGCCAGCTGTCGAGGTGCAGGCTGTCCATGGCGATCACGCACACGCCTTCGGCAGTCGGCAACTGCTCCAGCAACGCGGTTTGGGTCAGCAGCAGGTGTACGCCACTGTCCTTGAGCATGTAGGCCAGACGCTCGGCAGGGTAATCCGGATCGAGCGGCACGTAGGCGCCACCGGCCTTGATGATGGCCAGCAGGCCGATCAGCAGTTGCGGCGAACGCTCGGCGGCGATGGCCACGCATACGTCCGGGCCGACGCCTTTGTCGCGCAGGTAGTGAGCCAGGCGGTTGGCCTGGGTCTGCAGTTGGGCGAAGGTCAGGCTGCCGTGCTGCCAGACCAGCGCCGTGGCGTCCGAATTCTGTTGGCTGAGCAACTCAGGCAACCACTGCCGGGCCGGCTCGCAGGGCGCTTCGCCCCAGGGTTGCTGCTGGCCGGGCGGCATCAACGGCAGGTCGCCGATGGCCTGTTGCGGTTGCTCGCAGACCGCTTGCAACACGCTGACGTAGTGCTCGGCCAGGCGCTGGATAGTCGCGCTTTCGAACAGCTCATCGGCGTAGTCGAACGACAGGCTGAAGCGCCCGTTGCGGTCTTCTTCGCTATGCAGTTGCAGGTCGAACTTGGCTTCGCGGCTGTGCCATGGCAGTTCATCAGCCAACAGGCCCGGCAAGCGGCGCAAGGCACTCAGATCACGTTGCTGGTGGTTGAACATCACCTGGAACAGGCCCTGCTCACGGGCCTGGGGGAAGGCTTCCAGCAATTGTTCGAAGGGCAAGTCCTGATGGGCCTGGGCCCCCAACGCACTGTGGCGGGTGGCGGCCAACAGTTGGCCGAACGGCAGGCGCCCGTCCAGCTCGGCACGCAGTACCAGGGTGTTGATAAAGAAACCGATCAGGCCCTGGGTTTCCTGGCGCGGGCGGTTGGCATTGGGCACGCCGATGCGAATATCGCGCTGGCCGCTGTAGCGATAGAGCAAGGTCTGGAACGCCGCCAGCAACAGCATGAACGGGGTCGACTCATGAGCCTGGGCGGTTTGGCGAATCGCGGCGCTGAGGCGTGCATCCAGACGCAGGCTATGCCGCGAGGCGCTGTGCCGATGCTGGGCCGACCGCGGATGATCGGTGGCCAGGTTCAAGGCCGGATGCTCCTCGCCCAACTGCGCCGTCCAGTACGCCAACTGGCGCGAGCCTTCGCCTTCGGCCAGCCATTGGCGCTGCCAGCTGCCGTAGTCGGCGTAGTGCAGGGCCAGCGGTGGCAGCTCAAGGGGCTGGCCCTGGACGGCAGCGGCGTACAGGCGCGAGAACTCGTCGATCAGGATATTCAGCGACCAGCCGTCGGCGATGATGTGGTGCAGCGTCACCAGCAGTTGGTGGTCTTCATCGTCCAGGCGCACCAGGGTGACCCACAGCAGCGGGCCTTTCTCCAGGTCGAATTGGGTACGCGCTTCATCCTCGCGAATCTGCTGCGCACGCGCTTCGCGCTCGGCAGCGGGCAAGTCACTGAGGTCGATGACTTGCAGCGCAAAATCCGTCGCGGCCTCGACACGCTGAAAGCCCTGACCCTCGCGCTCGTAAAAGCGCGTACGCAAGGCTTCGTGGCGTTGGATCAGTTGCTGGAAGCTTGCGCGCAACGCCTCTTCATCCAGCTCGCCACGCAGGTGCAAGGCGCCGGGAATGGTGTAGGCGCTGCTGTGCGGGTCCAACTGCCAGGTGATCCACAGGCGGTTCTGTGCCAGCGACTGGGGCAGCTCTTCCTGGCGCGGCAACGCGTGAATCACGCCCTGGGCGACGCCGCCGTCCTGTTGCAATTGCGCCACGCCCGCCGCAAAGGCAGACAGCGTCGGTGCTTCGAACAGCAGGCGCAGGTTCAGTTCCAGGCCCAGGGTTTCACGCAGGCGGGCGACCACTTGAGTGGCGCTGATGGAGTTGCCACCCAGCAGGAAGAAATGGTCATCGGCGGCCACGCCGGGCAGTTGCAGTTGCTCGCACCAGATCGCCGCGATCCGTTGTTGCAGATCAGACGCCAGCGCCGCGCCGCTCGCAGCCTCTTGTACTCCGGGGAATTGCGCATAGCTATCGAGGCTGCCATCGGCGTGGCGAATCGCACAGGCTGCGCGCTGTACCTTACCGCTGGACGTCTTCGGCAGCGCACCGGGGTTAAGCAGCACCACCACGCTCGGGGCTTGCTGGCAGGACTCGGCCACCGCTTGGCGGATCGCTTTGATCAGTGCTTCTGGCGGCAGGATTTTCTGCACGCTGCGGCTGATTTCCGCAGCAATGCCGATGCCCTCCAGGCCCTGGTCATTCACGGCAAAGGCGGCGACGCGACCTTTGCGCACCACCTCCACTTCACGCTCGATGGTCTGTTCAATGTCCTGGGGGTAGAGGTTGTGGCCGCGCACGATCAGCAGGTCTTTGAGGCGACCGGTGATATACACCTGGCCGTCACGGATGAAACCCAGGTCACCGGTGCGCAACCAGGTGCGGCCAGCGTGCTGGACGAAGGTCTTGGCGCTGGCTTCGGGGTTGCGCCAGTAACCGTGGGCGATACTCGGCCCCGTGGCCCAGAGTTCGCCGACACAGTTGTCGGCAAGCTCGGTGAGGGTATGCGGGTCGGCGATCAGCACAGCGTGGTCCGGCTGGCTGGTGCCGCAACTCATGATCGCACTGCCCTGACCCGGTTCGGCACGGTTGGCGGCCAGCGCTTGCTCATCCATGTGCATCGCGGGAATCCCGCAACCACGGGTGCCGCCGGCAACAAACAGGGTCGCTTCGGCCAAACCGTAGGAGGCGAAGAAGTTGTTCGGAGTAAAACCGCAGGCGGCGAATTTTTCCGCGAAGCGCTCCAGGGTATCGAGGCGAATCGGCTCGGAGCCGGAATAGGCCACGCGCCAGCGGCTCAAATCCAGGCGTTCAAGGGCCGACTCGCTGACCCGCTCGCTGCACAGGCGGTAGGCGAAATCCGGGCCGCCACTGATGGTGCCGCCGTATTCGCTGATCGCTTGCAGCCAACGCAACGGTCGGCCGAGAAAATAGGCCGGCGACATCAACACACAGGGCACGCCGCTGAAAATCGGTTGCAGCAGACCACCGATCAGGCCCATGTCGTGATACAGCGGCAACCAGCTGACAATCACGTCATCGGGGTTGAGGTCGATACCGAAGCCACGACGGATCAGCACTTCGTTGGCCACCAGGTTGCCATGGCTGACTTGCACGCCCTTGGGCAAGGCGGTGGAGCCCGAGGTGTATTGCAGGAAGGCGATGTCGTCGGCCTGCAACTGGGGCTCGACCCAGTGCTCGGCAAGCTGCGCCTCCAGGGTGTCCACGCTCAGCACCGGCGGCGCGTTTTCAATCTGCGCCAGGTCCTCGCTGAGGCTGGCAATCGTCAACAACAGGCGCGGCTCGGCATCGCTGATGATCGACAGCAGGCGCTCCTGATGATGGCGGCGCGTGGACTCCGGCGGATACGCCGGCACCGCGATCACCCCGGCGTACAGGCACCCAAAGAACGCTGCGACGTAGTCCGGGCCGCTGGGGAACAGCAGCACCGCCCGTTCGCCCAGGCCGGCATTGGCTTGCAAGGCGGCGGCGATGGTGCGGGCGCGTTGGTCCAGGTCGCGGTAGCTGAGTACCACACTGTGCTCGGCGCTGTCGGCGAGGAAGCGCAACGCGACCTGATCCGGTGCCTGCGCAGCGCGGCGTTGAAGGGACTGGACCAGGGTGCGGGGGAGTTCGAAGGCGTCCATCATGGGGTTCCTGCCTGAAATCGGCTTACGGGAAAGTCGGGAAGTCGGTGAGGTTCAGCCGGCGGCAAGTTGCCGTGCCGCGCCAATGCGCCAGCGCGCCAGATGCTCGTCGGCATAGCGCCGCAGGCAGCGCAATACGGCGCTTTCGTGCTGTACGAGAAAGAAGTGATGGCCGTCGAACATGTCCAGGGAGAAACCGCTGGCGGCGTCGAGTTGCCAGTCGAGCAACTGGTCGGCGCGTACGCTGTCCTGCTTGCCGCCAAACACATGGATTGGCAGGCCAAGCGGCTCGCGCTCGCCGTAGATGAAGCTGCCGCACAGCAGGAAGTCGGCGCGCAGGATCGGCAACATCAACTGCATCAACTCGGGGCTAGCCAGGGCTTCTTCGGTAGTGCCCTGCAATTCGCGCAGGCGGGCGATCAGTTGGGCATCGGACTTCTCGATGGCGTATTCGCTGACATCGCGCCGCGCCGGGCCAGCCGTGCCTGAAGCAAATAACGCCAGGGGCGCAGGCACATTGCGCGCGCTCAAGGCATGGGCCAACTCAAACGCCAACAGCCCACCCAGGCTGTGGCCGAACAAGGCATAAGGGCCGTCGAGATCACGGCTGATTTCCTCAGCCAATTGCGCCGCCAGAGCCTTGATATCGCGCTGCAACGGCTCGTCCATGCGCCTGCCGCGCCCGGGTAATTCCAGCGGGCATACCTGCAACCAATCCGGCAGGACGCGGCGCCAGCGAGCATAGACCGAGGCGCTGGCGCCTGAGTGGGGCAGGCAAAACAGACGCAGCCGGGCAGGCGTATTCATCACGCAAGCACTCCAAACTGACACATGCCCAATGCACGATAAAAACCCATCTGCTCCTCCTGCGGGTGCTGATCCTTGGCCGTTTGTTAACAAGCCTGTCACCCAGAAGAACGGACGGCCCCGGCAAATAATTAGTCGCAGGCGGCGAGCGAGACGTGGTTCACACCTTCCACAAAGGCATAAGATTAGTTCGCCTTCTCATTTGACAATAATTATCATTCAGCATAATTTGTTGCCCGATGTGTAGGAGGCCTCAGCAAGGACGCCCTCCCCTAACCTCTTTTGCGACAAGGTGATTTCCATGACGGAACAAGTATCCACAGGCAGGTGCGACTCACCCCTTCTGCAGGCGTTCGTCGATAATCGACTGATATTGGTGAAGATTGCCGCACGCATTACCGGGTGCCGCTCCCGTGCCGAAGACGTGGTACAGGACGCCTACTTCCGATTGCAGTCAGCGCCGACGATCACTTCATCGTTCAAAGCCCAACTGAGTTACCTGTTCCAGATCGTGCGTAACCTGGCGATCGATCATTACCGTAAGCAGGCCCTGGAGCTCAAATACTCCGGGACCGAAGAGGAAGGCTTGAATGTGGTCATTCACGGCGCTTCACCGGAAACCTCCCATATCAATTTCAACACCCTGGAAAACATCGCCGACGCCCTGACGGAACTGCCCCAGCGCACCCGCTATGCGTTCGAGATGTACCGCCTGCATGGCGTGCCGCAAAAGGATATCGCCAAGGAATTGGGGGTTTCGCCGACATTGGTGAACTTCATGATTCGCGACGCGCTGGTGCATTGCCGCAAGGTGTCGGGCAGCCACAGCGATACGTTTGCACGCAGGGTTTGAGCGCGGCATAAACAAACTGTAGGAGCGAGCTTGCTCGCGAAAAACACACAGGCGCCGCGTTCATTCAGGAAGCCTGCGTTATCGTTGACGTTTTTCGCGAGCAAGCTCGCTCCTACACAGGCAGTTTATTTTGCCTCTTCGGTCTCAAGGTACTGGCGTCAGATCAATACGATACGGCTCGAAAATCTTCAGCATCTGCCCATTGTCCCGCAAGCCCTTGAGCAATGCGGAAAACGCCTCAGCCGTGATCGGTGCCTTGGGCCGCAGCAACGCGTAATGGTGATACACCTGGTCAATGCGCTCGGACACCAGAAATTGCCTGGCCATGTCCACATTGCGCACCAGAAAATCACTCAGGTACGAACGCGTCACCAAGGCAATATCGGCCCGCCCACGCGCAACCATCAGCAGGTTGCTGTCATGGGAATAGGTCAAGGTGGCGTTGAAGTGCTGGGCCATGTTCCTGGGGTCAGGGTTGAAGCCCGCAAACGCGTAGTGATAGCCGCTGAAGACTGCCAGGCGCTTGCCGGCAAGGTCGGCAAAATAGCTTTCGTCGCGACCGGGCTGGCGTTGGGCGACGAAGATTTCTGCGTCTTCCAGGCCCATGTCGACGCTGGTATGGGCAATATCCCGCCAGCCCCAGGACGGATTCTCGAAAATTGCCATGTCGACCCGGCCTTGCTCGAAATCACGGAAACGCCGGGGAATAGATGTGGGTACCAATACAAACTGGTAGTCGGTTTGCGCAGCGTTCAGGGCCTCGATCAATTGCGGCAGCAAACCGGTGTCGGCACCTTGTTCAGGACGTACGGTGTAAGGCGGAAAGTGCGCCGCGCCGATCCTCACCAATTGCGCAGCGCCCGCCTGCGTCCACGCGGCGCTGCCCAGTGCCCATAATGCAAGTCCTGCAGCCAGCCGCCATGGCGAAAACATCGAGGCACACACCGTTGAATATTCTGATGGCGCTAAGCTAGGCGTTTTTATCGGGGGAGACAACGTTCGCCCTCAAATTAATAGCGTGCACCTCAATCCGCCTTTAACACCATCAGCAGGGCCTCTTCGGCCAATTCTTCAAGGGTCAGGCTGCCCTGGGTACGGAACCAGGTAGTGGTCCAGGACAACGCGCCCGTCAGGAAACGCCGAGTAATAAACACGTCACCGCGGATATACCCGGCGGTCTTGGCCTCACCCAATACCTGCAACCAGATATCTTCATAAACATCGCGCAAGGCCAGCACCTGGGCCTGGCCCTCGGCCGACAGCGAACGCCATTCGTAGACCAGCACCGCCATGGCCTCGCCGCTGCCGCCCATGATCGACTGCAACTCGCAGCGAATCAGCGCCAGCACACGCTCGCGCACAGTGCTCGCCTCTTCCAGCGCGGCGCGCATCATTGCGGTGTTGTAGTGGATGGTTTCTTCCATCACCGCCCGCAGAATCTCGTCCTTGCTCTTGAAATGATGAAAGATGCTGCCCGACTGTATGCCCACGGCGCTGGCAAGGTCACGCACGGTAGTGCGCTCAAAACCCTTGTTGCGAAACAGGTGAGCCGCGGTTTGCAGCAATTTGCCCCGGGCGCTCTCGGGGTCGGTCAATCGGCCACCGGCGACCATGGCGCGCATCACCCCCAGGGCTTTGTGCTCATCCATGCTGCTCTCCTTCACTTGTGCTGACATCTTGGGCGGCAATTTAGGCCGTGGCCGCCACCCAAGCAAGCGCTTGGGTAAAACTTGTGCGCACAGTTTACAAACCAAGCGCTTGCTTGGTAGTCTCGACACCAGCCCCTGGAGGACGGATTTCTCATGAGCAAAACGGTTCGTATCGGCTGCGCCAGCGCCTTCTGGGGCGACACCTGCACGGCGGCCGCTCAATTAGTGCACGGCGGCGCCCTGGATTACCTGGTGTTCGACTACCTGGCGGAAGTCACCATGTCGATTCTCGCCGGAGCACGCATGAAAGACCCCAAAGCCGGTTACGCCACGGACTTTGTCGAGGTCCTCACGCCCTTGCTGGCGGATCTCCAACGCCAGGGCATCCGCGTGATCAGCAATGCCGGCGGCATCAACCCCCAGGCCTGCGCCGCCGCCCTGCAAGCGGCCTGCGACCAGGCCGGCATTGCGCTGAAAATCGCGGTGCTGCTCGGCGATGACCTGCACCCCCAACTCAAACACCTGCCCAACGTCACCGACATGTTCAATGGCGCCCCGCTGCCACCTTTGTGCGTGTCCGCCAATGCCTACCTCGGCGCGCCGGGGATTGCCCAGGCCCTGGGGCTCGGCGCCGATATCGTCATCACCGGCCGGGTAGTCGACAGCGCGGTGGTCAGCGCGGCCCTGGTGCATGAGTTCAACTGGTCATGGCAGGACTACGATCATCTGGCCCAGGCCGCCCTGGCCGGGCATATCATCGAATGCGGTGCCCAGTGCACCGGCGGCAACTTCACCGATTGGCGCGACGTACCGGACTACGAGCACATCGGCTTCCCCATCGTCGAAGTCAGCGCCGACGGCCAGTTCACCGTCAACAAAGTCGAAGGCAGCGGCGGCCTGATCAGTGAACTCAGCGTGGCCGAACAGCTGCTGTATGAAATCGCTGATCCGCGCGCCTATCTGCTGCCGGATGTGATCTGCGATTTCAGCCAGGTCAAGTTGCAGCAGCAAGGCAAGCATTCAGTGCGTGTGCACGGCGCCAAGGGGCTACCACCCACCGATCAGTACAAGGTCAGCGCCACCTATCCTGATGGTTTCCGCTGTACCGCCAGTTGTCTGCTTGCCGGGATCGACGCGGTGGCCAAGGCCGAGCGGGTCAGCCAGGCGATCATCAACAAGACCGAGCAACTGTTCAACCAACGCGGTTGGGCGCCCTACACCGACGTGAACATTGAGCTGCTGGGCAGCGAAGCCACCTACGGCGCCCATGCCCGGCGTGAGGATTGCCGCGAAGTAGTGATGAAACTGGCCGTGAGGCACCCGAGCAAACAGGCCCTGGTGCTGTTCGCCCGCGAGATCGCGCAAGCGGCCACGGGCATGGCACCGGGGCTCACCGGCATCGTCGGCGGGCGGCCGACGGTCTACCCGTTGATTCGGCTGTTTTCGTTCCTGATCGACAAGGCGGCCTGTGCAGTGAGCGTCGATTATCAAGGCCAACGCCACGCCGTCGAGCTGCCCGCCGCGCTCCCCCTACGCACGCCCGCTGCCCCCATCGAACCGCCCAAACCCCAAGGCCGCGCCGACGCCAGCGTGCCCCTGGTGAAACTCGCCGTGGCGCGCTCCGGTGACAAGGGCAACCACAGCAATATCGGCGTGATCGCCCGCCACCCCGACTACCTGCCATGGATCGCCGAAACGCTGACCCGGGAGGTGATCGTCGACTGGATGAGCCACGTGCTCGACCCCCTTCACGGCCGCGTCGAGCGCTGGTATCTGCCCGGCAGCCACAGCCTGAATTTCCTGCTGGAAAATGCCCTGGGCGGCGGCGGTATCGCCAGCCTGCGCATCGACCCCCAAGGCAAAGCCTTTGCCCAGCAACTGCTGGAAATCCCCATCGCCGTGCCGCAACACATTGCCGACCAACTCACCTAAAGGACCGTCGCCGTGGCCTTCGACTCGATCTTCAAAGCCGACCTGTTCCAGGGGCAAACCGTGATTGTCACCGGAGGCGGCAGTGGCATTGGCCGCTGCACCGCCCATGAGCTGGCGGCCCTGGGCGCTCGCGTGATCCTGGTGGGCCGCAAGGCGGAAAAGCTGCAGAAGGTCGCAGCGGAAATTGCCGAAGATGGCGGCGTCACCCATTGGCATGTCTGTGATATTCGTGATGAAGAAGCGGTGAAAGCGCTGGTCACGCAGATCCTGCACGACCATGGCCCCATCCATGGCCTGGTCAATAACGCCGGCGGCCAATACCCCTCGCCCCTGGCCGCCATCAACCAAAAGGGCTTTGAAACCGTACTGCGCACCAACCTGGTGGGTGGTTTCCTGGTGGCGCGGGAAGTGTTCAACCAGTCGATGAGCAAGCACGGTGGATCAATCGTCAACATGCTCGCCGACATGTGGGGCGGTATGCCCGGCATGGGCCATTCCGGCGCAGCGCGGGCGGGCATGGATAATTTCACCAAGACCGCCGCGTTTGAATGGGGCTATGCCGGGGTGCGCGTCAACGCCGTGGCGCCCGGCTGGATTGCCTCCAGCGGCATGGACACCTATGAAGGCGCGTTCAAGGCCGTGATCCCCACCTTGCGCGAGCATGTGCCGCTCAAACGCATCGGCACCGAGTCGGAAGTCAGCGCGGCCATCGTTTTTCTACTCAGCCCGGCCGCGGCCTTTGTCAGCGGCAGCACGCTGCGCATCGACGGTGCCGCCAGCCTGGGCAGTCGGGCATGGCCGCTGCACAAGGCGCAGGCGCCGAGCCAACCCTTCAATGGGTTCCACCGCGCCTATCTGCCGGATGTGCTCAAGACGGAGCAATAACACGATGCCGACGATTGAAACCCTGGTCGATCCCCACAGCCCACAGTTCGCACAGAATCGCGCCGCCATGCTGGCCGCCATTGCCCAGTTGCATCAACTGGAACACAACCTGCTGGCCAAGGCTGAGGAGGCCAGGCCCAAGTTCGACAAGCGCGGCCAATTGCTGCCCCGCGAGCGCCTCAACCTGCTGCTCGACCCGGGCGCGCCGTTTCTGGAACTGGCCAGCCTGGCCGGCTACAAACTCCACGACGACAAGGACGGCAGCGCCGCCGGTGGCGGGCTGATCGCCGGCATCGGCTATGTCAGCGGCGTGCGTATGTTGGTGGTGGCCAACAACAGCGCGATCAAGGGCGGTACCATTTCCCCCTCGGGCCTGAAGAAATCCCTGCGCCTGCAACAGATCGCCATGGAAAACAAACTGCCGGTGGTGACCCTCGCCGAAAGCGGCGGCGCC
Organism: Pseudomonas sp. OST1909; assembly: GCF_015277575.1. Taxonomy (NCBI): domain Bacteria; kingdom Pseudomonadati; phylum Pseudomonadota; class Gammaproteobacteria; order Pseudomonadales; family Pseudomonadaceae; genus Pseudomonas; species Pseudomonas sp. OST1909. Next base: position 4,609,147 of record NZ_CP063780.1, read on the forward strand.
AACCTCAATTATGCCGCCGAGATTTTCGTCGAAGGTGCACGCAGCTTTGCCAACCAGGCGCGCATGTCGGCGATGGGCCTGCCGCAAATCACCGTGGTGCATGGCTCGGCCACGGCAGGCGGTGCGTATCAGCCGGGCTTGTCGGATTACGTGGTGGTGGTGCGCGGCAAGGCGAAGCTGTTCCTTGCCGGGCCACCGCTGCTCAAGGCCGCCACCGGCGAAGTCGCCAGCGACGAAGATTTGGGCGGTGCGCAGATGCACGCGCAAACCGCCGGCACCGCTGAATACCTGGCGGAAAATGATGCCGATGGCGTGCGTATCGTGCGAGAAATTGCCGGCCTGCTGCCGTGGAATGACCGGCAGCCGCCAGCGGTAAAAAACGCCTATACCGAGCCGCTGTACCCCATCGACGAGTTGCTGGGGCTGATCCCCGACGACCCGAAAAAGCCCTACGACGTGCGCGAAATCCTCGCGCGCCTGGCCGACGCCTCTCATTTCCTGGAGTTCAAAAACGAGTTCGACGCCCATACCGTCTGCGGCCATCTGCATATCCAGGGCCGCGCCGTTGGTGTGATCGGCAACAACGGCCCCATCACGCCGAAGGGCGCAAGCAAGGCCGCGCAGTTTATCCAGCTGTGTGATCAGAGCCGTACGCCGCTGCTGTTCCTGCACAACACCACCGGTTTCATGGTCGGCACCGAGTCCGAACAGCAAGGGGTGATCAAGCACGGTGCAAAGATGATTCAGGCGGTGGCCAACGCCCGCGTGCCTAAACTCACGGTGGTGGTCGGTGGCTCCTACGGTGCCGGTAACTATGCGATGTGCGGGCGCGGCCTTGACCCCCGCTTTATCTTCGCCTGGCCCAACAGCCGCACAGCGGTCATGGGCGGCGCGCAAGCCGGCAAGGTGCTGCGCATCGTCACCGAGGCCAAGCAGTTGAAGGACGGCCTGGTGCCCGACCCAAAGGTGCTGGACATGCTCGAACAGGTCACCGCGCAGAAGCTCGACAGCCAGTCCACCGCGCTCTACGGCAGCGCCAATCTGTGGGATGACGGGTTGATCGATCCACGGGATACCCGCACCTTGCTTGGGTTCCTGCTGGATATTTGCCATGAGGCTGAACTAAGGCAACTGCAACCGAACAGCTTTGGTGTGGCGCGATTCTAATCAGGAGAACAATAAAAATGATCTTCACCCAGGAACATCAGGAACTGCGCCGCACCGTGCGCACCTTCGTCGACCGCGAGATCAACCCCCATGTCGACGAGTGGGAAAAAGCCGGGCGCTTTCCCATCCACGAAATCTTCCGCAAGGCCGGCGAGCTGGGCCTGCTGGGCATTTCCAAGCCGGAGCAGTTCGGCGGCATGGGCCTGGATTACAGCTACTCCATCGTCGCCGCCGAAGAATTCGGCAGCATCCGCTGTGGTGGCATCCCCATGTCCATCGGCGTGCAGACCGACATGTGCACCCCGGCCCTGGCCCGCTTCGGCTCCGATGAATTGCGCGAGGAGTTCCTGCGCCCGGCCATCAGCGGTGAACAGGTCGGCTGCATCGGCGTGTCGGAAACAGGCGCCGGCTCCGACGTGGCCGGGCTCAAGACCCATGCGCGTAAAGACGGCGACGACTATGTGATCAACGGCAGCAAGATGTGGATCACCAACTCGCCCAGCGCTGACTTTATCTGCCTGCTCGCCAACACCTCCGATGACAAGCCGCATATCAACAAGTCGCTGATCATGGTGCCGATGAACACCCCGGGCATCAGCGTCAGCCCGCCCCTGGAAAAGCTCGGCATGCACAGCTCCGAAACCGCCCAGGTGTTCTTCGACGGCGTGCGTGTGCCGCAGCGCAACCGCATCGGCCATGAAGGCGCAGGCTTCATGATGCAGATGCTGCAGTTCCAGGAAGAACGCCTGTTTGGCGCGGCCAATATGATCAAGGGCCTGGAGTGCTGCATCGACAGCACCATCGAATACTGCAAAGAGCGCCAGACCTTCGGCAAGGCGCTGATCGACAACCAGGTGATCCACTTCCGCCTGGCCGAACTGGCCACCGAAATCGAGTGTCTGCGTGCGTTGGTCTACCAGGCTACCGAGCAGTACATCAAGGGCCAGGATGTGACTCGCCTGGCATCCATGGCCAAGCTCAAGGCCGGACGCCTGGGCCGTGAGGTCAGCGACAGTTGCCTGCAATATTGGGGCGGCATGGGCTTCATGTGGGACAACCCGGTGGCCCGCGCCTACCGCGACGTGCGCCTGGTATCGATTGGCGGCGGTGCCGACGAAATCATGCTGGGCATCATCTGCAAACTGATGGGCACCCTGCCCGGTAAAAAGCCATGAGTACCCTGCTGCTGGAAGCCCATAACGGCGTGCTGCATATCACCCTCAACCGGCCAGAATGCCGCAATGCAATGAGCCTGGCCATGGTCAAGGAACTGCGTACAGTACTGGCGCAATTGGACAGCCAGGTACGCGCCGTGGTGATCAGCGGTGCGGGCGGACATTTCTGCGCCGGTGCCGATGTGAAGGACCTGGTCGGCGCGGGGGATCAGTTACACACGTTGAACCGCACGTTTGGCACCTTGCTGCAAGAGGTGCAAGCGCTGCCGCAGGTGGTGATCGCAGTGCTGCAAGGCGCGGTGCTGGGCGGTGGGTTTGGGTTGGCCTGTGTGAGTGATATTGCGATCGCCGAACACAAGGCGCAGTTCGGCTTGCCGGAGACCAGCCTGGGCTTGTTGCCGGCGCAGATAGCGCCGTTTGTGGTCAAGCGCATCGGCTTGACCCAGGCACGGCGGCTGGCGCTGACGGCGGCGCGGTTTGATGGGATCGAGGCTGGCCGTTTGGGCGTGGTGCATTTTGTCGAGCACGATGCCCAGGCACTGGCGCAGCGGCTGGATGAAGTGTTGGGGCAGGTATTGCAGTGCGCGCCGGGGGCCAATGCGCGAACCAAATCCCTGTTGCTGGCAAGCGTGGATGAGCCGCTTGATGCAGTACTGGACCGCGGGGCGCAGTGGTTTGCCGAGACGGTGAGAAGCGATGAAGGGATTGAGGGGACGCAGGCGTTTGTGCAGAAGCGAAAGCCGGGTTGGTCTCGATGACGCCATCGCAGGCAAGCCAGCTCCCACAGGGGAACACATTTCAAATGTGGGAGCTGGCTTGCCTGCGAAGAGGCCCCAACACACGCCACATCCAGTAAGGGATAACCCAATGCCCGCCTTCACTAAAATCCTGATCGCCAACCGCGGCGAAATCGCCTGCCGTATCCAGCGCACTGCCCAAGCCTTGGGCTACCGCACCGTGGCCGTGTACAGCGACGCCGACACCCATGCCCTGCACGTGCAGATGGCCGACGAAGCCGTGAATATCGGCCCGGCTCCCGTACAACAGTCATACCTGAACATCACCGCCATCCTCGACGCCGCCCGACGCACCGGCGCCGACGCCATCCACCCAGGCTACGGCTTCCTTTCGGAAAACCCCGACTTCGCCCGCGCCTGCCAGAACGCCCATATCGTTTTCATCGGCCCCAGCAGCGAAGCCATCGAGCTGATGGGCAGCAAGCGCCTGTCGAAGATCGCCATGCTCGACGCCGGTGTGCCCTGTATCGCCGGTTACCAAGGCAGCGCCCAGGACGACGCCACGCTGCAACAGGAAGCCGAGCGCATCGGCTTCCCGCTGATGATCAAGGCCAGCGCCGGTGGCGGCGGGCGTGGCATGCGCCTGGTACACCAACCTGAACAGCTGCTGGAGCAACTGCGCACTGCGCGCTCCGAGGCAATGAACGCTTTTGGCAGCGACGAACTGATTCTTGAGCAGGCCCTGATCGACCCGCGCCACGTTGAGGTGCAAGTGTTCGGCGATCGCCATGGCAACCTGATCTACCTGGGCGAGCGCGACTGCTCGATCCAGCGCCGCCATCAGAAAGTCATCGAAGAAGCGCCCTGCCCCGTGATGACGCCCGAACTGCGCCAGGCCATGGGCGACGCGGCGCTCAAGGCCGGGCGGGCGGTGAGCTACGTCGGCGCCGGTACCGTGGAGTTTCTGCTCGACCGCAATGGCCGGTTTTATTTCCTGGAAATGAACACGCGCCTGCAAGTCGAACACCCGGTGACCGAGCTGACCACCGGCCTCGACCTGGTGGCCTGGCAACTGCACATCGCCGCCGGCCAGCCGCTGCCGCTGGCACAAGCCGATGTGGTGCTGAGCGGCCACGCCATGGAAGTGCGCCTGTACGCCGAAGACCCGGCCCAGGGCTTCCTGCCGCAAACCGGGGACGTGCTGCGCTGGGAGCCTGCCGCCTGCGTGCGCATCGACCATGGCCTACGCGAAGACGAAACCATCAGCCCGTTCTACGACCCGATGCTGGGCAAGATCATCGCCCACGGCGCCACTCGCGAAGAAGCTCGCCGAAAGTTGCTGCGGGCCGTGGAAGACACCGTGCTACTGGGTGTCACCACCAATCAGCGGTTTTTGGTTGATTTGCTCAAGCAGCCGGATTTTATCGCCGGCAATTTCAGCACCGCCTTTATCGCCGAACACTTCGGCCAGCTACCGCCCCAGGCGCCATCGACTGAACAGCTCAGCCTGGCAGCAGCGCTGTTTTACCAATACAGCGCCAACCAGCACCCCCGAGGCCTGGCGGGATGGCGCAACACCGCCAATGTGCCGTGCACCTACCGCCTGGAGGTCAATGGCCAAACCCACACCGTGAGTGCCGACGACCTGCAACTCACCACCGACGGTCGCTGGGCCACCTGGGTGCTCAATGGCATCCGCCGGCGTACCGCCTACTACATCGACGATACCCAACTGTGGCTACCCGGCGTGAAGGTGACCAACCGCACCCAGCAGGTCGCCAGCCGCCAGGTGGATGCCAGCAGTGGCACAGTCAAGGCGCCGATGGATGGCGCCATTGTCGATATCCAGGTCAGCGTCGGCGACACAGTCACCAAAGGCCAACTGTTGCTGGTGCTCGAAGCGATGAAAATGGAGCACCCGTTGAAGGCCGGGATCGACGGCATCGTCAAGGCGGTGCAGGTCATGGCGGGCGATCAGGTGCGCAATCGCCAGGTTTTGCTACAGATCGAATAACGCCCCTAGGCGGAACTACAGGGCCGGGCTACGCTCTATCCCCATCAGAAAGGGACGAGTACGGGAACCTGCACCATGCCTCATTGGCTGATTATTGACCTTGAAGCCACAACGGATGACGGCGGTTGGCCCGTGACAGAGATGGAAGTCATCGAGATCGGCGCCAGCCTGGTCAACCGCCAGGGCCGCGAACTGGATCACTTTCAGCGCTTTGTGCGGCCACTGCGACGGCCTTTGCTGACGCCCTTTTGCCGCAAGCTGACCCATATCACCCAAGCCAATATCGACGCAGCCACACCGATCACCGAAGTGTGGCCGCTGTTCGAGCGCTGGCTGGGCCAGCACCAGGCACGCCTGGAAGGCTGGGCCAGCTGGGGTGATTACGATCGCGTGCAACTTGAACTCGAATGGCAGCGCCATGGCCTGTCCAGCGCCCTGGGGCAAACGCCCCATGTGAACCTCAAGCAACGCTTTGCCAAGGCCCGGCGCCTGGACAAACCACTGGGGCTCAATGGTGCGCTGCAATTGGCGGGGATGCAGTTCAATGGCCAACAGCATCGCGCCCTGGAAGACGCGCGTAACACCGCACGCCTGTTACCGTTGATTTTGCCGGTCTAGGCAGCTCCCGTGGGCTTGGGCATACTGGCCGACCTTTCCAGACCCTTTTTCCGAGGATTCACCCATGTTCAAAGTCAACGAGTACTTCGACGGCACCGTCAAGTCGATCGCTTTCGGCACTGCAGAAGGTCCGGCGACCATCGGCGTGATGGCTCCGGGTGAATACGAATTCGGTACCGCCCAGCGTGAAATCATGCATGTGGTCTGCGGCGCCCTGATCGTCAAACTGCCCAACGCCGAGTGGGAAACCTTCGCCGCCGGCAGCCAGTTCAACGTACCGGCCAACAGCAAGTTCCAGTTGAAGGTCGCCGTAGACACCGCTTACCTGTGTGAATACCGCGGCTAAGTATCACCGGTAAACAAAAATGCCCGTCTCCAGCGAGACGGGCATTTTTTATTCCAGGACCGTCACCGGCATCCCGACTTCCAAGTGGCCGATGCCATCGTTGACCAGGTTCTGGCCGAACATCGCGCCCTTCTCGGTCTTGCGATAGGTCTCCAGCGTCGCGAAGGGTTCGCGGTCGGGGCTGCGCTCGCCGGTGCGGGGATCAATGGTGGTGAGGATGCAACGCGAGCACGGCTTGACCACCCGGAACTCCACATCGCCGATGCGCAAGCGCTTCCAGCCATCCTCGGCAAAGGCTTGGGCGCCTTCGATCACCAGGTTGGGACGAAAACGCAGCATCTCCATCGGGCGGCCGATCTTCTCACACAAGTCATCCAGGGAGCCTTGGCCGATCAGTAACAGCGGGTAGCCGTCGGCAAAGCCGACCTTGTCGTCATCCTTGCCGTAGCCGGCTTCGGTGGTGCGCGCACGTTCCAGGGGAAGCTGTACCAGGCGCGTAGGCTTGCCGATAAACTCGCTGACCCAGGCGGCCGCCTCATCGCCAGCATCGGGTACGCGCAGGGTGTCGCGCCAGATGGTCACGCCGCGCAGTTCACTGGCACCCTCCGGCAACGCCACCTCCAACGATGAGTAGCCCGGCGAACTCAAGGTCAGGCCCCCCGCGTCGTTCCACAGCGCCGACAGTTGGCTCATCTTCGCCACCGCCCGCTGCGTCAGGAACCGCCCACTGGCTTCGTCCACCAGCATCCAACGTCGATCCCCTTGCAGGCCGAGTTTATCCAGGCCTATGTGCTGCAAGGCTTCGGCCTTGCCGGATTTGAGGGGGTAACGGTACAACGCGCTGAGACGAAGCATGGGCCTGCCTTCCTGGGAAACAAAGTGTCATCCTAAAGTCAGGCGGGCACTTCGTCCAACATCAGTCGCTCGCGCACCACATCCACCAGCTTGTCCGGCTGGAATTTGGAGAGGAAATTGTCGCAGCCGACCTTCTTCACCATTGACTCATTGAAGCTGCCCGACAGCGAAGTGTGCAGCACCACATAGAGGCCGCGCAGGCGCGGGTCGTTGCGGATTTCGGTGGTGAGGCGGTAGCCGTCCATCTCGGGCATTTCGGCGTCGGTGAAGATCATCAGCAGCTTGTCGGTCATCACCTGGCCGCTGTCGGCCCAGGCTTTGAGCATGTTCAACGCCTTGAGACCGTCGCTGGCGATGTGCATCTTCACCCCCAACTGTCCCAGGGTATCGCGCAACTGCGACAGGGCCACGTTGGAGTCGTCCACCAGCAGCACTTCGCGACCACGGGCACGTTCGAGCACCGGGTCTTCGAGTTTTTCCCGCGAGACCTTGGCGTTATAAGGCACGATCTCGGCGAGGACTTTTTCCACGTCGATGATCTCCACCAACTGGTCGTCGACCTTGCTGATGGCCGTGAGGTAATGCTGGCGACCGGCGCTGGTCGGCGGCGGCAGGATGGCTTCCCAGTTCATATTGACGATGCGGTCAACGCCGCCCACCAGAAACGCCTGCACCGAACGGTTGTATTCGGTGACGATGATGGTGCTGTTGGGCCCCGGCACCAAAGGGCGCATACCGATGGCCTGGGACAAGTCGATCACCGGCAAGGTCTGGCCACGCAGGTTGACCACCCCGCACACGAATGGGTGGCGCTGGGGCATCAGGGTCAGCTTGGGTAACTGCAGCACTTCCTGCACTTTGAACACGTTGATCGCGAACAACTGCCGTCCGAAGAGGCGGAACATGAGAATTTCCAGGCGATTCTCACCCACCAATTGCGTGCGTTGATCTACCGTGTCGAGAATGCCGGCCATTAAAAGCTCCTGGTGTACACGCCGCAGGCGCGTTGAGAGGGTATGCAGTCGTATAGGCACGTTATCGGCGGCAAACGCCGGACCTTGACCCCAATAAAATGCCATGTAAATTCATTGATGTCACACTGACATCATGCTTTACTGCTTCGGCCCTTGATACTGTTTCAATGCGCCGTGCGCGACAGTCGAACCGACGTGCAGTTCCACCATGTAGGGGGTTCCCCTATACGCAATCAGGCCCAACCTGATATTCGCGATATCTAATAGCCATTAATGTGACGCCATTCTCATTGCATGAATGGAGTCAGGCTTTTGTTTGCCATCCCCAGCCCTTGGCCCACGGGCCTTTCAGGCACTCACGTATCGGCAACTGAAGTCGTGTCATCCCGCACACCATGGGCTACATACGACTTTCGTGAGCACTTCAATAAACGTCCTACTGAAACATCGGAAGCGACCTACAAGTCCAAGTCGTATTTCAGCGCTAGTTTTAAGCCATTCACCCGGTGCGACATCTCATCACCCGACCTTACGTTGCGGAGACTTGCATGATGAATAGCGCAAACGAATGGCAAACAGCACTTCTCGCGTTTCTGGGCGAGGCTCAACTGCTTCTGGGCAAATCCGAAGAGTGTTTGAGCCATCTGCATTTGATCCGCAACGACAGCGACGCCATCGACTGCATGAAAGCCAGCCTGGCTAAACTGGCTGAAAAAGCCGATGGCCTGGCGCTGCAGGCGATCAGCGAGTTCTCGGGGCATCTGCAAAATCTGATCGCCAATGCCCAAAGCCCTCTGCAGTTGCATGACGAGGCGCTGGACGCGCTGCATGACTGCCTGACCCTGCTGGCCTGGCAACTGGAACTGATCGACACCCGCACCGGTGAACTGAGCCTGGATGAAAGCGAGCAAACTTCATTGATCGCAACGGTTGCCTTGCAGATCCCGCAAAAGAATTTGAGCCGTACACCGCCGCAGCATCTGCATCAGGGGTCGTAGCGTCGTGCAGGTCGTATTTAACTGTCGAGTTATCTAAAAACGACCGGCTTTGACGCAATGGGAAAATATCAATTAGCCGTCAATGTAATAATTATACAAACCAACTTCGTTAATACAACTTTCCACTTTCAACTCTGGGATTAACGCCCAGAGTATTTGTGTGGGCCATAAACCAATCAGGCGACCAACGGTAAGCGGGGTGGTACTATGCCCCGCTCGAAGTGATTTAACTTCAACATGCTTAAAGACGATTTGGCAGCGCACTCCAAACAGAGCCCGGTCAACCGGCCTCACCGCAGTGAACCCTCATTGGCTCCATCCGCTATGTACGCCAGTTTCAAGTCACTTATCGCCAGGTCCGTGTCCCGCAGCCATGTGCGCCGCCTCACCCTTGCGCTGTGCCTGTGCTCATTGCTGGCCAGCCTGTGGGCCTATCTGCAGGACGCGCCGCTGCCGTTGCTGATCCTGCTGCTCAACTTCGCCACGCTGGTGGTGGTGGGGCTGCAACAGTGGAATTCGCGCAAAGCCATCAAGTTCGAGCCCCAGGAACTGGCCGACCGCTTGCTGCAAGTGCAGGAGAACGAACGCCACCGGCTCAGCCGCGAACTGCATGACGATATCGGCCAACTGCTGACCGCCGCCAAACTGCAAAGCGAATGGTTGCAGCGCCGCCTGCCCCCGGACCTGAACACCCATTGCACGGTGCTGTGCAATACGCTCAATGAAACCCTGGCCAAGGTGCGCGACGTCTGCGCCATCCTCAACCCGCGCCAACTGACCAGCCTGGGTCTGGAAGCCAGCCTGCGCGCACACCTGCTCAAGACCCTGGAAAACACCCAGGTGTGCTGGAGCCTGGAGTGCCAGCAACGGCTCACCGGCATCCCCGAAGAAATGGCCGTGGCGGCCTTTCGCATCACCCAGGAAGCGGTGACCAACATGCTTCGCCATGCAAAGGCGCGCAACCTGCTGGTGCGCCTGCAACGCCTGCCTGAAGGCCTGTCGCTGATGATCTGCGATGACGGCCAGGGGTTCTCGCCTGCCCCCGACCCGGGCCGGGAAGGCCAACGGGGCTTGGCCGGTATGTGCGAACGAACCCACCAGCTGGGGGGCACCTTTTCCATCAGCAGCCAGCCTGGCAACGGCACCCGTATCAACGCACTTTTCCCCTGGGCGCCCCGCGCTCTCGAACGGGCCAGCGCCCCTAAGGTTCTCGAGTGACCTGCAATTTACTCCTGGTGGATGACCACGCACTGATTCGCGCCGGTGTGCGTGCGCTGATTCTGGATATTCCCGGCTACAGCGTCATCGGCGAAGCCAGCGATGGCGCACAACTGCTGGCGCAATACAGCGCCTTGCAGCCGGATATCGTGCTGCTCGATCTGTCGATGCGGCACACCGGTGGGCTGGATGCCTTGCAGCAACTCAAGCGCTTTTACCCCAATTGCAAGGTGCTGATTCTGTCGATGCACACCGAACCAGACCTGATCATGCGCGCACTGGAGTCCGGAGCCCACGGCTACCTGCTCAAGGACACCACCGCCAACGAGCTGGAACATGCCCTGCTGGCCCTGCGTAACAACGAACGCTACCTGAGCCCCGCCATCGCCCACACGGTGATCAACCAGGCGCTGATCCGCAGCCAGAGCCCCAGCGCTCCCGTTGCCCACAGCCATAACCTGACGGCGCGGCAACTGGAGATTTTGCGTCTGATCGTACGTGGCAAGTCCACCCGGGAGATCGCCCATGGCCTGGGCTTGAGCATCAAGACTGTGGAGGCCCATCGCTCGCAGATCATGAAGCGCTTGCAGATTTTCGACGTGGCGGGCCTGGTGTTATTTGCCGTGCGTGAGCAAATCATCAGCCTGGACGACTAACGGCGAACCCAGCGGCAGATGCACGCGAAGCGCCTTGGGCAACGCTTCGAAATGCAGGTCGTCGCCTTCCAGCGGCTCGCCATCGAGGTTGATGTACAAGCCTTGGGCGACCTTGATATTGACCCATGGCAGGCGTGCGCGAACGAACATGGTGTCCAGGCCCCAGCCATTGCTCATCAATTCACGCAGGGTGCCGACCACTTCCTGGGGGGCTGGCAGGATGCTGACGTCGAGCAATCCATCATCGGCCAATGCGCCGGGGCACAGCACATGCCCGCCACCGGCCTGGCGACCGTTGCCGATACCCAGCGCGAGCAGCTCGCCTTTCCAGTGGAAATCCGGGCCTTCCAGCTCCCCGTAGGCGGCCTTCAATTCGCTGAAGCGCGATAAACCGGTGAACAGGTAGGCGGCGCCGCCGAGGACTTTCTTCAGGTCTTCGGAGGTGTTGGCCGTGACCTGGCTACCGAAACCGCCGGTGGCCATGTTCAGGAAGATCTGCCCGCCCACCTGGCCGAGGTCGATGGCCCTGGGCTGGACGTCCAGCAACGCCAGGGCGCCGGCCGGTTCCAACGGCACGCCCGCGGCCTTGGCAAAGTCATTGGCGGTGCCCAGGGGCATCAGCACCAGGCTGGCGTCGGCCTTGGCCAGCGCCATGGCCTCGGCCACATCGCGCAGCGTACCGTCGCCGCCGCCGGCGATGATGTGGGTGTAGCCGTCAGCCAGGGCTTCATCGACCAGCCGCTGGGCATCACCACCCTCCCACGTCACCCGCACCGCCAACTCCCAACCCTGCTCACGCCGGGCCAGCACGGCGGCACGCACGTCCTCGTTCAGGGCTTGTTTGCCGTGAAGGATCAACAGGGCTTTGGGGGTGGTCATTTGAAGGTATCTCCTGGGTCAAGGTGCTTGAAGGATGTTGACCCTTGGAGAACAGGAAAAGTCTGTGGCTGGAGAAAATTGATTGATGTACGCAGATCAAACTGTGGGAGCTGGCTTGCCTGCGATGGCCATAGGTATCTACACAACTTCAGTTCGCAGCCCCCCTACGGTAACCACGATGCGAAGCGAGCCGCTCTTGCTCTTGATCTTAGGCGCCCCGTTAAACCACGCTGGCCGGAATTCGACAGGGATTTGGGGGGTAAACCGGCAAGGATGCCGGTTTAGCCGCCCCGCGCCATGGATGGCGCGTGGCGGCGGCCCCCCAATCCATGGCGGATTACGGGCACACCGAGCCTGAGCGAGGTGCCGAGTGGTGGGGCGAAGGCCTTTTGCTTACTTTTGGGCCTCTCCAAAAGTGAGTCGCTGTAAGAGCGAAACCATAAGCGGCCGTTACCGCAGCAACGGATATGTACTCGGTCTGATCCAACTCCTGGTCGGCTGTCAGGCCGCCTTCGCAGGCAAGCCAGCTCCCACATTTGGACTGAGGGGTGTCAGGTAGATAAATGTCGGCTATCAGGCCGTCATCGCAGGCAAGCCAGCTCCCACAGTTTGGTCGCAGGGTGTCAGGCAGAGAAGCGTCGGTTGCCAGGCCGCTATCGAGGGCAATCCCCTCCCACATGAACCCAGCAAGCGCAGCCGAATCAGCTCTTGTGCAACTTGCTCATCAACTGCGCCTCGGCCTGGGTCAAGCCGCACGACTGGGTCAGTTCGTCCACCGTCGCCCCCATCCCCACCAGCTTGGCCGCCTGGGCAAAGGACAGGTTCGAAGGGTCGCGCTGTTCCAATTGCACCAGCTTATCCGGCAAAGGCCCGAGAATCGCGCGCAGTTCATGCACTTCATCGCCGACCCGCACCGCACTCTGCTGGTAATGATCCACGCGCTTGACCAGCTCCAGAATGCGCCGATCACGCACGGCATCGCGTTCGGCCTGTTGCAGGGCCAACTCCCGTTGCTGACGCATATAGCGCAGTACAAACGCCAAGGTCCCGGCCCACAACAGGGCCAGGACAATCACCGCTGCCTCAAGGAACAATCAGATGCTCTCCAGTTCCGACCACTCTTCTTCGCTCATCATCTTGTCCAGCTCAACCAGGATCAGCAGTTCGTTGTTCTTGTTGCACACGCCCTGGATGAACTTGGCCGATTCTTCGTTACCCACGTTCGGTGCGGTTTCCACTTCCGATTGGCGCAGGTAAACCACTTCGGCCACGCTATCGACCATGATCCCGACCACTTGCTTGTCGGCTTCGATGATCACGATACGGGTGTTGTCGCTGACTTCAACCGTGTCCAGGCCAAAACGCTGGCGGGTGTCGATGACTGTCACCACATTGCCACGCAGGTTGATGATGCCCAGCACATAGCTCGGTGCACCCGGTACCGGAGCGATCTCGGTGTAGCGCAGCACTTCCTGCACGCGCATCACGTTGATGCCGTAGGTCTCGTTGTCGAGTTTGAAGGTAACCCATTGCAGGATCGGATCATCCAAACCTTGTGCGGACGCTGACTTGTTCATTCGTGTAACCCCTTCAAATGCCGTTATCGACGGCGTGTGTGCTATTGCGCCGCGCAACCGCACGGCCCTTATTGTTCAATCAACTACGTTTGTTCTGTGGCATCGCCTTGACCGCACCGCTGGCAATCAACTCGGCCAGTTCAGCGACATCCAGCAATGCGCACATGTGCTCAATCACGGTGCCCGCCAGCCAGGGGCGCTGGCCGCGGTGGCTGCGCCATTTGATTTCATTGGGGTCCAGGCGCAACGAGCGGCTGACTTGATGCACCGCCAGCCCCCATTCGTAGCCCTGCACCGAAATCACGTATTGCAAGCCCTGGCGGAAATCGTCGCGGTAGCGGTCGGGCATCACCCAGCGCGCGGTGTCCAGCACCTTGAGGTTGCCGGCCTGGCTGGGCAAGATGCCGAGAAACCACTCCGGCTGGCCGAACAACGGTGTCAGCTCCTGGCCTTCCAAAGAATAGATCGAGCCCAGGCACACCAGCGGCACTGCCAGGGTCAAGCCGGCGACGTCGAACAGCAGGCACTCGAACGGCTCGGCCGCCCACGCCGGGCGGCCGTCACCGGTTACCGGCGGTGGCGTGATACTCGGCGGCAGGTGCACGTCCACCACCGGTTCGACCACCATCGGCGCCAACACCGCAGGGGTGATCGGCACCACGACTGGAGCCTCCACCACCTGCGCATCACGCGCCTGTTCTTCCATGACGGCCTGCTGGAACTCGTCCAGCGTAGTGTCAGGCTCGACAGCAGGCTCAAGTACCAGAATCGGTTCCGGCAGCTCTTCGTCAGTCGCCTCCTGCAGCAGGGCATCCAGGTAGGATTCCAGCGCGAGTTGCGGCCGGGTCTTGAATTCGACAGGACGGTTCATCACGCCACCTGCGCCACAAGCTGCTGCGACAGCAGATGCTTGAGCAACGCACGGTAGGCCAGCACGCCACGGCTCTTGCCATCGAACTGCGACGGCGTGAGCCCCGCACGGCTGGCATCGCGCAGGCGAGTATCCACCGGGATGTAGCCGTTCCAGATGGTGTCCGGGTAGGCATCGCGCAATACGCGCAAAGTGCTGAGGGATGCCTGGGTACGGCGGTCGAACAAGGTCGGCACGATGCTGAACGGCAGCGCCTGTTTGCGCGAACGGTTGATCATCGCAAGGGTGCTGACCATACGCTCCAGGCCCTTGACCGCCAGGTGCTCGGTTTGTACCGGGATCACCAATTGCTGGCTGGCCGCCAGGGCGTTGACCATCAGCACGCCCAGCAACGGCGGGCTGTCGATGATCGCGTAGTCGAAATCCTGCCACAACTGCGCCAGGGTCTTGGCGATCACCAGGCCCAGGCCGCTCTGCCCCGGCGACTGGCGCTCAAGGGTGGCCAGCGCGGTGCTCGACGGCAACAGCGAAATGCTCTCGTTGCTGGTGGGCAGCAGCAATTGCCCGGGCAAATCCGCCGGCACGCTGCCCTTGTGCAGGAACAGGTCATAGCAGCTGTGTTCCAGCGCATCCGGGTCGTAGCCGAAATAGCTGGTCATGGAACCGTGGGGGTCGAGGTCGACCACGACCACACGCTTGCCCGCTTCGGCCAGCAAGCCGGCTAAGGCGATGGAGGTGGTGGTCTTGCCGACTCCACCCTTTTGATTGGCAACTGCCCAGACTCTCATTCGGTTGGTTCCTCCCGGCGGGCACAGGCGCGACCGAGACATGGCATAAGGTTATTGAGCCGGTGACGGAGAATTGACGGCGCTTGCCCGAACCGGCGACTTTGCAGGGGTCGGTGCAGTTTGTGTGCCAGCGCGCTTCAACGCCGCATCCGGTGTTGCATTGGCCGTGCCAGTGCCGGTCAGGCTGCGACGTACATCCAGGTTGCGCGACACCACCAGCACCACCCGACGGTTGCGTGCCCGCCCTTCCACCGTGGCGTTATTGGCCACGGGCTGGAATTCACCATAGCCCACCGACGCCAGTCGCTGAGGGTTCACACCCTGCATGGCCAACATGCGCACGATGCTCGATGCACGGGCCGATGACAGTTCCCAGTTGGTCGGGTACTGCGCGGTGCTGATGGGAAAATTGTCGGTGAAGCCTTCCACATGGATCGGGTTTTCAAACGGTTTAAGGATCGCCGCCACCTTGTCGATGATGGTGAACGCCTGGTCACTGGGCAACGCATCGGCACTGGCAAACAACAGGCTGGAGTTGAGTTCGATCTCCACCCACAACTCGTTGCCGCGTACGGTCATCTGATTGGAACTGATCAGGTCACCAAAGGCGGCACTGATGTCATCGGCGATGCTTTTGAGCGGGTCACTGGTGCCGCCGACACCGGCAGCGATCTCCTCGCTGTCGTTAACCAGCGGCTTGGCCGGGGTGACGGTCCTGGGCCGCTCGTCACCGATGGGAATCGGCTTGAGCGCACGCTCGGTATCGTTGAACACGCCCACCAGTGCCTGGGAAATGATCTTGTACTTGCCTTCGTTGACCGACGAAATCGAATACATCACCACGAAAAACGCAAACAACAAGGTGATGAAGTCCGCGTAGGACACCAGCCAGCGCTCGTGGTTGACATGTTCTTCAGGCTCGCGACGGCGACGGCTCACAGGCGGTTCCTCCCATCAATCCATGAAGCCCTGGAGCTTCAATTCGATGGAGCGCGGGTTCTCACCTTCGGCAATCGACAGGATGCCTTCAAGCAGCATTTCGCGATAACGCGACTGGCGCATGGCAATCGACTTGAGCTTGCTGGCCACCGGCAACAGCACCAGGTTGGCACTGGCCACGCCGTAGATGGTCGCCACAAACGCCACGGCAATACCGCTGCCCAGCTGCGAAGGATCAGCCAGGTTGCCCATCACGTGGATCAGGCCCATCACCGCACCGATGATGCCGATAGTCGGCGCGTAGCCGCCCATGCTTTCAAAGACTTTGGCCGCATTGATGTCACGGCTTTCCTGGGTGTAGAAATCCACCTCCAGGATGCTGCGGATCGCTTCCGGCTCAGCGCCGTCCACCAGCAACTGCAGGCCCTTGCGTGCGTAGCTGTCGGGCTCGGCATCGGCCACGCCTTCCAGGCCCAGCAAACCTTCCTTGCGGGCAGTGAGGCTCCAGTTGACCACGCGGTCGATGCCGCCGGGCAGGTCGACCCGTGGCGGGAAAATGATCCACACCAGGATCTGCATGGCCCGCTTGAACGAGCTCAGCGGCGACTGCAACAGCGCCGCGCCCACGGTGCCACCAATCACGATCAGCGCCGCCGGGCCATTGGCCAGGGCGCCGAGGTGGCCGCCTTCGAGGTAGTTGCCGCCGATGATGGCGACAAACGCCATGGTGATCCCGATCAGGCTCAAGACATCCATCAGAGGCAGGCCTCCACCAGATGCTTGCCGATGTCGTCCAGGCTGTAGACCGCGTCAGCCAGGTCAGCCTTGACGATGGCCATGGGCATGCCATAGATCACGCAGCTGGCTTCGTCCTGGGCCCAGATGGCGCTGCCACCTTGCTTGAGCAGGCGTGCGCCTTCACGGCCGTCGGCGCCCATGCCGGTGAGCACCACCGCCAGAACTTTGTCACCGTAGGACTTGGCCGCCGAACCGAAGGTGATATCCACACACGGCTTGTAGTTCAAGCGCTCGTCGCCCGGCAGGATTTTGATCGCACCACGGCCGTCCACCATCATCTGCTTGCCACCCGGCGCCAGCAGCGCCAGGCCAGGACGCAGGATGTCGCCATCCTCGGCTTCCTTGACGGTGATCCGGCACAGCTTGTCCAGGCGCTCGGCGAACGCCTTGGTGAACGCCGCGGGCATGTGCTGCACCAGCACAATCGGCGCCGGGAAGTTGGCCGGCAGCTGGGTCAACACCCGCTGCAAGGCCACCGGGCCACCGGTGGAGGTACCGATGGCAACCAGCTTGTAAGCCTTGCGCTTGGGCGCTGGCGAATGGGCACTCGGTGCAGCGGCGGCACGTACCGGCGCCACCGCAGGCCGAGCCACCGGCGCAGGGGCCGGGCGTGCAAACGATGAGGTTGGTGCAGCCGCTACGGGCGCAGGCGTAGGTGCCGGCGCAGGTGCACTGAACAGGCTACGACGGTTACTGCGTGAGATGCTGTGCACCTTCTCGCACAGCATCTGCTTGACCTTGTCGGGGTTGCGCGAGATGTCTTCGAAATTCTTCGGCAGAAAATCCACCGCGCCGGCATCCAGCGCGTCGAGGGTCACCCGTGCGCCTTCGTGAGTCAGCGACGAGAACATCAATACCGGGGTGGGGCAGCGCTGCATGATGTGACGCACGGCGGTAATGCCGTCCATCATTGGCATCTCGTAGTCCATGGTGATCACGTCCGGCTTCAACGCGATGGCCTGATCGATCGCCTCTTTACCGTTGGTGGCCGTGCCGACCACCTGGATCGTTGGATCGGCGGAAAGAATTTCCGAGACGCGGCGGCGGAAGAAACCCGAATCGTCCACCACCAGGACCTTGACTGCCATAAACACTCCGTTAGGTGGGGCGGGCATGACCGCCCTGCCCCACCAGAATCAAATACGCCGTGCGGCGTAACGCTTGAGCATGCTTGGAACATCGAGAATCAACGCGATCCGACCGTCACCGGTAATGGTCGCGCCCGACATGCCCGGGGTGCCCTGCAGCATCTTGCCCAAAGGCTTGATCACCACTTCTTCCTGGCCCACCAGTTGATCGACCACAAAGCCGATGCGCTGGGTGCCCACGGACAGAATCACCACATGGCCTTCACGCTGCTCTTCATGCTTGGCCGACGCCACCAGCCAACGCTTGAGGTAGAACAATGGCAATGCCTTGTCGCGCACGATCACCACTTCCTGGCCGTCCACCACGTTGGTGCGCGACAGGTCGAGGTGGAAAATTTCGTTGACGTTGACCAGCGGGAAAGCGAACGCCTGGTTGCCCAGCATCACCATCAGCGTCGGCATGATCGCCAGGGTCAACGGCACCTTGATGACGATCTTGGAGCCCTGGCCCTTGGTCGAGTAGATGTTGATCGAGCCGTTGAGCTGGCTGATCTTGGTTTTCACCACGTCCATGCCGACGCCACGGCCGGATACGTCGGAAATCTCGGTCTTGGTCGAGAAGCCCGGGGCGAAGATCAGGTTGTAGCACTCGGTGTCGGTCAGGCGGTCGGCGGCGTCCTTGTCCATCACGCCGCGCTTGACCGCGATATTGCGCAAGATGGTCGGGTCCATGCCTTTGCCGTCATCGGTGATCGACAGCAGGATGTGGTCGCCCTCTTGCTCTGCGGCCAGGATCACCTTGCCGTTGCGCGACTTGCCGGCGGTTTCGCGTTCTTCCGGGGTTTCCACGCCGTGGTCGACCGCGTTGCGCACCAAGTGGACCAGCGGGTCGGCGAGGGCCTCGACCAGGTTTTTATCCAGGTCGGTTTCTTCGCCCACCAGTTCCAGGTTGATTTCTTTCTTGAGCTGGCGCGCCAGGTCGCGGACCAGGCGCGGGAAGCGGCCAAAGACTTTCTTGATCGGCTGCATCCGCGTTTTCATCACGGCGGTTTGCAAGTCGGCGGTGACCACATCGAGGTTCGACACGGCCTTTTGCATGGCTTCGTCGCCGCTGTTCAGGCCCAGGCGCACCAGGCGGTTACGCACCAGCACCAGTTCGCCGACCATGTTCATGATGTCGTCCAGGCGTGCGGTATCGACGCGCACGGTGGTTTCGGCTTCACTGGCGGGCTTTTCCGCCGCGGCCGGTGCCGCTGCACGGGCAGGTGCCGGCGCGGGTGCCGGCTTGGCGACCGGCGCCGACGCTTTGGCGGCCGCCGGTGCGGCAGTGGCGACCGCTGCGGCGGCAGCTGGCGCCACTTCGGTGAACTTGCCTTTACCGTGCAGCTCGTCCAGCAGCGCTTCGAACTCGTGATCGGAGATCAACCCGTCGTCGGCAGGCCCAGCCTTGGTGGCCGGGGCGGCAGCTGTGGCCGCGACTTCCGGCAGGGCTTCGGCCACAAAGGTGCCTTTGCCATGCAGTTGGTCGAGCAGTGCTTCGAACTCATCGTCGGTAATGTCGGTGCTGGCATTGGCATCCGGCACTTGCGGCGGCGCCACAGGGGCCACGGCATCGGCCGCGAACTGGCCCTTGCCATGCAACTGGTCGAGCAAGGATTCGAATTCTGCGTCGGTAATGTCTTCGCTGGTCGGCGTGGCGACAGGTGCAGCCGGCGCTTCAGCCTCGGCCTTGACCGCATTGAGCGAGTCGAGCAGCTGTTCGAACTCGCTGTCGGTCACGTCCGGTTCGGCTTCTACCACCGGCTCAGGCGCCGCTTGCACAACCGGCGCAGCGGCAGCCGGTTCAGCCAGGCGCGCCAGGGCGGCCAGCAGTTCCGGGGTAGCCGCCGTGATCGGCGCACGTTCACGCACCTGGCTGAACATGCCGTTGACTGCATCCAGTGCTTCGAGAATCACGTCCATCAATTCCGAATCAACGTGACGCTCACCCTTGCGAAGGATGTCGAACACGTTCTCGGCGATGTGGCAGCACTCCACCAGCTCATGGAGCTGGAGGAAGCCGGCGCCCCCTTTTACAGTGTGAAAACCGCGAAAAATTGCATTGAGCAGGTTCGCATCATCCGGTCGGCTTTCCAGCTCGACCAGTTGTTCGGACAGTTGCTCTAGAATTTCGCCGGCCTCTACAAGGAAATCCTGAAGGATTTCTTCATCGGCGCCGAAGCTCATGTGGGTGCTCCTTAGAAGCCTAAACTGGATAACAGGTCATCTACGTCATCCTGACCTGACACAACGTCTTCACGTTTATCGGCATGAATCTGCGGACCTTCACCCTTGGCGAGATGTTTTTGTGGATCTTTTTCCGAGAGGATCGCTTCGCGGTCGTGTTCGATGCCGGCAAAACGGTCGACCTGGCCGGCCATCAGCACCAATTTGAGCAAGTTGCTTTCCACTTCGGTGACCAATTGGGTCACGCGCTTGATCACCTGGCCGGTGAGGTCCTGATAATCCTGGGCCAGCAGGATGTCGTTGAGATTGCTGGCCACCGTGCGGTTCTCTTGCTCGCTGCGCGACAGGAAACCGTCGACCCGACGCGCCAACTCACGAAATTCCTCAGCGCCCACTTCACGGCGCATGAAGCGGCCCCAGTCAACGCTCAGGGCCTGGGCTTCGCTGGCCATGCCGTTGACCAGAGGCGTGGCGTTTTCCACCAGGTCCATGGTGCGGTTGGCAGCGGCCTCGGTCAGCCTGACCACATACGACAGGCGCTCAGTGGCGTCGGTGATCTGTGAAATTTCTTCGGCCTGGGGCATGCGCGGGTCAATCTGGAAATTGACGATCGCACTGTGCAGCTCGCGTGTGAGCTTGCCCACTTCCTGGTACAGGCCGCGGTCACGGGTCTGGTTAAGCTCATGGATCAACTGCACCGCATCGGCGAACTGGCCTTTTTCCAGGCTGTCGACCAACTGGTGAGCATGTTTTTTCAGGGTCGACTCAAAGTCGCCCTGTGACGTTTCGTTATGCTCCATAGCTCCCCCGTGGCGACATCAATGACCGATGCGTTCGAAGATTTTTTCAATCTTCTCTTTCAAGGCCAGCGCCGTGAATGGCTTGACCACGTAACCGTTGACCCCGGCTTGGGCGGCTTCGATGATCTGTTCACGCTTGGCTTCGGCGGTCACCATCAGCACAGGCAGGCTGCGCAGCTTTTCATCGGCGCGCACGTGGCGCAGCAGGTCGATACCGGTCATGCCCGGCATGTTCCAGTCAGTTACCAGAAAGTCGATGCTGCCGCTGTTGAGGATCGGAATCGCCGTAATGCCGTCATCCGCCTCGACCGTGTTGGTGAACCCAAGGTCACGCAACAGGTTTTTAATGATCCGCCGCATCGTTGAGAAGTCATCAACGATGAGGATTTTCATGTTCTTGTCCAATTCGACCTCCAAGCAGTCTTAAACGCGCCCAGCACCTGGACGCGCCATTTCAATCAACAGGCGTTACACAAAAAGGACTGCCCAGGGCACCACGGTACTCACCCGCAAAACCCTGCGGTTTCGCGGTAGCGTCTGCAGTGTCCCCACACTGCCTGTCAGCGCGCGCGCCACTCTCCCAATCGCCCCCGCAAGCGGGCGGCGCACTGGCTATGCAACTGGCTGACACGCGACTCGCTGACCCCCAGGACCTCACCGATTTCCTTGAGGTTCAGCTCTTCGTCGTAGTACAGCGCCAGCACCAGGCGCTCACGCTCGGGCAAGTTGGCAATCGCGTCCGCCAACGCTTTCTGGAAACGTTCGTCCTCCAGATCGCGCGACGGTTCAAGATGTGCACTCGCGCCGTCCTCGTGCAGCCCTTCGTGTTCGCCGTCCTGTAAAAGGTCGTCGAAACTGAACAGGCGGCTGCCCAAGGTATCGTTCAAAATCCCGTAGTAATCGTCGAGACTCAATTGGAGTTCGGCCGCAACTTCATGATCTTTAGCGTCACGACCGGTTTTTGCTTCAATTGCACGAATTGCATCACTGACCATGCGGGTATTGCGGTGTACCGAACGCGGCGCCCAATCGCCTTTACGCACCTCGTCGAGCATTGCGCCACGGATACGGATACCCGCATACGTCTCGAAACTGGCACCCTTGCTCGCGTCGTATTTGGTCGACACTTCAAGCAGGCCGATCATACCGGCCTGGATCAAGTCTTCGACCTGCACGCTCGCCGGCAGGCGCGCCAACAGGTGATAGGCAATGCGCTTGACCAGAGGCGCATAGCGCTCGATCAATTCGCCCTGGCTGTCACGTGCCGACTTTTTGTAAAGGTTGTAGCCGCTGGATGTCATAGCACCGGTCCCGCACTCGTCTGATGCACCAAACGCTCGACGAAAAACTCCAGATGCCCCCGCGGATTGGCGGGCAACGGCCAGGTATCGACCTTCTGGGCAATGGCCTTGAACGCCAGTGCGCACTTCGAACGAGGGAACGCTTCGTAGACCGCACGCTGCTTTTGCACGGCCTTGCGCACACACTCGTCATAGGGAACTGCGCCGACGTATTGTAAAGCCACATCGAGGAAGCGATCCGTGACCTTGGTCAACTTGGCGAACAGGTTGCGCCCTTCCTGCGGGCTCTGGGCCATGTTGGCCAGCACGCGAAAGCGGTTCATGCCGTAGTCACGGTTAAGCAGTTTGATCAGCGCGTAGGCGTCGGTGATGGAAGTAGGTTCGTCGCACACCACCAGCAGCACCTCCTGCGCGGCGCGCACAAAGCTGACCACCGATTCGCCGATCCCGGCGGCGGTGTCGATCACCAGCACGTCGAGGTTGTCGCCGATATCACTGAAGGCCTGGATCAGCCCGGCATGTTGCGCGGGGCTCAGGTGCACCATGCTCTGGGTGCCCGAGGCAGCCGGCACGATACGAATGCCACCGGGCCCCTGGAGCAGCACATCGCGCAGCTCACAGCGGCCCTCGATCACATCGGCAAGGGTATGTTTGGGTGTCAGCCCCAGCAGAACGTCCACGTTCGCCAAGCCCAAATCAGCATCCAGCAGCATGACGCGACGGCCAAGCTCTGCCAGGGCCAGGGACAAATTCACTGACACGTTAGTTTTGCCGACGCCACCTTTGCCGCCGGTCACCGCGATCACCTGTACGGGATGCATGCTGCCCATTTTATTTCTTTACCTTGTCTTGCTTAGACGCAGGCTACATGGCTTGGCCGCTTGAAACGCTTGCAGACCATCGATGTAGGTACATTTCACGGTGTTCATCCTGCCTCAACCGACCCGTTTTGCCGGGTGGTGGTAAAGGTCGGCGAACATATCGGCCATCGCTTCCTCGCTAGGCTCTTCTTGCATTTGCACACTGACGGCACGGCTGACCAACTGATGACGGCGCGGCAGATGCAGATCATCCGGGATCCGCGGCCCGTCGGTCAGGTAGGCGACCGGTAATTCATGACTGATGGCCAGGCTCAACACTTCGCCCAGGCTCGCGGTTTCGTCGAGCTTGGTGAGGATGCAGCCGGCCAGACCGCAGCGTTTGTAACTATGGTACGCGGCGGTAAGAACCTGTTTCTGGCTGGTGGTTGCAAGCACCAGGTAATTTTTCGACTTGATGCCACGCCCGGCCAGGCTTTCGAGCTGCATACGCAGGGCCGGGTCGCTGGCTTGCAGGCCGGCGGTATCGATCAGCACCACGCGCTTGCGCAGCAGCGGGTCGAGGGCATTGGCCAGGGACTGGCCCGGGTCGACGTGCGTCACTGGCACATTGAGGATGCGGCCCAGGGTCTTGAGCTGCTCCTGGGCGCCGATGCGGTAGCTGTCCATGCTCACCAGGGCGATATTCTGTGCGCCGTATTTAAGTACATAACGCGCGGCCAGCTTCGCCAGGGTGGTGGTCTTGCCCATGCCGGCGGGGCCGACCATGGCAATCACACCGCCCTCTTCCAGGGGTTCGATTTCCGGGGTGGCGATCATGCGCGCCAAGTGCGCCAGCAACATGCGCCAGGCCTGACGCGGCTCTTCGACTTCGGCGGTCAAGGCCAGCAGGTCGCGGGACAAAGGGCCGGACAAGCCGATGCGTTGCAGGCGGCGCCACAGGTTGGCTTGCTGGGGCTTGCTGCCTTGCAGTTGCGTCCAGGCCAACGAGCCCAGCTGCACTTCCAGCAGTTCACGCAGGCCATTGAGTTCAAAGCGCATCGAATCGAACACACGCTGGTCGACAGCAGCAGCCGGGGCGGGCGCGGCTGGACGCGGCGGTTCGACAAATGTCGGCTCTACCAGCGGCTCGGCGGCGGTCAACGGCAGGCCGGCGAACAATTGGCGATTGGTGCTGGCATCGCTGTCGCCACGCATACTCAGTTCAGCCTGGGCCGACACAATGCGCGAGGCGGTCTTGCGCAGCTCGTCTTCGAGTTCCATGTTCGGCACGCGCGGGGCCAGCGCCTGGGGGGTGTAATCCAGGGCAGCCGTCAGCTCGACACCGCCGGCAATCCGACGGTTACCGATAATCGCGGCATCGGCGCCCAGCTCATCACGGACCAGTTTCATGGCCTGACGCATATCGGCGGCGAAAAAACGCTTAACTTGCATAACCCACTACCTCAGCCATTGGGCCCAACTGTCGCGACGATAGTCACTTGCTTATTGTCAGGAATTTCCTGGTAAGCCAACACGTGCAAATTCGGTACAGCCAGGCGTCCAAACCGCGACAACATCGCCCGAACCGGGCCGGCCACCAGCAGGATCACCGGGTTGCCTTGCATTTCCTGGCGCTGTGCGGCGTCGATCAACGAACGCTGCAGCTTTTCAGCCATGCTCGGCTCCAGCAAAACGCCCTCTTCCTGGCCTTGCCCCGCCTTCTGAATACTATTGAGCAATATTTGTTCCAACCTGGGTTCCAGGGTGATCACAGGCAGCTCGGACTCAATGCCTACAATGCTTTGCACGATTGCACGGGACAATCCGACGCGCACCGCCGCCACCAGAGCGGCAGTATCTTGACTCTTGGCGGCATTGTTGGCGATGGCTTCGGCAATGCTGCGAATGTCACGCACCGGCACCTGCTCGGCCAACAGCGCTTGCAGCACCTTGAGCAACTGCGACAGTGTCAGGACACCCGGCACCAGCTCTTCGGCCAGTTTCGGTGAGGATTTGGCCAGCAAGCCCATCAATTGCTGGACTTCCTCATGACCGATCAGCTCGTGGGAGTGCTTGTAGAGAATCTGGTTGAGGTGCGTGGCAACCACGGTGCTGGCATCCACCACGGTGTAACCCAGCGATTGCGCCTGGCTGCGCTGGCTGACTTCGATCCACACCGCTTCCAGGCCAAAAGCCGGATCTTTGGCGGTAATGCCGTTTAGCGTACCGAACACCTGCCCGGGGTTGATCGCCAGTTCGCGATCCGGGTAGATCTCGGCTTCAGCCAGGATCACGCCCATCAGGGTCAGGCGATAGGCGCTGGGAGCCAGGTCGAGGTTGTCGCGGATATGCACGGTAGGCATCAAGAAGCCCAGGTCCTGGGACAGCTTCTTGCGCACGCCCTTGATCCGCGCCAGCAATTGCCCGCCCTGGTTGCGGTCCACCAGCGGGATCAGGCGGTAGCCGACTTCCAGGCCGATCATGTCGATCGGGGTCACATCGTCCCAGCCCAGTTCCTTGGTTTCCTGGGCGCGGGCCGGGGATGGCAGCAGATCCTGCTGGCGGGCAATCTCTTGCTGGGCCTGGACCTTGACCGCGTTCTGCTTTTTCCAGAACAGGTAAGCTGCGCCGCCGGCCAGGGCCGCCATGCTCAGGAACGAGAAGTGGGGCATACCCGGCACGATGCCCATGATCGCCATGATGCCCGCCGCCACGGCCAGGGCCTTGGGCGAGGCGAACATCTGGCGGCTGATCTGCTTGCCCATGTCTTCGGAGCCCGAAGCGCGGGTAACCATGATGGCCGCCGCTGTTGATAACAACAGTGATGGCAATTGCGCCACTAAACCGTCACCGATAGTCAGCAAGGCATACACCTTGCCCGCATCGCCGAAGGTCATGCCGTGCTGGAAGATACCGACGGCCATGCCGCCGATCAGGTTGATAAACAGAATCAGCAGGCCGGCGATGGCGTCGCCGCGCACAAATTTGCTGGCGCCGTCCATGGAGCCGTAGAACTCGGCTTCCTGGGCGACTTCCGCACGGCGCGACTTGGCCTGGTTCTGGTCGATCAGGCCGGCGTTGAGGTCGGCGTCGATGGCCATCTGTTTGCCGGGCATGGCGTCGAGGGTAAACCGCGCGCTCACCTCGGAAATCCGCCCGGCGCCCTTGGTCACCACCACGAAGTTGATGATCATCAGGATCGCGAACACCACGATACCGACCACGTAGTTGCCGCCGATCACCACCTCGCCGAACGCCTGGATCACCTTACCCGCAGCGGCATGGCCGTCCTGGCCGTGAAGCATCACCACCCGCGTGGACGCCACGTTCAGCGCCAGGCGCAGCAGGGTCGCCACCAGCAGAATCGTCGGGAATACCGCGAAATCCAGCGGCCGCAGGGCGTACACGCACACCAGCAACACGACGACGGACAGGGCAATGTTGAAGGTAAAGAACACATCGAGCAGGAACGGCGGCATCGGCAACATCATCATTGCCAGCATCACCAGCAACAACAACGGCACACCCAGATTGCCCCGCGACAGGTCAGTCAGGGTGCCACGGGCCGTGTTGAGCATTTGAGAGCGATCTACCACCGGTATTCCTCGGGTCCTTGAAGCAAAGTTTTGACGCTGGAGGGCGACTTGGAGGCGGGGTTGCAAGAAGCCTTCCAACTTTGCTTTTGGGGCGATTTTCGAGTGGTAACCGATTCAAGTGTGGGAGCTGGCTTGCCTGCGATTGCGGTGTGTCAGTCACGCAGATATTGGCTGTGAGTCAGCCATCGCAGGCAAGCCAGCTCCCACATTTGGATTTGTGTGCAACCAGTATTGCTGAGGAAATTTCTGACAAGGATTTGGGGTTGCCCCTAGGAAATGCGCTCTCTAGTCTCCGTACACCGCTGCAAACGCAGCGGACGGGCGTCGCGGCCCGGATTACCTAGGAGCAAAAGCACCATCTCCCTTTCAGTAAAAGGAGCTTCACAGTGATCAAACCCGCCCCAAATGCCCCCATCCGGCTGTTTACCGTAGCCGACGGCATCAGCACCGAAGACCTGCTGGTCAACCTCAGCGAAACCCTTGCCTCGGCCAATGCCTTGAGCTGCGACCTGGCTTTTGACCTGGAAGGTTCGAAACGAGAGGAATTGCTCGGTGTTGCGCAATTGATCGAACTGGCGCAGTTACTGGCTGATCGTGTGCACCTTGGCGCCGCAATGGCGGGCAAAGCAAGCAGCGGATAATACGGACAAGGGTGGGAGCTGGCTTGCCTGCGATTGCGGTGTGTCAGCCACTGGGATATTGGCTGTGAGTCAGCCATCGCAGGCAAGCCAGCTCCCACCTGTGATTCAGTTTCTAAACTGGCCGTATATTCTCAGCCTGTGGGCCTTTTGGACCTTGTGTGACGTCAAACTCTACTTTTTGGTTTTCATCCAAAGATTTGTACCCCTGCGTCGCAATTGCCGAGTAATGGGCAAACACATCGGGAGTCCCATCATCCGGAGTAATAAAACCAAACCCCTTCTCCGCGTTAAACCACTTCACCGTGCCAGTTGTCATTGCCATTCTCCCTACACTTCACTTGAGACCCGGTTCACCTGGGTTGCACAGTTTGACGGGCAAGGCATAAATACCCTCGGGTCGATGGACCATTTGGAACTCCATGCGCTTGCCAAACCACAGCGCAGTGCAACGCCAGTCTCTGCCATTGATAAACACATCCTCTCCCCCGCCATCGGGCTTGATCACCCAATCGCCCCTGAGCCAGACGTAGTACCTGACCGTACCCGTAGCCATCTTCACAACCGCTCTCCCTGCATCTCGTTACTACATACGCGCAGTGCATGGTGGGTAATAAAACAGCGGGCAGCGCCCTTTGGCTACTGTCAGAGTTGACAGGTAGACGCAGGCTTTCAATGGGTGATAGGCATGGCAACGTTGCAGATCATGCATCCGTTGATCTTTTGCGTTTGCGCGGTTTGCGCTGCTTGGCAGGCGCTTGCTGGACTTCAGCGCATTCGACATTCGTCGATTGGACGGCAACCGCATTGCCATCCCGATCCCGAGCAATAAAACCAATGCCCTTGACCGCATCGAACCACCTGACCGTGCCCCTATCCATCACCGCCTCCCGAGCCGCGCATGGCTGCGCGGCTCATCGCTGTATCAAACAGTGAAGGCGGCGTAACGGCTACTGTCAAAGTTGACAGGTCAAAGAAGAATCAGGTGTCGCGGCGCAAATCCGGCGGTATCGGCAAATCCTTGAGCGGATCAGGCCGCTTGCCCTTGCCGGCGCGGTATTGGCGGATTTGGTAAACGTAGGCCAGTACCTGTGCCACGGCCAGGTACAACCCGGCGGGGATTTCCTGGTCGAGGTCGGTGGAATAGAAAATCGAGCGCGCCAGCGCCGGCGATTCCAGCAGCAGAATGTCGTTGGCCACGGCGATTTCGCGGATTTTCAGGGCGGTGAAGTCGCTGCCCTTGGCCAGCAACATCGGCGCACCACCCTTCTCGGGGTCGTACTTGAGGGCCACGGCGTAGTGCGTCGGGTTGGTGATGATCACGTCGGCGTCGGGTACCGAAGCCATCATCTTGCGCTGGGACATTTCGCGCTGCAGTTGACGAATGCGTTGCTTGACCTCGGGCCGGCCTTCCTGATCCTTGTGTTCG
Organism: Pseudomonas sp. OST1909; assembly: GCF_015277575.1. Lineage (NCBI taxonomy): Bacteria > Pseudomonadati > Pseudomonadota > Gammaproteobacteria > Pseudomonadales > Pseudomonadaceae > Pseudomonas > Pseudomonas sp. OST1909. Next base: position 4,637,635 of record NZ_CP063780.1, read on the forward strand.
TCACGCACTTCCTGCTTGGTCATCAGCAGTTTCTTGTGGCTTTCCCACAGCTGGATCGGCGCATCCACAGCAGCGATCAGGATCAGCCCGAGGGCCATCCACAGCGCGCTCCAGCCCACCACCTGCACGCTGTGGATGATCGCCGACTCCAGCGGCTCATGGGCGATGCGCAGCAAGTCGTCGATGTCGGACGACAACACCGCCAGCGCCACGAACAGAATCAGGAAAAACTTGGCCAGGGCCTTGAGCAATTCAATCAGGGCCTTGGCGGAGAACATGCGCTTGAGCCCCGCGCCCGGGTTCATGCGGCTGAACTTGGGCGCCATGCTGCCCGCGGCAAACAACCAGCCGCCGAGGGCAACGGGGCCGATCAGCGCGGCGAGCAGCAAGGTGATCAAGATCGGTTGCACCGCCAATAGGGCGATTTTGCCTGAGTGCAGCAGGTACTGGCCCATGGCGTCGGGGTTGAGCAGCACTTCGCGGGGCAAGCTGAAGTTGTGTTTCATCATCTCCAGCAAGTCCAGCGCCAGGCCCCCGCCGTAGATCAGCAAGGCACCGGCACCGGCGATCATGGTGGCAAAGGTGTTGAGCTCTTTGGAGCGTGCAATCTCGCCCTTTTCCCTGGAGTCCTTTTTACGTTTCTCCGTGGGGTCTTCTGTTTTGTCCTGACCACTCTCGCTTTCGGCCATGGCTCAGCGCGCCCGTGCCAGATCACGTAAGAACTGCAGGGCATCGGTGGCCAGCGGTTGATACTGATTGAGAATGTCGGCCAGGCCGACCCAGAAAATCCCCATGCCCAACACCAGGGTCAGCGGGAAACCAATCGAGAAGATGTTCAGTTGCGGCGCCGCACGGGTCATCACACCAAACGCGATATTGACCACCAGCAGCGCCGTGATCGCCGGCAACACCAGCAACAGCGCCGCGCCGAGTACCCAACCGAGGCGCCCCACCAGTTCCCAGAAGTGGTTGACCACCAAGCCTGCGCCCACCGGCAAGGTGGTGAAGCTCTCGGTCAGCACCTCGAACGCCACCAGGTGACCGTTCATGGCCAGGAACAGCAAGGTTACCAACATGGTCAAAAACTGCCCGATCACTGCCGCCGACACGCCGTTGGTGGGGTCGACCATGGAGGCGAAGCCCATGCCCATCTGGATCGAGATGATTTGCCCGGCCACCACGAAGGCTTGGAAGAACAAGGTCAGGGAAAACCCCAACATGGCGCCGATCAGGATCTGTTCGGCGATCAGTAGCAAGGCGCTGAGGTCCAGCGCGTTGACCGGCGGCATCGGTGGCAGGCCCGGCACGATCACCACGGTGATCGCCACGGCAAAGTACAAACGCACGCGACGCGGAACCAGGGTGGTGCCGAACACCGGCATAGCCATCAACATCGCCGTGACGCGAAACAACGGCAGGATGAACGAGGCCACCCAGGTGCTGATCTGAGTGTCGGTCAACGCCAGCAAGGACTGCATCGGCTCAGCCGATCAACTGCGGAATACTGCCGTACAACTGCAGGATGTATTCCATGAAGGTTTGCACCAGCCAAGGGCCGGCGACGATCAGGGTCACCAGCATTACCAGCAGGCGCGGCAGGAAGCTCAGGGTTTGTTCGTTGATCTGGGTGGCCGCCTGGAACATCGCCACCAGCAGGCCGACCAACAGGCTCGGTACCACCAGCACGGCGACCATCAGGGTGGTCAGCCACAGTGCTTCGCGGAACAGGTCGACGGCGACTTCTGGGGTCATGGCCCTATACCCCTCCGAAACTGCCGGCCAGGGTGCCAATAATCAGCGCCCAGCCGTCCACCAGCACAAACAGCATGATCTTGAACGGCAACGAGATGATCAACGGCGACAGCATCATCATACCCATGGCCATCAGCACGCTCGCCACCACCAGGTCGATGATCAAAAACGGGATAAAGATCATGAAGCCGATCTGGAACGCGGTCTTCAATTCGGAGGTGACGAACGCCGGCACCAGAATGGTCAAGGGTGCTTGGTCCGGGGTGGCGATGTCGGTACGCTTGGACAGGCGCATGAACAGCTCAAGGTCGCTGGAGCGGGTTTGCGACAACATGAAGTCCTTGATCGGGCCCTGGGCTTTGTCGATGGCGTCCTGGGCGTTGAGTTTTTCCGCGAGGTAGGGTTGCAGGGCTTGCTGGTTCACCTTGTCGAACACCGGCGCCATGATGAACAGCGTCAGGAACAAGGCCATGCCGGTGAGGATCTGGTTCGACGGCGTCTGTTGCAGGCCCAGGGCCTGGCGCAGGATCGAGAACACGATGATGATCCGCGTAAAGCTGGTCATCAACATCACGAACGCCGGGATAAAACTCAGCGCGGTCATGATCAGCAGGATCTGCAAACTGACCGAATATTCCTGCGCGCCGGCCGCGTTGGTGCCCAGGGTGATCGCCGGGATCGACAACGGGTCGGCGCCCAGGGCCAGCGGCGCGGCCAGCAACAGCATGAGCGTCAGCAAAACGCGCATTACTTCTTATCCTTCTGATCCTTGCCCAGCAACTCCATCAGGCGCTGGGCGAATTCTGGCGTGGCGGTCTCGGTCTTGGCCGCGTCCACCGGGGTCTTGAGTACATGCAGCGGGGTGATGCGCCCGGGCGTGATGCCAAGCAGGATCTGCTCCTCGCCGACTTGCACCAGCACCAGCCGATCACGCGGGCCGAGGGCGCGCGAACCGACCAGTTCGATCACCTGGCCATTGCCCGGGCCGATGTGCTGTACGCGGCGCATCAGCCAGGCCAGCACAAAGATCAAGCCGATCACCAGCAACAGGCCCAGCACCAGCTGCGTCAATTGCCCGCCGACGCTGCCGACCACCGGTGCCGCAGCCGCTTGCGCGACCGGTTCCACCGCCCAGGCGCTCAATGGCAGCGCCAGCAACAGTCCCGCCATCGAGTACTTCATCTCAGCGCAACTTCTTGATGCGTTCGCTCGGGCTGATCACGTCCGTCAGGCGGATGCCGAACTTCTCATTGACCACCACCACTTCGCCGTGGGCGATCAGCGTGCCGTTGACCAGCACGTCCAGTGGCTCACCGGCCAGGCGGTCCAACTCGATCACCGAGCCCTGGTTGAGTTGCAGCAAGTTGCGAATATTGATTTCGGTGCTGCCCACTTCCATGGAAATCGACACGGGGATGTCAAGAATCACATCCAGGTTCGGACCGTCGAGGGTCACCGGCTCGTTGTTCTTCGGCACGCTGCCAAATTCTTCCATCGGCAGGCGCTTGCCGGCAGGCGCAGTGGCGGCGTCGGCGGCCAGCAGTGCGTCGATGTCGTCCTGGCCGACATCGCCGGTTTCTTCCAGGGCCGCGGCCCACTCGTCAGCCAGGGCCTGGTCTTCGGCGGAAGTGTTTTCGTGTTCGGTAGCCATTACATGTCCTCGGCGCAGCAAACAATCATGAATTAGGGTTGAATCAGCGTCGGTTGATCGGCTCAACCACTTGCAACGCCAGGTTGCCTTTGTGGGAACCGAGCTTGACCTTGAACGACGGCACGCCATTGGCGCGCATGATCAGTTCTTCCGGCAGGTCGACAGGGATCACATCCCCGGGCTGCATGTGCAAAATGTCGCGCAGGCGCAACTGCCGACGGGCGACGGTGGCGCTCAGGGGCACGTCGACGTCCAGCAGGTCTTCACGCAGGGCCTTGACCCAGCGCTCGTCCTGATCGTCGAGGTCGGACTGGAAACCGGCGTCGAGCATTTCGCGCACCGGCTCGATCATCGAGTACGGCATAGTCACGTGCAGGTCACCGCCACCGCCATCGAGCTCGATGTGGAAAGTCGACACCACAATCGCCTCGCTGGGGCCGACGATGTTGGCCATGGCCGGGTTCACTTCCGAATTGATGTACTCGAAATTGACTTCCATGATCGCCTGCCAGGCTTCCTTCAAGTCGATGAAGGCTTGCTCCAGCACCATGCGCACGACACGCAGTTCGGTGGGGGTGAATTCACGCCCTTCGATCTTGGCGTGACGGCCGTCGCCGCCGAAGAAGTTGTCCACTAGCTTGAACACCAGTTTGGCGTCGAGGATGAACAGCGCAGTGCCGCGCAGCGGCTTGATCTTGACCAGGTTGAGGCTGGTGGGCACGTACAGCGAGTGCACGTATTCACCGAACTTCATCACCTGCACGCCGCCCACCGCCACGTCCGCCGAGCGGCGCAGCATGTTGAACATGCTGATACGGGTGTAGCGGGCGAAACGTTCGTTGATCATTTCCAGGGTCGGCATGCGTCCACGGACGATGCGATCCTGGCTGGTCAGGTCATAACTTTTGACGCTGCCGGGTTCGGCAGCCATTTCGGTCTGTACCAGACCATCGTCCACGCCGTGCAACAGCGCGTCGATTTCATCCTGGGACAGCAGGTCTTGCACGGCCATGTCGTGATCCTACTGCAATACGAAGTTAGTGAAGAGCGCCTGCTCGACCACGACTTTGCCGAGTTCTTTCTGGGCCACTTCCTGCACGCTGGCAGTGACCTTCTGGCGTAGCATTTCCTGGCCGACCGGGGTGGCCAGGCTGTCGAAGGCCTGCCCGGAAAACAGCATCACCAGGTTGTTGCGGATCACCGGCATATGCACCTTGAGGGCATCCAGATCCGCCTGGTTGCGCGCCAGCAGGGTAATGCTCACTTGCAGGTAGCGCTGACGACCGTTGACGTTGTAATTGGCAACAAACGCCGGAAGCATCTGTTCGAAGATTGCCGGTTGCTTGACGTTGGTGGCGGCGTCGGCGGCGGGTGCCGGCTTGCTTGCACTGCTGTGCATGATGTACCAGGTGCCGCCAATCGAGGCACCGATAGCCAAAAGCAGGCCCAGCACAATCAACAGGATCAGCTTGAGCTTGCCTTTGCCTGCTGCGGGGGGAGTTGCTGCGTCGTCGCTCTTCGCCATGCCAATAATCCGTCACTATTCGGGGATTCATAGATCTACGGGAAGGCAAGAGCAAGTGTTATGCCAGAGTTGTCTGGCGCGAAGGCAACCCAAATCAAATGTGGGAGCTGGCTTGCCTGCGATGGCGGTGGGTCAGTTCACATATATGTCACTGATACACCGCCATCGCAGGCAAGCCAGCTCCCACACTGACCGGGTTTGGACAGGAAGTCAGGCGTAGTAGTCGACCGCGCTGGAGCCGATCACGCTCTGGCTCACGCGCCCCGCCACTTCGGCCACGTCCACAGGGCCACCAGCGTCGCCGCTGTCAGCACGCCTGCCGCTGCCGCTGACGCCCCGCGCCTGGCCCTGCTGTTGCTGCTGCTCCTGGCCACGGGACTGGTCGGACACATTCACATCCACCTGCCCCATCCCCTGCTGGGCAAACATCTCACGCAAGCGGCCAGACTGGCTTTCCAGCGCTTCACGCACCACGGCATGGCCGCTCATGAAATTGACCTGGGCCTGCTGGTCCGCCGTCATGTTGACCTTGATATCCAGACGCCCAAGCTCGGCCGGCTGCAACTGGATCTCGGCCGACTTGAGGTTGGCGCTGGAGAGGTACATCACGCGGTTGACGACCTCTTCGGTCCAGCCGCTCTGGTGCATGGCCAGCGGTGCATTGGCAACCGGCGGCAAGGCGTTGGCGGTTTTGGGCGTGGCGGCCTGGGTCAGCGCGGCGAGGCGGTTGGCGAAATCGTCCACGCGGGTGTCGCTGCTGGCGTTCTTGAGGTCCTTGAGGCCGTCATCGATCAACGCGCCAAACGCCTTGTCGCCACCCTGGTCGGTGCTGTCCTTGGTGGTTTGCTGGTCGACCATCGTGGCCAGGCCAGCGGCAAAGCTTTGCGCAGCGGTCGGTTGATCCGTAGGGGCGGCTGCGCTTTTCTGCGGCGTCTGGCTGCTGGCCGACACGTGCCCACCCTGCTCCATCGCCAGGCGTACAGCCGGCATCGCATCCAGGGGATCAGCCTGCGGGTCGAAAGCCGGCTGCTGGGCCTCATCGACCACGGCGACCACCGGTTGGGCCTTGGCGTCCTCGTCAACCGCCGACACTTGTACGGGCACCGCCACCGGCATCGCGGTGGCGATTACCGCGGGGTCGACAACAGGGTCTACCGCAGGTGGTTGCGCCAGGGCTGAATCGCTGGGTTTATCGCCCTCGGCGCCAGTGCTGTCATCGGCCTTGGCCGACGGCTTGGCAGGCAAGGGATTGCCGCTATCGGCAACCGCCGGCTTGCTGGCGGCAGGCTTGTCGCTGCCGGCAACCGGTTTGGCGCCGGTATCGGAAGGCTTGTCACGCGTGACTTTACTGGCGGTGTCGTCGCCCTTCAGCGTCGGCTTGGAGCCCTGCTTGGCAAACACTTGAGCAAAGCCTGCGCCCTTGTCTCGCGGGGCCGCAACCACTACCGGCGGGTTAGCGGCAGGCGCTGACGGCTTGGCCGCAGGGGCAGCCTGAAGGAGCGAATTGGGGGCGACTGGCATGGGTAAGGTTCTCCACTGCATGGGGTCGGGGATGCAGTCTGTGGAGATAGAGCAAGAGTCGGGCCAGGTTTAGCGCGATGATTCAGAAACTGAACGTTGGCGCTCCGACTCATACAGCGGCCGGACCAACGCGAACTCATGATCGATCTGGTCAACCAATTCGCCCAGATCCGATGATGGCTTGACGGACTCAGCCTCCAGGCGCTGACACAGCTGCGCCAGCCGCACCGCCCCAAGGTTGCCACTGCTGCCTTTGAAACTGTGCGCAATCTGTCCCAATGCCTTGGCATCGTCGCGCGCGTCGCGCAGCGCTTTGATGCGCTTTTGCGAGTCATCGAGGAAGGTGTCGAGCAGTTTGGGATACTCACCCTCCATGACGTCCTGCAAACCCGACAACACGTCGGGGTCCAGATGAATCTCAGCCACTTGCTCGCTCCTTGATCAAGAATCAGCGGATTATGCCAGAGCTTCCCAGCAAAACTCCACGCAGACACGGCGCCCGCCCTCGGACCAGCGTACAGCGCTGCTCAGTTGACGCACCAGGTTCAGCCCTCGGCCAGACAGACGGTCAACTTCCAGGGGCCGCGCCAGCTCCTGTTCGACATCAAAACCCGGCCCGCTGTCTTCAATGCACAGGGTCATCTTGCCGCCCTTGTCGGTCGGTACCACCTGCACATGCACGCGCACGTAGCCACTGCTCAGCTGCGCCAGACGCTCATTGCGCTGATGATAATACTGCGCAAACCCTTGCGCATCGCGCTTGAGCCGTGAGTCCAGGCCCAGCACACCATGTTCCAGGGCATTGGAATACAACTCCGCCATCACGCTGTAGAGCGCGCCGCTCTGCTCGCGCAACCCATGGATCTCCAGCAGCAGTTGCAGCAGGTACGGCAGCGGGTTGTAGCGCTGCAGCGTCTGGGCGCGAAACTCGAAACCCACCGACCAATCCAGCGGGCACGACTGGCCGCTGTCGGCATACATCGGCTCGGCCACTCGCAGCGCCTGGCCGGACAGCAGGGTGATCTCGACCATGCTGACGTCATCGCGCGCCAGCCCCCGAAATGCAGCCAGGGCGTGCTCGATATCCTCAAACAGGCGGTCAGGCTCGCGGTTGGCAGCGAACACCTGTTGCAACCGCTCGGCGCCGAACAGTTGATCATTGGCGTCAGCCGTATCCAGCACGCCATCGGAGAGCAGGAACACCCGATCGCCCAAGGCCATGGGCCAGACCTCGGTGCTGTCATCGAAGCTTTCCGCCGATAGCACGCCCAGGGGCAGATGCCGCGACATCAGCGGCGTGCGCTTGCCAGTGGCGACTTCATGCACATAGCCTTCGGGCATACCGCCGTTCCACACCTCAACCGCACGCCGCTGGGCGCTCAGGCACAACAAGGTGGCGCAACAGAACATGTCCACCGGCAGGATGCGCTTGAGCTTGGCGTTCATCTCCCGCAAGGTCTGCGTAAGGCCGTAGCCCTTGGCGGTCATGCCGTAGAACACTTCGGCCAACGGCATGGCGCCAATGGCGGCCGGCAAGCCATGGCCGGTGAAATCGCCGAGCAGCACGTGCATGTCACCGGACGGCGTGTAGGCCGCCAGCAGCAAATCACCGTTGAACAAGGCATAGGGCGATTGCAGGTAGCGGATATTGGGTGCGGCATTGATACAGCCGGAGTGGGCAACCTTGTCGAACACCGCCTTGGCTGCCCGCTGCTCATGCATCAGGTGCTCGTGGTGCCTGGCGATCAGGTCGCGTTGTTGCAAGACCGTGGCCTGCAGGCGGCGCAGGCGATCCATGGCGTTGATCTTCGCTGCCAATATCAGGGGGTTGTAAGGTTTGGGCAAGAAGTCGTCGCCGCCGGCATCCAGGCATTGGGCCAGCGCTTCGCTTTCGCGCAGGGAGGTGAGGAAGATGATCGGCACCAGCGCCTCCCCCGCCAACTGCTTGATCTGCCGGGCGGCTTCAAAGCCGTCCATCACCGGCATCAGCGCATCCATCAGCACCAGTTGCGGGCGCTCATGACGGAAGATCTCCACCGCCTCGGCACCGTTGCTGGCAGTCAGCACCTGATGACCCTGGCGACGGATGATGGTCGACAGCAACAGCCGATCGGCGGCGCTGTCTTCGGCGATCAGGATAGTCAGCGCCTCAAGGACCGGGGCCAAGGCGCTCAACTGATATCGAACAGTTTGTCGAAGTTGGAAATGGCGAGGATCTTGCGCACGTCGGGGTTGCTGTTCGTCACACGGACCTCGGCGTCATCACCGCCAGCATGATCACGTAGCAACAGGAGCATACCCAGGGCTGAACTGTCCATGTAGGTGGCCTCCTTGAGATCGACAATATAGGTCTCGGGCACCTTGTAGAAACGCTCATAGGCGTCCCGAAACGCCTGGTGGCTGCCGAAATCGAACCGGCCCTTGATTGCGATCGTCAACTTCTTCCCATCCAGGGATACATCGGACTCGATTGACATGTGACTGCTTCCTTGTCATTGGCACTGTGCAACAAGGTTTAGCAGGCGAACCGGATCTGAGCAACACATCTATCCTGCGTCGTTAGTTAGAATTGTTCCTGGCGGGGCAGGCGTTGGGACAATTCATCAAGCAGCTTTTGCTCGCGCTTATCTTCAATCGCCCGCGCTTCGTCGATATAGCGCTGCACCAGCTTGCGCAAACCTTCCACGCGGGCAAACGCCTGCTGCCAGCTTTCCCGGGCTTTATCGAGGTTGTTCTGGTGCCAGGCCAGGCTCTGGCGCTGTTGGCCGACGGCTGTTTCAAGCTGATTGAGAAAGCCCTGATACCCCATCAACCACTGGCCCGACACGCCCTTGCTGCCGCGCTCGATCCACTGTTGTTGGTACTCCAGGCGAAAGCGCTCCAGGTCGCCCAGCTTGCTCTCTGCCAGGCGCACCTGGCCTTGAAAGTAACCCAGGCGTTGCACGGCGGTTTTCTCGGCCTTTTCGGCCATTTCCACCACCGGGGCCAGGCGCGCGGCGCGGCTGTTGGCCATGGCTTAACCGCCTGGCGCGGGGGCGAAGATGGACTGCAGATGCGCTTCGCTTTCGCCCATGCTGATCTTGTCGTTGAGGCCCTGGCGCAGGTAGTTCACCAGCTGTGGTTGCAAGGCAATGGCCAGGTCGGTGTCGCGATCGCCGCCGGCCACATAGGCGCCGACGCTGATCAGGTCGCGGCTCTGCTGGTAACGCGACCACAGTTGCTTGAACTGCTGCGCACGGGCCATATGCTCAGGGGTGACCACCGCCGGCATCACCCGGCTGATGGACGCTTCGATGTCGATGGCCGGGTAGTGCCCTTCTTCTGCCAGGCGTCGCGACAGCACAATGTGGCCGTCGAGCACGCCCCGCGCCGAGTCGGCAATCGGATCTTGCTGGTCGTCGCCTTCGGACAACACGGTATAAAACGCAGTGATCGAGCCACCGCCGGCCTCGGCATTACCGGCGCGCTCCACCAGCTTGGGCAGTTTGGCGAAGACCGACGGCGGATAGCCTTTGGTGGCCGGCGGCTCACCAATGGCCAAGGCGATTTCCCGCTGGGCCTGGGCGAAACGCGTGAGCGAATCCATCAGCAGCAGCACATTCTTGCCCTTGTCTCGGAAATACTCGGCGATGCGTGTGCAGTACATGGCTGCGCGCAGGCGCATCAGTGGCGCATCATCCGCAGGCGAGGCCACCACCACCGAGCGCTTGAGCCCTTCTTCACCGAGGCTGTGCTCGATGAATTCCTTGACCTCACGGCCCCGCTCACCGATCAGCCCGACCACGATGATGTCGGCCTCGGTAAAGCGCGTCATCATGCCCAGCAACACCGACTTACCCACGCCGGTACCGGCGAACAGGCCCAGGCGCTGGCCGCGTCCGACTGTCAATAAACCGTTGATGCTGCGAATGCCCACGTCCAGCGGCACGCTGATGGGGTTGCGGTTGAGCGGGTTGATGGTGGGGCCGTCCATCGGCACCCAGTCTTCGGCCTTCATGCCGCCCTTGCCATCCAGCGCACGCCCGGCGCCGTCGAGTACGCGGCCGAGCATACTCATGCCCATGGGCAGGCGGCCAGTGTCGGCCAGCGGTACCACGCGAGCACCCGGGGCGATACCGGCCAGGCTGCCCACCGGCATCAGGAAAATCTTGCTGCCGGAAAAACCCATCACTTCGGCTTCGACCTGCACCGGGTGGTAGCTGTCGTCATTGATCACCAGGCAGCGGCTGCCCATGGCAGCGCGCAAGCCCTCGGCTTCAAGGGTCAGGCCGACCATGCGCAACAAGCGCCCTTCAAGGATCGGCTGGCCGGGCAATTCGGTTGCCTCGGCGTAGCTGCTCAGGCGCTTGGCAAAGCTGGTGCGATCAAGGCGCATCGGGAGCGTCCAGGTCAACGCTCACGTCAGGCGCTGCCGGATGCAGAGCTTGCTCATGCAGTTGATCCAACAATTTGGCCATGATCTGGCTGATGCGGGTTTCCACCGTGGCATCGATGCGGCTGTGTTCGGTTTCGACACGGCAACCACCGGGCAACAACGCCGCATCCTCGACGATGCGCCAGGTTTCTTCATGGCGCTCGCGCAGGGCTTTGACCTGCTCGAAATCCTGCGGGTTGATGTACAACCGCACATTGCCGACACCCAGGGGCAGCAGCTTGAGGGCTTCGCGCATCACGCTTTCGATCTGGCTGGAGTCCAGCACCAGCTCACGTTGGATCACCTGGCGGGCAATGTGCTGCACCAGGCCGACCATGGATTTTTCCAGTTGGGTGTCCTGCTCGGCAATCGGGTCGAACAGGTTGCCCATCAGGCGTTCCAGGCTGGCCAGCTGGGTGCCCAGCGCTGCCTCGGCTTCCTGGCGGACCTTGAGGGTGGTGCTGCGAAAACCGTCTTTCTCGCCCGCCGCAAAGCCTTCGTTGTAGGCTTCCTGGCGGATGGCTTCAAGTTCTTCGAGGGTCAGTGGCTGGACTTCATCCAGCGGCACTTCTTCCATTTCCACCGGAAGCTCTTCGACCGGCTCAGGCTCGGGCTCCGGCACATGGGGGTCGAAGCTGGGCAACGACCAGATATCGAACCCGCCGACATCCCGCGCGCGAATCAGATCGCTGGGCGTCTCATCTTTGTTCGACATGCAAGGCGCCTTAGATCATTTCTTCGCCGCCCTTCCCGCCGAGAACGATTTCTCCGGCTTCGGCCATACGGCGGGCAATGGTGAGGATTTCCTTCTGCGCGGTTTCTACATCGCTGACGCGCACCGGGCCCTTGGCTTCCAGGTCGTCGCGCAACAGTTCGGACGCACGCTTGGACATGTTCTTGAAGATTTTCTCTTTGACGTTTTCGTCCGAGCCCTTGAGGGCCAGCACCAACACGTCGGAGGAGACTTCGCGCAACAGCGCCTGGATGCCACGGTCGTCGACATCGGCAAGGTTGTTGAAGACGAACATCAGGTCTTCGATCTGGCCGGACAGGGTGTCGTCGATCTCGCGGATCGAGTCCATCAGTTGGCCTTCGACCGAGCTGTCGAGGAAGTTCATGATGTCGGCCGCGCGCTTGATGCCACCCAGGGTGGTGCGCGAGGCATTCGAGTTGCCGGAGAACTGCTTCTCCAGAATCGTGTTGAGTTCCTTGAGGGCCGCCGGTTGTACGGTGTTGAGCGACGACACGCGCAGGATGATGTCCAGGCGCACTTTGTGGTCGAAGTGGCCGAGCACTTCACCGGCCTGGTCCGGGTCCAGGTAGGCCACCACGATCGCCTGGATCTGCGGGTGCTCGTAGCGGATCACGTCGGCGACCGCACGAGGTTCCATCCACTTGAGGCTGTCCAGGCCACTGGTGTTGCCGCCCAGCAGGATGCGGTCGATCAGGCCGTTGGCCTTGTCTTCGCCCAGCGCCGAGGTGAGCATCTTGCGAATGTAGCTGTCGGAACCGACGCCCAGGCTGGTCTGGTCGCCGACGATCTCGACGAACTCGCTCATCACCTGCTCGACTTGCTCGCGGTGCACATTGCGCATCTGCGCCATCGCCACGCCGACACGCTGGACCTCTTTGGGCCCCATGTGGCGCAGCACTTGGGCAGCGTCGGTTTCACCCAGGGACAGCAGCAACACGGCGGCTTTGTCGACCCGGGAGAGCTTGGCCACAGCGGCTCGATCATTCATCAGCGTTAATCCACTCTTTCACGACCTGGGCCACACGGCCCGGGTCTTCTGCCACCAGACTCTTGATTGCGTTCAACTGAGCGTCATAGCCTTCGCTCGGGCTTGGCAACAGGATGCTTTGCGGGCCGCCAAGGCTGACGCGGTCGTTGGCCAGTTCGCCATCCAGGCCGCCCATGCCACCCAACTCGACGTCGCCACCGGCCAGCGCCAGTTGCTTCTTGCCGCCACCGGTAATGTTGTTGAGCACCGGGCGCAGTACACCAAACACCAGCACCAGGATGAACAACACACCCAGCACTTGCTTGACGATGTCCCAGAACCACGGCTGGGTGTAGAACGCAGGGTCGCTGATCACTTCAGCGCGCTCGGCGGAGAACGGCATGTTGATCACACTGACGCTGTCGCCACGGCTGGCATCGAAGCCGACAGCGTCCTGTACCAGGCGGGTGAAGCGCGCCAATTCGTCGGCGGTCCAGGGCGCGCGGGTCACGGCGCCATCGGCTGGGTTGACCTTGACCTGGTCATCGACCACCACCGACACCGACAGGCGATTGATCTTGCCCTGTTGCTGTTTGGTGTGGCTGATAGAGCGATCGAGTTCGAAGTTCTTGGTGGACTGGTTACGCTTGTCCGCAGGATACGGCGCAAGCATCGGCTGGCCGGTGGCCGGGTCCATGATCTGCTGGCCGTTGGCATCCAGCAGCGGCTGGCCAGGCTGGATCGCGCCAGCAGTGGCAGCGGCGCCGCCAGTGGTCTGCGGTGCCGAGGCGGCCGACGGTGGTTGGTTGCTCAAGGCCCCCGGCACACCTTGCGGGCCATTGGCAGCGGTGCGCTGCTCGCTGGTGGACTGCTCGCTGCGCAGCGCCGGCTGGTCAGGGTTGAACTGCTCCGAGGTCGATTCGACAGCGCTGAAGTCCACGTCGGCGGACACTTCAGCCTTGTAGCGGTCGTTACCCAGCACCGGTTGCAGAATGTTGTGCACGCGCTGAGTGAGCATGCTTTCCATGCGGCGGCTGTAGTCAAATTGCTTGCCGGCCTGGGTCAGCGCGGAGTTTTCGGCCATGTCGGAGAGCAGGTTGCCCTTCTGGTCAACCACCGTGATTTGCGACTTGCTCAATTCGGGAACGCTGGTGGCCACCAGGTTGACGATCGCCAGCACCTGGCCAGGCTCCAGGGAGCGGCCGGCAAACAGTTCGACCAGTACCGAAGCGCTGGGCTTGCGTTCGTCACGCACGAACACCGAGCTTTTCGGAATCGCCAGGTGCACACGGGCAGCCTTGACGTTATTCAGGCTGGAGATGGTGCGCGCCAGTTCGCCTTCCAGGCCACGGCGATAACGGGTGGCTTCCATGAACTGGCTGGTGCCCAGGCCCTGGTCCTTGTCGAGAATCTCGAAACCGATATTGCTGTCGGACGGCGCCACGCCAGCGGCGGCCAGTTTCATCCGTGCGCGGGCCACGTCATCAGACTTGACCAGCAAGGCGCCGGAGTTGGGTTCCACGGTGTAAGCGATGTCGGCAGCGGCGAGGGTTTCCATGATCTGCTTGGAATCCATGCCCGACAGGCTGCCGTACAGTGGGCGGTAATCGGGTTGTTGCGACCACAACACCACGGCAAAACCAATCGCCACGCTGGCCGCCAGGCCAACCATCAGGCCCACCTGACGCAGCATGGTCATTTGCGAGAGGTTTTCCAGGAACGACAGGCCAAACAACGGCGGCTTGCCGTCTGCCTTGGCGGGGAGGTTGTCGGAGAGTGCTTCTGCCATGACTTAAATCTCGTCCTTAAACCGGCATCTGCATGATGTCTTGATAAGCCTGAACCAGCTTGTTACGCACTTGAGTCAAGGCCTGGAAAGACACACTGGCCTTTTGCGAGGCGACCATCACATCGGTGAGGTCCACGCCGCTTTTACCGATCTCGAACGCAGTGGCCAACTGGCTGGACGCCTGCTGGGTATCACTGACTTTATTGATTGCCTGACCGAGCATGTCGGCAAAACTGCTTTGGCCCAATTCCGGCGCTGGCGCGACGGATTTCGGTTGAGCCATGGCATCCATTTGCATGGCGCGCATATCCAACATCAACCGATTGAACTCAATACCCTGGCTCATGACCTTCTCTCTCCGACGACCCGCAATTTTTTGACACTACGCAGCGGTTACTAGGGGTGGTAGCAACAAGGGTGCCAGCTCTGGAGCAACTCGTAAGAAAAGGCGACAAAGCTTGTAGAACTTGTTACCGGTCATGTGGCGAAAAGATAAGCTTCCACATCCATACCAGCATCGCGCATCTGCGCCAGCTTGTAGCGCAAGGTGCGCGGGCTGATGCCCAGGCGCTCGGCCGCTTCTTTGCGGCGGCCACGCTCAGCGCGCAGGGTGTCGATGATCATCTGGAATTCGCGACGACGCAGGTCATCACCCAGGGCGCCAGCTGATTCAACCTCGGCGACCACTGGAGCCGGGGCCAGGCTCGGCAACGGCGCAGCACCATTGCCCATGGCCAGGCAGAAATCCTGCGGCTGGATCAACCCGCCCTGCTGCAAAATCAGCGCACGCTGGATGGCATTGTCCAGCTCGCGCACGTTGCCCGGCCACGGATAGCTGACCAGGCACGCCTGAGCCTGCGGCGATAACCGCGCCTGGGCATGCTTCATTTTTTTGACGTGGTTGTTCAGCAGGCGCTCGGCCAACGGAATGATATCCGCCGGGCGCTCGCGCAACGGGCGCCAGGCCAGGGGGAACACCGAGAGCCGGTAGAACAGGTCCTCCCGGAAGCGCCCCGCCGCCACTTCGCCGGCCAGGTCGCGGTTGGTGGTGGCAACCACGCGGATATCCAGCTGGATCGGCTTGCGTGCCCCCACGCGCTCCACTTCACGCTCCTGCAACACACGCAGCAACTTGGCTTGCAGGCCCAGGGGCATTTCCGAGATTTCGTCGAGCAGGATGGTACCGCCGTCGGCCTGTTCGAACTTGCCGGCCTGGGCCGCGATGGCGCCGGTGAACGAGCCCTTTTCATGGCCGAACAACGTGGCTTCGAGCATGTTGTCGGGGATCGCCGCACAGTTGATCGCAATGAACGGTTGCTGGGCACGGCTGGACTGCTGGTGGATGTAGCGTGCCAACACTTCTTTACCGGTGCCGGATTCGCCGGAAATCAGCACAGTGGAATCACTGCGCGCCACCCGCGCTGCCAGTTCCAGCAATTGCGCGCTGGCCGGTTCAAAGGCTATCGGGCCGTCGCCCTCGCCCGCCGACATCACGCCAAGGGCATGTCGGGCGACCAGCTCGATCAGCGCCTTGGGCTCGAACGGTTTGACCAGGTAATCCGCCGCGCCCTGGCGCATGGCGTCCACCGCCCGCTCCACGGCGCCATGGGCAGTCATCAGCAGCACCGGCAGCTGCGGCTGGCGCGCACGCAGCAGGCCGAGCAACTGGTGGCCGTCCATGCCGGGCATGTTCACATCGCTGACCACCAAGCTGAAGGCTTCCTGCTCGACCGCCGCCAAGGCCTCCTCGGCAGAGCCGACCGCACGGTAGTCATGGCCCGCCAACAGCAGCGTGTCAGCCAATGCTTCACGCAGGGCGCGATCGTCTTCCACCAATAAAACCTTGATAGCCATAATCCTTTTACTCCGCGCTCGCCGCGCTGGAAAACAGCGGCAAGGTCATCAATGCACAGGTGCCGCGCCCCAAGCGGGAGCGCAACTGCAATTCTCCCTGATGGGCGCGTGCCACTGCCTTGACCACGGTCAGGCCCAGGCCAGTGCCGTTGGTCTTGGTGGTAAAAAACGGCTCGCCCAGGCGTTGCAGCACCTGGGGGTCGATGCCGCTGCCGCTGTCGCTGATACACAGGCGCAGGGTTTGTTCGCGGGCGTAGAGGTGCACTTTGAGGCGTGCATCCGGGCCGCTGGCCTGGGTGGCGTTTTCGATCAGGTTGAGCAAGGCGCCGACCAGGGTGTCGCGGTTGCACAGCAATTCGCCCTGGTGGCTGTCACATTGCCAACGCAGGTTGGCGCCCTGTACATGGGTCGCCGCCGCTGCTTGCAAGGCCTGCATCAACCCGGCAGGCGTGACGCGGTCGGTCAGCGGCAATTCGCCGCGGGCAAACACCAGCATGTCGCGCACCTGGTGCTCCAATTCATGCAAGCGCTCCTTGAGGCGCCCGGCAAATCGTTGCTGAGTGGCCACAGGCAATTGCTCATCAGTCAAATGACTGGCGTAGATCAACGCCGCCGACAAGGGGGTGCGGATCTGATGCGCCAACGAGGCGACCATCCTGCCCAACGACGACAGCCGCTCATGACGGGCCAACTGGTCTTGCAGGTGACGGGTTTGCGTCAGGTCATTGAGCAGCACCAATTGGCCCGGCTCGGCGTCCAGGGAGCGAGTGGCGATAGACAGGCGACGCCCGTCCTTGAGGGAGACTTCGTGGCCGTCGTCTTCTCGCGGCGCAAAGCAGCGGGTGATGACATGGCGCCACAGCTCGCCTTCCAGCGGCAGGCCCAGCAGGTCGCAGGCCGCCGGGTTGGCTTCGCGCACACGGCCCTGGTCGTCGATGACGATCACGCCACCGGGCAACAGGTCCAGAAGATTTTGCAGACGGTTGGCCAGGCGTTCTTTTTCCGCCAGCTCCTGCATGCGCTGGGCACTGACCACCGCCAGCTCGCCTTTAAGCTCGGACACCCGCGCCTCAAGCAGACTGTAGGAGTCAGTCAGTTGGCTCGACATCTGGTTGAACTGCGAGAACGCTTGTTCCAGGCCCTGGCGGGTCGGCGGTTCTACAGGCGAAACCAGCCCCTGGATGGCAGGGGCCGAAGATAGTTGGGCGGCGTGGGGCATGATGCTCTCTCGCTTGGCTGACCGTCAGTTAAACGGAACGTTGCGAGGGCTGTAGCAATACCCGTGCCGAAAAAAATCTACCTATAAATCAGCTAGTTGAAAAACAGGCGTCAATCATCCGCCTGTTCATCACCTTCTTTGCGGCTCATACCGTACTTGCGCATCTTCTCCACCAGGGTGGTACGGCGGATGCGCAGACGCTCGGCGGCGCGGGCAACGATGCCATGCGCGTCGTCCAGAGCCTGCTGGATCAACCCTTGTTCCAGGTTGCCGAGGTAGTCCTTGAGGTCAAGACCTTCGGGCGGCAGCATGGCGGTGGCACCGAAGTCCGGGGCATGACCGTTAATGGCCACGCGCTCTTCCATGTCACTGCGCAGGCTGTCCATCTGCTCGTCTTCATCGTCGACGTAGCGAAATTTCTTCGGCAGCTCGACCACGCCGATCACCCCGTACGGATGCATGATCGCCATGCGTTCCACCAGGTTCGCCAGCTCGCGCACGTTGCCCGGCCAGCCGTGACGGCACAGCGACATGATCGCGGCAGAGTTGAAACGAATGGAGCCGCGCTTTTCGTGCTCCATGCGCGAGATCAGCTCGTTCATCAGCAACGGAATGTCTTCCACGCGCTCGCGCAGCGGGGCCATCTCGATGGGGAATACGTTGAGGCGGTAGTACAGGTCTTCGCGGAAGCTGCCAACCTCGATCATGCTTTCGAGGTTCTTGTGGGTGGCGGCAATGATGCGCACGTCCACGCTCTGGGTCTTGTTGCTGCCCACGCGCTCGAAGGTGCGCTCCTGCAACACACGCAGCAACTTGACCTGCATCGGCAGCGGCATGTCGCCGATTTCGTCAAGGAACAGCGTGCCGCCATTGGCCAGCTCGAAACGCCCGGCACGGCTGGTGATCGCCCCGGTAAAGGCGCCCTTCTCGTGGCCGAACAGTTCGCTTTCCAGCAGCTCTGCCGGGATCGCCCCGCAGTTGACCGGCACAAAAGGCCCGTCGCGACGCTTGGAGTGATAGTGCAGGTTGCGTGCGACCACTTCCTTGCCGGTGCCCGACTCGCCGAGGATCAGCACACTGGCGTCGGTGTCGGCCACTTGCTGCATCATCTGGCGCACGTGCTGGATCGCACGGCTGGTGCCGACGAGGCTGCGAAACAGGTTGGGTTCACGGTGACGGCCGCGCTCGCGGGCCTGGTCGTACATCTCGCGATAGACCTGGGCGCGGTGCAGCGAATCGAGCAATTTGCTGTAGCTGGGCGGCATTTCCAGGGTGGAAAGCACGCGGCGGCGCTGGTCTTCCGGCAGGTCCACAGAAGAAATATCGCCCATCAGCAACACCGGAAGGAACTCATCCCAGGTTGACAGTGTCTTTAACAGGCCCAGAACTGCGCCAGGAGCGTTTACCGTCCCGATCAATACACAGATGACTTCACGGCTCGACGCCAACGAGCTGACCGCCTGCTGCCAATCGTGGCTGGCGCAGGGTAAATTTTCTTCACCAAGAAAATTTAAAATCACCGCTAAATCGCGGCGGCGGACGCTATCGTCATCGATCAGCAGAATTTTGGTTTCACGCCACATGCAATAGCAACTTCCCTAGTAAAACTTCCTGCCCCGGAATGAGGGCAATCAAGACGCCTGTAAGATTTGTTACCTACTAGACGTCTGAAATCTGAAAACAGCACTAGTTAAGTCAAAAATGCTGGCACAGTCAAATATATGACGCGCCGTGCGGATTAACTGCGCCCGTTCAACCGAAGAGATGGTAAACCTTTGACGCATTTTTCGCTTGGTTGATCTGCGACATCTCTTCGAAAATCGCCTGGCGCTC
This sequence comes from Pseudomonas sp. OST1909, assembly GCF_015277575.1. Taxonomy (NCBI): domain Bacteria; kingdom Pseudomonadati; phylum Pseudomonadota; class Gammaproteobacteria; order Pseudomonadales; family Pseudomonadaceae; genus Pseudomonas; species Pseudomonas sp. OST1909. The sequence continues at coordinate 4,656,914 of NZ_CP063780.1, forward strand.
GCCGGTCGTCACCTCCAGCAACTGCTGGTACACCACCAACAAACTTTCCAGCTTCTCGCGCAACGCGCCCTCGTCTACCGGTGCCTGACTGAGCACCTCATCAATCACCGCGCGGCAACCCAGGTCCAACTCGCCCACGGCTTCCCAGTTGCGCTCGGCCAGCGCGCCGAGAAGGGCTTCGCGGGTTTCGTCGATGCGTTGCAGTGCATGGCTCATGATGTGTCCCTCAAGGCGATCGGCCTTATTGTGGAGCGATGGCATCCCAGCCGGTCTTGACGGTGATCAGCAGGCGGGCGACTTCGTCGATTATCTCGGCGTCATTCACCTGGTTGGCCTCGACCAAACGATTGCTCATATAGCCATACAAGGCGTCCAACTGGTGCACTGCTGCCGGATCTTCGGCCTTTTCTGGCTCCAGGCCGTCACGCAGGCCAGAGATAATTTCAATCGCCTTGCCCAGCATCAGCCCTTTCTGGGCAATATCCCCACGGTTCAATGCGCCCTTGGCCTGCGCCATGCGATCAAGGCCTCCTTCCATCAGCATCTGCACCAGGCGGTGCGGGCTGGCTTCGGAGACCTGGGCATGGGAACTGACCTTCTGGTATTGGCGAAGGGCTCTCATCGGGTTCATGTTGCTACCTCGTTACTGGCGACAATCGAATAGGTTTGCTTAACCAGTTTTTCGACCGTGGCGACGAAAACTTTAATTCCCAACCATACGCCAAGGCCCTGAATCAGGGCCTGAAAGCGCGCCGCCCATCAGTTCGATTTCGGATTGTTCAGCGAGTTGAGGGTGGTCAGGATGCTGGAGCTGCTGGCGTTGATCTGCGCGATCATGGTGTCCATGGCCGTGTACTTGGCGGTCAGGGATTTTTGCAAGGCGTCCATACGTCGTGTCAGGTCGGCCGTCTCTTTGGTCAAGTCGGTCAACTTGTTGTTGAGATCCGTCGCCCGGGTTGCCAGGGTGCCGGTGGTGCCCACGTAGCTCTTCGTCGCCTTGTTCATGCGCGTGATCAAACCCGTGTCGCCGGTGAACAGCTTGGCAATATCGCCAGCGCCTTTGACTACGGCCTTGTCCCACGTCTTGTCATCCAGGCTCAGCAGGCCGGTTTTCTGATCGGTGGTGATACCCATCTGGGCCAGGCTGGTCATGGTGCCCGCGCCGGAGCCGTTGACCAGTTCGGAGCGCAGGCTGTTCACCAATTGGCGCATTGACGCATCGCCGGTCAAGGCACCTGCGGTGGTAGTCGACGCGTCACCGGTTGCAGTAACTTTGGTCTGGGTATTGATGGCGGTCATCAGCGTGTTGTACGCACTGACGAAGGACTGTACCGAGGTTTTCAACGTGTCAGTGTTACTGGCCACGGTAATGGTCGTCGGTTTTTTCACATCAATGGTGTCCAACAGCTCCAACGTGACGCCACTGATCGCCGACGTGATTTTGTTGCTGCTGGATGACATTGCAATGCCGTCGATGGAGTACTTGGCGTTGGTCGGCGGCGTGCCTTTGTCATACCCGCTGGCCAGTTGCGAATCACCGCTGAGGGTGATGTCGGTGCCTTCGCCCATATTGGTCGAGGTCAGTACCAGTCGCGCACCATTGGAGTCGCTCAATACGTTGGCACTGATACCCTGCGACGAGAGCTGGGTATTGATTGACTCTCGCACCTGTTGCAGGGTCGCGCCACCTGGAATCACCACATCGAAGCTTTTACCCGACTGGTTGATGGTCAGCGTCTGGTCTTCGTCTGTAGTGTTGGCCTTGCCCGAGGCACCCTCAGCATTCACCGCAGTGGTAACTTTTGAAGCGGTTGCCAGGTTATCGACTTGCAACACGTACTTGCCACTGGATGCTCCGTCACCCAACGTCACCTTGGCGTTTTTCTCTTCCGAAGAACTTGCCGCCAGCCCATTGAACGCGGAGGGGTTATTCAACTTGGTGATCGCCGCCTGATAGGCCTCCAACGCCGTCTTGATCGAACCAACTGCCGACAACTGGACGGTGGCAGTTTTCTGCTCGTTGGTGATCTGCTGTTGTTTAGGCGCTTGTTCAGCCCCCACCAACGCCTTGACGATAGCTTGCGTGTCGTAGCCCGAACCAGGGCCGGAAATCGTTGAACTAGCCATTTTTCATTCTCCTTGTCCTGCGGCGGCCGTTTTTTTGGCGCTTAAACGCCTAGACCGCAATCAGAAACATGTTTCGTGCCAACTCAAGCCTTGCTATCAAACAACAGGCTGCCGGCATCGCTCAGGTTCTGCGCCAATTTCAGCGCGGTCTCCGATGGAATCTGTCGAATCACTTCACCACTGTCGGTGGCGATCACCTTGACCACTACCTTGCCGGTAGAGTCATCGATGGAAAAATCCAGGTTGCGCTGTGAAGCCTGCACAAACTCACGCATATCGGTAACAGCCTTCTCCAGCGCCACGCGCTGAGGCTCTTCACTCTTGATCGGCTCATTGCTGGCCACAGGCTTGGCCTGGGTCACCACTGCGCCAAGGTTGGCCGAAGCCGTGGCTGCGGGGTAAGACGAGGTCAGCTTGATGCTCATGTCCATGTCACCACCTCCAAACTGAAAAAACGGAAGGGCACGTCGTTAAACGCACCCTCCCGTTATTTAACCGCTAGCGCTATTACTGAAGCAGCTTCAGTACAGCGGATGGCAGTTGGTTGGCCTGGGACAGGATCGCAGTGGAAGCCTGTTGCAGGGTTTGTTGCTTGGTCAGCTCAGCGGCTTCAGAAGCGAAGTCAGCGTCTTCTACGCGGCCTTTGGCAGCGGAGGAGTTCTGCGAAATGCTCTGCAGGTTGGCCACGGTGCTGGTGAAGCGGTTTTGTACGGCACCCAGCTGCGAACGCTGGCTGTCGATCTGCTGCATGGCATCGTCCAGAGCCTGGGTAGCCTGTTGCGAAGCAGCGGCAGTCAGGATGTTCAGGTCGGAAACGCTGGTTTCCATGGTGACGGCGGTTTTGGTGCCGGCCGCTGCAACAGCGGTCAGACCCAGTGCAGCCAGGCCAGTACCGGCGCTACCATCCTTGATGGTGATGTCTTTGTCAGCGAACAGGTTCAGGGTGCCGTCAGCGTTTTTGCTGGCTTGAACACCGGTGCTGGCGCTGTTGATCGAAGAAACGATCGCGTCAGCGGTGTCACCTTTCTTGAACTTGACTTCAACGCCGTTCACATCGATGGAGGTGTCAGCGGTCAGTTTGGCTTGGGAAGTACCAGCGGAAAGACCCAATTGCGACAGCGAACCCGCAGAGGTGTTGGACAGCTTGATGTCCTGGCCACCACCGGAGGTCACTTTGACACGACCATCAACCAATGTAGCGGTTGCACCAGCACCCGCAGCAGCAGCGATGTCAGTCAGCACGTCAGCCATTGTATCAGTGGCAGTCCAGGCTACAGCAGTGCCGTTAACCGAGATACCGCCAGTCAAACCCATTGCGGTGGTGCCGGTAGGGGTACTGTTGGTAGCTGGAGTAGCACCTGCAGTCAGACCGAGTTTGGCCAGGCCCGCTGTTGCGCCGCCGGTAGCGGAAGCGCCCAGGGTAATAGCACTTTTCGAGGTCAGAGTAACGACACCAGCAGCATCAGCGCTAGCAGTAACACCAGTGGTAGCTGTTTGAGCGTTGATAGCAGTAACGGCAGCAGTACCGGCTGCTGCACCAGCAGCGGCAACACCCAGAGTAATTTCAGTACCGTTAATGGTGAACGCGTCAGTTGCAACAGTTGCCAGTGCTGCGGCACCACCGGTTACGGTGGCTTTAGTACCGCCCAACACGGAGCCGGTCGAAGTAGCAGCCAGACCAGTCATCGCGGTGCCATTTACAGCAGCTTCTTTGTAGTTACCCTTCAGCGCAGTCGAGCTGATGTCGGTCATACCGAACGAGATAGTCTCGTTGGCGTTGGCGCCGATCTGGAACGCTACGTTGCTGAACGAGCCGTCGAGCAGGTTACGACCACCGAAGGTGGTGGTGCTGGCGATACGGTTCAGCTCGCCCACTTTAGCGGTGAATTCCTGCTGCAGGGAAACACGGTCAGCGTCGCTTTTGTCACCGTTGGACGCTTGCAGGGCGAGTTCACGCAGACGCTGCAGGGTGTTGGTGGATTCTTGCATCGCGCCTTCAGCGGTCTGGGCAATCGACACGCCGTTGTTGGCGTTGGCGATGGCAACGTTCAGGCCTTTGACCTGGTTGTTCAGACGGTTGGCGATCTGCATGCCGGCAGCGTCGTCTTTGGCGCTGTTGATTTTCAGGCCGGAGGACAGACGGTTCATCGACTGGCTCAGGGCGTCGGAAGCTTTGTTCAGGTTCTTCTGGACACCCAGGGAGGTGATGTTGGTGTTTACTGATAATGCCATGACGAAATCCTCGTGATTTGGATACTGCGGCTTCCGGCCCTGGCGACCGCCGGGTGTGGCCTAGAGAACCTACGTAATAGTTATCGTCGTGGTAGCCGGTTGCTTGAGGATTTTTTTGATTTTTTTTAGTAGCCCTGTGCCAGCCCTTGTATTTCAAGGGCTTATGCAGGCACAGAAGCCCGGTTTCATTGACTTTTCTGGCGCCAATAAAAAAACGCCGATGATCGAAGGATCATCGGCGTTTTTTATGCAGCGGCTAAAACATCACGGGCGATAGAGAATCGCCGAGCCCCACGACAGGCCCACACCAAACCCGCTGATTGCCACACGCTTCCAGGTAGCGTCCATCACGTGCTTTTCCAGCAGCAACGGGATGCTCGACGACACAGTGTTGCCGGTCTCGACCATGTCCTTGATGAACTTGTCCACCGGCGCCTCTTCAAAGCGACGCGCCACGGCATCGACGATGGCCGCACTGCCCTGGTGGATGCAGAACGCATCGATGTCATCGGCCTTGAGGTCCGACTCTGCGAGCAACTCGTGCAAGTGCGCCGGCACTTTCAGCAGCGCGAAGTTGAACACCTGGCGGCCGTTCATGAAGAACACGCCGTCGCTGACTTTGAGGTGCGGCGCGCCGGAACCGTCGGTGCCGAACTTGGATTTGCCCAGCAACCACGGCGCATCTTCGCCCATCCAGGTGGCGGTGGCGGCATCGCCGAACAGCATGGTGGTGTTGCGATCTTCCGGGTCGACGATCTTCGAGTACGGGTCTGCAGTGATCAGCAGGCCGTTTTTCAGGCCGGCGGCTTCCATGAAGCCCTTCATCGCGTAGATGCCGTAGACGTAGCCGGAGCAGCCCAGGGAAATATCGAAGGCGGCAACGTGGGTAGGCAGGCCCAGTTTGTCCTGAACGATGGCGGCGGTATGAGGCAGGCCCTCTTCATCGCCGTTCTGGGTGACGACGATCAGCGCGTCGATGGACTCACGCTTCAATTCGGGGTTGTTGGCAAACAAGGCGTTGACTGCTTCGACGCACAGATCGGAAGTCTCCTGTGCAGCTTCCTTGCGCGGCAGGAACGCCGAGCCGATCTTGCCAATGATGAATTCTTCATCCTTGGCGAACTTGGCACCCTGGGCGTAGTTATCGATCCCGTCCGCCGGCACGTAACTGGCGATGCTTTTTATGCCAATCATTGTGGCTTCCCAATACTAAATAGCTGGAGAACACCCCTCGGGCTATGCCGGAAGTGCTGACAATAAAGGGGATAACCCCATAAAAATCCCGGTGAAAGCCGCCCGATGAAGGCCCTGTGACGACTTATCCTTTTCACACGATACAGTGAAGATGCGCTTTATGACTCACAGGTCACTCAATTTTGCGTGGTTTATGCAAAACGTTTCAACAATTGCGCCACGGAAACGACGACGGCCCAGCCTGTTTCCAGGCTGGGCCGTCGTGCACAGCGCCGATCACATCTTGTTGAACAGGCTCAACTGCGAGATTTTCACAAAGGCCAACTGCGAAGCCTGCAACATGGTCTGCTGCAAGCTCAGGTTGATGGCGGCTTCGGCGAAGTCGACATTGCCCAGGGCATTCATGGTGGTGGTATTGGCCAGGTCCAGGCTGACGTTTTCCTTGGACTGAATATCCAGGCCATTGAGGCGCGCACCCAGGGAGCCGCGCGCCTGGTCGATCTGGCTGTAGGCATTGGTCAAGTTGCCAATGGACTTGGCCACCACATCCTTGAGCTCCTTCTGCGCCGCCGGGTTGCCGTCTGACGGCGTTTCCAGGATTTTGCGCAAATGGCTCAAGGTGTCGAGGACATTCTCGTTCTTGTTGCTGGTGGCACTGATCGAAAACTGGTCGCCGGCTGCCGGCGCCGGTGCGGTGGTGACATCGAAGGTCACGCCCGCCGCCGTGATTGACGTTGCACCAGCTGCCAGGGTGCCACTGGCAATGGATTTACTGTCTGCGGTATACGGCTGCGCATACAGATCATAGGCACCGGCCGCGCCAAACTTGACGACGACACCCGAGTTGGGAAAGGTGCTGGCGTATGCCGCCGGATCGCTCACCGTGCCGCCGCTCAGTTGCGCAGTGGACGGATTGCTCGGGGTGCGCGAAACACTGAAGGTGTCCGGCTTGACCGACAAGCTGAACTCGCGATCCTTGACGATGGCGTCCGATGGCGCGCCGGGCAGTATGTCTTTGCCCAGTGCGTCCTTGCCCAGGTTCAAGCCGATGTCGAACTTGACCCCGCGCAGATTGATACTCGAACCGCCTTCCTTGGTGGCATCGAAAGTGCCGTTGCCCGGAATCTCCGAGGTGATGTCCTTGCCGGCATTGTCCGTTACGACATATTGGGTGCTGCTGGTGAAGGTCAGCTTGTACGGCTGGCCGTCGGAAAAACTGCTGTTATAGCTGGTGTTGGCCGCGATCAACCCGGCAGACACGGTGACCTTGCCATCATCGACCGCTGGCGGCACGAGGATCGGTGCTGTTTGCGTACGGCCCGTATTCGCAGAGCTTTCAAGCATGCTCTTGGCGGTATTGCCCATGGCGACCGACAGGTTCTCCGCCACCTTCAGGCTCAGCGGCGTGTCATCGCCCTGGTAGCTGTAGGTGCCGTCATTGTTGCGGGTGTAGGGAGGCGTGTCGGTCTTGCTCCCGGAGAACAGGTAATTACCGCTGGCGTCCTTGGTATTGAGCAGGCCCAGGACCTGATCTTCAATGGCGCCGATCTCGGCGGCAGTCGACTTGCGGTCAGCATCGCTGATGCCGACGTTACCCGCCTTCAGCGCCAATTCACTGGCGCGTTGAATCGCGATATTGATGTTTTCCAGCACGCCGTCCTGGGTGGTCAGCGAATTCTTCAACGTGTCGATATTGCCGTTGAACTGCGCCAGCATGTCTTTCTGCTGCTGCAGCATCAGCAACCGCGCCGCCGCTACCGGATCATCAGCGGCGGTTTGCACACGGACACCGGTGCTGGCCTGGTCCTGGGCCTTGACCACGCTGGAATAGTTGCTCTGGTACTTGGCAGAGCTGGTCTCGAAATACTGCTGTGTAGAAATACGCATCGTCCCAGCCTCCCTTAAAGAGCATTCATCAGTGTGGTGAAGGTTTCCTGCGCAGCCTTGATGATCTGCGACGACGCGGTGTAGTACTGCTGGAACTTGATCATGTCGCCGGCTTCGTCATCCAGGTTGACCCCGGACACCGAGTTGCGCGCATCTTTATTGGCGCTCAGCAACGCACCGGTGGCGGCGCTGTCGACCCCGGCCTGGCTGGCCTTGGCGCCGACAGTGGAGACCAGCTTGCTGTTGGCCCCCACCAGGCTGGTGCCCCCGTTGCCCTCGCCCATGCCAACGGTGGCCTTGGTTTGCAGGTTCAGCAGTTCCTGGGCGTTTCGGCCATCGGATTTGCCGCCGCTGTTGAAGGCGAAGGTGGTGCTGTCGCCGTCTGCCGGGGAGCCATTGACAGTGGTGTCGAACTTGAAGCTCTTGCCGGGGATGGCTGCACCGCTGGCGTCGCGCATCGGTACGTCGACGGTGATCTTGTTGCCCTGCCCCGGGATGATTGAGCCAGTGCCAATCGGGTTGCCCTTGGAGTCGCTGATCGTATACGACTGCGTACCGTCGGCGGCGGGTTTGCCGAACACCATCTTCACCGGCATCGAGTTTTCAATACCGGCGCGCAACTGTGCGGTGTCGGTGCCGCCATGGATGTCCAGCGGCACCGTCAACGACGGCTGGGTAAATGTGCCTGTGCCGCTGTTGGTCTTGCTGCTGGTACCCGCCAGCGGGCCGGCAAACGCCAGCTTGTTGGCATCGGTGAGTGCTACACCCATACCGCTTGCGCCGGTGGCGGTCGGGCTGACTTTGAAGCTGTCGCCAAACGCCATGGCGCCCTTGCCGTCCAGCGCCAGGGTAAAGCCATCCATGGTCGGCGGCGGTGTGGAGCCCATGTCAAAGGTGCCCATGGCCTTGCCGTCCGAGCGCAACACGGTGACCTTGTTGGGGTCGGTCTTGTCGCTGAAGGTCACGGTGTAGTCAAACGTGGACAACTTACTGCTGTCCTTGATCGTCACGTTCAGGTTGCCGGCCCCGGCACTGTTGCCCGAGGCGCCCTGGCTGCGCGACGCAATGGCGGCGGCACTGTTGATGTCTTTGAACAGCGAAACGCCAAAGTCACCATTGAGGTCCAGGCCTTGGCCCAGCTGGTTATTGATGGTGTCTGCGGTTGCGATGGCGATACGGCCCAGGTCGTTGATAGCCGGCATCAAGGCATCACTGCGATAACGCAACAGGCCACCGATGCTGCCGCCACTGATGACGCCGCCCAGGTCCATGGTGGTGCCGTTCATGTCCAGCTGAATGGTGTACTGGCTGTTATCGGTTTTGCTCGGCACTGCGGAAATCGTATTGGAGATCCCGCCCTCCACCAGGGACTGGCCGCTGCCGGTGGTCACGCTGAACTGGCCGTTCTTCTCGGTGGCCGTTACGCCGATCAGCTCATTGAGCGAGCGTACCGCCTCGTTACGCGAGTCCAGCAGGTTGGCCGGCGCATTGCCCGACGCGCCTTGCACTTGGGAGATCTGCTTGTTGAGCGAGGCAATGGAGGCGGTCAATTGATTGACCTGCTCACTCATGCTGCTCAGTTGGTTGTTGATAGTCTCTTTCTGCTGGGTCAATTGCGTCGAGATCGCGTTGAAACGGCTGCTCAGGGTCTGGGCGTTGGTCACCAGCAGTTGGCGGGCCGACAGGTCGCTGGGGTTGGACGCTGCGGTTTGCAGGGTAGCGAAGAACGAGCTGAGCACCGATGACAGACCGGTGGTCTTGTCCGACAGCACTTTGTCGACGGCGCCGACCTGATCCAGATACGCCTTGGCATCGTTGTTCAGGGCCGTGCTGTTCTGGTAGGCAGTGTCCAGGTATTCGTTGTACACCCGGCGCACGTCGGCCAGGGTGGTACCAGTGCCGATGAACACACCGCCGAACGGGTTCGACGCGTTAGTATTCTGCGTGGTCTGCTGACGCGAGTACCCTGGGGTATTAACGTTGGCGATGTTATTACTCAAGACCGACAACGATCCTTGAGCGGCGTTGAGCCCTGACATCCCGATACTGAGCAAACTCATGGTTCAGACCTTATAAATGTGTGGTTGCGCCAGCGGCAGCGTAGTTCTGGTAACTGTTCATGGTTTTTGCGATCTGCGAAATCTTGCTGGCGTAATCCGGGTCGGTTGCATAACCGGCTTTTTGCAACTCGCGTACAAACTGTTCCGGGTTGTCGGCTGATTTCACAACTTCTTTATAGCGATCATGGCTTTGCAGCAGGGTCACGAGGTCGTGGAAGCTGTCCTGGTAGGAGCTGTAGGAACGGAACTGCGCCGTTTCCTTGACCATCGCACCATCGCGAAACTCGCTGGTGATCGCACGGGCCTGGCCGCCCTGCCAACTCTGGCCGGCCTTGATGCCGAACAGGTTGTGGCTGCTGCTGCCGTCTTCGGCACGCATGACCGATTTGCCCCAACCGGTTTCCAGCGCTGCCTGGGCCACCAGGTACTTGGGATCGATGCCAATCCGTGCGGCGGCGGCCTTGGCCATCGGCAGCATGGTGGCGACGAATTCATCCTGGGAGCTGAAGGCTTTCTTCGCCGGTGCCAGCGGTGGCTGGGCAATGGCGCGGCCATACACCTGCATGCGCCCGCTCGGTACGGCAAAGGTGCGCGCACTGCTGTTGATGACGTTGTCATCGGCGGCACTGTTACGCAGCGGCGCGGCCTTGGCCACGACCTGGGTACTGGGCACGATGCCGGCAAGCAAACGGTCAGTCAGCTTGCTGGGCAAGGCGATACGGCGCTGGTTCATCAGCTCCATGTCGTTGCTGTGAGACGCAACGGCCCCAGCCTGCGGCTCAGCCACGCGATAGGCCCACAATGGACGCTGCCCATTGGAGCGCCCCAACGGGCCCTCAGCCTGGGTACCGGCAGCAATCTCAGTCGGCACATCAACTTTCTTCACCGGCCCATCCGCCGCCGGGCCTTGCAAGGTGGCGGCCTGGGCCTCCACCGGTTTGTTCTTTTGCATCTGGCGCATCAGCACGTCGGCCAGGCCGATACCACCGCCCTCGCGGGACATCGAGACCGCCAGTTGCTGGTCGTACATTTCCTGATACTGCTTGGCCGCCGGGGTATTCAGCGGGTTGTCCTTGCCCAGAGCGTCGGTAGCCGAGCGCATGGACTTGAGCATCTCGTTCAAAAACAGCGACTCGAACTCCTGCGCCACCTTGCGCATGTTGCCTTCGCTGTTCTTGTCATCACCGACCTTCAGCTGGTTAAGCCGATTCAGGTCGGAGTAAGACCCCGAGTCCGCCGTGCTGCTGATGCCGCTCTTGCGCATATCCATGGCCATGGCCTCAGATCACGATCAGGTCGGCTTGCAAGGCGCCGGCCTGTTTCAAAGCTTCGAGGATGGCCATCAAGTCGCCGGGCGCTGCGCCCACCTGGTTCACCGCGCGGACAATCTCGTCCAGGGTGGTGCCGGGGCCGAACTTGAACATCGGCTTGGCTTCTTGCTGGGCATTGACCCGCGAGCGCGGGACCACGGCGGTCTGGCCGTTGGACAGCGGGCCCGGCTGGCTGACGATCGGGTCTTCGGTGATGGTCACCGTCAAGCTGCCGTGGGTCACCGCTGCCGGCGAGACCTTGACGTTCTGGCCGATCACGATAGTGCCGGTACGTGAGTTGATGATGACTTTTGCCACCGCCTGGCCAGGGTCGACCTCCAGGTTTTCCAGGATCGACAGGTAGTCCACACGCTGGCTGGGGTCCAGTGGTGCGGTGACGCGAATCGAACCGCCGTCGATGGCCTGGGCCACACCTGGGCCGAGCATGTCGTTGATCTTGTCGACCACGCGCTTGGCAGTGGTGAAGTCGGAGCGATTGAGGTTCAGGGTCAGGCTGTTGCCCTGGTTGAAACCGCTCGGCACGGTGCGTTCAACCGTCGCGCCACCGGGAATGCGCCCGGCCGACGGTACGTTGACAGTGATCTTCGAACCATCGCGGCCTTCAGCGTCAAACCCGCCGACCACCAGGTTGCCCTGGGCAATGGCGTAGACGTTGCCGTCGATACCTTTGAGCGGCGTCATCAGCAAGGTGCCGCCACGCAGGCTTTTGGAGTTGCCCATGGACGAAACGGTGATGTCCACCACCTGGCCCGGCTTGGCGAATGGCGGCAAATCGGCACTGATCGACACCGCGGCAACGTTCTTCAATTGCACGTTGCCCGAGCCTGGCGGCACCTTGATACCGAACTGGGACAGCATGTTGTTGAAGGTCTGCAGGGTGAACGGCGTCTGGGTGGTCTGGTCACCCGTGCCATTGAGCCCCACCACCAGGCCGTAGCCGATCAACTGGTTGGAGCGCACGCCGGAAATACTGGCGATATCTTTGAGCCGCTCGGCCTGGGCCACAGTGCTCAAGGCCAGCAAGAGCGCCGTCGCCATCAGCTGTTTGAAATTCAAAATGGCCACCTAGAAAGGGAACAGCGGGCTAAGGAAGAAACGATCGAACCAGCCCGGCTGGCTTGCATCAGCAAACGAACCCGTCCCCGAGTAGGTGATGCGCGCATCGGCAATGCGCGTCGACGGCACGGTATTGTCGGTGGAAATATCATCGGCGCGGACCATCCCGGCAATGCGCACCAGCTCGTCGCCGGTGTTGAGGGTCATCCACTTTTCACCGCGTATGGCGATGATGCCGTTGGGCAATACGTCGGCCACGGTCACGGTGATCGAGCCGGTCAGGCTGTTGCCCTGCCCCGCCGCACTCTTGCCGTTGGTGGCACGGTCGCCGCTGTAGCCGGCGTCCAGGCTCAGGTCACCACCGCCCAGCGGGTTGTTGGTGTTCAGGCCACCGCCGAACAGCGACGTCAGGCCGATGCTGGTCTTGCTGTTCTTGCCGATCTGCGAGTTGGCGTTCTTGCTGGCCTGGGTCTTCTCGTTGAGGGTGATGGTGATGATGTCACCGACCCGGAAGGCCTTGCGGTCGCTGTAAAGGTTCTGTTCGAAACCAGCCTGGTAGATCGAGCCGTTATTGGCCGCCGCCGGCAGCGGCGTGCGTGGCAACACCGGCGCGTAGTACGGGTCATTGGGCTTTGGCGTTGGGGCGACACAGCCCGCGAGCACGGCGATCCCACTCAATGCCAAAACGGAAACATAGCGATTCATGACCCTTACCTCATGGTGTTGCAGGCGCCGTCAAGGGCGCCCCATAGACGTGATTACAGATTCTGCGTGACGAACGAGAGCATCTGGTCGGCGGTGGAAATCACCTTGGAGTTCATCTCGTAGGCGCGCTGGGTGGTGATCATGTTGACCATCTCCTCAACGGTGCTGACGTTGGAGGTTTCCAGGGTGCTTTGCAGCGTGGTGCCAAACCCGTTCAGGCCCGGGGTGCCGATTTGAGGCGCGCCGCTGGAGGCGGTTTCCAGGAACAGGTTATTGCCCATCGCTTGCAAGCCGGCCGGGTTTATGAAGTCGGCGGTTTGCAGGTTGCCGATCACTTGCGACGCCGGGTTGCCGGCCACAGTGATGGACACGGTGCCGTCGTTGCCCACGGTAAAGGTCTTGGCATCCGCCGGAACCACCACGGCCGGTTCCAGAGCGAAACCGTTGGCGGTGACGATCTGGCCGTTGGAGTCCAGGTGGAAAGTACCGTCGCGGGTGTAGGAGGTAGTCCCATCCGGTTGCAGGATCTGGAAGAAGCCACGGCCATTGATGGCCATGTCCAGCGGCTGGCCGGTTTGCTGCAGGTTACCGGCGCTGAAGTTTTTCTGGGTGCCGACGATCTGCACACCGGTACCCAATTGCAGGCCCGAGGGCAATTCGCTGTCCTGGGTCGATTGGGCACCTGGCTGCTTCTTGATCTGATAGAGCAGGTCCTGGAACTCGGCGCGGTCACGTTTGAAGCCCGTGGTCGACACGTTCGCCAGGTTGTTGGAAATGGTCGTCAGGTTGGTGTCCTGGGCGGACAGGCCTGTCTTGGCAACCCATAGAGCCGGAAGCATGCTGTTCTCCTTCGTGCGCCGGGTAGTGGGCGCTACGTTGCAAATTAGTTAATGGGCTTGAATCAGCTCATCTGCATGACGCGCGTCATGGCCTGGTCGTCTTCTTTAGCGCTGTTCATCATCTTGATGTGCAGCTCGAACTGCTTGGAAAGCGCCAGCACCGCGGTCATTTCTTCCACGGCGTTGACGTTGCTCGCCTGCAGGAAGCCCGAAGTCAGCTTGACGTTCGCATCGGCCTGGGCTGGCTGGCCATCCTTGGTGTGGATGGTGCCGTCCAGGCCCTTGGTCATGTTCTTGAGGTCGGGCTGGACCATCTTGATCCGGTCCACTTCCGCCATCACCCGCGGGCCTTCGCCCATGGCGCGGATGCTGATGGTGCCGTCGGCACCGACTTCGATTTTCTGCTGGGGCGGCACGGCAATCGGGCCACCGTTACCCATGATCGGCATCCCGTTGCCGGCACGCAGCACACCGAGCGCATCCACGTTCATGCTCGCGCTGCGCACGTAGGCTTCGCCGCCATCGGGGGTTTGCACGGCCATCCAGCCGTCGCCGCTGACGGCCACATCCAGGTCACGACCGGTCTCGATCATCGCGCCCGGGGAGAAGTCAGTGGCCGGCCGCTCGGTCATGGCAAATGCCCGCGCCGGAAAGCTGTCGCCGAACACCGGCATCGAACGCGCCTGCTCCAGGTCGCGCTGGAAACCATTGGTGGAAATGTTCGCCAGATTGTTGGCATGGGCCTTCTGCGCCAGTGCGTTCTGGCTGGCGCCGGTCATTGCCACATAAAGGTATTTGTCCACGCTCTTTCCTCTTTCTGACGGACGCTTGCCGCCCACCGCTGTACTGAGGAGGCTTAAGCAATTTGCGAACCAACTTTAAAAAAAACGAAGGAGCCCCCTGAATCCGGGGGTTGAGCGCTGGAGCGTCGGGCAGACCCACTGCCCAAGAGTCGAAAAAACGGCGGACTTATGCCGCTTGCGGCAAGACATGACGCCCGAAGCCCTCCCCATGCCTGAATTACGCCGGTGCGTCGCCATTTCAGCTTCCTGGGCCGCTCTTATCGAGGGAAATGTTGCAAGGGGTTATTAATACACACGCGGTGACTACCAGACTTATCATTTCAAATTCACGTACAGCGAGTGAAACCCATCGTTATCAGGTACTTGAGCATTTAGTTAATACATGTGTTTACGCTTGCTTTCTCGGACATCTCACGACACTTACACCAAATTAAACCGTCTCGACACACGCTTACAATTACTAAACAACGACAACTTGAACACACCCTACTGCCTGCGTAAATTCTGTCCATCGCAACATCACCACCCTGAGTATTTAAACTTGCATTCTTGCGACACACCTATCACTAACTACAGGACCAGTATCATGTTCACTACCCCACAAGTACCCACCCTGCCCTTCAGTGTTCCCTACTTCCCTACAAGAGCGGGTGGCAGGCCGGACCATGATATATATCGACCTAACTACCCATCGGCCGCGCCCCATTATCACGCGTGCACCCACGAGCACAGGGCCGAAGTTTCAGACTATCGTCCTGACCGATACTTTCCAGAGGTGCACCGTGCCAGGGACTATTACCCCGACCGACGCATCTCGGACATGCAACCAGACTGGGACTATCGCCCTGCCCGGGATTTTCCGCAAATGCGCCGCGACTGGGACTACCTTCCCGAGCGGCGCGTACCAGACATGCGCCGTGACTGGAACTACCCTACTGAAAGGTATGTTGATCAGCGGCCAATTTATCTCGTCTCTCCAAGGCTCGCAGACGAGTTCGCACCAATAAATCAACATTGGAACCCGGCCGTAAAGGCGCTGGATAAACTTATCGACACACTGCCACAGGCCATGATCCGTATGGACATGGATATCACCACCAAGGATCTGCTTGGCGGCAAATATGGACCACTCTCCCCCAGTATTACCAAGGAACTGGGGAAACTGGATGAACATAGGGACTACCGTATGGTGTCTCAGTTTAACGGACACGCATTGACCTACCTCTGGGCACCCGTCGACGGTGGCAGGCCTGTATTTATTGAACAGCCAGAAAACGGCTATATGACGCCAACGAGCTGTACGGATTTATTAAAGCTGTTGAATTCGAATTCCGAAGCCCAACAATTCAAGGATTACGGCGTAACCGCCAAGGACCTGAAAGACGGCAAGTACGGAAAACTCTCTCCCGAGATTCAAAAAAGTTTGAGCAACTTGGAACATGACAAGAACTACAGCCTGATTGAGTTCTTTAAAATTGACAACGAAAACACAACGCTGGCCTGGATGGACAAAAGTACAGGCAAGATTGAAGAAATAGGCCAGTACAACAGTGTCTACGGCTGACACACTGGACCGTTGTCAGATCGGACACTGCGTTCACAAGACGCAGTGTCCAGCATCGCGATACCCTTACTTGATCACCTTATAGTCGCGCAACTTATTCGCAATGGTGGTGTGCGATACACCCAAACGCTTACCCAGCTGCCGGCTGCTTGGGTGCTCGGCGTACAGGCTTTCCAACACGGCCTTTTCGAACCGCCCCACGATATCCTCCAAACCGCCTTCCAACGAAAAATCCCCAAGCGGTTGACGCACGCCGTAATCCGGCAGACGAATATGCTCGACCTTGACCGTGCCGCCCTCACACAAGGATACAGCCTGAAATAACACGTTTTCCAACTGCCGCACATTGCCTGGCCAGTGGTAGTGGCTAAGACGCTCCATGGCAGCGGGCGCCAACTTGGGCAGCGGGCAACCGATCTGCCGACTGGCTTGGTCAAGAAAATGCTCGACCAAGGGCGCCAGGCCGTCCAGGCATTCGCGCAAGGGTGGAATGTGCAGCGACAGCACGTTCAGTCGGTGATAGAGATCCTGGCGAAACTCACCCCGGGCGCAGAGTTCCGACAAGTCCACCTGGGTCGCACAGATCACCCGCACATCCAGATACACCTCTTCATCACTGCCGACCCGACGAAAACACCCATCCTGCAAGAAACGCAGCAATTTCACCTGCAATCTCGCGCTCATTTCGCCAACGCCATCAAGAAACAAGGTACCGCCCGCCGTCAACTCCAGCAGCCCGAGCTTGCCCTCCGCTCGCGCCCCTTCAAAGGCACCGGGGCCGTAGCCGAATAGTTCAGTTTCGGCCATCGACTCGGGCAAGCCCGCACAATTGAGGGCCATCAAAGGCGACTGCCCTCGCGGGCTGGCCAGGTGACACGCACGGGCCAGCAGTTCTTTACCGGTGCCGGTTTCGCCTTCTATTAATAGCGGCGCATCCAGCGGTGCCATGCGCCGTGCTTCGCGGACCACCGCAGCCATCACTTTGGAGCTTTGAAAGATGCTGTCAAAGCCGCGCAGCTCTTGCTTGCGCACGTTGTAGATGCGCTCACCCACACGGTCAGCGCGATGCAAGGTCAGCACGGCACCGGCCATGGCCTCACTGTCGTCATGCTCACTGGATTGCAGTGGGGCGATATCCGCCAAAAACACGTCACCTTTGACCTTGACCCGCAAGCCGTTGATCCGCGATTTGCTGGCACGCACCAGTTCCGGCAAATCGAAGTCCTCGGCATAGCGCGACAGTGGGATACCCGGCACCTCATCCACCCGCACGCCGAGTAACTGTGCCGCTGCGCGATTGGCAGCGACGATGGAACCGCCCATGTCGATGGACAGCACCGGAAATTCCAGGGCGCCAAGCAGCGCATTGAGTTCCATATGCCGCCGCTCGCTCGGCATCAGCCCTACCCTTTTGACGCCGAATACGCCGGCAATCGCCTCGAACTGCGGGCGCAATGCCTGGAATTGCATGTTCACCAGGTTCGGGCAAAACAGGTAGATGGCATTGCCATGCTCACCGCCGACCTCACCCTTGGCGACGTTGACGCCGTACTCCACCAACAGGTTGAGGATGTCCCGCAGGATGCCGATGCGGTTCTGGCAATGCACTTTGATACGCATGGAAAGGCTCGAAAAGTAGAGAGGCGCCGCGTCTTTTTGCCGCTGGGCGCAGATAGTCGTCAAGATTATGTGACAGCGCGTCACCTTTTCACAGCCCAAGACACGGATAAGGCTTACACCCGTAACGAATACTTTACAAAAACCAGTAATTTTTCCTACGTACCCAGGCGAGACAGCGACGGAATCCAGCCCTGTTCGGGTTATCAATAGGTACATCGCAGGACATAACAAGAACGAATGCCTAGCAGGAGAGCCGTATGAAGCAGACGCACTACGTGGCCCGCGAGCCCGATGCGCAAGGTTTTATCCATTACCCGCCAGAAGAACACGCGGTATGGAACACGCTGATCACTCGCCAACTCAAAGTGATCGAAGGCCGTGCCTGCCAGGAATACCTGGACGGCATCGACAAGCTCGGCCTGCCGTTGGACCGCATCCCCCAGTTGGGCGAAATCAACAAGGTGCTGGCCGAAACCACCGGCTGGCAAGTCGCGCGGGTACCCGCACTGATTCCCTTCCAGACCTTTTTTGAATTGCTCGCCAGCAAGCAATTTCCGGTGGCGACCTTTATTCGTACCCGTGAAGAGCTGGACTACCTGCAAGAACCGGATATTTTCCACGAGATCTTTGGCCACTGCCCGCTGCTGACCAACCCCTGGTTCGCCGAATTCACCCACACCTACGGCAAGCTCGGCCTGGCGGCCACCAAGGAGCAACGGGTGTACCTGGCGCGCCTGTACTGGATGACCATCGAGTTCGGCCTCGTGGACACACCCCAAGGGCGGCGCATCTACGGTGGCGGCATTCTGTCTTCGCCTAAAGAAAGCGTGTATTGCCTGTCGGATGAGCCCGAGCACCAAGCCTTCGATCCGCTGGAAGCGATGCGCACCCCTTATCGTATCGACATCCTGCAACCGCTGTACTTCGTATTGCCCGAACTCAAGCGCCTGTTCGACGTGGCGCAGGAAGACATCATGGGCATGGTCGAGCGCGGTATGGAATTGGGCTTGCACGCACCGAAATTCCCGCCAAAGCCCAAGGCTGCTTGAGCTGTGCCTTTTTAGGCCAGGTGAGTCTGTTCCCTGGCCGCGCGTTGCTTTAGGGTAACGCCACTGACCTTCAAACATTCGAATTCAGGACACCTCCCATGACCACCTTGAACCAAGCCCACTGCGAAGCCTGCCGCGCCGATGCCCCGCAAGTCAGCGATGAAGAACTGCCGGTGCTGCTCAAGCAGATCCCTGACTGGAACATCGAAGTGCGCGACGGCGTCATGCAGCTGGAAAAGGTCTTCCTGTTCAAGAACTTCAAGTTCGCCCTGGCCTTCACCAACGCCATGGGTGAAATCTCCGAAGCCGAAGGCCATCACCCTGGCCTGCTCACTGAATGGGGCAAAGTCACCGTGACCTGGTGGAGCCACTCCATCAAGGGCCTGCACCGCAACGACTTCATCATGGCTGCGCGCACCGACGAAGTGGCCAAGACTGCCGAGGGCCGCAAGTAATGCACTTCGATGCGATTGGCCGCGTGCCCGGTGACCCGATCCTCGGGCTGATGGACCTGTATGCCCAGGATGCCAACCCGAACAAGTTCGACCTGGGCGTGGGCGTGTATAAGGACGACCAGGGCCTGACCCCGATTCCCCACTCGGTGAAGCTGGCGGAACAGCGCCTGGTTGATACCCAGGTGACCAAGACCTACATCGGTGGTCATGGTGACGCGGCTTTCGGCACCCTGATCAGTGAGCTGGTGCTCGGTGCCGATTCGGCCTTGTTGCGCGAACGCCGCGCCGGCGCCACCCAGACCCCAGGCGGTACCGGCGCCCTGCGCCTGAGCGCTGACTTTATCGCCCAGAGCCTGCCTGGCCGTGGCGTGTGGTTGAGCAACCCGACCTGGCCGATCCACGAGACCATTTTTGCCAAGGCCGGGCTTAAGGTCAGTCACTACCCTTACGTAGGCAGCGACAATCGCCTGGATGTGGCGGCGATGCTTGCGACCCTGTCCACGATACCCAAGGGTGACGTGGTGCTGCTGCATGCCTGCTGCCATAACCCGACCGGCTTCGACCTGACCCAGGATGACTGGCGCCAGGTGTTGCAGATCGTGCGGGAACGCCAGTTGCTGCCGCTGATCGACTTTGCTTACCAGGGCTTTGGTGATGGCCTGGAGCAGGACGCGTGGGCGGTGCGCCTGTTTGCAGCCGAGTTGCCGGAAGTGCTGGTCACCAGTTCCTGCTCGAAGAACTTCGGTCTGTATCGCGACCGGGTCGGCGCACTGATCCTGTGTGCTGCGGATGCCGAAAAGCTCACCGATGTGCGCAGCCAACTGGCGAACATCGCCCGCAACCTGTGGTCGACGCCGCCGGATCATGGCGCTGCCGTGGTGGCGACCATCCTCGGTGATACCGAGCTGAAAAAACTGTGGAGCGAGGAAGTCGAGGCCATGCGCTCGCGGATCGCGCACTTGCGTTCCGGGTTGGTGGAAGCCTTGAAGCCCCATGGCTTGGCCGAGAAGTTTGCCCATATCGGCGCGCAGCGCGGGATGTTTTCCTATACCGGTTTGAGTGCCGAGCAGGTCAAGCTACTGCGCGAGAAGCACAGCGTGTATATGGTCAGTTCAGGCCGGGCCAACGTGGCCGGGGTGGATGCGACACGTTTGACGCTGCTGGCCGAAGCTATCGCCGACGTTTCCAACTGAAAACCCCGGGACTAAATGTGGGAGGGAGCATGCCCCCTCCCACATTTTTACCGAGGCAAGGTTTTTAGCCAGTGACCATTTCAGCCTTGAGCTGCGCCTCCCTGGCCTGCACATCCGCCAACCGATACAACTCGATATGCCCATCCCAGTGCTCGATCAGCGCGGTGCACGATTCCACCCAATCTCCGCAATTGAGGTAATCCACCTCCCCCACCTTGCGAATCTCGGCATGGTGGATATGCCCGCACACCACCCCATGCAGTTCGCGCCTGGTGACTTCGTGGGCAATCGCTTCTTCGAAATCGCTGATAAAGCTCACGGCGGTTTTCACCTTGTGCTTCAGGTACGCCGACAGCGACCAGTAGCCATAACCGTAGCGCGCGCGCCAATGGTTGAGCCAGCGGTTAAGCGTGAGGGTGAATTCGTAAGCCGAGTCGCCGAGGAACGCCAGCCAACGGTGATAGCGGGTGATCACATCGAACTGGTCGCCATGGATCACCAATAGATGCCGACCATCGGCAGTCACATGCACCGCCTCATCGACCAACTGGATATTGCCCAGGATCAGCTTGGAATAGCGTCGTAAAAATTCATCATGGTTGCCAGTGACGTAGATCACCTCGGTACCGCGCTTGGCCATGGTCAGCAAGCGACGGATCACGTTGGTGTGGGCCTGGGGCCAATACATGCCGCCGCGCATTTTCCAACCATCGATAATATCGCCCACCAGGTAGACCTTGTCGGCGTGGTAGCCCTTGAGAAACTGCGACAAGTGCTCGGCCTGGCAATCCCGGGTGCCTAGATGCACGTCGGAAATCCACAGGGTTCGCACCCGTTGCTTGCGGCTGGGCTTGGTGAACTCGGCATGGGTCATGGGCATCCCTCGACGCTGTTTTCGCGAGCTTGCGCCTTGGCGATTAATAGCCCATGACAGCTGTGCGTCAGTCTGATGACAGCGCTCATTGCGTATGAAGCGTTGTAGACTGGCGGCCTGCTGCCACTGGAGACCGCGATGAGCCCGAGCCTCACGCTACGCCACTACCTCGAAGCCCCCATCGCCCATAGCCATGATCATGCGCAGTTGGTGTTCGGCCTGTCCGGGCACCTGGAGCTGGAAGTCGATGGCCGTGGCAGCCAAGTGCGCGAGAGCAGTGTGATGGTGCTGCCCTTCTCCACCCACCATGCCTGTGGCAGCCGCGATGGCAGCCGCTGCCTGGTGCTGGATGTGCCGACCGAACATTGGGTGGTGCAATCTTTGGGCGAGCATGCCGATGCCAGTCGCCGCTTGCTGGGGCAACCGGCGCGACTGACGCTGGATCCGCGGCAAAGCCAACTGGTGCAGTGGCTGGCGCACAGCCCGGTGGACGATCCGCTGATCGTCCAGCAAGGTGCGGTGCTGTTACTGGCCAGCCTCAATCATCTCCAGGCTAAACCGCAGCCAGGCCGGCGCCTGCCTTATGCAGCGTTCAATGCCCATATCCAGCGCCATGCTGCGCGCCCTTTGCAGGTGGCCGACCTGGCGCGCATCGCCGGGCTTTCCGTGGCGCGCCTGCATGCACGCTTCATGGCCGAATGCGGGCAAACGCCGATGGATTATCTTCGCAGTCGTCGCTTGCACATGGCGCTGGGGCTTTTGCGCGGCACACCGCTTGCCATTGGTGAGGTTGCCGAGCGCGTCGGCTACGCCTCGCAAAGCGCATTCAGTGCCGCCATGTTGCGCGAGTTTGGCGCCACGCCCAGCGCCCTGCGTCAGGCCGACTGACAAGAGCCCCACGCTAAAAATCGCGAGGCCGGCGACAGACGCCCGCGAACCAAGTCTCTAGACTGCGAGGCTGTTACCCCCGTTGCTTCAAGGATCGCAATGACTCCCCGTTCAGCCCTTGGCGCCCTGCATATCGGCGCATTGATGTTTGGCCTCACCGGCGTATTCGGCAAGCTGGCGGCGGCCTCCCCTGCCATCATCGTGTTTGGTCGCGCCGCGTTTGCTGTGCTCGCCCTGGCGGTATTTGCCCGCTTTGCCAGCAACGCGCCCTGGAAGACATTGGAGATGCGCGACTGGCGCCGCCTGCTGGTCAGCGGTGTGTTGCTGGCCGCGCATTGGGTGACGTTCTTTATTGCCGTCAAAGTCGCCGGCGTGGCCGTGGCGACCCTGGGGTTTACCGCCTTTCCGGCCTTTACCGTGATCCTTGAAGGGTTGATCTTCCGCGAGCGCATTCGCGCCAATGAAGTGCTGCTAGTGGCCCTGGTCACCGTTGGCCTGGTGCTGGTGACCCCGGATTTCAACCTCGCCAGCGAGGCCACGGGCGGCCTACTGTGGGGGATCGCCTCGGGGCTGTTGTTCTCGTTGCTATCGCTGAACAATCGCGCCAGCTCCGGGCGCATTCCTGCGGTACAGGCCGCGCTGTGCCAGAACGTGGTGGTCGCGGCCTGCCTGCTGCCGGTGGCCGCACCTGGGCTGGCGGATGTACGTGGGATTGACTGGCTGTGGATCGGGTTGCTGGGAGTGTTTTGTACTGGTCTTGCCCATAGCCTGTTTGTCGCCAGCCTTGCCGTGATCAAGGCGCGCACCGCCTCGGTGGTGTTTGCCATGGAACCTGTCTACGGCATCACCGTGGCCTGGCTGTTGTTTGCCGAAACCCCGACCTTGCGCATGTTGCTGGGCGGCGCCTTGATCATCCTCGCCATCGTGCTTTCCGGCCTGATGGGCAGCGCCGGCCAGGCCAAACAACCGGCAGCCACAGCCTGATCTATACTTTAAACGTCCGCAACAGTCTGTAGTCGTTCAACGGATAAAGACTCCTCGACGACAGCCATGATGCTTTCTGAAGTTGCTGCAAGCGAGTGGTCATCCCTCAATGCGATGCAGGAGTTTCATCATGGAAATGCTCATCAGCTTGCTGGTCCAGATCATCAGCGGTGCCGTCGGTGGCAACATCGCCGGCATGACCAAACAGAGCCTGGGGACAGGGCTCAATACCTTTCTCGGCGGAGTCGGCGGCTTGGTGCTGGGCCAGATTGTCGCCGCACTCACGGGCACCACCAGCGGCGAAGCGCTGGATGTTGCCGCGGTCGGCAGCAATATTGTCGGCGGTGGCGTCGGTGGGTTGGTATTGACGTGGGCCGTCGGTTTTATCAAACAAAAGCTCGCTGCCAAGTAGCGGTAGGGTCACCGCCCCTCTGTGGCGGTGACTTTCATTGCGTACGATCGTTATGGCCCAGATCGCGCTGCGGGTCGATCTGATCGCGTACCCGCTGTTTTAGTACCTTGGCCTCGGGAAAGCCGCCGTCGGCTTTGCGTTCCCAAATCTGCCCGCCATCACAGGTGATGCGAAAGACGCCACCGGTGGCCGGCTCCAGCGCCACGCGCCCCAGGTCATCGGCAAATGTACTGAGCAACTCCTGGGCCAGCCACGCGGCGCGCAGCAACCACTGGCACTGGGTGCAATAAGTGATAACGATCTCGGGTTTGCTTGCAGACATAATTTAAGCGGCTCCTGACATGACGGGCCCAGCGAATCGAGTGGCTATAATAGCGGCCTTTATCGCCCAGCCTCGAGATTGATGATGCGCCGCCTGCTGTCTTGCCTGTTCCTGTGCCTGGTCCCCCTGCTTGCCGAAGCCTTGGAAGCACCCCGCCCTAAAATCGGCCTGGTGTTGTCCGGTGGTGCCGCCCGTGGCCTGGCGCATATCGGTGTGCTCAAAGCCCTTGAGGAACAGGGCATCCATATTGATGCGATTGCCGGCACCAGCATGGGTGCGGTAATTGGCGGGCTGTACGCATCGGGCTACAAGATCGACGAACTGGAGAAGCTGGCGCTGGGCATCGACTGGCAACAGGCCCTGTCGGACGCCCCACCACGCGAAGACGTACCGTTTCGGCGCAAACAGGACGACCGGGATTTCCTGGTCAAGCAGAAACTCAGTTTCCGCGACGACGGCAGCCTGGGCCTGCCACTGGGTGTGATCCAGGGCCAGAACCTGGCGCTGCTGCTGGAAAGCATGTTTGCCCACAGCAGCAACACGCGTAACTTCGACAAGCTGCCGATCCCGTTCCGCGCAGTGGCCACCGACATTACCACCGGCGAAAAAGTCGTGTTCAGCAAGGGCCACCTGCCCCAGGTGATACGCGCCAGCATGTCGATCCCCGCCGTGTTCGCCCCGGTGGAACTGGACGGCCGCCTGCTGGTGGACGGCGGTATGACCGACAACATCCCGCTGGATGTGGCGCGGGAGATGGGCGTCGATATTGCCATCGTGGTCGACATCGGCACCCCGCTGCGCTCGCGCAAGCAATTGGCGACCGTGGTGGACGTGCTCAACCAGTCCATCACCCTGATGACCCGGCGCAATTCCGAGGAGCAACTCAAGGCTCTGAACCCCAAGGATGTGCTGATCCAACCGCCTCTGGCCGCCTATGGCGTGACCGACTTCGGCCGCGCCAAAGACATGATCGACGCCGGTTACCGCGCCACCCGCGCCCTGGATGTGCGCCTGGCGAACCTGCGTCCGGTCGAGCCCATCGACGCGCAACTGGTGGCTGCACGCACGCCGGGCGAGCGCACCCCGGTGATCACCGCTATCAAGGTGGAGAACGACTCCAAAGTCAGCGACGACGTGATCCGCTATTACATCCGCCAGGGGCTGGGAGAACCGTTGAACCTGGGCCGCCTGCAGTCGGACATGGGCACGTTGTACGGTCTGGATTACTTCGAGCAGGTGCAATACCGCGTGGTCAAAAAGGGCCAGGACAACACCCTGGTGATCAGCGCGCGGGGCAAGCGCAGCGGCACCGACTACCTGCGCCTGGGCTTGAACCTGTCGGATGACATGCGCGGGGACAGCGCGTTCAACCTTGGCGCCAGCTATCGAGTGAACGGCATCAACCGCCTCGGCGCGGAATGGCTGACGCGGGTGCAGATCGGTGATCGACAGGAGTTGTACAGCGAGTTCTACCAACCGATGGACACCGGCTCACGCTACTTCGTCGCGCCTTATATCAGAGCCGAGGCGCAGAACGTTGAGCTGATCCTGGACAACGACCCCATCTCCGAATACCGCCTGGAACGCTATGGCTTTGGCTTGAACTTAGGACGCCAGATCGGCAACAGCGGCGAGATCCGCTTCGGCGTAGGTGAGGCGTGGGGCAAGGCGGACGTGCGTATCGGCGAGCGCGACCTGCCGAGCGTGAGTTTCAGCGAAGGGTTCTATGAGCTTAAATATTCCTTCGACTCCCTCGACAACGTCTACTTCCCACACAGCGGCGAAGACATAGGCTTGGCCTTTCGCGAATTCGAACCCGGACTGGGTTCGGACCAGCGCTACCGTCAGTGGGAGTTCAAACTGGACAAGGCCATGAGCCATGGCCCGGACACCTTGATACTCGGCGGTCGCTATGGACGCACGCTGGATAATTCCGACGTGGTGATCTCCAGCTTCCTGCTGGGTGGGGCGCGGCAATTGTCGGGCTTTCGCCAGGATGCGATTTCGGGCCAGAACGTCAGCCTGATACGCGCGGTGTACTTCCGCCGGCTGACCCCACGCTCGTACCTGCCACTGGACTTCCCGTTGTACCTGGGCGCCTCACTGGAACGGGGCCGGGCGTGGAACAACGACAACGAATTCGACAGCGGGTATATCAATGCCGCGAGTATTTTCCTGGGATTTGATACGCCACTGGGGCCGCTGAATTTCAGCTATGGGTTCAATGATGATAATCAGAAGGCTGTGTACTTGAATCTCGGCCAGACCTTCTGACACAACACAGAACTAATGTGGGAGGGGGCTTGCTCCCGATGGCGGGGTGTCAGTCAACAACTCTGTAGCTGGCCCACCGCAATCGGGAGCAAGCCCCCTCCCACATTTGGTTCTCGGCAAATCAGGAGTCAGGACTTTTCCAGGTTCGCCAGGATGTGCTCATGCACACGCATGCACACGCGCAGATCCTCTTCATTCACCCCAACGAACAGCTCATGGCGCAAGGCCGTGGCGATGGTCTCGATCTGGTCGATCAGCGGTTGAGCGGTATCACACAACAAAATGCGTTTGGCACGGCGGTCTTCCACCACGGCTTGGCGTTGCACCAGGCCCTGGCCTTCCAGGCTGTCGAGCAGGCGCGCCAGGGTCGGCCCTTCGACGCCGACACTTTGTGCCAGTTCACGTTGGGTAGGTGCTTCGACAAAACGGGCCAGATGCAGCAACACCAGCCAGCGCGCCTGGGACAACCCTAGCCCCGCCAAACGACGGTCCAGCTCGGCGCGCCAACCTCGGGACATTTGCGCCAACTGCATGCCAAAACGGTGTTGATCGGTTAACGGCATAAAAAACTCATGTTTAAGACTGAAAATAAAGTGTGGCTAATTATTAGTCAGCTAAGCATGAGCCATGCCAGTAGGCAAGGCCCGGTATGTACTGATTCGTTACATTGTCGTAATTGCCACACTAAATTTCGAATTCCGACTGCAAAGCGGCCCGCACGCAGTACAAAACACCCTCGGGAACACGCCCGGTGAACAACGGAGCGATCTCCACCACAGGTGGCAATTCGCCTTCTCCGTCGAGGAAGGCATCCTGGATTTCGCCAAGTAAATCCTCAGGCAAATCAAGGGCCTGCTCCAGCGACAACTGTTGCTTGCCAATGGCTTCGGCGAGCAGGGTATACACATTTTTTTCCGAGCATTGCAGTTGGCCGGCGATCTGGATCGGGGTCATGCCAGCGCGGGCCAGGCTGATCAGTTCGTGGCGAATATCGGCGATTTCCTTCGGCGCTTCTGCCTGGCCGCCGAGCACTTCGAGGAAGGCCTGGCCATAACGCTCCAGCTTGCGCGCACCCACGCCACTGACCCGAGCCATCTCGGCCATGGTGGTCGGTTGCTCGCGGAGCATTTCCAGCAAGGTGGAGTCTGGGAAGATAACGTAGGGCGGCACGCTGTGTTCCTGCGCCAATTTGCGCCGCAGGGTACGCAACGCCTCCCACTGCTCGCGCTCCTCGCCCCGCACCAACTGGCTGGCCTGGCTGGTGCTGCTGCTTTTGGCGCTGGCCTGCGGCTTGAGGTCGCGGCGCAGTTCCAGGCTGACTTCACCCTTGAGCAACGGCCGGCAACTGTCGTTCAGGCGCAGCCCGCCATAGCCTTCGATATCAATGTCGACGAGGCCACGGGCAACCATCTGGCGAAACAGCGAACGCCATTCGCCCTCGGCACGGGCCTTGCCGACGCCATAGACCGACAGTTTTTCGTGGCCGAAGCTGCGCACTTTTTCATTGTCCTTGCCGAGCAACACATCCACCAGATGGCCCACGCCATAGCGCTGGCCAGTGCGATAGATCGTCGACAACGCCTGGCGCGCAGGCTCGGTAGCGTCCCAGGTTTGCACGCCGTCGATGCAGTTGTCGCAGTGGCCGCAGGGTTGCGGCATGTCTTCGTCGAAATACGCCAGCAGCGTCTGACGGCGGCAGCGGGTTTCTTCGCACAACGAAAGCATGGCGTCGAGCTTGTGCTGCTCCAGACGCTTGTGGCGCTCGTCACCTTCGGAGTTCTGCAGCATCTGTTTGAGCATCACCACGTCCTGCAGGCCGTAGACCATCCAGGCATCCGCCGGCAGGCCATCACGGCCAGCACGTCCGGTTTCCTGGTAATAGGCCTCAAGGGACTTGGGCAGGTCCATGTGCGCCACGAAACGCACGTTGGATTTGTCGATACCCATGCCGAAGGCGATGGTCGCCACCATGATCAGGCCTTCCTCGTTGAGGAAGCGTTTCTGGTGCGCAGAGCGCGTTTCATTGGGCAGACCGGCGTGGTAAGGCAGCGCCGGGTAGCCTTGCTCGCACAGGAACGCAGCGACTTCATCGACCTTCTTGCGTGACAGGCAGTAGACAATACCCGCATCGCTGCGCCGCTCGGACAGGAACGCGAGCAACTGCTTGCGTGGCTGCTCCTTGGGTACGATGCGATAGAAGATATTCGGCCGGTCAAAGCTGGACAGGAAGCGCTCGGCGTTCTGCAAATGCAGGCGCTCGACGATTTCTTCACGGGTGCGCTTGTCGGCGGTGGCGGTCAGGGCGATGCGCGGCACGTCGGGGAACAGCTCCGCCAATTGACCAAGCTGCAGGTATTCGCGGCGGAAATCGTGGCCCCACTGCGATACACAGTGGGCTTCGTCGATGGCGAACAGGGCGATTTCCAGGCTCTGCAAAAAGGCCAACATGCGTGGCTGCACCAGACGCTCCGGCGCCAGGTACAACATCTTCACTTCACCGCGCTTGATTCGTGCGGCCAGGTCGCGCTGCTGCTCGGCGCTGAGAGTGGAGTTCAGGGAAGCGGCGGCGACGCCCAGCTCTTCGAGGGTGGCAACCTGATCGTCCATCAACGCGATCAGCGGCGACACCACCACCGCCAGGCCGTTGCGCAACAGCGCAGGTACCTGGAAGCACAGCGACTTGCCGCCACCGGTAGGCATCAGCACCAGGGCATCGCCGCCGCTGGCCACACGCTCAATGATCGCACCCTGGCGGCCACGAAAACTGTCGTAGCCGAAGATGTCCTTGAGGACGCGTTGAGCCTGCTCGAGCATGTAAAACTCCAAAATGGTGCCGAAATCCCTCTGTACAGGCTGGCCGAAAAAATACGCTTTCACGGAAAATAATCCGTAAGCGAAGTTTTCCCGGATTGGCGCTAAGCCTGCAGGGGCATCACAAAACGCGGCAGTATACCCGACCGTCATCGGCCAAAGGGCGCGACTGACGAATAGACGCCCGCTCTAAAACCGGGCAAATATGCCGTGCGGCTGGCCTGGGCGCTCAAGAAAGCCTAGAATTCAGCATCGTTTATTCCCAAGGTAGCCCTTCAATGTCCTTCGCTGAGCAACTAACCCGCCTGCAAGCCTTCCTCGACGCCGATGAGCTGCATGACGAGGCGCTGGACTACGTGGCCGCACACGGCTACCTGACCGCCCTGTCGATCTGCTCCGAAACCGTCCCGGACCGTGAATGGATCGACGCGCTGTTCGCTGAAGAGCCTCATTACAGCGACGCCGCCCAGCGCGAAGAAATCGAATCCACCCTGATCGCCCTCAAGGCCCACATTGCGCGCCAACTGGCCTCCGACGAAGAGTTCGAGCTGCCATGCGACCTCGACCTGGGCGACGACCCGGATGACTCCGACCTGCGCGGCTGGTGCATCGGTTTCATGGAAGGCGTGTTCCTGCGTGAAGCCGCCTGGTTCGAAACCGCCGAAGAAGAAGTCAGCGAAATGCTCCTGCCGATCATGGTCGGTTCGGGCCTGTTCGAAGAAGAAGCAGAGTTCTCCGACATCGCCGCCGATGCCAACCTGATGGACGACATGATCGTGCAGATCCCGGAAGCCCTGACCGCGCTGTACCTGCTGTGCAACGCGCCTGACGAAAAACCGGCGATCCTCAAGCCACGTCACCACTGAGTCGCTTGCCCGTGGCACCCATGGGCAACCGCTCACTGCTCCTGCGCTACGTACTACTGGCCATCGGCTGGCTGAGCGTAGCGCTGGGAGTGATTGGCATTTTCCTGCCGGTATTGCCGACCACGCCCTTTCTACTGCTGGCCGCCGCCTGCTTCGCTCGAAGCTCCCCGCGGTTCTATCACTGGCTGGTGGAACACCCACGGCTGGGCCCATGGATTCGTGATTACCTGGATGGCAACGGCATTCCACTCAAGGGTAAGGTCTACGCCATCGGCCTGATGTGGCTGAGCATCGCGCTGTCCTGTTACCTGGTGCCGTTGCCGTGGGCTCGCGGCTTCATGCTGACCAGCGCCGTGCTGGTGACGATCTACATCCTGCGCCAGAAAACCCTGCCCCCGCGCTGAATGCACCTGCGACATTAGATCCCACGCGACCTTGGTCGACACTGACTAACAACAGGCATCATGCGAGACTGTCCAACCGGGCCCGGAATGCCCGGGTGTTCTTATGCTCGGAGTTACCATGACGCTGTCCAGCGGGCTGATCGCCGCCGTTGCCCTGGCCTATATGGCCATTATGTTTGCCATCGCCTTTTACGGTGACCGCCGCCATGCGCCGCTGCCACCCCGGGTGCGTGCGTGGGTCTATAGCTTGTCGCTGGCGGTGTACTGCACCAGTTGGACGTTCTTTGGAGCGGTAGGCCAAGCCGCCGAGCAGTTGTGGGCATTTTTACCGATCTACCTGGGGCCGGTGCTGTTACTGGTGTTGGCGCCTTGGGTGCTGCAGAAGATGATCCTGATCAGCAAGCAGGAAAACATCACCTCCATCGCCGACTTTATCGCCGCTCGCTATGGCAAATCCCAATCCCTGGCGGTGGTGGTCGCGCTGATCTGTCTGGTCGGCGTGCTGCCCTATATCGCGCTGCAACTCAAAGGCATCGTGCTGGGCGTAAACCTGTTGATCGGCGCCGGCCCGGACACCACCGGTACCCGGGCTCAGGACACAGCCTTGATCGTGTCGCTGGTGCTGGCGCTGTTCACTATCGTGTTTGGTACGCGCAACCTCGATGCCACCGAACACCACCGGGGCATGGTGCTGGCGATTGCCTTTGAGTCTTTGGTCAAGCTGTTCGCATTCCTCGCGGTCGGTGCGTTTGTGACCTACGGCTTGTACGACGGTTTCGGCGATCTGTTCAGCCAGGCCATGCTCGCACCGCGCCTGGAGGAATACTGGAAAGAAACGATCAACTGGCCATCAATGGTGGTGCAGACTGGCGTCGCCATGATGGCGATCATCTGCCTGCCCCGGCAATTCCATGTGACCGTCGTTGAGAACATTGACCCGCAGGACCTGCGCCTGGCCAAGTGGGTATTCCCGGCGTACTTGATCCTCGCCGCGTTGTTCGTGGTACCGATCGCCCTGGGCGGCAAAATGCTGTTGCCCGGTTCGGTGCTGCCCGACTCCTACGTGATCAGCCTGCCGATGGCCCAGGCCCACCCGGCCCTCGCCGTGCTGGCGTTCATCGGCGGGGCTTCGGCAGCCACCGGCATGGTCATTGTGGCCAGCATCGCGTTGTCGACCATGGTCTCCAACGACATGCTGTTGCCCTGGTTGCTGCGCCGCTCCAGCGCCGAGCGGCCGTTCGAAGTATTCCGCCACTGGATGCTCTCGGTACGCCGGGTGAGCATTGTGATCATTCTGCTGCTGGCGTATGTGAGCTACCGTCTGCTCGGCTCGACTGCCAGCCTGGCCACCATCGGCCAGATCGCTTTTGCCGCCGTGACCCAACTGGCCCCGGCGATGCTCGGTGCGCTCTACTGGAAGCAGGCCAACCGACGCGGTGTATTTGCCGGCCTGGCTGCCGGTACATTCCTGTGGTTCTACACCTTGGTCCTACCGGTGACGGCGAAAAGCCTTGGCTGGTCGCTCAGCCTTTTCCCCGGCCTGACCTGGATGCACTCCCACCCATTCGGGCTGTCGGTGACGTCGCTGACCTTGGGTACAGTGTTCTCCCTGGCGGGTAACTTCACCCTCTTCGTCTGGGTATCGATGCTGTCGCGCACGCGGGTTTCCGAGCACTGGCAGGCCGGCCGGTTTATCGGCCAGGAAATCAACCAGCGCGCCAATGCTCGTTCCATGTTGTCGGTGCAGATCAGCGACCTGCTCAGCCTGGCTGCACGTTTCGTCGGCGAAGAACGTGCCCAGCAGAGCTTCATTCGCTTTGCCTATCGCCAGGGTAAAGGCTTCAACCCCAACCAGAATGCCGACAACGATTGGATTGCCCATACCGAGCGTTTGTTGGCCGGCGTGCTCGGCGCCTCCTCGACGCGGGCAGTGGTGAAAGCCGCGATCGAAGGGCGGGAAATGCAGCTGGAGGACGTAGTACGCATCGCCGACGAAGCCTCCGAGGTGCTGCAATTCAACCGCGCCCTGCTGCAAGGCGCTATCGAGAACATTACCCAGGGCATCAGCGTGGTGGACCAGTCGCTCAAGCTGGTGGCCTGGAACCGACGCTACCTGGAGCTGTTCAACTACCCGGACGGTTTGATCAGCGTTGGCCGGCCGATTGCCGACATTATTCGCTACAACGCCGAGCGCGGCCTGTGCGGGCCGGGTGAAGCCGAAGTACATGTGGCGCGACGCTTGCACTGGATGCGCCAGGGCCGCGCGCACACCTCCGAGCGCCTGTTCCCCAATGGCCGGGTGATCGAGTTGATCGGCAACCCGATGCCCGGTGGCGGTTTTGTCATGAGTTTCACCGACATCACCGCGTTCCGCGAAGCCGAACAGGCACTGACCGAGGCAAACGAAGGCCTGGAACAACGAGTGACCGAGCGCACCCATGAGTTGTCGCAGCTCAACGTGGCGCTGACCGACGCCAAAGGCGTGGCCGAATCTGCCAGCCAGTCGAAGACCCGCTTCCTGGCGGCAGTCAGTCATGACCTGATGCAACCCTTGAACGCGGCGCGGCTGTTCTCCGCCGCCCTCTCCCACCAGCACGACGGCCTGTCCGACGAGGCGCGGCAACTGGTGCAGCATCTGGATAGCTCGTTGCGCTCAGCCGAAGACCTGATCAGCGACTTGCTGGATATCTCGCGCCTGGAAAACGGCAAGATCAACCCACAACGCCAGCCCTTTGTACTCAATGAGCTATTTGACACCCTGGGCGCAGAATTCAAGGCGCTGGCCCATGAGCAAGGTTTGCGCTTCCGTTGGCGCGGCAGCCGCCTGCGAGTGGACAGCGACATCAAGTTGCTGCGGCGGGTGTTGCAGAACTTTCTGACCAATGCCTTCCGTTATGCCGACGGGCCCGTGCTGCTGGGCGTACGTCGACGTCAGGGCGAACTGTGCCTGGAAGTATGGGACCGCGGCCCGGGCATTCCGCCGGACAAGCAAAAAGTGATCTTCGAAGAATTCAAGCGCCTGGACAGCCACCAGACCCGCGCCGAGAAGGGCCTGGGCCTGGGCTTGGCGATTGCCGACGGCCTGTGCCGCGTGTTGGGCCATCGCCTGAGCGTGCGCTCGTGGCCGGGCAAGGGCAGCGTGTTTAGCGTATGCGTGCCGCTGGCGCGCAACCAGACCAGCCCGCAGCCAAAAGCCGCCGTGGAGAACGGCCTGCCCCTGAGCGGTGCGCGGGTGCTGTGCGTGGATAATGAGGAAAGCATCCTGATCGGTATGCGCAGCCTGCTGACACGCTGGGGCTGCGAAGTCTGGACCGCCACCGACCAGGCCGAGTGCGCAGCGCTGCTGGCCGACGGTATGCGACCGCAACTGGCGCTGGTGGATTATCACCTGGACCACGGCGAAACCGGCACCGAACTGATGGGCTGGCTGCGAGCGCAATTGGCCGAGCCTATTCCCGGCGTGGTGATCAGTGCCGACGGGCGCCCGGAGATGGTGGCGCAGGTGCATGGGGCGGGGCTGGACTACCTGGCCAAGCCGGTGAAGCCGGCGGCGTTGAGGGCACTGTTGAGCAGGCACCTGCCCTTGTAAAAGGGTCGTGCGTGGTCAAAATGTGGGAGGGGCTTGCCCACTCCCGCATTTGGCCCCACCTCTATTCGGGGAGATGCGCCACGCCATCCGAATCTGTCATCGCTCGCTCCAGTAAATCCGCCGGAAGGCTCTTGCTGGCTCGGGCGCCGAGCAACCTTAACTGCTCGGTACGGCTGACCAGATTCCCACGCCCGTCCGTCAATTTGTTGCGCGCCGCGCTGTAAGCCTTGTCCAACTGCTGCAGCCGGTTGCCCACTTCGTCCAGGTCCTGGATAAACAACACGAACTTGTCGTACAGCCAACCGGCACGCTCGGCGATTTCCCGGGCGTTCTGGCTCTGACGCTCCTGCTTCCACAGGCTGTCGATCACCCGCAGGGTGGCGAGCAAGGTGGTGGGGCTGACAATCACGATATGGCGATCGAAGGCTTCCTGGAACAAATTCGGTTCAGCCTGCAAGGCCGCGGAAAAAGCCGCCTCGATCGGTACGAACAGCAGAACGAAATCCAGGCTGTGCAAACCTTCCAGGCGCTTGTAGTCCTTGCCGGCCAAGCCCTTGACGTGATTGCGCAAAGACAGCACATGCTGCTTCAACGCCGCCTGGCCAATCACTTCGTCATCTGCCGCGACGTACTGTTGATAGGCGGTCAAGCTGACCTTGGAGTCGACCACCACCTGCTTGTCGCCCGGCAACATGATCAGCACGTCCGGCTGGAAGCGCTCGCCATCCGGGCCCTTGAGGCTGACCTGGGTCTGGTATTCGCGGCCTTTTTCCAGGCCTGCGTGTTCCAGCACCCGCTCAAGAATCAGTTCCCCCCAGTTGCCCTGGGTTTTCTGCCCCTTGAGGGCGCGGGTCAGGTTGGTGGCTTCGTCCGACAGGCGCAGGTTCAGTTGCTGCAGGCGCTCAAGCTCCTTGGCCAGGGAGAACCGCTCACGGGCTTCGTTTTGATAGCTTTCTTCAACGCGTTTCTCGAAGGACTGGATGCGCTCCTTGAGCGGGTCGAGCAACTGGCCCAGGCGTTCCTGGCTGGTTTCGGCGAAGCGCTGTTCACGCTCGTCGAAGATTTTACCGGCAAGCTCGGCGAACTGAGCACGCAGCTCGTCCCGTGAGCCTTGCAGGTCAGTGAGGCGCTGCTGATGGCTCTCCTGCTGCTCGCGCAATTCCGCGCTCAGGGCTGCGGCCAAGGCATCGAGACGGCGCAGTTCGGTTTCCTTGGCGCTGCGATCGAGGTTCCAGGCATGGGCGGCATCGCGGGCGTTATCGCGGTCGATCTGCAACAGTTCGACTTCGCGGCCCAGTGCCGCCAGGTCGGCTTGTTTGGCGGCGTTGGCCTGGCTCAGGTCGCTGATTTCATCGCGACTGGCGTCCAGTTGGGCGGCGAGCCCTTCCTGGGCCAGTTGCGCGTTTGCCAGGCGTTCTTCCAGCAGTTCCCAGCCGGTGTTACGCGCGTTCAAGCGCCGCTGAATCTGCCAGCACAGCGCCAGTAACGGTACGGCTGCGCCAACGAGCCCCAAGGCAATACTGGTCCAGTCAAAAACCATAGCCATTTCTGCCATCACCAAAAAAGATCAAGGGTAACCAAGCACAGGGCGCGAAGACAGCTCAGTCTTCGACCTGGCCCAGTTCACGCTGGGCGCGACGATCGCCGGCGCGAGCGGCCGAGCGTAATAGATCATGACCAATGCGCCGATCACGGGCGTTTCCGCACTCACGGCACATCAGTTGGCCGAGACGACTCTGTGCGGCCACCACGCCTTCCCGGGCAGGCTGCTTGAGCAAGCGCCCGGCGAAGTGCTTGACGTTGCTGCTCTGGCCCAGACGCGGGCTGTCGAGCAGCCACAGAGCGACCTTCAAGGAAAAACGCTTGGGTGCGGTAACAGTTTGAGTAGTGTCGGTAACAGAAGGTGATACTGAGCGAAACTTCATAAAGCACTGTGGGACAGAACGGAAGGCGCGCCACTCTACTCTTTTTTTCGTACAGGTAAAGCTGAAAAAAACCTGCACGCCCGTCCTAGAGCAAGCGCTTGGGACAATCCACAGAAGCTGTGGATAACTCAGTGGACAACCCTCCTTGAACTCGCGCAAAGGCCCATGGAACGGGGCCCCCGGTCAAACTGACGATTTTTTCACCAATAAAAAAAAGCCAGATTTTTCATTGACTTAAATTTTGATTACAGGCAAATGGGCGCCCTTCTCGGTGAGTGGCAGGAGGGTTACACATGCCGCAACCAATGTGCACAAGTAACTATTCAAGGGTTATATCGCCGGCGTTTTTTGATTCAACACGCGTTAAACATGTTACTGCCAGGACAAACCCAGGGGCTTTTCAAATCTGTCCCGGCTCGCCACACTGCGCCACCGTCAATGCAACTCTGTAGGGCCGATGAAAGGAATTCTGCTTTTCGCCATGCTGCTGTTGGCCATCTGCGCGACATCGTTGGGAATCAATGCCGCGCTACCCTCTCCGGACGGCGCGTTGTTTGCCATCGCGATTTTGCTCTCGGCCGCCTTTACCGCCGCGAGCCTGTGCATCGAACTGAGTGACGGCCGGATCAATGATCTGCACGAGGTCATGCAACTGATCGAGACCGGCCAGTCCTTGCGCCTGACGCTCGCCGCCTACGCACTGGGCTGCGCCCTGGCTGCGTCTGTGACCGTACTGGTCTATCGTGGATTGCTCGGCGGCTGATTAAAGTTTTTTGCCCCCCCCTTCCCTTCCCTGTTTCATTCCGTTACTATCCGCGGCGTTAGTACCAAGCTGAAAGTCAATTCTGGTCGAACAAGTCCCCTGAACCACACGGGATCGACCACCTCGATGGTTTCCAGGTATCGCTTGCGACGACACTGCCTTTGAACAAGCAAAGGGTGTCGCGAAGTTTACATACTCTGACCGAACCAACCTGCAAATTGATCAGGATCTTCACCCCGGGCCCAGAACCTTTGCCCCTGTTGTGTTGCCTGCCCTCCTAAGTACCTACCTGCCAGCCCAAGCGCGCCTAAATTATTAGCGCTTCAAACTGGCTGCTTTGTTCCAGTCAGGTTCTTCGCTTGATCAATGGTGATCAGCGTTACTGGAACGTTTTAACGTTGCACGGTTCTTATCCGTGTCATTTGTAGGAACACCAATAATATGAACGCTCAAATCCACACTCAGGATGCCATTCGCACCCTCACTAACGCTTTTGCCCCAATGAACTGCCTGATCATGGCCGCTCGCAAAGGCTGCTTCAGCTTCACCCTGGTCAATGAACACGGTATCGCTCGTCACAGCGAACGCCTGTACCCCGATCAATACTCCAGCGCAGAACCGCTGCAGGCCGTGATCGAGCGTACCCGTCAGGCACTGACTGCCTGATCGACCGAGTCGCTGAAAACAAAAACCCTGTCTGAAAAACAGGGTTTTTTATTGCCTGAAATTTGGCGCGGGCCTGTATTTACTAAGCACCGATAGATATAAACGTTATAACTGAATAGACAAGATGTTTTAAAAACAGTCCTTTACATCATGAATATGACACTACACTTCAACTCAAGCGGCATCGTCCGCTTGCGACGGGCCTGAGATCCGATTCACCGCTGCCAAGCCCTCCTTCTCAGGCTCGTCCACCCCATTTATGGACTGAGGCTTGTATGGGTATTGCCGCCAGCGAATTGTGTCGTTATGTGATCAGGCCGACCTTGACCTACCTCGGCTGCCATAACCCAACAGCCGAGTCCTTGTTACTGGGCATCGCCGCCAGCCAGTCGGAACTGGGGTCGGCCCTGCATGATCGGCGCGGCCATGGCCTCTATAGCATCACTGAACCCCGCCACCGTGCCCTCTGGGACGAATACCTGGCGCTGGACCCGGAACGCGCAAGCCTGGTGCGCGGGCTGGCCAGCCAACATGCGTTTCTGAGTGCGCCCCAGGTGGAGTTGACGGTAAACCTGCGATACGCCACGGCAATCGCCTGGTTGCTGGTAGAACAACACCGCCCGGCACTGCCCGCCCCAGGCGACGTATTGGCCATGGCGCGTATCTGGAAAGAAATATTCCACCCTCAAGGGAGGCTGCGGGATTTTACCCAAGCCTGGCAAAGCTGCGTCCCATCCATAAAACAGGTGATCTGCTGACCGGGCAAATTGCAAGATTCGGCAAAAAACAGCGAATCTGGTCGGATTGTCCTACAAAACCGCTCTATCTCCTGCATTACACCCTATAGCGCGATCGCAAATTTATTGTTACTTTCCGCTGCGGTGATCACCTCGGAGTTCTAATAATGAAAAAAGTAATGCTCAAGACCACACTTAGCCTCGCCGTTGCCATGGCATCCTCCCAACTATTCGCCAGCGGCTTTGCCCTGAACGAACAGAGCGTCAGCGGGATGGGTACTGGTTTTGCAGGTCGATCTTCTTCTGCCGATGATGCAAGCACTGTGTTCGGTAACCCTGCCGGTATGGCACGCCTGGAAGGTCAACAGATCACCGGCGGCGTTGCAGCCATTGATGCTTCTACTGATATCAGCGACGTCAGCGGCCGCTCCCGCGGCAGCAACAAAGGTGACATGGTGCCATTCACCGCCGTCCCTTTCGGTTTCTACACCAATAAACTCAACGATCAGTGGGCTGTCGGCTTCGGTGTCTATGCACCGTTCGGCCTGGTAACCGACTACGAAAGCGGCTTCCAGGGCCGTGGCTTTGGCAGCAAGAGTGAAGTGAAAGTCATCACCTTCCAGCCAACGGTCAGCTACGCCTTCAACGACCGTGTTTCCGTTGGTTTTGGCCCGACCATCAACCGCATCGCCGGCACCCTGGAATCAGACCTGACGCTGAACGCTCTCGCGCCAGACACCAACATCAAGATCAAGGGTGACGACACCGCGCTGGGCTTTAACATCGGCGTGCTGGTACAAGCCACCGATACCACCCGCGTCGGCCTGACCTATCACTCCAAGGTCAGCTACAAGCTGGACGGCCACACCGAAGTCACCGCACCAGCCGCGACCGCTGCCGCCCTGCGCAGCAATCGCTACGATGCGTCGCTGAAGATCGATACGCCTGAGTCCTACGACCTGTCGGTGACCCAAGACCTGACCGACGCCTGGAAGCTCTATGCAGGTGCAACCTGGACACGCTGGAGCCGCTTGAAAGACATCACCGTCAAGAACGACGGCGTGTCCGGCGCAACAGGCGGCGCGCTGGCCCCTGCCTTGGTCGGCACTATCAAGGAAGACCAGAACTGGCACGATACCTGGGCCTATGCCGTGGGTACTTCTTACCAGCTTACCAAGCAAGTGGTGTTGCGTACCGGCCTGACTTTCGACCAGTCGCCTACCAACAACACGGATCGTTCGCCACGCATCCCGACCGGCGACCGCACGATCTTCAGCCTGGGCCTGGGCTACGAGGTCATGCCGAACATGACCATCGACCTGGCCTACTCCTACCTGAAGGAAGAAGACGTCAAGGTTTCGCGCTCCAACCAATTGGCCAGCTACAACGCCAAGTATGAAAACAGTGCCAACGGTTTCGGCCTGGGCATGACCTACAAGTTCTAAACCGCGACCGTATAAAAAAGCCCCGCTCTCCTGTGAAGGAGGCGGGGCTTTTCAATGCCCGCGAATCAGGGTTTGGATGCTATCGCCTGCTCCACCGCCTTGATCAACTCCGGGCTGTCCGGCTTGGTCAGGCTGGAAAAGCTCGCGACAACATTGCCCTGGCGGTCAACCACGTACTTGTAGAAGTTCCACTTCGGCGCCGCGTCGGCCTGCTCGGCAAGGACCTTGAACAGATGCACCGCATCCGGCCCCTTGACCTTCTGCGGCTCGGTCATGGTGAAGGTCACGCCATAATTCACGTAACAGACCTTGGCGGTCTCCTCCCCGGTCTTGGCTTCCTGCTTGAAGTCATCGGACGGCACGCCAATCACTTCCAGGCCTTCGCCCTTATAGCGTTGATATAAGCCTTCCAGGCCCTTGAACTGCGGGGCAAAGCCGCAGAAGCTCGCCGTATTGACGATCACCAAGGGTTTGCCAGCGAATTGCTGGCACAGGTCAATGGATTCCTTGGCGCGCAGTTTGGGCAATTGGCCCGTAAGCAGCGACGGGCAGCTGGCGGCCATGGCCACGCTGCCAACAGCCATGAGGACGGGTACAGCGAGCCAGCGCATCAACATGATCAAAGTCCTTGAGTCAGTTCAGGCATTGAACTTAACAGATCGCCATGCCAAGTTGCATCAACGCCAGGCCACCTTGCTGCCAACCCCACCAGGCCAGTAGCAACAGAAGCAACCCTGCCGCTATCACCATCAAGCGCACCGCTACCCTCATGCCGCCTCCATCTGCGCCTGCACACGCGCCACTGGCCGCTCACGCACCGGCCAGTTCAAGGCCGCGGCGAGCAGGCTGAGCAGAATCGCCACCTGCCAGATCAAATCGTAGTTGCCGGTTCGATCATAGACCACCCCGCCCAGCCAGCCGCCAAGGAACGAGCCGAGTTGATGGAACAGGAACACAATCCCACCGAGCATCGAGAGGTTGCGTACACCAAACAACGTCGCGACGGTGCCGTTGGTCAGCGGCACGGTGGACAACCACAGAAACCCCATCGCCATGCCAAACAGATAGGCCGTCACTTCAGTGACTGGCGCCCACAGGAACAACACAATCACCACCGCCCGCAGCAGGTACAGACCAGTCAGCAAGCGCGGCTTGGACATGCGCCCGCCCAGCCAGCCAGCGGTATAGGTGCCAAACACATTGAACAGACCGATCAAGGCCAGCACCGTGGTGCCCACCGTGGCCGGCAGATGTTGGTCGACCAGGTACGCCGGCAAGTGCACACCGATAAACACAACCTGGAACCCGCACACAAAAAAACCAAAAGACAGCAGCCAGAACCCGGAGTGAGAGCAGGCTTCCTTCAACGCTTCGCGCAGGGTTTGCTGACCGACCGTGACCGGCAACGGCCGGTCCTTGAGCATGGCAACCAGCGGCAGGATCAACGCCACCATCAAGCCCAACGCCAGCAA
This sequence comes from Pseudomonas sp. OST1909, assembly GCF_015277575.1. NCBI lineage: Bacteria > Pseudomonadati > Pseudomonadota > Gammaproteobacteria > Pseudomonadales > Pseudomonadaceae > Pseudomonas > Pseudomonas sp. OST1909. The sequence goes on from NZ_CP063780.1 coordinate 4,697,461, forward strand.
CGCTGCGGACCAGCCCAGCCAACCGATCAAGCCGAGGGTGCCGGGCACCATGGCGAACTGGCCGAAGGACCCGGCCGCGCTGGCAATGCCCATGGCCATGCTGCGTTTTTCCGGCGGTACGGCGCGGCCGACCACACCGAGAATCACTGAAAACGAGGTACCGGACAGGCCGATGCCAATCAGCAAGCCTGCACTCAGGGACAATGACCACGCGGAGTCGGACATCCCCATCAGCACCAGGCCCACGGCGTACAACACGCCGCCGACAAACACCGCTCTGGTTGCGCCGAAACGGTCGGCCAAGGCGCCGGTAAACGGCTGCGCCAGGCCCCAGATCAAGTTCTGCAAGGCAATGGCGAAGGCGAAGGTCTCACGCCCCCAGCCGAATTCGCTGCTCATCGGCGCCAGAAACAGGCCGAAGCCATGCCGTACGCCCAAGGACAACGCCAGGATCAGCGCACTCCCCACAAGGATCCAACCGCTGGTGCGCCACATCGAGGTCATTTTTTATTCTCCGCTCGCGGGTATATACCCGCTTGTAGTCGAACAAACCGCCGTTCAGGCGAGTTCATCCAGCAAGGCCAACAAGGTTTCGCGCTTTTCAGCGCCGAGCTTATCAATCAGCTTCTGTTGCGCCGCTTCCCATGCCGGCAACGCGGCGGCCAATCGCTGCTGGCCACTTTCAGTCAACAGCACAAGGCGGTTTCGCAGGTCATCGCCCTCGACCAATTGCACCAACCCCTCGCCTTCCAGGACACGCAGGTTGCGCCCCAGGGTGCTGCGATCCAGGCCCATGGCTTCGGCCAGGCTGGAAATGCTCGGTTGGTCGAGGCGCTGCAGGTTACACAGCAAAGAATACTGGGCGACGTTGATCCCGAAGCCGTCGAGAGCGCCGTCGTAATGCCTGCTGACGCCACGGGCGGCGCGTCGCAGGTTGGTGCATAAACATTGGGAAGCAAGCATAGAGCGTGTATATACCCGGAGTTAAGGAATTGCAAGAAAGCGTTACAGCGCCAACCCGACCAGGACAGCGACTTCCAGCAGCTCCAACAGCGCGCCTGCCGTGTCGCCCGTGGTACCGCCAAGGCGCCTGATCATCAAGTAACGCAGCCACACAAAGCACAGCACCGCCAGCAATACCGCAATGCCACCGTTGAAACCACCGATCAGGATGCAGGTCAATCCGCTGAGGATCAGCACCTGCTGGCCGACAATCCGCGGTAAGTAGTCCGACAAGGCCTGGCCCAACCCTCCTGCCCGCACATAGCGCGTGGTAAGAAACAGCGCCAGCATCGAAGCCCGTCCGATCAACGGCGCCAGGATCAGGGCGGCGCCATTATGCTGCTCGATCAAGGCCACCAACGCGCTGAACTTGAGCAATAGCACCAAGCCCAGGGTAACCACCGCAATCGGCCCGCTGCGCGGATCTTTCATGATACTGAGCGTGCGTTCGCGATCACCAAAGCCACCCAACCAGGCATCGGCGCTGTCCGCCAGACCATCCAGGTGCAGGCCACCGCTGAGCAGCACCCAGGCCGTCAGCAACAGCGCGGCGTGCAGCAGCAAGGGCGCGCCCATCAATACCAGGTTCAACCCCCACAGCAATAGACCGAACAGCAGTCCCACCAGCGGATAAAACAGTAACGAACGGCCTAGCTCCTGAGGCTGCGGCATACCCGGCAAGCGGATCGGCAGGCAGCTGAGAAATTGCAGGGCAATCCAGAACGGCAACATCGTCACGATCCTTCTTTCAGTACGCCGTCGGCACCGACCTGCAGGCTGAAAAGCGCGCCGTGGCCGACCTCGACGTTCAGCAGTTGCTCGCGCGGCATCCCACGCGCCCGGGCCAGCAGCAGGCGCATCACGCCGCCATGGCTGACCAACAACACGCGCTGGCCGGCGTAAGCCTGATGCAGGCGTGACACCGCGCCGAGCACCCGCTCGGAAAATGCACTGACAGGCTCGCCTTGGGGCGGCGTGAACGCATAGGGATCGGCCCAGAACAAACCCAGCCCTTCGGCATCGGTCTCCATCAGCGCCGCGGCGCTCTGGCCTTCCCAGGCACCGAAGTGGAGTTCTTGCAAAGCCGGCTCAAGGCTGACCGGCAGGCCGAGCTGTGCTCCCAGCTCCTGGGCAAACAAGGCGCAGCGTTGCAACGGTGAGCCGATCAACCGATCCCATGGCCCCTGCCCCACCACCGCGGCTCGCATCTGCGCCCAGCCCCTGGCGGTCAAGGCATCGTCCAGGCTGCCGCGCAGGCCGCCGCCCAGCTCGGTTTCGCCGTGGCGCAGCAGGTCCAGGTGCAGGGTCATGCGGGGCGATCTGCCACGGCCGCTTCGGCGAAGGTTGCCATCTGCCCGTGCAACGCACAGGCCAAACGCAACAACGGCACCGCCAGCGCCGCGCCGCTGCCTTCGCCCAGGCGCAAGCCCAGTTCCAGTAGCGGTTCGGCATCCAGGCTGTGCAACACATGGCGATGGCCCGGCTCGGCACCGCGATGCCCGAACACCAGCCATTCGCGGCACGCCGGGTTCAAGCGCACCGCCACCAGCGCCGCAACGCTGCAGATAAACCCATCCACCAGCACCACGATACCTGCCTGCGCACAGGCCAGGTAAGCGCCAACCAACGCGGCAATTTCAAAACCGCCGAGATTGAACAGCGTTTGCAACGCATCACCCCGTTGCCCGGCATGCAGCGCCAAAGCGCGCTCGATGACCGCGACCTTGTGGCTGACGCCCGCTGCATTCAAACCTGTGCCCGGGCCAGTCAGGTCGCTCACCTGGCAATCCAGCAATGTACAGGCCAACGCGCTGGCCGCGGTGGTATTGCCGATACCCATCTCGCCGCCGATAAACACCTGCGCACCGCGTTCCAGAGCGCGGTGCGCGCTGTCTCGGCCGGCTTGCAATGCCAACAGCCCCTGAGCCTGGGTCATCGCCGGGCCATCAACAAAGTTGGCCGTGCCCGCGCCGATATTCACATGACGCACGCCGGGCAAGTTCAGCGAGGGCGTCACTGTGCCAAGATCAATCACTTCCAGTTGCGCATCCAGTTGCCGCGCCAACACGCTGATCGCCGCACCACCACTGACGAAGTTTTGCAGCATCTGCCCGGTCACTTCCTGGGGAAATGCCGACACGCCTTCGGCGACCACACCGTGATCACCGGCAAAAATCGCGATCCACAGTTGCTCCACCGACGGCTTGACCTGGCCCTGCAAACCCGCCAGTTGCACCGCCAGCGCTTCCAGCTGGCCGAGGGAACCGGCGGGCTTGGTCAATTGTTGCTGACGCGCCAGCGCCTGTTCATGGGCCGCGGTATCAATGGCCTTGCAGGGGTTGAGCCACCAGGATTCCGTCATAACGCAGTACCTTTCAAAGTCAGGGGCAGGCCGGCAACCGTCAACACCACACGCTGACACCGCTCGGCCAAGGCTTGATGCAGCCAACCGGCTTCATCCACATAGCGGCGAGTCAATTCGCCCAGCGGCACGACACCCAGACCGGTCTCGTTGCTGACAAAAATGATTTCACCCGGCAGCGAAGCCAGGGTTTGCAGCAGTTGATCGCGCTCGAACACCAGACGATCGCTATCGTCGAGCATCAGCAGATTGGTCAGCCATAACGTCAGGCAGTCCACCAACAGGCAGCGGTCGGTAGCGGCGTTTTCACGCAACACATGCGCCAGCTCGATGGGTTCTTCAATCAGCCCCCAATGATCCGGGCGACGTTCGCGATGCAGCGCCACCCGCTGATTCATTTCACCATCCAGCGGCTGGCTGGTGGCGATATAAGTGACCGGCAAAGCGCTGTCGCAGGCGAGCTTTTCAGCCAGGCGACTCTTGCCCGAGCGGGCACCACCCAAGATCAGTTGGAGCATGGAATTAGCCCTGTAAAAGTCAAAGGTGGAGCGCAAAACCAGAATGAATGCGGCGCTTTACGTAACCACGATGCGCAGCGAGCCGCTCTTGATTTTGCTTTTGATCTCAGGCGCCCCGTTAAACCACGCTGGCCGAACGCAGCAATGGATATGTACACCGACAGGCCGCCATCGGGAGCAAGCCCCCTCCCACATTTGCATCGCGTACACACTGTTAAATCCCACATAGGTTGCGCAACAAATCGGTGTCCAAATGGTGTTCAACCAGATCCGCCAACCGTTCGATATCACGCTCGCGCAACCCGTGATAATCCACCTCTTGCACCTCCTGCAATCCGGCCCACCGCAGCAAGGCACTGCACGCCGCCGGTGTTTCGAACAGCCCGTGCAGGTAGGTGCCGAGAATCTGCCCGTCAGCACTCAGCGCGCCATCGCTGCGACCATCGTCCAGCAGCACCGCAGCGCTGAGCAGGGCATCGCCTGATGTCACACCCGCGTGAATCTCATATCCGCTCACTTCAGCATCTTCGAGCACCAAGCGTCCGCGCACATTGCGCAGTTGCTTGTGCTCCTCCAGCGTTGTAGTAAACGCCAGCAGCCCGAGGCCGGCACTGGACCCGGCCACACCCTCCAGCCCAAGCGGGTCATGCACCTGCTCACCCAGCATCTGCAACCCGCCGCAGATCCCCAGCACCTTGCCGCCATAACGCAGATGCCGCGCCACGGCCGCATCCCAGCCATTGGCGCGCAAGAAGGCCAGATCGCTGCGTACGCTTTTGGAGCCAGGCAGGATGATCAGGTCAGCCGCAGGTATCGCCTGGCCCGGCCCGACAAACTGCAAATCCACCTGCGGGTGCAGGCGCAGCGGGTCAAAGTCAGTGTGATTGCTGATACGCGGCAACACCGGCACCACCACCTTGAGCACGTGGGCGGCCTTGTCGATCTGGCGCTGGTCGATGCCGTCTTCCGCCTCCAGGTGCAGGTCCATCACATAGGGCAACACGCCGACGACCGGCTTGCCGGTGCGCGCCTCCAGCCAATCCAGGCCAGGCTGCAACAGCGCGATATCACCGCGAAAACGGTTGATGATGAAGCCCTTGACCCGTGCCTGCTCGCTGGGCGACAGCAATTCCAGGGTGCCGACCAGATGGGCAAACACGCCGCCGCGATTGATATCGGCGATCAACAGCACCGGGCAATCCACCGCTTCGGCGAAGCCCATGTTGGCGATGTCATTGGCGCGCAGGTTGATCTCGGCCGGGGAGCCCGCGCCTTCGACCATCACCACCGGGTAGGCTTGGCTCAACCGTGCGTGGGAAGCCAGCACCGCCTGCATCGCAATGGCTTTGTAGTCGTGATAGGCCACGGCGTTCATGCTGGTCACGGCGCGACCGTGGATGATCACTTGCGAGCCGGTGTCGCTGTTGGGCTTGAGCAGCACCGGGTTCATGTCGGTGTGGGGTGCCAGGTTGGCGGCCTGGGCCTGCACCGCCTGGGCGCGGCCGATCTCGCCGCCTTCGGCCGTCACCGCGCTGTTGAGCGCCATGTTCTGCGGTTTGAACGGCACCACCGCAACACCCTGACGCACCAGCCAACGGCACAGCGCGGTCACCAGGGTACTCTTGCCGGCGTCGGAGGTAGTGCCCTGCACCATCAGCGTACTCATGTGGCCTCCTTGTATGCGGCCAAAGCCTCGTCCAACCGCAACCAGTCGGCTTCGGTGTCGGGCAAACCGAAACGCACGCTGCTGTCGTGCACAAACAGGCGCAGCAGGATGCCGCGCTGGGCCATGAATTCGTGCAGGCGCTCGGCATGAGGCGTGATCAGCCACTGGAACAATGCGCAGCCGCCGTGGGGTTGAAAGCCTCTGCGCTCAAGCAGTTCGAACAAGCGCTGGCCCGCTTCGATGCATCGATTGCGCTGGCGGGTGTGCCCATCCGTATCGCGCAGGCACGCTTGGCCCAATACCCGCGTCGGCCCGCTGACTGCCCAGGGCCCGACCTGTTCGGCCAGCAACTTGAGCAACTTGCGTTCGGCCAGCACAAAGCCCAGGCGTACACCGGCCAGGCCGAAAAACTTGCCGAACGAACGCAGTACGATCAAACCGACCTGATCGGCATGGCTCGCCAGGCTTGAATCGGGGGTCACGTCCATGAACGCTTCGTCCACCACCAGCCAGCCACCGCGCTGGACCAGCCGTGCATGCCAGTCCAGCAAACGTTGCGGGGACAGGCTCAGGCCCGTGGGGTTGTTGGGGTTGACCACCACCAGCACGTCGAGGCTGTCGAGGAAAAAGTCGACCTCCTGCTCCTGCACTTCACGCACCACATAACCGGCGCGGCGCCAGGCTTCGGCGTGCTCGGCATAGCAAGGCGAAAGCACGCCGACCTTGCCGGAGCGGCGCAGGCGCGGCAGCAACTGGATCGCGGCCTGGGAGCCCGGCACCGGCAACAACTGGGCGGCGCCGTAATACTCGCAGGCGGCCCTCTCCAGGCCATCATCGGTTTCCGGCAAGCGGGCCCAGGCACGCAGCGGGATCTCGGGAATCGGCCACGGCCAGGGCGCCAGGCCACTGGACAGATCAAGCCAATCCGCTTCGGCAATCCCGTATTCAATCGCGGCCTTTCGCAGCCGACCACCGTGTTCAAGCATAGATTTGCGCCCCTACACACAAGACCAGCAGCCACAACCATACGCCGCGCTGCACCAGGTGCCAGCCACGATCAATGGAGTCGGCATCGGCCGGCGGGCCTTCGCCCAACTGCGGGCGCTGATGCACCTCGCCGTGATAAATCGCTGCGCCACCGAGTTCGACGCCCAACGCACCGGCACCGGCAGCCATCACCGGACCGGCGTTAGGGCTGTCCCACGTCGGGCCCTGGGTGCGCCAGCATTTGAGGGCCAGACGGGTTTTGCCCAATAGCGCGTAGGTCAAGGCCACCAGTCGCGCAGGAATGTAGTTGAGCACATCGTCGATCTTTGCAGCCGCCCAGCCAAAACGCTCAAAGCGCTCGTTGCGATAGCCCCACATGGCGTCGAGGGTGTTGCTCAGGCGATAAAGCACCACGCCTGGCACGCCTGCCACCACAAACCAGAACAACGCGGCGAATACCGCATCGCTGCCGTTCTCCAGCACCGACTCGGTTGCGGCGCGCGCAACTTCGGTGCGGTCCAGTTCGCTGGTCTGGCGGCTGACCAGGTAACTCACGCGTTTGCGTGCCTCATCCAGATCATCGCTGCGCAGGGCCTGGGCCACCGGCGTCACATGCTCGCCCAGGCTGCGCATGCCCAAGGCGCAGTACAACGCCAGGATTTCCAGGAGCCAGCCGATATAAGGCGCCCACGATAACGCGGTGGCCAGCAAGGTCAGAGGCACCACTGCGATAAACCACGCGGTCACGCCATGGCTGCGCCAGCCACGCCCACCGCTATTGAAACGCTGCTCGATGCGCCCGGCGAAGTTGCCGAACGCCACCAGCGGATGCCAGCGCCTGGGTTCACCCAGCAGCGCATCCAGCGCCACCGCAGCGACACACAGCAAGGCCACACTCATTGACTCACTCCCCACGTGTTTTCATACAGCATGTCACTCAGCGGCCGCGGCTCGGTCCAGCCTTCGAGCTGCAACATCGGTGCCGGGTAGAACTCAGCCACCGGCCCCAGGCACAGTACGGCCAGGGGTTTCGCGCCGGGTGGCAGACCCAGCAGTTCGGCCAATTCCTGGGGTTCGAACAGCGACACCCAGCCCATGCCCAGGCCTTCCACGCGCGCCGCCAGCCACAGGTTCTGGATTGCGCAAGATAGAGACGCCATGTCCATTTCCGGCAAGGTGCGGCGCCCGAAGATGTGGCGCTCGCGATCATCCATCAGTGCAGCCACCAGTACCTCGGCGCAGTCGTTGATGCCTTCGACCTTGAGCTTCATGAAGTCATCGGAGCGCTCGCCCAGGGCCTGCGCGGTGCGCACGCGCTCTTCTTCCACCAACTGCTGGATCTGGCTGCGCAACCGGCGGTCGCTGATACGGATAAAACGCCATGGCTGCATCAGACCTACACTGGGTGCCTGGTGCGCGGCCTGGAGCAAGCGGTGCAACAGTTCCGGAGCAACGCTGCCGCCGGTGAAGTGGCGCATGTCGCGGCGTTCGGCGATGGCACGGTAGACGGCCTGGCGGTCGGCCTCGGGGAAGGCGTTGTCAGTCATGGCCTCATCGGGGGCAAGCCCCCTCCCACATTGGATTGGGTTTCAACTCGGTCAACTGTGGGAGCTGACTTGCCTGCGATAGCGGTCTCAAGGTCTGGCGCGAACAACGCGGCCACCGCGCCAGGATTCGACGGAAAATAAAAGTGCACGTAGGAAGCGGTCAGCCGCCCTTGTCGGTAAACCGCTTCAGCCCCGCGCCCGCCGTTAGGGCTCAGGCCACGGGCGATCGGCGCCAATGCGGTGCTGGTCAAGGAGTGGTGGTAGGTGTGCCCGCGCAACGTGCCTTCCGGCAATTCGACACTTTGCAGGGCCAGGGCCGCGAGTTTCTTTTGCATCACCGCATCGCCTGGCAGCACGCCAACCAGTTCGGCTCTGTCGCCCTCTACATCCGTCAGCGAATCGAGCAGATAGAGCATGCCGCCACATTCGGCGAGCAGTGGCTTGCCGGCGGCGTGATGAGCACGGATGGCCTCCAGCATCGAGGTGTTTGCCGACAGCGCCTGGTGGTGCAGTTCCGGATATCCGCCTGGCAGGTAAAGGCTGTCTGCCTGCGGCAGTTGGCGATCATGAATAGGTGAGAAGAATGTCAGCTCTGCGCCCATGGCCCGCAGCAAATCCAGGCTGGCGCCATAGGTAAAGGCAAAGGCTTCGTCACGGGCGACGGCGATACGCACACCGGCAAGTAACGGTTCAGCCTTGATCACTTCGGGCGCGGCAAAGGTCACGGGCGGCGGCAGGGCCACTTCGCAGCTACTGCCCAATGCCTGGGCAGCAGCATCCAGGCGTACATCGAGGTCATTGAGTTCGCTGGCTTGCACCAGGCCCAGGTGGCGGCTCGGCAGTTCGATACCGGTCTCGCGGGATAACGCGCCGTACCAACGCAAGCCCTCGGTGAGGCTGCCTTCGAGCAACTGGGCATGGCGCAAGGTGCCGACACGGTTGGCCAGCACGCCGGCGAACGGCAGGTCGGGCTGATAGCGCGCCAGGCCCAGGGCCAGGGCACCAAAGGTCTGGGCCATGGCAGTCCCGTCGATCACCCCCAGCACAGGCACGCCGAAGTGCCGCGCCAGGTCGGCGCTGGAGGGGGTGCCGTCGAACAGCCCCATCACGCCTTCGATCAGGATCAAGTCGGCCTCCCCGGCCGCTTCCCACAGCAGACGACGACTTTCCTGCTCGCCCACCATCCACATGTCCAATTGATACACCGGCGCACCGCTGGCACGCTCGTGGATCATCGGGTCGAGAAAGTCCGGCCCGCATTTGAACACGCGCACCTTGCGCCCCAGGTTGCGATGCAAACGGGCCAGCGCGGCGGTGACCGTGGTTTTGCCCTGGCCGGACGCCGGAGCGGCGATCAAGACGGCCGGGCAATGACGGGGCTGATTCAAAGTTCGACGCCCTTCTGTGCCTTGATACCGGCCTGGAAGGCGTGCTTGAGCATGCCCATTTCGGTGACGGTGTCGCCCATTTCGATCAACTCAGGCTTGGCACCACGGCCGGTGACCACCACATGCTGCATCGGCGGGCGGGCTTGCAGGTCGCTGAGAACCTGGTCCAGGTCGAGGTAGCCGTGCTTGAGAGCGATGTTCAGTTCATCCAGCACCACCAGGCCAATGGAAGGGTCATTGAGCATTGCCCGGGATACCGCCCAGGCTGCTTCGGCGGCGGCGATATCGCGTTGACGATCCTGGGTTTCCCAGGTGAAGCCTTCGCCCATGACGTGGAAGCGAACTTGCTCGGGGAAGCGCCGGAAGAACAGCTCTTCGCCTGTGCTGTTGCGGCCCTTGATGAACTGCACCACACCGCACTGCATGCCGTGGCCCATGGCGCGGGCCAACATGCCGAAGGCCGAACTGCTCTTGCCTTTGCCGTTGCCGGTCAATACCAGCAACAAGCCGCACTCATTCGGCGAATTGGCGATGCGCTCGTCGATCACGGCTTTTTTGCGCAACATGCGCGCCAGGTGGCGTTCGTCGCGGTCGGGGGAATCGGTCATGGCAGCTCTCCGTTGGGGCTGGACAAAAACGGCGGGCAGGAAAAAGAAAAAACAGACAGCCAAGCATCGCCCACCGTGATGCTGTTGAATGTTCAAGGCCGGTCTCCGGACTCATGAGTGGCGCGTCTTGTCGAAGCAGCCGAGGGCGCGCCTTCCCATATCGCGGGCGATACAGTGGCAAACAGCACCGTCTTGACTCATTTACCGTTGCGGGGGCAGCGCCGGAATCGCGGCAGCACTGTGTACAAGTGCGCTCGCTCACCGGCTTCCCTGTTTCACCCTGTCGACGCGCACGCCACAGAGCACCTGGAACAAGCCGCGAAGGTTAGTGGGTTGGGGGTGGAGCGTCAATTAAAGCTGGCCTTGTACTTGAACCATCCGTACAGCGTGCTTCTCTACCCTTACAGGTATCAAGGAGAAAACCATGCCTAAAACCCGACTGGCCTTACTGATCATGCTCACCGGCAGCCTCGCCGCCTGCGGCGAAAGCTCCACCTTGCAAGTCTCCGATGGCACCGGGCCCTCGCCCAAACTGCCGGAGCCGAACAAGACGCTGATTCCCACCGTCAACATCGCCCCGGCGATCGGTTGGCCTGAAGGCGCCAAGCCAACGGCTGCCGCCGGCACCCAAGTGGCCGCATTCGCCGAGGGCCTGGATCACCCACGCTGGCTCTACGTACTGCCCAACGGAGACGTACTTGTGGCCGAGACCAATGCGCCGCCCAAGCCAGACGATTCCAAAGGCGTGCGGGGTTGGGTGATGGAAAAAGTCATGGGCCGCGCCGGTGCCGGTGTGCCGAGCCCGAACCGCATTACGTTGTTGCGCGATGCCGATCATGACGGCGTGGCCGAAACGCGTACGGTATTTCTGCAAAATCTGAATTCGCCGTTTGGCATGACACTGGTGGGCAACGACCTGTACGTGGCGGACTCGGACAAGTTGCTGCGTTTTTCCTATCAGCCAGGTGAAATCGCAATCACATCCCCAGGCACTACGGTCGTGGAGTTGCCAGGTGGCCCCTTGAACCACCACTGGACGAAAAACGTAGTGGCCAGCAAGGATGGCAGCAAGTTGTATGTGAGCGTCGGCTCCAACAGCAACGTCGGTGAAAATGGCCTGGACGCCGAACAAGGCCGCGCGGCCATTTGGGAAGTTGATCGCGCCACCGGCCAACACCGCATTTTCGCTTCCGGCCTGCGCAACCCCAACGGCATGGCCTGGGAGCCACAGAGCGGCAAACTGTGGACGGCGGTGAACGAGCGCGATGAAATCGGCAGCGACCTGGTGCCGGACTACATCACCTCAGTCAAGGATGGCGGCTTCTATGGCTGGCCCTTCAGCTATTACGGCCAGCATGTGGATGTTCGCGTCACGCCGCAAAACCTGGACTTGGTTGCCAAAGCCATCGCGCCAGACTACGCAGTAGGCCCGCACACCGCTTCACTGGGGCTGACCTTCGCCGAGGGCAGCAAGTTGCCTGCGCAATTCAGCAACGGCGCGTTTATCGGCCAGCATGGTTCGTGGAATCGCAAGCCGCACAGTGGTTACAAGGTGATTTTTGTGCCGTTTGAAGGGGGCCAGCCGAAAGGACAGCCGGTGGATGTGCTGACGGGGTTTCTCAACAGCGACGAGAAAGCCATGGGCCGGCCGGTGGGCGTGGTGATCGACCAGCAAGGGGATTTGCTGGTGGCTGATGATGTGGGCAATAAGGTGTGGCGGGTGTCGGCAGCCAAATAACTCATCTCAAACACACCACAAAATAATGTGGGAGCAAGCCCCCTCCCACATTTGGATCTATGTACGACTCAAGGGTTGCGTGCCAGATTCCCCGGTAAAACCCGTTTCGCACTCAGGTAGGCATTCTGCCAATACGCTTTGGATAGCGTGTCGAGCTTCACCGTACCGCCGGTTTGCGGCGCATGCACAAAGCGCCCTTCCCCGACATAGATCCCCGCATGGCTGACCCGTGAACCACCGCCGGTGGCGAAGAACAGCAAGTCACCGGTTTGCAGGTTCTGCTCGCTGACGTCCTGGCCACGCATGACGATCAGTTCACGCGTGGTGCGCGGCAGGGAAATGCCGGCGGCGTCGCGGAACACAAAGCCGATCAGGCCACTGCAATCAAACCCCGAATCCGGTGTGTTGCCGCCCCAGCGATACGGCGTGCCGACCAGGCCCAACGCACGGAAGAGCACGTCTTCGGCAGCCGGCGAAAAATTCTGGGTGGCGTAGTTGAATACCGGCTTGGGCTTGACCGCTACAGGCGCGGGCGGCGGTGGGCGGCTGGCGCAGGCGCTGAGCAGCGCGGCGCAAACAATGAGCATCAGGCGGGCCGAGGTCGACATGTGCAGAACAATCCTGGTCTGGATGCGGCTTTCGCTGCCGAACGTTGAAAACCAGAACGCGCAAGCAAAGCTCGCGCGAACGGATAACAACAATGTCCAGGGATTCTAGCGCTTACACGTCAAACTTCAAGTATCACTTTAACTTTACTTACTAGCGGTAACCGTAGTCGGGGCCATGGCGAGTGCGCGCTTGGCTTCGATGAAGGTTTTGCTCCAGTAGCTGTCGCCCAGGTTATCGACCCGAACACCACCGCTGCGGCGGCTGCTGGAGTGGATAAACTGATTATCGCCCAGGTAGATACCGGCGTGGCTGACACGACCACGGCCACTGGTACTAAAGAAAAGCAGATCGCCCGGCTTGAGGTTGTTGCGTGCGACCAACGGTGCATCCACGTTGATCATTTCGCGGGTGGAGCGAGGCAGGTTCATGCCAGCTTCTTCACGAAACAGATAACCGATGAAACCGCTGCAATCGAAACCGGCTTCAGAGGTGCCGCCAAAACGGTAACGAGTACCGATCAGGGACTTGCCGCGTTCAAGAATGCTGTCGGCCAGAAGGGGCAGCTGGTAAGGCTTGCTGTCTGAAAACTCGGCGAGTTCTTTTTCGGTTGCCATCTCTTCTTCATAAACAGAAGCAGACTGTGCAGCAACGAACTTGGCCTGATTTTGAACCTGTGGTTTGGGCTGTTCTGCCACCTGTTGAGGGTGGGAGGCGCAACCAAACAATAGGGTAACGAGTGCGAGAGGCACGAGGGGTGCGAAGCGATTTAGCATGGGCACGACCGTGGCTGATGTGTAAAGAAGCCGAGACTATGCCCTCTATCACATCGATTTGCAAATTCAATCGTGATCTATGTGACTTATTGTTTGGACTATGCCATCTAAGCCGTAATTCCATTTATCACTGCACTTGCGTGGCCCGCTGGGCTCAAACGCAGGTTTTCTGGCGCCCGTAAATTGCCGATTGCTGGCAAATCAACGCCTTACCAACCCAGTGTTTCTTTGAGGAAAGGAATCGTCAATTTTCTTTGCGCCTGCAAGGAGGCCTGGTCAAGCTGCTCAAGCAAATCGAACAGCGCGCTCATGCTGCGGGTGCCACGAGTCAGGATAAAGTGCCCGACTTCGTCGGTCAGGTGCAGGCCACGTCGGGAAGCACGCAGCTGCAGGGCACGCAACTTGTCCTCATCGGACAACGGGCGCATCTGGAAGATCAGCGCCAGGGTCAGGCGCGACTTGAGGTCGGCCAGCTTCACCGGCAGCTCACGAGGCGATGTGGAAGCGGCGATCAGCAAACGACGACCGCTGTCGCGCAGGCGGTTGAACAGGTGAAACAGCGCTTCTTCCCAATCCGCCTTGCCGGCCACCGCCTGCAAGTCGTCCAGGCACACCAGTTCGTATTGCTCAAGGTTGTCGAAGATGCCGACACCGCGGTCCATCAACTCGGCCAGGGGCAAATACACTGCCGGCTCGCCCATCTGTTCGAAACGCAGGCACGCGGCCTGCAACAGGTGGGTACGCCCCACGCCATGCTTGCCCCACAGATAGATCAGGCTTTCAGTCCACCCGGCGTCGGCTTCGCAAAGCCGCTCCACATAGCCGAGTGCAGCGGCATTGGCGCCTGGGTAGTAATTGATAAAGGTAGCGTCATCACGCAGACGCACACCTAGGGGCAGCTGAATCGGTTTCATGCTGACTGAACGGCTCCCATCGAACCGTTAGTGGCCTCTGTGTAAAGTTTGCAAAGTTTATACCCGTGACGCCGGGTGCACAATGCAGCAGACCACAAGCAAAATCAAAGGTTTGCGTTAACCTGGCGGTTTTACGCGGATTGTTTGACGCCCCCTGCCCCACAAACAACAAACGCGGCCTTGGCCGGGTTTGTGACATTGCGATTACAACTCGGGCTCATCAACGCCCGTATACACGTCCGAATCCTTGTACAAGTCGTGAACATGACGCACCAGCACCATGATCACCGCCGCCACCGGCAGCGCCAGCAGAATGCCGGTAAACCCGAACAACTCGCCACCCGCCAGGATCGCAAAGATCACCGCCACCGGGTGCAGGCCAATCCGATCGCCTACCAGCAACGGCGTCAGCACCATGCCTTCCAATGCCTGGCCGACCATAAACACCGCGACAATCCCCAGCATTGGGTAGAGGTCGCCGCCAAACTGGAACAGACCGGCCACCAGCGCCGCACCGATACCAATCACAAAGCCCATATACGGCACGATGGCTGCCAGGCCTGCGATCAAGCCGATCAACAGCCCCAGCTCCAGGCCGATGGCCATCAAGCCGGCTGCGTAGATCACCCCCAGCGCCAGCATCACCAGCAACTGACCGCGAACGAATGCCCCCAGTACTTCATGGCATTCTGCAGCAAGGGAGACGATGCGTTCTTCACGGTCACGGGGCAGCAGGCTGCGGATCTTGGCCATCATGATGTCCCAATCACGCAGCAGGTAAAACGCCACCACCGGGATCAGCACCAGGTTGGTCAACCAGCCGATCAGTGCCAGGCTCGAAGCGGTTGCCTGGCTGAGCACCACCGTAACGATATCGGTGGTCTTGTCCATATGCTCGCTGATGGCCGCCTTGACCTTGTCGAACTTCCAGAACCCATCCGCCAACCCGAACTTGGACTGAGCCCACGGCATTGCCGTGTGCTGCAACCAGTCGAGCATCTGCGGCGCCAGCTCGTAGAGGCGAAACAGCTGCTTGGCCAGCATCGGCACCAGTATCAACACCAGCGCGGTGATAATCAGCGTGAACAGTGCGAACACCGTGACCACGCCCAAAGTACGCGACATACCGGCTTTTTCCAGGCGATCCACCACGGGATCGAACAGATAGGCAAGCAACAGCGCCACCAGAAACGGCGTCAGGATCGAATGCAGCAAGAACACAAAACCGCACAGCAGGACTATCCCGCCAAGCCACACCCAACGACGCGTATCCGCCATAAACCACTCCATCTATTATCGACGCCCTTCTTCTATATAGAAGAAGGAACACTATTTACCAACGAAACCGCAGTTGCGCCTGAGGCTCAGGTACAGCAGCCGGTTGCGTGCCATCGACCACAGGTTGCTGGGCCGGGACTTCACCTGCGGGAACTTCCTGCAACTTGGCCAGGCTCAATTGGGTACGCAACTGCTCGGCACTACCGTTGACGCGATACACAATGCGATTGCCATCCACCAACTGCGGCTGACCGCCAAAGGGTTCCAGCAACCGGCCCAGGGCGGCGTATCGCTCCAGGTTCATGCCTTGCACTTCAAGCAGCTGCTCGCTGCTCACGCCGGGCTTGACCGCAAAGCGCGGCGCCAGCTTTTGGCTGACCTCCAGCAATACAGCATCTGCCAGTGCGGCAGTATCAGCGCCTTGGACGGTACCTTGCTCAGACTTATCGCCCAGCCACAGACGCCATTTGGCCTGCCACTGATTACCTTCCTGGCGCGCATGCACAGCCAGCAACGCATCGGCTCCGTAGCGCTCGGAGGCTGCACGCAAGGGCGCAGCGTCCGCGCTTTCCAGATTCGGCGCAGTGGCAACCACTTGCTCATCCAGGTCGCCCAGCGGCAGGCGCAACGGCAAGCCACGGTGTTGCGCGGCGCGGCGCAGTGTCTGGGCAACCGCCTGGCCATCGCCGACCAGGCTGCTGCCTTCGGTGGAATCGTTCAGCCACCAACCGAGAATCGACGGCCGATTACTGCCCCAGATCGACAGGCCGGCATCACGCAAGGCGCGGTCGGTGCTGACCGGGTCGAAGTCCACTTGCAGGCTCTCGGGCGGGCCCGCGTCGTAGCCATATTGGGTGATGATTTGTTGCGGGTCCTTGCGGATTGCCGCCAGGCCCGGGCCGTCGACGGCCTTGGCGTCGCCGGTGAGGCGGATCACCAGGGTCTGCACGGCGCGCTGGGTGGCCTGGTCACGCTCCTGGGGCGACTGGCTGCTGACCGGTTCGAGCACTTGATAGAGGCCATTGAGGGTTTCGGCATGACTCGCCAGGCTGACCAACGACAAACAGCCCACAAAGAAGAATTTACACAGACGCATGGAAGATTCCCGAACGACAAATTTAGCGGCTGGAACAGACCGCGTGAATCGGTTTAGCCAGGCTGTGACCACAGCACCCGGCAAAACATTCACAGGGCCTCGGTAAGTTTTTGTACTGTCATAACGATAGCGGGTTCAAGGCTATACCTTAATACGCCGCTTGGCAGAGCCGATCAGCATTTTTTAACCGGCTTTTTTAATCTATATGGCCCTGCCCGTCGGCCCGAGGATGGCCGCTGCCCTTCAAGCCTGATAAAATCGCGCGCCTTCGCAGACCGTCAACGGCAGCGGCCTTTTTAAAAAGCGCCCGCCCGCTCGGTCGTTACCCCTGAATCCCCCCCTAAAGGCCTGGATCATGAGCAAGCAACCCTCCCTGAGCTACAAGGACGCCGGTGTAGACATCGACGCCGGTGAAGCATTGGTCGAACGCATCAAGAGCGTCGCCAAGCGCACTGCGCGCCCTGAAGTCATGGGCGGCCTGGGCGGTTTTGGCGCCCTCTGCGAAATCCCGGCCGGCTACAAGCAGCCTGTACTGGTGTCCGGCACCGACGGCGTAGGCACCAAGCTGCGCCTGGCCCTGAACCTGAACAAGCACGACAGCATCGGCATCGACCTGGTTGCCATGTGCGTCAACGACTTGGTGGTGTGCGGCGCCGAGCCGTTGTTCTTCCTCGACTACTACGCCACCGGCAAGCTCAATGTCGAAACCGCAACCCAGGTGGTCACCGGCATCGGCGCCGGCTGCGAACTGTCGGGGTGCTCGCTGGTCGGCGGCGAAACCGCTGAAATGCCAGGCATGTACGAAGGCGAAGACTACGACCTGGCCGGTTTCTGCGTCGGCGTCGTGGAAAAGGCCGAGATCATCGACGGCTCCAAAGTGGCTGCCGGCGACGCCCTGCTCGCCCTGCCATCGTCCGGCCCGCACTCCAACGGTTACTCGCTGATCCGCAAGATCATCGAAGTGTCCGGCGCCGACATCGAGAACATCCAGCTCGACGGCAAGCCTCTGACCGACCTGCTGATGGCCCCGACCCGCATTTACGTCAAGCCACTGCTCAAGCTGATCAAGGACACCGGTGCCGTCAAGGCCATGGCCCACATCACTGGCGGCGGCCTGCTGGACAACATCCCGCGCGTCCTGCCAAAAGGCGCCCAGGCGATTGTCGACGTGGCCAGCTGGCAGCGCCCGGCAGTCTTCGATTGGCTGCAAGAGAAAGGCAACGTCAACGAAACCGAGATGCACCGCGTGCTGAACTGCGGTGTGGGCATGGTCATCTGCGTGGCGCAAGAGCACGTTGAAACCGCGCTGAACGTATTGCGTGAAGCCGGCGAGCAACCTTGGGTCATCGGCCAGATCGCCACTGCTCCGGAAGGCGCAGCCCAGGTTGAACTGAAGAACCTTAAGGCGCACTGATGCCTGCAACCTGTGATGTCGTGGTGCTGCTCTCCGGCACCGGCAGTAACTTGCAGGCCCTGATCGATAGCACGCGCAGCGGTGACAGCCCGGTGCGCATCGCTGCGGTGATTTCCAACCGCAGCGACGCCTACGGCCTGCAACGCGCCAGGGACGCGGGTATCGACACCCGCTCGCTGGATCACAAGGCGTTCGACGGCCGCGAGGCCTTCGACCGCGCCCTGGTCGAACTGATCGACGCCTTCAATCCCAAGCTCGTCGTGCTTGCCGGCTTCATGCGCATCCTCAGTGCTGATTTCGTGCGGCACTACGAAGGGCGCCTGCTCAATATCCACCCTTCCCTGCTGCCCAAGTACAAAGGCATGCACACCCATCAGCGCGCCCTCGACGCCGGCGACAGCGAGCATGGCTGCAGCGTGCACTTTGTCACCGAGGAACTCGATGGCGGGCCTCTGGTCGTACAGGCAGTGGTTCCGGTAGAGTCAGGCGACTCGGCGCAGACGCTTGCGCAACGGGTTCATACCCAGGAACACAGGATTTACCCGCTGGCTGTTCGCTGGTTTGCCGAGGGACGGTTGATTCTTGGTGACCAGGGTGCATTATTGGACGGTCAGTTACTCGCGGCCAGCGGCCACTTGATTCGAACCTAGGAGATTTTATGCGTCGCGCCCTGCTCTTCGCTTTTGCGCTGTTCGCTTTGCCTGCCGTACAAGCGGCAGACCTTCACCCTTTCTCCGTCAGCTACACCGCCGACTGGAAGCAACTGCCCATGAGTGGTTCGGCTGAACGCAGCCTGACCAAAAACGGCGACGGCACCTGGACCTTGAACTTCAAGGCCTCGATGATGATTGCCAGCCTGACCGAAACCAGCGTGATCCTCTTCGATAAGGACACCCTGCAACCCAAGAGCTACAGCTTCGAGCGCGGCGGTTTGGGCAAGGCCAAGAAGATCAACCTGGATTTCGACCAGGCGAACAAGAAAATCACCGGCTTTGAAAACAAGGATCCGGTCAACGTCACCCTCGAAAGCGGCATGCTCGACAAGTCCACGTATCAGCTCGCCCTTCAGCGCGACGTGGCTGCCGGCAAGAAGAGCATGAGCTACCGAGTGGCCGAAGGCACTGATGTCGATACCTATGACTTCCGTGTGATTGGCCCGGAAAAGGTTCAGACCAAGGTAGGCTCCATTGACGCGATCAAAGTTGAACGCGTACGTGATCCCTCCCAGAGCAAGCGCATCACGCAGATGTGGTTTGCCAAGGACCAGGGCGGCATTCTGGTTGCCCTGCGCCAGGTTGAGACCGATGGCAAGGAATACAACATCATGCTGCAGGATGGCACCGTTGATGGCCAGGCCGTCAAGGGCAGCTGATTGCAGATGTGCTGGAAAAGAGCCTCGCTGAATGCGGGGCTTTTTTTTGCCTGGAAATTTTACTGTGAAGCTTATGACGCTATCGGGAGCAAGCCCCCTCCCACAGTGGAATGCATTTCAAATGTGGGAGGGGGCTTGCTCCCGATAGCGGTGGTAGGGCCGACAAAGGTCTTATTGCTAGAAGCAAACATGAAACTTTTGTCATAAAACTCATGCCCCTGCGACCGAATGCCACGGGTTTAGCGGCCTGCGCGATTGTTGCGTTTCCTGCAATGAATTGTTGCGCGCAAAACCCATTTACTTAGCAAGCTAACAAATTATATAACAAAGGCCTGCGACGACTTGCCGCAGATCAACCAGAGATTGGAGCAAGCAGATGACTGTAAAAGTAACTGAACGCGACGATGAGCATATGTCCCATGAAGCAGTAGGCCACGGGATTCACATCTGGGATGTCCATCAGCAAGACGTATTGGTCGGCATGTTCCACAACGAGAGCGACGCCCACAATTATAAAAACGAGCTCGAGACTCTCGAACTGCAACGCCAGGCAAAAAGCTCCTGAAACACTGAAATCATGTGGACGCCCGGCCCACGCAGCCGGGCCGTCTACACACAAAAACCCCGCCTTTGAGCGGGGTTTGTTGTTTCTACAGCCTTACCACATCAGATCATCCGGGATCTGGTACGCGGCGTACGGATCATCCTCATCCGGCACCTGGCTTTCGGTGAGGATGTTCATCTGCACGATACGTTCCGGCGCCCGCTCCTGGATCTTCAGCGCCGCTTCACGCGGGATCACCTCATAGCCGCCACCGTGGTGCACGATCGCCAAGGAGCCGTTGCTCAGCTTGTTGCGCATCAAAGTGTTGACCGACAGGCGCTTGACCTTCTTGTCATCGACAAAGTTGTAGTAGTCCTCAGTGGTCAACTTGGGCAAGCGCGAGGTTTCGATCAACTGCTTGACCTGGGCGGTACGCGCCTTGGCTTCGGCTTTTTCCTGCTGCTGGCGGTTGAGCTCCTGGTCACGCTTGACCTTCTCGGCGTGTGCCTCAGCGGCCAGGCGTGCCTGGGTATCATCGACTTCGGCCTGGCCCTTGTGGACCAGACGCTGCTGCTTCTGCTTCTCTTTGCCGACCTGCTTGGCCTGCTTTTGGTTGACCAGACCTGCTTTGAGCAACTGGTCGCGAAGGGAAAGGCTCATGGTGCTTACTCACTTAGGCAGCTGCTCAACCGCAGCTGGACACATTCTTTTCCTGGCGTTTGGCTTCGCCCCACAGGGCGTCCAACTCTTCGAGGGTGCAATCTTCTATGGGTTGGTGCGTATCGCGCAATGCCTGTTCGATAAATCGGAAACGTCGTTCGAACTTGGCATTGGCATCGCGCAGTGCGGTTTCCGGGTCAACCTTGAGGTGACGGGCCAGGTTGACGGCGGCAAACAGCAGGTCACCGACTTCATCGGCAATGGCCTGCGGATCGTTATCGGCCATGGCTTCGAGCACTTCATCCAACTCTTCACGCACGTTGTCCACCACCGGCAAGGCGGCTGGCCAGTCGAAACCGACCTGGCTGGCGCGCTTTTGCAATTTGGCCGCACGGGACAGTGAAGGCAAGGCCGTTGGCACATCATCCAGAAGGGAAAGTTGCTCAGGTGCGTCGGATTTTTCCGCACGCTCCTCGGCCTTGATCTGCTCCCAGCGCTCCTTGACCTGTTCTTCGCTCAATTGCGGAATATCCAGCGGTGCATACAGATCGCCAGTGGGAAACACATGGGGATGGCGTCGAATCAGCTTGCGCGTGATGCTGTCGATCACCCCGGCAAATTCGAAGCGCCCTTCTTCTCGGGCCAACTGGCTGTAATACACCACCTGGAATAACAGGTCGCCCAACTCGCCTTGCAGGTGATCGAAATCGCCACGCTCGATGGCGTCGGCCACTTCGTAGGCTTCTTCGAGGGTATGCGGGACGATTGTTGCGTAGGTTTGCTTGATGTCCCACGGGCAGCCGTATTGCGGGTCGCGCAGGCGGTTCATCAGGTGCAGCAGGTCATCTAGTGAATACATCAATCTCTTTCCACTGAAGATCCAATGTGGGAGGGGGCTTGCTCCCGATAGCGGTGTTTCAGTCACCAGATGTATCAACTGATAGGCAGCTATCGGGAGCAAGCCCCCTCCCACACTTTAAACGGCGTTCACCCAGTTACTCATGGGGTACGGTTACGCCGCGTCTCGATGATGTTCGGCAACTGGGAAATCCTCCCAAGCAACCGCCCCAGCGCATCCAGGCCCGGAATCTCGATGGTCAGGGACATCAACGCCGTGTTGTCCTCTTTGTTCGAGCGGGTGTTGACCGCCAGCACGTTGATCCGCTCGTTGAGCAGCACTTGCGAGACGTCACGCAGCAAGCCGGAACGATCGTAGGCACGGATGATGATGTCCACCGGGTAAGTGAGCACCGGCACCGGCCCCCAACTGACCTGGATAATCCGCTCCGGCTCGCGCCCGCCCAGCTGCAGCACCGAGGCGCAGTCCTGGCGGTGAATGCTCACGCCACGGCCCTGGGTGATATAGCCGACGATGGCGTCGCCCGGCAACGGCTGGCAGCAGCCGGCCATTTGCGTCATCAGGTTGCCCACGCCCTGGATCTGGATATCGCCACGCTTGCCCGGTTTGTAGCCGGTGGCCTTGCGTGGGATCAGTTCCAGCTGTTCGTTGCCGCGCTCGGGCTCGACCAGTTGCTGGGCCAGGTTGACCAGTTGCGCCAGGCGCAGGTCACCGGCACCGAGGGCGGCGAACATGTCTTCGGCGATCTTCATGTTGGCCTTTTCGGCCAGCTTGTCGAAGTCCACCTGAGGCAGGCCCAGGCGCGCCAGTTCGCGTTCGAGCAGGGTCTTGCCGGCGGCGACGTTCTGGTCGCGCGCTTGCAGTTTGAACCAGTGGACGATCTTCGCCCGCGCCCGCGAGGTGGTGATATAGCCCAAGTTCGGGTTCAGCCAGTCGCGGCTCGGCGTGCCGTGCTTGCTGGTGATGATCTCGACCTGTTCACCGGTTTGCAGGCTGTAGTTGAGCGGAACGATGCGCCCGTTGATCTTGGCGCCCCGGCAGTTATGGCCGATTTCGGTGTGCACGCGGTAGGCAAAATCCAGCGGCGTGGCGCCCTTGGGCAAGTCAATGGCATGGCCGTCAGGGGTGAAGATATAGACCCGGTCCGGCTCGATATCCACCCGCAGCTGTTCGGCCAGCCCGCCGATGTCGCCGAGTTCTTCGTGCCATTCCAGCACTTGGCGCAGCCAGGAGATTTTCTCTTCGTACTGGTTGGACCCGGCCTTGACGTCGGTGCCCTTGTAGCGCCAGTGCGCGCACACGCCCAGCTCGGCCTCTTCGTGCATCGCGTGGGTGCGGATCTGCACTTCCAGCACCTTGCCTTCAGGGCCGATCACCGCAGTGTGCAGCGAGCGGTAGCCGTTTTCCTTGGGGTTGGCGATGTAGTCGTCGAACTCCTTGGGGATGTGGCGCCACAGGGTGTGGACGATCCCCAGCGCGGTGTAACAGTCGCGCATTTCCGGCACCAGCACGCGCACCGCCCGCACGTCGTAGATCTGGCTGAAGGCAAGGCCCTTGCGCTGCATTTTGCGCCAGATGGAATAGATGTGCTTGGCGCGGCCGCTGATGTCGGCGTCTACGCCGGTTGCCTGCAGCTCGGAACGCAGTTGGCCCATCACGTCGCTGATAAAGCGCTCGCGATCCAGGCGCCGCTCGTGCAGCAACGTGGCGATCTGTTTGTATTGGTCCGGCTCCAGGTAGCGAAAGGACAGGTCCTCCAGCTCCCACTTGATGTGGCCGATGCCCAGGCGGTGGGCCAGCGGCGCGTAGATGTCGAAGACTTCGCGGGCGACGCGGTTGCGCTTTTCGTCGTCGGCGGTCTTCACCGCACGGATCGCGCAGGTACGCTCGGCCAGCTTGATCAAGGCGACGCGCACGTCGTCGACCATCGCCACCAGCATCTTGCGCAGGTTTTCCACCTGGCCCTGGGTGCCCAGCACCATCGACTGGCGTGGGCTGAGGCTGGCACTGATGGCCGCCATGCGCAGCACGCCGTCAATCAGTTTGGCCACCACCGAACCGAAACGCTGGCCAACCGTGGCCAACGGAATATGCCCTTCGCGCACGCCGCGATACAGCACGGCGGCGATCAGCGAATCCTGGTCCAGCTTGAGATCGGCGAGGATCTCGGCGATTTCCAACCCGGTGCGAAAGCTTGAAGTGCCTTCGGCCCACAGGTTCTTGGCCGCATTGTCTTGCTGCTCAGACTCACGAGCGAACTCGCAGGCTGCTTTCAAGGCTTCACGGTCCAGTGCCGGGTCGACACTGACGGCATGATCCAGCCATGCCTCGAGATTGATACTGCCGTCGGTGTTGATCGGCTGGTGTGCTCTCACCTGTACCATCTTGCTTACCTTCCCTACGACGCACCTTTGATGCGCCAAAATCATCGCCGACTTTTACTGCGAGCTCCGTAGCAGTACCAAGGCCTTGGAGAACGCAGGCCAGTCGGATTAAACGGGCATCCTAGCCCGCTTCAAATAACGCCATGGCCTCGACATGCGCAGTCTGCGGAAACATGTCGAGAATCCCGGCACGCTTTAGCCGGTAGCCTTGCTTGACCAACTCAACCGTGTCCCGCGCCAGCGTGGCTGGGTTACAGGACACATACACCAGGCGCTTGGCTCCAAGGGTGGCGAGCTTGCGCACAACCTCTTGGGCACCATCGCGGGGTGGGTCCAAGAGTACCGCAGAAAAGCCCTGTTTGGCCCATGGCGCGTCAGTCAAAGGTTGAGACAGGTCGGCCTGAAAGAACTGCACGTTAGGCAAATGGTTGCTCGCGGCATTGAGTGCCGCACGGTCCACCATGGTCTGCACACCCTCTACCGCCACCACTTCGCGCACCTGGCGCGCCAGCGGCAAGGCGAAGTTGCCAAGGCCGCAAAACAGGTCCAGCACCCGTTCGTCGGCTTGTGGCGCCAGCCACTCCAATGCCTGGGCAACCATCGCCTGATTGACCCCGGCGTTGACCTGCACAAAATCTCCCGGCCGGTAAGCCAGTTCCAGATTCCAGGCATCCAGGCGAAACCCCAGGGCCTGGTCGGGCTCGACAGGTTCCGGCTGACCCTCGCCATGCAGCCATAATTGGGCTTCATGGAAGGTGCAGAATTCTTTCAGGATCAGCAGGTCTGCTTCGGACAGCGGTGCCATATGCCGCAGCAACACAGCGATGGACGAACCACTGAACAGCTCCACATGCCCCAGCGCCTGCGGTTTGCTCAGGCGACGCAGCATATTCGGCAAGCGCTGCATGATCGGTTGCAAGGCTTGTACCAGCACCGGGCAGTCGTCGATAGCGACGATGTCCTGACTGGCCACGGCGCGAAAACCCACTTCGAGTTTCTTCGCCTTGGCGTCCCAACGTACGGCCACACGGGCGCGACGCCGGTAACCGAACTCCGGCCCGCTCAACGGCGGCGCCCACTCTTGCGGTTCGACACCTGCCACCCGCGACAGTTGTTCGGCGAGCATGCGCTGTTTCAGGGCAAGTTGCTGGTCATGGGGCAGGTGCTGCACGCTGCAACCGCCGCAGCGGCCAACATGGGCGCAGGGTGCCGGGCGCCGTAGCTCGCTGGCCTTGAACACCCGCTCGGTGCGGGCCTCAACCACTTTGCCGTGGGCGCCCAACACCCGCGCTTCGACTTCTTCGCCGGCCAGCGCGCCATTCACAAACCAGGTGCGGCCTTCAAAGAACACAATGCCACGGCCATCATTGGCCAGGCGTTCGATGGTCAGGCGCTGTTTCTTGCCCACCGGGATCTGCGGGGCCCGGCTGCCGCCTGTCGGCTGGAAGCGCAGGCCTCTCTCGTGCTTGGCCATCAGTTGGGTTCGTCGAAGATGCCGGTCGACAGGTAGCGGTCGCCTCGGTCACAGATGATCGCGACGATCACCGCGTTTTCCACTTCTTTGGACAAGCGCAACATACCGGCCACGGCGCCGCCGGAGGACACGCCGCAGAAGATGCCTTCTTCACGGGCCAGACGGCGCGTAGTGTCTTCGGCTTCGCGCTGGGCCATGTCGATGATGCGGTCTACGCGCGTCGCGTTGTAGATCTTCGGCAAGTACTCTTCGGGCCAGCGGCGGATACCGGGGATGGCCGCGCCTTCCATCGGTTGCAGACCGACGATCTGGATCGCCGGGTTCTGCTCCTTCAGGTAGCGCGAGTTGCCCATGATGGTGCCGGTGGTGCCCATGGAGCTGACGAAATGGGTAATGGTGCCCTGGGTCTGGCGCCAGATTTCCGGGCCGGTGCTGGTGTAGTGCGCTTCGGGATTGTCACCGTTGGCGAACTGGTCCAGCACCACGCCACGGCCTTCGGCGGCCATACGCTCGGCGAGGTCACGGGCGCCTTCCATGCCTTCTTCCTGGCTCACCAGAATAAGCTGGGCACCGTAAGCGGTCATCGCCGCCTTGCGCTCGGCACTGCCGTTGTCGGGCATGATCAACACCATCTTGTAGCCCTTGATCGCCGCGGCCATGGCCAGGGCGATGCCGGTGTTACCCGAGGTGGCTTCGATCAGGGTGTCGCCTGGCTTGATCTGCCCGCGCAACTCGGCGCGGGCGATCATCGACAGCGCCGGGCGGTCCTTGACCGAGCCGGCCGGGTTGTTGCCTTCGAGTTTGAGCAACAGGGTATTGCTGGTTTCACCCGCCATGCGTTGCAAGCGGACCAGGGGCGTGTTGCCGACGCAATCGGCGATTGTTGGGTACTGCAAGGTCATGGCGTATTCGCAATCCAGACTGCGGGGGCGGACATCATACCGGGAAAGGCCGGCGGGCCATATCACGCAAAGTGTGGTGCTTATGGCTTATAGGAATAAGCTAATAAAGTGGCGCCGGTTGGGACGCCATCGGGAGCAAGCCCCCTCCCACAGTTGATCGCGTTCCAACATGAGAATACGGTCGACTGTGGGAGGGGGCTTGCTCCCGATGGCCGCACCTCGATAAACCTGCTACTCCCGCCGCCCGCCGCCATGATTTTTCTGAAAAACCTTCTCCCCCATCGCCGCAATCTGCCCTTCGATCAGTGCTTCAAAGGGTTTGAGCAGCGGCTCGAACGATACCGGCGCTTCCAGTACCTGCAGCGCTTGCACGATTGCTTCGACCGTTGACAAGGCGCCAGGCCCCGGCGCCTTGCGCAAGCGATAGCGGGAAACGCCGCCTAGGGCCAATGTCACCCGGGGCAACGCCGCCAGCAAAGGGTTGAGGTGCAACAGCTTGCGCGCCTTGCGCCAGGTGCCATCGGGAACCACCAATAACAATGGCTGATCGTCAGGTGCGTAAGCGTGCAGCGGCTCGGCATCATCGGCCGGAAACAACAATCGCGCCCGATAACCAGGCGGGTTTAATAACGTCGCCAGATCATCAAACACCTCCCCCACCACCAACTGCGCATTATTCAAGCCCAACGCCGCCAACCTCGCGGTATTGAGCGCATGGCCGACCTCGCTCGGGTGCTGCAACAGCAACACGCGGGTGCGGCTGTCGAGGGTCGGGATCAGTGCACAGAGGCAATGAGTGGTCGGCCGCAAGCATTGCGGGCATTGGGGTCTGGGCATGGTTTTTTCAGGCCTGGTTGAGCTGGGTCTTGAGCAAGTCGCGGAAGGTCTGGATCAGCGGTTCACGGCTACGGCCACGGCGCATGATCATCGAGAACGGCGCCTGGTAGCCGAAGGTCGCCGGCAGTAACACGCGCAGGTCACCCTTGTCGGCCCAGGCCTGGGCGTAGTGTTCGGGCAGGTAACCGATGTAGGCGCCGGACAATACCAGGATCAACTGCGCTTCCATACTTTCCACGGTCGCGGCGCTGTGTTTGAAGCCGTGGCGCGCCAGCTCGGCCTGGCTCCAGTAGCCGCGGCCGACCATACGTTGCTGAGTGATGACCTGTTCGGGAATACGCCGCTCGCTGAACAGCGGGTGCCGGCTGCTGCAATACAGCCAGTGCTGTTCGCGGTACAGCGGCATATAGATCAGCCCGCTCATACGGTTGGAGAACGCACCGATTGCCAGGTCCAGGCGGTTGTCCTGTACGCCCAGTTGCAGTTCGTAGGGGCTCATCACCGACAGATTCAGGTGAACCGCCGGATGTTCCAGGCTGTAGGCGCCAATCACTTCGGCGAACGGCAGGGCCTTGTCGCTGACGGTGGAATCAAGCACGCCCAGCTTGAGCGTGCCGCGCAACTCGCCTTTGAGCGCGGCAGCGTATTGCTCGAAGCCCTCGAGCTCGCCCAACAGGCGCAGGGTTTCCTGATGAAACAGCTCGCCTTTGCTGGTCAGGCTGAAGCCGCCACGTCCTCGATGGCACAGCACCAGGCCCAGCGCGGATTCGAGTTGGCTCATATACGTGCTGATGGCCGACGTCGACAGGTTGAGTTCGTGCTGGGCATTGGCGAACCCCTGGTGGCGCACGACGCTGACGAAGATGCGCAGGAGTTTCAGGTCGGGCAAGGCGTTGGCCATGGTCGGCTCCGGACAGGGATGCGTGCAGTCTACCTCCCTGCATTAGTTTAGAAAAATCTGAACTAAGTATTTGCCCCTGCCGATTCTTCCTGCCCCAGGCTTTTCGCAGAATCGGCCATCAATAAACAAAACAACGATGAGGCAATCCCGTGGACAAGATTTTCCACCAACCACTGGGCGGCAACGAAATGCCGCGCTTCGCCGGCATCGCCACCATGATGCGCCTTCCCCACCTGCAAACGGCCAAGGGTCTGGACGCTGCCTTTATCGGCGTGCCCCTGGATATCGGCACCTCGCTGCGCGCCGGCACACGCTTCGGGCCTCGGGAAATCCGCGCCGAGTCGGTGATGATCCGCCCCTACAACATGGCCACCGGCGCTGCACCGTTCGACTCACTGTCAGTGGCCGACATCGGCGACGTGGCGATCAACACCTTCAACCTGCTCGACGCCGTGCGCATCATCGAAGAAGCCTACGATGAAATCCTCGAGCACGACGTGATCCCCCTGACCCTGGGCGGCGACCACACCATCACCCTGCCGATCCTGCGGGCGATCCACAAGAAACACGGCAAGGTCGGACTGGTGCACATCGATGCCCATGCCGACGTCAACGACCATATGTTCGGCGAAAAAATCGCCCACGGCACCACCTTCCGCCGCGCCGTGGAAGAAGGTTTGCTCGATTGCGACCGCGTGGTGCAGATCGGCCTGCGTGCCCAGGGCTACACCGCCGAAGATTTCAACTGGAGCCGCAAGCAAGGCTTTCGCGTGGTCCAGGCCGAAGAATGCTGGCACCAATCCCTGGCGCCGTTGATGGCCCAAGTGCGGGAAAAAGTCGGCGGCGGCCCGGTGTACCTCAGCTTCGACATCGACGGCATCGATCCCGCCTGGGCACCCGGCACCGGCACCCCGGAAATCGGCGGGCTGACCACCATCCAGGCGATAGAGATCATCCGTGGCTGCCAGGGCCTGGATCTGATTGGTTGTGATCTGGTGGAAGTTTCGCCGCCCTACGACACCACCGGCAACACCTCGCTGCTGGGCGCCAACTTGCTGTACGAGATGCTCTGCGTATTGCCTGGCGTCGCGCATCGCTGATGCCTTCACGATAACAATCAAGGGGATCGCGCAGATCCCCATCCAACGATGTACCTGACCTTCGCTCGCGTATTGACCGAGCCGGCTGCCGCCTGATCGCCCATAAAAAAGATAATCGGAGAATCACCGTCATGGCTTTGGATTTATTCGTCGTACTCATCTACGCCGCCGGTATGCTCGTGCTCGGCTACTACGGTATGCGCCGCGCCAAAACCCACGAAGACTATCTGGTGGCGGGCCGTAACCTCGGCCCGTCGCTGTACATGGGCACCATGGCCGCCACGGTATTGGGCGGCGCCTCCACCGTCGGCACCGTGCGCCTGGGTTATGTGCACGGCATTTCAGGTTTCTGGCTGTGCGCCGCGCTGGGCGCCGGGATCATTGCGCTGAACCTGTTCCTGGCCAAGCCGCTGCTGAAGCTGAAAATCTTTACCGTGACCCAGGTCCTGGAAAAACGCTACAACCCCATGGCGCGACAGGCCAGCGCGGTGATCATGCTGGCCTATGCACTGATGATCGGCGTGACCTCGATCCTGGCCATCGGCACCGTGTTGCAAGTGCTGTTCGACTTGCCCTTCTGGATGTCGGTGCTGGTAGGCGGCGGTGTGGTGGTGGTGTATTCAACCATCGGTGGCATGTGGTCGCTGACCCTGACCGATATCGTGCAATTTGTGATCAAGACCGTCGGCCTGATGTTCATCCTGCTGCCGATCTGCCTGTACCGCGTCGGCGGCTGGGATGAACTGGTGGCCAAGCTGCCGGCGTCGAACTTCAGCTTTACCGCGATCGGCTGGGACACGATCATCACTTACTTCATGATCTACTTCTTCGGCATCCTGATCGGCCAGGATATCTGGCAACGAGTGTTCACCGCCCGTGATGAAAAGGTCGCCCAGTACGCGGGCGCTTTCGCCGGCGTCTACTGCATTCTCTACGGCCTGGCGTGCGCCCTGATTGGCATGGCGGCTCACGTGCTGATCCCGGATCTGGATAACGTCAACAATGCCTTTGCCGCCATCGTCAAAGCCTCGTTACCGGACGGTATTCGTGGCCTGGTGATTGCGGCTGCCCTGGCGGCGATGATGTCCACCGCCAGCGCCGGCCTGCTCGCTGCGTCCACCGTGTTGACCGAAGACCTGCTACCACGGCTGCGCGGTGGCAGGCAATCGAGCCTGGGCATCAACCGCTTGTTCACCCTGATGACCGGTGTGGCCGTATTGGGCATCGCACTGGTGGTGAATGACGTGATCAGCGCGCTGACCCTGGCCTATAACCTGTTGGTGGGCGGTATGTTGGTACCTCTGATTGGCGCGATATTCTGGAAGCGAGCCACCACCTCGGGCGCGATCACGTCCATGGCGCTGGGTTTCGTAACCGCGCTGGTGTTTATGTTCAAGGATGGGTTGGATGCAAACACACCGATTTACTGCAGCCTGGCGGTGGCCCTGGTGAGTTTTGTGCTGGTGAGTGTGTTGTCGCGCAAACCAGATACCGTGGCGGCTCGGGCGGCTTGAGCGATTAGGATAGTTTCTTCAGCGGGTGCGACGTCGGTGTTCGCGCCCGTTTTTTTGCCCTGCACAAAATAATTGTGGGAGCGGGCTTGCTCGCGAAGGCGGTGTGTCATTCAACCATTTACTGGCTGATGCACCGTATTCGCGAGCAAGCCCGCTCCCACATTTTGCATATTCTTTGGGCCTGATACTCAGCGGCGACGGGGCCGGCGCTGCTCATCGTCCGTGCGGATCGGCACCGGTTGCAGCGGGGGCTCGATCAAGCCCAGCGCAACGCCAAGATCGTGGAGCCAGTTTTGGATTTTCTCTTTCATGGTTGCCCCCTTTGAGGGTAGTGCTGGTCGGCGTGAGTTTTGTCGCCGTTTCCTACAGAGATAGTAGCCCTAAGTCCTAGGTAATGCTTGAACGAAACCACAACTAACTATTACTGGATTGATCCAAATCCTGACGAATCGCTCAAGCGATGGCGCGCGTATCTGCCAGGCTTGCCGGGCTGCCTTCGTGCTGCAGGTCGATCCATGCATTGAGGTTAGCGCCGAGCATACCCTTTCGCCACATCAGCCAGGTGGTCGCAGTGGCAAAAGGCCCGGTCAGCGGATGAACGGACACGCTGTCCTTGCCTGGCAGGCTGTCGAGCATCGATTGCGACATCAACGCCACCCCCGAACCGGCGATCACACACGCAAGCATCCCTTGATAGGACTCGATCTCGATAGCCCGCCCCATGGCTACATGCTCGTGGGAAAACCAGGTTTCCAGGCGCGTGCGATAGGCGCAACTGCGTCGGAACGTGAACACCGGTCGCCCGGCAACGTCCCGGGGCCCGCGCACCGGTGGGTGATCGGCTTCGCAAATCAATACCAGGCGCTCTTCGCACAGCGGTACGCCATCCAGAGTCGCGATGGTCAGCGGACCGTCCACAAACGCTGCATCCAGCCGCCCGGTAATCAAACCTTCCAGCAACTCCCCGCTGGGCGCCGACTGTACTTGCAGGTTCACCATGGGGTAAGTCCTGTGATAGCGCGCCAGCAGCTTGGGCAAGTGAACCGCGGCGGTGCTGTACATGCTGCCCAGCACAAAATCACCAGCCGGTTGACCGCCTTGTACGGCGCCGTGAGCTTCGTCATGCAGCGCCAGCAGCCGGGTGCTGTAGTCCAGCAGCACTTTACCCGCAGGAGAAAGCTGCAACCGCTGGCGCTCACGCACAAACAGCTCGACCCCCAGCTGCTCCTCCATCTGCTTGAGGCGGGTCGACAAGTTCGATGGCACGCGGTGCAAACGTTCGGCGGCGCGGGTGATGGAGCCCTCTTCCGCCACGGCCTGGAAAATCCGCAATTGACTGAACTCCATACCTTTCTCCAAAACTGAACAAGTTACTCACTATTATTCAATTTTACAGAAAGTCAATCCGCCTTAGCCTACAAGTCATTCGCTTTCCTGTAGGAAACCTAAGCATGTCACCGCAGATTCGTTTACTTGCCAGCTTTATCGCCCTGATGATGGCCATGGGCATTGGCCGCTTCGCCCTGACCCCGCAAATGCCGCATTTGCTCAGCGAAGGTCAGGTCGACCTGGCGGATGCCGGGCTGATCGCGGCCGCCAATTACTTGGGCTACTTTGTGGGCGCGGTGGATTCGATCTTTGCTCGCAGCCATCATCATGTACGCGGCCGCCTTTATGGCGGGTTGTGGCTCTGCGTACTGCTGACGCTCGCGTCGTACTGGGCCCATGGGTTCTGGCCGCACTTGCTGTTGCGCTTCGGAACCGGCGTGGCCAGCGCCTGGGCCCTGGTGATGATTACCAGCCTGAGCCAGCCGCTGGCGATCGCCGCCGGCCGGCCGCGTCTGGGTGCGCTGGTATTTGCCGGGCCGGGACTGGGGATTGCGCTGACGGGGCTGCTGGCGCTGGGCTCGAACTTGCTGGGGCAAGGCTCCGCCATGCTGTGGCTGGTCTACGGCATCGTTGCCCTGGTGAT
This sequence comes from Pseudomonas sp. OST1909, assembly GCF_015277575.1. NCBI lineage: Bacteria > Pseudomonadati > Pseudomonadota > Gammaproteobacteria > Pseudomonadales > Pseudomonadaceae > Pseudomonas > Pseudomonas sp. OST1909. Next base: position 4,729,880 of record NZ_CP063780.1, read on the forward strand.
GCTGCTGGCGATCCTGCCCTTTTTACCCAAGCCAACCCTCACGGCGCCTGCTGAAACCCGTGCAAGCAACAACGGCAGCATCGCGCATCTGTGCTGGATCTATTTCCTGTTCGGCCTGGGCTACATCATCCCCGCGACCTTTCTGTCGCAGATGGCCAACGCACAGTTCAACGGAGCCTGGCAGGCCGATCTGTTCTGGCCCTGCTTCGGCCTGGCTGCCGCTGTAGGTGTGGTGGTGGCAAGCCTGCGCCGCAAGAGCCCGGACACCACGCGCCGCTGGCTGATCGTGACCTTGTGGCTGCAAGCGGCCGGGGTCTTCGCCTGCCTGCTCGGTAACGGTTGGGGCCTGGCGCTGGGCGTGTTGTTGTGCGGCGCGCCCTTCCTGGCCTGCATGCAACTGGTAATGGCGCGCCTGCGCGAGGTTGCACCCAACGGCTACCAACGCAGCACAGGGCTACTGACCGCCAGCTTTGCCATCGGCCAACTGAGCGGTCCGCTACTGGCCTCGATGAGCAGTCACCTCGGTGGTGGTCTGCACCCGGCGTTGATCGTCGCCGGTGCCGGGTTGTTGGTGGCAGGCTCGGTCTTGATCAACCGCCAACTACCGATGCACACGCCGTGCACACAGGTGGCCGACGGTGCAGCACAGGGCGGTTAAACAGGTGCCCCACGCCATGTCCATCACCGCGAGCCCGGCGGACCAGCCCTGAAGCGTGGCCCAATTGCTCAAATCATAAGTGCCATAGGCCACCAGGCCCAGCAGTGCGCCCAACCGCGCAGCACGTTGCCAACTGGCACTGGGCAAGACCACGAACACCACACAACCGAGGACATACAGCAGATAAAACAACACCGCAGGCAACAGGCGCGGCTGATCAAGCATCAGCGGGCCGAGCAGGGATTTGTAGGTGGGGCCCATCAGCACGCCGAGCCAGAGGCCGTCGAGGAGCAGGAAGGCGAGCAAGGTGCCGAGGTAGGCGAAGAGCGGTCTCTTGGACATGACACGAGCCTTTGTAGGAGCGAGCTTGTTGTGGCGAGCAAGCTCGCTCCTACAGAGAGCCAGGCGCGATCAGCTTAGTTCAATGCGGTCGGCGTGAATCACGATCTGGCCTTGCTTGTAGAGCGCACCAATGGCCTTTTTAAAGTTGCCTTTGCTGACGCCGAACAAGTTGCTGATCACCGCCGGATCGCTTTTGTCGCTGACCGGCAGGGTGCCGTTGTTGTCACGCAACTTGGCGAGGATCTTGGAGTTGAGGCTGGAGGCCGCTTCCTGGCCGACCGGTTGCAGGCTCAGGCTGATGTTGCCATCGGCGCGAATCTCCTTGATGAAGCCTTTTTCTTCCTTGCCCGGGCGCAGGAACTTGAACACTTCGTTCTTGTGGATCAGGCCCCAGTGCTTGTTGTTGATGATTGCCTTGAAGCCCATGTCCGTGGCTTCAGCCACCAGCAGATCGACTTCCTGGCCCACCTGATAGTTGGCCGGCGTCTTGTCCAGGTAACGGTCAAGGCGTGCGGTGGCGGTGATGCGCTTGGTGTGCTTGTCGAGGTAGACGTGCACCACGCAATATTCACCCGCTGTCAGCTGGCGCTTTTCTTCCGAATACGGCAGCAGCAGATCCTTTGGCAGGCCCCAGTCGAGGAACACCCCGATACTGTTGACTTCCACAACTTTCAAACTGGCAAATTCGCCGACTTGAACTTTGGGTTTTTCAGTGGTGGCGATAAGTTTGTCATCGCTGTCCAAGTAAATGAAAACATTAAGCCAGTCTTCATCTTCACTGGGAATATCTTTAGGGATATACCGATTAGGCAAGAGGATTTCGCCATCTTGCGCACCATCGAGGTACAAACCAAAGTTAGTGTGCTTGACCACTTGCAAGCTGTTGTAGCGCCCGACTAAAGCCATTTCCAATACCCTCATTGCGTGGGCGGCATTCTACCCGAGTTGGGCCTTGCACGCGCGCGCGCCTGAAAAATCGCGGGCTGGCATGGCGTTCTACTGGCATCGCCCCGCTCGTCTGATCAATCGGTTGAATTTTTCCGGGCCGCCAACCTCGCATACGCCCATGGTTTCGAGCTAAAACAGTAAGTTAGCGGCATATTTCATCATTAAACCTGGGCTCTTTCCCAGCCTGGTCTATATTCTCAGGGGATATTTGCCAAGCAATTGTCAAGTATTTCCTGTACGATGCTTGGCCAAGTTAATTCTCTACAGGTTAGTGGCCGCCATGCGTGTAAAAGCATCCAACAGCAAAGCAAAGCCAGCTCCCGCCGTTGAAACCAGCGAATCGATCAATAGCCAGATTGCTGCTTTCCTCAAGTCCGGCGGCGAAATCCAGCAAATTGCCAAGGGCGTGAGCGGCCAGACTTTCGGCCCGTCCAAGCAGATCAGCCTGGGCAAGAAGTAATCGTCCTGCCTGCGCACTGCATCTGGTCCCTAAGCGTCTTGCCTTCAAGGCGCTAGGACTAGAGTTGGAAACACCCTCGTACCCCCTTCAATATCAAGCTAATCGACGAACGGGCCTCAATGCCTGGCATTCGCCGGTATCCTTGCACACGTCTAGCACGGGCATCTGCTCGAACCCGTCCGTTACTGCTCCTCGCTTTTCATGGAGTGAAGCATGCTTAAACGCTGTATTTTCCTGGTCAGCATTCTGATCGCCAGCCCTTTGGCCGAAGCGCAGATTTTTCAGCGTGAACTGGGCGACTTCGACCTGAAATTGGGCACCACCCCCAGCCGTAGCATGGCCCAGGGTCTGGTCAAGCCCACCTCTCCTGGCAGTGACTCGTTCCACGGTGGCCTGGACCTTACCCACGACAGCGGCCTGTATTTCGGCCAGTTTTCACCGAATATGGGCCTGTCGTCGGCCAACAATCTCGAAGTTGACTCCTACCTGGGTTTCAAACGCCCTTTCGACCAGACCCTGGGCTATGAAGTGGGCTTGATTCACTACAGCTACCCCAAGGTCAGCCCCCTCGACAGCCAGGAGTTCTACGGCGGCCTGAACCTGTTGGGCAACCGCTTCGGCGTGTCCTTCAGCAACGACCCCGACCGCCAGGACAGCACCCTGTTCGCCGACCTCGGCGGCACCCAGCCGTTCGGTATCGGCGTCAGCATGAAATACACCACCCACCAATTGGGCACACCGGTGTCGGTAGAAAACGGCGCCATCAGCAGTTTCAGCGACTGGTCGGTGCAATTCTCCCGGGCCTGGAAAGGCATCGACCTGGATCTGATCTACAGCGACTCCAGCCTCAGCGGCGGTGACTGCTCGGCCTACTCCGGACACAACTCGCAATGCGACGGCCTGTTGACCTTGAAGGCCGTCCGGCCGTTTTATTGATGGGCTGAACTGTCGCACCCCGCGCAGGTTCACATGCATTAACCCCATCCGTGCAAGGACTCGCCCATGTTGCGCCGGCTCAAACTCCTGATGGTACTGCTGACCCTGAGCCTGGTGCTCGCCGGCTGCAATCGCGTGGGCCTGGCCTACCGTAATCTCGACGTGATCATCCCCTGGACCCTCAACGACTACCTGGACATGAATGCCGGGCAGAAGAGCTGGTTCAACGACACCCTCAAGGAACACCTGGCCTGGCATTGCACCACGCAATTGCCGGGCTACCTGGACTGGCTCGACCGCCTGCAGCAGATGGTCGACAGTAACCAGGTCACCGACGCCGCATTGCAAACCCGTACTGTCGAAGCCAAACAGGCAATTGCCGAGATTGCGCGGGAAATCACCCCCTCCGCCGTGCAATTGCTGCAAGGCCTGGACGATCAGCAGGTCAAGGACATGAGCGACGCCCTGGCCAAGGACCTGCGCAAACGCCAGGATGAATACCTCAAGCCGCCGCTGGCCCAGCAGATCAAGGAACGCGCCGAGCGCATGAGCAAGCGCCTGGATGCCTGGATCGGCCCGCTGAGCGCCAGCCAGCAAAACCGCGTAACGGCGTGGTCCAACGCTTTGGGCGAACAGAACCAGGCGTGGATCGGCAACCGCGCCCATTGGCAGGCGCAGTTTATCGAGGCCGTTGAACACCGCCACGACGCCGACTTCCCGCAGAAAATGCAACGTTTGCTGGTGGACAGAGAGAGCCTATGGACGCCTGAATACCGCGCTGCCTATGCCCAGACCGAAGCGGCGGCGCGCAGTCTGATCGTGGACCTGATGGCTGAGAGCACCGTGCAACAGCGTCAGAAGCTGAGGCAAAAAATCGACGGCGTACGAGGCGATTTCAAAGCGCTTAAATGCCTCAAGGCCGGCGCAAATCAATAGGGATGGGAGCATCGCTTCCATCCCTATTGGACTCAGGCCTTATATAGAGCCACCGGCAATCGCAGCTTTGGAAGCGACTTGATCGAAGGTCGCTTCATCCAGCGCATCCTCCTGCTCGTTCATCACTTGACGGGGGTGCTCATGGCCAGGAATCGAACTGTCGATCAGCGCCAGCAGGCTTGCACCGCGCGGGGTCAGTATGAAATTCTCACCGTTGCCGCCCTCCTCCTCGGGGCGCGACTCAATAAACCCGCGCTTGAACAACAACGCCTCGTAATCCGCAGCGGTTTTTTTCAGCGCATCCAGGTTCCCGGTGTCCTCGCCAGCCGTCGCCTTATCGGCGGCTTCCTGCTCGGCGTACTTACGCGGGGCGAAGCTGCCCTCGCCGTTCTGCACTTCATGCAGCAGACGTTCGATCAGATCCCAGTTGTAAGTCGTCATCCTGATTCCTCCTGCAGGCCGATGGAAAATTAGCCCGTCACAGGTAGTGACACGTGGGGGCACTGGCCGTTCACCCGGATAGACGGGCGTCATTTCTCTGAACTTTCCAGACGTTCGCCGCCTCAACTGCCTATACCGCCAAGGAGGTCCGACCATGAAAACCCTGATGAACCTGGCGATTGCCGCCACACTGTTGAGCGCCCTGCCCGCGTGGGCTTGTACGCCTGAAGAGGCCACGGCCAAACGCGAAGAACTGGCTAGGCAAGTGACCCAGCTAACGGAGCAGAATCCGCAGAAGGCCAAGGAGATGGATGCCCAATTGCAGAAAATGGACCTGGACACCGAAAGCGCCGAGTTTCCCGACAAATGCCAGCTGATCGACGCAAGGCTCAAAGAACTGAAAGAAGCCGCCTCCAAAACCAAAAACTGATGGCGAAAAAAAACCGGACAATGTCCGGTTTTTTTCTGCCTGGCTGCTTATTCGGCAGCAGGCGCTTCTGGCTTGCGGCGCTTGAGTGGCGCCATGCCATCCTTGCTGACGAGCGACAGGTTGTCGGTCTTCGGCCGGTTGGCGATCTTGCGCTTGGTCGGCGATTTGGCGCCGGTTTTCTTTTTGTCGCCCTTGGCGTCGGTCTTTTTCTTCTTCACGCCAACGGCCTTGCCCGACGCCTTGACCTTCTTCGGCCCGGTGTAAGTACCTTTGACTTCCTTGATGGTACGGCGCTCGAACGATTGCTTGAGGTAGCGCTCGATGCTCGACATCAGGTTCCAGTCGCCGTGGCAGATCAGCGAGATGGCCAGGCCATCGTTGCCGGCACGCCCGGTACGGCCGATACGGTGCACGTATTCGTCGCCGCTGCGGGGCATGTCGAAGTTGATCACCAGGTCCAGGCCATCAACGTCCAGGCCACGGGCAGCGACGTCGGTGGCTACCAGGATCTTCACGCCGCCTGCCTTGAGGCGGTCGATGGCCAGCTTGCGGTCCTTCTGGTCTTTCTCGCCGTGTAGCACGAACGCCTTGTATTCCTGCGCGACCAGACGCCCGTAAATGCGGTCGGCGGCGGCACGGGTGTTGGTGAACACGATGGCCTTCTGGTAGGTCTCGTTGGCCAGCAACCAGTTGAGGATCTGTTCTTTGTGCACGTTATGGTCAGCGGTCACGATCTGCTGACGCGTGGTGGCGTTCAGGTCACTGACGTTGTTGACCTGCAAGTGCTCAGGATTGTTCAGCACCTTGGCAACCATGTCGCGCAGGGTTGAACCGCCGGTGGTGGCGGAGAACAGCATGGTCTGCTGGCGATTGACGCATTCAGCGACCAGGCGTTGCACGTCATCGGCAAAGCCCATGTCGAGCATACGGTCGGCTTCGTCGAGCACCAGTACTTCGACTTCCTTGAGGTCGAGGTTGCCGGCATTGAGTTGCTCGATCATGCGCCCCGGGGTACCGATCAGGATGTCCGGCACCTTGCGCAGCATGGCAGCCTGGACCTTGAAGTCTTCGCCGCCGGTAATGATGCCGGACTTGATGAAGGTGAACTGCGAGAAGCGCTCGACTTCCTTGAGGGTCTGCTGGGCCAGCTCACGGGTCGGCAGCAGGATCAGGGTCTTGATGCTGACGCGGACCTTGGCCGGGCCAATCAGACGATTCAGAACCGGCAAGACGAAAGCGGCGGTCTTGCCGCTGCCGGTTTGAGCCGTCACCCGCAGGTCACGCCCCTGGAGCGCGAGCGGGATGGCCGCGGCTTGCACAGGCGTAGGCTCGACAAATTTAAGCTCGGCCACGGCTTTGAGCAGGCGTTCGTGCAGGGCGAATTGGGAAAACACGGGTGCTACCTCGAAGAAATACAAAATATCAGCGCCATAGGTTACCGGTTTCGGGCGGCCAAACCGAGTTTCTTTACGCGAACAGGGTTAATCAGCTGCTTTTTTGTGAGCGATTTTGTCCAGAGCGTCAACTTTGTTGCACTTAAATGCTCTAATCGCCCCGTGTTGTCTTACAGAAGAATCGGTTCACTCATGGATATCAAACAGCTCTGGCTCAACGTCCAAGACCTTTGGGGCGCCCTCGATGAACACCCGGTCCTGCATTCCAGCCTCGGCTTGCTGGTGCTGCTGGTGGTGGCATTGCTGGTTGGACGGGTAGCGCGTTACCTCATCCTGCACGCAGTCAAATTGCTTGGCCGGCAACCGGCCCTGCACTGGCTGAACGATCTGCGACATAACAAAGTCTTCCATCGGCTGGCGCAAATGACACCGTCCCTGGTGATCCAGTTCGGCCTGTACCTGGTACCTGACCTGAGCAAGACCGCCATTCTGTTTATCGGCAATGTGGCCCTGGCGATCACCATTCTGTTTATGGTGCTGGCGATGAGTGCCCTGCTCAATGCGCTGCTGGATATCTACGCACGCACCGAACATGCACGCACCCGCTCGATCAAGGGTTATGTGCAGTTGGCAAAAATGGTGTTGTTCGTGTTTGGCGCAATCATCATCGTCGCCACCCTGATCGACCGTTCGCCGCTGCTGCTGCTGTCGGGCCTGGGTGCGATGTCGGCGGTGATTCTGTTGGTGTACAAGGACACGCTGCTGTCGTTCGTCGCCAGTGTGCAATTGACCAGCAACGACATGCTGCGGGTTGGTGACTGGATCGAAATGCCCCAGGTCGGCGCCGACGGCGATGTGGTGGACATCACCCTGCATACGGTCAAGGTGCAGAATTTCGACAAGACCATCGTCTCCATCCCGACCTGGCGCTTGATGTCCGAGTCGTTCAAGAACTGGCGCGGTATGCAGGCCTCCGGCGGGCGGCGCATCAAGCGCAGCCTGTACATCGATGCCAGCGGCGTGCGCTTTTTGCGCGATGACGAAGAAGTGCGCATGACCCAGGTGCACCTGCTCACCGGCTACATCAGTCGCAAACAGGCCGAACTCAAGGCCTGGAACGAGGCCCAGGGCCACAGCGCGCAATTGTCGGCCAACCGCCGGCGCATGACCAACCTCGGCACGTTCCGCGCCTATGCCCTGGCGTATCTGCAAAGCCACCCGGACATCCAGCCGAACATGACCTGCATGGTGCGCCAGATGCAAACCACCGCCCAGGGCGTACCGCTGGAGATCTACTGCTTTACCCGCACCACCGCGTGGGCGGATTACGAGCGGATCCAGGGGGATATTTTCGATTATCTACTGGCAGTGTTGCCGGAGTTCGGATTGAGCCTGTATCAGCAGCCGAGTGGCAACGACCTGCGCGCCGGCGTATTGCCGGCGTTGGCCGGGGCCGCGCAACTACCCGCCATCGAAACGGCGTGAAGTGATCCGAACGGGATTACGGCAGTGATGCCGTAATCTCCTGGCGGCAAACCTCAAGCACTTCATCAGCCAAAGCGGAATCATCCGGGCACGCCCGCGATAACATGATTGCGCCAATGGCATGGGCCATCCTGTTGAGCATTTTCGCGCGCACGTCTTGCTGTGGCTCGTCCTGCGTCGTGTTGTACTTTGCCTCCAGCGCTTGCAGCGTGTTTTCCAAGCCGTTGGCAAAGGTTTCCTTGAGGGTCCCTGATTGACGCGCAGCGTCTGCACACAACGCCGCCAACGTGCACCCGCCGCCGCGATGATCGCGGTGCTGCCTGGACAGGTAAACCTCGAAAAACTCCCCCGCCTCCATCTCCACGCTGCTGGCGAGCGACTGCGCCAGGCCATTGGCGGCCGCTTCTGCCATCAAATCCGCCTTGGAGCCGAAGTGCTTGTAGAAGCCGCCCTGGGTAAAACCAGCGGCAGCCATCAGTTCGGCCACACCGACCCCATCGAAACCGCGCTCACGAAACAGCGCGGAAGCCGTCGCGACGATATGCGCTCGATTGTTCTGTGATTGCGTCTTGGTGATCTTCATTTCTATGCGCTCCTGCTGCCCTGCGATAGAGGGATCTTACTATGATGTCGATCATAATCAAAACCGTTGACAGCTTTGATTATGATCGACATCATAAAACCTCCCTGCACTCACTGAGCATCACACCATGAGCACTTCCAAGACCGTTCTCATCACTGGCGCCTCGACCGGCATTGGTGCCGCCTACGCCGAACGCTTTGCCCAGCGTGGTCACGACCTGGTTCTGGTCGCCCGCGATACCAAGCGCCTGGAAGCGCTCGCTGCACGTCTGCGTGAACAGCACGCCATCACTGTTGATATCCTCCCCGCTGACCTGACCCAGATCGCTGACCTGGCAGCGGTCGAAGCACGTCTGCGCGAAGATTCCAGCATCGGCACGCTGGTCAACAACGCCGGTGCCGCACAGTCCGGCAGCTTCATCGAACAGTCCACCGACAGTGTCGCTCAGTTGGTCGCGCTCAACACCACCGCGCTGGTACGGCTTGCCAGCGCCATTGCCCCACGCCTGGCGGCAGCCGGCAACGGCGCTATCATCAACATTGGCTCGGTGGTGGGCCTGGCGCCAGAGTTCGGCATGACCGTATATGGCGCGACCAAGGCATTCGTACTGTTCCTGTCCCAGGGCATGAGCCTGGAGTTGGGCGCCAAAGGTGTCTATGTGCAAGCCGTGCTACCGGCCGCTACGCGTACCGAGATCTGGGACCGGGCGGGCATTGACATCAACACCCTCACGGACGTGATGGAAGTAGGTGACCTGGTGGATGCGGCGCTGGTCGGTTTCGACCGTCGTGAGCCCGTGACCATCCCGCCCTTGCAGGACGGCGCACGCTGGGATGCCTTGCAGGCAGCCCGACAAGTCTTGCTGTCGCAGATCAAGCAGTCCGAGGTTGCCGAGCGGTACCTGACCCAAGCCTGATCAACCTGTTGCAGGCGCGCTCTATGCGCCTGCCCTTCCTCTCGAAGCGATGAGCGTTGAACCATGAAGGCATTTTCCATCGAACGTTACGGCAAACAGACCGGGCGCATCACCGAAGCGCCAACACCAGTGGTGGGTGAGCATGACGTGCTGGTTCAAGTACATGCCAGCAGCGTCAACGTGCTGGATGCAAAAATCGCCAAGGGCGAATTCAAACTGATTCTGCCGTATGCATTGCCGTTGATACTGGGCAATGACCTGGCTGGCGTGGTGCTCAGCGTCGGGGCCGCGGTGCGACGCTTCAAGCCGGGTGACGAAGTGTATGGCCGCCCTCCACAGCAGCGTATCGGCACGTTCGCCGAGCTGATTGCGGTACGCGAGGACGCACTGGCACGCAAACCTGCGAACATGACGATGGAGCAAGCCGTCGCCCTGCCTCTGGTCGCATTGACGGCATGGCAAGTACTGGTTGAAACAGCGAGGCTGAAAAAAGGCCAGAAGGTCTTCATTCATGCCGGTTCCGGCGGAGTCGGCAGTATCGCCATCCAGCTTGCCAAGTATTTGGGCGCATTTGTCGCAACGACGACCAGCACCGCCAATGTCGAGTGGGTCAAGGCCCTGGGCGCCGATGTAGTGATCGACTACAAGCAGCAAAACTTCGAAACCCTGCTCAATGATTATGACGTCGTCTTGAACAGTCTCGGTCCGGACGCACTGGCAAAGTCACTCGACATTCTCAAACCGGGCGGTCAACTCATCTCCATCTCCGGGCCACCGACGCAGGCGTTTGCTCGCGAGCAGCAGCTGTCGTGGCTATTGGGCCTGGTCATGGGTGTGTTGAGCAGCGGTATACGTCGCAAAGCGCGCAAACAAGGCGTGCGTTATGACTTCCTCTTCATGCGCGCCAGCGGCGCCCAATTGGATGAACTGACCGCGCTGGTGGAAGCCGGCATTATCAAGCCGGTGATCGACCGCACCTTCCCTTTCGAGTCCACAGCCCAAGCCCTGAGCTATGTCGAACAAGGCCGCGCCAAAGGCAAAGTGGTGATCACGATGACAGCGCCGCCCGTGCCTGGCGTGCGCCGAGCCGACTGATCCACACCGCACCCAGAATCACCAGGCCACCCAGGGCCAGTCGGCCCAGCGGCTCATGCTGATTCCAGATCAGCAGGTTCAACAGCAGCCCCACCGGTACATGCAGGTTGTTCATCACCGCCAGAGTGCCGCCATTGACCAGACAGGCGCCCTTGTTCCACCAGTACATACCCAGCGCGGTGCTGACCAAACCAAGGAACACCAGCACGCCCCATTGCAGCGGCGCTTGCGGCAAGAAGTCAGCCTTGCCGAACAGCAGGAACGCCGGCAACACCACCAACAAGGCGCCCAGGTAGAAATAACCGAAACGCCGGAAGTGCGGTTGGTCACTGGGATAACGCGCCACCAGATGCTTGTACATGACTTGCCCGGCGGCGTAGGTGAAGTTGGCCAATTGCAGCAGCAAGAATCCCATCAGGAAGTGCGGGGTGATCTGATCGAAACGAATCACCGCCGCACCGCCCACCGCCACCAGGGCCGCGACCAGTGCCCAAGGATTGAAGCGCCGATTAAGCGCGTCCTCGATCAGAGTCACATGCAGCGGTGTGAGGATGGTGAACAGCAGCACTTCCGGCACCGTCAGCACGCGAAAGCTCAGGTACAGGCATACGTAGGTCACACCGAACTGCAATGCACCGATCACCAACATGCCGCGCATGAACGCTGGCTCCACCGAGCGCCAGCGCGTCAACGGGATAAAGATCAGCCCGGCCAGCACCACGCGCACCAGCACTGCGAAGTAGCTGTCGACGTGACCGGCGAGGTATTCGCCGATCAAACTGAAGGAAAATGCCTGAATCAGGGTGACAACCAGTAAATAGCCCATGCGCGCCTCGTTTCGAATGGGCGCGACATTAAAGCTTTTCCAATCTTGAAGAAACTCAAGGCAAAAAAAACCCGACCTCGCTAAAGCGGCAGTCGGGCAGGAGCACTCAGGAGCAACAAGTGCAAAGGGAGGTTCGATACGCGTACTTGAAGGGTTGGCGTGGCGTTATATAAACAGCCCGCGATTATCTGGCGATTAACGGATCACGCCACCTGTGCGAGCAGGGCTTTGGCATGGTTGATGCCTTTTTCCTGGAAGTCGCTGCTCAGGTTCACCCCTTCGGCGTGAATGAAGGTCACGTCGTGAATGCCGATAAAGGCCATCACCTGACGCAGGTAGGGTTCCTGGTGGTCCGAGGTGGCCCCGGTGTGAATGCCGCCACGGGCGGTCAGCACAATGGCACGTTTGCCGGTCAGCAAGCCCTGCGGTCCGGTGGCGGTGTACTTGAACGTTACGCCGGCGCGCAGGACGTGATCCAGCCAGGCTTTGAGGGTGCTGGGGATGGCGAAGTTGTACATCGGTGCAGCCATTACCAACACATCGGCGGCGAGCAATTCGTCGGTCAATGTGTTGGAACGCTCCAGGGATACCTGTTCGCTGTCGTTACGCTGATCTTCAGGTTTCATCCAGCCGCCAAGCAGGTTGGCGTCCAGGTGTGGAACCGGGTTGAGCGCCACGTCGCGCACGGTGATCTGATCGGCTGGGTGGGCAGCCCGCCATTGGCTGATGAACTGTTGGGTGAGCTGGCGAGAGATAGAATCCTGCTGGCGCGCACTGCTTTCGATGATCAGAACGTTGGACATGGCTATGTAGGCTCCATCGGTGAATGTTGTAAGTCGATGGAGAAAAGATTAACCAGGGCTCATTCGATAAAAAAGCGCAAAAAACTGCTATAACCCATCTATAAATTTGTTTATAAGCGGAGTACCCCTGTGGAAAGGCTCCGCTATCGCTTTATTTGGGGCTGCAGGTCAAGGCAATGCGCATCTTGATGATGGCGCGGTTGAACTTGACCGTGGTGTTGGTGCTTTTGCCTGCTGGCACGCTCACGGTGCGACGGCGCGGCGATTCCGGGCCGTTGGTGAAGATTACCGAACACACAGCATCCTGGGTGCCGTAGTTGTTCAGCTGAATCGAGCTGATGTCTGCGTCCACGTCGGAGGCGGTGTAATCAATGCTGACGCCATCGATCTTTTTCGTCACGTCGATAGGGTAGGCAAATACGCTCATCGGCAGCAGCGCCAGCAACACACAACACAATTTTCTCATTCGGCAGTCTCCAATAAGGACCGCCAGCTTAGGACAAGAGGAGCTCATGTTGAAAGCGCCCCGCGTTACCCTCGATCAATGGCGCACGTTGCAGGCCGTGGTTGACCATGGCGGCTTCGCCCAGGCGGCTGAAGCGCTGCACCGTTCGCAATCCTCGGTGAGCTACACCGTGGCTCGTATGCAGGATCAACTCGGCGTGCCGCTGCTGCGCATCGACGGGCGCAAGGCGGTGCTGACCGAGGCCGGTGAAGTGCTGCTGCGTCGCTCCCGGCAACTGGTGAAGAACGCCAGTCAACTGGAAGACCTTGCCCATCATATGGAACAGGGATGGGAGGCCGAAGTGCGCCTGGTAGTGGATGCGGCCTATCCCAATGCGCGCCTGGTGCGCGCCCTGACTGCGTTTATGCCGCAAAGTCGCGGCTGCCGCGTGCGCTTGCGTGAAGAGGTGTTGTCCGGCGTCGAAGAACTGCTGATCGAAGGCGTAGCCGACCTGGCAATTTGCGGTTTCAGTATCCCCGGTTACCTGGGCACCGAAATGAGCGATGTGGAATTTATCGCCGTGGCCCACCCCGAACATGCGCTGCACCGCATGAATCGCGAGCTGAGTTTCCAGGACCTGGAAAGCCAGATGCAGGTGGTCATCCGCGACTCCGGCCGCCAGCAACCGCGCGACGTCGGTTGGCTGGGCGCCGAACAGCGCTGGACCGTCGGCAGCCTGGCTACCGCCGCCGCCTTCGTGGGCAGCGGCCTGGGCTTTGCCTGGCTGCCGCGGCACATGATCGAGCGCGAACTGGCCGAAGGCGTACTCAAGCAACTGCCCCTGGAACAAGGCGGCAGCCGTCACCCGACGTTCTATCTCTACTCCAACAAGGACAAACCCCTGGGGCCGGCGACGCAGATTCTCGTGGAGCTGCTGCGCACGTTTGACACCGCTCCCCTGGATGCGCCTTTCGCCGCTCCCCGACAAGCCTGAAACGGAGTTCATCCATGGCCTGGTTCGACCACGAAGGCTGCAGCCTGCACTACGAGGAATACGGCCACGGTGCGCCGCTGATCCTGATCCACGGCCTGGGCTCCAGTAGCCAGGATTGGGAGCTGCAAGTGCCGGTACTGGCTCGGCACTATCGCCTGATCGTGGTCGACGTGCGTGGGCATGGCCGCTCCGATAAGCCCCGCGAGCGCTACAGCATCCAGGGCTTCACGTTCGACCTGCTCGCCCTGATCGAGCACCTGGACCTGCCGCCCGCCCACGTTGTGGGTTTATCCATGGGCGGCATGATCGCCTTCCAACTGGCGGTGGACGACCCCGCGCGAGTCAGAAGCCTGTGCATCGTCAACAGCGCGCCCGAAGTGAAGGTGCGCAGCGCAGGTGACTATTGGCAGTGGGCCAAACGCTGGACCCTGGCCCGCGTACTCAGCCTGCGCACCATCGGCAACGCCCTGGGCGAACGACTGTTCCCCAAACCTGCCCAGGCCGACCTGCGTCGCAAGATGGCCGAACGCTGGGCAAGCAACGACAAACGTGCTTATCTCGCCAGCTTCGACGCGATTGTGGACTGGGGCGTGCAGGAACAACTTTCGCGAATTACCTGTCCAACCCTGGTCATCAGCGCCGACCACGACTACACCCCCGTCGCGCAGAAAGAAATCTATGTAAAACTGCTGCCCGATGCGCGACTGGTGGTGATCGAAGATTCCCGCCATGCCACGCCCTTGGATCAACCCGAAGTCTTTAACGCGACCTTGCTCGATTTTCTAAAGACAGTCGAAACCACTACCCAGGATCACTGACCCATGCTGAAAAAAATCGCCTTCTTTGCCGGCTCCTTTCTGTTTGCCGCCAACCTGATGGCCGCCACCGCTGCTGCACCGGTGAAACCTGCCGCACCGGCCAAGTCCGCCGCGCCTCACGTGCTGATCAGCACCACCAATGGCGACATTGAAATCGAACTGGACCCGGTCAAGGCGCCGATCAGCACCAAGAACTTCCTCGCCTATGTCGACAAGGGTTTCTACACCAACACGATTTTCCACCGCGTGATCCCGGGCTTCATGGTCCAGGGCGGCGGGTTCACCCAGCAGATGTCGCAAAAACCGACTGAAGCACCGATCAAGAACGAAGCCAGCAATGGCCTGCATAACGTGCGCGGCACGCTGTCGATGGCCCGCACCAATGACCCGAACTCGGCCACCAGCCAGTTCTTCATCAACGTAGCCGACAATGCGTTCCTCGACCCGGGCCGCGATGCCGGTTACGCCGTGTTCGCCAAAGTGGTCAAGGGCATGGATGTGGTCGACATCATCGTCAACTCCCAGACCACCACCAAACAAGGCATGCAGAACGTGCCAATCGATCCTGTGTTGATCAAGTCGGCCAAGCGCATCGACTGAGGTCTGCAGGTAGCTTCGCGTGGTGCCCACACGGCACCGCGCGCATTTGAAAGGAGAGCCCGCCCGGCGGGCGTCAAACCCAATGCTCTATCGTCGCTTTGAACAACTGATCGATATTTTCCGCGACGCTCCCAGCGCGGCCCCTCCCGAAAAAGTCCTGCCCTTCTATCTCTATTACCTGCGCCAGGTCTGGCCCTGCTTCGCCGCACTGCTGGTGGTGGGGCTGGTCGGTGCGCTTATCGAAGTGGCGCTGTTCAGCTATCTGAGCCGCATCATCGACCTGGCCCAGGGCACACCACCGGCGAATTTCTTCCAGATCCACAGCGCCGAGCTGATCTGGATGGCCGTGGTCGCCCTGCTGCTGCGCCCGGTTTTCAACGGCCTGCATGACTTGCTGGTGCACCAGACCATCAACCCCGGCATGACCAGCCTCATTCGCTGGCAGAACCACAGCTACGTGCTCAAGCAGAGCCTGAACTTTTTCCAGAACGATTTCGCCGGGCGCATCGCCCAGCGGATCATGCAAACCGGCAACTCCTTGCGTGATTCGGCAGTGGCGACGGCAGAAGCCATCTGGCACGTGTCGATCTATGCCATCAGTGCCCTGGTGCTGTTTGCCGAGGCCGACTGGCGGCTGATGATCCCGCTGATCACATGGATCATCTGCTACAGCCTGGCCCTGCGCTACTTCGTACCGCGCGTGAAGGAGCGCTCGGTGATTTCCTCGGAGGCGCGCTCCAAATTGATGGGCCGAATTGTCGACGGCTATACCAATATCACCACCTTGAAGCTGTTCGCCCATACGCAGAATGAACAGGAATACGCCAAGCAAGCGATCATCGAGCAGACCGAAAAAACCCAACTGGCCGCCCGTGTGCTCACCAGCATGGACACCGTGATCTGTATCTTGAACGGCCTGCTGATTGTGACCACCACCGGCCTGGCCCTGTGGCTGTGGACGCAGTCGCTGATTTCCGTCGGCGCGATTGCCCTGGCTACCGGCTTGGTTATCCGCATCGTCAACATGTCCGGTTGGATCATGTGGGTGGTCAATGGCATCTTCGAAAATATCGGCATCGTGCAGGACGGCCTGAAAACCATCGCCCAACCACTGGCCGTGACCGACCGTGAAAACGCCCCGCGCCTGAAAGTCCCCAATGCCCAAGTGCACTTTGAGCAGGTGGATTTCCACTACGGCAAGAAGAGCGGGATCATTGGCGGCCTCAACCTCAACATCAAGGCCGGGGAAAAGATCGGTTTGATCGGCCCGTCCGGCGCGGGCAAGTCGACCCTGGTCAACCTGCTGCTGCGCCTCTACGACCTGCAAGGCGGCCGCATCCTGATCGACGGCCAGAACATCGCCGAAGTGGCCCAGGAAAGCCTGCGTGCACAGATCGGCATGATCACCCAGGACACATCGCTTCTGCACCGTTCGATCCGTGACAACCTGCTGTATGGCAAGCCCGACGCAACTGAGGACGAACTCTGGGCTGCGGTGCACAAGGCTCGCGCCGATGAGTTCATCCCGCTGTTGTCGGATTCCGAGGGCCGCACCGGGCTGGACGCCCATGTCGGTGAGCGCGGGGTGAAACTCTCTGGCGGTCAGCGGCAACGTATCGCCATCGCCCGCGTGCTGCTCAAGGACGCGCCGATCCTGATCATGGACGAAGCCACCTCGGCATTGGACTCGGAAGTGGAAGCGGCAATCCAGGAGAGCCTGGAAACCCTGATGCAGGGCAAGACCGTGATTGCGATCGCCCACCGGTTGTCGACCATCGCACGAATGGACCGCTTGGTAGTGCTGGAGAAAGGCCAGATTGCCGAAAGCGGCAGCCATGCCGAGTTGCTGGCGCAGGGCGGGCTTTATTCGCGGTTATGGCAGCACCAGACCGGCGGATTCGTCGGAATAGACTGATTTCATTGGATAGGTGCCCGGGCAATTCCGAACAATTCTGACAGTTTTCTCTATCGAACTGGTCTTGCGACACAATCCTGCTGTACTGCAATCAGGCCCCAGGAGGGCCCTGATTTAGGCGGCAGGGAAGCTTCACAGACCGTTAATCAGATAGAGCAATCTAAGGAAGTGTTCATGTCACTGTTCAAACGTTCCGTAACGGAAGGGCTGGGTACGTTTTGGCTGGTGTTGGGCGGTTGCGGGAGTGCGGTGCTGGCCGCAGCGTTCCCCAATGTCGGAATCGGCCTGCTCGGCGTGGCCCTGGCCTTCGGGCTCACAGTGCTGACCATGGCGTTTGCCATCGGACACATCAGCGGCTGTCATCTTAACCCGGCCGTTTCGGTGGGGTTGGTGGTGGGCGGAAGATTTCCAGCCAGAGAGTTGCCGGCCTACATCGTGTCTCAGGTGATCGGTGCCACCATCGCCGCTGCGCTGCTGTACTTTATTGCCAGCGGCAAACCCGGCTTTGAACTGGCGAGCGGCCTGGCCTCCAACGGCTATGGAGAACACTCACCCGGTGGTTACTCGATGGCAGCAGGGTTGGTCTGTGAACTGGTGATGACGGCGATGTTCGTGCTGATCATCCTGGGCGCCACCGACCGCCGTGCCCCCGCGGGCTTTGCCCCCATCGCCATTGGCCTGGGGCTGACGCTGATCCACCTGATCTCGATCCCGGTCACCAACACCTCGGTCAACCCGGCCCGCAGCACGGGGCCCGCGTTGATTGTCGGCGGCTGGGCGCTCGAACAGTTGTGGCTGTTCTGGCTTGCGCCGATCCTGGGCGCGGTGATCGGTGGCATTACGTACCGATGGTTGGGCGCAGAAAAGCCTGCCTGACCAAATCCCTGTAGGAGCGAGCTTGCTCGCGAAAAACGTCAACGATGACGCAGGCTTCCAGATGCAGCCCGCTTCGCCTACGCGTTCTTCGCGAGCAAGCTCGCTCCTACAAGGTGTTTCACTTGCTGTCAGGTTGCCGATAAGGCAAAGCCGCCCTCGCCTCTTCGGCATACGCCAGAATCCCCACCCGTTCACGTTCAAGAAAGTCGTGCACGGCACTCTTGAGCCCCGGATGACGCAGGTAGTGCCAGGACCGCGTGATCACCGGCTCAAACCCGCGAATCAATTTGTGCTCGCCCTGGGCCCCGGCATCAAAGCGTTGCAGGCCGTGGGCGATGGCATAGTCCATGCCCTGGTAGAAACAGGTTTCGAAATGCAGCCGGTCGAACGCCCCCAGGCAGCCCCAGTAGCGGCCGTAGAAGCTGTCGCCACCGATCAGGCTGAACGCCATGGCCACCGGACGCTGGCCCTGCTTGGCCAACACCACGCGGATCGCCTCGGGCATACGTTCGGCCAACAGGCTGAAAAACGCCCGCGTCAGGTAGGGCGCTTGGCGGCGCACCGCATAGGTGTTGGCATAGCAGGCATAAACAAAATCCCATTGGGCCTCGCTCAATTGATGACCTTGCAGCCACTCGAACTCGATGCCCTGCCCGGCCACTTGTTCACGCTCTTTGCGCATCTGCTTGCGCTTGCGTGAACTCAAGGCATCAAGGAAGTCCTGGAAGTCGCGATAGCCACGGTTCTGCCAATGAAACTGGCAGCCCAGGCGTTGCATCCAGTCGGGCTGCCGGGCCAAGGCATCATCGGCCAAAGCGTCGGTGAAATTGATATGGGCGCTGGAGAGCCCTTCGATTTCCAGGTAACCCGGCAAACTTTTGAGCAACTCAAAGCCGTCTTCGGCACTGGCGGCCAGTAAACGCGGCCCGCTGACCGGACTGAACGGCACGGCTGTCAGCAGCTTCGGATAGTAATCAATGCCGGCACGCTCGCAGGCGTCGGCCCAGCCATGGTCGAACACGTACTCGCCATAAGAGTGCCACTTGCGGTAACTGGGTAATGCCGCCACTAAGCGCGGGCCTTCCCAGTGCAGCAGATGTTCCGGCTGCCAGCCTGTATGCGGGCCCAGGCTGGCGCTGTCTTCCAGCGCGCTCAAGAACCCATGCCGCACAAAAGGCTGGGCCTGCGGCACCAGGGCATCCCAAGTGTGAGCAGCGATTGCGGACAGGCTGTCCAGGCGTTGCAGTGGCATCGACATCCTCATTGTTTCACGGCATGAAAGCCTGGGCAGTATCGCTTATCGCAGCCTGGCGTACATCTGCAAAACGCGCCGACAGACCGCGCAAGCGTTAGTTCCTTCCCGTTACAAGCTGTCATCTACATGAAATCACTTAGCCACTACTCCGTCATAAACGGTCGCGATACTGACGCCAGTTTTTAGAGCGTCCGGATCTACCGGGCGACATTTTTTCCGTCCGTCATGGGTCGGTTGTGTCCTGGATGGTTTGCCATCCCTCCTCACTTTCGGAGATTGATATGCGTCTTGCTTCCACTAAAACTGCGGCGCTCCTGTGCGGCGGCCTGTTGCTGGCCCTGAGCGTACCGGCCAGCGCTGCAGTCGACGCTAAATTGCTCGACATGCTCAAGGCCAACGGCCAGATCACCGCGTCGCAGTACACCGAACTGCAAGCGGAACTGGCCAAGGACCAGAAAGAACAGCAGATCGCACGCCAAGCTCAACAAGAGACCAACGAGCAGATCGCAGCCACTGCGAAAAAAACCAACGAGCTGAGCAGCTTCGACCAAAAGCTGGCCTGGGCCGCCAAGACTCAATTCAAGGGTGATGTACGCTTCCGCCAGGAAACCATCAAGATCGATGGCGAACCCAACAACGGTGGGCGTGACAAAGACCGTCAACGTATCCGCGCCCGCCTGGGTGCCTACACCGAAATCAACCCGCAGGTGGACACCGGTATCCGTATCGCCACCGGCGGTGGTGACGATGCGCGTTCTACCAACCAGGATCAGGACGGCTACTTCGATAAAAAATCGATCTGGCTGGACCTCGGTTACATCGACTACCACCCGGACCAGATCAAGAACCTGCACGTGATCGGCGGCAAGATGCTTCAGCCTTGGGTAAACATGGGCGACGTGATCTGGGATAGCGATATCAACCCTGAAGGCCTGGCCGTCACCTACAAATACCCACTGGGCAGCAGCGCCGAACTGTTCGGCAGCCTGGGTAACTACAACCTCAAGGACAACGTCGACGGCGACGGCGTGCAGTTCCGCCACGACCTGCGCCTCACGTCCGGCCAGTTGGGTACGCGTTTCTCGGTCACCGACAACCTGAAAATGACCCTGGGCGGCAGCGTCTACGCCTACAAAAATGACGAGGACAGCCGCTGCACAACCACCACCACGCCTTGCGCGTTGGCGGTCAACGGCAACTCGGCCAACAACGAGTTCCGCCTGTATGAAGGTTTTGCCCAGGCAGACATCGGCGGCCTGGCAGTGCCACTGTCGTTCTACGGCCAATACGTGAAAAACAACGATGCCGTGACCGACCAGGACACCGCGTGGTTGCTGGGTGCCAAGTCCAAGGTGTTCGGTTTCAACCTGGACTACAACTACCGCGATGTTCAGCGTAATGCCGTCGTAGGCGCGTTCACCGATTCGGACTTCGCCAACGGTACCACCGGTTCGCGCGGCCACAAGATGAAGGTCAGCTACGACATCGACAAGAACTTCGCCCTGGGCGCCACCTACTTCCTGACCAAGGCGGACTACGCCAGCCGTACCCAGCGGGATGCCAACACCAACACCCTGCAACTGGATGCTGAAGCCAAGTTCTAACCGTTACTGTAGGAGCGAGCTTGCGGTGGTGAGCTCGCTCCTACATATCCTTACGGCGCTCGGCCACCAACTGTTCAGCCAGCGCATCAGCACCGTCCACCGGCTCCTGCGGCATACGCTTGAGCGTCGCCTGCAACAGGCGCATCTGCCGGATAAACCGTCGGCAGTTCGGGCAGAACATCAAGTGATGACGCACCATCAGACGTTCACGGAAGGTCAATTGACCATCCAGATAGTCACTGGAGCGCGCTACTTGCTCTTTACAGGTCAACATTCGCCCGTCTCCTCAAAATGCTCCACCGTAGCAAAGACTTTAAGCCGTGCTCGATGCAGGAGCACACGAACGTTGGAGAGCGAAAGGCTCAGAAGATTACAGATTTCCTCCAGTTCCAGACCCTGGCGTTCACGCAACACCAGCACGCTGCTTTGCAGTTCGGACAAACTCAGAATCGTATGCTCCAGGCATTTGCGCAGTTCATCTTCGGTCAGCAGCGCTTCAGGGGTGTCCTGGTGCCAGGCATACGGGGCGACAGCCCAATGGCCATCATCCGGGCTGAAGCGATCATCACCAATGGTGCCGTGGGGCGAAGGCAAATCGTCGAGCAGCACTTCCCGACGATTCTGTTTGTAACGTCCCTTGGCGGCGTTGGCGGTAATGGTCAATAACCATGTCTTGAGGCTCGATCGCCCTTCGAATCTGGCCAGGTTGCGTACGACCGAAACCCAGGCGTCTTGCACGATTTCGTCGGCGTGGCGCTGACCGACGATGGCGTAGGCCACCGCCCGCATTGCGCTCTGGTAAGTGGTGACCAATTCCTTATAGGCCCGCTGCTCACCCTTGAGCAGGCGTTCAAGCAGGTGCGCGTCGTCCGCTGCTGCCATTCAAACCTCTATTTAAAAGTGCACACCCGGTCCTGTGGGAGCTGGCTTGCCTGCGATGCAGACACCTCGGTGTATCAGTCACACCACAGTGATGCCATCACAGGCAAGCCAGCCCCCACACAATCAGCGTTTGCGCAGGATCACACTGCCAATCGAATACCCGGCGCCAAAGGAGCTGAGTACGGCAACCGAGCCCTTGGGCAAGTCATCCTGGTAAGTGTGAAACGCAATCACCGAGCCGGCCGAGCTGGTATTGGCGTAAGTATCGAGGATCACTGGCGCTTCTTCCACCGACGCGTCGCGCCCCAGCAGCTTTTTCACGATCAGGTGGTTCATGCTCAGGTTGGCCTGGTGCAGCCAGAAGCGCTTCACATCGGTCACACTCAACTGATTTTCCGCCAGGTGCGCGCCGATCAATTCGGCCACCATCGGGCAGACATCGCGAAACACCTTGCGGCCTTCCTGCACGAACAGCTTGTCGGGGGCACCGACACCTTCTTCCGCCGTGCGGTTGAGGAAGCCGAAATTGTTGCGGATGTTGTTGGAGAATTTGGTCAGCAGCTTTGTGCTCACCACATCGAACTGGTGCTCGGACGTCGCCAGGTCAGCGCGCTCCAGGATCACCGCAGTGGCGGCGTCACCGAAGATGAAGTGGCTGTCGCGATCGCGGAAGTTCAGGTGGCCGGTGCAGACTTCCGGGTTGACCATCAGGATCGCCCGGGCCTGGCCCAACTGGATGCTGTTGGCCGCGTTCTGGATGCCGAAGGTGGCCGAAGAACACGCCACGTTCATGTCAAAACCGAAGCCCTGGATACCCAAGGCTTCCTGGACTTCAATGGCAATCGCCGGGTAGGCACGTTGCAGGTTGGAACAGGCAACGATTACGCCATCAATGTCGGCGGCGGTCTTGCCGGCACGTTGCAGGGCTTGTTCGGCGGCACCGACCGCCATCTGGCAGAGCACCGACCATTCGTCGTTGCTACGTTCGGGCAGGCGTGGCGCCATGCGCTGCGGATCGAGGATGCCGTCCTTGTCCATCACAAAACGGCTCTTGATGCCGGATGCCTTTTCGATGAATGCCGCGCTCGACTCCGTCAGCGCCTGCACCTCGCCACGCTCGATGGCGGCGGCGTTGTCTGCGTTGAACTGTTGCACATAGGCATTGAAAGACTGCACCAGCTCTTCGTTGGAGATGCTGTTGGCCGGGGTGTACAGGCCAGTGCCGCTGATGACGACGTTATGCACGGTCGTTCCTCTAAATCTGTCAGGCAGAAGATATTGGTACCATCGTACCAAACTTAAAGTCGTTTGATTCCGTCCAGCAGGCATCAAACTGGCGATGCTTTATTCAATCTTGTAACCGCGAAGTTTGCCACAACCCTGGAGATTTGGCGCTATAGGCTAGACAAACACCTTGAATGTGGGAGGGGCGGTGCGACGATTCGACTTGCTCCCTCCCACATTTGGCCCTGCCCGGATCGGGAAACCGGGAAAGGTTCAGGGCTCTACCTGGCTCCACTGCTTGCTCAAGCGTTTATCGGAAATCGGTACCTTGGTGCCCAACTGCTGGGCAAACAACGACACCCGGTATTCCTCCAGCCACCAGCGGTAAAGCTCCAACTGTGGGTCACGCTTGCCTTCCTGGGCGTGTTTGTTCAAGCGGTTCTGGTATTGCGCCCACAGGCCGCCCAATTCGCTGCTCCACACGCGATCCTTTTGCACCTGGCTCGGCAGTTTTTCCAGGCGCAGTTCGATTGCCTTGAGATAGCGCGGCAGCTCCTTGAACCATTGCGCCGGGGTTTCGCGCACAAAACCTGGGTACACCAGGTTGCTCAGTTGCTGCTTGATATCATTCAAGGCCACCGCCTGGGCCAGGTCGATCTTGCCCTTGAAGCGCTTTTGCAGGCCGTGCCAGAGTTTCAGCACCTCCAGGGTCAGGCGTGCCAGGCGCTCGGCGTGTTCGGTCCAACCGCCACGCTTGCGCTCGGCCAGGGCAGCCAGGCCCGCGCCATCACGCGGCAGGCTTTCTTCGCCCTCAAGTACACAGGTGTCGAGGCTGGCCAGCAGAATGTCTTCCACCAACGCGTCGATACGCCCCAGTTCGCGGTACATCAAGCCCAGCTCGGTCAGGCCCGGCAATTTGCCGCGCAGGAATTTCGCCGGTTCCGCCAGTTGTTGCATCAGCAGGCGCTGCAACGCGCGGCGATGCTGGAACTCGGCTTCGGCGGCGGTGGAGAAACGCCCTTCCTTGACCGTGCCGTTCTCTTCCACCAGCGCCGGGTACACCGTCATCGACAGGCCGGCGATGTTTTGCTGGGTCTTTTCAGCCACCGCCGCGAACACCTTGGCTTCTACCGGCTGTTGGCTTTTCGCGGTTTGCGGTACGGCCAACGCGGCCTGGCTGGCCTCTGCAAAACGTGCGGTCAGTTCGGCCAGGTCGCGGCCTTCGCCAAGGAACTTGCCTTGGCCGTCGACCACTTCCAGGTTCATCTTCAGGTGGCTTTCTACCTGCTGCGCCGCTTCAGCCCAGGCTTCATCGCTGACCCGCGCACCGGTCATGCGCAGCAACTCGCGCCCCAGCGCCTGGGGCAGCGAGCCCTGGCCGAATTCGATGCGTTGCAGCGCCGCCTTGACGAAGTCCGGCACCGGCACGAAGTTCTTGCGCAATGCCTTGGGCAGGTTGCGTACCAACGCGATGCATTTGGCTTCGATCACGCCCGGCACCAGCCACTCCAGGCGCTCGGCCGGCAACGCCGGCAGCAACGGCGCAGGTACACGCAGGGTGACGCCATCGCGAGGGTGGTTGGGTTCGAAGTGGTAGCTCAAGGCCAACGCCAGGTCACCCAGGTGCAAGGTGTCCGGATAATGCGCAGCGGTAACCTCACTGGCCTCGCGGGCCAGCACATCTTCTTCGCGCATGATCAGCAGGTGCGGGTCTTTCTGGCTGTTGACCTTGTACCAGCTGTCGAACGTGGCGGTCTGGTGAATCTCCGCTGGCAGGCGCGCATCGTAGAACGCGTAGAGGGTTTCTTCGTCGGCGAGGATGTCGCGACGGCGGGCCTTGGCTTCCAATTCGTCGAGTTGCTCCAGCAGGCGCTGGTTGGCTGTCAGGCACTTGGCGCGGGACTGAATCTCACCGCGTACCAGGCCTTCCCGGATAAACAACTCGCGGGACACCACCGGGTCAATCGGCCCGTAATGCACCGGCCGGCGCCCGACCACAATCAGCCCGAACAGGGTGATCTGCTCAAACGCCACCACCTGGCCGCGCTTCTTCTCCCAATGGGGTTCGAAGTGGTTTTTCTTGATCAGGTGCCCGGCCAGCGGCTCGATCCAGTCGGCGTCGATCTTCGCCACCATGCGCGCATAGAGCTTGGTGGTTTCCACCAGTTCGGCGGTCATCAGCCATTGCGGGCGCTTCTTGCCGATACCGGACGAGGGGTGGATCCAGAAACGCCGCTGCCGCGCACCGAGGTAATCGCCGTCTTCGGTCTTCTGGCCGATCTGGCTGAGCAGGCCGGACAGCACCGCCTTGTGCAGTTTGGGGAAGTCCGCCGGCTCTTTATTGATGTTCAGCTGCATGTCGCGGCAGATCAGGCTCAACTGGCGATGGGAGTCGCGCCACTCGCGCAGGCGCAGGTAGTTGAGGAAGTTCTTGCGACACCAGTTGCGCAGCGGGCTGGCGGTCAGTTCCTGGCGCTGCTCTTCAAAGCCACGCCACAGGTTGACCAGCCCGGCGAAGTCCGAATCCGGATCCTTCCACTGAGCGTGGGCCTGGTCGGCGGCTTGTTGACGCTCCGGTGGGCGCTCGCGCGGGTCCTGGATAGACATGGCGCTCGCGACGATCAGCACTTCCTGCAAGCTGCCCAGCTTGGCCGCTTCGAGCAACATGCGGCCCATGCGCGGGTCCACCGGCAAGCGTGCAAGCTGGCGACCCAACGGCGTGAGTTGGCTGTTACGGTCCACCGCCGAGAGTTCCTGCAGCAGGTTGAAACCGTCGCTGATCGCCTTGCCATCTGGCGGTTCGATAAACGGGAAATCAGTGATTTCGCCCAGGCGCAGGTGCAGCATCTGCAGGATCACGGCGGCGAGGTTGGTACGCAGGATTTCCGGGTCGGTGAATTCCGGGCGCCCGATAAAATCTTCTTCGCTGTACAGGCGCACGCAAATACCCGGCTCAACTCGGCCGCAACGGCCTTTACGCTGGTTGGCGCTGGCCTGGGAGATCGCCTCGATCGGCAGGCGCTGCACCTTGGCGCGGTAGCTGTAGCGGCTGATGCGCGCCGTGCCGCTGTCGATCACATAGCGAATGCCCGGCACCGTCAGCGAGGTTTCCGCAACGTTGGTCGCCAGTACCACGCGCCGGCCTGGGTGGGATTGGAAAATGCGCTGTTGCTCGGCCGGTGACAGCCGTGCGTACAACGGCAAAATCTCGGTGTGCTTGAGCTGGGCCTTGCGCAGCATGTCGGCGGCATCACGGATCTCGCGCTCACCGGGCAGAAACACCAGCACATCGCCGGGGCTGCGTCGCTCGCTGCGCTCATAGGCGGCGATTTCATCGAGAGTGGCGAGGATCGCCTGGTCGACGGTCAAGTCATCCTCGACGCGGTTGCCCTCTTCGTCCTGTTCCAGGGTCAGTGGGCGATACCAGGTGTCCACCGGGAAGGTACGGCCCGAGACCTCGACAATCGGCGCATCGTCGAAGTGCTTGGAAAAGCGCTCCAGGTCGATGGTCGCCGAGGTGATGATGACTTTCAGGTCGGGGCGACGCGGCAACAGGGTCTTGAGGTAGCCGAGCAGGAAGTCGATGTTCAGGCTGCGTTCGTGGGCTTCGTCGACGATGATCGTGTCGTAGCGTTCCAGATAACGGTCGTTCTGGGTTTCGGCCAGCAGGATGCCGTCGGTCATCAGCTTGATCAGGGTGTTGGAATCACTCTGGTCTTCGAAACGCACCTGATAGCCGACCAAGGCGCCCAATGGCGTGGTCAGCTCTTCAGCGACACGGCTGGCGACGCTGCGCGCTGCGATCCGGCGCGGCTGGGTGTGGCCGATCAGGCCGTACTGGCCGCGGCCGATTTCCAGGCAGATTTTCGGCAACTGGGTGGTCTTGCCCGAGCCGGTCTCGCCGGCAATGATCAACACCTGGTGTTTGAGCAGCGCGTCCTTGATCTCATCGCGCTTGGCGGCAATCGGCAGGCTGTCGTCGTAGCGAATCACCGGCAGGCTGGCGCGCCGCGCCGTGACCTGGGCACAGGATGCCTGCATCCGCGCCACCCACTGCGCCAGCTTGTCCTCATCGGGTTTCTTGCGCAGCTCAAGCAACTGCCGGCGCAAGCGGTGGCGGTCGGCGAGCATGGCGTGATCGAGGGTTTTGAGCAGTTGGTCGATGGTGGGTGCTTGGTCAGTCATCAGCTACTTCGACGGTCATCTATGTTATGCGCGGCCGGCAAGTGTGGCAGAAAATCGACTTATCTGGCAGGTCAAACATGTGGGAGCAAGCCCTCCCACAAGAGAAAGCCTTACAGCGGGTCTTTTCGGCGATAGGGGAATACGTCGATAACCTTGCCGGCGCGAATCGCGTCCTGCAGGCCCTTCCAGTAATCGGCGTTGTACAGCTCGCCATGCAGCTCATCGAACAACCTGCGTTGCCCGGCGTCGGCAAACAGGAACGGCGGGAACTCTTCGGGGAATACGTCCAGCGGGCCGATTGAGTACCAGGGCTCTGAGGCCATTTCGTCCTCGGGGGTGCGCGGTGCGGGAATATGGCGGAAGTTGGCTTCGGTCAGAAAGCAGATTTCATCGTAGTCGTAGAACACCACGCGGCCATGACGGGTGACGCCGAAGTTTTTCAGCAGCATGTCGCCGGGGAAGATATTCGCCGCCGCCAGTTGCTTGATTGCCAGGCCGTAGTCTTCCAGGGCTTCGCGCACCTGGGCGGGGTTGGCGTTGTCGAGGTAGAGGTTGAGCGGGGTCATGCGCCGCTCGGTCCAGCAGTGGCGGATCAGCACGCTGTCGCCTTCCACTTCGACCGTGCCGGCCGCGACTTCCAGCAGCTCGGCCAGGCACTCGGGCTCGAACTTGCTCAAGGGGAAACGGAAGTCGGCGAATTCCTGGGTGTCAGCCATGCGCCCTACCCGGTCGACACTTTTAACCAGCCGGTACTTCTCGATCACCGTGGCGCGGTTGACGTTTTTCGACGGTGAAAAACGGTCCTTGATGATCTTGAACACGGTGTTGAATCCCGGCAGCGTGAACACGCTCATGACCATGCCGCGCACGCCGGGGGCCATGATGAACTGATCGTCGGTGGTGGCCAGGTGGTTGATGAGTGCGCGGTAGAATTCGGACTTGCCGTGCTTGTAGAAACCAATGGAGGTGTACAGCTCGGCAATGTGCTTGCCCGGCAGGATGCGCTTGAGAAAACCGATGAATTCGGCAGGTACCGGTACGTCGACCATGAAATAGGAGCGGGTGAACGAAAAGATGATCGACACGTCGGCTTCGTCGGTGATCAACGCATCGATCTGGATGCCGCGCCCTTCGCGGTGCAGCAGCGGGATGACCAACGGCCACTGTTCGTCGCGGGTATAAATGCGCCCCACGAGATAGGCGCCTTTGTTGCGGTAGAGCACGGAGGAAAACAGCTCGACCTTGAGGTCCGGGTCCTTGCACACCCAATCCGGCAGGTTTTCCCGCAGTTGGGCTTCGAGGCGACGCAGGTCGGCAGGAAGGTCGGCGTAAGGCTCGCTGAAGCTGTAGTCAGAGAAAATCTGCGCCAGCATGTCTGATATTTTACCGGCCGGCGTGTAGACCCGGGTTTGCGCCGCCCGCGCCCGGCGCAGGCTCGGCCGGGTGGTGTGGATGAACATGCAGCCGTCGCTGATCAGGTCATGGCTGAACAGGCCGCAGAAGATCGAGTTGTACCAGGTCTCGGACAATTCATCGTCAAAGCGCAGGTCGATCAGGCCGATATACGCGCTTTTCACCAGGGGCCACAGCTCGATGTCCTGCAGCGCACCCGCTTCGAAACCGGCGCGCAGGCGGGCAGTGACCTCGGCAACTTTCTCTTCATACAGGTTGATGCGTGCCGCAGACGCCGCCTGCCCTTGCTGCCACTGAGCCTTCTCGAAACGCTCGCGGGCCCCATCGGTGATCTGGCGAAAGTGCTCACGGTAATCGTCGAAACCATCGAGGATCATCCGGGCGATAGCGAGGGCGGGCTGCGACATGCGGAAAACCTCGAACGGGTAGCGGGAAGCTCAGAGCTTAGCCAGTGAACGCTGGCAGGAGAAGGAGGATTTTTCAGGCGCGGCTGTACTTAGCGATTGTGTCGGCCTGAGCGCTGGGCAACACTCCCCGCCTGATTGGCGTAGGAGTTTTCCGTGAGACCTGTTGACACCCTCTACTTGCTGGGATTGGCTGCCATCTGGGGCGCGAGTTTCCTGTTTATGCGCATCATCGCGCCGGAAATCGGCACCGTGCCGACCGCATTTTTCCGCGTGTCGATCGCCGCCGCCGGGTTGCTGGCGATTCTGGCTATGCTGCGCGTGAGCTGGGATTTCCAGGGCAAGTTCAAGACCGTTTTGCTGTTGGGGGTGATCAACTCCGGGATCCCAGCGACCATGTACTCGGTGGCGGCCCAGGTACTGCCGGCGGGTTATTCGGCAATTTTCAACGCCACCACGCCGCTGATGGGCGTGCTGATTGGCGGGTTGTTTTTCAGCGAGCGCCTGACACCGTCGAAAATAGCGGGCGTTGCCTTGGGGCTGTTTGGCGTCGCTGTGCTCACGCGTGCGGGGCCAGTGGCCTTTGATCTGCAATTGTTGATGGGCGCGCTGGCGTGCCTGCTGGCAACCACCTGCTACGGGTTTGCCGGTTTCCTGGCACGACGCTGGCTGGATCAGCGCGGCGGGCTGGACAGTCGCCTGTCGGCCTTGGGCAGTATGCTCGGCGCTACCTTGTTTCTATTGCCGCTCTTTGCCTACAGCGCCATCAGCCATCCACCGGCAAGTTGGGGCGGCTGGCAGGTGTGGGCGTCGCTGCTGGGCCTGGGGCTGGTGTGTACGGCGTTCGCCTACATTTTGTACTTCCGCCTGCTGTCATCCATCGGCCCGGTCAAGTCGATGACCGTGACCTTCATGATCCCGCCGTTCGGCGTATTGTGGGGGGCGTTGCTGCTGGATGAGCCACTGTCCATGGCTCACCTGTATGGCGGGGTGTTGATTGCCGGGGCGTTGTGGTTGGTACTGCGCCCGCAAAAACTATAGGAGCGTCCCCCTGCTCCCGGGGGTGCTTCGCCCCCCAGCGCAAGCAAGCTTGCTCGCCACGGCAAGCTTGCTCCTACAGGGGGTTAGTGTTTACGGAATACAAACACCAAACCGACGATGATCAGCGCCATGCCCAACAGGCTCAACAGCGCCAGGCGGTTGCCGAAGATCAGGTAGTCCATCACCGCCGTCACCGCCGGCACCAGATAGAACAAACTGGTGACATTCACCAGGTTGCCGCGGGCGATCAGCCGATACAGCAACAGCGTCGCCAGCACCGACACCACCAACCCCATCCACAGCACCGGCAGATAAAAGCCCGCATCATGCTCAAAGTGAAATGGCTGGAACGGCACGAACACCGCACACAACAGCATCCCGGCCAGGTATTGCAGCGGCAATGTGCCCAAGGGGTTGTCGGTGATGCGCTTTTGCATGATCGAGCCGAACGTCATGCTCGCCAGCGCCAGCAGCCCGAAGAGCATCCCGGCCAGGGACATGCCCGCCAGCCCGATGCCCTGGTACACCACCATGATCAACCCGGCCAGGCCCAACCCCAGGCCGAACAGCCGGCGTAACGAGCGCTGACGCTCCATCAGCACCACAGTGAGGATCGGCTGGACGCCCATGATGGTCGCCATCACTCCGGGGGTGACTTTGAGGTCCAGGGCCAGCAGATAGAAAATCTGGTAGGCCCCCAACAACACCATGCCCGTCGCCGCCGCATACAGCATGGGCTTGCCGGGACGTGGCAGCTTCAACTTGAGGATCGGCACCAGCACCACCAACCCCACCAGGGCGATGGCAAAGCGGATCAGCAGAAAGGCAAAGGGCGAAGCATGGGCCAGGCCCAACTTGGAGAAGATCGCCCCGCTGCTCCACAGCAAGACAAACAAGCTCGTCGAGGCCGCCGCGGCCACGGATTGTTTCGAAAGAACAGACATGAGTTACCACCTGTTATCAGGCAAAAAAGCCGATTCAGTAAGGACTGAATTTCAGTAGGTTTTTTTCAGGCAGGCACAGGGCAACAGCAAACAGCTGATCAGCCCGAAATGCCAACGCCCGGCGGTGATACGACTGCGTACACCGGCGTGCTACTGACAGGTGGGGGGTAGTGACTGATCTGCGCAGGCTGCTTTGCGCCGCACGGCACGACCACAGCGTTGACCGCTGAATCGACTACCGCTATGCGCTGGGAAGCTGGCATGTGCTGATCTTTTTGAAGGGAGAAAGACGCGACGACTATAACCAGCCGCAAACATACTTTGCAATCCTTTCCCCCTTGCCTCGTACGTGGAGGGTTTTCATGCCCTCGAACCAGACCACTCGCTATAATGCCGCCCGGTTTTTGTTAAGGATTTCACATGATTGCTCTGCCCTGGCTGTACCTCACACTACTTTGCATTGGCTATGTCACGGCCTTGATCTACGGCCAACTGGGCATACTGGCGGCGGTGTCTGTGGCGCTGCTGCTGATGGCCGGCTACGCCGTACGCCAGCAACGCACGCCTTGGGCACGCTACCTGGGTCATGGCTTGTTTATCGTCCTGGCTCTGGGGCTGGCGATGCACTGGCTGCCGGGTTTCTACAATGGCCGAGGTATTGCGCCCCAGCGTTTCACTCCGGACTCGGTGCCCTTCTCGATGTACCTGAACCAGGACAAACCCCTGATCGGCTTCTGGCTGTTGCTGGCCTGCCCGTGGATTGTGGCGCGACGCTCATTGCGCCTGTCGATCTGCGTCACCACCCTGGCACTGACCCTGACCGCCATCGCTGCCCTGGGTGGCGCGGCCCTGATGGGGATGATCAGTTGGGCCCCCAAATGGCCGGACCAGGCATGGCTGTGGGTGCTCAATAACCTGCTGCTGGTGACGCTGGTGGAGGAAGCGCTGTTTCGTGGCTATGTTCAGGGTGGCCTGAGCCAGCGTTTCAAACACCTGCCCTACGGCGAGAACCTCGCGCTGCTGCTGGCCTCGCTGTTATTCGGCCTGGCGCATTTTGGTGCGGGTTGGCAGTGGGTAATGCTGGCGAGTATTGCCGGGGTCGGTTACGGCCTGGCGTATCGCTTTGGCGGGCTGGGCGCAGCGATTGCCACGCACTTTGGCTTGAATCTGCTGCACTTCGGGCTGTTCACCTACCCGATGCTGGCCGGCTGAGCCTTTCTTACTGTAGGAGCGAGCTGTTGTGGCGAGGGAGCTTGCTCCCTCGCCACAGCCAGCCCACTGCTCCCAGGATTGTTGCAAAAATAAGTTAAATAAATGCCCGCCATGGCCGATACCCCCTGAAAGCCTTGCGGATTGAACAATCATGCGTAATAACCAACCCGTTACCCAGCGCGAACGTACCTTCCCCGCTCAGCAACGGTTGATCTCCACCACAGATGCCAAGGGTGTCATTACCTACTGCAACGACGCGTTTGTCGAAATCAGTGGGTTCACCCGCGACGAACTGATCCGTGCCCCGCACAACCTGGTGCGCCACCCGGATGTGCCCTCGGCCGTGTTCGCGCACATGTGGTCCACGCTCAAACAAGGCTTGCCATGGATGGGCATTGTCAAGAATCGCTGCAAGACCGGTGACCATTACTGGGTTAACGCCTATGTGACTCCGGTGTTCGACGGCAACCAGGTGATCGGCTACGAATCGGTGCGCATCAAGCCCACCGCCGAGCAGATCCGCCGGGCCGAGGCGCTCTATCAACGCATCAACCAGGGCAAGTCGGCCATCCCCCAGCGCGACAAATGGCTGCCGGTGCTACAGGACTGGCTGCCGTTTATCCTGGTCAGCCAACTGAGCTTTATGATCGGCGCCACCCTCACCTCCCAGTGGGGCTTTGCCCTGGCGGCAGCGCTGTCGGTGCCGTTGGGCCTGCTGGGCCTGAGCTGGCAGCAGCGCGGCCTCAAGCGCTTGCTGCGCCTGGCCGAGCAGACCACCTCCGATCCGTTGATCGCGCAGATGTACACCGACAGCCGTGGCGCCCAGGCCCGACTGGAAATGTCGATCCTCAGCCAGGAAGCGCGCCTGAAGACCTGTCTTACACGCTTGCAGGACACCGCCGAACACCTCAACGACCAGGCGGCGCGCTCCAACACCCTGGCGCACAACAGCTCCAGCGGCCTGGAACGCCAGCGCGTGGAGACCGAACAGGTGGCCACTGCGGTCAACCAGATGGCCGCGACCACCCAGGAAGTCGCCAGCCATGTGCAGCGCACCGCCGATGCCACCCAGGAAGCCAACCGCCTGACCGGTCGCGGCCGCGATATCGCCGGGGAAACCCGCGAGGCGATTCAGCGGCTGTCGGTTGCGGTGGGCGAGACGGGTGTGACCGTCACCCAACTGGCCAAGGACAGCGATGAAATCGGCGGCGTGGTCGATGTGATCAAAGGCATCGCCGACCAGACCAACCTGCTGGCACTCAATGCCGCTATCGAAGCCGCGCGGGCCGGTGAGATGGGCCGTGGATTTGCAGTGGTCGCCGATGAAGTGCGCCAACTGGCACAGCGTACGGCCGAATCCACCGGGCAGATCCATACCCTGATCGCCAAGCTGCAACACACGGCGGCTGCAGCTGTGCAAACCATGGACGCCGGGCATCGCCAGGCTGAAGAGGGTGTAGCGCGGGTGATGGAAGCGGATCAGGCGTTGGTGGGCATCAGTGAGGCGGTGGCCAATATCACCGACATGACCACCCAGATTGCCGCTGCTACCGAAGAGCAAAGCGCCGTGGCCGAGGAGATCAGCCGCAATATCAGCACCATTGCGCTGTTGGCGGATCAGACTTCAGAGCAGGCCATGAACTCGGCGCAGTTGAGTGAAGAGCTGACTCATACGGCGAATACTCAGTACTCGCTGGTGGAGCGTTTTAACCGGTAGACCCGCTATCGGGGCAAGCCCCCGATAGACATAGGTATCTACACAACTTCTGGTATGGCGCTGTACCTGTGGGAGGGGCGGTGCGACGATTCGACTTGCTCCCGATGGCGGCCTCAGGGCCGACCAGGATTTCGGATCCGACCGAGTACATAGCCATTCCTGCGGCAACGGAAGCTATTGGTTCCGCCCTGACGGCGGCTCACTTTGCAAAAGCCGGGATGCCGGCCCAGGCCAAAGTAAGCAAACGCTCTTGCCCCACCACTCGGCACCTCGCTTAGGCTCGGTGTGCCCGTAATCCGCCATGGAACAGGCGCCGAGAAACCCAGCCACTTGCACCGCCGCAGCCTCCAAATGCTGCTCATGACTGAACCCGAACGCCTTCAATGGCTTCAAGTCATGATCCTGAAGCGCATATTATCAACGGCCATATACACTCGAACGACCTATCACCAAACAGTCTATCAAACTGTCATTATTCACAGGTTACCGCCCCCTCTCTGCGCTCTTACTCTACGGCATCACGCCAAAAAGAGTAAAAGCCCATGTCTCAGTCGTCACTGAAACCACTCTCTAGGACAATCGGCCACGTACAATTGAGAGAAAAACAACACGGAACAACCCCACTGAAAGGTTGGGCCATGCCAATACATCAGTCACACGACAATCAATATTGCATGAAGATAACACTTCAGGGTCCAGACACCCGACACTCATTACTATTGAAAAGCCCCTTTCCCCCTCAAACACTCAAGCAAAATCCTGACCGCTTCGAATACATCCACATCCTGCACACAAATAATAATTGCGCGGAGACTGAGGAGCACTTGGGACTGCCAGGCGAATTCAAGATAAACATTGACGAAATGACTGGCCGGACAACGCTAGACTTCGTATGCAGCATCATCGAGAAACAATCAGGATTACGTGAAATCAAAGGCCGCTGCGAGTGGAGTGGAGAAACTACCACATCGCAAATTTCTGCAGTTTTCCGCTGGAAAGAGGGAGACATCCAATATGAATCAGAAGGTTGGCTATTCTACAGTGAGCAGCCCAACGGAGGTGGCGCATGGTATCTAGTCGGCGAAGAGGGACAACCGGACACACATGATTACCGTGATTGGGCAATCATAATTTATAGCAACGATGAAAACGCAACGATCACTGATAAAACCTTTGTGCACCTTGACGGAAAGTCAAACTTTTTCTACTTCCCCTATTTTGGAGGTGGTTACGAAGGTGAATACAACATCACCCTCACATTGACTCAAGATCCTCTGCAATGTAAAGCCGTCTTCCAGCACACAATCAGGGACGTTGTAAGTATGACTCATGGTAATTTTTATACTGCGCCCTCCGAAAACTGAAAACCGATTTAAAAATCAATCCCTCAACTTCTATGAGAAGGACTAGACGATGAACGGAGAATATATTTTCTTCCCTGATGCTGCCAAACGCCAAAACACTGACAATGAATTTAATTGGACAGTGAACGGTTCCCCCGTCGTCATAACTGCGGAACAAACTGTATTTGGCCATTTAACACATGAGAAATTATGGTTATTCATGGGATCAGTAGGACATACCAGTCAAAGAAACTTATTTGCGTTTCAATTTTTCATTCCCTATATAGATGAAAACCCGATAGACACGATCTATGAACTGGGCAGCCTGTTCAAGTATCACCACAGCATCGCGGGCCCTGCTGGGCAACCTGGAATCAGAGTTGTCAGCGCAGTCCGCGCAGAACTTGCCATCAAGCTTAATCCGGCTGAAGGCACCGCCAGCGGCACCTTCAATGCCACTTTCAGCGGCGAGTACAGCGCTCTCCATCCACAGGGAAGCTTCACATTAATCAAGGATCGCTAAGGTGTGCACCTCACAAGAAGTGCTCCCCGGATGCCCCTAGACCACAGAGCGCCGCGAAGCGTCAGCCTAGAAATCCTGACGCTTTGACGGCCGCAGTCTCCAAATGCTGCTCATGACTGAAGCCCGACGCCTTCAACGGCTTCAAATCATGATCCCCCGCCACCAGCCACATCAGCTCGATGTTCGGCGACAAGTCATACCCCTCAACCGCCGCTCGATTGCCTAGCGCATCGCGCTCACCCTGCACAATCAACGTCGGCGTCTTCAACCCGGCCAGATGCTCGACCCGTGGTTTCTCCGGTTTACCCACTGCATAGAAGGGATAACCCAGGCACACCAGCCCGTCAGCACCCAACTCATCGGCCAAAAGACTCGCCATCCGCCCGCCCATGGACTTGCCGCCAACTGCCAGTTTCCCAGCGACATGACGTCGCACCTCGCCATACACCTCACGCCACGCCTCCAGCAGTTTCGGCGCCGGATTCGGCGGGCGCTTGCCGCCATCCACACGGCGCTGGGCCATGTACGGGAACTCGAAGCGCAACACGCTCACGCCATGCCCGGCAAGGCGTGCCGCCATGTCGTTCATGAACGCCGAGTCCATCGGTGCCCCGGCGCCGTGGGCCAGGATCAGCGT
The DNA here is from genome assembly GCF_015277575.1 of Pseudomonas sp. OST1909. Taxonomy (NCBI): domain Bacteria; kingdom Pseudomonadati; phylum Pseudomonadota; class Gammaproteobacteria; order Pseudomonadales; family Pseudomonadaceae; genus Pseudomonas; species Pseudomonas sp. OST1909. Next base: position 4,766,165 of record NZ_CP063780.1, read on the forward strand.
GACCGGCTCGCCCGAAGCCGTGCCCGTGGCGACATCCCACAGCCAGCCGCGTTCACGCACACACTGCGCCCATTGATCCCCGTCAATACTGGCCTTGTGCTCTTTGCCCATGCTTGCCTCGCTTTTTAGTCTGCCTATAACTCCAGCCCAAGTGCCGCACTTGCTTGGGTTGAACCGTGGATGGGGAACCATGAACACTACTTTAAGTACCGCCTATAACTACAAGGTGGTCCGCCAATTCGCCATTATGACGGTGGTGTGGGGCATCGTCGGCATGGGGCTCGGGGTTTTTCTCGCCGCCCAATTGGTTTGGCCTGCGCTCAACTTCGATTTACCCTGGACCAGCTTCGGCCGCCTGCGCCCGTTGCACACCAATGCGGTGATTTTCGCCTTCGGTGGCTGCGCGCTGTTCGCCAGCTCCTTCTACTCGGTACAACGTACCTGCCAGACTCAGCTGTTCGCACCAAAAGTGGCTGCGTTCTGCTTCTGGGGCTGGCAGCTGGTAATTTTGCTGGCCGCAATCAGCCTGCCGCTGGGCTACACCAGTTCCAAGGAATACGCCGAGCTGGAATGGCCGATCGATATCCTGATCACCATCGTCTGGGTCGCCTATGCCATCGTGTTCTTCGGCACGATCATGAAGCGCAAGACCAAGCACATCTACGTCGGTAACTGGTTCTTCGGTGCGTTCATCATCACCGTGGCCATCCTGCATATCGTCAATAACCTGGAAATCCCGGTCAGCCTGACCAAGTCCTACTCGCTGTACGGCGGTGCGACGGATGCCATGGTGCAGTGGTGGTATGGGCATAACGCGGTAGGCTTTTTCCTCACCGCAGGCTTCCTGGGGATGATGTACTACTTCGTACCCAAGCAGGCCGAGCGTCCGGTGTATTCCTATCGCTTGTCCATCGTCCACTTCTGGGCGCTGATCACCCTGTACATCTGGGCCGGCCCTCACCACTTGCACTACACCGCCTTGCCGGACTGGGCGCAGTCCCTGGGCATGGTGATGTCACTGGTGCTGCTGGCGCCAAGCTGGGGCGGCATGATCAACGGCATGATGACCCTCTCGGGTGCCTGGCATAAGTTGCGCAGCGACCCGATCCTGCGCTTCCTCGTTGTGTCCCTGGCCTTCTACGGCATGTCGACCTTCGAAGGTCCGATGATGGCGATCAAGACCGTCAACGCTCTCTCCCACTACACCGACTGGACCATCGGCCACGTACACGCCGGGGCGCTGGGCTGGGTGGCGATGATCTCCATCGGCGCGCTGTACCACATGATCCCGAAAGTCTTCGGTCGCGAGCAGATGTACAGCCTCGGCCTGATCAACGCGCACTTCTGGCTGGCCACCATCGGCACCGTGCTCTACATCGCCTCGATGTGGGTCAACGGCATCGCCCAGGGCCTGATGTGGCGTGCGGTCAACGAAGACGGCACCTTGACCTACTCCTTCGTCGAAACCCTGGTGGCCAGCCACCCTGGCTTCATCGTGCGGCTGGTGGGCGGTGCGATCTTCCTCACCGGCATGTTGCTGATGGCTTACAACACGTGGCGCACCGTGCGTTCGGCGCAGCCAGCCGAAATCAGCGCCGCAGCGCAGATGGCCTGAGGAGTCGATGATGAAACACGAAACGATTGAAAAAAACGTCGGCCTGCTGATGCTGCTGATGGTGCTCGCCGTGAGCATCGGCGGCCTGACCCAGATCGTCCCGCTGTTCTTCCAGGACGTGACCAACAAGCCGGTGGAAGGCATGAAGCCCTACACCGCGCTGCAGCTGGAGGGCCGCGACATCTACATCCGCGAAGGCTGCGTGCAGTGCCACTCGCAGATGATCCGCCCGTTCCGCGCCGAGACCGAGCGCTACGGTCACTACTCGGTGGCCGGCGAAAGCGTGTGGGACCATCCGTTCCTGTGGGGCTCCAAGCGCACCGGGCCGGACCTGGCCCGCGTCGGCGCGCGCTACTCGGACGACTGGCACCGCGCGCATTTGTACAACCCGCGCAACGTGGTGCCGGAGTCGAAAATGCCGGCCTATCCGTGGTTGGTCACCGCCGCCGTCGACAGCAGCCACACCGAGACCAAATTGAAAGTGATGCGCACCCTCGGCGTGCCGTACACCGACGACGACATCAACGGCGCGGTCGCCAGCCTCAAGGGCAAGACCGAGATGGACGCGCTGGTTTCCTACCTGCAAGTGCTCGGCACTGCCATCAAGAGCAAGAGGTGAGCCATGGGATTTGAATTCGATGCGGGCACCATCCGCGGCCTCGGCACGCTGGTGGTCGCCATCGCCTTTATCGGCCTGTCGCTGTGGGTGTTCAGCCCACGGCGCAAGTCGGAGTTTGAGGATGCGACCATGCTGCCGTTTGCCGATGAACCCTCCCCAACCGACGCTCAAGCAGAGCCAGCAACAAGGAGCACTCGGCCATGACTACTTTTTGGAGTACATGGATCTGCGTATTGACCCTCGGCAGCCTGATCGGCCTGACCTGGCTGTTGGTCGGCACCCGCAAGGGCGAAACCAAGGGTAGCGTCGACCAGACCATGGGCCACGCCTTCGACGGTATCGAGGAGTACGACAACCCGCTGCCCCAGTGGTGGTTCATGCTATTCGCCGGCACGCTGGTATTTGCCGTCGGCTACCTGATTCTCTACCCGGGCCTGGGCAACTGGAAAGGCGTGCTGCCGGGCTATGAAGATGGCTGGACCCAGACCAAGGAATGGGACAAGGAAATGGCCAAAGCCGACGCCAGGTTCGGGCCGATCTTCGCCAAGTTCGCGGCGATGCCCGTGGAAGAAGTCGCCAAGGACCCACAAGCGTTGAAGATGGGCGGTCGCCTGTTCGCCTCCAACTGCGCGGTGTGCCACGGCTCGGATGCCAAGGGCGCCTATGGCTTCCCGAACCTGGCAGACAGCAACTGGCGCTGGGGTGGTTCGGCCGAAGCGATCAAGGCTACCATCATGGCCGGTCGCCACGCGGCCATGCCGGCCTGGGGTGAAGTGCTGGGTGAGGACGGGGTGAAAAACGTCGCCGCCTATGTGCGCCACGACCTGGCCAAGCTGCCCTTGCCGGCGGACAACACCGCTGACCTGGCCGCGGGCCAAGCCGCATTCAGCACCACCTGCGTGGCTTGCCACGGCCCACAAGGCCACGGCGTGGAAGCCATGGGCGCGCCGAACCTGACCGAACCAAGCGGGTTTATCTACGGCACCAGCCTGGCGCAGTTGCAGCAGACCATCCGCCATGGTCGCCAGGGCCAGATGCCGGCCCAGGAAGTGCTGCAGGGTAATGACAAGGTGCATCTGCTGGCGGCGTACGTGTATAGCCTGTCCCATAATGCTGATGGTGCAACGCCAGACAGCCAACCGCAGTAAAAGCTCTACCTGTGGCGAGGGAGCTTGCTCCCGCTGGAGTGCGAAGCGCTCCCAAGATCTTGGGGCCGCTGCGAAGCCCAGCGGGAGCAAGCTCCCTCGCCACAGGCATAAGTCGCGACCAAGTGTCGCACCCTCGCGACACCCAACTTTCCCCCCCTCATATTCGGGTCTACGCTTGTTCCCACAGTGGAGCAATTCTGGCGTAGGCGACGGTATCCGTTGCGCCCCCTAAAATTCCTGTCCACTTGATCAGCTTTCTATTTCGGATTTAATCCTTACGCCAAACATGGAAAGGGCGCAGAATCTGGCGTGGAACGCATTGATACAGGTCAGCCATTGCGTTGCAATGGCCCCTCGCTTTCTACATACTTGCGACCGATTTTACCTATAAAAAAACCTAAACCGTGGAACCTTAGAATGAGCACAGCAATCAGTCCGACTGCTTATAACTATAAGGTAGTCCGCCAGTTCGCCATCATGACGGTGGTCTGGGGGATCCTTGGCATGGGGCTCGGGGTGTTCATCGCCTCGCAACTGGTCTGGCCGCAATTGAATTTCGACCTGCCCTGGACGACCTTCGGTCGTTTGCGCCCGCTGCACACCAACCTGGTGATCTTCGCCTTCGGTGGCTGTGCACTGTTTGCCACCTCCTACTACGTGGTGCAACGCACCTGCCAGACGCGATTGATCTCCGATGGCCTGGCCGCGTTCACTTTCTGGGGTTGGCAGGCGGTTATCGTCGGCGCCATCATCAGCCTGCCGCTGGGCTACACCACCACCAAGGAATACGCCGAGCTGGAATGGCCGATCGCGATTCTGCTCGCCATCGTCTGGGTGACCTACGCAGTGGTGTTCTTTGGCACCATCGTCAAGCGCAAGACCAAGCACATCTATGTGGGTAACTGGTTCTACGGTGCGTTTATCCTGGTCACGGCGATGCTGCACATCGTCAACCACGCCTCGTTGCCGGTCAGCCTGTTCAAGTCCTATTCGGCCTACTCGGGCGCGACGGATGCGATGATCCAATGGTGGTACGGCCACAACGCCGTCGGGTTCTTCCTCACCACCGGCTTCCTGGGAATGATGTATTACTTCGTGCCCAAGCAGGCCGAGCGCCCGATCTACTCCTATCGCCTGTCCATCGTGCACTTCTGGGCGCTGATCACCCTGTACATCTGGGCCGGCCCCCACCACCTGCACTACACCGCCTTGCCGGATTGGGCACAGTCCCTGGGCATGGCGATGTCGATCATCCTGCTGGCACCAAGCTGGGGCGGCATGATCAACGGCATGATGACCCTGTCGGGCGCCTGGCATAAGCTGCGCACCGACCCGATCCTGCGCTTTCTGGTGGTGTCGCTGGCGTTCTACGGCATGTCGACCTTTGAAGGGCCGATGATGGCGATCAAGACCGTCAACTCGCTGTCCCACTACACCGACTGGACCATCGGCCACGTACATGCCGGCGCACTGGGCTGGGTAGCGATGATCTCCATCGGCGCGCTGTACCACATGATCCCCAAACTGTTCGGCCGCGCTCAGATGCACAGCGTCGGGCTGATCAATGCGCACTTCTGGCTGGCGACCATCGGCACCGTGCTCTACATCGCTTCGATGTGGGTCAACGGCATCACCCAGGGCCTGATGTGGCGTGCGATCAATGATGACGGCACCCTCACCTACTCCTTCGTCGAAGCGCTGCAAGCCAGCCACCCGGGCTTTATCGTGCGAGCCCTGGGCGGAGCGTTCTTTGCCAGCGGCATGCTGCTGATGGCCTACAACGTCTGGCGCACCGTGCGTGCCTCTGACCCTGTAGAAGCCGAAGCCGCCGCCAAGATCGCCGTTGTGGGAGCCCACTGATGAAGCATGAAGTAGTCGAGAAGAATATCGGCCTGCTGGCCTTCTTCATGGTCATTGCCGTGAGTATCGGCGGCCTGACCCAGATCGTCCCGCTGTTTTTCCAGGACGTGACCAACAAGCCGGTCGAAGGCATGAAGCCGCGCACCGCCCTTGAACTGGAGGGCCGTGACGTCTACATCGCCAACGGTTGCGTGGGCTGTCATTCGCAGATGATTCGCCCGTTCCGCGCCGAAACCGAACGCTACGGCCACTATTCGGTCGCCGGTGAAAGCGTGTGGGACCACCCGTTCCTGTGGGGCTCCAAGCGCACCGGCCCGGACCTGGCCCGTGTGGGCGGGCGTTACTCCGATGACTGGCAGCGTGCGCACTTGTACAACCCGCGCAACGTGGTGCCGGAGTCGAAAATGCCGGCGTACCCGTTCCTCGTGGAAAACAAGCTCGACGGCAAGGACACCGCGAAGAAGATGGAAGTCTTGCGCACCCTGGGCGTGCCCTACACCGACGAAGACATCGCCGGTGCAGCGGCCGCTGTGAAGGGCAAGACCGAAATGGACGCATTGGTGGCCTACCTGCAAGGCCTTGGCACCATCATCAAAAGCAAACGGTGACCTACATGGATATCGGGATGATTCGTGGCCTGGGCACCGTTGTGGTGATGGTGGCCTTTGTCGGCCTGGCGCTGTGGGTGTTCAGCCCGCGGCGCAAGTCGGAGTTTGACGACGCGACCATGCTGCCCTTTGCAGATGATCCCGAAGCCATCAAGCACGTCGAGCAAGCTTCTAGGAGTAACAAAGAATGACTACGTTCTGGAGTCTGTACGTCACAGTCCTCAGTCTGGGTACCATCTTCGCCCTGACCTGGCTGCTGCTGTCGACCCGCAAGGGCCAGCGCACCGAGCAGACGGACGAGACCGTCGGCCACTCGTTCGATGGCATCGAGGAATACGACAACCCACTGCCCAAATGGTGGTTCATGCTGTTTGTCGGCACCATCGTCTTCGCCCTCGGCTACCTGGTGCTCTACCCCGGCCTGGGTAACTGGAAGGGCCTGCTGCCGGGCTATAACTACCTGGACAACGACAAGCAAACCGCCTTTGCCAACGGCCAGACCGGCTGGACCGGCGTGCACGAATGGGAAAAGGAAATGGCCAGATCGGAAGCCAAGTTCGGGCCGATCTTCGCCAAATTCGCATCGATGCCCATTGAAGAGGTGGCCAAGGACCCGCAAGCCCTGAAGATGGGAGGCCGCCTGTTTGCCTCCAACTGCTCGGTGTGCCACGGCTCCGACGCCAAAGGCGCCTACGGTTTCCCTAACCTGACCGACGCTGACTGGCGCTGGGGCGGCGAGCCAGAGACCATCAAGCAAACCATCATGCAAGGCCGCCACGCAGTAATGCCAGGTTGGGCCGAAGTCATCGGCGAGCAAGGCGTGGCTGACGTGGCAGGCTTTGTGGTGACCAACCTCGATGGCCGCAAACTGCCCGAAGGCGCCAAGGCCGACGTTGCCAACGGCGAGAAACTTTTCGCCGCCAACTGCGTGGCCTGCCATGGCCCGGCCGGTAAAGGCACGCCAGCCATGGGCGCCCCCGACCTGACGCACCCGGGCGCATTCATCTACGGTTCAAGCTTCGCGCAACTGCAGCAGACCATTCGTTACGGCCGTCAAGGCCAGATGCCTGCGCAGGAGTTGCTGCAAGGCAATGACAAAGTGCACTTGCTGGCGGCGTATGTGTACAGCCTGTCCCGTGGGGATAAGAAGGCAGAAGAGCAATAAATCCTCGCACACAAAAAAGCCCCGCCCAGCGAAAACTGGCGGGGCTTTTTTGTTTCTGGCTTCCGAGTGACTCGTCGATTGCCGCAACCGCTCTGGTTCATGGCTTACCGTGGTCACACGCAACGTCAGCGACTTCAAGTCCAGCGGCGTTGCGCTGATCAATCCATGGGACGAATGACCGTCTTGCGAACAAAAACCGTCCGTACTTCACAAGTCAATTGATCGAGACAACGTCCACCAACTGCAACAGATCATTCGCTCTGCTCGCTGAGATTAATACATAACCATCTTATTAAATTCCCGTCGGCGATTACGCAACGGCGCATGAAAATTATCCAGCCGTTCCAAATCAAACTTATCAATACTGCCATCCGATGAGGGAGCACCTACTTTATCAACACCCTGGGCACTACAAAGCTTATTCAAAAGTCCGGGCATTAGAAAAATCATCTTAACCAACTCGACGTTCCTTTCCGACACCTCAGGCTTAAACCCGCAAAGCACTTCAACCAAACTCCCAACCGTAATGCGTCCTGGAGAGCCTGGATCTTCAAACACGTTGAAGTTTTGCAGCAGTCGTTCCACCACCTCGCCCTCTATCACCTTCGAGTCATCAGGCACTCGATTGCCAGCAAAGGATGGTTGAACGGCAAAACTACGCAACGTCATCGCGCTCGCGGGTACAGCATGATCTGAAGTTGGCAGCCCCAAGATAGAGCGCAGATTAAAAACCCCGGAACTTGGAGCAGTAAAAACATTATCACTTATCATCTAACACCTCAAAAAGCAGATAAGACCAGAAAAAAACAAACCACACACCCATTAGTGAATACCACTTACCAAACAGTTCAATCCGCAGAGCAAAAACATGTAAATGCATGTATACATGCTTGGCGACTGGCCATCAGTGGAAACTTCAAGCGGAGCAAATAGTAAGCAACCAATCGCACTTGATGCTTGCCTATATATTTACAATTTATGCCATGGCTATAAAACAGCCGAGCCAGCCTGACACGGCAATATAAAAATATTGCCAAACTTGATCTGCGCTTTTCCGTGACTCACCCTGCTCACGCCACATCAGCGACTTCTGGCCCAGCGGCGCGCCACTGATTGACCCGAGGGACGAATGACCGGCACACCAACCAAAACCGTCCATACTTCACAAGTCAATTGATCCAGGTCACGTACACCATCATTTGATTTCTCCCAACGCGACCAAAGGTCGCACCCTTTGCACAACATCGGGGGCGTATCATTAGGCCACTGCAACACCCCCCATTTGACCCTGGCTGGCACGTACTGGCCGAGGCAAATCTCCACCGCCGTGGGATGCAATGATGAGCAACCAGATACCGGTACATGACGTTACCCCGCCTGCCAAAAACGCGAGCAACAGCGTCGACCTCTACGCCTCGCGAGAGAAAATCTATACCCGTGCCTTCACCGGCCTGTTCCGCAATTTGCGCATGCTCGGTGGCGCCGGCCTGTTCCTGCTTTACTTCGGCACCGTGTGGCTGAACTGGGGCGGCCACCAGGCGGTGTGGTGGAACCTGCCGGAGCGTAAGTTCTTCATTTTTGGCGCCACCTTCTGGCCCCAGGATTTCATCCTGCTCTCGGGCATTCTCATTGTTGCGGCCTTTGGCCTGTTCTTTATCACCGTGTACGCCGGACGGGTGTGGTGCGGCTATACCTGCCCGCAAAGCGTGTGGACGTGGATTTTCATGTGGTGCGAGAAGGTCACCGAAGGCGACCGCAACCAGCGCATCAAGCTGGACAAGGCGCCCATGGGCGCCAACAAGTTCCTGCGCAAGTTCAGCAAACACACGCTGTGGCTGTTGATCGGTTTCGCCACCGGCATGACCTTCGTCGGCTACTTTTCGCCGATCCGCGAGCTGGTGTTCGATTTCTTCACCGGCCAGGCCGACGGCTGGTCGTATTTCTGGGTCGGCTTCTTCACCCTCGCCACCTACGGCAACGCCGGCTGGCTGCGCGAGCAGGTGTGTATCTATATGTGCCCTTACGCGCGCTTCCAGAGCGTAATGTTCGACAAAGACACCCTGATCGTTTCCTATGACCCGCGCCGTGGCGAAGTGCGCGGCCCGCGTAAAAAGGGCGTCGACTACAAGGCCCAGGGCCTGGGCGACTGCATCGATTGCACCATGTGCGTGCAGGTGTGCCCGACCGGCATCGATATCCGCGACGGCCTGCAAATCGAGTGCATCGGCTGCGCCGCCTGTATCGATGCCTGCGATCACATCATGGACAAGATGGACTACCCACGCGGCCTGATCAGCTACACCACCGAGCACAACCTGTCCGGACAGAAGACCCACAAGTTGCGCCCACGGCTGATCGGCTACGCGCTGGTGCTGCTGGCGATGATCGGCTTGCTGGTCGGCGCATTCTTCATGCGCTCGCTGGTGGGTTTCGATGTCAGCAAGGACCGCGTGCTGTACCGGGAAAACGCCGAAGGGCGCATCGAAAACGTCTACAGCCTGAAGATCATGAACAAGGACCAGCACGACCACACCTACGTGCTCGACGCCGCCGGCCTGCCGGACCTCAAGTTGCAGGGGCGACGCGAAATCAAGGTGGCCGCCGGCGATATCGTCAGTATGCCGGTGGAGTTGTCGAGTGCGCCGGAGCAACTGCCGTCGAGCACCAACGAGGTGACGTTCATCCTCAAAGATGCCGATGACACCAGCGTTCATATTGAAGCCAAGAGCCGATTCATCGGCCCACAAGTTCGTTAAACAGGGAACACAAGAATGCCCGCAACCACTGCTGCAAGCCCTTGGTACAAGCACCTCTGGCCCTGGATCATCATCGCGATCCTGGCCTGCTCGGTGACGCTGACCCTGTCCATGGTGACCATCGCGGTCAACAACCCGGACAACCTGGTCAACGACAATTACTACGAGGCCGGCAAAGGCATCAACCGCTCCCTGGACCGTGAACGCCTGGCCCAGACCCTGCAACTGCGTGCCAGGTTGCACCTGGATGAACTGACCGGCGAAGTCGAGTTGCACCTGACCGGCAACAGCGGCCCTGCAACCCTGGAACTGAACCTGATTTCCCCGACCCAGCCGGAGAAGGATCGCAAGATCGTCCTGGCCCGCAGTGATAGCGAGCAGGGCCGCTACATCGGCCAGGTCACCGACAAGGTCGAGGGCCGGCGTTTCGTGGAACTGCTTGGCGTGGAAGGCAGCAACACCTGGAGGATGTTCGAGGAAGAAGAGGTCAGCCACGACAAGGACTTGCTGTTGGGTGACGAACCATTGCAGGGTGCCGAAGACCTGAAAAAATAGCAGCGCCCATGACCAACCCAATCCCCTGCTACCACTGCGCCCTGCCCGTCCCGCCCGGCAGCCGGTTCACCGCCCGGATCCTCGACGAACGCCGCGAACTCTGCTGCCCCGGCTGCCAGGCCGTGGCCGAAGCGATTGTGGCCGGTGGGCTGGAAAGCTATTACCAGCACCGCAGCGAAGCCTCGGCCAACCCCGAGGCGCTCCCGGTGCAACTGGTGGATGAGCTGGCGCTGTACGACCGCGCCGATGTGCAAAAACCCTTTGTGCGCCATCAAGGCGACTTGGCCGAAACCACCCTGTTGATGGAAGGCATCAGCTGCGCCGCCTGCGGCTGGTTGATCGAGAAACACCTGCGCAGCCTGCCCGCGGTGGCCGAGGCGCGGCTGAACCTGTCCAACCATCGCCTGCATGTGCGCTGGGCCGATGGGCAATTGCCATTGAGCCAACTGCTCAGCGAGCTGCGCCATATCGGTTACGCCGCCCATCCCTACCAGGCCGACCGCGCCGCCGAACAATTGGCCAGCGAAAACCGCCTGGCCCTGCGTCAACTGGGGGTTGCCGGCTTGCTGTGGTTCCAGGCGATGATGGCAACCATGGCGACCTGGCCGGAATTCAATATCGACCTGAGCCCGGAGTTGCACGTGATCCTGCGCTGGGTTGCGATGTTTCTCACCACACCCATCGTGTTCTACAGCTGCGCGCCGTTCTTCAAAGGGGCGCTGCGTGACATACGCACACGACACCTGACCATGGACGTATCGGTATCCCTGGCAATTGGCGGTGCGTACCTGGCGGGGATCTGGACCGCGATCACCGGCGTGGGCGAATTGTATTTCGATGCCGTGGGCATGTTTGCGCTGTTCCTGCTGGCCGGGCGTTACCTTGAGCGCCGTGCCCGGGAGCGCACCGCCGCAGCCACCGCTCAATTGGTCAACCTGTTGCCCGCCTCCTGCTTGCGCCTCAAAGACGATGGCCAGAGCGAACGCATCCTGCTCAGTGAACTGGCATTGGGTGATCGTGTACTGGTGCATCCCGGCGCGGTGCTGCCGGCGGATGGCGTGATCCTCGACGGCCAATCCAGCATCGATGAATCCCTGCTGACCGGCGAGTACCTGCCACAACCGCGGCGGGTCGGCGACAGCGTTACGGCTGGCACGCTGAATGTCGAGGGCGCACTGACCGTCCAGGTGCGCGCCCTGGGCCACGAGACGCGCCTGTCCGCCATTGTGCGCCTGCTGGAGCGCGCCCAGGCCGAGAAACCACGCCTGGCGCAAATCGCCGACCGTGCCGCGCAGTGGTTCCTGCTGTGCTCGCTGATCGCCGCCGTGCTGATCGGCCTGCTGTGGTGGGAACTGGACCCGTCACGCGCATTCTGGATTGTGTTGGCGATGCTGGTGGCGACGTGCCCGTGTGCACTGTCCCTGGCCACCCCAACCGCCCTGACCGCTGCCACCGGCACCTTGCACACCCTGGGGTTGCTACTGACCCGTGGCCATGTGCTTGAAGGCCTGAACCAGATCGACACAGTAATTTTCGACAAGACCGGCACCCTCACCGAAGGGCGCCTGGCGTTGCGCGCCATCCGCCTCCTGGGCGCGCTGGACAGCGACCAGTGCCTGGGTCTCGCTGCCGCCCTGGAGAACCGCTCGGAACACCCGATTGCTCGAGCCTTTGGGCGTGCGCCACTGGCCGCTGATGAAGTGTTGAGCACCCCTGGCCTGGGCCTGGAGGGTCGGGTGGGGGACCGCCTGTTGCGTATCGGCCAACCGGGTTTTGTCTGCGAACTCAGTGGCTGCGCGATTCCCGCCTCACCGGACGACGCCGGGCAATGGCTGCTGTTGGGTGACAACAGCGGCGCCCTCGCCTGGTTCGTACTCGACGACCGCCTGCGCAGCGACGCCCCTGCCCTGCTCGCAGCGTGCAAGGCACGCGGCTGGCGTACGCTGCTGCTCTCGGGCGACAGCTCACCGATGGTCGCCAGTGTGGCCCTTGAGCTGGGCATCGACGAAGCCCACGGCGGCCTGCGCCCTGATGACAAGTTGCAGGTGCTGCAAAACCTGCACAGGCAAGGCCACAAGGTGCTGATGCTGGGCGATGGCGTCAATGATGTGCCGGTGCTGGCCGCCGCCGATATCAGCGTGGCCATGGGCTCGGCCACTGATCTGGCGAAAACCAGCGCCGACGCAGTGCTGTTGTCCAACCGCCTGGAGGCACTGGTGCAAGCCTTCAGCCTGGCGCGGCGCACCCGTCGAGTGATCATTGAAAACCTGCTGTGGGCCGGGCTGTACAATGGCCTTATGCTGCCGTTTGCGGCCCTGGGCTGGATCACACCAATCTGGGCAGCCATCGGTATGTCCCTCAGTTCGTTGACCGTGGTACTTAACGCATTGCGCCTGACTCGCCTGCCGAACGCACACGCTAAAGGTACCGCCCCAGTAACCCGCCCGCTGCCGGCCTGAGCCGCGTGGGCATGGAGTGCAGATGCCAGCCTTATACGTAATGATTCCAGCGGCGCTGCTGTTAGTGGGTGTGGCCATCTATATCTTCTTCTGGGCCGTGGACAGCGGCCAGTACGAAGATCTCGATGGCCCGGCCCACAGCGTGCTGTTTGACGACCAGGACCCTAACCACCTGGCCGCCATTGACGAAGCCAACGGCCCCGAACAACCGCCCAAGGACCCACCTCATGCTTGAGCTGGCGCCCCTGCTGGTTTCGGCATTGATTCTGGGCCTGCTCGGCGGCGGCCATTGCCTGGGCATGTGCGGCGGGTTGATGGGCGCGCTGACCCTGGCGATCCCCAAGGAGCAACGCAGCCGCCGCTTTCGCCTGCTGCTGGCGTACAACCTGGGGCGCATCCTCAGCTATGCCACGGCAGGGCTGCTGATCGGCCTGGCCGGCTGGGCGGTGGCCAACAGCCCGGCGGCGATGTTCATGCGCGTGCTCGCCGGGTTACTGCTGATTTGCATGGGCCTGTACCTGGCCGGTTGGTGGAGCGGCCTGACCCGCATCGAAAGCCTCGGACGCGGCCTGTGGCGGCATATCCAGCCGCTGGCCAACCGTTTGCTGCCGGTGTCGAGCCTGCCGCGCGCCTTGATGCTGGGCGCTCTGTGGGGCTGGTTGCCGTGCGGGTTGGTCTACAGCACCCTGCTGTGGGCCGCGAGCCAGGGCAATGCGCTGGACAGCGCGTTGCTGATGCTCGCATTCGGCCTCGGCACCTGGCCGGTGCTGCTGGCCACCGGGCTGGCGGCGGAGCGTGTCACCGCGCTCTTGCGTAAACGCAGCGTGCGCATGGCCGGCGGCCTGTTGGTGATCATCTTCGGTATCTGGACCTTGCCGGGCCCGCATCAGCACTGGCTCATGGGTCATTGAAAGCCCCTGTGGCATAGCGCCGCTCCCCGTTGATGCAAATCAACATGCCTTGCCAGCCCTGCCCCTAGACTCGGCCCACTAGCCAATCCGGGGGACCGCCCGCATGCTCGACGCCATTCGTTGGGACACAGATCTGATTCACCGCTACGACTTGGCGGGGCCGCGCTACACGTCCTACCCTACCGCCGTCCAGTTGGACAGCCAGGTCGGCACCTTCGACCTGCTCCACGCCCTGCGCGAAAGCCGCAAGGCGGTACGGCCGTTATCGGTGTATGTGCACGTACCGTTCTGCGCCAACATTTGCTACTACTGCGCCTGCAACAAGGTGGTCACCAAGGACCGTGGTCGCGCCCAGGCCTACTTGCAACGCCTGCAGCAGGAAATCCAGCTGGTGGCCTGCCACCTCGATCCGAAGCAGCCAGTGGAGCAATTGCACTTTGGCGGCGGCACACCGACTTTTCTCAGCCACGATGAACTGCGCCAGGTGATGAATTGCCTGCGCCAGCATTTCAATTTGCTCGATGATGATTCGGGCGACTATGGCATTGAAATCGACCCTCGCGAAGCCGACTGGGCCACCATGGGCCTGCTGCGCGAGCTGGGTTTCAACCGCGTAAGCATCGGCCTGCAAGACCTTGACCCCGAGGTGCAACGAGCGGTCAATCGCCTGCAAAGCCTGGAAGAGACCCGCGCAGTGATCGATGCGGCGCGTACCCTGCAATTTCGCTCGATCAATATCGATTTGATCTACGGCTTGCCCAAGCAATCACCGCTGAACTTCGCGCGTACTGTGGAAGAAGTCATCCGCTTGCAGCCGGACCGCTTGTCCGTATTCAACTACGCCCATCTGCCGGAACGTTTCATGCCCCAACGGCGGATCAACACCGACGAGCTGCCCTCGCCGGCCGAAAAACTGCTGATGCTGCAAACCACCATTGAACAACTGACCCAGGCCGGCTACCGCTATATCGGCATGGATCACTTTGCCCTGCCGGACGACGAACTGGCCATCGCCCAGGAGGAAGGCAAGCTGCAGCGCAACTTCCAGGGCTATACCACCCACGGGCATTGCGATCTGATTGGGTTGGGCGTTTCAGCGATCAGCCAGATTGGCGACTTGTATTGCCAGAACAGCAGCGACCTCACCCAATACCAGAACGCCTTGGCGGGCGCACAACTGGCGACCAGCCGTGGTTTGGTCTGCACCACCGACGATCGCCTGCGACGGGAAGTGATCCAGCAGTTGATCTGCAATTTCAGCCTGGGCTTCGAGACGATCGAACAGGCGTACAACATCGACTTTCGTGGCTACTTTGCCGATTTATGGTCGCAGTTGGAGACGATGGCCACCGACGGCCTGATCGAGTTGGACGCCCAGGGCATTCGTGTGCTGCCGGCCGGGCGCTTGCTGGTGCGTTCAGTGTGCATGGTGTTCGATGCCTATCTGGAGCACCAGAACAGGCAACGATTTTCGCGGGTCATCTAGACGGTCTTACTTCATGGCCAGGGTCGCGGCCTTGGCTGCATCACCCGCGCTCATGTCTTTCATCGCCTTGGTGAGAGACGCCTGGGCGCTGGTCAAGCTGGCTTGCAGCGCACCCAAGGCCGATTGCAGCCCGGAAAGCCGGGCACGGGCCTGTTCAGGGCTGAGACTTCTGTCGGCCATTACCGCTGCCATCTCAGCCTGTTTCTCGGCAATCTGCTTTTTGATCTCACGAATCATCTTGAGCAGATTCTTGACGTTGTCCGCCAGGCCGCTTTCGTCGATGTCACTGTTTGAGGTTTTTTCCGCCGCGGCAGCTTTCATCGCGGCGCCGGAAATGGTCACCGAAACGGCAGGCTTGGCTTCATCCGCCGTCGGAATCGCGGCGACATCGGAATCGGCAGCTTTCTTGGTTTCGGGTTGTGCCTGGATCTGAGTACGCGAAGCGAGTTGGGTACTGAGGGCTAACATGGTTTGAGCCACCGTGTTTGTAGTCGATGGCAGTACTATCGGCGGTTTTAGCCAGATCTTTATATACCGGCAGGTTTTTTGTACACGCTGGCCTCCATACCCCCCAGTGCGTTACCCTTACGTCTTATGTGTGTTTTCCCACAAGGATTTAAGAAATGTCCGAGCCAGTTAAACTGCGCGCTCACAGCCAGGCCCATTGCAAGGATTGCAGCCTGGCTCCCCTCTGCCTGCCACTTTCGTTGAATCTGGAAGACATGGATGCGCTGGACGACATCGTCAAACGCGGCCGCCCACTGAAAAAAGGCGAGTTTTTGTTTCGCCAGGGCGACAAGTTTGATTCCGTCTATGCAGTACGTTCGGGCGCATTGAAGACGTTCAGCCTCAGCGACGGCGGCGAAGAACAAATCACCGGCTTCCACCTGCCCAGCGAGTTGGTCGGGCTGTCGGGAATGGACACCGAGATTCACCCGGTGTCGGCCCAGGCCCTGGAGACGACGTCGGTGTGCGAAATTCCTTTCGAGCGCCTGGACGAATTGGCCCTGCAATTGCCACAACTGCGCCGCCAGTTGATGCGCGTGATGAGCCGCGAGATTCGTGACGATCAACAAATGATGCTGCTGCTGTCGAAGAAAACCGCCGACGAGCGCATCGCAACGTTCCTGGTCAACCTGTCGGCGCGCTTCCGTGCCCGTGGCTTCTCGGCCAACCAGTTCCGCCTGAGCATGTCGCGCAATGAAATCGGCAATTACCTGGGCCTGGCGGTTGAGACTGTGTCCCGCGTGTTTACCCGCTTCCAGCAGAACCAGTTGATTGCTGCCGAGGGCAAGGAAGTGCATATCCTCGACCCGATCCAGCTGTGCGCATTGGCCGGTGGCTCACTGGAGGTCTGATCCAGACACTGCGGCCGCGCCAATCGGCAAGGCCGCAGGTATACTTCGAGTCCGTTTTCCGCCCAGGACTCTGCGACGATGACCTTCGATTCGTTCGACATCAAATCCCTGATTCGCCCTGTCATCGACTTCCCCAAGCCTGGGGTTATCTTTCGTGACATCACCCCGCTGTTCCAATCACCCCGCGCCCTGCGCCTGGTAGCCGACAGCTTTGCCCAGCGCTATGTCGAAGCCGATTTCACGCATATCGGTGCGATGGATGCCCGCGGTTTCCTGATAGGTTCGATCATCGCCTACCAGCTCAACAAGCCGCTGATCCTGTTTCGCAAGCAAGGCAAGCTGCCGGCGGATGTGCTGGCCGAGGGTTACCAGACTGAGTACGGCGAAGCCTTCCTGGAAGTACACGCCGACAGCCTGTGCGAAGGTGATTCGGTGCTGATATTCGATGACCTGATCGCCACCGGTGGCACCCTGATTGCTGCGGCCAACCTGGTACGGCGCATGGGCGCGCAGATCTTTGAAGCGGCGGCGATTATTGATTTGCCGGAGCTGGGTGGGTCGCAGCGGTTGGAAGACATGGGGATTCCCACGTTTTGCCTGACGCAGTTTGGGCTGACTGAAAGGTAAGGGTCGTCAGTACTGCAGTCATCGCGGGCAAGCCCGGCTCCCACCTTGGAATGCATTCCCCTGTGGGAGCCGGGCTTGCCCGCGATGAGGCCCGAGAGAACACCCGGTTCACAACCCCATCTGCTTACTGATGATTTCATTCATCACCTCGCGCGTCCCGCCCCCGATCGACAGAATGCGATTATCCCGATACAGCCGCTCCACCAGGCTACCCCGCATGTACCCCTGCCCGCCCAACATCTGCACCGCGTCATAGGTCACCCGGTCAGCTGTATCCGTGGCCAGGTTCTTGGCCATGGAAATCTCCTTGATCACGCTCTTGCCAGCGGCCATCTTCGCCGCCTGACGGTAAGTGAACTCGCGGGACACTTCCACGGCGGTGGCCATTTCCGCCAGGCGGTGCTTGAGCACTTGGAACTTGCCGATGGGTTTACCGAACGCTTCGCGCTGGGCGGCCCACTTGAGGCTTTCTTCCAGGGCCAGTTGCGCGGTCATGTTGGCCATCAGCGCCAGCGCCAGGCGCTCGCTCTGGAAGTTGCCCATGATGCAGGCAAACCCCATGTTTTCAGCGCCGATGAGGTTGCCGACGGGCACGTGGCAGTCGTCGAAAAATAACTCGGCCGTGTCCGACGCCCACCAGCCCATCTTCTTCAACGGCTGGCCAACGGTGAAACCGGGGGTGTCTTTTTCAATCAGCAACAGGCTGATACCGCCGAAGCCCGGCCCGCCGGTGCGCACCGCCACAGTATAGAAATCCGCCCGAATGCCGCTGGTGATAAAGGTCTTGGCACCGCTCACACGGTAGTGCTCACCGTCACGCACGGCGCGGGTGTGCAGGTTGGCGACATCCGAGCCGCCACTCGGTTCGGTAACCGCCAGGGCGATGATCTTCTCGCCGGCCAGCACCAGGGGCGCTATACGCTCCCGCACGTCAGGCCGGGCCCATTTGACGATGGGCGGCAGGCCGATATCCAGGGAGCCGAGCCCGGCCACCACACCACCGGAACCGCAACGCATCAGTTCTTCGCTGGCGGCGACCTTGGCGAACAGATCGCCTTCGTGGCTTCCACCCAATGCCTCGGGGTAACCGATCCCGAGAATGCCCGCCGCTCCGGCTTTGAGGTAAAGCTCACGAGGAAAGCTCTCAGCCTCCTCCCAGTGCTCGACGCCCGGCAACATCTCGCGCTCGACAAACCGGCGCACGCTGTCGCGGACCAATTGGTGGCTGGGGTCGAAGTATTCCTGATAGGCAGACATCGGCAAGCTCCATGGCGAGATGGAGCGAACTTACCAAGCGCTTGCTTGGTTTTCAAGCTGTACACGATTTTCACCGACACCACAAAACCAATGTGGGAGCCGGGCTTGCCCGCGATGCAAGCGCCTCGGTTTTTCAGTTACACCGTGGTGATGCTATCGCAGGCAAGCCAGCTCCCACATTGGGGGCTGCAATGGGCGTTAGAGGGCGATCGGCTTGCGGCCTGCGAACGAGTGCGCCAAGGTACCGCCGTCCACCAATTCCAGCTCGCCACCCAACGGCACGCCGTGGGCGATCCTTGAAGTGATCAAGCCTTTATTGGTCAGCAGTTGGGCGATGTAATGCGCCGTGGCTTCACCTTCCACCGTCGGGTTGGTCGCCAGGATCACTTCGCTAAAGGTGCCCTGTTCTTCAATGCGCGCGACCAGTTGCGGGATACCGATGGCTTCCGGCCCCAAACCGTCGAGCGGCGACAGGTGGCCCTTGAGCACAAAGTAGCGGCCGCGATAACCGGTCTGCTCCACTGCATACACATCCATCGGCCCCTCCACCACGCAGAGCAACGTGTCGTCGCGACGGGGGTCGGCGCATTGCGGGCAAAGTTCTTCTTCGGTGAGGGTGCGGCACTGACGGCAGTGGCCCACGCCTTCCATGGCCTGGCTCAGAGCCTGGGCCAGGCGGGTGCCGCCACTGCGATCACGCTCCAGCAGTTGCAGCGCCATGCGCTGGGCAGTTTTCTGGCCAACACCTGGCAAGGTACGCAGGGCGTCGATCAGTTGGCGAATCAGGGGGCTGAAGCTCATGGGCGAAGGGTCCGACAAAACAACGAGACGCGGTTTATACCCGCGCCCCGGATTAGCGTCAAATACTCAATCTTGCGCGACGCGCACCACCAACTTGCCGAAGTTGCGTCCCTCCAGCAAGCCGATAAAGGCTTCAGGCGCTTGCTCCAGGCCATCGACCACATCCTCGCGGAACTTGATCTTGCCATCGCGCACCCACGGCGCCATAGCGCTGAGGAATTCCGGCTGGCGGTCGCCATAGTCGTCGAACACGATAAAGCCCTGGATACGCACACGCTTGGTCAGCAAGGTGCGCTGCAGTGCCGGCAGGCGATCAGGGCCGCTGGGGGTTTCATGGGCGTTATAACCGGCGATCAACCCGCACAGCGGCACGCGCGCCTTGGCGTTGAGCAGCGGCAGCACCGCATCGAAGACCTTACCGCCAACGTTTTCGAAGTAGATGTCCACGCCTTTGAAACACGCCAGGGCCAATTCGTTGGCAAAGTCCGCGCTCTTGTGGTCGATACAGGCGTCAAAGCCCAGCTCATCCACCACATAGCGGCACTTGTCGGCACCGCCAGCAATCCCTACCACGCGCAAGCCCTTGAGCTTGGCCACCTGCCCCACCACCGAGCCCACCGCGCCGGACGCAGCCGCCACCACCAGGGTTTCCCCGGCCTTCGGCTGACCGATATCCATCAGGCCCATGTAAGCGGTCATGCCTGGCATACCCAACACGCCCAGGGCCATCGACGGGCTCGCAAGCCCCTTGGGCAAAGGCATCAGGTTCTTGCCGTCGCAGATACTGTGGCTCTGCCAGCCGGTGGCACCGACCACCAGATCACCTACCTCGAATTTCGGGTTGCGTGATTGCTCGACACGGCTGACAGCACCACCGGTCATCACTTCGCCGATTTCCACAGGCGCGGCGTAGGACGGCGCGTCACTCATGCGTCCACGCATGTAGGGGTCCAAAGACAGGTACAGCGTCTTGAGCAGCACCTGACCGTCTGCCAGATCGGGCAGGCTTACACGTTCCAGGCGGAAGTTTTCCGGCGTGGGTGCGCCTTGAGGGCGTGAGACCAGAACGATGCGTTGGTTGAGCGTCATGTCTTGAGGCATCAGCGGGGCTCCTTTTATCGATGAGAATTCAGCGGTATAGGGTGCAGACCATGAGCAACGGGCCGGGGTTCGATGTTTCGTGCGCGCAAAAAAAATGCCGGGCGCAATGCCCGGCATTTGAGTCTAGCCAAGGTTTGTATCAGAACGGCAGTTTCATGCCCGGTGGCAGTTGCATGCCAGCCGTCACGCCGGACATTTTGTCCTGGCTATTGGCTTCGATCTTGCGCACAGCATCGTTGACGGCTGCGGCGAACAACGCTTCGAGCATTTCCAGGTCATCTTCGCCCACGCCAGGCAACACGCTCGGGTCGATGCTGACACGCTTGATATCGTGGCGACCGGTCATCACCACGCTGACCATATCGCCACCGGCTTTACCGGTGACTTCGGCGTTGGCCAGTTCTTCCTGCATCTTGGCCATTTTTTCCTGCATCTGCTGTGCCTGCTTCATCAGGCCGGCCATGCCACCTTTCATCATGGGAATCACCTCAAAAGTACGTGGATCAATAAATAGCCCGGTGTCATGACGCTTGGGGCACCGGGGCTTCGACAGGTTCAATAGTATCGTGGCGGACGACCGCCCCGAACTGTTGCATCATTTGTTGGATAAGCGGATCAGCGTGGATCGAATCCTCAGCCTCGCGCTGGCGGTTCAGACGCCGACGGGTCGCGGCCTGGGCCGGGGTTTCCTGCTCCGGCTTGATCAGTTCGATGGCGATGGTCAGCGTGCGCCCATGGTATTGGTTGAGCGCATCGTTGAGCCGACGCTGCTGGGTCGCATTGAACAAGGCGCTGTGGGCCGGGTCCAGGTGCAGCAGCCAATGGTCGCCCTCGATGGAGATCAGTGTGCAGTTGGCGGCGATACTCCCGGTCATGCCGGAGATCGGCAATTTCGGAAACAATTCCAGCCATTGCAGGGCCAGGCCGGTAGCCGGCGCCGCAGCCGGTTCGGCTTCGGGCTCGGGTGCCGGTTCGGCGGTGTGCTCGCTGGCCAATTCGTCCAGGTAGCTGTAGGCCGAATCCATGTCCGGCTCGATGTAGTCTTCGTCCAGCGGCGGTTCGTCGTCCAGGTCGATGCCGGGGGTCGCGGCCTCGACCTGGGCTACCGTCGGCTCGGGAACCGGCGCCGATACCCACTCAGGGGCATCCGGCACCACGCTGTCCGGGGTCGGCGCAGGCATCGGCGTCAGCTCGGGCTGCTCGCCGGCAGTTTCCAGTACGGGTTCCACGGCGGGCTGTTGCTCAGGCTCGGGCTCAGCCTCTGCTTCGACCGGATCGTTCCAGGGCAGGTCGACCACGGGGGCGGGCTCGATAACCGGCTCGGGCTCAACCACAGGTGCCACTGCAACCGGCGCGGATTCGGGCTCAGGTGCCGGCGCCACCGGCGCAGGCGCAGCCACTGCTGGCGCGACAACGGCCGCGCCAGCCACTGGTTTGGCGGAATCAACTGTGGCCTGGCTGATCCCCACTGGCTTTAGCGGCTGTCTCGGCGCGTCTGCCGAATCCGCCGGCCGGAACGCCAGCATCCGCAGCAGCACCATTTCAAAGCCACCTCGCGGGTCCGGCGCCAGGGGCAGGTCACGGCGGCCGATCAGGCCCATCTGGTAGTAAAACTGCACATCCTCGGCCGGCAATGCCTGGGCCAGGGCCAACACGCGGTCGCGATCGCCATGGCCGTTATCCACGCCTTCCGGCAAGGCCTGGGCGATAGCGACGCGGTGCAGCACATTGAGGATTTCCGAAAGCACGCCATTCCAGTCCGGGCCTTGCTCCGACAGGTGGCGCACGGCCTCAAGCAATGCCTTGGCGTCGCCCTCGATCAGCGCGTGCAGCACGTCGAAGACCTGGCCGTGGTCCAGGGTACCGAGCATGGCGCGCACATCGGCAGCCATCACCTTGCCTTCGCCAAAGGCGATGGCCTGGTCGGTGAGGCTCATGGCGTCGCGCATCGAACCGTCGGCGGCGCGGCCCAGCAACCACAGGGCGTCGTCTTCGAACGGTACGTTCTCGACACCCAGCACATGGGTCAAATGCTCGACCACGCGCTCGGGCGTCATGTTCTTCAGCGAGAACTGCAGGCACCGCGACAAAATGGTTGCAGGAAGTTTCTGCGGGTCGGTGGTGGCCAGGATGAACTTAACGTAGGGCGGCGGCTCTTCCAGGGTTTTCAACAGCGCATTGAAGGAGTGGCTGGACAGCATGTGCACTTCGTCGATCAGGTAGACCTTGAAGCGCCCACGGCTCGGCGCGTACTGCACGTTGTCGAGCAGCTCGCGGGTGTCTTCGACCTTGGTGCGGCTTGCGGCGTCGATCTCGATCAGGTCGACGAAACGCCCTTCGTCGATCTCGCGGCAGACCGAACAGGTGCCGCAAGGCGTTGACGTGATACCGGTCTCACAGTTCAGGCACTTGGCGATGATGCGCGCAATCGTGGTCTTGCCCACCCCGCGAGTACCGGTGAACAGATAGGCGTGGTGCAGCCGCTGGCTGTCCAAGGCATTGATCAGAGCCTTGAGCACATGGGTCTGGCCGACCATTTCGCGGAACGAGCGCGGGCGCCATTTACGTGCAAGAACCTGATAACTCATCGAAAACCGTCGCAACTGGGAAGCGGAAGCCGGTAATGCTAGCGGAGCAGGGGGGAAATTGCATCCGGCACGCTCGTCTAATCTGACGAAGCTGGCTTGATTGCCCGTCCAGATGGCGTCTGCGGGTGTGCTGGCCGCACGATTGAGCGCCAGCGCCCCTCCAGGCTGATAGCGGCGACGCTGGTCAGCACGATCACCGCACCCAGCATCACCTGCAGGGTCACCTGTTCACCGAGCAGGGTGGCGGCCATCACCATGGCAACCGGCGGAATCAGGTACATCGCCACCGAAGCGCGGCTGACTTCGACGTGCTTGAGCACATAACCCCAGGCCAGATAGGCCAACGCGCTGGGAAAGATGCCCAGCACCAGCACCGCGAGGTTCTCCCGCAACGGCGCCTGCACGATAGCGGCAGGCAGGCCCGGCAGGTTCACGCACAGCATCAAGGTGCCGGACCAGACCATGTAGCACGCCATCGTCAACGGACTGTAGCGATGGGCGTAATGCCTCTGGATGGCGAAGTACACGCTCCATGAGCAGGCCGCCAGCAGGATCAACAAGCCGCGCGGGTCGATATCGCCTACGCCATGATCGCTCCAGATCACCACCAGCACGCCGACCAACCCCAACAGCACACAACTCCAACGCCACATGCTGACGCGCTCCTGCAAACAGAAAAAAGCGATCAACACACTGAACAGCGGCGCCGATTGTGCCAACACACTCGACGCCGCCGCTGTCACCCATTGCTGCCCGTGATTGAGGCTGGTGTGGTGCAGGAACACCCCGAAGAAACCCAGCACCAGCAGCCACGGCAGGTCGCGCACCTGGGGCCGGCCAATGCCGACTACCCAGGCCACAGCCGCCATGAATAGCGACGCAATCAAAAAACGCAGCAACGCCAATTGGCCAGGGCTGTAGCTGTGCAGCCCCATATGCACGCCTATGGGTGAATAAGCCCAACAGAGGATGACGCTGGCAATGACTAGCGTAAGCTTGAGCGGTGACGGGGTACTCATCGATGGCATCCATAAAAGAAGGAGTGCCGTCAGTCTTGGCCCGGGCCTGGCGTAGGACAATTAAGCGTTTCTGACTTCTGAAATCACTGGAACTGAGCAATGGAACTGGCCCAACTGAAAATGGTGCGAGCCGTGGCGCAAACCGGCAGCGTGGCCCAGGCCGCCCTGCAACTGCACTGTGTGCCGTCCAACATCACCACGCGCATCAAGCAGCTGGAAAGCGAGTTGGGCACACCGTTGTTTATCCGCGCCGGCCGCGGGCTGGCGATCAGTGCTGCGGGTGAGATCTTCCTGGATTACTGCGAGCGCATCCTGGCGTTGGTGGATGAGTCCAAGCGTGCGGTGGATGCCAGCGCGATTCCCCGTGGCACCTTGCGCATCGGCGCGGTGGAATCCAGCGCCAGCGGCCGCCTGCCGCCGCTGTTGGCGGAGTATCACCGGCGTTATCCCGAGGTCAGCCTGGAGTTGGTGACCGGCGCCTGGGCGCAACTGCTGGACGACCTGCAACACCATCGTCTGGATGTGGCGCTCGTGGCCGCCAGTGGCAAACACACGAAGCTGGAGCACAGCGTGGTCTACAGCGAACGCCTGGTACTGATCGCCAGCGCGTCCAGCGCGCCCATCCACAGCCCCGAAGACCTGGCTGGCCGCACACTATTGGTGTGGCCGCCCGGCTGCCCCTATCGCGCAGCACTGGAACACTGGCTCAAGCCCCAGGACTTCAAGCCGGCGATTGCCAGCTATACCAGTTGGGGCACGATCATCGGCTGCGTCAGCGCGGGGATTGGCGTGGCGTTGGCGCCGGAGGGCATCCTGGCGCGTTATGAGCAGGCCAATCAGCTGGCATCGTATCGGTTCGACGAACTGGCAGCGGTAGACAACTTGCTGTTCTGGCACAAAGATACCCAGCGGCATCTGGCACGGGATGCATTCTCCGGGCTACTGCGCGAAACCTTCGGCTAACACCCCCTCCCACATTTCAGAGCTTCTCAGGGCTTCGGCGCATCCAACCGTGCGTACTGGCCCTGGCTGATCCACCCCGTGAACGAACGGTCGTCAGCGTTGATAAACTCCACCTGCGCCCAGCCGTCCTTGAACGCCAGCACACCCACTACATCACCCTTGACGATATAGGGACGCTTGACCGCCTTGGCCCCCGGAGTTTTCAGCAGGTAAGCCTTGTCGGCAGACACCGTCACCAGCCCGATCCACTTTTTGCTGGCAGTCTGGGTCAGGTCCAGACCCGTGGCGATTTCCGGCATCAACACGTTGATGCAGCCGGGGTGTTGCCGGCCCTGCTCCACTGTCAGGACCACACCGTCGGACGCCACTGCCACACTCCCAGGGTAGGCAGCATCCAGCCAGGTGGTAAGCGCCTCTGGCTTGCCTTGCAGGTAGAAGGTGCAACGGCGGCTAACGCCCTCGCCCATCGCTTCGGAATAAAAGCCTTCAACCTGATTCGCGGGCGTCACCGCCAGCATCAACCCTTCGTACTTGCCTGAATGCAAAGCGGCCGAACCCGCAAACGCGGGGGCCACGGCGCACAACGACAGCATTCCCATCGCCAGAAAACGAATCATCTTATTTCTTCCCTTCAAAGGCTTCGTAGGCTTGTTTCATCAGCACGTCATAGTTGCCGTAGTCCTCGCCGTTATAGTTACGAGCCATGGCTGTGAAATCCTTGTTTTTCATCGCACTCATCAGCGCCGTGCTCTTGCTGCAAAAACTGAGGTAGGCCTTGAGTTGATTACCGGCGTTTACTTTTAACGCCGCTGCAAACTCGAACACCGTCTTGAACCCGCACGACGCGAAGTTGAACCCCATGACCTGAAACATCCCCCAGGACGCCGACATCAGTGCCGCTTCCTGGTCGAGAGCAAAAGCGGTGGCCATGGTTTCCCAGGCCTTGACCTGGTCCTTGTTGTTGGTCTGCCACTGCGGCCCGGCTTTTTTCTTGTAGATGTACGACAGCAGAGGGTGCGACTGGTCGTAGATATGCTTGGTGTACTTGCGAAAGTGATGACCTTCGAAGGCGATGATCGGCAGCCTGGCCGGCCCGAACCCCACCTTCCCGCCCGACTCGATGGTGGCGAACGCCTTGACCACATTCACCGAGATGCCGTTGCCCAATTGCTTGGCAGCATTCTGGAAGTCCGTATCGCTCAGCGTCGTGCCGCCATCGCAGGTGGCCTGCAACATTAATTGGCGGTTGCGCCGCTCGGCCTCGATCACCGCACGCACCTGGTTCAGGTAGACATTGACCGTGGCTTGCACCGCATCGACGTTGTTATTGCCCAATGCGTTGAGAAAGCTCGGAATACGCATGGTCGGGAAGGCCCGTACGGGTACTTTCACCGCTTCCTCGATCAAGCTGTTGAACGTACGCCCCGTGGGGTCGATCACCCCATCGGGATGAGCATATTTGAGATGGCGGAACTGATACTGGCTGATGCACTGCACCAACTGGCCATCGCACTTGCCGTTTTCCAGCAAGGCAAAGCCCATCTTGGGAATGATCAGGTTGAACAGATACTGGATGCACTGCACATCGGCGGGCAAGTTGCGGGCTTTGCCGGGAGCCCCGACTGAGGCGCTGATAAGTCGAGGCAACCCTTGCAGGCTTTTCATGACAGACATCCTTGTAAGTTAGAGAAGCGATAGCACTTCAATATCAAGTCCATGCCCTTGTCATGCTCTGAAACAAGTGGCCGGCGCAAGCTAACAAGGCGGTCTGGGGGTTGTCCAGAGGGCTTTTCCAAAGTTGTGAAACAGCTGGATTAAACCCTTCAGTAACCGTGTAATTCGCGGGTTTTCTGATACTTGTGATAGTCGAGCCACTCAACCACATCGTAGGGCAGATAGAGCTGCTGGGTGGCTCGCGAAATTGCGATGTACACCGCACACAGTCGCTGGTCGAACGCGTAGGCATCCTGGAACTTTACGTTGGTCAACAACGCTGGTGTGAGCAACACCCGGTTGAACTCCATGCCACCGGCGTCTTGCGCCAACATCAAGAGGCAGCGCTCATCCGGATGGCCGCTTTGCCTGTTCAAGCGCGTGACATCCGCCAGATTAAAGCCTTTTTGCAGCTCAGCTTCGACCCAGAGAAACGCCTCATCGAACTGGCAGGCCGCGCGTACTTGCTGCCAATCGGCCATATCGCTGAAAAACGGATGGGGCCCGCTGTCATTGAACTCGCTGCTGTAGAAGTCAGGCTTGAACAACGCGACCACGGTGTCCATAAAGTACTTGAGCGATTGCTGCGCTTCTTTACTGGCCAGGCTGAACGCACAACGGGCTTCGCTCAACTGGATGGCCCACTTCATTGTGTCCCAGTGGGATGCGGTCAATACCACGCAGCCTTGCGGCGGTACAAAGCCCAGCGGATAAAACTCGATACCGACGTCGGCATCCCGAGCCCCCTCGAAAAGCACTTTGCTCTTATCCGAATGCTGGCTGATCAAGGGATTGACCAGGCGCTCGACATTGCGTCCGGAGCGCACGGAGTAACACACATCCGTATGGCGCACCTCACGGGCGCGCCTGACCATGACTCCACTGGCCTGCTGATACTCATCCCCCAGGGTTATCAGCACCTGCCGGCCCCGCTCGATGATTTGCAGCAGCGGCGCCGGAATATCCTGGCTCTCGTCGATAAGGACGTGGGTATAACGCTCGGGCACCACGCAGCCGGCGAAGCTGGCGCGCTTGATCATCAGCAAGGCTTCAAACCCAGTCTGGCTGCCCCAGGCCGGATTCGCTTCGAGATAGCTCCATAGCCGGCTGGCATATTCGAGCAGTGCCCTGGCATCAACGCTGGACAGCGGCTGTTTGAAATGCGGCAAGTGCTTCGCCGACAGGCTGTATTCCCAGGAGCGGCAGTAGGCTTGCAATACGTTGAGGCAAACGTCGACCACAGCCGGCCCTTGCAGGCCACGAAAGCCGAAGATATTCAGCTCCTGAGCCAGTGCCTGCTTGCTCGGCGCCCTCACCTGCGCAGTCAGCGGCTTGGCTCTGGGCCCCTGCATCAAGGCGTGGGCGAATGCATGGAAGGTGTGCCCGGCCTTTCGCTCGCGTACACCCACCATACGGGCACGCAGGGTTTCCAGCTTTGCCGGGGTACGCGCCAGCAACAAAGTCTTTTCCGGGCGCAGGTGCTCCATCAGCGCCACCAGCAGGTGACTCTTGCCGATACCTGCATAGCCCTGAACATGCAGGTCTTCGTTCAAGTTGGCGCGGAAGGTTCTGACCAACTTGTCTTGCTCGGCACTCAACCAGCGCTCGCGATGCCTGGGCGTGACCATCTGCTTGCTGAAGGGATCATTGGCCTTGAGATGGCGGACTTTGTATTCAAAGTCCCACTTGCCGCTAGGCAACAGATAGTCGCGCGCCTGCACTTCCTCCGCTAACAGAAAACGCAGCTTCAGGCTTTTGACCACATTGAGGCCGAAGTACAGCTTCCTTTGGTCGAACAGCCGCTGCGCCTCGGAGAGTAGGGAAACGCTTGCCGAATGGCTGGCCTCTACCGCCCAGTCAATCAGCTTGGCCAACACTTTTTCGGCACCATTGGCGCTCAGGTCGCTTTCGGGCACCTGAGCCAGGTTCTGGATCACCAGCACCGCCGCCAACTCCGGTTCACTCAGGGCTACCAGCGCTGCTGCACCCTCACCGCTCAGCAAACCCGCACAGGCTTGCTCGGTGATCGGCAAGAACACAGGGCTGGACAAATCAAAATGTTCCGAGTGCATACAGCCTCGTAGCCAGGGGAAAGAGACACTTGGGAGTATGCCACTAGTCGTGGAGTGGCCGTCGTGCACTGTGCGATAAGGGTCACAGATGACTGGCTGACTATATGGATTCAGGAATAGGTAAAACAGAAGGGAGCGTTATGGAGGCAACCCCACCAGCCACACCCCGGCACACAATGTTCCCGCTGTGGCTGCTGCCTTCCGGCTCTGACCAGGTTCACGGGTAATCGTTGCGGGGGGACCGATGGGGTCACCATAACGACGCAAGCCTCTCGGCAAGCCGCGCCATTGTACCGATCTGATCGGAAGTTACAACCGTAAAAAATGAGAAGCTTCAAGTACTTGCCATGGCCCTCTGCAATTACCCCTCCCACGGAAGCAATCACTGAGCCTGCAGAACCTTGTCCGCTCTGCCGCCCTCTTCCTGGATGACCAGGTGGATAAAGTGCAACTTGGCTATCACCGCCGGCGGCAGCACGAAGGGGTAGAAATCCGGCTGGCCCATGGCGCGGGACAGTTCGTTGAGCATACCGGCCAGCTCGATCCAGGCATTGACGAACGAGAGGAACGCCGGGCCGCCGGGGTGTGCCGGGTCATACAGCGTTGTCAGCGGGAACGGCTGGTAGTCCAGGTCCATCTCGCGGGCGCTCATGCCAAAGCCCAACGCGGTGTCCACCGCGTCCATCATGTGCAGGTAATGGGCCCAGGTTTCAGCCCAGTCTTCCCAGGGATGCATGGTGGCATAGGCGCTGACGCAGGTTTGCTGCCAATCCGGACGCGGGCCGTTCTGATAATGCTGGTCGAGCGCTTCGGCGTAACTGGCGCGCTCATCGCCGAACAAGGTGCGAAAAGCGTCAAGCCAGTGGCTGTTGGCAATCAGCCGATCCCAGTAATAGTGGCCGACTTCATGGCGAAAATGACCGAGCAAGGTGCGGTAAGGCTCGCGCATCTGTACGCGGACTTTTTCGCGGTGAGCATCGTCGGCTTCCTTGATATCGAGGGTGATCAGGCCGTTGGCATGGCCAGTGGTCGGCGCATTGCCTGCCAGGTCAGTCCCGATGAAGTCGAAGGCCAGGCCAGCGTCTTCGTCAACGCTCTTGGGCACCACCTGCAGGCCCAGGCTGATCAGTTGTGCCACCAGCCGACGCTTGGCAGTTTCGACCTTGCGCCAGCGTTCGGGGTTTTCCGGGATGGATAGATCAGGAATAGTGCGATTCAGGCTGCAGGCCACGCACAGCGACCCAGTGCTGTGGGCGGGGATCAGCCAGTTGCACGCGGCCGGTGAGTCGAGGTTGGCGCAGCGACGCCAGGTGCCGGCATCGGGCGCGTCATCCGCCAGCCAAGTGTCAACGACAGGGCCGGGTTGCAGGGAAGACAGGCGGCTTTGCTGCGGCAGATAACCCAGCACTGCCTGGCAGGCCAGGCATTGGCTGTTGCGAAAGAATAAAGACTGGCCGCAGCGGCATTGCCACACCTTGCTGTTGCGCGAGGTTTGAGCCATGAACGGGGCGGCGATGCGCGAACTGAGTTGCTCGAAGTAACGGAACATGGCGATCTCTCCCTGGGGTGACAGAGACTAGATCATTTCTCGCTCGAGATCGTTCCGCTTTCTTGAGGGGCTGCTGCGCAGCCCGACGGGAGCAAGCTCCCTCGCCACAGGAAGAGGTCAGACGCTGATGTTGTGGCTGGCCAGGAAGGCGACGAAGGCCTCCTCATCCAGCACTTTAAGGCCCAACTCGCTGGCCTTGGCCAATTTGGAACCGGCCCCCGGCCCGGCGACCACGCAGTGGGTTTTCGCCGAGACGGAACCGGCCACCTTGGCGCCCAGGCTTTCGAGCTTGTCCTTGGCGACGTCGCGGCTCATCAACTCCAGGGAGCCGGTGAGTACCCAGGTGTGCCCGGCTTCCGGCAAGCCTTCAACGACCTTTTTCTCGCTCTGCCAGTGCATGCCGAAGTCCTTGAGCTGCTGCTCGATGGCCAGGGCATGGTGGGCGTTGTCAGGGTTGTCGAAGAATTCGCGCACGGCCTTGGCTTGCTTCTCGGGCAGGGCCTGGCGCATATCCAGCCAATCGGCCTTGATCACGCCTTCCAGCGAGCCGAACTTGTCTGCCAATTTCTGCGCAGCGCCGGGCCCGACGGAAGGCACATGCAACTTGTCGAGCAAGCCGCCCAAGGTGGTGCTGGCAGCAAATTCGGCACTCAGATCGCCCTGCTCCTGCAATTGCAGGCCACACTCGTCCGGCGACAACAGTGCACCGATCACATCCTGGTTATGGCTGTCTTCAAAGAAGCTATGAATCTCGTGCGCCACTTCCAGGCCGACGTCGGGCAAGTAGGTCAGTACTTCAGGCAAAGCGTTCTGCACACGCTCAAGGGAGGCCAGGGAGCGTGCCAGCACCTTGGCGGTCTCTTCGCCCACATCGGGAATTCCCAGGGCGTAGATAAAACGCGCCAGGGTCGGGGTCTTGCTGTTTTCGATGGCGCTGATCAGCTTCTTGCTGGAGATATCGGCAAAGCCTTCCAGGTCGATGATCTGTTCGTACTTGAGCTTGTAGAGGTCTGCCGGCGAACCGATGAGTTTCTCATCCACCAATTGCTCGATGGTCTTGTCGCCCAGGCCGTCGATATCCATGGCACGCCGCGAGACGAAATGAATGATCGCCTGCTTGAGCTGCGCGCCACAGGCCAGGCGCCCGACGCAACGGTACACCGCGCCTTCGCTGACGGTTTCCTTGCCTTTGCTGCGCTTGACCAGTTGCGTGCGCTCCACATGGGAGCCGCACACCGGGCAGTTCTCGGGGATCTGCACCGCGCGGGCGTGCTCCGGGCGACGCTCGGTGACCACCGAGACCACTTGCGGAATCACATCACCAGCGCGGCGGATGATCACCGTGTCACCGATCATCAGCCCCAGGCGCGCCACTTCGTCCATGTTGTGCAGGGTCGCGTTGGACACCGTCACGCCAGCCACCTTGACCGGCTTCAAGCGCGCCACCGGAGTGACAGCACCGGTACGGCCAACCTGGAACTCCACGTCGAGCAACTCGGTCAGCTCTTCCATCGCCGGAAATTTATGCGCAATCGCCCAACGCGGCTCGCGGGCGCGGAAGCCCAGTTCACGCTGGGACGCGATGCTGTTGACCTTGAACACCACGCCGTCTATTTCATAGCCCAGCGCATTACGGCGCTCGCCAATGTCGCGGTAGTAGTCCAGGCACTCCTGGATACCCTTGGCCAGCTTCAGTTCGTGACTGATCGGCATGCCCCACTTCTGCAACTGCTTGAGGTTGCCGATATGGGTGTCACTGATGTCGGCAGTCACTTGGCCGATGCCATAGCAGCAGAATTCCAGCGGGCGGCTGGCAGTGATCTTCGAGTCCAGTTGGCGCAGGCTGCCCGCCGCGGCGTTGCGCGGGTTGGCGAAGGTCTTGCCGCCGACTTCCAGCTGCGAGGCATTCAGGCGTTCGAACCCGGCCTTGGACATGAACACTTCGCCACGGACTTCCAGAGTAGCCGGCCAGCCGCTGCCGTGCAGCTTGAGCGGAATATTGCGCACGGTGCGCACGTTGACGCTGATGTCCTCACCGGTAGTGCCGTCACCCCGGGTGGCGCCGCGTACCAGTTCACCGTCCTGATACAGCAGGCTGACCGCCAGGCCATCGAGCTTTGGCTCGCAGCTGTACTCCACTGCCGCACCCGCGCCAAACAGATCGCCTACCGGCAGGTCGAGGCCCTCGGTCACCCGGCGATCAAACTCCAGCATGGTGGTTTCATCAAAGGCGTTGCCCAGGCTGAGCATCGGGATCTCATGCTTGACCTGGGTGAATGCCGACAGCGCCGCACTGCCGACCCGCTGTGTCGGTGAATCACGCGTCACCAGCTCCGGATGCTCGGCTTCCAGGGCCTTGAGCTCGTGGAACAAGCGATCGTACTCGGCGTCCGGAATGCTCGGCTCGTCAAGCACGTGGTAGCGATAGTTGTGCTGATCCAGTTCAGCGCGCAGTTCGAGAATGCGGGTGTGGGCGGCGGTCATGGGTGTTCTCTCATAAAGCAAAAGAGCAGCCGAAGCTGCTCAATATGTTAGTGCATGGATTCTACAGACAACGCTTATGATCGAACCTCAGCGTTTCTGTGTCAGGGCACGACGCTCGAACTCGACGATGCGCTGACGATAATGCTCGATGGTCTGGGCGGTCAGGACGCTGCGTTGGTCGTCCTTGAGCTCGCCGTTCAATTCCTGGGACAGCTTGCGGGCTGCGGCCACCATCACATCGAACGCTTGCTTGGGGTGACGCGGGCCTGGCAGGCCGAGGAAGAAACTCACCGCCGGAGTGCTGAACAGGTCGATATCGTCCAGGTCGAAAGTGCCGGGTTTGACCGCATTGGCCATGGAGAACAGCACTTCACCGTTACCGGCCATGCTCTCGTGACGGTGGAAAATATCCATCTCGCCAAAGCGCAGGCCGCTCTCAAGGATGTTCTGCAACAGCGCAGGGCCCTTGAAGCCGCCGGCATCACGGCAGATCACACTGATAACCAGGACTTCCTCGGCGGCCGGCTGATCGTTTACCGATTGGCGTGGCGCGCTTTTGGTCGGGGTCTCGTCGGGGAAATCGTCATCACGGCTGCTGAAGCTCGGGCCGTCATCGAGGTCCAGGTTCAGGTCGCCTTGATGCGGCTCGGCAACCGCCGCGCCACCACGCTTGCCGCGCTTGGAGGACGGCTCGCGGGCTTCGCGCAACGGCGCGCTCATTGACGGTAAATCATGCTCATCCAGTTGCGGCTCTTTGTGGGTATCCAGCACACGGGGCGGCCCCAGCAGCTCGGCGGCGCCGTCGTCGTCAGGCAAGTTGGACAGGTTTCGGTCCAAACGGAACTTGAGCTTGCCCTTGCCACCGCGCATGCGGCGCCAGCCATCGAAAAGAATACCGGCAATGACAATGATGCCGATGACGATCAGCCACTCGCGCAGACCGATTTCCATGTAATCCCGTGCCTCTAATAAAAAATGCTGAAAAATAAGGGGTTTAGCACCGTGCAAACCGCTTTAAAACGTGGCGCCAACTCTATGTTCTGACTGACGTTTTGCCCACGCATACGAAAAATTGACATTAAACTAGCACGACCAAAGATAACTTTACACCGTCTGTCAAAA